>OZ244889.1:0-5241742 GCA_965221425.1 Candidatus Poribacteria bacterium | reverse complement strand
TACGAGGTGTTTTGATTCTGCCTGCCTACTATGAGGAAGGAAGACGTTATCCTTTGATTACGAAGGTCTATCCCGGTCAGGACTTATCAAGAAAGGTTTACACTTTCGGGTTGGCTGTTGAAGAAATTAACTTTCAACTCCTTGCTGCCCAAGGTTTTGCTGTTCTCGGTGTTGACATGCCACCTGAATCTACCGATTCATTAGTAGATATGCCAGGATTTGTCCTACCTGCAATAGACGAGGTAGTTGAAATGGGTATCGCCGATGAAAATAGGTTAGGAATAATGGGATTCAGTTACGGTGGATATTGCACAGTTGGACTCATAACACAAACCACCCGTTTCAAAGCCGCAGTTTGCGGTGGTGGTATCTACAATCTGACCAGCGTTTATGGGAGACTTTCTAAACAGGGACATAGTAGTGGCATTGGTTGGGCAGAAGAAGGACAGGGACGTATGGGCGGTTCGCTCTGGGAACAACGACAGAAATATGTTGACAACTCACCTATATTTCATTTGGATAAGATTGAAACCCCTGTACTCATTTATTGCGGTGAAGGTTTTGGAGGGGCTGACTACGCACAATCTGGAGAACTTTTTTCTGGATTACGTAGACTTAAGAAGAAAGCAACTTTTGTATGGTACAGAGGTGAAGGACATCCTGCCACTGAATGGCGGCCTGAACACCGGACTGATTACCAGAAACGAATTTTGGATTGGTTTGAAAAACATCTAAATTAACTCAAGTTGCCACCTATTCGTGAACGTTCTTGTTGGAGGGGTTTTCAACCCCGATTTTCAGGTTACAAGGTTCCTTTCCACAGAATATCATATTGGGGTACAAAACCCTCCAACAAGAAAATAAGGGCTAAATTGACATTTATGGGTAAATATAGGATATACTTCTATGCAGAATGTAGGAATTACGCAGTCTGCCTATTTTAGCGGTTACAGCGTTTGTAGTCGCGCAATTCATTGCGCCTCTTAAATTCACAAGTAGGCGCGCTTTGTAAGCGCGCCGATCAGCATTTCAAATTGACATATTGATCAAAATTTGGTGAAAAATGAGCAATTATGAAGTAATAGTTAATGCCAGAACACATTTAGTTGTTGACACCGACACGAGTCGTTGTTTAGGGGGTGTCGGTGCCAATTTTTACCGTCCCTATGTCTTTCCGTTTTATACGCCTGCTGGACACACCGTAATTCAGGAATTCGCTTTTGACCATCCATTTCATAACGGCATCTTTGTAGGACAAGCACCTGTGAAGGTTGGCGAACGGGAGGCATGGTTTTGGGGAGCACCGCCGCGCCGTTCCTTTACAGACAGACTCTTTGAGAATTTGGGGCGTATGGAAACTGAGAAAGAAATTGATATAGCACCACATGCAGATGGTGTTCAATTCGTTCAGAAGGTTATCTGGCGCGATGCTAACGAAGAGCCTTTAATTGACGAGATTCGAACTGTCAATCTATATTCCGTTGCCGATGGCACGGTATGCGAAATGACAAGTGAAAAGATTGCGAACTATGGTGACGTTGAATACCCACAAACCAAGTATGGAAGCATCGGCATGCGTGTTGAACCAAGACTTTTGCCTATTATGGGTGGCGTTGTCATTGGTGACAACAACCGCAGAGGAAAAGTCAAAGTCATAGACGAAAACACATCGGATTTTGTAGCATACCAAAATCAATTGCCTGGGCACGGTCATTTGGGTGTCTTTATGATGATACTTGATGAAGGAATTCGCGGTCCGTGGTTCATTCGGGATTACGGCATGGCACTCTATAATCCTACGCAAACAGGTACTATTTCAACTCCCCAAAATGAGACGTGGAAGATTGCCCTTCGGTTTGTTGCTTACGATGGAGAACTGACAACTGCCAGAGCTGAGAAATGGTGTATGGTGTAGATGGAAACAGAAAACATCCTTGAACTTCAGAACCTCACAAAGACATTCGGTAACCTTGTCGCCGTCGATAATGTAAATTTTGAACTGCAAGCCGGAGAAATCCACGCGATTTTAGGGGAGAACGGTGCCGGAAAATCCACCCTCATGAATCTCATCTATGGACTTCACCAACCATCAGATGGGAACATTCGTATCTTTGGTGAATCAAAAATATTCAAATCCCCGCGTGACGCAATTGCGAATGGCATCGGCATGGTGCATCAGCATTTTATGCTAATTGAGAATCTCACTGTTGCTGAAAACATCGCACTCACTGTTGCGCAATTCAGCTCAAAAGATGGAAAAACAGACTCTATTGAATCTGATACGGAATCCCCGCCCGAAAAAAATAGAATCTCCTCAAAACTCAGCACGTTTCGTTATAAAAAAAATGACGCAATCCGACTTACTGAAGCACTGTCAAACAGGTTCGGTTTGGCTGTTGATCCGAGTGTGCTTGTCCGCACGCTTTCAGTAGGATTGAAACAGCGGGTTGAAATTCTAAAAGCCCTCGCAGTGGACGCGCGTATTCTCATACTTGATGAACCGACAGCAGTTCTCAGTCCACAAGAAGTAACCGGTTTTTTTAAAATCCTGCGTGCACTACAAGCTGATAACCGATCAATCATCTTTATTAGCCACAAAATGAAGGAGGTTTTGGAAATCAGTGATAGGATTACAGTCTTGAGACATGGCAAGAAGGTATATCACGGAAAGACAGGTGAACTTTCTGCTTCTGGACTTGCAAGAGAAATGCTTGGTGAAGAACTCTCGGAAGTAGAACGGAAAGAAAATAAAGCGACAACAGATTTAGTACTTAATGTTTCAGGACTAACAGTTCCGGGAAGCCGCAATGAAAACGCAGTTTTGGATGTCTCTATACAAACATTTCGTGGTGAAATTGTTGGCATTGCCGGAGTGGACGGTAACGGTCAACGTGAATTGGCAGAAGCCATTATGGGATTACGTCTTATTACTTCAGGAGCGGTAGAGATTTTAGGCAGACAACCGCCTGGAACAAAGAACATTCGCAAATGTGGTGTCGGTTACATTCCAGAAGATAGACGTACAATGGGCATAATTACTTCGTTTTCTATAGCCGAGAATCTGATGTTGAACATCACACACTTTGAACATTTAGCGAAACGCGGAATAATAAGTCAGAAAGCAAAAAATAGAGCCGCGACGCAGCTTATTAACACTTATGATATTCGACCATCTTCCGCCAACATTCCTGCGTCTGCTTTGTCAGGCGGAAATCAACAAAAAATTGTTCTCGCCAGAGAAATTTCGCCTCACCCCGATCTTCTTGTTGCAGTTAACCCCACCCGTGGATTAGATATCAATGCTGCACAATACGTACATCAAAATTTATTTGCACAACGAGACCGAAAAAAATCTGTTTTACTGATTTCAACGGAGTTAGACGAAGTTTTGCAAATGAGTGATAGACTCTATGTGATGTCAAGAGGAAGACTAATTGAAGCCACTGCACACCGTGATAACATTGAAGCGTTAGGACTATTGATGACAGGAGAAACGGATCCAGATGTTTAATTTTTCTGCCTTATTTCGTAAGACAATATCTATTTCTCTCAGCGTAGGAAAAATAATACTGCCTTTTTTTCTATGGATATTGGCACCAACCTTGATTTTAACGAGTGCCTTCATAACAAATGGCATTATTATATTTTTGTTTGGCTATAATCCGATAGAGGCTTATGCTGCAGCTATTGACATAACATTCGGTTCTGTAAGCGCGATAAGTGAAACATTGGTAAAAAGCACCCCTTTTCTTATGACAGGGCTTTCTGTTGCCATAGCGTTTCGGTGTGGAATGTGGAATATCGGGGCTGAAGGGCAGTTTCTAATGGGTGTTTTAGCGGCAACATGGTTTGGCACGAAGATAGCAATACTCCTTCCAAATACTTCATGGATAGCAGTACCGCTCTGTCTCAGTCTTACAATCTTAGGCGGTGGTATATGGGGAATTATTCCCGCTATTCTTAAGGTAACACGGGGTGTGAACGAAGTGATTAGCACAATTATGTTGAACTACATTGCGATTCATTTTGTGAGTTTAATGATAGACGGTGGACCACTACAGGAGACATCAAAAACAGGACCACAGAGCGATCCGATAGCTGAATGGGTGTTCCTACCACGCCTTTTTGAATCACATCGAATTCATCTCGGCACTGGTCTTGCCGTGACATTAGCTATTGTCTTGACATTTGTTCTGTTTCGTACAACGTTTGGGTATCAACTCCGTGCTGTAGGAGAGGGACCCGCAGCAGCAGAAGCGGCAGGAATTTCGATCTCACATAACACACTCCGCGTTTTTTTCATAAGCGGGGCACTTGCCGGTCTCGGCGGCGCAATTGAAATCATGGCACTCGTCCCTCATCGGCTTACCGAAAATTTTTCACCAGATTACGGGTACACAGCAATTGCTGTTGCATTATTAGCGAAGTTGCACCCACTGATGACGGTTGCAACAGCACTGTTATTTGGGGCACTTGCCAAAGGTTCGTTTGCCATGGAGGCGGAGGTCGGCATTTCCAGACAAGTCACGTTGATGATGCAAGCAATAATCCTCCTTTTCGTCATTGGAGCAAGTGCTGTAAAATTCTTTCGTAAACATAACGGACAGCAGAAATTGTAGCACAAACTGTATGAAGTTTAAATAAATATTTCAGTAAGGGCGCGAGGTTAGGAAACCTCGCCAGCAGCATGTGTACATCTCTGCTGGCGAGGTTTCCTAACCTCGCAAATTACCCAATTTATTTTTTAATCTTCATTTAGTTTGTGCATATTTGACGCAAACCATAGACATCAATTCAACGGATAAATCCGCTGTGGTAGCGTCTTCAGTCCCGCCAAAAATGCCACACACGCATTTGGCGTTGATTTGGTAGGGACGATATGTGTTCCCAACAACATTTTTTCTACATATCGTCCCTACGGGACTAAAGAGGAGTTGTTCAACGTTTTTCTATAAACATATCGTCCCTACGGGACTAAAGATAGGATAAACCCAATAACCGGGTGTATTGAAAAGTACACATAATAATTCTTATGTTTTCTTAAATTGACACTTATGGTGCATATTAGTCCGCAAACTAAATGAAGATTAAGTTTTAATTGGGTAATTCTAATTTTCCCCAAACCCGGTAGGTGCGGTTTATAACCAATGCAGAATACCATACGCGTATTCTGCTGGATATTTCCACGAATTACCTAATTTATTTTTTAATCTTCATACAGTTTGCGCTACAGAAGTGTCCTATTAATATCCAAGTTGCTACCTATAAGTTTTTAGACACGGAAACACTGCCTTAAATGAAAATATGCTGATAATTAGCCAATATTTGTAGCGCAAACTGTCAGTTTGCGGACTAATATGCACAATCTAACAGATTATGCTACAAGGTAGCAACTTAGGTTATTGATTATAAATTATAGGTTTTACTATAAAATCTACCATATAGAATTCATCCAATATATGTGATTACAGGTGTGAAAAAATGGATATTATAGCAATACTTGAAGATATCCTCGCTGCTACAATTCGTGGAGCAACTCCCCTATTACTTGCTGCATTAGGAGAAGTGGTGGCACAACGCGCTGGTGTGATTAACATCGGTATTGAAGGCATGATGCTCATCGGCGCGCTTTTTGGAATGGTAGGCTCTTTTTATACCGCAGGACTACCGTTTCTTGCCCCGTGGGTAGGGCTTTTAATTGCAGGATTGAGTGGATTATTAACTGCTGCCCTATTTGCGTTTTTTGCAATAAGAATGCGTGGAGATCAAGTTGTTATCGGCACAGCAATAACACTATTGGCATTAGGATTTACCGAGGTCGTATATGTACGTTTATTTGGGAAGACAGGTAGCCCGCAGAGTGTTCCGTATTTCAAACAATTCGATATGCCAGTTCTGTCACACATTCCATTGTTTGGAGACGCACTTTTTACACATAATATAATCGTTTTCATAGCTTTCCTACTCGTACCCTGCGTCTACTTTTTTCTATATCATACACAACTCGGTCTAAGAGTTCGCGCCTGTGGCGAACATCCAAAAGCGATCTCTACTGTCGGGTCAAATGTCTCACTATTACGGACGATGTGTTTGTTGTTTGCTGGGGCTATGGCAGGCATCGGAGGCGGATACCTATCACTTGCGGATGTGCCCATTTTTACACCCGGAATGACATCCGGTCGCGGATTCATTGCGTTGGCTATCGTAATTTTTGGCAAGTGGCATCCAGTGAAAGCATGTGGGGCTGCACTACTTTTTGGTCTTGGGTTTGCACTGGAAAATCGATTCCAAGCATTTGGGTGGGATGTACAATATCAGTGGTTTTTGATGTTACCTTTTGCGCTTTGTTTAGCGGTGTTGGCAGGTTTTGTCGGAAAAGCAGAAGCACCACTTGCACTCGGAAAACCTTATGATCCATCAGAGTAAGCTAACTCTTCTAAAATGTAGTGCCTATCCGACCATAGATTGTGTTTGTTGACACACCTGGGATTGAGATGAGCGGGACAGCGTAATCAACTCCACCAATGAAAGGCCCCAAGTTTAATCGTAATCCTACACCAACTGCGGATGGCAGCCATTTGTTGTATTCAATATCTTCTACCGTGTCCCATACGTTGCCCGCATCAAAGAAGAAAACACCTTGAATTGGGTCGAAAATCGGGAATCGCAATTCCGTATTAAAAATAAACTGAACATTGCCGCGGTGTTTGCCGGTAAGGTCCTTAGGGCCCAGTCCTCTCTCTTTATATCCCCTGACTGTAGTGCTACCACCTGCCCAGAATCGTTCAAAAGAAATTAATTCTACCCCTCGGCCTGCTTGTAGCCCCGTGGTAATACCGAATCGGAGAGCTGTTGCTAACACGAATCCCCACTCATTTAATTTTCGGAGATAACGGGTGTCGGCTATGGTTTTAATAAAACTACTTTCTCCTCCCAAAAAACCGCCCGCGTACTCTACGGTAACCTCATTAAACATACCCGATGTTGGGTTCAGTGGTGGAATTCGACTATCTTGCCTCCATAAGAACCGTAAACTACTTACTGTCGTTTCGGAAAATGTTACTGAAGTATCTTTTAAGTCGCGATAACTGTATTCTAAATTCAGTCTGTGTGCCCTGGATAACTTCCTGCTGAGACTAAAACTTCCTTGCAATGCCCGAACGTCGTCATCTTCTTCCAATTTTCTTGCCAAAAATTGTAGGCTGCCACTTGTTCTACCTATGAACCAAGGCTCCGTTAATGTTGTATCGTATAGGTAGCCCAGTGTTCCCTGTCTGCCCCGTAAACGAAATCGGATGTTTCGCTCAAAAAGGTTGAGGTGACTCAGAGCGATTGTCCCGCGTGGCCCATCAGAAGAACTATAACCGACCCGTACGCCAATAGCACGCGGTTTCCGTTTTTGGAGTCTAATTTCAACATCTCTGACTACTGGCTGTGGTGAAGATAGAATTGGTAGCGTATCATTTCCAAAATTGAGTGGTTGACTTTCTAAAGCTGTTGGGATTATAGATTCGGCGCGGATCCGCTCAAAAATGCCTGTACTGTAGAGGTTCCCGATAGCTTGACTTATCTTGTCTGGTGTGTAGAGAGCACCTTGCAAGTGGGTAACCTCGCGTTTCAGAACGTTCGGTTTAACGCCAGTGTCACCAATAAAATTAAATGTGCCAAATACTATTTGATCCCCTTCGAAAATTTCAAACTGTAAAACGCTGTGTTCAAAAACCGACAGATGTTCTTTTTCCTGCTCAAGCGTATAACGAGCGTGCCCATCAATGTCTTGGATACTCCATTCTTCACCCATTTGTGTAGATAATGTGCCAGCCAGCGAAAAACCGTGTTTTTTAAATGCATCACGTAATTTCTTCGGTAACGTACCTGCATCCAATTGCTCAGAAAAATTACCTTCTACCTGAAAAATTGGTGTGTCTGTTTTATGTAGATATTGTATATCTACAATTTCTGCATCTATATAACCCAGGTCTTGATATGCTTTAAGTACTGCATTTTCATAATTTTTTCGAACAAGCCGGGCATTCGGTGCCTGAGATTTACTTGGTAAAGCATCAAGGAGTGTAGCAGTGCTTAATGCTTTGTTCCCGATAAACTGACACCGATTAATCACCTCTTTACGATCTTCAATTATCGTAAAATGTATTTCGATCTCCCCAAAATTCTGATTAGAACTACGTTTTTCTAAATGCGGCGGTTTAATTACAGCATCAGGATATCCAGCTTTTTCATACAAAATTGCCAAACGTTGTTTATCTCTTAATAGTGCTTGCTGAGAAAATATGCGCTTTTGAAAGAGTTGAGAGGGCTTCATCTCAATCTCACGCAATAGTTCTTTATCAGAAAAAGCAGTATTCCCCGTAAATGTGACGCTCGTCACTTTATAACGAATGCCGCGTCTAACAGTAAATTCAATATGAAGTGGGGAATTCGTTAAGATCCTCGATTTTACTTCTGTTCCGTGGTAACCTTTTGCTTCAAAGTGGGATTGGACGATTGCTTCCCACTGCGATCGTTCATTTATTAAAGGTTCTATTTTGCTTCTGAGTCGGTCCCGTTCAGATTTTTTTTGGCTGATACCCAATTTTGCCAGAAAATTACGCACAAAGGAGTCCTGAATAATAGGTTCCCCGCTCTCATCTGCAAAATCAAGCAATAGTTGTGTGCCTTCAGTTATATCAAGTGTTAACACACCGACTTTGTTAGCAAAGTTAGCCTCAATTTTAGTACTCGGATAGTATCTTTTTCTATAAAGCTCACGAATTACCACAATATCTTCATTGACGGTAGATTTACGATAGATCATGCCAACATGAGTGCGACATACCTCCTTGATCTGTTCAGTGAATATAGTTGAATTTCCTTGAATTTGAAAGTCAGAGACAAGTGTCGGGGCACCTAAATCGACCTGATATATTAAGCTTCCTTTGGAGGCAATTGCATTTTCTTCTACCTCTGCACGAAAATAACCGAAATCAGCACATACTGCTTTAATAGAATTGATATCCTTTTTTGCCATTATTGGGACATACATTTCTCCCGGTTCTAATCTTATCGTAGCACGGATTGCACGCCTAAGTTCACTGGGTGGTACACCGATTATATCAATTTTTTGGATGGGCATTACTTTTTTTAAATCAAATTTAAGCACAATGCCTTCAGGCGTTCCTAAAGTATAAACATCAACCTGTATGAACTTTTGTGAGCTAAAAAGTGAGCTAACACTTTGTTGAATAGTATAACGCGAAAACTGTGAGCCAACCGTTACGGAGATTAATTCTTTTAGGGTGTTAAGTTCTTCGATGTTTTCTACAGGAAGATTGTCAATAAAGTACTCAATTTTTACAACTTTCTTTTGTTGTAAGGTTTCATGGGATGCATCCGTAACTTCTCCGAAGATAGGTTCAAGAGCAAGGAAACAGATAAGCATTAGTATTAGTGCACAAAATATATGTCCCTTTATCGGAGAAATAAAAAACGAATTCGGTGTATGTTTCAAATTCGATTTATACATTTTAGAAACGCTCCTCCAGTAATTGAACATCTACACCATATTTGTCTTTCCCTTCACCTTCTACTTTAATTGGTATTTTTTTGCCAAATAGGGAAAACGGATATTCTGCGACGATGTACCGTTCGTCCGAATAACCTTTAGAAATTGTGACGATGAACCCACCCAACGATAGTGATAAGGAATTCCCCGGCAAAAGAAGCGTAAGTATATCTGCCTCGCTAATGAATTCAGTAGTGGAGGAGTTAAGTGGTTCTGCATAAAAATTAATCTTCGCTTTGTCAATATCGCCGTTTTCAAGAACACCGGTTATCGTTGCTGTAATCTTTAGGTCTGCTGTGCTTCCATCTTTTAGTAGGACACCACGGATAGGGTTCGGGATTTCGAGAAAGATATTTAACTCTGGATTGAAAGCCGTTGGGCTTGTGTTTGTAATTGTTGAATCCCCAACAATCTCAAAAGTGCGTATCACAGTACTAATTTCCCCGTTGAGGATGGAAACAGTACCTGTAAAAAGCGGTTCTTGAATCGCCCCTGTGAGTTGACCGTTACAAGCAATTTCAATGTTAGTATTCCCACCGATTGATGAACGCAGATGAAAGTTGTTTGGTATATCTATTCTTACATTTAAGTCAAGTTCGCTCAAGATTGGAGCATACACGAATAGATCTGATTCACTTACAGTACCAGCAGAGAACGCATTCAGTACGTCTTCCCAATTCCAATCCTGTCGGTAATATCCGGAGTCAATTTTAACGTACCCCTCCAGAATCAGATCTTTAATGTTGCCATGTAACCGAAAATCGTCAGAATTTACGGTTATTTCATATTTTCCTGGTTCGGTAAAGGTGCAATCTGATAAGCTCGTTGTAAGGTCTAAACTCGTTGTAAGGTTAACATCATCTGTCTCAGACCAATCTAATGTGATATTACCGCTGACAGAAAATTTACCACCGTTCAATTGACCATTTATGGGTTTAGTGTGTTCTATTGTGAGTTTTGATTCGGTGAACTTAAACTGGGCGTGAGTATCCTCTAAAAAAATAGGTGAACGGGCAAGTTTAAGTTCTTCAAATTTTCCGCTGCCTGTGAGTTGTGGAGCTTTTGGCGTTCCACTGATAGTCGCGTTGATTGAACCTTTTCCGCTTGCAGATTGAATAAAGGGGTCCATAAGTGGCAAAAACCCAAGTTCTTTCAATTGAAAATCAAGTCTTATCTCCATCTCGTCTGATAACGGTTCTGCTTGGAGGTTAGCGAAAGAAAGCAGGTATGGCACTTTCGCCATACAGGAAAGTTGATTCTCTCCTAATCTCAGGATAGGCTCATCATCAGAAATTGTCCACTGCCGATCTTTGTAGCTATACTGCAGTTCTACACTGAATTCATCAATGTTTGCGTCATTAATCGCGAGATCATCGCCCATGAGTTCGACTGTTATCTCAGGTTCTGCATAAGTGTTTGTAATATCAATAGTCGTTGATAACGTGCCTTTCTTTTCATATTTATCATTATATTCTGAAGGTAGATATGAATCTAAAATAGAGATATTGAAATTATCCAGTTTTAGGTGGGCAGATATACCCCCCCGCATGTTCCATGCCCCAAAACAGGTAAAAACAAGAGGATCCTCAGTTACAGCAGAAGGAGTCGGAATAATATTTTCGAGTTTAATCCCCTTAACCCTGAATGTGCCAGAATCTTTTAATGTGATAAAAATTTGTTCGGGATTTTCAAAACGGAATTGCTGACCTAAGGCAGTAAACCCTAAAGATATATTATCAATAGTAAAATCTGCTGTTGCTTCCTGAGTGAGAGCGTCAAAGGTGATTGTCTCGCGTCCTTTCGGAATTGGGATTTTTTTACCATTTTCAAAAAATTTTTCAAGTGGTATGTTCAATTTTGTAAGCGTAGCCTCTACATATCCGTTCACCTCCTCAAAGCTATCTTGTGGAAGTGCTTGCCGTAGAATCGAACTGAGAGGATATTGTTTTAACTTTAGTTCAGTCAACTCAAATCGTTCCGGTGTCAAACCGTTGAGTTGTAATCCACCCGCTTTGAGATTACACGTTTCGCCTTCTACATCAAATTGGAACTTTGTGAACTTAATTACATCTTTGCGAGCAGCAAGCTGTACCGTCACGTTCTCAAACTGTTGATCGAAATTGTTGAGATGGAGTTGTGGTGCTTGAAAAAATATATCTCCCTCTAAATATGGGGCACGTGTAGTGCCTTGAAGTTTTAAATCAATATCTACAACGCTTTCCGTAGCAAAAAAAACAGCATCAACCCCCGGAAAAAAAGTCAATGGTAATTCATTTCCGCGCAGATAAACTTCAATAGGTGCTTCAAGGAAGCGTTCTGATAAATCAATTTCTGCCAAAGTCAAATCGAACGGGATCGTGCCGCTGAGGGTTAGACTATCGCCATTATTGATAATTTTAGTATCTAATTTAATCCGTTTGTTTGCGTATTCAACGTTGCCTTGCCACTGTAACGGATAGTTGAGTGTTCCTTGCCATTCTGCGGATATGTTTGGCGTAGTAAGTGAACCATCTAAGTTGACGTCTACTTTGGTATCTATTGCCGGGGAGGTGATCTGTAAAGGAAAATGGGAAATGATACCGCTGTTATTTAATTTGAAGTCTATAGGTCCGGTATTAGAAAATTGATAGTTGTGTGCATGTAAATTGAGTTCATCTATATTACATGATGCTGCTATACGATCGGGGGTAAAACCTGTTCCAGCTATTTTTGCCGAACCGCTAATCAGACCGTTTACGAAAGAGGATTTTTGCTGGTAAAGTGTGACAAAATCACCAATCTCCAATTTCTGAAAAGATGTTCCCATGTCAAACATCATTTCCTCTCCGTTGCGAGTTGAAAATGATGTTTCTCCATTTATCTGAAAACTGCCTTTCCCGATCTGTCCATTGACAATTAAGTCTCGTACCTCTACTGACTGTTTTGTGACAGTCGTAAGCGCATGCAGTTTTTCCAATGTGATCGGTTTCGCAAATACACCGAAGTGAATAGGGTAATTTTCGATTGTGTGTAGATTTAGATCGACAACAGGGGCTGTTATACTACCTAATACATTCAGTGAAATTCCGATGTTTCCTTGAATTACGGTAGATTCGTCTAATGTCAAGTGTTTCGCAGCTTCAACAGGCAAACTGTTCCGAATTAAGTCAGAAAACTTTGCTAAATCAAGATTGTCGCCGCTGATTTCAAAATTTAGTTTAGAATTGTTAAATACATTTTGATCAATATCTATATTTCCGCCTATTTGCAACGGATTATTCAATACCAGTATTTGAAAAGGTTTGATATGTAGCGTATTATCTTGAAATTTTATTTCACCGTTTGCATTACCTATACTGATATTTCCTATTTCGGTTTCCACAATTAACACTGGGACTGTCCATTTGAGATCAACAATCGGATTATCTAAAGTTCCTTTTGTTTTTAAATCGTATTGCGCAGTACCAGAAATGGGAACCCCTAACGCTGCACCGAGAGATTCCAGCATTAACATTTGATTATGCTTGGAGGAGAGGTCTAACTCTTCAGTTTTTGTATCAAGGGTGCCGGTAAGCTGAATAAATGGAGATTCATCTCCGTGAACAGATAGTGAACTGTCAAAAATCGTGAATATATCATCTTCTAACCTTAGGTGCATCGGTTTAGGATTTGTAAAGCGCAACGAATTGTACTCAAGTAGCGTTTTGTCAATAATTATGTCAACATCATAAGGATATACCCGTCTTTTAGAAGGTTCCACCGGTTCAGTAGAGGATAATTCCGCAATTGTGCCTTCTACTTCAACCGTGCTATCAATCGTCCCAATAATAGCATCAAGAGCAGGATTAAAAATGCGCAGAATGGGAGCAGCAGCTGTTTCTTCACCTTTAAGGGTAAACTTATATGGATTGGACTCGCTATTACTGATTGTACCTTCAATATCAGTCGTGCCAGCAAGTGCTTTTCCTGTAAATTTGAAATGATTTTTTTCTTCTATGAAAATACCATCCAAATAAGCATCACCAAGCGGATTGTCTTCAAATGTGAGGTCTGAAAAGGTAAATTTTGTGGTAAAAACGAGGTTCTCGTCCTTTTTTTTAAACGATTCAACGTTGACACCCATTTTGCCATCAAGTGGAAAATCAGCGATGTCTGCAGCGCGTGCAAGTTCAGCCAATTGAACCGGTTTGTCCGGGCTATTTTTTAGGCTGAAGTCAAATTCACCATTGCTTTCTACATTGGCATTGAAAGTAACTTGTTGACCACGTGCCGTTATTACAAAATTGGGGATAGTTAGTGCGTAGTCATCTATTTTTAATGGTAGTGTGGTAGGATCTAAGTTGATGTTCCATGCTTTGCCAGAATCGATGGAAAAATTTCCTTCACCATCAAGGTGGTCAATGAGCTGACCGTATAATTTTAATTCACCCTTCATATTGCCTTCAATGGGGTAGGCTACTGTAAAAAAGAGTTTGTTATAGTCAGCATCCAGCACAAGCGGATCAGGGACTATGCGAAAATTTGCTGGTAATTTGCCATCTATACCAATAGTGCCCGCAATGGAAACACTTGTACCACCTTGTTTTGTCAGATGTGCGTTTTCAAAATACACAACCCGATCTACATACCGAAAATTTCCGGTTAAACGACCCACTGGAATGGGGTCATCATCATTGTGACAATAAAATGCCTCAGGTACCTCTGCATATCCACTGGCAGTGCCATCTTTTTTTATTTCTACAGTAATGCGTCCGATCCCTTTGAAAGGAATTGTGTTAAAAATTTCAAACAGTTTCCCAAAGTCAACACTCTCAAGTTGGACATTAAGACTTTCATAGGAACCACTAATGGCAACGGTTGTACTGTCTATGGTGCCTTCTACAGTGATACTTGAACCGTTCTCAGAGGTTGAGGATATTTCCAAATTCAGAGAGGAATCTTTTAGAGAGGTAGGTTTTAGTCCATCTCCCACAAGTAAATTCGTTTCTGAAAGTTCTACATTGCTATCAAGGTGAAAATTACCTGTTGTGTTCCCTTTTATCTGCACTGAACCAGTAAATATTCCAGATTCGATTTGAGGTGTCTCTGCTGGCAATTCAACAAACATTGATAATAATGAACGGAACTGAATATTTTCAATTTGCCAACTACTGTCGTAGGTGATAGGTTGGTTGACAAAATGCTGTAATCGCTCCATTAAGTTACCTTGAGAGATATTATCAAATTTCGCGCTGCCACTTCCAGTGAGTGTACCATCTGCAAGCTGAGCACTGAATTTGTCCAACGTTACTTTCGGAACTTCCTCTAAATTTATGGTCGTATTGAAGGCTAATTCTTTAACGTCTATTTGTCTAATATTAGATTCAGATGAATCTGTTGCGCTCTGAATTTGTTTGATGGAAAGTGCCTCAGATGTTCCTTCGAGTGTTCCATTTAGAGTCGAATCTGTTCCCGTTAAATTCAATACCACTTTGCCTAATCCTGCAAGTTGCGTATCGTTACCAAGCAACTTTTGCACATCTGTCGCATCAATCGTTATCTCTACAAGTGTATTCCATTCTCCGCTATCCCAATTTCTTTCGAATTCCATTACTTCTAAAAATGAGTTACCCAGTTGTAATTTGAGGGTTTCCGATAACTCACCACTTTTCGCTGAAAGTGAAAAATCTATATTCTCCAAACGGCCTGTTGGTAACCTGGTTCCATTTAGGATAAAACTCCCATCACCAATAGAGCCTTCTACCCTATGATTCCAATTATCAAGAGGTCCCTTTAATCCGAGTTTGATATTAGGAAGTTCTAATTCAATGTTCTGCTGTGTATCTGTAAAGAGAATCTTACCATCGTTGATAACAGCTTTGGAAACAGCAAACGCGAAGGAATTATTAGTAGATTCAGGTTCAGGTGCAGTTTTCCGCAGCATCTGTGTAAGATTTACTTGTCCCTCCGAATTACGCCTCAGGTTTAACTCTGGTGAGTTAATTTCTAAGGCAGTAACAAGGAATTTGCGCTGTAGCAGCGCAAAAAAGTTATATTTTAGGACTATCTCATCTGTAGAGAGTATAGACAATTTTTCGTTGTCTTTTATGCTGAAATGTTTGACTTCTATACCGGTAAAGATATTCCCGCTCAATTTACCGAGATTAACTTCGTGCTCCTCGTCAATCTGATTACCTAAGGCTTTTTCAAGTTGGGGCTTAATGAAGTTGTTTAGGAAAGAATCGGAACTGATATAGAAAAATCCGCCGATTCCAATGATAAGGATAATTAGTGGTATTGCAATTAATATTTTCTTTCGTCGTGTCATTGCTCTATTCCAAATTTTCTGCCTCGTCTGCATAAAAAGCATGATGGGCAGTATCAACTACCTCACTGACAAAATCCATATTTATTGTAGGTAGGATGTCTAACCCAGCTTCTAATTGCGTTGCTGCAGTGGGTTTCCGAAGCCAGAGAAGGTATTCAATATTACCTATATCTCGGTGAATTGGTGAAAAGGTTAACCCCGCTGGTATTGCTGGTAAATCTTCCTGCACAAAACCGATCAAATTAATTAATGTTTCTTTATGTACATCTGGGTCATCAACAATACCACCTTTTTTAACGTGAACGCGCCCTGCTTCAAACTGCGGTTTTACGAGTGCGATTATGTCCGATACTCCCAATTTTTCTATTATAGGCAAGACTTTTCGTAAGGAGATGAAAGAAACATCAACCACTGCTATGTCAAGCGGATGCGAAAATAGGCGTTGGTCAATGTAGCGGATATTCGTTTTGTCAAGTACGTGAACACGCGGGTTCTTTTGAAGTTTCCATGCAAGTTGCCCATATCCTACATCTACCGCATAGACAAAATCTGCCCCGTGCTGGAGTAAGCAGTCGGTAAAACCACCAGTGGAGGCCCCAACGTCAATTGCTACGCTGTTTTGTACGGTTATGTCAAAAACTTGTAGTGCCTTTTCAAGTTTTAAACCACCACGACTGACATATTTGGGTGGGTGTTCAACCTCAATTTCAGCGTCAGGTGGTACGCGTTGTCCCGGTTTAAGATTTGAATTGTTGCTTACTCTGACTGCGCCGGCTAAAATCAAACGTTTCGCTTGATGGCGACTTTCAGCAAAACCACGTTGAACAAGGACAATATCTAACCTTTCCATCATTCTGATTTATAGTAAAACCTATAATTAATGAGACACTTCTGTAGCGCAAACTGTTAGTAAATCAACGGTATGAATGCCTTATGGCGTTCCCCGTGTCTCATCGGCACAAACTAACAGTTTGTGCTACAAGATAGCAACTTGAGTTATCTCTACTAATCGTAACGTATTTTGATGTTCTAAGTTGACTCTACGCCCCTACAGCTAAGGCAACTCCGGCGCGGATGATGGCTTCTGTATCATAACCGTATCTATCGTACAATGTTTTCACGTCTCCATGTTCAATAAACCGATCTGGCACACCGAGTGAAGTCACACGGACATTTGTAATGGCTTCTGCTGCGAGTGCTTCAAGTACGGCACTGCCAAAGCCACCCATCAATACACCGTCTTCCACTGTAATTATTTTGCCAATCTGTTTTGCTAAATCTACAATCAATGTAGTATCTAAAGGCTTAATAAAACGTGCGTTCACCACTGTTGTTTCGATTCCGGTTTTACTTAAGGTCTGTGCCGCCTCAAGTGCTGGATACACACGGTTTCCGAGTGCTACAATCAGTAAATCTTCACCTTCATGGCAAATTTCAGCCTTTCCGATGGGCAGCGGTTTAGACTCCGTTTCTAATTTTACGCCGGTCCCTGTTCCGCGTGGGTAACGCAACGCGATAGGCCCCATCTCATAAGTGAGCGCAGTTTTTAGCATGTGCTGCAATTCATTTTCATCTTTGGGTGCCATTGACACGATATTGGGAATTGAACGTAAGTAAGCAATATCAAAGACACCGTGGTGTGTTGGTCCGTCCGCACCGACAAGTCCTGCACGGTCAAGCGCGAAAACTACAGGTAAATTTTGAATACACACATCGTGGAGTACCTGATCATAACCACGTTGTAAAAAGGTTGAGTAGATAGCCACAACCGGCTTTAATCCTTCAGTAGCAAGTCCAGCTGCAAAGGTAACAGCGCACTGTTCTGCTAAACCTACATCAAAGCACCGTTCTGGATATGCTTCCGAAAATTTGTCTAAACCTGTTCCTCCTGGCATGGCTGCCGTCACACCAATAATGCGAGAATCCTTTTTTGCCATTTCAATTAAGGTGCGGCTAAAAACATCTGTATACTTAGGTGTAGCGGATGCGGGGCGAAGTGATTTACCTGTTTTCAGATCGAACTGACCACTGACACTATAAAACCCCACTGGGTCTTCTTCGGCAGGTGGGTACCCCTTACCTTTTTTGGTTACAACATGCACCAAAATCGGGCCAGTCAACTCGCGAATTCCTGTAAGAATAGGTATTAACGATTCCAAATCGTTTCCATCAAGGGGGCCAAAATATCTGAATCCAAATTCCTCAAACAACGTGCCAGGTTTTAGCGATGCTTCAATCTTCTGTGCCAATGCTTTTGCATCTGATGGAAAAAAGTTTATTAATTCTTTGGCACCTGAGCGAAGACGATTATAGCCGCGCGAACTAATCAATTTGTGAAAATGTTTTGAGATCGCACCAATAGTAGGTGAAATTGACATCTGATTATCATTTAGGATAACCAACATATCTTTTTTAAAGTCCCCTGCTGCGTTGAGACCTTCAAGTGCCATTCCACCAGTCAATCCGCCATCACCGATAATAGCAATAACCTTGAAGTCATCGTTATTAACATCGCGGGCAGCGGCTATCCCTAATGCAGCTGAAATTGAAGTACTTGAATGCCCAGCGCCAAACACATCGTATTTACTTTCGTCACGACTCAGAAACCCACTAATGCCATCAGTTTGCCGTAAAGTCTCAAAAGTGTCTAAACGTCCTGTAAGAAGCTTATGTGGATATGCCTGATGCCCGATATCCCAAATTACTTTATCACGTGGCGTGTCGAAAACAGTATGCACCGCTATTGCAAGTTCTACAGTGCCAAAGTTGGGAGCAAAATGTCCTGGATGTTCGGACAGTACAGACAATAAATGGGCGCGCATCTCTTCGGCAAGTGTTTTAAGCTCACTTACATTTAGGTTCTTTAGATCTGAGGGGTTGTTGATTTTTTCCAAAACCATCCTATACTCCGTTTCCATCTTCGACTATAGATTCTGCACCGATGTCCCCGTTCTCTTCTTGGGACACATTTTGCACTCTCACCTCTGCCGCGTCAAGGAGCTCCCTACACGAACGGACTAAACTCACCCCTTCCTCAAAAAGTGCCAGGGAAGCGTCTAATTCCAAAGTGTCTGGAGTCTCTAACGTTTCAACAATTTCTTTTAGTCTTTCAAGTTTCTCTTCAAATGTCAACAGTTTCTCCTTACCTATATAATATTATATAATTCGCTGTATTTTAATCTAAACATTCGTCAACTGTGCAAACGAGGTTACCTTCTGAGAGTTTTACATCAAGCCGTTCTCCAACATTTATCTGATCGCTTGCTGTTACAACATCGCCAGAGGATGTCCTACAAATGCTATATCCTCGTTTTAGGGTCGCTAACGGGCTAAGTCCATTTAATCGAGCAGCTAAAGACTGTAATTGATTGCTTTCTACCTTCAATCTATCATTTATTGCTTTTTTATACGCTGCTTCAAGACCGTCAATAGATTGAGACAACTGATAGATAGTATCTTTCTGTTTAGATGGTGAAAGACCTGATTCCAACGTATCAAGCTCGTCATGCTGTGCTTCAAGTCTACGTAAAATAAGTGTGTTTAGACGTTCGCTAAATCCTCGTAATTGTGCTAAAAGTTCCTGTTGGTCCGGGACAATATGTTCTACAGCGGCAGACGGTGTAGGGGATCGGTGGTCTGCCACCATATCAGATATGGTAAAATCTGTTTCATGACCAACTGCGGAAACGATAGGGATTTCGGAGTCGAAGATTGCACGTGCCACAATTTCTTCATTAAATGCCCATAGATCTTCCAACGAACCGCCACCACGACCAACAATCAAAACATCTATATCCGTTCTATTGTTCATTGCGCGTAAGGCATGGGCGATCTGTGACGCAGCATATTCCCCTTGCACAAGAGTCGGGTAAAGCAGGAGTTCCGCTAAAGGATACCTTTTTTGAAGCTGCTGCTGAATATCTTGGAGTGCAGCACCTGTTTCGGAGGTAATCACCCCGATTTTCTTTGGAAACACGGGTAACGGCTTTTTATGAGCAATATCAAATAATCCTTCATCTGAGAGTTTCTGTTTTAGTTCCTCAAAAGCTCGCTGCAGTGCGCCAATTCCAAGGGGTTCAACCGCATTAACAATTATCTGATATTCGCTGCTTGCAGCATAGATGTTGATTCGCCCTTGGACCAGAACTTCGTCTCCGTCACGCGGTACAAACTGAAACCGAGATGCACTATTCCGAAATGCAACGCTCCTGATGTTACTGTTCTCATCCTTAAGCGTGAAATAGATATGCCCAGACGCGGGACGACTCATATTTGAAACTTGTCCCTTTATCCACACATTTTGAAGTTGTGGTTGCTGTTCAATTATGCGGGACAGGGTTTTAGTGATTTGCGTAACACTGAAAATTGTCCGAGGCATCGGAAGTTCTAACTGCATTCAGGGTGTCCTTAAAACGAGTGCTTTATGCTTAAAAGATTTCAAAGCTGGTATTGAATTCTTTCAATACTGAGTGCTAATCCTGTTTCATCATCCAATTCAATCTCAACTGCATTTAGTTTGACATTGTCTTTCGCCACACCAAAGCGCGTAGGCATCATTGTTAAATAACTTTCAACGACCTTATCTATCCTGCTCCCAATAACCGAATCATGAGGACCTGTCATGCCGACATCCGTAATATACGCGGTGCCTTGCGGCAGAATTCGCTCATCTGCTGTTTGAACGTGTGTATGTGTCCCAATCACTGCGCTTATTTTACTATCCGCATGCCATCCCATTGCCATCTTTTCTGAAGTTGCTTCAGCATGAAAATCCAGAATCACATACGGTGTTTCTACTTTCACTTCAGTTAGTATTTCATCCAATGCATGAAATGGATTGGTATATCTGTTCATGAATACCTGACCTGCGAGGTTGATTACACCGAGTTTGGAGCGTCCATCAACTGAAGGGACTATAGTAAAACCGCGTCCTGGCACTTCCGTAGGATAGTTTGCTGGACGAATCAATTGCGGTGTTGTATCAACGAAGTCAAGGATTTCTTTCTGATCCCAAACATGGTTTCCCGTTGTAATCGCAGAAACGCCTGCTGCTAATAACTGGTCCACAATGTCAAATGTTAAACCTCTTCCTCCAGCAGCGTTTTCGGCATTGGCAACGATAAAGTCATATAAATTTTCAGAAGTTCTGTTTAGCTTTTTCAAAAATTCGGTTACAGCTCTTCTCCCCGGATTTCCAACAATATCTCCAATAAACAGTATTTTCATTTCTTTTTTCACATTTCTCGTAATCTCTTACGGTTTGTTCCTGCTTTCTTTACTGTAGCGGAATTACTATTATTTTCTATACGTTATGCCGATTGTGTCTAATTTTTATTACTTGTGAGGTATGTTTTGGTATCCAGCCTGAAAACGACAAGATGTTGTTATACGGCTTCTAACTCCGCAAGTGTAAAAACTGATGCGAATGAACAGCCGATCATATTGATTTTTTCTTCTCCCCCCGCTTGTCGGTCAATGGCTGCCACAACATGTTCCACTGTGTGTCCCTCTGCCCGAATCTGTTCTATGGAAGTACAAACCTGTCCCGCAGTTGTGATAACATCTTCTATTACAACAAGTGTGGTTTTTTCTTGAACACCACCTTCTATGAGATTGCATGTGCCGTAAGTTTTCGCCTCTTTGCGGACATAAAAACACGGAACTCCTGTCTGCAAGGAAATTGCGGTAGCGAGCGGAATCCCCCCTAATTCTAAACCCGCTAAACCTTCATATTCTGTCGGTAGCAATTTAACCATCTCTTTGGCTATTGCAGTGAGAAGGTTTGGACGACTTTCAAACCGATATTTATCCCAGTAAAAGTTACTGATATTCCCAGAGCGGAGTGTAAATTCACCTGTAAGGTATGAAACAGCACGAATATGCTTTGCTAATTCAGCTTTTGTCATGTAAGGTCACCGTTTTGGAATATAGTCTAACTCACTTCAATATGTGCCGTATCTTCTGCTACAACTTCACCAATTATTGCAGCTTCAGGACAATCACCAGCGTGAAGTTCTTTGATGGCTGCATTTGCATTTTCTGCTGGCAGCGCAAATAACAGTCCACCCGACGTTTCTGCTTCCATCAAAATATGGCGCATCTCCTCCGAAACCGAAGGTTCAAACGAAACCTTATCCGAAAGGAACTCCGTATTCGCAAGATATGCCTGTGTGTAGGTTTTCTTGGCAACGAGTGAGGGGGCATCTTCAAAGTAAGGAACTGCACTACTATCTATTTTTAGGCGTACACTGTTTCCTGCCGCCATTTCTGACGCATGACCCAACAATCCATAACCTGTGACATCTGTGCATGCGGAGACATCATATTTTAACATAACCGCAGACGCAGAAGCGTTGAGGCGCGTCATGGATTCAACCAATTGCGGCAAGACTCCATCACTAATTTTGTTGAATTTCAACCCTGTTGTGAGAATGCCGATGCCGAGATTTTTCGTTAGAATGAGGACATCACCAGGACGCGCACCGTAGTTTTTGACAAATTTTTCAGGATGCACAACCCCGGTTACGGAAAGTCCATACATCAATTCAGGTGAATCTACCGTATGCCCACCGAGAAGTGCTGCTCCTGCTTCAGCTGCCTTTTCAGCACCGCCTTTCACAATATCACCAAGAATAGAGAGATCGAGGTCATCCCTCGGCCAGCAGGTGATATTCAACGCAGTTTTCGGTGTGCCACCCATGCTATACACATCGCTCAGTGAATTTGTCGCTGCAATTGCACCGAATGTATAAGGATCGTCCACGATAGGGGTGAAATAGTCTACCGTATTTACAAGGGCAAGGTCGTCAGAAATACGGTATATGCCAGCGTCATCAGAAGTTTCTGTGCCAACAAGCAGGTTCGGGTCAGTAGATTTCGGTAGGTTTTCTAAAATGTGTGAAAGCTCACCCGGAGCCAGTTTTGATGCTCAGCCAGCACATTTGACGGTGGCAGTAAGACGAATTTTTTTGTTTGTCATAATTTGAGATGTCCAATTGAGCAGGTCTAACAAATCGTAGCGCAAACTTTCAGTTTGCGTATTAATATGCACAAACTAACAGTTTGTGCTACTATGTAGCAACTTATGTTAATTAGCATAAGTTGATTAAAGTTTGTCCTTATGGCTTAAGCTCTGCCAGAACTGATTTAACATACGTAACACTCCGTCCATCTTGATGGAATTGATCACCATATCGAACACCTTCAATTGCAAGATAACCATCATAGTTCACATCTAACAACGCAGCGATTGCGAAACGGTAGTCAATTTCTCCATCTGGAAGTGGAACCTGGACGTAAATAGCAGTCTCTAAATCTGGTATATGCACACGATAGAGACTCTTGCAATGCCAATAGTTGACATGCGGTGCAAGCGCGACGATGGCATCTTCACACGATTCCTCGGGGATATCGTAAGTCCAATAAATGTTACCTAAGTCTGGATTAATACCGACATTCGACGCGTCAATTAACTCAAGTAGATGTACAGCTGACCAACTGTTATCTACAATTGAATTTTGATGAACTTCAATGGAGATAGACACATTTTGATCCGCAGCGATAGAAGCTACCTCAGAGATTGCAGCCGCTGTCCGTTCATAGTCTATTGTGCTTGCTTGACGACTTGAACCTTGCGAGACAGATTCACCACGATATGTGCCTTTGCCATTTGGGTCTCGTGGCGGCGTGGTGACAGTGGAATTCACAACATTCGCACCTATTTTGGCAGCAAAATTAACAGCATTTATCATGGCTTGTTTGTTATTGGCAGCAACGCGCGGATGTGCGGCACCACCGCCTCCGCGGACAGCTACACACGGCATGCCTGCATCTTCAAGTTGCGTACGGAGTGTCCCAATTTCAGCATCTGGCAAACTCATAGTCGGAAGTTCAATGCCTTCAAATCCTATCTTTCTCGCCTTTTGTAGAAACTGTTGTCTATTTTCCGCATCGGCGGGAAGTCCACCACCATTATATGGATAAGAAGCACACCGCCGAAAAGCGTAGGCAATCTTCATGCTATCTCCCTTCAAAAAGATATATCACAGCCTGTCGTAGTTGTTGAAATAAAATCTCGAATTGTTTCTGCACAGTCCCGTCACACGACACGTTTTTATTCTGTTCTATATGTATACGTAAACTTCCTAAAACACTTTGGTAGTACCACGCCTGAGCCTCTAACCCACCGTGAAAACGTTCCCATACCGCATCACCAATGTCATCGTATTCTGAAATCACAGTCCGTAGATTGTGAAGTTTGTCAGCACACGTTACGAGACAAACCTCTGTCGTTGCGATTTTTAATGCTTCAATACATTCAGTCTTTCGTTCCCGCCACCGTAAAGATTTATTTTCTGAACACCCGTCAACAATGTCAGCGACAGATTCGCCAAAATTTTTTCGGATATATTCTAACGTCAGGTCGGTATCCTCAACGGTATCGTGCAGAATTCCTGCGATGACCACTGCTTCCGAACACCCCGCATTCATCAACATCAGACCAACTGCATACGGATGCGATATATACGGGGTCCGAGTGCCTTTCCGAAATTGCCCGTTGTGTGCTTGCGCGGCGAGTTCTATCGCTTCTTCAATGCGGTTTTTACGAGTACCATCTTCCGTCATGCGTTGTATCGCTACTCAATTCGCGCCTATGAATGTTAGTTTACAAATCTATTATTAGAAATTCGGAGATTAAAACAGTGTTAAATGATACACTATTTTTATGATTTTCGTCAAGACATTTTTAAAATGCGGTGTGTAAAGTTTTTTGCATGTGTCTGAATCACGGACTTTCGCGGAAGACGCGGATGGGAGGTTCACAAGATAAGTTCCTTTTCAAGAGATTTAGGCAACTTTGAATAGGAATTTAGGAGTCCTAAACTCAATAATCCGCGATTCAGACTCCAAAATGGGAAACGTCTCAGACAACGCACCTTAGCCCAAACTTTTGCAAAAATATGGACACCCCTAAATTGCTTCAGAGTTGACATTATAGAATACCCATAATAATTTTCAGAACACAACGACATTTATAGGAGAAACATGATGGCTACGATTGCTATTGGTGGGATCATGCACGAATCTAATACGTTCAGTAAAACCCCTACCGATTTTGAGGCATTTTCTCACACTATTGGAGATGATCTGTTTTCGGTATGGAAAGGGACACATCATGAAATGGGCGGGTTTATTCAAGGAACAGAAGACTACAACTACACGGCACATCCTACCGTGATGGCAACTGCCACACCTGCCGGTCCTGTAACTGATGATGCTTTTGATAAACTCACCGATATGCTTGTCCAACAACTCAAAGCAATGCCGAAACTGGATGGATTACTGCTTGCACTGCACGGCGCGATGGTGGTAGAGAGTTATCATGATGGTGATGGAGAAGTGCTAAAAAGACTTCGAGACACCTTCGGTGAATCTTTACCAATTGTCGTCACACTTGACCATCATGCAAATGTCTCTCAGCAGATGGTTGATAATTCAACAGCACTTGTAATATACAAAACAAACCCGCATATTGATCAACGGCAACGCGGGTTACAAGCAGCAAAATTGATGATGCACATTCTCAGTGAAGAGGTAACACCTACGCAGGTACTTGCCAAACCACCTATGATTCTCAATATCCTATATCAAAATACAAGTGCAGAACCGATGCATTCTATTCTGAACGCCGCTAAGCAACTTGAAACCGATTCTAACGTTCTTGTCGCCAACGTTGCAGCGGGGTATCCTTACGCAGATGTCCATGAGGCAGGTCCATCCTTCGTTGTTGTAACAGACAATAACCTACAACTTGCACAAACAGAGGCAAATAGACTATCAGATATGTTGTGGAATGTCCGTGACCAATTAACGCTGAACCTACCTGACGCAGCAGACGCTGTACAGCAAGCGATTTCAAGCGACCAACATCCGGTAATTCTTGTTGAAATGGGGGATAACATCGGCGGCGGTTCACCCGGTGACAGCACTTTCATTCTTGCGGAGTTGTTACGGCAAAAAGCATCGGGATTTGTTGTGGTGCTATGTGATCCTGAGAGTGTGCAAACCTGTACTCAGATTGGCGTTGGCAATGAAGTCTCCTTACAGGTCGGTGGTAAAGCTGACAATCAACACGGGAATCCTGTCCTAATTCAAGGCAGAGTCCGATTAATTCATAATGGGCATTTTACTGAGACGGAACCTCGCCACGGTGGACAAAAATATCTCAATCAAGGGTTAACATCTGTTGTTGCAGTAGGCGACTCGTTAGTTGTCCTGACAAGCAGACGTCAAACACCATTTAGTCTACAGCAGTTGCTGAGTCTCGGTATCAATCCAGAAGCGATGCGGATGATTGTTGTGAAAGCTGCAATCGCATATCGCGCTGCTTACGAACCAATTGCTGGGAAGATTATTGAGGTGGATACACCCGGTTTGACGGCGGTGAATCCGTTGCATTTTTCGTATCAGCATGTTAGGCGGCCGTTGTTTCCGTTGGATTAAAATATTCATCTCAAAGTATTGTTGTGTCTATTCACGATCCATCGCTCAAATCTACATAGGATTTTCCAAAAGATATAAATTAGCAGAAACCAAATAAACAAAATGTATTTTTCACTTTTTGGAAGATAGTAGTCCTGAATAATACGACATGATAAAAGTGATCCACCAAACACAAACAGTATACGCCAAGACCAAAATAAAAGAGGATTTTTGGATGGTTTTGTCCATCTATGTGATTTTTTCATGATCTGTGAGGTTTCTATAAATAGGTGGTGGAAGTCCATACTTATTTTCACCTTCTATCCCTTTGAGAAAACCACAAACTGCAATTACGTAGAAAATACCAGGTGGAATAATAGACCATAAGACGTTCCAACCTAAACGATTTATATCATGAAATCTACCTATGGAAACGACAAAGTATCTCCAAGTTAGGACAAAATCTAATATGAGAAAAAACACTAAAATTGGTGGTTGATAAATAAACTTAAACACTATATAAACGAAAAGGAATGGATTAGATAAGGTTGCTGCAAGAATAAAATATATCCACCATTCTAAACGAGAGTATCTATTTCTGCCGATAAACCAGTTTTTCATCAGTAATCCTTTAAAATTATAAATTGTTGTTTTGTTACTTACAATACTCACCAGAAACTCCTTACTTGCGAATAAAAAGAAGAAAGATATCCGTGATGATCAAACCGAAATACCCAATTTATATTAGATATGAGATACCCAAAATCCAATGAGTATTTCAGTTGATCTGTCAGAGATTTTATAATTTTAAAGGAAAAATGTCAAATTTTAGGAAGGAAAATTTTAAAAAGTTGTTATTGCAAGTCCAAAACTACTTATTGCATAAAAATATTCATCTTAAACACACCTCTTGACTACTACATCTCCTTATGCTATCCTTTCTGTGTCAGATACTGCAGATAAGGAAAACAAAATGAGACGTTTTGGCACACAAGGCCCTGTTCATCCAGAAAAACACTATGTTGTCAGTCGTTCAGCGGAGCTCGACGATTTCATTGCGCGCGTCAAAGACGGACGTTATATCGTCATCTTCGCACCGCGTCAGACGGGTAAAACAACATTCTTTCAACGCGCCCTTGACATTCTCAATTATAATGAATCGGTCTACTTACCTATACCATTGAATTTTGAGGAATTTGAAGAATCCACTTCGTCAACATTTTATAACTATTTTTATCAAGATTTATGTGGTGAAATATTAAATGTTTTCGAAAAAAAAGGACACACGCTTTCAGAAACACTTCGTCAATTTTTGGAAAATACGGATATTACCGATCAAGTCTCAATGCGCAGATTCTTTGAGAAGTTTGAAGATTTGCTAAAAGCTGAATATGATATGCATCGGGTTATTCTAATCATAGACGAATTTGACGGTATCCCGCAAGACGCATTAGTAGGTTTTCTTCGTTCACTCCGCAGAATTTATGTTTCAAATCCAACTAATAGATGCCCCCACAGCGTTGGGATTGTCGGTGTGAAAAGTATCGCGCAACTCAATTATGACCGCTCTATTTCCCCTTTCAATATCCAAGATGAATTCCACCTCTCAAACTTCACATGTGAACAGGTGCATGAACTTTTACAGCAGTATATGGAAGAGGTCGGACAACTCTTTTTGCCAGAGGTAATTGAATCTATACATAAGCAGACTGCAGGACAACCCTTCCTTGTCAATAGAATCGCACAAATACTGACCGATGAACTTGACATTCCAAAAACAGAATCTATTACAATGGATCATTTCTCACAAGCACACTTCCGGCTGCTCCATGAACGCAATACGAACATTGACCACTTGACAACAAATATCCGCAGAAATCCGCGCTTTGAAAGGACCTTGATGAGAATTACCGCAACTGATGATGGGCCGGCTTTCAATCTTCGCGATGATCTCATCAGTGAACTTGCAACTTATGGCGTAATAAAAAGTGGCACAGATGGCATGTGTGAAATTGCGAACCCAATTTATTTTTATTGTATCTTACAAACGTTCAAACCAACAGTGAACGGGTTAGAGCAGGAATATCTACCTGAAGACACCCGCGAAGGTTTTCTCGATTACCTTTCTACGACTGGACATATAGAAATGGGAGCGCTGCTTGATAACTTCCGAGATTTTATTGCACGGGCGGGATTTAATATACTGCAGGTGCCAGATACACCGCAAGAATCTGTAGGGAGGCATCTGCTGCTTGCGTATCTTGAGCAGTTTGTCCGATTAGTAGGCGGTTTTATGCACATTGAGGTGCAAACCGGGCGCGGTAGGATGGACCTACTCATCACGCATAATCAACAAAAATACATAGTTGAAACAAAAGTGTGGAGAGGCGAAGTGAGTTATCAGAAAGGTAAACGGCAACTTGCATCATATCTTAAATTAGAAGGAGCTATAGAGGGTTACTATGTTGTCTTTGACCATCGCACCAATCCAGAACCACGTGCTGATACAGAGACTATTGAAGGATATAATATTCAGAGCTATGTTATTCCTGTGATACAAGAACGTCCGTCAGCAGAAAGTTTTGACAATTAAAATGAGGATTGAAAATGCCTTACTGTACCGTGTGTAAGCAATATGCCGACTATGAATACGATATCGATCTATCTAACGGCAACCATCTCCATTCTTCTTGTCTGATTAAGCTGCAAATGCGGGAAGATGAAATTGAGATTGTTCTGCGTAGACAGAGCTCACAACTTATTTTGTCTCTCTTTGCCCGGACTGAAGTTGCAGATGGAGAGGTCGCATCGGAGAAAGAGGTAAGACGTTTATCCGCTGAACTTACAAAACTAAAAAACACTTTAACCTCAATTTATGACTTCTTGCCGAGTTGGCCGCCGGATTGGGATGAACGCAAACGTCATCTCATTCAGCAGAACGGTTCAATCTGTTCAAGCTGCGGAGAGGAAGCAGACGTTTATCTGGTTCATGAGATTGATTTATGTGAAGGTGGAACAAATGAGTTGAATAATCTCGAATTGATTTGCAAACCGTGTCATGAGAATATGCATGGTAAGGGTGATATTTTTGATAGTTTTACTCTGAAGCCGTCTCAATCAGAGTTCGCGCCACAAGTTAAGGAGATCCAATCTGCTATTAAGAATAATCAAAAGATTCGGTTTGACTATAAGAAACCGAACGCTAAGACATGGATGACGCGCACAGTTGTACCAGATCGATTATTTAATATACCGAACAGTCGAGACTCTGGTCAAACGTTGTGCGTAGAAGGATTCTGTGAATTGCGTCAAGATATTCGGGTCTTTGCACTTGAGCGGATGCAAGATTTAGAAGTGAGCGATTATTAATCGGAGACAATCAGATTAAAGGACACCCACAACATTGACTTGATATTTGCTGGCGCGTATGCTATCCTGTACGAACACTGCACATGGAGGTATTGAAATGTCCGATTAAGATTTTCGAGGGATCCTTGGAACGTGATGTAGGATGGAGAAAAAGAAAACTGGAAGGTAAGCAAAAAGGTAGCAGTAAAGTGTTGAATGTTCTCCCTCTGTGTACTGCTGTAGGTGCAGCGATTATTGCCCTTATTGCCTTGTTAACTTAAATACCCCATCTTAGGTTGGGTGAGTTTGCGAAGTTCAACGATCTGTAGCGCAAACTTTAGTTTGCGTCAAAACGGCACAAACTGAAAGTTTATGCTACGAAATAGCAGTTACCAAACCTATATATCATTTTCTCTTGACAACAACCCTCACACCCGTTACAATACGCCCATGCCGAACCTCAACCTCAAACCAACCCACAAACCCATCCGCGACTACTACGCCACCTTACAACAATACGAACAGCACGATGTGACACACGAAGGCGCGGTGAGTGCCCCTTTTGAAACGCTGCTCAACATCTGCGCCAGACAGGTGAACGCAACGCTTATCCTACAATACGCTATGCGCACCGCAACAGATGACCGCATCGTGATTGACGGTGCCGTCATAAACGAATACGGAATTCCCATCGCCTATTGGGAAGCGAAAATAAAAACGATGACCTCTTCCAAGCGGTGCAACAAAACGGCAAGCGGGTTGCCTATTTGACAATATCCTGACCGTCCTTGGCAAATCGAACTTCGCCAGGTGCAACAATATGCAGTGGAAAAGTTGTAACTATTTTTTAGCGATTATAGTATAATATATGAATACGGATAATGGATTAAAGTTTGCATATTTAAAAATATCAAGATGTTACTACAAATAGGAGTAACTTATGTCAATGCATAACAGCAATTATAAAAAAATGGATCTTAATAGAGAAAGAAAAGTTAAGAATCGTAAACAAAAAGAAGCAGAACGTGGAAAGCATTATTACGCGAATGCTAACGGTTTTAGTAAAAAAAGTAATCCACTTCCTGCAGAGTTTACTAATAAGATTATCTGTGGTGACTCACAAGTCGTCCTCAAGCAGCTACCAGACAATTGTATTGATCTTATCTTTACTTCACCACCATACAACTTTGGACTGGATTACGAGCAAACCGAAGATGCATTTGCATGGGATTCCTACTTTAAAATATTGTTCGGCATCTTTGATGAATGTATCAGAGTACTAAAATATGGCGGTCGCATTATCGTTAACGTACAACCGTTATATTCAGACTATATTCCAACGCATCATCTTATTTCACAATATTTTATGCGTAAAAAACTGATATGGAAAGGGGAAATTTTATGGGAAAAAAATCACTACAATTGCAAGTATACTGCTTGGGGGAGTTGGAAAAGCCCATCAAGCCCGTATTTAAAATATACATGGGAGTATTTGGAAATATTTTGCAAAGGGTCTTTGAAAAAATCAGGTGATCCGAAAAATGCAGATATTGACGCTGATTCTTTCAAAGAGTGGGTATATGGAAAATGGACAATAGCACCTGAGCATAAGATGAAACAGTTCGGACATCCTGCCATGTTTCCTGAGGAATTAGCAAATCGAGTGTTGAAACTTTTCAGCTTCAAAGGAGATATAATCCTTGATCCTTTTGCAGGTGTAGGAACAACTTGTTTATCGGCACGTATGAATCAGCGTCCCTACTTGGGAATAGACATTTCGCCCGAATACTGCCAAACTGCAGAGGATAGATTGCAAACTCTGTTATAGATGTGATGCAATTGAAGGTCTACTGGCTATGAATAGTTCACTTGAGTATCCAGATTGTCCATCCATAGTTCATTTGTATACTGATGGTTTACAAGCAATGTTTGGCAAAAGCGGCGGACAAATTCGGGGGGCAAAAGGAAAACTTGTTGAGTCTATCGTTGATGCTATAACGCGTCTGGCATGGCATGAAATTGGTGGGGACGCAAAACGCTTTGATATACGGAAACGGATATGGAATATCCCAATCAACGAGGATTATGTCAATAATTTAAAGGCAGATTACCTACGGATGTACATTCAAGAAAATAAAGAAAAGTATTTTTACAAAATTGAAATGGATAGAGTTATATCAATAGATACCGAACCGATATTAAGTATTGAATGCAAATCGTATATGGACAATACGATGCTTAGGAGAACCTTGAAAGACTTTGAATTAATCGTGAAGTTACTCTACCCTAAACTTCTTTTTACTGTCTTTCAACTTGAAAATGGATTAGGTGGGGATTACGGAGAAGTTAGTAAACTAAATCGATTAGGAAGTCAGTCAACACACACGTTACTTTCTTACACACCTGAGATCGATTTGGAAATTATAACTCTACTTGATGGCAAAATCTCTAATAGGACGTTACATGATCCTAAGTATTTCAAGGAACTGCCCGTTGAGAATGTAGAAATTTGTGTAAATAAATTTAAGAATATACTTAAATCTTTTGTTTAGCTGAAAGTAAACTATCCTTCCCCTACTACACCTACAACGAGGGCGGCACAAACCGTCAAAAGAACATCACCGACTGGGCATTGGCAGAATTCCAAAAACACTATAGCGATGATACCATCAGCAAATGGGACATATTTCACTATACCTACGCCCTCCTGCACCATCATAAGTATCGTGAGAAGTATCAGGCAAACCTCAAACGCGATTTGCCGCATATTCCGTTTGCCAAAGATTTTTGGGGATTTGCTAACGCTGGCGCACAGTTAGCAGACATCCACGTTAACTATGAATCGCAACCGCAATATGACGGACTGAAATATATTGAAACACCTGATATGCCAGTAGATTGGCGTGTGGAGAAAATGAAATTGTCTAAAGACAAAACGCAGTTGGTTTACAACGATTTTCTCACAATAGACGGTATCCTGCGGAGACGTTTGACTATCGACTCGGCACACGTTCAGCGTTAGAGTGGATTGTAGATCAGTATCGCGTCAAGGTAGACAAGCGCAGCGGTATTGTGAACGACCCAAACCGTGCGGATGCACCGCGCTACATTGTGGATTTGATTGGGCGGGTTATCAGTGTAAGTTTGCGGACGGTTGAGGTTGTCAGTGCCTTGCCAGAATTGGATGCAAGGTAGTAGGCACACTCCGCGCACATCCGCGATTCAGACAATCGATACCTTTAGGAAACCGCACTTGCCGTGCTTATGGAAAACCATAATTACCCAATTAAAAACTTAATCTTCAGATTTTATTCAACTTTTCCCCTCAAAATTCGTTAAAAAGAAAAGTCATTTAAATTAATTCTGTGGGGGTTGATTTATGCACGGTCCGATGTCAGGTTCAAGGCGTGGGAGATCCCACCGGATGGGGTCTTTTAATGGTAGACCGCGCCGAAAAAAGGGAAACAACGAGTTAACGACAAAGGAAGAAGTGCCTGAACTCCTACAAAAACAGGCACAAGAACTACTTGAAAAAGGGGAGGAAATCAAAGTTGCTGTTTCAACCGACCTACGGTTTGACAGCACTTATGGTAAAGATTGGTTATTAGCTACAGATAAACGACTGATTGCTTTCAATCAGGGCGGTGTCCTTGGACACGACATGCGAGAGGTGGCTCTCACCTCCGTTGAAGACATTGAAATCCTTGAGATGTATGGCAATAACATACTCAAGGTCACAACTTCAGAAAATGCCTTTGAATTGGCACGTTATTCAAAAAGGTTAACCCCAAAATTTAACCTTGCTGTCTCAGAATTGGAAAAATTACCCGCACTTAAGGATGCCGATTCAGGAGATGGCGCGCGTGGCAGAGGCGGTCCCGGTGCAGGCGGCAGGCGGCGTGGCAGGCGCGGCCCTGGTGGTCCCCCAGGAATGAAACCGGGGGGCGATAAAAGCAGATGTGAAAAATGCGGCGAACCTATCCCGACTTGGTCTGGGGTTTGTGTAAACTGTGTTCAAAATAGTAAACTCATTTTTCGCTTGTTCAAATACGCAATCCCATTTTTACATATCATGATCCCTGCATTCCTGTTGATGCTGGTAATTCGTTTTGTTGCTGTACTTCCACCTATTCTAAGTAAAGAGTTAGTTGACAATATCCTTGACCCCGCTGGAACTGTTATCTCTGCTGCTGTTGACAATGGAGGACCGGTTCCGGAACAGCTTCCCGAAACAAGTTGGGGGCATCTGGAAGGCATAAAAAATGTTCTCAGTGGATGGTTCGGTAGTATGCCACTCGGTGGTAGTTTTGGACATCTAATTTGGCTTGTTGCATTCATGGCAGGTATTAGAGTCTTTACGATGGCAGTTTCGTCTGTGCGTGGGTATATGATGGCATGGGTAGGTCAGAATATCACGCGCCGACTCCAAAACGAAACTTATGAACATCTGAACGCGCTTTCCATTGACTTTTTCCATGAACGCGACACAGGTAATCTGATGTCCAGGATCACACACGATGTATCAAGACTACGTGATTTCATTGCAAATGGGTTACAGGATATCATCGGTGATTCTCTAACGCTCATCAATATGTGCGTTATCATGTTCCTTTTCAGTTGGAAACTTGCGTTATGGACGCTAATTCCGATCCCTTGTCTTATCTTTTTCACTATCTTTTTTGGAAAAAAGATGAGCAAAGTATACCATGTGTTATGGAAACGATACGCAAACATTAGCACAATCCTTGCAAGTACGATTCCAGGGGTGCGTGTTGTCAAGGCATTTGCACGAGAACGGTATGAAATAAGCCGGTTTAGCGAGATGACTTACGAAGTATTTTCTGGAGAAATGAATGCGGCAAAACTTGGATCACTCTACCGGCCAATGATGCAACTTTTTACCTATTCAGGGTCTATCATTATCTGGTTAGTAGGTGGTTGGCAGCTCTTCCAAGGCGATATAACACTGGGTGTTCTGGTGATGTTTCAGTCATACATCATGCAATTCTTCGGCCCTGTGTACACCCTATGCCAAATGAATGAAAGGTTTATCCGAGCGGGTACATCCGCAGAACGTGTGTTTGAAATTTTAGATACGCCACCAAGCGTTGCAGATAAAAGGGATGCTGTCGCCCTCGCGAATATTAGAGGTGCAATTGAATTTAAGGACGTCTATTTCTCTTACGATAACGAAAAGAATGCGCTAAACGGTATAAGTTTCCACGTGCAACCCGGTGAAATGATAGGATTAGTTGGACATAGCGGCGCTGGGAAAAGCACACTTGTGAATCTGATTACCCGTTTCTATGATCCAAACCGAGGCACAATCGTTATAGATGGACACAACAGCAAAGATATTCGGATTAAAGCACTCCGACAACAGGTCGGTGTCGTGCTACAAGATCCGTTTCTGTTTGCGGGGACAATCGCTGAAAATATCGGCTATTCAAAACCGGGATCCTCTCGGCATGAAATCATCGCGGCTGCAAAAGCCGCAAATGCGCACGACTTTATTATCAAATTCCCCGACGGTTATGATACAATGGTCGGTGAACGGGGGGCACGCGTCTCTGGCGGTGAACGGCAAAGGATTTCTATTGCACGTGCTATCTTAAAAAATCCCCGCATTCTAATTCTTGATGAAGCCACTTCTTCCATAGATACTGAAACAGAATCTAAAATCCAAGAGGCGTTAGAAAGACTTGTACAAGGAAGAACAGTGTTCGCAATTGCGCACAGATTGTCAACTCTAAAGTATGCCAATAGACTCGTTGTGCTAAAAGAGGGTGAAGTAGACGAAATCGGCACACATGAGGAATTAATTGCGAAAGATGGCACTTATGCAAATCTGTGTCAAAAACAGACCGAACTATCCAAAATTCGCGCATGGTAGCCTGTAGTAGGTTGCAGGAGACACACTAATGAATGAACCGATAAAGGTTACGGACGAATTAGAATTCCTTGACGCAAGCAAAGTCAACATTGCTCGCAACGCATTTGCAGAACTGGTTGTGCAACTTCCCGATGGTACAACACATACGAAGGTTGAACCTGTGCGTAGTTTTCCAGTCAGCGAAACCACCCGGTACATTGCGCTTTTAGATGATGAGGGTAACGAACTCGGTATCGTTGAAGATGTCAAAAAACTTGCACCCGCGTCTCGTGATATTCTCACGGAGGAGTTACAAAAACGATACTTTATGCCGAAAATCACCAAAATTAATTCGCTTGATGGGCAATTTGGTGTTACAACGTGGGATGTCGAAACAACTCAAGGCGATGTGGAGTTCGGAATCCGTACCCGGTATGATATTGTCACCCTTGAAAGCGGACGTGTGCTCATTAAAGATGCTGATGGCAACCGATATGAAATTGAGAACTATAATAAATTAGACCCGAAAAGTATTGCTCTACTTCAAACGCAAATGTAATATAGTAAAACCTATAATTAATGGGACACTTCTGTAGAGCAAACTGTCAGTTTGCTCACTCACAGGCACAATCTAACAGATTATGCTACTATGTGGCAACTTAGGGTTAATTTTAGGAGAATAATTTTGGAAAATGAAAAAATAGAACGAATTGAATGGGCACGCCTGACAGGTGAACGACCTCGTAAAGCTGGTTGTAATTCGCGACTCGGTGAACACGGTTTACATGTGCGACCACCTATCGCCCGCATAACAACCTCTGACGGTGCAAGCGGCATCGGGTTTTCGTCAATTTCACGCGAAAAAGCAGAAGCAATCGTAGGGTTTCAACTGAGCGAGGCTTTTGACGCAGAAAACGGCGTGACCGAAGAATATCAGTTTATGGAGTATCCATTATGGGATTTGGTTGGGCAGTTGAAGCAGAAACCTGTCTATGCACTCTTATCTGGTGAAGATGGCGACTTTCAAGCACCGTGCTATGACACTTCTCTCTACATTGATGATCTACATCTTGAGGACAACGCGGAAGCTGCTGCCCTCATTGCGTCTGAAGCACTTGAGGGAAAGGCACGCGGACACAACGCTTACAAGATAAAGGTTGGGCGTGGTGCGATGCACATGCCGCTTGAAAAAGGCACACAACGCGATATTGATGTTATCTGTGCGGTGCGCGATGCCGTGGGACCGGATGCTACAATTCTAATTGACGCAAACAACGGCTATAATCTTAATATCACGAAACAGGTATTGGGTGGCGCAGCAGACGCAAATGTGTATTGGATGGAAGAAGCATTCCACGAGGACGCACGCGTCTATAGTTTATTGAAAGAATGGTTAAATGCAGAAGGGATACAGACTAAAATCGCTGATGGTGAAGGTGGTGCATCCCCCCATTTAGTTAATTGGGCGAAAGATGGGCTTATTGACATTGTGCAATACGATATTTTTCATCCTGGCTTCTCAAGATGGCTTGAATTGGGACCGGAATTAGATGCAGCAAACGTCGGTACAGCACCACATCACTACGGCGGATACTACGGCAATTTTGTCACGGGGCACCTCGCTGCAAAAGTTAAAAAATTTGAATTTGTCGAATGGGATCATGCAACAACACCAGGGATAGACGACTCCAGTTATTCTATTACAAATGGATATGTGAATGTCCCTGATCTCCCCGGTTTTGGGTTGAGAATAGATGAAGAACCGTATCAAAAAGCAGTTGAAGAGAACGGGTTTGTTGTCAACGCTTAAATAGGAAGGAATAAAACTATGACTTTGTTAACAGACGCAGATAAAGAATTTTTCAAAGAGAACGGTTATTTGGTTGTACGCGGCGCGCTAAATCAAAAGGAAATAGACGCCGCATTGGACAAGGTTTGGGATTCACTTGAAGAGGATAGGAACGACCCAGAATCTTGGATTCGCAAGGGATACCGCACTGCCCCCATCGGTGGCGAAGATGTCATCAAGGGAACAATCTATGGCAACAACGTCTTCGCTATGGCTGAGGAGATGGTAGGTGAAGGAAAACTGCATCCCGATGGTGGGGCAGGGCCACATATCAATTTTCCGGATCCGGATAGAGAATGGCGCGAACCTTTAGGGCATCTGGACGGATACCATACCCCTTCAAACGGTGTACCTAAAGGCGTTGTAGGTGCTTTTACACTCGGTGCAAGCGTCTATCTGGACACAGTTGAAAAACAGGGTGGTGGGTTTACTATCTGGCCTGGAAGCCACCGCATCTGGGCGGAATACTTCAGACATCACGACCTGGATAGCCTTCCCGGTGGTGTTGCTCCCTTCGATTTGGGACCAAGTTATGAATTCACAGGTGAAGGTGGAGATGTCTGTTTCTGGCATCATCAAATGAGTCATACCGCCGGGCCAAACTGCGGACGCAACGTCCGAATTGCACTCATCGGTAGGTACCGCAGGAAAGACCTTGATGAAATTAAGTTTGAAACTCCCGAAGATATGTGGAAATATTGGGATGGTCTTTCATAGAAACACATAATCATTTAAGAAACAATCAACGGACATGATCAAAAACCCAAATGTTATCCTCATCTTTGCAGACGATCTCGGGCGCGGCATGCTAAGCTGCTACGGACAACAGCATTTTGAAACACCGAATATTGATCGTCTTGCAAACGAAGGCATGCAATTCAACCATGCCTACGGTTGCGCGTTTTGTGCTCCGTCTCGTGCCAGCATGTTGACCGGTCTTCACGATTGCCATCAAGGCACATGGACATATACTAAAGCAGGCATCTACCAAAGCATAAGTACTGGTGAAATAACACTGAATGAGATTTCGGAGTTGATTCATACCACCGGATTACAAGCAGGTGCCGACGATGTTTTCTTAGCAGAAATCGCGGAGGAAGCGGGTTATGCCACAGGGCAGATTGGGAAACTTGAATGGGGGTTTGCCACAACAGCAGAACGTATCCGCCGCCATGGATGGCAGTACCATTACGGTTATTATGATCATCAACGTTGTCACGGCTTTTATCCGCCTTTTCTCTTTGAAAATGGGGAATTGACGAACATTCAAGGGAATACCCATGCAGACTGCGCTAAGCACCCAAATACGGAATCCGATGAAAATATGGAAATTCGCAGGAACCGTCAGGGGAAGGCGGTGTATTCCCAGGACATTTTCAACGATAAAATTATAGAATTCCTTCGCGCCCACAAGGATAAACCTTTCTTTCTTTATCACCCTTCTCAGTTGCCTCACGGACCGATTTCTATACCTGACATTCATCCCGCAGTGAAACAATCTTCGGAATTAACAACCTATGAAAAAGAATACGCTTCCATGATCCTAAAACTTGATGAGACCGTTGGAATTATCTTGGACGAACTTCAACGACTCGGAATTGATGATCGCACAATGATCGTCTTTTGCTCTGACAACGGGCACGAAGTATATTACCGGCAGGAAGGACGGACTTCTGGTCGGCAGAGGAATTTAGACGGTGAACCATTTGATGAAATTACAACGAAATTCTATTCGGAAACAGGGGGTGATGTATTCAACGGAAACGACGGTATGGGAGGATTGAAGTTTTCAAGTTGGGAAGGCGGCACGCGAATCCCTTTCCTTGTCCGTTTTCCTGGAACGATTTCACCCGACCGTGTGTCAAACCACATGCTCGCAAACTACGATTTGATGCCAACCCTTGCAGACCTCATCAACGTGGCGTTACCGGAAGCCAAAGATGGTTTGTCGTTCTTACCAACTTTATTGGAACAGACTGATGCGCAACAGGACCATGAGTGGATTGTATACGCATCAAGGCTTGGTCCCGCGTTGGTAACAGCAGATGGTTGGAAGTTACGATATATTAACCGCACAGATAGTTTCCAACTATACAACCTTCCCCAAGATTACCGTGAAGAGAACGACATTTCTGCAGATCACCCCGACCTTGTTTCCCGCCTTAGTGGATGGTTACTAAATGCTTGTGATGGTGATTTTCAGAATGGGACGCCACAAGCACATCTCGCTGCGTATCCTGAAACAAACTAACAAGCACAAACTTCACACTGACTGGTAAGCTGGCCGAGGTCAAATTATCCTATCTATTTAGTGGTTCACTCGCTAAACATTTATATATAAAACGGATGGAATACCCCCAAAAGTCCACTCCCCCTTGATAAGAGGGCAAGGGGGTTGGAAAGTTAGGTATTTCAAACATAGTATACTCAAATTACTTACCGAGTAAACGACTAAATAACCCTGACTTAATTCAGTAAACGGTTGACAAAAAGCGGAATTCATGTGAAAATAAAAACGGAGGATTAATTATGAAATTTGCTCGATATAAATTGAATAGAACAATTGGATACGGTATAGTTACAGGCAATAGTTTGCGAACTTTAGATGGATGCCCATTTACGGACTATAGTGAAACTGGAGAGACCATCGCTTTAGAAGATGTGAAATTGCTTGCCCCAGCAACACCATCAAAAGTTTTAGCCGTTGGTTTGAATTATCGGAGCCATTTAGGAGATGCACCTGAACCTAAAAATCCGGAAATCTTCATCAAAACGCCCTCATGCATTAATAATCCAGAAGGTGAGATTGTGCTTCCCGAAGGTGATGACGATGTGCATGCAGAAGGTGAATTGGTAGTCTTAATTAAGGAACGGACGAGTAAAGCAACCCCCGAAGAAGCGAAGGCAAATATCTTAGGCGTTACCTGCGGAAATGATGTCAGCGCACGTACGTGGCAAAGTAATGATATGCAATGGTGGCGTGCGAAAGCATCTGATACATTTGGACCTATAGGACCTGTCATCGTAACTGATATTGATTATGGCGACCTACAATTAGAAACTCGCATCAACGGTGATGTGGTTCAGTCTCAAACGACTGGTGATCTCATTTTTCCAGTCCCAGTGATTGTTAGTTTTATCTCACAAGCGATAACTTTAGAACCGGGTGATGCGGTTTTCACAGGAACACCGGGCACGACAACTGCTTTGAAAGATGGCGATGTCGTTGAAGTTGAGATTGAGGGGATCGGTGTTTTGCGCAATACTGTTGTGGCGTAACAACAGAGGTGAAAGATGGCAAAGATTACATTGTTTAAAGGGTACGAAGGAAAACCTCCGATTCCGAAACCGAAAGGGCAGGTGCAAGCCAACGTGGTAACTGTCCAAGATGGTGTGCCGGTCAAATATCCGGGTTGCGATGGAATTGGGGTGCGGGTTGTGCATCCGGCTAATCCAAAAGCACCCGCACAAAACTTAGGGATGGTGATGTTTTTTGTGCCACCACATGTCGTTTTGGAACCCGGAAGTCATCATACAGAGGAGTGTTATGTCATCATGCGCGGAGAAGGCACGATGACGATTGCAGATGAAAAGGTACCGGTGAAAGCAGGAACGTTTATCCATCTTCCGCCATGGTGTGAGCATGGGATTGAAAATACCGGTGATGAGACGTTGGAAGTGCTTATCTGTACTTCACCACCAAATCCGTAATTATCAGGACTTACGCATTCCCCCTTGATAAGGGGGCAGGGGGGTTAAATTGTCCAATATTTCAGTGTTTTTAGTCTTTTTATCTCCCCATACGCTATCGCTATGGGGACCCGCCCCCTAAATCCCCCTTATCAGTGAGACTTTAAGAGAAACTCCGTCCGTCCTGATTATAATCCAGCTTATCATCTTTTCCGTATGCTCTTGTCCAAGAGGTCTTATATCAAATTAACACGATTATTCATGGTTGCATGATACCACTGAGAAACTGTCAGATGCCAATATTGAAAAACTTTGGAGTTTTGACGAAAAATATCCGTAAGCTCGCTAAACATCGGGCATGTTCGTCGGAGATGATGAGGAGTTGGTTTGTGGACATGGCATTCTTAAGTTTTAATGTTTAAACTGGGAACGATCTGTGTCTCTTATCCGATTCTTGTGTCGAATTAACTCACGAATAGGCTAGCCGGAGGCGGACTTGGAGCCTGAAGCAAGTGCGTTGGTATGGATGGGGTTGGAACTTGAATTGTCTGTTGTGGGAGCATTGCCGCGAAGCCTTCAAATAAGTACGATTCCCTCCCAATTTGAAATTCAAATAGATCTTTTTCTATAGATGGCATAGGGATTTGTACCGCTTGTTGTCTTAACATCGTCGCAATATCCCTTGGCAATTTAATATTAGTTTTCTTCTCAAAGCCCTCCACGCCTTGATAGTCTTTACCAAAAACGGCAATAATATTTATGCCTCTGTCCGCTGCATCTGTTAAGCTTGCTTTGGCTTTTTCCCAGCTTTGTTGGTGCAACCAAGCCATTGCGCGATTATAATAGGCTGGTGCATAATCAGGATCTAATTTCAGTGCTTTCGTATAGTCTTCGCGTGCTTGAACAAAATCATTATTGCTGAAATAAGCCAGACCGCGATTGTGATAAAATATTACCTCATTTGGCCCCAGTTCTATCGCCTTACTATAATTTTCAATAGCCAAGTCAAAATTGCCCCTGTTAGCGTAAATATTACCAAGATTATTGTAGGCTGTGGCGTCATCCGGTTTGAGTTCTAATGCCTTGTTTAAGTCATTAATTGCCAGATTCACCTCATCTATGTCACCGTAAGCAACACCGCGATTGACATAAGCCCTGACATGCTTGGGATTAAGTTCTATCGCCTCGGTATAGTCCCTGATAGCATATTCAAGTTCACCTATTTTATTGTGTGCGATAGCACGGTTAAAATAGATATCTGCATGATTGAGTCCAAGTTCTATCGCCTCTGTACAGTCATTAATAGCTTTGTCAACTTTACCTATAATACCATAAGCGGCACCTCTACTGGCAAAGGTCATTGGATCATTGGGATTTAGCTGTATTGTAGTTGTGTAGTCTGTAATTGCCGAGTCAAAATCATCCATGAGCAAGTAAACATTACCGCGATTATGGTAAGGTGTGGCGAATCTTGGATTGAGGCGTATGGCACTCGTATAATCCGTAATAGCATTAGTGTATTCCGCTTTGTTACTGTAAGCGATACCGCGATTGATATATGATGGAATGTGGTTGGATTGGAATCGAAGGACTACATTATAGTCTACAATGGCATTATCAAAATCACCTATTCCGCTGTAAGCGATACCACGATTAAAATAACATTCGATACTATGATGTGGATTTAGTTCTATCACCTTCGTATAGTCTGCTATGGCTTTGTTAAAGTCGCCTCGATTGCTATAAGTGTTGCCTCGCTCATAATATGCATTGAGATAATTGGGTTGCAACTTTATCGCTTCTGTATAATTTGCAATAGCCAAGTCAAAATCGTCTGTGTTGCTGAAAGCCATGCCGAGAATGAGATAGGCATCAGCAGCTTTCGGATTGCGTTCTATTGCGCTCTCACAATCTCTGATAACTGCATCAAATTCCCCTTTAAGACTATAAGCAGTTGCGCGAGTGATATAAGGAGCAGCAGCATCAGGTACAAGTTCCATCACTTTTTCGCAGTCTGCAATGGCGGAATCAAAGTCCTCCTTGAGTAAGTGAACATTACCGCGAATAACATAACCTTCAACATAATTTGGATTCAGTTCTAACGCTTTTGTATAGTCTGAAATAGCTCTGTCAAATTCGCCTTTGTCACTATAAGTATTGCCACGAGCAAAATAAGCAAAAACATAGTCAGGATTAAGTCGTATTGCCTTGCTATAGTCCATAATAGCAAAGTCAAATTCATCTTTGCTGCTGTAAGCGTTACCGCGAACCAGATAGGCATCAGCAAGATCAGGATTAAGTTGTATTGCCTTATCACAGTCCTCAATAGCACGATCAAACTCGTTTTTACTGATATACGCGTGACCGCGATGGAAATATGCCTCTGCGTAGTCAGGTTCGTGCTGAATCGCCTTCGTGAAATCTTCAATTGCTTTATCAATATTACCTTTAGCACCATCAACACTTTTAGCACCATGTGCCATACCACGACCGTAGTAAGCCCTTACAGGTTGCCGAGTCCAGAAAATCGCTTCAGTAAAATCATCAATTGCGAGATCAAACTTGCCCATCTTATGGTAAACCTCGCCTCGGTAGATATAGGGCATAGCAAAACCAGGGCTCAGTTCAATAGCTCTACTAAAATGCTTAACGGCTTCCTCATAGTGTGCCATCTTCGCTTCGTTAGCCATTTTCTGAATCTCCCTTCTGCTTTTGTGATAAACCTTTGTAAGTCATTCTATAGGTTTCCAATTTAAGACTTTGATGTCGAATAAATCCGTGGACATCATTGTAAACGGATTCAGTATAGATACCGTGTGCCTTTTTTAGATAATTCTGCATCGGTTTTTTCAGGAGTGCTGGAATATTGATTACATCGTCGTCGTTCAGTTGAATAAAACCATCAGGATGTCTAACAAATACGCTTTTCTGTGCTATGACACGATTCATTGGTTCGTACGGGTCTTTAATGTAAGAATCTATTAATTCTTTTCTTTGTGTGATGACTCTGCCGTTTTTATTAAGAGAACTATTACACGCCATGTAAAGTGCAATCAAATAGTCTTCTGAAAAATCAATTAGGTTAGTCTTACCACCGTAATGCTGAATTTCTGCAAGGCATTCAATTTCACTATATGTTTTGCGTATAAAAGGTTTGGCAATTTCCAACATCTCCATTTGGACTACTTCTATATCAAATTGTTCATCTTCAACATCAAATTCTTCATCCTCCAGAAAGACACGATACAAGTTTGAGGATACCTTTCCATAATAAGGTTTTTCCTCATAATGTTCAGGTTCGCCGCGGTATAGATATATTCCAGTGTTCGCTTTTTCCTCTATCTTTCGGAGTATCCCATTAACTGTATTCGATTCGTTCTGATTCGACTTATCCATCCATTTTCCTTAATTTTGCTGACTTTGCTTATTTCAAATGATACCATATTTAGCAGAAAATTGCAACGACATTGTGAACGCAAAACCTTACATATCAGCATCCTCTTCCAACTCATCCTCATGCATAATTTCCTGTAGACCGGTTGCGATGCGGAAAGCGACAAGACAGATACCAAAACACACTGCAAACAACCATCGGTAACCAATAAGCTTCACCAAGAGTCCTCCTATTACGGGTGCGAAACTTGCAGGTACCAGCAGCGTATTCATAAAACCGATGTAACTCGGACGACTGCGCGGCGGTGCGATGTTTAGCATGTATGCCATGAATCCAACCATCATACCGTTTGTCAAGATACCGCCAATTGTGAAGATTAATAGGTAGGCAGGCACGTGTAAAGAAACAGGTAACACTCCAGAATAGAATGCTGTGATCGGTGGGAACAACATTAGTCCTGCAGTGAAAATCAACACCCACCGCACCCCATATTTTTCACCGATATAACCCCAAAATGCGTTTGAAACGACACCGCTCAATGCGGAACATACGATGAAAAAACCGATAGTTGCCTCAGAAACGCCTAATTCAGATAAGGCGTACGTTGTGTAGAAAGGGGTTGCCATACTGGAAAAATGCAATCCGATGCGAAAAAATATAAACCTCCGATAATTTGGGTCTGTTCGTATAAAATGTGGACCCTGTTTTAGGTGTTGCCACATAGGTTGGCGCCGGGAATTCACGGGGTGAATAGGTTCACGCACAGCTAAGAAACTAATGAACGAGAGGAAAGCAGTACTCACCGAGCAGATAAAGAGAAAGGCGTAATTAGATGGAAACCCGAGTTCAGTCTCTATCTGACAAACAGAGCTGATAAAATACATCGTGAACGTTTTAAAGGTCTGCGTAATCCATCCGAGAATACCGGTGAATTCATCTTCATTTCCAAGCATAGCACGTACCCAAAAACCAACCCAAATTCCGAAAAATCCTCCGAAAACTTGTCGTAAACTAAAAAAGCGTGCACGCCGATTCGGTGCTATAGATTTAGAGATAATGTCCATGTAGGGCAGGGTTGAAACACCCATGGCAGAGGAGGATAAAAAATAAAACCCTAAGAAACAGACAGCAAGCAAAATGGGATTTTGTGCACCGATTCCAATAGTACAAAAGAAGATTGCAAGCCATGCAAATACGCGGATGCTCATACCGACAGCGTAATACGGCATTTTGCGTTGACGATGTTCCAGTAGATTCGACACCAACAACTGTGGCCACATCCAACCTGCTGTCATTATTGAACCGGTCAAACCTACCATCATCTCGGACCCTGTGAGCTTATGGATAAAAGCAGAAAGCACCGTCGACGCATCTACAAAAGCGAGGTTAATTCGCATGAAGGTGCCTTGAAGCAGGGCAAACCCGAAGTTTCGCCGTTGGTTATCTCTCTTTTTATACATTCTATTGTCTTTCATTAGGGAAGGCGGATAATTTACTACGTTAATCTTTATTTGCACGCAAGTTTTACCATTTGCGCGTTGTTTTTTGACAGAATTTTGACAATTAGGTTGAATTAAAAACAGAATTCAATGAAAAAAGATGAACACATTATTGGATTGCACTATTTTCGCTTTGCGATTTTCCTTTACAGAGGAGTGTAGGTATGCTAAATTTTATGCAAAACCTATTTTGAAAATGCGCTTTGAAAGCGCACAAAGGAAATAATATGGAACCTCTTCGAATTGGATTTTTGGGTGCTGGTGGCTTCGCGAGGCACACGATTTACCCAGCGTTGCACTTGGCGCCAGTAGCATTGCAGGCAGTTTGCGATGCAGATGAAAATAGAGCTAAAGCTGCCGCTGGAAAATTTGGCACAGGCAGATATTACTTAGATCGACATGAAATGTTTGAAAAAGAGGATTTGGAAGCAGTAATAATCAGTATGGGACCAGATCCGAGGCAGCCGCTTGTGCTTGAAACGCTTGCGGCAGGATACCACGTTTTCACACCGAAACCGCCCGCCCCGTCGCTTGAAGAAACAATTACTTTGGCAGAAACCGCTGAAAAACATGGCAAAACATTGATGGTCAACTTTCAGCGGCGGTTTAGCCTTGGTGTACGTGAAGCGAGACGCATCATGCAGACCGAATCCTTCGGACAACTCACACAACTTTTTTGCTCATTCTGTAGTGGCCCGTACGGATCCGTTAAACACTATCTACTTGATTTTGCTATCCATCACTTTGATTTGGCACGGCACATTGCGGGTGCTGATGTTAATGAACTTAGCGTATTTCACAATGAGGTGGGCAATCAAGGTTCATTTGCTGTTGCCGTAGAATATACAAACGGTGCGGTTGGGACTTTGCAGCTCAGCAGCCAACGTTTGTGGCAGCGTAATTATGACCACATTGAAATTACCGGACAACACGAATACATCGTTTTAGAAGGCTTATGGGGTTTTGAACACTATACAGGGGATGGTAATACATTTTCGTCTAACTTTTCGGATCAACGCAATGGTGAACTGACAGGTGATGGTATCAGTCTCACTGAGTTTGCAAATGCCATTCGTGAGGATAGAGAACCTGTATCAAGCATCCAAGATTGTGTTGGCACAATGCGGTTCTATGATGCGGTGCTGCAACGCAAGAAGGGCGTTATTTCTCTTGCGGGCTAATTGTGCATTTCCTTAGGTGTGCCTTGATGAAGATAAAAAAATAATTCGGTAATGTTCTAACGATGTTCGGTGCGGTTAGGAAACCGCACCATAGGTGTCAATTTAAGAAAAGAATTATGCACTGAATGCCCAGGCCGGTAGGTTCGGTTTGTAACCGAACCGGAGCCTACGCAGAAACCTCCACCTATCCTGTCCACTAAGCAGTGCTGCTCAACAAAACACCCAGGATTCGCCTGGGGTCGGTCGGGTTCGGTTACAAACCGAACCCGCCAAATGCCAAACGCGCATTTGGCGTTGATTCACCGGACCTGATGCACACTAAATTGACGCTTATAGTGCGGTTAGGAAACCGCACCTACCGTGCTTATGGAAATTGGAACTACTGATTTAAATGCTTTATCTTCATCAAAGTGCGCCTTTTTTACGCGTTCTCCGAATTGATACTTTCTAATACCTCAAGACAAGGTTTCCCATTAACTAACTGATGATAATAGTGGGTAACGCGCTTGCAAAAGTCTTGATTCTGACTTAAGGCATTTTCAGGGGTTGCGTTTTGAGGTGCCCATAGGGTTGCGTTTGAGAAAATCGTTTGGATTCGGTTTTCTACGTCAGTTAGACTCGTGCTAAATGCTCCTTTTAACACATCCTGTATTGTTCGGTCAGGGTCTCGAATTTCATATTCCGTGCCTGTATCAGTAATGCCTTTATAGTCGTCAGCACCTGATACTGTGTGCGGTGTCAGAAATCGGAGGACAGTTGCGAAAGAATAGGCAAAATCGGATTTAAAAAGTTCTGTGCTACTATCATAGTTCGGTGATCTCACGATGTCAGCGGCGCGTTCACGGAGTTTCACCGTCTCAATAATGTTAATCCGTGCGTTATCATCTTTGACACGGCGGATACGGTCAATGAACTCCAGTGTATACGCACGCGCACTTTTCCCTGCTATCGGAATATCCGCCTCAACTATTTCAGCATATCCGTACATTAACCGTTCCAGATGCGGCGCGAATATCGGATGTGATGCTGCTTCGTTCACATAGTCAATCCCTGAAAGTATGCCTTTGTGTGTGATTCCCGGTACATGCACGGAATTCACAAGCAGCAATTTCCAATCGTGATACGGTTCAATGCTATTCCGACTAACGACAACGCCATAGTCATCAAGTTCACCGAAGGGAACGCGTAACTTATTTTCCAAGTCTTCCAGAATCAGTGGTGTTGCAGGCATCTGCTCTGCGTAGGTTATCAATTCATCTGAACCTTTAATCTGTGCTTGTGTAGTTTCCTTAATCTCATCGGGCACAGCGTAAACCTGTGGCACAAGTCTGTCTCCCATTTCGTTGAGAAATCCAACTTTCGTTTCCAACCATTTCGTATAATCATCACTGCGTTTCGGATATTCGTTGAGAAGAATTTCTCGGATAACATCACCGTTATTGCGGAGGTTATCGGTATTGATAACACAGATGTCCGTATCTACCCCGTGATGACTAAAATAGTGGTAGAGTGTCTCATCTAACACATCCATCGCCAATTCACCTTTAGCGATGCCTGCTTCGGTTACACCTATTAAAATAAGGTCTAACAGATTTTCGGTTTGTGCGTAGAACTGTTCACGCCCTGCTTCTGTTGCAAGCGTTGTCGCTCCGACCATACTTGAAATCTGCTGAATGTCATGAATACCGCCTAAGTCAAATGTGGCGACATGATATATGCCTTCCTGTCTGTTAAAGGCATCCGCTTTCTCAGTGCCTGTGGGTTGTCCGACGAAGATACCACCGTTGTATAGATTTCTTTGGTTGAGGATATGGACAAATTGATGGGTTAAGGCGCGTTGTAAACCGCCCGCGCCAATGGCAAGAATTTTTATTGGTAGCATGTGTCTGTTTGTTTCTCCTTTTCACAAGATCGTGACGGCGAATCAACACCAAGTGAGCGTATGGCACTTGGCGATCGCTCCTACAAGAGGGTCGCGATTCGGAAGTTGCTCCTACAATTAATCTTTTGTTAGAATGTTTTCATAGAGTGTGAGATATGTGTCAGCGATGTTTTTCCAATCATAAGGTATCACCTTTTCAGTGCTTGCTTTGCCCATCTCAACACGTTTTTCACCTGTATTAATTAGTTTTATAAGGCAATTCGCGAGTCCATCAACATCGCCAGCGTCAAACAATGCACCGTTGATGCCTTCCGCTACAAGTTCATCAATACCTTGAACACGACTGGCGATAATCGGCAGTCCTGTTCCCATCGCTTCCAAAACGACAAGCGGCATGCCTTCTGCTAATGAGGGTAAAATGAAGATGTCAGCCTCACGGTACTTTTGTGGTAATTCTGAATACGGCACCGTGCCAGTAAAATGGACATAAAAAGTTACACCGAGATTTTCTGCTAATCCAATCAATTCTTCCTGGTATGGTCCATCACCGATGATTTCTATTTCAAAGTTATGTGAGACTTTGTCAAGAACTTGCGGAAGTGCCTGAATAAGAAATTGGAATCCTTTGCGCGGAATGAGCCTGCCAATAGCAAGGCATCGGACTGTTTTCGGATTCACCTTCCGTTGTCTCGCTTCAAAACTCGCTAAATCTAAGCCATCAGGAATGACATCTATTTTCAAGTTTGTATCTGTTGTGTGCGCAAGGTTTCGCAAACCATCGCTGCATGCAACAACTGCAGCAGCGTTGTCCCAAATCGTTCGGATAATAGGTTTTAGCAGCAGGTATAACCAACGATAGTAGGGCGGGTCGGGATTAGGACGAGGCACATCTCTACCACCTAAAAACACGACATAAGGCACATTTTTGAATTTTTGTAGCAGAAAAGCACCACCACCCGCTGGAATACCAAAAAAGACTTGGACAATATCAGGTTTAAACTTTTTCGCAAATTTCAACCCGTAAATGCTTGAACTCACGGCATAAGTTAACATCTCATGAACTGCACACACATTCGGATTTTTCCGAAGCGCGCGGACACGATGTACGTGAATACCTGCTACTTCTTCTCTCTTTGCACAATCACGGAATTGTGAGGTAATCAGATGCACATCGTGCCCTGCGGCGGCGTAGTGTTTCCCTAAGAAATAACTCACCCAACCACCACCACCACCTATCGGGGGAAACTCGTGATTGAACATCAAGATTTTTCGTTGATGAGAAGCCAATTAGTTACATATTCCTTTTGTGATTTTCTGCCAGTTGCACAGCGTATTCGATCATCGCTTTTGCAATATCTATTTTAGTGACCGACTCAAGCTCCTCAAATCCTGGTGACGGGTTGACTTCTAAAATGACCGGTCCATTTTTTGTTTGAAGTAGATCAACACCCGCGATCCCCAATTTCAATACGTTGGCTGCATCAGTTGCAATACGACTGTATTCATCTGTGAGGGTTATCGCTTCACCGTTTGCGCCCTGATGGATGTTTGCCCGAAATTCACCGGGAATTGCACACCTTTTCATTGCCGCGATTACATTGCCGTCCACGACAAGGATTCGGATATCAACGCCAGCTGCTTCTGCAATAAAGGATTGAATGACATAATCCCGATGCAGATCACACATTGTCTCTACCGTTGACGTTAGAGAAGTCGGTGTATCCAATAACATCACACCAATCCCATGCGTGCCGTAAAAAGGTTTTAGAATAAACGGATAATCCCCTATTCCAGGTATGGCATCCTCTAAAAACGTGGCAGAGCCGACGGTGAGACTCGGTAGAATGGGTAATCCGTGCTGTTGGAGTATGCGCAGAGAGCGAAACTTGTGACGTGCGTCCGCTATGGCATTTGCAGGATTTACCGCAGGAATGCCGAGCCATTCAAAGTGTGATAGCACCTCTCCACCGTATCTTGCAGTGGCACTACTGAGTCGTGGGATGACGACATCAAAATCTTCTGAGGGGGCCCCGTCATAGGTGATACGGTGTCCTGTTCCGCCGATTTGGAGGTAGAATCCGAACGGATCTCGAACTTTGGCGGTGTGTCCTATTTTTTCTGCAGCTTCAACGAGGCTGCGGGTTGAGTGGTTTTCGGGTCCACGGGAGAGGATGGCAATGTTCATAGGCAGGATGGTTTTCGGTTATCAGTTATCAGAAATTAAAAGAACTGTTAGGTGAAACTAATACTGACAACTAACAAAACAATTTAAAATCTTACTCTTTAACTATTTTGGTACGTTTCCTTCAGAAAAGCGTCTAACTCCTCAAATGTATCAAAAATCTTATCACATAGGTTTTCAAAGAAGATGCTTCGCGTCTCGTTGTAAACAGCATAAACAGGCTTATTGTGGCGGGTAGCATAATTCATTTCGCTAAGAACACCCGGCGACAATTTATCTGTAGGATACAGCACAACGACAAAATCGCTTTGATGAACAAACTGGTAATCCCGCGAAATGGTTCGCGTTTTTATCTGCTCAATTACGTCATCGTCCAATTCGCTCATCGTTTCAGGCACATTCAACATTTCATCATCAGCCTCCGCTTTTGAGAAGGTAACGAGGGCCATATCCTTAATCGCCAACGGATCAAAAACGATAAAAGAGTGCCGCAGTTTTTCCCCGAGTTTACGGATTTTCTCAATCTCCTCTGGAGTATCCCTTAGCAGTGTAATCGGATAACTGAGATAGAATTTCGGTTTGGCTGAAAAAAGGAGTTCATAAAAATTAGCGAGTTCGTGTTGTCTTGCGACGGTGTAGTGCGGTTTTTCTGTGAGATGCGCTATCTGTCTGGTGAGAAATTCTTCCTCGTCTAACCAGACGTTGAGTGCTGCTTTTTTGATACCCGCCCATTGTGTGCTTTTTTCCATCCGCCCGTAGATGTCCGCGATATTGTCAACTACGTTGATAAACATATCTGGCAGAATAATATCAATATCTTTAAATGAGAAACCTTCAAGGAGACTGCCACGCCATCGAAAGCATGCGTGTAAGCCTATGATAGCATGGTCGTAAGATTTGGCATCTCTTGCGATTTCGTAGAAAGCGGTGCGCCGTGCCAACGATAAAACGGCTGGATCCGAATCGAGAACCTTCTCTGTGAAATGGACACGCGCTTCTGCGGCAACGCGATGCATGTAATCGCCAACATTGAAAAAGCCAATATTAAGCTCTCTTTGCACACAGAGTGCCTCAAAATCTGCGATTAACTCTTTGCGTCCTGAACAACTGATGCCTGTACAGAAGATGTTCATTGTTTCGTAACCTTTGCTTATTCTGAATCACCACTACTCAAACAAATAAAATAAAAATACCACAATTCATATTATGCGTCAAGTAAAACCAGATAGTTTCAATGCTATAGAAGTTTTATCTATTTTACCCCATCTAAACCGACAATTTCTCCATCATTCGTCAACACCAATGCGTATCACACCGCCTTTCGTGTTGGCAAATGCAGCGATTTCAGGGTGTCGAACATCGCTTTTTTCACTTGTTATATACTATGGAGTATACCACGATTGCTGTATGACTTCAACATGATTTGCGCTTGCTTAGCTATTCACTTGACAAAAATTGCAGTCGTGCTATAATACCATTACAATAAAAGACAGCACACTGACACCTGTCAACTGAATTCAACAACATCTTTGCGTTGAATTAATATGAAAGGGGTTTTTCATGAAAGTCCTGATAACTGGCGCAAGCGGTAGACTCGGTGCCTATCTCATCCGAGAATTAGCTGAGAAACATACACTTGTTCTCATGTCCCGCAGACAACCGCCTGACGAATTCTCGAAATTACCATTTGTTCAAGGGGACCTGAACGACTTTGAAGACTGTCAACGCGCAGTGGAAGGCGTAGATGCAATTCAACACCTCGGCGCACAACCTGGTCCCGTAGACCATCCAGATATGCGTGCAGGTGCCGCAGAGAAAGGCATTCCGTTTGATGCGACATTCAAAACCAATATGCTTGGCACTTATTACCTCATGCAAGCCGCAATTGAAGCAGACGTAAAAACGGTGGTAATGTCCGGCAGTAATTGCGCATTAGGACACGGATTCCGCATCAGTAAAACACACATACCGATAGATTACCTACCTTTAGATGAAGAACATCCGTGCTATCCAGAAGATTCCTATAGTTTCTCCAAACGTTGCGGTGAAGACCTACTGGCAAGTTATACCCGTGCCTACGGTATCCAAACATACATCACCCGTCCCGCTGGGATCACACCAGAAGAACGCAGAAAACAGATGGCAGAAAATGCAAAACCGACAAACGGTTGGACTCCATGGCTCTGGTGTTGGGTAGGAAGTGAAGATGTCGCGAGTGCGCATCGTTTAATTATGGAAAAAGCAGGGACACTGCCGCCTCACGATGTCTATTTTCTCAACGCAGATGACACTTCTGCTTTAGAACCCTCTCTTGAATTAGTTGAACGTTTTAAACCAGAATTTTTACCAAAGGCACAGACACTCAAAGAACATCAATCATTTATCAATTGCGACAAACTCAAAAACGCTGTCGGATGGCAACACGAAACATCGTGGAGGAAATATCATGGCAACTCCTGACAGAGTGCGGATCGGAGTCATCGGTATTGGTAGCATATCCGTACGCGGTATTCTTCCACACCTTACACAAGACGATGTTCAAGATAGATTACAAGTTACTGCTGTCTGCGACCCTGTCCCCGGCAGAGCACAAGCCGCCTCCGAAAAATTCAACGTGCCACATGCCTACAAGACATTTGAAGATTTATTAGCAGATGGACACGTTGATGCTGTCAGCATCGCATCCCCCATAGGTTTGCATTATGAGCAAGGAAAACTTGCTATAGAACATGGACTACACGCACACTTCAACAAAACGATGACAACCACCGTTGATGAGGCTGATGATCTAATTGAATCAGCAAAGCGCAAGGGAGTCAAATTAGTCGCTTCTCCCGGACAAATGCTGCGTCCGATACACCAGGAGATTAAGAGACTTATTGATGATGGCGCAATCGGAACATTGACGTGGGCTGCCACGGGTTCTTCTTTCGGCAGATACCACGAAAGTGAATCTGTCCGTCAAGGTGATGATGTCCTCTCTAATATCAATCCCGCGTGGTATTTCCGAAAACCAGGCGGGGGTCCACTCTACGACATGACCGTTTACGGGTTGCATACAATGACCGGTATTCTTGGACCTGTAAAACGGGTAACTGCTTTCTCTGGTGTACGCGTCAAAGAACGCGAATTCCGAGGGGAAATGCTCCCGTGCGATATGGACGATAACACTTTTATTCTGCTTGACTTCGGTGATGCCTTCTTCGGCTTCATTTACGGTGCCGCGGCTGGACACGCAATTAAAGGTGGTTTAGCAATTAACGGAACAGCAGGCGTGATTGAGGGCAGTACCATCAACGGTAAACCGATTGATGCACCAAAAAGAGAACTCCCCCACGTTGTAGGACCGCATCGAAGCATACAGGAAGCACACGTTTTTGAAGATATTATGCAGCTTGTTGACTGGATACGTGAGGATAAACCTACCATCGTTACAGCGGAACATGCACGGCATGTCATAGAAATTTTTGATGCGGGATACCGCTCCGCTGAGACTGGACAAGCGCAAACATTACGAACCACATTTTAATCTACAAGCGAGAGAAGAGAATAGTTCCCTTTCTAAGTGAGCTACTTAACCTTGCAGCATACGCGTGTGGTATTCTGCAGGATCCATAAAATAATAGAGTACCTTGAGTATATAGGCACTGCATCCATAGGAGAAATTTACTCATGAAATTTGATGAACAGAAGACCATGACAGTTGACAATCTCATTACTTGTGATGCCGAGATTATGAGTGGCACACCAGTATTTAAGAACACCCGTGTTCCCATAAAAAATCTTATTGACTATTTAGAAAGCGGAGAAACACTTGATGAATTTTTGGAGGATTTTCCATCTGTCAACCGTGATCAAGCAGTCAGGGTCTTGGAACTTGCAAAAGAAATGCTCCTAACACACGCCTATGCGAATTCTCATTGATGAATGTTTGCCTAAGAAACTTAAGCAGGAATTAGTTGGACATTCCGTTTTCACAGTACAAGAAAAGGGCTGGGCTGGCATGAAAAACGGTGAATTACTGAGTAAAGCAGAAAATGAGTTTGATGTTTGGTTAACAGCCGACCAAAACATTGAATCACAACAAAATCTCAATCGTTTTGATATTGCAGTTGTCGTTCTTGTAGCACCACAGAACAAGTTAGAAGTGCTGCTTCCTTTGATACCTCAACTGCACAACGTCCTAAAAAACATTCAATCAAAACAACTCATTTACATTGAATCTTAAGTGCCTTAGAGAACTACAATTATGCCAAAAGCGTTATGTATCGGTGAACTTCTCATCGATTTTGTATCCACAACTCCGGACGTAACCCTCGCCGAAGCACCAGGATTTGTTAAGGCCCCTGGCGGTGCGCCCGCTAATGTCGCTGTTGGTTTAGCCAAGCTCGGTGTAGATGCAGGGTTCATCGGCAAAGTCGGTGCAGACCCATTTGGCGATTTTTTGACTGAAACGCTTCAACAAAACAGTGTTGACACTACATACCTCATCGCAGGTGAGACATCCCGTACCACCTTAGCCTTCGTTGCCACACGCTCTGATGGCATGAAAGATATCACATTCTATAGGCATCCGGGTGCCGATATCCAACTTTCACCCGATGAGATTGATGCAGATTACATTCAATCTGCAGAACTGTTCCACTACGGTTCTGTTAGCCTTAGCCACTCACCGACCCGTGAAGCAACCCTCAAAGCAATTCAAGCTGCCAAGGATGCAGGTGCGTTTATCTCCTATGATCCGAATTTACGATTGATGCTATGGGACAATGCTGACGATGCAAAGTACTGGATCTGGGAGGTAATGCCCTATGCCGATGTCGTCAAAATTTCAGAGGAAGAATGGGAGTTCATTACAGGAGATGTAGAATTGGCAAACGGTATAAAACGTATTCTCGGACTCGGTGTTAAGTTGCTTGTTGTCACGTTAGGAGAGCGCGGATGTTATTACACAAACGGTAACGCTGATGGTTATGTTGATGGTTTTGCCGTTGAAGTAGTGGATACGCTTGGCGCAGGCGACGCGTTCGTTGCTGCCATGCTTACCCAACTAATGACACATGCTAAATTGACATCGCTTGAAAATGATCAGCTTGATAGCATCATGCGATATGCAAATGCTGCGGGGGCGTTGGCAACGCAGAAAGTTGGTGTAATTCCCGCACTGCCAACCCATTCGGAGATTGAACAGTTTCTGTTAATATAACCTAACGTGAGCTTGAAAAAGAATTCAATATTGAATGTCGTGTTGTTTACACGCATCTTGGCATGGAAACCAACACGAATATCAGAACAAACATATTGCTCCTACGCATCACTCCGCTCCGTATGAAGATTAAAAAATAAATTGGGTAATTCGTGGAAATATCCAGCGCGGTTAGAAACCGCACCATAGGCGTCAATTTTAGAAATATTTCTTGTTCTAAAAGTCCTTCTGAATAGGCATGACGATTGGAACTGTCCACATCTTAGTCCCGTAGGGACGATATGTTTATAGAAAAACGTTGAACAACGCCTCTTTAGTCCCGTAGGGACGATATGTAAAAAATATGTCGTTGGGATACACATATCGTCCCTACGGGACTAAAGACATATATACATTTCATATCTATAAACATATCGTCCCTACGGGACTGAAGACACTGCCAAATGGATTTACCCCTTAAATTGACGCCTATGGTGCGGTTAGAAACCGCACCTACCGGGTTTGGGGAAAATTAGAATTACCCAATTAAAAACTTAATCTTCATTAGGAGCGGTATGTGATCCAGCACACATAGCACTCCGCTGGAGTGCTGCAATATATTGGGGATCAAAATTTGGATAGCCCTAATATATCGTGTTGGATTTCTTTAAATCATTGAGCCAAATTCACTTTATTAAAGTATTCTCAAACTCACGTTAACCTAAGTTGCTACGTTGTAGCAAAATCTGTATAAAGATTAATTTATTAATTCGGTAATTTTGGAGAAAGATCCGATGCAGTTAGGAAACCGCATCTACCGGGTTTGGGAAGAATTAGAATTACCGATTTATCTTCTTAATCTTCATTTAGATTGTGCTTGTGAGGACGCAAACTGACAATTTGCTCTACAAAATATTGGCTAATTATCAGCATTTTCATTAAAGACGGTGTTTCCATGTCTAAAACTTATAGGTAGCAACTTGGGTTAATATAGGAGAGGTGTTTTCAATTGCTGTCCGCGATTCAATTTCCATAATCTACTCTACTCTGTAGACTCAAGCTGGCTACCATTCTTTTCCTGAACAGTTTTCAGAGATTCCGATGTCTTTAGCGCGTAGACTTCTTCTAAAAATTTATCGTAGCGAATATCACTACCCCCCTCCATCTTTTCGGCAATAGGATAGCCAATAGTGCGGGCAAGGTCGATACGGCGGATAGCGGATAGCGTCGGGCGGCGAGAAAGATATTCACGGATTGTGTCCAACTCCGACTCTGTTACCGATTCCGGTTTTATCCAGTCAGTATAAAGAAATTCTTGCGGTGAGATATTGACCGATGGGATAGAAATCTTTGAATTAACACCAGTCAATTTCCGGCTTTTCCGAGATGTTTTTACTACAAGTGTTCCCGCGGCCAAGTCGCCTAACCTTTGCCAATTCTTATTTATCAGCATTACAAGCAAACCTGTCCCATAACAGAACGGAAGAAAATCGACGAGCCGCACTAAATTACGGATAGCTGAATCCGCGAAACTGATCGGGTAACCTCCCTCTTTGATGACGCGTAATCCGAGAACCAGTTTGCCAGGCGATTGTCCGTTTGTCGTAATCTCAAATACCATGTAGTACCCCCAAAACATAGCGAAAATAACGATACCCCCAACGGCTCCAAGCCATTTTCCAAGTACATCTCCAAGTTCAGTTATAAATCTGATATTGACATAAGTTCCAACAAGCATAATGAGCACAAGTAATAACGTATCAAGCAGTGCCGCATAGAAACGCGAACCGATACCTGCTTTCTGGTAATTGATGTCAATCTGTTCTGGGGTTTCTACTGATAGCTGTTCGTTCATAAGACTTACAATCGTTATTCCCATCGTGCCCAAGCACTTGGTGTAGCATAACCTTCGTCAGAGTACGGGTCATCGCCTGAAACGATGACGACACCGCGATAATTACGTTGGCCCTTCCATCCAAGCCACGATGCCGTTGAGCAATAGTGGCTTACCAGCACGCGACGATAGGTATTGCTACGATTCTTTTTAGATCGATGTAAAAGGTAACCATTGAAAAAAAGAACGCTTCCTGCAGTCATTTCAATTGGGATTTCATCAGAATCGTCAAAACCGATTGCCTCATGACAACTGTCAAACTCATCACGTTTATTGTGTGGATGCCGATCATAAATCACGCCAGCACGATGGCTATTAGGAAGTACCCACAGACATCCGTTTTCAACGGTGGCATCATCCAATGCGATCCACGCGCCAACAAGTGATCGATCGCGCGTCGGAATCGGGTGTTCGTCTTGGTGCCACGGATTCCCCGTATGTCCTGGCACCTTACCCAACATCATCGACTGCATACATTTTACACCGCCATCCCAAAACGGGATATGTGCGCCGACTATCTCTTGGAGCACTGCACAGATTTTTGGATGTGCAACGTAACGCCGGACGAGTGGACTAAATGTGTGTGGTTCACCAACACACATAATCCGATCTAACACTTCAGTTTCCGTCGCGTTTTCTGGCATGGATGGGATTGCTTTGCATTCGTAATCGCCACGGAAGATTTTTAACATTTCTAATTTGAGTTCTTCACATTCTTCCGGTGTAACAAGGGCTGGCACTAATAAATACCCATTTTTGATATATGATTCTGCCCAACTTTTAGAAGGTTGATCCGCCATTTACGTGAGCACTCCTTTTGTAGAATGTAAATCTGTTTCTTCATGATACCACATCTTGAAAGACATGTCATATCAAATTAACGCGATTTGCCCCGGTAGGTTCGGTTTCCTAACCGAACTTTATGCGTCAATTTTAGAAATGAATCTGCTTTTGTGAGTATCTACTACACGGTAGGAGCGGTTTCCAACCGCTCCGTATTATCCCAATATGCTCTTAGGGGAGTGAATTAACGCTGAATACGCGTATGGTATTCTGCCAAAGTGCTCCATAGGCGTCAATTTAAGAAATGAATCTGCTTTTATGAGTATCTACTACACGGTAGGAGCGGTTTCCAACCGCTCCGTATTATCCCAATATGCTCTTGTGGGAGTGAATTAACGCTGATTGTTGTCCGCAACTCATATAAGCCCGCAGAATACACCAAATCAACGGTATGAATGCTATATAGCATTCCCCGTATGGTATTCTGCATTGGTTAGGAAACCGCATCTACCAAGGTGAAGATCCGCTAAATTGACGCCTATGGTTCGGTTTCCTAACCGAACCTACCGGCCTGAGGTATATAGCAGGTGTTAAAAATTCGTCCGAAAAACAGCAAACTAAATAACCCCACCCAAATAATTTTAAAATTCACTATAGACTACAAACATGTTATACTCTTCCCGATCAGAACACATGTAACAGACATATAAACTACTCTTCACTCAGATTATCCCAAGATTTCCTCCGTTTTTTGTTAATTTCTGCATAAATAACATCATTTTATGCAACCTTTGCAACTAAAATCAGAGTCTTTGTATTATGAAGATGTCAATTTTGGAGAAGACACATGGAAAGCACTGACTTTGAACTGATTCAACGCACGTTATCCGGTGATCAGGACGCTTTTACCATCTTGGTGTATAGATATCAAAAACGTGTCCACGCGCTTGCATGGCGAAAAACCGGAGATTTCCACGTCGCCGAAGAGATAACGCAAGACACCTTTCTCCGAGCGTACAAGAAACTCGGCACTTTGAAGAATCCAAACCTGTTTGCCGGATGGCTCTATGTGATAGCGAATCGCCTTTGCAACACTTGGTTTGAAAAAAGAGGTCCAGAGATGCAATCATTGGAAACCGTGTCAACAGTAGACCTTGAGGAACACCTCTATTCCGAATATACTGCAAAACAACGTGAAGAACAAGCATCGGAAAAACGGGTTGACCTTGTCAAACGTCTCCTCCAAAAATTGCCAGAGAGTGAACGGATCGTAATAACGCTTCATTACCTCGCTGGAAGTTCAGTTAAAGAGATTAGCGAATTTTTGGGCGTATCATCAAACACGGTGAAAAGCCGTCTTCATCGCGCCCGCAAACGTTTACAGAAGGAGGAACACATGGTACGTGAAACCTTGGGCAGTTTCCAGCCCTCAACGACCTTAACTGAAAATATAATCAGAACCATCAAAGAAACTGGCACGCAGATTGACTCTGTTGTACCTTCGGGAAGTAAACCAATCGTGCCGTGGATAATTGCCACCTCAACCCTTGTTTTAGTGGCACTGATGCTCGGACTCGGTGCGCAAAACCTTGCACGTTTTCAGCAACCCTATAGTCTTGATGCTACTTCCGAGATGGCAGTAGACATTGTTGATGCAGCCGTAATAAATCTCCCGTCCGATCCTGATGTGCGAAATCAAATTGGTAACGTTGACGCTCTCGAAAAAAGCGAAGGGACAAGTCCGCATCCTAATGTAGAGTTGTCTTCCTCTGCTTCAGGCCGTGTTGTTGATGAGACAGGGAATCCAGTTGATGGTGTCCAGGTAGCTATTACACCAGTTAATTTTGTCAATGGTGGCTGGTTCCCAATCCAAACAGATGAGGATGGCAATCGCATAGACATGTCTCAGTACCAAGCAGAAACAGATGCACAGGGCCGTTTCAGTATTACCGATGCTGTTGCGGGACCTGTCCTATTAACACTATTTCCGCTTCACAAACCGAAATCCGATGTCCGCATGTTAACGGTTGAAATGAATGGACTGCTTCTCTATCCAAGTAGGTTTCCAAGGGACGGAATTGTGTTTAGCACAACACCGGGTGAGAACATTGAAAACGTTAAAGTCACAGTCCGACATCCCTTTAAAATCAAAGGTTTAGTAAAGCAGATGGACGGTACACCACTCGCTAAAAAGACAATCGATCTGTATATACAGGAGTTGAGTTCGAACGGTAATGGGCAGATAGAAATGCCAGGAGCAAGCACCACAGATGCCGAGGGGTACTTTGAAAAACACATGGATAGCGAAATTTTTATGCGTAATATGGATGTAGAAGGACCAACGTTTTATATCATATCAGTGGTGTATGACAGGTTGAGTGCCAAGTCTAAGCCGATTCTGATTAGACCTCATGCAGGAATACCTGAATTAGTCTTTGATTTGAACATCTCATCTGAAATCCCTACTCACATGCTTCCTGCTTTCAAACTTGACGCGATAGGGGTTTGGGTCATCAATCCAGAGAATGGGCACGCCTACAAAAAAATCGGTTGTAGAAATCCCAATGATGCTATCGCTCAAGCCAGCAAAGAAGATGCCACCCTTGTCACGATTAACGGTCAAACTGAACAGAATTGGCTGGCAAAAGTTTTCGGAGGTTCGGATGCCTTTATCGGACTCAACGATATTGCTGAGGAAGGCCGGTGGCAATGGCAGAGTGGTGAACCTGTCGTATATACCAATTGGGCAAAAGGAACACTTGAGGATAATTATAGCAAACATGAAGATTACGTTATTCTCAGCCAGGGTAAATGGAAAGATATTGGTCCAAGAAGTAGAAATTGGTACAAAATTCGAACGGCAATCCTTGAAAAAGTACAGATGCCTGTGAAGAAGTAAGTCTTATGCTTCACCTAAAGGAGAAAACAATGATACGTTTGGCATTCAACATGTGGCTTTTTATACTACTCATAACGGTAATCGCACTTTTCATCGGATTTACTGCACACAGCATTGCCCAGAAACAGACATCTACATTGTCCGGGCGCGTTGTTGATGTTAAAGGGAATCCGGTCAATGAATTACCAGTATTCATTCGTGCTGTTGAGAGTTTTGATGGTCGAGTGGGTTCATTTTTTCCCAGTGATTACTTTGATGCGCGACACACCCGCACAACCTTTGATGGGCGTTTTTCCATTACGGATATACCTTCAGGTTCTATATATTTCGGTGCACTTTCTAACAATATAAAAACATTGATTTCAAGCGATTTTGAAGCGAAGATTAAAAAAGCTCTTAAGAAGAAAGATGTAGATGCGCTCCGTGCAATTGGTATTCATGAATTAAAAAGTGACGACTTTGAGCCTGATGTTAAAATTTTATCCCTTAACATTCAAGGGGTAACCTTCTATCCTCGTGGAGACTCTGATAAGATTTTGTTTGGGCTCACACCCGGAACACATATTGAAAACGTGCTGGTTACAGTAAAACCGCGTATGCGAATTCGAGGACGCGTTCTATTTAAAGATGGAACACCGTTAACAAACGCACGACTTAGATTTGGCTTAACTTATAATACTGAGGATGGGGAAGGGCATGGAAGCTCAGGTGGACTCCCAAAAACAGGTGCTAAAGGTTATTTTGTCTATTACCTGAAAGAGAAAAATGATCCGGCATTCTATACGTTTTCTTTGGAATATATGGGGTTGATAGCAAAGTCTGATCCTGTACTCCTTAAACCAGGAGAACGACTTGACGGTTTAACATTTACATTTAACAGTGCCCCAATTGCTCCTAAACCACCCCGGAAGCAAGAAACAATAGTCAAGAAACCTGACCCTCCACCCTTGCAAGAACACCTGTCAAGGCAGAAACCTGAAGAGGTTTGGATCGTGAATCCAGCAAACCGACACGCTTATAAGCGGGTTCACTGCAAGACTCGCGACGATGCAATTGCCCAAGCTATCAAAGAAAAAGCACATTTTGTCACAATCAACGATGCGAAGGAACAGGAGTGGTTAGAAAAAGTTTTTGGGTATGGATTTTATTGGATAGGACTCAGCTACGTCAAAAAAGAGGGGAAATGGCAGTGGCATAACGGCGCCCCCTTCACATACCAAAACTGGTTACCCAATGATTACTTTTCTGAATCCTTTGATGTCAATGAAAGAAACTATGCTGTCATGACTTTTATTGATGGAAAATGGTATGCCGTTAGTCCGAAAAGCGTAATTGCCCAGATGACCGGGATGGCAATCATTGAGAAGGCTGACGTGAAGATAAAACAATCTGCCAAGAAAAAGTAACTGGGGTAGTTCACAACGAATTTGATTTAGATGTGCAATAAAAGACAATAGACTCGCTCCGCGTGCCGTAAATGCTCCATACTGTGCAGCATGGACAAACCCTGCACGTTTTTGTGCAGGATTTTGTCTTTGAATTAGAGATTTCCGTATATTTAGTGGTTTCGGATTGGCACATAAATTGCTATAATCAAACGTAAGTTTGATAAATAGTTAGGACTTCCACATTTCCTCTTAAAGTCCCCCTGATAAGGGGGATTTAGGGGGTTAAAAACACTAAAATAACGATTTTTTAAGCAAATATGTCCGTTCCCTGTTCAATTTGCGCCCGTCATTTTAATTATCAAACTCACGTTATAATATGTAGTAGATTCTCAGTACACTAACTATGTGAATGAACCTACCCATGTGCTTACGACTACAATTTCCATAAAAGGAGACGTTTACAATGAACCGTTTTTACTTTATCCATTTTGTTGTTTTTCTTATAAATCTTGTGTTTCTACTTGCTATACCCTCACAGAGTCTCGCTGGCACATTTTCCGGGCATGTTATTGATGAGGCAGAAAATCCTGTTGCTGGCATTACAGTAGCTCTTCGTGAATACCACACTGATGCTATAACTTCTTCTATAACTGATGACATCGGGGTTTTCTCTGTCCCTATCACCACTTCTACAGTAAAATTAATGCTGTTACCTAAAGATAAATCCGCATATACGATTCGGTCAGTCAATATTGCAGGTGTGATATTCTATCCAATTCGTCAGGAGTACGATTTCGGTGGTCTCATATTTACAACTACACAAGAAGCAGATATCAAAGATGTAAAAGTCATAGTACATAAGAAAATACAAATCAAGGGACGCGTGCTTAATCCTGATGGCACACCTTTAAAAAACGTAAAGGTTCGTTTAAGGTTAGAAGGACGCAGCTTGGTTAGAATGAGCAGGGGAACAAGAGATTTTTTTACTCAGCTTGACGATAATGGCTACTTCACCGATTATGTCGATTACCCAGGGGTTTATACAGTGTCAGTGATATATCAAAAGATGTTGGCAAAGACAGAGGAATTTCTGATTCCAGAAAAACAACCTCACAACAAACTCGTGTTGATGCTCGGCGGCAAAACGCTTACAAATCCTGTTGAAGATATAATAGTTCAAGTGCCACCTTTGACACAAGTCCCAAAAAATGACCCCCAATCTTCGCCTGATAACGATTCAGCTACACGGGAAAAATCCACGTTTTCTGGACATGTTGTGGATACGGAAGGAAACGCTGTTTCAGGGTTCACGTTAGGCATGCAACCTGTTCAATTCATCCACGGTTCGGTTGTTTCGGAGATATTCACGGAAAAACAGCGTATTTTATCTGTATCACGCACTAATTCGACAGGCGAATTTTCTTTTACAGATATTGAGTTTGGACCACTTCGATTTTGCAATTTGTCAGAAGATATACCTCTTGACACGGTAAAAGTTAATCAAGCATTACGGTATCGGTCTCACTTAGAATCTGAATTTGCAATTCAGTCGATTAAAATTGGACATCTCATCATTGACAATAAGACAGACCCACTATCTATAAACTCTGATCGATTCGTATTTGGGATTAAGCCTGGAAATGCCGTTGAAAACGTGCAGATTACAGTCCAAAAACGAACTCATATACGCGGAAAAGTCGTTTACGCTAACGGATTGCCTCTTAAAAACGCAAGCGTGGATATTAAAATGAAGGAGCCTCGGGACAAATCCCCAAATGTGAGGATTCGCAGAAGGAGTGATGATGGTTACTCTTCAGAAGCAAGCATTAGGACGGATGACGATGGGTACTTTTCAGTACATGTGGAAAAACCGGGTGACTACTTCTTCCGAGTCAAATACATTGTCCTCACAGCAGAAGCCGGTCCAGTTGAAATAGAAAGCGAAGCACAGCAGAATGAACTTCTTTTAAAACTTAATGGCACTCTAATTTTTACTGATACACCGCGTCATGTTATTGAGAATCAAGATTCAACGCCTCCCAATGATCCGCAAATACCAGATGTATGGGTAGTTAATCCCGCAAATGGTCACGCATACAAATTGATTGCTTGTGAAGATTTTTATGACGCACATCTTCAAGCTACTAAGAACAATGTTCATCTCGTCTCAATTAACGATGCGGCAGAACATAAGTGGATTACAGAAGTTTTTGGCAATGGCTTCTTCTGGATAGGACTCAATGATTTAGAAAAAGAAGGGGAATGGCAATGGGATGGCGGTGAACCTGTTACCTATACTCACTGGGAATCTAATGAAATCTATCCTGAACAAGCACTATCAGATGCAGAAAAAGATTACGTTGTCATAAACAATAGAGGTGCTTGGCAGGCAACCGCTCCCGAAGCTACTGTCTGGATTATGACACGGCAAGCAATCCTTGAAAATGACGGTTTACTTTCCACTATACAACCTGAGGAAAATTTAAAGAATAAGTAAGTCCCTTCATTATAGTAAAATCCAAAAATATATACACACTTTTGGTATGTGGCACCTAAACCGCCAGACTGTGCTGTAGCACAAACTTTTAGTTTGTGCAGTAGTGTACGCAAACTAAAAGTTTGCACTACAATTGTGTGCAAGTAATTATAGATTTCACTATAATCTATGCTGACAACTAAACAACTGATGATACTGACTTTACATCCAGGGCTATTTAGTTTTAAGAATTTTCAGTTAATGAGTAGGACTGATAGTTTATATCAACTTAACGCTGATTTAAAGGTAGCAGACACGCTCATGAAGATTAAAAAATAAATTGGGTAATGTGGCGAGGTTAGGAAACCTCGCCAGCAGAGATGTACACCTGCTGCTGGCGAGGTTTCCTAACCTCGCCACATTACCGAAATATTTATTTAATCTGCATCCGCGTGCCTACTACTTTACTCCTGTATTTATTCATATTAAAATGTGAAAAATATAACAGAAAAATCGAAAACTAAATCCCCCCTGCTTTACACTTTCTTTACATTGCCAATAATTTCTACATAAGGTATAATAATTAATGTGATCCAATTCATTTCAATATACCCACCGAATCTTAGGGAAGGAGACATTTACAATGAACCGTTTTCACTTAACCCTATTTGTAGTTTTCATTGGTAGCCTAACGTTTTTGCTTTTAATATCTTTACAGAGCCAAGCTGCAACTGTTTCTGGCAGTATTGTTGATGAATCAGGAAACCCTGTTCCTGATATCATCGTATCTATAAAGTCATTTAAGGGCAACGTTGTCCCAGACCGCCGCATGCACATGCATGAACCTGTGTTCCCACCTCCGCAACCGAGTAATACGGATGCAACCGGTGCTTTCTCAATCGAAAACATTGTTTCACCTTCAGTTAATCAATTAACACTATTTGATGGACGCCAATCAGATTATGAAATTCTCAGCATTGAAATGCAAGGAATTGTCTTGAACATTCACCCACATCAGTTTAGTTGGCACGGCGGATTTCCTTTCGGTATTGAAGAGGAAACAGATATAAAAGACGTAAAGATCACTGTTCGTCTTCGGATGCGGATCCGTGGACAGGTACTTGCCGAAGATGGTACACCACTAAGCAATGCTCGGGTGAACCTTATGGTGAGGCACCGCAGTATAAATGGAACAGGTAGGGGGAGTGGAAGCGGCACAGAAACCCTTGACGTAGATGGCGGATTTACTAGCTATGTGAATTCTCCTGCCTATTATACCGTTTCTGTAACATATCAAGGACAGTCCGCAGAATCTCAGGAAATATTGTTAGAAGAGGGACAACGGCTTGATGGTCTTACCTTGACGCTTGAAGAAAAACCGGAACAACCGCGCAAACCTCAAGTAGTGAAGGTACCAGTGCCTCCTGTCCGGGACCCAGAACGGATGCAAGCCGCGTGGCAACGGCAACGCGAAGGTATGTGGGCAATCAACCCTGATAATCGACACGCCTACAAAAGAATCTATGCCGATACACATGAGGAAGCTCTTGCACAAGCCACCGCTCAAAGCGCCCATCTCGTTGCCATTAACGATAAAGCAGAACAGGAATGGATACTTGCAGTCTTTGGGAAAGAAAACTATTGGATTGGATCAATTAACGATGTAAAAGAAGGTGCCAAGCAGTGGGACAATGGCGATCCAGTCACCTATACCAATTGGGACACAGAGCAACTCATTCCTGAGCCTGAAAAGGACGAGAAAACGACCAAAAATTTTACTGTCCTCATCGGCGTAACCGGAAAATGGCAACAAATACGTGAGGGGAATCCAGTTGCAAGCATCACTGAAAAAGCGATCTTGGAAAAGAAAGACCTCATCATAGGCGCACCAGAACCTGACGAAAATCGCTAAATCCATCAATATACAAGGAGATAATCATGAGATACATCTATACTTCAGGAAAACTCATAGCATTTGTAGTCATTATGTTGTTCACTGTAACAGGAATTTTCGCGCAAGAACCACTGACAGAACCCGACACACAAGCACCAAGTGGACTATCGGGCAAAGTTGTCGACACTGAAGGAAAACCAATTGCTGGATTCACATTCATAATCCGATCCATTCAAAACCTAAAAGGTCCCGCTCCACCGATAGGTATGCTTCCATTTGCTTTTGAGGAACTCTTAGAAGACCAAAACCGAGAAGGAAAACCTCGCGCTATGTCCAAAGCGAAGACCGATGCAGAAGGTGCTTTCAGCGTTACCAATATCCAACCGGGGACTGTTCAGATACACGCCGTTCCAAAGGCTATGTTGGATTTCCTGGAGAAGGGTGCCCCCAAATTACCGCCAGAAATACAACAAAACTTACCACCAGAAATACAACAGAATCTACCGCCAGAAATACGACGAATTCCAATGGGATTGATGCATCCTGGTAGAAGGGAGTCGGAAATGCAGATTCTCTCTATTCGGCTTAACAAAGTCACTTTTTTCTATACAGAGGGGCCGGGGCCTTTTACAGAGTTTGCGTTTGGGTTAAAGCCGGGTATGAACATTGAAGATGTTAAAATTACTGTCAAGAAACGTCTTAAGTTCCGTGCGAGGATTGTTTATGCTGATGGCACCCCTCTTGCTAACGCAGAAGCAGATCTCAATATGCGGTTTCGAGGTGGAGAGTTTGGCGGCGGCGGTGGAAGCCACGGAACCGACTGTTTCACTGATGCTGATGGCTACTTTACGCAATATAGGGATGACCCCGGGTTTTATACACTTTCCATAAGGTATAAAACATTTTCTGGAGGGGCAGGTCCATTTTTACTCAAAAAAGATGTAGAACCTGAGAATATTGTGATAAAACTCGACGGGAACCCTGTTGCGAAACAACCCCGTGGTGAGATTAAAGAATTGGATAATGTGAAAGCTGGTCGTTTTATTAAAGACCTTCTTAATAAAGATAATGTCCGTCAACCGATCGTGCGACCAGCAGCCAAACCAAAGAAGATAATTTGGGTTATTAACCCCGCAAATGGACACGCTTATGCAAAGATTCAATGCCGAGATTGGCATGATGCGCAACAGAAGGCAATTGCGGAAGGCGCGCATCTTGTCTCCATCAACGATGAAGAAGAGCAGTTTTGGCTTGAGGTAATCTTTGGAAGCTCTTTTTGGATAGGACTCAACGATGTGGAAAAAGAAGGGGTATGGGTCTGGGATAGCGGTGAACCGGTTACCTATACCAACTGGACAACCCACGACATACCCCATGACCCGAGTCCGGAAACGGAAAGGGATTATGTTGCGATCACTTTTCACGAAAATGGGTGGCAGTCTGCCGGTCCCAATAGTCATCTTTGGCGAATGGCGCGGCAAGCGGTCATAGAAAAAGATGGGTTGGTGTCCAAAATACCCGAAGCGGCAGAATCTGAGGATGAATAAACTCTCTTTGCATGTAGAAAAGGAAGGTTTGATTTATCGCACAAGCAGATTACCGCAATACGCGCAGGCGCGTATCTCCGTATCACCATTGAACGTCTCACGTTCTGGAGCAACATAGGTTTCATGATTGGTGACACAGTTTGAATTTTCACACCGATGGGAAGTTTCTCCGATATCACGCTTTGGGGGTTGTGTCAAGATCAGCTGTTCCAATCCCATGAGGCTCGAAATAAGTGCCATCCGAACCGGTACTGCGTTTGCGGATTGTTCAAAATAGGCAGCACGCGGGTCATCGTCCAACTCATAAGCGAGCTCGTTCACGCGCGGGAGCGGGTGCATAATCATCGCATCCGGTTTAGCATTTTTCATCACTGCAGCGTTCAGCAGATAACTACCACGGACCGTCTTTGCATCTAAAGTTGGCGGAAGCCGTTCCTCTTGAAGCCGATTTACATAGATGACATCAAGCGTTTCTATAACTTCTGTGACGTTTTCTACCTCAATAGGTTTCTGTCCGTGGATTTGTGCTAACCGCGTGAGTATCCAAGGAGGCATCTGCAACCCGTCTGGGGCGATGTGAACCAAATTTCCACCGAATCTCGCAATCGCTAACGCAAACGAGTGTGCCGCGCGTCCATATCGAAGATCACCGCAGATACCAACGGTTAAACCTTCCACCTGCGATTTCCGCCGAATAATCGTATAGAGATCTGTGAGTGCTTGTGTCGGATGTGTGTGACTCCCATCTCCACCATTGATGACTGGGATATTAGCATAAGTTGCCATGACTCGTGCTGAACCTGCCCAGCTGTGCCGCACTACTATAATATCTGCATAGTTCGTGACCATCCGTGCAGTATCGGCAAGCGTTTCACCTTTTGTAACAGAGGTAGAACTTGGATCTGCAAAGCCAAGTGTGCCGCCGTTGAGACGTTCCATTGCACTTTCAAAGGAGAGGCGGGTCCGCGTACTCGGTTCATAAAAGAGAGTGGCAAGCAATTTGCTTCGGCAGATTCCTGCCCATGTTTCTAATTGTGACTGCATGCCTGTTGCCAGTCGAAAAATCTGTTCAATCTCAAAATTCGATAAATCGTCAAGTGTTATAAGATGCCGCATTATCTTCTCTATGAACGTATTTTGAGTCCGTTTTCTGATTTGGGGGCGTTTCCATTCGCCAAAATCTGCATAAACGTTTCAAGACTGTCGACACGAGATGCTGTAAGCAGCAACTCCCCAAGGCGTTGCAAATCGTTGATATTTTCCAAAGTAGGTTTTAGAACATGCACTGCATCAGGTTGAAATTGCATCTCAAGTAGTGCCATGATGCTTTGGATGGTTCCCTTCTTTTCACCTTGTTCCATGCCTTGTTCCATGCCTTCTTTCATGCCTTCTTTCATGCCTTGTTCTCTACCTTCTTTGTATGCCTTTTGTTTCCCTTCTGCTGAAAATTCTTCAAGACAGTATTGTATAAAAGGAGATTCTTGCATAATACCCTCCGGTAAACGTTGTAGAATCAGTTGTGGTGCGTAAACTAAGCTGCCAAAAACACCGAGTGCTGCAAATAAAATTTCACGAGTATTCTGATCAGTACTTACAGATGCTATAGCGTCAACACATCTCTCCAACCAACGAATTGAATCCGTTCTTTCTGGTGGTTTCATCAAAGGAGTGAGAGGTAGTAACCCAGGCACCTGTTTTTCTAAAATTGCTTCTCCCTCTATCTGGATCAGTCTAATTACCTTGTAACGGAGTGTGTATTCGTACCCCATTCCTTTGTAAGCATAGTAGCCTTTATCGTTTTTGCCTGCGTTAGGGTGTAGATAGAGAACATTGCAATAGACAGGCATTTCGTGCTGTTGGATGAGGAAACCGTTATACCCCGCAAGACGGGACCACATCGGTTTTCTGCTGTCGTCTGTTTGTACCTCGGTATGGAATATCGCCGTTTCATTGGGAAGCTGCACCTTCAAAGTGCTATCATTTTGGTGCGTTTTGAGAGTCGGTTGTTCCGTTTCAAGTTTCTCTAAGACTTTGATGTCTGAATGTCCTACCATAAACTCTGCAAATTCTTGGGAATACCCAAGCATAACATATTTGATCGCGTTATCATAGTATTGTGCCATATTCCAAATTATACACCAAATTGTAAGAAAATATCAACCTTTTCGCGTTGATCAAGTATCAACCATTAAACTTCCGACTAACTCCTTTACTGAACTCATGTCCATCTTTTCAAGGTAATCGTTGATACCTTCTATAACTTCTATTGATGCTTTTGGATTGACAAAGTTCGCCGTCCCCACTGCAACAGCGGATGCACCAGCGATGAAAAATTCCACAGCATCTGTTGCCTGCATTATCCCACCCATCCCAACAATCGGAATTGAGACACTTTTGTATACCTCCCAAACCAATCGCAATGCCACAGGTTTGATCGCAGGTCCAGAAAGACCGCCAGTTACATTGGCGAGTTCCGGTTTGCGTGTTTTAGCGTCAATTGCCATGCCGAGTAGGGTATTAATCGCAGAAAGGGCATCTGTCCCTGCATCTTCAACGGCACGCGCAATCTCGGTAATATCTGTAACATTCGGTGACAGTTTCACCAATAACGGTAGATGTGTCTTTGCCCTCACTTCTTTCACAAGTTGATGTGCTAAGGCCGCATCAACACCGAAACTCATGCCACCACAATCCAGGTTCGGACAAGAGATGTTGAGTTCCACGCCAGCAACGCCAGCCGCCTCGCTTAACTTTTCAACGACTATTAGGTATTCTGCAACCGTTTTGCCGCATACATTCACAATCACTGGCACATCAAAATCTTGAAGATAGGGCAGTTTTTCCGAAATAAAACCATCTACTCCGACATTCTGCAGTCCAATGGCATTCAGCATACCGGATGGGGTTTCCATAATACGATCCATTGGATTGCCAGGCCACGGCACGCTTGTAACGCCTTTAACGACAACTGCGCCGAGTCGGTTTAAGTCTACGAAATCAGCGTATTCACTGCCGTACCCGAATGTGCCAGACGCTGTCATGACGGGGTTTCGCATCCGAATCCCGCCTATGTTTACATTGAGTGATAAGGTTGCAGTATTCATCCTGATTTATAATAACAGGTTTATTTGAAAATATCAAGCGGTTTGAAAAAGGAGTATATTTTTTTAAATGTTTATGGTAAAATATATAAATGTGTTGACACTGACATGTAGGCGCGCTTTGCCAGCACACCAGTAGCGGTGTTCAAACACCCCTAATCTTGCCTATTGACAAATGTTCAAGTAATTGGAAATCCACTATATATTCTGAAGACAAAAGAGAAGTAAACATGAAAAAAACGATAAAATTTGTGCTTATAGGCATCGGGGTCGTTGTGATATTAGTAGGCGCTACTGCAGTATATATGTTTTGGCAGATGGGACAACCTCTCTATAAGTTCGGTTCTGTTAGCGCAAGTGAAAATTTACGAAGTCCGTTGGAGCCGCCGGAGCAGACAGCTTCGTCTGTCTGGCGCGTCGAATCTGATATATCCCTTCATTTTGATGCGTACGGAGAAGGCAGGCCTGTTGTCATTATTCACGGCGGGCCAGGGATACCTTATGCAAACGCATGGAAAGGGTTAAAATCGTTGGAAGAGCAGTACGCTTTCTATTATTATCACCAGCGAGGTGCGGGGAATTCAACCAGACCGATTGACCGTTTTGAATCAAAAAATTATCCGAAGAATATGACTCAACTTGAGCAAACCCTCGGCATAGGCGCACAGATTGCCGATATTGAGCGAATCCGCCGTATCCTCAAAGAAGATAGATTACTGCTAATCGGACACTCCTTTGGCGGTTTTATTGCTGCACTTTATGCAGCAGAATTTCCAGAGCGGGCCGAAAAACTGATACTCGTTGCACCCGCGGGGATACTCACGCCACCACAGATGGAAAACAATATCTTTGATGCTGTCCGAAGCCGAATCCCTAAAAAAGAACTACCTAAGTATGATTTGCTCATCAAGGAATACTTCAATTTCGGAGATATTTTCTCAAAAACGGATTCCGATCTTGTGGATTTACATACGCAAATAGGGCGCTATCTGTTGAAGGGAATGGGATACGATATATCCCTTATGGAAACACCACCTACACCAGGCGGATGGAGTTCATTCGCTGTTTATTTTAGTATTGGCAAATCACCGGACTATCGTGATGCTGTAGCAAACATTACAGCACCGACTCTAATTCTGCATGGAGATGATGACGATATTTCACTAAATGGTAGCAAGAAATACGAGGAGTTTATTCCCAATGTGAAGTTTATCTCTATCGGTTGTTCCGATACAACTTCTGTATCCGGGCATTTTATATTTGATGATTGCCCAGATCAGTTTGCTGCAGCCGTTAAAGAATTTTTGACTAACGAATAAACGCTTCTATTTTTGACGCATATTCAGTGAAATCTCTTTCCGCTAACAATTTCAAATTTTCTAACTGCACCACAGTATCTATATCCCAAAAATCTATTGTCGGATCAATCCGTAAATAATTATCTTTCAGTAGAAGTTTCGCTATATTTGCGGATGCATGAGATTGCAGCGTCATCACATAAGATACTAACTTTATACCGCCCCACCCCAAGAGAAACCCCCATCCTCGCCTTTTACGATACATAGACACCGAATGCCCTGTGCCAATTGACATAATCTTAACTTGTGTTGCCTCTTTCCTGAAATTCGTAAGTGCTTCTGTAAACGCAGCAATAGAAGGGTTGTTTGCCCATAATCCGCCATCTGCTAACAGACGGCTTTTTATATATTTTGGCGCAAAAAATGTAGGTGCAGCACATGAGGCAACGATTGCATCTCGCAGACAAACGTCCCCGTCTGAATAATCGGATTTGTTCAGGTTTTCAATATAATTTGACCGAAAAATATGCAGCTCACTTTTTGTTATCTCAGAAGTTGTTATCATCAAGGGTATTGCTATTTCGGATAGGGGTTTTGCGGGTATATGTTTCGCGATTATCTGCGCGAGTGTTTCGTTTGAATACTTGCTGACAAACAACGGATTCCGATACCACTTTTTTCGGAATATATCTGGCGCCTCAATTTCAAAGAGTTCTACGATCTCATCCATCGGGATGTCTGAAGCAATAGCACCAGCAATAATCGCGCCCGTGCTTGTCCCTACGATGAGATCAAAGCAATCTTTGATACGCACATCAAGCAGCTGCTCTACTTTGTTTAAGAGGTGGGCAGAGTAGATGCCGCGTGTGCCACCGCCATCTAAAGCGAGAATATGAAAGGTGTCCGTGTTGTTCATTGATTTTCTCTATTAGTTTATTCGTCATAATCAAGTTACCACATCCCTTTGTCAAAATCAACTGATTTTCGGTTTGACTTGAATATCACACATCTGGTAAAATCGCTATGTACAAAGGGGATCGGTCAGTAGTACATCTATTAAACCAAGATATCCTACAGAACCTGTGAAGGCGGTGAAATATGAAAGAGAAACCAGAAGAAAAGCTCGATCAAACACCGGAAACTCCTATAGAAAAGGAGGCAGACGGTTCAGGGGAAAAACCAGAAACTGAACCTTCTATTCAACATCAATTCAACGAGTTAAAGAGCGATTACTTGAATGAACGCTCCAATTCAATTAACCGATTGTTAGTCTTTATCTGCATAGTGCTTGTCTTTTTTACAGTTATGATTCCGATTGTAACAGGGATAGCCGCATATTTTATCTACCAAAAGTATGACGACCTGCAATCCCAAATGCTAAACCGCGTGAAGGAAGCGAGTCAAGAGGCTGCTGCTGCAGAAAAGCATGCTAACGCAGCGGCGCAATCCCTCAAGGAAATCAAGAAACATCAGACCAAATTAAAAGAAGTAATATCAAAATTGACAAGTAAAGACTTCAGCAATCCGAATAAAGTTGAAATTTTCAAGACAACGATTGAAGATATTCTGAAAGACCCCGCAATTTCACTTGAAGACAAAGCTATCATTGAGACTTACAAGCTGCAAAATGCTGGTCAAATACCGGAGGCAATCGAAAAATGGAGATCTATCGCGAACACTGCTATGGGCGTCAACAACGATTTAGTCGCACGCGCGTTCTTCTCAATCGGTTATCTCCATTCGGAACAAAATGAAAATGATCCAGCACTCTCTGCTTACGACCAAGCAATTGAACTAATGCCAAATTTCGCTGAGGCATATACCAGTCGTGGTGTTGTGAAGAGCAAATTTGGGAACACTGATGAGGCAATTGCCGACCATGACGAAGCGATCCGCCTCAAACCTGATTTTGCTGAAGCATACATCAATCGTGGCACGGCAAAGCGCGCACTTGAAAAACATGAGGAAGCGATAACAGATTTTGACAAGGCGATCCGTCTCAATCCAAATTCTGCTACTGCATATACACATCGTGGCGTATCAAAAAGTGCTTTGGGCGAACATCAGAAGGCGATCACTGACTATAACGAGGCGATCCGTCTTAACCCAAATTTTGCGAATGCTTATATCCATCGTGGGGCGGCAAAGCGTGCGTTGGGTCAAAGAAGCGCAGCAGAGAAGGATATGCAAAAGGCATTGGAACTTGCAAAACAACAGGGAAAGTAGAATCCTAAAGTTAACATGAACTCGGTTAGCCATCGGATTCCTTGGATCTGAGCGGTTCTGCTCTAACACTGGATTCCGGTTTTGACTCTAAAGTGAATCATAAGATTATCAAAGAATAGGATTTGCTTCCAGTGATCTATCCGAACCGACAGAATGCGAAAGAACCTATTGTTATTGTTCACAAGTTCCGTTGGTTTAATAAAGAAATCTACAAAAACCGATATAAAGTGGAACGAACTTTCGGTTGGCAAGATACTTACCGGAAACTTGTTCTCAGTTATGATAAACTCAAAGAAACCCATTTAGGTTTTCGTCATTTAGCATATTCAATGATAAACTATCGGGGTACTTTCAACGATCCTAAGCTCTTACTCGCTATGAGTCCAAAATAAAGTCATGGTTTCAGCGGTAAACTTTTTACTCATGCTAAGAACCGGGTCTGAAAAATGTTACGAGACACCCACCAGCCGCTGCGAGTAAAATGCCAAGCACAAATTGCCAACGGATAGCCCCCCAACCCCCTTCAGGCGGATGCGACAGTGTTGCGACAATAGCATTTACAATTGGTGCACCCGCAAAAACAATTGACATTACCACAGCAGGTCTGCCTTTCGCACCGAATGCAAGTAAAACACCAAACGCGCCGATTGCCCCAACAACACCTGCAAGGAAAGACCAGGATACGCCTTTCCCAGTAAATGACCATTCAGCACCGTTTACAATAAGCATGAGTGCCGAACCGATAACAGCTACCAATAGATACGCAAGACCTACAAAAAGGAACGCTTTATAACGTCCATGCACAGCATCTTCCATAGACAATTGTCCTTTATGTAGAAAAACGCCGTAGAGTCCCCATGATGCCACAGTCATGATAACAAAAATAAGCCATGTTCTAACCATAATTTATGCTCCTTTGCTTTTGCCGACATACATGTTTGATGTCGTTGAAAAAAATAATACAGAATCTACAGTTTATAGGTGTGAAAAATGAAAAAGCACAGCGAATTGGAATACTAAAGATACTTTTCAAACACTTTCATCAACTGCTGTGCGGTGATGATATCACTGAATTTTTGATGGACGTTAGCCTTCCCTGCTGTTCCTAATTGCTTCCGTTTTAAGGGATCGCGGAATAGCTGAAATATACCTTCGGCAAGCGCTTCAGAAGATTCAGGTTCCACCAAAATACCGCCTTCGGTTGCTTTCACCATCTCTGGAAATGAGCCGTGTTGAGGTTGAACAACTGGTACTCCATTCGCAAGTGCTTCCAATATAGATAGACCTTTTGATTCACGGTAAACTGTGGGTACAGAAAATACATGTAGACGGTTCAGAAAATCTATCTTTTGTGAACGTGTTACTTCCCCGTGATGTACAAAACTATCTTGCAATCCCCACGCGTGAATTTGATTAACTAACTCCTCAAAATAAGGTTCATCTTTTTTACCGAGATACCCTGCAACATGCAGTTCTGTGTTATTCGCGCCCAGCTCCTTTGTCAGTGTATAGAACGCACTAACCAAGAGATGCAACCCTTTTTCAGGACAAATGCGCGCTAAGTAGCCAATTTTGAGGGGAGGAGGACCTGGTTTTTCATTTAGATTACCGTGTCCATCTAAGTTTAAACCGAGTGGCACAACATCAATTTTATCAACAGGGATTTTTAGATACTCCTCTGCCATAAATTGGGCATAGTAGCTACAAGGCGCCACAAACCCATCCGCATCTGCAGCACGGTGTGCCAACAGACTTAAAGCCTCAGTTTTGTAAGGATCAATCAAATCGCGAAGAAATATATCTTCACCTTGAAGTCCACACACAACCGGAACATCTAAAGCATTTTTAATTTCTTTTGCAAAACCGACAAGCATGGAGTTCGTCAAATAGACGATATCCGGTTGGTTGTCAACCTGAAGCCATTTGACCAATTTCTCCAATTCTTTCTTTTGATACCCTTGCTCAGCACTGAGCATAGACACCGTCAACATACCCAAATCTCGAGCATCTGTTGAACCACTAAAACGTGCTAATCCGTTTAATAATGATGGATTATCCAAAAGCCTGTCAAATACCCAAGGCGTATGCCGAAACAGAGATAGTTTTTGTTGAAGATATACGTTAATGCCACCGAAAAAGACGCGATTCAAACTCACATTTTCTTCATCTGTTCGGGTAGGTGTATATGTTGGAATCAACTCAACGTTATGCCCCTGTTTTTTTAGGACTGTCGCGACGGTATTGTCATGGATACAGGTGCCACAATACATTCCTGCGGCACCTGCTGTAATATAAGCAACTTTCATGTTTTAACTTTTCGCCAAAATTAATTGTGTAAACTTGCCAATCTTCCTAAGTGATCAATAAACAATTTGAGGTGTTCCTCATAACCAAAAATCGTTGTGGAGAATAAACAGCACTAATAACAGGCTATAAAGAACCCATCTAAGCGTAGTTTTCATGGTTTACCTCCTCTTTACGCCAATTATAGTAAAAGATAGAAACACTTGCAAGCAGTGTTATTCCATGTAGCCACATAAAATTCATCTCAGCAGGTATAAAAAAGAGAATTGCTACCGCAATGAACATTACATAACGTTCCCACAATAAAAGTTTTTTGAAAGCATATCCTGCAATGCTCGCTGCAAGAATAACAGTCCCTGCCAGTGTCGGTAAAAGGTTCATAATAACTGCCCATATTTCTGGGGTACCGCCATCCGTGTTGAGCAACAGTAATTCGGGGCGTAGCACAAACGCATAAGGTAACGCAAAACCTACAAGTGCAAACCGAAACGCGGCGAACGCAGTTTTCATGATGTTTGCATCCGCAATTGCTGCAGCTGTATAAGCAGCAAGCGCAACAGGTGGTGTGACCATTGACATCATCCCAAAATAAAAGATAAAAAAATGTGCTGCAAGTGGGACTACTCCTAAGTCAAGCAGTGCATCTCCAACTAAGATTGCTGTCAATAGATAACAGACTGATGAAGGAAGTCCCATCCCCAAAATAATTGTGGAGATCATGAGCAGGAACAGTGCTAAAATTAAATTCGTTTCTGCCAGAGGTAATAGAACACTGAGCAATTTTGAACCAACACCGGTTAATGTAACAACCCCTAAAATTATTCCGACACAGGATGCAGCAGCTACCAGTGAGACACCGCTATGTGCAGCGTTTTCCATAGATTTTAAAATACCTGAAATTCCTACACGGGTCTGTTGATGAAATAGACTGATAACTAATACGACAAGGAGACTCCAACTCACAGCACGAAACGGAGTGGACGCTCGTAAAATAAATCCCAAACTTGTTAATATCCCTGAACTGTTTGCAGTTTCACTTGCGGCTGCCCCCGGCAACTTCAACAGAAATAGAATGAGTGTGACAAATGCTCCAAAGAATATTACGCCTTGTATCTTCGGCAGTTTTTCTATAGGTGCGTTTTCTTCCGTGGGTTCAGCTGCTTCGGTTTGATCTGCGGTTGTGTTGCCAATTCGCTTTGCATAAAAATGAACGATGAGTAACAGCGCGGTATAGTACAGAATCGCTGGAAGTAAGGCTGCTTTGATAATTTCGAGATAGGTGACGGACGGCTCAACGATTTCTAACATCATGTAGGCTGCTGCCCCCATAATGGGTGGCACTAATGCGCCGCCTGAACTTGCTGCTGCTTCAATCCCGCCCGCAATTGTCGGTTTAAACCCTACGCTCCGCATCAATGGAATTGTGAATGTGCCCGTTGTCGCTGTATTTGCCACAGCTGAACCGGATAAGGACCCCATCATGCCGCTACCGATCACTGCGACTTTTGCCGGACTACCAGCACTTGTGCCAAATATCCTTTTCGCCAAATTCAAAATGTAGCCCGTAGCACCTGTCCGTTCCAAAAGAGCTCCAAACAACACAAATAGGAATACATAAGTGAACATCACTCGCAGGGCAACACCAAATACACCACCATGTAAAAACGTTTGACCTAAAACGCGTTCCAAGGAATGCCCGCGATGTTGAAACAACCAGTCCGGCATAAACTGACCGAAAAAGGCATAGAGAAGAAATACAACTGTGAGAAGTGGGAGCGTTAAGCCTATTGCCCGGCGGGTAGCTTCAAGAATCAAGATCAGCCCGAGCCCAGCTATAAAGTAATCCAAAATGTGTTCTGCTGATGCGCGGTTACCGAGAAATTTACCATTCAACCAAAATCGCTCAAAAATAGGTTCCGTTTGAAAAGCAACATAACCAAAACAGATTATGACACTGCCCGCAAACACAAAATCAAGTATCTGGCAAAATCGGTTTTCCGCAAAACGGGGATGGAGCGGATACTTCAAAAAAACAACTATTAACCCCAACATCGCGAAGATTGCTAACGCAGATTGAGGTTTGAGTAACGGATAGTTGACTTCAACTAAGATAAAGAGACTCAGCAGTACAGCAACCGGAAGAATGAGGGTCTGTCTTATCTGTTTCAAAAGATTAAACGAACCTGTCCTTTCGTTGACGAGTTCATTAGGATTATGGCAAGGTTAGTGAGAACGCGCGTAAGGATGTTCCAGAAGATTCATCACGTTGTAGTTTCTACAATGGACATGCTTTTTAAGTTTAGCAAAAAATGAGTGGGATGTCAAAATAAAAAAATAGCTCAGGTTTGAATTCGTGAAGAATTTATGTAACGCGCCGTTATTTTCTGAATCGCGGATTACGCGGAGGACACGGAAGACGCGGAAAACGCGGATTTTGTCTTTTGTACCGCAATCTTCATGAAGATTAAGTAAATATTTCGGTAATTCTAATTTTATCCAAACCCGGTAGGTGGGGAATCATGGCGAATACCATACGCGTATTCGCCAAATGGCATTCATACCGTTGATTTGGCGGTTTCTAACCAATGCAGAATACCATACGCGTATTCTGCCGAGTTTCTCCAAATTACCGAATTAATAAATTAATCCTCATCCAGATTACCCTACAAGAATCTAAAAACGACTCGGCAGCCCTAACGCCCCTTTCCGCGTTTTCCGTGTCCTCCGCGTAATCCGCCATTCAGACAAAAAACAACTGTAGCACAAACTTTCCAGTTTGTGCCCCAAAGCGCAATCTGGAAAGTTTGTGCTACAAGAATCTGAAAACGACTTGGCAGCACCAATGCCCCTTTCCGCGTTTTCCGTGTCCTCCGCGTAATCCGCCATTCAGAAAACAAACGACTTGTAGCACAAACTGTATGAAGATTAAAAAATAAATTGGGTAATGTAGCGAGGTTAGGAAACCTCGCCAGCAGAGATGTACACTTGCTGCTGGCAAGGCGGGGAATCATGGCGAATACCGCACGCGTATTCGCCCAATGGCATTCATACCGTTGATTTCTTCCTAACCTTGCCAATTACCGAAATATTTATTTAAACTTCATTTAGTTTGTGCCAAAATGCCCAATCTGGAAGATTACCCTACATGAATCTAAAAACGACTCGGGAGCACCAACGCCCCTTTCCGCGTTTTCCGCGTCCTCCGCGTAATCCGCGATTCAGACAGAAAAAAAACTGGGCACACCCGCATTTGAAAAATTGTTGCACAAAAAATGTAAATATTATATCATTACGATCAAATTATAGGAATATTGCGCAAAAAAATAGTTGACATTTTTTTTGCAATTGGATTATAATATATGCAACGTTAAGGATTCACTGAAGAATTTTTAACGTTGGAGGTGCTTTTTTTAATGCACCGAATATAGATATATTATAAGAAATTGTTGATATTTTTTCACAATTTTATTATAATAGCATGTCACATTAAGAATTCGTCGGGAATTCTTAACGTGGGAGGTGCTTCTCAGTGCACCGACAGTGTAATAGCTACAAAGCACTGCCGATGCGAAGCACTGCCAGACATAACCTGACAGGCTGGTTTCTATTTTAGCAGAGACATATAGTAACATCAATGCATATCATAGGGGCCAGCCCTCTATAGAAATAGATACAACTGTACAAATACCTACCTATTTCTGTAGTCTGTCATAAACAATTAACCTACTCTCTAAAGAGGAGGCACAAGATGAGACGAGACTACACAGTTCTTCTCACCACACTTATTGTTTTCACATTCGTGATTAGCGGTTTCTTGCTGTTTGGCACACTTGATGCTACACAGACAGATCCGTCTGATTGTGAAGAAAGATTTAAACGGGAATGCCCGATAAAAGAAGGACCGAAACCGGGCCTAATTTGTCCTACTCCGAGACAGCGCTGCCCGCTGGAGGAGACAGGGACAGGTACACCTATGAGTAAAGGAGATTGACATGTCAAAGAAAATGTTTTGGGGGCTTGGTGCCCTGATTGCTTTCGTGATTGCTGCCGGTGGGTTTATCTATTGGCAGTGGTCAACAGTGCAGCAACTGGAAAAACAAGCTGCACAATTTGAGGAAATGATTGAAAAAATCGATAAACCGGTCGCAGCGAATGAGCCTCCCCCCGCGGCCCCCGGCAAGAAGTGGGTGCCGCATGGTGACCACTTCCATGAGGTGCCGATTGACGCACCGGATGTGTGGCAAGGGGAACCGCACTCACCTGTTGCAAAAGATGTGCAGGCCTTTGAAGCAGAACCAGCACAGGCACCACTGCCTCGCAAAGAAGGTGTCTATAAGAAAGGTATCAACGGGCAGATGCTATACTATCCACCGCATCCACCCTTTGAAACTTACAAGCACCTGCTAAAAGACCCAGAAGCAACCATCCGAAAAAATGCAGCAATCATCGTAGCCAACTACGGCACACCAGAAGCATCCCGCGCCTATAAAGAATTGAATCTGCTTGATTTAGCGATTCATAAGGGATATGTTGGGGGAAGCATGTGGAGTGATGAAGTTATGAAATTGCTGGATTTGAAAGAAGAAGTGTTGTGGAAACCACTGGCAAAAGCAGGACATATCGTTAGAACACCTGTTCCTGTAACAGTTGAAGGAGGTGAGACCGAATGAGAAAGTTTTTATGCATCCTTACAGTGTTGATATGTATTGTTGCCTATAGCGACATCTTAAATGCACAGACAGTACCTCCATATCCGGATAAAACGCCTTATGATAATGCCAAGGAGCACTACGATGCTTGGTGGCGGACTATCAATCAGGCAGAAAAGAATGTAGACAGTGCGTTTAATGCGGCGATGGAAATTGTGAACGATTTCAAAAATGCCAATGCATCTGTCCGCGCCACTTTGTATTCTGCGTTACCTGCGAGTATCAAAACCAACATGGTGAGTGCTTTAAGTTCAGCACTTAGTATCAGCGTCAATGCAGCAACGAATATGGCGAAAGCAATGACATTAGCGGATGCTGCATCAACGGCTTTCAGTAACCACGAGACGAAACTTAAAACCTTCAATGACTACTGGGATGGCAGCGGCACGGTAACACAGGAAACCACTCAAACGGAGATGCAGGCAGAGTTCAATGTGAACGGTGTCGTTGGTGTTCAGGCAGATTCGCTAATGGAGGCGTTCCACAGACTCGAATATGCTGCGGGCATCTATAACTTGCAGGTTCAAAAATGGAATGAATATGCCCCCTCACAGGCCATTGCCGAGTTAACGATCTCGGATCCGAGCAAACCCGGTTTCACGCAACTTGGTTGTTTTAACCATTGCGGTGATCGTTTTGACACGTTTAGTGATGCCGGAAGTAGCCATAAGAAAAAGTGCGGCACAGCAAGTAATATAGAATCGGTAGCGGCACCGCCGAGACGGATAGGGATACTGAGAAGCCGCTCTGTTTCACAAGGATGTGGTCGAGACTACTACCATTGTCCGAAGAAACCCAACACGCAACATGAGGAGCAGACCTGTTCAACGAGTGGCTGTTCAGTCAAGTATCGTAATTGTTTAACGCATACAAAGAATCACAATAATCATGTGTCATCATCTGACGAGCAGGCACAGAATACTCAAACGCCGGTGGACAACAGCCCGAATTGTGAGTATTGCACCGGTTCGTGTTCCGCGTGTACGCAGCCCACAACGCCAGCGATGCATCCCTGTGGTGTTCATGCCACGTCTGTGTCGGGGGATCATTCGTTGCAGGCGAGTTGTCTCGAGACAAATGAATCGGGATATTCTTGCACGGTAACAGGGTTTTATGCGTGTCAAACGCATACACACCAGTATCCCACGCTCGTGAGGTGTGGTCGGAAGGTGAATGGGTATCGGGTGTGCGATGAGTCGGTTCTCTCCGAGCAACAACATTACGTGACCTGTCCAAATGGGCATTCGCATTGGAGTTGTAAAAGTGAGGACTACAATCACCACCGGTTGCGCACTTGTGGGAATAACCGGATGCCGGGGGGTAAAAAGTGCAAAAAAACCTGGCGTAGATGTCGCTTCTACCCTGAACCCATAAGCGGCACGGGGCTTTCGTCCGCGTCGCCGCTGTGTCCCACCGATCCGAATGGAAATCGCTACTGTGCCGAGTAAGACGGCATAACTCTCAAAAAGGCAGGTATCCGTTTCGGGTATCTGCCTTTTCTTTTGTCTGAATCGCGGAAGACATGGATTTTGTCTTTTGTACCACGGGGAATGCCATTAAGGCATTCATACCGTTGATTTTACTTTTAGTTTGCGTTTTTTGGCACAAACTATGAAGTTTGTGCTACATTCTTTATTATCTGAATCGCGGAGGACATAGATGACGCGGAAAACGCGGATTAGTGAGTTTGGGACTCCCAAACGCCTATTCAAAGTTTGCTGCAATCCCTTGAAAAGCAACTCATTTTACCAGCGCCCCTTCCGCGTAATCCGCGTAATCCGTGTAATCCGCGATTCAGACAGAAAAAAACTGTAGCATAAACTTTTAGTTTGTGCTACAAAGCGCAATCTGGAAGATTACGCTACAAGAATCTGAAAACGACTCGGCAGCACCAACGCCCTTCCGCGTCTTCCGTGTCCTCCGCGTAATCCGCGATTCAGACAGAAAACAACTGGGCACACCCGCTTTTGAAAAATTGTTGCACAAAAAATGTAAATATTATCAGGACTTACGCATTCCGCTCAATTGCGGAGGTTGGGGCGGGATAAGGAGTAGTCTTTCATGTGTGAACTTAATTGTGGATTCTACTATATGATACAAACTGAAAGTTTGTGCTACAAATTTAAATATGCGTTTAAAGGTAGTAGGCACACGCCGTGTGCCGTCCACAAGTTTAAAGAGGCGCAATGCAGCAGGCGTACATCTCTGCTGGCGAGGCGGGGAATGCCTTAATGGCATTCATACCGTTGATTTCTTCCTAACCTCGCAAATTACCCAATTTATTTTTTAATCTTCATAATGGCATTCATACCGTTGATTTGGTGAAATCCGCGCCAATCCGCGATTCAGACACACATGCAAAAATGAGAAACGTCTCAGGCAACGCCCTTAGCCCAAACTTTTGCCAAAATATTTACACACCCTTCATGTGCAATTCTATGTTGACGTTTTACCCGGTATCTGATAAACTAGAGGGGGTGAACCTGTCTAAGTTTGTTGAAACGAGAGATGCAGCAGATGGATACTGAAGCGAGTACATGTCTAATTGTTTTCGCGAAAAACCCTGTCCCGAATCAAGTAAAAACGCGGCTGCTTCCAAAATTATCTCCAGAACAAGCAGCATCGTTATATGGTGCTTTTCTCACAGATTGGTGTGAAACGCTTGCTGAGCTCCCTAATATAGATTTGGTGATTGCGTATACACCGCCAGGAAGTCAAAGCGATTTACAAGCATTAATTGAGACTGATGTTACTTACATTCCACAAACAGGCGTAGATTTAGGTGAGCGTCTTACTTCTGCCACGCAATGGGCATCCGAAAACGGATACGAAAAGATATTAATCGTTGGTTCCGACAGTCCGACACTTCCACTTTCATATATTCTTGAAGCGGTTGCCGGTCTCGACTCGCGCGATCTTGTTATCGGTCCAAGTGTAGATGGTGGTTATTACCTTATCGGTTTTTCAATAGAAAGTCTCCATAAAATAGTTCCATCCATTTTTGAGGAAATTGCATGGAGTACACCGCAGGTTTTTCAGCAGACAATCGAACGTATTGGTTTTATAAAAGCTACGCTCAAGCTTCTACCACCTTGGTACGACGTGGATACACCTGAAGATTTAGCATTTTTGCAAACACATCTCTCTGCAATGCGATTTGCAGGAAATAAGGTGCAAGCAGTTAGAACAGAAAGTTTGTTATTAGAATTGTTGGAGGAGAATCCGTAATGGGACAATTAGATGGAAAGGTTGCAATTGTAACTGGTGGCAACAGGGGGATTGGAAAAGGTATAGCGAAAGGATTTGCTGCTGAAGGTGCGAGTCTAACGATTGCCGCAAGGGATGCTGAACTGCTTTCGCAAACTGCTGATGAACTGCGCGCAATGAATGTTAAAGTCCTTGCTGTTCCTACTGATGTTACTGATGAAGAACAAATTAAGGTGCTCTTTGAAAAAGCGATGGCTGAATATGAACGCTTAGACATCCTTGTTAATAATGCTGGTGCGTTTGACGGTGGTCCAATAGACGAACTCTCAACAGAGGCATGGGACAAGGTGATAGGTGTTAACCTACGCGCGCCTTTTCTCTGTTCGCGTGAAGCGATGCGGATTATGAAGGCACAAGGTGAAGGTGGACGTATCATCAACATCGGTAGCATTTCTGCACACCGTGTCCGTCCGCGTAGCGCGCCTTATAGTGCAAGCAAGTTCGGTATTTGGGGATTGACACAGGTAATAGCATTAGAAGGGAGACCGCACGGTATTACGGCGAGCTGCTTGCAACCCGGCAACACTTATGTTGAACGGATTCAGAATCATCCATTTCCCCCATCTGAACCGATGATGGAGGTTGACGAACTTGCTAAAGCTGCTGTCCTTATGGCAACGCTGCCACCTAATATCAATATGTTAGAGGCAACGGTGTTACCTGTGGGACAACTCTATGTTGGGCGAGGATAAAGTTTCGCAACGAATACGGTTTGTTAATGCTCCGTGTAGACACATGAGAGAAAATCATGAAGGTAAATCGAACACAATTCATGGAAGAGGGGTATCTCGTTCTGCGAGAGGTAATTCCTGCTGATGAACTAAATGCGCTTCGCGAAAGTTACGAGCTGATGGTGTCACGACAGCGCGACATCTGGGCAAAAGAACGACAACCAGACGGTCCACCGGGCGGTGTGTGGGAGACTTCGGCTCAACCGCGTTTAAATCTTGGACGTGAACCGCTTGCTGGACTTGTAGATAAAAAAACAGCGAGTGCCATCGAAATTTGGGCACACGAAAACATGCAAGGTGTCAGTAGTGAACTACTCGGTGTTGAGGACGCTGGTGTTACTGAAATGATGCTCATGTGTAATCCCGTAAGTGATCGGGGACCTGCGGCTTGGCATCGCGACCATCACCCAATTGATACCGCACCCCTACAAGGTTATCTTGATGACATTCTGGAAACGGGACCGCGCTATGTGCAGTGGAATCTTTCGCTCTATGACGACAGTGTGTTATGGGTTATTCCGGGTAGTCACTTGCGAGTGAACACAGACGAGGAAAACGGACAATTGTTGGCAGATCCGCGAGTGCCATTGCCCAATGGAGTACAAACACATCTCAATGCCGGTGATGGTGTGGTTTACATTTTACCAATTTTACATTGGGGAAGCAACTACAGTCGGAAGATGCGCCGTACGATACATGGCGGGTTTTCAAACTTTACACACTACCCAACCCTTGACTACATAGAGCACCTATCACCACAGGTGCAAGAGATGTTTGATCGATGGGATAAACGTAGTCAGCAGATGCAAATGTGGACTGAAAAAGCTCTGCGGGCTGTGATTGAGAAGGATGCCGCTGCTTATCACGCTGCGCTTGAAAAGTTACATCCAGATAGGGATGAGAAAGGAAAATTGCTATCCACAGTCTTTTTATGTAAAGCTGCCTGTTTCGTAGCACTGGCACACGGGTATGAACTTGAAGACATTCCTGAAGATTTCCGCAACCGTGGAAAAGGGGTTCATTCCATCACGCTTAATTGGGGCCCACCCTTCGCTGAGGAACGTTTCACACGAGAGGAGGCGGTCATCCTCTGGGAACGTTTTAAACCGTTGGACGCACTTCTTAAAACGGATGAAGAACATTTTTCTCCGGGTTTCCAATCGGGACCGATGCGGTACTATTTCAATGAAATGCCTCCGAATTTCGGCGTTTTAGATTTTATGGCGAGCTGGCAAGGGTAAAAGTTACTCCTGCTTTGCTACAGCCGCAACCCTAACATCCCGCTGAGATAGAAATATGCCTCCTCTGTATAGCGTGGCAGGTTTTCTGGGTCTTCAACTTCCAATTCCAACGTGAGGTCGCCTTGGTAGTTTGCTCCCTGAAGCGTTCCGATAATTTGCTGAAGATTAAGCTCACCACGTCCGATACCGACAGACACAGCACCGATATGGTCTTTGAGATGCACCGCATAGATACGCGAGCCGAACTGACGGATAGCAGCAAGTGTGTCTACCCCAGATGTATGGAAATGTCCTGTATCAATACAGACGCCTACGCGTTCATCAGGAATAACGTCTAACACCCGTTGAAAATCTTCCGCTTGCTCAAGAACATTTCCGTGGTGCGGTTCAAGCGTCAATTTGATACAACTTTCTGCTGGGATTCGTGCTAATACCTCACGCACACAGGCAATGACTCTGTCTAATGCCCCAGGTTCAGTTCTGCGTTGTGCACCACTGGTTGTCAGATGTGTAGCATTGAGTTGTTCGGCGATGTCAACACATCTCGCTATTGCTTCTGCACGTGCTTCAACATCGGTATTGTTGTTGCCACCCCAACCAGGAGGATAAAGTCCAGCACACTTCATGCCTGACTTTTCAATACTCTTTTTCATGCTATCTACGTCAAATGTGTGGACAGCATCAATGCTCCAGATAAGTGGTCCGTGAATTTCCATAGCGCGGTAGCCTATCTTTGGTGCGTATTCCAAGGTTGCGGCGACCTCATCTTCAGCGTAGCCTCGGTAGCAGATAGAAGCACAAATGATATCCATAAAGTTCCTTATTTCGAGTTAGTCCAAAGAACCGTACTAATTCCCAGCTATGATGATATTAACCGCATATATTCGTCGTGCCTTCCTACCCAAAACCAGAAGTAAGTTCCCTCTTTTTCAAAAGCAAGCGTTCAATAGTTAATTCCTACTCTCACTGCCCAGTACGCGTTAACCTTCTTAAAACCCAGAGATGGATGTCCTGGATTTTGTTTTAGGAGTTCAAAACTCTTATCTGCAAGTTGCTGAACATAACGCGGAAGATTTTGATAATGTTTCCGAAAACGCGAGGTTTTGACATGTTTTATATCTCTTCGCATTTACCCGCCTGAAAATCAGCAAGTGCTTCCTCCGCGAAGCGGTCAAGTTTTCCAGTTTTTACGTCGTCTTCAAATTGCTTGTCCCACGTTTCTGCTTGGACCTCATACATTTTTAAGACTTTTCCAAACTCAATTGCTAATGTTTTTAGTAATTCTTCTCTCGTTCCTTGCTCGGCATTCACCTCTGGAAGCTCTTGTATCCACCCAACCCATCCTTCACCATTTTTTTGAATATGGAAGGTATAGGTCTCTTCAAACCCTTGCTTCTGTGTTTCAGCGGTAAAAACTTTTTCCATGCTTGCCTCCTCGTCCCAAGTTTAAGAATAAACAATTATATCCTGTAACAATCCAATTGTCAAGCAATTCATTTACCAATTTTCCTTGAAATATCAGTGAATTGTGGTATCATAGCAAGAAGCTTTGTAAACGAAAAAGTCCTAATCACAAATCGGTTTTACCATTTCGGAGCAACACAAATGATCCAGCAAATTGAAATCACTTTACCTGAATACCCCCGTGGCTTTCACCTTATCACAGATGAAATTCTGAAATCGCTTGGGGAATTGCCGAAAGCGGGTATTCTTCATCTTTTTATTAAGCATACTTCAGCAGGTTTAACCATCAATGAAAATGACGATCCGACGGTGCGTGAAGATTTCGCCAATAGTTTTGATCGTCTCGTAAAGGAGCGTGAACCTTTCTACAAACACACAATAGAAGGCGATGACGATATGCCTGCACATATCAAAGCCTCGCTTGTTGGCTTTGCCATATCTATCCCGATTACGAACCATAACCTGAATTTAGGTGTATGGCAAGGTGTCTATCTGTGCGAATTTCGAAATCAGGGTGGCAGGCGCAACCTAACGGCGACGCTTTATTCGTAAGCGCGCTTTGATGAAGATTAAGAAAATAAATCGGTCCTTTGGCGAGGTTAGGAAACCTCGCCAGCAAGGGACCACTGCATTGTGTGGACAGAAAAGCACCGAATTAAAAGTTAACCTTCATCAAAGTGTGCCTACCGAAGTAGGAATATTAATTATATCCAAGACGATTTGAGTTCATGCACTTTCAGCGATGACAGTGTAACTGCACCGCCCTCTGCATAAATTCCGATGTCCGCATTATCAAGATCGGGGAGAAAATAAGAGGTCATTGAGAGCGCACCTGCATTACCAAACGCCTCAATAGAGATACGATCAACTAAAACCTGTAGCTGAATTTTGCCATCTTGTGGTGCAAGCGGCCCGCTCCTTTCGAGGAACGTTAACTGCTTCTCCGCGACATCGTATCGGACATCTTGACCACGAATGTTGAAACCTACAGCGGAGGCATCATTCAGTTCTATTTCTGCACGGATATCAAACAGTTCACCTGTTAACCCTGCAAGAAGGTTTTCATCGGGGTTAAGCGTAACATTGCTCCAGGCGTGCGTCCAGTCATGAATATTTTTGATTTCTGCCACCGGCTCGCGGGACATGCGGATACCTTCTGGTGTCGTCCGAAGTGTCAACACACATGGAAAACTCATCTGCTGATTAAACGGCATTTCTGGCGGATTGCTACCATTCATCCAAGCAATTTGTATGCGGCGACCATCGGATTCTGGAACATCACTCCAAGTTTGTGCGGCGTAAAAGTTCGCGCCAAAATCTGCCCGTTGTGATTCACCATCTGGCGTGAAGGCGGTACCATCAAAATCACCGACATAGTATTTTCCACCAGCTCCCCAGAAAACCCATTTAGTATTCTCAGGGTCGCCATCAACAGAGAGTTCAAAAATATCTGGGCATTCTCCATCTGGAATCTTGATGTCGGAGAGTTGCTCCCACTCCTTTAGGTTTGTAGAACCAAAAAAGGTAAAATCATTTCCGTCAAGAAAAAGTGTCATCACCCATTTTTGCGTAGGTTCGTGCCAAATTACTTTTGGGTCGCGGTTGCTTGCGACAATATGTTCAATAACAGGATTGCCTTCATATTTTGTCCAACTCCGCCCGCGGTCATTGCTATAGGCGATGCTTTGTGTAAACGGTACTTTCTCTGGGGCGTGGCTTCCCGCAGACGTATAAAAAACAACCAGCACCGCTTCGTCACCTGTTTGGAATCCGCCGGTGTTGTTCCAGTCCACAACACCGGAACCAGAGAAAATTGTGCCAAGTTCGTCAGGATGAATAGCGTGCGGTAGCTGTTTCCAGTGAACGAGGTCGGGACTAACGGCATGCCCCCATGTCATGTTCCCCCAATTGATACCAAAAGGGTTGTGTTGAAAAAAGAGATGATATTCTCCTTTGTAATAGATCAATCCGTTTGGATCGTTGGTCCAGTTCGTTTTCGGTGTAAAATGGAACTGTGGGCGATACGTTTCTTTGTAAGCAGTTTGAATCATTATCTGTTCCCTTCTTTTGCATATAAGTGTGTCTCGTAGACATAAAAATCTAATGATTGTGTTTAATCTCTATCCCATTGCTTTAATGAAAATTCTATACATGTTCGTCTATTTTGTCAAGAATGCTTTGTTTATTATAAAATCTGAAACGCTGGCAAGGTTTCCTAACCTCGCCAATGTGCAGGTAATTGTGAATTTCACTATAATATCAATGAACATCTTATTCTCTAATAAAATTGCAATTTTTTGTAAAATCATGCACCCGTTTTGTCGTCTCACGCGTCACTATGTGTTGAAATGAATTGTTGGGATAATATTTGCGGAGGTAACCACCAATGAAAAACGATGATGCTGAACTGATTCAACGCACGCTTGCAGGCGATAATAACGCCTTCTCTGAATTAGTGGAGAAATATCAAAAGCAGGTACATGCGCTTGTCTGGCGAAAAACAGGCGACTTTCACACAGCTGAAGATATTACGCAGGACACTTTCCTCAAAGCATACCAAAGACTCCACACCCTCAAAGAACCGCATCGGTTTGCGGGGTGGCTTTATGTTATTGCGTCACGTCGATGTCTTGCATGGTTCCGCAAAAAGCGTCTGCAGAAACAAGTACTGGAAAATGTAGGAACACCAGTGACAAACAAAGATGCTTATTCAAGGCATGTCGCAGAAGAACAAGCAAAAACTATTGATGAGGCACAACAAGAAGTCGTCAAAAAGTTGCTTGAAACGTTGAAGGAGAGTGACCGCACCGTCATCACGCTTCACTACTTTGGCGAGATGACGTGTGAGGAGATGAGCGAGTTTTTAGGTGTATCCGCAAATACGATTAAGAGTAGACTTCGTCGCGCACGCAATCGCTTGAAAAAGGAGGAACCGATGATACGGGAGGCAATTAGTAACTTCCAAATTTCACCGAACTTGACCGATAACATTATGCGAGAAGTCGCACGACTTAAACCAGCTGCGCCTTCTGGCAGTAAACCTTTAATCCCCTGGGTGATAGGTGCTGCAAGTACAGTTTTGATTGTGCTGATGGTTGGGATAGGCAGTCAATACTTAGCGCGTTTCCAGCAGCCTTATAGTTTGGATGCGCAATCCGAAAGATCAATTGTACTCGTTGATGCACGTGATGTTCAAAACCTTGAGGAAGTATCGGATAACCGAAATCAACCTGGGAATATAACCGATTTAGGTGGTCCAGGTAATGGCGATGAAAAGAATGGGGAGCAGGTTTTAGGCGACCAAGGTGATTATACCCGAATGAATTTGCCAATAGGAGCAAAACGTAGACTCGGCAAAGGCATATTGAACGACATGGAACTCTCACCTGATGGTTCTCGTTTGGCAATCTCAGGTTCCGGTGGTATATGGCTTTATGATGTTCAGAAAGGAAACGCAATCGCATTCATTACAGATCATAAACACAAAAAAGATTATTCTAAACCAGAAACTGTATTTTCACCTGATGGCAAAACATTTGCAAGCAAAGGGTATCGTAGAACAATTTGGCTATGGGATGCGGAAACAGGTAAACACTTGCGTACAATCAAGGTACCGAATGCTCCTGCAACAGGCTATCAATTTATGAAGGATGGCACTTGGTCAACAACCGTTATTCCTCTTAGTCAATATAATCCTGATGATGATGGAACATCCTTGATAGGTTTTGGTGGTTTTAGAAATAAAAAAGTGAAAGCTAAATTTATTGTTCCTGCTGGTCCCCTCAAATCATTCAAATTCATGGCAGACAGTACAACTCTTATGACTCAGAATTTGGATGGTACAGTCTGGTTATGGGATATTACTACAGGAGAACAAAAAGCAACATACCGTCCAAAACTGCCTGGACTGAAACTTGATAGCTACATTGATTGGGTGAGTTATAGTCCTGATATGTGGCGGATTGCAGCTGATGTCCATATTGCTCCTTCAGGTGAAGTAATTTATGCTCTCGCTGCGGGAAATAGGTACGGTACAATTTACATACAAGATGGACACACAGGCAAACTAATACGCACTCTGGAAGGACAAAGTAAAATTATAAGCAAAGAAAATACCATAGGCCAGATAGGTTATGGACACAAAACGTCTATTCAAAGTCGAATGCGGATTCCGGGAATAAAAAAGGTATTTTCACATAAGGGACCTCGGATAGGGGTGGAATGGATAACGGATTTACATTTTGCTCCAGATGGCAAAACACTTGTAAGTAAAAGCCGATTCAGAAACAGCGATAGAGGCAGTTATAGTGGTGCTGTTGAACTTTGGGATGTCAAAACAGGTGAATTACTAACAAGACATGAATTGGGAATAGATATAAAGTTTTCTGGAGATGGAAAAGCACTTGCATTTATGGCAAGAAGGGTATCTGGGTACAATGGCTCTGCGATATGGGATCTCGCAGATCGTCATGAAATTGCTGAATTTACGGACAATGTTGACGTAAAGTTTTCAAGAGACGGGAAAACATTCACTATTCTACGGAATGACAGTTTAGAGAAATGGGATATTGCTACACGCCGCAAAATCTCATCAATACATACACCTCCAGGACTGTTTGCACTTCTTCCAGAACGTCATGCGTTTTCAGGAGATGGTACAATATTTGCTGGTGTAGATAGATATGGCACAGTCAATTTATGGGAAACACAAACCAATACACAATTACGCCCCCTTACGGCAGACTATACAGCACCAATTACAACAATGGCTTTTTCGCATGATGGCAAAACGCTTGTAAGTGGGGATGCTTCCGGCAACATTCAACTCTGGGATTTAGGCACGGGTACAGTACGCAGGACACTAACATCACCTGAAAGCAAGTATATTAGTGGCTTAGTTTTTGCAGAGGATAATATCATACTCGTTAGTGAAGGTATAGAAAACATCAATGAATGGAATATCATCACTGGAAAAAGAACTAACACTTACACCATACAAGGTCCAGTGCCACAAGGTTACAGTACCACTCATCATGGTATTGGGGGTACAGTCGATACCGTCTTCACATGGCCCACTACGGTAATAGCATTGACACCAAAAGGCGGAAAAATTGCTAGGTCTATATGGTGGTCCTCGCGTGAAAGAAAGACTGGGGAAGATGGTAGTGAGATTAAGGTATGGGATATTCCGACTGATAAACACCTATGTACCATAAAACATGAATCCCTTGCAGAACGAGCGTTAGCATTCACATCCGATGGGAACATAGTCGCTACTTTGGGGGAGAATATATCTTACACTGTAGATGAACATAGTGGTAAAAAAGTTGCAAGTTTAGATAAAAGTATAGTGTACTTGTGGGACACATATACTGGCAAAAACTTAGCAGCATTCGACGTGCCTAAGGATCCTTCAGATAGTGACAAGCGTCCTGATATTTATGCTGGAGTTTTCACACGCGATAGCAAAACGTTTGTTGCTGCTGGGGATTATGGAAATAATTCAGTCTTTTTGTGGGATATTAAAACAAAGACGCATTTCGCAACGCTCAGAGGACATGAACACGTTATCTGTCGATTAACAATCTCTCCGGATGACACGATTCTCGCCAGTGGAGATTCGAATGGTGAAATTCGTTTGTGGAAAATGCCCTCGGGTGAACACCTCGTTACATTCCAGTCGCCTGGTGGACACATTAGCAATCTGACATTTGCACCAGATAGCAAAAGCTTTGCAAGCACAAATGGTCGTTCAGATGGTATAAGTTCTAATACACGAGAAGGCGGAACCGTATTCCTCTGGGATGTACCATCCAAATAGTTAAAACAGTCCTCCAACAAAAATACTTTTCTATTTTGCTCATTTGACAAACCTTCTACCCACTTCTTGTGGTATCCCACAAATAATCCTAACATATTGACAAACCGTTCCAATTTGATAAAATAGAACTCTATTCTCTCAGATCATCCGTTTAAGGAACTTTTTGCTCAAAAAACCACTTTTTTCAGCATTATGCACCCATTTTCTGCCTAACCCGCGTCATTTAAAGTACAGGGGCAACGTTAAAGATTTTATCTTACTTCAATACTGGGAAAATACTTAGAAATTGCGCTGTCAGAAGGGGACCTATGAAAAAGAATGATGTTGAATTGATTCGCCGCATCCTTAATGGTGATGAACCTGCTTTCTCTACGCTTGTTGAAAAGTATCAAAAGCGGGTTCATGCCCTCGCTTGGCGGAAAATCGGTGATTTCCACATCGCCGAAGAGATTACACAAGATACCTTCCTGAAAGCGTATCAGAAACTCGCAACCTTGAAGAAACCGCAACGGTTTGCCGGATGGCTTTATGTGATTGCAACACGCTGCTGCCAAGCTTGGCTACGAAAAAAGCATATACAGACCGAAACATTAGAGGAAATAGATAGTGACGAGTTAGAACCGGAAGCGTATTCTCGATACGTTGCTGAGGAGAAAGCGAAGGTAACCGTTGAAGCACAACGCCAAGTTGTCAATAAGCTTCTTGCCACATTACCAGAAAGTGAGCGTACGGTGATAACGCTTCACTACTTTGGCGAGATGACGTGTGAGGAGATAAGCGAGTTTTTAGGTGTATCCGCAAATACAATTAAAAGTAGGCTTCGCCGCGCACGCAACCGCATGAAAAAGGAGGAACCGATGATACGTGAGGCAATTAGTAACTTCCAAATTTCACCAAATCTTACTGAAAACATCATGAAAGAAATCAATCGTCTTAAACCTGCTGCACCTTCTGTCAGTAAACCTTTGGTGCCGTGGGCAATTGCGGCTTCAAGCGCAATTTTGATTATGTTGATGCTTGGTATAGGCAGCCAATACGTAACACGTTTCCAGCAGCCTTATAGTTTAGATGCGCAATCCGAAAGAGCAATTGAACTCGTTGATGCACCTATTTTGCTAAATTTTGAAACAAAACCCGATGTCCGCAATCAACTTGTGAATGCAAATGCGCTTGATAAAATCGATAATAATGGTCAGAAACCTGATGAGGTTTTATCGGCTGCCGCCCAGATAGAAGGAGAAGACATTGTTACCGCCAAACAACAGTGGATTCAGTCTGAACCCATCAGAGGAACCGAGGTGATCAGTTTGCTTGCAACACCAGAGGGCGAAGTTTACGCTCTCGCTGATAGGAATATCTATAAATTGGAACCCAATGGGCAAGGATGGCGACATATCTTTGATACTACTTTACTGGATACTTACTATGAAGAAGGTGAGGCAGTTATGAAAAAATGGGGCGATGCACTCTATCTGATACTGTCAACAGACCTATTCGTTTCAAAGGATGATGGTAAAACGTGGGATTTAGTTTATTCATGGCCAGAAGATCTTTGGTATCCTCTCGAATTGATACTAACAAAACAAGCTTTTTATATCATTTTTTACATAGGTAGTGATGTTTTTCGTTCTGAAGATTCTGGCAAGACATGGGAGGTCATAAATGATCCGATAGATAGATTCATTCCTTCAATTGTCAATATACAGAACACGTTGTTTGCAAGGACAAGATATGCCCTCTACCGCTTCACCGATGACAACTGGCAACGTTTGGAATTTCCAGTGTCTGTTGGAAAAATTCGTTCAGTTGCAGCGGCTGAAGAGAAACTATATGTTGTGGCAGAGGCGAGTGATGATGTGTTAGATTCCGGTAAAGTATCTCAAGGGCAGGAACGTGGTTGGTGGATATTTCGATCGACTAACCTTGGTGATTCATGGGATGATATAACGCCAACAAACGCTTGGCCCGTAAAGGGGTTGCCGCCCCGTCTCCAACTTTTGGCAGTTGGTGATACACTTCTTGCGATGGAACATGGTATGGTTAGCTCTCCCGATAGTGGAAACACATGGTCTACATCACAATTAGCGGGTCCTACTCCTATAATCCATCCTGATATAAGCTTTAAGGCAGCAGCAGTAAACGAAGGTGTTTTTTATGTTAGGGGGAGAAACGGACTGCATCGTTCCACTGATAGTGGTAAATCATGGAATCAGGTTAATATCGCTACGGATAAGAGCAAAATAGAGGCTTTAATCGCGTATAAAAGGAACAATAAAAAGCATGACATACCTCCAACGCTCTATGCCAGATATGAGGGAAGAATCGCAAAAACTTCCGATGAAGGCAAGTCTTGGAATGCTGTTCAGATACAAATTCCGATGACGGACCCCGATAGAGAAAAACCACCAGATATTACGCATTTTATTAAATCTGATGGTGTTCTCTACGCAAAAGGAGGCGGTTCTTTTCACAGAAGCAAAACACAGATATATCGCGTATCTACAGGCGGTAATTGGCTTGTGCCGATTCAAGGCATGCCCATCTTCGACTCTCTGGTATCATATATTAAGTCGGACGAAATATTGGATAACCGATTTAACGTATCAGATAAATCGGTCCTTGAACAGATGCAAGAGGAGATTCCTGGCGCAACCCAGCTCTTCAAACAGGTGACACAAACAGACGGTGAAAATCGGTTTAAACTTTTTAGACTCGCCCAGCGTGGTCCGTTTGCTGTCAGCGGTGACACATTCTATATGGAATACAATTACAAACTTTTCCGATGGAAAATGGGCGATACCGAATGGCACGACACCGGTGTGGAAGAAACCATTGAATTAACTTTGGAAATAGCAGGAAAAGATCCCAAGCTTGCTGTTTCAGGGAATACTGTCTACTATGGCAAACGGGATGGACACCTTGTTCAATCCTTTGACGCAGGACATAATTGGAAAGATATCCCTTTGGACTTTATGTTTTCTACACCTATTGAAACCTTCAAAGATATCGTGTTTGCGGATTCTACGGTATACGTGGCAACGGACGTAGGTGTCGCTGCATCAAATGAAGGAAAACATTGGCATCCCATCACTGACTCTGAAGGAACGGTTCTTATCATGGAGCAATTAGCTGTTGATGGCGCAACGCTTTATGGCGTTACTGAAAACACAGGTGTCTATCAATTAGAAAGCGGCACTTGGGAACAGGTCGTTTCAGAGATACCTGATAGTGTAATTTCTCTTGCTGCTGATGGGAACACGTTATACGTAGGTACACAAAACAACGGTATGCTTCATTTTACTCTTGAATAATAATATAATTCGTTGCAATATTTTGTCTGGGCGGCACTAAATGCCGCCCTTCCTACCTCTATCCTAACTCCCATTCAATTATCCTAACTCCCATTCAATTTCTCACATCTTGACAAACCCTCCTGATTTGGTAAAATAGTATTCACTGTTTCCAACCACCCAATTTATAAACATGCAGAATTATGCAACCGTTTTCCTCCTAAGTCGCGTCACAAGGGTTCAGTATAACAAATTGAACCAATTCTTTTTGGAGGCACCTGATGAAAAACGACGATGTTGAACTGATCCAACAGGTTCTTGCTGGTGATGAAAACGCTTTCGTTGAACTTGTGAAAAAATATCAAAAGCCGGTTCACGCGCTGGCGTGGCGAAAAGTTGGGGATTTCCACATCGCCGAAGAGATTACACAAGATACCTTCCTGAAAGTGTATCAGAGACTTCACACCCTGAAAGATCCAAACCAGTTTTCTGGGTGGCTCTATGTGATTGCGACGCGCCGATGCTACGCTTGGCTCCGCAAAAAACGGATACGGACACAACCGTTGGAGGACGCAGAGACAACTATGGGACAAAGAGATGCTTATTCCCGACATGTCGTAGAACAACGTGCGCAAACCGCTATTGAAGCACAACGCGAAGTGGTCAAGAGACTCCTCGCAAAGCTGAAAGAGAGCGAACGCACGGTGATGACACTCCACTACCTTGGCGAGATGACAGTCGAAGAGATTAGCAAGTTTTTAGGGGTTTCTGCGGGAACGATTAAGAGTCGACTGCAACGTGCGCGGCACCGGTTACAAAAGGAGGAAACGATGATAAGAGAAGCACTCGAACATTTCCAACTTTCACCAAACCTAACCGATAACATCATGCAAGAAGTTTCCCGTCTTAAACCTACGCCTTCAGTAAGCAACCCTTTAGTACCCTGGGCAATTGCTGCTACAAGTGCTATTTTAATTGTGTTGATGCTTGGAATAGGTAGTCAACAATTATTCCGTTTTCAGCAGCCTTATACATTAGATGCACAGACTGAGATGAAGGTTGAACTTGTTGACACACCTATTGTACTAAATCTTGAGGCGACGCCAGATATTCGTCGTCAGCTTGGAAATTCAAATGCCTTCGGTGAAAGCGATAATAACGGACAGAAACCTGATGAAATATCATTAGCCGCGCAGGCGGAAGGAGAAGATGTTTCAATTCCTAAACAGCAGTGGATTCAGTCTACTCCTCTTACAGGGAGCACTGTGAATAGTTTCCTTGCAACACCCGAAGGTGATCTCTATACTTATACTAAGGGAGAAATATACAAATTGCCTGCAAAAACGGAAACGTGGCAACACATCTTTGACATTTGGACATTGCCACATTCCAGCATAGGAGCCCAACTCCTTATCGTGAAGTGGGAAGATACACTGTATTATACACAATCAAGTGAACTTTTCGCTTCAAAAGATGATGGCAAATCATGGGACTTACTTTACTCATGGGATAGCGAAAAATATTGGAATTCCATAGAATTAATCCTAACAGAACAAGCGTTTTACATGGCTTTTGAAAACGATATTTTTCGTTCGGAAGATATAGGCAAAACTTGGAAGAGTATTAATGATGGATTGACAGGAATTAATGCTTTGGTCAATATCCAAAACACCCTTTTTGCTGGAACAAGTAATGGCCTTTACCGTTACAGCGATGACGGTTGGAAACGCTTGGAATTTCCAATCTCTGTTGAAGAAATTCAATCAGTTGCAGCAACTGAAGATAAATTTTATGTTTTAGCTGGATTCAGTTGGGATGTTCTTGACCCTCGAAAAGTGTCCCGTGGACTGCAGCGTAGTTGGGGAATATTTCGATCAAGTGACCTTGGGAATTCGTGGAAAAATATAACTCCAACAAACGCTTGGGCAGTAAAAGATTTCATCGCTGGGGCTAAACTGATTGCTGCCGACGATACTCTCTTAGTAATGGAAAAAGGTATGGTACGCTCTACCGATGGTGGAAATACATGGATGCCGCCACAATTAGCGGGAACCTCACCGCAAATGGATAGTAAAAATCCTGCTGTGGTAATTAACACAGATACTATTTATGTCGGTAGTGACGACGGCCTCCATCGTTCCACTAATAGTGGCAAGTCATGGAACATCGTGAATTTCAGCCGAGGAAATCAAGCGGATAGTCTAATCCTCTATCAAGAATTTGATAAAAGGCTAAACACTTCAGCATCCCTCTACGGAATAGTTGATGGCAAAATTGTAAAAACTATTAACAGAGGCAAGTCTTGGGATTTCGTTCAAATGGAAAAACCAATAACAACACCCCATAGTGACGAGCCGCCCCACATCACCCAGATAGTTAAATCTGGTAGTGTTCTTCATGCTAAAGGTGTAGATGATTCTGATGAAAAAACACTTATCTATAGCATATCCGAAAGTGATAATACACTAAAGCCGATTGAAAGCATACCTATTTTTAACTCCAGTGCGTTGTATCAACTATTATCTCAAAAAAGAGTATTGCCATTCGAATTACAAGATAAACTAACTCTTGCACAGTTGCAAGAAAATTCGTCAGGGGCAATCCAATTTTTCAAACAGTTTGAGGTAGGCAATCTAAGATGGCTACCTCAACTTATCCAAGCAGGACTGCGCGGTCCCTTTACTGTTAGTGGCGACACGTTCTATATGGAGTACAACTTTAAACTCTTTAAATGGAAACACGGTGACACTGAATGGTCCGACACCGGTGTGGAAGAAACCGTTGAGTTGACTTCGGACATAGTGCGGAAAGACCTCAAACTTGCGGTATCAGGCAACACTGTCTACGTTGGCAAACGAGATGGAAGGTTTGTTCAATCGCTTGATGCCGGAAATAATTGGAAAGATATTCCCGTGAACTTTATATTTCCTACGCCCCTTAATTTTTTCAAAGATATCTTGTTTGCCGGTTCCACAGTGTATGTAGCTACAGATGCAGGTATCGCTATATCAGATGATGGAAAACATTGGCATGCTATAACTGACACAGCAGGGACACACCTCATAATGGAACACTTGGCTGTTCATGGTAACACGCTCTATGGGGTTACCAAAGAGACAGGCATCTATCGTTTGGAAAACGGCACTTGGGAGCAGGTCGTCTCAGATATACCTGATAACGTAACTTCTCTTGCTGTTGATGGGAGCACGGTATACGTAGGTACACAAAGTAACGGTATGCTTCATTATAATCTTGAAAAAGAATAAATTTCGTTTTTATATTTTGTCTGGGCGGTGCTAAATACCGCCCTTTTTTTATCCTTTTCTCTTCCCTTCCAAAATCTCTTTTTTGCAGAATTAAGCAACCAATTTGACCCTAACTTGCGTCACTATAGGTTGATATGTTATTAATCAAGTAATCACTTTCTGGAGACACCTGATGAAAAACGACGATGTCGCACTTATTCACCGAATTCTTGCAGACGATGAAACCGCTTTCACTGAACTGGTAAAAAAGTATCAGAAGCCGGTTCACGCGCTGGCATGGCGAAAAGTTGGGGATTTCCACATCGCCGAGGACATTACCCAAGACACTTTCTTGAAAGTGTATCAGAGACTTCACACCCTGAAAGATCCGAATCAGTTTTCTGGGTGGCTCTATGTGATTACGACAAACCTATGCAACACGTGGCTCCGCAAAAAACGGATCCAGACGCAACCGTTGGAGGACGTAGAAACAACGATGACACCGAAAGATGCTTATTCACAACATGTCACAGCAGATCGCGCAACAACTGCTGCGGAGACACAACGTGAAGTGGTCAAAACGCTGCTCGCGAAATTAAAAGAAAGCGAACGTACGGTAATGACGCTTCACTACCTCGGTGAGATGACGGTTGAGGAGATTAGCCGATTTTTAGGTGTATCGGGAAGCACAATAAAAAGTCGTCTGAGGCGTGCCAGACAACGTTTACAAAAGGAGGAAACGATGATTAGAGAGGCACTCGACCATTTCCAAATTTCACCTAACTTGACTGATAATATCATGCGAGAAGTCGCACGACTTAAACCCGCTGCACCTTCCGCCAGCAAACCGCTTGTGCCGTGGATAGCCGCTGCTTCAAGTGTTGTTTTGATTGTGTTAATGCTTGGTATAAGCAGTCAACATTTAGTCCATTTTCAGCAGCCTTATAGTTTAGATGCGCAGACTGAAATGACCGTTGAACTTGTTGATGCTCCAATTACGCTAAATCTTGATATGCAGCAGGATGTTCGGCATCAGTTTGGGAGTGCAAATGCACTTGGCAAAAACAATAATGATGGTCAGAAACCGGATGAGGTATTATTGGCTGCGACTCAGTCGGATGAAGAAGGCGTTTCTGTCCCGAAACAGCAGTGGGTTCAGGAAAACAGTCCAGTAGGCTCAGGGCATTTGATGACACTATTCCCTACACCCGAGGGAGAAATCTATATTGTATATGATGAAGGCTGGGAAGATATACTGTATAAACTACCAATTGATGGAACTGAATGGCAACCTGTATGTGATATTAGTTCACTACTACCAGATACTCTGTATGATGCAGTCTCTATGGTGAAGTCAAACGATATGATCTATATTGTTCTCACTCTTGATGGTCGTCACTCCAATGAACTATATGGTTCATTGGATGATGGAGAAACCTGGGTTTCATTTGGTAAATGTCCAGCAGGATCGGTTGTCGGATTTGAGGTGTTGGACGATAGGTTTTATCTTGCCCTTGAACATGAGATTTTCGTATCTGAGAATATTGGAAAAACCTGGAATGTTGTTGACGAGGGATTGGCAGGGGAAGTGAGCACATTGAAGGTAATTCAAAACACGCTATTTGCTGCAACAAACACAGGTTTATATCACCTTGACGGTGATAGTTGGCAACGTTTGCAATTTCCGGTAAATGAAGCTAAAAAAATCGTTTCGTTTGTGGGAACTGAAAACCATCTTTATGTATTGGGAGAATGGGATTGGAAAAATGTTGGGCCGCAGGAGCGGACCTGGTGGCTTTTTCGATCAACTGATAAAGGCCAGTCATGGACAGATATTACACCAACAAACGCATCACCTATCATGGGACCTGAAGTGTTTGAAAATGAACCTCATGCAACGCTTGTCGCAGTGAAAAACACACTATTATTAATAGGGTGGCGTGGTGCTGCGGTGATTCGCTCTATTGACAACGGTAACACATGGACACTTGAAAAAACCAGCGATATTTCACTGATGCCTTATAGTGTTCACAATGCAGTAGCGTTAAACGAAAACACATTATATTTACAAGGGGAATCCGGAATATATCGCTCAATTGATGGAGGTTTATCGTGGACAAGGTTTTATACAGGGTTGGAAAGCAGTATTATCGACCTAATCTGTGTCAAGACGAATAAAGAACAAAACATATCTAACTACATCTATGCAATGTTCTCTGGAAGTATGGGAAGTAAATGGGTATTTAAATCCAGTGATAAGGGAAAATCTTGGCATGTGGTGAATCCAGAAATACAAATTCAAGAACATATACCTTCTTTTACTCGGATAGCAGAGTCTGATGGCGTGCTATATGCAAAAAGTCGCGGACCTACCAGTAATGCCCTCATGAGTCTGTATCGGATTTCTGAGGATCGCAATATGTTAGTACCAATTAAAGGCATGCCAGTCTTTAACTCATCGTCACTATTCAACCTACTGCATTATCAAAAACCTGCTAAAGGATCAGATAAGTCCTACTTTGAACAGTTGCAAGAAAGTTCTGTCGGTGCAAACCAGTTCTTTAAACAGTTGGATCAAATGAGTTCTTTACACAAAAACTTTCGCCGATTATACCAAGACCCTCTTTACGAATCTGGGTTAAGGGGACCGTTTGCAGTCAGTGGCGATACGTTTTATTTGGAATACAACTTTAAACTCCTCCGATGGGAACCTGGTGATGCTGAATGGTACGACACCGGACAAGAAGAAACCGTTAGATTGTCTCGGGAAATAATAGAAAGAGAGCTCAAACTTACTGTTTCAGGTGACACCGTCTACGTAGGCAAACGGGATGGACACCTTGTCGTATCTTATGATAGAGGAAATAATCGGAGTTGGATCGATCTTACCGCAGCGCTGCCATTTCCTGTTGAAACTTTCAAAGAGATCGTATTTGCGGGTTCCACAGTGTATGTAGTATCAGACGCAGGTGTAACTGCGTCTGATAATGGAATAAAATGGCGTGCAATCACCGATGCAGACGGAACGAATCTTGTTATGGAACGCTTGACTGCTGATGGCACAACGGTTTATGGCGTTACCGAGAAGACAGGTATCTATCGTTTGGAAAGCGGTACTTGGGAACAGATTGTTTCAGATATACCGGATGGCGTAACTTCTCTTGTGGTTGATGGGAGCACTTTGTACGTAGGCACACAAAACAACGGTATGCTTCATTTTACTCTTGAACAATAATCTATCTTATCCAGTAGGTATCCAATGCAACCAATCCCATAAGCGTCAATTTAAGAAAAGAATTATGCACTGAATGCCCAGGCCGGTAGGTTCGGTTTGTAACCGAACCGGAGCCTACGTAAAAACCTCCACCTATCCTGTCCACTAAGCAGTGCTGCTCAACAAAACACCCAGGATTCGCCTGGGCTCGGTCCGGTTCGGTTACATGAAGATTAAAAAATAAATTGGGTAATTTGGCGAGGTTAGGAAACCTCGCCAGCAGAGATGTACACCTGCTGCTGGCGAGGTTTCCTAACCTCGCCAAATTACCGAATTAATAACTTAAACTTCATCAAACCGAACCCGACAAATGCCAAACGCGCATTTGGCGTTGATTCACCGGGCCTGGATGCACGCTAAATTGACGCCTATGGTATCCAATGCAACCAATCCCTTCCTATCTCCTTTAACACTCTATCCTAAATGTTGAAGACACTAACAACGTAGTATTTATACAAATTTGAAAAAAGAGAGGATAATGGTATAATATAGTGGCATTTAGAATTAAAGGGACATTTTTGTAGCACGGGGAATGCCATTAAGGCATTCATACCGTTGATTTCACTTCCAGTTTGCGCACTGATATGCACAAACTAAAAGTTTATGCTACAACACCGCTCGTAGATGCGGTTTCCTAATCGAATGTCCGATTAATTCTAAAGTCTACTATAATTGAACATTATCCTCTCTTTCCTCTTTTTTGAAAAAACTTGAGACTTTTTCACTTCAAGTCGCGTCACTATATGTTGATGTGAAATGATGAACTTTTCATTTCCAGAGGTGACCAATGAAAAATACTGATGTTGAACTTATCCAACGTGTCCTTGATGGTGATGATACTGCGTTCTCCGCGCTTGTAAGAAAATATCAGAAGTCGGTTCACGCGTTAGCGTGGCGGAAAATTGGAGATTTCCACATTGCTGAGGACATCACACAGGAAACATTCCTGAAAGCGCATCAGAAACTATCAACGTTGAAGGAATCACAGTCTTTCGCAAGTTGGCTCTATGTGATAGCGTCGAACCGTTGCAAGGCATGGCTTCGTCAGAAACGTTTGCGAACGCAATCTTTGGAACACACCTGCGATGCAGAGTTGGAAAAGGCAACTTATTCCAATTATGTTATTGCGGAAAACGAACGAGCATCAGTAGAAGCACAGCGTGAAGTCGTTAAAAAGTTGCTTGCGAAACTACAAGAGAGTGACCGCACGGTCATCACGCTCTACTACCTCGGGGGAATGACGTATGAAGAGATAAGCAAGTTTTTAGGTGTATCGGTAAGTGCGGTTAAGAATCGCCTCTACCGTGCACGCCAGCATTTAAAAAAGGAGGAAACAATGATTAGAGAGGCACTCGACCATTTCCAAATTTCACCCAACTTAACTGATAATATCATGCGAGAAGTTGCACGACTTAAACCCGCTGCACCTTCTGGTGCTAAACCCTTTGTCCCGTGGGTGATTGCTGCTTCAAGTGCAATTTTAATTGTGTTAATGCTTGGTATAAGCAGTCAATACTTAGTCCGTTTCCAAAAACCCTATATTTTGGATGCACAAGCTGAGATGGCAGTTGAACTCATTGATGTGCCTATTGTGCAGAATCTAAATGCAAAACCGGATGTACGAACGCAGCTCGGAAGTCCCGAGGCATCGGGCAAGAACAGTGGAGCTGGTCAGCAAACCGATGACGCCGCCTCGCTTGACTTAGACACGATTATCGCTAAAATAAAGCACTACGATAATGCTGTTACCTCTGTAACTGGTGATTTCATTATTGAACTCCATAGAAATTATAAGATTAGTGGAAATCCAATTCCACCCGGTAATTTGCGCATTGAACGCAATATAGAGCCGAAGATCAAAAAAAATGAATATAAATTGACATTTGAAGGTGAAAAAGTTCGAGTGGATGGAGGAGCAGGAGGTTTCGGTCTAATTCAGTATTGGGATGGAAAACAGCACTGGGAGGTATCTTCACCAGGTAATCTTCTCTTCAAGACTGAGATTGCGCTGAACAAGGAGACTACAGTCCTAAAGAAGATTCAACAAGCATTCAAACAGGGAGGCATTGAAATTGCTGACGATGTGCGCATTGTCAAAGGCGAGTTACAGAACAGCTACAGAGTCATTGAGAAAGATAAATCCTACTTTGTCCTTTTTGTAGGAAAAACAAAAGTGGAAGTTTATAGACACAATGTTGGATATGCTGTGCGACCGCATTGGGCGATCATGCCTTCTGACCAAGATCCGAGGTTTTGGCTCACTTTTCCAAACAACGCATCAGACAATACCTATCTATCACAACCGCTTTGGCAATTGCTTGAAAAACATGAAAGTGAAATTATTGGAAGCGAGGTATTGAATGGTGATAAAACAACCATTATTCGTCTAACAAAACCTGATCGGACCATTGGAGATCACGAAATACCTCCTCAGCACTATAAACTCTGGATTTCACATGACAAAGGTTTTCGTTTGGTTAAATCAGAAAGAGAGTACATTGAAGATGATCCAGGTGAATGGAGCCCCTTTAAAGCAGGTGTAACCTATATCAATACCCGAAAAATTGAGTATCACGAATACCTGCCAGATGTCTGGTTTCCTAAGAGAATTGAGAAGTCTATTGTTCCAAAAGAATCTTCGGAAAAACAGAATGGAGAGAATGTCCTATTCAAAGACGTATTTCTCACGAAACAGTGTCAGCTAAATACCGATGTGAGTAAGTTGCTTCGTTTAGATTTATCTGCTGATACATTAGTTTTAGATTACAGTGTTGGCCACTCGCGCACGGTAAGTGACCTCGAAACCAAACCGAATTTCCAGACGCAACCCGAAAGTTCCGATGTGCAGAATAAGAACAATGTGGCTGTGCAGGAAGTCTCGGATAAAGATACTCCAGATTCACAGCAATGGCACTTACCCGAAGGTGTCAAAGCACGTCTTGGTAAAGGGGGGATAAATAAAATTGCGTATTCCCCGAATGGTAAGCAGCTCGCTGTTGCAAGTTCAATTGGGGTATGGATCTATGATGCAGACAGCGGAAAGGAACTTGACCTGCTAACAGAACATACGGACTGGATCCAGAGCATAGCGTTTAATCCAAATGGAAACATACTGGCAAGTGGGAGTGATGATGGTAGCATACGCTTGTGGGATACGCGCACCAGCACACATCTTCGGACGATGACAGAGCATAAGTCCCTGATCACGAACGTGGTCTTTAGTGGGGATGGCAAAATGCTGGCAAGTGCAAGTAGAGATAACACAATACGACTGTGGGATACGCAGACAGGCGAAAGCCATACAACTCTCAAGGGGCATACAGATAGGATTTTTAGTATCTGGCTCAGTGGAGATGGCACTACGTTGGCAAGTGCAAGTAGAGATAACACAATACGACTGTGGGATACGCAGACAGGTGAAGTCCGAAAAACCTTCGACCTTGAGCATACGGAGGAGATTTTGGAAATGGCGTTCAGTCCGGATGGAAAAACAATCGCTACTTGGGCTTGGGGTTGGGATACCCCCATCCGTTTGTGGGACGTGCAGACAGGTAAACTTCACAAAATGCTCAAAGGACAAGAAAGGGACGTTGTCTATGAAATGGCGTTCAGTCCGGATGGAAAAACGCTGGCAAGTGCAATGAATGAAGGCACTGTTCGTATATGGGATGCACAAACAGGTGAACGCCGCCGAATCCTTATAGGGCATACGCACGATGTCCTTAACGTGGTGTTCAGTCCAGATGGAAAAACACTGGCAAGTGGGAGTTACGATACTACCATCCGATTGTGGGATACACAGACAGGTAAACTCCAAAAAACGCTCAAAGGACATTTGAGCGACATCTTGAGTGTGGCATTCAGTCCGGATGGGAAAATACTGGCAAATGTGGTTGAGGATGACACCATCTGTTTATGGGATGCCCAGACAGGCGCACTTCACCGAACGCTTAAAGATCAGCGTGAGTCAGGGATCACGTGCTTAGCGTTCAGTTTCAACAATAAAACACTGGCAAGCAGCGGTTATGCTCGCGCTGTCCGTCTATGGGATGCCCAGACAGGCAAACCCCGCAAAACACTCGCAGGACATAAAGATACTGTCACAAGTTTAGCGTTCAGTCCAGATGATAACACCCTGGCAAGTACAAGTTGGGATAAGATTATCCACCTATATGATATGCAGACTGGAGAACTTCGCATAACGTTTACAGGGCATACAGATTGGGTTATGTGCGTGGCGTTCAGTCCAGATGGAAAAATGCTCGCAAGTGGGAGTAAAGATACGACCATCCGTTTATGGGATGTGCAGACAGGTGAACTTCTGAAAACCTTTACAGGACATACGGGTGTTGTCTTTAGTGTTGCGTTCAGTCCAGATGGAAAAACACTGGTAAGTGGGAGCCATGATGGCACTATCCGTGTGTGGGATGTGCAAACAGCGGAACTCCTTAAAACCATAAAGCATCAGAACGGTGTGCTGAGTGTAGCATTTAGTCCTGATGGAAAGACAATCGCAAGTGGCAGTGAGGATAATACCATCCATCTATATAATACGCAGAGAGGTCAAGTTCAGCAAATCCTTGTCCTTGTGGGGCATACAGACTCGGTTTCGAGTGTGATGTTCAGTCCGGACGGGAAAACATTGGTAAGCGGGAGCAGAGACGGTACGTTGCTATTATGGGAAATTACACTTGACGCAACCCAACTTAAGTAACGAGTTGTGCTAAATAACTATTTATAATATATTTTTTCACATAAGCAGGAATTATTATAAGTAATTCTCACATTTGAAACGATCTTTAGTCCCATAGGGACGATATGTTTATAGAAAAACGTTGAATACCCTATCTTTAGTCCCGTAGGGACGATATGTTTATAGAAAAACGTTGAATACCCTATCTTTAGTCCCGTAGGGACGATATGTTATAGAACAATCCCTGATATCTGTGAAAATAACAAAAACACTTAGTTAACTGGCACAAGTCGTTAAGTAATATGTTTACGTATCAGGGTGTGTCCAGTTTTTTTTTGCATGCATAGGACATCTTCCTTGTTAACGGGCTGTGCCAAAAACTTTACTTAATAGTGATATTTAGAATTAAAGGGACATTTTTGTAGCACGGGGAATGCCATTAAGGCATTCATACCGTTGATTTCACTTCCAGTTTGCGCACTGATATGCACAAACTGGAAGTTTATGCTACAACACCGCTGGTAGATGCGGTTTCCTAACCGAATGTCCGATTAATTCTAAAGTCTACTATACTCACAAAGGCATCAAAGCCGTTATGAATTGTAGAAACTCTTGCTAATTATCTTGCACATTGTGAATTTTCAAGTCTTCAAAGAGTTTTCCATCAACATCCGTAACCCGCAGATAGAATCCCCAACTCATCTCCTCATTGCAAACCTTGACAAGGATGGTGTTTTTGCCTGCCTTGAGCGTTACGGGAATAGTGTTTTTGTCAAGTATTGCTGTTTGAGCGTTTACATCCGCGAATACCTCTGTGCCATTTAGCCATATTTTTGATTGGTCATCACTACTAAATCGAAAAAACACTTCTCGTTTGTCAGGGGAAGTTACGGTTGCATAAGCGTAGGAAACACGCCAATTGTTATTATTACCGAGATCAATAAATCCATCGAAAACGTCATCGGTAAATTTTTTCCAACTTATTTGTTCGTCTAAGCCTTCATATTTTGCTGTGAGGTCAATCTGCGTTGTGTCTTCCGGGATGTACTCTGTAGTATATCCGATTCCTGCTGTATTGTCAAATGGTCCGAGAACCAGCCATGCATTCTCATGAATAATGCCGGTTTGTCGCATCTGTTCTATTGCCTTTTCTGGCATGTTGTTTCTATCATAATATTTAGCAAGACCGATGCGGCTTTTCCAAAGGATTCTCAAACACGCATTCACAACCAAAGTGCGATTGGAATTCTGTTCTTCAATGATAGCGTTACTAACGCGTTCTATAGCCGGATCAACGAAATTCTGTGCTTCAAAGATAGCTTTAATGAATTCTATATCCGGATCAACGAAATTCTGTGCTTCAAAGATAGCTTTACCAGCGAGTTTTATAGCTGGATCATACATTTCATTCTTTAAACAGATGGTAGCAAGTGCGCCGAGGAATAACCCATCCTGCTTATAGTTGATGAATGCAAGCTTATCTTCGGCTCGGTTCAGTAGTTCTTTTGCCATATCAGGTTGGTTATTTTTGTGGAAGGCAGTGGCAGCGAGATAATAGCAGCGGATATTGTTCGGTTCTACTTTGCTAAGGGCGTGGTACGCTTCGGCAGCTTTTTGATAATCATTGGTATTCCAATAAATTTCGGCGAGCATTTCAATGATAGCAGGATTGTCAGCGTCTTTCTGGAGTTTGCCTTTGAAAAGGGTTTTCAATACACCAAGTTTTCCTTGATCTTTATAGGCATTCATCAAGATTTTGCGTGCGTCATCACTACCAAACTTGACTTCAAAATTGGATGGACTGGAAAGCGTTGAGACAATTGTTGATCTGAACTGTGATGCTTCTACTTCATAGAATGCTAATGCCGAGTCTGTCCTCCCTTGTTTTAAGTATTCATTAAGCAATTCGTTAAAGATTGTATCCAGCTCATGAGAATTATTGGACATCACAAGTGCTATCTTAAAATAAGCAGCAGATTTTCCCAATTCACCAGTGTTGAGAAAGTGCCGTGCCCGTTCTTTCGCATTTGATATATGATAAGAGAGTGGGATACCTTCATCTTCAATCTTTTGTAATACTTCTCCCAAATTCGCCTGATAAAGAATGAGTTTGATCAATTGAAGTTCGATATCTCGCCTATCGAATTCTGATCGTGTGTATAGCATGGCATTCTTCAATATTTTTTCCGCAGCCACTATGTCCTCATTTAAAAAATAATAGTTTGCGAGTTTGAGAAAAGTTTGTACTTGTACATCACCGGGTGCCAATTCAATCGCTTTTTCATAGTTGGCAATGGCTACACCCACCTTACCTTCGGTTTCATAAAGTTTTGCGAGCCGCGCGTAATGGACACCTACTTCTGGCTGGGTTTGGATGTATGTTTGCGCGATTTCAAGTGCTTCGTTGCTTTTGCCAGCAACTCGTAAACTATAAACAAATCCATCTTGATATTTTGTGTTTTCTGGGTCCGCTTCAAGCAGTTTACCCCAGGTTTGCGCAGCCTTTTCGTGTTGATTTATGCGTGAGTAAAGCGTTGCAAGTTGAGCACGAGATTCCAAGTCTTCAGGTGTGCCTTTCACAATTCGTTCATAGATTTCTATTGCTTTCTCTATTTCGCCAAGTTCTACGAATTTTTGTGCCGCTGTGACGAATTCTTGTGTTATCGCGCGCTCTTGTTGGTTGCTCACCTCCTCGGCTTCAAGTTCTACCATGAAAGTAGCCACTGTAATTAACATGAGAACGACCAAAAATAAAGACAATTTCGAACATGTCATTGAAATATATCTCCTCATAAGGGTTATAACTGTGGTAGATTTTGAATTATTTATGCATACTCCTCAATTATCTTGCACACCGTTAATTTTCAAATCTTCAAAAGGTTTTCCATCAGTATCGGTAACCCGCAGATAGAATCCCCAACTCATTTCCTCATTGCAAACCTTGACAAGGATGGTGTTTTTGCCTGCCTTGAGCGTTACGGGAATAGTGTTTTTGTCAAGTATTGTTGTTTGAGCGTTTACATCCGCGAATACCTCTGTGCCATTTAGCCATATTTTTGATTGGTCATCACTACTAAATCGGAAAAGTACTTCTCGTTCATCAGGAGAGGTTATGGTTGCCCAGGCATAAGAAACACGCCAATTGACATCCTCTCCGAAATCAATAAAGCCGTCAAAAGCGGCATCCGTAAACTTTTTCCAACTTATCTGCCCGTTGACACCTTCATACTTTGTAGTGAGATCAATCTGCGTTGTGCCTTCCGGGATGTATTTCGTATTGTATCCGATTCCCACCGTGTTATCAAATGGCCCGAGTGCCAACCATGCATTCTCATGAATGATGCCAGTTTGTCGCATCTGTTCCATTGCTTTATCTGGCATGTTGTTTTTACTGTAGTATTCAGCTAAGCCGAGGTTGACATTTACGTTGAATGTTGGAGTGATGGGAGGCGGTGCGTTCAGTAGTTCATCAGCGTTTTTGAATTTCAAATCTTTATACGGATTACCATCCGCGTCTGTAAACCGCATAAAAAAGTACGTATATACTGTTGCATTGCAGACCTTGAGGAGAATAGTGTTTTCTCCTTGCCTCAGGGTAACAGGAACGATGTAGCGGTCAACTTGTGCCCCACTCATTCTATCATGCCTAAAAACCTCTTTTCCGTTTAACCAGATTATTCCCTGGTCATCGCTGTCAAATCGGATTGTAACGTCGCGTTCATCAGGTGAAGAGACAATTGCCCAGGCATAAGTTGCAGTCCAATCAATGTCACTACCGAGCCAAATCATTCCTTCTGTTTTGCTATCATCCGGTTTTTGCCAACGAATGAGTTTATCTTTTCCATAATACTTTGCAGTTGTGTCAATTTGTGTGGTGTCCTCTGGGATGTATGCCATATAGTAACCAACATTATCCTTATTGTCGAATGGACCTAAGGTTATCCAACAAGTTTCAGGAATAAAACCGGCTTTTAAAAGATAGTTTTCCGCTTTCTCAGGCATATCATTTTCACTATAAAATTGCGCTAAAGTCCGGTAGATATTTGCACGAGAACTTGAATTTCCCACTGGAATGGTATTCGCCAATGCTTCCAACATTTGGACGTAACGTTTTTTGTCTTTAGCCTCCTTGCTTATTTCAGCAATTTCCTCCCAAAACATATCTAAATAATGCGCGTCGGATATGAGACTTAACGCATGTTTGAAATGTTTTAGTGCCTCATCATAAAGTCCATTGGCAACACATGCGCGTCCAAGGGTTGCGGGGAAGTCATAATTTGAGCTTGTACTTTTTTGAAATGCACGTTTCGCGAAATTTAGTGCAGTTTCAGGGTAAAGTCCTTTGTCAAGGAGTTTATCAGCAAAAACACGATAACTCCATGCATTCTGTGCGCTGTTGAGTGCTTTCTGCCGAATTTGCAACCACCTGTCGTAAGAGAGTTCAGCTTTTTCGGAATCACCAATTTTTTTGTAAAGATCACCTAAAAGTTCGTGCAGGACAGCACTTTGATCCATTTTCGCCAATTTTTGACGTATCTCTTCAAGGATAGCAATGTGTTTGTTTTCTTGACCTACGCCAGCGTAAAGTGCCAAAATTGCTCGAATGGCAGAATCGTGTTCACTTTGTTTTAGAGAGACACCTAATGAGCGACGATATACTTTTTCAGCATCGGATGCACGATCAAATTTTATATAGGACTTTGCCAATAGGTCGTAGAGTTGGTATGAAGTCGGTTTAAGTTCAATCGCTTTTTCATAAGCGGATGTGGACTTCGCCAATTGTTCCAGTCTCAAACTTTCAAAAACTGGACGGGTATAAGGTTCAAGTTTTGCATTTCCAATGAATATACCATCATTTTTATTTGGTGAAGAATCGAAAATTCTACCTTCCGTTTCTTCGTCAAATTTCCAGTATCCGACTAAACCAGGCTCATCCCCGTTTAACTGCTTGTTCATATCAGAAGAAATCTCAATTGCAGTGCGTGCGATGTTCCAGATACGCACCTCATCAATTAATCCGTTAACAGAGGCATGGGCATCGTTTTCTTCTTGAGTCCACCCAATTCGGAGGGGCAGTTTGCTATTATATATACTGTTCACGCCCTTAAAATCTCTACTACCCACCTCAATTCCATCAATGAAAAGTTTAATGATGTCGTTCTCCGTATCTACAACACCTGCAATGTGGTGCCAAGTGTTGAGTTCAATGATACCTTTTGGAGAAAAAATAGATGCGTCACTCTCTCCATCGGGGGATGCGGCAAATTGAATCGACCGATCATCTTTAAGATTTAGGAAAAAGCTTCGTTTCTTGAAATTGGAATCCCATTTATCAGTTTTGGAAATTATAGCTGCATAACCATCAGGAAAATTGGTCGTTTTCATCCATGCTGATACCGTCACCTGTTCTGTAATGTTGTTTAGGGTTTCGCTATTGTCAATTTCAACAAAACTCCTATTTCCGTCGAGGGTAAGTGCAGTGTCTTCGATAACTTCACCAGTCTCTCGTCTCTCTAATGGAAGATTTTGATACAGTTCTCCAAGTTTTTTGTGCCACTGTGAGTTTTCTGGCTCAAGTTCAGAGAGGCTTTCGTATTGGACAACAGCTTCTTTAATTTTGTCAGTGGCTTCGTAACTTTCAGCAAGTTTTGAAATGCGTTCAGGATCGTTGGGATTCTCTTCAACCTTCTTCAGTTGTTCGGGTATCCATTTTTCAAAAAGTTTTCCCTCTTTAGCGATCTTTTCCATTTCAGTTTTTGCTCTTCCTTGCATGTAGCTGCCGTCAGAGACTTTTACCAGCTGCTGATATACCTCATAAGCCTCTTCATAACGTTTCGCGCCCTGGTAACTTTTCGCAAGAATCGCATACAAATACTTCAAATCCCATCTGTCATCCTTACTCTCCTCTTTAGTGACAGCGTCATCAGCAAGTTTTATAGCTGGGTCATACATATTACTATTAATGCAGATAGTGGCAAGTGCCCCAAGGAATGACGTGTCCCCCTTAAATTTGCTGGATGCAAGTGCTGTGTCTGCTCGGTTTAGAAATGTTTTCACCATATCAGGTTGGTTAATTTTTTGGAAGGCGGCAGCTGCGAAGTAAAAGCTCCGAACATTGGCCGGTTCAACTTTGCTAAGCATGTCGTACGTTTCAGCAGCTTTTTGATAATTGCTTGCTTCCCAATAAGTATCAGCGAGCATTTCAATGACCGCAGGATCGTTAGCATCTTTTTCAAGTTTACCTTCGAAAATAGTTGCCAATTCTTCAAGTTTTCCCATATCTTTATGGGCATTTATCAAGGCTTTGCGTGCGTCATCACCAATAAATCTGACTGTAATGCCGGACATACTGTAAGATGTTACGTGTGTTACTAATCTGGACTGCTTTGATACTTCAGCCTCGTAGAAGGCTAATGCTGAGTCTGTCCTGCCATGTTTTAGGTATGCCTTGAGCAATTCCTCAGTGACTTTACTTCGCTCATAAGGACTATTGATCATTTTGAGTGCTTTCTTAAAAGCATCCGCAGATTTTTCCAATTCACCAGTAGTGAGAAGGAGTCGTGCCTGTTCTTTTTGCATCTCGAATGTGATTGTGCCTTCAGTTTCAGCCTTCTGTAGCATCTCTGCTAAATTTCCGCGAAAACGATAGAGGTTAACCAATTGCCGTTCAATATTATTGCGTTCCCATTCTGATGTGGTGTATGTCATGGCGTTTTTCAATGCTTTTTCAGCAGCCGCTATGTCCCCATTGAGAAAATAATGTTCTGCAAGTATGAGATAGATTTTTTTGTCGCCGTATTCGTATACAGTTGCTTTTTTATAGTTCGCGATGGCTGCAGCTTCGTTACCTTCTGTCTCATAAAGTTTTGCAAGTCGTGCGTAATGGACACCTACTTCCGGCTGCATTTGAACATAAGTCTGCGCGATTTCAAGTGCCTCGTTGTATTTGCCAGCAGCTTGTAAACTGTTAACAAGCGCATCTTGATATTTTATGTTTTCTGGGTCAGCTTCAAGCAGTTTGCTGTAGGTTTGCGCAGCTTTTTCGTGCTGATTTGTGCGAGTGTAAAGTGTTGCGAGTTGAGCACGAGATTCCAAGTCTTCAGGTGTGCCTTTCACAATTCGTTCATAGATTTCTATTGCTTTCTCTATTTCGCCAAGTTCTACGAATTTTTGCGCCGCTGTAATGAATTCTTGTGTTATCGCGCGCTCCTGTTCGTTACTCACCTCCTCTGCCTCAAGTTCTGCAACGAAAGTAACCACTGTGATTAATAGGAAAATGATTAAAAAGAAAGAGAATTTTGAGTGTGGCATTGAAATATACCTCCTATTTGGGGGCAAGGCATCCCGGTAGACTTTTTAAACGTTGTATCAACGAGAGTTGCTTGCCGATGTGAACCTGACATCCTCCAAAAATTTATGCCCATAGGTGTCAATTTAGGGACAAATCCTTTGGAGCAGTGTCTTCAATCTCGTATGAAGTTTAAGAAAATAAATCGGTAATGTAGCGAGGTTCGGAAACCTTCCCAGCAGGGGGCACCTGCATTGGACAGAAAATTACCGAATTAATCTTTATGCGTGTGCATACTACTTTGCAATCACTGGGCCAAATCTTTTGCTTTTTTGAATTTCTGCTTAGCGAATTGTCCCCACGCTTTAATCTGCTCGTTGCGATAGATAGGGTCTTTCCATTTATCAGCGGCAACTTGCATCGCCTCGTCCTCCGTAATCGGCATTTCCACCAGCGCTGTGATTGCCGCCTCACGCTTTGCATCGTCTTTACATGCCGCGATCGTTTTCCACGCATCAACAAGGTCTATATGCGAATCAATAATGAGAATTCCGAAGAGATCGTTGACAATATCCCACCGTGCGCTGCCTTTATCAGCATTATAAGGAAATGGCGACAATTCCAAGGCAAACGGGTTATTTACAACACACCGATCTCCCAATTCGTCATACAAGTCGGGTAGTACACTGGCACGATTCAATCCCCCTTTCCATTTAGGTCCCTCCGCATCGGTGTCGCGCAGCATCCACAGTTTTTGCGCCTGTTCAGACAAAACGAACTCAACAAATTTTTTCGCTACCGCCATGTTCGGTGCACCTTTCAGAATTGCGATGGAGTCCGGGTTGACAACAGTACCATCCGTTGGTAAAACGTACTTGATTTTTTCAGTACCAAGTGCAGCGATTTGGCTATAAGCATAAAAATCAATCGCTAACCCGTAAATCACTTGACCATTTCCAACATCTCTTGGAATAACGTTGGATCCAGCGGAAAACTTCTTCACATTTCCGCCCAATCTTGTCAAAAGCGCAAATCCTTTCTCCCATCCGTGCGTCTGAAGGATTATCTCATACATCATGTGGGCACTCCCACTCTCTCGCGGATCGGCTGCACCAATTTGATTGACCAAAGCGATGTCTCCCAAATCCTCCCATTTTGTGGCTTTCGGTAAGTTTTTCATCTCACGCAGCTGATCATTGTACATAATACCGAAACTTGATAACGCCGCACCATACCATCGAAATTTAGAATCGTAGACAGCAATTCCATGGTACGATTGCGGAATCTGATCTAATTGGGCATCGGGGAGTTTGTATGAAACCAACAAATCCACATCGGCAAGACGAAGATAACTATCCGTGCCACCACCAAAGAAAATATCAATGCCAATACCATCTGGCGTCAGCTTAAAATCATTGACAATCTGCCGATAATTGGAAGATGTCCCACCAGCATCCCGCCAATCCGTTTTGACAGGTCTGCCTGTCTCTGCTTCATACCATTTTTCAAAATTACTGCCGAATTCTGTCTCAATACTTTCCGGATGTGGTGATATAATAATGAGTTGATCCTGTTGCTTATCCGGCGACTGGCAACTCCACAAGAACATTAGGCAGAGCAGGCCCATCCCTAATGTTGCGAGATGCGTTGTTTTTGACGTTTGCCGTAACGGATTTAAATAGGACATGTCTGTGATTTCTCCTCTGAAAATTGATATTTGTTACAAATTTTATATTCTCTTTGTGGTCGCGCAATAAATTGCGCCTTTTACCTGCTTTTTCTTGAAGAACAAATGTTCTGGTCTCTTCGGGTTCATAAGATTGCTCCTTACACCTACCTTTACGAAGATAATAGCATATCTTATCTAAAAAGGTCAAGCTAAATCTATGACCCAATAACACATTTGCAATTTATTACATTTTGAGGTATAATTATTAAAGTTTTTATAGATAAATCACTTAATTGCAAATTATTCAATGACTTAATATGAGAATCTATATTGTGAGTTGGTAACTGAATTACAAATTCCACTCAAGAGAATGTAGACATAAAAAGAAACCCTACAAGGGTGAAATGTTTGGAAAGGAACTTATCTGTCTTATGTCAACTAAAGTAGGTATTAATGGTTTTGGTCGAATTGGGCGGAATGCGTTTCGTGCAGCGTTGCAAAATTCGGCATTAGATATAGAATTCGTTGCTATTAACGATTTGGCGAGTCCGGAGACGCTTGCACACCTTCTCCAATATGACTCTGTCCACGGAATCTTATCCGACAACATCGCTGCAACAGATCAAGGATTGGTGGTAAACGGAAATGAGATACGTGTTTTCGCTGAACGTGATCCTGCGGATCTACCCTGGAAAGAACTTGGGGTAGATGTCGTGATTGAATCCACCGGCTTCTTTACAGCACGAGAAGACGCTGAAAAGCACATCGTTTCTGGTGGCGCAAAGAAAGTTGTTATTTCCGCCCCAGCAAAAGATGAAGACATCACAATCGTTATCGGCGTGAATGATGACAAATATGATAAAGCACAGCATCACGTTATTTCCAATGCATCGTGTACGACCAACTGTCTTGCTCCAGTTGCAAAAGTGCTGCATGAAACGTTTGAAGTTGAAAGTGGATTGATGACCACTGTACACGCATATACTGGAGATCAACGTGTTCACGATTTTCCACATAAGGATATGCGGCGTGCACGTGCTGCAACACTATCAATGATTCCAACAACAACTGGTGCTGCCGTAGCTGTCGGAAAAGTTTTGCCGGAATTAAACGGAAAATTGGATGGGTTCGCAATCCGTGTGCCGACTCCAAACGTCTCCGTTGTCGACCTCACGGTTGAACTAAAAAAGAAACCCAGTGCAGAAGCGGTTAACGCTGCTTTAAAAGAAGCATCTGAAAATTCGCTAAATGGAATCTTAGGATATTCTGAGCTTGATCTCGTGTCATCAGATTTCAATGGAAACAAGCTCTCCTCCGTTCTTGACGCGCCGTTCACAAAAGTAATTGAAAATGGGTTGGTTAAAGTCCTTTCATGGTATGATAACGAGTGGGGGTACTCCAATCGCCTCGTTGAACTTGCATCACGAGTACTTTAAAATAGGAAGGACTATGCGAACACCTATCATAGCAGGAAATTGGAAACTAAATAACACAATTTCAGAAGCAGTTGCCCTGACAACAGAACTAAAAGGTTTAGTTACTGGCTGCACCGGGGTAGAAATAATTGTAGCACCGACTTTTACTGCACTTCATGCTGTAAGTGATGTACTAAAAGACAGCAACATTCGTCTCGCTGCACAAGATGTTTATTGGGAAGATAGCGGCGCATTTACAGGTGAAGTATCAGCACCGATGCTAAAAGATGCTGGATGCGCCTACGTTATTATCGGGCATTCAGAACGGCGGCAGTACTTCGGTGAGACAAATGAGAGTGTCAATCAAAAAGTCAAAGCAGCATTATCTCACGATTTGAAACCCATTATTTGCGTAGGTGAGCAACTTGAAGACCGAGAAGCAGGTCGGACCGAAACGGTTATTGAAGATCATATCACAGGAGGCATCGCTGATTTATCGGATGCTGAATTATTGTCCAGCGTTGTAGCTTATGAACCTGTCTGGGCAATCGGAACAGGTAAAACCGCAACGCCAGCACAAGCACAAGAAGTACACAGTTATATTAGAAAATTGTTGACAGACGCTTATGCCGATGAAGTTGCATCTCAAATACGTATTCAATACGGCGGCAGCGTGAAGCCAGAAAACGCAGCGGAATTAATGGCACAACCCGATGTAGATGGTGCCCTGGTCGGCGGCGCAAGCCTTCAAGCCGAATCCTTCGCTGAAATCGTAAAGAGTTCAATTTAGTTTAATGGATTAGTTATATAAGCAATTTAGAGAGGATTATCTTATGGGAGTTTTCGTAACTATAGCAATCATAATTTTTGTTCCAGTTTGTGTTGTACTAACACTGATCATTCTTTTACAGGACAGTAAGGGTGAAGGACTTTCATCGAGTGCATTTGGCGGCTCTGGCATGCAATCAGTACTCGGAGGCCACGGTGCCGCAACGTTCCTTAGCAAGCTTACCACTTGGATTGCTATCGGATTTATGGTCATTTCGCTCTTATTGATGCGATTTTATGGTGAAACAGGAGAGAATACCCTTACACCGATAGAAAAAGATGAAGAACAATCACAACAAGCTACTGGCGCTGAAGATGGAGCGAAAGTAGAAGAGGACGCTACTGAAGAGGATCCGAAAGGTGCTATCACTACTAAAAAAGAAAACGGTGGTGAAACACCAGCAGAAACACCTGAGGAAGATCCAAAAGGTGCTATCACCCCAAAAGAAGAAACAGAGTAGACCGTGCAGGAAGAACACCGGCCCGTTGAAGAGTCTGATTCCCTATCCGAACAGACACATACAAGAGAAATCTCTTGGTGTGTGCACCCACTTGTTGAGAATTGGAGACGGTCAGTGCTGTTATCACTGTTCCTCTCTCTGATTCTTATCACCGTCTACTTTGGATTTCAGTCAATTGTTGTTCTGCTGTTATCAACTATTCTTCTGGTTGGCCCACTCTACAAATACTTTTTACCTTTTCATTATAGCTGCGGAATAGAAAGTCTCGTTGTCTCTGCATGTTGTTATAAACTTGAGCGTCCTTGGACAATGTTCCGCAGCTACTACATTGACAAAAACGGGGTGCTGCTCAGCCCTTTCGCGAAACCTACACGTCTTGAAAACTTCCGTGGCGTTTATGTCCGGTTTGGAAAACATCCGCCTGAGGAGGTTGTTAACTATATCCGCTACAAAGTCAACCCGGAGTCCTAAAATGAACCATCCTAATACAAATAGTAACACGGAAATTAAAACGACTGATCAATTGAGTACCGCTATTTCAGAGACTGTTCACTCCCAAAAAATCACCGATATCCACACCCACCTCTTTAGTCCGCCTTTTGGTGAACTTTTGCTATGGGGAATTGATGAACTGCTAACCTACCACTATCTCATCGCTGAAGTATTCCGCAAAGTCGATGTTTCCTATCAACAATTTTGGAATATGACAAAAGCGCAGCAAGCAGAATTGATTTGGCAGACACTTTTCATTGAAAATTCTCCAATTAGTGAAGCGTGCCGTGGCGTCGTTACCACACTGGACGAATTAGGATTGGATGTGAGTTCTCGCAACCTGAAAGATTATCGTGACTATTTTGCAGATACCACTGTAGAAGATTTTATTGATACTGTTTTTGAAAGCGCAAATGTTTCTAAAGTTGTTATGACAAACGACCCTTTTGATCCAGCAGAAGCACCAGTGTGGGAGTCAGGTGATATAGGTGATACACGTTTTGAAGCTGCACTTCGGATGGATGTTCTCATTAACAGTTATGAAGACACAGCTTATGAACACTTGCGCGGACTCGGTTATGAAGTTGATCCAACGCTCTCATCTGAGAAAGGCTACAAAGAGGTAAGACGCTTTTTGGAAACATGGATTCAGCGGATGAACCCAAAATATATGGCTGTTTCCCTACCGCCTGACTTTCAATATCCTGATGATGGTGTTCTCGGAAGGTTATTTGATAATTGCATTTTACCTATTTCACGTGAATTCAACGTTCCATTCGCATTAATGATTGGTGTTAAACGAGCTGTGAACCCACAACTCAAAATGGCAGGTGATGGCACCGGAAAAGCAGATTTGACCAGTCTGGAGACGCTTCTCCGTGAAAATCCTGACAATAAATTCCTTGTGACACTTCTCTCTCGCGAAAACCAACATGAATTGTGTGTTATTGGACGCAAATTCAAAAACCTAATGATATTTGGGTGTTGGTGGTTTATGAACAATCCAAGTGTGATTGAGGAGATTACCCGTGAACGGATTGAGCTGCTCGGTTTGAGCGTCATTCCACAACATTCCGATGCGCGAATCTTAGACCAACTTATCTACAAGTGGAAACACTCGCGTCAGATCATTGCTGATGTTTTAGTAGAAAAATATCAATCCATTTTAGATGTCGGATGGACACTTACCACATCAGAAATTGAACGAGATGTCAACAATCTATTCGGTGGCAACTTCGACCGGTTTTTAAATCAGAACTAACAGACTTGTGGTAGAATGCTTAAAGATGTTCCTCACAGTTTAAATTATCGTGTACAGGTATGGAGTCCGCTTCATGGATATAGGATTTGTATGGGACGCAGACAAGTATCAAGAAGTCCAGAGGAAGCATAATGTCCAGTTTTATGAAGTAGTTTCTGCGTTTGACGATCCTAACTTTCATGTGCTTCCTGATCCACAAGGGCACGAAGACAGATGGATGCTTGTAGGAAAAGCCGTAGGTGGACGGATATTATCAGTTATCTACTCTGATGAAGAAGCACCACTTCAACGTTTAATTACTGCTTTTGATGCTAGTGGGGAGATTATTAATGAATACTACAAAGGAAGTTGAATTTGATTATGAGACTTACACGCGGGAAAATCCGCCGGATCTATCCAAAGCTCGTCGCGGGCCTGAAGTGCGGCGAGAACGTCGCGAAGCCTTTAGAGCGCGATTAATCAACCATGTCAATATGGAGATTAAGCACGCCAGAAAGATGAAGCATGTTTTTATCTCTTATTGTCATGAGAACAAAACTATTGTTGATCGTCTCTGCCAAGCCCTTGCCTCACACGACATTCACATCTGGCTGGACAGGGACAATATAGGGCCCGGCACGCCGTGGAAGCAAGCGATTCAACAAGCAATTCATCACGGAGATTTTTTTCTTGCATGTTTTTCAAAGGAATACAACGCACGTGACAAGACATTCATGGAAGAAGAGCTGTCTATTGCAATTGAAAAGTTTCAACAAAAACTTGTTGATAAGATATGGTTTATCCCCGTAAAGTTGAACGAATGTGAGATCCCAGATATTGACATCGGCGGAGGTGAAACCTTACGAAACCTCCAATATGTTGATCTCCATGAAAATTGGGAAACAGGCATTCAACGCCTTCTTAACACTATTTCTGTAACCTCAGCACACGACCAAAAACACAGCACTCATGCCTCGGCAGATGAAGGTAATGAATGTGTCCTGTTCCGTTCAATAGATGGACAGTGCTATTTCATTCCCTTTCAAAAGGTATGCTGGGATTCAACGGAGATTTCTCTGACGCTTTGCCCTAACTCATCAGCGCAAGCAGCTTTCTTGAGTAGATTGCGTAAGCGTTTACGCGATGTACCTGCTGGAAGTTCCATTGACCAACTGGAGGCTATCGCTTTTGCACATCAGGAAAACGCGGCATGGGTAAAACTCCGGGAGATCGCGCAAATTTCAACTGAGTATGAGACTGTGTGGGAAATCCATCTCAAGGAAGAAACTGTAGCTAGTGCGTATAAACGTCGTACCGAACCTGTTATTTTAGAGCAAATGACTCTGGAGCAGATTGCCGACTTGCGCGCTAAGCGCCTCCTTCTTGACGAAAAGTTAGATGCTGCCAGTTCATCCTTAACACAAACCACTGTCTATGATCAGATGTTATTAGAGACTCAAATTCGTGGTGAACTTACATCGCAATATGGAAACAGGTTACAAGCACTCACATCACCAATTCCAGAACTCTATCAACACTTCAAAACCAGCCCGGAGACATTTGAAAAGTTTGCACGGTTAGTTTCTATACTTTATTTGAAGTTGTCAAACACGGTTGAAGATATACTTCAATTAGACCTAAAATTGCTCAACCCCACTGCATTAGAAGTAAAATTTAAGGGGCGGCGATCCCAATTAGATATAAATAAAGAACCTACGCTTTTGGAATTTGAGGGAATCTGCCAACTCCCCGAATAATAAGATAAATACGTTATTTTATGCGAGTTAACAATCGCACGGTATAGCATTACACTTCGGGCACCCCTCTGCATAAATTTGCGCAGCATCTTCAAGAGAAATACCGAGCAAACTTGCTAAAGTGGATAACCATGCGAATACATCGGCAAATTCCTCGCGTAGTCTTTGCTTATTCTGTGGTTGTTTGCGGATTTCTTTTGCTAACTCCCCTACCTCTTCAACGAACCAGGTGAATGTTAATGGAACGCCGCGCTCAACATCGCGCTGGTAATAAATAGCCTCAATTTGCTTCTGAAATTTTTGAATTGTCATAATTCTCCTTTTCCAGTATAATAGCATAGTAATCTGAGATTATCAATTACCAAAAACAGCAGCTCCAAATCAGCACATGATTGTCATTCTGGGGTTGATTGAATTATCCGATTAGGAGAATGCTAAATCCGCACAGAGGTACACTTATGAACGCCCAAAAACCGATTTTTATCAATCAAGCAGAACTTGAGTGGGAAAGTTGGGATGCCCCTGACATTGCTGCCAAAAGTCCAATTCGTTGGAAACTACTTATCACAGGTGAACGTGGTCCCAGCAGCGGGCTTGTCACAGGATTAGCAGAGGTACCGCCCGGTGCTTCACTTTTGCTCCATCACCATGAACCTGAGGAAACGTATTACATCATCAGCGGCAACGGACACATGCAGATTGACGATTGTGAAGCAGAACTCGGCCCCGGTTCAGCAGTCTACATTCCACCTAATGCTAAGCACACCGTCCGCTGCATCGGTACCGAACCGCTGGTTTTCATATTCACTTTTGCTCGTGATTCTTTCGACCAAATCATCTACAATTTTGATGAATAATCATTCGTTCACAAGCATCTTGAGTTTTCACTATTGAGGTAACAATTGAAATGTCAACGCCTAAAACAGCAGATTCTAAACAGATCATTTCTAACGCAGAAGCAAGCCTCTTTGACATAGGCGACGGTATCACCTATTTTGAACTACACAGCAAATTGAACATTATAGAGGATAGCACATTAGCAATTCTCGACTCTGCACTGGACGAGGTTGAAACGAATTATTCTGGTATGGTTATTGGCACCGAAGCGGACCATTTTTCGGTAGGGCTCAACCTTATCCTTTTACTTGAACGTGCCCAAAATAAAAATTGGGATTCTATTTCAAAGACGCTTAGGAATCTACAAAAGGTTTGCACTCGCTTACGTCTTTCAACAAAGCCTGTCGTGGCAGCAACGGTTGGCATGGCACTCGGTGGTGGATGCGAACTCGCGTTTGGTGCAGATGCTGTGCAAGCTTTCACTAATAGCAAACTTGGACTTGTTGAACTTCGCGTGGGACTCATCCCAGGCGGTGGTGGAACTACTGATATGGCGTTTCGCTGTTTAGAAGCTCAACAGACCTCATCACCTATTCAGCAGCTGTTTTCACTTATCCTGATGGCATTTGAGACTATTCGTCAAGCGAAGGTTTCGCAAAATGCTGCAGATGCAGTAGAGCTGGGTTATCTTCGCAAAACCGACCTTATTTCTCATCAAAGAATTAACCTCCTATATGATGCCAAACAATTAGCGCTTTCACTTTGGGAAAGCGGTTATCAATCACCTCAACCTCGTGAGATATTTGTGTTAGGAGAAGAAGGGTATAACCGCCTAAAACAACACATTCAAGAATTGAAGCAAGCTGGTACTGTCAACGATTATGAACAATTTCTTGCTGAAAAATTGGCTTATGTGTTCTCTGGAGGCATGCTTTCAGCACCACAGTATGTTGCCGAACAGTACCTACTTGACCTTGAACATGAGGTATTCCTCAGTCTCTGTAGTGAACCGAAGACTCATGCAATGATTGAATCTACTCTCAAAAAAGGCAAAAAATGAAAACCCAATTAGCGTAAATGTTAAACATTTAGATTAAATTTAATAATTGAGGAAAAAGTATGCAATCTCATTTATATCTCTCCATTGCAGGAGAAAACAGAATCGCTATTTATACGTTTGATGTTTCAGACGGCGCGATTGCTTTTCAAGAAGATGTTAACGTCAGTGGTTCACCCGGTCCTCTAACACGCTCTCCATGCGGGAACTATCTTTATGCTGGCCTCCGCTCCAGCCGAGAAATCTCAACTTTCCGTATCAATGAACAAAGTAAGCAGCTGACACTTTTGCGAACAGTTCAACTTGATGCAGATACATGCTACATCGCAACAGATAAGACAGGTAGTTATTTGCTTGCAGCGTACTACGGCGCTGGTAAAGTTACCGTGCATGCTATAGGAGAAGATAAAACTGTCCAAGATAAATTAATTCAAACCATTGAAACGGCACCGCATGCTCATTATGTTGAGACAGATGCATCCAACCGTTTTGCCTTTGTTCCTCACACTGTACCTCGGAACGCAATATATCAATTCCACTTTGACCCGAATACAGGAAAGCTAACTGAAAACTTCTTCGGAAATTTAAATCCCGATGATCCGGTTGGACCTCGCCATTACTGCGAACATCCGAATAAACCGATCTTTTATTTTTCAAATGAACAAGGTTCAAGTGTTTCTGCTTACAATCTCCAAAAAGGAGATCCAGAGGTTTCAATTCCAAAGTCAGGTGTGCCTGACTACACCGTCCATGATGCCCCAGGACTTTTGTGGGAGTTCCAAACGCTATCCACACTTCCATCGGATTTTGATGAACATAATAGCTGCGCACAAATTCACATCGACCCGCAAGGCAAGTCCCTTTATGTCTCAAATCGCGGGCATGACAGTATCGCAATGTTTTCAATTGATGAAGAAAGTGGCGAATTAACCGCCTTGGGACACCAACGGACAGAACCAACGCCACGTGTTTTCAACATTGACGAAACTGGTAATTTCCTATTTGCGGGTGGGCAAGGATCCGGCAAACTTGCTACTTACCGTATCAATCGGGAGAGTGGTTTACTCAAGGATATTGAAACTTATGAGGTTGGTGAAAATCCAATGTGGGTGCTTTTTGTATAAGGAATCTCGTAAAATCTATAAATACGAAGATTTGGTGTCCTCTGCTTGTAGCACAAACTTTATGAAGTTTAAGTAAATATTTCGGTAATTGGCAAGGTTAGGAAACCTTGCCAGCAGCAGGTGTACATCTCTGCTGGCGAGGTTTCCTAACCTCGCTAAATTACCCAATTTATTTTTTAATCTTCATTTAGTTTGTGCATACGTGGAACACGGGGAATGCCATTAAGGCATTCATACCGTTGATTTACTAAAAGTTTGCGCTACAAAAACTGCTTCTTATACCGAGCCAACGTTAATTATAAAAAAGAACGGGCATGGTAGGATTACCATGCCCATTACTATTTGTTATGCTTTGTCAATCGCTGTGGTGATCTGTTCCGCTGTTGGAAATTGTCGTGACTCTAATTTGGAGTAGAGCAATTCATCATTTAGATATACTTCAAAAGCACCACCACTACTTTCAACAAGCTTCACTTCTTTAACCTGACCACTATATTGTTCTTCTAAGGCTTTTGCCAAACTGGCTGCCCGTGGTTTATAGTTTCAAGATGTGCAGTACTCAATTCTAATGTCCATTTAGTATACATCCTCCTAATTGAAAGGGATTCATTCTAATTCTACCAAATTTTTTTCAAAATTGCAAGTTTTTCGTTTTTCACAACCTGCAAAACCTTTACATAATTTTTGAAAAATGCTATAATTGGAGCAACAGTATGTAATGCACGTGAGAAGTAGATAAATTCGCTCGCAATTGTAGGAAGGCGAAAACAAGTGGATCGACCGCTCAAAAGAAACCCGAATATCGTCCTTGTCGGTTTTATGGGTACTGGAAAAACTTCAATCGCTAAAAGGCTTGCTTCGCAACTTCGCATGCGATATGTTGATACTGACAGTGTCATTGAAAAGGACAGCCAGCGACACATCAGTGATATTTTTGAACAAGAGGGCGAACCTTTTTTCCGCGAACTTGAAAGTGAGGCGGTTAGTAAAGTCTCTAAACTGAACAATCATGTTATTTCTACCGGAGGCGGCGTTGTTTTAAAAAAAGCAAACGTCGCTAAGCTAAAAGAAAACGGAATTATTTTTTGCCTAACGGCTACACCCGAAGAAATCTATCGCCGCGTTAGTCATCAAACGCACCGTCCCCTGCTGCAAACCCCTGATGCAATGGAAACAATTCGATCAATGTTTGCAGAACGCGCGCCCTATTATGCGCAAGCGGATCATACCGTGCAAACAACCGACAGATCGTTTGAAGAAATCACTGCAGATATAAAAAGAATCTATTTTAGGACAGTGAGAACACCAAGAGCAAAATGATAAAAACCTTTCACGTCGAACTCAATGAAAACAGGTATCCACTATTCGTTGGGTCGGGGATTCTCAATCGGATTGGCGAATATCTGAAATCCTGCGCGAAATCAACAAAAGCACTGCTTGTTGCGGATACCTTCGTCAATCATCGTTATGCTCCACTGGTCATGGAAAGTTTAAAGAGTTCAGGGTTTGACGTTACTATTGTTGATATTCCTGTCGGAGAGGAGAGCAAATCGTTAGAACAATTTGCTCGGATACAGGATAGCTTAGTTGAAAATCAACTGGATAGAGGGTCAACGCTTATCGCTCTTGGCGGCGGTGTTATCGGAGATTTAGCGGGTTTTGCTGCTGCGGTCTACATGCGAGGTATCGCTTACGTGCAAATCCCAACGACTTTGCAGGCACAAGTTGACGCAAGCGTTGGCGGTAAAACAGCAATAAATCACCCGAAAGGTAAGAACCTTATCGGCGCGTTTCATCAACCGAAGTTGGTGTTAATTGATGTGGAGACGCTCAAAACCTTACCACAACAGGATATCCGCGCAGGATTAATTGAGGTAATCAAGATGGGAGTTATCCGCGATGAACCCTTGTTTGAAATGGTGGAGGTAAACCTTGAGACTATATTGAATTTAGATATAGAGATGTTAATTGAGATGATCGCGCGCGCATGCGCTAACAAAGCAGATATAGTCGCAAAAGATGAAAAAGAGGGTGGATTGCGGATGGTGCTAAACTACGGACACACCTTTGGTCATGCGCTTGAGGCATTAACACATTATAAGAAATACCGACATGGAGAGGCTGTTTCTATCGGCATGAATTGTGCAGCGCGGTTAGCAGTCAATTTAGGGATGTTCTCTGAAACGGATTTTGAACGTCAGCGCGCGCTTTTAAATCGTGCGAAATTGCCACGCACTTTTCCATCTAACCTTTCTGCCGAAGCGATATGTGATGCGATGTCCCATGATAAAAAGGCACTTGGTGGAAAACTCCGCCTTATATTGCCGACACGAATTGGTGAAGTTATTATTCGAGACGATGTGACAGATAAAGAAATCATACACACAATTTCACAATGTTATTAGTTTTTAACGTTAACTCTTTTTAGAGGAAATATATGACATATAGTAAAACAACCTTATGGGTAGTCGCTTGTTTGGTTTTATTTTTATGCGGCACTTTTGCGTTTAGCCAAGAACCTGCGGCACCATCAAACGTAACCGCAAAGGATACACCAAACGATGACGGTTCAAGTATCACTGTTACATGGGATGTTGCACCTGAAGATAGTGGTGTTGTAGGCTACGTAATCCTACGAAACAGTGATGCAGGAGAGTTTGAGGTAATAGCTGCTGAGTTGAAAGCAGACGCAACACTGTATAAAGATTCCAAGATAATTAAGGGCAAGGAACACGCATACATTGTACGTGCTGTTTATGACAACGAAGTCTTTATGGATTCCGCGCAAACTGCTGCTGTAAAAGCAAGAGGACAGTGGTATCACACTGGCAAAACCCCGCTATTTATCGCCATGCTCCTTTTTTCCGCAGCGATTGTTTGGAATATCTATAACGCTCGAAGCGGGAAAGAGATATTCGTCCGTCGTATACCGGGCTTAGAAGCAGTTGACGAAGCTATCGGCAGGGCAACTGAGATGGGTCGTTCCATTTTATACAGTACAGGGTTAGGTGCTGTAGACAATGTTGCAACTATTGCCAGTATGACGATTTTAGGACAAGTTGCACGACGAACTGCTGACTATGAAACACCTTTACGCGTGCCATGTAGGGATCCGATTGTGATGAACGTCGTACGTGAAATGGTAAAAGCATCTTACCTTGATGAAGGACGCCCAGATGCTTACAACGAGGAAAACATTTTCTATCTTACCGGAAGCCAGTTTGCTTATGCTGCTGGCGTTGATGGCATGATGGTTCGTGAAAAACCGGCAGCAGTTTTCCTACAAGGCACATTTTACGCAGAATCACTTCTTATGGCTGAAACCGGTAATTCCATCGGGGCAATACAAATTGCCGGAACGGATTCTGAGCATCAACTCCCCTTCTTCATCGCAGCGTGTGATTATACCTTGATTGGTGAAGAACTCTATGCGGCAAGTGCGTATCTTTCCAGAGAACCGATGCTTCTTGGAAGTCTCAGAGGACAAGACTGGGGTAAAATCGTCATTTTTGTGACGATTATACTTGGTGTCGCTCTTGAGTTGTTCGGTATCAACTGGATCACTACACTTTTACAAAGTGTGAGATAGGAGGTTTTATGAAGCGACAAATACCTTTAGCCCTCTGCTTCCTTTTTGGCATAGCAATGATTTTCACCCGGTTCAGCCCACATTCATATTCTCAAGCAGTTTACGGTGAGGTGCTTGAATGGGGACTCATCATATCGCCTTTTGCTTTGGTCTTGGCAGTAGCGACTCTCGTTCAAACCCACGTGGCGCGAGTTCGTTTTCGTTCAGAACATTGGCAGTACAGTTTGGTTGTATTCGTAGGTATGATAATGATGGTCTGTGTAGGTGTCCCTTTTGGACCAAAAAACTCTGTATTTGTATGGTTATATGACAATGTCCAAGTCCCAATGGATGCAACAATGTTTTCTCTGCTTGCCTTTTTTATTGCTTCAGCGGCTTTTCGTGCATTCCGTGCACGATCATTTGAAGCAACGCTGCTTCTAATCGCCGCCATTCTTGTCATGATCGGAAATGTGCCAGTCGGCGATCTGGTTTGGAATAACCTAATTTCTTGGATCCCAGGGGCGGACAATCCGGAAAGTTGGGTAAACAGTTTGGTTGGCGGTGCGTCATGGTTACGCCAATGGATCTTAGATATTCCAAATAGCGCAGCACGACGCGGTATTATCCTGGGCGTAAGTTTAGGAGTCATCTCACAATCTATCCGAATTATATTGGGAATTGAACGTTCGTATCTTGGTGGAGGAGATTAGTCAATGCTTGAAAAATTCATGAATATGGATAGGCGAATAATTTTTATATTAGTTGCTTTAGTTGTTATCATTCCAACTCTGATTCCTGTTAGGTTGCCAATTACGGTCTCAGAACCAACACAAAAACTTTACGATTTTGTTGACGCACTTCCAGCAGGATCAACTATTATGATGGCTTTTGATTATGGTCCATCCTCTCTCGCGGAACCGGAGCCGATGGCAAAAGCAGTGATGCAGCACTGTTTCAGTAAAGGCGTGAGAATCATAGGTATGACACTTTACGATGATACGCCAACTTTAGCTGATAAACTGATGCGAAAGATTGCAGCAGAAAACAATGCAGTCTATGGTGAAGACTATGTATTTCTCGGTTACCGGCCCGGAGCACTACCAGTTATACTCGGAATGGGGACAAACATCGCAAACGTCTTTGAGACCGATTACAATAAAACGCTTCTTACCGAAATTCCGATGATGGAAAATATCACGAATTATGATCAGATTGATCTGTTGCTTGATCTTGCTTCTGGTAGTACAACTGAAGCTTGGATCATTTATGCAAACACGAGATACGGTTTAAAAATTGCTGCTGGCGTTACTGCCGTTATTATTGCCCAGATGTACCCCTATCTGCAAACAGGACAGTTGGTAGGGTTAATGCCCGGTTATTTAGGAGCCGCTCAGTATGAGAAACTTTTGAATGCCTCTGGAGATGGGACTGTAGGATTAAACACGGCATCCTTTGCACATCTTCTGATTATCGGATTAGTTTTTTTAGGCAATATCGCTTTTTTTATTCATCGAAGAAGGGAGGCGTAAATTGATGGAAATTTTTGGAATCTGGCTTGCAGCATTTCTAACACTCTGCATCTATAGTTTTCTCTACCGAGATAACCCGTTCTATCGATTTGCCGAACACCTCTTTGTAGGAATATCAGTTGGATATCTCATTGTTATTGGGATCCATCAAGGCATCATACCGAAAGCGTGGGAACCATTATCTAAAGCAATAGGCGCGCTTTGGACCGAGATAACAGGGGAAACAACACCGGAAACACGAAATGCACTTTGGGGGTTATTTAGAATATTACCAATTGCCATCGGTTTATTGTTTTTTGCGCGCTTATCTCCACGTCATTCATGGTTGATTCGTATTCCTATTGCTATTCTTATTGGGTTTGGTGCAGGTGCCGCAATTCCAGATATGTTACAAGCAAATATTTTTAAGCAGACACGCGGAACAATTGAACCTTTTACTGACATTAATGCAGGAACGCTTTCCACTTGGGATACTTTCGGAGCAGTCCTCATGGTTATAGGTGTAATTTGCACACTCACCTATTTTTTCTTTTCTGTAGAACACCGGGGCCCAATCAATTGGTTTTCAAAGATCGGTATCGCTTTCCTGATGATAGGATTTGGTGCGGCATTCGGAAACACCGTTATGGGACGTGTCGCTCTCATGATTCACCGTGTCAGTTTCCTCATAAACGATTGGATTGGTTCTTTTGGTGCGCTTTTCTGACGAAAGCGGGTAACGTACCTTAACCTATAAGGAGAAAACCACATGAAAATCGGATACAGCACATGGGGAATGCCTACCGTTCCAATAGATACTGCTATCTCACATATAGCGAACCTCGGATTTGATGGAATAGAGTTAACCATCATCCCCCGTTTTACAACCGAACTGAGTACGCTTGATGCAGCTGAACGTAAACGTATTGATGCTTTGTTGAAACAGCATAATTTGGCATTACCAGCAATTGCAGCACATTCCAATCTGTTGGAAACCGATGCGGATGCACATGCAAAAAACATGTGGCGGCTTAAAGGCGGTGTTGATTTAGCAGTGGAACTTGCACAAGGTGGTGAATTACCCGCAGTGAATACAACTCCTGGCGGAAAACCGGATCAGTGGGAAACAAAAAAGGACTTTCTCGCTGAAAGGGTTGGCGAATTAGTTGAGTATGGTGCTTCCCGCGGCGTAACCATCGCGATGGAACCTCACATCGGCGCAATCGTTGATACCCCTGACAAAGTGCTTGAACTCCTTGAAATTGTCAATTCACCTTATCTTAAAGTCAACTTTGATATTAGCCACTTTGACATTGTTGGCATACCGACAGAGGAAACAGTATCTGCTTTAGCAGCAGTTTCCGCACATACACATGTCAAGGACCAACGTGGAATTCACCCTGATTTCGAATTCCTTATCCCTGGCGAAGGGACTTTTGATTATGTTGATTATCTTAAAAGGATGGAAGCACACGGATATAATGGGTTTATCACTGCGGAAGTCAGTTTCATGGTGCAGGCACGTGAAAACTATGATCCGCTTGCTGCTGCGACCTTATCATACCAAACATTGTCTAAAGCATTTGTTGACGCAGGAATTGAACGAAATTAAACGAAGAGTTTTCATAAATTACTGTTGTCAGATTTGGGTTTAAAAGTAGTAGGCACGCTCCGCGTGCCGTAAACAAGTCTAAAGGCGCAATGAATCGCGCGACTACAAACAAAAGAAACTATGAAACCTAACATACTCCTTCTCATGACAGACCAACAGCGGTGGGATGCGATGGGCTGCAGCGGCGGCTGGGTGCAGACACCGAATTTGGATAGAATCGCCAGTGAAGGTGTCCGATTTACGAACTGCGTTACCACGTCTCCGGTTTGCATTCCCACACGCCTCAGTTTAGCAACAGGGTTGTATCCACACAACACCGGTGTTTGGAACAATATGGGGCATACGATGTCGGCGGAAACACCGACGTGGATGCAAGCAGTGCGTGATGCGGGTTATCGCACCAGTCTTTTCGGAAAAACACACCTTCATCCCCATAATGGAGATTTGCGCGAAAAAGAAGGTTTGATGAACGAATATGGGTTAGACGATATAGATGAGATCGGGGGACCGCGAGCAAGTGCGCGTGTCCTGTCGCACATGACGGCGATGTGGGAGGAGAAAGGTTTATGGGATGCATATCGCGCTGATTATAAGGAACGATTCAGCACAAAACCTTACATGGTGCGTCCCTCAACACTTGGTTTTGAAAACTATGCTGATGTCTATGTAGGACAGCAGGCAAAGCAATATCTGAAAAACTATGATAGGCAAGAACCTTGGTGCTGCTGGGTCAGTTTCGGTGGTCCCCATGAACCGTGGGATACACCTGAACCGTATGCAAGTATGTATGATCCAAATGAGATGCCGCCACCAATTCCTCGACCCTCTCGAGGAAATCGCCCCCGGGGCAATTTAGATAATACGATGAATCGGATGAATCCTAAATTTGAAAAGGGTGAAGTCGGTAGGTTACGCGCAGATTATGCTGGTAACGTCACGCTCATTGATGCACAGATAGGTGAAATACTTGATGCAATTCAGGAGCGCGGAGAACTGGACAATACCGTTATCGTTCACTCCTCTGACCACGGCGAAATGAATGGCGATTACGGTTTAATTTACAAAAGCAATTTCCTCAATGGTGCTGTCCGCATACCGCTTCTCGTGCGAACACCAGAAACATTGAAAAATACTACCTCCAACCTGATATGTGAAAGTCTAGTTGAATGGATTGATATTGGGCCCACGCTCGTTGAATTGGCAGGTGGTGAGTTACAATATCGCCAATTCGGTAGATCGTTGTGCCCCACACTGGATAAAACCGAAACAACACATCGCGAATTTGCAATCTCTGAAATATCAGGTGAGATTATGTTGTTAAATCAGGAATGGAAAATCGCATTAAATACTGATGGAAAACCGTATCTCTTATTTGATGTGCAAAACGACCCTGATGAAACGAACAATCTCGCTGGTTTATCCGAAATGGGAGAATTAGAGACAGAACTAAGGTTGCAGATTTTAGAACACCTATTTCACACCCAAACAAAAAAGCAATAATACCCAATTAACGTGATCCGTCTTGCTAAGTGTGCGGTTAGAAAACCGCACCACAGGCGTCAATTTAAGAAATGAATCTGCTTTTATGAGTATCTACTACACGGTAGGAGCGGTTTCCAACCGCTCCGTATTATCCCAATATGCTCTTGGGGGAGTGAATTAACGCTGAATACGCGTATGGTATTCTGCATTGGTTAGGAAACCGCATCTACCAGGGTGAAGGTCCGCTAAATTGACGCCTATGGTTCGGTTAGAAAACCGCACCGTCGAAAAAATAAATCCCGTCAATTTGATATAAGACTATTGTCCTTTTTCGTGCAGCATGAATGAGACCTGCCCCATTTGGTGCAAGATTCGGCATATTATGCTGTAAGAATGCTTATATTTAGTGCTTCTGAAGTTGGCACGCGAATTGCATATATCCAATATAATATATGAAATACCTTGGAGGTAAGAACAATGCGTATTAAAAGATTCATAGGAGCATTTTTTATTTCTTTCGCGCTTCTTACAATTGTTGTGTTTATCGTTCAAAATCGCTTAGATAATCAAAAAGTACAGAAACTCAAAGACATTGTTAGTATAGAAACATTTGAAGCTCCGGACCCACCGAAAGCACGTAAACCAATAGTCAAACGAGAAGCACATAGATACAAAGATGTTGTTGGTGTAGAAACATTTGAAGCTCCGGACCCACCGAAAGCAAAAGCACGTAAACCAATAGCCAAATATTTAATTAGCACACCAAATGCGCCATTGCCGCCAGTGGATACCCATGTTGATCTACCAATATCAAATAGTTTAGTGACTTTAGCTGATATAGGCCCTTCCGTGAATGCTCCTGTGCAGGTATTACGATTACGAGCAGCTGCAACGCCTGCCCTGAAAGCATTACAACTAAATCCACCAAACGGTGCCGCCTTTGACGATGTTTTCTATAAAAACCACGGCACAAATCCATTTATTGATACAGAAGATGACAACTTTTCCACGTTTGGCATGGATGTAGATACCGCTTCATACTCCGTCATGCGGCGCTATCTCCGTGATGGAATCCTTCCACCATCAGACGCGGTGCGCGTGGAAGAATTTGTTAACGCTTTTGATTATAACTATACTCCGCCCACTGAAGATGTATTCGCTGTTCATATTGAAGGAGCACCTTCAAAATTTGGCGAAGGTAAACGGATCCAGTTACTACATATCGGCATTCAAGGGCGCGTCATTCCTGACACCGATCGCAAGGATGCTATCCTTACCTTTGTAATCGATGTGTCTGGATCAATGAATATGGAAAATCGGTTAGGGTTGGTAAAAAGATCGTTAACACTGCTTGTTGATCAACTGCGTCCTGCGGATAAGGTTGGGATTGTCGTTTACGGATCCAATGCCCGTGTTGTACTGCCACACACCAGCATTAAGAACCGCGAATATATCTTAGAGGCAATCAATAGCCTTGTTCCCGATGGCGCTACAAATGCTGAGGAAGGACTTCGTGTCGGATACAAACTCGCCCTTAAGAATTCAAAATCTAACTGCATCAATCGTGTAATACTCTGTTCGGATGGCGTCGCCAACGTTGGACAAACTGGACCCGACGCAATCCTCAAAAAGATTAGCAATTATGTTAAGGAAGGTGTAACACTCACCACCGTTGGTTTCGGCATGGGCAACTACAACGATGTCCTGATGGAACAACTCGCTAACAAAGGCAACGGAAGTTACGCCTACGTCGATACGATCAAAGAGGCAAAACGTGTTTTTGTAGAGAACCTAACAGGGACATTACAAGTTATCGCTAAAGATGCTAAAATTCAGGTTGAATTCAATCCGAAAACAGTCAGTCGTTTCCGCCTCCTCGGTTATGAGAATAGAGCACTTGCACATGAAGATTTCCGTAAAGACGATGTAGATGCGGGTGAAGTTGGTTCTGGGCATAGCGTAACTGCACTCTATGAGATTAAACTTCACGAAAATGCCGATGGCAAACTCGCGACTGTCTTTATTCGGCATGAAAACCCTGATACACAGCGTGTTACAGAGGTTAGTGAGACTATCGCTACGCATCAACTGAAACAATCATTTGAGGTAGCGTCTTCTGAGTTTCAACTTGCGGTTGGTGTTGCAGAATTCGCTGAAATCCTTCGGGAAAGTTTCTGGGCAAAGGGAAGTAGTTTAGCAGCTGTTCAAGAAACCATTGAGGGCGTTCTTCCACATATCCATTCAAAAACGCCTGAACATCAGCAGCGCAAAGAAGAACTGCTAAATCTTGTGCAAGAGGCACACCGCTTGAAAAAACATTAGCAACAGCTTAAAATCACCGTGAGAGGTAACCATTAAGATTCCTTCTCACGGTGATTTTTTTATACGACTGAATATATAAGCTGCTACGGATAATGTATTCCTAATTTGCGGCACATTTTTCGGATTTTGTTGACCGCGCCGCCGATCTTCCTTCCATCCCGTGTAATACCAAAGAGATGTTGACTAACAACCCTACGAGAAATACCGAGGATACAACCGATTTCCTCTTGCGTTTTCCCTTCAAAAAAATAGAGTTGAACGCAATCATTTTGACGGTCAGTGAGTTCTTTGGAGACAATCTGACGAATCTGCTTTAGGACTTTCTGTCGTTTTGCTTGACGCGCCTTTGTATATTCGTCAGAAGGGGACTGATACCAGAGATGGTCTTCCGTAGTCAGTTGGTCAAAATATTCCGGTGGTACCGGAACTTCCCAAAAATCGGGATTAAATTTGGACATAGATAACGACTCCTCAGAGTGAGGCGTGGTACCTATGCCATTTCAAATTAATATATTGAGAATGGGCAGAGGCACCATCGCCTTAGACACAATACGTTGAGATTAAGGGTGGTGTGGTTCAAAGACATCATAATGGTTCCTCCTCCTTATTTAGAATGTAAAATTTGGAAAATGTTAGAATGTCAACAGACATTAATAAAATCTCATGCATGTATTCTACATACAAAAGTATACACTAAAACTTAAAAAATCGCAATGATTTTATCTATACACATTTTCGGATGCACTTTTTGCATTATTTAGTCAAATAATTTACACATTTTCTAAAACTAAAACGGCATATAGACCTCAGGGCAAGATTCTTGCCCTAAAAATTGGGGGCAGAGGATAACCTCTGCCCGGTCAGAAAGTGTGCGACACTTAGTGCCACACCAAAGGGCGTAACACTAAGTGCCACACCTCCTCTGATTTGCTAACATAACAAATACCTCCTTTTCCGCAATACAGCGGTAATAGGATACCATTACCATTAAAAATGATAATGATTCACCTATACACATTTTCGGATGCACTTTTTACTGTATATTACGAAAAAAGTTGTAAAATTTCTTATTTTAAGAACTCTTGCAGCGTAGCATGCAGACGTGGAGATGTAATTTGTTCATCTGTTGGATTATCTGTACCATCATTTTCCCACTCACTTCGTTCAACTCCCATTGTGTAAACCGGTACGTTTACATCAGTATAACCGAGGTATTGGAATCCTGCATTTTCAAAACATGTAAGCGCAGCGGCGTTATCAGATGAAACCTGTAAGGTGATATGAACAGCGTTCAACTCCTCAAAAGCATAACGTACTGCCTCCGTAAGCGCGTCAGTCCCGTAGCCGCGAGCGCGATAGCCAGGATGAATGATTACAAACTCCACAGCAACAACATCAACACTGCATCGGAGAAGCATAAACCCAAGCAGGAGTCGCGTGCTGCGCGTTTCAATTGAAAGTGCATAGGTTTCTACATTCTCTGCCCAACGTTGCCAGTCTTCTGTAAAGATTTCAAACGATATTTTTTGTGTATATAGGATATCCCAAATACCGGGTAGATTTATCCATCCCCAAATTCTGCGTAGTTCATTCTGCATTGTTGGCCGGAGTCGAATCCCACCGCTTTGGAGACGCTCGAATTTGTGTAACTCACTTCGCAAACTCTCCAGATGCGCGGAATGTATTTCAACTTGTGCTTCCGCTGTCAGTATTCTCCGTCGACTGGGACGCTCTATAAACTCTGCTTGCTTCAGGCGGTTTTGAAAATACTTGAGTTTCTGCTCAGTTCTATCAATAATCTGCTGCAACCCTTGAATGACACTGTTCCATTTATCCGGATCGGCGTTTGCGTTGTCGTTCCGTTCGGGTTTTTCGTTTTTTATCTGTATTTCGATCATACCTTCCTTCCGTGAATCCAGAGATACGGAGATAACTCTCATATCGAAGTGAACTGATGTCACCTGTTTTTACTGCCTGTTTGATTGCACATGCTGGTTCGTGGTGGTGTGTACATGCAGCGTATTTACACTCCGGAATATAAGGACGCATCTCCGGAAAATGGATGTCTAATCCTTGTTCATCGTCAATTTCAAGTAATCCGAGCGTTCGGATACCGGGTGTATCTGCAACGAAACCTCCAAATTCAAGTGGTAACAACATGACTTCTGTCGTCGTATGTTGTCCCTTGTGCATGCGGGCGTCTACCTCGCCAATGCGCAACTGTAGTCCCGGTTGTAATGTATTCAGTAAGGAAGATTTTCCTACTCCGGACGAACCGACAATGGCTGAAATCTTATCCCGCATTACTTCACGTAAGTTGTCAATTCCAAAACCTGTCATTATGCTTGTATAAATGACTTTATACCCTAATTGTTCGTATAAATTGAGTTCATTTCGCACATTTTCCAATTTTGCCAAATCCATTTTGTTAATACAGATTACGGGGTCTATATTCGAGGCTTCTGCGGTAACGAGGAAGCGATCAAGCATTCGCAGTTTGAGTGTTGGGTGCCGCGCTGCGAAAATGATTAGCAGCATCTCAAGATTAGCCACAATAACCTGCCGCCAACCGTCCATGCGTGTTCGTCCGAATTGGGTTTGCCGTGGTAGACATTCCTCAATGTATCCTGTGTTCAATGTAGAAGACGAAGGAGAAATACGGACACGATCTCCCACAGCAACTAAATCAACATAAGGCATCTCTTTTGTTTCAGTGAGGCGCCGCTTTTCTGCTTCAATGACGTGATGGCGCAACGTGCATGTATAGCACTGATTGCCAATCTGCACTTCGTAAGCCCCACCACGCGCTTTTATTATAATGCCTTCTAAAGTCATATAGTTTGCCGAAGATAGAAATTTATGCACCCGGATTCCGCCAGACAATCCGTCCACGCGTCAGATCATAAGGCGAAAGTTCAACAGTAACCTGATCCCCCGGAAGCACCCAAATTTTGTGTTGCATCATTTTGCCTGCAAGATATGCTACAACTTTATGATCGTTTTCTGTCAGTTCCACCTGAAAGAGGTTTCCCGGTAGAGATTCTAAAACGACACCGGGTACACGGATGGCTGAATCTTTGGTTGATTCTAAGCTTTCTTGCATTGTATTTTCCTGCGTTTCGTCTTTTCTTTTCATCTTTTCACTCCCTCCTATTTAACAAGTCGTTGTAACGTATAATGTATAAATTGATCTATTTACAAGTTATTTGATAGGACCAAAATTCTGAAACTCTACGGACTATAATTCATCATGCGAAAGATTTTGTGAGACAGGTGTAAATGAGGTATAGTTTGTTTTATTCTTAAGTAATCTTGCCTTAACACATGATTGGATGCACTTTATTAACGAATTGTTCGATAAAAAAGTTGACATGTTTCCTAAAAATTGTTAAGATATATTGGAATATTTGGTTACTCAGAAGGTCGTATTCAAGGAGAAGAAATAATGAACCAAGCGTTACCACTCACAGCGTATCCAGACCTTGAAAACCAAGCCAAGGCAATGGAAGAAGATGGGTATGCTTATCTGCCACAGGTTATCAATGCAGAAGAACTTACAGAACTTCGCGATGCAATGGATAGGTTAACAGCAATACCTGAAAGTTTTGATAGGCACAGCGTACCAGAAAACGGTGAAGGTTTTCTTAACAAACATATCAATAATGCTTTTAATCGGGATCCCGTTTTTTTACACTACCTTGACAAGTCGCCTGTCATTGAATTAGCGGAAGCCGTTCACGGAGGTGATTGCCATGTGATTGGAATGACTGCATGGATGACAGGGCCCGGCCGTCCCGACCAAGGGCTACATTCAGATTGGGTGCCTATCTCGCTCCCCGCCGACGTTTTAGAAGACCCTCGTGTTAAAGTGCCTATTTACATCACTACCGCACACTATTACCTTGATAACCTTTATGAAGACCTTGGACCAACGAAGTTTGTCCCCGGCAGCCATCTTTCTGGGCAAAGACCTAATGGTGAAACGGAGTGGAAAGGGGCAAAAGAACAAAGCATCCTCTGCAACGCAGGCGATGTCGTCCTCTTTAGGAGTGAAGTCTGGCATAGAGGCACTGCAAACCGTAGTAACCAAACCCGCTATCTGTTACAGGTACATTACGCGAACCGTATGATAACCCAGAAATTTCCACCTTATCTGAATCGGTTCCAGTTCAATGAATCAATTTTAGAACAGGCAACAGAACGCCAACAGCGACTGATGGGAAATCATCGTCCCGGTGCTTATGATTAATGTGACGGGGAATTTGTCAGTGAAAGGACCTCTGATGAGGACATCAGTTTCCCTTGAATAGGAAAGAATCTGTCGGGACACCTCCAATTCGACATGTTATCAGTGAAGACCCTAACGCGAAGATTATTGCGCTCAGTTTGCTCCTCGCTTTTTTGTGGGGCGGGAATTCGCTTGCAATTAAAGTCGGTTTAGCTGACATACCCCCGATGGCATTAGCATTTTTGCGTTTTGTTATCGGTCTTGTCGTTGTCGGTGGATGGGCAATTTATCGTCGGATTCCGCTCGGGTTAAACCCAGGTGAATTCTCCCACCTGCTATTACTTACCGCGATTTTCATATCCCAAATCATCGTGTTGAACACGGGCACCCTGTTTACGACAGCCTCACGTTCAACTATCTTTGTTAACGTATATCCATTCTTTACAGCACTTTTTGCACATTTCTGGATTCCGGGGGAACGTCTCTCTCTAACAAAAACATTAGGCATCATCGTTGCTTTCAGCGGTGTTATTGTAACTGTCGCGCCAGATCTCGGAAACGGTGAAACGAACATCCTTGGAGACCTCCTGGTGCTTGTAAGCGGGTGCTTCTTAGGACTACGAGTGGTCGTGACAAAACTTTTAATCCAATCAATTCATCCGTATCGGCTCTTGGTATGGTACTTAAGTTTGAGTCTGCCGGTTTATGCTATATTGAGTTTACTGTTTGAACACCGCGCAACATTCCAATTAACACTCGAAGGCAGTGCAGCGCTTCTTTATCAAGGGGGTGTTGTCGCAGGCTACTGCTTTTTGGCGTGGACGGCAATCCTTGAGAGATATAGCGCAAGTAAACTCGTTGTCCTCTTTTTTGTTACACCCCTATCGGGAGTATTGTTTAGTCACCTACTTTTAGGTGATGAATTAACGTTTAGTTTGTTGGCAGGTTCGGTTCTGGTAGCAGGTGGGATTTATCTTGTGAATCTACGGTCTTAATAAGCTTAAGTCTTCGATCACCGCGCTTACATGAAGTCTGAGTATTTTAGTGACATTTAGAATTAAAGGGACATTTTGTAGCACAAACTTTATGAAGTTTAAGTTATTAATTGGGTAATTTGGCGAGGTTAGGAAACCTCGTCAGCAGAGATGTACACCTGCTGCTGGCGAGGTTTCCTAACCTCGCCAAATTACCCAATTTATTTTTTAATCTTCATGTAAACGCGCTGATAATGCAGAATTTTACTCAAAATTACACCATTTTAGCCGTAATTATTGCAAAAATCGAGAAAATTGCGTAAGTCCTGATCTTCATAAAGTTTGCGCTACAAAGTTGATGCGCCAAATATTTATGTACACCCCTCAACTAAATAACACTATAAACCCCGAAAATATTTGAATTTGACATTTTCAACAAGTTATGTTAAAATATAAGTAATCTGGAGGTACCGTTTCTATGGCGTATTATATTACTGACGAATGCATAGGGTGTATGGCATGCTTAACCAATTGCCCTGTGGATGCAATTACCGGTGACCGGAATATGCTGCACATCATTGACCCGAATGTCTGTATTGATTGTACCGCATGTGGCATGGTGTGTCCGGTAGAAGCAATCCGTGACCAATTCGGTGAAGTGTGCAAATTTATTCGTCGTCCAACACACAGACCTATCGCTGTTATCTATGAAGAACTCTGCTCTGGATGCGATTTCTGCGTCCATATCTGTCCGTGGGAATGTCTTGAACTCAAAGACCCTGAAACTGGCGAACATGCTGAAAGCTTCTTCGGTATCTGTGAATTAGTCAAACCGAAAGACTGCGTTGGCTGCAAGTTGTGTGAAGAGGTATGTATCAAGGATGCTATCCGCGTTGAATCACCAGTGCTATTAGAACTCGCTGAGGCAGCAGATTAACGCTCATTCAATTCCGAAATGGTTACCACACCGTTTAAAAACCACAATTTAGTCGTTGTCATTTCCGGCCCTTCCGGGTGTGGTAAAAGTACTGTGGCTAATGCGTTGTGCAAAATAGATGACACATTACGACTTTCTATTTCTGCAACAACACGCACTGCACGCCCTCGTGAAATTGAGGGTGTTGACTACCATTTTTTCACATCTGCACAGTTTGAAAAACAGATAGAGCAAAACACATTCTTAGAGTGGGCAAAATACGGTGAACATTACTATGGAACACCAAAATCTGAAATAGAGATGGCGTGTCAAGAAGGGAAAGATACAATTTTAGAAATTGAGGTGAACGGCGCACTGCAAGTCCGAAAGCAGGACCTTTCCCCTGCAAGAAGCGTTCTGATTTTTCTGATTCCAGCATCATTCGCTATTTTAGAGAAGCGCCTACGCAGCAGAAAAACCGAATCAGAGGCAGAACTCACAAACCGATTAGAGATTGCCAAGACCGAAATTAGCCAGATTATACATTACGATTATTGTGTTATCAATCCTGAAAACGCAGTAGAGCAGACGGTTTGCCAAATTCAAGCGATTATTTCTGCAGAACGGTGCCGAATTATCCCTGAACAGACACCAACTTTTATTGAATCTTTTTGTATTCCCAATAGGCAGGATTTGTAATCCTGATTTTCCATGGAACTCAAAGACCGAACTATCCTTTTAGGTGTTACCGGCGGAATTGCTATTCACAAATCGCTTGATTATGCGAGCCAATTGGTCAAATGGAACGCTTCTGTTCACGTCGTAATGACAAAGAACGCTACCCGCTTGATAAACCCGTTACAATTTCAAGTCATATCACGGAATCCCGTGCTACTCGACCTGTTTGACACGGGTGAAGATTGGAAGCCACCACATATTGATCTATCTGACCGAGCTGACCTTCTCGCCATTGTTCCCGCAACAGCAAATATACTTGGAAAGATGGCAAATGGTATCGCTGATGATGCGCTTTCTACTGTCGCTGTCTCTGTCCATTGTCCGATTCTCGCGGCGCCTGCGATGAACGGACACATGTATCAAAACCCATTTGTACAACAGAATATAGGGACACTCAGCAAGCATGGCGTCCAATTTGTTGAACCTGCAAGTGGTGATCTTGCATGCGGCTATCAAGGTGTTGGTCGTTTGAATGAAGTAGATGCGATTCTCGAACACACAAAAACAATTTTGAACCTCCAACAAGATTTGCATGGAAAACGAATTCTTGTCACAGCAGGGGCAACTCGCGAATACATTGACCCAGTTAGGTTCATAACAAACAGATCAAGTGGAAAGATGGGTTATGCGCTTGCAGAAGCAGCAGCGCGCCGCGGGGCAACTGTCCAATTGATTAGCGCACATGCAACAGTTCCTCCTCCAACAGGAATTGAAACCTGCAATGTCCAAACAACACAGGAAATGCATGAGGCAGTCCTACAAAAATATGGGGAAACAGACATCGTTATCATGGCAGCTGCGCCTGCAGACTATCGGCCAGCAGAATATACACCGCACAAGATCAAGAAACATAACGACACATTAAACATCGCTTTGCAGAAAAACCCAGATACTGCACAGACAATTGGTGAAAGTAAAACGCATCAGTTAACCGTCTGTTTTGCTGCTGAAACGCACGATGTCCTTGAAAATGCTGAAGAAAAGTTAATTCGCAAAAACTGTGACCTCATTGTTGCAAATGACATCCTTGCAGAGGGGGCAGGATTCGAAGAGGATACAAATATTGTAACACTGCTTGACAAAGCAGGCAAGTGTGAACAACTCCCGCTCCTTTCCAAGCAAGAAGTGGCAAATGCTATCTTAGATCGAGTTATGAAGTTGATAAAAACATAATTAGCGCTCTCTCTCAATAGGTTCGGTTTCCTAACCGAACATAATGTCCAATTAATTCTAAAGTTTACTATAAAATTTTATTTTTCAAATTCGCCCGCCTAATATCAAATTAACGCGATTCCTCTCGGCAGGAGGGGAATCATGGCGAATACCCATAGGCGTCAATTTAAGAAAACATAAGAATTATTATACTCACTTTCAATACACCCGGTTATTGGGTTTACCCTCTTTTAGTCCCGTAGGGACGATATGTTTATAGATAACGTTAAAATCCTTCACTTTAGTCCCGTAGGGACGATATGTTTATCTTTCTATACCGTTCCTACGGAACTCAAGAGGGGAGGGGCAACATTTTTCTATAAACATTGCGTCCCCGCCAAATACCAAACGCGTATTTGGCGTTGATTCACGGGACTAAAGATACCGCATAATACAAATCAAAATTCTAAAATTGACGCCTATGGGGAATCATGTAGAATGCCACACGCGCATTCTGCCAACGCGCATTCATACCGTTGATTTGGCGCATGCTGCCACGCGCATTCATACCCGGGGAACGCCTATAGGCGTTCATACCGTTGATTTCTTGATTTGGCGCATTCGCCCAATGGCAAGGGGCCCCATAGCGATAGCGTATGGGGAGACTACCGTTGATTTGGCATTTTGTAAACGCGCCTAATGCCAAGAAAAGAAGGTAAATCCAATTAATTTGGTATAATACACACTCTAAGGTATTACAATAGGAACAATTTTAAATTCAATGACACTCCTTCAACAAGCGAGAGCATTTCTAAAGACGCACCGCACACACCCTAAAAAACAGTTAGGGCAGCACTTCCTCATCAACCCCGATGTTTTATCAGTTATCATTGAAGCAGGTGAAGTTACTGATACAGATGTAGTCATAGAAATCGGTGCAGGACTCGGATGCCTTACAACAACGTTGGCTGAACGTGCGAAATCCGTCATAGCCATTGAAGTTGATCCGCTTTTATATAAAGAATTAGAAACCCAATTTTCAACTGATGCGGATGTCCAAATTGTCCGCGCTGATGTGCTTGAATTAGAGTTTTCATCGCTTTTCCTACCAAACACCCGCCCAAAGGTTATAGCAAATCTTCCGTACGGCATAACGACTCCAATTTTGTGGAAACTTCTGGAACACACAAATCAACTTAATACTTGTGTCCTAATGATGCAGCGGGAGGTAGCAGAACGGATTGTCGCCCCACCCGGTGGGAAGGACTACGGTGCATTGACTATCGGTATCTCCTACTATGCTGATACCGCGTTAATAGGGATACTCTCACCACAAAACTTTTTTCCAGCTCCAAAAGTGGATTCCGCTCTATTGAAACTAACAATGCATGAAAAACCTAAAGTCATAGTAAACGATGAAGAGTATTTTTTTCGGATTGTTCGGGAAGCATTTAGGGGGAGGCGAAAAATGCTCAAAAATTCGTTGCGCCGATTCGCTGCGCCAGAAAGACTGAACGCAGCGTTTACAGAACTAAAAATCGCACCGCAACGGCGTGCTGAAACGTTAGATATTACTGAATTCGCTGCATTAGCGAACCTGTTACATGCGAACGTCTAAAGTTAAAAGTTGCCAGTAAACTATCTTCCAATCAGAACCTTCACGCCGAAATTCAAAATTACATTTTGCATTAAGGTGTCTAAGATTACCGTCTTCCGCGTTTTCAGAGTCTACATCCAAAAATAGTTCAATCGACGCTTTCCTTGCATGCGTTATATTCATAACCTTATCTCTAAACACAAATTCTAACCAAGAGTATGTTTCAAACACATTTGTGAAAGTTGGAATTACGCCTTCAAAATTTGGCGGAATTACACCAGATAAGACACCAAAAGTCGTAACGGGATCATCAGATGCGACATAAGATTCGGAAAAGTGTGCTTCAATTGCCGGGAGATTCTCCGCATCTAATGACTCAAGTAGGTGCGAAAAGTTTTCAAGATACGCATTCAATTCGTCTGTAGGGTCTTTGAGAGGTATCAACGCTGCATTGACCGTCAAACGTGCTTGGTTTAGCGTAAATGTGTGTGTATAAACTTGATAATCGGGATCATGAACAGTTAAATTTTGTTCATCTATGTAAGGTATTCCATGAAACACAAAGATGCCGTCAACTTCAGTTTTCACCTCTAAACCGAATAACCTCACGACAGCACCAGGAATCGGATTGTTTGTTTTCGCATCAATGACTTTTCCGGCGACAGTGCCATATAGCAATGGTTCTGGTTGAACTACTGGTTTTGGTGTTTCAACTTCCCCTTGCCCGCAGCTATATAAGACGGTTGTAATCAGTAATAATAGAAATAAACGATTTTTTAAAATAAAAATTTGCATTTACCTACCCAAATGTGGTATTCTTTAAGTATTAAATTTTCAAGGAGGCGTTAAAAATGGCACGAGTATGTACGTTATGTGGAAAAAAACCGCGCACCGGCAACCAAATCAGCGCATCGTACCGGCACACGAAACGCCGCTGGCTTCCAAATCTTCAACGTGTACGCACTATGACTGAAGATGGACCAAGGCGAATTCGAGTCTGCACGTCCTGCATTCGAAGCGGTAAAGTTACGAAAGTCATTTCCCGTATGTCGTCCGAGGCGTAGCACCTTACATTTTTCGGACGACACTCTCCACACCTTTTAAGCTTTTAACGGCATCCATTACCTCTTTTAACTGTTCAACCCCACTTACATCCAATGTAAAATAATCCGCAGCGGTGTCATCAATTCGGGTTACGGTAGAAGCTCTAAAGTTACCTTCGCGGATGTTTACTTGGAATTTAGCGATAGCGGTTGTAATTTCTCCTAACATCCCAGGTTTGTCATCGCATTGAATAAATATTTGGGCGGGGTAATTTGTGCCTTCTACTGCTTGCCAATTGACAGCAACGAACCGTTCAGGTTCATCAAGTAACCGAACACATCCAACCCTATGAACAGATACGCCACGCCCGCGCGTGAGGTAACCCACGATGTCATCCCCAGGTATTGGATGACAACATTTCATTACCCGAACCATCCCTAAGTCAATGCCGTTTTCAAGTTGGATAGTCGGTTCTGTCCGTTTTGCTGTTCGATCTTCCTCCGCTACTTTTACCTTTTCAGGTTTCAAGCGATTTACGACTTGTGTAGCAGATTCATTCCCATTGCCGATCCGAATGCAGAGTTCATCAACACCCTCAAGACCGAGTTGCTTCGCAATCTCAAGGAGTTTAGGGGATTTCAGATAATCGTTAGCATTTAAGTATGACACTTGCAGCTCAGCTTTAAGGAACTTCTTTCCTAATTCAAGCGCATCCGCCCTATCTTTGTCCCGGAACCAATGACGTATTTTGCTCCGGGCGTTGGACGTTTTTACAATGCGCAGCCATGTCCGACTCGGGGTAGTTTTAGCACTGGTCAGAATGTGAATACGATCTCCATTTTGAAGTGGTTCACGGATCGGTGTAAGCACATTGTTCACTTCTGCGCCATAACATGTGTTCCCGATGTCGGTGTGTATTTTATAAGCAAAATCAATTGCTGTAGAACCTACAGGGAGAGCGAGGATATCACCTTTCGGTGTGAAGACATAGACCTCATCTTGGAAGAGCTCCAATTTCATGGATTCAATGAATCTATCTGGAACATCTTGCGTATCTTGTATGTCTTCAAGCATCTCTTTATAATTCGCAAAAATTGAAAGGGCTTCCTTTGTAGTCGGTACGCCTTCCTTATAACTCCAATGCGCAGCGATTCCGTTTTCCGCTACCTGATGCATCTCTTTACTCCGAATCTGTATCTCAATCGGCTTGCCATCATCTAAAATCGTGGTATGTAGCGATTGATACCCGTTCTTTTTCGGTTGTCCTATCCAATCGCGGACCCGATCTGGCAGATAATTCCATCTCAGATGCAACACACCGAGAGCATTGTAACAATTCCAATCGTTTTCAACAAGAATGCGGAGTCCGACCAAATCACAAATATCTTTAAAGGGCGTTCCCTTCTGATGCATCTTCTGATAAATACTATAAATATGCTTTGTTCGTCCCCTCACGTTTGCTGAGATTCCGTGCTTCTCCAGTTCCGCATGAATTATAGTTTCCATGTTTTGGCAATAAGTTTGTCGTTCATCTAATTTTTCGTTCAGGAGATCAGCGATTTCTCTATAGGCTTCAGGAAGGAGATATTTGAATGAGAGATCCTCCAAGCGACTCATCATTGACCAAATACCGAGTCGATGGGCAATAGGGGCGTAAATTTCAAGTGTTTCTTTCGAAATTCGTTGCTGTTGTTCGGTAGACAAATAATCCAGAGTTTCCATATTGTGGAGCCGGTCAGCCAGCTTAATCAGAATAACACGCATATCTTCGGCAGTCGCTAATAAGAGTTTCCTATATGTTTCAGCTTGCCGCTTGCGTTGACCACCACTAAATTTATATCTACCGATTTTTGTTACGCCTTCAACCAAATGAGCGATATTTTTCCCAAACTGCTTTTCCAACTCAACGCGCGTGATGCCTGTGTCTTCTAATACATCATGCATCAAACCAGCACAGATCGTATCCATATCCAATCGTAGTTGCGCGAGTATTTCAGCTGTTCTTATACAATGCATGAAATACGGTTCACCAGATTTTCGTAGCTGCTTTTTATGCGCGTTATCAGCAAAGCTATAGCACGTCTTGAGGAAATCAAAATCAGTTTCTTCCTCTGGATTATGTTTCTGAATCTTTTGAATCAGAGATTCCACACTCATCTTTTATCCGTTCCCAAATTTGCTGCGTGTTTTCATCAAGTTGAAATTTTAAAAAGTCTTGACTTGCCTGTTTCAACCATTGACATTTCAAAAATGTTTTTGATCTCTCTAAATTACTTTTATCAGTAGGCAAAAGTTTGACGTACTGTTGTCCAGATTCGGTATTTCTTTGTAATAATGCCAATTCTTCAAAAATAGTTAATCCCGTTTCAATAGCACGTCTTGAATTGGTATCAAGCGTTTCTATAAGCTTTTGTATGTCAATAAAATTCGTAGTGGCTGTCTCCTGCAATTTTCGGTAAAGTACCGTAAGCAACTTTCTGTCAGGATATGTGCGTTCTGCCCATTCTTGCAGCAACCTCACATCTGATTCCTTGTTGTAAAGCAGATGTAGGGATGTGGTCTTTTGGAAATTTGCCACAGGTTTACACCGCATCAAAAAATCTTCAGGTTGTGCAGTCAAATGACAAAAGACAACTTCCTCTACAATTGGCACAGCTTCCAATGCAGATGCTGAAAGCACCTCAGCGGAAACAACCCCGATCAACTCACCACTCTTCAGTTTTTCCAGCAGTTCAATTTCTTCCGCCGCCGTAGTTGTCTCATCATGCCTACCAATTATTGATGCTTTTTCAGGGATAACGCTTGTTAACAATTGCCCCATTTTCTCAGTGCTTTGCACATATATTATACACGGTGCCTCCTCGTTTAGCAACGTCAAAAGACACTCTTTTTTATCCTGGTTGCGACGGTCTATAACTCTTCCAGAAGAACGGATGTCAGTAGGTGGATAGATCGCCAAATTTGGAGCACGGTCTTTAGTTTTAACATGAAATTCTTCAAGGATGAGTTGGACAGAACGGGTATTGTTAAAATCATTGATTTCCGGTGAAAAGGCAATATCTAAAGAGATATTGGGTCTACTAAGTGTTGTTACGTGTTGTGCTTTCCGCCAACCAATCGCTTTTTTAGGATTTGAACCGTCACTGACGAACATTGAAAAATGTTGTTTCTCTTTTCCCATCAAGGAGGGACGCCCTTTAATTGTCAAACCCTTACTGACGAAACGGGGCGCAGGATTTTCCCCACCAAACGGTTCTAATATTTCAAACTGTTCTAAGGTTTCTAACGATAAGGACGAAAGGTTTGTTTCAAAATCCAAAGCCATCTTAGGAATCAAGTCATTTTCATTGAGATTTTCACATGCAAATTCGTTGAAAGCCTTCTTAAATTTAGGAATATTTGTTGTCTTCAGTGTAAGTCCTGCTGCAGCTTTGTGTCCACCATGTTTGATAAGCAAATTAGAGCAACTATTCAAACTATCAGCAAGGTTCATCCCATCAATACAACGCCCCGACCCTGTTGCTTCATTGCCATCAATTGCCAGAACAAAAATGGGACGGTAATACTGTTCAAGCAACCGTGATGCAACGATACCTACAACACCTTGCGCCTGTTTGCCCCACGCATCACTTGCAACTACCAAACCTTTTGTCTGTTCAAGGTTCTCATCTTTACTCAGCAGCGCGACAGCACTTTCCTGAATATCATTCTCAATGTTTTTACGATCTTGATTACAAGTGTCTAATTCCGATGCGCGCTGCTCTGCGATTTCACTGGACTCGGTCGTGAGCAGTTCCACTACTTTTTTGGCGGTGTCCAGCCGTCCAGCTGCGTTCAGGCGCGGTCCCAACCCAAACGAGAGAGACCGACCCACAAGCGGCTTGTCTGTAAAACCTGCTACATCACATAATTTCTGAATGCCGATACGGCGGCGTTTGTTGATTTCTGCTAACCCGAGTCGACTCAACGTCCGATTTTCACCGGTAAGGGGCGCAATGTCTACAACTGTCCCTAACACAACAAGATCAAGCAATGAAGTGAGAAAGTCTTCATCGTCTATCAAACCCTGCACAACTTTGAATGCCAATCCGACACCTGCTAAATCTGTGTACGGGTATTCGTTTCCGGGAACTTTCGGTGAAATAATAGCGTACGCTGGCGGCGGGGCATCTTCTGGCGGTTGATGGTGGTCGGTGAGAATCACATCCATACCAAGTTCATTGGCAAGTTTTACCTCTTTAATCGAAGTAATCCCGCAATCCACGGTAATCATCAATAAGCAACCATTTTTATGAATCTCTTGAACCGCATCCTTATTGAGACCGTATCCTTCATCATACCGATCAGGGATATAGTATTGGACTGGAAAATCTATATGCCGAAACGCATTCACTAATAGGGCAGTTGCTGTTGTCCCATCCGCATCATAATCACCATAAATACATATCTGCTCACCGTTCTTGATTGCTTTCCGAATTCGTTCAACGGCCTTTTCCATATCTGCCATCTCAAACGGAGAGTGTAAATCAGCATAAGTTGGATAGAGATAGGTTTTTCCCTCCTCAACTGTCTTTATATCGCGATTGGCAAGAAGGCGCGCAACCAGTGGCGTGATATCGAGTTCCGCCGCAAGTGTGAGACTCGTATCAATATCGGGATTCTGGTATTGCCATATTTTTGCGGGTTGCAGTTTCATGAAATTGGACTCTCTTTTATAGTAAAACCTATAATTAATGGGACACTTCTGTAGCGCAAACTTTATGAAGATTAAAAAATAAATTGGGTAATTTAGCGAGGTTAGGAAACCTCGCCAGCAGAGATACACACCTGCTGCTGGCAAGGTTTCCTAACCTTGCCAATTACCGAAATATTTACTTAAACTTCATTTAGTTTGCGTGCTACAACTTTTGTTGTCGGTTATGTTTCCAAAACAGGTTTATCAAAATGTCCCAATAATTTCAAAGTTCACTATATATTACAGCAACAGCTAAGGTAATTCTTGTAGGTTCGTTATCAATAAATAATATACCACGAAATGTTTCGTAGTGTCAAGCAATCTGGAATCTGTATAAATTCCACTTGATACTGTGCTTACAACGTGGTATTATGATAAAATAAACATTACGGGATACGCGCACTTCGTAAATACATTTCACTATAGATGGAATCGCCCTTAAGGAGATAGCCCGATGCGAATCCAAGTCTTTGCCGACGTAGACAAGCAAATCACCCTACCCATCAACTACAACCACCTCTTTTAATCGCACCAGTTTGGAATAGAAACGATGATGCAGAATATTCTTATCGTCAATCAGTGACACTGTCCTGCCATCGAAAATTCAGGGTGTGTAAAGTTTTGTCAGAATCGCGGAAAGCACGGTTGACTCCTCTCCAACAAGAAAGATGGAAAAGTTAATACCAAAAACTTTACACACCCAATAAAACTACCTATTGCCATATCCCCCCAAATATGCTAAAATATTAAAAATCGCTTTAATCATGGAGAAAAATGGAAACAACAGTTAGTATTGTAGACGATGCATTTTATATTAACGGAGAAATCACCTATCAAGGACGTTTCTACGAAGGCCACAAGATAGAAGGTTTGCTGCTCAATAGTCGCATGGTGCAAGGCATTTTTGATGATCGGAACCCAGAAACTATACACCGATGGGAATATCCGGACACAGGCAAATGGGACCCTGAACGTAACACGCGCGAATTTTTAGCGGCGATGCCAACATGGCGAGCGCACGGCGTATTAGCATTCACTATTAATCTGCAAGGCGGCAGTCCTGAGGGTTATTCTAAAGCGCAACCGTGGCACAATTCGGGCATAGAAGCAGACGGGAACCTCAATCCAGATTACCTTTTCCGACTTAAACGCATTATTGATTTTGCTGACGAACTGGGGATGGTCGTTATTCTCGGATACTTCTATTTCGGGCAAGACCACCGACTCACAGATGAAAATGCTGTTAAACGTGCTGTAGACAATGCAACCCAGTGGCTCTTTGATAACGGCTACACCAACGTAATTGTTGAAGTTAACAACGAATGCAACGTTAGGTATTCCCATGAAATTTTACAACCAGAAAGGGTTCATGAACTGATTGAACAGGTGAAAGCGACAACGCGTAATGGAAAAAGATATCTTGTCGGAACAAGTTACGGGGGTGGTCGTGTGCCGCTGGAAAATGTCGTTCGCGCCTCAGATTTTCTGCTTGTTCACGGTAACGGTGTGAGCGATCCGAATCGTATCCTTGAAATGGTACAACAGACACGCCACGTTCCAGGTTACCGTCCAATGCCGATTCTTTTCAACGAAGATGACCATTTCGATTTTGATAAACCTTTAAATAATTGCATCGCTGCCATTAGTCAATACGCTTCATGGGGTTATTTTGATCCAGGAGAAAATGACTATCACCACGGATACCAATCTGTACCAGTGCAATGGCAAATTAACACGCCGCGTAAACGTGCTTTTTTTAATAAAATTCGCGATATTACTGGATATAACGGTTAGAAAGGAATACAGAGAATGCCACAAGGAATTCAACCATACCATTTTGCCATTGCAATTGGTGTTATTATTATGTTTGCGACAAGCATTCGGATACTCAAAGAATATGAACGCGCTGTGATCTTTCGATTGGGGCGTTTCACCAACACACGCGGTCCCGGCCTCGTCCTAATGATACCGTTCTGGATTGAGCGAATGCAACGGGTGAGTCTACGCGTTATTGTCAATGATGTTACACCGCAAGATGTGATTACGAAAGATAACGTTTCCGTTAGTGTCAACGCAGTCCTGACCTTCCGAGTAACCGAACCCGATAGGGCTGTAATTGAAGTAGAAGACTTCGGTTTTGCAATTAGTCAGATCGCACAAACAACACTCCGCAGCGTACTTGGACGGGCAGAACTTGATGACCTATTATCTGAACGAGATAAACTGAACCAAGATTTAGAGGAAATTATCAAAAAGCAGTGTGAACCGTGGGGGGTTGAAGTACAATCAATGGAAATCAAGCACGTCGATCTGCCAGTAGAAATGCAGCGCGCGATGGCAAAACAAGCGGAGGCAGAACGGGAACGTAGAGCAAAAGTCGTGCATGCAGAAGGAGAATTTGAGTCTGCAGACATCCTAACCAACGCAGCTGAGATCCTAAGTAAAACACCCACCTCTGTACAACTACGATTCCTTCAAGCATTAGTAGAAGTAAGCGCGGAGAAAAATTCAACCGTCATATTTCCAATTCCGATTGATCTACTCACACCATTTCTAAATAGAGACACAAAAAAGGAGGACGAAAACGAATAGAAAAAGATATGATGTCTTACCAATCTTCATCAAAGAAGGGCATACTCGGATAGCTATAAACATTCCCCTCATAGTTACGGAGTTGGATTTCATCGTCATCAAAAGCGACAACAGGATCGGGCATTAATGCTATTTTTCCACCACCGCCCGGCGCGTCAATCACATAGTGCGGCACGCCGAGTCCAGAGATATGCCCGCGTAATGCAGACACAATGTCTAACCCAGTTTTAACCGCTGTTCGGAAATGGTCAGTCCCGACAACAAGGTCCGCCTGATAGATATAATACGGTTTCACACGAATTCGCAACAAACCTTTCATCAGCTCTACCATCACTGCGGGATCATCGTTCACACCTTTTAGCAGTACCGCCTGATTACCAAGTGGAATCCCTGCATCAGCTAACATGCCGCATGCTTTTTCCGTTTCAGGTGTAATTTCTCGTGGGTGGTTAAAGTGTGTGTTAATATAAAAAGGGTGATACTTTTTCAAAATTGCGCATAATTCAGGGGTAATACGCTGTGGCAATGTTACCGGCACTCGTGAACCGATGCGGATGATCTCTAAATGTTCTATAGCCCGTAATCCACCGACAATCGTCTCAATTTTTTTATCTGTCAACATCAGGGGGTCACCGCCCGAAATTATGACATCACGAATCTCTGGGTGAGATCGAATATAGGCAAGACCTGTCTCAATATTGTTTTCTGAAATTGAGTGAGGATCACCGACTTTCCGTTTGCGGGTGCAAAAGCGGCAATAGATGGGACACATATAATTGACATAAAAGAGTGCACGGTCAGGGTATCGGTGCGTGACATTTGGCACTTCACTGTCGTCTTCTTCGTGAAGCGGATCCTCTACACCTGTGCTGATTAACTCACGAGTATCAGGGACTACTTGTTTCCAAATTGGGTCTCCAGGCTTCTCTATCAGACTGAGATAATATGGATTGATGCGGATCGGAAATTCTTTATGAATACGCCGCATCTCCTCTACATCAACATCAAATACAGCTGCAAGTTTTTCAGGTGTGTTAACAGTGTCCCGAACAAGTTGTTTCCATTCTTCCATATATGCGATCCTCTGATAGATATATAGTAGACTTTAGAATTAATTGGACATTAGGATCGGTTCGGTTAGGAAACCGAACCTACCAGGGGTGTTGAGCATCAAACTGTTAGTTTGTGTCCGTATCCTCACAAACTAACAGTTTGTGCTACAGAAGTGTCCCATTAATTATAGGTTTTACCATAAATTAATCAAGGTTACTGAGACCTTTCTGGCTAAAGTTCAATTATTCGTTTCTTTTATTAGTTTTAAGCGTTACAAATAGGTAACTGAGTAACTTTATCAATGTTTTAATTAAGAGAAAAAGTAAATAATTTCGAAAATCTTTCTTCCCGAACAAATTCATGATACATGAATTTGAACCGGAAGTCAAGTGAAATATTTTCACTTCCTTTTTCATGTGAACTTAAAATAATAACAAAACACGTTATATAACCCAAGTTGCCACCTTGTAGCACAACCTGTTAGATTGTGCATATCAGTGCGCAAACAGAAGTTTGCGCTACACAATTTACGCGAATAATGCCCTATAGGGATTTATCGTAAAAGTTTGGCAAGATTACCTTGACATAACACACTTTCATGTGTTACTTTAAACTGTTACTAATGGGAGGTGAAAGTAGTGCTCAGAATTCCGACTGAAAATCACAAAGAACGCGAACTCGTAGCCACTTTGAAACTACTATCTCCCGGTACTTCTCTTCGCGAAGGTATTGATTTTATTATCCAGTCCAACACGGGAGGTTTGATCGTTGTTGGGGATACCCCTGAAATCTTAAATTTGACAGAGGGAGGTTTTCGGATAAATTGCTCATATACGCCTACACGCCTATCTGAATTAGCAAAAATGGATGGTGCTATTATCCTCTCATCGGATATGAAACGTATTGTCCGCGCGAATGTCACACTAATGTTAAACACCGCCATTGTCTCTAATGAAACAGGATTACGTCATCGAGCAGCAGAAAAATTTGCTAAAGAGACAGGGCATATTGTACTTGCTGTTTCAAGGCGTCGGAATACGCTTACCCTATACACAGGCAACCAACGTTATATTTTTCGTGAACGCCCAGTTTTAATCTCTGGTGCCAACCAAGCTATGCTTGCGCTCAGGCAATATGTCAAAACTATGCAGCACATTGTCGCAACACTGAATTGGGCAGAACTCAACGGCACAGTCACTTTATCAAATGTAATTACGGCAATTCAAGTATGTGAACGGGTTAGACGCACAGAACATGAACTTAACAGGTACCGGATTGAATTAGGTACAGAGGCGCAATCTCTTCAACTCATACCTTCAGAATTATCAACAGAGATCGAAAGAGCTTTACTCATCATCAAGGACTATTATAGAGAAAAAAGTGAATATCAAGCGTATGAACATGTTTTTGGACTTGATGCGCCTGATTTAGCTGCGGAGAGCAATATAAGTGAAGCACTTGGTTATCCGCAGGATTTTAGGGACTATGTAGAAACGTTAGCACCGCGCGGGTATAGAATGCTTAGTCAAATTCCACATATCCCAATGCGTATCGTTCAGCATGTCGTTCAAAACTTCAAAACGTTAGATGCAATTATCACATCAAACATTGACGCGCTGCAAAACGTTGAAGGTGTCGGCAAAACGCGTGCAACAGCAATTAAAGAAGCACTTGTTCAAATGAAAACGGGAACATCACAACCACAGGTTTTAACCCTGCCAATTTTTGATTGGGATTGAAAGGCAGTTCTTATACCAAATTAGCGCGATAATTCTCGGTAGGCGGGGAATGCCTAAATGGTATTCATACCGTTGATTTGGCGGTTTCCTAACTGTACATAGCAAGACAGATCACACTAATTGGGTATTATTTCTGAATACATAAGTTGACCAAATAGATAAAATCTTTAAAATACAATTTTACAAGTAAGGAGCCTAAAAATGAAGCAATTCTGTGTTACTTTTGAAAGGAAATTATTTGAAAAACACTATCAGTTATTAAGTCGGATTCTTTTTTCGGGGCTGTTCCTTTTTCCAGTATTTCTTGCCGCATGTGGTGGAAAACTCGGAACGATTCAGCAGCAAGATGTTGATGCACAACTTCTCCAAGCAGAACAGGCGATCAAATTAGCACATGATGTAAATGCACCTTCTCTCGCCTTTGAGGAGTTTGAGCAAGCAGAAACTTATCTCGAAAAGGCAAAAGAGGCATTGAATCAGAACAATGGAATTGATGCACTTCGATTTGCGACGAAAGCGATCACTCATGCGAAAATTGCGCAGCGAAAAGCTGTGCAAAACACGATGAATGCCAAATTAAACGCTAACATTCTGGAAAAAGATGTTCTTATTGCTGAACTTAGAAAAGACATCAATACCAAGAAAACTGAAATTTCAGGTTTAGAGACTGGCATCCAGCAACTTCGTGAGACAGAGAAGGAGTTCGAGCAAACTATCAGTCAACTTGAAAAAGAGAAACAGAAACTGAGCGATACTCGGAAAATCAGCGAGCAAACGGTTGCTGAACTCAATGAATCCTTAAAATCGATTCAAGCGAGAGTGGTGCGTTCTGAAGCAGATGTGCAAAATTATGGGCGCCAAGTGAAAGAACTTACCCGAAAACTTGAAGCTGCCGAAACGATGGCTAAATCCTCAAGTAAACAAAAACGGGCGGCTGTTGCTGAAACTGAATCTGTTAAAAAACAGTTACGTGAACAAGCTAAGGTTTACACTGATATGTTGGAAAAAGCCAAAAAGCAGAATATCGCAGCTGAGCATCAGGAATATCTTAAAAAAACAGCTGAACAAGCACGCGCCTTCGCGAAGCAATTGCCGAGTAATAAGGAGCCGCGTACACAGAGAACATCACTTTCTACCCAGCAAATTAATGCTGGCAAAGCGATGCTAAATAAATGGGAAAAAGCATGGAATAGCAAAAACGTTGACGCACATCTTGAATTCTATACCCCAAATATTACTGTCAAAAAGATTCTTACGCAAGAAAGCAAAGAAAATGAGAGTGCTATTGACTCCAATAAAGTTAAGGCTGCTTTTCGTGAGATGAACGCCCAATCTTGGCAGAAAACAAAAGATGGTACTGAAGTAGAACAGGAAAGCGTCATCGGAACATATAGATTAAGCCGATTAGTGTCTCCTGCTCAGACAGAGGATGATACCGCTTTATTTGATATTTGGATTCGAGAAGTATGGGCTCATCAGGTTCAAGGTAAATGGAAAATTTATCGAGAAACTTGGCAAATCTATGAAAATTTTCCGGATTTTAGGAGGTAGCTGATGAACAACTTCCCAAACACTACACAGAACAATTCGAAATTCACATTGCCCAATTCCCTAAAATGGGGGGCTATCGTCGTTTTAGTTGTGATTTTGGCTGTTGGTGGCATTCTGCTCAGTCGTTCAAGTGAAACTCCTGCCGGATTTTTAGCAAAATGGAAAAATGCGGTTGAATCAGGAAACCTAAAAAGTTATGATGCGCTCTGGGTTAAAAAGGCACAAACCCAACCGAATTCGGGTTATCTACAGACCGCAGACCTTTTTAAAGCGAAAATTGAAATAGAGGTCAATATCGCTAATGCTGTAAATAGGACACGTAAGGATCCGCAGGATCCAAGTTACTTGCGGATTGAAGAAATCCCAATGCTCATCCGTCCCGATGGCGAACCTTTGATTCAATCAAGAACCCTGATTATTGCCAAAATTGGACTTATTCAACAACGTTGGAAACTTGTCAGAGATGAGGTTGTTAGTGAAGATTTTGGTTCTGATCTCAGTGCTTTTGAAGCAGAAATTAATGTTGATACGACAACTCAAACTAACAGTCCCGTTGCCCCATTGGTATTACAATGGAAAAAAGCTCTTGAATCTCAGAATAAAAGAAAGTACGATTCGCTCTGGGATAAGTCAGCCCGAAATAAGCGAATAGATAATTTTCGACTTGCTCGCTTCCATATGACCCAAGATTTAGAAGTGGATCTAAGCCAGATAAAATATACCCCTGTTGCCCACTCAAAGACCCGACACGTAGCTGGCAATATCAGTGTTACGGTGAGGAGCAATGGAACTATCATAGAAACGCATCCCCGCACACTAACGATTGAGAAGAAAGGTTTCTTTTTCAGACGGTGGAAACTGATAAACGATGAGATAGGCGATGATCATATTACTACCCCACCTATTTCTCAACAGGACCAACCGGATATTGACGTTGTCCCAGAAGAATCTGAGCCAGGTATCTATAACGGTGACGCACCGATTGATACACAACTCAAAGTAGGCCAAATTCTTTTTAAATGGCAGAAAGCATGGGAGGAGAAAGACCTTGATACCTATATGTCAATCTACGCAGAGAGAGCACTCATCACCCGTGTTACCGTGCGAGGTGGCAAAGAAACACCCATCTATCTACGAAAAAAACAGCTCCGCGAGAAAATGAGGCAGCTGAACGCATACTACGCAGATATTCAGGTTGGAATATCTAATTTGGAGATTAATGGGGATAGGGCTGTTGCAGACGCTACGTTTTTGCAAGAATTCAAAGGGACACCTGCATCAGGGACACGGCCAGAATATCGCGATGTCGGCACTAAAAAGTTGATCCTCATGATTGATCCTTCTGATGGATATTGGAAAATATATGCCGAAACGTGGAGTCGGTACGAGGATGTGCCTAAGTTTCCCAAAAACTGAATCTATTTTATAGTAGACTTTAGAATTAATTGGGCATTCTGTTCAGTTCGGTTAGGAAACCGAACCTACCGGGGGTGTTGAGCATCAAACTAACAGGTTATGCTACAGAAGTGTCCCATTAGTTATAGGTTTACTATACGATACCCAAGTTGCTACCTATAAGATTTTAGACACACAGATGCCATTTTTAAGAGAGAACAGTGCGTTATTGGTAAAATATTGTAGCGCAAACTTTCAGTTTGCGTCCTAATATGCACAAACTAACTGAAGATTAAGTTTTTAATTGGGTAATTCTAATTTTTCCCAAACCCGGTAGGTGCGGTTTCTAACCAATGCAGAATACCATACGCGTATTCTGCTGGATATTTCCACGAATTACCCAATTTATTTTTTAATCTTCATAAAGTTTGTGCTACTACGTAGCAACTTAGGTTATACGATGAATAAGACAATAGAAAAGAGTATTTACGCTCCATGTAGGAACAACTTCGAATCAACACAAAATGCACACTGAATACCGAACGAAACGAAAGATTGAATTTGCCGATACCGATATGGCAGGTATTGTCCATTTTTCGAGATTTTTCGTTTTTATGGAGGCAGCGGAACACGAATTTCTACGCAGTTTAGGAACAAGTGTTGCAACTGAATGGGATGAAAACAAAATCGGTTGGCCCAGGCTTACCGCCTCCTGTGAATATCTCAGTCCACTGCGATTTGAGGATGAGGTAGACATCCGATTATGGATATCCAAAAAAGGAACGAAATCACTCACATACCAATTTCACTTTACCCATGAAGGCAAAGATATTGCGCGGGGACAACTTACGACAGTCTGTTGTATAACAAATCCGGGTGAAAAAATGCGCGCCATCCCTATTCCCGAATTCATCACTTCACAAATTGTCACACAATAATATAGCATGTCCATGTGCTGTGGTTGTCTTAATTCCCTTCCGAATTAATATGCAAGAAACTACAGATAAAACGCATCAACTTAAAATTTCAAACCTGTCTAAAGACTTTGGAAAATTACAGGTACTACGAAATGTTTCATTCAGTTTCAGCGCAGGCACATCAGTCGCTATTACCGGTCCTTCAGGTTCTGGCAAAAGCACCCTCTTACATATTATCGGCACATTAGAAGAGCCTACTAACGGACAGGTTGAGATTAACGGTACTGATCCCTTTGAACTTTCTGAACCTGAACTTGCGCGTTATCGAAATGCTGTGATTGGGTTTGTGTTTCAGGACCATCATCTCCTCCCACAATACTCTGTACTTGAAAACGTCCTTATTCCCACGCTTGCCTTCAAACAGCAGCCAGATGCTACACACCTTGCAGAAGAACTCTTGAAACGAGTTGAACTAACTGATCGCATGTCGCACCGCCCAGCTGAACTTTCTGGGGGAGAACGTCAAAGAGTCGCAATTGCGCGTGCCCTTATCAATAAACCGAATATCCTCCTCTGTGATGAACCAACCGGTAATCTTGATGCAACGACTGCTGCAACTATAGCAGATCTGCTTTTTGAATTGCATCGTATAGAACAAAACATCTTAATTGTCGTGACGCACAACCTTGAACTTGCTGGTAGATTTGAAAATCGCCTCAAACTCGCCGATGGGATTTGCACTTTAGAAACAGTGGGTGAGAAACAACCTTAAAATTATGCGGACATTTTGGAGAACTGCAAACCACTATTGGCAAATTTATCTTATTGTTGCGCTTTGCACCGCAGTAGCGACAGGTGTACTGGCTGGTGCGTTGATTGTTGGTGATTCCATGCGGGGCAGCCTACGCGACATCACATTGGAACGCCTTGGTTCAATTCAACACGCGCTCCTCGCCGACCATTTTTTTAAACCAGATATATTAAATCGACAGCATACCGTGCCAGCAATTCTGCTGAATGGAACAGTTGTCGCGGCTGAAACCGAAACACGCGCTTCAAAGGTTAACGTCTACGGTGTCAATGACACCTTCTTTCGTCTTTGGAAAAACAGTGCTGTCCCGAATTTGAGCAGTGCAACTGACAAACCTTTTGCAGACATTGTTATCAACGAGGCACTTCAAAACGAATTGAAGGTCCAAATTGGTGATGCAGTTCTTGTTAATTTTCCGCAAGCAGTTGAAATTCATCCAGAATTCCTACTGGGTAAACGTGATGTATCTGATGTTATCCAAAGGCTTCGCTTAGTGGTCAGTGATGTCGTACCCACTGAAAACGCTGGCAGATTTAGTCTTCATGCACATCAAAGCCTCCCGTTGAATGCATACATCTCGCTCCCTGTTTTGCAAAAAGCACTCGCACAATCTGGTAAAGTGAACGCACTGTTTACCACTGACGCTGATCCAATCTTACCAGAAGATTTATCCTTAAGCCTCACCACCCTCCGTTTAAGTATAACGGAACAACAAAACCACTTCGATTTGCAAAGTACACAATTTCTTATTGAACCGGTGTTGTCAGAGGCAGCACTATCGGTTGCGTCAGAAAACGATATTCCGACACTTCCAACATTCACCTATCTCGCAAACACAATATCTACTGTTGATTCATCACAACAAAATGAGGCAATAGATAACACCGAGCAAATCCCATATTCAACAATTTTGGCTGTTCCATTAGAAAAGGGAGAATTTGCCAAACTCGTAAGCAGATTGACAACAGAAATCGAACAAGAGACAGTGGCAAGCAAATTAAATACACCTACTCCATCTAATGAATTGTCTGAAATTTACCTCAATACTTGGGCAGCAGACGATCTCGGTGTGAAAGTAGGTGATATAATTAACCTCACCTACTATAGTGTTAATGCAGAAGAAGAGTACGTCACAGAAAACGCACAGTTTATTCTAAAAGGCATTGTACCCATTGAGGACATCGCTGCAGACACAAACTTAATTCCAAAATTTCCGGGCATTCACGACACAGCTGACATCTCCGAATGGGAACCACCTTTTACGATTGACTATAGTCTCATTCGTAGCAGAGACGAGACGTATTGGGATGAATACAAGACAACGCCTAAAGCTTATGTTTCTTTAGATGTCGGTAAACGTCTTTGGCAAAACCGATTTGGCAATCTCACTACTATTCGGATAGGAGCGGTACCCGGACGAGACATAGAAGCAACCAGACCACTTTTTGAAACCGAATTTCTCAAAAAGATTGAGCCAGAACAGATCGGATTCCAATTTTTATCTCTCAAAGAGGAGGGATTAAATGCGTCTTCCGGTTCCACAGATTTTGGGATGCTGTTTAGCAGTTTGAGCGGATTTATCATTATTGCCGTGGCACTGTTAGTCGGGATGGTCTTCCGAATCGGTGTAGAACAGAGGGCGCGTGAGGTCGGCATTTTCCAAGCAGTAGGTTACACGCTTCCTAAAATCCGCCGCCGTTTCCTTTTTGAAGGAATCCTTATTACAAGCATCGGAAGCTTATTGGGTTGTCTATTGGCGATAGGATATGCAAAATTGATGATATTCGGTTTACAAACATGGTGGTTACCTGCTATCGGCACACCTTTTATGAAATTACACATAAACCTATGGAGTCTGCTTAGTGGCGCACTCATTTCACTTCTTGTAGTGATATTTTCCATCCGAATGACTGTCCGCAAATTGGGTAAAGCAACGACCGTATCACTTCTTGTTGGGCAAACAGATTTTCAAGAGATAAATTCAGGATCGAAAATAGAAAATGTTAATAGGTCAGGGTTTAGGGCGGCAACAATTACGGGCTTTGTCGTTGGCATTTTTATTGGTGTTTTGGGCGTTGGAAGACTCCTTTTTGGTGGCTGGGCAGGAGATATTGTTCTTCTCTTAATAGCAATTTGCTTTGGAATTATTTTACGAAGGGCACTTCAAAGAAGTAAAGGAACAAATTCCAACCTTATCCCTAAAAATATCAATATTATTTCACTTTTCTTCAGCATTGGAATCATCATTGGTGTTTTATTAACATATTTTCCGTTTGTTGTAAGAATTTCAGAGTTATGTTTCGCATTGATAGAACATCCTGTAGTTCAGTTTATTATACTTACGATTACAATTCTCTCTCTTGGCTGGACAGTTTTTTCAAAATGGTTAAGTTCACAACAGGTTTCAAAACAATTAAGTAGAGTTCAATTTGCTCTTAAAAATGCTGCCCGACAACCTGCAAGAAGCAAAACCTGTGTTACGACAATAAGTTTAGCATGTTGTATCATCGTGGCTGTTGGCGCAAATCGACATGATGCACTGCCAGAAACAGAATACGCTTTTGTGGCCGAATCTTCACTGCCATTACACCACAGTCTAAATACACCTGATGGTAGGCTTGAACTTGGTTTTGATACAGGAGAATCGGAATTACTGTCCAAGTCTGTTGTTGTTCCATTTCGTGTTTTACCGGGGGAAGATGTGAGTTGTCTTAATCTCTATCAACCTCAGAAACCGCAGATTTTGGGTGCATCGGATGCAATGCTAAACAGGGAGCCGTGGCAAATGCTAAAATTGGAAAACGATCAACAAGGAAAAATACATGCAATCGGCGATGAGAAGTCGCTGCGTTGGATTTTACACCATAATCCTAAGGAAGATTTTCTGATTCAAGACGAATTTGGAAAATCTTTATTGTTAGAACTTGAAACGGTTGAAAATAGTCTTTTTCAAAGCCAATTAATAATCTCCGAATCTGATTTTACGAAATACTTTCCGAGTCAAAGTGGATATCAATTTTTTCTGATTAAAACCCCACCTGAATTGCGAGAAGAAACATTGCAGACGCTTGAGAAAACGTTGGAAGACTACGGTTTTGACGTTACGTCAGCATCAGAACGTCTGGCAAGTTTCCGCGCTGTTGAAAATACCTATATCTCCACTTTCCAAAGTCTTGGAGGATTGGGAGTACTACTCGGCACATTCGGCTTAGCACTGGTTCTATTCAGAAATATTATTGAACGGCAAGGTGAATTAGCAACCTTGCGCGCGTTCGGCTTCCGGCGACAACTGCTTTCCAAAATATTGTTCGTTGAAAGCTGCTTTCTCCTGACAATTGGGATGCTCATTGGGATTATTGCTGGATTCGTTGCGATTCTCGGTTCACAAGGGCACTTGCCCGCATTTCCATGGCTATCGCTCACGATTACCTTGTTATTCATCTTCGGATTTGGTATAATTGCAAATAGTATTGCCGTTGCTGTAGCACTAAGAAGTCCATTATTGTCAACCTTGAAAACGGAATAGAAAAACAAGATTTATAGTAGAATCCAAAATATATATACACTTTTGGTCCGTGGGACCTAAACCGCCAGACTGTGTTGTAGCACAAACTTTTAGTTTGTGCAGTAGTGTAGCAAACTAAATGAAGATTAAAAAATAAATTGGGTAATTCGTGGAAATATCCAGTGCGGTTAGAAACCGCACCTACCGGGTTTGGGGAAAATTAGAATTACCCAATTAAAAACTTAATCTTCATAAAGTTTGCTCTACAATTGTGTGCAAGTAATTATAGATTTTACTATAATTGTCGGTGTCAGAAATTTTATGATGCGCTCTATTTGGACAATTCCCGCAACCTTTATATTCGTTTTATCACTTCTAATGCTGGGCGGTTGTTCAAACGACGGGGAAACTGATGCTGCCACTGCCTTGAGTCACACTCAACAAGGGTGGCATGCTTACAAGTTGGGCGACTATACACAAGCACTGCTCAGTTTTGAACGTGCGCTCAATATTGATCCAGAATTCGCTGATGCACATAATGGCGTTGGATGGAGCCACCTAAGCCTTTCGCTCACACTACCATTGGTACAAGAAGCATTCCAAAATGCGCTGCGTTACGACGCATCTAATGCTGATGCGTGGGTAGGCTTAGCAAATGTGCTTTATTTACGTTACAAAGATAGTTCTGATTTCACCGATGCCATCCGAGCGATTGATAACGCGCTACAAGCTGATGCACAGTACCTCTATCGGCATGATTATGATTCTAACGCTGAATTATATGCACTGAAGGCGGCTTGCTATTTCTATCTCGGAGAGAGACAATTGGCAAAACAAGAAGTTGATAAAACTCTAAAAATTGATGTTCAAAACAAAACGGCTACTGTTCTTCAAAATATGTTGAACGAATAATTAAAATATAAAATCTGGGAGAAAAATATGTCTCAAAATGTTATTACGTCCACCAATTTAACAAACTATACGCCAGCGCATCGCGGAAAAGTCCGCGATCTTTACGACCTCGGAGATGAGTTTCTGATTATCTCTACAGATCGAATATCTGCATTTGATGTCGTCCTACCGAACGGTATTCCTGATAAGGGAAAAGTTTTAACCGGATTGTCCAAATTCTGGTTCAATTATACCAAATCTGTTGTAGATAATCATGTTATAGCCACAGAAGTTGAAGAATATCCAGACGCATTGCAGGCTGATGTGAACCTATTAGAAGGACGTTCAATGCTTGTCCGTAAAGCGGAACGTGTTGATGTTGAATGCGTTGTACGCGGTTATCTTGCCGGTTCAGGATGGGCTTCGTATCAGAAGACAGGAGAAATATGTGGACAGAAACTCCCATCGGGGTTACGCGAATCGGAACGTCTACCAGAACTCCTTTTTACACCCACAACAAAAGCGGAACAAGGTGAACATGACGAACCTATGACTATTGATGAAATGCGAAATCAGGTTGGAACTGACCTCACTGATAAACTCATTGACATTAGTTTTGCGCTATTCAAAGCTGCAAGTCAGCATGCTGAAAACTCAGGTATCATCCTGTGTGACACAAAATTTGAATTTGGGCAATGTGATGGTGAGTTGATACTTATAGATGAGGTTTTCACGCCAGATTCGTCCCGTTTTTGGCCGGCAAATCTGTATGAACCTGGGAAACCGCAGCAGAGCTTTGATAAGCAATTCGTTCGGGATTACCTCTCTGAAATCGGTTGGAACAAACAACCCCCTGCACCTGAATTGCCAGATACCGTTATTACAAAAACGAGTGAAAAATACAGAGAAGCATATAGACTCATTGTAGGTGAAGAACTCACTTAATCCCGATTTGCCAGGTACAGTAGGTGCGGTTTCCTAACCGCACCTTATGCGTCAATTTAAGAAAAGAATTATGCACTGAATGCCCAGGCCGGTAGGTTCGGTTTGTAACCGAACCGGAGACTACGCAAAAACCTCTACCTATCCTGTCCACTAAGCAGTGCTGCTCAACAAAACACCCAGGATTCGCCTGGGCTCGGTCCGGTTCGGTTACAAACCGAACCTACTGGGCCTGGAGGCACGCTCAATTGACGCATAAGGTGCGGTTTCCTAACCGCACCTTATGCGTCAATTGAGTAATTTTGTATGGCATTTTCAAGATGTTTTAATGTTGTGTTTCTGCTTGCGTGCCTCTCAATGTAGCACGCGTTTTGAAAAGCCCGTTTTATTTCATCACAAGTTTGCCGCAGTGCAGAAGAGAAGTGCGAAAACTTATTGCAAGTGTGCGCGCGTAGGTAGCAACAAGTTTTGTCACTTTCGTGAGCCAATGCTGCAAACACCGCCACCCCACAACTAACCGGAGCCAATGCTGAATAAGCACAACGATCAGTTTCGCATAGACTATATTGCCACCGGAAATTCGGGGCACTCTCTAAGACCAGATTTCAGATGCGTTATATAAATTAGTTATTGCTATAATAGCCTTTTTGTTGTATATTAAAAGGCATATTGAATGAGGAGAGGAGACTTTTGATGAAAAATAGAAGACTTGACCGACTATTTCTGAGTGCACTTCTTGGTATTGCTATCGTGCTAATTCCTTGTGTGGTCTTCACGTCTTGTGTGGAAGAAAAACAGTTAGATGAGCTTGTTCAGGAAGCAAATCAAGAAGACACAGAACAAGATTCTGAAGAACCTGTAGTGGCGCTTCCAGGGCTCCCTGAAGATGTAGCAGGTTATGAAAAATGGCTTAAATTAAACGCCGAACCGATTCCGCCTGTTCCAGGTGGAGACCCACACAATGGTACAAAGAACATTTATGTCAACCAAGAACGTGAGACCATTGCACCGGAGGGTGAACAACAATTCCCATATCCTGATGGAAGCATTGTCGTAAAAGAAGCATATCGGACGAATCAAGACTATATCTGGTTAATAGCAATTATGCAGAAGGTCGCTGGTAGTGATCCAGACCACAACGATTGGAAGTTTGTTGAATATACACGAAACGGTCCGGAGGCTGAATTTAAACTTGCATTTCAGGATGCAACATGTTGGGGTTGCCATGCCCGAGTCGAAGACATAGATTATGTTTTTACTGAACTTGACTGAAGTTGGATAAGGGACTTTTGGATACAACACCTTATGCGTCAATTTAGCGGTTCGCCACCCTGGCGCCGTTTATAGCGTCTGCTGTCTGGGCTCGGCGCGTTTACATGAAGATAAAAAAATAAATTGGGTAATTCGTGGAAATATCCAGTGCGGTTAGAAACCGCACCTACCGGGTTTGGGGAAAATTAGAATTACCCAATTAAAAACTTAATCTTCATCAAAACGCGCCTACCTTTGGGGAATAAATCGGGCGGACAAAGCCCTCCCACAAGAGATAATCCAGCATTTTTGTTCTTAAATTGACGCTTATGGGACTTTTGATACAACACTAATAATTATCAATAAAAAAGGAGTACGTTTTTTGAATATATATCACAATAGACTTGTAAGGCATTTTCTTGCCCTGTTTATATTTACGCTGATAATTAATTTTTTATGTGTGGGTTTTTGGACAAACGTCGCTGAAGCGCGACCTGAGTTTGCAACTGAATTAGATAAAGACTGTAATTTCTGTCACATTGACCCCGCAGGTGGCGGTCCCCGAAACCGAATTGGGGAAATTTTCGAAGAGAACTATTTTGAATTTCCCGAAGATTTCGATATGGACGCTGTTACAGAAGAAGCAAAAGAGGTCGTCAAGCAACTTACAACTTCACTTGATCTGCAGACAGCTTTTATCAAAACCATGCATGTAGATGAAGAGGAAGGCACGGCAGCAGGGTGCAACTCTTGCCACTCCTCTGTTGACAGATTTCTCCTTATGCAAGCTGAAGTGACTTTCAATGCACAGGCATCTGAACACGTTCGATTGACTCTTTCTAACAGCGTTGGTACTACGCTCAATGCTTTCGCCACAGTAGATGCTATTCCAAAACATCTTTATGTCAAAGTAGGACAATTTCGTCTACCTTTCGGCATCAAACAGAAGGATCATAATATTCTGGTACGCGAAGGTTACGGACTCGGTTCAAATAAGCGAGATGTTGGTGTTGAACTCGGTGGCAGTTTAGGAAAAGTGTTTTACAACGCAGCATTTTTCAACGCTGGTAATGCAACAGCGAAAGGTGCCCTTGGCACTGTTGGCGGGCAACTCGGCCCAATCCGTGCTGGGGTCTCTTGCATATTTGAACAACCTGATGAAGATTGGGACCGTCTTATCGGTGCATTTGTAACTGCCTCTTACGGTGGCTTAAGCTTAGAAGGGGAATTCAATTTCGGAAATACTGGAGAGATTACCTCTTTTGCTACGGACGATGTTGACTCTAAGGGATACTATTTTGGCGCTAAGTACCGTGTTCTTCCTCAGCTGACTGTAGCAGGACGTTACGGTTTGTTTGATCCGGATAGGACTATTTTAGGCGATGCTGGTAGAAGGTTCACATTCATTGCTCAATATAACTTTATGGAAAACGGGGCAATTTCGCTGTTTTACTGGGCAAACTTACCGAATGCGGATCGGGAACCTGATGAAAAGATCACAAACAAAGGTGTGTTAAGACAACTTCAAGGATCAGACCAGATTATTTTGATGTCACGGTTCTGGTTTTAGATTGTTGAAGCATTTTTGACATTTTGGAAAATAGGTGTGTTAATTTTTACACATGGTAAAATGTTTCCTCTGTTTTCGCTTAGATTGAGGCAGGAGGCCCTTGCTGGTGAGGTTTCCTAACCTTGCCACATTACCGATTTATTTTCTTAATCTTCATTCAGTTTGCGGGACAGCAGTGTCCAAGTAATTATAGGCTTTACTATAGTTGACTATAAGGATAAACATAAATCTTTAAAGGATAGATAAAGGAGAACAAAACGACAAAAGATCAACGATTTTAAAACATTCTTAAGAGATAACGTAATTTTTGGCACGAAAATTGCTCAATACCTCACAATTAGAATAAATTTAGATAAAATGACCTTCAGAAGATTGAAAATAGCAGCTTTAGGAGACATTTTACGATGGAATCAAAAAAAATTTTAACTGGTATTGTTGCAGTGCTTTCTTTGCTCGTTTTAGTTATCGGTTCACTCTATATTCATAGTTTGATATCGGGAGCAAAGACGCGTATTACCGTTAAATCATTTACACCGAAAGGTGAAAAAGTTTCGCCCTGGGATGATTTTACGTTTACGTTTTCGGAGCCAATAGTTGATAATTCACTGATTAATACTGAATTGCCGGATCGTGCAGTTCAATTCACTCCGACTGTTAAGGGCGGCGCACGTTGGATAGCGCGCGATACAATCCGCTTCTATTTGGAGAGCCCCTTAGCCCCCTCCGCAAGTTACACCGTAGAACTTGCGCCAAAGTTAAAACAAAGTTCCCTCGGCTTTGTTATTACCGGTGATCGAAAGTTCACTTTTGCAACAGACCCCTTTCACGTCCAAAACAGACGCCTTGAATTTAAATACACGAAAACACACGCAAAAGTTGTTGGAAATATAACATTTAATTATCCAGTCAATATTGCCGATTTGCGCGCGAACCTTTCTATTCGACTTCAAGAGAATGTTGAAATTCCATATACACTTCAGCCAGAAAATGGGATTGCAAGGGAGATTAAATTAGAAACTGAAGAGATTCCACGTCTACTTGGAAACCAAAACTTAAAAGTCCAAATTGAAAAAGGATTCAAATGTATCGGTGGAAAAATCGGTTTAAAAGAAGCCAACGTTAAATCAATGACCTTAACAGGTCGTGGTACACTCGGCGTTACGTATGCTAATGTCCAAGAGTATTCTGGAAGACCGCGTATTGTGCTCCGTTTCAGTTCTCGTATTCCAATTGATATTGTGCAGCCGTATATTCATGTTAAACCTGAGTTGGAAACGCAGATTATAGCCCGCAACCGTGATGTTGAAATTCATGGTAATTTTAAGCGGAGCAGCAAATATGAGGTTACAGTGCAAGAAGGTTTGACAGCTCCCGACGGTTCAGTTTTAAAGAAACCGTATTCTGTGAATCTCATAATTCCGAATGTTCAACCACAGATTCGTTTTGCTGGGAACGGTTTTTTCTTAACTCGAAATCAGAATATGAATCTTGGTTTGGCTTCGATCAATGTGCGGAACGTTAATGTGCATATAGAAAAGGTTTTTGGCAACAACCTTGTGTACGTATCTAAGGTGAGAAACTGGAGTTCTTGGACAGACGATTTGGGTAAACCAATTCATACTGGGACACTTGCTATTGATTCAAAGTTGAACGAAGAAGTGCGGACACCTATTGATCTTGGACAGCACTTGAATGATAAACGTGTTGGGATATTTAGAGTTGCTGTTCGTGACCCCAATAATTATTGGGTACGTGCAACACAATGGGTAATGCTGACGGACCTTGGTATCATTGCTAAAAGGGCAGGAGATGAGGTATGGGTGTGGGTCAATTCACTCAGCAACTTAAAACCTGTTTCACAAGTAACTGTAAAACTGATTAGCGATAACAATCAAACACTACTGAGTGGAAAAACAAATTGGGAAGGTTTTGTTAAGTTTACCTCAGTGGCTCAAAAAACTGAGGGCTTTACCCCGTTTATGTTGACTGTGGAAAAAGCGGATGATCTTTCGTTTCTTCAGTTAAATCGACATCAACTCTCCACAGGCGATTTCAATATTAGTGGTTCTGCTTACTTAACAGCAGGTTATGAAGCATTCCTCTATACAAGCCGTGGAGTTTATCGTCCTGGGGAGAAAGTCGCGCTTGCGGCAATTGTACGCGGGCGGAAAAATGTAACACCCCCCTCACTTCCAGTCAACATACAAATATTAGCACCTGATGGGCGAGTTGTTAATGAATTTAAGCAAAATACTGACAGACGTGGGGGGTGTGAGGTAACAATCTCTTTACCTGCTTATGCACAGACAGGGAGCTATATTGCAAAGATGAGCGTTGCTGGTAAAGAGATTGGGCGCACGCCGTTTCAAGTTGAAGAGTTTATGCCCGACCGCATGAAAGTCGCTGTTACGACAGACAAATCTGAATATGATTTAGGTGCTGAGGTCGCAATGGATGTATCAGCGGTCAATCTATTTGGTCCGCCTGCTGTCAACCGAAAAGTGACAACGTCTTACACGCTTGAGGCTGTCCCGTTCATTCCAATTGAGAAGTGGCGCTCGTTCCACTTTGCGAGTACTATGCCGTTTGAGAAACAACGGATTACTTTAGAAGATAAAAAGACGGATGCTGATGGCAAAGCACGTTATACATTCCAACTCCCCGATTCTGTAAAAGCACCTTCACAGTTACATGGTGTTCTGACTGCGACAGTGAGCGAACCTGGGGGCAGAGCCGTTACGGCTTCACATCGCGTTGCAATTCATCCATATTCACATTATGTCGGTATCAAACGTACAAGTTCTGGGGTTATCAAACGTAATCAAGACGTTTCCTTTAACTATATTGCCGCGGATAAAAATGGAAATATAACAGCTGGACGTGACTTAGTCCTCACTGTTTACAAAGTTCATTGGAATACCATAATGCGTAGAAACGCGCAGGGGCGTTATGAGTACGTATCAAATGACCAGATTACTTCTTTGGAATCCCATCAATTTGTGTCAACAACAGAAATGGGAACGTTTACTTTTACGCCTTCCGAATATGGTGAATACCGTGTTCGTTTAGAAGATACCGCCTCTGGTGCTAAAACGGAACTCAAATTGGAAACCACAGGTTGGGGATCAGTTCCTTTGTCAATGGAAAATCCACGTTTGCTTGAGATGACGTTAGATAAACAAGCATACCTACCGGGAGAAACTGCAAAACTTCAGGTTAAAGCGCCATTTCCCGGCAAACTAATATTGACAATTGAGCGGGAAAAGATTTTGAGTTACCGCACCTTCAACTTAAGAGGGAATACAGCGAGTTTAAACATTCCAGTTAAATCCAATTATAGACCGAACATATATCTTTCAGGAACATTGATTCGTTCAACAGAATCTTTGGAAGAACATGCACCAGCGCGTGCTTTTGGTATTACATCGCTCAAACTGGACGCAAAATCCAACCGTTTTTCTATTGAATTAGACGCACCTGAAGAAATTCGTCCCAATAACGATGTAACTGTTAAGTTCCGTGTGCGCGGAGGACAAAGTGCGTTCTCGCATGTTACCATTGCTGCAGTTGATGAAGGGATACTTCAGCTAACCGATTTTCGGGTTCCCGATCCACACGGTTACTTTTACCGACAGCGTGGACTGAAAACACGCGCTTATGATCTCTACTCCGCTATTTTGCCGGAAATTGAGGCTGTTCAAGGTGATTCCAGCACAGGTGGTGATGGAATGGGGCGCTTAAGTGGACGCGCGAAACGGCTTAATACTTCCAGTGTCATGCGAGTGAAACCGGTTTCACTCTGGTCAGGGATTCTGAAAACTGATCGTTACGGAAGGGGTACAGCAAGTTTCCATATTCCGCAGTTCAACGGTTCCATACGTCTGATGGCTGTTGCTTTTTCCGGTGCATACTACGGTTCTGCCGAGAAATTTATGACGGTTCGTGAACCGGTAGTCCTAACACCAACATTCCCACGCTTTCTTTCAGGTGGAGACCATATCCAATTCCCTGTGAGCGTTCACAATGGCACTGGAAAAGATGGTGAGTTCCATGTCAAGTTACAGGCAAAGGGTGATGTGCAACTCCTATCCGAGAATGTAGAATCGGGACCTCAAGTCCAACAAAATATAGCTCAAAAACAGGTACAGATCGCAGCAGGCAAGGAAGCGCAACTCATTTTTGAACTTCTTTCACATGATGCGATAGGCAAAACCTCTTTCACGTTGGCTGCTTCTGGGAATAACGAAAGCACACAGATGTCTGTTCAGCTCCCGCTCCGTTCCGCTGCCCCGCCAATAACTGAAACTGGCCATGGCGTAGTTAGCGTAGATGATGCTGGCGACTTCGTGTTTCCTTCCAATTTGATACCGGAGTCCTCTGAGTTTACACTGACTGTTTCACCGTTTCCTGCAATTGAATTTGCCGGTGGACTTCGTTATCTGCTTAAGTATCCTTATGGATGTCTTGAGCAGACCACAAGCAAAGTGTTTCCACTACTCTACTTTAGCGATATTGCGCGTACTATTGATTCTGAACTCGCTTCAGATGAAAGGGTTGATTATTACATTACGTCCGGTATTACTAAACTCGAAAGTATGCTGACACCACAAAATCAATTTTCGTATTGGCCGGGTGGACGTTATATAAACCATTGGAGTAGTGTATATGCTTCCCACTTCCTGGTGGAAGCGCGCAAGGCGGGTTATGAAGTCTCTGATCGCGTCTATAATGGATTGATTGATGGATTAAAGGAGCAAAGTAAAACGGTATCAACTGATAAACGATATCAGATTGCGCAAGTAGTTTATGCCTGCTATGTGTTAGCGGCAGCTGGGGAACCAGAAAAACCCATGATGCACTACTTAAAAGATAATCTCCTCAGCAGTCTTAATGATTATAGCCAATTTCAATTAGCGGGGGCATTTGCACTCAGCGGTGAGTTGGAGACAGCACTTTCTATGTTACCTATTTCTGTTTCATCTCAGAACGGCGGAAATCGTGATACAGGCACAAACTTCGATTCACCTACTCGTTCACAGGCAATTATCCTTGATGTCCTTGCGGAAGTCAACGAAAACCATCCATCAATTCCGATGCTCGTTAGCAATCTTAGTAACGCTGCGTCACAAAGAAAACGATGGGGGACGACTCAAGAGAATGCGTTTGCTTTCCTTGCTCTTGGTAAAATACTGAAAAAGAAAATGGATGGTAATTACATCGGCAAGATAACTCTAAATGGTGACCATCTCGCTAATTTTGATTCAACAACGCCATCAGTTCGATTGGCGAATACAGATTGGGATGGCGCGCAGGTCAAAATTGCTATTGAAGGTAAAGGCAGTTGTTACTACTATTGGTCAGCCTTCGGAATTCGACGGGATTCTTTTATTGAGGAATATGATCGTGATTTAGAGGTGCGGAGACGCTATCTGAATGAAGATGGAATACCTTATGATGATGAATTCCAACATGGAGATATGGTGATCGCAGAAATTTCTGTAAAGGCACTCACATCGAATCTCGAAAATGTCGTTGTCGTAGATATGTTACCGGCAGGCTTTGAAATTGAGAATGCACGGTTAGCGTCGCGTGCGGGAATTCCGTGGCTGAAAACGCAAGACTTTAAGCCGGATTACGTTGATATCCGAGATGATCGGCTTATCTTCTTCGGTGCTTTCCAACGTCAACGGGAACGGAAATTCCATTATGCATTGCGAGCTGTGACCCGCGGAACCTTTACTTTGCCGCCTGTTTCTGCAGAAGCCATGTATGACCCAACCAAATCTTCTGTCGCTGGTAGTGGCAAGCTTAAAATAGTAGAGTAGTTTGTAATCAGATTCATAAAGCCTTAGCCTAAATTCGCTGTGGCAACAGTCGTGGGAGAGTAGAAGGGTTTTCCTCTTCCCTTCACTCTCCCGCTATAATACCAATCATGAAACTAACAAATCTCAATTTTTTTCATTTCGCAACTTCTTTGCTCATTAAAGTTGCGAAGAGCATGCGAAAAAGATGGTCCCTTTTTGCATTTTGCCTGATGCCGTTCTGTTTTTTTGCGCTTGCTAACTGGTTTTTTCCACTGCCTAAGGAAAAACTTCAACCTCTCTCATCAACTGTTGTAATGGATAGAAACGGTGAGTGGCTTCGTGCTTTCACATCACCTGACGATATGTGGCGATTGCCGGAAACTTCTCTTGATGCGATTTCACCCCGGTTCCAAACCGCCATGTTGACTTATGAAGATCAATGGTTTTATCACCATTGGGGTATCAACCCTGTTTCACTCGTAAGCGCAACCGTTGACAATCTGAAAGCAGGCAGAGTTGTGCGGGGCGGTTCTACAATCACAATGCAGCTTGCACGGCTTATGGAACCAAAGAACCGCACATTGCCAAATAAATTCATTGAAATGTTTCGAGCTTTTCAATTAGAACTGACCTATACAAAATCGGAGATTTTGACGTTTTACTTCAATATGTTGCCCTATGGTGGAAACATCGTCGGTTCAGGTGCGGCAGCACGTTTATATTTTAACAAACCGCTGAGTGCGCTTAGCCTCGGAGAAGCTGCGCTTTTAGCCGCAATTCCAAATTCACCTGAACGTTTACGTCTTGACCGATTTCCTGAGCGGGCGCGCAAGGCAAGAAAGAAGGTCTTGCTCCGCATGAGAGACGCAGGAAAAATATCTGAACAGCAGATGCAAGAGGCTTTGCAAGAACCGATACCAACAAAACGTTACCCACTCCCTTTCAAGGCACCCCATCTATCTCGACTTCTTACCAGCAAACAGTCGTCTTTTACATCTCAAAATGCCGAAAATCAGTGGATACGGACAACAATAGATCAACATTATCAGGATACCGCTAAACGGATTTTACAGGAACGTTTACGACCGTTGCAAGGACAAGGTGTCTCAACAGGGGCAGTCGTTGTTCTGGATACAAAAAGCCGTGAAGTGCTCGCGATGGTCGGTTCACATGATTTTTTTGACAAAGCATCTGCGGGACAAGTTAATGGGACACTCGCCTTACGATCACCCGGGTCAACGCTCAAACCTTTTATCTACGCGCTCGCGATTGATAAAGGATTAATTACACCACAGACACTGTTGTTTGATGTGCCCGTTGATTATGCTGGGTACACGCCTATAAATTATGATGAAAAATTTACAGGATATATTACTGCACGAGAAGCGTTGGCACGTTCCCTCAATGTCCCCGCTGTCAACCTCTATGCGGAGATGGGAAATAACCACCTTTATGGGTTTCTTAAACAAGCAGGAATTTCTACTCTCTCGAATCAAGAAGAATATGGGCTTTCGCTTGTCCTTGGCGGATGCGGTATCAATCTACTTGAATTAACAAACCTCTATGCGGGATTAGCAAATATGGGTGAGTTCGCGCCATATAAATTAATAGTAGATAGCAACACCGTTAATGAAAAAAGGAAAGAGGCATCTGTGTCGCGTCTGTTGCGGCCTGAAACCAGTTGGATTGTCACTGAAATGTTGACGACCTTAAAACGTCCTGATTTTCCTAAATCTTTTGAGCATACAGGGACTATGCCAAAGGTGGCGTGGAAAACAGGTACGTCTTATGGTCACAGAGATGCCTGGAGTATCGGTTATTCACCAGAATTAACTATCGGTGTGTGGATCGGCAATTTCAACGGAACGGGAGCACCTGTTCTTAGTGGTTCTGAAGCAGCAGCACCGATCCTTTTCGCACTTTTTACAGCACTCTCTGGAGAAAAGGCACATCAGTGGTTTATAGAACCTGCTAACCTCAAAATCCGTCTCGTCTGTGCACTCACTGGTCTGCCACTATCACCTTACTGCCTAACTTCAACGTCCGATGTATATATCCCTGGAGTCTCTTCTGTCCGTGAGTGCCACATACACAAAAACATACAGGTAGACATAGCAACAAGCGAACGTCTCTGTTCATCGTGCCGCCCCGGAAGACAGTTCCGTGAAGAGACAATTACAGTGTGGCCCGCAGAAGTGGCAACATGGTTGAATGCAAACGGGTTTGCTGTCCCCCAACTCCCTCCACATAATGCTGACTGCACACGCCTCCTTGCTGGAACGCAACCAATTATTCTATCGCCAGCACGTGATACTGTGTATCACATCCGTTCTAATGTTCCCGTGGAATATCAAAAGATTCGGTTATCTGCTTCAGTATCGGGCGATACACAGGAAATTTTCTGGTTCTTGAATGGTGAGCTTATCTTCAAAGGAAAGGCGGTAGATCCAACGTTCTTAACCCCTGTTGCTGGAAAACATGAATTGACATGTATTGATGGTGCTGGCAGGTCAACAAGTCTTCCACTTATAATTACCAAGCGTCAATAGAAATGGTCAATTCCTACCGATCTGTTAACATTTTCACTGCCGAAAAACCGCCACTATCAAACATCCCCACCCAGCGATAAAGGCTAATCCACCAATCGGTGTGATCGCACCGAGCCAAGGGGTGTTGGTCAAACTGAGAATGTAAAGACTACCTGAAAAGATGAGGATACCTGCAACAAAACACCATCCCGCTGCAGTTGTCAGTGAGTTTTGCCATTGCGACAATGCCCATGCTACGACAATTAATCCTATCCCGTGATATATTTGGTACCGCACCCCAACCTCAAAGATGTCTAACATCTCCTTGGATAGTTTATCTTTAAGCGCATGCGCACCAAAAGCACCGAACACAACGCTAAGTAGACTAAATGCCGAACCGAGTGCAAAGAATAGATTTTTCATAGCTCCTGCCTTCATAAGTTTACGATAATAATTCATTATACACGATACTTATAGAATATGGGTAAAAAATTCTTAAGACACAACTTTTACGTTAACACGAATTTACTGTTACCAGGGTTATTTAGTTTTCGGTTTTTCGGACGAATTTTTAACACCTGCTATATACCCCAAAATGGTAGGTGCGGTTTCCTAACCAATGCAGAATACACCATACGGGGAATGCTATATAGCATTCATACCGTTGATTTGGCGTATTCGCCCAATGGTATTCATACCGTTGATTTGGCGTATTCAGCGTTAATTCACTCCCCCAAGAGCATATTGGGATAATACGGAGCGGTTGGAAACCGCACCTACCGGGGAGTATGCACATATTTTTAAATTCACTATAAGATACTACTCTTGCGCTAACACGAATTTACTGTTACGGTTTTTGTTGAAATTATTTTGTTGTATGTGCTAAAATACTATATCTTAAAGACGGCATAGTTTGACCTATTCCGTGTGGTTACAAAAGGAGAACTTTCTAAAAAGATGAGACAATACAGAACAGAAGAAATTCGGAATATCGGAATTATTGCTCATTCAGGGGCTGGCAAGACATCTCTGATTGAAGCGATGCTCTATAACGGCGGTGCCATTGAGCGGATGGGGTCCGTAGATGATGGAAACACGGTAGCTGACTATGCCTCTGATGAGATTGAACGCAAAACATCACTCAATTGTTCAGTGTGTATTGCGGAATGGGGGGATCATAAACTTAATCTTATTGATACACCGGGCGCAGAGGATTTTTATGGCGACCTTCACAGTGTGCTGCGAGTCGTTGACGCAGTTATCGTAGTCGTGGATGCGACTACAGGCGTAGAGGGCGGAACAGAAAAAGTTTGGGAAATAGCAGATAAATATGAACTTCCACGAATCCTCTTTATCAACAAGATGGACAAAGAGAATGCGAGTTTTGAAAACGCGCTTGCAAGTATTTCAGATATATTAGAGACACGCGCGGTCCCAACCCAACTCCCTATCGGAAAAGAAGACCAGTTTACAGGTGTTGTAGATGTGATTCAAAATGCTGCGTACCTTGAACCCAATGGAAGTTCACCTGTCGCTAAATCTGATGTTCCTGACGATTTAGCAGGTGCTGCCGAAGAATCCAGAGAAGCACTTGTTGAAGTTGCAGCAGAGAGCGATGATGAACTGATAGAGAAGTTTTTTGAAGGTGAACTTTCTGACGAGGAAATACAGAGTGGGTTGCAAACCGGGATTTTTGAGAATCAATTTGTCCCTGTGTTATGCGGATCAGCATTAAAGAACATCGGGGTACAGCAACTAATGGATATGATTATTAGTTGTTGCCCATCTCCAGTACAGGCGGGGCCAGTGCAGGATGTTGAAGACGAAGCGAAGACGCGTGAACCTTCAGCGGATACCTCACTATCGGCACTTGTCTTTAAAACTATTGCCGATCCGTTTTCTGGACAACTGAGCTTGTTCCGAGTTTACTCTGGCACATTGACTGGCGATGTACAAGTAAGCAATTCAACGCAAGGGGAGATGGAACGTCTCGGAAAACCGACTTTCGTGAATGGCAAAAATGCTATTAACACGCCTAATGTACCGGCTGGTGATATTGGCGCGCTGACAAAACTCAACGTTACGCGGACGGGCGATACGTTATGTGCCAGAGATGCACCGATTAAACTTCCGGGGGTTGAGTTTCCAAATGCAGTTATCTCTTATGCTATTAGTCCGACGCGAGAGGGTGATGACGAAAAATTGATTACCGCGCTGACACGAATAGGTGAGGAAGACCCCGCTTTCAAGATTGAACGGAATGATGTCACGAAGCAGCTGCTGGTTTCCGGTTTGGGTGAACTTCACATTACCGTGAATCGTGACCGAATTGTTGAGAAATTTGGTGTTGAAACACAAGTTGCCCCTCCGAAAGTACCTTATCGTGAAACGGTTCGCAGACGCGTGCAAAATGTCCAAGAAAGGCACAAAAAGCAATCCGGCGGTAAAGGACAATTCGGAGATGTCACGATTAATTTGGCACCGTTAGAACGTGGTGAAGGGTTTGAGTTTGTTAACAATATCAAAGGTGGCGTAATTCCGAGCAACTACATTCCGGCTGTAGAAAAAGGTATCCGTCAAAGGATGGAACGCGGAACGATAGCAGGTTATCCATTGGTTGATATCCAAATTGACCTCCACGATGGCAAATACCACGATGTAGATTCTTCGGATATGGCATTCCAAATCGCTGGCTCCATGGCTTTTGCCACTGCCGTAGGACAAGCGGATCCATGTTTGCTTGAACCGATTATGAACGTCTCAATCTCAGTGCCGGACCAGTTTATGGGAAGTATCATCGGGGACCTCAACGGACGCCGTGGGCAGGTGATGGGTGTTGAACAGACAGGTAAACGTCAAGCAATCAACGCTTTAGTGCCGCTTGCGGAGATGCTCCGTTATTCTATTGATCTAAGATCCATGACAAGTGCAAGGGGCAAATTCACAATGGAATTCGAACGATATGAGATTGTTCCGGATGACGTTGCGCAGAAGGTTATTGCCGCATCCAAAACGGAAGAGGAAGAGGCGTAAACCTTCTAAGTTATCTCTTAGCAAACACCTGTTTTACTTCCACAGTAGGTGCGTTCTCTTGTAGGACCATAAGCGTCAATTTAAGAAAAGAATTATGCACTGAATGCCCAGGCCGGTAGGTTCGGTTTGTAACCGAACCGGAGACTACGCAAAAACCTCCACCTATCCTGTCCACTAAGCAGTGCTGCTCAACAAAACACCCAGGATTCGCCTGGGCTCGGTCCGGTTCGGTTACAAACCGAACCTACTGGGCCTGGAGGCACGCTAAATTGACGCCTATGGTGCGTTCTCTTGTAGGACGTGCCTATTAACTTATTGTCCACTCCAAAAACGGAGGCAGTATGAAAAGCTTCAAAGTCCTTAGCACTATTATTGTTTTTCTGATTCTCAACTCCAGTTATTTGATAGCTGACCTTGTTCCCGCTCCTACTACTACCCCTAAACTTCCACGATACAAAAACTTAGTAGAGCCTAAATATCCGGGTGAAGCCAGGAAAGCAGGAAAAGAGGGAAAAGTTATTCTTACTGCAACTATTGATGTGAAAGGTATACCACAGGACGTTGTTGCACTCACAAATCACGGTTTCGGTTTAGAGGAAGCAGCAATTGAAGCATTTAAGAAAGCGACTTTTCATCCAGCTACAAAAGCTGGAAAACCGGTGAGTCTTAAGATTAAGATAGTCTTTAATTTTGAGTTGGAGGATCCTGAACCTGAGATGGTATTTATCCCAGCAGGCGAGTTTCAGATGGGAAGCAATGGCGGATTTACGGACGAAAAACCGGCGCATCCCGTTTATCTTGATGCGTTTTATGTGGACAAATTTGAAGTAACGAATGCGCAATATAAGAAGTTCGTTGATGCCAATCCTGAGTGGCGAAAAGACCAGATTCCGCGCATATACCATGATGGCTACTATTTAGCGCATTGGAACGGCAACGATTTTCCACTCGAAAAGGGAAACTACCCTGTTGTTTATGTGAGTTGGTATGCAGCGATGGCTTACGCGCAGTGGGCAGGGAAGCGGCTGCCCACGGAGGCTGAATGGGAAAAAGCAGCTCGCGGTGGGTTGATAGATAAGATGTACCCGTGGGGCGATTCAATTGATGCAACCAAATCAAATTACTACGACGGAACTGACAAAGAACGGACACCTGTTGGAACTTACCCGGCAAACGGGTTTGGCTTGTCCGACATGGCAGGCAATGTACGAGAGTGGTGTCTTGATGTATATGATGCGGGATTCTATATCAATTCTCCACGCGAAAATCCTATTGCAGGTGCTAACAGCATTGATGAAGCCATTAAAAATTTTATCAATCTAAAAAGTAATCGTGTGTTGCGAGGCGGTTCATGGCTCAGTAGTGCTCAAAGTTCTCGTATTGCAAACCGTAACTGGCGAGTACCTACGGATACAAATCCTAATGAGGGGTTTCGCTGTGTGAAGTCAGTAAAACCGTAAAAGTGTTTATAGTAAAATCCATAATTATCTACACACTACAAATCAGCGGCAAAAGCGCTTGGCAGAATGCGCCAAATCAACGGTATGAATCATGGCGAATGCCATACGGGGAATGCCATACGCGCATTCATACCGTTGATTTGGTGCATTCGTCTTTAGGCATTCCCCGTATGGCATCCTGCATGATTTAGCGGATTCGGTTTCCTAACCGAGCCTGCCAGGGAGTATTCATATCCGCGGCCCTGTGTCGTCCGGTAATAATCTGCGATTCTGACAATAACAAACCCCGACCCTCCAAACCTATCTCTTCTGAATACACACTCCATGCCAACATTTTCTCTTGAAAATGAAATTGCCTTTGGTATACTCATTAAAAATATGACGTATTTTCTGGTTCCAAAAACGACTCGGTATCGTATGGAATATGAGAAGAATGGGTAAAAACCTGGAACATTGCAGAAATTTGCTATTCATCAGCAGCAATGTAAACTAAATCCGATATATAATCGTTGAACGAATGAAACTTATTCAACTATTTAGAAATACGTTGTAACAGGTATGAAAGACATGTATAAATCCTAAGCAAAGTAAACTTATACCAAATATATTATTAAGGAGCATAGTAATGAATCATTATTTGGGAATTCTCACAACAATCGCTTTCGCGTTGATAGTCGGTATAACCGGATGTTCAAGTACCGACACAGCAAATCCAATAACGGACGAAGAATCAACAGTTCAACTCACCCTTGACGATGAGTACAATGAAATTCGGAATGGGGCGCATTTAATTATGTCCTACGATGCAGCTACCAATTCTTTTGTAGGCACAGTTGAAAATACTACCAGTGCAACTTTAACGCAAGTTCGTGTTGAAGTTCATTTATCAAATGGAGTGGAACTTGGTCCCACAACACCGGTTGACCTTGCCCATGGCGAAAAAACAGATGTCTCGCTTACAGCAACAAGCACTAATTTCGACATGTGGACAGCACATCCCGAAGTCGGTCCCAGCAGTGGGAGCGGTGGTGAAGGTGCTGAAGGCGGCGGTGAACACGGCCAAGGTGGCCATAATTAATTTGCAGTGTAGGCAGTTTCGCTGCATTGCGACCTCTCTTAAAGGAGTAATACGCCAATTGCTCCGTTTCCTATCCTGTCCGAGCGATCTCCTGGTCGTGATTTTTATGGTATATCACCCAAGTTGCTACCTATAAGTTTTTAGACATGCAAACACCGTCTTTTATAGAGAATAATGCGTATTTCGCAAGTTTTCGTAGCGCAAACTAAAAGTTTGCAGACTAATATGCACAATCTAAATGAAGATAAAAAAATTGAGTAATTTAGCGAGGTTAGGAAACCTCGCCAGCAGCAGGTGTACATCTCTGCTGGCGAGATTTCCTAACTTCGCAAATTACCGAATTAAAAACTTAAATTTCATACAGATTGTGCTACATAAGTAGCAACTTAGGTGTATAGTGAAATACAAAAATATATACACACTTTTGGTACGTGGGACCTAAACCGACAGACTGGACTGTGCTGTAGTGTGCGCAAACTAACAGTTTGCGCTACAATTGTGTGCAAGTAATTATAGATTCACTACAATTACTTGCACATTGACGAGGTTAGGAAATCTCGCTAGCAGGGGACACCTGCATTGGACAGAAAATTACCGAATTAAAAACTTAAACTTCATTATATAAACCCGCTTTCTATTCCGATAAATTTGAGTATTCTGCAATAATCGCTTCTACAAGACTCTCTATTGTTGCTTCCTTCGCTACGATATCAACCCTTACGCCATGTTCTGTTACGGTTGCTTCTGTTGTTGGGCCGATGACTGCCACGCGAACTTTTGCCAACAAATCTTTAGCAGCATACGATGGGAACATCTCAACAAAATTGGTGACAGTTGAAGAGCTTGTAAACGTAACAAAGTCAATTCTACCTTCTAAAAGGTCTTTTTGGATAGTATTGCTACATTTACTTTCCACTTTAACAGTATCGTAGATTGGAATATCATCAACATGTGCGCCTCTTTCGCGTAAGATGGTGGGTAGATCAGCAATTGCGATTTTCGCACGTGGTAACAGGACTTTCTTTTTTTCTACATTTTCTATTTCCGTTGCGACAACTTTTCCGCTGGCATGTGATGGCACAAAATCGGGATAAATACCAATGTTGTTTAGCGCTTCAACCGTTTTCGGTCCGACTGCACATACACTGCACCCACCAAAGACTCGCGTGTCCTGCCTCTTTTTTCGTAACTGATCATAGTATATCTCAACAGCATTAACACTCGTAAAGATGATCCAATCATACTGATCGGGGGAAGGAATCTCTGCACTCTCAATTTCAAGCGGACGAATTTCTATGGTGGGAAATTGAATGACTTCTGCACCGTTTGCTTCCAGAAGGTCGGCAAATTCGCTTGCCTGCGCGCGGGCACGTGTGACAAGAATACGTTTTCCAAAGAGAGGCTTATTGTCAAACCATCGGAGTTCTTCACGCAGTCGGTTGACCTCTCCTATAACGATAATTGCTGGACTTTTCAGTTGAAACGCCTCAGCTTTCTCTACAATATCCGAAAGCGTGCCTTGGACTACAAATTGTTGTGGCGTTGTTCCAACACGGACCAAACTGACTGAAGTTTGCGGATCTCTACCATGTGTTATCAAACGTTCTGTGATCTCACGGAGATGCGCTACTCCCATATAGACTACGAGTGTATCTACTGCAGTGGCGAGCTGTTCCCAATTGATGTTTGAATCAGGGTGTAACGCCGCGGAATGACCTGTAACAAAAGCAACTGATGAGGCATAGTCGCGATGCGTAACCGGAATTCCTGCGTAAGCAGCAGCAGCAATTCCAGAGGTAACACCCGACACAATTTCAAAAGGTACCCCTGCTTGGGTGAGTGCCATCGCTTCCTCACCGCCGCGCCCGAAGACATAAGGGTCCCCACCTTTGAGTCTAACAACAACTTTACCAGCTTTCGCATGCTGGACAAGCAATTGATTGAGTTCAGCTTGACGATTAGCTCGGATTCTCGGGTCGGGTGCTCGGATCTTCTCGGTATGTGCCGGACAATGTTCCAATAGTGCATCGTTCAGGAGCAGATCGTAAATAACAACATCGGCTTGTTGAAGGCATTCTACTCCCTTGACGGTAATAAGCTTTTTATTACCAGGCCCTGCACCTACGATATAAACGATACCGGTATGTGTTGCTTTCATAAGACATTAATGAAGTCTGAGAAATAAATCGGTAATGTGGCGAGGTTGGAAACCTCGCCAAGCAGAGGGGGGCACTTGCATTGAACAGAAAAGGACCGAATTAAAAAATTAATCTTCGGACAGTTGCAGGACAGCAGTGTCCAAGTAATTATATTATAGGCTTACTATAATCAATTCTGCCCGCCTAACAGCCTGAGTACTTTCATTTGCTCTACCGCAGCGACAATCTGTGGGTCATGTTCAAGTTCATCCTTAATGTTCTCAGTAACCAGGGCAAGAGTATACTTTATTCCAATATCGCTAAGGACAATCTGTTCCTCAGTGAGCGCATCCGTAAAACGGCTATAGGCTTGCAGAAGTTTGGCGGCTTCACGGTCATCGCTTGGAGCATGTTCAGCTGAGGCTAATTTTTCTAAGACGTCATCACCGTGTTCTTCAAGAAAAGAATTTAATGTCTCGTGATTGCGCAGTTTGAACTGCATCTGCCGTTCAGAACGACTAAATCCTGACGTTTCAACATCGGGAATGATGCCAATTTTATTGATATTCACCCCATTTGGCGTATAGTAGTGCGCAACCGTTAATTTAACCGCTGCTTTTGAATCACTGAGTGAGAAAACCTTTTGTACTGATGCTTTTCCAAAGGTTTTATTACCCATGACAAGCCCTCTTCTATGGTCTCTTATTGCGCCAGCAACAATTTCGGAGGCACTTGCGCTGCCACCGTCGACCAAAACGATCAATGGGAATTTTTCTCTTGCTTCTCCTTGCGCTGAAAAGTCCTGGCGATCCTCAATTCCTTGGCTGTAAACGACGAGTTGTCCAGGTTCAAGAAAATCACTTGCGATATCAACAGCTGAGCCAAGAAGGCCGCCTGGGTTTAGACGAAGATCGAGGATGATACCGTTAATATTGTTTTCATCAAATTCCGCAAAAGCGTTATCCACGTCGTTTGCAGTGGTTTGAAGGAACTGATTGATTTTGATATATCCGATATTATCGCCAATAATTTCTGTTTCCACGCTTGGCATCCGAATAACTTCCCGCGTGATAGTAACCTCTATTGGACGGCTTTCTTTTGGACGAATAATGGTAATTGAAACGGAAGTGCCAGGTTCACCTCTCAACAAGTCAACCGCATCATTTAATGACATGACTGCTGTTGATTCACCATCAATCTGACTGATAATATCTCCGTTTTGTATCCCTGCAAGTGCGGCGGGGTTGCCTTTGAAAGGTGTAATGACAGTAATCATATCATTACGCATGCCAACGGTCATACCGAGTCCACCATAGTTTCCCCGATTCTGTGTGCTAAATGTAATATAGTCAGGGATATATTGGCTGTATGGGTCCAAGGTCCGGAGCATCCCTTTTATTGCGCCTTCCATCAGTTTTTTATCGTCTATTGCGTCTTCTCCCTGTTTTTTATCGTGCGGATCGTCAAAGTGTTCCTGTTTTATATAAGCCAAAATTTCAGAAAAGAGTGCAAGATTCTCTAATAGTTTTTCATTCTCTGTTTTCGCGTTTTCAGTTTCAGCAAAACTCCAACTAAAAGGTAGTAAAACAGAGATGAGAAAAGTTAAAATTATGATGTATAAACAATTTTTTTTCATTTTTTACTCCATTCTATGTGTAAAAGGATAATTTTAATTACTTCCGCCAAATTTGAAAATTATATTTCGAACCCGCGAGTTAAAGGTGATGTAAAAAGCGACAAAGACAGCTACGACACCAAAGAGTAGGTCGAACCAATCCATACGGTCTTTCATGTGTTCCCATTTTGTCTGGCCTGAATACTGAGTTTCAGCAATAGATATGGCGGCTTCTTCCAAAAGGTTTGGCTCATTTGCCATTAATTGTTCTGCAATCTGCGGCACCGCATTCCACTGAACATCAAGATATTTCCCAATAAAGATACCCGCTATAGCAAAAACAGCTGCACCAAATGCCACTATTAACCAATGTTTTTTGGCGTTAGTTTCAATAGCACCCGAACATGTTAGAAGCATCCCTATCCCGGTCAGGGCACCGATGCCAATAGCGATGAAACCCGCAGTATTCCCTGTCCACTGAATATATTTCGCCCAGAGGATACCGCCTAATATCGCGCCAATGAGACCGCCTAAAGGAGCAATTATTATCTTCATTATTTCCCTTTAACGTTAGGTATTTCAGGCTTTTGTAAATGATGTTCAGTGTTCTGTTCAAAGGTATAAGCAACTCGCAAGATTTTTTTCTCTTCAAAAGGTGCCGCAAGTAATTGTAACCCAACAGGCAGGCCATTTTCCACAAAACCGCACGGAATAGAAATCCCTGGTAATCCCGCATGACTCGCAGGTGTTGTCATCACATCACACAGGTACATTTGTAACGGGTCTGCTGTTCGTTCACCGATTTTAAAGGCAGGTGTCGGTGAAGTCGGTGTTGCTATCACATCTACCTTTTTAAAAGCATCGTCAAAATCGGATTTTATTAATGTCCGCGCCTTTTGCGCTTTTTTGTAATATGCATCTTGGTATCCTGCGCTGAGCGCAAAAGTGCCAAGCATAATACGGCGTTTTACCTCTTGCCCAAAGCCTTCACTTCGGGTTTTTTTATACATATTGATAAGGTCTGCAGGTTCTTCAGTCCGATAGCCGTAGCGGACACCGTCATATCTCGCAAGGTTTGCGCTCGCTTCGGCTGGTGCGATAATATAATATGTAGCGATGGCATAATCAGTATGTGGCAGCGAAATCTCTTCAATAGACGCACCAAGTTTTTCCAACTCAGCGATAGCTGTTTGCACGCAATCCGCTACTTCTGTGTCTAAACCTTCAGTGAAATATTCTTTTGGCACACCTATTTTCAAACCTCTCACATCGTTGATGAGACTCTGTGTGAAATCTGGTACGGGTACATCAACGGAGGTAGAGTCCATCTTATCGTTTCCACAGATGGCGTTGAGAACTAACGCACAATCCGTCACATCTTTTGTAAACGGACCGATTTGATCGAGCGATGAGGCAAAAGCAACCAGTCCATAGCGGGAAACTCGACCATAAGTCGGTTTCATACCCACTACGCCGCAGAGTGCTGCCGGCTGACGAATAGAACCGCCAGTATCTGAACCCAATGAGCAAGTAGCTGTCCCCGCCGATACAACCGCCGCTGAACCGCCGCTTGAACCACCGGGAATCGTTTCCAAATCCCACGGATTGTGTGTAATCTGATATGCAGAATTTTCTGTAGATGACCCCATCGCAAACTCGTCCATGTTCGTTTTGCCTATCATTACCACACCTTGCTGGTGTAGTTTTGTCATGACAGTTGCATCGTAAGGTGGCACAAAGTTGCTCAGAATTTTGGAGGCACACGTTGTCCGGACATTTTTAGTGCATATCACATCTTTAATCGCAATTGGAATCCCGGCAAGAGGGGGCATCTCATTTCCATTTTGGAATTCTGCATCTGCAGCACCCGCTTGTTCTAATGCGATCTCTTTCGTTAAAGTCAAATACCCTTTGACGTGGGGTTCCACCTCCTCAATACGTCCATAAACAGATTCGACTAATTCTACAGCAGAGATTTCACGCGCCTTGAGTTTATCGTGCAGTTCGTGGGCAGTCAGTTGGTAAAGCGACATTCAGTTTCTGCTCCTTATTCTGTGTCAATGACTCTGGGCACGCTAAAATACCCTTCCTCAGGCTCCGGCGCGTTTGCAAGCACAGCATCGCGCGGTAACGAGGTTTTGACGGCATCCGCCTTGGTGATATTGTGCAGCGGATGGATATGTGATGTCGGTGGAACGTCATCTGTATTCAATTCATTCAACTTGCCGATATAATCCAAGATTCTTGAAAGTTGCTCGGTGAAATCCTGCGTTTCTTCCTCGTTAAACTCAAGACGTGCTAAGTTTGCAACGTGGCTAACGCCTTCTGTGGTGATTGTTGCCATATATTTTTAAACCTTTTGTTACGGCACACGGATGAAGATTTAAAAAATTAATTGGGTAATTTTGGCGAGGTTAGGAAACCTCGCCAGCAGAGATGTACACCTGCTGCTGGCGAGGTTTCCTAACCTCGCCCCTTACCGAAATATTTATTTAAACTTCATGAGTGTGCCTACTACTTTTAAACTCTTTCTTTTTACTATCGGGCGGACAAAACCCTCCAACAAAAATGTTAAACTGCTTGCAGCTGCGCCAACGCAGCATCAAATTGTTTTGATCCAGCACGGTCGAACCGAACTGTCACATAAGTACTTGAGCCTGATTCGGTGAGTTCCGTTACTTTTCCTCGCCCAAATTTCGGGTGGTGGACAATCTGACCAATTGCGTATAAATCAACTTGTTCCTCTTCAATGTAACTGATTTCTGGTTGGGAAAACGGGGAGTTATAACGGTCAACTCGCTGAATAAGATGCGGTGAAATTTCCTCAATGAAACGAGAAGGTACCCTGTATTCCGCACCGCTCCACGTTCTACGCGATTGTGCATGCACCAGAAAAAGCTGCTCCATTGCACGCGTAATTCCGACATAACAGACCCTACGTTCCTCCTCTAAACCCGATTCTGTGCACTCGGAACGTTGATGCGGCAAATAACCTTCCTCCATGCCAACCATAAAAACGAAAGGAAATTCTAACCCCTTTGCGCTGTGCAAAGTCATCAGTGTCACGATATTTGTTTCATCTGTATTATCATCTGTTTGCATTGTGTCAATATCGGCTATGAGTGCAACATTTTCTAAATAGTCCGAAAGTGTCGGATCCTCAGCAATCATTTCATATTCGTAAACAGCGTTCCGCAGTTCCTCAATATTTTCAACTCGATTTTGTGCCTCTATTGTCCGTTGTCCTTTGAAGTTTTCAAGATAACCAGTCGTGTCTAAAACATGTTCAAGTACGTCAGATGGCAGGTCACCTGCGTCAAATTCGTCAAAGATTTTAGCAAAGCGGCGGATTTTTCCCTTGATGCCAGCGTTAATCGTTTCAATATCGTCAACACGATCAATAGCCTCAATCAGTGGAACTTCTTCACGTTCTGCAAAATTCATCAGGCGTTCAAGTGATGTGGCACCAATGCCGCGGGTCGGCACATTAATGATACGTCTGAGACTCATTGAGTCAAAAGGATTACACATGACGCGGAGGTAAGCAATCAGATCCTTGATTTCCATCCTGTCATAAAAACCTAACCCACCGACAATCTGATAGGGTATATTTGCAGCGCGAAGTGCTTCCTCAAAAATACGGGACTGTGCATTCGTCCGATAAAAGATGGCAAAATCCTTATAATCAACGCCTTCTGCATGCCAATCCTCTATCTTTGTTCCCACGAAACCTGCTTCATCACGTTCATCCATCGCTTCATAGCAGGTGACAAGTTCGCCATTCTCATTCTTTGTCCAAAGTTTTTTCTCTTTACGTGCCTTATTATTTTGAACAACACTCCATGCTGCTTCTAATATATTTTTTGTTGAACGGTAATTTTGCTCCAATCGGAGGACTTGGGTATTAGGGTAATTCTTTTCAAAATCGAGTATATTATGGATGTCTGCACCACGAAACCCGTAGATAGATTGGTCATCATCCCCCACAACACACACATTCTTTTTTTCGCCAGCTAAATGGCGTACCAATTCATATTGGCAGCGGTTTGTGTCCTGATACTCATCTACAAGCACATGTTCAAACTTCTCTTGATAGTATTCAATCACATCTGGGTATTTTTTGAAAAGTTCCACTGTAAAGTTGAGCAGATCGTCAAAATCTAATGCATTGTTTTTGCGCAGCGTGTCCTGATACATGGGATATATTTTGGCAACGATCTTTTCATAGAAACCGTCAGCCGTATTTGCGTAAACTTCCGGCTTTATAGAGTTGTTTTTTGCTTTACTAATTAGGTCGTGAATGGTACGTGGATAATACTGTTTGTCGTCCAAGCCGTGCTGTCTGATAATATCTTTCACGACCGTTACTTGTTCGCTCTTATCGTATATTGTAAAGTTTCGTGTAAAACCGTCTAATTGCTCAATGTCTCGACGCAGGATACGCGCGCAGGTCGCGTGAAAAGTGGCAACCCATAGATTTTTACTCGTACCTTCTCCAACGAGTCCATCCAGCCGTTCCTTCATTTCGTTTGCTGCTTTATTGGTAAACGTCACTGCAAGGATACGGAAGGGAGAGACGCGGTGGTGTTTGATGAGATAGGCGACGCGATGGGTAATGACGCGCGTTTTGCCGCTCCCCGCACCCGATAGGATAAGGAGCGGTCCTTCGGTGTGTTGGACAGCCTCTCGTTGCACACTGTTTAAGTTACTTAATAGATTGTCGGACAAGAAATTTCTCCGTGGATGTGGTTTGTCATAGTAATGTATAAAGTATACGCAATTTAGGTTTTGTTTGCAAGGGAAATTGTTGGTATAGTTTGTTTGAATCTTGGATTAGCAACGAATTATACTATTACACACGCTTATGTTTGTAAATAAAAAGGCGAGGCATAAAACCCCACCTTATGATTCTAAAATTTGTCTAATGGTAAATACCTGCGCAAGATGCTCCTTCAAAAAACCGTCTTGTAAAGACTTACGTATCTTCGCAATTTCCTCTGGCGTGCCTACAGAAAAGTCAAGGAGTCCTATTTTGGCTATCAGCGACTTGTACACGAAGTCGTTCTAACTCAGCCTCTAATTCTTGCCGCCGCTCAGTTTCCTGTTTAGCAAGTGCCTCTGCTGCTTGTCGCCGTTCAGATTCTTCTGCTGCCATCGCTTCTGCTTCTTCGCGGAGGTGTTGTTCTTGGAGACGGAGATTTTGTTCTTGGAAGCGGAGGTGTTGTTCTTGCTCTCTGAGTTGTTTTTCTTGCTTGTGGAATTGTTGTTCTTCCATAGAAGTTGTTATTGGTGTGCCGTCTGGTAGGGACGGGCGCAATAGTCTCACATGTGTCGTTAGGTCATCTTTCCATCGAAACCAGAGATTTAATGCATTACTGAACAATCCACCTTCGGCATCAGGCACGATCTCAGTATAATTCCCAGAAGTACTGCGCTGCCAACCGCGAAATTCCGTCGGTTTCTCCATTTCAGGTTGGTGGATAAAGTATTCTTGAACGCCTATTTCTGTCATATACAAGTCTACTTTTTTCTGTCGATCCAGATGTGCAGTTGAGTCAGAGAGAAACTCAAAAACAGCAACAGGCACCGCACCTTCTGCCCACGTATAGAAACTGCGTCGCAGTGGGTATTTTTCAACACCAAACACGATGTGGATATCAGGGGCAACACATTTCGTGATGTCCCCTTCGCTGTAATAGATAAAACTGTCAATGGCAATGTGAACCAAATCGTTGATTGCAAAGTATCGCTTGAGTTGGTCGGATAGCGTCGTTATCTGTTCAGCATGAAATCCTGTTGCAGCCATAGGTTCGTCGTCCTCACACGGATAACCTTCTATGTAAATGGTAGGTTTTCCACTCGCTTTTGGAAAAACTGGCATATACTTTTTTTGTTTGATTCTGAAATTGTTTAGAGTATCCATGATTTTCTCCGTTGTGTATTAGCGCAGGAACGAGGATCACGCGTATACGGGTTAAAGCATCATGTTTGTGCTACTTATGTCGCAACTTAGGTTAATTTAGTATTATTGGACGACCAACATTGTTATCCGATGTGGTGCAGTGTTGGCCCTATAGTATATGAGAATGTCCTTTTTATTGTCTTTATTGAGGTCTACTAACCGTATATTTCGCTCATCTTCAGGCATGGCAACCGTTATTTTTTGAGGTTTTCGCGCTAACAGTTCCGGCCCTGGCACACCGAAACAGATGTGCATCTCTTCCCAGTTTTTCCCTATTAGCAGGTCTGGGCGCTTGTCGCCGTTCACATCACCGAGCAGTACCGATGGGAAAAAGACTCTTTTTTTATTAAACAGATCAAAGTTCGGCCTGATTTTACGTATGGTAGTCGGCTTTTTGGAATAGACACCGTCTTCCATGTGATATAACTCAATATCTATCGCGATGGAACTGCCGATCATCGCGCGGGTCATTCCACCAAGCCCGGTTTTTACGTCTCTGAACAGAATGTCAATATCACCATCTTCATCGAAATCCTGCAACCATTGAGACGAATAACCCCAGGGCAGTAACGCGCCAGCGGTGCCTCGCGGTTGAATCGTCACGCTGGTATCTTGTGCAAACGCGGTACCGTTGGGAATTGGCGTGCCAAAATGGACTTCGTATCGGCTGCGCTGTTTCCCGAGACTCCGCCCCTCCAGATCAAGAATTACCATATCAGCAGCCCCGTCACCGTTCATATCTCGGAATGTATATAATATTTTCCGTTTCGTGTTCTCCCTGAAACCAGAGATAAGCGCGAACATGTTTTCATCACTGAATCCGAAGGCGATCGAGTAGGCGCCGTCTGTGTCAAACGGCACGTCAACAGTGAAGGTTTCAGGAACTGTAGAAAACATGCCGTCTGTGTTTTGGCGATAAACATCAAAATGGTCCTCATTCCAGAACACAAGGTCGTTACGTCCATCGCGGTCATAGTCCATCTGATGCAAACGACTCAAGTACCAGAAAACTGTCAAAGGATTTATCCCTACCTCGCGATAGCTGCGGGATTCATCCATCGCAAACTTGTCAAGGAAGGGTTCGGGCGGTCCGAGTTTTACCGGTTCAGAAAATGAGCCGTTGTTTAATTGTGTGGCTATCCAGAAACCATCAATATCTGGCACAACTATGTCGTCGAGTCCGTCTCCATTTAGGTCTTGGGTGATGTCAACATGGGGGATTTCACTTGCATCAATCGCCTTATAGTTGGTAGTGATGTTTATTAGTTCGCGTTCCACCATTGAGTCAAGATCAAACCAGTTAAGGCGACCATGTTCGTAGGTGATAAGTCTGTCGCGCTCACCGATAGTTGCTATGTCAACGAATAGCACTTTTGGGCGTAGTTTTGTGTCAAGTCTTGGCACCCAAGCATTCTCACTAAACGCATAAATACGTAAACGAGGATCGCTATTTTTCTCAACGTTCACCACAGCGAGTTCGGCGATAGTTCCTCCCAAAAGAAATCCTGTCAAAACGGTCTGGCGTTTTGTGGTACCAGTGATGATCTTGTGCTGCTTGAACGAGACTGTTGTATTGAGAATGGGTGCTGTTTGTTTAATCTCTCCACTGGGTACTCTGGAGCATCCTGATAGGAATATACCCAAAATGAGTATACAAAAGCAACACTGAAGAAGATTTCTAAAAATAGGCATGTATGCCCGCTCCTACGTAGACTCCCGCAATCCCTTTAGATTGAGAACTGTCGCTTTCTCTGCCAATCCCTTGACCGATACTAATGTTCAAGCCGAGTGGAATCCCGCCAAGTGAAAACACAAGCTCGCCACCAAAAGCAACTCCAGCTGCCAGTGTCGTGGTATTGACAATCTCTTTCTCAATATCCATTTCTGTTTTATACCGCCAACCACCTTCTAATGTGAAATAGAGTCGTGCTTCGTTCCACTTGCCTCGGTGTTCAAAGATGGCGTACGAAACACCAGCACCTAACATGTGGTCCCCGTCCTGGTCATTGAGAATGAAACGTCCGACGGTTTGAAGATATACGGGCGCCAGTCCGTTATACCGAAAACTCATGCCGCCAAACGCGGGTGTGGCTCCTTGAGATCCAATGCCGAAATTTTTGGTCAGGTTAGCCTCTTGCGCTTGAAGCGAGTAACTAAAAATTAGACTCAAAAAGAGGCAAACTATGTAGATAAAAAAGTATGTTCCTATTTTTCGTGCTGCGTTGTGTTTCTTTGTAATCTTCATCTTGGATTCTCCTAACGAAAACAGATTACCTTCTTTTTTGCAGATTTCTGCGTGTGAAGATTTTATCGTCGACGCTTGAGTCAAATGTAGCAGTTAACCAGCGAACGACCGTTTTGTGTCCTTCTTTGTTTTGCGGAATCATTTCCATGACAGAAGGAATAGTTTTCCTGCCGAACTTTTTTATTTCTTTGAAATTTAGAACACGCATCAATTTCCCTTTTTCATCATAGAAATGCTGCCACACAGGGATATAGTCTTTGGCTCGTACAGCGGCAATAATCTTTCCCCAAACGATAGAGGAATCTTCCTTCGGTATAAGTTGGACATAAAGCAGATCGGCAGATGCATCTTCTGGCGTAATCAGTTGGTATGTGTAGTCGTCCAGCATTGACGATTCTTTGACCAGATCGTCATTTGTGAAATCGGACCCCATCCATGACCCCATCATCATTGATGGTGAAATCTTCATCGTTTTGTTTACTTTCGGCAGATAGTTCCACATTTCGTTTCCGATACGCAGTGTTGCGACTCCTTGTTCTTTTTTCGGCACTGTAATTCGAATAAAAGTTTTGTCCGTTCCTTTTGTCCAAATCAGCATTTTTAATGTGCGTTCATAATGGGGTGTGACAATATGCATCTCCATGTCGGCATGACTCGTTCTACTACGATAGAGTTGATCTATATGCTTGATGATTTTTTGAACATCGGGCGAGGCGGTGTGATTGGCTGCGATTAGGTTAGCAGTCGTAACAAACACAAAGAAAAAACAGACTATCAAACTCAGTACTGCCTTATTTATCTTAAAATGTGAGCGAAAATCGGGGTTAAAAAGGTTAGGTTTCATCATTTCTTGGCCATCCTTTGGTTTTTGGATTGTGCAATATAGGTAATCGTAAGGACCTACCATACTTTATTATAACGCAAAACGTATTAAAAGGACAAGTCTTTCACTGCTTTGGGCAGAGGTATTCAATTGTCGATTTTCGCTATTGTTGGAGGGGGTTGATGAAGATTAAAAAATAAATTGGGTCCTTTGGCAAGGTTAGGAAACCTCGCCAGCAGAGATGTACACTTGCTGCTGGCGAGGTTTCCTAACCTTGCCCCCTTACCGAAATATTTATTTAAACTTCATGTAACCCCTCCAACAAAGATGTTGTGACAATTGAATGTCTCTGCTGCTTTGGGTGTGTAAAGTTTTTGTCACATAGAGCAGCCCATCAGGAAGACGCATCAAAACTTGTAAGAATCGCGGATGATGTCAAAACTCACAAGCGTTTTGTAGCATAAACTTCCAGCTTGTGCCATAAAACGCAATCTGGAAGATTACGGTACAAAATAGGGCATCCGCCTCAACACCCCTGCCGCAATGCAGACAAAAGAAAAGGCAGGTCCCCGTTTTGGGTCCCTGCCTGCAAGGTGAGGTTCCAATTTAGCGTCCGCTTCAATCCGGCTGCTTGAGGTGTGCCCAGCGAATAGTGAGTTTATCCAATGGAAACACAGCAAGCGTCCCACTTATCCAATCTGGATCGTAGTCATTTGCTGGGTCTTTCGTTAGGTTTGTCAATTTTCTGCTGGTAAGGTCATACCTATAAATCTCCCAATTAGCTTCTGGGTCAATTCCTCCCGCTCCCGTTTTTATATTTAAAAGCACTATGTGGTCATTTATCCAACACCCGTTGTTGATCGCATAATCCCTCGGAAAGTTGTGTATATCGGTCCGTCTTGTCCTCACACTCTGGATAATTAGCCGTGTAGGGCCTACCTTTTCAAAATTAGGCGTTAGGGTAATTTCTGTATACATGACGAATTGACTCGATGGCGACCAACTCGGTATATACCTCCAAACTCTATTGAGTCCTCCCTCAACCGGATGACTGAGGCGTCTGGGACGACTACCATCAGCATTCATGATCCATATCTGATCTCCCACATCATTTTCCTTGTGTAGGTAAACAAGCTGTTTCCCATCGGGAGACCAATTCATGTAGCTGGGGAACCCTAAATCACGGTGTCCAGCAGTGATAGCCGTTTCCGCACCGCTCTCTAAGTCTGCCACATGAATATGCCAATCTTTTAAGCGGTTGCTGTGAAATGCGATCTGTTTCCCGTCAGGAGATACTCTCGGAAAACGATCTGTCCGGTGATTTTTCATAAAATGGTATTCTTTGCGGGGTTTGAGGTCAACGATAACAAATTCAGTATGGAAGTTCGTCCCATCTCCACGTGACAGGTCTCTTTCAAACACAACCCGTTGTCCATCAGGGAACCAATGCGGACTAACATCATAAAACGCGGGGTCTGTGATTCTTTGGACATTGCTACCGTTGTCTTCCATCATGTAGATATGCGGAATATTCCCCTCTCGGTTAGACATGAAGACGATTTTTGCGTCCGAGCTTTGCGAAACAGGGAAGCCGAAAAGAAGTAGAATAACGAGAGTTATATTTTTCTGGTAACGTGCCTGAAAAGGTTTATATTTCATAAAAAAACTCCTTTATAGTCCAAACACCATAACGCTGGCGAGGTTTCCTAACCTCGCCAATGTGTAAAAACAATTGTGGATTTCACTATAAAACACAGGTGCCTTGATACAAGACACCTGTGTAGAAAACGTGTTAGTTAATTACTCAAATTCTTTGTCGACGCATCCCCATGCGAACCATTCGTCGGTCTGAGCTCCACGTTTCCCTGTTGTTGCTTCAATCTTGATCATAGTCTCAGCGCGTACTATCAGACCTTTCAGCCAATCACCGCCACGGAATCTCAGGCCGTTCGTGTAAGAAGAAGGCATAAGCGATTCACCTGGATCGAGTTGGTCCGCAACTACGGTAATAGGAGGAGCGTACCACTGATGTTTAAAATTGTAATCCGGGGTCAGTTCAATAACCCGATAATCATACAGAATGGACGCAGATATTTTTTCCAGACTGACATTCTCAACGTATCCCCATAACGTTACACTGGTATAGTGATGGTTGCCATCCCTCCAGAATCCCAAGTCGATAACTTCTGCATGCCCGAAGGCGCCAGTGTTTGGGCGAACACCGCTGTCAACGTCGGTAGGTCTGTTGCAAGGTTCACCACTATGAACTGTTAAATTTAGCATCATGAATGCAGCAAAAATTACTGCAATTTGAAAGACTCTCTGTTTCAGCATTAGAAAACTCCTTTTCTAAAAGTAATCTTTCCGCTGTATTCAGCGAAAATGTTATTCATTTTTCTGATTTTGACAGTCCCGAAAGGAGAAAAAGTGAAAAGGAACGGTTCCTAATGCCTCTAACCTTTCGGGCCCGCTGGTTTCCATCTTTCAATAGTCACAGACCCTGTGCCTGTGCTAAAATGAAAACCAGCCCTGTCATACTCGTCTATGACACGGCTACGCGCTGGAGTGCTCGAACACTCTCAGCGCGCCCCCCAAGGGGGTTGCGTGCCCCGGTGTAACACATGCACACTCGTGCATGCGAAACACCTTATGATTTATGGATACCCATCGGTTGCTTTAGCGGTAGGACTACCCGATCCTTAAAAAAATCCGGGCACCCTGCCGTCTAAAGCAACATTCTAAAATATATTTTAGAAAGGATACCCAATATCAATTGAATGTTACTATTAGACGATGTAAGTATTATATAACAAAAATAATAAAAAGTCAAATTAAATTTCAATAAAATGCAAATTAACTGAAATTGGCATATTTTTTGGTACTTGTTGTCAGCATCGGTAATAGAGCGAGGTTTCCTAACCTCGCCACATTTAGTTTGTGTTGTCTGAAATCGCGGATAACGCGGAGTATTGCATTGGGGACTCCCAAACGCCTATTCAAAGTGTGCCGTCCTCCCTTGAAAAGCAACTTATTTCAACAAACCCTTTTCCGCGTAATCCGCGCTCTCCGCGATTCAGACAACGCGCGCGGACAGATACCCACAGCACGTGCCTACTACTATGCAATGTGCAATTTATATGCCAATGCCTAAACCGATATTCTACCGATTTGTTGCACAAAAATGTGCAGCTGCCAGTTGCTGCTGCACAATATCGGGCATGTCTTGCATATAGCGGGTGAGTGTTTGAATCGCGGTTAAGTGTCAGAATCGCGGATTACACGGATTGCGTGGAGGACGCGGAAGGGGTGCTGGTAAAATGAGTTGCTTTTCAAGAGATTGCAGCAAACTTTGAATAGGCGTTTGGGAGTCCAAACTCAATAATCCGCGTTTTCCGTGTCATCCGTGTCATCCGCGATTCTGGCAAAAAAGGGGGACAAAAACTTTACATACCCCTGCTTTTGATTTTCCTTGCATTTCTGCCCTATTTCTGATAAAATTCCGATAAATTGAATGTGAGAAGACAAAATATTTTATTATTTAAAAGGACGAGAACGAATGGCACTTCCAAAAATGGCACGGGTGCGACAACATTTTGATGCACCGGTTCTCGCGGACCTGCCAGCCGCAATTCACGCAGAATTAGATCGGATTGACGCTGCATCTATTGTCCGGCCAGGTGAGTCTGTCGCAATTACTGCTGGTAGTCGTGGTGTTGCTAACGTTGCAACGGCAGTTAAGGCGACTACAGATTATCTCAAAGGTATTGGTGCAAAACCTTTTGTTGTTCCGGCAATGGGAAGCCACGGTGGCGCAACTCCTGAAGGACAGCGAACCGTATTGGAACATTACGGAATCACTGAAGCAACCGTTGGTGCACCGGTAAAGGCAACAATGGAGGTGGTAGAACTCGGCGCGCTGCCACAGGCGGGAGCAGATGACTTGCCTGTTTTCATGGATCGTTATGCCGCAGAAGCAGACCATGTTGTACCGTTAAATCGCATTAAGGCACATACAGATTTCAACGGATCTATTGAGAGCGGCTTGATGAAGATGATGGTCATCGGTCTCGGTAAGCAGCAGGGGGCAAACTTCTATCACCGCGCTTTTTTTCAATATGGGTTTGAACACGTTATAACAGCAGCAGGTAGTTTTATCCTTGACACGGGAAAAATTGCTTTCGGATTGGGATTGATAGAAAACGCACATGAAGATACTGCGAAAGCTGTTGCTATGCCTGCAGCACAATTATTGCAAACTGAACGTGAACTCCTCGTTGAAGCGAAATCGTTGATGGGACGGCTTCCATTTGATGAACTTGACCTATTGATTGTGGATTGGGCAGGAAAAAATATCAGTGGGACAGGGATGGATACGAATGTCATCGGCAGGATGATGCAGAACTTTGAGCCGGAACCTCTCAAACCCGCTATTTTACGTATTTTTGTCCGTGATCTGACCGAAGAGAGTGATGGCAATGCGACAGGTATCGGCCTCGCTGATTTCACAACGACACGGCTTGTTGAACAGATTGATCGTCATTCGACCTATATGAACGGTATTACCGCGCTCGGGCCGCAAAAATCAAAAATTCCATTTTACTACGATACGGATCAAGAGGCGATTGAAGTGGCACTTGATACCATCGGTTTGACGAAGCCAGAAAATGCACGCGTTATTCGGATTGAAAGTACGCTGAGATTAACAGAACTTGACATCTCTGAAGCACTTCTCAAAGATGCACAACTGCATTCAAGCCTTGGAGTTATCGGTGAAACACTTCCTTTCGAATTTGACGCAACAGGCAACCTACTGCCGTTTTCATCGGAGACACACTAATTGAAGCGATTGATTGTCGGTATCACAGGTGCAAGCGCAGTCGTTTACGGGGTACGCCTTCTTGAAGTCCTTGTAGAACGGGAGAATATAGAGGTGCATCTGACGATCTCTAAATCTGGGGCGCGGGCGTTATGGGAAGAACTGCAGATTGAAATAGACATTGACAATTTTCGGTTGGAATCGCTTATTGGTGTTGATGCAAAGCAGGTTATTTACCATCACGAATCCGACATAGGCGCGTCAATTGCCAGTGGTTCTTTTCGGACAGAGGGGATGATTGTAGTGCCGTGTAGTATGGGGACTGTTGCCTCTATTGCAGCGGGTATTTCCCGCAATCTTATCCATCGTGCAGCAGACGTATGTATCAAAGAACGCCGTAAACTTGTGATAGTGCCTCGAGAAACACCGCTCAGCTCCATCCACCTTGAAAACATGCTAAAACTGTCACGCGTTGGTGTGTGCGTCTTACCTGCAATGCCAGGGTTTTATCATTTTCCAAAAACGGTGGATGACCAAATCAACTTTGTTGTGACAAAAATCTTGGATCAGTTCGGTATTGACTCGGGGTTAACCCAACGGTGGAAAGAAGAATAGATAGTTGATGCGAAAACTCAAAATTATCCTTGAGATGATCAAATTTGAACATACCATTTTCGCGCTGCCGTTTGCGATTATGAGTGCTTTCATTGCTGCGGAAGGGATTCCTCCGTTGCCCAAACTCGGATGGATTCTCGTGGCGATGGTGGGAGCACGCAGTTGTGCAATGGCATTCAATCGGCTTGCAGATGCGGAAATAGATAGTGAAAATCCGCGTACGGCTATGCGGGCAATTCCTGCAGGGTTGATCACAAAAGGGGCAGTATCGGTTTTTACGCTCGTTTCGGCAGGGTTGCTGGTCTTTGCAGCGTGGCGATTGAATCCGCTGGCTTTTGCGCTGTCACCGGTTGCGCTTGCAGTGATAATGGGATATTCTTATACGAAACGGTTTACCGCACTTTCGCATTTGTGGTTAGGACTTGCGTTGTCTATCTCACCGGTCGGGGCGTGGATTGCAATTAAGGGGCAATTTGACTGGACCCCAATAATTCTATGTGGCGTTGTGTTGCTTTGGACAGCCGGATTTGACATCATCTACGCTTGCCAAGATGTGAATTTTGACAGAAAACATGGACTTCATTCTATTCCTGCGCGACTCGGTATTCGTTGGGCGTTATGGGTTTCGTCTGCACTACATGTTGTTGCCGTTTTGCTTCTTTTCGGTATCCCTCTTCTTACCGAATTGGGGCTTTTTTACTATATTGGCGTTGGAATTGTCGTCCTGATTTTTATTTATGAACACGCCATCGTTAAACCGAATGATCTGTCCCGCGTCAATCTCGCATTTTTCACACTGAACGGCATGATAAGTTTGGTTTTAATGGCGCTTTCAATCGCTGATATTCTATTGCAGCGGTAGAATTCCATAGGACTATTAGTTTCGGTATTTTACCATTTCATTCAGAAATCGCTCCTACAGTGAAAAGCCTCTGGCAAAGATAATAATATAGGATGACAATACCCAGTTTACCGTATAAACTTTGGAGAAAAGAATTAAATGAAACTTTCACTTTCTGTCCGCGTTGCAGAAAACGCCTCTAAAAGAGATGCTACCCATACCTTCGCGCAATTAACAGAACTCGCAGCTAACCTTGGCTATGAGGCAATGTGTATGCGTGCATCCCAAGTCGGTATCCATTCACCTTTGGAGCAGATTACTGCTGCACGTAAGCAAGCAAATTCGCTGAACCTAAAAATCTCTATGGTGACTGGTGATTTTCCCGTGCCACTCAACAATGATGAAGGACCGAATGGACTCCGCAATATAACTCCATATCTTGATTTAACCGAACTTCTCAATGCTGACCTTATTCGCATCGCAATGAAAGTTGAGGAAGATATAATTTGGGCACAACGCGCAGCTGACGAAGCAGCAGAACGTGGTATCCGATTAGCACATCAGTCGCATACACAAAGCCTATTTGAAACGGTTGATGGATCAATTGATGTGTTGAAACGCATCGGTAGAGAAAACTTTGGCATTATCTATGAACCGGCTAATCTCGATCTCTGCGCACAGGATTATGGTGTTGAGACACTCAAACGTTTTTCGCCATATCTTTTCAACGTCTATCTCCAAAATCATATCCGTCGACCAGAGGGGAAAACACGTCTTTTGACGTGGATTCAAGGGGAAGTGCCCCACGATCCGATCCGTCTACAAGATGAGGGTGGGATTGATTTTCCATTGGTGTTTCGCGGTTTAGAAGCAATCGGTTATGATGGTTATGTGACGGTGCATCAGGCATTTCGGGAGATTATGGAACCTGAAGACGCGGCAGAGCAGAGTTATGCATATTTAAAGCCGTTCGGAAATTAGGGTCACTGTTTATAGTAAAACCCACAATTACTTGGACATTTGCGAGGTTAGGAAACCTCGCCAGCGAGAAGGTATCGGGATTGTTCGTTCATTGAGATGTGAACATATTTTCGGATTTTACTATAAACTAAATTAGCGTTGACACTTCATAAGGAATGTATAATTAACGTTCAATCAATTCTTCTACGTTGATATAGAAACCACTCTACAACACTTAAAATAACCGCCAGAAACACCAAGTATATCCAAGGTGGATAACGGAAGAATGAACCACTCCCTAAAACATCTGATTCTGCTAATAGGTCTTCAATTCCTTCAGCGATACCGATGTGAGATTCTGTTTCACTTGCGAGATTGACTGCCCATACTTGTTCTGGGTTATCTGCTTCTATGTTATCGATTGTAGATTCATTTTCGCTATTGACTGTAGATTTATCTTCATTGTCAGCTGCTGGTTTATCTGATAAAGTCAACTCGTAAAAACCCGCATTTAGGGTCTGGTCAAAGAGTATTTCATCATTTTCAACTGCAACGTCCCATGTTTTGTCGCCTGGACCGTTAACCTTTAGGATTTTTTGCGATTTTTCGGATGGAGTCTCTTCTTCTGGGTTAGTTTGCGAATCTATTTTATAGTGGAGCACTTCACCAGTCCGCAGGTGATACTCCTGCGGACCTTCACTCTGTTGAAACCACTGGATCGTATTCGCGATAATAACAGGAAATGCAATGCGCAATGGCAGATCTGATTCAAGGATGTTAATCGCAGCAAAGACAATTTTTCGTTTCGGTGTAACATCAACGAACAGCACAGGAGATTCAAACGAAAGCGCCAGAATCTGTGCTGTGGAAGGAGGTGTGACCTCGTATGCCTCACCAATCAGCACATTTTCCAAATGAACGTGGCGTAGGATCGGATGTGTACGTTCCCAATCGGTGATAATAGGCGTTTCAAGTGCTTCTCCGATGTTCCAAGCTGCGACAGGGTTGTTTACGCTTTCATCAGGCGGATTGGTGGCTTTGGGAGGATAGATGAACATATAATTTCCATCTCCAAGCACCGTTGGATTGAACCGATCAAATACTACAACCTGAGCCTCTTTAGCACCAGACTCATATTCTGCTGGGGTCATAATACTTAGGTTTAGCTTTTCATCAACGGAGAGCACTTTTTGCAGGAATGGATTCTCGTTTGTTACCAGCAAAACAGAGATGAGTTCCCGTTTCGGTAGTGCTGCGTAGGCAACATTGTCAGTAGGGAGCGCGTCTGTGACGTCTAACACTGCTTTTAGCTCGCCGCCTTCAAAAGTAAAATTACTGAATATTTCGGATTTTTCCTCTCCAGGGGCAAGAGTGTAAGGACGAACATCAAAGAGACTTTCGTTAAAATAGAGTTCTACACTACACTTTTTTTCTTCATCAGACGCGTTAACAACAGTCAATAGTGTTTCGTAATCAAAGGCATTAACGATACTTTTTCGGACTCGAAATTGGGTGATGCCGACGTTATCGCTGTCTTCACCTATCCTGATAAGATGTAGTTTAATCTTTTCTTTTTCATCCTGTTCTTCTTCAGCTGGTGTGTCTTGCGGAAGCGATTGTTGAAATTTTTTAAGTGTTTCCTCGGAAACAGACTGAAAGTCGCTAAGGATAATAATTTCCGGGTTCGGTTTTGTTTGTGCGACATCAAACGCTAAATCCACCGCAGACTTTAGGTCTGTTTCTATGTCAGTCGGTTTTATAGATTCAATTGCTTGCCGAAGTGTTTTTTGATGATTGGTGAAAGGTGCCCGAATTGTGGGACGTGTGTGGCAACTAATGACTGACATTTCGTCCATAAACCGTAGCCCTTTTACCATCTGTAATGCACTTTGCTTTGCGGAATCTAAACGGGATTCGGAGGAAGGATTATCCGGATCGAGATTCAAGGCGGCATTCATGCTTGCGGAGTGATCTATAATCAAGATAAGCTGTCGTGCAGATTTTGTTATGAATGCAAACTGTGGTCGGGCAATAGCAAGCACTAAAAGCGCAAGAAATAACAATTGAAGCAGTAGAGATAAAAGATGTTTTAGTCTTTGGAATAGAGAGGTGGTTTGTCTCTCTTTGAAAAGTTGTTCCCAAAACATCAGCGTAGAGACGGGTTCGCGTCTACGCCGCAATTTTAGAATATACAAAGCGATTATAGGGATGGCAAGGCCGAATAGAAATAAGGAGGTGGGCATTAAAAAATTCATTAATCAATTTCTGCCGGACAATATTTGGTTAAAAATGATCCGTTAAGATACAAAACCGCCCATTCGGAAAATACGTAGGATGAGTTCTTCAAAGGGGGCTTTGGTCATTGTCCGTACAAGGCTGATCTCTCGCTGAGTACAGTATCGGTCAAGATCATCACAATATTTTTTGAAAAGAGTCTGGTAGCGTTTTATGTGATTTTCGTTAATGGTAACAGGTCGGAGTTGGTCTGTTTCAACGTCAACGAGATGGTAATCGCCCAGCAGGTTGGGTTCCGCTTCCTTTTCGTCAATAATGTGAATGACGAAAAGGTCATGTTTTTGAAATTTTAGCATGTTCAGACCGGCAGTAAATCCTTTTGGATCGAACAAGTCGGAAATAAGGACGACTAACCCACGTCTTTTGGTCATGTGAACAAAATTGTGAAATGCGCTTTCCAGATCAGTTTCGCCAGTACCATCAATTTGATCAAGGAAATTGAGTACGGTAAAGATTTTTCCTTTTCCACGTTCTGTAGGCAGCCGATTCATGTCGGTAGTGTTAAAAGCCGTAATCCCAATACGGTCAAGATTGGATAACCCGATATAGGCGAGTGCTGCGGCGACACGTTTGGCATAAATCAGTTTCGGTAATTCCCCGTAGGTCATGGATTGGCTGGCATCAACAAGGAAGTAGATATGGAGGTCTTCTCGCTCTTCGTAGAGTTTCAGTAAAAGTTCATCTAATCTTGCGAAAGCGTTCCAATCAATATAGCGAAAATCGTCACCAGCAGTGTAGTTGCGGTAATCCGCAAATTCTACACTGACACCGCGACGTGTACTGCGGCGTTCTGCCTTGATCCGGCCAGCAAAAATTTTCTTTGAGACAATATAGAGGTATTCAAGTTTTTTGAGAAAGTCGCTATCAAATGCAGATTCAGTATCGTTCATAGGGAAACCTCGCGGTATTTAGAATAACCCGCAGCGTGTTATCCTCGTTCTCTGCCCATTTCCTTGAGAGAAAATTGCTATAAAAACGAGTGCCAGTTAACTATTTGTTTTTTTAAATTTCACACATATTAGACAAAAAACATAAACATATCGTCCCTACCAAATCAACGCTATGAATGCCTTTATGGCATTCAGCGGGACTAAAGAGGGTGTATATGACGTTTTTCTATAAACATATCGTCCCTACGGGACTAAAGAACATATCATCTTATGAAGTCCGTGGACAATAAATCTGCTAATGTGAAAAAATATATTATAATTAGTTATTTAGCACAACTCGTTATAAAAGGAATCAATCAATAACTTCCAACAGATGTTGGATAATTCCGTCAGGATCAATTCCTTCAGCTTCGCCTTCAAAGCTAAGAATGAGACGGTGCCGTAGACTTGGCAGTGCGACAGCTTGAATGTCCTCACGGGCGACGTTATATCTACCATCAAGGATTGCGCGCACCTTACTGGCAAGAATCAGAGCTTGCGCACCACGGGGGCTTGAACCGTATCTAACATATTTTTTTGTCTGTTCTGGAGCATCTTCGACTTCAGGGTGTGTTCCCATAACAATTCGTAGAGCATATTTACGAACATCTTCGGCGACGAGGATGTCGCGAACAATCTGTTCCAGTTCGTTAATCGACTGACCATCGCAAACCTTATCAACGGCAGGCATTTCGCGTTTCGTGGTACGTTCCATCACGATGTCAAGTTCATCAAGACTTGGGTACTCAACTTTCAGCTTAAAAAAGAAGCGGTCAAGTTGTGCCTCTGGTAAAGGATATGTGCCTTCCATTTCTAATGGGTTTTGGGTTGCCATCACAAAGAAAGGTAAATCCAAGGGGCGATGTTGTCCGGCAACGGTCACAGATTTCTCCTGCATTGCCTCAAGTAAGGCAGACTGTGTTTTTGGGGTAGCACGATTGATTTCGTCAGCGAGGACAAGATTGGCAAAGACAGGTCCATGTTGAAATTCAAAGAATTTTCGTCCGTTTTCGTCTTCAGCAACGACTGTAGTGCCTACGATGTCAGCAGGCATGAGATCAGGAGTAAACTGAATCCGGGAAAATTCGAGGTCAAGCACTTCATGCAGTGTGCGGATGAGCAGTGTTTTGCCTAAGCCGGGAACACCTTCCAATAGCGCATGCCCTCCCGTCATCAAGCAAATTAGAACGCCTTCAATAATCTCTTTTTGACCGACAATTCGTTTAGAGACCTCTTGTTGTATTTTTAGAAAAGTCTCACGAAATTCTTCATGTTTTTGTTCTACTTGTTCGGACATATTATCCTCTGATGGTCGTACTTCTTAAACATTAAGGTAGATTTTAGAAATATTTGGATATTTTGCGCCAGCGAGGTTGGGAAACCTCGCCTACCGGGCATATTATACCATTTCTATCGATTTTTGTCCATTAGCGGTTGTTAGAAATGAAGCGGAATGCGGCACAAACTGGAAAGTTTATGCTACAAAAAAGAGACATTATATATCAGAAATGGTATTACCCTCTAATGGTAGTGGCACATAGACATTAAATCACCGCAAAGACATAAGATCTCTGCGGTGACATGTATCAAAACTCGGCTTACTCATCAGTTGGTTTAATCGATTCAAAATAACGTTTTACGTAGAACTTATACCCAAGCGGAATCTGTTCTTGAGTGAGCGCATCTTCAGAAAGTTTCTGATACTTCATATAGGCATCTTTATAACTGAGAGCGGATTCTTGTCCTTCTGCGGATGCTTTGGATGTTTGAACGGTGGAACTGCCTTCGCCTTGAACACCCGTGAGCTTTTCAAGATTAAGGGTAGAATCAAGGGAAGTAAGATCACCTTGTTGGGTAGTGGAAGTTTTATTACCAGCACCTTCACTGGGGGTGTTAGATAATAATTTTGTCAGTCCCGTAGCAGGATTAGTCCCATTGCTGTTGCAAGCACCTGCAATACCGGCTTTACATGCTTCACATTCGGACAGCAATTCTGCCAATTTTTGATTTCTACTCTTAAGGAGGTCAAAATCACGTATTTTTTTTGCTGAAGCCCCCAAACCCTTTTGTGCACCTTTGGAATCGTTTCCTTCCATTGCTTCTCCTGCGCTTGCTAATTTCCCGCCAAGCCCATTGAGGTCAGTATCTTTAAGGCTTTTGCCAGCGCGTTTGAGTTCGTCGGACAGGTTCTGGCGTTTTTCTTGGTCATACTTTAGGACATCTTCTGCCACTTTGTCAAGTTTGTCAGCTGCTTTTTGATAGGCACCGCGTTTCAACTGCTGCCCAAAATCACCGAGAATCGGATTACCGATGAACTGTTGCCCGAGTCCCTTCATAAGCTCTTCCTGCTGTGCCATTTTGAGGGGATCAGTTTTCGTTTTCAACAGTGCCTCTAATTCTGTCATCCTTTTAAGAGCTTCCTTCGGTTTAATCTGCGGTTTCTTTAATTCAAGTGTTCTTTCCTCAATTTCTTTCAAGATTTCTTTGAGTTCCTGGTCCTCGTTCAGTTCAGTATCTTTCTGTACCTCTTCAATCTTTTTCAACAGCGTATCCGCTTGAGCTGCGATTTCTGGTGAAAAGTCAATTTCCGTTGAAGTCGCAGGTGGCGCGAAAAACTCAACAAACGAGAACGTGATGAGAAATATTGCCACAATGACGATAAATTTGGTTTCACGTGGGACAGTGTATCGCGCAACCTTTTTGATAGGCACTGCTGCTAATCTTTTTGAGGTATCTTGAAGTTGAAGCGCAGTTAACGTTTCGTTGGTTTTACGCTGAATCTGTTCCAGTCCGCTTACAACACGGTCCTTAAGGGACGCGTCTATGTCAATTGCACGGGCTGCTTCCTGTAGATCAACCGGACGAATAAGACGGACTACCAGAGCGATAACTGCAATACCGCCTGCGATACCAAGGAATACAAGTGGTGGAATGTTAAATGAGGTAACGAGGCTATCAACGATGACTGCCGGCACACATACTAAAAGTCCATATAATAGGAACATCGCGAGCGTTTGAAAGTATCCTTGTACGTTCAAACGTCGACGCACGTGACGAATCTTTTCAAGAATCATTTTTTCCTGCATGACGTACATCTCCTTTTGACCATAGTCCAATCTAAAATAGGATATTCCCTGACAAGACCTCACCTATGGTTTAAACGTTATTTATCACGTTTTTTGAGAAAACCCTCAAATTCTGAGTTATTCTCCCGAGTTTGTTAATAGTGTACTATATTATTACATTATATGTCAAGTTCTTTTAAATATCTTTTTTCAAATATTACCTTTCATTTGGCCATCTATTTTCCAACATCACATCTCTGAGGACTTTTTCCCAGTCCCATAGGAGTACAGTGCCATCTTGAGAACCGCTTGCAAGTGTTTTCCCATCGTGGGAGAAAACAAGTGTTTCTATCGGTTCTGTGTGTCCGGGAAGGGATAGCAGTTTTTTGCCTGTTTCTATGTCAAACAATTCTATGGTATCTAAACAAAAAGGCAAAACATGTGAAACTTTTGGGACAAGGAGTATAGTTCCATCAGGTGAGAAAGTTATTGCTTGTCCAGCGACACCCTCCCCTTTTCGAATGGGGAGTTCTTGCACCTTCTTGCCGGTAGCAGTATCCCATAAAAAGATGTCATAACTTCTTATTGTAGCCAGAAGTGAACCATCGGGTGAAAAAGCCACAGCATCTGCGCCTTCAGTGATAGTAATGGGGTTATGATCCGTCCCTACATCCCATAAATGCGTAGGACCAAAACCTTCTGTTGAAACAAGTTTTGTATTATCAGGAGAAAACGCCAGAGGATCATTTGGACGCGAATCCTCAGCGTTAAAACGAAAGATGTTTTGGCCTGTTCTCACATCCCATAAACAGATTTCGTCACTACTTCCTGATGCATAGTAACCTCCGCCAGAAGAAATCCATGTGCTGATTTTTTTCGAGGAACTGCAGGCAAGCAGTTTATTATCAGGTGAGAATGCCATCACACCAAAAGCGTTTATGAGTGACGGAAGTTCTTTACCAGTTTTCAAATCCCAAACTTGAATTTTTTCGTGTCCTTGATAAGATCGATCTGTATGCCAATCCTGCTTTGCATTGAATACAATTTGACCATTTACCGGATGACACGCAAGTAGTGTTCCATCAGATGATAGTGCTACTGCATGCGTTAAGTTCTGTTGTCCTGCGGAGAAAGACTTTAGTTGTTTTCCCGTCTGCACATCATATCTCTGCACTGTGTTGTTAAACATAACAGCGGAAAGGGTAGCATCATCTGCTGAGAATGCGACTCCCCTTACCCATTCTGTATATCCAGTAGCAAAAATAGACACCTCTTTTTCGGCATTTACATCCCAAAAGCGGACTGTGCCATCAGCACTACCACTCGCAAGGGTTTTTCCATCTGGTGCAAACGTTAGGGCGACAATAGTGTTTGCGTGCCCTTCAAGCTTAGTTAACTCGCGCTTTTTTCGCACATCCCATATTCGGACAGTGCCATCGGTATCGCCACTTGCAACAGTATTGCCATCTTTAGAAAACGCTACGGCAGTGACCCATCCCGTGTGTCCTTTTAAAGTGGCGCGTTTACTACGGCGTTTCGTATTCCATAATCGGACAGTCATATCTTCGCTTCCACTTGCGAAGGTATTGCCATCTGATGAGAATGCCAACGACCGAATACCGGTATTTTTCTTTGACCCACCGAAAAAAGGTTTATGTCCTCTCATCTCCGCTTCAAGTCTACCCGTGAGTGTATCCAATAACCGTATCTCTCCATTTCCAAACCCTCGTGCGAAAGTACGTCCATCTTTTGTTAATCCAAATATCTTGCTCCAAAAACCGTCCCCACTACGATGCTCAGTCACTATCTCATAGGTGGACATATCCCAATAGGTTATAAGTCCACTTTCACTTATACCGATAAGCGTGATTTCATCCTTTGAGAAAGTTAAGCCCAGAACTGATCTGATAGACCCCTGATCCATAATCTTTTCTGAAACGGGGACGGGGATTTTTGTAAGCGATTTGCCAGTTTTCATATCCCATAACTGAATAAAACTGTTAGAATATCCACCACAAGCAAGCACACGACTATCGGAGGTGAATGCTACAGCATTTATCTGTCCGATAACTTTATTGGAAAGCGGTATTTCCTCACCTGTGGCTACATCGTATACCCATAGACCGATGTCGCTACCCACCACCAGGTATTTACCATCCGGAGAAAAACGCATGACGTTAATGCCGCTTTTTCCAAGACGGGTTATGGCACTCGGAGGTAATCCTGACACTGTTACATCATTTGGAAAAATGGAGGGGAAAGGAGAATCTTTTGCAACCATCTCTGGAATCTGCGTTCTGATCTTGTGGACCATTGCATAATCCCGAATCGGATTCTTTTTTAAGTACAGGACCTTTAGATTTGTAAAGTTTTCAATAGGGGAGACATCGGTAATATTGTTCTGTTCAAGTCCCAAATACTTTAATTGTGTCAATCCAGCAAGTGGTGTAATATCGTTAATTTGATTGTCTTCAAGTCTTAATTCTATCAGTTCGGTCATTCCTGCCAATGGCGTAATATCGCGGATCTTATTTTTATGAAGTTCTAATTTTTCAAGTTTTACTATACCACTAAGCGGTGTAATATCCTGAATTTGATTCTGATAGAGTTTTAGTGTTTTAAGTTCTGTTAATCCTGAGAGGGGCGTGATGTCACTAATCTCAGACTTGTAAAATTCCAGCGCGTTAAGATTTATTAATCCAGCTAAAGGTGTGATGTCGGTAGGTGGAAAATGAAACGTTAATGTCTTCAGCTGTATCATATCTGCAAGTGGTGAGATGTCTGAAATTGGATCGTAGAATACTAAGTCGGTGAGTTTTTTCATATTAGCAAGCGGGGCGATGCTAATAAGTGGATTATTCCGAAACTCAAATGTTTTAAGTTGTGTTATTTTAGCCAGCGGTGAAATGTCACTAATATGATTATCATTGATCCATAATCTAATCAGTTCAGTCAACTCTGCAAGCGGTGAAATATCAACGATGTTATTTTTCCTTAGCCATAACGAAGTGAGATTTTTCAGATTGGCAAGTGGTGAAATGTCTCTGATTTGATTATCACTGAGATCTAAATCGGTAAGTTTTTTCAGATTAGTGAGTGGAGAAATATCTATGAGAAGATTATCGTAGAGAGATAAATTTGTAAGTTGTGTTAATCCAGCAAGCGTTGTAATGTCAGTGATCGGATTACCTGCAATTCTTAATTCTGTTAGTTGCGTTAAATTTGAGATCGGTGTGATATCGTGAGTATAGCCGCGCAAGAGTGTTAACGACTTAAGTTGTGTCAATTCGGCAAGTGGTGAAATGTCGGAAATGCTGTTATCGTAGATAGCCAATGTCTGTAGGTTAGTAAGTTTCGCAAGTGGCGTAATTTCACTGATGTCGTAAGCGTGTGTTAACCTTAAGGATGTTAGTCCAGTTGCTTTTTCCAGTCCTGTTAGATCAAGTATTTTGGGTTTTGACCATCCAAGCTCCAGTTCAGTTAATTCTTTTAACCTTTTTTCTGGAACAGGTTCGTCTTCCTCTAAATCCAAGGCATATCTGATTTGTTTGGCTAAACTTTCATCCGGTATGTTAACGTATTCCGAAGGTTGCTCTTGTGTTGAACAACTGAGGAAAACGATGAGAATTACGAAAAGCATGTATAGGTGTTTCATGAATCAAATAGCCTACCGGTTTTTCGCTGAAGTAGAAAATACTAAATCATCAAAAGCTTTTCCATTTTCGTCAGTGATTCGCAGGTAAAATCCCGAACCTCTGGTTTCTTCACACACCTTGATAAGGATACTATTTTTTCCTGGAAAGAGCGTTACAGGAATAATGTCTCTATCAATATCTGTAGCATAGGTTCTTGTATGTGCATGCACCTGTATACCGTTTACCCATACTTTACCTTGGTCATCGGAGTCAAAACGTAATTCAACTTTTCGTTCGTCTGGAGAATGGATAGTTGCAAAAGAATAAGCAATGCTCCAATCAACGTTAGGGAGAATACGGATATAGCCGTCTATGAAATCATCGGGGCATTTTTGCCAACTTACTTTTCCATTTTTCCCATCGTATTTTACGGTGGTATCAATCTGCGGTAAGTTTTCTGGGATGTATTTCGTATTAAAACCAATTCTGTCAAGATTATCAAATGGACCGAGAATCATCCATACATCTTCAGTCATAAAGCCGGTTTTTTGGACAAGTGCATCAGCTTTTTCATGCTGGTTATTGACTGTATAGAATTGGGCTAAAGCCATGATACTATTTAATTGTGCAGGAAGATCTAATTCAGAAACATCAATTAGATTGTTTAACATTTCGACATATTCGTCTTCGTCTTTGATATTTTTCCCTGCTTTAACAATCCTTGCGAACATGTCTCGCTCTGTATATTCATAATACCCCGAGTTTAGAAAACTATGGATGTGTTGGAAAGCGTCATCATACATCTTATTCACGAGAAATGCATGTGCAACGGTAATCTTATATCTTGTAGCCGATAACATATTGAATGCATTTTCTGCCAATTCCAACGCTTTTTCAGGAAATAGATTTTTCCTAAGCAGTTCTTCGGCAAGATTGCGATATGCAGCTGCACGATTTTCTCTGTCAACCTCTTTTCTTCGGATGTTAATCCACTGTGTATAAGCAAGTTCAGCTTTGTCTTCTTCACCAACATCTATGTAAGCATCACCTAATAGTTCGTATAGAACAGAACTTCCTTCCATTCTTGGTTTCAGTTCTTCAAGGAGCGCAATAAATTTCTTCACTGCATCTCTCTTAGAGTATAGTTTCCAGAGGTCACTTATCGCATCGTTTTGTTCGCTTTGTGTGAAGTCTACCTCTAATGCACGCAGATAGACCTTTTCTGCATCCGCGAAACGCTCGGTTTTGATATATATTTCAGCAAGATAACGGAACGCTTCATAATAATTTGTCCCATCAGAAAGTAGTTTTTGATATGCAACTGCTGCTTTTGCAAGTTGTTTCTCACTGGTCAAAGCAGAAAGTGGTCGGATGTAATTAGTCAGTTGTGGATTGCCTACCAGTCTACCATCATTACGATTTGGTGACATATCCGAGATGATTCCGTCTGTTATTTTGTTAAATTTCCAATATCCAACTAAACCGGGTTCATCGCCATTAAGTTCGGTGATCATATCCTTTCGGATGTCAGCATCAGAGCGTGCAATGTTCCAGATACGCACATCGTCCATTTGTCCGACAAAAGGAGACTGAGCAGACCTATTCTCATGCGACCACCCAATACGTAGTGGAAGATGGCTTTTGTAAATCTTTTTAACCCATTTAAAATCTCTGCTACTGACTTCAATTCCATTAATATAAAGTTTCATGTAATTCTTTTCTGCGTCAATAACTCCCGCTACATGTGTCCATGTGTTATGTTTGATGACACTATCTGGAGAATAAAGGGATGCTTCACCTTCACCGTCGGGGGATGCAGCAAATTGGATTGAACCCCCTTCTTTATAATTCATGATGAAACTTCTATGTGTGATGCGGTCTTCCCACAGATCACTTTTAGATAAAATAGCAGCGTACCTGTTTGGGTTACTGGTCGGTCTAATCCACAACGATACCGTCAACTGTTCCGTAATATTGTTTAAAGTTTCACTGTCCTTGATTTCTACACAACTTAAACTTCCATCAAGATCAAGGGCAGTCCCCATAATTGTCTCATCATATTCCGTAGTACTCGGCTTATTGGGTTGGACAGTCTTTTTGTCGTTTGCTGAATCTTGGGCAAAGACATAGGTGGAAAAATTGATATTAAAAAGAAGCAATAGTAAACAAACAGATATTAAACTACCATTTAGTTTGTACATAGAGATACCTCCGTATCAACATTTACATTGGAATAATCCTATTTCTAACAGGACTTACGCACTCCCCTTGATAAGGGGGTTAGGGGGGTTAAAAAGGCGTTATTTCAATGATATTTCAGTGATTTACCCCCCTAAATCCCCCTTATCAGTGGGACTTTAAGAGAAAATGCGTAAGTCCTGTCTAATTGATTATATCACATGCGTAGGTTGGATAGAACTTGAAAACTCACCCATTATCTGACAATCGGGTTTATCAGATGCACATTACTAATTTTCCTCTGAGCTGTGGATTATTAAATCATCAAAAGGCTTTCCATCTGAGTCGGTAATTCGCAGATAAAATGCCCATCCGCCTTCTTCATTACATACTTTAATAAGAATACTGTTTTTGCCCGGTTTGAGCGTCACAGGAATAGTGTATGTATCAATTATTGCCATAAAAGCTTTCGTATGGGAAAAAACCTCTTTACCGTTTAGCCAAACTTTCCCTTGGTCATCACTATCGAATCGGAATTGGACTTCCCGTTCATCAGGGGAGGTAACGGTTGCGAAAGCGTAGGAGACATGCCAATCAACGTTCTTTTCTCCAAGATGGATATAACCGTCTAATTCGGCATCGGTAAACTTTTTCCAACTCACTGGTCCTTCCAATCCATCATAATTTGCAGCCAAATCAATCTCTGTGATGTCTTCAGGAATATATGCTGTATTGTAACCGATTCCACCAGCATTGTCAAATGGGCCAAGAACCATCCATGCGTCTTCAGTAACAAAACCTGTTTTTTGAATATGTTCATCTGCTTTCTCAAGCGGACCATGATCACGATAAAACTCAGCTAAAGTAAAGTGGGCATCTAACTGAAGTCTTAGACTACTTGGACTATTAGGGTCAAGTTCAGCAGTCATATCGTCAATTTTTTGAATGTGCTCATCTGCTTTGTCAACCATACCTTTATCACGAAAATATTGAGCCAGACTGAGGTCTGCATTTAACTGAATACTTAGACTTTCTGTGGAAAGGTTTGTAGTTATGGAGTCAATTTTCTGGATATGCTTATCTGCCTGTTCAAGCATATCATTATCATGATAAAATTTAGCTAAAACCAGGTGTGCATTTAACTGAATACTCAGACTATTGGAGAAAAAGTCAATCAATTGATTCACCATTTTGGCGTAACCCTCCTTGTCCTGAACATCTTTCCCTAATTTGCTGATTTTTGCGAATAGCTGACGGTGAAAACGTGGCGGTGTTGTGACATTCTGATCCCCACGATAATCTGCAGCAGATAAGTATCTCTTGAATTGTACCAATGCCTCATCATACCATTCGTTTGCGAGATATATCTCTCCATTCGTCAAGATATGCTTTGAAGTTTTTGGTTTTTGAGGCGAATGTTCAAGGAACTGCAACACATTTTCTTTAGATTGCTCTTTATCAAATTCACTTTCTTTAGCATCTCCACGTGCATTCGCAAGAACTTTTTCCCAGTCCCAAAATAGAATGGTACCATCTCCAACACTCATAAGCGTTTTGTTATCTGGCGAAAATGCCAAATGTTGCACATACAACTTATGTCCATCAAGCATAGTGAGTTTTTCTCCGGTAGCTACATCCCATAACCGAATTTTACCACCCCAGTAACCGACAACAAGCACTGTGTTATCTGGTGAAAAGATAAATGTATCTCCATCTTCCTCTTCAGTAAAAAGCAATTCCTTAAAGTGGGATGTTTTCGCTCTTCCTATTATACGTATCCGTTTCGTACTGTTAACAGCAATTAGGGAACCGTCTGAAGAGAATGCAAACTTTTGTATAGGTTCTCGATTCTCATCGTCATCCGACAGATGCTCAAAGAAAGAACTTAACATCGCACCTGTTTCCACATCCCACAGTTGCACATGTCCACCCGAGGTACCACTGACAATCTTTTCTCCGTCTGGAGAAAATGCTACAGTTCTAACAAATGGAGCATCATCAGAATCGTCCTCGTGGTCTGAGACAATTATCTCACGTTTTTCTCCAGTTTCTATATCCAATAAGTGGATTTTATTGTCTGCACCTTTCGCTAAGATATTTCCATCCGGTGAAAAAACTTGTCCGATACCCCGTGGAAAAGCCACCAACTCACGCCCCGTGTTAACATCTGTCAAACGAAGTTCATATTCATTATAATTTGATTTAGACGGATCATTTTGTTTTCCGTGATTTAACAGTTGTGTCCCATCGGGTGCAAACACATACTCTCTATACATATTCCAATACAAATGTTCCTCAAGCACTGCTTTTGTTATGGAAGTTGTTTTTTGTGACTTTTTTAGATTCCAAACGGTGAGTATACCGTCCGATGAGATACTCGCTAATTTGGAACCGTCATTTAGTAGAGATGCTGTCCTCATCAACATGTGACCAGTAATCCGGTTCTGCATCGGTTTTCTTTTTTTTGTATCCCAAAACCTGACAGTACCATCTTCACACCCACTCGCAAGCGTGCTGCTGTCTGGTGAAAATGCTAATGTTCCAACAGTACTGAGATGGCCTGTGAAAGTAGCAATCAGTTTCCCTGTAACAGAATTCCACAATTTAATTGTACTATCTTCACTACCGCAGGCAAGGAGTCTGCCATCTGGTGAGAATACCAATGTCGATGGTCTACCATTTCTCTCGTTCTTCAAAGGGTTATTTACTACTCTTTTACCATTTTGTTCTGATACCGACCAAATGTTATCTCCTATTGGCTTTTGCAAGGCAATCAATTCTTCTCCTGTGGTTGTATCCCAAATTTGTACTGTTGTATCTAAATTCCCCGTGGCGAGTCGTGTGCCATCTGGTGAGAATTTCATAATCAATGCTCGGTTTGTCTCAACAAAATATTCTGGTAAGCTTACTTCTTTCCCAAATTCTCGTAGTGTTGTTAACTTCTTACTTGTTATTGTATCCCACAACTCAAGCTTGCCATCTCTGTTTCCGATAGCGATTTTATCTTCTGTAAGCGCGTATCTTTCAAGATGCATGTACCCCGGTCTTTTACCCATTTTTGTCGCTGTTGTCTCTCCAGTCTCTACATCCACCCGATAAATTGTATCTCTTGACAAACTCAAAAATACAAGTGTTTTGCTATCATTTGAGAACCGTATTACTGCTGCGGCAGGTAATGTATCTTGTACAGAAACTTCACTCGCTTTAGTTATATCCCACAACACAACTCCTTTTTCGAGAGGCGTGCCACCGAAATTGTTAATGGGGTCTCCGCCACCAGCTGCAATGAAACGTCCATCCGGAGAATATACTACTCCCCGACTCATGCCCGGTAATAGTGAAATCTCATTGCCAGTCCCTACATCGTAAACCCAGGTACCGATACGACTGCCTACCACCAATTGTGTGCCATCTGGTGAAAATTGAATTGTGTCTATACCTCCCTTGCCTAAACGCATTTTCGCTTCTTTTGGCAGATTCCATTGCGGATAATTTTCCATATTATTCTCCTCGCTTGCTTCTGCAGATTGTGATGTATCGTTAGGTTTTTGTTGATGAACAAGGTTTTCGGTTTGCACATTAGCGCTTCCAAGTTGCCTCCGCACATTCGACTTCAACGCAAGGGCTGCCATAATGGGTGCTTCAATAATATCAATCTTGATTTCCGAGTTGGCATCAAAACTATAAGGTTTCTGAAAACGCGTTAAGTATTTGCTGTTTCCAAAACCTAACATAAGCAACACGACTACGACTGTTGACGCAGCGAATAACCAGGGAACAAACGGTTTACTTGCAGAAGGGGCAGCAGGTTTTGTTTGTGAAATTTCACGCATAATGTTTTCGGTAAGATTCGGTGTAATTTTGAAATGTTCTAAAGCTTCTCTAATCATGGGTTCCTCTTTCTTTAGACGTTCCCGGGCACGGCGCAGCCGACTCTTAATCGTATTTGCCGATACGCCTAAAAATTCACCGATTTCTGAACACGACATTTCACCGAAGTAATGCAATGTCATGACAGTGCGTTCACTTTCTTGTAGTTTTGCGAGCAATTTTTTCACAACTTCCCGCTGTGTTTCCGCCACTGTTCGCTCCTTTTCCGCAACGACATATTCAGAATATATTGCCTCTTCTAATTGTTCATTGTCTGTCTGTTCCAGATGCTCAATGGACTGTGTCCATAAACGCTTTTTACGCAGCCACGCCATGCAGCGACGTCTTGTAATCACATACATCCAACTTAGAAAACGCTGCGGTTCTTTCAGTGTTTTCAATCTTTTATATGCTATCAGAAATGAATCTTGGGTTATTTCCTCGGCGATATGGAAATCACCGACAATCCGCCACGCAAGTGCATGAACCGGCTTCTGGTATTTTCCCACCAGCAATGAAAACGCGTGATCATCACCTTCAAGGATATCTTGAATGAGTTCGACATCGTTGTGTTTCATGTGTCACCTCTTGGAACAGATGGTTTGAATACTATTTCATACCCTGTGACGCGACTTACGACAGAAACGGGTGCATAAATTTGCAAAAATTGGAAGGCCGGTCTAAATATTGTTACAGTTCAGGACTTATGCAGTTTCTCTTAAAGGCCCACTGATAGAGGGATTTAGGGGGTTAAATAAAGGTCAGTCTCCGTCCTCATGATAGGATGGAGACAAGGTTCATTATAGTGTTTTTGTTCTTTGTGTAGTCCTATAAACTTTATTTTATGTCATCGCTTTTGCGCGTTTTAGCGCATCCTCAGATACATTCAGTGTCTTAGCGATGTCTTCGTCCGTATGTGAAATGGACATGAACCAGATATGTCCCTCTGGTAGATACAACCCACCATCTAACGTTGCTTCATAGAATGCTTTACGAAACTGACTCTGCTTCTCACCTTCAGCACCTAAACCGAAAAAAGGCATAGGACCGATTCCACCAATACGTGCTTGGTCAATACCCAATCGGTCAGTCATCTCTTTATAGCCATCTAAAAGTTTTTGTCCCTGTTGCCACATAAAAGCCACACCGTCTTTTGCCTCCAATTCCGCAATTGTCGCAATAGCAGCGGCAACCAGTGAAACCTCTCCGTGAAAGGTCGCGGCGACCCATACGCCAGCAACTTCGTCCATAATTTCCTGCTTGCCGACAACAACGGCAGTCGCGAAACCGTTAGCCAACGCCTTTCCAAAAACCGACATATCGGGCGTTACACCGAAATACTCCTGTGCACCACCTAAAGCATAACGAAATCCAGTTTTAACTTCATCAAAAATTAACAGCGCATCGTTAGCGTTAACAACAGATTTTACGTTTTTCAAATATCCATCTGCGGGTAAATCATGTCCAGAGGGTTCCATAATCAAACACGCTATTTCATAGGGGTGTTCCTTAAAAAGGTCTTCAAGTGCATCTATATCATTAAAGCCTACACTCAATGTTGATGCAGCACTGCCCGGTAAATGTCCACGAGTATTATGACACCAATCATGCCAACCGTGGTATCCGCACCGAATTACCTTCTCCTTTTCGGTATAGGCGCGTGCAAACTTAAGTGCGCCCGTTGTCGCATCGGAACCGCCGACAAAATAAGCTATCCTATCCGCAGATGGAATAATCTCAACAAGTTTCTCCGCAAGTTCTATCTCTAATGTATGACCGACGTTATACACATTGCCGCGCTCCAATGCCTTAGCAACCGCTTCTATCACAGCAGGATAGGCATGTCCGAGAATCATCGGTCCGTATCCCATCAGATAGTCGATATAGTCATTGCCATCGGCATCCCAAAAATGCGAACCTTTTCCACCAGCAACCATAATCGGTTGCGGCGGATTACTCTGTTTATGTGGTTGTCCGCCACCGACTAACGCAGCCTTTGCACGTTCTCGCCATGCCAATGATTTTTCAAAACTTCTTCCCATATTACACACCTCTACGCAATTTGATAGATAGTATACCACAATTTGCATCTGTCTCAACATTTTTTGTTGTAAATCGTGCAAATTAATGACATACTATATTAATTTCAGGTTTTAGGAAAGATTTACGGTGAATTAAACAGATAAATATACACTCTCATCTTCGGTAGGCGCGGTTTTCTAACCTCGCTGATGCAGAGTGTCCAAGTAATTCTAAAAATCTACCATAGATACCGAAACCTTTGGAGGAGATGAAAATGGCAGAAAACCTATTAACTGATGAACAGATGCGACATTTTATCGTGAACGGGTTTGTCACCGTTAACACTGCGTTACCACCAACATTTCACGATGACATCTTCGCAAAAACGGCTGTTGTGTTTGATAAGGAAGGCAATCCGGGCAATAATCTTTTGCCGCGAATACCAGAGATTCAGAGCGTTTTTGACGATGCAAACGTGAAAGGGGCTTTGACAAGTCTGTTGGGACCGGATTACTATATGCAACCACATCGGCATCCACACTATAACCCACCCGGTAGCAAAGGACAAGGCATGCATCAAGATGGTGGTAAACGGTGGTCGCACCATACTCGCAGGTTGCTTGTTTTCTACTATCCACAAGATACACCTGTTGAGCGTGGACCGACCGGTGTTGTCCCAATCAGCCATTACTTCAGTACAAATGAAGGTTCACAAGTATGCCCTGAACAACCTATCACTGGAAAAGCAGGCGCCGTTGCATTCGCAAATTACGACCTATGGCATCGCGCCATGCCGAATCAGACTGATGAGAGACGTTACATGATGAAGTTCCTTTATGCCCGGATGACGGAACCACAGGAACCGACGTGGGCAAATAAGGAGACAGAATGGGCAAACGGGACAACACTCGGGCCAGCTGAACACCAGGAGATGTTTAAGCATCTTTGGAACTGGCATCTTGGACCAAAGAACGGTGATACGCCATCTTCACCTAACGGTGAGTCATTATCAGATTTAATCAGTGCGTTGAACAATACTACTGAATCAACAGGATTAAAGGCTGCATATCAAGTACCAAAGTTTGGCGAAAAAGCAGTGCCAGCATTGGTAAGGTGTCTATATGAAGAGTCTGATATGAATCGCCGAAATGCATGTTATGCGCTGAATGCAATCGGTGCTCCTGCCGTTGAGGCATTACAAGATACATTGAAAGAAGCACCTGAACATGCTCGCGCAAATGCGGCAGAAGCACTCGGAGACCTTGGCACAAAGGCAGAACCCGCCGTTCCTGCATTGGTTGAGGCGTTACAAGATGAATCTGGCAATGTCCGTGCCCGCGCGATTGAGGCGTTAGGCACAACCAGTCAGTCAAGTTCGTTAGCAGTTCCAGAGTTGATTAAGGCATTAGAAGATACGAATGGTGGAATCAGACGCAATGCTGTGTTTGCGCTGTGTCGGATTGGTGAAAATGCTGCGGATGCAGTTGATGGGTTGGAAAACCTACTCTTTGATGAAAACCGCTATATCCGTGGTAATGCGGTGCATGCGCTTTACCGTATCGGCACACCAGCGGCGAAAGATGTGTTGGTGCGGCACCTCCAGACAACGCGATGGTGTCCAATTACTAACCGTGATAGTACGTTTTAAGTTATAGTAAAATCCGAAAATATGTTTATATTTCTAATGAACAACAATCCCTACACCATACACCATTACGTTGGCGAGGTTTCCTAACTTCGCCAATGTGCAGGTAATTGTGGATTGGACTATAATTACTCAAGTTACTACCTTATAGCGTCCACTGTCAGTTTGCGCCAAAAAATGCACAAACTGGCAGTGGACGCTACAATATTGGTTAATTATTAGCATTTTTTCATTAAAGACGGTGTTTCCGTGTCTAAAAACTTATAGGTAGCAACTTGGGTTATAATTGAGACAAAGGATTTTCAGGAAAGACACTATTTGTCAATACTGTCATTTTTCTTCCGAAGGATAGTTTGTTTCTGCCTGTCGTTGAGACGCAAAAATTTTACACCTTGCTTTTTGAGTTCCTCTTGTCTACGCATCACATCAACACAATATTTATGGATATCATTATTAAAGCGCGCATTAACTTTACGTTTTGCTTCTCGTACTTCTTCTATAATATCATTCATATTTCAAACTCCAAAAGTTGCACGGGGGTTAGTATCCTGACAGGCAAATAACCTGCTGCCTTACAAATTCTGTCAAACTGAATTTTCTGGTTTGGGTTTGCAAGATGCTTCAAATTCCATGTAGTTAAGACAGGCACACCATTTACGGTAGCAACTGCTATGTGGATCGCATCGCTTTCTTGGTCTAATGGAAGTGCACGTGCTTGTAACAATAGATTAGCGAGAATTTCCACTTCCTCCGTAATTTCAAGTATACCTAACTTTTCTATTGCTTGCAACCTAAGGGCGACTTGTTCGCTGCGTTTTCCTGCTTGGATTTCATCAATGATGAAGGTGTAGGTGTAGAAACGTTAAGCAGATTGAAACACATCATAAATCGCCCGTGCCCGCTTTTCAACACTGCTTAAATAGGTCTCACCGATTTGTGCGCGGTAAAGTTCAGTGAGGTCACCACTCGTTTCACCAAAGGCTTTGGCATACCGCCGACACTCCTCTTTATCACCACCAGAGGCATAAGCTTTTGTCTTGGCATCTGTCCCAGATTTTCGGACTTCAACAAACTTATCCGCAAATTTAAGATAAGTTCCATCTCCGACAAATCTAACACTTTCAAGATTCGTAAAATTAAGTTCCGGGAGCGCATCGGAGAGGATAGCACGCGCTTGTTCCATATCTATTTTCCCTTCGTGCAGGGCAATAGCAATCCCAAGAAAAAACAGGTCATTTTTATCGCGTTTTGCTTCGCCTTCACGTTTTGCTGCGCGTAGTTTTTCAGGATTCGGTTCAGATTCGTTGTAGTAGGTAATATCCTCCCGCACATCACATGTTGCGGTGATTCGGCTTTCCGAAAAAATAGTGGCAAGATAGTCAGACAAAGGTATATCCGCCTGTTTGCAATGCGCGGCAAGTGCTGTGACCAACACCATAGATTCACCTGCAGATTTCTCTCGCATCGCAATGGCAGTTCTACCACCGTGACTCTGGATAAGTTCTTCGGGACCGGTAATCATGCCGCCGCTCTCTTCTCCAGCAAAGATGAGTCGCGGCTGTACACCGAGCGAAATTGTTTCACCGTAAACATCTTGGATAACAACTGGCGCGTTCGGTGCATCGGCTATCTGCTTTTCAATCTTTTTCATTATCGCAGCGATCTCCTTGAAACCGACTGGCACATTTATTACATTTACTTCGTTAGCAGCCGCCCATTGGTCCCAAGCAAGGGCAGAAGGAGTCGTTTTTATCATAAACCGCGGATGATCTGTCCAAAGTCCTGCGGTTTTAAGCTGCTTCGTGTGAAAGTCCATCAACATCAAAAACGCCTGATTAGGTGTGTAAATCGTCAACAACCGAGCATCGTCAAGCATTAGAAAATCAACACCGAGACGTTGCAGTGTTTCAGCACGCGATGTTTCCTCTATTTGACAGACGATGAGCCTGTCCCCGTCTGGATCGGTAGCCTCAATGATTGTTCCGATAGGTTGATTCTTGAGTTTTATATTATATTGAGCAGATTTGACGACATTCAGTATGCTAAAGTCACATCCAAGGTCATAAAATTCTGCCGTACCTGTTTTCGGATTTCTGTCTAATTTGCCGATATTGTGATAGAGCGGGTCTGCATCAACGTGAAGCCAACGCACAGAGTTTGCAATACCTAATCGCTCAAAGATCGCACGCATTGGGCGATACATACATCCACCGACACAATCAACAACGATAGGTGGTTTTGTCTTTCGGATAAGGTTGAGATTTGCATCTGTGGCGACACCGCTTTTGAGATAACCGACATAAAGCTGCACGCCGTCGTGGAGTTCGTCTAATCGTTCAAAATCAATGTGTTCGTCGTTGATAGCACTGAATTGAATAGAATATCCTTCTGTTTCAGCAGTCTTGAGAATTTCCTCAATCTTCTTGACAAACTGCATGGATTCTTTGGGTAGATATTGACTTCCCTGATCGTTGAGGTCTTTTGTTGCGTTTTTGGTGCTAACAGAGTGGCTTGATGTAACATGTTCGCCGCCATCCAAGTCAAGCATGAAAATAAGGAACGATGCCATCCAAATCGGTAACGTGCCAAATTCTTTCGGCACATAAGTCCGTATACCTTGTGCCGCCTGAATCCGCGCAATGAACTCAACATATTTTTGCGAGTTGTAGCGCACCTCACATCCTGCAAGTTTCTCTACGGATTTTCCACCAGATTTTTCCTTTGCCACCAGGCTTTTTCCAAGTGTCGCTAAGATAATGCCAACCTGATTGATTGGAAAGCGTGTATCCCACGGATACAGTATATTCTGCGGGCCACGTATTCCTGCCGTTGACACTTGCGCTTCCTTCGCATAGTTGCCAAACCATTCCCATAGGTTCAAACGGTCAATCAGTTCCTTGTTGAGTAAAAATGTGAATGCTTCGGGTTCGTCTTGCGGAAAAAGGGGGGATTTGATAGAGTCAGGGGTATTCTGCTCAACCACTGTGAAAAGTTGTTGTTCTGTACGGTTTCGTTTGTCAAGGGACGCTGCATTTACAGCAATTACCATCTCTGCGCTCCAAAGTAGATTTTACGGTTATTATAGCATATACAGTATGTTTGTATGTTAGAGAATTCAGCGGGATTGTTCAATTTCAAGTAATAGTACGGAAGGGAAGGTGGTGTGCGTAGATGTGTTGTTTTCCTTTGAATTCAAGTGTTGGCATGAGAAACTCCGCTAAAAAAGATTACGATTAACAAGGTTAATTTTAACACAAAATTGTATTGAATGTCAAGTAATTTTCCTTAAAACAAATTATTTCTGTTTGTTAAATCGGCTTAGCGTTATTTAGTTTCTAAAATAGTCTAATTGTCAACCCTAAAGTCCGTGATAACGTTCTAATACCAAATTAATGCTTCCACAAAAAGCATTGCACTTCAAACAAAAAATCTGTATAATTTGTATAGGAAAATAAAAACAATGAATTTCCATAGTTTTAAATTGCAAATACTCAGAACTCACTGTATAGGAGATTCCCATGGCAAATATAAAAATCCCTAAGGGATGGGAGATCCCAGAAAATCAAGTAACACCTGAATCAGTTTATATTAACCGTAGAAAGTTTATCAAAGAATTGGGTATAGTAGGTGCTGGAGCATTGTCGCTTTTCGGTTCAAGTGCTTGCGCACAGGATAGCAAGGTTGCGAAACAACTTAAACCTTATCAAGAACAGATTCTTGACGCTAAAAAGAACGAAGCATTCACCGTTACTCGCCAACAAACTGATGAAATTGTCGCGGCGACCTACAACAACTTCTATGAGTTTACAAGTTCGAAAAGCACCGTTTGGAGACGAGTTGAAAAGTTTAAAACGCGTCCGTGGGAAATTGAAATATCCGGACTCGTTGAAAAACCGATGACTTTAGATGTAGATGACCTCATAAAACAGATGCCGCTTGAAGAACGTATCTATCGTTTTCGGTGTGTTGAAACATGGGCAATGGTAGTGCCATGGCTCGGCTTTCCGATGAAAGCACTTCTTGAAAAAGTCCAACCAAAACCTGATGCGAAATACGTGAGGATGACCACATTTATGGATCCTGATGTGGCACCGCATCAAAATAATTTCCGTCTGCCGTGGCCTTACGTTGAAGGATTAACACTCGCGGAAGCGATGAACGATCTAACACTGTTGGTTGTCGGTATCTATGGACATATTCTGCCGCCGCAGCACGGCGCGCCTATTCGGTTAATTGTGCCGTGGAAATATGGGTTTAAAAGTATCAAATCCATTGTCAGTATAGAACTAACCGATAAGAAACCGCGAACTTTTTGGAACATTATACTTCCGAGAGAATACGGTTTTGAGGCAAATGTTAATCCGAACGTTCCGCATCCGCGCTGGTCGCAAGCGACTGAATGGATGATTGGCTCAAGGGAGAGACACCCTACGTTAATCTACAACGGTTACGGTGACGCTGTCGCGCATCTTTATTAACGACTTGTGCCAGTTAACTGCTTATTTTTGTTGTTTTTACGGATTTTGGGTTTTGTGCTATAAACATATCGTCCCTACGGGACTAAAGAGCGTTTGTTTGGTGTTTTCTATAAACATATCGTCCCTACGGGACTAAAGAGCGTCTCAACTAATAAAGAATATTCGGACAAATCTTTATTTATGTGAAACAATTGGTTACTAAAAGTTATTTAGCACAACTCGTTTTATTAATAAAAACAGGAGAACATTTATGATCAAAACAGGGTTACAAACCCTCTACAAATTAAACATTGTCCTTGTGATATGTGGATTAGTCCTATTTGTGTTTAATGGCTGCGAGCGCGATATAGCTCTTCAAAATAATATCACTTTGTCTGGTCCTATTGATCCAGGTGTCGTTAAGGCTAACACCCAATTTGGTTTTAACCTATTCAATGAAATCCGGAAAACTGAACAGGATCAGAATATTTTTATCTCTCCGTTCAGCGTTTCTGTTGCCTTGGCGATGACGTTAAACGGCGCAGCTGGCGAAACAGAACAAGCGATGATGGGGACGCTACACCTACAAGGCATAACCCCTGATTCCATCAATTCAAGTTATGCGCAACTACAACAGGCACTTCAGACATCAGACCCGAAAGTTACACTCACAATTGCGAACTCACTTTGGGGAAATCAAGGTATTCAATTTACGCCAGATTTTCTGCAACGCAATACCCAATTTTTCAACGCTGAAATCTCTATCCTTGATTTTTTCGCGCCAAGTACATTAATGACAATTAATCAGTGGGTAAATGATAGGACAAACGGCAAGATTCCAAAAATCCTTGATGAAATAAACGCAAATGCGGTTTTATTCTTAATTAATGCCATCTATTTCAAAGGATCGTGGCAAACAGAATTTGACCCAGCCAACACGCGCGACGGGGCGTTCCATCTCGCAAACGGCACTAAAAAACAGGTCCCAATGATGTTTCGGTCAGGACGCTACTCACACTATTATGGAGATGCTTTCCAAGCCGTTAATCTGCCTTATGGTGATGGGCGGATAAGTATGTATATCTTCCTTCCCGCCCGCGATTCCAGCTTGAACACCTTTTTAGGAACTTTGAGCCCAGAGAATTGGGAAAATTGGATGTCACAGTTTCGTGAACAGGAAATCTCACTTAGAATACCTAAATTCAAATTGGAATATGGAACAAAAGAACTTAACGATGCACTGATAGCACTCGGTATGGGTATAGCTTTTGATGCAAATCGAGCAGATTTTAGTCGTATGGCATCTTTAGAAGATTTAGGACAAAACCTGTATATTGATAAAGTTTCCCATAAAACTTTCATTGAAGTTAATGAAGAAGGCACAGAAGCTGCCGCTGTAACTGTTGTTGGTATCGTGAAAACCAGTCTGCCACCAGAATTCACTGCTGACCGTCCGTTTTTCTTTGCAATTCGTGATAATGAAACAGGAACAGTGCTGTTTATGGGTACTGTTGTGGAGCCTTAGGTGTAACATAAAATTCAAAAGCTTAAATGATAGTAAACTATAGAATTAATTTGACATTATGTTCGGTTCGGTTAGGAAACCGAACCATAGGCGTCAATTTAAGAAATGAATCTGCTTTTATGAGTATCTACTACACGGTAGAAGCGGTTTTCAACCGCTCCGTATTATCCCAATATGCTCTTGTGGGAGTGAATTAACGCTGATTGTTGTCCGCAACTCATATAAGCCCGCAGAATACGCCAAATCAACGGTATGAATGCTATATAGCATTCCCCGTATGGTATTCTGCATTGGTTAGGAAACCGCATCTACCAAGGTGAAGATCCGCTAAATTGACGCCTATGGTTCGGTTACAAACCGAACCCGCCAAATGCCAAACGCGCATTTGGCGTTGATTCACCGGGCCTGGATGCACGCTAAATTGACGCTTATAGTTCGGTTAGGAAACCGAACCTACCGGGGGTGTTGTAGCACAAACTAAAAGTTTGTGCTACAAAATGTCCCTTTAATTCTAAATGTCACTATAAAAAGGAGATATATCCTAATGAAAACTAATTTTGAAAGGCTCAGATTAAGCGTTATTCTCATGACGATATGTGGGCTGGCACTTCTTATCTACACAGGTTGCGGCTCTGGCGATAGTGAGGAAGATTTCCAAGCTGTGTCGATTGCTCCCAATGATTCTACCTTTTTCGGGTTAAACCCTCCAAACGGTGCCGCCTTTGACGATGTTTTCTTTGAAAATTATGGGACTAATCCTTTTATTGATACAGAGGATGAACACCTTTCAACGTTTGGCATGGATGTTGATACCGCTTCCTACTCTGTCACCCGACGTTATCTCAGAGATGGGCATCTACCTCCACGGGAAGCCGTACGTGTTGAGGAATTTGTCAACTCCTTTAATTACAACTATATGCCACCGTCCAATGGTGCCTTTGCTGTACACATTGAAGGCGCACCCTCCCGTTTCGGAGAAGGCAAACGGCTTCAATTACTGCGAATCGGTGTTCAAGGGCGAATCGTCCCTGATGAAAACCGAAAAGACGCTATGTTAACTTTTGTGATTGATGTCTCTGGATCAATGGCAATGGAGAATCGCTTGGGTTTGGTGAAACGTTCACTAAAACTCTTGGTTGAACAACTCCGTCAAGGCGACAAAGTAGCCATCGTTGTTTATGGAACTGAGGCACGGATTGTCCTACCGCATACGGGAACTGAAGCACGCGAGGAGATTGTGGATGCAATTAACGCACTTGAACCTGAAGGTGTAACGAATGCAGAAGCAGGACTTCGTTTGGGCTACAAGATCGCGCTACAGAATGCAAAGCCTGGTAGTATCAACCGTGTCATTCTATGTTCAGATGGTGTTGCTAATGTTGGGGAAACAGGACCTGATGCTATCCTTAAGAAGATTCGATCCCACGTTGAGGAAGGAATTACGCTAACTACAGTCGGGTTCGGCATGGGGAATTACAACGATATTCTCATGGAACAACTTGCGAATAATGGAGATGGTAGTTATGCTTATGTTGATAACCTTAACGAGGCAAGACGTATCTTTGTTGAGAATCTGACAGGAACATTACAGGTTATCGCAAAAGACGCTAAAGTTCAGGTTGATTTTAATCCTCAGACTGTCAGTCGCTTCCGCTTGCTCGGTTATGAAAATCGTCGTTTGGCGCATGAAGACTTCCGTGATGACGATGTAGATGCTGGCGAAATTGGTTCTGGCCACAGTGTTACTGCGCTCTATGAGATCAAACTCCATGAGAATGCTACTGGTAAACTCGCAACCGTTTTTATACGACACGAAGACCCAGATACTACGCGTGTATCCGAGATTAGTAAGGAGATATTTTCAACAGAACTGAAAAGTACATTTGAAGAGACATCAGCTGAATTTCAACTCGTCGCAGCAATAGCAGAATTTGCTGAAATACTGCGTGGGAGTTATTGGGCACAAGAAGGCAGTTTAGAAGCGGTGCGACAGATCATTAAAGGAATCCAAACTCAGATTTCCAACGAGCAGATTGACGAACTAACGTATCTGGTAAATCAAGCAATTAGTCTTAAGGCATATACTGACGAATAGCTGACTTATGCGTATAAAGGTGATGAAAAACCTTATTTTTATTTTCTTTTTTCTACTTGTATTTTCAGTATCTGCAACTGCCTCGTGGGAATCCTTAGAAAGCCCACATTTTCGCGTCTACTACCGAAAAAACAAAGTGGATCCAGCGTCAATTCTTCGGATTGCCGAAGAATTTTATGCTCAATTGCCACGGATAACACGACACATTTCGGATGAAACAATTAAAATTCAGGTTTGTGATACCCAAAAAGATTTTCAAGCTTCTGTTCACGCGCCGATTCAAGATTGGGCGGTTGGGTGTGCGTTTCCGTTGAGTCGGCGCATCATCATCCAAAATCCTTCCCAGATAAGGGCAGCAGAACTACAGTTAGCGCAAGTGCTTCGGCACGAGATAGCGCATGTCTTGTTTGGGCAGTACACACGAAAAGCTGTCAAGGGAATGCCGCTATGGTTTGTGGAAGGCATCGCAATCCACTTCTCAAAGGAATGGGTGCCAGGGCGCCACAAAACCTTGCTGCAAAAAGTTTTCACAAATTCCATCATGCCGCTCCACGAATTAGCAGAAAAATTTCCGGTTTCATCAAAAGGGGCAGATTTGGCTTATGCTCAAAGCCAGGACGCACTCCGTTGGTTCGTTGAAGTCAATGGAATTGAAGCTCTATGGGCAGTTATTGATAAACTGCATACTGGCATGAATCTCAACGCTGCTTTTGGAGCAGTTCTCGGTTATAATCTGGATACCTTTGATAAACTTTGGCGTGAATCGCTGCCGCAACGTTATCATTGGGCAGCGCTTTTGTCCAGTTCCTATGTTTTTTGGGGTAGTCTTGGCGGACTATTCCTTCTCACTTATCTTGTCTGCTGGAATCGTAGGCGACGACAGCTCAACAAACTTGCACAACAGGAAGGAACTATAGATCCATTCTTCAGAGAATAAAATAATGAATAGCACCCTAATTCACACAACGTTTTTGTTTTTCTGTTTCACGATGATAGCAACCGCACAACCTAAACATATTTCACAGTATCCTAATCAACTCACACGTGACGGACATGTTATCATCTTACCAGATCACGGGACTGTCTACATTGTCTCAGATTTACACGCACATTGGAACGATTTTAATCAATGGCTGCAACAAACGCAGCTTGTTGAACGTATCCAAGCGGGTGAAGATGTTTACGGTATAATGCTCGGAGATTCAATTGACTATAAACCCGATGAAACACCTAAGCCGCCTTTCGGCGATGTCCAAATAGTTAACCGCGTCATTGAGCTACAACAGCAACTTGGCGATAAGGGTAAAAGGCTCATTTACATGAGAGGGAACCATGAATTTGCTGCAGCAGATACCTACGCTATGATGAAAAAATATGGCATGACAGATCAAAATCGTCCCGCATTTATTCAGAAATTGTACAACAGTATAAACGGTAGTTACTATAAACAGTTTAATTTTATTGAGCGGATGACCGATGCGCATTTCGATTTCCTTACCAATCTTCCAACAGTCGTTATCGGCAAAAATGGTTTTGTTGCCATTCACGCGGGACCAGCGCGTTCTATTATCAGTTTAGAGGATCTCATAGACCCCGGTCCTAAAACGCTTGACGAGTTGCTGTGGGACAGGCCAGATGCTGTACTTGGTGGTAGATATACATTAAAACATACCGAAAATTTTCTCAAAACTCTTGGTGCGAAATTCCTTATCGTTGGGCATACACCTATTAGTTATTTTCCGTCTAAAAATGTCAGAGATGGAGTCGCACGTCTCGGTGGCAAACAACTCATTTTTTCTACCGGTTACGGTGGCCTTCGTGGCGGACAAACCTATATTGAAATTGATTTAGCCAAAACATACACCTCTGTTGAGGAATTAAAATCGGGTGTTAATATCCATCTTTTATATCCGAAATAATATGAGAATGTTGTTATATGCGTGCGTTAATTTATATTATGACCCCTGTGTTGATACTTACCTTCTTCCTCGCATCACGGTTTGTCACATGGGAAAAACTGAAAGGAGTTGACAGAAAAGCCTTAAAGCACCAGATCAACGGAGCCCAATTTCTTAGGGGAGGGAAAAACCAAAAAGCCATAGCTGCACTGACAAAGGCAATTGAGATTGAGCCAAAATATGCTGAGGCTTATGTTAAACGTGGACGTGCCTATTACTATTTAGCACGGTACAAAGAGGCAATAGATGATTACACCCAAACCTTATCTCTTAATAGGTTTCTTGCCGATGCTTATGCAAGCCGTGGAGATGCCTATCGCGCCTTAAACGATGTTCCACGGGCAATTGCGGATTACACCGCATCCCTCGAAAATCGTCCCAGTGCAATTACATACCACAACCGTGGCAGAGCATACTATCAAAAGTTTTTGCTTTCAGAGAAGCAGGACGAAACACTAAAACTCGCCTTAGATGATTTTGAAAAGGCTATTGAAATGCAACCGCGTTTTGCTATAGCGTATCTCAGCCGAGGTGACATTTATGGACATTTGAAACAGCAAGAATTGCAAGAATTTGACTATTCACATGCCCTTGACCTACTCACCGACGCTATTGAAAACTGGCAAAATGAATCGCACGAACTCATTCTTATATACCTTTGGCGTGCAGTTGCTTATGAGAAAAACAACCACACCGACAAAGCGCAAAATGACATCAAAAAGATTTATGAACTTTTTACTCAATTTTATTTGAAAAAAATAAAAATTTCTGATATATTATAAGTGAAACGCGCGCTAAAATACTCTTGAGTTTTATATAATACCATTACTATGGTCTCCTATATACTCTGTTTTGGCACGAAAGTGAATGGTGAACAAGGAGGTATACGAAATGTATCGAAATTTGATAAGCATCATAATTGGTTTGGTTTTTGTCATCGGTGGATGTTTAGTTCCGGTGATGGAAATCCAAGCGAATGAACAACCAACACCTAAAGTTGAGCAACAGCAGGTGAAGGAAAACCAGAAAGAAAAGAAAAATACCTGCAATTGTTCTGCAAAAACAGATGAAAAGGACGAAGCGGAAAAGCCGAGAACGGATACACAGGAACAACCACAAGTATATGCCTACAAAGAATTCACCGCTGAAGGATACCGTCAAGTGTTGACCAAGCAATTAGACGGAGATACTCAGGTGACGGTTCGCAACGAGCATACACCAGATGGTAAACAACATGGATGGTCTACAGAAGTGGAGTTTTCGTTAGATAATGATGGCAAGGCAGTTCGTATCCTAAAAAAGGCTGTAACCGTTGTAACCTACGTCCCGAAGAAAATTGGGCAAGGCGTTGTTTTTGTAGGGAAAGGTATAAAAAAGTTTTTTTGGCGGCGGTAAGAGACTTAGCCGCTACTTACAGCGTGATCAGATAATAAGTCAACTCACGTTAAAATCCAGAAATTTCAATAGGAGGAAATAAATATCAATATGACTGGAGAAGCATTAGGTTTAGTTGAAACAAGAGGTTTGGTTGGTAGCATTGAGGCTGCAGATGCCATGGTAAAAGCGGCGAATGTGAAACTTATTGGCCGCCAACAAGTCGGTGCTGGTTACGTTACAGTGATGGTGCGCGGAGACGTTGGCGCCGTGAAAGCGGCGACAGATGTTGGGGCAGAAGCTGCGGCTCGCGTTGGTGAAGTTGTTTCAGTGCATGTGATTCCACGCCCGCACGCTGAAGTTGAAACTATCCTGACAAACGAATCATAATTTATAGTAAAATCCGTAATTATTTGCACACCATGGTAGGTTCGGTTTCTAACCGAACCGATGTAAATGGTGCGGTTAGAAACCGAACCTACCGGGCATGTGTAAACATATTTTTGGATTTCACTATAAAATTCTCTGAAGATGTTAGATATGAGTAAACAAAGTTAAGATGCATGATCAAGCTTTAGTTAAATTAATTACCCGCCGTGTAGTCCGTCAATTGACAAACGATCAATCCTGCAGCGGATGTGCATTGCGAACTTGCGATGCGGGTAACCGCGCGTGTGATGTTGCTTTAGCACAGCAAAAAATTCCGGTCGGCGTTTCTGCTCGGCATGCACATGTAACCCAGGAAGACCTTGAAATCCTTTACGGTCCTGGGCATCAGCTTACTGTCTATGCACCGCTTTACCAACCTGAAGCGTTTGCGGCGAACGAAACGGTTACTATTGTTGGAAAGCGGATGCGTGCCATTGAACATGTTCGCATCCTCGGTCCCGTGAGAGATTATTCGCAAGTAGAAGTTGCACAGACAGAAGCAATTCGGCTCGGCTTAAATCCTCCCATTCGGGATTCAGGCGATCTTGCTGGCGCTGAAGCAATAACGCTTATCGGTCCCGCGGGAAGTGTTTATTTAGAGGAGGGCGCTATCTGTGCGACGCGGCACATTCACATGAAACCTGAGCAGGCTGAAGCTTTCGGTATAAAAGAAACAGACCTTTTAAAAATTCGCATTCCGGGTGAACGTGCCTTAATCTTTGAGAATATTCGTCCGAAAATTCATGAATCTTATGTACTTCAGATGCATTTGGATACGGATGATTCTAATGCCGCAGGACTAAAAGGCGGCGAAGCCGTTGAACTGCTACGCGATGAAACATGACGCCAGAACAAATTGCCCAAATTGAAAAAATTGTTGAGAGAGTGCTCCAAGAGCATCTACGTAACACCCAACAATCTGAAGAACAGCTGCTTGCAATATTTGGTGCTACGCAACTCCCATTAGAACCAATCCTTCAACAATTTCAAACGTGCCTGCAAGAAGGATGGAAAATTCAAATTATTCTGTCCGAACTTGCAACTAAAACAGTAAATCTCGAACCGATATATTCAACGTTTGATGAAGATAACGTCCTATTGGAAAACGATTTAACTGATATACCATCTTTTGTCGAAAATTATTCACAGATCATTTTACCCGCGCTTTCCTATCCAATGGCGGGAAAGCTGGCTTTGAAGTTAGTTGATACCCCTTGTACCTATTTGGTTTATCATGCGCTTTGTTGCGGAAAACGGGTTATAGCAGCATCGGATGTTTCAAGCACAAAAAAGTATATAGATAAAAAATCACTCACGCTTGACCAACTTGAACCAGCACATGTAAACGCGTTAACTGAATTTGGCGTTAAATGGGTAACAGTAGATCAAATCGCGACAACAATTCGTGATGGTAATGTGTCGAATCGTGTGAGTGTGGAAACAGCTGTCATAAGTGCGAATGTGATAGCGAATTTGGCATCCGATGTTCAAGAGTTAGTTTATGCAAAACCTGCAATTGTAACGCCTCTTGCGCGTGAGCAGGCGCAAAAACGCGGTATTAAACTTACATATAAGTCATAATTTACCTGTAAGTTAGAAAATTCTACTTTTTTGATTAAATTATCTTGACAATTACAGTAAAAAATTGTACAATGTTTTCAATGATGCAATTTGGGAACTGGAAATAAATTACTGAAGCGTTATTTTATACTTGAGATAGAGACTACTTTTACAAAATTAACTGAGATACGAATAGAGAGAAGAATATTTAATTATACCCATAATCTAACCAGCCAACGGTTAACCCTGCTGGTTTAAGATCATTATTTAGGAGGATTCTCATGATGAAGCGGATTTTAACTTTAACAATCGCAGGCCTCCTCAGCTGTTTGCTAATCGGGACATTGGCAGCAGTGAGTTACGCCGATTACGGTTATTACGCGGACCGACTGAGCCGTGAACATCGAGTTGCGAATGATGTAGATGAATGGATAGAGCGCGGCAACGCTACAATTACTGCAAGCCCTATTTTTGAAGATGGCATGCGGTTGACTGCTTGGGCAAATTCCCATCAAGATGCTGATAACTTCGAATTTGCAATCGCAAGTGGCGTGTATCTTTTTGAAATTCCACGTAACGCGCAATCTATTGAAATTGTAGTTCGTTATAAAGGTGAACCGAATAAGTTCGAGATTAATGACCACTATGAACCGATTGCTGGTCGTGTATGGATTCGTAATATCAAACGCGAGGCAACGCGGCGTGGTTACCATGACCAAAATGCCTCTGAAACACGGTATGGCGATACCTTTGTGCTGCGCGCGAAAAATCGTTCAGAAACAATCAAAATTCCTGTTGCTGGACATGTTGACAATGGGTGGATGGAACTCCATGTTGTTGCTGAAGGTGGCGAACAACTTGATATTGAATATATTGAAGTATCAACTTATCGCCGCGCACCAAAGGTGCGCGTAGTCCAGCACTATACACCTACTTACCGCTGGCGTCCTTGGAATCGGTACACCTACCTCTATTTTTATGATGGCCCCATTTATTACAGAAGCGGATACGATTCCTACTTATGTTGGAGTTATCCGATTTATGATCATCGCTACCTCTCTATCCGCAGCTATTATGGCGGTTACTTAGGTCGTTACCGTGTCTATCATCCAGCCCGTTATTCATATTACCATACACCTTATTACGGGGTATATAGTAGAGGCACGCCAGTATACCGTAAACGAACACAGTTAAATAGGTGGAGTGCACAGCACGAAACAACACGTAAACAATATTCGCGGAGCCGGTTAGCGGTGCCTACGCGGACTTCAGACCGTACACAAATTCAAAACAATGTCCGTGTTGTCATTGAAAACCACCGTAGGCAAGCCCCTTCGCAAACTGAACGAGTGACTCGGTCCGCAATAATTTCACAGAAACAACGGATAGCTACCAGATCGACCGCTCGACAAAACGAAGCAGTTCGGACTTATAGTAGTCGTTCTCGTTTTTCAACCCAGACAACGGATAGACAACGAAATTCGCTTTTAAATTCGCGCTCACGGGTGAATACGAGTAGGAATAGCACTTCGTCAATTACAAATAGATCTTCTGATTATTATAGAAGGTCGATATCTTCTTCAAGTCGTACGAGTTCTTCGTCCAGTTCGCGTTTAGGCAGTAGTAGCAGTGACCGAACAAAACAGCGAAGTTCGTCCGTTACGACATCAAGGTCTACGCCAACGCGAACGGAACCCCAAAGGGTTAGTCGAACTTCATCGTCTTCCAGTTCTCGGACACGTCCGACAACTACTACTCGCACTTCAACCAGTTCAAGTTCAAGTAGTGATGACGATGACGATAAAAATGAAGATCGGAGTCGGTCAACGGCACGGACAAAACGAAGATAGACAGCATAACACAATTGGATTATCTGATGTTGGTGCCTCGGGCAATTTGCGCGAGGCATCATCAACAATTTGGATTCAACACATAATAGGACTATTTAAACTGCGCGAGTAATCTTCTCGTGCTGTTTTTCAAGACATAGAATTTGGAATCGATGCGTTTTTTATTCACACTTTTGATTTTGTTATTGAGTGTAACATTTTGTTTTGCCGAAGAGACTAACATCACAACTATCTCTACGGAATCTGAACACTCAATAAGGTTAATTTCTCCCGTTGGCACTATGGTTCGTTCAACTGTTTTTCCGGGATGGGGGCAATTTCATAGTCGTAATTACTTTCGCGGTAGCCTTATTTTACTTGGCATCGGCAGTTCGGCTGTTGGCGCATTTCTGGCACATCAATCTTTTGCAACAGAATATAATAACTATTTAACCACTGCCAGTTTTGATCCGGATGATGCTACTTTGTTCGCGAGTTATGACAAAGCAAATCAAAAATATAAGCTCAGAATGTTTTTTATCTATACAGGTATTGGTCTATGGGCATACAGCATTATTGATTCTTATGTCAGTGCAAATTTTTACAATGCAACCTCACAAATCCGCTCAGTTCAAGAGGATGCGCAGCAAATTGAAAATTTGGGGCTCCAGGTTGGAATCACTCCGTCACGACTCTATTTAGGGGTCGTCAAAACATTTTAATTTGGAGAAAAAATATCATGTTAAAGGAATTAGGAAAAATAAGTGGCGTGCTCATTTTAATAGCATGCTTTATCGGTTGCGGAGATGTTGACAAAATAAACCAAGTGCAACCCGAGGACTATTTGGCAATTAATAGTGTTTTAAAACGGTGGCGCGAAGGTTATGAAACTGAAGATGTAGACACCTATATGAGTGCCTACTGGCCTGAAGGTTTCCGATACGTTTCAGACATGGGAACAGATGGCGATAAAACGGATGACTTAATATTTGACGATATCCGTGATGAACGGGCTTCAGCCATCCGCGTCTTTAGTAAATTTCAGGATATTGAGATAGAACTCTCTATTCCACCAGAAATATTTGTAAATAAGGATGGCGATGAAGCCGAAGTCCGCAATCATTACCGAATCCAAGGATTTGTCGCTGATGGTGAATCGCTCGAAGGTGGGTTCACCGGTTGGTTCGCGGAAGGTGATAATCTATTTATTTTCGAAAAAAGAGAAGGCGAATGGCGTATTACCGAATGGCATGATGAGGCTTTCAACGATGAAGAAATCCGCATTTCTAACAACCTATAGTTTGACAAAAATGTAAATTAATTAAAAGAAGGACGATTTTCACCGATTTTTGACGAAAAATGGCATTCATGCCTCAAAAAGAAGAACCGTTGCATAATTACCTACAATTCATACGCAAGTACGATTTTATTATCTGCTTGTGCACTTTATTGGTTTTAGGGACCGCGCTTGTTGTTTCACTGCGTATACCTAAAACCTATTCTGCTTTCACGTTGATGCGTCTTATCCAACCGGGGCCTTCCTCTCCACTCTCTTCCAATAATTTGTTCCAAACGGTCTTTTCAGGTGGAGTTGATCGGAGAGAAATGGCAACAATTAGTGAAAGATTTTCCACAGAATCTATGTTAAACGCTGCGGTTGAGAACCTGGAAGAAAATGAACTGGTAGGGATACAGTCCCTTCCAAGCATAGGAAATCTCAAACGGAGGTTAAAGGCGCAAATTCGTCCGGATGCTGACTACATTGCATTGTCAATTGAATTAACCGAAGCTGAAGGAGGCGAACGCAACGCAGCACTTTTGGTTAATCAGTTGGCGCGAGACATGCAGACATTACGGAGTGAAGATAAAAAAACAAAATTAGCAAAACATCAAAGTTTTCTTGAACAAAAACGAAAAGATGTCAACAAGGAAATACTACAACTAACAGACGAAACCCTTGCATTTGTTCGCAAAAACGGAAGTCCGGAGACATGGTATCCTCAGTTAACCAGTTTATTGGAGCAATATCGTAACTTACAAGAACGCCTTGGAATCTCCGAACAGAAACATCGCACTGCACGCGGTCGTCTCACCCATCTCAAAACTCAGCAAAAAAACCTCCCGCAACAGACACAAATTTCGGAAACTCAAAGCCACAATCCGTTCTGGCTATATCTGCAAGAGAAATTAACTGATTTGGAATCTCAGCGTATTGGCGACACTGAAAAAGCCGGAAAAAGTTCACATGAACTCAGTGGACAAGACGCACAAATTGCTGAAATTCGGAAGCAGTCTGAAATCACACCGCAAATGGCTACTGCCACCACCTACGGCACTTCTCCACACTATACCTACATACAAAATCAATTAATTGAGTTGCCCCCAACCATTGAAGGTTATGGGAACGAGACAGAGCAACTGAAAAAAGAATTGCAAAAAACTCATAACCAATTGCAAAAATTACTAAACCAAATCCCAGAAAATCAACATACTTTCACGCAGTTACGCACCAAAATAGAACTTGTCAGCATCCTCAAAGAAGAAATTGAGAAACGTTACCTTGAATCTGAGATTATAAGTGCTGAGTCCAACGTTACTGCCTTACAGAAGGGCGGCATTGAAATCGTTGACAGTGCCGTTCCGAGGAAGGTTCCGGTCAGTCCACAATTCAAATTGATTGTTATCCTTTCAGGGGTTGTCGGGCTATGTTCGGGCGTAACGCTTGCTTTGTTAATAGAATATTTTAAAGAGTTCTCCGGATAGTTTTCAAACCAAAATCAACTTTTCGTTTTGTTGTATAATAATGATAGGATTTTTGTTTATTCTGGTTTTTATTTTTTATTGTTGCAAAATAATGTAATTTATGATATGCTTATATGAATTAAATAAGACATTTCAAATCTTTTCGTCAAAACTTGACAAAAAATTATATCTTTGTTATTATTATGACGTTATAATAAGGGTTTGCGGGGAATTTTCCCCAAAAACACTCTTAATTTATGGAGAGAATCTAAATTTCTGCCAATCAACATTCTCAAATTTAGTGGGCAGAGGTGTATAACCAACCAAGTAAAGTCTTTAAACCGACTCATATAGGTGGTGTCTTACAATAATAACGGGTATGCGTTCTTTTTGTTTACATATTTTATAGATTCAATCCATTTTAAGGTTTTCGGAGCCTGAACATCTGACGCACTCTTTGTTTGTTGGGTCGGTTATGTTTAACATCCGAAATAATTATTTCCTAAGGAGGAATATTAACTAATGAACAAGTTAAAACGCATGATTAATGTTTTGCTTGTAGTGACTTGCATCCCATGTGGGCTTATGCTCTACGGTTGTGGTGCACAAAGCCTTGGACCGCAGGAACCTCTCTTGCCTACTATTGATGGAGAGGCGAAATTCTCAGATAGATTTTCATTAGAAGAAGCACCACTATTCTTCTACGATCTATTTGGTAGAGAACTTTTGGAAGGTCATGAGGTCCATCAATATATTGAGGAGAAGGAGTTCAACAAAGATGGTGAATTGATTGTTGGATGGACAGGTCAACTTGATACTGGACGCTATGCACTTCAATTAGACCATACCATCTTGACTGAAGATGCCTACCGGGGTAGATATAATGAGTTTGCAATTGGTGATCACCTACGCATCAAACCTGCTACCCTATTTCCAAACCGATATATTATCTTTAAAACAGAATTCGACGGATTTCGTTGGGATATCTCTTTTGCACAAGAACGGCATCTCTTTACGCTCCTCAACTCCCGTATTAGTAACCCTGTTCTAATATCAGATTTCCCACCTACGGGCCTTCAAACCACTATCGGGAAAAGAAATGGGTTTAACGAGGAGGCGGGGGTGCGGCACATCGAAAATACACGTCTGGTAGGTTTTAGAGGACAAGGACTTTTAGGGGACATCTTCCGTGTCGGGTTTACGTATGTGAATTTACATAAAGAACACCCCGAACGTGTTGAAAACCCATTTATGGGAACTGTCGCTAATACCCCACCGGAAAGCATTACGGTTGTCTTTCGCGATGATTCACCCGAAGACAATCACGTTGCACTGATTACGGACTTTGATGGATACGATCCAGACCTACATGGTGAGAATACCCAAGGGGGTGTCGGTGCTGCTTTCAAAATGATGGTTATTAACATTATCACACAGGAGCTTGAAGACGTACCCATTGAAGATTTACAAGCGGGTTATGAACCCAGTCTTCAGCCTGCACAATCGCAACAGATTGAGGTCGGTATTGGCGAGATTGCACCCGTTGATCCTGCGGTTGATCAAGTGCGTGATTCCGTTGACGGTGAATGGAAAATTGTTGATGGGTTCAGCAAAATGAAGTATGACCTCGTGTTTGCTGACCATGATATTGACCCGCGCACAGTAAAATCTGTTGATTTTGAGATGATCGTCGCGGGGGATTACAATATCGCCGTTATTGGGTTTAGTGAAGCGAACATGGCGGAGTCTGAGCCTGAAATTCAAGAATGGATAAAAACGGAAGACGGTCATATTCAGATACCGTATCGGGACATTATTGAGGCTCCTGGAAACTACGGGCAGTCTTCTGATTATACCACCAATAGAGAAACTCTCGTAGATAATCCGAGTGCGTGGGAAGGTGAAGGTAGGCCTCGAAAAGTAACCTACCGTTATGGTGCGGCGCGCGCTGCTGTTCTCTACGGACTTGATCTTGAAGGAACCGTTGGAAATGTCTTTGTGAGAGCACACTATTCTATTAACGGCAAATACAAGCAATATCCGACTATTCCTAAAGAGAAGATGGGATTTAGTCGAATTAGTCCTGAAGTAAATGGAGAACCTACCGGCATCTCCATTGATCCTGCCACCAATCTACCAGTAGACAACGGGCTGCCCACTTATTCAGAAACTGAAGGAGAACGTTTTGAAGCACTGCTCGGTGGAGATGGCACAGATGAAGACGGTGATGGTGAACTTGGTAGAGAAACAGCCTGGTTTGTTCAACTCAAATCAAGATTTGGTAAGCTTTACCTTGAAGGCGTTTTGTTCCACATTGACCCGGGTTACACTACGACCTATCTGAATGCAGGTGCTAATTATGATCGTGACGAATATTACCCATTAACTCCTATAGGGTCACTGGTTGGTGCTTTAGCAGATCTGTGGGATACAACTAATTATGCGCTCATTGAAGATGATGATGATGATGATGACTGGCCTGATGATATTGACTTTGATGGGGTGCTCCCACGCGCTGATGACCGAGATCAGAATAATGTATTAGACTACCAAGAAGATTTTCTCATTTTTGAGGCTGATCCGCCCATCTTTACCGATCTAATTGACTTGAATAATAACGGTGTCATCGATTCGTTGGAGGATGATTTTGAACCGCAATATGAATACGGTATTGACCGGGAAGGTTATCATCTCAAAGTTGAATATGACCTGCTTGATAATCTCTCCCTTCAAGTTGGATGGTTGAACGAAAATGAAATCTCAAGTCGTCGGAAAAATGATTCCAAATATCTCCACGTAACTTACCAGCGTGACATCCCTGATTTTGGAACCGTTCTCTTCCAAAACCGCTTCGTCCGAGTTCGAGACGATATTCCTGATTACTCTATCACCCTGCTTGTTGGTGATTTTGATCCAATTCAATTTACTGACGAACTCGATTTTTATAATGCTCGTGTAAATACAACAACGCTTCAATTCCTTTATACTGCTGTACCTAACCTCACATTAGAAGCTAAACTCCTCGTCGTTTTGCAAAAACAAATAGAATTGGAGGCAGAGGAAGCTGTCTTCTTAGATGTTGAGTTTGACGAGGCAGCAGACTTGTTCGAACCGGATGAACGCGTTGACTTCATGGTTCCCGATGAGCAAGTTCGGATAAGTGGTGAAAGACGGGAATCTCCATTCTATCCTGATCACGGGATTAACGCGCTTGACCCAGCTGATACCGGCTTAATCTATGATGCTGATAACTGGAAAGCGAGACGCTATCCCGAGCGAAACATACGTAGCCAGCTGACAATTCTGAAGGCAAGATATGAAATTCCACTTGGCGATCTGCCTGTTCTTAGAAGAATCGGTGAAGATTTCACGTTGACGCCTATGGTTAAGTATATTTGGGATCGTGCCTTTGACAGAAGTGCTGAGGAAATTGGGGACGTCCTGAACCCGCGTTTCTACGTCCCTACTGATGATGAACCGGTTGAATACTTACGATTCAATCGTCGAAGTCGCGAAGATGTTCTTGGCGTACGCCTTGATTATCAGTTTACACCAAGTATGAACATTCTCGGTGGATTTCAATATAGAAAGTTTACCAACCGCGACAAGAACTTCAGAAACTATCTGGCCATTTTCCCGCCAGATGAAGCTGCTCCAGAGATTTACCGTCCAGATCTACGAACCCGAATTTTCGAAATCCAAGCTATCAGCCAAGGCGAATGGCTCGGTTTCAATATTGTCGTTCTGGCGGGTTACCGCAGACACACCTTCTTGCTCCAACACACAACGAGTAACACTACGTTTGTTCGAGCAATGATGGGTTTCTAAGTTTATTAGTGTTGCTGGACGCGAAGGAATTGCGTCCAGCAACACTAATGTCTTTATTTTTTCTCAACGAAAGGGCAACTCTTCATCGATCCGGTGTTGAGAGATGTAAGTTTATTATTCAAAAGTGCTACTTTAAAAAGTATCGGGCATCTTGAAAAAGTGCGTAACTTTTGAAGTGTTTAGGTGTTGATAATTCAGAAATAGTTTATAGACTGTAGCAGCACGTTTAAACACGTGCCTTACCACATATCAGATTATACTTTTATAGAATTAGAAAACTTAATGCCGAATTGGCATATTATTTAAAAAGGAGAATCAAAACGAATGACTCGTTTAAGTTTAATTTTAATGTTAGTTGTCTGTATGTTTATGTCAGCTGGCATTGTTATTATGGCACAAGATGAAGAAGCAGCGGAAACCCCAAGTGTTGATGCTGCCGATGCTCAAGAAGCAGATGTGATGGGTGAAGGGGGAACGATTAGAGGGGAAGTTGTTGATACAACAGCAGATCGGACCCCAATTGAGGGAGTAACCGTTGAGATCGCGAATGTTGTTAGCGGTGATAAGTTTTCAGTGAAAACGGACGAAGCCGGCATGTATGAACAAACCGGTCTTCCTGCCGGCCGTTACCAAATGCGTTATTCCAGAGAGGGTTATGGGAATCGAACCAGCAGAACGAAAGTACTTAGTGCTAACGGTGAATTATCTGTCCCCATGAAAATGAGCGAAAAAGATAATATCATCTCTTTTTTCCAGAAATTTGGGTTCGTTTTCTATCCGTTAGCTATATGTTCCGTTGTAGCATTAACCTTCATTATTGAAAGACTTTTCACGTTTGTACGAAGTCGCTCGCGTATTGGGACTGAGCAGTTTATTGCCAGCATTGCGGATTCACTGCGAAAAGAAAATATTATGGAAGCTGTTTCGACATGTGAAGAAGCAGGCGGCCCACTCGCCAACGTACTAAAAGCTGGACTACTCAGATATAGTCAAGCTCAAATTGAGGAACGGGATATTACCAAAGAGGAAATCCAGGAAGCCATTGAAGAAGCAAGCCTCCTTGAAATCCCTGAATTAGAAAGAAACCTCCCCGTTCTCGGTACGGTTGCTGTAGTCTCACCCCTGTTCGGCCTACTTGGTACTGTTACAGGTATGATTACTGCTTTCACCACTATTGCTCTTGAAGGTACCGGTGATCCGCAACAGCTTGCAGGTGGTATTTCACAGGCACTGCTAACAACCGCTGGTGGTTTAACGATCGCTATTCCGTGTCTTATTTTCTTCCAACTTTTTGATAGCTGGGTAAATAGACATATGGTTGAAATCTCTCAGGTTTCTACAGAAATTGTTAACCAATTGATTGTAGGTGAAACAAACGCTTAAGCTACGGAGCAGGCGGGTGTTCTTCACTCGCCCTTGTTCTAAATAAATGGAGAATTAAAATGCAACAGCTTGGTGAAGCTAAATTGAGTCTGATGGCAACGCGGATACGGGAGCGTAAAGCGCCAACTCTCAGTATGGCACCTATGATTGATTGTGTGTTCCTACTCCTGATTTTCTTTATGGTGTCGACAACTTTTACCCCAATGCCGGGAATTCGCGTGCAACTTCCGCCCCCTGGTGAACCTTCAAAAGAAAAACCAAAAGGGCTTGTTGTCAAAATTGATAATCCTACTACCAGTGGTAAAGACGGCACAATGCTTTTGGATGGGCAAGTTGTACAATTTGGGGATATGTATCCTATCCTGCTTAATGCTCCTCCAGAACGGAAAACAATGCTTATTATTCAATCTCAACGACAAGTTCTGCATGAACAGATTGTCAAAGTAATGGATATAGCAAAAGATGCAGGTATTGACAAAATTGGATTTGCTATTACTGCGCGAAACTGACGCGCGTAATCTAATTACGGTTCTAACCGGACTGAAAGGAGAACGCACATGGCACTCCAAATGAGACGTAGACGGAACGCTTCAAGTGACGATGATATCCCGATGGCTCCTATGATTGATTGTGTATTTTTGTTACTCATTTTTTTCATGGTTTCTGCCATCATGCGGGTTCCTCCGCCCTTTAGTGTCACGTTACCGGATTCCACAACAGAACACGAATTCCCGAGGAAAAAGTATAACTTGTTTATCAGCAGCGATGGCCGAATTGCTATTGATGATCGTGAAATGCAAACTTTGGAAGAAGTAGGGCTCTTTATAGCTGCCCACGAACACCAAATTAGCACCTTGATTATTAAAGCAGATAAACGTGCCAAACATGGACGGGTTATTGACGTAGTAGAACGGGCGAAGGCACGATCCGCCAAAATTGATGGATTAGAAGTCGCTTTTGCCGTTGCTGAAGACGAGTAGACGAATAAGCAAATATGGTGTTACTTCGTAAAAACAGCAACAACATCATATTTCAGACAATTTCCGAAAATGGAATTAATAATGTAAAAGCCTCTAATTAATATTTCAATTAGAGGCTTTTACGTTTGTTATGAGAACTCAAGTTGCTATCTTGTAGCACAATCTGTATGAAGATTAAAAAATAAATTGGGTAATTTAGCGAGGTTAGGAAACCTCGCCAGCAGAGATGTACACCTGCTGTTGGCAAGGCGGGGAATCATGGCGAATACCACACGGGGAATGCCATACGCGCATTCATACCGTTGATTTCTTGATTTCTTCCCAACCCCGCCTAATTACAACAAATTTGTGCTACAAAAGAGAGGCATTATATGTTAGAAAAGGTATTATTTCCTTGAGGTTCTCTTGCGGACACGCCGAGTCGGTGTCGGCGGCGGTGGCGGCGGCGGTGTGACAATTTTCCAGAAGAGCGATAAATAATTATCCCAATCGGCGAGGATTTGTTCAGCACGTTGGCTTTCGGTCAACTCAAGATGTTTTTGTATCAAACCGACCAACGTATCCTCATCCACTTTTTCGGTGATACGTTCTAACTTAATAAGTTGCGGATTGATTTTTTCATCAAATTGTTGGTTTTCGTCAAGTACATAGGCACTTCCCCCTGTCATGCCTGCCCCAAAGTTTCGTCCCGTTTCCCCCAGAATGACAACAGTACCGCCTGTCATATATTCACATCCGTGATCACCAACACCTTCTACAACAGCCGTTGCGCCGCTGTTCCGCACGCAAAAACGTTCACCGACGCTGCCTGCGGCGTATAAGAATCCGTTTGTCGCACCATACAACACAGTGTTACCAATAATAGTATTTTCATGTGTTTTGAAGCGAGCATCAGGTGCGGGTTTGATAACCAGCTCACCACCTGCCATGCCTTTTCCGACATAATCATTCGCTTCGCCAGTGAGTATAAATTGAATACCACTGATACAGAATGCCCCAAAACTTTGTCCGGCACTACCTGTAAAGTAGCATCGGATGGTTTCTTTAGGTAATGGTGTGTCACCGTATCGGAATGCGATTTCACCGGATAATTTAGCACCGACCGTTCGGTGTGTATTACGTATCGGATATGAAAGTTGAATTGGCTCTTTTTTTTCTATTGCTGTTGCAGCATCAATCAAAATTTGGTCATCCAAAGGCGTATCTACACGATCATTGCGTTCCTGTAAATGATAACGCGGACTTTTTCCTGTCGGATCAGCAGATGAGAGAATCTCAGTCAAGTCGAGCGTTGCTGCTTTTGGATAATCAACCAAGTTCGTAAGTTCTAACAAATCCGGCCGGCCAATAACATCGTTTAGACAGCGATGACCAAGATTAGCAAGGATTGCCCGTACCTCATTCGCTACACCGAGCATAAAGTTAACAACCATTTCAGGCGTACCGGGATATTTTGCACGAAGTGCGGGGTCTTGTGTAGCGACTCCAACAGGACAGGTATTTAGATGACATTGACGTGCCATCACACATCCTGTGGCGACCATTGCAGTAGTGCCGAAACCGTATTCTTCTGCACCCAACATAGCTGCGATGACGATATCGCGTCCTGACCGCATCCCACCGTCAACCCGTAATACAACGCGATCGCGTAATTCATTTTCAACAAGTCGATGCTGTGTTTCCGCAAGCCCAAGTTCCCACGGCGTGCCAGCGTTTTTGATGGAGCTAAGTGGAGAAGCACCAGTCCCGCCTTCATGTCCACTTATTTGGATCACGTCTGCGTATCCTTTGGCGACACCAGATGCGATAGTCCCAATCAAAAACTCTGATACAAGTTTTACAGCAACTTTTGCCCGCGGGTTAACCTGTTTAAGGTCATAAATTAACTGTGCAAGGTCTTCAATTGAATAGATGTCGTGATGTGGTGGCGGTGAGATTAGTGGCACTCCTGGAATTGAGTGTCGAATCTTTGCAATTTCCAATGTGACTTTGTGTCCGGGAATTTGTCCACCTTCTCCAGGTTTTGACCCTTGCGCCATCTTGATCTCTAATTCCCGTGCGGAAGCAAGGTACTGCGGTGTGACACCAAAACGGCCAGATGCGACCTGTTTAATAGCACTTGATGCAAGATCACCATTCGGTTGTTTTTCAAAACGACCACTGTCTTCACCACCCTCACCACTTCCTGATTTGGCACCGAGGCGGTTCATTGCAATCGCCAAGGTTTCGTGCGTTTCACGGCTTAATGCCCCGAAGGACATACTTCCTGTGGTAAAGCGGCGAACAATATCCTCGGCGGGTTCAACCTCTTCAATCGGAACAGGCGTGCTCGGCTTGAAAGCAAGTAGATCACGTAGGCTGGAAGGTTCACCTTCTTCAACTGCTTCTGCATATTCGGTATAATCTTCAGCTTCTCCACTCTTGACAAATTTGTGCAATGCTTTGAATACAGTCGGATTAAAAGCGTGAAATTCGCCGTTTCTGCGAAATCGGAAATAACCGGCTTCTTGTAGAATTTTTCTCTCATCAGTCGCGCCAAAAGCTTTTGTGTGGAAATGGAGGGTTTCTGCAGCAATATGTTCAAAACCGATACCGCTTAACCTTGATGGTGTTCCAGTAAAACAGTGCTCAATAACCGATGAATTGATGCCGATAGCCTCAAAAATCTGCGCGCCTCGATAACTGGATACAGTGGATATGCCCATTTTCGCCATAATTTTCAAAATGCCTTTTTCAACTGCTTCCTTATAGTTAGTCATTGCTTGTTCTGTTGAGAGTTCCTCAAATTCATCATTCTTCGCAAGTTGAACAATCGTAGAAAAGGCGAGGTAGGGGTTGATAGCATCAGCTCCATATCCGAGTAGGACAGCGTAATGATGTTCTTCACGCGGATCGCCTGCTTCAACAATTAAACTGACCTGTCTGCGTTTACCTTCTCGGATCAAGTAGTGATGTACAGCACCAACCGCAAGCAACATGGGAATTGGAGCAAACTCAGCGTTAGCGTCTTTATCACTCAAAATTAGAAGCGTATTTCCAGAATTTACCGCATCTAAGACGTTTTCACACAACGTGTCTAAGGCACTTTCCAATCCCTGTTTTCCAGAAGCAACAGAGAAATAGACAGGTATAGTGGCGTGCTTGAACGCAGGCAAGTTTTGTGCTTTTAATGCTTCTAATTCTTCATTTGTCAATATAGGCGAAGTTAATCGGATGACGTGGGCATGCTTTTCAGTTTCTGTAAGCAAACTGTGTCGTTTTCCCAGATAAGTTGTCAGAGACATTACTAACCGTTCTCTGAGCGAATCAATTGCGGGGTTGGTAACTTGTGCAAAAAGTTGTTTAAAATAGTGGTACAACAGACGTGGATGCCGTGAAATAACAGCGGGCGGTGTATCATCTCCCATTGACCCAACTGCTTCTTTTGCCTGCAAAACCATAGGTTTGATAAAACGTTCCACATCTTCAGCCATATAGCCAAATGCTTTCTGATGTGTCTCTAAATTATCGGGTACCGGCGTTATCATTCCTAAAGGCTGAGGTTTTAGTTCATCTAAATGTGTAATCTGTTTAACCCAATTGGCATAAGGCTTTTGATTCGCCACCTCGGTTTTGATGTCTGTATTTGTGAGTAATTGTCCGTGTACAGTATCAACAGCGATCATCTGCCCGGGGCCTAAACGTCCTTTTTTAACAACACGTCTGTCGTCCAATTCAATAATTCCGACCTCAGACCCCATGACAATAAGCCCATCATCGGTTACCTTATACCGGGCGGGTCTTAGACCGTTTCTGTCTAAACTGGCACCAACGATATTTCCATCAGTGAATGCGACAGCAGCAGGACCATCCCACGGTTCACTAACACATGAGAGGTATTCATAACACGCTTTCAAAGCAGGTAGCATATCCGGTATCTGCTCATAAGCCTCTGGCATTAGACACATCATTGAATGGAGAATACTACGGTCAGAATGTGCTAACAACTCCAACACGTTATCAAGACTCATTGAATCACTACCGTGTGGATTGATAATTGGGGCAAGTTTCTGGATGTCGTCATTCCAGACAGGAGAATTCATTTGTGCTTCACGGGCGCGCATCCAGTTCCTGTTTCCCATCAAGGTGTTAATCTCACCGTTGTGTGCTAACATTCGGAACGGTTGTGCAAGCGACCAAGTCGACGAGGTATTTGTGCTATACCGTTGGTGGAAAACCGCTAAAGATGCTTCAAAGCCAACATCCCGCAAGTCAGAATAGAACATTGCGAGTTGGGGAGCAACGAGCAGCCCTTTATAGACAATAGTTCGATGTGAAAATGAAGCGATGTGGAACCCGTCAAGTTTCTCATCTGTAATCCGATGTTCTAATTCCTTACAAATAAGATAGAGACGTTGTTCAAACTTGTCCGCAGGAATATGGGGTGGTCTGCCAATGAGGACCTGCTGAATTAACGGCAGTGTTGCCAGTGCCTTTTCACCAAGCGCAGAGACATCAACGGGAACTGAACGCCATCCTAAGAGTGGGAAGCCGTATTGCTGTAAAATGTTAGCCACGATTTCGCGTCCCCGTTTTTGTGCAACAGGGTCATTCCCCGGCAGGAAAATCATGCCAACTGCAAGATCATTAATTGAACTTAGGTTTACTTCAAGCTTCTCTAATTCTTTTTTGAATAGTTTCTCCGGAATCTGTGTTAAGATACCTGCACCGTCGCCTGTCTTTGCATCAGCTGCAACTGCCCCGCGGTGTGTTAAATTCGTTACTGCTTGTATTGCCATTTCCAAGATTGCATGACTTCGACTCCCTGAACGGTTTGCTATAAACCCTACTCCACAAGCATCTTTTTCATATAAATGTTCGTGCATTTGTAAACTCATACTCCAAGTAATCAAGATTATTGGTATCCGTTAAGTTTTGGCATTATCAGAAAAAATAAGACATAAAGGTTCGGATACCGCGTCTGTATTAGACGTGTAGGCATTTTGCCTGTAATTTCTGAATTCGGTAATTTCTTTTACTATTAATAGTATACCTTAAATGTCGTGAATCGTCAACAAAAATTTTGTGCTGGAACGGTGTGAAGTATGTTCTCATTTGTTGGGTTTGGCCGCTCTACCTAACCTACACAGTTTTTTGTCCTCTTTTCGTAAAAAGATAGACAAAACCGATAAGCCCGCCCACCACAATAACGCAATACACACCGATATATACCCACACATGAATCAGATAAGCGATAATAAAGACTGCGATGAATCCCACCATTGCGAGATTCACGTAGATAAAATATGCACATCCCATTCCGCCTTTTTTGGGGTTGATTTCTTCAGAGAATGGTATACCTGATTCAGGTTTCGGATGAGTCAGGATATTATACAAGAGAAAAACCAGACTCGGTAAAACATATAAAATCCCTGCTGCCCGCCAAAAGACGATAGCAATAACGTAAAGCAAAAGTATAAACGGGATAACAGCATAGAGGATAGTAGTTTTCTGTACGCCGCGCCATAAGTCAAGGGGTGCCGTAAGGGGTATAACTCGAAACATCCAAGACGCCTTCCAATGTTCAGAATACCTAAATATAGAGAGAAAAGTGCTTACAAAACCCATACCGAAAAAACAGGATACCATAAAAAACGCGGGGTTTAGTCCGGAAATGTATGACTTCACCATCCATCCCAGATAAAAGTTATCTGCCTGTGTTAAGATAACAAAAAAGCCTATGGAACCGCCAAGCATACCTAATATACTTTGTAACATCCTTTTATCTCGGTAGAAATATACTGAACTCATACAAAAACCAGCACGGATAACACGGTTTTTAATGATTTTGGCGAACCGAGGGATCTTCACTTTTAGCTTATGTTTTTGTTTGGTATCAGATTCTACTAAATAGGAGAGGTACTTTGAATATGTCTTCGCGATGCTTTGGAGTGGTACAAGGACTAAGAAAGCGGTAGAAATAACAGCAAATGCAGCTAAAATCAGAAAACGGACTTCTATTTGTCCAAGGATAACCGAAACTGTACCAGCAAACCATCCGTTCGGAAGTGCATAGAGCCATTTTGCAGCGGTGGAAAACATTTCTATAGTAGCGTCTTTCGGGATGTCTTTAGGGAACAGATAAATGACCACCCAAATTGATGAAAACATCAGAGGAAATAAACCTTGTGTAAATTTAGCAACATTTCGTAGTTTTTTATAAGCATATAGCTTTGTCAAATACCCTGCGAATGTTGTCATAATACCAATGGTAAAAAATCCAGAAAGAAAAGCGATAGGAAGATAGACCAACGGAAAAAGGAATTGGAGCTGAGAAGCGTTTCCACTACGAATCCAAATGCCGCCGATAGCTGGTATGAGATTTAGACAAATTAACAACTTGACAGTATAACTGAGTATCTGTGTCAATTTGACGAGAAAATAGGTGCGCGATGATATCGGTGTGTGCGCCACAACGGGGTAGTTTATGGGGTAGATAAGAAGATCAAAATAGGGGAGTGTCCATATTCCTATCATCACCATTGATACAGTTATTCCTATAAGTGCGTAGTTATAGACAGAAATGTCTGTCAGCATGGGAATAAAGAAAAACGTTGCACTAATAATAAAACTGTACACGTAATTCAATGTATTTGAAGCAAGGGGTTGCCCTTCAAGTCCTCGTTTTTCGACCATCTTTTCTGTCTGTAGGAGATAGCTGTACTGGGTTGGGGATACGCCAAACATTCCCGCAATTTTCTCAAGCATCAGAGGTTTCCTTCATAGATTCTTTCTTGTAAAATTTGATAAAGCCGATTAACCCACCTATCACCATTACACAATAAACCCCAATATACACCCATACATGAATAAAACGCGCCAAAAATAGGATACCGACTAAGACACCTGCTATAAGCATACTTATACCGTAAGCAAGACATCCCACCATCCTATCTATTTCAACAGGTTCTTTAGAAAGAGGTGTGCCGGATTCCGGTTTTGGGTAAGTGATAACTGCAAATAGCACAACGAGGAGTCCCGGCAAGATAAAAAATATCCCCATGGCACCCCAAAGAACTGTAGCGAGTATAAAAAACAGGAGTGTTGAAGGCAAGACAATGTAAATGAACGTAACTGCCACAACGCCACGCCATAAGTCATACGGCTTCCGAAGTGGTACAAGAGATAACATCCATGATGCTTTCCAGTGTTCCGAATATCCCACAGAACTGAGGAAACCGAAAACCGTAACCACCCCAAGAAAGACAAATAGTCCCGTAAATCCGGGACTAAGACCGATAGCGTAGTGATACTCGATGAATTCTATCGGATATAATTTCCGAACAAAGAACATTGCAACCATTATAAGACTTACAACCGCCCCAGAAGCGAGTTGGTGTAGGATTTGTCTATCACGGAGCATGTATGCTGCACTGAGTCTAAAAACTGCGTAGACCTCACGAGATTTGAAAAAACGCGCAAGGAAAGGTTGTTTTATCCGTAGCCTGTCTTTCTGCCTACTTCCAGATTCCATCAGAAAGGAAAGATACTTTGAATAAGTCTTCGCAATACTTCGGAGCGGGATTAAGACTAATAGTAGTGTTGAAAACATTGCAATCCCAGTTAAAACCAAGTCGCGAATAAACCCAGGACGTTCAAGCGTGCTAACTGCAAGTGAAACAGCTCCTGCAAACCAACCGCTCGGAAACACATATAACCACTTTAGAACCGATTTATAATTGTCCACTACGACATCGGTTGGAATTAGGAAAAAGGATGCGGGTAAGAGGAGAGGTAATATAAATTGAGCAGATTTAGATATTTTTCGGAGTCTTTTTACAGAATAGAGTTTTGTCAAATATCCTGCAAACGCGGTCATCACGCCGATTGTGAAAAATCCTGCCATAAAGGCGATAGGGAAGTAAAAAACAGGAAAAAAGTAGCACAGAAAAGTGATGTTATCTCCTCGGATAAAGATACCGGAAAATGATGGAAAGATATTCAGACAGGTTAACAACAGCACAGCATATTTGAGTATCTGTGTTAACTTCACGAGAAAATAGGTGCGCGATGACACAGGCGTATGCGCTACTACGGGATAGTTGATAGGACTGAGGAGAAGGTCGAAGTACGGGAGAGTCCACATGCCGACTGTGAACATAGACATCGTGATACCAATGAGTGCGTATGTGAACACGTCCATGCCAAAGAACACTGGCAGTGTTGAAAAAATGCTTATTAAAAAGCAGAAAGCACAAGTGAGAGAGAGCGAGAGTTTTGTAGTTCCCTGTTTTCCTTCAAGGGCACGCTCCTCAACGGTCTTTTCCGTTTGAAGGATCAGTTTATACTGAATAGGACATGCGCCAAATTTTGCAGCGATTTTTTCAAGCATTAAGGTTAGCCTCTGCCGGTTTTCTTGTAAAAAAATAGATAAAACTGGTTAACCCACCCAAAACGATAAAACAATAACATCCGAAATATATCCAAAATCCAAGTTTGTAAGTTAGATATTGGATTCCCACAATTGTTCCAACAGTCAAAATAGTACATAGGAAAGGTGTCAATGTAGAAAAAATCATCCTTTTTAGGACGAATTCCTGGGAGAGCGGTAAACCAGATGGTGGTCTCGGATAAAAAAGAACATAATTCAGGACTATGGTTAATCCTGGTAATATATAAAATATCCCTTCAAACGTCCAAAGTATAGTCGCAAAACATAACATTAGAAGTGTACACGGTGTGACGATGTAAAAGAGAGCAGTTGATTGGACACCTCGCCATAAGTCTTGGTGTGCGGCGATTGCGGGGACCTTTAGCATCCATGATGCTTTCCAGTGTTCTGAATATCTGATTGGTAATATGAAACTATCTATGAATCCAATGGTAATATAGCAAAACACGATAGAAAAGCCTGGGCTTAGTCCGAAGATGTAAGAATGGCTAATCCATTTTGGATTCCATCCATATAGTTTTGGCTGCAAAAAGAAAATTACAAACATTGCGATGGTCCCAAGCATGGCAAATAAGCCAAGCTGTATCCTCTTGTCCCGAAAGAGATATGCTGATGTAAGACATAACGCAGCCCGTTTGGTGTGTGTTCTGAGCATTTTGGCAAAGAGTGGTATTTTTACACGCAATTCTGATTTTTGCTTATTGACAGATTCTAATAGGTAGGAAAGATACTCAGAATAACTCTTCGCGATGCTTCGGAGCGGAATTAAAATGAGAAAGAGTGTTGAGGCAACTGCCAACGCAGCTAAAATAAGATTTTGCCATTCTAAATGTCCCAGAAAAACGGAGACTGTGCCAGCAAACCACCCAGTCGGTAGGACATAAGACCATTTCGAAATTATCTTCAATTTATCAATTATGACACTGTCAGTTACGGAAGTAGGAAATATGTAATGTACCATAATCCATATAGTGGGAAAGAAAACCGGAAATGCAAACTGAGCGGTCTGAGCTATATTTCGTAGACTCTTTTTGCTGTACAGTTTTGTCAAATATCCCGCAAAGGTTGTCATGACACCAATCGTGAAGAAACTTGAGATAAAGGCGATGGATAGATACGCAATAGGAAAAAGATATTGTGCCTTGGAGACCTCTTCTCCACGAAGCCAGATGCCGCCAATCGCTGGCAATAGATTTGAACATATTATCAATAGCGTAGTATGTGTGATAACTTTTGTCAGTTTTACCAGGAAATAGGTACGCGATGAAACAGGTGTGTGAGCTATAACAAGGTAGTGTGTAGGACTGAGAAGGATATCAAAGTATGGGATAGTCCACAGCCCGACTACCGTCATAGACATCGTAATTCCGATCAATGCATAGGTGAACACATCTATACGTAAAAACACCATCACTGTGACGACTATGCTCACGAAAAAACAGAAAAAACAGTTGATAATCAGCGATAGATTGAAAGCGAATTTGCCCTTGAGAGCCCGTTTCTCTACTATCTTCTCTGTTTGTAGGAGATGTCTGTACTGAGTTGGTGAAGCACCGAGCATACCCACGAATTTTTGGCGTAGCTTGCCAGCCAAAAGCTTGCTGTTAGAAGACTCAAGCATTCGGTGTGTCCTCCATCACAATCCGAACTGCTTCATCAGTTTTTTCATCAAGACCTGTTGTTTCTGTCAACTGGACGAAAATTTCATTGAGTGCGGTTTGATTTGTTTGCTGCCGTAAATCTGCTACTGGTGCATCGGCTATGATTTTTCCTTCATTGATAATCATAATGCGTGGGCAAAGCGTTTCTGCTACTTCAAGAATATGGGTACAATAAAGAATTGTTTTACCTAACTCCGCTAAACGTTGCAGTAATGATTTCAAAAACGTCACGGTTGTAACATCCAGATTGGTAAAGGGTTCATCTAAAAACAGGACATCTGGATTGTGCAGCAGTGCTGCCATGATGAGACACTTCTGGCGCATACCTTGCGAAAAACTGCTTATACGTTGGTTTGCTTGCGCTTGCATGTCGAATAACTTTGCAAGTTGAACGATTTTATGTGCGATCAGTTCTTCCTCTAAATGGTAAAGCCTGCCCATCAACTGCAGGTGTTCCACTAAGGTGAGGTGTTCATATAGCTGCGCCTCTTCAGGAACGTAGCCGACACGCTGCTTTAATTCCAATATCTCGGTTTCTGCCCTATATCCAGCAACCGAGATGTTGCCGGAGGTTGGTTGGAGTAAACCGACTAACATTTTAAGCGTAGTGCTTTTGCCTGCGCCGTTCGGACCGAGATAACCGACAATTTCCCCTTTTGTCGCCTCAAAACTGATGTTGTCAACTGCTTTTTTCTCTCCATATTCTTTTGTCAGATTTAATACGCTAATCATATATTATTTTCCTTGTTGTGTGGTAATAATTAGATCAATTTAAAACATGATACCATATTCATAGATTTCTATCACTTGGATTTAAGTGTGTTATAGTCCAATACACAATTATCTGGATATTTCTGTAGCACAACCTATATGAAGATTAAATAGATATTTCGGTAAGGGAACGAGGTTAGGAAACCTCGTCAGCAGCAGGTGTACATCTCTGCTGGCGAGGCGGGGAATGCCTAAAGGGCATTCATACCGTTGATTTCTTCCTAACCTCGCCAATTACCCAATTTATTTTTTAATCTTCATTTAGGTTGTACAGAAACGGAACACCACCTCCCATCCGCGTCCTCCGCGTAATCCGTGTAATCCGCGATTCAGACAGAAAAAACGGTAAATGTCTCAGACAATGCATCTTACTCCAAACTTTTGTCAAAATATTTACACACCCCGCTAAAATGATTTCCTTGAAAATCGTTCAAAGATATGATAACATGCAAAGCAATAGATAAGCACAACACTATAAGTAAATCTGCTCAAAATGGAGACAGAGCGACATGAAACGACTGATATACTTGGCATTTGTTATTGGCATCGGCATAATCGTCAATCCGATACTCCATGCACAGCAATCGCCTTCACCGAACGCGGCTAACACGCAATCTACACCCAACCGCTTCACTGCCAAACTATCTGGAGAGGTTATTTGGAAGGGACAAGACCTCTCACAAACAAATGTATCGGCGTATCGCGATGAGAAACTCAAAGACCTTTATACCAGCGGATTATCTCGTTCAGGTACAGGGGTGTTCGAAATTCGTGTGGAACCGGGCCGGTATTATTTAGTGGCTTACGTTGACGTTGACAACTCTGGCAAATTCGACGAGGGGGATGGCTACGGTGTTTTAGGAGTAAAGGATTGGCAAAATGAAACACAAAAACATCAAGCGGTTGATATTGGCGAAAACGGTGAATTGAAGGGGATACAGATTCCGATAACTGCCAGACTTCAGAACATTGGTGAAGAACTGAAACTTGTGCCCGCAACCGCATACCAACCAACTGAATACCAACAATTTAAAACTGAGTTAACCCGAGCAACATCAGGGTGTAGAGGAATTCTAAAAGATACTAAAGAGACTGGTAGTGCAACAGACAAAAAACTTATTCTTGCATATACCGATACATCATGGAAATATCGCGCGGGAATTACCATGGTTGATGCGAAAACGGGACAGTGGGAACTCCGATTAAAACCCGGTAAATACTACCTGATGGCGATTGTTGATAAGAATTCCAATAATAAACTTGATGCAGGAGATACCTTTGGATTTTACGGCGTTACAGATATGTATAAACGCGGTGCCTTTCCAGAGCCAATCTTGGTTAAACCGAATACATTTACTGAGAACTTAGAGGTCCAGATTTCTGCTACTTATACAACTAAACATCAATCAAAAAATCAGAAGAACACAGCGATTATTTCTGGTCGTGTAACGCCTATTTCGCAAACTCAAACAGAGGTTCGGGTTGAAGTTTATCCGACATCTGCCTTAGTGAACCCGATCGTGAGTGCCATAGCAGATTCAGAGGGAAAGTTTCGCTTCCAACTACCGCCTGGAGAGTATTACCTTATCGCTAATCATGATGCGGATGGAGATGGTAGGTATAGTGAAGGGGATACACTGGGTGCTTTAGGAACAGACTCTATCGCCACAACTCCGCCAGCTGCAGTCGTTTTTGATGCGGGCGAAACGCGTGCTGCTAACATTCAGATGAGTGCACGTTACGATGCGGAAGGACAACTTGTTGCTATAACGAACAACGGACTCACTGGGAATTTAGCAGTGAATACATCCGAAAATACAGCTTCAGAAGAACCGATAGGTAGGATTAGCGGAAAAATAACATCCTTTTTCGCCTCGCGCATCGCTAAAAAAGAGAATGAAGAATCTATTTCGGAGGATCAAGAACGTGTCCCGGATGGTATTTTAAGTCTTTCTACGACACCAGATTTCAGTTCACCGATGTGGATGCCGCTGTTTCTTGACGAAGAGGGAAGGTACCTCGTTGATGTTAAACCCGGACGATATTACATCATGGCAGTTGTGGACCAAAACAGTGACGGACAATCCGGAACTGCGGACGGCATCGGGATTTTCGGCACACATCAACCGGTGCGCGGCACACCAGCTGCTGTCACCGTTTTTCCCGGCAAGATGACTCCGCATGTGGATATTGACATTTTGGCATCTTATGTTGATGAGAAAGGCACAATGGCTGAACTTTCAGACGGTGGACGCTGGAATATCGCACGTAGGTTTGGAGAACCAGAGGACATTTTCAAATATACCGAGAACGGTAAAATGGTCGAAGAGTGGATGTATTGGACAAAAGGTATAGCGTTTAACTTTGAAGCAGATGGTGCGGGGTGGAAACTCAAAGACCAGAATAAGTTTGAACCGAAAACACAGAATATTCCGAAGGAAACGGAAACGCCTGAAGAAGATAAACAGGATAGCGTGAATACCTCTAAAACTGAGCAGCCCAAGAATATGAGTGTAGATGGATTTTCGCTCGCTGCGGAGTCTGTGTTTATCTATTATAGTCATGAAGGTGTTTTGTGGCGGATAGCGCCTGCAGGGACTGCTGATGTTGCTGCAAACGTTCTCCGTGATGTGCCAGTAGATACCCGTGTTGCACCGCTCGGGGCAGGTTTTCGACCTTCTGCATCAGAAAACGGCATGCTTGTTTTCCACGATTTTGATGATAACGTGATTATCAGGGATATTGGAAAGGGCAGAAACATGGTCCTGCTTGATAATCGGCAACTTGCCGAAGATGTCGCTATCTCTCCAAATGGTGAATATATTGCGTACGCACAAACCGCACCGACTAAACGGAAACGGATTCTTATTCAAAGTCTCCGAAATGAAAAGATTTTCCGAATTCCTTCAACAGCATTGGAAATGTCTAACCCTGCATGGCGTCCAGATGGAGAATTGATTGCTTATGCAACTGCGGGCAGTATTGAGAACCCGAAGGCGGACGAAAACCGCAATATCTATGCTTTTGACAATGTTTCCAACAGTGTTGAGCCGATAGTGATTTCGCCTGCGGATGACGCAGAACCTGCATGGCATCCTGCAGAACGAAACACACTCGCTTTTTCGCGGGGTGAAGATGGTACCCCTCGTCAAATTTGGAGCGTCACTTTTTCTGATATCGGCGAACCGATAGAGAAACAGATTACTGAAATGGGGGGGAGTCGCCCCGTCTGGGTGCCACCGAATGGGCGCTGGATACTCTATGAAAACAACGGACAACTTTGGACTGTTGATATGCAGACCCCCGGCAGTGAAACGCCACTCATGAGTAATGGAAAGGCGGTGTTTGGGTATCAGCCTATTGCGGTTTGGATTGAGTAATATCAAATTAACCCTTATGTGTCAATTTAAGGATATATCCTATTGTTGGAGGGGTTTTCAACCCCGATTTATTACCCAAGGTAGGCGCGTTTTGTAAACGTGCCGTTTATAGCGTCTGATGTCTGGGCTCGGCGCGTTTTGATGAAGATTGAAAAATAAATTGGGTAATTTGGCGAGGTTAGGAAACCTCGCCAACAGAGATGTACACCTGCTGCTGACGAGGTTTCCCAACCTCGTCCCCTTACCGAAATATTTATTTAAACTTCATGTAAACGCGCCTTATAACAAAAAATAAAATAAATCCGGTTTATTTGGCATAAGGCAATATAAAATGAACGTTAATAACCGAACAATCTTCAGTAATGACAATTTACATATACTGAGAGGTTTAGACACAGAATCCGTAGACCTTATATACCTTGATCCGCCCTTCAATAGTAACCGCAACTATTCCGCTCCGATTGGCAGTGAAGCAGCAGGCGCAGCGTTTAAAGATACCTGGACACTCTCCGATGTAGATAACGCATGGCACGGTGAAATCGCTGACCGTGAACCCGCTTTATATCAGGCAATACACACAGCCGAACTCACACATGGCAGAGGTATGAAGTCTTACCTGATTATGATGGCTGTGCGGTTGCTTGAGATGAAACGTGTTCTCAAAGAAACTGGTTCTATATATCTACATTGCGATCCGACGGCAAGTCATTATCTTAAAATGCTTATGGATAGTGTTTTTGGCAAAGATAACTTTCGGGATGAGATTGTGTGGCAACGAGCATCGGGACGTGCAAAGGGCAGTCAACATAAAAGCAGATCGCTTGGACGAGATACCGATAGTGTTTTCCATTATTCAAAATCAAAAAATTTCATACATAATACAGTAACCCAAACTTTAACAGAAGCAGAATCATTGGTAAAATTTCCCCATACTGATTCAAACGGTCGGAGATATAACACTAATACGCCACTGTTCTGTCAACCTTCAATGGGAGACCGCCCGAATCTTTGCTATGAATATAAAGGCGTAAAAAATCCTCATCCTTCTGGTTGGCGTGTTAGCAAAGAGAAATTAATTGAAATGGATAAGGCAGGCGATATTATTTGGCGTGAAGGAAAGCGTCCGCTACGCAAATCTTACGCGGATCAATACAAAGGTAAACCCATCGGTAATTTATGGACTGATATACCTATTGCAGCAGGCAATGAACGGACAGGTTATCCCACCCAAAAACCTGTTGCATTGTTAGATCGTATCATCAAAGCATCCACTAACAAAGACGATACAGTATTAGACCCTTTCTGTGGTTGTGCTACAACTTGTGTTGCTGCTGAACGTCTACAGAGACAGTGGATCGGTATTGACATATCTCCGAAAGCAATTGAACTCGTCAAATACCGATTAGAAAAGGAAGTCGGTTTTTGGGGTAAAGTAATTAGTCGAGAAGATATACCTAAACGCAGTGAGAAACTGCCCAATTACACCACTCACAAGCATCAACTCTATGGTAAGCAAGAAGGGATATGCAATGGCTGTAAATCACATTTTCCTTTTAGAAACATGACTGTAGATCATATTGTTCCACAAAAACATGGTGGTACAGATCACGAAGATAACTTACAACTTCTCTGTGGGGCATGCAATTCTACTAAAGGTACTGGGACTCAGTCGGAACTTATTGCTAAGCTTAAAGAGCAGGGAATTTTACAAAAGTAATTACAAACAAAAAAGAGAATAATTATGCCTATAGAATATCAACCTACTTCAGAAAATCTCAACGAATTTACCAATAAAATAATCTTTAAAAAAGTATCGGATCAAATTGATGAGCTGCTAACTAACGAATATGATTGGGATGAGATTGGTTATGAAAAACCATATCCGAAAGATATAGATTATGCGAAACGTATTATGTTAGATTTTATTTCATCTATAAATTCTGCGGGATATTCATTATCTGCATTAGAAATGCCATTTATATCTAATGGTGAAAATGGTGGTGCAACTATAGAATGGCGAGAAAGTGGAAGGAGTCTATATTTTGACATAAAACATCGAAGCGCAAAGTTTACAAAGGTATGGAAAGAAGGTAAAAGGACGATAGTCCGAACCAATAAACTTCACAAAACTGATTATGTAAAAGTATGGGAATGGATAATTATAGTAAAATCCGAAAATATGTGGATATCTCAATGAACAACAATCCCGACACCATCGCGCTGGCGAGGTTTCCGAACCTTGCCAATGTCCAGGTAATTGTAGGTTTTACTATACATTATAATGATTTAATTTGAATTACGGTTTACCGAGCGTCTCGGACCTCTTGAGTTCCGTAGGGACGATATGTTTATAGAAAACGTTGAATCCCCCTCTTTAGTCCCGTAGGGACGATATGTTTATCTAATGTTTTTGTTTTACTCATATCGTCCCTACGGGACTAAAGAGACCTTTTTAGACCATGATCTATAAACATATCGTCCCTACGGGACTAAAGAGTGAACATTCCCAATAACAATACGTATTGAGAAGGATCATAATGATTCAGACGTTTTCTTAAGTTTACACCTATGGGTAGAGCGAAGCGAAACCCGACACGTATGATTTTAGATAGGGTTTCCATGTCCAAATCAACGCCAAATACGCGTTTGGTATTTGGCGGGTTTCACAAGTTCTCCCGACGGGCAGCTTATTATGACTATAGATATGATATGAGGTTTTATCCATGTTTAGATTGAATAGACTTGTCCTATTGCTGTTGATAATACTCTGTTTTACAATGATTGTGTCCACCGCCTCAGCACAATATTTACTCGTGCCGATGGAGCAGAAACAGACGAACCATCTGAAAGCCTACGGACTAACATATTGGGCATTAGAGGTGCCACGTGAATATCAATGTTATTGGTGGCTGAATTATCGTGGCGGATCGTTTGTGATACCCGATGCGCCCGATGTGCGCGTGCGCGCCGCACAGATGGGTGTCACTTTTGAACCGATGAGCGATGTTGAGTATCGGACAATTAAAGAGACCATCATTGAAACGAGCAATATGGATGAGATTTTGCTTGAAAAAGCTCCCAAAATTGCTGTGTATGCGCCCCCTGAGGCATCTCCGTATCGTGACCCGTGGGACGATGCGGTCAAAATTGCACTGGACTATGCCGAAATCCCTTATGACCAAATTTGGGACAAAGAGGTGCAGCGCGGTGCCTTACACACAGAAGGTTATGATTGGTTGCATCTACACCATGAAGATTTTACTGGACAACACGGGAAATTCCATGGCTCCTATTCTCATCAAGTATGGTATCAACAACGGATGGCACTGTTTGAGACAGCAGCAAAAGAAGCGGGATTCAAACGTGTGCCACGTCATAAAGGACAAACGGCACTGGATATAGCCGATTATGTGGCAAAAGGTGGCTTTATTTTTGCGATGTGTTCTGCACCTGAAACATTAGATATTGCTTTAGCAACGAAGGGTGGAATTCTTGATATTGTAGATCCTGTGTTAGACACAACCCCGCTCGCGCTCGATTTTCAAAACCATTTGGATTTTGAGCGAACCTTTGCATTTGAAAATTTTACACTCTATCCGAATCCAAACCGTTATGAATTTTCCGATGTTGACAACCCAAATCCTGATCGGAATGCACATTCCGGTGTGGAGGATTTCCAACTGTTTGAATTTTCTGCTAAACATGATCCTATTCCGACAATGTTGACACAAAATCACGTTTCGGAGGTGCCGGGTTTTCTTGGGCAGACAACCTCCTTTAATATAGACAGGATCCACAAGTCGGTTACGATTTTAGGAAAAATTGAAGGCACAAACTATGTTAAATACATCCACGGCACTTTAGGCAAGGGGACTTTTACCTTCCTCGGTGGACATGATCCGGAGGATTACCGTCACCTCGTTGGTGAAGGGAAAATACCTACGAATCTCGATCTGCACAAACATTCACCGGGTTATCGGTTGATACTAAATAATATTTTGTTTCCAGCTGCGCGCAAAAAACCGCAAAAAACTTGATAGGCGTCAGCAGTTAGCAGTCAGCAGTTAGTTAAAAGAAATCCTCTTGCTGAATGCTGATAACTAAAATTATGAAAACAACACTTGCAACCTGCAACCTAAATCAGTGGGCATTGGACTTTGAGGGCAACTGTAAGCGCATTATTGAGTCAATAGAACTTGCCAAGGCAGCGGGTGCGCGCTATCGACTCGGTCCTGAACTTGAGATAACGGGCTATTCTTGCGAAGACCATTTCCTTGAAGAAGATACATTACGGCACAGTTGGGAATCGCTTGCCCGCATCATAATGGGTGGATATACGGATGGTATTTTGTGCGATATAGGCATGCCTGTGATGCACAAAAGTGTGCGTTATAACTGCCGTGTATTTGTGTGTGATGGCAAGATTCTTCTGATTCGTCCGAAGCTAGTGCTTGCTGCTGAGGGGAACTATCGTGAACCGCGTTGGTTTGCCGCGTGGCAAAAAGGGTGGACGACCGAACCTTTTCAAGTACCGCCTGAGATACTCGAAATTACACCTAATTCTACAGTGCCGATAGGGTGTGCAGTGATTGTGACGCATGACACAGTTTTGGCATCCGAAACCTGTGAAGAACTGTTTGCGCCGCACTCTCCGCATATTGACCTTGCATATAATGGCGTTGAGATAATCGCCAATGGGTCGGGTTCGCATCACGAACTCCGCAAACTTGATACGCGCTTGTCATTGATACGAAATGCGACAGAAAAATGTGGGGGCGTTTACCTATACGCGAATCAGCAAGGGTGTGATGGCGGTAGGCTTTACTTTGATGGCTGCGCAACGATTGTCCAAAATGGACACGTTCTCGCGCAGGGATCACAATTTTCTATCAACGATGTTGAAGTGGTCACCGCGACTGTGGATTTACGGGATGTTCGCTCCTATCGCGGTTCAAGGATGAGTGGGGCAGTGCAGGCGAGTCGCGGTGTTTCTATTCCACAGGTTTATGCAGATTTTAAAGTGGGAAATGCTGAAAATTGTTCTATCACTGTGCCGAAGTCTGAGTTAAACATTCATACACCTGAAGAAGAGATCGCGCTTGGTCCTGCGTGTTGGCTTTGGGATTATCTAAGACGTTCCGAAGCAGCAGGGTTTTTCGTGCCGCTTTCGGGCGGTTCGGATAGTGGTGCTGTAGCGACACTTGTCGGTTCTATGTGTCAACTCGTTGCGAAAGGGATTCTCGATGATGTGCCGCACGTTATTCGCGATGCTGAACGACTACTCGGTGCGGAATGTGTTGAAAAAATCAAGACAGATTATAATGATCCGTGGCACGCTGCGCAACACCTTGCCAATCAACTGCTCTATACGTGCTATATGGGCACAGCAAACAGTTCTCGTGAAACACGACAGCGCGCCAAACAGTTGGCAAGTGAAATTGGGAGTTATCATCTCAATATTGATATGGAGTCGCTTGTCAGTGCTTTACGAAAAATGTTTATCGGTATAACTGGCAAAACGCCGCAGTTCAAAACGGAAGGCGGTAGTACTGTTGAAAATCAGGCACTGCAAAACATACAGGCACGGCTGCGGATGGTTATCAGTTATCTTTTTGCACAGACGTTACCGTGGGTTCGCAATAGACGTGGAACGCTTCTCGTATTAGGCACAGGCAACGTTGACGAAGCACTGCGCGGCTATCTTACTAAATATGATTGTAGCAGTGCTGATATCAATCCGATTGGGAGCATTAGTAAAACGGATCTACGCAGTTTTCTTCATTGGGCGAAGGAAAATCTCGGTTATCCGAGTCTCGGCACTATCTTGGAGGCACCACCGACCGCAGAATTAGAACCTATCACCGAAACCTACACGCAAACCGATGAAGAAGATATGGGGATGACTTACGCTGAACTTAGTCGGTTTGGGCAGCTGCGAAAAGTGCATCGGTGTGGTCCCGTCAGTATGTTTGAAAAACTGGTTCAGGAATGGAATCATCTGCCTCCCAGTGAAGTAGCAGAGAAGGTCAAAAGGTTTTTCCACTACTATGCCATCAATCGGCACAAGATGACGACATTAACACCTGCATATCACGCTGAACCGTATTCACCCGATGACAACCGATTTGACCTACGGCAATTTCTCTATAATACACGTTGGCGTTGGCAGTTTCGGAGAATTGATAAGATGGCAGAGGAGTTGGAGACTGAATGAAATCGCAGTTTTTAAGCATAGCGTATAAAAAATCCGCATCGTTTCTATGCTCTATTTTCCTGTTGTTGCTACTCAATTCTTCTTCAGTTTATGCTGTGCCGAATATTCCGCTTAACTTTGATGGGTGGGTAATTGAAGCACTTGCTAAGCTTGAGGTATCGGGTATTACAAGTGGGTTTCATCGGCATTCTTTACCGCTATCTCGTGTAGATGTAGCAAATATTATTCAAAACGCTGAAGCACGTATCCATTCTGGTGTAGTGATTATATCACCAATAGATAGAAAGCTTTTAGAGAAACTCAAACGTGAATTCCGCTTTGAATTATCCCAAACAAAGCAAAAGACTCACGTGCATATTCAGCCAGAACTACGTTTTGCAGATAAAAAAATTGCACCGGCACTTCAAAGTGGATTGCATTATATTGGCGGAAACAGCAAACATCGGCTCACTGTATATTCCGAGTTGGAAATCTCCAATTTTGAGCAGGGATCAGATTTTACAGAGAGTTTTTTTCTGCCCGATCCACCACCGCTTCTGAAATCTGCTGATCAACGATTTGAAAGATGGCATAGGGATTATGTTGTTGACTTCAAAAGGAGTTATCTGCAATACCACTTGATGCCTTTTGGAAACGCAGAATTAGACTTATTAGTGGGTAGAGATTTTGTGTTTTGGGGGACGAGTCCTGATAAATCTGTCGGAATTTCGGACAACTCACCTCCGTTTGAACTTATTCGACTTACTGGCACTTTTCCTTGCAAAATCGGAACGCTCAAAGTTACAGCATTTTCTGCACAACTCAATTCAACGTGGTTTGACGATGGCACGACGCGCTATCTCGCGAAACGTTATCTCAGCGCGCATCGGTTTGACTATCAATTTAGCGATTGGCTTGAAATCGGTATGGCTGAATGGGTGCTTTACGGTGGTGATGTGCAAACGGTGGAATGGAACTACCTTAATCCCGTTATCCCATATTATGCGGTGCAATACAATGCCAAAAAAGATGACAATATCATGTTTAGTTTTGATGGGGCGGTGCGTCCGATTGATGGTGTGCGTCTCTATGCGGAATGGGTTGCCGATGATTTTCAGTATAATCCGGACACCTTTGATCCACATGCGGTTACATGGCTTACGGGTGTGGAGTGGTATCCGATACAGACGGCTCGTCAACTTGGCATCCACACAGAGTATGTGCGAGTCAATCGGTGGGCGTATACGCACCTTGTCCCCGATAATCAGTTCACGCATTTCGGCGCGATGATTGGACATCCGATTGGCACAGATGCGGATATATTTACATTCCGTGTTTCGTATCAAGCGACACCTTCAGCGGTAATTGAGAGCCATTTTAGTCATCAGCGAAACGGGGAGGCGGATATTACAGACCGATTTTACGGTGAGGTGTATCAGGACATTCCGTTTCCTTCTGGCGTAGTTGAACGGCTTTCAGAAATTCGGGTTGGTTGGAAATATCGACCAACGACTGGGTTAAAAGGTTCTGTTAACTATGCGTGGCGACATATCCAGAACATTGAGCATGCAGCGGGTGAAACTAAACAGGAACACCGTTTTGTTTTTCTATTTGCTTATGCTTGGGGAAATTGAGAGTTTAAAGGTAGCAGGCATACTCATGAAGATTAAAAAATAAATTGGGTAATTTAGCGAGGTTAGGAAACCTCGCCAGCAGAGATGTACACCTGCTGCTGCTGGCGAGGTTTCCTAACCTCGCCAAATTACCGAAATATTTATTTAAACTTCATCTGTATGCCGTCCGCCTTAGCTTGTGGACAGCACACGGCGTGTGCCTACTACTTTGCATGCAGATTTATCGGAGTTGAACTCACATGATAAAGATAAAAAGACACATTCTTGTGAGAATTATCATCTGTGCGCTACTGATTGGGGGTTTTGCCGTATTTGTGCGGGACTGGAACGGTGTTAGACTTCTAATTCTTTTTCCAGAGATTCTAAAGTATCGTCCAGTTATCCAGAAACATGCTGCAACACATCAGTTGGATTGGCGGTTGATTACAGCACTGATTGTCCAAGAATCTGGGTTTAATAAATATGCCGTGAGTCCTGCTGGTGCAAAGGGATTGACGCAGCTAATGCCTGAAACAGCGAAAGAACTCGGTGTCACCGATCCATTTGCAGCTCATGAAAGTATTGCTGGTGCGACGCGTTATCTTCGTAGTTTATATGATCTCTATCCAGAGAGTTCACATCCAAATCGTGTACGTATTGCCTTAGCCAGTTATAATGGGGGACGCGGGCATATCAAGGACGCGCAGACAATTGCCGAACACCGCGAGGGTGAACCGCATGAATGGGAATCTATCAGGACAACTCTCGGTCTACTCACAGAAAAGGATAAGGAATTACATAACGAAGTGTGGGAAGCGGGTGTGCCGCCGCACGGATATTTTAGAGGGTATCAAGAGACGCGTCAGTATGTAAAGCGGGTGATGCGGTATTATGATCGGTTGTGCTATTTTTCTGATATTGTGAAGTGGGTAAAATAGCAGAGGTTAGAGACAAAACGTTAAAAACTGATTCTTTTAAAAAAGATGATTCAATTGTAACAGGTTAGCAAGAATTTTGCAAATTAAAATGAATTTCTAATTTTGGATGTCCTGAATATCTTTCATAGGTTCGGAATTCACTTTTTTGTCGAATGTAGTTTTCCGTCGAATTAGAACCTTTACGATATCGCCAAGTTGCCAAACTAACAACCGCTTTCGCGCACGTTCTGTTACCTCTTCAAGAATCCCTTCCTCCTTGAGAAAATCCTCAAAGCTGTCTCCACTATATTTATTCATATTTAGTTCTCTCAATGTGTGAATTATGGTTATGAAAAAGGCGAGGCACAGAGACCTCGCCCTATGTTAGGGTGTCTGAGTTAAATGTCAAGAAGCATCAACTGCCACAAAGAAATCGGCATTTGAGGCGCTGAATCCGTACTGCTGTTCCACCTCTCGAATAGCGATCTCTGTTGTGAACAGATTATCGTAAGTATCAGGGAACTCAACGCCTGTGGTGGCGTCGCGGAGCAGAATAATGTTATAGCCATACCGCGCCATAGAACGGATACCGTAATCCCTTCCTAAAACACACCAATTCGTTGCGAAACCTGCAAAGATGAGATGTAAGATTTGCCGTTCCTCAAGCAGTTCATGCAACTGCTGTCCCGTTGCAATCACATAATCATCGTCTTGGACATCAATAGCGGGAGACATAGAGAGTTGCGATGCAAGTTTATCCCAATGGACACCAATACCCGGCGGTTGACTGCGCGGTCCACGGTATACAGCATAATCGCCTTCTCTGCCGCGGAAATCGGAGGGGGGCCAGGCAGAAGGTGTTGAGGGTTCAGGTGGTTTGTGCCGTTTGAGCTGCGGATACTGTGCCGCTACCGACGGTGAAGGGGCATGAACGATTGTCATGCCTACCTGTCGCGCCGCATCTATAACAGGCACAACGCACTCGACAGTCACCTGTTTTGCGCGTTCTATCCACGTTTCAATGAAATGCACGTTCCATAAATCAACGAGTACCAAAGCAGTTTCGGCAATTGGCAACGGCATTTCAAATTCACGGCGGATAAAGGCGGTTTCACGGCACGGCACATCTGCAGGGGTGCTATCTTGAAAATAACGGACACGCAAATTCAACGTTTTCACTCTGGCACCTCAAAAAGTGAGTCGTCAAGTTCAGTGTTCAATTTAATATTGGACACACGATTATCGGTGTAAAGTTCGCCATTCACATTTTGCACAACGTGGAACGCGAATTGAACGCCTTCAACTTCGCGAAAATCAGAAAAGAAAGTTTCTTTGTCTAATGTCGCTCCCTGCTCTGTCTCGCGGAAGGCTAATTTAATGACATAGTGTGTCTCTTCACTAATGAAGACCTTGACCATTTCACCTGAAGGCTGCTTTACAAGCAAGACAGATGCCGATTTTCCATCCACTTCCTCTGTTCCTACGTATTGAACTGGCACATCGTTTTGTGTAAGGTGGACCAGGAGTGGAACTGTGTCCCTGAAAGCTGCATCTATCAAGGAGGTTGTCATTTCCGGTGGTAAAGGTTGCGTGCCCGCAGCGGACATGATAAAAGCAGCTTCACCATCAAATACAATACTGATTTCGCCTTGTGGTGTAACGATATTTTGCCGCATTTTCCCTGGATAAACCTGATATAGGACAACTTTCAAATCCATTTGTCCCATTGGCGTATGCATAGTGGCCTGCGTATCTGCAACAACATTTTTCACCGCTTTCAGCTTATCAATTCCACCGTGTGCCTCGACTGATGCAGTAAGGATTTCTTTCGCTTTTGCAACGTCAGTCTCACGCGCTTCAGGCATCGGTTCCGGGGGTGGCGGTGTCGGTTGCTTGATTTTAATCTCGTTGACTTCTCCGAATTCACCCAAAGGTCGGTCGAAGTTATCTTGATTTCCGACAGTGACAATCGTAAGTGCATCAGGGTGGAGATACTTCTGCGCGGCTGCCTGCACATCTTCCGCTGTAACCTTCGCGATATTGTCTGTATAGGTTTCAAGAAAGTCTGGTGCGAATCCGCGATAGGCAAGCATCATCTGCTGAAATGCGATTTGAGAACTACTTTCGAAACCGAACACAAACGAATTGATGAGCGAATCTTTCGTACGCTGCAGTTCTTCCTCAGACACTGGGTTTTCTCTTAGGTCACGGACTATGCTGATAATGAGCGAAATTGCTTCGGCAGTTTTATCTGTACGTGTTTGGGAATATGCGAACCACTCACCTGGGTTGGTATAGAAGCTTGTTTGCATGAGGCTTCCGACCATATAGGCGAGCCCATGCTTTTCACGTACTTCCTTCATCAATCGGGAAGTGAAACCGCCTTCTCCAAGAATATCATTCATGACGCGGAGGGCAAAGAAATCTGGGAAATCTGGAGTACGCTTGATACCGAAATGTCCGATCAACATTGTAGTTTGTGGCAAATCTTTCATAATATAGTTGACAGAAGGTTTCGGTGCGTTTTCAACATCAGAAATTTGTGGAAATTCTATTTTAGCGTTGTCCCATCCTTCAAACACCTTTTCAAGTTGTGCGATCAACGTCTTTGTGTCAAAATCACCAGTTATCGCAAGCATCATGTTGTTAGGATGGTAGTATTTAGCGTGGAACGCCTTGAGATCGTCTACTGTAATGCTCTCTACGTCTTCAATTTCAGAATACCAACCAAATGGGTGATTTGTACCATATAGAATAGCTGAAAAGTTTCGCCATGCCAATTGGATAGGATTATCATTTCTTCTGCGAATTGCTTCAATTGCTTGCTGTTTTCGGAGTTCAAGTTTATCCTCTCTGAAAGCAGGGTTTCGTAGCACATCTGCAAAGATTTCTAATCCTTTTTCAATATCCTCTGCCATCGTTGAAAGACTCACTCTCCCGTATTCGGGCGACATACCGATTTCAACAGAAGCAGCCATAAATTCGAGTTCTTCGTTCAATGCCGCCGGTTCACGTGACATTGTGCCGCCGGTTCGCATGACACTTGCACAAATAGAGGCTAATCCCACCTTGTCACTTGAGTCGTAGATGGTCCCCGTTCTAACAAGTCCGCTGATGTCAAATACAGGTAACTCGTGATCTTCAAGTAGATATAAAACCATTCCATTTGAAAGTTCATGTCTTTCAGGCACAGGCGGTTTGAACTGAATAGGTTCATAAGTCAGTTCTTCGTGCGGTTTTGCACATAACGGCAGGCTGCCCGAAACGATAAAACAGGCAATAAAGACGGCTATAAAAAGTTTTTTCGTGATCTGTTTCTGCATTATTCACTATCCTCCTCGTCGGTACTTTCAGATGCTACAGGTTCTTTTTTGACAAGTGTAGCGACGGTGCGGTTGCTCTTTTTAAAATAGGTCTGTGCAACTCTCATGATGTCATCAGGTGTGATTTCGTACATCTTTTTTCGCCAGTTGAGTATGTATCGCCAGTCGCCAGCAATACCTTCATAAAAAGCGAGTTGGTTTGCCATTCCAGCGTTTGAACTTAGGGCTCGGATAAAGCCTGCATCTATCTGTTTAAGGATACGTTTAAATTCCTTTTCTGCAACAGGTTCCGTTTTCAGTTTTTCCAGTTGCGTATAAATTGCTGCCTCCACATCTGCTGTTGTATGCGGTGAGCGAGGGGTAGCACTAACTACAAAGAGGTTATCGTAACGGGCACCGGGGTATCCGTTTATTGAATTAGCAGAAACCGCTATGCCCTCTTCAACAATGTTCTTGTAAAAACGGGAGGTGCGTCCATCCGAGAGAATAGCACTGATCATATCCAGCACGTAATCGTCAAAATGTGGGATTGTCGGTTTATGGAATCCGATCATCATCTGTGGTTCAGCGTCAAATTCTACCTCAATTCTTCGTTCCCCTTCCTGTGTGGGTTCTTGGACTGTGACTTCATCAGGGAGCGGTTGAGACGGAATATCACCAAAATATTTTTCTATAAGTTTGATAGTTTTTTCGACGTTAATATCTCCGACAATGACCATCACGGAATTATTGGGTGCGTAGTGGATACGGAAAAAATCTTCTGCTTTTTTGCGGTTTAGCATCGCGATATCGGAGGGCCAACCGATAATTGGCATTCCATAAGGGTGCGCAGTGAAGGACGCAGCCATAAACTGCTCATAGAGCTTGCCACCGGGACGTGTCTCCACAACCATCCGGCGTTCCTCTTTTACCGCTTCACGTTCAACATAAAATTCACGTAATACCGCGTTCTTAAGCCTGTCTGATTCAAGCATTGCCCACAATTCTAATTTGTTTGATGGCAATTCCACCGTGTAAATCGTATAGTCAACAGAGGTGCCAGCGTTGAATCCGGTGCTGCCGTGTTGCGTATAGATTTCGGTGTATTCGCCAGAGACAATCCATTCTTTTACGGCTTCTTGTTGTGTTTTGAGTGCCGCTTCTAATTCGACAATTTTTTCTGCGTTTGCCCTTGCACCTTTTGCACGCTCCATGTCTAATGCGTCACCAATTTTATCTATTTCGGCAAGCACAACTTTTTCTTTTTCATAGTCTTTGGTGCCGATTGTTTTCGTGCCTTTGAACAGCATGTGTTCAAGCATGTGTGCAATGCCACGCGCATCGTCAGATTCATCTACGGAACCCGCTTTGAAGAGAATGTACGGCGCGACAGTCGGTGAAGTGTGACGTTCAATCATCAATAGTTTTAAACCGTTAGGGAAAGTGTGTTCCACTACTCGGTCTGCAAGATTTTGGGCTGATGCTATTCCGTGTAACGCCACAAGGAACAGTATCAGTAGATAACGGACCTGTTTCATTTTATATTTCGGCATTTTGTCAATTGGTGCAAGGAACCAACAATGCCGTTCCTTTCTAATTTCTAAGGTTTCGGTATCAACCGAGGTTCTCAGTTTTTATAGTGAAATTTGAGATTATCTGAACACGGATGTAGCGTAAACTTCCAGTTTGCGCCTCTTTGACACAAACTGGCTGAAGATTAAAAAATAAATTGGGTAATGTGGCGAGGTTAGGAAACCTCGCCAGCAGAGATGTACACCTGCTGCTGGCAAGGTTTCCTAACCTTGCCAATTACCGAAATATTTATTTAAACTTCATGAAGTTTGTGCTACAGGACCGATAGTGATGTCAAAGTAATTCTAAAATCTACTATATGATGTGGTTTGGTGTGAAATTAAAAGAAAACAAAAAGAAGCCCCGATTGCGTAAATCGGAGCTTGCTCATTTTATTCTTTCTGGAGGTCACCAAGTAAACCTACCAAGGCGAATCTGATGTGTGAAGAGAGAGCGGAATTCTCAGCGCGGAGGTCTGCACCTTCTTCATCCGGGTACATGACATGTGCTGCTACGGCGCGTTTGACCCACCGTTCTGCTCTGTCATCGTAAGGGATATATTTCTCTTTGGGTGCGGTGCATGCCGGACACTCATCGGGGGGTTCATCCGCTTCTTTCCACAAATAACCGCAAGCGATACATACAAACATTGCAAATTCCTTTCTTTTATTAGCGCTCTGCGCGCGTCTACACTTGATAAGTAAATCAAATCGTCAATAGCACTATTTTAGCAAATTTCGTTTTAAGATGCAACGTTTAAACCTACACGCCGCACTTCTGGTTTGCGTTTTTCGATGTTAGTCCTTTTATTGCATTTTAGAATGTCCATTTTTCTCTTTCCATGAATCCCTGTAAGTTAGTAAATGCAACTCCAAAATGGTCACAGACATTTGGTATATTCGGAGCATTAGGTTTTTCTTTTTCTTCAGTGACAACATACCCATTTATTGTTTTAGCTAAGGCAATGATGAATGGATCGGCACATGGATAGCCAGCTAAACGATTTTTCTCATTAACTAAGTTTTGAAAACGAGGTTCCATAAAAATTTGACTAACAAATTGTGTTTCTGCGGCCCCCGGTTTCACAAAAATGCTTTTATGACGTTCTATCCAATCAGATAAATGAGGATGCCGTGTGTACCGTTGTAGTTCTCTGTAAACTTCTCGGACAGAGATAACCTTTCCACCTTTCACTGTTTGATCGAAATATTGCCAAAAAGTCGGGAATTGGTTCGGGTAATAATTACTGAGTACACTAAAACTATTTGTGTCAAATACATAGATCATTTGCGAACTGCCTTATTGAGCAGGCAGTCTTCAAACCCAGATAAATTTTTTACCTTAACATTTAGATGCTCTGCAAGCTGTTCAATCGAACATTGTCCCTGATAAAACGAACTAAAGGCAAGTTCCATATATCTCTTGCCTAAATATGCTGTTTGCGTATTGTAATAACTCCCTCCACCTGGGGATTCGTCTTCAGTTTTCCGGTCCCTATGTGATTCATATAATGCTGTCCACCCCTTTGTTCTCTGCAGATAATTTTCATACGTAAGGATCCCTTTATTGACTAACTTTAGCAAAATGACGGGACGACTCACTTTATAAATACTTGCTAATTTTTCTACAGTATCATCATCGTAATCAGGAAACTTAAGGTGAGATTCTAAGTCATCAGACGGCACAAGAAATTCAGCAGCGAATTGGTTGCAAAATGTCTCAATTTTTTCACCTGTAAGGTTGATGCCACGGGTAATTCCGTTTTTTCCAAGCAATAGGTGTGCTAATTCATGGAACAAAGTGAAAATCTGTCGGACTGTTGGTTTACTATTATTTAGATAGATTACTGGAAATACATCATGTACAAGACAGAATCCATCAACAGAATCATCTTTAAATGCATCTTTAAAAACGAAAATACCTTTTTCTTCAATACATTCACGCCAATTTTCCAATGCTTCTGTGGGATTACTCCAACCTATTTGTTCGTTAATACTGATATTCAGATACACTCGAGTCTGTTTTGCTAATTCTATAGGTGAATCGTTGAGCTGTGCATGAATATCTACAAAAATTTTGTTTTCAGATGGATTGTTACCGAGGTTGAGTTCCATCAAGGAAAGTTGTCGTGCATAAGCGTGTCGCAGTAGAATATGGATTCTCGGCCCTAATTGAGCAACGTCAGAACTTCGGAGTGCAAGATTCTCAGCAATATTTTCCTCTTCTGGAGGCTCAGGAAAAAAGAAAATAGCAATAGGACGCTTGTACTTGTCAGCTAAGGTTTCAAGTTGAACATAAGTTAGCGCAGAATTACCCGACTCACATTCATTGATGAATGAAATATCTTTACTTAAAGTTTTGGCAGCTGCTTCCACAGAGTACCCTGAACGTTCGCGCGCCCATTTAAGGATTTTAGTATTAATCCCATCAACATACTCAGCCATGATAGTAACCTCAATATGTCCGCAATTTTTCTAATGCAGCCAAGAGAAAATAGACTATACATAAATTAAACTTGAGTTAAATGTATTATAACATAATATATAGCTTTAATCAACTGTTTGGTACGGGGTTTTTTATTGCCCACCTCCGGTTGCAAACCGAGTTTTCATTGATTTTCCTAATGCTATCTGCGGAATAGTTTTCATAACGATTTGTCCAACCCACCTTACCCTTATCCTCTACAAGCAAGGGGAATTTGTCTGTTCTATAATTACTATTCCCTATCTGGCTGCTAAGGATTTAAGTTTTGTGAGTGCCTCCTGCTCCTCTTTTTGCCACGGACGGTGCGCGAGAAACGAAGAATCCTAAAACCGTTTTGAGTACAAGACTAAAACTGTTTTGAACGGCTACATTTACGCAGTCCCCTCTGTATCCTCAAGATTAGTTAAGTCTTCAACATCAGCAATATCCGCCAACATTCGAGAATATTTACGTAATTCCGCTTGTAGTGCAGCCAATTCGTCGCGAAAAACGCTACGTTCTGTTTCGTTATCAAAGTCTCCTGCGATACTTTTTCGGTGCCACTTTGCGGTAAAAGGACGAATCACTTGGTTAAGAACAACAATTGCGATTTTTGTAAAGTTAATACACTCCGGTCCATATTCTCTGATAACGTCTCTTGTCGTTGCGAAGAGTGAATAGACACTATCCAAAGCTGCTTTTTCATCGCCGTGTTCAATGGGCAATGGTTGTGTGGTAATCCGTGTAAGCAATTCAATATAGAGTGCCCAAGCCGCGTTTTTATCCGCAGCCTTTGGAATCCACTCCATTTGCAGAAAGGGAGGCGTGATTTTCAAAGATTCCATTCCCCATTTTTCAAGCCAGTTTGAGAAATTCATTTGTACCACCTCTCACCAGAACGATTATTAACAAATCTATTTCGGTAATTGATCAAATTTTGTCCTTCACTGCTGCGTTGTGTAGTTATGTCAATCACTATCCATTTATTCCTTTTGCATATAACTAATTTTCTGCTATCTGTGTTTCTAACACATCGGTGTACGCTTCAAGGTTTAGGTTTTCAGAGTCTATCGGTTGGATCGAAAGTTGATAGCCAAGTGCCTTAAGGACAATTGTAAGAACATCAATCAAAGGTGTCCCTTCATTAGATAGGACTTTCGAAAGCACTTGTGGGTCGATATTTGTCTGCTTTGCCAGTTCAGAAACACCACCCTGCGCTTCAACAACGGTATGGAGAGCTCTGAGAACGACTGTCGAATCCTCAAAAATTTGATAGTCTTCAAGGATAGCTTGGAGATAGTTAATTGCGCTTTCTTTGTCAGCAAGTTTTTCAATAAGGTACTCGCGCCATATTCCCATTTTTCTCACTGATGTGTCTCCTTGTATTCTTGCCAATATATTTTTGCCTGTTGAATATCCCGTGTTTGCGATGACTTGTCTCCACCACATAATAAAAGAACGATTGTGTTCCCTACTTGTCCAAAATAGATTCGATAACCTGCTCCAAAATGGATCCGTAATTCAAAAACACCATCCCCAACAGATTGACAGTCGCCCAAATTACCATCTTCAAGCCGTTCAAGCCGGGCCTGGATTCGAGCTTGTGTGTTCGTATTTCGGATTGATTCCAACCATTCTATAAAAGGTCTTTGCCCATCTGAAGTTCGGTAATATTGTATTTCTCGTGGTTGTACATCACGCATTGTTGATTAATTCAGTGTGGCTACTACTTTTATAATACCATTACTAAAAACGATGTCATATTGCCGGTTTTTGTGAAATATGGTGTATATGGCACAAACTAAAAGTTTGTGCTACAAAAGAGAAACATATTATCGAAAATGGTATAATATGTAATAGTTATTGCCTATCTGCTGCTAAGGATTTAAGTTTTGCGAGTGCCTCCTGTTCCTCTTTTATCCACGGGCGGTCTGCGGGTTTGTCCAATTTTTGTGGCGGACCGCTGAAGACAAGGATATATGCTCTACGTTCTTGCGCTGTGCTGTTCGGCGCAGAATAGTGTAAAGTCCGGCAGTGATGGAACGTAGCACCGCCTGCTGGTATCGGACATGCAACCGCTTCTGATGGGTCAACATCATCGGTGACCAAGCCATGCACAAGCGGGTCGTTGTTGATATGCCGATGCCACCGCACCTCACCTTTATGAGACTTCGGAATAAATTGAAGACATCCACTTTCCAGTGTTGCTTTGTCAAGCGGAAGCCAGACGCTCAAACTGTGCGGCAAGACTTCGGGATTCCAGTATGCTTCGTCCTGATGCCACGGTGTTTCGTTGCCGTAATGTGCGGGTTTCAGAATCATGTGTCCACCACCCCCAACTTTTTCCCTTTCTACACTGAGCAGTTTCGCAGCGAGTCGTTGGGCATTTTGGAAATAGATAGATTCGCGGAGTTCGGGGAACTGTGCTTCTGGCCCCAGAACCTGCGGTAACGTTTCTTGTCCAGTATGTGCACGGGGACCCGCTAAATCAAAGTAGCGTCCCTGCGCCTCACCTATGCGTTCAGTGAAGAGTTCATCGTAAATGCCCTTAAGCCATTCAATCTCATCATCCGTTGTGATGCGCGGAATGCTCAGATATCCGTTCTCTTGAAAAAAGGCAACCTGTTCGTCGGTTACGTCAACGTGAAAGTCATTAGTTTTCATAAAATCACCGAATTAAAATATCGTAAGGTAAGGCTGTGACCACTCGCTCTTTTTCAAATAGGGTTAACCATGTCACTATCCGATGCCATTGTGCGCTTAGCTTATGAATTGCTGGATGCTGCTGTGCTAATTGTAAAGGCAGTGGTGCTGAAATCCCTGCCTCTTCTTCAAGTATGCTTTCCATGATCTGTTCAAAAAAGGATTTCTGCTCTGGTAGCACGATGATGTCGACTTTATCTTCATCGGCGAGGCCCACCTCTTTTTTAGCGATAGTCAATGCAGTATCAAGTCCACCGAGTTCGTCAACAAGACCGAGTTCTTTTGCCTGTTTGCCTGTCCAGACTCTCCCTTGTGCGACTGCATCAATTTCGTCAAAAGTCGTTTGCCTACCGTCAGCTGCTTTCGTGACAAAATCTTCATAGACAGTTTTCATCATCTTTTCAACACGTTCACGTTCTGTCTCTGTAAAACTGCCGTAATCTGAATAGAGCGTTGCGTTCTGCCCGTGTGTGATAATCTCTTTTGTTAATCCGACCTTGTTATAGAGGCCTTTCAGATTGAGCTTACCACCAAAAACCCCGATTGAACCTGTAAGCGTGCCGGGTTGTGCAACGATTGTTCCTGCAGCCATTGAAATATAATAACCGCCAGAGGCAGCGTAATTTGCCATAGAGACAATCACAGGTTTTTCGCGTTGTGTCCGCATGACTTCTCGCCAAATGAGATCAGAAGCGATTGCGGAGCCGCCCGGACTGTTCACACGCAACACGACTGCTTTTATAGCATTGTCAGCGCGCGCTTTTTCAAATGCTTTCTTTAACGTTTTCGGCGTGATTATAGACGTTGTAGAAAAGGGTGAGTCAAAATCGGGTAAAATAGGACCGCTTGCATAGATGAGGGCAAGTTGATTTTCTGCTGGACGCGCCTTTGCACGCTGCGGTGGATTCAACATATTGAACAACTGCATCAACCCCATAACACTATTCATATCCGGTACTTTTCGCTTCTTTTTATCGTTCTGTTTTGCAACCTGTGTGTCTGCTGTTTCATTGATTGTATCTAAAAGTTCATCGTAGTATTGCAGGGCGTCAACGAGTTTTGCTTCCTGTGCTTCCTTTGCAGTGAAGGGACCACGGTTTATCAACTCGGCTGCAATTTCTGAGGTAATCTCGTCTCTACCATCGGCAATCTTTTCCAACATTTGCGCATATAGATCATCAAGTAACTCGGTCATGGATTCACGGAAGGCATCGGACATACCCTCACGTGTGAAGGGTTCAATACCAGATTTGAATTCTCCCATTGCGAGCATATCTGCCTCAACGTCCAGTTTTTCCAGTAGCCCTTTGTAGAAAAGGATTTCCGCGCGTAAACCGATTAGATTGAGACTTCCAGTCGGCATTAGCACAATGCGGTCCATTGCAGTGGCAAGGAGATATTGGGCGTTGCCGCCGCTTTCAAGATAAGCGATCATCTCTTTTTCCGTATCTTTGAATTCGGCTAATTTATTTCGGACTTCCTGCAGGCTTGCCCAGCCTATGCCGATATTCCCGATTTTAAAGATAACGCCAGCGACTTCATCATCGTTTTTGAGTGCGTCTAATTTCTTGAAAAGTCCGCGCAACGTCTTTGTTGAAGAAGTGCCGAAAAAACTCATCTCTTTTATGTCGGTGTAGGTACCGCTCAGTGTGAATTCAACGTATTTTTTAACTGGGGGTGCTGTCGCTTCTTCGGTTTGTTCCTCAGCAGGCACTGGCAAGACAAAAAAGATAATTAGGAACACTGGGACCACTGTCTGCCAAAAGGTTTTTAATGGTTTCATTTTGTTCTCCTTACGGACGGGCATAATGACACCGCCGCTGTGATTTTTGTTTTTATTTTACAATATAATGGGGGTTGTGTCAATCAAAAAGTGGAGGGATTTAGAAGACATCTCGAGATGAGATTTCTGAGCGTTATGGGCAAAATCCCGCAGAGAATCAGAATATCAACGGGATAGTGTTCAAAAAATCAGATTTATGAAATACATCCCCGGTTACATAAAAATCCATATCGGTATTCGAATGTTACACTAAATCTAATTTCGATGATGAACACCGATACAGATAATTGTAATCATCTTAGGATAATTATCTATTGATGGCTCAAGTTAAAATCTCTTTTGTTAACATTGTTAAAGCTGTCAAATAGTGCATCGCTCTGTCTTGAGATGGATCTGCATATATCTTAGGTTCTATGACAGATTTCCATGGATGAATTGCATTACGAAAACTTTGAATATCTTCTATTTTCATTTTTTCAATATCTGATTTGAGATGAACAATAATGTTCTTGTAATCCTCAAACCCCAGATGCTTAGTTATGTTCTCAGTAAGCTCTTCCGGTTTTGAATGTGAGGTTAATCTGTATTTACGGATTTTTTTGACAACTTCAGGAGCATCCTTTGGGTTTGCTATCATGGTATTAAGTGTTGTTTTTTTCAGAATTACACCTAGCATTAAACCTTCTAAAACTGCTCCAAACATAACAATGCAAGCTTTGAATAACCTTGATCCGTATGCAACCCTTGCCTGTTCAAGATCGTACAACGCTACATCCTTAAATTTTTGGTCAATATTGCTGTTTTCAATAACAGATTTAATGTCATTAAAGCACGTTTTTCTTTCGGATTCTAACTTGGTCACTTGTTGTAAGGATGGTGCGGAATACGATCTATATGTCCCATCCGTTATCCAATCCCACTTGTTTTCTTCAGCTAAATCCTCAAGAATACGGGAAACATCATCTATAGAAATTTCAGTGTCTGTTAAGTTACTTTCAACTTCAAGAGGAGATACACTTTTGTTCTTTTCCATTAATGATGATACTATGTCCTCTACATGTAATGATGATACTATGTCCTGTACATGTTTAGATTTATTGACTGGAATTTCCCTTTTCCAGTAATTTTGTATGTTTCTCCGTAGTGCATGTATCTTGGGTGTTAGTAGTTCTTTAAGTTCGTCACTTAATTCTTTAATAGGATTTGCACCCCGTTTTATATTTTTTACTTCCCAACATTCGTCAAGTTCCGGTTCAAAATTAATTTCGCATCCCCACCATCGATCAATGGCTAACTGGCCAGGAACAGTAGGATACAGATTCTTAAATGCAATCTCGCGATGATTCCGAAGGATTGAAATATTTTGGTTTTCAGGAATTCTACGTTTCACAGCATGTTCGCGTCCTCCATCACCTTGCTCCGTTCGCCATTCCTCGGGTAATAAAGTCAACTTTACCGTGATAGTTGAGGTCTTTTCTTGCGAATTGGGATCGGGGACATCCCATTTAATAGATTCAACGGGTATTTCTGTTGAAGATGGGTCGTTCGGAAAATTGGTTTGCGATGTGTTTAAGTACAAGGGATCATGAGCATGGATTATTTCATTATCAATGTATATTTCTGTCCCATCCCATATCTTATACCTATATGCTCTCGAAACCCATTCTTTTAGTTCATTAAGAAGTTCGGATGATTCAATGGGTTTCCCATTTGCATCACACTGAAGGCGATCACATTCTTGCCATACCACAATTGTGCTTGAGTTATTTGAACTAATTTCTTCCAGTTCTTTTGGTAGTTGAACTGTATGTGGTTTGGGAATATGAGTCTGGGAATTATTAGCAATCTCATCTAAATCAATATAGGTCATTTTAAAGTTGTCTACGACGTTTGGACGTGAGTAAAAAATTGTCCGTTTACATTGGGAAATAGATGCATAAGTTGCGCCAACTCCAAAACGACCAAGTCCTTTTCTATCATTATAACGTGAAGAATAACCTAGCTGGGGACAACGGTTTAGTTTTTCTTCATCCATACCAATACCATCGTCAACAACTGCTATCTGAGTAATAACCGATACTAGTTTCCTTTTTTCTTCAAAATTCCTTTCTTCAATTGTAGGAATTATTTGAATCTTTTTGGCTTCTGCGTCAATAGAATTATCAATTAATTCACCGATAGCAGTTGAAAAATCGAAACCTGATTCTCTAAGCGATTGGTAAGCAGTCTTGGGTTTAAGTAATGGTATACCTCTTTGTTCTTCCATTTTCAAATTTTCCTATTTTCATTAAAATCAAAATCTAATTTAATCTTTTCATCGCGCCTACTATTGTCTCAACGTCCTCTGAACTATTCAAGCGACAAAACTAAATTGAATACTACCAGCGATGTAATCTAAGGCACACCTATTGCTAAAAGCATGTGAGAGATTTAATAGCCTGTGAAGCATGCTGAGCGTATAAAGACGTGCATACCGTTCAGCAAGTGTTTTTTCTAAACTTTATTTTATAACAAAAAAGGTGTTGTGTCAACTAATAAGTGGAGAATCAGGGTATTGATATATACGGTAGCAGGTAGGCGATTTACTGGGATAGAGGACAGTATTAAACAGCCACCTTTCTCAAAATGAGCAAAAATTCTGACTTCATGCCATCAGGGTTCTTATTTTTTCGCACACCGAACAGTTGTCGTGTCTTTATCCTATCTTCATAGACTTTTTCAAACCTGTAACCGTGTTCCGTGAAGTATTCTACCAGGATTCGCCACAGCTCAACTGTTATCCCGTCAATACGGGGATTGCCAACGAAAATACAGGCAGGTGCGTTGGGTTTCAATTGATTCATTGAATTCTCAAGCGCATTCAACGTATGGCAAAAATAGGAGTCAAGACGCTTATGCAAATCTGGACGGGTGAGTTGGTCTCTGACTTTATCCAATGTTGGTGTCCGAATAATGCAATCTGCTTTCCGATACGGAATTTCAAGACGCGATAATTCCTTTATTTCCTCATCGGTGTGTCCTAACCAATAGAGATCCATCTTTGTAGATCGGATATATTCCTGTGCTTGAAGATAGGGTGGTGATGTGATTAGTGCGTCACATTCACGTGGCACAGCGATATAAGAGGAATCAACGCCGCCTTGAAACTCAACCTGATTTTGATGATGTTGCGTGTGCATCACGAAGTCGTTGATGTTTCCTAACGTTTTCAAGGCGTGATCATAGACTATCTCTATTAACTGGTTTTTCCAATTTTCTTGGAGCAGTTTTTCTATTGCTGCTAATTTACGTTTGGATCTGGCTAATTTGGGGGTTCTATGTTCAGTGTAAGAGAAACGTTTGCTTACCTTCAACAGTGCCGATTTAATAATGCCAGAATGGATGTCATCTTCTATGCTGTAGATATAACCCCAGTATTTTGATAGCAGTTCTAAAATTTCAGGGGAGTACCAGTATTCCACATTGGACCAAGCGGGGATAAAACGGTGCTTCTTATTTTCTTGCATGCTATTCAGCAATTTCAACATAAGTTCTTTACGTAACCGTTCTTTACCGCGGTATATCTTCAACGGCATGATATGATTTAAGAGTAGGTTGAGATCAAGTAGAATTGCATTGCGTTTACACAGATACGCTTCAACGCCCACAGTCCCTGAACCTGCAAACGGATCCACAATCCAGTCCCCTTCCTTTGTGTAGGTGTTAATCGCATATCTAACGACTTGCGGGATGAATTTCGCAGGATAGGAAACGATGGCGTGCGTTAAGTAGCCTGTATCGGTGATTTCAGGCACTAAATCACGGAACGAAACTAACGTTACGTTGTCAGACGTCGCACCCTCTTCTGAGACTTCAAACTCGGTATCTATGGGAAAAAGCGTGAATTGTTCTTCAAGATTTCGGTTTTTCATTAGCGACTCTGAGCAGTGAAACTAACAACAGAATAGCAAAGTTGGGTTTCGCGTTGCAATACTTATATGTGTCAACTTAAGAAAACGTCTGAATTATTATGACCCCTTCTCAATACGCATTGTTATTGGAATTGTCCACTCTTCAGTCCCGTAGGGACGATATGTTTATAGAAAAACAAAATAAACACCCTCTTTAGTCCCGTAGGGACGACATATGGATACAAATGAAAAGTCCAGAAACATTGCGTCCCTACGGGACTAAAGAGGTGAGGTGACCATAATGCTATAAACATTGCGTCCCTACGGGACTGAAGAAGGTTCCCAAATTTGGAAAATCCTTAAGTTTACACCCGGGGAATGCCTAATGGCATTCATACCGTTGATTTATGGGTTTCGCTTCGCTCTACCCAACCTACAAACTATTGCGCTTCCTCTCCCACTTCTCGCGCTCCTTCAATTTCTTCCTCGGTCAACTGGAAGTCAAATACGTCTTCTCCTTCGTCAATATCTGTTGTTTCTGTATCAGGTGGGGTAACCTGCTGCACCTCATCTGCGGGTTGTGTTTCCTCCTGCGTTTCAAGTTTCGGCGCGGTTGCACCAAGGATTGTCAATCCCACAATTGCTACAACACAAACACTTGTGACCGTCATCGCAATCGGGCGTTTCCAAAGAACTTTGCGCTCACTTCTGTCTAAAAAGGGTAGGAACAATAGTAGCAACATGCCGACAGTCGGGATAACAAACGTCCCAAGTATTTCAAAGGGACCTTGGAAGTATTTGAGTAGTTGAAATAGGAAAAGGAAATACCATTCGGGGCGCGGATCGTAATCTGCATTTGTCGGGTCTGCCACATCTTCAAGCGGAACAGGTGCGAACAGTGCCGCGCAGGCGAGGACTACAAAGAGAATTAACATGCCGACAACATCTTCAAATACCTGATCTGGATAAAACGGTTTCCCCGTTTTCATATCTTCCGGTGTGTTCTTCGGCGTGCCAGAAGAACCGTAGAATCGGACAAGGAAAAGGTGCAGCCCGACTAAACCGAAAGCCAACCACGGCAACCAGATCGTGTGGAGTGCATAAAACCGAGATAGCGTCACCGCACCAACCTCGGCACCACCACGCATAACCTTTGCGACCACATCGCCTAATATAGGTGCAGTGCTTGAGATTTCGATCCCAACAACCGTTGCCCAATACGCTTTTTCATCCCACGGTAGCAAATATCCTGTAAACCCGAAACCGAGCGTAACCAACAAAAGCAGAACACCAACGACCCATGTGAGTTCACGCGGTGCTTTGTATGATCCATAAAGCACAACACGGAGTATATGCAGAAAGACGATGATGACCATCGCACTGGCACCCCAATGGTGCAAACCGCGCACAAAATTACCGAACGGCACTTCTTCGCTGATATACTGGACTGCATTATGGGCGTGATCTGGAGAAGGAGAATAGGATAACGCGAGAAATGCCCCCGTCGCTGCTTGTAGTAGCAGCAGAAACATCGCCAAACTACCGAGTGAGAAAAGCAGGTTGATATGTTTCGGCAGCGGTTTGCGTAAATGCGCCATCATCCCATCTAATGGGAGACGATCATTGAGGAATTGTTTCATTTAGCTCTCCTTCACATATAAGAGACCGTTTTCTACTTTAACTTCAAGTTTCTGCAACGGTTCTGGTGGTGGACCAGCAACAACAGCGCCATTTTTATCAAAGACAGCACCGTGACACGGGCAGAGAAACGATTCCTTGCTCTCGTCCCATCGGACAAGGCAACCGAGGTGTGAGCATGTCCGCGAAAAGACGCTCCATTTTCCATTACCGACATCCGTCACATAAACAGAACGTTTTTTCGTAGCTTTCACCCAACCATCTTTTGCTGTAAAAGTGTAATTGACTTTCTTAAAGCGGCTGTTTTTGAGACGGTCTACCGTGCCAACGTCAACCCATTGCGATTCACCTTTTTTCCATGCGGGTGAAATCGCAAATCCGATGAGCGGAATACCGGCAGCTAAACTCACTAATCCACCAATGCAGGCGGTGGCGATTTGTAAAAAAGAGCGCCTACCTTCTTTTGACATCCTAATTCTCCTTTAAAACAAATAATCCGATTCTTTCTTGTGGGAGGGCTTTATAAGCCCGATTTACTCTGTAGGAGCGACCTCCTGGTCGCGACCCGCTAAATGCCACGCGCGCCCTTGACGTTGATTGGCATATAAAGCGTTTGTAGTCGCGCAATTCATTGCGCCTCTTACATTCATGGTAGCCATCCTATAACCACAGTTCCCTTGAGGTTACCTTTTCCGTGTTTGTCCTTCAAATGGGGTACGCAGATCGTATTTACCTTCTTCCAAGACAGGAAGTGTGCCATCATTTACCATCAACTCAAGCGGCAATTCTTTGGTTTCTAACGGCATATTGACAACGTCTTTAATGCGCAAGGATTCATAAATTGCCATCATAATTTCGATCGTGTATCGGGCTTGTTCCCCTCTGCCTCGATGGGTTGGAATTTTACCTTCTATCCACTCAATTAATTCTTGGAATTGGTTTTTGGATTCTGGTGGCGGTGTGATTGTCTGCCAACCTTGTGCATCTCCGTTTTGGAGCAGCACTGTTCCATTATCACCGTCGCGAATTTGTCCCTCTGTGCCAGCGATTCTGGGCATGGAAACTCCGGGATCGGGCAGGTCGCCTTCATAGATAGCACGTGCGCCCCCTTCAAAGCAGACTAATCCCATACAAAGGTCTTCACAGATTGTGCGGCGTTCCCACCGATCAGTTGTGCGGGATGTTTGCCCGATAACCCATAATGTCTCTGGATCGGACAACAAGTAACGCCACCCATCAATCGCGTGTGTGCCTGTGTTGAGTAGTCCTGCGTGTGCTTTTGCACGGTGATGAAGTGTTGTCGGTTGTCCAATTGCACCAGCAGCAACAAGTCTGCGAATTTCTGTGTTCTGTGCCTTGTATCTACCTTGGTGTCCAATGACAAGTTTGACATCGTTCTGTTCACATGCAGTGATCATATCATCTGCCTGACCCAGCGAAGCAGACATCGGTTTTTCGCCCATAATGCCTTTTACACCAGCTTTTGCTGCAGCAACTGTGGCTTCAGCACGCGGTCCCTGCCACGTTGTGATGCTGACAATGTCCAAATCCTCTTTTGCTAACATCTCATCAACATCGGTGTAGATGGCAGGTACACCGTATTCATCCGCGACCCGTTTCGCAGATTCTTCATAGATATCCATTGCTGCCACGACTTCAGCATTCTCTTGTTTTTGCCATGATCTGGAATGGGACCTACCCATTCCACCGCACCCGATGATTCCGATACGATACGTTTGATCCGTTGCCATAATTTGGTCTCCTTGATTTGATTGAGCATTCGGTCATATAAGTTAATGTATCAATTTCTTTTGTTTTCGTCAACAAATTTCATGTTTACCACAGAGGCATTCAATTGTCGATTTTCTAATTCAGAATCGTCCAATTGTGCCTCAAAAACTAAAAAGAGGCGCAATGAATTACGCGACTACAAACGCTCTAACTCAAGAAAAGGTTCCGCATTCTGATTTCATGCCAAACTTTACATACACGTTCTTATGAATGAAAAGGTTTGACAAACTTCAGGAATTATGAAAAACTAAAACACAACAAAAAGAAGGGAGATTATTGCAATGGCAGACTATGAAGATAAAGGTTCGCAGATACGAGTGACAAACCTTGAGGCTTACCCGATGGGTGAGAAAGCGTACGTCAAGATTGAAACCAACATGGACGTTACAGGATGGGGCGAGATCAACAATATGGAGACGAACGTCACCTGTGAATTGGCACGCTCCCTATCCACAATGATTATCGGGGAAAACCCGACGCGTATTGAACATCACTGGCAACGGCTGTTTCGCGCACATCGCAATATCCGTGGCGGTGGATTGATGGTGCATACGATTTCCGCGATTGATATGGCGTTGTGGGATATTGCTGGAAAACTGTGGGGCGTACCGGTCTATCGCTTACTCGGTGGTCCTTGTCGTGATAAAATTTGGAAGTATCCAAGTCCAAAGGCAATAAAAATCGGTCCGGGTGGTTCTAAAACTTTCGCTGGTACGCCCGATGAGATCGCGAATATGGTGCAGCGGGTTCGCGATGCACAAAAGAAAGTCGGCACAGATGGTGCAGTGATGGTTGATGCACATAGTGGCTTGCCGCCACCTGTCGTTAAACAATTTGCAGGCCGCCTCAAATCCGACGATCTGCTTTTCCTTGAAGAGGCATGGGTGCCGGGCAACATTGAAGTCATGCGCAAGATCCGAGAATCTGTCCCAGTGCCGTTAGCAACTGGTGAACGCGACCGCACAATATGGGAAGTCCGTGAAATCCTTGAAGCACAAGTGATTGACATCCTCCAACCCGATGTTGGACATGGTGGTGGCATCACGCAGGTCAAGAAGGTCGCTGCACTTGCGGAAGCACACTACGTGCCGATAGCACCGCACTGCACAATGTCTTATCTCGGTCTTACAGCGAGTTTCCATCTATCTGCCTCCGTGCCGTTTTTCCTTATTCATGAAGGCTATGAGAGCAACCTACCTGCACACAAGACGTGGGAAATGGACGATGAAGGTTACGTTTCTTTACCCGAAGGTCCGGGTTTAGGTGTTGAAGTGGATGAGGCGAAGGTGATTGAGATTAGTACTTCGGGAAGAAGGTTTAATTGGCCCAACGCTCGTTTAGCAGATGGTTCTGTGGCTGATTATTAACTGTTTCATTCACTTTCCACCTCTTTCGGTTCAGTATTAAAGAGACCACATGGAATCCGATTCAGTAAGGCATCTCTAAACAATGTTCTATTTAGTTCTATGCCAATGCTATTTCGTTCTAACCTTAATGATTCTATTGTGGTCGTGAATGAACCTGCAAAAGGATCAAGGACAGATTCATCTATGCCACTGAACACCCGGACTGCGTATTCAGGGATTTCGCGTGGGAAGGGAGCTGTATGTCCAAGCGTGTTTTGCCCTTTGCTGTTTATCTTGATTACAGGTGCTAATTTGACGATATCGCGACGCCACATGCGCAACAGATCTTCATCAACAAGATTATGGGATCGTTGCAAACCCGTCATCAACTGCGTACGGGCAGAAAAACGTTTGCCGCGATTGGCAGCTGATCGCTTGAAACAGTCTAAATTCTTGCATTCCCAAGATTTGATACCTACTCCAGAATATGCATTCCCATTGATTTTCAGACATCCGCATACTGGGCAGGGATAAAGTGTTTCATCCAACCGATGTTTATAGAAAATAAAAATATGTTCATAACAGTTGACTGGATATTGATACAATGGGTAAGGTCTATTTCCATTCTTATGCCGCTGAGTCTGAACTTCGCCCTTGTCCCAAATGAAGTCGTCCACGAATTGAAAACCGTGTTCTTCAAATATCATTGTGAAATATGCGCCCAAAGGTATCCGCCGTTTTCCCCAAGTTGATTTAGTATGTCTATTGTCGTTGTCAAATATGTCGCCAACATTGAAAACGAAAGGGCGATGATTGTCCATGACCCGATAACATTCCTTGATAATACAAGACATATCATCCAAATAGTCATCCAGAGTGTCCCACTGGGAATAATCTCTTGCGTTGTAATATGGTGGTGAAGTGATCATTAACTGAACACTTTCGCTGTCCATACGCCGCAAAAAATCCAAGCAGTTACCCCACAACAGTTTTGGTCTGTTAGGTTCGGAAAAAATGTCTTGATTCAGAGTTGAATCGGCATTAGTATATTGTTTTTGGTATTCTTTCTTCACAAAATCGTAATATAATTTGATATACTGTTCTATGGTTGAATCCCTGTCCCCTCGAATGTTATGGAGGCAATCAGTTTTAAAATCATTCAACTGTTGTTCATTGAAAACGCGTCTTAGATATTTATCACTGACTTCAAATATGGTATGTAGGTAAGGATGTGGAACATCGGTCGCGCGCAATGCGGCATGGTTAGTTTCTACTTCAGCCAATCCCATAATTGCACCTCCTTCTCAATCAAGAAATCAAACCGTTATATCCAACGTATTGTACCAGATATAACGATATTTTGTCCACTTTTATTACTGAAATATCTTGGAATTTATAGTTTCACTGGTAAATTTTAGAATTACTTCTACACTTTGCGTAGACGAGGTTAGGAAACCTCGTCTGCCGCGGAAGGACAATGCTTATTTTATGATTTACCATATAGTCATGTTTCTGCAACATAAACAGTGTGTATTCAGTTTGAGTGTATTTTAACCTTTTGCAAGCACAAAACCGCTTATTACCAAAAATTTTGCCTTATAATTGCGTTTTATGCAACCTTTCCTCCCTTAAAACACGACTATAGACTATAAGGTAATTTGTTTGGAGGATTGGCATGAAAAATGACGACGTTAATCTGATTCAACGCATCTTGTCAGGGGATGAGTACGCTTTCACCGCGCTTGTGCAGAAGCACCGAAAGTGGGTGCACTCCCTTGCATGGCAAGAAATCGGCGACTTCCATGCAGCGCAAGAAATTACGCAGGACACCTTTATCCATGCTTTTAACTCCCTGCCAACGCTACGAGACCCTAAACGTTTTTTAGGGTGGCTGCGCGTAATAGCAAAACGTCGGTGCGTAGAGTGGATACGAAAAAAGCCAATTGTCATGCAGTCTATAGATGCGATGCCAAAATCAGAATTAGAACGACTGTTCTACGTCCGCTATCTTGAAGAAGAACAGTCGCAAGCGTCAACAGATAGATTGCGCGAAGTCGTAGAAAATCTCCTCCAAAAACTGCCAAAATCTGAACGTTCCGTAATGGTCCTACACTATTTCAAGGGTTTGACTTGTGAAGAGGTCAGCGCGCGCTTGGATATATCGCTGAACACGGTAAAGAGTCGGCTATATCGTGCGCGAAAGAGGTTGGAAAAGGAGGAGTCAATGATTCGCGAAAATTTGAGTCCGAATTTACTGAGAAGCGAACCACGATACATCAGCATTCAAGCGACTGCGGTAACGGAAAGCGATGAGCATTTGGCAGAAGGTGGTTTCAGACTCAGACGAACTGACAAGTTTTTTACATCTTACGGTATTGGCACGAGAGGGCAAGATGGTGGTGATCCATCACCGATGTATATGTTACTACACTATATCAATCACGGCAAGATTAACCTTTTTAGGTTTCCTGTTACTATCGGAAAAAGTTGGGAGCAAGAAGGTGCTTGGAAATCAGAAGCGAAAACGACTTTAGAGGGATATGAAAGCGTAGAAGTGTCGGCAGGAAATTTCCACAGATGTCTGAAACATAAAACCGTTTTCACGGATGCGGATGTAGAAGACGCCAATGCTGAATTACGAAACTCCCTTGTGAACGGTACCCGTTATTTATGGTTCGCTAAGGGTGTCGGACTCGTAAAGATGCGATATGAACACGCCAACGGAGTCACAACCGAAGCCGAATTGTTTAAATACAAGGCTCCGTTTGAGGGTGGAGAATACCTCCCTGTCCAAGTCGGAACGCAATGGACATACAAATGGCAAAACAGTTATCGTGACGAGGCGGTTTTTGAGGAATGGCACGTTATTAGGAATTTCAGTAAACCCGTGGACCTTGAAAATCCGTTGGAACTCGCATCGGCAAGATATGAAGTCACAATAGATGCTGATGAACCACGCGCCGCAGAAGTCAAATGTATCCTAACGCCGAAAATTGGCAGTGGTGCTGAAAGCGGTAGAAAACATTTGATGTTATCCATGAGCCGCTTTCTTACTGGATGGTTGTATGATGGGTATGCTCGCTATCTTCGCGACTTAACAGTTACCGATGCAAACGGAGAAACGTTGCCTATTGAAGAGATTGACAAAACACAATGGATAGTTGAAACGCAAGGTGACTCGCCTGTGACGTTGCGCTATAAAGCGTTGTTGAACCATGATAAACGGGATTGGCCTACGGGTAGGGATGAAGTGCCATACACCCAAGAAGATTGCATCTTCTGGACTGGGTATGCCCTGTTTGTCGTGGGTAAGGTGAAAGATATTGAATTGCAAGTAAACGTCCCTGATAATTGGCATGTTTCAACGGCTTGGGAGCGGATTGAACATGGAAAACATCGCTTTATTTGCAAAGATCAGGATGACTTGATGAATGCATATCTCGTTCTCGGTGAACACTGTGAACGACTGGCAAAATCTGGAGATGCAGAGATCGTGCTTGCTATTGGTGGACGTTTTAAAGCGTCTATGGATAAGATTCAGCGTGCTATTGAGGCAATTCTGCAAGCGTATACAGAAGTATTTGGGGGCACCCCGAAAGATAAGATGCTGTTTGTCGCCAATCCTTATGGTGCGGAGGGGTATCGCAGCGGTGGCGCATCAGGACGGAGCATTACTGCTCTGATTGGAGGTGAATTAGACGAAACTAATAGAAGTTTTTGGGTGACATTAGTGGCAGGCGTGGTCTGCTATATGTGGAATGGAAAAGCTATATATTATGCTAAGCAGGAATATTGGTTTACCGAGGGGTTCACTTCGTATTATGCAAATGTTGTTTGTACTCGCCTTGGACTTATATCTGAAAACGATTTTCTTATCAATCTTATACGTTCATGGGAATCTTATGTATCAGAACAGGGGAAACGTTCTATGCGAGAGGCAGGCAAAAATAAATTTGCCAACCGTGAACTGGTTTATGACGGTGGAAGTCTCATTGCAATGGCTTTAGACTTACAGATTCGCACGCGAACGCAAAATCGGAGTAGCTTAGACGATGTGATGAAGCAGATGTATAAGGAGTTTGGGCTTACCGAAAACAGGTTTGCAATAAATGATGTCATCAGGGTTGTCAGCCAAATTGCAGGGGAAGATTTTGAGCCATTCTTCAATAAATATGTAACAGGTACGGAGCGATTGCCTTTAGAACAATACCTTAAAAATGCAGGAATAGATGCTCAAATAGAATCTGACGAAAAACTCCCGAACCTCAGGTATATCCTTAATGAGATGCTATCCATTCTTTTTCTTAGGAATACGAAGGTGGGTAGTCTGATTATTTTCCGATCACCCAAGTATCAAGATGGTGACAAGCTTATTGCGATCAACGGCACGTCTGTGAAGATGTTTGACGATATTAGAAGAGTGGCGAAAGACTGGAAATCGGGTGATGCTGTAACATTAACCCTTGAGCGAAAAGGTGAAGAAATTACCCTACCAACTACATTAGGCGGCATGCCCGGAAAACCGCCGCTTGAAGCAGCGAGTATAAATATCACCATTACCCAAAAACCTAACAGGACGGAGGCGCAACGTGCTATTTGGTCAGGAATATTAGGAAACAGTCCATAATTCGCTTCCTTACCTACCGAACATAAAATTTCCCAAATTTCATTTTATGCAACCTTTTTCCTTTAATACACGACTTAATGACATTTTGTGCAACCTTTTTCCTTTAATACGCGACTTAATGACATAAGGCAATTTATTTATGGTGTCAATAACCTTTGTCAAAAGTCAAAAGAAATCAACGTTTTTTAAACCTATGCACGCTATTAACACCAAGATTGCGTCTTTAATTAATAAGAAATAATGTCCACACTTTGGCTGATTATCCAACGAGAATTTACCTCAAATATCTTAACATCCCGATTCATGATTGGGGTTATTGTGTGCTTGCTTTCAATTGCTGTTGCTGTTTTTGTTCAGGTAGACGACTACGAAAAACGTTTGGCGGGATATAATACCGCAGTCCGGGAAGCGAAGGAAGAAGCAGAGGCGTGGGAACTCTATTCCAAAATCAAACCAAAGGCGCACCGAAAGCCGAGTCCACTGAGCATCTTTAACGTGGGGACAGAGAACGCTGGTGCTAATACGGTCACTGTTGAGTTGGGAAAGCCTATCTTTGAATTTAACTTTCCTATTTGGGCGGCACCAACACAGAAGCGGGGTTCAGACAATCCGTTCCTTGCAATGTTCCTGACCGTAGATGTGGTTTTCATCTTCAAATTTGTGCTGAGTGCGTTAGCGATTCTGTTTGCTTATAATACGATTTCGGGGGAAAGAGAGGATGGCACGTTGAAACTCGTGTTATCCAACGCGATACCGAGAGACACAATAGTGTTTGGAAAATACCTCGGTGGGATGTTGTCTCTGTTCCCAATTGTTTTGATGAGTTTGCTCGTTGCACTGTTGATCGCGTTTTCTTCGCCAGTTATTGCCTTTGATGGAAACGACATATTACACATCTTGGCGATGTTCGGTGTTTCGTTGTTGTATGTGTCAACGTGGTATCTTTTAGGACTCTTACTGTCTGTTTGGACAAAACAAGCCGCAACGACGTTAATCCTTTCAATGTTTATTTGGGTAATCCTCACAAGTGTTCATTCAAATGTCGTGGCATTTGCGGTGGAAAAATTTCCGCTGCATCCAGTGAAATCTGAAATGACGTTGATCCAACCTGCTGCTGATGTATGGGAGCAATTCAAAAAAGAACGGGATGCCTATCGAAGACAGAGAGGTTACGAAGATTTGCAAAAGTCAATTATTTGGGAACCTGGGGCATCATCAAGAGGAGTTGGCAGTGGTTCTTTTTCAGGAGGTTATTTCTTAATAGAGAGTTATAGCGTCACAAATGTCGCCCAAGCAGATACTTCTATCTTCCAAGAGATTTTAGGCTATCAGGAGCAGCTTCGGGTTGAATATACAGATAAGGTGGAAGAAATTCTCAAGGAACCCGCTGAGGCACGAGAGAAGAATTCCAAGTTTGCAGATGCTTTATCACGTATCTCCTTTGCAGATACATATCACTTCGCTGTTGGCACAATAGCAGGAACAGACCGGCAGCGTTATAACGATTTTATTGAGAGTTCCAGAGACTATAAACGTCAAGTTGTTGAGTATTTGAAAGATAAAAAGGCATTTTCTTCAAGAGCCTGGTTTTCTAATGACAAGGGAGATGCGGAGTTGACCGATCTGCCCGTTTTTCTACATCAACGACTCTCTATTTTAGAAAGTTTGTCACGAGCGTCCATGGATATTTTGATTTTACTGGCATGGAATATCGTTCTATTCATGGCGGCTTATGTATCCTTTCTACGATATGATTTGAGTTGAAAAGGAGTCAAAACAGATGGTTTGGCACATTGCAAAGAAAGAGATATACCACAATCTCATGACGCTCCGATTCTCCTTGATGATAATCCTTCTACCTGTGCTGTTTTTGGCGAATGCCCTGATATATAGTCTTGGCGGCGATGGTTACACAACACAAATCAATACTTACAACCGCCATGAAGAAAATAGTAGAGATTATATCAAAGAACAAGCGGGTAAGGGTTTGGCGGAATTAGCACTCATAGGACCTGGTGAAATTCTAAGACGTCCTACGCGGTTGACATTCTGTGCCGATGGGACAGATACATTAATACCGCGTTCTGTCAAAATGCAGAATACCGGAACAGCCAGTCGAAGTGGTTATGAGGAATTTGAAGATTTTGCTTGGAGAGCACCGTGGACATTAGAGTATCCTCTGCAAAATACGGGCGGTGGCGCTATGCAACGGATCAAAATCGACTGGGTTTTCATCGGTATTTTGATGAGTTTCTTTGCGATTTTGTTCACTTTTGATGCCATTGCTGGGGAACGTTCAAGCGGCACATTAAGCTTAATAATGTCTAATACAGTTTCGCGCGGGCAGGTGTTGCTGGGAAAATACATTGGTGCGTTTTTGGCACTCATGGTACCCCTTTTAATTGGTATCTTGATGAACTTGCTGGTTATCCTCATATCAAAAAATATACCGTTTGAGTCGAGGGATTGGCTATGTATTTTGGGGATGGTAGGCTTGTTTGCGTTACACATCTCTATTTTTATTTTTCTTGGTCTGTTTTTCTCAAGTCGTGTTTCAAACCCGATTACGAGTTTGGTATGGCTTTTATTAACATGGGTCTGTTTAGCGTTTGTATTCCCGAGTCTACTTGGCACTTTTGTCGGCAACATAAATCCGATTCCCTCTGTTGATGAAGTATCAATGCAGAGAGAGGCACAATTAAAGCAGCTTGGAGATGAATACCATCCTTTTGGTAGGTCAGGAGAAATACCGTCTAAGTTAAGCAAGGCAGCATCTGTTGAAAATCCGGAAGCAACGCGTCTTTGGGCAACCTACCTCACCAAAGAAATGGAGACAAAAACCCGTTTTAATGACGGACACATTGACCAGCAGTTTAGACAAGTTCAACTCGCTCGAGACCTTACCCAAATTTCTCCGATAGCGACTTTTCAATATGCGATGGAGGGGTTAGCAAATACGGGTATTACCAGTTATATGAATTTTGTTAAACAGGCACGTCGTTATCGGCAAACGTTTGTTGACTTCGTTAAAGCAGAAGATCAGAGCGACCCAGAAAGTCTACACATCTATCCAGTAAAAGAGGGGTTATCTCAGAAAAAGGTGCATCCAGATGTAGTTCCAGTCTTTGAGGAGCACATCTCTTACCGTAGCGTGTTGTCTCAAGTCGGTTTGCTGGTACTGTTTAATCTATTATTTTTAATTATGGCGCAGGTTTCGTTTCTCAAAAGTGATATAAAATAAAATGTATGCAACTTTTCGCAGAAGCATGTGTATTATAAGACGTGAGATCTTTACAATTTCACTCTCTTGTATGGACAATACCGAAAAACATAAATTGGTTGAACGTTACAAACGCATCCGAAAATGTGTATAAGTGGTGAATTGCAAAACATAAGATAATCAGCGTAAGATAGCGATCATTCGATCAATATAAGCGTCATTTTTAAAAGGTGAAAAGTGTATTTAAAGTTTGAAATAGAACTTAAGTTTAGAGATAAAATATATGGTGGTCTTCCAAAAGATAAAGATGTTTTAAAAAATTACGTCAAGACTAAATTTGGCAGTGAGGACATTTCACCTGCTGCCGATGATCTTGACCTTACCGAGGAGATTGAAAAACGCACCGTCGGCTTCAAACGCGACGATCATGGAATCTACATCGGAAGTTATCAAATTAAGGCGATGCTTGCACAAGCAGCGTCGTTATTAGAACTTACAATTACAAAACGCGGCAGTAAGCAGACAATGCGTGAAGGGCTTATAATCAAAGGACAAGATGAAAATAACACCTTTACCGGTGAAAAGATTTATCTGCTTCCACGCATCATGGAACCCACAGGTGTGGAATCACATGCTGGCAATGTCTCAACACCACAAGGCAGCAGATCGATTCTAAAAACCCTTGAATATGTATTAGAACCTACAGTAAAATTTCAACTGTGGGTGCTCAAAAACCGAATAGGTGAAGACAATCGTAGCAAAAAACTTCTGATAAAAGACATCAAAAAATGTTTTCTGTACGGAATGGAGCTTGGTCTCGGTTCACACAGAAAATATGAGGCTGGAAAGTTCGACGTTATACGGTTTGAAGAATTACCTTACGAAGAATCTGAAGAAATCAATTTTGAAATTCCATTACAGAAAACTGAATAGTTCGGTAGTCGCACACACACCAAGCCAAGCACGTTCTATCCATGGCGACAATCCAAAACGGATTCGGTTCTAACCCAAATCAAGACAACATACCAAGTCCAAAAAGATTTTCCTCGGTGATACCCTCGCCGAGGAAAATCTTTTTTAAGAAAGCCTATAATTTGAACAAAATGATAGGGTGCTTAAAGAGCGCACTATAAGCGTCAATTTAGCGTGCATCCAGGCCGGTAGGTTCGGTTTGTAACCGAACCGGACCGAGCCCAGGCGAATCCTGGGTGTTTGTTGAGCAGCTCTGTTTAGTGGACAGGATTGGTGGAGGTTTCTGCGTAGGCTCCGGTTCGGTTACAAACCGAACCATAGGCGTCAATTTTAGAAAATATTTCTTGTTCTAAAAGCCCTTCTGAATAGGCATGACGATTGGAACTGTCCACATCTTAGTCCCGTAGGGACGATATGTTTATAGAAAAACGTTGAACAACGCCTCTTTAGTCCCGTAGGGACGATATGTAAAAAATATGTCGTTGGGATACACATATCGTCCCTACGGGACTAAAGACATATATACATTTCATATCTATAAACATACCGTCCCTACGGGACTGAAGACACTGCCAAATGGATTTACCCTTTAAATTGACGCCTATGGGTTCGGTTACAAACCGAACCAACCGGCCTGGGCATTCAGTGCATAATTCTTTTCTTAAATTGACGCTTATGGGGTGCTTAAAGAGCGCACCTACAGATGCAAGAACGACTACTGACTACCACAGCTAATTGTTGAAAGTAAATTTGAATTATCCGTAAAAAGCATGATATATTATATGTTCGGTAATCTATTATATATGTAGAGATGTGAAAATGCTTAAAACACTCATCCGCCGAGAACTACTCGACAATCTGATGACATTCCGATTTGCGGCAGCAGTCTTTATCATGTTACTGCTTGTCGTTGCGAATACTGCCGTGCTTATACAAGACTACGAACAGCGTGTGGAAAGTTATAATGACGCTGTCAAAACACATTATGAGGGATTACGGAAAGCAGAAACGTATTCTACGATGTACCTGTTTGTGGATCGCGCGCCAAATCCTTTGAGTATTTTCAACGTTGGATTAGATAAACGTTTGGGGAACCTTATCGGTATCTGGCACGGATTTGTGCCAACGCTGTGGGATACCGAAATGCACGGAACGGATAACCCATTTATTGCATTCTTCTCTTCCATTGATATTGTCTTTATCTTTGAAGTTGTCTTAAGTTTAATGGGACTGATATTTGCTTATGATGCGATTGCGGGGGAACGCGAACGTGGCACATTACGGCTTGTTTTAGCACAACCTGTCCGACGCGGACAGATTTTGCTTGCCAAGTATATCAGTGCAATGCTGTGTCTATTAGTGCCACTGCTCTTAAGTCTGCTATTGGCACTACTGTTGTTAATCCGATCAATTCCGTTGTCATCTGCTGACTTCTTCCGTATTGGAGGTATTGTTTTTGCATCGTTTGCGTATCTATCGCTGTTTTATCTGATTGGGCTGTTAATATCAGTTGCGACGCGTAGAACTGGCACAGCCTTAATGCTCGCGATGTTTGTCTGGGGGTTTCTAATACTGGTATACCCAAACCTGATTCGGGCAACGATAAATCCAGGTGGCAATATACAAGAACGTGTAAATACCGTGAATAATCAAATCCAACGAATTGTAGATGAATATGAAAGAGATCGGAAAAAGTTCCTTGAAAACGAGGGCATCGCGGAGGAGGGGTCGCGGTTTCACGAGGTGTTAGGACTCTATACACAAGCCTCCGTAGATTCAGCAAACATGATGTCTTACATTGAAAATTTGACTGACATTTCAGAGATACCACCGGATTTTGAAAGATACGTTTCTCTTGCTAAAAGATATTTTGACTTTGTTGAACCGCTTACTATCCGTACCACTGAGAGAGTTTGGTTCATCCGTAAGCAGGCACTTGATGACATTTTTGTTCGGCAGGCGACAATGGACAGGGTATTATTGAGACTTTCACCGGTGGGTATGTATGATGCTGCAACGCAGACGTTGGCGGGTACAGACCTACTGGGACTCAGAGATTTTTTTGAAGCGACGCGACGGTACCGCAAAATTGTGATTGATTATTTTTACGCGAAAAGGGCATTCGGATCACGGGAATGGTTTGTCGCCGACAAAGGCGGAGTCGATTGGAGCACATTTCCAGAGTTTGTTTTTGAGAGAAGTGATGCCTCAGTAAATGCAGCACGGGCATTACCAGATCTGTTTCTTCTGATTATCTACAACCTTGTTCTGTTTATGTGTATCCTTCTGATCTTTATTAGAAGTGAAGCGTAGGATGACTTTTAGCAATCAGCAGTCATGTAGGTTGGGCTGAGTAACGTGAAACCCATAACTGTCAATTTAGCGGTTCGCCACCCTGGTAGGCGGGGAATGCCATACGCGCATTCATACCGTTGATTTGGCGTTTTGTCCACGCGCCGAGGCCAGACAGCAGACGATATAAACGGCGCGTGGACAAAACGCGCCTACTTTGAGTAATAAATCGGGCTTACAAAGCCCTCCAACAAGAAAACCGATAGCTGACAACCAACAACAAACAAATGATTTGGCACATAACAAAACGTGAAATATACGACAATCTTAATAGCCTACGTTTCGCATTGACAGCGATCCTGCTGTTGGCACTGATGTTGACCAATGCTATTGTCTATCTGCGTGGACATCCTGCTCGGACACAGGCATATCACGATGCCACTGCCGAAGCAGTCAAGAAACTTGAAGAACGTAGCACAAGTTTATATCGCCTCGCGACAGAGGGACCTGGGCTTCTGTATAAAGCACACTCTTCACTCCGTTTTTGTGCGGAAGGTGATGAAGTGTTTTTGCCAACGCGCGTCAATGGAGAAAACTACTTTAGCGATATTGCCAACGTGAGACCTCTCTGGAGATTGTCGCACCCACACGAAACTCCAAATATCTACAATGTCCGTCCTGATTTTACCACAATGGATTGGGCGTTTATTGTCAGCTATGTGCTGAGTTTTGTGGCAATTCTCTTTACTTTTGATTCAGTCTCTGGTGAACTGGAACGAGGCACATTGCGATTGACATTAGCAAATCCTATTCCGCGACACACTGTAATGGTTGGAAAGTTTTTTGGTGCATTCATCAGCATTAACATTCCTTTTGTGATTGCGGTTTTAATGAACCTACTTCTGATTTCCACTTCAGATTCAGTGCAACTCAATGCTGAGTTGTGGGGACGTTTAGGTATTTTGTACGGGATTACAATCCTTTATACCTGTATCTTCATTGCTTTGGGGCTTCTGGTTTCCGCTGCGGTGCGAGAGAGCGGTGTGAGTCTTGTTGTTCTGTTGTTAATCTGGGTAAGCTTTGTGATTTTTATGCCGAATACATTAGCCTCTATCGGTAGTCGGACATCGGTGCCAATGGCATATATGGAATTTTGGAGCGAGAGAAACAGACTTGATCGTGAGACGCGTAAGGCATACGAAGATAAATATAGAGACTCACAATCTACGCCACCAGTTCACGTAATTGCTGAGTATCTCACTGTAGATGCAGAACAAAATGAACGTTTTACCGAAAAGTATCTCAACCAGCAGATTACACAGGGAAAACGGGCGCGTGCGATAACCCGTATCTCACCTGCGGCGATTGTCCAACACCTCTTTGAATCTTTTGCGGGGACAGGGTTAGAACGGCATCTACAGTTTATTGAGAACACGAAACGGTATGCTCGCGAATATCGAGATTTTGTGATTGATACTGACAGGGCAGATCCAATGAGTCTTCATGCTATTGGGGTACCTGAGGGGATGTCGCAAAAGCCAGTGAGTCCAGGGGCGATTCCCAAGTTTAAGGACACACTCAGTCTCAATCGTGATTTCAACGCTGCGGTGATGGATTTGTTCTTGTTGGTGTTATTTCTGGTAGTGCTGCTTGCGGGAGCATTCCTTGCGTTTGTGCGCGTAGATGTTTGAAATTGGTTTAGGCTAAAAACCTACTCACTTAGTGGTTCACAAGGCTATTTAGACTGCCGCTATTAAATCCATTTGACATTCGCCTTTGGATGTGCTAAATTAAAGACATCTTGAGATCATTCTGCGTCCGAAATTTCAAAATCCATATTTTTATCCGAAAAGATTGCCTTGCATTAATAGCATCTCATTCAACATCAAATTTAATAGAGTGGAGCCAGCCCTGAAAAACAGGGTTTCAACGACACATGCCAAAAATCAAAATACTTTCTGCAGATGTAGCAAATAAAATCGCGGCAGGCGAAGTAGTAGAACGTCCCGCATCCGTCGTCAAAGAACTGATCGAAAACGCAATAGACGCTGAAAGCACGAGCATTCGCGTCGAAATCCGTGCAGGTGGGAAACGACTCATTAGCGTTTCTGATAATGGCAGCGGTATGGAACGTGAGGACGCACTTCTTGCTTTAGAACGCCACGCAACGAGCAAAGTCAGTCGCATAGAAGACCTTGAAAACATCCACACCTTCGGATTTCGTGGGGAGGCGTTAGCGAGTATTGCCTCTGTATCTCAGTTTGAACTTCTCACACGTACAGCTGATGCTATTCAGGGAACAAAGATTAGTGTTGATGGTGGCGTCTTCCGTTCTGTAGAGGAAAGCGGATGTTCTCCTGGCACCCATATTTCGATTAACAACCTTTTTCATAATGTCCCTGCACGTCTCAAGTTTCTTAAAACTGACACGACTGAGGTGCGCCACATTACCAATCAGGTAACGTGGTCGGCTTTAGCGCATCCATCAATACATTTTTCGCTATCACACAACGGGAAAGCAATTTTGGATGTCCGAGCCTGCGATTCACACATGGAACGTGCGCGTCTCTTATATGGTAAAGAATTTGCTGATAATCTCATTGAATTTGCTGAAGAACTACCTGATTTTAAGCTTTCAGGGCTGCTCGGAAAACCCGATTTTACGAAGCCGAACCGTGAATACCAACTCTTTTTCATGAATCAGCGGCCGATCCGCAGTCAAATGATCGGTGCAGCCTTAAAAGAGGCACTCAGTGCAACAATTCAGAAGGATCGGCATGCCGTTGCATTGCTTTTCATGACGCTTGAACCCGATACAGTTGACGTTAACGTCCATCCTGCCAAAATTGAGGTGCGGTTTCGGAATGAACGGACAATTTTCAGCGGCATTGTCCGAATGATCCGCAACGTTATTCACAAAGAAAAATTTATTCCGAAGATTGAAACATCTACAGAGGTTGAACCCGAACCAACTGAAGAAGTTGAAGTCGATAATACATCCATTGACACATCGCGGCAAATCTCAACCCTACCGCGTCCACGTCCGACTATCTCCACAGACAAAAGAGTAGAATCCATTGAAACACCACAACCGGAAAATGTTGAGTCTGAACGGAGTGTTCCCTCACCCACCATAGACGAAGACACGCAACACGTACCCGAAGTAACCAAAACTGTTGTGCAACCTCCACAACAGCAGATACCCGAAGGGGCAATGCTCAAACTGCTTGATTTTGATAATGTTGAGTTGAAAACGAATCTTTTTAAGACCTATATTGTCGCTGAGGGAGAGGATAGGGTATTCTTCATTGACCAACACGTTGCGGCAGAACGGGTGCTTTATGAACGTCTCGTTAACCAGTTAAAAACTAACGGCATTCCTGTGCAAGGGTTGTTGCTTCCTGTTACAGTTGAAGTGACACCGCAACAGGTTGCTATTCTCAAAGTCCACGAGGACCTTTTCAAAAAAATAGGGTTTGAGTTAGAGGAATTCGGTGGGAACACGATTTTGATTCGGGCAATACCGGCACCATTGCCAACGCGGACTGCTTCTCAGACTATTACCGACATGCTTGACAAACTCCCCGAACAACCGCATACCGAAATAGAAATCCCTGAAGCACTTGACGATGCGTTGATAATGCTTGCTTGTCGATCCGCTGTGAAAGCGGGGGATACATTGGACACGAAAGAGATGATTAACCTTATTCGCGAGTTGTCCGAGGCAAAACTACCGTTCAATTGTCCGCATTCAAGACCTATTATCATTGAAATGGGGCGCGATGAATTGGAACGTCGGTTTCATCGGCAATAATCACTCAGTGAATGGTTGGCTTCAGAGGAGATGCTGATCCATGAAAACAACATGCCTATTCCTCATCACCCTACTTTTACCTTTTATTCTATTACTCCCAAACGCGTTTGCTCAAGATTACACTACATGGGGTTTACCTGAAGGTGCCGCTGCACGCCTCGGTAAAGGTGAAATCACAGGAAATATCGCTTTCTCGCCAGATGGCAATCGGCTTGCGGTTGCAAGTGCCATTGGGATATGGATTTATGATGTGCGTGCAGGTAAAGAAAAGGAACTGGATCTGTTAACAGGACATACGTGGTGGGTAACTTCTGTAGCGTTTTCTCCAAATGGAATGCCTCTTGCGAGTGGCAGTAGTGATGGAACAGTCAGACTGTGGGACGGAGTCACTGGTCTGCACAAAGCCACGCTTGGCGGAGAGGGTAGTGGTATTACTTCCGTAGCGTTTTCACCGGATGGGAACACTATCGCTGCTGGTAGTTATGATCATATTGTACAATTATGGGACATACGTACAGGACAACACGAGAATACGCTCATTGGGCATACGGATACGGTCACTTATGTTGTATATTCATCGGATGGAAAAACTATTGCAAGTGCAAGTGAGGACAAAACGGCGCGGTTGTGGGACGCCCATACAGGCGAACATAAAATTGCACTCATGGGACATACAAGGAAAGTCAACTCATTAGTCTTTTCCACTGACAGTCAAACTATCTATAGCACAAGTGAGGATAGAAAAGTACATTTGTGGAACACACACACAGGGAAATTTAAAGCTGTACCTCTAAGAATATTGTTCGGTACAAATTCCACAGCATTTTCTCCTGATAGAAAAACAATTGCGAGTGGTAGTTATAATGGATCAATAGAGTTGTGGGACCTCCTTACAAATCAGCATATAACTACATTGACAGGTCATACACGCCGCGTCTCTGCAATTACGTTTTCTCCAGATGGAAAAACTCTGGCTACCACAAGTTATGACGGAACTGTAAGGTTGTGGAATGCGCAAATTAATGAACACTTAAGGATACTTGACGGGCATAAAACAGGGGTAAGGACTATCGTTTTTTCTCCGGATGGAAAAACTCTGGCTACTGTAGGTTGGGACAATATGGTCCGGTTATGGAATGTGCATGTAGGAAAACCAAACATGGTTTCTATGCTCAAAAATTTGTCGGGCATAATGCCTGGACAACGCAAACTCTCTACACAGAATGAGCATACAGCTGATGTGATTTCCATCGCTTTTTCTCCAGATGGCAAAATTATCGCTACCGCAAGTGCAGACAAGACAGTCAAATTGTGGAATGCACACACAAGAAAACATCTCACGACACTCACTGGACACACAAATGCAGTTATTGACGTGGCTTTTTCTCCAGATGGCAAAACTATCACTACCGCAAGTGCAGACAGGACAGTCAAATTGTGGAATGCACACACAAGAAAGCATCTCACGACACTCACTGGACACACAAATGCAGTTATTGACGTGGCTTTTTCTCCAGATGGCAAAACTATCACTACCGCAAGTGCAGACAAGACAATAAGATTTTGGGATACTCGCACATTTAAACACAAAAACACACTCTCTGGACATACGAAATCAATCTCATTCTTGGCTTATTCTCCGGATGGACAAACTTTCGCTACTACCAGTGAAGATAGGACTCTACGATTGTGGGACACTCACACACTAAAACAAAAAAGTACACTTTCTGGACATACGAAAACAATTAGATCCTTTGCTTTCTCTCCAGATGGAAAAATAATCGCTACCTCAAGTTCTGATAGGTCTGTGCGTTTCTGGAACACGCGCACATCAGAACAGATAGATTATACTCATATTGGGCATTCGCGAGAAGTTAATGAAGTCGCATTTTCTCCGGATGGAAAAACTATCGCCACAGTAGGAAGTCTTGGCACTAATAAGACAGTACGACTGTGGAACACAAGCATCGTGCAATATAAGGTTTCCATACTTAAAGGTCATACGTCAGGGATTGAAGCCCTTGCATTTTCACCAGATGGCAAAACAGTCGTCAGTGGTGGTAATTTCAGGGATGAAAATGTGCGGTTATGGGATGTTCAGACAAGGAAACCTGTCGTTTCATTCCAAGGACATGTTGATTCGATCGATGCTGTCGCCTTTTCACCAGATGGAAATGTCGTCGCTTCCGCGAGTCGTGACAAAACGGTGCTATTGTGGAACACAAGGACACTGAAATACATAGCTACATTGAAAGAACATACAGATTCGGTTAATGCCATTGCATTTTCACCAGATGGCACTACAATCGCCAGTGGCAGTGAGGACAAAACGGTCCGATTTTGGAATAGACACACAGGAAAACACATGACTACATTAGTAGGAGATTTTGATTGGGTTACTGACGTCGCATTTTCTCCGGATGGCAAAACTATCGCGATTAGTGGTAAAAACAAGAGGGTACAGTTGTGGGATACCCACACAAAGGAACACACTAATACTCTCTCTGCGGATTCGTTTAGTCTAACTTCTGTTGCGTTTTCGCCAGATGGAAATACCATTGCTACTGGGTGTACAGACGGAACGGTGCGGTTATGGGATGCTATGACAGGACAGTCCAAAGTTTCTAAACATTTGGGCAATCCATGGAGCGTCACTTCCGTTACTTTTTCTCCTGATGGTGCTATAATTGCCACTATGAATTCGGATAAGACCGTTCGTTTATGGAATGCCCACACGGGGAAGCATATTATAAAAGTTGTGGATTCTAAACATAGCGTCACTTCCATGGCATTTTCCACAGATGGAAACACAATCGCCAGCGGTAGTGACGATGGCACAATTCTCCTCTGGAAAATACGTTAGTTGCCTTACAAATTACCCACTACTTCCCTTTGTTCTACTTATTTTGCAAATATCCTCGCGTGAAACAAATACCAAATTAATAGGATTTTTCTGGGTTTTAGGCGCGCTTACAGGAGGTTTAAGTTTTTAACTCGGTAATTTTCTGACCACACGAGGCAGGTGCACCTCCCTTGCTGGCGAGGCGGGGAATCATGGCGAATACCACACGGGGAATCATGCAGCATGCCACACGGGGAATCATGGCGAATACCATACGCGTATTCGCCCAATGGCATTCATACCGTTGATTTGGCGTATTCGCCATGATTCATACCCGGGGAATGACTAAAGACGAATGCGCGTATGGCATTCGCCATGATTCATACCGTTGATTTCTTGATTTCTTCCTAACCTCACCACATTACCGATTTATTTTCTTAATCTTCATCAAAGCGCGCCTACCGCTTGTGCGTAAGTCCTTGTAAAAAATATTTTCTGCGTTACATTTTCAGAATTATGCGACCGTTTTGCCCCCTACCCGCGTCATTATATATAGAAAGAACATTAATCTATCACTTTCTTGAGGTGCCTGATGCAAAATAGTGATGTTGAACTGATAAATAGTATCCTCGCGGGTAATGATGCCGCTTTTGCAAGTTTGGTGGAAAGATACCAAAAACAGGTGCATGCACTCGCTTGGCGGAAAATAGGCGATTTCCACATCGCTGAAGAGATTACACAGGACACCTTCCTCAAAGTCTATCAGAAACTCTCTACTCTGAAAAATCCGAATCAGTTTTCTGGATGGCTTTATGTAATCGCAACACGCCGCTGTCTTGCATGGCTTCGTAAGAAACGCATGGAAACAGAATCGCTTGAAGACATAGACAGTGAAATGATAGAAGAACCGACATATTCCCAATATGTGGTTGAGGAACAAGCAAAAGTTACTGTAGATGAACAACGCGAAGTCGTTAAAAAGCTGCTTGCGAAGTTGAAAGAGAGTGAACGGACGGTAATGGTCCTACACTACTTCGGAGATATGACGTGTGAAGAGATCAGTCGATTTTTGGGTGTATCTCCAAGTGCGATTAAGAGCCGCCTGAGCCGCGCCAGACAACGTTTAAAGAAGGAGGAACCGATGATTCGAGAGGTGCTCAGCAATTTCCAAATATCCACAAACTTAACTGAAAACATAATGAGAGAAGTTTCACATCTTAATCCCGTTGTGCCTTCCGGGAGCAATCCTTTCATGCCGTGGGTATTGGCAGCGTCAGGTACTATTTTAATTGTGCTGATACTTGGAATGGGTGGTGAGCAATTAACGCGTTTGCAGCAACCCTATAGTTTGGGTATGGATTCTGCAATGGCTGTAGAACTTATTGATTCCCCTATTGTTCAGAATATTGATGCAAAACCGGATGTCAGAAATCTGCAAGGAAATCAATCTAATAATCCGAGTAAAGGTAATGGTGTCGGGCAGGAATCAAATCAGGTTTTAACCGACGAAGTTGACTATACGCAATGGGAGCTGCCCGAAGGTGCCAAAGCACGTCTTGGTAAAGGAAAAATTACTGGTAATGTTGCTTTCTCGCCAGATGGCAATCGGCTTGCGGTTGCAAGTGCCATCGGTATTTGGATTTATGATGTGCGACCTGGCAAAGAAAAAGAACTCGATCTACTCACGGGGCATACTGGTCGTATTACCTCAATAGCATTTTCTCCAAATAGTAGGACACTTGCCAGTGCAAGTTGGGACGATACGGTGCGCCTATGGGACGCAGCCACAGGAATACATAAAAGCACACTCAAAGGGCATGGGGGAAAGGTCACGTCTATTGCATTTTCTCCGGATGGCACCACACTCGCGAGTGCGAGTTCGGATTCGGCAGTTCGATTGTGGGATACGCAGACTGGGGAAAACAGAGCTACATTCACAGGACATACAGATAAAGTCACTTCTGTAGTGTATTCTCCCGATGGTTCCACACTCGCGAGTGGCAGTGATGATAGGACGGTGCGGTTTTGGGACATACAAACCGGAGAACACCAAACCCTATTCAAAGGGCATACGGATAAGATCACTTCCGTAGCGTTTTCCTTAGATGGTGCTATATTAGTGAGTGTAAGTGCTGATAGGTCGGTTCGATTGTGGGATACGCACACTGGAATAAAAAAAGCTACACTCTCAGGACACACAGATGGTGTCAACTCCATAGTGTATTCCCCGGATGGTAAAACAATAGCGACTGGTAGCCAAGATAAAACAGTGCGGTTGTGGAACGCACAAACTGAAGAACACGAAACTACACTCTTAGGACACACAGACGGTATTACCTCCATAACATATTCTTCAGACGGAAACACTCTTGCCAGTAGTAGTTATGATGGAACAGTGCGGTTGTGGAACGCACAAACTGGGGAACACCAGAATACATTTTCAGGACATACACGTTGGATCACCTCAATAGCATACTCTCCAGACGGAAACACTCTTGCCAGTAGTAGTTATGATGGAACAGTGCAGCTGCGGGAAACACAAACAAGAGAAAACAAAACCACACTCTCATGGCACACGCATACTGAACCTATTTATTCTATAGCGTATTCTCCGGATGGAAAAACAATAGCGACTGGTAGTAAGGATAAAACATTGCGGTTGTGGAACGCACAAACTGGAAAACACATTAATAGCCTCGTCGGACGTACCAATATGATTTATACCGTAGTTTATTCATCTGATGGTAAAACAATCGCTATGAGTAGTATGACCAATAGTACTGTGCAATTGTGGGATACTCAGACGAAACAACAAAAAGCCATACTCAAAGGGCATACGAATATTGTTACATCCCTTGCGTTTTCTCCGGATGGCATGACGCTTGCCAGTGCGGGTTGGGATTCGACGGTGCGGTTGTGGAACACACGGACAGGAAGACACATTGGCACAATCACAGCGCATGGTGGATCGATCATGGTTGTAGAGTTTTCTCCGGATGGAAAAACAATCGCAACTGGGAATAGAGACAACACGGTACAGTTATGGGACGCGAGCACGGGGGACCACATAGCCACACTCATAGGACATGCAGATCGGATCGAATCCCTAAAATTTTCTCACGATGGTACCATAATTGCCTCTGGGAGTGCAGACGGAACGGTGCGGTTATGGGATGTTCGCTCAAGAACGCACTTCGTTACGCTCTCAGGACATAGGGAAGTTGTCGTTTCTATAGCGTTTTCTCCAGATGATGTGACACTTGCCAGTAGCGGAACCGATGGCACAATTCTCCTATGGCAGCTGCGTTAGTCAAGCGGAATTCGGATGACGATCCCGCCATTACACTATAAGCGTCAATTTTAGGAAAATGTATCGGTTTTTATGCATTATTGGTTTGTGTATTTCTGAATCGCGGATTTGGCGGATTTATCGGATTTCGCAGATTATTCTATCTTGTGCAGAAACAGACATCCTATAAACCTACCAACAACAGCGACCAGGATATTGCTAACACCTTTAGCAGCTAATCTATGCAAACGACTTGTCATCCCCAGGTGTCCAATCCGCGAAATCCGATAAATCCGCGCTAATCCGTGATTCAGACAGGAGAAAAGGACGCTAAATTGACAGTTATGGTTCGGTTAGGAAACCGAACCCGCCAAATGCCAAACGCGCATTTGGCGTTGATTCACCGGGCCTGGATGCACGCTAAATTGACGCTTATGCTACAAAAACTTTACATACCCAACCCGATATAGAAAACGCTTTGACGTAATCTTCTATCCGTGCTACGCTTTAATCAAACTTTTAGCACATGTGGGAGGGTATATGAAAGCAGCCCAATTTTACGGTGGAAAAGATATTCGGGTTGAAACAGTCCCCGACCCAACACCAGAAACTGGACAGGTATTGGTACAAGTAGAAGCGGCTGGTATCTGCGGAAGCGATCTGCACGGATATCACCATCAACCGGATAAACCTTTGTCACCTCGCATCGGTGGACATGAATTAACGGGACAAATTGTTGACAAAGGAAAAGACGTTACCGATCACAAGACAGGGGAACGTGTCGCAATAGAACCGATTAGTCCATGTAACAATTGTCCGGAATGTTACAACGGCTACTATAATATCTGTGCAAATTTACGGCACGCTGGTGGCGGTTTTGCTGAGTTTATGGTTGCACGCGTCTCAAATGCGTATTCTCTTCCAGATAGCGTCTCCGCTGAAGGTGGTGCATTGGCAGAGGTATATGCAGTTGCAGTACATGCTGTCAACAGGGCGATAGTCTCACCCGGCGACCGCGTTGCGATTATCGGGAGCGGTCCTGTCGGTTTGACGATTGCACAGGTAGCAAATGTGGCAGGAGCGACATCCATTGCAGTTTTAGGAAAGCCGGATACCCCCATACAAATTGCACATGAGGCGGTCAGTGCTGTGCCAATTAATGTAGATAAAACTGATGCTGTGGAAGCCATTATGGATTGGAGTAATGGGCGCGGGGCTGATGTCGTTTTTGAAGCAGTCGGTGGTAAGGCAAATACTTTGGAACAAGCAACGCAGATAGCAGCAAAAAGGGGGCGAGTCTGTATGGTAGGCGGGCATGGCGCACCACTCACCTTTTCAGAACGGTTTGCCCGCAGTCGTGAATTGACGATACTATGGTCATTTTGTTATGGCAGACGCGGGGGCAAAACCGAATTCCAAATTGCTATTGACCTGCTCGCTGCCGGCAAACTTGACCCCACCCCATTGGTCACACACCGGTTCAACCTGGACGAAATCACACAAGCTTTTGCCGTTGCAGCGGGACGTGATGAACACGGATCCGTAAAAGTTCTTGTGATGCCGAACAATTAAGGAGAAAAATGGATATTCTTAAATCACTTGTATTTGTCGGGACAGAAGGTATTTATCACGATCATGAGGGAAATGGAAAGTTTTTAACAAAGATGCTCAACAACACCGATAACATTGAAGCCGATTTCTCACGAGACTACGCTGTGATTGCCGATGGTCTTGAAGTCTACAACACTGTACTTTTCTATACCGATGTTGGCGAACTGACAGAGGAACAAGAGACAGGATTGCTCAATTATATCCGATCAGGTGGTGGATTTTTTGGATTACACACCGCAGCAGCTTCCTTCCGAGAATCTGAAGGTTACCACGATATGCTCAATGGGTTTTTCAATGGACATAGTCCTTATATGGACTTCACAGTCAACGTAAGCGATTTTGAGCATCCTATCTCAGCAGGATTAACTGATTTTGAGGTGACAGATGAACTTTACTATCTGAAACACAACCCTGGCACTTCACAGCATCTGATGTCCGCGTATGATCACACGAAGGATGAAACCCACGTTATGGCGTTCCACCATAAGTATGGCGAGGGGAAAGTATTTTATTTTGCGTTAGGACACGATATGGTTGTGCTTGAAAATCCGAGTTTTCAAGAGGTTATCCGAAGAGGCGTTCTGTGGGTAGGAAATAGGCTTTAAAATGAGATGCATTTTTCAGATATGTTATGTAGGGACATTTTGTAGCACAACCTGTTAGGTTGTGCAGAAACGGAACACAACCTAACAGGTTGTGCTACAGTGTCTGTGGTAGTTTCGGTTTTCTGACTGATCCTAATGTCCAATTAATTCTAAAGTTTACTATAAATGTACCTTAGGTTGCTGCTCAAGAATTTCATCCGCAACAGCAATATCCCTATGAATCTGCTGTACCAAAGCACGCATGTTCGAGAATTTGCGTTCACTACGGATCTTTTCAATAAAGAATATTTCGATATTTTCGCCATATATGACTTCATTAAAATTAAAAAAGTGGCTCTCTACCTGAAATTTTGTCCCATTAAAGGTTGGTCGGATTCCAATGTTTAAAACACCATCTAACCAACGGTCTGCTAATTTGGCGCGAATAGCATAAACACCGTTAGGGGGACAAAGTTGTTCACCCGGTTCAATGTTCGCAGTTGGAAAACCGAGTTCCTTGCCGCGTCCATCCCCGCGTATGATAGTACCACTCAATGAATAGATTCTTCCTAACAGCTGCGATGCTAAACCGAGATCTCCTCTGGCAATTGATTGCCGGATACGTGTGCTATGTACCGGTAAACCGTTTAATTGAGTCGGAGGGACAACCGTAACACCAAATTGCAACTGCTCGCCTATAGATTCCAATAACGCTGCATTCCCTTCCCGATCTTTTCCAAATTGGCAGGCATAACCAACAACTACATGTTTGGCACGGCACAACTCAAGCAAAACGTTATTCACAAAAGCGTCCGGCGACATTGATGCGATCTGTTCATTGAAGTTAACAAAAATCGCAATGTCTATTCCGAGTTGTTCAAGTGTTTCTATACGTTTCGGCAGACACATTAAAACAGGTGGGCATTTTTCCGGCGCAAGGAATGCCAAGGGATGTGGATAAAACCCAAACAGAATGCTTACAAGTCCATCGGCATCAGCACGGGCACGTACTGTTTTGAGCACATCTTGGTGACCGATATGTAATCCATCAAATACACCAAATGTAACAACTGAGTTCTGTGTTAATTCGGTGATAGATTCTAAATTATCGTAGGTTTGCAAAACTTTTCTCCACTAATTGTTCCTTCCTCAGTAATATACTTTGCAGAGTAGGTGTAGTGCTGGTGATGCCGAACACAAAATCAGTAATTTTCTTCAATATGCTGCTTGGCACTTGCTACAAGTGCCTTTATAGCAGATGCATAAGGAAGATTTATACGACATCCAGAAGCACGTTCATGCCCGCCACCGTTGAATTCCGCCGCGAGTGCAGCAACATTAACACGGCCTTCGCTGCGTAGGCTTATCTTTGTTTTACCTTTTGGTAGCTCACAAACACAGATAGCAACTTCAACATTTTCAATGGCTTGAATCTGCTTGACAAAACCTTCCACATCATCCAGGGTTGTTTTAGTTTTTTTTAGCATTGATTGCGTAACCAAAACCCAAGCTATCTTGCCATCAGAGGTAAGTTCTAAGGTTCGCAAGGTTTGACCCAACAAGTGAATCTTCCCTAATGATACATGTTCATAGACATGGCGGTAAACTTCATCAGGTGCAAAATCCCCAATCTCTATCAAATCGGCTGCTATTCGATGTGTCTCCGGTGTTGCATTGCTATAGCGAAAACACCCCGTATCAAACATTACGCCGGTATATAGACACAATGCGGATACCTCGTCAATCGGTATCTGCGTAGATTTAATAAACTTATAAATAATTTCTGCCGTTGATGAAGCGGTGGGTATAATAATGTTGTAGTCTCCGAAGGCCTCCGCAGTAATATGATGGTCAATATTTATGACAGCATGTGTCGGAATCAAGATTTTACTGAGAAAAGCTCCAATCCGTTCTCGTGAACTTGCATCTAAGATTACTAAAACTTCCGGACAAAAATCTGTAGACGCTTTAGCATTTTTTATTTTATTCCAATACGGAAGAAACCGGTACTTTTTCGGGACTAAATCTGTATTAAAGATTTTTACGGTTTTCCCTAGCTTCTTCAGAAATAGGAACAACGCTAATTCGGAACCGATTGCATCCCCATCCGGATTAACGTGTGTGGAAATGGCAAACGTCTGGTATTGCTTAAATAGGGTAAGTAGTGTTTGAAAACTATCCATCTCAGCTAAATATCTTGTACTGGATTCTCCTGCACGTCTTCTTCAGTCTTAATTTCTTTGAGAAGTCCATCTATTTTCAGGATATAGTCAGCCGAATCATCTAAACTAAATCGAAGTTCAGGTGAATACCTGAGTGCTAAACGCCGGCTAATTTCACGTCTGATAAATCCCGTAGCACTTTTGAGTCCTACAAGTGATGCTTCCTTCTGTTCTGAATCGCCGATAACACTCACCTTCACATTCACATATTTGAGATCAGCGGATACTTCTACATGGGTGACGGTGCAAAAGGCGACACGCGGGTCTTTCACAACACGTTGAATAACCTCACTCAACTCCCGCTGAATAAGAGCACTGACTCGGTCCTGTCTTCTATTTTCTATCATGTCCACAGACCTCCACACACCAAGTATTTCTTTTAAAAGAAAAATTCTGTTTCATAATCAACCAAAACTACTGATGAATTTTCCTCAATAAATTTAACGCTCTGTGCTAAAATTTTATTTACAAATTTTACGTCATTCGCAACTGAAACTGCTGCTAAAACTGCAGATTGGTGTACATCTTGTGCTTCAACTTCAGCAATTGCAAGATTAAATCGATTTTTGAGCCGCGCAATTAGACTTTTGATTGCCCTGCGTTTCTCTTTCAGGGACTGGCTCTCTGGTAGATATAACTTTATTTTACAAACTCCGATATGCATATCTATTGTCTAATTTTAAAATGGAACTTGTCAATCCATAGAAACATTTGATAAAAACACATTGTTGCGCGAACTTTTAGTTTGCGCCCATTCGACACAAACTGGAAAGTTTATGCTACAAGGTGTGCCTCGGGATAAAATACCGTTTATAGAACGGACATCATTTATTATTAAACTGGCGTTATTCTTAGTGGTACGGTTTTGAATTATCAATCCTTAAAAACGCTTGAAATGAACTGTAGGATACGATCAAAAGAAACATTTTAGATAGATGTGAAACTATCTATCAAATTTATGCATTGTAGGTATTTTGGAAATGAGTGCAACAACAATGGTAGACGGTTATGGTGTCAGATTTTCGTTCCAACAAGGATTACATAAAGGATATTGAACCAGATTTTCAGAGAGTTCGAGCCACCTGTTCGTGGACGTAACATTCTAACACATCTCCGATTTTTATATCGTCAAATTCGTCAATGCCGATACCACATTCATAATTGGCTTGTACTTCATTGACGTTGTCTTTAAAACGTCTCAATGAGTCGACCTTACCTTCGTAAATTAGTCGGTTTTCGCGCAATACACGAAGGGGTTGGTTAAATGTGATTCTGCCCCAGTTGACATAACTGCCTGCAACCAATCCGATACGGGGGACTTTAAAGATTTCTCTTACTTCAGCGCGTCCGATAATTACTTCCCTTACCTCTGGGTCTAACAATCCTTCCATCGCTGCGCGTATATCAGAGATGATGTCATAAATAACCGTATAAGTTCGCACATCAATCCCCTCTACCTCGGTAGCTTTGACCGCTTCTGTGGTCGGGTGAACATTAAATCCGACCACAATAGCATCAGACGCGGAAGCGAGCAAAATATCAGTCTCTGTAATACCGCCAGCGGCTTCGTGAATAATATTTATCTTTACTTCTCCTGTGCTCAATTTTACCAAAGATTCTGATATGGCTTGGACTGAACCTTGCACATCGCCCTTAACAATGACGTTCAATTCCTTGATGTCACCTTCTTGAATTTGTTGGAATAGATCGTCAAGACTTACATGACTATGTGTGCCGAGTTTAGAGATACGGTGTTTATCTTGGCGTTCTTCGCTTATGGCACGAGCATCCTTCTCAGATTCGACAGCATAAAATAGATCTCCTGCTTCCGGTACTCCGGTAAACCCAAGCACTTCAACGGGCGTAGAAGGTCCAGCATTCTTAATCCGTTTACCGTCGTCACTCATCATGGCCCGAACCCTTCCGGAATAACGTCCAGAAACAAATGCATCACCAACTTGCAAGGTGCCGCTCTGCACTAAAACGGTAGCAACTGCCCCACGTCCTTTATCAACTTGCGCCTCAATCACGACCCCGCGGGCTAGCTTATGCGGATTCGCTTTTAATTCCAATAGCGCAGCTTCCAAGAGAAGCATTTCTAACAACAACTCTATTCCTGTACCTTCTATTGCCGATACCTCAACACAGATCGTTTGACCACCCCACTCCTCTGGAACCAACTCGTTTTCAACTAACTGTTGTTTGACGTAGTCAGAACGCGCACCCGGAACGTCTATTTTGTTAATTGCGACAACAATCGGTACCTGTGCTGCTTTAGCGTGATTAATTGCCTCAACCGTTTGTGGCATTACGCCATCATCAGCAGCAACGATAAGAACTACGATGTCTGTTGCCTGTGCTCCGCGTGCTCGCATTGCTGTGAAGGCTGCGTGTCCAGGGGTATCAAGAAACACAATATTCCCATTTTCTAATTCAACGTGGTACGCACCGATATGTTGCGTAATATTCCCCGCTTCGGATTCGCTTACGTTAGATTGACGTATAGAATCCAAGAGCGAAGTTTTGCCATGATCAACGTGCCCCATTATAGTAATAACAGGCGCACGCGCCACCAACGATTCGGGCGGATCTTCCTCATCTAAAAGCAGTTGTTCTTCTAACGTCTTTTGCCGTACTACCCCAAAATCGTAGTGTTCCGCTAAAATTAACAAGGTTTGGTAGTCTAAACTTTGGTTGATTGATGCCATCACCTTTAATTTCATCAACTGCATAATTAATTGGGTTGGTTGTAAATTCAGCATTGATGCTAATACGGAAACTGTCACACCTTCCTGAACCTGTAACGGAGCATCGGCAGGTTTTTCTTCTTTAGCTGTTTCCGGTGTTAAGTCAGCTTCTTTTTGGGGGATTATGTCAACTTCTTTTTTGGGTGTCACTTCCACATTTTTTTCTTCATCTTCACTTATTTCTTGCTGAGGATCTAACTCGGATTCAACCAACATGATTGTCTCCGGATCCAAAGTACTCATGTGATTTTTAACGGGAACCCCAAAATCTTCCAATGCTTTGATAAGTTCTTTACTACTTAATCCGTGGCGTTTTGCCAATTCGTAGACTCTTACGTTTTGGCTCGGTGTTGTTTTTTGATTAGTTTCAGCTGTTCGCTGTTTCGGTTTTTTCATCGGCGATAACCTCCTTCTCAAGGACTGTCTGTTTGAATTCTTCAATAACCGATACTGGCAGTTTCACTTTTAGTGATGTATTTACCCGTTTAGCCCCTCTAAAAGCATATTCAATACAAGACATCGAACGACAGACGTAAGCACCCCGTTCTGGAAGTTTTTGTAATTCTTCCAACACTAAAGTCTCACCTGCGCGACAGACAAAACGGATTAATGTATTCTTTGGAAATAAACAACGACACCCCAGACATTGCCGCATGGGTGATTTATTACTCTTCATTGATTGACTCCGGAAACAGTTCACTTCAAACCGCTTCGGTAGTGTTATCTACGAACCTGAAGGTTTGCGCGTCTGTTAATTCTCCTCAGATTCAGGGGTTGGTTCTAATTCAAGTTCCTCAGTGGTTTCTGATTCAACGGTGTCGTCTGAACTATCCTCGTCTATGGTTAGCGTAACAACAGCTTCAGCCGTTTCTTCCTCTGCTTCCGCAACAGTAGCCTCTGTAGGTTCCTCTTCAGCATTTTCAGATGGCGTATCTGTCTCCGCATCATCGCTTATAGAGGTTGGTTCTAATTCAAGTTCCTCAGTGGTTTCTGATTCAACGGTGTCGTCTGAACTATCCTCGTCTATGGTTAGCGTAACAACAGCTTCAACCGTTTCTTCCTCCGCTTCCGCAACAGTAGCCTCTATAGGCTCCTCTTCAGCATTTTCAGATGGCGTATCTGTCTCCGCATCATCGCTTATATCCGCTTTAAACAGTGTTTCCAAAGAGACAGGCGATTCGGATTCACTTTTTATGTCAATGTTCCAGCCGGTCAATTTTGCGGCAAGCCTGGCATTCTGTCCGCGTCTGCCGATTGCAAGAGACAATTGGTCATCTGGAACAATGACGTTTGCACTCATTTCCTCTTCGTTGAGTTCAATTTGGCGCACACCTTCCGCCGGTTTTAAAGCATTAGCGATAAAGACTTGAGGGTCCTCATTCCATTCAAGAATATCAATTTTTTCGTTTTTGAGTTCACGGACAATAGTTTGTACCCGCGCGCCTCTAACACCTACACAGGTGCCTACAGCATCAATCCCTTCTTCGCTTGCAGTCACGGCAACTTTGGCTCGGTGCCCGGGGTCCCGAGCAACCGCCATTACGCGCACTTGTCCTTCATAAACTTCCGGCACCTCTTGTTCAAATAACATTGAAACCAGGTCAGGATGTGTCCGCGAGACAACAATCTGTTCTCTACCTAAAGTGTTTTTTACCTCTAAAATCAGACACCGCAGGGCATCACCTCGATTATATCGATGTGGTGGTGGTATTTGACTTGCGGGTAACAATGCCTCAGTTCGCAAGACGTCTGTCCGTTCCAAGTCAACAATAGCATCCTTTTTGTCATATCGTTGTAAGTATCCAACGACAACTTCGCCTTCACGTCCCTCAAATTCCTTGTAAACCAGCTCACGTTCTGCTTCTCTAAGTTTGCCAAGCAGGATTTGCCTTCCCAATTGGGCCTGAATTCTACCAAATTCGTCAGGGTTAATCTCAACTTCCAGCATATCGCCAATTTTTGCCTCTGGATCAAGTTTTTGTGCTATCTCAATCGGGATCTCCGTTGAGAAGTCTCGCATAATATCTACAACCTTTTTCGGAACGTGGCATCTTATCTCTTCCTTATCCAACTGAATATCTATTGATACCTTAGCTTCTGGGCCGTAGTGGCGCAAAGCAATCACGCGCAACGCCTCTTCAATTGCCTTGACAAAAACATCCTCAGGCAAGTCAGTATGTCCCATCATCTGCCGAATAGACTGTTGTAAACTCTCTCTTCTTTCTTGTGCTTTATGTTTCATAATTCTCCTGTCATGGCGCTGTTTGTAAACGCATAATATATTGTTTCAACTGATCACCAAACCAGTTGAATATATGCTTTGCAAACCTTTGAGATTTCAATGTGGACGGTTTTACCTGATGTTTGTTCTAAAATGATACACCCGTCTACGACATCTACAACTCGTCCTTGCACTTCAAACGCTTGCCCTCTCTCCGAAGTGGCTTCAATTTGTACAGTTCTGCCGAGATTCCTCTGGAAATCCTCCGCTGTTTCCAACGGACGGTCTACCCCCGGTGAAGCGATTTCAAACTGCTTATACGCAGATAATAGCTGGTGAACTTCTAAAATTGGACGAACAACTTGAGCTGCCGCTTTGCAATCGGATACTGAAAGCCCACCCTGTTTGTGCAACAGCAACCGAAGAATCCGATTTTTTCGGTTGCCAGCTGTCTCTACGGCAACCAACTCAAACCCTTCTGTTTGAAGCAGCGGCGTTAACATTTCTGCGACGGTAGTTTCAATGCCTCCTGCCATTTTTTTCCTTCTCTAAAATAAAAAACGCGATCGTTCTCGGTTGTTGAGAGACCTCGCGGTTCTTCGTTAGCAGTTTGCCAATCCCTTCCAAGTAGGAATAGACTACCACTTTTACTACGGCACCCGTACCAGTAGCATTTTAAATTCGACTTGTAAACCTTCTAAATTGGCATTTTACCACTTTCCTTTTTGGGAATCAAGTCAAATTCAGGATTCACACGAATGTGTTTTAAAAAACCTAAAAATTTCACCGCATAGGTCCTTTTAGAAAACGGTTTTATTTTATTAAAGACGTTTCTAATCTTAAAAGTTTAACTTATCTACAAACTTTTGTCAAGATTTTTTAGTGTGTATCAATATTTTGGCAGAAAATTTGGGCTGAGGTGCGTTGTCTGATACGCGGATCATTTTTTCTGTCTGAATCACGGATTAGCGCGGATTTCGCAGATTATACGCCTGGGGATGACAAGTCATTTTCATAGATTGACAAATAAAGGTGTATACATGTATAACGCCAGTTTGATAATAAATGACATCAGCTCAACAATAGGGCTTTTCTCCGAAGACCCACCTTGCGGTTCTTGAGCATCAAACTTTCCAGTTTGTGTGCTATGGCGCAAACTGGAAAGTTTGCGCTACAATAGGCTTTTATCAAACTCACGTTACATGTATACTTATTTTTTAGGTGTGTGTAGAGAGAGTAAATAGGCATAATCCGCGATGCAGACGACAAAAACGCAATCGGACAGATCTGTCGCACCTCAAGGTTTTTGGAAAACGAACAGGTAATTAAAACCGAGTTGCCACCGCTCTTTCTTCACCAGCTGCCACCGCCTAAAATGGTCCGGTAGCACGATAGGCTCAAAACCGTAATGTTCTTCTGTTGCCATTCCACTGATAATCCGAAAAAACTTCAAGACATCAAGGATTTTATCAACGAAAGGATGCGGCACCGTCATAATCACACGCCCGCCAGCAGATAAGTAACGCCAGCAGGCTGTCTCTAAAGCCGAGAGTGTATCGCTCGGAATATGTTCAATCGTTGCCAACAAGGTAATCACATCGAAATTGCCGTTGTCCTCGAAATCCTGCGGGAAATACCCACCAACAAGTTCGCATCTGTCAAACGCGACAGGCTCGGTAACAAGCGGGTCAATGCCCACGCCACCAGAAATATGCCCACAAAGATGACGTAAAAAGCTACCATCACCTGCCCCCACATCTAAGATTCGAGCACCTTTGGGAATATACGGCTTGGCTTTCGCAAAACGCATTTCAGCTAACAATCTATCTACGGCTTTAGGCGCGGGGGTAGCTTGTGATTCTCGTTGTCCGTTATTCATTATCTTTGTGGGTGGCTTTATACTTGAGCATAAAGCGGATATGTCGTGCCGCGTCTCTGATGGCGTTCAGCTTAGATTCACCACCTCGCGGATGATAGGTAATCGGTATCTCATGGACCTTCAACTTCGCCTCAACCGACTTGATAACCATTTCAGAGGCAAACTCCATACCCGTCGTTTTTAAATCCATCTGCTTGTAGGCTGCCGCAGTAAACGAACGCATCCCGCAGTGTGAATCACTAATGTCCGTACGGAACAGCAACCGCAGCATACCAGACAAAATCGGATTGCCGATATAACGGCGCGCAAACGGCATCGCACCTCGCAGTATCTCACCCTTGAACCGATTGCCTATTACCAGATCATACCCCTCGCGTAAGGGACTAATAAAACGTTCAAGGTCTGTAAAATCGTAGGTATCATCAGAATCACCCATGATAATATACTTGCCTTGTGCAGCCGCAAGTCCTACAAGATATGCAGCCCCATAACCGCGCTCGGGTTGGTGAACAACACGCGCACCATGTTGTTCCGCAATTAAAACAGAATTATCTGTTGAACCGTTATCCGCAACAACAACTTCACCCACAAAACCTAAATGTTTCAAGGTGGATTGTGCCTTCTTTATACAGATGCCAAGTGTTTCTTCCTCATTCAGACACGGCATCACAACAGAGACTTCAATGGTGTTCATGTTCATGGAGTGTCCGTTCCATATCTTGGACAGGCGTTATATCCGTTTGTGGAGACAGCGGTTCGGTTGAAAGGTATTTCGCGTCGGTTTGTATATCATCCGGATACAGAATCTCCCAAAGTTTGATAGGTGATCTGGCGAAGTCGGTTTCGGGATACACAGGTCTAAAGTGATTATATCCGAGTGGATTTCTATTCAGCAAAGCGTTATGTGGGTCGAAAGGTGTGATCAGAACGTGTGTTGCCTGGTGCGTTTTGAGGTATCTCAGCGTTTCGTGTGGTGTTGCGACACTGTGAACATACCTATTGTGCAAAGAGACCCAATTCGGCAGGTAATGGTCTTGATCTGTAATCGTTTTGACGTTTGCGAGTACGTTGAGTTGGCTACCAAATCGCCAATTTGCGGCGACTACAGCATCTTTTAGATGTGTTTTCATCCAGCCGAAAGTTTGCAGCATCGGTGTATTTGCACCAGGTATAGCTGTCCGCATTTGCACCGCCGCGTAAACGGAAAAACGCGCATGGCCACCTGCTGGGGGCCAAAAGAGTATCAGAACCAGTGCAGCCGCAGTTGCGGCGCGGCCTGCCTGTGTGTTCACCAACAGGTTTTCAATGTATTCAGAGACACGCGTTATCAAAATTGCAGTCCAGAAGGCAAGTGGAATACCGATAAAGTAGTCATATCGCATTGCATCACGGGCTAACCCCACCCACAAGAAAAACCACATCGCAAGGACGATGAACGCATAAGTTGTCTGCGGTGTTTGATCATCGTCTCGATGCTGCCACGCTGTGTATAAGAACCCTAAGCAGCTTGCACACACCGATAGCCCAAAAAGTAGACCGCAAAACCCGTCACCAAAAAGCACCGATATGGGTTGTCTGCCAAAGGTTGTCAACACAAAAACGGATAAGGGGATAGCGAGCATGAGACGATAGTTTTGGTAAATGTAGACAATGAGCATGAGGCTTGCGAAGATAAAAACGCTACCGTATCTCCCTATCCAAAACAGGAAATGAGGATCATCCAGTTCCGAAATGCTCCGCATCAGGGGCGTGTCACGAAAGAACGTTGTGCCCGCAAGCGTGTTGAGTTGTGTCAAAAAATAGACAACAAAAATCGCACCACTTGCAAGCGTCAAACCGAGTGTAAGGTTACGTCTCTGTTCTCTAAGGTGTGACATCCGCAATAGTAACAGAGCCAGCCCACGCAGCAGCAAAATCATGAGGGGCGGCACCAGCATCAGCGCTGCAACATGCGTTGCAAAAAACTCACCGCGCCGATACGCGGGGGCAAGTAGGTACAGCAATGGCACAAAGCAACATACCCAAAGCAGATAGTACAACAGGTCAGTGTCCTCCGCACGCGTCAAAAATCGCCAAAGCTCTACAGCGTAAATCATCAGAACGAATACGCCAAAACCTTCCCAAGAAAGGCCGCCTAAAAGGGTGAAAAATCCACTGATAAGCGTCCACGCAAGCCGTTCGCGTGGACGCTGGACCTGCAAGGCTATCAGATAGGTTACCACAACACAAATCGCAAGTAACAGACACCAGCTGTCTCTATCGCTAAAGCCGACAGTGCTGCGCCCGATTGCCCCCGGAAGCGTTGCAATCAGAAGTCCTGTGATATTCGCTATCAGCGCACCATAAGTTTTGTACAGGAAAAGGCACAGGATGGCTAAACCGAGCACAAAACAGATAGCCGGCAGGTAGATACTGACATCGTAAAGCGTGATATTAAAAAATAGACGGACAGCTTGATATGTCCAAGCCAGCACATAGGAATAGAGCGATAACATTAAACCGTTATCACGTCCCAGTGGCAGCCATCGGTGCATGTCACGCGGTGGGAGGTTGCCTTGTTCCACTATTATGTTTGCCTGCCAATAGTAGAGATACGCATCGTTTTCAAGGAATTGTCCATCAGGCAGTGTCTCCGCACTCTGAATACGTATCCAGAAAGCGAGAAACAGAATGCTGATGAGTAAGAGAAGTGGTACGAGATGTTTAAAACGTGGGTTTTGCATCATAAACTATATAGGACGGACGCATTCCCCCTTGATAAGGGGGTTAGGGAGGTTAAAAAGGCGTTATTTCTGTTATTTAACCCCCTCAATCCCCCTTATCAAGGGGGACTTTAAGAAAAACTATAAAAATGGGAACCGGGTATCACACCGGTTCCCTTTCTGGGATCACACGCATAGGGAGATCTAATAAGAAATATCCGAATGATACCGATGCCCAGAGACAAGATCAGCGGTCCTTCGCTCTGACAGCCTTGAACAGGTCCCGCGCCGCATCAAATATGGCGAATCTTGACATTTCGTGAACTGTTCACCACAAGGCACATATACCCAACGACCATACACGTCTTGATGATCCCTTATATCTCGGACGCACGTATAGGTCGTATGCGGCGTTGTTGAATCACAGTTTGGATTGATGCAACCTGCGGCGGCAGGAGTACAACCTCCATTTGGGGGTGGGGCACCACCATTTCCGTTGCCATTACCATTTCCGCCATTTCCGTTGCCATTACCATTTCCGCCATTTCCGTTGCCATTACCATTGCCACCATTAGCTACGGGGGCACCATTGCCATTACCATTTCCGTTGCCATTGCCATTTCCATTGCCATTATCACCGCCATTGCCACCATTTTCTGAGGGGGAACCCTCACTAGCTCCGGGATATGTGCCGGGGCCATGAACAAAGTCATGGGGACTATGAGCATCACATGCATACTTGAGTGTAAGAATACAACCAATCGCATAATTATAGCCAGGAGGTGTATACCTTTCGGGACAAATACCCGACGGATTGATCACCTTATGTTTCGCACTGGTTGTCCCAACATCAATAATCCTTTCATAGTGCCCCGACTTACCACAAGCACCCGCTTGCGTATGACGACTCTTTTTCGGACAGGACTGACAAGAAAAACGTATAGCATTACATGTACCTGCTTTGTAATCTTCAGGGCAAAACTGTTGATGGTCAAAGTATATCAGCTGGGCATACCCTCCCTGATCACCAGGGGTGTTCATAGGTTGAGGATCCGGGACCATCTCGCCACAACCACCTCGACACGGAAACGTATGATGCTGATGCGAAAGTGGACACGACTGACACGACAAATACGGCAACGGATCACTGACGAGATCACCGCTCAGATTCTTATGACCCTTCACCGTACAACTCGTGATATGCCCCGCAACGCCAACAATGCCTGAACCTTCCCAATGCAGATTACAACCCGGACAGTCTATCCTGATATTAGGATACGAGACAGGTAGAGCATCCGCTCCTTTTGAAAGCCGTTTATTAGCAGGGATCTTCGCCTCATTCGCAAGTTCGACGTAAATGTCCCAAATCGTGTTTCGCTCCGTTTGCGCATCATCGGCATCGCTTTTCGCCTTCTCAACAGCACCAATCGCCGCGCCAAAGGTAGCCGCGATTTCTGCGCGGTCCTGCATATCCAAGACCTGTTTTAGGAAAGCACCGCCAAGCCCCCACAGGTCAGCAGAGGCGTAGTCAATGCGATTTTCCATGATGTCCTCTTCATTCGCTTTCCACGCCTCCTTTTCGGTACCCATTGTGCTAATCGCGGTACTCAAAACGGTATTAAAACCGTTGAGGCTTATCTTCCAATCTTGGAGGAGCTCCTTAGCTTCGTCCAGTGTATATTCTGGCGTTGATTCCGCATAAAGTTGAAAAATATGCGTGAGTGAGAGGATTGTGAAAAGCGTCAGTGCTAAAAAATATTTCCGTTTCATAAAAGTTTCTCCTTATTCATAGGGTTTTTTCCCAAATCGTACCAAATAATATTTCTCAAATGCTGCTTCACGTGCAGCGTTCCACTGATGGACACGCTCACCTTTTTCAGTGATGAGTCGGTCATATTCCAATATTTTCGGATCAGATTTCGCCTGCCATATGGCATAAGCGGGTGAGTCCTCCGGCGGTATATTTGCTCTGAGTGAATCAACCTCTTTTTTAAGTCTTTCTATCGCCGGATCAAGGGCGTGAATGTATCTTGCCCATTCTGTCCGGTGCTTTTGGCTCCACTGCTCCCAATCCATGTTCTTCAGGTCGACTGGCAGTGGGATGTCCGGCATCGGCATGTCTTCAGGTATCGGTGTACCGCCGACATATTTTTTCAATCCCTGCGGTGTAACATCAGCCTGTTGCTGCGTCTTATTAGAAACCTCAACTGGCGTGGGAAGTGGAACTTTGTCCCAGTGGTCATTATGCCACACCCATTTGAAACCCTGTTCAGCAGGGGGCTGTTCGTCAGCTTTCTCTACAGGTTTTCGCTTGTTACCATCTTCTGACGGTTTTTCTGTTACGGCATACTCTTTTTTGAGTTGCCGAATCTCAGCACGATTGCGCACTGTCATAAAAATAAACGCCGTGCAGATCAGTAGCACGAAGACACCGAGTCCCCATAACATTTTTTTCTGCATTCTGTTCTCCTTCATGAAAGAGTTATCCTGCTATTTCGCTGCGTCCAGCGGGCAGGGGGGTAATGTATTTGGACAAATCGGCTTGGGACCACGAGGGACACATTCCGATCTGCTCCGTTCACAGTCAAACGTGTCTGCCTGCGTGACATCAATCATTTTGATTGTGCCAAACAACAGTCCGCCACCCATAAAAACAATCAGTAACGTGGTCAGTCCTATCTTTAGCCAAAATTGTTTTTTCATAAATTATACACCCCCTTTCAAAATTTATCAAATAAAACCATAGTAAAATATCTGTATATTGCGAGGTTCGGAAACCTCGCCAGCAAGTCGGATTTTACTATAAAAAACAAATTAACAACGACAATTTAACATTAATCACTTTTGTTTCCAAGAAGTGATTGCATGCCCTCATCGCCTACGATATCGGCGTAATCGTCTGGGTATTTGGCTTTGAGTCGATCTATTAATTTCTCTTTTCCCCGCATCAACAGAACCTTAACGTTACCAACTTTGATGTTCAACTGCTCCGCAATCTCTTTTTGCTTCATGCCTATAGCACTTAACAAGATTACCATTCGTTGGTTTTCAGAGAGCTGCTTCATCAAATCTATCACTATTTGAAGATATTCGTTGTTAACCGCGATGTGCTCAGGCCCCAAATACACAGGTGTTGTTTCTATGAACTCATCTTCGGAAGGCAGATAAGACTCACGCTTTTCCTGCTTTGTGAGCCAGCTTATCCTTTCTCTGGTAGCGATGGTCAATATCCAAGAATTGAAACTCTGAGGATCCTCGATTGTGTGTACACCTTCCATTGCAGCAAGGAGTGTTTCTTGGACGAGGTCTTGAACATCCGCCGTATTTTCGATCTGCCAATTGCGAAAGAAATTGGCAAGTCTCGGTCCGTATTCTATACAGAGTTCATTCCATGCTTCTTTATTACCAGATTGGTAAGATCGCACAAGTTCTGCATTGCTCTTACCTGTATTAGATTGCACCTGATTTGCCTTTTTGGCTACATATACAACAATTTATGTCTAAAAATCGGGAGATAAACAGATATCTTGCTCCCAAATTGAACTAATACTCACATAAATACACAAACACACATTCTGTACGTCTGTATAGTAGGTGCAGAAATCACACAAAAAGGTTACAAAAAACTTTTAAGTTATATAGGACTTACGCCCCCTTGAATGAAGATTACAAATAAATTGGATAATTTTGCGAGGTTAGGAAGAAATCAACGGTATGAATGCGCGTATGGCATTCCCCGCCTCGCCAGCAGAGATGTACACCTGCTGCTGGCGAGGCGGGGAATGCCATACGCGCATTCATACCGTTGATTTCTTCCTAACCTCGCCCCTTACCGAAATATTTATTTAAACTTCATATAAGGGGGTTAGGAGGGGTTAAGGGGTTAAAAGTCGCTATTCCTATTATTTAACCCCCTAAATCCCCTTATCAGTGGGACTTTAAGAAGAAATGCGTAAGTCCTGTGGGACTCGAAATAAACTTGTTGACACCTTTCTACACTTCTGCTACAATAGTTTTACTAAAAATTTGAAGGAGGCAAAAAACGTGCTTAGAAATTTACTTTTGTTAGGATTTGTAGCGATGTTAATTTTCGCTGTTAGTTCCACTGATGCTGTTGAACAGGATGATATTTTAGTTTACTACTCTTTTGATAAACTTGATGGAGACATATTCAAGGACGACTCTGGCAATGGGAACGATGCCAAATTAACTGGCAAAGGTAAACTCGTTGATGGACAATTTGGAAAAGCGATCCACCTAAACGGCGGCGTAGTCCAATTGAGTCCTGCTAACGATTTTGTCGTTCCCATCGGTGAAAATGGTGAGGTTACAATGGAAGCATGGTTTTATCTGAATAGCCACAACGCTTATGATGGCATCGTCTCAATTGAGACCATAGATGCTGGATGCTGCGAATTTCGCATGATGGCAAACCCTAATTTTAATCCGTTTTGGGATGCTGGTCATCACAAAGACAAAAGTCTCGGCAACTTCACATTCGAACTAAAAGAATGGTATCACTATGTTTTAGTCGCTAATGGAAAAGATGGAAAAATATACATTAACGGTGAATTCATCGGTTCAAAAGACGAAAACATTGAGTTTAGAAAGTTTCAACAAGCACAAATTTTCGTCGGTGCAGGTGAAGGTCCAAACACTCACCCGGTTGAAGATGCGATTATTGATGAAGTCGTCATCTATTCAAAGGCATTGACTGAAGAAGAGGTTAAAGCTTCAATGGAACTTGGTGTTGCTGGTGTCCTCGCTGTGGAAGCGAAAAACAAGTTAGCAGTTACCTGGGGACAACTGAAAGAATCTTTTTAATTTGATACCCTTATACCAACGAGACCTATTTATATGAAATTTGGGTTTTTATCGAAAATCTTTGAAGGTGTCTTGAGCATTGAAAAAACTTACAACCAATGTGACAAAGCTTTAAGTGCTTTGCGTGCCTATAACGAGAAACAGAAACAGGAAAACGCCCCTTTTTCAGCCTCAGAAAAAGCAGAACTTAACAATATCGTTGACACTGCTATAGAAAATGCGACGCGTATTGTTGAAAAGGAAGGTGAGCGGAATTGGCCTGGCGTTTTTCGTGAAATGCACAAGAACTTGGCGAATATCTATTTGGAACTTGATGAATATGATAAAGTTCGTGAAGCTTGTGAACGTTTGCAAAATTATGGTGAAGTCGGCAAATTGGATGCGGAGGAGGTTATCAAGAATCTCAACGAAAGAGAGAATGGAGAATCTTCATCTACTCCCGAAGAAACACAGTCCACACCTTTACTTCAATAGCTTATAGTGAAATCCACAATTATCTGGACATTGGCAAGGTTAGGAAGAAATCAACGGTATGAATGCGCGTGGCAGCATGCGCGTGTGGCATGCTGCATGATTCCCCGTGTGGTATTCGCCATGATTTCTTACCTCGTCAACGTGATGGTGCGGGGATTGTTGTTTATTGAAATGTAAACATATCTCTTAAGTAGCACAAACTGTTCGAAGCTTAATTAATTTCGGTCCTTTCTGTCCAATGTAGGTGTACCCGCTGCTGGCGAGGTGGGGAATGCCTAAAGACGAATGCGCCAAATCAACGGTATGAATGCGCGTGGCAGCATGCGCGTGTGGCATGCTGCATGATTCCCCGTATGGCATTCGCCATGATTCATACCCTTGATTTCTTCCTAACCTCGCCAAAGTACCGATTTATTTTCTGAAACTTCAGTTAATTTGTGTTCTGTCGATTTAACTCCCGATATTGAAAATGGCTTTTCTGAACCCGGCTGCGTTTTATCTGTTAGGAATTATCCCTATCGTAATTGCGCTGCACTTTCTGAAGCTGCGTCGACAACGTTATGTTGTACCGAGTATGATGCTCTGGCGCGCAAGTGCAGAGGATCAAAAAGCAAATGTCCCTTTTCAACGTCTTCGGAATCTACTCCTACCGATTTTACAAAGTCTGTTTTTACTTGTCATAATCATAAGTGTAGCGCGTCCAGCGTTACAAATTCCCGGTATAATTCATGGCAAAATAATTTTTATCGTTGACAATTCGGCAAGTATGCAGTCACAGGAGATGGGAGAAACCCGATTGTCACTTGCAAAACAGGAAGTATTGAAACACATCAATCAGATTTCTGCAAGTGGGGGCATGATGCTTATGGCAACGCATGCTCCGAAGTCTTATATTCAACAAGCATTTACTACAGATAAAGATAAACTTCGGCGTGCCGTGCAAAATATCGCGTCAACACATGCAGTTGGTGAGTTGACATCAGTGTTTAATCATGCAAAGCGTTATGCTGACTCTCCGAATGATCAGATTTTTTTTATTAGCGATTCATTTGAAAATCTGCCGCCGGATACGCTTGTGCCTATTAGCAAAATCGCGATCGGGGATGCTGCAGAAAATATCGGTATTGTGCAATTCAGTGTGGAAAGAATTGCTAATCAATATACAATTCTCGCGGGAATCCAAAATTGGACAGGGACGGAGAAAAAAATAGACATTGCGTTAGCACTTGAAGGTGGAACAGCAATTGATGAAAAAACTTTGGTAATTCCTGCTGGAGAGGTAAAATCTGTTCTGTTTTCTATCAATGCGGAAGGGTTAGATGGTGTCGCAATTAGTCTCGTCCTTGTTGATGTTGCTGATGATTTTGATTTGGACAACAACGCGTGGGCAATCCTTAACCCGCAAAAACAATTTCGAATACTGCTTGTTAGTGATAGAGATCAACCTTTTCTAACAGATCTTTTGAGAAGTTACGGAAACCATGTTGAACTACAGACAGTCTCTACAGATGAATACCACGGTCCGGGTGATGTGGATGCCATCATTTTTCACGGTGGAATCCCTGCGAAACATGATTTTCTAAACCTTTCCGGCACAGAGAGTATAATCGTTATCAATTCGCAAACGGAATTGCCGTTTATGACAGCCCCCTCTGTTGAAATCGTCACGACGCCTGTTTCTGTTATCAAAGAGAATAAAACCCACCCAATTATGCAGGACGTATCTATTATGGGATTACAGGTAAAGGAATCTGTGCGGAGAGAATTGCCACTCTGGGGAAATTCGCTTATTGAATCCGAAAGGGGGGCGTTAGTATGGTTTGGTACTGAGACAAGCAAGCAATTTTTGGTTTTTGAATTTGATGCGTTCAATCCAGGAATTTCTTCTTTTTTCACAACTATTCCAGATGTCCCAATATTTATGTACCGATGCTTAGCGTGGCTTGAATCCAGAGCTGCCCCGATAAAGCCGCTTACAATTCAAACAGACAGAACAAGGCAAATATTTCGGACAGGAGAACAATTGAAAATTGATTTACCGACTGTGGAAAACCCCAATATTCAGGTGAAGAAACCTGATAGTACCACAGTTGAATTAGACAGTGAAGTGTTCACAGAAACAGACCAAATCGGGGTTTACGCCGTACTTGTTGATGGTTCTCCGTTTGAACGGTTTGCAGTTAATTTACTTGACGCTACTGAATCCGCACTTCCATTTCCAAAAATAGAATCAAACTCACAAGAACGAGTAAACGAAAAAAATCTGATACAACCTCTCACGCGAGAAATATGGCAATGGACAGCACTATTCGCCGTCTGCCTGCTCCTGTGTGAGTGGTGGTTCTATCACCGTAGCTAACCCGTCAAGAATCTGTTTTACCAATCTCTCCTTCGGCATCGCACCGATAATTGTTTTCACAATGTTTCCTTCGTAGAATAAAATGTATGTCGGTGTCCCACGGATGTGATACGCTGCTGTTTTTTCTGGATTGTCGTTCACATCTAATTTTGCTACGACGAAAACGTCACGATATTCTAATGCAATTTCAGAGACCACCGGTCTCATCAATAAACAGTAGATTCAGGAATCAGACTTAAATTCGACCAAAATGGGGAGTTTTGTGTTACGCACAACATTGTCAAATGTTTTATCGGTTAATTTAAGCGGAATACCAGAATACTTACCGAAGTAGCTCGCGACCAGTGTAAGGTCAAGAATGTTTACGGTTCCGTCGCCGTTCACATCTGGATTAGGATGCTGATCTTCAGAAAGTGCTTCACCAAAGTAAGAAGCAACAAACGTCAAATCAAGAATATTTACTATTCCATCCGCATTAGTATCAGAGGCGAGCAAGCCATCTAAACCTGTTTCTTGTGCGTACCCAACTGTAAACAGAGATAATGAGACGAATAAACAGATCCATTTTCTCATGAATATTTCTCCTATATAAGCAATAGATATGGGTTCTGAATGTATTGAGACACTGTTTGCAGGAACTGTGCAGCAGGTGCCCCATCAACTATACGATGATCAAACGTCAAACTTAATGCCAACATGCTCCGGATAGCGATTTCATCGTTGTGAACAACCGGCTTTTTGACAATACGTCCTACACCAAGAATCGCACACTCAGGTGGATTGATAATAGGTGTAAACGCATCAATCCCAAAATTACCAAGATTCGTTAGGGTAAAGGTGCCGCCTTGCAGTTCACTGGGTGTAAGTTGATTGTTGCGTGCCTTTTCAGCTAAAGTTCTTATCTGTTCAGAGATAGCAGCTAAACCGATCTGATCGGCATTGCGGACAACCGGCACAACAAGACCATCTTCCAATGCTACTGCCACTCCGATGTTGATGTCCGCTAACATGTGAATCCCTTCGTCTGTGAGCGTAGCATTGAGCGGTCGATGTTCCCGCAGGGCAGTTGCGACAATCTTTACAAGCAGGTCAGTATAGGTAAGACTTACCTCTCTCTTCTGTAATTCTTCGTTGAATAATCCGCGTAATTCAACAAGGGTTGTTACGTCAACTTCGGTGTGAAGCGTGACACTTGCATTCGTTTGAACGCTCATTGTCATACGTTCGGCGATGATTTTGCGAATGCCGCTGAGTTCAATAACTTCTGAAGCAGCAGGTTCAGTACGAAATACATGTGCGGGTATTTCATCGGCGGCTTGCAATACGTCATCACGGACTATTCTGCCATCAGGTCCGGAACCTGAAATTGAAACGAGGTCGAGTCCAAATTCCTTCGCTAATCGGCGCGCGAGTGGTGAGGCTTTAAGACGGGTCGATTCAGCCGGAGTCGGTCCCCTCGTTTCAATATAGCGATGAATATCACTTTCAAGAATACGACCACCGGGACCAGAGGCTTTTACTTGTGTGAGATCAATAGCAAGTTTTTCAGCAAGTTGTTTTGCTGCTGGTGATGCTTTAATGTTTTTTGCTGCTGGTGTTGTCGGTTGAGGTTGCGTTTTAATTGGTGCTGAAGGTGTGGTAGTAGTCTGCTCAGGTTCATCGGACTCTTGTGCTTCCACCATGGTATCTACTTCAACCCGTTCAACCGCTTCACCCGGCGCAGCGATAATCGCTAACAGTGCATTAACAGGCACATCACTGCCCTCTTCTGGAAGAATTTGTGCAATAACACCATCAGCAGGCGATTCCTGTTCATGGACAACCTTATCTGTTTCAATTTCTAACAGCGGTTGCCCTTCTGTAACAGTATCACCTTCCTTTACAAGCCATTTTCCGATTTTTCCCTTTGTCATTGTCTGATCCATTTGGAGCATTCTCAGTTCAACAGCCATCAAACTTCTCCTATTTCATGTATTATCCTTCGGATTTTTCGATAAGTTGTATGAGTAATTCGACGTTTTCATCTTTTTCAAGGATGAGCGCGATTTTATGGTATTGATCCCCTTTGAAAAACGCCTGCACAAAAGGACTAAATGCAATCAACAATTGCGATCCCAAAAAGTTTAGCGGTTTGCCAGTCTCAAGAAAAAGGATAGCTGGCGCGGTTAGACTTCGGCGCACGATCCATTGTGCCAGTTTTTCAAGTAACGCATGCTGTTCAGATTCTGGGATGTCCTCAAGAACAGTCGGTATTTCTGGGGTTTCATTGTACATCAGTATATACCTGTGATAACGTGAGTTCAATATTAGGTTTCGCTCTGCCCCATAGGAGTCAATTAGCGTCTCTCTTATAGGTGGGATTTGTAAGCTTAATATATTGCCAGGGTTACAAGACCCTCAACAAAATGTAAGAGGCGCAATAAATTGCGCGACTACAAAAGCCCATACTCTTAAAATTCGCGTCATCTGTGTAATCCGCGAAAATCAGTGATTCAGACAACACACCTCCGAACTCCTACAAAATGAATTCATTCCTTAAATTGACATTTACGGTTTAATCTAACCTACACTATTTAGAGATCCAAATCACTTAGAAAATCCGCAATGTGCTTGGGTTGGCCATCAACTGTCGTTTCCATCGCAGCGATGACGAGAACAAAACTCTTGATATTGTCCTCAATCCGTGTGTCAGAAGGTTTGCCACCCTCAAGCCAATTGAGGAACTCATCAAACAGATGTTGGTGTGCATAATAAGGGATACCGGGAGCCTCGTAAACCTCTTTCTCACCGCCGACACGATGAATAGTCATCTGGTTTCCACCCGCAATTTCGACTGCTCCCTCCTCAAATTCAGCGCGGTAATGTTCACCATTCCAACAATTAATAGTTCCTGCTGCAGAGCTGTTTCCCTCATAGGAGGTGTGGACACCGTTATCCATCCGCATTAAATAGTATCCACTTGAAAAATGCTTAAAACTTGACCATTCCGGATTCCAACCGAAACCGACCAGGATTTCACAATCTCCACCAGAGAGAAATCGAAGCATATCAAGGTGATGCACTGATGCCTCAAAAAGCAAACTAAAATCCATATCGTGACGCCAATCCACACCCCATGAGAGATAGCGCCGATAATCACAAGCGTATCTGCCAACAATGTGTTGGAGCCGTCCTAACCTGCCTTCCTCACGGATACGCACTAATTCCTGTTTATTATTTGCATAACGATAATTTTGGATAATCGCACAAGGCAACCCCGTTTTCTGTGATGTACGCACCATCGCCTTTGCTGCGTCTAAAGTATCTGCAATCGGTTTTTCGCAGATGACAGGCATGCCGTTTTCCATCGCTGCCACTGCTGCTGGACTGTGGAATTTCGGTGGGGTTGCAACGCCACAAAAATCTGCCTTCACCGTTGCACACGCTTCATTGAAATCTGTAAATAGTTGCGAAGAATTCAGCCCTAACGCCTCACCCTGATTTTTAAGGACATCTGTTTTTACATCTGCCAAACCTATAATCTCAACGCGGTCACTGAAATTACTTCTGAAGTTGTGAATCCAACCACCAGCCATACCGCTACCACCAATCATCAAACATGTGTGTTTTGCCATAACTTCTCCTTTTTAAAACCTGTGAGTAGGAATAAATATGTGAACTAAACTTTCAAACTTTCTTTCATTAATCTGCCGCGTAAAACGTAATCATCTTTACCGTTTCGGACGCGTTCAAGTTCTGCCTCGGTAGCTTCTCTTCGGACTTTTGCTGGCACTCCCATTGCAACTGTCCCAGGCGGAATTTCTTGACCTTCACGTACAAGCGTTCCGGCAGCAACAATTGCCCGTTCACCGATTTTGCAGCCTGTTAGTAGGATCGCCCCCATTCCAATCAGTGCTTCGTTCTCAATAGCGCAGCTGTGGAGAATAGCACCGTGTCCGACGGTGACATCATCACCGATAAGGCATGGAATCTCTTTATCCATGTGTATTACCGTGCCATCTTGAATATTGGTGCGGCATCCGATGTGGATCGGTTCTAAGTCTCCTCGTAGCACGCAGTTGAACCAGACACTTGATTCTTCACCGATTTTTACATCGCCAATTATCATTGCTCCCGGAGCAACGAAGACAGAGGAATGGATATTTGGTGTTATGCCTTCATATTGTATTATCATATATCTCTCTTTTATGTACAAACTTACTGATGAGGTTTAAACCACACAACAAGTTTGAATGTTATACCTGTGCAACCAACAACTTGCGAAGGTTAGTTATTCCGGACCTATAAGACATCACAAACACGCACGCAAACAAAATGATTAGGACGAAAAAAACCACAATATTCTTTGTCCACCATGCAATTATAGGGGCGATGACACATACGACATCAATAAAAAGTGTCACAGTGAAGGTTAAGACTCTTAAAACCGGTTTCGGTTGATGTGTCAATTCTGCCATCCACGGCAGTGTCCCGATCATCGTATTCAATGCACATGCAACTGGAAGCGTTACGATCGGTGTGAGTAGCACTGGAACCCAATTGTGTGTCGGAATTCCGAGTAGAATCACAGCAGTTAATGACCAAAATTCCGCATATATCAACGCACATAACAAAGTCGTCATAAATTTGCTCGTGAATATTAGATTAGGTGTGACAGGTGCGGATTTCAACATCCACCATGTTTTCGCTTCATCTCGCAGTCCATTGCAACTCATACCGAAGGTAATAAGTAAGCTATAAAGTAGGACTTGACCAGTGAGAATTTTGGATGCATTCTCATCAGCACCGCTTCCACCCGCAAGCAGTACACCAATATGAATTGCCAAAAAGAACGTTAGCATGACAATTGCAATCACCCGTCCACTATGCTTGATAAAGATTAGAAAATCCTTTAGCATCAGAGATTGGACTTTCCCACGTCCGAGTGTAACAAATGTGCTGCTAAGGTTTGAAGCAGTAGGATGATTATTGTTCCGTGCAGGTTTACGTTTCGTTTTTAATTGGCGAATTTTTTCCCATCCGTGTTGGTATATTCCTTGTGCTGTGCCCACTGCTAATCCTATTGAAACAAGGCTTATTCCTAACCCTCCGAATACCCATCGCAGCCTAATCCATAACGCAACTTCGGTTGTCCAACTTAATAGGAATTTCCCGATCCATTCATGTGGATACCACGTTGCAGCTGCACTGCCTGTTTTGGTAGAAGCCCAATCGAGAATAAAACGTTTTATCGGTACTGCATCAGCCCCGGCAAAAAGCGAAAATGATAGCAAAAAACCTACTGCCACACCTATTGCTGTTCCAATAACCTTTAGTGTAGCAAGCAAACCCGCAGATGAAAAGAACCGGACAATCACCATCACGCTGATGGTAACATAACTCGCAATAAGGACAAGCAGACACACGGACACAGGAAACAGCACTATATAAAAATACCACGGCAATTCAAATATAATTCCGAATGCTACCCACGGTGGTCCCAAAAAACAGAGCATGCTCAAAAATCGGGTCGCAATAATATGAATGAACTTATATCCGAAGATTGCTACAGGTTTAATTGGCGCAGCGTGTAACAAAGCACTGTCTGGGGCTTCATACAAGATTTTCAACGAACTCTCCATTAATTCTTTCGCAACCACAATAATTCCGAACACCATGAAACCGTTAATCACGCTTAAAAGTAGCGGCGGAGGGGCATCAGTAGACCGCAAGTGCAAGAAAAGGGAATAACCCAGGACAGACAAGGCAACGATAAAAATGAGGTATCCAATACCTTTTAAAACGTTTTTACGCCATGCCTGTTTGTCGTGTTTTAAACTGTTCAACCATCCAAGGCAATCTGCTTTTAACAAAATTTTTATGTTTTTTAACATCGGTCTCTAACATAACCTAAGTTGCACTATGTAGCATAATCTGTCCAAAGATTAAGAAAATAATTCGGCTATTTGGTGAGGTTAGGAAGAAATCAACGGTATGAATGCCCTTTAGGCATTCCCCGCCTCGCCAGCAGCAAGGTAAACGTGTTTCGTATGAACCGAAAATTACCGAATTAATAAATTTATCTTCATACAGTTTACGTCTCATCGGCACAAACTAAATGAAGATTAAAAAATAAATTGGGTAATTTAGCGAGGTTAGGAAACCTCGCCAGCAGAGATGTACACCTGCTGCTGGCGAGGTTTCCTAACCTCGCCAAATTACCGAATTAATAACTTAAACTTCATACAGTTTGTGCTACAACTAAAGTTCACTATAAAGTTTATAGCCTATGTCTAAAATTATGTGTCTCTTCAACTTTATCCCTTAAGCATCCGCAGTAAGGTCAAGAAAAATATCCTCCAATGTCTCTGTCCGATGTGGGTCAAAATCTGTAGGTTGTGTGCGTAATTCTCGTTTCTTTTTTTGTAATTCGGACAATGTTCCGACAGCTATAAGTCGCCCCTTACTGATAATGCCGACTCTGTCGCAAATACGTTCCGCAATTTCAAGGATATGTGTTGTCATAAAAACTGTACATCCCTGCTCACATCGTTCGCGTAAAATTTCCCTAACAGTGCGCGCACTTCTCGGATCTAATCCACTCGTAGGTTCATCAAGAAAAAGGATTTTTGGATGATGTATAAGGACAGAGATGAGCAGAATTTTCTTCTGCATGCCGTAAGAATATCCTTTGATCTGGTCATCAGCAGCATCAGCAAGTTCAAGTTGTTCAAGCATCATCCCCATCTCATTTTCAGCTTGTTGTGGCGGCACTTCATATAAATCGGCTATCATTCGTACAAACTGCCTACCACTTAATGCTTCATAAAGTTGTGGTGTATCTGGCATAAGACCGAGTATCGCTTTTGCTTGTAAACTCTGCTTTTGTATGTCGTACCCGCCAAGTGTTGCTGTGCCAGATGTAGGACGAAGCAACCCCGTTAGCATATTGATTGTGGTTGTCTTACCTGCGCCATTAGGACCGAGAAAACCAAATATTTCCCCAGAGTCTACATACAGCATCAGCGAATCTACAGCACACAATTTACCGAAATATTTCGTCAGATTTGAGGTTTCAATCATTTTGACTACTGCCAAGTATATCTTCTTTGAGTGCTGCGAGAGCTGCGTCCAACTCAGATTCCTCTGTAAGCGTTTCTGTTTTAACTTGAGTGCGGCGGTTTCGTGCTTCCCACATTTTCGCTTTAGCTTCTGTTTCTTTCAACTCCTGTTCAGCTTGTCGAAATACGATATTCTCGTCAGACAGATCAAATTCTGCCAATAATTTATAGAATTCTGCGAGCGTTTCCGCCTGTTTTTGGCGTTGAGACAGCGTTTCTGCACGTTCCACTGTGTTTCGGAATTGTTGATAAAATTCGCTGAGAGCCGTTTTAAGGTCTGCTACAACTGCTTCCTGGGCATGAATTTGCTGTTCTAAATCATTTGTGCGTTGCAGGTACTGTTGTTCACACAGACGAGCTTCAGTTGCGCGCTTTTTATTACTATTGTGCAACGCAGCGTCTACTTTTTTAGCCCATATCCCTGCCGTATTAACAGCTTCCTGATGAGTGCGTTTGAGTCTTTGCAATTCCGCAATCGCTGTAGCCACAAGTTCTTTCGCCTCCACTATCCGTTTTTTCATATCAACGATAGTTTTTTCAAGAGGAGTTTTGTTGTTTTCTGCTGCTTCTATAAATTGGTCAATGTTCTCTTTAATCTGTTCTGAAATTTGCTTTAGTTTTTTCATTTTGATGCCTCCGATGCCTATTCTAACCTAAGTTGCTACTTACAAGATTTCGAAATGGCGGACACTGCTTTTTACTAAAAAAAAACAAGATATTTCCGCTGATACTTACGTTTTCTGTTATAAATCGGGGCTACAAACCCCTCCTACAAGAGCATTCGCAAATAGGTGGCAACTTAGATTATTCTATTGAATTTACTAATAATACTCTTGTTGACTACTTACCTTGGATGTACCATTTATTTTAACAGAGACATTTAAACTTGCTAAGGATAGAAACATTTTTTCATTGTTCGTATAAACTAAGATTCAATATAAACTATGTCTCTACAATGTTTTGTAATCAGCATTGACAAGTTCAATGCTAAACATTGCTAACCTGGTCATGATGCTTCTGATAGCGGAGATGTTATTATCAATCAAAATTGAGGCGCGGTTGTTCATTGCTGCTGCCTCTCCAAGCGTCCCACTACCGGCAAAAAAATCTAAAAGTGTATCACCAGGGGATGAGTGTACCTTGACGATACGATTAAGAATTCCAAGCGGTTTTTGTGTCGGATAACCCGTTTTTTCTTGCCCATTGGTGCTAACAATTGTATGCCACCACACGTCCGTTGGTGTTTTACCTCGCGCCGCTTTCTCTTTACCCACCAATCCCGGTGCCATATACGGAATCCTATCCATCTCATCAAAATTGAAAGTATAATGTTTCGGTGTTTTAGCGTACCACAAGATGTTATCGTGCTTGGCGGACCATCGAGATTTGGACCTTCCACCAAAATCGTAAGCCCAGATAATCTCGTTCATAAATGATTCTCGTCCAAAAATCTCATCAAGTATTACTTTACAGTAATGCACCTCACGGTAGTCAATATGTAGGAAAAAGCTGCCTTGTGAGTGCAAGACTCTATATGCCTCTTCAAAACGGAGACGCAAAAACGCGAGATAGGCATCCGAACTTTTGAACTTATCAGAGTAGCGCCTGGTTTTCCCTCTGTGAGTTTTATATGTCTTGCCTTGGAACCCTACCCGGTCACCTTGATCGTCCCGTTCAACCTGTATTTCAGTGCGTTGCTGTAGCTTTCCAGTATTAAACGGTGGATCAATGTAAATCATATTGATGCTTTCGTCATCAATATGCTCCCGAAGTATCGCAAGGTTATCCCCATAATAGAGACGATGTGTAGACATGTTGCTCATACCTCATTTTTGCTTTTAAAACTACTATTAGGTTTACTTTTTTGTGGAAAAATTATATCAGAATATGTATAATTTATCAACAATATTGTCTAAAAGGCAAGGATAGTGAACTCACAGGATACAAACTTGCCAAAGCGGAACTCAGTGATCTGTTCCCATATTTACCGGAAAGGTTTCGATTCAAATCGCACTTATCAAGAAAGGAGAATTTTTATTTTGAAAAAAACTCAATTTTACATTTTTTTAACACTGTTTATCAGTTCAATCCTCTATCAACCCAACATTTTCGCCCAAGATTCGCCACAATGGCATCTACCTGCAGGCGCAACGAAACGCCTGGGAAAAGGCTGGTTATATGAAATTCAATACTCACCCGATGGCACACGGCTTGCTGCTTGCGGCACTCTTGGTGTTTGGATTTATGACACAGCAACCGATAAAGAAATTACATTATTGAATGGATTTGGATGGGGTGTTTCAGCACTTACCTATTCTCCCGATGGAAGTATCCTTGCCAGTGGAAGTGCGAACGGGACTATTCGTTTGTGGGATACTGAAACGGGTGAAATCCTTCAAACCCTTGACAACCATTGGCGGAGTGTCCGTAGCCTCGTTTTTAGTCCTGATGGGTCCATGCTCGCAAGTGGCAGTAGAGATAGAACCGTCCGTTTGTGGAATCCTCAAACCGGAGAACTTCTGCGGACACTACGTGGACATACGGATGGTCTCAACAGCGTTGCTTTCAGTGCTGATGGCAGCACCGTTATTAGTGGCAGTCGAGACGATACTATCAGAATATGGGATGCTGCCACAGGAGAGCTACTGCAAACGCTTGAAGAACATAGAGATAACGTGGCAAGTGTTGTGGTCAGTCCCGATGGAAAAACGCTTGCCAGCGGAGATTTGAACGCCGTTATCCATCTATGGGATACAACTACTTGGACAATCAAACAGACACTTCTTGGACATACGTCTCATATTTATGATATGAGATTTAGTCCAGATGGGAGTATTCTGGCAAGTGCGGGTGAAGACGACACCGTCCGCGTGTGGAATGCAGCCACAGGTGAACCTTTACACACAATCACTGAACATACAGCTGACGTCTTTGGGCTTGCTTTCACGCCGGATGGCTCGGTGCTTACCAGTGGGGCGTGGGATGCCTCAATACGTTCATGGGATCCTATCACAGGGAAACACCTCAAAACCATTACCGGACATACTGATGCTGTTGCGAGTGTAACCTATAGTGCTGATGGCAGAATCCTTGCCACCCGGAGTTGGGACAAAACTATCCGCCTCTGGGACGCTGATACAGGACAGCTTCGGCATACGCTCATTGGACACCAAGATGATGTTGACATTGTTGTGTTCAGTCCAGATGGCAAAACACTCGCAAGTGGCAGCCAAGATAATACCGTCCGTTTATGGAATGCAATTACAGGTGAACACATCAAGACGCTCAGAGGACATTGGTCCTATCTGATCAGCCTTGCATTCAGTCCAGATGGAAGTATACTCGCAAGTGGTAGTGAGGACGATAGTATCCGTTTATGGCATGTTGCCACTGGACGATACATGGGAGGTTTTTGGGAGCATGAGGCAGGTGTCGAAACGCTTGCGTTTAGTCCGGATGGGACTATGCTTGCGAGTGGCAGCCGTGACGATAGGGTTATCTTATGGGATCTCGGAACACGCGATGTTATACACACAATCAGCGAACATGAGGATGATGTTTGGGCAGTTGCGTTTAGTCCAGATGGGACTAAACTTGCCAGCGGTGGTGGCGACACAGTATCTTTATGGGATGTCGCTACGGCGGATCTACTACAAACATTTCGCAGACCTCTTGATCGCGAAATCCCGTTAGACGCACCGGAAGAATTGACAGGGGACGTGCCGACGGATCTTCCTGCAAATGCTACAAGTATCGTTTTTAGTCCAGATGGTAAAGTACTCGTTAGTGGAAGTTATGACGCAACGATACGTTTGTGGGACACTGCCACAGGGGAGCAGCTGAAAACTCTTGAAGGTCATACATATTTTATCACGAGTGTCGCTGTTAGTCCCGATGGCAGCACTATTGCAAGCGGAAGTGTCGACGGCACTGTCATTCTGTGGGCATTTCCACTTCCGCTGAGTGTAGAGCAAGTTCTCACAGTATTTGCAGATGTTAACAACGATGGTGTTTTGAATATACTTGATGTCGTGTTGATAGCATCAAGCTTTGGTGAATCTGGTGAGAGTCCTGCTGATCTGAACGGTGATGGTGCTGTGAACCTTTTGGACCTCTATTTGATTGCAAATGCATTGCAAAATATAGAAGCAGCACCTTCTATACAATCAATTTCAAGAGAACAGCTGACCGCAGCACAGGTGCAGGAGTGGCTAACGCATGCTAAGCAAGAAATATCACAAAAGCCGGATCTGCTTTCATATCAACGGGGAATTCAGGTGTTGGAACAAATTTTACAAAATTTGATGCCAAAAGAGACTGCATTGCTTGCGAATTACCCAAACCCGTTCAATCCGGAGACGTGGATACCGTATCAATTAGCTGCACCATCTGATGTGAGCATCTCTATCCATGCTGCTAATGGTAAATTGGTTCGGACACTTGCATTAGGACATTTGCCTGCTGGCACTTATCAGAACCGTTCCCGTGCAGCATATTGGGATGGTAAAAATGAATTCGGTGAAAAGGTGGCAAGTGGTGTGTATTTCTACACGCTTACTGCTGGGAATTTTACTGCCACGCGTAAAATGCTAATCCTCAAATAGTAGGAGCGATTTCCAATTCCCAGAAGGTTAAAAAGAAATGTCACGTTTAAAATACGCATTAATCGGTCACGGACGCCGCGGTTCAGCACATCTATCAACTGCTGCTGCACTAAAAGATACTTTCGAAGTCGTTGCTGTGTGTGACGCCCATCAAGAATCAGCGGAGGTGGGTGCAGCAAGAGTCGGTGTAAAGGCATATACCGACGTCCGCAAACTCGTTGACGAAATGTCGCCTGATGTTTGTGATGTTGTTGTGCCTGCACCGCTACATCATATCGTTTCCTGCTATCTGTCACGTTGTGGTATTTCACATAACGTTGAAACAGGGCTTGCCCCGACACTCGGTTTGATGGATATGATGATAGCAGCGGCTGCTGAGAATGGTGTCAAACTTCAGACATCCGAGAATTTTCCCTTTGTTCCTGTGGAACAGTTTGTCTGCAAGCTTATTCAGGAAGGTATAATTGGCAAGGTGCATAAATGCTATCGGTTGTTTTCCACGACTGGGTACCACGGTCTTGCAGCAATCCGGTGTCGGCTGAACGCAGCACCAATAACGGTAAGTAGCATCGGACATTCAATGCCTGTTGTGCCTTATGTTGACAGAGCAAAACGAGATTTCAATCGGGAAGGTCTTGAATTTTACGCTGTTGATTTTGACAATGGTGGACTCGGCATCGCAATGGTAGGCAACAAGAATGGATGTCTCGGACGGAACAGACTTGTCGGGTTTGAGACATGCGGTGAACGCGGCACAATTATCACAAACGGTAACCAAGGTGCTTCTGGCGGTGAAACTGTCAACGTTTGCACAGATGAAGATGTTAGCCAAAACGCAGGAAGAGCACAAACCTACGAATTCCAGAGAGAATATGGCGAGGATAAGGTGCTGCAGCGTATTTTTGTTGAACTTCCTGAATCACTTGGCGGCACGGTTGAGTGGCTAAATCCTTATCGGCAGACCCAAATCTCCGAGGGCGGTATTTCACTTGCGACAATGCTTGACGGTATCGGGCGCGCTGTCCGAGAGGACGCACAACCGCTTTGGACAGGTGAAATGGGTAGGGCAGACCAGGAGATGGTTATCGCAGCACGCCGTTCTGTCCAGTCAAATCGGCAACCGATTCAACTCCCACTTCAGCCTGATCCAGACGAAGAAGATGCGTTTGACAGGAATTTTGAGGAACAATTCGGAATTCATCCCCGTGAAGATATTGAAAAGGCATTACAGGTTAATTTTAAAGCGCGTTGACTAAGGCGCGCGTAACAACAAACTATAATCTTCAAAGCAACGAATAATCTGCAGCTTTGAATTTGCGAACAGAAAGGTAAAATATGAAAGAAATTAAAATTGGTTTTATTGGGTCGGGTGGCAATGCGAATGGTCACATGAATCGGTTATCTGAGATGGAAGGCGCGAATGTCGTTGCGATATGTGATATTGTGCCACAAAAAGCACAAAATGCAGCGGAAAAACACAACGCGGATCCGTATACAGAGCATCGCGCAATGTTAGAACGGGATGACCTTGATGCTATCTATCTGAGTCTCCCCGTTTTCGCACACGGTCAACCCGAATTAGACGTGATTGAACGTGGCTTACCGTTCTTCGTTGAAAAACCGGTAGCGATCAACATGGACATCGCCCGTGAGGTTGAAGCTGCGGTAACCAAAGCAGGATTGATAACATGTGTCGGCTACCAACTCCGTTATCTCGGTTCAACGCGGATAACGCAGAAAATCCTTGCAGGAAAGACAATTAACATGGTTGTTGGCAAGTATTGGTGCGGCAGCGGACGCGGTAATCCTGAAGGTTGGCTACGCCAATGGAACAAGTCTGGTGGCCAATTAGTGGAACAAGCAACACACACAATTGATATGATGCGCAATCTTATTGGTGAGGTGGAATCTGTCTATGCGATGCAAGCAAATCGCTTCCTGAAAGAGATTGATTGCCCCGATAGCAATTGTGTAAACCTCCAATTTACTGATGGCGTTGTCGGTTCAATGACAGCCGCATGGGCTTATGCTGGTGGTTGGAACAACGCCAATGTGCTTGACATCCTATATGAAGGCGAGTTGCTGAATTGGAATCCAGCAAGAGTCTCTGTACAGGAAAATGGGGAATGGGTGGATAAAACAGAACCCGGTCCTACCATTGATGAAGTTTTTGTAAACGCAGTCCGTAGCGGTGATGCGTCCCAGATATTGAGTCCATACACTGATGCTGTCAAAACGCTTGAAATATCACTCGCAGCAAATCTCTCTGCACAAGAGAATAGACTTGTCCAGATTTCTTCGTTATAGGTAAGAATTATGGCAACAAAATATCGCGTCGCAATCGTGGGGTGCGGTGGCATATCAAACGCACACGGAAATGCTTGGCGAAACGTACCAGAAATTGAGATTGTCGGTGCATGTGATGAGAAGTTTGAGGCACTCTCGCGCTTTGCTACTGAATACAATGTCAAAAATACTTACAACGACCTCCGACAGATGCTGGAGAAACAGAACCCCGATATCCTTGTGGTTGCCACGTGGCCCTCAAGTCATCTCAAAAATGTGCTGGAAGCAGTCCGTTGTGGCGTCAAGGGAATCCTCGTTGAAAAACCGATTGCTGTCAATACATCGCAGCTTGAGCAGATGATTCAGGTTACAGAACGCGCCAACATCATCTTAATGGAAGCGTTTATGTATCGGCATCATCCGTTAACGTTGGCAGTAAAAGAGAAAATTGAGGAAGGTGCAATCGGGGAAGTTCGTTATGCACGCTCCTCTTTTTCAACGGGCCTCACGGATAGAACAAATTGGCGGTTAAGAGGCGATCTCGGTGGCGGTGCCGTGATGGACTTAGGATGCTACTGCATCAACATTATCCGGTATGTCATGGGACAAGAACCGCAATCTGTGTGGGCTACAGGTAAGTTTGAACCGATTAACAACGTCTGGGAAACTCTCATCGGAACAATGGACTTTGGCGATGGTATCACAGGGCAATTTGATTGCAGTTTTGGGTGGACATGGCGGGAATGTTATGAAGTTGCTGGTACAAAGGGGACACTTTTTGTTCAGTCGGCATGGGGGAATAGTGAAGGAGAAGCACACTTTACCGTCAATGGAGAAACCTTTAGCGTTACTGGCGTAAATCCATACACGGCTGAGATTTTAAATCTGTGTGAAGCAGTAGAAAACGGCACGCCGCTCCGCTTGCCCATTGCGGATGCGCTTGGAAACATGCGCGTCATTGACGCATTGCATGAATCTGCCCATACTGGACAGCGAATTCGTTTCCCCAATTAAACTAAGATGTTCTTATGGTGGTAGGGTGGAGATTCTATGCTCCGCCTTTGTTGTCTAATCCAGGATTCGCAGGATTACAGAAATAACATGACATTCCGTTAAATTTGTGCTATGCTTGATATCCTCATCGGAAGAGGATACCTTTTTACCTATGATGTATTTACAACATAATTGTTGGGTTCGCTTTATCCAGCCTATGGGTTTTCAGTTCAATACTAAAAATACTTATAGTAATTTGCATTTCATATAGGAGAATTTATGTCAGACGTAAGATTAGGTTTTATCGGCACAGGTGGCAACATGAATCGTCACCTGCGTGAATTAACCCAAATTGGCGGCAACAAATTTGTGGCTTTTTGTGATATTGTCATTGAAAAAGCGGAGCGCGCCGTTGAACAATACGGTGGCAAGGCTTACGCGGATTATAACGAGATGCTTGCAAAAGAAGAATTGGATGCGGTTTATATCTCAATTCCACCGTTTGCACATGGCGCACCAGAGAAGGCTGTTGTTGCAGCCGGATTGCCGATGTTTGTGGAAAAACCTGTCCACATGGACGCCTACGAAGCAAAAGAGATTGCAGCACAAGTTGAGGACAAGGGCATCATTACCGCCTGTGGCTATCAGGAACGTTATCTTGATATTATTGACAAGGCACAAGAACTGCTCGCTTCAAGACGTGTTGGCTTTTTCATGGGGTATTGGATGGGTGGCATGCCCGGCGGATGGTGGCGTGAAAAAGCAAAATCTGGTGGGCAACTCATGGAGCAGACGACCCATGAATTTGATATGGCGCGCTATCTTTTTGGTGAAGTCAAAACCGTCTATGCCGTTGCAAGATATGACCTGATTCCCGATACCGATTACGATATTGAGGAAGCATCTGCTGTCTCTTTGCAATTTGAGAGCGGTGTGTTTGGCATTATGTTCTCTGCTTGCTTTACAACCAACGGACTACGGCGTTCCGGGTTAGACATTTTCTGTGAGGATGGTTCGTTGGAATATCACCTGAGACGTGCTCTTGTGCTTTCCACAGCTGATGGAAAAGAAACGTGGAACCCGGAAAATAATTGCACAATTGATATGGATAGCACTTTTATTGAAGCAGTTCGTACTGGGGACGGTAGTGCAATTCGCTCTCCGTATCCTGATGCTGCGAAGACTGCTATTCTGTCTATCGCGGCGAATCAGTCTTTGGAAACTGGTGAACCTGTTCATTTATAGTAGGTTTTAGTATTACTTAGACACCTTGCACCAGCGAGGTTAGGAAACCTCGCCAGCAAAGGTGGATACCTGCCTTGTGCGGACGAAAAATTACCGAATTAAAACTTAATCTTCATCAAAGCGCGCCTACCTGTGAATGTAAGAGGCGCAATAAATTGTGCGACTACAAACACCATAAATCCAAAGAGAATGTATAGGTGTTTTAGATTTTACTTTAAAATGCAACAGCAAATTACTCTTCCCATTACGGGCATGCATTGCGAAGGTTGTGCTGCCACTATCACGCATAGTCTTGAAGAAATGGCAGGTATCTTTACAGCGAATGTGAGTATTGCCACGGAGCAGGCGGCGATCACCTTCAATCCATCTGATCTTAGTGAGGCAGCAATCGTTGACAAAATCCGATCCCTCGGATTTGACGTTGTTGATGCGGATTCTGAAGCAACTGCGCGCGCCGAAGAACTCCAACGACAAAAGTTGCAATTCAGTGTCGGTGTCCTTTTCACACTACCACTTTTCCTACTCAGTATGAGTAGAGATATGAAATTAGTAGGTGAGTGGGCACACGATCCTTGGGTCAACTGGGTGATGTTCGTTTTGGCATTACCAGTGCAGGTCTACGTCGCTTGGGATTACTATGTCGGTAGCGTCAAGGCATTGCGAAATCGTTCTGCCAATATGGATGTGCTCGTTGCAATGGGATCGTCCGTTGCGTTTCTCTATAGCGTTGTTGTGATGATTGCCCTAACTTTCAATCTACAAGGGTTTGGAAACCACGTCTATTTTGAAACAGCAGCTGTTATCATTACCCTCATTAAATTGGGTAAGTTTTTGGAAGCACGTGCGAAAGGACAGACAAGTGCTGCCCTCAAAAAACTGATGCGTCTCTCTCCGCAAACAGCGTGCCTTCTCAAAGATGGCGAAGAACAAAACATCCCGATTGAACAGGTAGCGGTTGGTGATATACTGATTGTGCGTCCCGGTGAAAGCATGCCTGTAGACGGCATCGTGCGTGAAGGTTCAAGTGCCGTTGACGAAAGTTTATTCACAGGCGAAAGTATGCCTGTAGACAAGTCAATAGGGGACACTGTGGCGAGCGCAACAATTAATCAGAGTGGCATGCTCACAATTGAGGCAACGCGCGTCGGTTCAGAGACATCCCTTGCGAGACTTGTCCAATTAGTTCAACAAACACAACAGAGTAAAGCACCTATTCAACGCACTGCGGATGTTGTCGCGAGTGTGTTTGTGCCTGTTGTTTTATGTATTGCTGCTGTGACGTTTCTCGTGTGGTGGTTTTTCGTTGGTGAGGGATTTACACCAGCGATGCTGCGATTGGTAGCAGTTTTGGTCATTGCGTGTCCGTGTGCTTTGGGACTTGCCACACCGACTGCAATTATGGTCAGTACAGGCATTGGAGCGCATCGCGGTATCCTTTTTCGGAACAGTGAAGCGTTAGAACATGTAGGCGCATTATCGCGAATTGTTCTTGATAAGACTGGCACCTTAACACAAGGACAACTAACGCTCACTGATATTATTGCGAATGACGGAGATGAAAACCGATTACTTCAGATTGCTGCTTCTGCAGAACGTGGCAGTGAACATCCAATTGGCAAAGCAATTGTCCTTGCTGCCACCGAACGCGAAATTGACACCACCGTTCCTACAAAATTTACCGCTGTTGCTGGCAACGGTATCATCGCTCAACTTGGTGAGAATAAAGTGATAATAAGTAATCTGTCCTTGATGGAACAACATCAAATTCAGACTCAGGTGTTTGAAGCAGAAGCAGAAAGGTTGCAAGGTGAGGCTAAAACGGTGTTATGGGTGGCAATTGATTTGCGGATAAGCGGACTCCTCGCTGTTGCGGATACGGTGAAACCTGAAGCGAAAGCTGCTGTCGCTGAACTCCGCCAACTCGGATGTGAAGTTACAATGATGACCGGTGACAACCGTGGCACGGCAACTGCAATCGCAAAAAATGTCGGGATTACGGATGTGATGGCGGAACTTCTGCCTGAAGACAAAGCTGCTGCTGTCAAAGAAGCGCAAGAAGAGACAGATGGATATGTGGCAATGGTAGGAGATGGTATCAACGATGCACCTGCGTTAGCGCAAGCAGATGTCGGTATGGCACTCGGAACGGGAACAGATATTGCGATGGAGACAGCCGATTTGACGTTGATGCATGGCGATCTCCGCGCTATTCCTGACGCTATTCGACTCAGTCGTGCGACACTTCGCACGATTAAACAAAACCTCTTCTGGGCATTTTTCTACAATGTGCTGTTAATTCCTGTTGCTGCAGGTGTGCTGTTTCCGCTTGCGTTTTTGCCATTAATGTTACGCGAGTTGCACCCGATGCTTGCGGCGTTTGCGATGGCGTTTAGTAGTGTGTCTGTTGTGCTGAATAGTCTGCGTTTGCAGTGGAGGAAATCATAACACACGATCTACAACTTTCAACATCTGTTCCACCGTAATCCCATCAATCACAGCGCAGCTACCCGCACCGCACCCGCCAGGATGTCTGCCCGGATGACACGGATTACACCCCAACTCCATCCCACTCTGCACAACTGTGTGCTTATCACCATAGGGACCACTCCGAATATGGTTTGTTGACCCGAAAAGCGCAATCACAGGCGTTCGGACAGCAGCAGCAATATGCATCGGCCCCGTATCGTTACCGATGTAGACATCACACGCTGCAATCAACGCTGCGACTTCTCGTAGGTTTTCAGTTTCAACAAAAATCGGTGATATATCCATCACATCTGCAACTTGTGTTTGAAGTTTCCGTTCATTCGGACCGGCGAAAAGTAAAATTGAGGCATTTTCTTCTTTTGATAAAGCGGTCGCGAGTTGTGCATACTTCTCTGCTCCCCACAATTTGTATTTCCAATTCCCACCTGGATGAATGCCAATTAATAACCTTTCTGATGTAACACCTGCTTCGGCAAGAAAACGGTGTGCTGTTGCTTGTTCTGTTTCAGTCAGCTGTAAGTGAGGATGTGCATCTGTTGTGTCTACGCCTTGCTTACTCAGAGTTTCCAGATACCGGGTAACAGCATGCCGATTCCTATCGCCGCGGACCAATCCCCAAAGTTCCGCCCCGATACACCGTGCTGTGAAACTATCACGTAGATTCACAACAAGGTCGAATTTTTCGTGGCGTAAAGTTTTTATGAGTTTTATCCGCCCTTTTAAGCCTGCATGTTCACCTCGGTTGTCGTAAACGAGGGTAGCATCAAGTTGTATGTCGTTAGCGAGAAGGTCAAACGCGTTCGGTCCTACAAGAAGAGTAATATGGGCATTTTGGAAGTGTGATCGTAGCGGTTGAATAACAGCAGTAGATAGCACTGCATCGCCAATAAAACTGAAACTGAAGACAAGGATTTTTTTCATCTTTTTAACGATTGGTTTTGCTCGTTTTGTCCGTTGTCCAAAACGGATTTTTGGTCCGGTCAGTCGTACTTGGTGATGATTCACCGCTCTGGCCAACCTACGGGATGCCTCAATTTTATTATCGAACTCATGTATTATAGTGAAACCCACAATTATTTGGATACTTCAATGTTTGTGCGAACTTCAGACACACCGTGAATGTAAGTCGCGCAATGAATTGCGCGACTACAAACGCTACTCGCCTAAAGAAAAATGTATAGGTATTTTTAGATTTTCTTATAAAAGGATTCAATAAGGTCAACGGCTGTAGTTAAGCCATCTTCAGATTCCATTTGTGTTCCCAACATCTCTGCTCTTTCTGTCATTGAAGGTGTGGTAAAGACCTGTTCAATCCTTTGGGCAAGGCGTTTAGCAGTGAGATTACGTCGATGTAGACTTTTTGGTGCGACCCCCAAATCAAAGAGTAACTTTCCCCAATAGAGCTGATCGGCGATGTGTGGCACTACGACAGACGGAACTTTAGCTCGACAAACTGATGCTGTTGTGCCTGCCCCACCGTGATGCACAACGCAACACGCTTTTGGAAACAGCCATTGATGTGGTACATACTCCGTGCAAAAGATGTCCTCTCCAGTATCCTGATCACCTAAAAGTCCCCATCCCGCTTGAATGATAGCGCGCTGTTTTGTCATTTTGATAGCATTAATTAAGATTCCTGTTGTTTCACGACCATCACTTCCGCCCATAGACCCGAAAGTAATAACGATAGGCGGCGGTCCGGCTGCTAAAAAATCTGTGAGTTCGGATGGAGGTACATAATCTGGCTGTGCAAGATGCCAAATACCTGTAAACTTGTGGTTCGGTGGATAGTTAGCTGATGGGCAAAGCGCAGGGGATGCTGCGATAAGGTTCATGTGCGGTGAATACATTTCATCTAATGCCATTGATGCCCTCGGTTTTCCACCAACAGATGTGATAAACTCATTAAAAAGCGGATCAACAGCATATCTGAGGCGAAGTCGGACCAATTTCCATATAATAGCGTTGAGTGTTCGACTCCAATTCGGAAACGGATACGGCGCATTATCTGGGACTTTAATGAAGCCTGGGCAATACGTCACAGTTATCCACGGCAGTCCGTTTCGGATAGCTGCCTCTTGTCCAGGGATGTCTATGGAGTGGCATATAACTAAATCATATCCTTTCATCGCTTTGAAGCAGTCGCTATACCACTTTTTGCCACGCCGTAGAATACCCTCCTTCGCTATGAGTAATAGCGGTGCCATAGGATCGCGCATCGCCATGACGGTATCCATCGTTTGATGAAATTCTGCTAAATCAAAGGCAATTCCCACTTCATAGAAGTCCGCACCGATGCCAAGAATCTTGTCTTTGTAGATGGTTGGCGCACAAACGCGCACATGATGTTTTCTTTGGAGCAAACGTTCAGCGAGTGCTAAAACCGGATAGACATCTCCCGTTGTTCCCCAAGCTGCTATAGCAATCTTCATTTTCGACTCGCTTCTACGGTCATTGCCGTTGTCTGCCAAACCATTTCGACGGGGAATTTTTTGGTGCATTCCCATCCGATTTTGCACTTGTGGGCACTGCAGGGCCAACACGGCATATCTCGCCGCACGACAGATGCGTTTTCACTCATCGGATGCCATGCAACATGATCGGTGGGACCGAAAATTGCTACCGTTGGCACGTCAAGCGCTGCGGCGAGGTGCATTGGACCGGAATCATTACACACAACCAAGTTGCAGCAGGAAAGCAGTGCCCCCAATTCACGAATTGTCTTAGGCGCGTCCGTGATAGCATCGGACTGCATTGCTTCTTGAATGTTGTGCGTTAGTTCTGTTTCGTCGGGACCGTGTAAAAGGAGAATTGTGCCGTTATAATGGTGAACAAGTCTGTCCGCAAGTTCAGCATACTGCTTTTCGGGCCACCGTTTATCAAAAGAACTGCCACCAGGATGAATGCCGATTAGAAAAGCATCATTCCCGATACCTAAAGACGCAAGACGTGTTTCGGCATTCGCAATTTCATCGGGCAACAAGTTGAAAACAAGTTGTCGGTTGCCTTCACCTTCACAGATTAGCCGGACTAATTCCAAGTTTCTATCAACTTCGTGAGTTTCGCCTTTTTGATACTTGCCGCGCCATGCATGTGTGAGTGTAGACTTAAACCGTTTCTGATAACGACCTAAGCGATAAGGGGCACCAGAGAGAAAAGCAGTGAAGTGGGACCATGTAGCAGTCTGCATCGCAACAATGAGGTGAAACTGCTCACGGCGTAGGGCGCGATAGAATTGGAGTCGCTCTGACAATTGGCGATGTTCCCCTTGTCGATCAATGACAAGCACCCTGTCAACATCAGGGTTTCCGAGTAGCACCGGCACATTGAGCGGTCGCGCCAGAACCGTGATTTCTGCCGATGGGTAGTTTTGTCGCAACAATGTGATCGCTGGTGTGGAGTTCAGCAAATCGCCTATACCATCCGCGCGGATGATGAGAATCTTCTCAATGTCGGGGAGGACCTTTCCGTAGACAGGTTGATCACGACATCCCCATTGGACTGACGTCTTATGTTCCGAAAGTTTCGCATGTGCGCCAAAGAAATCTAACACTTCTTTCATCATAGCAATCCGTTCAACAACCCACTCACGAATTAGATTCTCAGAGGCTGGGATACTTCACGCCTTTTGTTCTACCATGCTTGAGAGAATACCGAGGATTTTATCGCACTGCTCAATTCGATAAAACATTATATCTATGCTGAGTTTCTGCTCTTCCAATTTGAGGAACATCCACTCCATGCCTTTAGTAGTAGCCCCGTAAATGCACGGAATTTCGGTTCCTTTTCTTGCATTAAAACGTTGTGCAGCGACCATTTTCGCGACGCATGGACCGAGGCCGATAATGATAGATTCATCCTTCCCTGCAATTGGAGGAACGTCAACAAGGACAGCAACCGGTGCTCGGACAAAAAGCTGCGTTGGCGATAGACTGATCATAAAATCGCAGGTCCCATTCAACCCATTTTCGGCATCAACGTCAAAATCGGTTCCTGAAAAGAAACTGATAGGGCAATCACAGTGTTCTCGGAGCTTAAAGATGATGTAAGAGATAATCAATTCTGACCTTGCCTTATCTGTATTTATAGCATCGGCTAACTGTGCTCTGTTTGCGAGCTGCGTTGTGAAATCTTTTCCTGGATCAACAACTCCTAAATCAGAGAAAATGCCTACAGGTTCGACAATTTCCAGGTCGAACTTTTCTACCGCTGTTTCTAAAGCCCAATCGCTATATGCCATTATGTTAACCTTCCTAAAGAATAGTATAACAAATTACACCTCATGTATTCAACGTTATCTCCGCATCCGTGAGTGTTTCACCTTTGATTCAGATAGCAGCCGGTTTATGTGTCTTATAGGAATAGCTGCAGCATTCATGAGTTGATCGCTGCGTGCTACAATGCCGATTAGGGTACCCTGTTTGTTAAGCACGGGACCGCCACTGTTGCCGCCAAATATATCGGACTGAATATGTAGGAAATCTCCATGGTCATTCAGGTATTCGCCGAGTGTCCAACGCCACAACTCCTGTTTCGCGGGGTTGCCGAGGATGTAGACCAATTCGCCTGCTTTTGTTGTAGGTGGTGTGGGTTTCCAGTCAATTTCGCGAGCGGTTTCGGGTAATCCGTCAAGTTTGATGATCGCTAAATCTGTTTTCTCATTTCTCGCGATGACATGTGCTCTGGTGTAATAACCGAGTCGTTTTAGCACGCCGCCGTTTGTTAGATAGAAGTACCGATCTTTAATGAGTTCACCTTTTTCGTCTGGGGCGGGGAAATATACGTCTATCGTGTTCTGTTTCCCTGTGACGTGTGCATTGGTGACAGCAAGTTTGGATTTTTTGTCAAGTAGCACACCGCTGCCTTCGCCTATGCCTGGGTTGACTATCCACATCACTGCACGGATGGCGTTGGTGTAGACTTGGTTTGCGGTGGGTTTTGGTGGTGTAGAAGTATTGCGTTTTGCTGAGGGCGGAGAAGTTTGTTTCCATAGTCTAATAGTATTGTCGCCACTTGCACTTGCAAGGATTTTTCCGCCTGGAGCGAACGAAACACTTCTAACTACATCCGTATGTCCGAAAAGTGTATATAGATGCCTCCCTGTAGCAACATCCCACAAGCGGATGGTTTTGTCTCCACTACCACTAGCGAGTGTCTTCCCATCCAGACTAAATGATATGCTGTGGACCCCAAGCGTATGTCCTATAAGAGTACGGAGATGTTTGTGTGTTTTTAAATCCCACAATCGGACGGTCCCGTTAGAACAACCACTAGCTAGCGTTTGTTCATCCGGACTAAACGATACACTAAAAACCGCATCCGTATGCCCAGCGAGAGTGCGGAGGTGTCTACCAGTTTTTGCGTTCCACAAGCGGATGGTTCTGTCATGACCTCCACCACTTGCCAGCGTGGTACTATCCGGACTAAACGCCACGCTATTGACCCAACCCGTATGCCCTCGTAATGTTCGGATATGTGTTCCTGAATTTGCGTTCCACAGACAGATGGTTTCCTTCGCACTCCCACTCGCGAGTGTCAGTCCATCCGGACTGAATGATACACTGAATACCGTATACATATGTCCAGTGAGAGTACGGAGGGGTGTGCCTGTAGCAACATCCCACAATCTGACGGTCCCATTAGAACAACCACTTGCAAAGGTTCGACCGTTCGGGTTGAACACTACACTCAGGACCCAACCCGTATGTCCAATGAGAGTGCGGAGGGGTGCGCCTGTGGCAACATCCCATAATTTTATGGTTTTGTCTTCACTGCTTGTTGCAAGGGTTGTGCCATCGGGACTAAATGAAACACTAAAAACGTAACCAGTATGTGCGGTGAGGGTTTTATAGTGAACATAATCTTGCGCGAAACCATTTGCAAGAAAAAGGACTGTGACAAGAGATAGCGTCAAAATAATAGAGCTAATATGTTTCATAAGATTTATTCCTACAATTTTAGTGATATTTCTATTTTCAACAAACTATCTTGCCGCAATACGTTCAACAACCCACTCACGAATTAGATTCTCAGGTGAAATTCCACGCGACTTAGCAAGAGTCTCAATTATCTCTAATTCTTTGGACTCTAATTGAACAGGAACGAAACTGGTAAAGACATCTTTTTCGGATTTGGGCTTCTCACTTGGTAAATCTGCAAACTTATATTTTCCAGACTCCCGCATTTCATTATCTAACTTTTGGTAATATGCAGCCAATTGGTTAAAGTCATGTCCAAATTCTGCAGAGATTTTACGCCGCATTTCGCGAACTTCGTCCATTATACTGCATTCTATTTTTTCTTTGTTTTCCATTTTAGTCGGCACCTCCAAAATAATCTAAAGGGGTAGTTAAATCGGGAGTCGGTAAACCAAGTTCACAATTAACTTGTTGGATAAGATAAACCTTATTAGGATTAGCAATATGAGCCAAATTCCAAGTTAAGATTGCGTCTACATTATGAAATGTGGCAATTGCTACGTGAAGTGCATCACCACGTGGGTCTTGTGGCATTATCAGTCGGTCTCTATAGATTCGCCCAATTTGTAGGATCCGGTCAGTAATTGGTAACAGTTCAATATTTTCAATTAAGGCACGTCGAGCTTGTGTTGCTTCACTTCTTCCACGCATGAGTTCCTCAATGACAATAGTACTTGAAGTTAAACTAAATTGGTTAGTATATTCATTCCACCACTGCCGAGTTATTCTTTGTTTTGCTCAGGGCATCTTCGTCAATGCGTAATGTATAATAGGAACTGGGTATTGACGTGTCAATGTAGATTCGCCTCCCTGTTTTCCAATGCAAAATTTTTAGTCTCCAAAAGATTGACAGTTCTCAAAACATTGCTTAGGGTATCATTTTCCTATAACCTATGGTTAAGTATATCACTGAAGTTTTTGTCTGTCAAGAGAACTGACAAATTTTTACCTTCGCTATTCCTGCACAGCACTAATCTCATCTTCAGAAATCTTGTGAACACTTTTCGGGTTGAACGTCTGTGTTGTCCCAACGCGCAGCGCAACCTCAATTCTGCCGCCTGTCAATACAAAAAACTGGATTAGGAATCCCCCACCCTGCATGGATTCAACCTGATATTCTCCTGCATCAAGGTCACCAATCCATTCAGGGAGTGCATCTTCAAATTTTGGATGTGTCATGACGTTCTCAGGGAGAGCAATAATCAAGGTGCCGGGTTCATCACCGATTGCATCGCCGATAACCTGTCGTTTTTGGACCATAAACGGCACAACAATGCTTGCATATTCAAAATCATCTGCGGTGGTGCGGTCTGGTGGCACAAGTCCCCACGTCAAGTGATGGATAAACGGATTCCCGTATCCCTGTCCGAGCATGTGTTGCAGCGCTTCTTTATCCACAGGATGCACAACAGCAACGTAGTCAAACCATCCATCATCGTGTGCTGCACTATCCGCAGACAACTGTGCAGAGACGTTGATATAGTCGCATCCGTCAACAGGGGAAGGATAACATCGGGCATCCCATCCATTCACATAACCGAGTTGTTTTAAACCATCGGCGACAAGGTGTGGCGGGTCACAGAAAATAGCGGCGTGATCCATGTTCGGATAGATTTGGACACCTGCACCCGTGATATGCTTGGCAACTTCGGTTGCCTCAGTAAAACGTAGCTTAGCGTTTTCTATTTGCAAATAATCAGCGAAATTTGTGGGTAATTTAATTTTGTTTTCCATAAAATTCCTCCGTTCTGTTCCAAGTTGCGATGCACTATCAGTTTAACAAAAATCGCGCCTATTCGCAAATGTAATTTTGGCGTTGAAAAAAGTTTGGAATCCTGTTAGTATAAACACATTACATGCCGAAGCATCGCAATTGCAGATTGTTCTTACCAAAACAGAAGAGGAAATTGATGAGAAAAAATACCTTTCGAGAATTACTCAATGCTGACAAACCGACCGTTGGCACGCATATCCACACCACTTGGCCCTCCATCGTTGAAGCGATTGGTCACACAGGAATGTATGACTATGTTGAATTTGTGGGGGAATATGGCCCGTTTGACCTGCACGATTTGGATAATTTGTGTCGCGCAGCGGAATTACATAATATCTCAACAATGATAAAGGTTGACCAAGAGCCGCGCGGTTTCATCGCACAACGCGCAATCGGTTCTGGTTTCCAAAGTGTGCTATATGCGGATTGCCAAAACGTTGAAGATGTGAAAGAGTGTGTGCGGACTACGCGTGCGGATACGCCTGAAGATGGCGGCAGCTACGGCGTAGCAATGCGCAGGTTCGCCTATATGGGATACGGCGGTGGCCCGGAATATGTTCAAGCACTACGTGATATTGTAGTAGTGATTATGATTGAGAAAAAAGGGACAGTTGAAAACCTTGAAGAGGTCCTATCTGTTGATGGCGTTGACATGATCCAGTGGGGTGGATCGGATTATTCTATGAGTATTGGGAAGGTCGGTCAACGCGGTTCCGCTGAAATTCAAGAGGCAGAACAGAGGGTATTTGAGACTGCGCTGAAGATGGGGGTGCCACCGCGCGCAGAAATTGGAAGTGCTGATGGAGCGAAACGTTTTCTTGATATGGGCGTGCGGCATTTCTGTATCGGTGCCGATATTTCAATCCTCTACGGTTGGTGGCGCAAACATGGAGATGGACTGCGGAAGGCCCTTGAGGGACATTAGAAAGATTCCACATGTAAAATAGGCACTGTTTATGAAGTTTAAGAAAATATTTCGGTAATCCAGTCCAGAAAATGGTCATCCGGGCGAGGAAACCCCGCCCGCACATTACCGAATTAATAACCTACTATATTACAAAGGTGGCAATTTAGATTAGAGTTAGGCTTTATAAAATTCTACTGTTGTGCCAGCCATGTCCGCAACTTTTTCTATCAGTTTGTTTCGTTCAGGTTCACCCATGCCTGCGGAAGCCTTGGCGATGTCAATTTTCTCTTGCATCTGTGCCGCGTTGTCAGGACCGGTGACAAGCGTACTGACAGGAACTGACCATACGAAACGGATGGCTTCCGGAATGCTCACGCGATTCGGGACAACCCTTGGATTTGGACCGTGTTTTCCATGTTTAGAACCGCCGAAGAAACCACCATTTGCCAACGATTTCATCCCGATCACGCCGATATTTCGCTTAACGAGCGTAGGCACAACCCCTGCAATAAAACTTTCGTAACTCATATCGGCAAGATTTACCGGCAATTGGCACGCATCAAAAATATCGGATTTTTCTAAGACACGTAAATGTGCAGATGGACTTGTATGCCCTGTAAAACCAATAAAACGAGTTTTTCCAGATTCCTTTGCTTCTACCATTACATCAAAAATGCCATTATCAATCCTTGAATCTACGTCTTCCGGGTTTCGAACAGCGTGAACTTGCCAGAGATCGAGATGGTCAGTATTGAGATGTTTAAGTGAGTTTTCAAGGTGTTTTCTCGCGGTTGCAGCATCGCGTGCTGTTGTTTTAGTCATGAGAAAAATGTCATCACGATATTTGGGAACAAGGAGTTTTCCCAAGCGCCGTTCACTTCCACCTGCTTGGTAAGATTCCGCTGAATCAAAAAAACGTACGCCACCTTCCAGAGCAGTCTCAATTGTTTTTTGTGCTTCTTTTTCTATCATTTCACCAATGTGCCAACCTCCAACTCCGAGTATTGTAACAGCTTCACCTGTTCTACCAAACTTTCGCATTGGTAGGAGAGCACCTAAACGGTCATTTGAAGGTTTCGCTTCCTGACCTTCTTCTGCATTTGCCGAAGATAGGAGAATACCTGTGGTTAATCCTGCCAATGACTTTAGAAATGCACGTCGATCAATCATAGTTTTTACCTCCAATTCCCATTTTATATTTGTCCTTCAAATTTGTCAAGTAAATAATTATGCAATCAATCGTATTTGACGAAAATATTATCACTAAACCTTATTTAATAAGTTAGAGTCTAATAGTAAATGAGATAATCACAAGTCATAAACATCAGATCGTAACTATATGAGGTTTATTATGTATAACATTAAAAGCGGACTATCACTCGATGCTGATAGAGATAGGATACTACGTTAAAGTTCATCGTTTTCAAACAAAAATCACCGAGAAGTCGAAATTTCATGTTTAGTAAACAATTTTGACCAGGTGAAATTGCTGATACGGATGAATATTGGGTTGATTTACCTCCAGAATTTACGAAAATATCGGATTTTATTTTACCGATTATTTGTACGTAATAATATGACAATATTTTAACTTTCGTCAGAAACGATTGATTACGAAAATATATTATAATTAGTTATTTAGCACAACTCGTTATTATAGTAAAATCTATAATTATTTGGACACAACGAATCAACGTCTCATGCGCGTATGGCATTCGTCGTGTTCGGTTTCCTAACCGAACCTATGTAAAACCGTGCGGTTAGAAACCGCACCTACCAGGAAGTGTAAACATATTTTGGATTTCACTATAATGCCAAACTAATTTCAACAACCTTACGAAAACCTAAATCAAAAACGACTAATTACTTTCTACTATACTATGATACTTAAAATTGCGTTCCGTAATATCTTTCGACAAAAGCGGCGTACAATCCTTACCGCTCTTGCAATGATTGTCGGATTCACACTTTCCTCAATAGTTATTGGTCTATCTGATGGTGCGTACTCTAATATGATCAAGATGTTCACCGGAAACCGTATCGGACACATTCAGGTGCATCGTGAAGGTTATCATGACAAACCTTCTATCTATAAAACGATTAGCAATTATAAATCCATTGGTGAGGAAATCCAAAGTAACACAGGTGTTGAAGCGTGGACGCCACGAGTTTATGCAGGTGGCCTCGGTTCCGTTGGTGAAAAGAGCACAGTGGTACGAGTTATCGGCGTTGATGTCACAAGGGAAATCAAAACGACCCATTTTGATAAAAAAGTGGTTCAAGGCAATTCTTTAGCGGAAACTGCTGCACGTGAAGCAGTTATTGGGAAAGGACTCGCAAAGACACTTGCTGCAACACTTGGCAGTAAAATAGTGATTTTTTCGCAAGCTGCTGACGGTTCAATAGCAAATGACGAGTACACGATTGTTGGTATCACAGAGAGTGGTGATGAAATAACAGATCGGGTAACCTGTTATCTACACATTGAAGATGCCCAGGAATTGTTTGTGCTTGAGGGACGCGTCCACGAAATCATTGTGATTGTGTCAAATATCAATAAGGTTGGCAAAATAACAGAAGCGATTAAAGAGAGTCTTGGCGATTCATCTCTTGAGGTTTTGCCTTGGCAAGTGGTAGCAAAATCATTTTATGATGCGATGCAGGCTGATAAGCAAGGAGATGCTGTTGCACGCCTCATCATTATGCTAATCGTTGCAATTGGTGTTCTCAACACCGTGCTGATGTCTGTATTAGAGCGGACACGTGAATACGGTGTGTTAAAGGCGGTCGGCACAAAACCGATCCAAATTTTCTGGTTAGTCTTATGTGAGGTAGTTTTCATCACTATTGGCAGCATCGGTATTGGTGCGTTACTTGGGGTTTTCATAAATTATCTGTTTTCTATATATGGTCTCACTTATGCCGAAGGGTTGACCATGGGCGGTGTTGAATTTGGAACGATGTATGCTGAAGTCAACGCTCGGAGTCTATTAATTCCAGGTATTACCGTGATGCTTTCAGCAACGCTTGTTGGGTTGTTTCCAGCAATAAAAGCTGCCCGAATTATGCCTGCAAAAGCGATGCGGACACATTAAATGGTTATCAGAAAGAATTTTTCTTCTTGGCAACCGATAACAGCAAACTATTAAAACTATGTTTCTGATATTAATCAAATTCGCTTGGAGAAACATCTTACGGAATAAACGCCGGACGATTATTGCGTCAATAGCAATCAGTATCGGTCTGGCAGCCCTTATTTTCGGAGATGCTTTCATGATAGGGATGATGGACAATTTGATTAAGACAGCTACCGATTCCTTCATCGGTGATGCACAGATTCATCGGCAGGAGTTCAGAGACACGCGAGAAGTTTCAATGACGATTCAGGAACTTGATGAAGTAGGTGCTAATCTGGCTAAGGAAGCAAACGTCCGATATTTTACACGAAGAACGTTCTCTACTGGTATGATTGCATCTTCTGCGAATAGAAGTGCAATTAACCTCATCGGCGTTCAGCCATCAACAGAGAAATTTCTATCGCAGATTGATGATGCAATTACGGAAGGTGTCTTTTTTGAAAAGGTAAATGAACATGATATTGTTATCGGTAGCAAACTTGCCGAAATTCTGGAAGTTGAACTCGGAGACAAGGTGGTTGTGACAGTCGTTCAAGCAGGAAGTGGAGATTATTTTGAAGATTGGTTTCGGGTTTCTGGGATCTATTATTTTGCTGACGCAGCAATGAACAGTGGAATGGCATTTGTTCGACTCAAAAAGGCACAACAGATGCTTGCTATCGGTAATAATGTCCACGAAATAGCAATTAAGTTTACTTCGACCAAATATGGTCAAGATAAGCAAGTGCCATTTTGGGAAACGTATTCTCAACATGGAAACGAAGCGCTCAGTTGGACAGAAATACTCCCACAATTGCCAAAAGTATTTGCAATGTCAGAATATAGCAAATATATCATGGGAATTGTGCTGTTCGGCGTGGTTATTTTTGGTATTATCAACACACTTTTTATGTCATTATATGAGCGAATGTTTGAGTTTGGGGTGTTGCGTGCTGTCGGAACGCGTTCTTTCGGAATGGCACGCATCATCTTGTTTGAGGCAGGGGCATTGGCAATTGTAAGTATTGTACTCGGCGCGATACTCGGTTTTGTTTTAACTACGATATTTGCAAATGTCGGTATTGATTATACCGGTAATGAAATGATGGGAGTAACAGTACAAGAGTTCATCTATCCTGTCCTAACGATTGAACAGTTTACCGTTTATCCGCTTGCGGTCTTTATTTTCACTATCATTGCGGGGTTATATCCCGCTTGGCATGTAGCCAAAATGTCACCCGTTGACGCAATGCGGCGTAGTTTTTAGGAATAAATTATCATGGAACAGAGACAAAAAACAGATGTTATTGTTACTGAAGGTGTGACAAGAGTTTACGATGCTGATGGGATTCCTGTGAATGCCCTTAACGGTGTTGATTTAACTATCCAATCAGGAGAATTTACGGCAATTGTTGGCCCGTCAGGTTCGGGAAAAACAACATTTCTCAACATCATTTCTGGGTTAGATGCTCCCACAGAAGGAAAAGTGTGGCTTTCTGGTAAGGTGCTATCAGAGATGGGCGGCAATGAACTGTCCGACTTTCGACGCGATAACATCGGCTTCATTTTTCAGGCGTATAACCTGATTCCCGTGCTAACAGTTGAGGAAAATGTTGAATACATCATGCTCTTAGCAGGTGTGCCGAAAGCAGAACGGCATGACCGAGTTGTAGCAATGCTGGAAACAGTCGGGTTAAAGGATGTTGAAGACCGACTCCCCACGCAGCTTTCAGGCGGACAACAACAACGTGTTGCTATTGCCCGCGCGATGGTCTCTGAACCTGCTATTATCCTTGCCGATGAACCGACAGCCAATCTCGACTCTAAAACAGGGGCAGACTTACTGGAGATGATGAGGCGTCTCAACGCGGATACCGGTATGACGTTTATCTTCTCAACGCACGATCCGATGGTGATGGAAAGCGCAAAACGACTGATTACACTTCGTGATGGGAAAGTGGACACTGATGAGACAAAATAATTTGATGTGACAAATGAAAAAAATTGTAACGCTTATTCTCTGTCTTGTGGTGGTTCTTTTTGTAAAAATCGTCAACGCTGAATTCCAAGTTGGTGGTTATTACAAAAACTTTTTTACAATCATCGATTCTACGTTCTCAAACGAACCGATGATCGGTGCGGTGGTCAACCGACTACGGCTTAACTCGTCTTACGCACCTACTGATAGCCTTTCCTTTGCTTTTGCCTATGATTTTACGCCACGTGTTCAAGACCCTTTACTCTTTACTGAATCTCCGTTTGCTGTTGGAATTGCTTCATCCCGTTACCGCGTGACAGATTTTGATTCTCGGATTTACCCGAATCAGAATGAACCGATCGGCAACGTAGGTATCTATCATAATCTCGATCGGGCTTCGGTGCAGATTAGTACTGATTTCGCGGACATCTCTATCGGTCGGGATGCAATCGCTTGGGGCAGCGCACGAATTATCAATCCAACCGATGTCGTTGCACCTTATACTTATGACCAGCTGGATACTGAAGACCGTGTTGGCGTAGACGCAGTTCGTATCCGTATTCCGGTTGGTATCCTTGGAGAAGTGGATACCGGATACATCTTTGGTAACAGGTTCAATTTTGATAAAAGTGCTATCTATGTCCGGACACAATTAAATGCGGCAGAAACAGACTTCTCAATTTTACTATTGGAATTTCAGAAAGAACAGCTTATAGGTTTAGATATTACTCGCGGTATTGGAGGCGCAGGATTCTGGCTGGAAACTGCCTATGTATTTGTCAGATCTCTTGATCATCAACCTAACGGATCAAACAACTATTTGCGGACCTCTGTTGGATTAGACTATAGTTTCGCTGGTGAGACTTATGGGTTTATAGAATACCATTATAATGGAGCAGGTGTGGAGAAACCAGAAAATTTCCTTACCAATCTAACCCAACCCGCATATACTCATGGTGGTGTTTATCTACTCGGTGTCCACTATATTGCTCCCGGATTCACTCACCAACTCACACCACTCATCAGTTTTAGCGGACAATTGCTGTTCAATCTTTCCGATCCATCAGCTTGGATTGCACCTCAGATTGCGTATAACATCGCAGAGGATATCCATCTTTCCATTGGTAGTTTCTTTAGCTTCGGGAAACGGCCGAAAAATGATGATCCAACAGGGTTTCAGTCGGAGTTTGGGGCATATCCTAATTTTTTCTTTTCTTCATTTCGCGTTTATTTTTGAAGATAATTGGCATCTGCTCATGATAAATGGTATCATGTTTTATAGCAGATTTTAGAATTAATTGGACATTCTGTTCGGTTCGGTTGGGAAACCGAGTCTACCGAGGGTGTTGAGCATCAAACTGTTAGTTTGTGCTACAAAGAGAAATTTTATATATCAGAAATGGTATTATTTATGGATAATTGTTGTCACGATAAAACAGATGAACTTGCAGGACTCCGCGAACGGCAATCCAAAACATTATGGATTGTACTTGGCATTAACGGTGCCATGTTCTGCTTAGAATTACTTGTCGGTTTGTTAGCAGGTTCAGTGGCATTGCAAGCCGATTCGCTTGATATGCTCAGTGATACTTTGGTTTACGGCTTCAGCCTATATGCGATTGGAAAAAGCAGTCGATGGCGCGCAGGTTCAGCCTTGCTCAAAGGTAGCATTATGGCAATCTTTGGCATCGGTGTCCTATTTCAGAGTATCTATAAGTTCCTCGCGGGCGGTATCCCGGAGTCGCATTTCATGTTTCTAATGAGTGCGCTTGCATTAATCGCAAACGCAAGTTGTCTGCTTCTACTGTCCAAGCACAAAGCAGATGATATAAACATGCGCTCAACGTGGGTGTGTTCCCGTAATGATATTATCGCAAACGCAAGTGTCTTTTTCGCAGCGGCACTCGTTGCAATCACACAATCCAAATTGCCAGACATAGTCGTAGGCTTACTCATTACAAGTATCTTTCTGAAGTCCGCGATCTCTATTCTGAAGGCATCGTCCAGAGAACTACGTCACCCCTCCGAATCGTCCTCTATTCCCAAACTCATCCCAACGCCAGAATTCTGTCCAGCGGGTACTTGTCCTGTGAATTCTTGCCTTTGTGCAGGCTAATCCCATATTTAATTGAGGGTGTGTATAAATATTTGGCGCATCAGCACAGACAGGGACGGACTTTAGGTGCAGCATTATTTTACAAAGTGCCGTTTAATCGCAATTCATTGCGCCTCTTTAAACTTGTGGACGGCACACGTCGTGTGCCTACTACCTTTAAACGCATTTTTAATATCGGAATTATTTATGCACACCCCTCATTTAATTTCGGTTTCTGTATAAATTATCTGTAATCGGTATAGCAAAGTAAACCCCGTTAAATACCGTAACTGACATGATGCTTGAATTGGCAGTTATCTTGTGTTAAACTGATATATTATGGGCAAGCATCAACCAAACGACACTCTCCTCATTAAACGTGATTCCTTGCTAAAGCCTTATGCTCCTCAATTACGTGAACGGTTTGCGCACTATCAACATTTCAAAGCAACAATTGAAAAGACTGGTGGTGTATTAGGCAAGATTAGCCAAGGACATCGTTATTTCGGTTTCAACCGTGACGTTAAGGCAGGTGAGTCCGGTGTCTGGTACCGTGAGTGGGCACCAGGGGCACAATCTCTCTCCCTAACAGGCGATTTTAACGACTGGAACCGTGATGCTAACCCGATGTCTGTTGATAAATGGGGAATATGGCATCTTTTTCTGTCCGATAAACATTATGCAGATAGATTTATACACGGTACCAGAGTTAAGGTGCATGTCAAATCAGCACTGGGTGAATTAGACAGAATCCCCGCCTATATCCAACGTGTCATTCAGGAAAGTGAAACCGAATTCACAGGGCAGTATTGGTCACCGCCAAGTCTGTATCAATGGAAAAACAAAGCACCGGATTTAAACGGACACAAACAGGGATTGCGTATCTACGAAGCACATGTCGGCATGGCGCAAGAAACAGAAAAAGTCGGAACGTTTGCAGAGTTTACACAAAATGTGCTGCCCCGAATTGCCAATTTAGGTTATAACGCAGTACAGCTGATGGCAATCATGGAGCATCCCTATTATGCAAGTTTCGGGTATCATGTAAGCAACTTTTTCGCAGTCTCAAGCCGTTTCGGAACGCCTGAAGAACTTAAAGAACTCATTGATACAGCACACGGAATGGGGTTGCTGGTTATTATGGATTTGGTGCATAGCCATGCTGTTAAAAACATCAATGAAGGTTTGAACCGCTTTGATGGCACAGAACATCACTATTTCCATGCAGGTGAAAAAGGCGAACACATCGCATGGGACTCTCGCTGTTTTGATTATAGCAAATACGAGGTGCAGCGCTTTCTGCTGAGCAATATCCGCTATTGGTTGGAGACCTATCGGTTTGATGGTTTCAGATTCGACGGTGTGACGAGCATGCTATACAGTGATCATGGACTCGGACAGGAGTTCACAGGGTACGCTGATTACTTTGGTCCTAAAGTGGCGTTAGATTCCATTGCATACCTGATGTTAGCAAATGAGGTTGTGCATGCTGTCAATCCGAACGCGATTTCTATTGCTGAAGATATGAGCGGAATGCCCGGTCTTGCACACCCAATTGAAGAAGGCGGACTCGGTTTTGATTATCGCCTCGCAATGGGTATCCCTGACTATTGGATTCGGTTGTTAAAAGAGAAAAAGGATGAAGATTGGTACATCGGAGAGATTTACGGTATGTTGCGCAACCGTCGGACAGGTGAAAAACACATCGCTTATGTCGAAAGCCACGACCAGAGCATTGTCGGTGATAAGACGCTTGCAATGCAACTGATGGACGCTGAACTCTACACGAAAATGAGCGTTTTCACACCGAGCATTAGAATTGCGCGTGGCGTTGCGCTACACAAACTGATTCGCCTTCTCACTTTTAGCTTAGGTGGAGAAGGGTATCTCAACTTTATGGGTAATGAGTTTGGACACCCTGAGTGGATAGACTTTCCGAGAGCCGGAAACAACAATTCCTATTGGTATGCACGTAGGCAGTGGCATCTTGTTGATAACGACACCCTCTACTACAAGCATCTGAACGCTTTTGACCGAGCGATGCAAGGTCTTGATATAACGTATCACCTATTCACTGATGAAAACATTCAGTTGCTATTTATTCACGAAGACGCAAAACAGATTGTTTATGCGCGCGGCGGACTTGTGTTTGCCTTCAACTTCCATCCGACAACATCAGCAACAGACTGGCGTATCCCTGTGCCTGAAAAGATAGATTACCGTCTCATCCTCAACACCGATGATTTGGAATTTGGAGGCTACGGTGCTGTAGAGGGTGTGCATTATCCGTGGCAAGACGTAGCGACAGAAGGGTATACACAATCTATTCAACTCTATGTCCCTGCCCGAAGTGCGCTGGTGTTAGTCTCAGACAACGATCAAAAAATCTGAATATTAGGAGGTCCCGCAAAAAATGGGTAAGAAAATTGATCTGCTCAATCCAGAAACGAATGAAGTTGTTAAGGAAGTGCGCGAAATACGGTATAGAATATCAGAAAAATATGGGCATGATATAAACCGATTACTCGCTCATTATCAAGAAGTAGAGGAAAGATTGCGGAAAACAGGTAAGTATAAGTTCGTCGATCCAGAACTGCCTGCAGAGAAGCCTACGCCCATTGAATCCCCCGAAGATAAAGTTGCAGATTAAGGTATAGCTGCGCGCCGCAACTTTAGGTAATTCCTTTGCCCGAATACGTGCCGTACGGACGGTGCTTTTCTCTGGGAAAGCTAGGGACAGCCAACCGTGATTTCTACTTTCACGGTATGTCTATGTTGGGTTGCCAGAGCCAGACACTCTGGCATTTTTACTTACATTCACAGTTAGATAACGCAAGCGAGACTTATAATCCTGCCTTTTGAATGTGCCAATCATCACGTAGTATTATTCTCCAGCGAATACGCACGATTTCCACCAGGACCACCCCCAATCGCCCACGTCCCACGGAACAACGATTGCCGTTTCGGCGGCATCGTTTCAATAACCTCATGACTCAGATTAAGGCGATGCCACTGTGCCCAGATAGAGTTATAGCAATTGAAAACTGCACAGCGCGGATTGTCAGGGTTCGTCCAGTCGTTTGCTGCATGCACAAGGCTCTCCGTGAAGATAACTACAGAACCCGGAGGGCAGCTATAGTCGTCCATCATATCCCGCATGCTGTTCTCCCAAGGCGACTCACTGATATTCGGACGATAGGGGTCAGGTCCGCCGTAGTTAAAATGTGCCTTGTGAGACCCGCTCAGAAAAGAGGTGGCGCCTTGTCCTGCCTTCACCTCCTCAAGTTCCCACACTACACGAGTCAGTCCAGCGAATATCTTTTCACCGGCAACTTGATACCGCATCGCATTTGCTTGTTGTGGTGGACGCACAACGTGTGGCAAACCGTTGTCACCACGTGATGTTACACTCCAACCAGATTCACGGACAGTGGTAAAAGACCCTTCACACCGAAATCCGTAGCAATCATCGTGTACAAAAGGATTTTCGGACAGGATTTCATTCAGAATACCTACAATTGCAGGATGGTCAAGCAAGTTCTGCAGTGCACCCTGATAACTTTGCCTTGCACCCGCATATACTTCCGCTTTCATCTCTTCAACTTCTGAATCTGACAAAATAGATGGTAATAAAATCCAACCGCGAAGATCAAAGAAAAACTTCTGTTCTGAAGTCATCGGTACTGGTTCATCATTAAACGCTTCTTTTGACATTGATATCTCCTTTTAGTTTTTTAGTAAAATCCGAAAATATGTGGATATTTCAATGAACAACAATCCCCACACCATCGCGCTGGCGAGGCGGGGAATGCCTAAACGGCATTCATACCGTTGATTTCTTCCTAACCTCGCCAATGTGCAGGTAATTGTAGGTTTTACTGTAAAATTATGTGGTGTTATTCTCCAGTGAATACGCACGATTTCCACCAGCACCACCACCGATTGCCCAAGTTCCACGGAATAAAGATTGGCGTTTTGGCGGCATCGTTTCTATTATTTCATGACTTAGATTCAACCGAAACCATTGAGCCCAGATTGAGTTGTAACAATTAAACACAGCACAACGTGGATTGTCAGGGTTCGTCCAGTTGTTGGTAGCATGGATAACGCTTTCAGTAAAAATAAGTACCGACCCAGGCGGACAACTATAGTCCTCCATCATATCCTTTATTTTACCCTCCCAAGGAGATTCGCTGATATTCGGACGGTTTGGGTCCGGTCCCCCATAGTTGAAATGTGCTTTATGAGACCCACTTAGAAAAGTAGTCCCTCCCTGTCCAGCTTTTACCTCTTCCAGTTCCCAAATCACACGTGTGAGTCCTGCGAATATTTTTCCACCTGCCACCTGATACCGCATCGCATTTGCTTGTTGTGGAGGCCGCACGACATGCGGTACGGCAGTGCCTCTATCAGAATAAGTACTCCAGCCAGGTTTCCTGACCGTCGTAACTGAATTTTCACATCGAAAACCGTAGCAATCATCAAAGATAAATCGTTCATCCGCAAGAATTTCGTTTAGAATACCTACAATCGTAGGATGATCAAGTAAATTCTGGAGTGCTCCTTGATAACTATGCCTGGCACCCGCATACACTTCCGCTTTCATCTCTTCGATTTCCGACTGTGACAATACCGATGGTAACAGAAGCCAACCCCGTAGGTCAAAGAAAAACTTCTGTTCTGGTGTCATCAATTTCTCTCCTGGAGCCAATGGTATAGGTTCATGAGAATGCCGTACTTCTTTCATGATAGTCAAATCCTTTTATAGACAAACTGTCCAAATATTACAATGTCTGTTTCAATCCAGGCAAAAAATAATCCTTAACAACAACCTCCCAACTCATACGAGAGGCGATTTCATATCCCTCTTTAATCATATCCTCAACATCACGAGGCTTCCGCGGTAGACGACCCAGAAGTTTTGCTGCGATGTCGCGGCTATTCTCGACTTCAATTTGCGTCCGCTCCGCTAAACCGATGTTTAGCACATCTTCTAACGACTTCGGCGCAGCATTAAGGTACGTATAGTCAGCAATAACAACGTTGGGAACTTCGCGCTTATCTGTAGCACGTTGAATGAAACCACAACATCCGCATACATTGCTAACAACACAGATCGCACCAAAACTAAGCGGTTCCACTTGCGCAATCCCAAATGGTTCATAAATTGACTGCCCAAATTCTGCATCACTTCCCTTTCGGATATCCATAAATTCCATTTCTATCGGCATTCTACTGCCGCAAGACGCTTGACTCCACCCAAATTGATTAACAAAAACAACTTTTATTGCCTTAGACTGCAGGTTAAAGGCAGAAACACCGTTGTTCAATTCAATCTCCGCGCCAACCAGATCAGGATAACCGATTTTGTGATACACGGGCCAGCCATACTCACGTTCCATCTCATGAATGCTTTCCTGCGGTCTTCCAGTTGCTATTTCGGTAGAAAGGATAAATAGCACTGCGGTTTTGTCATTAGAAGCAAGCAGGGAATCCAAATGGGTTAGCACCTGCAGATCGCGCCATAATCCTTTGCTTTTCACAAGCCGTGTCACATGCGTAAACACATAATCGGGACGATAGTCAAGCAGCGTTCTTGCATACTTTTGGAGTCGTGCTTTTGATGCTAATTTATCCTCCAAATTCATCTCAAACGCAGGAATTCCGTTATAGACGAGGTTAATCGGAAACGCCTCAAAAGGTTGTGCTAAAAAGCGGAGTTCATCTACAACAAGATCGCCGACAGCAAAGATCGTATCACAGAGATGTGCTTTATCAATTAATGCGTGCTTGAAATACCAGAACGGATCACCGAATACATCGCTAATTAACTTGCCTTGCGTTTTCGCCTGATCTAACGCGTTGTAAAAACGCACATCGTGTCCGGGATGTCCTTCAACAATAGGTCGTATCGTTGCCACTTCGTGAGCATAAAAGACAGTACGCATGTTTGCTGCGCTGCCGTTTTTACGTTCAATCTGTATTTTAAGCGCAAGCGGCATTCCCATAAACTCATGCGAAATGATATAAACGGGAGTTTCTGTTTCTTCACCGATGAGTACTCGCAATGCTTGGTATACAGGTTCAGCGAGGCGCACATACTCTTCATATTCCCATTCATTCTCGTAACGAGTTGATTCAATGCCAAAGTGTTCATAAAGTTGCCACTTAAATTGCCCCGTCAGGTCCTCATTGCTATTCGAAACATTGACTAAGATAACATCTGTCAGTGTGGTAACGTTCTGATCTTTATTTTTAAATTGTCGTTGTCCGTAAACAATTTCAACTTGATAAGTCTTTTCAATCTCGCTGAGTGCCGCTGCATGCGGTGTCGTTTTTGTCCCTTCGGCAGCGTGATACAACACCGAATCCAATGCCCCTAAATCGGCGCCAGAGAAAAGAGGTCCAACAAGAAAAGTTCGATCAATCGCTTCGTTGTAGCTGCGGGTTGTCAACAACCCCTCCAAAACTGCACCGATGCCTCCCATTTTTTGGATGGCTTCGTGTGTGACGTGGACAACAATACTCAAGATTTCACCTCGCCTAAGAATAGGTTTAGAATATTTAAAAAATACCATGCAAAGTGGGAAAGTGTCAAGGTGTTTTTAATACTGGTCAGAGGCGTTTAATCTTCTATAGTTTAAACTTCTGATATTTTTCTTGACGATACGTATTTTTTCGTGTAAAATTGTAAAACATTGGAAAATTAGAAGGTTGAATGGGTTTTCCGCAGGAGGAGTTAACATGGCTGTTTTGCTTGGATTAGACGTCGGTGATGTAAGAATTGGTGTAGCCGTTAGCGATGCTCTTGGTAGTGGTGCACATCCGTTATGTACCCTGACTCGAACAAATCGGCAGCGTGACATAACAGCAATAGGTGACCTTGCCTCTATCCATGAGGTAGAACGAATCATCATTGGACTGCCTGTCTCACTTGATGGAACTCTTGGGGCACAGGCAGAAAAGGTGCAGAAATTTGGGAAGAGACTGTCGGAAGGGCTTAAGGTCCCTGTGGAGTTCTGGGACGAAAGGTTTACTACATCGGAAGCAGAAGATATTTTGGATCGAGTCAACGTGGATCCTAAGGACCGAAAAAAAGTTATTGACCAAGTTTCAGCGGTGATAATTTTAGATGAATATATGCGTAGCAATGCAGACGAAGCGTAGGTCGCAGATTTTCTTATTATAACTCAAGTTGCCATATTGTAGCAGAATCTGTTAGATTGTGCCTGTGAGGACGCAAACTGACAGTTTGCGCTACAGAAGTGTCCCATTAATTATAGGTTTTACTATAGATAGCATTGATTTGGAGGCATCTCATGTTCCTACGAAATATAGGAGCAGCATTGACTCGGAAACGAGGTCGGAGGTTTGCATCATACACGCTGGGGTGCCTTGGAGTCATCTGCTTCGGTGCGGTTTTGGTGGGCAGATACTACTTATCCCCAATTGCTTCATCAGAAGAAATTGTGTCGATTACAATTGTGCCTGGCAGTAGTACTACAACGATTGCAAAACGTTTGGCAACCAATAATTTGATTAGAAGTCCGCTTGTTTTTAAAATGGTGGCTCGGTATCGTGGGATAGGCACTCAACTCCGTGCTGGCACTTATCAACTGAGTCGTGACATGTCGCTCACGCGAATTCTTGATGAACTCAAGAAAGGGCAAATTGAGTTTCAGACTTTTACTGTGCCAGAAGGCATTACGGCAACGACAATTGCAGAACTTTGGGAATCTTCTGGGTTTGGCACTGCAGAAGCATTTGTGGAAGCAATGCAGTCTCCTAAATTACTTAAAAAATATGTGCCTGAAGGGGTTACGGCAGAAGGTTACCTTTTTCCTAACACTTACAAATTCGCTAAGGGAAGCACAGCAGAAACAATTGTGCAGATGATGTTGGCGGAAGGAAATAAAAGATGGGACGAAACATTAGCTAAAGAAGCAGAAGTATTAGGGTTAACACGTCATCAAGTAATGACGCTTGCATCTATTATTCAGAGAGAGGCTGGTTCCGAGTCAGAAATACCACAAATTGCGAGTGTTTTTCACAATCGGCTAAAACACAACTGGCGATTGCAAGCAGATCCGACAGTGCTTTATGCATTAGGTGATCCGAAACGACTATTGACAAGAGCTGACCTAAAAGTCGAATCACCTTACAATACGTACTTACATAAGGGTTTGCCTCCCGGTCCAATCGGTAATCCGGGGATGGCTTCTATTTTAGGAGCACTGAGACCAGAAAAAACATCTTATTACTATTTTGTCGCTATTGAGAAGGGAAAACACCATTTTTCAAAGACGCTTGTTGAGCACAATCGAACGATTCGCCAAATTAAACGAAAGAAAGCCGCCTCGAAAACTGATAGAATAATGAAAAATACGAAATAAACATATACTTGTGAACGGAGTCAAATATATTATATGGGAAATGTTGAATCGCAACAAACACTTCAGGCTGAAATCACTATTTCTGGAAAAGGGTTAATGCTGGGAGAACACGTTGAACTAAAGATAAAACCAGCCCCTGCTGATTTCGGTATTGTCTTTCAACGGATCGATCAGTCAGGATCATCGGAGGTGAAGGTTTGTCCGGAGAACTGTGCGGAGGTCCTACCGCGTTGCACAAGTCTACAGCATAACGGGACAACAATTAGTAGTATTGAACATCTTCTATCTGCCCTTGCAGGTCTTAGGATTGATAATGCGAAAGTAGAACTCAATGCACAGGAGCCGCCCGGGCTTGATGGCAGTGCCTTACCTTATATCACAAAAATTCAGGAAGTTGGATTGGTAAGGCAAGATGCCCCGCGTCGTTTTATTGAAGTTTCCGAACCGTTCGCTGTTTGTGATGGGAACAAGCAACTTATTTTTCTTCCATCCGATACTTTTGAAATTACATTTGCTTATGATCATCCGAATACTGCACCTCAGTTTGCTACATGGGAGATGACAACGGATAACTATATCCGCGAGATTGCACCTGCTCGCAGTTTCTGTTTTGAAGCAGAAATTGAGGCATTGCAATCACTCGGAATCGGTAAAGGTGCAAGTTTTGACAACGTCGTGGTTGTCAAAACGGATGGGCAGACAAGTTCTGAATTAAGGTTTAAAGATGAATTTGTTCGGCATAAAACGCTTGACCTTATCGGTGACCTTTATCTTGCAGGATACTTGCCGAAAGCGCAAGTCATCGCAATGCGCACGGGACATACGTTCCATGCTCAATTTGTTCAGGCACTGGCAGAAAAAGGCATGCTTGATTTTGCTGATGCGGAAGACAGCAAGAAGAATCAACCCGTTGAAGCGAAGGATATATACCGAATTCTGCCACATCGGCACCCGATGTGTTTGATTGATAGGGTTATTGAATTTGAAAATGGAAAACGGGCTGTCGGCATTAAAAATTTAACGTACAATGAACCTATATTTGAGGGGCATTTTCCAGCACAACCAGTGATGCCAGGCGTTTTACAAGTGGAAGCACTCGCGCAGCTTGGCGCGTGGTTGCTGCTTCAGGAAATCGGAAAAGAGGATCAACTCGGTTATTTCCGCTCTATTAGTAAAGCGACTTTTCGAAAAACTGTCATACCAGGCGATCAGCTTCGATTAGAAATTGAGATTGTTCAGCGGCGCACCAACTTAGCACGAATCGTAGGGAAAGCATACATAGATGACACGCTTGCAACAGAAGCCGAATTGTCTATTGCACTTGCCGCTACAGAAAACGGGTAAACTCAACATGTCAATATTTTTGTGAATATATTTTCAAAGTACGAAAAAATAGAAAGTAGAGGCAACTTGTGACAACGACAAACATTCATCCAACAGCAATTATTTCACCTAAGTCCGAATTAGGAGAAGGTGTTAGCATCGGTCCATATACACTCGTTGAGGACCATGTACAGATTGGCGCAAATACTGTTATCGGGCCGCATGTCCAGATTGAAAAATGGACAATAATTGGTGAAGATTGCCAAATATTTTTCGGTGCTACTATTGGGAATCCTTCAAAGGATCTCAAATATAATGGCGAACGGAGTTATGTCCGCATTGGTGACCGGAATGTGCTGCGTGAGTATGTCTCTATCTCTCGCTCAACTTTTGAAGATGGCGAAACGGTTGTCGGTGATAATAACCTTTTGATGAATTGGGTGAATATTGCCCATGACTGTGTTATCGGTAGCAGAACGATTATGGCAAACTTTGCTACCCTCGCCGGACACGTAACAATTGAAGATGATGTTCGCCTTGGCGCTTATGCGGCGCTTCACCAATTTGTCCGTGTCGGTAAGATGGCAATGGCGGGCGGTTGTTCAAAGATCGTCCAAGACATCCCCCCGTTCGCGCTTTCTGCTGGTCAACCCGCCCGTGTTCGTGATCTAAATCGCATCGGTATTCGAACATCGCGCATCAATCCATTAGCAAAACTTTCCCCTGAAACATTTGCCCTCCTCAAAAAAGCCTTCCGTATTTTATTCCGTTCCGGCCTACCCTTGAGACATGCTGTCACAAAAGCGAGGGAGGAATTACCATCAGATCCAGAACTCGAATATCTACTCCAGTTTATAGAATCATCCAAACGTGGTATCGGTTTTAGTTTACCGAATCGTTCTGTGAAAGGGGATAGGTAATTTACCGCTGGATACACATAGGAAAAATCATGGATACCGTCCACGACTTTGCACTTAAACAAAAAAAATATATGCCAGTCGTCCCAAAAGCGAATGGTAAACCGACTGTTTACATTGAAGGGTATCCCTGTGAGGACGACGAACCGACGGCCGCAACCGTTTTTCACGCTGAGCAGATTACTACTTTTTCTGATCAACTCAAACGATATTTCGCAATCAATGAACACATTCACATTGCCGTTGACAGTTTTATCTATTATAGTGAAGGGGATATTACAAAATGTGTCGCCCCTGATATCTACATTGTGTTTGGTGTTGATAAATACCCGCTACGTCGCAGTTTCTATACGTGGGCGGAAGGAGCAGTCCCTGTAACAGTATTTGAGTTTCTCTCGGATTCAACGGCACATCAAGATTGGCATGAAAAAGTTGAGTTATATCTGAATGATATAGGCGTTCAAGAATACTTTATTCATCAACCTGAGATGGAAAAGCCTGCAGAGTTTCATGCGTGGCGGCGGAGTCCATCGGGTGACATCGTTGAGATGGTCCCGGATGCGGAAGGTGGGTTGTTCAGCGAAGCGTTAAATCTTTGGTTTCGGTGGAAGGACGATCACACAACGCACGTAAGGCTTTTGCGTCCGTACCTGCCTGATGGCACTCCAATTACAACCTCTGTGGAAGAAGAGCACCTTCGGCTACAAGAAAAACATCTCCGAGAGGAAGCGGAAACGTTGGCAGCAGCAGAAGCAGCACGCAGACAGGAAGCGGAAGCGATGGCAGCAGCAGAAGCGAAACGCGGACAGGAACTGGAAATTGAGTTAGAAAAACTTCGTGCCCAACTTGCTAATGGACAAAATGAAACGCCTTCCTAAATTTAGAGAGGATTTATGTAAATAGAAAAAGCAATATTAGGTTTATAAGAAATGATGGTAATAGAATTATTTATTTACGTCTTCATTGTATCTATGATGGTAGTTTGCGTATACCTTATGAAAAAGAGAGAACTATTCAAGAAATTGGATTTTCTCTATTTTTGTGTTTTGTCATCTCTCATTATCTCACAGATAATTATCATTACCACACCAATATTCAATTCAGATACATCACAATCGACAGATACTAAGCTACCCATCTCTCTTATATGTATAGGTGCAATCTTAGCCTTGGCTCTGATTTACATTATTTCTCTAATAATGGAATCATCAACTGAGATCCGAGAATGTGCGCGAACATCCACTGGATGGGGAATGTATATAGTACTTGGAGTTAGCTTTTTGGGAATATTAATTTGGCCCTCTCAAACAAAAACGGATCTATACAGAATGCCCATTGCTCTGGCTCTGTGTATTGGGATGCAATATTATCCACCTGTCCTTAATCGGTTATCTAAATTGAAAGATATACCTGAAAAGGATATGGAAGAAGAAAAAGAAGCAGTAATTAACGTAACCGCTGAAAAGAGTTATGAAGAGCATCAAGAAACTATAATAAAGTTAACAACTGAAGCTTGGTACCTTGCGAAAATATTTGAACGCGCAATATTACAGCTTAATATAGATCAACCCAGACGTTATACAAGTCGAATAGAATGGTTTTTAAAGAAAGCAGAAGAATCCCTTAATGATGTAGGCTTACGGATCGTCAATGTTGAAGGACACGGTTATGATGTGGGTATGGCTGCAGCCCCCGTAAATATGGAAGAATTTGACGTTGATGATTCCTTGGAAGTCACTTGGATGGTTGAACCAATAATTATGAAGGGAACTGATTTGATGAAAAGAGGAAAAGTTTATTTAAGGAGAACAGAATCATGAACAATTTTATCGGTATAGACTTAGGTACAACAAATAGTGTTATTTACGTATATGATGGCACAGAACCAGTACTTATTAAGAGAGAAATAAACAACGATGTAACGCCATCAGTAATCTATTTTGGCAGACAGGGAAGAAAGATTATAGGCCAACGAGCTTATGATGTGGCACCGATCCACCCTAAGAGTTGTGCAAAGATATTCAAACGGAGAATGGGTGAAGACTACACTATTGAACTCTCTGAAGTGAATCTCACTGTGATGCCCGAAGAGTGCTCTGTGGACATATTGAAAGCGTTGTTTAGTTCCCCCGAGCTAGAAGAAATCAGAAAATCGTCTGAAACAGGCACAGTTGTTACCGTACCTGCGGCATTCAATCCGAAAGCGAGATACGCGACAAGACAAGCTGCGGAAATGGCGGAAATTGGCAAAGTTGAACTGATGCAAGAACCTGTCGCAGCGGTGATGAGTTTTATGAGAACATACAAAGCTGATGGCACCTTTCTAATCTATGATCTCGGTGGTGGGACGTTTGACGTGGCAATTGCACAGAGTATTGGAGGAAAGGTAAACCTTCTTGCACACGGTGGAATAGAGGTCTGCGGTGGAGTGGATTTTGATCGTCTCATTGTAAAGAATATTGTTCTACCTCAATTAAACGAGAGCTACGATTTACCAGATGATTTGGATAAAAACGAAGATTTTGATAAATTTTTACCTATATTAGAGCGTTCAGCGGAATGGGGAAAGATAGAATTATCCCGCAGCGAAGAATCTATTATAATGATTCCAATTCTTGATGAGTGGTGTGATTATCTACAAGATTTAAAAGGTGGAACAATCTTTGAGGAGATTCCTTTGCGACGTGATACTTTTGACAAACTAATAGTAGAAAAAATAGACGACACAATAAATTGTGCTCGTAAAACAATGGAAGAATGTGGTGTAAACGCACACGATATTGACCGTATCGTCTGGGTTGGCGGCCCGACACATTACAAACCGTTGCGGGATAAAGTATCTTCAGAACTTGGAATTAACGGTGAAATTGAAATACCAACATTCAAACCCATGACCGCTGTAGCTGAAGGTGCGAGTCTTTTTGCCGAATCAATTAACTGGGGTTCTGTAGACCGTAAAATGAAATCTACCCGCGGACAAATATCTTCTGATGAATTAGCATTAAGCTTTAATTTTACCGCACGCACCTCAAGTGATACATCAAAGATTGCTGTGCAAATAGGAGGAGAGGCTCCATCGGGTTTTGAATTCCAAATTGATAGTCTTGATACCAACTGGACTTCTGGAAAGATGCCGCTAAAGCATGGAACAACCGTAGACGTTAACTTGACAAAGCCAGGGGAGAATACATTTAAAGTAGCTGTCTATGACGCTATAGGAGAACCTATTTCCATAGAACAAGACGTAATTGTCATCACGAAAACAGAGGCTACAGTTGAAGCTATTCCATCCCCATCAACAATCAGTTTGGTAGTTCATGACAAATCTCTTCGTAAAGATAGCCTTGTTCCTCTGGTAGAAAAAGGAGAGCAACTTCCAAAGAAAGTTAGCGTTAAGGAGACACTGAAAGCTGGTAAGACACTTGAATCTGGTTCAACAGATTCTCTCTATTTTGCCCTATTTGCAGGTGAATTCAAAGAGGATATTTACGCCAATGAAAATATTGGACATTTTAAAATAAATGGTAGCGATCTTATTGAAGGCAAGATTCTTGAAGGTTCAGAGCTGATTTGTAATTTTGAGATTATACACTCTGCAGAATTCAAATTGAAGGTAGAAATTCCAGATATTCGTGGTATATTTGATTTTTCAGAAAAAGACTTCTATTACCCTGATGAAGGAAAAAAGGACTATACTAAAATCGCTCCAGAGATAATTGAAGAAGGAATCGTTGTTCGTAACAACATAAACGATATCCGAGAAGTTGTGGACGATCCGAAGTTAGATCAGGCACTACAGAAACTTGAAACACCTCTCTCACTTGATTCCGATGAATCCGATCCTGATAAGGTAAAAGAAGCCGAACAGAGTATAACACAAGCAAAAGGATTCCTTGAAGAAGTGAGAAGAAAGAATCGGAAAGAAATACGTCAGGTTGAACTGAATAGTGAACTCACATTCTTTGATAAGTATTGTCGACAGCATGCCCGTCCCTCGGAGGAAAGAGCGTTTGATAATCTTGTTGCGACAGCACAACGATCTATAGACAATAACGATGAAGATTTTGAGAACCATTTGAATGAACTTAGTTCAAGAATTTTTGAAATTCTCTGGAGGCAGCCCTGGTTTATTATAGAACAGTTCAAACATCTAATAAGGACCCCTCACATTTTTCGGGATAAGTCCCGTTTTGAGGAACTCGCAACGAAAGGAAAGCAACTCTTAGGCGGTGATCTCATTCGTAGATATGAAGAACTCTCTCCAGCAGAGAAATATGAAACTGCATTTATTGACGATGGAACTATTGAAGAGCTACGTGAGATTGTAAGACAGATGATGTTATTACATCGGGTAGGGAGCGATATAGAAATAGACCGCGATATTGTTGTCAATATTTTCAAAGAATGATTTACAGAACAATTATTGAGAATGGATTTATTTGATAACCCCTTTCATATTCTGGGTGCCACGCCGCGAGATAATAAACGTAGAATAATGGACTTGGCAGAGGAACGGAGTCTGTTATCGGATGCCGACGAATGTATGGCAGCCCAGTCTATACTAATCCATCCGCGCAATCGGATTGCTGCTGAAATCTCTTGGCTGCCGGGTGTCAATCCAGACCGCGCTGATGAAATGCTAATGTTGTTAGATTCATCGGCAGGAAGTCACCGTTGTCGTGATGAGTCTACGTCTATTATCCCAATTGATTCGCTTGCCGCTGCACTATCCCGTTTACCTTGTGCTGAAACACATAATGTTGCGGATGAAGTGTTGGATTTATTGAAACTATCGGATGAAGATTCTTTACTTGATAGCATAATTCAACCTAAGAGACATTTAAATAAGGTAAAGAATCTAATGGAAATACATAAGTTCATCGGCGTAGACAAACTGAACCCAATTGCGCGATCAAACTTACTTGCTGCTCGGATGTCACGTTTACCAAACTATATGTCTGAAGATGTTGCTAAATGGATACTTGCAATTGCTCAAGCATTTGAAAGTATCAATCATGAAGAATTATGTGCTATAATCAACGCGGAACGTAAAGAGGCAGGTTTCCCTGAAATTACTGATGTTTCAACTATAGCAGTAGAAATCCAGAATCGCAGATATTATTATCAACAGGTTATTAAATCCGTATTAAACAATATACATTCTGCTAAAGAACGTTTGAATAGTATTATGAAGTTAGTTGATGAATCTACAATTGTTCATAAAAAGAATCGTAAACCGCTTTTGATAGAGGACACCATTGATGCCTATACAGTAAAGGCTACCCCAATTCTTGAAAACGAAGAAAAGCATATAAAAACACAAGATCAGAAACTGCGATATGCTGCAGATACAAAAGCCAGTCATATTACTCTGGCTGAGTTAGTGGATAAACTCAGCCAATCCGTTAAAAACTGGCACATCATGGCACAACCAATTTTGCTTCAGAAAAAAAGATTGGGCTTTAATGATACTGAGAGTTACCGTGTTGCTATGGATGTTCGACGATTGGCAATATACCTTTATCATGAACATGATAAACTTAGTATTTCTCAACAAATCTTGGGTATGTTACGAGAAGTGTTCGCGGAGGTGCCTGTAATTGTCGAACGCATTGCTACCGACTTAGAAACACTGAATGAAATCGCAGAACGACGTGAACAGAAGAGATAATTTTGGTTATTTGGAGCGGATTTGGATCTATTAAAAAACCCTTTTCATATTCTCGGTGTTACGGCGCGAGATAACAGACAAAGAATCATGGAACTCTCGGAAGAACGGAGTCTGTTATCAGATGCCGAAGAGTGTTTTGCTGCACGTGCTGTGCTGATTAACCCACGCAATCGTATTTCAGCTGAAGTAGCGTGGCTGCCCGGTGTTAATCCAGAACATATAGAATCAGTGCTAAAGCAGTTAGATTCTCCGAACCAAAACCTACTCAACATAATAGGACTTTCACCTATTGCAAGTGCTAATATCTTTACCGCGGGATTTTCACGCCTCACAAATATTGCTTCTGCAAACATTGTAGAGTGGATTCTTGCAATTTCTCACGCTTATGAAAGAATAGACGCTGAAGAAGTTAGAGGTACACTTAACGAAGAACGTAATATATCGGGTTTCCCTCAAATCACGGATTTATCAGTGATAACTGCCGAAATCCAAAACCAAAGACGTTACTATAGCCAAACACTTTTCTCTGTAATCAACAGTCTATCTGTAACTGAACGTGCAAGAATATTAACCTTAACACTTGAGACAGTAATAGGTAATAATAACAACCGATGCCCTATATTGATTGATGACTTAATTCAATCGTACGAACTTGAAGTTGAGGATGATTTAGAAAAGAAACAGAAAATTATTGAAGCACAAGACGAAAAACTTCGTGCAATGGTAGATGCAAAAAATCCAGATTTCATACTGCAACCGATTGTGAATCAACTTATTCAAACCGTCAAAGAGTGGGACACCATTGCACAACCGATTCAGCTGAGTAAAAGAAGTAGGGGAGAACGACATACTGCCAGTTTTGAAATTGCAGGGTGGGTTCAAAAATTGGCGGTTGATTTGTTTAATGAATACCTAAAATTTGATTTTTCTTTGCAACTCCTAAATATGCTCCTTGAAGTGTTTGCAGAGGTGCCTGAAATTGTCGAAAAAATCGCAAAAGATAAAAAGGATTTAATAAAACATGAACATGAAAGGAAGGGCATTGAAAAGTTTGAAGAGATTATCTCACAAGTTGAAAAACTAAAGGAAGCAGCTGATGCTAAAAGACCAGATTACACTTTAACACCAATGGTCAATCAACTTATACAAACTGTTAAAACATGGGAGGCATCGGGACAACCTGTTGAGGCAAATGGTACTGTAGCACTAACTGTTAGAGGTATAGCTCTACATCTTTGGAATGAACATAAAAAACTTGATTTTGCCATTCAGATAACTAATACCCTCATTGCACAATTTAAGAATGTGAATGGGATAGATGAAGTAAATAATAAACTCAATGTGGATATAGTAACATTAAATGGAATCAAAGAACAGCAGAAACGTAAGAGGAAACCAGTTCCTCCAACACAACCGACAAGTGGCAAAAGTTCTTGGTGGATTTGGATCATTTTAATACTTATTGGGTTAGTAGTGTATTCGGTGCTGCAAGAGGATTTTTCAGAGAATGGACCAGAATACCTCAATCCCCAAGGAGAAATTTCAGAGGATGAAGTAATACATACCGATCCACAGGAAGAAATACCCACCTTCAATGAATTACCGATTCCCTTACCTGTGAATGGTGACGAAGAGACTTTCCACAATAATGTGGAAGTTGCCCCCTTGCAAATTAAGACACCAGTCAACAGTGTAGAACATCATCACTTTATTAAAATCGTGCCTGCTTTTGCAGAAAATACTGTAAAAACTATCTTTATACGATCAGGAAGTACGATAAATACAAAAATGCCTCTCGGATCCTACAAAATAAAATATGCAACTGGTAAAACATGGTATGGAACGGAGCATTTATTTGGTCCTGAAACTATATATTCAAAAGCAAATAAGACCTTTACTTTTTCAGAGGAAGTAAATGGTTATTCAGGATATACTATTGAATTAATCCTACAACAATTTGGTAACTTAAGAACTCAAAGAATTCCAAAAAGTGATTGGTAAACTATTTTCTTAATATCAGAAAAAACTGCCCCTTTCGGCAAATATATTAAATAATTCAAGTTACTACCTATTTTACCTTCGCCAAAGATTGACAATTTCTTGGATTGGGCATGTATTTAAAATGTAGCACACGGTGTCAATTTAAGGAAATCAATTTTTTATGAGTGTGTTTTTAGTCCCGTAGGAACGAAATGTTATTGCCATATTTTACACATATCGTCCCTACGGGACTAAAGAAAACGGGTGTTCAACCATGATCTATAAACATATCGTCCCTACGGGACTGAGTTCACTAATTGATTGGATTTATCTTCTTAATTTGACGACTATGGTAACAAAAGTCCTACACTCCCCTTTACACCTTTACACACCGCCTTTGACGTATCAGTATGCTATAAGATATAATAAAAGGTATGTGTATACCGGAGTTTCAATTATGAACAAAGAATGCCTTCTCATCTATTAACAGAAGCAGAACGAAAACATTATGAAGAACAAAGACACCTTGTCATGTGCTACTTAAACATGATACAGAAATCTAAAGGAGTAAAACGCAATGAGAATTCTTCTAACGGGACATAAAGGTTTGCTTGGCAGACACATCTATAAGATACTGGAGTCAGATGACACGCATGACGTTTGCGGTTTTGACTGCGATTCCAGTTACGATGTATTTGCTAACATGTTTCGGGAGTTGAAGTCTAACAGAGAAACATATAATCTCATAGTTCATTGCGGTGCCCTTAGCAATTCTCAAGTAACAGACAACTTGCTTTGGCAACTTAACTACAAAGCAAGCACAAAAATTGCGGATTACTGTGAACAGACACGGACAAAATTGATTTTTATATCATCTGCAGCAGCGATTGACCCTGATGTGCCTTATGGTTGGAGCAAACACTGTGCTGAGTTTTATATGTCTCAGAAAGTTGACAAAAGGAATCTATGTATCTTGCGACCTTTCAATATATGGGATTATGACGAAGTGAAAAAAGAAAGTCCAAGCATCGTCTACAAAATACTGGCAGGGAAACTGGAGAAAGCGTATCAGGGATGCCTTCGTGACTTTGTTCATGTATCTGATGCTGCAAACGCAGTTATACGCGTGATTAATGATTGGGAAACGGGTGTTTTCGATATCGGCACAGCACAAGCCACAAATATCGCAACATTAGTTAATCAATTGTTCCAAGATGGAATCAGATACAAACACCCAAGACCTAAAATAATAAACGAATGTCCTATCCGAGAGAGACTTGTAGCGAGACCGGATAAACTCCTACCAAACTGGAATGCAACACCTTTAGAAGACTATTTTGCAGAATTACAACAACATCTTATAGAATAATAAAGTGTCCTCAGAACAGAGGAGTAGGTTGATTATTCGCAAGATTGCGTTATACTTTTTATAGTGTGGAGAACTTATTGCTCAGATTCAGACGGAGCGCATATTATGAACGGAGAATGCCTTTCTCACCTATTAACAGAAGCAGAACGAAAACATTTTGAAGAGCAAGGATACCTTTACGTCCCGAACGCGCTATCATCAGAGATGGTGGCGCACTTAACAAACGCTATTGATAAACTTCATAGCAATGCGCTTGCTACCGGTAGAGCAACACAGGGTAACCACTGGGGTTTCTCTAATTTCTTGGGTGAAGACGATGCGTTCTTGGAACTTGTTGACCTACCGACAACGCTACCGAAAGTGTGGGGTATTTTGGGATGGAATATCTATCTTTATCATGCACACATGCACGTCAAACCGCCTGCACCATCAGATGCACAGGAGGGTGACGGGTGGTTGGAATGGCATCAAGACAGCGGGCGCGTTAATATTGAGATGGAGACACACCCACGCCCACGTTTATCTTTGAAAGTGGCGTACTTTCTCACGGATGTCTCTGAACCTGGGCGCGGTAATTTTTACATTCGTCCCGGTAGCCACTTCTCGGATGCGCCGCTCCCTGAATCGGAAATCAGTCGTGATCCGCGCGAAAAAACAGCGTCAGGTATACCCGATGACGCGATGCCTGTGTGCGTAGAACCCGGCACTGCTGTTCTGTTTGATAGACGGCTTTGGCATTCACGCAGCCCTAACACCTCACAGATGACTCGAAAGGCGCTTTTTTATGGCTATGGGTATCGGTGGATTCGCCCGAAAGACGATATGACGGTAGAACATCTGTATGAACGTTGCGATCCGATTCGCCGCCAATTACTTGGTGCTGCTGTCCGAAACAATGGGCGTTATGTTCCGACTGATGAGGATGTGCCATTGCGGGGATGGTTGATTGAGCAATTTGGAGAAGATGCTGTGTATTCACAAGGACCGCTCGGATCCTAACCCACGAACCCGCCATTTTCAGAAATAGAGGAACCAGATTGCGGGTTGATGTTTAGTGTTACAGTTTCGGTTTTACGTCACGGAGTTTCAAAACAGGCAAGACTTGATCACTATCTGTCAAGTTAGGGGAATAAGTGATAATTTCTAATGCTGTTTTTCAATAAGTCTTCCAACAAAAAAGACAATAATACCGAGTGCTAAGAAACCCATCTCAGCACCCATAGCTTGGGTTTCACTATATCCAAACGGATTGAAAAGCCCTAAATAGAGTGCCGCACCCAAACAGACTATACCCATAAGTTCTAAAGTTTTTCCAATATAATACACTTGTTCTTTAATAATTTAGGGCAAATCCAGCAATTTCAGTGATGTTAGATTTGCCCAATATGTTATTTAATAGAGTCTCTTGATTTGCCCCCATCGGATCAATTTTTGTTGCGCATTAGGATTTATCTTTGCTGTAAAAACCAGATCGGGTATCCTATCATTTTGTTCTGTATAACCTTCTGGTGCCCAAGCAATTTTATTTTGGAGTTGACCGTTATCCACGTCATCATAGGCGATACTAAAACCGATGACAGTATCTTTACTTGCGATGTTTCCAAGCCGAAAACTTAATTCACAAGTTTGCCCGTCATTTCCCCAAGCTACTGATGTCAGAGAGGATTTTAGCACCTCAGTCTCCATTCCAATTGGAATTTCATAACGAGAGAGGTCATCCTTACGTTGGTAGTGAAATTGGTCAATATGGAGGATAAGTTTATCTTCTCTAAAAAGTTTAGATTGATATTTTTCAAACTGGTCATCCTGTATTTTAATGGCGACATATAGGAATCCACTTCGCCAGACTGCTTTGAATGATCCGGTAAAATCATCGGATTCCGGCCATCGATGCCCGCGCATAATTTCTTGTTCAAGTTTTCCAACAAACGCTTCTTCCCATACTGGGTCGTCAAGGTATCCGTCAACGATAGGTGCAACCGGGACGAGCTCGGCGTTATATTGGAAATTTTGAAAATTTTCGTCGGTAAGATGTCCTAAAACGTAAGACACCATTATCAATAAAAAAACACCGACCAAAAGAATCTGTTTACGCACTTCATGATTCCTCCTTATTACATGATTGTAAATAGTGTATCATACCTGATTTATGTTTGTCAACCCAATTTATTTATCTGGGTGTGTAAATATTTTAGTAAAAGTTTGAACTAAGATGCGTTGTCTGAGACGTTTCCCATTTTTGCTGTCTGAATCGCGGATTGTCACAGATTTCACAGATTTCGCGGATTATTGAGTTTGAGACTCCCAAATTCCTATTCAAAGTTTGCCGAAATCTCTTGAAAAGGAACTTATTTTACCAACCTCCCATCCGCGTCCTCCGTGTCCTCCGCGAAAATCCGAGATTCAGACACACATGCCAAAAACTTTACATACCCATTTATCTTCGCCTTAAAAGATGGGATTTTCGAACCGAAAGCTTAGTAGACTTCTCGATAGAAGAAAACGCGAATTTATTACGGTGGGATAAACAACTGCACAACTTTCTTCAAACAAGCTGCTATGAAATCTCCGGAGGCGGTTCACCCACAGCAGACTTTCCATCTTTTAATATCGGCTCCGCATTGCCCCAAAGACGACTACCATCATGTGATAAAAGCGGCTCCGCTGAATACTGCGCAAGATATGCTCGCCGCATTGTCCCAGTAGTATTTGTGCCACTACTGTGAAAATTGATGCTCGTAAATGCCACGATACTACCTGCAGGCACAATAGCAGGCACACCCTTTTCTGGTCCAAAATAACCGACCAGATCGTTGCTACCCTCTTCACGGATATGCTTCACCCAAGAACGGATACCGATATGCGAATACGGCATAACATAAACAGTTCCATTTTCCTCAGACATATCATCAAGTGCACACCAACAAGTTAGATAAGGTTTGTGATCAGGATAACCGACATACCCAGAATCCTGATGCCAACTGAACTTCATGCCAGCCTCTGCTCCTTTGACAACATACTGTTCCCAAAAAAGATAGGCATTGTCACCTAAGGTGGCACGACAAACATCTGCCATCAGATCGCTGAACAGGAATTCGCGAAGTTTCGGTTGTTTCCTGAAGCAGTTAGAGACAAAGTAGCGTTTGTTACGATGATTAAGACCAAGTACATCCGTGTTCTCCTGTTCCATTCGCTCATCCATTTGGCGAATAAATGTGCCGCATTCACCACGCAGTAGTTCCAGAAACGGTTCAGGAATAACACGCTCCAAGATGAAATAACCTTCCTCTTGATACTGCTGCTTCTGTTCATCGGTTATGTTGATCAATTGAGTCTCCTATTTCCTATTCAATGTGAATCTTGCGTACGATCTGACCGTTGCTTTCCCAATAGGTGTGTTTCCCTTTCATATAGTCAGAATCACCCGCAGGTTGAATGTTGCCTTTTGTATCAATGGCTCTGGAAACGATGGTGTGCTCACCTTTTGAAGGGTTGTCCCAATCGAGATGCCAGATTTTCCATGCAAATTCGGCATCTTCTTCGGGGGCTATTGTAGCTTCTTGCCACGGTCCACCATCAATACTTACTTCAATCTTTTTGATAGGTGCGCCCCATGCTGCGCCATAAATACGGTATTGATCCCCGCTGCGTGTCACCTTCGCGGCTAACGATTTCAACTGCGTTCTGCCAACAGATGTCTCCATCCAAACAGTTTCACCATCAGGGCGTTTTTCTTCACGTATCGTGACATAATCGCGTCCCATGAATCTTCCCATAAATCGGGTATCGCGAACCTCAATCCGTTTGAGCCATTTGACGCACGCAATGCCATACCAACCAGGGGCAATAAGACGAATTGGGGCACCGTTAGGATGTGGTAAAGGGACACCGTTCATCTCATAACAAAGTAGGTTAGTATCTTGTAAAGCATCTTCAACAGACATGCTTCGTGCAAAGTTCTGACGCATGGTAACACCCCGCCGCTTTTCCTCACCAGTATCATGCCCAAAGAAAATCACTTCAATACCGTCCTCTTTGATACCAGCCTCTTTGAGAATCGGAGCGAGGGGGGTGCCTCCCCATCTCGCGTTACCAATTGCACCGGTAAACGTAGGGAATCCGTGGTTGCCAGAACATTCCAATGTAAAGGTGACTTCCTGCTTAGGTAGAGCTTTAATATCCTCAAGTGTGAGCGTCATCGGTTTTTCAACCAACCCACTGATCTCCAGTTTCCATGCCGCGAGGTCAAATTTGGGTATGCCGTAATGGGAAACGTTGAAGAATTTGTCGTTCGGTGTGATGAACGAATCAAATTCGCTCCAATCCAGTAAAACCCGCCCTGAAGATGGCTTCGGTGGTTGATCAGCAAACGGGATCAGCTCTTCCCCGTCTCGACTCGGAAAGGCGTAGACGGCCCAAGGGCTGAGCAACAATCCCGTAAGTGTTAAACCGCTGCGCCGTAAAAAATCTCTGCGATCCATAGTAATTCCTCTACGCTTTTAGTGCTGTGACGTAGTTAAGGTTAACCTGTGTCCAATTGACGACATTGTTCCACGCGTTAATATAATCGGCGCGTCGGTTCTGGTATTTTAGATAGTACGCGTGTTCCCACACATCAAGTCCGAGAATAGGTGTATGTCCCTGCATGAGTGGGCTATCCTGATTTTTAGTGGCATAGATTTGCAATTTCTTCTTTTCATCAACAACAAGCCATGCCCAACCTGACCCGAAATGCGTTTTTGCCGTGGTGACGAATTTCTCTTTAGCAGCATCAAGCGAACCGAAGGTAGATTGCAGCGCTTCGGCAACTTTCCCTTTAAGCTCTCTGCCGTTGGGAATCATCGTGCTCCAGAAAAGCGTATGATTAGCGTGTCCACCACCACTATTGATAACAGCTTGGCGGATTTTCATCGGCACTTTTTCGATATTTCGAAGTAAATCCTCAATTGACTGATCTACTAAGGCATGGTCATCGCCCACTGCTGCATTAAGTTTATTGACATAACCTTGGTGGTGTTTACCGTGATGGATTTCCATTGTACGCTTATCAATATGCGGTTCAAGCGCATCATAAGCATAACGTAACTTCGGAAGTTCGTAACCGTGGGTATGGTCACCGTGTCCATGGTGGTCTGCATAGATACGCAGCGGATTAGTGGCCAGAAAAACGCTTGCCAATGCGGTGCTACCAGTAATTAAAAAGTTTCTACGGTTCATGAGTACTCCTCTTTTATGCTATTTTGAATAATATTTTAGCAAAATTTTGATGTCCATGTCAAGCAGCTTATAGCAAAACCTAAAATACCTGTACTGATACTTCTCATAATGTTTTTGAACCGAACAATCATCAATAAAACGAGGTCCGACATTATGAAAATGCGTTTTGTTTTAAAGATTTCGCTTGACATTTAGTGCATGAAATACCATCCTAATTAAAAAACTTAATTCGAAATAAGAGTTAGGAGGACATCTCAGGCAACATCAGATTATCAAATCCGCTATGTTTTTTCAAGAACTTCTTATTCCTGCTTTCGCACATTGACACCACAACTTGTTAGGACTTTACTTTTGCTGGCAACCGCCCAAAAGAGCGTCTCAACTAATAAAGGATATTCGGACAACCTTTATTTATGTGAAACAATTGGTTGCTAAAAGTTATTTTGAACAACTCGTAGTATTAGTTTCTTTTCAAAAGATTTCGGCAAGTTTTGAATAGGAATTTGGGAGTCCTAAACGCAATAATCCGCGTAATCCGTGTAATCCGAGATTCAGACAATACACATGCCAAAAACTGGACATACCTCTTTACATAAACTAAATTATTTGACATAAAGGTTAAATTGTAGTATCATGTTTAATTGAGTATGTATATTTCCACTTTCTTTTCACAATTTTTGGCAAAATGGGCATAAAACTTTGCCCACAAGGAGTCATACATATATTATGCCAAACGCATTATTCGTCTATCCTGAGTTCCCGCCCTCCTACTGGGGTTTTAAATACGCCTTAGACTTCCTCGGTAAAAAATCATCAATGCCCCCACTCGGATTATTGACGATTGCTGGGATGTTTCCTCATAATTACAACCTAAAAGTCGTTGATATGAACATTGAACCGTTGACAGATGCACATCTCGACTGGGCAGATATGGTGTTGACATCAACGATGATCGTTCAAAAAGCATCGCTATATGACGTTGTCCAGCGATGTAATCGCGCGAACATTCCAATCATTGTAGGCGGACCCCATCCCACATCTTACTACGATAACATCAAAGAAGAATGTGATGGCACAGTCAACCATTTCCTGTTTGGCGAAGTGGAAGAGATTTTTGAAGACTTTTTGACAGATTTTGAGAGTGGAACAGCAGAAGAAATATATCGTGAAAAGCGGAAACCGGATATTACAAAAACACCACCTCCCCGATACGACCTCATTGATATAAATACTTACGGGTCAATGGCACTACAATTTTCTCGTGGATGCCCATTCAATTGCGAATTTTGCGATATTACCAAGTTATTCGGACGCGTGCCACGTACCAAAACCAACGAACAGATGCTCGCTGAGTTTGAGATGCTGTATAAACTCGGATGGAAAGGCGCAATGTTTGTTGTTGATGACAACTTTATTGGGAACAAACGCGATGCGATGCGTTTGCTGCCTGCCGTAAAAGAGTGGCAGGAAGAACGCGGTTTTCCGTTCACACTCTATACCGAAGCGAGTGTAAACCTCGTTGAAATTCCTGAAATGCTGGATGCGATGAGTAGTGCAGGGTTTAATATGGTATTCCTCGGTATTGAATCCCCCAATGAAGAAGCACTGATAACGACTTCCAAAGGACAAAACACAAGTAAAGAAGAAGACGCTGGGAGCTATCTGTTGCAGGCTGTCAGGAAAATTCAGCACAAAGGAATGGAAGTCACCGGTGGTTTCATTATCGGGCTTGATGGAGATACCGAATTTGACTCACACATCGATTTCATTCAGGAAGCGGGAATCCCGATGGCAATGGCAGGATTGTTAACCGCTCTAAAAGAAACAGACCTTTGGCATCGATTGAAGCAGGAAGACCGATTGCTTATAGAATCCAGTGGTAACAATACAGATATGACCCTGAATTTCGTTCCCGAAATGCCTCGCGAGCAACTTATTGGAGAATATCGACGTGTCATATCAACGCTTTACGACCCGACTTTAAAAAACTATTTTGCACGTTGCTATAAATTGCTGCAACACATGCCATATACCCCACATAACGTTAGAAGTATCCAGAAAGCAGAAGTCCGCGCATTTTTCCGATCAATTCAACTGCAAATTTTTTCCAAACAAGGATTGGAATATGCCAAATTTCTGATGAAAGTGCTTAAAAACCATCGCAGAATGTTCCCCGAAGCCATCCGATTAGCCGTCATGGGATACCACCTGGAAAAAATTACACGCCATACTGTCGCAGTCGAAGATTTTAGAACGTTTTTGTCAGGAGAAATGGATTCGTTTAAAGCAAAAATTTCGCAATTCGTACACGCGCAGGATGACCGAATGCATGAAATTCAAAAATATACAAAAAGACTTTCCGCGAGAGTAAAAACAGAATACGAATCTATCCACAAAGATTTTCGCTATGCAGCCCACAGCGCACTCGAAAACTTCCAAAATTCTATGTTTAAGGAATATTTAGAGGCAGAATTGACTGCTTTCAAGGAAGCAGTTGCTGCTTTTGCGAAAGCGCAAAGTGAACGGCTGGGTGAGTTACAGGCATATCTCAGCAAACTCTTTGCCCGTGTCCATGCGCAACAGGCACAACTCCACGATGATTTCAAGCAGAACGTTCAGGAAACTTTTGATGCATTCCAAGAATCGGTCACTCGACATTTAGAACAGCTCTTCGGTTTTATGCCAGTCCAAATTGAAGAATTGCAGCAAAACTGATGGCAATCATTTATTGTTATGGTGCCAATTCAGATAGAAAATCTCTCTTATATCTACCCGAGTCGTGAAACACCTACACTTCACGGCATCAATGCCGAGATTTTCCCCGGCGATTTCCCACTGCTAACCGGGCCAACAGGTTGTGGAAAAACCACGTTACTACGAACCATGAACGGTTTGATTCCGCACGCTTCTGCCGGCACACTGACGGGGGTTGTCCGTGTTAATGACAAAGATGTTGCCTCTCAATCGCTCGCTTCAACATGCCAGCAAGTTGCACTTCTCTTCCAAAATCCTGACGATCAACTTTTTTGCACGCTGGTAGAAGACGAAATCGCTTTTGGACTTGAAAACCTTGGTTTCCCGCCTGAAGAGATCAAAGAACGGATTACTTTAGCATTAGAACAGGTGGGCTTGACGGGTTTTGAGGATAGGCGGATCGCAGAACTTTCAGGTGGCGAAAAGCAGCGTGTTGCTCTCGCCTCTATATGCGCAGTGCAACCACAGGTCTTGCTCCTTGACGAACCGACAAGCCATCTTGACCCACGCGCCACACGCGATATCCTTAACATTGTCAAGCAACTCAACACTGAAATCGGTATCACAGTTGTATTGGCAACACATCGTGTCAAAGAGGTTGCACCATTAAGCAATCGCGTTTGGCTCATGCACGAAGGGCAACTCTGTTTAGATTTGCCGAAAACAGAAGCATTTCAAGACACTTCAATCTTTCACAATTTAGGTGTGGAAGTACCAGAAACTGTGAACCCTCCAAGTCCCATCAAGCGAAAACCTTCTCCTCATAGAACGTCACACCCTCCGCTCCTTAACATCAAAGATATTAGTTTTTCTTATCCAAACAGTAATAAGAATGCAGTACAGACCATCTCTTGTGAAGTGTCGCGCGGAGAAATAATTGCGATTATGGGCGCAAACGGGTCGGGCAAAACAACCCTGCTCCAGTTGATGGGCGGGTTGCTTCAACCTTCATCCGGGCAAGTTATTATTGATGGAAAAACGGCTAAACGGAGAAAACTCCATCAATTAGCAGGAAAAGTAGGGATTGTCTTTCAGAATCCTGATCTGTTGCTACAGGCAGAAACCGTCAAGAGTGAAGTTGCATTCGGTCCCAAGAACCTGAAGTTGAAACCTGACATCCTCCAAACCGTAGTGACCGATACTTTAGCACAATTCAAGTTAACAGATTTTGCCGAAGAAGCACCTTACGCGCTATCACGTGGGCAACGGCAACGCGTTGCTGTTGCTGCAACCTTCTCGCTGCACCCCGACATATTTCTGCTTGATGAACCGACAACAGGTCAAGATGCACAACATCTTCAACTTATGATGGATGAGCTCTGCAATCAAATCCGCCAAAAGAGTAAGACGCTCATTTTTGCAACACATAACACAGAACTCACTTTGAAATATGCAGATCGCGTCTTGTTGATGCACGAAGGAGAATTAATCTTTGACGGTCTACCCGATACTGTCTTTGCTGATCCAGCACTTCTGCAGCAGACGTCGTTGCTTTTTAAAGAAAATGATACATTCAATTAGAAGGTTTTCACATGCAAGTTAGAGCAGATGTTGTAAATCTGATAGGACTTACGCATTCGCCATTAACGTGATTCATCTCGGTGTGCGGTTTCCTAACCGCACCTACCAGGGCATATGCACATATTTTTTGATTCCACTATAACTGGCACAAGTCGTTTAATTCAATAATTCATCACGCAATTTCATAATAGCTTCTCTCATTTTTATCCCCATCTGCTGGTACATTTCCCGCTTCACTTCAGTTTCAACTATTCCGCTAAAATCAATTGGTTCTCCAAAAACGACATTCAATTTCGCACGACGTATACGCCTACTGCCACGCGGTAACATTTCTTCTGCACCACAATGATATACCGGAATTGTTGGGACATTTGCTCTGTGCGCAATAAAACATGCACCGTCATGCGCTTTGCCCATAGAGCCATCAGGGCTCCGAGTGCCTTCTGGGAAAATTAGAACTGCTTTACCTTCCTTCAGAAGAGAAATTGTTCTGCGTAAAGCACCGAAGTCAGCGGACCATCTATTCACAGGATAAGCATTAAATGTCGTAATTAACTTGCCTAAACCGGGAATTTTGAAAAGATTGCTACGTCCCATGAAATGTATTTCACGATTTGCGGCAGACCCGACAATGACAGGGTCCAAAAGGCTGATATGATTCGAGACGATTAAGACGCCCCCTTCGCGTGGGATGTAGCTAACACCTTGCGCTTCAAGGTGTCCCATTATTTTACAAAACAGATTTGTAAGTCTATGTCCCCACCGGTACACCCGGCGTGGTGACCAGAACTTGTTATTGGTATACCACATGAACTTTGTTTTAGCGTAAGTGCTTAACCTCCGTGAAAATATCAACCACGATCAATGCCGACTACCTATCTGTGCCACTATAAAATCTACTACTTCGTCAATCGTTTTACCGGTTGTGTCTATGTGAATAGCATCTTTAGCAGCTCGCAGAGGACTATGTTCACGTGATATATCCTTCTCATCGCGCGCCCTAATCTCCGCTTCAACAGCCTCTAAAGTCGTATCTACATTTTGTGCTTGAAGTTCTGCAAATCTCCGTTTTGCTCGTTCCTTTACAGATGCATCTAAATAAAATTTAAAATCCGCACATGGAAACACAATAGTCGTCAAATCTCTTCCTTCAGCGATAATACTTCCTTCTTCTCCGATTTTACGTTGATGCCTAACAATCTCATGTCGAATTTCAGGTACTTTCGCTATATCCGCAACTAAGTTATTTACTTCTGGGGTGCGTATCTGAACTGAAACATCGTCAGAATTTAGCAAGATTTTTTTGCCATTATCCTCAAAATTGATACGAGATGTTTTCACAAGTTCAATAAGTTTCGGGATATTTGTTTCAACCTCATTTTGTATTGCAAGCACTGTTACTGCTCGGTACATCGCACCAGAATCAAGGTAAAGCAATCCAAGTTTTTCTGCAACAAGCCGAGCGACAGTGCTTTTGCCTGATCCTGCAGGTCCATCTATTGCAATCGTCAGATAATTTCCAATCTGTTTCATTTGTGTTGTAGATTTTCTCTCTGTTTTGTAACTATATTTTGAGCTTCCACCAGGACCCGTTCAATTTCTGCATGATTGTGTGTCTCAAGAAAGGTTCTGAATTCGTTCAAATCTTTAGAGAAGGCGTCCAGTAAGGATAGAAGAACATCCGCATTCTGTGTAAAGATACTTGTCCATAATTCAGGTGCCCCCGCAGCAATGCGTGTGGTATCCCGAAAACCGGTTGCTGTGAAATCCAATGCCTTGCCATTTGGCGTTTCCACGTTTGCCACACTGTTGGCAAGAATGCTTGCAATCAAATGGGGAAGATGGCTTGCAGCACCAATGAGTTGATCATGAATTGCGGGCGAACACACATAAGGAATCGCACCAACAAATTCCCAAAAGTTCTTGACTAATTGCAGAGCATTCTTATCAGTGTCCTTTGTCGGTGTAAGTATGCATTTTGCGTTTTCAAAAAGGTCGGCTCGCGCAGCAGCAACACCGGTTTCATGTGAACCTGCCATCGGGTGCCCACCTACAAAAGAGATACCTGATGATGGCATCACCCGCACCTGCATTTCAACCGATTGAACTAATGACGATTTTGTGCTGCCAACATCCGTAACCACAATCTGTTTTTTCTGTTCCCCAATAACGGATTCAATAATGCGTTTTACCAACATCGGCATAAGTTTGACTGGTGTGCATAACACTATAAGGTCACTGCCGTTGATACCTTCAGTCAATTCAGTTGTGGCATCGTCAACCGCATCGTGCTGTAGTGCTTTTTCGAGCCTACTGATGTTTCGGCCTAAACCGATGCGCTGTCCCCTAAATCCGTTTTTCTTGAGTGCCAGCCCAAGTGAACCCCCTATTAAGCCGACACCCCATATCGTAATTCTACGAATTTCCTTTATCTGTTGCGTGGTAAGTTTTGATTTGTCGTTTGTAAACATACAGTAGAATTCCCATAGGCAGTGTCTTAATTCTATTGTAAGTGAATCACATTGTCATGTCAAGTGAAAACGTCTAAATTTGCGTCCATCCTGATTTAGCCAAGAATTTTTCTTGCATCTCTTTTTTACATTCGTTATACTATTGTGAATAATGGTTAATGTTTGTGTAAGTTTTATGTGTTTGTTAAAAACGCTCAAACGTGGTTACCCGCACTTTGAAAAAAGACTAAAAGTGAGTTGATTTTTAACTGAGTATCTGTTATCATGTTTTCAACCTGAAAAGCGGTTGTCAAACCTGCATAATAAATAAAGGAGAATTCTAGAAATGAAAGTTCATAACGTCTTTACTGTGCTTGTTGTGTTCCTGATGTTGACTGTTACAATGTCAGGATTTGCGCAAGTACAAGAAAAAAACCTTGTTGGCTGGTGGCTTTTTGACGATGGAACAGAGGAAACAGGTAACTGGGGGGATATCATCCTCCGAGGTGCCGAAATTAAAGATGGGCAAATGGTTTGCACACGAAACAATTGGGCAAATTCCATTGAATACGATGGACCAGATATCACTGATATAACATTAGCGAGCTGGGTAGCATTAAATGATCTGGGACATACACACGGTTCCGCCCTTACATTGGATAGAACCGATGTAGATCAGTTTGTTGCGATTGTTTATGCTGAAAAGCAACAAAGACAATGGATGCCTGGAAGCAGCCATTTTAGGCGTACTGAGGATTTCCCAAACGTAGTGAATGAAGATAAAGAGGGTGAGATGACATTAATAACCATCACATATAGACTTGATGGTGGTCAATACGAAATTACGGGTTACCGTAATGACAAAAGTATGGGTAGTTTCAAAAAGGGAGATTCAAGAACCTGGACAAGTGCAAACGCTGAAGCGATCTGGGGAGCGAGACATTCAGGTGGTGTTGCTAATCGAGTTAGCGAATCTATAACTGCTGATATAGATGAATCTCGTATCTACAATGTAGCCTTGACGCATGACGAGGTTAAACAGATGTACAATGGGGATCTGCCAGTAGAACCACGTGGTAAACTCGCAACCCGTTGGGCGAAGATCAAAAGATAGTAATCTTTAGGATAAGTTCAAAATGTGTTATAAGGTTTGCCTGAGTCTATTCACTTAGGCAAACCTTATAACCTAAATTAAAAAGGAGTTGTTCACATGAAAACAAAACTTTACTGCATATTTGCGGTGTTGCTAATGGCTGGCATGCCGATGTCAGTTTTTGCACAAGTGCAAGAAGGGAATCTTGTTGGTTGGTGGCGGTTTGACGATCTCAAAGAGGAAACGGGCAACTTTGGAGATGTTGTCCTTCATGGTGCTACTATAGAAGATGGACAACTGGTTGTTTCAGCCAATAAATGGGCACACTCACTGGAATACACAGGGCCCGATATAACCGAACTCACGTTGGTATCATGGGTCAGTTTGGATAGTCTCGCAAAAACAAATGGTTCAGCACTCACATTAGATGAAGTGTCAACAGATCAATTTTGCGGAATTGTCTGGGCAGAAAGGGTAGAAAGACAGTGGATGCCCGGGAGCAGCCATTTCCGCCGCACAAATGATTTTCCAAATGTATACACTGAATCGGAAACAGGGGAATTGCACATGGTTGCAATAACATATAGAAATGACAACGATCAATATGAAATCACCGGATACCGAAACGGAGAAAGTATGGGAGGTTTCAGAAGAGGTGATCTCAGAACTTGGGAAGCTGGCGATTCAGAAGCGATTTGGGGTAAACGTCATGTAAATGGACTTAGCGGTCCAGGTGACCTCAATGCTCATATTGAAGAATCTCGGATTTACAACGTTGCTCTAACCGCAGACGAAGTTATGAGTTTGCACACAAGTGGACTCACCCCCGTTGAACCGCAAGGCAAACTTGCTACGCAGTGGGGCGCACTTAAAGCCAAATAAGTTTTCTACTTTATAGTGAAATCCACAATTACCTTTACATTGGCGAGGTTAGGAAACCTCGCCAGCGTTATGATGGTGTAAGGATTGTTGTTAATTGAGATGCCCACATATTTTTGGATTTTACTTTTTTATAGGCGCGGTTTGAAACCGCGCCTATAAAAAAGCACATTCAATCGGGCAATATCCGATATCCACTGCTAATCCCTGTAACCATCCCGACAATTGCCCATAGTCCAGCACATAACATCTCTCCAATGACTAATCCGAGAAATACAGGTCGAGCTTGCCGATACGCCTTCAATCCTCCGTATTTCACGATAGCAAATTTCATGCCCCATCCTAAAAAGATTGAAAACCACAATTTAAAGGTTGCCCATGAACTCAACATTGTGTAACCGAGAGGATGCAGGGGCCACCAAACAAACGTCTGCCGCATCCACATTAACCATCCAGTAAAACCACCGCCAAACAAGATAAACCCTGTATTTGTCCAATTCGTGCTTGTTTTCGGACTCGTAAGTAGTCCTTCAAGTTGCCGCATAAACCAACCGCCGCCCATATAAGGCGCACCGTGCGCATACCCCACTTTAAGCGCAGAATAGTAGGAGACACCCAGTCCAATCACCATCGCAGCTGCCATTGCGATGAGAAGTTGCCGCCGCTTGACACGCGCCTCGTCTGTTGCTTTCAATCCGTTCATGATGTTTGGCATCATAAATTCTCGCAGGTCAAGCGTGAGACACACCGGATGCATCATTAACGATGTTAACGTTGAAGGATGTATTTTTGATGTGCCGAGTGTTGTAAGAAAAAAGCTCTGTGGCGAAAATGACGGATTGATGAACGGAATGCCGCCGTTAATCACTTGCCACGTTAAAACGACATACATAGCAAGCAGGAACAGCACAAATCCAAGCGCGAACAGTATAGACATGCCCATTAAGTGATTGAAAAAGACGAGGACACAGATGCCTCCAACAAGTCCAAAGACCGTTACACTGTATGGCAGCGCCTCATCAGAGGAACTTTTCTGGAACATGTTTTTGATGTGATGACGTGTTTTCCATAGAGCGATAGCAACAAACACCAGACATGCTCCCGCCTCCTGTGCAGCACTAAACGATTTTCCTGTCCATTGCACACCGGGACCGGATGTGAGTTGAAAACCGAGCATTACCCCGACCAAACATTGCAGCTTGTAAAACAGAAAGAAAAACCAGATACTAAACGAGACTTCTAAAGTAAGCAGATAACTAAACCCTACCATAGACCAAAAGATGACAACCTGAAACGGACGCAACGCACTCCATGGTCTTTCAGTGAGAAATTGATTGAGCCAAAAATCGCGCGGGATGTGTGGAACGGATGGGAAAAATGTGTGGAGTCCGTTCATGGTATGGAGAAATACAGGAAATGCAAATCCAAACCAGAGCGCGCTGTTTTTAAAGAGTGGTCCAAGCCTGCCGCTGCCTTGTACTGCCATCTCAACGGGCAGTTTGACAAGGGGAAACGCACAACGTTCATATTCCACCCACTGCTTTCGGAGTAATACTGATAGGCAGATCATCACGAAGTAGATTACGAGGACATACGCACTCCAGACGATGATGGGCGTAATCCAAGCACCCCACGGTACTGCCTCTCCAGCGAATAGCCCTTCATAAAAAGAGCTAATTGCAGTTTCATCGCGGACAACACGCCAATGTGGAATGTAGTGGTAAAACAACGACTCCCAGTCGTTTTCTGGTGTTGCAAGATACTTGTAAGCAATCATCGGACTGAGCGCGTAGCGCATCATACCCGATGACGGAATGCCTGCCGGTGCAAGCATGATACACCAGATTGTGATAAGTTCGCCGGGGGAAAATGCAGATTTGGGATGTATCTGTTTTAGGCAAACGTTAATTCCCAATACGAACACGGTCAACACGAAAAATGGACCGACAGGAAAGTGTCCACCTGCAAGGAAGATGTTACGGATGACATAATCGTTATAGGGCGCGAGGAGGCATTCTATTGTGGCGCACACCAAACCGATGACGACTGCGCGCCAAGATAAACTTGTCCGTGTTCGTTGTTGAATCAATATATGCTCACTTTCGTGTGGATAAGAATTTGAAGCGAAAATCTGACTCTGTGTTAATCATACATAAAAGATAAAGCTCTGTAAACTGTTTTGCTACTGTTTCAATAAATTTAAGTATTTCAATTGAAAATTACATGACAAATAATGAAAAGTAAAGTAAAGTAGTAACAGATAAATTCAAGCACACTATCACAATATTGTGTAATACCAATTCTATAAATTATTTTCTCTTTTGAAGAGAAATGTAAGAGGCGCAATGAATTGCGCGTGGTGAATGCGCGTAGTGAATGCGCGTGTGGCATTCACATTGAACAGACTATTTCTTTAAGAGAGGTTATTTTGAGAAATGGTATAATAGTGACAAAATCGCCTAATCTTGATACAGACAGGGAGATTTGATGATGCAAACACATTCTAATTTATTCAGCGATGAACAGATGCGTGATTTTATTGCCGACGGTTATGTTACAGTGAAAACGAGTTTGCCACGCAGTGTTCACGAAACGATTTATCGTAAAACGCAGGAATACACTGAAAAAGAGGGGAACTTAGGGAATAATATCTTACCGCGAGTTCCAGAGTTGCAAGCAGTGTTTGAGGATCCCGCCGTTCGCGGGGCATTTACCAGTATTTTAGGGCAGAACTATGTGATGCATTCACATCGGCATCCGCATCGGAACGCGCCACACAGTGGCGGACAAGGGTTTCATAAGGATAGCTACTGGGGGCATCAGAAAGTTCGGCATCACCTTCCCCGCTGGGCAATGGCGTTCTACTATCCGCAGGATACGCCAGTTGAAATCGGGCCCTCAGCAATCTTGTCGGGAACGCAATACTACAGCAACAGGATTACTGACAGCAACGATGGTGAAGTTGCACTCAGTGGTGAAGCGGGGACGGTGTCAATTATCCACTTTGATTTGTGGCATCGTGCGATGGCAAACCAGACCGATAAGACTCGCTACATGATGAAGTTTCAGTTTATCCGATTGGATGAACCACAACAACCGGAATGGAACGCGAAAAATCCGACGTGGGTCACTGATGGACTTGACGAGAATGGTAACCCTGCTGCTAAAAAGCATCAAACCACATGGCGACATGTTTGGCGTTGGATGATTGGGGATTCTAACGGACATGCCGAACAACAATCTAACGGCAACTTAGCGCAACACATTGAAGCATTGCGTGACGAGGATCCGTCTGTACGTTCAGATGCTGCCGATGAATTGGGGTTGTTAGGGGAATCCGCAGCAGACGCTATCCCGATGTTGACTGAAACCTTACAGGATAACTATGAACCCGCTCGACTCAATGCTGCTTATGCCTTAGGTGCTATTGGTGAACCTGCTGTGTCGGCATTGATTGAAAAAATATCTGATGAAAATGGATCCACGCGACGTATGGCGGCGTATGGGTTAGCAGCAGTCGGGGCACCCGCAGTGGCAGCACTTTGCGAAGCGTTGGAACATGAAAATGAAGCGGTACGGGTTGAAGCATCTTACGCTTTAGCACAAATCGGAAGTGCAGCTGAACCAGCAATTTCCGCGTTGATGGAACACTCCGAAGATAGCAACGTTGAGGTTCGTCGATATATACCTGAAGCATTCGGTGCAATAGGCGCATCGGCAGCACCTGCGGTACCAACGTTAATTGATAGGTTAGCAAATGATGATGATGTACAAGTTCGGTTCGAGTCAGCATTGGCATTAGCACAGATTGGTCCTACTTCCAGCGATGCGATTCCCGTTTTGAAGGATTCGCTTTTGGATAAAAATCGGTACGTACGGGACAATTCTGTCCATGCACTGAGACGGATAGACACGCCAGAAGCAGAATCCGCACTTTTTGATTATCTGTTGATGGCACGGTGGTGTCCTATTACGAACCGCGAAAGCACATTTTGAAGTAGAGGGTTTATGCACATATTGTAGGCACGTTTACAAAACGCGCTTATAATATAACGAGTTGTGCTAAATAACTATTTGTCGAGTATTATTTCACATAAGCAGAATGTTTTGTCCATGTTTCCTATTAGTTGATATGCTCTTCAGTCCCGCCAAATGCCATAAGCGCATTTGGCGTTGATTTGGTAGGGACGATATGTTTATAGAAAAACGAAATAAACGCCCTCTTTAGTCCCGTAGGGACGATATGTTTATATGGCAATACCTAATATTTGTGAAAACAACAAAAACAATTAGTTAACTGGCACAAGTCGTAATATAATACCAAATTAACGCGATTTCTCTCGGTAGGCGCGTTTTGATGAAGTTAAAAGAATAAATCGGTAATTTAGCGAGGTTAGGAAACCTCGCCAGCAGAGATGTATACCTGCTGCTGGCAAGGCGGGGAATCATGGCGAATACCACACGCGTATTCGCCAAATGGCATTCATACCGTTGATTTCTTCCTAACTTCGCTAAATTACCCAATTTATTTTTTAATCTTCATAAAGTTTGTGCTACGGAAGTGTCCCATTAATTACAGGTTTTACTATATTCCACTTTAGGAGGAAATAACATGAACATTTTAGAACACGCCCAAGAATTAATTGACGAAATTCAAAATCGGTTGGCGGAAAACGAAAGATCCGCTGAAGAGCAGATTGAGAGAATTCACAATCAGATGGAGGAGTATCGTAATCGAGCTGAAGAGCAGATTGAGAGAATCCACAGTCAGATTCATCAGGAAACAGAATCGGCTGGAGAAGAGATCCGAAGGTTGCATGATGATTTGAGAGAACATCGCAGAGTCATTCACGAACAGATTCGAAAACTTGGGGAAGTATCAGAAGAATATGATCGTAATATTGTAGAGCAGACTGAAAGAATTCATGAGCAAATTGAACAGACTAAAGAAAACGCAGATCAACAGATTGAGAGAATCCGTGAACAGATTGAACAAAATGCGGAAAACACCGAAGAACAAATTGAGAGAGTTCGGGAACAAGCAAAGGAATTCAGAGACAATTCGGTCGAACGAGTTGAAAGAATTCGGGAACGAATGGAAGGACTCAGTGAAACTACCGAGAACCATTCCGATAGAATTTATGATGAAACTAATATATCAGGTAAGCAACTTACTGAAACCAATTGCGTTCAGTCACTGATAGAGCGTTTTGATGAGCAGTACAACGAGCGGCACGCTACTACCACTATCAGTCAAACCTATGTTTTGAACGGTGTTGAAGTCTTGAAATATGGTGGAAAATTACTGCCACTCTCCGAAATGGATGAACGTTATCCACGTAGCGAATGGCTTCAAACATTTCTTGATAAAAATATCGTTATAGAAAATCTTCAGGATTATTGCCGTTATCTCAATGCACGTGATATGTTGATGCGGATTGAAAAGAAACCGCACGTATGGACTTCCGGACTGTTTGATATTCCTCCCACAGAGAATTGGGAAATCTACCAAGAAGCGTATATTAATCAGTTAGCAAATCCTAAAAAGGCACCACATGTATAACACAGGAGGTTTATCGTAGAAACTTCTTAAACATAAAGGGATAACCCAAGCTATAGATCATCCCTGCGTGCTTTTTATACGTCTGATTTCAGTAATTGATACACAATACTAATCCGTTTTTTGCCCCTTCAATTTGCCCCAAGTTGTTACAAGAGAGTCAGCAGGTTCGACAGGATAGGTTCTATCATCCCAATCAAGTGAATGCACAAGATCCTTCATTGTAATCAAAATAGGTTCAGGGTCGCCGCCTGTTGAAGGGATAATGAAGTTTCCACGTGAACGGAGCATATCAATGTTATCAATGAGTCTATGATCTATATATGAACTATAAGCAATGTACTTTCCATCAGGAGACCAAGCATTCACATTATAACTACCCTTTCCTTTTATATTCACTATTTTGAAATCTGCCTCTGGTTGCACCAGAATGACCGCTATGCTCCTTGTTGGACCAGCGATAGTAAAAGCAATCTGTTTTCCATCCGGTGAAAAAACAGGATTATAAATACTGCCTCGAGTTATACGAAATGTCTCCTTTGTCGCAACATCTAATAGAAAAAGCCCGTCAGGTGTGGTAAAAGCAATGTGTTTTCCATCAGGAGACCATTCTATCTCAAATAGATTCGAATTCCACTCCATAGCATTAAAGAGTAGTTCAATTTCGGGTTCAGGTTCGACAAGTTCTTCATGTTGAATAAGTCTTATCCCAGGTCGTCTTATAAAGGCGACATCACCGTCTTTCGAAATATCTGCATCTACGAAATCTGTAATTCTCCCAAGGGTAAGGTTTTTTGCTTTTCTACCGGGGTGTTGCCGATCTAATAGAAAAAGTTCATAGCCTGAAAAAATCCGAACATTATTACCTTCAAATATTGCTTTGTCAGCCACAACAAGCACATAGTTTCCCTCTTCCTGCACTTCGATTTTATCGATGCTACCAAAAGTTTGACGAAAGAGTTTACGCGCAGTCGTGCCTTCCGCGTTGGAAATCCAAATCTCACTCATTGATACCGGGTGGACAAAAATAATTTCACCTGTCGGAGCAGCACTAAGCGGTGTTAACACAAAAAACAAACTCACGCAGAAAATACATAGACGACTACAGACTTGAAATATGTTATTCATTTTGACCTCCTTTACCTGTATCACGTTTTAGTTTGCCCCATGTAGTAGTCAACTTCGCTACAGGGATAAGTGGAAATGATTCCTTTGTCCATTCCCAAATCCGGACGCCACCTTCAATGTTTTCAAAAATAGGTTCAATTTTTCCATCTTCGACTGATACTGCGAAATTTGAGTATTCCCAAGTCGCTTGTAACCAACCTGCCCCTCCCGGCACAAAAAAATTAATCTCAACTGATACATACGCAACAGACTTTCCATCTGGTGTCCATGTGAGATAATTGAGAAATCGCTCATTTTCGGTTTTTGTCTTTTCAAGTATCTCAACGTTTTGCGGGTCATGTAGAGAAATTACGCCAATTTCTCTAAAACTTTTTTGATTGTTCTGTTTTGGCGTAAATACAATAAATGCTAACTTTGTTCCATCGGGTGAAAAAACAGGACGGTATCCATATTCGAGTATTTGTGAAACCTCTCTTGTAAAAGTATCAAGAAGAAAAACCCCTTCCTTATTAGAAAAAACAACATCCTTCCCGTTTGGTGACCAGTCTACATATCCAGCGGGTCCATCAAACAGTTTTTCCGCCTTTGGAATTGGTTCATGAATCTCGTGATTTGGTATAAGATAGATACCATCAGGATACTCAAAATTAATGGAATTTGCAAATACAATATCTCCGTTAGGTGAAATCGCTGCATCAGCAACAACACCGAACCGTCCGTACGTTAAATCCTTTCTGCCTTTGTTCAATTGTTTCGTATCGAACAGATATGCATCAAATCCAGTTTCATTTCCGACACCCTCACCAACACATAGGATGTATCTGTCGCCTTTTAGTATTGAAATCTCTTGGACAAAAACTGGTGGGCTAAACAACTTGCGAGCATTGTTCCCATTGACATCGCTAATCCATATCTCAATTTTTCTATTCTGAGGATTTAATGATGCATAGATTATTTCTTCTGCAGGAACAGGATTTACTATGAAAATACTACACAAAAGAAAAAGACTTAAACACAACATTCTCTGGGGATTTTGAAAAAAAATGTGCCATAGCGTCCCTCCATTTTCAGGGTTGTGCCCAAAACACAGAACGAGAGATTTTGCCAACATAATTACGGGAGGTAGTGAAAATCTTAAATACCGCGATCTTCATTAATGCGATTTTAATTTATAGAATAACATGCTGTGCAACGAAAATCAATAAAATTTTGCCAGTCCGTAACATTCGCGCTTCATGAAATTTTACTTGAAAGTTTTAAGGGATATATAGCATAATTGATTTAATCTAACAATAAGTACACAGAATTGATGAACTACAACAAACTGCTCCCATAAATCTTACATAGGATAGAGAAAGATGGTTAACCGCAAAGACATCCAAGCTACATGTGATGACATCGTGCGTGAATTTGCGCCGTTACAAATCATCCTTTTTGGCTCCTATGCGTATGGCATGCCTTCCGAATATTCGGATGTTGATCTGTTAGTTGTGATGCCGGTAGAGAAATCGGAAACGCGTCGCCAAGCATCAGAAATTCGGGAACGGATCCCACGCCGATTCAGTATGGACATCCTTGTGCGTTCACCAGAAGAGATCGCTTACCGTATATCGCACAACGATTGGTTTCTTCGGGAAGTCACTGAAAAAGGGGAAGTGCTGTATGAATCTGATGGTTTTTATTTCAAACCGCATAAAAAAGAGAATACCGAAATGAATCCTATTACATTAGAATGGGTAGAAAAGGCAGAAGGTGATTATTCTGTTGCAAAGGAAAACCAGCAGGGGCAAAATCCGGTATATCATGTTATCTGCTTTCTTGCTCAGCAGTGTACTGAAAAGTATCTAAAAGCATGGCTTCAAGAGAACAATATCCCTATTCAGAGGACACACAATTTAGAAGAATTGCTAAATTTGGTTCTTCCGACTATTCCTGCTTGGGAGAATTGGAAGTCAGGTCTATCAAAACTTTCTGAATATGCGGTTGAAACTCGGTATCTGGGGACGTCGCCGACTGCTGCTGATACTGAGCATGCGATGCAGACCTGTGAAATGGTGCGCCAAGCAGTTCGGGCACAGTTGAAATTATCTATTAAAGAGAATACAAACTAATGAAATATGATCTGATAATCAAATACGGAACGTTAATTGATCCAGCACAAGGCCTCCACGCCAAAAAAGATATAGCGTTTAAGGATGGCAACGTTTCTTTTGTGAGTGACGACATTTCTGACACTGAAGCACGAGACATTGTAAATGCTGATGGTTGTTATGTTACCCCTGGTTTGATAGATTTGCACGTGCATGTTTTTCACGGTGTAAGTCATTTCGGCATTGAACCTGACCCGACATGCTTAGCGCGCGGCGCGACGACAGTTGTTGATGCGGGGTCAGCTGGCGCAGATACTTTTCCCGGATTTCGTAAATACGTTATAGATGTAAGCGATACCCGAATACTTGCACAATTGAACATATCTTCACAAGGGATGCTGACACGTGAAATTGGCGAATTAGAAAATCCTGACTATGCGGATGTTGACAAAGCATGTCGAATGATAGAGCAGCATCGCGATATAATCTTAGGTGTCAAGGTACGATTGACGCGCAATTCTATTGTTGGAGAACGGGCAGGCATGCAACCGCTGCACAAAGCACGCGAGGCAGCCGACGCTGCAGGACTTCCGATGATGGTTCACCCGCAAGATGCATGGTGTGAATCCATAGATGATATATTGGCAGTGATGGGGAAGCGCGATATTCTTACGCACTGTTTCCATGATATGGCATGTGGCATTTTAGACGAAAATGGTAAAATCCGAGATTCTGTGCATGCAGCAATTGAACGCGGTGTTATCTTTGACGTTGGACACGGGGCAGGCTCTTTCAGTTGGGATGTTGTTGAAAAAGCGATGACACAAGGGGTTGAACCCACTACGATTTCATCGGACTTGCATGTCTATAATATCAACGGCCCGGTTTATGATCTGGTTAATGTTGTAAACAAATTCCTTTACCTCGGTATGTCGCTTGACGATGCGTTGGCAAAAGTGACCAGTGTTCCTGCGGATACGATATTGATGCCAGGGCAAGTTGGAACGTTAGCTACGGGGGCATGGGGAGATGCGGTTATATTCGAGATGCGCGAGGGGGAATTCCAATTGGTTGATGCCCGGGGCAAAGCAAAAATCTGTAGACAAAAACTTGAGCCTATCGTTGTTATTAAAGGAGGCAAGGTATATCGGCAGAAGCATACCACAAATTATAGTAAAATCTGAAAATATGTTCACATCTCAATGAACATCCCCACACCATAACGCTGGCGAGGTTTCCGAACCTCGCCAATGTCCAGGTAATTGTGGATTTCACTATAAAAAATCGGTAATGGGGCGAGGTTCGGAAACCTCGCCAGCAGCAGAGGCCGCGCGTTTCCTGCGGACCGAAAATTACCGAATTAATAAATTAATCTTCATACAGTTTGTGGGACAACTTCTGTTGTCCGTTCCGTTTCCAAATAGGTTTCTCAAAGTGTTCCAATAATTTCAAAGTTCACTATAAGATTTTGAATAGGAGAAACGAATCATGAAATCCCAAGACGCTGTTGAACAACAGTATTATGAAGCTGTTGATTCGCTTGTTGAAAAGGTGCAGGAAGATCCATATATCCTTGCAGCGATTGTTGCTGGCAGTTTCTCCCATGCACAGGTGTGGGAAAGGTCGGATTTGGATGTAGAAATTATCGGCAAAGATGGCATACGTCCGACACAATCGTTTTTCTCACTTGTAGAAAATGGCGTGAACATACATGCGGGTTTGTCTCCGCGCAGTTCCTTTAAACGATCTATAGAGAGTGCGCAACAAGGTTCATTCATGCACTCCTACTTTTCCCACAGTACGCTGCTATTTTCTCGCGATGACTCGATCAAAGAGTGGTACGATAAAAACGCAAGCCGTGATAGCATTGGTGAGCGTGATAAGCAACTTCAAGTGCTAAACGTTATTGCTGAGACCTTACCAGCACTTATCTACGCCGAAAAGCAGTTTTATGTTAATAACGATCTGATAACCTCTTTCTTGTCACTTCTAAGTGTTGTGCAAGGATTAGCGCGGATAGAGGTGCTATTGAACAATCAGGTGCCCGCACGAGAAGTTATCCAACCAGCCCTTGATTACAACCCCGATTTCTTCAATCATGTTTATACTGACCTGATTAATTGCGAAAAGAACGCGGCAGTTATTCAAGAGGCACTTGATGCGATCAATGCCTACATTGACGAGCGTCAATTTATCTTTCAACCGATTTTGGATTATCTCGCGGAGCAGAAGGGGCCTCGAACAAACTCGGAGATGAATTCCCATTTTCATTCAAAATTTCGCGATGCGTCTGTTGATGTGATATGCCAATGGTTGACATGGAAAGGCATTATCAAGCAGGTTTCTGCTCCCATGAAACTTACTGTCAAAAGCCAAATTGCAGTTGAAGAACCCGCATATTACTACGATGATTCTGAACCTGAATTGCATATACCTCGCCTCAAATCTGATATTCACCCGCAAATTGAAGATGCTGTAGAAAGGTTCGTAGATACTATTACAGAGGATCTATACATCGTTGCTGCTATTCTGACCAGTAATTTAGCGAAAGATAACGTTTGGGAAAAAACAAACGTCAATATTACGCTGATTATGAGAGATGGCACGAAATTTCAACAAAGAGAGTGTCAATTAATTGAGGATGGGATACCGATTCGCGTAAGACTTCAAAACCGAAATGCATATAAAAAGCTGATGGAGAGGAACTTACAAGGGAGTGGAATCTTTTCTATCATGTCCCAAAGTGAAATACTTTGGACTAAAGATCCGTCTCTTGCTGATTTGCATAAAGACCTTGATTTTATCGGTAAACGTGATAAGGAATCTCAATTATTTAACGCAGCCAGTGAGGTAACCACAGTACTTGACAAAACGGAAAAATGGTTTTATGTCAAGAAAGATTACAATTATACGTTCCATTATTTAATGTACGCTGTGAGAGGATTAGCTCGTCTTGAAACCATCAGGCATGGTGAAACGCCAAAACGGAAAGTGATTTACCAAGCACTTAAGCACAATCCAGAGTTTTTTAATGCCATTTTCACCGATATTATCAATGTTCCGAAAAATGAGGAGAACCTTGGCGAGGTGTTACAACTGATTGACACATATTTAGAAGAGAACGCGCAGGCGTTTTTTAAACCGCTACTCGATTTTTTAGAGGATGCGGGCGGTGAACAATCCTTGTCTGATATCTATGATCACTTTGGTCATCGCAAACTGTGGATTAATATGGCGTGTGAATGGCTTGCACGTAAGGAGATTTTGGAGCAATTTTCTTCACCTGTCCGATTAACTAAAGACAGTAAGGTTTCCGTTGAAGAGCCTGCTTATTATTACGATGTTGAAAATCCATTTTTGTAAGTATTGACATACTCACCGTGCTAAAGCGCTGGTGATTCTTTTGTTCCTTGTAGGATCATTCCCTGATCAAGCAGTGCCACATCGTGTTTCTAAACAAAATCCGACGGACGGTGTTATGTCCGCCACTACGGGGACACCGAAATGTCCTGATACTTTTTGCGTATGTTCATCGCCGAATACCGTTTCTATGGTATTTGAAACCACATTTGCAGTCGTAGTAGCGTTTGAAGTCCAACGAGAGATATTTAACATGGTGACTCGTCCTGTCATCGCAAGCAGGGCAAATACAACTTGACATAATTGACGGATCGCTGTTTTAGATATACATGGATTAAGAACTGCAAACAGTCCTATAATTTCTGAAATGGATTTTTATCCTTTTTGTTATGTTATATAGTATAAAACTATAAGACAAAAACCCATTTAATTCAACTAATTTTTGGCGAAGGTATTGTTAATTCAAACTTATTGTTTAAAAATGTCCATAATGTTATTATGATCTTAATCAAAGATTTTTAGCATCAAACCTTCTTCCACATTTACCGGGAGGGAATTGTAATGAAAAAACTAATGTTATCTTGCACATTCACGGTGTTTAGCATTATGTTGTCTATCCATGCACATGCTGCAACTATAGTGACAGATGGGTTAGTAAGTTATTGGACTTTTGATTTACATGAAACTAAAGATGGAATAGCTCAAGATGTTTGGGGTGAAAACCATGCAACAATCAAGGGAAATCCCAAAATAGCCGACGGGCATTTGCGACAAGGCCTCAAATTTGATGGAGTAGGGGATTATGTGATCTTAGAAAACCTCGGCAATTTTAGTAGTCGTATTGGAGAATCTTCTATTGAATTTTGGGTCAAAACCAGTTATAAGAAAAGTTGGACTACCCTTTTCAAAGTCGTGGCACCACCTTGTGACCAACAACATCGGGGTTGGGGCATAACTATCAACGCGTCGCTGCAAAGAGATGGTTTTTTCAATCATCTCGCTAACCCTCAAATTCGTGGTTTTAAGCATGACGTTATATTCAAAGAGGGAGGTATGCTTGTTCAGTATAGCAATAAAAACCCAAATGGATGTAGATCCATTTCCTCCCCGTTTCATTCACCGATATCTGATGGTAAATGGCATCAGATTGTATATGTAAATGGTGTAATTTATGTAGATGAATCTGGTCTTGAGTGGAGAGAAGATATTATCTATATTGATGGCATACGAAAGTCGTTGTTAAGATCTCGTGGAGCGAAACCACAGTTTTTTGTCCCATATACAGAACCTGTGTTCCTTGGTGCTACCAATGACAATGGAAAGCCAAAAAGGTTTTTTCGTGGTATTATGGATGAAGTGCGTGTTTACAATCGAACTCTCAATGGTGCAGAAGTAATCCAGAATTTTCAATCTGGCATCGGTCTCAGTGTTGAACCCACTCAGAAGTTGCCAACGGTTTGGGGCGCATTGAAGGCGAGACGTTAGCCTGTAGAAAGTAACCTATAATAGGCTTTAGAATTAACAGGACACTTTGAGATGTAGGAGGGAACTCTGATTCCCGACTATCAGTGAGGTTCGTCGCGATTCGGAGATCGCTCCTACCAGAAGAAGTGTCCAATTATTTTCTAATTCACTATAAGGAGCACAAAATGACTGAAATAGGCGTTAATGAAGCAAAAAACCATTATCAAGTCTTCTAAAGCGGGTTGAAAATGGTGAGAGATTTCAATAACGAATAGAGGAAAGGGGGCGCAGTCATGGTGCCACCCTCTGATACTGTGAAAAAAGATGCAGACGAAGCATACTCAATAATAATAGAATTGATAACCGAACATCCTGTTGGTACAGTTCAAGATATAATGGAATGGAAAATGAAGGTCGCAGATGATAACATCGTAGGTTGGATAGACTGCATTTTGTAGGAGGGCTTTGTAAGCCCGACAAATAGGGTTGAAATGCCCCCCACAGAATGTAAGTTGCACAATAAATTGCGCAATTTCGAACAATACTATCCACGTAACTATAGCAGCTATTTTTTCGTAATTTTACATAGAATAACCTAAGTTGCCACGGACAAGATTTCGAGAGGGCGGACACTGCTTTTTAGGAAAAAAACAAGGCATTTCCGCTGATACTTATGTTTTCTGTTATACATCGGGGTTAGAAACCCCTCCTACAAGAGCATTCGCAAATAGGTGGCAACTTGGGTTAGAATAAATCAGATAATTCCCATTTCAATCGCAGCATATAATAAGGATCATTCACACCGGATATTTTTTCAATTTGGATTTATAGTAAGCAAGGAGGAAAAGCATGAGGCAAACAGTCTCAGTCAAAGGAGCGCGCGAAAATAATCTGCAAAATATAGAATTGGAGATACCACGCGATCAACTTGTCGTTGTTACGGGTATTAGCGGATCGGGAAAATCTTCATTAGCATTTGACACTGTTTATGCTGAGGGACAACGCCGATTCCTTGAATCGATGTCTACTTACGCTAAGCGGTTCATCACGCAGTTGAAAAAACCGGACGTTGATTTTATTGATGGGTTGTCGCCTGTTGTTTCAATTGAGCAGAAAACAATCACAGCGAACCCGCGTTCCACCGTGGGCACGATGACCGATTTGCAAGACTACTTGCGAATGCTTTTTGCTACTATCGGTATATCACATTGCCCTTATTGTGAGACAGAAATTCCGATCCGTTCGCATTATCAAATTTTAGAGCGACTCCTTTCTTTTCCCGATGACACCGAAGTAGAAATCCATGCGCCCGTCTTCAAAATTTATGGTGAAGATTATGAATATCTTTTTGACGATATAAGGACTAAAGGTTGCCGACATGTGCGTATTGACGGTGTTGAGCACGACATTAGTGAAAAAATAGAATTAGATCAAGATAAAGAATATGACATTCAGGTCATCGTTGACAAATTTTTCGTTAAAAAAGACGTTGATAAACAGATTTTAGCCGCGCTTGAACATGCGATGTTGGTCGGTGAAGGTTTTATGCGTTTTCATGTGCAATTGCCAGATGACGAAGATGTTGACGTTGACGAATTACTGCAAGATTTTGGCTGTGCTGAACACGGTGTGTTGATGTGTGAATTAGGTCCACATCATTTCACCTTTAACGAGCCAACGGGTGCGTGCGTAACTTGTTCAGGTCTTGGTACTTATCTACAGGTGCATCCGAATCTTCTTGTCCCCGACAAAACACGGAGCATTGCAGATGGTGCGTTTGTTAAGCAAGCGTTTAACTATGAGCCGGATAGATGGGATGGGCGGATGATGTATAGTCTCGCCCAACACTATAACATTGACCTGAATATGCCTTTTGCGGACCTTCCTGACGAGATTGTTGACATCGTGTTTTACGGCACACGCGGAGAGGAATTTCCGCTCTGCCAAGCGCCAGACGCAAAACCGATGCGGGAAAAGCATATCGGCATGCCTGTTCGTTTTGATGGCATTATTACTCGTATTGACAGACGTTATCGGAATTACCGAAAGCAAGGAGAGGCACACTCTGGTATGGAGGATTACCTCCGAAAAGTGATGGTTGAACACACCTGTCCCGATTGCCACGGCATGAAACTAAAGCGACAGCGACTCCTTGTTACAATTGATGACAAGACTATCCATGATGTTGGTGAATTGCATCTTGAACAGTTGCGCGATTTCCTATCTGGTATTGAGGATATGCCTGAAAAACAACGCGAAGCGGGTGAACGGGTTATCAGAGAGTTAGTCAACCGTATAGAATTACTTCTCGGTATCGGTCTTGACTATCTAAATCTCAATCGGCGGTCCGCCACACTTTCCGGTGGTGAATCCCAGCGTATCCGTCTTTCTACACAAATTGGATCGGGGTTAATGGGCATGTTGTATGTGCTTGATGAACCGAGTATTGGCTTACATCCGAAAGACAATGAGAAGATGATTGAGACCTTGCGTAAATTGCGCGACATCGGAAACACAGTGATTGTTGTTGAACACGATGAAAGCACAATCCGCGCTGCGGATCATATCATTGAGATGGGACCAGGTCCGGGTGTTCACGGTGGATATGTTGTTGTCCAAGGTTCGTTTGAAAAAATTATTAAGAGCGACGATTCTTTGACAGGTCTGTATATGAGCGGGAAACGCGAAATTCCAATGCCTGTTGAACGCCGTGCTTTGAACGGCAAATTTCTCAGTGTTACTGGCGCAAGAGAAAACAATCTACAAAATATCAGTGTTGATATTCCGTTAGGTGCGTTTATCTGTATTACGGGTGCATCTGGATCGGGGAAAAGCACGCTTCTTAACGAGATTATCTACAAGAGACTCTATTCTATCTATCACGATAGCCGCATACTTTTTGGCGAGCACGATGAACTTGAAGGGCATGAACACATCAGCAATGTAATTAACATTGACCAATCCCCGATTGGACGGTCTCCGCGTTCTAACCCTGCGACCTATATCGGTTTTTATGATAATATCCGCAAACTTTTTGCAAGCACACCCGCAGCGGAATTACGCGGCTATACTGCCTCCAGGTTCAGTTTTAATGTGAAAGGTGGAAGATGCGAGGAATGCCACGGTGAAGGCACAATCACCACGCAACTGCACTTTATGCCAGACGTTGAGGTTACATGCCCAACTTGTAAGGGGGCGCGCTACAATGAGGATACGCTTGAAGTTACCTATAACGACAAAAATATCTCTCAAATCCTTGAGATGTCAATTGAGGATGGGGTTGAATTCTTTGTTGACCAACGTCTGATCTGCCATAAATTAGGTGTTCTTAACGAACTCGGTCTCGGCTATCTCAAAATTGGGCATCCTGCTCCTATCCTTTCAGGTGGCGAAGCACAACGGATTAAACTCGCTAATGAACTCAGTAAAATCAAACGCGGGAAACATAATCTTTATATTCTTGATGAACCGACGACTGGGTTACATCTTGCTGATATTCAGAAACTCTTGGATAGCATCGGTCGACTGGTAGATTCTGGGCATACGGTGATTGTGATTGAGCATCATCTGGATGTGATTAAAACTGCTGATTATGTGATTGATCTTGGTCCTGAGGGTGGACATAAAGGTGGACAAGTTTTAGCGCAAGGCACGCCAGAAGAGGTTGCAAAGGTGCGTAAATCTTTCACGGGTCGGTTTTTGAAGGAGCATCTGGCGTAGGCTATTTTATAGTGAAGTCCGTAATTACCCAGACATTGGTGAGGTTAGGAAGAAATCAAGAAATCAACGGTATGAATGCGCGTGGCAGCATGCGCCAAATCAACGGTATGAATGCCATTGGGCGAATACGCGTATGGTATTCACCATGATTCCCCGTATGGTATTCGCCATGATTCCCCATAGGTGTAAAGTTAAGAAAACGTTTATGATTCTATCAGTGCTTCTCAATCCGCATGGTGATTGAAACTATCCTATATTTAGTCCCGTGAATCAACGCCAAATACGCGTTTGGTATTTGTCGGGGACGATATGTTTATAGAAAAAATGTGTCCGCTCTCTTGAGTTCCGTAGGAACGACATAGAAAAACGGACAATCGTCCCTACGGGACTAAAGAGAAGGGGAGAACACTTAGCTATAAACATATCGTCCCTACGGGACTAAAGAGCCTTTCATATATGCCGAAAATTCCTTAACTTTACACCCGCTGAATGCCAAAAAGCATTCATAGCGTTGATTTATGGGTATTCGCCATGATTCCCCGCCTCGCCAGCGTTATGGTACGGGAATTGTTGTTCATTGAAATGTCCACATATTTTTGGATTGGACTATAAAATCAAAGAAACGATAAGACTGATTTTCTGATATTTTGAAACCGCAGAGAGTTCCTTAAAGACAGCTAATTGGTGTTCCTATTTTACCGATGGTACCACCGCTCGCGACCATTGGGTAGACTGGGTGGGACCAGAATATACCCTCCTCAGGGACACGAACAACTTCAGATATATTTCCGAATACATCCCGGATTTCAGCTATCGGTTGCCGCGCCTCAAGTCGATCGTATAATTTTGCCTTATAGTAGACAAATCCCCCTTTATTGCTGAGGATGGACACAAACCGGTGGACAACAATCTGCTGATCAGGAATTTCAGGTGTTCCATCAATAAATTGATAGTGTTTGAGTACGTTTAGAATCCCTTGCACCCCTTTTTTAATACTGATGGTGTCCCATCCGTGTGTTCCTCCGAGTTCTGGATCGATTGTAGGTATTCCAATATCCGGTGCAGCTTGTGCAAGTTGTCCTTTCGGTCCCTTTTGGTCAAGAATATAACCGATACCGAAAACCCGTGCTAACGCAAGGCACGCACTGTGGCATTGATGTTTCTGGCCAACACGCACGCGTACCTCATCAATCATCGGTTGAACGCCGCCCTGATGCAGATCAATACAGTAGTCCGCGTTTTGAATGGCTTTCTCAAACAACTTGTACGCGATACGTTCACTTGATGTGCCATCAGATCGTCCAGGAAAACAACGGTTCATTTTGACGTTATCAACTGGACTATACGCTTGCTTAGCATGAAAAGCGTGAACATTGACAATTGGCACTGCGATGAGGCTACCTCTTAATTCAGCAGGGTCAATCTGATTTAAAATTTCATGGATAACTGCGATGCCGTTCAGTTCATTTCCATCGCTAATTGCTTGGAGATAGAGGGTTTTCCCTGGTTGTTTTCCATTGATAAGGACAATAGGTACACGAATCGGTGTTCCGTCTGCCATATTGCCAACGGACAAACGACCTTCTACCCGTGTGCCGGGTTCGGCAACCAAAGAGTCGACAATTAGTTTGTTAGCGTTAGTTTTGTGCATTAGGTTAAGTATAAGTTTCTCAATCTGTCAAATTGGGTTATAATAGGATCAAAGTTGCCGAAAAGTAGTTTGAAACGAGCAGATTTGCGTCTATAAGCGATTTTGGTTTTCATACGCAGCAATGTCCGCTTCGAACTGCAAAGTCCAACCGATCTCATCAAGTCCGTTTAGCAAGCAATACTTCTCAAAATCACCGATTTCATAAGTGTGTGCCGTTCCATCAGGACAGATAACCGATTGTTCCTCTAAATCAACCATTAACCGATACCCTTCGGTGTCGTGTGCTTCTTGACTAAGCGATGCGATAACGTCAGCAGGCAAGGCGATAGGTAGTATACCATTCTTATAACAATTGTTGCGGAAAATGTCGGCAAACGATGGGGCAAGAATCACTTTGAAACCGTACTGCTGCAATGCCCATGGTGCATGTTCACGTGAACTGCCACATCCGAAGTTTGCACCTGCGATTAAGATATTCGCGCCTGTGTAGCGTGGGTGGTTCAGCACGAATTCTGGGTTTGGGTCACCATTTTCAAGGTAACGCCAATCGTAAAATAAGAATTCACCGAAGCCTGTCCGCTCAATCCGTTTCAGGAATTGTTTTGGGATAATCTGGTCGGTGTCAACGTTAATTCGGTCAAGTGGGACAACAAGCCCAACGTGTTCTTTGAATGCTTCCATTTTTATGTTTTCTCCTTTTGGTAAACTTGGATTTCGGACTATTCAAGAATTTTATTCTGAGGTGAGTTCGATAAAAGTAATTTTGTGAATCGGTGCGGTTAGGAAATCGCACCTACCGTGGTACTTCTGATGCCTTTTTCTGAAGTTCAAGGGCTGTAAACTGGTCACGATACGCTTTTAATCCGCCAATCCATTCTAAATTCGGTTTTTTCTTCCGTTTTGAACTTTTTTTGTTCGTAAGAAATCAATGAAATGGATGACTTCTTCTTGGAGCTCCGGTGGAAGCTCTCTGATTTTTTCAATAATGATAGATTCCATTGTTACCTCCATATTTTCCTTGGTAGGGAGGGACGTTATTGTATGCTTTTTTCGACCTTGTGCAGGCCCTTGTTTGATGATCTATCCAAATGTGCGGATGTCTACAAAGTGGCCTGTAACTGCGGTTGCTGCAGCCATCTGCGGACTGACAAGGTGTGTGCGTCCACCTTTACCCTGTCTGCCTTCAAAATTCCGGTTTGATGTGCTTGCACATCGTTGACCCGGCATCAGAATATCGGGATTCATACCGAGACACATACTGCAACCCGCCTCACGCCATTCAAAACCTGCGGCACGAAAAACTTCGTTAAGCCCTTCTGCTTCCGCTTGCCGTTTGACTGCTTGCGAACCGGGGACAACCATAGCATTGACGGTATCTGCTACTTTCCTGCCCTTCACAACCTCAGCTGCAGCGCGTAAATCACTGATACGGGAGTTTGTGCAACTACCAATAAAAACTCTGTCCACAGCAATATCTGTCATTGATGTACCGGGTTGGAGGTCCATATATTCCAATGCATGTTCTGCAGCGCGTTTTTCGTCGGTTGTGTCCATATCCGCTGGATTCGGCACACGCCCTGTTACATCGGTCACCATACCGGGATTTGTGCCCCATGTCACCTGCGGTGCTATATCGGCTGCATCAAGGGTTAGGGTGCGATCATAACTCGCGCCCTCGTCAGTCGGGAGTTGCTTCCAACCTTCAACTGCTGTATCAAACGCTTCTCCTTTCGGTGCAAAACGTTTGCCAGCGATGTATTCGTAGGTCGTGTCATCAGGTGCGATCATGCCTGCGCGAGCACCTGCTTCAATTGACATATTGCATATCGTCATCCGTTCTTCAATACTGAGGGCGCGGATCGTTGAACCTGTATATTCAACCACAGCACCGTTGCCGCCGTCTATACCGATATGTCCGATAATAGAGAGGATAATGTCTTTCGCAGTTACGCCGTAAGGCAGTGTGCCATCAACTCGTATCTCAAAGGTTTCCGACTTGTGCTGCAAGAGGCACTGCGTGGCAAGGACATGTTCAATCTCACTTGTACCGATACCGAATGCCAGCGCACCGAGCGCACCGTGTGTTGAGGTATGGCTATCCCCACACACAATCGTCTTTCCGGGCTGTGTGATGCCAAGTTCTGGTCCGATGACGTGGACAATGCCCTGCTCAGGACTATTGATGTCATAGAGTGGAATATCAAACTCAGCGCAATTTTGTGCAAGTGTTTCCATCTGTTTCGCTGCGATTTGATCTTTGATCGGCAGACTTCTATCTGTTGTCGGCACGTTGTGATCCATCGTAGCGAATGTGAGATCGGGACGGCGCACTTTTCGGTTGCTGAGTCGTAACCCTTCAAATGCTTGGGGGGATGTCACTTCGTGAACAAGGTGTGTGTCAATATAGAGAATCGGCACCTCATCTGCAGATGCCCGCACGAGATGCGTCTCCCATATTTTTTCGTACATCGTTTGTGTTTTCATATTTTTCTTTTTCCTCTGTCTTGTTTGTCCGTATAAAAAATAAAAACGGAATTAATTATACACAATGCTTCTTGAGAATTCAAAGAAATAAAGAGTTTCCAGTCTGGTATTCTGTATTGGTTAGGAAACCGCACCTACCGGACCTGGGGAAAACTGAATGCCTTTGATAAGATCACTCAAAGGGTTGTAATGTGCCATCTTGGACTATCAGGGCCTTCGGTTCATAGACGGCATCTCCATCGGCATTAAAAGAGAACTTGCCAAAAACTGTGTCAAAGTCTTTGATATTTGCCAGCGCGTCTCGAATTGCGGTTGAATCGGTTGCGTGCGCATTCTTAATTGCCTCTGCTAAAATATAGACAGTGGCGTACGATGCTGTGGCAAAGGCATTTGGCTCCATGCCGAAAGTATCGGTATAATTCTGAACGAAGGCTCGGTTTCCGGGTGTGTCGTCTGTGGGGAGCCAACCGATAAAAGTAATTGCACCTTCGGCGGCGGTACCCGCAGCTTGGACCTCAACATCCGTTAATGAGCTCACGATAAAAGGAACGGATATACCGAGTTCGTGTGCTTGAATCAGTATTCTCGGTTTTTCCGGCGGCAACGCGGAGACAAAGACAGCATCGGGATTCAACGTTTTTATCCGCGTTAGTTGTGCGGAGAAGTCAATATCGCCACTCTGGAAGGTCTCCGTGGTGAGCACTTTAATATCGTTTGCTGTAAATGCTTCCTGCAATGCCGCGTCTCTATCCGTGGAAAATTCATCGATTTTGTCGTATAACGTAGCGACTCGTTGGTAGCCGAGTTTCGCATGCGTTGCCTTGACACCTCTGGGCGCTACAACATCTGTCGTGAGCGCGATGCGAAAAACAAAATCACTGATTGCCCCCAGACCGCGGGAACCCGATGTCGAACTAATTGCCACGATCTGGTTGTCTCGTGCAACTGGAAATGCCGCCTTCGTTGCGCTTGAGGACGCGGGTCCGATAATAACTGACACACCGTCTTGGTGAATCAGTTTATTGAAATCCTCAACTGCCCCCTCTGGGGTACTGGTGTCGTCCTCAATAATAAACTTGAATTGGGTTTTACCGAGTTGTGCCATGTTAATTTCATCGAGAGCGAGGTCGTAGCCTTGTTTCATGAGTTTGCCTGCAGCAGCTAAATGCCCTGTCAAAGGCAAAACAACTCCGATGGATATCTCGTTACTTTTATCTTCTGTGGGAGGTTGGATAATTTCGGGTACCCGCTCACAAGCAGATAATCCGACTATCAAGGTGGCAATTGCCACAATAAATGTGAATGTTTTCAATTTCCATATCTTTTTATATATTGTTTTTTTCATATTTTTTTGCCTCCGTCCTTGTATGTCTTTAATAAAGCATAAGCGGAATTAATTATACACAATGCGCCTTGAGAATTCAACTGAAATAAGAGCCTTCAGTCTGGTAGGTGCGGCTTGCTAACCTCATCATAGGCGTCAATTTAAGAAAATATTTCTTGTTCTAAAAGCCCTTCTGAATAGGCATGACGATTGGAACTGTCCACATCTTAGTCCCGTAGGGACGATATGTTTATAGAAAAACATTGAACAACGCCTCTTTAGTCCCGTAGGGACGATATGTAAAAAATATGTCGTTGGGATACACATATCGTCCCTACGGGACTAAAGACATATATACATTTCATATCTATAAACATATCGTCCCTACGGGACTGAAGACACTGCCAAATGGATTTACCCCTTAAATTGACGCCTATGGTGCGTCTTCCGAACCGCACCATAACTGTCAACTTAAGGATTTTCTAAACAGGGGAACCTTCTTCAGTCCCGTGGATCAACGCTAAATACGTCAAACCAACGTGCCCAATGCCATTGGGCGAATACGCATAAGGTATTCGTCATGATTCCTCGTATGGTATTTGTTGGGGACGCAATGTTTATAGAATAAGGCCTTGTTGATAAACCGAAGAGTAGTAAACCGCGCATCTATTCAGATGCGGTGCGGGGACAACTGATAGATTTAGCGTTGCAAAAACCGCGCAGTTTCGGTTATTCATTTGAGTTGTGGACACTTGTCCGGTTGCAAACTGCGTTGTGGGAAAGTGTGAGTTCATGGTGCGTTTGTAGGTGCGATCGAATCTTCAGCAACTATCTGGTGTGGAGCCAGCGCACAAGAGGGCAAAAATCCTAATGGTCAATAAACCTGATAAAAACTTCTGCTCGTTCCATAAATGGAAACCTCTAACTTTATTTTTTCTGGTCATTTCCCGCATTCGGATCTAACGCTTTAGCCTTCTTATAGTAAAATCCACAATTACTTTTACGCTGGCAAGGTTAGGAAACCTCGCCAGCGAGGGCATGTGTAGAGATTGTTGTTGATTGAAATGTGAACATATTTTGGATTTTACTATAAAACACTATCAAGTTAACGGTTCCTCATCAAGATCCATGCCTAATTGTTTGGCGAGTGCCTTCTGAATTTGGTTAAGTTGCGCACCAATTCGGCGTTCAAACCCATCAACGCGTTTTTCAATCCCATCGACTTTCTCGTTTAAAGTACTCATATCCTTCTGTAGCAAACCGAATTTCGCGTTCATCTCAATGAGTTGTGTTTCGAATTTCACATTCATTTCACTGAGTTGTGTTTTAATTTGAAGGATTAAAACGAAGATAGAGATAAAGGACGCAGCGAGTAAACCAACAACCCACATTATGAGAGTATCTAAACGACCGTCTATTCTTTTTACATCGCTTTCTATTTTGCTAATTCGTTGGTCCATTTGCTCCAAAGTTATTTCAATGCGGGTGAGATGTGTTTCCTGATCTGCAGAATCGTTTTGAGTCATTGCTGTCGGTGATATAATCACAATAAGGAATAGGCTCAGCAATAATTTAAGTTTCATTATAGGCCTGCCTCTAAGTGCATTTTGGTATAACATGAATTGGTATTAATTAGCAAGACAAGAGTAAAGTATATATGTTGCAAAATGAAATTGCAATGTTTTTACGATGGCAAAAGAATATTTAGTTTTCTTGTTGTGCGACAAAGATGCGGTAGATGTCCTCAAATAGCCTCACATCCGTTAGTGTATCTTCGGCAGAGGAACAGAACGGTTCAGGATTGCGCAGGTTTTTGATAAAATATTCTGCTTCTCTGTGATATGCCCATGTCCATGACGGTCTTGGAATCGGGCGTGTAATCTCCTGCTCTTCGCCTGCTCGGTAGATTTCAACCTCTGCAGGTGTGTTTTTTAGCAATAACGGCGGTGCCCAAGTGTGAATCCAGCCGTGCTGAAAATAAATTTGTGAATGCTCATCCCAACGGTAGTGAGAAACATGTCCAGTTTCCAGTGTCACGCGCGTGCCATTCATATCAAAAATCACAACGCCTGTATATCCGTTCTCATTCAAATCAACTGCTTTAACGGTAACGTTATTACCAGCATCAAGAAACCATCGCATTAGATTGATGTTGTGTGTATACTGCTGAAGGTATCCGATGTATCCACCCCACCATTTTTCTGGAAGCCAATCGGGGAATTTCTGCGGTGCGCTGGGTTTGGGTTCATCTGTGCCGTCCATCGGTGTATCAAGATTGCATACCCAATCGCCGCCAAAGGCGTGATTGCGGGCATACGTCAAACGTCCAAGTTCATCAGTTTCTCGGAATTGTGCGATCTTTTCTTTTACAATCTCGTTGCCAGCATCATAGCGTTTCATGTAGCCTATCATCAGCTTTTTACCAGATTCTTGTGAGGCATCTACGATTGCTTGTGCTTGTTCAACTGAAACAGCCATCGGTTTTTCCATGAAGACGTGTTTTCCGGCACGCAAAAGGTCTTTCGCAATTTCACCCTGCAAGGCAAAATCAGCGGATACTGCGACCGCTTCAATATCGGTGTTTTGGGCAAGTTCAATATGGTCTTGATAAAGATGTGGAATACCGAATCGTTGTTGGACTTTTTTGCCGAGTTCGGAACGGACCTCTGCGAGTCCGACAATCTCACATTCTGGAATACTTGCAAAATTCGGAATATGCACCTTTTGTGCCATAAACCCGCATCCGATATAGCCGATTTTAATTCTATCCATTTTAGCGGTCTCCTTAATCCGCAAGCGATTCTATCTGTTCTACTGCAGTTTGCGCGCCTTCCCGCACAAGAGCGGAAGTATCATTTTGTGCCAGCTGTTTAAGTTTGTTGAGACTATGTTTTGCTTCCAGTTTGCCAAGTGCTACTGCTACGAAAAAACGGACATCCGCGTCCTCATCATCAAGTGCTGCCAGCAGTGCTTCGGTGTCTGAAGGGGCGGCGAGGTGTCGTTCTACATCACCGATATTAATTAAGGATTGCGCTGCAATACGTCGAGAGTGTATATCACCATGACGTAAGGACGCAAGTAATTCGTCATTTTCTGTGGGAATTGTTTTAAGAGTATCCCAATCACAATCCAAACAGAACCATGAATTTCCGTCTAACTGCTGGACGTTCGTATTGCCACACTTCGGGCATTCCCCGTACTCTTGTTGATTCATGAGGGACCTATAGCCTCCATTTCTGGTAAATCTCGCCATATTTCTGGGCCTTCTGGTTTGAAATTAATTGTTGCGATGAACTGCATGCCGTGATAGAAGTTGATTTTAAACTTACCGCCGCCAAAATTCTGTTTAAGATAATCCAAAGGTGCATCAATCAATGGTCCCATTTCGTCAGCATAGTAGAAAGCAAGCGGTTTGAACCGTACGGTGTTCCCCACAGGTTCCTGCACCAACAGCTGCGCGGAAGTTGCAGGAAATAGCACCTGAAACGCGTTCCACAAGTCAGCGACAGTGGGATTCGGATTGCCGATTCGCTTTTTGAAGTCGTTTTCAAGGTATTCTGAGAATGTGTTAAATACCCAATCCATGATTTGTCCTTATTGGATGGAATACGAACTGTTAATCAAAATCAATGCGTGTATAGATGTCGCGCAAAGGTAATTTGCAGCCAATGGAAGAAAGCATTAGCGTATCCTGGAGAGCGTAAAACTCTTTTGAATTCCACTGTGTCCCTTGCAGGTGATAGTGTTCAACGTGGGTTTTGTCTTGTGAAACGAGGATATATTCTTTTAAGGATGGTATCTGTTGATAGTATTCAAATTTCTCACCCTTGTCGTAAACCTCGGTAGAAGGTGAAAGCACCTCTATGATAACAACTGGGTTGAGGAGTGTGTCAAAGGTGTCGTCCTCAAGTTCGGGTTCACCACAAGCAACAACAACGTCGGGATAGAAATAGGAATCTAATTGTCTTACCTTAACACGCATGCTACTGGAATAAACTTCACAATTTAGACCGCGTGATTGGACATTTAAATCAGTTGCAATATCAACCGTAATAAAATTATGTGCAAGATTCACCCTGGACATCGCGAGTATCTCTCCGCTGAGATACTCGCTTTTGGTCGTCGCCTTGCGTTCCATAAAAAGATATTCTTCTGGTGTATAGAGTGTTCGTGCGCCAAGAGACGACATGCGTGCCTCCATGGATACGGTTAGAAAAAAGTTTACGATTATTGGTACATTTTACCCACATTGTTATTCAAACACTGATCAGAATGTAAGAGGCGCAATAAATTGCGCGACTACAAACGGATCTATTATAACCCAGGAGCCTTCAAGAAGTCCTTCCAATCAAAATCGGGCAGAGGGAACTCCTCTGTGGCTTTACATTGTCAGAACGTTGCTGCTTGTTCAAAGAACTCAATATCCACACGTTCTATTTGTGCGGAACGCGCATTCTCTGCCACACGTTGCACAACCATCTCGCGCACAAACGGAATCGGAATCCGTTTGACACGATGCACTACCTCTTCCGTGCAAGGGACATTGGTGTTGTCAAGAAAAGGACCGTCCAGCGCTGTAATTTCGGCAGGATGATCACAGGTCTCAGGCACAAGTTGCTGTAACCGCATTGAGACATAGTCTGTTACCCACTCTTGAAACTTTTCTGTGCTTTCAGATTCTGCAACATTACTTTGTGAGGTCTGTTCTAACTTATCGTTGATGCTGACAAGTAGGTTCTCCAGCCGCTCCAAACGATCTTCAACACTCGTGAGTCGTTCTTGAACGTTAGTTTGCTCGCTCATGTTTCCTCCTTAAATTACCCAATATTTCCAGAGGTCATCTGGAATTTCATATCTAATCTCTTCGCGACGTTTATGGTGATAACGTGCAAATATACCAACTCGTGGAATATTCCTGATGTTACCAGAACCTGTATGGCACAGATATGCGTGCCATAACACAACATCTCCTGCAGATGCAATAAACTCACGCGGTCCTTCTGGTGATAAATCTGAAAATGTATGCCACCCCCACCCTTCAATATCTCTAAAACTACCATCAACCTGTTTAGGATATTTGAGGAAGTATTCGTGCGTTGTCCGATGGCTTTTGGGCCAAAAGACGAAGGCACCGCCGCCTGGTTCAACATCGTATAGATAGGTTGTTGCCCCCATCATAAACGGACTCCAACCACCAGGACCGTAAGCATCAATGTGTCCTCTCCCGGGCATTGACCATTCCCCATCCGGATTAGGCCATTTCACAAGGGGTGCGCCACCGCCACCTGCAAACTGACCGCCACCGAGCTGCTCAATAATCGCTTGCATGGCAGGCAATTGTCCAAAGTTTGGCGAAAAACCGAAGTTTTCTACCACATAATTGTCGGGCCAGGTTCCTGGTGTCTCTAAGCTGGAATTGAAATGTTTCCAAATCTGCTCCCGCCATCCATCAATTATATCTGAATCTACCAAGTTTTCAAGGATAAGGTATCCGTTTTCCTGAAAAAAATCTACCTGTTTTGTTGTTAGCATACAAGTTTCCTCTACTGCTATAGTAAGTAAAATGTAAGAGGCGCAATGAATTGCACAACTACAAACGCTGCATAATTAAAGAACTGCTTTTGAATTTAAAACCCCTTTAATGTCACCTAAATCCTATCGCCGCGGTCGAAAAGAAGGAATGCCTGTTTTATCAAACCGTTTTTTGACTGCTTTCATAAGTTCAGGCGTTATTTCACGATAACCGTGTTCACGCGCGTATTTTTCAACGCTTTTGATAACCATGCCGCGCGCAAATGAGGGAACACGTTTCAATCTTTTTTCCGCCGCATCATTCCATTTTAAATCATAATCGGGTTCAGTTGCAAAGGCTGTCCGTTTTTCAAGTTGAACTGTTTGTTGTCCCTGCTGCCCGGGTTGGTATTCACAAGATTCATCTGCTGCGAGGTAGTTGCCAGTCGTGGCATAAGCGCGTGCTCTACATCCGCCGCACACCTCTCTGAATTCGCATGCGCCACACTTACCTTGCAGCATATCCCGATTTCGCAAATCATGAAAAGTTTCCGATTCATTCCATAGTTTAACAAAACTTTCATCTTTGAGATTACCAACGCTGACAGGTAGGTACGGACACGGTGTCAGTTCCCCTTCAGGACTGATACGACAATAATAGATACCACAAGGGCATGTACCACTCGGATAGCCTTGAAGGAAGGTTGAATCGGACTGTTGTTCATAGATAACGCGTTTGTAGTGAGGCGCGCATTTCGCTGCGATGAGCATTTTCCCGCTATATTCTGCTTGTAGTTTAAACATTGTTTCAAGCATCTTCTCATATTGTGCAGGTGTGATGTCCATTACCGTCTTGCCCCTTCCCGTTCGCACAAGAAAATAGAGGTTTAGCACCTTCGCGCCTAACTGATATGCAAATTCAACAATCTCTGGGATTTCATCGTAATTCCACTGCGTCACAGAGGTTTGGACGAGGAAATCAAGTTGTGCGCGCTTGAGGGACTCAACACCGTTCATGGTTGCTTTCCACGCGCCCTCCATGCCGCGAAATTTGTCGTGATTTGATGGTTGGATAGAATCAAGACTAATACCTGCACCAGTAACGCCGTGCTGTTGCATCTTTTCAACCACTTCGTCATTCAGTAGGACGCCGTTTGTTCCCATTACAACAAGAAAACCGGTTTCTGAAGCGTATTTTGAAATCTCCAGAATATCGGGACGCAACAGCGGTTCGCCACCTGTAAGTATTAGCAGAATATGCGGATTGATTTCGGCTATCTCATCAATGACACGAAAGCACTCCGATTGGCTTAACTCTGCATCCCTGTGATACCCTTGCGGGAATTCGTCTGTGTCTACAAACCCCGCGGGAAGATAGCAGTGTGTACATTTCAGATTGCATAATCTGGTGATATTCCATGAGACTGCCTGAATTTTTGTGTTTTGCATTTATAGTCAAACCTATAATTATTTGGTCGCTGCTGTAGCGCAAACTTTTAGTTTGCGTTCTTTTGATGCACAAACTAAAAGTTTGTGCTACTTAAAAAACAAGATAAATCCTCTAATTCACACATTAAATTGACACCTACCAGGCGCAAATTTTAAGTTCTCAATAGCAACGCAAGCGCGAAAACAATTAATCCTGAAAAAAGCGTTAAATGTCCGAAAACATTGATACGGCGAGGAACGATAACTGGACTATCTGGTTGTGCTGCCTCAAGGTGCCGCCGATAGAGTGAACTGTATAGTCCCCAAAACAGTGCCATCAACCCGAATGCTGCTAACTTTGCAGCAGAATATAGCATATACTCCGATTTTAATTCCATATTACTATTCCATGCAACAATAAAAATCACAATCCCGCCTGTCAGTAAAAGCATATTAATCATCAATCGGATCCAGTGGCGAAATCGATTGTGAATTTCTAACAGGTCTTGTGCTGGTAAGTTTTGCCGAACTATCGGCATTGCAATCAAGGTTGAAAAAACGACACCTCCGAACCAGATTATTGCTGTTATGAGATGGATACTTCGGATGAGAAGTTCTACAAACGTCCGCATTTTTTGTTTTTTGTTGGATTTGCCTTACGATTAGGTATGAGACTATACATCCTCACATCTCTCATAAAAGTTCACGCCAACACGCTTAATTTGTGCAACCATATCAGGATTGTTTATTTTACTGAAAACAGATAGATCAATCGTATAGGGTAAAAGCAGATCATCAAGATCAAAGTCAACTTTAGTGAACACGCTGTGTGTTAACCCCTCGCCGCAGAGGGTTAAGTCAATGTCAGAACCGTTCCGATAAGTGCCCGTGGAGCATGAACCGTACAGAATAGCCTTTTCTACTTGTGGATATTGTTTAAAAACGCCATGTATTTTTTGAATAGTCTTGTCTGATAAGCCGTATTCCATAGCGACTCTTCCTGTTTTAGGTTTTCTCTTTTGCCAACAACTTCTCAAATAGGGACTAAGAGCGCGCTTGCAAGCGGGCAATCTGTTCACGAAGTTGTGCAGCTTCCGCCTCAGCAGTGTCCGCCCGAGTGGCTTCCTGTTCTGCGCGTGCTTCAGCGGTGTCCGCACGTATCGCCTCAGCTTCTGCACGTGTTCGCACCCAGTCATTTGTAACCGGATCAAAAACAGCTATTTCCTCATCCCGTATGCGGAAATCTAAACCCAAAGACGATGAACGGATACCACCATTCTCATCCGGTGGAATAGGAACATAGTTGCCATCAACTAACTCAAAACCTATCAGTTGTGATGGTAAATATAGCCCCTCTGCATCATACAAGAAATAGTCTTGTATCTCAAGTGATGCGTAAATGTCCATTTTTTTAGCTAAGTCATCGTGATATGTGTTTTTGCTGCTAAACTCCATCACGAACTCTGGCACTTTTCCCTCTTCCCAGACCAAGTAGGTTCTGCGTTTTTTCATGCCTATCCCAAAAGAGACAAGCACATCTGGAGCTATAGATTTACTGGGTACACCTTGCACGTAATACATCAATATATCACCAGAAATATAGACTGTTGGATCTTGGGAGAAGTGCGTCTCAAGTGTGCTTAATGTTCTAAACAACTGCTCCCTGTGAAGGTCGCTTGCTGCCATCGGTTCACCATCCTCTTCAGGATAAAGTTCATCTGTGGGAACATAAGAGAGTTTTTCCTTCTCTGTTTTGATTGCCATAATGTTGCTCCTATAACATAATATGTGTGTAGCCAGCGAGTAAGACTATGACTTCTGCCGATATTGTGCATTAATTATAACCGAAAACCGAGAGGGTATCAAGCATTTTAGGATTAGAACTGCGCAGGGAAGTTGCCGCGTGCAGCATCCATCACTTCACTAGTGATTTCGGTATGTCCATTTTCTTTTGCAAAACTTTCGATACCCATCTTTGCCATCGGACGAACAAAACTTGGGATACGTTCTAAACGTTCAAGAGCTTCAGGTGTCCACGTTGGACCTTCAGGTTCAGGTTCAGGTTCAGATTCTGGTTTTTCCTCAAACGCATCCGAAATGACAGCGGTAAAAGGACACTTGCCGCCTTCTGCCGTTTCTCCAGAACCCATTTCTGACGATACATTTGGCATGGAATCCTGCTTTGCAGTCTCTAACTGCGAACGGACCATCTGCATCGGTTGTGCTGCTTCGCCGCTACCACCGAGTTTTAGGTCCAAGGACTTTAACATCTGTGTTTCCCACGGATTGAGAAACATAGCAATCTCTGTAAAACAGTCGGGACATTCAAAAACAGCGGTGACAGAACCCTGTTCAGGACGGGTTACGTCTTTAAATTTCATTGCTGTGTCGCAATCTATACATAGGAATTTCATCTTTTAGTCTCCATATTTAGCGTAAGGGAAGAGGGATAAGAACAGCTAATTTCATGTCTTATAGTAAAACCACAATCACCTGGACAGTGGCGAGGTTAGGAAACCTCGCCAGCAAGAGCGTGTCGGGATTGTTGTTCATTGAGATGTAAACATATTTTCGGATTTTATCATAAAAAAATCTTGAATCTTTTGTGCTACCTCTGTAATTGCTGTGCTTGCGAGGGTATTGGGGTATTCATGGATATAAGGCGTACCGTTGTCGTTACAATGTGATAGTTTTGGATCGAAAGGGATTTTGCCGAGCGTTGTTAACTGAAACGTGTTATCAGGTGTGTCTTCAGTAGAAAAAAGCGGTTCGTGTTCACCGCAGTGTTTACACACATAGAATGCCATATTTTCTACAATGCCGATAATCGGCACCTTGAAAATGTCTCTCGCCATCGTTATTGATTTTCTGACAATCAGATGTGAAACTTCGGAAGGGATTGTTACAACGATCACACCACCGAGATTTGGGATAAGCTCGGCTACATTCGGCAATCGGTCAGAACCTGGCGGCAAGTCGAGTAGAAGATAATCTAATTCTCCCCATTCGGTATCGCCGATAAACTCCCGCAGTGCGCCGACTTCCATGGTGGAACGCCATGTGAAAGCATCCTTTTGTGTGTGTGCACTCCACAGCACTGGTGCATCATCTTCAGACAGCAGCAAATCCATTGAGATGATCTTCGTGCCAAGGGAACTGATGGCGGGTTTGACACCTGTGGAGGTATATTCGAGCGTTGCGTTGCGTACCCCCATCATTTTGGCAATCGTTGGGCCGTTAATGTCGGCATCAACGACACCGACAGTATAACCCGCCAGTGTCAGTGCGGTAGCGAGGTTGGCAGTAACAGCACTTTTGCCGACACCGCCTTTCCCACTCATTATAGCGACTGTTCGTTTTATAGAGGCGAGACGTTTGGTGAGGCGGTTTGCTTGCGCTGTTACTTGCCCAATAATGTTGGAACCGGCATCATCCGGAAGTTCCTTGTAACTTTTCACTTTTACTGGCCGATAGCGTATAAGGCATCATAACTGCGGAGATAGAGCGTGCCATCTACAATTACCGGCGATGCAGCAACGGATTCGTTAATTGAATTGGTAGCCACGATTTCAAATTCGCGTCCTGCTTTCACAACACTGACGACACCATCCCGTGCTGTTAGATAGATATAGCCGTTAGCATAGACAGGCGAGGAGCGGTGGCGGTGACGATGCGTTCGTTGCCGATAAAGCTGCTCTCCTGTTTCGGCATCCAAGCAGATTAGGTCGCCATTTTCCCTACACAGATAGACTAAACCATCATGAATAAGCGGAGATGGTACGTCTGGTGTGCCTCGTTGGAGTTTCCAAATTTGCCATTTAGTTTCCGTAATATCGCCTGTTCCTGATGGGGCTAAACCTAAAACGGGTCCGTTTTTCGCTGAAGGAACAACAATGAGCCCTTCTGTTGCGACGGGTGAAGCAACGAGTCGGAACGAAGGGTTATATCTTTCTCGAGAATTCAAACCGCCACATCGCCAAATTTCGCTGCCATCTTCAAGGTTGTGTGCAGTAACATAATCTGCGCCATGCACAACAAGGAATTCCCGTTCCGCATCACGGTAAAGAATAGGGGATGTATAAGCGTGTTCACACTCTCTTGTCGCATCACTTTTTCGGTCATGCTTCCAAATTTCTTCGCCTGTCATTTTATCAAGTGCCAGAACTAACCATGCGTTGCTATGAATGAGTTGAAGGTATAATTTGTCTTTGTCCAGCAGCGGTGTCATTGACATCAGAAAGCCGAGTCTGAACTTACCGTAACGTTCCTCTAAATTTGTCTGCCAGATAGGATTTCCTTCAAAATCGTAACAAGCGAGATCGCCTGTTCCGAGAAATGCCCAAACATGTTCACCATCAGTTGTTGGTGAGGGCGCAGCATAGTTTACTTCATCACCGCGGGAGGTACGGTTGCCTTGTGCTAAAGTGCGTTTCCATAGTTCTTCACCTTCGGTACTGACACACATCAGAACAAGTTCACTTCCGTCAGCGGATGTTAGAAAAATCTTATCTCCCCAGACAACGGGTGTGGCAGCTGCTTCGCCGGGCAGTGGTAAACGCCATCGGATATTCTCAGTCTGACTCCACTGGATAGGCACATCCGTTTCATCGCTTATTCCTCGGTTGTTTGGTCCCCGCCACTGTGACCAATTTTTAGGAACTGCCTCTGTAGATTCGACATTCGTATCAGGTGTTTTCTGGGCACAACTACTTATACAAAAAATAAGTGTAACTACGCTTAAAATGACGGTTGCACCGTTTCTAAAAATCTTTTTCTTCATCATTTGCCTCCGTTTCAACGATTTTCGTCTGTCCATAAACCTCGATCTGGACCGTTCCATTGGTAAGGAACAATTTTTGATAAAGCCCCCACACTGTATTCGGGGAACTTATGCTCTGCTTCTATAATATAACCTTCGTTTGTGAAGATAGGGAATTCAAGTTTCGTGAGGGAGTCAACAGGTTCAATTTCCAGCCATACGTCAAGATCACCGATCACTGTTTTATAAAAAAAGTCAGCAGAATGGCTTTCATGTTTCAGGATCATGATAACGCCTGACTGTCTCACCGTTCCATTCGACGAACACACTTTCAAACCGACAACAAGGTCCTCTGATGGCGGAGGCTCTGATTTTAACTTAAACCATAACCCCTTGCTTGAACCCTCTGCTGCGCCTTCATTTGGTCCGAGTATTTGGAAGGTAATTGTCGGAATATCCGCCATAATTTATCTCCATTTGTTGTAGATTTTAGAATTATTTGGAGATTCTACACCAGCGAGGTTAGGAAACCTCGCCTACCAGGGATGAAAGTGTCTATTATTTTTATTTAGTTATCTTGATTATTTCCATTGTTTGATTGTTGGTAATATTCACCTAACACTTCATTTGCAAGACTTCTGCCATCTTCAATGACGCGTGCAGCAAAGTCAAGTGTAACTTCTAAAATACCAGCCTCTTGTGCACGTTGTTCAATGCGCGTTTGGGTGATGTTTCGCATAAATCCTGTGGGGACTAAATTCAACCTTTCTACAGCATCTTGTGTCCATTCAAGGGCACTTTCAATATCAGGAGTACTTTCAGTCCCTTGAGATTCGGTTTGTGCCTGCATGGCTCTAAGTTCAGGGGCATCTTCACGCACAGCTGCAGCTTCCCCCATGCTGTCATCAATAATCTGCATGGCAAAATCATTTGTAATCGTGCCAATTTTTTGGGATCGCGCGGATTTTTCGATTCGTGCTTTAACATTCCGCCGCATATAGCCGCGTGGCACGGTACGTAGTGCTTTCTTCGCTTGCTCAGACCATTGCAAGCGGACACCATCAAATGTTTCCTCTTCAGCCGTACCGCCTTCGTCAATTGCGATATGTTCAATAGAATCCTTGTCAACCATCTGGAAACGTTCTGGCGGTGAACTACAGACAGGACATTGGACGGGTTGTTGATTATGCGCTGCGTAGCCACATTCACCACAGATATAGGTTTGCACGTCTCCTGATTCTAATACTTTCTGCTCTGCGATCTCTTTGGCAACGCGTGTCAGTTTTTCAGAGGCGCGTTGGGGCATTATCGCTTCCATCGCTTTGTCAATAACGCTTTCAGTAATAACAGAATGCCCACGTTCAATTGCAAAACGATGCACCGCAGTCTTCGCAATGCCACGCACAAGTGGCGGTGCTTTCTCCATTCGATCCATCGCTTCCTGCGTCCAGACGAGGGTTTCTTCTGCTTTTACATCAATTTGGGGGAAATAACGTTGGCTTGATAGCAGCACATTACAAGGAGCAAGGCGTAAAAGATTTTCGGCTGTGCTGCCAATGTCCGAATCTTGTTCATTATGCACACCAATTCTACCTATAACGAGTAACCACGGTTCTGTTTTTCGGGTGTATTGTAGTATTTTTTCATAAGCTTTGCCATCAAGGAGTGTGATTTTTAGTTTATAGTCATGATCTTCTTTAGCAATAGAACGCGCAACTTCAAGGTGTGACTGATATATTTTAGCAAGACCGGTATCTATTACTTCTTCGTGCAGCTGCTCCTGTTCTTTGAATCTGAACGTTCTGGCGGCACGTTCTGTTAGGACATTTACAACTGAATTGAAGACGATATAGTGCAGGTAGGGATCATATACGCCTACTGCTTCCACTTGTTTGTTGAATTTCTGACCAAGACGAATGGCGGTTTTCAACCCAGAAAAAGATTCAGGGCTTCCGTCGATTCCGACAAGGATGTTGCCAGATTGTTCTTCAATCGGGTCAAGGTTTCGGACAACCAGTGTATCAGTAGTAATACGCCGCACAACACGTTCACAGACACCTCCGATGAGGCTATCTTTGACAGCACCCATACCGAGCGCACCCATAATAACGAGACCGTAATCGCTTTCCTGAATGTCCTCGACCAGTTTGATGTAGTGCTTGCCTTCAGGCATTTTCGCTTCAAACGGAATCTCAAGTTTTTCACACTTCTTTTTCATTACCTCAAGATAAGAATCCGAAATGAGTTGGAGTCCCATGGTAATAAGAGTGTCGTGGATACGGCGCTGTTTTTCGAGTTCTACTTCGTCCTGATACTCCTCTGGCAGTGTATATTCCATCTGCTTAAAGCGTACATCGTGCATTTTTGCCGCGTAGACGTGAGACCCAACCAACTGTGAATCGAATTTCTTTGCGAATTCAACAGCTAAATCAATGCTGGCATCTGAATAGTCTGAATTATCTACAGGGACGTATATCTTTTTCATAATGTTTTCTCACTTGCCATTATTATAACCCAAGTTGCTACCTATAAGATTTTAGACATACAGACGCCATTTTTAATAAAGAACAGTTCGTTATTGGTGAAATAGTGTATCGCAAACTTTCAGTTTGCGTACTAATATGCACAAACTAAAAGTTTGTGCTACTATGTGGCAACTTATGTTATTATAGTGAACTTTGAAATTATTGGGACACTTTGACAAAACTATTTTGGAAACATAACGGACAACAGTACTTGTAGCATAATCTGTTAGATTGTGCCTGTGAGAACGCAAACTAACAGTTTGCGATACAGAAATGTCCCATTAATTGTAAGTTTTACTATATAGTAAAGTCTATAACGGCTGCAGTGATTTCAAGTCTATTGGCGTAATGTAAGAGGCGCAATAAATTGCGCGACTACAAACGTTAAGAATTCACTCTGTCTCTTCGTTATCACAAGGCTTGTGCCGAGAACCGATAATGCCTCCGAGGATGTGTGCTAACAGTGTTGCTGGCCATAAGTATACTATTGCCGTTTGCCATTGCCAATGAAGGATAAAACGCCGAACAACGATGTTAAGAACAATCGGAATATATAGACATCTGCTCCAAGGGCGACTGAACTTTTTATACCGTACGCGAAAAAATCCAAAAGGGAAATGAACCACAAATGCTGCAATAGAAATTAATAGGTTCAGGTCCTTCATTTTTTGAGAAGTGTTTTGACATCCTTACGTAAACGCATCATCGCAGGTTTACTACGACTATCGTAATAGCCGTAAATGTTTCCATCTGGTGTCACAAGGGCAAACCTTGTGCTATGCGGAAACCCACCTCCGTGCTTAGCAGAGGCTAATTTAAAACCATCGTTAGCCAATTGGTAAATTGCTTCCTTTTCACCTGTAAGGAAATGCCATCGTTGTTTGTCAGCACGATATTGCACGGCATAACGCGAAAGCACTTCTGGTGTATCCCGCTCTGGGTCAACCGTGAAAGAGACGAAAGTGACAGGTTCTGTATCAAATTCTGATTGTAACTTTGCCATTTCCTGTGTCATCACAGGGCATATCGTTGGACAGTGGGTAAAAATAAAATCAGCAACCCAGATTTTGCCTTGTAAATCGGATAAACCCAACGGTTGTCCTTGTTGGTTGGTCAAACTGAAATCGGGAACGCTCGCGTGGACAACTTCTGCTGTTGATTCTGGTTTATTCTTAAAAACTAACCACAAATTGAGAACAGCAATACCGATAACGATGAGTCCCAATACTATCCATGGTAGTGTGCTTTTATCAAGTTTGCGTTCATCATAATTAAAGTTGTCTGTCTGATTTTCCATATTTGTTCACACATACAGTGCGACAGATCAATCACCGCCCGAATCTTAGTGCTCTGTAGTTTCAACGACCTCTGCCGGTTTTTCAATACCTCCGTGCCGTTTGTCTGATGTTAGATCGGGCATCAGCATAATCACAAGGAACACACAGATAAGAAAAGGCGTAATAACGATAACTGCCAAAGTGCGTTTTTCAAACTTTAGATGCATAAAATAGGCAGCAACCAAGATAGCCTTAGCACATGCCAACCCGATAAGTAATATGATGGTAAGTACTTTAGGAAAATCAGGAATAACTATGCCGACCTCAATAGCTGTCAAGATAGCAAGCCATATAAAAATATACATGTATCTCGGATGTTCATTGTGTCCGTTCTCTGCCATTTTAAAGGTACTCCTATATTAGATAGATGAAAGTGAAAACCATAATCCAAATAAGGTCAACAAAGTGCCAATAGAGTCCGACAATTTCCACCTCATGGTTAAACTCGGTTGTATATCTTCCACGCAACCCATGTATCAATATCACGATAAGATAGATTACCCCACCTGTTACGTGTAACCCGTGGAAACCTGTGATTGCATAAAAAGTAGGACCAAAAAGTGTTGACCCAGCAATAGCACTGCCTTTTAGTCCGTGTTCAGGGATTTCAGTAAGCGTCAACCCGTGTTTAATCAGATGTGTCCATTCGTACACCTGCAATCCAAGAAATATTACACCGCCTAATATAGTTAAGCCAAGGAACGTACACATTCGAGACACGTTACCTTTTTGAATTGACTCTAACGCTTTAACCATTGTGACGCTACTGCAAATTAATAGGAACGTCATACCTGCGGTCAGGTTAATACCGAGTATTTCGCTTGGGGGAACCCATCCGATTGCACCAGCACCAACTCGGATTGCTGCATAAGCCGCAAGCAGCGCACCAAACGACATGGTATCGCCAATCAGGAAAATCCACATGCCGAGTTTGCCGAGACTATCAGGCGTCAGTGAAGGTTCGTATACGTCTTCAGTATGTTCTAAAGTGGTAGCTTGTTCCACTATACTAAACTCCTTTTTATTGTTAGAAATTACATCATAATAAAATAGCAAATTAAGGTGTTATTCACGCTAAAAATCTATTGTAACACCTTTAATATAGTAGACTTTAGAATTAATCGGACATTCGGTTAGGGAACCGCATCTACCAACGGTGTTGTAGCATAAACTTTTAGTTTGTGCATATCAGTGCGCAAACTGGAAGTGAAATCAACGGTATGAATGCCTTAATGGCATTCCCCGTGCTACAAAAATGTCCCTGTAATTCTAAATGTCACTATATATTTGGCTTCTAAAGAAAACGCGTTACACATTTAGGTTTCTGTTGGCACGGCGGTAGGAATAAAACACGCTGCCACCGATAATTCCGAAAACCGTGAACGGCATTGCCATCATAAAAAGCACACTCCAATTAAAACCTCGTGCGATCGGTTCATCTAAGTTTTTACAAGCGGGACATGCCTCAAGACTAAATGGCACAATTGAAATAATAAATCCGATCACAAAAATGAATAAAAGAATTTGACGAATCATAAGCGACTCCTTTAAGCAAGATAAACCAAAATGTAAAGTATCGGCCACAGTGCGACCACATATATCCAATAAATTGTACACGTTTCAACACCTGTAAAATTCGCAGAGGAAAACCGACCTGCTATTGCCATACCGATAACAATTGCTAACCAAATTACCGCCCCTAATACATGCACTGCATGGCATCCGATAAGCACATAAAAGATACCACCATATACGCCAGATTGAAGCGTCAATCCTTTACCTATAAGTTGTACCCATTCGCTGCCTTGGACTACCAGAAAAAGCAACCCTAATGTTCCCGTGAACACCAAGAAATTTCGGAGTTGTTTTATACGATCTTGCTGAACTGCACGTAGTGCCAAAAACATTGTGTAGCCACTTATAATTAGAAGTACGGTGTTGATACCGGTTACCAAACGTGGCAGTTGTATATTATCGATTGACAGCGGGGGCCAGGTGACATTCCCCATCCGAAATACCAGAAACGCACCGATTAAACCCACGAATAACATCGTTTCAGCGCCGAGTAGTATTAAAACTCCCAATTTAGCGTTGCTCAAGGGGCGACTTTCGGTCATTTCCAATTCTCACTATGCGTCATCATTCGCTTAATCTACGAGCTCTTCTTTTTTCAATCTTTACAAATATCGGCTTAACAATTATCTCAACAAGTGCAGCACCTATCAGGAAGAATCCAATAATACCGGCAATTATTGTGGTGGTCCAGTGAACAATTTTCTTTACTGGTGGGGATGCCTCAAACCCAAAAACTAACCCTAACGTCGTGATGGTAAACAACCCTACAAATAATAGCCCTAATATCATGCCAACCATGAGATTTCGTTTGCGCCGTTCTTGCTCATTCATGTGGTCTCCTTTGATCACACTATATTTTGTCAATTGCCATCGTGATAAATATTAGTGGGAGATAGAGTAGAGATGCGTACAGCACATATCGTGCCGCTTTCACTGAGTGTGTTTTCTTTAAATAAACACCGCTTGCCAAAAACATTCCACCTACAAGTAGTGCAGCAAGGAAATATATTCCGCCAGCAATATTGAATAGCGTTGGGAGAAGTCCAATCCCGAATAATGCAACGCAGTTTGTTACAATCTGGCGGCGTGTGCTTGCGCCATCCGGATGGATAACGGGCAACAACTTTAATCCTGCATTGGCATAGTCCTCACGATAGATATAAGCAATTGCAAGCGAATGTGGAAGTTGCCATAGAAAAAGAATGGCAAATAATACCCATGCTTGGCTTGAAAGTCTACCTTGCGCTGCAACCCATCCAACGACAGGTGGTAATGCGCCCGGAACCGCACCGATTAGTGTACATAATGATGTTTTTCGCTTAAGTGGCGTATATACAAACAGATAACTTACAACTATTAAGGAGATAACAAACCCGCTGAGTGGGTTTACGAGAAAAGTAAGGTAAAGCATTCCGCTTCCTGTTAGAAAGGCACAGAAAAGCAGTGCTTCTATGGGATGGATTCTACCTGCTGGCAGTGGTCTTGGCTGTGTGCGTTCCATCTGTGAATCGATATCGCGTTCCAAGTATTGATTTAGTCCTAAAACGCCTGCTGCTGTTAACCCCGCACCGATAAGTGTATGTAGGAAAAGTAGCCAATTCACCGCATTTTGTGTGCCGAGATAGAATCCTGCAGCGGTAGTAATCAATATCATCAGGACTAACCGCGGCTTGGTGAGCTGAATATAGTCCTCAACTCGCCGTACGAAAACTGAGGTTTTTGACGACGGTATTGCCACTTCGCTATTATCTGGTAATGCTGCTGTTGTTGAACGCATTATGTTATCTCATTCTGTAACCAATGAACTGGTGACAGGTGTTTCTATAGGAATTGTAGTATTTGTAAACCAATAAATTTTCAATGTAATCACAAAACTACTTACTAACATCAAAGCACCGACTGCTACGTGGGCAGTCGTAACAATATCCGTAAGTAGTGCTGATGCTGTTGCCCCAAAGGTAGTCAGTTTTGTAATATAAGCACCGATTCCGAGCATTAACTGCACTACAAGTAAACCCAGCAATAGCAAAGGCACCGATTGACCAATTCTTTGGGTTTTCTCGCCCATACTAAAGAAACGTCTTGTCAACAAGAATATATGCAGTGCTACTAAGAATGCAAAAAGAAGATGCGCGTCGAGTCTACTCCCAGTATGTCGTAAAATTGCCCCGAAGATGAGCTGAACATATATCAAGCATGTTGTAATTAGGCTTAATCTCCGTAATTTTTTTGCTGAAACATTATCAACAATACTTTCAGACTGATTTTGATTGTCAAACCAATCGCGTGAAGTAAACCAACATATTCCGCAGAGCAATGCAAAGAACGCTTGTGCAAGACACGCGTGTACTATCGCAAAATTGAGGCTTAGCTCCGTAACCCGAAGTCCACCGAGAACGCCCTGCACGCTTACACCGATTAGCGCTGCAAACCCAAGCCATTTCATCCATCTGCGTGAATCTTTGACCAATAACATGACAAGCAGTCCAATCGTCAATAAACCGACTAACGAACCTATCAAGCGATGACTATGTTCATAAAGTATTTTCGGATCCTTCAGCATCTCTGACAATGGATAGGTAAACATGTTATATCCGAAACTCGTCGGCCAATCTGGTACTGCTAATCCCGATTCAGTACTTGTAACAATGCCCCCCATAATAACTAACAAGAAGGTTATCCCTGCAGTTAGTAGTGCTATTCTGTGTAACCACAGACTATAACCGATTTGTTTCTTCATGCTAATTTCCGCAGGACATCTTCTAATAGGTGCGGTTAGAAACCGCACCTACCGATGGATTTTTCTTTTCCAACTAATCGCCCGCACTTGCTGGAGCATGCTCAGGTTGTGCTTGCGGAATAAAATCAGATTCTTCGCCAGGGACGCTGTATTCATACGGACCACGATAAACAGTTGGGATTTGGGCAAAATTGCCGTGTGGTACCGGTGTCGGTGCTTCCCATTCTAATGTGGTGACGTTCCATGGATTCTTTTCTGCGACCTTACCACGATAGATGCTCCAAAAGAAGTTGAAGACAAGTATCAATTGCACAAAACCGAGCGTAAATGCGCTCATTGTGATAAATATGTTCATGCCTTCAAAGGTTTGCAGGTACTCATACTGCATCGGGTTAGAAATGCGTCGCATGTGACCGCCTACGCCCAAAATGTGCATGGGGAAGAAAGTGCAGTTGAAAGCAATGAATGTCAGCCAAAAATGAATTTTGGACAACGTATCATTCATATAGCGTCCATACATCTTCGGGAACCAGAAGATGATACCACCGAAAATAGCAAACAGACTTCCGCCAAAAACGACATAGTGAATATGCGCTACAATGTAGTAAGTATCGTGTATGTAGACATCCACTGGTGTGTTAGCCATGTAGATGCCGCTGAGTCCGCCAATTACAAACATAGACACAAAGGCGATAGCATGAAGCATCGGTGTTGTAAATCGGATTGAACCACGGAACATCGTGCCAAGCCAATTAAATGTCTTAATAGCTGAAGGCACTGCAATAAGCATTGTTGTCGTCATGAAGAACGCCCCCATTCCGGGACGCATACCACTTTGGAACATGTGATGTCCCCAGACAACCCATCCTAAAAATGCGATTGCTACCATCGCGTATACCATAGAGCGGTATCCGAAAATCGGTTTGCGTGAGTTAACAGCGATTAATTCGGATGCAATCCCCATACCCGGTAAAATAAGAATATATACCTCTGGATGCCCAAAGAACCAGAATAGGTGTTGCCAGAGTAGCGGAGAACCACCACCTTCAGCCGTAGAGGTAAAGAATGTCGTGCCTGCAAGTCTATCAAATATGAGAAGTGCTAAAGCAGAGGACAAGACGGGGAAAGCGAGAAGCAACAGAATCGCTACGATAAATAGGGACCAGATAACCAACGGCAGTCGTAACCACGTCATTCCTGGTGCGCGCATGTTGATAATTGTGGTAATGTAATTAATTGAACCTACTAATGAGGAAAATCCCTGAATCAACAAACTGATTGCCCATAGGTTGAGTCCCCAGTTGACACCGGTCCACTGTGGGTCAACCGATAACGGTGCATAACCTGTCCAGCCCGCTGAAGCATGACCGCCCGGGACGAAAAATCCTGCTGCCATGACGATTGCAGCAAGTACGGCAAGCCAAAAAGAGAGCATATTTAGAACAGGAAACGCCATATCCCGTGTGCCTATCATCAAGGGGATCAAGAAATTTCCGAAGGCGCCCACCAGAATGGGAACAACGACGAAGAAAACCATAATGGTTGCATGCATCGTAAACAGCATGTTGTAGAAATGTGGTTCAATTAAACCACTCGGCGTGTTTACTTCAAGAAATTCTTCTTTGTCGGAATCGTAAATCCGTTCCCACATTTTATCAGCACCAGTCACAACCTCTCCGTCATCAATATACTTTTGTGAAGCACCAATGATAGGTAAAGGTTTCGCGGCCTTTGCGGCTTTTCCACCCTCCAGTTCAGGTATTTCGGGGTAAGCAAGTTGCCATCTGAAAAGCAGTGCAAGCCCGCCTCCTACAAATAGCATGATCAACCCATAGATAAGGAACTGCTTGCCGATCATCTTGTGGTCAAGCGAAAAGATATATTTGCGAATAAAACTCTCTTCATGATGATCAGCATGATCGTGCTGATCATCATCGTCATGCTCATGTGTGTGTTCCATAGTATCGTTATCGTCATGTGCATGATCGTGCTGTTCATCATCGTCATGCTCATGTGATATATTTTCGTTTTCTTGCATCTTTATATTTACTCCTTTCACGACCCTGCAATTGCGAATTGCTATTGAATCAGGCCGCTCTGACGTCACTTACTCAGGCCACTGTTCCGCAACCCATGCATCATATTCTTCTTGTGTTTTCACAATGAGATATCCGAGCATGCCTGAGTGTCCAAATCCACAGAGTTCGGCACACGGAATTTCATAACGACCAGGCTTTGTTGCCTGAAACTTTAAAGTGTCAATAGTTTGATTTGGCAGTGCGTCCTGTTTCTGGCGCAAATTAGGTATAAAAAAACTGTGAATCACATCTTTTGAAGTTAATAAGATTTGCACAAGCTTGTCTTCTGGAACATACAATTCGTTTTCCAATTCCAGATCGTCTTCTGTGCCTAACTCGTTATCTGGACCGGGGTAGATCATATACCAATTAAACTGTTCACCTCGTACCTCAACAACATAATCGGGATTTTCAGCTGGTGATTTAAGGTTGTTCCATTGTGGAAAGCTGAGCATTGCCAATCCAAACACAATCACAGTTGTTGCAGCCGTCCAGATGATTTCAAGTTTCGTACTTCCTTCAATGTATTCCGCGTGGTGTCCCTCTCGATGACGGTACTTAATCAGGAATACGATAAGAGTACCTATCACAAGGACAAACACCACCACGGTAATCCAATAGATGAGTGCAAAGAGGGTATCAACACCTTGTGCAAACGTTGATATGTTCTCTGGTAGCCATCCAAGCATTCATTTCTCCTTTTTCAAAATCGTAGATAGGATATTCGTTAGGCGTACTTTTTCTTTGTTTCTGCAGAAGCAGTCAGCGTTGCGCCTAAATAGGTCAAAAAACAAAATAGAGATATAATCAATAGAGAAAGTGTCCACGTCGGCATGTTGCCGATTGTTGTTTCAGTATCAAAGTAGAGGCTTCGCCGAAAAGCAGCGACTCCATAAGTTAAAGGATTTAGTTTCATTATCCATGCCAACCAACTGGGTGCATCAGCACTTGGGAAAAACGCACCGGACAGCAGCCAGATCGGAATGAGTATAAGGTTCATAACTGCATGAAAACCTTGTGTAGAATCCATTCTCCAAGCAATTAACAAACCGAGGTTTGTTAAACCAAAGGCTAAGAGTGTCATCACGCCCAATGTAGAAAACAGTGAGGTTAACCCAAATCGGATTCCAGTTAGCGGGGCGATGAACAATAAAAGCACTCCTTGAAGTAATGCTAAAGTTGTTCCACCTAATGCTTGCCCAAGCACAATTCCCCATCTCGGCGCGGGCGCAACAAGTACACCCTGCAAAAACCCTTCACGCCGTTCATTTACAACAGAGATTGTAGCGAAAATAGCAGTAAAAAGCAAGACTAAAACGACAATTCCAGGATAAAAGTACTCAATATACTCCGATTTCCCTGATACGCCAGCGGGTTGAAAAGAAGCATTTAAACCACTTCCGATTAGAATCCAAAATACCAAGGGCTGTGCAATCGCACTAAAAAGTCTACTCCTTTGGCGAAAAAACCTGATGATTTCACGCCACCAAATTGTTGTAATCGGTAGCAAAACGTTCAGCATTCCGCTATCCTTAAACAAACGGATTCCCTGTTAACTTGATGAACACATCTTCTAAAGTCGGTTTACCGAAACGAACTGTCTGAATTTCATCAGGAAACGCCGCGACTACATCTCGCACAAACTCATGCCCACGTTCACATTCAATATGTAAGTATTTCTCAGTTAACGTCGGGGACACCTCAAATTGGTCGGCTATTGCGCTACAGAGTTCTATACCTTTTTCAGTTTCTATCAACACAACATCCCCGCCAATTTGTACCTTGAGTTCGTCAGGTGTTCCGAGTGCCACCAATTTCCCTATATCCAAAATACCCACTCGGTTGCATAACTCTGCCTCATCCATAAGATGTGTTGTGAGTAAAATGATGATATTCTCTGTCTCCGCAAGTGAGATCATATATTCACTAAGTTGTCGGCGGACACCTACATCCAATCCGCTACTCGGTTCATCAAGTAGTAAAACCTGTGGGGAATGGAGCATTGCTTTCGCTATTTCTACGCGTCTTTGTAAACCTCCTGACAATTTTTCTACAAGGTCATGTGATCTGTCACTGATTCCAAATCGTTCTAATAGTTCAGAAATTCTAAGCTTTAGGTTTTTGCCTTTCAACCCATAGAGGTGTCCGTGATGTCGTAAATTCTCTGTAACAGTCAGTTTGACATCTAATCCTGGATGTTGAAAAACAACCCCTAATAACTTCTGAATTGCTTTTGTGTCAATGCTCAAGTCATGTCCGAGAATGTTAACATTCCCCGACGTTGGCGGCATGAGTGTAGACAGAACCTTAAAAAGTGTTGTTTTTCCACTTCCGTTCGGACCGAGTAGACAAAAAATCTCACCACGTGGAACAGTGAAACTTACATTATCTAACGCACACCGTGTACCGTAGGTGTGCGTTAGATTTTGGACCGTGATCTGATTTCCATTCACTTGGACTCTTTAAGTTTCAGTGTAAAATCTTGCTTGACTTCCCCACCAGCGGCAACGGTGACAGTGACAGGTTCTTTGTTATTAGTACCGCATGCTTCGTGCCAATATCCTAATTTATAGTCTCCTGGGGGAACATTTTCAAGCGTGAATTCACCCTTTTCGTTTGTTACAGCAAAATAGGGATGCGGGACATAAGCGACCCATGCTTTCATCCATCCATGGATATCACACTTGACTTCAATCGGACCTTCCGCATTTTTGGCGACACCTTCACGTGACAACCTCATTTTTTTGCGATTTTTTGTCTGTTGTTTGTTCACAGAAGTATTGTTTTTCTTAGTCCCGAAGATATGTACATTGTGTGTTGCCTTATCGCTATTCAGCATAGTTAGGACCTCACCAACAGGAACAATCTGCACACGCGGATCAAATCGGCACTCCTTCTGATCAATTTCCACTTTTGCATCCTTGTCAAAATCCTTGCCTTGTGAAATATCCATCAGATAGACAATCGTATTTTTCAATACGTTTCCTTCACCGACGACAAGCGTTTCATCAAACTTATCCGTAACACCGCAAACTGCCTCATCTTTTGTGATTTCCAGTTTTTTCTTTTCAGGCACTTCGCCTTCAAACTTTACAACACCACTAATTTTACCACCGTTCTTAACAGCCATGGGTTTATACTTTTCTTTGGAAAAAACAAGTTTGTGCATATCTTCTTTCTCATGGTTGCCTGCAAATACAAACAGACCGAAACCACATGCAAGAAGAAGTGTGAGACATGCCAACATTTTCGTTTTCATTTTTTATCTCCTTATATAATTTAAGGTTTATGAGGCACCACTGCCTCACTGTTTTGATTTGATTCTATAGAATTACGTATTTCTTTGCCGTACAAACTCTCGTAGTCCGACCAACAGACCGAACGAGAGAAGCGCCACTAATGGCGGATAAATAAATCTTCTTGATGAAGGAACAGGTTCTAACACAAAACTGTACCAACTTGAAATAGCTCGTTTTGTCCCAACATCACCATTTGCGCCATCCCATGCGGAAAAGGCTATAGGCACAAACACTGCGGGTTCAAGCTGTAGATCCTTCTTATCATCCGTTTTTAAAGCACGTTTAACCCATAACCTATATTGACCATTGGTATATTCACTTTCCGCCTGAATATCACCTTGTGCTGCTTGTTCCTCAGCATTATTTATGCCTTTTGCTGTGAGTTCTGTAATCTTATCGGCAGCAGATGCTTTCCATTGCCACAAGTAGACAGCTTTTCTTCCACCCCAAAGGAAATAGGGTTTCTCAGCGGTGGGGCTTTTCGGTACTTTCACCGGAAATTGGATTGCAATTGCATCCTCAAACGTTGTTCCAATATCTTCATCTTCTTCAACTTCGGTATTATGTGTCCGGTCATCCCATATAAAAAGAAAGGCAACCTCTGTATCATTGTAAAATGATTTGACATTAACCGAGTCAATCGTCGGATTGAACTGGCGTGGTTCAACTATAATTTGCCCAACAAGAGGAAAATAGCTTGATTCGAGTGTTTCCCATGCGGCATCAGCCATTTGAGGCAATTCACTTGTCGTATATTGAGACCGTAGGACGTTTTTACCAATTGCTGGTTCTGGTTTTTTCTCTGGAGAAAGTGATTTGACGTAGTTTGCCAAATGCCAACTTTTCTCGTAAAACGCCTTCATTGCCGTAGCATAGGATTGTTTTTGTTCTTCATTTGCGCTGCCCTCTGCCATAAGGTCTAAGATTTCAAAAGCATTCCCCATTCTTTCATCAAGCCGGTTATACTCTTCTTCCTCATCCTCACTCATTTCGACTTTATTGTCCAATTCGTTATAACGTTTGGATTCTTCTATAGTTAAGCCGAAAGCGGGGTCCTCAAACATCGGCATAGCGGAGCCTGCAATGCCACCGATAAACCGTTTGTAAATATCGTCTATACCGTTACCACCTCTAAAATTCCAGCTTTGTGCGAGATTTGCTGGCCAGCTCTTAAAACCCCATTCATCTTCAAGGGTTGGTGCGGAGGTACCATCGCCGCGCCCTAAATCACCATGACATTCAAAACATGCGAACTGTGTATAGAGTATCTTTCCGATTTCTACGCTCTCTTCAGAATAGGCGATTTTACCTTCCAGACTGATTTGCCGAGGTGGTGTTTCACTTTCCTTAAAACCATCGTAAAAGGTTTTAATATATGCCACTACTTCCCAGCGTTCATCAGCTTTTAATGAAGTTTCCCACCCAGGCATTGATGAACCGGGCATCCCCTCAGTAATAATGTCAAATAGATCCTGATCAGTCGGCAGCTGCCCGCTTTCTGTAGAGCGGATTTTATATAATCCACGCGTGAAATCTCTCGGCTGCGGCAAAAGATTTTCTGCTGCACTTCCATCACCACGTCCTTCGGTGCCGTGGCAGTGTGCGCAACTTTCTTCATAGACCTCTTTTCCTTTTTCCGAGACTTCTGGAGCGTCCTGCGCAAATGTCAAGTTATAAACAGAGAGTAGCCCTAAAATAAGGATTAAGTAGACAACATTTTGGCTTCTCATTTTAATGTCCCTCCCCGAATGTTCGATACGGATACTCAGTATAATCAGATAGAAAGAGGATAACGTCCCAGATTTCTTCTTTCGTTAAGTGATCTTCCCAGATTGGCATCGCTGAGTTCCACGGTGTACCTGATGCAGGTAACCCAGGTCCGCCTTTGCTAATCCGCCAAAAAAAGAAAGATTCTTGGAAATTCGGAATAATACCTGGGTCTTGGAAATTTGCAGGTAAGGGATTTAGCGCGTCTGCAAAGTGTCCTTTTCCATCAAGGTGATCCCCATGACAATAAAAACAGTTCTGGTAATAGACGCGTCTTCCATTTTCTACATGTGATTTGAACTTTTCTGGATCGTCTTTTTCATAGTGACGATAAGGATTTTCAACATCCTGCATTGACCCAATAACCTCATCTTTGTATGTCAATTCAAGTGGCGGCGATGGATGCGCATCGCGCGGATCTCCAGGTGGATTGGCTTTTTGTGCAAGATTTGAATATGTATATCCAAGCATAAGGAGCGGAATCAACACTGCTAAGACGATACGCCGTACACGACGGTTTTCACCAACGAGTGTCTCGTGGATGGGGCGGAGAAATTCTCGAAATCTTGTGTCTTCAACGGAAACATGCACCAAAATGGCAATGAGGACCAACCCCATATACATCGAAATCACGCTACTTGGTATTGGCACTGAGATAACGCCACCAACGACGAACCTCAGGAATACCCAACATGCGATGAAAATTGCGAAGCATATTGTAAAAAGCGATACTCTTTTCATGGGTTACCTCCTTAGCGTTTCTTAGTTATTCTGCGCCTTCTTCAACTGTCCCAGTCGGTGCTGTTTCTTCTGTTGCTGTTTGTCCAGTCAATGTGCTTAAGTAAGCGAGTAAATTAGCCATATCTGTCACTGATAAGTCATCCGGAAAATTTGTTGGCATTGGCGACGTAACAAATAGTTTTTTGCCAGTACCAAACAAAAACATTGCGTCTTGATCAAAGTCAAACGGGTCGAAAGTCTGTTCACTACCATCAATATTTATTACAATCTCTACATCTTCCAATTCTCCAGAAATATGTGCTCCGACAATTTCTTCACCATCAATAGTGGTCCCACGGAACTGTTTTTGCACAGATGCTTTAGAAATTGTTTCTGTGTTTTCACCAACCTGGAGGGTTACAGTCTCGTCGGTTTCCTCAACAATTTTGCCACTCACAGATGTATTGGTATCAGATAGAGTTACGGTTAACGTAAAATAACCCCTCGCCTTAAGGTTTGTAAGGTCTTCAATCGGTTCTTCGTCCAATTCGCTCAGCAAGATGGTATGCTCCTGTTCCATGCCATCGTCGTCTTTTGTGCGAACAACGATCTTTTCTTCATCTTGTGAGACAAGTATTCCTTGGTAGGTTATCCCCTTTGCTTGGACCGTGACTGCCCCGTAACCGGGAACAATTTCTGCATTTGGCTTTAGGATTGATTCCTCAATATACCGCGAACTGTTCAATGCAGCAATTTCGGTCAGTTCTGGTGCGGTGACAACTTCAAAGTCTTCACTTACTTCTCCTGCCTTGGGATTTTCTAAACCTATTATTTCATGACAAGAAATACACGCTGCCTCTATAAATACCTTTTTGCCAGCTTCAGGATCACCAGAAAGCAAAGGAGGGAGCGCTTCTGCTGATGTCTCGGCTTTTGCTCTGTCAATCGGTTCAACAAACGGGTTTGGATCAATTTCACCACCTTGGCTTTGTAGAAACGCGATAACAGCCTCAATCTCTAACTTTGTAAGGGCAATCGGATTTTTCCATACCTCTGGCATAATTTTGCCGTACCCTGGCACTAAATATTTGCTCGGTTCATACAGCGATTCAATTAGATATGTCTTTGCATCTGTTCCTGGAACGCGGCTTGCGGCATTTATGCCAATATCTGTCAAATCAGGGCATCTGCCTTTTGGTGCGGAAGTATCCAAGGTGTGGCATGCAGCACACTGACCTTTTCCATTAAAAATTGCTAAACCAATTTCAGCGACCGCATCTGGATCAGTCCAGTCTAATGTTGTTACAGTCCCTGATGCTGTAGATGTGTCTGGCACGAGGCCTGCTATAAAGGCATAACACCATATTATACCGAGAGAAAATGACACCAATTTCATGACAGGGAACCACACTATCATGTTTACCAACACTGAAAGCGTAAACCAGACCGACCAAGGGAGTAGGTTCTCAGAAGCAATTGGAAAGGCAGGTGCTTTCGCTATGAAGGCAATGAAGCTTACCGCCATTATAATTAGGCTTGCAATTCTAACGAGTGTGTTTTTCATCGTTTTGTTCTCCCATTAGTCATCACTTTCTGCGGTTGCCTCTGCTTCAATTGGCACTGCAGGTTGTTTTTTCTTGTCACCCCACAAACCGAGCCAGAAGATAAACCCAACAAGTGCGAAAAAGATTACCATAATAATTGAAACCATGTTCACTGCATCGCCCAGAGCGGGCGTAAATGCGTCAACGGAGGTATCTTTCTGAACACCAAAGATATGCCACCCTTCACGAAGACCGGAGCGCGCATACCCCATTAAACCCATCAACGAGGTAAATGTAATTGCGAGTAGGATTAGAACGTATTGTGATCGTTCAGTCATTTGTCCCCAATTGATAGTACCTGAAGATGTCGCCTTTTGGTACATGAAAATATCAACCACTGTTACGACAACCATAACACCAAGCGCGACCAATACCTGCCACGGTGTCAACACATTGACACGCACATCAGTCTCAACTGCAAACCCAACGATACCGATAACAACAATTGAAACCACGCCTAAAAAGAAAATTGCTGAAATAACAATGTTTCCTATACCTTTCCAACTTGCAGTAGGTGTCTTACCGGAACGTCTGTAAAAAAGAAAACTTAAGAAAGTTGTGAGAATAACAATATTCACCGCTGTATTTTTGGCAGTCATCAAACCGAAAAATCCGAGATGTGGGTGATTTGAGCCTCCCATCGCACTGAGTTCTGAAGCAGAGGATATTTTAGATAGCGTACGCGGTGTCATCCAGATTGCTACACAGATAACAATAATGGCAATCATATATGGGCGGTAGCGTGCATATATCTCCGCCCCCTTAATTCTTCCCATTCCAGACCAGAGGTAGTAATTTGCACCAATAAACAGGACACCAATCATTACCGCCTGAATGATAAACAGCCATGAGAACAGACTGCCCATCATGTTGATGCCCATCGTGTTGTTGAACATGTAGATTTCTCTACCCAACCAATAACCTGCAAAAGGCAGTGGAATCAGTCCACACAAGGCGATGAAGTTACCGTTATATCCCATCCAATCGTAGTGTGCTTTGTCCTCTTTAGTTTTAGCCACAAGGTAGCGAAATGCTGCATAAGCAGCTACAATGGAGCCGCCAAATGCAATGTTTCCAATAAGTCGGTGAATGTTGACCGGCATCCACGTAAAATTGTTAACCGCTTCCCAAACGTTTCCCAAAAATTCGCCTGTGGTTTCGTTGTGGAGTGGGATTACGGATTTATCTGTTACACCTTCAAGTAGTTCAGCACGGGTGATCTCAGGGTTTTGCGCTATTGAGTTTTCTATCCAAGCTTCCTTTGTCTCATCAGATAACTTTCCGAACATTGTAGCGGGACTTGTTTGATAGGTAAGCCACGTATTTGACACAAACATAATCGCTGTGCCCCATACATTTAGTAGAACACCAAGCGCCAGATGCACCCATTTAAAGCGTCCCTTCATCTTATCCCAGCCATAAGAATAGAGGTAAAGGGTAAAAGTTTCTCCGAAAAACAGCACGACGTAGAAGATCATTGTCGGGCCGAAGATTCCGCTCAACTTGTTTAACACCTTTGGATAGCACCAAACAAGAATAAAAACGAGAACACCACCAAGCAACGCTGTTGTTGAAAATGCCCCCATACAGAGTTTGATAAACTCTTTTGCCATTCGGTCATACCGTTCATCTTTGGTTTTCCAACCGATGAACTCAATGATAACAGCAAACATCGGCACACCGAGGATAAAAGATCCGAACAACAAGTGTAGCTGCGCGGCAATCCAAGCAGCGTTTCGGCTACCAATCAGAGGGAACGGACGATATTCCGCCTCTGTCGCGTCTTGTGCAAATGCTGGCACAATTGCTAATAGCACAAAACCGAGCAACACAAAACTGAGTATGAGGTAAATTCTCTTTTTAGTTATAAGCGAAGAACAACAACGCATTTTCGTTTTCTCAATTGTTAGGATATACCTAAAAGGGCAAAATCCCTATCCTTATGAAAAACGTCTATTTTTTCTTAGGCGGTTTAAAGTCAGTACTTTTAAAGTCTACTGAAATATCACCAGTTGCGGGAACTTCAACGTTCTTAAAAGCTGTGCCAAGTTTTTCGTGCCATGCAACAACTCGTGCCCTACCTGCCGGAACATCTTTGAGGGTATATTTACCTTTGTCAGCAGATTTTTCATAATCATCTGGATGGATCCATTTGTCTTTATCATCTTTCTGCCCAGTTACTGTATAGTAGTTACTATTAACAGCAACGATGTAGCCACTCATCCAAGTATGAACATCACATGTCAACTTAATTGCTTCGGCAGCAGTAATTGTGTAAGGGATGATCTCCCCTTTTTTCTTAATTATGAAGTTTTTTGCTTCATTCTTCGCGGCATATGAGTGAACATTATGTGCGACTGGGTCGCTGGACGTAACATCAACAATAGCACCCACAGGAACCGCGATTACATGCGGCAAATAACGACAATCCTTCTGGTCAACTGTAAGTTTCTTTTTATCTTCTGGTATCTTGAGTTCTTGTTGTCCGCGCAAGCGCATGTAAACGACAACGTTCTGGATACCTTTTCCTTTTGAAACAACAAGTTCTTCAGATTTTGCTCCTTTTGTAGCATCAATACAGTGCTGTTCCTGTGTATTGATTGCCAGTGCTTTACGGGCAGGTGCATCACCTTCATAGGTTACTGTGCCAGTGACATTACCGGCAAAAGCAACACTTGCCATTGTACCACAAATAAGTAGCGCGATTGTAAGTTTAAGATATTTCATCGTCTTTCTCCTTATATAATTCTTTTTTATTATGTTAACACCTTAAGATTTGAAAAGGCAAACCCTTAAAAATAAATATCACGGATATCCGTGCGTTTTAAGGGCGGAAGGTTACTTTAATATATTCAAGTAGTTCACGTTGTTCCTTATTGCTGAGATAGTAATGGAACGCTGGCATATCATCTTTGCCATTACGGATACTTTCAAGGAGTTGCGTATCGTCGTGCATTGCCCACAAATTACTATCCGTCAGGTCAGCAGGGGCTAATTTTTTGAAACGCCCAATGCGTCCACTGCCCTCCCCGCTGTTCCCGTGACATCCTGCACAATACCTTGCATATTTGTATTCTATTTCTGTCCGATACTTCGTGCTTGGGTCAACCTGTTTCCCTAACCAGATGAACCCGTTAAGCCACACAAGAATCATGACGATTACAATCAGTAGATGCTTCATATAGAACGGAACTCCCTCGGTAGGGACGAATTGAATCCGTTCCTACACTAACGTCCTAACGAGATTAGATAATCACGAACCAACCGAATCTGTCTTTCAGCATCGTCATTGGCATAGCCTTCAACTGCCAGGTGCTGTCCCCCGACGATCGGCCACGCCTGCGGCATTGCAGTGCCGCGTTGAAAGCTCTGCGGGTCTTTCATCCAATCAATAAGCCAGTCTGCTTTCAGCCGTTCTTTCGCCAAGGAGAGATCAGGTCTTCCCGCCTTATCGCTACCTGCAGGAATAGTCTCGCCTTGTGACGGGTGACATGAATCGCATTTCAGTTCGTCAAAAATTTGCTTGCCGACTTGCAATTCCGCACGTGTAGACGTAGGCGGTTCAAGCGTCTCGTAAGGGAACGGCTCATCGTCTAATGCGGAGAAGTATTTAACAAGGGTTGTCGCTTCTTCATCAGACATGTCAAATTTTGGCATACGCACTTTGAGTCCGTAACGTATCGGTTTGGAAGGGTCTTTGAGGAAATTAAACAACCAATCAGGATAAACCCTTGCACCTTGTGCTTGTAAGGGAGGTGGTGCTAACTGTTTCGCTGCGATTTCATCTAAACCTTCATGCGCAATGATAACATCACGATAATCTCCACCTTCTCCTTCAATCTCGTGGCATCCGGTACAGTTGTATCTTTTCACGACTCGCCTTCCAGCATCAATTTGCTTCTGTTTTTCAACACGATGTGGTTCAACAGCATGATCAAAGATATAGTTGAGTGGATATTTCTGCGGCTGGAAACTTTTTAGTAACACAGCGATTGCCTTCGCGTCCTCGGTGTTTTCCTGTAAAACCTGAAAAACAGGCATACGGGATGCAATCCTACGTGTTTGGTAACGCCGTGGGTTGGTAATCTTGCCAATTGTCCAATCGTGCCAGCTATGTCCGATTTCATCTTCTAAGGTGTCCCCAAAGTCAAGTTCATCAGCCATTTTTGCGCCGAATTCACCGAGATCAGCACCGACTTTGGATTCATTTTCAAACCCTGGAATTTCATGACAACCGAAACATCCATAAGTTCTGACAAGTTTTTTGCCTTCATCAACATCTGCTTCACCTATTGAATTTGAAACTGCAAGCGGTGTGTCTTTTTGTAAATTCATGAGATAGGCAACGACGTTATCAAGTTCCCGGTTGCTCAATCGCAAGCTCGGCATAGCGGTATCAGGATCATAGGCTTTTGGATTATCAATCCATTTGCGAAGATAAGTTGGTGTAACTTTAGTGCCGACACTGTCCAACGCGGGCGCAAAATTGCTTTTATCTAATCCGTCAACAGCATGACAGCTCAGACATCCGACTGTTTTTACGGTTTCCTCGCCCGCCTTAATCGCACTCTCAGATTTAGAGAATGTGCCTTGGTCCTCATCTAAATCTTGATCTTTCATCTTTTCAGCAAGATATTTGGCTATAGATTTTACTTCGTCAACAATACGGACAACATCATCTTTTGCGTACTTGTATTCTGTTCCATCGTCAGCCTTCAGAATATATTGGGTTTCAGTTTCTGTGACAAGGCCGGTGCGCTGCCCGCCATTTTTAAAGTACACAAGTTGACTCATGCCCTCTACCGGGAAGAAGTTTGGCATTGTTGTATTCGGGAGATACGCTTCCGGTTTTTTTATCCAATTCTCAAGCCACGCGATATCCTTGACTTTACTTCCGACTTTTTCCAGTGATGGACCGACCTTCTGAATTTTATCAAGTGCACTGTAACCTTCTACTGCATGGCATCCATGGCATCCGAGGTCTTCAAAAAGTGCCATCCCTTTCGTAAGATTCTCTGCATAGTCTTTCGGAGCGTTTGTTTCGGGATCTATGCCGAAGTCTAACTTCATTACGCCATCGTGGCAACGCCGACAATTAGACTCCATGTATCCTTTTTTCTCTTTAGATGTTCTTTCTATAACCTTGTTTTTTTCGTCTTTGACTCTTTCCATTCCAAGCACAGGTGTCAACCAATATTCAGCATGCGTTAAAGCATGGGCAGCTTTCGCTGTTAAGCCGTGTCCCTGTCCACCGTGGCAAGGTGTACAACCGAATCTCTCAAGCGGATGTTTTGCCAGAAGGACATCTCGCTCCGGATGCGTTTGAAGTTCTCCATGGTAGTCTGTTTTATAAGAAATTTCAACTTCTCCAAAAACATCGGGGGTGAAGGTCAAGAGACCGTCTTCTGACAATTTATATTCATCTTCTCCCGCATCAAAACCATCTATAGTAATTACCTCACTACCGACCTTAACTTTTGGGTGTTTGAGCTGATATTTAACATCGTTTTCACCGTCCCCTTCGACTTCAAAAATCTCTTCAGCTTCACTTTCATAACCACTTTTGTCAACTGCAAAATGGCACGTTTCACACCGATCCGCGGTGTAATTAAACTCTTCAAGATAATATTGAACAATTGTGCGTGTCTCTCTAAAGGGGTTTTCCAGTAGACTGCCGAGGAAATTACGCTTGATACCACCAACATCCGCTAACTTTTCTTGAAGGCGGGCAACTGAATCAAATTGGGCTTTATCTGTTTCAAGGGAAACGAGTGCCTCTTGTGCAGCGGTAATTCCGTTAGCGATTTCAGTATCTTCGGGCTTGTATTTTTGTGCGATTAGGTAGGTGGAGAGTGCATTTTCGGGGTCATCACTGGTTTGATAAAAATCAGCAAGTACTTTATTCGCGTCAGCAAATTCAGCTTCAGCTTTTAGGACATCAGCTGTTAGATCACCTTCAATTCGTTTTTCAAATTCATCTAATTTCTCTTTCCATTTTTTGACTGTCTCATTTTCTTTCCCATGAGCTTCGTGTAGACTGTGCTGATATTTATAGTTAATTGCATCAGATTTGCTTTGCTCGAACTTACGTTCTTGCATTGCTTCATCTAACGCAACCTGCTTTGTATTAACTTCTTTTTCCAAGTTTGCCAACTGTTTCGTATCAACTTCAGGTTTGGAGGGTTCATCGGGCAAGTTTTGCTTAGCGTTCTCCAATTCTGCTTTTGTCTTCACATACTCGTATTGATAGAACTGTTGTTGAATTTCCTTCCAGGGGCGGCGCGTGATCATCTCATCCCAGAAACCCCATATCGTCACCAACCCTAACAGTGCAGCCAGAATAAAGAACAAAACAGAATACGATTTATTTTCTGCGGGAATCTCTTTTTTGCTCCTCACGAAATGTATAACCTCCAAGTCAATCAATTAAGAACAGTATAGAGAACGAAACGTTAAAGTCTAATCATTTAGCCATAGAAATTAGATGTTGAACCAGGGTGATACCCAAACATATTTGATATTTAATGCTAATCTAAGCACCATTTTGATAGGTAGTGCGACCATACTTAAGAACAGAAAGGAAACGATAACATATCTGACAAGCCCCAGTTCTTGTAAAAAACGGCTTGTTTTGTATTTCCAAAAATAGAAAATTGGTCCGAGTGCGAAATAACCTGCCACGACAGCAAACCCGAAGAAATTTGCGGTTGTGTCATCTCGAATCCCAAAGAGATAGGATAGGTTAACATTGGTTAATGGTACGATCTTGTGCGGATCCCAATACTGCCACGGCATAAATATGTTCCATCCCGGCCCTCTTAAGAATGTCCCGACAATCATCAAGACAATCCACAATATAATAAAGCCGAAACAGAACACAACGAGCGCGAATGGTCGTTCTTTGATTGTATAATATCCTTTTCCTTTAGGGTTAATGTCTATATAGGGAATAGCAACAAGACCAGCAATAATTAAACCGGGTAGGACAACACCTGCGATCCACGGATCGAAATAGACGAGCATCTCTTGTAGTGCAAGGAAGTACCACGGGGCTTTAGAAGGGTTCGGTGTTTTCGCGGGATCACTCGGTTCTTCAAGCGGTGCGTCAATCATAATTGACCAAACACCCAGCACCAACATCACGATAATAGCACAGATAAATTCATTCCGACACAGATATGGCCAAACATAAACTTTGTCGTTCAGTGCGGCATCCGATGGCACACCTGTTCGATCAGTCTGGCGCGCCTGTTTATATGCTAACCACATAAAATAGGGTATCAAAAAAAGCATCGCCAGAATCGGAACATTATCAGGTTTCTGTATCAGTAGTAAAAAATTCTCCATACCTTAATCCTATCTCCTTCTAAACGAGAAAATATCTAATCTCTCCCCAACAGTCTCGTGCAAAATGTTCTGATGAAATTCTCTTGATTTTAGAACTAATCTAACAAGACGTTATTAAAGAGGTCCGGATATTCCGCCATCTTTACGAACACGCCAGAAATGCAATGCCATCAATAGACTTGCCACCAATGGAACAGCAACACAATGTAAGATATAGAACCGTAGCAACGTAGAAGGGCCAACAATTGTTCCGCCGAGCAAAGCAAATCGCACATCGTTTGCTTGGGTAACAATGTCCGTTGGTGTAAAAGGTCCTTCGTGTCCCAGCACAGGTGTGGCACGTGCCATATTCGTTCCGACTGTAACTGCCCAATAAGCGAGTTGATCCCACGGCAATAAGTAACCTGTGAAACTCAAGAAAAATGTAATAAGCAGCAAAATAACACCGACTGCCCAGTTAAACTCACGCGGTTTCTTATAGGACCCAGTCAAAAAGACACGGAACATGTGTAGCATTACGGAAATGACCATGCCGTGTGCTGCCCAACGGTGCATATTACGTAGGAGCATACCGAATGGAATGTCGAACTCAAGAGCTTGTACATCACCGAAAGCATATTCTGCTACCGGGCGGTAATAGAACATCAAGAGTACGCCAGTGACAGCAGTTACCAGGAACATTAGAAAGGTAATGCCTCCCATACACCAGGTGAATCGAAAATTTAATGCGTGGCGAGAAATACGAGGTGGGTGTAAATGCAGCCAAACGTTTTGCAAAACCTGCAAAGTATAACGGCGGCCCGTTTTTTCATAACCGTGTCGAAAAATAGATTTCCAAATATCGGAATTGGTAATCTTTTCTTTTAGTCCTTTACGTTCTTCGTTCATTATTTTCCTTTTTCAGTCTGATGATGCGCAGCATCTTCTCAGACGCAAATGTGTTTCTCCTGAATTAGACTTTTAGAGATGCGCCTGGGTCGCCCCATTGGTCCTTTTCACCCAAAAACTTAACGGATTTATCAATTTGCAGCTGCCCATCCTCAGCCAAGGTAATCTTGACACGTTCGAGAGGTCGTGGTGCGGGTCCTTCGTAGTTTATCCCATCTCGGTCAAAACCGCTGCCGTGGCACGGACATTTGAATTTACTCTCTGAACTAAGCCAGCGGGGTGTGCAGCCCAAATGTGTGCAGGTCGTTAGCAGCGCGTAAAATACCCCATCCTCCCGTCGAACAATCCAAACGCCAAAAGGATCTTTTTTATATTTTTCGCTTACACTACCCGGTGGATATTCCGCTGGAAAACCCGCTTTAAAAACAGACGATGGTTCATACAGAACGCGCGGATAGAGATACCGCACTAACCCTGGACCGAAACACAGACCGAGCGCAGCTGTGAAACTTCCCCATCCGAGAACATTGAAAAAATTACGTCGAGATGACATGCTAATTCCTACCTAAACCTAAATTTGCATTATGCAAAAGTATAACACAATATAGGGTTCTTTGACATGAATTTTGCCCGTTTAAAATTACTGTATCACGGATATCCGTGAATTTTAGAGGGTTGAAAAGTTAAGTGAAATGACTGGATTAATACCATTTCTATCAATTTTTGTCCATTAGCGGTTGTTAGAAATGAAGCGGCATGTGGCACAAACTGGAAAGTTTATGCTACAAAAAAGAGACATTACATATAGAAAATGGTATAACCATGTCTCACCCATAAAAATGGACGGGTACAAAACCCGCCCTAAAATGCGATAAACCAAAGTGTTTATTTTGCTCAAAGGAAGTTGGCTACAACGATTCATGAGATAAACTATCATACATAATCGGACACGAGATAAAATTTGCAAAGTGACTGTGTCTAACGAATGATCTTCACATTGATAACAGGACTATCCTGTTGAAAAGTTCTACCATTGATTACTGCTGTAGCACGGAATCTAACTTGGTAAGTCTTAGGTTCTAATGAGCTGAGGGCCTCAAGATTTACCTCAATATCACTTTCGTTAATAGGAATCGTTGCATCAGGAATAGTGATGCCTTCTGGTACTGTTATCGGCTTAATGGTAACAATGTCTGTGAAACTACCCCGCCGAACAATACTCATCGTAAGTGTAGCATATTTTTTTATCGGTTCAGCCTTTTCTGTTGTTTCCGTTTCGGTCTTTTCCGTTGGACTCGGATTAGACACAGCGACAGTTTCACCTTCAGCTGCAGCCGCCTGTTGTGTTTCCTCGGATGCCTTTGGCTTGGGGAAAACAATACTAAAACGTAGCGGTTCAATCGTAACAATAAAAGGTGCTTCAACAACCGTCAATGGAATAGCAGGGGTCGATTCGGTGTAACTCTCGCGGTTGACATTTGCTGTTCCACTCACCGAAATATAACTTGTGCCAGGGGTAGGAACGACAGAGAATTGTTCTCTGCGTTCAACGGTTCCCGCTCGAAGCGAAATCACTGTACTATTTTGTCCTGCGGGAATTGTGGCTTTTCCACCAGAAATACGAGCTGGCATTCCTTGTACCGACAGACTAATCGGGCCATTAAAACCATCACGTCGATCCGCAATCACATGAAAGTTTGTTGATTTGTTGTGAACTACATTTACATCAACATCTGCAAAGGAGAGTGTAAATGGCGGTGCTTCCATCACTGTCAGTAGAATTTTTTGTGGGGAGGCTTTTGCTTCTATACGGCGACCACCGATGGCGCCGATTCCAGCGATCGAGAACGGGTGGAGTCCAAGTGGCGCATCCGTAGGTGCAGTTATTGTCAACAATGCTTGATTTTGGCCTGCATAGAGGATTGTTGGACTTACGACAAATCCTTTGGGGAGGTCTGGAGAGTAGAAGCGGAGTGCTCCATTAAATCCATCTACACGTGCAGCAGAGACCGTCAACATCAACGTTCCGCCACGACTAATGCGCGGATTATCGGCACTAACATTTACTCTAAAACCAGGGTTAAGTGGACGAATAGTGAGTCTATAGGGATAATTACCTCCACCTGCACTATTCAAGTCACGCACTGAAATACCGTAATCGCCTGCTTCTGGGAACGTAAAAGCAACAATTGCATCTACTCCGCTTGCATCATCATTGACTCTTAGTACCTGTTCTTCAACACTACCTTCTGCTTCTCCTTTTTTATGTGAATATATGGTCAGCACTGGATCCAGTTTTGACCGAAATTCGCGTGATTTTACTTCAAAAACGAAACTTGTTCCTTTTTCTACCTTGATAGAAAACCGATCTACGTCGCCTGCTTTTTCTATTCTACCATTCACAGTTATGGGTGTGCCGATTTTGTTTTCTTTTGCTAAAGCGTCATTTGGTTCTGTTTCATTTATCTCGTTGAATTCGCCTATCGCAAACGGATAGGGGTTCGTCTCTAAACCGTTTGGTGTGCTAACGCGTAGTTCTCGAATTCCAAGGGATGCGTCTGGTGAGATGTCAAGTTGTATTGCATTCACAGAACCCAAATTTGCGCCAGCAACGTTGACATTGTTTGCAGCGCCACGTTTCCCTCCGAGTGGAAAAACACTCTGAAGGTATGGCAACTCTCCAATACTTAACCGATATAGGTAATTTCCACCGCCTTGGTAGCGAATGTCGCGTAAGTAAAGCGTATATTCCCCTTCCTGTTCAGTGGTGTAATCAATAAATGAATCTAATCCGTTTCCATCACCGCTTTTTACAACTTCAGTTCCACTTGGGTCAAAAAGTTCAATGTAGGAATCTAAAGGGGAGCCCATACGTTGTGCGTTTATATCACAGATAAGACGCGCACCTTTTCGAAGTTTAAAACGGTACATATCAATATCATCAATTGATGATACCGTACCGTTGACAGTAACAGGCAATTCAAGCATGTTTGCTTCAGCAGGTGTGGTATTTGGTTCCTGTTCTTTTATCTCACGGAGGTTACCTACGATGAAGTTTTGCGGGTTGGAGACACCGTTTGGTGTGATAAGACGGATTTGGTGGTTGCCTAAAGGGGCATCGGGGGCAATTTCAAATGAAAGGACTAATCGGGGATCGTTTGGAATGTTACCAGAAATACCCGAACCATTAAAGCGGACTGTTGCGGCTGGAGATTTTTGCTTAATCTCTGCTTTGATTCCTGTTTTGCTGAACCATATCTCAGCGTTCTCATTAATGTTTTTACCTGCTAATGTAATTTCAATGGTTTGCCCGCGTTGCGCGGCGCGAGGCGATATACTTGTCAGCTGCGGTGCAACTTGGGCATGGACGAAGCCGACAGTGAAAAAGAAAATCAGAACTATCTGGATTAGAAACTGTTGTTGACGTTTGTGCCTTGTTTTTGTTTGCTTACAAAATAGTGTCTCAGGCATTTTTGATTACCTCTCTACCGGTGCAGTCATACTGTGTCAAACAAAATTGTGATATTAAATTTCTTAGAAATATGGATAATTTTAACGACTTGTGTTGGTTAACTAATTGTTTTTGGTGTTTTCACAGATATTAGGTTCTGTCCTATACACATATCGTCCCTACGGGACTAAAGATGGCATTTATGACGTTTTTCTATAAACATATCATCCCTAATGAAGTTTAAATAAATATTAATGAAGTTTAAATAAATATTTCGGTAAGGGGCGAGGTTAGGAAACCTCGCCAGCATCAGGTGTACATCTCTGCTGGTGAGGTTTCCTAACCTCACCAAATTACCCAATTTATTTTTTAATCTTCATACGGGACTAAAAAAGAGCATATCTGTCATAAGGAAACTCGCTGAATATTGGACTTATGTGAAACAATATTGTACAATAAGTTATTTAGCATAAGTCGTAATTTTAGGAGTCTGAAACTGAATCTGAAGGATTCGTAATTCTAAATTGTATTAGAAAACCTGTGCTTGAACTTTAATCGTCCAAACACAGGCTTCAATATTAGAACAAAATTTAGAATATCCCTGTAATCACTTCACCTTTGACCAATTCACGGGGTTGGTCTAAGTGGTTCATTACAATCGTGTGCGGGTCAATACCAAGCGTATGATAAATCGTAGCGAGGATATCGCGTGGATGCACAGGTTTTTCAAGTGGTGTTGAACCCGTATCATCAGACTTACCGTATACCTGACCACCTTTGACACCAGCACCAGCGATTAGACCGGTATAACAATACGGCCAGTGGTCACGTCCATCAGGTGCGTTGCCATTACCAGAAGTGCTAACACCCATTCGTGGTGAGCGTCCAAATTCACCGATAGCGAGCACAAGCGTATTCTCTAACATGCCCTTCTGATCTAAATCTTCAAGTAGCGAAGAAACCGCACTATCTAACTTGGGACAGTGCAGGTTTTTCAGCGGACCGAAGTTGGCTGCGTGTGTATCCCATGCCGTGGTATTTGGGTTGCCGTTAGCAACAGAGGGCCAGTTCACCTGTACGAAACGGGTGCCAGCTTCAACCAATCGGCGTGCAAGGAGCACACTTTGACCAAATGTATGGCGACCATATTTGTCACGCATTTCATCTGTCTCCTGTGACAAATCAAACGCGTTGCGTGCCTTCTGTGACAAGATGAGATCGTAGGCTTTTTCGTAGTATTCGTTCAGCGCGAAGGAATCTGCCACTTTGTCAATTTCGGGCATATTAGCGTTAATCGTTTCAAGGAGCGTTTTCCGCCGCTGCAAACGCATCGGTGGCACTTCAGGACGGAGCGTCAAATCGTCAAGATTTATTTCCTTGTTAGGATCCTGGAAGAGAAAATATGGGTCATACGCCCTACCAAGGAACCCTGCATTTCCGCCTTTACCGATGATACCACTCTCCTGCATCGGACGCGGGAGCTGGACTGCCGCCAACATCGGTTCATCTGGCGGTTTGAACTTGGAGATATGGGCTGCAGCGTTTGGATGATCAGCAGGTGAAGGTGGGTCAAGTTGTCCGGAAGGTGCAACCTTGTCCGGTGTTTCACCTGTAACCATCTGATACATCGCAGCGGTATGATTGAAAAGTCCGGCTGGCGTGTAGCTTACTGAACGGATAAGACATGCCTTATCCATCTGTTTTGCCAAACGTGGCATCGTTTCTGACAACTGAATGCCGCCGACATTTGTCGGGATAGGATTAAATTCACCTCGGATATTAGAAGGTGCATCTGGCTTTGGATCCCAGATATCAATGTGACTCGGTCCGCCTTGCAAGAACAGCAGTATAACAGAATTAGCTTTGCCCCAACCGTTGAGAGGCTTCGCGGGGTCAACTGTCGTGTTTGCCTTGGCTTGGAGTGACAGGACTTGTGGTAGACTAATGCCCAGCATCGCCGCGCCACCCACGCGGAGAAATTCTCTACGTGAGAACCCATCACATAATCTGCCGGGTGCTTGTGGTAACGATAACATCAATTGTTTCCTCCATTATTGTGCTAACTTCCGTTTTAGAAGCACATAAATCGGTTTTGGGCTTATCGGTTGAATAAGAAAGCGGGACTATTAATTAATGCCCACATTAAATCTTGCGCGCCTTCTTCCTTAGATTCGGCACTTGCAAGATGTTCAACCGCTGTCTTATATTCATTTTCTTGCGGTAACCGAGCAAATGTTGCAAGATACATCTCTTCAATGAGTGTACGATCATCCTTATTTTCTTTGATGAGTTTTGCAATTCGTCCGTTAGGATCAATAATTGCATTTGCAACAGTCGGACCGTTGATAAGGTTCATCGCATGTGCGAGGCTTACTTCGGTTGTTCTTTCACATTCACATGAACTTTCGCGTTCTGGGCGACCAAACAATTTCAAAAATCCATCATCTTTAACTTTGCTGTCCGGTAGTTGAACAGCACGGAAATCTTTTGGTACACCCTGAAACTTCGGTTGACTTCCCGTAGCAATGCCGATAGCATCTAACAACTGTTCTGCTGTTAGTCTTCGTGCAGTTGCGTGTGAAAAATTAATCGTATCTTCTTTGTTCCATTTGTTTGTCTTGATACTCTGTTGATAAGTTCGAGAATGAGCGATTGTTTTCATGATATGTTTTATATCAAAACCGCTTTCTACGAAATCTTTTGTCAGGGCATCAAGCAATTCCGGGTTACTTGGTGGGTTACTGGTCCGTATATCATCCACTGGTTCAATGATACCGCGTCCCATAAAGTAACTCCATATACGGTTTACACCTGCTCTTGCGAACATCGGATTTTCAGCAGATGTGAGCCATTCTGCCAAAGCTGCCCGCTTGTCCGAAACATCTTCCTTTGTTTCACCAAACGGAACGGATGGTGGCACAACTGCTAACGTTCTCGGATGTTGGACCGGCGTAGGACTGAAACTGGCGTATACAACTTCTTCTCCCGGCAATCGTCCGTTTTTCAGTTTTACATCTGAGAAAAATGCCCCAAATTCATAGTATTGATTTTGGGTCCATACTTCAAACGGATGATCATGGCATTTGTTACAAGAGAATCGCACGCCAAGGAAAAGCTGCGTTGTATTTTCTACTGCAGCAGTATATTCGCGCGAGACACGGAAATAATTTGCTGCCGGATTTGCGTAAGCACTGCCGGTAGCAGTAATCAGGTCATGCACAAATTGGTTATACGGGCGATTTTCTGCAATTGATTCATGTATCCATTGTTGGAAAAGCCACATGCCACGTTCACCGAGAAATTTTCGGTTTGATTGTAACAGGTCACCCCATTTATGTGTCCAGTGGTCAACATATTCAGATGTTTCAGCCAATGCATCAATCAATTTTTCGCGTTTTTCCTTTGATGGCGTTTCATCCATAAGGAAACTTCGGACTTGATCGGGTGCTGGTGGAAGTCCTGTCATATCAAAGTAGATACGGCGAACGAATTCTTCATCTGTACATAATTCAGATGGCAAAATCTTCAACCGTTTCAGTTTGTTGTGGACATGCGTATCAATGTAGTTGTATTCAGGTGTTTCGACCCATTCAAAGCCGCTTCGATCACCCATAACGATGATGCCGTTTGTACTATATGCCCCCTCATATCGGGTTAGGATAGCAGTTTCTCCGCGGCGTTCCGCAGTTACGACACCGTCATCTGTCACTTTTGCAACTTCACCCACACTGCTGGTGAATTTTGCTTCGCGGGTAACATCACGGGTTGTTCCATCGGGATAGTGCGCAATGACTATCAACTGCTGTTTATTTCCGGGCATAGACAATTCCGCGGTTCCAGGAATTACCTCTAACCTTTCAACACGTTTAGTTGTTTGAACATCAGACGCTACACCTTCACTTATCCACTGGTGAATGAGTTTATAATCACGCGAATCCGGCTTAATCACCTGGCCACCTTTATGTGGCACTTCGGATGTCGGTTTAAGCAGCATGAGACTCTGTTCGGGAAACGCACGATTGAAACGGCGTCCAGAAATATCTTCAATGAGAAGCTCATAGTCGAATTCCGGATCATAGCCGCGTAATGAGAGTTTGAAACCGTTTTTACCCTTTGCAGCGCCGTGGCAGGTGCCGTTATTGCAACCCGCATGGCTCAAGATCGGCATAACATCTCGCACAAAACTTACGGGTGGTGCATCAATACTTTTGACGGTTACCGGTAATTCTGTGCTAATACCCTTAACTGTAACTTTAATCGCTGCAGTGCCAACTGCATTTGGAAAGATGTAGCCATCTTCATGCAATTTTACCTCGTCTGATGTGGGCTTTAGCACTGCCCAAGACGTTACATCAACCCATTTTCCATCTTTCGTTTGCCCCGAAACAAGCACACGGCGCCCATCGCGCGCATGCTCTAACGTTAATGATTCGGGATGAGTCTTCAACGCTTTAATATCAGGGATTTCTACACTCGGCGCAGTCTCCTCCATCTGACTCCAGCTTGAAAACTGAAATACCAAACAGCAGGAGAATACGATAAGGAGTGTAGCAACCAAGTTATAACTGAGTTTCACATTAACCTCCATAGATGATATGAAACTTGAAATTGCGTGCGGTTTAATCCGCCTAATTACTTATACCTCTAATTTGGATCTTGTTTACCTCTGATTTTTCAAATTTCCCCAGACAACCGGCAACTTGCCGTGTGAGGATACATCTGCAAATTCTGATTCACTTGCTAACCAATTAATCACGTTTTCTGTCAGCTGATGTAACTGGTCAATACTTTTGTTATTCTTGTGGTAGTTTGGCAGCCGCCAATTCATGTTGAACACTTTGCCATCTCCAGCTTCCCAATAACCGAATGCGGCAATTCCTGCACCCCAATCGTTTGCTGGCGGTCCCCAAGCATTTGCTACCGTAATAAAATTCTTCCAAAGGTTGTTGAAATAGTCACCGCTTTTTGGGAAACCTGTAGAATTGACCTGAATCCTGTCATCCGCTTGTGGCGTTTTTCCATCAATATTCTCAAGTCCTTCAACTAAGCCGAGTTCAAGCGTTTTTGGAAGTACTGTAATTCCGACGTTAATACCATCGTCCTCGTTTGGACCGAATTGGCGTGCTTCGGCATCTTCTAATCCCATCGGTGTAGCATAACGGATTGCCCAGCCTGTTAGCAGGATTGCACCTCCACTTTCGGCATAATCCATGAATGCATCAATTTCTGCATTGGACAAGGCACCAGGGTCGGTATCCCCCTCATTCCACCAAACGACTGCGAATTTTTTGAACTTATCACTCTTTATGTCACCTTTACCCAATTCGGTTGTCCTAAACGTGTCTTTTGCAAATTCAAGGGCAGGTTTAGTAAACGGACCGTTATCACCCAGATAGAGATACCCGACCTCAATGTTTGCATTTCCTAAATTTAAACCACATATTAGCATTAAAGTCAAGCAAAATATTAATTTTTGGGACATTTTTCCTCCTAATTTATGACAAACTTGCGTTTGTTTCATTTGAGAGATTCTTATTTCTGATTGAAATGTGCAGAATGCTTGTATGACATCCTACATGTTAGATTATTTAGACACTACTATATAAAGCGTAGCCACAGCAACTACAAGACTCGAAATTACCAAAATAGTCCTGCCTGTGTCATTATTTGAAGGATAGTGCTGTCCTTTATTTTCTGCATGTTCCTTATTTTCTATAGAAGTCGAGGAACTTGTAGAAACCGTTGTCCGAACTCTACGGACAAGCCGCATCTCCATGATGCCGGTATTCGGGTTTTCTACCAACTTCCATTCTTCCACAATTGTATCTGATCCTACTATTGGTCCTTGTTCCGTAGATATTGTATGTGTTGTCCCTGAACAACCATACAGAAATATTAACACAAGTACAACACCTATGCAATAGCAAATTGATAAAACGCCACTGTGTCCGATTTTCTTCATTTTATTACTCCTGCTTAGAATTGCTTCATACAAATTTATTGTTTGTGTAGCAACGAGTATCCACAATGTTTTAAACAGAGAATTGGTTCACATTATTAATTATCACACTTTATGCAAAAATGAGCAACTAATTTTTCAGATCGCCTCTATTACATTGGTCCTACGCGTTCAGGACCTCTGTCCATAGCAAACATAGACGCGTCGAAACTTCTCTTTAACAAATCTAATTTAATATTTTGCTTCTCTGAAACATGCCATAGGTTGTTGAACTCACCAGGGTCATCAACTAAATCGTAAAGTTCTCCCTCTTTGTGTCCGTGATAAACTACTAACTTATAACGCTTATCCCGTAACATTGTTGCGAAAGAATGGTCACGCATATCAAGTGCATCGTAATATTCACACCGAACAAAGTCACGATGATGGTTTGCATCTGCTTCGCCTCGGAGGATAGGCAATAATGATTTTCCATGCATCCCTTCAGGAATGGGTAACCCCGCCAATTCTAACAGTGTAGGGACTTTGTCAATAAGTTCAACGAGTGCACCGCTTTTTAAACCGCTTTCAAATTGACCTGGTAACGAGAAAATTAACGGCACCCTGACTAATCCTTCATAAAACCGACATCCTTTCTGTATCAGTCCGTGATCACCAAGCATCTCACCGTGGTCGCTTGTGAAAATGATAACGGTGTTTTCACGTTGTCCTGTTTCATTCAGCGTTTCCAGAATCCGCCCCAACTGATCATCAATCAGTTTTATCATTGCATAATATGCAGCTTTGAGCGTCTTAGCATCTCTTTGACCAACGATTTTAGGCTTTGCTTTGCTACGCGGGGACTGCGCCAAAATTGGATTCCGTATGTCTAATTCATCAGGGTTACAAACTTTGGATTGAAAGTCAATCTGGCGCAACTTGTGCTGCTGTTCTAAATCACTCTCCTTGAAGAGCGGCTCGGGCATGTCTGTCGGATTATACTGATCTCTATATGACTGTGGTGGGTTGAAAGGTGGATGCGGGTCATAGATATTGACACTCGCAAGCCAAGGTCCATCCCGTTCTTCTCGTATAAACTCAATTGTCTTTTCTGTACACCAAGTTGTTTGGTGTAATTCTGCTGGAACACCTTCAGGATTTTGGGTTAACTCACCAAGGACAAATCCTTTTGAACGAACCCAATCTGCGTAATCGTGCCCTTCTTTCCAATCATCTCGTGGTGCATGGCTATATTGCCAATAACGATAGCCATCGTTCACACGTGGTTCTATTCGGCGAAAAGCACTTGCGAGATGTAGTTTTCCGATTAATCCGCAATCGTAACCGATGTCGGCAAGTGTCCGCGTGATAAGCGGATATGTTTCTGGAAAACAGTCGTTGCCGTTCCCATTAACATGTGTAGCACTTGGATACATGCCTGTCAAAAAACTGGCACGGCTCGGTGTGCATATAGGACTTTGACAATAAGCATGTGTAAATGCTACGCCATCAGCAACCAAACTATCAATGTTTGGTGTTGATACGTACGGATTTCCTAATGCTCCTATTGTGTCGTACCGCTGTTGGTCAGTGCAAATCCAAAGGATATTTGGCGTTTCAACCGACATCTTTTGTTCATTGTGGTGCATGCCCTTCATTTAATACACTTTTATTGTTCCCCAGGTGAGTGCCAATTTCTGGGCAGGTTCAACAGCAAGTCCTACCGCGTCCCGGTTGTTTTTAATTTCTGCTTGACTTAGACCGCGGTTGTAGATGCGAAGTTCGTCAAGAAGTCCGTTGAAAGGAAGCCCTCCCACTTTTCTGGCACCCATCCAAAAATTCTCTCCATTATATTCAAGAACACCATTGAATTCCTTCTTACTATCCAATTCACCGTTGATATAAATTATAGCTTCGGCACCGTCGTAAACACCAGCGATGTGATGCCACTTATCTAAGGCAACCTGAGCCAAACTGTGAAAGGGCCACGTCTCTACAGCACCATTCCAGATATTAAAATCAACTCGGGTTTGGTCGGACCACGCAATCACATAAGTATTACTTCCTGACTTTGATACACCTGCGATAATCGCCCAGCCAACTTCTTCAGGTTTTATCCACATTTCCAACGTAACCTGATCGCCAATGTTGGTTAAATCTTTAGCTGATCCACAATCAACATGACCGCCAGTAAACTTAAGTGCTTCACCGACTTTACCGTCAACGACCTCAACATTTCCATCCATAGTTCCATCGTTAGCACCAAAAATATCTTTAACTGTTTTATCTGTGACCGAAACTCTATTAAAGGACCAGTAACTGACCAGCCCGTCAATAATAGCTGCCTGTTGTGCCTGTAATACGTTCCCAGCCATTAAAACAATCGTCATAATGGCTATAACAAATATTTGTCTCGGAGTTCTGTTAATCATTTGAATCTCCTTTTCGGAATATTTGATGCCATTTGGCAAGAATTAAATATATAGTTTTTGTTAGAATCAATCGCATCCTGTAGTACAGAAATCCGATTCACAAAACCGTATCACGATTCGGAGATCGCTACTATTCGTAAACAGGGCCGGACCGATTCTATGTACAAACGCTGAGACACCATACTATTTAGTGGCTGCAGAAAATCCTGCAGTTTTAATGACTTCCGCGAGTTCGTCAACCTTAACACTGTTCTTTCGAACTTTAATAACAGCCTTATCAGGTAAAGAAACTTCAGCACTGATAACGTTTTCGTGCTTTGTAAGTGCATCCTGCACCCTTGCAACACAAGCCCCTCACGTCATACCTGACACTGTCAAAGTTACTTCTTCACTTGCTGTTGTTTCAATTGGCACGGACATGAAGATGTTCAATTGCTTGCCAGAATTAGCGTCAAATATACGGATTTTCCCATCAAAACCACCCGTGGCGAGTTGCGTACCATCAGGGTGAAATGCGAGTGCAAAAACGCCAACGGTATCCCCTTGCATAGATAAAAGTCGTTTTTCGTTCGCTACGTTATAGATTCGTGCTTCCCCCGAAGAACTACCGACAGCAAATTTGCTTCCATCTGCCGAAAACGCTACTGCATCAATTGAACCTGATTGCGCCTCGTAGGCACGGATAAGGTTAAAGTCTGTGTTACCGACATCTCTCCGTGTTTGGCGGAACATTCTGTAAAGTCGTGGGATTCGGTCTTCTCCCACACTCAAAACCTGGTCTGCATTCGGGTGTCGCGCAATAGCGTTGATTTCACCGTAACCTTTATTGCTTGAATTAACATCGTCTACAAACGAACCCGTGTCTACCTCAACCAATTTGAGTGCAGTATCACGACTACAACTCACAAAATGTGTGCCGTCAGTAGAAAAAACTGTACCGAAAACCCAATCACCATGATTATCAAATCGGACAAGTTCTTTTTCGTCTGCAATAGAGATAACACGTACTGTTTTATCTGAACTTCCGAAAGCAACGCGAGTCGCATCGGGTGAGAAAGAGAGTCCGTAAATAGTATCATAAGTGGAACGGATTGCTTTGATAAGTTTATTTGTCGCGGTATCCCACAGCTGCACTTCACCAAATTGTGCGGGAGATCCGCCTGCAATCCCAACTATTTTTCCCCCATCAGCATATACAATTGATTGAATGCGGCGGGCTTTTCCAACTAACCGCGCTTTGAGTTCAAAACTCTTTGCATCATACAACAAAACTTCATTCACACCAGATACTGCGAGGACATTTCCATCAGGAGCGTAAGCCATAGCAGAAACAACGGGCGGTACTGTGTAAGTTGGGGTTTCTGCGTCCGTTTCGCCTGCTTCTGCAGGTGTGTCGTCTTTTGCTCCTTCAAGTATCCAACGTCTGAATAGGTCAATTTCTTCGGCAGTGAGCGGTTCTTGGTTCTGCGGCATTGCGGGCGGGTCACCAGAGATAAGTTCAATGAGGAGACTTTCATCCGGTTTGCCTGGGATAATTGCTTCTCCTGCCATTCCACCACGCTTGAGTTCGGCATAAGATGTTACTATCAGGTCTGCATTCGGATCACCAGGGTGGTGACATCCTTGACAACTCCGTTTAAGAATTGGGACAATCTGGTTGTGGTAACTGACTGGTTCCTTTTTGGCATGACCATCCGCCACCGCAAACGGACTCCACATAACAGTGCAGAGCAGCAAAATTCCTAAATAATTTATAAACTTTAATATTGATGTTTTCATTTTTATTAAAAACCCTCCCTCTTGTTACGGAAGTTTTATAGCAAACTACGATACAAATGTAACACAAACTGTATGAAGATTAATTTATTAATTCGGTAATTCTGTTCTCTTTTCTGTCAGAATCGCGGAGTGCGCGGAGAACATGGAAAACGCGGAAGGGGTTTCTGGATCATTATATGACTCTGATAAAGGTCGCGTAGACGCATATCTGATGTTACAAAAGTTGTTTCTCTTTTCAAAACATGCAAATAGAGGTCTAACTTTCCGTGTTCTCTGTGTCTTCCACGATTCTGACAACAAGGGAATATATTTAACACAAGAAATCAATCCTTTATAGAAATTACCGAAATATTTTCTTAGTCCTCATTTAGTTTGTGCCAATGAGACGCAAACCATAGGCGTCAATTTAGCGGACCTTCACCCTGGTAGATGCGGTTTCCTAACCAATGCAGAATACCATACGGGGAATGCTATATAGCATTCATACCGCTGATTTGGCGTATTCAGCGTTAATTCACTCCCCCAAGAGCATATTGGAATAATACGGAGCGGTTGGAAACCGCTCCTACCGTGTAGTAGATACTCACAAACGCAGATTCATTTCTTAAATTGACGCCTATGGTGCCAATGAGACGCAAACTAACAGTTTGCGCTACAGAAGTGTCTCATTAGTTATAGGTAGCAACTGGGTTATTGTAGACAAAAATATGCCAAATAATCCTATCTACCAGCCTTAAGGAATCCCCAAGTGGTTGCCACTTTCCCTTTCGGATCAACCGGTAGGGGACCATCAGGTCCGTAAACGAGTACATCTTCATATCTTGCTGTGGTAGCCCACGTTGCTACACCGACTCTGCCTATACCATCTCTGGTAGCATCGTTAATAGTGTCGCCCACTTTTTCATCGTTAAGGTAAAGCGTGTAACCGGTAGGAGTGCTAACAATTTTGATGTTATACCATTCCCCTGTTTTAATAGTGTGGTTAGTGTTCGGGCTTGCTACACCACCCCACGACTCTACTTTTGAAGTGGTATTTCCCCAGCCGCCGAGGTTCCACCAGTACTCTAACCGTTCCTGTTTTTGCATGCGCGGTGGGTGTTCTTTAAGTGCCTTTCCCCGAGGTTCCATCGGGCCTTGACATCGAAACATGATCAGAAATCCTTCGACACCACCGATTTTATTGCCGCGGACTTCGTAGGTGTAATCATTCCACTCCTCATCCCAATAGTCATCAGCTACAACGCTCATGCAGTTGGAATCATTTGAGAGTTGATGGTATTCCTTATTTTTAAATTCCCATGTTCCCCACAAGGGAACCCATTTCTTTTTAGAGTCGTTTGCGTTGTCAAAATCATCCTCAAAATAGAGTTGTGCCATTGCAACCGTTGCAATGCTGAAAGTAAAACAACATAAGAGGACAAATATACCCAATTTTTTCATTTGTAATGCTCCTTTTTGTGAAGGCGGCTCGCCGATTAGCGAACCGCCTCTCTTATTCTAATGATTTAGTGAAAACTCTGCTGAATTCAGTAGAACCCAATAGAGGTCTTCATAAGCCAAGTCTTTGTCTCTGTATAGACTTCGATCTAAGTAACGTTGGAAATAGGTTTGTTCTTTGCTTGTTGGTTTGCGTGATAGCACAGTGAGATAGATAAACTGAACTCTATCAACTGTATCTCGCCAATTATCAAGCACATAGTGAACAAAACTACCGCGATCCTTGTAACTCGCGCTGTCATTGACGAGAGAACCGTTAATCATCATAAGTGCTTGTGGTACTGTTCCGTTGAATGCTTCGATCTCCTCCATTTCACCGTTATCAAGCAGGAAGATGAATCGTCTGAGATGTTCACGTTTCATATTCTCAATTTCAACTTTTTTAAGTTGCCCGCCAGCTTTGCGCTGCTGGAGCTCTTCAAAACCAGTTGCTTGCAGCATAGAATAGAAGAATTGGTCCGCGCTCAAAGGTTTCATATAAGCGTGTGAGTAATAGATTTCGTCATCTTCGTTACTCTTATTTGTCTCTGAGCTTCGCTGATACGTTTGAGAATTGAGGATAATCCGCATCAGATGCTGCAAATCGTATCCATGAATAACAAAGTCTTCAGCTAACCACGCCAATAGTTCAGGATTAGTAGCGGGATATTCTTCACCAAATCCGTCGACAGGTTCAACAAAAGCACGCCCCATAAAGTGTTTCCATATCCGATTGACGATGGCTTTACTAAAGTACGGGTTCGTTTTAGCGGTCATCCATTCGGCAAGCGCCTCACGCTTTTTGGTGAGTTCCCCATTATATTCTTCCGCGCTGTCAAGGAAACGGGGTGGAACAGTTTCTCGCGTGCCGTCGAATTCGTAGGAAGCTGTTCGCTGTTTTGGTGAATTTGTAATGAGGAAATTCTGCATCATCGTCGAATTACCGATTATATCCATTCCTTCATATTCTTCTTTTTCTTCGCTTTCAATACCGGTGAAGAAGGCGGCGATACTGTAGAAATCCTCTTGTAGCCACTTTTCTGTCTTGTGATCGTGGCATTCGGCACACTGCATTGGGAGACCGAGAAAGAGTCGCGAAGTGTGAGAAGTTAAATAGACAGGTGATGTTTCATAACGCAGGATGTAGTTGCCAGCTGCGTTGTCCCGTATTTCACCATCAGCAGCAACAAGTTCTTTGACGAATAGGTTATAGGGCATGTTCGCTTCAAGTGCTTCCCGTACCCAACCAGTTAAACCGATACGTTGGTCATCACCATCGTCCCGTCTACCGATTAACCAGTTCACCCACAACAGTGCCCAATAATCAACAGATTCTTTGCTTCCAATAAGTTCATTAATTTTTTTTGAACGTTTATTTGCTGAACCGTCGCTAACAAAATCTAACACCTCTTCCGGTGTCGGAATTTTACCTGTCATATCTAAATAGACACGTCTAAGAAATTCGGCATCGGTTGTCTGTCTTGATGGTTCAAGTCCTTCCCGTTTTAGTACAGCATTAATGTGTCTATCAAGGTGTTTAGTGCTTGAATGGACGTTTGTATCAGTAGTTGTTATGGTTGTGACTGTAGCGCAACTCACCACCAAAAAGGCGAAAACAAGCAGAATTGCCCAATTCCGGCCCGTCTTCCAAAATGTTGTTTTCATGTGAATCTCCTACACAAGTTTAAATACTTTTAAGGTCTCAATCTGTCCTATAATTTTAAGTTTAACACATTTTTTTGTAATTTTCAAGGAAATTGACTTTAACCCCATCGAACACCTGTTGGAATGATGCCGATATCTTCGCCGCGGTTCATCGCTTCCGCTGCATCAAGGATACTTGCCAAATCATGCTGCGGTTCATAGTCAAGCAGTGTTTTGATTTTGCTCAGATCAAACTCAAAATAGTTGGCATTCGGAAGTTTTATATCGGCGAAATCCTTATGATAGCGTTCACATAGGTAAGGAATAACCTCTTCGAAATTAAAAACACCTTTTCCACCGAGGGAAAATTCTTCACCGACAGCGGCATCTTTTTCCATTCCTAAAACCAATCCCTGAACAATATCACGTATATCGGCAAAATGTTCTTTGTAAGGACGTCCGTCAGGGTTACGTTTGAGTATAAATTTTTCTTCTCCGTTCCACGCTTTCATTACCGCTTCTGCGGTCTCTAATTCAACGGGGTCGTTACCTTTATAGTTTTTGTATCGGTTATAGATAGTGCTAAAAACAAATAGTTTAGGTAATCCATCGTCATTGAGAAATTCGCTCGGTTCAATGACAGTCGCAAACCGAAACACTGTAGAAGGCACACCGTATTGATGATGATACGTCATGCAAAGTTCTTCACCTATCCATTTCGTTAGGAAATAAGGCATGTGGTGGTATTTTGCGACCATATCTTCCGTGATGAGATCATTGAAAAGTCGTCCTTTTTGAGTCAGTTCCCAATAGATTGCTTCGGTACACGCATAGACGAGACGGTGAATATCTTTATTGAATTCTCGGACACATTCTAAAATGTTGAGTGTGCCCATTCCGTTGATAGCCAAATATTCGCGATTGTTAAAAGGACCGCCAAAAGCTGCAGCAATATGATAGATAACGTCAACACCTTCTACGGCTCTTTTTACATCTTCATATTCGCGCAAATCGCCGAGGAAAGTTTCAACTTTGGCATTACCTTTCCACCTGTCTACTCGGTTTGTATCGCCAGGATAGGTAAAACAACGGATTTCGTGTCCTTTTTCTAATAGTTTTTTGGTGAGGTTTGATCCGATGCGGCCTGTGCCGCCTGTGACTAAGATTTTCACGACTTTCTCCTAAAAGTCAGTAAGATATAAAGTGATGTGCTTGAAAAAGCACATCACTTTATAGTGATATTTAGAATTAAAGAGACATTTTGTAGCACAACCTGTTAGGTTGTGCAGAAACGGAACACAACCTAACAGGTTGTGCTACAGTGTCTGTGATAGTTTCGGTTTTCTGACCGAACCGATCCTAATGTCCTATTAATTCTAAAGTTTACTATATAAGGCAATTTGACCGAATTGTAGGCAGTGTTGAGTTGCTCATAATGTAACAAAGAGGACTATTGTAAGGCTTTTATTTTTGCCCATTTCACTGCTAATTTACCTCTTGGTTCTACATCAAATGCCGTGCTTATGAGTTCGATGTTATCTATCGCCCACCACCAATCATTCCGGGCATTAAGGAGACCGAAACTAATAACAATTTCAGTGGCAGCCGCAGGATTGTCAATTGGGATTTCTAAGGTTTCGTTTACCTGTTCTAAATCGTTTACTTTTTCCTTATTTTTCTTTAGAGTAGGAATAGTAACAAGGGTCTGTGCACCAGAACTTTCAAATAATAAAATTTGCTCTTCCTTACCGCCGTCAAAACTTACTGTTATCTCACCTCTTTGAGGGTCATCAGGTCGCCAACTGGAATCAAATGTTAAAACAAGTGATTTCGCAGCTGCCCCTTTGATTTTAATAGCGGGCGTAATTAAGTGACCGTTCCAGGCGCTTTTACCGTCGGGGTCCCCGTTTACTACCCAATCGTCCCACTCATCAGGGTCTGCAACGGCTCCATTCCCTATACCTTTACCGTCCTTCTGTTTTGCAGTAAACTGACTGCGTTCTTGGTCCTCAGCAGTTTGTGTCCACCACTCAAGTTTAACAATTGCCCACGTTCGCCATTCGGGCATGCCGAGGTCTTTAGGATTTTCGTTTGTAATTTCCCAACCGTCAGGTGGCGTACCCGACCAAACTTTATTTCCTTTCACCCCTTCCTCTATACTATCTTCAAGTTTCACTGACTCAAAGTCTTCTTCAAAAAGGACAGTATCAGCGCCCCAAACCGTTGATGCTGTAAGACAAAATGCCATTATAAGAATTGAAAGTGTAAATACTCTTATAGTGCCGGTATTCATAATTTACCTCCATGCGTTTTAACTCAATGATGGTATTGTAGCAGTGGATAAAAACTTTTTTTGCCACACTGCGGAAATCAATGATATACAGAATATCCAATTTTCCGAAAATCATTCAACGAACATCTATGACAAGGCACAGAAACTTCACCTACAGTAGGAAGTAGACATCACCATAAATGTATGTCCTGAATTTGCCAATAGACGACACGACCAACAAAAAATTGACAACGTAACCATCAACTCTCGGTCAGATCCCTACTTAATGCACCAGATTCAGAATGACTTTTGATAACTTAAGAAATACTTGTGGAAAAAGTTACCCACAATATAGAAAAAAGATTTATTGTAAGGCTTTTATCTCTGCCCATTTCACCGCAAGTTTTTCTTTTGGTTCTACATTAGTTGCAACAAATTCAGTGCTTATGAGTTTGATGTTATCTATCGCCCACCACCAATCATTCTTGGCATCAAGGAGACCGAAACTGATAACAATTTCAGTGGCATCCGCAGGATTGTCAATCGGGATTTCTAAAGTTTCGTTTACCTGTTCTAAATCGTTTACTACTTCCTTATTTTTATTCAGAGTAGGTATGGTAACAAGGGTCTGTGCACCAGAACTCTCAAATAATAAAATACTTTCTTCCTTACCACCGTCAAAACTTACTGTTATTTCACCTTTTTGGGGCACATCAGGGCGCCAACTGGAATCAAATGTTAAGATAAGTGAATTTTCAGCTGCACCTACGATATTAATGGAAGGAGTATTTATGTGACCATTCCAACTGGCAAGTCCGTCAGGGTCACCGTTTACCTCCCAATCGTCCCATTCATCCGGGTCTGTTACGGCTCCTTTACCTATACCTTTGCCGCCCTTTTCGCTGGAAGTGAACTGAGTACGTTCTTGGTCTCCTGCAGTTTCTGCCCACCACGATAGATCAACAATTGCCCATGTTCGCCATTCGGGCATGCCGAGGTCTTCAGGGTTTTCGTTTGTAATTTCCCATCCTTCAGGTGGTGTATTTGACCAAACATTAGTTCCCTTTACCACTTCCGCTATACTGTCTTGAAGATTCACATCTTCGAAATCTTCTTCAAAAATGACTGTTTCAGCTCCCAAAATTGTTGGTGTTGTAAAACATAAAGCGATTACAAGGATCGCATTTGTAATTGATTTTATTGTCCTATATATCATAATAATCTCCTCATGATATTATCAGTTATAATGAATAGTATTTAGATTTAGAGAAGTGTTAGGTAAAAAAATGGTGCAAACCGATTCTACAGAAGTATATAAAAAACTGTACAAAATGTCAAGCAATTAGAAATTCATTAGGTCATCACAAAAGATTATGGTGAACCAAACGCCTCCACTATAGGTTTTGCAATCCAACAGTCCGGTGGAGTCAAACCGAAAATGTGTGCAACCGTCGCTGCTGTATCGTAGATGTTCACGAATTTATTCAGTTCTTTTGCAGGTAGGATTCCTGGCCCCTTGATAATCCATGGAATCTCGACTTCTGCCATGGTCGCTCCTCCGTGGCCTTTACCAACACCACCATGATCAGAAGTAACGATTATGATGGTTTTCTCCAACATCCCCGCCTCTTTGAGTCCATTGATGGTCTTACCTATAAGTCTATCTGCTTCTTCAATAGATTGATGATACTCAGTTGAATCATATCCGTGCTGATGCCCAGCACCATCGGTGTGGTCAAGATGGATAAAAGTAAGTGTAGGTTGTTTTTCCTTGAAATAATTGATAGCTTGTTCAATAGTGTTGACCGGGCCTTTAGTATCTTCAATTACATCAAAAGCTTTACGTTCCAACAATATTCCAATACCACCCCAATCGTGGAAACAAGCAATGACTGCATCTGGTTGATGTTCGCGTAGAACACCGAAGATGGTCGGGAAAATCCCCTCTGGGCCTACCGCTGTCGGTCCAAGTGCATATTTATCCGGTCTCCAACTATTCGATGTTATACCTGTTTGTTCGGGGCCCGCTGCCATTATCAATGATGACCAATTTGGACTACTGGAAGTTGGCATGACCGCTCGTGCGTGCATCGTATGTGCCCCGTTAATTATAAGATCATCTATAATTGGTGTTTTCGCCTTTTGAATACCATCAGGACTCATCCCATCGCATCCGATAATTACTACATGCTTCACCCCTTGCACCTGTGATGATGAGTCTTGGACCAAACAAAAACATGTCCAACATACAAATATAACTGCACTCCAAAAAGTGAACTTCTTCTTTATAAATAGGTATCTCATGATAGTTACCTGCCATAATTACTGTTTGTTATACCCAATTAACGTGATTCGTCTTGCTAAGTGTGTGGTTAGGAAACCGCACCATAAGCGTCAATTTAAGAAATGAATTATGCACTGAATGCCCAGGCCGGTAGGTTCGGTTTGTAACCGAACCGGAGCCTACGCAGAAACCACCACCTATCCTGTCCACTAAGCAGTGCTGCTCAACAAAATACCCAGGATTCGCCTGGGCTCGATCCGGTTCGGTTACAAACCGAACCTACCGGGCCTGGATGCACGCTAAATTGACGCTTATAGTGCGTTTAGGAAACCGCATCTACCAGGGTGGAGCTCCGCCAAATTGACACATAAGGTGTATTTAGGAAATGCACCGTAGGGTCAATTTAGCGTTGATTTAAAAGTAGCAGGCACGCTCCGCGTGCTGTCCGCTATTTGGATTGTCGTACTCGGATGATTCGTTTCCCTATGAAAGTTTGGTCAAACATATCAGTAGTACGGATGTTGATAACGTGTGTTCCTACTGGTATATTTGCGGGGAGTTTCGATTGCCAGATGTGCGTTGACTTTGGAACACCGTAAACAAGCCGTTTTCCTCTTTGTGGCAGTTGGTTGTCTTCCTTCAACATTTCCTTCATTGTTGCCCGTATTTCAGCGTGCATTTGCCGTTCAAGGTGGTACGTTTCGTCCCGTTCTTTGAGTGCTTGAAAGTACGGGTCTTTCTGAGGCGTATAGGTCATCGGTTGCCATTTCCCGTCTTCACCCAGACGGATTTCAACCTTTGAACGCTTAGTGCCACCAAAGATGTTAACCAAGACATCAGTCTTGCCAGTTTCTGACGATGCCACTTCCCATGGTGCCCATATATTCATTTGGTAATTAGCGGGTCGACGGGCAGCCTTAAATCGGATTGTATATTGATTTCCATCAAATGTGAAGATGCCATATCCATTGGGTGCACCATCTCGCATCGTTGTGTGGGGAATACCGACTTCATCAAGCGTGCCCTGCCACCAGCTACCTGATGTGGTTGCATGATTGTGGTGATGATGTGCGTCATCGCCATGCCAACCGTGCTCAGGTCCAATGAAATCATCATGTTGTACATGTGAGTGTGCGGACAAGGATAATGTATGGGGACGGTCACCGAGAAGATTCATCAATTCTTGTACATCACGCATCTCTGTCAATGGAATATGCATGGATATCACAATAAGCTGATCTTTGGGTACGAAAGCAAGATCATTTCGGATAAACTTCAACTGCCGTTCTCCTACCTCACTAAAGTAGATAACATTATTATCCTTATCACGGGACCAATGTACATTGTCAATAATGATGAAATGGACTGGTCCCCAATCATAGGAATAGCAGGTGGGACCATAAACGCGTTCAAAGGTCTCATCGGCGTATTGGTCAAGTTTAGCAGGACGGTTCATATCATGGTTACCGTAGACGTTGTACCACGGTATCCCAACAGTCGCCATCACCTCGTTAAGGGGCTCGAATAAGTTTAGATTATCACCTACCAAATCACCAAGACTGATTCCGAATACTGCATCAGTACCAATAACTTCTTCAACCACATCATGCGCCAACCACTCAATCTCTTGCATATTATTGGGTTGTGTATCCCCGAAGACGAGTGCCTTGAAGGTGTCAGGTTCGGACTGTTCAGTGAGGGGAAAATCAATCGACTCTGGTAACGGTCCAGTTGGAGCGACGCCGGGATACCCCAATCCATCTGGTGAACCGAGTGGTTTGTGAATATAATAAAACTTCGGGAGTCGGTTTTTATCGATCGGTGTCATATAACCACGAGGTTTAATGACGAAAAGGATAGTGTCATCGCTGACCGCGAGCGAGTATTTCCCGTTGGCATCAGTTTGGACAACATCCTGTCCATTAGAAACGCGAACCCCAGATAATCCTTTCTCATTATCGTCCATTACTTGATTTTTATTTATATCCAGAAAAACAGTACCAGTAGCGGTTGAATTTGCTGCGACACTGTTTCCAATCCAGAGCGAAATCAAGATAACTAACAAAAATGTAAAATACCATTGCCTGTAAATCATACGATTCTCCTTGTTGTAGTTCATTCCAATCCGCATTCTCGGTTGGGTTTCACCATCGGTTTGTAACTTGCACCTTTGTTGTAGAAAATACCAAGTAAACTCTTGTCCTCGTGAAAAGAGAATTGGTAATTGTTCTCTTCGTAAGCGAATTGGTATCGCGTATCATTGTTTGCGTCAACGACATACAACTCTACAAATGTTTGTCTTGTCAATTTTCATGGAAAACAATTTCTCTAAAAAGTGACAGCATACCCATCAGTTCTTGGATCGGAGCCGCCGATAAGCGCGCCCGATTCGGGATGAACTTTTATCATCTGTGCACTTCCTGGACCGCCCCAATCTCCTACAAGTTGGAGTTCATGCCCTCTCTCTGCTAAACCCTCTTGAGTATCCGTAGAGAATCGTGTTTCTAACTGCAGATGATTAGAACACGTATGCGGAATTGTGGATTCCATCGGGTTCTGGAGACTGCGCCAGCGCGGTGCTGAAACCGCCTCTTGTGGTGTCATCCTGAAGTCAAGAGCATGTGTGACTAACTGTAGGTTCGTTTGTACCTGTGTGTCTGCCCCCGGTGTTCCACATGCTAACACTGGTTTACCATCTTTTGTAACGATGACAGGATTCATTGTATGACGGACACGTTTACCCGGCATCAAGCAGTTCGGATGGTCTTCCTCTAAATGCCAATAGGTCATTCGGTTATTTAGCAGGATACCTGTATCACCTGCGACTAAGCTGGAACCGAAGCCAGATTGGATACTCTGTAACACACAGACAAGATTTCCTGCGCGGTCAGCGGTGCAGAAACAGGTGGTGTCTTGGTGTGCCTCTGGTCCACCTGCGGGAACATCAACAGCCGCCTTCTCTAAATCAATTCGTTTTGCTTGTTCAGCAGCGTAAGATTTAGATAACATGCCCTCTATGGGAACATCTACCCAATTCGGGTCTGCCATATATTTTTCCCTGTCAGCAAAGGCGAGTTTTTTCGCTTCAACCATCAGATGCACACTTTCGGCAGTGTTACATCCCAATGCTTGCAAATCAAACAACTCAACAACATTCAATTCTTGCAATAAGATATGTCCGCTTGAGTTGGGAGGCATCTCATAGACTTCGTAACCACGATAGTTGACGTGTATCGGATCATCCCAGTGGGCATGGAAGTTTGCGAGGTCCTCTGCTGTTAATAGTCCGTCATAAGCATGACTGAATTCAGCGATGGCTTTGGCAATTTCGCCTTTGTAGAACACTTCTCTGCCATCTTTAGCGATTTTGCGGAGGGTTGTGCCGAGATTGGGATTTGCAAGAAGTTCACCTGCGGGAATTGGTTCGCCATCGTTTGTGAAAATAGCACGGCTGTCGGGTTCTGCAGCGAAACGTGCGTTTTCACCTCTTAACCCTCCCGCGAGTCTATGACTCACTGGAAATCCTTCTTCACAGAGAGAAATTGCGGGGGCAAAAACTTCTTCTAACTTTAGTGCGCCGTAACGTTCATGTGCCAGCAGCCATCCATCAAGAAGTCCAGGAACAGAAACGCTTCGCATGCCTTTCATTGGAATACCGCCATCTTTGAGATAGGTCTCGCGGGTTGCAGCATGCGGCGCGGGCCCTGTCGCATTTACAGCTGCTACTTGTCCTGTTTCCGCCCAATAGATGAGGATAAACCCATCCCCACCAACGCCAGAACCAGCAGGTTCAACCACACCGAGCGCGGCGGCAGTCGCTATAGCAGCGTCAACAGCATTACCTCCTGCCATCATTGTTTGGATACCTGCTTGTGAGGCAAGTACGTGTCCTGATGTAACCATGCCGTTGCTGCCCATCACAGATGGACGAAATGCTGAGCCGTGTGGTGATTGCATCTTAAGCCTCCCTACTATGCCAGCATCTTCTTTGCAAACGCTTCTACATCAACGCGTTCATGTGTGCGGGCAGATTCGTTGCACGCTTCCATCAGTATCCATGTGCCGAGCGTGCTATCCTGAATCCACTCACGGTCTTTACCGGTAGCGATTGCTTCAGCGAAAGCGTCAAATTGGAGTCTGTCGTCTTCAATCAATCCACCGTGGAGGTCTTGAAGTGTAAGATTTTCGATTTCTTGTCCTGTTCGGAAAAGTTGCAGATGTCCACCATCCCGACGTAGGTCTCCCTCTTCACCGTGGAATGTCCAGCTGCCACTCCATCCGTAAGCACCCATGTGTCCTGCACGGGTGCCAGCATACGTGAACGGTGCGCCGTTGTCGTATTCCATCAAGGCATTTCCACCTGCAGTGCCCCATGCATCTATCTGCCCTAATGCTGGGTCGCGACGGTTGTGAACCTGCGCAGTAACGTATTTCGGAAGTCCTTTCGCTCCAACGAGTTGGTCAAGTTGATGGCTGCAACCCGCATGAAAATAAAGCCCATCAACGTAAGCATCGGGTTGTCGAGAATCGGGACCGGTAAATAGATTTTGACGTATCCAGAATCGACATTCACCACCTAACATTTCACCGATGCCGCCTTCTTCGCGTAACCATTCCCGCATTTTCGCGGCGGCAGGATTCCATCGCTTGTTTTGTCCCTGTACTAATATTGTTCCGGGATTTGCCTTGTGAGCTTGGATAATATCGTGGAATTCTGCTTGCGTTGTTGCAATCGGTTTGACACAGAGCGTGTGCATGCCGAGGTTCAGACTTTCAACGATGAGTTCAGCATGAACTGTTGTTGATGCATAGATAAGACACGCTTCCGCGTCGTGTTTCTCTTTTGCTTCGGTTATTGTTGTATAGATGCGGTCTGACAAACCTTCAGGCGCACCATTTATTGATTCCACACCTCTTTTTGCGGCTTCAAGGTTAATGTCTACGCATGCAACAGGTTCAAATCCGTGTGAATTGACTTGTGCTTGTAAACGTCCATGTGCGAAATGTGTGCAGCCAACATGGATAGTTGGAATTGCCATATTTAATACTCCTTTTACAGATACAAGATATAGACAGTAGTTTTGATTGTATGTCCGAATGCATCTTTCCCGGACAACAAATAAGCGTTGCCCACCTATAATATAATGACTACTCTACGAAATTCGTCCGGTCCTAATACCATCACCGAGTGTATCAAGGGGAATATTTTCGTCAACCATCCATTCAGGGCAGGACCAAGGAGTTTCCCAATCAAGCGATTCAGACAATAACGCGATCTGCCTCCATTCTTGATAGAAGGCACCCGCGATCTCTGGACAATGAAGCACAACAGCATTTTCAAGGGATTTCGTTGCATTGCAAGTGATATTATAACTTCCAGTCCAAACACAAGCGTCCGTTGACATATCTACCTTGATCACTTCTTCGTAAAGAGTCGGATCATTTTCAAAAGGACTGCCAAGCGGTAAAAGATCGTCACGGCCATTTGTAAAGATTAAGAATTTATGATGCATGCGCGGAAATGCAGGTTTTTTATCTCTATTATGATTTCCCACACACCGAACCGCATCCATTTTCAGATGATTCTCTTTATCCGAATTATGCGACAACTGGGAAAATGTATACTCAAGTTCCGATGGGTGCGCTGAGGGTAATGCATTATACTTCTTACGCAATTTTGTATAGAATTCTGTACTGGATGACTGAATAGAATCAGGTCTTAAGAAGTCCTCTTTTTGCACAATAATCTGGACAGCAATCTTTTGTGACAAAGCATCAAGGATATCAAAGTCCGTTAACCAGGCTACACATCCCAGGACAACTCGGTAACGCTCAATAAGTTCTATTAACTTATCTTTGTGATTGCGAAAAATTACTTCAACTTTAGTAATCTTGGATACATTCAACGAGTAATCCTTTTGAGATTTTGGTTCTGTATCTGTTGGGATCTGAAGATTCTGCAGATTATTATTTTGACTCATGATAAATTCCTTTAATCTATCCGTTTCTCCACTTCATTGGTAAAATGGAGAGAACACCGATGAGGTCTCAGCCATTCAGTCATTCGCAGTTTCTCCACTTCATTGGTAAAATGGAGAGGCTACTTCTCAGGAAATCTCAACAGCCGGTGGATTAATAAAATCGTGATACTTCTGCGCTACCTTGCCGACAGTGGCATCGCCAGCATGAATAAGTACACGGAACCGGAAGTGCATCTCCTCACCCTGTTTGAGCGTGTAGGAGCCATCTTGGGATGGGTCTCGTTCAAAAGTGCCGCTCCCAAAAATGTTGCTTCCCATTAAGCCGTAGTTACGAACGTGCCAATATGTTGGATATCGGGGATTAACAATATGATCAAACACAGCGATTCCAACGGGTGTTCCATCAACAATACCGGAATAGTCGCACCAATTGGCACGTTTTCCCCAAGTTTCACCTTCGTTGATACCACCGAAAGCGTTTTCGATCTTTCCGCCATCTGATGCGTTCATTGACGGATGAACCCGAATGCACATGATGCCCCCCTCTTTGGTATCACCGAAATGGACATCACCAGCCGAGGCGATAAAACTTAAATCAAGGTCAAAAATTGCCCCATCCTCAGGCAGGTTGTAGATACGGAAATTCTGCGTATCTGTCATCAAAACTTCACCATCTTTTGTTTCCCAGTTGTTATCGGTATATATTCTACTGACAACGGGGCCACCGTGTTTTTGTGTGAAGTTTTGATGTACAACTCTGCCGGAATTGCTGCCTTCACCCCACAAGTCAATGTCGTTGACTTCACCGTAAGCAACGTAGAGAGAACGGTGATGGACGTGGTCTTTTGAGATGTCGCTTGTTTCACCGCGTGTTACTTCACGCCCATTTGGTCCCAGGACAGGAAAGAAATAGGGGCGGAATTGTGCTTTTCCGTAGCGAAACGTTGTAAAAGTTCTGCCATTGAGCGTGATGTCAATGGTTTCAGTGTTATCTTTTAATTCAACGCCTGTTTCACTATCAACGGTTCCTTCTGAAAGCGTATAGGTACGAGAAGCACCAGCGGCGAGACCGTCAAGCATCCATGCTAAAGTGGTAGATGTACCATCGGCATTCGGGTAGCACTGTGCAGAGATAACATTTCCGCTCTTTGAATCTCTTAAGATGACATCTTTGCCAGAAAATTTGCTAATTTCGGGATGGTCAACATTAACGACAACAGGACATCCATCCCGATTGTGGAAGCCTGCGTTGACAGTCAGTGTAAGGTCGTTCTGATTTGCCATGAATCTCCTTAATCTGGTTCAATCGTGATGTTATGCGCGGTTACAACTTAGCTGCACAAAGTGGTGAAGAATTAGGAATCCTCACTTTTGTCCGCGCTCAATTCGAGGATTGCTTCCTCTTCACTGTCGTAGTTCTCAAAAACAGTCGCTAACCTTCCAAGGACGAGTAGGTTTCTGATATGTGCGCCTGCGTTAACAAGTGCAGTGCGTCCTCCCTTGCGAGTGATAGTAACATGCACAGAAACGAGTGTTCCTAAGCCGCTACTATCCATTCGGGTAACCTCTTCAAGGTTAAAAATGACCTTTGGTGAATCGAAGTGCTCCTCAAGTTCTTCATGAATTTGCTGTCTAATTTCAACATTTGCTGCACCGATCATGCGACCAGTGGGACGGATAACAATAACACCTTCTCTGTGACGTATTTCAGCTAACATATTTCTCCCTCATAGGTATTCCGCATTTAAAAGCGGATAGTTTTAATGATAAGTGTAACGCATTCAAGTGATTTTGTCAAGGATGTAGAAACGAATCTTTTACTGTTATTTTGTTTTATTTACTGCATGAGCGATATTCAAGCAGTACTGATTTGCCAATTATTTCAACGATACGCACTATAAGTTCTTTTCCTTTTGCATCTGTGAGGTGTAAATCCTCTCCTATAGAAAAATGAACCGGCTGCGGTTGCCCTTCGTTAATGGCTATGTTGGAAGCATATAAATAGGTACGGTCACGAGTATCGCGTTTAGGATTCAAACATCCAGCTAAACCTGCAATGTTCCCTGTTGCTTCGGGAAAGATGATAGAGCCGCCATCTTGAAGGTTTTGCATTTCAAGCGCAAGTCTTCCTTTCGCCGGCACCCAGTTGTTTTCAAGGTGCGCGGCATAACCGGAAGCGGCTGCGAACACTGTCATTGGAAGATGTGCCATGTGCAGATCAATCCGCGCTTCGCCATTCTCGTTGGTGGTTGCGCTTTTCCATGTTTTATTTGGAAACAGTGTCAACAACTCAATGCCTGATAAAGCAACCCCTTTGTGGTGACAAAGGATAACAGCAGTCGAGGGTGTAACATCCGTGTCTGCGGCAGGAATCGTGAGAATAAGCTCTGAATCATCAATTAGTTCATAATCGGGGATTTTTCCGCTCAATGCCTCCGTTTCGCGAAAAATGATTGGCACACCGTCTCCCCGGCGTTCCATGAAGAATTGTCGTTCACCCGATCCGAGTACATTTTCAACAGACATTCTGCCGAACATTGAGGCAAGTGCTTCGTTTCGTGTCGATTGGCGGACTTCCATGCTATCGATTGTTAGGTTGTTTGGCAAACCTCCGGGAGAGATTATCTCAATGCGGTCTGTAAACATTGAGAGTCTAATCTTACTGCCTTGAATTGAATAGTCGCGATGGACAACAGCATTCACAATTGCTTCAAAGAGTGCTTTTTCACTATATTGTGGCAGATCAGTACGAGCGGGGTTCTTGTATGCACCTACGCGCATATTACGGACTGCAAAAGCCACCGCATCTGCAATTTGTCGATTCAACGGACCTGTAATGGTCTGAGCATCTATCTGGCCAGATGCACGGTCTTCACCTTGATAACAAGACGCAGAGATGCAGGCATTGGGGAGCCATTCTTCTGAAGAACGGGTGCATAAGAGAACACCTGCGACTGTGGCGCGCATAGTCCCGTTTTCGTCTTCAGTTAGGAGTCCCATTTTCTCAAGTGCTAATTCAGGGGAAGCACCACCTTCGGCACTCAATAAAGGTTTCCAAAGAGATTCATCCAATGATCCAAAACCTGTGCGCGGGACGGGTTGTTTGTCAAACCAGAGGAAGCGTGACTGCGCGCGCTTCTGTGCAAGACGTAGCTGCTCATCGGTCGTCATTTGGCGTTTTGAGCTGCCAACGCGATGAAAGCTGCCACCTGGACTATTGTGCAATGCATATCCTTGTGGTACTTCGACGAGGAGGAATGGTTTTCCTTCCTCTATTTCTCTACGAAAAATAGTAGGGCGAATTGAGGGTTTAATCGTGTCAGTGCAAATCTCTACAAGCAACATCTCCAATTTGTCCATCTGCTCGCGCGACATGCCTTGAACATCACCACTATCGGTCACGCCACATAGTACCACACCACCATCTGTATTAGCAAATGCAGCGAGTTCGTCTGCCAGATCGTCACGGCTGGGATTCTTTGGTTTGTTTCCAGAAAACATAATTTCTTTAAATTCCCAGTGGCTGTCTTCACCTAAACGCAATTGGCGTTTGATTTCTTCGTCACTGAAATTCATTATTCATCTCCAAAACCAAGTGTTGTAACGTTTTTAATCATCCCTTGTAAATAATACCACATTATAGTAAGAACATTCAACGTCCAGTAGATGGAGACTGTGGCCAATGAAGTCCACGCTGCCCAGACAAGCTGCGATTCGCAGAGGGACGATACGCTTTATCAGGCAATCCAACAAGTACACCATTTTGCACCCATTTTTCATCGCCGCCATAGAGTTCACCTATCAGGATGTTCGTCAACCGATCAAGTATTTCAGTATGTGCAGGTGAATCGGATAGATCGTTTAGTTCTTTCGGATCCTCTTCTAAGTCAAAGAGTTGTGAATAGTTCCCCATAGCATAATAGATAAGTTTATAACGACCTTCATGGATCATTCGAGTGGCGCTACTGCCACTACCGACTTCACCGTACAACCATTCGCGTTTTTTGTCACCTACCATGGGCATACCGTCCACTGTATCTGGTATATCAACGCCGGCGAGGTGCAGTAGCGTCGGCATAACATCCTGCCATCCGACAAGTCTATCATCTACTCTATGGTGTCCCACTCTGTCATCACCTGCAGTGCCAACAAGAATCATCGGCACATTGGCGGAATCTTCATAATAGAGGCGTTTTGCCCACATCCGATGATTGCCAAGCATATCGCCATGGTCGGAGGTAAAAAGAATAATGGTGTTGTTCAATAACTCTTCTTCGCGTAGTGTTCCGATAACAACGCGTAATTGATGGTCAATATGTGTGCAGAGTGCGTAAAATGCCTGCCGTGCGGAACGGATTAGATTTTCATTGTATCGTGCATCCTGCATCTGACGAGATTTTAGCGGTAACGGTAACTTATCAGTGTCTTTAGACCATTCTCCGTGATAAGGCATGTCTATATCAATATCTCGGTACATATCCATGTAACACTGCAGCGGTGCCAAGGGTGGGTGCGGATGGCAATAGGACAAGAACCAAAATCCGGGTCGGGTTGGGTCGCGGCGTTTTATCATGCGCACCATCTGTTGAGTGCTCCAGTTGGTGACGTGGCAATCTTCAGGGAGGTGCCAAGGACGGTTGAGATAATCGTTGTTACACATGCCGTGTGCAAACTGTTGCCCGGCATATCCTCTGTCGCCGAGGAAGAGTTCATAGTCATCAATGGCACCGTATTGTAATCTCCCTTCTTCACCTAAAATCACATCGTCAAACCCGATGCGGTCACGTTGCGGATAGACATGTAGTTTTCCGACTGCATAAGCTTGATACCCTGCATTTCGAAATGTTTGTGCAATTGTCGGAAGCCCGTTTATTCCTTTTTTGTCGTTGAAAACTCTGTCTTTATGTGTGCGCGTGGTTGTGCCTGTCATCAGTGTTTTTCGGGCTGGCACACAGACAGGGCATTCGCTATAACCGCGCGTGTAGCGGGTCCCAGCGCGTGCAAGTGAGTCAAGTGTTGGTGTTTGAATATTTGGATGCCCATTGACTCCAAGCAGTGAGTTAGGCCAATGATCTGTGGAAATTAGTAATACATGTGGGTTGTCGGACATTGCAGTGATTTCCCTTTTCGTTTCTGTAACGCCAGTTTGATAATAAATGACATCAGCTCAATAATAGGTCTTTTCTCCGAAGACCCACCTTGCGGTTCTTGTAGCACAAACTTTCCAGTTTGTGTGCTATGGCGCAAACTGGAAAGTTTGCGCTACAATAGGCTTTTATCAAACTCACGTTTCTGTAAGAATGTTTTATTTTATCTTATCAGATACTATGACAATTGGCAAGGGAAAGTTTATATAGTCTTGATGCGGAATCATAACATCTTGTCTATATCTGCATCACAGCACTGTTTGTGAGATACGGAGATTGAAATTGGGTCATATCGCCAGCTTTGAGTCCGGGAACGGGAAATAGGCGGACAGATAACGGTTTGTTGAGTTGTATCGAAAGGGTAGCAACATCAGTCAGAATAGCGGTTATTTGGGATATAGAAGCATCACCAGGGATAGGAATTGTATCTAAACCTGTGCCACAGACGGTAGAATAGAGTAAGAGACTGTCTAAATTGAAATGTCCCGCTTCACTGCATTTGCCTAATCCGACATCTTCAAGGACAGGAAGCATTAATCCTGAATACCCGCATAGTGGCAAGGAGAGCGAGCGAAGTGTTCGCGTTATACCTGCGGCGACTGTCAAGGTGCCGCGCTCCCCAAAAAGCCCAGGCAGTTGTTCTTCCATTGCGTCAGCGATGCTCTCATCACCCATCGGTGCAGGTGATACGTCAATGCCAACAAACTTAATGCCCCATTTCTGTGCAAACGCTTGTGCCAGCGAGACAATTCTTTGTCCCTCTGCTTCCATCAGGTCTTTCAAATTCTGTAAAGCGGTTTCCAAATTGGGTGTATCTGTGAAAGCATCTTGCACGAGGTCTGCTGCTTGCCATCCGATGCCGAAGTTAGTTCTTGTGTCGCGCCAGAAAGCAGCTGGAAAAAAGGGTGTATTGGGTGGACAGTTCATCAACGCGGCAAAACGGAGGTTGCCGTAGCCAGCATCAGTTTGGTGTGCTATCTGTTGAATGATGTTCGCCGTGCTTTCGGTGATGTCTGAGTCAACCTGGTCTGCTTGTGTGGTAATGGTAGTTGTGGCAAAAAGCGATTCACTTTGGACAATTACATCGGTGAGCAGTTCAAGATGTTCGGAGGTGTGCTGTGCTTCTGGAGAGACTGTGCCTAAACTGAGAAATTCAATCCCTAATGTTTGGGCATTAGACTCTAATTTAAGGATTGTCCCGACATCTCGTGCTTCATTCCAGATTTGAGAACTGACGCGTGTTGTCTGTACCTCATAGTCGTTCGCTTCAAAGTGGGTTCGGCATGCGGCGTTAAATTCGGCTGCCTGTTTAAGGTAGGAGCGAAAAAAAGGGTTAGGTATGCCTGTGGTGATGGTTCGGATCTTCATGTGCGGTTAACGTCATCTTCCCCATAAAGTCCGAGATTTCGGTAACGTTCATAACGTTGTTCAATGAGTTGTTCCTCGGTCATTTCCATCAATTCAGTAAGATGCTTCTTTATTGCGCGTTTGACGTTCCGGGTAGCAGCTTCCGGGTCTCTGTGTGCACCGCCGAGAGGTTCGCGAATAATTTGGTCAATGATGTTTAACTTACGCAGATCGGGAGCGGTTGGTTTATAACCTTCTGTTGCTTCAGGCGCGTGTTCGCCTTTGTCTTTCCATACGATACCACTACAGGCTTCAGGCGGTGCCACGCAGTAAACAGCATATTCCATCATCAGTACACGATTTCCGACTGCAATTGCCAATGCGCCACCGCTTCCACCTTCACCAATAATAACAACGAGAATTGGGACACGCATCTGCATCATCTCCGCAAGATTATCAGCGATGGCTGCTGCCTGCCCGTATTCTTCAGAATGAAGATCAAAGTGAGCACCGGGTGTATCAACAAAACAGATTAAAGGGCGGTTGAATTTATCTGCTAACTGCATCAAACGTCTTGCTTTTCGGTAGCCTTCTGGGTGTGTATAACCAAAGTTCATCTCTTGCCGTTCTTCAAGGTTTGTACCTTTCTGCTGTGCCAGGTAGACGACAGGTTGTTCTTCAAACCAGGCAAAACCACCGATGAGTGCGCGGTCATCTCCGTACAACTTGTCGCTGTGGAGTTCAACAGGTTCTTCAAGAAGTGTGTCAATATAGAGGGAGGCTTGCGGCCGTTGCGGGTGTCGTGCTAATCGCACTTTATCCCAACGGCTTAGTTTTTGGAAGGTTTGCTTTGTAAGCGTGTCGGCATTCTGTTTCAATGCCCCGATCCCTTCGGTGAGGTCCAAATCTGGATGTTCTTCCGCGAAAGCGTCCAGTTGTGCCAGGTGACGTTCTAATTCAATAAGAGACTTTTCAAAATCTAATTCTGTTGCGTTCACAATAATTGTTTTCCTTAGTTGCGGTTTGCAAGATCTCAGCTGCTAACATTTCTAACAAGTGGCAAGAGGATTGTCTTGTCATACTTCACCTCATATAAGATTTTGTTTTAACGTGAAGTCCAGCAGATATAGCATCATTTATTCTACTATATCTATATATCAAAAAATATTAACGATTGTAATAAAAAACGACAAAATACCTCTGACACATAGGTGAAGATTATAATTCTCTAATTTCTTTACGTGTGATTATATCAACTTTTTTCTAAAAAAGCAATATCAACTATGTTTTTAGAGATAGCCGCCAGAAAGAACCGCTTTATCTCATTTCAAATAGCAGGAGTTCATTACTACAAGAAGAGGTTTCAGGAGAAAGAAATAATTGGAGAATTGAATAGCTCTGTTAGATTTTGTTCGTGCTTTTGATTAAAATTCGTTGAATATTTTTACAGGTTTTCCTGTTTCAATTGATTTCCAAGCCGCAACACCCACTGCTACAGACTTCGCGCCATCTACGACATTCGGGGAAGGTTCTAAATCTTCCTCAAGACACTGCTGAAAATGCCGCATATATCGGATGACTGTTTGACCGTGTCCATAAACGCTTGTGTCAACTTCAGGTGGACATGTCATCTCAAAAGGTTCTCTTGCAGACGTTTTATCAAGCATGAGTTTTACTTGTCCGCCTTTGTTATCCGTAAAATCACCGATCATTGTGCCTTTGCTACCGTAAATGGAGACTTGCATCATCGGCATCGGTGGGTGAACAACATCGTAAAGTCCCATTGCTCTGGCAATTTGTCCGCCTTTGAACTTCAAATTCAGAAAGAAGTTGTTTTTTATCGGATATTCAGGTGTAAGTAAACCTTTTGCACCGTAAGCGTGTACCTCCTCAACATCGCCGAGGAAACTGCGTAGAATATCAACGGGATGTACAACACCGCCAAACATTAAGTCTTGTGGCGCATGAAGTCGCCACGGCGTGAAATCGTAGACGTCGCGCAGATCATGGACATAGTAGGCATCCGCAACCATGATGTCCCCCAAATCGCCATCGTCATAGAGTCGTTTCATTGTTAAAAACTGCAGGTCAAATCGCATTGTCTGTCCGACAAGGAATTTGACGCGGTGTTCCCGGACTAAGTTTACCAAACGTTGTGCGTCTTCCAAGGTTGTTACCATCGGTTTTGTGCAGACAACGTGCTTACCGGCTTTAATCGCAGCGATGCAATGTTCAGCGTGCAGATGGTCTGGCGAATAGACTGCGATAACGGAAATGTCATCACGCTGGACCAATTCACGGTAATCTGTCGTCCAAAAATCAACACCGATATCCTTAGCATAGTTTTCAAGAACGTCTGATCGCTTTGCGCAGATGCCACGAAGTTCGTAATTCAGGTCGGGCACATCCTTCAGCAATGTTGCAGTTGAACCCATATTGGTCGGGTTAATACCGATAACACCTAATCCTATTGCCATTTTCTTTCTCCTTTGATTTAGCATAATCGTATCATAAATTCCTTTGATTGACAAGTATAGTGACATTTAGAATAAAAGGGACATTTTTGTAGCGTAAACTTTCAGTTTGCGTACTGATATGCACAAACTAAAAGTTTATGCTACAACACCGCTGTTAGATGCGGTTCCTAACCGAATGTCCGATTAATTCTAAAGTCTACTATATTTATAGTAAAATCCACAATTACCTGGACAGTAGCGAGGTTAGGAAACCTCGCCAGCGAGTACCTGGACATTGGCGAGGTTAGGAAGAAATCAACGGTAGCTTCCCTACACGCTATCGCTATGGGGACCCTTGCCATTGGGCGAATACGCCAAATCAACGGTATGAATGCGCTTGGCAGCATGCGCCAAATCAACGGTATGAATGCCATTGGGCGAATACGCGTATGGTATTCGCCATGATTCCCCGTGTGGCATGCTGCATGATTCCCCGTATGGTATTCGCCATGATTCCCCGCCTCGCCAGCGCGAGCGTGTCAGGATTGCTATTCATTGAAATATGAATATATTTTCGGATTTACTATAAATGCAATTAAACATTATGCTGTGGACCGAAGCAAGTGGCAAGCATCAAATCAAGGTTGAATGTTGTGAAAACGACGAACTTTTTTCAATTTGAATTGACTAAAAGAGAAAAAAGGTTGATAATATTAGAACTTGCACAAAACAGAATCTATCTTTATACACCAAAGTAATAAATCATATCTGAAGGGAATTTTATGTTACGCAAAATTTCACTTATCCTCATTGTCTTGTCAGCAGCGTGTATCGTTGCGCTCACGCTCAATATTTTTGATACAGTTGAAGTCAAAGCAGAAAAAGCGGTAGAAATTGCTGAAATCTCAACAAAACCCTCGATTGTCGCATTGGCAACAGCCATGAAAAGTTTTCGCGACTCACTCAGTGAAGAACTACTTGCTGCAGCCTCTTATCCACTTGGACACAAAGAATCATATTCATGGTCGAATTTACCGGCATCTATAGACGCTGATCGCGGCGGTATTCATTTCGGTAAGCTGTCAGTAGACCAATTGGCACTTTTCCATAAAGTTTTAGAGATGTTCTTGAGTGATGAAGGTTACACAAAAGTTTCGCTGATTACCCAAAAATCTGAAACACCTCTCAGCGAAATTAGACCCGATTTTTGGAATTCACGCCCTTACTATATCGCACTGTTTGGAAATCCGGAGACAGACGGGTCATGGGCATTCCAGTTGGACGGACATCATTTGGCACTCAACTTTTTGGTGCATGGCGATGAAGTCTCTATCGTCCCTGCACATCTCGGCACTTCACCGACTATTATCAACGGCAAAGCAGTACTTGGGCAGGAAAGAGGCAACGCCTTTTCTTTGTTGAACAGTCTTGACGCGAAACAGAAAGAGAAAGCAATTCAAAAAGGTAACCGACGTGGACTAAAAGTGGGTCCGGGCAGAACAACCGATCCGCATCTGAATTACGATTATTCACATTTCGTGGGTGTCGGTTTAAAGGCATCAGAGATGAATGATGGTCAAAAAGAAAACCTTCGGAATTTGATTAAAACATACATCTACAATCTTGAAACCGAGTTTGCGGATGTCTGGATGAAAGATATTGATGCTGGATTTGGCGACACATATTTCGTCTGGATCGGTGGCACAACAGAAAACGATTCCATCTATTATCGTATCTTCAACCCTGCAGTCTGGATTGAATTCAATGACGAAGGCAGCGGGACAAATCATATTCACACAATTACCCGTTCACCTAATGGAAACGACTACGGTATCTTCGCACTAAATAATGGTCCCAAGACACTTTGGGAACACTACTTTATAGCAGACCATCACAAAGTAAACAACAATTTATTTGATTAAAATAACCCAAGTTGCTACTTATAAGTTTTTAGACATGGAAACACCGTCTTTAATGAAAATATGTTGATAATTAGCCGATATTTGTAGCGTAAACTGTCAGTTTGCGCACTTGCAGGCACAATCTAAATGAAAATTAAAAAATAAATTGGGTAATGTGGCGAGGTTAGGAAGAAATCAACGGTATGAATGCCATTTAGGCATTCCCCGCCTCACCAGCAGAGGTGTACACCTACTGCTCCTGGCAAGGTTTCCTAACCTTGCCAATTACCGAAATATTTATTTAAACTTCATACAGATTGTGCTACAAGGTGGCAACTTAGGTTAAAATATTGCTAAACTATCAGATGTGAAAAATATGAAGGAGCATTTATGTTTGATAAAGTTTTAGAAGAAGTTGAAGAACAGTGTCGGGCAGAACGAATTCCGATGTTAGGTACTGAAAAAGCGAAATTGCTCGCGAGTTGTGTTGAGAAGGTAAAACCATCTGTCATTGTAGAGTGTGGCACTGCCATCGGTTATTCTGGGTTGTGGATGTTACGCATCCTCAAAAATTTAGGTGCGGGCCGTTTGATAACTGTAGAAATAAACGCTGACAGCGCACAACGTGCACGCGAAAATTTTGAAAAAGCAGGTATGGCGGACCTTGTTGATTCACGCATCGGAGATGCTGCAGAGGTACTCAAAACCGTTCAAGACCCTGTAGATTTTCTATTCCTTGACAACAACAAGGATGGTTATTTCGCATGCTTCAAAGCAATCGAATCTCAATTAACCAATCCAGCAACGATTGTAGCTGATAACGTAGGTAGAGCGGATCAGATGGCAGATTACTTGGAGCATGTCCGTTCCAACTACGAGTCCGAAACGCATTGGTTTGAAAGCTGGCGACGGAGACGTGGCAGGAATGAAGGCGGCAATCAAGGGCAGCGAAGACGCGACGGTATGGAAGTTACAATCTATCGCAGCTGATAGATTCAATATAAAATTAAATAGGAGAATTAAATGAAAAAATACACAATTTCAATTTTTCAATTAGGTTGGCTATTAAGTATATTAAGTGTTTTTACTTTGACAAATAGTGTCAACGCACAAGAATGGGCGCAGAAAGCAGATATGATAAATCCGAGGCTTTTTTTCTCTGTTGCTGCCGTTGACAAAGAGATTTATGTTATTGGTGGAATGCTCGGTGCTCCGATAGACAGTGTTGAGGCATATCTCCCTGAAACAAACAAATGGGTTAAAAAAGCAAGTTTACCATCTGCACGGGCGGGCGTTGTCACATGTAAAGTTGATGGTAAACTATATGCAATTGGGGGATGGGATGGTCAAAATCCTGCTCTCGGTACAGTTGAAGAATATGACCCGAAAACTGACACCTGGACGCGAAAGGCGGAGATGCCTACGCCGCGTTCTTTCTTTTCTGCTGTTGCCATGGAAGGTAAAATTTACACATTTGGTGGGGTAGCACAAAATGTTGGACCTGTGTTATCGGCTGTTGAAGAATATGACCCGAAAACTGATACATGGACACAAAAAACTGGTATGCCTACCTCCAGAACTGCTCTTACCGTTAGTGTCGCAAATGCCAAAATCTATGCGATTGGTGGCACATCGGCTGTACAAGGAGCCGGTTTGGCTACAGTTGAGGTTTACGATCCATTAACAGACACATGGACGAAAAGCATAGATATGCCTACTGCAAGGGTTTTCTTAGGATCAGGCACTGTCAATAGTAAAATCTATGCTGTAGGTGGTGTCGTTGAAGGACTCGGCCCCAAGATTTTACCTACCGTAGAGGAATTCACACTCAATAGTCTAAGCGTAGCAGCGTTGGATAAATTTTTCACATTCTGGGGAAATATAAAAATTGAGAATTAGAGCAATGCCTTCGCCATTTATTCTGGGTTCATTCAGGTTGCGTGTAGTGAATAGCACCAATTGATCCCAGATGTTTATTGGTTTGCTGAATAACAATAGGTTTAGGTTTTTGCGGAAGTCCTTTTATAATCTAAGTTGTCACATAGTAGTACAAACCGTATGAAGACTAAAAATAAATTAGGTAATTTGGCGAGGTTAGGAAGAAGTCAACGGTATGAATCATGGCGAATACGCGTTCGGTATTCGCCATGATTCCCCACCTCGCCAGCAAGGGGTGTACACCTGCATTGGACCGAAAATTACCGAATTAATAACTTAATCTTCATTTAGTTTGTGCTACAATAACGTCAATCAATAAAGGGTATCATCATGAAATACGACAAATCAAACCGAACCTTTGACTGTGAACCAACACTCACCGATTCACAAGTACTTCAATTTTGTCGAGATGGCTACCTGCAACTTCAAGGTGTCGTCCCAGACAAAATAAACCAACGCACCTTTGATTATCTGAACGGCGATATACCGATTAATCCAAGTTATATTCCCGATGGCATGACGCATGCCGATTTAGAACGAATTCGAGGGACGCATGAACCGAGTACTCTTCTGCTTGAGGATTGGTATATTGAGCATGTACTTCTCAATCCTGAACTTGCTGGTGCATTGCGTTCCTTGCTGGGTAAGAATGTCGGTTTACCTGTGTTGGTGAGCAATCATCGTGTTGAATGTCCGATGGAAGCACAGCCTTGGCATCACGATGCTGACCATGTTTTTGGTCCCGAAATCAATTTTGTTGAGGTATTCTATTTTCCACAAGACACGCCGCTGGAGATGGGACCGACAGAACTGCTACCGGGTTCACATATCCGTCCAACTGAACGTGATATAACGGAGAAAGGATTCGCAAGTGATGGTCCTGCGGGTTCGTTTGTTCTACATTCACAGAGCATTTTGCATCGGCGCGGTGAGTCTACTGCCACGGGGTTACGCCACATGTTGAAATATAGTTATTGGCGCACGGTGCCGCCAACACGCGATTGGATACAGGAACCCGATTTTGATTTTCAGATGGCACCGTATGGTGGACACGGTCTGGCACGATATGTGGCGCACATGTTTTATTGGTTGTGCGGTAAAGGGGACGAATTTCGTCTTATCGGTGGACAAGCGTGGCCCTGGTCAAGTGAAAACCAGATTGGGCCTTCTTACGGGTTTGGGCACACGGAGGGGTATCTTCCGAATTGGCGTAAGGATAATCCTGATGATTATGCGGTGAGTTAATCAGTCAATTTGTTGTGATTAGAGCATTCAGGACTTATACCAAATTAACGGAATTTATCTTTTTCCTACGGTGAATCAACGCCAAATGCGCTTTTACCATTTGGCCAAATCAACGCTGAATATGCCAAATCAACGGTATGAATGCGCGTATGGCATTCCCCGTATGGTATTCAGCAGGTGCGGTTTCCCAACCGCACCTACCTTCAATAAAACAAGGTAAATCCTGTTAATTTTGTATCAGAGACTGAATGGCTCCGCTCATTTATCTTTGCAATGATTGAAAACGAACTTTCCATCCGCAAAATTGACAGCGATGGCATCGCCATCATGAAAGTTGCCCTCAAGCATATCAATTGCCAACGGGTTAAGGATGTCACGCTGGAGTGTCCGTCGAAGTGGACGTGCCCCATATACTGCATCAAACCCACGGTTCACCAATTCCTCTTTTGCCGATTCGGTTAACGTGAGTGTCATATCCTTTTCAGCAAATCGGACGCTCAGCTTGGATAGTTCAAGCGTTACAATCTGCTTTAATTCATCAATCCCAAGACGATCAAAAATGATTAGATCATCCACACGATTCAGAAATTCTGGTGGGAAGTGTGCCTGCAAAGCGTCCATCACTTTCTTTCGAATTTCTTCTGTGGCAAGATGTGTATCGCTAATCCACTGGCTGCCAATGTTAGAAGTCATAATAACGACCGTATTCTTAAAATCTACCGTCCGTCCTTGTCCATCTGTCATTCTGCCATCATCAAGTATTTGGAGTAAGACATTAAACACTTCTGGATGCGCTTTTTCTACTTCATCAAGCAGAATAACACAATAAGGATGGCGTCTAATCGCTTCAGTCAACTGTCCACCTTCATCATAGCCGATGTATCCTGGTGGTGCGCCGATAAGTCTTGAGACAGTATGCTTTTCCATGTATTCGCTCATATCAATACGCACTATTGCGTTAACATCGTCAAACAGAAATTCTGCGAGCGACTTTGCGAGATGTGTTTTGCCGACACCTGTAGGTCCCATAAAGAGAAACGATCCGAGTGGTCGGTCAGGATCACCGAGACCGACACGGGAGCGGCGGATAGCGTTAGAGACAGCAGAAACCGCTTCATTTTGCCCAATGACCTGTTCACGCAAACGTTCTTCCATGTGAAGCAGTTTTTGTGTTTCACCTTCCATAAGTCGGTAAACAGGTATTCCTGTCCATTTTGCAACGATCTCCGCAATATCTTCAGCACCCACCCGTTCTTTTAGCATGTATGTGCCGTTTGCCTCTGTTTCAATCGCCTCTCGCAAGGTTTTGAGTTGTGCTTCAAGTACAGGTATTTTGCCATATTCAAGTTCAGATGCTGTAGCGAGGTTACCTGTGCGTTTTGCTTGTTCAGATTCAGTACGTAGCTCCTCAATCTGTTTCATCAACTTTCGGATTTTCAAAAGGTTTGTTTTCTCGTTTTGCCAACTCGCTTTGAGTGCATCTGTTTTCTCTTTTAGTTCTGCAAGTTCAGCATTAAGTTTTTCTAAACGTTGTTTTGACGCGTCATCATCCTCTTTTTCCAATGCCTGCTGTTCCATCTGGAGTTGGATAATACGCCGTTCCACTTCATCAATTTGTTCTGGTACACTGTCAATTTCAATCCGTAACCGTGATGCTGCTTCGTCCACTAAATCAACTGCCTTATCTGGTAGAAAGCGATCAGAAATATATCGTTTTGAAAGAGTGGCAGCGGCAACGATGGCATTGTCCTGAATTTGAACGCCGTGATGTGTTTCGTAGCGTTCTTTCAGGCCGCGGAGAATAGCAATGGTATCTTCGGCAGAGGGTTCATGGACTTGAACAGGTTGGAATCGTCGCTCTAAGGCAGCGTCTTTTTCAATGTGTTTGCGGTATTCGTCAAGTGTTGTGGCGCCGATGCATCGCAATTCGCCGCGTGCAAGCGCAGGTTTCAACATATTAGACGCGTCCACTGCCCCTTCCGCAGCACCTGCCCCGACAATGGTATGGAGTTCGTCAATAAAAAGAATTACCTGTCCTTCTGCTTGCTCAATATCGGCAAGGACAGCCTTTAGTCTATCTTCAAATTCTCCCCGATATTTACTTCCTGCAATGAGCGCACCTAAATCAAGCGCAATAAGTCGTTTTTCTCGTAGACTTTCAGGCACATCACCATCCGCGATACGTTGTGCCAATCCTTCTACAATCGCGGTTTTTCCTACTCCCGGTTCTCCAATAAGCACTGGATTATTCTTGCGTCTACGGGATAGCACTTGCATCACACGTCGGATTTCATCATCTCTACCGATTACAGGGTCAAGTTTACCGGACATCGCTTCTTGCGTAAGTTCCCTGCCAAATCGGGTAAGTGCTTGGTATTTGTCCTCAGGATTTTGGTCAGTTACTCGCTGTGTGCCGCGGATATCAACGAGTGCTTTAAGGATTTTATCCTTTGTAATGCCAGCATCCCTTAGGGTTTGTCCTGCTTCGCTCTGTTTTGATTCCGTACAGGCAAGTAGGAGATGTTCTGTGCTGACATATTCATCTTTGAGTGTCGTTGCCTCTTTGAGAGCGGTCTCCAGCACGGATTGTAAGGATTTTGAGAGGTGTAGTTCTGAACTTACCCCTTGCACTTTCGGTGCTTTCTGAACGATATTCTCAAGTGCTGATGTAATTTCTTGGATATCCGCCCCTAATTTTTGGAAAATTGGCGTGACTATCCCGTCTGCCTGTTTAATGAGGGAAAGCATAAGGTGCTCTACCCCAAGTTCTGGGTTTTGTGCCTCGCTTGCCAAAATTTGTGCTGTTTGCAGTGCTTCTTGTGCTTTAATTGTGAATCTATCTAATCTCATTTTTATCTCCTAAGGTGACATAAGTTGCCAGATAGTAGCACAATCTGTTAGATTGTGCATATTAGTCCGCAAACTAACAGTTTGCGTTACAAAGACTTGGACCGAGTTCACGTTATTGTATTATCACTGAAGCAAAATTTGTGCCAATTTTAGTATGGAAAAGCACTATTAATTGTCCGGCTATAAGCTGGACTACGATACAAACAAGCACAGCTGATACAATTCCGGCACGGATTATGTCATTTTGGCAGCGACCATGGAAATTCTGCACATAAATAAAGAAGCACGGCAGTCCAAAAACTACCGTGCTTCAGAACAAGGATAACATGTGTTCGCCAACCTTCTATGAAGATATATCAAACTATTATAGTAGACTTTAGAATTAATCGGACATTCGGTTAGGAAACCGCATCTACCAGCGGTGTTGTAGCATAAACTTCCAGTTTGTGCATATCAGTGCGCAAACTGGATGTGAAATCAACGGTATGAATGCCTTAATGGCATTCCCCGTGCTACAAAAATGTCCCTTTAATTCTAAATGTCACTATACTATCTGGTCCTTTGTGATTTTAGCGTGCCCCACGTAGTTGTATATTTTCCTTGTGGTTCAACGCTTGTAGCAGCCTGAATTACTGTCGCATATTCAGCAAAATCAGCGGCATCAAAAGCAGAGTTATAGATTACTGTTTCATCAACAGCTCCACCAAAGAAGTGGATATTATTGCCGGGCGCGCCTCCGTCGTGGAAAAAAGAGTCACCATTGATATGTGCTATGCCAATAGCGGCACCGTGGGCGAAGATCTGGCCACCGGGTTCACTGGCAATCATTTTACCATCGAGCCACATCTCAAATTTGTCATCCTCGACGGCATTGGTAGAGTCTCTAAGAACAAGGGCAACGTGATACCATCTGTCTGAATCAATTTCAGCAGAGGGCCACGCGCCAGGCCAGTTGTATTCGGCACGATTCCAAGCCCCAACATGAACTTGACCATCAAAGACGTAGATGGCGAGACCTCGTGTTGTTCCGCCTTCTTCAAAAATCGTTTGCTTATGGTCTGTAATACTCACATCAGAACATTTGAAATAAGCAGCAATCGTTCGGTCAGTCCAAGGTCCACCTACATTGATACCATCTTCGTTAGGGAATTTTACGCCATCGTCTATACCGTCAAACTGTAACGCTTTACCGATGATGCCATCTACAACTTCCGGTTCACCGAAGAACGTTCCGTTGACATCGTTACCGGAAGTATCTGCGGCATCACCTTCATCAAAATTCCAAATTGCTTTCACAGTTGCTTCGTCTCTCGCTGCATAACTCGCTGTTACTACCAGCATGAGTAATACACTAAGAATAGAAATAAATTTTACCATTTTTGGTTCTCCTTATAATCGAAATTTACCCGTATTGGAATGATAGGACTACACAGTAGATATCTTTATAATCCGCAATCTATGTAAGTTCTGATAACTAATTTTGGGCTCGTTGGGTTTTCATATTTGCCCAGGTTGTTGTAAATTTTCCTTCCGGTTCAACACTTAAGGGTTGCGTGAGTTGCCCAAAATCCGCTTTGTCAAAAGCAGAACCGTAGACAATAACCTCGTCAATTAAACCACCAAACCAATCAGTGTTAGTCGCACCACGGCCACCATCATGATAGAAGGAATTTTGATTAAGAAATCCAATACCGATATCATCAGCGTGTGGATGGAGTTGGCCTCCTTTTTCTTGAGCGATAAGCTCACCATCAAGCCACATTTCAAATTTATCGTTTTCTACTTTGCCAGCGGCATCGCGGATAATCAAGCTGACATGGTACCATGTGTTTGACTTGATGTCTATAGATGGCCAAGCGCCGGGCCAGTTATATTCAGCGCGATTCCAACCACCAACATAGAGTTTACCAGCAAATACATAGATAGCTAATCCACGTGTCTGACCGCCTGCCTCGAAGATTACTTGTTTTTGCTCCTTGGTGACATCATCACAGTTAAAAAGTGCTGCAACCGTCCGGTTAGTAAATGTGTTTGTGATATTGATTCTGGGAGAGTCCGGTATCTTTATACCGTCGCTTGTCCCGTTGAATTTCAGAGATTTTCCTACGATACCGTTAACGGATCCTGGTTTACCAACAACAATACCATTTAAATTTTGGGGTGAAGTATCATTCGCTGTGCCATCGTCAAAAGTCCAGATACCTGCGACAGTTCCTTCATCGCGTTGTGCTTCTACTGATGTAACTGATAAAAACGTTAATAGCAACAAGCAAATACAAGAAAGAAGTATAGGTATTGTAATAATATTGTGGTTTGTCATAACTTTAGACATATATACCTCCTTCAAAACGTCTCGTATTGAGATGAATTTTCGTTTTGAATTACAATTTTGCAGAATTATGCGACCGTTTTGCTCATAACTCGCGTCACTATATATAGAAAAGACATTAATCTACGACTTGTGCTAATTACGTATCAGTTTATTGTTTTTACAAATGCTCACATTTGTAAAAACACTCTCCGCATCGCGACACGTTTGTAGTCGGGAACCGGAGCTCCCCCTGACCTTTAAGAGTGTCAAGTATCAGAAAAGTTGCGGAATTCAAACAAAACACATCTGTGAATATAAACGGACCGAATGTTAACTAACACAACGCGTTAATATACTTAAGTGCTTATTATAACAAACGCACACATTTTTGTCAAAAAAAATAAAAAGTTTTGTACAGGGATATTTATAGTTTTTACTATAGGTATGACAAACGCGTTGTAAAGAAATGCTGTTTACTTGCCAACACAGAATTGAGAAAAAATTCGATCCAGAATATCTTCAGTAGTTGTTTTACCAACGATGTCCCCGAGCGCATCAAGACTAATACGCAAATCAACAGAAACGAGATCAGGCGGCATTTCGTTTTCTAAACTCGCGATTACATCATCAAGAGCTTCTTGTGCGCGGCAGAGCGCGTTTTGGTGGCGAGTGTTCGTAACAATTGGAGATTCACCTATAACGAATTTTCCGCCAATCAATTCCTCTTGAATAGCAGTTTTCAGTGCATCAATACCTTTTCCTTCAGTAATTGCTGTCTGAACAACGCGAGCTTTCGGACAGTGGTTGGTTAACGTCTGCGGTTGGACGATAGTGGGTAGATCAATTTTATTTAAAATCAGAATTGCCCGGTGCGAATTCGCTATCTGCAAGAGTTCTATATCCGATTCATTTAAAGGTTCGGATGCGTCAAACATTAGGAGTAGAAATTCTGCTTTATTGAGTATGTCTCGACTCCGTTGAACGCCTTGCTGTTCAACGATGTCTTTTGTTTGTCGGAGTCCTGCGGTATCAATTAGGTTTATAGGGATGCCATCAAGGTTGATAGTTTCATCAATCGTGTCGCGCGTGGTGCCGGGAATATCTGTAACAATGGCGCGCGCTGTTTGGACAAGGGTATTGAATAGGCTTGATTTTCCAACATTCGGTTTACCCAAAATGGCAGCGTTAACACCCTCCTTGATAAGACGCCCTTCCGAAGCAGTCTCTAACAATTGCCCCAAATCTGATTGAACAGCACGGGCAGCCTGAAGCTGCGGACCTACCTTCATAAAATCAAGGTCTTCATCGGGAAAGTCAATGGAGGCTTCAATTTCCGCCAGCAATGCCGCCAGCCTATCGCTGAGTTGATTTACACTCTCAGAGAGTTTGCCTTCAAGTGCCTGAATTGCGATTTTACGGCTAAGATCTGTTTTTGAGCTGATGAGTTCTGCTACAGCTTCAGCTTGTGTGAGGTCAATTCTGCCGTTGAGAAATGCCCGTTTCGTAAACTCACCCGGTTCAGCAAGCCGCGCCCCCGCCTTTACCACTAAATCTAATACAGTTGTTAGCGGTACAATCCCGCCGTGGCAGTTAAATTCAACAATGTCTTCAGTTGTATATGTTTTTGGGGAGCGCATAACACCGAGCATCACCTCGTCAATGATTTCATCGGATGCTGATGTATCTATGACGTACCCGTGTGTAAGCGTATGTGATAGGAGTTCATCAATTGAAATAGCGCGTGAAGGGCGAAACAATTGCCGAGCGATAGGAATTGCCAGCGGGCCGCTGACACGTACTATTCCGATACCGCCTTCGCCGCGTGGGGTTGCGATGGCGGCGATAGTATCGTCAAATTTCATGTCTCAACTCCCGTTCTACAGACGTAAGGCAAGACTATTATAACTCAAGTTGCTACTTACAAGATTTCGAGATGGCGGACACTGCTTTTTACAAAAAAAACAAGACATTTCCGCTGATACTTACGTTTTCTGTTATAAATCGGGGTTAGAAACCCCTCCTACAAAAGCATTCGCAAATAGATGCAACTTAGGTTATTATAGTCCAATCCACAATTGCCTGGACATTAGTGAGGTTAGAAACCTCACCAGCAGGGAAGGTTAGGAAACCGAACCTACCAGGGGTGTTGTAGCATAAACTTCCAGTTTGTGCCCTGATATGCACAAACTGGAAGTTTATGCTACAAAATGTCCCTTTAATTCTAAATGTCACCATACTATAAACGGATCAGTAATTTTATGTTTCATAATTCAATAGTTATCTTGAACTGAAATAACAACGCGGCGCATATCACCTTCACCTTGACTAAACGTTGAGACAGTGTCGTCCGATTTTAGGGCGAGATGAATCACGCGTCTATCCTTAGCATTCATAGGTGCAAGAACAACATCCTGACGTGTCCGTTTAACTTTTGCTGCAACTTGATGTGCCATGTCTACGAGCGTCTGTTCTCTGCGCTTGCGATAACCTTCGGTATCAACAAATACCTTTTTTTTCGCGAGTGCATTTTTATTGACAATACAATTGAGGAGACGTTCAATAGCATCAAGGGTCTGTCCATGCTTGCCGATCAGAAGTGCTGGCGAATCAGAGACCATATTGAGGTGCAGACTGCCTTCAATATAGTTGGATTCAACTTTCCCATCAATTCCTATCCGCGTGAGCATTTCCTTCAAGACGGTTTCTGGAGCAGTAGAAATATCTTCCTTAAGAGTAGCCCGAATTTTTGCGGGTTTCGCGCCAAAACTCAAAATGCCTTTAGTCGGTTCATTAATTATGATGATGTTAACCTGTTCACGCGTTGCTTCAAGCTGTGTCAGTGCAGTATCAATTGCCTCTTCCACAGTTTCGGCTTCAGTTTCTATATAGTTTTGCAATTGGCAGTACTCCTTATCTACATAAGACTAAGTGAACATTAATTCTGTTTGCGCCTCGGTGTGTTTTCCTGTTTGTCGGTTTCGCCGTCATGGAAAAATTTTGTTTGTATTTGTTGTTGCGCTACAGTGAAGACACTATTACATAACCAGTATAACACAAACCCGGAAGCCCAGTTATAAAACATGAAGACAAAGATAAGCGGCAAAAACTGCATAATTTTGGCTTGTGTATTACTGGTAGTGGGCGTAGTAGACATGCCACCGACAAATTTCTGCTGGAGCCATGCTGTCAACCCATTTAGAATCGGTAAGAAGCGAATGGCATCTATTTGTGTCACGATTAGTGGTATCGTAAAGGGGAGTTTAACCAAAGTATCTGGTGCTGAGAGGTCATCGATCCAAAAGAGGAAAGGTGCCCCTCGCAATTCAACAACACTCCCGAGCAGCCCATAGAGTGCTAAAAAAAAGGGGGTTTGTGATAGCAAAGGCATACAACCGCCCAAAGGGTTCACCCCATTTTCTTTGTAAACGCGCATTGTGGCTTTATTCAGTTTTTGCGGGTCATCCCGATATTTTTCCCGCAATTCAGTCAATTGCGGCTGGAGTTCCTGCATTTTCTTCATAGAAACATGTGCTTTACGGGTGAGCGGAAAGGAAATGATCTTTACTAATGCCGTCATCAGAATAATCGCTATCCCATAGTTTCGAAGGATACTGTGCAACCCGTTGAGCACCCACAACATTCCCCATATCAACGGGTCGAGAATACCCCAATATCCGAAATCTATGATTTTTGAGAGATGAATCGGGACCTCCGGCGCATTCGGAGCAGTAACAGGTTTCAATAGTGTATTATCCTTGGGACCAACGTAGAGACGGAAAACATGCGTTTGCTTCCGTTGGGATGGCAGTTCAAAACGGGGGATTGTCAAAACAGCGGTCTCTGTCGGAGCCGTAACGAGGATATCTTCCATCCCATTTCCCTTCGGATTATCCAACTTGTAGGTTGCCTCCAGATTCGGAGCGGGAATCATTATGGCACTAAAATATTGACTATTCATACTTGCCCAGAGTACTGTTGCGGACTCGTGTTCTTGTTTGAGTTCGCGCATAGGTTTTCCCGAACCGATATAAGTTTTAGCACCTTCGGAACCACGGCGCCCGGCTTTACCTGTTTTCTTTTCGTGTACGAGCAGGTCGGCATTAATTCCTGGGCCCCAACGGAGTTCATAACCATTCCACTTTTCATTTCCACCTATCAACAACGGTTCTGAAGTATCAGAAACATTTTCGAACGTTAAGACTAAATCGACGGTATAACTATCGTTATAAAAAGCAAACTGTTTGGCAACTTTCAGTTGGTTACCAATCGTCGTCGTGAAAGTTAGCGTTCCCTCTTGTTGTGTATCTGATAGTTGAATGCCTTGGGGTTTGTCAGCTTGCCATTTAGCACCAACTAAATCAATTTGTAAATTGGTATTTCCAAACCGGAGGGCAAGACAGTTAAGTGCTGTTTCAGGAATAAGGTTCAACGGTACGTCTTTGTTGGCAATGTCTGATCTGTCGGGAAAACGTAAATTACCCTTTCCATTTTTTTCTATCAATTTCCATTGCTTAGCTATTGCCAATTTTTCGTTAAAAGTGATGTCGTAAATAGCAGTTTTGACGTGTACTTCAGGATCGTCTGGACTCTCTTGAGGTGTTATGAGTAGGTCCGAATCAGTAGAATCCTCTTCCTCTTTTTCAAGTTCTGCTCCTTCAGGTGTGTCGCTTGGTGCTGTCTGTTCAGTTATTGAAGGGTCGTTCTGTTCTGGTACGAAGCGATTGCCAAATATTAGACTCCATGCAATCATTACACCAATCATTAGAACAAGTGCGAGAATATAACGTGCTCCCATTTAATTTTAGATGCTCCTCTATCTCATTATAGTGTGGTCTGTAGTTCGCCGGACGCTGAATGTCACTATACGTTCAGCGTATATTTGCTACTGAAGCGGGTCAAAACCCCCTGGGTGGTAAGGATGGCATTTTGCCAATCGTTTTAATGTTAACCAACTGCCTTTTAAGATGCCATATTGTTCAAAGGCTTGCTGTGCGTAGTGTGAACAAGTCGGATGGAAACGACACGTTGGAGGAAAAAGTGGGGAAATAAAGCGGCGATACCCGCGGATAGCGTAAAGAATTAATCGGCTCATTTTTTTAGGTAACCGTTCATTTGCAAAAATGTTTTTTAGGCTCTAACAAATTTTTTATTAATATTGATTAGATTATATTTAAATTTCTAAAAAGGTTCACGCTGCCAAGTCCTTCTATAACCTACCTTTCCCGGTACCATGATTAATGCCCTATAGAACACTTGGCGTAAACTGTCTTGAGCTTCCTGTCCTGAAAGATCAACGGCATCTTTTCTGCCTACAACCACAATATCGTAATGGGGCAGAAGTGTAGGCTTAAGCATGCGAAACGCTTCACGTATGAGTCGTTTGACACGGTTTCGCGTGACACTGTTGCCTACTTTTTTACTGACTGTTATTCCTAACCGAGACTGACTAAATTCTGTGCGGTAGACATAGATAACGAAGTGGGGACTCCAGTTCTTTCTCCCTTTTTTATATGCTCTCTGAAATTCCCATGACTTCTTCAGCCTCTTCGGATGTGGTTGATACGGCATAATCTTAGACTCTATTCAGATTGGTAGCACCTTATCCTTCACATAAATCTACAAGGTTGCCTTCTATTTATGGTAGATTATAGAAGGGCTTGGACGCTCTGCACCAGCGAGGTTAGAAACCTCACCTACCGGGGCGGACGAAAGTGTCTATTAATTTTACAATTCACCGTAAATACAATCAAACACGTAGGGCAAGCAGTTATCTCTTCACCTCAATTAATATAAAGATACTTTTTCCAAGATGGATGGTAACCTCGAAAATGACGGTTGAGTTGCAAATACGTCAAGATTGAAGGCGTTTTTGGTGCTCTTTTCAACTTGAAATGTGTCTCATGAAGCATTTGATTACCTTTGTTATTATTGCAGCGTTTACAAGCTGTCACAACATTTTCCCAGGTTGTCTTGCCGCCTTTTGAAATCGGGATAACGTGGTCAAGCGTTAACAGAGATGCAGAAAACTGGCGATGGCAATATTGACATGTGTGCTGGTCGCGCGCAAGGACATTCTTGCGAGAAAACCTGACAACACTGCGCGGCACATGCACATAGTTTACCAAACGAATTACATGCGGCACTTTGACAATAGCCGAAGGTGACCGAATTTCTGATTCGGACACTTCCTCTGTCTGAGCAGTTCCCTTGAAAACCATCTTCAAGGCTCGCCTGAGATTGCAAACGTTGATTGCTTCATAACTGGCATTTAGCACTAAAACAGGTACTTCCACTCGCCTGTCCCTCCTACAAGCAAGCATTCTGATTTTAGTTATATACTATTTTAACACATCTACGAGCGGATTGCAACTAAAATCTATTTGGGTGTGTAAAGTTTTGTCAATTGGCTGAATTTTGCGTGAGATAAATCTAACGGAAAGGGTGTGTAAAGTTTTTTTGCATGTATGCTGTCTGAATCGCGGAGGTGCGCGGAAGACGCGGAGGGCGCGGATTTTATCTTTTGTGCCGCAAACTTTATGAAGATTAAAAAGTAAATTGGGTAATATAGCGAGGTTAGGAAGAAATCAACGGTATGAATGCCATTTAGGCATTCATACCGTTGATTTCTTCCTAACCTCGCCAAATTACCGAATTAATAACTTAAACTTCATTTAGTTTGCGTTTTGTGGCACAAACTCGAAAGTTTGTGCCACATTTTTTATTGTCTGAATCGCGGAAAACACGGATTACGCGAAAATCCGAGATTCTGACTACACACACGGGCAGGAAAACCTCCGCTCTGACAAAGAATTTTCTCACACTATGCACCCTTTTGACATAATCTTGTGTCTTAACATGATGAGAGGCATCAAATGTCCAGTTTTGCAAAAAATGCCCAATTTTAGTTGATTTCATTTTTTTTAAATTTAATTTGACATTTTGTTGTTTATGTTTTATAATACTTATATCAACCAATCTTTTAACCCGAACATGGGTACCTTCTCTAAAATACACATTTTAGGTTAAAAGCTTGGTTGCTGGAGGGTGCCTCCATTTTTTTAAGATGGTAGGCAACCCCACAACCAAGTACTGCACGAAGGAGGTGCTTAAGTGAAAAAATTCACATCAAAAACGGTTGCCACCTTTTTGACAATCGTTTTGCTCGGTGGTTGCCTGTTTATCGGCGCGCGAAATATTACGCGCGCCACACAAACAGGCCCACCCCCATGTGAACAACGGATCAAGTCGGACTGTTTTCCACGTGGAGAAAGACCGGTTTGTCCGCTTCCGTACCTAACACCCTGTCCGCTGGAATCAGCGGCACCAGGGACAACCTTACTTGAAAGGAGTCAAACTCATGAGTAAGAAAATGATATGGGGGTTTGCAGCCCTCATTATCCTACTGATTGCTGCTGGAGGTTTCATCTTTTGGCAGCTGTCCACAGTGCAGCAGCTCAAAGAACAGCTGGCACAAGATGCGAAACTACTGGAAGGAGACGGGACACCGGAAGTGGAACACGTTGTCTCCAAAGCCGATACCCCGCCTCCTGCTGAGCCGGGTTTTAAATGGGTTCGGCATGGCGACCACTGGGACAAAGTGCCTGTTTCAAAGTATTCAGAGTATGCCCGTGCTGCTGCGACGGAGCCTGCGGAATACGGTATCACCCGGCAGGGGAAAAGATATAAAAGGAATCCCGCTTGGGCAGATTTTCCTCCTGCCACCGCAACGCCCACCGGCCCGCCCCTCACTATTGAATGGCGAGACGGTGGACATGCACCATCGGGGAGTCGTTTAAACTGGCACGAGCCGCGCACGTGGGAATCCTACCGCAACTTCTGGGGGTTTGACCCACCGCAGAATAATCCACAGACAAAGCTCGAATACCGTCCGACTCTTGATAACTGGGGAACGCCCCTTCAACATTTCCGTGGCACTTATATCATAAGGCACTATAAGAAACGTATCGGTTTTCGTCCGTCGCCTGAGCAGTTGGCAGAATACAAGGAGTTGCAAGCGCAGTTGGAAATGGCGCGTGTTGATGGAGAGACGCTCCGTGCCGACAGGTTGCGACAGGATATGCTACTTCTCCGGGAGAGCGCGCGTGGCGAATTACCTATCAGACATACCTACCAAGGTTTTTACTACGGTCCAGCAGATGTGCCCGGTCTCGATGATCCGGAAACGGAAAAGGTACTCCGCGAAGCGGGGGAACGTGATGTGTATAAGCGTATGGGGATTGAACACCTATACGAATGGTATGAAAAAGAACAATAATTTTATCTCTCGCTTTGATGCGAGTTTACTTTAAAAAAGGAGTAAAAAAATGCGTCCAAGAATTTTATTTTCTCACAAACTCTTGTTGTTTTGTCTGGTAACCTTTTCACTCTTATTCTGTGGTGTTTGTTTTAACGTTGCCGATGCTATTTCTACCGGCAAAGTAGCGTTCAAAGGTTCTGAAGTCTCTGCCAATATTCCGAAAGGTGCGCACTACCAGCATGATGGTCCTCGGAAAGTCGCCAGTAACGTAGAGGTAACAACCGAAGGTGAGTCGCGGCGTGTTGTTTTGGCAGAGAAGTGGAAAGAACCGTTAGGGAAAGCGCCGGACATCACGATCTTCACATTCACAGCAACAGCTTGGGGACAGGGGCGTATCTTACTCACGCTCAACCGCGATGCCAGAGGTCCGACCTCACCCGAAGATGTTGGGGGCTATAGAGGTTTGGCGGATCCCCACAGCATAGCTGAAGATGAAGCCGAGAAGTTTACTGTAGATCAATATGTTCCGCATGAGAACATACGGGATTACGAAGATGGTTTTGATTCACCTTATGATGATGATTGTGTTCCCGTTAAACATAAAGGCTACAACCTTGAAGTTGTTACAGGTGAGGAGGACTTAGATGCGGTCGGTAAAGCGTATGCCGAAAAGATTTCTATTGCGTATGGCACGGAGAGAAGTGCACAACGAGCCTTGGGCTTGACAGGTGGCTGGGGTACGGCTGCGATAGAAGCGGACTTTGTGCATGGCACGAAGCGAACGTGGGGGTGGAACCTTGTTGATGACTCCCAGAATTACTCAGGGGATACCATGGATTCCTCTTTTAGGGTGACAGTGAATGACAGCGTTTATGAAGAGCAGGGGCAACCGCAGGGGCCGCCGTGCGAAGTCTGTGACAACTGTGGCGATTTTGTTCACAATAAGAACGACCATTATCTCGGTTTGTGTCCGCTGGATCCGAATGTTTCGGGGTGCGGTGAAAAGCGTTGGTCTTGCGAAACATCCAAACAGAAAGCGTGGCATCAAATCCGATTTTGCTATAACTCTGTCACGGTGCCGATAATTTTAGTGGGTGGTCCGACACTAGTTTGTCCAGAAAGGTTTCGTCATTGCAATAATCCAGAATGTGATTTCAGAATAAAGCGTAAACGTGGGCATTCGGATGGCACACAATCCGATCCGCCGCCGGGGACTTCCAACCTCACCGCAGAAAGTCATCTGATTGATCCGCCGGCAACAGCAACGGCGACGCTCACGTCTTCGGATGGTTCGTCCACTACCACGGCGGGCAGTTCGTTCACTGTGAATGTGAGTTTACCGACAGGGTATACCTTGTTATATTGGTATATCAAAGCCCCAGGTGAATCGGGGTATGGTACCAGTGTATCAAATGTCTCTGGCGATGGGAGTTCCACGACGGCATCCTATACCTATAGTCTGCCGAGTGGGGCGTCCGGTGACTATGTGCTGACTGCCTATGCATATTTGTCGGATAGTACGATAGCGGAGCCGACCTATACGGTGTCCGTCTCCAGCGGTGGCAGTTCCACACCCGCACCGACAGATAACACGCCGGATTGTTCTCTTTGTACCAGTGGGTGTAGTGCGTGTGACACCGGTTCTGACAACACGGAGGCAGAAACCACGAAAATCTGCACACGTTGGGTCTATAGATGGATATGGAACGACTCGGAACAACGTTGGGATTACGTGTATGAAGTCTGTGGTGGTGAATTTACTGACAATAGTAATGCTATTGGCTCCTGTACGCCTACCGAGGCCCATCAGGAATAAGCACCCGTTCACATATAACCAACAGGCAGGTCCCCTTTTGGGTGCCTGCCTTTTCTTTTTCTGAATCGCGAATTACCGCGGAAGACGCAGATTTTGTCTTTTGTACCACAAACTTTTAGTTTGCGTTTTTTAGCACAAACTATGAAGTTTGTGCTACATTTTTTATTATCTGAATCGCGCAGAACATGGATCACGCGGATGGGGTTTGGCAAGATAAGTTCCTTTTCAAAGATTGCAGCACACTTTGAATAGGCGTTTGGGAGTCCCCAATACCGCCCTCCGCGTTTTCTGTGTTCTCCGCGCCTCTCCGCGATTCAAACAAATCGTCACAATTTGCAATATCACCTTAGATATGGTAAAATATAACGAGTCAAAATGAAAACGGAACGATTTGGAGGAAATTGATGTATAAAATCGGTCTCATACCAGGAGACGGAATTGGCCCCGAAGTAACACGCGAAGCAATGAAGGTCTTCGGGGCGGCAGCTGCACAAGAAGGTTTTAAATACGAAACTGTTGAATATGATGTCGGCGGCGACCGATATCTGGCAACCGGCGAAGTGTTACCCGATTCAGTGCTTGAAGAACTGCGTGAACTTGATGCTATTTATCTCGGTGCAATCGGACATCCGGATGTCAAACCCGGTATTTTAGAAAAAGGGATTCTACTCAAGGTACGGTTTGAGCTTGATCTCTATATTAACCTGCGTCCTGTAAAACTCTATCCGGGCGTCCCTACACCCTTGAAGGACAAAGGTCCGGAAGATATTGATTTTATTGTCGTGCGTGAAAATACGGAAGGACTATACTCTGGAATCGGTGGTTTTCTGAAACGCGGCACGCGCGATGAAGTCGCAATTCAAGAGATGATTAACACCTATAAAGGTGTAGAACGATGTGTCCGCTATGCGTATGAACTCACCCGCAAACGCAACAAGACCAATACCTTAACCTCATGCGATAAAGCCAACGTGCTTACCTACGCACACGACTTGTGGCGACGCGTCTTTGACGAAGTAGGCGAAGATTATCCAGATATTAAAAGAGAATACGCGATTGTTGATGCGACAACGATGTGGATGGTCAAAAATCCGGAATGGTTTGATGTGATTGTCACCTGTAATATGTTTGGAGACATCATAACGGATCTCGGTGCAATGATTCAAGGCGGTATGGGAGTGGCAGCATCAGGTAATTTGAATCCCGAAAGCGTTGCGATGTTTGAACCGATTCACGGTTCTGCCCCACGTTATACCGGCAAAAATCAGATTAACCCAATCGCTGCTGTCAGCGCAGCAGGTATGATGCTTGACCACCTTGGACATGCTGGCGCGGCAGCAAAAGTGGAAAAATCTATCAGCGATCTGCTTGCAAGCGGAAAAATTAAGGACCTTGGGGCTGGAAGAATGGGATACACAACTGAACAAGTTGGAGACTTAATCGCGGAAGGTTTATAAACTTAAGCTAATTGTGCGGTAAAATTAATCCGATCTGAAGTGCGAGTCCACTTGTTAAAGGTATACATGTCGAAAGCACTCAACATTTTGTACCCTGCTGCTTTGAGTAATTCATTCACCGTCTGCACTTCAAAAATTCGTTGTTGGTGAACCTCTTCATAACGTCTAAACAACTCACCTTCACGAATAAAAAATGTTAGGAAGGTTCGGCACATCTTGGAGTGGTGGTGATAATTATTTTTCCAGATATAGGAATAATCTTCGTGGTTTTCGGAAAATGTTTTGTTGTGGAAATGTTGGACGATATTGCGTTCAGTCGTAACATCAAAGATAAACAATCCGTCTTGGGTAAGATGTTCAGTCACAGTTTCAAACATACCACTTAATTCATTTTCGTTAGATGCATAATTTATGCTGTCATAGGTGCAAAGGATCGCGTCAAACTGCTGATCTAACTGAAAATTGAGCATATCCCCATGATGAAAAGTGATTTGTAAATTGTGATCTGTGGTTTTTTCACGAGCAATGTTCAACATCCCTTTTGCCCTATCAACACCCGTCATTTCATATCCTTTTGCTGCTAACAAGATGGTTAATGCTCCTGTGCCGCACGCCAAATCGAGGATATTACGGGGTTTACAATCATACATTTTAAAAAGCGATTCTATGTAATCACACCATCGTAGGTAGTTGACATTCCGCATCATCCGGTCATAAGCATAGGCAAATTTTTCATAAGGTGGTGTTAATAACATCAATATCAATTACTCAATTCCTGTTTATATCCGACAGCAGCATTGAGCATCCTTAGGAGGGTATTAATTTCCTCTGGGTCCCAGGTTTCATCATCGTTCGCTTCAAGAGCATAATCCCCGGCATCTTTTATTTTTCGAAGATTGATTTTTCCGGTGATAAAACTAAATGGTAGTTGTTGCGCCACGCTTTTGACTCTTTCAATTGTTTCTATTATATGATTACGGTTTACACCTTCTGGTGCTTGCTTAACCATAGCAATCTTCAACGTATCCGCACCAAAATTAAAAAGTGTTGTGATGATAAACCACTGCAGAATTGAAAGACAGACCATGAATATCAATAAAATAGTTAACGCTTTCGTCAGATGGCGTTTCCAATTTCGGTTTTCTGTGCTCATTTTGAATTTACCTCTATAATTCTCAGAACTAATATAATTGCGTTAAATACGATAGCATATATTAGCATTATACATGAATGTTGTCAAGAATGTAAATTTTTGTTCAACTTCTGAATCGCGGATGAGTGAATATGGTGAGCTGGAACACATTCTTAGAAAAGGTGTCAGGAATATATGAAGATTGGTATAGTAGGGAGACCTCATGTGGGGAAAACCACCGTTTTCAACACTTTAGCACATTCTAACGCTGAAATTGGGGGGTACACCAGCAAAAAACAGGTCAATCTTAGCATTGTCCCTGTGCCAGATAACCGTTTAGAACCTTTAGCAAAGGTTTTTGAATCTAACAAAATCGTACCCGCGACGATTGATTATATAGATGGTGGCGGCACTTCTCGAACAGCAATAAATGCGAATGTTGAAAGTCCTCAGCGCACAGAGTTAGATGCCGAAGTGCTTGGTGAACTACGTACTGTTGATGCCCTCGCGCATGTTGTTAGGCTTTTTGAAGATGAAACGGTACCTCACGTTGATGGAAACGTTGATGCTGAAAGAGATATTGAATTTGTCGATTTAGAATTTGCATTCGCTGACCTTCAAATTGCTGAAGGGCGAATCAATAGGCTCGAAAAGCTCCTAAAAAATCAGAAGTCTGCTGAACATCAAAATGAACTTCGGATTTTAGAAGAATGTAAACAAACCCTTGAGAACGAAAAACCACTACGTACTCTCACTATATCAGAAAATGATGAAAAACTAATACGCGGTTATGGTTTCTTAACACAAAAACCGTTGCTACTTATTTGCAACATCAGTGAAACGCAATTACAAGAAGCAGATAAAATTTTTAAGCGTTTTGCAAAATATGAAGCACGCCCACAGACTGCAATCATCGTACTCGCAGCACAATTAGAGATGGAAATTGCACAACTTGATTCATCAGATGCTGAAGCATTTATGGCTGAAATGGGATTGAATGAATCCGCCTTAGAAAGATTTATACAGACGTCATACCAATTAATGGGGTTGATTACATTTTTTACAGGTGGAGAAAAAGAGACACGGGCATGGACACTTCGGAGTGGGCAAACTGCTGTTGAAGCTGCAGGACTAATTCATACCGATTTTGAACGCGGATTTGTTCGTTCAGAGTGCATTAACTGGGCAGATTTAACTGCTTGTGGCAGTTACACTCAAGCACGTAGTAAAGGACTACTAAGAGTGGAAGGAAAAACATATCCGGTTCAAGAGGGTGATGTCTTGACAATTTTAGCAAACCCTACTAATTGATGATTGAATTGAAGGATAAAAAATTTGATTTTAAATATGGGTTGAAAATAGTACGTATTAACCTAAGTTGCCACGTAGTAGCACAAACTTTATGAAGATTAAAAAATAAATTGAGTAATTTAGCGAGGTTAGGAAACCTCGCCAGCAGAGATGTACACCTGCTGCTGGCAAGGCGGGGAATCATGGCGAATACCACACGGGGAATCATGCAGCATGCCACACGGGGAATGCCATTTAGGCATTCATACCGTTGATTTGGCGCATGCTGCCACGCGCATTCATACCGTTGATTTGGCGTATTCGCCCAATGGCAAGGGCCCCATAGCGATAGCGTGTGGGGAGACTACCGTTGATTTCTTCCTAACCTTGCCAATTACCGAAATATTTACTTAAACTTCATTTAGTTTGTGCATATTAGTACGCAAACTGAAAGTTTGCGCTACACTATTTCACCAATAACGAACTGTTCTCTCTTAAAAATGGCGTCTGTGTGTCTAAAACCTTATAGGTAGCAACTTGGGTTACGTATTACTGAAAATCGAAAATGGAAGAAAATAGAAAAAAATCTGCTGAGGAGCAGAATCAAAATGTCACCCGTACTGCTGGAATTGTCAGCTTAGCGGTAATGGGGTCACGAATTTTGGGACTCGCGCGCGAAACTGCAATTGGCTACTACTTTCCTTCAAAAACCAGTGCAGATGCTTTCTACCTCGCTTTCCGCATCCCAAACTTTTTACGCGATCTGTTTGGTGAAGGCATCCTAAGCAAGGCATTTATTGCCACTTTTGTTGCAACGGAAGCGGAAGATGGGAAAGAAGCAGCATGGAATTTAGCAAACCGAATCTTTAATTTGACATCCCTCGTCTTAATTTGCATTACTGGATTGGGAATCATTTTTGCGCCTACTATTGTTGATGTATTGGCTCAAAACAATTTTGATAAAGATTTAGACATTGCCGACCACCACGGATTTGCCAGCAAAATTGAACTCGCAATCTATCTCACTCAGTGGATGTTTCCCTACCTGCTATTTGTTTCCCTCGCTGCAATTGCCATGGGGTTATTGAACAGCAAGGGTAAATTCGGCATCCCCGCATCTGCATCCACCTTCTTTAACCTGAGTTCACTCCTTATTGGAATAAGTGGCTACTATTTGCTTCCATTGGCAGGAATTCATCCGGTAACAGGGATGGCTATCGGTGTAATGGTCGGTGGGGTTGCGCAATTTCTAATTCAGGTGCCATCTATGTATCGCGTCGGTTTTCGGTATCGCCCGATCTTGAGTCTGCGAAATTCAAGAGTCCTCCAAGTTATCCACCTGATTGGACCAGCAGTGTTAGGTGTCGCAGCGGTACAGGTAAATCAATTTACCAATACCTTTTTTATTACTGCAGATTCTGGATGGTTGACGTGGATTAGTAGGGCATATCGTGTTGTGCATCTCCCTATAGGGATTTTTGGTGTTGCAATTTCAACGGTGGCACTCCCACAACTTGCAAAATACGCTATTACAGGAGATACACAGAATTTCCGAGACGCGCTCTCTTATGCGCTCCGTCTTCTACTTACTGTGACAATTCCCGCCGCAGTCGGGCTTATGATGTTATCTGAACCTATATGCCGATTGCTTTACGAATGGGGCGTCACTATTGACGAAGACACAACGCAAACAGCGGGGCTTCTGTTCGTCTATGCATTCGGCTTATGCGGTTTTTCCGCTCTCAAGATCGTTACAGATGGGTTTTACGCACACAAGGATATTCGTGCTCCTGTCATAGTCAGTCTTTGTGGTGTTGCACTTAATATCTTACTCAATTATCTGTTTATTTTTCGCGGACTTTTTTTAGACCCGCGGGCGGTAGTGTTCTCAACTGTGCTGACTGTGACACTCAATAGTGCTGTTTTACTGTTTCTGCTCCGCCGCAAAGTTGGACGATTAGGTCTGCGATCAGTTGTCTTATTGACACTCAAAATATTGATTGCTTCAGCGGTGATGGGCGTTGTGTGCTGGGTAACAAACGGCTTTGTCGAACAAGATTTGCTCGGCACTGAGGGCATCGTGCCTCGCGTTGCTAATGTGTTTGGACCGATTGTGTTTAGTGTGTCGGCACTCGCGGGAATGTATAAGATGTTAAGAGTCACGGAGTTTGACGATATTTTGAACATATTTAAACAGAGATTTAACAAATAACGGATAAAAGAAAAGATTTTTTGAAAAAAAGTTGACAAAAGCAAAATTTGTGTGTATAATATAAGATATAAGTAAATTTACTTTCGTACGTAGAGGGAATATAGCAGTGAAAAATCTACAAATGAAATCACCATACAGAAATGAACGCATCAGATTTTTGCTATCTGAGAAGGGTTATTCTTGTACAATTCCTGGTGGTTTCTTTTTAGGTTTTAGCCCCCCCCCCAGCGAAAGTTCATAAATCTTTTCACAGTACGTACAAGGTCTTATCGCAGTCTTTATATATGCTGCGATATTTTTGTGCTCGCACGTGCTTCGTCTCACACGAGGTGTCCCGTCGCGGGCTTTTGTTGTTGCATTGTGGACATCCGCAATGCTTGTTATCCCTATTCTATTGGCGCACCGCGCATATCAAGACAGAATAGGTGTTATCATTTACAATATTGTTTATTTATTTCATTAACACAAAAGCGGAGAAGTGCTAAAATATAGTACATCTCCTTCGTATAACCTAATTAATAAGGAGAAAATTGTGAAAAATTTAGCGATAATAACCCTCATCGGGTTATTTGGATTGACAAGTTTCGTTACAACAGATGTCTACTCGTCCTGGGATAGAGATGCTGGCATGAGCGAACACCCGCTCATGACGTTTGTTTACGGATACTCCCAGGTAGAATATTCCTACGCATTCCCAGTAGTCAGTAGTAGTCATGGCGTATATATGGCCAACGACTCTGGCAACCACCCAGATTGGCCGGGCCCAATCGTCGTCAAATGCTACGTTACCTTTAGTAGTGAGCTTCTTGGCGATTTTATAGAGCCATTTGACCCTGACCGATCCTGGAGTACTGAGCAATGGGTTGATGGTGGTGATACTTGGGAAACAAGTCGCGGTTTTACGTTCGACCTTTCGAAACAACCGTGGCAAAGAATCACGATTAAGGCAAAGTCCGACCTGGCTGTGAAGGTGAATCTCGATGGCGGTAACGATTGGGATGCACAAGATTCTTGGAATGCGTCGATTAATGAGACGTTTCTCCATGAGGAAGAGGATTTGGGTGTAGATTAGATGATTGGAATTGGGATGGCGAGGATTAAATGCCGTTCTGTCCAAAGTCTATATTTAACGAATTATCACTTTTCGTATAGGTTCACGCGCGCTGGTGCGTGTGAGCCTATACATCAAATATACTTTCGGGTATTAAGGAGTTACAACATGGAACGATTTACAAACAAGGATAAGGCAACATCTATACTTTCACAGGTGTTCGTCTATACAGTATGTTTTTGTCTGTTTATGTTGTTTGTCCCGTGCATTGCCAATGCTAAAATCGTGTTTGTCTATAATGGGGATATTTATGTGATGAACGATGGCGGTACCGGTATCCGCAGGTTAACAGACAATAAGTTTTTTGAGGATTACCCATATTGGTCTCCAGATGGGGCCCAAATTGCTTTTGAGAGGAAGCTTGAAAGAGACAAACAAAACTATCAATTGTTTATTATGAACGCTGATGGCACGAACCAACAGCAGCTCACACATAACGAACAAGGAGAAACCAATAGATCCCCTACCTGGTCTACTTCACCTACCTGGTCCCCTGATGGACGGTACTTGGCGTTTACAAGCAACCGCACTGGGGAATCTGAGATTCATGTCATGGACTTAGCGGATCACACAGTGAAACAGTTGACAGGCAGGAAGGAACCGCACGGTGCTGACTCTCCGGATTGGTCGCCTGATGGGGAAGAAATTCTCTACGAAAAATTTATATCAAGAAAAGCAGGCATATCCGATAAAAATATCTGGGTTATGTCAGCAGATGGAACAAACCAGCGTTCGCTTCTGCCAGATCAAGCCCCTGGTCCGCAGCTGTCGATGAGGATTGCCCCTCGATGGTCCTCAGATGGACAGCGGATAATGTTCGAAAAGTCAATAGGTGGACTACAAGGGGATTTTCCGATAAAACGATTTGTGATAATGCGTCCCAATGGTGCGAAAAAGGAAATTGATGTGAATGAGAAGATGGGTGGAGAGTGGGTTGGCTCTGGGTCATGTTGGATGGATCATGGGCAGGCATTCCTCTTTTCTGCGGGGTTACTGGAAGTGCCTCGTGAGAAGCGGTATCATGACATCTATCGGTATGAGATCGCAACCGGTAAACTCAGACGTTTAACCCGTCATCGATTTCACGATATTCGACCACATTGGGTAGAAGGCGCGTTGCCTGTATCTCGGCAAGGAAAGTTGCCTACGCAATGGGGAGAAATCAAAGCAGTATATGGTGTTGGAACATCTACCAAAACGGTGAATCATGAAACAAGAGAATAGGGATAAAGAGCAACTGATGAAAGATACAAAAACATCTTTCATCTCGTATATGCGAATATGTTTTATATTTTGCTGCCTCATTATGTTGTTTGCCGCGTGCGTTGCCAATGCTAAAATCGTGTTTGTCTATAATGGGGATATTTATGTGATGAACGATGGCGGTACCGGTATCCGCAGGTTGACAGACAATAAGTTTTTTGAGGATTACCCACATTGGTCTCCAGATGGGACCCAAATTGCTTTTGAGAGGAAGCTTGAAAGAGACAAACAAAACTATCAGCTGTTTATTATGGACGCTGATGGCACGAACCAACAGCAACTCACACATGATGAACAAGGAGAAACCAATAGATCCCCTACTTGGTCTACTTCACCTACCTGGTCCCCTGATGGACGGTACTTGGCGTTTACAAGCAACCGCACCGGGGGATCTGAGATTCATGTCATGGACTTAGCGGATCACACAGTGAAACAGTTGACAGGCAGGAAGGAACCGCACGGTGCTGACTCTCCTGATTGGTCACCCAATGGGGAAGAAATTCTCTACAAAAAATTTATATCAAGAGAGGCAGGTATAGCCGATACAAATATCTGGGTTATGTCAGCAGATGGAACAAACCAGCGTCCGCTTCTGCCGGATCAAGACCCTGGTCCGCAGCTGTCGTTCAGAGTTTACCCTCGATGGTCCTCAGATGGACAGCGGATACTGTTCCTTAAATCAATAGGCGGACTACAAGGAGATTTTCCGATAAAACGATTTGTGATAATGCGTCCCAACGGTGCGAAAAAGGAAATTGATGTGAATGAGAAGATGGGTGGAGAGTGGGTTGGTTCTGGTTTGTGTTCGATGGATCATGGGCAGGCATTTCTCTTTTCTGCGGGGTTACTGGAAGTGCCTCGTGAGAAGCAGTATCATGACATCTATCGGTATGAGATCGCAACCGGTAAACTCAGACGTTTAACACGTCATCGCTTTCACGACATGCGACCGCATTGGGTAGAGGGTATGCTGCCTGTATCTCGGCAAGGAAAGTTGCCTACGCAATGGGGAGAAATCAAAGCAGTATATGGTGTTGGGACATCTGTAGAAAATAAAAAGTATCCGTCTCCCTGATTTATTTTGAGGAGACTCCCTAACTCCGAGGCCTTTATCCTTTCCGCGAGACTCGCTTTCATCGCAGAATTTGAGAAAGGAGATATATGCTAACAAAACGGATTATTCCATGTTTAGACGTACGCGCAGGAAAAGTTACCAAAGGCATTGCGTTCAAAGGCAATGTTGACGTTGGTGATCCTGTGGAGATGGCGCGTTTTTATTATGAAGGTGGGGCAGACGAACTTGTCTTTTACGACATTACCGCCAGCAATGAACGTCGCGATATTATGATTGATGTTGTCTCTGCAGTTGCCGCAGAAATCTTTATCCCGTTTTCTGTTGGCGGTGGGTTGCGTACCCTTGAGGATATGCGGCGTGTACTACTTGCTGGCGCGGAAAAGGTCAGCATAGATTCGGGTGCCGTGCGAAATCCTGATATTATTTCTGAAGGCGCACGTGCCTTCGGTAGCCAGTGTGTTGTGTTAAGCATGCAGGTGAAAAAGGTCTCTAAAAGTGAACAGATTCCAAGTGGTTATGAAATCTATATTGATGGCGGCCGTAAACCTGTCGGTTGGGATGCGCTGGAATGGTCTGCTCGCGGTGTTGATTTAGGGGCAGGTGAAATTGTTGTTAACAGTATCGATGCCGATGGTACGAAAGCAGGTTACGAACTGGAGTTAACGGGTGCTATTGCGGACCTTGTGCCGGTTCCTGTTATTGCTTCAGGGGGCGCAGGGAATCCGCAACACTTACGCGATGTTTTTGTTGAGAGCAATGCTGATGCCGCGATTGTTGCTTCTATCACACATTACGGCGAATTCACGATTGAGAGTATCAAAACCTACCTATCGGATGAAGGTGTAAGTGTACGCGATACGTGGTAAAAATTAGGATAGTTCAGTAGACTCCGTAGGTCGGGGTAAATAAAACATCAAGGAAATTGCATCATAACAAAAACTCTATAGAAAAATCCACAATTACCTGGACATTGGCGAGGTTAGGAAGAAATCAACGGTAGTCTCCCCACACGCTATCGCTATGGGGGACCTTGCCATTGGGCGAATACGCCAAATCAACGGTATGAATGCGCGTGGCAGCATGCGCCAAATCAACGGTATGAATGCCTTAATGGCATTCCCCGTGTGGCATGCTGCATGATTCCCCGTGTGGTATTCGCCATGATTCCCATAGGTGTAAAGTTAAGGAATTTCCGGCATATATGAAGGCTCTTTAGTCCCGTAGGGACGATATGTTTATAGCTAAGCGTTCTACCCTTCTCTTTAGTCCCGTAGGGACGATATGTCCGTTTTTCTATGTCGTTCCTACGGAACTCAAGAGAGGGAACACATTTTTTCTATAAACATATCGTCCCTACGGGACTAAATATAGGATAGTTTCAATCACCATGCGGATTGAGAAGCACTGATAGAATCATAAACGGTTTCTTAACTTTACACCCGCTGAATGCCAAAAGGCATTCATAGCGTTGATTTATGGGTATTCGCCATGATTCCCCGTCCCACCAGCGGAGAGCATGTCGGTATTGCTATTCATTGCAATGTGAACATATTTGGATTTTATTTTCAATTGGAATCTGGCTGCACCATCTCCTGCAGGCAAGCATCCCAATAAGCCACAGTATATTTTTTCACATCCTCAGGTTGGTTATCTTGTTCAAGATAGTTTTCAATCCAGTTTAACAAACGCTGGCGTGGAGCCTCTCTAATCTCATCGATGCTTTCATCATAGATGATATCACGAAAATCGGAAAGCGTGTCAGCTTCTAACTGCAAATCAGGTTGAAAATATACCGTTAAATTTGCCATCAAGCTGAGCGTTAACGTTTGAATCGGATCTACAGCGATGCTAAGTGGCGGGTCAATCGTAAAAATATCTTCAAGTGGCAATGCTTGGACATAGGAACATCTCACCTCAATATAATCCAACTGCTGACGGACGATCTCCATATCAGAAAGATTCGTGAAGGTGCGCGGTGGATGGTTGTTCTTGATTGTGATTTGTGCTGTGGTGATAGTTGTATTGTATGCGGCTAAGGCATCTAAAAATTCTGCTTCGGCATGGTTATAGATACGGATGCTGTCAATGTCAAGGTGAGAGAGGGACTCATCTGGTTCAATTATCGCGTTTTCAAGAATATGGTTGGCTTTTGTTAGTAATTTATCTGTAAGTGTATTACCGATTTGGAAAAACTTGACGATAGGGTTCGCAAGTAGCACGTTAACTGCCTTGTCCAAGTTTCCCTTGCTTCCGTATTCTAACCCTAAACTCGTCAATGCAAAGGCAATTTGAATTTGTGCGCGAAGGTCAGACTCATTAGAAAGGTCAGCAACCTTCATCGTAATCAGTTTATGTGCCAGCGCGGCGATATCCTCGGAAAGCGACTCCGATTTTTCAGAGTCAATTCTGCCGAGGGCATCGCCGTGCAGCATTGTTTGTGCCAAGAAAGACTGCCCATCAATGACAGCGTCGGCCACGAGGGAAAATTTACTCGTCTGCATTCTCCTCTTTATCCTCGGCAAGCTCAAGTGAATCCAAATCAACCTGCTGTTTCAAGTCAGATTCGGTGACACTGATTCCAGCCTCACTATCACGTGCTTTGACTCGTTCTGCTCTTTCCGCAGTTGCCTTTTCTAATGCGGAAACTAATTCCTTGTCTGCATCTGTTTCCTTGTCAATAGCGAAAATATCTCGCATTAGTCGATTGAAAAGGTCACCATCTGCCTCCCATATCGCATTGAGGATCGCTCTGGCTTGTTCATCTTTGCAGTCTATTGAGGGAGAGCTTGGGTCAATGATGCCCTCTTCTATCATCATTGCACCGAGAGTCCCTTTTAACTTAACACGATCTTTGAGGAGCCCCGCAAGAATACGCAGGTCTATTTGGCCGAGGAACCGGCTCAGGTCATCTCTCTCACATTCAGATAGTTCAAAAAGCCACAAACTTAGCGACTTTTCATCTAACTTTCCATCGCGCCAAATCGCAATGTCAATAATTTCTTCAAATTGTTCGTTGGATAAACACGGTAATAAACCACAAGCGAGCCCTGTTCCAAGCAAAGTGTCTAACACCTGTAGAACATCTTCGGTAGGACTATCCTGAATTAACTCTGTGCAGTCTGGCACAAGATAATATAATTCTTCTCGTTGTTTCGGGTTCCGAGTGGCACGGATAATTTCGAGTTGTTGTTCTTTTTCGTAACTTTGGAAAAGTTGTTCTGCTTCGCGTGTGGGGAGTGATAATAGTTTCTTGGCTTCTGATTGTGGAATAACTAATTTCTGATTGCTCATACCAACCCTCCAAGCGGACAATGCAAAGTATCGCGCTCTTTTGTAGATAACTGATTATATTCAATATGTTCTATCTTATGACTATTCGGTTTTCTATAGGGCGATAAAAACGCCCTATAGCCACAATCTACCAAAGTTCAAAAGTTATTCCTGACAAAATTCAGATTCTTCTCGGCTGACGCGATCGGGTCATCTTTTCCAGGCGTTTCCAAGACAAACCAACTATCGTAGCCAATTGCATGTGCTGACTCAAAGACTGCGGGGAAATCAACATCACCTTCACCAGCGTGGTTGCCGCCTGTGTCTTTAATATGCATTTGCACGATTGAACTGCCCAAACTCCGAATTTCTGCGGGTGAGTCGTAGCCGAGATTTGTTGCATTTCCCATATCGTAATATACACCGACATTTTTTGAGCCGACTTGGTCAATAATTTGTTGGTGTTGGCCCGCGCTTAATGTAGACTCAATTGCAAGAAATACGTTATGTTTCTCAGCCGTTTCTGCGGCAGCTTTTACGCCATCAAGGAAGCGCGGATCGGTGATATGCTCATCTTTTATTTGGCCACCACCAAAAAACGGCACGAGAATCACATTCGTGCCTAATTCGGGACACGTTTCCGCGAGATACTGCAACTTCGCGATGCCTTCGGTGCGCACGCTATCCGTTGGATGCATAAAGGAATATGCTGTGAAACCGCCCGGTGACAGCGATGAGACTTCAATATCCGCTTCTTGTGCAAGGCTATTTACTGTGTCAATTCCATCTTCTTGCCAAAGCGCATGTTCCCGATAATTTACTCCCATGCAGAGTTCAATACCGTCAAATCCTATCTCTTTTGCTTTTTTAAACGATTCTGTGAACGGAACGGGTAACATCCCGTCTCTAATACCTACCTTCATATTATTCCTCCTGTGTGATTTTGAATTGTAACATAATTTTTTGTAGATTTCAAATAGATTTTTATCTTTTTTGGATAACTTGCAAGAAGTGTTAACTGTTCAGGACTTACGCATTCCCCCTTGATAAGAGGGAATGCGTAAGTCCTGTATTTATTTTAGACTATTCCTCACTTATATGGAGGAATAAAATCTTAAAAAAGAAATATATAGTTGAACAGTAACAAAATTAATCGCTGTCACCTAATTCTGCTTGGATATTCTGAAACAATCCCAAAGCAGTCTCTAAATTCTGTGTGATTTCCCCCGCTAACACATCAGGCGCGGGAAGGTCTGTAATATCCTCAAGTGAATCTTCTTTCAACCAGAAAATATCAAGGTTAGCATGTTCCCGCTTGGTAAGTTCCTCGTAACTGAAGGCACGAAAACGTTCAGTTTCAACACGTTGGTGACGGTTCTCTGGATTGTAGACGGTAATAAAATCTTGTAGGTCGGTATCGCGCAAGGGATTCGTTTTGAGCGTAAAACGTTTGTTCGTACGCAAATCGTAAATCCAAAGTTTCTGTGTCCACGGTTCCTCACGTGCAGGTCGTTTGTCAAAAAATAGCACGTTTGCTTTTACACCTTGTGCATAGAAAATACCAGTAGGCAATCGCAACAACGTATGGACATCAAAAAGTTTTAGCAGTTGTCTGCGAATCGTTTCACCTGCCCCTCGTTCAAAAAGCACGTTGTCTGGTAGTACCACAGCGGCACGACCATCTTCCTTCAAAATCGTCTTGATGTGTTGTAAGAAATTGAACTGTTTATTTGATGTTGTCGCCCAAAAATCATCGCGTTCATAAGTATGCGATGCGTTACTCCGTTTTTCTCCATCAGTAGTGATTGTAACGCTACTCTTGTTACCGAACGGTGGATTGGTCAACACCATATCGTAACGTTTACCAGGATCCTTGCCGAGACTATCGTTAGTTGTAATAGGACTTTCTGCGCCATCAATGCCATGCAGGTATAAATTCATGACACAAAGACGGACAACGTTATCAACAATATCTGTGCCAGCAAAGGTATTAAATTTGAGAAACTTTTTCTGCTCAAGTCCCATAGTCTTCCTGTAATTTTCAGAAATATACTCATAAGCAGCGAGGAAAAAACCGCCTGTGCCGCATGCCGGATCACAGATCGTTTTCATCGGTTTCGGTTGCATCACTGCCACTATTGCTTTGATAAGTGGCCGGGGTGTGAAGTACTGTCCTGCACCGCTTTTCGTATCTTCAGCGTTTTTCTGTAAAAGTCCTTCATAGATCGTGCCTTTGACATCGGCTGCCATCCCGCTCCAGTTTTCCGCATCAATGAGCTTGATAAGTCGTTGAAGGTGCGCGGGTGTCTGAATGCGATTTTGTGACTTTCGGAAAATTACACCAAGCAAACCTTGCTCATTACTCAATTCTCGAAGGATTTTGACATATTGATCCTCTAACGCAGCACCGCTTTCCTTTAGCAGACTTTCCCAATCTAAACCAGAGGGTATTTTAGATGATGTGTTAGTAGGTAGTTTGTTCTGTTCGTCAGCGAGTTTGAGAAAAAGCAGGTAGGTGAGTTGTTCAACGTAATCTCCGTAACTAACCCCGTCATCTCGGAGGACATTGCAGAAACCCCATAGTTTTTGAACAATTGTTGCAGATTCGTTTGACATATGTGGTTCTCAATTTCTCATACTTGAAATCAGGTGTTTTCTGGTAGAACAATCAATTTACTTGCATCAGCAAGCTTGATTGCAATAGCTCTTCGTGCTTTCCTGTCTGTAGGGCTATTCTCTGTCGGAAAAGGCATGATGTTCGCGTGCCTTTGAGGCGGCTCATCTGACACAACTTCAAGATTATTGTCATAAACAATGGCAGCCAAAAGATCAGCTCTTGCTTTTATCGGTCTTTCTTCTGTTTGAACATATTCCCGCCCAATTTCCCAAACCTCGTTTTTTGAGAGTTCTGCACTGTCATTAAGTCCTGAAATACGAAACACGGATACATCAACACGCTTTCTATGCGGAAGAAAAGCATCAGGTTTAACTCTGTTAGTCACAACGGAAAAATGACTGTTATAACGAATAAAACGGGTGAGTATCTCACCCGGTGAAACATTCATAACAACAATCCTTATTAGAGAATATTTGTCAATGTTGTGAGAAAACCAGACAACACTGGGCTATCTGATAATTCACAGATACCTTCAAATTGACGTTTTTCTTCAAAGAAGGCGTTATAGATGACAAGATTGTCCCCATATATCCCCATTGTTACCATGCCATTATCTGGGTACCACCCAACACTAAGGCTACCATCTTCAGCCCAACTGACTTCTGGCATAGGCAGTTTGTAATTACAAAGTATCTCTAACAAAACAGATGCATCATCGTAAGCAGAATCTGGCACAAGATCAATCTCATTATCCAAGGTATAAGCCTCCTCAGCTTCTTGTCGGATTTCGTCTAATTCGCGCTGCACCTGTTTCCGAAACAGTGCTTTATCTGCGGGCGGTAGAGGGAGATCGTGTTCTCGTTGTATGTTTTCCATAGCGTATCACCTATCTAAGTTAGAGATAAGTCCTATAATTCATATTTTAGCACAAACGTTAGTTAAACGCAAGTTTGAAGAAGACACATTTTAGTCGAGAGGTAAAGACAACTGCTTTGCCGAAGTAGGTATTTTCACTTCTGTCTTAGTCTTTTTTCGTTTCGGTTGCTGATCTGCTTTTTCTTCTCGGATTTTTTCTAACAGGACACTTGCAGGTTCATCGTTTGGGTCTTGCGGCACAAGTTTACCAGAAAACGCATGCTTGAGGATAGACTGCCGCAAACGTTCGGCGCGTTTAAGTTCAGCATCAAGGGTTGATTCTGCTGCATCAGCAACTGAAAGGTGCCGCTCAATTTCAGAGACAATCTGTTCTTGTTCAGTGAATGGTGGAATAGGTATTTGTGCCTTTTCCAAAAATTGATAGTGTCGTGAATACCCTCTGTCCGGAATTGAGATTGCTCGGAGAAAGTAGTAAAACAGTTTCGGATGGTACATTTCTTGAGATTTAATCACCTTTATCCCATCAGCCCCACCAACAAAGTCAAAGTCTACATATTTAATTGCTTTGGTATGGTCTCCAAAAACGATAACTGGTAGTTCACATTCGACCTTTAGTTCTTCGTCGTTTGTGTATCCTCCAATAAGGGATAATCCCTGGTCTATTACTGGCAATCTTCCTTCAAGTTCATAGTCCCCTTTTTTCAATTTTTTCCCAGTTAAAGATACTTTTTCTATAACACTTCCAACTGTCGCCATCTCCCAATTTTGGGGTAATCCAGTTGAGGCATCTATAGATTGAGATTTGATTGAATGCCCACCACGCCATTCCATTGTCAACTCCCCTTCAAAAGCAGCCTTCAGTACCGATTGACGATATCGATGCACCTGCACTTGTGCTTTTTTAAGGTTATCAACTGCTGCGTCTAATTGTGTAAATAACGTCTCTAACTTGGCTACGATGCGGCGTTGTTCGCACATGGGAGGAACTGGTATTTGGGATTTTTCCAAAAATTGATAGTGTCTGGAATACCCTCTGTCCGGAATTGAGATTGCTCGAAGAAAATAATAAAACAGTTTCGGAAAATAAATCTTAATTGGTTTAATTACTTTTATTCCGTCAGCTCCAGGCACAAAATCAAAATCTATATATTTTATGGTTTTGGTGTGATCACCGAAAACTATCACAGGTAATTGACACTCAAGCTTAAGATTATCATCATCCGAATATCCCCCAATGAAAGAAATTCCTTGATCTATCACAGGAAGTTTGCCTTCATCAGCATATTCGCGTTTTTTAAGTTTCTTTCCAGTCAAGGAAACTGTCTCTATAACATTTCCAACTTTAGTTAAAGCCCACCCTTTTGGCAAACCATTGGCAAATTCGGTAATCATCTTTGAAATCTCTTTGTATCAGTTTTGCTTTAAACGTCTCATGCTGCTATCAGTTTACTACAGATTCTCTCTGAATTCAAGCCGTTTCTTCAAGATAAAAGATTGTGTTACAAGCAAGGATTAAGAAACCAATTTCTCTGTGAGATTCGTCAGCATTGCCTCCAGCTCATCTCCAAAGAGTTGATAGGCTCTTGCTACACCGCCGCGCTGTGCAAAAGGTGTGTACTCAAAATCATTTATTTGAAAAGCAAGTGAAGTGGCAATGTATTCCTGAATCCATTCAAGCCAGTTAGCTTGTTCTGGTGTGAAGTCTTTACCCTCTAACCATTCTTCAAAATGTCGGGTGACAATTGTACTAAACGGTTCCAAAATACGAGTATATCCCATAGCAAAACGCACCAACGATATGAGGTCTGTCCGTCGTTTTGTGATTCCATGAACATTCTCTGATGACCGCCCTTTATAAGCCATCCATAATGCTTCACGGTTCAGACTGGCTGAATGTTGATGCAATGCTTCTTCCAGTTCTTTCAAGCTGTCTTCAGTCAGTGTGCCTTGCGCTCCCGGACGTTCACACAAAATCTGTAACGCTGGCAATGCATCTATGTGTTCATTAAGAAATCGTTTAAAGTCGTGAATAACATTAGCGGCTTGTGCGAAACTTTCAGGTTCAAATCCGGTTTCAATAACTCGGTCTCTGCTTACATCATCCATGAGCTGGTTAGGGTCTCTTGGAGGCGGTCCATTTGGATCAGTCGTAGATGGTTTACCTATGCGTGGTTGAGAATCAGTTTTGACGGATTCACACACCCCAACAGCATCAACAATAATGAAGTGTGTCTTTTTTGTCGCATCACTTGTTACAGAACGTAGATCATCTTCATTTATAGTCCGAACCCCGCGTCCCTTCATCTGTTCAAAATAACCGCTTGATCGGACGGAGCGCATAAAAAGTAAACACTCCAGCGGTTTGATATCGGTACCAGTAGAAATCATATCAACACTTACGGCAATTCGTGGGTTGAATTGTGTGCGAAATTGCCTGATCAAATCTTCAGGTCTATCGCTTGTGTAGGTAATCTTTTGGCAAAAATCATCTCCTTTAGCAAAAACATCTCGGACGATATGGACAATGTCCTCGGCATGGGAATCGTCTTTTGCAAAGATAAGCGTTTTCGGAACAATCCTCCTACTGGGAAAGAGTTCTGTGAAGAGTGCATCCTTGAAAGTCTGAATAACGGTGCGAATCTGGTCTTCTGCCACAACCTCACGGTCTAACTGATTTCCTATATACGTTTCATCTTCCTCCAACGTCTCCCAGCTAAGTCTCCGAGTATCTCTATCCCGTCTTGCAACATAACTTCCCTCAGCAACTGTGCTGCCGCTTTCCGTAATTTCAGTTTTAATCCGATAAACGTAGTAACCGACATTTACTTTGTCTTCAATAGCCTGTTCGTGGCGGTATTCATAAACAAGATTCTGATTGAAAAAATTGAGTGTCTGTGTATACGGCGTAGCGGTAAGTCCGAGAATGAATGCGTCAAAGTATTCTAATACATGTCGCCATTTGCCGTAAATAGAGCGGTGGCATTCATCAACAATAATAAGGTCAAACGTATTAATAGGAATGTTCGGGTTATAAACGACTTCTTGCGGAGGTGAATCTTCTGTTTCCTGTTCAAAATCCGAACTTTCCTCATCGTCCGACTCGTAGTCGGGTTCACCTTTTAACATTGAATAAAGACGTTGGATAGTGGTAATACAAACCGAGCTTGTATCGTCAATAATGTTGCTGGAAAGATGTTGAACGTTGTAGAGTTCAGTGAATTTTCTGCCATCATCGGGAGTCGTGTAGTTTAGAAACTCACGTAGTGCTTGTCTGCCGAGGTTATTGCGATCTACCAGAAAAAGAACCCGTTTGACGTTAGCAAATTTGATGAGTCGGTATACGCTGCTGACAGCAGCATACGTCTTGCCGCTGCCTGTTGCCATCTGGATTAAAGCGCGTGGCCTGGATTCTGCCAAAGATGTCTCAAGTTTCTTTATCGCCTCAAACTGGCAATCCCAAAGAACATCTGTTTCTAACTCATGCTTACGCAAATCATCTTTAAGTCTCTGCCGAAGGGTTCTGGGATGAAGGGCATCTCTGAGTGCCTCTGGTGTATGGAATGTAAAAACTGGTCGGGAACGGGAGTCTGGGTCACGCTTATCCCGAAAATCAGTCTCAATGCCCGTAGATGCATATAAAAAGGGGCACCCCTGCAATATCGGCAAGGTGTCTGGGAGACTGGCGTGATACCGTTCTGCTTGTTGCATCGGACCGCTCACCTTTGTTCCTTTCGGTTTTGCTTCTATGATTCCAACTGCAACACTATTGATAAAAAGAAGGTAATCCGCACGTTGATCGTCTTTCAACGGATATTCGCGGACAGCAACACCAAAAGAAGCATCTGTTTCGCGTTCAGCATAATTTTGAATTTGCCATCCAGACGCTTCCAGCATCCTATCTATAGTTTGACGTGCTTTGCGTTCAGGTGTCATTTTAGATATTATTAGCATGGACGGGCATTGAGACCCGCCCATAAAATTCAAAGTAACCTAAACGTTACACACATCATAAGCGTGCTGCATCGCATCAAACGCATCACCTTTCGGGCTAAACTCGTGTCCGACATATAGGTCATAGTCAGTATTAGCAATAGCACGCATCACCGCGGGATAATAGATTTCCTGCTCGTCATCAAGATCGCGCCGCCCAGGGTTCCCTGCGGTGTGGAAATGCCCAATATACTCAATATAGTCCGTAATATTGCGGATGAGGTCACCTTCCATAATCTGCATGTGGTAGATGTCGTGGAGTAGCAGTGCCCGTGGCGAACCGACACCTTTACACATCTCAACGCCCCACTCCGTTTTATCACATTGATAATCGGGATGGTTCACTTTGCTGTTGAGTAGTTCAACACACAGGTTAACACCCTTTTCCTCAGCAGCCTTTGTTACCCGTGACAGGCCGGCTACCGTGTTATCAAGGCCTTCCTCATCAGACCTGCCTTCTCGATTGCCAGAAAAACAGATAAGACCGGGAATATCGTTTTCTGCTGCGATGTCAATATTTTTGAGCAGTTCATCCTCAATTCTATCATGATTGTCCGGATCGTTTAAGCCGGATGGAAGGGACGAATGCCCAACAACAATTGCAACCCGCATCCCGTGATCTTGCACGACGGGCCAGAGATCGGCAGGAAGCATCTCAACCGATTTGTAGCCGATTTCAGCAGCTTTTTTAATGACATCTTCCGGCTCTCTGTCGCGCCGGAAATTACCAAAGCAAATGGATTGATTAATTGGCATAGTAATTCTCTCTTTTCTTAATATGGTAGATTTTACAATTAACGATACGCCGTCACTCGGCGCGCTTACAAAGCGCGCCTACCAGCGGGTACCTACATATTTTATATTTCACAGAACCCTTCTATATTTAGGCATTTAGGCACGCTATGCGTGCCTACTATGTTCTAAAGGTCAACTGCTTTACCAGTTACAAACGATGTGCTTGCAGCGAGCATAATACGGAGTGTCTGTAACGCGTCGCTATAGGGAGATAGGATTTTTGAGTCGTCTCCACTCTTAACAGCGTCAATAAATACACGATCTCTGTCTTGCCCACCCCCACCAGCGAGCGGTTCCGTTTCACCTTTACGGTTGACGTTATTTGGCCCACCGACGGTAACAACGAGTCCGCGTGTAAACACTTCAAGATGCACACGACCAAAACCTTCTAAGGCACATGCAGAAACGATATTCGCAACAGCGCCGTTCTCAAACTCAATATTGACCATACTGATGTCGTCAACGTCATAGTTTTCAATATGTGTCATGCTACCGCTATTCGCGACACCGTGTACGGTTTTGCCATCACTGCCAACCAGAAAACGGCACAGATCGAAAATGTGAGTCGTCTGTTCGACGTGCTGTCCGCCGGATTGCGCGCGCACACGCCACCAAGGTGTTCCGGGCATGCCACCCATCCAATATCCGAGCGCACCGAGAATTTGTGGTTGCTCTTCAAGCATCTTTTTCGCATTCTGTGCGTTGCCACCATAACGCCAATGGTAACCAACACTTGTAATAGTGCCAGTTTCTTTAATGTAATCATTGATGATAATTGCAGGTTCCAGTTCGGAATGGATCGGCTTTTCAATGAACATCGCGATGCCTTTTTCACAAGCGATCCGTTCCTGTTCACCATGCGCAAACGGCGGTGTGCATATATAAACAGCGTCCAAATCCTCTTTATCGTACATTACACGAAAATCGGTGTAAGCGTTGCCGCCAAATTCTTCGGCGCGCGCCTTCGCACGATCTTCAGAAATATCACACATTGCACAAAATTCAACATCTTCAAAGTTGTCCTTCAAGTTGCGCATGTGTGCACCTGCCATGCCACCTGTACCGATAAAACCGAGTTTAACTTTGTCCATACTTTCTCCTTCAAAAATAGGTCGTAACGGAAAATACGTGAAAATTTTTAATAGTTTAGCAAAAACGAACATTTATTGCAAGCAATATGAAAATCTGCTATAATTCATATTTGTATGCTTCTGGTAAAGAAGAACACAAAGAGGAGAAAACAGAATGGGATTCAAATTTGGATATAGCACACTACGCTGGCAACAGCCAGATTTTGAGAAACTGTTAACCCAACTCAAGGATGCCGGTTGGGATGGTTGGGAGATGCGGCAATCCATAGAATGGGCAGGCACACCACGACGTATTCGACGGATGTGTGAAAATGTTGACATGCCCATCGCTGCAGTCACAGCGCGCGGGTTGCCGATTGATAAAAATTTTGAACAGATGGAACTCAATAAGCGAAGAATCGACTTTGCAGCAGAGGTGGGGGCGGATTGCTTCATGTTCATGGGAGCAGGGAAACCAAATGACCGACCAGTAGACGTCGCTGAGCTTGCGAAACTTGCTGATGTGTCTGAAGAATGGGCAGAATACGCAGCACGATACGGATTAGATGTCTGTTATCATATCCATACCAACACAACGGTAGATTCCATAGAGGATTGGGCAAAGTACATGAGTCTACTTCGCAAGTGCAAACTATGTATAGACGTATCACATTCTGCACTTTGGGGATTTGATCCGATTGAATCTATACGTCGTTACAAGGATGTTCTTGTCTACGTACATCTTCAGGATTATTCTGGCTACACCGGCGGAGATGGAAACAATTATGATGTGGATTGGGTTGATGTTGGTGGTGGAGATGCGATGGACTTCCCCGGAATTATGTCTACTTTGGAAGAACTCGGTTATGACCGATGGATTACAGCATGTCCAGGGATGGTTGAAGACCGCACCGATGAAGAACGGATGACCGTTAACCGTGAATATTTACGGCAATTGGGATATTAGAAGAAATCGGGGATTCAATCCCTCCTACAAGAGTAATAGGAGACAGGTAAATATATGAAGGAATCAGAGGGTGAAATTCGCTCCATCCTTGCGACAGATTGTGGCAGCACAACCACCAAAGCAATCCTTATTGAAAAACGCGGAGACGAGTATCAACTCATCGTACGCGGCGAAGCACCGACAACTGTTGAAGCACCTGTTGAAGATGTAACAGCAGGCGTTCTCAATGCAGTCACAGAAGTTGAAGAACTTGCCGGACGTAAGCTCCTTGACAACGGTGTCATCATTAAACCGCAAAATGGGGATGAGGGCGTTGACATCTATATTTCAACAAGCAGCGCGGGAGGCGGGTTGCAAATGATGGTGGCGGGTGTTGTCCGTAATATGACTGGGGAAAGCGCTGAACGTGCAGCGCTTGGTGCAGGGGCTATTGTGATGGACGTTATCGCATCTAATGACAAACGTCTACCACACGAAAAAATAGAGCGGATTCGGCATCTTCGTCCCGATATGTTCCTTCTCTCTGGTGGCATTGATGGCGGTACAACCTCACACGTAGTTGAATTGGCTGAAATTATCGCAGCAGCGCGCCCGCAACCACGTCTTGGCATTGCTTACGAATTGCCACTGATCTATGCTGGAAACAAAGACGCTCGCGAACTAATTCAAGAACGTTTGAACGATGTGATGTCTCTGGAAATAGTAGACAACCTGCGTCCTGTTTTAGAACGTGAGGATTTGATGCCCACACGACACAAGATTCAGGAACAATTCCTTGAACACGTCATGGCACACGCACCCGGTTACAAAAAACTTATTGATTGGACTGATGCCCCCATCATGCCGACTCCTGGAGCCGTTGGGGAAATAATCCAAACCGTTTCAGCACAACAGGATATTCAAGTGGTCGGTGTTGACATCGGTGGCGCGACAACTGATGTGTTTTCTGTGTTCAAAAACCATGATGCTGAAGCAATCTTCAACCGAACTGTGAGTGCCAACCTCGGCATGAGTTATAGTGTTTCTAATGTCCTCGCTGAAGCTGGCATAGAATCTGTCTTACGCTGGGTGCCATTTGATATTGAGGTGGGTGACCTTCGGAATCGTGTGAAAAACAAGATGATCCGTCCAACGACGATTCCGCAAACATTGCAGGAATTAGTGTTGGAGCAAGCAATTGCGCGCGAAGCACTTAGACTTGCTTTTGAACAGCACAAACAATTGGCAGTAGAATTACGGGGTGTGCAACAGCAGCGCACTATCTCCGAGGCATTCGACCAAGCAGAAAGTGGACAGACGCTTGTCAATATGCTCTCTTTAGATATGTTAGTCGGTAGTGGAGGTGTTCTATCGCACGCGCCACGCCGCCAGCAGTCAATGCTTATGATGATTGATGCGTTCCAACCCGAAGGCGCGACACATCTTGCCGTAGATAGCATTTTTATGATGCCCCAACTCGGTGTTTTGGCACAAGTTAATACCGAAGCAGCAACACAAGTATTTGAACGGGATTGCTTAATTCACCTCGGCACTTGTATTGCACCTATTGGTGTCGGAAAACAGGGGGATGCGTGCCTCTCTATTGAGATTCATTTTTCAGACAAGCCAACTATCACTGAAGAAATACCGTTCGGAGAACTACGACTCTATTCGCTCGGATTAGGTGAAAAAGCATCTCTTAAACTGCAACCGTCCAGACGGTTTGACCTCGGTGGTGGGCATGGAACACCTATTGAAACAGAAGCGATGGGCGGTGTAGTTGGACTCGTTATTGATACACGGGGTAGACCTCTTGAAATTCCAGCAGATTCTACACAGCGCGTTGCGCAGCTCACAAAGTGGCAGGAAGCGTTAGGGACATATCCGGCTTAAACAGAGTGCATGGAATGTAAAAAATTTCTTGACAAATAATGTAAATATGGTATGATTAATATCATTTTGACAGATAGTCAAAACAAATTATATTTTTTTAAGGAGATAAAAAATGAAACGATTTAATCTGTTTCTATTAGCATTTATACTAAGTTTGGGCTTAGTCTTCACTGGAACGAACTTGGCGCTCGCAATAGGTGATGTTAATCTTGAGGGAGGCCCCCTTAAAGAAAATGAATTCTTCGCAAATCCGCAAGGAAAGAAAGAGGAGGATCATTCTGGCGTTAACACATGGATCAGAAAATGGTACGGACCCGATGGGAACTACACAAATACTGGAGGTCCGGGAAATGTTATACGGAGGGATCTCATTGATGAAGGCACTAATGGAAAGTTGACGCAAGAAGCTCTCTCTACACTTGCGGGTTTGCAGAAGACAAAAAACGTTGAAGAAATTGACTGGCCAGATGGTAATGGAGGCACTCGAGAGTGGACCGTTTTTGAGTTGAATCCAGCAGACGGAAACAACATGAACAGAGGCGGACCTGCTGATAATATTGACACCTATGGCATTATTGTGATTGATGCAAAAAAGGATATGAAGTCTGTAATGTCCCCTGCACACGATAACAACGCACAAATCTGGATCAATGGGGAAAAGTGGTACTACCATCCCGATTGGACGGGTGGTGCGCAAAAAGTACACTTCAACGTTGAAATTTCGTTAGAAAAAGGTGCAAATGTTCTGCTTTTCCGAGTAAGTGAAGGTGGCGGCTCAGCTTACATGAACCTCCATTTCGACGATGCAACACACGACGCTGTGAAAATCTACCCTGATAAAGCAACTAATAAAACGGAGTTCTTTCAAGAAGTTGCGGGTGTTCTGCCAGTTGAACCTGCAGGAAAGTTAACTACTATCTGGGCAGACATAAAACGGAAATAGAACGGAATTCAACTATAGAATATCGTTTTGGGACATTTATAGTAAACTTTAGAATTAATTGGACATTAGGATCGGTTCGGTCAGAAACCGAAACTAACGCAGACACTGTAGCATAACCTGTTAGGTTGTGTTCCGTTTCTGCACAACCTAAATGAAGATTAAAAAATAAATTAGGTAATTCGTGGAAATATCCAGGGCGGTTAGAAACCGCACCTACCGGGTTTGGGGAAAATTAGAATTACCCAATTAAAAACTTAATCTTCATACAGGTTGTGCTACAAAATATGCCCCTTTAATTCTAAATGTCACTATATTCATTGGCGAACGGACTAAGTAAATTATGTCTGTTCGCCATATTTTTTCTTTTCATGTTCTTCCATCTTGTGGCAGATTATTGTAAGCGTGACGTGTCGGATGCCATATTCTAAAATCCGAAAATATGTTACATCTCAATGAACAACAATTCCAACACACTCGCGCTCAACAATTCCGACACGCTCTTGCCGGCGAGGCGGGGAATGCCTAAAGACGAATGCGCGTATGGCATTCGCCATGATTCATACCGTTGATTTCTTCCGAACCTCACCAATGTCCAGGTAATTGTGGTTTTACCAAATTAACAGGATTTATCTTATTTTATTGAAGAGAAGTGCGGTTAGGAAACCGTACCTACCGAGAATTATCGCGTTAATTTGGTATTATACCATTTTACTATTTTTCATCTCATTACCGGTTGTTAGAAATGCAACGGGGGACAGCACAAACTGACAGTTTGTGCTACAAAAGAGAGACATTTTCTTGCAAATCATTATCTTTTCCATTATAATAAAAATATGCGGAATAAGATTTTTTATTGCTCACTTGTTATTTGTACTATCTTTTTTCTTGTTGGGTGGTTGGGAAACTGGACTCGCTCAATGAAAACTGGCACCGAGGCGTATTGGAATCAGAACTATGATGCTGCCGTTGCAGCTTTTCAACAAGCAACGTTCAACAAACCTGATAATCCGATTGCACTTCACAACCTCGGTACCGCTCTCTACAAAAAAGGCAGCTATAAAGACGCAGCTACAGCTTTTCAAAGATCACTTTTAAAAGAAAATGTGCCTAACGAAGCTGCTGTCTATTATAACTTAGGTAATGCACAATTCCAGTTGCGTGACCTTCCTGCTGCAATTGAATCTTATAAGTCCTCCCTCCGCTTAGACCCGCATGATGCCGATGCAAAACATAACCTTGCTTTAGCACTTCAACTGCTGAAAGAACAGGAAAATGTTACACAGCGGCAGCTCAATACCAATATGCCAAAGGATTCACCGAAGAATGAACCAAGCAACATTCCTAAAGCAGAGGGACTTCAACTTCTTGAACGCCTAAGCAAAAATGAAAATAAGCGTAGGGAACAGATACTCAAACAACAACTCAATAGCGGATATCGCCGTGACAAAGATTGGTAATTTTCAGACTCTCTTAATGCAATCATATTTAAGCGTTACAACCTTCAGTATCTTACTAATGCTTTTCACGCCAACCGCGCAAAGCCAAGATGTTAAAGTCGCAGCAGTGGTAACACCGCGCCATATTCAATTTAACGAGAAGGCCACTCTGGAACTTACGATTTCAGGGAGGACACAAATGAAACATATCAGTTCTCCGACTTTCAATTTTTTGCCCAATTTTCTCGTTGTTCCACTGCATTCCAAAACAACGCCACGATTAATAGATGACAAAATTGCTGTCACTATGGCGTGGGCTTATGAACTTATACCGCAGAAGATCGGTGAGATCGCCCTCTCAGATGTCCAATTCTCTTATCAAGGTGTTCCTTATTTTGCGAATCCCGGTAAGATAATTGTTGGGGCAGTTGACACCTATGTGAACAACACCACAGGTGGTATCCATAAAGTAGCGGCTGAAGTAAGTAATCCAAAACCGTATCTTAATGAAGCGATCATATATCGCTTTCGCTACCTTTATACAACTGTGTTGCCAACTTTGGAACCCTTGACGCCTTCACTTCCAAAATTTCCTGGCTTTTTAGTAGATGCCCTTCCTGATGAGAAAGGTGCTACTGTGCGTGTACAAGGGAAAACATTCAAAGTGCAAGAATATGTCCGCCGCTTATATCCACAAAAAACTGGACAAATTCTCATTCAACCCGCTCAGTTAAAACTTCCCATCAAAGGTAATCCAAAGACGTTAAAAACAAAATCTGTCCCACTCAATGTCCAACCACTCCCTGAAGTTGGAAAACCCACAAATTTCACAGGTGCTGTTGGTCAATATAATATCACCGCACAAGTTGATCGCAAGAAACTCGAAGTGAGAAAAGCTCTCACACTATCATTGCAAATCACTGGAAGTGGGAATATCAAAACGGTAACCCCGCCGCAAATTCCCGCTAATAGCGGATTTAGAATTGACCATCAAAATCTGACAAATACAACTAACGATAACGCACGCATCTATACTTACGTACTTACACCATTAAATGTAGGAATTTTACAGATACCTATAATTGAATATGCCTTTTTCAATCCGAACAAACACATATATCAGACAACCAAAACGACTTCAATCCCTATTACCGTACTGCCTGCCCCAAACGATGTGATAGGCAGTGAATCTGATTTCTCATCGTGGATATTGTGGTTACTTCTACTGATACCAATCTTTGCTGGGGTTGGTATTAGTGGATATCTATTGTATCGGGCAAAATCAAAGCTTGATAGTGGATCGACTACGCCTGACACGCCGATGACTCCCGCGGTGCAAGCATTTTCAACGCTCAATGCAATCAATTCTGACGCAACGGATACCGAATCAACCTCCTTCGGTGAAGCATTAACTCGGAACCTACATCAATATCTATGTGAGCGACAAAGTATTCCATATAGACAATTGAATACAGCAGAAGTCCAAGAAATTTGCACACACATGGGAGTCTCAGATACTATTCTCAAGGAATTGATAGATATTCTCACGAAATGTGAATATCATCGGTTTGCCCCTGTACCGCTTTCTGCAGAAGAACGGAAAGCATTAGTCTCTCGTGCTGAAAATGTTATTCACCAGATTGAAGAAACTTAAACATTAGGAAAAACTAAACGTTGCCTAAATTACTGCTATATCAACCCAAGTTGCTAAATATAAGTTTTAGACATAGAAACACCGGCTTAAATGAAAAACATGCTGATAATTAGCCAATATTTGTAGCGCAAACTGTCAGTTTGCGCACTCGCAGGCACAATCTGTATGAAGATTAAAAAATAAATTGGGTAATTCGTGGAAATATCCAGTGCGGTTAGAAACCGCACCTACCGGGTTTGGGGAAAATTAGAATTACCCAATTAAAAACTTAATCTTCATACAAATTGTGCTACATAGTGGCAACTTGAGTTATATCAATAAGGAATACCGAAAAATGGAAATATTTTGGTTATTAATTAGATGGATACATATTATGGCCGCCGTAATTTGGATTGGCGGTAATCTCATTTTAGCAATGGTAATTGTACCCTATTTCAGACAAAACTTACCGCCTGTTCAACGCATCCAACTCTTGACACAAATAGGCAAGCGATTTGAACCGATTGTGTGGGGTTGTGTCGGGATACTGTTTTTCACAGGTATCGCCAATATCTTTGATGCGATAGACTTAGGTTCGCCTTCTGGTTCTGAGGGTATCAATACCTTCATGCGAACGCTACTTATTAAACTGATACTATTTATCGCGCTGCTTATTCTCACCGCGCTCCACAGTTTTGTCTTCGGTCCACGGTTGTCGGCGGCAATTGAAGGATTAGACACAGAAACAGAAGAACTTCCCCCTCAAGTCAAACCACTTCGCAAACGGATGTCTATTGTATCCAGTCTCATGGGAGTAGTTTCATTGCTAATTCTGCTTGCAGCTGTTGCTCTCCGCATGGGAGTATGAATTTACACCCACTGTAGGGCAGGATTCCAACCGAACGCTAAACGCTGATATGAAGATTAAGTTATTAATTTAGTAATTTTCTGTCCAATGCAGGTGTACACCTCTGCTGGCGAGGCGGGGAATCAGGGCGAATACCATAGGCGTCAATTTAAGGGGTAAGTCCATTTGGCAGTGTCTTCAGTCCCGTAGGGACGATATGTTTATAGATATGAAATGTATATATGTCTTTAGTCCCGTGAATCAACGCCAAATACGCGTTTGGTATTTGTCGGGGACGATATGTGTATCCCAACGACATATTTTTTACATATCGTCCCTACGGGACTAAAGAGGCGTTGTTCAACGTTTTTCTTTAAACATATCGTCCCTACGGGACTGAAGACACTGCCAAATGGATTTACCCCTTAAATTGACGCCTATAGTGCGGTTGGGAAACCGCACCGACCACACTTGGGGCTTAACTTTCAGTAAATCTCAATAACGGAAAGCTCTTAAAACTAAATAACCCTGTCAACCGAAATAAATACTTGACACAATTGGGTAAATTATAGTATCATAATAGAGCAAAAAGGCGTTGTCACAGCACAATAATTCTAATGCAGCTACACACATCAGCTAATCTGGCGAAAACATGGCACAGTTCCACTTCAACTACAAGGATATTTCCAGAATTAACCATTATGGATTCAGTGTTAGAAGGATAGGGATCCATCTTGTTGGGATACTTCTCGGTTACCTCATTTATAAGATTTTGTTCTATCTCACCCTCTTTATTACGGATGGAGCAGAAGCACGAAATTTTTGGAAAGCCGCCGGACTTTTACCCGTTCTGCCATTCACTACAACCGAGTTACCCCCTCTTACAACTGGGGCAATGTGGGTAGGTTTATTTGCTTTCGCAGCTATCTTTTTCCTTGTCAGTACAATGGCTTCTAAGATCACCATTGAACAATTACGTAGTGACGTTTTCTATTCAGTTGGAAACGCTTTAAGTTTCGTAAAACAGAATTGGAAAACAGTTTTTGGATCATTTTTTGGATTGATTTCTATCATATTTTTGCTATTCTTGATACCTGGTAGCGTGGTGCTGCTCGGAAAAATCCCATTTCTTGGCAAACCTATTCTCGTATTGGCTTCGTTATTTACTCCGATCGCTTTTTTTATTGGACTGCTCATTGCATTTATTATTACTGTTTTGATTGCAAGCCTGTTTTTTGTACCTGCTATTGCTGCTACGACCAATGCTGATGCATTTGAAACTATATATCAACTTTTTGCAATAGTATGGAATCAACCTTGGCGAATCGTAGGCTATGGTATTTTTCTATTATTTTTAAAACTAATCTTCGTGCCAATTTGGGCTATCTTCTGTCTCGCCGGGTTTATAATAGTCTTGTTACCAATGTTCTATCTACATACAGCGTTTATACAAGAATCTATGACACTTGCGAATAAATGGTTGGGAGAAACACTTCAGAAATTTACAAGTCTATTTTTTCAAGATAACACTATTATCTTTGGCATTGACACATCCCAACCTTCTGTTGCAGCATTCTCTACTACGGTCTGTGCCATTTTGATAACAGTTACGTTAATATGCATTGCAGGTGGTGTAATTGCCTATCTCTTTTCATTAGCATCTGTTGGCACAACACTAATTTACACAATACTACGACAACACATTGATGGACAAAATCTATTAGAGACAATCGGAACAGTTGGACAAGTGGAAGGAACATCATTGCCCATAAGAGAAAAATGATTTAACAGCGGTAGCCTTGCTGATACGGTAGACATCCAATTGACATAAGACAATCGAAAACAAGGTGCTGTTAGAACGAAAATGTTTGATGGAGTGTAAAGAAATTATGTTTGACAAAGTAATGAACAAAGTTTTTGGTACAAAGGAAGACCGTGATGTCAAACGTTTTCGCGAAATCGTTGAAGCGGTTAACCAGCGTGAACCTGAAATCAAAAGACTCACCGACTCACAACTCCAAGCCAAAACCCCGTGGTTCCGAAGACAATTAGATGCTGGCGCATCCCTTGACGAATTATTACCGGAGGCTTTTGCCGTTGTGCGAGAAACAGCGGTACGGACATTGAAACAGCGGCACTACGATGTTCAAATTATCGGTGGTGCGGCACTCCATCAAGGTGCAATCGCTGAAATGAGAACAGGGGAAGGTAAAACGTTAACTTCAACCCTCGCTGTTTATCTGAACGCACTCACCGGAAATGGTGTTCACCTCGCAACAGTCAATGATTATTTGGCACGCAGAGATGCGGAGTGGATGGGAAAGATATACAACTTCCTCGGTTTGTCTGTCGGATTAACATTGAGCCTAATGCCACATGAACAGAAAAAACTTGCATATAAAAACGATATCACCTACGGCGTTCACAGCGAGTTTGGGTTTGATTATCTGAATGATAACCGAGCACTTACCATTGACACAAAAGTACAACGTGGCCATCGTTATGCTATTCTTGACGAAGTTGATAGCATCCTTATTGATGAAGCGCGCACACCCCTCATTATTTCTGATCCGTCTAACAAACCTGCTGAACTCTATCGAAAAATTAACAGTGTTGTCACCCAGTTGAGCAGTGAAGAACACTATGTAATCGACCAAAAGGGCAAATCCCGTGGTAGCGTCACACTAACGGACGAAGGCGTTGACGAAGTACAACGCCGCCTCGGTTTAGAGAATTTGTATGACCACAATAACATCATGCTGGTTCACCATGTAAATCAATCTTTAACCGCTCATCACCTCTACAAACGCGACATACACTATCTGGTAGAAAATGGCGAAGTGTTACTTATTGACGAATTCACAGGCAGAAAACAGATTGGGCGCAGACTCAGTGAAGGTCTCCACCAAGCCATTGAAGCAAAGGAACGTGTCCGAATCGCTCAGGAAAACGAAACTTTTGCTAAGATTACATATCAAAACTATTTCCGAATGTATGAGAAACTTGCTGGGATGACAGGTACAGCTGCTACAGAGGCAAATGAATTTGCACATATCTATGGTCTGGATGTCGTTGTTGTGCCTACAAATGAACCGATGATTCGGATTGATAATCCCGACCAAATCTACACAACCGAGGAAGCCAAATATAACGCTGTTCTAAACGATATTGCGGAACAGCACGAAAAAGGGCGTCCTGTCCTTGTAGGGACAATATCCATTGAAAATTCTGAGAAACTTAGTAAGTTGTTGAGAGCCAGACATCGGAATATCAAGCATCAAGTTTTGAACGCAAAGGAGCATGCGCGTGAGGCAGACATCATCGCCCAAGCTGGAATGCCAGGATCCGTAACAATTGCTACCAACATGGCTGGTAGAGGTGTTGATATTTTGCTTGGCGGTAACCCTGAAGGTTTGGCAAAGGATTCACTCCGAAAGAAAAAAGTTGATCTGAATGCTTTGCCGCTGGATTCTGAGGAATGGGAAACCGCACTCGCTGAAGCAGAAGAGATATGCGAAAAGAATCGGGAGCATATCCTGCAGGCTGGTGGATTACATATCGTCGGCACAGAAAGACACGATTCCAGACGGATTGATAACCAATTGCGCGGACGCTCCGGTAGGCAAGGCGACCCTGGTTCATCAAGGTTCTACCTATCACTGGAAGATGACCTTATGAAAAAGTTTGGTTCCGAACGTCTACAAGGGTTTATGAGTCGAACTGGCATGGACGAAGACATTCCACTTGAACATCCGTGGGTCACAAAATCTATAGAAAAAGCACAGACGCGTGTTGAACAGATGAACTTTGATATTCGCAAAAACATACTCAAATTTGATGATGTTATGGAAGCACAACGCGACACCATTTATACACTGAGAGATACTATTCTCTCAGATGAAGACCCGAAAGAAACTGTATGGGAAATGATTGAGAACGTTGTTGATGATGAAATTGATATGATCATGCCTGAAAAAGGTCCACGTGAAACTGAGGAGCTTGAACAGTTCACAAAATGGCTGACTACCACTTTTCCGATTAACCCAACTTGGCAAACACCGCTAACCGAAATATCCGCTGATGATCTTCACGAACAGATCATCGCAGAACTCAAAACTGCATATCAACAACGAGAAACTGAAATGGGTTCGGAGACCATGCGTCTCCTTGAACGACTCCTTGTATTAGATAGAATTGATAGTCATTGGAAAGACCATCTTTACAACATTGACTTTATTGAAGAAGGCATCAGGTTTGGCGCAGGTTATGGCGGTAAAGACCCAATTGTTGTTTTCAAAAGCGAGGCGCTCGGTGTCTTTGAATCTATGTATCAAAACATTGAGAAAGAGGTAAGCGAATTTATCTTCAAATCGCGTGTTAATACTGAAGCACCGCGCCGAACACCTAACAGAAGACCAGGAAGCTCACGTCGAACACCGCCACGCCGAACTGCAAATAATAATTCTCAAACTTCAGCAGAATTTGCTTCACAGCAGGCAATGGGAAATATGCCAAAAGTCGGACGAAACGCTCCATGCCCATGCGGCAGTGGAAAAAAATATAAGAGATGCCATGGACAGTAAGGATACTTAAGAAATTGATAATGCACAACTTGCACTCAATTCGTTAACATTTTAGGAGAACTGTTTTGAATTCTGAAAAACCTTATACACTCTCGCAAACTTTGCTTGATATTTTGGCATGTCCCGCGTGTAAAGGCAAAATTGAACACATAGAAGCAGATCAAAAATTGGTATGTCAAGGTGAATGTCAACGTCGCTATCCGATTCGCGACGGAATTCCGGTCATGTTGATTGATGAAGCAGAATTGCCTTCTACATAAAATTGGCAAACCAATGTTGATATTATACCCAATTAACGGGATTCATCTTACATTTTGGGTATTAGGCGCGTTTACAAAACGCGCCTACCGAGCAGGATCGAGTTAATTTGGTATTAGTTGTAACAGAGATGCGAATCCTATTTTTGAGTTTGCGATCCCCTTATCCGCCACAACGAGGCGACCGCATTCGATCATACAATTTTATCAAGCAACTTTCAAAACGGCATGATGTTACCCTTGTCTTCTTTGCCGAGTCAGATACTGACATTGAAGGGATTGAACATCTAAACACCTTCTGTGAGCGGGTGGAATGGGTTCGATTTCGTCCCGTATTTGCGCGTATTAATACAGCAGCCCATTGCCTTTCACGGTTACCTTTGCAAGTACACTATTGGTATTCACCACAAATGCAACGTAAAATTAACCAACTGCTTGCAGAGGAAAATTTTGAACTCATCCATGCACAACTCTTTCGGATGGGACAATATGTGACACGGACTCAAGGGACAGCGAAAGTTTTAGATTTATGTGACTCGTTAGCCTTAAACTTGAGCCGCCGCGCAGAATTGGATTGCACCCCAAAACGTTTTTTAGTAAAATTGGAAGAAAAACGAGTCCGCCGTTATGAAGTTGAGATTATGAAGGCATTTGACTGTGGCACCGTCGTCGCGGAATTTGATCGTGATTATCTGCTCAACCAAGATGAGACGTTAAATTTATCAGTCATTCCTATGGGCGTTGATCTCAAATATTTCCAGTCTCACCGAGTTAGCGGAAAAGATGCCCCCGAAATAGATCACTTTACACCAACTGCTCAAGAGGACTTAGTAGGGAATCCGGCAAAAAACTTGCTCTTTACTGGAACGATGAACTATTTTCCAAACGCAGACGCGGTCATCTACTTCTGTGATAGCATATTTCCATTGATACAGAAACAGCACCCGGATGCCACTTTTTTCATTGTCGGTAATCATCCAACTGAACAGGTGCGTAAGCTCGCCGCCCAAAATGGGGTTATTGTTACAGGTTACGTTCCAGATGTTCGTCCCTATTTTGAGAATGCATCCATTTTTGTTGCTCCCTTGCGTGCGGGGTCGGGTATTCAAACAAAGAACTTAGAGGCAATGGCTATGGGAACCCCTATTGTTACAACTTCAATTGGTGCGATGGGCATGGAGGTAGAAGTTGATAAGGAACTTCTTATTGCCGATACCCCTGAAATGTTTGCTGAACGTGTCATTCACCTTATTGAAAACCCTGATATTCGACAAAATCTTGCTGATGCAGGTAGGAAACGAGTTGAAGCAAGTTATGATTGGCCTGTTCTCGTTGAACGGCTGGAACAAGTTTACGCGCAAATTTAATTTAACGTTAATGAAAATAAAAGATAGATAATCCCCATGCATCAAAACCGAACCCTTATCCGCGGCGATAACCTCACGGAAATGCGAAACTTCCCAGATGCATGCATTGACCTCATCGCCACTGACCCACCTTTCAACTCCAAACGCGACTATTTTGTGCCGTTCCGCGACGAACACGGACGCGAACCCGATACCCTCGTCAGAGCGTTCACTGACACATGGACATGGGGCGAAGCAGCAGAAGACGCTTACAACGAGTTATTAGTTGATGTCGGCGGGCAGGTAGGCGATACAATACAGGGGTTACGTCAATTCCTCAACGAAACGCCGATGATGGCATACCTCGTGATGATGGGCATTCGGATTGTGGAGATGCACCGATTACTTAAAGACACGGGTAGCCTATACCTCCACTGCGATCCGACAGCAAGTCATTATCTGAAAATCATTTTGGATGCTGTGTTTGGTACGAAGAATTTTAAGCGGGAAATAATCTGGAATTTGGAGACAGCATCAGGATTTAAAAGCCAAGTAAAAAGTTTCATTAGAGGGCATGATGTAATTCTTTATTATACCAAGGACCTTGATGATTTCGTATTTAATAAAATATTTCAACCACATAAACCTGAATATATTGCACGCTTCAGAAAAACTGATGAAAATGGGAGAAGTTATCGTGATGACAGACCAGGCGGAAGACGTCAGTATCTTGACGAAACAGAAGGTGTTGCATTCACAGACGTCTGGTCAGACATAATGTCTTTTCAGCAACATTCAACATCAACAGAACGCACCGGCTACCCTACACAAAAACCGATTGAACTCTACAAACGTATCATCGCCGCCTCATCAGACGAGGGAGACCTTATCCTTGACCCGTTTTGCGGATGTGGTACAACGTTGATGGCAGCCGAAGCAGAAGGCAGGCACTGGATCGGGATAGACCTAACTTATCTCGCCATCGGTGCAGTACGGCAGCAATTTGAGCGGTTGTTCCCACAACATCGGGATAGCGTTACCATCACTGGTACGCCAGAGAATGTGGATCAGGCGTTAGCACTCGCTCGCACGGACCCACAAGGATTCGAGGAATGGTGCGTTACGCACGTGCTACATTTTAAATCAAATGCCAAGAAGGTTGCAGATGGCGGGATAGATGGCACGTTCAGATTTCCGCTTGGAAAAATAAAAGGCAAACAGGCGTATGGTCGGGCAGTGGCGCAGGTGAAAGGTGGGGGTTATACGCTCGGACATATCCGTGATTTCCGCACCGCTATGCAGAACGATGAAGCGGATTTAGGTGTTTTTGTGGTTACCTCGCCACCTTCCAGTGGGATGCGAACAGAGGCAGCGCGTGCAGGAAGTTATGAACACCCGCTTTTTGACATGGAAGCACCAGCGCTGCAGATATACGAGATTCAGGACTATTTCAGCGGTGTTTTGCCAAAATTGCCTTTTGGCGAAAGGACTGTGTTATAGAAGCGGGAACAGACACCACATTTTTATTGACAACTGATCGCAAATATGATTTACTATACGCAGTGGAAACACATCAATGAAATCCGTATCGCTAATCGCTGCGTTGATTCACAGGTTAAGGTGAGTTTCTCATACAACATATTCGTCAAAGGTATTATACATAAAAATTTATAACGTTGCTTATTTTGAAGTCATCCAATTACAATTATGAGGAGGTAATATGGAAAAATCTAAAATAAAATGGAGTTCTTCAATTGTTATTGATATATTGCTTGTTAATTTTGCATTCATATTAACTTATTTTACTTGCAGACAACTCGACTTTGATATTTTAACACGGTTTAATGAGATATCGATTCTTTCTAAGATTTCGTCTTCTCAACTCTTTTTCTGTATTGCTGCCGTTGTAACATTAGTACGCGTTATTACCTTTTTATGCTTTCAAATTTATAAACCTATTTGGCAATATGCAGGTGTAAAAGAATTTCGTTCCTTAATAACCGCTGTTGGAATCTCAAGCTTAGTTCTTATCTGCTTATCGGCATTCCTGAAGCGATTTGATACTTGGACCTTCTTTCTAATTGATGGATTTTTCAACGCGTCGTTAATCGGTTTTGCAAAATTTTCCTATCGTATTTTCCATGAAGGCAAACCAAAAAACGTTGCATCGCCACGAACAAAAGTCCTAATTGTTGGTGCTGGTGCAGCTGGAATTGGGGTCTTAAGAGAATTACGAAGTCATCCTGAAAAAGGGTATCTACCTGTTGGGTTTATTGATGATAATCTGCTAAAAGTTGGCAAAAGTATTGCGGGGCTGGAAGTGTTGGGCACTACGCGTGATCTTACATACATTGCCCGTAAACGTGAAATTGAAGAAGTTATTATCGCAATGCCATCAGCGCCAGGTGGAAAAATTCGGGATATTATCCGACAGTGTGAATATCGGCGATGTCAATTCAAGATCGTCCCCAATATACATGCGATACTTGAAAATAGAGTCAGTATTAACCACATCCGTGAAGTAAAATTGGAAGATCTGCTTAACCGTTCCACTACGCCAGTTGATTTAGCGGAAATCTCAAAATATCTTTCTGGCAAACGGGTGATGGTCACAGGAGCAGGCGGTTCTATCGGTTCCGAACTCTGTCGCCAAGTAGCAAAACTTAATCCTGAGTTGCTAATTCTTTTTGGAAGAGGTGAAAATAGTTTATATCATATTGATATGGAACTACGTGAATCTGATCCCCAACTCAACCGTGAATTAATTATTGGTGATATTCGAGATAATTCCAAAGTTTTTCAGATTACAAAGCGGTACCGTCCGCATATCATTTTCCATGCTGCTGCCCACAAACATGTTAAATTCATGGAGATTCATCCGGATGAGGCAGTAAAAAATAATATACTTGGCACGCAGAATCTTATTGATGCTGCGATTAAGCATAAAGTTGAGGCGTTTATCCTTGTGTCTTCCGACAAATCTGTTAACCCAACGAGTGTCTACGGTGCCTCCAAACGGGTAACAGAAAAACTTATTCAATGTAAAGCGAATCGAAACGGCACTAAATTTATTGCTGTTCGATTCGGTAATGTCATCGGGAGTCGAGCAAGCGTTTTACCAAACTTCAAACGACAAATCGCCAAAGGCGGTCCCGTCACTGTTACACACCGTGAAGCAACTCGTTATTTCATGACGATTCCCGAAGCAGTCCAACTCTTAATTCAAGCGGGAGCTATGGGAAATGGCGGTGAAATTCTGATGTTGGATATGGGAGACCCTATCAAAATACTTGACTTAGCACGTGACCTGATTAGACTCTCCGGTTTAGAACTTGATAAGGACATTAAGATAGACTTTACTGGTTTGGAGCCAGGTGAAAAACTCTATGAAGAGCTTCTCACGCCGCAAGAAGGCGTCACAGCAACTAAACATCAACGTATCTTCGTAGCGAAAATGGTAAACATTGAGGAGAAACAACTACTCTCACAAATTGAGGAACTTTCCGAATTGGCTGAGGCTCTTGATACAGATGGAATTATCGCAAAATTCCAAGAATTAGTGCCTACTTACGAACCAAACCGTGCATTTATTACAAATACGGATAGAGATAATCAATCCGATATCAGAAGCCATCTCATCAATTCCGCCCAGGATACTGAGACAACCGAACCTGCAACAGATAGGAGTGTATAGCCTAAAAAATGTAAGATAAATTTTGGACTGTAGGCGCTTATAAATCTCGCTGCTCAACGTTGAGTCTTAATTGAAATCTACTGTAAAATGCAAAATCAGTCGACTGATAAATCTTCTCAGAGTGCAAACGCAGCCCTGACCTCGGATAGTTCATCTGTCAGTGAAGGTCTACGTATCCGTTCAAATTGGGCAAAACGTAGTTTTGACCTTCTCTTTGCAGTAACAGTTTTATTGCTTTCCGCTCCCTTATTCTTTCTTGGAAGTTTACTCGCCAAAATCCAATCCATCGGCCCCGTGTTTTACAAGGCAAAACGCGTAGGCAGAGGTGGAACGATTTTTGAAATGTATAAGTTCAGAACAATGGTTATCAATGCTGACCAGTTAGGTGGAGGACTGACAATTCACAAAGATTCACGTGTAACACCTATCGGTAGAATTTTACGTTTTACCAAATTAGACGAACTGCCGAACCTAATCAATGTCATCAAAGGGGAGATGAGTCTCATCGGACCTCGTCCTGAAGCTCCTAATTATGTTAAATACTACACTAAAACACAAAAGCAAGTGCTTCTTGTGAAACCCGGGATTACTGGCCCCTCACAAATTGCTAACCGAAACGAAGAAGAAAAATTAGCTGCACAAATTGATCCAGAACATTTTTATATAACAGAATTAATGCCGAAAAAGTTAGAACTTGACCTCCACTACGTAGCAACGCAGTGCTTTATTTCCGATATAAAGTGGTTGCTCAAAACATTTTGGGTCGTGATTTTTCCGCCTAAGGAAAAGAAACATATCGGTGAATCGGGGAACCTCCCCAACATTTAGAACTGCTCTAAAGATAGTATGGCATCCGTCTAACTACAGAAATGAAACAGAAACGTGTTTTGATAATCATATCCGTTATTGTTGTTCTCTTTTTCTTATCTGTCATTGTCCGTATTATGATGGTCGGGACGTCATCTATCGGCCAAAAAGTCGCTGTGCTTGATATTACAGGCATCATCTCCAAATCAGATGCTCCCATAAAATTGATCCACGCCTACCGAGATGATGCAAGTGTGAAAGCACTTGTCCTCCGTATTAATACACCGGGTGGGAGTGTAGCACCTGTTCAAGAGATTCATCGGGAATTGACAAAGTTGAAAAAACCTATAGTTGCCTCAATGGGGGGTACAGCTGCCTCTGGCGGTTATTACATCGCTTGTGCAGCGGACACTATTGTTGCTAACCCTGGAACATTGACCGGTAGCATCGGCGTAATCATGCAGTTCACTAAGATGAAGGGTTTATATGAGAAAATCGGATTAGAGCAACAAGTTATTAAAAGCGGTCAATTCAAAGATGCTGGTTCAATTTTCCGCGATCTCACCGAAGAGGAAAAAAGTGTTCTTCAAGGTACCGTTGATGATGTTTACAATCAGTTTGTAGATGCAATCTTTAAATCGCGTGAAGAACATCTATCTCGAGACGAAATCGTCCAACTCGCTGATGGACGCATCTTTTCTGGACAACAAGCACTCACACATAAATTGGTTGATAAGTTAGGTAACCTGCAAGATGCTATCAAAATTGCTGGAGAGCTCGGTAACATTGAAGGCACTCCCAAAATCGTCCGCAAGCAAAGAAAGTCGTCCTTACTTGAACAACTCATCGGTATAAAACATAGTCCACAATTTGATGACATCCTCAACTTTCCCGGTGTTACATTTCGATATGAACTTAGCCTTGGAAATTAAAGGCTATCTGTCATGAATCACAAATACCGAATTAATCCTGATTGGAAAAGGCTTGCAAGTCGTATTGTAATGCCGAATCACCGCGTACTCGTCCTTGGTGCTTCAGATGCAGGAAAATCAACATTCTGTCGTTATCTAATTGATTATGCCTGCGCAGCGTCATTGAAAGTCGCGTTTGTTGACGCGGATGTAGGACAATCCCAAATCGGTCCCCCTACCACTATCGGCATGAAACTTTTTGCGCCAAAACCAAACGGTGCTGAGCCACATTTGCCGTTCGGAGGTCCCGAAAATGACACTGCTAACCAAGTAAATTCTGGCACGGAATCCAATCTAACCACGGATACACAGCAAAACCGAGATGAGCAATTATACTATAAAGCAGATGTGCTCTATTTTGTCGGGGTACTATCACCACAACGCAATCTACTTCCAATTTTAACAGGAACCCGATTGATGGTAGATGCTGGACTTAATGCTGGTGCAGAATTTACTGTTGTTGATACAACGGGATATGTTCATGATGGTGCTGCTGTGGCATTAAAACAGCAAAAAATTGATCTTATTCGTCCACATCATTTGGTCTGCATTGGGCGATCCAAGGATTTGGAAAAGATTGTTGGCTGCTACAGCGGCTTAGATTTTTTAACAATTCACTATTTACTCCCACATAGGTTGGTACGCACTAAAAGCGGTGAAGCACGTAAGAGAAATCGTAAAGTGAAGTTTGAGGCATATTTCGCAGGCAGTGAACTTCAAACAATTTCATTTGAACAAATTAGGGGAGCGCGCACTTCATTTTTCAACGGTAGAATCGCAAATCAGAAGGAACTTGAGATTCTTACTCGCCTTACCGAAGAAGATATATTATATGCTGAGTGGGGACATCGCTCTGTAAGCCTAATTGCGCGAAGAAACCTGCCGCAATCTGCAACTAAAAATCTGAAAAACTATCTGAGTTTATCATTTGTTGTCGCTGAAACGCTCGCTTACATTGAACAACGTCTTGTCGGAATGGTAAACGAGGAAGGTGAAACGTTGGCAATCGGTATTATTGAAAATATGGATTTCCACAATCGAAACCTGAATGTCCGTTGTGAACCGGGTATTGCTTCAAAAATTAAGGTTCTTCAGTTTGGGGGTTATAGGTTTATTGAAAAACAGTAGGACAATTTTCTATAATTGTCTCAGAATAGAATATAAATATGAAGATTGGGCATTCTGGTCAAGGTGCTGTCCCTTTGCAACAAAAAAATCTCCTTTTTCGGTTTCTACGTTATCTCGCTCCCTATAAGGGCTCTATTGTATTAGCGATGAGTTGTGCTTTAGTTGCCAATATTTGTTATTTGGGACCAATTCAGATTTTAGCAGATACGCTCGATTCGCTAAAAGAATTAGAGGGTTTCAGTCAATTTACTCAACCTGTTTCTATCCGTATTTTTTTGATAGAGAATATATATAAAGGTTTCCAAATTACATTGGCAGATGTAGAGGACGCGCTTCGCTTCTTCTTTTGGCTTTTAGCAGGATTTCTCATTCTGGTTTTTGTAAGAGGATTTTTTGTTTATGGTAGCGATTTTTTGATGGAACGTGTAGGCAATAAATTAAGTTTTCGCGTGCGAAATGACCTATATGAAAAAATTGTTTCAGCCCCACTGGGTACCCTCTCAGAACACCGCAGTGGTGATGTAATGTCACGAACCACTGACGATGTGCGAATGTTGCAGCAGGCAGTCGCCGCGACAGCATTAATAATGCGTGCAATTATTCAGGTCTCCGTTTTTGGTGCAGTGTTGCTCTATAAAAACTTCCAAATGACGATCTTCGCTATGTTAGTGCTTCCAATGATTGCGTATTCCATCTCACGCGTAGGGACACGCGTTCGCAAAGCAAGCACGGAGATTCAAGAACGCAGTTCGGACATCTATTCACAACTCAAGGAAACGCTTTCGGGAATCAACATCATAAAAAGTTTTACCACTGAAAAAATTGAAATGGAGAGATTTCAATCAATCACATCTGACCAATACAACTCAGCAATCCACCGCGCGCGATTTGCTTCACTTCTCCCACCACTTATTGAATGGATGGGGGCTATCGGAACCGCAACCGTTTTGGGACTTGGGTGTTGGAACGTCATAGAAGGCAAGTTAACTATTGGCTGGTTTGCAAGTTATCTTGTTATGGTCGGGTTGATGTTGAAACCGATTAAGACCATAGGTAGTGTCAATAATGTTTTACAACAAAGTCTTGCTTCTGCAGAACGGGTCTTTCCACTGCTTGATTTAGAAAGAGAGTCTGGTAGTGAAACAGATGGAAAACGCGAGCTTCCCAGCGTCCGAGGAACTGTCCAATTTCAAAATGTCTCGTTTGCGTATCAACAACGCCCTGTAATTAAAAATGTTAGTTTTACAGCGCAACCGGGAGAGATTATTGCGCTTGTCGGTCCAAGCGGCAGCGGAAAGACAACACTTCTCAACCTGTTGTTACAGTTCTATACGGTTGATAGTGGTACAATTCTGATTGATGATTTTCCCATTGATGAAGTCACATTGACATCGTTGAGAAAAAATATCGCCCTCGTTCCACAAGATACGTTTCTTTTTGATGGCACCGTTTTAGAAAATATCGGATACGGTGCCCCGGGCGCGACAAGAGACGCAATCATCGCGGCAGCAGAAAAAGCGAACGCCCACGGTTTTATTTCTGATATGCCAAACGGCTATGACACCCCAATAGGAGAAGCAGGGGGCAACCTCTCAGGTGGAGAACAGCAACGTATTTCTATTGCCCGCGCGATCCTGAAAGATGCACCAATTCTTATCCTTGATGAAGCAACTTCAGCACTTGATACACAATCAGAAGCAATCATCCAAAAGTCTTTAACGAACCTTATGGAGGGCAGAACCAGTTTTATTATCGCCCATCGCCTCTCAACGGTAATGCGTGCCAACAACATTTTAGTTATTAACGATGGTGAAATTGTGGAAAGTGGAAACCATGCAAAATTGTTGGAAAAAGGTGGACTTTACCACAAGTTATGCCAACAGCAGATTTTCGGATAATTTTGACGAATTAGTGACCAGTATATAAAAACGCTAAAAAATCACGCATTTGTAAACTAATTGGATTTAAACACGTCTCAATAGAATACAAGTTAAATTAACATTTCAACAATATTATATCGGTTTTATTCTTTTGATAGTATAATGTTTTTCTTTTTAAAAGAATTATACGTAACCCAAGTTGCTACTTATAAGTTTTTAGACATAGAAACACTGTCTTTAATGAAAATATGTTGATAATTAGCCAATATTTGTAGCGCAAGCTGTTAGTTTGCGTTTTCACAAGCACAATCTAACAGCTTGTGCTACGCGGAAGCAACAGAATAATACCTCAATTTCGTCCCTGTTTGGTGATAGCACCCTCCAGGTCGGATTCGCGGTAGATCGCTTCCGATAAATCTACTTCATAAAGATACGTATCTTTGAAATTTGCGCCCAGTAAAACGATACCTTCTAATTTAATTTCACCAAAAATCGCTTCTGCCAGGTTAGCATTTTCAAAAGTCGTAAGGTTGCCAAAAGGAGCAGTAGGAACGCATTGCGGACATCCAAGCGTTGCTCGCCGGAGATCAGCACCGCGAAAATTAGTGCCAGATAGAAGGCTTCCACTCAGAAACGCTCCAAATAGGTTAGCATTTTCCAGTGTTGCTTCTGTTAGATTCGCTCCGACTAAGTAGGTTCGCAGCAGAATTGCACCAGATAGGTCTGCCCCAGTGAGGTTGGCATCGTTTAGATTCGCATCCGTTAAATCAGTATTTTTAAGATTGGCACCACTTAAATTTGCCGCTGAAAAGTCTGCACCGACAAGTGATTGGTTTGCTAAGTCTACATTGGTTAAGTCTTCGTTAGCGAAAGACTCGCCTTCTAATAAACGTTGAACTACATCTTTTTGCGATTTTTCATGCATAAATTGCCTCCATTTTGTTTGGTTTTTTATAAGTTCCACTGGTAAATAGATACTATCAACACTTTGTAACAAACATTAACTTTAGACGTTTTTTTACTTTTAACGTAAGTTGAAGTTTTAAAATATTATTGTGGAATTAGGCAACGAAATATTTACCAATGGTTGTCTATCCGAGATGCTTGGAACATAAACGGTTAATTAGTGTATATGCAAAGTGAACAAACTTTGCATTAATATAAGGAAATACGAAAATGAAAGATTTTTACCCTGCTGATTCAGTTGATTATGATCCGTTTTCCGCTGAAGAGAAAAAAGAGGAGAATACTACCCCTGTAAAGGATGAGACCTTCGCTTATCTTCAGACTATCGCGAAAACCCCGTTATTGGAAGCGGAACAAGAAAAAGCACTCTTTGAAACTTATCAAGAGGGCATACAAGCTTTTGCGTCGAACTTCAAAAAATTTCCCAAATGGGTAATAAATATATTAGAAATTCCAATAAGAACCCGCAGTATTCCAGAACAAAATCTAAAACCGGCTCAAAAAGATCATAAACTAATTATAGATCAAATTTCGACGTATATTCTACCTATAGAAGATATACTACAAAAATTGGAAAAAAAACAAAAAAAGTTAGAAAATGTAAAGTCGAAAATTCTTATAGGTAATCTGCACCTCCTGAAAAAATATGTGAATGCTCCAGAATACCCTGCAGCAATGTCTCCCGAATTAATGCAGGTAGGATACCTTGCTCTTATTAAAGCAATTGAAAGTTGGATACCTGAACGCGGCAAAAAGTTCCGAGCATACGCACAAGGTTTAATCCGTACCAGCATTGAAACAGCACACAAAAACCCTGAAAAAATAGGGTTGTCAACCACAAAACAATATCCGTTTTCGCATAGTCCGGAACGCAATTCTGTCATTGAAGCAGTGCCACTTGAGAAGGAAGAAGAGATACGTTTGCTTGAAATTTTTTCGGTGACACAGTATGAAATAGTACAACTTCTGAATAAACTGCCTCCAGATATGTTAGATGAAATTGCGTACACACAGATTAGGCAAACCTTAGAAGTCCAGTGGACTACAAGCACACTAAATCCGCTTTTGGAAACGCTTCAATCTGAATTAGAACATCTCAAAACATTGTTGGTGAAACTTATAGAAGCGGACAAACTTGCTCACGGCACAAAAATGAAAATTGTTGAGGCGAATCTCAGATTAGTCGCAAGTATTGCAAAACAACATCATTTTAATAAGACAGCTTTGACCTTCCTTGATCTCATGCAGGAAGGAAGCATCGGACTCATGAAAGCGGTGGAGAAATTTGACCATACACTCCGATACCGTTTCAGCACCTATGCCACTTGGTGGGTAATGCAATCAATTAAACGCGCATTAGACCAGCAAGGACAGATTATTCGGGTTCCGTGCTACATCGGGGAAACACGGAGACTAATCAAGCAGGTGCAGTCCAATCTCACTGTAAAACTTGGTCGAGAACCTACCATTAAAGAGGTCGCCCAAGAGGTTAAACTCTCTGAAAAAAAGGTTGATGAAATCCTGCAGGCAACGAGAGACCCTATTTCGTTAGATGCACCGATTAATGAAACAGTGCCAGAAGTGCCAATTCGGGATATAATCCCGGATAACTCTCAAATCACACCTGAAACAGAATTAGTTAACTTCTCTAAAATTGAAGCGTTAGAAGAAGTTCTTAACAGAACACTCAACCCACGCGAAACCCATGTCATTGTTCTTCGCTACGGATTAATTGACGGTACCGAATATACACTTGCTGATATTGGTACAAAACTTGAAATCAGTCGTGAACGGGTTAGGCAGATTGAAGTTGAAGCTCTCAATAAGCTCAGACGGAACGAACCGAAAGAGTTATTGAAGGAACTGTTCCAAAAATATTAGTATTTCACCTCACTTATGTCCAAAAGATAAACGAATAATTACAGATTAAGAGTATGTTGCAGGACTTTAGCAAGTTCTGCAACAACTCATAGACTCATTGCCTCAATTCTGACCGTTCAGCCAAAGGAACTCCCCAGTGAAAATCGTATATTTTGACTGCTTCTCCGGTATTAGTGGCGATATGGTTCTCGGTGCTGTCATTGATGCGGGAGTTGACCCAGAGATACTAACAACTGAACTTGCAAAATTAAATTTAGACGTTGAATTCAGTCTCCATTTCCAGAAAGCGACAAAACAAGGTATCACAGGTACACAAGCAATAGTTGAAACTTCCGAGAATTCACACGAAGGACATCACCATAAACACGTCCACGGTCCCAGTAGGCATCTCTCTGAGATATTTAATCTACTGGATGCAAGTGACCTCAAAACGAACATTCGTGATACCGCTAAACAGATATTCGACAGACTCGCTGAAGCTGAAGCGAAAGTACACAACACTGATAAAGCCAAAGTCCATCTCCATGAAGTTAGCGGAATTGACTCTATCGTGGACATTGTTGGTGCTGTCATCGGTTTAGCCAAACTTGGCGTTAAAGAGGTTTATGCTTCTCCTCTCTCACTTGGTCGTGGTTTTGTTAAATGTGCGCACGGTATGATGCCTGTGCCTGTGCCAGGCACAATGGAACTTTTACACGGAGTCCCTGTCCGTCAAACTGACATCCCTAAAGAATTAGTTACACCTACAGGTGCAGCTATCATCACTACACTCGCCAAAAGTTTTGGAGTTATGCCCAATATGACCATTAACCAAATCGGTTACGGTGCGGGCACCAGAGACCTTGATATGCAGCCAAACCTCCTGCGTATCTGTATCGGCAAAAAATCATCTTTGAACAGTGTTAAACATCATAGACAGGACCATTCAGAACCTCTTACCTCACACGACTCTGTTCTCGGATTCAGTGACTGTATAGAAATCATTGAAACGAATGTAGATGACATGTCCCCCGAAATTTCGAGCTACGTGATGGAAAAACTTTTTGAGCATGGGGCATTGGATGTATTCTTCGTTCCTATTCTTATGAAGAAAGGCAGAGCCGCAATAAAAATAAATGTACTCTGTCCATCAAACATACGAGACCTACTCATAAAAGTCCTTCTAACAGAAACAACAACCTTCGGTGTTCGATTTTACGCTGCTGATCGTATAATACTCAATCGTGATTATGTTGAAATCAATACCCAATGGGGGCCTGTCCGAGCCAAACGCGGTTACTTAAACGGCGATCTAATCAAGACAGTGCCTGAATATGAAGATTGCAAATCCCTTGCCGAACAAAATGGTATTTCTCTCCAATCCGTTTTTCAAGAAGCACTCCGCAAAATATAATTCCATTAAGAGTATAATATCCGCGCAAAAGATTACATCACAGCATTTGTCAAGCAGTTATCACATGTCCCACACCGATAATCTTCTGGGACCTCCTTCTCTCCAAAATAGTCACGAATAAATTTCATTCTACACTCAGCAGATAACGCATAGTGGTCCATTTTATAAATCATGCTTTGTTTGTTTTTTACAAAGTCTCCAAGCCCCATCTGTTCTTCAGAGAGAGTTGACAAAAGTTCACTATCTTGTAGCAATTCAATCAGCATGAGATCATCTTTACCCCAATACAGAAGGTGTCCCTCACTTTGAAGTTCAGCGAGTTGTTCCATGACCCACTTTGGACTCAGTTCAAGGTCTCGGCAAAAACTTAAAATATCTGTCACTCGCCGTTGACGCAGATGTGTATAAAGTTCAGACTGACCTGATGTTCCGTCCGCAGGTTGTGTTCTCAACCGGATGGAAATTTGAGACGGAACGTTATACCATCTTTTTAGAAAACGGAGTTCTTGTTTTTCCAAATAGGAAAGTCCAACCTGTATTTTTGCTTGCTTAAAACCAACCTCTAACTCCAATTCATCCATCGCCACCAATCGATATTGTCCTGTACCTTTCAAATTTTCCAGTGTTCGTAACAGTTTAAGAAGTGAAGGTTTGTCAGGAGCACTCTCTTTGATGAACCATTTGTGTAACTTTTGGTCTTCATGAAAATAGAATAAGAGACAATCTGAATCTTTTTCATCTCTACCAGCGCGCCCAACTTCTTGACAGTATTCCTCCAGAGTGCCAGTCATTGTCCAATGAATAATATACCGAACATTCGGTTTATCAATCCCCATTCCAAAAGCATTTGTAGCAACAACGATGTCTAACCCATTTCCGCTGTCATCAAAAAAGGCTTCCTGTATCTGTTTGCGTTCGTGCAGCTCACGTCCTGCATGGTAATAATCCGCACGGTATCCTTGCTTTTGAAGAAAATCGGCAATTTCTTCTGTTTCACTTCTACGTCCGGCATAAATAATACCATTTCCTTTAAGCGTTTTTATTTTTTCTTCAAGCAATGAATATTTCTGTTTCTCTTCTTCAATCTCGTGAACCGATAGCCTCAGATTAGGTCGTGCAATACACTCTACAAATGGTCTTGGTTCAGGGATTTTCAGTATCTGCCGTATATCTTCTCGGATGTCTGGCGTTGCAGTCGCTGTGAAAAGGGCGATTGCACGCGGATAAAGTGTGTCAATAGCATCACAGATTGAAAGATAAGCTGGACGGAAATCGTGTCCCCATTGGGAAATACAGTGTGCCTCATCAATGACAAATAGAGAGATAAGTACAGAATTCAGAATATCTAAAAACCTACGGCTGCGTAAACGTTCTGGAGAAATATAGAGTAGTTTTATTTTACTTTGTTTTAATCTATTTATTTCAAGGCGATATTCTTCCCAACTTAAAGTGCTATTTATAAGCGATACAGACTCTATCTCCCGTGCCTTTAGAGCATCTACCTGGTCTTTCATTAACGAAATGAGCGGTGAAACAACAACTGTTGTTCCCGGTAGCATTAATGCAGGTAACTGGTAACATAAAGATTTTCCGTGTCCAGTTGGAAATACCGCAAAAACATTCTCCTCATTCAAAATCGCTTCGATAATTTCTCGTTGTCCATGCCGAAAAGTATCGTACTGAAAGTATTGCTGTAATGCCTTGAGAAGTTCATCATCTTGTTTTTCTAATTGTGCTAAAGCAGATTGTGTTTGTAAATCACCAGACGAATTCAGAATATCGTCAACCTCTTTAAGTAGATTCTGCAAATTTCCCATAGTCTCTTAACCTTTAGCACAGTTTGTTAATTGATGCTCCTTGTTGGTGAAATTAAGAGAAAAAACGGAACCTGAGAATATGAAAAACCGCTGCAACACCGTCTTTCCAGCTGACAGTTTTACCTTCATGGTAGTCTCTACCGCGATAACTTATCGGGACATCAACGATATTACACTTACGTTTCGCTAATTTCGCAGTAATCTCTGGCTCAAAACCAAATCTATCTGAACAGAGCGAAATATCCTTCAGAATATCAGTTTTAATGACCTTATAACAGGTTTCCATGTCTGTTAATTTTGTCCCGTTTACAAGGTTTGACAGAAAGGTAAGAAATCGGTTCGCAAGATAACTCCGTAACAAACCTTCTTGTCGTCCTCCCATAAATCGTGATCCATAAACGACATCGGCTTTGTTAGCCAAAATAGGTTCAAGTAACTTCGGGTAATCTTGGGGATCGTATTCTAAGTCTGCATCTTGTATGAGGGTAATTTCGCCTGTAATATGTTGAAAACCGGTTCGCAAGGTTGCCCCCTTGCCACGGTTTATTTCGTGGTAAAAAATTTTAGCAGTATTTTCAGCTAAATTTTGGAGTTTCTCTAAAATCTCGCGCGTCCCGTCCGTTGAACAATCATCAACCAGAATAAGTTCTTTTTCCATCCCGATTTCGACCGCATTTATTTGTCGTAAAATTTCCTCTAAATGCTCAGCCTCATTGTAAATCGGAATCACAATGGATAGTTTATGCGCCATCCAGATTCCTCCAGTGTTTCAAAGGTCCTGATTAATCCTCATATCTCTTAGAAGATGGAGCAAGACACAATCAGTTTTAAAAAGGATACCTTATTATGGAATTTTATGCAAGTTTTTTATGAGTAAAAATACTGAGTGTGTAAAGTTTTGTTATAGTAAATCCGAAAATATGTTGACATGCGTTCTCAATTACACCATTTCCAACCTGATAGCCTTTTTCTAAACGTTTTATACCGTATACGGTTTGCATGTTTTCAAAATATTGAGCTTCTTCTATTTTCTCTCTATTATAACCTAAGTTGCCACGCAGTAGCACAAACTTTATGAAGATTAAGTTATTAATTCGGTAATTTTTCATTATGTATATTCAAAACATATTAAGTGCTCTTCAGTCCCGTGAATCAACGCCAAATACGCGTTTGGTATTTGTCGGGGACGATATGTTTATAACAGCGCGGACAACCTCATCTCTTAGTCCCGTAGGGACGATATGTTTTGAAGCACATCAACAATAAATATGCCGTTCCTACGGAACTCAAGAGGGGAAGGACAACATTTTTCTATAAACATTGCGTCCCCGCCAAATACCAAACGCGTATTTGGCGTTGATTCACGGGACTAAAGAAATTACCGAAATATTTATTTAATCTTCATTTAGTTTGTGCATATTGGTACGCAAACTGAAAGTTTGCGCTACACTATTTCACCAATAGCGAACTGTTCTCTATTAAAAATGGCGTCTGTGTGTCTAAAAACTTATAAATAGCAACTTGGGTTATTATAGTGAAATCCACAATTACCCGGACATTGGCAAGGTTAGGAAACCGCGCCAGCGTTATGGTGAAAATTGTTGTTCATTGAAATGTCCACATATTTTCGGATTTACTATAACAAAAACTTTACACACCCTCTACAATTTTCGCTTGCTAAAAAAAGTGAAACGTGATAAATTCTACTAAATTAAAGAATATAGACGTTTCATCTGCGTTAGATCAAGGAGAATTGACTTTATATATTGGTTTATTTTCGTATTTAGATATACACCAACAAAGGAGGGAACGCATGTCAGATAAAGAAAAAGAGGAAAAACAGGGAACGAATATTTCGCGACGGAGTTTTTTGAAAGGCGTAGGTACTGGAACCGTTGCTGCAACCGTTGCGCCGGCAATCTTAGTCGGTGATTCGGAAACGGCAGAGGCACAAACCGATGGAGCAGTCTCCACAGCGAAAATTCAGTTGAACATCAATGAGAAGGCATATCAGATTGAAGTTGAAGCACGCACCACATTGTTGACAGTCTTGCGCGACGGAATAGATACAGGTGGAAACAGTGTTGATTTGACTGGTGCTAAGCTTATTTGTGACAGAGGTGAATGCGGTGGATGCACTGTCTTGGTTGATGGCAAAGCTGTGTACGCATGTATGATGCTTGCAATGGATGCACAAGGCAAGCAGATTACGACCGTAGAAGGCATTGCGAACGGAGATGACCTACATCCGGTGCAAGAAGCATTTATCAAACATGACGCAATGATGTGTGGGTTCTGCACTCCCGGTTTCATTGTCTCATCAGTAGCACTCTTGAACGAAAACAAAAAACCGACGATCGCAGAGATTAAGGATGGCTTATCGGGCAATACTTGTCGTTGCGGCACTTACCCGTTCATATTCGACGCTGTAGAAACTGCTTCAGAGAAGATGTAGTTTCAACAAAGCACCCTTCATAGGGTTGTAGTCTGTGAACGCGTTATGTATTAAAAGGAGAAAACAGATGGCATCATGGGGAGAAGCGAGCCAGTCTCGGCTTATTGGCAAGCGAATTACCCGTTTGTCCGGTAAGGATAAAGTTACAGGAAAAGCAAAGTATACCTTTGACATCAATAGACCCGGAATGCTCTACGGACGTATCCTACGATCTGAAGTTGCGCATGCAAACGTAACGGATCTTGATCTAACCCGTGCTGAAGAATTGCCTGGTGTCAAAGCGGTTATTCCATTAATTGAAGTCGGCAGGAAAATCCGTTATCAAGGACAAGAGATCGCTGCAGTTGCAGCGGAAACTGACGACATCGCTAAAGACGCACTACAATTGATTTATGTTGAATTGGAAGAATTACCTTTCGTCGTTACGGAAGCGGATGCGATGGCAGAAGGCGCACCGCAAATTAGAGATGACTGGAAGGGAAATCAGAGTAATCCTGGGACAAACAAAAATGGTGATGTGGACGCAGGATTCGCTGAAGCTGCTGTTACAGTAGAAGCTACCTATCACACACCTGTCCAAACACACGTCTGCTTGGAAACACACGGACATGTTGCAGAATGGACAGATGAACAGAACCTAACCATTTGGGCATCTACACAGGCAGTTTTCGGAGTCCGAAACGACCTCGCACGTCGCTTTCAACTTCCCGCAAATCAGGTACGGGTTATTACCGAACACATGGGAGGTGGTTTCGGCAGTAAATTTGGTCCCGGAGTAGAAGGACATACTGCTGCACAATTGTCCCGCATGACCGGCAGACCGGTTAAATTAATGTTGACGCGGAAAGCTGAACACCTTGTCGCGGGAAACAGACCGTCAATGACACAGCACGTAAAGGCAGGTGCGACGCGCGATGGGCGACTTATCGCCTATGATATGCGCGGCTACGGTACGGGTGGTATCTCCAGTGGCGCAGGCTTCCAAGCACCTTATGTCTATCATGTCCCAAATAGGCGAACCGAACGGTTTAACGTTGCTGTCAATGCAGGCAACCAGCGTGCAATGCGTGCCCCAGGACATCCACAAGGTGCCTTTGCAATGGATTCGTTGATGGATGAACTTGCAGAAAAACTGGGCATGAACCCGCTTGAATTCAGACGTATTAATGACTCAAATGAGGTGCGTCAAGCACAATATACCCTCGGCGCACAGGAAATTGGATGGCATCGTCGTAACAGCGTCCCGGGTTCAGGAATGGGTGTAAAAAAGCGCGGTATGGGTGTCGGTAGCGGCTTATGGGGCGGTGGCGGCGGTAGAGGCACGCAAGCGCGTGTTACCATCAACGCTGACGGTACCGTTGAAGCAGTTACTGGTACACAAGACATCGGCACCGGTATTCGGACTGCCATCGCTATTATTGTTGCAGAAGAGTTGGGACTCTCACCCACCGATATTTCGGTAAAAATAGGCGATAGCGGTCCTGGATTACCCTCCGGCGGTAGTGGTGGAAGTCAAACGACTGCATCTGTCGCACCGGTTATTAAAACCGCAGCGGCAGCAGCAAAACAAAAGTTGTTTGAACACGTCGGCCCATTATTGCAGGCACCAGTGGATGACCTGCGTGTGGGAACTGGTACTATCTATGTCGCTTCTGATAGGACAAAGACAGTTGCGTGGCGCCAGGCTACAGGTCTACTCGGACAGGAAAGTATTAGCGAAGGCGGAAATTGGGATCAAGAACTCCGACAAGGCGGTGTTGCAGGCACGCAGTTTGCTGAAGTTGAAGTTGATACCCAAACAGGTCACGTGAAAGTGCTCAAGATCGTTGCTGTCCAAGATTGCGGCTTAGCCATTAACCGTTTAACAACGGAAAGCCAAATAAATGGCGGCGTTATCATGGGATTAGGACAAGCGCTCCTTGAAGAGCGTATCATGGACCCACAAACCGGACGAATGCTCAATGCTAACCTTGAAGATTATAAGGTTCCTGGAACCTTTGAGATACCTGAAATCAAATCAATCGTTTTTGATACGCATCGGAAGGTTACGGGTGTCGGTGAACCACCATGTATTCCGACACTTGGCGCAATCGCCAATGCTGTTTACAATGCGATTGGTGTCCGAATTCGGGAACTGCCGATAACACCAGATAAAGTCCTCACCGCACTTGCTGAGAAGAAAGCATAAGGAGGTAAACAATGGATAAATTTAGTTACGTTAACGCGACCAGTCTGAAACAGGTTACCTCACTACTGAGTGACAGCGGATGGGGCGAAGTAATGATGATAGCAGGCGGGACTGATCTGCTCAGTGAACTCAAAGAGTACATTGAAACCCCGAAAACACTGGTTAATCTTAAGACGTTGCCTGGAATGGATAGCATATCCGCAAATGCATCGGGCTTAAAAATCGGTGCGTTAGCCACTGTCGCCGATATTGCAATGCACCCAACGATTCAGCAACACTACACTGTGCTTGCACAGGCAGCAGCATCCGTAGCGACACCCCAGATTCGGAACGTGGGCACACTCGGTGGTAATCTCTGCCAACGTCCTCGGTGCTGGTATTATCGAGATGAGACCGTCAACTGTCTCAAGAAAGGTGGAGACATCTGTTATGCTGTTAATGGCTTGAGCAAATATCACGCTATCCTTGGTGGGGATCCGGTCTACATTGTGCATCCCTCGGACATTGCTCCTGCGCTAATCGCACTCAACGCGTCTCTCAAAATTGCGGGGCCAGAAGGCGAGAAAACGTTAAAAGTTGAGGAATTCTTTACCTTGCCAGCAGCAAATCCGTTTCGGGAAAACGTGCTTGAACCGAATGAAATCGTTGTTGAAGTTCAGGTGCCACAACCTAAACCGAATACAAAGAGTTTTTATTTGAAAGCGCGGGAAAAAGGTGCGCCCGACTTTGCATTGGCAAGCGTCGCGGGTGTTTTTGAGATGATGGGGAAGACATGCCAAACAGCAAGTGTCATCCTCGGTGGTGTTGCGCCTGCGCCATGGCGTTCCGCAGAAGCTGAAACTGCTCTCACTGGTAAAATGATAAACGAATCGGTCAGCATGAAGGCAGGCGCAGAAGCTGTTAAGGATGCACAACCCATGAACGATAACGTGTATAAAGTCACCTTAACCCAGAATCTTGTCAGTCGCACTGCAATGATGGCAGTCAGTTAGAGGAGGAAGAATATGTTAGAGGGAAAAACACTCCCAATTTTTAATCGTCCTATATGCCAGGACCTCCGGACGAAGGCAATTTACATTCCCGGTGGCAACTTGCAGAATCTCGTTGAAGAAAATCCGGGAACGCATTATTGGTGCAATTGCACAATGCAGGTGGTCGGTCCCGACGATCAATTTGTGTCTCCTAACGCCTGCAAACAATCGCGCTCCTGCTTCAATCCAATAGGTGGAAAACCAGTAGTGTAATCCACAAATATTGTTATCAGTTATCAGTTATCAGGCAAAACACTGATAACTGATAACGATTTTGCCTTTCTTTAGAATCTTAATAATGTTCCTTAAACCTTTGCTCCAATGGTTGCATGTCGGTTCTGTCGTCTTACTAATAGGCGGTTTTTTCTTTTTCCGTGTTGTCCTCATCCCAATTGCCAATCGTTCTCCTGCCCCAGATACTCTTATTTCCTCCGCACTCAGACGCTTCAGTGGAATAGTCTGGCCCACCTTATTGACTGTACTTATATCTGGGCTGTATAACGTTATCACCTTCTTTAGAACTGCTCGAGCCTCTGCTGCAGAATCTGTTGATGTAGATTACTCGCTTTACATACTTGTCTTAGCTGTCAAATTCTTTATCGTTTTTCTGATATATACGCTTGCAATTGTATTAACCTTCCCTTATCCTGTTTTTGCGGTTTTTCAGAAAAGACCTGCACCGTGGTTGAACATTGTTATTATTTTGGGACTGATAATTATATTTTTATCCGCCTTTTTACGCCGCATGGCTTAAGAAGACTGACTTTTTTACAACTATAGACATTGCAAGAAAAACGGTCATCCTGTCCACACGTGTTGTCAGAATCGCGGATTAACGAATGCGTCTATGGCGTTGACAGGCATGCTTATGTTCTATTCTGTTTTGTCATCTTAATATCGCCCCCAACGCAGCGAAGTGTCAAAAGGGGACCGCTATCATTGATGTCCCCGTGCAACTGTCCTATTTTAAGCGAGCCTTGGACAACCATAGTCACTGGAAATTCGGTTGTGATCTGGCCACCACTGCTTTTTGCATCAATTTTTACGTCAATCTCTGGGATGAGCGAAACAGAGATACTACCGCCGGTTGCGTCTAAAACAGAATCTTCCTGAAGCTGCCCAGAAATTTTGGCATCAATAGCCCCCTTCGCGGTTTTGGCAGCGACAGTCCCTTCGGTTTCAAGTTCTATATTTCCATCAGTAGTTTCGACTTCCGCTCCACCTTTGCAACGGCTAAGTCTTATATTTCCATTAGCGGTTTGTCCTGAGATATGTCCAAGAACATTGGTCTGCAAAAGATTTCCCTTAGACGCCATCGTGTCAAGTGTCCCGATGTGTTCATTAACCTCTATATTGCCTTGTGTAGTTCGAAGATAAACATCTCCTTTACATCCTATCAGCTTGACATTACCTTTGGAGGTATACCCAATAGCTGGCCCAGTGATATTTTCAAACTGTAGTTCACCACTAATCGTTTTGGCGCTAACTTTACCCTCTACATTGGCAACAGAAATATCACCTTTTTCGGTTTGCATATTAACATCGTAACGCTGCGGCACTCTTATTTCAAAATGTATGTCAAAACGGCTGGCAATTTTTTCCCAATATCTTTTGCTACCTTTGAATTTCGCGTCAATATGAAGGTTTTTATCTTGGTGGTCAAAACTTATATCAAAATCCTTAAGGATATCAACGGCATGTTTATCAACTTTTAGTTGCGCAGAACGGCGGACGGTAACGCCGATAGTATCGCTTTGTGATGTTTGTATATCAATGTTCCCAAGTTCTGTTGCCACTGTTAACTGCCCCGCTTCACCTACATTGAATGATTCTTTTATATCGTCCAATGTAGCTTCTGTGAGGAATTGCGGCATAGATTTGCGAATCAGAACACCTATTTTTCCTTCCTTTAAATCTTCACTTACGTCGTCAATAAATTTTTTACCCAGAATGTTCGTCATCATTCCTTTTAGATCGGATGATGTCCCTAATCCCTCACTTAGGTAGGCTGCAAGATGATTGCAGGCAATACTTATTTCGCCAAAAGCTGCATCTTCTTGTAATGGATCAAAGAGATCCTTAGGGACGACATTCATCTCATCCAGTCGTTGTAAAACTTTATTAAATTGGGAAATGCATCGACTTTCACTATCCTTATAGTTTTCTGTCAATATGGCATCTTCAGCGATTTTCGCTGTCTGATCCAGCATCTGAAATAGTCCGCGAATTTCCTGTTGTCGTTCCTGTTCCATGTGAGATACCTCTTAATGTGTAATGTTTTTCTTTTGAACCCAGTTAGCACTCGGAAGCCCCCCTAAATCCCCCTTATCAGTCGGACTTCGTCTCCTCTCGCTTGTTATAATATCTCTCCATACCCTCGTTTTTCTAAAAGTGATTTTAGTAAATCTTTTGCTTTGTGCAGCCGCCATTTTACAGTCGTTAAGGGAAGCGATAAAAATTCGGCAATACGTTTCTGCGGCATATCCACCCAGTAATAGAGTTTGATAACCTCCTGAAATTCAGGTGGTAATGAATTAATTGCATCTCTAATGGCTTCATGAGTAGATTGCTGAACTAAAATTTTTGCTGGATCAGAAGAAGCGGGATCTGCCTCTACTTGTAATTCTGCCTCTATATCCTCATGCAGTTGAAACTTACTCGCCCGTTTCATAAATCGCAGTGCCCGGTTACGTGTAATTGAATAAAGCCATGAACCGAACCGATTCAGATTCTCAAGTTGAGGTAGTGCTTCAAAAGCGAGTAGAAAAGCGTCTTGGACAATATCTTCTGCATCCGTTGGATTCCGAACGATTTGTTGTGCTACGGTCAGCATCGCTCGCTGATACCGAAGCACCAATTCATCAAATGCTTTGAGATTGTCTGCAAGCACCGCAATTATTAGTTCAGCATCTTCCGCATCTTTTAATTCTTCTGCGCTCATGAAACAATTTCTCCTTTTCCTATATATTAGAGACATTATTGTCCGAAAAGGATAGTACTTTGCTTTCAGATGCGGTACTGGAATGATCAAAAGATTACGGGGTTCCAGATGTACCTGTAAATCTTATAACCATCAATTCGACACTACTTTCCCCAACAGATGAACGGTGTTATAGTAAAATCCGAAAATATGTTCACACTTCCCAGTAGATGCGGTTTCCTAACAACATCTATGAGATTGAATAAACACCGGTTCAGCTAGGAAACCGAACCCGTCGAATGCCATACGCTCATAAGACGTTGATTCATAGTGTGTAAATAATTATGGTTTTTACTATAGAACTCGTATTGAGTAAACATAAGGACGTTGTAAATAGGGAAGCGTCCGAGTTTATTTATGTCCTATTCTTTTTACTTCATATATCTATAGTTTTTGAAAGGTGTTGTTATGGCAGCCAAGGCTCAAGAGTCCCTCAGATACAATGGTATTCCTAAGCAGTTTCGCGTAAGGATTTTAATCGTTATATCGACCCCCATCTAAAGAAACGCATAAAATGTCCCAAATTGACTAAAGTTTGGACAATTTTTCAAACATGAGTTAATATAGTAGGCTTTAGAATTAATTGGACATTATGTTCGGTTCGGTTAGAAAACCGAACCTACTGGGGGTGTTGTAGCACAAACTGTATGAAGTTTAAGTAAATATTTCGGTAATTGGCAAGGTTAGGAAACCTTGCCAGCAGCAGGTGTGCATCTCTGCTGGCGAGGCGGGGAATGCCTAAAGGGCATTCATACCGTTGATTTCTTCCTAACCTCGCTATATTACCCAATTTATTTTTTAATCTTCATTTAGTTTGTGTCCGCATCTGCACAAACTAACAGGTTGATGCTCAGAAGTGTCCCATTAATTATAGGCTTTACTATATAAGAAATTGGTTCACCACTTATGTTATCAAATTAAGACACAACGGGCAAAACGGAAACTCTCTTTGCTCCAGCGGAGTGCAGCATTTTCTTGGGGTTCCATTGATATTGGAACTTGTCCAAAATAGACTGTCGTTTGAAAACTCAACATGAAACAGATAGAAACTGTCCAAACTAAAGTAAATATCAAGAAAAACGCGAAAATTGAATAGCCTGTAAAAGAAACACAGTGTTGTTTACTTGACCAATCAGGATAAATTAGTATAACACGTTTACCCTCGTGCATCAATTTCAAATTGGAAACGAACAATATCTGAAGGACGATCTCATTAAAAAGAGTTTCTTATAGTGAAAGCCATAATTACCTGGATGTTGGCGAGGTTAAGAAGAAATCAAGAAATCAACGGTATGAATCATGGCGAATGCCATACGCGCATTCGTCTTTAGTCATTCCCCGGGTATGAATCATGGCGAATACGCCAAATCAAGAAATCAACGGTATGAACGCCTGTAGGCGCTCCCCGGGTATGAATGCGCTTGGCAGCATGCGCGTGTGGCATGCTGCATGATTCCCCGTGTGGCATGCTGCATGATTCCCCGTATGGTATTCGCCATGATTCTCCATAGGTGTAAAGTTAAGAAAACGTTTATGATTCTATTAGTGCTTCTCAATTCGCATGGTGATTGAAACTATCCTATATTTAGTCCCGTAGGGACGATATGTTTATAAAAAAAACGGGTCCCCTCTCTTGAGTTCCGTAGGAACGACATAGAAAAACGAACATATCGTCCCTACGGGACTAAAGAGAAGGGTAGAACGCTTAGCTATAAACATATCGTCCCCGACAAATACCAAACGCGTATTTGGCGTTGATTCACGGGACTAAAGAGCCTTTCATATATGCCGGAAATTCCTTAACTTTACACCCGCTGAATACCAAAAGGCATTCATAGCGTTGATTTATAGGTATTCGCCATGATTCCCCGCCTCACCAGCGAGAGCATGTGTGGGATTGTTGTTCATTGAAATGTCCATATATTTTCGGATTTTACTATAAAATTCACTTGTCTATTTGCGCTTTACATGATACGATAATAATATCATGACGTATTGACATCGGGTTCAAAATTGTAAAAATATTACCCGAACTTATGGAAGGAGAACGTGGAGATGCGGCACGAACTCACCACGGAACAAATTGATTTTTATCAGGAAAACGGATACCTTGTCATAGAAAACTTCTTGGATGCTGACGAATTAGAAGAGTGGCGGAGATGTACGGATGAATCCGTAACCGAACGTCTTGGAAATTCTGTTGAATTCTTCACAAACCAACTGGACCCGTCTAATTTTTATGCACGGGTCTTTACGCAATGCTTGCGCCTTTCAGATACACACCCCGGCATGCGAAAGTTAGTGCATGATCCCAAAATAGGAAAAATGGCAACACAATTGGCTGGGACGGACGGCATGCGAATTTGGCACGACCAGGCATTGATTAAACCGCCAAATGGCAATCCTACTGCTTGGCACCTTGATGTGCCGTACTGGTCATTTGACTCACGCGAGGCAGTTTCGTTCTGGGTTGCGTTAGATGATGCAACATTGGGAAACGGTTGTATGTGGTATCTCCCCAGCACTCACAAATCTGCCCGTTTTGATAACGTTGGCATAGGAGAAAACATTGGGGCACTTTTTGATGTTTATCCCGAATGGAAAAAGCTTGAACCGCAATCCGCACCATGCCCGGCAGGTTCTATGGTATGGCATAACGGCTTATGTGCACACGGTGCAGGTGCAAACATGACGTTTTCGCATCGTCGCGCAATGACTTGCGGTTTCATGCCTGACGGATGTACCTTCAACGGAAAAAGAAACATCTTGCCAGAAGACTACTTCAACTCGCTCAAAATAGGTGATGTGCTTGACGATGAAGTTCAAAATACGCTTGTTTGGCACAAAGATTGGGAAAATAAAAAATAAACGCATTAACTTTGCCTTACTATGGAAAACCTAAAAGAAGTGAACACTCCCAGATAGATGCGGTTTCCTAAGAGCATCTACGAGATTTGAATAAACACGGTTCGATTAGGAAACCGAACCTACCGTGGTGTTTAATAATTATTGGTTTTCCCTAAGATAATGAATATAAAGGAGAAAAAAGAACATGGCAAAACAACCAAATATCGTTCTAATGGGCGTTGATTCGCTTCTCGCCACACACATGAGTTGTTATGGGTATCACCGACAGACAACACCACACATTGACAAATTTGCCGAGGGCGGTACGCTCTTTGAGAAAACCTATAGTGCTCACATCCCAACAACAAGTGCTTACGCATCTATGCTCACAGGCATGGACACCTTCAGCACGCAAGTCGTAGCACTCCGACACCAGGGACCACTCCGCGAAGAAGTCAAAACGTTAGCGGAAATACTGAAAGACGTTGGCTATGATACTACCTGCGTTGGATTCGGTGGGCCGAGTGGACGAGGCTTTGATACCTATCTTGAATTCTCAGGATGGGGACCCGACGATACAGGACGCAGTCCCAAAGCAGAAAACCTAAACAAAACAACCCTCCCTGAATTGAATCGGTTAATTGACCAAAGTGATGAAAAGCCTTTTTTCCTGTTCCTGCGACACATGGATCCGCATTCCCCTTACTTGCCCCCTGCACCTTATGAACGGATGTTCTACCACGGCGATGAATGTGATCCGAGCAACAAATCAATGGAACCCGTGATGTCATTTAAGCCGTTTTGTGATTATTTTGCATCGTGGATGCCCGTAGGAATTACAGATAAAGATTACGTCATCGCACAATACGACGGTGCAGTTGCGTATATGGATGCCTGTATTCAGACGCTCTTTAATGCGCTTGAAACACGCGGTGTGCTGGACGATACAATAGTCGTTATCAATGGCGACCATGGCGAGACCCTCTATGACCACGAGTGCTGGTTTGATCATCACGGCCTCTACGATGTTACGCTGCATGTGCCGCTCATTATCCGTTACCCTGGTCGTGTGCCAGCTAGAAAACGGGTCGCAGGTTATAACCAACATAAAGACCTTGTTCCGACACTCCTTGAATTAGCAGATATTGAAACGGACATCGCGTTTGACGGTGATAGTCTCACGCCTTTAATAAGTGGTGAGATTGCCTCTTACGATAGCGAATTCTATATCACAGAATGCACATGGATGCGCAAACACGGATGGCGCACACCTGAATGGAAACTCATCGTTGCACTTGAACCCGATTTTCATTACAAGCCGCCTGTCGAACTCTACAACCTCATTCAAGACCCTGATGAGAATGAAAATCTCGTTGATACACATCCAGATATTGTCAACGTTTTGGAAACACGCATGAAGAACTGGATTCTGCAGCGTGAAAAGGAAACAGGATTGCCGAACCCGATTATGAATCAGGGCGATTGGCATGGACACAAAGGTGTAGGTCCCTTTAAATCATCAGATCAAGCGTATAACACAATGCACATCGGAAATCCGGGTGAGGCAGCGCGTTTACAGGCAAAATCACGGGATGAGTAGGAATTAGTTTTACGTAGGTTGGGTAGAACGCAGTGAAACCCAACTTTTACAGCACAGTGAAACCCAACTTTTACAGCACAATGTCGGGTTTCGCTACCGCTCTACCCGACTTACGAAAACTGATAACCGACAACTATTAAGAAAGGAAAACGAAATGCCAGATTATACACGAGATGAGGTTTTAGGACGACTCCATTCTGAATTAGATAAGGGAAAATCTTTACTTGCAGTCGGTGCGGGCACAGGTATCACCGCGAAGTTTGCTGAAAAAGGTGGCGCAGATCTGATTGTTATTTACAACTCTGGTCGCTATCGGATGTCAGGATTTGGATCATGCGCTGGGCTTTTGGCTTACGGCGATGCAAATGCCATCGTGATGGAGATGGGAGAACGAGAAGTCTTACCCGTTGTCCAAGAAACGCCTGTTATTGCTGGAGTGAACGGCACAGACCCAACACGACGGATGAGCAACTTCCTAAAGCAGGTTCGCGATGTAGGTTTTGACGGTGTCAATAACTTTCCCACTGTCGGCGTGATTGACGGCACTTTTCGCGTGACACTTGAAGAGACTGGGATGGGATTCTACAAAGAGGTAGAGACAATCGCTATCGCACATGAGATGGACTTGTTCACCATCGTCTATGTCTTCAATCCCGAAGAGTCTGAGCAAATGGCAAAAGTCGGTGCGGATGTTATTATCGCACACATGAATACAACTATTGGTGGCACTATCGGCGCAGAAACTGCTTTTACGCTTGAAGATGCAGCGGTACGTGTGCAGGAAATCTGTGATGCAGCGAAGGCACAGAATCCAAATGTGATCTGCTTGTCACACGGTGGCCCAATCGCAAAGGCACCTGATGCTGCGTATATCAATGAGCATACTGATACCGTCGGTTTTGTTGGTGCTTCCAGCATTGAACGGTTTGCTTGTGAGGAGAGTATTCCACGGGTTACTGCCTCGTTTAAGGAATGAAAATCATATGCAAACTCAAAAGTTATGCGTCCTGGAAACATTGAAAGAAGAACTCCTGTTATCAACTAAAACGTGTGCTTAACGGATTGTTTATGTGAGTGTGGAATCTGCACGCATAATTGACAACATTCCCTTACAGATAATCCCTGATTAAACAGTTCATCTACCAGAAAATAAAAAATGAAAGTGAACAGGAGACACAAATGACGAATACGAACTTGCCTAAGTTTAGTAAACTAAAAAGAGTTCTATTGCGTGAACGCTTCCTGAATGAACCAAAGGTTTTCACACCGTGGTTAGCAGAAAATATTGATAGGTTATCAGATGCCCTTGACCTTGACCTTGAAGTAATAGATACAGAATACCGTGTAGGCAATTTAGAACTTGATTTGCTTGCCAAAGCCAAAGACGATAACAGCTCAAAAACAGTCATTATTGAAAATCAGTTAGGGGGAGCCGATCATAGACATCTTGGACAACTTCTTGCCTATGCTGCGGGCTTAGATGCGAAGATTATAATTTGGATTGCAGATGAGTTTAGAGATGAATATCGCCAAGTGTTAGAATGGCTTAATGAGCAAACGCCTATAGAAATCGGTTTCTTTGCAGTCATAGTTGAATTATTACAAATAGAGGGTTTAGAGGACTCACCGGTTGCTCTTGAATTTAGACCTGTTATTGCTCCGAACCAATGGAAAAAGTCTGTCAAACCTACTGGAGAAACAGAGAGACAGAAACGTTATAGAAACTTTTATCAAAAACTAATCGATGAAATACGGGAAACCGGTGAATTTGGCAATCCCGAAACTGCACAACCGTATCCACGGCATTACTTTTGGTCAAGACATAAAGGTGTAGAATATTGTGTTCGGTTTCGCGGAGGAACCCAAGCGACTGTATACATCAGAATATATCAAGGGCACAATGAAAACAGGCTTGCACTCTTTGACGCACTCGAACAGGACAAAGCAGCAATTGAAGAAGCATTTGCAAGTTCATTTGAATGGCTTCGATCCTCTGAAAAACAAGAGTCCCAAATTATATTTGCCCGTGAAGGCGCCGTTAATTGGGAAAATACAGATGCCTTGAATGAAATCCACAAATGGTGCATTGAAAATTTACTGAAACTCAAAGAAGTGTTTGATCCTAAAATTGAGGAGGCAATGCAGGCACACGAATTGGAATAAGCAATGAATAAATGCAAATGCGAACGACACAACGTTATCTACGGGGAAGTCTTGACAGGAGAAACAAAGAAAATGCGTTACAGGATATTCTGAACGTTTTTTATTCAAATGAAGAAACAGGTAGAGAGACTCATGTTTATCGCTATAGGTGGACTCATTGCCATCATTGCATATAGTCTCGGAGATATTGACAAAGACACGGCAACCGCACAAGAAAATGTCCCATTGTTGACCTGATACGGTGTCGAAGGTTAGAAGTCATTGGCAAGAACGGCAAAACGATTGCCGATTTAGGTGAAATTGAACTTGAAATCGAAAAGATAAAAGGTATCTTACATGGAGGTACCTTGCAGTTATTCGACAGAAACGGCAAGCAGAGCGAATTGTTTGTGTGAGTGTGGAATCGGCAAGGATTATTGATGGGTTGCCTGCTGAGATAACTGCGGAATAATTGATTAGTAAAACTTGATACAAAACATAAGAATAGGAAGGATGGAATTATGTTACCAGATTATCTCAAAACGAAAGAAAAACTCAATATAATGATTGATTTTAATCTAAAGCAAGCAATCTTATTACACCTTGGACCTCTTGCCGATATTCGTGAAACAATATGTTTTGAAGGAAGTAAAACTGTTATTAACCGTGATGACGGATCTGTTTCAGAAATGAATCCTCATGAAATGACAGCTGAAATAGAAATTAAGTTAGAAGAAATGGAAGGCATGAATCACGAAATGGTCCTTGATAAAATCAATACTATGGCAGAAAAAATGGCTGAAAAACAAGCGAAATTTTTTTATAAAAGAATAGGCGAATTTGCTGAGGAAGCAGGCAATGTGGTTTCTGCGGAAGGAGAAACTTTTTCAATGGATATATTTTTTGAGGTATTAGAAAAAATATCTCGAGATTTTGATCATGCTGGAAAACCAGATGAAATAAGGTTTTCAGCAAGTCCAGAACTTTTTCAATCAATTTCTAAAGTTTTTAATGAAGCCAAATCTGATCCTGAAATACAGAAACGTTTTGATGCTATAATGGAACAAAAAAGGGAGGAATGGCGTGTTAGAGAGAGTAATCGAAAACTGGTTGGATAATACAACCGAACGCTTCTACCAGAAACCATTTTGCTATATCTTATCCTCAGAGGGACATACTATAATTCACTCTACAAGACATTCTGCAATGGAACTGGGTAAGGATATAATAACCATCGCTCCGGATGGGACTCCTTGTGCATATCAGTTGAAAACCGGCAACATCTCCTTAAAGCAGTGGAATGATAAGGTTGGTTCTCAAACAGATAATTTGGTAAGTGGACAAGTAATTCACCCATCAGTTGATATCTCAAAATATCACAGATCATATCTTGTTACAAACGGAAGAATTGAGGAAGAAGTCAATCGTATGATAGATGATAGAAATCGAGCATGGGAGAGTCAAAACCAACCTTACCGACGTTTAAAAACTATCGTTCACGGAGAACTTTTCAAGAAAGCTAAAAAATTAGGAACTGATCTGTGGCCCTCGGAATTAACAGATATCAGGACACTTCTGGAAATGTATCTTGAAAATGGTGAAGGAATTCTTCCAAAGCAAAAACTATCATCATTATTTGAATCTACTTTCCAACTTGACAAAGAAATTGCTCCATCCAATAACGAGTGTAGACGAACTATAGCTAGTGCAGGACTATTATGTGCTATTGCAGTTTCAAGTTACTCCGACAAAGAAAATCATGTTGCTGAAATTGAAGCTTGGACGCTTTATATCGCTTATGTTCTTGCACTTGCAGAGAAATGGAACCTTCCAAAAAAGGTCTACAAAAATGAATTTGAAATTGCAACACAATCTCTCTATAATACCTTAGGAAACCTTTGTGCTGAGGTTAAAGATCGAACCTACCTGGTAGAGGGGAATCCGTTGACAGATTCTTATGTCTATAAAGTTCGTATAACATTGTTATTAGGGTTGATGAGTATCTATGCATTATGGCGACGCATTAAAGAAGAACCAAAAGATGAAGTAGATGATTTTCTTCGAGATTTTTGTAAGGAAAAACATAGACAATTGGATTTATGGGGAGAAGCAGCAATACCTCAATTTCTGGCGTTCTTTTGGTATTATAGAAAGATTGATGGATCAATGAAACCAGATGGCTTAATTCGTCAACTCATAACTTCAATATGTAAGCTAAACCGTCCAGGTAACGAGACGTTTCTTGCGAATCCTTACTATGAAGCCGAAGATATTCTTCCATATCTTCTTGCCCATATTTTAATACCACCTCCAGAACCTTTAAGGGATTCCTTTGAAGGTCAATCGTATGCATTAGAAGGATTAGTTCACATGTTTGTACGCAGAAATTGGAAACAAGCGATGCGAAGTCTTTGGCCTGCTGTAACAAGATTGCAATTCGAATCCTTTGTCCCGAATAATTTTTGTGAATTTTATAGGTGGAGGAGTGAAAATGGACATAACAATTTTGACTCTCCCACGCATACACAAGACTGGGAAGAATTAAAAACTATTTCTTTTGAGTCCGAAGGGACTTGCATTCCGCCAACTATAAAGGAACACCCAATTCTTCTCTTACTTTTCCTATGTGTATATCCACATAGAATGAATGCAGAAATTATAAGATGGTTGGATACACAAATGAAAGATATACCAAGACCATAAACCACAGGAGCTTGGTTGCAGTTTAACTTTGGAAATAACGGAGAAAATAATGTCCACTAAGGTAAATGAATTTCAGATTCTAAATGCAGATGGTGCTGAATTAATGCGAATCAGTCAAGAAGGCACTTTGTCGCTGAACTTGAACGAGATGCAGACAATTCAGACTCATTTTGCGGTACTACAACGCAATCCAACCGATGTAGAACTTGAGACGATTGCACAAACATGGTCGGAGCATTGCGTCCACAAGACCTTTAAAAGCATTATTCTCTATTCTGAAGAGGGCAAGGAGACGGAACAGATTGATGGCTTGTTTCCAACCTATATTCAACGCGCAACAGAGGATATAGACAAACCGTGGTGTGTCTCCGTCTTTTCAGACAATGCTGGTATCATAGAATTTGATGAGACATTTAATCTCGTTTTCAAAGTAGAAACGCATAATCACCCATCTGCCATTGAACCTTACGGAGGTGCAGGTACCGGTATCGGTGGCGTAATCCGAGACTCTCTTGGCACAGGGCTCGGCGCAAAACCAATTCTGAATACAGATGTGTTCTGCTTTGGATTGCCAGACACGCCTTATGAGAAATTGCCGAAAGGCACACTCCACCCTAAACGTGTATTCAAAGGCGTTGTCGCTGGTGTGCGTGATTATGGTAACCGCATGGGGATTCCTACCGCAAACGGTGCAATTCTTTTTGACACACGCTATACTGCAAATCCACTCGTTTTTTGTGGAAACGTAGGACTAATACCGAGGGATAGATGTGACAAGTCCGTTGAACCCGGTGATCTTGTTGTTGCTGTTGGTGGGCGTACAGGACGCGATGGTATTCACGGTGCCACCTTCTCTTCCGCAGAATTAGATGATACCTCTGAAAGTCTCGGTAGTGTTGTTCAGATTGGCAATCCGATTATGGAGAAAAAGATTGTTGATGCCCTAATACAGGCACGCGATCGTAACCTATACCGCTCTATAACAGATTGCGGTGCAGGAGGCTTTTCATCTGCTGTCGGTGAAATGGGTGAGGACACAGGCGCAGAGGTTCATCTGGAACGTGTCCCGCTGAAATACGAAGGATTAGCGCCGTGGGAAATCTGGCTTTCGGAAGCACAAGAACGGATGGTCCTCGCTGTTCCACCCGAAAATCTGGACGAACTGATGGAAATCTGTGAGGCAGAAATGGTGGAGGCAACTGTGCTTGGCAGCTTCACAGATACGCATAGGTTACAGGTTTTCTATGATGGTGCTATAGTTGCAGATTTAGATATGCAATTTCTGCACAAAGGTTTGCCACAACACATTAAAAAAGCGACTTGGCAACCACCACAGTACCAAGAAATGCCATCGCGAGACAGCCAAACTGAAAACTACACAGAAGACCTGTGCCGACTCCTTGCCAGTCCAAACATCGCCAGTAAAGAATCTGTTATCCGCCAGTATGACCATGAGGTGCAAGGAGGAATCGTTGTCAAACCTCTCGTCGGTATCCAAAACGACGGACCAAGCGATGCATGCGTTGCAACGCCGATTATAGGGAGTGAGAAAGCAGTCATTGTAGCAAACGGTATCAATCCAAAATATAGCGATGTTGATGCGTATATCAGCGCAGCATCGGCAATTGATGAAGCACTCCGAAACATAATCGCTGTTGGGGGAACACTTGAAAAAACGGCACTGTTAGACAACTTCTGTTGGGGAAATCCTGATAAACCTGACCGTCTTGGACCATTAGTTCGTGCAGCGAAAGCATGTTACAACATTGCTACTGCCTACGGAACCCCCTTCATTTCAGGAAAAGATAGCCTTTACAACGAATACCGCGATACGACAACAGGCGAACAACGCGCGATTCCCTCAACGCTTCTCATATCGGCAATATGTGTAATGCCCGATGTTCGCAAGGCAGTTACAATGGATGTGAAAGCACCGGGCAATCTCATCTATATCGTTGGCAACACTTATGCTGAAATGGGTGGTTCACATTACTTCGGTATCCATGATTTCATCGGCAATACTGCTCCTGCTGTTCGTCCAGACGAAGGGAAGCTAACAATGGAAAAACTTAGTAGTGCCATTAACAGTGGATTGGTGCGTTCCTGCCATGATTGCTCTGAAGGAGGTATCGGTGTGGCAGCGGCAGAGATGGCATTTTCAGGAGGTTATGGGATGTCGTTAAATCTTGCCAAAGTCCCAACTGGAGAAGAAATTACTAACGATGATTTTCTGCTATTTTCTGAGTCAAACAGCCGTTTTCTTGTTGAAATTGATCCGCACCACCAAGAAGCATTTGAAAACCAGATGGCGGGAGTGCCAATTGGCTGCTTAGGTACTGTAACAGAAACATCGGATTTTACCATCAATGGATTAACGGGCAAACGCGTTGTGGAAATTACAATTGGGACGCTAAAATCCGCTTGGCAAACACCGTTGCATTCGTAACTTTTTAACGATCCATGTGTTTTACTTATTAAGATTGCACAAACTGGAAAGTTTATGCTACAAAGAGATAAAGGTAGCACAAACTGGAAAGTTTATGCTACAAAGAGATAAAGGCAACACAAACTGGAAAGTTTATGCTACAGGGAGATAATTGTGAAACCGAAGGTGCTTATCTTACGAACAGCAGGAACAAACTGCGATGCGGAAACCGACGTAGCGTTTCAACTCGCCGGCGCGGAAACAGATTTAGTCCATATTCAAAACCTCATATCTGGCAAGACAAACCTATCCGATTATCAAATTCTCGCTATCCCAGGTGGATTCTCTTATGGCGATGATATTGCCGCCGGTATACTGCTTGCTGTGGAGATGAAACATAAACTGAGAAAGGCTCTTGATCAGTTTGTTGCTGACAATAAACTCATAATTGGAATATGCAATGGGTTTCAAGTGCTTGTCCGGACGGGGTTGTTGCCAGGAACAGAGAACGGCAGCCCCGCAATCACACAGCGTGCCACTTTGGCGATGAACACATCAGCAAAATTCGAATGCCGTTGGATAGAATTGGACACACAACAGAGTTCCTGTGTTTTTACAAAAGGTATCAAATCACGCCTCTATCTCCCCGTAGCACATGCTGAAGGTAGATTTACTGCGCCACCCGATGTTTTAGAAAAATTGGAATCAAACAACCAGATTGTGTTTCGATATGGAAGTTGTGTCAATTCATCCTCAGGCGAAACTGAGTATCCACACAACCCCAACGGTTCTGATGCCGATATAGCAGGCATCTGTGACGTAACAGGAAGAATTTTCGGCTTAATGCCCCATCCTGAACGTTTTTTAACAAAATACAACCATCCCCGTTGGACACGAGAAGATTTACCTGAAGAAGGTGACGGCCTTGCGATTTTCAAAAACGCTGTCAATTATGCGAAAGCGAATTTTTCATGAACAATAAATTATCGCGTCGCTTACTTCCCTTCTATATGAAATTGCCTGTTTTTTGGGCGTTTATCATCGTTACATTTATAGGTGAGGTCCTGTGGGTCGCAGCAATTTCTAAATTTCCGTTGATTGATCTGCGCTGGTCAAGTTTCGGCTATGCATTCGGCATTGTACTCGGGTTTATCAACGGAAAATGGACATCGCGACTTTGGGAAAAGTCATATCTACAAGTCTTGAAACGGGAGATAACTTTCTGGCAAGCAAAAGGCGCGAAAAGTTTGACATATTTTACCTGTTTTGCCCTTGGCTTACCAGTCGTTGGGATTATCTTAATTAGATCGATGGCTCAGTTAGCAGGAATACAATCTTACGTTTTCGGTTTCGTGGGTGGCATGAATGTCGCATTGTTGTTATGGGTACGGCGTGTCCCTAAATGAATTAGAAAATCAATAGACACTTTTATCCTTCGGTAGAGATGTTTCCTAACCTTGCCCAGCACAAAGTGTCCAAATAATTCTAAAATCCACCATAATAGAGAATTGAATGGTTTTGAGAAAGAATAAATTTGGTTGACTTTATATAATAAAAAAGGTTAATATTATAACCCAAGTTGCTACAGACAAGATTTTAGACATGCAGATACCTTTTTATAGTAAAGTCTATAATTACTTGGACGCTGCTGTAGCGCAAACTGTTAGTTTGCGCATCTACGGAACACAAACTAACAGTTTGTGCTACAACACAAGCGGTAGGTGAGGTTTCTTAACCTCGTCGATGCAGAGTGTCAAAGTAATTCTAAAATCTACTATAATCGTGAATGGTTCATTATTCACCAAGATTTTGTCCGAATTCAGTTTGCGTCATAAGGATGCACAAACTGGAAGTTTGTGGTACAAGGAGTTATAAGATGATTTTCAGGTTCACCCTTTCACTTTCGATTTTCTGTTTATCACTAATCATGACAGGATGTACTACCCTATTTTCAGAACAAGAATGGAGCGAAAATTACGCGCTGATGGATGGTGTCAATGCATCAAGCCCACAAATGATTGATGGAGATCTCAACACCGTCGGGCTAACTGAGACTATTGGAAAACGCGCCGCTTATGGATCAAGTTGGGGATCAGTTGCTTCTATCAAGTTCCCAGAAAAAAAGAATATCAGACGGATCGTAATCCATTCAGATAATATCAAAAAGCTTAACATCTATGTAGATAAAGGGGGTAGTGCTCTTTCTGAAACTGACTGGCATTTAATAAAAGAAATAAAAGGTGTCAAATCATACCCAATTGTAATTCCCTTATTAAACACTTTTTCGACAGATCATCTTCGAATTTTAGTTACAGACACAACAGATGATCACGCTATAAGAAGAAGAGAAAAGGCTGGGGTTCGCCAAAGTACTACGGCAAGGGAAAGAAAAATGTCCGGAGCTAATGGTGACAAGAAACCTCGTCCCAAATACCCCGCCAGAATCAGTGAAATTGAGATTTACGGCTACAAATCAGCTGCAGAAACTAAGGCAGCAAAATCTGATACGCAACGCGAAGGTCAGTACGATTCAAATTGAAACGATACACAGGTGAACCATGAAATACTTCGCCTACGGCTCGAATCTCAATATCAAACACATGCAGTGGCGATGTCAAAACGCCGTGCCCCTCGGCGTATATACACTGCAAGGATATCAACTTGTTTTCAGATACTACGCTGATATAATTCCTGCCCAAGGCAAATCGGTAAAAGGCGGGCTATGGGAAATATCAGAGCAAGATGAAAAATCACTTGACAAATATGAAGGTTATCCATCCCTATATGAGAAATACTATGATGGCGACATCATGTTTTACCGAATGCTTGACAATGCACGAGACTTAGAATTGCCAGGACTCGGTTACCTTGAGGGAATGCTGGAAGGGATGGAGAATTTCGGGTTTTCTCCACTTGAAGATTTGAACAACAATCTTGGAGGGACAACGTCCCAAGAACTTATCAAAGAAGGTGACCTACTTCAACACGCTATGCGCCTTATCGCTGATGTAATGGGTATACAACTTTAGACAAAGATCCAATTATCTAAAGAATAGTCAATTCATCCTCTTCTCCACTTTCCTGCAACACTATATCTAATTCTGCGGCAACAGCACCGAATGCTGCAGCTTGTGGTGACTCAGGATGCCCCGCAACGATTGGTACGCCCATATCTCCAGCTGTGCAAACTTCAGCGTCAAGTGGGATTTGTCCCAAAAAAGTGACACCTAATCGTTCACTCGTATTTTTACCGCCATCTGCTCTGAAAATCTCCGTTTTTTCATTGCAGTGTGGGCAGAGAAAATAACTCATATTTTCAATAATCCCCAGAATTGGAACACCGAGACGTTCAAACATAGCAACCCCGCGCCGCACATCTGCCAAAGCAACATCTTGTGGTGTTGTCACAATAACCGCGCCTGTAAGAGGAATCGCTTGTGTTAGGGTAAGTGCAACATCTCCAGTTCCAGGAGGTAAATCTATAATGAGGTATTCCAGTTCACCCCAATCCACATCGCTCAAAAATTGACGGATAGCACTATGCAACATCGGGCCGCGCCAGATCATCGCCTGTTCCTCAGGCACCATAAATCCAATTGACATCAATTTAATATCATGGCGCACAAGAGGGATCAGTTTCCGCTCTGGGCTTGTTTGAGGATTCTCCTGAATACCCATCATTGTAGGGATGCTGGGACCATAAGCATCAGCGTCCATCAATCCAACTGCGGCACCAGCTTTCGCAAGTGAAATTGCCAAATTCGTTGCAACAGTGGATTTACCGACACCCCCTTTTCCACTTGCGACTGCAATTTTATATTTTATGTTTGGCAACGTGATGTTCTGTTGCGGGGCTTGCTGTGGGGAAGATGGCCGTTGCGTACGTGTGCCAGAAATCTCAGCCCCACTGATAACCTTCAATTCAGGATGTGATTGTGTTGGTGATTTAGGTTTTTCTTTAGTTTCTTCACCTTTTTTAAAGAATTTCAATGTTTTGCTCCTTCTCCAAAATCTCTTTATATAAATAATGCCATAAAAAGCTGCGATTTGCCAGTCTTTTTCCATCTATTATATTTGTTGGTGTTTTAACATTGTGATTCTCTTTTATGATACCATTTTTTCATAAAATCCTATATAATATCCAACAAATTGCAAGTTCCGAAAGGAAATATACAATGAACATACTGATGTTACGTCATTCTGCTGGCTTTGAGCATAGTTATTTACCGAATGCCGAAGTAGCATTGAAAGAGATCGGTGCAGCAAACGGATGGACAGTTAACACCACCCACCGCTGTGACCGAATCACCGCAGATAATTTAGCAAAACAGGACATTGTTGCATTCGCAACAACAGGAAATTTGCCGTTTAATGATTCACAAAAAGCGGCACTGCTTAACTTTATTCGAAACGGCAAAGGCTTCTTCGGTATCCACAACGCTACCGACACGTTCTACGATTGGCCAGAATATGGTGAAATGCTCGGCGGCTATTTCAATGGGCATCCGTGGCACGAAGAGGTCAATGTCATCGTTGAAGATACCGACCATCCTGCAACACGTATGCTCGGTGATAGTTTTAAGGTTGTTGATGAAATTTACACTTTCAAAAGTTGGTCACGTGAGAAAACACATGTGCTAATGCGTTTAGACAACGATTCCATTGACGTTTCCCGCGGCAATCGAGATGATAACGATTATGCGCTCGGATGGTGTCATACGTATGGTGAAGGGCGCGTTATGTATACTGCACTTGGTCATCCAGATGTGTTATGGAGTCAACCTTGGTTTCACGAGCATATCACCGGATGCCTCAAGTGGGCAGGCGGCTTGGAAGATTAACCTAAGTTTTCAGTTATCTGTTTTCGGCTATCAGTTAGACCTGTTATGCCAAATTAATTGGATTTATCTTCTTTTCTTGACATTAGGCGCGTTTACAAAACGCGCCTACCGCTTGTGCGTAAGTCCTGATTAAATAACCCTTGTCGCTCGCAAAAGTGTTTCTTGCACTAACAACTCGTGCGATATAGGTCTATCAGGCGGTTGCGTGCCTCCGATAGTTGCCAAAAATGCATCCAGTTCCAACTCATATAAACGTTGACGACTCTCACCATCTATTTTAACAATCTGTTCACCCTCTGAATATCCTTCTTTAGCACTTTGTAAACAGAGCCGAATCGTATGTCCCGGTTCAAACGGTTCAACAATGATGGCGCTCCCTTCAGTACCATACACCTCAAATCGGCGTGCCATCGGGCGCGGTTCCAAAGCAGAAATCGTGATAAACGCCATGCCCTGTTCATATTCATAAACAGTAAGCGTATTATCTTTGAAAGGTTCCACTGAGCCACCATCGTTGCGTAGAAAACTCGTAACTTTTTCAGGTCTTCCCAGCATCCAAACAATTTGATCAAGCACATGTCCACCTAAATCGAAGAAGATACCACCAACATGTTGACTAATCCGCGTACGTGCTTCCTTGGATATATTCGTTGACATGTGCGCCCGAACTGAGAACACGTTCCCCAAAAATCCCGATCTTGCCCATTCTGTTACCTGTTTAAAACTGGAATGATACCGCAGCATATACCCCATCTGAACCAATAGCGATTTTTTCTGTGCGGTATTAATAACACGTTGCCACTGCTCCCAGTTTTCACCTGCGGGTTTATCGTACCACACGTGTTTACCAACATTCACAATCTCTTCTGTCTGATCTAAACTTTCAGCGTTGTTCCCCTCAGAAGCAACCGCTACAATCGATTCGTCTTCAAGCATCTCTGCTGCATCTGTAAACCAGTGGACATCGTTAGCCCAACTGTCATTTTTTTGAAGTTGCGTGCGTCGTTCTTCATCAGGTTCAAACACACCCGCCACCTCAACATCGGGATTAACGAGCATCGCTTGCATCTTCCCGCGTGCGTGTCCGTGTTTCGTCCCATACTGTGCCATTCGTACTTTCGCCATATTTTCCTCCGCCGTTCAATATCATTGTATTTCTTTATTGTATCTACATCCAATCAATAGATATAAGAGGTTAGTTCCATAGAAAATTTATTCCATTAACCCAATCACACCGCAACCGATACGAGAACCGCCCCCTGGTCTAACCGGCACCACTTTAAGCACCGAGACAATCCACTCACCGAACGCTCCATCGTCCCCTTGAAAATAACCTAACACCCAAGCAGTAGTCCGTTCATCCAGAAAATTGGTAAGAAGCACGTTATAACCAACCATATCTGTCAGATTTTCAAAATCTATCCCTGATGTAATATAGAGACGTGTTAACCTCTTCCGCATTTCTTGCTCAAATGCTTCAGGTGTTCCGATAGGAAAGAGCTGCTTATATTGATTTGTAAAAAAGTCGGGAGCTACGGGTAACCCTATAGACATAAAAAATTCATGATAAGCAGCTAAACTCTTAGGTTCAATTTTCAAAAATGCTTGATGCTCTGGCGATCCTTTCAGCGGGATTTTAGGTAGAATTCTGGGATCGGCTAACTGTTCAGCACTCACAAAACATGTAAGCAGTAGTTCCAGCATATCGTGGGTATGTGGACTCACCGCTTGACCGGGAAGATGGTGATCCGCTTCCAAGTCAATCTGCTGACCAAGCACAGCTAATGTGCAAACGTGGGTGGTTTGTCCCATCTGCATTTGTACCATATTATGGGTATGTGCCCCCGCATTTGCGTCTATGTTCGGCATCGTTGTATGATGTGCGTGTGGATTTGTTTGGAAGGTATCGCCCGTTTCGTGGATAAGGATCAGTTTACCCAAAATATCGGTGTTTGCGTCGCCGCCAACAGACCAGAACGGCGTTGTAAATTCTAACACACCTGCGCCATCTTCACCAACTGGAATGTTGCCGATTTCACCTATACCGATAGGCAAGATGTCAAGTGTCGCTTCTGCCACAGGCACACCGACTGTGCCTACTGGAACACCCATAGGATGCCAATGCGGTCCTACGTCATCGCAACTACTGCCTATATGAAGATGCGTTGCATGCAAGCCAGGCGTTGCATTCTGAATCTCAATTATAACGTGAACACCACTGTCTGTTTCTGTGAACGTGGCTATACCAGTTAAACTACTACCATCTCTTGCAGAAATGGTAGCAACTGCGACTTTATCAACGGGTACTGTGGTGATAACATCAGTCGGAATCCTTTCGCAACCGACAATAAAATATGCTGTCAAAATGAGAACGACCAATGCGATATGTGTGTAGTATCTACTAAAAGTCTGCGATTTTATTATACATGATTTCCGCATCATAAACTTATACCACAAATAATCTTGTAAATTCTGAAATCTTGATTTAGCCGATAATCAAGCGGAGGACAGAGACCACTCTACAAATAAGAGATACAACGAATCGCGTAACTGTAAACGCCGCAACTCTATAAGTCTCGCTAAACCCGCATCACAACAGGTAGAACTAACGGACTTCTCTTCATTTGCTTCGAGAAAAACCGACGCAGTGTGCTTCGTATTGCATCCTGTACAATTTCTGTCTCGTGTTTCTGTTCACCGCTCAGATTTTCAATGACCTTCCGAGTAATCTCTTTCGCTTCAGTGAAAAGGTCTTCAGATTCATCCATATAGACAAAACCACGAGAAATTATTTCGGGTTCAGTTGCAATCGCCCCCCCATCACTATGCAGCACAATAATGGGAATCACCATGCCATCTTGTGAAAGTTGAATGCGGTCGCGCAGAACAATATCTTCAAGTTCAATCTCCGGTTTCCCATCAACTAATACCCTCCCAGATCGTCCTTGACGCTCAAACACTTCACACGAGTCAGGCGTGAGACAGATCAGTTCCCCATCTTCAGCCACTTTAATGTTGCTGCTTGGAATGCCGACAGATTCAGCAAGCTCGGCATGTCGGACAAGGTTCTGATATTCACCGTGTATCGGCACGAAAAACTTTGGTTTCAAGAGATTAAGCATCAGCTTTAGATCTTCACTTGAACCGTGCCCAGAGACATGAACATTTGCATTGCGCTCATGGAATATATTAGCCCCGCGTCTCAATAGATGGTTTACGACATTCCCAATAGACCTTTCGTTACCAGGGATTATGCGGGCAGAGATAACGACCGTATCGTTCGGTTCGACCTTCAAAAATGGGTGATTGTCAAGCGCTAACAATGCCATCGCGGAGCGCGGTTCACCTTGGCTGCCAGTACTTAAAATAACTACCTCATTTGGTTTGAACATAGCAACATCGCGGGCATCAATTAGGTAATCCGGGTTCAGTTCAAGATGACCGAGTTCTGTGGCAATGCGGACATTATTAGTGAGGGAACGTCCCGTTACAGCAACGAGTCTACGATGTTTTGCTGCTAAATCTATAAATTGTTGTAAACGGTGTATACTTGAAGAAAAAGTGCAAAGGAATAGTTTCTGCTCTGTTTTCTGAAAGATACTGTCTATTGCATCGTAGATACTACGTTCGGAAGGCGTCTGTCCTGGCCAATTAGCATTTGTGCTGTCGGAGAGCAGTGAGTGAACACCCTCAGATCCTAAACGTGCTAAAGTGTGAATATCGGACAACTTACCATCAACAGGTGTCGTATCAAATTTGAAATCGCCAGTATGAACGATAACACCAATAGGGGTTCGCAACGCGATGGCAACCGAATCTGGAATACTATGTGTAACGTGGATAAATTCCGCAGAAAAATCACCTAAACTAACATTATCCCCAGGAACGATAGCGTTCAACTCCGCTTTATCCAACACGCCGTATTCTTTCAACCTACCGCTTGCAATGGAAAGGGTCAGTTGCGTGCCGTAAACTGGTACATCTAACTGTTGAAGCACATAAGCCAAAGCACCGATGTGGTCCTCGTGCCCATGTGTTAGCAGTATTCCGCGCACCTTATCTTTTCGTTCAACGAGGTAGTGAATATCTGGAAATATCAGATCGACTCCTGGCATTTCTGCATTCGGTAACATGAAACCTGTATCAATGACAATGATGTCATTTTCAGTTTCGTATACCATCATGTTGAGTCCGAATTCCCCTAATCCTCCCAATGGAATAATCGAAATGCTTTCTTCATTTTTAATAATTGTTGGATTTGTCATAAGATAATCTAAGTTGTTACCTGTGTAGCACAAACTTTTAGTTTGTGCATCAAATGGACACAAACTGAATGAAGATTAAAAAATAAATTGGGTAATTTGGCGAGGTTAGGAAGAAATCAACGGTATGAATCATGGCGAATGCCATACGGGGAATGCCTAAATGGCATTCATACCGTTGATTTGGCGCATTCGTCTTTAGGCATTCCCCGCCTCGCCAACAGAGATGTACACCTGCTGCTGACGAGATTTCCTAACCTCGCTCCCTTACCGAAATATTTATTTAATCTTCATAAAGTTTGCGCTACAATATCTATAGTTAATGGATTACTTTATCGCCAATGCAGATCAAAGTAATCGTAAATAGTTGAGGAAATTTGTTGCATCTTGCCGGTTTTAACATCTAAAATGAAGATTTCACTGGTGCTTCGCCCATCCGAATCACCGCCGATAAACGCAATTTGGCTACCGTCTGGGCTCCATGTGGCATCACGTCCTTGATAAAGGCTTAGATTCAGATAGCTCTTGAATCGCCCTTTCTCTACAGTGGCAACACAGATATTGCCTGAGGTATAAAACAAAACCTGTTTCCCATTTGGTGACCACTCTTCAATGTTTTCACACGGTGGCTCGTCCTGTTGCAGAAACCATGTCCTCCCCATACTGACGACGTACGGTTCTGCAAGTGCGAGGAAACCTTCGGTTTTAAAAGCGATCCATTTCCGGTCTGGTGACCACTCGGGCCAACTTGTCCCCTTCGGCAAAACCTCAAGCAACCTTCTATTTGGTTCTTTAACCTTTTCACCTTCCGCACTCCAATGCAGCCATCCTTCTGCCCACTGCCGGGTACGCCATCGCTTTATTTTTCCATCAACCGTTACTTCCCAATTTTCCAGTCGGTCTCTCGCTCGTTCAATTTCAACCACAATCAAAACGGCTTGACTTAACGGGGACCACCAGAAATCGTGAATCTCGTACTGTTTCTTAGTCAGTTGTTTGTTCTCGGTCCCATCTGCCTTCATCATATATAGTGATTTATTTTTCTGTACCCCAGATATATAAGCAATTCGCTTCCTATCTGGTGACAGGCGCGGATTGCGCGAAACTCCATCATCAGTGAGTTTGCGGAAATCTGTGCCATCCGGATTCATCGTACAGATGTTATATTGATAGAATTCCCACCAATTTGTTGTGTCTCGCCCTTTCTGCAGCGTCCGAGTTGTGATTCGGAAACCGTCTTCATTCAGTAAAGGTTCACGGATAGCAAAGACTAATTTCTCCGCACTATCCTCTGCTAAGACAATACTACTTACCATGAAAACTAATATGAACATACTAATAACATATTTGATACGCATAAGTTCACCTTCTTTGGATGCTTTGTTGTGGTACTACACACATTAAAAAAATCAGGACACAAATGATCTAAACAACAATATTAATCAAGCGATTCGGCACGACAATCACCTTCCGAATCGGTTTCCCTTCAATGAATCGCTGAACCCGTTCATCTGCCAAGGCGGCTTCCTCAATTTCTTTGTCAGTAGCATCGGCAGGGAGTTGCAGCCGATTTCGGAGTTTTCCATTAACCTGTGCGATAATGGTGATCGTGGCACTTTCGAGAACGCTTTCGTCATATTGGGGCCATGCAGCATGCGCGATGAATCCTGCCTCACCGAGACGATGCCACAACTCCTGCGCGATATGCGGCGCATAGGGAGCAAGTAGATGTAGGAATATCTTTACTATCTCTATCGGTAGTGATTCTACCTGCGTTGCCGTATTGACAAAAATCATCATCTGACTTATCGCAGTATTCATCTTGTCAATTGACTCTGTGTCCTCTGTTACCTGTTTGATAGTTTTATGGAGTTCTCGCCAAAGTTCAGACTCCGTTGTGCCAGCAGTATCAGTCAACTTCTCATTAAGTTCACCGTTCTGTTGATCAACGACAAGTCGCCAGACGCGTTGAAGGAATCTATACACACCCTCAACGCCAGCATCCTGCCACGGTGTACTCGCAGTGACGGGACCGATAAATAACAGATAGAGGCGAAGCGCATCTGCGCCATAGTTGTCAATAACATCGTTAGGATTGATGACGTTAAAGCGCGATTTAGACATCTTTTCCAGTTGCACATGGAGCGATTTGCCAGAAGTTTTTACCACTGCTTTATCGTCATTTCGTTCAACTTGGTGTGGATAATAGTATTTGCCAGCATCATCTTGGAAAGATTCAGCCAGAATCGTGCCCTGGTTGAGAAGCCCTTGGAACGGTTCTTTTGTGGAGACCAATCCGCAATCGTAAAGCACCTTGTGCCAAAAACGCGCATAAAGTAGATGTAGCACAGCGTGTTCTGTTCCACCCATATAGAGGTCAACCGGCATCCAGTAGCGTTCAAGAGCAGAATCAAAAGGTGCGTCCGTGTTGTGCGCATCCAAAAAGCGGAGATAATACCAACATGACCCTGCCCACTGCGGCATAATGTTTGTCTCGCGCGTCGCAATTCGACCATCGGGTAGTTTCACTTTCAACCACGCTTCATCAGCACGAGCAAGCGGCGGTTTACCGTCTTCTGTCGGTTTATAGGCATCAATCGGTGGCAGCTCTACAGGCAGATGGTCGTCAGGCAGCTGAACAATCGTGCCGTCTTCAAGATGTGCAAGCGGGAACGGTTCACCCCAATACCGTTGCCGCGAGAAAAGCCAATCCCGTAGGCGATACTGCACCTGCCGCGTGCCTTTTTTCTCACTTTCGAGCCATGCGATCATCTTCTCCTTCGCATCATCAACCTGCAAACCGTTGAGAAAATCGGAGTTTACACAGACACCATCCCCTTCAAAAGCTTCCTCTTCAATCGCCTTATTAAGAAGATCACCGCCACTGATAACCTCAACAATAGGAATACCAAAGGTTGTAGCGAATTCGTGGTCACGTTCATCGTGTCCTGGAACAGCCATGATAGCACCTGTGCCGTAAGTCATCAGAACATAATCAGCCACCCAAATTGGAATAGGTTCGTTGTTACACGGATTAATAGCGTAAGCCCCCGTGAAAACACCTGTCTTTTCTGTGGCAAGGTCTGTGCGTTGGAGATCAGATTTATTGGCTGCTTCCTGAATATAATTGTAAACTTCAGAAACTGCATCGGGGTGTGTTATCTGAGCAACAAGCGGGTGTTCAGGAGCAAGCACACAATAAGTTGCCCCGAAGAGTGTATCTGGTCGTGTCGTGAAAACGGTAAACTCAGAATCGCGATTTTTGACCTCAAAAGTGATTTCTGCCCCTTCGGATCTACCGATCCAGTGCCTTTGCATCTCTTTGAGTCCATCAGGCCAATCCAATAGATCCAAATCTTCCAGGAGACGTTCTGCATAAGCGGTAATTTTGAGCATCCATTGATGCATCAAGCGGCGTTCAATCGGATCACCAGTCTCCACATATTTTCCGTCCTTTACCTCTTCATTAGAAAGGACAGTCCCTAATGCGGGACACCAATTAACAGGGACATCAGCAAGATATGCCAAGTCTTTTTCATAAAGGCGGAGAAAAATCCATTGCGTCCACCTATAGTATTCTGGAAGGGAGGTGTCAATTTTGCGGTACCAATCGTAGGAAAACCCGATACGTTGTATCTGTTGTTGAAAAGTTTCAGTATTCCGTTTTGTGATATGTGCTGGATGTTCATTTTCTTGAACTGCAGTTCGTTCCGTTGGCAGTCCGAACGCATCCCACCCCATCGGATGCATTACGTGATAACCTTGCATACGCCGGAAATTGGCAAGGACATCAGTTGGCACATAGTTTTTCGCATGCCCCATGTGAAGCCCCGCGCCTGAAGTATATGGAAACATGCCAAGTACATAAAATTTCGGTTTCTTTTTTAATGTCTCAATATCATTAGGTATTTTGAATGCTTCCTTTTCTCGCCATTCAGCTTGCCAATGCGGCTCTATTTCTCCAGGGGCGTAACTGTGGGTCTCCATTACAAGGTTCCTCCTTACCTGCTTATTTTAATGGCACACGTCTTATTGCCTACTACTTTTAAAATTGCGCGGGTGTGTAAATATTTTGGCATTAACTATGTCATTTTTCTTGTTGGAGGGGTTTGTAAACCCGATTTATCGGGGTTGAAAACCCCTCCAACAAGGGTAAGAAGTATTTTTGTCAAAAACTTTACATACCCAAAATGTGTAGCATTAATGCACATTTTCTGAAACTATGATATACTTAATAGTCGTTGTAGAATTTTAACACAAAATGGTTTACTGTGTCAAAATTAATCCTTTCCTTGTAGACAAAATGGGAATATCGGAGGTAGAAAAGAGTTGTCAATAAAACTTACAGAAATATTAAAACAAATGCAACAATTTAAGATTATCCTTAAAGACAATGTAATCGTGTTGCGATTGTTAATTGTTCTAAGTCAATTCAGGACAGGAGAAGAGAAACAGTGAAATTCAATTTATCTCGACGTCAGTTTCTCAGTTATGGTGCGGTCGCCGCTGCTTCCGCAGCGGTTGGTTTTGGTTTTTCAGGCGTGAGTCGCAAATTGAAAAAATACGTGCCGGGTTTTAGACCCGAACCGCCCTATATATTTAAACCAACCCAGAATCAACTCCTTGACTTGCCAGAAGGATTTGTAACACATGCATTTTCTCGGGTTGGTGAAAAGATGGACGACGGACTATGGGTACCGGGCAAACACGATGGTATGGCTGCATTCCCTGGACCTGATGGAAAAACAATCCTAATCCGAAATCACGAATTGAACGCAACTGACAAAATCGTCGGTCCCTTTGGGTGGAACAACGAAAAGATCAATCTGGTTGACACCGACAAAATTTATGATTTGGGGAATAAGAAAGCTCCTTCCCTCGGGGCAACCACAACGCTTGTCTATGATACCCGCACAGGGACACTTGAAAAGCATTTTTTGAGTTTGGTTGGAACGATCCGCAATTGTGCCGGTGGCACAACACCTTGGAACACATGGATAACCTGTGAAGAAACAGTACAGAAAGCTGAGAACGACTTTGAACAGGATCACGGCTACAATTTTGAGGTGCCAGTCTCTACTACGCCGGGTTTAGTAGAAGCTGTCCCTTTGAAAGCGATGGGGCGTTTCAATCATGAAGCTGTTGCCGTGGATTCGCGCACCGGTATTGTCTACGAAACCGAAGATAGAAACGACGGCTTATTCTATCGATTTATTCCTGAAGAACCTGGTAAACTTGTCAAAGGGGGTCGTCTTCAAGCATTGAAAATCAGGGATATGAAGGCTGCTGATACTCGAAACTGGAAAACGGGTTTACAAAAGATCGCTTCGTGGACCTATAATCCTATCCCAGTTTTGCATAAATTGGCTGTTGAATGGGTGGATGTTGAAAATGTGGAAGCACCTAACGATGACCTTCGTAAGCAGGGAATAGAAGGCAAAAATGCAGCGAAGTTTGCACGAGGTGAAGGTATATGGTTCAGTGGAGATGCGTTTTATATTGCATGCACAAATGGCGGGATTGCGCAAAAAGGACAAATCTGGCGATACACACCAAGTCCTTATGAAGGGACAAGCCGAGAAGATAAAGAACCTGGCACCCTTGAACTTTTTATTGAACCGAATGATAGTAATCTTCTTGAAAATGCTGATAACTTGACCGTCACACCGTGGGGCGATCTCATTATCTGTGAAGACGGTCCAAAAGAACAGTATTTAGTCGGTGTTACTCCTGAAGGACATACCTATCAATTTGCGCGAAATGCAAGCAATACTTCTGAGTTTGCAGGTGCAACGTTCTCACCTGATGGCACGACACTCTTTGTCAACATACAGCATTCGGGCATCACAGTTGCCATTACCGGTCCCTGGGCTGAAATCCGCCAGCGGCATTTGGCATAAAACTTTTTCTCCATAATTCCCCTACTATATATAACGACTTGTGCCAGTTAACTAATTGTTTTTGATGTTTTTACAGATATTAGGTTCTGTCCTATACACATATCGTCCCTACGGGACTAAAGAGGGTGTATACGACGTTTTTCTATAAACATATCGTCCCTACGGGACTAAAGAACACATCATCTTATGAAGTCTACGGACAATAAATCTGCTAATGTGAAAAAATATATTATAATTAGTTATTTAGCACAACTCGTATATATAGTAAAACTTACAATTAATGGGACATTTCTGTATCGCAAACTGTTAGTTTGCGTCAAATATGCACAATCTAACAGATTGATGCTCAAGTACTGTTGTCCATTATGTTTCCAAAATAGATTTGTCAAAGTGTCCCAATAATTTCAAAGTTCACTATATTTTCTTGACTTTTTTTATCATATTTGATATTATATTCAGGATAACGCGTATTCGACGTTAATTTGGATGGGGCTGTGTTTGTCTGTATCTGAAGTTTTTCTATGAATCGCGGTCTCACGCAAACTTATAGAAAAATAGAAGATACTTAAAAAGCGAAACATGAAACAGACAGAATTGTCTAAACTTCAGTTTTATTAAAACGTCAAGTCAATGACATAAACAAAGGAGTTAAAAATGAAAACTAAAACTTTTATATTGGCTTTACCGCTATTTGCAGGATTCTTGATGTTTCCGATGTTAACACAAGCTGTTGAGGAAGGTCTTGTTGCGTACTGGGATTTCAACGAAAAAGATGGTGATACCGCAACAGACGTATCTGGAAACGGACACGATGGTACATTGATGGGAGACCCACAATGGACAAAGGACGGATACTTCGGTGGCGGACTTGAATTTGATCAAGCGGGAGATGAGGTAAACGTTCCTTTTCATAAAGACCTCAATCAAGAAACCTTCACCGTAACTGCTTGGGCAAACGTGGAACCAGGGAGTGGGGGCCATCGTGCTGTTGTCTCTAATCGTCATGAACCTCCTACGGCTGGACATATCTTTTACGCAGAACCCGGCAATACATGGCAGTTTTGGACAGGTGATGGAGCAACACCGTGGGTTTCCGTTCAGGGACCAGCAGTAAATCTTGGTGAGTGGGATCATCTTGCGGGCACCTATGCAGATGGCAAACAGAAGTTCTACGTGAATGGCGAACTTGTAGGGGAAAGAGACTCTAATCCTAACTTCAATTCAGAACAGGAATTCCTCATCGGGGCAGGTGCAAATGAACGCGCCAATCACGAATATCTTTTTAAGGGTATAATTGATGAAGTGCGGCTCTACAACCGCGTACTGGACGAAAAAGAAATCGCGGCGGTAATGGAAAGTGGTTCGTTAGATGTTAAGGCATCTGGTAAACTTGCTGTTACTTGGGGACAACTTAAAGCTAAGTAGTCATATTGGGTATAACAGACTTTATACGCAACACTTTACCGTTTTTAATCACAATAGCGCGCAGTTAAGAAGGACTTCTGTGCGCTCTTGTAAAAGATAATAATTACGTAAACCTATAAAATCAACAACTGTTTATAAAACAGAAAGGAATTGAAAATGAAATCTATTACTTTAATGTTTGTAATAACATTATGTGTTGGTCTCTTGGGACTGCCGATATTAACACAAGCAGTTACTGATGGCCTTGTAGCCTATTGGGCATTTAATGATGGAAAAGGAGACACCGCAAGCGACTCAAGCGGCAACGGACACGATGGCACATTGATGGGAGACCCACAATGGGTTGAAGGGTACTTCGGAGGCGCATTGGAATTTGATCAAGCTGGAGATGAGGTGAATGTGCCTTATCATGCGGATCTTAATCAAGAAGCCTTCACCGTAACTGCTTGGGCGAACGTAGAACCAGGAAGCGGAGGACATCGTGCTGTTGTTTCCGCTCGTAATGAACCTCCGACCAGTGGGTACATCTTTTATTGTGAACCTGGCAATACTTGGCAGTTTTGGACAGGTGATGGAGGATGGAAATCTGTTCAAGGACCTGCTGTGAATCTTGGCGAATGGGATCACCTTGCGGGCACCTATGCAGATGGTACACAAAAACTCTACGTAAACGGTGAATTGGTAGGAGAAATAGCCTCTGCGCCTAACGTCAATCCAAGTCAGGAATTTCTTATAGGTGCAGGTGCAAATGAACGCGCCAATCATGAATATCTTTTCAAGGGTATAATCGATGAGGTGCGGGTGTATAACCGTGTCCTGAGCGAAGCCGAAATCACTTCAGTCATGGAAAGTAACCCAACTGCTGTAGAAGCGTCTGGCAAGATCGCTGTTACTTGGGGGCACCTCAAAGCTAAGTAGTTCTGTCCGAATAACTGAATTTAATCTGCGTATACATTGAAAAACTAACGATATTCTTGGAGGCGAGTTTAAATTCGCCTCCTTTTGCTTTCGGATTTGGAATTGAGATATATTTTCAGTTCGTTTTGAGGATTTCCGAACGAACCTTTAGGATATAGGGATGCTTAGGGGATTGGGAGAATGCTTTCTGAATTTCATGTTGCGCCTCTGGAATACGTTTGAGACGATAATAGACAAGTGCAAGTGTTGCAATATGTGTCGGTCTATTATCTTTCTTTACGGAGGCTTCGGCGAACGTAAGTGCCTCAGCAAGATTTCTATTTTCTGTTGCAAGTAGTGATGCTAACGCATCTTTTGGAAACGGAACATCTGGTGCCAGTTTGATTGCACGGCGGAAATCCGTTTCTGCATTGTCAGACTTTCCGAGTTTTCTGCGAATCTGTCCGCGCCACCAGTACCCCGGTGCCCACGCCGGTTCATGTTGAATACCCCTCGTAAACGCATTCTCGGCACCCCGCAGGTCACCTGATGCCTCACGAAGATTCGCAAGTTGAGAATAGGTGTCCATGAAGTCCGGTTCGTGTTGGATGAGGGTGAGGAAGTGTGATTCAGCTTCGGCTCGATTTCCAAGTTTTGCCGCTATCATGCCTAAGTGTAACAGTGCTTGACGCGAGGTAGGTTCTAACTTCAGCACCCGTTGATACGTCTGCTTGGCAGATGTTAATTTGTCCATCTGCATCTGAACATACGCGTAATCTTTCAAAGCAGGGATATAGGTTTCATCCGTTTCGAGTGCCTTCTGTAGCAGTTCTATGGCTGGCTGTCCGTGTTGTTTTGCAATAAATTGATGTGCCTGCTGACGATAAACCTCTGCTAACGTTTGCCGATGGCGAGAACGAGCGGTGTTGGCTGCCTCCGTATTGCCAAGTTGTTCAAGAACATTCGCGAGTGATTTGTGAAATACCGGTTCATGTGGCGCTTCTTGAATAGCCTGTTCATAAAAATGTTGCGCGACTACGAGTTCACCGCGTTTTGCTGCAACCTCACCTCTCCCGAAGACAGCACTCGCAAGCGTTTTATCTAACATAAGTGCTGCACGAAACACTGCATCAGCTTCATCAATGCGGTTGAGTTTAAGCAGCACATGTCCAAGATTGTTATACGCAGCTGTTGTGTCCGGATACAGTTGTACCGCTACGATGTAGTATCGCCGTGCTTGTTCCAAGTTGCCGCGTTCCGTTTCAATCTGTCCCAAAGCGATATACCACGCAACGGGCGCATTTTCGCCTGCACCTTTAACTGCTACCTGAAACCAGTCGTCAGCCGCATCAAGTTGTTTATTGCGGTGATAAGCGGTAGCGAGTTTCGCCTGCACAGTCGGTTCAAAGCCAAAACGTTTCGCCTGTGGAAACTCCGAAATCAATTGTAAAGCACGTTGAAAAGCGGCAATTGCATGCGGATAATCTCTTAACTTCGCAGCGGCATCACCTTCTCCAATGTGCGCAATCGGGAGTTTAGGTGTATCTTTAGCAACCGCCTGATACAAACGGAGTGCTTCCTCAAACTCCCCTTCTTTAAATGCATGCTGTGCTTTTTCCAGTTGCTCCCGAGCCTTCTCAGGATAGGTAGATATATCCCATGACAAAACATCACCAAAAACGGATACAGTGAATATCAAGAGAAGAGAATAGATGGCTGTTTGGAATTTTGTTAAATTCATCAGACTATTTTGTGGATTCAATTTTTATTCCTGAAACACGCTTAAACGCATCTTCTAAGATATACCAAGGTTCTTCTGCTTTTTGTCTTGTTAACCATTCCTTAAACGCTTTCTCTGCTTTGTTATGACGGATCAGATTTGCGATATCGTCTTTTACTTCCGAATACTGTTTTTGACGTTCAGGCGTTTTCTTGACAAGTTCAACAATCCGATATCCCTCTGGAACAGAAATCGGACCTTTACGCTCAGCAGGTTTCAACTCCGCCACCGTTGTTCCCAATCGCGTATCTATATCCAAGGTAAGCGAATTAAATCTAATAGACTTCTCAGTTTTGAAATTTTGCTTAATTACATCAAATGTTTCACCTTGTAGTAAACGTGAATTGATTTGTTCCGCGAGCCGTTTGGCGGTTTGCTTCTCTTTTGCTGAACTGTTTGGAGTCACGGCTATCAGCACAGAGCGAAACGTAACTGTTGCAGGTGCAATAAACTGTGCTTTGTTTGCTTCAAAATATTGTGGTGCTAATTCATCAATTTCTTTGCTATCGACGGTTCTAACAAACTGCCGCGTATAATATTCATCGTAAATTATTTTATCCGACACCCACTTCTCTAACGCTTCCATCTCTAATTCCTGTTTCTGCAAAACGTTGTGGAACGCCGCATCGGAAGCGAACTTCGTGCGTATTTCTGCGATTCGTTCTGCCATCTGCTTCTTGTGATCAACGGCCGTAATTCCGATTTTTTCTGCCGCTTGTAGAACTAACCTACGGTTGATAATGCGGTCTAAATACGCCTGCTTTTCTGCCGCAGCCGGTTCACGCAAAAGTGGTTTCGGTTTATTTATAATAACCTCAATGCGAAATTCGTTAACAAATTCACTTTGCGTAATTGCTTTTCCATCGACGACGGCAATCACGGAGTCAATTAAAATCTGTGCCTTTGCATTTCCAACACACAGGAAAAGCAGAAAAACGATGTATTGTCCTATGTTTAAAAGGTGTTTTAGTATCTTCATGGTTTTTGATATAATACTGCAATTTTGTGTTTAATTCAAGATGTTTATCGGGTTATTTAGTTTTATAGTAAACCTACAATTAATGGGACACTTCTGTAGCGCAAACTTTTAGTAAATCAACGGTATGAATGCCTTTGGACGAATACGCGTTTGGTATTCGCCATGATTCCCCGTGTCTCATTGGCACAAACTAAATGAAGTTTAAGTAAATATTTCGGTAATTGGCAAGGTTAGGAAACCTTGCCAGCAGCAGGTGTACATTTCTGCTGGCGAGGTTTCCTAACCTCGCCAAATTACCCAATTTATTTTTAATCTTCATACGGGACTAAAGAGGGCTAATCTCGATAAACTTTACACACCCACCGAAGAGCAGTAATTTCATTTTGGACACAAATCAATGTATAATTCTTCGTCTTATCTCAAAGGTCTTCCCCAAGTCACTCTTGTTTCTAATTGAAAACTAAGAAGTCCATCAGTATCAACAAAGTCGCTCAAGATTTGCGATAATTCGGCATCAAAAGCACAGACGTTTTCTTTTCCCATGTTTTCCTTGGACAGACTTGCTCTTGAATGAAAGGACTGAACATAGTCTGTTAGCGGTTGCGAAAAGTTAACTGGTGCTGTCCGTTTATCTCCAATCAAATATATATGTCCTCTATCTGTAAGTTCTTGAACCAGATTAATCTGCCTATAGTGCTTATTGGTTGAATACTTGCGGATCAATGAAAGTTCTGCGTCATGCCAAGGTGCGCCAACAGGACGATCTCCATCAATAATTACGAGATAGCCATCTGTTGTCAAGACTTTCTTGAATCTTGGAAACACGACGTTCCAGTCCATCCAATGAATGCTTGCTCCAGCTGTCACCATACGGTAAGGCGGGTACAACTGAACATCTTCAATAGGTCCAATGATCCACCGAAGTTTAGGGTGATTGCCATTAGAAAGTGACTTTCCTACTTGAATCATTTCCTGCGAGAAGTCAACTGCATCAACACTTCCCACATGCTTGACGAGTGTACGTGCTATTTTACCTGTACCACATCCTACATCTAAAATTTTCCCATGCGATTCTCCCAGCAAACTTAAAAGTATTCTGTACGTTTCCTCAGGATAGGGAGGCCGTAACTCATAAGCTTCTGCTAAACTTCTGTTTTTGAATCTTGAGGCGTAATCCTCCCAGTATTGCCGTGGTCTCGTGGTTTTCATGCTTTGATCCTAACTATTGGATGGAAAAATTAAATGCCAACGCATCACCTACAGGCACATAACCGATTTTAGTGTAAATGCTGTTAGAAGTTGGATTTGATAAATCGGTATATAGACTACAAAATGAATAGCCATCCGAGAGCAGTTTCTTTGTCAATAACAAAACAGATGAAGTTGCATACCCGTTATTGCGGTGCTCAGGTGGTGTGTACACGACCCCAATTGTTGCACCATTTTTCATCAGACGGGACACGCCAGCAATAGACACTGGCCCGTTGTTATCCCAAATGTATAGTTGCTGATCCGTGATGAGTTTCTCGGCGCGACTTTTGGCACCATCAAAACCGGTAGGTTCACCTACTGCTTCCGAGAGGGAGGAAATCCATTTCGCCATGAGTGGATGGTCATTGTGATGAGCGAAACGCAACCTTCCCGGTGAAAGTGGCAGATTTGTAACACTTCTTGCCTCAAACACACGCATTCGCTTATCTGTGCTGGCTGATACATCATCTACATCCTCAACCCAACAATCAGAAAAGACTTGGGCTTCGGCTGCCGGTCCAACAACACCCGGTACCTGGACATCGATTTCACGCAGGTGATCCACAAAGTGAGCGATAGTGGCTTGGATATTCGCGTCAATTCTGCTTAAGATAATTCTATTAGGTGGTGTCATTACTGCAACCCCAACAACTTTCCCTTGTTCCAAAATACTCGACAACAGCGGCAACTCGGATCCGTAGTAGTATGGATCTTCAGCGAGTCTATAAGCCAAACCGATAGGCAGATTGTTTTCACTCTCATTCTGTTCCAAATAGGCACCAGAAAGTGAAATTAGTTCACTTGCATTGTTGTGAGACATTATTTGTATCATTGTTTTTCTATTTCCTTTAACGTTTTCAGACCGCCAATATTATTATAGCCGAATTTTATTCATTATTCAAATGTAGTGTACAGTATCGCGATCAGGAGAGTTGAACGGTTCTTTGATTTTAAGCATTGCAGAAGATGAAATTTTATGCTATGCTCTAAGCAAAGTATGATGCTAAGCAAAGGAAAAGCAATGCAAAGCGGACAACAAATTGGTTGGAAAGCAATAAGTAAAACTGGAGTCGTAGCTGCAGGCGGTGCGAAGGCTGTTGCAGCAGGAATTGAGATTTTAGAAGCAGGCGGAAATGCAGCAGACGCAGCTGCAGGAACAATCCTTGCACTCAATGTCACAGACCATGGTGCCTGTTCTATCGGTGGTGAAGTGCCACTGCTTATTTTCGACGGAAAAAAACAGGAAGTGAAGTCACTCTCTGGACAGGGACGTGCACCGCTTTCTCAAGTTGCGATTGACTGGTATATGGAAAACGGTATTCCGAATGCCGATGTAAAAATGGCGCCTGTCCCATCTGTCGTGGATTTATGTACAACAACACTTAAACTCTATGGGACAATGACGTTTGAAGAAATTGTTGCGCCAACGTTGGCATTGCTTGATGCTGGTAAGGCAAAGTGGCATCCTGATTTGGCGACTACCCTGCGGAGAATGATTGAAGAAGAACGGAGAACATCTGGCAGTCGTGAGAAAAAGGTGCAAGCGGCAAGTGATCGGTTTTATGGACGGAACGGTGTTCAGAGTGACATTGCTGATGAATTAGAGGCTTTTTACATTGAAAAGGGAGGGTTTCTTCGTAAGAGAGACCTTGCTGCCCATGTCACCCTTATTGAAGACCCTGTAATAGTGAATTATCAAGGTTACACAGTGTGCAAGTGTAGCACATGGACACAGGGGCCTTACCTGTGTCAAGCATTGCGTCTGTTGGAAGGTTTCGACCTCAAAGCGATGGGACATTTCTCGGCGGACTATGTACATGTCGTCACTGAAGCGCTCAAGTTGGCAATGGCTGACCGAGATGAATATTACGCTGACCCTGAATTTGTAGATGTGCCTATGACAAAATTGCTTTCCGACGCGTATACTCAGATTCGCCGCCCCTTAATTGATATGGAAAAAGCATCACATAAAGCACGACCAGGTGACGTGGAAAATATGAAACCGCTGAAAGCAGATGGTATGTTTCGCCCCGGTGTTGGTGGAACAACAACTTGTGTGATTGCTGACCGATGGGGAAATGTTGTATCTGCTACGCCAAGTGCTAATGTCTATCACGCAGGAGGCACTGGCACAACAGGTGTCAGTTACGGTAATCGCTTGCGGAGTCTCAATACAACTCCCGGACATCCGAACTGTATTGAACCTGGGAAACGTCCAAGAATTACGCTTACACCGACACTTGTACTTAAAAATAGTGCTCCGATTTTAGCGATCAGCGTTGCAGGTGGGGACCTGCAAGATCAGGCAACGATGAATTTGCTACTCAATTTCGTTGAGTTTGACATGCTACCGGAAGATGCTGTTACAGCACCGCGTTTTGCTACTGCTCATCACGAAGATTCGTTTGACCCAAATCCCAATCGTGATCAGACATTCGGGCAAGTAGGTTCGTTGACTATAAACGATAGTGTGAGTGAAAACGTTAGGGAAGAGCTTACCAGCCGCGGCCATCAGGTCAAAGCACACGGAGGTGCTATTGCTGCCCCTTCCATGCTTTTTGTTGATAAAGATAGTGGAACTTACTATGCTGCGGGGGACCCTGCTGCTGGCAGGCATGCTGCAGGACTGGAATAGAGTGCGCTTGTGCTGTCAAACTTCCGTCTTTGACAACTTCTACGAGTAAAGAGAGATATAACGCAAATAATTTCTGAATATTTCAGAAAAAATCAGTTTTTCTTGACAAACTGCATCGGATGTGTTATACTTAATAACGTCCTTGAGATGAGATAATATCACAATCTCATTTTGGGCGGGTAGCTCAGGTGGCTAGAGCGACAGCCTTACAAGCTGTAGGTCACAGGTTCAAGTCCTGTCCCGCCTACTTGTTAGAGGTCTTTTATGGGCTCGTGGCGCAGTTTGGTTTAGCGCGCCTGCCTGTCACGCAGGAGGTCGCGGGTTCAAGTCCCGTCGGGCCCGTTTATATTATGACGAAAAAACCACAGGTTGTGCCGAACAACACTGTGGTTTTTTCGTTATAGGACAGTCTACCATCAATATGCTATCCATAAGCATAGAGGGGCAAAAACATGCAAATTTTCAGACAATCTGACACATCCGTACTTAATGAATATAATGAGGCTATTCGACTTAATCCAGATTCTGCGGAAGCCTACTTCAAGCGAGGGTTAGTGAGGACTTTATTAGACCCAGATCCGGTTTCCCTTGCCGATTACGATGAGGCTATTCGCCTCAATCCGAATTATGCCGAAGCGTATTTCCATCGGGCATGTCTGAGAGATTACTTAGCGCTTCGCGAGTTCCTAACTTCTGATCGCAACGCAGGACTCCGTTCTGCGATTTCAGACTTAGACGAAGTGATACGACTAGATCCTAACTTCCCCTATCTTTCTGACACCTACTACAGACGAGGAAACGCGAAATATAATTTGGATCAATATGAAGCTGCCATCGCCGATTACGATGAGGCACTTAAGATTGATCCAGGTGCCCCTGGAATCCTTGCCGAACGACAGGATGCGGAAGACATCCTAAATTTTTATGAAGAAGGGATTGAAGGACTCGATAAGCAAATCTGCCAGAACCCCGATGATGTCAAAACCTATAAAATTCGAGGCGAAACAAAGGGCTTCTTAGGACGGATGCAGGAAGCGAAAGCAGATTTTCAGAAAATTCTGGAACTTACAACCGACACTGACATTATCGCTGAAGTAGAAAGACACCTTCAAGAACTTAATAACCAGGATTATTGGCAGCAATATAGTTGGCGTACCGGGGTTATTTAGTTTTAAGGGTTTTCCGTTATTGCGAAAATGAAAATAGAACCTCACGATTTCATTGTTGAAGAGCTACCGCTTTATGAACCGTCACGGGTAGGCACGCACACGTTTTTTGCTATCCGAAAACAGAAGCTTAGCACCTTTGAAGCGATTGACCAAATCGCACATGCGTTGCATGTGAACCCCAGAAATTTCGGACATGCTGGCCTGAAAGATAAATACGCAGTCACAACACAGATGTTATCTGTGGAAGGTGTTCCACCTGAGCAGGTTCTGCGGTTAACGCTGCCCGCAATTGAGATTTTGTGGGCGGAACGACACCCGCATAAGCTGCGTATGGGACATCTTCGCGGTAATCGGTTTGAGATAACATTGCGTGATGTACCACCGACAACACTATTGCCTGTTGAAGAAAAGATGGCACAATTAGCAGCTGCGGGGGTGCCGAATCGGTTCGGCGCGCAGCGATTTGGCAATAAACATGACACACATCTGATAGGCAAGGCACTGATAAAAGCAGAATGGGACGAAGCATTGCATTACGTGCTTTCAGATGAAACAACACAGTTCGGAGAATTAGCGAAACGAATAGAACGAGAAAAAGAAAAAGGATCAATGGAAAAGGCGGTAAATTGTATTCCGCATCGGCTTCGGAAATTATATTTGTCTGCGTATCAGGCGTACCTGTTTAATGTTATTTTGGAGAAGCGATTGCCGAATTTGAGACAACTTTGGGATGGCGATATTGCAGTGAAGCATAGTAATGGGGCACCGTTCCTCATAGAAAATGCTGCTACTGAACAACCGCGGGCAGATGCGTTTGAGATTAGTCCATCCGGTCCTATCTTCGGCTACAAGATGCAGCGACCTACTGGTGAAGTACAAGCGTTGGAGATGGAACTATTTGCCGCTGAAGGGGTTAAACCAGAAGCATTCCGCAAAGTTGTCGGAATTCGGTTGCCTGGCACACGGCGACCACTACGCATGCCGATGGAATTACATCAGGTTAAGTCTTTAGATGTGGGGTTACGCCTCTGCTTTACATTGCCTGCAGGTGGTTATGCAACTGTGGTGTTGGAAGAACTTAAAGGTTACCTTGTTGATTGAAGTATTTTCTCCCAATCCCAGAGGAGAATTACTCCACCTCCACTACTTGCCAAGGTTTTACCATCTGGTGAGAAACGCAATGACTTAACACCTTCTATATGTCCAGGCAGTGTTTCCAATATACGTCCACTCGGAACTTCCCACACATGAATTAGACTGAGACTTTTTTGTTCACGGTCGTACACACCACCTCCCGCAAGTGTTTTTCCATCAGGGGAAAAGGTTATAGTAATAGGCCATCCTGAATACGTGGGAATCATAAGTAATTCCTTACCTGTGGACACCTCCCACAAGCGAATTGTCATGTCCTTACTTGCAGTCGCAAGTATTTTCCTGTCAGGTGAAAAACGATACCGCCAGATAATATCCTTATGTTCAGTAATATGGTACATATCTGTGCCTGTTTCAACATCATAAATACGAATCGCTGTTCGTTTTTTAATATATTCTGCAGAGACACGGCGTTGAGAAGTTTTTGGTTTTTGTTTTGTGGAATTACTTTTTTGCTGAGGTGCAGAAATTTCAGCACCCGTCTCTGTATCCAAAAACTTAAGATTGTCTTTACCGCTTATAGTGTTAAGTATTTTTCCATCGGGTGAAAACTGTAATGTTCTACCTACTGTGGCATGCCCTGTTGTGAATATTGAATGTTTCAGAGTTTCTGGGTTCCAAGATACAATTGTATCTCCCCACCCCCCATTCAAAAGTGTGCTTCCATCAGGTGAACCTGTCAAGGATGTTATTTGATATGTGTATGGTGTAGGAGTGGACATTAACAGCCCACCAGTGTTTACATTCCATTTGTGTATGTAAGGTTGCTGTCCGATAGTGTCTACATCTAAATAACCTATTCCGAAAAGGTGGTTACCATCAGGAGAAAATACTAAATTCTGGGGAAAAGGAACATAATGAATACGGCTCGACTGGTGTTTACCATTTCGAAAAGTGTGTAGCAGAATTTCTTGTGTCCTAGTAGAACTTACTAACTTTTTTCCATCGGATGAGAATGCTAAACCGTCTATAACTACACTTTTGTGGTTTCCAATCGTTGAAAGTTTTCGCCCAGTTTCTGCTTCCCATAATCGCAGAGTCCCATCTCGGTGTCCACTTGCAAAGGTTTGCCCATCAGGTGAAAAAGCCAATGCTTCAATTGCATTCGAATTTGGCAGAGTGGTGGATCTGTCAAAGTATACCTTCAATCGACGAAATAGATTATCGTGGTATTTGGAGTGACGTTTAATTTGTTTTCCGGTTTCTATATCCCAAAGAATAATAGTTGTATCCCAGGTCCCTCCACTAACGACGGTTTTTCCGTCAGGTGATACTACAATGCTTTCAATTGAGCCTCGATGTCCTGCGAAAATAGCTGTTTGTTTTCCTGTGTCTATGTTCCACAATCGGACCGTTCCATCTAAACTTCCACTCGCGAGGAAGCGACCGTCTGCAGGAAAGTCTATCGTTGTCACCCTTTGTGTATGTCCTGTGAGAAGGGCGAGTTCTTCGCGCGTATGGGCATCATATATCCAAATTCCGATACTGGTTGCTACAGCAACACGTTTACCGTCTGGCGTATATTTTATATCATGCACTCTGCCCTTTCCAAATCGGAGTTTGGCACCTTCAGGGAGTTGCCACTTGTTATATTCTTGGGCAAAGAGACTTAGGCTAAACAGAGTTGAGGCGAAAATTGATATAAAAAGGAGACATCTTGTGATTTTCATTTAGTGAGTTCCCTATTTCTGAAAAATGTATTTGTGCTTGCAAAAATTAGGTGGTTGGAAGTGATACAGTATCTGTTTTCCAGCATTCCTGAAATCATACCATAAATTGCTATGAGAGTCAAAAGAGTTGGTAGGGCATATAAAGTTTGGCATAACCTTTGCTCTTTCTTGTTAGAGGGGTTTTAAACCCCGATGTCCATTGGCCGAGGGTTTTTAAAGGTGACAAAAACTTTACACACCCTTTGTACACAGAAGCACTTGAAAAAACCGGGTAGATTTGATAAGATGTTGGTGCATGAGATAGTCCCCTAATAAACAATATGCTATTTGAATTAGAATGCGACCTCATGCGTTATAAGTCAAGAAACTACAAACGAAACGTACTTTCATGATGATATGTTTTGTTTGTAGTGATTATTATTTAGACTTCTTACCTTTGTAAGAAATATCAGCCATAATATTCTGTGCAAACATGTTATACTAAATCATTGAACGAAGGTTGATGATGTCAAAATTTAATTAGGAGGAACGATGAAAAGGTTTTTTTGTTTTGTATCAATTATCGCGCTAATTTTTGTAAGTTATAGTTTCGGTCAGGATATAGCAGTTGTCTATGATATTAAGATGGAGAATGGTGGGGGTTTAGGAATAGCAAACGGTCAGGCAGGTGCAGAGGGTTTAGCTAATCTTATCGTTGAAAAACTTGAAGATGAAAAACTTGATGCCGAAATCGTCGATAGTGACGGCCTGTTAGAGTATATGGAAGCTAACCCGAAAGGCATCTATGTTCTCACTCAAGGAAACACACCTGAAACGATATTTCAGAATAGAGGAAAGGACGACCCAGTTTATACGTGGTTGAGAGATGGGGGTATCGGCGGCTTCATAGGTGATTACCCATTTTACTATTATTGGGATTTTGGTGCGAATGGACGAGTTACCGCAGCAGGAGCAGGACAGCAAAAGGTGTTTGGGGTTACAGTCACGAATGCCAATACAGCCTCCGTTTCCCCTACCGATCTCGGTAAAAAGTACATTCCTTCCCTGAAAAAATGGACATCAAATCGCCCAGCGGGGCTCAATGTCCTGGAACAAAACGATTTTGAGTTTGAAAGTTATGCTGATGATGGCACAAATGCCGATCCGATTGCTTATCGAACAAAAGATATGAAGGGATGGTTCATTAATTTCCATACTTCTTGCTGCGGCACAGCGATACCAGAAAACGAGCAAGTCGCAACCGAATATGCCGAACTTATTGCCAATCGTTTTGCACAAGACTTACAACCGGTAGACCCTGCTGAAAAAGTCAGCGTTGTTTGGGGGCAGTTAAAATCTCTTCGGTAGTAAACCTAATTTCCGTAGTCTCAATCAGAAGATTAAGACTACGGAAAACTAATGAAGTGTCCATTCTAATATTGCGGATATAGGCGTTTTAAGGGGTAAATCCATTGTGGCAGTGTCTTCAGTCCCGTAGGGACGATATGTGTATCCCAACGACATATTTTTACATATCGTCCCTACGGGACTAAAGAGGCGTTGTTCAACGTTTTTCTATAAACATATCGTCCCTACGGGACTAAGATGTGGACAGTTCCAATCGTCAAGCCTATTCAGAAGGGCTTTTAGAACAAGAAATATTTTCTAAAATTGACGCTATGGTTCGGTTTCCTAACCGAACCTACCAGGAAGTGTAAACATATTTTTGGATTTCACTATAAGTTAGGAACAATCTAAAAGAAATACTATTACTTGTCAAGTCTTCGTAAAAAATATAAAATATCTATAATTTTAGACTGGACAGAACACTATCTTTTCTGCCCACTCACTCAGCACCCGCGCCATCTCAACAAAAACGTCTTCATCAGATTTACGTGAACGTTTTAAGGTTTTGAACCCGTGGTCAGCCGTATCCAGTAGATGTAAGGTGGTTTTGTCGCCAAGTTTTTCACAGACCGGTTCTAACAACTCAAGTTTTGCCAACTTATCGCGTGTGCCAGACAGGAACAGCATTGGTATCGTAACGTCAGCAAGATGTTCGGCGCGTTCTGTGCCTTCCTTACCAGAAGGATGCAACGGAAATGCGAAAAACACAAGACCTTTAACATGCTCAATCGGTTCTTGCGCTGCGGACATTGAGGACATGCGTCCGCTATAGGAGTGTCCACCGACAAGGATAGACAGATCGCTTGCTGCCTCGTGTGCTGCAGCCGCAGCGGATCGGACAGTTTGCAGTGCAACCGCCTCCGATTCTCTGCCGCCACCGCCGCGCTCCATGTAAGGAAACTGGTAACGGAACGTCGCGATGCCGATATCTGCTAATCGTTCGGCGATGGTTTGAAGTGTTGAATGGCGCATGTTTGTGCTCGCGCCATGCCCAAGCACTAATAGCCATTTTGCGTTATCTGGGCGGATTAACAGTGAGGAGACCTCACCTTTTTCTGGCGTTGCGATAAACTTTGATTCAATTGCTTCATAAGACATAATTTTAACCTCTTGACATAGTTAAGCATTTTTAATTCTATATCGTCAATTAATGAACCTCACCAAATTTCAGTCCGACTCGGATAGCAGAACCTTCATCTGCATAGGAAAAAGCGTCATTAATATGGTCAAACGAGAAGGTATCAGAGATGATTTTATGGAATGGGTACTTATCTCGTGTCCGGCTCAGGAAATCAAGCGCACGTGGAATTACCCACGGTTCATAAACAATTACACCTCGAATTGCTTTGCTACACCGAACAATATTGCCAGGGTCAATTTCGGTTGGAAATCCGAGATTAATATTACCGATCCAGAGATAACGTCCGCCCCAACGGAGCATTTCAACACCTTCAGCGAGAACTCTCGGAGAACCTACAAATTCTGCGACAAGATCGGCACCGATGCCGCTTGTGTAGTCAAGCACGTAATCAACACGTTCACCCATTTCAAATTCATCGACGTTGAGCGTATAATCCGCGCCAAACTCCTGTGCAAGCATAAGCCGTGCAGGAAGCCGATCAAGAACAATGATTTGACCTGCCCCCATCTCCCTTGCCACCGCGGTTGCATAAAGCCCGAGCCCACCAGCACCTTGGATAACAACCGTATCCCCAAGTGTGATACCTATCTGATAGAGTCCGTAGATAACTTCCGATAATGCACAGTTGATAGGGGAAACAAGCGTGTCCGGCAGTTCATCAGGTACTTTAAAAACCCAATGCCCTGCTTTCATGTAGTAGTATTCGCCATAAGCACCGTGGAAATGTGGATGTTGTTCGCTTGAGACACCGAGCCAATCTCTGTAGCGGTTTGGACATCCGGGTTTTCCGTTGAGACACATCCAACAGCGTTGGCACGGTTTGAAATAGGAATAGACAATTCGGTCACCTTCAGTTAGTGGTTGTCCGATACTGTCAACTTGCACATTACGTCCCATCGCTTCAATCGTGCCGATCATTTCATGACCCAACACTTGCGGGATACCACTTGTGATTTTGGGACCGTGCCCTCGCCAAAAATGTAGATCAGAACCACAAATATTCGCCATTCGGATTCGCACGAGCATATCGTCCGGTGTTACGGATGGAATCGGATATTCCCTAAATTCTAACGGAGTTTGTGGTTGTGTAAAGATTGCTACCTTGCCGGTTCTCATGGAAACTTCCACTGGATAAGATTAGGATTTTCGCGTTACCTCAACCTACAATAGTTTTAGTATTCATCAAAATTGACGACCTTCCATTGTCCGTTGATGTTTTCAGTCGTAATCACAACTTTTCGGGTATGCGTTGTTTTGCCGTCACGACTTTTGATTATTAATTGATAGTTAAATAATACGTGTGTTACGTTTTCAACTTCACTTGACGTTTCTTTTCCGGTCTGTTTATATTCCATTTTCGGCATTTCGGGGGCGGGGTCACCTGGCGCACGCACCCCTTGCAATCGTCCTATTTCGGCTTCCAACATTTCTGTGGCAAGTCCAGAGGTTAACTGGAGGGCTGCCTCTTGATTAGCGAGTTTATAGTAGTTATAGATAAAATCTTCAGTGACTGCTTGTGGGGTATTCCTATTTGAACACGCTACTAACAATAAAATGGTAAGGATGGCGTATCGTGGTTTCATGTGTTTATTTTTTTCTGGTGCGGATCATCGCTACGTTGAAAATAGGTCTTTCAAAAGGGTGTGCAGGACGGTTCACAATTTTGCCCAATGCCCACAAGGCAGAGGAACTACCACCATCAAAGTTAATAGCATGTTCGATCCCAATATCATTGAAAAAATCCGCCATTTGATAAAGGGTCATTCCCATGCTATATCCGGGTTCTCTGCCATCAATAACAATTAGAAATAGCTTCTCATCGCTAAACCCTAAAGCGCTCCGGGGATGTCGATGCGCAGCGTTGCTGTGTCTGTAAGCACTACTGTTTCTGCCCTGTGCAAAATCAATTAATTCCGGTTCAATTTCTCCATTCCGTAATAATCGTAGATTTCCACCGATGCCTTCCTGAATTGTTTGCCATTTTTCAGGCGTGAGGGCAATATCCAAAACACCAGTCGTAGAGTCGGTAATTTTTCGGTACCAGCGGGTTCCCATGCGCGGTTCTATAGCCAGAACAACCCCATCAGACGGAATAGGACTGTTACCGCGTGGATTGACTGCGGTCACGACAAAACGACTCGTGTATTTTCCGGTGAGTGGAAGCGTCAGTTCTTTAAGAGTGAATTCATAGCATCGTCTTGTTAAAGTTGACTTTCCAAAACGAGGTGTGTAAAGCACTACCGGACACGATGAATCGCAGATTTGGTTAATCGCGTCTATCGCAAGGGTTTCTGCACTAATGTGAAGTTTGCCGTTTAATTGAACCGCATCTAAGCGGAATTCACCATCTGGCGTAACTCCAAAACTCGTTTCACCCCAAGGCGAAGGTGGTGAATAGCCCCATCTATCAATCAATTTGGGAATGCTAATGAGTTCACCTGCTTGAATATAGAGGTTGAAAATCATGCCGCCGCGCCCATAACTGTCTCCACGAATTCCGAAACTCCCGTTTACACCCGCCAGAGGTAGTATTCCTTTTTTTCTGAGCTTTCTCGTCGCTCCTGTGACAGTTTCACGCCCGAGGATTTGGGAGTTTGCAAGTGCCACATCAAATCTAAGGTTTTTGGCATCACGGTTCATCTCTGCTACGTAAACGACAGCACCGCCCACCCAAGAATAACGGTAAAGACGAAACCCGTCGGGCCATCGTCTTGTATCAAGGGCGTCTCTGCGTCTAACAGAATTTGGCAGTGTTTCCTTCGCCTTAACCTTAATAAGTTTGGGTTGTGCTTCTTTTATAGGTTTTGACTGTGCTTCTTTCACATCAACCTGAGTGGTGGATGGCTGGAACACCTCTTTCTCAAAAACCTGTACAGCATTGATGACTAAAATGAAAAGCAGGAGGAGTCCACATATAGCAATCAACTTAGGCAAAGGGTTTCGGTAATTATTTTCTGTGTACATCAAATTTACCTACATTCGTGTTAGTGATAGACGTCTCTTTTCCTATGACAGAGATTATGCATTCGTTCCATTTAGAAAAGTTTGTTACCATAACGCGGCGTCCCAGAACTATTCTCAATTATAACTGATTTTTTTCTATATTGCAAAGAGTTTATTGGGCAAGTCGCGAAGCGCGGAGAGGGTTACTGGTGCTTCTCTATTCAACTGGGAACGCGTATCTATAAGACAGTATAATGCTGTGTTTCGCTTCAAGAATCATTCAGATTGTTCGGGTTGAACTATTTTGTATTTGACCTCACCAGGTTTGACATAACCAAACCTTTTTCTGACAAGCCGTTCTTTGGTTAAGGTATCGTTTTTTAGCAATTCAACACGCTGCTTGCGTCGATCGCGCTCGGCTTGCAGCTCTTGTATCTCTGCTTGATACCCTTTTTCATCGATTTGCGCTTGTTGCCAGTCTTTATAACCGCGCATGAATTGTCTAACGCTGACTATTAGCAAGGCTAATGCGATAATAAGTAGGATTGCGCGAAGAATACGCATAAGATTAACCTTCAAGGGATCGTATGAAGAACTGCTCCAATAATACAGATACGCCGAACACCTATAGTAAAATCTGAAATTATCTAAACACTGATGTAGCACAAACTTTTAGTTTGTGCTACAGGATATGCGGTAGGTGCTGTCCCAGCTGGACCGATAGCAATGTCAAAGTAATTTTAAAATCTACTATAATAACATTCGGCGTTGATTTGGAAGGCTTAACGAAAATCTGCCAAATTATAGAAAACTTTCTTACCAGCAAAAATAGCACTATCGCCGAGCTCCTCTTCAATACGAAGAAGTTGATTATATTTACAAACACGATCAGTACGGGAGAGCGAACCTGTTTTTATTTGCCCCGCATTTGTGGCAACAACGAGGTCAGAAATAGTGGTATCTTCGGTTTCCCCTGACCGATGCGAAACAACAGCAGTATAGTTGAAACGCCGAGCAAGTTCAATGGCATCAAGCGTCTCCGTCAATGTTCCAATCTGATTGACTTTAATTAAAATGGAATTACCGATTTGTCCATCAATTCCTTGTTGCAATCGGGTTGTATTGGTAACAAACAGATCATCACCAACGAGTTGTACCTTATCACCAATTGCCTCGGTTAAGCGTTTCCAACCTTCCCAGTCGTTTTCGTCCATGCCATCCTCAATTGAGACAATTGGGTATTTTTTACAGAGTTCTGTATAAAAGCCCACCATTTCTTCGGGGGATTTAGTCGGTTGTGTTTCTGCCTTTAATTCATAAGTTCCAGTATCACGGTTGTAAAATTCGCTTGAGGCAGCGTCCAAAGCTAATAAAACATCTTCACCGGGAACATATTTCGCGCGTTCAATAGCTTCAATAATAACCGCGATGGCTTCTTCATTAGAATCTAAATCGGGGGCAAAACCACCTTCATCGCCAACAGCTGTGTTGCAATTTCGCGCTTGCAGGACCGCTTTGAGACTGTGGAAAATTTCAGCCCCCATACGAAGTGCCTCAGCAAAACTGCTTGCTCCCGCTGGCATTACCATAAATTCTTGAATGTCGACGTTATTGTCGGCATGGGAACCGCCATTTAGGATATTCATCATCGGTAACGGCAGTTCTTTCGCATTTGTTCCACCGATATAACGAAAAAGAGGTTGACCAAGTTCATCAGCAGCAGCTTTCGCAACGGCAAGAGAAACACCTAAAATTGCGTTTGCACCGAGATTGCTTTTGTTATCAGTGCCATCAAGTTCGCACATAGTGGCATCAATCTTGTTTTGCGCAAATGCTTCATACCCTGCAAGTGCATCCGCTATAACAGTGTTAACATTTTCAACCGCCTTCTGAACACCCTTACCTAAATAGCGATCAGCATCTTTATCACGAAGTTCAACCGCTTCGTGCTCACCTGTAGATGCACCTGATGGTACTGCCGCGCGTCCAAACGCGCCTGATGCTAAATTAACGTCTACTTCAACCGTAGGGTTACCCCGTGAATCCAGTATTTCTCGTGCATGGAGATAGATAATTTCTGACAAGTTGCTTCTCCTTCCGAAGCTTATAGTTCTAAGATGTGTTGACTAATACAATTGTATCATATCCATATTCAGATTTTTAAACCACACTATTCCTCAATAACGGCATCGGCAAGTAAATATGCTGATGCCAAAAAGATAAGACTTGAGCCTACCAACATCCCCAACCAGAATCTGTCTTCTAACCCGCCAGTTACCAAAATAGAGACGGTACATTTTGTACCGCCCATAATGATTGGAATGACAAGTGGCAGAAGAATAACAGAGAGTAGGCTTTCACCACCATTTGTGCTTGTAGACATGCCCGCTAACAGCACACCGACAGCACAAAAACCGAGCGTGCCGATACTCAGCACACCAAGCAATTTCAAAAAAATGCCCACCGTCACATCATCAAATAGCTCAAAAAATTGAAGTGCGATAGGTGTAATAACAATTTCCAATAGAAATAGGAAAACAACGTTGCTAACAACTTTAGATAGGTAAACATGGCTTGCATCAACACCGGTAAGTCGAATCCCGTGTAACGCACCGTGTGATCGTTCTATTGTGAATGAACGGTTTAAGGTAATAATTCCTGCAAAAACAAATGCTGCCCACAAGACACTCGCGGTTAATTTTCCACGTTCAATCTTTTCCGTAGGAAATTCCGGTCCAAACGCAAAAGCAAAAATGAGGACAACAAGTACGCTAAAAACAAAGATTAATGCCAGCGTCTCCTTTGAACGAAATTGAAGCCCAAGGTCTTTACGAATCAACGCGGCAATCTGACGGAGTGCCTTCATGTTTGTCTCAATTTGAAGTGGTGTCTATCAACCTCTCTTCGTACAAATGTAGTAACGTCTCTACTTCAATTTCGCCTTTTGTTGCGATCTCTTCCAATTCTCCATTTATCATAAAGAAAAACCTTGTCCCTACAAGATACCCCAACTCTGTGTGATGTGTTGTAATGAGAATACTTTTTCCATTTTGCCGTTCTTGTGTGATACGATCTATCACAAACTGCTTAGCAGATGCATCAAGTCCAGAGAAAGGTTCATCAAGCAGCAGAATTGAAGGGTGATGGAGAAGGGCTCTGGCAATCATAAAACGCTGCGTCATACCCCGTGAAAAGATATGAAGAGGTTCGTGCAAAAAACGTTGTAAACCGACTTCAGCAAGAAGTGTTTTGCAGCGGTTTCCTAAATCATTGATGTCGTACATCTGTCCGAAAAACTTGAGATTCTCAAATGGAGTCAATGTGGGATAAGCTAAATGCTCATGGACAATCACTCCTAAAGTGTTGCGGACTTGTGCGTAGTCGGCAATGGCATCCACGCCTTCAATATCAAGTTTTCCAGATGTTGGTCGAAGGAGAGTCGCAAGTATTTTGATGAAAGTCGTTTTACCTGCACCGTTGGGGCCAAAAATTGCTACTACTTCTCCAGGGTTAATCGTGAGATTAACGTTGTTGACAATCGTACGGTGTCCAAAATTTTTTGTGATCTGAAAAGCGTTAAGACGCATAATGTGAGGAGATATTGTAATTCTGGCGTAGAACAAAAAGAAAGGGCAGGCACAATACCTACCCTTACTGTTTCGTTTTACATCATGCGCTTGATAATTGCAGCGCCCTGCTCAGGGGTAACGCCGAGAGATTGATGCGCCATCGGACCGTTTTCCAAAACGGGTTCCATCTGATCTAAGGATGGGCGACTTGTGTCATGGTAGAATAATCCGAGCTGAGTTTCATGTCCCATCTTAACCGCTTGCTCAAGTGCTGCGGCTTTGTCACTTGTGTCATGATTTTCAAGAAAATTAACTCGCTCCTTCCAATAATCGAAAATTTCATCACCCTTCCACGTCAAGCAAGGACTGATAACATCAATAAAAGCGAAACCTTTGTGCTGCATGCCGTTGTACATTAATTCAGCAAGTTGTTTTCCCTCAGAACTGAATGCTCTGGCAACATAGGTGGCACCTGCAACAATTGCCATTGCGACGGGATTGAGTGGGGGTTCTATGTTACCAAACGGTGTGCTATCAGTTTTCTCGTTTACTTGAGTTGTGGGTGAAGCTTGGCCGACAGTTAACCCATAAGTCTCGTTATTCATCACAATGTAAAGCAGGTCAACATTTTTCCGCATCGTATGGATGAAATGATTCCCGCCAATACCATATCCATCTCCATCGCCGCCGGTGACGACAACGTTCAAATCGTGATTAGCAAGCTTTGCACCCGTTGCTACGGCAAGTGATCGTCCATGCAGCGTGTGCATTCCGTAAGTGCGGATAAAACCCGGTAGATTAGAGGAACACCCAATTCCACTAACGGTGAGGTGATCATGATTGCCACGACCACATTTTGCATAAGCATTTTGTAGTGCACTCAGTACACCGAAATCACCACAACCAGGACACCAATCGGGCTTACTACCTTTAAAATCTTTCGCTGTAGGAGCACCTTTAATAGGTCTTTCTTTTTTCGCCATCTGATTCTTCCTCCTTTGTTAGACAACAATTTCTTGGTATGGGACATAGAGTTCGGTTTTGCCAATTAAAAGTTCACGGGCTCCGTCAACGATGTGATGCGGCATAAACGGTTCACCATCGTATTTACGGATGTGTCCATCTGCCTTAAAGCCTGTTTCGCCTCGTAAGAATCGGGCAAACTGACCTGTATAGTTACATTCAACAATAATGGCATGCCCTGAATTTGCCAATACTTCATTTACAGCATCTTCATCCATTGGATAGAGCCATTTGAAATGAATATGGTTAGTTACGATGCCATCTTTAGTTAAAGTCTGTGCCGCTTCAGAAATCACACCGTGTGTAGAACCCCATCCAATGAGTGTGACTTCGGCATCTTCTGGTCCTTCAAGTGTTGGTGGTGGTAGCAGTTGAACAATACCGTCCATCTTCCGCTGCCGTTTCTCCATGATGTCACGGCGCTTATGTGGATTCGTGAATTCATCGCTAATAAGACCACCGTCTTCATCGTGATCATCAGTAGCGACAACGTGAACGTGTCCTGGCGTACCAGGAAGGGCACGCGGTGAAATACCACTATCAGTAATCTGAAAACGCAGATATTCCCCATCTGTTTGCCCAAGTTCAGTTATCAACTCACCACGGTCAATTTCCGGTTGCCAATTGATAGAATTTGGGTCAAATGTCGTATAACCTTCACCGAGCATAAGATCTGAGAGAACCATACCGGGGCACTGGAACTTATCAACAAGATTGAAAAGTTCAGGGATAGTATTAAATCCATCAACGATGCTGGTTGGCGCAACAACAATTTTAGGGAAATCGCCTTGACTTGCCCCAAGTATTTGCCACAGATCGCCCTGTTCCGTTTTTGTAGGCAATCCAGTTGAAGGACCGCCGCGTTGAACGTTAATGACGACAATCGGAATTTCCATCATTCCCGCACTGCCAATAGCCTCTGACATGAGGGCAAATCCACCTCCAGATGTAGCACACATTGCTCGACATCCAGCGTGAGCAGCACCGATAACCATGTTAACAACACTAATTTCGTCTTCACATTGGCGCACCATGATGCCAAGGTCGCGCGCATTTCTCGCCATCCACCGTAGCACACCGGTTGAGGGACTCATCGGATAGGCGCAATAAAATTTAACACCTGCTGCCGCGCCTCCCATTGCCATAAGTGAATTGCCTTGACCGAAAGCAAGTGCAGGTTCCTGTTTCTCAAACTTAGCATCAAATTGGGTGAAGTGTTCAGCGGCGTGTTCGTAACCTGCAGTCGCAACAGCAATGTTGGCATCTACAACTTCTTGTCCTTTGCGTTTGAGAAGCGCACTGATGAGTATCTCCTCAAACATCTTTAAATCCGCACCTATGAGATTCAAAGTAGCACCAAGCATGCACGTATTCAGACATGCTTTCTGTATCTTTCTATCCTCAATTACGCTGGAGTACTCTTTGTAAGGAATAGGACACAACTGGATATCGTCTCGTTCAGGTGCTTGCTTTCTGACATCATCGCTGTTATAGATAAGTGCGCCACCGGGTCTAACATTCGGTAGGTGTGTTTCTATGCTGTTCCGGTCAAATGCAACAACCATGTCAATTTTGTCGCCGTGATTAGCGACCGGTTCAGAACTAATTCTGATGGTAAGGAAGGTATGACCACCACGGATGAGAGATTGGTAGGCACTATAAGTGAAAACGTGCAGTCCATATCGGGCGCATATTTGGCTTAGGTTCTTTCCTGCTGTAGCTATGCCTTGTCCAGGTGCACCACCTATGGCGACTACAAAATCAAACTTTGCCATCTTAGCTCCTTTCTAATAGTAAATAAATTCGTTCTTAATTGTTAGTTATTTTTATTTTGTGCTTTTTAACGTTGTTCATAAAATTTCCTTTGTCAACAATCCTAATATTCTTCTTTTTTTAATTATACAATATTTACAAATCATTTTCAAGTTTATTTTAATCCAGCGAATCTACCTAATGCCCACAAGTTTATTAACTTCCAGAACATCAAGCCCTATATACCCGTACCACCTATCATAGTGTGCCTATTCAGGTTCGCTGTAGTCATATCCCATTGGGCAACGACAAAAGGTGCTTCAGAATTATTTTTTCGGAGTTGTTCATCGGGTTTTCTCTGTTATGCTTGGATTAACGCTCTGAGAGCTTCCTGTGCCTCTGGCGTTCCAATTTTATCTAATGCAAATGCCACATGATGTTGGACGCGTTCAGAATCATCTTCAAGTGCCTTGATAAGAGCGGGTACTGCATCCGCTGCTGCATCTTCCATTTTGGCAAGTGCATAAGCAGCATAAGTTCTAACTTCGTCCGCTGGATCGCTCAAAGCTTGAATAAGTGCGGGTATTGCGCTAACTGCCGTAACCCCCATTCCGCCGAGCGCGCGAACGGCATATTCTCGAAGCTCTTCATTCAGTTTGTTATTTAATGCTTCAACCAAAGCAGGTATTGCCGGTTTACCTATACGAGTAAATGTACTACTGAGGGCAAAACCTTGATGTCTTTCGGCAATCACCATCTCTTCCATGAGTACAGGTATTATTGGTTCACCAATTGCTGCTAAAACATCAGCAGCTTGATCTGCGATTTCCCATAAGTTATCAGCAAGTGCCTCAATCAATTGCGGGACAGCAGGTTCACCGATGGCGATTAATTCAGTCTTTGCAGCATTACGTACGTCATCGTCAAACTCCTCAAAATCTTCTATCAAATCTGCGATACGTTGTTCATCACTCATCCCATTAAATCCTTTTGCTATTTTCAAAAAGTTGTTTGTTCTGTTGATAATCCGCAATCGTAAATGTTAGGTGTCTAATCCCCGTTCTTTGCGCTGGTCAAGAATCTCAGTCAACCGTTCAGTTTGTTCTTTGCGCAATCGGTTGTAAACCCGTTCCGAAATACCCTGTTTTTCGTTTACCTCATCAAGAAGTGTTATAAATTCAAGCCTTGCTGTGCGGGCATGCTCAAGGTCAGCATCGCTCAGTTTGCGAAGCCACCCTGTGTCCATTGCCGTAAGATGCGAAGTATCAGATTCTGCAGAAGCACGTTTTGCACGGCGAAGCATGAAAATCGCTGCCACGAGAAACCCACCAGCTAAAGCAGCAGCAATCGCAATAAATGCCATTTGGCCGATATTAGATTTTGGTTTAGGTATTCCCAAATTTAAGTCAACTATTTTACCTGCTGCGAACCCTCCTACGCGAGCTGCTGCGTAAACTTTGTAAACTATATTGCCAATCGCCTCATATTTTGATGTCTTGAAATACTTTGAGCGTGGTGCCAGGTTGATGCCGTCTTGTATAAAAAAGGTAATTTGGTCAGTGCGAAAAAGCATCTGTCGGGATAAATCAAGTTCCGATTCATTTACAGGATAAATGTACCTGTACCCTATGTCCGTTTGACCGTGAGGTAAAGGTTCAGTGAGCATGACATGATTGCTGGCAGAACTACGTGTTAGCGTGGCAGGCGCATGAGGGAAAAATATCTTATGTCCTTTCGGAAGCCCGTGATAGAATCCGACTGCTTGTTTTTCATGAAGGGTTTGGAAAGGTGAGATACTTCGGTTTTCAGCAACTATCGCCTCAATGACTGATAGGGCGTTTTCTGATGCGTGTTCTGCAGGAGGCATTTGGATAACAATTGTATATGATTTTATCCGAATCTGCGATGTATCATTTGTTACCCCACTAATTTCCATATTGATAGTAAGACTTGGCACCCAGGTAGACAGCACTAAATCTTTTTCTATATGTTCAGCACCATTGTAGGTTGTAGAAACTGAATAATGTGTACCAACATCTATTGGCAAATTATCAAAGCGGTAGTTACCGTTTTCATCAGTTTTGGTTTCCTGTTGTGTAACGTCCTCCGCTTTATGGATATTGAGGGTAACAGGATGATTTGCAATAGATCCTCCCAACTTTTTGTCAGTCAGTTTGCCGTGAATATTGCCGACTTCGTTTTGAGAATAAGTCGCGGGAACTAACGACAGAAATGCAATTACTATTAGCAACAGATTAAGGAAATCCCGAAAGGTTTCCGGACGTTTTAAGATACTGTAACTGTTTTTGATTAAAAATAGGTCTTTGTATATTTTCATTATCCGCGTTTTTGCTGTTTGTACCTTTCAATTTCAGATTCTATATCTGTCTTCGCAGCGGTTTCCAGTTGACTAACAATGCGCGCTGTCTCTTGCATGAGTTCATCACGTAATTCCCTATAATCTTTTTCTGAAAGTTTACCGGATTCATAGTCTTCATCAAGGTCTGCTAAAGCTGAATAACTCTGTTCGCGTTCCAGAGATAAAGTTTGCATGCGCGCTTCTGTTGGGTCAACTTCTGGCAAAATATCTGCTTTGCCCAAAAGTGGGAATATGAGATATACCAAAAGCACAGTACCAAGTAAAATTATCCACAAAAGTAGAAGAAAAGTCATAACAGTGCCCTAATTTCGGTCCTTGTATTTTTCAAGTTCTGACTCAACTTGTTGCTGCAATTCATCAGAAATCTGCTGGTCAGGTTGTGTTGACGGGACCTCGTTGCCACGTGATTGATGCCGAACAATAAAAATGACACCGCCGATAGCTATCAGGATAACTGCAGGCATCAGATAAGCGAGAAGATTTATGCCTTCTGCCTTCATAACTGCGGAAAACTGAGGTCCATGTTCTTCAAGATATGCTGTGCGAATTTCCTCAACAGTTTTACCTTCAAGCAGTGCTTTCCGAAATTCCTTTTTTACAAATTCCGCTGTTCCGCAATGACAGATTTCATACGTCATTCGGTCACATCCACAATAACAATAGAGTGTGATCTTCAACTCATATAATTTAGCTTCAATATCTTCACTATTTAAAGTTTCTATTACCTCTGTTTGATCTTGTGCTAAAGCATTGAAAACAGTGAGAAATACACATATAAAAAGAAAAATAACAGTGATAGTCGTTTCAACAGACTTTGAGATTCGCATTTTCATTACGTTTACCTATGCTGTAGACGTCTGCGGTTTGTGTACATGTTTCTGGGCAATTGCAATAAGACCACCTAACACCATCACAGCAACGCCAATCCAGACAACTCCAATAAGAGGATTGTGATAGATTTGAACGTTCACAACGCCGCCAGTGTTTATATCTGGCGGTATATCACCAAGGGCAATATAGAGATCATTCAAACCAAGGTGATGTATCGCAGACTCAATAGTGTCAGTTTCACCTTGCCCGGTTTTATGGTAGTAGTGGCGGGCTGGTTTCATAGTCGCAACGTGTTTCCCATTCTTTTCAACATCGACAGAAATTCCTGCACGAAAGAAATTGCCATATTCTTCCTGAAACGTATCTTCCATCGTAAATTGGTAGGCACCTACCGCCATTGATTCTCCGAGTTTGAGACTATCGGACTTGAGTAAAAAATACCCCTTAGAACCCATAATACCTATGTAGACAATAACGATACCGATATGGATAATATAACCGCCATATCGGCGTTTATTCCGTTGGATAAGGAGCCACAAGCCGTTGAGGAATGAGGTCCGCTGTCGTTTTGTTCGGAGGTTTGCCCCACGATAAAATTCGCTAAAGATCGCAACAAGTACAAATACGCTTGCAAAAACACAGAGCACTGAAAAAATAGGAATAGAGTGACCTTTAAAAGCAAGAAATCCCCATGCCGCTGCTGCTGCAATCAAACCGATTAAAATTGGCGATACAAACATGCGGCGGAAATTGTTGGGCGTAATCTTTTTCCATGAAATAATAGGACCGGCACCTGTCAAAAAGAGAAGTAGAAGTCCGGGAATAATAACGACCTTGTTGAAAAAGGCTTCGGGAACGGCAGCTTTTTCACCCTGAATCGCTTCGGATATTATAGGCCACAACGTTCCCCAAAGAATAATTCCAGTCAAACCCACAAGAAGCCAATTGTTCGCAACGAAAGCACTCTCGCGGGAGAGGAGAGATTCAAGACGGTTAGCACTTTTGAGACGTTGCCAACGGTGGACAACAAGTGCGATGACACCCGCAGTTGAAGCGAGGATAAAACCCAGAAAATATCCGCCAATGTCAGATTCTGTAAAAGAATGCACCGATGAAATAATCCCACTCCGGGTTATAAAAGTCCCTAATAACGTGAATTGGAAGGCTAAGGTAATAAGGAGAATATTCCAAAGTTTGAGCATGTTCCGCTTCTCTTGAATCATCACAGAATGCAGATAAGCGGTGCCGAGGAGCCACGGCATAAAGGAAGCGTTTTCAACCGGATCCCATGCCCAATACCCTCCCCAACCAAGTTCTTGATATGCCCAATGACCACCAAGTGTGATGCCGATGGTTAAAACAATCCATGAAAATAGCATCCATCTTCGAGAACGGAGTGTCCAATCGCTTCCGATTCTACCGGACATAAGGGCTGCTACAGCAAACGCAAACGGCACCGTCAAACTTATCCAACCGATGTACAAAGTGGGTGGATGGATTGCCATGCTGGGTGTCTGTAAAAGTGGGTTCATCCCTTGACCGTCAACTGCTGCCTGCCCGCCGGGAAATCGGGCAAGCGGGTTGTAAATACCCTCAATTAAACCTGTGACAAGAATGATGAAGAAAAGTTGAACAACGGCAATAGGTATAAGCGCATAATCCGCCAGTGTATCAGTTGCTTTCCTATTCTGCCAAACAACCAGAACACCTCCAACAGTAAGTAACCACAACCAGAATAGGAGTGAGCCGGACATACGTCCCCAGAGAGCAGTGATTTTATAGAGAAGTGGTTGCGCAGCACTGGATACCTCAACGACATACATCATTGAGAAATCATCCGTCACAAAGCCGAAGATTAACGCACCTGTGGCAATAGTGATGAGAATAAAGATGGCAATAACAGCGTTTCGACCACTCCGCACAATTTGGAGATTACGCTGACGTAGCCCAATAAGCAGGGCACCAATTGCCCATATCGCAGAGAGAACAGAAAGCCATATCGCAGCTTGTCCAAGTTCAGCTGTTACCTTTTGGATGCTTTCAATAAATTCCTCTATTAACATAACGATCCTCTATCATCTGACTGATGCAAAATATACGAAAGTTCCCTAACGTGAAAGGTATGAGGAGCTCTTTTGAGTTGTCGCACTCTCAGCGCCTTCATATTTAGACGCACATTTTGTTGTCAGCTTAGTCGCGACAACAAGGTTTTTCTCTGCATTGTATGTCCCCTCAACAAAAACGTTACCGCCATCAGTGAAGTTATCCGGTTTGAGATTAGTATAAACTACATTCACTGTCTCACTGCCTTCAGGTTCGCGTATCGCAAATGTCAGTTTCGTATTGGCAGCGTCCCATGTAGAACTCTCCTCTGAAATGACTCCAACAACTTTGACATTTTGATTATCCGTTCTATCTGCATTAACGAGAAGTTTAGCCGGCGTAAGTTCTGGCATGCTCTCTCTTTTGGTCGTAGACAACACCAAAACCACGAAACCGCTGAGCAAAATAGCACTGGCAGCGATAATTTTCAGTCTTCTCTGTTTCATGTGAAAATCCTCCGTGACAGGACGAAAATTTTCCTACAGATATGCCAATGAGGAATATAATCGTTTGTCAGCGATATTATTGAATAACCCTAAAATAGATATGGTATATCCTTTTTCCTTATAAAAATAATACTTGACTTTGGATTTTAAATCAAGTTAAAATGGTGTCAAATTGAAACATATTACGGAATTCCGTGTTTATCCTTCACATATTAGGTAGTATTACATCAACACTGAATGCATGTTTATCATTCGGCGGATATTTTGATCAGGCAATGTCCGTTCCCATCTGTGTAAAAAGAGGAATTATAAATCTATGAATCTTAATTGGCAGCAGCATCCCTGGGCGGGTGTATTTCCTGCAACACTTTGCCCTTTCCATTCAGATGAATCAATTGATGAAGCTGGTTTACATCAGTATATGCAGGAACTTGCCAGCGTTCAAGGCATCAAAGGTGTTGTCTGTAACGGACACACAGGTGAAATCATGTCGCTCCGTCTACATGAACGGCAGCGCGTGACTCAAATTACTGCTGAGGCTGTTGGTGAAAAGGTTAAAGTTGTTTCAGGCGTTAGTGCGGAGGGAAGTCTACCCGCAATTGACGATGCACTTGCAGCGAAGGAAGCGGGAGCGGATGCGATTCTGCTGATGCCTGCGCACCATTGGCTGCGTTTCGGCAGAACACCTGAAACAGCAGTCGGCTATTTTCAAGATGTAGCGGAGGGAGCAGATATACCCATTATTGTACATCAATATCCTGCTTGGACAAAGGCGGGATATAGCCTTGATGAAATGTTAGAGATGGTGAAAATCCCACAAGTTGTCTGTATAAAAATGGGCACTCGTGACATGGCACGCTGGCGGTGGGATTACGAACAACTGAAAGAAGCAGCGCCACACGTCCCAATCTTAACCTGCCATGACGAATACCTGCTTTCTTCACTATTGGAAGGCAGCGACGGTGCACTCATCGGGTTTGCTGGATTTGTCCCCGAATTGATGGTTGATGTCGTGTACGCGGCGCTCAACAATGATTTAATCGGTGCACGCAAAGCGCGTAATCAGGTAGATACCTTAGCTCGGATTGTTTACAACTTCGGCGAACCGAGCAGTGATGCACACCAACGTATGAAGTGCGCCCGATGGTTGATGGGGAGATTTCCCTCAATGACGATGCGCCGCCCATTGCGCCAATTGCCTACCACTGAAATAGACAAAATCCGAAATGAACTTGAGACAGTTGGCTATCAATGTGTTAACTAATACCATTTCTGAATAAATCCTTTATATGAAACAGTATTCACGCTTTATCACACTTGCCGGCGGCGTTTTGGCACTTTTCAGTTTTGCTTTACCGTGGGATGAGGACTACTCAGGTGTTGAATTTGCCAACATGAGTTTCAACTCAATTACAGTTATTTTTTTCGCGTCCTTGGCGATTATTGGGACAAGCCTTGTATTAAACCGACGCGAACTTTGGAAAGCAGGGTTGTCAAGAGTACTGGTGATTATTAGCAGCGGCATCGGACTTTGCTGTTTTGTCGTATTATTTTTTGGAAATGGTTTAGACCTTAAAATAGATGGTAGTTGGATTGACGAAATCGAATATGGTGCATTTCTCAATGCCATAGGCTTTATTTTAGCTATCGCTGGCATATGGAATTATCCAAAAACCACGGATATTTCAGAATCTAATGATGAACAGGATGAGGCAAATTCTTGACCAAATCAATACAAGGCTTAATTATAAAGGACGCAACACAGTGTAAGTCTTATTGCCAAAGAACGCACAATGAATTGTGCTACTACGAACACTGTAACGCTCAAAAAGGCACTACTGAAGATTAATCTCTGACAACGGGACACCGTGATTAAACATCTTTACTGGTGGGAGCGTTTCCTCTACTTCTGTCAATCCACACAACCAGTTCCATGTCAATTGCCCTCTATGCCGATCTCTGTAAGATTCCACCTCCGTTACATACGGATGCCTGCCTTTGTGTTGGTAAGACGGAATTTCATCGGACTCACGGACCCAATCTCGTTTCGGCATCGCAGTACGAAAATACGAAAACTTTATCATGCCGCGTCTGTCCGCATTGAGTTTTGGACCAGCCTTATGCCAAATACCGTAGCGTGTCATCGCGACGGTGCCGGCAGGAACAGTAAGCGATAGTTGCCCAAGAATATCGCCATAATGTGCAATCGCCTCTCGGTCAACAAGTCGAAAGTGTGATCCCGGCAAAATCATCGTGGGACCATCTTCAATTTTTACTTCTTTTGGATAGTAGTAGCACTGCAAGTGCGTGATACCGTATCCGTATTCGGTGAGTCCATCCGAATGCCACGTCTGTCCACGGTGTGGTGCTTCAAACAGGTGATGATGTGCATTTGTCGGCACAATGAAGTTTACACCTAATAGGGAACGGACAACACCAGCAACCTCCGGGTGAAGTAGGACGTTTCGGCGAAATTCGTCAGTTTGGACAAAATCGCCCATACCTCCCCCACCAACGGATTCACACTGCCGATTGTAATCCGCATCAATAATGTTTTCTAATGTGATATAGCCGTTATGGATAAACTGCATGACTTGGTCATCATTTAGTGTCGGTTCTACGTTAAACATTTGTGTTGTTCCTTATATGATTTTCTCTAAAATGAATTCGAAACTGAGATACGCGTTTTTAACATCCGAAAAGTTGTAGAGTTCGGGGCGCGGAAATTGCACAATTCGCCATCCGTCACGAACTGCATCAAGCACAGATGCATAAGGCGGATCTTGTGATGGTAACGCTGGTTCGTCAGGTGCGGTTGGGTCATATAATGCCCAAGCGCCAAGCGGTGAACACAGATTGGTTGATTTGGAATAGAGGTAAAGGATGAGTTGTTTCTCCGAATTCAACGCTGCTTGCACAGCGGACAAATCTTCCTCTGTCAGTTCACCTGCGTTGAGTTTTTTAGTGCAATCGTCAAGCCATTCTTTTATTGCTGATTTCACGCAAAGGTCTCCCTTCAATTTAAGTTTTAGCATTATAGCATTAAAACAAAAAATATGGTATGATAGTTAATGGAGTGATTCAATTTGATGCAAACTTGTCGAGAGGACTTCCAAAAAACTGTACAGATGCTCATATTTTCTGAAGATGAATAATAATTCTCAACACTTACACCAAACAGTGGTGGAATTAAACGCATAGATTAACAGGATTGTGTTAAAACCATTAGAACCGAAATGTGTACCTCAACTTGCCATCTCTAAATACGTGGCAGGTTGTCAGTCAACACATCAAAAAATATATAGAAAGGGTTTTTTATGAGATTGGAGGGGAAAGTCGCGATTGTTGCTGGTGCTGCGTGGGGCGGCATCGGGGCGGCAACTGCTTATAAATTTGGTTGCGAAGGCGCAAAAATAGTTGTCAACACGCGCCGCCGAGAAGGAAAACTTGCTGAAACCGTCCAACGCATACAAGACGCTGGCGGCGAAGCAGTTGCTGTGATGGGAGACATCGCCGATGAAAAGACGTGGCAAGCGCTCGTTGAAACAGCGCTGACAAACTACGGGAAAATAACAACACTGGTCCATAATGCCGCACATTCATACACTAAAAAAGCGATTGAATTCACGCCTGAAGAATGGAACGAAAGTCTTGGTGTAACGCTTGGCGGTCCGTGGCTCGGTGCAAAATATTGTATACCTGAAATGATTAAAAACGGTGGCGGCACGCTGGTCTTTATCTCAACCGTCAATGCCACAATTACAAATCCAGGTTTTGGACTTTACGGTGCGGGCAAAGGTGGACTAAACGCTTTAACGCGGAGCATCGCACTTGATTATGGCAGAGAAGGCATCCGCGCAAACGCTATTGCCCCTGGTCAAATAGTTGGTGAACGCGGAGAAGCATCGCTCGCTGCAGATGCGCTTGAGGAACAAGCTTCCCGTGATTGCTATCCGATAGGCCGTTACGGTAAACCTGAAGACATTGCGAATGTTGCACTCTTCTTGGCATCCGATGAGGCGGATTTCGTTACAGGCATTGTGTTGACAGCAGATGGCGGCTTGACACTCCAATCACCGGAAGCACTTGTCCGCCCATCCTTCCGTCTTCGCTGGAGAGACGATATTCTGGTCCCGCAACCGAAATAGGTTCAAAAATCTGGATTAAAGTGTAGAGATATGTCTCCGTACGAGTTATACCATTTCTAAAAAATAATTCTCATTACTGAATTTCATGAATTGCGGTGTTGGAAGGCACAAACTAAATGAAGATTAAGTAAATATTTCGGTAATTGGCAAGGTTAGGAAACCTTGCCAGCAGCAGGTGTGTATCTCTGCTGGCGAGGTGGGGAATGCCTAAAGACGAATGCGCGTATGGCATTCGCCATGATTCATACCGTTGATTTCTTCCTAACCTCGCTAAATTACCTAATTTATTTTTTAATCTTCATACAGTTTGTGCTACAGAAGAGGATATATTATCAGAAATGGTATTAGTTTCCTTAATTCAAATAAAAGCAAGTTATTAAACTCATTTGCTATGAAAGGAGATAAAAATGTGTGGACGATTTACCTTCACAAGCGCCTCTGAACTATTGAGGCAAATTTTTCGTGGTTGTAAAATTCCAACAAATATTTCTCCAAGGTACAATATCACACCAACACAGGATGTGGCTGTCATAGCCAACACGCAGAATGATGGTGAATCTGATGGAGATACGAAAAAAGTGGAATTCTTCCACTGGGGACTTATTCCATCTTGGGCAAAAGATCCTAAAATTGGAAACAGGATGATAAATGCGCGTTCAGAAACGCTAATAGAAAAACCTTCTTTCCGAAGTGCCTACAAACGTAGAAGATGTCTCATCTTGGCGGATGGTTACTATGAATGGCAAGAGGTCCTCGGTACTAAACTCAAACAACCGGTTTACATCCGTCTCAAATCGAAAAATCCGTTTGCATTTGCAGGATTATGGGAGAAATGGCAGGCAAATTGGATGGATAAACCGCTCCGATCCTGCACTATCATTACATGTCCACCCAACCCCATGTTGGAGGAAATTCACCACAGGATGCCTGTAATTTTACCGCAAGACGCTTATGCACAATGGCTTGCACCTGATGAACAATCGCCAGAGACGCTTCAACCGCTCCTCTTGCCTTACCCGAGTGAAGAGATGGAGGCGTACCGTGTATCAAGGTTTGTCAATCGTCCGGCGAATGATTCTCCAGAATGTATTGCGCCAATGTTGGACGTGAACGGAAGTCGTGAACAGAAATTAGATGGAACTTTATTTTAATTTTTTTGAAAGAACAATATTTTATAGGAAGGCTTTATGTCAAAACCAACCAAAGAGCAGATGCTTTTCATGTATCGTAAAATGGTAGAGATTCGCCAATTTGAAGAAGCCGCTGGAACGCTCTATCAAAGTGGTCAACTCCCAGGTTTTCTTCATCTTTACATTGGTGAAGAGGCTACGGCAGTAGGTGTCTGCGTACACTTGAAAGATGATGATTACATCACCAGCACGCATCGGGGGCACGGACACCTTATCGCGAAAGGTGGCAAACGTGACCGGATGATGGCAGAATTATTTGCACGCACGACTGGCTACTGTAAGGGCAAAGGCGGTTCAATGCACATTGCCGATAAAGAGACAGGTATTCTCGGTGCAAATGGTGTTGTTGGTGCGGGGATTCCGCTTGCAGCGGGTGCAGCACTCTCAGCAAAATATCGTGGCACGCAACAGATCGCTGTATCCTTCTTCGGTGACGGTGCCACAAATCAAGGTGTGTTTCATGAAACGCTCAACCTTGCCGCTGTGTGGGAGCTGCCTGTCGTTTTTGTCTGTGAAAACAACCGATTCGGGATGGGAACGCCACAACATGAACATCAACGGGTAGAAGATATCGCTGTCCGCGCCCCCGCCTACGATATACCGGGGATCACTGTTGATGGAAACGATGTACTGAAGGTTTACGCAGTAGCAGACGAAGCCGTTGCGCGCGCACGCGAAGGTGGCGGCCCTACGCTTCTCAATTGTGATACCTACCGTTTCAGAGGACATCACATTGGCGACCCAGGTACATCTTACCGCGATAGAGAAGAGGTTCAAGAACAGGAACGCCAACGTGACCCGATCCGAAGACTCGCCCAGGTACTCACTGAAGAGGCAGGGGTAACACAAGAAGAACTTGACTCACTTGAAACCGAGCTTGCAAATGAACTTGAAGAAGCGTTAGAGTTTGCTAAGAATAGTCCTGAACCGCTCCCCGAAGATGCTTTAGATGACGTTTATGCTGGCTCTATTCAACCGTGATCGCGAAATCCCAGAAATGTAGGCACGATTTGAAATCGTGCCTACCGCAAGCGTATCAATAATTAAATGGTGAAAATACGGAGATTTTAAAGTGTCCAACACAACTACGGCGACAGAGATGTCCCCCTCTGAACTCGCGGAATGCAGAGAAAACCTTAAACGACAGTGGGAAAACCGACAAGTTGACGAGGAATTGCTCCAACGCGCATGGGCGGTTGCACACCGTCTTGCTACCGTACTTTACCAAGATTATGGTGCATCAAAAGTTGCCGTCTTCGGTTCTCTTGCTGAACGTGAACGTTTCACTAAATACTCCGATATTGATATAGTTGTATGGGGTGTTTCATATAACAGATGCCTTGATGCGCTTTGGGGAACAGAGGATTTGGGTTCTGAATTTAAGATAGATATCACCAATTTCAAAACCATTAACAGATCATTTCGTGAAAGGATTCTTAGTCAAGCCATTCCAATTAATAAAGGTGAAACAGACGCGCTCAAAATGATCAAAGAAACAGATGACAGCGCAAACACCGAAACAGGAAAAATTTATAAAGTGAATCGAGAAAAATTGATTCAACGCATCTTTGATGAACGTCAAAAAATAGAGAAAACTGTTGAAAGAATTGGAAGAGCTTTGGAAAAGATTGATGTACTGCCTAGTGACGCGCGAGAATTTGTTGAGAGAGCACTTGCTGCAGACCTTGCCGAAGTTTACACTGGTTTTGAAAAAATCTTTGAGCGAATTGCTAACGAAGTTGACAAGGCCGTTCCGAGCGGAGGTCAATGGCACAACGATTTGCTGACACAAATGGCTGAACGCCGCTCAGAACGTCCACCCGTAATTTCTGAAGTTACTCGACGTAGATTAAGACGCTTCTTAAGGTTTCGTCATAAAGTAAACAATATCTATGGTGATGAATTGATTTATGAAAAAGCGGAGAAACATGCAAAACGGGTGGGTAAACTTTTTAAAAATGTTTCCGAAGAATTAGATGCATTCGCAGCTTTTTTGAGCAATACATAAGGCAACATGAAAGAAAATGAACAGTTGAAATTGAACGGAGTCACATGGAAATCTGTTGCCATTACGCTTGTGTTGATTCCGTTTAATTTCTACTGGATCATCGCTGGCGAGGTTGGTCTTGTCGGCTATGCACTAAATACTTACGCTGTCCCGTTTTACAATGTCGTCTTCGTTGTTTTCACATTCACCCTAATCAATCTTGCCGTTCGATATACGGCCCGTATCCGTCTGTTCACCGATGCTGAACTCCTCACCATCTATATTCTGCTAAGTACTGCCTGCGCTTTCCCTTCCATTACCCTAATGACGATCCTCGTCACGACCGTTGGACACGCCTTCTGGTTCGCAACCCCCGAAAACGAATGGAAACAACTCTTTTGGGATTACCTGCCGAGATGGCTTCTTGTAGACAACCCGAAAGCATTGGCAGGATATTATACTGGTGCATCTAACCTATCAACACTGGAAATTGTTGGCACGTGGATAGTACCAATCCTATCTTGGACACTTTTCATAACCGCACTTATCCTCGTGATGTTGTGTATCAACGTCATCTTGCGAAAACAGTGGGTAGAACGTGAACGACTCGCATATCCCATTACACAGATTGCTTTCCATGTCACACATAACACAAAATCGCTGTTTTCGCACCGCATCATGTGGATCGGTTTCGGAATCGCAGCATCCATCGCAATTCTTAACGGATTCAGTTTTCTATATCCGACAATTCCTTCACTGCCGATCAAACGGATTGGCGGATGGCGAGGATTTGGACACCTGTTCACAGAAAAGCCGTGGAATGCGATTGGGGGCATCAGTATGTCCTACTATCCGTTTGTTATCGGTTTAGGGCTGCTAATGCCGCTCGATCTTTCCTTCTCCAGTTGGTTTTTCTTCTTTTTTTATAAGGCACAATTAGTGTTCTCAAGCGCGGTTGGATTGTCCAGTCTCCCTGGATTTCCATATATTGACCGACAATGTTTTGGTGCTGCCATCGGAATTTTTATCTCTGTGTTAGTGTTAAACCTGCGCCATTTTCGGGGTGTGTTTCGCATTGCACGGCATCGTACAGGTGAAGATTCAGCAGAACCGATTCCGTATAGATTCGCGCTATGGGGGATCGTTGGTGGACTTGTCATACTTTTTATTTTTTCTAAACGCATCGGCATGTCGCCATGGCTAATACCTCTGTTTTTTGCTATCTATTTCATTATCGTGTTGGTCCTAACGCGGATGCGTGCTGAGCAAGGATTCCCCGTGCATGCCATGGAGAACATGCCGAATCACCACATCCTCATTGATAGCTTCGGCACACGCATGTTAGGCACAAACAACCTTGTTGCCATGACGCTTTACCGTTGGTTCAATCGGAGTTATACAAGTAACCCAATGCCACATCAGTTAGAGGGATTTAAACTATCGGAACGTTCCGCCATTGCCCCAAGGCGATTATTCTTCGCGCTACTTGGCGTTTCGGCTTTTGCCTCCATCATGGTATTCGGGATTATTCTCTATCTATACTACACTTATGGCGCTTTGAACATGAGTGGGAGTAGCAGTTGGAACATAGGTTTTGGTGAACGTGTGTTCAGCGGACTTCAACGGTGGCTTTATTATCCTACCGAACCGAATTTCTATGCAACTGGTGGTATCGTTTTCGGTTTGCTTTTTTCAACGTGTCTGATGTTTATGCGGGCGCGGTTCTTCTGGTGGCCCTTTCACCCCATCGGGTTTGTCGTCTCAAGCGATTGGGGTATGCGGTATTTGTGGAGTTGTATGTTAGTAAGCTCGCTTGTGAAATGGTCGGTTTTGAAAATCGGTGGTCCTCGTGCATCTCAGCAACTGGTCATGTTTGCTGTTGGGTTGATGTTGGGCGATTTTACCATTGGTGGGATATGGAGTCTTGTTAGTGTTGTAACGCAGCAGCCGATGTATAATTTTTGGCCGTAGGGAGAAACGTGCGCTTCACCTGTTATAATGATTTAAAGCGTTTTAATTTGAGAAATCGTTAGAAATGCGCTATAATTGCGATATTCAATTGCCTATTGATGTTGAAAAGGCGTTGTTGTCCACTTCACAGACATAGAAACGCTTTTGACCTGATTTACAAACGTTTGGTGTCTCAAGACAGGGAAATCCTCAATGCGTAACGCATATCTACGAGAACTGCAATTTTACCAAACTCCAAATGGTAAAGAACCTTTTACAGAATGGTTTGAGTCGATTCGGGATCAAAAGATACAAGATCGGATCCAGACACGACTTGACTTAATGACACTTGGTAATTTTGGGGATTGCAAATCTGTTGGTGCGGGTGTTTTTGAATTGCGTCTGCATTTTGGATCGGGTTATCGTATCTATTTTGGCGAAATTGACAACACAATTGTTCTTCTGCTATACGGTGGCGATAAGTCATCACAGCAGCAAGATATTAAACGCGCAAAAGCCTATTGGCTGGAATACAAGGAAGCGAAGCAATGAAAAAATTACGAACCTGGCGCGAGTATCTAATCAACCGGCTTGCCTCCGACCAGGAGAGAGCAAGTGGCTATCTGCAAGTAGCACTGGAAGAGTCCCAAATCCATGGGGAGCCTGCTGTATTTCTGCTGGCACTTCAAACCGTTATAGAATCACAGGGTGGAATTCCTACACTTGCCAAACAAATTGAAACACATCCGCAAATTCTATTGGAAATACTTAATAGCAATGAACTGCCACGGGTTGAGATGCTCACTGCTATTCTTAACGCACTTGGATGTCAGCTTGCGATTCAGCCGGTAGAGTCTGCGAAATCCGGTGGTGAAATTACACCAACGGAGTCCGCGCATCTTGACTTTGAAGTCGCTGCAGAGAATTAGGATTTTACCGGGTATAGAGATTTATTAGTGTTGTGACACAACAAGCGATGTATAATTTTTGGCCATAGGGCAAGCATGAGTTCACAGGTTAACCCAATCTTGAGATGTTTTAATTTGAGAAATCGTTAGAAATGTGTGATAATTAGCGATGAACAAAAAAAAGAACCAATTTCAGCAATAAGGTATATGTCTTAATAACGAGGAGACGCTGCATCCCTTGAGATTGGGAAAGTATATCGCATTGTTCCTGACGATAAAGCAGCGGCTCACGGTTATATTCGTGTGATAGATGAAAGCGGCGAGGATTATGGCTATGCAACTAACCGTTTTCACTTAATTCAACTACCTATTGCTGTTGAAAGGTTTTGTTGTCTACCTTCATAAAGGAGATTTGATTTGAAATTCACCACTCTTAAAATACAAGTTGTATGTTTACTATTTTTTAGCGTTGTTTGTACCTATGTTTTTGCGGAAAGGAAATTATCTAAAGAAGCAATTATTTTCCGTGCTACTAGGGATGCTGTGTTTACTGTTTACGGTGGTAGTGGGCACGGGAGTGGTTTTTTGGTTGATAGAGCAGGACTCATTTTAACAAATTCCCACGTAATTAGTTCTCCAAAACGTATTTCGGTTCAAATTGCCGATGATGTTCGAGTTCAGGCAACTCTTTTAGCTGAAGACAAACATAAAGACATTGCTGTTTTGCATGTGAACTCTGAAGTCGTCAAAAAATTACCAATCCTAAAACGTGCTGATAGACCTACTGCAAACCTTGCCTTTGAGGGTGAAAAAGTAATCGCTATAGGAAGTCCGTTAAATCAGATACGTATTCTTACTTCTGGAATCATAAGCAAAATGGAAAAACATGTCATAATCTCGGATGTAAATATCAACCCTGGAAATTCAGGGGGGCCGATGATCAACATGGATTCTGAGGTTATTGCTATCAACACTTTCAGAGACCCGTCACCTGGAGGTTCCGGAATTTCCGGTAGTATTCCAATTACTATCGCCAACCCTATCCTTGCCAAGGCTCGTAATAGGCTAAATAGCTCTAATCCACCATCTTCTAAACTCCTACCTATTGTTTCTAAGGACGGTTTTCCCATAGAAGGTTTAAAGTGGGTTTCTAAGCAAAGTAGTATTAACGATAATTACATAATAAAACAAATGCTACCAGTATATAAAGGACCCGATTATTATTTATACGATCCAGGTTTCTACATTTGGATTTCAACTCCACCGCGTGATTATTTTCTTGAAATGGATTCAACGAAACAGTTAGCCCAAAAGCGTCGGAACAGAGAACGAGCTGCTGGCATACCACATTCAGAAATGTATGACCCCGTAGGAAGCATCTTGAAGGAATGGCAGGTATACGTAGGAAAGTATGCCCCTTTGGTAACTATTCATGTGTGGCCAAAAGTTGATCAAACTGCTGGCAGCGTACTTTCGAACTTGTTTATAGGATCTGCGGCTGAGTATTATGGAATACCCTACTCAGGTTCATATACTTATGAATTTGTATCTGATTTACAAGATTTTGAACTCATAGATGGAGAATCTACGGTTCCAGAGGTATTCAGAGGTATGGGAATTATACCTGTTTCTACATCTGTAGGTGCTGCAAAGATGAATGATATTGCTCAACGAGGATTCTTGAAATTCCGCCCAGAGGTATTCAAAATTCCAGATCTTCACTTACGAATTTGGGATCTGAAGAATCCGAACAGAATTATTAAGGTGCCAATTCCACCTAAATGTAGAGAGCAAATTTTAATGGATTTTGAACCTTACTTTGACAAGCTCAATGCCAAAAATGCTAAACTTGTCCTACCGAGGAGGAAAAAGTAAAATGACTCATTTACTTAGGTCAACCGGCCTAAATGGCTACGTTGTTTTGACGTTAACTTCAATGGGATTTGCTTTTTTCTTATTTAGTTGTACCCTCGTGTCCCCAAAATATAATATTTTTAGTGAAAACGACATAGATCAACTGCACGTAGGGATGGCATCAGATGAATTTAAAATAATCTTTGGTATGCCAAACATAATGTATAACGCAACTTTTGGAGAAAACGTTGGAGAAGCGTGGACAGGTCAGGTTTGGCTGTATTTCACCGAAAGAGATCCCACGTTTCAACATGTCAAGCGATATAAAAAGAATATGTTTGTTTTTTACATGTCTTCTAGCGGTAGAAAGTTACTTAACCATTGGACCATTGAAGAGTAGTTTTGCCATTAGATAGACAGATGGAATTGAGCATGCACCCACTAACAATTTCACTACCAGATTATCTCTATGAGAAATTAACACAACAAGCAAAAGCGTCCGAAACCTCTCTTGCAATTTGACTTGCAAGCGGTTTTGAAACATGTTAAAATCAGAATAGCACAAACAGAAAATCAGAGAATTAAATTTCATTGCTGAAAATAAGGAGTGACTTATGCCAAAACCGAGTGCCTCCTCCAAACAAAATATATCAACATTCATAAAACCTGATATGCCTGACCAGAATAACACAGTAGCAGATACCGATTTGCCTCCTCCCAAAAAAGGAGGAGGACCTGTCCCACCGCCAAAATGGACGCTTGAACAACTTCTTGCAAACATACCAGAACCAGAGCTCAAAGTGTTGAAGTCTAATTCTTCCGAGGAAGTGCGGACAGGAAAACCGGTAGGCAAGGAGGTATGGTAAATTTGACATGTCCATTCCACGACGTGGTGATATAGTGTGGATAAACTTTGATCCTCAAGCGGGACATGAACAAGCAAACGTGCGTCCTGCTTTTGTGCTTTCAGATGAACAGTATAATCGTAGGTTACGTCTTGCAATAATGTGTCCAATTACGACCCGCCGTGCTTCCTATCGAAGAGATCTTGATGTCTCTATCCCTCCAGAAGTAACAATTCGAAACAAAGACTCTACAAGTTTAATTTCAGTTTTGTAGGATAAAGAAATGCGTGAACCTATAAAAAAATCAATTCTGCTAACCTTAAAATCACGTAATTTTGCAATAATCAGTACAATTATACTGATGGGATGGTTTTATAGTTTCACTCCTCACCTCCACGCGGATCCTTGGAAATGCGGCACTCCACTGTTAATTGAACGGTCGTCCTCAGTTATCAATTTTAATTTAGGAAATAGCGAACCTGTTTTGGCAGCCCCCGCAGCACCAGCTCAATTAGGACAGATAGACCGATTTTTTATTCATATTCCAGAAACGTCTGTTAAGGCAACCTGCGTTGTAGTAGGTGTGCATTGCTATATTTACATTGATAATACTGTTCAGAATATGCTGACTGAAGCTGAGGCTGTAGCAATTGCTAATACTTTTGACACGAATATTTACCCTAAAGTTCAGCATTGGCTTGGCTCGGAATTTCAACCCGGTTTAGACCGTGACAACAAGATAACAATTTTATTTCACGATGTCGGCATGAATGCTTCTGGGAAGGATTACGGAGGGTACTTTTCGCCTGTTGACCAGCATCCGACCCATCCGAACAGCAATCGCCGCGATATGCTCTATATGGACATCTTTCAATTCAAAGAACGCTCGCGGCATACCTTTTATAGTAGTCTGGCACACGAATTCGCACATCTTATTAACTGGTACCAGAATGGTGGCACGACTGATCAGCGTTGGTTAGAGGAAGGCATTGCGTCCTTCACAGAATGGGGTGTTTATGGGACGGTTCACAATTTGTTTGTTGATGGTTACCTCGCAAATCCCACTATTTCCGTAACGACTGCCAATAACACAGATACCTATTATGGCGCAGCGTTTATGCTTCTCCTCTACCTCTATGAAAACCACGGTGGCATTAACTTTATTCGGCAACTTGCCGCAGAAGATACACTTGGTCTGTCTGCTATTGATACCACTTTAGGCAAAAATAGACATTTCGTTGATGTGTTTCTCAACTGGGGAATTGCAAATTGGTTGAACGATCCCAGACGGGGAAAACACCTTAGTTATTTGAACTTGCCTAATCGCAGAATTACAGCACGTACTCCGCGCATCACACGTTATCCTACGACTTCTAACGAAATTCCAATTGATAGTTGGAGCGCACAGTACGTTCTATTTCAAAATCTACCGGAAACCTTTGAACTCACACTACAAGCAAACACACAGGCATATCTGTACGCCAATATCGCCTATCTCGCGCCGAACACTAAAGTAACGTTTGTCAAACCTATTCCGTTTGGACCAGAACCAAATGGCGCTGCGACACTTCGGACGAATAAGATTGAAATTGGCAACTTGCATAATCAGGGACAGATTTTGTTACTCGTCACCTCCGAATATCCCCAAACATTCCGATATATTGCTAAGTCCGGAACAGGTGACGCACCGATTAACATTGAGGATCCGATAAATGCCCCCAGATGGAACATAGAGCAACCTCGATACCTTTTGCATCCTAATTCAGTAACCTATCTGCCAGAAAGCAGTTCACAACCACTTGGTTCAAATGGTAGTTTAGGAACTTCCTTAACCTCATCGGACCTCTCTGCAAGATTAGAACCCACAACCCAAATCCATCTCTCAAGTAACTATAACCAAATTGTTATCCAGGATGAGAAAGCTTTTGCTGCCAGTGATTGGGGACTTGAAATTTTTTCTTTAAACCCTACACCTGTCCAAATAGGTGAAATTGCAACACCCGGAAACGCGCAAGCCATTGCTACTGATGGCGACAATGTCTATGTTGCAGACGGTGCATCAGGGGTGCATCTTATCAAAGTGAACCCACCGACTTCACCTCAGATTCTCAAAACACTCGGTGGGTTCCAAGATGCGCGCGATGTGCATTTAGCAAACGGTAACCTATACGCACTTGATACAGTTCGTGGACTCTTGGTCTTTAAACATCAAGATGTACTCAACAGTAAGAACCCACATCCGCGGCGAACTTTTAAAACAGCAGGAGTCCCATTCAAAGTTTCAACAAACGAAGAAGGAACCATTTATTTAAGCGATAATGCCCAGGGGTTGTCTATTTTAAATCCAGATCCGCTTGGTGGATTTGTGATTACAGGCACTGTCCCACTGCTCGTCTTAGATTTCGAAATTATTGGGAAATATGCACTCACTGTTTCAAATAACCTACGCATTCTAAATATAGATCTTCCTATAACACCAGAGCCAATTTCTCAGGTCAGGACACCAGGACTCGCTTCTGGGATAAAGTATTATCAAGGTTTGCTTTACCTGACTGATCAGCAAACCGGGCTTCAAATTGTTAATGTTAATAGTCTTGATAAACCGCGTCTGATTTCATCGCATCCCACTATTGGAAATGCACAAGACGTTGCGTTAAGGTATTCAGCTGCAGAAAAGGCAACTTATGCTTATGTTGCAGATGGAAAGGGTGGCATACAAACACTTGATGTAACAAAGCCTCGGACACCAATCTGGGTAAATCACTATAATGCAAGCGGCATTCCTTATGGGCTTGATGCAAGCAGCGAAGACGGTAAAACGACTATTGCTATAGCGAATGGGCCCGGGGGGCTAAAAATAGCTGAAATGACTGATCCTCACAACGGAAAAATTACACAAGATATTCGTACTTTTACCAGCGATCAAGGCGTGCTAAGTGTTCAGATTGAAAAGCAACACGCCTTCGTTGGTACGGATGTAGGGATGGATATTGTTGATCTGGAAACAGGAAACACTCTAACACATGTTCCGACTACAAACCCTGTTTGGGCAATTGCAATAATTGACGATTATGCATATCTATGCGCGAAATCTCTTGTTATCGTAGACATTAGTGATCCGGAACGTAGCCAAATTGTTTTTCAACACGAGTTCACAGGTAACGTATACAAAATTGCTTTTAGTGCTTCACACGCTTATGTAGCTTCACTTGAAGGTGGAGTCCACATTTTAGATATTTCTATACCAGAACGCCCCCGTCCAATCGCCCACTATGCTACCAAAGGAGCAGCAACAAATATAAGTCTTGCAGGTGAATTTGTATATGTTTTAGATAGTCATCACGGGGTCTTAAAATTAGATGGTACAAACCCACAGCAGCTTACGCTGTTGTCGAACTATGTTGAGACCCAGCTGCCTATTGCTGCGGCAATTCAGGGGAATTACCTCTATCTGCTTGATAGTAATAGCCTTCAAATTATTGACTCGCGTACGATGCACCGTCGTGCCCGCTATTCACACTTAAAATCTCCTACTGATCTTGCTGTGATCAACTCAGCATTATACGTTACCGATTTATACCAACTTAGTATATTTCGCGTTAACACAAACCTATTGAATCTTGCAGTAGAAGAAGAACAGAACGTTTTATATCAACCAACACAATCGACTGTCTCCTTGCCAAACGGACTTTTCCAAAACTTCCCGAATCCGTTTAACCCTGAAACTTGGATTCCTTATTCTCTTGCTAAAGGGACTAAGGTTACCCTTTCAATTCACGATGTGAATGGTCGTTTGATCTCCTATCACTTGCTTGGATTTCAACGATCTGGAAAACATGTTGCTCATTGGAATGGGCGAAATGTAATGGGTGAACCTGTTGCCAGTGGTATCTATTTTTACACACTTAATGCAGGTAATTTTTCAGCTACTCGGAAAATGGTCGTGCAGCACTAAGATACGTTACTGAAGGTCGGAAAATATCCTCCCTGCTGCTTTTCTGTTTATGCTTAAAATATTCTGATATATTTGTTATAAAGGGTGTTTCTGTAACCCATAATTAATTGTATACGTTAAAGTGCTTAAGTAGGGATGGAATATTGTGCGCGAACGTTTCTGTTTCCGTAATGGATATGTAGCGCGTAAGTTGCTACCTGAGATGCGTACTGATAGCGTTTGTATTCCTTGACGTCCGACGGCTCTATTGCAAAAACCTGGACAGGTTAGTAAAACTTGATATAACCGTTCGGCCCCTTTTTATTCATAAGATCTACAATTATTGGGACATTTTTTCAACTATAATGCAAAGGTTACCGTGAATGTAAAGAAAATGTATAGGTGTCTTTAGATTTTATTGTAAAATCTCATACAGTAAATGTGTAAAATAAAAATTCATTTACAAAAGCAGTTTTTAAGAAGGAGATTTAGGGATGGCGGCAAGTAGTGTAACTGGTAGTTTTCGGGGTATAGAGGTAAGTTTCACATTTAACGGGCCCCATATTGTCATGAGTGTTTTGAATAAAGCAGAGGAAGGGAGGCGGTTACGCGTAATGTTCCAACAACAACCCCTAAGTGGGCGCGTAAATTGGACTGCTTTCCAACTAAGTGGACAAAAACAAAAGGTTGTCGTTCCTTTAGAGGTTATTCAATCACACAAGCTGGCATTTTACGTTGACAATCATGAGCCAATTTCCACTTATACAGAAAAGATATTAGAAGAGCTAAAACAGATTCAAGATCAACACTTGGTAGATAATCAGTCAAACGGTTCAGCACCCGAGTCGGATCCGCAGCTTCTTCAACATTCCCAAGATGAACGCGTGGAAACAACAGATCTGGATGAAATCCATAAACAGGAAAATGAGGTAAAGGACATAACACCAGAAAAGGAACCTGAGGTGCCGGCACCAGTAGCAACTCCTCAGATTGCTGATAACCTTAACACTGAGCAAAAAATTGATGAATTAGACAGTACCGCATCCGACTTAGAAGTCCCTATATCCCTTGATTCACAAGGCACAAGTGCTAATCAGAACGGAGATGGAAACCACATAGTGCCACTTGAAAATGTGTCTGATGAGACGGTACCAGAAGTGGAATCTGAGGTAACACCTATATCAACAAATGGTAACGCCGTTGATGAATCTATTTCAACTCTTAAAGAGAAAAAGAAATCTATAGGTCAGTACATTCCGAGCGCGAGTGCTGAAATACAATTTTCAATTAAAGTGCCAGCATATCCGAAGAGTGCCTCTAAGCAGCATACCACTTTTATACCGCCACGTCCTGCCTCAACTTCTAAATCTAATGGCAAAAAACACGGTTTTTTTGGACAGTTAGCAGGGACCTTTGGGTTTACTCTTCCGAAGAGAAAAGAATATTATGTCCAGCAAAACAAACATATATATGACAAATTTCATGCCAATTTAGAAAGCTTAGAAAGCGCCTACAACAATGGATGCGGAATTTCGCTTGATAATTGGGACCTTGAATCGTTGAGTGAACGAGAGATTGCTGTCCTGCTTCTGAATCTGATGGTTAATGAGCTGAGCGAGTGGAAAAAAGCTGCAAAACAAGGAGACGCTACTAAAGATACCCTTGCAAAATCTCTGGAAACTATTGAGGGCGAACTTAAGGAGACTCTAAAACAGACAAGAGGTATTGAGGCACCATCCCCAACGCTTTTCCCTGATAGAACTGCATCAACTGACAAAGATTTGATGGATATTCAGAGGGAATGTGACAAGTATCTCCAGCGCTTTTCTAAAAAATTGGCTGTTCTTGAACAGAAACATGCCGAAAAAGTTAAAGTGCCAGCATTCAAAAGATTCCTCGTGGAGTTTGTAAAAGATAAACTCTTTCCAAGCGTCGCTGAGTTCAGTTCACTCAACATGGTCCAATCCCGGTTAAATTGGTTTCTCAATTTAATTGATTATGAATTAATGCCGATTGAACCAGGGAAAACAAAATTCTCCCCGGAATTCCATGAACTTAAAGAGAAATGCAGCAGCGAATATGAACCCGATACGATTGTTGAAGTTGTTTCACCAGGTTTGCAATCAAAAGATGGAAAACGTGTTATCCAAAACGCAGTCGTCGTTCAAGCGGAGTAGGTTGTGATAACCAGACAAAATCTACTGCAACGTATCTATCAAATCCCGCAGGTAAATATTGGGCATTTTCCTACCCCTTTTGAGGAATGTCCGCGCCTATCTGATGTGCTCGGCGGTCCACGTATCTTCATGAAACGTGAAGATTGTTCAGGGTTAGCCTTCGGTGGAAATAAGGTGAGACAACTGACTTTTACTATTGGTGAAGGTGTGGATCAGGGGGCGGACACAATTATCCAGGGAGCTGCTTCACAATCGAATCATTGCCGACAAGCTGCTGCTGCGTGTAGTAAACTTGGCTTAAATTGTTATTTACGCCTTGCACGGGATCACAAAAGTATCATACAAGGCAATCTCTTGTTAGACCATTTGGCGGGGGCGGATGTTGAAGTTGTTGATGTTCCATTTGGACCAGAATTAGAGGAATTCAAATTCAGCCTTGCTGAGAAATTGAAAACAGATGGGCTAAAACCTTATGTTATTGCCTCACCTCGTTCTACTGCACTCGCAGCAGTTGCCTTTACATGGTGCATCGCTGAAATTCATGAACAGCAAACACAAATTGGGATTGACGCTGATTGGATCTATACCGCTTCTGTCGGTGGAACGCAGGCAGGATTAGTGCTTGGTACCAAAGCACTTGGAACGAAACTTAAACCTTATGGATGTGCGCCGATCCATTGGAAAGGAAAAATAGATCGGATACGCGATGCTGCAAATACGGCTGCTTCTATTCTAAAACTTGATGTCAAAATCACTGATTCAGATATTCAAAATACCGATGATTACATTGGAAAAGCTTACGGATACCTTACGCCAGAGTGCATCTCCGCTCTCAAATTGGTAGCAAGCACAGAAGGCATTATCCTTGATCCTGTTTACACTGCTAAAGCAATGGCATGTCTTATTGAACATATCAAACAAGGTAAGTTTAATTCAAACGAGACTGTTATCTTCCTGCATACCGGTGGTACGCCAGCACTGTTTGCATATCATGACGAGTTATATGAAAACGATTTATGATTATTTGTCCATGAAGACTTTTGTAATTCCAAACTGCTAAGCATTCATTCCACAACTTTTTCAAAATGAACAAACTCAGACGGTTCCAGTCTGACAGCACTTCCACCTTCTGAACTTACATATCCCATCCTTAAGAGGGTCATCACTTCATGAAAGTCAGGAATATTAAAAAGCTGACTAATATTCTTGCGGTCAGCTTCGGTTTCTAAAGGTGCACTAACAAATTGTACACCTATATCAAGTGAGGTTGCAGCGAGGAGCATGTTTTGTATTAACATCCCGATGCTAAGCCACATCCATCGGGTTCCACCTTCACCCGGCGGACGCCTTTCAGTATTCATGGTAACCAAGATCAACAATGGTGCTTCGCGTACCTGGGTAGCAATCTCCTTTGCAGGCATTTTACCTGCTCCTAAATGCCCCACAATTGTTAATGACTTTGCATTTTTTAACAATCCCTTCAAAATGCTTCCTGTCAGTTTATCAGGGCAATTTTGCAGCAATTTCGGTAAGGTAACATGGTCTGTGAGCAGCACGCCATCGCCCCGTTCTTGCCATTCTGTTTCGTTTAGACACATCCACAGGCTGTTGTCTTCCAGAAACTGGGCATCTTTGAATTGTTCAATAATTGCTTGTTCAGTTATCTCAGCGAGTGCATCTTTTCCTGCGGATTCTTGGATAATGATTAATTCCCACGGTTGCACATTAAAAGGAGAAGGTGTCCATCGTGCTGCTTCAATCAACCGATTTAGGTCTTCCTCATTAATTGGACGACTCTGGAATTCACCTCGATAGCTGCGACGTTGCGTGATAGCATCAAATATATGCATTTAGCCTCCAATACTTTTCAAAACTTCTTCTGGTGTGGCTGTACCTGTTGTGCCTATTTTTGTTACAGTAATGGAAGCAACCAGATTTCCAAGATATGCGGCTTCAACAGCAGCCTCAGTTCCTAAGCTACAGAGTGTAGGGACTATCCCTGCTGAAACGCTATCCCCTGCCCCAACCGGATCAATTTTGTCGTCAACCCGAATTCCTGGAATATGCGTAAGTTGATCGTTGTGGTGAACAAGGATTCCTTGTTCACCAAGTGTAATGAACACTGTGTTTTGTGTCTGTTCTGCAAGCGTAACTGCACACCGCTTTGCTGCTTCAGTATCAACAGTTTTTCCTTTCCAATCTGGAACAAGTGCGCGTTGTGCTTCAAATCGGTTTGGTTTTATGATAACGTTTTGATATGATTCAATTCGGGTACGAGAGTCAGCCAAGAATACTTTATCGGGATAAGTCTCCGCGAGATCACACAATTCTTTGCGCACGCGATTAGTAATCATGCCTAAATTCTCATGTCGCGCTTGATCGCCGATGATTATTCCGTCAACCTGCGGAATACACGCTTGAAGCGCATGCAAAACCTCTGTTTCAGCACTGTTATTCATTGGTGTTTGGTTCTCAATATCAAACCGCGGTCCCTCGGTCTCCACATCCTCATAGCCACGGTGAATCGGTTTTAAATACGTAGGTGTAACCCAATTCGGCGCGCTTACCATAAAATCTGTTCGGCATCCTCTTTCCTGCAAACACCCCAGAAGCGTCTCTCCGAATCCATCTTCTCCAATGACACCTAAAGTATAGACTGTTCCTACCCCTAACGCTTTTAGATTATTTGTGACGGTTCCTGCTGCCCCCGGACTATAACGTTGTTCAACCACAGGATTGGTATGCCAAGGTGTTTCCAGCGACAATGTTGAACGTGTTTTGTCTATATACCAATAGGCATCCAGATAAAAATCCCCAATTACGAGAATTCGCAGGTCTTGAAATTGGGAAAGAAGTGTTTTTAGGTTGGCTTTATCAATCAACGCTATTCTCCAAAATTCTTACGTTAATCGGTCTTTACGGGCGGACTGCGTGTGTTGTAGCACAACCTGTTAGGTAGTGTTCCGTTCCTGCACCATAACTGTCAATTTAAGAAAACGTTTCTATTTTTATGAGTGCTTCTCAACCCTTATGGTGATTGAAACTGTCCCCTCTTTAGTCCCGTAGGGACTAAAGAGCATTTCTCATATTTGAAAATCCTTAAATTGACACATAAGGTTGTGTTCCGTTTCTGCACAACCTAACAGGTTGATGCTCAGAAATGTCCAAGTAATTATATGCTTTACTATAAACATTGAATCATGAACGAATTTGAGAAATATCAAACTATTTCCAACTCTCTATCGGTTCTGTTGATTGGACTATATGCATTCCCGCTTCAGAAAATTGGGCAAAAGCCGCATTAGCCGAATCTGTATAGTCTACAATGCCTGGCACCACTACAGGTGAAGTGAGGTCCTCCATCAGATAGATTTTCTTAGCAAGCATCGGGTCAGTCTGCTGGATTTCTTTAAGTAGATCGCTCACCGTCCACACGACACAGTGGCTCTTTGCTTGACCTGCAATAATCACGCGGTCGTATCCTAATAACATTTCCAAAAAACCGCTGTTCTTTTCGGCAATCGGTTCCCCTTCTGCGTCATCAAGTACTTCTGGTCGTAGCACCGAGTAGTTTTCTGTCAACGGGTTTCGCCCTTTGAGTTCATAATGGGTTTGGCTGTTACGGGAAATTGCATGAAAAAAGCACGCTTCGTCAACAGCAGAAACGACAGCATGCCCAATCCCACCGAGCATCGCGTGATAGGGCCATATCGTAAGCGGGTACTTACCGTCAAATGTAAGGGTTTTGATATAATGTTCGCCATATTCTTTAAGCCATACATATTGATTGGCATCTTTCATTAGGTTGCCAGTGATCTCTGGATTGACGCGCCACTTTCCCGTTTCAATATCATCCTGCGTAATAAGCGTCTGCAGTGGCATGGGATGCTCACCTGTATCGTTAATCCAGAAAATTTCGTGGAATATCTGCATCGCAGTATGTGTATCCAACGTGCAAGCGATTTTCGTAATATGCGGAAGATTGCGATAGATGAACTCACACAAACGCACATTATCCTCTACAGCACCATTTCCCGATCTGCCCCCAACAAACAGTTCATAATCTGGAATACAGAACGTATTTTGGACATCAACAAGCAGCAAACAGGTTCGGAGGGTATCTTTAGATGCGGTGGGAATGTCGTGCTGTTGTGCCCATGCACGCGCCTCATGCAGCCGATCTTGATACGGAATGCGCCAAACCTGTCCTACCTGATCAGAATCAAAATGCGTTGGGATTGGGATTTGAGATATTGAAGGTGTGCCATTCATTTTTTCTATCTTTTGGCTTTAAAATACGCCAATTATGTATAACTAAGGAAATATGGTGTTTTTTGCTATCTTTTTACGGACAAATGCGTCTATAATATATAACAAGAATAAAATTGGAAACGTTTATTTTTTCACTCTTACAGTTTTTAACTATTTCGGTAAAGAGAGAACCTTTAGGCTTAGGCGTGAAACGAATTGTCGTTATTTTATAGCACACTCTGTTTTTTTACAAGAAAAAATGGGTTTATCACATCTAAAACGTAGTGATAACTTTGAAATTGATCAAATTTTTGAAAAATTATGAATTCTTTTAGAAAATATTTCGTTATTAATTTTGCAGGATTACGTATAAAGGTTTTTTTGTTTCTTCAGAAGTATAAGAAATCAAATACGGACGTCCGTGCATTTAAAAGGGACTAAATCTATTATGCGAAGATCAAAGAAGCGACGTCCAGAAATGGAGGAGAAACTTGCCCAGGCAGAAAGGCAGATGCGTGATGCACGCAGAAGTTTGCGATGGCGAGTCGATGATGCACTCCTCCCACTTGAAATTCAAGAGAGTCACTCTATTTCTCAATTAAAAGGTGATGTGTTGGTCATATCTTATAATCGTGATGTGCGGGACAAAATTGTAAATGTACTCGAATCAGAAAACTATCGATATGATGTAATAGGGCGCAGTTCACGGGCAGTCGCAATGTTGAAGCTATCAAAATATCGCATGGTAATTGGAGATTTTACACGATACCGGCGTACTCGTATCTTTGAATTTATCCAAAGATACCAATCCCATGTTAAAATCATCTCAATTGTTTCTAATGATAATTTGGCACGTTATCTAATGCAAAGGGGAAGTTACAGTTTCTTGATGGGACGGAATTTTGATCCTGAGCAACTACGTACGTGCCTGGTTAGTTCTCTGCGGCTGAAGCATCGTGTTTGTGGGTTACAGGCACACGGAGAACGATGCAACCGCTCCTGTGTCAATAGTTACCAAACTGAAGACGATTTAGACTTAGACTTAGATTTGTTGGAACTTGAATGAGACCTATGGTGTGTAGTACTAAATACTTGAGACGTTGAATTCACTAAACACAACTATTAAATCATATAATGGCAAAAAACTTAGAGTTTAAAGTGCGGTATGAATCGCTTGATACGCTCTTACCGAGGTTAGCAGACTTAAAGGCAACGCACCGTGAAACAATACACCAAGTGGATACCTATTTTCACAATCCGAAAGGTAGATTAAAACTACGCGAGACGGATGAGGCAGATGAAGGTTGGTTAATTTATTATGAGCGACCAAATGAATTGGAATCTCGTTACAGTATATACCAACTCTGTAAAATTACTGAACCGACGGCACTAAAAGACTTGTTAGCTGCGGCATTAGGTATAAAAACAATTGTCAAAAAACAACGATCACTGTGGATGTATAACAATACCCGAATTCACTTAGACAGAGTTGAAAGTTTAGGGGAATTCGTTGAATTAGAAACCGTTTTTCAGGGACAATCCGAAACAGAGGCAATCAAAGAACATCAACACGTAAAAACCACTCTTGACTTAAACGCGGCAGAACCGATTGCCGTTTCTTACAGTGAACTGTAAAACTTTCAAAAACATAAATAGACAGAATAAAAATACAACTGCGTATCTAAAACACATAGATTGGAGACACAAATATGGACTATTCGCAATATTGTAAACTCCTTAAATCACAAGACGAAATGGATAGTGCCGAGAAAAAAGAATTGTTAAAAATATATCTGCAAACTCCATCGCTGCCGCAGTTACAAGCTGTCCGCGCACTGTTAGTCGAGCTAAAAACTGCTTTAAATCGCTGTGATGTTTCTAAAAAGAAGTGTCTAAAGGCGGTTCGACACAAACTACATAAAAAACGTTCAGTATGACGTTAGTTTGATGAAAAATATAAATGTTGCTGTACTCTAAATCAACGCCAGGTGTGTAAACTGCACTTGGCGTTGATTTGTTGTGTCTGAAGTAGGTTTGGTATAATGCCAACTATAGAAATATTCAAAACCGAGAAAGTACTGCCTGCACCAAAAGCGGAATCATCAACTCATGATGTCCCGTGAAAGTCCAACCTTTACCTCCCATCTCAGTAGGGCGTTTTACGACGTTCTCTGCGGGGCGATATTGTTGGAGCATATCAAAATCGGCAGCGGTGAAACGAGATACCGTATGTCCCAGATTCCGCGCGATCGTTAATGCCTTTAGAAACACCTCTGGCAAAATTACGGCTGAACCGAAATTTAGGACAACCCCACCATCTTCTAATTGCGTCACAAGTTGCGTTAGTAAACGAAAATCGGTAAAACTCGCCTCGCCAATGGCAGCGCCGTTTGCAGACGGATGCTGATGAATTATATCTGTACCAATAGCAACATGGACAGTAATCGGAATATCATGTTGAATTCCTGCAGCGAGAAGACTATAAGCGTTGTAAGGTGCGTCTAAAGCTATCAGTTTTTTGCCTAATGCTTCCCCCATGCCGGTGCCTGTATCCGCAGCATGCTGAATCGCTTCGTTCATTAGTTTTCCTGTTTCCTCCCACATCCCGAATTGTCCAGTTTGTAGGTAGGCAGAAACATCTTCAGAAGTTTCACCGATGAGAGCAATCTCAAAATCGTGAATGCTGCTTGCTCCGTTAAAGGCGAAACCGGTAATTATTCCTTGCTCGGCAAGTGCAATTAAGTGAGGCGTTAAACCACACTTGATGACATGTCCGCCCATCATAACAATTACCGCTTTTTCACGTTGATGGGCAGTAACAATTTTGTCAATCAGTTCTAAAAAATCTTGTCCTTTAAGTATCTTTGGAAGGCATGCTAAAAACGGAGATAGATCCACTTGTCCGTCTGGCAGCGTTGCAAAGTCGTTGACAGATACTTTGTTGACACGATCCTGTAACGGATAAGTTTTCACGGAAGACATGTCAATCGGTTTCAAGTCCTTTTTCATCTGTTTCGTCCTTATGGAGTTGGATATAATATATTATGCCAATAATAAACCAGAAAAGCAATATTGAACGATGGTGAAATATGTAATCTACTGTGCCGTAGGTAAGCACAGAGATCAGAAATCCGCTTCCACCGATAAATGTTCCCATGTTCCAAAAAAATCCTTCAATATCCATCATGGAACGGATTGCCCAAATCCGCTTCCAAATTAACACGATTATCCACAAAAACAGCAAGAGGGAAGGAATACCGTGTTCAACGGCGATATGCAGATAGATGTTATGGGCATGATAGGGGACATCGGACAGATCAGATGGTGCGTTTAATTGTGTCTCATAGCGAAACCTACCTAATCCGATACCGGTAATAGGATATTTCTGAATGAGTTCAAGTGAGGTACGCCACCATTGCGGCCGTTCTCCCATAAAACCTTCAGGTCGCTCAATCATAGTGTTGAAACGTGTCTTAATATGCTGAGGTATCAGAAATACGGAGACACCTAAAATCGTTATTATTAGGGTAGTACCTATCAACACATGTTTCAAAGAGCCACTATCTGATAACCTATTCACAACTAAGTAAATACCGATACATACTGTCGCAACAGCAACACTCACCCACGCACCACGCGTGAGTGTTAACGCCAGATTCGCAGTCATCATGACAACAACAGCACCAAGCACAGAAATAATCCATATTCCATTCTTCTGTTTGTATAATAATTGCCAACTTGCAACGAAGTACCCTAATACATAAGGCAGGCTAAGCGCAAGGTATGCGCCGAGGTAATTCGGTGCCTTGAAGGTACCAGCGAGACGTTGTTCAATCATGTAGACCATGAGATGTGTTTCGTCCTTACGAACTACGTAGTGTCTATTTCTTGCTAAGTCATCAATCCGCCATTCATCAGGTTTTTTGGATGGCAAGATGGATGCGCTCTGAGAAAGTGGGATATTAATTTGACGCAATTCACCACGTAATTCATCTGAAAAACCTTCACCTGTCGAAAATTCGCTCTGATATTCTAAGTCAACTCTCCCCATCAAACTGTGTGCTAAACCTGTCCCATTCACATAGGACCAGAGACTTAGCATTGAAGATAAACTCGCTGCTGCAATAAAACCGATGACGATATGTCGCCACCGAATTCCCAAACGACTATGAATAACTGCATAAAAAAGTAGAATTGCCCGTAGCAGCTTCCAAAAATACCCAAAACTACTACTTGCACGATGTGGCGCAAACAGCGAAGCGATTAGTGCTAATGCTAAAAATAGCACAATGGGAACGTCAAGAGGAGTGCGACACCAATTGAGTTTCCGTTCTGCTATCATGCGTCCCACCCATCCGAATAGTACAAACGACATTCCTATATTTAAAAACACTGTTAAATAGTCGAATGGAAGCGACACAACAAAGATTAAAAATCCGATATAAATCGCTGAATCCGAAATTTTCACTGATGTGAAATTTAAGGCAAAAGAGGGTTTTAATTTTAACATAAATAATGAATTGTGATTGAACGTTGTAGCGCTTGAAAAAGGCAAAATGCGTAAAGAAATTGGAAAGGTTAGACATGGACAAGGGACTTGCCTTACGTTGAGGAAAGCATAAGCAGGAGAAACTTGCCCATTCTATAAGGAATTGTAGGTTGGAAGAGAGATTTTTTCATACATTGATCCGTTATTGTGACGATGTGGAATAGTCATCTATCGTCTCATTAACCGTTTCACGCCAATTGTCCTCAAACAACATGCGAAAAGACATCGGTTTATCATTGGGCCCGGTAGTTTCCATCGTCCCATATTCTGTGGCATCTTTATACGCTGATTCTAATGTCTTGATAAGTTCCTGTTTGTAGGTTGTATCACTGTTAACGCCAGTTTGATAATAAATAACATCAGCGCAATAACAGGGCTTTTCTCCGAAGGCCTACCTTGCGGTTCTTGTAGCACAAACTTTCCAGTTTGTGTGCTATGGGCGCAAACTGGAAAGTTTGCGCTACAATAGGCTTTTATCAAACTCACGTACTGTTACCTTCAAGATGTTGTCCTTTCGTTTCAAAGATGAGAAGACGTTGCTGTCCTTCGTTGTTTCCCCGCAAACAGGCAATAAAGTCAGGATAGACGCGATCGCGCCGCCAGCCTTGCAGATAATATCCTTGCTTCGCGGCGATGCGATGCCACCACTTAAATGCATCTTTTTCATCAAGGTAAAGTGTAAAATCTTTCTCTAAATTGTTAAATTCTGCCTCATACACAGGGTTAAAGAGGTTAAGCTGCACGGGACTATTATCCGAACGCGTTAAACGTTTTGGGTCTTTTGTGAGATAAACTTCAATCGTCTTTTCCAACTCAAAATTCAACGCGACATCTGTTTCAAGACTAAACCGAATTTTATTGTTGTCCAGTTTCTCGCGAAAAATAGTTTCTGCAAGAGAATCTATCTGTATGCGGAGTCTGTTCTTCATAACTTCGGAGAGATACAACCGATTTGTAAATAACTGATCCTCATCATCGCCTTGTTCCCGATACGCTTGCAGGGTGGCTTTAACGATACGCGCGGCTTGCCAAGGATTCGGAATAACATCGTTCAAACGTCTAACAAAAAACGATATTTCCAATTTTTCCGACGTATTTTCTAATATAATTTTCTCTGGGTCGTCATGGTCTTGCAAATGAATGGTGGCACGAATTTCTTGTATAAGTTCTTGGTCATCTAAATTGACTGGTCCCACTGCTCCGAGTTGACTCCAATTGATCGCACTGAGAATGTCACGCTCATAATTTAGCATTTCCCAACTGCGTCCTGTTTTATGCAGTACTTGTGGCAGGAAAATATCCATCTTACGATATTTCTTCCTACGTTGGATACTTTTCTTTTCACGATCCGCATCCGTGCTTTCAACGTATTCTGCAAGTCCTGTTAACCCTTCCGCCTCTAAACCCTTTTTAACGTTGTCAACAGCATCGCCTACTTTCTGATTGAAGCAGTAGATATAACAAGTATCTAATTCTGGTCGCTTCGTTGCGCGGGCATGTGGTTGCCGCATGACTCTACCGATAAGCTGCGTCATAGCAGTCTGTGCGGTGGTATTATCAAGTAGTGCTAATTGATAAGCAAACGGACAATCCCATCCTTCTTTTAAGGCATCTTTTGTGATGATGTAGCGGACGGGGCAAAAAGGACTGAGCAGATCCACACCAGCGAGTTCGTCCTGTTCAGAAGATTTCACTTTAATGTGTTCCTCTGGAACACCGAGTACTTTGATAAGTTCGTCACGGGCATCTAATGCATGCACCTTAACGCCATCACGCTGCTTTTTACCCGTGCGATCAACACGAATTACTGCGATAGGACGGATGTAGCGATCTTCTTCCTGCTGAAACTGCTTTGATGCTTCTTCCAATTTATCCCGTTCTGTCTTTGTTTCGGCAAGTGTATATTTCCAATCGGAATTGGGAAAATTCCGAAGTCGGATCGGGATTTTAATCATCTCCTCCTCTTTAAGTGCTGTACCGGAGATATTGACAAGGATGTTGCTAATACCGAGCTGCGGCGTTGCAGAAAGTTCCAGCACAAAGCGCGGATTAAGGCGATTCACTGCTCTCACAAACTCCCGATTGTTTTCGGCTTTTTTGCTCCCGTAAGCTTTGTGTGCCTCGTCTAAAATCACCGTTGGTCGGACCAACTTTAGCACATTAATAAGGCTCTGCTTAATCAGTCTATCTGCAGGATTTGCTGCGAACATGCCACGCATCTGGCCTGGTTCATCAAGTTTTATAGTTTCAAGGTCGCGGTGTTCCCCCGATAACGCCCGATGTTTCCTTATGTCGTCTTCAATAGGAAAGAAGGAGTCGTAACCGCTGCTATCACGAAATATCTTGAGAAATTCTTTGTTTTTCTCTCGGTTTGCGGAGGGTAGCATCAACAGCATCACACAGAGGTGATTCTCAACATCTTGCTTTGTAAATCTGTCATCTTTTTCCAGCAGTTTGACACGGTCACCAGAAGCGCGATCCAAAATCTGTCGGTAGGGATGTTCTTGATTACGAAATGCATCCCGCGTTTGTGAATAGATGGCTTTGGTTGGTACAATCCAGAGCAGAAATCCTGTGCCGATTTTGAGTCGCCGCACTGCCTCAACTCCTAACAACGTCTTTCCACCACCTGTTGGCACTTTCAAGCAGACATGGGGGATCGGTTCGCCAGAAGCTGCCTCACGTGAAATATATTCTGGGATATGGTTCTCCCCATTTTTGTCTGGCACGCCCGGTAACCCCGATTTTTCGCGTAAACTTTCCCAGGCGGCGCGCGGGAAATCCGCCGCTGCGCTGGCTAAGGCAGCAGATTGTTGTCTTAAAGCTTGGGGGAGTGTACTGAGATCAATTGCAGAGAATTCTTCTGCTTGCTGACGCGCCTCTTTCAGTGCATCAAGGTAACGGTCTAAAGTGTCTAATGCTTGTTGTTGGTAGTCTTTCAGTTCCATTTTCTATGACTCTAATGCTTGATAAATGCTATAGGGAAGTTGGCAGAAGGTAATACCCATCGGTGTAAGTTCTTTTTGACTCATAAACTTATGAGACGCATAGACATAGGCTTTTTTGCCTATCGCTTTACACTCCTCGGCTATCTGTTCAGCACGTTTCGCATCTAAAGCGGACTCATTGCTCTCTAAAAATTCAAGTGTCGGTTCATAAATGAGATAGAAGCGGATATCCTTTGTTTCACCGAAGCAGTAATTTTTCTGCTTTGCTTTAACCTCCAATTGACTGCCGGTAGCGGTGTATGCAACATAGTTCGCTAAGGTTTGGTATGTAGGAAGTGAGTCACCCGTGAGCATCCCTTCAGTGTCAATCGTTTCACCAAGGGTGCAGTAAGTAAAAGAACCGCCAAGTCCATTCCGCAAGTTTTCATCTTTGGCATTTTCAACGCCATCTATGACGCGGCGGACGCGTTCAGCGGTGATGTTATCTGCGTAGTCTTCGCATTCAACGAGAATAAACTTTCGGTTACCACCATCCGCTTTGTTGAGCGCAAGGACAGCATGGGCAGTGGTGCCACTGCCTGCAAATGAGTCCAGAATGATGTCGTTTTTATTTGTAGATACTCTGATTATTTTTGCAATTAAATCTGTTGGTTTTGGAGTTGGAAAGAGTTGACCACGTCCAAAAATGCTAATAAGCTCTTTCGTCCCATCGGTAGCAGTTCCTACATCACTCCATATTGTGAAGATATTAACTCCTTTTTCACGTGCTTCGCTGAGAAACCTTTTGTATTGCGGCTTAGTAGTTCCTCTTTTACCAAAGACAATTCGTTTTTCTTTCAGTGCGGCTTCGTACTTATCTTTAGAAAATCTCCAATGTCTACCTGCTGGAGGAAGATAGACTTTACCAGTGTTGGGGTTGCTAATTTCGTACGTCAAATTTTTCCTGATGTGAGGTGCGTCCATTGGATCTGCCACCCACGGACCACGAGGGTCTTTATCGGGATTCGAGAATTTACTTTCATCAACATCTCCTGCGTTAAAAGAAAATGCAGACTTTTCAAGGGCATAGCAAAGTATGTGATTATGAGAAAGCGAAACATCTATATCGTTTTGACCTGATTTTCTGTGGTGCCACACAATATTAGCAACAAAGTTACTCACTCCAAAAATCTCGTCCAGCAACATTCTCAAGTGATGCACTTCATGATCATCAATTGAGATAAAAATTATTCCATCATCGGATAACAACTCTCGCAATAGGTGTAACCGAGGCCACATCATACACAACCACTTATCATGTCGTTCTAAATCTTCAACGTCAATCGGGCTATTTTTTTCAAGCCACGCTTGCATCATCGGACTGTTGACGTTATCGTTGTAAACCCAATTTTCGTTGCCGGTATTGTAAGGTGGGTCAATATAGATACACTTGATTTTGCCAGCGTATTTCGGGAGGAGGGCTTTTAAGGCGTGTAGGTTGTCGCCGTGAATAATCAGGTTATCGTCTAATAATGGAGGGTTTTCGTCTGTGTGGGATTTGTCTTTGTCTGTTTCAAGGGTGCGAAAGGGTACGGTGAGGTGGTGTGCGTATATGAATTGTTTGCCTTTGAAGTCAAGTGTGGGCATGGATTCCTTACAAGCAATTTCTAAATTTTGTTCAAATCAACTGTGAAACCTGCGGCGCGCATTCTTTTTGCTAAAGTTTCTCCGTCAATAGGTGTCCTTGAATTCTTCATAGCAGGGGGTGATTTTTAACAACTGCAATTATAACATTAACTTGAGGAAATTTCAACTCGAAAATAATTTTCGATGTGTTCAGTTTTGACATGCACCATGTCTTCTCTCTTGTGATAAGATCGATTTATTAGATACCCAAAATCCGCGGTTCAGACAGACAATTAACAAAATAGTTGTCAAGTTAGCATAAAATATGATAGAATCTTTGTTAATAATACAGAACACCCAGATGGAGGTCTGAAAATGCGTTTTACACATGCCCTAACAACGTTGATTATTTCCCTATTGTTTATCAGTTTCCTGGCTGCATCCCCCGCACTTGGTTTCATTGAACGTGAGTATACAATCCGTGAAGTTCTTGATGCTTGCACAAACATCGTTTTTGGAGAGGTTAAGAGTGTTGATAAACGACGGTTGCAGGCAATTATTACGGTTAAAGAAGATGTGAAAGGTAATAGCCATCTAAAACAGATTAAAATGAATTTTGCGACCGGACAATATAAAAAGAACACCTCACCGCAAAAGATGGTTAAGCTCCTTAAACAGGGTATGCCAATTATCGTTTTCTACCGAGACCATTACAGTATTGATAGTATGTGCTTTATTGATGACACATGGTTTCAGATGCGATTATATCAGGGTAGAAGGCGCAGTTTTGACAGAAGTGGCAATTCATGGTGGAGTTTTACCCATATTGATCCGATGATGAACCGAACGTTTGAAGGTAAAACAAAAGCGTTCCAAAAAGTTGTTCGCGACATGTTAGCAGGTAAAATGTGGGTTACTGCTACCAAGGACGCGTTAAAGATACTGGTTTTAACTGGTAATAGCACCTCACCAACTTGGGGACAAACCCATGTTCAGACCAACTCGATGACCTACGAATACCAAGCTTTACGGAATATTAAAAAGGCTGGTAAACGACCAACCGCTTTAGAATCTACCAAAATGCGAGTGCTACCAAACTTACAAGAGGCAGATATCTTATGGATTGGATACGAAGAGATTTCAAGTTTTGGTCGGTACCTCCTCCCGAAAAAGACAGAAACAGCAATTAAAGACTTCGTCAAGAATGGCGGTATTGTGGTTGTTTCAGGACAAGATAGTAGACCAGAAAAACCTTGTGAAGTCGGATGGTTACAGGGCAATTTGACGGGCGTTGAAAGTCCGCCAGATAGGTTTTTTGAAGTTACCGATAAAGAATCTACGCTCTTCTCAACACCGAACAAAATCCGATCAGGAAACATTTATATTGACGATGCATGGGTTGGCTGGGATGAGAACGACGTGATTTTTGCAACAACCCCAGAACGCAACGAACTCGTTATCGGTGCACGACAATATGGAAAGGGGCTGTACATTATTACCAGCCTTCGCAACGATAACCAATATACCGTTTCTATGAACAAAGCTCTGATGGAAAACATTATTCATTATGCTGCGAATCAAATTAAATAATAGAAGCGGTGATGCAACCCGAGCAGTTTCTTTAACACTACAGAAATTTTGCAATGACTAACGTAATGTCGTCATGTGGGCTCTCATCTTGTTGATATACTTCAAGATCAGACAGAATTTCTTTCCTGATTTCATCTGCGGACAGGTGTCGCTTTTGAAATAAAAGGTTTTTGAGTCGTTCAACACCATACATCTCAATATCCTCATTTAGAGCTTCTGTGATACCGTCCGAATAAAGCACGAGTAAATCGTCGGGTTCCCATCTTGCTTCTGTGCTATGGTATTGCGTTATTGAATTTTCACTTGGTAACGCAATACCGACAGGTGGAAATTGCGATTCCAATTCAATAAATTCTTTACTTTTTGCCCGAAAAAGAAGCATTGCCGGATGCCCCGCGTTGGCAAACTCAAACCGATTGTCCTGATGGACGATAACGTAACAACAGGTCATATAAATAAAAGTTTGCGTATCCTCCTCAGTGACTCGTTTGACTGCCTTCATGACTTCAGGCACGGAAGCATCAAAACGGATTTGCGTTTGTATACCGCTTTTTGTCATTGCGGCGACCATGGCGGAATGAAACCCGTGCCCCATTACGTCACCAATAAAAATCCCAAGCCGATCATCCGGAAGATACAGATAATCGTAATAATCACCGCCAACGTTGTTTGTGGGTTGGCAATATCCTGCCGAGGTTAAACACGGATGGAGAATCTCTTCGTTCGGCAGGATTGATTGTTGTACCTCAGCTGCGAGCCGCATCGATTCCTCTTGTGCGATCTCTTTGCGGATCGCACTCATCTGAATTTCAAGATCATGGCGAATTTTGTTATTTAGGACCCGAAACATACCTCTACCGATCAATGGCTCACGCGCCAATGCTTGATAAAAATCGGTGCGGGTAATTCGTAGGAGACATGTTGAAGTAACTGTTTTAATCGTCGCGCTTCTCGGTTTATCGTCAATCAACGCAACTTCGCCGATACAATATCCTTTCTCTTTAAATGACAATACCTCAGTTTCCGCTTTTATGATGCTAATTTCACCATCAACAAGCAGATAAAGTGAATCACCCTTATCCCCTTCTTCAAAGATGATATGCTCTGCGGGATAGGCTACCTCATTCGCGATATCACAAATTGAATTTAAAGCTGCTTTTGAGAGTTCAGCAAAAAGTTCGGTTTTCTGAAGAAACTGTAGTTTCTGTTCTGCTAACATAAACGCTTAAAACCTTGCGTTGTAATCTGTTAAGAGTTGGTTGAGTAGGCACAAGACGGACTTTGACAACACATCGTGCTATTATAATCATCTATGCAGCATTTGTCAATTCTCTTTTTCTTACACAATATCACCGTCGATTCAAAGAAGCAGGATTTGGACTTGATGCTTATGACAAAATCTGTTATATTAACCCAAGTTACTACTTATGTAGCGCAAACTGTATGAAGTTAAAAAAATAATTCGGTAATGTGGCGAGGTTAGGAAACCCCGCCAGCAGTGAGGAATGCGTGCCTCGTGCGGTAATGTGGCAAGGTTAGGAAGAAATAGAAATCAACGGTATGAATCATGGCGAATGCCATACGCGCATGAGGCGTTGATTCACCAGGGAGTGTGAACATATTTTTGGATTTCACTATAATTTGCGTTTTATCGGCACAAACTAAAGGAGAAACATAATGAATATGGGAACAGTTTTATTTTTTATTGCAGTTGGTGTATTTTTGGTGGTGATCTTGAACGTGGTTCAACGTTCAAAAAACAAACAATCACAAAGGAAAAAGCGTCAGCAGGATGGACATGTTGAAGACCCTGATACTGTCGACGGGACAGAGGACGCTCTCTTTACCGGTCTACTACTTGGTAGTATGTTAGGTAGTGACAATCAGAATGATTCGTCTACCGATTCAGATTCCGGTGGAAGTGATGGCGGAGGATTTGACGGTGGCGGTTTTGATGGCGGAGGATTTGACGGCGGTGGCGGTTTTGATGGCGGAGGGTTTGAATAACTCTAATAGAACACCCCGAATTCAGGATATTTTTACGAACAGAAATTATTGGAAACACTGTGGCAGATCACACCAAAATCACACTTGACTTTCGTAAAACTCTCGGCAATTTTACGTTAGACCTTAATTGCACGCTTGAAAAGAAGGTTACAGCTTTTTTAGGTGCGTCTGGCAGTGGAAAAAGTACGCTTCTCAACTGCATCAGTGGCATCCTCTCTCCGGACAATGGTAGGATTGTGTTCGGAGATGAAGCACTTTACGCCTCTGATGCCAAAATCAATATACCACCCGAAAAACGCCGTTTCGGATATGTTTTTCAAGAGGGGCATCTCTTTCCGCATCTTACCGTTGGGCAGAACATCCACTATGGACAACCACGAAATTTGCGTAAAAAACCGAATAGCATTTCCCGGCTGCTTGAAATTCTTGAAATATCCGAGTTACTTCAACGCTATCCACGCCAACTTTCTGGTGGACAACGCCAACGGGTTGCTATTGCGCGCGCGCTCGCGATGGAACCGCAGCTGCTTCTGATGGATGAACCGCTTGCTTCGCTTGACAGCGGGTTGAAAAATCGCATTATTCCATATCTTCATCACATTAAGAACGCTTTTGAAATACCGATTCTGTACGTAACCCATGCCATATCAGAAGCGATGGCACTCGCTGATGAGGCTTTTCTCCTCTCTGACGGAAAGATTACGGCAAACGGTGAACCTTATCAACTGCTAACAATCCCTTCTGCTTTACCGATTGCAAATTTGACAGGTGTAGAAAATATCTTATCCCTACCCATTGCAAATTCAGATGAGCACAGAGGTGTAACTGAATTAGAAATTGGGTCTCAACGTCTTATTATTCCTTACATAGATATGAAAATCGGAAAAGAAGTACCAATCGCTATTCGGGCAGAAGATATAATTATATCGCTTGAACCTAATTTGCCAATTAGTGCGCGGAACATACTAAAGGGAACAATTGATGCGATTGATGACCAAACACTACTGTCCATTCATGTTGAAGGGTTTCACCTCTCAGTAAAGATTACACACGAAGCGCGTGAACAACTTCAATTGTGCAAAGGAAAGGAAGTTTATTGCGTTATTAAGGCAAACGCAATCAATCTGCTTTGGCACGATTCATAAGTTTATTCCAAAGTTGATCCACTTGCTTATTGAGTTCTTCAAGTGTCCCATCATTCTCTATGACAACATCCGCATATTTTACCTTCTCAGATACCGGCATCTGTGAGTCAATTCGTGCTTGTGCCTCACTTTCGGTAAGAGGACGGTTCTGTGCATGGCTCCGTTCTAATATCCGTTGCAATTGTGTTTCCGATGCGGCAGTCACAACAACTATCAGATCAACTGAATTGTAAGCACCCGCTTCTATAAGAAGGGGTGCGTCAAGTAAGACAACGCATGAAGGGTCTTCCATAACAAGTTGACGCGCACGGGAACGGGAACGTTGGATTATCAGCGGATGCAGGATTGCATTTAAGCGTTCACGCGCAGATTTATCTTGAAAAACGATTGCGCCCAGTTTTTTCCTGCTGACATCCCCTGAATCTTCAAGAATTCCCTGTCCAAATGCGTTAACGAGGTCATCTATAACAGGACTATCTGTTTTAAGCAGCTGATGTCCAATTTCGTCGGCGTTTATAGGAATTGCTCCCTTTTCAGTGAGTAACTCAGAGACGGTTGTTTTCCCGCACGCGATGCCGCCTGTTATTCCCACGATGATGCCGCGCTCGCGGTGTGTTTCTGCTTTCATACTAATTGAGTATACTTCATAATCTAAAATATATCAATGTTTTGATATAAAATTCTTCAAAAGAAGGTGAACAGGGTTATTTAGTTTTAAGAATTTTCCGTTATTGAGGTTTGCTCAAAGTTAATACCCCATGCTGGTAGGTACGGTTAGGAAACCGCACCATAGGCGTCAATTTAAGAAAAGAATTATGCACTGAATGCCCAGGCCGGTAGGTTCGGTTTGTAACCGAACCGGAGCCTACGCAGAAACCTCCACCTATCCTGTCCACTAAGCAGTGCTGCTCAACAAACACCCAGGATTCGCCTGGGCTCAGTCGGGTTCGGTTACAAACCGAACCCGCCAAATGCCAAACGCGCATTTGGCGTTGATTCACCGCACCGCATCCTAAAAGGAAAGTCAATAGAAGGTTTTGCTCTAAATTCGGTGCGGTTAGAAACCGCACCTACCGTTCTGGGGTATATAGCCGATGTTAGAAATTCGTAAGAAAAACCAAAAACTAAATAACCCTAAGAAGCAAAAGGAAAAACTTGTCAAACAGTCCGACACCTGCTAAACTGTTAACGCTTAAAACTGATCTATCTAAATAGGCAAGAGGATATCCAAATGAAATTTGCTAAACAGGTAATAGCACTCGTAGGCTGCCTTGCATTAGGGATTTTCCTGTCCTGCACCTCAAGCATTGAACAACAAACATCTCAAATCAAAAAAGCTTCTACGCTACCGAATCTTGATAAAATTGCGGAAATTGCGTTAGCTGGGACTGTACAGATAGGGAGTTTAAACGTTGAAGGCCCCCGGAATTCGGGAGTGGGTTTTTTATTGGACCTGATTTAATAGCCACCAATATTCACGTTGTCAATCAGAAATCCTTTGATGGAGCTGTCAGCTTGGCTAAATTGGTTAACAAGCCAACATGGTTCACTATCAAAGGTGTTATGGCAAGTGATCCAATACGAGATCTTGTTATCTTAAAGGTTGAGAAGTTAGGTGGTGAAGATCCGCGCATTCTTTCGCTTGGTGATAGTGATACTATAAAAAGAGGCGATAGCATTGTAGCCATTGGCAACCCAGGAGAAGGAGATACAATTGTGCAGGGCGATGTCTCAAAAGGAATGATCAGTCGGCGCACTTCCAATTTCCTTGGCATTAGGGCGCGAAATAATCGTAAAGGATATAGTGGTGGACCAGTCTTAAACGTTCACGGAAAGGTGATAGGCATTACGTTTGCAGGACACAGAATTGGAGCGGGTTATGCGATTCCTTCAAACTTTCTTCAGGTACTACTCAAAGATATGTCTACGCAAGAGAAATCTTTGGAAAAATGGCGTGAAGAACCCCTGATTCGCCATTATAGTGCAGAGGATGCAGAGGGACCTGAGAAACTCGCGAGTGCCCTCAAAGACTGTGATTTGGCGATTCAACTTGCACCGGATTCTACTGATGCCTACCTTCATCGTGGATATGTGAAGAAAAAGTTAGGCGATTTTAAAGGTGCTATTAAAGACTATGATACTGCGATACGGAAAGGGGCGGATTATGCCCATATCTATGTCTATCGTGGCACTGCGAAATCTGATGCAGGAGATAAGAAAGGTGCCATAAAAGATTATAGCAAAGCGATTCGTCTTGACCCAGCTTATGTTGATGTTTACAGTCATCGTGCAAGTGCCAAGTCTGACTTAGGAAATAAAAAAGGTGCGATTGAAGATTATGATACTGTGATCCGACTAAAACCAAAGGGTGATCTGCTGGCTTTAGCTTATCTCAATCGTGGATTAGCCAAATCTAATTTAGACAAGAAGAAAGAGGCAATTGACGATTTTAATACAGTGATTGGTTTGAAACCAAAGGAGAATCTCCTCGCTGCAGCCTATACCAATCGTGGCAATGCAAAGTCTGATTTAGGAAATAAAAAAGGTGCGATTGAAGATTATGATACTGTGATCCGACTAAAACCAGAGGATGGTCTGCTGGCATTGGCTTACGTGAATCGTGCAAATACAAAATCTGATTTAGGTGATAATAATGGCGCGATTGAAGACTGCAACACGGTGATTAGATTAACGCAAGCAGGTGCTATTCTTGCAGAAGCTTATAACGTCCGAGGTAAAGCAAAGTCAGATCGAGGTGACAATATTAATAGCATTATAGACTACAATAAGGCTATTCAGTTAGAACCGAATCATGCTGAGTTCTATTACAACCGAGGCGTTGCTAATGCAGCCCTGGGAGACACATTGGAGGCAAAGAAAGACTTCAAGATTGCTTTGAAACTCATGAATCAAGAACACAACATCTCAAAATCAACTATTGCAGAAACAGATACCTTAAATTTGAAGGCCAAATTAGACTTGCCTTCTGATCTCAAAGCCGACATTAAAAAAGCACTTCGTGAATTGGAATAGGGTTGTCCAAATATGTTAAACCAAAAAATCTATCATCGCAACGAACTTGCATTGCATCTTCAGCAAGCAAAAGCAGACGGGAACGTTGTTGTCACGACCAACGGTTGTTTTGATGTGCTACATTTGGGACATCTCCGTTACCTTCAAGCAGCACGGCAACTCGGAGACCTACTTGTCGTGGCAGTCAATAGTGATAGTTCGGTGAAAAAATTAAAAGGTGAAAACCGTCCGCTTGTTCCTGAAGATGAACGCGCGGAAATGCTCGCAGGATTGGAATGTGTAGATTATGTGGTGATTTTTCCAGAGTCAACACCAATTGAATTGCTTGCTGAACTTAAGCCAAATATCCACGTTAAAGGCGGCGACTATAAATTGGAACAACTGCCCGAAAGGGAAGTGGTTGAGGAAAACGGCGGTAAAGTGATTGTCGGATTAAACGTCCCCGGGAAATCCACAACGAACCTTATAGAAGTAATATGTGAACGATATGGTAAATCGTAAAATAGTATACAGATTGTAAGCGATATACTGAACTCCTTGAACAGAAATTGAGGATATATGCAGATAAATAATTCATTGAAAATTCATGACCTGAAGCCACAGATAGAAAGGCTTTTTGAATACTCAGGACAAAAAATTTTGGCTATAGAGGACACATGGCCCTCAGAAAAAGGCACGCCTGTCTTCACTGTCGCTGGCACTTATACGACGCGAGGCTGGACAGAATGGACACAAGGATTCCAATTCGGATCTGCTATCCTTCAATTCGATGCCACAGGTGATGAGCAGTTTCTTGAAATTGGCAGGCAAAACACGATTCAAAAAATGTCACCACACCTTACTCACATCGGGGTGCATGACCACGGATTTAACAACGTCTCAACTTATGGAAACCTACGCCGACTGATGCGCGAGGGGGTCATTCCGTGGAACGACAATGAGATGCATTTCTACGAACTTGCCCTGAAAGCCTCTGCCGCTGTGCAAGCAAGTCGTTGGACAAAGATCAAAAATGAAACGGGATATATCGCCTCTTTCAATGGACCGCATTCGCTCTTTTCAGATACCATTCGTTCATTGCGTGTTTTAGCAGTCGGACACACACTTGGCGCTGTGCTAATGGGTGAAGGCGATGTTGCTGTCAATCTATTGGAACGGCTAATTCAGCATTCTCAAACCACAGCACAATATAACGTATATTATGGCGAAGGTCGAGACGCTTTCGACGTGCGTGGACGGGTTGTGCATGAATCTATCTTCAATACAAATGATGGAAACTATCGTTGTCCAAGTACACAACAAGGGTATTCACCGTTTTCTACGTGGACGCGTGGATTGGCATGGATTCTAACAGGTTACGCTGAACAACTTGAGTTTTTTGACACACTAACTGAAAGCGATCTTGAACCTTTTGGCGGGTATGCAGCGGTAACTGCACACATGCGCAAAGCAGCGGAAGCTACTGCGGATTTCTACATGGAAAACAGTGCGCAAGATGGTATACCGTATTGGGACACGGGTGCTCCCGGTTTAGTCAAACTCGGTGATTATTTGGCAGCACCCGCTGACCCATATAACGATGTTGAACCTGTAGATAGTTCCGCAGCCGCGATTGCTGCACAAGGACTTATCCGCCTTGGCAACTATCTGAAAAAACACGGAGAACCAGAGGCAGGCAATTCTTATTACCAAGCTGGTTTGACGGTGGCTAAGACTCTTTTTTCTGAACCGTATCTCTCTATTTCTGATGAACATCAAGGATTGCTGTTACATTCCGTATATCACCGTCCGAATGGATGGGATTATGTGCCTGATGGCAGAAAGATTCCGTGTGGGGAAGCATCTATGTGGGGAGATTATCATGCACGCGAACTTGCGGTCCTGTTGTGGCGGGAGATTATTGGCAAGCCGTATCTAACGTTTTTCTAACCTATTTGAGGATATAACGATGCGTGAAGTCAAAGACACACAAGAGCAGCCAAAGGTTGAAATTGCTGTTGAAAATTTTGGACCAATTGCGGAAGCAAATATTGATTTGCGTCCATTGACAGTTTTTGTCGGTCCTAGCAATACTGGTAAGACATATTTCGCTACACTTGTGTATGCTTTGCATGGTGCCTTTAACGGTTTATCTCATTCAGGTCTTCTATCTCCTTTTGTGCCTAGAGTTATGGATATACTAAGCGAACTTTTAACCGGCCTTACAACACCAAAAGAAGAGATTCAGGAGATACTCAATAAGTTAAATATGAGTGAGAGGCCATTTAAATTATTGGATATATCCAAAGAAATTCGCCTAAAATTAGACACTATTACCAAGAATACAGATTTTTTTAAAGAGGAATTGCAGGACGAACTCCAAAATTGCTTTGATCTAAATTCTATATCGGAACTCATGCGATTGACAGGAGAACAATCTAATGAGATAACAGTTCAATTGAGAACCGGTGAAAGAAATCGGGAACACTTGAACTTCAGGATGAGGGTTTCTGAATCAGAAGTTAACCTAGAGAATCTTACTTCTTTAGGCAGTTCAACTTTCGACGACATGGTTCTCTTTCCTAAAGGGTGGGAGGCTTACGGCCAATTACGCGTTGATGATAATAGAATTCGTATAATACGCCTTAGTTATCCTTCGAAACTTAATAGGTTTTACTTACCTGCCGCTCGGAGTGGAATCATGCAAAGCCACCGTATCATTGCAGTTTCACTTGTGACTCGAACCAAACGAGTTGGATTAGAACGGTTCCCTGAAGTGCCTACTTTGTCTGGAGCAATAGCTGACTTTATGGAAAGGATTATACTATATGAGGACAACAAAGTTTCAAAGAATGAGATGCAACATATAGCAGAAACATTGGAAAACGAAGTCCTTTCAGGTCAGATCCGTGTGCAACCTTCAGCGAGTGGATATCCTGACTTCCGCTATCTTCCGCAGGATACTAATGAAGAATTTCGGTTGAGTCAATCTTCCTCAATGGTATCTGAACTTGCCCCCTTAGTTTTATATCTCCGAGGTCTTGTACAACCGGGTGATACACTCATTATTGAGGAGCCGGAAGCACACTTACATCCCGGTGCGCAAGCGGATATGGCAGTAATTCTTGCGCGTTTAGTTCGGGCAGGTGTGAGGGTAATAATTACCACACACAGTGATTGGTTGCTTGAGGAAATAGGAAACTTAATTCTGGAAGGACTAATAGAGGATAAAACTGATGAACCCGCAAGTTGGCTGCTGCCAGAAGAGGTAGGTGCATGGCATTTTCAGAAGGACAAACCGGTAAAAGAAATCGAGTTCCATACAAGAAAAGGGTTTTCTCCCAAGGATTACCAAGATGTTGCTGAGGGCCTTTACAACCGTTCGGTGAATCTCCAACAGAAGTATGAGAAGCAGAAAAGTGAGAGCAGAAGTGAATCTACATGAAGCTCTTGAGGAGATTCGTCAACAGGTAGGGAGTAACGCAGCTACATCTTATACCAAAGAAGGGTGCCGAGTTTCTATGGACAATATACCTTCTGAACGCGTTGTATTAGACGTGGACCTTGCTTCTCCAGTGGACAGAGCATTGACTAATCAATGTGATTTTGTTCTCTTTTACATTGACACTGCCCAAAGTAAACTCGTCGGTGTTCCGATGGAACTCAAGAATGGAGATGTAAAGGCATCAACTGTCGTGGCACAACTCCGTGAAGGAGCTCGTATCGTAGACAATTTCACACCAAAGAATATTGAAATTGAATTGATACCAGTCTTAGTTCACGATGGAATTCATAAAGCACAGTCTGAACGACTTAGAACTTCCAGAATCATATTCCGAGATGAAGAATTTACGATCAATACGACGCGATGCGGCTATCAAGGTAATTTGGCACAGGCTTTGGCAAAATCAACCAAGCGATGAAGTCATTAGTCACACTTTACTTAACCTTCATCCATTTGCTGTCTACTGAAATCATAAGCGCGACAAACAGGAGAACTCCTATGCGTTCATCTGACTTTAAACCGCAACAAACAGAAAAGAAATTAACAAATATGCCAAGAGAACTCATTGCACCTGCCCAGGAACAGGTCGCTTTCCGAGAATATGAAAGTCCCCCCTTACAAGCAAATCAAATTCGAGTCAAGAGCCAGTTTGGTGATGCCAAACATGGCGAGGTTTCCTAATCTCTCCTATTGCCAACATCGCGGCAGACGTAGATTTTGTCTTTTGTACCGCAATCTTCCAGATTGCGTCTTTTGGCACAAACTGGAAAGTTTGTGCTACAGATAGAGGTGTTTACCTATGATAATTTAGCAAGGTTAGGAAACCTCGCCAGCGGAGATGTACACCTGCTGCTGGCGAGGTTTCCTAACCTCGCTGAATTACACAGGGGACGCATCGCATATACACATGAAAAACAAATCAGCAGCCCAACGTACCCTTCCGCGTTTCCCGCGCCCTCCGTGATTCAGACAACTTTTCACGTGTAAAATGAAAAAAACTTGCACAAATAATGAAAATGTGTTATAGTTATAATAGGATAATATTATAGGCGATATTGCGAAAAATAATTGACATTTTTTTATAATTGTCTTATAATATGTCTTACGTTAAGGGTTTATGGATAATTCTTAACGGGTGGGGGTGCTAACTTTAGCGCCACCGACAGTGTAAACGTTACTAAAACACTGGCGGCGGCTGGCACTGCCAGACACGGACTGACAGCGTTGGTTTCTATTTTACTGGCAAACGACTGATATGTCAACACTTTAGAATAGAGACCAGCGACCCCTATAGAGATAGTAAAACCACATCAACGGTATGAATGCCATTTAGGCATTCCCCGCCTATTTCTGTAGTCTGTCAAATTAATTAATCTACTCTCGATAAGAGAGGAGACGTCAGATGCGACGGTACTACAAAGTTTTTCTCACTTTACTTAATAAGAATAAGGACAGGTGTTGACACCGTGTCCAAACCCAATTCCCTTTGCGCGCTGAATGCAGCGAAGCAAAGCGAGGGATATTCCTAATCAGGAGGAGGATCGTTTGATGAACAACCGCAAACGTGACTTTGGCACCGTCGCCGTGATTTTTTTGGTGATTGTTGCTGTGCTGTTTATGTATGGGCGGTATATGGGTAATCGGTTTTATACTCAACATGGGTTGAAACCGCCACCGCGTGGCTACGATTATCACTGGGATGAGCCAGGTGTGCCGTATTTAGATAAAAACGGCGATCCTGTTCTACGTAGGTTAGACGAACCAGCTATTGTAATCAAGATGGGGATTGGGTTTGCCCCGACCCTTGAAGAGTTTAAACGGTACAAACAACTGATGGATGCTCTGTTCGCGATATATGGAAGCGACGATGTTGCCGAAATTGCTCGGTTAGAGGCGGAAATAGAGGCACTAAGAGCATCTGCACAAGGGATGCGTCCCCTCACTGTAAGCTCGAGCTCGACTACTGCTGAACAAGCATCAAAAGCTGACCGTCTTAGGAAAGAAAAATATAATGCTGCGCTCCGTGAATACGGGTTAGAGCATTTAATAAACCAAGTAGGTTACGGGTATATAGATTAGGAGGCTGATTTATGAACAGCAAACGTTTCTTAGGCATAGCTGCCCTGACTATTTTCGTGATAGCTGCGGGTGTGTTTATCTACTGGCAGCTGTCGTCTGTGCAGCAGTTTAAAAAAGAGGCTGCACAGAACGAAAAACTGCTGGAAGAGATGCGTAAACCTGTCGGATCGCAGGCACAGCCCGCTGATGCTACGGGGGCAGCCGGCGAAGCGACACGTATCTCTGATAATCGCAAAGCCGAACAGTCGGAGGTTGAGAGTCAACAGGCAGACGGCAGTCTACCGACTGGGCAGCAAGCCGGCAAGTTCCCGGATTGGCATTCGCTGACCCCTGAACAAAGACAGCAAATTGCTAATCAGTTTTACACTCAATACGGGTTGAAACCGCCACCGCGTGGCTATGATTATCACTGGAAAGAGCCGGGCGTGCCGTATTTAGATAAAAACGGCGACCCCGTTTTACGTAGGTTAGACGAACCGATTATTGAAATTGAGATGGGGATTGGGTTTGCCCCAAGCCTTGAAGAGTTTAAACGGCACAAACAACTGATGGACGCTCTGTTCGCGATATATGGGAGCGGCGATGTTGCCGAAATTGCTCGGTTAGAGGCGGAAATAGAGGCACTGGAAGCGTCTGCACAAGGGATGCGTCCCCTCTCTACAACGTCTATCTCGACGACTGCTGAGCAAAAATCAAAAGCTGACCGTCTTAGGAAAGAAAAATATAATGCTGCGCTCCGTGAATACGGATTAGAGCATTTAATAAACCAGGTCGGGTATTAGATTAGTATACTTAACATCCCATGAAGCATGGGAATAGGAGGTTTTTCAAATGTTTTCTCAAAAAAGATTTTCATTATTTTCACGATTTTCACTATTCATTATCGTTTTTGTTTTATTGGTTATGGTCGGGGTGGGTCTAAAGGCACATCGTCTCCATGACATAACAAAACCCTATTTAGAGTTTACAAGTGAACCTGATATTACATGTAGTATAGACGGTTGGACCTTTACGCACACGCGCGTAACTGATGCCAATGGTAAAATCATACTGGATTATTGGTGGAGAGTACCTGAGGATCCTGTGTTCAAAATAGAGGCAACAGCGCATGGTTTCGGGTGGGCACATATCATTTTTCATGGCAAGTATGATTCGAGCATTGGGGTCAAAAAGTATGGAGATCCTAAAAATTCGACAGACCGACAACTTGGTAATTGGCTCAATTTTTTTCCGTTGGCGGGTATGACTATAGATCACGATATTGAGGTAGAAAGGAACGGAACGTTTAGCAAGCTGCCAAAGAAGTATAACTGGGAGGGGCATGGTTCTATCAAATTAGTCCCCTGGTATTGGAAATCGGCTCTTGGCGTACCTATACCAGTCGGTTCCTGGGAGCCAGCCCCGAATGACGACTTTCACAAAGAACTCACGGATATGTCAGCTGGGTCATGGACTGTCAAGCGGAATTGGAAAACACTGCCGCCACCGAAGAACATTCAGGTTCCTGATGACGATGATGATGACGTTGGCATTCAGGAAACCCAGAACATTGTGCTTTCACCGTCGGATGGGTCGTCTATGGTCACAGCGGGTAGTTCGTATACTATGGATTTGAGTGTGCCTTCGGGTTACACGCGTATCCACTGGTATATTAAGGCGCCGGGTGATGCGGGATATGGAACGACTGATGCGACGCAAACGGGGAGTGGGAGCATCTCCACGTCGGCATCGTATACGTATAGTATACCGAGCGATGCGTCTGGCGAGTATGTGTTGACGGCTTATATCTATTTGGCGGACAACACCATTGCGGAGCCGAGCTATACGGTGTCGGTCTCCAGCAGTAGCACTTCCCCATCCGATTCATCTTCATCGAGTGGCAGTGAGCTAACGCACTGGTGTCCTTGGTGTAGTTCCTACTACGATCCGAACAACAACTATTCCGAGGCATGTAGAGGTTTCACTTATCACGACGGTTTTCCGTCGCCCTAATAGACTGTGATGCATTCGCATCACAAAACATTTCATAGGCAGGTATCCGTATTGGGTGCCTGCCTTTTCTTTTGTACCGCAATCTTCCAGATTGCGGCCTTTGGCACAAACTGGAAAGTTTGTGCCAAAGATAGACGTGTTTAACTATGGTAAGTTAGCGAGGTTAGGAAGAAATCAAGAAATCAACGGTATGAATGACGTTTAGTCATTCCCCGGGTATGAATGCGCGTATGGCATTCCCCGCCTCGCCAGCAAAGAGACCCCGCTGGCGAGGTTTCTAACCTCGCCTCTTGTCAACATCGCGGCAGACGCGGATTTTGTCTTTGTATCGCCAACTTTTAGTTTGCGTCTTTTGGCACAAACTGGAAAGTTTGTGCTACAGGCTTTACTGTCTGAATCGCGGAGGGACACGGATTTCGCGGAGAGGGGTTTGGCAAGCGAAGTACTTTTTCAAAAGATTACGGCAAACTTTGAATAGGCGTTTGGGAGTCCCAAAGTCACCAATCCGCGTTTTCCGCGTAATCTGCGATTCAGACGACACACAACTGGCAAAGACTGTAGCATAAACTTCCAGTTTGTGCTATCCTCCAAAGTGCAATCTGGAAGAGGACGCTGCAGAATATGGCATCTTTCCCAACACCGCCCTCCGTGTTCTCCACGCTTTCTGCGATTCAGACAACACAAAGCGCAATCTGAATGAAGATTAAAAAATCAATTCGGTAATGTGGCGAGGTTAGGAAACCTCGCCAGCGAGAACGTGTGGGAATTGTTGTTCATTGAAATGTCCACATATTTTCGGATTTACTATATAAACGTAAACACACATCAGTGCCGTGCATGCTGCGATTCCGCCGGTGCGCGGTATTCAACATCCAGGTGTGGCGTTTCTAAACAGACATGCCCTTGATGACGCGATGTCAAACAACTCTCCAATGTGCCACTCACCAGCAAGGTGCGTTCTGCGGGATATGGGGCAACACCTGTCTCAAAAAGTTCCTCTATCTTGGCGATAAGGCATGCCGAATAGGTGACATTCGGTGTAGGCGTTAAGAAGAACTGTGTTGATACTGGGACGGGTTCGCTCTTAAGTTTCGCCGCGAAGCAGTAATCCCGTACTGCACCGTTGAGCATTAAAAGTGTTGCTTTCAATCCATTGTTATATTCAATGAAATAAGCAGACGGGTTTTGAACGAGTTTTTGGAGTTCACCATTTCCAATCATATCTTGCGTTCTACCGTCTTCATCCGTCAAACCGCACGGTGTATCGCTTCGGGAAAGTGCAGCCTCTAATAATTCCAGAGACCAACGCCCATCTTCACCGGCTTGCCAGACTTCCTCTCCATCAATTAGTTGTACAGCAGCAACACCTGTTTCGCCACCCTTTCGGCGTTCAACCATACATTGCATCGCCTCTAATGCGTGATAATCCATCGGGTCTGAACCGCCAACACCTACCATGAGTGCCTCTTCTATCTCACACGCTAACGGCAATTCAACATCGGGCAAGCGCCACGTAACGGGCAACGATGACCCTGCAAGCACGCCAAAACCGAGGCGATGTCCATCAAGGACCATCTCCTTTGCTTTTTCAAAACTGTAGGAGAGGTGTTTGTCGTTGAAGATCGGTACAGCGCGCCCATCTTCTTCAAAAACCTTGACGCATTCCTTGAAAAATTCATAACGTGGATAAAGCACTTGGCTTTTTTCATTGATAGGATAGTCTCCGTGTTCACCGATCAAAAGCACCGCATCCACAGCGAGTTTATCGCCACCACATCGGAGTGCTTCGGCAATGGTTGGGTAAACAGAAAATCCAAATTCTCTGGCGCGGTCTTCACTCTGCTCACCTTCTGGTTTCTGATCAACATAGAGAGACGCAACTTTCATATTTGGATGATGCCATCTGCCCTCTTTTGGATAACCGACCAAAAATCGATCAGCAAAGTGTTGTGCGTGCGACAGATAACGGTAGATAGTCGTAATAACAGCGATTCGTTTCATATCTTTATGTCCTCCAGAAGGTTGATTCTTCAGTCGCTTGATAGGCGATGTCTAAATGCGGTGTCTCCTGTTTAGTGCTATCAGCGAACAAGCTATCAACACCTGCCGCAACAAGTCCTGTTGTTAACAATGTGCGTTCAACTGGATAGGTAGCCTCACCTGTCAAAAACATTTCTTCGATATTGTTAACAAGCGGCGAGAAGAAGTTTGCCAACGTTGTCCGTGCGGGTGGCATCGGCAGATACATCTGCGTTGAAAGGATTTCGTTTTCCGATCCAATATAAGCAGCGAAATTGAAATCCTGCACCAATCCGTTCATCAGAATCATTGTAGACTTAAGCCCATCGTGATGTTCATACTGATACGCTATCGGGTCCTTTACAATCTCTTTCATTTCGTCTAACGTTGGAAACGGATTGTTAAATCCTGGGCGTGACGGTGTAAGTGTATGACTCCTGCAAAGTGCCGATTCAAAGAGTTCTCGCGACCAAAGTTCCGAATGATGTGCATTCCAAAACGCATCGCCACGGTATGCCTGTAGCCATTTCACACCACTTTCACCGCCTTTGCGCCGCTCTACCATACACTGCGAGGTTTCTAACGCGTGGAAATCGTAACTATCCACGCCACCGTAAGCCACACACACTGCCTCTGATACGGGAACACCGAGCGGCATATCAATGGAAGGTGTGCGCCACGTAACAGGCAGTGAAGACCCTGCCATAAATGCGAAATCCATGTCTTGAGAGATGTCGTACATCTCACGCGCCCACTCCCAATTCCATGAAAGGTGTTTATCGTTGAAAATTGGCACACCACGTCCACTTCGCTCAAACACCTCAACCATCTGCATAAAGTGTTCATAGCGCGGATAGAGACGTTGTCCCTTTTCGTTAGTTGGATATTCCCCGTGCTCCCCGATGAGTAGCACACCATCAACAGCCAATTCTTCACTGCCAAGAGTCAATGCTTCCGCAATTGTTGGATATCCTTTCATCATGGGAAAACGTTCTAACCTATCTTTACTCAGGTCGTTGTCCTTAACCTGTTCAACATAGAGCGATACAAGGTCCATCGGAGGGTAATGGTGTCGGCTATTCCATCCGTAGCCTTCCAAGAACCGGTCGACGATGTGCTGCGCGTGTGAGTATTTGTGGTATATTGTGGCAATTGCGGCAATTTTAGGGCGTTTTTGCATGCTTCCTCCTTCTAAAAATGCGTATCATTTTAATCCTTCTTTGCCCATCGATTTGGACCTGGACCGGGCTGATGTTCATCGCGAATCCGCTTGAATTCCTCTGGTGTTTTGACAACATCATTAGGATTAAGTTTGCTTCTTGCAAGAAAACCTGCCTCCGGTTGATAGCCAGTCGGTTTTGCAGCGTCCTGATAACGTGAATCAACGCTCCATCGCACCTGATGACTAACATTCGGAATGGAGCGATGCGGTGTCAGGTTAGTGAACAACAAGACACTGCCAAACTTCATAGGAACGACTACAGGTTCCACTTCGGGTAATGCATCATCTGGAATTTCAAGATAGAAACGTTCCGAGGGACGATGCAGGAAAACACCATCACGATGTGCATGTGGAATAACTTCAAGGCATCCGTTTTCAACGGTGGCATCTATCAACGGAATCCAGATTGTGAGTTGTAAAACGGAATCACATTTGGGTTCCATATATCCTGCATCTTGATGCCATGGGACAAGGGTTCGGTCATGTTCTGGCAGTTTTGGACGGACACGGTATGCGGGGTGACACATAATCTCCGGTCCGACGAGTGCCTCCGCAATGTCAAGCAGTTTTGGATTAACCAGAAGATCAAAGAGAGCGGGCCCGGTATGTGCACCACTAAATACCTTTTGAAACACTGCCGGGGACTGTTCTGTGATTTTTGCTAAACGTGTGTCAAAACCCTCTGTTTTGAATTCGGAATCAATCTCACCTTCTGCATAGAGTTGTGAAGCACCCGCGTGGACAATCTCTTCAAACTCTGCAATGAGCGGGTTTAAATCTTCAGGTGCAAGTGCGTCTTCAATAAGAAGATAACCGTTTTCGTTAAAGTCACGAATTTGAGAATCAGTTAATGCCTTCATAGTCCCTCTCATATCTGTACAAGTTCAATTAAAATCCCATCCGGGTCTTTCGCGCACACAACACCTGCTGCGTCAGGTGCGCTTATGGGTTCAGACAGAAATTCAACACCGTTCCGTTTCAAGTTTTCCACAGTTTTCTGAATATCCGCAACAAAAAAGGTAAGCCAACGGACACCCGCGGAAAATTCGTCTGTTGGTGTTGGCGGTGGCGATTCAATGTCCATCAGCTTAATAAGTGTGTTCCCCGCTTTAAGGCGAACTTGGCGAAAACCTGTCGGCGCAAGCCCTACATCTTGGGCAAGATCCACCGGAATCTCTAAATCCAACACAATTTCAAAACCCAATTTATTCTGATAGAAGTCCAATGACTCCTCGAAATTGCTGCATGTTATTGCGATGTCAACTGTTGGTTGCGATAAGTTTAGCACTCTTTTTAACCTCCGTGAGAACAAAGATCGCTTCACGAAATTGCCCTAATGGCATGTCGTTGTAGGTGATTTCAATAGGAAGTACAATCTGTTCTATCGGGGTTGGAAACCCCTCCAACTCTGAACGTTGTGGAATCGGAATAGAAAATTGGATATGTCCATCTGCTTTCGGTGAAATAGTTGTTTCTGCTGAATCAACTTCAATACCCCATGCTTGTGGAAGAATCGGTTGTGCTGTTACAGTTCGTGGTTCAGGTGAATGGTTGGTTATCTCAACTTGCAATATTACCGTTTCACCGGGTGTAACTTCCTGCTCATAAGGATAACATCGCACCCATTGGTCATCCATACCGTAGTTAGCGTGGTCCCAAGGAAAGAGGTCAGTATAACATTTTTCACGTTCAGCAAGGATATCTAACATAAAAGCGATCTCTTCATCAGTGAAATCAAACGCGGGATTAACATGGCAGTTAAAAATATGTGTCGGTTTAAGTTGCTGAATGCGTCTCAAACAATTTTCGTAACCAACATTTTTGCCGAGCAGATTCCGATTGCCGGAGCAGTAGTCGTCAATCCCCGCCATCGTGAATGAATCACCAGCAAAAAACATTCGGATGTCGCGCCCTTCAACAAGTAATCCACCGTGGTAATAGGTTTGCCCGGGAAAATGGTAGGCAGTCATTGTGAATTCATTCCACTGCCATGAGTCGCCATCAGATGTTACGCGATCTACGCGAGTCACAGCGGGAGAAATACATGGTAGTCGGAAAGCCTTCGGATTAGCAATGACTTTTGCAACAACAGTATCGGTTATCGTTTCACAGGGAAAAGTATCCTGAAATTCGGGGATAGCATTCACATGATCATCGTGATAGTGTGTTACCCAAAACTGCGTAACTTTCGAAACCTCTCCATCTGCTTGCAACTGCTGAATTTGTTTTATTATGTTTGGTGAACCGCAATCCATCACAAACGCCTCACGGTTTTCGGAGATAATCAACCATGTAGTACCAAAGTGGCGCAAGAAATCGGGCGGGGGTTTACCTTCTCGGATGGGCATGTGGTCAGTGCGTCCCTCAAATTCAGTAAAAAGTTTCGGAAAATAGTGGCGAAGTGCAGAGATAGACACATATTTATCATAACAATAATCCAACTGCTCAAAAAGTTTGTCAATCGCAGCATCTGGATTTTTCATGACAACACCGTGCGTAGGAATAAGTGCTGTCGGCGACAATTCGCGAACCTTTTGAAGGCTTTCTTTCAGTTCATCGCGCGCACCCAAAAATCCGTGATAGTCAGTAGTCTGCTGTCCCTTTTGTAGGCTATAAAGTTCCCATATTTTCCCCTCGTCGTAGATGAGATCACCCGAAAAAGCGAAACGTTGTTCGTCAGCATCAACAAGGTAGGTGACACTGCCATCGGTGTGTCCGGGTGTTTCAAGCACTTCTATGGATACGGGACCCCACACAATCTTTGCACCTTCAGTATAGGTATTTGTTATATGCATAGAATCAACAAGCATGAGATTGTGTGGATGGCAGTTGTAGAGATGCCATCTGTATTTTGGGTCGTTCCAAAAGGTTTCTACTTCAGAAAACCACTGTGCCTCAGCCGCTGGAACACCGATACGGGTATTTTCAGGGATTGGGAATCCTGCTGTGTTGTCACGATGGTGATGTGTGTATAGAATCTGATCTATATCCGTGATTCCGAGTTCTGTGAGCGTTGTTTGGAGAGATGCGCCGCTCGGATCAATGAGAAGCGCGCGGTTTGCATCTCGGATTATGCCTATGTTAACATGTCCGTGGTGGATATACAAGTGTTCGCTGAGTTGAGAATAATGAGTTTCCATTGGAATCCTTAATATACTACCTATTTGACACTAAAATATATTACCTGTTTGACACCAACAAAATTTAGAATTGTTCGGATAGGTGCTACTTCGCAAGAAATGAATTTACTCTACTGGCTCATGTTTTTTGGCACGCAAACCGTCCTTTTCAATGATGGCCATTCGCGTACCTCTTCCTTGTGAAATTGCCTCCCATTGCCCTTTATTTGACATGATGGCATAATCCTTCTTAGGGCCTCCAAAGCCAGGGGGACGTGGAATACCCGGCGGAAGGTTAGGAAAGTCCGGTTCGAATACGTCTTTCAGCATCCAATTGGTATAAGTGAGGGGTTCTCCTGTGTCCCACTGCCATTTGTTACCTAAGGCGACATGAGTCAACCCAAGCCAATATTCTAAATTTCCAAAGACGTCATCAAGCCAGATCTGTTCTTCCTTACTCGTAATCGTGACGAGATGGGTGCCTTCAGCTTCGGCTTTAGCTACTGCGTCTTCCCGCTTCCAATCACACCGAATTGCTTTGTAAGCGTGCCCGTTTTCGGGATTTATAACCCAATCCCTTGGAAAGTAGAGTCTATAGTCATAAGAAAAGTAGATTCCTGAATATGTGCGGTCATCTTGTTTCTCAGCATTTTCAGGTGGTGGCGCGGCAAGGTCAGAGGAATTGCCATTGAATCTTAAAACCAATCCCTGGCGATATTCTTTTTCGTTAAGAACAAATAACTCTGAGAAAGCTGAAAGTCCCAAATGGTGAACTGACAAAGCGTATATGCCGGTCTCGCCTTCGGTAAACATAAAGTCTCCATTCGCATCTGTTTGCAATGGTAGATTGGCAGAATCGCCATCTGCCCCATCCAAACCTAACCGTGATCTGCTAATCAGAACAGAGGTATTCACAAGTGGTGATCCATCTTTGAAAATAATTCTACCGCTAATTTTCTGTTTTTTATCATGCTCGGATTTCATGATGATTTCTACGTTTTGTATAGTGGCATCAGGTTGAATCGCAAATGTCACTGCTCCAGCTTGAGGAGACGATGGGAGGAAAAAGTAAGGATAGAATAGCACTTTCCCGAACTTAATCGCTTTAATCTCAGGGAGTGGCGCATAATTCCACCGTTCAGATTTTTTGGAGGATGAAACTTCTTTAGGAACAGCGTCAGGTACGACGAGTAATTGGACTGTTCCTGATACGATCCCTGTAATAGTGAAGTTGCCTTCTGAATCTGTCTTTGCTTTTAGGAAAGGTGGCGCGTCGCGTAACTCCTGTTCATCTGGAAGTTCATCTTTGGGGAGCCCCGCCATTTTGGGTAGGTCCTTTCGGAGAAAGGGATAATACAAATTGGTGTTGTACAACGTATATGTACCCCCGAACTGACCAAACCTAACGTATATAAGAACCACAGTTGAGTCTGTAATTGGTTCACCATTCGCTTTGATAACACGTCCTGATAACGTTGAGGGAGCCTCCTCAGCAATGCTAAAATATGCTACTGCAAACGTCAGCATTGTAAACAAGGTTAAAAAGGTAAAAGCCCGTTTTATTTTTCTTAAGTCTAAACGAGTCATGATGTATTACTCCTAAGAATTTACTTTATCCCTTTCGGTATAGGCAGATTTATCTTATCTTTTTCAAGGATAGCATGCTTCACTGCGGGCAAGAATGGACTTTTTGGATCGATTATCAGCCACCGTTTTGCAGCAAATTCCATAGCGACAGGTCCTTTTCCTCCACCGATAGCGATTTTATCAGGTTCCTGACCAGTCCTCCAATTCGTATAGGTAAGTGGTTGTCCATTATTCCACTGCCATGATGTTTTATTTTCTGGAACGCTCAACCCAATCCAAAAAAACACACTTTGAGAAAAGAGTTCTTTCAACCATTTCTGTTCCGCTTCATCGTTAATTGCGACAAGATAAGCGTTTTCTGCTGCGGCTTTTGCTTTTGCGTCATCCCAACTATTGCACTGGATTTTCTTGTAAGCATTTCCGTTAGCCGGATTCACTATCCACACTGCCTCACGTGCTTTTTTGCTTTCTATATTGTTTAGGACGAAAACGAGATCGTCGTACCGTTCTCCACCTTCAAGGATAATTTTTTCTGACTGTGCAAACATCCCTTGATAGGTTACCCTCAAAGTATATTCTCTATGTCCACGGGGATAATATGTTACAAAATAACCTTGATTGTCAGTCCTTACATTTCTTCCTGAACTTCCGCCACTTCTTCCTGATGGAGAAGGACGAAAAGACTTGACTTTGAGCCATAGCTGTTCATTCGCAATTGGTGTTCCATCTTCTGATAACACGCGTCCGCGAATCCGCATTCTCGGTGTTGTTACGTTGACAATCATATTTTGAAGGTGTTCCCCTGGTTCAACAGAAAAAGTTAGTTTTCCGAACCAAAATGGAAAATTCTGACGAAATGCTGTGGAATAGATTGTTAAATCACCGATTTCAATGGATACTATTTCATAATCTGAACCGTGTTCGGGAAACATCGTGAATTGCGATGAAACGGGGTCAATATTGTGAAAAGCGAAACGCCCCTCCGTGTCTGTCACTACCCGTAACCACGAAGAAAAAGGTGTGCGTTGTTTAAGATCACGATTTATTCCGATGCTAAATTTAACCGGTTTTATAGCAAGTTTGAGACCAGCAACCGGTTTACCGTCCGCATCTATAACGCGACCAGAAAGGCTTGACAAGGTTTTCTGTGCAGCACTTTCCCATATAGTAGTGAACATAAGTAACAAAGTTATTGCGATAATCGCAGTATGGAATTTTCTAAGAAGTAATTGCGGCATAACTTAATTTCCCTCCTTCTCAATAATCGCCATCCATGTTCTATCACCGTGCCGCGCACCTCGCGTATCAGCTGGCAGCCATTCCCCGATTTCATGCCCCCAATTTCCGCCAGACATGATGACGTAGTCTCGTATCTCTTCTTCATGGCGTTCTCTATCATTCTTAAAGCCAAAGAACTTTAGAAAAGCAGGTGTGTCGCTGCGAATACCAAGTAGATCCTCCTCATAAGTCCCCCAGTTAGTGTATGTGAGTCGTTCTCCAGTATCCCACCTCCACTTACCTTCTTCAACTATATCGGTCAATCCTATCCAATAAGGACCGGTACCAAAAACGGCTTCAAGCCATATCTGCTCAGCTTCACTCGTTATCGTAACGAGATGTGCCCCTTCTTTCTCTGCTTGAATTTGTGCCTCAAATCTGTCATCGCATTTAATCCCCTTATATGAATGTCCATTTGCTGGATTGATTATCCACATTCCGAGAACATCTGAGACATCTGGTGGGCGATGCCGCTGTTTTTCAAGTTCTTCAGGTGTTGGGTCGGCAAGGTCTTCAAAATTACCATTGAGTGTCAAAACCTGTGTTTCCGGTTGTTTTCCTTCTTCAAAGAGAAAAGGGGCTAATTCAGCAGAAAGTCCGCGATAGTTAACAGATAGGGCGTATACGCCAGGTGAGTATACAGAATGCACAAAGTTTCCTTGTTCATCTGTAGTAAATGATCGGTTGGAAGAAAAACCTCTTTCCCAATCCAGAGGCAATCCATCAAGGTTAATCTTGAGCAATGTGTTTGCAAGCGGTTGACCGTCCTTAAAAACGATTCTGCCAGGAATTTCAAGTTGATATTCTGTGATGATTTCTACATTCTTTATGTTCATCCCAGGTTTGATTGAAATTACAACTGCGTCTTGCGGATCTGGATCATGATAGTATATTGACATTTTTCCAAACTTGATAGCCCGAATTCTGTAAGAAGGATCATATTTATTGTATTGCAATAAAATTAGTTGAACCTGTCTTGATGGAATTTTGTTGAGAACAAACCGTCCTTCCGAATCAGTTGTTGATCTTGACATAGCAATTTCTACAGGAACATCTGCAATCGGCTCGCCATTTGGATTGATAACACGACCAGATATTGATGACAGAGGTTCCTGTGCTACGATGTCGCTGATTATACAGAAAACCATGACAACAAATATTGTAAGAAATATAAAACTTGGATTTGTAAAATGGAAACGAGTCATAGCGAATATCTCCTTAATATAGTACGCATTTGAAACTTTCTTATAAAGAGTGGCGTATTTTCAACCCATCAACTGCGGGAAATTGTGAATATGTTTTAAAAATTATTCTTTTCGATAATCGCTTTTTTAACCAGTGATGAAAGTGGATTCTTAGAATCTATTGCCATCCATTTTTTTGTAGAAAAAATCAATGCGATTGGAACTTTGCTTTCGCTTGTGGATATGTTATCAGGTTTGCCAGAGGGGCCCCAATTCGCATAAGTAAAGGGTTCACCACTGTTCCACCGCCATGCTTCGCCTTTTTCTGGAACCTGCATCCCTATCCAAAAAAACACTTTTTCTGAATATAATGACTCTAACCACTTCTGCTCGGCTTCGTCGTTAATCGCCACAAGATAGGCGTTTTCAGCTTGGGCTTTTGCTTTGGCATCTTCCCAACTATCACACTCAATTCTTCTGTAAGCATGCTGATTTTCAGGATTCACTGTCCACACGACTTGCCGTGCTTTTTCTCTATTTAATTTGTGTTTCTCAAAGCCTCTGAGTGTTAACTTGAGATTATCTTTACGTTGTCCCTTTTTCATACGGAACCATCTTGTCTTTGCAGTTACCCCTTCATACTTTACCGACACCATATATTCTTCCTCATCGTCAGGAGAATATGTTACAAAGTATCCTTCGGAATCAGTTTTAACAGATCTTCCTGAGGAGCCACCACCACCACCACTGCTGAAGAAAAAGAGGAAGGTATTTCGATGTCTATGACGGACTGTCAGATAAACCTCCTTATTGGCAAGGGGCATGCCGTCAGGTAAAACGACGCGTCCACTAATTCGCATCCGTGGCTTCTGCACGTTGACAACCACGTTTTCAAGATGTTCACCGGGTTCAATAGCAATAGTCGGTTTACCAAACCAAACAGGAAAGTTCGGACGAAATGCCGTTGAATAGACAGTGATGTTTCCGAGTTCAAGGGACATTATTTCATAGTCGGAACCGTGTTCAGGAAACATCACCACCCTTGATGGAACTGGATTGATGTTCGTTATGGAGAAATGTCCTTCTTTGTCAGTTACAGTACGTGGCCAAGAGGCAATAAGCGCGAGCGGCCCTTCTTCATATCCTCTGTTAATTTTAACCGGTTTTATAGCAAGTTTTAGATCAGCAACCGGTTCGCCCTCCGCATCTATTACTTTACCGGAAATACTTGATAATGTTTTCTGTGCAGTAGCGTTCCAAGTGAGCAGGAAGGAAAACACCAGGATAACAACAAACATAGCAATTGAAGATTGTCTGAAATGTAAACGTGTCATAACGTATCTCCTTTTCAGTCAAGTTTAGTCTAACTTTCGTCGGTAATCAGACGTTAGACAAACACCGCAGGGGCAACCTGAAACCTTGCTGCTAAAGCGTGAATGTGTTTGACTGTTAAATCACGTTCACCTTCAAGAATTTTCAAAACGGTATCTGAGGTACTGAGTTCAGACAAATCTGAAGGTTCAAGTTGATGTTCCTCCATTAAGAATTTTAATATTTCAATACCACTACAGTCAGGAATTGGATGATGTTTCTCTTCATAAGCATGGACGACGGCGCCAAACGTATCAAGAAGTTCATAAAGTGGATGTGTTTCATTGGTACCCACTTCGTCAATCAACTCGTTTAATGTTGCAACGGCATTATCATATTCTTTCTCATTACGAATTGAAAAGAGCGGTTGCACAACATGCCAATGAGTTTGAATCTCATTTAAATTGAAGTTCATATTTCTCATCCTGTGTGACCGCCCTCTATAATCTTATTCTTCAGCAAACTGCGGCCTGCCGAGAGCATCCGTTCTACCTTGACGTTTATAGTGCGGCAGATGTCCGCCTGCATCGGCTAAAATGCGTTCATGTGCAAGGGCAATCCGATCAGCACCTTGATCTGTAATGTCTTGCTGACATGTTGGATCCGCCTCCAGGTCAAAGAGACGGGTGCCACTATTGAGATCAACACTTGAAAAATACCAACTCTTCGCGTCTTTATACCAAACAGAATTGACATAACGACAGGTCAGATACTCACGTGAGGTAAATCCGCTTTTGCCTTCAACGAGAGGAAGTAGACTTTGACCTTGAATCTCACCAGCAGGTTCAACTTGGCTTGCTGCCATAACCGTAGCGGATACATCAAGGGTATAGACAAATTCATCGCACGTTGTCCCAGCATTAACACCAGAAGGATGCCGAACTAAAAGCGGAATATCCATCGTGCCGGGATACATGAAATTAGCAGGTTTTCCTGTGGCTTTATCGGGATTCTCTGCGAAGTTAGTGCCGTGGTCACTGAGAAAAATAATCAGTGTGTTGTCGCGCAATCCGAGTCTATCAATGGTATCCACTAATCTACCAAACCACGTATCCACAAGCGTGACCAAACCCGCATAGTTTGCCTTAACACTCGGCAAGCGATCTTCAAGTTCTTCATCCTTGAGCGAACCGTAAGGTAGATTGAGGCAGATCGGTTCCCGATCTTCTCTGCTACCGTAGAGGTCGTAGTAGTGGATAGGTGCTTCCCATGTTTCGTGTGGTGTGAATCCATCAATATATAGATAAAAAGGTGTATTCTCATGATTATGCTCAACAAATTCAATGGCAGCACGGAACAAACGCGCGGTGGGCCACGTTTCCTCCGGGCGTTCAGGCTGAACATTCATAATATGAGAACGTATTCTACCTTCATTCCCACGATAGCGTTTGACCTGTTTTGGATCAACATGTGCTCCGCCACGGTATCTGTCTTCTGCCTGTCCTCGGACAAACTGCCACTGTCTAAATCCGCGCGTAAAGTTCATGCCCGGCACAAAATAGTGTGGCACATCCGCGAAAAAACCTGTGTGATACCCATTTCGGACGAGGGATTCTGCAATTGCAGGTTCATCCGAAGACATCGGTTGCCAACCGGGCGTATAAACGTTATCCCACGGGACGGGATTATAAGAACTAAATGGATAAATCCGTCTACCTGTATGTAAAGTGCGGCGCGTCGGGATTGTTGGCAAGCATTCTGGGTGTGCATTGGTAAATCGGACACCCTCTTCGGCAAAACGCTGCAAATTTGGCGTCTGAACCCAATCGTTACCATAAGGGCTTAAATATGCTGTCCGAAGTGTATCTGAAACAACTACTACAATGTTCCAACTCATATATTACCTCCAAAAAATTTATGAAATCTTTTTAGTTTAGTTGCAATTTATACAACACTGAATCATTAAAATTAAACCGAATAATCAAAAACTAAAACATCCTCAACAAGTGGTCGAATGTGTTCGCCTGCTACCTTACGGTGAAAAGGATGCGGCAGATATGCGTCTCGCGCCGCCTCGTCTGTAAATCGCACGATAAAACCGTAGGTATATCCCTGACTCTTACCTTCCGGGCTGTTGTTCGTGCCAGCAGTTATGGATTCAATGCCAGGTATTTCATCAGCCATTTGCAATAAGGCATCGGGCAAAGCGTCTAATTGCGCTGAGGTGACATCCGACTTTAACTTGAGTAGGACAATATGTTCAACCATATACATTCTCCTTATTTTATTTATGGAATATCAGTAAAGAAAATTCCATTCTACCAACACTGCTTACAATGCTTCTTTCTGCTTTTGTAAGTTGATCGGATAAAGAAAGGGAATTCACAAAAATAAATTCGTAACCTTCATCATCCAAACAGACAAGCATAACACAATTCCGATGATAACAATTAAATTGTGGGTATTTGAAGAATAACTTGACCACGCATTTTTTATTTGATCTGAAAAAAAAGCCGTTCCGAGAGCAAGACCTACGATTGCAAAAGAGAACGGGTGATAACGCCATGCTTCAGCGAAATGTGCATGTGTGAGGGCAAGGCACGCACGAGTCATTCCACACCCAGGACACGGCACATCGGTCACTGAATGAAATATACACGGGATCAGAGAGACATCATCCAGTGACTTCTCCGAAACCGCTGTGTAACTCCCTACAACTGCTAACCCAATCAGGAAAAACCGAGCAAGCAAAATATGACTAACCATCAGAAGTATCACCGTAGAGTTTGTTAATCTGGTACTGTTGAATGGCTAATGAGGCAATGCCAACACCAAAAATCGCCAATAGCACACAAATGATAGGCAGATTTGAATCATGTAGCATACCGTTATTATGTTGGACTTCATTGATGCCGCATGCCATCTTATATTCATAATATATACCGAAAATGCCACAAGTAAGAAAAGTAAGAAAAAACCATAACCAAAAAGAGTAATCGTTTCTTCCTAACCAGACATTAAGCGTGTCCATCTGTTTGTACTGCCAGTAAAGCCCATAAATTCCGCATGTGATTAAAGTTAGTAAAATTCCAAGTAGAATACTACGTCTGCCCTCAAATTCAGGATAGGGATATTGATTTAGCATAGAATACTCCGTTATTAAAAGTTATTCACGCGGTAAGGAAACTGTATTTGGCACAACAATTTCACCAGCAATAATTTTTGCTTTTAATCCCTCAACAGTTGCTATGTTCTCATCCGAAAGCAGCGGTTGGTTGTGTTCATCAACAGCATAGCTGACACCGCCATCTGCTATACCAAAATAACGGATGCCTGCCATAAAATTATCCTCAACGGTTTCTTGGATGATACGCAGCACAGAAGCCGAAATTTCTTTTGTCATACTTGTCAAAACAAGTCCTGGGGCGAGATGGTTGCCGTTGGCATCAACCCAAATGATAAATTTTTGTCGTTCCTGTGCTGCTTCAAGTACTCCTTGACCGGATCCGCCAGCAGCGACGTAAATAACATCTACTCCACTTTCATATTGTGCTAACGCCAGTTCTTTCGCTTTTTCAGGTTGCCCAAAACCCGTCGCATCTTTGCTGATGTATTCAACGGTAACTTCTGCATCTGAATTGATAGCATAAATCCCAGCAACGTAGCCTGCTTCAAATTCTTGTAATAACGGAACATCCGCACCGCCGATATAGCCGATTTTGCCATTCTCCGATTTTAAAGCTGCAATTGCACCGACCAAAAATGATCCTTCGTTGGATTTATAGTTCACAGAAGCTATATTTGGAATATCAAGCACAACATCAAAAATTGCAAAATTGACATCAGGAAATTCTGGTGCAACGCGAGCAAGCACGTCTCCCATCTGATAACCTGCTGTTAAAACGAGTTCTGAGTTCTGTGCGGCGTCTCTGATGAGCATCTCTGTCGCAATGGGATCGTTTTCCATACCGTTGACTTCAGTTAGCGTAATTCCGAGTTCTTCCTCTGCACTTCTTACACCGATATGGAATGCAGTGCAGTAAGCCGCAGAACCGACGCAATCGCTTGGGTATATCATTGTTACGCGAAGTGAAGTGATTTCTATTTCACTTGGTGGTTCAGTAGGTATTACGTCCTGAATTCTTTCACACCCACAAATTAATAACAATCCTATTCCCATTAGAATCAAATTTCTTAAGACACGGGTTCTTTTCATATTCTCTCCTGCATTTAGTTTTAGAACATTTAATTTCACAGAAAACATTGCTTACATACATGGTATGGGTCTGAGATGTACACGCGATAAATAACCCGTCCCGAAAAATCAAACATATCTTTCATTCTATCATAAACAATCGGGTTTGATACACGCTGTAAAGCAGAATGACGTGCCACCCATTCGGTTTCCAGACTCTCGTCGCTCGTTGCCAATTCACCGCTGACATATTTTCCTAAGAAACTGAACATCACTTTCGTAGGAGCTTTGATGTTTGAGTAGACACCAACCAATGCCCCAATTGACGCGGTGACTCCCGACTCTTCTTTAATTTCACGTTGCAATGCTTCAATAAGGTTTTCACCTTCTTCGACTTGACCACCCGGAAACTCCCAGCCACGGCGTGGACCGCGTATGAGCAGGACCTTTCCATCTGGATGACTTATCATTCCGGAGACAGCAACAATATGTTTCGGATGACTCATTTTTACACCCCTATCGCGTATCCATCACGTCGCGGATCAGCACCGCCCATCAAACTTCCTTCTTCAGAATCAAAAACGATACCGTGACCACCTCCGACAGCTGCTGTCCAATCGGGTAACACCTCTACGTCATGCCCGCGAGCTTCTAACGCTGCACGCACCGCAACAGGAATACGTCCCTCCATACTGACATGCCTTCCCGGTTTGACCAATCGGATGCGTGGTGCCTCAATCGCCGCCTGTACGTTCATCCCGTGTTCAATCAGATTTAAAACCATTTGTAACGTCGTCTGAAGGATGCCGTGGCTTCCGGGTGTGCCAATCGCTGCGAAGGGGTTACCATTCTTCCAAACTTGACACGGCGACATGCACATCTCTATCCGTTTATGCGGTCCAACGGCGTTCGGGCTCTCTGGAATCCTATCAAACCAGTTCATAAAATTGTTGAGAAACATTCCCGTTGAGCCAAGGATTACACCTGAACCGAAGGGCTGACCAAGACTCTGCGTCACAGCAACAATATTCCCTTCTGCATCAGCGGTATCAAAGTGCGTTGTGCATTCGGTTGTCCAGTCATTAGCGATGATCTCACCGGGGAGTTTATCCTTTGACCAGCGTTCACCACCGCTGACTGCGGCTTGTTCACTAATTCGTTCGCGTTGTGCACGCGCATAGTCTTTAGACAACAACTTTTCAATCGGTAGGTTCGGACGTGGGGCGTATTCAGCTCTATCTGCACTCGCTAATTTAATCGCTTCAATTAGTAGATGCAAATATTCCGGGGTATTGTGTCCCAGTTCACCAAGTGCATCGTTCTCTAAGATATTCAGTGTTTCCAGATATTGAAAACCAGAACACGGCGGCGGTGGACAGTAGACCTCATAATCTTTGTAATTAACAGAGATAGGTTCCTGCCATTCCACTTCAAAGTCAGCCAAATCCTTTTCGGTAATCAGTCCATCAGTCTCCTCAGAAAAACGGACAATCTCTTTAGCAATCTCACCGCGGTAGAATGCTTCTGCACCGCCTTCTACAACCGTTCGGAACGTTTGGGCGAGATCCTTTTGAACCAAAAGCTCACCGGGATACGGTGTTCTCCCTCGCGAGGCAATAACTTCCTCAGATCTTTCGGAGAAATAGGGGCGCGCGCCAGCAATGAACTCCGCATTCTTGACAGTGACGGCGTATCCGTTTTCTGCGGATTCAAGCGCCGGGGCAAAGATGTCCGCGCGATCCATACTGCCATAACGGTCTAAGAGAGCAAGCCACCCACCACATCCCCCCGGCACCATCCCTGCGCGGATGCCAACCTGTTGACTTTCAAGTGTTGGAAAAACATCCAGCGTCGCTGTGTAAGGTGCAGTGCCAAGATAATCTATTACGCGGTGCGCTTTTTCCTTCGCACTATAGAGCAACATATATCCGTTGCCTGCAATGCCCGACATATAAGGTTCAACGACATTGAGAGTAGAAGCCACAGCAACAGCAGCATCAAACGCATTACCCCCAGCAAGCAACATACGTGCACCAGCCAGACTGGCAAGCGGATGCGCACTTGTTACCATGCCGCGTGTCCCCGTTACAGTGGATCGGTGTGTTGTACCGTGTGATGGAAAAGCCATGCTTATCTCCTTGTTTTTCTATAGCAGGTTTTAGTTTGCAAGCCTCGCGAAAAATCTCTGAATCCAGCACCACCGCAGTCTCCATATTAACTTCCAATAGGTGACACGATGCACAAAAAGTTGTTGTCCATCCAACTCAAGCACAGGAATCTGGTGTTTATATTTTGTGAATAACCTCAGATTTTTCGTGATGTCAATTTCTTCTATTGTAACAAACGATGCCTTCGCGGCGATGCTTTGCAGCACGACCATTGCCTCGTCACAGAGCGGGCAGTCTGGTTTCGTGTAGAATTGAAGTTGAATCGGTTCAATTTTCAACAGAGTCATCTAAAAGCTGAAGTGAAGTTCACCTTCTTGCGCTAATACCATTTCTATCAATTTTTGTCCATTAGCAGTTGTTAGAAATGAAGCGGAATGTGGCACAAACTGGAAAGTTTATGCTACAAAAAAGAGACATTATATATCAGAAATGGTATAACCTAAAATCAATTTGACTTGGACGTAAATTTGAAATACTACCAACATCATAAAGGATATGTCCATGAATTACAAGCAATCTTCCCTTGCTGGTCACCATTAACAGAGTTTAGCATAAATAGCCAAAATTCGCACTCATTTTTTATACCAACCAATGTGGACTATATGGTAAAATCATGTCAAAACCTACCCGATATTTAAGGAGAAAGAACGTGAAAATAAGACTTGCACAATACGGTATTTCCCACGACCATGCTGGGGGAAAAGCCCGCGTAATGAAGGAAAGTGATGAAATTGAGTTCGCTGGTGTTTTTGAACCATCACCAGAAGTCAGGGAAACCCTTGGTCAAAGTGCTGTCTATGACGGTGTTCATTGGTTTGCCTCTAAAGAAGAAATACTTGAAGACGAAACAATCGTTGGGGTTGCGGCACAGGGACGTGTATCACAGAACCTCACCTTTGCAAAGGAGATTCTTAAACACGGCAAGCATGTTTGGTTCGATAAACCAGCTGGTGATGACCTTGACGCGTTTCGAGAAGTTTTAGGTATTGCAAGAGATAGAAAGTTGCTCGTTCAACTCGGTTACATGTTCCGATATAATGCTGGTTTTCAGTTTATCCTTGATTGGGCGAATTCCGGCAAACTCGGTAAAATTTTTTCTGTTCGCGGACGCATCTCATCAGGGCGTTCCAACGATACTCATTGGCAACGTTGGGATTCGCTCGGTGAACACTCCGGCGGTATTATGTTTATCCTTGCCTGCCATCTCACCGATATTATCGTTGCATTGTTAGGGCGACCTACACGGGTGACACCATTTTCGAGGCACGATGGTCATGATGTGCCGTGGTATCGGAACAATACAGCGGCTGTCCTTGAATATCCGAGAGCATTGGCGATTCTTGAGTCAACAGCATTAGAAATTGATTCGGGTAAATCAAGACGATTGGAAGTCTACGGGACACGCGGTAGTGCAATTCTTGAACCGCTTGAACCGCCAGCGTTGCGATTGTGTCTTGACGAGGAACGGGATGGATATGCTAAAGGTTGGCAGACAGTGCCTGTGGAGCCGCGTCCACGTTATGTTGAAAGCCTTCGAGCGTTTGTTGCTGATATTCGGGGCGAGAAATCCCCTGATCGCTCACTTGATCATGAATTCACAGTTCAGGAAACGGTGCTGCGGGCAGCGGGAATACACTAATACGTCCTTGTTTGCGTGTTTATATCTGTTACTGCACCGCTGCTGTAATTTGTTACCTCACGAGGCACTACTATCCCATTAATCTTCATCTGTGATAGGGATGATAGGAACAACTGCAACGGGAAATGCCGATGGTTTGTAGTTTCCATCCGGTGCTTTGGTCGGGAATTTGTACTGAGGGTCTGTCAGGAGTTTATATACCGCAGCATCCCCAGTTCTAACCCGTTCTCTGGTATTCAGTTCCCATTCGACTTTGAGTGCCTCGTGTCGCCCTGGAAAGTCCTGTGTTCCCAATATTGATGTCAAAGCCCAGTAGATATACTCTGTAACCATACAACCGTAGTCACAAGTTTCATCCGTATAGTGATACCAAGCTTCAGCCGGATACCCGCTCTTGGGACCACCTTTCGGCACTTGCTCAAAATATCCGCCACGGGCGGCGTCCATGCACTTCGCTAAGACGGACCCCCGTTCCTCCTCGAACACCTCGGGGTAAGCATTAGCATAACCATGTTGTGTAATGGGATGCAAAATCTCTTCCAATGCACCATCGTAGTACCCGCCATCGGGGGCGTTGATTTTGCCATCAACAAGGAAATCCGGTTTGGTTTCTTCGCCATACAAGCCTTGACCATATCGGTAGCCTGCCTCTGCTATCAGGTCCATTTCCAACTGCTCCATCTCCGCCTCTGTTCCGGGCATAATGATGAAGACATTTCGGCTTACCAATTGACTAAGAACCAACGTGTTGTCAGGAACACCGTCTTCGTCATTATCAAGGTATTGTGCTAAAACTCCTGCGGCATGAGAGAGTTTAGCTTCAGGGGTCGTTGGGCTTGCGAAGATGTGAACACCAAAAACATTAACATATTTATCACAGCTAACTTGTCTGAAAACAGAAAATTCGCTCGGTATCTCTACGATTTCGATTCTCGGCGTTACTTCAATGCTTTCTATTACGTTATCGCTAACAATTTGGGATGATGCAATGCCCATTAAAACCAGCATAATTCCAGCAGTCATGGTTTCCCTCTTTTCCAAGGTAAGCAGCGGGTAACTTGATAACCCTAAAATTCAACGGATGAAACGCCTAAAATAGTGATTATGCAAACCGAACACCTAACTTTACATTCTCGCCCGGATGCGTTGCGATCTTCGGATACTCGTCCAACAGATCATCAAAATCGACAACAGGATACACAACCGGTTCAGATTTCAGACTACCATCACTAAGTAGCCGCCAACTGATTTCAAAGAGTCTGCCTTCATTCCAATTTGGATATTCGGGATTCGGTTCGCTACACGCGCGTGAGAAGATAATCGTAGGTCGATTGAAATGCGCTTCGGCACCGAGATCCAATCCTGCCGGGTAGGTACCGGGCCACGCCCCGGCGACAACTGTTCCTAAATATGCCGCTCCCCGGATAGCATGTTGAAGTGCCATGTGATGACCACTATATTCGATGCAAACATCAGCTCCACGTTTGTTCGTAGCCTTTTTAATTTCTAAACCTGCGTCATCTGCTGTAGGGTCAATGACGATATCAGCACCACATTCAAGGGCTACGTTGCAGCGCAACTCAAGCGGATCGACGCCAATTACTGGGTATGCCCCCGCCAACTTCGCAAGCTGCAGCGCCATCAGCCCAATTCCACCGAGTCCAAAAACCGCCACTGCATCACCAATTCGGACATGACCGTCGCGCACCGCGCCCAAGGCAAAATCTGTCGGATCGAGGCAGACAGCCGCCTGCCAAGGCACACCATCCGGCAGTTTTCGGGTACCTGCTGCACCCCAAACATGCTCTTCGCGAAAGGAACTGTGCCGAAAGACTCGCTCTCCGAGCTCAATATCGGTAACGTCCGATCCAATCTCTATTACTTCGCCGACACACATGTTCCCAAGTCCTGAAGGATAGTGAACCATCCCAGAACCGTTTGCTCGAAAAATCTTATATTCTCCATCGTAGCCACCGCGTGGGCCTGCATAGCCCTTATACGATGCCATTTCTGAACCGTGCTTGGCAGCACCAAACTGGCTTTTGACTCGAATTTGATTCGCTTGTAAGGGGGGACTTTCATATTCTCGGAAAGCGACCTGTTCCTGGGCAGGTGCAATGAGTTCTCTTGGCATATTCGTTAATTTCCTTTCTGTTTTGTTGCGGTTCAAAGTCAGATGAACGCGCAGTAGTTCTCCTGTTTGTCGCGCTTATGATTTCAGTCGAAAATAAGTTTGTGCATATTCTTTATCTATCAGATATAGCGTGACCTCTCACGCTATATCTGATAGACTTTACCTCAAAGCTTATATTACCTATTATTTTTTGAAGGTAAAATAAATCTCGCCACTTAATTGATATGTTAGCAGAAGTTCATGATAAACGCAACCCACGCAGAGGTATTTAGTTTTCAGTTTTCTTGCGATTTTTTAACATCTATCGCACTTGGATCTTAACTATCTGTAAATCTCATTAACTAAAAATTCTTAAAACTAACGCCAGTTTGATAATAGGGCTTTTCTCCGAAGGACCACCTTGCGGTTCTTATAGCACAAACTTTCCAGTTTGTGTGCTATGGCGCAAACTGGAAAGTTTGCGCTACAATAGGCTTTTATCAAACTTACGTTAAAACTAAATAACCCTGCTAAGCCATTCAGACTCTTGACATTATTCCAAATTCATGATAAATCTAAAGGCAAACCAAATATTTCATTTTTTAGTTCAACAACGAGGTATTTTATGCGATGTGTTTTTGTCGGCATTGAATATGCAGGAAAATCAACACTGATAAATCTTTTAACTGAATACTATCGGCACAGAAAATTAGCCGTTCACGTTGACGATCATTTTACTATCCCTGATGCTACATTGAGTGCAGAATCAAGAGAGGTATATGTAAACTTCCCGGATGACGTAAAGGAGCGAATGCAAAGGATGCAGATCCAGTATCACGTTGAAGTCATCAAAAACTATCCGAATACACTTATTGCAGGATGGCATATAGAGGAAGCCGTCTACACAACAGTCTATGGTAGTGATCCTGAAAGCCCGTATTATGGGAACTATCACTATCATGCACAGCGAGGATACGAAACGCAAGTTATGGAGGCAAGATTGCCAGATGTGGTTCTGATTCACGTCACGACAAGCGATGCAGCGATTAAGAAACGTATGGAAGCAGATCCACACGAATATCAGATTATCAAAGTGGAAGATATTCCGCAACTTAAAAGTCTTTTTGCGGAGGAGATTGACAAGTCTTTATTTACCCAAAAAGGGCGTAAAATTGTGTTGGATACAACAGACAAAACCCCCTCTGAATCGCTTGATGAGCTGCTTCTACTTTCCGAACCGCTTATTACGTTCGGTGAGTTAGCTATCCGTTCCATGTCAGTGCCAGATGTTCCTTATCAGGTTAGGTACGAAAGCGGCATCAGAAAAATGGAGGAAAAATGAAAAAAGTAAATATCGCCCTAATTGGGGCAGGTGGAATGGCGAATAGTGTCCACTATCCATCTCTTGCTGAATGTGAAGATGTAAATCTTGTCGGATTATGTGATCTTGTTGCATCAAAACTTGATGCAACAGCAAAACGGTTTCAGATAGAACAAACTTTTGTTGATTATCGGAAAATGCTTGAGAAAACATGTCCAGATGTTGTTTATGTCTTGATGCCGCCACAACATCTGTTCCCTATTGTTATCCACTGTCTTTTGCAGAAACACCATGTATTTATTGAAAAACCTCCCGGTATAACGCTTCATCAAACGAAGGAAATGGCTTTAGCGGCCGAAAAGCACGACTGCAAAACGATGGTCGGTTTCAACCGTCGTTTTATTCCACTTATGCAAAAGGTCAAAGCATTAGTTGAAGAAAACGGGCCAATTATCCAGTGCATGTCCACTTTCCACAAGAATGCGCCGAATGCCCTTTATTATGATGGAGTCATAGATGTTTTGACATGTGATGCGATTCACGCTGTTGATGCCCTTCGCTGGCTTGGCGGTGGTGAAGTCCAAGCTGTTGCAAGCGACATCAATACCTTCTACTCTGAACGAGAGAACAGTTTCAACGCGCTTGTCAGATTTACAAGCGGTGCCTCTGGATATCTTTGCACCAATTGGGCTGTTGGCGGCCGTATCCATACTTTTGAGATGCATGCGCGAGGAATTTCTGCGTATATCAATCCAGATGCGGGGGGACGCGCAGTCCTCCATACTCAGGAAGGAATAACCGAAATTACTACTGAAGATGCTGCAAATTCTGATGCGACATACAAAACTTATGGATTTTATGGGGAAAGTCGACATTTCGTGGATTGTATTCAGCAAGACAAACAACCCTTAACATGTTTTGCAGATGCTGTCAAAACGATGGAACTGGTTGAAGCAATTTATCAGCATAGAATCTAAATTAAGATTAGGACTTACACATTCCCTTTGAATGAAGTTTAAGAAAATAAATCGGTAATGTTGGGAGGTTCGGAAACCTCCCCAGCAGAGGTGTACACCTGCATCAGACAGAAAATAACGTCGCGATATTATAGATTTTCCTGCATCCAAGCGAAACTTTTTCGTTGTCCAGTGCCGTCGTTTTCTCTGCCTTCATATTCACAACACCAAACCCCGTCATAGCCAGCAGCCCGCAAACAGCTAATTGCCTTCGCAAGGTCAATTTCACCTTCACCGAGTGCTTCTCCACGATAATCCCCGCGTGAACCTGTTCCATCTTTTAGATGTGTGTGTAGTGTCCAAGGTGCAATAATTTCATAATACCTGCCGACTGTGTCCAAATCATGACCCGCCCAACGATAATTCATCGTGTCCATATTCGCACCGACATGTTTAGACCCTACACGTTCAAAGAGTTCTACTTGTAAATCGCCATCATTTGTAACCAATCCGTGATTATCTACCGCTAAATAGACATCTTCCTTCTCAGCAAATTCAAGGCACCGTGTTAAACACCCTGCCATCGCCTCAACCCATCGGTTTTCTGGGACAGAATCCTTCATAGCACCACCTTCTGTCCGCAGCACTGAAGTGCCAACGCGTTTGGCAAGTCCTGCAATGCGTTCCATCCTTTCAACTTGTGCTTGGATCACTTCCGCTTCTAATACAACAAAATCGTTTCCAGCGCCGAGTGCCGAGACCTGCAAACCGTAAGACTCAACTTGTTCGCGCACAGCCTCAGCATTCTTTTCAGGATTAGCAGTATCCGATTTCCAAATATCACCGATTGAAAGTTCAACGTATCCGAACCCTGTTTCGCTTGTAAATTTGAGAAAGTCATCAAGCGATTTACCAGCATAGTTGTAATGAATAAGTCCAAGTTTTGACATGATTATATTTTTCCCTTCCAAAAAGATTCCTTGCATTTGTAATGTCTTTATGCTATAATACCTTTATTAAGAGATAAGTGTCAAGCAGTTTTTGCAAATGCTGAAAAAGTTACAGGAAAGATAATGGAGAACTACAACCTTTTTACAGACCCTAAGTTACCTGCCATCTATGAAAAAGTCACGGCAGAAGAGAGACTTACTTTTCAAGATGGAATCACGCTTTACGAAAGCCCTGATATTATGGGAGTCGGTTTCATCGCGAACCATACCCGTGAACGCGTAAACGGAAACGTCGTCTACTACAATATCAATCAACATATAGATTATTCCAACGTGTGTATCCTCCATGCACGGTGCCACTTTTGTGCCTTTGCCCGAAAAAATATGCAAACAGAAGGTGCGTGGGAGATGAGTGTTGACGAATTTTTAGACAAAGCGATGTACTCAATAGAGCATGGATGCACCGAAATTCATAGTGTCGGCGGTTTACACCCGAAACTTCCATTTGACTACTATCTACAAATTATCCGTGGGCTCAAAGAACGGATGCCTAACGTTCACCTTAAATTTTTTACGGCTGTTGAAATTCATCATTTTTCACGTATCTTTAAAATGTCTGTAGAAGATGTTTTAAAGCAACTTCGTGAAGCAGGTTTAGATTCGTTACCTGGCGGCGGTGCAGAAATCTTTGCAGAAGAAACGCGTGAAAAAATCTGTCCTGGCAAATTAAGTGCTGAAGGGTGGCTTGAAATTCACGACATTGCACATCGGCTTGGGATACCCACAAATGCGACAATGCTCTATGGACATCTTGAAACAAATGAAGATAGAGTTGACCATCTCATCAGGTTACGGGAACAACAAGATAAATCAGGCGGATTCGTCACGTTTATTCCGCTTGCATTTCACCCTGCTAACACGCGTATGGCTTATCTGCCTTCAACATCAGGCTTAACTGATTTGCGAAACATTGCAGTATCGCGTCTGATGCTGGACAACATGCCACATATCAAAGTTTATTGGATCATGACAGGGTTGAAAACAGCACAAATCGCACTTAGCTTTGGGGCAGATGATATTGATGGCACGGTAACAGAGGAAAAGATTACACACATGGCAGGAGCAGATACACCAGAGGCTGTCTCCGTAGATGCGCTCACGCGCCTCATTGAAGAGGCAGGATATATTCCAGTGGAACGTGATACACTTTATAATGAAATCATTCGAGAGGGAAATCAGTGGTACAGAAAAGCCGCTTAAGGATCGGCGCTGTGTCATTTTTGAACACGAAACCCCTCATTTATCCACTTTTGAATGGGGAACTTCAGACAGAAGAGATTGACCTCAGTGTTCAGGTGCCGAGTCGCCTCGCAACGCTTCTAAGTAATGATGCATTAGATATTGGTTTGATTCCTATTGTTGATTACTTCCGTGCAAACGATCAGAACGCAGGTTATCGCATTCTTCCGAATATATCAATAGCATCGCGGGGTAGCGTTCTAAGCATTCAATTGTTCAGCCGTGTGCCGATTCAGAAGATCCGACAGGTTGCTTTAGATACAAGTTCGCGTTCATCTGTTGCGTTGCTGCAGATCTTACTCGCTGAAAAATACCAGCTTTCTCCAACGTTCATCTCCTGCGATCCTTCAATTGATCCTGCTACGTCAGAGACAGAAGCAGTTTTGCTTATAGGAGATGCAGCACTCAAAAACCTCGGTGCCACAGAATATAGTGTTGATCTCGGCGCAGAATGGCACGAATTAACAGGATTGCCTTTTGTCTATGCTTGTTGGGTCGCGAGAGGCGAAGTGGAACTGGGTAATGTGCCGAATCTACTTTTAGAAGCAAAGAATCGGGGTATCGCACAAATACCTGAAATTGCACGGATTGAAGCGCAAAAACTCGGTTTACCGGAAAACCTCTGTAAAGATTATCTGCAACATCATATTCACTATGACCTGGATGAATCGAAAATAGCAGGGCTTGAACTTTTTTATAAGCTTGCTGTGAAAAATGGACTTGTTGAATCAGAACGAGCTTTAAGTTTTGAAACCTAAATTATTATCCAACCCCTAAAACCGAAATAGGAAAAAATGAATTCCGTTGAAGAATCTACCTCTGCTGACGATATTACACAACAGTTTGAAGATTTCCTGAAAAATTCTGGACTCCGTCTGACTCAAACGCGGATGGACGTTTTGAACCAGGTCTTTGCCTACCCAGGACATTTCCAAATAGAAGACCTCTTAGTCCAGATGCGTCAAAACGGTTATAAGGTGTCGCGTCCAACTATCTATCGGACGCTGCCGCTGCTTGTTAGAAGTGGATTGCTAACAGAATTTATTGACGCACACAAAAACACCCGCTACGAAAGCATCCATTCGCTGAAAGAGCATGCCCATCTCATCTGTCTGCGGTGCGGTCAGATCGTGGAATTTAAAGAACCGCAAATTGATGCTTTGCAAAAATCTGTGTGTGAAGCACACCAATTTAAACCGGTGCGTTTCCGCAATGAGATAATTGGCTACTGTTCTGAATGTCAGGCAGAATTAGAGGCAACAGACTCATAGGTGTCAATTTAGTGATTCGGAAACAGCGTTTTGTGCAGTAGTGTCCTAAGTCCACGTATCTGTAAACGCTTTCTTCTGTGCAAGGGAGTCACCGAGAAATGTGTTATAGTTTCGTCCGCTGTTGAAAAGTATCGGTACAGATTAGGCGGACGCGCTCATCCTCCATCTCGCATAGGATTTCCAAGTTATCGCCAAAGTAGAGTTTGTTCATTGCTATGTCTCTATACGGTAATATGTCTCTCCGTCTGCAATGGCATCGCAGATATCTGCAAAAACGTTATATGCATCCTGAAAGTCAGCAAATTCAGCAATGGCACGTTCGGATCCATCTTGTGCTGTTAAGACGAGTTTACCTTCACCAGGGTCTTTCCCTTCTATATGCAAATTTTGGTAATGATTGAAGTTTATGATTTCTAAGTCCTCAGTTACGATGTACATAATTGCCCTCCTTTATAGTATTTATGACATCCGGCAGGCATCAAAACCTTCCTTTATGTGTAAATACAAGCTTAATTTACTGCAAATTCCCCAAAATGCTTTCATATACCCTTTCAACTTCACTCGGAGAAGTAATAAACCATTCTTTTCCGGGTGCGTCTTGCTTTTGCTTGCCTTGAAGCCTCAGAATATTTTGTATTGTCTTTTCCATCAAATTTGACTCATCTGTTTTAATAAGGAGTCCGACCTTAGGAAATTCTGGGAGTGCTGTGCGCGTTTGTGTTCCTATTCTGTTGACAACACTAGATCTAGACCTGCCAATTTTGCATGCCCACACCACCTCATCCTGTAATTCAGCTAAAAGTTGATACGCGGGGTAATAGTAAAGGTAAACGGACTGTTTACCGAAACCGATGACCTTTTCAGGTTCTAAATTTTCAGAATTTAAATTGTCATGATCAGAATCCACGCTGTCGTAATCCTGAGTACTTGAAGGGATAAACCAATTGCCTTGACTCGGATTGCTTGCCTGTCCCTCTCGCCCCATGTTTGAAAGTGCCAACGTGACAGGATGGTGAAATTGAGCTCTTGGTGGTAACCCTCCCCGTTCAAGATGCGCTTCATCTACAGTACTTATCATTTCCTGTTTTTGAACAGTCTGTCCTGCAAACAGTTCTTGAATAAGTTCTCGCGCCATGTTCGGTGTGAGAGACTTTTCAAAATATTTATACTGATCATTCATAAACATGTTCCTTCTTATTTCCAAGATTACTCCTAAAACATAATTCTACTCATAAGGCGCAAGCACCTCCTCCACCGAGCGCGTCCCCGAAAACCATCCAACAACCTTCCGCAACACCTCATCAAGCAAAATATCCGGACAAGATGCGCCCGCAGTCAAAACAATGTCAACCGGCCTACCATCGGGATGTTCAGTCGGTAACCAATCCGCTGTTATTTGCACCTCTTTTGTTTCAAGTGACAGATGGCGAATTTGCTTTGGACTAAGCAACTCCTCCGCGTCACGTACAAAATAGGTGGGCAGCTTATGTTCACAAAGTTCTACAAGATGGCTGGTATTAGATGAATTGTAGCCACCCACAACAACCGCAACATCCCCGCCTTCAGCGATCAATGCAAGTGTCGCATCCTGATTCTCTTTCGTGGCATAGCAGAGCGTATCCTTCGTATCAGCAAAATGTTCCGCGAGATTTTCTTCACCGTATCTTGTAATAATAGCCTGTCGCAACAGATCAGCAATAGCTTGTGTCTCCGTAGCAAGCATTGTGGTCTGATTGACAACACCGATACGTTTAAGATTAACGTCTGGATGAAAACCTTCAGAATAGCGGTCAGCAAATTGTTCAAAGAAAAAATGCGCGCCTGCTTCGCCGCGTATCACTTTTGCGAGGTTTTCCGCTTCCACAAGATCGCGCACAACAACAACAGGCGCCTCCGCTTGCGCATGCGAAAATGTAGCGCGGGTTTCCTCATGATACCGTTTACCATGCACAACCACGGTGTAATCCTGCTTGCCAATTTCTTGGCTCCGCTTCCACACCTTTTCAACAAACGGACATGTCGTGTTGTAGGACGAAAGCGTAACACCGCGATCATTCAATTCTGCCTCAACTTCCAACGTTGTGCCGAAAGCTGGTACAATCACAACATCATCAGGCACTAAAACATCAAACGGAAGTAACGAATTTCCCTCAGTATCAGAGAGAAATTGTACACCGTGATGTCTTAAATTTTCATTTACACGCGGATTATGGATAATTTCAGATAACAGAAAAATTCGCTTGTCCGGATTCTCTTCAAGGGCGCGATATGCGATCTCTACAGCATTTTCAACACCATAGCAAAACCCAAAGTGGCGAGCAATCTTAAAACGGACAGGACCAAAATCTAAAATGGAGGAGGACAGGTCTCGCTTACGGGCATCCATATTTCGCCGCGATGCCTTAACAACAGAAATAATTGGACTTTCATAAAAGCGAGGTAAATTAAAAGTACGAGGCATCTTTTAAACTGTTCCAAAGTAACTTTACGCACTGAGGACTTTTCGGCCTTTTGCCCTGCGGCGCGCGAGAATTTTCCGACCATCACGGGTAGACATACGTTTCCGAAATCCCATCTTGTTCTTGCGTTTCCGTCTATGTGGCTGATACGTACGTTTCATAATGCTTTTCCTCTCTATTTCTTAACCGGACACATGGAAATTATGCAATATATCTTCATCTATCTTAACCTAAGTTGCTACTTATAAAATTTCGAGATAGCGGACACTGCTTTTTACTAAAAAAACAGGGCATTTTTGCTGATACTTATGTTTTCTGTTACAAATCGGGGTTAGAAACCCCTCCTACAAGAGCATTCGCAAATAGGTGGCAACTTGGGTTATCTTAATAAAAAGGATACCCGATTTTTCACAGTTTGTCAAATTTTTCTGCATAATAATTGTTAAAGAGGCGGTATCTATTGCACGAAATTCACGTTAATAAATAGTAGCAAGTATTTTGGTGAATTTTGCTAAAATCAAACTTTTACCTGATAACTTGGAAAAATTTGGTCATTATATAATAATATCTATATTTTTAATTCTAAATCTTCAAATTTTCTCCATACATAGATATAATTTTAGCGAAGAATTTCGTCAATTTAACTTGCTATTTAAATCCAGAAAATGATATAATTCATATTTGCGTCATACATATTTCTTTGTAGAAAATTCAGAAACATTTTAATAACATGGCTCCGAACAGCTGGCAACTTCAATAGGTAGGAACATTCTCATGCAACACACCCCTGATTCACTTTGGTTAACAATACTTGAGGAACTTGGTGAAACTGCCCTTAACGATATTTATTTACGCCAAACTACCCCATTCACGTTAATAAATAGTAGCAAGTATTTTGGTGAATTTTGCTAAAATCAAACTTTTACCTGATAACTTGGAAAAATTTGGTCATTATATAATAATATCTATATTTTTAATTCTAAATCTTCAAATTTTCTCCATACATAGATATAATTTTAGCGAAGAATTTCGTCAATTTAACTTGCTATTTAAATCCAGAAAATGATATAATTTATATTTGCGTCATACATATTTCTTTGTAGAAAATTCAGAAACATTTTAATAACATGGCTCCGAACAGCTGGCAACTTCAATAGGTAGGAACATTCTCATGCAACACACCCCTGATTCACTTTGGTTAACAATACTTGAGGAACTTGGTGAAACTGCCCTCAACGATATTTATTTACGCCAAACTACCCCACATTCACTCACCGAGGAGTCTTTTATCATTGCTGTTCCTTCCGATTACACACAAGACGAAATAGAGGACAGATTTCTCAGTAGTATTAATAAGGTGTTAGATGAGCAAACAAGGAACGGTTGTAAGCTGCAAATTTTAGTGGATAAATCTCTTGCTAAAACGCCTGAACCAGAAAAAACTGTACATAGAACTGAAGAAGACACTCCTGAAACAGCAAACTTAAATCCGAATTACATCTTTGGTAATTTTGTTGTTGGACAGAGCAATCGGATTTGTCATGCGACTGCATTTGCTGCATCTGATAATTTAGGAGGAGAATATAATCCGCTTTTTATATACGGCGGCGTAGGACTCGGAAAAACACATCTCCTTCATGCTATCGGCAATAGAGTCCAAGATATTACTCCAAAACGGAAAGTGCTTTATGTCACCTCAGAAATGTTTATGAACGAATTTATTGAGTCTATCATGAATCGAAATTCAGCACAAGGATTCCGCACAAAATACAGAACAGCGGACCTGTTATTAATTGATGATATCCAATTCTTAGCACGTAAAGAAGGCACGCAAGAGGAATTTTTTAATACCTTCAACGATTTATACATGAATTCTAACCAAATCGTTATGACGAGTGACCGGTCGCCGAGTATGCTTGAAAACCTTGAAGAAAGGCTCAGTTCACGTTTTGAATGGGGCATGGTAGCAGAAATAGATAAACCCAATTATGAGCTCCGCCTCTCAATTCTACGGCAAAAATGTCAAGACCAAGAATTTGAGGAAATTTCCGATGAAGTGCTAAGCTACATTGCAGAAATGGTAACAGCAAATATTCGTGAATTGGAAGGCATATTAGTCCGCCTCACAACACAAGCTTCAATTCTTGATGAACGACTTGATATTGACTTTGCACGCAGGGTACTAAATGACACAACCCCGATTAGCAGAGGATTACGGCAAAAAGTTATTACAGCAGAAGCAATACAGAAAGTTGTCGCTGATCATTTTCAGCTAGACAGCGATGACCTAACTTCCGCAAAGCGAACAAAAGTTCTTGTTTTCCCACGGCAAATAGCGATGTACCTGTGTAGAGAACTCACGCAGCTTTCTCTGTTAGATATTGCAGATGCATTTAATAGGCAAAACCATAGAACCATCACGTATGCTTACGAACAAGTTGAAAAACTACTTGAAGATAAGGAAATAAAAAAGCTTGTCCAGCTATTAACGGATGAATTGACATAAGGTTCAGTCTGCCTTATCTAAAAATCTTAGGAAATTTACGACATTAAGTCCTATAAACCCAGATATGCTCAAAGTTAAAGCACTGAATTACCTATTGTATACATCTCTGTTACTAACCCCCAAATTATTGATAATAACTTGATAATAACTTGATAATAACTTGGCAATAACTCCAAAATTATTGTTGATAAATTGTTAATAACTTTTACTTCCATCAGTTGCATTGATAAATTGTTAATAAGTGTAAAAGTTGTTATCAAGTTATTATCAGCGATACCGTCAATACCTATAAGGGATTAAAGCAGTTATTAACATATTATCAACCCCTACTGTAACTACTAAGGTACAATTTAAATTTTAATTGTAATTTAGTACATAATATAAGACGCACAGAATTCCAGTTTAACAAAGCAGAGTTTTATTAAAGAATTTCTAAAACAATTTCAATATCTTTTAATTTCAAAGAGATATCAAAATTGTTTTAAAGATTCTGAAAAACATGATTAGAATAATGAGGTTTAAATGTACTTGGAGCGATTGTGCCTGCGGAATTTCCGGAATTATGAAGTGTGTGACATTACATTTCATTCACCAGTGACATTAGTTGTTGGAAGAAATGCAATGGGCAAAACAAGCCTACTGGAATCGCTCTATTTTCTTTGTACCGGTGAATCGCACCGAGCGAATACAACTGCTGAGTTAATACGACATGAATCAGAAGGATTTGCGGTTATAGGATATTTCCGTAGTGATAAGAGACCTAATTCACTCATACAACTTGAGGCAGTGAAGCCGCGTCAAGGTCCGTTCCGCCTCAAAACAGATGGAGCTCTACAACAAAGACGTTCGGACTGGATAGGTCAGTTCAATGTCGTGGTTTTCGCACCTGAATCTTTGGAACTTGTGAAAGGTCCGCCTACATCCCGCAGACGATGGCTTGATCTATTTTTATCCCAGTTGAATCGAGAATATTTGGAGGAGCTACAACGCTATCGTGGAATTTTGCAGCACCGGAATGCACTATTAAAGCGATTGAGTGTCGGAAAAGAATTGGTTGAAGAAATAGCTATTTGGGATGGACTCCTTGTTGAATCGGGTGTTGCATTGATTGGCGCGAGACATACTGCGTTAGCGCGCCTAAGTAGAATTGTAGAGACAACACATCTTTCGTTGACAGGGGGACAGGAACGGCTTTTGTTGCAATATATTTCAGGAATTGAGTGTACTATCACAGAACTTTCTGATATTACGAATCTTTCGGATCATTTTAGAGATGCTTTGGCAAAAGCACGTCGAGATGAACTGCGGCGTGGCGTAACACTGATTGGTCCACATCGTGATGATTTTTCTTTAGTTTTGGAAACATCTAACGGTGATGAGGCACCTCTACGTGAAACTGCACGTACTTTTGCTTCTCAAGGACAGTGCCGCACAATAGCCCTCGCGCTAAAACTTGCGGAACTGGAATTTATTCGGGAAGATACTGGGGCGACACCGCTTTTTCTACTGGACGATGTCCTGTCGGAGTTGGATATGGAAAGGCGCGCATACCTATTAGCGTATCTACAGGGTGTCAATGCACAGACTGTAATTACCGCTACTGACAAGGACGTGATGGGTGATGAACTGACAGATGTTCACCTATTAATAGTTGAAAATGGTGTAATCGTTAATTAAAATTAAACGTTATATAATGATGTTTTTAGTTTATAGTAAAACCTATAATTAATGAGACATTTCTGTATCGCAACTGTTAGTTTGCGTCAAATATGCACAATCTAAATGAAGATTAAAAAATAAATTGGGTAATTTAGCGAGGTTAGGAAACCTCGCCAGCAGAGATGTACACCTGCTGCTGGCAAGGCGGGGAATCATGGCGAATACCACACGCGTATTCGCCCAATGGCGTTCATACCGTTGATTTCTTCCTAACCTTGCCAATTACCGAAATATTTACTTAAACTTCATACAGATTGTGCTACAACACCCGCGTTCGGTTGGGAAACCGAACATAATGTCCAATTAATTCTAAAGTCTACTATAAGTTTGAGTGGGTAGAGGAATGCGTTTTAAAAAATATCGTGGAAGAAAGCGAAGTCCGGTAATACAGCAGAGAACAGTAAGAGTAAAAGGGGCTATAGAAATTTTACTACGCCAACAAGAGGATTGGGTCGATAAACTCCATGTAAGGCGAATTATTGATGATTGGGAATCTATTGTTGGGACATTTGTTGCATCGCAAAGTGTCCCGGTTTCCTTATTTAATGGGGTTTTGAAAGTTGAAGTCGCACATTCAACCTGTTGGACTGAATTATCTGCAATGAAAACTCAAATTTTGTCAAAACTTCAAAAAAATCTTGATGATTTGAATGCAGGAGCGTGTAAACCTTCTAAGGAAATCAAGATAACTGACATGCGATTTCGTTTGAACCCAAACATTTCTAAGTTGAAACCCACTAAAAATACAGATAAATCAGATTCAGAGGTATCTGAAAGAGTTGCTAAGCCTGTACCACCTGAAGTGCAAGAACAGGTTGAAGCTGCTGTTTCGGTTGTAAACGATTCTGAGTTACGGACAGCTTTAAAAACACTTTATTTAACACAATTCACTTATACTGAAACAGCGGAATAGTAACAAATATTTTACAGATTGTAAATTGTAAAATATTTCACAAAATAGATAAAAAATAGGTTGACAAAAAATAGAAAATTGTGGTATAATGAATATAGAAAATATAAATTTTTGTTTGAAAATATGGTGATACTTTATTTGCTGCAGATTGGTCTGAAAAACGTCGTTAGATTAAGTAAAAATTATAACTTATAGTTAAAAATATAATCGGAAATTTGTTGTGATTTATGATAATCTGTAGGTTGGGTTTAATATAGTAAAATCCAGCAACTTGTTCTTCCATACTGTTCACCTATTTATACTTCCGATTGATACAACCAACAACCTAAATGAGGATTTATAGATAATGTCAAATGATTATACCGCGTCATCTATTCAAATATTAGAAGGGTTAGAAGCTGTTCGGAAACGGCCGGGGATGTATGTTGGTAGTACTGGTGCTGCTGGACTACATCATCTTGTGATGGAACTTGTTGATAATTCCATTGACGAGTTCGGTGCAGGATACGGATCGGAGATTAGAATTATACTCAACGAAGATGGGAGCGTCACAGTTTCTGATGATGGACGTGGTATTCCTGTTGGTGAACATCGGACAGGCGTGTCTGCACTTCAGGTCGTGATGACAACGCTTCATGCAGGTGGTAAATTTGATGGGCGTGCAGATGTCGGGTATCAAACCGCTGGTGGTTTACACGGTGTAGGGGCTTCCTGTGTGAATGCACTTTCGGAGTGGCTCCGAGTGCAAGTTGCGCAGGAAGGTAAACTTTATCAGCAGCAGTATAAACGCGGGATACCCACAAAAGATGTAGAGGTAATTGGTGAAACGAAAAATAACGGGACAGTAACAACATTTATGCCTGACCATGAGATTTTTGACACGCTTGAATTTCAAGCTGAAACCCTGAAGGGACGTCTCCGTGAATTAGCCTTTCTCAACGGGGGAGTTCGTATTAGATTTAAAGACCTCAGAACTGGACAACCAGAGGGTGAAGCAGAAACTGTTTATCACTATGAAGGCGGTATCGCTTCGTTTGTTATCTACCAAAATGAGAATAAGGAGGTCCTCCATGATACACCGATATACCTTCAAGGTGTTACAGATAATGTTCGGGTTGAGGTCGCAATTCAGTATAATACTGGTTATTCAAAAGAGGACATCTTCTCGTATGCGAACAATATTCGGACAACAGAAGGTGGTTTTCATGAAAGCGGGTTCAAAAACGCCTTAACGCGGACTTTCAATACATATAGTAAAGACAACGACTTATTAAAGAACGTAAAAATTTCACTCACGGGAGAGGACATCCGAGAAGGAGTTATGGCTGTTATTAGTGTAAAAGTTCCCGAACCTCAGTTTGAGGGGCAAACAAAATCAAAACTCGGCAATACCGAAGTAGAAGGTATTGTGATGAGTATTGTAAACCAACAACTGAAGGGATATTTAGAGGAACAACCGGCACTTGCTAAGCGTATAATTAACAAGAGTATTCAGGCTGCACAAGCAAGGGAAGCAGCGCGGAATGCTCGCGACATTATTCGCCGAAAAGGTGTTCTTGACTCAGCATCAATGCCCGGTAAACTCGCGGATTGTTCTGAACGTAATGCGGAAAAAACAGAGATTTTTCTTGTTGAGGGGGATTCCGCCGGGGGGCCGGCAAAACAGGGGCGTGATCGTACTTTTCAAGCTGTTCTTCCTTTAAAAGGTAAAGGTATCAATGTTGATAAGGCACGTTTAGATAAGATTTTAAGGAATGCACAGATCGTAGACATTGTTACTGCCCTCGGCACCGGTATTGGTGCCGAGGATTTTTCATTGGAAAAATTGCGGTATGGCAAGGTAATTATTATGGCAGATGCAGATGTAGACGGTGCACATATCCGTTCACTGTTATTGACGTTTTTCTTTCGCCAGATGCCACAGTTAATCCTTGAAGGACATCTTTACATTGCCCAGCCACCACTTTTCCAAATTAGGAGAGGGCGCCGATCACAGTATCTTCAAGACGAGGAGGCTTTGGAAGAATACATGCTTGAATCAGCCGCAGGGTCTCAAGAGATAAAGAATATCAGGCGTGAAAACCCTTATACCACAGAGGAAGCGGTTGCTTGCGTTAAGGCACTCTTTTGTATTGAAAAAGGCTTATCCGAATTGAGCGGACGTGGAAACCGAGCACGCCAAGAACTGATAGAATACCTATGGGAACCGATCCAAGATCAACAGGCATCTGAATCGGATATCATGGAACCACGCGAAATACCAGAAGACCCAGTAAATACCATCTCAGATATTCTTCAATCGCAAGGGGATGGTGCGGAACAAATTGAACTACCACTTCAGAGTGATGATGGGGTTGATTCGGATGAAACCGGTAATACGGAAGTTTTTGTTGAGAGCATGATGCAACGCCAAGTAAAATCAAATGCTGCGATACATGCAGAGCTCTCACCTCATATTCGGCGCGTTAAAGACCTTGGAATTCAGTCCGAAGATTTTGATGGGAAGACATCACAAGATGCACCGTTGTTTAGTATATTAAATAAATCGGACGAGCGTCAGGCTGCTGCCTCTGTTGGAGAACTTCTTTCGATCCTGGAATCAAATGCAAACATCGGTATGACGCTTACGCGTTTCAAAGGGCTTGCTGAAATGAATACAAAGCAATTAAAAGAGACGACAATGCAGATAGATGCGCGTGTGCTATTACAGGTGACATTGGAGGATGCTGTGCAAGCTGAACGGATGTTCACATTGCTGATGGGCGATTCTGTGGAACCTCGCCGTGCTTTTATAGAACGTTATGGCACACAAGTTGAACTTGACGTTTATGGGTCATAATTCGGTTAGGGCTTACGCATTTACCTATTTTCAAAGTTCACTATACTAACCCAAGTTGCTACTTACAAGATTTCGAGATGGCGAACACTGCTTTTTACTAAAAAAACAAGACATTTCCACTGATACTTACGTTTTCTGTTATCAATCGGGGTTAGAAACCCCTCCTACAAGAGCATTCGCAAATAGGTGGCAACTTAGGTTATACTGCAGAGTATCATAGAAACAGACGAAACCTATATCGGTGCTAAACAATGAGTAGAGACTGGGCAAGTATACAGCAACCAGAGTTTATTGTAACAAACAAGCGTGCGAATCTAAAGATAATTCCCTACATTGGCTGTAAAGCAGGTTTCAAAGATATTTTTGATAAAATAATACCTGATAACCTCGCATGTTGTATTTATGATATATTTGGAGGAGGAGGGGCATTCTCTCTTTATGCGTGCAATAGGTTTGGATCTCATCGTGTTACCTATAACGACAATAACCCTATTGTTGTAAACCTAATACGGCACGTTCAAACATCTCCATTTAGGTTATGGGAACTGTATAACGAACATTACAATAATTCTTCTGCCGAGTATTATTACCAAGTCAGAGATCTATGTTTAGAAAATGGAGTGGAGGGGGCGGCGAACTTCCTTTATCTTGCGAAGAACGCGTTTTCAGGGAAAATCAGATTCAATTCAAGCAACAAATTCAATTCACCTATCAGAAAAGGGAGCTCATGTCCTAAAGTCCATCTTGATTCATTGTTGAATTTAAGTAAAACTATTCAAGACTTAACCATAATGAACAAGGATTATAAAGAGTTTGCTTGTATCAATAACTCTTTTTTATATCTTGACCCGCCCTATTTCAATAATACCAATGGTCATTATAATGGCGTTCTCGATTTAGGTGAGTTCAATCAGTTTTTAAGAACTATTGAATTGAGAAATAAAGTAATCTTGTCCGAACAAAATCACCCGGAAATATTTGATCTTCCTGACTCCTACACAGTTAGATCTATTACATTGATGAGGTCATTGCAGTATTTTACGCAAAATAAAAGTGAGGAAATGATTGCTTTTAACTAACAATCCGTTGTTGCTTGAGTGTTTCTATCTGTAGTATAATAATATCAGATATAGTGAACTTTGAAATTATTGGGACATTTTGATAAACCTGTTTTGGAAACATAACCGACAACAAAGGTTGAGTATCAAACTTTTAGTTTGTGCATCCATAGAACACGGGGAATCATGGCGAATACCAAACGCGTATTCGTCCAAAGGCATTCATACCGTTGATTTACTAAAAGTTTGTGCTACAGAAGTGTCCGATTAATTATAGGTTTTACTATAAATAACCTAAGTTGTTACCTATAAGTTTTTAGACACGTAAACACTGTCTTAAATGAAAATATGTTGATAATTAACCAATATTTGTAGTGCAAACTGTCGGTTTGCACACTTGCAGGCACAATCTAAATGAAGATTAAAAAATAAATTAGGTAATTCGTGGAAATATCCAGTGCGGTTAGAAACCGCACCTACCGGGTTTGGGAAAAATTAGAATTACCCAATTAAAAACTTAATCTTCATACAGATTGTGCTACATAGTGGCAACTTGAGTTATAAATACCAAAAGCGCGTTGGTGTTGATGGGTTTATCTCTGGGTATTCGCTGCGCGTCGGTTTTGCTGTTGCTTTGGCACAGGCGGGGCAAGTGTGGTTGAGATGCAGATTGCGGGGCGTTGGAAGTTGTCACAGGTGCCGGCGCATTATGCGAAAGCAGAATTAGCAGAACGAGACGCGATTGCAAAGTATAAGAAAAGTATAAGAGAAATAATCATCAGGTGAATCACCATTGATTAGCTAATAGTCGATGGAAAATGAAAGAGAAACGCATGCAAGAAGAAAATATCGTTAGACGATCAATAGAAACCGAACTACAGACTTCATACCTCACGTACGCGATGAGTGTAAATACGAATAGAGCAATCCCCGATGTGCGGGATGGCTTGAAACCGAGTGCACGCCGAATCATCTATGCTATGGGAGAGATCAATCTCACGAGTAGTCGCCCTTACGATAAATGTGCTGCTGTTGTTGGTGAGGTGATGAAGAACTTTCATCCACACGGCGATGGTCCGATTTACGGCACGCTCGTAGGTCTTGCTCAGGAATTCAGCACACGTTATCCCTTAATTGATGGACAGGGGAATTTTGGATCTATTGACGATGACCCCGCAGGGGCGATGCGTTACACCGAGTGCCGACTTTCAAAGATTGCTGAAACACTTCTGCTGGATATTGATAAGGATACTGTTGATTTCCAACCTAATTATAAAGAATCGTTGGAAGAACCTACCGTCCTGCCTGGTCTTCTTCCGAACCTGCTTGTAAATGGTACTGACGGTATCGGTATAGGCTATTCAACTCACATACCACCGCATAACCTTAACGAGGTCGTGGATACTCTCCTGCACGTGCTTGATTTTCCAGATGTCACCGTTGAGGAGCTGATGGAATTTCTCCCTGGTCCAGATTTTCCCACTGCTGGAATTATCGTTGGGAAAAAAGGAATCAAAGATATGTATGCTACTGGCAAAGGGAGTATCACGATGCGGGCGAAAGTGGAAATTGAACCGATGACACACGATAAATCTCGTGGAGACCGCGAGCAGATTGTAGTTACTGAAATTCCTTATCAGATTAAGAAAAATCTGCTTCTTCAACAGATAGTTGATCAGGTAAACAGTAAGACGATTGCTGGCATTTCGGATATCAGAGACGAATCTGATGAGGAGATTCGCATCGTTATTGAACTTAAGCGTGGGGAAGTGCCACAAGTTATCTTAAATCAGCTCTACAAGCACACAAAAATGCAGCATTTTTATCCTGCAAACCTTCTCTGCCTTGTTGAAGGACTTCCTAAAATATTAACGCTTCCCGAGATTTTACGCTACTACTTGATGCATCGGCGGGATGTTATCCATAGACGCACGCAGTATGATTTAGCGCGATGTGAACGCCGCGCCCATATTTTAGAGGGATACCGTATTGCGCTGGAACATTTAGAGGAAGTCATTGAACTTGTGCAAACTGCTGATACACCACAAGCAGCCAAAGAACAACTGATAACACAGTATGAACTTTCTGAAGATCAAGCGAACGAAGTGCTGGGATTAACCTTAAGCCAGTTAACAGGATTAGGTCGTCAGAATATTAACGATGAATACAGTGATCTCTTGGAACGTATCGCTGAATTCAAAGCAATTCTTGATAGTGAAGATCTTGTTACCAACATCATCAGAGAAGAATTGGAGGGATTGAAGGAGGATCATGGAGACGAGCGCCTCACCGAAATCGTTTCAGAGGTGAAAAGTTTTGAGATGGAAGACCTTATCGCTGATGAGGAGATGGTTGTTACACTCACGCATTCCGGATATCTCAAACGGATTCCGATGGATACGTACCGAACACAAAATCGCGGCGGAGTCGGTATCAAAGGTGGTAGTCCGAAAGATGGAGACTTCTTGGAACAACTGCTTATCGCAACGGCGCACCAATCCCTACTCTTTTTCACGAGTTTCGGTAAGTGTTTTGTTCTAAAAGTTTTTGAGATACCGGAAGGTTCGCGTCAAGCAGCTGGCAGAGCAGCGGTAAATATGCTTAAATTAAGTGACGCGGAAACTATTACAGCGTTTTTACCTATTCGTGAGTTTAATGAGGACCTCTATATCCTTATGGCGACAAAATACGGGATTGTCAAGAAATCTCCATTGAGAGAATTTCGAAATCCCATCTCCAGCGGAATTATAGCGATTAATTTAGATACAGAGGACCAATTAATTGGGGCCCACCTTACCGATGGAAATTACGATGTCATCTTGGTTAGCCATAACGGGAATTCTATACGATTTAAGGAATCAGATGTCCGCAGCATGGGGCGCCGCACACGCGGTGTCCGCGGCATACGGCTTGGTGAAGACGATTTTGTTGTAGACATGGTTTGCTCTGCAGATGAAAAAGATTCTCTTCTTATTGTAACGGAAAACGGTTATGGCAAACGCACAGGATTGGCGGCGTATCGTTCACAAAAGCGGGGCGGCGTTGGATTGACTGCAATTAAACGTTCAACGCGCAATGGTGCAGTTGTTTCTGCAAAACTGGTTACTATATCAGATGAATTGGTTCTTATTAGTTCTACAGGGTATATTACGCGTATGGCTGTTAGCGACATTCGTTCAATTGGACGCACAACGCAGGGCGTCCGACTCATGACTTTACAAGAGGATGAAACACTTGTGGATGTCGGTAAAATATCGGATACCGATTCGAATAGCAGTATAGAAGGATAGTGTGGTACAATCTAACAGATTATGCTGCTATGTGGCAATTTAGGTTATTAAAGCAGATAGGGAGAACGATTATGAAAAGGAACTTATGGATGTTTTTAATCCTGTTAAGCGCAGTGTGTCTTTTCTCAACAGAAATGACGACTGCCCAAGAATTAATTCCCGATACAACAGCAGAGCAGGTGCCATTAACAGAGGAGTCCCAAAAAGCAAAACAGGTTTACACACAGTTGATGCACGCAATCTACCTACAAAGTGTGGGTGAAGATTTAAGTGCCGCAAAACGTTTATATGATGCTTTAGTGAAACAGGTGCCTGATTCTGCTTACGTTTGGTACAAACGCGGACAACTTCTGTTTTATCCAATGGAGGATATACGCGGTGCTGAAGAGGATACACTTGAAGCACTCAAGCATAATCCATCCTACGTTCCTGCTAACTGGCAACTTGCACAAATTTTATTACGCCGTGCATCTCATGCAGGTGGAAGAAATGTGATGGAGGCATTGAAAACTGCCAAAAAAGTAATTGAATTAGACCCCAATCATCTCGGGGCACACCAGATGCTTGCCAATTTGGCATACCGCCTCCGTGATTATGCAACTGCAGAAACATCTTATAAAGCACTAACACGTATTTTACCTTTTGAACCTGAATTTCACAGGTATCTCGGTAATATCTATCGAAGAACAAATAAGCTGCAAGCAGCTATTGATGCTTACCAACGGGTCGTGAAAATTAAACCGGACGATCTGGAGGCACTTAGGACTTTGGGGGAGCTCTATCTTAATACTCGGCAATTCGCAGAGGAACAACAAACCTTTGAGCAAATCCTTGCCTTAGCCCCACAAGACGTTCTTGGAAACTTCGGTCTCGGTTTAGTTTTTCAGGAACTTGCTCAGCGTGCGCTAATGTCGGAGGATGAAAAATCACAGAACGATCTGGGCGATTCCCAAACGCTCATTCGAGAAGCAGAAAAATATCTTGGACGAACAATCTTCTTTTCCAAGGATTTTATCAGTAATCCTGAAAATAATACCCAACAAGCTTATTATAAAGACATTGTGAAAAAAGCTCAGTATGCGCTGGCAAGTGTGTATCTTCTTTTTGAAAAACTTGAGAAAGCCGAAGAGACCTTCGCGGAACTCCTTGCAGACGATCCAGAACATACCGGTGCAACTTATGGGATTGCTGCTGTTTATCAAACGATGGGGGCGTTCGAAAAAGCAGAAAAATATCTACGCCAAACGCTTGCGATCGAACCAGCCCATGAATATGCACTCAATGCACTCGGCTATCTTTATGCAGAGCAAGGAACAAATCTGGATGAAGCAGAAGCACTAATAAAGCGCGCCCTCCAAAGGTCACCAACCAATGGCGCATATCTTGATAGTCTCGGCTGGGTCTTCTTTAAACAGGGACGTTTCACGGAGGCTGTCACAACGTTAGAAAATGCGAATCAACAGATGCCCGACAATGTTGAAATCTTGATGCATCTTGGTGATGCCTATCTCAAAAACGGTGAACCTGAAAAAGCTCGCGGTGTTTGGCAGCAAGCCCAAACTATTGAACCTGATAATGATGAAATACAGGAACGCCTCAAGCAATAGTTTTTAGCTATCAGCCAATGGCTGATAGCTGATGGCTATCTTGCTGAAAACTATCACAAAATGCGATACACCCTCATCACGGTTCTCTTTGTAATGCTAATTTTCTTTGCACAGTCCGGTGAAGCATTCCGCTGTGGGACGCCACACCTAAAAATGGATATGCCCCCCGAACTGTTGACAAATGTTGCAACCGCACCAGCGCACCCCGCAGCACCTGCGCTCTCCATCGGATTCCAACGCACTTTTTTTGCTATTGATTTCGCAAGAAAACAGCAGTATACAATCAATGCAACGCTGCGGGCAAGCGGTCCCCACTGTTATATTTTCGTTGAGGACTCAGAATGGCAAGAAAATGTCACAGCACGCACAGTTCAAACTATCCAAACAGCATTTGAGACAGCAACGCCAGCTGATCCCCAGCGCGGCATATACGACATCTTAACGGAAAGCCTCGGACCGCCACCAGATATTGACAGAAATCAAAAAGTTATTCTGCTTTTTCTCAATATCCGTGATATAAACACGCATCACACAACAGCTGGATACTTCTTACCGATTGATCAGAACAGAGGTATGCTGCACCACCCAACTCTCGGTCCACTGCATAGCAACGAGGCAGATATTTTATATATCCACTCAAAAAGTAATTCGGCGAATTCTAATGCGCTGCAGGCTGTCATTGCTCATGAATTTCAGCACCTTATCCATTGGAAACATTCTCCAAACGAAGAAACCTGGATAGACGAAGGGTGCGCTGATTATGCAGCTTTTCAATGTGGATACGATCTCTACCAACACCTTAATGCTTTTGAGAAGACACCAAACATTTCACTGACCGATTGGTCGCAGATGAGTCAGACGAACCTACTTGCCCACTACGGTGCCTCTTTTCTTTTTATGTTATATCTCCACGATCATTATGGAGGTATACAAACTATTGCTGCGCTTGTGAAAAACCCTTTAGACGGAATTTTGGGAATTACACGCACCCTGCAGACACGCGGTACGTCTCGGACGTTTTCAGATATCTTCGCAGACTGGAAAGTTACAAATTACCTTACTACGTGGAGGGTCCTTGGAACTCTTGAAAAACCTTTCGGGTATCACACATTGGCACCGGTGATACAACCGTTATTTACCCATGACACCTATCCGATTCTCGGAAAGAATAAAAAACTTGCCAATTTTGCCGCGCACGCTATTGAATATAAGGTTACAACAGCAGATCAGGCAGGGCTAAATCTCAGTTTTTCTACACAACGGAACGCTAATGTCAACATCAAGGTCGCTTATTTATTTAACACAGGGGAGATCCTTGTTGAGGCATTACCCTTCAAAACTACCGATGGAACTGCCTCATTAGATATTCCTACTTTTGGAAATGACATCCAACGTGTGATGCTTATGCCAAGCCTACAAGTTGAAAATCAACGCTTTTCTCAGCAATCTATCACTTATAACTATAATGCTTTTGAAGGGAACCTTGGAACTTATGCCACACACATTCTTCCTAACCCGATACATCCAAATTATTGGGAAATTGTTGCGGTTCCAAGCGAAGCAAAGGGTGTACATTCACTTACCCTAACGCTGACATATCAAAACAGTAAAATTCTTGATGCAAAACCGATGCTATATGTTGAAAATAAGGGGAATACGCTTTATCGATATGCTTTTCATCTCAAATCTGATATTGAAACAACATCGGTAGAATGGAGTATCAGACGAGGAGATACTATTATTGACGAAGGAGTTCTGAATGAACCGATAACCGATAACTAATAAGAGGAGATATACATGTCAAATACACTATATGCAGGAACAATTGGACAGAGCATTTGGCGCAGCACCGACATCGGTAAAACCTGGCATCGTGCCAGTGATGGTATCTTTCCAGAAGCTGATGTCCGCGCCATCGTTGTGAATCCAACAGATTCAAAAATACTTTATGCTGGCACTGAAAAAGGCGTTGTCAAAAGTACAGATGGGGGCGATACATGGAAACACATGCCGAGTGAGATGGACACCCGAGAAGTTTGGTCGCTCGTCATTCATCCAACTGCTCCAGGGACACTTTATGCTGGAACTTGCCCATCCGCATTTTTCAAAACAGTAGATGGCGGTGAGACATGGGCGCAACTTGACGCTGAACTCGCACAAGAATGTGAAGGCATTCCTATTATTCCACGCGTGACGACTATTATTATTGATCCAGAAAACCATGAAACTGTCTATGCAGGAATTGAAATTGACGGTATGCGTTTAAGCACCGACGGTGGAAAAACGTGGGATAACCGTAGTGAAGGTTTGAGCAGTTTGGATATTCACGGACTGACGGTGGTTCCAGGGGAACAAAAAGTACTTGTAGCAGCGACAAATAACGATATCTGTGTTACCACAGATATGTACAATTGGACACCTTTGAAGGTTCGCGACCATTTTCCGTGGCCCTATTGCCGTGCGGCGTTCTATTTGAACGGTAAAAACGCGAAGGTTTTTATCGGGGCAGGTAACGGCCCGCCCGGTGACCAGGGTGGTATCTTCTATATGCCAGACACTGATGCGGTAAGGGATTCAGAGGCAATACGTTGGGATCGCTCAGATATTGGGATGACAGCGAATAGTACTATTTGGTGCTTCGGTTATAATTCGCGTGTTGAAGGTTTACTAATAGCCTGTAGTGTGAGCGGACAACTCTTCTTGAGTGAAGACAATGGTGGTTCTTGGGTGAAGTTGGCACATGAGTTCGGAGAAGTCCGCGCTTTGGCAGTTGCATAACAGAATCAACGCCGCGTGTGCTTACGGTGTTGGTGTGCCGATTTTCAGTAAACTGAATGATTGCAAGTAAAAATAAATAAATTGTCCCTTGACTTTTTTTAACAATTTATGATAAACTTGTGGCAATAGGTGGGTTGTGCGCAAAACTCAAGGATTGTGGGCAGACATAGGGTTTGCCCGCCGCCAATACCGCAGGTACATTTGGCGTTGATTCTGTCTAAAATGAGCACTATACGCACAGACGCCTTATGACAAAAGTATAATCAAGGAGGCATATCTCTATTATGCGTTTTTTTTGTTTTCTATTAATACCCTTGCTTTTCATTTCAATCGCTGGATGCCTTGGAACCGATTCCGAAATTACTATTGATACTACACCATCTTTTACCGATGCGCAACGAATTGTGGTTATCTCTTTTATTCCTGAGGATGAAGAAGCACGAGAACTTAGTAGACGAGTTAGTGGTAATTTGGCAGAACGTTTTAAGCTTATCATGAAAGACAAGGAATGGGTTTTTGACATATCAGAAAAAGTCCGCCCGGTCGGTGAAAAAATTGAAGAACTTGGATTAACATCAAATGATGTTTACGCGGACCCTGCGTTAGCAGCTAAAGTTGGGCAAGCTCTGGATGCTGACATCATCATCACAGGAATGGTAAGTAAGCCAAAACTGGAACGCAAGGATTACAATCAGCTTCTGATGCGTCAAGGGAGACAATCCGGAATTTCAGGAACATCTACCTACATTACGACTCGCCAGAGATCGACCATTAAAACACGGGTGAAGGTTATTGATGTTGCAACAAGCTCTTTGCTCTATAGCAATCGGATACGTCTTTCGCTTAAGTATTGGTTTGCTTATCAAACGCAGGCGAGTGGTCAAGTAGTTTTCAAGGAGACTGCGGAGATGTTAGCGGATTTAGGGAATCATTTACCACGCCGAATTTTATATATACTTTATCCAAGTGATCTCCAGAAAGAACCTGAAGATAAGGTTTTGCTGAAACCGGATATTGTTCTCAAAGGGACAGGCGGAATAATGGAATTCAATTAAAATTAACCTAAGTTGCTACCTATAAGATTTTAGACACACAGACACCATTTTTATAGTGAAATCTATAATTACTCGCACACAGTTGTAGCGCAAACTTTTAGTTTGCGTACACTACTGCACAAACTAAAAGTTTGTGCTACTCTGTGGTAACTTAGGTTAAAATTAACTTAATGTTAGTTAGTGTTCAATACGGGTTGAAGATGAATCTTCAACCCGTATTGTCTTATGGTGAATTATAAAAAGGGATGTGTTCTGTTTTTAACTACTTTCAACGCCTTCGGTGCCGGAAGTTTCACCAAAGAATTCGTTTATCTGGTGTGTGTAGGCTTTACCGTGTTGCAGCAGCTGTGAAGAAACATCATAAAGTTCGGAGGCTGGGATCCCTTCATAAGGGTTAGCGATCTTCTGATAACAGTTTAAGGCTTGTTCAAAAAAATTTAATGTTTTCAGATCGATGACACCGCTCTCTTGAACGATACGAAAGCCCTGGAATTTTTGGTAAGGGGGCGTTTTACCGCTAAATTCTATGATGGCATTGTTTATGTCTACTGCACGTTGCACAATCATCAGGAAGCAGCTTTTAATATAAGAATGTGTTAGTCTATCAGCTGCTACATATTCTTCTTTGTTTGCTGGAAGGCCACTCTGCAATTGCCCAAAACATTCTTCCATGTATGCCAATTTTGCCTTGACTGGATTGAACTGGTGCTGCAACGTTTTCTTTTGTGAGACTTTTGACATTGCTTACTCCGTATGAGTTGATTTTTTACGTGAAATGTGTTTTTAAATTAGACGTTATTATATCGGAAAAGTTGTAAATCCCGCTAAATTTTTCTGTGTTTCGTCCACTTAACGTGAATTCGGTATAAGGCTACTTTTGACAGTGCTGTCAATCAACGCAAAGAAAATAGGCAGATACCGATAACAAAGGGTACCTGCCTGTCCAAAATATGATGTTACAGCGGACAGCTTTACTCCTTAATCGCGCCCCACGTTACTTTTTTTTTACCGCGTGGGGACACAGGCAACACATCATCACTGATCCAATCTATTGTCTGATCCCAGCCCGGATCGTTTGTCAGCTGCGTGATCTCACGTGTTTTGATATCATACTTATACACATAGCACGGGGGGAACACAAAATCAGCCGGCCGCGGTTTGTCCATAGGCATGCCTGCCCGCGCCGTGAAAACAACCGATTTGCCATCATCCATCCAGTCAATGCCATAGCATTTCCAGTCTCTTGGGATGGATAGTTTTCGGAGGTTACCACTGGCGCGATCGTAAATCTTATACCGATATGCTTTAAAGATAAGTGCGTTAACGACATTGGGCACATGCTCCCATTTCATTTCGTCTTCTGTAAACACAACTTGCTGACCATCCGGCGACCAACGCGGTCGTGCTCGGTAAATATGAAAGTTGTCCCGTTGCGGACCCGGATTCGGTATAAGCTCACGGGGGTTGTGCCCATCCGCACCCATTACCCAAATCGTGCTACTCCTGCCAGGATTGGTCGGCTCCGCAAAGAGAATATGCCGACCATCCGGCGACCAATCGCAGAAATTCACACTCGTATCCGATATGACTTTCCGCTTCCCCGTCTCAATATTCAGCACGTCTACGCTATGTTTCTGCTTGTCATTTTCTGTCCAAAGTCTATTATAAACGATAAATTGACCGTCCGGCGAAAATGAAACTTTACCAATATAGCTCCCATCTTCTTCTGTCAGTTGCCGAATGTTGGTGCCGTCCGGATCCATCAAGAAAAGGAGAGTAGTTCTAAAGCCGACAATGACTCCGTTTTCATTACGATTCCACCCTGCTACACTCCTCGAAAACAGAATCCGTGTGCCATCGGGAGACCAGCTATCTACATAGGCCCCCTCTTCTACGAGGACTGTCTGGTTGCTCCCATCATCGTCCATCACGTAGACACCTTTCACATCGTTACGTTCTGAACTAAAAACGATTTTGGCATGCGCTGCGGTTGATACAAGCAATAGTATCAGGCATAAAAGAACAACTTTGTATCCGTTCATAACGTTACTCCCCAGAGAGCGTGGCAGGGGCACGTGTCCCCTGCCATCAAAATCGGTTATTGATTATCGGCTGCCGTAAACGTATGCGTCCACGCGCCACCCTCTTCGTGCCACACAACACCACCCACATCCATGTGAACATGCGCATTTAGCTTAATCGTTTGCATGTCTCCTATATCTCCGTCGACCGGATAACTGATCATTGAAGACCCGGAACTACTATAGGTTCCACCCTCCTTGGGCAGTGATTTGCTGGGATGCGGGTCCTCTAACGACCATACCATTTCATCTAGACCATCACCATCTGAGTCTTTGAATTCCGCATGTCGGTACGATGTATAGGCATTCAAGTCTACCTTTGTCTTGTTACGGGCAAAGGCAGATGCCGACACGACGATATTTTGTCCGTCGTGGTAGTGACCATAGAGTTCGACGGAGCCGTAGACCCCCTCGCCGCGTTTATTCTTGGATATCCCCCCGGGATATTTGGTGCCGCTAATTATTTTCGGTTTAAACACCCGGAATTTATACGAATCGCTATCCGATATATCATCATCCCCCCAGAACCAGACCGCTGCTTCTATCTCATATTTATTGCCTTTAATGCCCCCTGTGAACGAGAAGACCTCAGAGACGGAGCGCGTGCCTTTCTCATGCATCGTCCACCTGTCAACGGTCCCGCCTACAGACCATTTAATATACAGTATGTCTGCATCTGTGTTCACATACGCCGTCGCGTTTGCACCATTGCCATAATCCGTATCGGCATATACATACATATACGTGATAGAGCCAGCATAACTATTGATAACAAAACACAAAGAAAGTAGCATCGCAAAAGCGATTCCGATTGATTGCCTTTTCAACATTTTCATTAGATATTTCTCCTTTTATGGATAGATATACTCTCATAAGCATATCGTTGAATATATCAAACTGGACGAAAAAAGCGCCCAGCGATCATTTTGATTTTGACAGTCCCGGAAGGAGAAGTGGGTAGGAGAAAAAGTGAAAAGAAAAAGTTGCTACCGACTCTAACCTTTCGGGCGCGCTGGCTTTCATATTCCAATCACAGTCCATCTGTGATATAATGAAAACCAGCCTTGTCATTCTATGTCAATGGCATGGCCGCGCGCTGGGAGTGGTACGAACACTATCAGCGCGCCCCAGCAAAGCTGGATAAGCGTGCCCAGGTGCAACACACACATATCTTGTGCATTTATTTATCACACCTTTTGTAAAGTATACAGTACTTTACTAAAAATGTCAATTACTTTAGTGAGTAATTTTACATTTTTATGTATTATACGACGTTTAAATTTTTTGCGCAACAATTTTTTTTGGGTGTTTTTTGCGTATTGTATGTGGAACGGGCGCAATTTCCGCATTTTCAGGTGTTAATGTTAAGAAAAACTCTCAAACAGAACACCTTTGGGAGAAACAGGGGTATTTAGTTTTAAGAATTTTCAGTTAATGAGTAGGTCTGATAGTTTATATCGTCCGTTTAACGTTGATTTAAATTAAAGGTAGCAGGCACGCTCATGAAGATTAAAAAATAAATTGGGTAATTTTGCGAGGTTAGGAAACCTCGCCAGCAGAGATGTACACCGCTGCTGGCGAGGTTTCCTAACCTCGCAAAATTACCGAAATATTTATTTAAACTTCATTAGGGACGATATGTTTATCTTTCTATGCCGTTCCTACGGAACTCAAGAGGAGAGGGACAACATTTTTCTATAAACATTGCGTCCCTACGGGACTAAAGGGGCCGCATTGGACAAATCAAAATTCTTAAATTGACGCATAAGGTGCGGTTTCCTAACCGCACCGCATTGGACAAGGCAAGTCGCTATGAGGGTTTTTGATCCAAATTCGGCAGAATACACGTGTGGTATTCTGCATTGGTTAGGAAACCGCACCTACCAGGGGTGTTGTAGCATAAACTTCCAGTTTGTGCATATCAGAGCACAAACTGGAAGTTTATGCTACAAAATGTCCTTTTAATTCTAAATGTCACCATAAATACCCTGGGGAAAATAAGAAAATTGACGCAACGGCATAATCTATGATAAAATTCTAAATAGACTGTAGAGAAGGAAGAATGATGAAAGCAATTGTTAGGGATAGAGACGGAGGACCAGAAGTCCTGCAATTGAGCGAGGTCGCTCCACCTCAGCCGACACAAACGCAGCTACTGATGGATGTCAAGGCAACTGCCCTGAATCGCGCGGATCTCATCCAACGCCGCGGCGGATATCCGCCGCCACCCGATGAATCCGAAATACTCGGTTTAGAAATTGCTGGCACAGTTTTAGGAATGGGAGCGGCCGTTACCGGATTTAAGGAAGGCGATAGAGTCTTCGGACTTGTAGGCGGCGGTGGATATGCCGAACAGGCGGTTATAGACTACCGCATGGCGATGTGCGTCCCAGACGAATGGAGTTTTGAAGAAGCCGCTGCTGTGCCAGAGGTGTTTTTTACTGCTAATGAGAACATTTTTACGTTAGGGCAACTCACAGAAGGTGAGAGTATTCTAATTCATGCAGGCGGAAGCGGAGTCGGCACGGCAGGTATCCAGATAGCAAATCACGTTGGGGCGCGTGTGTTTGTCACCGCAGGCACACCCAATAAAATTGGCGGCTGCAAAGCACTGGGCGCTATAGCAGGTATTAACTATAAGCAATCTGATTTTGTTGCTGAAATTGAGCGGTTAACAGATGGAGAAGGTGTGGATGTCGTGTTAGACTTTATTGGTGCGCCATACCTCGCGCGGAACTTGCAGATTCTGAAAACGAAAGGACGTTTATTGCAAGTCGGATTGATGGGCGGTGCCGCTACAGAAATAGACTTAGGCATAGTGATGCGTAAACGTCTGCAAGTTATCGGTTCTGTCATGCGCCCGCAATCACTTGATGAAAAAATTGCTATCACGCAGCGATTTGTCCAACGTTGGCTGCCAGCGTTAAAAGCAGGAACACTCCGATCAGTCATTGATTCTGTGTACCCTTTAGCGCAAGCTCGTGAAGCACACCAATATATGGAAGCGAATCGTAATTTTGGAAAGATTATTTTGAAGATATAAGTGGAGAAGGCAGTTGCCAAATTGGTTGTGGACAGTCAACACATCTTCATAGGCAACGTTTGAAATCACCCGATAGGTGTCAATTTAACGTGCCTCCAGGCCCGGTGAATCAACGCCAAATGCGCGTTTGGCATTTGTCGGGTTCGGTTTGATGAAGTTTAAATAAATATTTCGGTAATTGGCAAGGTTAGGAAACCTTGCCAGCAGCAGGTATACATCTCTGCCAGCGAGGTTTCCTAACCTCGCCACATTACCCAATTTATTTTTTAATCTTCATCAAACCGAACCTACTGGCCTGGACATTCAGCGCATAATTCTTTTCTTAAATTGACGCTTATGGTGTCGTTTGAAATCACCGCATAGGTGTCAATTAGCGTTGATTTAAAGGTGGCAGGTAGACTTGTCCGCTTCATCTTGTGGACGGCACACGGCGTGTGCCTACTACTTTGCATGCAGATTTATCAGGGTTGAAAACCCCGATTTAATAGGTTTAACCTCACAATATTGTGCAGACAAAGCCCTCCCACAAGAGACAAACTGGTAATTATGTGCTTAAATTGACAGTTATGGTGCTGTTTGAAATCGCCACTACCGCAGCAGGTAGAAAATTATAGGTTTACGAAATTCATATTTTTTGAAGAAAACCAAATCGGTTTGCAACTAAAAAGTAAATCGTTATCCTTAGTAAAATATACTTTACAGTTCGTTTTCAGGTTTTGATAATGCTCTCAATTAAACATTGGAATAGGAGATCAGTGTCTTTGTGTAAACGTATTGTGTCCGCGTTACTATACGCAATACAACATTTTTTGAGAATATTCCCCAGGGTATCAATGTGTGCCATGTGCGCGCTTTGTTTTATTTTCGTATCAATTTTGTATGTCTTTAGTTTCGCTGCAATTGCTGATAATTCGCGTATTCTGACCCAAACGACCACAGCAGATGGTATTACCGTAAATTTCAGACTTCCACAACTCCATGTCACACAAGTCAAACCGGATACCCAGTTTAAAAGTGCGGGCGGCGGTGTGTACCATACGGTAAAATATTCAGAGTGCGATTGGATTCAAGAACCGGGTTATCCCAGATTGCCAGTCACGCGTCTGCTCTTAGCTGTTCCTGCTGACGCACAACTGAACAACGCTGATGTTTCTGTCAACGCTGGGACTTCGCGGACCCATGGTGGTGTCCGGCTTCTGCTAACGCAAAAAGAGGTCCCTGTGAGTACCGAAGGTGTTTCTGTTAAAGCTGGCCCTGTACAAACCGATAACGGTATGGAACATCGCCAAAATAAAAAAGAGACAAACTCTAATTCCGGTGCCGCGCCGTATCCATCAGTTTTAGCACGCATAGAAATGGATGGTTACATCCGTTCACAACGGGTTATCAGTTTATCTTTACATCCCGTACAATATAATACTGCAACGCGCGAACTTCGTTTTTATAGTAGCCTCACTGTTTTTATTCCTTTTAATTCGCAATTGAAAACTCGTGAGGCAGGCGCAGTATTCAACGTAGTCCCGGCAAACTTAAAGCATACCTTATCTCCTTACGAACAAACATTTGCACAGCAGATTTTCAACTACGGGGACTACCGCAAGGTTTTCAACGTTGATTTGGATAGAGGGCGGGGGGTCGGTGCAGGTATAGGCACGCTCCCATCTGCTCCTGCTGCACCAGGACAGATAGACCAATCACTTCAGACCCGTTATAAGCTTTATATTGATGAAAGCGGTGTATATAAGGTTACTGCGGCATCCCTCCGTACCGATTGGGGCATTGACCTGATAGGAATTGATCCGCGAAAAGTCCGTCTTACACATGGGGACCAAGAAATTCCTATCTACATTAGTGGTGCAGTAGATAGAAGTTTTGACGCAGAAGATGCAATCTTTTTCTTAGCTCACAGTTCTACTGATCCCGAAAGTCCTTTTCCAAGGAATGCTTACACTTTGTGGAACGTTTACTGGCTAAGTATCGCTAACGAAGGACAGCATCCGGCACGGGTACCACAGATTGAAGCAAGTCCCAGTGATGCAACAGCGGTGCAAGTGCCAACCTTCCGATCGCGCGTCGTTTTTGAGGAGGATCATCTTACTAATAATCTTGAATTTGTTCATCCGGATACCGTCGCGTCTGGTGATAAACACAAATGGTTTGATGCTTTAGACTTTTGGTACTGGGACGGTATCAAAAATGCAAGCGAAATTGGAGAATTACGACTTGAATTTCCGCTCTACGACGTTGCGAAAAGTTTTGAACCGCCAGAGGTACAGGTCGTTTTGCAAGGTGGAACGCCTGTAACACATGAAATCTTAGCAGCTGTTAATGGCGTTCAGTTTGATCGCGCAACATGGGATTACCAAGCACAAGTGACCCTTTCAAAGAGCCTCCGTACCTGGAATAATCTTAAAGATGTTGCACAAGGTGAAACAAACGTTCTTTCTTTAACCCGTATTGATACCACCTTTGAAGAGGACACAACGCGTTATCCTTATCATATCTACCTCAATCGTTTTTGGGTTGAATATACACGCCTTTTTTTAGCAGTAAATGACCAACTCCGTTTTCGTACTCCTGTCAAGGCAAGACAAGACAGTGAAAATAAAGGTATTAAACATCAATTTCGGATTGATGCCTTTCTTGATCCCCAGATTACCGTTTTTGAAACAGATGGGGACACACTTACGGCAAAACTTCAAGGCGTTAATATTACGCGCCGGGCAACCGATAACGCCATGCGCACGCGTCTCCAAGCATTAAATTCTGGAGACCTGAGAACTGTACCAAATATCACATATACAGCAACTTTTCAGATACCGGATACCCGCACAACTGAGTTTATAGCAGTAGCTGAGGCTTCACTTCGGAAACCTGTTCAGATTGAAACCGTCCCACCGATAGATTTACGAAATCCGTTGAACGGTGTGGATTACCTCATCTTGACACATTCGAGATTTAGAGGGACAGCCGAAAAATTAGCGAACTGGCGAGCGACAGCAGGAGGGGGCGGATATCGAACCAAAGTTGTTGACGTGACAGATGTTTATAACACTTTCGGTGATGGCACAGTGCATCCGATTTGGATAAAAAACTTTCTAACGTATGCATACCAAAATTGGGCTCCCCCCGCACTCTCATATTTGGTTATCCTCGGTGATGGCACTTATGATTTCCGAGGCATAGATAAAGATATTTATCTTGAACCCCCAGAGCTTACAGGTTATATACCTCCTCACTATATTTCAACTGATTCGTACGGTAGAACCTCCGCAGACCATTGGTACGCCACAGTCTCTGGACATGATGAATTCGTAGATTTTTATGTCGGCAGATTAAGTGTTGAAAGTGAGTCGGAAGCAGACACAGTTGTTGACAAGATTATCAATTATGAAACACAACGTCCTAATGGGGCATGGAGGCGCCGAATTATCTCGGTCGCTGATGATGAGGTGAGCAATTCCGGTGATCATATCTTTAAAAAGAGTCTGAACGAAATTGCCAAAGACCATACACGACTTGGCTATGAAACTGTTGAAATTTATCTTGAAGATGTCACAGATGAAGTTGAAGCTAATCCCGAAGAATTCTCAGGAAGACATCCTCGACACGTTGCGAAAGACAGAATTATTAATGCTTTGGGGGATGGAGGCGTTGTTGCTCAATACGCTGGACACGGCGGACGGGTCGTCTGGGCACACGAAATCATCTTTGATAATACCTCTATTGATAAAGTCAAAGAGACCGCACATCAACCCTTTATGCTCGTTTTGAGTTGCTATAACGGGTATTTTGACAAACCCGGCGAACCGAGTATGGCTGAAAAACTGCTACGTAAAGATAGAGGCGGTATCATCGGGATGCTCAGCGCAACACGCCTCACTTACGGTAGTGGTAACGATGCACTAAACCGAATAATTTTTGATATGTTATTCCAACGCGATGTCCGACAACTTGGGCCTCTCAGTTTTGATTCTAAACTTGAATATCTTCTAACGGAAGGTACATCGCAGCTTGATATCATGCTTGAGTATACACTTTTCGGGGATCCGGCGATGCAGATCGCAATGGCAGATTATGAAATCCTACCCGAAATTGAGACAAAGACAGTCAAAGCGGGCGATACTCTTATAATTGCCCCCGGATTCATTCAGACTGCACGCTATGATCCTGCAATGAACAAGAAAGTTTTTACACGAAATACCAATTTTGATGGAGAACTAACGGTAAAGGTGGTTTTTCCCGGACAACAATCTGTTGGTATAGATAAAACTGGTGCCCCGAAGGAATTCTACTCTGGAGATGTCGTTGACACAAAAACGATCTCAGTGCAGCGCGGTAGTTACCCTTCTGTTAAATTTAGCGTCCCAGAAAATATCTCACCAGGCGATGCGCATGTAGAGTACTATGCTGAAAATGCAACCGAAATTGCTGTTGGAGGTGATGGTTTCACTGTGGCGGTCCCAAAAATATTGGACATAAAACCGAAAGTGGTTACCACTTCATCAGGGGAAGACATGTTTGAAATCTCCGTCCTTGTTTCTGATGAGAACAAGGAAACCGTTTCTGTTGTGTTCGAATGGCGGAATCTACAAACCGCGGATAATGGGAAGGTTGCATTAGAACCTGCTGAAACAAATTCGGACTCAACATCTGCTTTAGCATCCACTGCAAGATGGTGGAAACTTCCTGAGCCTTTACCTGTCCCAACTGATGGTTCTGCTTTACGATACGATATTCAGGTTACGGATGAAGATGATTTTGTTGTAATTTCCGATTATTATCGGTTCTATCCATATAGGCACCCTAATCTTTCGGTGGTTTCTAAACGTGGTGAAAGCACTGGGCAGATTAGCTATAAGTTCGGTGATGCTAAGGGGGCTTCGCAGGAACATTTTTTGTCTGTTGATATTGAAGTCGTAGGTTCCACTAATGCTAACGATGATCCTATTGCTGAAAACGATCTGATTTCAGAAATAGGACTCTCCGATATTAATATAGAAGTGGGCTTTTTTAGCGGAAATCCAGATATAGATGAAAATGGTATCGTTGATGCTGGTGCGAATCTGCTTGGTAGGACACAGATAAAACCGAATGACTGGGTTGTGCGAAATCCGTTACATCAACAATCTAACGCGTACACACCGGATCCACTTAATATCAATCCTATTGCGACTGTTGCTATTCCAATATCTTTGCGTAGTGGTATACATGATGTGTTTGTCTACGTTGATCCGATTTTTAGCGAAGCGGATCAGCAAGGAAAAGTAGTTGAAAGTAATGAACAAGATAATATCGGATATAAGCAGCTCACTATTTCCGGTAGCATCATTGGTGATGTGCCAGCGCGAACCGTCAGTGTTGATGGCGGAATCCGCATAGTAACACCGGCAGAAGTGGTTGTGGATAAGCCGTCACTTCTTACTGTTCTACCAATAATGCCCGATACTGTGGACGCTGAGGACGCTTATTTTATTGGTGGGACAGGAGCGGTGCGAAATACTAAAACAGAATCACCGTTCCCTATTATTGGAAGTGAACGAAAAGACAATTTCAAAACAGGAATGCTTTTCCCGGTAACACTCGCAGCACATCCGTCTTTACAGGGGTACACACTACATTTAAACGAAACTGCGTCTGATGCCCTATGGAATTCGTTTAAACTCCATGCTCCGGTTACCGTTGAATTTGATTTTGATTGGACAGCGTTACAACAGGAGGTAATAGAGGAACTTTTTGGAAGTGACGCGGATGTGTCAATTGATATGTCTGCTATAGAAGACACGCTTAGCACTGCTGTTGAAGCGCGGGGGCGTGATTTAGGTGTCTATCTCTGGCTCGATGTTTTAGCTAACTGGACACGTCTTGAATCTGAAATCAAAAGACATGCCAATGGCAAAATTTATACATCTACTCGTGCTACCCAAATTCGGAATGATAACACCGGTGATGGTATAATTAGAGATGTTCATATTCCGCAAGAAGGTGCTGACGTAGGTGTCTGGATAGTACTTTTCGAGACTGCGCGGACCTACCGTCTCCTCTTTATACCTAAAGTAACTTCAGGAGACACGAAATTAAATAATCGCCAATTAGAAGAAATCACAAGAGGAATATCGCGTACATCTTTTACGAATGTAGGAATAAACTCCACCGCAGATGTCCCTGGATTTACTTTTGATATAAGAGATGGGGAAACCCCTTTTCAATTCGGTGATATCTTACGGTTCAGTGTCACGAAAATTGAATTACCAGGTCAGGAGACTGTTCAATTCTATGCATCCGCTTTTGCCAGTGGAAACAGAGGGAATGGTACAATTCAGTATCTTGACTTGGCACAAGAGACGACAATACCACAGGACACATGGCTCATTATGTTTGTTTCCCCAACGCAGTTTCAGATTGAAGGGAAGAATACGGGAGTCTTAACAAAGGATGGCGCACCAGTATACGGAACGGTTGGCAAACCTTTGGAACACAGTGATTATGGGTTGAATCTACTCATAACGCAAGGTCCCAAACCCTTCACTGCGGGGGATCGGTTCCTGTTTGAAACTGCTACAGTAGGAACAATTCAAGCAAAAACTTCATATTTAGGCACAATTACCTGCCTCCGAAGTGAAGATACGGTGCCACCAGACATCCAATTAACCGTTGGCAACCAGCAACACTTTACTTCCGGTGCATCGGTTGACGCTGCACCGCTTATTCAAGCGACACTCACGGATGCACGCGGTATTGATTACATTACGCGTCCCGTTGAACTCGCCTTGGGACGCTTTGGAGAATTTGAGACTATTGCCGAAACCGAATACAAACTGACACAGCATCCAAGTTCAACACAACTCATTTTGACATACAATTCTCCTGAACTTGAACCTCGTGAATACCAGCTCCGACTCACAGCGAGCGACCTTGATGGTAATGAGGGAGAGGATGAAATCACCTTTCATGTCCATGGTAAACTCCAATTAGTGGAGCCCTTGAATTATCCGAATCCTTTCACCCGAGACACGACAGTGACATGTGAATTGACGAAACCCGCGAAGTCGCTCACTGTTAAAATATACACCCTTACTGGACGGCTTATCAGACAACTCAAAACAGAGGCACCTGCAGGTTTTGTCCAACTGAAGTGGGATGGTAAGGATGATGATGGGAATGAGGTTGCTAATGGGGTCTACTATGGAAAAATTATTGTTAAAAGCCTTGATGATGAAAAAGACCAGACACACATTCTCAAAATGATGAAATTAAAGTAGTCATTGGCAGTTTGAGCACCAACTTATGAAAAAAGTTTTTGTTATCTATATCCTTTTTATACTCGTAATATTACCCGCTGCAGCTGAACGGACATATACAGCAGATTTTCTTACATTTGGGACAGGTGCGCGTCCATTGGGCATGGGTAACGCTTTTACTGCTATCGCTGATGAAGCAAGCACCACTTATTATAATCCTGCTGGCATAGCGCAGCTAACACACCATGAGTTTAATTTTATGCACGCCACGTTTGCGGACCTCGCTGCGTATGACGTGGCAAGTTATATCTACCCGTTTTCTTCCAAAACAACTTTCGGTATCAGTTGGCTCCGGGTTGGTGTTGACGATATCCCGATTACAGGCGTTCCGGTTACTACCAAAGCAATTGGTCCTAACAATCGTCCTTATGTTGTTGGCACTTTTAGTAATACAAGTAATGCTTTTCTACTCAGTGGTGCCCGGCATCTTACCACTTTACCGAGAGATGTCTCTATCCATCTCGGTGCCAGTCTCAAACTTATTTATATTGATGCGTATCGTAACGCTAATGCTATTGGTGGCGGAAGTGATCTCGGTATTCTCGCAAAAACTAACGCAGACAAATCGACTGCCTTCTCCTTCGGTGTTGTCGCGAGCGATTTTCTCACAACTAAACTTTATTGGAACACACCGCCAGAAAATGCTGACGAATCGCCTCATACAGAGACACTCTTGCCGCGTCTAAAAATAGGAATTGCTTACCATCAGAAACTTGCTATTTTCAACAGCAAACTCACCTTAGCAGCTGATGTAGACACCCGCAATGATTATGAATTCCACACCGGTGCCGAATATGTTCTCTTTGATCTATTAGCCCTTCGTTGCGGATTTGATGGTCGGAACGGCACTACCCGCGCGATGTACTTCACTGCAGGTGCAGGTCTTCAACTTCGATTCGTTACCGGCGCAGCATTCCATGTTGACTACGCTTATCAACGACAACCAGATTTAGGCATCAGCAACCGTCTTTCCCTCCGTGTTAGATTCTAACACCTTCCTGTCAAATCCACATGCTTTCGCTTGCAGGATGTAGCTATATCATAGGGTAGAGCGCAGCGAAACCCCATAGGTGTCAATTTATCGTAAAATCCGAAAATATGTTCACATTTCAATGAACAACAAGTCCGACACGTTCTCGCTGGCGAGGTTTCCGAACCTTGCCAATGTCCAGGTAATTGTGGACTTTACTATAAGAAAATCTGTGTTATTGTGAACACTTCTAAATACGCATGATTATGGAGATTAGCCCTCTTTAGTTCCGTAGGAACGACATAAAAAATAAACATATTGTCCCTACGGAACTAAAGAGAGGATAAACCCAATAACCATGTGTATTAAAGAGTGAGCATAATAATTTCTATGTTTTTTTAAGGGGAAACGGTGTTGTTAGAAACGGAACTCATTCGCGCATGGCAACCGAAAACGAATAAGAATAAGTTAGAATAGACAGACAGCTTTTAACCTGCGTTACGGCACGCGGAGCGTGCCTACTACTTTTAACTCATCGCCGCCGTCTCCGTTTTTGCGGGCGTGATACTACTTTTTCAGGTTCAGGAATTGGCGTTTCAACATCCACAGCTACTCTTGGTCGCTTGGACATCCATAGCATAAAAAAGATTCCAAAACAGAACAAAATAATACTAACGACCTGAGGCGATGTCAACCACGACAAGGAAGACGTTTCTGGAAACACACGCGGCGTCAACCGCCAAAATTCTACGATAAACCTCTCCACTGCCAGCATAACAAGACTTGCACCAAAGAGTAAACCTGGGATTGACGCGCATTTTTTGCGTTGTGACCAGAGAATGCCAAAGAATGTAACCGAAATTAGCGTTTCATAGATAGGTGTCGGGTGAACACGGTCAGTTGTCGGTACAGTACCATTTGGAAATGCCATTGCCCACGGCACATCGGAAGGTGGACCGTAATCCCCGTCCCCCGCAAGCAAACAACCGATGCGTCCGATACCATACCCAAGCAATAAGAGTGGGCCAATTACGTCAACAGTTGGTAAGAACGGATTGGGTGATCTATGGATAACCCAGGCAACAGCCGCACTCCCACCGATCAGTCCACCGTACCAGACTAATCCGGTCGGACTAAAAAGGTTGTGAATGGAAAAGTTTTTGACTAAGAACAGTACATAATAGATTTTCGCGCCGATAACCCCACCGATAGCTCCTGCAGCGACAATTGTTACGGCTACATCTCCTTGAAAACCTTGGCGGTCCAATTCGCGGCGCAACATTATACTACAAGTTATGAAGGCAGTGGCTAACATAACACCGTAGCTATGAATGCCGATCGGAATAGAAAAGATCGTCCCAAAATCAATGAGTGTAGGATACATCTACAATTATTCTCCGAGGTAGGCTTGCCGTACCCGTTCATCCGCCAAAAGATCAACAGAGGTCCCCTCAATTGTAATTTCGCCTGTCTCCATAACATAACCTCTATCTGTTACGTTCAAAGCAAGTTGCGCATTCTGTTCGACCAATAAAATTGTTGTTCCCTCTTCATTAATTTGCTGAATAATTTCAAAAATCTGTTTAACAATAAGGGGAGCAAGTCCTAAAGAGGGTTCATCAAGAAGCAGTAATCTCGGATTTGACATCAGAGAACGTCCAATTGCTAACATCTGCTGTTCGCCACCGCTGAGACTACCGCCGCGCTGTCTTCTCCGCTCCGAAAGCACAGGAAAATAATCAAAAATTTTGTTTAAATCGGATCTTATACCTGTTGCATCTTTTCGTATGTAGGCCCCAAGTTCAAGGTTTTCGAGCACCGTCATATCCGGAAAAATTAGCCGTCCTTCGGGCACTTGCGAAACCCCAAGCTCTACCCGCTGCTCTGCTGAAGTAGTGGTAATATCTTCACCTTCAAAATATATTGTGCCTTCTGCCGGTGTGTGAACGCCAGAAATAGTCATCAGTGTAGTAGATTTGCCAGCACCGTTTGCGCCAATCATACACACCTTCTCACCAGCGTTGACTTCAATGGAAATGCCGCGCACTGCCCGGATATTTCCATAATACGTATGAATGTTTTTAAGTTCAAGCATCATCTGATGTTCCTAAATATGCTTCTATAACGGCTTCATCGTTTTGCACGTCTGCGGGTTGCCCTTCGCTGATTTTCTCGCCATGGTCTAACACAGTTACCCAGTCAGAGATTTGCATCACAACTTTCATATCGTGTTCAATCAGCAGCACAGAGATTCCCCGTTCTCGGATAGTATAGATAAGCGAAATAAGTTCTTGTGTTTCTTGTGGGTTCATCCCCGCAGCGGGTTCATCAAGGAGAAGCAGCAAAGGTTTTGTCGCCAAGGCTCTTGCGATTTCAACACGTCGTTGGTCTCCGTAGGATAGGTTCCCCGCTGCCTGGGCACCAACGTCCGCTAAACCTACGAATTTTAGCATTTCCTCAGCATATTCTGTTATTTCCTGCTCTTCATGTTGTTGTTGCTTCGTTCGAAAAACTGCCCCTATAAATGTGGCAGAGGTGCGTGGGTGTCTCCCGATTTTGACGTTATCCAACACCGTTAACTCTGTGAAAAGCCTGATATTTTGAAACGTTCTGGCAACACCCAGCCCAGTAACCTCATCTGGACGAAAACCGTTAATTTGCTTTCCTAAAAAATTGACTCTGCCCAGTGTCGGTTTATCTAATCCGGTAACACAGTTAAACAGTGTTGTTTTCCCGGCACCGTTGGGCCCTATCAAACTGGAAATTTGTCCAGCACGCACCTGAACTGTAACTTTAGACAGTGCGATGACACCGCCATAGTGTCGACTCAACTCCCGTGTTTCAAGGATGTTTATAGGTTGGTTTGCCATTTTCATCTCCTGCTCTAATCATATTATTTATAGGATACCTTAAATGGTACAAAAGTGTCAACTGATTTCTATACAGCGTCAGGGGTATTTAGTTTTAAGAGTTTTCTGTTATTGAGATGGACTGAAAGTTAAGACCCAAGTGTGGTAGGTGCGGTTTCCTAATCGCCTCATAGGCGTCAATTTAGCGGGCCTTCACCCTGGTAGATGCGGTTTCCTAACCAATGCAGAATACCATACGGGGAATGCTATATAGCATTCATACCGTTGATTTGGCGTATTCAGCGTTAATTCACTCCGACAAGAGCATATTGGATAATACGGAGCGGTTGGATGAAGATTAAAAAATAAATTGGGTAATTTAGCGAGGTTAGGAAACCTCGCCAGCAGCAGGTGTACATCTCTGCTGGCGAGGTTTCCTAACCTCGCTAAATTACCCAATTAATAACTTAAACTTCATGAAACCGCTCCTACCATGTAGTAGATACTCATAAAAGCAGATTCATTTCTTAAATTGGCGCATAAGGTGTGGTTTCCCAACCGCATCTACCGTTCTGGGTGTATAGTATATGTAAAAAAAATTGTAAGAAAAACTGAAAACTAAATAATCTTGCCGAGTAGCGGCTTCCACTTGACAAGAACTATAACTTATGGTAAAGTGTTGACATCGCTTTAGATATGAGGAACATCTTTATGCGCCGCTACAGCATTCAAACTAAAATTGTCCTCCCATTCTTGCTGCTTTTCGTTCTTGTTTCTATTCTTGTGCCGTTGATAACAGTTGAGCTTTTCGTGTGGAAATATAGCGAACAGTTTACGCGTGAAACACAGGAATGGCTCAATGTGATTATACCTACTGGCTACCTACGAGATATTGAGAAGGTGAAACAGGCGTATAGTGTAGAGATTATGATTTTTGGGTCTGATTACACACTCAATTCTACTACCCTCACAGAACTTCCCGATACTGAGCAAACTTCGGAGAATCTCGCCAAAAAGCTGCAGCTCAACAAGGTTAAGCAAACATTCCAAGAAACAGGGACTTCGTCTTTCACGCAAGATGTTACATTGGGCGGTAAGTATTATAAGGTGTTTTATCGTTTAGTGCATCCCGGACGGTTTTATTGCTTGTTGCGTCCGATAGAGGAAATTACAGACGCAAAGCGAACCCTTACGTGGTCTATGTTAGGCATTGCTGCCTTCGTTACTGTTCTTGTGGCGCTTATCAGTCATCGTATTGGAAAAAATCTAACAGATCCGATAAAAGATTTAGTCGGCTTTACTGAACAGGTTGCCGAGGGAAACCTTGATGAACAGTGTGAAATTAAGACACAAGATGAAATAGGCGATTTAGCGTTAGCGTTCAACCAAATGACGCAGGAACTTAAGCAGTCAAGGGATAAACTGATTCAAGCCGAACGCTTAGCCACAGCGGGGAAAATGTCCGCCTCATTTGCACATGAAATACGGAATCCTTTATCGTCTATGCGGATGTTATCGCAGATGTTAATGCAAAAACCGGAAATATCTGCAGAACAACGGCAATCACTGCAATATATCCTTGAGGAAATCGCACGGATTGACAATATCGTTAAAGGTCTGATGGATTTCGCACGTCCTACAACACTTAACCTTGAACAACAACCGTTAGTGTCTATATTACAATCCGTTTTAGCCTTAATGGAAGCGAACTTAACACATCATCAGATTCAGTTAGTCCCAAAACTTGATCCTGATCTTCCCGATTTTCAGTTTGATTCCGATAAAATTAAACAAGCATTTATGAATGTTGTGTTAAATGCGATGGAAGCAATGCCGCAAGGTGGTACGCTCACTGTGGCTACGTTTAAACAGGGAGATGCTGTCCGTATCAAAGTTATAGATACAGGAATCGGCATCTCTACAGAAGATATTGAACATCTATTTGAACCGTTTTTTACCCGAAAGGAGAAAGGCACAGGACTCGGATTGGCAAACGTGAAACGTATCCTTGAGGAACATAACGGCATGGTTGAGATTGAAAGCATACAAGGTGAAGGCACCACGGTTTCGTTGCAGTTGCCGCTGAAGTTTCGGGACTGAGTGACATAAAATATTTCTTGAATAAAAACAACTTATTGCATATTATTACTTCTGCCAATTAAGAAATTCGAGGTATCTATATCCCGAAGCTAAAACATCTGGTTTTGATGTCTATTACTGATAACATCTTCGGCAAGCAATTGTCGCATCCGACTGACTTAAGTTATTTTTGTTATTACAAATGTTAAAATGGTTTACATTTTATGGAGATATATGTTAAAATAAGAAGATATTAGGAACTTTCTTAAACTTTAAGGGTGATTCTATGGAAAATTTGCAAAAGAAACTTGATTTTGCACGACCTCCTGTAGATGAGGTTGTGTTGAGTGTTCTTTTTCAATCTCTTGACAATCTACTCGCACCGCATCTTGGACAGATATGGCAGGAATTTAAGGAAGATGGATTCGTGCAAATTGAGGAGCAACCACCTGCTAATCCAATAGTGGAGGAATTTTCAGGTCGAATACCTGAACCTCAGTTACAGTTTCTTCGCGCCCCCCATCTCGCTCGAATCTGGTTTACCCCTGAAGATAGAAGCGAAATTTTGCAGGTGCAACGCGACCGATTCACATTCAATTGGTGTAAAACCAAACCGAGTCAGCAATATCCAGGATTCTCTTTCATTTGTGATAAATTTGAAAGATTCTATGACCGTTTTTGCAAAATCATGAGAGACATGAAAATTGGTGAAGTAACTCCGTTGCAGTATGAATTAACTTACATTGATCAAATCAGACAAGGAGATGGTTGGGATAGACTGAATGATATTGGAAAAATTTATAACTTGTTCGTTGATTTTCAAAATTCAGATTCATTTTGGTCAGAGACAGAGTCATTGATGTTGCGAACTTCATTTACACTTCCAAATTTACATAGTCGTTTGCACCTTACCATCAGTAATCGTGTAAAGATGCCTGAAGAAAGTCAAACACTACAAACTGATTTTACATTACGCGGTTTTCCAGAAAACACTAATCATACAATGATAGAATGGTTTAAGTCGGCTCGCGAACAGATTCAGGAAAAATTCGTTTCTCTCTTTACAGAAAGTATCCAAACACAAATATGGGGACGCAAATAATGATAAAATTAAGGAGTCCTCGCTTACACCGTAAGGAATTTCAAAACGAAATGGAGTCAAATTTTATGGCTGCGTCTAATGTTTCACTCTCAACGTCCTATCATCCGGTTTTGCAGACTCAAGATTATAGGTTTTTAAGAGCATCTGATGAAGCAATGTATAATCCATCCTCTGTCGCATATCTTGACTTTTCTTGGTTAATGGATGCAAAACAACAATTACAAGAAGTTCATAAAGAGGTAACGGAAGCCTGTACATCGGATGACGAAATTGATCCTGTCCCAAGTTCGGCTTATCATGATGCATTTTGGCTGCTGAAACTTCTTGATTATTATAATGCCCCAATGCCCGATATTGGTTGGTTGATAGATGGCGGTATTGGGTTTGAATGGCGCTCACAAGATAGTAAAGGGATAGCAACAATGAGCATATATGGCGACAATCAGGCCGTTTATGGAGCATCTTTAGGAAGTGGACGTAAAATCAAAGGAACTTGTGTATTAACTGATTTAGCCCTGCTTATTCGTTTTCTTCCAATGTTGAAGACCTTATGCTCTCAATAAAGGACTTGGTATGAACGTTTCACCAGATGAAAAGTTGACTCGTTTCATTTCTTCTAAGAAAAATTTTTCTATTAAAAAGAAGACAGTCAGTTATAGAGCATTTATCCCGCAAAAAAAGAGTCCACAAGAAATATCCGTGTATCGTATCTCTACCCTCACTGAAGACGAAAACAAAGTGTGGGAGATTGGAAGAGAATATGTACAAGGAGAACAAAAAATAAAAGCGAGGGCAGATTTTTTGGCTAAAGTTGTTTATGAAAATGACCTTATTGTAATTGCAGATACGCAAGTTCATGAACTACATGCGAATATCCTGCCTCTTCCAATAGATAAGGAAGATCGGGATGAGATCTTAAGAGAACTTGCCCTTGCCAGTGAATTAGTCCTGATACTAACAGAATAAAACTCCGCAGTAATATGCTGCAATAACAAGGACGGACTGATAGTGATAAGAACAGAAACACCCCGCCCAGAATATCCAAGGCCTGATTTCCAACGCGGCACCTCCGAAGGTATTGACTGGATAAACCTTAACGGCACATGGGAATTTGCGTTTGATCCAGATGATGTCGGTGAAAAAGAGGAATGGTTTTCACCGAACGCGCCCGACTTCCCACTGCAAATACAGGTACCATACCCTTGGGAAAGTCTTGCAGCGTGGGGAGAAGAAGAACGCGCTGATAGTGCAACCTACCTAAGTACAAATGCCTACCTTAAACCAGAAGAGGTCACTTGTGGCGGGCTAAGCCGAGAAGGGAATTATCGTGGCGAACCACGACATACAATCGGTTGGTACCGCAGAAATGTCTCCATCCCAGAAAACTGGGGAGATCAACGCGTCATTCTGAAATTCTGTGCTGTTGACTGGAAAACAACAGTTTGGGTGAATGGCAAAGTCATCGGTGAAAATGAAAACGGATATCTTCCTTTTGAATTTGACATCACAGATGCGCTTACCCCCGGAAAACCCGCGTGCATCGTTGTCCGTGCGTATGATGCACAAGACCACGGCGAACAACTTGCAGGAAAACAGATAGGGTGGTATACACGCACCAGCGGCATTTGGCAGCCTGTTATTCTGGAACCCAGAAACGCAACCTATATCAAGCAGTGCCATATCACACCAGACATTGATAACAGCACCGCCTCTTTTGATGTAACGATTGATGGCGAAATCGCATCAGGCACAGAAATTCAATGGGAATGTGAAGACATGAATGGCAGCGTGGATGCATCAGAAAAGACGCAGTTCACCGTCAATATTCCGCCAGATAAACTTCGACTTTGGGATGTAGATACGCCAAATCTCTATAATGTCACACTCAAATTGGTATCTGAAGAATCTGTAATTGATAGGATTTACACCTATTTCGGGATGCGGAAGGTCTCAATTGAGAAAGCACCCGGTGGCGACTATAACTACATTTACCTCAACAATCGTCCCATATATCTGTTGGGTGCGCTAAACCAGTCATTTAACCCGGAAGGCGTGTATACCTTCCTCACCGATGAGGCAATCCGAACTGATGTGGAACGTTCTAAAGAATTCGGATTCAACTTCCTGCGCCTTCATATCAAAGTTGACGAACCGCGCCTCTACTATTGGGCAGATAAATTAGGACTGCTCTTTATGTGCGATATTCCCAACTTTGGCAACTATACCGAATTAGCGAAAGACAGATTTGAGGAGACACTCCGTGGGAACATTGCACGCGATTTCAATCACCCTTCCATCATTTCATGGTGTAATTTCAACGAAACATGGGGACTTGGCGGAGGAGGTTACAAGGATCAAAAAGATCGTCAAGAATGGGTGCGTGAAATGTACCACCTTGCCAAATCGCTTGATCCTACACGTCTCATTGAGGACAACTCACCCTGTCTCTATGACCACGTTGAAACGGACATCAACTCTTGGCATTTCTATATCAACGATTACAAACATGCTAAAGACCACATTGCTAACGTTGTCCAACAGACATATCCCGGATCAAAGTTTAATTATGCAGGCGATAATGAACAAACGGATGCGCCGCTGATAAATAGTGAATACGGAGGCATTAGTGCGGGGGCAGGTGATAAAGATATTGCCTGGTGCTTTAAGTATCTGACAAATGAATTGCGTCTCCATCCCAAAATCTGCGGGTATGTCTACACCGAACTGCAGGACATTGAGTGGGAACATAACGGTTTTATGAACTACGACCGGTCAGTGAAGGAATTCGGATATGATTACAATGACATCAACACCCTTGATTTCATTGCGATTGATTATCCACCCGGCACTACCGTTGCCCCCGGCGACACGATAAAGGCAGACATATACGCCAGCCACTTCTCACACAAAACGATTAACGGTGCTACGCTCCACTGGCAACTGGATACCCTTGATAAAAACGGTGAACTGACGCATGGACGTATAAGCAGAAGTGTTGAAATCCCCTTTTCACAATATCAGGTAGAGCAGGTGCATCAACTGGAACTTACTATCCCGGATATTAACGCCGCAGTTGGCACGTTACATGTATGGGTATCCGATGAAACAGGCGCGGTTGTAGCACGCAATTACATCAATTTCGAGATATTTTTGGAAGATACATCAGGACTCACTTCCCTTTCTCATCTGCCCGGAGACATAGCTACCAGCAAATGGGATTCAGCATCCGAAGTAACGGAACAACGCCTCACCGCACAAGGTGCTGGATACGTTGAATATCAGATACCGCTACCCGCAGACCTCAACCCTGACGAAATTAAAAAAATGGAACTCGTCTTTGAGGCATCTTCATCAAACGGTGGTTCACGGCAAACAGAGCCAGAAAAATATCCATCGGATGTTACGATCTCTGTAAACGGCACTGAAGTTGAGACTTTGACACTCCCTGATTGCCCAGCAGATGCACGCGGTGTTCTCACCTATATCCACCAAAACCTTGGCAACTACGGCTACTTGTGTCGTGTCCAATTGGATAAGGAAACGTGCTTAAACGAAGATTCTGCGGAGGCAATCACCGTGCGCTATGAAGTTAAAGGGAACGCCGAAAACAGAGGCGGACTTACGCTTTATGGCAACCGTCGCGGTAGATACCCCACAGTTCCACATATTCTCATTTCTTAATAGGAGGAATCATTGAATGGCAACACACCAATTTTTATTTACGCGTTCGCCCGGTTTAGAAGGTTCATGGCCCTTCGTCCACGAACAGATGGTAAAACGGCTTGAAGAATTAGGTGTAACACTCGTTCTCAATACAACCAGTAAAGACCCTCTCCATCAACAAGTGGATTTAAGCGAGGTCATTGGCATCTCACATTGGGGCGGTAGCCTTACTGAGGCATGCATTGATAATGCTCCGAAACTCAAAGTACTCGGCACAATGACAGACAACACAGGACACGGTATCCCGTACGCCAAACTTCAAGAGCGCGGTATTCCTGTGATTGAATCTACCCGTGCTTGGGCACAATCTGTGGCGGAATGTGCTTTTGGACTCGCTTTATCTTCGCTACGCCGAACCGCGCAGTGGCACATGCAGATGGCACAAGGCGAAAAGCTGTGGAATTGGAGCGATCCGATATGGGGACCGGACAAACTTCCTGTTGCGCACCAATTCTGTGATGATCCTGACTTTGTGAACGGTGATCTCGGCACTAAACAGATAGGTGTGATAGGGCTTGGACAAATTGGCAGGAAAATCGCGCAGTGGTGCCGAGCCTTCGGCGCTACCGTCATGGGATTTGACCCATTCGTTCCTGACGAACTTTTACAAGAATGGGATGTGGAACGTGTTGATATGGACACACTCGTTGACAGAGCAGATATTGTCTTTGTCTCTGTTCCACCGACTCCATCAGCACGCCACCTGCTAAACCGTGAACGTATTTTTCATCTGCACAAAGGAGCGTTGGTTGTTATTATTACACGTGCGCACGCTGTTGATATGGCTGCGCTGCGCGAACGGATTGTCAAAAACGAACTCGCTGGTGCGTTTGATGTCTACGACAGAGAACCCGTACCGATTGATGATGAACTGCGGAATAGGGATAACGTCGTGCATACACCGCACATCGCAGGCAGAACAAAAGATGCTAACCTCCGCGTTGCGGATATGATTGTGGATGATTTTGAACGTGTGCTTAAGGGAGAAGCACCTCTCGGGGCATTGACACCTGAAGCGATTAAGGTGAGAACGTCTGATAATCCTTATGAATAAAATGGATTAAACACATTGTAGGGCGGGTCTCTGTGCTCCGCCTTCTTGTCTAAACCAGGATTTACAAGATTATGAATCAACGCCAAATACGCTTATGACATTTGGCGGAATTTTCAGGATTACTTTTATTTATACGGAAACGGAAAATTTTGAATAATTAGCCTAATATCTAACAAAGGATCCCTCATGAAACACTGCCGACTTCTACTAACGTTTTTGACCCTAATATTAATTTCAGTATCGTCTCTATCATCCACTGCTAAATTCGATGTTCATGTCATATATTTCAAACCTACAGATGCTCCAGACATAGATCATGCATACCATGATACTATAATGAAGGATATACAACAATATTTTCAATCGGAGATGACGAGGCATGGATTTACTGATAAAACTTTCCCATTAGAGTTAGATGAGGATGACAAACTCATTATTCATATAATTAATGGGAAGCATAATGGCGAGCATTATTTTAGGGATACTATGGCTATAATGTTTGAGCAAACAATTAAACCTGAACTTCCATTTAGGTTTAATAATAATATTAATGTGGAGTCAAGAGATAATGTTCACTTAATTGTAGTAGGCGGTGTTCGAATAGAAGAATTGGGAACGAAAGGAGCAGGGCATACGTGGAAAAATGGAAGATGGGGAGGCAATGCTTTAGTAAATATGACACAAAAGGAAAAATCACCTCCGCATTATCTTGGTTTAGTTGCACATGAGTTGGGACACGCATTTGCGCTTGATCCTGGTCATAACAATGTGCCAGAATCTTTCAATGGCAGGGTCATTGCGTGGGGACACACTACGGCCGAATGGGGTGATAAAATGCAACTACTTGATTTTGAAGCGGCTTTATTAGATAGTCGTCCTATTTTTAGAAAGATAGTTACTCCAGAACCAACTCCCAAACCGAATGCAAAGTTTGATGTTCATGTAATATATTTTAAACCTACAGATGCTCCAGACATAGATCATGAATATCATGATAAAATAATGAAAGATATTCAGAAGTATTTTCAGTCTGAAATGACTCGTCATGGTTTCACCGATCAAACATTTCCATTAGAGTTGAATAGAGACGATGGCAAACTCCGTATTCATACTGTAAATGCTGAACATGACACTAAGCGATACACTGTTTTGGGGGATGATATACGGACGGTGTATAGGAATTTCATTGAGTCGGAACTTCCATTTGAATTTAGTAATCAGAAGAATATAGAATCTCGTGACAATGTGCATCTCATTGTTGTCGGAGGCATAAAGATAAATGGAAGATGGGGAGGTAATCGTTTAAGTCATACATGGCATGCTGGAAGATGGGGAGGTAATGCCATTATCTACGAGGATATTGTCACCGATTGGCCCAATCATTATATTGGTGTAGTCGCTCATGAGTTAGGCCATGCGTTTGCGCTTGATCCTGGACACAATAACGTTGCAGAATCATTGAATGGCACTGTAATTGCCTGGGGCAGAACTACAGCTGAATGGGGAGGCAGGATGCGACTATTAAAGGAAGAAGCAGTGCTATTAGATAGTCGTCCAATTTTCAGAAAAATCAATTTACAAGAAGATACTCCGAAACCCAATAAAAATGAAGATTTGGAGCTTGGAGAAGATGATTCAGATAAAGATAAAGGCGATCCTAAATTTGTTAATCCTCGCAAGAAGTTAACTATAACATGGGGTGAATTAAAAAAGCGAAGATAGATGAACATTAATCTACGATTAATCCTGATTCAGACAATAGCGAAACACTACTAACCATTCAGCAATCGCTGTTGAAGGGTGGTGCAGGTTAGCCAGATACGTTAATCATCTATCTCGCGGAGGATTTCCAAGTTGCCACCAAAGTAAAGTCGCTCATAGGTCTCATTCATCATTAGAGTTAAGATGCTTGTCAACGATAGCAATCAATTTTTCAATGGTTTTATTTGCGCTTCCACACTCTGTGACAAGTTTTTCTACTCGTTCTGCGTGGTAATCATGGATATTACTAAGATATTCCTCAGCCGACAAACCGACATAACGGTTTTGTGTTAAAGTAAGTACTAATACAAGTGCTGTTTCTAATCTCTCAATTCGCTCATCACGTATTCTAAGTTCATGAAATATATCTACTTCATCTTTGTTGGCAATTGAAAGGATTTTCCATAACGACTTGCTCCCGTTTTTTCTTTTTGCTTTTCCTTCTTCCTCAAATTTTCGCAGTATCTTGTAGACTATCGTATACAAACTTTTAATTTTCGGTGGTGCTCCACCATGTTCCAAGTGGTATTGAAGAACACCATCTTTAATTTCTTGTACTGAATGATAACCCTTCTCTGGGTATAATTTAGAGATCAGGGATCTAGCAATAACTTTTTTAAACGGTAGACCTTCATAGTCATATTTTGCACTCATAATTATCACCTCAATATTTGTGTAATTAGACTTGCCACTCAACAACAATCCCAGATAGTCATTTACTGTTGAGTAATCGGATTAACAATTTAGCCATCTGAATATCAGCAGCAGCAGAGAGACTAAGTCCTATACTTTGAAAAGCAATTGCTCTATTAAAATAGGGAACACTTAATTTGGGGGACAACTGAATAGCCTGGTTAAATTCTGCAATACCTTCATCAAATTCACCTGCTTCACATTTTTCAATCCCACGGTTGTTGTGATAGCACAATTGAGGATCGCCTTTTAACTTCTGATATTTAGTTTCTTCACTCATCGTTTTCTCCGTATAGTTTATTTCACTGCATTAAAACTTAAAAGTCCTCTATGCAATTTGGACAAACAGATACTCTATTAAAGGTTAATAGAGATTGCATTATCTGTCACTGATTGATGTTTTAATTATACTACATTTGCAAGCGAAAGCCAAATATTTTGGACTCCAGCATGATAATTCCCTTCAGGATTATTGTTATCTTGTGTGATACTCACAATCCTGAAAAACTCATTTCAAACAACATATATCGCAACCAAATTCTGATTGACATTTAATTTCAGACATGGTACTATTTTCTTGCAAAGGTCCAAAGCAGAACACTTATAAACACAGCATTCTCAAGGACTCATCAGATGGCATTTACCGATTTCAATTCGATTGCCCAAGTGCAAGAAACCTTCAAAATCAAATATACCGAATCCGAATATATGCAATATGTGAATATTGAACCTTCCCAAGCATTTTTGGAGGAATTTGAATTCAGCCAGCGTCACATCAACGTGTTTTCATCAGAAGCATCCCGTTGCGAAAATGTGATTTACCCAGTACTTAGGGACGTTTACAAGAACTATGTGGAATGGTTTGCATTGTGGAGTCATGAATTGATTTCTTACGATGAGGATCTCAGCGGCACACCTGACTATTTGATCTCAACCAAATCAGAGTTAGGAAAAACGGTACCAGGGACTCCGATCATTATTGTTGTAGAAGCAAAACGAAACGACTTTATAAAGGGATGGGGACAGTGTTTAGCTGAATTGGTTGCTGTTCAAAAAATCAACGATGACGATAAAAGAACAGTTTACGGAATTGTAACAGATGGCGAATTTTGGCAATTCGGAAAATTAGATGGAGATCAGTTTACGCGTAACGAAACTGCCCTTACAATCAGCGATTTAAAAAAGGTGTTCGGTGCGATCGGATATCTCATGGATGCTAATTTGCCCGAAGTAAAGTAATTGCAGGTTGAGCGCACGCTAAACCGAACATTGTAATATAACCTAAGTTGCTACTTATATAGCACAATCTGTTAGATTGTGCATATTAGTCCACAAACTGTATGAAGATTAATTTTTAAATTCGGTAATTTTCGGTCCACACGAGACACGCCTATCCCACTGCTGGCGAGGCGGGGAATGCCTAAAGACGAATGCGCATAAGGCATTTGCCATGATTCATACCGTTGATTTCTTCCTAACCTCGTTCTCTTATCGAAATATTTATTTAAACTTCATCAAAACGCGCCTACCGAGTGGAATCGCGTTAATTTGGTATTATACACAATTAAATAAAAGGAGATAGTTTTGGCAACAACTCAACCGAATGTTCTGTGGATATACGGTGAAGACCTTTCACCCGATTTAGGATGTTACGACACCCCTGCTGTGCAAACACCGAATATTGATCGTCTTGCGGAAGAAGGCACACGTTTTACAAACGCTTTTGTGACTTGTCCTGTTTGTTCTCCAAGTCGTTCAGCATTAATTACGGGTACATATCAAACCCATTTTGATGCGCACAACCATCGCAGTAATCGTGAAAAACCGCTGCGGGATGATATGAAACTTATCACCGATTGTTTCCGTGAGGCTGGATATTTCACATGCAATAGTCCTGGGCCTCCCTATAGCCGGCGCGGTAAAACAGATTTTAACTTTCAACGTGAGCAACCTTTCGACGGCATAGATTGGTCTGAACGAGCAGAGGGGCAACCTTTTTATGCGCAAATTAACATCCCAGACACACATCGCGTATTTAAACCGGATCCAGAACGTCCAATTAATCCTGAGGATGTTCAATTACCGCCTTACTATCCTGACCATCCGCTTACTCGCAAGGATTGGGCACTCTATCTTGAAAGCATTCAGATTTTGGATCGGAAGGTGGGGGAAATACTTGAACGTTTGGACGCTGAGGGGTTATCTGAAAATACAATCGTCTTTTTCATAAGTGATCATGGGCGTGCCCATATTCGGTGCAAACAATTTCTCTATGATGGCGGTATCCACATTCCACTGATTGTCCGATGGCCAGGGAATATAGAAGCAGAGGTTGTGAGCGATGAACTTGTCAGCGGTGTCGATTTGACACCAACGACGCTTTCTCTCGTTGGACTTGATATTCCGAACTATGTGCAAGGGCAAATCTTCCTCGGACCGGATGCAGAATCACGCGATGCTGTCTTTGCAGCGCGGGACAGATGTGATGGAACGGATGATCGTATTCGCTGTATCCGCACAAGTCGTTATAAGCTTATTCGAAACTATCATCCTGAACTACCTTATATGCAATTTAACGGCTATAAGAAACTGCAATACCCGCTCTGGACATTGATCCGTATCTTAGCCGAAAAAGATGAGTTGTCTGAAGCGCAACAGCATTTCCTACAACAGACACGTCCCACCGAGGAGTTATATGATTTACAAACAGATCCAGATGAAGTTAATAACCTTGCAGGCGATAAAAGGTATGACGCAATGCGGAATGATCTGAATAGAAAATTGGATGCGTGGATAGAAGCAACAGGCGACATGGGTGAAACCCCTGAATCCGATGAAATTACCACTTATTGGGATGAAAACATGATGGAAAGTTTCAGAAAAAGTATGAAGGGACGAGGTCTCTCGCCTGAGATAAGTGATGCTGATTACCTTGCATGGTGGGAACGCAAACTTCTATAATAACATAAGTTGCCACCTTGTAGCACAATCTTCATTAGGGACGATATATGGATACTGAAATATTTACTTAAACTTTCGACAATTCCATATTTTTAGGCTGCAAAGTCTTTCAGGCACTCCTCATAGACATCAAATCGTTCCCCTTCGTGCTCCTCAGCATCAACGAGTTTGAGCCAAAGCGCGCTATCCTTCTTTTCCCCACTGAGTTGGCGCCGACTTCCCAAATTTGACGGATCCGGACCGCTCCAGACAACTTCACCCCCTTGTAAATAGATGAAATCTCCGCGATACTTGTCTACCATGTCCTTCTGGTTTTCAAGATAAACTAATCCTTGTTCACACGTTGTACGTCGCCAATTGGCAACCATTTCTGAAGTATCTGTCTCCACTGAATCGAACTCTGCCAGGGGTGCTGTAACCTCGCTTTCCCAATCAATTTCATCCAAGTCAACAGTGCCGTATCCGCGTTGTGCAGCGATGAGGATATGGTTGCGATCGCGTTTAAAGGGCGGTGTAGGCCAGTCGGATGCAGGCTCATGTCCCATCAAGTGCATGCCAACGGTATCCGTAGAAATTGGGTGATCGCCCGCGATGAGCGCGTTACAAATTCTGCCTTCGCCACCCCATTCGCGTCCCCATTGTCCCGTTAGCGCATCAATGATATTGAGACACGGCTTTGTAATGAGTGCAAGATCGGGCAGTACATAAGACAAACGGATCAGGTGGTGATAATAGCTTCGTGTCCTTCCTTCGGGGAGCAGCATCGGTGGTAAACCGAAGAGGTTCTTAGTGCACAAAGTGATTCCCATAAATGCGTGATTTTTCATCTTTGCAACGGAAACAACCGCATCAGCATCGTCAAAACAGGCACTCAACGTGTAGCGGTCAAACATTGACCCGCCACCGGGGACATCGTAAACCTTAAACGGTGGTAGATTTGAATCAACGAACTGCACACCAAATTCTTTGAGGTGGTGTTCATAGTTGAAACCGGGAGGCATCCGATGTCCGTGGGTATATGGGTTTGTATCGGTAGCGATAAGTTGTGCTGTGGTATGTTCCTTGAGCAATCGCAGCACCGCGCGGCACACTGCATCGTCTACTAATTCGCGGCGGCGCCCTTCAAAATAGATGATACGCTCATGCGGTTTCATCATGTTGAATTTGATAACAACTTTTTTGGCAGCCTCAATTGGTTTCCAAGATCGGGTAAGCGGGTCAGTAATACGGCGGAGGGTTTGGTAAATCTCCTCTTCACTTGCACGATAATCGCAATGTGCTGCGCGAACTTTGAACTGTTTTTTTGACATTTATTGCTCCTTGTGATAATTGTCACCGTGCCGCGTTAGCAGCGGAAATTTAGAATAATGTGTTGTAGGATGTGATTTATTAGATATAGTGGGATTATAGCATAATTGTTGCATACACACAATAGGGCAATTTTAGGTTTCCAGGGTTATTTAGTTTTAAGAGTTTTCCGTTATTGAGATTTACTAAAAGTTAATATCCTAGGCCGGTGGGTGCGGTTTCCTAACCGAACCATAACTGTCAATTTTCGGATTTTCCAAACGTGGAAATCTCTTCAGTCCCGTGAATCAACGCCAAATACGCGTATGGTATTTGTCGGGGACGCAATGTTTATAGAAAAATGTTGTCCATCCCCTTTTGAGTTCCGTAGGAACGGCATATTTATTGTCAATGTGTTTCAAAACATATCGTCCCTACGGGACTAAGGGATGAGTCGTTCGCGCTGCTACAAACATATCGTCCCTACGGGACTGAAGAGTACTTAAAATGGTCTGAATATACATAATGAAATATTATTGATTTATAGTAGATTTTAGAATTTTTTATACACTCTGCACCAGCGAGGTTAGGAAACCTCGCCTACCGTGGGAGGTAAGTGTATAATTATTTGTATTTTTCACCATAATTACTTAGTTTTCATGAAGTTTGTGCTACATAAGTAGCAACTTGGGTTATCAAAATGAAACGTTAATCTTAAGCCTGCGAAATAATGACGCAGACTGTATCCATCGTCATAGCCACAAGCCAGTGAATAGCTGCACCATAAACAAAGGAACGGGTTTCCAATGCAAGTACACCAAGCAGGACACCAGCAAGAATTGAACCAAGCGCTTCTGGCAACGGCTTAGAAAAATGCATCACTGCAAATGGAATAGTCTGTATTAAGATGCTATAGTTTCCAAATCTTTTCTCTAATCCAAAGAGCATAAACCCGCGGAAGAAGAATTCCCACGAAAACATGTAGACACCGTAGGCGAGTTGATAAGGTATAAAAGCTATCCAACTACTTGCGACTGCTTTTCCTAATGGATACTTGCTTAAAAAAGGTGGATATACTTTAACTGCTAAGATAACTACGGGTATCATCAAAACCCAGGCAACTAACGTCACCCACCATCCGAGTTTTTGTTTTCCCAAGCGAATTCCGTAGTCGGTTAGGGGCTGTTTCGTACCGAATACAGCAACAAGCACAGGAATCAGAAACAACGTGAGCGCAGTTGAGAGAAACCAGTAATAGTATGGATGGCTTTTCTCCAATGGCAGAGCATCAAAAAAACCTGCTAAATGCGTGCGAAAAATCCTTGTCTGACTATATTTTCTATGCAACGTTAGCAGCACAGCAGAAGCAAGCAAAATTACCGTTGTTTGCCGTTCCCAACCCTGTAAATATCTTTCTTTTAACGCTTGGAGGTATGATTTCACCTTGACACCCTGCCTGTTTTGAGGTATTATACCGTGACAAGAAGAAATTAGCAATTATAGTAAAACCAATAATTATTGGGACACTTCTGTAGCGCAAACTTTATGAAGATTAAAAAATAAATTGGGTGATTTGGCGAGGTTAGGAAACTTCGCCAGCAGAGATGTACACCTGCTGCTGGCGAGGTTTCCTAACCTCGCTCCCTTACCGAAATATTTATTTAAACTTCATTTAGTTTGCGTCCTCACAGGCACAATCTAACAGATTGTGCTACAAGATGGCAACTTAGGTTATAATAGGAATAAAAGAAGTTTCAAGATGTTTGCTCCTGAGCAAATCAACCGCATCTTAATCATCAGACTTGCACCGCTGGGAGAAACGGTTTTAACAACACCTGTTGTCCGTGCTTTACGTCAACATTTCCAAGAGGCACACATCGCTTATATGGTAGCACCGACACGAGAAGATTTAGTATCCGCAAACCCGCATCTAAATGAGGTGTTAACCTATCAATCATCAGTGCCGAAACTAATCTATCAAATTGTTCAGCGAAAATTCCAGATGGCAGTCGTGTTACAACCGACTTTTCGGTTAGTGCTTCACACATTTCTTGCCAGAATTCCGTTCCGTATCGGTTTTGAAACGAATACTGCTGGGAAAAGACTTTTACATATCGCTGTACAGAATAACACCGCACAGCACGAAGCACAACGTTACCTTGATGTTGTGCGCGCACTTGATATTGAAGTTGTAAATGATGAACCGGAAGTGTTTGTAGATGATGTAGGTAAGGCATGGGTTAATGATTTTCTTGGAAACCAAAATCTGAATGATAGTAAACCTATCATTGGACTGAATCCGGGAGCTGCAACTGCTTACCGACGGTGGCCAGCAGACAACTTTGCCACTCTCGGTGACATGCTCCACAAAGCGTACGGCGCACATATTATCATAACGTCTGGACCGCGTGAAGGTGAACTTGCACATCATGTGGCAAAGCAAATGGCGTGTTCACCAGTTATCGTTAACGATATAACACCGATGCAACTGGCTGCACTTTTGCAGCGATGTCATCTCTACATCAGTAACGATACAGGACCGATGCATCTGAGCACTGCAGTCAAAACGCCAACGATTGCCTTATTTGGCGGTTCAAATCCAATGCAGTGGGGACCACGCTGGGACATGCATACTGTAATTGCACGGCAAGGGTGCAAACTTATGAAAACGTTATCCCCGAAGGAATGGGACGAACATGCGGATGTTGCATCCGAAAATCTGAATGCGATTAAACCTGAGAGCGTATTTGCTGCTACGGAGAAGATGAAATGGAAAACTCAAGAAACGTAATCACAAACTGCCTAAAAACGCTACGAACTCGATCACGTGTGCAAACCATCTTTCAGATAGTAACACAAACGATCTTTTTTGGGATGTGTTTTCTTGCTGTGTTGTTTGTTGGGATTCGTCTCGTTCTTTTTCCATTTTCTATGATACCTATCACACTTTTCGTGATTATTGTGGCAGTTGTGTTCGGTTTCTGTCTAAGTTTTAGGCATCGTTCAACGTTGTCTGATATTGCGGGTCATGTTGATGAACATCTGGAACTCAAGGAACGGGTCAGTACATCGTTGGAATTGATACAGGAAAACCGACAAGATGAGATAGCACAACTGCAAGTCCTTGATTCTGCAAAAGGTGTTGCAAACACAGATGTGGCGGAGATAATACCGTACACACGCCCGCGATTCCTAAAATGGATTCCAATTCCCCTTTTAATTATCGGTCTCTCTTTTACTGTGCCTTACCAATATGAACTGCCGCAACCACCAACAGTTGCCGAGCGTGAAGCGATTGACAAGGCAAATGAAAATCTTTCGGATGGTCTTGGGAATATTCAAAACCCAATAATCCAAGACGAAATCAGAAAAACAATTAAACAATTAAAGAATGTTAAAGATGTTACAACTGCCCAAAAGCATCTGCGAACTTTAAATAGTGAGGTTCAACAGCAGAGATCGGATTTTCCAGATGAGTCGGCGATAGCGCAAGCGACACAAGCAACGCAGCATTTCAAGGGCATGGATTCTACCGCTCTCACAAACGAACTTGAACGTCTGGCAGGGCAGGCGGAACTTGCACCCGAACTCCGAGATGAACTTGCAAAGCTTTTCGCAAAATTGGCGAAGAATGTTCCGCAAGGGGATCTAAGTCGCGCATTAGATCAAGTTCAGGGCAAGACTGTTTCTCCAGACACGTTACAAGAAATTGTTGATGCCCTTCAAAAACTTAATCAACTCAATCAACTTGAAGCACAACTCACGGAGAGCAGAAAAGATATTGCGTTGGCGGGGATTGAAACGCATCAACCTACGGGTGGGGTTGCCAATAGTGATGGTGCACCAGGCCGAGAATCTGGAAATCAAGAGACACAAGGCACACAAACAACAGGTGGTCCTTCTGATTTTACACCTTCTGGCAATGGGACGACAACTGCTGTTGACAAAAACACTACCGAAAAACCTCTTACCGGTGATGAAGCACCGTCTTTAGAAATTGCAGGAAATGATCTGGAAATAAATTCAGAGACTGCATCAGATACGCAAAGCAGGACAAGGGTATTCACTGGAAAAGCAGGAAATGCAAGCACTGAACCTGACTATTTGCCGTTTAGCGATGTTGTTCTAAATGCTGAGCGCGATTACGCGCAAGCAATTGAGAATGACCGAATTCCGGCGCGATACCGATCACAGATTAAAGCCTATTTGGAGGCAATTGCCAAATTCAATGAAAAGTAAAAGTAAGGTAATTGGACTTGTCATTGTTATCGGTGTTATGGCTGTGATCTATTCTCTGTTAAGGTATTTCGGTGTAACAGAGTACATTGCGCTTAAGAATGTCTACAAGATCAAAGAATGGGTTTCAGGGTTCGGCATAATCGCGCCATTAGTCTATATCGGTTTTTATATTGTCGCGACACTTTTCTTTTTACCGGGATTACCGATTACAGTGCTTTCAGGCGTGGCATTCGGTCCGGTATGGGGTGTTGTTTATGTTTGGATTGGAGCGGTGACTGGGGTATCGCTTGCCTTTCTTGTTGCACGTTATGTGGCACGCGAACTTGTTGAAAACTGGGTTTCGGGGAACGCCCAATTCCAAAAAATTGATGAAAAGGTGGAACAGGAAGGGTGGCGTATCTTGATGTTCACGCGTTTAGTCCCTATTTTCCCCTTTAATTTGCAAAACTACGCCTATGGACTAACGAGAATTAAGTTTTTAACATACATGCTTGTTTCAGCGATTTTTATGTTGCCTGGCACTATAGCGTACGTGCAAATTGGGGGTGCGCTTGTCAGCGGCGAAGGGAATCTGTCTAAGACTTTGATTTATCTTTCTATAGCAGGAATTCTTTTACTTTTAGTATCTCTCATCCCGAAATTCCTGCGGAAACGTCAACCTGATTTATAGGAATTGTCTCCCTGACGAATTAACGCTTCCACCATAGCGAGTGCCTCATCACGCGTCTTAATCTCACCGTAAAACTGCTGTTCCTCAATTTGTTCCAAAAGCACCCCAATTTTTTTACTTTTCTTGATATGGAATTTCTTACTGATGTCTCTGCCTGTAATAAGTCGTTCTTGTTTGAGGATAGGTAAGAAATGTCCGTAGTAGGTGTCCACAATTTTTCTGAGTACTTCTGGTGGAATCGGCTCTACCGCCGCTGAGCACAGAAGGCTACCCCACCAATCAGACTCCGAAGCTCTTAGAAAATCAACTATCTGTTTCTTTGTCAGTTCCTTATCTGAAAGTTGGCGATGGCCCGCGACGAGACATTTCATAAACTGCCTTGCTTTCTTACTGAACCGAAGTAGTTCGCCGATCCTTATAATATTTCCTTGCCGCAGTAAGCAGAGCTTAATCAATGATCGCCGGTTAGCATACAAACCTAATTCTTCACTAAGGTATGTCCTGATTTCATCTTCATAAGAAGAAAGCGTTTCAGGAATTGGATTGTCCTCAAAGTTTTCTAACGGTTGCCACAAAGTGTTTGTCTGTATTAGATTTCGAAAAAGGGGTGTGAACAAACCAATTTCAAGAATTTGCCACAAATAGGGTGTCGCTTTTTCAACGTTAAGAATTTTCAAAAACTCGTCGCGAATTCGTTCTATTGAGACTTCCTGTAATAGGCGCTTATGTTTTTGAACTAATCCAATGGATTTTTGGGGGATTTCAAAGTCCAGCTGCGCTGCGAATCGATAAATTCGCATTAGACGCAAGGGATCGTTAAGTATAACTTGCTCACTGGGAAATTGGAGCTGACGTGTCGCCAAATCGTGTCTACCGTTACAGGGATCAATTACTTCAGGATTATCCGATTCCATAACCGATTCAAGGGGAATTGCCATTGCGTTAATTGTCAGGTCGCGTAAAAGCAGATCATCCGTAAGGGTTGCGGCTCTAAATTGCGCAAAATCTATGTCCAATTCAGTCGGAGCAAGTCGCTTTTTTTTAATTACAACACGGGCAGTAGGCAGCTGTTTTTCGAGCGGGACGAAGGGGGAACGGATGCTGCGAGCGAACAATTTAGCAAATTGAATAGCCTCCGATTCTAACGTGAAATCCCAATCTGTTGTTGGACGGTTTAGCAACAGATCCCGCACACTACCGCCAACGAGGTAGAGTTGAACCTCATGTGTTTTAGCAAAAGCATGAAGCACTTGCATGAGAGGATCTTTACGTAATTTTTGGATGTTGCGTGTTGTATTGTTCATTGATTCGTCCGTGCTTTGCGCTGTTGTGCTTTGCGTGAACGGAATAAGATACCATCAAGATGCAGATGTGACGCGTATCCAATCAAACCAGCCAGATAGAATGTAAGACCGCCTCGCAGGGTATCGGGAAGTCCTTCCCATTTTACCAATGAATCAAAAATCTCGGGTAGTTTTTCCCACCCGGTTGCCCAGTTCGGGTACTCCACATAAATTGGAATCACCAAAAACAGACTCGGTAGTAGGATCATCGTAAGCTTTGAGTGAGTCCATCCCCGATGTCTACTCAGAATCGGTAGCATCGCAAATAATCCTAAAACTGCTGCTTCTAAATACCTTTGCAGAAAGAGGATAAGTGATGCATTTAGTACAAATAGGACGGTATAAAAAAATTGTTGGCTCCTGCTCTTAATATCTACATCAGGCCACAATCCGAACAGCAAAGCAATGATAAAACACCCAAGGATTCCGAGAGGGTCCAGTGAAATAGTTGGATTCCAGTCGAATGGTAAACCGTAAATGATTGAAACGGAGATTGTTGTTATAAGTGAAACCACAAAGAAGGTACTATAAGCCGTCAACCCGCCGAGCCAGTGTTCGCGAAACATACTCATAGTAAATAGTATAACATGCGATATTGAAAAGTAAAAAGCCTTTTATTATAACGCAAGTTGGCACATAGTAGCACAATCTTCATAAAGTTTGCATTTTTTGTTGCTTGAATCTCGGGGAACGCGGATTTTGACTTTTGTACCGCAAACTTTATGAAGATAAAAAAATAAATTAGGTAATTCGTGGAAATATCCAGCAGAATACGCGTATGGTATTCTGCATTGGTTAGAAACCGCACCTACCGGGTTTGGGAAAAATTAGAATTACCCATAGGCGTCAATTTAAGGGGTAAATCCATTTGGCAGTGTCTTCAGTCCCGTAGGGACGATATGTTTATAGATATGAAATGTATATATGTCTTTAGTCCCGTAGGGACGATATGTGTTATCCCAACGACATATTTTTTACATATCGTCCCTACGGGACTAAAGAGGCGTTGTTCAACGTTTTTCTATAAACATATCGTCCCTACGGGACTAAGATGTGGACAGTTCCAATCGTCATGCCTATTCAGAAGGGCTTTTAGAACAAGAAATATTTTCTAAAATTGACGCCTATGGGGAAAAATTAGAATTACCCAATTAAAAACTTAATCTTCATTTAGTTTGCGTTTTGTAGCACAAATTAGAAAGTTTGTGCTACAGGTTTTATTGTCTGAATCGCGGAAAGCGCGGTGGACGCGGAAAACGCTGAGGGGTGTTGAGCTGCCAAACCGTCTTTCACGTGTCGTGTATACGTGTATAGACAGAGGATAGTCCTCTTCCATGTACTCTGCGTTCTCCGTGTTTTCCGCGATTCAGACAAAAGAAAAACAGGCAGGCCCCTTATGAAACCCGACATGTTGACTCTGAACTTCTTATATTTTTCGGGTTTCGCAAGTCCTACCTGGTCTACAACTCATTCGCTGCGACAATTGAATGGTTCTGGTGCAAATACCAAATTCGGTTGACCAATGCTGCTGGAGTTGTTATCATGTCAATGCCGGGAAAGGAAGGTATCAATTCCAGCCTCAACATCTTCAAACGGATGTCCATACTGTTTGATATTTTTCGTTGACACCGTTTTTGATAGACTAAAAATTATGTGTGCCCTTATCCTTAAAGACCTCCGTTCATATACGCATTCGCGCAAATATCGGATAATTCAGTTTATTATTTTATCTGTTCTGACCCTTCTGCTTTTTGGTGCTACAGTAGAATTTTATGCCCAAGGCATAAATAAGCAACAGGTGGGAAAGGCAATTGGTGTTGGAAAACAGACCTATACGTTTTTTATCATCTGTCTTTTCATGTCACTATTTTCAGTTCCTACACATGCCGTTGAAGCGGTTTATATGGAACGGTCCGCGCCTTCGGTAAAAGATCATCAAAATAGGCGTGGGGAAAACGGGGCGATGTTAGCGTTAACACCGTTGCCGAATTGGAAAATCTTGGGTGGCAAGTTAGTTGCCGTAGTGATTTGGGCATTATGGGGGATAGGGTTGACTATACCGTTATTTGCGCTTTCAAGTTACATAGGTGGATTAGAGGCGTCACAATTGATAAGAAGTGGAATAGTGATATTGGTAAGTTGTATTTTTTTTACTATGATTGGAATCGGTTTTGCATTGTGGCATTCAGGTCTCCGCGCAAAAGGTATCAGTTATGGGTTTATTTTAGCTATCACTTTCCTTCCGCTTTTTCCGATAACACCCTTTAATGCCATTCCAATGTTTGACATACTGAGTCCACTGTGTGCATTATTGTCTATCCTTCAATCAGATACACCGTATTTGTGGATATGGAACGTTTGTCTGTTTTGTGGACTATGCTTTGCGATTTTCCCTGTTTTGTGCAGGCGGGTTGCCCTAAAGCCGTAGAAAAGCACCTGATAACTTAGAAGGGCAATCGCCTATACATGAGATGATCACTTCCGAATTGCTATATTCCAATCTGTGAAGCTGCTCAATTGAAAAGTAAAATGGATGTTTTCCTTCCTATAGAGTAAAATCCGAAAATATGTTTACACTTCCGGTAGATGCGGTTTTCTAACCGCATCTATGAGACTGAATAAACACCGGTTCGGTTAGGAAACCGAACCCGACGAATGCCATACGTGCATGAGACGTTGATTCGTAGTGTGTAAATAATTATGGTTTTTACTGTAATTCCCTTGTGTTAACGCAACAGATCATATAAACTGTGGATGTTTTTTCTTCATTTTCAAACCATTTTATGACAAATACACCACCTGCCCATTCCCAAAAACCTCAAGAAACACCGCAGTCTAAACATCTGGGTGTGACCTTTCGCGCAATTCTCATCGGTATTATATTAATCCCGCCCAATACCTATTTCATTATGGCGAATCATCTTCGTTTTTGGAGCACTTTGCCCACGACGATGTCTCTGATTTACAACGTCGTAGTGACGTTGGCTGTGTTGACATGCCTCAATTTCTTGCTCTATAAGTTATTGCCCCGTTTCGCGCTGCGTCAGGGAGAACTACTTACGATTTATGTTATCCTCTCACTTTCGTCAGCGATTGCGGGGCACGATATGATGCAGACTATTGTACCTGTGATTCCGAACGGTTTTTGGTTTGCAACGCCTGAAAACGAATGGCAACAACTCTTTTGGCGATATTTGCCGAGTTGGATGACATTGAGTGACTTGTCTGTTTTGCAGGATTTCTATGATGGAGATACAACCTTTTATACGAAAAAGTATCTTGCTGCGTGGTGGGAACCGATCTTATGGTGGACTGTGTTTTTGTCGGTAGTAATTTGGGTGATGATTTGCATAGATCTGCTTTTGCGGAAGCAGTGGATTGAACGGGAAAGATTAACATATCCGATTGTGCGTCTACCAATAGAAATGACACATTCGGATGGAAGGCTCTTTAAAAACAAAATGCTGTGGGTTGGTTTTGCGATTGCAGGCGGGATTGATCTGATTAATGGTATCCACGCCTTCTTTCCTACTTTTCCAGAGATTCCGGTTCGTAAGGCAAACCTCGGTATGTACTTCACAGAAAAACCGTGGGACGCTATGGGATGGACACCCGTCTATATTTTATCATTCGGCGTGGGACTTGCATTTTTGATGCCGTTGGAGATGTCGTTTTCACTCTGGTTTTTCTATCTGTTCTGGAAGGGTGAACGCATTTTAGGTAGAGCGATGGGACTCCAAGTATTGCCCGGTTTTCCGTATGATGGACCGCAAGGCGTTGGCGCATATCTTGCTATTGCCTGCTTTGCACTTTATGGTGGACGCAAGCATTTTTTTGCTGTTTTTAAGAACTTGACAGGAACATATAAAATGAATCGTAATGTTATATCTGCATCTGGGCATCTCACGTCTGAGATGCGAGATTCAACAAATTATCGGTGGCCAATAGCTGGGTTGGTGGCGGGCGTTATTTTTCTTTTCATTTTTTCAGGCTATGGGGGGATGGCTGTTTGGATGATTGCGTTGTATTTCCTTATTTATTATCTTCTTGCATTAGGTATTACCCGTGTGCGTGCTGAAGTCGGACCGCCAACGCATGAGATGTTTGTAGCAAACCCTCGACAGTTTATCTTAGATACAATTGGCTCACGCAAAATTCCACCACAGAGTCTAACAATGATGTCGCTTTACTACGCTTTTAATCGCGGGTATCGTGCGCATCCGATGCCCCATACATTGGAAGGATTTAAGCTCGTTGAGGTGGCAAATATGAAGGCGAGAAGAATGGTCATAGCAATGATGTGTGCTGTCTTTTTCGGTATCCTCGCCTCATTTTGGGCATATCTGGTTGTATCCTACGACATAGGGGCGAATCCGGGTTTGGGGAACGGTGGATATAACAGGCTTCGAACTTGGCTTTATTATCCCAGCGAAACGAATATTCCTGCCGTAGCATTCATGGGGGTAGGATTTCTTTTTACAGGGTTATTATGGTGGCTCCGCACGCGCTTTCCTATGTTTCCGTTTCATCCGACTGGCTATGCTGTTGCGAGCAGCATGTGGACATTCGGTTGGCTCTGGTTTTCTGTGTTCATTAGTTGGGCTGCCAAAAACCTTATTTTAAGGTTTGGTGGCATCCGCCTCTATCATAGAGTCCTACCTCTATTCTTGGGACTTATTTTAGGTGAATTCATAGTTGGTGGAACGTGGGTGTTGATTCGGCTGATTTGGGGTGTATCCGTTTATTCGTTTTATCGTTAGTCGTAGATTGAAATTTTGTGACAGAATTTGACTGTCAGTTTCGCATCTACGTAGCACAAACTAACAGTTTGCGCTACAAAAGAGAATATAGCAGCTGACTTATCAAAGGTTATTTGTGTTCTATTGTCCTGCTTCAGAGAGTAACCGCTGAAGGGTACCCCCTAAGATTTCCGCTTTGTCTGTTTCAGGGATAAAAGTGCAGTGGGTACGGAATGCTTCAAGTGCATGTTGGTAGGTCATAAAATTGCGCACTACAGGATAATCCGAACCCCAACAGAGACGACCGGCACCAAAATGCTCATAGAGGGCACGCACAACTCTATGTGTGTCCGAATACGGATAGTCCCACGAGACCTGTGAGACATAAGCAAACCCCGACATCTTCACGTGAATGTTAGGGACATTAGCAGATGCAAGTACTTCTTGGAGCTGTGGATAGGGATGTTCCTCACCTGCCCGCGCGCCTGCCATGTGATGACACAAAAATGGCACTGAAGGAAACTGTACTGCCAATTTGCGCAGCGGCGCGTGTTGATGACTTCCCATGGCGATACTCGCGATCAAACCGAATTCTGCGGTTATTTGGAAGAAACGTTGTCCTTCCTCCGAAAAGAACCAACTCCCGTCGTCATCACCTCTGAGATAGTGCGTGTATCCTTTTAGATTGTATGCTTCCGCTGATGCCTTTAGCCGCTCAGCTGCACCGTCGGTGTGATATGTATCTGTCCAAGAACAATCAACATCTGCAAACTGAATTAAGCGATCCGGATAGCGTTGAACACATTCTGCAGCATAGTCGTTATTGTCAAGATTTCTATCAATCCGTGCGCAAATAAGCACTGCTTTATCAACGTTGTGCAAATCCATTTCGTGGAGAAGTTGTTCGACTTTTCCACGACTCTCATCATCGGGAATAGGTGGTTGGTAGGGCCAGCGTGGCCAAGCGTGTGTATGTGAATCAATAATCATTATTAAAACTTAATCTTCATTTAGTTTGGGCATCCATAGAACGCAAACTGGAAGTTTGCGGGACAATATTTCACGAATAACGAACTGTTCTCTATTAAAAATGGTATCTGTGTGTCTAAAAACACATGCAAGCCAAAACCATAAGAATCCCAAAGATTATTGGGCTTCGCTTCACGATTTTCTGGAGCAGTAAAGTGTATAAAATACTTACAACGATTTATTGAAGCGTCTGAAATAATCCTCTTCATTGTCAGATGAAATTTCCGTAGACTTTTCATTTTTGGAAAAAACATACTCAAACTCATCTTCAGCCAGCAGTTTGTCAATTGTCGCACAGATAGTTTTTTTAGAAAGTTGTTGGACAATCACCATATCAGATGTCCAAAAATAGAGACCATCCGCACATTCATCTGTCTTTTTATATTGCTTCATTAAAGTTTCAATGTTTTGAAGCGTAAAAAAGACAGCGGAGAAACTGTCTCCATTTGGAAAGGTGACTTCAACATCAACATTATCGTTGTTGGGATCAAGAGGAGCAATTCCGTTATAGATAGTTAGTTCGTAATCATTGTGTTGAATAATAGTGTAAGGTTTGTCCATCTTTAATCCGGAAATCAATTATAGTAAAATCCATAATTACTTGGACACAACGAATCAACGTCTCATGCGCGTATGGCATTCGGCGGGTTCAGTTTCCTAACCGAACCTATGTAAAATTGTGCGGTTAGAAACTGCACCCGCCGAATGCCATACGCGCATGAGACGTTGATTCACCAGGGAGTGTAAACATATTTTTGGATTTCACTATAATGTCTACAATCCTTGCAATGCTGCGATAATTTGTCCTGAGTTAGTTCGATGACCGTATCTTTGACCAAGGTCTGTCCAAGCAATTTTACCCTCTTCATCAATAATATAGGTAGCCGGACGCGCCAGATTCTCAGATGGCTGCTGAAGTACGTTGTAGTCAGAAACGGTTTGTAAATCGCTATCCGAAAGCAGCGGAAAAGTAATTTGCAGATCGTTTCGTGTTAAACCCACACCAAATTGCGTATCTCCACTGATCGCAATCAATTCAGCACCTTCTGATTTGATATTTTCATATCCACTTTGCAACTCACCGAGTTGTCTGCGACAGTGTGGTCAGCCCCCAGTTGCATAAAAGACAAGTGCTACTTTTTGTCCAACATAATCGGAGAGAGCAACCAAATTGCCATCACCATCTGGTAAAGAAAAAGCAGGTGCTTCTACGCCAACTGATAATCCTTCTCCTGGCGGCAACGGTTCCTGTGGTACTGGTGTTAGAATGTCAGCAACTTGATCGTTATTAAGGCAACCAAAAGATATAAATGTCATTGAAATTAGCGCAACGTAGACAAGTTGGTTAATAAGTTTAAATCTCATATTTCACGTCTCCCTTCATCATTTTGTGATTGCATCCATTGGTGAAGATCTGCGCGCATCTTTTCAAGTATTGGGCGCGATGTTGCATCAAATGCTAAATTGTCAAATTCGTAAGGATCTACATTTATATCATACAGTTCTTCAACAGGATGATGCTGTGTTAGATAAACAAGTTCAGCAGTTTTCGGGTCATTTTTTGCCTTTTCTATCCAACTGTTCCATACTTCAGCATGGCTTTCGGGAATCCCTTCTACTTCTGTAAAATGGGTTGTCCAAGTATTTTCAGGCATCAGATTTAAAATATATTTATATTGACTATTCCGAACGCACCTTTGCGGGAAAACATTCATGTTTCCATCGCGGGTGTGCGTACCGTAAATTTTATCACGAAAAGTAGTTCGCTGTCCACATAAAACATCTTTAAAACTTCTACCATCTAAATCTTCTGATGGTTCACCCCCCGCGATATCTATAAGTGTCGGTAAAAAGTCAACATGCGAAATCATCGCTTCAGCAATGGCCTTAGCAGGAATCTTACCATGCCATCGTGCAATAAACGGCAAACGAATACCTGTGTCATACAATGTCCATTTACAATGTGGCCACTCGGAACCGTGATCAGTTGTGTAAATAAAAAGTGTGTTGTCAGTATATCCGTGTGTTTCCAACATTTTATCAACTTCACCGATGCGTTTATCCATCGTTGTGATATCCTGATAATAGTTCGTCAGGGCTTTTCGAGTGATGGGTGTATCTGCAATATAGGGCGGTAGGGGCAATACATCTGGGCTATAGATTTTGTTTGGTTCCCATGTAACATGTGGGTTGCTATCCCCAAGAATTAGGCAGATCGGTTGATTTGGATTTTCTTGCTGATGGGTAGCGAGAAAACTTTCAACTGGTGCAGTATCAAGCCCTTCAGAGCGATATTTGCGTGCATGTTCAACACGTTTTGGCAGAAATCCACCGATATATTCAAAATCAAAGAGCGTTTCCGGTTTTACATGCGTTTTTCCAGCGATTGCTACACGATAACCGAGTTTTCTGAGCAATTTTGGCAAAGCGTTGAGATGAGAATGACATTCCGTATGATTCCCCATGGCGCCGTGCTGAGCAGGATAGAGTCCTGTGTACAGAGTTGAACGAGAAGGCGCGCAGGTTGGTGTCGGTGTAAATGCATGTGTAAAGCGCATGCCTTCTTCTGCGATACGGTCTAAATGTGGCGTTTGAATGTGCGTGTTGCCGTAACAACCGAGGTATTCCCATCCATGATCATCGGATAAGTAAACAACGATGTTCGGTTTTTGCATCAGCTATTCCTTTATGGCACGAAACGGTTTCGGTTTTTCTGCATTGTCATTTTCCATCGGAACGGGTTCTGGGGGAAATTGCGTACAGACTTCACCATTTTTCATTGCCCAACGGAAGTTATGCCAGAATCGCTTGCTCGTCTTGACGATCTCAGGGTTTGTCCAAACACCCGCAACAGCAATACGACTCTTATCACTCTGATTAGGCGGGCTATAGTGCCACATACTGCTGTGCCAAAAGACGACATCACCGGGTTCCAATTCAATATGGTGTACACCGTGTTTTTGCAGCATCTCCTCAACTATATCACGTGGAAGTTCACCGTGGATACTGTCGGGATATAGAATGTGTTCAACGATTTCTGTCTTGTGGCTACCGGGGATAAATTGCATGCATCCGTTATCTTTCGTTGCGGGTTCAAGCGGTATCCAGAAGTTGAATGGTTCCGTCTCACCATCGCGCCAGAGGCCGTTATCTTGGTGCCACGGCGTAGCACTGCCGGTCCGAGCAGGTTTCAGGAAACAGCTATTGAACTTCATGATGATGTCGTCACCGAGAAAGTAGCGGGCGATATTGAGCAATTCTTCACCTGCATGAATATTGTGCCAGATAAGGGGTGATTGAACACAGAAGTTTGATAATTTACGGTAACGGGCTATCCTTCCTTGTGGTGTATCCTCCATCGGATTCATCGGGTCTAAATCAACAAACTTACCCGGTTCAGGTAACATAATGATGTTGCGGATTACACCGCGAAGTTCAGTGGCAAGTTCACGCGAAATGACATTACGGAGAATGAAATAACCTTCGGTTTCATACTGAGATTTTTGATCAGCGGTTGGTTCCCATCGTCCCATTGAATGTTATCCTTTCTATTTAAATTATACAAAATTTCTGTTTAAAAACAAAAATTTTAGATTTTCTGACAAAAAATGTAAAATTTTTGTAACTACATCTTATTTATATACGTAGTCTTTAAACGTAAGAATTTTGTAACCACTTTTATTTATATACGTAGTCTTTTTTTTATATTAAGGTGTTTTAATAAGTTGGAAACTACACTGCTAAAAACGTTGTACGAAATTTCTCTATAATATTATAGTAAAATCCATAATTACTTGGACACAACGGTAGGTTCAGTTTCCTAACCGAACCTATGTAAATACGGCAGAATACGCGTATGGTATTCTGCATTGGTTAGAAACCGCACCTACCAGGGAGTGTAAACATATTTTGGATTTCACTATAATAGAGAAATTCACCTTATTCATTTTGTATTCCTGCCAAAGCAATTTAGCAGATACTGAGTACAATGTCAATTCCTTTTAGAGATGGCATCTACATGTTTCCACGCCACCTGCTCAATCCGATAAACAATTTATTCAATGTTTTCTAAACATAGATACGAAAAAAGAAATGCTAACGAAAGAAATGGTACAAGACATCCCTTCGGAGCCGGGTGTCTACTTTTTCCACGGTGCCTCAGGTAAAATCCTTTACATTGGCAAGGCGAAATGTCTGCGCAAGCGGGTACGTTCCTACGTTCATAACGTTAAAAATCGCCGCTCAAAAATCAAACGGCTTATCAGATGGACAACGTCTGTGCATTATCAGGTTTGCCAATCAGAACAGGAAGCACTTTTCCTTGAATCGCGTCTAATCAAAGAACATCAACCATCCTATAATTCTGCCCAGAAGTATGGCACACAAACGTGGTATATTCGGATAAATATAGCTGAAGATTTCCCTCGGCTTGAAAGGGTGCCAGAGCCGCAAGCAGATGGCGCGAGGTATTTCGGCCCACTATCAAGTAGACGCTGGACAGATGAAGCGATTGATGTTTTACAGCGGATTTTTATGGTGCGCACCTGCCAAGAAATGATAACCCCTATGGCAGGATATCGGGCATGCTTACAATACGACATGAAACGTTGTTATGCGCCTTGTGCAGCACTCATCACTCGCGAACTTTACAGAGAAATGATAATGAACATTATTAATTTGCTTGATGGAGAATATGAAAAAGTGCAAGCGAATCTCGTGTCAAGACGTAATAGTGCGTCCGCGATGCTGCAATTTGAGCGGGCAGCAGCGATTCAGAAGCAGCTTCTACGGGTCCAAAAGGTCTTTCCATTCCTTGATGCTCACCGCGAGAAGCCTAATTGATTCTAATTTAGAATAGTTGTAAGTTGGGCAGAGCATAAGCGAAACCATAGGTTTCAATTTAGCGTGCATCCAGGCCCGGTGAATCAACGCCAAATGCGCGTTTGGCATTTGTCGGGTTCGGTTTCCTAACCGAACCGGATTTGGATCAAAAACCCTCATAGCGACTCTCCTTGTAGGATGCGGTGCGGTTAGGAAACCGAACCTACCGGCCTGGGGTACTAACTTGAGTAAACCTCAATAACGGAAAACTCTTAAAACTAAATAACCCTGCTTTGTAAAAAAAAGATTTGACACACATAATAAAAATATGATAATATGAATACGTAAATCACAAAGGAGGTAAAACGATGTATATCGCGAGATTTACGCTGATTACTCTCGTTGCCTTTGCATTCCTGATGGGGTGTGGTATGATCGGTCAACAAGCAGAAATGGCTGGAGAAACCACAATGGTTGCGGAAGAGAAACCGATGGAAGAATTATCGGTTCCAACCCCGCAAAAAGCTACCTATCAAGAAGTGACACTTCTGGTGGAGGGCATGACATGAGGCTCGTGTCCCCCCGCAGTGCAGGATGCACTCAGTAAGGTCACGGGTGTTACAGAGGTTGTCAGTGTTAACAGATCCACTAAGAAGGCTGTCGTTAAAGTTGAAAAGGGCAAAGTTACAAACGATGCTCTGATTAAAGCTGTTGAAGCAGATCCTCGCTTCACGGCAACAGTCGTCAACTAAACGATTTGCAAGGGGCGAGGTTTTCCTCGCCCTTCATCTAATTTGTTTTACACTAATTGTTCAATATCCAATACACATATAGAGGAATAGTAAAAAGATAACCCGCAGGATAAAATAAAAAAGTTCTTTATGATTGTGGTCAATCTATATACTTAGGGGAATTAATCTAAATGTTAAATAAAGCACTTATTTGTATCGTTATGCTGGCAGTTATCTTCGGATGTGCCAATCAGCCAAAAGATACTACAGAAGAACCAACGAAACAGGTGCAAGAAACTGAGGCAACAGAGCAGATAGAACAACCCGCGGAACAGACGACAGAACAGGCAGAAGAATCCGCGGAACAGACGCAAGAAACTGAAGTTGCTATTGAAGAAATTAGTCTGACAGTAACAGGTATGACGTGAAGCACTTGTGTCGCCGCAGTGCAGGATGCACTCAGTAAGGTCACAGGTGTTACAGAGGTCGTCAGTGTTTCTCATGTTGATAATAAGGCTGTTGTAAAAGTGAAAAAGGGTGAAGTTAAAACTGAAGCTTTGGTTCAAGCAATTGAGACAGATTCTAACTTCACGGCACAAATTATTGAATAATTTGGGTTTGAATATGGAAGTATTTCACACTTCTATTTACCAAAAACTTCTTTTTTTCCTATTTCAATATTGTTTAACGCCATTCTGTCAAATCCCCATGCTTTTGCTTGTAGGATGTAGACGGTTAATTAGTTTATTGTTAAAAAACTTGACTTTGCATGTATCTTCAACTTGCTGGATAGGAATGCTGCCTTTATCTCTCTGATAGAGTCCTATCCTTACCAGTGGCATGGTATGTGGTGAGTTGCAAGTGAGACCTTGTCCAACATCGTTATTATCTGTGGCGTTCATGTCCAACGATTATGAAGTAATGCCATTTCTAAAAAATGATGTCGCATTACCGGTTTTTGTGAAATGTGATGTCTGATGGCACAAACTGGAAGTTTATGCTACAAAAAAGAGACATTATATATCAGAAATGGTATAAAAATCCAACGTCTTGTCCCGCTACCACAAATTTTATTATTTAGTCCCTGGTGCGCACGGAGTAATACCCGATAAAACCGATCTGATTCGGAATAACGGCCTACTGTGGAGCGAAAGTCAGGCGTTTGTTCTTGGGAAACAGCGCAATAGCGATGAAACCGAAGTCCTTACTTTTAAGACGGGCAGTAATTGCGGACATAAGAAAAAAGACTTAGCACTTTCAGGAAGAACGTATCATTGCAGCCAATGTGATGTTTCAATAGATAGAGATGTCAATGCTACAATCAATCTAAGAAACCTCCGCTGTCGGATAGACAGAGAGGCTAAACGCCTATGGAGTTCATGTTAGACTTCTATGAGAAGCAGTGAACGCTGAAGCGGGAATCACATAGGAGGGGTGTGTGCCGAAAGAAGCACACGGCTTCACCCGTCGTGAGTATCACAATGCGCGAAAAAGCACAAGTCATGAACGCGGAAGAAATTCGCCGCGCCTTAGTCAGGATCGCCCACGAAATTTTGGAGCGAAATCATCAGCATATTAAAAACCTTGTCCTTGTTGGTATCAAAAGCCGAGGCGATACCCTTGCTTACCGAATTGCTGAAAACTTAGAGCAAATAGAAAATATCAGTGTTCCAGTCGGGGCAATTGACGTTACGCTCTATCGGGATGACATCAATCTTCACGAAACACAGATTCAGGTTAGCAGCACTGAAATATCTTTTGAGGTTACGGGGAAGTGGGTTATCTTGGTTGATGAGGTGCTTTATACAGGGCGGACCACGCGCGCAGCGATGGATGCGGTCATAGACTTTGGCCGTCCTGCGGCAATCCAATTGGCAGCATTAATTGACAGAGGACATCGTGAACTTCCAATTTCTGCAGATTATATCGGAAAAAATGTACCTACTTCCCGTAAAGAATTCGTTAGAGTACAATTAGTAGAAGAACACGGCGTCGATTCTGCAATAATTTATGAACCGGATTTAGAATGACAGGTAGGAGGTAAAACCAGAAAAAGATGGAGAGTGTGCTTATCCGCAATGGCCATATCATTGATCCTGCAAATAGTATTGATGAGGTGGGAGACGTTCTTATCGTTAATGGCAAAATCGCTAAGGTTGAGAAAAAATTGACTGAGGATGCCAACAACATTGTTGACGCAACTGACTTGACCGTTATGCCCGGTTTAATTGATATGCACGTTCATCTACGTGAACCCGGATTTGAGCATAAGGAAACGATTGCCACGGGGACAGCCGCAGCAGCAGCCGGTGGATTTACATCTGTTGTTTGCATGGCAAATACATCGCCGGTAACTGATTCTCCTGATAAGATCAAACACATTTATGACATTGCGAAGCAAAATTCGGAGCAACAAACATCTCCTGCAGCGAATGTGTTTCCTGTGGGCAGTATAACAAAAAGCCTCGCTGGTGAAGAACTAACCGATATACGAGGCATGCTATCAGCGGGAGCAGTCGGTGTTAGTGACGACGGTGTTACCGTCATGAATTCTGTACTGATGCGTGAAGCATTAACGTTAAGTGCGGAACACGATTTTCCTGTGATGGTTCACTGTGAAGAGCACAATCTGAATGCTGGTGCCGTGATGAATCTTGGTGAGACATCAAGAAAACTAAATTTCGTAGGTAGCCCGAATGCTGCGGAGGACATTATCGTAGCACGCGACATCATGCTCGCGGAATTGACAGGCGGACATGTTCATATTCTACACGTTAGCACAGCGGGCTCCGTTGAATTAGTGCGATGGGGAAAAGAACGAGGCGTTAACGTCACTGCAGAAGCGTGCCCCCATCATTGGATTCTGACTGATGCAGAAGTGGAAAAACAGGGAACGAATGCCAAAATGCATCCCCCGCTGCGGACACAAAACGATATTGCCGCTGTTCTTGAAGGTTTACGGGATGGTACAATAGATGCAATTGCTACTGATCATGCCCCACATACACCAGATGAAAAGGCACTCGGCATGAACGATGCGCCTAACGGAATTATTGGACTTGAGACATGCGTGCCGCTTGTCCTGACATATTTAGTTGATGTTGGACATCTAACGTTAAAGGACGCAGTTGCAAAGATGACATGTATTCCAGCAGACATCGTAGGAATTGAGCGGGGGACGCTTTCTATCGGGGCAGTTGCAGATGTTACATTAGTAGATACACAGAAGTTCGCAAAGGTTGATGTGGAAAAATCTTGTTCAAAAAGCCGAAATACACCATTTGCTGGTTGGCAGCTGAAGGGATGGCCGGTAATGACAATCCGAGAGGGAAATCAGGGTTAAAACCTTTCTACAAAGAGGAAATATGAAAGCAATTCTCGCATTGGCGGACGGAACCGTTTTTGAAGGACAACAGTTTGGGGCGACAGGTGAAACTGTCGGTGAAGTTGTCTTTAACACAAGCATGACAGGATACCAGGAAGTCCTAACAGATCCGTCCTATAAAGGGCAAATTGTTACAATGACGTATCCGTTAATTGGCAATTACGGGTGTAACGAGGTGGATATTGAATCTATCGGTCCACAAGTGGAAGGATTCGTGGTGCGTGAATACAGCGCATATCATAGCAACTGGCGTTCAAAGTGGAGTTTGGACACCTACTTAGCCGAAAACGACATTATCGGCATTCAGAACATTGATACGCGTGCGCTAACCCGCCGTCTCCGTGTTCACGGTGTCATGAACGGATATCTTGCGACAGAGGATACTGATGGAGATTTTGACGCAGCAAGCCTCGTGGCAAAAGCACAAGCATGGCACGGTTTAGTAGGTTGGGATTTGGTACAACGCGTTACCTGTCCAAACCCTTACGCGTGGAATCAACATCCATCAAGTTCTGTAGGACTACAATCAGGTAATTTAACTCCATCAGAAAATGGAGAATACCGTGTGGTTGCGATGGATTTCGGCATTAAATATAACATCTTACGACAACTAACAGAACATGGATGTGAGGTGCAGGTTGTGCCTGCGAAAACGACAGCAGCAGAAATTCTTGCAGCAAACCCTGATGGTGTTTTCCTTTCAAATGGCCCTGGAGACCCAATGCCGCTTGACTATGCGATTAAAACTATACAAGAATTGTTAGGGGAAAAGCCTGTCTTTGGTATCTGTTTGGGACACCAACTTTTAGGGCTTGCGCTTGGCGGGGAAACCTATAAACTGAAGTTTGGACATCGCGGGGCAAACCAACCTGTAAAACACTTTGAAACCGATCAGGTTGAGATTACCTCACAAAATCACGGGTTCTGCGTTGATATTGATTCGCTGCCGAACACCGTTGATATTACACATATCAACTTGAATGACGACACACTTGAAGGGATACAACATCGGGAGTATCCCGCTTTTTCTGTACAGTATCATCCAGAAGCATCACCCGGACCGCACGATGCAAGTTACCTGTTTTCAAAATTTATACAGATGATGGAAAAGAATTAAAAAAAGACTTAAACCTTCTTTCTACAGCGTATCTCATAAATGCGATTTTGTCGAAATTCGCTGGATCGCGTGTCCGGTGGATCGGGGTTAGAAACCCCTCCTACGATTTATGAGATAGGTTGTAAAACTAAAAAACAGACAACCGATAACTATTAGAAATGCCCAAACGAACAGATATAGAAAAAATCTTAATTATAGGTTCCGGCGCGATTATTATTGGACAAGCATGTGAATTTGATTACTCTGGAACACAAGCATGCAAAGCACTCAAAGAAGAGGGCTATCAGATTGTTCTGGTCAATAGTAATCCTGCCACAATTATGACCGACCCAGATTTTGCTGACCGCACCTACGTTGAACCGATTACTGCGGACACGGTTGAACTTGTCATAGAGAAAGAACGACCACACGCGTTGTTACCAACATTGGGCGGACAGACCGCCTTGAACGTTTCAGTTGCCCTTGCAGAATCGGGTGTATTAGATAAATACGATGTCGAACTGATTGGTGCAAAACTCCCAGCGATTCAGAAAGCAGAAGACCGTGCGTTGTTCAAACAAGCGATGGAAAAAATCGGTTTAGCTGTTCCTAATAGCGGTATAGCACACTCTGCAGAGGAAGCAATTGCGCTTGTTGATGAGATCGGTTTCCCCGCAATTATACGTCCCGCTTTTACGCTTGGTGGTACAGGTGGCGGTATCGCCTATAACATCGAAGAGTACCAGAAAATGGTCTCCACAGGTCTCGCTTTAAGCCCGATCAACGAATTGCTCATTGAAGAATCTATCATCGGTTGGAAAGAATTTGAATTAGAGGTGATGCGGGATGGGGCGGATAACGTTGTTATCATCTGCTCCATTGAAAACGTCGACCCGATGGGTGTTCATACTGGGGATAGTATCACCGTTGCGCCGATCCAAACATTAACCGATAAAGAGTATCAGGAGATGCGGGATTCAGCGATTAAAATCATCAGAGAAATCGGTGTTGATACCGGCGGTTCCAATATCCAATTCGCTGTTGATCCAAAGACTGGAAAACAGGTTGTCATTGAAATGAATCCCCGTGTCTCTCGCAGTTCTGCACTTGCCTCAAAAGCAACAGGTTTCCCAATTGCCAAGATAGCAGCGAAGTTGGCTGTTGGCTATAATCTGGATGAAATTCCAAACGACATTACTGCAGAAACACCTGCATGCTTTGAACCGACTATTGACTATGTTGTTGTTAAAATTCCGAGATGGGCATTTGAAAAATTTCAGGGTACAGATGAAACACTGACAACTCAGATGAAGTCAGTGGGCGAAGCGATGTCAATCGGTGGGACCTTTAAAGAGGCACTTCAGAAAGGTTTGCGGTCTTTAGAAACAGGATGGTACGGATTTGATAATCACCCACTTGAAGAGCTGCCGCTCTCAGAATTATCAAGTAAGTTGACAATACCTAACGTTGAACGCATTTTTTACATCAAATCTGCCCTCAAACGTGGGATGAGCATTGATGACATCTATTCTTATACACATATTGATCCGTTTTTCCTCTATAATCTTCAAGAAATTGTTCACTTTGAAAGACATCTTTCATCACCACAGACACGACCCTTTATAGAAAACGGTAAGCCAGATGCAGAAGCCGTTCCTCTCTTACGACAGGCGAAACAGTTTGGGTTTTCAGACCGACAACTCGCTGAAATCTATGATGTGTCCGAAGCCGAAGTGCGAGAAACCCGTAAAACGCTTGGTATTGAAGCAACTTTCAAAACCGTTGATACTTGCGCAGCAGAATTTGAGGCAGAAACACCTTATTACTATTCAACTTGCTCAAGTGAAGATGAAGTGCGTCCTACAGATAAAGAGAAAATCATGATACTTGGTGGTGGCCCCAACCGCATCGGGCAAGGAATTGAATTTGACTATTGCTGTGTGCACGCCGCAATGGCACTCAAAACTGACGGCTACGAAACCATCATGGTGAACAGCAATCCCGAAACAGTAAGCACAGATTACGACACCTCTGACCGTCTTTACTTTGAACCTTTGACATGTGAAGATGTCTTGAATATATACGACAAAGAAAAGCCTATCGGGGTTATTGTTCAATTCGGTGGGCAAACGCCTCTCAATCTCGCAATGGCACTGAAAGATGCAGGCGTTCCAATAATTGGCACAAGTCCCGAAGACATTGCTCGTTCTGAAAACCGCCAACTTTTTAAAGAGGTGTTAGACGAAATCGGATTGATGCAACCGCCAAATGGGACAGCAACCTCAAGTGAGGAAGCAGCACCTATTGCTGCATCGCTCGGATACCCTGTGATTGTTCGCCCCTCATTTGTACTTGGTGGGCGTGCTATGCAGATTGTTTACGATGAAAAACTCCTGCAAGAATATATGGATTCCGCAGTGCAAGCCTCACCTGAACACCCTGTACTGATTGACAAATATCTTGAAGAAGCAATCGAAGTAGATGTAGATGCAATTTCTGATGGACACTTAACTGTGATCGGTGGTATCATGGAGCATATTGAAGAGGCGGGGGTTCATTCTGGAGATAGTGATTGTGTGCTTCCTCCTTATACACTGGTTGACGAACAAATTGATCAACTCAAGGAGTACACTTATGCACTTGCAAAAGCACTCAACGTACGTGGATTAATGAACGTGCAGTATGCGATTAAGAATGATGAAATTTTTGTGCTTGAGGTAAATCCACGTGCTTCTCGAACGATTCCGTTTGTAAGTAAAGCGATCGGTGTGCCTCTGGCAAAATTGGCGGCGCGGGTGATGGCAGGAAAAACACTTGACGAACTCGGGTTTACAAATGAAATTGAACCGCCTTATTTTAGTGTAAAAGCACCTGTTTTCCCCTTTAACCGATTTCCCGGAGCAAACTCACGATTGGGGCCTGAAATGAAATCGACAGGAGAAGTCATGGGCATTGATAGTGATGTTTCCCGCGCATTCGCCAAGGCACAAAAAGCATGTGGATATACGTTACCTCTGAAAGGAAATGCTTTTATCAGTGTAAGGAACAAGGATAAACGCTCTGTTATTTTTATTGCCAAAAAACTTACGGATATGGGCTTTGAACTCATCGCGACACACGGCACAGCGAAAGTGCTTCTCCGGAACGGAATGGACGTTCAACTTGTGTATAGCATCGGCAAAGGTAGACCGACAATTCACGACTATATTAAAAATCATGCGGTTGATCTGATTATCAATACGCCAACAGGCGATTTACATCGAACTAATGAACTACTTATTCGTCAGATGGCGATAGAGAACGATATTCCGATCTTTTCAACTATTCCAGGTGCTGCGGCTGCCGTTAATGCTATTGACGCACTACAAAGTGGAGAAATTTCAGTCAAACCACTCCAAGATTATCATAGGTAAGGTAAAACATGGCAAACGATACTGTTCAAAGAAACACACGATGGGTCCAAGCCCTTGATAGACTTTTACAGGTACTTAACCTTGACGAAGATCATCCTATCCGGATTTTGACAATTGAAGATGGTAGAGAAGTAGTTGTCGTACAACCGAACGCTTTCACGGTTTCCCGTATCTATGCTACGGGCCGCCCTGATGGTGCGCGTCCTCATGGAATGGATTCATACTACGAATATTACTTTGGAAAATTAGAAAAATACGAAGAAAAGAACGGAACCCGAGAGGGGTTTGAATTAGCAGAAGAGGAGTGGCAAACTTTGTTTGAGGAATCTTTTTACCGTTATACTCGATATCTTCTCTTTGCAGGTATTAAACGGTGGGGCGATGTGCGCCGAGACACAGACACCAATCTTGCTGTAACCAATTTGGCCCGTGAATACGCACCATCCGAAATCGCTTGGCAAAGTTATCAGTATAAAGGATATATGATTATGATGAACAGTATTGCCAAAGCGGAATTGAGCTTGCAAGAAGATGATCCTAATACTGCTTTGCAGCAAATTGACGTTGGAATTCAACAGATTGGTGAATTTTGTGGTGAATGTTTACGTGAAGAGCACGGCGAAGCAGAAAATATTACGCGCGAACGTTACTTGAGTAACCTCATCGAATTTCGATCTGATTTAGAGACACTCGGAACAGAAGACAGCGACGAAAATGACAGGGGCGATACGGATGAAGAACAGGAAGACACAGATCTCTTGACTGAATTAGAACGGTTGTTGGGCGAGGTAGACACCCCAGACACAGAAAGAGAGTAGCTGGGACAACATATCATTCATTTCCAGGAAACGATAAAAAATATGTGTCCCGCTCACCCTACTTATAATTCTACAAATGACACCTACAGTGCCAAAATTTCTGATCTGGCTAACAGAGATTACACCTCCCATTCCTCATTAATCTTTTCTCTGGATGCCTGCATTAGTACACCCGCTAAAAATAAGAAGGCAATCCCTCGGATCAAAATGTGCCAATAGAAACTCACGTATGGAGCAAACGTTATCGCAAAAACAATAGCGGAGAATATCAGTAGATATGCGGAAGCAGGATTTCCCCACGCGCGTAGAGATACCCCATAACAGAGGGCTGCTACAGAAAATGAGAATGCACTAATCAGTTTAAGCGCATCTCCCCATTCTTTCCATACCTCTTTGAAACTACTGCCAAAATTTTCTGATGCTGTTTCTTGTATCAATTCATTAAGCATCTTCAGCGGTGCGGTTTGGGAACAGTGCGCCGTCAGTTCCAACACTATCCAAAGTACTGCAAACCCCACTCCCAAAAGTGCCCCTATTTTTACATCTTTTATTAATAGAACAGTAACAGCAACAACCGTCGGTACTACCAAAATAAGCATGATTACACCGACTCCGTGCATAATATCATGAGTTGTCTCAGGACGAAAGGCGAACCAATAGCTTAAAAATATCATGAGAAGTCCGCTGAAAAATGCTGTTACACCGCCGAGAAAATACAACCTTTTTGAATCGTCATTCATTTACATCGCCCCTTTGTATTTAATAATGATAGAAATTTCCAGTATGTCAAAAACAGTTAACAATTTCTGGACTTACACAGCAAATTTAAACGGACTCGCTAAAGAACGTACAATGAATTATGATTAAACACACTGTAACGCTTAAAAAGCGAGCAAATTGCGTAAGTCCTGAATTTTTACAAATGAATAGTCTCTAAATTTCACCACATAAAAATTGTTGATTTTATAGAAAAATGAATTCTCACAACAGAAATGGGTGAAATATGGAAACTATGTCAATAAGTATACTCAAGTATGGTTTCTAAGTCAACTAAAACTCTCAAAAAGCAGGGTGTTTATGGTAGATTTTGGAATTACATGGATACTCTACGCTGGCGAGGTTAGGAAACCTCGCCTACCGGGTGTGAAATGTGAGGTGAGGAAACCGACCGGTGCGAAACTGCCTATTTATTTTAAGTTCATCATAAATAGTCTCACAACAACATTCTTGTTGACGAAGGGTAGACGCATTAGGTATAATTTATAGAAGACAGTACTTAAAGATAGTGTATTCATTATACTGTAATTCTCAAAGAGAGACAGAGTGGCAAATGGACATCCAAAAAAACGTCTTGATTGTAGATGCTGACACGCGACAACGTGAAGTGATTTGTCAAGCACTTGATGGCGAAAGGCTCAATATTATTGTCACAAGTAATATGTATCAGGCTTTTCATCGGATTGAGCATCTGACAATGGACATTCTGATTGCACCTCTGAAAGCAGAACGGATTGATGGATTGGCTCTTTTGGAAGCGGCTACGCGTCATCATCCGGATGTCGGTATTATTTTTCTTACTGCCCCCAACGTTTTAGAAACCGATATCGGTATCAAAGCTATGTTGGCACATGAAGGCACTTATTTTTTGTACAAACCGCTGAATCCTGTTCATCTGAAGGCGCTCTTACAGAAAACACTCCAGAATCAACGACTTACCTTTGAAAATCGGCAACTCCGCTCACAAATTGATGAAAAGGAGGGACTCTGCAGACTTACGGGGAAATCGCCTCAACTCATACGGGTTCGCGAAATGACCACCCAAATTGCACCGACAAAGGCGACAGTAATGATATATGGTGCTCGCGGGACTGGTAAAGAACTGGTTGCCCGTGCGATACATCATCGGAGCTTACGACAGGGTAATTTGATCGCCTTTAACTGTGCGACGCTTAATGAGAATTTGGCAGAGTCCGAACTCTTTGGACATGAACGCGGGGCTTTCAGTGGTGCATATAACCAGCGTAAAGGCAGATTTGAACTCGCTCACGGCGGTACACTTTTCCTTGACGAAGTTTCTCAACTTAGTCTTTCCAATCAAGCTCGTCTCCTACGTGTGCTTGAAGAACGTGAATTCGAACGCGTAGGGGGAGATAAAACAATTCAGGTTAACGTGCGGATTATTTGTGCTACGAACCATGATTTAGAAGCTGCCTGTAATAGGGGTGAATTTTTACCCGATCTTTATGATCGACTCAATGTCGTTTCCATTAACTTACCAACACTTCAAGAACGGGTTGAAGACATCCCACTGCTTGTCAAAGATTTTCTTGAAGAATTTAGTAGAGAAAACGGAAAAACTTTGAGAACCCTTACGCCAGAAGCTGTTAGAGCGCTGATGAAGTACCATTGGCCCGGCAATGTACGCGAGTTGAAAAACTGCATTGAGGGGCTTGTCGTGATGTCAACTCAACAGACTTTACAGCTGACGGACCTACCCGAACGTATCCTCAAAACTGTAGCAGAAACGAATTTTATCATACCTTCAGCTCCAACCCTCCACAAAACTGATTCTTCTGATAATGGAAGTTCCCACCTTAATGTTGAAGTCGGCATGTCACTTGAGGAGATTAACCGAGAAGTTATTCGAGCTACCCTTGAATATGCTGATAATAACAAGGCAAAAGCTGCGAAAATTCTTGATATTAGTCGACGCACTATCCAACGGAAAGCTAAAGAATATGGACTGTGCAATGATTAGCTAAATTTCTAACTATCTTTAGTCCGTTTGAAGCGAAGGACGGTTCTACTGATATTGAAGTTTTAGTTTATTTGCATAAGACCGCTTGTAGTACTCAACCTCTTTGAGATCTGAAGCCGCGGTTTCATCAATTAGTACTACTGTTTTTGAATGCATCTGTAAGATTGATGCTGGGACCATTGATGTTATAGGTCCCTCTACTGCTTTAACAATCGCATCTGCTTTAGAAACACCGTTTGCTAAAAGTAGGCACTGCTTCGCCTCCATAATAGTACCGATGCCCATGGTAATTGCCATTTCTGGGACAGCGTTGACATCACCACCGAAATGGGCAGCATTTGCCTCAAGGGTACTCCGCGATAGGGTTTTTATGCGAGTCCGTGATGTAAGGGATGAACTCGCCTCATTAAAACCGATATGCCCATCTGTACCGATGCCAAGCACCTGAATGTCAATTCCACCCGCACGTTTAATCGTTTCCTCATACACTTCGCAAAATGCTTCATGATTCTCCGTAGTGTTCTGCGGAATATGTTGATTCTCTTTTGGAATGTTGACATGGTCAAAAAAGTAATTCGCCATGAATGTGTGATAACTCTGTGGATGTTGATATGGGATTCCGACGTATTCATCTAAATTAAAGGTAGTGACCTCTGAAAAATCGAGTCCCTCCTCTTTGTACAGATGGACAAGCGCTTTGTAAAGCCCTATCGGTGTACTGCCTGTTGCTAAACCTAAAACGAGGTTCGGTTTCTTTAGGAGTGCGTCGCGAATTATTTCAGAGGCTACCGTAGTTAGCTGATGATAATCTGGTTGAATTATAACTTCCATTATAAACTGAGCGTTTAGACCTTTCCGGCAATAATTCTATTCATATCTTCACAAATCTGATGTACCGTGGCTTCCGGGTCGTCTGCTCCCACTGGCAGTTCTGCTGTCATGTAGTCGTCATAGCCGACATCTTTTAGTGCTGTCATCACTGCGTTCCAATCAATTGTGCACTCTTCAATCAGATAGGTAAACCGATGTTCATTGGCATTGAAACCTTTCACATGCACTTTAGAAATACGAGAACCGAGCGACCGGATCCAATGTTGTGGAAACCCATACGCTACGATATTGCCGACATCAAAATAAGCGGAAACAGCATCGCTTTCAAATTCATCAAGGTAACGTGAAAATTCTATCGGGCTCAGCAGAAATTTATTCCACACGTTTTCTATCGCTATGGTGAGTCCTTTTTCTTTTGCAGCTGGAATCAATCTCCGAATTTCTTCTTGGGAACGACGGTAGGCGTCTTCATAAGTCGTCTTTGGATTAACAACTGCTGCCACAAGCAGCACTGCATCTGCACCGATAGCCTCTGCTGTTGCAAGAGAATCAAGCATTGCGTTATGTGAAACTTGACGCACTTCAGCATCCGCATCTGAAAGCGGGTGTGACCAGTGTTTGCCATTCATAACACTGCACAGTTCAATTCCGTTTTCTATTGCTAATTGTTTTATTTCGGTGCGTTCTGTCTCGGTTCTTAAAGTGCCAATTTCAACGCCATCAAACCCGGCTTTTTTGGCAAGTTGAAACCGCGCATTCGTTGAGTCACCGGGCAATGACCCGATACATATTCCTTTTTTCATTCTGTTCCTCTATTAAGTGACTTTGTTCTACCATTTCTATCAATTTTTGTCCATTAGCGGTTGTTAGAAATGAAGCGGCATGTGGCACAAACTATGAAGTTTATGCTACAAAAAAGAGACATTATATATCAGAAATGGTATTCTGTTTTACTGTTGCAGATGAGCTTAAAAACTCAATCAATCATTTTACAAAAAATTTTTAAATCTGTCAAGAAAAACATTCTGTGAGGCAGCGGTAGGAACGTGCTAATCTGAATCGCGGATTAGCACCAAATCAACGGTAGTCTCCCCATACGCTATCGCTATGGGGGCCCTTGCCATTGGGCGAATACGCGTATGGTATTCGCCATGATTCCCCGCCTTGCCAGCGAGATGGTGTCGGGATTGTTGTTCATTGAAATGTAAACATATTTTCGGTTTTTACTATAAGACCTCCTTTATCCCCCGGAAGTGCGGGGAATGCGTAAGTCCTGTCTATTTTGTTGCTTTGAGCAGGATGTTGTGGTATTTGACGAGTGCGTCAAGTTTTTTCTCCTTTGATGTTTCTTTGTCTTCAAGGATTTCGGTGACGACGGTTTCGATACGTCTTTGGATATAGCGTAGTGCATCATTATTTTCATTGGGAAGGTTATTCCCGTATCTTTTCCACCTATATACCAACTTATAAGGTTCAAGTTCTAAAATTTCAGCAAGTTTGACAAGATTCTGATGTTTTGGGAAGTCGTCTTTGTTGAGCCAACGGATGAGGGTTCGATAGGCGACACCGATTTGTTCTTGTACGTCTTTGAGTGCAAGGTTGCGTTCTTTCATTCGGACACGGACCAGGGTCGTATCAAGCGAGTAAGATTTGGCATCAAAGAGTTCCTCTTCCTCGGTGGTTTCGCCAGTGATTTTGTGATATGTCTCAATGACTTCTTCGCAGCCAAGTTTCTCAGCGAGTTCGATTAGCGATTCTTCAAGTGTTTCTGTATCAGGTGTTTCCTCACTTAATGTTTCCGCATCTTGTGTTGCTTGATCTATGTTCATAATGTGCCTTAATTTGTGTATAATTAGGACGTTTGCACGTCATATTTAGGACGTTTGCACGTCACATTTAGGACGTTACACGTCACATTTAGGACGTTTTGCACGTCACAGTGACGTGCAAAAACCCAGTCAGTATAAGGAATGTGACGTGTTTTTTGCTTTTTTTTTTTTTGCCTCTTTGTTTGATGCTGCTGTGTGTGATAGCATTTCTATTAATTTTTGTCGCATTTACGGTTGTTAGGGTAGTCATTCTTCATGGCACAAACTGGAAGTTTATGCTACAAAAAAGAGACATTATATGTTAGAAATGGTATAATGAAATAAAACACTAATTATTATGTTAATTTTATTATAACATAATAATTAGTGTTTGTCAAGGAAAAATTGGAAATATTTTACACTATTATATCTGTACCTTCTACAATGGCAATCTCATCGTTTCTGAATCGCGGATTTACGCGGATTATTTTTTGTCTGGATCGCGGATTGTCGTGGAGGACGCAGATTTACGCGGATTTTTTGTTTGTTATTTCAAGGTGTTTTTCATAGGATTAGGATATCCGCACAGCAGAAGACTAATCCGCGTAATCTGTGAAATCCGAGAAAATCTGCGATTCAGACACCCTCCACAATAACAATCTCATCTTCCGTTAAATTATACAATTCGTACACCAGTTTATCAATTTCATTTTCCTGCTCAGTGGTATCTGCATCTGGATCAGCGGCTTTCGCTTCAAGGATTTCGTCCACTAAAGCAATAATCGGAAGTTGTTCTTCTTCTGTTGGCACAACCACGGGCAATTCTCTAATAACCTTAATTTTCACTTGTGCTTGGCTTTTGCCTTTTTCTTGTGATATTGAATGATAGATATAGTTCATCAGACGACTATTAAATAATCCCAAAAAATACTTTAGATTAGTTTTTTTAGATTTTGAAAGAATCGTATGTAATGTGTTATCTGTATAAAAACGCCCTAACTCAGCCTCACTATGATAAGCAACAATTAAATCGTCATCCGATTGGCGCATAAGCAAACGTTCTGGTTGGTGATGGTTCTCAATATCACCACAAAAATGCCAGTACTCATTGTGCGGACTTGGTTTGCCACCACGTCCAATACCAGGAATGGGAAGTGGTTCGTAGTCAACATTGCAATACTTGTATTTTGCTTTCGGAGAATTCCACTGAATGGAGTACCTTTGAATCTGCTTACCTTGTAAAAGTCGATGTCTGCTTCCATTGTTTTCCTTAAAGAAAATTTTATCTCTGACATTTCCAGAATGAATACCTGTGTCCAAAACTAAGCAATATTTCCCCACATTTTCAAAGTTAAAAAGCCTTAACACCCAATCGTTTTTTGCATTCAGTAGAAATTTACAGTCAGGTATTTTGTAGACTGTTGAGTAACCCACTTCGCCATTTGAAATATACTCAAAGTCAGGAAAGTTCATCTCTGCACTCATATAGCAATGCGAATCGTTTACTTCTCGTTTTAATAAAATAAAAATGGCAGTATAGATAGTAGCTTCAAATGTATTTGCTGGTGCTTTGACAAGATGCATTAGTTGATTTTCCAAAAATAGGTCACGAATCCTTCTTTTTGTTGAAAAAGTGACAAAACTATCATTTGCGATGTACGTAAAAATCCTTTGTTCAGAAACAAGTTTAAAACCGGCAAAGATAAAATAATCGTACAAATCCCCTCCCCAACCGTAATAAGAGTTAAGTTGATGTTGCCTATCTTCTGGAACATTTTCACCTTTTGAATACGGTGGATTTCCAATTACCACATCAAATCCTTCTTTTACGCCAAACATCCACTCAGCATCAAAGAACTCGGCAACAGCGTTTTGGTCATACGCATCCCAGTAAGCAATTCGCCTTGCCTCTTCAAGTCCTGCTGCGAGTTTTGCCTCGTGAGCAGCGTATTCTTCCTGCAACTCTTCCCGCAGTTGTTGCGCTCGTTCCTGTGGCAGCTGAGATTGGGTTACCTGATCTTCTATCTTATTTTGTATCTGCTCGCGCCATTCCGCGTGCTTTGCTGCCAACGTTTCTGCCAAATGTTCTCGACATTCTTTCTCCGCTTTTATATAACCTAACTTGATTTGGCGGGTATTTGCATTAAAGTGTTTGTTCCGAAGTACCGCAATTTCCTGTCGAAGTTGTAGAATATCTTCGTTTTCAAGAAACAGTTTGCATTCAGGTTCCATCAGCTCTTTCAAACCGATAAGTGTATTGGCTGCTACAAACTTCGTCTCTAAATTGGGGAGTGGGCGGATGCCGTAGTTTGCATTCTGATTGTCGTTTGTTCCCTGCTCAATAATCAGTGAGATAAAAAAGCGGAGTTTGGCAATAGTGGTAGCGATCGGTTGGATGTCCACACCGTAGATGCAGTTCTGAATGAGGTAGAGTTTTCTTCCGTAATCATTGTATCGGTTTGCTTCGGAGAATACCTGCTCAATTGCTTTTTTAGCACTCTCTTTGCTCTCAGGGTCGTCAATCTTTTCCGCTTGCGTGAGTTGTCGATGTTTCCAGTGTTCATTCTGCGGATCCAATTTTCGGAGAATTAGTACAAGTTTATTGAGAATTCCCATCGGAAACGCACCTGTACCGACAGCGGGGTCTATGATTTTGAGGTCGTTTATCGCTTCAATCATCGGTAGAATTTCGTCTTGATGGATAAGATGGTCATCAGGTTTTTCAATCTTCCCTTGCTGATTATAGGCGAGAAGGTCATCACGTAGACGGTCTTCTAAGTCCTTCTTGTCGTTGTCATAAGGTTCAACTTTCTGAAGGAAGTAAGCGATGAGTGCTTCGTCTACCATATAGTTAACGATTTGGCGTGGGGTATAGTAAGAACCTGTGGCTTTGCGTGCGGTGGTTCGTGTTTCGGGATTATACGCACCGAGTAGGTTTTCAAATACCTGTCCGAGCAGTTCGGGGTCTAACGCGACTTCCTGCTCAACAGGCGTGTTTTCTTCAACGGTAAACTTATAGTGTGAGAAAATTTCGAAAATACCTTTATCCTCTTGATCTTCTTGATAAAAGAGTTTTGCCGGGACCTGCAATTTTCGTCTGTCGTTTTCATTGTCTGTAAAGCAATCAATGCGTTTACCACCATCGCTGGTTGCCTCAAAAGTATCAAGACAGTCGAACAAGCCACCGTTAACAAACGGAACTTGTTTAAGATGTTCCAGAAATCTATTCGGGTTTTGTAAGAGATCATTATAACGATATTTACTTGCGTCGCGATGGGTACTTGAATTGCGCCTACTAAACGTCCGTTCATTTATTGGTGTGTTGAGCGTTGCAAAGAACAGATTTTGCAGCACGGCTTGGTAGTAATCGGATGACTCCATTGAAAAACTGTTTAGTGATGCCTCTGCATTTTCTATATCAAAAATGTCCTCAGGCACCAGATCCTTTTCTTTGAGAAACCAAATAAAGAGAAGGCGCGTTATCATCCGAATGACCTGCATATCATTATCTTCATCCGGGAATTCGCATTCCGCAACTGCCCATTGATACCATTCGTAAATCTCTTTATAGAACTTTTTGTTAAGCGGTTCTGTATTGAGAACCCCTTCCCATGCCTTTTGGAGTGTATCAAAGTTACGCACACCTTGATTTTGAATGAGTCGGTTGAGGTCCAGTTCCGATACGATGTCAATATGTGCCCGTTTGGGAAACTCCAAGTTAATATCCTTGATAAGCGTCACCTTTTGCAAAACCCGCTTTGTAGCGTCACGGAGGTTACGTCTGCGGTTGATTATGGCAATGGAGAGAACAGCACCATATCGGAATATAACCATGATCGGTTTTTGGAACTCTTTATTGATAAAACGGGTGATGTTAGCAAGTTGCGTCCGCGTGTAGGTAGGACATGTAAGTTGAACAGTGACGAACATGTAGGAGGTCAACAATTCATCATCTATCTCGTTGCTTTGAAATAAAGATTGTTTTATCTCCTCATCAGATATTTGGAAGATAATGTTAAAATCTTTCCAGTCGTCAATACTCAGTTTTTTAGATGGGTCTTTGGTCTCAAGTGCGGATTCAAAAAGACGGTTAAACCTCTCATTGTCAAATTCGTCGCGACTGACTCGCTGACTGTAGTAACCAAGTTTGTTTAGGAATTTTGTGGAGGCATCCCTTAGCGATTGTTGTTCGTCAAGGAAATTATTTAATGCATTCTCAATGTTTTGCTTAATTGTTCTTTCTGAATTCATATAGGTTCTTCTTTTTATCTTTAGCGAGCGATCACGAGCCACGTGACTAACTCAAATTCAGTCTCCTCTGTAATCTGACTATCGGCAGTGGGCAGGAGTGCATCAGGGCTTGAATCAAGTTGATCGTTGACTTTCCGAATATACTCCGCACGGATGGATTCTAATGCAGCGTCAAGTAGCACTTCATAAATTGTCATATCACTACCGTTTTCAGTATCCGCATTGAATAGACGGCAGAGATCCTTATCAGTTTTATCTTTACCAACACAGAGTTGACTGAATTTTCCTAAAATCTGCTTCGGATTGGTAAACCCGATAGAAACAACCTCATCCTCGTTCACATAGACAAGATAGTAAGGATGGATCGGGTTCAGTTTCTCACCTTCCTTATTGGTTGCTTCCGCAAAGACCTGTTTTAAGCAGAAGATAACCCCGGGTTTAACATCCACAGGCGCGCCTGCCTGTGTAGTCGGAGCGGTGACAGCGTATAAACCGAGAGGTGCTCTCCTGAGTAAATCTTTTTTATCCCGCAGATAGTGCAGGAGTTGTGCCCGGAAATCGTCAAGTGTGAACTGATTAAGATTGAATTGATCCTCAATATCTTCAAGGTCAAGGTTTTGATTTTGCATACGTTTGAGTTGCTCGTCGCGGTGAGACCAGACGCGTTCCAAGTCTTCATCTCTGTTCTCAGGTGTGAGAGGGTTGTCATAGCCGGTAGCAGTTAAATTGACGAGTGCCATTCGTGCTTCCACGCGAAGTCTTAGGTTTATGTATTCATCCAGTTCAGGCGTGGGCCAGAAGTTGACAAGACTGACTTTATGGTTACGACTGCCGATGCGATCAATTCGTCCGAATCGCTGAATAATACGAACGGGATTCCAATGTATATCATAATTGATGAGATAATCGCAGTCTTGTAGGTTTTGCCCTTCGGAGATGCAATCTGTTGCGATGAGGAGGTCAATTTCGGGCATATCGTTTTGCTCGGTTATGGCATCGGAGTCTTGTAACAGAGAACTCCTATTTTTAGCAATCGGTGAAAAATTGGTTAGAATCTCATTAAAATCACTACTACCGAGTGTGGTTTTGTTTGCGGTCCCAGTTACAACGGCACACTCAATCTCAAGTGTCTTTTTTGTCCATTCCTTTAGTTTGTTGTAGATATAGTTTGCAGTATCGGCAAAAGCGGTAAAGACAAGCACTTTACGGTTCTGCTTCCCATCCTTATTAGTTGTTGGGTGCTGCACCTTTTGAGAAATAAGTTGCTTGAGCTCCTCCAATTTTGCATCTCGGTCAGCATTGATGCTGTCAGCAGCTTGATGTAATTTTGCTAATTGTTCTTTATCTTCCCGCAGATCTTCCAACCATGTATCAAGGTTGAGGTGTTCATATTGATATGTCTCATTTTCTTCCGCCTGTATACCTTCTCGGAGTTCTTCATCCTCACCATATTCTTCCTCTGCATCTGCCAATGCATCGTAACTGATGTCACTATCAGTGTCTTCGTGTAAGAAATCTTGAATATCAAATTCAAGGTCATTTATTTTTTTAATGGTCCGTTGTAATGTTTCAGCAAAGGAGTGGACACTGCTCTCAAGCCGTTTAAGGAAGTTTACCTTCATCATACCGATAAGGTTGAACTCACGTTGTCGGAGAAGTTTCTGGCTATAATGATGCATACAATCCTCTTTGATATATCTTGACGGATTGAAAAGTGAGAGTTTGTAGTTATCAATCTGTGAGCTAATGTCTTGAAAGCTGGGGAATATGTCTTGCGTATCAATGTTCGGAAAAACTGGTTTCGGGTCTTCACGTTCTGGATACTGATGTTCCTCATCCAACGGATCCTCATAAAATCTCTCAATATGTGATCGGGAACGTGCGATTGTAAGTCTATCTAAAAGCGTAAAAAAGTCAGCGTTCAGACTTTCCGCCAGACTATTTTGATGTTCAGATTGTTCATTTTCAGCTGTCCATTTATCAAATCTTTTTTGTGCGGTTTTTAGCGTTTCTCTGATACTTGGGATTCCTGTCTCTTCAAATGCGTCATCATTGTCTACTGTGATAAGGCGGATCTGGTTTTCAAGGTCGGTAAGTTTATTGTTTACTGGCGTGGCAGAGAGCATCAGTACTTGCGTTTGACTACCACTCTTAATAATGTCTTCTAACAGTTTATTATACCGGCTTTTGCGGATGAGGTTACCATCTTCACTGTACTTATTGGGAGGACGGTTTCGGAAGTTGTGGGACTCATCAATGACAACGAGGTCAAAAGCTCCCCATTCAAAATCGGTGGAATTTCGTTCTGTAAGGTCTGAGTGTGCCCGGACGATGTAACCGAACTGATCATCTCTTAACGGATTATGCTTTCTATTATATTTTAAGGAATAAAGTGTCCAGTTTTGTTCTAACTTTTTGGGACACAACACCATAACATTGGCTCTACGCAATTCGTAATATTTGATAATGGCAAGTGCTTCGTAGGTCTTACCTAACCCGACACTGTCCGCGATGATACACCCGTTGTATGTCCTCAATTTCTGGATACACGCCTGAACGCCATGCTTCTGAAATTCAAAGAGTGTTCTCCAAATTATTGTTTCTTGGAATCTCGGATTTGCTTGGGCAAACTCGGTGTCCGTTGCGTCCTGCAGAAAATCTTCAAAGAGATGGTAGAGCGTTTTGAAGTAAATGAATTCGGGGTCTTTGTCCTGATATGCGTCTTTAAGATATTGTATCACATCGTTAGTGACATCCTTGACCTCTTTCGATTCCCAGAGGTTATCAAACCACTTTTTCAGGTTTGCACAGTCGCTTTTGCTGTCTACCTCAAGGTTGAGTTCAATGTTACGGGTATTTTCATTCAATCCCAACCCGCGCACGGTGAAATTTGAGCTACCGATAATAGCGTCCTCACTCCCGTCCTTTTCCATATAGTACATCTTTCCGTGCAAGAAATTGGACTTTTCTACCGATTTGATTGTTACTTTATCTTTAATCCACTTCTTACAGGCTTTTGCAATCTCTGATTGTTCGAGATGTCTCCGAAGTTCCAAACCTGTTTCGGTGAGATTAAATGCTTTGCTATCCGTTTTATTCGGGTCAATACTTTGTATAAATTCTGGTTCACCGAACAGAAAACGGAGTTCTTTGATGTTTGTTAATTCATCTCTGAGTGCATTAAAGGCATTTATGGTGAAATAGGCGGAGACAAAGGAGAGGGATGACCCGTCTTGGATTTTATCACGCAGAAAATCGGCGACAGTGCCGTACATCTTGTTGTCTCGGATGTGGGAGTTGTTTGACATTGTATTTCCTTCTTGAATTCATTCTATCAGATTTTATGATACCAAGCACACACAAAAATAGCAAGCATAAAAACCTGAAATGTGTTAAACTATTGTGCAGTATAAAAATAAGTAGATGCTTGCTCAGAGGTGTGAACTACAGGAAGGGTCGCGAGCTGGAGTTCGCTCCTATAGGATGAGCAATAATTACAATACAAAGATATAACAATGGGAGAGAAAAATGAAAAAATGGATAATATGCTTAGCAACGCTACTTTGTTTAGGGGTTGCAGTCTGCAGTAGTAGTGCGGAGGAACTAACTTTGGACGATATTTTTCCAACCGACAGGGTTTTGGATGTACAGATCACCGTTTCGGAAAAGGATTGGAATAAGATTCGGTATCAGACACGACATTTTGCGCAAGTACTGAACGCATCTCGGCAATTTAAGCCGCCAGACCATCCATACACTTATGTTGAAGCGAGTGTGAGTATTGACGGTGTGGAGTTTCCAAAAGTTGGTATCCGTAAAAAAGGGTTTATCGGTTCGCAGAGTGATACGCGACCATCACTGAAAATCAAATTGAATCATATTGACAAAAAGGGTGAGATTGACGGATTGAGAAACCTAACACTCAATAACAATCAGCAGGATGTGACTCAGGTCAGCCAGTTTATGGGATATGCGCTGTTTAACGCGATCGGTTCGCCAGCACCGCGTTGCGCGTATGCAAAGGTGACGGTGAACGGCAAAAATTTGGGGATATATTCGCATGTAGAGAGCATGCGCAACCCGTTGCTCAAACGTGCTTTCGGAAATAACAAAGGCACCGTCTATGAAGGTTCTGTTGTCGATTTTTACAAAGAGTGGGAGAATAGTTTTGAACATAAACGGGGAGACGATAAACCTGGTAGAGAAAAAATAAAAGCATTGATTGATGTGCTTGCTAATGATCAGGTGACTGAACAAGCTATCGGCGAACATGTTGACTTGGAGAGTTTCTATCACTTTTGGGCAATAGAGGGGTTACTCGGTTTTTGGGATGGGTATTCTGGGAACAATAACAACTTCTTTGTCTATCTCAATCCGGAGACTGACAAGTTTCATTTCTTGCCGTGGGGTGCGGATTCACTGTTCTCTAATTTTGATATACGTAAGAGGGGGAGAAGTACCGGCGCACCCGTTTCGGTTAAGACACAAGGCTTGGTTGCTTACAAACTCTATCAACTTGAAGAAGGTAAAGAACGTTATGCTAAAACGATGATGGATATTCTTGAAAATCATTGGAACGAGGTTACATTGCTTGCCGAAACGGACAGAATAGCTGCGATGATTGAACCTCACATGATTCCCGCACAGCGTTCCTTTCGAGAAGAAGAAGGATGGGGTAGAGAAAAAACTATCTCTTTTTCGGAAAAGTTAGATGGGACTCGTCACTTTATTCGTACGCGTAAAAGTGAGATATTAGATGAAATTTCTGATGGAATGCCGATCTGGAAAAGGAGACCGCATCCGCCAATCGTTATGGGACCTGATGGATTTGATAGTAAGTTTATGAGACAGTTTATTGAGTTGCCAGAAGACAATTTGTGGGGGGCAGCGCGGACTGGTGACCTTGACGGCATCAAGCGTTATCTTGCCGAAGGAGCTGATATCAATGAGCTATCTCCAGAGACAAACATATCTCCTCTATCATGGGCAACTATGATGGGACACACGAAAGCTGCCGAATTGCTGCTTCAACTCGGTGCTGATGTTAATGTCCGGCAGGAGGATGGGGGAACTCCTCTGCACATTGCAGCCTCTTTAGGACGTGCCGAAATCGCTGAACTTCTCATCAAAGAAGGGGCTGATGTCAACGCGAAGAACCGTGGCGGCGGTGTGCCTGCAACTGGGCTGCATGTCCCTTGGGAGATGCTTAAATTCATGATGGGAATGTTTGATATTGAGTTGAAACAGAAAGAGGTTAAAGCAGGTAGAGCCAAAATAGCTGAGATGCTGAATGTCAACCTGTCCGCAAAACCGCAGGGGGTAGCAAATAACGTATGGGAGGCTGTGTTCATCGGTGACCTCAAAGTGGTTAAGCGGGCAATAGCCGGTGGTACGGATGTGAATGCAAGGAATCCGCAGTCTGGCGATCCGCTATTATTTACGGCTGCGTTGATGGGACATACAGAGATAATGACTTTTCTGCTGGAAAAAGGTGCGGATATCAATGCCCGGAATAGAGATGGTAACACAACGTTACACGCTGCAGCATTCCTTGGACGTGCTGAAGCGGCAGAATTGCTTCTAAAGCACGGTGTAAATGTTGATATCAGGAACAACCAAGGTGGGACCGCTATGAATAACGCAACACTTGACTGGGATACAACACAGGCTATCCTCAATATGATTCAAGTTATTGAGGTAAATAAAGCAGAAGTCCTGGCAGGTAGAGCTAAAATAGTGAGACTTCTCACTGTCCATGCGAAAAATGTTCCGCAATCAAAGCACAATTTGTGGAAAGCATCGGCAAATGGTGACCTTTCTGCTATCAAAACTGCTTTGGAGAATGGCTCGGATTTGAGCGCGCTTGATCCACAATTCGGATTACCTCCGTTAGGATGGGCAGCCATAAACGGACAAACGGCTGCGGTAAAATTGCTTCTTGAAAAAGGGGCGAAAATCGATGATCGACATAGAGACGGTTCCACGGCGTTGCATAGTGCAGCTTTTCTTGGTCACGTTGAAACGGTGAAACTGCTGCTTGAAAAAGGGGCAGATATTAACATTCGAAAGAATGATGGTATGGCACCTATAGACGTTGCCCAAATAGACTGGGGTTTGACAGAATTTGTGGTTGGACTATTACAGATGAAAGTGGATGAGAAAAAAGTTAAAGCAGGCAGAGTTGAGGTGATAAAACTGCTTTCAAACCATAAAAAGTAGGGAATTACCATTTATGAAGGAGGAATCTGATGCTTAATTCGCAAACGCACCCTGAATCTGTGCAAGAAATGCTACCTCACGGTACCATGACGATGGAAGAATTTCTTGAAAACGATTTAGAGGGTTATGAGTATGTAAAAGGGGAATTAGTGCCGATGGCAGCTGCAGCAATTGTACATGGTGAGGTAGGTTCTAATGTTCATTTACTTTTAGGATTGTACGTTCGTGAAAATAAATTGGGGCGTTTATATATTGCAGAAACGGCATTTCAATTGAGGGACCGAGTAGTGAAACCTGATGTCGCGTTTGTATCAACAGAACGGTTGTCAGAAGAGAAATTAAAAGGATTCTCCGCGGCTCCTGACCTCGCAATTGAGATAGTTTCACCTTCAGATAAACATTACGATGTTACCGAAAAGGCGTTAGCTTATTTGGAGGCAGGAACACGGCTCGTCTGGGTTATTGAACCGATTATGAAAACGGTAACGGTTTATCGTTCTGAAACGGACTCTACACTGCTAAACTATGAAGATACATTGACAGGTGAGGATGTTGTTGAAGGGTTTTCGTGTGCAGTTGCGGAACTATTTGAATAAAATGAACGAGTTAGAACAACATTACAGGGTTATTCAGTTTTAAGAGTTTACCGTTATTGAGGTTTACTAAAAGTTAATATACAAGGGCGGTAGGTGCGGTTTCCTAACCGCACCGCATCCTACAAGGAAAGTCAATAGAAGGTGTTGCTCTAAATTCGGTGCGGTTAGAAACCGCACCTACCGTTCTGGGGTATATAGCAGATGTTAAAATTCGTAAGAAAAACCAAAAACTGAATAACCCTGACAACATTAAAATAAGTTGTTAATTTTTCCGCGATGTGATAAAATATTTTCAACGCCAGTTTATGAGAAGGTTCAGTGTGTGCGGTTGCACTTGATTTTTCCCAATTATTTATTTCTAAGTTTTTATAGTCGGTTGCGCTAAATCCGTAATATTATCTGTTAAAGAGATTGTGCCAAATATTTCCAGAGGAATTTAGTCTTATGAACTTTAAAGAATATGAACGAAAACTATCAGAACGGTTTGATGTATTAGCGCAACGCGAAGATAATTGGGATGGGTACGATTCAAAAAAAACGACAAAATTGACCTTAGTTCGTGCGGAAAATCTTATAGGAGAATTGTTCAATTCTATTATTTCTGGCGGACATCCATGGCTTACACCTTTCATTTCCAGTGATGAAGATGGTAATGTAACTGCCGAATGGTCCGGAGAAAAACGAAGATTACATATTCAAATTGGGGAAAATGAAGCTGAGTATATCCAGGTCTGGGGAATAAATATTGATACGGAGATGCATGTAGATTTTCTAAGACGTGACGATTATCTAACGCTTTGGGAATGGTTACTTGATGGATAGGAATGACTTCGTACGGGACGATGAAGTACTCTACCGAAGTGTCCGAGGAAAATATGGTCAAGAGTACTCTTACGATAATGGAAAACTTGCAATTAGTAGTGAAGCCTTTCGCGATAGAAAAAGAAAACCCTCCGTAGATAGAGCGGAGTTAAAGGGATGTAATCCATCTTTGTCTAAAAGAAGCGACACAGATGGTATCGTTAGTCTTATTACTGCTGATGTACGCTCCATAGGAACAGTCAAGACAAAAACCCAAAATGGAGATGCCATTGTTCAGGCCGTAGATGTCATTTATGATCCCACCTCTGACAATCCTGCCCATTCAAAAATTGTTGTGAGTCCTGAGTTTTTTTGGTTCAAATAACAAGCAAAGAAATGTATTCAAATTGCTGCAACTTGCACTTGCGGAACTTGCTGAAAAAAACGGATGGACATTAGAACCAAGTGTATAGTTAGCTTAGTTTTATAAATGGAAGTTTCTTTATAGTAAAAACAGAATTATGTCCATTCTTGCAAGAGATAGAAGTTGTCTATTGTTAGCAAAAAGGAATACCCAATGGCAAAATCGATAAACTACACTGACATCTTAGAAACTGGCGATAACGGAATTTACGACATCCAGACACACGCTGCTGGTCCAGAAGGAAGCTTGCCACTCACAGCAGAGATGCTGCTGAATCGGCCGAGCGGCGATATTTTCGGCTTGAGCCACAACACCGCGATGGGGTGGGCACCGACAGAACTGCGGCGAGAAGAATTTCTAATTCTTAGCACACAAGGCGGTATCCGCGCACCTGATGGGAGTCCTATTGCACTTGGATATCACACTGGACACTGGGAGGTAGGTCTTCTGATGCAGGCAGTTGCATGTGAGCTAAAGGAACTTGCGGCAATTCCGTTTGCAGGCTACTGTTCCGATCCGTGTGATGGACGCACGCAAGGCACCGTCGGTATGATGGATAGCCTCGCCTATCGTAACGATGCAGCACAGATTTTCCGCCGACTTATTCGTTCTCTGCCAACGCGAAAAGGTGTTGTCGGTGTTGCTACGTGCGATAAAGGTTTGCCTGCGATGATGATGGCACTTGCCTCAATGCGGGAATTGCCTGCAGTGCTTGTGCCGGGAGGGGTAACGTTGCCGCCGACTACAGGTGAGGATGCGGGAAAAATCCAAACGATTGGTGCACGTTTTGCACACGGTGAGATTAGTCTGCAAGATGCAGCGGATATGGGATGCCGAGCTTGTGCTACGCCCGGTGGTGGATGTCAATTCCTGGGTACTGCGGCGACATCACAGGTTGTCGGTGAAGCATTAGGGATGAGTTTGACACATACAGCATTAGCGCCGTCAGGGCAGAACATCTGGTCGGATATGGGGCTGCGTTCAGCGCGTGCGGTGGTCAATTTAGCAGCAAAAGGTTTGACAATGAAGGATATCGTTACATCGGAAGCGATTCGGAACGCGATGGTTGTGCATGCGGCGTTTGGCGGTTCCACTAATCTCTTGTTGCATATTCCTGCAATTGCGCACGCTGCGGGACTTGAACGTCCAACAGTGGACGACTGGACTGAAATCAACCAACAAGTTCCGCGCCTTGTTGATGTGTTACCGAATGGGCCGGTCGGACATCCGACTGTTCGTGTCTTTCTTGCTGGTGGTGTGCCTGAAGTGATGCTACACCTACGCAAATTGGGAGGTCTCCTCAACGAAGATGTGCTGATAGCGACAGGTGAACCTCTTGGTAGAAATCTTGATTGGTGGGAAACATCAGAACGGCGGCAGCGTGTACGTGCATTACTTGAAGCACAGGATAACGTTGCACCTGATGAGGTGATATTAAGTCCAGATGCGGCAAAGGCAGCAGGATTGACAAGTACTGTGACGTTTCCACGTGGCAACCTTGCACCAGAAGGCTCTGTTATCAAAAGCACTGCGATTGATCCAAGCGTTGTTGATGCAGATGGTGTGTATCGGATGACAGGACCGGCGCGTGTGTTTGTGCGGGAGTCTGATGCGATACAGACACTCAAAGGTCAAGGTAAAAATAACATGAAACCTGGAGACATCATGGTGTTGTGTTGTCGTGGCCCGCAAGGTACAGGCATGGAGGAAGTATATCAAGTCACATCGGCACTCAAACACCTGTCATTTGGGAAACATATCGCCTTGATAACAGATGCGCGTTTTTCTGGTGTTTCAACCGGGGCGTGTATTGGACATATCGGGCCGGAGGCACTTGCGGGTGGACCTATCGGGAAAGTGCTTGATGGTGACATAATTCAGATTGAGATAGACACTCGGCAGTTAGTCGGGAGCATTGATCTGGTAGGACACGGCAGTGAGCAGTTCGATGCGGCAGCGGGTGAACGCGTATTAGTAGAACGGCAACCGAGAGACGATCTTGCACCTGATGAGGCTTTACCTGACGATACGCGACTGTGGGCAGCGTTACAATCTGTCGGTGGCGGCACATGGGGTGGGTGTGTCTACGATGTAGATGCAATTCTGAATGCCTTGAAATAGGACGACTTTGGCGAAGTTTGCCATGAAAATTCTGAAATATTGGGCACCACCAGTTCTCTACATGGTACTCATTTTTGTCATTTCGTCTATGGAGCAACCACCGCTCCCGATGCCAAAGTTTGAGTGGCTGACAATTGACAAACTTTATCATTTTGTCGAATACGGTATTCTCAGTGCGTTACTGACTATAGCGTTTGTGAACGTCCCACCGAAATGGTTACCCACAGGTTGGATATGGGTTACGGCTGCGCTTATTTCAATTCTCTACGGTGCAAGCGATGAATTGCATCAGATGTTTGTTCCCGGCAGATTCGCTACGGTTGCAGATTGGGTTTCTGATGTAATTGGCGCAATTGCGGGTGTGGTAGGCGTTTATTTTTACTATAGAAGAAAGAGCAAGAAAAGGAGTTACTTCCTATAACTATAAGGCGTTACCGTACGCAACGGAAACCGTAGTCATAGATTGTGTTCCTGGGTGAAAGCAGAAAGCGATGGGCAACGCATATGTCTCGCGGTGAAGCACTCCAACCACCACCACGCAACACGCGCTCAGTTTTAATGTCCATGAAATTGTTTATTATCCATTCTGGTTCATTCGTCCCTGAGCGTGGATTCTTGCGAGGCGATGCAAAGTAGAAGTCATCATCATAAAGATCTAGACACCACTCCCAAACATTCCCAGACATGTCATACAAACCATATCCGTTCGCGGGGTACTTACCAACCGCTGTCGTATCTCCAACATTTCTGCCATAGTTTGCTTTCGCAGCAGACAGCACATCTCCCCATGGATACTTTTTACCGGATAGTCCAGAACGTGCAGCGTATTCCCATTCTGCCTCTGTCGGCAAACGCTTTCCTACCCACATAGCATAGGCCATCGCGCTATACCAACTCACCCAAGTAACAGGATGGTTTGCCTGTCCTGTTGGATAGTAGTTACCGTCCCAATTTAACAAGTAGTCGCCATCGTGAAACTTGACCTCAATCCGATCTTTCTGCCAACTGGGATTTTCAATCAGGAACTGCTGATATTCAAGATTCGTCACAGCATGCGTGTCCATATAGAACGCATTCACATGCACCGTATGCACATGCTGCTCGTAAAAAGACTCCGTATCGTTGCTTCCCATCTTAAACTTGCCAGCAGGTATCAGCACCATGTTTTCAGATGGGACAGGAGGCATCTCTACACAAGGTTCCTCTTTTTCAGGTAAATGCATGAAAACAATACTCCTATGCAATTTTGCTCCATTATAAAAAGTAAGTGGCGGATTTAAGCAGCGTGCAGGGTACTCACAGACTGTTATAACAAAAATAGGAGGTTTTGTCAACATTTTAAACGAAAAGTGGCACCTTATACACCTCACTCTTGCAATGAATTTCAGAAATAATTTGACAAAAATATACTTTTTTTTTACACTCTTAACAACGTAACTTGTTTGTTGCTATCGAAATTTATTACATGTTTTTTTATCCATATTGTAATATGTTATTTGCATTATGATCGATACATTTTTCTAACTCAGTAACCAAAACGGAGGGTTCACCCTTATATTGCATCCTGAACCTTTCTTAGCGGCTTACATCTCACAGGAATTAATATGCATTCACTTGTTGACTTGAAAGTACCAAAAGATTCTATTGCTATCCACTGGTTTGAACAGAGTAGTTTTGCACTGAAGGATTCGGATGGTACTATTGTCCAAATTGACCCTTATTTTCCACGGAACCGTCCCTCGGATCGCTTTATTCACACCGAACCTCCCTTAGATGAGTCGGAACTTCCGACAGATTTTGTGTTATTGACACACGCACACGGCGATCATACGTGTCCAGAATCTATACGCCAAATTTGGGAAACCTCTAACGCGACGCGATTCATTGGGCCGGAAGAGAGCGTGCGTCAGATTTCGTCAGAAACAGATGTTGCATCTGACAATGTTTCAGAGATTAGTGCAGGGGGATCGGTGAAACTAAACAATCTTACCGTGCATGCCGTTTATGCGAAACCGCCAGCAGGTGATCCATCTGCTGATATTGGGCCGCCTGATGTTACACACTTAGGATATGTGGTGGTAAGCGATGGGGTGACGTTATACTTTAGCGGTGATCCGATCAATACCTTTGCGGAACATGACGATCTGATTTCGGCAGTGGCAGCGCATAGTCCGGATATCGGTTTTCTGACAAATCATCCGACTGAGGGCGAGTTTCCATTTTACGATGGATGTGTTAAAATGGCGACGCGTATCGGTTTGAAGCATGCAGTGCCTGTGCATCGTGCGTGTTTTGTTACCCGTGATTATGATCCTGAGGAATGGGCATCAAACTTTCCATCGGGTGGTCCGGAACCGCTCATTATTGAAAGAAATTCGTATATTATTTATTCATAGTGAAAAAATAGGAATAGGGTATAGGCAACACGATAATCAACGATGCGTACAACACATCCACAAGAAATACAAGTCTACCAGACCCCAAGTGGTCGCGAACCTTTTAATGAATGGTTGGACTCAATTCGAGATACAAAAACACAAGATCGGATTCAGGCGAGGCTTGCGCGTCTTGAAGATGGTAATTTTGGAGATTGCCAATCTATTGGTGACGGTGTATTTGAGTTACGAATACACTTTGGAGCAGGCTATAGAATCTATTTTGGACGAGTGGGCAACACAATCATCCTTTTACTCTCTGGTGGTAGCAAATCATCACAAACACGAGATATTGAGCGTGCAAAAACTTATTGGTTAGAATATAAGAGGGAACATCTATGAGAAAAATGAGAACATGGCGTGAATGTCTCATTGAACGGATTGCCAACAGAGAAAGGGCAATTGGCTATCTACAAGCAATCCTTGAGGACTACCAAATCTATAAGAGTCCTGCTGTAGTGTTAAAAGCTCTTCAGACGGTTGTTGAAGCACAAGGTGGTGTTGTTGAACTTGCAAAGCAGGTGGACATGGATCCACAAGTTTTTTCCAAAATGTTATCTAACAAGGATATGCCTTTGATTGACACACTTGTGATTGTTCTTAAGGCACTTGGATATCAACTCTCGATTCAACCGGTAGAATCTGAAAACCCGGATCTTGAGACTTATACTCATGCTTAGAGAATCAAAACACATCGGCACATGTGGCAGAAAAACCAATCGATTAACAACAATGGTTAAGTAAAATGCATCTGAAATGGCAAAGTGAAACGAGAAACTGAATACGTGAAAAATCAAAGAGGTAAAGATAAGATATGTCTCTACAAGAACAAAAAACACCCCTTGTCGGTATTGTGATGGGGAGTGATTCCGATTTAGAAAAGATGGCGGAAGCCGCAAAGGTTTTAGAGGATTTTGAGGTGCCGTTTGAGATAACGATCTCTTCGGCGCATCGTTCGCCTGAACGGACGCTGGCGTGGACAGAAAAGATTAAAGCAGAAGGGGGCAAAGTCATTATAGCCGGTGCTGGACGCGCAGCACATTTGGCAGGTGTGGTTGCTGCACATACGACGTTGCCCGTCATTGGGGTGCCGGTTGATGGTGGTCCTCTTAACGGTGTTGATGCGTTGTATGCCACAGTGCAGATGCCCCCTGGTATTCCTGTTGGGACGATGGCGATTGGATCAGGTGGCGCTCGAAATGCGGGGATATACGCAGTGCAGATTTTGGCACTCGAATTCCCTGAATTGGAAGCAAAACTGCAAGCCTATAAAAAGAAGATGAGTGATGGTGTTGCGGAAAAAGCGGCGCGTCTGCAAGAAGTTGGTTATGAGAATTATTAGAGCACATCTCATTAATCGGAAATTTTTTAGTTCAATGCGCTCAATCTAAACGTTAAAATACTAATGTAAATGTAAGAGGCGCAATGAATTGCGCGACTACAAACGCGTTTCTACTTACGTATATATTTCTTGAAGATCTGGTTTACAAAGACCTCTCACGATCTATGAGATAGGTTGTAGATATTGTAAACTGAGGAAAGAGCATCATGGAAACTGAAGAAAGTAGACAGTGGGAAAATGATACGGAACTCTTTGATATGATGGAAGAGCAGCTGTATGCTGCTGTGATTTCGGATGCGTTGGATGCAGCTGAATTCCGTGAGCAAGCACTGAGCCATACTATCCGCCCATTGCTACCGGAGACGGTTGTCGTTGGTCGGGCAATGCCTGTGTTGTGTCTGGATGTCTATGAGGTCCCCGATGAACCGTATCAACAGGAAATTGCAGCGGTGGATAGCCTCAAACAGGACGATGTCCTTATTTGCTCAACGAACGGTAGTACTCGTATCTGCTTTTGGGGTGAACTCCTTTCAACGGCGGCGCGGGCGCGCGGTGCGCGTGGTGCCGTTATTGATGGGTTTATCCGTGATGTACGTAAGATCATGCAGATGCGATTCCCCATATTTACGACCGGAATTTCGCCTGTAGACTCTAACGGACGCGGTGATGTCGTTGCTTACAACGTCCCGATTGAATGTGGCGGTGTCATGGTGAATCCTGGTGATATTGTGTTTGGCGATGCAGATGGTGTGGTTGTCATTCCACAGGCTGTGGAAACAGAGATAATTGCGGCTGCGTTGGAAAAGGTGAGCGGTGAAAACAGAACGCGTGATGCGCTTAGGGAGGGGGCAACGCTTCGGGAAGTTTACGATAAATATGGGATTTTGTAAAGACGATCCTATAGTGGAATAGGAATGGCGAGGGAACCCAGAGACCTCGTCTTACAAAAGGAACGTAAGAGGTGCGATTGAAAACCGCACCATAAGCGTCAATTTAAGAAAAGAATTATGCACTGAATGCCCAGGCCGGTAGGTTCGGTTTGTAACCGAACCGGAGCCTACGCAGAAACCTCCACCTATCCTGTCCACTAAGCAGTGCTGCTCAACAAACACCCAGGATTCGCCTGGGCCCGGTAGGTTCGGTTACAAACCGAACCTACCGGGCCTGGATGCACGCTAAATTGACGCCTATGGTGCGATTGAAAACCGCACCTACCTTTGGGTTGGAAAATTGGATTTACAAACCCGTCCTACAAAAAGAGGTAAAGGAGAAATAGATGATTTATGAGTTACGGACATATCAGGTTGTGCCGGGAAAGATGAAGAATCTGAATGACCGATTTGCAAATATCACGTTACCGTTATTTGAAAAGTACAATATGAAAGTTATCGGTTTTTGGGAGACCGCTATCGGTGAGGCAACAACAACGGAGTTGGTTTATCTGCTTGCTTTTGAAGATTTGGGACACTATCAGCGTGCTTGGGATGCGTTCATTGCGGATCCTGAATGGCAGGCGGCGAAACGATTAACGGAAGTGGGTGGTCCGTTAGTTAATGTGGTGAGTAATAAGATTCTTGAACCGACCAATTATTCACCGTTGCAGTAAAGAGAATCCAAATAATACTAAATTAACCTAAGTTGCTACGGACATTGCTTTTTACTCAAAAAACAGAGCGTTTCCGCTGATTCTTATGTTTTCTGTTATAAATCGGGGTTAGAAACCCCTCCTACAAGAGCATTCGCAAATAGGTGGCAACTTGGGGTAAATTAATTAGATTTCTCTTGTTTTCTTAGCATTAGGCGCGTTTACAAAACGCGCCTACCGATATGAATCACGTTAATTTGATATAACTATACACCGCTTTTATTCCCATTAGCGTAAGATTGCGAGTTTGCCCACCTTTTCAACCTTGCTACCGTCAGTGTGGGCAATAATGCGATAGAGATATACCCCGTTGGCACATCGTACCCCTGTTTCGTCTTTTCCATCCCAATAGGTTTCATTGTTCCCTCGATTTGCGCTTGCATCTGAAATCGTTCGAATTAGTCTACCACTCACCGTATATATTTTGATGGTGACCTTATCTGGTGGTTGCGCCAACTGATAGGTAAAAAAGGTTTTGCCATCTTGGACAGGATTCGGGACGTTGAAGACTTCGCTGAGCGTAACTGCCTCATCCAAGGTGAAGACTGTTTCAAGTTCAGCCGTGTTTTCACTTGTATCTGTGGCTGTTACTTGTAACCGATAGGTGCCGTTTGGAAGATCGGGTGCGAAACTGAAGTTGGCAATTTCCGGCTCATCCGCGTCAAATTCCCATTCTGCCATATCAAATTCGCGATAGCGCTGTGTTGTATCATTCACAGACATCCGGTTGAATGTGATGTTAAGGAGCGTGCCATCCAGTGCCGTTTCATCTGTAACCTGAATTTCACAGTGGGGTTGTTGGGTGATGTGGTTTTTGCCTATATTTTTCAGTTCTCCCAGAGAATTAGCGTCAGAAACCTCTCCAACAAGGACTTCATCGTTAACAAGAACTTCAATGACAGGTGGGGTAATGTCGGGCATCTCAATGACAACGAATCGGGTTTGGATTTTCTTTGCTTTTCCACCGATTGCATTTCCATTAAAATCGCGTGCTTCAATTTCAAAAGCGTACTCACCGGGAAAGAGAATAGGTTTATAGTCGATTGGAACAGTATTAACGTTTTTGGGATTTCGGAGCACATAGTCGGAGATTGGCTCAAGCGGTTTTCCATTATCCCCTCTACGAATAATTAGCGTATTCAGGTTTACACCATCGGCATCCTCAAGTAAGATAGAGATAAGCGGACGTGGTGCGATAACGCTACCGGTTTGTGGTTGGACACCATCTACCCATAGGTTGAAAGTAGGGGGTTGTACGTCATCACTGCTTATCAGGGTGAAAGGCATAAGTTCGGTTGTTTGTGCGGTAATAGTTCCGACTAGTGCGCTACTGAATTTAATCTTATCTCCGAATTGAAAGGGTTTAGAACCTGACGTGACAAGCATCTCAAAACCGAGATCGTCGTAAAATTTGCTTTTGTTAATTTCTCCACGCACAGGTTCTTCATTCGGCAAGAAAAACGGTTGTCCTGTTTTATCGCGGAGTTCGTAAAAGTCAGAGGAGAGGAAAAAGAAGAACCAATCTCCCACGGCGAACTTTTTCTTGGTCCCGATTCTTGGGATGACAGTCGCTGTGCCGTCACCGAGATTTTGATTTCGTGTCCCTTTTAAGTAAGTTGCACCTTCTGAATAATCGGTTTCAAATATGATGATATCTGCGAATTCAAAGGGAACGATGGAGATTCCGTCCTCAAGTTCTGGTGCTATCCATTTTTTAGGGATAGTGAATTCAATACCGTAATTTTCTTCGCGAAATGGAATGTCAAGTTGTCCATGTGTCTCTAATTTCTCAAAATGTGGATAATGTTTATCTTTAAAATATACTTCGTATTGGGTGGAATCCAAAAACAGAATAATCCAGCTACCAGCAGGTGTTGACTCTGGGCTGATTTTGATGTTTTCAATCGGAAGCGGTTGTTTATTCGCGTTTTGGAATTCGGTAGGTGTCACATAGTTCTCAAGTTGAAATATTGGTCCATCATCTTCAGGTTGTGGTTTATCATTTTCAGAGGCATAACTCACTTGCGATGGGAGTCTTTCCCATTTTTGGTAATCGGCGTGCCATGCGTAAATGCTGAGTTTTTCTGCTTCTTCCATCAAAGCTGCTCTGAATTCTTTGCTGCCTTCCTGCCACGGTGTATTTTCTCTCACGATATCTTCCAAACCGCTGCTATCAAAACGTAGTTTGAGGGTTACTGGTTTCTTCAGTGTAATATCGGATGCCCGGAAAGATACTTCGTACTGTTGTATACTTTCCGCACCAGTACGCAGTAAACCTTTCCGAAGCGCAGCGATACGCGGAATCTGGGCAAATTGGAGCGATGGTTGTGTTAAGGTAGATGGGACGCCTGAAGAGACATTTAGCGGAACCCGTTCATCTTGTACCGTTGCCGCTTCAACAGGGAAATCGATGTCAAAGACTCTATCAAGACTAAAAGCTTCTAAAGGTAGTGATGATTCGTAGAAGAATTCGTTAACAACAAAAGTGATGTTAAGTTTATTATCAAATTCGTCTGGTTCTGGTACATTACCACTGATTTCATCCGTGGTGTCTACTTCTGGGTCAGCCAGAACAAAAATTTTATGGACACCTGTAGCGAGATTTTCTGCTAACTTAAGTGTGGCAACGGTTCGTTGTAAGACAGTATCACCTTCCTGCCAGTCATCGGGCTGGAGTGTAACGGTGCCTAATATATCTGCACCTTCGTCAATTTGGAGATTGCCGCTTACATCGGGGTTGCCTTCTGAAAAGATAACATCAACATCTGTTTTAACTGTTCTTTCCCCATCGTTGATAATTTCGGCAATGATGTGATATTTTCCTGACTTTTCATCAAAAGCGTAGCGAATCGGGGCGTGACTTTTTCCATCCGTAGCAATGACGATGTTTGCTCCTGCTGGCACCTCAACGTTTATTCGTCTACTTGGTGATGGATACGAAACTTCTAAGCCGCTGGTGTCGGTAACGATGATTCGATATCGCACCTTTTTTCCACCAAGTGGCAAGGGGATAGGTGTTCGGATTTTGTACCACTGTCCGCCAGGTGCCAGCTCACTGGTATCGGGAGGCGGCGTGGTTTTGACCATAGGAACGAGATGATCCTTATAATCATGGTCATTATCCCACAAGACCTCAATGGAGCGAATGCCTTTTTCACCCCCCAAATCATCTAAAATAAGTGCTTGAACACTGAGCGTATGGGTGTCTATAGCGTCCAAAACTTCACGCACATCCGCAATAATCGGTGTATCTACCCAAAATGTTGCACCGCCTGCAGCAGCCCGTTTATTATCATGAGCAAACAGTTGTACGTACCCTTTGCCGGATAAGGCATCGGAGGAAACAGCTATCTGCCTTTTTCCGTATTTCCCTTGCCACACTCTGTGTTTAATTCGTGGGTTAAGCTCATTTCCAAGTTTGTCGTCGAAGTAATTTTGGAAGATAACTGAGATGATAAGGTTGTTCGTGTCGAAATTTTCTGCTCTCCACCACATATTGTCAGTGTCATAGGTGCCAACTTCATTATCCGATATGACAATCTGCTTGCTGGAATTAAGTGCTATATCCTCCAATTCAACTTGTATATCAAGGGTAGGCAGTGCAAGTTGTGTTGCGGGATCCCCAAAAAGGGTGTATTGCTCTGTTCCGTGAATCCAATTTCTGTTGGAGATTCTCGTGATGAATCTGATTTTAGCATCTGTGACGATTTTGCCGAGAGTTGGCGGTACTGCTGCGATTTCAAGGCCTCCTTGTTTTGCCTCAAAAGGTTCGCGTACAAACATAGCAGTGAAAAGGTCTTTATCAAATTCGGCGTTTGCTGCAGCATAAGTCAATCGTGTTGCGGTAAGCGATGCGATGGCACCGTATCTGCCCATTAAAAGTTGTTCGCTGAGGCTGTGCGATCCGAATTGTTGCGGTTTATCAAATTTGCCATTCAAACATGTTGTGGATACAACAAATGGAAGATACCGATTTCGTAAATTGATGACATCATCAACATGAAAGATTGCTTCATCTGCCCATGTATCTCTTCCGCCGTGTCCTGCATATTCAATTACCAACGCACCATCATTAAATGCTTTTAGGATACGTCTTTTAGTTTCGGGGACGTACTTGTCTTTGTATTTTTCTTGTATTCGTATTTTTCGCAGATAGATTGGTTTTGTGTGATAAGCCACAGGGATAGTTTGTCGGATCAGATTGTCTCGAGAAATTTCAAAAGTCTCATCATTGGGGTTGTTCACTTCGTCATCTGCCACTTGGACGAGTGTTGCTTGCCACGGCCCGATTTTGGGGTTGTCTTCATAGTCGATAATCTTTTTGATCATTCCTGCGAGTTCGTTAGGTGTTTGTACTGATAACCGGCCGATGAACATATCAGGGAGTGCGTCATCGCCAACGATGTTAACAAACCTTTGATCCATAGCGGTTTCCCCCCCTTCCGGTGACCATCCGTGGTAGGTAGGGACAAAAATTGGGTAAAAGTTGTGTGTTGGGTAGCGTTTGTTGTTAACCTGTTTATAGTCATAATGTGCATCACCCACGAGCAGTACATAAGTAGGAGCTGGCGATTGCCACGTTTCATACACGATCCGCAAAAATGTCCGGATAGCAAACGGATCGAAAAGTCCGCTGCCAAATTCATTGTAGATTTCATCTATATCCACAACTTTGACCGTTAACCCTTGTGAACGTCTAAAATCAACTAAAGGCTGGACGCTTTCTAAAAACGTCTTATGTGTAATCACAATGTAATCGACTTGTGTTGTGGGATTTCGCAAAGTGCTTGGCGGGACTTCAGTCAGCACATTGACGCTTCGATAACGATTGTTAGCAATCACAAAGTATCTGGTGTAGCGTGTTGTATCATCCTCAAACAGAATTTGGTAGGTGTTGTTAGTCTGTCGGACTTTTCCATCAATAAGTTTTGCTGCTAAACCGCTTGAATTCAACGTATAAACATCTATTGCCTCTGTGGAAAAGTTAGTTACGTTAAAGTGTGTTATTCCGCTAACCTCTGGTTCCGTCTCTGAGTTAAATTCAAGCTGGTCTGATTTTGCGCGAAAAGTGTGCCAATATTCAAATTCATACCAATCCAGATAGAAGTCAAAAGTTCCTTCTGGGATGTTGTTCTCATCAAGTGCATCGATCCGTAGTTCATTTTGCTGGTCGTGGTGGATTCGGTTCTGCGGGATTTTACGTTTTATAAGCGGATCTTCCTGCCGCAACCATTCCGCAACGCGCCCAAGTTGCTTACCATTGAATATGATTTCAGCTTCATGTTTTGCTGCATTTTTACGAGAGGCACCCTGGAGTTTTACACGAAGTTCAGCATCACGTTCAAAATTATAGCGTGGTACAGCGCCTGGTAGCTCAACCGGAAATTTTTTCGTACTTATACCAGAATTGTCTCCTCTGAAACCTCTCCAAAAATAGCGATCTGCCAATTCGGATCTTACATTCCATCCATCAAGCGGGTCGTGAAGAAAGTCTTCCTCAAACCGCAATATTGTTAAAAAAGCATTTGGAGGCGTGATATTCTGGGTAACAGGTGCAGCAGACCGTGTACCGATACGGAATGTGTTCTCTACTTCAGGTTCATCTACCGTGCTTTCTGTGTTTTTTGGAACAAAACTAAACCAATAGACATTCGTATCTGTGAATTTATTGCTAATCAGTGCTCGTGCGTAAAAGACAATCATATCAGTTTGATCAAGCGTTTCATTTTGGTTTTCATCAAAAACATAGAACCCCTGTTCTTGTCCACGTGTTTCTATTCGAATGCTGTCCAAATCAATAGTTTCAGGTATAATATCAGATGATTTCAGCTTATTGTAACTGATGCGATACATAGTAGTTGTTGTAATAGGTATTTTAAAACGTCTCCGATTTGAGGCTGGGGCAGCGGGTGCAGCGGGAGTCAGTGTTCGGGGCGTGCCACGTGCTCTTTGACGCCAAGAGGATGCCTGAGCGTTGTTAATTAACATCGTCTGATACAGATTTTCATAAGCGGGACTATCAAAAGAATGAGAAGGTACAGGTTTAGAAGCAGTTGTCGGGGCACCGTAAAAATCGATACGGAATGTTATGTCATCGGTGATTTTTATCTGTTGTGTTACGCTGTTGTATTGGACCGGATAGATATGTAATGCCCCAATGCGTTGTGATCGCACAAAACCGACCGGTATGACTTCTACCATATCAGCAGGGTATAGCGTAGATGTTTGAGTGGAGTTATCTTTTGGCTGTGCATCCGGAAAGAAGGGATCGGTTATCTGATTTATGATTAGTGGTAGTTCTACTTTTTTGAAGGTACTCTGTTTTTGTAGCACTGTTGCGGTAACACTGCTCACTGAAGGTAAACCGATTTGAGCGGTATAAACAGGGAGTTTCGGTTTTTCTGTTTCGGTTGTCCATGAAGCACCATCAAATCCGATATGTGTTGCGGCGTTTCCGTTCTGTAGTTGTGTTTGTATTTTAAGTCTGGGAAGTTGGAAGCGCAAGATAAGGAAATGTGATGATGCTTGTATAACCTGCAGCGGATTTTCGTTGTGTTCTGTGTGCGGGCTATTTATCAATCCTGGATTTTGTGATGTATTAAAATTAGGGTTACAAAACCCATCTACATTGAGTTCGGCATATATCACACCGATCAGAAAACAGGTTAAAAACAGAGAAAACAGAAAACGTTTTGTCATGGTTGAGAACTCGCTAATTGTGTTGCTGCTGCTAATGCAGCGATAAGACTTGTTTCGCTTGCAGTCCCTTGCCCCGCAATATCAAACGCCGTGCCGTGGTCAACGCTTGTGCGGACAATAGGTAAACCTAATGTGATATTCACGACCTGTCCGAACCCAATCAGTTTAATCGGGATATTGCCTTGGTCGTGGTACATCGCGATGACAGCATCCCACTCACCACGGAGTGCCTTTTTGAAAAGTGTATCAGCAGGTAGAGGTCCCTCAACTTGGAGGCCCGTCGTGTGCACCTTCTGAATCGCTGGTTTGATATAAATTTCTTCCTCTGGACCGAACATTCCTTCTTCCCCCGCATGTGGGTTTAATCCTGCTACAACTAACCGTGGATTCCTAATACCGAACTGAATAAGTGCCTCATGTGTAATTTGAATGACATCACTTATTCTTTCCACTGAAAGTTGTTGTGAAACTTCAGCAATTGGAATATGATTTGTGACAAAGGAAACAGTGAGATGTTCTGGACAGTTAGTTGACGCAGAGGAGTTTTTCTTCTCTTTTTTTAAATCAATACTGAATCTTGCCCCACATTGAAGGGAGGTATCCCACGTTTTGAGCATCATAACAGATTTTTGGGATTGTGTCAAGCTGGTGAGCATTTCAGTGTGCCCGGGAAATGGGGAACCTGCGCGTTGAATTGATGCTTTACAAATTGGGGCGGTTGTGATGCCATCCAGCATGCCATCAAGTGTAAGTTGGACTGCTGTTTCAATCGCCTTAATCGCAGCCCTGCCGCACTGGGCATCTATTTTTCCATGAGAAAATGCATTCGGTGTCAGTGAACTTACATCAAGCACATTAATCCTGCCATGCGTTGCAGTGGCTTGCTTTGGCGATTGAATGACAGAAATTTTTGGGGGATCTGTTTGACTCTCTGGTAGCGAATCTGTTGCAGATAGGAATCTGAGTGCGTCCCGGATGATTGCTGGACTACCGATAACTATTGGTTGACACATCCGATAGACGTTTTTGTTGGTGAGTGCTTTAACGATGATTTCAGGGCCGATGCCTGCAGCATCACCCATTGTTATTCCGATACGTGGCAACATTTTGATTTAGGGTGGGAACAAACAATCAATTAAGTGAGGGATGTGCATAAATAATTCCGATGTTAAATATGCGTTTAAAGGTAGTAGGCACACGCCGTGTGCCATCCACAAGTTTAAAGAGGCGCAATGAATTGCGATTAAACAGCACTTTGTGAAATAATGCTACACCTAAGTCCGTCCCTGTCTGTGCTGATGCGCCAATTATTTATGCCCACCCCTCAATTAAGTTATGCAGAACCTATTTAACAAGACGATATAGTGTTGTCGCACGGGTTTTAGAGACATTGCCTGTCGGTATTTCGAGTACCTCGTAGGTTAATTCCTTTGCATCCTCTGTGGGAAGTGGGTCTGAAATTATTGTAATCTGATCACCGACATTAAGTGCTTTGCCAGCTTTTGCCGGGTTCATGTTGACTAAAACATTGCCGCGGCTACACAATGTATTTGCTGTTGCTCGGCGCTTGACAAGTCGTGAAATTTGGAGAAATTTGTCTATTCGCATTTTCTGTGTTAAATCAAAGTCAATCTATTCTACTCGTTTTCTTAACGTGAGTGTCGGTATAAGTGATTTTGGGCATCGGTGCGGTTAGAAACTGCACCATAGGCGTCAATTTAGCGGTTCACCACACCCAATAGGCGCGTTTTATAAACGCGCCGAGACCAGACATCAGACGGTATAAACGGCGCGTTTACATGAGGATTAATTTATTAATTCGGTAATTTGGAGAAACTCGGCAGAATACGCGTATGGTATTCTGCATTGATTAGAAACCGCACCTACCGGGTTTGGGGAAAATTAGAATTACCGAAATATTTTCTTAATCTTCATTAAAACGCGCCTACTTTGGGTAATAAATCGGGCGGACAAACCCTCTCACAAGAGATAATACCATTTTTATCAATTTTTGTCCATTAGCGGTTGTTAGAAATGAAGCGGCATGTGGCACAGACTGGAAAGTTTATGCTACATTAATAAATTATCTTCATGTAAACGCGCCGAGACCGGACATCAGACGATACAAACGGAGCGGTTGGAAACCGCTCCTACCGTGGCTTTTGAGAGTAGAAATTAAAAACTTCATTTCTCGGACACCGAACTCGCGTTTTCTCAGTTTCCAGTCTGTCCGATTGCGTCAGGATTCTGCAATGTAGCATCGTCTGCAGCAGGTGCGATTCCATCAGGTTCGTTTTCGGAATCGTCTTCACCCTCTTTTTTTAGAGCTAATTCCAGCACTTGCGTGATGTCGTTAACCTGATGCCATCGGATGTGTTCCCGTATTTCATTTGGGACATCCGCAAGGTCTTTCTCATTTTCCTCTGGCATAATGATGTCAACAATTCCGTTTCGGTACGCTGCCAGTGATTTTTCTTTAAGCCCACCGATAGGGAGAACGTGTCCACGGAGGGTGATTTCGCCGGTCATTGCGACATCTTTGCGTACCTTTTGTCCCGTAATGGCACTGAGAATCGCTGTTGCGACAGTGATACCGGCTGATGGTCCATCTTTTGGCACTGCGCCTTCAGGGATATGGATATGAATATCATGTTTCTCAAAAGTGTCTTTAGGGATGTCAAAATGTTTAGCTCGTGATCGGAGATATGCCACGGCTGTTTGGACAGATTCCCGCATGACTTCTTGGAGTTGACCAGTCATATCTAACTTTCCTTCACCTGGCATGAGGGTCGCCTCAACGGAAACAATATCGCCGCCGACTTGTGTCCAGACCATTCCTGTTGAAACACCGACCTCATCATGCTCTTGCGCTTTGGTGCGAGTAAACTTTGGCGGTCCGAGGTAGTCACTTAAATTGAGTGCTGTGACTTTAACTTTTAGATCCGGTGTATCATCAGTCACAATCTGTTTTGCAATTTTTCGGCAGATGCTGGTAACATTGCGTTCCAGATTCCGAACACCTGCTTCACGCGTGTATTTGTGAACTATGTCAAAAATAGCAGAATCTGCAAAGGTGATATTTTCTTCCTTTAGACCGTGGCTTTTCAACTGCTTTGGAATTAGTCCATTTGGGTGGAATGTTGCTATTTTGTGTTTTTCAAAATCGGTATAACCGGGTAGTTCTATGACTTCCATCCGATCCTCAAGTGCGGGCGGTATTGTGATACGCGTATTTGCAGTGGTGACAAACATAACATCGGATAGGTCAAATTCAACATCCAAATAATGGTCTCTAAAGGTTTCATTCTGTTCAGGATCAAGAACTTCAAGGAGTGCGGATGCGGGATCACCACGCCAATCTGAACTTAGTTTATCAATTTCATCAAGCAGAAAGAGCGGATTCTTCACCTTCACATCACGTAATCCTTGAATGATGCGCCCTGGAATTGCGCCGATATAAGTGCGGCGATGTCCCCGTATTTCTGCCTCATCGCGTACACCGCCGAGAGACATTCGGACAAATTTCCTGCCTGTAGCGCGTGCGATAGATTTACCTAACGATGTTTTGCCAACGCCTGGGGGGCCGACTAAACAGAGAATAGGTCCTTTTACCTGTTCAACCAATTTCAGAACAGCGAGGTATTCAAGGACATTTTGTTTCGGTTTATCTAATCCGTAGTGGTCTTCGTTAAGGATATTTTCTGCTTGATCAAGTTCAATGTTATTTTCGGTGCGTTCTTTCCACGGGACCGCGAGGAGCCAATCGACGTAGCTGCGAATTACACCAGACTCTGCGGACATAGGCGGTATTTGTGCAAGGCGGTCAAGTTCTTTGAGTGCTTTCTTTTCCGCTTCTTCTGTCATGCCAGCATTTTTGACCTGTTCGCGTAAGTCATCAATTTCATCAATTTCATCCCCGCGGCCGAGTTCCCGCTGAATAGCCTTCATCCGTTCTTGCAGGTAAAATTCACGATGTGTTTTCTGAACAGATTCGCGAACATCATTATTAATTTCCTCTTCCAGGTCAACAAGGTCCAGGTCAGCATCAAGGAGTGCGATAACAAAATTGAGTCGTTTGATAGGATTCAGTTCTTCAAGTATTTCTTGCCGTCTGTATGGGGGAAAGTCTGCGAAACGTGCGATGTTATCAGCGAGGATACCGGGCTCTACCAAATCGCGTATGTATCTTTCCACATCGGGAAGGATACGTTTTGGATGTGCCTTGGCATAACGTCGAAAAGTACTTTTCGCCTCTTTTATGAATGCGGTAGCAGCATCTGCTACACCAGTGAGTTCCGAAACGATTTTAACTGCAGCTTGTAAGTAGCCTTCAACTTGTGTGCAGTGTGCGACAACCGCCCGGTCGGATGTCTCTATCGCTATACGGAGTGTTCCGTCTTTGGGGTCATAGTCTTGTACGATATTCGCGACTATTCCAATAGTATGTAGATCATTGGGTTGAGGTTCCGTGTCTTCTTCAAGTTCGTTTTTTTGATGAAGGAGCAAGATCTTCAAATTTGTGTTGAGTGCCGCTTGTGCGGCAAGGATTCCCATTTTGCGTGCGATGGTCAGTGGTGTCCAATCCGTCAACCTTTGGTCAACGACAGCTTTGGTTTTCGGAAAAAAGGTCTCGAAATCTGGTGGAAAAGCGATGACGGGCAAAAGGACTGTCGCATCGCTCGCGAGTTTTTCAGCTTCTTGGCTCATGGTTTGCTCCTTTATGCAGTTTTAAGTACTTCAGATGCAGTGTTCATTAATTCAGGGGGACTCTTCCCTAAAACACTATCTTCGGTTATTTGACACGCGTGTACTTCGGAAAGTGATGGGATTTGATACATGGTTTCCAGCATAATTTTTTCCATGACTGCCCGTAAACCGCGTGCTCCTGTTTCGCGTTCAATTACCTGATGTGCAATTGCTGAGAGTGCATCATCGGTTACATCAAATTGCACACCTTCATAAGCTAAAAGTTGCCGATATTGTTTGATAAGTGCGTTTTTCGGTTCAGTTAGAATTCTAATAAGGGCAGATTCATCCAATTCATGAAGGTTAGCAACGATAGGTAGCCTTCCGATCAACTCTGGGATAAAACCATACTTGATTAGGTCTTTTGCAGTAGTATGTTCAAGGATTTCGTGAATTTTCTGTTTCTGTTTAGATTTAATTTCTGAACCGAACCCGATGCTCTGTCTTCCTAATCTATTTTTGATAAGGTTTTCTAACCCGATAAAAGTTCCACCACAGATAAAGAGGACATTTTTAGTATTAACTTCCAACATTTCTTGGTGCGGATGTTTTCGTCCGCCACGAGGTGGGACACTGGCTACGGTACCTTCTAATATTTTAAGAAGTGCTTGCTGCACCCCCTCACCAGAAACATCGCGAGTAATAGATGGATTTTCGGATTTGCGGGTAATTTTGTCTATTTCATCTATGTAAATGATACCGTGTTCAGCACGTTTGATGTTGCCATCTGCTGCCTGAACAAGTTTCAGGATGATGTTTTCTACGTCTTCGCCCACATAACCGGCTTCCGTGACGGTAGTAGCATCGGCAATAGCGAAGGGGACGTTTAGTACCTTCGCGAGGGTTTGTGCAAGCAGCGTTTTGCCTGTTCCGGTGGGCCCTATGAAAAGAATATTACTTTTATCTAATTCAACATCGTCTGTGTTTTCATGCTGCAGGCGTTTATAGTGTGTGTAAACAGCGACAGAAAGTATCTTTTTTGCATGTTCTTGCCCGATTACGTATTCATCAAGTTTCGCTTTTATCTCTGCCGGTCCCAGAAGTAGCACAGGAGGTTCGACGTCTTCTTCCTCTGGAGCCTCAGCGTTGGGGGGCGGTTCCGGTAAATCTGCTGCAGGGGAATTTCCCTGAGCGAGTATTCTATTACAATAGTCAATACATCCGTCGCATATATTCGCGTCGCCTCCCTGAAGGAGTCGATTTACTTGGCTGCGTTCTCTATTACAGAATGAGCAAAATACTCTACCATCAATGGATTCTGACATTCTCTCCTCCGACTTGTTAAGCGAGAGGCAGTGTTAATCAGATAGGCATATCATGGAGACATACCTTTATCTGCGTCTACTGCCGGTGGGTTACAACTGTATCGACGATGCCGTATTCAAGAGCTTCTTGCGCTGTCATATAAAAATCTCGGTCGGCATCCGTTTCTATTTTTTCTGTACTCTGTCCTGTGTGCTGTGCCAAAATAGCGTAAAGGCGTTCCCTTTCGCGCAAAATTTCGTTTGCATGGATGCTGATATCCGCTGCTTGTCCACTAATACCACCTGCCATAGGTTGATGAATCAACGCTTTGGCATGTGGTAATGCATATCGTTTGCCAGGGGTTCCGGCTGCTAATAGAACGGCACCCATGCTGTATGCCCGTCCTAAACACCAGGTTTGAACATCTGCTTTGATGTACTGCATAGTGTCGTAAATTGCTAAACCTGCCGAAACCGAACCGCCAGGTGTGTTCAGATAAAGGACGATATCTGCATCAGGGTCTTTCCCTTCAAGGAATAGCATCTGCGCTGTAATCAAATTTGCTACAGTATCATCCTCAATCGTAGAACCGATCATGATAATTCGGTCTTCAAGCAACCGAGAATAGATGTCGTAGGACCGTTCACCTCGGTTTGTTTGTTCAACAACAAAGGGTACAAGCATTTTAGTGTCCGTGGGCAATGTATATTGTATTCTTGTTATGTTTTAAATCTTATGAAACTGTTTACAATCTTACTATTTTAACTCAAGTTGCTATGGACAAGATTTCGAGATAGCGGACACTGCTTTTTAGTAAAAAACAGGGCATTTCGGCTGATACTTATGTTTTCTGTTATCAATCGGGGTTAGAAACCCCTTCTACAAGAGCATTCGCAAATAGGTGGCAACTTGGGTTATTTTAACAATTTGTGTTAGTTAATTCTTTGTTTTTGTTCTTTTCACACATATTGGATAGAAAACATAAACATATCGTCCCTACGGGACTGAAGACCATATAAATATAGGATAGTGACTTTCAAAACACCTTCTTTTGTGAAATAGAGTTCTGTATATAGTTATTTAGCACAACTCGTTAACTAACAACTGGGTTAATTTTGACTATCCAGTAATAATCAATGATTTTTTGGTGGATGCTTCTTGGATTAAAAACTGATAGATTTTTTCGTGTTGTAGTTGGACTCTGAAATCCTCTAAGCGATTGCTCGCTTTCAACAAATCAGCATACTTTTGGGCATCTCGATTTTGCTGTTCTGCAGCGCGGCGGATCTCCCATTCTAATTCATCTTCGCTGACGTGAATACCTTCAAGATCGGCTATTTCATTGAAAATCCAATTCTGTTTTGTCTGCTGAATTACATCTCGTCTCAATTCCTCTGGCAGGGTTTCCATGTCAATTCCCGCTTCTTCGGGCGTCTGTTGTTGTGCTTTTAGCTGCTTATGCAAGTTTTGCAAAGCTTGCTGTACATATTGATCAACCAAGTCATCGGGAAGTGTTATGTTTGTTTTTTCAATAAGCTGCTCAAGTATTTCTGTTTTTTGCTTTTCAATCTGTAAGATGCGTTCTTCTTCAACAAGGTTGTTCCAGATGACACCGTGCAGCTGGTTATACGTTTCATAACCGAGGTCTTTCGCAAATTCATCGTCAAGGTCTGGTAGATGTTTTCTCGTGATGGCATGAAGTGTTACATTGTATGTGGCCTGTTTTCCAGCGAGTGCGGCGACTCTATGTGTTGTATCGAAATTTACCTCAATCGGTTTTGTTTCTTCGATGCTCATTCCGATAAGTCCCGCAACGAGATCAGCGTGGTAGTCTTCCGATGTTAAATCTATATCAATGTCTTGTGCGGATTCGTTATCAAGTGCCTCACCGTCTATGATGCATGTCCAATCTATTCGCACACAATCTGATGCTTGAACGGGTCTATCTTCTTCAATGGGGTCAAAAGTTGCCGATTGCGATTGCAATTGTTTAATATGATCCTCTACGTTCTCGCGCGGCACATTGATAGGTGTTTTGTCTGTCTCGAGTTCTTCATAATCTGGCACCTCAAAAGTCGGTTTGATATTAACGGTGGCAGTAAAAACAAGTGGCTGATTTTCAGTGATTTTTAGCTGATCTAAAGGCGGGTCAAAAATGGGTTGTGTGAGGGGGATGAGGTCTTTATCATACAGCGCATCTTCGTAAGCAGGGAAAACAAGCTGTTTGACAACTTCTGCATTGATATGTTCTGGGAATCGAGACTTAATTATCGTTAAAGGCGCTTTGCCTTTTCTGAAACCCGGCAGCGATACGTAGGCACGTAATGCTTTATAAGTTTCTTCTAATGCTTCGTTTACTTCTTTGGCAGGGACTTCAATTTCTAATTTGACTTGTGTGCTATCAAGCGTTTCGACTTCAACTCTCAAGTTAGAATCTCCCTTTGTGAATTACAAAAATTTGTCTGTGTGTAGTACTTCAGTTGCTATTTCTTATATGACTGCAGCAGAATATCTCATGTTCCAATGTGAGATGGGCGAGGAGGGACTTGAACCCTCACGAGGCGTAACCCCAATAGATCCTAAGTCTATCCTGTCTACCAATTCCAGCACCCGCCCTTTTCTGTCCCGATGCGCCGTGAAGGAATCGAACCTTCAACCCTCTGATTAAGAGTCAGATGCTCTGCCAATTGAGCTAACGGCACCCGCGTCCGGAGGGATTCGAACCCCCAACTTATAGCTCCGAAGGCTATTGCTCTATCCATTGAACTACGGACGCACTTGAAAGGTGGATGATGGGGATTGAACCCACGGCCTCCTGATCCACAGTCAGGCGCTCTACCCCTGAGCTACATCCACCGTATTGAATACACGCCTAGCAGGAGTCGAACCTGCAACCTACGGATTAGAAGTCCGTTGCTCTATCCGATTGAGCTATAGGCGCATGTGAAATCGGGGCGAGAGGATTCGAACCTCCGACCTTCTGCTCCCAAAGCAGACGCGCTAGCCGGGCTGCGCTACGCCCCGATAGTATAAATCTCTCTTTTATTTATCAATAAATGATTATATTATAATACATTTCTTTGGCAATTGCAAATTAATCGTCAAATTCTTGTTCTTGTTATTTTCAAAGGGACATGTTATAATCATTTATAAGGATAATGTAATATTGGAAATTAAGAAACGATTTTCATGGAATAATTCTAAAAATTAAGTGAGTACTATTGCAACCTAAGTTGCTATCTATGTAGCACAATTTCCAGATTGTGTCATAAGGGCGCAAATTGGAAGTGAAATCAACGGTATGAATGCCTTAATGGCATTCCCCGTGCTACAAAATATTGGCTAATTATCAGCATTTTTTCATTAAAGACGGTGTTTCCATGTCTAAAAACTTATAGGTAGCAACTTGGGTTATTGTAATTAAACAACTTACTGTGAAAGGGAGAGATTTAATTGAAGTTTCGGCAAAATATTATAAAAATCAGTGGACTGTTGATGTTGATTTTAGTCGGTAGTGTCAACGCACAACAAAATCTTGCACAAGAGGCTTACGCGATCATTGAGGACGCCTGTCTAATCTGTCACGGGAAAAATGGCTCATTCTCTGACGATCTTCTTATTGAATATACAGCACTTATTGAAGATGGATCTGTTGTTCCGGAAGATCCGGACGCTTCTGTGTTCTATCAACGACTCATCGAACCGAATATTGCCAAACGGATGCCGCTCGGACAACCGCCACTTGACCCCGCAGCGATTGAGACGATCCGTCAATGGATTGCAGCAGGCGCACCCGATTGGGACGCTATTTCCAAACCAAAACCCGACTTTATTACAAACGATACACTTCTTGAAACGGTTGAAAACCACGTCAACTCTCTTTCCGCGCGTGATAAATCGTTTGCCCGTTATTTCACCTTGACACATCTCTATAACGCAGGTGAAACAACTGAAGCACTCAACGCATATCGGCGCGCACTCTCAAAACTGATAAATAGCCTCTCTTGGGGACGCAAAGTTGTTAAACCGCAACCGATTGATGCGGAACAAACGCTATTTTACATTGACCTTCGCGATTATGAGTGGGATGTGAGAAACGATGCATGGACACAGATTGAGCAAGCGTATCCCTACAAAATGACGTTTGAGGCGCCAACACAAGCACATCTCCGCGAAAAACTGACGACTCTACAGCAAGAAATGAGCTGCGAAGTGCCGTTTATCAATGTGGATTGGTTTCTTGCGACTGCGTCATTGCCTCCTCTTTACCATGATATTCTTGCGCTACCTAAAACAGACCGCGAATTAGAGGCAGTGCTTGAGGTGTTCGTTGCTGAAAACCTGCTAAATGCCCCCGGTAAACGTGTGTGGCGTGCAGGTTTCAATAATTCCCGTGTTTCAAGGCACAATCGTGTTCTTGAGCGTCACACGTCTCGGTATGGAGCGTATTGGAAAAGTTATGACTTTGCCGGGAGTTCAGAGTCACAGAATATCCTTACACATCCGCTTGATTTTTCACAAGATGGCGGTGAAATTATCTTCAATTTACCGAATGGTTTACAGGCATATTTTATTGTAGATAGGGAAGGCATTCGCCTTGATGCGGCACCGATCAGCATCGTTTCGAATCCTGCTGTGGCGGATCCGACAGTGCGCACGGGGCTTTCCTGCATCGGGTGCCATACAAAGGGAATGCAGACGTTTGAAGACGAGGTGCGTGCTGTTGTTGAACAAGCAGATAACCCACCTTTTAACAAAGAACGTGCGTTAGAACTCTATGTTGAAAAAACCGAGATGGATGAACTGGTAGCCGAAGATATGGAACGTTTTCGTGTAGCACTTGAAGAAACAGGTGGCGTGTTTGGCGGTATTGAACCGGTCCAACGATTGCACGAGGCGTTTCAAGGCCCCCTCAGTGCAGCACACGCTGCTGCTGCCGTTGGATTAGAAACAGATACATTCCTTGAAAGAATTAGGAATAATGTGAGTTTACAAAACTTATTAGGATCACTGGTATTAGAAAACGGCACGATAAAACGAGACGCATGGACAACGGCTTTTCACGATGTAATTACTGCGTTAGATTCTCCTGATAGTGTCTTGCCCCCAGTTGTTGAACGACCAGAGCGTATTCCCGGTGCTGGTGTCCACATTCCCGATGCGAACCTTCACTCGGCAATTGCGGATGCACTGGGTAAAGCATTAGGTGATGTGATTACGACTGAAGATATGGCGACGTTGACAGAACTAAATGCGGAAGGAATGGGAATTCGTAATATCACGGGACTTGAGTTTGCTATAAATCTACATACTCTAAAAATCCGATCAAATATGATTTCTGATATTTCTCCACTTGCAGGATTAACCCAGATGCATGGGTTATGGTTGTCAAGTAACGAGATAACAGATATATCAGCTCTTTCAGGATTAACAAATTTACGGATGCTTAGTATATATCGGAATGAGATAACGGACCTCTCACCACTTCGAGGATTAACGAACTTACGTGGACTGTCTGCTTATGCGAATCCGATTTCAAGCATCCAACCCCTTATCGGTATGAAAGATCTTAACTGGATAAGGATGAGTTATGAAGAGTCTGGGGACTTGTCTCCTATATCAGAATTGAGTAGTTTAGAAAGTTTTGCCTACTGGGGTTCTGGCGGATCTGTTCCCGATTTGTCGCCTCTAACGAACTTGCCAAAACTGACAAAACTCGATATTCAGGGCGGCGGTACAGTTGATCTGTCCCCATTAGCACGAGCAGATACATTAGAAAGATTTGAATTGTGGGATCAGGTGGAAAATCTACCCGATCTGTCTCCTTTAGCAGAATCAATAAATTTGAAGGAACTATGGGTTATCAATTGTAGGATCACAGATATAACTTTTTTACAGAACTTCACAAGTTTGGAACGGTTAAATCTTGCCACTAACAACATATCGGATGTGTCCCCGTTAGCAGCATTAACCAATCTGAAATGGTTAGCCCTCACCAACAATCCGATAACAGATTTCTCACCTTTAACAGAACTTTTCGAAAGTACGAAAATACTTTTTGATGTTACTATTCCCGATCTGAATCTTCGCGCAGCAATTGTTGAGACTCTTGGGAAAGTGGATGCTACTGTCCCGATTACGCTTGAAGAGATAGCAACATTAACAATCCTAAGAGCAAGCAACAGGGACATTAAGGATTTAACAGGCATTGAGTCCGCTGTAAATTTAGAAGAGTTGTGGATTTCAGAGAATCCTATATCCGATCTCTCGCCACTTGCGGGATTGAAAAACCTTATCGGTTTAGGAGCATGGGATACACCGAATATATCTGATTTATCGCCACTTGCCAAACTACCCAAACTGAGATGGTTAGACTTTGGTGGTTTCCCGGCACCTGACTTCTCTCCTTTGGCAGACATAAAAAGTCTGAGAAAATTTTTATTTCATGGTGGGGACATAAAAGACATTTCACAGTTGGCAGAGTTAACACAGTTGACTTTTTTTGACATTGGCTATAATTCCGTAACAGATTTATCCCCTATTACAAAGTTAACAAACTTGGAGATATTTGTAGCGAATACCAATGGTATATCAGATATAAAGCCTCTGGCAGCATTGACGAAATTGAAACATTTGGATCTTCACAGGAACGCCATATCGGACGTATCTCCACTGGCAAAATTGGTAAATCTGGAAATAGTTAAACTTTATAACAACTTTATATCAGATATTTCTCCGTTGGAAAATTCCCCTATATTCCCTTATGTTTTTTGGCTTGAAAACCCAGGCTCTGCTATGAGCGGACCGGAAATAAAGGGGCCTTGGACGTGGCTAACATTACCCGTTGAACATTTTGACGCAGATTGGTTAGCTGAAGCGAGTGGCGGCGCCGTGACAGAACAGCAAGTCGCTACATACGGTGCAACAGACGGACAACACGTCGGAGATAACATGTGGAGATCTGCCAAAATTGGCCGAAAAGGCGTTAATGTTCTTGAAATGCTGTCTCTTGCTGGAGAGGAACACAAAAATAAATACCCCGCCGGAAAATACCCCTTAATTTACAGTACTATCGCCTTGAATTCACCTCGTGAACAGAAAACAAAAATACTTGAAGGGAGTGGAAACAAGTCTGTAAAAATCTGGCTCAATGGGGACTTGGTACATAAAGCCGTTAGAACGCGTAGTGGTGCACGGCTTTATGATCGATTTTCCCCTGTTACACTCAAAGAAGGCACAAATGTCCTGTTAGTTGCAATTCTAGGATTAAACTTGTTTGGAGTTGATTCTGGGTTATGTTCTGTCGGGTTTGATGAAGGCACAGAGTATACGGTGTTCCTCCCTGATATTGCTATCCCCGACCCGAACCTTCGCGCGGTAATTGAAGAAGCACTTGGTAAAACAGTAGGTGATGCGATTACGGTAGAAGAAATGGAGACGTTGACAGAACTCGTTGCGAATCGCAAAGACATTCGAGATTTGACGGGGCTTGAGTTTGCGACAAATTTAGAAGTGTTAGCCTTTCCGAGCAATCCAGTAGCCGACATCTCGCCTCTCGGATCTTTGACAAAACTTCGCAAAATTGATATAACACACAGTGATATATCTGACCTCTCGCCACTGCAAGGGTTAACAGGATTAAAAAGACTCCTCTTGTACAACAGCAAAGTGACCGACATCTCGCCACTGGAAGGATTAACAGGACTGGTATGGTTCGGAATCCAACACTCCGGTCCCATTACCGATTTCTCGCCGGTGACATCTTTGACAAACTTGCAAACTCTAAACCTTGCTGGCACAGGTATTTCAGATCTCTCACCGCTGACAACTTTGACAAACCTGAAAACACTGCATCTTGAACAGAATCAAATTGAGGATGTCTCCCCACTGGCATCTTTGACAAACTTGGAAAAACTCACGCTCCATTACAACAATATAAAAGACTTCTCACCGTTAGACAGTATGCGTGATAATGTTGAAATTTCTTGGTACGGCAATCCGAGTTTCCCCGTAGGCGGTCCAAAAATTGAGGGTCCCTGGTCATGGATGTTAGTTCCTGGAAGAAGATTTTATGATGACACAGATTTACTTTTACAAGCAAGCGATGGCGCGATATCAGAACTGGACGTTGCTACAAATGGTGTAACGGTAGGTACACCTGTTGGGGAAAACGTATGGACAGTACACAAAATTGCGTCAACGGGTAGAGATAATATCAACGCATTGCTAAATGCCGTTGAAATGGAGAGACACGAAAATTTACCGAGTGTCATTTACGGTTCTGTTGTTTTGATGTCCCCACGTGAACAAAAGATAAATATGTTTGCTGGAAGTGATCTTGACCACAAGGTGTGGCTGAATGGGGAGTTTGTTCATCAAAATTTTAGTGGGGTGTGGGCTCGAGAATATCAAGATTTTTTTCCAGTCACGTTGAAGCAAGGTATAAACGTCTTATTAGTTGCTGTTTTGGGCACTGCTAATGGGGAATTTAACGGTTACTTCGGATTTGACGAAGGCACGGAATATACGCTGTTACCTCCTTCAGAGGTTGCTATTCCTGATTCGAACCTCCGCGCTGCTATTGCAAAGGAATTGGGTAAAGATGATAGTGCATTTGTCCCAATTTCAGCAGATGAAATGACAACCTTGACAGTGATTAATGCAGAAGATGCGGGAATCAAAGATTTAAGTGGGCTTGAGTTTGCAACAAATCTGGTTCATCTAAATGTTCGTTTCAATTCAATAACTGACATTTCTCCCATAAAAGGTTTGAACGAATTAAAAGAATTACGACTGAGAGGTAACCAGATATCTGATTTTTCTGTCTTAACAGAATTAGAATCTCTAAAGGAACTCTGGATTTCAGGTGAGAAAATAACCGATTTTTCCTCACTTGCAGAATTAACCAATTTGGAAGGATTTGGTGCTTGGGGATTATATATAGATGACATATCGTCTCTAAGCGGATTTACGAAATTGAGATGGCTCGAATTGGGGCATAACCATAAAGAATTAGAGGATATTTCCCCGCTTGCGAACTTAAAAGGTTTGAAAAGATTAGTGCTATACGGGATGGGAGTAGAAGATATTTCCCCGCTTGTGAACTTAAAAGGTTTGAAAAACCTTACAATTGTAGCCAATAGAGTCAAGGATGTATTGCCTCTTGCGGAGTTAACGGAATTAGTTTTTTTAGACCTTTCAGGTAATGATATTTTGGATTTTTCACCAATAGAAGGATTATTAGGGAAGATTCCTATCTCTACAGCTGACAACCCTGGATTCCCTACAGAAGGTCCGAAAATAGAGGGTCCGTGGCTATGGGTACTTGCTCCAATATCCGGTATGTCCACTATGGATGCCGCTACTTCGGGAACAGATTTTCTTGCACAAATGAGTAACGGGGCTGTAACAGAGCTGGAGATTGCAACGGAGGGTGCGAAAGAGGGGGATTCTGTTGGCAACGGTGTTTGGACAGTCGGTAAGCTCTCTTCATCTGTCGGTAACATAAATGATATGGTGAACGCCACCAGCTTGGAAATAAGCGATACGAATCATCATATTGCTTATGGTTCAATTGTTTTGGGTTCTCCAAAAGATCAGAAAGTGAACATGCTCATTGGGACCAGTGAATCTGTTAAAATTTGGCTTAACGGAGAGTTGATTCATAATCATCCGACAGGTGGAAGCATTGACGGTTACACCGGGTTCTTGCCTGTTACGCTGCAAAAAGGCGCAAATGTTGTGTTAGTTGCTATTTACGAGAGAAAAGAATACGGGGAAAAGCAGGGTTGGACAGGCTTTTTCGGGTTTGAAGATGGCACAGCGTATACGGTGGTCCCGCCAGGCGTTGGCTTATCGTTTTCTGCAACGGGGACAACCCTTCTTTCCGGCGATACATTTACACTAAACCTCAATGCAGAAAACATGACCGATTTAGCAGGGTGGCAAGCAGATATTGCCTTTGATCCGAATGCACTTGAAGCGGTTGAAGTTACCGAAGGTGATTTCTTGATGGCAGAAGGAGGGGACACCTTTTTCCAGGGTGGCACGATTGATAACGCAGCTGGCAAAATCACAAGTCTTTTTTCGGCGCGGATATCTGAAACGGGTGTTAACGGGTCAGGTATACTGCTGTCGGTGACATTCAAGGCAAAAGCAGGCGGCGAAACACAAATAACGCTGGAAAACTTTGAGTTCATCTCTATCACAGATGACATAATTCCCGTTGTGCCACCTAATATTACTATCACTGTGGGAGACTATCCCCCGTGGGATGTGAATCAGGACGGTCGCGTGAGTATTCAAGACCTTGTTCTTGTAGCGAAGGATTTAGGTTCAGGAACGCCGACCAACTTACGGACAGATGTAAATCGTGATGGTGTTATCAACATCCAAGACCTCATTATTGTGTCTCAATATATGGGTGAATCAACAGACTCTGCTGCGTCTCCTGCACTTGCAATGGATAACAAGGAACTTATGCCTATAATGGTCCAGGCATGGATAAAGCAAGCACAGACTGTAGATGATGGATCGCTTGCTTTCCGACAGGGAATAGAGAACCTTCAGAAACTTTTGGCATCGATGCTTCCTGAAAAAACAGCACTGTTTGCGAACTATCCTAATCCGTTCAATCCAGAGACATGGATACCGTATCACCTGGCGAAACCAGTAGATGTTACTTTGACGATCTATGCTGCGAATGGTAAAATAGTCAGAACCTTGGCATTAGGGCATCAAGCTGCGGGTATCTATCAGAGTCGTAGTCGTGCGGCGTATTGGGATGGCAGGAATGACGTGGGTGAGTCTGTAGCAAGTGGAATTTATTTCTATACCCTAACAGCTGGGGATTTCACTGCTACGCGGAAAATGTTGATTTTAAAGTAGGTAAAATCGTGTTAAGTCCTGAATTTCTCACCAAACTTGAACAACTCCGCATCCATTGCCAACAACCGGTTCGTGGAAAATTCAGGGGGGATCGCCGAAGTCTCAACCGCGGAACTGGCGTTGAATTTGCCGATTATCGGCTCTATGAACATGGAGATGATCTCCGTTATCTTGACTGGAACGTCTATGCACGTTTGGAAAAGTTGTTTATCAAATTATTTCAAGCGGATGAAGAGGTGTTGGTCTCCATTTTGATGGATACGAGTCAGTCTATGAAGTTTGGCGACCCCACGAAGTTAGTCTACGCGAAACAGATTATTGCCGCGTTAGGCTATATCGCTTTAGCGAATTCGGATCGCGTAGCACTTTATACGTTAGCGGAACGTCTGTTTTCAGCGTTGCCCCCAATTTATGGCAAATCACAATATTCGCGTCTTCAGAAAACACTTGCGACAATTGAGACAAACGGGACAACGCAGTTGACGGAATGTCTCAAACATTTTGCAGTGTCCCAACCTCAAGCAGGTGTTGCGATCATTGTTAGTGACTTTTTGGATTCCGCGGGCTATACGGAAGGTATTAATGCATTGTTAGGTCGCGGATTCGCATTGACATTAATTCACGTTCAATGCCTTGAAGAAATTGAACCTCCGCCTGCGGGCGAATGGCGATTGGAAGATGCTGAAACGGGTGAAACAAAAGAAATTACAATCAACGATGAGACAATCGCGCACTACCAAAACCAACAGAAAGATTTTTGTGAAGACTTACACCGTTTTTGCACAAAGCGAGGTATCGGTTATGTGCGTATAAGGACAGATATTCCGTCCGAGTCTGTAATTTTACAGGACCTACAACGCACAGGTTTTATTCAGCGAAAACATTAAACGTATCAGGACTTACGCATTTTCTCTTAAAGTCCCACTGATAAGGGGATTTAGGGGGTTAAATCACTGAAATATAAATAAAATAATGACTTTTTAACCTCCTAACCCCCTTATATGAAGTTTAAATAAATATTTCGATAATTTGGCGAGGTTAGGAAACCTCGTCAGCAGCAGGTGTACATCTCTGCTGGCAAGGTTTCCTAACCTCGCAAATTCCCCAATTTATTTTTTAATCTCATTCAAGGGGGAATGTGTAAGTCCTAACGTATATGACACGTAGCAAGGAGAAACAACATGCAGAAACAGTTTGCACAAACGACATTAGAACTTATCCAAGGAGATATAACGAAAGCAGAAGTTGATGCGATTGTAAACGCAGCAAACGAAAAACTCATCGGCGGTGGCGGCGTAGATGGGGCGATTCGGCGCGCAGGTGGTGATGAAGTTGTGAAAGAATGTAATGAAATTCGGGCACGCCAAGGCGGTTGTCCAACTGGTACAGCGGTTATCACCACTGGTGGTAACCTGTCAGCACAACATATTATCCATACTGTTGGGCCTATCTGGCAGGGAGGCAACGCAGGTGAATCTACACTTCTCGCGAGTTGTTATCAAGAGAGTCTTCAGTTGGCTATAGAAAATGAGGTAAAATCAATCGCTTTTCCATCAATTAGCACTGGGGTTTATGGATACCCGACAGAGAAAGCGGCAACCGTGGCCCTTGAAACAATCCGGGGTTTAGCAGAAAGTAATAGGACGATGCCGGGACTAATCCAGTTCGTTTTATTTGATGATGCTACTTATAATTGTTATTCAGAAGCACTTACAGCACTTTAATTACAAGACTTAAGCAATCAACAACCAGATAGATTGAACGTAGTCAGAAAAGGTTAGTAATTTCTGCGTTTTCTTGATATAATACCTACATAACCACTAAAAAATTAAATGTGTTTGAAGTTGCACAATTTGTGTGGATACTCTTTTTTGATAATGTTTAAAAGGAGATACTATGAAAAAGCTAAACTCTTTTTTTGGGGCAGTCATTCTTTCACTCGTTCTCACAGGGTGTTCTACTTTTTCTAACATTATTTCCGATGACGTTCAAGATGATTACGATTTTCGCAAGGTTCGGTGGGGTTACAGTCAAGAGCGTGTAGAAATGATTGAACAAGGTAAAGTTGTGTTTTCTCGAACACCGGACCTTCTTATTTACAAATCGAAAATTGAAGGGGTTCCTGTTTTACTTGTATATACTTTCAGAAAAAATAAATTACGTTCAGCAGGTTATATGACACAAAAACCGGTAAGAAATGCACAAAATCTTGTTAAAAAGTGTATTGAAAAGTATGGTATATCCCAATACGAACTTACTGATGGCATGATGTGGCAATTACCTAAAACGATAGTATATGTCGATGGGTACACATCACATGCTATCGCAAGAAATTCAACCTATCAGCGAAGAGCTGGCGTGCTTGAGTTTATCCTACCAAAACCTTCAGAGGAGGACGATGATCTCATAACACGTTGGGATGGTGTCTTGACATATATTGATAGAAATTTTTACAATGAGCTGGCTGAAACGGAATTTCCACTCTTGGATTTATCTTACTATGAAAAAAGGCTATTCGGTATTTTCAAAAGACGTGCAAGCGTGAGAGTTAGGACTCAAGCAGGCGATACGGTGAATGTACCATTGCAGGAATCCGAATAAAAATATAACGCATACAGCAGCAGTCAATAATGGGTGATTGCTCAACAGGTGGAGGAAATAAAATGACTTCGAAAATACGGAAAGGATACTTTATAAAACGGAGACGGAGCCAAGCATTGCTCTTATCCCTCGCTATTCATGGTGTTGCAATTGTTCTGCTTGCCTTATGGTTGTTGAAACCTGCCATACAAAATATTGGTGATACGATGTACGTGGAATTAATAAATCCGCTTACAGAACAGGTGAAACTTAGACAAGATGTACCGAAACCGAAACCGAAACCTATAGCTAAGGTTGTTCGCAAGGTCACAACAAGTGGTGTAAAAGGGGTTTCAAGCGCAAAACGTATTCCTGCCCCTGTTAATCCCGTTGTACCTGTTCAGAATTTGACACCGTCAGGTGCACCGTCAATGATAGAAAACGTTACGAGACTTGCGCCTTCCCCCGAATCTATTTTGAATCAGTCGCAACTGGATGGTCCTGAATTATCTGGAGACATTGGTGCTGGTTCAAGTGAAGGTGTTACCGCCGGAATAGGTAAAGGCGATAGTGGCATAGTAGGCACAGCGGATCGGGGTAAAGGCAGTACAGGACTTGGCGATTTCTCTAAAGGAACCGGCACGGGTTCAGGGTACGCCGATTTGGGAGAAGGGTACGGTAAATTGCGAACGCTGCGGGATGAGATCGGTGATAAATTAGGCGGTATCTTAAAAGGCAGCGGTGCAGAAATGGAGGGGCACATCCGTATTATCCGTCTAAAACATGCACTCAGCGACTGGTGGCAAGATCCGACTGCGATTCCTTCTCTGATTAAGTGGTTAGAGAGTAATAGGTCTCCGATACGTGCCGATATGAGTTTTGCCGGGGGTGCTTTACCACTGACGGATCCAAAGATTTTGGATGCACCGCTTATAATTATGACTGGACATGAGCGGGAAATGACCAACAATCGTAATTTGATGCGGGGTGGAACAATGAAATCCGGCTTTTCAGAGGCAGAACGTGCTGCGTTACGGAAATATGTGCTTGAAAGAGGTGGCACGCTATTCTTTGATGATTGCGGTTTGAAAGCGACATTTTCAAATACCGTTGAGTTTGAACTGCGACAGATATTTCCTGAGTATGCTTTAGAAAGATTGCCACACGACCACGAAATCTATAAAATCTACTATGATCTTAATAAACCCCCTGAGGGAGGCGAGGTATTTTGGCAAAGTGAAAATAAAGCACAACCCACAAAGTATAAGTTTCATCGCGGCATATATGTGCCACGGACACCAGGTGCCAGAAAACAACCCAATCTTACTTTTAAAGATTCACAAGGTGTGCTACGGACGACAAATAGGCTCGGTGTTATCTTTAATAGAAAAGATTATTTGTGTGCAATGGAGACAGCAGAAATAGAATCCAGAACTGCGCTTAGGATGCGCCGTTCCACTGATGTCTATCGTTTTATGACTAATCTGATGATTTATACACTGAAATACGGTGGGAACACTGATCGTTCTGAGTATGAGAAATAGTTAATGCGTTATGTAAGGAAGAATTGCATGGTCCGTGTGCCTTTCCAAACTTTGTATGATGAATTTTATCGTGTGCTTGTAGCAGTCGGATTTACCGGTGCAGAGGCGGAATTATGTGCCAAGTTATTCGCCGAAAATCAACGCGACGGTGTCTACTCACACGGACTCAATCGCTTTCCAGGTTTTGTTTCTGGATTGCAAAGTAAACAGATTGACTTCCGTGCCAAACCGGTGCAAATTGAGAGTTTCGGTGCATTAGAAAGGTGGGATGGAAAGATGGGTGTAGGACTTATCAATGCCCATATCTGTATGCAACGCGCACTGGAACTTGCCGAAGCACATAGCATCGGTTGCGTAGGACTTTCAAACACAAACCACTGGATGCGTGGCGGTGCTTATGCACTACAGGCAGCAGAAGCAGGCTATATCGGTATCTGCTGGACAAATACAACCAAACTTATGCCGCCGTGGGGTTCTGCAGAGAAGAAGATAGGTAACAATCCGTTGGCAATTGCTGTCCCGCGCGAAGACGGACACATCCTGCTTGATATGGCGATGAGCCAGTATTCAAACGGAAAATTAGAAGTCCTCAAGCTGCAAAACAAACAACTACCACTGCCCGGCGGTTATGATGCCAAGGGTGAGTTGACGGTTGACCCCGTGGAAATTCTTGATTCGCAAAGAGCGCTCCCTATCGGTTATTGGAAGGGTTCTGGACTTGCATTGGTTCTTGATACAATGGCTGCCGTAATCTCAGGTGGGCAAGCCACACATCAGATCGGAAAACAGAAATCAGAATACGCTGTCTCTCAGGTTTACATCGCTATTAATGCTATTGGACTGATGGGGCAAACAATATTAACCGAAACTGTAGACGCAATTATCAATGACTTTCGTACCGCTATTCCCTTAGATGAAAACGAAAAAGTTCGGTATCCTGGAGAAGGTATGTTGCGAACACGGCAGGAGAGTCTTGAAAAAGGTGTCCTTGTGGACGAGGCGCAATGGCAGGCATTGCTGGAGATGCATATAGATGAAGTCCTCTAACGTTACTTTAATAAAGTTGGAATCGGAGACAAATCGTGACATAAGGAGCGGAGTCATCCGCTTGTATTTTCATAGTAAGTTTTGGCTTGCAAGCTATGCCAAAAGTGTCTTAACATAACTCAAGTTGCTACTTACAAAACTTGAACAGAAAGACACTGTTTTACCTTGATTCATGGTGTCTTTTGTAATAAATCCAAATCAACGCTGAATACGTGTATGGTATTCAGCGGGGTTGGAAACCCCTCCTACAAGAGAATTTACGAAATAGGTGGCAACTTGAGTTAACATAGGAGCAAATAATTGAATGAAATTTGCATTCTTTGATGATTATCGACTCGGTGTGATTACAGGAAACGAAATTGTTGACATTAGCGATGCGCTCAGTGATATTTCGTCCCACACGCCGCAAGAACTGATACAAATGGTGATTGAGGATTTTGATAATCTGCGTCCAATAATGAAAGACGCAGCTGAAAACGGTAACTCAATCGCTTTAGACAACGTGAGGCTTAAAGCCCCACTGCCACGACCTGGACAACTCGTATGTCTCGCTGGCAATTATATTGAACCAGATAGCCCTTCCCGGCTCGATTTTAATGCGTTCCTCAAATCACCAACAAGTGTCATTTCCACGAAAGAAACTGTTCAACTGCCAGAGGCAGATGTAACGGTGTTTCATTTTGAACCAGAGTTAGCAATTGTCATCGGGAAAACAGCGAAGCATCTAACCGAAGAAAATGCCCTTGACTGTGTATTTGGTTACACGCAATTTATTGATGTTTCTGCCCGCGGTTTACCGGGCGGGTTCTTTTTAGGGAAAAGTTGGCACACCTTTGCGCCGATGGGACCGGTGCTTGTCACTGCCGATGAAGTTGAAGACCCAAACGCACTCGGTGTACAACTTTGGATTAACGACCGTTTACAACACGATTTTTCCACAAACTCAATGGCGCGGTTCGTTCCAGAATTGCTTGCTGAGGTGACCAATGTCATAACGCTGGAACCGGGCGATGTAGTCTCTACTGGTACACATCACGAAGCACTTACAGCAGTGGGTGACGGTGATACGGTGCGGTTGGGAATTGAAGGTTTCGGGCCAGAGTTAATCGTTGATGTGCATGACCCGTTAAAGCGTACTGCTTGGCGTGGGTAAGAAAAAAGGTTGACAACTATATCGGTTTGCATGTATAATTTTAAAAATCAGGGATTTTGGGGCTTAGTTTGCAGTCCCACATAACAGCTTGGAATGAGATGTCCGAGGTTACAAGTAATTATTTTAGTTAGACAGAACAAACTCGTTCTTGATGATAAGGAGAAGCGATTGATGAAAAAACACAGAAATATAGCCGTTTATGCTATCTTTGCAATTGTCTGTGTATGGATGGTAGGATGCGGAGGTTGTAATCCGGAACCGATGCCTACAGATATGTCCCCTATTGAGGGGCCAGAAGATGGTGGAACTACTGTTCGTATTACTGGCGAAAAATTTGATATGAAAAACGGCGTGACAGTGATGTTTGGAGGGAAGGAAGGTCAAAACGCGACTGTACCTAACAAAACAGAAATCACTGTGGTAACGCCAGCTGGCACTGCTGGACAATCAGTGGAAGTGGTTGTTACCAACAATGGAAAACCAGATGCTCCTGTTACACTTTCCCAGAAGTTTACCTATATGGATGCAACACCGCCAACAGTAACCGGCACCGATCCCGCAGATGGGACTGTTTTCTCTGAATACGAAGATTCCTTGAATGTGTTGGATAGTCTCACTGTTACCTTCAGTGAAGCGGTTGATGCAAATAGCGTTTCAATTGAGGTTGCAGTTGCTAAAACGGAAGACTCTATGAGCGAACCTACAGATGCTATGCTTTCTGGTACTGTAAGCGGCAGTGACGATTCTGTGACGTTTACTTCAGATACGCCGATGCGCTGTGGTCGCATGTATACTGTCACTGTTTCAGGTGCAACTGATATGGCAGAGAATGTGCTCGCTACTGCATACAGTTTCAGTTTTAGCGTCACCAGTCCGGAACAGGTTGACAGGTATTATGTCCAAGAAGGGGATATTCAGGAAGCAAATGGTGAGGCAGCACTGAGACTTATTGCCTCTCGACCTGAGATTTTTGATGATGCCGAGAAGTGGACGCGGTTAGTCGCCGGCAATCAGGATGATTATATCTTTGACCGGACAAAACTGAGCGTCGGACAACGTTTATGGATTAAACGCGGACGTGCTTGGGGTGATAAATAGTTAATATCTTATACCAAATTAACGCGATAATTCTCAGTAGGTGCGGTTTCTAACCGCACTATAGGCGTTAATTTAGCGGACCTTCACCCTGGTAGATGCGGTTTCCTAACCAATGCAGAATACCATACGGGGAATGCCTAAATGGCATTCATACCGTTGATTTGGCGTATTCAGCGTTAATTCACTCCGACAAGAGCATATTGGATAATACGGAGCGGTTGGAAACCGCTCCTACCGTGTAGTAGATACTCATAAAAGCAGATTCATTTCTTAAATTGACGCATAAGGTGCGGTTTCTAACCGCACCTTATGCGTCAATTTAATATGTCTTTAGTTCCGTGAATCAACGCCAAATACGCGTTTGGTATTTGTCGGGGACGATATGTGTATCCCAACGACATATTTTCTACATATCGTCCTACGGGACTAAATATGGGACAGTCTCAATGATAATGGGGATTAAACTATGTCCAAAAAATGCAATCGTTTTCTTAAATTGACAGTTATGGTTCGGTTTCCTAATGAAATATCTCGAGATTACAAAGTGCGTCCAAAGAATTTATAAAAAAGAAAACGGATTAGTATTAACCAGAATAGTAATACTAATCCGCTCTTGTAGATTATGTGAAATGTTTTAGGCACCACCGTTGCCGCCGGTTTCGCCGGTTTCCATGCCGCCGGTTTCGCCGGTTTCCATATCATCATCTGTCATCATAGAAAGTGGCACAAAAACAAAGTCGTTAGAAGCGTTTGCATGGCAACCAACGCACGCCCCCGCGGCCATTTCTGCGGTGAGTTCATTTGGTTCCGTCAACTCTTCCGCTGTTGCCACAGGCATACCGGTTACACCGTATACCCAACCACCGTTATCTGTGCCATCGGTTTTTGTCATCGTTGAAATTTGTGAGACAAACGTGTTGGTAGTATCCATGGATGCCTTGACAATCATAGATCCAGCGGGATATGCTGTCCCAGCCTTGTTCGCCATCGCAGCGGCTTCGTTGAAATAGATGGTACGTGCTCCCAGATCGTGGGCGTCGCCTTTAAAATCTAACCACGGTCCATCAAGCATTCTATTTTCCCACGACTTATATGCATCCATCTCCATCATTTCCGGTTCTGGATCCATCATGACATCCTCTAATACGTCCTGTGTGCGTTCACAAGCTACGAAGGCCATCGAACAGATTAAGATGGCAATTAGGGTTATCTGAAATTTTAGCATTATAATGCTCCTTATCTATATAGAATTCATAAGTAAATTTAAAGAAGAGCTACAAACCTATTCGTGAGGCTTAAATGATAAGCTATTTTCCCATTAGTAGATTACTCTTCAGGTTTATGTCCTGCACAACCTAATTAATGATACCACAATTTCTATTTTTTTCCAAGAAATTTAATTAGATTTCAATATCTTTGGAAAAAATAGTTGAATTTGAATAAATTGGACTGATGTCCTAAAGCTATGTTATAGTTTGGACAATTTTAAGACTTTTTACGTGAGTTAAACTTGATGCATTTGCTTTGTCCGTTATCTGTTATCCACTAACTTTTAGGTTGTGTTCCGTCTCTGCGCAAACCGAATGCAGCTTAAAAAAATAAATCGGTCCTTTGGCGAGGTTAGGAAACCCCGCCCAGCAGGGAGGTATATGCGCCTCGTGCGGATGGAGTTGTGATGATATCTATGACGAAAGTCTGGATACAGAAGCATTTGAAAAAACTTGATAGATTTGATAAAATATTAGTGTATGAAATAGATTTCCAATATGCAATATGTTGTTTTATTGCTAATCAGAATTTTATTGTCAATTGTTATTAACGTGAGTTTGATAAAAGCCCATTGTAGCACACAAACTGGAAAGTTTGTGCTACAAGAACCGCAAGGTGGGCCTTCGGAGAAAAGACCTGTTATTGAGTTGATGTCACTTATTATCAAACTGGCGTTATTAGATTATGCACCATTGTGAGAAATATCAGTAGTCCTACAGTTGTTTCCATTATAGACGCAACAGCGTAGTACAAATCTAAATATAGAGGAGCAGAACCACAGTGCTTGACCTCAAATTTATTCGCGAAAATACCGATGCCGTTCGCAAGATGTTAACAGATCGTCAGACTGAGTCAGATTTAGACAAACTTATTGATTTGGATACGCGCTGGCGTGAAAACTTGACGCACACACAGACTCTGCAGGCACACCAAAATAAAATTTCACAACAAATAGCCCAATTGAAAAAGGAGAAGCAGGACGCAACAGATACTATTGCGGAAATGCGGAAACTCTCCCAGGAAATCAAGGAACGTAACGCAGAGGCAAACGATCTTAAATCTGAGATAGACACTATCTGTTTGACTATTCCGAATATGCCTGAGGCAAGCACACCTGTTGGGACAAGTGAAGCGGATAACATCGAAATCAAAACATGGGGTGAACTGCCGAGTTTTGACTTTGAACTGAAACCGCACTGGGAAATCGCTGAAGCGTTAGATATTGTTGATTTTCAACGCGGTGCAAAGGTAGCAGGTAGCAACTTTGTTGTCTTTAAAGGCTTAGGAGCAAGATTGGAACGCGCTTTGATTCAGTTTATGCTCGACTTGCACACCACGCAGCACGGTTATATTGAAGTTTCTCCACCGTTCCTTGTGAACCGTCCCACAATGACAGGGACAGGTCAAATCCCGAAATTAGAAGCGGATATGTATCGGTGTGATAGGGACGAAGAGAATCCTGATAGCGATCTGTTTCTAATTCCGACTGCTGAAGTGCCTGTGACAAATCTCTTTGCAGGTGAGATATTGTCTGCTGAAGATTTACCTATTTACTATACTGCTTATACGCCTTGTTTCCGCCGTGAAGCTGGTGCGTATGGCAAAGACACACGCGGCTTACAACGCATCCATCAATTTGACAAAGTAGAGATGGTGAAGTTTACGACACCAGAAACCTCTTATGCAGAACATGAAACGCTTTTGGCAAATGCGGAGAGCGTTTTGCAAGCACTCGGTTTGCCATATCGCGTTGTGCAGCATTGCACGGTGGAACTCTCTTTTGCTGCAGCGAAATGTTACGATATTGAGGTCTGGGCACCAGCAGGAGAAAAGTTTTTAGAGGTATCTTCCTGTAGTAACTTTGAGGCGTTCCAAGCACGCCGTGCAAATATCCGATACCGACCAGAAGCTGGGGCGAAACCGGAGTTTATCCATACGCTCAATGCGTCTGGTACGGCACTGCCGCGCGTTGTCATCGCACTCCTTGAGACGTATCAGAAGCCAGATGGAACGGTGCGTGTGCCTGCTGTGCTGCAACCGTATATGGGTGGATTAAAGCAGATTGGGTGATGATTGGAGAGGCAACCATGAAACTCAACTATTACCCTGAAACCGACTCACTGTATATTATAGTGAAGCATATAATTACTTGGACATTTCTGAGCATTAACTTGTTAGGTTGTGCAGAAACGGAACACATAAATCAACGCTATGAATGCGCGTATGGCATTCAGCGGGTGTAAAGTTAAGAAACCGTTTATGATTCTATCAGTGCTTCTCAATCCGCATGGTGATTGAAACTATCCTATATTTAGTCCCGTAGGGACGATATGTTTATAGAAAAAATGTGTTCCCTCTCTTGAGTTCCGTAGGAACGACATAGAAAAACGGACATATCGTCCCTACGGGACTAAAGAGAAGGGTAGAACGCTTAGCTATAAACATAAACATATCGTCCCTACGGGACTAAAGAGCCTTTCATATATGCTGGGAATTCCTTAACTTTATACCCGCTGAATGCCAAAAGGCATTCATAGCGTTGATTTATGGGTTGTGCAGAAACGGAACACAACCTAACAGGTTGTGCTACAACACACGCAGCCTGTTAGGTTTGCTAAACGCATGGATAAAGTGTTCAAGTAATTCTAAAATCTACTATAATTTGTCCGAGCAACCCAACGTGCAGAGTTTAGAAATTTCAGAAGGTGTCGTTCTTGATTATGATGCTAAAGGTAGAATTGTCGGTATTGACATTGATAATGCCAGGAATAAAGTTGAAATGGAAAACTGATTCTTAGTAAGATTTCTGGTAAGGTTGAAACGGCGGGTGTATAGGCATTTTTAGCCTTTTATAGTAAAATCCACAATTACCTTTACATTGGCGAGGTTAGGAAGAAATCAAGAAATCAACGGTATGAATGACGTTTAGTCATTCCCCGGGTATGAATGCCATTGGGCGAATACGCGTGTGGTATTCGCCATGATTCCCTACCTCGCCAGCGAGAGTGTGTCGGGCTTGTTGTTGATTGAGATGTAAACATATTTTCGGATTTTACTATAACACAACTTTGGTGCATTCCATGTACGTCTGGTAAATATCCACATGGACAAATTTATTAACCAAATTATTCACGGTGATTGCATAGAAATTATGCAGCAGATTCCTTCAGATAGCATTGATGTTACGTTTGCTGATCCGCCATTTAACCTGAAAAAAAAATACGGGAATTACAAGGACCAAAAGGATGCAAACGATTATCTCACTTGGTGTAAACAGTGGATCCTTGAGATGGTGAGGATAACAAAACCGAGCGGGTCCATCTTCTTGCATAACATCCCGAAATGGCTTACCTACTATGCTGAGTTCTTAAATGAAGTCGCAGATTTTCGCCACTGGATTGCATGGGACGCGCCAACCGCACCTATGGGAAAGACTTTGCAACCCTCGCATTATGGCATTTTGTTTTATGCAAAGAATCAACGCGAAAACAAATTTTATGAAATCCGCTATCCACATAAGCGATGTCGGAAATGTGGATACTTGCTGAAAGATTACGGTGGGAAAAAGAAAATTTTACACCCTTTTGGACCGCTTGTTTCTGATATCTGGTCGGATATTCACCGCATCCGTCATAATAAACATAGAGACCCACATCCGTGTCAACTGCCAGTGCATCTTTTGGAACGTCTTATATTGATGAGTACAGACGAAGGAGACGTTATCCTTGACCCGTTTATGGGAACTGGAACAACAGCTGTCGCAGCTGCAAGATTGGGAAGGAACGTTATCGGCATAGATATCGACCCCGAATATGTGGAAATTACACAACGGAAATTAGCGCAAGAATCTCCAAACTCTAAAATTGAAGATATTTGGGTAAGTTTTTATCTTGGTGAGATTATCACAATTGTAAACAAAGATTGGGAAGCGTTGAAATCATATTTTGTGATACCGGAGGACATGAGAGATATTGACTTTGAAAAAATCAAAACCAATGGCGGGATCGTTTCAACAACTCCACAGTCCCGATAACTTTCTTTAGATCTTAAGGAGGAAAACTGCGACTGCTATTAAACCTAAGTTGCTGCTTACAAGATTTCGAGATGGCGGACACTGCTTTTTACGAAAAAATAAGGCATTTTCGCTGATACTTGTGTTTTCTATTATAAATCGGGGTTAGAAACCCCTCCTACAAGAGCATTCGCAAATAGGTGACAACTTAGGTTATTCTATATAATTTCTATTTTCTAACTATTGGATTCCATTCGCGGACGAAGCACTTCTAACTCCTTGAGCAAAACACCTTTCTGTTCAGGCTGTAGGTGTTCCGAGATTTCTCCGTTTGTCTCAAGGATAAACCCCGCATCCTTTATCATCTGCAGCGTGCGTGCTGCTGCTGTTCCCGTTGCATTGAGATAACCTTCCAAAAACATTGAATTTGCCGGATAGAGCGACATCACCTCCATACCCCGCAAGTGGTATTCCCTGCCTGCCGCTACCCGCACCTCAGCACTCGGATTTAGCAATCGGTAAAGACATAGGACGCGTAGATAATAATCCGGTGTTAAAGTAGTAGACACACTCCAATGTGCCGTAACGGATTCCGACAACTGTGTTCCATCAATCGGCAGAAAAAAGTTGACAGGAATTGAGGCTACTTCCAATCTGCGGAGTTCTTTAGCAACCCTTATTAAATCTCCGTTTTCTTCACCCATTCCGACAATTACACCTGAACAGCATGCAAGTCCAACAGCCTGTGCAGCACGTAGTGTATCCATTCTATCCTGATAGGTGTGTGTAGTACATATTTTTGGATAGTGAGATTCCGAGGTGTTGAGATTGTGGTTCAGTCTATCCAATCCTGCATTTTTTAAAGTTCGAGCAGCGGGTTCGTCAATTAATCCAACAGATAGACACACCTCAATCGGGTACCGTGCTTTAACGTTTTGGATCAAGTGTGCCAATTGTGCGACGCGTTTAGGATTCGGTCCCCGTCCACTCATCACGATGCAGTAGCGATACGCGCCGGACTGATATGCGCGTTCTGCCTCAGCAAGAATCTCAACCTCTGGTTTTAAAGAATAAGTATCAATGTTTGCCGTTGCAGTTTTTGCTTGTACGCAATAATGGCAATCCTCTGGGCAACTGCCGTTCTGTGCGTTATTGAGGATATGTAGTTGAACTCTGTTCTGAAAATATGTTTTGCGAACCTGATACGCCGCGTCTAACAGTGGAAGCAACTCTACTTCTGGGGCGGATAATATCTTTTCACAACAAGCATCTGAAATCATCTCCCCCTCAAGGCTTGTCACTGTTAATTTTTGGTAAAATGCTGGTTTCATTTTTTCTTTCTGTTTTATAGTAAAACCTACAATTATTGGGACACTTCTGTAGCGCAAACTTTATGAAAATTAGGAAATAAATCGGTAATGTGGCAAGGTTAGGAAACCTTGCCAGCAGAGGAGGAACACCTGCCTCGTGCGGACCGAGTTAATAAATTAATCTTCATTTAGTTTGCGTCTCATCGGCACAAACTAAAAGTTTGTGCTACAGCAACAAGTTTATCAAAGTGTTCCAATAAATTCAAAGTTCACCATATATTTCCCATGCAATGTCGGCTGCCTTAAAGACGGGGCCTTCAGTGCAAACGCGTTGATATTCTATCCGATTTGTATCAATACGGACAGGGCAAACACATCCCAGACATACACCCATAGCACACCCCATCCGATTTTCCATAGCGATCTGTGTTGGCACTTCAAATTCTGTTGTAATTTTCGCGACTGCGGCAAGCATGGCGTGTGGTCCGCAGGCATAAATTGTGGGACGGTGTAAGTCATTTTTATTGAGCATATCTGTGAGAATGTCGGTAACAAACCCATGATGTCCTACACTTCCATCATCGGTAGCAACATGCACCTTAACGCCGATTGCTGTTAAATCATCTATACTTAATAATCGATCTTGATGTTGTGCGCCCACTAATCCGATTGTCTGTATATCGTGTGTACGCAACGCAACAGCAAGCAACATCAAAGACGCGATACCTGCCCCCCCACCAACTAAAATCGCTGGTTCAGGATTCTCCGCTATATTGAACGTATTTCCAAGCGGTCCCATTACATGTAACGGTGTCTCTTTCGGCATTTCTGATAATCGTTGTGTGCCTTCACCGATGATCTGGTAGAGCATGGTTATTTCTCTTTCATCAACGGTATAGATTGTAAACGGCCGGCGGAGTAGAAGCCCTGCCCCGTTCGAAATTAGGACATGAATAAATTGCCCTGGCTTTGCATGCTGTGCAATCTTAGAACCCTCGCAACGCAAAAGATAATGATCTTCCGCTACTTTCTCATTTGAGAGGATAGTGGTGTGAATGTCAAATTTGTTGGTAGAATTCTTATTTTCCATAGATGCCACATTCTTTGTTACATCAGATATCGTAGTTTATCATAGCCCTGTTCCCGTTTTGCCTTGTCCTCAACCAAATTAACCAATGTGTCAAACCCGTAAAGTGTTTTGATGCGATGTGTAAGGCGAGCACGATCACGGCGGAGGTTGTCAGACTGCCAATACATAGGTAAGCGCGGATCGTGTTTTGTGGGTATTTCTGCGCCAAGTTCAGCTGCTACATTTGGCAGTGTTTTCCATAGCCGTAAATGTTGATGGTGTGCTGTCAAGCCTGTAATAGCAAGTTCTTGATAACCGTGTTGTGCTAACTCAGAGATCGCTGCTGCGTGATTGATAACATGCCAGAGCCCACCGAATCCTTGCCGTCGTTCTGCTGCGTGCTGAATTAATGTGTCTAACACGGTTGTTGCCATCGTCTGTAAATCAGTGTAGGGTGGAAAAGTACCATCCTCATGCAACACAATTTTACGTCCATCAATGCGTCCTTTCTCTTTCCCATAATAGGCAGCACCGGGGGTTACGCCGTTGAATCCAGCAATTAGTTTTCGGATACCATCAGTAATGGCAGGGGTAGCAAACTCCGGATGACGCTTAAGCGCTCGGATCGCGATTGCAGCAAAAATTACATTATGTCCGGATTGCCGAGTCTGATTGATATTGTGTGCAAGAGCATCGGCAATTCCGTCAATCAAGTTCTCTTCCGACGGTGCCTTAGGTAGTGGATCAAACATCTCATTTACTTGAATAGCTGCGGTTTCTCCCGGACTAAAAACCGACTCACCACAGATGATACGATCCAACTCCGCCTTGATTCCTGCGCAAACCTTTTCATCAAGGTTCGGATGATTTTCTGTAATAAGGTAACCAGCCACAATAGCAGCACCAAGGTGTCCTGCCATAGTGTTGACGTGGTGAGCACGCGCCAATGCGTAAAGCCCTTTAGCAAGATATTCGGAATCAACCATAGTTAGATTTGACCTCTGATCGTAAAGTTTCGTTGTGATTTGTTATCTCTTCAAGCGATTCTAATTATCACGGGTTTCCTTTAATGTTCCTTAATTATATCACTGCTTGTAGGGGAAGGCAAGACAAACCTTGGGGCATCTTTGGAGGATGTGTAAAGTTTTTGGCATGTGTGTTGTCTGAATCGCGGATTACACGGATTACGCGGAAAACGCGGAGGGAGGTTGGCAAGATAAGTTCCTTTTCAAGAGATTTAGGCAAACTTTGAATAGGAGTTTAGGAGGTTCCAAACTTAATAATCCGCGTCATCCGTGTCCTCCGCGATTCAGATAGAAAAAACGGTAAATGTCTCAGACAATGCACCTTATCCCAAACCTTTGTCAAAATATTTACACACCCCGGGCAAACAAACTTTGACATTCTAACATCTTCATGCTAAACTATTATGAACAAAACATATCCTAAAGGTAAAAAGATGACAAAGATCGGAATTGTCGGTGCATCTGGTTATAGTGGTAGCGAATTACTAAGATTTTTGGTCAACCATCCCAGCGGATTGAACGTGGAACTTGCCACATCTGAAACCTACGCGGGACAACGCGTTGACCACGTGTTACCACATCTGCGCGACTTCATAGACCTTACGTTTGAGCCGTTAGACATTGACACACTTAAAGAAACGGTAGACGTTGTCGTGTTAGCCGTGCCGCACAAAGTCGCCATGACTTATGCGCCGCAAATAGTTGCACAAGGTCTGCGTGTCGTAGATTTCAGCGCGGATTACCGGCTCTATGATGCAGAGATCTACAGCGATTGGTACCACGTTGAACATACCAGTCCCGAACTTATCCAGAATGCTGTCTACGGTTTACCAGAACGTTACCGGGAAAAGATCCGCGATGCGCAAATCGTGGCAAATCCGGGATGTTATCCGATCAGCGCTATCCTTGCTACAATGCCTTTACTTAACAATAGACTCATTGAATTAGATTCAATAATTGTTGATTCCAAATCAGGTATTTCTGGGGCAGGACCAAAACCGAAAAACACTACTCACTATCCGAATCGCGAGGCAAATCTTGTGGCATATAATATCGGGAAACACCGCCACACACCAGAGATTGAACAAGAATTAAGTGCGATTGCTGGGCAAAATGTTACTGTAACCTTTACACCACATTTAGTTCCGATGACACGCGGCATACTCAGTACCGTCTACGCACGACTAAAGCAACCACTTGATACTGATACTTTGCTTGAGACATATACTACTTTTTACCAAAATGAACCTTTTATCCGAGTTCTTGACAAAGAGGTTTATCCACAAACAAAGGCTGTACTTGGAAGCAACTATTGTGATGTAGGGATAGAAGTTGATGAACGGACGCAACGTGTTATTGCTATGGCAGCACTTGATAACCTTGGAAAAGGCGCAGCTGGTGCTGCTTTGCAAAACCTTAATCTAATGTTTGGCTACAACGAAACAGATGGACTTAAATCACCAGGTCTAATGCCATAGGCACACACTTTGTGCCATTTTAACCATAATGCAGCTTATGATTGTTGCAGGTGAACCCTCTGGTGACCTGCACGCCTCACATGTCGTCCAAGCACTCAAAGCAAAATGCCCAGAAATATCGTTTTGCGGTATGGGGGGCGACATGATGGAAGAAGCTGGTGTATCTCTTCACATCCACATCCGCGATTCCGCTGTTATGGGGTTTGCCGAAGCATTCGCTGTTCTCCCAAAATTTCTGAAAAAACAAGCATTATTGAAAAAAAGACTCTGTCAACAACCGCCAGATGCCCTTCTCTTGGTAGATTTTGCTGAGTTTAACATGCCTTTGGCAAAATATGCCTACACGCAAGGCGTTCCAGTCATTTACTATATTCCCCCCAAAGCGTGGGCTTGGCGCGGTGGTAGAGCAAAAAAACTCGCGAAACGCACAAACGCTATTGCCTCAATTTTCCCCTTTGAAACAGAGTTTTATCAAAATGCAGGCGCACCAGCTGAATTTGTCGGACATCCGCTTGTTGACTTTGCAAAGACCGATCTCACACGTACACAAGCACGCGAAAAACTCGGTTTGCAAAGCAACACGCACGTTATTGGACTAATGCCCGGCAGCAGACGTTCCGAAGTTCAACGTATTTTACCAATTATACTAAAAGCAGCAGCTAATGTAGCAAGGGTTTTTCCTGATGTGGAGTGGATCCTGCCTCTCGCTCCAAGTATATCAGAAGAACTGATAGCCGAATATAAGGAAGGAATCAACGGCATTCCGACTATAAAACTATTACATGATCAAACTTACGCAGCAATGCGCGCAGCTACATTAATGCTTGTCACCTCTGGAACCGCTACGCTTGAAGCTGCATGTATCGGTTCACCGATGATTATTCTCTATCGAACCTCGTGGCTCAATTGGCGGATTATTAACGCATTAACCCCGTTAGAACATAGTGGATTGCCGAATCTCATTGCCAAAAAACGCATTGTACCTGAACTTCTTCAAACTGAACTTACACCCAACACACTTACAAAACTTACCTTAGACCTACTTCGCAATCCTGAAAAACTTGAGGCACAGCGTAATTCTCTCACTACTGTGTATCAACAGTTAGGAGCGTCAGGCGCAGCAGAAAGAACGGCACAGTTAGTTTTAGAACAGGTTGCATCCAAACATAATCCTGCCCAATGAAACGAACACTCTACACCTTCATCACGACTAAACAGCGTGGTATTCTTCCAACACTCTTTCGCATTTTACTCATGCCGCTGTGTTGGCTCTACGTAGCCGTTATTTGGATACGAAATTACTGTTTTATAAGTGGGATTTTTAAACAGGAACGACTTCCGTGCACTGTTATTAGCGTTGGGAATATTGTTGTTGGGGGAACAGGTAAAACGCCTGCAGTCACTGCAATTGCCAAACTATTCCAAAATAAAGGTTTTCAGGTAGCGGTCCTCCTGCGTGGCTATAAACGCCGTAGCAATGAAGAAATAACGGTTGTCTCGAATGGTGAAAATCGCCTATGCTCCAGAGAAGAAAGCGGCGATGAAGCGGATATGCTTGCGCGCCAAATTCCCACTATTCCGATTATTGTTGGGAAACAGCGTTATCTAACAGGCAAAGCGGCACTTGACCGCTTCAAAAGTGATATTGTAATCCTTGACGATGGGTTTCAGCACCGACAATTAGCACGCGATGTTGATATTCTTACAATAGATGCAACACAACCTTATGGCACAGGTGCGCTACTCCCCATAGGCACGTTGAGAGAACCTATATCTGTCCTAAAACGTGCAGACATCATTTTACTGACTCACACAGATGCAGTTGGTACAAACATCGCAAATTTGAAAGCGGAACTGAACCGATTGGCACCCAATACACTCATCTTGGAGAGTAAACATCAACCCACATCACTATATTGGTTAAATCAGACAGACAAACGGACTAAAATGTTGATAGAAAACCTAACAGGAAAAAGACTACTCGTTGTGTGTGGGATTGGCAACCCCAATGCTTTTGTTACAACACTTGAAAAATATCATCCAGAGGCAGTAGAATTGTTTGCCTTTCCTGACCATCATGTCTATACTGAATCCGATTTACAGAAAATCCAATATCAGATGCAACAGTGTGAGGCAGGGTGGATTGTCACAACACAAAAAGATGAACAAAAGTTAGCTTCTCTTTCCACAAAATTACCGATAGTTGTCCTGGCGATTGAATTAGTCATCACTGAGGGCGAGGCAGTTCTCATGGATGCGTTGCAAATCCAGTAGCGATAGACATTATTATGATTTAATCAGAAGTGTCTGATAACGCCAAGACCGAAATATAGTGAACTTTGAAATTATTGGGGCACTTTGATAACCTATTATGGAACATAATGGACAATAGAAGTTGTAGCATAAACTTCCAGTTTGTGCCACAAACCGCAATCTGGAAGATTGCGGTACAGAAGTGTCCCATTAATTGTAAGTTTTACTATATAAGCTAAAGTAGATGGGTTGTAGGTCGGGTAGAGTTTGCGAAACCCGACATGTTGACACTGGAACACTATTGTCAAAAGCGTGGCTTGTTCCTGTGATTTCCCTGTGAAAACCACCCTGTTTACCTTGAAACCTTTATATTGTCGGGTTTCGCTTCGCTCTACCCGACCTACGAACTTTAGATTTTATTAGTGACCAGAAACTACGGACAATTAAAACGTTATAATGTCTAATATATTTTTCTATGGTATCGGAACCCCTTCTCTCGCTGTCATTTCGGCATAAAGTTCTTGCAAACGTTCCGTCATCGGTCCTGGATTACCTGTGCCGATTTTTCTACCATCTACTTCTAACACAGGACTTAACTCGCCAACGGTGCCTGTGGTGAACATTTCGTCTGCTGTATAAACCTCTGTCAGAGAGACGTTCCGCTCCACTAACGGAATCTCTGCTTCACGCGCGAGATGGATGACGTTGCCACGCGTAATTCCAGGCAGGCAACTATCTGCATGTGGAGTAAGGACTTGCCCCTTTTTCACGATAAAGATATTCGTTGCATTTGTCTCAGAGACAAAACCGAAAATATCAAGCATAATCGCATCATCTACACCAGCAACATTCGCTTCTATTTTGGCAAGAATGTTGTTAATCAAGTTGTTATGATGTATTTTAGAGTCAACACACTGTGCGGGATTCCGTCGAATCGCAGAGGTGACCAACCGAACGCCAGTGCTGGCGTAAATCGGTGCTTTCCATTCCGCCAAGACTATTAAACATGTGCCGTATTGATTTACTTGTGGATTCATGCTGGAGGTCACTTTTTTGCCACGGCTAAGTGTCAGGCGGATATGAACTTCGTCACGCATGCTGTTAGCCTGGAGCGTTTCAAAAATGGCGGTTTTGATTTCATCGCGGGAAGGGATACCTTCAAACGCCATCGCGTGTGCAGAGTCAATCAATCTGTCAAGGTGTGCATCAAGGGCGAAGATTTTACCTTTGTAGATTCGTAAACCCTCCCATACGCCATCACCACCTTGTACAAGGCTATCAAACACAGATATTTTCGCATCTTCACGGGGTAGTAATTCGCCACCGACGTGGATTAAGATATTTTCGTTTCGAGCATCAGGTAATTGTGGTTGCATTTATTCTCCTTTTTTGCGACATGATTACGTTTGTAAATAAAGTTCTCAATACTTATGTAATAACCTAAGTTGCCACATAGTAGCACAAACTGTTAGTTTGTACCGATGAGATGCAAACTAAGTGAAGATTAAAAATAAATTGGGTAATTTTGCGAGGTTAGGAAACCTCGTCAGCAGCAGGTGTACACCTGTCTTGTGCGGGCAGAAAAATTACCGAATTAATAAATTAATCCTTATCCAGGTTTGTGTCAAAGGGCGCAAACTGGAAGTTTACGCTACAGCAGTGTCTAAGTAATTATAGGTTTCACTATAACTTGATTGATAGTTTAGCAAAAGTTTCTGCCCTACGCAACTATAAAGCGAAACGACTAAAAGTATAGCGCATGTGAAAATATCTTTAAAATATGGGGCAAAATAACCTTGATTTTCAACTCTGAAATGTTGACAAGAACGATCATAAGTGATAATATCCACATCAACTTTGGAACAGTTGAATCGTATTGCAGACTTATACCAAATTAACAGGATTTATCTTGTTTTCTTGGCATTAGGCGCGTTTACAAAACGCCAAATCAACGGTAGTCTCCCCATACGCTATCGCTATGGGGGCCCTTGCCATTGGGCGAATACGCCAAATCAACGGTATGAATGCGCGTATGGCATTCCCCGTATGGTATTCGCCATGATTCCCCGTGTGGCATGCTGCATGATTCCCCATAGGCGTCAATTTAGCGTGCATCCAGGCCCGGTGAATCAACGCCAAATGCGCGTTTGGCATTTGGCGGGTTCGGTTTGTAACCGAACCGGACCGACCCCAGGCGAATCCTGGGTGTTTTGTTGAGCAGCACTGCTGAGTGGACAGGATAGGTGGAGGTTTCTGCGTAGGCTCCGGTTCGGTTACAAACCGAACCTACCGGCCTGGGCATTCAGTGCATAATTCTTTTCTTAAATTGACGCCTATGGGCATGCTGCATGATTCCCCGTATGGTATTCGCCATGATTCCCCGTGTGGCATGCTGCATGATTACCCGTATGGTATTCGCCATGATTCCCTGCCTACCGAGAATTATCGCGTTAATTTGGTATTAGAGGTATTTAGAGAAAATGGGGACAAACACTTCTCATTTAATAGACGTTAATATAGGACAGGTGTTTACACCTCAAAAATGGGCAGAATGGCTCATTCATAAGTGGGATATCTTTGATGCGTGGCTTGATGGTGCACATATCTGTGATCCAACAGCTGGCCAAGGAGCATTCATCTTAGCAATGCTCCATATCGCACGAAATAGAGGGGTTTCTTTGACATCCGAATTATTATCACGTCTCACAGTTATTGAGATAGTTCCTTTATATCTGGATCAATTTAAAAGAGAAGTGAAACAGGAATTTGGTGTTGACTTTCCGAATACTCAATCCTTTTGTCAAGATATTATTGTGGAAACACATCACGGTAAATATGACATTCTCATCGGGAACCCTCCGTGGGCAAACTTCGGAGACTTACCTACGGATTACAAAACAGAAATAAAGCCCTATTTTATTAAGGAAGAACTTGTTGCAGATGCTCAGCGGACACTATTGGGTTCTTCACGAGTTGATATAGCTGCATTGGTGTTGAAGGTAGTTCTCGGTAAACTACTCAAAAAGAACGGTTTCGGATATTTCTACATTCCGACGTCTCTTTTTTTTGGTGATGGTGCACATATTGGGTTTAGAAATTATAGTGCTAATTGCTCGCAAAGTCTCTTTGAAAACTATCGGGATTTTGCTATTGATGTCGTCTATGAATTTACCTCCACTAAAGTGTTTGAAGGTGTTAGCACCGCATACTGTTGCGCAAGGTTTCAAGGTGATACACAACAGGAATTTCCAGTCACATATTTCAAAGAATTAGAAGGAGAATGGGTGGAACATAAGGCTTTACCCCTAAAAAATCCGAGCGACCCATGGGTGATTGTGCAAAGCCTTGATGAGCTCAGCGCTTGCGAATCACTTGAAATAAAATTAACGCCTGAACAGAAGCCAAGACAAGGTGTGAATACTTGCGGAGCAAATAGTGTCTTTATTTTTAATCACAAACCTTCAAATTTTCCTGAGGAATTTCTGTACCCTCTTGCTACAAAGGAAATTTGGAGACAACACACCTTATCGCCACATAAATGGGTTCTTCTGCCGTATCATCGTGAAACGGGAAAGCCGCTTGCATGGGAGCAAATCCAAAAGTATGATGCATTGCGCAGCTACCTTTTGGAATACCGAGATGTCTTACAAAACCGAAAAGGGACAATGCTGCGATCCTCTATGAACAAAGGCACTTGGTGGGCATTGCTTGGTGTTGGGCCTTATTCGTTTGCACCCTTTAAGGTTATATGGGAAGCTTATGGAAAAAACCAATTTAACCCGATTGTTCTCAGTAGTGTAGATGGTCAGATGTGGCAAGGTAATCAGGCGATGCATGCGTTTATTCCATGCTGGTCAAAAGAGGACGCACATAGAATAAAAAATGATCTGGAGAATCCGGAAATACTCAAATTATTGCAACAACTTAATGGTGCAGGAAAATGTAATTGGGCACAACCTGGAAAGATAAAGAAAATTCTATCATTTGAAGAGATAGTTAATAGGACATTTGCTAATTGAGAGGTTATCATTTTAGCTTTCTGTATAATACAATCAAATCCAACTATACACCGCAGAACGCAGAATTAAACTCAATAACGGCCAGAAACATCCCATCAGTGCTTCCCCTAAAACTAACCCGATGAAAAACGGGATCGCCCGCCGATACGCTTTTATGCCACCGTTCCGTAAGATAATCCATTTTGCCACCATCGCGATTAGCAGCGGAAACCAAATTACATCAGTTGTCCCAGGCGCAACGCCAATAACATACCCTGCCGGATGAAGTGGACACCACACAAAGCGCGAGCGGAGAAACATGATACCTAAATTCGCAACAAACGTTCCACCAAGTACAGTCGTTGCTAACCAATCTGTCGGTTTCGGATTGACTAACCATGACGACAGAAAATTGTATGTATCAGCACCACCCGCGTGAATCTGCTCAGAACCGGCAGCCACGCCTTCCCGATAAATTGTGTATGGATAGAGAATTAGACTGGACAGAATACCGATGAGACTTGCAATCACTAATACAGTAAACATTGTTCGATTTCGGACACCGGTCCGTTCTGCCAGCTTAAACGCCTCCAACTGATCAGGCATAGGATGTGTGCGGAATGAAGCGTAACTTGCACCACTCAGCCAATTCATCAATGAGAGCATTGTGAGATTGCCTGCCCGTAACCGCCGTGTACCGAGCAGTGAAATCATCATATATTGTGGCGTCAGATAGCCGATTGCATGTATCGGTGGACCGAGTTCAGCGCGCATACGGGTTAGACCGACAACAATTAGGAGATAGATACCGATGAAAACTGCGAATGCCCATAACGACATACCTCCCTGAATACAGAAAATAGCGAGCAAAAATAGGGATAAAGCTAATGTAATCAAAGTCGTGCGATAGGAAATTGCTTCAATTTTTGCCGCCGCACGTTCTGGTCGAATCGCTTGTGATAACACATAAGCAAAGTGTTTTCGTCCATTCCAGCATGCTATAGCAAGAAGTGCGAGAAGTGCGCCTGCTCCTTGCTCACCTAAAAATGGGTATCCTTGTAACTTTGATACTCCTGTCGCGCTTCCGAATAGCAGCTGCACTTTTTTCATCAAATAGAAGAATGTACACGAAAACGCTAAATCCAGTGGTAAGATAAAAGAGAAACCAATCAGATAAGGATGAAATCGAAGTGGTGTGCTACCCATCGCGTTCCAAGGTTTCTGCGTGAAGTACATATTAAGATTGTATTTTCTTATCGGAATTTCCGGTAATATTGGATAGAAAAAATGTAAACCGTTGAGTAAATTTATCCCCATCGCAATGCCAAAACCGATCCAGAGCAGGCGACTTCTGAAAGGACGGTGGTTCGTAGTAATTTCAAGTGGAATCTGAATAATCGGATACGCGAGTTTTTCGTTTTCTATCCACTGTTTGCGAATTAAAGAGGTCAAACAGAGGAAGATCAACATTAAGAGAAAGATGACTGCCGACCATGAAAGAATCGGCACAATCCAATAATTTATGTAGCCTTCAGTAAAGAAATTAACGTTACCTTCATAAAAATCATTGACCGTTTTTGGATGTTTGACAACAAGCCATTCAGGAAGATGGTGAAAAAGTAGTGCTTCCCAGTCGTTCTCAGGAGTAGCAAAGCGAAAAGCATACGGAATAAGCCCCATCAGACGCGGCATGCAGTCGTGTCCTGAAAACGCACTGCCAACTGCAAGCATGCTGTAAACAACAATTAGGTCTCGCTGTGTGAGGGCAGCACTCGGCGCAAAACTACGCACCCACATGTTTAGCATTGTGATAACGAAAATGCCGAACATGACGTTAACAGACATAGCGACTGTTGTCAGATGTGCGGTGTGCCAAATCATCTCAACATAAGCGATCCAGTAGCTATTGCCGATGATTAGAACAGTACCAATCAGGACTGCCCGTTTAGAAATTGGTGACGAGGACTGAAAGTTAGTTTGGCGCATGCTTGTAGGGAGGTGAAGATACGGGTCTTTGAGCGAAACTATTGTAGGTAATATATGAAAATAAATGGATATATTTTCTATAATATGTTATACTAAACAATCAAAAGTCTGTCAAGGTGAATTTAAGGATTTCAGAGTCATTCAATTTTCAGTTTTGAATACAGAAGTGCAAGGCGTTAAAAAGAGACACAACGAATTGCGATTAAACGCACATAGCCTGAAGATGGCACAACTATAAACGGATCGTTGATTGTAGAATCTACTAAAATAAAAATAGGAACTTTTGAAATGGAACTTACTTTTGAAAAAGATGAACTTTTACATGCTCTACAGATGGTTCAGGGTGTGGCAAGTGGGCGTAACACTTTGCCTATTCTTTCAAACACCTTGATTCGCGCACAGGATGGGAACATTGAATTAGCAGCCACTGATCTGGAAGTGGGTATCAGAATCAAAGTTGTCGGTACTATCAAGGAAGAGGGAGCAACCACAGTCTCTGCAAAAAAATTGGTAGACATTGTTCGAGAATTACCGGATAAGCCAATTGAAATGGTTACGACAGCAAATGACCGTATTGAACTTACCTGCGGAGATGGTGTTTACAAAATTATTGGACTTTCCGATGAAGAATTTCCGGAACTTCCATCTGCTGATGGAGAAGGGGTAACGATTGACGGTGAAACCTTATGTGCTGTTATCCGTAAAACAGAATTTGCAGCATCCCGGGAGGAGTTTCGATATTATTTGAACGGTCTCTATTTCAATCTTCTTGAAGATAAGACTGAAGTGGTTGCAACCGATGCCGTTAGACATCTGGCGATGGCACATTGTGCGCCTTTCAAAACGTCCGAAGATGTAGCGGGTTTCATCGTGCCACTCAAGGCTGTTCGAGAGATTGAACGCACCTTTGCGGATTCTCCTAATGTTAAGATTTTACATCTCAAGAATCAAATTCTTTTTGCTGATGACAACGCTACCTTGATGACCCGTTTGGTTGAAGGTGATTATCCCCCTTATCAATCGATCATACCCGAATCTCCTGAGGGGCATGTTGTTGTGCCAAAGGAACCTTTCTTACGCGCGTCGCGGCGAGTCTCTTTGTTGTCAAACCCAAAGAATTTTTCGATATGTTTAGATATAGATACGGAACAGATTCGGGTATCCGCCCAAACACCTGAACTGGGTGAAGCGTTTGAAACGTTTGCGGTGGAATCTGGAACAGGTAGCGTCCGGATCGGTTTTGATGCCCGGGTTCTGACAGAGATATTGGCACACATTGAGACGGAGTCTTTAGTCCTTGAATTTTCAGGAGAGGTGAGTCAGGTTGCTGTTAAACCTGTTGGTGATGATGGACATATCTGCATTATCATGCCGATGCGTTTAGAGACATCTTCACAGTCAGAATCAGAATAAAATCTGCTCACAGCCATTCAGTTTTCTGAGTGTTGTAGTGTAAGAATTGAGTTACAAACCCTTCTACAAGAGTGCTTAGCGACAATTGAATGGTTCTAAAATATGCTTTAATTACTTGAGGGGTGTGCATAAATATTTGGCGCATCAGCACAGACAGGGACGGGCTTTAGGTGCGGCATTATTTCACAAAGTGCTGTTTGTAGTCGCGCAATTCATTGCGCCTCTTTAAACTTGTGGACGGCACACGGCGTGTGCCTACTACCTTTAAACGCATATTTAAATCGGAATTATTTATGCACACCCCTCAATTACTTGATATAAAAATAGGAGTATTGGAATGGAACTTGCTTTTGAAAAAGATGAACTTTTATATGCTTTACAAACAGTTCAAGGTGTGGCAAGTGGGCGTAACACTTTGCCTATTCTTGCAAACGTCCTTATTCGCGCACAAGATGGAAACGTTGAATTTGCAGCAACTGATTTGGAAGTCGGTATTAGATTTAAAGTTGTCGGTACTATCAAGGAAGAGGGATCAATCACGGTCTCTGCAAAAAAATTGACAGATATCGTCCGAGAATTACCTGAAGATAAGCCGATAAATCTTGTTACAACAGCAAATGATCGTGTTGAACTGACTTGTGGCGATGGTGTTTACAAGATCATTGGACTTTCCGATGAAGAATTTCCAGAACTTCCGGCCGCTGATGGAGAAGGGGTAACGATTGACGGTGAAACCTTGTGCTCTGTTATTCGTAAGACAGAATTTGCAGCATCTACGGAGGAGTTTCGGTACCTGCTTAACGGCCTCTTTTTTAATCTTCTTGAGGATAGAACTGAAGTGGTTGCAATGGATACGCATTACCTCGCTTTAGCACATTGTCCTGTCCTGAAAACATCTGAAGATGTCAGTGGGTTTATTGTGCCGTTGAAAGCTGTCAAAGAGATTGCTCGAACCTTTGCTAATTCTCCTGAAGTTAAGATTTTACATCTCAAAAATCAAATTCTTTTTGCCGATGATAACGCTATCTTGATGACACGATTGGTTGAAGGTGAATACGATATGCGCTATCAGTCACTTATTCCGGAATCTTATGAGGGGCGGGCAGTTGTATCGAGGGAATCTATTTTGCGCGCGACGCGGCGGGTTGCTTTACTTTCAAACCCGAAGAGTTTTGCGATCTCTTTAGAGATTGATCCTGAACAGATTCGGATTTCAACCGAAACCCCTGAACTCGGTGAGGCCCATGAAACACTTGCTGTGGAATCTGGTAATGGGAACGTGCGGATGGGTTTAGATGCTAATCGGCTATCAGAGATTTTTGCACATATTGAAACGGAATCTTTAGTCCTTGAGTTTTCGGGAGAGTTTAGTTTTCTGACTGTTAAACCTGTGGGAGATGATGGGCATACGTGTTTCATCGCGCCAATGCGTTTAGCATCCGCTCATTAAATAAACCTCAAATTGTGTTTGCGTTTAGCTGTGGTGAAATATAGTAAACCTACAATTATTGGACGCTTATGTAGCGCAAACTTCATGAGGATTAATTTATTAATTCGGTAATGTGACGAGGTTAGGAAGAAATCAAGAAATCAACGGTAGTCTCCCCATACGCTATCGCTATGGGGGCCCTTGCCATTGGGCGAATACGCCAAATCAACGGTATGAATGCGCGTGGCAGCATGCGCGTATGGCATGCTGCATGATTCCCCGTATGGTATTCGCCATGATTCCCCGTGTGGCATGCTGCATGATTCCCCGTATGGTATTCGCTATGATTCCCCGCCTCGTCAGCAGCGGGGTCCGTGTGTCTCGTGTGGACCGAAAATTACCGAATTAATGAGTTAATCCTCATCCAAAGATGCACAAACTGGAAGTTTATGCTACAAAAGAGAGAGATTGATCAATCAACAGTGTGTGATTAACTTACCTCTGTGCCAGACATCTGTTCTAATGCCAATAACAATGCTTGCGTGCCTAAGCGTCCGTGTCCCTGCGCTTGCACTGCAGTATAAAGTTGATGGACCAATGCGAGTCCAGGGAGACTCAGATTCATTTTTCTTGCCTCATCCAAAGCGATGCTCATATCTTTGATGAAGTGTTCGACAAAGAAACCGGGATCAAAGTCACGTTTTAGGACACGCGGTGCTAAATTGTCTAACGACCAACACGCAGCTGCGCCCCCACTAATTGACGATAGCATTGTTTCCAGATCCAAACCCGCCTTGTGACCATAGATTAGACCTTCACATACGCCAATCATTGTACCAGAGATAGTAATCTGATTACACATTTTGGTATGTTGTCCAGCACCTGCACCACCTTGGTGAACAATGTTTTTTCCCATAGCAGAGAAGAGGGGCATTATAGCTTGTACCGCAGATTCATCACCTCCGACCATGATAGAGAGGCGTGCTTCCCGCGCGCCGACATCTCCACCTGAGACAGGGGCATCCACAGAAGCGATATCCTGTGCCTTAGCCTCGGCATATATCTCTTGCGCAAGAGAAGGTTCAGTTGTCGTCATATCTACGATAATACTGCCAGCTTTTGCGCCTTTTAGAATACCGTTATCGCCCAGGTATACCTCGCGTACATCAGGTGGAAATCCAACAATGGTAAAGATCACATCCGAAGCAGCTGCGACTTCGCTCGGTGAATCTGCCCATGTTGCCCCCGTATCAATCAGGGGTTGCGCTTTAGATTTCGTGCGGTTATAGACAGTCGTCCCGTATCCAAGGTCCATCAGGTGCTGACACATCCAGCGTCCCATTACACCCGTACCAATCCAACCAAGTTTTGTTGTTTTCGGATCAACTTTTTCAATACTGTTTGCCATGATTCTCCTTTCAGACATAGTTCAATGATAATCAACTACTGGTAAAAAGTATATGATACCATTTCTATCAATTTTTGTCCATTAGCGGTTGTTAGAAATCAGGGTTATTTAGTTTTCAAAATTTTCTATGTTTTTTACTATTACGTTCCTGTATGGTATTCGCCATGATTCCCCGTATGGTATGTGTCGGGGACGATATGCTTATAGAAAAATGTCGTCTATCCCTCTTGAGTTCCGTAGGAACGACATAAAAAAATGAACATATCGTCCCTACGGGACTAAAGCAGTTACACATATTCAGATAGGATTTATATTTTCACCTGTGGGTTTCGCGTAAACTTTACCTGCCTATACTATAACTTTAAGTAATACACATCAACTAAAAATTCATAAAACTAAATAACCCTGGTTAGAAATGAAGCGGAATATGGCACAAACTGGAAAGTTTATGCTACAAAAAAGAGACATTATATATCAAAAATGGTATGATAACACACATTCTTTACCGATAACTGATAGCTTATTTACTCAGTTATGCCCTTTTTTATTTTTGAGCTCTCCTATTGGATGCGCTTGCACCTGCGGTGCAGCGTCTTCAGCTACGTCTTTTTTACTAAGTTTGAAATCTTTTGCCAATTGTAAACTGATTACAATCCCGCCAACAACGACAGGACAATAGACGGTAAAAAATCGCGTCAGTAAAACAAACGGCGTGATAAATATCCCAGGGATAAGATTCTTCATTAATAGACTCGTTGTTCCCTCTGCAAATCCGCTTGCTCCGGGCGTTGGCATAAACAGAACGACAAAGTTCAGCAGCATGCCGACAACACCAAGGTCCCACAGGGAAACATGTTTATTGAATGCTTTTACGATGAAGTAGCTCCCAACAATTCGTGCGCTAAAGAATCCACACGTAAGGAGCAAGCTAAGCACGCAGGTCCATTTATGGTGGCGTAGCAGCGTTGTAGCAAAAGTTTTGTGTTCGGTGATGAGCTGCTCAACCTTGGATGTCGCCCGGTTTAAAAAAGGTGCGACAGGTTTAAACCTTTGCCCTACAACATTGCAAAGCCAATTAAAGATACGAAGCACAATTTCTGGTTTGAATAGTAGAAATAAAAAAGTTGTGAATACCAAACCGAATATCACAAAACCCAACAGACTTATCAATGTGGTTTCTTTCGGTAGAGAACTTGGCTCTAAAAATAAGATACCACCGGCGGCAAGGATAAGGATGACCAAGGTAGAAAGGAAGGAAACAATACCGGCAGTGATAGCCCCTGAAAGCGGAACACCGGATCGAGCGTAAATATAGAGATGGCCAACTCCGCCAGTCTGGAAAGGTGTGATAGCCGAAACACAGAGTGTTGCCAAAAGAGCCCTGAAACTATCGCGGAATCTAATTGTTGGTGTCACTAACCGTACGAAAATGTGGAATCGGAGTCCTGCGCAAAACCAATCAATGAACATGCACACGCATGTAACGATGAGAAATTTATATTGTATCTGCAGAAAGACCTGCTTTAAATCTTCTGCACCGCTTTTTAAATCTTGTGTACCACTCCATACAAAACTGAGAAATAACCCGACCAGTGTAAATAATGTAAACAGAATAACGCCGCGAATCATATTTTCGCGGCTCATAGGGGCTTGCATTGATATTTATTGTCCTTTGTCTAACCTAAGTTGCCACATAAGTAGCACAACTTCCAGTTTGTGTTATAAAGACGCAAACTGGAAGTGAAATCAATGATATGAATGCCTTGATGGCATTCCCCGTGCTACAAAGTTTTTGCTAATTATCAGCATTTTTTCACTAAAGATGGAGTTTCCACTTCTAAAACTTATAGTGAATTTTGAAATTATTGGGACACTTCTGTAGCACAAACTGTATGAAGATTAAAAAAATAAATTAGGTAATTCGTGGAAATATCCAGTGCGGTTAGAAACCGCACCTACCGGGTTTGGGAAAAATTAGAATTACCCAATTAAAAACTTAATCTTCATTTAGTTTGTGCAGATGCGGACACAAACTGGAAGTTTGATGCTCAACACCCCTGGTAGGTTCGGTTTCCTAACCGAACCGAACATAATGTCCAATTAATTCTAAAGTTTACTATATAGGTAGTAACTTGGGTTATTCTACATATAATGGAGTAGTTTTCAATATAACGGCGCATAAACTAAATGAAGATTAAAAAATAAATTGGGTAATTTAGCGAGGTTAGGAAGAAATCAACGGTATGAATGCCATTTAGGCATTCCCCGCCTCGCTAGCAGAGATACACACCTGCTGCTGGCAAGGTTTCCTAACCTTGCCAATTACCGAAATATTTACTTAAACTTCATAAAGTTTGTGCTACAAAGTGCGGTTATGTAAGCAGAATTCAAAACGTCAAGAACTTCATATTTCGGACACTGAGATCACGTCAACTTTAAACTGATGTCCAGCGGCATTGCTGAATGTGTTAAAGCCCCAACTGAAATAAGGTCAACACCGGTAGCTGCCACAGCCTGCACCTGTTCCAAAGTAATGCCTCCTGATGCTTCAGTAACTGCGCGAGTACCAACTAATTGGACAACCTGTTGCATTATGTCAAGTGACATATTATCTAAAAGTAAAATATCAACCCCTACATCAAGTGCTTCGTTGACCTGTTCAATCGTTTCAACCTCAACCTCAATTTTTGTGGTATGTGGCGCAGCTTCCCTTGCACTTTGAACGGCGTTCCGGATTCCTTCAGCTGCGACAATGTGGTTATCCTTAATTAGTATGCCGTCGTAAAGTCCAAAACGATGATTGTGTCCACCACCAACGCGGACTGCGTATTTCTGAAGTACCCGCCAGCCTGGAGTTGTTTTGCGTGTGTCAATAATTTTGACATCGTAGTCTGCGACCACTTTGACAAATTGTGATGTTAACGTTGCTACGCCTGAGAGTCGTTGAAGGAAATTGAGAGCAGTTCTTTCACCGATCAGGATTGCTTTCGCGCTGCCTTGAATCTCAGCAATGGACATGCCTGTAGTAATGGCATCACCATCGTTGACAAGTGCCCGAAACCTCAACGTCGTGTCTAACTTTGCAAATACTCGTTCAGCTATGGGCAGTCCTGCGACAATACCTTCACTCTTGGCAAACAGCGTGCCTATACCTTTTTGAGATGACGACACTGTCGCTTCTGTCGTTATATCGCCGATACCAATGTCTTCTGCAAAGGCGAGTTCTATTAAGGGATCTAATGAACGCAGGTTAAGCATTTTACTTGTAGTACAGATAGACGATTGCATTAAACCCCTTCACAAATTCGGAATGGTAGTCGTTTTGTGCCCTTGAAATCATCTCTAATAATCCAGGTTGCTCCCTATAAGTTTTTAGACATGCAAACACCGTTTTTTATAGAGAATAATGCATATTTCGTAAGAATTCGTAGCGCAAACTGTCAGTTTACGCCCTCACAGGCACAATTTAAATGAAGATTAAAAAATAAATTAGGTAATTCGTGGAAATATCCAGTGCGGTTAGAAACCGCACCTACCGGGTTTGGGGAAAATTAGAATTACCCAATTAAAAACTTAATCTTCATACAGATTGTGCTACAAGGTGGCAACTTGGGTTATAATAGGCGCGGTTTGAAACCGCTCCATTTCTGCTATGGAAAATTCTTAATACCGCTCTAAATAAGGGGTGAGGAATTTCTTAGCGTCTTCCGTAACATCCCATGCATTCGGCCAGAAACAGAGATCAATTGAGAACCATTCCCCATCGTAACCAGTTTCATCCATGATGACAGGAATAATAGCGTCAAAATCCAACACACCGTCTCCGAATGGCGCGTGCGTACTCGTATGATCATCGTGCAGCGTGTTGTCGGAGTCAATAAGGTGAAAATGACCGATTTGCCCTTTGAGTTGCCGTGCAAGTTCAATCACGCCATTATCGCCAAGCGTCTCCTTTTCACCTACTTGTCGTGACCCCACAGTTGCGCACATCTGCGCGTGGCATGTATCAAACATCACCTTGAAATTCGGGTGATCCACAGCCTTTGGTAAATTAATAATGTCACTCGGTTTGTTGAACATGAATCCGGGTTCAAATTCCCAGAGCATCAGTACGCCGTGGTCTTCTGCGACTTGCGCACAGCGTCTCCAGAGAGACACAATTCGATCCCATGCTACCTCACGTTCAACACCTGGGTCTGTTTCAGCATCGGTAACAGTGTCTACACGGATCGAAGGCGAGCCGAGATCAAGTGCGAGTTGGAGATTCTCTTTGAATAGTTTATAGTATTTATCATCCTCTTGTGCTTCGTCCGTTGCGGGACCAGGGTGCGACCAAAAGTCAGCTGCTAAACCAGATACTTCTAAGCCGTAGTAGCTAATCAAACCCTTCACTGCATCACGATCACTCTTCATTGGGTAATCGTTGATGTCAATATGCGGTTTAAAAGCACCGATTTCAATTCCATCAAATTCCAATTCTCCGAGCCGTTTGACGACATCATCAAACGGAACAGGGTTATCTTCATAAGGTCCAAACGCGTAAGCCCAACTTCCAATTGACAATTTTTTTGCCATGTTTTCCTCCTATAGGAATAGTTTTGAGATGTACCAGGACTTACACATTTCCCCTTTGATAAGGAGATAAGGGGTTAAAAGGTGCTATTTCAGGTATTTAACCCCTAAATCCCCTTATCAAGGGGACTTCAAGAAAAATGCGTAAGTCCTGATGTACAAAAATTGGCAATGTCTAAAGTTGTGAAGAAAGTTTTGAATCATCAACTTTAGACACTTTGATTTTCCATCCGAAATAGATTCATTTCTTACGATAATCCAGTAACTAAATTCTGGACCGCTGTCTCCAGTTCAACCGTAACTTGCTCAACAGTCTCTCTCTTCTGCGATTTGTAAGTATCGTAATGCTCCAAAAGATTTTTCGGTTTACCAGCGCGGATTGACGCAACGCGTGGTCCCCGCATCTTTGCCTCACCAAAAACCTCTTTTTCTAACCTGAATATCACTTCAAGATAACGTTCCGGAGAATGTTCTTCAGCAACATACCCATCGGAAATCGCTATGAAATTAACTAACCGATTCAAATCGGGGTAGAATTGTTGAAATTTCTGGAGTAGTTCTTCATGTATTTTTCGTTCGTACTCTGTCATCTCATCAACATCTCTGTAAACTTCAGCATCAACAATGTTTTTCAAAGTACGAACGCGGGCAAGCACATCGTTGTTAGAATGGATACCCATAATTTTTTCAGCGTGTGACAATATCTGTTCCTTAAGTCCCTGAATTTGCTCATTGAGGGAGGTATTGGGTTCCACTTTAAATTGATATTCATCAGCAAGTGTTTTCAGAACGGCAATACCGATACGCCGCAACCGTTGATAACGTTCTACAGGTGTACGTGCAGTAGGCGGGAGAATATTCCGTTCTAATTCTGTGAGTGCCGTATCAATGGTATGCCACATATCTTCCGTATAGCGATATTTGATACCGATTGGTAGAACATAGAGCGGTTTGTCAATATCTGCCTTTTTCATGTCGTCTATCGCCCAGAAACAGAGTTGTGTGGCACCTCTTTCAAAGCGCATGACAGTGTCGTTCTGATGTGATATTTCTCCCTCTCCAAATATAACGAGTGGCCATTTGCCATCAGATAAGAGTTGGCGCGTTGTTCGGAAAGCGTTTCTATCCACTGTGCCTCGCACAACTGAGTACACACCCAACCGTTGCATTACAAAACTACGGATTCCCCCCAGTTTTCCCTTATCAAAGATTTCGCATGCTGCCATGTAATAAAATGGCTGAGATAACCGTTTTGACAACAGAAAGACTACGGCAGGATCTTCACACGCCGCATGGTTTGGCACTATTACCGTAGGATTCCCATGAGTTGACTTTAATTGGGTAATTGACTCTGCATCAATGTCAATCGTTAACCCCTTTAAAAACAATCGGTTAGCAAAAGGTATAAGTGCTTGCGCAACCTTTATTACAGTTATATTTGGTTTAGGAGGTTTAAAATCTAACATTGTGTGCTACCGTTGCATCACACCGTGTGTTACCACTACTTTTTGTTAGACCTATAGCCAGCGCGTGTCTAATACTTTTCAAAGGCTTGGCGGATAACAACAGATTATCTCCATCGGCGCGTCTCCAGTACTAACGATGACATAGCTGGACAAGCATCGTGGAATGAAAACAGATTTACCGCGTTTAAGTGGGACATCTTCAAAGTCACCACGCAACACACCCTCGCCACCGAGAGTTACGAGTGCGTAGAAACCTTTGTCTGCTGGCATGCTAAGCGTGGAATTCACCGTTAAACGTGAACATCCGAAGTATTGTGAAGCCTCTTCTGGTACGATACGGTCTTCACGGTTATTCCCTTCTGCTCTCACAAGTTCCGGTGTGCGCCGAATGTAGTTGTTCAGATAGTCAAGTTCAAGTTTGTCAAATTCAGCAGCGTCTACCGCCAAATCCCAACCGAGGCCGAGATGTCCATCTTCTTTATCGTAAGGAAATCCTTCCCACTCAGCGAGAATGTTCCAATCAGTCGGTTCCTGCGGTTCAAGCACACAAAGTCCAGTGCCAAGTGAATGGACAATCGGTGTACGTAAAAAGTAGACCTCTCCGACCTTCGGCTCAACGACATGCATCAGGCTTCGCAGGGTTTCTATATCTTGTGCTTCCATCAATTGGCGAAATTCGGCTTTTTCTATCGCTTCTTTCCATCCGATCCATGCCTTTGCACCGGGACGCGTGCCGATTAGAATCCACGCCTCGTTTTTACCGAAAGGTGAATCAAGATGTTCCTTTGCGAAATCTGGATTCGGATGCCAGTGGATAGGGATATGTGCCCCTTCTCCCACATCAAAAATCTTGAGAAGTACGCCTAAATCAGTGCCAAATTTTGCAACATGTGCGCTACCGAGCGTCTCTTCTGGAAATGCGTCTAACAATTCTTTTAGTAAGACTTCTTCTCCATTCGGCAGTTGAATTCGGCTAAAACCTTTGTCTGGCGGATTTTCTCTGCCGGGGGTAATTGCCCTATTTGTGGAGAAAATCCATTCTTCTGAGTAATAGTCATCTTTTGGATTGGGTTCACCCATAAATTCTGCCCGAAGTTTTCCACCATTATAGAAGTGCAAATAGGTATTCGGTGCTAAAGCGATGGGTGCGTCTAACATAGACTTTAATTCTGTTTGTGATGCCATATTGCTATCCTCTCTATATCTTTAGGATTTAATTTTATCATTTTTTTTAGAATTTTGTCAAGTGGCTTTTTTGGGATGTGCTTTTGTTTAGGACTGGACATAAAAATGAAATAATGGTAAAGTGACTATAGTTGGATAACTTTTAGAGTTCTTGTGTAGTAGCCTGGGGTAATAGAAACACCGTTAGGGCTGCTCTTGTTGCACACAAACTATAGTAACTTTTACTGTAATTAGGGAAGTGCGTCGATGACAACCGATGTTTTGCAAGGTATTATTTCCCGCTGCCACCGACGGCATGAGGAGCCATTAAAACAACAGAAGACGATATCAACACCCGCGCTTTACAAAGGGTATCCTTACCATTTCACAGTCTATTGTGCCCATAAGTACCCTGTGATGCTTCAAGACTTGGAGACGGCAGGTATCTCTTTTATGCCGATAGGACAGGCTCCCGGCACCGACCGTCCGCCGCGTCATTTTGGAGGGGAGCGGTTCTTGAAACGCCAACAGGCGACAGACTGGGATATCATCCGATGGCACAAGTCGTGGGGGATTCAAGTATATACGGGTATGCCCTCAGCACGCGAAGGCGCACCATGGCATGACATTGACTTTAAGTATGAGGTTATCTGTGCTGCACCTGATGCCGTTCTTGCTTGCGTTCAAGCACTTGTTTATAGTGTCGCGAATCCATTATTGACAATGTTAAAGTCTGGTGGGCTTCGCTTTTCTTGCAGGATACCGGGGTACATGCACCCGAGCACCGAGCAGGCACGGTTGTATGTCTCTAAACAGAATCAAACAGCAGAGAATCCCCACCAACACGAAGCGTATATTGAAATTTTGGGTGAGAAAGGATACAGTTGCTGGGATGCGCGCTATGAAATTTTGCTTGGAGATCTATCAGATCCGCCAGTGATTCCTAAAGAGGTTTTCTTCGCACCGATTGATGCCCTTCGCGCCGCGCTGCACGAACCTGTTTTCCAAAAGGGGCAACACAAGGAGAGCACCCCCGACGCGCCATACTCTCTCGGATCGGGCAAACTTGACCTCGCCAAAGAGGCGTTTTTTAAGCGTGGGTTTTCTTATGCCAAACAAGCGGATGGATTTTACTATTGGAACCGGGAAGGTAGTGAGATTGACAACGCAGAGGTAGCATTGTGGGAGAGTGAAAGTGGTGTGTGGGTATGTGCTTCCACGTCTGATACCGGGCTGCCCACGGAGGCAACACTCATAACAGATGTTTGGAATGATACTGGCATTCTGCCACCGATCCCCGCAACGGGGCTGCCTATAGACGATAAGGTGCTTGCCGTGCGAGAAGGAAAACTCAGTCCACTGGCAATAAAACGTCCTACGCCGATATTACGTAAGTCCGAACCTACCGAAAAGACTTCTGAAACACACGAAGAAATTAGCGTTCAGGGGCAGCGTGCTTTTGAGAGGAACGCGCGCGTTCTTGGGTTTATCCGCGGGACAGACTCAGAGGAAGACCATGAAGTAGAATCCCTTCTACGGAATAGCGAAGTCATCTATTTAAACGTGCCAAAAGGTAAACCTGCAGCATCAGCAGAACAATTTCTCCAAAAGCGAAATGTGGAATCGGTTGCATGGTGGCGGGATAGGATGTATCTATGGGATCAGGTGAAAGATATCCCGGTTGACGTGCGCATGGCAACCCCGTTTCAACATGGCAACGTCTGTGAGGACCCTCAACGGTGCGAAGCACTTGAGGAAAAGGGCGGGAATCCGAGCGAAATTATCTGTCCACAGTGCCGCGTTTACACAGTATGCCGGGAACGTGGCTATCTATCCCAATCCTCTACATTAGAAACTACGAAAGCAAAAATAATAGAAAAATATCAACTGTTTCTGGATCCAGCATACACAAAAATAGCGGATCAACTTCTTGAAGCGCGCGATGGAACACAGTCACTCTGTATCAATAATATCATGAGAGTGAATCAATTGTTTCTCAGATGCAAACTATCAAAAACCATATTGGAAGAGTGGGTTGCTAATTGGCAAGGTGATGCTTTAGGAAACTTTGCCATAGTTCTACTGAATGCATTGGAAATCAGAGACAAATACCATGCCGACGCCATCAAACGTCTTCGAACAGTGATACAAACGTTTGAATGGTTGGAAGAAGAACTCATCCAACAGATGTGCCACGTTAATGTACGGGGCAAGGTGGTCGCACAAGAGACAATTGATGCAGAGACCGGAGAGGAATTAGCACGTTGGACAATTGAATTTGAGCAAGGTATCTCTGCTTATATTCCTTTGGATGCTGCGGCTGCGGATAAACTGGCGGCACAAGAGTTGCCTTTTTTTCAACTCACCACTTTTGTGCCTAACGAAGATATCAAAATCCTGATGCCGATAGCGGATGCCGTCAGGTTGGGTATCTTGGACGCGTCGACTGTTGAAAACATCCATGAGTTCCCAACGGTTTGTGCAGATTCAAGCTGGACGGTTTGGCATCAACTCAAACGTTTCTTTGCACATTACACGAGGGACGCTGATGCGCCGATGCAATGGGAGGACGAAGAACTGCGGTTCTCGATACCGCCGGTACTTCATCCGCGCGTCAGACTCCTTTTGGTCACTGCCCCAGTTCTCTACGGCAAACATCTACGTCGTGCGTTTTTCGATGAGGAAGTTGAGGTCCTTCCGCCCCAATCGATGGCGTGGGCTCCCGGAAATCGCGTTTTTCAGATTCGCACCGGTATTTATCCACGGAAGACGATTTTAGACATTCGCAAAACCTGGGACAGTCTCGGGGTGTCTAAAACGGGGCAGCACATTTTTTGGCGGATCCAAGCTGAAATTGAAAGGGACCCAAATATTAAGCACGGGCTTATAGCCGATGTTAATGCAATTGAACAACTGGAGAATATCGCGAAAAATGAGAACGTCTGTTTCTTGACGAGTTTTAATGTAGTGGAAGGATTGGAAACCGCTTTTCAAGCGGCGCAAGTCTTATGGATAGTTGGTATACCAAGAGTGGGGCCCCGTTCCCTTTTAGAGCGCACGCGAATCCTATTTGGAAAGGACGAAGAACCCCTCTCTTATGAAATGGAACCTGAGCTCTACTGTTACAAAGACGAGCGCGTCCAAAGCGTTTATGAAGTAGAGGTCTTCCGTATTTTCAGAGAGATTATAGAGTTGGCTCAGCTGAACCGTTTGGCAAATAAGAAGGTTATGTTGATTACAAGTTTGCGAATTCCTGAAATCACCGATAGACCCGAAACGCTCCTGTTTGACTGGGGAGATTTCGATGTAGCCGGCGAGTTAGACAAACTTGCCGAGGTGATACCGACACGCGAACGTTTTGAAACGGAACGCGACAACCTGACAGTTGAATCCAGCAGAAAAGAGGTAGAGCGGGTTCTGGGATGTTCCTCAAGGCATGCGAACCGAGTGATGCAAAAGATGAGAGGTGGGAAAACACGTGTCACTTTCCACGAGCAAATTCTTGCACTTCTCGCTGATGGAGAGAAAACAACACCGGAAATCGTGGCGGCAATTGAAGGAAATCCAAAAGCAATAAATACAAGACTCACACGTCTTGTAAACGCCGGTGAAATTGTAAAGATCAAACGGGGCTTATATACATTGCCAGAGGCGTAAAATGGAATTTGTTTGAATTACATATTTACATTACCTCTTGTAGCGCGGGGGTTTAGCGTCTCCCCGCAGGACGTGTGAAACGTTTTACTGCGGATATTTGTACACGCCTCCGCAGGGCGAGACCTTGGTGCTTGGAAGCACATGCTGCTTGATACCATTCATCGCTATAATGTTGAAGTAATTATGAGATTTACTATGAAAACGGTGTCTGCACGCGACCCCTGCCTTTTGTCCCACCTTTTGAATGATACAAAGAAAAGCTGCGCACAGTATTACGCACACAACCTGTGTGTTTAAAGTTTACTCAGCCGGTTCATCAACGCTTCCTTCTTCATCTCCCACTTCATTCTGATCATCTTGGTTGTCCTCGGAGGCTTGTTGGAATACTCTGGCAAACTCCTCCAGCTTCTCTTCATAGCGGAGGATTATCGGCATAGTACTTCTCCAGAACGTTTCATCATGAAAACTATGCATGCGACTGCGATTATAGTCAAGGATCCAGATTTTAAAGTCATTTTGATTCTCCTTAAGATTTTGACAGTGCGCTCTGATGAACGACACTGTATTCATAATAACATATATAGTTATATTAAGGCTATTTATTTTATTCTAAATTAAATAGTGATAAAGTCTATATGCAACTGTAATTATATATTATTGTCCGAGGCAAAGCAAATTAAATCTGTTTCATGCTGGATTTTCAAGGATTTTTATTTTTTGTGAGTCTATCTCGTTAGGACTTACACATTCCGCGATTCAGAACAGGAAAGAGATCAGAAGGGCCAAATTAATAACTTAGTCTTCATGAAGTTTGTGCTATTTATGTAGCAACTTGAGTTAATGTCTAATAAAAAGTCAATGATGCACAGTTCCATAACAGATTCCTTGCATTAAAAAGAAAATTATATTATGATATTCACATCCCGAATGAAGGAGAAAAAGAATGAGTCTATTGGGTATTGATGTCGGCACAACAGGTTGCAAAGTTATCGCATTTCGCGAGGATGGTGAAATCCTTGCACAAGCTTATGGGGAGTATCCGTTGATACACCCGCAACCCGGCTGGTCAGAACTGGATTCAAATGTCGTCTGGGAAAATGTTTCGAACGGAATTCGCCAAGTTGCCGGACAAACTAAAGCAGATCCAATTGAAGCAATTAGTGTCGCATCACAAGGTGAAGCTGTAACACCCGTTTGGGGTAACTGTGAGGTCTTGGCAAACGCTATTACCACCTTTGATTCCCGTACCACAGGCATCTGCGAAGAAATATTACAAGATATAAGTCCTTTAGAAGTGATGCAAATCACTGGCATGCCGCCGAGTAATATTCACACACTTGCAAAACTGGTATGGATTCAACGGAATCAACCAGAAATATATAAAGAGGTATGGAAGTTTTTTGGTTTTGAAGATTTTGTCAATTTCAGATTAGGGGTGCAACTTGCGGTGGACTATTCTCTCGCTGCGCGCACTATGTGTTTTGACATTATCAACAAATGCTGGTCCGAAAAAATGCTTGGTTTGGCAGATTTAGACGTATCACTTTTGCCCGATCCAGTGCCTTCAGGGACAATTATCGGTGAAATTGGGACGAAGGTTGCTGGAGAGCTCAATCTTCCCAAAGGAGTCGTTGTTGTAGCAGGTGGACACGACCAGCCGTGTGGTGCGTTAGGTGCAGGCATTATTCGCGGCGGCGAACTCATGGACGCGACAGGTACTGTGGAATGCATCGCTCCCGCCTTCACCGAACCGGTCATCAATCAACAGATGATAGATGGGAATTTTGCATGCTATCCACACGTTGTTGAAGGACTCTATGTTACATTAGGGTTTGTTTCCAGTGGTGGCGTTGTGCTGCGATGGTTCCGAGACACCTTAGCACAAGCAGAAGTCGCGCAAGCAGCTGCAGAAGGACGCGATGTTTATGACATCCTGCTTGAAGATATACCTGATTCCCCTGGAACAGCCATGTTGCTTCCGCACTTTACCGGTTCTGGAACTCCGCATCTCGATCTTGAGTCGAAGGGGGCAATTGTCGGATTAACGCTTTCCACAACTAAAGGAGAACTTGTGAAGGCTATCCTTGAAGGTATTAGCTATGAAATAAAACAGAATCTCACAATGTTGGAGGAGGCGGGTGTGGAGATAGATGAGGTACGTGCTATTGGTGGCGGTGCTAAATCAGAAAAATGGCTACAACTCAAAGCGGATATGTTCGGTAAAAAGGTCATCGCGCTTGATATTCCAGAAGGTGTCTGTCTCGGAACGGCCATCCTATCGGGAACGGCAATAGGTAAGTATAGTTCAATTGAAGAGGGTGTTGACCTGTTAGTTAAACCGCAAAAGGTTTACTATCCCCGTGAAGAGATAGCACAACAGTACGATGAGAAGTTAAAAGTGTATGAGCAGATATATCCTGCCCTTCGTGATCTGAACGAACAATTGTAATTGATGAAACGGATAGTTAGATGCGACTATGAAAAAGCACGTCGTGGGAATTGACATTGGTGGCACAAAACTCGCAACCGTTGCAGCAGATGCTTCAGGGAACATCCTTAGCAAAGTCCGCAGACCGACGCGAGCAGATAAGGGACCGGAATATGCAATTCAACTGTTGTTTGAGATGGTAGACGAAACTATTGACCAGGCAAATCTCAAACAAGAAGCAATTTCAGCAATAGGTGTGAGTTGTGGCGGTCCATTGGACACAAAAACTGGCATAGTTTATTCCCCGCCGAATTTGCCCGGTTGGGATGCGTTTCCACTCAAAACACGACTTGAATCCGAGTTTAAAATTCCGGCTATAATCGAAAATGATGCGAATGCATGCGCGCTTGCTGAGTATCGATTTGGCGGGGGCAGAGGTTATGATGCAGTCCTTTATATGACAATGAGTACTGGTATCGGTGGTGGAATTGTAATCGATGGGAAAATTTACCACGGTGCCAACGACAGTGCTGGAGAGGTTGGTCATCAAATTCTTCTGCCTGATGGTCCACTCTGCGGATGCGGTAAGCGTGGATGTTTGGAAGCGCTTTGTTCAGGTCCGGCTATAGCGCGCCGTGCAAAAGAAGCTGTTCAGAAGGAATCAAACACTGCAATCCTTACACTCACAGAAGGGCGCATTGACGCTGTAAAATCAGAACACGTGCTTGCAGCAGCACGTCAAGGTGACGCGTTGGCACTTAAGTTGGTTGACGAAACCGCATATTACATGGGATGGGGCATCGCAAATCTTGTCAACATCTTGAATCCAGATATTGTACTGTTGGGAACAATCGCTATTGCAGCAGGAGACTTGATACTTGAACCGATTCGAAAGACTGTATCGAACTTTGCAATGGCGCGTCCTGCTGAAGTTGTTCAGGTAATGCCTGCAGAGTTAGGTGAATCATTAGGGGACCTCGCTGCCGTTGCGTTAGTAGTCTGATACATCATTGAAACCTAAGTTACCACCTTGTGGCATAATCTGTTAGATTGTGCGTATTAGTCCGCAAACTGACAGTTTGCGCTACAAATATTGGCTAATTATCAGTATATTTTCATTAAAGACGGTGTTTCCCTGTCTAAAAACTTATAGGTAGAAACTTGGGTTATTTAAGTTGGAGAAAAACCTGATGGAAAGAATTCAAAAATATATTACGCATTTACAAGACGTATTAGAACGGTTAAAACTGGAAGATGTGCGCTATTCCATAGATGTGATCATGGATGCCTATCATGCTGACAAACAGATTTTCGTTATTGGTAATGGTGGTAGTGCTTCTACCGCATCCCATTTTGCATGTGATTTAGGCAAAGGCACAAGCATTGCAGGTAAACCTCGGTTCCGCGTTATCAGTTTAACAGATAACGTTGCCACAATGACAGCATGGTCTAATGATGTCTCTTACAAGGATGTTTTCGTTGAACAACTCAAAAATCTTGTAAATCCAGAAGATGTTGTGATAGGTATCAGTGCAAGTGGCAATTCGGAAAACGTAATTCGCGCAATGCAGCACGCTGCTGACATCGGGTGCAAAACCATCGGATGGAGCGGATTTGGCGGCGGAAGATTAGCAACAATTTGTGATGTCAACGTTGTTGTTGATAGTGACCAATACGGCCCTGTTGAAGATGTCCACCTTATTTTAAACCATATCCTGCATGCATGGATTAAGGAGGAATTTTCAGCATTATAAAACACATTTCTTGACACGCTAACTACTTTTAAGGTATACTAATAGCAAAAGATCGTTATCCACTAATCAAAAATATTGGGGTACAATTCATATTAATCGGGAGTGATAGGAAGATGAAAAGCCAAAAAAATCTGCTATATTGTTCGCTTTTCTTAATCGGATGCCTCTTCATGATAAGTGGACTGTCCGCCGAGGATACTGCCTTAGTTTACGTAATAGATATCCGCTCTGAAATCGGCGGTGGTGTGAGCACTTATATCAAAAAAGGTATACAAAAGGCAGAACAGGCGAATGCAGACGCTATTATTTTTGATGTGAATACGCCAGGCGGACGAGTTGACGCTGCAAAAAGAATTATTGACGCGATCCAAGATACAGAAATTCCAACAATTGCCTTTGTCAACCGTCAAGCCATTTCCGCTGGGGCCATGATTTCCGCTGCATGTGATCAGATTGTGATGACATCAGGTGCAACGATTGGTGATTCAGCACCTGTGGATGCGCAAGGAAATGAGGCAGGTGAGAAAGCCATTGCCTATATTCGAGGCACTATTCGCTCCACAGCAGAACGTCAAAATAGAAATCCAGACATTGCCGAGGCTATGGTGGATAAAAGACTTTTTCTCGTACGCTTAGAAAACGGTGATATAATTAAATTGCGACCTGAAGAGTACTATAGTGAACAAGAGGCTGGCACACAGATGCAGGTTCTCTGCGGAACAGGTGAACTACTTAACTTAACCACTCGCCAAGCTCTTGAATACGGTTTTGTGGATATACAAGCAGAAAACTTAACAGAATTACTCGCGCAATACCAAATCGTTAGAATTGACCAAGATTATAACGATACTGTGGTTACGGCACTGGCTCAGGACGATGTCTTACGTCAACAAAAGGCGCGGGGTGATGACAAAGTCACTTTTATAAAATCGTTAGAAAACGCTAAAGTCGAAAATTTTGTGGTGACGCTTGCAGATCGCACAGTCTTTTTTCTTACAAGTCCTTACATTAGTGCATTGTTGCTCTCGTTAGGAGGGCTCGGTCTACTCGTTGAGATACGGACTCCAGGTTTCGGTATTCCTGGCTTTCTTGGTCTGCTTTTTATCGGTCTTTTCTTTGGTGGACACATGCTGAATGAAGTGCCAAATGCGGGGATTCTTGGATTACTCTTTATAGTCGGATTGGCATTAATTATATTAGAGGTTTTTGTAATTCCAGGTTTTGGAGTCGCTGGGATTCTCGGATTAATTTTGATGTTGGTAAGTGTTTTTTACATATTTTTTCAAAATACTGATGATGTCAACACTGCGCTTTTGTGGTTATCCGTTTCAATTATTCTTACTTCTGTGTTGGCAATTGTTGCCACAATCTTTCTTCCTAAATCGGCTCCATTTCAACGATTCGCGCTGTCTACAGTAATGAGTACTGATCAAGGTTACCATTCTGCTGGTGCGCAAGATTTTCAGAGTTTTATCGGTAAAACTGGTGTTGCGTTAACCCCTTTACGTCCAGCTGGTACCGCCAGAATTGATAACAAACGGTTGGATGTTGTCACAGTTGGTGACTTCATTGCCCAAAATACAAGAGTTAAAGTTTTAGAAGTTGAAGGATCGAAAATTTCGGTTGAAGCTCTGGAGGAGTAACGCTTTTATAGTGAACTTTTAAATTGTTAGGACACTTTAGATAAACTTGTTTAGGAAACAAAACGCACAATAGAAGTTGTAGCACAACTGTTAGTTTGTGCTTATGAGTCCGCAACCTAAATGAAGATTAAAAAATAAATTAGGTAATTCGTGGAAATATCCAGTGCGGTTAGAAACCGCACCTACCGGGTTTGGGGAAAATTAGAATTACCGAATTAATAACTTAAACTTCATACAGTTTGCGCTACAGAAGTGTCCCATTAATTATAGATTTCACTATAAATATCAAAATGTTTGGAGGAAATATTCATGTTATGGGTGCCAACAATTCTGATTGCACTCGGAATTCTATTAGTGTTTGTTGAGATTTTGATTCTACCAGGATTTGGTGCAGCTGGTGTGCCAGGGATAATTCTATTCTGTGTCGGAATCGGTATGATTTGGGTAGAATCGAGTATGAAGACTGCTCTCATTTATGCAAGTGTTGCCCTAATTTTCGTGATACCGATAGCGATTTTCAGTCTGTCAATTATCCGTGAATCACCTCTCGGTAAAACCTTTATCCTTAATACCGCGCAAAAAAGTGAGGAAGGTTTTCAAGCTGCACCTCAAGAATTAACTCAACTTGTAGGGAAATCTGGGAAGGCAGTGAGTCCTCTCCGTCCTGCTGGGGTTGGGCTCATCAACGGTCAACGTGTTGATATTGTTACGCAAGGTGAATTTGTTGAACCAGAGGCAGAAATTGAAGTCATTCAAGTTGAAGGAAGTCGTGTTATTGTCCGTAGTTTGTAAACAGTTAATTGACAGTGTTATTATTTAAAATAATGAACCTTAGACTAAAAAAGGAGATTGGATATGGGAGAATTTGCATGGGTTCCGGTAGTCGCAGTTGTTGTCCTTATAGTTATCTTTATGTTCTTTTGGTTCGTCCCGGTTGGGCTCTGGATTGCTGCAGTTGCAGCTGGAGCACCACTACGCATCTCTGAACTTATCGGAATGCGTTTGAGACGAGTCAATCCGAATGTTATTGTCAGGGCACTTATCAGTAGCCACAAAGCTGGGTTGACGGTGGCAACGTCTGACTTAGAGGCACACTATCTTGCAGGAGGTAATGTGCTTAATGTAGTTAGTGCCTTAATTGCCGCAGATAAGGCAAGAAACATTAGCCTTGATTTTACGCAAGCCGCTGCAATTGACTTAGCAGGTAGGGATGTGTTTGAGGCGGTTCAAATCAGCGTTAACCCGCGTGTGATAACCACGCCAAGGATCAGCGCACTCGCGCTTGATGGGGTTGAACTGATTGCCACCGTTAGAATCACCGTCCGCACCTTTATCAATCGCCTCGTTGGTGGTGCTGGTGAAGAGACCATCATCGCACGGGTTGGTGAGGGTATCATCAGTGCGATCGGGGCATCTGAAACTTACGAAGATGTTCTTGAAAATCCGGACATCATTTCCAAAACAGTGCTTGACAGAGGTCTTGATGCAGGTACCGCTTTTGAAATCCTATCTATTGATATTGCGGATGTGAACGTTGGAAAAAATATAGGGGCAGAACTTCAAGCGGAACAGGCTGAAGCTGACCTTGTTGTTGCACAGGCGAAGGCAGAAGAGCGCCGCGCACTCGCAGTCGCAAGGAAGCAGGAGATGACTGCAGGTGTTCAAGAAAAGCGCGCGCAAGTTGTTGAAGCAGAAGCCACCGTCCCGCGTGCACTCGCGGGGGCATTTCGTGAAGGAAATTTAGATATTACACCTCAGAGAGAAGGAGAATAAAATGGTTGTTGTTGCAATTATTGCTGTTTGTATTCTGCTATTTTTAATTGTTATTGGATGGTTGGTGCCACTCGGATTGTGGATTACCGCGATTGCAGCTGGTGTAAAAGTCGGTATTTTTGACCTCGTAGCGATGCGTTTACGCCGGGTGCCACCCAACCAAATTGTTGAACCTCAGATCAATGCAACAAAGGCAGGGTTAAGCCTCTCACTTGATGACCTTGAGGCACATTTCCTTGCTGGGGGTCGTGTTGCGAGTGTAGTTGCTGCGCTTATTGCAGCAGATAAAGCGAACATTGACCTCGATTTTGCACAAGCCGCCGCTATTGATTTAGCAGGTAGGGATGTTTTGAATGCGGTACAGGTCAGTGTTACGCCGGAAATTATTGATATTCCAAGCCAAGAGGATCCAGCCAAAGGTATTACCGCTGTTGCACGTGACGGAATCCAACTCATCGTGAAGGCACGTGTCACCGTCAGAGCAAACATTGATCGCCTTGTCGGTGGTGCTACTGAAGATACCATACGTGCAAGGGTCGGCGAAGGGATTATCACAACGATTGGGTCTTCCGGGAACCATAAACAGGTTTTGGAAAACCCTGTGCGAATCTCTGAAACAGTGCTTGAAAAAGGGCTTGAGGCTGGAACCGCTTTTGAAATTTTGTCTATTGATATCGCTGACATTAACGTTGGTGAGAACGTAGGCGCAAAATTGCAGACGGATCAGGCACAAGCTGAACTGAAAATAGCACGCGCAAAAGCGGAAGAACAGCGTGCACGTGCTGAAGCAGAAGAGGAAGAAAATAAGGCACTTGTTGAAGAGATGACCGTTAAATTGATTGAGGCGGAAGCGGAAATTCCACTCTCTATCTCAGACGCATTTAATTCAACCAGGATGAGTGTAATGGATTATTACACACTTCGTAATATACTCGCGGATACTGAAATGCGTCAATCCATTGCCTCACCAGGCGGTACTGAAAACGGAGACACAACCCGCTCTGCACATTCCCTGGGACTCTCATAACTTCTAAAGGAGAAACTGATGGACTTTCCTGATCTTGAGGCGTTAATACCTATAATTGTCTTTCTTCTTGTTATGATATTTGGGGGAGTGCGCCGCCGAAAAACTGACCAACGCCCGGCTGAAAACAACCAAAGTCAAACTGAAAACATGAGTGAGGTTGATGCGGCTCCCGATAGTGAAGGTGTGTTTCCTCCTTTCATGGAAAATTTTGAGGGTTTACCCGCTGAACCAGAAATGGTGCAGGAAACTGTGGAAAGCGAGGAAGTAGCTGTGCCAATGGTAGCTGAACAATCTGAACCAGAACCCGTTCAAGAGCCAGCGCCTGAAGGTACGCCTGTTGAACCGCCACCGATTCCAGTGGATTCTCCTACACCGCTTCCTACGAAACCAGTGCCCGTAACTTCTCTCATTGATCCGTCACCAGAGACATTTCGACAAGGTATCATTCTTGCTGAAATCCTTGGAAAACCCAAAACACTGCGAAATAGGAGAAGATAAAAATACTTCCATTGTAACGATGCCTTGATGGGGAATAGATTTCTCGTTATAGCCAGAGTCGCAAAATACTTCTTAGATACTCATAATTTACAGAGGAGCTACTTCATGGATTATTTTGTATGGTCAAGGATTATAGGTCCACTGGCAATTGTGATTTTCGTAATTTATGTGATCATTTCAAGCAATAGAGCGGCGAAGGAGTTAGCGCAGAAGAAATCAGAGTCAAAAAATCAGGTCGATGCATCTATCAAAGATGAAAGTGTTTTTCCACCGAGTGTTGAGAGTTATGAAGAATTGCCCTCTGAAGCAGAATCAACGCAGGAAACTGCGGGGAATACTGAGGCAGATATACCAATAGTGGCAGATCAATCTGAAGAAGTAAAGGTTCAGGAGATAGTACCCGATAGAAAAACAATAGAACCGCCATCCATTCCAGTGGATTCTCGGATGGCACTGCCGACGAAACCATTACCTGCCACCTCTCTGCTTGATTTGTCTCCCGATACGTTTCGGCGAGGTGTTATTCTTGCTGAAATCCTTGGTAGACCTAAAGGGCTGCGACGCAAGTTATAATAGCCTTACTTTTCTTATGTCTGTAGCCTCAAAATTGGTTTGAGGCTACAGACATTTTTAGTACGTTGGAAACTATAATTTACAAAACGTGGGTTTAAAAAATGTCCCGTCAAGTTTTTTTGTTTACCTTTATCTCCTTATTTCTATCCCTGTTGCTTGCCTGTGGACAACAACACCCCGAAAGATCGATAGAACCAGATACCGTTGAGGTTGAGATACCGCCTTATGCGCGACACCTCAAAGGCTTTAAAATTTGCCTTGACCCAGGACATGGTGGACAAGGACATATACCAGGTTATAAACGCGGTCCAACAGGTCTTCGTGAGGCGGAAATCAACTTAAAGGCTGCCAACTATCTAAAAGAAATGTTGGAACTGGTAGAGGCGACCGTCATCATGACTCGCGTTGACGATTCATACATTAGCCTTGCTGATCGCAGTCAAATTGCTAATGAAAATCAAGTAGATTTCTTTATCTCGCTTCACCATAACGGAATTGATAATAATCCAGAAATAAACTATACGTCAACGTGGTATCACGGTGATGCTGACGATTCTCGCCCAAGTCTTGACCTTGCGCGCTATGTCCAGCAAGGTGTTTCAGACGCCCTTCGTTTACCTAAATCTGCATCAACGGGTTTATATTCTGATAAACTAATCGTTGCCTCAGGTTTCGGTGTGTTGCGGTTGACAAAATGTCCAGCAGTTGTGTGTGAAGCCTCTTTTTATACGAATCCAGAAGAGGAGGCAAGACTGAAACAAGATGATTATCTCAAAAGAGAGGCTTATGGATATTTTCTCGGCATAGCACGTTATGTTGAAGCAGGGTTTCCAAAAGGTGTTCTTCTAACACCAAAACATGAATCTGTTATACAAACCAAAACGCCTACACTTAAAATTCAGGTAAAGGATGGACTGCATGAACGTGATGCGTGGATGCTTAAACGTCAACAGGTATTTACCAATTCTATTGAAGTCAAAATCGATAATGTCAATGTTCCGTTAAAATATGATCGTGATATGGATATAATCACTGTCCATATCAAAGAACCTTTGTCTAACGGTATCCATTTGGTCCAAACAGAGTTGGTAAATTATTATGGGAATCATAGTCTACCGAAACCGCAGCAATTCAAAATAGCACCGCCTGCGGCTAAATTACGACTTAGCGCGTGGACAGATACCCTTCCCTATGATGGTAAGAGCTACGTTGGCATCGCTGTAACAGCTTTTGATAGAGATGGGATGCCGATTGCAGATGGCGAACTTATCAAAGCAAAAACTTCAAACGGCACGCTCGCTAATACAGAAAAATTTTCAAGAAATGGCACTTCTCACTTCTATCTTTACGCACCGAATCAACCCAGCACAGCAGTAGTGGAAGCAGCCTACGGTCAGGCCCGTAAATCGCTAAAAATCCATTTCGCAGACATTGCCAATGGGATCGTACAGGGACAAGTTTCTGATGCGATTTCAGATGACACAATTGCTGATGTGCAATTGTATGCTAATCCTGAGCTAACTGCTATTACAGATGCTGAAGGACACTACTTCATCAAAACTGATTCTTCACTGGAAACACCGCTTGAGACAACATTAAACTTTTCAAAACCGGGGTATTACCCAGAAAAACATCAAATCCTCATAGAACCGAATAAAGCAACGATAGCTAATGCGAAACTTCATGCTATCGCCGAAGGTGCTTTTGCCAAAACTGTTCTCGTGCTTGACTCACAGACAGATACTCCTAAAACACACCAACTGATTACAAAATTGAAAAATATGTTAGAACTTGCTGGCGCAAAAGTTTACGATGTCCACACTCCTGGACAAAAAATTTCTACTGAAAAACGAATTGAAACGGTTAACAATATCAAAGATGATGGTTACTATTTGCAAATTAACCATACTCCACAACGTGAAGGCAGACCTTTAGTTGTTGCAGCACACAACCGCGGCAACCAAAGAACTGAGACTTTTCAAAAACGGATTCTGGAACAATTCAACCAAAAACTCTTTGAAACACCGATTGTCACTGTGCAAGATAGGGAAACACCTATAATCCAACAAACAAATAAAATGGCAATGACGCTTGAAGTCCAAACTTTAGATTATCCTGATACCTTTGCTACACAAGAAGCATCTGCTATTTTCATAGGTGCATGGCTTTTTCTGAAAAATGAGACAGAGATTGATACGGAAAAATTAGAACGTTTCATGTTATACTTAAAACAAGACGCGAGGTGAATGACGGTGCACATCACTTCAAAAATCACCAAATTGCAGCTCCATCATCCGTTCAAGATTTCGCGCAGGGCAACGGACGCATACCGAGAGGTAATATCAGTAGAAATTGATGGCGGCGTAGGAGAATCTGCACCAGCGAAGTTCTACGGTGAGACTGTTCAGACGGTTACCGCTGCGTTGGAAATGCTTTCTTCAAAGTTAGACGGTAACCTTGATGAAATTCAGGATGTGATGGAAGGTATTGAATCAACTATTGATGGTAATTACGCTGCGAAGTCTGCCATTGATATGGCATTGCACGATAGGTTAGGTAAAAAACTGGGTGTACCGCTTTACAGACTCTGGGGACTTAACCCACAAAAAACGCCTTACACATCCTTTACCATTGGTCTTGACGAACCGGCAGTAATGGCAGAAAAAGCACGACAAGCAGAAGACTATTCGATCTTCAAAGTAAAACTTGGGACACCTCGCGATATTGAGATACTTCAAACACTACGAAAGGTCACAGATAAACCGATCTACGTTGATGCAAACACCGCATGGACCTCCAAAGAGGCAGTTAAGAAAATTCATCAACTTGCAAAGTACGGCGTAGCGTTAATTGAACAACCTACACAACCTGACGACATAGCAGGACTTAAGTACGTCCGCGAGCATTCAGAATTACCGATTATCGCAGACGAAAGCGTCAAACGGGCAAGCGATATTCCTGCATTGGTAGAAGCTGTAGATGGGATTAATATTAAATTGGTCAAATGTGGTGGTATATTAGAAGCATTGCGGATGATACATGTGGCACGTGCGCACGGTTTGCTTGTTATGCTTGGTTGTATGATTGAGAGTTCTCTCGGCATTACAGCAGCAGCGCACTTAACGCCGCTTGTAGACTATGCAGATTTAGACGGAAATTTGTTAATATCAAACGACCCTTACACCGGTGTAACGCTTGAGAATGGTAAGTTGATTTTACCAGATCGTCCTGGCATCGGGGTATTAACAACAACATAAAAAGAAAATACATCGTCAAGACATACGAATCTTCGTCAAAAAGTCAATATGGTAAAAAATATAGAACAGTCTACACCTTCTGAATCATCAGTCTCGCGCGGGCACTACGACACAGTCTCAAAAAACGTTATTCAACAAAATCCTGAAGATTGGATTCGGTTTGGTCTTGGCGTATCAGATGTTCAAGTTATCCAAATTCTTGATACTGAGCAACCGACTGTCAAATCAAATCGTGCAGATAGTTTTATACATGCGAACGTTAACGGAAGACATGCCGTTATACATTTTGAAATTCAGACGCGTGACAGCACACAGATTCCGATGCCATATCGGATAGCGGGGTACGCGGGAAGAGGAATTGAAAACTTCGGAATGCCGGGCTATTCACATGTTATTTATTTGTATCCCGATGCAGGTCGTAACGATCCAGGACAATACGTCCAAGAGATGCCCGGATATAATATCCTAATCCAATATAAAGTGATTAGACTATATGAATTAGAAGGAAAAACCATATTGGATGTTAAACTAAAAGGATTAATTCCATTCGCACCGCTTATGAAACCTCCAGAAGATGTGAATTCAGAGGAGTGGTTACGGCAGTGTGTTCTGGTTGCTAAGTCCGTGACTCAAAACGAGTCAAACCAAGCGGATTATCTTACCAACCTTGGTATTCTGGGTGGAATAATATTAGACTACGAAACTATTAGAGATATTTTATTGGAGGAAACCATGCAAGAATCATCTGTAATCCAACATTTTACACAACAAGGTATTGAACAAGGTATGCGAAAAGGTACTATTGATGCCATACTTGAAGTGCTTGAAGAGCATTTTCAATCCAAAGAAGTTCAGACCTTAAAACCTGAACTGGAGAAAATTGAAGAGCTGCAATACCTCAAACAATTGCTTCGCGAGGCAGCGCGGGCAAACAGTCTTGAAGCATTCAAAAAGACATTAAAAGAATAAAAAGGAGTTTTAGATGGCAAAACAGAACCGAAATGTCCTTATTACTGGTGGCACGGGTATATTAGGTAGTGCTGTCACCAAAACCTATCTTGCGCAAGGCGACACCGTTGCTGTCACGTATCTGTTTGACAATGAAGTTGAACGTTTCAAGCAGCACAATCCTGAACTCAGCGAAGATGTTACTTTTCTGTTTGCAAACGTTACTGAGGAAGCAGAGGTTCAACAAACGATACAAACATTCATCACACAATTCGGTCATCTGGATATTTTGGTTAACATCGTTGGTGGGTTTGTCGGTGGAATTCCGACTGCAGAGCTTGAAACGGACCGATGGGATTTCATGATGAATCTTAATCTCAAATCTGTTTTTCTCTGTTGCAAGACGGTGATTCCACACATGACAGAACGGGGTTATGGAAAGATTGTCAACGTCTCCGCACGCGCAGGATTAAAAGGTGAGGCTGGATTGAGTGCTTATTGTGTCTCTAAAGGTGGGGTGCGTACCTTGACAGAATCTTTAGCCGCAGAGGTGATGGATTCTGGTATTAACGTCAATGCCATCATGCCAAGTATTATGGACACCCCTGCTAATCGTGAGGCGATGCCGGACGAAGACCATAGTCGTTGGGTAGCCCCTGCTGATGTTGCCAAGGTTATCTGTTTCCTTACTTCTGATGATGCGTCTATAATCAACGGTGCTGCTATACCTGTTTACGGTAGGGCATAGTCTGTTTCGCCTTAAGCGTATCCACACCACAACACGCACACATGATCACCCAAATTCTGTGCATACATCGGCGCGGCGCGCTTAGAAAGCGCGCCTACCAGTAGATGACAAGACCCAATTATCCTTCAGCATATTCTCAACTCTTAAAAAAAATCCCTATTGCTAAAAAAATAAGATTTTACTGCTGAAAAAATAAGCAACTTTTAATTCAATGCTTGTTGTTAATCTTTAAAATCATAGAGATTGCTTGTTTTTAACTACTTCTACGTACTTGGCACTAATTTTGCTATAAGTTTTGTGTGGTCCTTAATTATGTGTTTTATATGCACATTGTATTGGGAATTAGAAAGGTTTAAATTCAACAGAATGGAAGTTGTCGCTAAAACACAGAATGTTTTAATCGTTGATGACGATTTAAAACGGATAAAGCAGTTAGACCAAGTCTTTGATGCAAGCAGATATAACGTTGTAGCACACGTCCCGCTGAATCAAACTTTGCTGCAGCAAGTTGAACAGACTAATCCGGACATCATTCTAATTGGCGCGGACTCGCCTTGTGATGAAACTTTAGAGACTGTGGCATCAATCAATCATAATCATCCGTGTCCGATTGTAATGTTTGCGCAGGACGAGCGTTCTGAGACAATTCAAAACGCTACATTGGCTGGTGTTTCCGCTTATGTTGTGGGTAAACTTAGTAAGGAACGGATTGAGACAATTATTAAGGCAGCTGTTGCACGTTTTGGAAAATTTCAAGCATTGCAGCAAGAACTTGAAAAAACGAAAACAAGCCTTGCCGAACGCAAAATAATCGAACGAGCAAAGGAAATCGTTGCCCAACAACGTGGCACAACCGAAGCAGAAGCATATCAAACTTTACGAAAAATGGCAATGGATCGTAGGAAACGTCTTGCAGAAATTGCACAAGATGTCTTGTCAATCGCAGAAGTATTGACAAACAAGGTATAAAAAAGCCTAATCACTTCTTTTTAGATTGAGATATAAGTATCATTCAACGTTGAACGATACTATTAAATAAAACAGAATAACAAATACCCAACCAATGTAGGTTTGGGTCCGGACATAGGTGTCCATTTGGCAAAAGCAGTACGTTTGCTGATGGATACCTTTTTGTTTTAACTTTTTATGACGTATAAGCAAAAGAAAGGGGATTCAAAGATGAACCAACTTGAGAAAAAGAAAACAAGGTTGAAGCGAACAAATACTCCAAAAAAGGGAAAACCAAAACTTCATCCCGCTGAAGCACTCAAACGTGAAAAAAATGGGCTTGAGGTTGTAGACGATATTCCATATTACGTCCGAAATGGATGGGAATCGATTCCACCAGAAAAACGCGACAGACTTAAGTGGGTAGGTGTGTTTTACCGACGACAGACACCAGGGGCTTTTATGATGCGCCTCCGAATGTCAAGCGGTTTTAGCAATTCAGCACAATTCTGCACCATTGCCTCAATCAGTGAAGTACACGGGCCAGGGTTTGTTGACCTCACCACTCGTCAGCAGATTCAACTACGTGGATTTACGATTGAAAATGTGCAAAATATCTGGAACCAGCTTGAAGAGGTCGGCTTAAATTCACTTCAAACAGGATTTGACAATATCCGTGGCGTTACAGGTTGTCCTGTTGCTGGACTGACCCCAAATGAGTTATTTGATGCATCACCTGTCGCAAAAAAGTACACCGAAATAATTGCGGGCAATAGGGAATTTACCGACATTCCGCGTAAGTTTAATGTTGGCATTACAGGTTGTTTAGATAATTGCACACACGCAGCGTCTCAGGATATCGCACTCACCCCTGCAATGAAAGAGATTGATGGACAAGAAGCGAAAGGATTTAATGTTTCGGTTGGTGGGAAGATGGGTTCTGGCGGTTACACCCTTGCGGAAGACCTTGATGTGTTTGTTCTACCTGAAGATGCTGCGGAGTTGTGCGCCGAAATAACGTTGATTTTTAGAGATCACGGACCACGTACAGTTCGTAACAAATCTCGGATGGCGTTTCTTATTGCTGACTGGGGAGTGGAGAAGTTTCGTAAGGAATTAGAATCTCGTTATCCAAAAACACTTCTACCAGCAGGAAAAGATATGCGTGGCAAGAAAAAAACAGACCACACTGGCATTTTCTCACAGAAGCAGAAGAATCTTAACTATGTAGGACTTGTTGTGCCAGTGGGACGCATGACAACAGCGCAACTTTATGAAGTTGCCCGACTTGCTGACCAATACGGCTCTGGTGAGATTCGGTTAACGCAAGGACAGAATCTGATTGTACCTAACGTGCCGGATGCAAAAATTGGCGAGTTTACGGCTGAGCCGTTTCTGCAAGAACTCCGCTATGATCCATCAGAAGTCATGCGCGGGATGGTCAGCTGCACAGGTATTGATTATTGCCACTTCTCTCTCATAGAAACTAAAGAACGTGCAATGGAAGCAATCCGACATTTGGAGGCGAAACTTGGCAATACAAAACCCCTTACTGTAAACTGGTCAGGATGTCCAAACGGATGTGGCAACCACGCCGCTGCGGATATTGGACTTCTCGGTAAGAAAACCAAAATAGATGGAGTTGTTACAGATGCTGTAGACGTATTTGTCAAGGGAGATGCCGGTCCAAACCCTAAAATCGCCACAAAGTTATTAGAAAATGTGCCTTGCGACGATTTACCAAGAGTGCTTGAAGGGCTTGTTCCTTACCTTTCAAAAAAATAAACTGGAAATAACGATCAAATGTAAGTAAGCGAAACCCATAGGGTCAATTTAAGAAGCATGTCTCTTTGGTAGGTCTTTGTAAGCCCGATATTGTGCTATACACCTTTCGCACCGCTGGGGCTTGGGTTTTGTTGTATCAAGTTCTACACACCTTCCGCACCGCTGGTGCTGATATCGGGCTTGCCAGAGCCTCGGAGAGGCGATAGGTGTATAGTAAGCATTGATCCGCAAAATAGCAGCCCCAGAGGGGCGACAGGTGTATCAAATACACAAATATTATCCCACTAAATTGACATTTATGGGTAGAGCGAATCGAAACCCACCAATTACTAACTACTGAAAGGAATATAAATTAGGTAAAATAATGGATATAAAAAATAAAGCAACACAAATAAAACTATTTAGTCTAAAAACGGTTCAAATGCGTACCTTTCATACAACATGGTTCGCGTTTTTCTTAGCGTTTTTCGGATGGTTCGGAATTGCACCACTCATGGCAATTGTGCGCGAAGATTTGATGTTAACAAAAGCACAAGTTGGTAACACGATCATCGCCTCTGTTGCAATTACAGTGCTGGTCAGAGTTCTCATCGGTCCGCTTTGTGACCGAATCGGGTCTCGAAAGGCATATACGTGGCTGCTCATTCTTGGCTCAATACCGGTGATGGGTATCGGACTTGCCCAGGATTACACAATGTTCTTACTGTTCCGTTTAGCCATCGGTGCTATCGGGGCATCGTTTGTCATCACGCAGTATCACACCTCAGTGATGTTTGCTCCAAATTGTGTTGGCACAGCGAACGCAGCAACTGCAGGATGGGGAAATTTAGGAGGTGGTGTTACCCAGATGGTCATGCCGCTCATTTTCATGGCAATCCTGAGTTTTGGTGTGAATGAATTTCTTGGTTGGCGGTTGGCGATGATTGTTCCAGGAATTGCGCTGTTTGTCATGGGATTCGTCTATTACTTCACCACCCAAGATGCACCCGATGGTAACTATAAGGAACTCCGTGAGCGTGGTGACCTTGAATCCGCTGAAGGTAAAGGCCTGGAATCTTTAATGCTTGCGATTAAAGATTATCGTGTTTGGGCACTGTTTTTCATTTACGCTGCATGTTTCGGCGTAGAACTCACGATTAATAATGTTGCCGCACTTTACTATCATGACCGCTTCCAATTAGATGTAAAAACAGCAGGTCTCATTGCAGGTTTGTTCGGTTTGATGAACATCTTTGCACGCACCGTTGGCGGTGTGTTCTCCGATTTCTTTGCCAAAAACATGGGGCTACGAGGGCGTGTTCTGTTTCTGTTTATTGTCCTATTAGGTGAAGGTATTATGCTTATGCTGTTCTCACAGATGGCAGTCCTTATCATTGCTGTTGGAACAATGATTGTTTTCAGTTTCTTTGTGCAAATGTCTGAAGGCGCAACGTTTGGTATTGTGCCATTTATCAATCGGAAAGCATTAGGAGCAGTTGCTGGTATTGTTGGTGCTGGTGGAAATGCTGGAGCAGTTGCCGCTGGTTTTTTTTTCCGGGCAGAAAGTATCACAACACAACAGGCTTTACTCTTCCTCGGTGGAATGGTTGTTGTCGCGTCATTTGCTACTGCGTTAGTGCGATTCTCACCTGCAGTGCAAGACGCAGAGAAAAAAGCATTTGATGCTGCACTGGCTGAAAAACAACGCCTGAAGGCAGAAGCAGGAAATGTACCAGCCTAATAATAATGCATTAGCGGAGTGTTTATTCTAAATTGTGGGCATCAGTGATAGTCGGGAATCGGAGTTCCCTCATACAAAGAGTTGATCTTATTTGTAGGAACGATCTCCGAATCGTGACTGTCAACCCACAGAATTTTGGTAGACACTGCATGAGTCTCAATTAAACGATTGAGGTTACATAGCAAAAAAGTTTAAGATTGTGAATTTACCATCTTAACTATGGAGAAATCAGGTGAAAAGTTCAACAGGAAAAGCCGTATGCCCTTATTGTGGGGTCGGTTGCGTTGTTCGTGCGACAGTTCAAGATAACAAAATCACGAAGATTTCAGCAGACGACGATGTAGCACCAAATTTCGGTATGCTTTGCCCAAAAGGTGCTCACCTCAAACAGGTATTTCAAAACCACGATGGCAGGCTTGCATATCCAATGATTCGGGAACGCAAAGGAGAAACTCCGCGCCAGGTTTCGTGGGAACAAGCTATTGCTTTTACAGCGAATCGCCTTCAAGAGATTAGGTTAGAACATGGCAAAGATGCACTTGCACTCTACGGTTCTGGTCAATTGGACACCGAAACCTCATACATTTTCAATAAGTTATTCAAGGGATTTCTACGGACGAACAACATAGATACGAATAGCCGACTCTGTATGTCTTCTGCAGTCGTTGGCTATATGCAAGCGTTTGGTTCAGATGGACCGCCAACCTGCTATGATGACATTCAGCATGCGGATGTATTTCTAATCATCGGTGCGAACATGGCTGCAAATCATCCTGTCCTTTTCCAAATGATTCGGAAACGGCGGGCATCAGAACCTAATGCACGGGTTATTACAGTAGATCCGCGCCGTACCCAGACAGCAGAATTTTCTGATGTGCATGTCCCACTTGCACCCGGAAGCGATGTTGCTTTCCTGCAACTTATTGCAAAACGTTTGCTTGCAATGGGGCGCGTTGACAGACGTTTTGTTCAAGGGAATACCGAAAACTTTAGTGCATATAAAAATCATTTAGAAAGTCTTGACGAGGACACGCTTCTCTCAATCTGCGATGTCCATCCGGGGCGTATTGACGAGATTGTCGAATTTCTATCAAAACCGAGCAATCGCCTGCTTAGTTTTTACTGTCAGGGGACTAATCAAAGCATAAGCGGTGTAGATAAAAATGTCGCACTCATCAATCTCCATCTTCAGTTAGGTGAAGTTGGCATAAGAGGGGCAGGGCCCTTTTCATTAACTGGGCAGCCGAATGCTATGGGTGGTAGAGAGGTTGGATACTTGTCGCATCAATTGCCTGGATATCGTGTTGTCACCAATGATATGCATCGCGCCTATCTTGAAGGTGCGTGGAGAATTCCGCCCGGAAGCATTGACCCAGAACCCGGATTAACGGCTGTACCGATGTTTGAAGCGGCAGCATCAGGAGATGTCCGCGCACTCTGGATTGTCTGCACAAATCCGGCTGTGAGCATGCCCGATACAAAGGTTTCTCAAGCAGGACTAAGACGTGCAGACTTGGTGATTGTGCAAGATTGTTACTATCCGACAGAAACAGCAGAATATGCTGATGTGCTGCTTCCTGCTGCGCAGTGGGGAGAAAAACGTGGCACAATGACAAACAGCGAGCGTCTGGTTGTCCGAAGCGATAAATTTCTGGATCCGCCGGGTGAAGCAAAACCCGATTGGTGGATATTCTCACAAATAGCAAAGGTGATGGGATTCAAACGTGACTTTGATTTCCACAATCACGAGGAGATTTGGGATGAATATCGCTTGTTGACCGCAGGGACTCCGTGCGACCAGATGGGGATGACGAATGAACGTCTTGAAAAAATGTCACTCCGATGGCCCTGTCCAAATCCACGACATCCCGGTACACTTCGCCGCTATACACGCAGGAAGTTTTTCACCGAGTCTGGAAAGGCACAATTTAAAACGCCTGTCTATCAACCACCCGATGAGAACACTGATGCGGAATATCCATTCGGTTTGACGACTGGGCGCATTGCGAGTCAATGGCATACCCGCACGCGTACCGGGAAAGTGCCACAACTTACGAAAAAAGATCCTGAACCTTTTGTTGAGATTCACCCTGACGATGCAGCGGAAAATGGACTAGAAGATAGAAAATGGATATATCTTGTCGGGAGACGGGGCAGGTGCTATGCGCGTGCACGCGTTACAGATACTATTCGGCGTGGATTGTTGTTTACACCGTTCCATTGGGGTGATCTTTTCCACGCGGAAACCAATGCTAATTATGTAACAAATTCAGCGTTTGATCCGGTGTCTAAACAACCTGAGTTAAAATTCTGTGCTGTACGGATTGAGATTGAGAATTTATAGGGTGTCTATATGTAATGAAGGCCTATTTAAATCGCAGATTCAAGTTTATGACAACATGCAATAATTCTACTGATTGCCATGCGTAAGAATTTCTAACTATCTATTATGTATATAGGTGCAATCACTGAGGACTTTATCCATGACAGTGCTAACTTACTCATCTGTTTCCTTTATGGTCATTTTCTACTTCCTGAATGGTGTCACTAAATTCACCTAAAACCTCAACCAATTTTGCATGTATACTCTGCCCAGGCATCCCTCTGTTGTTTTCAAGAAAACTGATGTATCCACGTGTACAACCAACTCTAATAGCCAATACATCTTGGGTCATATCAACAGCGTTCCGTTTCTCCGAAAGTTGTTCCCCAAATGGAATTTCTGGTGAATCTTCCGTTTCTGGAGACTCGTCTTCAGAAAGCAGTTCAGTATGTTGCACTGCATAATCCTGGATAAACTGTATTATCCGAGGTGTAGCATAAAGCCATTCTCCACGAGCCCGAAATGCTCCGAACCGAGAAAGTATTCGTTCTGCTTTTCTGGATGCTTCCTCCACTGTCTCAAAAGGGATGACTCCTATTTCCCATATTTCAGCTTCGTTTCCTGTTTGGAGGGCGGCTTGCCGTATTGACAACTCTCTACTGGTGTGAGCGATTTTGATAAAATCTGTCTGGTCGTCGCCGAAATTGCTTTTCGCAAAAAAATACACTAATGATTGATTTTCATTTGGCATGATTCCTCCTATAATGGCTAAAACCCAAGCTGCTTTTCCACAACATTCTTCAATTCCTTACCTTTCAGACACCACATTTCACTGACATTTAGGTTCATCAAGTAAATCTAAAACCTCCTGTTCAACGGCACGTGATCTCATTATATCCAGTACATCTTGGTCTGCAAGGTCAATAATTTCTGAAATCCGTTCTCTGGCCTCCGCCAATACATCCATTGATTTTCTTCCACTAATTTTTTTAGAAGCAGATAAACGCCTTACAACCTTCCTGAAAGGATATAACATTTAGGAAGAAAAGTCAAAGAGAAAATGTGTCCGAATAGGGCAATTTCGTTTTTCATATTTATGTTAATTTGTTCTATCCGAACGACCACCAAATACTATACGGGGAATGCTAAATGGCATTGGTCCCGTTGATTTGGTGTTGATTCGCTGGTCGCGACTTTTCGGCTAAAATAGATAAAATGCCTAAAACTCAATTATAGTAAAATTCACAATTACCTGGACATTGGCGAGGTTAGGAAACCTTGCCAGCAAAGGGTCCCCGCTGACGAGGTTAGGAAACCTCGTCAGCGTGATGGTGCGGGGATTGTTATTTATTGAAATGTAAACATATTTTTGGATTTTACTATAACCTGCTTTGGTATACAAAAAAGTTGACCAAAACTTCAAAATTTGATACTCTAATTACAGACTCAATTTTCTATGAATGTGTTTGCTTTCAGATGTTATATGCTATTGGAGAGATAGATGTCAACGAATACAGAATTGATTGCCAATTGGCGTGATGAGCCTGCGCCATTGCTCAGCATATTACACGCGTTCCATGATAGAGATGGGTTTGTATCGGAAGCAGCTCTCCGTGACATTGCAGTCGGATTTCGAATTCCACTTGCAGAACTTTTTGGCACCTTAACTTTTTACCATCACTTTGCACGTGAGGCACCAGGGCAAAATGCTCCACGTGTTTGTACTGGACCTGTTTGTCGGTTACAAGGCGGGTTGGAAATTCTTGAGGCACTTGAAACTGAAGGAGCTACCCCAATGCCGTGTGCGGGAAGATGTGACGATTGTGTTCCAGTGCTAAAAGGGCATCAAGTACTCACCGGAAAACAGGCAAACACGCTTTCTGTTCAACGGACTCCTTTGCCGCCACCATACCCAGGTGATAGTGAAGAGTGTATCTTTGCAGAAATTCGCGAACCGAACCGCAGGACGTTTGCAGGTTACCAACGTACTGGTGGCTATGAAGGATTAAAATACGCGGTTACATCCCTTACCCCTGAAGAAGTTATTGAAATACTTAAAGAGAGCCAACTTGCTGGTAGAGGGGGCGCAGGATTTCCCACAGGCATAAAATGGGAATCGGTGCTGAATGCGCCGGGTGAACCGAAAACAATCGTCTGCAACGCAGATGAAGGCGAACCCGGTTGTTTCAAGGATAGGGTTATTTTGGATTATGCGCCGCACGCAATAATTGAAGGCATGACGCTTGCCGCTTACGCAACCGGAGCAACGCGCGGCTTTATTTATCTTCGATATGAATATCCAGAAACTTTAAAAATACTTGAACGGGCACTCGCGGAAGCTGAAATGGAAGGATTGATAGGTGATGCTATTCTCGGAAAACAATTTAAATTTCATATCTACATTCGGCGCGGTGCTGGTGCTTATGTCTGCGGTGAAGAAGGCTCATTGTTGAACAGTTTGGAAGGAAAACACCCTTTTCCGAGAAATCGCCCACCTTACCCTGTGACGCACGGTTTTGAAAATCTTCCTACTGTCGTAAACAACGTGGAGACACTTGCCGCCGCTACGCAGATTTTGCGGCACGGTGCAGCATGGTATAAAAACCTAAGTTATGATAAAAATCTGGCAGGCACAAAAATCATTAGTCTCTCAGGTGATATACAAAGACCGGGGAATTATGAGGTGCCATTTGGACTTCCACTAAAGACACTACTTTACGAATGGGCGGGTGGACCAAAAGAAGGCTGTGCAATTCAAGCGATTACCTCCGCAGGACTGTCAGGAGGGTTTATCGGAGAAAAAGACCTTGACATCATGATTGATGAACCGAGTTTCCAAAAAGTTGGAGCGATGCTCGGTGCAGCAGGCATCATGGTGTTTGATGACACGCGAGATATGCTTGATGTAGCGCACAACGCAATGGAATTTTTCGCTGAGGAATCTTGTGGAAAGTGTTTCCCGTGCCGGATCGGTACGCATAGACTGACAGAATTATTGTCTGAACCGTTGAATCAGAAATCAAAAGATCTGATTGCGGAAATCGGAGCAGTGATGAAGGCGACAAGTGCTTGCGGACTTGGAACCGCTGCACCGAATATTACGGATAGTTTGATGCGGTTAAACGTGTAAACTGCAAGCGGTTATTGACAGATTAGGCAGGTTTTATATTATGACCACATTTTCTGGCGTACTCTGATGTGGACACGAGGATTCATTTCGCTCTGTCTCATCGTGTTTGTGATCGGTTTGATTACTGGACCAGTGCATTGGTTCTTTCCGGTATATGCCGAAAGAGTTTTAGGAGAAAAAGCTTTTTTCGCGGGGTTATTGCGTGCCGTCCCTATCGGTCTGGGGGGTATCACAGCACTTATCGGTGGTAAGCTTAGTGACCGATTTGGACGCAAACTGACACTGCTTATTGGAATGACCGGTGCCGTTGTAATAGGAGGACTTTTTACCACACATATACCGTTGTTTATTTGGGGAATCCTATGCTACGAGGGTGTCGCTTCCGGATTCAAGACTGCAGGTGGACAATCATATCTCATTAGCTCAGTGTCCCCAAAACAATTAGGGATGGCTACAGGACTATACTTTATAAGTAGTACTGTCGGAAGTGCTGTTGGAAATGCTATCGCTGGCGAGATAATTGATCGAATCAACTTTAGAACTTTCGGAACTGGCGCGGTATTTCTGTCAGGTTTACTGTTTATTGGGGCATGCCTCCTTTTACCTCGTCTCAAACAAAATGTTGGCAACAGTCGACAAAAACGAGATGGGATTTGGAAATCAACCCTAAACGTCGGAAAATATATTGATTTATGTCGTAGATCAAACATAAAGATGTTAATCGGTCTGCGCGTTTTTCCAACGTACTATTGGGGATCAGTAAATCTACTCATGCCGAATTTGGTTAATAACCTTGGAGGGGACAAGGCAACTGGATATTACGGCGCGGTTAAATTACTTTTTGCATTTATTTGTCAGTTTGTTACTGGAAAAATATGTGATGCAGTAGGTCATCGAATTCCCGCTTTAGTAGCAAATGTTGCCGTTACTATTCTCGCTTTTGGATTAGTTTTTTATCACAACTCGTTAGTTGGTCTGCAATTATTTGGTATACTCGGTGGAGGGGCAGCGTGGGCACTTTCTACCACAATACCACGGTTTATCAATGAATTTACCGAACCGCATGAGAAAGGACACGGTGTTGGTCTTACGCATTTAGCCTGGAGCACCGGGTTTTTTCTCGGTTTTGTCGCAAGTGGATTTTTAATTAACATCTCTGTTCATGTACCATTTATTGTCGCAGGATTTTTCCTGATTTGTTCAACCTATATAGCCTATAAACTTTGGCACACTAAATTTAACGTAAGGAAGGAACAGCTATGATTATTGCTGAACTTGATTTAGAAAATTCAGAACATCTTGAACTCACAAATGCCCAATGGCGTTTTGCTGAAGGGCTTGTCCCTGGCGAACCGAATGGTGGTTTAGTTGACCAGATGCCGGAAACACCGGCGCGTCTGGCTGATTATGACGATTCCGGTTGGGGTATTTGCGAAAATATTCAAGAGATCGTTTTAACAGGTCTCTGTTTCGGTTGGTATCGGATTACTGTCACTATCCCTGAAGAGGTTGATGGAAAATCCGTTGCTGGATCAAAAGTGTGGTTTCACACTTGTATTGACGACTATGGTGAAGTTTGGGTCAATGGTGAAATTGACTTAGCATTTGGAGAGTCTGGGCGTGGTGCTGCATCTGGTTTCAATACACCACAACGCGTTGTGGTGTCCGAAAGTGCTGAACCGGGTACGAAACATGTCATCGCATGTTTGGCTATCAACGGGCCTCTTGCCAGGCCGGGTGGTGGAATTTTCCTCCGTTTTGCCAAGCTTGAATTTGAAAACGAATAACTCGCATAATCTCTATAGGGACGGCTTTTGCTGTCCCTATAATACATAAAAAATTGTCTACAAAAACAACACATCTCAACAATTCTCAAGATACACTAAAAGCGGTTGTCCTACTGAGTGGCGGTTTAGATTCAACCACTACCTTAGCGATCGCGCGCAATGAGGGGTATGATTGCTATGTGATGAGTTTTCGATATGGACAACGGAATAAGGTGGAACTTCAATGCGCAGAAAACATTGCAAAGTTAATGGGGGCAAAGCAGCATAACATTATTGACATTGACCTCCGCACCTTTGGCGCATCTGCTTTAACAGATGACATTGACGTTCCAAAAGGTAGATCAGGCGTAGAAATGGAAGGTGGCATACCGATCACTTATGTACCTGCTCGGAATACCATCTTTCTTTCCTACGCGCTTGCATGGGCAGAGGTTCTCACAGCCGATACAATTTTCATTGGTGTCAATGCTATCGATTACAGTGGATATCCGGATTGTCGTCCAGAGTATATTAGCGCCTATCAAAAGATGGCAAACCTTGCAACACAAGCTGGTGTGGAAGGCACAACAAAACTGACAATCCGCACGCCGCTTATTGATAAAACAAAAGCAGAAATAATCCAAATTGGCACGGCACTTGGCGTTGATTATAGTCTCACGCTGAGCTGTTATGATCCAGATATGGATTCCAGAGCATGTGGTGAATGCGATAGTTGCGTGCTCCGCAGAAAAGGGTTTGAAAACGCTGGTATCTCTGATCCAACGCGTTATCGATAGGCGTGGTGACATAACTCCTTTGTAGATGCAATTTAATGCTTGATAATTTCTTTATTCTTGATATCTGCTAATAATTTGTTGTATAATGTCTATATGGCACAGCAATATGATACAATAGGAAAAGATATCCTGAACGAACGTATCAACGAAATCGCACAGTTTGTTTTAAACGTGCCTGATGTTGAAGTGATTGCGGACCTTGATACCGAGCAACAGGTAGTCCGCGCGTTTCGTACAGACATCACAAAACGCATCCGTTTTAAGACCCACGAAGCTGTTCTACACATTGAGCTTCAACTCCGTGACAGCTCGGAAAAACCGATGTGGGCAAGGAACGCGCACTATCACGGATATCTTGTCGGTGAACATCAGATACCTGTCTATTCCAATGTGATTTATTTTCATCCAGACGCGGGCAAAAACGATCCGGGGTACTATGCGTACAGTTGGAACGGTTACGATTACCGCCTCAGTTATAAGGTGATACGGCTCATTGGAATAGAGGGGCAAGCAATTTTAGAGGCACAGATACCAGGACTGTTACCGTTCACACCACTCATGAAACCGCCTGCGGAGGTGACTCCTGAGCAGTGGATAGGACAATGTATAGAAGCAACGGTGGCTACATCTGTTGATCCGGAGACGAAAGGAAGTTTACTTTACGGGCTCTCAGTCTTCGGGAGTCTCGTACATGACACAAGTTTATTTGAACAAATACCGGAGGCACTTATGCAAGAATCTCCTTTTGAACAACGCCGACGCGAAAAGTTTATTGCAGAAGGTATTGCACAAGGGGCAAAAGAGGCTACCTTCAAAAACCTTTTGACAATACTCAACGCGAAATTCCACGTAGAGTCGGTACGTGCCTTAGGACCGGCACTTGAAAACATAGACGATTTACCACGCCTTGAACAGTTATACCTCGCTGCTGTGAATGCGGAAAACCTTGAAGCCTTCACTGAAATGCTCTTTGAATAGAGGCACAATACAAGTTTATTTGAACAAATACCGGAGGCACTTATGCAAGAATCTCCTTTTGAACAACGCCGACGCGAAAAGTTTATCGCACAAGGGGCAAAAGAGGCTACTCTCAAAAACCTTCTGACAGTACTCAATGCAAAATTCCACGTAGAGGCGGTGCGCGCCATAGACCCAGCACTGCAAGATATAGAGGATTTGCAGCGGCTTGAGCAGCTGCTTCTCACTGCCGTTAATGCGGAAAACCTTGAAGCTTTCACCGAAACTCTCTTTGAATAAGGTATCTGAAAACGCAGGACGTTCACGATAAATATGATAAAAGCTGTATTCTTTGATTTTTATTATACTTTATGTGTTTGGGGAAAACCCCTTGAGGAAAGTCTGCAAATAATTGCGGAACGATACCAATTTAAAATTGACCGAGAACGTTACACTGCAGCAGTCGAGAATCTATTCGCTGAGGCGTCAAGCACAGATCCTTCTACACACTCTATCCTTGACACAATGCAAAAAATCGTGGACAGTTACTGTGAGTTCGTCCGACAACTCGGTGTTCAGGAACATGCAGAACAGATGGCATGGGAATTGCTGCAAGCTGGACACTCACTTTTTGCTGCCAATGTTGCCACGCTCTACGATGACGTTGTGCCAACACTCCAACGACTAAAGGATGATGGATACAAGTTAGCGATTGTCTCAAATTGGGATACACCGTTAGACCCGCTTGCTGAACGGCTCGGTATTGCGCACTATTTTGACATAATTGTCGCCTCACATGACGAACGCGTTCGGTCAGCAAAACCGGACCCACATATATTTGAATACACACTAAACGCAGTTGGAATTTCTGCAGAAGAAGCTGTGCATGTAGGCGATACCTATGAAGCGGACATCATTGGGGCAGAAGGGGTAGGCATTCGTCCGATATTAATTGATCGGGACGAGCCGGACGTTGATAGGTGGGATGAGACGATTCGGAGTCTTGCGGAGTTGCCGGAACTGCTTAATGTGCCACATTAGTTTGGTAGGTTCTGTTTATAGAATCTTTTCTACTCGTGAGAATTTGTCTGAGATGATGCCGTTTGCGTTTTCAACCGCTCAATTTCCTCTCGGAGTTGTGCCAATTCCGCTTCAGCTTGTTCAGCTCGGATTGTTGCGGCGTCAACAAGTGTTTCTAATATTCACTTCGGTTACGAAAACGTCTAAATCAGATTCCTCTACTTCCAGTTTTCCTTTTTAAGAAGTTCATCTATTCATTGAACTGTGAGCGTAATGCCCACAAACCTTGTCCGGTTCGCTGTTGAAATGTTAGTTGGACGTTACTAAAATCCTAACCATTTTTTTACTGTCGTTTCGATCTGCTCCATTTGCGCTGGGCTCAATGTTCCTAATTTTCGAATGAACTTAGAGGGTTGAGCTGTCATTAACCCTTGGACATTAAAGGCACCTGGTCTTAAACCGGGTACAGAAAGCAGGACTTTAAAGTTTGAGCTTCTTGGACTTGTTGTGTGTGGTACAACCGTAATTAGAGCGTAATCAGAGGCTGAAAAAGGGGTGCTCAACACCAGAACCGGCCGTGTTTTTGCTGCCAATCCGAGATCGGCTAACCAAACTTCACCTCGTTTAGGCATTGCTTTCCAATTCCTCCTCTTTATCAAACATTTCTAAGACCTCTGATGCAACTGATGCTTGATCGTCCTCTGTCCAGACACCGTAGTCATCATCGTAAATGATAGGTTCATGGCGGTCCCTATATAAATCGTGGATAACCCGCTCAATGTGATGTAACTCGGCAGTAGTCAACTTTGGCAACGATGCCGTTATTTCTTGAATTGTACGCATTAAAATATCCTCCGTGTACTTTTTTCAGATTGTACATTAGTTTTCTACAGAAATCAACACAATTCTGCTGGTAAATATCTTGATCAGGAGATCAAAACCAAGAGAACAGGTGTCTCTGTGTTTATTCATTAAATTGTGAGCGTAATGCCCACAAACCTTGTCCCGGTTCACTAATGTAGAAAAAGCTCGTAGATAGGTGCGGTTGGAAACGGTACCTACCCTTGGGGGCGGCACCGTCATTGAAACCATCAACAAGTGTTTCTGGGTTGTATTTAGCAATCACTTCATCTATAGGCCTCCATTGATAACCAACTGATTCAATCTCTTTTTGTGTGAGATGTTCGGTGGCATAGACAACCTTGAAACGCCCCTCGGTACTCCCATGTATCAGATGTGCGGCGGCAGAGAGGTTTTCTTGCAATTCACTGTTTTCTTCAACCGCTTTGAGTGTTGCAGGTGTGCCGCGATAGCCATATTTTCGGATGAGTCTGTCGATTTCAGCGTCTTCACCGAATTCACGCAACCCTGGTGCGATGATGATTAACTCACCATCGTCTGCCATAGCCATCCGTGTACGATAGATAGCTTTATTCCCAAGCCATGTGCTTCTAAACTCCCTCGGATCCAAATAGACGACTACTTTTTCCAATGGTTCATCTAAAAATGTCATATTAACGTTCCTACTTAATTTTGCGGCAGTCTCAAAAGTGCGCGCGTCATCACCGATGTAAAGACCGCGCATTACACGGTTGCCATCTATATCAACATCCATAACGCTCATGACATAAACAATGCCGAGCTGTTTGAGATAATGCGTATGTGCATAATTCAGCACCCTTCTAACAGACGTATCTGTGCGTCCCATCAATCGTTCCATACCATCAACAGCACCGAGGAAATGAGACTTGTTAATCATCTCAACACCGCCTGCTCCGACAAGAACATTCTTGAATCCATTTGCGATGCCAATCACTTCATGCGGAATTACCTGGCCGACAGAAATAATGAGTTCGTAGTCTCCTTCCACCAAGCGGTGGTTGACTGCCACAGGAATACTATAATCCAGTTTGCCCCTTGACACCTCACGGATAAACTCATAAGGCACTTCGCCAAAGTGATAAAGTCCTGTTCGCCAATGATGCACATGATATGTCGCTTTGGGTAGATCACCATACATCTCGGCAATTTGTGGTTCGGTCATCGGGGCATGTGTACCGATGGCAGGGAGAATATCAAAGGTTGTGCCGTTTGCTGCATCCCAAAGTTCATAGAGAGTCCGCGTGAGTTCTCCTGCATTTGAATGGAGGCGAGTTATATCTGGCGGAATTACCAGAATCTTTTTCGGGATACCGCCTAATTTGAGCAGTGCCTCTTGTAGTAATGCGCGTTTTTCTTCGGTTGTAATGATGGTGTTTTTTTCACCGTGAGCGATATAGGTTGACATAGTGTTAATCTCACAGTTGTCTGTTAAAGAAAAAAAGAGGACGGTGACACAATTGTCTCGCCCTCTAACAGTTGAATTAATATGAGGCTTTAATACTGCCCCAAGTTGTGCTTAACTTATCCTGTGGTTCCACAGGTAAAACAAGATCTTCAACGGAATCGCCGATAAAGAGATTATCAATATAGACAAGACCGTAATTGCCAAACTTGCCTGTTTTATAATCACCGTCTTTTGCTTCGGTAGCTACAGCGACATCTTGAAAAGGTGTTTTATCATCACGTTCTTTGAGCTTAAAGGTGAATGAATCCCCATCTAACGTGAGTTGTGCGCGGTACCAAACCTGCGGTTTGTTATCTACCGCTCCATCTCCAATACGAGGCCATCCACCATTTTGACGCTTATAGAATTGATAAACCCTACCACCTTGACGGCGGTCGCTCAGATAGAATTTTTCACCATCTTGAAAGCGGAAGACGACACCCATATAGAAATCATCAGGGAACATCATATCCCATTCGGCGACATAATCAGTCCAATCAGCATCCCCACAGACATAGATGGAACCGCCGGGCCCGTCGTGTCGTGAATCATTAGATGGATTATTAGAAGTCTTAAGCACTTTATTGCCCGCATCTTTTGGATCGGCAACAACTATAGCCTTCGTTTTGCCAGCGAATCCGATTTCCCATTTCTTCGGTTCTTGGTTAATAGCATCGTTCTCAAAATCGTCATGAAATAGCAACTTTGCGGATATGTTCATTGAAGCAAAGAGAGTGAACACCACCACGGTGCATAGAATAAATAGCATTGTAAAACGCATTTTTTCCTCCTTTGGATTTAGTCAAATTTTCCACTTGAAAATTTTCTATAGTTATTATATCATAAAAAATACAATTAGGCGAAAAAAAGAGGCATACATGCGCATTTTGCACACTGCCGATTGGCATATCGGGCAGCGACTTCATGAACGTCAACGACTTGACGAACATAAAGAATTTCTAAATTGGCTTCTACACACAATCCAAGAACAAAAGATTGAACTACTCCTCGTTTCAGGCGATATTTTTGACACCTCTCTTCCATCAGCAGAAGCAACAAACCTCTATTATGAGTTTCTTTTCCACTTTTATAATGAGACCGAGACATATACAATAATTATAGCAGGTAACCACGACTCATCACGACACTTGGAAGCACCCCGCGAATTCCTCAAAATGGGTAGGATACACGTCGTGGGGCTTGCCAAAGAACCAGCTGACTGTGTTGTTCGTATTCCAGACGAAAACCCGCGTGTTGCTGTTGCTGCTGTGCCGTATCTATCAGAAAATGAACTTCCACATGTTTCTTATGAATCTGAGATAAAAAAGAACGAACGGTACCGGGAACGCCTCAAAGAGTTCTATGCGGATTGTGTGTCTCACATGCCAGAGGAACTCCCAAAAATCTTGATGGGGCATCTCTTTGTTGATGGCGGAAAGGAAACCGATTCTGAAAGAAATATTCAGATTGGGGGTGCTTCCGCTGTTCGTGCCAGCGATTTTCCTGAAGGTGTAGATTATGTTGCGCTCGGACATCTCCATAGACCACAAACGATAGCGGACACCGTTTATCCTATCCGATATTCAGGATCACCGATTCCGATGCGGTTCAACGAGGCAGATTATCGCAAAAAAGTGTTTTTGTTGGAACTCTCTGATGATGGAAAATTGACCCATTATGAAGATATTGAAATTCCTATTTTCAAGGAGTTATGTACTGTTGAAGGGGATGAAACCTCTGTCCTTTCGGCAGCGATGATAGAAAAGTGGGAGGATAAGTATATTCAGGTAAAATTGAAACTGGACTCTGTGCGAACTGGCATCAGCGACGAAATTCGAAAAGCGTTCAGAGATCGTGGTGGCGATGTTTTAATGGTTCAAGTTGAGCTGCCAGAAGCAGATGACATTCCGGTTATTCAGGTCGAAGATATGAAACGTCCTGAAGAAATATTTGTACAGTTTCACGAGGCAAATTTTGGTAGCGCACCCGATGAAATCTTGACACAAACGTTTCATGAATTAACAGAGATAGTTGAAAAATCTCAATGAAATTACGTAGATTAAAATTAAAAAACCTAAATAGTTTTCGAGATGAGGTTGAAATAGATTTTGAAAAACCTCCGTTAGACGATGCGTCACTTGTCGCAATTACCGGTCCCACAGGTGCAGGCAAAACTACGTTGTTAGATGCGATTTGCGTTGCACTTTACGGGAAAACACCTCGTTTAACAGGACGCGACACACGAAACCCTAAACATCTTATCAGCCATGGTGAAAACGAGGCGTTTGCTGAAGTCTATTTTGAGGCAAACAGCAAACGATACCATGCTACCTGGACAATTAAACACAACTATTCTCCGAAGACACAATTATTTGATAGTTCCGGTGCGTTAATCACGACTGATGTTAGTCAAGAGATAGAATCTATATTGGGGCTTGATTTTGATGCGTTTAAGCGATCTGTCATGTTAGCACAAGGTGAATTTGCTGCGTTTTTGAAAGCAAAGGACGAAGAGCGGCGCACAATTTTGGAAGCAGCTGCAAGTGTTGATATCTACGATGAACTGAAAAGATCACTAAACGAAAAGGTGGCAACTGTTGAAACTGAATATCAGAACGTCTTGCAAAAACTGGAAGCAGTTCCTGAAGTCTCACTTGAACAACTATCAGAAGCAGAAACAGAGCTTGCCAGATTGCAAGCAGAAGCAGAGAAATTAGGTGAAAAAAATCAGCAAATTCAGACGGAAAAAGAGCATGAAACAAAACGTAAAGAGGATTATGAAAAGCTACAATCTTCTGAAGAAAATGACAAAGAACTTATCAATCAGCAGCCGATGATTGACAAACTAAAATCGGAACTTGAAGACGCTGAACGTGCAAACCAACTTCGCGCAGAGAAACAGGTATATGATACCGCAAAATTGGACAAAGAAAACGCAACGGCAGTACTACAAAAGGCTAAAACGGAACTTGCGGATGCGCGAGAGCAAGTAGAGATCGATCAAGCCGACTTTGACAAAAAAGAGGAGATTTACACTACTGCCTCTACCGAAAAAGATGAGAAGATGGAGATATACGCTGATGCAAAATCGGAGGTAGCACGCGCAGCAGAACGATTGGCAGAGGTTGATAAACGTACTCCTACATTGGAAAATTTGAATGAGCAGATTGAAACAACATCTATCCAGTTAAGCGGTAAACAAACTGAACAGGTAGAATTACAAGAACAGATTGCGGCAGCGGAAACTTTCTTAAATGAAAACCCTCTCCCATCAGACCGTAACCAACGGATCATCCGAGTAAGTGAACTATTAACTGAACTCCGGTCAAAGCGGAAACAACTAAAAGACAAATCTAATACTCAGTCAGAATACCTCTCGAAAATAGACGATTTAAACGAAAATCTGAGAGAAATATCTGATAACCGAGAAAAACTCCAATCAGAAGTGAAAACAGCGGTGAATTCTCTTAAACAGGCTGAAACAGAATTAAAGATACTTCAAAATACTGGGGGCCTTGAGGAATGGCAAAATCGAAAAGAGATAGCGATAAAAGCACAGCTAATAGCACAGCAATATGAAAATTCAGGTAGTCAACTCTCTGATAAAGAGGACAGTGTTGAGAAATTACAGGAAAATATTAGCGCACTCAATACTTCTCTTGATGATCTGGAAAAGAAACTTACGGTTCAATCTCAACACTGTGAACACGCGGATGCAGAAGTTAATAAATTGGAAAAAGAAAAAGAGTTGGCACTTTTAGCAGATTCTACTAATCAACTCCGGCAACAATTGGAGGAAGGAAAACCGTGCCGTGTGTGCGGGGCAACAGATCATCCCTACGCTGATAAAGTTGAAGTTAGCGAGGAACAACTAAAATGTATTCAGCAAGCGTTAAACGAAGCCGAAATGGAAGCACAGAAGGCACACGCTCAAAAGAGAAAGTTGGAACAGGGGCAGGTGCGCTTCCAACAGGATAAGGCAAACACCACTCAACAACTTGAGATAGGTCTACAAGAAATAGAAAGTATAAATACTGAAACTGAAAATCTCTGCCTGCAGTGGCAAAAACTTTATGAATCTAAAGCCATCTCATCCGACTGGGTTGAAAAGAGAATTAAGGAAGCGGATGCAGCGATTGAAAATTTCAATGCTATTTGTAATAACCACAAAGATACATCAAATGCTTTACAGTTGATCTCTCAAAGACTTGAAACTTGTGAACGTAATCTCGACCGAGAAAGCGAATTGTTGAACGATACACAACAAGAATTGGAGACTGTAAAAGATGAGATTGAGGTATTGAAATTGGACATTTCTGCTATTGAGAAGCGTTTTTGGGAATCAATGCCCGACGTTTTTCACGGCATGATACCAGATAAAGCTGTGAAGCAATTTGAAAGTAAGATTGAAGAAGTTGAAGATTATCAAGATGAACTTCGTGATGCAAAGACTAACCTTCAATTACTTAACGCCAATATTGAAACAGATCGGAACGACCTCAAGGATTTGGAAAAACGCCTCAAAGATTTACAAGACGAAATTCAAAACTATCAAAACGAAGGTGAAAAATTTTTGGTGGCTGTCCGAGAAAAAACAGATGGATTAGAAACAGAAAATGAGATTAACACCGCTATCAGTAACTTAGAAGCAGAATTACAAATGAAAGAGAAAACTCGCGATGTAGCACGACAGATATTACAAAAGAACGAGCAGCTGTCCGCCCAAAAACTCACTGTTCATGAGATTTGCGAAAAGCAGCATAGGGAATTCGGAGGAAAGTTTGAAACATCACGCAATACTTACTACGAAAAATTGAAGGAGGTAGGACTCGATTCACCTGAAGCACATGACGAAGCATTCCGAGAAGAAACACAGATACAAGAAATAACCGAACAAATCAATATCCACGCAAATAAGAAACAACAACTTGAAGTAGAAATTGTCGCATTACGAACGCGGTTTGCAGAGACTCCGTTTGATCCGGAGGTACTCAGACAGATTGCAACTTTAGCAGAAGAAATTGCAGCAGAGGCACAGAATGCACAGGAAGAAATTGGCAGGCAAAATGAGAAAATTGACAACCTGAAAGACAACCTTGAAAAACGGAAGAAACTTGACAGTGAAGTGCATGCTGCACAACAAGAACGGGAACGTTGGAAAAAGTTGCAGGAGATAATTCCCAGAAATGAACTGCGAGATTTTGCATTGGATATTATGTTTCAGCAGGTCAGTCGTATAGCCAATGTGCAGTTGGCATATTTAACCTCAGAACGTTACCAACTTGATGTGGAAACCATCGGCAAGCTAACCGTCATTGACCGATGGAATGCAAATGAAAAACGTCCCGTTGAAACGCTCTCTGGTGGAGAATCGTTTTTGACAAGTCTTGCACTTGCATTAGCATTATCTGAACTCAGCCAAGGGCGCGCCCAACTCAATTCGCTATTCCTTGATGAGGGGTTTGGGACACTTGATGCAGAAACGCTTGACATCGCTATTGCAGCGTTAGAGGGGCTGCAAATGCAGGGACGCAGCATCTATCTTATCAGCCACATTCAAGAATTAACAAGACGTTTGCCTGTTAAAATTAAAGTCAAGAAACGAGGAGACGGTAGTTCATATATTGATTAAAATAACTCAAGTTGCTACTTACAAAACTTTGAATAGAAAGACGCTGTTTTTCCTTAATTCATGGTGTCTTTTGTATAGTGAACTTTGAAATTATTGGGACACTTTGACAAATCTATTTTGGAAACATAATGGACAACAGTACTTGTAGCATAATCTGTTAGATTGTGCATATTTGACGCAAACTAACAGTTTGCGATACAGAAATGTCCCATTAATTGTAAGTTTTACTATAATAAATCGGGGTTGGAAACCCCTCCTACAAGAGGATTACGAAATAGGTGGCAACTTGAGTTAAAATAGGGATTAACCTATTATGAATTTACACCGATTTGTAGCCGGGTTCCTCAGCCGCAGTGCTACAAATCACAAAGACAATTGGAGGCTATATATGCAATTCGGTTTCATGTCATCTGTCTGTCCGCCACTAACGCTGACAGAACTTATTGACAAAGCAAAACATTACAACTACGAACACTTGGAACTCCGTGTAGAATGGGATCACGGACACGGTGTTGAATTGGATTCGACACCACAACAACTCAACGATGCAAAGGCACGCTTAGCAGATAGTGAAATTACTCTATCTTGTATTGCGACTGGGGTGAGATTCGTTAATCCGGACGCGCAAAAACGCGCAGAACAGGTTGATCTACTCAAACGGTATATTGATCTTTCTGAAAAGATGGGAGCAAAGAATATCCGTATCTTCGGTGATCCGGTGCCGAAAACACCGACTGAAGTGGATCAAACACTGGATTGGGAAGCAGAAGGTATACGGGCATGTGATGCGTTAGCTGGCGAAGCAGGGGTTGCACTCTGTTTGGAAACACACGGCAATCTATTAGCGAGTTACTTGGCTGAAGTCCTTTATCGATCAGAAGCGCAGAATACGTTTGTGAATTGGCATGCAGGACACCATGTTCGACACGGGCAACCTGTGGATGTCGCTTATGTTCATCTGCGCAATAAGGTGCGACATGCACATGTCAACTTTGGCGATGAAGGGCCGATGCCTGACACAGAAAAAGATTCTCTGACACTTCTCGCGCAAGATGGATATACGGGATTTATCTCAATTGAGGTAATCAATCCAAAGGATTCGGATGCGGTGCTTCAAAGACACGCCGAACTATACAAAACACTCTAAATCAACATTTTCAAGGATTGTTAGTCCGTTAGAGATAAATCAGACGGTTCCGGTAGGCATGCTTGAGAGTGCGTCTACCGGCTATTTTTTACGCAATAAGTCGTTTTGGGATTGTATATTTTTATGTAAAAATATTTTTGCTTGTGCGTGTGCAGATGGTGATTTATTTTTCGCCAAGTTACCCTTTCATCTCATCTGTGTCTACTAAATTTATCAGTCGAAACTAATAATACTTTATTCTAAATTATGTTCATTATCTGATCAAACATCTCCTGATGTTCTATTGTAATTAAAACATCTGCTGCAGCATCATCTATCCCGAACTGGACAGTTTCTATATCCGCTTCTCTTAGTTTTTCACGATATGTTTCTTTAACCGCCTCTACTTTTTTCTCACTTATAATTCGTTCTACCTCTTTTTGTATTTCCTCTGTACTAAACGTTTCAAAAGTTGAATCTGCTAAATCTTGCACTTGACGTTTCTTTTCTAATATCAATTTACCAGGACCGTACGTATCATACCATAACGGTACTAACTTTAATGCCTGATCAACATGCACATTTACACGTGTATCAGTACTGTGCCAATGCCCCCAAACAAAATCAATTTCTATATCAGGATTAACTGAAAACTGGCGAATAATAGACTTATACGATTCAATCTTATCGGGGGACCAAGGCGGATTTGCGTTTAGATCTTCCTCTTCCCCAAAGTACTTATCGTTCAGTTGCTGTATTATTTCAGTATGTTCTGCCCATGCATCGTTCCATTCGTCAGTATCATAGTGCAGATTATAATCCAAGTGTGCTGTTTTTTCTTTATACCGTTTCTCCTCCGCATCATAGACCGCTTGTATTTCGTCTGTCCACGGATCAACAAACTCTGTCCACACAAATATAAGGACATGTCTATTTTTAGGTACATTAGGAAAGTTCGTTTCACAGAATTGAACGCGTTCTCCTATTTTGTGCATCCAGATTTCACGAACTATCGGGTCCTCTGTATGCGGGAAAAGATAAGGATCATATTTTACTTTCTCTATTCCACCCATCGTAACAGGATTTAGATTATAATAATCAAACCATTGCCTAAGTACCGACCTATCCCCCCATTCATAGTATTCCTGAAGAAATGAATTTACCCTGTCTTCTTTTGTTGTTTCTATAACTTTCATTATTGTTCTCCTTCCTCATGATGCTTCTCTACTTTTGGATACCTTTTTTCTAAGAAATGTAAAACAAGTAAACGTATTGCCTCTAATGCCACAGCTTTGTGTTCATCTAATGGTTTCGTCTCATCTGTAGGATATTCGTAATAACCAAATTCTTCTACAGTTTTATGGGGTTCGTCTTCAGGTATCTTTGAATAAGGAATGTGCATAAGAGAGTTTGGATTGAAATGCATTTTTTCATTATCCAATAGGTCCTGAATAACTGGAATACCATACTCTGTTGTTCTGTACTCAGCAGAAACCATATTGAACAAATTAGGAATCAAATTAAGTACGTCTATAAGTCTTTTATCATCTATAAAATCATCCCATGTTACTATGTAAGTATTATGTCCCCATCTGTCTTGTGCTATCCTTTCGTCAAATGAGGGTTCATTTAGTAATAAATCTGCTTGTGAATCTTTATCCCAAAAATCTATGCACCCAAACAACATGCTACATTTTACTAATGCTTCTTTTAAATAAAATGCAAAATCTTTTGACGACACACGCGACAAATAGATTTCACGTGCAAGATAAAGTTGATCATCTTGTGTGTGTGCAGTATCGATACGAAAATCCTCATCACTCATCTCTAAATATCTCTCTGAACTATATATCCACAGTTGGGCACATCTTCTTCTATGCTTATGATTTATCGTAATAAACGATTTTAATCTATCCCTATAGCTATACTTTTTTAGCCAGTCGTGCGGATGCATCAAATGCATATTCATATCAAATTGAGGATAAACTAAATCTGTTTCTTTTGATGCTTCAATTTTGGGAGGTAATGCCAATGCTTCTTGGTCTTTCCCAACTTGTCTTTCAACAGCTATTCTTCTGGCTTCATCTCGTCGCAAACGCACTTCATCTATCCATTTGTTACGATATAAAGTAACAAATTCAGGATCATATTGTCGTGCAAATCCACCACTTCTCTGTGTTTCATTATGACAATTAAGGCATAAAACAGCAAGATTTTCTATTCTATGATCAGTTGGATCCTCATTAATATGGTGAATTTGTACGTATTTTCCTTTTACTCCACAAACACAACATGTATCGTCGGATAAAAAACGTGCCTTAGCTGCTATGTCTTTGGGTACTTGTGTTCGTTTTTTTGCCATGATTTCTTAGAATGTAGGGTTGATAAATATCTTGTAAAGGACGCTTATAAGTATTGCGAGTAATGTGAATGTAGGTATGTGGTCATACCATGATTTTTTTTCTTACTTCAAAGATTTGTTTTGTAAGTCTATTATCTGCTTCGGAGATTTGGTTAGTGAGTCTTTTTTCTGCTTGTGAGATATTTTCACCTATTTGGTCGTGGGCTTCTTTATTGACTTCTTGATAATCGTCAAATCTTTTCGCAATAAGTAGTTTTGGGATAGGTTAATTTGGGCTTCACGATGTGTTCTGCTTTTCTCAAGTTTGCGAATTGGCAATATCCGTTAACTAATCCCAAAACGACTTATACCAAATTAACGCGATCTATCTCGTTCAGGTTCGGTTAGAAAACCGCACCTACCGTAGAAAAAAGATAAATTTCGTTAATTTGGTATTATTATGTTCTTTTAAACGCTAAACGATTCACCGCAACCACATGTGTTTTTGGCGTTTGGATTGGTGATCTTAAAACCTGAATCCATTAGACCGTCGTTGTAATCCAGCACCGAACCTGCAAGATACAAGGAGCTGCGTGGATCAATGAACACTTTTAAACCGTGATATTCAAAAACCCTATCGGTGCCTTTTGCTTCACCAAATTCAAGGTTATATTGGAAGCCAGAGCAACCGCCTCCGATAACCTGCATGCGCAAACCGAGTTCCGCTTCTGCGCTACTTTCGTTGCTGTTTATGAGTGTAATCGCTTTTTCTGCTGCAGATTCTGTTACAATAATCATTGCTGCGTCTCCTGTTTTAAAAGCGAGTTTTCAATCGCTGTTTTTAATGCTTTTTCGGCATAAGTGGCGTAACGTTGTTTGTCTGCTGGTAGTCCACCTAAAGCTTTTGAGATATGCGATGCTGTAATCTCCAGCACGTCTGAGATTCGGTTACCGGTGACCAATTCGGTTAGGACTGAACCGCTTGCAATTGCTGTCGGACATCCAAAAGCTTTAAACTTCGCAGCAACAACTGCTCCATTGCTGATTTTAAGCGTTAATTTCAGCATTTCCCCGCTGGCGGCAGACCCGATAGTTGCTGTGCCATCTGCATCGTCAATTGTTCCGATATTGCGCGGGTTTTCAAAATGTTCGGTAACCTGTGGAGTATGCATAGCAGTTGCCTGTCCGAAGCGGACAACGTATCGCCAAAATATCTTTTATCTCATATTATACACTATTATTATGCAAATGTCAAATCCGACTTTAAGCAAATGCTATCGGTAATGTAGCGAGGTTCGGAAACCTCGCCAGCAGCATTGTAGGTCGGGTAGAGTTTACGAAACCCGACACGTTTGTTTCATGTCGGGTTTCGTAAACTCTACCCGACCTACAGATAATTTATAGAAATGTGAAAAAATATAGAAAAAACTGAATCGTGGATTTCACGGATGACGCGGATTTTAAGAGCTGCGTATCAACACAGCCAATGGACAGATATGTGCCTTCTGTTGTTGACCCCCACAATGCACAAACTGGAAAGTTTGTGCTACAAGCAAACAACACGGTGTCGCTTAAACTTTTGCGAAAACTTTACACACCCCTTTAAGCAAAATGCTATCGGTACGGTATAGTAACCGGTAGCTTTCCTATCGCGTGTTTTTTACCTAACAATACGTCCACCGCAGCAGCAATAGAAAAGTAGTTTCCATCATAGGCAGCGATGGCACAGGCAACATCAGGACATTTCCCAAGTAGATAGGGGGACCTAAGCGAAATTACGATGATTGGAATATCGATTTTTTGGCTCAACAGGTGAATAAGGTCGGCTTGCTGCGCATTGACAATTCCTGCCACGATAACCGAAGGTTTGGTCAGTAACAGTTGCGGTGCTAACTGCCGCGCGTTCAGTTGTGCGGGAATGAATACAGGCGTGATGTTGGAAATATCCGTATGCGCCTTGAGGAAAGTGTTTGAAAAGTCTCGTGATGGACTAAGGACTAAAACAGGTTCTTGCGGTTCCTCGCTCAAAGGGAGTAAGCCTTTCGTGTTTTTGACAAGTGTTATTGCGCGTGTTGCGATAGTTTGTGCAATTTCTCTATGTTCTCTTCTTCCGACAACAGCAAGAGGCGAGTTTATTGCATTTGGGTTTTCTATAGGGACTATTGGTCTCTCAAAAGCACCACAGGCAGCTTTACTCTTTAAGATGCGGCGGACAGATTCGTTGAGACGTAGTTCAGTGATTTCGCGGCGCCGCACTGCTTGGCGGACCGCAGTATAAGCGCTTTGCTGCTTCGCCAATGTTGATGTTATGAGTACAATGTCCGCGCCTGCCCGAATTGCTAAGACTGTTGCTTTACCTGTTTCGTATTGGTCATCAATTGCTTTCATCTCAAGATCGTCGGTGATGATGAGTCCGTCATAGCCCAGCTGCTGGCGGAGGAGTCTTGTGAGTATCGGATATGAAAGCGTTGCCGGCACCTCTGCGTCAAGTGCAGGATAGAGAATATGTGCTGACATAATAGCGGCTACACCTGTTTCAATCGCAGCGCGAAATGGTGCTAATTCAACAGCGTTGACACGCTTTTTATCATGTCTAACAACAGGTAATTTTTTGTGTGAGTCGACGTTGGTATCGCCGTGTCCGGGGAAGTGCTTGGCTGTAGCAAGTACACCGTTTCGTTGCAGACCACGAATATAGGCTGTTCCTAACTCAGTAACGAGGTCTGGCGATTCACCGTAAGAACGCACGCCGATAACAGGATTGTTTGGATTGGTGTTAATATCCATGACTGGGGCGAAATTGAGGTTTACACCGACGGCTGTTAATTCAATGGCGGTGAGTTCTCCCGCTTTTTCTGCTAACGCCTTAGACCGTGTAGCACCTAAAGCGAGGTTACCGGGTAAGACTGTTGCCCCTTTATGTAATCGCGTCACAATTCCGCCCTCTTGGTCAATTGCGATGAACAACGGAATGGCGTTTGGTGTCTCTTGCGCAAGTTGTTGGAGGCCAGTCGTTAACGCTGCTACTTGTGCAGGGTCTCGGACATTCCGATCATAAAGGATGAATCCGCCCGCAAAACGTTTGGCGATATGCGCTTTGGGAACAGGACCTATCTCCCTACCGCCTAATCCGAATATAAAGAGTTGTCCGATCTTTTCATCTACTGACATCCTGCCGATGATTCCATCTATTTCTGTATCGGTAAGGGCGCGTACAGGGATTGTAACAAAGAAAATTAAGAATAGATATAAGAAGGTTTTGTATTTGAAATGCATGTCATATCTCCAATTATAGTAAAACTTACAATTAATGGGACATTTTTGTATCGCAAACTGTTAGTTTGCGTCCTCACAGGCACAATCTAAATGAAGATTAAGTTATTAATTCGGTAATTTTCGGTCCACACGAGGCACGGATACCCCACTGCTGGCGAGGTTTCCGAACCTCGCCACATTACCCATTTGTTTTCTTATAGTGTGAAATTTACAATTACCTTTACATTGGCGAGGTTCGGAAACCTCGCCAGCGAGATGGTGTGGGGATTGTTGTTCATTGAAATGCAAACAGATTTTCGGATTTTATTATAATCTTCATTTAGTTTGTGCCGTATATTCCCTATCGCATTCATAAAAACGGTAATGCGACATTATATTTCAGAAATAGTATTACCCTATTCATCTACTGTTATTTCAGAAAGTGCTTTGAAATACTGCCGAAGTTGTTCACGATATTGGAATGGAATGTTTTCCAATTCCTTTGCGTTGGGTGTTGTTTCAAGTTTGCGGACGATCTCCAACAGTTCAGGATGCAGTGGTGGCACATCCTGTGGTGGTGCAGAAGGTTTTTTGGCAACTTGCGCTTTCCGCTGCTTGCCGACATCCCGTTTTTGCAATGACTTTAAGCTATCAAGCATTCTGGTCAAAATACGGTCTTGTTGGTCAATAACTTGGTCATTGAGCGTGCCTTGCTCAAGTTTTTTTTCAACGTCCGTCATCTCTTCGGCAACATCTTTTAGACTGCCAAGCATCTCCGCAGCATTTTCAGCAATTTCTGCGAGTCTTTCTGTTGCCTCACGGATAAGTTGTTGTTGTGCAGCAATTCTTTCAAGTCGCTGTTGTAAGCTGGGTGTTTGCCCTTGTTCACGCATCTGCTGTCTAAGGTTTTGTGCCATTTCATTCAACTGCTCTTGATTTTGTGCAAGTTGTTGCAGCTGTTCCAGCATATCTTGTAGTCCGCTTGGTCCCATCTGCTGATTCATTTGTGCCATAGCCTCAAGAAGGTCAAAAACTGCCTGATTGATGTCAGCGAGCCCTATTCTTTGGATAGGAAGGGCGAGATTAGTCTCTCTATCTTCCAATGCACGTGCGGCACGGTTGAGCGCATCGCTTGAAGCATTCAACCGCCAGACGATTTTCGGATCTATCTCCATCTGTTGCTTTCCAAGTTCCCACAGTTTATCCGCAAGCTGCGATATACCTTTCGCAGCACTCAGTTCCTCAGCAGCAAGCTGTTGTAACTGCTGAATTTCACTTTCAATATAATCTTGAATATTTGTCGTAACCAATTCATTCGTTTGATTGATAACCTTCTCGTGAAGGTGGGAAAAATAGAGGCCACTTTTAACTGCTTCCCGCATTGCGGCTAATGCTTGTTCAGCGTTTGCGCCTTCCATAAATTCTACAGCATTATCTAATCCTTGCGCTAATTCGGTCATAGTTTGTTCCGCTTGTCTACCAGTTTGTTGCGCATCTTGTTTCTGTTCGTTTCGCAGACTTTCACTGGTATTTTGCAGATTTTCGGAGAGTTGCTCATTCTGTGCATATTGGTTGAGGCGTTTGACTTCATCCGCAACTTTCTGGATTTGTGGGGCAGCATTTTCTTGGGATTTGGCGATTTCAGACATTTCGTTACCGAGCGTATCCAATTTTTCACTCAGTTTGTCAGATTCTTGCTTAATTCGATCTTCCTTTTGCGCAGCATCATTCAGTTCTGATTTGGACGAGTCTTCTGTTTTTTCGGGGACGGACGCATCTAAAGAATCCATCAGCTGCTTTTGTTGGTCAGCAAGTTCCTGGGCCTGTTTCGCAGCGGCTTCAAGTTTTTGTTGCATTACAAGTTGCTGATAGAGTGCCTTCATCCGTTCAAGATATTGTTGAAACTGTTGCTGGTTGAAATTGGCTTCAGTCATAGCATTTTCTTGTTCGGTCAATTGCTGTTTTGCTAATGCCTCACTCAATTTTTTCAAAAGTTCCTGATGTTCTTCGGATAGTGCTTCCTTCATCAACTCTTGCAGTTCTTGGTATTTTTGGATGGTTTCAGGTTCAAAAAGTTGGTTTTTCTCCATATCAGATGCTGTCTGTTCCATTTCAGTGATGAGTTCATTTGCTTTCCGCTCAATCTCTTTTTGAGATTCAACAACCTGTTGCATCAATTTCTCGTCTGAAAGTGTAAGTTCTTTGAATTTCCGGATTTTCTCCAAAAGTTGGTCTACCATAGCGGTAGCCTCTGTCTGTTCATCAAATATCTCATCAAGACTAAGTTGTTCTGTCTCTTGTTCGGCGGCGAGATTATCATACAGTTCGTCAAGTGTCGGAAAACGCAGTGTATACGTGCGCGATTTACCGATATTGGGACCAGAAACATTGTCGGTGTCAATTGCTTGCACATAATAGGAAAGCACTTCGCCCGGAAATAGCCCGATTGGGTCAATATTCCAAGTATATGTGAGAAAATGCGATGTTTGTGGCGGTGATGTGGTTAACGGAACTTGTTTTAGCGTGACAGTAATGTCATCAGCATTCTCTTTTTGAATGCGATGTACCAATTGGAGTGCCTGAATCCCGTAATCGTCAGTCGCTTCAACTTTGAGATTAATCAACATATCGTTATCTAAAACAAGGTCTTTGCCGGGTTCGATAATCTCTACTTGCGGGGCAGCATCTTTGAAAACGTTAAGCGTATATGTAAGTGGGTCAGTATTTGTCAGACCATCTGTATCTTGGATCTGAATGTGGTAAGTTCCCGCTTGTTTTGCTATAAAGCTTCCTTCTATTTTAGTTGACTCTTCTATTCCCATCTTGACGAGATCAGCTTCTTCAAAAATCAGATGTGCTTCTGTAAGCTGTTTATTGCTTTCTCCAGTAAGGACAACTTCTGTGCCATAGAGAACTTCGGCATCACCTGTGTTTGTTTCAAGTGTTTGGGAAGGCAATTGTGTGTATACTGGATAGTTGAGTTGGAGTTGAAAGCTTGTAACAATCGGTTCATGACGGACCGAAATTTGGTATTGATCAGATGCTACATCTTTAGTCGAAACATAATATTGCAGAGACCGGTCAATGTTTTCAATTGTCGCACTATATGGAATTTCAGTGGGTTCCCGATTCATTGGTAAAGATTGCCAGATTTCAGCATCAGATAAATGCGGTAATTGATTTTCATCAGTTATTACGTTTTGGTCTGTATCTGGAGATTCTTGCACATTACCTTCATTTTTTGTTTCACTATCCATCTGTGCCAAACGGTAATAGACATAAACTGGTGCATCAAAATGTCCACTCACTTTGGCAGTAATAGTAACATCTTCACCTTGCTTAATTTGGATATTACCCGGTTGCACTTCCTCAATCTGTGCTGTAAACCCTTCCATTGGTGTTTTCGGTAAGGTCTCGAATGTTTGCGTGAAACCTTTCAGCGCAGAAGGCAAAAGAAAGTTTGTCAGCATCAAAACTGCTACAGCAAGAACAGCAATTCCAGCGTTCCGTTTGATTTTCACAAATTCACTCTGAAAGATTTTTTTCGATTCAATCTTCTCAACATCGTGTTGTGTTTGAGAGATCAGCTGCTCAACAAATTCTTGAGCATATCCTAATCGGTTGTTTTCCAGCGTCGGTTTGAGTTGAACAGTACTGAGTATCCTGTTTTCTATATTTGGGTATGCTTTCTCAAGATAAGCAGCCACCGTCGAATGCGGCAATTTGCGCAATAATGGACGAATAAGCATCCGAATAGTAATGTAGATAGCAACGCCTATAGAGAGAACTACAATGCCGCTACGTAAAAAATGGTGGAGCGGTAACTGAAAACAGAGAAGCACTGCTATCATTACAAATGCGAGTGTGCTGAGCCATCTGAGGAAACTTTCAGATAAAATGAGCCATCGCCAAGTTCTTCGGACAGTACCGAGTTTGGTGATGATAGATTGGTAAATCTGATTGATATTTTGATTTGACATTCTAATTTCCTTCTTGTGGGAGTAAAAAACGTAACATTATATAGGACTTACGACTTTGTTTTTTTATATTCTTTTTCAACATCTGGATCTAATTCCTTCGCCTTCTCAAAATCTACTTTTGCTGCATTCTGTTGCCCAAGTGCCTCTTTTGCGAGTGCCCTGTCGAAGTAAGCTTTGGCATGCTTAGGGTCAATTTCGAGGGTTATATCAAAATCTTCTATCGCGCCAATAGAATCACCCATAGCTGCCTTCACAGCCCCGCGAGTGTGGTAGAAGCCAGACTCCGGATCAAGTTTAATGGCTTCGTTGCTGTCAATTAACGCTGCATGGTATAACGCTTGGGCTGCCTCCGTATTTCCCGCTGCGGTGTTAGATTTTCCTAAGAGATGCTTCACCCATGCGCGATTGTTATAAGCACTACTGGACTCTGGGTTTAGTTTAATGGCTTGCGAATAGTCTTCAATTGACGTTTCATAGTGTTTGTGTGCTTCTGCTGTATTACCTTGGTCTGCTTTGAGGGTGCCAATTTTGGATTGGACATGCCCTCGACTGTAGTAGTTTTCAACTTTCTCCGGATCTGACTTGATTGCGGCAGTACAATCTTCAATTGCTGCTTGATACAAGTTTTCTGCCTTCTCCAAATTTCCTTGGGCTGCTTCGGAGGTGCCAAGGTTAGTCCGTAGAACAACGCGATTTCTGAATGCAGAAGTACCCTCAGGATTTAGTCTTATGGCTTTCTCGTAATCGGCTATTGCGCCTTCAACATCACCGAGCCAGGATTTCGCAATACCCCGATTGTTGTAAAAACTGGCCTCCTTAGGATTTAGTTTTATGGCTTTGTCATAATCTGCTATCGCGTCTTCATAGTTGCCAAGGTCATCCTTCGCAAGACCTCTATTATTGTAAAGATCTGCCTCCTTAGGATTTAGTTTTATGGCTTTGTCATAATCGGTTATGGCTGCCTCATAATTTTCATGCAAGGCATACGCTCGCGCTCTATTGAAATAGAGTCTCTCCACCTCTGGGTTTAGTGCTATGGCTTTGTCGTAATCGGCTATTGCGCCTTCAAGATCGCTAAGTCCAACCTTCGCCAACGCCCGATTACTGTAAACAGGAAAGGCATCAGCATCAAGTTGGATAGCTCTATCATAATCTGTTATAGCGCCTTCAAGATCACCGAGTTTAGCCTTTGCGAGACCACGATTGTTGTAAGCAGGAAAGTCATCAGCATTAAGTTGGATAACTTTCTCGTAATCGGCTATTACGCCCTCATGATCGCCAAGTTCAGCTTTCGCCAACGCCCGATTATTGTAAGCAGCCAAGTCATCAAAGTTAAGTTGGATAACTTTCTCGTAATCGGCTATTGCGCCTTCATGATCACCAAGTTTAGCCTTGACATTTCCTCGTTCGAAATAGTTCCTAATGAACTCAGGATTAAGTTTGATGCCTTTGTCAAATTCAACTATCGCTTTGCGATAACGTTTCTTCCTATAGTGCTGTTCTCCTTGAACGTATTTTGCATAGGAACGGACAGGTTTTCGCTTGCGCCACTTTACCAAAGGTTCTGCTATCTCTGCCCGATCAAGCAGGGCCTTGAGCGGGCTTGAAGGGATAGCATGACCGTAAAAATTGCATGAACCAACAACAATTCCGATAACCTGTCTTTTATCATTTAGCACAGGACTACCACTACTTCCATAAGATGTGTTGACGTTCATTCGGATCAATTTGTTACTTTCTCGGATGCTATGGACAGTGCCTACTGTTACCTCATATTTACTATCGGGAAATCCTACGATAGAAATAGGTTCGTCATTCTGCACAACATCACTGTTTCCGAGTGGAAGTGGTGTGCCTTCACCCGCAACTTTTAGAACAACAAGATCGTTTTTAGCATCAAACGCAGCGACACCTTCAACTTTCCAAGTGGTCTTTTTGTCAAACGATCTTACGAAAACAGGCCTCCGTGGTGCGATGCCATGGATATTGGTCACAATCATGTTTGGTTTCACGAAAAATCCGCTCCCACTGCCGCCGAATAAACGGATGTGCTTCGTCTCTATACAGACTATGGAATTATTATCTTTGAGGTTTGTTAAGTCTTCTGCAGACACAATATTCCTCCCGAATAACCTAAGTTGCTACATAGTAGCACAATCTGTCAGATTGTGTCCCATAAGGTGCAAACTAACAGTTTGCGCTACAAATACGGACTCACGTTAACTATATATTTGATAATGCGATCCACTTTGCCATCCTTTCCATTATACGTAGGTTGGGTAGTGCAAGCAAACCCGTAGATGCCAATTGAGTGTATAAAGTTAGATCTAATAACGAAAACATGTAGGTTTTGAATACGATCCCTTCTTTCTGCTTAATGGTTTTCATGCCAATTCTGCTCCAGCTTATTCTTAGCGGATATTTTTTCCCAATCCCATAGTAGCACCGTGCCATCGCCGCTGCCACTTGCAAGCGTTTTTCCGTCACGTGAAAACACCAAGGTAGTGATTCCTGCCGTATGTCCAAATAGACTCCCCAAATCATTGCCGTCTGTATCCCACAACTGAATCCCACCGCCTTTTTTAATTGTGTATTGAGAGTCAATAAGGGTTTTGCCATCAGGTGAAAATATTAACACTTTATTAAAACTTCGATGTTTATCCGTAATTTTACCGCGTTCTTGGATACCTGTGGGTGTTACGCTCCATAAAACGATACCTTCTCGATCACCGAGGGCAAGGCTCGTGCTGTCGGGTGAAAATGCCAAGGCACTATGCTTCCCCATGTTGGGTGGTGTGAGTTCGCGCTGCGTGGTAATATCCCATATCTGTGTTTTCACGTGGGTCCCGTTTCTGGAAAGAAGTTTTCCATTGGGTGAGAAAACTAGCTTGCTTGAGAATGGTGCTTTCGAATTAAAGTGGAACAACTCAGCACCGGTGTTCACATGCCATGCAAAAATACCTTCACGACCAAAACTGGAAACGAGTATATTGTTATCAGGTGAGAGTGTGAGTGCATTTGTGTTTTCAGCATGCTGCCAAGGACCAGGAATTTCTTCACCATTGGTTATGTTCCATAACTGAATGCCGACAAAAGTTCTATAACTGCCACGGCCTCCATAACGAAGTCCCTTCCAACCTTGAAAGACGAAACGTGTAGCATCTGGTGACAACGCAACAGTGGCCTTATCACTGTGTTGATCATCAAGAGTAATTAGTTCATGCCTGGTTTTTAGACTCCATACGTCGACAGTGCCGTTAAACGCTGCGATTGCAAGGTTAGCGTCATCTTCAGAGAACGCAACTGCTTTCACCGATTCGGTATGTCCGCTTGTAAAGGTAACGAGTTCCTTTCCATTTTTTGTATCCCAGAATCGGATTGTGCCATCGTAGCTGCCACTTGCAAGACACCCGCTATAAGGCGATGCTCCCTCGGGTGCAAATGTTAAAGTGCTGATAGTGTTTTTATGTCCTAAAAGGGTCGCGCGTTCTTTGTGTGTATTTACATTCCAAAGTTTTATGACTTTGTTAGCGTCGCCGCTGGCAAGTATTTTCCCATCTGCTGAGAATGCCAATGCTGTAATCCAACCGTTATGTGCTTCCAAGGTAGCAAGTTTGGTTCGTTTTTCTATATCCCACAATTGGACCGTTTTGTCCTCACTTCCGCTGGCAAGCATTTTTCCATCCGGTGAAAATGCCAATGCCCAAACTTCCACCTCCGTATGCTCTTTTTTCAAAAGACTTATTATCGCATGCCCTTTGAGGCTCCTACGTTGTTTGCCTGTCATTGCATCCCATAAACGAATTCTGCCTTCACGAGTGCCAATGGCAAAACTGCTACCGTCTTGAGAAAATACCACCGACTCATATTTACTAATACCTGGTGACTTTGACACTTGACTGCCGGTTTTCACATTCCAATGGGTAATTTCCACACGGCTCAAACTGATAAGCGTTGTGTTGTCTTGGGAAAATGCAATTGCAGCTATTGAACTCAAAAGTGATTCTGTTGACGTGAGAATTGTGTTTTGGCTGCCAGTATTCACATCCCACAACTGAATAATAGGGTTGTTAAATCCGCCACTTGCAAGCATATTTCCATCTTGTGAAAAAGCAAGTGCGTTGACATGTCCAGTATGCCCTGTGAATAAAGCGGGCTTTGTCTCATCCTCCACATCGTATATCCATACGCCGATGTCTGTTCCTACGGCGAGCCGGGTGCCATCAGGCGAAAACCGCATGATATTGATACCGCCTTTTCCGAGACGGGCAATTGCGCCTTCAGGCAAGCCTGCCTGTGTGTTGTCTTGTGCCAAACAGTTGCACAAAAAAAGCATTGAAATTAAGAGGTGTGTAAAAATAAAAAATAATTTGGCTTTCATAAAGAGTTCCTTGTTTTCTCTTTAATAACCTAAGTTGCTACATAGTAGCACAATCTTCCAGATTGTGTCATAAGGGCGTAAACTGGAAGTTTACGCTACAAATACGAAATTCACGTTAAGATATACTCAATGGGTTAGGACATATACTGCAATGTTTACAGCCATTTTTGCAGCAAGTTCGCGTACCTCAGGTGTATCATCCGGGTGTACCCTTGCGTCTTCCAATCCATCGCCAATATCAGCACTGTACGCGTAAAAGAGTACCATCCGTCCATCGTGAAAGATACCAAAACCTTGCGCAGGTTCTGAATCATGTTCATGGATTTTTGGAAGTCCTGGCAGATCGTAAAAACAGTGGTATATCGGATGTGAGTTTGGTATCGGTTGAAGTGCCTGCTTCGGAAAAACCCGACTTATCTCACGGCGAAAACTTTTATCTAATCCATAATCGTCATTGACAAAGAGGAAACCACCTTTTGTGAGATATTGTCGTAGTGCTAAAACCTCCTGTTCAGTCAGACGGATATTTCCGTGTCCAACGAGATAGAGCATCGGATATTGATAAAGTGTATGATCAGTTAGCTTGAGAATTACGCGATCATCTGCCGTTTCAATCTCTGTCCGTTCTCTGAGTAGGCGCAGCCAATTGCTGATAGTAGAAGGATCGCCGTACCAATCGCCACCGCCACCGTACTGGATTTGTGCGATTGTAAATAGTTCGCCTGCTTCTTGTGTATTAACCACGACACAGAACAGTAAGCAACAGAAAAAAACAAGGGTAAGTTTAGAAATATTTATTTTATACAATTGGCAAATCCTATCAAATACAATTGTAACTTGATTCTTTTGATTTTTAGTGAAGAAAAAATAAACGACCTGTGCCAGTTAACAATTTATTTTGTTGGTTTTCACATATATTTGCATTGGTGTCCAAACATATCGTTCCATAAGCGTCAATTTAAGAAAAGAATTATGCACTGAATGCCCAGGCCGGTAGGTTCGGTTTGTAACCGAACCTACCGGGCCTGGATGCACGCTAAATTGACGCTTATAGTGTCCAAACATATCGTTCCTACGGAACTAAAGAATGCTCAAAATGACCTGTTTCTATAAACATATCGTCCCTACGGGACTGAAGAAGGTTTCCCATATTTGGAAAATCCTTTAGTTTACACCCGTTGAATGCCCTTGGTATTCATAGCGTTGATTTGGGTTTTGCTCACGCTCTATAACAAAGTTTTTATACGAGTCCAATGCGTTTTCGTATAAACCACTCTGTTCCTAATAACCCGACAATTGTGATAAGGATAAGCGGATGCGCCCATAAATCGCGCTCAGTGTCAACAAAGACCGGGTTTTGCACATTGTTAATTTTTTCGGAGAGAGACTGAGCGTTCTCTATAGTGAGATATACACCTCCGGTCTGCTCTGTTAGTTCCTTGAGTAGTGTTTCGTTCAATTGCGGTGCTTCTAATTCAATAAGTTGCGGGTGGACGTGGATATCAATTTCGTCTTCTCCCAAAGGTATATTCCCTATTTGACCGACAGCACGAATTTTGTAAGTTCCTTTTTCTTTTACCTTTAATTGCGCAGTATAATTGTTTGTATTATTCGTTTGATTTTCTGTAGCCTGAGTGCGTGTTTGAAGCGGAAACGTTGAACCGCTTGGCGATGTGACCGACAGTTGAATTTCAGCATCATTTTGAGGCTGCAAGGTGTGAGAATACGCTCTAACATTTATCTGAACAGTTTCGCCTTGCGCATAAGTCGGTGCTGCGGTTGTGATGTATATTTGATTCTCATCGGATTGTTGCGACATCCAACGCAGCACTTGTGCCCAAAAACGAGGATATACTGTTTGATAGGTAGTGCCTTTAAAAGCGTTTACACCAAAGTCCCAATTCCATATACCTTCAGCAGTTAAGAGAAGACTTTTTCCGAGTCCGACTCGCTGAAAAATTAATACGGGTTCTCCATTCTGTTTTTTAATGAGTGTTGTTGCTCCTGCTCTCAGTTGAAAACCGCGGAATATGCGGGAAAGTGCAGGAAGATTCTGCCAAATTTCGGTATTGCGTTCTAAATTGTCAGTGAGTTGTAGCATCGGATGAAACCTGCCTGCTTGTGTAAGATCCAGTGAAAATTCTGCCTCCTGTGTCTGACATCCATTAAGTGGAATTTGAATAGGCAGTATCCGCGCGAGTTGAGTGTCCCTAAATCCGTTTATGCCTAATGCGCTGCGCGAAGGGAGAAAGATGACCGCTTTCCCGCGCTGTTCCACAAAGTCAACAATTGCTTGTTGTTGACCAACAGTAAGATGTTCGGCAGATAAGTCGCCTAAAATCAACACATCATATTTAAAGAGTTGTTCGCGAGTTTTAGGAAACTGCAAAAGTTGCGTCTTCAGATTCTGTGGGTAATACCCATCGTTGCGTGCAAGAATTGAGTCTGATCTTGCTTTTTTAGACAAAACAGCAAAAGTTGCCTCAATGTTTGGGTCACGTTCCAAAGTGCGTTTAAGGAACGCATATTCCCAGCGTGGTCTGCCTTCCAGATAAAAGACATTGAGTTTTGCCTTCACAACTTTTAAGGAAAATGTCTTTTCATTGTTAGCATTCGTCAATTCGCCTTCCAACGTGGGAAGTATTACCGTATACTGAAAATTTCCTTCGGTCTCAGGTATCAATTTTAGTTCAACAACATGTTGCGTCCCTTTCGAAGTTCGTTGTCCATCTAAAGTAACTGATTGCTCAGCACTATCTTGAGGAAAAGTAAGCATTGCAGCATCAACGAGGCGATTCGTGCCGGATTCACGTAACGAAACGCGAATTGATTCAGTTGTATATCCTGTCTGCGCAATGGTTACACGAATGACAGTCTCATGTCGTGTGTAGGCAATAGGCAAAACATCAATGTTTTGGACCTGTATATCCTTTGGTGGCTGCGGTGAACCGACGCCTATAGCATAAATTGGTGTGTTCACAGAGGCAATATCTTCTACTGATAACTTGGAGGCATTATGTGCCCCATCAGTTAGTAGCACGATGCCTGCGTTCGGTTGTCCTCGCCATAGCTGGGCTGTTTCACGGATAGCTGATGCAATATCTGTAAGTGTGCCTTTCGGTTCAGAATTTTCCACAGTGATTGCATCTTGATGGAGGACCGAATCAAAACGGTAGAGATGGACTTTGTACTCACTTTCTAATGTTTCTAAAAATTGGCTTGATTCGTCCAACAAAAGTTGGTTCACCTGACTCATACGGGAAGTTTCGGTTTTCCCAGCATGATTGTCTTTCAGTTGCATACTTCTTGAGGTATCAACTAATATTGACAGATGGGATATTGGGGTAACGTCTTTCTTCTCTATAATGACTGGTGCTAACAGACAACACAGTAAAATAGCAACGGCTAAAAACCGTAGGGCAATGAGTGAATAACGAAGCAAACGGCGCAGAGACTGACCTACACTGAGATATCCGTATAATGTTATACCAACTGCAACGATTATGCCAATTATAATCGCCCACACTGGCCAATAGTATGTAAACTGCATGTTGTATATGCTTTCTGAATATGATCTATCAAATTATATCTTGATACAGCGGTCTCTGTCAATAGATTGTTGACAACAATCCCAAAATTCTTCATAATTGAGGAACAATTTTTTACGTATCCAGAATTCAATTGGAGTTAACCCAGATGGATATGATTTCTATTCCGTGGCAAATGGTTCTATTATGCAGTATATCGCTCTGTGTTGGATGGGGAATACGCGGTAATTTCGGTCATGAATACGGAGCCGCCCTGCCCGGTGCGCTCGCTGCTATGGCAATTGTGCTGCTCTCCGGCTGTGAAGACTGGTGGCGTTACGTTCACTATTTTGCTTTATTTGGGGCAATAGGATGGTCATTCGGTGGAAGCATGTCTTACATGATGGTAGTTGGGTATACGCATTCATCTCATTCACCGACAGTACTTTACGGGTTTGTCAATCTTTTTGTTATCGGTTTTTTGTGGGCAGCACTGGGTGGAGCTGGGACTGCACTACCAGCGTTTCTCATAGAAATTGATCAAAATCAGTCTATTCCTACACTATCGGTATTCTTTGTTCCGATATGTGCTGTTTTCACAGGCTGGTCGCTTCAAGCAGTTGTGGTGGATCGTATTTTCGCAACTAAGCGCATGCATCGGCACGAAAACCCGCTCTATTGGTCCGACTCTGATTGGTTAGCCGCACTTGTTGCAATCGTTGCTGCGCTCATCGTCATCCTATTCCGAGGACGAATAGATATGGCGACCTCGCTTATTCTCTATATGGGTATTGGATGGTTTGCAGCGTTTTTGTTGTTAGTAAACGGACTTAAACTTCGCATGACGCCGCCGAGAGGTGACAATTGGGCTGGGTGTGTCGGTATGGTTGTCGGTGTATTGGGATATTGCTGGCATTACAAACTCAGTGGCGTTGCCTTCGCAACATTGATGACGGGTTTTGCAGGTGGTTTCGCCTTTTCATTTGGACAATTGCTGAAGCTGCTCTGTATCCGAACAGGGCTGCAAACGAACTGGCACAGCGTAATGGAGCAACTCCAGGGTTTACTTTTTGGGCTTGGTATTGCAGTAACGTTTGGTTTTATTTTAAATCGCACGCCACCATTAGAAACTAACCCCAATTTTCCACGGTGGATGGAGATATTTGCTGTCTTTTGTATTCTCATCGCGTTGACATATTTGAACTATCGGAAGGCGGCACAAACATGGGTAGATACTATTGACTCTTTACCTGAACGGATGTTTGGAATACCAGTAGTCGGTTGGTTTCGTCATTCCAGAGGATGGATAGGTTGGTTTGAACTTTTTTATATCGCACTTAGTATAGTGTTTGTTGCTATTTTGGCAGTCAATTTTTACGATCCAATACCTTTTATTTTGAGAAGTTGGTTAGGTAAGGGACAACTTCTATACCTTGTTTTTTTGTGGTGGATAGTAATTTTCAATTTTGAACGAGCGTTAGTCAACTTCAGTCCACATCGGTTGGTTACGGAAGGGGCAATCACCCTTAACGCAATTATTTGCACAGTACTTGTGGCATTAGGTCCACAATCCGTTTCAAAACAGACCGGAAATGTTTTCTCATTTTCTGAATGGTTATGGAAAGTACCGGTGTGGGGTTTTGTCGTGATGGCAGGGACAACATTTGCTTTTTGGGGAATTAAGCATGCGCTTTATGGTAAACAACATGCCCCTGGCGCATCACTACATATTCGTTTTGGAAAGGATTCTAACGCACCTAAGGAGAAACCGAAAGCGGGTGAACCGCACCCCTAAGATTTATGTTGTTGTCATCAATCAAATAATTTTGGAAGATTTTACAATAAACGATAGGTTGTTAATTAGCGCGCTTAAATGAAGATTAAGTTATTAATTTGTTCCTTTTCTGTCTGCACGAAGCACGTGCCTCCCTCTGCTGGCGAGGCGGGGAATGCCATACGCGCATTCATACCGTTGGTTTCTTCCTAACCTTGCCAAAGGACCGAATTTATTTTTTTAACTTCATAAAAACCGCGGCGGCTCCAGTGAGCATAAACAAATGCATGGCAGTGAATCAATGTCTGTGTCCAAAAAACTGCTCCGATACGTGTGGGAAGTGATTGTTTATCTCCATGACTACTCCCATATAAACTTGCTGGGATTTCATCGTTTGAAGGAAAACCTTCTGTTTCGCCTTTTAGCGTAAATAAAACTAAGGCAACAAATATTATTAAAAGAGACAAATAACAAAGTTTAAAAGTGTTACTTCTTGCAGTACAGAATATACGTTGCAGTACAGAATATACGCATTTTTCCTCCTAATTTCAAGGTAGATCTAAGAATTGATATGGATCAATCCCAGAAGAATTTAAGTTTAAAATACGAAGGTGAGCTGGTGGGTTTAAAAGGTCCTCACTACTGTAGATAACCTGAGGCCCTGATTTTACATACGCTGGATACCGTTGCGTTGTCCCATCCAGTAGTTTATACTCGTTGTAAAGGACATAAACAGTATTGTGATAATGAGGATAAACTTTACCGTTGTAGGTACTTCCACCGCGGAAATTTTTATCACCTTGTTTCCATAACTTGATAAGAACTCTTTCTATAAGTTCAATGTTTTTGTTCGCGTGATCGGGAAGATTTGCTTGGCCTTCGGGATCGTTCCAACTGATGATACCCGGGAAATCTGAGGGCACTTCAGGATAAGGGCCGAACCCGTAAGGTGAAACAAGTACGTGTGCGTCCGTTTTATCAACTGATGCAGCTTTTTCGGACTTGCTGTTATCTTTGTTTTCTGACACAACATCACTGACATTCGCTGCACCGTCTGCAGACGTAGATTTCATAGAGGATACACGAGAGTCATCCACTTGCTTAATGGATAGATCGGTTTCAGTTATTTTTTGAGATATTTCCCATTGCTGCTGTGCTTCTGCTTCTGCGTTCCTGTAGGGAGCAAGCTCATGCTGGTACCAGAAATAGCAGCCGATTGAGAGAAGAATCAGAAATCCACATCCGCCAAGAGTCCATCTGTTGGTTAAGATATCGCGATACATCTTATACCTCCAAAAGTAATTACATTAGTCATTAACTGATAAACTTCAATAAAAATTTGTACTGCCATCGGATTTCTCCTTTCAATTAGATTGTTATTATACCACAATCTTGTCTAAGGTAGTGGCCCTAATTTTCGATGGCAGTACAACGCTAAATGCGCTTTTTGGCATTTAGCGGGTGCGGTATGTGATTTCAGTATACATAGCACTCCGCTGGAGTGCTATGTATACTGAAATCTGGCTTTCTATAAACATAGCACTCCGCTGGAGTGCTGCAATTTATTTGGTATCAAAGTTGGATAGCCCTGATATATCGTGTTAGATTCCTCTAAATCATTGAGTCAAACTATCTTTAGTATTATTATCAAACTCACGTTTTTTTACTCCATAAAGCGCGCCTACAGCTATGTATCTATTTTCTAATCAGCTATTTCCACAGCGGCTCCGCTTTCAGCGGATGCATAGATTGCATCTGTAATTTGCTGAACAACAAGTGCCTGCTCCAAGCCAGTTATCGGTTGGCGGTTTTCACGGATCGCTGCAGCAAAATCGGACAATGGGTTACCGTGGTGGGGTCCGTCAGAATCACCGGTATCAGCAAGAGGGTTTGAACTTACGCCATCTGCAGTTGTCGTTTGATTATGGATAATACTGCCAGGATTCCCATCTCCCATTTTCAATTTAAGCGAACTTTCTGATCCGATAATTTCCCAATCAGAATGTGAACTTGCTGTCATGAACTCGCCGCGCTCAAGGGTAATTACAGTTCCATCTTCACATCGAACCAGCGCAGTATAGTGTGTCTCAGCATCAGAACCGGGGGCGATATGTGATTCAAATACAGGTGGCACTGTCCACGTTTGTGCAAAGACAGTTTTGGGTTTGAGTTCCCATCCTGTAATCCCAAGTAGGAAGTCAATGTCGTAACAACCCCAATTGACAAGGATACCGCCACCGTTAAGTGCTTTCGTCAATCGCCACGCGGGACGCGGTGTCCCAGGTTCTTTTCCACATCCGCGAATAGCACGGCAATGCACAGTCCGAAGTTCACCTAAATCCCCTGTTGTGATAAGTTGCGTTGCAAGACGGGCAGCTTTGTTGAAACGGTTGCGAGATGAACAACAACCAGAAACCAGATCCCCGCGTGCAGCGATGAGTTGCTTAACCTCCCCAACGTTCATAGCAATCGGTTTTTCAATCAGGACATGTTTGCCTCTTTCAAACGCACGTAACGCGACTTCAGTTCGGTATTGCGTTGGAAATGCCAGAACAACAGCCTCGACCTCATCGTCGTCAAGGAGATCGATGTCATTCGTATACATTTTTGGCGGATTGAAACGTTCGGCTGCCCGTTCTCTGTTCGCGTCAATTAGATCCGCCGCTGCGACTAACTCAAGATGATCAGAATCCGATGCTATACTGAGATGTCTACTTCCGATGACACCACATCCAATTACGCCTAATTTTACTGGGTTCATATAGTCTCCATTTATGTTATTAGTTTTATAGTGAAATCCACAATTGTCTTTACATTAGCAAGGTTAGGAAACCTTGCCAGCGTGATGGTGTGAGGATTTTTGTTCATTCAAATGTGAACATATTTTCGGATTTTACTATAAATATGATAAGCCGTAGTTGTATAGTTTTTGAAGAATCTAAATATAACCGGTAGAGCCATCAGGACGGATAGGGCACGTTCGCTGCCAATGGACATACTCATTATCTGTAACAGCGTCCTCGTTTATCTCTACACCCAACCCCGGACGATCCCGCAATTCCAGATACCCATCTTTGGGCAGATACGGTTCATCTACCCATGTATTCCAAGCACTTTCAGTGGGTAGCAAATATTCAAGGATTTTGAAGTTTGGGGTAGCAGCAGCGAAGTGAACATTGACAGCAGTCGCTAATGGTCCCATCGGATTGTGTGGTGCAATGCTCACATAATGCGCCTCAGCGATTGCTGCAATTTTGCGCATCTCTAACAATCCGCCACAGACGCATATATCCGGTTGTATGATGTCTGCCCCCTGTGCAGCAATGAGATCAAGGAATTCAAAGCGTGTGTATAAAGATTCGCCTGTTGCGAGCGGCACCTGCATTTGAGCGCGTAGACGCGACCATGCAGGAATATGTTCTGGACGTAGCGGCTCTTCGTAGAAATATGGATCGTACGGTGCCAACGCGTTGGCAAGTTGCAGCGCACGAATTGGTTCAAAGATTTTTGCGTGCGGATCAAAAGCGAACTCCCAATCATCCGGTGTGTTCATACGAATTTGTTCAAAGTAAGTTGCAGCCGCATCACAGACACGTCCCCATCTATCTGAATCTGGATTAAGTTGGTAAGGACTTGTTTTGAAAGCGGTGAATCCCCAATCTTCATTAAGTTTGTGTGCTTGATCGGCAGCTTCTATACCGTCTCTGCCTCCGATGCCGCGATACACACGGACGCGGTCACGGGCATGCCCACCGAGAAGCATATAAACAGGCAATCCAGCAGCTTTTCCACTAATATCCCAGAGCGCATGGTCAACTGCTGAGATAACAGCGAGCCCCGCACCCCCCGGCGGAAATCTGAATTGCTGGTGCAGTTTGAGCATGATATATTCTATCCGGCGTGGGTCATCCCCCTGAATCATCTCAAAGATATAATCGGCAATCGGTTCAACAGAGAGGTCTGGTCCCGTAGAATATGCCTCACCCCAACCATAGATGCCCTCGTCTGTTTCAACTTTGATAAGACCACGTGGACGATTGCCAAAATTTGCCATGAATGTTCGGATTGCAGTGATTTTCATCGTAAGTATACCAAGTACTATAATTGTAGATACTTTTCAAGTTTCTAACGCTGCCACAGGTTGTTGTATACTCAAACTTCACAAGTATAAACCCACAAATTCTGATTATCTTCTAAGCTATTGCTACCAACTGTTTTTAATTTGTCCCCAGCGTGTAGTAAGTTTACCGTGAGGTTCAACAGGTAGTCCTTCTGCAGCAAAGAGTTGTTTCACTTCATTTGCAGAGAGTGCTCTATTGTAAATCACAACTTCATCAATAATGCCGACGAAACCGCCATCAGTGGCTTTTCCAATTTCATGCTCGGTGCCTCCTGTCTGCATGGGACCGTTAAAACCTTCTTCCTTAGCCAAATTGCCATCAAGGTACAGAAATTTTGTTTTACCGTCAACGATTCCAACGAGGTGATGCCACTTACCGTTTGGCACCATAGCAACACCAAATCCACCATCACCTTGCCAACCTGGTTGTGTAATAAATTCTAATTCGGCTCCAGCATTTCTGCCATCAAACCGTATTGCCCATCCGTTTACATCACGTTGTGCTACAATGGTTCCACAACATCCAGCGACAACACCTACCACAGGACTGTCACTATCTGCATTTATCCAAGCTGCAATAGTTATCGCCTCTGCCCCATTGAAATCTAACGTATTGGTACCGGGAATATGGACGAAATTTTGCCCATCGAATTCAAGCCCTTTTCCAACTTTCCCGTTTACAGATTTTGGATTTCCATCAAGTTCACCATCGTTTTTACCTAAAACATCTTTAACGGTGTTGCCATTAATCGTCCCATTGTCAAATGACCAGTACCCAACGACACCATCTTCAGGAAATTGTGCATTTACCAAAGGGATAGTCAGGAAAAGCGCACAAATACTAAAAGTTAGGATTAATATCATTTTTTTACGCATCAAATTTCTCCTTTTTCATGAAAATACATTGTTTATACGATGCATCTCGCAGATGAAGTTCATAGTTTTTGATTATACCTTAGAATGATTTTAAAATCAACCATTTATCAGGTATGGGGTGTGTAAGTATTTCTGCATGTCCATTGTCAGAATCGCGGATTTCACGAATGACGCGGATTTTAAGAGCTGCGTATCAACACAGCCAACGGACAGATATGTGGCTTCTGTTGTTGACCCCACAGTGCACAAACTGGAAAGTTTGTGCTACAAGCAAACAACGTCTTAAACAACACGCTGTCGCTTAAACTTTTGCGAAAAACTTTACACATCCTCAGGTATGATGCCAATTAAGAGATTGACAATTTTCGGCAGAAGTAGTAAAATATACCAATCCTTAGTACATTGGAGGCGAATAAATGGAAAAATTCCCGATTGTAGATACGCATGTTCATCTATGGCATCCGAAGCAGTTTAGATATCCATGGCTTAAGCAAGTTCCAACACTAAACAAACCGTATCTCCTAAAAGATTATTCTGCCGCGCACGAGCATCTGGAAGTAGAATCCATTGTTTTTGTCCAATGTGATGTGCATCCTGATGATGGACTGAAAGAGACTGCTTGGGTTACCTCGCTTGCAGCGGTAGAACCCCGCATTCGCGGTATTGTAGCATGGGCACCGCTTGAAGAGGGCAAACAGGTAGCACCTTTTGTAGAAAAATTGGCTGAGGATACGCTTATAAAAGGTATTCGCCGCCTTATTCAAGGGGAAAGTGTTGATTTCTGTATCCAACCCAACTTCGTGAATGGTGTGAAAACGCTTGCGCGGTACGGATTGAGTTTTGATATTTGTATCTTTCACCCGCAACTCGCCAATGCTATTCGGCTTATAGAACAGTGTCCAAATGTACAATTTATCTTAGATCATATCGGCAAGCCAGATATCAAAAACCAACTGTTTGAACCGTGGAAACAGGAGATAAAGACACTTGCGGATTTCCCAAACGTCTATTGTAAAATATCGGGGCTGGTAACAGAGGCAGACCATGAGAACTGGACTGCCGCTGACCTGCGGCCGTATATTGAACACGTTATTGAGTGTTTTGGGTTTGACCGTGTTATTTATGGCAGCGATTGGCCAGTTTCTACGTTAGCATCGGATTATCCACGTTGGGTTCAGACATTGCAAGAAGCTGTCTCAGGATGTACGCCTGAAGAATTAAAAAAGCTTTTTCACGATAATGCGATCAAATTTTATAGGCTTCACTAATAAGGTAGAGACCAAATGCTAAGGATGTTCCTTCATATTACATCTGTTTTATTTATCTCTTAATTTAACCTCGCGTCTGCGTGGATGTAACACGAATTCTGTATACCCGTTAGGCAACTCACAACCCTTAAAAACCAAATCTAACGCTGCCTGGAAAGCAATGCTTTGCTCGTAATTGGGCGACATATTCCGATAGTTCGGGTCCGTAGCGTTCTGTTTGTCTACGACTTTTGCCATCCGTTCAAACGTCTCTGTCACCTGCGCTCTTGTGACAATCCCATGATGCAACCAATTCGCAATATGTTGGCTTGAAATCCGTAGTGTTGCGCGATCTTCCATCAAACCGACGTTGTTGATATCCGGTATTTTGGAACAGCCGATACCTTGGTCTACCCATCGTACAACATAGCCGAGTATTCCTTGTGCATTGTTGTCCATCTCACGTTGAATTTCATCTGCGGACAATTCGCGTTCTTTTAGCAAGGGCGGGGTCAATAGGTCTCTTAAACTTGCGCGCTCGCGCAAAGCCAACTCATTCAACCATTTCGCCACATTCACTTTATGATAATGTATTGCATGTAGTGTTGCGGCTGTCGGTGAAGGCACCCACGCTGTTGTCGCCCCTGCCATTGGATGATTCACTTTTGTCTCAAGCATCTCTGCCATCTCATCAGGTTTTGTCCACATTCCCTTCCCGATCTGTGTAATTCCGGGTAAACCTGTCTCAATTCCAACATCAACGTTCCAGTCCTCATAGGCACGCATCCACGGTTCATTGCGAATATCCATCTTCGGTATCATCGGACCGGCTGCCATGCTGGTGTGGATTTCATCACCTGTTCTGTCCAAAAACCCGGTATTTATGAACACAAGACGTTGTGATGCTATCCGAAGTACTTCTTTGAGATTGACGGTAGTGCGGCGTTCTTCATCCATAATACCTATTTTAATAGTATTCGGAGCAAACCCAAGTGCAGCTTCAATTTTTCCAAACAACCGAACGGTCATATCCACCTCCGCCGGGCCGTGGAATTTCGGTTTGACGATATAGACACTACCTGTTTTGCTATTTGTGCATTTGCCGTTGCCTTGCAAATCATGCATAGCAGCGAATGTCGTTATCATCGCATCAAGGAAACCTTCTGGGATTTCTTCTCCATCTGCGGTGATAACAGCATCTGTATACATGTGAAGTCCAACGTTCCGAATCAGGAGCAAACTTCTGCCCGACAACGTAAAAGTGCTGCCATCTGGTGCTGTGTATGTTTTATCCGGTGCTAATCGGCGGGTTATCATCTTGCCATTTTTCTCGAACGTTGTTTCAAGCGTTCCTTTCATGATGCCGTTCCAATTGCTATAGACACGTACCTTATCCTCAGCATCAACCGCAGCAACCGAATCTTCGCAATCTTGAATAGTCGTGATGGCAGATTCAAGGATCACATCTGCCACACCAGCAGGATGTGCCTCACCAATCGGGTGTTTCCTGTCAATCTGGACTTCAATATGCAACCCGTGGTTTTGAAACAGGATAGAACTAAGGTCATCACCATCTTGTGTAAAACCGACAAATTTGCTTGGGTCTTCTAATCCGACTTCTTTTCCACTACGAAGTGTAGCGCGCAGCTGCAACTTTCCACCAATTGTTTTAAGGAAAAATTTGGTTATGTCAGAAAAACTTTCAGATTCAAGACTAACGACTTCATCTAAAAACTGCTCCGTGTAAGCGATAACCTTCACACCTCGGATTGGGTTATAAGCATCACCGCGAGTAGCACCATCGGTTTCGTCAATCACATCAGTCCCATAAAGAGCGTCATAGAGACTTCCCCATCGTGCGTTTGTAGCGTTTAGCGCATAGCGTGCATTATCTACCGGCACAACTAACTGCGGACCTGCAATCAACGCAATCTCCAAATCAACGTTTTCGGTTGTAACGATAAAATCATCGCCTTCAGGCACCAAATATCCTATGTCGGTAAGAAATGCAGAATATGCTTCATAATCTATCGGTTCACTCTTGCGTTCAAGATGCCACGCGTCAATCTGTTGCTGTAGGAAATCCCGTTTTTCCAAAAGTAACCGGTTTTCTGGCGCCAACTCCTTGACAATTTCGTCAAATGCTGTCCAGAATGAGTCTGCATCTACCCCTGTTCCAGGCGCAATTTCATCTTTCACCAATGCATATAGAGCGTTATCAATTTTGAGGTTACCGATTCCAATCCGGTTTTCCATGCTATCTTCTCCGTTCTAATACCCAAACAAGATCTGTCTTGCTAAGTGTGCGGTTAGGAAACCGCACCTACCGTCGGCAAAAGATAAATCTCGTTAATTTGGTATGAGACATAATTTCATGTTCCTATTTCAGTGTGTATTATACTGAGTCGGTGTGTGGTTGCATAAACTCCATAAGCGTCAATTTAAGAAAAGAATTATGCGCTGAATGCCCAGGCCGGTAGGTTCGGTTTGTAACCGAACCGGAGCCTACGCAGAAACCTCCACCTATCCTGTCCACTAAGCAGTGCTGCTCAACAAAACACCCAGGATTCGCCTGGGCTCGGTCCGGTTACAAACCGAACCTACCGGGCCTGGATGCACGCTAAATTGACACCTATAGTGTGTGGTTGCATAAACTCACACTCTATATTAACCTAAGTTGCCACATTGTAGCACAAACTTTTAGTTTGTGCATATTAGTACGCAAACTGAAAGTTTGCGCTACACTATTTCACCAATAACGAACTGTTCTCTTTTAAAAATGGCGTCTGTGTGTCTAAAATCTTATAGGTAGCAACTTGGGTTATATTAAGTCCCAATTATCTTACCAACAGTTCCTTTATATGTCAAATATTTTCTGATCTGATTTTTTTTCATATAAGCGTTCTTTATTAACATAGTGCTATTACCAAATTTTGTTGACATTATGATACTTATTGGCTATAGTAACAAAAGTTAGTTGCTATATGTTGAATAGGAAATTACAATGTTTTTCATCTTTTGCATATTTATCCTACCGATCACAGTTTTACTGATTTTGCTCCTTTCTACCAGGCAAAAAACGGACAGTGAATCACCATCCATAGCCCCGATGGAAGTTTGCGCATTCTGCCAAAAAGACTTTCCGATGAACCAATTACTGGAGAAAGAGGTAGGCACTTATGGCAAAATTTACTGTTTCTGTGAGGAATGTATCGAAAAATTATACAACGAATTTAAAAATCAAACTGGAGAATAAATTATGTACGATTTGGTTACGTTTGGGGAAGCGATGATCCGACTCACAGCGCCGGAGTTTATGCGTTTGGAGCAGGTATCATCACTGGCAATCACAGCAGGCGGTGCGGAGATGAACGTTGCTGTCAACGCTGCACAGCTCGGCTTAAAAACAGCATGGGTTTCACGACTTGTGGATAATTGGTCTGGTCGTTACATTCGGAATAAAGGACGTGAACTTGGCGTTGACATGTCTAACATCGTATGGGTAGACTTTGATGGAGTCGGTTTTGAGCGAAATGGGTTTTATCATCTTGAAATGGGGGCAGGTCCCCGAGCGAGTAGCGTGACTTATGATCGTGGACATTCAGCCATTTCCAATGTCCGCCCCGGTGAAATCGATTGGGCATCTATTTTTAGCAAGGCGCGTTGGTTTCATCTCAGTGGCATCACACCTGCTTTGTCGGAATCCGCGGCAGCTGTTTCTGCTGAAGCGCTCAAAGCTGCCCGTGCTGCTGGTGTCAAAACAAGCTATGACCTCAACTTCCGTTCCAAATTGTGGAGTGCAGAACAAGCGCAAGCAGCGAACCGGCCAATGATGGAACACGTCTCTGTACTTATCGGCAACGAGGAGGATTTTGAGAAATCCTTAGGTTTCGCTGCGGAAGGCACAACTGAATCGTATAGCAAACTTGAACCTGAGAGTTATAAAGAGGTTGCACAGCGGGTCCAAGCGGCTTTCCCAAACATTGAGATGATCGGCACAACACTGCGTGATGCTAAAACTGGTTGGTTAAACGATTGGCGAACGCTCCTGTTTGATGGTGAAGAATTTTTTCTGTCTCGCATCTATGAAGATTTAGAATTGGTTGACCGAGTCGGTGGTGGGGATAGCTTCTCATCTGGGTTAATCTACAGTCTACTCAATGGAAAATCACCGCAAGCGGCAGTTGACTTTGCTGGGGGTTACTCTGCCTTGGCACATACCTTCCCTGGCGACTTTAACTGGGCAACGGCAGCAGAAGCAGAAAAAGCGATGCAGGCAGGTAGCGTTAGGATTAGCCGCTAAACTATTTTAAGTAAGAATCGGCTTTGCTATACCTATTTCAATGAAATCAAGAACGCGTTTACATAAATCTATTGAATATTTTCTGCCTACGATCTGCAATTTGTGGTATACTAACCTAAGTTGCTGCACAGAGTAAAACTTATATGGTGAACTTTGAAATTATTGAGACACATTTTTTGTAGGAGCGATCTCCGAATCGCGACTCAGCCCATTGATAGGCGGGAATCGGAGTTTTTCTATAAACATATCGTCCCCGCCAAATACCAAACGCGTATTGGCGTTGATTCACGGGACTAAAGAAATTACTGAAATATTTATAGTAAACTTTAGAATTAATTGGACATTAGGATCGGTTTGGTCAGAAAACCGGAACTAACGCAGACACTGTAGCACAACCTAACAGGTTGTGCTACAAAATATGCCTCTTTAATTCTATATGTCACTATAATCTTCATGAAGTTTGTGCTACAAGGTGGCAATTTGAGGTATACTAACAACGAATTTCTGATTAAGGAGGAACAGCAATATGAATGAATCTGAAAGAAAGTGGGATGGAACAATTACACGGTATCCTGACCCTGCAATTGAAGTAATTGACTCCCGGTTTGCAAGATACAAAATCGGCAATTCTGTTGTTGAACGGTTATGGACAGGCGCGCGCTGGTCTGAGGGCCCCGTCTGGTTTGGAGATGGTGGATACCTCCTCTGGAGCGATATTCCAAATAATCGTATCCTGAAATGGGAAGAGGCAACGGGTAAGGTGAGCGTATATCGTAAACCGTCTAACTATAGTAACGGACATACCAGAGATAGACAAGGTAGACTTATCAGTTGTGAACACGGTACGCGGCGTGTAACACGAACTGAGTATGACGGAACAGTTACTGTGCTAATGGATAAATTTGAGGGAAAACGACTCAACGCACCAAACGATGTGGCTGTTCATACCGATGGACATATTTGGTTTACCGATCCAGGATATGGGATTATGCTCAATTACGAAGGGCATATTGCAGAATTTGAATTGCCTACTTCAGTTTATCGCCTTGCCCCAGATACTGGAGAAACCACAGTTGTTACAGATGAACTCGAAAAACCGAATGGTATATGCTTTTCACCTGACTATGAAAAGCTATATGTTGTGGATACGGGGGTTACGCACAAAGAAGGGACACCGAGACACATTTATGTTTTTGATGTTGTAAACGGTGCGTATTTAGATAACAAACGGGCTTTCTGTGATATGGCACCTGGGATTGCTGATGGAATCCGATGTGATATTGACGGTAACCTGTGGGCAAGTGCTGGATGGGTTGGCGATGGTTACGATGGTGTTCATGTTTTTGCGCCAGATGGCACGCTTATCGGAAAGATTCACCTCCCAGAAATTTGTGCCAATCTTTGCTTCGGCGGCGTAAAACGAAATAGACTCTTTATGACAGGTAGTCAATCACTTTACTCAGTGTATGTGGAAGCACAAGGGCTGCTGTTATTCTAAATCAGTAAGTTATATAGTAAACCTATGATTATAGTGAAATCCACAATGGCACAAACTAAAAGTTTGTGCTACATAGATGAGCATTACACTTGTGGTGCATGGTAAGAGAAAGTCTGGATTACATCGTTCATCAGAAGTCGTTGTGCAATAGACTCAATTATTTCTGCATTTAAAGTGCCGTTGATCCAGAACTTTTGTCCCGTCCGAACAGTCTTTACGTTCTCAAACCCAAGGTCTTTGATGCCTTTGACTGTACTATCCCCGACTGCGTCAGTAACGCCAGGTTTGAATTGCACTTCAACCGTCCAATCATTCGTGTTTTTGTAATCGGTGTCAAAAGTAAAAACCTGTGTAATCGGATCGGCGAGTAGTTCTGTTCCGATCCGTTCAATAGTTTGTGAGTCAAGACTACCTTCAATCCAATAAACAGTGGCTGTCCGGACAGATTCCACTCCATTGATACCGAGGTCAGCAATATCTTCAAGAATGCCGTGTCCGATAGTGTCAGGCACCTCAGGTTTATAGAAAACTTCGATTTTCCAGTTATTCATAGATTTTAATTCCGTATTAAAAAGATGGTAACTTACAAGCACTTAACAAAAAATTATAGTAAAATTCACAATTATCTTTACGTTGGCGAGGTTAGGAAGAAATCAAGAAATCAAAGGTATGAATGACGTTGGGCGAATACGCCAAATCAACGGTATGAATGCGCGTATGGCATTCCCCGTATGGTATTCGCCATGATTCCCGGCCTCGCCAGCACGAGCGTGTGTACGGATTGTTGTTCATTGAAATGTGAACATATTTTCGGATTTTTCTATAACATTTTACGGATAACAAAATGGGTACAAAACAGATTCGTGTATTAGTTTTTGGAGCACATCCCGATGATTGTGATATAAAAGCAGGTGGCGTTGCTGCCCTATATGCTCAAAAAGGGCATCGTGTCAAATTTGTTTCCGTTACGAACGGTGATGCTGGACACCATGAAATGGGTGGTGGCCTTTTGGCACAGCGCCGTAATGCCGAAGCACAAGCTGCCGCCAATATCATCGGCATTGAATACGAACTACTTGACAATCACGATGGTGAACTGATGCCAACATTAGAAAATCGGTATCAGATTATTCGGACCATACGGGAATTTCACCCCGACCTGATTATGACACATCGTCCCAACGATTACCATCCTGACCATCGTTATACGTCAATACTCGTGCAAGACGCAGCCTATATGGTGACTGTGCCCAACGTAAGTGCGCTTACCCCGCATTTACAGAAAAACCCCGTTATCGTTTATCTGAGCGATGGGTTTATGAAACCTTACCCGTTTACGCCAGATGTTGTTGTCGGCATTGACACCGTAGTGGAACAGAAAATTGATATGCTCCATTGTCACGAATCACAGTTTTATGAATGGTTACCTTACAATAGCGGCACCCTAAATACCGTCCCCAATAGTAGTGGAGATCGTCGCGAATGGCTTGCGGGGCGTTTACGCAATCGTTTTAATAATATAGCAGAAAAGCACCGCGATCTGTTAGTAGAACTTTATGGGAAAAAAGTTGGTGCTAACATTCAATATGCAGAAGCATTTGAAGCTTGTGAATACGGTTCTTCACTGGCATCTGAGAATTTGCCAATTCTTTTCCCATTCTTTGAATAGTCCATCACTAACAAACTTCTCTATTTTCTGTTGCAGAACAACCGATTTTAAGGTATCCTATTATAGTAGACTTTAGAATTAATTGGACATTATGTTCGGTTCGGTTAGGAAACCGAACCTACCAGGGGTGTTGAGCATCAAACTAAAAGTTTGATGCTCAGAAGTGTCTCATTAATTATAGGTATTACTATAGTTGAGTTAAAAATCACTACGGATTTGGAGTTTATTTATTCTTATATGCCAACCGAACAAGCTAATCCAAAGGTCCTATTTTATATTGTTTTCGTTATTGGTTTTATTTTTGCCATTGTGATGGTAATTCTCTTTTTCAACGCCGCACCTGCGCGTTCAAACATTGAAGTGCATAGGGGATCATCTGAAGATGCTGCATGCTTAAAATGCCATTTGAAAGGTGACGAAAAATCACCGACAATGCCACATCTCAATCTTGGCAGATGCAATCTCTGTCACGGATTAGCCAAGGAACCTCGCTGATTTTCAATACGGGTTTGCACGCTGCGCCCTAAGTACTATCCACGTAACTTCCTCTTCTGCTTCGCGTGTCACGTCAACACATTGCAGTCCATTTTCTATCAATACTTCCTGCACTTGTTTCAGTTCTGATTCCAAAATTCCAGAGAAAATGATTTGTCCTTCAGGGTAAATTCGAGAGGGGCAATACGGAATTATCGGAAGAATTGCCTTTGTCAGGATATTCCCAACAATTAGATGGTATCTGTCTTGGACTGCCTTGATTCCATCGCCTTGATACAGACTGATTTTTTCTGTAACACCGTTTATCCCAAAGTTTGTTTCTGCCACAGGGATCGCTGTCGGGTCAAGTTCAATTGCATCAACATGTTTTGCACCTAACTTTACAGCCGCAATTGCGAGTATTCCTGAACCTGTTCCGATATCCGCTACGTTTTGATCCGGCTTAATTGTTTGCTCCAACATTTTCAGTGATAAACGTGTGGTCGGATGGTAGCCGGTGCCGAATGCCATGCCAGGATCCAGTCGAATTAAAATATTTGTTTTGTCAGAGGAAATATCATGCCATGTCGGGGCAATAAGTAGGCGTTCTCCTATCTGTTGAGGTGAAAAAGATGACTTCCACGCTTCTGTCCACTCTTCAGATTCAACTCGTTTTAGATCAATTTTGGCAGGATAGGTTTGGATACCCCATGTTGGCAATTTTGAAAGAAAATCTTTTAATTTCTTAACTCTTGTGTTGACCCGGTCATCCAGCGGATAATATGCGATTAAAGAGGTTGTCGAATCGGCAGTGTTTTTCAGTTCAACGCCGAATGCGTCCATTTCAAATAGGTAGTTTGCAACAGCCTCAGATGCTTCATCAGAGGTCGTTATAGTAATCCGCGCCCAATTCATAAGGATGATGCTTTTTTCAATTTGTGGACATCAGGATTCTTACTTTTTGTCGTCATCGTCGTGCTGAAATAGTTTATCCCAAAATCCCTTGTGTTCAGATTCCACTGATTCATCTCGAAGTTCAGCAAAGTGTTCTAAAAGTTTACGCTGTTGTTCATTGAGATTTGTGGGTGTTTCAATTCCGATCTGCACAATGAGGTCCCCGTAGCTTGAGCTTCTATACTTCGGCATGCCTTTACCGTGTATACGTACCTGATCCCCGTACTGCGTACCAGCGGGAATATTCAATTTTTGGGGACTATCAAGACTATTAATTTCTATTGTGCTGCCGAGTGCTGCTTGAACGAAGGAAATTTTAGCGGAGGTAATTAGATCATTACCGTCACGACTAAACCGCTCATGTGGTTTAATCTGAATAACAACGAGGAGATCACCGGAGGGTGCGTCTTGTGGTCCTACATCCCCTTGACCGCGTAATCGGTATTCAAAGCCGTTATGAACGCCTTTATCAATTTTCAGTTTTAGCTCACGTTTTGTCCTAATTCGTCCGTGTCCACTACAATTTCGGCATGGGTTTTGGACAATTTCTCCCGCACCTCGGCAGCGTGGACACGGGCGGGACATAGTGAAAAAACCTTGGGATTGTGTCACCTGTCCCCGTCCATAGCATTGTGGGCAAGTTTCAACAGTTGTGCCTCTTTCAGCCCCACTTCCATTACATTCTGAGCAAGTTTCAATACGGGGCACTTCAATTGTTACTTCTTTACCGTTGAAGGCATCTTCAAGTGAGATTTCAAGGTTATATTGTAGGCTGCGTCCTTGCTTAGGTCTGCGTTGTGTTCTACCGAATCCACCGAAAACGTCTCCGAAAACTTCATTGACAATATCATCAAGGTCAATACCAAAATCAAATCCACTTGCTGTGCCTTCAAGCCCGGCATGCCCAAATTGGTCATACCGCTGCCGCTTTTCAGGTGTCCGTAGGACATCGTAAGCCTCGGTTGCTTCCTTAAATTTATCTTCAGCTTCTTTATCATCTGGATTTTTATCTGGATGATATTTGATCGCTAATTTTCGGTAAGCCTTTTTAATTTCGTCTTCATCAGCGTCACGGTGGACATCAAGAATTTCGTAATAATCCCGTTTTTGAACCATGTTTTTTCTACCTACACTGCAGTTAAAATTTATTTATTCTTCTGTAGCGTCTTCAGTTTTTTGTTCCTCGCTATTTTCAGAAGGGGGCTGCTTTTCAGATTTTCCTTTAGAAACTACGACTTGTGCGGCACGAATCACCTGATCATGCAATTGGTAACCGCATCTGAATTCTTCTATCACGTTACCCTCTGGAACTTCATCGGAGTCCGTAGCAAAGACAGCTTCGTGCCGGTTGGGATCGAACGGTTTACCAGCTGCAGCTTCAATTGGTATAAGTCCGTGTCCTTTCAGAACATCTAAGAGCTGCTTATGCACCAATTGTACTCCTTCGCTGAAATTTGAGATGTCTGATGAGGTCTCACTCGATTCTACTTTTTCGTCAACACTTTTAATCGCTGCTGCAAGACTATCCAACACCGGAATCAGTCCATCCATAATGTTTTTATTAGCGAACTTAAGCTGTTTCTGTGCTTCGGTTTCCGCCCGTCTTTTTGAATTTTCGGCTTCAGCAGCGGTGCGCAGTAAACGTTCTCGTTCTGCCTCATATTGTTCTCGTTCAGCTTCGGCAACTGCTTCAAGTTGTTTTTTTAAGTCTTGTTTGAGTGCCTCAAGTTCTGCTTCAACGGTTTCTATTGTACGTTCCTCTGTCTCCACCTCCATTTCATCAGATGCATCCGTTTCTACTTCAGATTCATCAATGAGAAAATCTGGTTTTTTTATGTTCTCTTTTTCTGTCTCTATTTCTATCACTACCTCATTGTTTTCAGGCATCCAGAATTACCTCACTTCCTAAGTAAAATCTTTACTAAAACATGTTTTATAGTAGATTTTAGAGTTACTTGGACACTCTGCATCGGCGAGGTTAGGAAACCTCGCCTACCGGGGTGTTGTAGCACAAACTGTTAGTTTGTGTCCGCATCTGCACAAACTAACAGTTTGTGCTACAGAAGTGTCCCAATAATTTCATAATTCACTATATAGGAAAAATTTTGTTATGTCTATCTGTGAATAGCCTCTGCAAACTCCTTCATCAACGCAAAGGATCCACTACTCTTTTCAAGGACGTTCCCTGTGACGATAAAATCAGCGCCGGCATTAACTTTCTCTGCAGCGATTGCCGGTGTTCGGATACCGCCACCAACAATCAGTGGAATTTCAATTTGAGCTTTTACAGCCGAGATCATATCATTTGGCACGGAAAGTTTAGCACCGCTGCCGGCTTCTAAATAGACCATTTGCATGCCGAGATATTGTGCAGCCAAAGCGTGTGGACCTGCTATATCATGTTTTTCACGGGGAATAGGTGCTGTGCCGCTCATAAATTCAACGGCAGTTCGGCTGCCTCCTTCAATGAGCATATAGCCGGTGGGAATGGGTTCAAGGGCATACCGTTGGATCCACGGCGCTGCTTTGACCTGTTCACCAATTAGGTAGTTTGGATTTCGCCCGCTGATTAAACTTATATAGAGAATTGCGTCTGCGTGTGGTGTTAGGTGCATCGAATCGCCGGGAAAAAGAATAATAGGGAGTGCGGTTTCTTCTTTCAAGGTTGCCGCAATCGGGTGCAGATCAGTCGTTAATAAACTGCCGCCAAGCAAAATCGCATCTGCCCCTGCCCGTTCAATTTCACGGGAAAGTTTCGCGCACCTATCAACCTCACACCCTTCGGGATCAATCAGAACCAGATAACCGGCATTCTGCTTTTTGAGGACCTCGTGTAAATATTTTAGAATACAACTTGATGCCAAATGCAACGTTCCTCAGATGTCTAATACCTATAGTCTGTAAAATCTCTTACCTGTCTATGTCTCTTTATAAAACTAAACAATTTTACCATTTTCTAATCAATTTGTCAAATTGAAGTCATGATTATCCCATTTTTTGGCGACTTAATTCATAAAGCAGAACACCTGCTGCGACGCCAACGTTTAAGGAGGACTGTCCGGATGCCATAGGAATACGGACTAATTCTGTACAGGATTCGCGTGTTTCGGCTAACAAACCACTGTTTTCGTTGCCGACAACAATTGCAGTCGGAGAAGTGTATTTCATCGCATATAGATCGTTTTCTGCGCTCGCTGTAGCACCGATAACTTGCCAACCTGATGCTTTGAGTTGTTTAATCGCTGAATTAGTGTCAGGAACATGGAACATCGGCAACCGCCCTATAGCACCGCGTGAGGCACGAATACAATTTTTATGAAAAGGACTTGCTCCATCACCACTGAGTAAAACAGCGGTGACACCTGCTGCGTCGGCTGTCCGTAATGTCATGCCCAAGTTATCGGGGTTACCAACATTTTCAGTAATAAGTAAAGTGCAGTTTTTGCTAAAATGAAAATTCATCTGTCCAGACTCAGACAAAAAGGGTGGGTAGTTAAGATGCACTGCAGCGATTATTGAAGGCACAGGACGTGTTGTAGTGATTGACCCCATGACACCATCATTCACCAGATAGCAAGATAGATTCTCTTGAATTGCTTGATTTAGGAAGTCTTTTCTATCAGATGTTGAAACAAAGTTTTGAGTATAGAGAATTGTTTCAATAGGTAGTCCGTCTGTAACAGCACGTTGGACCATCATTTCACTTTCAACAACAAACTGTGAATATTCAAGTTTTCCTTTTAAGGATGTTAATTTACGGATATGGGTTGCGATTACATCTTTTCTTTTAGAGACAGTCCGTTGTTCTGCTTTCACATGACTTCCTCGTTTTATCCCGCGATAATACCTCCCTAAATCAGTTTGAACGCAGTCACCTTCAAAAATACCTTTAATTCTTTCTTCTATCCATTTTTCTGCAATGCGAAATATTCCCACATTTCGTCTCGGAAAGGCAAGCAGTAGCTCTCTTAAACTCCGTTCGGTTGTGGCAGTTAGAAAAACTCTATAGTTGGCATCTGATGTCCCCTCTGGTGTCATAAGCATGGCACCATCTATATTTAACCACCCGGAGGTAAAGACTTGATAGGCTGGATTCCGTTCACCTGTCTTGGAATAAGTATGATATGCTTGTTTAAAATGAAGTACTTCCCCATCTTTCGGGGCAACTTTTTCCAAGAATGCAATCAACTCATCGTAGTTTTCCAATGCCTTTATTTTGGCGGATTCTTATCACCGCCCCTCCGTTACCTTTGCAGAAGCGTTCCAAGATAGATCGCACCTAATCCCACGAATATATCCCACTTCATCCAACGTTGGATAAAGGCGCAGCTTGCTTTAGAGAAATCTTTGCTGAGTTGAATGCTAAAACCAATTAGTACAAGGTCAACTCCTATTACAATCGCAACCAAGTAATGCCAACTATACCCTCCGAATAGATACGGCATCGGACTGAATATGATAACCGATACCATGAAACTCAACGCCATTATCACTGCAAGCCGTGGATTGAGAATTGCGAGTGTCTTGACACTGTTTTTTATATCCCCTTCTGTATCTTCAAGGTCTTTGACGATTTCCCTTGCAGTTGTGAACAGGAAAGCAAAAATTGCGGGGATAAGAGTGCCTCGGACTGAACCGATTGCGATTCCCCCAGAAATAAAAGTTAAACTGGTCAAACTGCTGACGACTAAATTTCCAACGAATGGGGTGCGTTTTAGCCAAATAGCATAACTTACAAGCAGTGCTGAAACAAGAACCGCAATGCCTACAGCGAACACATTGATTAATGTGCCAAGTCCAATGCCGATTGCTATTAGAATTATTGAGAAAATTAATGCATTTTTTCGCTGAATACGTCCGGAAGGAAGTGGGCGCTGAGGTTTGTTGACCTTGTCAATGTTATAGTCGCAATAGTCATTGATAGCGTTTCCAGCGGAGAGTAAAAGGAGGGCAGCAACAGAAACATATATCATTTTCACGTCAGTGAAAAAGTGCAATGATTTACCGCTCGCGAACATGCCACCTAACCACGCTGAAATGAAAGCAATGATTCCATTAAGTGGACGGGCAAGTTCAACATAAATTAATAACGTTTTCATTGTCAATCCGGTGTTCTTCACTTAAGTATTCTGCGGAGTAAAACTGATAGGTTTTCGTGTAATGAGGGCAGGATTAAATCAGAGCTCACTATGATTAGTCTTTCAGTTCTTGCATCTTTGCTTCTAATTCCTCGACACGTTTTTGGAGCTCGGAAAACTCTTGGAGCAGATCGGGTAATTTTCGGGTAGAGGCTTGAAGTCGCAATTCCTGTTTATGAGGGCGTGCAGGAAATCCAGAGAGCTGGCTTCCGGGAGGAACATCCTTCGTCACTGCAGATTTAGCGTAGAGCACAGTATTTTCACCAAGTGTGAGATGCCCAACCACCCCGGATTGTCCAGCAATGTTTACCCGATCCCCCAGAGTAGTGCTCCCTGCAATACCGGATTGTGCAGCTAAACAACAATCTTTTCCGACAACTACATTGTGTGCGATTTGAACAAGATTATCAAGTTTAGTGCCGCTTTTGATAAGTGTTTCAGAGAGTGTAGCTCTATCAATTGTAGTATTGGCACCAATTTCGACATCGTCTTCAATAACAACTGTGCCGATTTGTGGGATTTTGTATGGGCTATGATTAGTAGGATCGGGCGTAAAACCGAAGCCATCGCTTCCGATAACGGCACCGCAGTGAATAATTACACGATCTCCAATAGTTATGTTTTCACGGATACTAACGTGAGAGTAGATGAGTCCATCACTCCCAATTTTACTACCAGCCCCGATATATACAAGCGGCATTATAACAGTGTTATTACCTATTTCAACATTATCTCCGATTACACAGTGTGCTTGAATTGTGACTTGTTTTCCGAGTTTTACGTTCTCACCAATAATGGCTGTTTCATGGATGCCCGATTGTGTTTGTTTCCCAGTGTCCCAAGCGAATAATTCTAAAACCTTGACAAATCCCCAATAAGGATTTTCAACACAAATAGTCGGTTTTCCGTTTCCAGACACACCGCGCCCAATGATAATTGCAGATGCTTGTGTTGTGGCTATAGCCCCAAGATATTTCGAATTGGCGACAAAGGTGATCTGGCTTGGTTCGGCCTCTTTAATACCAGAAACGCCTGTAATTTCTATCTCACCATCGCCGGTAAGTTCACCGCCTAAGTGATCGCAAATATCCTTGAGTTTTATATTCATATATTCCACCTCATAAAGGTGAGTTGCAGCGTAATACTATTCCTAAAAATGATGCCACATTACCGGTTTTTGTGAAATATGATGTAGGACAGCACAAACTAACAGTTTGATGCTCAAAAGAGAAATATATCATCAGAAATGGTATAGCTTAATCCACAAACTGATTTTAATATACAACCTTAATACCTTATTCGTATGAATGTCGTTTATTCAGCATCTCCGGTAGCGGGTTGTGGTTTTTTGGCATCTTCTTTTATCGGTTCCGCTTTTTCGGCACCATCGTTAATCAATTTAATTAGTTTATCGGTTAAATCGTATTTCTCATTAAAATACAGCGCCGCTTGTTTGTTAATAATAAGATCGTAATTTTCTTCCTTACCAACTTTAATGATAAGTTCTTCAAGTTCCTTTAAAATTGGTGTCAACAGTTCTTGCCTCTTTTCCGAGAGAACTTGCCCGCCTCGTTCAAACTCTTGTTGATATTCCAGTTGTTTTTGTTGAATTTTATTCTGTGATTCATTGATCTGCTCTTCAGACTCAAAAAGTTCGGCTTTCTCTTTTCTCTCTTGGAGTGTTCTGATTTCTTCGCCGATGGCATCAAGTTTTTCTTGTAATCTTTTCTCAGCATTTTTAAGAATCTTGTCAGCTTCAATTGCTTTTTGGTAGTTCAGCAAAACGCGGTTGGCATCAACAATACCAAATTTGAAAGTTTCTGTACCGATACTGCCGACTATTAAGCCGAACAGTGCCATTGAAAATATAACTAAAACCAGTTTTTTCATAATTTAATCCTTTTCGGGCAGAACAAAATGATATCTAATTCGTGTTGCCCAATAATTGATATGATCAGATTATCAGTATTCTATTTAGAAATGATTTATGGTTAGTGCTATTAAAACCCAGGACCGATTGTAAAATAGAACCGACCTTGCGGTTGTCGGTTTTGACGATCAAAACCGTATCCCCAGCCAAAGCGAGCCAACATACCCAACATCTGTAGGCGTGCCTCAACGCCAGCACCGCGTTTCAAATTAATTTGATTAAAAACATGCGGGGTGCTTTCATCCCACACCTGTCCGAAATCAAAGAAGACCGCGGTTGTGAGTTGTGGAGAAACAGGTATACGATATTCCAAATTCGTGAAAAATACTTTGTTTCCACCCAAAAAATTGAATTGCCCTGATTCATCAGGATCCGGATAAATTTCCCAATCCTCATATCCACGGACTGTATCTACACCGCCCAGGTAAAATCTTTCATAGAAAAGTTCTCTCCTATCACTACTCTTGCTTCGCATGTAACCAGCGCGTGCGTGAATAGCAAAAACGTGGTTCCACCAGGGATTAAAAAACCAGCTGGTGTCGGCAGTGTACTTTTGGAACTCGTTATCAGCCCCTAAAAATCCACCAGAGTATTCATAGGAGATGCTGCTTGAACTCCCACCCATCGGGTCGTAAAGGGATGTACGGTAATCTCGTGTATCGCGTCCCACAGCAAAAAGGATACTTCTTGTTGAACGATTAGAATATTCTCTTGCTGTATTTTTATCAAGGGTCTTGCTCCGAAGTCGTTCCTTAATAGACTCTTTATCTCTATCTGTGAAACTTGCCTCATCTACCAGCGTTAACGCCCCTTTTTCGTCAACTACTTCAACCCCATCTACTATACTGACAACATCATTTAACGGCTTATCTACTAACGAAGTAAGCCAGTCTTGTCGAGTTACGTTATTGACGCTGTCGTTGCGAAACCGGACTGAAAGGTCGATATCAAAAGCAATTGGTCGTCCAACTGACACTGATGCGCCTTTTGTGTCCCAAACATATCGGTCAGCGAAATAACCTTGATTTAGGGCGGCGCCGACTGTGCTGTAGTATCGGCGAAAACGTCGATTATTGTAAAGACTGCCATTCAGTCGTGTCGGTGTGCCAAATATCCACGGTGTTCCAAAACGGAGTTCTGCTGTATGGTGGTCGCGTGTGCCTAACTCACCTTTTAAGTGTATACGATAAGCCCTGCCAAATAGGTTGTGCTGTCCAACTTCTGCAGTGCCAAATATACCACCTTCGCTACCGTACCCGCCGCCGACACTGAGTGTTCCGGTCGTTGGTGATTCTGCGATGTTTACGACAAGATTCTTTCGGCTATCGTTTTCGGTATCACTGGGAACGAAATCAACGGCACGAATAAATGGTCCCATCTGGAAGAGGCGTTGCCGTGCTTTGCGGAGAACTTTGACATCAAGCAATTCGTCTGATTTGATATTTAGCCAATCCAGTTCGCGCCTAATTATTTTCTCCTTCGTTTTTGCCAACCCTCTGATTGGTACATCGTCAATAATTATAACATCACCTTGGTTAACTTTCAAGGTGATGTTGACGAGAGCATTTGCTTCATCAAAAAACGGCACAGGATTTACTTCGGCAAGTAGAAAACCTTTGTCGTAGTATGTTTGCTGCAACTTTACGATTGATTCATCAAAAGTGGCGCGGTTAAAAATTTCACCTTCGGCGGGGTCTAACATGTCTCGGATTTTTTGCTCCGAAAAAACAACCTTCTCCCCTGTTTCCAGCTGAATGGTATATGTTCCAACAACAAATTTAGCCCCTTCATCAACTTCAATATCAAGCATCAACCCTGTTTTATCTTCAGTGAAACGTTTGGTGTGTCCTAATATCTTAACTTGTGCGAATCCAAGGTCTTGATAGTAATTACGGAGATGATAATCTATATCTTCTTCTTCAAACAGGATTTCATCAAAGTGTTTGCCAACACGCGTTTTCATCTTTTTACGTAGTTTTTTGGCATCAATTTGATCATTTCCGATAAAGTTAATTTCAGTGATTCTTATGCGCGGTCCTTCATCTATCTCAAAAGTTATTTGATTGGTGTTTTCTTCTTCATTCCTATCATCATGGACCTGTATGCTTACAAGATAGTAACCTTTTTCGTGATATAGCTTTCGGATTGCGCGCTCGCTTTCCCAGCGAAGCCGATCACTGAAAATTTCTGAACGCCGCAAAGTGACCTTACTCATGAGTTTTCCAATGTCCAATTCACTGTTTCCTATAATGTTGATGCTTTCTACTTTTGGGCTTTCATTCAGTAAAAAGATAACCTCAAAACCACCATTTTCACTCTTTTTCACTTCTACAGCTATATCGGAGAAAAAACCTGTATCCTTGTAAAGACTTTCAATATCTTTTGTGAGCAGTTCATCAGATATTTCTTGGCCGACTTGTGTTTGGATGAGAGTCTGCAGCATCTCCTTGTGAAGTGATTGCACACCTTTGAACTCAATTTTTTTAACCATAAACGTCTCATCGACTGTTGATGTTTCTTGCTCTTCTCCTGTGGATTCCACCGGTTGCGTTTCTTCAGCGGGTTGAGGACCAAAGGTTGTATCTGTAGACTGACCAGCCCAAACATTGAAGCTCAATATAAAAGATAGGATTGAAACACCGACTAAGCTAAAGGTTATAGCCAGTGCATAATTTTTTATGCCGTTCATGGTTGATTCCTCCTTAATTATTGTGTGTGAGAGGTGTATTATGCGTTAATGTATTAGCGATCTCAAGCGTCTTCAGCGCAGATAGGGGTTCCAAAGTTTTTTGCCAGATGTTGAAAAGCTGCGATTAGTTTTTGCGTAACTTTTCCCGGTTTTCCATCTCCAATAACCCGTTGGTCAAGTTTAACAACGGGTATTACTTCTGCTGCAGTCCCTGTTAGGAAACATTCATCTGCGATATAGAGGTCATGTCGGGTAAAAACACGTTCTTGGACTTGGAATCCAGCCTCGTGTGCAAGCGTGATTACGCTATTCCGTGTAACGCCTTCCAAAATACCGATATGAGGCGGTGGCGTAACGATGATCTCATCTTTAACCCAAAAAATATTATCTCCCGTACATTCCGCAACATATCCATCGTTATTGAGCATCAATGCTTCCACAGCCCCTGATTGTTTCGCCTCAATTTTGGCAAGAATATTGTTTAGGTAATTGAGTGATTTGATGCGTGGGTTGATTGCCTCCGGATAATTCCGCCGAACCGAAACGGTAACGATTTCTAACCCGTTATCATAAAAATTTTGTGGGTACAATGTAATTCTGTCTGCAATAATAATTACTGATGGTTGCGAGCATTTATCCGGGTCGAGTCCTAAATCGCCTATGCCGCGTGTTACAACCAATCGGATATATCCCTCACGGAGTTGATTTCGCCGGAGCGTTTCCAGCACGTTTTGCTTCATCTCATCAATCGGAATCGGGATGTGTAACATAAGCGACTTAGCAGAATCGTAAAGCCTTTCTAAGTGTTCATCCAGTTTAAAAACAAACCCGTTATAGCAACGGATGCCTTCAAAAACCCCATCACCATAGAGCAATCCATGGTCAAACACGGAAATTTTTGCCTCCTCACGCGGTAAAAATTCTCCGTCGATATAAATCAACATTACCTATACCTTCCTATGTACAAATGTCGTATATTGTTATTCGTCAGCAATTTTCCCATCAACAAGGTGAACTGTTCGGTTAGCGCGCTCGGACAACCTCGAATCGTGTGTTACAATAATAAATGTTTGTTTCAGGCGCTCATTTATATCTTGTAAGACATCAAGGACTGCTCCACTTGTTTTGTCGTCAATGTTGCCTGTAGGTTCATCTGCCAGTACAACTTTCGGCTGATTGATTAAGGCTCTGGCAATCGCTACGCGTTGGCGTTCACCGCCAGAAAGTTGGCTTGGAAAATGTCCAAGACGCTCAGAGAGTCCGACACTCTCAAGAAGAATTTCTGCTTTTTCATAAGCTTTGCTGCTGCTGTAACGATTTCCATTCTCACCCTCTACTTTTCTGGTGTTTCTAATTAATCCACTCATCGCAACGTTTTCCAACGCGGTAAATTCTGGTAGTAATTGGTGAAACTGAAATACAAAACCGATGGCATCGTTCCTAAATCGAGTGAGTTCGCGTTCAGAAAAAGTCGTGATGTCTTCGTCCTCATAAAAGATGTTTCCTTCTGTCGGACGGTCCAGTGTCCCAATAATATGTAATAAAGTGCTTTTTCCAACACCTGATGCTCCCATTATCGCAAGGACCTCTGCTTGATGAACATTAAGGTTTACGCCTTTAAGCACTTTTAATTCTGTGTCACCATCATAAAAGGATTTGTGTAAATTGTCAATTCTTATTAGTGTTTCCATTGAAGTATACAGGATTAGTCTGAATCTTAATTCGTTTTATTCATACTGCAACGCCTCAATCGGTTTCAAGTTTGATGCTTGCCATGCTGGGTATATTGTTGCAAGCCAACAGATAGCGAATGAAAGCATGTTAATAAAACATACAAAGAACCAATTTATTTTTATCGGTAGTTGATTCATTTGATAAATAGCACTCAAGCCCAATTCTTTCAAAGAGATAGGTTCCACAAGGCAGTAAAGCCCAAAACAGACAACAAGAATCCATAAGACAAACAATCCGATTTTTCTCACTCTCGAGTATGGTATCATCCTTCGCAAAGTAATAACAATCTGACAAAGAATCAATATGCCAACAGCACTTAACGCAAACCATGGGGAAGGTCGAAGGACATTTGTGCTCAGCAGCCAACATATACCAAGCCCTAAGGCTGTTCCTGCTATAGTTCCTAACATGCCAATCACGCAACCTTGAATCATAAAGATACGTACAATGTTTCCGCGTGATCCACCAAGTGTGCGTAGCATGCCGATATCTCGTGTCTTTTCCATGACCGTCATTATCAATGTACTTGCGATATTAAAGGCGGCGACCAAAATTATGAGTGCTTCAATGATAACAGTTGCAATTTTTTCCAATTTCAATGCTTGAAATAATGCTTTATGCGTTTCCAACCAGGTTGTTGTCGTTGGTGCCTCAAGGATCGCAAATTCTGTTGCTGCTATTATCTGTTCACCCATTTCTGGTGCAAGTTCGGCATCCTCAAGACGAATCAAAATAAAATTAATTTGACCGTCTACCTGATACAGTTTCTGTGCAGTTTCTAAATCTATAAAAGCCGTTTGGTTGTCGTAAACAGTTAATTCTGATTCGTAAAACCCAATTACGACAAAATTCCTGATGAGCGGAATAAATGCGCCGGGATTGAATGTATCCTCTGTCATATTTACCACAAGGCGCAAAACATCCCCCTCGTTTACAATGAGGCGTTGTGCTAATCGTGATCCGAGAACAATTCCGCCCGTAATTGTTATATCATCATTTAAAAATCTTGCTTCCTTTATTAAATCATCATTTTGGAAATCGTAAGAGCCATTCACAAACTTTGTGAAACTTGTAACTTTATCTTCAACTTCAGGCACAATTCCTTTGATCAAAATTACATCTTCGATTTGTTTGCTACCTTCTCGAAAAACAGCAAGTTGTGAGTACACAATAGGCGATGCGGCGACTACGCCTTCAACTTTTTCAATCGCTTCAATTTTATTTTCATAATCACTATAGAATCCATTACCTATCAACCTCAGAATCACGTGTGCTTCATTCGCAAGAAATCGTTCTTTGAGTCCATGTTCTACACCGTCTAAAACAGCAATTACTAAAATGACAGTTGCAACACCGAGACCAACTCCTGCAATAGAGATAATACTGATAATAGAGATAAAAGACTGTTTTCTGCGTGAAAGCAGGTACCGCGAGGCTACGAACCATTCAAATTTCATATATTTAAAATGCTATTTAGAACAAGTTATCAAGGCATCTGTAGCCTACTAAAGCAGTTGTGTTTGCCCTATTAAGAATTATGTGTTTCATTTTGTATGCTGTATTTAACTAAATCTTCAAGCACACCCCATTTTTCTGCTGCTTTCGGGAAGGACTCTTCAAATTGCATCCCGATTTTCTGCAATACACGTCCCGATGCAGGATTTCGTTTAAGATAGAAAGCATGAATGCTCGTTAGTTCTAAAACGTCAAAAGCATAGCTTACGATTACTTTCGCTGCTTCTGTACAATATCCACTATTCCAATACGGTTTACCAACCCAATATCCGAGTTCTCCAATTTTATCAGTAGGATCAATGCGTATATCAATTGCACCAATCAAAATAGTACTATCTAATTTTGGGGTGTCTTTAAGCGTTATCGCCAGATTGATGCCTGTTCCCTTGTCGAAACCTTGTTGATGAGTACTAATCCACTCCTCTGCCATACCATCTTCGTAGGGGTGCGGTATTGCACATGTAGTTGATGCCACATCACGATCACCTGCGAAACGTTTCACATCTGGTGCATCTTCAAGTTTAAATGGACGGAGTATTAACCTTTCTGTGTGTAGTGTTGGCGCGGTTATCATTTTCTTTAAACTCACTTTTTTCAATAATATACACTATCGTATCCTCAGAAGAATCATCTTCTGGGTCTTTGGGATAAAAATCACTGTAGTGCATTCCTATTTTTTGCATTACTCTACCAGAGGCGGGATTTCGTTTGAAGTGCTCGGCGAAAATTAACTCAATGTCATGTTCTCGAAACCCATAAGCGACAACAGTCTTTGCCGCCTCAGTACAATACCCACAATTCCAGTACGATTTCCCTATCCAATAGTTCAGTGATGCGTCTTTGTAAGGAAGGTGAGTGCGGAACATCAAGTCTACTTCACCAATCAAGGTTCCGTCTGTTGCAAACGTAATCGCAAAATAAATACCTTCGCCTTTTTCAAATTGTTGGTTATACCATTCAATCCACTCTTCTGCCATACCATCTTTGTATGGATGTTCTATTAGATAAGTTGTTGATGCCATATCAGGATCATCTGTAAGTCGTTTCACATCTGCAGCGTCTTCCAGTGTAAAAGGACGCAATATAAGCCTTTCTGTGTACAATGTTGGAGCGGCTTTCATTTTAATTCTCTGGACGCATCTGCGGAAATAAAATTACATCCCGTATAGAGTATTGATCCGTTAACAACATCGTCAATCTATCTATTCCGATACCGAGTCCACCCGTGGGCGGCATTCCGTATTCCAACGCACGCAGATAATCTTCGTCAACCATGAATGCTTCCTCATCACCTTTTGCTAAATTGCTTGCTTGTTCCATAAAGCGCTGCCGTTGGTCAATCGGGTCATTAAGCTCACTAAATGCGTTGCCAACTTCCATACCACTGATAAAAAATTCAAATCGTTCTACAAGTTCAGGATTCTCAGGTTTCTTTTTGGCAAAAGGGGACACTTCAATGGGATAGTCATAGATAAAGGTTGGTTGAATCAGTTTTGACTCTACATAAACATCAAATAATTCAGCAATTATTTCGCCCTTTGATTCATCTCCTGCCAATTCAACACCTGCATTTGATGCCTTTGTATAGAGTTCATGGACAGAAAGTGCATCGGGATCAAAATCGCTATATTCCTGAATTGACTCTGTCATAGTTATTCTTCGCCACGGCGGTGTAAAATCTAATTTCTGATCTTGATAAGTAATTTTTGTCGTGCCATGGATTTTCTCCACCGTTTGCGCAATCAGATTTTCTGTGAGTTCCATCACCTCAAGGTAATCTGCATAAGCCAGATAGAGTTCAAGCATGGTAAATTCTGGGTTGTGATCGCGATCCATGCCTTCGTTGCGGAAGTCTCGCGAAAATTCGTATACCCGATCAAACCCTCCTACAATAAGACGTTTTAGATAAAGCTCATTTGCAATTCGGAGATATAACGGTTGGTCTAAGGTATTATGATAAGTTGTGAAGGGGCGTGCACTTGCACCACCATAGATTGGTTGCAACACAGGTGTTTCTACTTCAATAAAATTCTGTGCATCAAGCATATCTCTAATTGCTTTGACAATTTGTGTCCTCTTAACAAAGACATCCTTTACTTCAGGATTCATGATGAGATCAGCATAACGTTGTCTATAGCGAGTCTGCTTATCTTGTAAACCGTGCCATTTTTCAGGGAGAGGTCGGATAGATTTAGAGAGTAGTTCCACTGCATCAACGAGGATTGTTAATTCACCTGTGCGTGTTCGGAAAACAACGCCGCTTGCCCCGATAATATCACCCACATCAAATCGCCGATAGATTCGATAAGAGTCTGCTCCAATATCGTCTCGACGCACATAAATTTGGACTTGTCCGGTACTATCTTGTAAGTGTGCGAAACTACTTTTGCCATGATCGCGTTTGGTCATAATCCTGCCAGCGATAGTAACTCGGTTTGTTTCGTCTGGTGTTTCATTGACATCTTCAAATTCCTGGAGTATTCCTGATGTTGTATGTGTCGGGGCATATTGATGTGGATAAGGGTCGATCCCTGCTTCTCGGATTTCATTTAATTTTTCTTTGCGTTGTCGCATTAACTCATTTGTTTCTTCCATACGTCTACCCTCCTTTCTATCTTAAACCCAAGTTACCATACATTGTAGCACAATCTGTTAGATTGTGCCTGTGAGGACGCAAACTAACAGTTTGCGCTACGGAATCTTACGTAAAATGGATTCTTCTCTATAAAAAACGGTGTTTGCAAGTCTAAAATCTTATAGGTGGCAATTTGAGTTATCTTGTGACCATTTTAATTATACCCTTATTTTCTGTCCGATGCAACCTCAAAACTGGGAAATCATTTGCGCTTGAGTTCTGCCCACTTTATCAACCTTTTTCCAACTGCGGTTACGCTGAGTGCTTTTCTGATAGATGATGATTGCGCACCCATTGCGGCAGCTGGGCTATTCTCTTTTAGCCTATAGTCCGCTCTGTCTGCGTTGACGAAAAGCGGATCCACATCAATATTGTTAATATAGGTAAACCAGTTTCCATCAGGTTCGTGCCCGATTCCTTCAAGTCCATCCTGAATATTGCATGACTTAATAGTTATCCTTCTGCCTACTCCAGCAAATTCAGCATGATCACCATTTGTGTTATTGCCCCAAACAATAGAGTTGGACAAATTAAAGAATGAAAACTCTATAATAACATATACGCCGCCACCTTCTGCTTTTGCGGTATTATGCGCAATTGTACAATGCGTAATTTCTGCGTGTCCCCACTTTAAATCTAAATAAATTCCACCACCAGACTTTGTTGCGACATTTTGCGCGATTACACATTCAGAGATTTCAATAATAGACGACCTATCACAGTAAATCCCACCACCGAATTCAGCCCTGTTTCGGGTAATGATAGAATCAGTAATGTTCATATAGGAGTAATATCGGCAATCAATACCACTGCCTCTGTTTTGTGTAATAAGGCAATTGGTTATAGGATTCTTACCTCGTGCGAAACGGTTAAATACAATGCCCATGCCATTATTCTGAGATATTGTGCAATCCTTTATAATCGGTTTCACATCGTCATAGCAGAAAACACCATCACCGTCATTCTTTGAAATTGTGCAATTGATTAGACTCGGTTGACTTTTGGTTTTTCTTGTAATTCCTGTAAATGTAAAGAGAACACCGCCACCGTGACCAGAATTTGCACTATTGTCTGTAATTTTGCATGCAGTTATGACTGCATCAGAATTATAGCAATAAATTCCACCACCGCCCTGACCTTTTAAATTCGGGGCAACCGATCGGTTCTTGGTAATCACGCAGTTTTTAATTGTCGGTGAAGCGTTGTTGCAGTAGATGCCGCCCCCTAACTCATGCACACCATTTCTGATTGTAAATCCATCTAACACCGAGTCATTTGTTTCTTCGTTGTGGAACGTGAAACCTCTTGTTTCTGCTTTCCTGCCACAGTCAATGATTGTTGCTTTTGCACCATTCTGTGATTTTACGGTAATCTGTTTTCCCTTAAAATCTATGTTTACATTTCCTTCACCTTTGTAGATTCCATCTGCAACTAAAACCGTGTCCCCATCTTTTGCTGCGTCAATGCCAGATTGAATTGTGGGTTGATCGTCAGGAACATCAATCGTTGCAGAAAAGGTGGAGATATTTCCACAAAGCAAAATTAGATAGATAAAGATGTATACACAACCTCTATAAATACTCATGTTATCCCTCTATCTTATAGTGAAACCCACAATTACCATAACGTTGGCGAGGTTAGGAAACCGCGCCAGCGAGATCGTGTGTAGGGATTGTTGTTCATTGAATGCCCATATATTTTCGGATTGGACTATAAGTCACAATTTACTTTCGCTTCAGTTCTGCCCATTTTACAATACGTTTTCCTACTGAGTTCACACTAAGAGATTTCTCTATAAAATCTTCTCTTTCTTCCAGGTCTTGTTCTTCTTCCTCTTCAAGGTCTTCACGGGGTGCGGTTGCTCCCATTTTAATAGCAGGACTGTTAGGTTTGAGTCTATAGTCCCCTCTATCAGCATTAACGAAGAGCGGATCTTCGTCAATGTTGTCTTCATAGAAAATAAACTCAGCCCATTTATCTCCAAATCCTTCAAGACCATGTCTTAAATCACATGATTTAATGCTAACGGTTGGGCCCGTTGCGAAAAATTCTGGGTGAGTACCTTTAGATATATTTCCCCATATAATAGAATTAGAGCAATTAAAGGGTGAACCCCTAAGCTCAACATGCACACCGCCACCTCTAACATTCGCAGTGTTTCTTGTAATTGTACAGTAATCTATAACCGCACTTCCAAAGGAAGAATAAATATCAATACCACCGCCTGATTCTGTTGCTATGTTTTCTGCAATAACACAACCGATAACTTTAAGCCTTGATGTAGGGCTACAAAAGATGCCGCCACCATTTTCAGCTGTATTCTGTTTGATAATCGAATCAGTGATATTTAAACCTGAATATTCAGTGCCTTTTACACCACCACCAGCATTCTGAAAAATTTCACAATATCTTATATGAACCCTGGAAAAGTAATCGCTGCTAATTCCGCAATTTCCGTTTTTGTAAACTTGGCAGTCTATGATTTCAACAGAAGCACCATCAAAACTTGAAATGCCAGCGTTCTCATTCTCAGATACAATACAATTGGTTAATCTCGGTCTATTGATTTTGCCATCATCATAATCCTTTTCAGGATGCCCCCAAAAAGAAACGCCAGCAACAGAATTGTTGTTGGATATTTTTGAGTCTATTATTTTCGGATTAGCATCAACACAGTAGATTCCGCCTCTATTTGACAGAATATAACATTTCTTAATTGTCGGTGCAGAATTGGTGCAATATATTCCTCCCCAACCCTCAGGGTTTCCATTTGTAATTGTAAAACCTTCTAACACAACATCATTTGTTTCCTCATTTTGAAAGATAAATCCGCGTGTATTAGGAATTGACTGACAGTCTACAATCGTCGCCTCAGGGCCATTCTCAGATTTGACAACGATCTGTTTTCCCAGAAAGTCAATGTTTACATTACCGACCCCGCTGTATGTGCCATCAGCAACTAAAACCGTGTCACCATTTTCGGCAATATCAATACCAGATTGGATTGTAGGTTGATCAACAGGAACATGAATCGTAGCGGCAAATGTTTGCGTATTGACACAAATTAGACTTAGAACAATAGAAAAATATGCGAAACATCTAAAAGTTTTCATCTTTTCCTCCTATCTTGGGTTGCCATTATTTTCGCTTTAGATCTGCCCACATTACCAACCTTTTTCCGGCTGAGGTTACACTCAATGGACCGACATGAGATGCTTGCACTCCCATTGCTGCAGCAGGACTGTTACGCTTAAGCCTATAGTCGCCTCTATCAGCATCAATAAAAAGAGGATCCTCATCAATGTTGTCTTCATAGATAAATAAATCTCCGTCTGGATCGCGACCGATACCATCAAGACCATCTCTGATATCGTTCGATTTAATGACTATTCCTCTACCAGAAGCAAAAACTTCATCATGTGTGTTGTCTGAATTATTACCCCAAACAATTGAATCGGTTAATCTAAAGAAAGTTTCACTATCAACATAAATACCACCACCTCTCTCGCTTGCAGAATTACGCGTAATTGTACAATGGTTAATTTCTACGTTCCCCCACTTTAACCCAGAAACCCCAATTCCACCACCGCATCGTGTTGCGATATTTTGGTCGATAATACATTCAGAGACTACAACATTTCCTGATGGGCTACAGGAGATTCCACTGCCATATTTAGCGGTATTTTGCCTGATAATAGAATCGGTGATCTTCAGAATAGAATACTCGGCGACCATCACCCCGCCGCCAGTGTTTTGGGCAATTTCACAATTTGTAATGAGGGTGCCGCCGCGAGAAAAAAATGTACATACAATGCCTCGCCAGCTATTATGCAATATCTTGGAGTCTCTAATTTCAGAGCTTGCATCGGATTGGATATGAACGCCACTGCCAGTATTGTCTGAAATAGTGCAATTGAGAAGTGAGGGTTTAAACGAGGTTTCTCTCAAGACAACACCGTCTATTATCGTATCCCCATCAAAGTAAACACCTCCACCATAAGCAGATTCTGCCCTATTGTTTGAGAGAGTAGAGTCAATTATTTTTGCATCAGAGTTAAAACAGTAAATTCCACCACCACGACCAGTCCCACGGTCGTTTTCAGCCGCTCTGTTCCATGATATGACACAATTTTTAATTGTCGGTGAAGCATTTTTACAATAGATGCCACCACCCAAATCATGAACACCATTTTTAATCGTGAATCCATCCACCACCGAGTCATGAGTCTCACCATTCTGGAAGATGAAACCTCGTGTGTACGGTGTCCACAAACAGTTGATAGTTGTCGCTTCGGGACCATTCTGGGACTTAACGGTAATCTGTTTTCCCAGAAAGTCAATGTTTACATTACCTATCCCGCTGTATGTGCCATCAGCAACTAAAACCGTGTCACCATTTTCGGCAATATCAATACCAGATTGGATTGTAGGTTGATCAGCAGGAACATGAATCACTGCAGCGAATGTCTGCGTATTGACACAAATTAGACTTAGAATAATAGAAAAATATGCGAAACATCTAAAAGTTTTCATTTTTTCCTCCTATCATAAGGTACTTACCTATTTTGTGCCGCCTTCATTTTCAAAAAGCTCTCAATAAACATGTCAATATCACCATTCAAAACAGCGTCAACATTACCTGTCTCGACGTTTGTTCTCGTATCTTTGGCACGTTGATATGGATGAAGTACATAAGATCGGATTTGGCTTCCGAAGTCAATATCTCGTCTTTCGGGTTGGAGTTTAGCAAGTTCTTCATCCCGCTGCGCTCTAAAATGGATGTATAGTCGAGAACGCAATTCCTTCATAGCGATTTCTCGGTTTTTGTGTTGGGAACGCTCATTCTGACATTGCACCATAATACCTGTCGGAATATGGGTAATTCGGACTGCCGAGTCCGTAACATTCACGTGTTGTCCACCTGCACCACTGGCTCTATAAGTATCAATCCGAAGGTCTTCGGTATTGATTTCAACATCAACACTTTCGTCAATTTCTGGTGTAACGTGCACCGCGGCGAATGATGTATGCCGTCTATTGTTATAATCAAACGGAGATAAACGAACAAGCCGATGCACACCGGATTCTGCTTGTAGATAACCGTAGGCAGAGGTGCCTCTCACAAAGATTGTTGCGCCTTTAATGCCTGCTTCATCACCAGCCGTAAGGTCTGCGATTTCAGTTGTGTAGTTGCGCTGGTCGCACCAACGGAGATACATGCGCATCAACATACCTGCCCAGTCTTGCGCGTCAACACCGCCTGCCCCCGGATTAATGCTAAGAATTGCGTTGTTCTCGTCAAACTCCCCATTTAACATTAACCGCAGTTCCAGCTTCTCCATCTGCGTGGCAATGGTTGTTACACCATTCTGAATCTCTGTTTCCAAACTGGTATCATTTTCTTCAATGGCGAGTTCTATCAGAATCTGTAAATCATCAACAGCACTCTTAATTTTTTCATATTCACCAATTTCTTCTTTGAGGGCGGCAATGCGCTGATTTACTGTTTGAACTCGTTGTGAATTCCCCCAAAAATCGGGTGTCATGACCTCTTTTTCAAGTTCATTTAACTCATTTTGCTTTGTGGAAAGGTCAAAGATACCCCCTGAGTTCATGAAGTTGATTTGCCACTGCATCAACTTCTATTTTTAAATCTGTTAACATCTATATCCTTTCAATTATCTTTGGTTGTAGGTGTTATGTTTGAAAACCGTCCCACAATTTTGTAAGCAATACATGTGAAACTAATTAATAAACATAGAATAGGCAACCAATCACCATAACGTGTGTAGAAAGTCAGTTTTCTTTCAGAAAGCGGAACATCCGCAATCAAGAATTCTTCAGTAGTTTGAGGTGTTACAAACGGTGTCCTAATTCGTCCGAAACTGTCAACAACACATGTGTATCCGCCATTCGCGCAGCGAAAAACGACAATTCGGTTCTCAACCGCGCGCAAAGGAGCCATCGCCAGATGTAGTTCAGGGAAAGCGGTTCCAACAAACCACGCATCATTTGTAAGAATGCCCATCGCATCTGCACCTTTTTTTACGAACTGCCGAAAATGGTTCGGAAAGGCGGATTCAAAGCAAATTGATGTGCCAACTTCTATTTGTTCTTTGTTAGTTTGCATAGTTTCAACGTTTGTGATTGGCAAAAGGTTTACTGTTTTTCCATGTTCAAACGGATGAAATTGGACAAAATTGGGTAGAAAATCTGCTAAAGGTACATATTCACCAAATGGTACAAGATGCATCTTGGCATATTTTTCAAGTATTTCTCCGTCTGATGAAACTGATATAACCCGATTGTACAAATCTCCGAAGGCATCCAGATCAGTAGCACCAATAAGCATTGGAATACCACCAATTTCTCCGAACGTCTGCTTGAATAAGTTTTGGAATTTCTTCCATTGACGATATGACACATGTACACCCCATTCACCAGCTATCGTTCTTCCTCTAACTGTCGTCTCAGGCCAAACAATTACGTCTGGGTTTTTAACTGCAACTTTTCGTGTTGAATTGAGATATTGCTTTAAAATCTTTCCGATATTTTCTGATTTCCATTTCTCAATTTGTGGTATATTTCCCGGCACAAGTGCCGTCTTTAAACTTTTTTGTGAAACGTTTTGACTACTTGATATTGCAGCATACCCATAAATAAGGCAGATTGCTGCTAACGAGCAGGGAACAATTACTGCAACTAATTCTTTTCGCCATTCCTGCCTGCAACGAATTAATGTCGCAATTCCCGCATTAAAAAAAACAATCACAAAGCTAATACCGTAAACACCTGTTAACGATGCGATTTGAATTCCTGGCAGGTATTTCCACTGTGAATAACCGATATTTCCCCACGGAAATCCTGTTAGCAACCAACTACGCACCCATTCTAATGCAACCCAGATGGACGCAACTGCTAAAGGAAACATTATCCCTGCCTGCCATGGCAACTTATGCACCAGCACCGAAAAGACCGCGAAATAGAGTGCCGTATATCCTACCAAAAGTATATAGCCAAGCAATGTTGCAAAGATATTCGCATAAGGATATAAGAGGACGATCGCTAAAAGTAAACCCGCAAAAAAGGCAAATCCTGCCACATAGCCTACGCTAAATGCTGATTTCCAATTCTTGACCGGCTCAAGTACTACCAATAAAGGCACCAAAGCGATCCATGCAAGCGGGAAGAAATTGACACTGGGAAAACTACAAAACAGGACTATTCCTGAACTTGCAGCGAGCCAATATCGGTAACGTATCACAAAATTCAAAATGTATTCCAGAGGATAGGTATTAAGTTGATACATATTAACATATCAAGTTGAATGTGTCAATGAAATTACTGTTCAGATATTTCATATTTTACACAATCAAAGTAAACCTGATAAGGTGATTTACGTTAAAATGTATGTTATAATAAATGTTAACAAATACAAGCAAAGAGGAGGCGCTGTTTTCATAGAGTTACCAACGCAGGTACTATGATATTCTGGCGTACTTTTATGATTAGATATTTCGCATTACTTTTATCAGTAATTTTCTTAGTGCCAACCACAGTTTTTGCAGGTCCTGGTAGAACAGGTGCGCAAATATTGAACTTAGGTGGTGGTGCTCGTGCAAGAGCCTTGGGTGATGCATTTTCCGCCATGTCGGGTGATGTGACTACATCGCTTTGGAATCCAAGTGGTTTGGCGGAGATGCCAGACAGCAAATTACGTTCTGGCAAAAAAGGGGCGCAAGCCTCTATGTTTTACACAGACTATAGCGCACCTTTTGGTGAAGCGGGCGAAGGGTTATATTACACTTTCATTTCGGGAGCAATGCCGTTAGGAGATGCGGGGACTGTTGGAGTCACACTTCAGTTACAAGGGCAAGGGACCATCGCCGTTACAAGTGATTCACCTGATGTTCTTCGCGAGGAAAGTCTTGGAACGAATATGGCATTAACCTTTTCATACGCGGATACTATAACGGATTCTTTGGCAGCAGGTATTAATGGTAAGATGATTCGGATGGTACTTGGCAGGGAGACCGGAAGTTCTTATGCGGTTGATTTAGGAATGCAATATCTTCTTCCATTTGATTTTGTGCCTACAACTTTGGGAATAGTAATACAGAATGTAGGACCGGGTATCTCTTTTATTGATGAAAACCAAGCAGATCCATTACCGAGAATGCTTAGAATTGGTACTTCCATGAGTCTCTATCATGATAGGTTTAACCATCTTCGTTTTGTTAGTGGAATCTCTGCATATATTGATAAGTTGTCTGAAAATGAAGCAGAATTAGATGCAGATTTAGAACGGCTTAACATAGACCGTGCCGAAAAACTTACCCGAGAACAGCTGCTCTCCGATAGAGGTGTAGGTGTTCGCGCATTTGAATGGCGGCACTTGCAAAAGAATCTCGGCTTAGAATACTGGCTTGGGAACTTATTGGCATTACGGATTGGCTACAAATCTGAGCCAGGAATTAATCTGCCTGACTTAACCGATTATATTACCTACGGTATTGGGATAAAAGTATATTTATTCAATTTAGACATAACTTATGGTCCCCGCTTTGGCCCAAGTCAAGCACGGCTTATTGAAGCAACGGGTGTCGTTGTCTTTTAATTTTTAACAGGAAAACAGTAAAAGTGAAATCCAACCTTACAATTTTTTTAGTTTTTATAATTTTCTCCCTATTGTCTGTAATATGTCTAATATCAAATGAATCCCACGCGGATCCATTAACAAATTTCTATCTGGATTCCAACCTCGGAGTCCGGGCGTTAACGAAACGATCTACTGTTTCAATAGCAGCAAACGAAAATCTGGCACCCCGCAAATCACCAAATGAAGCATTTCTCTATTCTCTTGCTATTCCCGGAATGGGACAACTCTACACTGGCGCAAAGCATGGTTATATCTATACGGCTGCAGAAGTCGGTCTGCTTATAACTTATTTTATTTTGCGGAACAACGCTGTGAACACTCGTGATGAATACCGCGAAGTTGTTAGACAAAACATTATTTTTGAAGGTCCAGGTAATTTTGAAGCCTGGGATCCGATTGAAGATTTTGAGCATGCGACACAATATGAAAACTGGAACCATGTCTACGATTCTGAGCAAACTCGAACCCGAACAGGTAAGTGGTACTGGAAAGACCTGGATCCATCATTGAAAAATGAACGAGATAGCACTATTGAGTTTGACTCGAAATATAGACTGGACGCTTTTGACTTGAGACAAAAAGCGAATGACAGATTTCAAAGCGCGCGGACAATTTTGGGTTTAGTGATTTTAAACCACGTTTTTAGTGCGGTAGAAGCGCGCATTACTACGAAACGTTGGAACGCAAAACAGCAACAGTCCCGTTCTCTTGAAATAGATATGCAAACTGATATGTCTAAAGGTGCACTAACAACTGTCCTCGTTCTAAAGAAAAAGTTTTAATAAGGAGAAACTTATGTCATTAGCGTTGCCACAACTTTTGGACGGTCTAAATTCGGTTACAGCAATTCCGATTATTCCTTTCAAAGAGAATAAGATTGATTATGTTGGGCATGCAAAGAATATTGACTATTTGATGACCAACAACTACCTTGATGAAGGGCGAAAACGCGTAATTGCCATTGCAGGTACAAGTTTAATTCATCATATCGCTGAAACGCAGCAGTTACGTCTCACTGAAAAAACAGGACAACAGATGGGTGATGACGGTATCCTTATATCCGGAATCGTGCCGAATCCGATTCGGCAGGCGGGACAACTTATTGAAGCACAATCTGAACTTAACAGACCACCTGACGCGTTTCTGCTGATGCCGCTAACCGGAATATCCAATCCGGAAGGTATTTATGAAGAATATATGAATTTTGCAGACAACCATGGTAGCAGATGTGACGCGCGTTTTATTTACTATTTTCGGCAAAAGCGTGACTTGGAAGCAGTCATTCGGTTGTTGAATGATTCTCCGCATTTTATCGGTGTAAAAATTGGAACTGATGAGGAAGATGTACAACCACTCATTGAAGGCATTGGCGATAATGGGGTTGTAATGTGGGGTATTGGTGACAGGTGCACGCGTCCTGCGCAACTCGGCACGAAAGGGCACACTTCCGGTATTGCGGTTGCTTATGCGCGCGCTTCAGACGAAATCAATAATGCCCAACGTCGTGGCGATTACGAAACCTCTGCACGCATTGAAGCAGAGATTGCACCGCTTGAAGAGATACGTTTTATGAACGAGCGGGTCTATAATTATTCTGCCGTTGTTGAAACAATGATTTTAAGTGGTTTTGATGATATTGAAGCAGGCACCGGAGGCCCATTTAACCCGCGCGTTCCATCAGAGATTCAGAAACAACTCCGTAGGATGGTGCCAGATTTGAAGCGATACCATTAGGTACAAGTAGCGTAATGCCAGATCAAAATCGGAATCGTTAACTTGATAAGCGCGCCATTTCATCATTCGTTGGAAATCCGCAAAGAGAGACTCCTCCCATGTCTTTTGACAGTTTAGCCCTTCGCCTTGTTACGCACGAGTTACGCCAGACACTTTTAGGTGGCACAATTCGGCACATTGAACAAGCAAACCCGACCACATTTTCATTTAAGATCGGGCAAGGCGCACAAACTCGCTGGTTCAGTTTATCTGCTCATTCTGTGCATGCTCGCGCGCACCTAATGCAAAAACCACCTCCTGGACAAAAACAGTCCTATTTCGCTGACTTTCTTTCAACACATCTTAAACACGGTATTATCACCGAAGTTGAACAACTCGGTTGGGATAGGATTTTGAAAATCACCGTCCAACCTAAATCTGATGAACCAATTCAACCGCCTCCGAAAGCAATCATCGCTGAGTTTATGGGAAAACACAGCAATATCATTCTGATTGACGAAACTGATAATAGAATTTTGGAATGCCTAAAACATATTGACGAAACAGTGAGTCGATACCGAGAGGTATTGCCCAGTGAAATCTACTCATTACCACCGCAGCAGGAGAAGTTGGATCCCCTGACTCTGGAAAAAGATGCATTTACAGAACTTTTTCGGACATCGGACGTGACTTGGAAATCTCTTTTCAATGAGATTGACGGACTTAGTCCAACGCTCGCGAAGGAGATAGTCGCACGCGCGGAAAAAACTGAACTATGGGAGGCATACCAACAAGTAATTGCTTGCTTCGATCCGAGTTACGCCTCACCACAACTGCTTATGGACAGTGAGAATCCTTTAGCTGCCTCGCCAATGCTATTACACCAATTTCCAAATGCCACCTCTCAAGTTTTTGACTCAATGAGCGAAGCACTTACAACTTATTATGAGGCAATCACTTTGAAAGAGAACAAGGCATCGGAAAAACACACGTTGAGGCAAGCGTTGGAAAAACAGAAAAATCTTTTGCAGCGAAAAAAGAAAAAGCTATGTGAAGATTTGGAACGAGCGGAAAAATCTGAAGATTATCGCATTCAAGGCGAACTGATACTTGCAAATCTTAATAAAATTACGCGTGGGCAAAAACAAGTTTCATTACAAAATTATTATAGTCCTGAACTTGAAGCACTAACAATTCCGCTGAATCCTGAGTTAACGCCATCCGACAATGCCCAAACTTATTTCAAAAAATACACCAAAGCAAAACGCGGATATTCTCAGATACAACAGCGGCTTGCTGAACTTGAAGCAGAACAAGAAGTTTTAAATTCTTATGAAGTCAAAGTGGAATCGGCGGAGACGCTTGAGGCATTAAGTCGTCTCCATGCTGAATTTATTGAAAGTGGATATCTGAAAACGCAGCAACGAAACAAGCGGCAACAGGAAATCAGTGAAGGTCCCTATCGTAAGTATATCTCTACCAACGGTTTTCATATCTACGTTGGGCGTAATAGTCAATCTAATGATTTGCTTTTACGCCAGATAGCCAAACCCCGTGATATGTGGCTCCATGCCAAGCAGATTCATGGTTCGCATGTCATCATCCGTAACCCAGAAAATCGTCCCGACATCCCAATGCCCACCTTATTACAAGCCGCACAACTCGCTGCATACTACAGCAAAGCACATCATTCCAGTTACGTTCCCGTAGACTATACCTGGGCACGCTATGTTGTGAAACGTAAAGGCAATGTTGCAGGTTATGTCCACTACACGCACGAAAAGACATTGTATGTGGAACCGGCGGTGCCTTCCCCAAAAAATGAATGAGAGATGCTTAATCATTTCTATCCTTGATTGCCCAGTAGAAATTCTTTCTATTAAATGGTTTTGTGCGTAGGACTGAGTGTGTAAAGTTTTTGACAGCAAAATGGGAAACGTCTCAGACAACGCACCTTAGCCCAACTTTGCCAAAATATTTACACACCCTATAGGACCAGGGTTATTTAGTTTTCGGTATACCCCAGGCCGGTAGGTGCGGTTTCCTAACCGCATCGGGCTTATATGAGTTGCGGACAACAAGCGGTAAAGTTCTTTGTGGGAGAGCTTTGTAAGCGCTATATATCGGCGTTGAAAACCCGCTGAATACCAGACGCGTATTCAGCGTTAATTCACTCCCCCAAGAGCATATTGGATAATACGGAGCGGTTGGAAACCGCTCCTACCGTGTAGTAGATACTCGTAAAAGCAGATTCATTTCTTAAATTGACGCATAAGGTGCGATTGGGAAACCGCACCTACCGGCCTGGAGCATTGACTTTGAGTAAACCTCAATAACGAAAAACTCTTAAAACTAAATAGCCCTGCTGTAGGACTAAAAAAATTGACTTTACGTTTCATGCATGCTATAATTTAAACATCTCAATATACATAAACAAAAAACCATTTTAGAATCATTTGAGGAGGAATTTAATGCCAGCAAAGCAAATAATCTTTGATGAGGAGGCGAGGGTAGCACTCAAACGAGGCGCCGATACACTCGCCAACGCGGTAAAAGTCACACTCGGTCCACGGGGACGTAATGTGGTTATCCAAAAATCTTTCGGCGCACCGCTGGTAACATGTGATGGTGTCACCGTCGCAAAAGAAATTGAACTTGAAGACCCGTATGAAAATATGGGTGCCCAATTGCTGGAATCCATTGCTACGAAAACAAACGATGTTGCTGGTGATGGAACAACTACGGCTACATTGTTAGGGCAGGAAATTCTGCATGAAGGTTTGAAAAATGTTACTGCTGGGGCTGACCCAATGCAGTTGAAAATTGGCATTGACAAAGGCGTAAACGCGGTTGTGAGTGCGATCGCTGCCCAAAGTCGTGAAGTTAACACACATGACGAAATCTTGCAGGTAGCATCAATTGCAGCCAATGATCCTGCCAATGATAGTAATATCGGTACCCTTATAGCAGACGCAATTGAGAAGGTTGGAAATGACGGTGCTATCACTATTGAAGAGGGCAGAACCTCTGAAACCACCGTTGACATTGTTGAGGGAATGCAGTTTGACCGAGGATTCCTATCGCCTCATTTTGTTACAGACATGGAAGCGCAGGTCGTTGAATTGGAGAACCCATTTATTCTGATTAATACAGAGAAAATCAGTGCAGTAATAGACATCGCACCGATTATGGAAAAGGTATTACAACTTGGTCGCCCCTTGTTAATTATTGCTGAGGATGTAGAAGGCGAAGCGTTATCTACATTAGTAGTCAATAAACTTCGGGGAACAATACAAGTTGCAGCTGTTAAGGCTCCCGGATTCGGTGACAGACGCAAGGAAATGTTGGAAGATATTGCTATCTTGACAGCGGGTCAAGTTATTTCTGAAGACGCTGGCATCCGTTTAGAAAATATCGTCGTCGGCATGTTGGGAACCGCTCAACGCGTTACGATTGATAAAGATAACACCACTATTGTGGGAGGTTTCGGCGCGAAAGAGAGCATTGACGGTAGGATCGCACAAATACGCACACAGATTGAAGACACGACCTCTGAATATGATCGTGAAAAACTTGAAGAACGTCTTGCAAAACTGGCAGGCGGTGTTGCTGTTGTTAATGTTGGTGCGGCGACTGAAGTGGAAATGAAAGAGAAAAAGGCACGTTGTGAGGATGCTCTTTCTGCTACCCGTGCCGCTATTGAAGAAGGTATTGTCCCTGGCGGAGGAACGGCGCTCTTACGTGCTATTGCAGGAATTGAAACTCTTGAACTTGAGGGAGACCAAAGGACGGGGCTTAGCATCGTCCGAGAAGCTTTACGTGCTCCTACCCGTGCAATCGCTGAAAATGCTGGTTTAGAAGGTGCCGTTGTTCTTGCACAAGTTGAGGGTGGTGAAGGAAACTACGGATTCAACGCGGCAACAGAGGAATACGGAGATATGCTGGAATACGGTGTGATTGATCCGACAAAAGTTGTTAGGTCGGCACTACAGAATGCCTCAAGTATTGCGGGGTTACTCTTGACTACGGAGACATTGATTACAGAGATTGAAGAACCGCCTGATTTCTCTGAAGCTGCAGACCCTCATGATGAGCACATGTATTGATAACGTGAGTTCGGTCTAAGCAATTCTTTTGTAGCGCAAACTGTCCAAAGATTAAGTTATAGTGAACTTGAAAGTATTGGGACATTTTGATAAACCTGTTTTAGAAACATAGCCGACAACATTAGTTGAGCATCAAACTGTTAGTTTGTGCATCCATAGGACGCAAACTAAATGAAGATTAAAAAATAAATTGGGTAATTTAGCGAGGTTAGGAAACCTCGCCACATTACCGAATTAATAACTTAAACTTCATACAGTTTGCGCTACAGAAGCGTCCTATTAATTATAGGTTTTACTATGTTAATCCAGTTATACCAAATTAATGGGATCTGTTTCGCTGAGGGTGCGGTTGGGAAACCGCACCCTAACTGTCAATTTAGTGCCTGATTTTCTTGTTGGAGAGCTTTGGAAGCCCGATGTTTCTGTAGGAGCGAGCTTCGTTCGCAGCTGTTTGTCCGATGTCGGGAGCACAGCTCGCTCCTACAGAATATAAGAGCTGCCCAAACGCGCATTCGACATTAATTTCTGGACTGAACACATCCAAAGGACAGATAATATTCCTTAAATTGACAGTTATGGTTCGGTTAGGAAACTGCACCAATCGTTGATAATGCATTGGGATTGTTAAAAAAGTCTCTTCATTATAGCGTCTGAGTTCGGAGGTTTTTCTGATATTCAGCATGTGCAGTTTGCGGATCAAACTCCCTATCAAGCACACGACGAAGGCATCGCACAAAACTGATAGGATCGTCTTCACCGAAGATAGTACGACCAAACAGGATGGCGCGTCCACCGTTCTGCACAACGTTATGTGCAAGGGCAAATGTGCTACGGGCGTTTTGTCTCGGACCGCCCAAAGCACCGATCACAAGTGTTGTATCAAATTGGCATAATTCAGTCCAAACATCAGCAGTTGTGTATGCAGTTTTGATAAACCGCGGACGTTGGTGTTTGCGGAGATAACTCATCGTGCGGACGATAGAATCAGCAACGTACATCCCTCGCTTTTCTTCATCCATTCCCGGCAATTTTACATTCGGTAAAAACACCTCTAATAGATGATCGAATCCTTCAATTTCACCAACAACATGGGCGAATTGCACATAAGCCTGTAACATCCGTTCGTCAACAATAGGATCGTTGTTTAGGGTAATTGAATATAATCCGAGACTGACTCGGCAATCCAATGCCGGACCGATAAGGTTTTCACAATACCGTTGCATGTCTTCCGGAAACACCGTTTGAAAAGGCATTGACGGTCGCGAAGTATAGACACCAAAACGCGGGTTCCAAATAGCTGTTTCCGAATTCATTCGGACAATAGGTGTGATAGGCGTGCTTTCAAAAAGGTTTTCATCGAGTGCCAATGTTTCAGCATCCGCGGGTGTCATTAGAAGTCCATCAAGCTGTCCATCTGCAGCTAAGTCGCGTTGCAGTTGTAAAAACTCAGCGTGGGTGCGATAGTGTGGTTTTGGATGTTGGACCTGTCCAAGACCTTTAATGCCTGCCGATGCAAGTGGATCAGCGGCAAAAACGAGAATAGGACTTTTCGCAAGTATCTCTGTATCAGCAAGTTTTTCAAATATCCGGTTGCCCATATATGATTAATTCCTTTAAAAATGGTGCAGGGTAATTCTGCTTATTTTTTCCTACACATTGGGTTAATATAGTATTACAAAGTATTGGTTGGATCAATATCTATAACACATTCAATAGCGTTTGATTTTATTGCATGTGGCAGCTCATCATTTAAGCGTTGAAGGAGTTGACTTATTTTTTCAACATTTTTACTTCGGAGGAGAAAACGCCACCGAAATTTTCCATCGATTTTTGAAAGCGGTGCAGGCGCAGGACCTAAAATTTTCACCTCTGGAAACGCGTCGGTTTGCCAAATTTGCAGATGACCACCCATAGCATTCGCAGCATCAATGACCTCGTTTTCATTTTTGCCTCGTAGTAGAAGCGTAGCGACGTGTGAAAAAGGCGGATACTGTAATCCACTTCGTGCATCAACCTCTTTTTTGTAAAAACCGATATAGTCATGCGTTTGTGCGGCTGAAATGCAGTAGTGGTCCGGCATATAGGTTTGAATGATAACCTCACCTGCGACTTCAGCGCGTCCTGAACGTCCAGCGACTTGCGTGAGCAGACTAAATGTATGTTCGCTCGCTCGGAAATCGGGTAGATTTAAGGCTGTGTCCGCCACAATGACGCCAACAAGCGTCACGTTTGGAAAGTCTAACCCTTTTGCCACCATCTGAGTGCCTATTAATATATCAATTTTCTGGTTTTGGAAGTCCTCTAAAATATGCTGATGTGCATCTTTCTTTGCGGTAGAATCAGCATCAAATCTCTTGATGTTCGCTGTTGGAAATGCCTTTTGCACTTCTCGCTCTACGGTTTCAGTGCCGAACCCTCTACGTCCGAAGTAGTCAATTGCCGGACTACCACAATCTGGACATGACGGGTGCGTATCGCGTTTATGACCACAATGATGGCAAACCAACTTTTTTGTTTCAAAGTGGAATGTCAATGAAATTGAGCAGTTTTCACACCTTTCAGTATATCCACAAGTACGACAGAAAACATATTTTGAATGCCCGCGCCTGTTAAGGAAAAGGATAATTTGCTGACGTTTTTGGAGTCGGTCATCAATTGCACTTCTGAGAAGTTCGGAGAAGATAGTGCGATTTCCGTTTTTTAGTTCATCTCGCATGTCAACGATATGGACTTCAGGCATTTTTCTGTCCAAGACTCGTGAAGGAAGGCTAAGGAGTTTGTAGTTACCCTTCTGTGCTTGAAAAAAACTTTCAAGGGACGGGGTTGCACTGCCGAGAATTAATGGGCAGTTTGCAAGCTCGGTGCGTTTCTGTGCTACCTCTCTGGCATGGTAGCGTGGTGCTGTGTCCGATTTATAGGAATCCGAATGTTCTTCATCAATAATTAGCAATCCAAGTTTCTTGACAGGGGCAAAAACAGCAGAACGGGGTCCTATGACAATATCAGCGTCCCCTTTTTGGATACGATGCCACTGGTCAAAACGTTCACCATTACTGAGGCGACTGTGAAGCACAGCCACGCGCTCTCCGAAACGTCCAATAAATCGTGAGGCGGTTTGCGGTGTAAGAGAAATCTCTGGCACAAGTACAATAACCGATTTTCCGCTTTCAAGAATTTGTGCCATTGTCTGCATATATACTTCGGTTTTACCACTACCCGTTACGCCGTGAAGTAAGAAAGTTTTATTTGAGCCATTTTCGGATTGAAGTTCAGTAAATGCAGCAGCTTGTGCTTCATTCAAAGTGAGGGGTTGTGTTGGTGCGACAGATTGAGAACTCAATGGGTTACGCACTGCTGCGGCGCGCGTAATTTTAATGAATCCGCGTCTTTCAAGTGTACGAAGGAGCGAATTGCTTGCCCGCACTTGTTTTGTCAGTTCAGATATGGCGACTGGTGCATCTTCGTCAAGCAGGATTTGTAGGATTTTGGCATGTTTGACAGCCGCTGCATGAGGTACGCGTCTTGTATTCTGATTAGTCGAATTTCCATATCCATCGTCACCAGATGTTAATTCAGCAATTTCTGCCTCAATATCTGCACGGGGTAAGTTTAAGGTAGCAACATTCGTAAACTGGGCAGTCGCTTTCGGTTTGTGTGTAACTTTAATATCAATAACACCTTTTTCTCGGAGTGCTGTAATTTTCGGACGCAGCCTGGTAGAACTCGCACCAATACGGCGGGCAAGCTGATATGGAGAGAGGGAGCCTTCCGTTTCCAAAAGTGTAACTATCTGTTTTTGGACTTTTCCTGTCGGGGCAGTGTATTCAGACCGTAGTTGTATTAGTTGCTGTTTTTGGTTCCGCACGGCCGCAGGAACTGCCGAAAAAAGAGCGTTTCCCCTTGAAGATAAGTAGTAGTCAGCCATCCATTTTGTGAGTTCAAGTAGTTCTTCGGAAAATGTTGGTTCTTCATCAAGACAGTCGGTAATATTCTTAATCTTATCAGGTGCTAAATCGGTTTCATTTACCCGTTCTACAACAACCCCTTCCAGCTTATCTCCGTGAAAAGGTGCTAATACACGCACGCCGGGTTGCACAATTGCATCCAGATATTTTGGTACGGAGTAAGTGAATAGTCGGTTGACTGCAATAGGAAAAGCGATGTTTGCGAAACTCATTTGTCTTATGTCCCAGAGAGCATATTAATCTTTATCTAAAAGTTCCATCACCTGTTGCATGTCTTCCCAGACTTCGCGTTTCGCGTTTGGATTGCGGAGCAGATATGCCGGATGATAGGTCGGCATAATAACAGGCGCATTGTCACTCTGGTGGGCGAGAGCATACTCATGAAATTTTCCACGGAGCGCCGTAATCCCTGTTTTCGTATCAAGCATCATTTTAGCTGCAAAACTACCGAGTGCTACAATGATCTTTGGTTGAATTAGCTCTATTTGTCGTATGAGGTAGGGGCTGCATGTTTCCACCTCATCTGGTTCTGGGTTTCTGTTGCCGGGTGGACGACATTTCAACACATTAGCGATGTAGACATCATCGCGGGTTAATTTCATCGCCTCAATGATTTTTGTGAGCAATTGCCCGGCTCTGCCGACAAAAGGTTCGCCTTGTTTATCTTCATCAGCACCGGGTGCTTCACCGATAAACATGAGATCAGCATTCGGGTTTCCTACACCAAAAACGACGGTATTTCGTCCTTCGTGCAATTTGCATTTAGTGCAACCTTGCGCATCGGTATCTAAAGCAGATAAATCAAAACCTGCGAATTTGGATTCAGGTTCAGATTCATTTTTTTCCGTTTCAAACAAACCGAGTTGAAGTTGTTCTGCCACGTGTTCCCTCACAGTTGCAACAATTTGTAGATATTCTTCTCTGAGGTTGTCTCTATCCATGTGTTTCCCTTATACGTCTATCAGTTACGCAGGTTATGAAACAGTGTTAGACTATCAAACCAAGTGATATATAGAAAAAACGCGATGAGAAGGATAAAGCTGACTTGTTGAATGATTTCCTGTGCTTTCCGTGGTACAGGTCGCCCACGGATTTTCTCCATAGCAAAAAAGAGAAGATGTCCCCCATCAGCAATTGGAATTGGGAGTAAATTAACAATAGCGAGATTAATACTGATAAACCCGATGAAAAACAGGACACTGGTTAAACCGACCTTTGCAGACTCACTCGTAATATGCACAATACCGATCGGTCCCGAAAGGTGACTTGGTGACACTTCTCCGTTGATTAACCGTCTTAGGATTCGAGTGATAGATGTACACGTAAGCCAAGTGGCTTCAAGTCCTTTTCCAAATGCAGAGAATAAGTTATACCTTTGCGTAGGTATTTCTGGCGCTTTCAATTCCATACCGCTAAGGGAAGTGTACCATGTCAATCCATAAAAAGTTCTTTCTAAGTCAGGTTTTGTAACATCTGCGGGAGAGAGCGTTACTGTTCTTTCGGCTCCCTCTCGTATTAATCCAAGCGTTACCGAATTGTTCACCGCTGCCTTTAGTTCAGAATGAAGCGATTTACTATCAACCACTTTTCCATTAAAAGTGGCAAGGATATCCTCCGTTTTTATACCCGCCTTTTGTGCGGTGCTATTTTTCTCAACATCTACCTTCATTTGCCATTGCACAGGAAGTTGAAAGAAGAGTGTTTCATCACCCCGTCTAATTCCAAGTTCAAGAGTATCTTTGTTTTGGTCAATGCTGTTGTAAAGTGCTCGATATTTTGTCCCGATCCACTCGGATTCGGGGTTCCAAATCCCCATTCCAAAGTTTGGTACGTTATATATTTTCTGTCCATTGATGGTATCAATTTGATCGCCTACTTTGAGACCAGCTTGTGCTGCCAAACTTCCTTCATCAATTTTTGATATGATAACATCGTCTTGTTTTAGCACATTAAGCCTGCCGTATTCAACTCTTGGATTAGATACTGCTTCAGGCACTACAGTGAGGGTTTTCAGATTTCCATCCCGTTGCACAACAAGTTCCAATTCTTTTTCAGGGTTAAGCTGAATTTCCTGGCTAAAAGTTTCCCAATTTGAAATTCGGTACCCATTTACTGAAACAATTGTGTCTCCAGGCATCATACCTCCGACAGCAGCGGGCCCATCGTCAGCGAGCCAACCTATCTGAACACCCTCTTGAGTTTTGTCAATAGATTGCCCCGTAAATGCGTTGTAAAACCGGACAGCATCAGCGTTGAGCCCTACACTAAAAACACACCAATACGCTAATATGCCGAACAAGAGATTCACAGCAGGTCCTGCAATGACAACGAACGCACGACTACCGAGCGGAGCACTCCCAAATTCACCCTCAGCACCAGTCTGTTCGCTTGGATTTTCACCTTCCATTTGCACATATCCACCGAACGGCAACCAAGAGAGTTTGTATTCTGTTTCTCCCCGTTTAAATCCAACAATTTTTGGACCAAAACCGATCGAGAAAGTGTTCACCTTAATTCCCGCCCGCTTTGCAGCGAGGAAGTGTCCGAGTTCATGAATAAAAATAAGAAAACCGAGCGCAATAATTGCAAGAAGGACTGCTTTGATGCCCGGAATAATTGCAAGAATTGGTTCAAAAAATTCCATTGTATGTCTCCTATTGAATGATTGCAAAAATCGGTATTTATTTAAGCATTTGCAATAATGTGATTTATCTTTTATCTTTTATAATTGAACGGGTTGTTGATTTTGTCCACTGGTCAACTTCAAGAACGTCTTCAAGTGAGGGATCGGTAATTACGACATGTTTGTTCATAACGCATTCTAAAATAGCAGGAATATCCATAAATCCGATCCGTTCCTCAAGAAAAGCCTCTACCACGATCTCATCCGCACTGCTAAGCACAACGGGAAGTGTGCCGCCGACTTCTGCTGCAGTGTACGCAAGTGAGATACAAGGGAACTTGTCTTTGTCAACCGGTTCAAAATGCAGCGTACGAGATTCACATAGGTCTAACCGTGGAACTGGTGTTGAGAGTCTATTGGGATATGTCAAGGCGTACTGAATCATAATTCGCATATCCGTCGGTCCCAACTGTGCAAGTGTTGATCCATCTGTCCATTCAACCATTGAATGAATGATACTTTCTCGGTGGATAACAATGTCAATTTTATCAAGTTCAATATCAAACAACCACTTTGCTTCGATGACTTCCAGTCCCTTGTTCATCATGGTAGCGGAATCGATCGTAATTTTCGCGCCCATATCCCAATTCGGATGGCGAAGTGCCTGTTGCGGTGTTACTTTATAAAGTTCATCTTTTGGTGTATCACGAAACGGCCCGCCAGAGGCAGTTAATATTAACCTATGTATGTCAACTTGTCGGTCTCGTGCTCCCTCAAAACATTGAAAGATAGCACTCATCTCGCCATCTATAGGTATTAAATTTACCTTATTTTTTCGGACTGCGTCCATCACGATGGGCCCACACATCACCATCACCTCTTTGTTCACAAAGGCGATGTCTTTTCCCGCGTGGATGGCAGATAGTGTAGGTAACAATCCCGCACTTCCGCCCATTCCATCTAAAACCTGGTCCGCTTCTTTGATAGTGGCTACGGCTTGAATTCCCTTGACACCAGAGAGAACTTCAGTGCTATTGAGATCATGTAGACGTTCACGTAACCGAGCTGCTGCTGCGGGATCATTGAGTGCTGCTAACCTTGGACGAAATTGGCGTACTTGGTGTTCAAGTGTGTCAACATCCTTATTCGCGGCGAGTGCGACAACATTAAATTCTTCACTATGCGTTTTAACAACGTTGAGGGCATTTTTTCCAATAGAACCGGTACTGCCCAAAATGGCAATGTGTTTCATGTGTTTTATCTATGATGGCAGTGCCGTAGCACTCACTTTCTTTAAAATAAATGCCACTTTGTGGGTATTGCCCATTTTCTAATGTAAAGATAGATGCGTCAGCGAAAAGTCTACATGGGCGGACTTATGAAACAAGACCTGTTAATGCAAGAAAATAGTAAAGGACAGGGGCACTAAAGATTAAACTATCACATCTGTCAAGAAACCCGCCGTGTCCGGGTATGAAATCGCCAGAGTCTTTGACACCGGCAGTGCGTTTCATAAGCGATACGCTCAAATCACCAAGTTGCCCCAAAACACTTAATAGCAGACCTATAATAGCCGCGTGTACTAAAGAGAGGGTTTCTGGTAAAAGGAGCTCGCCAAGTGCCATGCTGACCAAAGTTCCAACAACAAAACCTGCAATAGTGCCTTCAACCGTTTTACGCGGACTAATTGGTGTGCTAAGTTTATGTTTTCCGACTGCTCTCCCAATGAGATATGCCCCTGTATCGCTGCACCAAATTGTTCCAATTAGCAAGAAAATAAGTTGCATGCCCACTGGTTCTGCTTTTCGTAAGAGGATGCAGTGATAACCGAATGACCATCCGATTGTCAGGATTCCTGTTAGTTTTAAGGTGACGGAAAGTAATTCTCCTGCGACTTTTCCTCGGAATATGCTTGATGCGAAAGCATAAATAAACACAACGACAAAGAAACTGAACAGGATGAGCGAGGTAGTTGCCTTTTCTATTGGTGAATCCAAGCGAAACGCTAACAAACAGAACGCTACCGTCAGAATCACAGGTATCACCGGATTCAATTTGCTCCCGAAGTTACCCGCTAATCTACAGTATTCAATCTGCATCATGAGGACAGCAGCGGAAATGAGCAGCAGGTAAAACCAATCGCCCCAATAGATTATCAGGAGGATTAGCGGGACCAGCACTACAACACTCAAAGCTCGCCGCCAAAACATAATTAGTTCTCTAACAGTTCAGATTCTTTTGCATCAGCTAAATCGTTGATTTGGTCAACGTAGGTATCGGTTAACTTCTGTACAGGGTCAGCATCACTGCGACTACTTTTTTTATCGCCGCCTCTGCCTTTGCTTCTTCGTCCGCCTGAACCTGCATCACTGCCTTCAAGTTTGCGAATGGCATCGTTTGCATCTCGGCGGATGTTCCGAATAGCGACTCTACCTTCTTCAGCTAATTTCTTTACGAGTTTCGTGAGTTCAACACGCCGTTCAGTTGTCAACTCTGGTACCTGTATCCGCACAATACTGCCATCGTTACTGGTGGCGAGTCCTAAATCAGAAAGCGCAATTGCTTTTTCAATTTCCGTAATTAACGTTTTGTCCCAAGGTTGAATAACAAGTTGGTGTGGTTCCGGTGTCGTAATTGTCCCGACTTGATTTAATGGGGTTTTGCTACCGTAGTAATTGATCGTAACTTGGTCTAACAACGCTGTGGTAGCACGCCCTGTTTGGACATGCGACAACTTTGCTGCTGTGGATTCGACCGTTTTCTTCATTCGTGATTCGGCATTTTTCAGTACTTCTTGCATCTGAATTACCTATTCCTTTCTGGTTCGCAGATCCCGATGTACAGTAAAACCTATAATTAATGGAACACTTCTGTAGTGCAAGCTGTCCGAAGATTAATTTTTTAATTCGGTCCTTGCCACATTACCGAATTATTTTTTTTACTTCATTTAGTTTGCGGACTCATAAGCACAAACTAACAGTTTGTGGGACAACTTCTATTGTCCGAGGACGTAGAGTACAAAACGTTTGACAACGATATTCTCGCCGAGTTGCGCGATTGCATCTTTGACAAGGTCCTCAATGGTTTTATCGGCATCGCGGATGTACGGTTGTTTTAACAGACATGCTTCCGAATAAAACTTAGAAAGCCGTCCTTCAACAATTTTATCAACAATATGGTCAGGTTTACCTTCTTGTAGTGCCTGCGTTTTTAAAATTGCTTTTTCAGCCTCAAGTTCGCCGGCGGGGACTTCCTCTTCGCTGACATATCTGGGTTTGGCCGCGGCGACTTGCATAGCGATTTCTGTTGCTAATTTTTGAAACTGCTCTGTGCGAGCGACAAAGTCGGTTTCGCAATTTAATTCAACTAAAGTACCGATGCGGTTCCCTGGATGGATATAGGAAAAGATAAGTCCTTCTTCAGTTGCTCGTCCGCCTTTGACTTCAGAAGCGCGCAAGCCTTGCTCGCGCAATTTCTTAATCGCAGCGTCTACATCTCCATCCGTTTCTGTTAATGCCTTTTTGCAGTCCATAATTCCGGCACCCGTACGCGAACGGAGTTCACTGACCATTTTTGCTGTAATTGCCATATTTCCTCCAATTTATACCAATTCTATAAATTATTTTCTCTTTTGAAAAAAAGTGAGAGGCGCAATGAATTGCGCGTGGTGAATGCGCGTGTGGCATTCACATTGAACGGTCTATTTCTTTAAGAGAAGTTATTTTTGAGAAATGGTATTAGATTCAAATTTGGTTCCAAGCACCATGTTTTGAATGCTAAAGTTAAAGACTTTCAGTCTTGTATTCAGTTATTTATGACGACCATTCGAAATATCTTTGCGTGTAAAACTACTGTGGGTTTCTTCGGGATCGTCCTGTCCTTCTTTTTGGACGTGGTTGACGTGCTTGCCGTTGTTCGCTGTCGCCAATTGCTTCAGGTTCGGCAGAAAGCTGCTCGGCGTCTAAAATCTGTGCTGTCTGTTCCTCATGTCGTTCAGCTTCAGCAACTCTATCAATCTGAGTTTCTTCGGGCTTTGCTGTTTCTTCTTCAGTTTGTTTGCCTTCTAATGCATCGCCACGTCCTTCAATTACTGCTTCTGCTAAAACAGCACAAATTAACCGAATTGAGCGAATAGCATCATCGTTGCCTGGAATCGGTAGGTCAATCGGATCAGGATCGCAGTTCGTATCTACTATCGCAATTATCGGGATACCGAGTTTGTTTGCTTCAGCAATAGCAGTGTGTTCCTTTCGTGTATCCGTAACAATAACGACTTCGGGGAGTACGGACATCTCTTTGATACCGGTAAGATTATTTGATAATTTCCCCTTTTCTCGTCTTAGACGGATGATCTCTTTTTTCGGGCGTTTTTCAAGTTCACCGCTTGTTTCTTCTGCCTCAAGTTCATCTAACCTACTGATACTTTGTCGGATTGTCTGGAAGTTTGTTAACATGCCGCCGAGCCAACGGTGATTGACGTAATACATGCTGCATCGAACTGCTTCCTCAAATACAGTTTCCTGGGATTGCCGTTTTGTGCCGACAAAAAGCGCTGTGCCGCCGCCTGCAGCAATGCCTTGGACAAATTCCACTGCAGTTTCGAGCATTCTTAACGTTTTCTGCAAATCAATTATATAGATTCCATTTCGTTCAGCGAAGATGTACTCTGCCATCTTCGGGTTCCAGCGCCTGGTTTGGTGACCAAAGTGAACTCCGCATTCAAGGAGTTCTTTCATTGTAACTGCCAAAAATAACCTCCTGGGTTTACTGGAGCCGCAAGACTCCGCATTGGGTTTATACGTCCACCCCCTTCATATTTGCATCAGACTCTCATGACGAGAGAACCCCTGTGCAAATCTGGAGGTGTGTATCTCTGGTAATATCGTTTTTATACATTCAACCAAATTACAATAATTATATCACGTTTGTAGCAAGCATGCAACTTTTTTTCTATAGTTTACTTTTGTAAAACAGGAAATTGGACATCTCCAGTCCAAATTGGATGTGTAAATATTTGGCATGTATGTCTGAATCTCGGATTATCACCAAATCAACGATTCAGACAGATAAGTGACAAAAACTTTACACACCCGCAGTCCAAATTTTCACTTGACAAATCCTATATTACATGGAATTATAATACTATATCTATTCAGTAGACTTAGTATATCCATGCAGATTCCAAACTACTATCAAATTTTAGAGATTGGTCGAAATGCGACTGCGTCCGAAATAAAACAAGCATTCCGCAAACTTGCCAAACGATACCATCCCGATAAACTTCACATCAACTTTGGGCCGGATGAAGTTGCGCATGCCGAACATAAGTTTCGAGAGGTCTGTAACGCTTACGATGTTTTGCAAGACCAAAAACGCAAATCTGACTATGATCGAATCCTCCAGAACATTGACCGTCAGAAGAAATCATATCGTTCATATTTTGACAGACGCAGTAGACTTGATCAGGACTATACCGATTTAGAATTGTTGTTCCAAGCACTACTCCATCAAAACTACGAGACTGGTATTTCCATTTATGAGCAACTGTGCCGAAAATGTGAAAAGAAGGGCACGAAATGGTGTATTGATGATTTCTTCAACTACGAAGATAGTAGAGATTGCGAATTTCTTATTGCCGAAGCATATCAAAATCTTGGTTTTTCCAATGGAGATGTTTCTACCCTCGAACGTCACCGAAAAATTGAGTTGGCAATGCAAATTTATGAGTCTCTGTTATCCGCGGAAGGGCAACGTCCCTGTTTTAAGCACTTTATTAAAGAGGTAAAAGAACGTCTCAAGAGAATCTATCTCTATCATTTCAGTGCTGAAGGATATGAACAGATGGATCAGCTTCCATTGACGAAAATTCATGCATTAAAACTGCCGAAGCGTGAAACTGCATGGATGTACAAAAAGATTGCTGAATTCTATGTTGAAATCGATCTGTTTTCAGAAGCACGAAAGGTTTTACTTTTGGCATTTGAACTGCAACCTAATCTTGCCGGTGCTAAGAAGATTTGCAGAGCTTTGAATATGACAGACCTGCAAAGGATGTCTTAAACTAAAGGTCACTCTGTTGAATAGGAAATCCAGGAGAAGAAAGTTGGCTGAAACTATCATAATGATAATACCTTTTGTTATTATAGCGATAATTTGGATTTATGCACACAGTACGGGGGTAAGGTTGTTTTGCCCAAATTGCGGGCAGCGGCAGACGGGTTGGTCTACACAGTGTCCACGATGTGGTGTTGTTTTCAAGGATTGGAAAGAATAGGAATAGTAATCTAAATTGTCCAAATTTGAGGAGAAAATAATGCAAAACGAGGTGCGCTGGGAACGGATGTTCCCTGATGAATTAGAAGCTGCTTTTGAGGCATACCCAGGTGTCTATTTTACTTATGGTCTCTGCGAACCGCACGGGCCGCAAAACACAGTCGGGCTTGATGCACTCAAAGCACATGCAATTGCGTGTCGTGCTGCACAAACGCATGGCGGTATTGTGGCACCCCCTGACTATTGGCATATCCATGAACACGGGATGTATGCGAACTGGGCACAGCAGAATGTCGGTGAGGTGCGAAGTTGGATGACAGCTATGCCCGCATGGCAACACTTCAAAAATGTGTGCTATCATGTCCGTGCTGCCGATGCGCTCGGATTTCACGCTGCTATCTTCCTCACAGGGCATTATGGACCGAATTGGCAAGACCTCAAAACACTGCTGGAATTGATTCAACCGCACTTTGCGATGCGTTTATATGGACTACCTGATTTTGAGGCAAATCACATCGGTTTCAGTAAACAAGGTGATGGTGCAGACCACGCAGGTAGGGTTGAAACATCGTTATTATGGGCGTTAGAACCGAACTGCGTTGACATGTCTCGGATGCCAGCAAAAGACGCACCAGGTCCCCACTTCGCAATGGGCGGCAATGCTTACGACTCAGACCGGCGCATCGGTGAGCGTATGGTGAACGATGAAGTCGCATGGCTCGGCAACAAGATGCAGGAATTGCTTGATGCATACACACAACAGAATATCACTGAACGCCAACCCGTAACCTTTGAAGAAGTTGAAAAGATTTGGACAGAACAGGTGACACCTGCTTTGAAGACCTTTCAGACGATGCAAAACACAGGTGAACCGCCACCAGAAGATTCACAATGGTTTCGCCAGTGGAAACTACCAGAACTTTCATAAGAGAGGGCATTACATGGAAACCACAAACGAACAGCTTTTAGAAACATATCAAAAAGATGGATTTTTAACCAGTATCCACGTTGCTGAAGATGCTGAAGCCTCACATTTTCGTAAGGAATACGATGCATTAGAAGCAGAAGTCGGTGCAGAGAAATGCGAAATCGGTCTCATTGATTGGCACTTTGATTATCAATTTATTTGGGACCTTGCTACGCATCCAAAAATCGTTGATGTCATAGAAGCACTTATCGGTCCAGATGTGATGCTGTTAGCAACGCACTTTTTTTGCAAGTATGGGCCAAAGAAGAAATTCGTTGCGTGGCACCAAGATGTGACCTATTGGGGACTTGAGCCTCCAGATGCGATTACTGCTTGGTATGCTATAGATGACAGCGACACGGGAAACGGATGTATGCGGGTAATTCCGGGGAGCCACCATAAAGGTGTTCAGGAGCACGGTAAATCTGAACAGGAAGGCAACCTACTGAGCATCAATCAAGAAGTCCCGGTCACCGAAGCGGATGCAGAGACTGCGGTTGATTTAGTCTTAAAAGCAGGTGAAATGTCTATCCATCATGGACAGATAATTCACGGCAGCTTGCCAAACCATTCTACACGGCGTCGCTGCGGTTTAACAGTCCGATATATCCCGCCATCAGTGAAGCAAGCAGAGGATAATTCGCTGAAACGCCCATGGAAACCGATTTTGCTGCGCGGCAAAGATCAGTATCAGAATTTCACCACCGTGCCAAATCCGTTCCCTTTTTCGTAGCATAACCTGTTAGGTTGTGCCGAATCACAAAAATAAAAATGCAATCTCATATCTACGATGCAATCGTCATTGGCGCAGGAGGCATGGGCAGTGCAACCGCATATCACCTTGCCAAAGCAGGTGCGGAAGTGCTTGTCTTAGAACAGTTCCAACGTGAACATACTTATGGCAGTTCACACGGGGAAACCCGCATCATCCGCTTCTTCTACGATAAGTCTTTTTACACCGAATTGATGAAAACTGCGTACTCGGAATGGCGCGATCTTGAATCATCGTCAGGGAAGCAACTGTTGTACATTACGGGGAGTGTCAGTCTTGGTAAAAGTGGAAATCAGTATACAGCTGCGGTGCGGCAAAGTTTAGATGCTGCAGGTGTTGAATCGGAATGGTGGGATGCGAAACAATTGGTGAAGCGATTTCCACAATTCCGCGTGTCTAATGATATGGATATTTTGTGGCAGAAGGATACAGGTTTTCTTTATGCTTCCGAATGCGTTTTGACTCACCTGCAATTGGCTGAGCAACATGGTGCAAAGGTTTGTGAAAACACACCTGTCGCCCAAATAGAGTGGCAGGAGGATATCCCAGCTGTCTATATTGAAAACGGGCAATTTCGTGGTAGGAAAATCGTGGTGACGGCAGGGGCATGGACATCCTCTTTACTCAAAGAACTCAACCTACCACTCACAGTAACAAGGCAGCAGGTCTGCTACTACAAACCGTCTGATATTGCAATGTTTGAGCCAAAAGGGTTTCCAGTCTTTACAGAGATTACAAGCGAAAACGAATTTATGTATGGTCTGCCATATTTTGGTAGAAATGGGGTTAAGGTTGCACGACATGGCATGGGGCAGGCAGTTTCACCTGATACTTGTAATCGCATGCCTGATTCAGATTACATCCAACGAATGGATGCCTATTTGGGCGAACGCGTTCCCGAACTTGGAAGTACTGTGTATTCTGAAGTTTGTCTTTATACTGAAACGCCAGACGAAGATTTTGTCATTGATGCCCATCCCAACTGCCCTGATCTGTTGATAGCAGCAGGTTTTTCTGGACACGGTTTTAAGTTTTGTTCACTTGTTGGGCGTATTATGGGTGAGTTGGCATTGAATGGTAAAACTGCTTTTGACATCAGTCCTTTTCGAATTAGTAGGAAGTTTTAGTCTGATAATATGTCCACTTATGTAGCACAAACTGTATGAAGATTAATTTATTATAACGCCAGTTTGATAATAAACGACATCAGCTCAATAACAGGTTTTTTCTCCGAAGGCCCACCTTGCGGTTCTTGTAGCACAAACTTTCCAGTTTGTGTGCTGTGGGCGCAAACTGGAAAGTTTGCGCTACAAGAGGCTTTTATTAAATTCACGTTATTATAGTGAAATTCACAATTACCTTTACATTGGCGAGGTTCGGAAGAAATCAAGAAATCAACGGTATGAATGACGTTTAGTCATTCCCCCGGTATGAATGCCATTGGGCGAATACGCCAAATCAAGAAATCAACGGTATGAACGCCTGTAGGCGTTCCCCGGGTATGAATGCGCTTGGCAGCATGCGCCAAATCAACGGTAGTCTCCCCATACGCTATCGCTATGGGGGCCCTTGCCATTGGGCGAATACGCCAAATCAACGGTATGAATGCGCGTGGCAGCATGCGCGTGTGGCATGCTGCATGATTCCCCGTATGGTATTCGCCATGATTCCCCGTGTGGCATGCTGCATGATTCCTCGTATGGTATTCGCCATGATTCCCCGCCTTGCCAGCAGATGACTGACCGCCGACGCTGACCCCAAACGCCTATTCAAAGTTTACCCCAATCGCTTGAAAAAGAACTTCGCTTGCCAAAAACCTATTCCGCGTTCTCCGTGTCCTCTGCGTCTCTCCACGATTCAGACATCGAAAAACGCAATCTAAATGAAGATTAAGTTATTAATTCGGTAATTTTCTGTCTGCACGAAACACGGATATCCCACTGCTGGTGAGGTTTCCTAACCTCACCAAATTACCAATTTATTTTCTTAATTTTTATTTAGTTTGTGCCGTTCCCCATTGCATTTCTAACAACCGGTAATGAGATAAAAAATAATAGAAATGGTATGAGGTGCCCGTTTAACCCAATCAACCAAATATGCTATTTCCAACTTAAACAGTAAAGGGCAGTACTATATAGTACTGCCCTTTACTGTTTAATAACGATAGATTAGATAGCAACCAAATTGTGGCTACTAAACCGAAATAAAATCTATTTCCGTTTGATGTCTGCCCATGTTGTAGCCAATTTTCCTGTGGCTTCAACAGCTGTGAGCGGTTCTATTTCTTCAAAGAAACTTACTTTATCAGTTGCATCTTTGGGATAGATTGTCACAGCATCATGTGTGGCATCATCAAAGTGCAAGTTGAAGTATGCTGAACCGCCGCCTTCACCACAACGGAAGAGCAGTACGTTAGCACCCTTTTGCAACTTGACTTCAATGTTATAATCAACATTATAGACACCACCTGTCCATCTTGAATTATTGTGCCATTTTTCACCGTTAATCCAAATCTGTGCATAGTCATCTTGCGCAGGGGACATCACGGAGGTCATATCACTCGGAGAATCGATAACAATGACAGCGTAGGTATCCAGATTATCCGCTGGACCGCCACGGTTCATATTATTCCCATCTGTGGGGTCAATTTCAAAAACTGTCCATGCACGGGTGCCGCCATGATCATCTCCCCATTCAACATCAACTTCTTGAGTCTTCAAAAGACCTTCCATTGTTGAAAGGGAAACATCCGTAATCATATCACGAGTTCCTATAGCCATAAGGTCCATAGGACCGGAAGTATCAAATCCACCATTGTTTTCATAGTTGCCATCGGGGCCATACCATTTGGTAATCCAAGGTGCGTCAGGACCATGGTCCTCGTTTAAATGATCTGCGTCTGGTCGAGTTACTAAGAGATTCTCTTCAGTTAACGGACCACCACTTTCGTTAACAACTCCTTGTGCCATCACAAGATAGGAACCGCTGACGACCATCAAAAAAGCAGTAGTGATTGCAAGTGCGAAAGTATAAAATCTTTTCATTTTTTTCCTTCTCTATAGATTAGATTGTTTTGATCTGGTTTAAACTATGTTTACGCCAGATTTCCTATATAGGTTATAAAACGTTGAACTTTCATTCAACATTACAATGACTATTGTAACATATCGGCAAAAGTTTGTCAATATGTTGCAAACAAAAACGACAATTTTTTGTACAACTTGTATTTAAACAAGAGATATTCGAATTTTGTTAGCGGTTTCGCTTGATATCTGCCCATGTTGTTGTTAGCTTTTCAACCGGTTCAACGGGCAAAATACCATCGATTTCCGCAAAGAATGTATCCTGATTTGTTGCTTTATCAGGATAGATTTTGACAGCGTTGTGAGTTTCGTCATCAAAGTGCAAGTTGAAGTATGCTGAACCTCCACCTTCTCCACAACGATATAGAAGGACATTGGTGCCTTTTCTGAACTTGACTTCAATGTTATAATCAACATTGTATACTGCACCTGTCCACCTTGAATTATTGTACCATTTTTCACCGTTAATCCATATCTGCGCGTAATCATCATGAGCAGGAGACATCACGGACGTCATAGCTTTGGGGGAATCAATAACAATGACAGCATAGATATCAGTATTGTCTGCTGGACCGCCACGGTTCATATTGTTACCGTCGCCTGGATTTATTTGAAATACAGTCCAACCTCGTGTACCACCGTTTCCTTCTTCCCACTCAACATCAAACCTTTTTGTCTTGCGCAATCCGAGCATTGTAGAAAGTGAGACATCGGTGATCTCACCATTAGTGCCTTCAGACATTAAATCTTTGGGACCAGAGGTATCGAATCCACCATTGTTTGTATAGTTACCATCGGGGCCATACCATTTGGTAATCCAAGGTGCGTCAGCACCGTGATCCTCGTTTAAATGATCTGCGTCTGGTCGAGTCAATAAAAGTTCATTGTCTTTTAGTGGACCGCCATCCTGGTTAACCTTCCCTTGTGCAAATGCAAAATGTGAAACGCTAAAAAACAATCCTAAGATTGTAGTAAGAGTCAATGTAAATAAAAATAGCTTTTTCAACTTTATCCTCCTTCATTAGAAAGTTTGTGATTCAGGTCAACAACGATTTAACCTGATCTGCGTATAGGTTACTAAATTCTCAAATAAAATGCAAGCTTTTAATTCTGCTCTAACTGTTTTTGAACACTGTCAACCTTATCTTCCATCGTTTGCGATCTGTCAATTCGTGTGCCAAACTTCAATGTAGTCGTAATTCGGGGTGCGCCCATCTCATGCACTACTTCATGGCATCGTTTAATCGCATCAAACACAATATCCCATTCGCCTTCAATGTTAGTACCGTAGGCGTGCAGTTTTGTCTTTAAGCCTGCCGCTTTCAACACATTTTCACACGCAGTAACATATTTTGAGACGGATACCCCGACACCCATCGGTACAACACACAGATCTGCAATGACTTTCATGCGTTCCCCCTAATTCTCGCGCAGTTTTTCCAGAACGGCGGCAGGTAAGGGAGAGGCACCAGATGTTGCGACACCGTCATCAACTTGTGCGGGAGACATCATGCCCGGAATAACACAACAAACAGCTGGGTGTGCTAAAATGAATTTTAAGGCAGCTTGCGGCAGGCTTCGTGCTTTATTACCGATAACTGACTTAATTTTTTCTACATGTTCTAAATCAGCGAGAAATTTCTCGCGGGGCCACGTCTTACGATAATCATTTTCGGCAAATTCGGTGTCTGCATTCAGTTGTCCAGAGAGCAAACCTGACGACAACGGTTGACGCGCCACAACTGCAATTCCTTTTTCAATGGCGGTAGGCAGGACATTGCTTGCCATTCCTTGGTTAAGGATGTTGTAAGTTAGCATCAAGGAAGATATACCAGTTTCATCTATCGCTTTAAGTGCTTGTGCTTCATTTCCAAGGCATAATCCATAAAATTGGATTTTCCCTTCGGATTTGAGTTCTTCCATCGTCCCGAATGCCTCATCCCACATTTCCGCGGGCGGTGGCGCGTGAAATTGATAGATGTCTATCGCATCCCTTTTCAATCGGCTAAGACTGCCTTCAACTGCTTGACGGATATAATCTCGTGAAGCGTTAAACGCGGGCACTTCACCACCTTGACTAATCCATCCATCGGAATCCAATTCGTATCCGAGTTTCGTTGCGATGATAACTCTGTCTCCAAGTGCGGAAAAAGCTTCACCTAAAAGGCGTTCAGCACGTCCACCACCGTATTGGTCAGCAGTATCATAAAAAGTAACACCCTTTTCAAAAGCGTATCGGAGGAGATCAATAGCCTCTTTTTCGCCTATATCTCCCCATTCGCGTCCGCCGAGTTCCCATGTTCCCATGCCGATTTCAGAGACGCTTAACCCTGTTTTGCCAAATTTGCGCTGTCGCATCTTTTTCGCCTCCGCGTAAACTTGTTCATATTTTGCAAAATTTGGTTAATTTTGTCAACAATTATTTTTTTTCAGTAAACACAATTACATTGACAGGTCATCCCTGTTGCTGATAAGATATAGTTATTCAAGTGCAAGAAGTTATCTATTACGGCAGGAAATAACCTCTTTATTCACCAAGATTTTGTAGCGTAAACTTCCAGTTTGCGTTCTATAGATGCACAAACTGTATGAAGATTAAAAAATAAATTGGGTAATTTGCGAGGTTAGGAAGAAATCAACGGTATGAATCATGGCGAATGCCATACGCGCATTCGTCTTTAGGCATTCCCCGCCTTGCCAGCAGCAGGTGTGTATCTCTGCTGGCGAAGTTTCCTAACCTCGCTAAATTACCGAAATATTTATTTAAACTTCATGAAGTTTGTGGGACAAGGTAGCAACTTGAGTTATTTTACGAAAGTTTAGACAATTTACGCGCTATGCCTCCACATCTACAAGCTCTATCAGAAAAAATGTAGATCACGAAAGCAATTATCCATCCCAGATTTTAGTTGAAAGATCGTTACCAGTGTGCTAAAATTAATCAGGGGATCACAACGAACACACTATTGATACCAACCAACTCTAATTGCAGGAGAGGTAAATATGCGACCACTAACAATTTCGTTGCCAGATTATCTCTATGAGAAATTGACACGACAAGCCCAATCGGTTGAAACTTCTCTTGAAGAATTTGTGCTTTTTCAACTCAAACGTGACGAGACAAAAGGGGCAGCTTTAGACTTTTTACAAAAACATGCTGGTAGATGTCTAACCGTCCGAGAACCTATTTTGAAAGAAACAGAACCATTTGTCTGGAAAGTTCCTGTTACCACTAATGTCGCACCCCCCTTAGAAGTTGGAGAGATAATCATTGATGCTGGGACGGGCAAAATTTTAAGCACAGACAAAGATGTGATTCAAATGATTAAAAAAGGACACATTAGTTTTGGGTTTGAGGCTTTTGCTGCAGAAAAACAGGAACGTTTAGCAGAACTTTTGGCATTGAATAGTGAAAAACCTTTGGAATCAGAAGCGAAGCAGGAAATGAAAACCCTGCTTGCTGAGGAGCAAGCACTGCAACTCCGCAATTTGGAAACGTTAGAAAAACAGCTTTTGTCATAAGTTAGGAGTTAGATGTGCGTGTAGGTGATCCATTACGTGCTACTATCGTAAGTCGCGCAGGTGGACGATGTGAGTATTGCCACTATCCAGAACATTTTTCTCCTTCTGCGTTTGAGGTAGAACATATTGTACCAAGATCTGCAGGTGGATTGACAGAAATCAACAATCTCGCACTCGCGTGTTCACATTGTAACGCGCACAAAGCCGCGCGTCGAATAGGAGTTGATCCGCATACAGAAACTGAAGTAAAACTATTTAACCCTCGAATTGATAACTGGGCTATCCATTTTTTCTTGAACAGGGACACTGGAGAAATTCAAGGGAAATCACCTATCGGCCGAGCAACGGTTGAAACGCTTTTTATGAATGCTGAGCAACCTATCCGAGCAAGGCGAAACCTAATAAGGCTTCAGGTTGTCAAAATAAATCTGATTGAAAATAGCCATTAATTGTCCGAACTTTAGACATATATGAAATTATTAGTCACTGGTGGTGCTGGATTTATCGGCACAAATTTTATCCGATACTGGCTCAAGGAGTATTCAGATGATACTATTATTAACCTTGATCTATTGACGTACGCTGGAAATCTTTCTAACTTGACAGATATCGTCTTAGCGTATTCTGATCGATATATTTTTGCCCACGGTGATATTCTGGATGATGCATTCGTTTCAGAACTTATTGAGACACATCAACCGGATGTGATTGTGAATTTTGCGGCAGAATCACACAATAGCCGTGCTATTTTGCAACCGCGCCAATTCTTTGAAACAAATGTGATCGGGACACAAGTTTTATTAGATGCGGCTCGACAGTACGGCGTGTCCCGGTTTCACCATATTTCTACGTGCGAGGTATACGGTGAGCTCCCATTAGATTCACATGATGCCTTCGCTGAGACTGCACCTTACCGACCACAAACCCCTTACAACGCGTCAAAAGCAGCAGCCGACCATCTCGTAAACGCATATTTTCATAGCTTCGGACTACCGATAACTATTTCTAATTGTTCCAATAATTACGGCGCATATCAGCACCCTGAAAAGTTGATCCCGCTTTTTACAACTAACGCTATACAAGATTTACCTTTGACGCTCTATCAAAGCAGCCACAACCGTCGAGAATGGTTGCATGTTGATGACCACTGCCATGCAATTGCATCGGTTATCCACAACGGCAAGATCGGAGAAACATACAACATCGGCAGCGGTGTTGAAAAAAGCATTGAAGAGATTACCGATTTTATTTTAGATGCTCTTGATAAACCGCAACACCTGAAAACTTATGTGCCTGATAGACCCGGACACGATTGCAGGTATCTTTTGAACTCAGCGAAAATCCATCGTGAACTCGGTTGGAAACCGGAAATATCGTTTGAACAAGGCATGCAACAGACAATTCAGTGGTATGTTGAAAATCGAGAATGGTGGGAGAAGATTCAGCAGAACGCAGATAAAGAAGTTGTACAAGAAGATAAGTGGGAGAAGTTCTCTCGGCAAAAGAGGTGAGATGTATGAAATTGACAGACGACCAACTCGCAATTTGGAAACGTGACGGAATTATCGTTGTGCCAAAGGTCTTTTCGCCTGAGGCAGTTTCTTCTGCATTGGAAGCAGTTGAGCGAAATGCTTATGACGGGTTAACATACACTGAATATCGCGCGAAATGGGACGATAAACTGGACGAACTTGAAAGTGTATATCAAAAAAATAATCCTATGAATCAACTTGCGGGTCCCCTTGCAAAGGTTTCGCACTTTCCAACAGGGTTAGAAGCAGTGGACAAGCTTATCGAAAATGAAACCTATCTGGGAATTGCGCAGCAATTGTTAGGCACAGAAGAAATTCGAATTAGCTATGGGCAAATTTTTCTAAGAGAAGGACTAACTGATAAGCGTTACAGTGAGCATCCCTGGCAAGGGTATCACATTGACAATGGCACGAATGCAGCGTTGCCGCCGCATCCTGATTGGCAACGTTACGGATATATTCTTTGCAGCATTATACTGCACGATATTGATTTGGACGGTGCACCGATGCTTATCTGTTCTGGTTCACAGGACCAACTGGATATAATATGGGAAAGACATCCGGGCAGTGCGGGTGGACTTGGCATTCCTGACTTACGCGAGTTTAAAGAATTGGCAGAACCTGTTCCCCTCGTGGCGAAAGCGGGGAGTGCTGTTTATCGGTCAAGTTATATTGTTCACGCTGCACAACCGTTTGCGAACAGAAGCAAACAACGCGTATGGATGGGGTATCATTTCCACCGTGCCGACAATGCAGATTGGTGTTTAACTACACGACCTATCCCACGGTCAAGTCCACATTATATGAATTTTATCACGCAAACAACGCCTGCTGTGAGACGGGTATTAGGTTGGCCTGCTCCTGGCGATCCCTACTACACTCCAGAAGCCTTAGATCGTTTAGCGCTGGCATATCCGGAAATTGATTTAGAGCCTTATCAAAAGCGTGTTTAGGTTATTGTGGACACCACGCCATCACTGTGCCAAAACTGGCAAACATGCTGTTCTCACCGCTTGTTAAAATCCGTGAACCTTGTACAACAATCCGTGTATCCCGACTTGTAATTTTGTAACTCACTGGCGCATCTTTGGCAATCAAAGGTTCACCGTTCGCGTTCTTAAGTTTGTCCAACCGATAATGCACTGACCGATGTGCAGGCACATCAAATTCGCAGGAGACGTTTTCCATCTTAGTGTCTTCATAAAGCACCTCTAAGAGACAACGCGTTCCAATATCTGCAGTGTTGGAGATGCATATAGATTCGTGTGAGAAATATCCGCCGCCATGTTGTTCCCACTCCTGTTCTACTGCTGATAACCCTGCCATGTAGCCATCGGGAATAACCCACACGTAAGCACCATCCCCATCTGAAGTATAGGATTTAAGCGCATCCACTACGGATTCTGGATTATCTTCAATTTCATCTAATGAAATCATCAGAAATCGGGAGTATAGTTGAATGCCTTTTGATGGATTATGCTCTTTTAATTCTCCTGCCACATTCAGACACAATCTATTTTCATCTAACACCTCAAGATAGCTCACGCCTTGAGATATTAGCCAATCTCCAAACGTATCGTTGAGAAGGGTTGTGAGCGTGTCAAGATTTGAGATACCTGCTTGTTTGTATTCTTGAATCGTTGCGAATAGTATTCCATAAGTCATAGATTTCTCCTTGAGAGGTTTCATACCATCCAGCGTCCATCAATACCGAGTAGTGCCATTAGCACTTGCAAAAGCACAACCTCTGCATTAGACCCAACAAACTGACGGTGGGTGTCAATATAGGTTCCGTAATCTGCTGCCCATTCACGAAAGTAGGTTTCGTATTCCCAACCATCTGCAGTACAACGGAAATTGGAACGATCTGGATAAGGAAGTTTTTGATTTAAAAGTTCGTGTAGTTGTTCAGCGGTGGGTAGCCACAAGTTTTCGGTGTTTTCTGAGATAGGTTGAAGTGCTTGAATTGCGGGGTGTCGGCACATTTTGAGGTATTTTTCAGAATGATTATTCATGGATGGGCAATGAAGTTAACAGAAAATCAAACTCAGTCCTATTTTTATGTCAAAACCCATTGCTGTATATGATCTGCGATTGCATCAATATCGGTCCTGGATCCATCTGCGATCTTAAGACCGAGTTCAATGATTGAATCATTTATGTCGGATCGGAACGAACAATCGTTCAAAGCTAAAAATAAGAGTGCGCTATGCATGCCGATACGTTTATTTCCATCTAAAAATACATGTCCGGTAATGATGTGATGTGCATATACGGCAGCTTTTTGGAATAAAGTCGGAAACAGTTCAGTGTCACCAAATTTCGCGCCAACTGCTTCAATTAAATAATGTAACTGACTTTCCTTAATTATCTCGTAGTTTCCGACGTGGTCTTCAGCAACTACGAGGATATTTTCAATTGTCAAATATTTTATATGTTGCCTAACGTTTTCCATGCGCGGTCGTATTTTTGTCGTATCTCGTCTGAGACAACGATAATATCCATTTTCATTTCCCTTGCAGTCTCAATATCTGCTCTTGCTTTTTCCCACTCTCCAAGGCGTAACCATGATCCGCCACGATAGTAATATGCCTCCGCATAGTCAGGTTTGAGTTCTATCGCTTTAGTATAGTCTTCAATAGCAAGGTCTACTTCACCATTTTTGCTTTTTTCTTTTCCGCTGTTAAAATATTTTTTAGCAAGTTCTTGATTCCGATCTATCATCATTTTTCTTCTCCACAATGCGAAATTACTTAAGAGTTATGATACCATACAAAACGGATAGATTCAACAGAATTTCGGAGGATTAAATTAAGCTTGCGCCGACAGGCGTCCTTTAGCGCACAATAATCCTTGCGAATCCTACGGAACTCCATTATAATATCCTACACTTCCAATAAATATAGCAGGATAGAAAGAAATACACAATGAAATTGAGTTGTCTTCCTGTCTCTCTTTATGACGGCATCTTCACCGGAAAAAGCACTGTTGCAGATTGGATCCGATTTGGTGCAGAATTGGATTTAGATGCGGTTGACTTCAGCATCAAATTTTTCCCACATCGTGATGAAAAGACGGTGCATATAATACGCACTATCCTGGCAAAGCGCGGTTTAGAGGCGTGTATGCTCGCGTGCTATTCTGACTTCACACATCCCGACCCTACGCAACGTGCCCAAGAGTTATCTAACCTGAAATCAGATATTGCATTAGCAAAAGCGTTAGGGGCAAAATTTGTTCGGGTAACAGCAGGGCAAAATCATCCTGGCACCGAACGCGCGGATGGGGTGCGTTGGGTTGTAGACGGATTTCGGCATGCACTTGATGAAGCAGAAAAACACGGTATTACGCTCGCTTACGAGAATCATACAAAAGGCGCACCGTGGCAATATTGGGATTTTTCGCAACCATCAGAGATTTTTTTAGAAATCCTTGATGCACTTTCGGACACACCACTCGGAGTCTGCTTTGACACCGCAAACCCTCTTGTCCTTAACGAAGGTGTCTTGGAGCTGCTGGATAAAGTAATTGATCGCGTTGTTGTGCTACATGTCTTTGACATGCGTCAAGCAGGGGCGTTTGAGCCTGTCCGTGTCGGTACAGGCGCGGCACCGATTCCACAAATCTTTTCTCGGATGCAGCAATTCAGTTACGACGGTTGGCTTAGCGTAGAAGAAGCCAGTCGTCAAGGGAAAAGAGGCTTTGAAGAGTCAATCCGATATGTTCGGCAAGCATGGCAACAAGCATCATCCGCGTGAAGGTTCACTCATCCGTTCTTGTGCCTGACGAGACAATTCAGCGAGGTGTCCATCGTTTGCCATCACCTGCTCAAGATGTATCTGGCGTTCCGGTGTAGCCGTGTTTACCATCTTCTCGCCATATTTCCGATCTATCCAGAACCGTGCTGAACCTGCAATATACGCCTGCAATGCATCCAACTTCTCCTCAGGATACCGTTCACAAAGATTCATTGTAAACATACGCCTGCGTGTGCCACCACCAAACGCTGCATGTTTGGTGTTATGGTTAAATAGCACAAGATCACCAGGTGTTGTTTCAAAGATTACTGCTGGGACATCTTTCCCGTGTAATTCCCACACCTCCTGACTTTTGCCAGCTTGCTGACTCAGTGCGTCAGCGTAGTTATCTCCAAATAAATGACTACCCGGAATAACACGAAGCGCGCCAGTGTTCCGTGTGAGTGGATCAAGGTAGAATGCAATTTTAATGTGCATCGGGTCTTCTAAGCGATGTCCACCATCAGAATGCCACCCTGTATCGCCAACATAAAAATTGCCATCACTGCCCATATAGTTAAAATCGTCTCCGAGCAATGTTTTTGCAATTGCCAAAATCCGAGGGTCATCCAGTAACGAAGCCAATTCTTCGCTTTGGTCAATGAAAGGCACAATACAGGAACGCGCTGTTCCTTCGTGGGGTTTGCCGTTGTGTCCTCCGCCGCGTTCTGTCCAGACAGTTTCAAATGCATCCTGAATTGCCTCGATTCTGTCCGCCATCAGTTGTGGAAAACTCAAATAGCCGAATGTCTTGAAGAAATTAATCTCCGAATCGGTGATATTGTAATCGTGTTGGTTCATTTCCACACCTCCCTTTGAATTGATACCGTTATCGTATCACATTCGTCATTAAATCTCCTTAAAAGTTATATTTCATTGTATTTCGCCTTCTTTGTCCAATGCAACTAAATCCCACAATAGCACCGTGCCATCACTACTCCCACTTGCAAGTATTTTTCCATCGAGGTTGAACGCAACACTATTGACACGACCCGTATGCCCTGTGAAAGTTCTGAGTTTTCTACCGGTGTCCACATCCCATAAATAGATGATCTTATTATTACCTGCACTTGCAAGTATTGTTCCATCAGGACTGAACGCAACACTATTGGCACCCCCTTTATGGTCTATGATCGTGTATAGGTGTTTACCGGTATTTGTATCCCACAGAAAGATTTCTTTCCAATTGCCTATAGCGAGTCTACCATTTCGACTGAACGCTATGCTCAAGGTAGGTTCTGTATGCTTTGTGAGGGTGTGCAGCTGTTTACCAGTGTTCGTATCCCATAGATGTATTTCTTTCCAACTGCTGGTAACAAGTATTTTTCCATCTGGTGTAAATGCTAATACGTGGTAGATTTTATTGATATCCTTTGTGAGAGTCCGCACTTGTTTACCAGTATTCGTATCCCATAACCGAACAGTATGGTCTAAACTGCCTGTCGCGAGTGTCCGACTATCAGGACTAAACAACAAGCTATTGACCTCATCTGTATGCCCCGTAAGAGTATGCAGCTCTTTACCAGTGCTCGTATTCCGTAACAGAATAGTTTTATCAAAACTTAGACGTGCACCGTAGAAGCGAGGGGCACCACCAGTTGTAATATAACCTTTCGATTCTACAGTCGCTGTTGTCTGCCAATCTGGACTGAGCACTCTTTTATCATCCAATCCAGATAAAAAAGGCAAAAACCTATTAGTTGGGTTGTGTGGACGGCGGGTGTTAACATCCCAGAAATCGAAACGCCTGGGGCCTCTTGTTTCTGTAGCGATTGCTTTCCCATCCGGACGAAACGCCACGTTCAAGATAGGATATGTATGTCCTTTGAGTGTTTGCAGGTGTTTAGCGGAGTCCACTTCCCAAAGACGAATGGCCCCGTCTGCACTTCCACCTATAAATGTTTTCCAGTATGGTGGACTAAACGCCAGACTCATGATAGTTCCTGTATGTCCTTTTAGGGTATTCTGGTGTTTACCAGTTTTCATATCCCATAGACGAATGATGTTATAATCACTATGTCCACTTGCAAGTGTTTGTCCATCCGGACTAAATGCTATGCCCATAACAGTTCCTGTATAATCTCCTGTAAGCGTGTGTTGGTGTTCACCGGTTGTGGCATCCCATAACCGGATCTGCCAGTAACATCCGCTTGCAAGTGTTTGTCCATCCGGACTAAATGCTATGCTATGGACACTATGACTACCATTTGTAAGGGTATGCAGGTGTTTGCCGGTTTTCGTTTCCCATATACGAATAGTGTTGTCTGAACTGCCTGTCGCGAGTATTTGTCCATCTGGACTATATGCTACGGTATTAACCGAAGCTCTATGTCCTATGAGTGAGCGTAACAGATGGAAACCTGTATGATCAACTTTCCAAAGAAGGACGGTGTTGTCTGCACTGCCTGTCGCAAGTGTTCGTCCATCCGGACTAAACGCCACACTGTTAACCGAATCTGTATGCTTTGTGATGGCATGAAGATGTGTAATAGTATGGCTTACATTCCATAAATGAATGGTCCCGTCTGCACTGCCCGTAGCAATCCTATGATGCCGACCTAACGCAACGCACACAACGCTACTCGTATGCCTTGTGGATAGCGCTAGTTCTTTGCCAGTCTGCATGTCGTAAAGCCAAATACCGATGCTACTTGCAACCACCAGACGCGGACCGGAAGCAGACATACGCACCATTCCCCGTATCTGGCCTTTGCCGATCCGAGCTTTAGCACCCTCAGGTAAACTCAATTCGGTATAGTCACGAGTGAAGGTGTTGGATGTAAATGCAAGTATCGCGGATAATATAATGAGTATTAAAGATAATTTGATTTTCATTTCCACATCTTCCTTTGAATTGATACCGTTATCGTATCACATTCGTCATTAAAACAATAGCGTTTTCTGCTGCCCATTGTAGATAAACCGTATCGCCTTGTTTAAAACGATGGGACGGGTGTTTTTCTGCGTCCTGTTCATCTATACTGTAGGACGAGGCATCCGTGCCTCGCCATTGCTGATTTGCAATCACGGGCGTTGGATAATCAGTTTGCACCGTGTATTGCACTGCCGTACCGAGATAACTCTGATCTTGAATCATGCCGCGTAGACAATTCGGCAAATCTGGATTTGGTGCTGCTGATATGTTTATCCGTTCCGGACGAACTACTGTGGTTACAGGTGTATCTATCGGAACATCGCCACAGTACTTACAAACAAATTTAAAGGATGGATCAGTATTTGACATGACTTCTACGAATTCACCATTAGAACTGATGAGTATCCCTTCAAAAAAATTTGAAGTCCCAATAAAATCAGCCACAAAACGATTCTGTGGGGAATCGTAAATTTCAGAAGGTGTTCCTACCTGAAGGATTCTCCCTTCGTTCATCACTGCAATGCGATCAGACAACGTCATTGCCTCACCTTGGTCATGCGTGACATACACAAATGTAATTCCGACTTTGCGCTGTAATGCTTTCAATTCCAATTGCATTTGCTTGCGGAGTTTTAGATCAAGGGCAGATAACGGTTCATCTAACAACAAGATTGTTGGTTCATTGATTAACGCACGTGCAAGTGCTACCCGTTGTCTTTCACCACCAGAGAGTTCGTTGGGTTTGCGATCACCGTAATCCGGCAACTGAATTAAATCCAGTGAACGCTTAATTGCATCTGAAATTTCCGCTTTAGGAAATTTCTTCATCTGCAATCCAAATGCGATGTTTTGTGCAACGGTTTTATGTGGAAAAAGTGCGTAATTTTGAAAGACAGTGTTAACGGGACGGCGATAGGGAGGTGTTTCTGCCATTAGTTCACCATTGATAAAAACTTCACCTGTGGTTGGATAGACAAATCCACCGATCATCCGCAACGTTGTCGTTTTTCCACATCCGCTCGGCCCAAGTAAGGAGAAAAACTCACCGCCCTCTATCTGCAACGACACATCATCCACTGCCACTGTGTCGCCGAACCTTTTTGTTACATAAGAGAGGATGATTTGACCTATGGACATGTTTGCTCAGTTCTTTGTTGACATAACGATATTGGCTCATGTCAAGAATAAGTGTGTTGGACAAGTTTTGATATAAACTCAACTTTCACCAGTGTTTTGAAACATCTCGTCTGTTTCTGTCTTCGCGTCCGGTAAAGCATCTTCAGGCTGCATATTTGTGCAGAATTCTGAAGGGCGCGCCGTGTGGAAAGCACTGTTTGACGACTTATGCCAAGTTCACGCGCTGGTTGTGTGGTCGCTTGTTCTTTATCAATCAGAGAAAGTCCATAGACTAAACTATAGCACAACTCAACAAAAATCGCACATATTTTATTATAAAATCTAAGAACTTCTACGATCCGAATTAAAGCGGTCTGTTTTTTTACCTTTCCATACTTACCAACATCCGTAGAAAAAGACTAAAAATTCAGATGATATTATTTTTTTTTAGATTATGCACGTTTTTCACATCAAAATTACGTCTTTAAGATAATCAAACGGTTAAATAATCGTTACCCATAACAATTTTCGTTTAATGTCTGAAGACCTAACAATTTGGAGGAAAGATGATTAATAGAATTAAACACGTCATTGTAGTTCTACTGGTGCTTGGCAATTCTTCTCTTGCACTCGCTGCACCACCAAAAATAACACGTTTTGAGTTAAGTAATGGTATCCGCGTTGTCAATCTCTACGTTGAAGATACCACGGATGTAGGTATTTTTAGCTATTTACCGCTTGGACTTGCCACTGATGGAAAAGCAAAAGCACAGTGGAGCCATCTAATTGAACACTTGACAATCCGAACTACAGGTCCCATTGATTACAAGACAAGTAACGCGGAGACAATGGCTGATAATATGCGCTTGGACTTTCAGGGAAATATAGATACTTGGACGCAGGGTTTGGAACTTCATGCAAAATGGCTTTCCGGTTTACCGTTTTCAGCAGAAAGCTTAGCCGAGGAGTTGCCAAGGGCATTATCCGAGATTAAATTTACGGAAGCAAATTTGGGAACGCATAAATGGGCTTTCGCAGCGTGGAATCAAGTTTTTCGGCATGGTGAAACCGATATATCAATGCGTGGCGATGTTCAATCAGCAAAGTTAAGTGAACTACAGGAATATAGTAATCTACATTTAGTCCAAGCAGACCGCGTTCTTTTGTGCGTTATCGGTGGTGTTGATCCTGAAACGCTGAAAGGGACAATGGAAAAACGACTCGGCCCTATCAAATTAACAGCGAAGACGTTTCCTAATCCAACAGCACCTCCAGGCATGGCAAAAGACCAAAACGCCAGTTGGGATATTAACGTAACGCATTACATGGAAACCTATGCGATTCCTCGCCCTGAAAATGAAGACTATCCTGCACTTTACGTAGCGAGTGTGCTTTTACGGTTAGCATGCATGCGGGATGCCCAATTGAAGGAATTAACAGGGTACGTTTTCTGTGGGGTTGACCTCATTACGCCCGAGCAGATATACTTATACATCAGTGCCTCACTGAAACCAAATACAGATATAGAAAAGGTTAAGCAGCGGATTCAAGAGTTGATGAACCCATTAAAGCAACCGGAGAACAATATCCAGGTTTCTTTGTTTGCTCAGTCACTTTCCATGGAGCTCAGCACACCGCCTGACATAACGTTGTTAATGCAACAAAAACCTGCAGGTGTGTCAGAAACGATGATACTCGGTAACATCGGTTTACAGTGGGGTTTGTTTGAATATCAATATAGTGATGCCTTACCCAAGTTTGCAAGCGCGCTTGCCAATGTCTCCCCAGCTGATGTTGCCGATGTTGTTAAACGGTATTTAACCGACGATGAGCGAATGACATTAGTTCTCACACCGCGCGCGTCGAAATAATATGAAGAATTAACAAAAATCCTGTCGTTTGTGTTGACTTACTAAGGAGGATTCTAATGGAGGAAGATGACGTTCAGTTGATCCATAGGATCTTGTCTGGCGACGATGAGGCGTTTAGCACCTTGGTGCAAAAATATCAAAAGAGTGTTCACGCCCTTGCGTGGCGGAAGATCGGTGATTTTCACTATGCTGAGGAAATTACGCAAGATACCTTCCTACAAGCATATAAACAACTTTCAACACTTAAGGATGCCAATCAATTTGCTGGGTGGCTGTATGTCATAGCAAATCGGCTTTGCTTCGATTGGATGCGAAAGCGAAAACCTGCACAGCAATCGCTGGAGAACACAGCCGTGAAAGCAATAGATAAGTTAACTTATGAACGTTATATATTAGAACAGCGCGAGAAGGAAGCGGCGGAGTATCGTTATGAGATCGTCAAGAGACTTCTGGAAAAACTGCCTGAAAGTGAGCGCACTGTGGTAACGCTGTACTATCTCGGTGAAATGACAGCGAAAGAGATAGGCAAATTCTTGGGTGTGTCGGTCAACACAATTACCAGTAGGCTCAGGCGGGCACGAGAACGTCTCAAAGCATCAGAAGAACTCTTGATTAAAGAAACACTTGGTGGTTGGCAATTGCCTAACAACCTATTTGAAAACATCATGCGGCAAGTTGCTGACATAGATCTAGTACCGTCTCCGTCTGGAAAACCTTTGCTCCCATGGGTGGCATTCAGTGCAGCTACGGTTTTGGTGATATTGCTGCTCGGTATGGGTAATCAATATCTTGCCAGATTTCAGAAACCGTATAGTTTCGAAGCACAGTCCGAACCCACTATTGAAATTATAGAGGCACTTGCCATTCTTGATACTGACGCAAAACCGTCTGTGCGAAATCAAGTTGGACAGGCTACTGATCTTGATAAAAGCAACATCGGTTTACGGGTTTCTGAAGAAACCTCACAATCTAATGTCTCCGAAGATTTTCCAATAATTACCGCTTCTAACGGTCCGCCTATAGTGACACGATTTACTTTAAGCAACGGTATCCGGGTTGTCAATCTTCACGTTGAGAACTCTAAGGATGTAGGTATTTTCAGCTATTTACCCCTTGGACTTGTCAATGATGGGAAAGCAAAGGCACAGTGGAGTAATCTAATTATGCGCCTATCAGTCCGAACACCAGGCCCCATTGACTACAACACAAGTAGTGCAGAAACAATGGTCGACAACACGCGCTTAGAGTTCCGAGGGAATACGGATACCTGGACACAGGGTTTGGCTCTCCATGCAAAATGGCTTTCCGGACTACCGTTCTCAGCAGAAAGTCTCGCCAAAGCAGTTCCGAGTGCCTTATCTGAGTTTGGCTATATTGAAAAGAACTTGGCAACACATAAGTTAGCACATGCAGCATGGAATCAAGTTTTTCGGCATGGTGAAACCGATATAGTGATGCGCGAGGGTATTCGATCAGTGCAACTGAGTGATCTCCAGGAATATCGCGATATGCATTTGGTCCAAGCAGACCGCGTCCTTTTGTGTGTCATCGGTGGTGTTGATCCTGAAACACTGAAAGGGACAATGGAAAAACAGCTCGGCACTATCAAATTAACAGCGAAAACGTTTCCTAATCCAACAGTATCTCCAGACATGGCAAAAGACCAAAACGCGACTTGGGATGTCAATGTAACGCATTACATGGAAACCTACGCGATACCGCGTCCTGAAAACGAAGACTATCCCGCACTTTATATCGCAAGCGTGCTTTTACGGTTAGCATGCATGCAGGATGTCCAATTGAAAGGATTAACAGGGCACGTTTACTGTGGGGTTGATCTCGTCACGCCTGAACAGGTATACTTTTACGTCAGTGCGTCACTCAAGCCAAACACAGATATAGAAAAGGTTAAACAACGGATTCGGGAGCTGATGAATCCTTTAAAGCAGTCAGAGAATAACGCGCAAACTCCTGTACTTGCCCAATATCTTTCTGCAGAACTCAGCGCGCCGCCAGATATAACAATGCTCATGCAGCAAAAACCCAAAAATATAACAGAGACTCACATGCTCTTACAGCTTGGTGTAACTTGGGGAATGTTGGAATACCAATATGGTGAAACCATGCCACAACTTGCGAAGGCATCTGGCGATGTCTCCGCGGCTGAGGTTGCGAGTGTTGTCACTCGATACCTAACTGAAAAGAATCGCAGGACGTTAGTTCTCACGCCGCGTGTCCCAGAGTAATTTGACTGAGGACCTAAGCAGATGCTGCTTTATAGTGAAATCTATAATTACTTGCGCACAATTGTAGCACAAACTAACAGTTTGAGCTACAGCACAGTCCAGTCTGTCGGTTTAGGTCCCACGTACCAAAAGTGTGCATATATTTTTGTATTTCATTATAAGCAATTCACTATCCGGGATCGGTTCGCAAACTGCTACACTGACACTACTTTTTATTTCTGCAACAGATTTGTTATAGTAAACTTTAGAATTAATTGAATATTATATTCGGTTAGAAAACCGAATATACCGGGGGTGTTGTAGCACAAACTAACAGTTGATGCTCAGAAGTGTCCCAATAATTTGAAAGTTCACTATATTTCCGCATGGGTCTGTTCTTCAACCGATTACGTCAAATCCACTAATTGCGGCATCACTTCATTCTTGAGAAGTTCCATTGAATGCAGCCACTGCTCCTTAGGCTCCCATTCGTGTCCCATCGCAAGTAACACACCGAATCCACCGACATCTTCATAGAGTTGACGCAAGCGATTTGCAACATGGTCAGGGCTACCAACAATCCATAGCGTATCCAGTAAAACCTCTAAACACGTTTCTATGTCGGGAATATCTGGCCCCATCTTGAATTTTTCCCATCCAAAGAGTCTAAACCAATAATTCCGAAAATCGCGTCCGAGTGTGCCTTCAATAGCCTCTTTTCGTGCCTGCTCATCGGTATCCGCAACGTATACTTCGCGTGCGATGCGCCATGTGGATCGAGACGGGGAGAGGCCAGTCTTTGCAGCCCCCTCTTCAACAGCATCCCAATGCGTTTTTATCACAGAAACAGGTGCCAGATTGATACTCATTGGAATCCAGCCGCGTTCACCCGCAAAAATAAGCGTATCAGATTTTGGAGATGACCCCGCCAACGCAATCGGCGGATGCGGTTTCTGATATGGCTTCATGTGAATACTCACGATGTCTGGATGCCCTTCGGGGATTTTAAATTCCCAGAAATCGCTTTTATAATGACCGGGTTCAGGATCCGTCCAAATTTTGAGAACGGCATCAATTCCTTCTCGAGTTGCCTGTCGTCTGTCTGCAGGCGCCATGAACATTTCAGCATCACTCGGTGTGGAACTGGAGCCAACCCCCCAATGAAAACGTCCGTGTGCAAGATGGTCTAACTGCGCGATACGATGTGCAACAACTGCCGGATTGTGTATCGGCATGCACGTTATACCGGTACCAAAAATGATGTTCTCTGTCATTGCAAGCGCTTTGGCGATAAAAAGATCAGGAGACGGTATATTTTCCCATGTAAACGTAAAGTGTTCACCAATATACGCTTCCTTGTAGCCTAACCTGTCTAACGTCACCACCTGTTCAAGGTCATCGTCTAATGTTTTGGTGGTGTCGCTACCGGGCGGGTGCAAAGGCATTGTGAAAAAACCGAGTTCCATAGATAAACTCCTTTATATGTATAAACTAACGGAGTAGCTATAAGATTCTTGTCTGTGCTCCTATAAGTTGAACTATATTTATTGAAACGCGACCTAATTGTATTTTAATAGACAATTTGGAGATATATTTCTAAACTTGACAAGATCAACGGAATCTGTTATTGTTTTTACAAGTCTATCAAGAGGTTACCAAAAATCTATATATTTTTCAAGCGTTTTACGCTGAAGGAAAATTACACATAATGAATATAAAAAATCTATTCTCGACTTCAGTTGTTTTATTAACAATTCTAAGTATATCTCTGTTAGGATGTGAACGAATTGATCAGATGATTCCATCCGACACTACACCTCCGATGGAAACAACACTAAAAATAGGTGTTATTCAACCATTGCACAGTTACACGACCTTTAGTCAAGGTGCTGAAACCGCGCGTGTCCAAATCAATGAAAATGGTGGGGTACTTGGCATGGAGGTTAAGTTTATCTCCCGAAATAATCAACTTGTAGCAGGAGAACCGCCAACACCGGAAGCAAGCATCGGTGCAGCAAAAGATCTAATTGAGATGGGGAACGTTTTTGCGCTACTTGGGCCCGTTCGTTCAACCATGGCACTTGAGGTCGGACCAATTGCACAACAGGCACAGCGACTCATGCTTCCTGGCTCAAGTGGCTCAAATGTGCCAGAATCGGGAGATCATATTTTCCTCATCACGGTGCCAAATCCATTTCAAGGAAAGGTAATGGCAAGTTTCGCGATGAATCCTGACGAACTTGGTGCGCAAACGGCGGCAACAATCTATGAGCAAGGTGACAACTACTCCACTGATCTTGTTCAAGCGTTTGAGGCAGCTTTTAAGGGAATCGGTGGTCAAATTGTTCATAGCGGCTCCTACGCAGCTGGCGATACCACATTCACCACACTACTGACAGAAATTCAGAGTGCTACGCCTGATGTTATCTTCTGTCCCGGCCATCAACCAGAAGTGCCGCGTTTAATAAATGAAGCAAAACAACTTGGTATCAAAGCCACTTTCCTCGGTGGTAGCGCCTGGGATGACAGAGAACGGTTCCTTGGTGTCTTAGACGATAGCACCGCGTTAGATGGTAGTTATTATCCAACTAATTTTTCTGTAGCGACACAAGATGCAGATGTCCAAGAATTTGTGAACGGTTACATGGCACTGTTCGAAAGCCCACCTGACGGCGTTGCAGCGTCTGGCTATGATGCGATGCGGCTATTGGCACGCGCTATAGAGACAGCGGGTTCGCTTGATCATGCTGCAGTTCGGAATGCCTTTGCAGAAGTCAAAGATTACAAAGGTGCCACAACCATTTCGCATTACGATGCAAACCGACACCCCGTCAAAAGTCTCGCCATTCAAGTGATTCGTGATGGAAAAGTTGAACACTACAAAGTGGTAGAACCATAGCATGCGCGGATACAGTGCCGGAGATATCACCAATGCGCCCTAAAGCTTTTTTGATTGACTTGGATGGTACGCTCTATTTTAAAGGTGAACCTTGTCCAGGGGCAATAGAAACTGTCAACTACTTACGTCAGGAGGAGTATCAACTCCGTTTTTTGACGAATACAACTGCTAAGACTCCAAAGATGCTTCACGAGCAGATGCTGGCACTCGGTTTTGACATCTACGAGGATGAAATTTTTAATGCGACTTACGCTTGCCTCCAATACTTGCGTTCGCAACCTAAGAACCGTTGTCACTTGATGGTAGATGATGCCGTCAAGACGTTTTTCAAAGAGATACCGATAGATGACGATGCTCCTGATTTTGTCGTTGTTGGAGATTACGGTGAACGGTTTGATTTTCATGCTTTAAATCACGCCTTTCGCTTGTTAATGGATGGTGCAGAACTCATAGCGTTACAGAAGGGACTCTACTGGTTTTCTTCTGAAGGAATGTTCTTGGATTGTGGCGCATTCGTGACACTTTTGGAGGTAGCCATAGGTAAAACCGCTAAGGTCATGGGCAAACCGAGTGAGACGTTCTTCACAATTGCACTTGGAAGTCTTCAACTTACTCCAAGCGAAGTGGTTGTAGTGGGTGACGACATCACTTCTGACATTGTGGGTGCGGAAAGAATGAAGATGCAGAGTATCCTTGTGAAGACAGGGAAGTTTAAACTTGATCAATTGGAAGATCCTGCCGCAAAACCGACATGGGTACTTGACAGTGTTTCAGAATTAAGAAAATTTTTTTAGTACAGTTTTCCAGAAAAGTATCGGAGACGACACTTATGACAAACCAAACGATCCAACTCGGAGTTGTCGGGTGCGGATGGGCAGGCTGCCAAGCTATCAATGCTGCCAATGCCACCTCTCGACTGAACGTCATCGCAATCGCAGAGCGCGATCCAACCCGGCGTGAGCAAGCAGCGAATGACTACGCAGTCCAACAATACACTGACTATTGCGAGTTGTTGGATAATCCCTCTGTTGATGCTGTTTATCTCGCCACTTCTCCTGATGGGAGACTCCAACAAGTCTTGGATACGCTCAATGCAGACAAGCATGTCTTAGTCCAAAAACCGCATGCTATTCGCGCGCCCGAAATTTTAGAGATGGAAACAGCGGCACAACAGTCCGGCAAAACGCTCCAATTCTGTTATTTTATGCGTCACTTTCCGCATAACCGCCAAATTCGGCGCGCTGTCCTGAACGGGGCAATCGGAGAACCATTTCACGCCCGCGTTTTTGGAAAATTCAACTCTATTCCTGCCCTTGATGCCAACAGCCGATGGCTACATGTATATGGACAGAAAGGTGGTTCGTTAGGGCAGCACTACTCACATGAACTCAACCTGACATGGTGGTGGATAGGATGTCCAAAACCTGAGTGGGCATTTGCATCAAAGCACGTGCTTTATCCGCAATACGATGGACCTGAAGGCGCAGCAGAAGATTATTTCACTGGTCTTCTGGGATGTGAGGGTGGGAAAACTATCCAGATTGACTGTTCCCGTATGAGTCATTCGGATTCTGGTAGTGTTGTGGAACTTTACGGCACTACTGGTGCAATCACAAACGGCGGCATTTCTCGATTTAAAGATGGCGAATTTGTCCGAGAACCGATTGATGCACCTATTGAAATAGATCATGGAGAACTGCCTGAAGAAGTGCCTGTTTTCTACTATGAACTCAATCATTTCGCTATGGCAATAGCAGGTGAGGTGGCACCAGATGTGGATGTGTCTAATGCTTACGTCTTTATGCGAATACTGGACGCTCTTTATGACAGTGCGGAGAGTGGTGAAAAAGTTTATATTTGACAAAAATGCATCTTTCTGTTAATCTATAACAAAATAATATTCCTCAGATACGAGATACACTATTTGCAAACTAATATTTTTCTAATTCAGGAGATTTTCTATGTATAAAAGTGCGATGTTAGGGTGCGGTGGACGCGCCCGTGGGCATGCAAGTGCCTATCGCTTTGTTAAAGGTGGTAAACTCGCGGCAATTTGCGATATGAATGAAGAACAGCTCAATCGATTCGGTGATGACTTTGACATATCTTCCCGCTACACAGATTTAGACGAGATGCTTGAAAAGGAGAAACCGGATCTGCTGCATATCGTGACGGCGCCAGTGTTGCGCGGTTCTAATGAGCGAATACGCTACTCGTTAATGAAGCAGGCATCAGACCACGGTGTGCCAGCAGCGATTGTAGAGAAACCGATTGCTGTTGAAAGCGAAGATTGGAAACAGATTGCCGAGTTAGCAGAAGAGACAAAAACAAAATTCGTTGTCAACACACAGCTTAACTTCCATCCCAAAAACCTTGAACTGAAGCGAGATGTAGCAGACGGTAAGATAGGAGAACTTAAGTTCATTGATGCAAGTGCACGCAGTACGCCTGTTGATCAAGGACCGCACGTACTTCAGCTGGTATCCTCCTACATTGATAACTCTCGTCCGGTGAGTGTGCTCGGGCAAATCTCTGGAAGAGAACACCTTGATTCAGCGCAACCTTCACCGATGCATGCTGCAGCGCAGGTAATATATGAAAATGGACTTCACGTCTCTCTTGCATTCGGACAGGGCATGGGCACGATGGCATCTGACAATCAAGGTATTTATTGTCACAAACGCGTCTTTGTTATTGGCACAGAAGGATTTGTGCATTGGCGGTTTAGCAGTTGGGAACGCGCGACACAAAAAGGTGGATACGAAGGCGGTCCACTCAACTATGGGGAACAAGATGTTGAAGCACAAGGAAATCTCACGGAGGCTGTCTTTGATTGGCTTGACGACGAGAAAAATGAGCATCCAACACATCTCAAACAATCTCTTGCTGAGTTCAACCTCCTTTTAGGAATGTACTATAGCGGTATAACAAATCAGATTATTGATCTACCGTTTGAACCACCCGACGGGTTGATGGATTCACTGAGAGAGAAGTTGTAAATCAACTTTAGATTTTCCTTCTATAAACTATAAAGGTTGGCGGTAGCAGCGAATTTATTTGCTGCTACCGCTAATTATTATATACCGTATGTGGGACATTTATGTGCGCGCAGTACAGAATGTATAAGGAGAAACATCTGTGTATAAAAGTGCGATATTAGGGTGTGGTGGACGCGCCAAAGGTCATGCAGGTGCTTATCGCTTTGTTAAAGGTGGTAAACTCGCAGCAATCTGCGATATGAACGAAGAACGACTCAACGACTTCGGAGATCGTTTTAGTATCTCTTCCCGCTATACAGATTTAGACGAGATGCTTGAGAAGGAAAAACCCGATCTTCTCCATATTGTCACTGCGCCATTATTACGCGGTACTAATCAACGCATTCGGTATCCGTTAATGAAGCAAGCATCAGACCACGGCGTGCCAGCAGCAATTGTAGAGAAACCAATTGCAGTTGAAAGCGAAGACTGGAAGCAGATTGCCAGATTAGCAGAAGAAACAAAAACAAAATTTGTCGTCAACACACAACTGAACTTCCATCCCAAAAACATTGAACTAAAACGCGATGTCGCAGAAGGAAAAATTGGCGAACTTAGGTTCATTGATGCAAGTGCACGCAATACAATAGTAAACCAGGGACCACACGTGCTTCAATTGGTATCATCCTACATTGACAACTCTCGACCCGTGAGTGTGCTCGGGCAAATCTCTGGAGGAGAACGTTTGGATTCAGCAGAACCTTCACCGATGCATGTAGCAGCGCACGTTTTATATGAAAATGGACTTCACGTGTCCCTTGCTTTTGGCACGGGAATGGGCGCGAAGGTATCAGAAAGACCCGCGAATTTCAGACATAAACGTGTTTTTGTTGTTGGCACAAAAGGTTTTGTGCATTGGCGGTTCAGCAGTTGGGAACGCGCAACGCCTGATGGTGGTTATGAGGGAGGTCATCTCAACTATAACGATCAGGATGTTCAAGCACAAGGGAACCTTACGGAGGCTGTTTTCGATTGGCTTGACGACGAGAAAAACGAACATCCGACACATCTTAAACAGTCACTTGCTGAGTTCAACCTCCTTTTAGGTATCTACTACAGCAGTATAACAAATAAAATAATTGATCTTCCGTTTGAGCCGCCAGATGGGTTAATGGATTCACTGAGAGAGAAGTTGTAGCACGACTTTAGATTTTCCTTCTGTAAAGATTGGCGGTAGCAGCGAATTTATTTGCTGCTACCGCTAATTATTATTTCTAATCAGGACTTGCGCATTCCCCCTTGATAAGGAAGGGGGTAGAGGGGTAAAAAGTCATTATTTTAATGATATTTCAGTGATTTATAGTGAAATCTATAATTACTTGCACACAATTGTAGCGCAAACTTTTAGTTTGCGTACACTACTGCACAAACTTTATGAAGTTTAAGTTATTAATTCGATAATTTGGCGAGGTTAGGAAGAAATCAACGGTATGAATGCCATTTGGCGAATACGCGTGTGGTATTCGCCATGATTCCCCGCCTTGCCAGCAGAGATGTACACCTGCTGCTGGCGAGGTTTCCTAACCTCGCTATATTACCCAATTTATTTTTTAATCTTCATTTAGTTTGTGCTACAGCACAGTCTGGCGTTTAGGTCCCACATACCAAAAAGTGTGTATATATTTTGGGATTTTACTATAACCCCCTAAATTCCCTTTATCAGTGGGACTTTAAGAGAAAATGCGTAAGTCCTGTACTTGACAAAAACTCAAAAACCGTTTAGAATTCATAAAAAATTCGGACTGGAGACAAAAATGAAACTCGCAATATGCAACGAGATGTTTGAAAATTGGAAAGTTGAAGATGTGTTTGTTTATGCTGCAGAACTTGGATATGATGCTGTAGAAATAGCACCATTCACATTGGCAGACTCGGTTTTGGACATAAGTGAAACTGAACGGGCTCGAATCCGTAAAGCCGCCGAAGACACAAAAATAGAAATTGCAGGACTACACTGGCTACTTGTTTCACCGCCAGGACTCTATATCAACCATCCGGATGCAGACATCCGAAAGAAAACACGGGATTATTTACTTGCCCTCATCGAACTCTGTGCAGATTTAGATGGGCAGATACTGGTTTTTGGGTCGCCGCAGCAACGGAATGTCATGGAACCGCTTACCTTTGAAGAGGCGTGGGGTTATGCGCAAGATACCTTTGCAGAAGGGGCGGAACTCGCTGGAGAGAGAGGAGTCACTTTGTGCATGGAGCCTTTGTCAAGCGATCAAACTAACTTTATTTCCCACCCTGACAAAGCTGTTGAAATGGTTAATGCTGTGAACCATCCTAACTTCCAGATGATTTTGGATGTTTGTAGTACCGCAAAAGAGGGGTTAGACATGCCGACACAGATTCGTAACTGTGCTAAACACGTTGCACATTTCCATTCTAACGATGATAACGGTTATCTCCCCGGTTCGGGCAATGTAGACTACCCACCAATTATTGAAGCACTGAAAGAAATTGATTATCAGGGTTATCTCTCAACTGAGGTTTTTGATTTCAAACCCGACCCAAAGACAATCGCTAAACAAAGTATTGAATTTTTGAACTCTCTATTATGATATCCGAATTCCGTGAATGCTATAACGTTTATAGCAAACTCAGAATAGAAATGGGGCGTTGGCTCAAACAGAGCATGCTGCTTGACCCACCCGGTCCTAACAATGGCGGAGAGGATGAGGCAAACTATGCACTGGCATGGTTTCCACACTACCTAATCACAGGTGATCCGGCCGTGCTACAACATTTTGACGCGCTTAAAGCAGCACTTCTCGGTTGGGTAGAACGTGACTGTGTGCATGGATATGAACCGAAGGCGGAAGCGCATCATGGGACAGAACCTTTTCTATTATTCCTGCCTCGTTATATTGGGATAAAGCCTGATGATACTGAGGCGATTTCTCTTTTAACAGACGCCGCTGAACATATCGGAAATTGGGTGCCGGAAATACCGTCTTGGTACGATTACACACGAGACACCTTTATCGGCTACAATATCGGCACGCAATTTGTAGAAAACGATGAAAAGAACGCTTATGAACTCGCGGAGCACTTCCGTTTTATCCATATAGCCTTAGCAGCGTATAATGTTACAGACGAAAAGCGATATATGGAATGGGCATTGCGGTATGGACGAAAACGGGCTGAGCGGATCATCGCTGCGCCAGAACCGATGCCGTTACTCTGGGATTTGGATGGAAATGGTCTTAGCGAAGCAGAAGTTGACGCAAAAAATTTACACCGACTTGTCGCAAGTTCACATCACATTCCCGGAGATCCGTTGGCAGGAATTGAAAACCTACTGGCTTCCGGTGCCATCTATGCTTTAGGTGACCTCTATCTTTTGTCTGGAGAAGTAATTTTCCAAACAGCAGCAAAACGTATTATTGAACCTTTGATAACATCTCTCAACGATCCCTACAATGACCCTGCAGCTGCAGCACTCAGTTATTATCGATGGACATTTAATGATACTTGTTTTGATGCTGCCATTACTGAAGGTTTACAGGAACTTCCATCAACTTCACCTGAATTGTTAGCACTTGTTTTTCCGCAAGAGACGCGCCGTCGAGAACTTGGTGTAGGAAAACGGGCAGATATGGCGTATTGGGGAGAATGGTCAGATGATGGTTCCGTTAAACCGATTCAAGAACCGTCAACAGCAACATTAACACTTGCCTATCAAATAACAAGTGAAGTAGCCTATGCAGCTCGCGCATTGCGAAATGCCGCTATACGTCTGAATATGGCACGTCGTGTGTTACGCGGTGGAAGGGAACATGCAGATATGGGAGGTGCAGTTTGCTCTGTTGCTGCAGGACACGGGCGCAATTGGGGGCAAGGCGCAGTGACCGCGTGCTATGGACCTTTACTTTTGGGGACTCGTGAAATTTTAGGACAGGTCGTCTCACTAATAGACATCAAAAAAGCAGATGGGACAGGTCAGATGCCATCAACACTTCTCTCCTTGGTCCGTCCTATTATCGGCACAGAAAACAAAGCAGAAGTGATCTTTTACAACAGTGGTGATTCGTCTCTCAAATTTTCGTGGCAGCCACAGAATTACACTCATGCGTTAGGTAAGAAAGTTGAAGTGAATCCGTGGTACGAGGAGACACTTGCGGCAGACGAGATTCAGAAACGAACTTTGTAAGAAATATCTTACGTAAATAATTCTGGAATGTGTCTGATTAATTTCCGAAATTCTGTGCAACAAGGACCAAATCCAAAATATTAACTGTCTGGTCGTTATTTACATCTCCCTCCGCATCCTCCTGACCGAACCGAGAAGCCACAAAAGTAAGGTCTAAGATATTTACAACACCGTCCCCTGTTACATCGTAGAGTAGATTGGAGCTCACCAATTCATAAACAATATCTTGAGTATTTTCAAATTTCACGGGACCAAAGTTTGGTGCAAGCCATTGGTAAGCGGTCCCGCGTGTTACTCCTAAAGTAGTCACAGTTTTTGTTCCTATCCTGATCTTTAGGCAGTTTTCAAACGTTCCTGCTGGTGTTACAACATCTTCTACAGCTACAACTTCGTTAGTACTTGTGAACCTAACAGGTCCCACTAAGTCCACCTCTGAATTAGCGGTAAACTCCCACGAGACTCCGGCTGCTAAAGAAAATGGGTAGAAAAGGGCAGGTGGATATAACACAGCAGTTGCTACGCCAAATACTGGACCGAGTTCCACTTCAAGTTTATAGAGTTTAATCCCATCTTCATCAAAATAGATAAGATACTTCTCGGTTATGATTGAATCTGTTCCTAAGGTTTCAGTCGTAATTTTGAGTAGCGCAAGGGCTTGACCGTTAATGGACTCATCAGATGTTTCAACGGTGTAAGTAAGTCGTTCAGCTTTATCTTCGCTTTCCATGACCCATATATTGCCAAGAGTTGTCGGATAATAATTTTGTGCTATCGCTATATCAATACAATTAGAGATGAGTATTGCTGCTACAAGAGTCACCAATAAAGCATTTTTAAACATTTGATCCTCCCTTCATAAAATTGCTCAAAGTTATCAGCGAACATTGATGTGCTTTGTATATAGTAAAACCTATAATTAATGAGACACTTCTGTAGCGTAAACTTTCAGTTTGCGTCTCATCAGCACAAACTAAAAGTTTGATGCTCAACTTTTGTTGTCGGTTCTGTTTTCAAAACAAGTTTATCAAAGTGTCCCAATAATTTCAAAGTTCACTATAAATAAGGAAACGCCTTGATTTAGCTATCTCAGTACAATCTGTAAAGTTAACCGGATTGCTCGTGAAATCAAGGCGTTCACTCAAACAATTTTGCAGCTATGCTTACTTAAGGATTACCATTCGGCGCGTAGCCGAGAAGTTCGCGGTTTGGAGGGTATAGAAATAGATACCGCTCGCAACATCTTCCCCTGTGCTATTCTTGCCATCCCAATAAGCTGCAGTTGAGGTCGTCAGGTATAAACCCTTCGACTTGTGGCCTAAGTTTAACGTCCGAACTGCCTTACCAGAAACATTATAAATCTGAATCGTTACGTTGGCATCACGGCTCAACTGATAAGGTATCCAAGTTTCTGGATTGAAAGGGTTCGGGAAGTTTTGACCGAGAATCGTTTCCTTGGGACGTAAGTCCCCAACCTTCATCTGTACACTCATATATGCATTGTGAATATCCGAAGCAGTTACAGTGCGCTGGAAAGGACCGGACACAATGGCACCAAGTTTATCAAGGAGTGCAATCTCAATTTTATCACCAGCTTTAACGACGCTCTTGCGATTTATATCTGTCCATACAGCAGAACCGTATTCTTTGTCGTTGGCAACTTTTTTAGTAGCGACAACCCCTGTCCGAAGGTTTTTGGCGACAATAGTATAAGTTGCACCGGTCTCTTTATGCTGCAAGTTGGATGTGACGACAAATGCCCATGCGTTCTTAGCTGTAGAAACTTTAGGTGCAGCAGCTATGGCATCGGACTTGTTTGTCCACGCTGTACCTGTAAATGTAACAACACCACCAGCAGAAGTATTCACGATATAACCACTATTACCATCAATTCCGAAACCTTCGCCATCTTCAGCAACGGAGTAACCGACAAAACCCTGTTTGGCGGCATCTAACTTAATAACAACCGTCGCATCTAACATTTCAGCAAGTGATTTTGCAGTGTAAGGTTCTGGTGGCATAAGTGGGATAGAAATCATGTTTAATCCTGACTCAAGGGCAATATCAAAACTACTAATTTTGATTGGTACCATCGGTTCTTCTGGCGTTTCCACCATCGGTTCTTCTGGCGTTTCAGGTTCTTCAGGGGTTACTGCGGGTGTTTCCACTGCAGGTTGTTCTGGCGTTTCCACTGCGGGTTCTGCGGGTGTTTCTTCCACCAAGTTATAACTCTGCAATTCATACACAATACCTTGATCGTTCTCATATTTGACAGGACCGACATCAGGTGCTAACCATTGGTAAGAAGTGGTCCGGATAGTTGCGAGTGCCGTGGCGGATTTTCGCCGTATTTCAAGTTTGACGCAGTTTTCAAATGTTCCAGCCGGGGTTTCAAGCACCTCAGAATCTACAACTTCTATAGTACTGGTAGTTGTGGCTGTACCAACCAGATCGAGTTCTGCTACCGTAACGATATCCCATGTACGTCCGACAGGTAAATCTGCGGGGAAGAAAAGTGCAGGCGGATCAAGCGTTGTTGCAGCGACACCAAACGCGCCTTCTTCTGTCCTGATACGGTGCAGTTTTAGATCTTCGTTATCATCAGAAATAAAATATAAATCGGTATCAACCGTCTCTGTGCCGAGTGTTTCAGTAACGATTTTTAGAAGAATAATTCCTGCATCCTTTTCCTTATCATTATCGGATTCCTCAATAGAATAGGTGCGCCTTTCACTACCATCCTGACTTAGAAAAACCCAGGTGTTACCGACAGTTGTAGGATAATAATCCTGTGCTGTGGCTGTAAGTGCAAAACTACATACAAGGCTTAACACTAAGATCGGTTTCAGCCAAGACATAGGTTTGGTAATTTTCATAATTCAAATCTCCTTTCAGAATACAATTGAGTAATGTTGAGTAATGTTAGAATAAGGTAACACTATCTCAGTAAATTGTTTATTGATAGATGTGTAGGTAGAATCGGGGTTCCTTGTTAGAAGGTTCATGTTGTGCGCTTGGGCGAATTTCGTCCTGTTCTGATATGTATCGATAGCCTAACCACATTCCGATTGCCATAAACAGAATGCCGATACCGATCACAACTAATACGACTTTCCAAGTTGCCATATTGATTTTTCCAGATGCTGCATGATGGTAGTCATGTATTTTAACCCAAGTTGCTACCTATAAGATTTTAGACACACAGACGTCATTTTTAAGAGAGAACAGTTCGTTATTGGTGAAATAGTGTAGCGCAAACTTTCAGTTTGCGGACTAACATGCACAAACTTTATGAAGATTAAAAAATAAATTTGGTAATTTAGCGAGGTTAGGAAGAAATCAAGAAATCAACGGTATGAATGCCATTTAGGCATTCCCCGCCTCGCCAGCAGAGATACACACCTGCTGCTGGCAAGGTTTCCTAACCTTGCCAATTACCGAAATATTTACTTAAACTTCATAAAGTTTGTGCTACTATGTGGCAACTTAGGTTATTTTACTATACTTTTGAACACTGTTCAAGGTTAATTGCTAAAATTTTTTGAAGGTGTACAGACCAAAAAACTTTAGTAACGGAGAATTGTCGTTGAATCACCAACAATCCATAACGTCCCATTCGGGGTTTTTATAATATCTCTAAGGTTATTTAGAGTGGGGGAACTATGCTTCAACCATGTAACACCACCATCAGTAGTGTGTAGAATCGTGCCTTTGTCACCGACTGCCCATCCTGTTTTTTCGGTTACGAAGAGAATAGCGTTGAGGTTTTCTTGGGTCGGAACAGTTTGATCGATCCATGTTTCGCCACCGTCAGTGGTAACCATGATTGTCCCTTGGTTGCCGGCAGCCCAAGCAGTTTGGGTGTTAATTGCATAAACATCTTGCAATTCGGCATAACCCATAATAATTTTCCAGGTTTCGCCGCCATCAGTTGTCTTTGCAATCATCCCCCCAAACCCGACAATCCAACCATTTTTTTCGTCTAAAAAATGAACTCCGAACAGATTGTTAAAACCTGCTCCTGTAAACCCAGTATCTATGTTTACACCAACCCATGTTTTTCCGCTGTCATTTGTGCGCATAACTTTCCCGGTTTCACCAACTGCCCATGCGTGTGCTGGCGGGATAAAACTCATAGCGTAACATGCCATTGCACTTTTCCAACTAATTGTCTCACCAACAAATTTTATTCGCTCGGCTCTACCGTGTCCTTCATCGCCAGGGTCGCTGACACTTTTCCACGTTTTTCCGCCATCAAGTGTTTCAAGTAAGGCTGCATTACTACCAACGATGTAACCTTTCTTCTCATTAACAAAACCGACCCCGAACAGTTCAAAAACATCACCGCTATTTTGAGGTTTCCAAGTTTCGCCGCCATCGCTCGTATGCATAACACTTCCTGCTAAACCGACTGCCCATCCGAATGTATCATCAAAAAAGTGAACAGCACGTAACTCATTCGCATTAGAGACGACATCCCAGGTAGTGCCGCCATCTGTTGTGTGAAGGATTGTCGCCTTATCCCCGACTATCCAACCTTCGGTTGGACTAATCATGTGGACACCTTGAAGGCGCGCTGCGACAAGACGATCTTTGAAGGATTTCCACGTTTTTCCACCATCCTTTGTGCTCAGAATTACGCCAAATTCTGCTGCGGCAATACCCACATTTTTATCTGCGAAATGAACATCCCAAATTGGCTCTGGCATTCCATTGGAATTTGGCACATTACTCTGTTTGACTTCCCAATTCTTACCGTCCACTGTTGCAACAACCGCACCGCCCGCGCCGACTGCCCAACCGGTTGTGTTGTCAAGCATGGAAATTGCATCAAGCGTATTTACCGTAGCACTGGTTTGGAATTGCCATGTGTTCCCACCATCTATTGTGTGAAGTAAAGTGCCACCACCACCAGCTGCCCAACCGACTTCCGGCGTAACAAAATGAACACCTTCAATCGTGTTATTAGTATCAATGGGTTGTTGTGTCCACGAGGCACCACCATCTTTTGTATGCATGATGAAGCCGCCGTCACCACATGCCCAACCGTGCAGTTCATCTACGAATGAGACTCCTAATAGGGCAACGAGAGTATTCGTGGATAGTTTGCTCCACTGTTGTCCTCCATCAACTGTTTTTAACACAGTCCCGTTTTCACCTACAGCCCACCCAATTTTTGACGTGATAAACCGAACTTTCTTTAATTCAATGTTAAAAGGTAAGGGTTGATTCGGTTGATGGTTCCATGTTTTACCGCCATCAGTGGTGTTCAAAATAGTTGAATTGCTCCCAACTATCCACCCGTGCTGAGCACCTACAAAAAAGACATCAGAAAAACTGGCTTGCCACTGAGATTCGCTGACCGTAACCCACTCTTTTTGAGCGAACACAAACGGTGTCATGCTGAGTAAGAAAGTTAATATGATTGAATAAAATATTCCCCGCTTCATGAAAATTCCTCCTATCATTATAATTTGAATAGCATTCACACAAATTCGGTGGTATGCGCTTCATTACCACGCTGTCTATATTATTGATATATCTATATGTTCGTTAAAGTATACCACGTTCCAAATTTTACGTCAACGTGAATTTTGGCAATGTTATAGCCATTCAGTTTTCGACTTTTTATATCTAAAAGCATAAATAGAGGGCAATAATTACGCAACTACAGAAGATATTCGTATTAATATATACAAGCGTATAAATGTATTATAACCTAAGTTGCTACGGACAAGATTTCGAGAGGGTGGACACTGCTTTTTACTAAAAAAACAAGGCATTTCTGCTGATACTTATGTTTTCTGTTATCAATCGGGGTTAGAAACCCCTCCTACAAGAGTATTCGCAAATAGTGGTAACTTGGGTTATTATAACAAAACTTCGCATTTTTTGTTTAACTCGGTTTGTAATTTTGATATGTCTATGCTATAATAGCGTTATTATAAATCAAGGAGGCTAATAATGGCAAAGATTAATACACTCGTTTTCGCAGGCGGTGCAATTCATAACTGGAAAGGCTGCAGCGAAGAAATTGTCAAAGCACTCTCACAACGAGACGAATTTGAGATTACGACTGTTGAGGACGATCTTGACGCTCTCGTATCACCGAACTTAGATCCGTATGACCTCATCGTTTTCTATTATACGGTAGGCGAAATTTCGGATGCACAAAAGAACGGGTTGCTAAACTATGTCGCTTCAGGAAAAGGTTATGTCGGTATACATTCGGCTGCCGATTCTTTCCGTGGGTGTCCAGAATATCGGTCAATGGTCGGTGGATACTTTACGACACACCCACGCTATCGTGACTATCAGGTCAGTATTGTGGATAGTGAACACGAAATCACACAAGGGCTTGACGAATTTGTCGTGACGGATGAACAGTATATTCTCGATTACGATCCGCGTAATCACGTGCTTGCTTCTGCGTTGTGGAAAGGTGAAGCGATGCCGGTTGCATGGACAAAGAATTGGGGTGAAGGTAAGGTTTTCTACCTTGCACTCGGACACGATCCCGCAGCATGTCAGCATGAGATGTTCAGTACCCTTCTCCAACGTGGTGCGCTTTGGGCAGGTGCTAACGGTGGAGAATAACTTCTGTTATCTTCACACTAATTTTGTTTTACACAGAAAACCTTGAGCATTGTAGATGTATAGGCGGCTTCATATCCGTCTATACATTAAACTTTCAATTCCTATTCTGCGGGGAGACGCAAAACCCCCGCACTCACAAAGGAGCTAAAAGTATGAGATTACCATTTCCTAAATCTGATATACCATGCTTAGCAAATAGGTATCCAGAACCTGAACGTGAACGGCAATTAATCGCTATGAGAGGCAAGGTGCGTGAACAGAAATGTCTGGACAAAAACATATTGCGAGAGGTTGCCATATGGGCAAAATTACAAAACGTTAAACGTATTGAAGATAATAATTCTGAAAACGACGTAATAAGAAGAACGAGCAACGCATTGCAAAGTGAAAGTGGAGACGAACGCGTGAGATTGAGTGAGTTAACTCGTCTTTATTGTGTCGGACCTGTCGCTGCCACAGCGATACTTCATTTTTTTCACAAAGACCCGTACCCATTTCTTAGTAAGTATTCAGCGAAGTCTGTTGGAGAAGAAGAGAGATACAAAGATTCATTAAAGTGCTGGCAAAAATATGTGACGTTCTGGCAAGAATATGTTACATTTTGTAGAGATCATGCAAAAAGTGACACTGTTGAGATACCGACATTTGCTGAGATGCGGACATTTGATCGGGCACTCTGGTGGTATGCAAATAGGGAGGTATAGGATTGTCCAAATGTTTAAACACCTTATTTTCACACCAATAGCCCTTTTTCTGATACTCAGTTTCACCGTAAGTGCGTCTGCACACCCCGCCACCTTTCCATTCCCCGAAGATGTCAACGCAGACGGCATCGTCAATATCCAAGATTTAGTGCGTGTCGCATCTGCATTTGGAGATGTTGCAGATCAAAACACGAATGTCAACAGTGATGAAAAGATTGATATATTAGACCTCGTGCGTGTCGCAGGACAATTCGGGAAAACAGTGAAGGAAGACACTTCAACTTATCATGAGTTACAACATTACATTTTTGACAAGAGTTGCGTCAATACGGCTTGCCACGGTGCCCCCACAAACGCGGGTGGATTGAACCTTGCCTACGAGAATTCGTATCAAAATTTGGTTGGGCAAACACCGCGTAATCCCGCAGCAGCGGCAGCCGATATGAAACTCGTTGACGCGGGGAACCCTGACAACAGTTTTCTCTTAACAAAACTGATGGGACCCGAAGCTATCGCACTCGGTCAACGCATGCCGTTTGGTCAGGGCAAACTCCATAATGCCAAAATAGCAGCAATTCGGACATGGATCACTGCAGGGGCACCACAAAAAGAGAAACTTACGGGCATCGGAGACCTCGCAGTGCTTCGCGACCCAGAGGAAACATTCCAAGCACCAGCACCGCCTCCACTTGGGCAAGGGTATCAGATACATTTACCGCCATTCAAAATAGAACCTGGTAAAGAGTTGGAAGTATTCTACGCCACAAAGATCCTTGATGAAAACGGACAGACCCCACAAGGCGATATTTTCATCAACGGCTATGATATCTATTATCCGACAGGGAGCCATCATTTTATCCTTTACCGAGTCACCCGGTTAGGCATGCGTCACGGATTACTTGAGAAAAATGTAGTACCGGGCATCGGTGTCAACCCTGAAGATACTTTTAGAGTGGTCAATCTCGAAGAATCGGAAACATCCGGGCATCACGACCTACTGGATCGCTTACCGGTCATCGGTTCGCAGCGTGCCGAGACCTCTATTCGTTTCCCCGAAGGTGTCGCACTTCGGCTGTCCGGTGATACTATCTTTGACATGAACTCACACTACGTCAATCTGTTAGGCACAGAAACGCTTATCGGGGAGACCTATGTCAATCTATGGACACTGCCACCCGCAGAAGTCAAATACGAGGCGAAAGGATTTGCTGCGTCTAACAAGGACATAAACGTCCCGCCGGGAACAACGCGCATGGTAGAAGGTGAATGGCGTGTTTCGGACGCCTTAAAACTGTTGAGACTACAAGGATACCGAGACGTTACAGAGCTCAGCGTATTTAAGGTCACCTCACACATGCATCGGCATGGCGAGTTATTTGAAGTGTTTCGTATCTCTACAGGTGAGTTGCTCCATAAAAGCGTGGCTTACGACAATGCACCGTTGGATATATTGACGCCCCCGCTAAAACTTTCGGCAGGCGATGGGCTCCGCTTTGAATGCACGCATTCCAACTTTGATAAAGATGAACCGATCCGATACGGCGTGACCTCTGAAGATGAAATGGCGATTATGTTCGGGGGTTATTACATTCCAACGATCATTGAGTAGTTAACACTTCGCCTGAGCGTGGTGTGTAATAATAATTGCGCTTATATTACTTAAGGTAAGTAATACTTTAGTCCTGCGGGGAAACACAAAACCCCCGCACTCATAGAGGAAACATTAAGCAAATAAAATCAAGGTTTCAGGTTTTAGTATTTTTGATAGTCGCGATGTTTTTGTGTCTGACAAGTATCGGCTACGCACAACGCAGTGGTATGATACAGCGTAACGCAAACGGTATGTCGCAAGTCCGTATGGATGCGCAGCGAGATGCACAAGCATATGTCAATCAATTTTTATGGGGTGCTGACAGTTTGCGTGCTGGCATCGGCATTTATAATACTTACGAGAACCCAATGTGCTTCCTAACACAAGATGAAGCAGAAAATCACCGATATTCAGCCACATAATAAATTCCCTTTACATTGTCAACTTTTTTTAGACAAGAAACCTTTTGTCGTGATTCCCGCGAACCTTGTTGAAAATTTAGGGTTGCGGGTCGGTTTAGAAATTGAAGCGGAGACAATTGAAAAACTTATTGCAGCTGACGAAGCGATGCGCGCTAAAAATTATGCGCTTAATATATTACGTGAAGATATCTACAGCAAATCCCAAATGACGCAGCTGCTTGAACGGGAAGGGTTTAGAGAACGAACTATCAAAACAATCATCGCAGAGTTGATCCAGTCAGGACATATTCGAGACCGACTATACGCAGAGAAATGGGTGCAACGTCGGCTAAAGTCAAATCCGCGCGGGCGAACGGTGCTAAAACAGGAACTCATTGACAAAGGCGTTGATCCAGAAACAGCAGAACAGGTTTTAGCTGAGGTTAAGACTGAAGACGAGAGAAAGTTAGCACTACAAATCGCCCGAAAACAATCCAAAAAATATAAAAATTTATCAACACAGGTTGCGAAACGGCGGTTACACGGGTTTTTGGCACGGCGCGGTTTTGAATCAGAAACTATTTTACAGGTAATTGAGAAGGTTTTATGATTCTCAAATAGAGATATTACAAATTCTTTTCCCTTGACTTCTCTGAAAAAATAAACTATAATTGGATTTACGGGAGTAAGTCAAAAATATGACATCAGATGAAATCAGATCAAGTTATTTAGAATATTTTCAAAAAAAGGGACACACGGTTGTTCCGAGTGCATCGTTAATTCCCGCTGATGACCCAACGTTGCTGTTTACCAATGCAGGGATGAATCAATTTAAAGATGTCTTTCTTGGCATTGGACAACGGGAATACACGCGGGCAGTAGATACACAGAAATGTTTGCGCGTGAGTGGGAAACACAATGACCTTGAAGAGGTAGGACATTCACCAAGCCACCACACGTTCTTTGAAATGCTCGGAAACTGGTCATTCGGGGATTACTATAAACAGGAAGCAATTGCTTTTGCATGGGAATTGGTAACGGAGTTGTGGAAAATTCCTTCAGAACTGCTCTGGGCTACGGTATACGTTGAAGACGATGAGGCAGAAAAACTGTGGCTGCAAGAAACTGACCTGCCGCTTGACCGTATCCGCCGCTGTGATAAGGACAACTTTTGGGAAATGGGTGAAACCGGTCCCTGTGGTCCGTGCAGTGAACTTTTTATAGATTTAGGAGTGGAAGCTTTCCCCGAAACTGCAAACGATCCCGACGTAGGTCCCAACACAAGTGATAGATTCTTAGAATTTTGGAATCTTGTGTTTATTCAATACAATCGGGACCAAAATGGGAAACTTGAACCACTTCCTGCTACTCATGTAGACACAGGCATGGGGTTTGAGAGAATTACGTCTATACTGCAAGGAGTAGATTCAAACTATAAGACAGACCTGTTTACGCCGCTTTTGGAAACGATTTCGGATATGACAGAGACTGCCTACTTACACGACATTGATGGACTACCGCATAGGGTCATCGCTGACCATATCCGATGTTTAACGTTTGCCATTGGCGATGGTGTGATGCCTTCTAACGATGGACGGGGATATGTAATCCGTCGAATTTTGCGGCGCGCTGTTTTATACGGCAAAAAATTGGAGATGGACGAACCGTTCATTTATCGCCTTGTTGATAAAGTCGTTGAATTGCTGGGTGATGTTTTTCCTGATGTTTTGCCACGGAAGGAGTTTATTACGCGCACTATTCAGGCGGAGGAGAATCGTTTTCATCAAACGTTGGCACGCGGATTGGACATGCTTGGACAGTCAATTGACATGCTAAAAGCGGAAGGTGAAACAGAACTTGATGGTAAGCGTGCATTTGAGTTGTATGATACCTTCGGATTTCCACTTGATATGACGCAACTTTTGACACGCGAAGAAGGTTTTACAGTAGACGAAGTTGGTTTTGAAAATAGCATGGCGGAACAACGTGCCCGCGGGCGCGCTGCGTGGCAAGCAACAGGGAGTGGTGCAAAAGACGATGAAATCGCTGTTTACGCAGAGGTGCTCAAAGAGACCGGCAGCACAGAATTTGTCGGATATACTGAGCATAGTGTTGATGCAGAAATTGTGGCGTTGATTGCTGGCACGGAATCTGTTGCACGGGCAAGACAAGATGAAGAGGTCTCTGTACTGCTCAATTGCACACCGTTTTATGGCGAATCGGGCGGACAGGTTGGCGATGTCGGAATACTTGACAGTTCTGACGCGAAGCTTGCAGTGCTTGACACGATAAAACCTTCTCCCGATCTGTTCGTGCATAAATGTAAAGTCGTTGAAGGTGAGATTACACCGTTTACGAAAGTTAAGGCACAGATTGACATTGATCGTCGCAGCTCTATAGCAGTGAGTCATACCGCAACCCATCTGCTTCACAGTGGATTACGGAACATTCTTGGAACTCACGTCGCACAAGCAGGTTCGCTTGTTCAGGCAGGAAGATTACGGTTTGATTTTAACCATTATGAGGCAGTTTCATCAGAACAACTCAGAGAAATTGAGACCTTTGTCAACGAGAAGATTCGCGAAAATGATATGCTTGAGATCAGTGAAATGTCGTTGGATCAGGCAAAAGAAGAAGGTGCATTAGCCTTTTTTGGTGATAAATATGGGGACGTTGTACGTGTAGTGCAAGCAGGTGAATATAGCGTAGAGTTATGCGGCGGCACACATGTTAATGCAACAGGTGAATTAGGTTATGTCAAATTGATGAGTGAAAGTAGTATTGCCGCGGGGGTGCGCCGCGTAGAAGCACTCACTGGCAGCGCTGCTGTTACAACTATTCAGGAAGATGAGGCACTGCTTGCCGATGTTGCAAATTTGCTGAAAACGCCAAAAACAGGTTTGTCCGAAAGAATTGAGCAACTACTATTGGAACAACGTGAATTAGAGCAGCAAATTCAACAACTGAAAAGTCAGAACGCACTCTCGAACATTGGGACTTTAGTTGATGGTGCGACACTTGTTGAAGGAGTAAAGGTTGTCGCTTCACGGATAGACAAAACTGATAGAGATAGTTTGCGACAGATGGTAGACGCGCTTAAAAATCAACTAAAATCTGGTGTTGTCGCGCTTGCTTCAGTTACAGGAAATGATGCAGCCTTCATTGTCGGTGTAACGTCTGATCTTGTAAAAAATAGTGGTTTGCATGCTGGCAAACTGATACAAGCAATAACAGAAATTGCCGATGGACGCGGCGGCGGTCGTCCTGAATTGGCACAAGGTGGCGGTAAAAACCTTGGTAAAGTAGATGCAGCCATCGCTGCAACCACACAAATTATAGAAAGCCAACTACAGGCATAAAAGAAAATCGCGTTTGAAATGGTATCACTTCATGTTGCTCCGTGTTCAAACGCACAAAATAAGGAATACATATATGGCAGAGTGGGATGTAATTCTATCATTTTTTTGGAAAGGCAGTCTTGGTGTGGCGCTCATTGCTTTAACTGTCTTATTTGTTTATCTTTGTGCAATACTCGGTAGTTTCAAAAATTCGCTGAGCAGCATTCAGAATACGCTTAATTCTACGGAAAACCTCGTCAACCAAGAAGTTGGAATACTTATAAATGATGTTAGTCAAACAGTGAAAGAGATCAACAAAGAATTGCCGCAACTGCTACAAAATATCAACGGTGTTACGGCATCAATACAGCAGATCAGTGAAAATGAGGTGCAACCGACTTTACATAGCGTGCAAGAATTGACAGAGGCACTGAATCAAAGCGTGCAGGAACTTGAGTCGGTTGTCCAAAAGGTTTCTACTTTTTCTGGTCAAACTATTGAGCAAGCAGCGTATTTTCGTAATCAAATTGCAGTCTCCCTTGCAGATATTGTGAGTATGTGGCATGGGTTGAAAGCCGGTTGGGACAAACTTTATAATAAATCCGCAGATTCAAATGCCGCGACTCAATCTAATGCAGAAAACGGTGATTCGCAACTGCCTATCCAAAATGACGAATCGGAAACAGAAACGCCGTCAGAACAATCTGAATCCGTTGCCGAGTAGCAAATTGGCTTATTTCTATAAAATAATCGCTTCATCAGAACGCATAAGCAATTAAATTGAAAAAGATTTGATGAAAATCCACTTAATTGAAAAGAAATATCCAAAATAAACGTATATACTAAAGTAATGACAATTTCATCCTAAATGTGCTAAGTTCACATCAATATTAACGCTTACACTTACATAAAGAAAGGACAAACTCATGAGTAACGATGGACGCAATAATGGATTGACAATGATTTTTGCTTTTTGCACCGGTTTTTTGACAGGTGCGGTAATTAGTCTGCTCTATGCGCCAGCACCTGGTAAAGAGACTCGACAGAAAATCCGAGATACCTCTGCTCAGGCAAAAGATAAGACACTGGAATTCGCCCAACATGCTGGTGAAGCCGCAAAAGAAAATGTGCATCACATAGTGGATCAAGGGAAAGAAAGTGTCCAAGGCCTCGTTGAAGTCGGCAAAGAACGTGTCAAAGACGCAACGAATCAAGTGAAATCTGCTGTTGAAACTGGGAAAAAAGTCTCTTCTGAAGTTAGAAACAAAATCACTGAGACGATTCCTGGACTTAACAATGATAAAAAATCGACCGAAGAGGCGTAACATCTAAATTTCTGATGTTGCCACTGCCATTCTTACTTGTCTGTAGTAGACAAGTTTAACAAACTATTTTACTCATTTCAACCGTATGGAAGTTGAAAAGTTAAGAACTCTCCTTGAGAAAGTTAAAAGTGGGGAGATTGAAGTCAGTGATGCGCTTCAATCTCTCCGCACTCTCCCTTTTGAAGACCTCGGCTTTTCCAAAATTGATCATCATCGACAACTTCGGACCGGTTTTCCTGAAGTAATTTTCTGTGAAGGGAAAACCGATGCCCAAGTTGCCCAAATTAGTGAACGTATCCTAAGTGCTGGACATCCGCTATTGGCAACGCGTGCTACCCCCTCAATGTACGAAGCTGTCCAAGCGATCCATTCCGAAGCACGTTATAATGAACTCGGAAGGACGATCTCTGTTGTGCAATCTGATGGAGAAGGTAAGCCAGGCGTTCTTGTTATTTCTGCTGGCACTTCCGATTTACCTGTAGCAGAAGAAGCCGCTGAAACTGCATTTATGATGGGTAGTCCCCCTGAACGTCTTTACGACGTGGGTGTTGCAGGATTACACAGGCTTATCGGTAATCACGAGAAACTACTGAATGCGCGTGTGATTGTCGTAATTGCGGGCATGGAAGGCGCATTACCCAGCGTTGTTGGTGGTTTGGTTGATTGTCCCGTCATCGCTGTGCCAACAAGCGTTGGATACGGTGCCAGTTTCGGTGGACTCGCGGCACTGCTCGGTATGCTGAACAGTTGTGCGTCTGGTGTCACTGTTGTCAACATTGATAACGGCTTCGGGGCAGGATACAGCGCCGCTCTGATTAATCGATTATCAGGGGCCTAAGCACGTTTTCTTCTTGTGGTAATGAAGTTCACCTTGTGACCTTATTGCTATTGAATCGTTGATTAGTCGAATTGAAATTTTGATACTCCGGAACGTATCGCTTAAAACTCAATTGACTTTTACTTGGGTTTTTGTTAAAATTTCCCCAAATTTTGTAAGGAAAGAAAAATGTCAACACAAACAGAATTATACGATGTTGCACTCACACATTTCGCAGAAAATGACTTGGAAGCGGCTGTTAATGCTTTCAAGGAACTTATTGCGGCGTATCCAGACTATATTGAAGGGTATCTCGGATTGGGGCATGCGTACGAACGGCTCGGTCAATACGATGAAGCCATTGACGCTGTCCAAAAAGCGATTGAAATCAATCCGAATGACCCACTTGCTTATACCAGTTTATCTATCTGTTACCAACGCAAAGGAATGATTCAGGAAGCGGAAGACGCGATGGCAAAGTCGCAACAGGTTCAGATGGAAACGGCCTCCCAAAATGGTTGACTCGTTAAATATTTATTATATAACCCAAGTTGCTACCTATAAGATTTTAGACACACAGATGCCATTTTTAAGAGAGAACAGTTCGTTATTGGTGAAATATTGTAGCGCAAACTAAATGAGGATTAATTTATTAATTCGGTAATTTGGAGAAAGATCCGGCAGAATACGCCAAATCAACGGTATGAATGCTATATAGCATTCCCCGTATGGTATTCTGCATTGGTTGGAAACCGCACCTACAGGGTTTGGGGAAAATTAGAATTACCGAAATATTTACTTAATCTTCATAAAGTTTGTGCTACTACGTGGCAACTTAGGTTATATACAAAACTTACGTAAGTATATAGGTTCAAAAGTCCATTCCCATCCATTCCTTGATGGCAACGGTAGAACAGCATGCGCACTCGCGAACCTCATCCTCTTACCAATCGGGAATTACAGCAACTTGCCGATCTTTCACATGCAACGGCTCATAAAGAATTGTTGACATTGGTAGAAAGTGGTGTGTTAGTAAAAAAAGGAAAAGCGCGAGGAACACATTATGCGCTGGTTAATGATTTCTAACTGATTTGGTTAATGATTATGCTTTCATGCCTTGCTATAACAAAGTTTAGATAGGTTAATGATTCGGTTAACGATTTTTCCGATTTTTGGTTGATGATTACGCTATGAACCCATACTATATCAATGTTTACAGTGGTTGATGATTCGGTTAATGATTAAGCAATTCTCAAAAACAATATTTCCTATTGATTTCAAATCGTATTTCTAATAAAATGCAACCCAGATTTCTTATTTACTGAAAAATCATTACGGTTACCTGAAGATGAACAATGTATATTAAAAGTTATTTCGTCTTATAGCCAAGAAAAGTTTAGGTAAAGCAACTGATGAAACAAAAAGATTATTACGCAATTTTGAACGTTTCTCGCGATGCTTCTGAAGATGAAATTAGGAAAGCTTATAGACAACTTGCACTAAAGTATCATCCCGATAAGAATCCGGGCGATAAAATCGCCGAAGCTAAATTTAGAGAGGCAAAAGAAGCTTACGAACTACTGCAAGACGTTGTGGAACGGAAACGTTACGATCGACTTAATCCCCCGGAACCAGGACGTGATTTAGAATATCATTTAGAAGTTTCACTCAAAAGTGGCACTGACGATAAACAAGGGGTGCTGAAAGAGTTCACATTTGAGATAGAAGGCAGGAAAATCAAACTAACACTTGATAAAGGTAATGGGACGTATCGGTTGTGTGGTGCGGGGGAAGCAGGTGTTTACGGTGGAGATTCGGGTGATTTGTTCGTTGTTGTGAACGCGAAACAACAACTTTCTCAAACGATCTTTGGAAACGATGGTGTTGAAATGGTGCTGATTCCAGCAGGCGAGTTTTTAATGGGCAGTGACGGTGAAGACACCCGAGATGACGAAAAACCAGTGCATTCAGTCTATCTGGACGCTTTTTACATGGATAAGTACCCCGTTACCAATGCCCAGTATAAGGCATTCGTGGAAGCTAATCCAGAGTGGAGCAAAGAGGGTTTCTCACCTAAATATCAATATCTCAGTAAAGTTTACTTGTATGGTTGGAATGAAAATATTTTTCCAAGTGGAAAAGGGAACCACCCTGTTGCTTCGGTGAGTTGGTATGCAGCGATGGCGTATGCAAAGTGGGCAGGCAAGCGGTTGCCCACGGAGGCAGAATGGGAAAAAGCAGCGCGAGGTGGTTTGGTGGTTCAAAAATACCCATGGGGGAACTCAATTGATTCCAGCAAGGCAAACTACGGTAAGAATATTCGCAATACTACACCTGTCGATAATTATCCTGCTAACGACTATGGTTTATGCGATATGGTAGGAAACGTTTACGAGTGGTGCCTTGATGGATATGATGCCGATTTTTATGTGCGTTCCCCACGTAAAAATCCTATTTTGGATGAAAATAAAACACAGAAAATTGGAAATATTACGTCTACCAATTGTCGAGTGAAGCGCGGAGGAGACTGGATCGAATCTGCCCAATTCGCTCGGGTTGCTCGTCGTAGTTGGTCAAAAGCTTCATATATATTTCCCTTGACGACAGGATTTCGTTGTGCAAAATCTGTAACTTCCTAACCCTTTACTGTGGGTGTCACCGAAAAAATTGTAAATAATGATCTTGGAGTTAGGAGCGTGAATATGAATCAACAAAATTTGTTACCTACCGGAAATATGAATATCGGCAAGGTTATTACAGCAAAACAGGTAGGTTTTCCAGATTCCAAAGAACATCTAGCAGGTATTTTACAATCTTTCAATTATGAGCATGTATTGATAACTTTAGCCAGAATTAATTTGCTTCTCCAGTGTTCTGAAGACTTTCCAACAGCTGAAAGTATTTTGCAAAATAATTTCTGTTCCCGTTATTTGCGTGCTCAAATTGATTTGAGGGGTTTGACTGGAAGTTGGATCTTCAGTAGGCAGTCAAGTCTACACTTATTGAGTGAAAGTGCGCGCGTTTCTGATCCGCTTTCCACTCGTGTTCCAGATACTTGTTCTGATGCCAGGCACGAGCTGACTCGATGCTACCTAATTGCTAACAAATTTCTTGTCACAGAATCTCCATCTCTTGAAACGGATTCAGAAGAAAACCGAAGAAAAAAGGCATTGATCGGATTGATTCAGACTATGGAATATGCCATATACTCTGTTCCTCTCCACCGCACCAGAAATTTGATGGTTCGAACTTCGGAATTTTTGTGTTTGCTTCAGGGAATGTGCTTAAAATTCGACGTGAATGAAATTTTTTCTTTGGCAACTGGTTTGACATTAGAAGATTACCAATATCTCATTTTTGGTATACTAACGGTGTGCTTAAGTTTTACACCAAATGATATTCTGAGCGGTGAAAGCCTATTCGTAAACACACAGCCATCGCCAACACTATCCTCGTTGTACGAGAAATTAATACCTCACACTTGTATCTCAATAGATGAACTAAGAGACGAAGCAGAAAAACCTTCCGGATTAAAAAATGAATTTCGCTTATGGCGGAAATACCCGTTGGTTAAAGTAAGTGAAAATCGAATTCTGTGTATGGACCTCGGTTTTCTTTTAGGCAAACTCCAAACAGGAGTCTTTTGGACTATTCTGGAACAACTGAACAAAATCGAAAAAAGCGAAGGCAATAATTTTATTGCCTCGTGGGGAGAAGTTTTTGCTCGTTATACTTCGTCAATTCTTAAAAATGGTATTGATGCTCAAACACCATCTATGGAAAAGTATATTATTAGCCCTAAATATGTTCAAAAAGAAGAAACTGAGTGTACTGATATTGCGGTTTGTGGTGACGATACGCTTATCTTATTTGAGTGCAAAGCTGCCGTCTTACGAGCGGAAACTAAGTTTGGTGGTGATTTTGACAAGTTTTATGCAGAGTTGAAGGAAAAAATTATTATTGGTAGTGACACTGAGGGCGCGAAAGGTGTAAAACAACTGTGTAATGCGATTAAGTCTTTAACTCATCTGGACGAAACGAAAAGACAAAAGGTTAAAGAAATAGACATTTCTAAAGTGAAAAAGATTTACCCTGTTTTAGTCCTTTCTGATCGTATATTTTCTGTTCCATGCATGAACTGGTTGTTAAACTTGGAATTCCGAGAGATGATGAATGGTGTTAACCTGATGGGACACGTGAAAGTTATGCCGCTTACCGTGTTAACGATAGAAGATATTGAACTTTTAGAACCGTATCTCAGCAACAGGCCTTTTCATGTTCATTTAGACGAATGGATTACTCAGTTCAACCCAGAAAAATCTGCTGAAGGGTTTAGTGCGTATTTGTATCCTTTGATTCAAAGGGATGTTAGTGAAGACACGTTCATGGATCAGAAATATAATCAGCTTATGTCTAATGTAATGGATTACTTTTCTTCAAGGGGACTTGAGTGACAAATCCACAACTTCTCCACTAATCTTAAAATTGATGACACAGTAATCTTGTAAACGACTGTTACAAAACTTACGAGATTCTTATATTTTGAAAACCGCTAATGCAACATAATCTATTAGAAATGGTATTATATGAATATCCTCGTTCTCCACGGACCAAATCTGCATCTTTTAGGAAGAAGACAGCCAGAGATTTACGGACACCAAACATTAAATGATATCAATGGTGCCCTTGATCAGTTTGTAGCAGCATCACCTCACAATGTTGTGCTGAAAATCTTACAATCTAACCATGAAGGTGAGATTGTGTCCATCATCGGTGATCACATGGACTGGGCAGATGGTATTCTCATTAATCCAGCTGCTTATACACATACCAGTATCGCTATCCGAGATGCCCTTGCGACTGTCGGAGTTCCTGTTGTTGAAATTCATCTCTCTAATATTTATGCGCGCGAGGAATTTCGGCATCATTCTTATATATCGGGCGTTGCGGTAGGTGTAGTTGGTGGTTTCGGTGCGTATAGTTACATTCTTGCCCTTGAAGCGATGATTCATATTTTGGGTCCGAATTCAACTGATAATGTAGATAAATAAATTGAAGGAAATTTTTTGTGGAACAAAAGCCGTTTATCCCTTTTAGTCGTCCGTGGATTGACGACACTGAAATCGAAGCAGTTAGCGAAGTACTTGCTTCTAAATGGATTAGCACAGGTGCGAGAGTACGTGAGTTTGAACGTGCTTTTGCTGAATACCTTGGTGTCAAACATGCAATCGCTGTGAGTTCTTGCACTGCAGCGCTACACCTTAGTCTTGTCGTCAGCGGTATTGGTGTTGGCGATGAAGTCATTACAACACCTTATACCTTCACAGCAACTGCTGAGGCAATACGATATGTCGGAGCAAAACCTGTTTTCGTAGATATTGACCCTGAAACATTGAACATTGATATTACGAAAATTGCACCAGCAATTACCTCACGTACCAAAGCGATGATGCCTGTTCACATCGCTGGGCTTCCGTGTAATATGGATGCATTACGGGAGATATGTCAGACACACAACCTGCTGCTTATTGACGATGCTGCACACGCCATTCCTGCTGAATATAAGGGACAATATATCGGAAGCCTCGGAGACCTTTCTGCTTTTAGTTTCTATGCAAATAAAAATATGACCACAGCGGAAGGTGGGATGATTACTACTAATAACGATGCACTCGCCGAACCACTTCAAACGATGCGGCTTCACGGTATTGACAAAGACGCATGGGCACGGCAATCTGGACGCAGTATATGGCGATACGACATCACTACTGAAGGCTATAAGTACAATATGACCGATATTCAGGCGGCAATGGGGTTGTGTCAGCTCATGAAACTCAACAAACAGCATGAACGCCGTCAGAATTTCGTACAGATATATCAATCAGAATTGGCAAAATTTCCGCAGGTTAGCACGCCGTTTGTACCAGGTAATTCCGCAGAACATGCGTGGCATCTATACATTATTCAACTTCATACCGGCAATCGAGACGAATTTGTTGAGTCGTTGCGTGAAGCAAACATTGAATGTAGTGTCCACTATATCCCATTGCACCTTTTCGAATTTTATCAGAAACAGTACGGTTACAGTGTCGGTGATTTTCCGTGTGCGGAGGAGGTTTTTGAGCGCGTCGTTAGCCTTCCGCTCCATCCTGGACTGACTGAATCGGACGTGCATCTTGTAATTGATGCTATCGGTAAAATTCTGAGGCGCCTGTAAAAGATATGTGCGATTTTTGTTTAATTGTGCTATAAATATCAAGTCTGTCACTGTTGAGTTTATATCAAAACTTGTTCAACGCATTTTTTTCTTGATATGAGCCAAAAAATCTGTTAAAATAGTAATTAAAGCTAAATATATGAAATTTAGCAGAAGAACAACTAAATTAAATTTGCGCGCAATAAGGAGTTACAAAATGATTTACAAGTGTGTTCTTTCCCTTTCACTTGTCTGTTTTGTAGTGATTATGACAGGTTGTACTGCTTTGCTCTTAGAACAAGAATGGAGCGAAAACTATGCGCTACTTGATGGTTCTCAATCAAATATTCCACAAATGATTGATGGGGATATCAGTACCGTAGGAAAAACAAAACCAACCGATGGAGCGGTTAGTCGCACAGGCAAAACCGCCTTACCTGAAGTTGTCATAACATTACCAGAAAAGAAGTTTATCCGAAAAGTTATCATTCGCTCGGATAATATTAAGAAGTTTAACCTTTATGCCGATAAAGGCGGTAGTCCAATTTCAGGGACAGATTGGCAGCTGATAAAAGAGGTACAAAGTGCCAAAGCTGGCAAGATTGTTATCCCGGTTTATGACTCATTTCCTACAGATAGTATCCGTCTTGTAGTTTTAGGAACGAAAGACGATGCTTCTTTTACACGGGACGAAGTTGATCTCGCAGCACAAATCTGTTCTGTTTCAAGTGGCTCTTCGTGAGGGACTCCAGCCGGGACCGGTGGTCCTCCCAAGCGCATTGCCTCAGCTAAAATTAGTGAAATTGAAATTTATGGATATGTAACTGCTGAAAAAACCGATGACGATCCGCGTGATGAATCTGTAATATCTCAGTTATTTTAACCCAAGTTGTCCACATAGTAGCACAATCTGTATGAAGATTAATTTATTAATTCGGTCCTTCTGATTTCTTTTTGTCAGAATCACGGAAGGCGCGGAGAACGCGGATGACGCGGAATTGAGAGGTTGTTTGTTACCGTTACGCCTTTTGCGAGAGGCAATATAGGAGACACCAAAGCATTTTCCGCGTTCTCTGTGTCTTCCGCGCCTTCCGTGATTCTGACAAAAAGATAATGGACCTCATAACAAGAAAACATAAAACAAGATGTCTATGGTTAGCAAATTACCGATTTATTTTTTTAGTCTTCATTTAGATTGTACCTGTAAGGACACAAACTCACAGTTTGCGGGACAGAATTTTTGGCATAAGGCACGACATGTCTATCTCAAAACTCTACCAGATCATTCCGAGTGAAGTATGTTTCTCCTGCGACGTTTGCTGCCGTTTTTTAGAGTCGGATAGTCTTCTTGCGCCAATTTTTACTGAAGCAGAGAAACAGCACGCAATTTCTCACGGGGCAAACTCTGCTTTATTCCAACCACAAGCAGATGCAAAAAGCTCACAGATTAAGCTAAAACCGTATAAGGATTTTTACGTCTGTCCGTTCTTTGAGCCAGGGACCAGTAGATGTACTATCTATGCCAATCGTCCACTTGATTGTCAACTCTATCCCTTTGCTTTGATGTTCAGTGAGGACAGGAGCAGTGTAGTGTTAGGTGTAGATATGCTCTGCCCGTTTAGTGAAGCACATTTTGAAACGGAGCCTTTTCAGCAACATCTGCAGCATGTTATTGGTTACGTTGAATCGGAGGCAGTGAGAGAACAACTTGCTGCAAATTGGAGTCTCATTGGCGATTATCAAAATACAGTGAAGGTTTTCCATACACTCAACCAAAACTTGACACATGCAACTCCATCCCCTAACTCTTGATGAGAAACCTGTGTTTGAAATGTACGCATCTCAGATGTGTGTTTACCTCTCAAGTTATGCGTTTGCACCGATTTATGTGTGGCGAAATCATTTTCAGTTCTACTGGGCACTGCTACATGACCATTTCTGTATCTTTGCGAAGCAAGAAGATGACTATTTTATGCCGATTTTGCCGATACCGTGTGTTGTTGGCAACCGTTCATATTTAAAGACAGTTCGCGATGCATCTCAATTCATGCTGAAATCAAATCAGAATCCTCTGATTGCACGCATTGAAAATGTACCAGAGGAGTTACTCTCTGTTTTCAAAAATGCAGGTTTTGACGCTATCCTAAAGGAAATTGAATATATCTATAGGACAGAGGATCTGAGTGATCTGCGGGGAAATCGCTACAAACGGCAAAGGCATGCTTACAACACTTTTATAGCACAATACCCCTCTATAAAATGTGAACCGTATCAACCAACTGATCGAGATGCTTGCCATCAGCTATACGAGAGATGGCGAAAATCGCGCGCAGAGAAATATGATGACCCAATCTATCAAGCAATGCTTGAAGATTCACAATCTGCACATCGGATTGGTATAACACATGCAGAGGAATTAGAACTTGTTGGCAGGGTTGTTCGTATCGATGGTGAACTACGCGCTTATACCTTCGGATATGAATTGAACAGTGAAATGTTTTGTGTACTATTTGAAATATCAGACCTAAACATAAAGGGACTCGCCCAGTTTATCTATCGTGAATTCTGCAAGGAATCAATGGCATCATACAGATGGATTAACGCGATGGATGATTCTGGATTAGAGAATTTAAAACGGGTAAAACTCGCGTATCATCCTCACCGCTTGCTTCCTTCTTATAATCTGGTACTAAGTTAAAATGAAACCTGCACTCATCTTTCTCAACGGTTACTACGATTTTAGAAATCTCGATTTCTATCAACAAGAGATTGAGACAGGAATGAAAAAAGGGGCTACTATCATCTGTGCGGACGGTGGGATAAACATTTTTGATGAATTAAATAAAATAAATAACATTCATTTTATGCCAGATATCCTAATCGGGGACCTTGACTCTGTAAACGACACAGGAATAAAAGCAAAACAGATAGTTGATGAATGGGTTGGGCAAACGGACAAGGATTATACTGATGGACAGTTAGCCGTTAAGTATGCTGTGGACTCGGACAACTGCCGGCATATTGTCCTATATGGTGGGTTACCACGTCCAGCAGAATATGAAACGGATCATTTTCTCGGAAATTTGAAACTGATGCGTTTTGGCCACTACCTTGTCAACGATAAGCATGTTGATTACAAAGTTGAAATGCGAGACCCATTGCAAACTATCCACTATGTGTTATCAGAATTACGGTTAGTCAGGAAAAACAGAGGTTTGCAGCGCGTTTCTCTCATCGCGGAGGAAACTAATGTCGTAGTCCAAAGTAGCCAAAACCTACGTTGGGACTTAGCATCGTTACATATCCATCCGGACTTGACAAACGCGCTGCGGAACGAATTTGTTGATGGTGCAGAATGGGCGGAACTTCAATTAACTGAAAACTCCGCCCCTGTTTACGTGATTCACAATTGGCACGATTAGGAATCGGTTAATACTTCTTTGAGCGTTTCCATATCTAAGTTGCCACCGCTCATTACCATGACTACGTTTTGTCCAGCCAACGTATCCGCAAGTTTGAATGCAGCTGCGAGTGATGCTGCACCTGCGCCTTCCGCTAAATTATGCGTCCATCGCAATGCTGATCGGATACCCGATCTTATTTCTTCTTCGCTGACGGTAACAATGTCGTGAATACCCTCTTTAATGATAGAGAATGGAATTGGAAATGGAACTCGCGTTGCGAGACCATCGGCGATTGTCCTGCAAGAATCGGTCTCTATGTGCTTTCCTGCTTTCCATGAACGGTATATTGCAGATGCATTTTCCGCCTGCACTCCGATGATCTTAACATTCGGATTAATCACCTTTGCGACGGTAATTGCACCACAGACACCGCTACCGCCCCCAATTGGAACAATAATTGTGTGTACATTGGGAAGACTTTCAAAAATCTCAAGCGAATATGTGCCTACACCATGAATAAGTGCTGGTTCCATACATGGGTGCACATAGTATAAACCGCGTTCTGCTTGGAGCGTGTCACACAATTCACGCGCCTCGTCAAAATCGTTCCCGTGTTCAATGAGTTCCGCGCCAAATGCCCGCATAGCACTGTTTTTCTCTGGGTTGTTTCCATGTGGTACAACAATAGTTGCTTTTACGCCGAATTGTGCTGCAGCATAAGCAATAGATTGTCCGTGGTTGCCGCGCGTTGCCGTAACGACACCCTGTTTTTTCTGTTCTGTCGGTAGATTAGACATGAAATTAATGCCGCCGCGCACCTTGAAGCTGCCTGTTGGTAGATGATTTTCATGTTTGATATATGCCTGAAAGCCGAGTTTTTCTGATAATTCGGGATAGTGTGTTAAAGGTGTCGACTTCAAAAAGTGGGACACTACTTTTCTGGCAGCGATAATTCCGTGAAATGTAACAGATTTCATTTTTCTCCTATTGAATTTTAGAATTTATGATTTTAACCTTATTTTTCTGAAATGTTTACAACATCAGATCTATTTCCTTTAATTCTTCATGCTTAACAGTCTAACGTATGTTGTTAATGTTACTTACAAATCAAAAAACGTTCAACGACATTATGTGTCCCGTGCTTGCATTTCAATATCAAAACCCTCTTTCCGAATACGTTGATTGAAGTAAAGAAGGGCGATACCGATGATCCAGATCGGAAATGAAACCGCATAAACACAGAGATGTATAGCAAACAAAATCGCAGAAAAAAACGGTGTGCTGTTCTCAAAAGGTTCCGAGAGTAATCCCCATTCAAGAATATCAATAAAGCCAATTTCACCACCAAGGTTTGTTAAAATTAGTATGAATCCGATAGATATTTCTAATATCATATGAATAAGTGTACTAAATAACAGGAGCGCAAGTAACATGCCAAACATCTTCCACCATGTTTCTTTGACAAGTTCGCTACTACGTCTTAGGGCATTGCTTACCTTGGGATTCTCAAACATGACTGGTCCGAGAAATAGTCCCCAACGCACTGCAAAATAGATTGCAAACGGGATTCCAATGATCGTAAGTGCCAAACCGCCAGTAACTAACCACCAAAGAAGTAAACATCCTAACAATTGCCAAAACCTCTGAATCGTTCTCTGGAAAATTGAGCGAATTGTAGTTTCCTCACCCAGATAGGCTGTACCTGTTCCGATAACTATTCCACCTATACCTATAGTGGAAAAAGTGACCGCAAATATGACCATTCCTATTCCCAATAAAAAATAACGAGAGAAGAAAGAAACAGAAAAATCCATAAAAAGATGTACTGTGAGTTCCCCAAAGGCCGAAAATGAGACAAGTCCCAAAAATAGCGAAAAATGTTTACGATAGAGACTAAATGCGGTATCAAGTATTTCCCCAAATCCCATCGGTTTAAGGGGTGTCATTCCTAAAGCAGATTCTTTATTGCCTTGTAGCGATGCATCGTTCTGTCCTAACATATTTGCTCCAATTAACCAATGATGCGGTTCTGATTCAATTGAATAAGTTTTCTATGACATTATTTTATGGTAGAAAGTGAAAGTCTCTTGCTAAACCAAAAGTTATATTAACATAATAACATGTCTAATAAAGCATATCAATCTCATCTTAAGGAGACAACATGCACAAGAATGCCTCTGTGGATTCGGAGGTGTCCGCTTGACATAAAACCCAAAATACAATAAAATCAATATAAAATTACAAATGATGTGATGAAAATGAATTTATCAGAAACGAAGGCACTTACCTTCGACCTATTCGGCACAATTTTAGATTTAGGAGGTAGCCTCACGCCTTTCATCCGCGAATCTTTAGATAATCACGATGCTTCCGATATATTTGTAGGTGATTTTTGGGAACAGTGGCGTTACAGGCAACGGATCGAGCAATATCAGGATACAATAATGATGCTTGGGCATAGTGGTTATCTGGAAACGGTGCGCCGCGCACTGCACTATACGTTAAGACAGAATGGTATAAATGCTTCAAGTAGTACGGTTGAAGAATTCATGCGGGGGTGGCAACACTTGTCTCCTTTTCCTGAAGTTTTACCTGAGCTTGAACGACTGCATTCTCGGTATCAGTTAGTAGTATTATCCAACGGGGATCCAGAGTTTTTGGAATATCTTGTTACAGAACGGGTCGTATGGGATTTTGACGATGTGATTTCGGTTACATCTGTCGGCGCGTTTAAGCCGCATCCAGCGGTCTATCGGGGGGCAGCAAGTAAACTGGGACTTGAAGTAAGTGAGTGCTTAATGGTATCCGCGAACTCATTTGACATTATGGGGGCGCGGGCGTGCGGATATCGGGGTGCGTACGTTAACCGCTACGATTTACCTTACGAAGATACACAGTTTCAACCTAATGTGACGGTAAGCGATTTTACAGAATTGGCAGATGCTTTGCCGTAACATTGATATTTTCCTTATTACCTTGAATCCAAAATTTTTATATGTTATAATATTTTCAAACTCAAAACTGTAAGAGGGAAAGTCACGTGAATTGCGAAATGAGTGAAACGCGAATGCGAATCCTTCAGTTATTGAAGATGCGTAGTAACATGACCGTTAGTCAATTGACAGAAGCATTACATATCAGTGCTATGGGAGTTAGACAACATCTTACAATTCTTGAAGAGGAAGGCTTAGTTGAATATCATAGTGAAAAACATGGCCGGGGACGCCCACATCACCTTTATAGTTTAACTGATGATGCGAACAGTCTGTTTCCGACAACTTACGCAAACTTTGCGGTCGGTTTAATGAACGAAGTAGCAAAATTCAATGGACCTGGGTTCATCAATAAGGTTTTCCGAAGCCGTATGAAATCACAACTGCAGATGTACCAAGAACGACTCCACGGTAAAGACTTGGTTGAACGCATCAAAGAACTTGCCCGTATTCGCGATGAAGAAGGTTATATGGCCCGTTTTGATGAAAACGGTACCGATTATGTTTTAGTAGAACACAATTGCCCTATTGCTGCGATTGCTCAAGAATATCCACATGTGTGTGAGATTGAATTGGCACTCTTCAGACAATCTTTAGGAACGAAGGTATACCGAGTTGAACATCTGATGCAAGGCAGCCATAGGTGCTGCTACCGCATTCCCAAAGGCAATTGCCAAAATCAGGATGTTAAGTCAACGTCCGATGAACAATTGAGCCAAAATCAATAGAGTGTTATGTGTGTTCGCTTCTCAATTACCTAAACCCATTTAAAGGCACTTTTAATGTCTGACGAAACAGGTAGGCGCGACTTTTTCAAAGAGGCCTTGAATCAAATCATGAAACCTGTCGCCGAATTCCTTGATGAAAAGGTAGGTGATCAGTTTCCGTTTGATGAACCGAACCGTACAATTTTGCGTCCGCCGGGTGCTCTACCGGAAGATGAATTCCTTGAAAAATGCCTTCGATGTGGAAATTGCGTCAAAAATTGCCCCGCAAATGCCATACACCCCTTACAGAGCCATGACTCCAACCTTACGAACACGCCCTACATTGATCCTGAAGAACAACCGTGTGTGATCTGCGATTCGTTGGCATGCATGCATGTATGCCCAAGTGGTGCTCTACAACTTGTCTTTGCCGAAGATATTAGGATCGGGCTTGCAGTTTTTAATATTGAAACCTGCCTCCGCACAAAATCGGTTGATTGCAGCTACTGCGTAGACACTTGCCCTATTGGAGAAGACGCGATTAAATTTTCTCTGGACGGAATGGTAGAAGTGCTCGATTCAGGGTGTACAGGGTGCGGCGTATGTCAGTACGCATGTCCGACAGATCCTAAGTCTATAGTGATTAAGCCGCTACCACTTTTAGAATAACATCATGACCGTTCTCCCTCAAATCCTTTTGCAGACATCTCCAAACACGCGAAACCTACGTGACATCAAACCGCCCCTGGATGTTCCATCAAACTATCTACCTTATATACTTCTTAGCGGATTTATTTTTGCTATTTTTGTTGGAATTGCATGGGTATATCTCCGAAAACGTCGTCAGACAGAAGTATCTGCTCCAGTTATAGAAGTAGTTACGCGCCCACCGCATGAGATTGCTCTTGAACAGTTGAAAACACTTGATAGCGTATCGTGCGATATGGAGACTTACCATACCCGAATTTCTCATGTTATACGCGAATACATTGCAGCACGCTATCGAATTCCAGCATTAGAATTGACAACCACAGGCCTTCTTCAACAGATGACACGTGAACAGGTAGGTGATTTATATATTAAACATATTAAGCAATTTCTTGCCAATTGTGATACAGTAAAGTTTACCAAATATCAACCTGGACAATCTGAAGCAGATGCGCGTATGGTAGATGCTCGGTGGTTTGTGGAGGAAACAAAAACACCGATTCCATAGTTTTCAAGTAATTTATCTGACATTCTTTAGATTTGGAGAAATATAAAAGTATCTTGATTAATCAACTCTTAATATGTAATAATTTAAGGTATATAGCATATTATTGTTTGACAGAATGGATACCTTGAAAGTAATAATTGAAAGTAATAATTGAAAACACCTTGAAATATTTTACAAACTTTGGTATCCTTTTATACGCAATAAAAGATAGTAATCCCTCAGTAATTTTTTATCATATATCATACGCACGTGAATCGGATTACTATAACAAGGAGGTAACTCAGCATGGGAAATTCAGTTTTAAAGAATCAAGTTTGTTTGACAATCCCGATGCGCCGAGTTGTGGAACTTACCGCTGTTCAATTGGCTTCTATCATCTCTGAATCAATGAGTTTTAACGATGAACAGATTGAAGCAATACAATTAGGGATGCTTGAATTCTGCATTAACGCCTTTGAACATAGTAGAAGCTCGGATCAAAAGGCAGTTATTGAGTCCAGCATAAGGACAAATGAATTGGAAGTCAGAATTACGGACAAGGGAATTGACATTATACGCACGTGAATCGGATTATTCTAAACAAGGAGGCAACTCAGCGTGGAAAATATAGTTTTGAAGGATCAAGTTTGTTTGACAATCCCGATGGACCGGGATATGGAACTTGTAGCAGCCAAAACTGGTTCTGTTCTCGCCGAACTAAATCACTTTAACGAGGAACAGACTGAAGAAATTCAATTGGCAATCATTGAAACCTGCATTAATGCCTTTGAGCATAGCCAAAGTGAAGACCGGACAGTTATTATTAAATACATAGTAAAGGCTGATGAATTGGAATGCAAGATAACTGACCACGGCGTCGGTTTTACTCCAGAAGATCAGCACAACAGCATAGCTAGACGTCAAGAAATTCATTCGGATATGCGAAAGCGTGGATGGGGTTTAGAGATTACTAAAACTCTTATGGATGAATTTGATATTGAAAGTAGTGAAAACGGAACGACTGTGAGTTTTATAAAAAGAATGGCATCGTAAGTTTCAAAACGAACCTATTTCACTTTGAGGAGGTAAAGGTTTGGCAAACAAATTCGATATACAAATACGTGCTGAACAAGGATACGCGATACTAGAAACAGAGGGATACTTGAATGATGCGCTCGGAGAGCGGCTTTCAAAGAAAGCACAAGAACTCATTGAGAAAGGATATACGCAACTGGTAATCAATTTGGATAAAACAGCCTTGATTAACAGTATTGGTATTTCCATTCTGATAGAAATTATAGAAGCACTTGAAGAACGGAGCGGCACGTTGAATTTCTGTGGGTTGTCCGCAACTCAGGAACGCACTTTTCGTATGATGGCAATTGCAAAATACGCTGGAATCTTCCCAGATGAAAAGGCTGCTGTCGCAAATTTCTAACAAACTCTGAACTTTCAACATACGACACTACAAACCTGTACTGCCAAAATCACCATTCTTTACAAAACGGGTCGATAGGATTGAATACCCTACACGTAAGTTAGAAGGCAAAAGGAACAATCCGACATGCACCTAAGTTCAGCAGAAGAAACTATACAAAGATTAATATTTAGCTTATCCGAACTGGAACAGTTAGGGCAAACGCTGATCTCCGGACATAGCAATTTTAATGTTTCAAGTAAAACATACCTTCGCATTACCCTTGGCACGCTTCAGGCAACTCGGGGCGCGATCTTGTGTTTCCATCCGACAGATAATTATCTGACTATTGCCGCCTCAACCCCAGAAGTAGAAGTCCCACCAATCGAAATTGAACCAGATGAAGTTGATAGCTTGCTGCAATGTTCGCTTATTGAATTAGACACGCCACCCACAGCCCTCAAACGTTTTATTGATCAGAACGCCGAATTGTTAAATGGCAAGGCAAAACATCGCCTGTGGGTGCCCCTAAAGATCCATGACGAATTTCTGGGAATCCTAAGTTTAGGAAAATTTTTAGGGCGTGCAGTATTAGAAGAGTGGGAACAAGAACTACTGTCCATTTTGGCACACCAAATATCAATCGCAATTGCATATTCTCGCAATGAAGAACGCATTCAAAGTGAAAAGTTTCGGTTGTTTATGTTGGCTGAAAGTGCACCTCAAATTTGCCAACTGTTACAACCAGAAGATGCGGCAGAACAGGTAGTCCATCAAGCAGTGGCACTCCTTGATGCCAATGTAGGTGGACTGATGTTAATTCAGCCTCAGCAGCAAAATCTTGAGTTACGGTACGCTTTTCCCGAAACAATAATTTCAGAAAATGATGACCAAAACGGAAATAAGCCAATCTCTATTTTATTAAAAGATATAGAAGCAGACATGGCAGAAGCAAACGAAAAAACAGCCTTTGATATGTTAGCAGGTGTTGTCAAAGAAGGCAGAACAGTCCGCAGTGCCTTCAGAACGGAGACTTTTTTGGGCGGGAAAAACTTAATGGCAGGTCCTATTCAGGGGCGCGATGGTGATATTTTAGGTGTGCTCGTTGTCGGAGACAAAGAAGAGCGCGGTGGTAGAATAGCTGAATTTACTGACGAAGATGAAATTCTCCTTGATTCTTTCGCAAAACAAGCTGGGGTTGCGATTGAAAACGCGCATTTACATCAAGAAGCCCTTGACGCGCGGCAATTACAAGCAGAGATGGAGGAAGCCCGGAAAATCCAAGAAAACCTTATACCCGACACACTTCCAGATATACCTGGCTACGAAGTTGCCGGACATTACGAACCACGCGGCCCTGTCGGGGGTGATTATTACGACTGTATTGAACTGCCAACTGGCGGATGGGGACTCGCTATTGCTGATGTATCAGGTAAAGGAATGCAAGCAGCTCTTTTGATGGCAACACTTCGTGCCGGATTGCTCTCTGAGTTATCGAGTTCAAGGGGGCGTGAAAACAACGAATCGGTAGACATGAAAAATGAGCTAATTGATATGGCGATGACTCTTAATTCACTCCTTTATGTTAGTGGTACAGAGGAAAAATATGCTACGTTTTTTTATAGCCATCTTAATCCAGAAACAGACACCCTAACATCACTAAATGGTGGACACAACCCACCGCTGATTGTGAAAAACGATGGAAACATCGTGTGGCTGGGGGAAGAAGTCGGCGGGTTGCCGTTAGGAATGTTTCCGAATGACATGGTGCCGCTCATCGCAAAATATGAGGCTGAACAGATAAAACTCGAAAGTGGTGATCTTATTATCTTTTATACTGATGGTGTTACCGAAACCGTTAACATTGAGGACGAATATTACGATGAAGAACGTCTTGAAGAGGTTGCCAAAACATGCACCGAAAGGGATGCCTCACATATATGTAACTTAATCTATCGGGCGGTAATGGACTTTCAGGGTGATGCGGATCAATTTGATGATTTAACCCTACTTGTTCTCCGAAAAAAATAGGAAACTGAAACCATGCAACAGAGATCAGAAGGACGTCAATTCTTAAATCCCACAATCCTTGCACAAATCGGTAATCTTGAACTGATTGCAAAATTTGTCGTAGAAGGATTCATATCTGGATTACACAAAAGTCCATACCACGGCTTCAGTGTTGAGTTTTCGCAATATAGACAATATATGCCAGGGGATGACACAAAACACATAGACTGGAAGGTTTACGGCAAAACTGACCGCTATTACATCAAACAGTTTGAGGAAGAGACCAATCTTAACTGCTATCTTCTGTTGGACACCAGCCAATCTATGGCGCATCCATCCCCAGAGGATTTACAAGAGATAGATGCCATCCAACAAACTGGGACTTCTGAAAATGGAGAACCTTTATCAAAACTTCGCTATGCCTGTTTTCTTATTGCCTCGCTCTCCTATTTTATGGCGAAACAGAAAGATGCAGTCGGGTTTGCCTACTTTGATGAAAAAGTACATCAATACTTGCCTGCGCGCAGTAGTGCATCGCATATGCATTCTATCTTATTGACATTGGAAAATCTCCAAACCGCAAAAGAAACCCGTATTGGGGAACCGCTACACGAAATTGCAGAACGGTTGACAAAACGTGGATTGGTCATTCTCATTTCCGACCTTTACGATGAAAATCCCGATGAGGTAATTAAGGGACTCGAACACCTGCGCTATGATGGGCACGAAGTAATCGTTTTTCACCTTCTATCAAAAGAAGAGGTGGACTTTGAGTTTGAAAAACTTATCCGTTTCGTTGACGCGGAAAATGACCAAGAAATTATCACTACACCGCAGGTTATCCAGGAAAGTTATTTGAACAATTTTAACGAATTTATTGACCACTACCGTACAACGTTAAACCAATCGGATATTGATTACAACCTGATAAATACATCAACACCGATTGACCGATCACTCTCAGCATATTTAGCGAAACGACAGGGGTTTTTATAAAGTTACCCAAGTTGCCACGGACAAGATTTTGTAGAGCAAACTGTTAGTTTGCATCATAAAGATGCACAAACTGGAAGTTTGTGCTACAAGGAAGCACGAAGGAGACAAAACAATGGGTTTTTTAGCAGGAGCGTTTGCTATTGCAGGCACTATAGGTGCATCTATCCCTCTCATTATCCACTTATTGAACAGGGAACGTGCGCGTCGACTTATCTTTAGTACTGTTCGGTTCATCCAGATGTCGCACCAAACAAATGTACAACGCCACAGACTAAAGCGGTTACTTCTGCTGCTTATGCGAATCTTGATGTTAGTCCTTCTGGGTCTTGCTTTTGCACGACCTTTTTTGGCAGCTGATCCCACAGACGCTCCCGAATTAGGGGGTGTGCGGAACGCAGTAATCATATTAGATATATCATACAGCATGCAATATGAAGACGTTTTTGCAACTGCGAAAAAAGAGGCGATCGATCGACTTGACAGTTTAGAGAGTGCTGATGCCGTTGCGCTTATCCTATCCGCTGACAAAGCGCGAAAAGTTCTACCTATTGACTCCGAACATAATCATATCAGAACAGCAATTGAGAGTGCAGAGACCACTAACTATACAACGGATTACCTTGATGCTATCCAAACCGCAGATGAAATTCTTCAGGAGGTTGCAGCCGGGCAGAAACAGATATACCTTATCGCAGATTTGCAGAAAAGCGGATGGGAAAACTTCCTTGAGACGGATAGACTTAGTCCCGATGTCCACATAGAATTTGTCAATGTTGCAGTAGAACAACCGAATAACCGAGCGATTACCGATATCAACGTTCCACCTGTGGTACTAATTGAACAGAAAGACACGGAATTGGTGGCACGTATCCATAACTTTAGCACTGAACGGATAGAAAAACTTCCTGTTACTTTATATATTGATAATAGCAGGAGCGAAACAACGCAATTGGATATTGAGCCAAATGATAGTGCGGATGCCACCTTTAAAATGAAAATTGATCTACAATCAGAGTCTGTTCATACAGGATGGGTAGAAATTGAGGCTGATACACTTGAAATTGACAACCGATACTATTTTACTGTGCAAAGCATGAAATCTATTAAGGTGCATGCGGTCAACGGTGAACAGAAAAGATCTGATATTGAAGATGAAACCTTCTTTTTAACAAGAGCACTGAAAAATGTTGGCGATGGAGGAGCACCGATTGATTATACAGAGTCTACCACGTTTCCATCGGCGGCTGCGCTGCAGCAATATGATGTGTTAATTCTCGCTAACCTCAGTACTCTTACTTCTACAGAAGCAGAAAGATTGAAAACTTATGTGAATGCAGGGGGCGGACTAATTATCACGCTCGGTGATAAAGTTGATGCAAGTGCTTACCAGCAACTCCTTGGCGGAACAGAAAATCCGCTAATGCCGTGTACCTTAATGCAAGCAGTTGGAGATCCAATCGGTAAAGAAGAGTTTCAAGTTATTGCCAGTGTTGATTATCGCCATCCTATTTTTATGCCGTTCAGCAATCCAAACCATGGCGATTTTGGTAAAGGACGATTTTATAGATATTTTCAGACGGCCCCTACCTCAGAAGCAGTAGCTATCGCTGCTTTTGATGACGGAAACCCAGCAGTGCTTGAAAAAATTTACGGCAACGGACGCGTGCTCTGTTTTACTTCTACAATTGACCGTGAATGGAATGACCTACCGATACACGGTGTCTATTTACCGTTTCTGCACGAAACCATCAAATATCTTGCCTTAAAGCAAGCGGGGAAAGTTCCTGACTATCGCGTTGGGGACAGTGTAGAATACAACGGAGATCAAGATGATGCGGGGAAAGAAGTTGCAGTTTTCGACCCGGATCGTAAAGAAACACGGATGACATTGAATGAACAGGGTAATCTCTTTTACGAAAACACTGAAAACCCTGGCATCTATTCGGTACACGCTTCTGGTAAATCTGCCCACTATTTTGTTGTCAATGCTGATACTGCTGAATCGGATTTAGCACTTCGTAATCCTGAAGAGTTGACGAGCATGCTTGTCGGTTCTACTGAAATTGACCGTGCGCCTGCTGAACTTACACCTGAAGTTGAAAGGAAATATGAAGAAGATGTTGAGAAAAACCAAGGCATTGCAACTTATCTTCTTTTAGCAGTTTTTGCCTTAGCAATAACGGAAATGTTCCTTGCGAATCATGTTTAATTCGTTACAATTTTACTTTGGCAATATTAAAATTTGTCATTACGATTTGGACTGAAAGAATTTATGGGGCATTCTAACCTGCTAAATGCGACGTATGCATTTAGCGTTGAACCGCAACGCTAAAGATGTTAATACGGAAATAAGTTTTTCCAAACTCAGGTAGTTTCTGTGCTACTTACACAATCACAGAGACTACCCTCTGACATTAAGGTGAATAAACTCATGAAAACAACACTATATTTCACATTCGTACTATTTGCTTTTGTAACGCTTGCGTTTGTGCCGAACAGTTTTGCCCAAGATACTTCGCCTGAGTATATCGTAAAGTTATATTATATGGATCCCATTGACCAAAAGCCGCCAGACATAGATGCAACACTAAATGAGATGATTAATAACGCACAACTTGCATTCGCTGAATTGATGGAAAATCACGGGTTTGAAAGAAAGACATTTACCTATGAAACAGATACAGATGGAAATGCGGTGATCCATCATATTAATGAAACGGACAGTAATGCGAGTTTTTATGATAAATTCGCGGTAGCCATAGAAGAAATTTATGGTAAATACTCGTCAAACGTATATGAGATGCGAGCAATCATAGCTGAACAGCCAAATACTATCAGCCTTGTCATGTTTGATTATGACGGACCACCATATTTATGCGGAGAGGCAGGCAGGTTTGACAGAGTCGCTTTTGTGAAATCAGGTGATGGTTGCCTTAACCATCATGTTATGGGACATGAACTTGCACACGTTTTTGGACTGTGGCATTATAATATTGTTGATGATGTATTAATCCCAAACTCATATACTCATGAACCAATGTTAAGGTCTTTCCTTAGTGCAGAATGGTTGAATATCAGTCGTTACTTTAACACTGACCTAAAAAACTCCACTGGACCAACAACAACACAGATGCTTCCACCCCTTGCATCCCCACCAAATGCTGTCCGCATCCGTTTTGAGGTAGCTGACCCTGATGGACTCTATATTGCACAATTAGTTGTAGCAGCACCAGGGGGAGGTGATGTAATTGCTAGTAAACGATTACAAGGTAATGAGGCAATCGTTGAATTTGAAACAACAAAATTAGGTCTGATCCTTGATGGTGGTATTGTAACGATCCTTGTTGTTGATGAAACCGGAGACATTGCAGATTTTAATTCTAACACATATCCAATTGATATAACCTCCGTCCTGCCTCCACCTGAAACTATTTCAATACCTGATCAGAATTTAGCAGCGGTTGTAAGGGATACTCTCGAAATAAAGGTAAACAGCGACGTTACACAATTGGATATGCTTAAACTAACGACCCTTAAAAGATCGGAAAAACAAGATAAACCAATTAAATCTGAACTCAAGATAACAAATCTAACCGGAATTCAACATGCCCTGAATCTAAGGTACTTATATCTCTGGAACAATCAAATCAGGGACATTACTCCCATCTTAGCACTGAAACAATTGGAGGTCGTGGATCTGCAGAACAATCAAATTAGTGATATAACACCACTCACAGGACTAACGAAATTAAACAGGTTGGTGCTTAATAACAATCAAATTAGCGATGTGAGTCCACTGACTGAACTAATCAACCTCGAAGTACTATATCTTCAAGGAAATCCTATTAAGAACAGAAAACCACTCCTTGAACTCTTGAAAAAGAATCCAAATATCAAAATCTATCTCAAAAACGACCGTGAACCGTTGCCCGTTAACCTATCCCATTTCCGTGCAGAACACACTAATGCAGGTGTTGTTCTCCAATGGACAACTGAGTCAGAGGTTGACAACGCAGGATTTTTCATATACCGTAGTGAAACAAAAGATGGTGAATTCAAGGTCGTCAACCCGACTATGATTCAAGGTGCTGGCACAACAGGGGAACGCAACGAATATACATGGACAGATACCACTGCGAAACCCAACACTGTCTACTATTATCGGATAGAAGATGTGTCGCATGCGGGTGTGCGGGAGCAGTTAGCCACTGTTCGCTTGAGAGGTCTAATCTCTGCTCGTGGTAAACTGACTACTATTTGGGCAGATTTGAAAGCGGGACACTAATTTCTGTGGTAAGTGGGCTGTATTTCTATACGTTCACCGCAGGAGACTTTACCGCTACGCGGAAAATGTTGGTATGGAAGTAACGCTTAATCTGAAAACATGAAAGAGTAGACTGGAAAATCAAATGACTTGAAAGTAATAGGATTACAACATAAAATATTTTATAGGTTCATGCTTCTATAAAACGCAGGAGGCTAATGTAAACAAATGGGCCCTGAAACAACAGAGAAAATTGAGGTTCCAAATATCGTATCCGATAAGGAATGCCAATTTTTTATTCAAAACGGCTATCTTGTCGTTCCAAACTTGCTATCCGATAACGAAATTGAAGAACTTCGGCAAGATACAGTCACACTTGCTCGCGGTGAATATGAATGTGATAACATGAAACCTTTGCCCGATAGTGTTACAGACGAAGATGCAATCGGCAGAATCCTCTGCATTCATCAGCCACATTTCGTTAGCGATACTATTGAGAAGTACGTCAAGCATCCAAAAATCTGTGGTATCCTGAGCCAAATCACCGCTGCACATCTGCCTTTTTGGGATGGCAGCGTCAAGTGTATGCAGTCGATGCTTTTCGTCAAACCGCCTAATTTTCAGGGACAGGCATGGCATCAAGATGAAATCTATATCCCTACGCGCGACCGTTCCTTAATCGGTGCGTGGATTGCTATGGATGATGCCACTGTTGAAAACGGGTGTTTGTGGGTGCTACCGGGTTCACATAAGCAAGGTTACCTATATCCACAACGTAATCACGAAAACCCTGATGAATTCGATTTCGCGCAAGAGAGTTATGGATTTGACGGTTCTGAGGAAGTACCCGTTGAAGTGACGACAGGAACGCTTGTTTTCTTTAATGGCTATTTGCTGCACCGTTCTCGCAAAAATAGAGGTAACACATTCCGCCGTGTCCTTGTAAATCATTATTGCAATTCATGGTCTTTACTTCCGTGGTCAATCCGTGAAGGAGAACGTCCCGCAAGTGCTGATCGTAGATGTATTGTACCTGTATCTGGTGTTGATCCTTATTCGTGGAAAGGTTATGATGATCCACCTAAAAGCATAGGGTTGCGAACATGCAAAGCGATTGACGAATTACCGCCCATTGAAGCGGAAAGTGAGTAAACGATGACAACAGAACAAGCAACTGATCTACAAAACGCACTGGAGACTATGCTAAACCGTATCACTACAGGAGACGACATCACTGAACAACTTCTCCAAATTCAGCAGTTATCCGTTGATATTGAATCAACTGCCCCAACAATGCTCAAGCACTATCTTGAAAAGAAGAGTTATACGAAAGCATTGGATTTTCTTAAAGATATGTAAGTGAACCTTGACAAATTCTGGAATTCTGTGATATAGTTTCTGAACAGTTCCACCGATAAGGCAGGACGAACTTTTACGAGTATTGCCTTATCAATCTAAAACTAATGCTGAACCAATATTAAATCTTGAAATGAGGACTACATGATCAGAGAAGATGGACGAAAAATAGATGAGATGCGTCCCGTTCTAATTAGACGAAATTACATTAAACACGCTGAAGGCGCAGTGCTTATAGCGACTGGGGATACCAAGATAATCTGTACTGCCTCCGTTGATGAACGCCAACCGCGCTTTATGCGTGACCAGAAAATGCGAAATAGAGGATGGGTTACAGCCGAATATTCGATGTTACCACGCTCCACTTCTCAACGCATGATGCGTGAAGCAACACAAGGTAGAGTCGGTGGACGGACACAGGAAATTCAACGACTCATCGGTAGATCACTCCGCGCAGCTGTTGACCTCGATTCATTAGGTGAGAGAACTATCTGGTTAGACTGTGATGTTATTCAGGCTGATGGTGGTACCCGTACCGCAGCAATTACAGGGGCATTTATGGCACTCTGGGACGCATGTAAAACCTTGCAACACCAAGGCGAACTTGATGAACTGCCAATCTTAGACAATATCGCTGCAACCAGTGTCGGAATTATTGATGGAACCCCTATGCTTGACCTCTGCTATTCTGAAGACGTTGCTGCCGATGTTGATATGAACATTGTGATGACAGGGAGTGGGAAGTTTATTGAAATTCAAGGAACCGCCGAGCAAAATCCATTTTCTCGTGAAGAGTGCGACCAATTACTTGACCTCTCTGTTGGCGGTATTCAACAACTCATCCACCTACAGAACCGAATGATGCTTGAGAACCTTGATGAAGTTAGTGTTGGCAACCCGTAACCTTGGCAAAGTAAAAGAACTTACCGCAATGCTTAGTCCGGATGGACAACGGCAGAATATTCAGATTCTGTCGCTACAGGATTTTCCTGATGCGCCAGAGGTGGTTGAGGATGGTGATACATACCAAGAAAATGCCGCGAAAAAAGCCGTAGTCATTGCTGATTATACCGGGGTAAGAACGCTTGCGGATGATGCAGGTATAGAAGTTGATGCGCTTGATGGTGCGCCGGGTGTTCACTCGAAACGTTGGGCAGGTGATGACGCTACGGATGTTATCCGTGTCCAAAAATTGCTTGAGGCATTGGAAGGTAAGACCAATAGAACTGCACGATTTGTTGCAGCGATTGCTATTGCGGAACCTATCGGGATTGAAAACCCCTCCTGCAATAGAGTACAAGTCGTCGTGGGGAAATGTGAAGGGCATATTATCCATGCCCCGGTTGGGGACAGCGGGTTTGGATACGATCCGATCTTTGTACCTGTCGGTTATGAGAAAACTTTTGCTGAACTGGGCGATGCAATTAAGAACCGAATCAGTCACAGAGGCGAAGCATTGCGATTGGCACTCAAATTATTGTGAGATCTTTTGTAGCATAAACTTTTAGTTTGTGCATCTTTATGGCATTTTGTAGCATAAACTTCCAGTTTGTGCTATAGGATATGCGTTAGGAACTGTTTACCAACCGGACCAATAGCAACGTAAAGTAATTCTAAAATGGATACACTTGTAAATTTTCTTATTTTTGGCGCAGGGATCGGTGTGAATATTATCGGACTCTGGTTTGCTGGATATGTAGCAGATCGGGTATGCCACAAGTTCAACATCACCCAATGTGACGAAGGTTATAAAGATAGAAATTGTCCGGAAGAAATGTAACACCATTTCTGATATATAATGTCTCTTTTTTGTAGCATAAACTTTCCAGTTTGTGCCACATTCCGCTTCACTTCTAACAACCGCTAATGGACAAAAATTGATAGAAATGGTATAACAACCCGCAAAGTCTAACGGCAGAAGCGAAACCTTTGCACCTACTCTAAAAGGAGATGTGAATGAAATTTAGGTCTTTGTTGACTACGATAACAGCACTTTTCTTTTTATCTGCTTGTATCCAAAATACTTTTGCGCAAGATATTCCTTACACTGAACTCACAGGGCATACGGGGCCTGTCGACAGCGTGGTATTTAGTCCGGATGGCAGCACACTTGCAAGTGGGAGTGATGATCGCACCATCCGCTTGTGGAACGCAAACACGGAACAACACATCCGCCCACTCACTGGGCATACGAGTAGTGTCTATACCGTATCGTTTAATCCGGATGGACAGACCCTGGCAAGTGGGGGTTATTACACTATTCGTCTTTGGGATGTAGAGACAGGCAATGAATTACGTACACTTACAGAAGAAAAGGGGCTTGTCAATAGCGTTGTGTTTAGTCCGAATGGTTTGATACTGGCGAGCGGGCTTAGGTACTTCATCATCTATTTGTGGGATGTGGAAACGGGTGCAGAACTACGGCCACTTACAGGACATACGAGTTATTTCAATAGCGTTGTGTTTAGTCCGGATGGTTTGATATTGGCGAGTGGGAATAGGGACAACACTATTCGCCTGTGGGATGTGGAAACGGGCAATGAACTACGGACACTCACAGGGCATACAGATTGGGTCAATAGCGTAGCGTTCAGTCCGGATGGACAGACCTTGGCGAGTGGAGGTGGACAGTGGGTGCGATTAGGAGATTTAGGAGATTACACCATTCGTCTTTGGGATGTGGAGATAGGTACAGAAATACGGACACTTGTAGGACATACAGATAGGGTCAATAGCGTTGTGTTTAGTCCGGATGGGCAGATACTTGCAAGTGGGAGTGCGGACAACACCATCCGCCTGTGGGATGTGGAAACGGGCAATGAACTACGGACACTCACAGGGCATACAGATTGGGTCAATAGCGTAGCGTTCAGTCCGGATGGTACGCTACTGGCAAGTGGGAGTGCGGACAACACCATCCGCTTGTGGAAGCTACCGGCTAAGGTCAGCATTACGCCATCTCCAATGGAGTCACCGGCTATAGGAGAACAGTTTTCTATCAATATTACTATTACTAAAGGGAAAACGGTAGGCGGATACCAACTTACTTTGGGATTTGATCCAACTGCCCTTCGCTACGTTACAAGTATCAACGGTGACTATCTAACAGAGGGTTCATATTTCGTGCAACCGATTGTATCTAATGATAAAGTAACCCTCGGTTCTACCAATTTTGCTAATGTCAGTAGCGGTGACGGTATTCTCGCGACTATCACATTTGAGGTAGTTGATGTGAAAGAATCAACCCTTGATTTATCTGGTGTTATCCTAACGGACAGCGATGGCAACCGTATGAGTCATTTGGTTGGCGGCGGCAAGATAGTTGAGCCTCCACCGGTTCCTTCAGCCGCGGTTGTTAGTGTTACGCCATCTTCAGTGCTATCTCCAGCTCGTCACCAGCTGCTCTCTCTCAACGTTGACATTGTTGGTGGTCAAAACATTGCAAACTATCGCTTAGTTTGGGATTATGATGGAACAGTACTTGAGCGTATATCAAGTAGTGCGGGTAATTTTCTTGCTGGTGGGGTTGGCAACGGTGACGGGACACTTTTCACTGGAACGTTTAAAGTCCATTATGTCAAAGCCTCAACTGTGAGCGTTTCCGGTCACTTTATTGGTACAGATGGACTGCGTTATATTCCTACTTTTGAAAGCGCAGCGGTAGTTGAACCACTTTTTGGAGATGTAAACCGAGATGGACAGGTAAACATTTCGGATTTAGTGCTGGTCTCATCAAGTTTCAATCAGCGTGTCTCGGAAGAGGGTAATCCAGCGGATGTTAACGAGGATGACGTAGTTAACATCGTAGATCTTGTAAAAGTTGCTGGGGTGATAGGTGGTGGGGCAGCTGCACCTGCAGTGTTAAGTCGAGATATGGATGCCGCCCTTACAAAAGGAGACGTGCAGAAATGGATCGTCCAAACACAGCAGCTAAACCTCACAGATGCAGCTTCACAACGCGGGATTCTCTTTTTAGAACAACTTTTGGCAGCGTTGGCACCGAAAAAGACTGCGCTCTTGCCGAACTACCCAAATTCGTTCAATCCAGAGACGTGGATACCGTATCAGTTGGCAAAACCTGCGGATGTAAAACTCACTATCTATGCGATAGATGGCACAGTCGTGCGCACCTTAGCGTTAGGACATCAACCTATCGGGACCTATCAAGGCAAAAGCCGTGCGGCATATTGGGATGGTAAAAATGCGCTCGGTGAGGCTGTTGCAAGTGGTGCCTATTTTTATACCTTAAAAGCTGGTGATTTTACTGCTACGCGCAAAATGTTGATACGGAAGTAGGACTAAAAAGTTAGAAGGTAAGACCTTGTCTAAAAATGTAATAATCATAGCCGGTCCAAACGGATCCGGAAAAACGACTTTTGTGACCGAATATCTCCGCAATTCAGAAATTCTGCGGAACACTTTCAAAAAGTCGCTTCAGGTGAGGGGAACGAAGTTAAGATGCTTAACGAAACTTTCTTTGAAATATTTATGCAAGACATTCGCAATGGAGGTATATAATGCATAACGACAAATTAAGCCTTGAAACCCATGAGTGGGCGGATGAGATGCTGCGGATTGGCAATCGTGCCGTCAAAAGAGCACAAGAGGAGAACCGCAAAAAAGGGATTCCGAATGTGTATGATATTAATGGGCATCGTTACTATGAACTGCCAAATGGTGAATTGACGAAGGAAGACCCGTATCCGTTATCAAAAGAAGGGACAGCTGAGAACACAACATCTAATTAACTCAAGTTGCCACTATGTTGTAGCACAATCTGTTAGATTGTGCTTGTGAGGACGCAAACTAACAGTTTGCGCTACAGATATTGGCTAATTGTCAGCCTGTTTTTCATTAAAGACGGTGTTTTCATATCTAAAACTTATAGGTAGCAACTTAGGTATTTATAGTAAAACTCAAATCGAAATATATACTTCGCTTTTTTAGAAAGGAAATTTAATGGCAGCACTAAAAGATTTACGAAACGGATTAGTTATCCGGCTTGATGATGTTGTCTACACGATTGTAGACTGTCATCCTGTAAAACCTGGTAAAGGAGGCGCGTTTACTCGAACTAAAATTAAGCGTGTAACTGATGGCGCAGTACTTGACCGCACCTTCAGGGCAAATGACACTATTGAAACTGTCCGGCTCACTGACCAAGAAATGCAGTTTCTCTATAGTGAAGGAGGCACGTTATGGTTTATGGATAATGAGACTTTTGACCAACATGAGCTTCCCGAAACACTGCTCGGAGAGAGTGTAAAATACCTAAAAGAGGGTGAAACTGTAACGGTAAAAATGGATGCGGCTACACCGCTCGCGGTGGTCCTCCCAACTTTTGTTGAACTCAAAATTGTTGAAACGGACCCCGGTTTACGAGGTGATACCGTCAGCGGGGGTTCAAAAACAGCAAAATTAGAGACTGGTGCTGTCGTGAATGTCCCGCTCTTTGTGAAAAACGAAACCGTCATTAAAGTTGACACTCGGACAGGGAAATACGTTGAAAGGGTTTAAAGCATGAAACAAAAAAAGCAAAGTGAGAAAGTTGACTCTTCCGCTGATACAGAAGTTATTCCTGACCCTCTCCTACAACGTCTTGAACACCTCATTGCAATTGCGGAGAAATCGGATTTGGCAACGGTTCGGATTCGAGACGGGGAAGTCGAGATAGAAATTTCGCGCACAACCGCTCAATCAGTTGTCTCCCCTGCACTTGCCAATCCGAATACTGCCGCACCAACACTCGTCACGGAAAACGAAGCAGGTGACGACATAATTCGCTCACCGATGCCTGCTCGTTTTTATCGGTCACCAGCACCTGATGAACCGCCGTTTATTGAAATCGGTGATACTGTTACAGCAGGTGCTTCGTTAGCTACGCTTGAAGTCATGAAAACTTTTAACGACGTTGAGGCTCCCTTCAATTGTGAAGTTCTTGAAATTCTTGTAGAAGATGGTGAAGCAGTTGAATACAATCAACCCCTCTTTCGAGTGAGGCAAACTTAGGGTTATGTTTCAAAAAATACTAATTGCAAACCGTGGTGAGATAGCTATTCGTGTAATCCGTGCTTGTAAGGACATGGATATTAAGACTGTTGCTATTTACTCAACGGCAGACAAAGACTCCCTCCACGTAAAATATGCCGATGAGGCATATTGTATCGGCCCGCCCCCTTCTACCGATAGTTATCTTAAAAAAGCCAATATCACGACTGTGGCTGACTTGGCGAATGTTGATGCGATACACCCCGGTGCCGGGTTTCTCGCTGAGGATGCACAATTCGCTGAAATCTGTGAAGCACATGAAATAAAATTTATCGGGCCTTCCATTAACGATCTCAATATTATGGGCGACAAGGTTCGCGCCCTTGAAACAGTCGCAAAGGCAGGTTTGAAACTTGTCCCCGGCAGCCAAAATAGAAAAAGAAAAAAAGATAAAAAAGCCACCGTTGAAACCGCTGAAGAAGCAGCTGAACTTGCAGAAAAAATTGGTTACCCGGTCGGAATCAAGGCATCGGCTGGTGGTGGCGGCCGCGGCATTCGGATCGCATACAATCGTCCCAGTCTATTCAATCTTTTCCATATCGCAAAATCCGAAAGCGAAGCCGCTTTTGGCAACAGTGATGTCTACATCGAAAAATGGATTGAAGATGCCCGGCATATTGAAGTACAAGTTTTGGGAGATTCTCACGGAAATGTTGTCCATTTCGGAGAACGTGAATGCTCCATCCAACGCAAACAGCAGAAACTACTTGAGGAAGCACCTGCCGCATCCATTCCAGCTAAACTTCGGAATGAAATTTGTAAAGCTGCTGTCAAAGCCGCTAAGTCAATAGGATACCTAAATGCGGGGACAATTGAGTTCGTCGTTGATAAGGACGAAAAATTCTATTTCCTTGAGATGAATACGCGCATTCAGGTAGAGCATACCATCACCGAAAGCATTACCGGTATTGATCTAATTAAAGAACAGATTCGTTTAGCAATGGGAGAAGAACTCGGATACAACCAATCTGATATCCGCATTGAAGGGCACGCTATTGAATGCAGAATCAATGCTGAAGACCCCGCGAATCAGTTCATGCCTTCGCCAGGGTTGGTTACAGACTATCAACCCCCCGGTGGTATCGGGATTCGCGTTGACGGGTATATCTACACCGGTTATACCGTTCCTCCACATTACGATTCACTCGTCGCAAAATTAATCGCTACTGGTAGAGATCGTGACGAAGCAATTGCCCGATTGAAGCGGGCGCTTTCCGAATTTAAGATTGAAGGTATCAAAACCACAATCCCACTCCATCAAAATATATTAAATGACGAACGGTTTCTAAACCGAACCATTTTCACAAACTTCCTAAAAACATGAAAACCTTTATAGGCACAAAAACGAAGGATTGGCACACCTGCTGGTATGTTCTGTGCTTTGTGGCACTCATGTTTATCACAACACACTCACATGCGCAGTCTGTTACTTTTGTTGATATAACACATGAGGCTGGAATCCGATTCCAGCACTCAAAAGGTGTTCGTTCCAGTTTGCTCCCTGAAGATATGGGTTCAGGAGCAGGTTTTGCCGATATAGATAACGATGGCGATCTTGATCTCTACATTGTAAACATCCCCGGTCCTTTCAAAACAACTTATCTAAACGAATCTATTACATCTGCAAATGTGTTGTACCGAAACAATGGGAACGGCACGTTTTCTGACATTACAGCTGCTGCGAAGGTTGGAGATACAGGATACGGCATGGGGTGTGTCTTTGCAGATTACAATGGAGATGGCAACGTCGATCTCTATGTGACGAATTATGGCGAAAACGTGCTTTATCAGAACAATGGGAACGGCACATTTACTGATGTAACAAAGACTGCCGGGGTCGGGTGTCCGTTGTGGAGTACAGGTGCTGCTTTCGCTGATTACGATGGTGACAACGATTTAGATTTGTACGTTTGTAACTATGTTAACTATGATCTGGAACAGTTCCAACAGCAGAAAGAAGAATCTTTACAATCTGGGAAATTAGTGCCGAATGCCCTGAATCCCACCGCTTTTGAACCGCAAGACAATGTTTTTTACCGAAACAACGGGGATGGGACATTTTCCGATATTACGGCTGAAGCGGGTGTGACTGCTCCTGGTGGTAGGAGTATGCAAGCCATTTTTTGCGACTTTGACAATGATAACGATATGGACCTGTACATCGCAAACGATACTTCTGAAAACCACATCTTCCGCAATGACGGTGACGGGACTTTTACGGATGTCAGCGCTGAGTCATGGGCAGCAGACTTTCGCGGATCAATGGGTTTAGCAGCTGGGGATTACGATGCAGATGGAGATATTGACCTCTTTATCAGCCACTGGATTGATCAGGAATATGTCCTCTATAGGAATTTGTTGCAGGAAAATAAAGAGACAGAAAAAAGCAATCCTAAACGCATCCGATTTGTAGATGAATCCTATTCTGCTATGCTTGCAGAAGTTACACTAAAGGAAATTGGATGGGGCACTTCTCTTTCTGACTATGATAACGATGGTGATTTAGATATTTTTGTGGCAAATGGTAGCACTTTCCAAAAACTTGACCAACCTGAAGTGCTTATTCCACAACACAATCAGCTGTTTCGCAATGAAGGTGACGGGACTTTTAGTGATGTTAGCAAAAGCACAGGTATTGCCAACCTACCCGCGCGTGTTAGCCGTGGCGCTGCATTTGGAGACTACGACAACGATGGCGACATAGACATATTCATTGTCAATAACTATGACAAACCGACTCTATTGCAGAATAACGCCACCGATTTGAGTAACAGCAATAATTGGCTACACGTTAAGTTAGTAGGGGTAAACCCAAATCGAAATGCTATCGGTGCGAAAATCTTACTGAAAACAGAAGAGACTACGCAGATACGAGAGATCTACGCAGGTGAAAGTTACATGTCTGCTAATAGTTTTATTGCTGAATTTGGATTAGGAAGAGCATCACAGATTAAGATGCTGCAGGTTATCTGGTCGAACGGTAAAACGCAAACACTTCAAGATGTATCGGTAAATCAACGTATACAGATTATGCAGAAACCGTAGATCGTATTATAGTAAATTGCAATTTTCTTGTTAGAAGGTTGGTAAACTCGATAGGTTATTCCAAACAGCTGTTATGAACATTAATACCTCTCCAAAATCTGCCTTGTTGACTGAATCCGAGATGGCACTGTTTGTTGACTACTATCAACTTACAATGGGACAAGCAGATTTTAAAAACCAAAACAATTCTATCATTACCGCTAATTACTATGTCCGTAGAATTCCGCAGGGCGAATATCTGGTTGCAGCAGGTCTTGAACAGGTTATCCACTACATCTTAAATCTGCACTTTACGGATGATATGCTCAACTGGTTAGCCAAACGCGGAGAATTGTACAAAGATTATCTGGAATCGTTGAAAGATTTCCGATTTGACGGTTCTATTTATGCCGTCCCTGAAGGTACCCCTGTTTTCCCCAACGAACCGATTATCAATGTGACCGGTAGATCCTGTGACGTTCAACTTTTTGAAACCTATTTACTCTGCGTGATGAACTTTCAAACTTTGATTGCCTCAAAAGCTTCACGAATTGTTCATGCAGCAAAGGGAAAGGCAGTTTTCGATTTCGGTGCAAGACGTGCACACGGTAGAGATGCGGGTATCCTTGCTGCACGTGCTTCATTCATCGGTGGGGCAAGCGGCACATCGCTTGTGCTTGCAGGACGTTATTTCGATATCCCCTACGTCGGTACGATGGCACATAAATTTGTTATGGAACGACCAACAGAGGTCGATGCGTTCCGAGATTATGCTAACGTCTTCCCGCACAACACAACACTTCTAATTGATACCTACGATACATTACAGGGCGCAAGGAAGGCGTGCATCGTTGCGCAGGAAATGGCAGCGCGCGGTGCCCGACTCAAAGCAGTAAGATTAGATAGCGGTGATCTTTTGACGCTCAGCAAGGAAGTTCGTAATATACTTGATGCATCAGGACTTGATTATGTGCAGATTATCGCCAGCCATGATCTTGATGAATTTGAGATAGACAAATTACTTAAAGAAGGGGCACCGATTGATGGCTTCGGAGTCGGCACACGTCTTGCGACTGGTGCTAACTTTAATTCTCAGACAGGTAAGGGGGGACCTTCCGCGCTCGGAGGTGTCTACAAATTAGTTGAACGCGACGGGATTCCCGTTGGTAAACAGACGCTTGATGAACCTGCCAAAGCTACTATCCCAGGAAGAAAACAGGTTTATCGGCAAACTGACGCAGATGGAAATTACTGTAAAGACTGTGTAACGCTCTGGAGTGAACCGATATCTGATGGAGAACCGCTCTTAATTTCCATTGTCAAAGACGGAGAATTGATGTATAATTTTCCAAGTCTGACAGACATTCAGGAACGGGCAAGGACAGAACTCGCGAAATTAGATGAATCTCATAAGGTTTTGACAGATGCTAAGCCGTATCCAGTTGAAATGCATTCGGGGTTGAAAACAAAATAGTAACGAAGACACGGACATTCCTCTTTAACCATCTTACCGTTCTGATACGCCAGGGAGAAAACGATGAATACCCTAACGGACTTTGCATTTAAGCAAAAAAAATATATGCCCACCTTTCCGATAGCGAATGGAAAACCGACTATATACATAGAAGGTTATCCTTACGAGGACGATGAGCCGATGCCAGCGACTGAATTTCATGGTTTGCAGATAAACATATTTTATGACCAACTTTTTCGATATTTTAGGATTAATGATTACGTTCACATCGGTAACGATAACTTTATCTATTATGAAGAAGGAGACATCACGAAGGTAGTAGCGCCTGATATTTTCGTTGTGTTTGGTGTTAAGAAGTATCCGTTGCGGCGTTCATTTTATACGTGGTCTGAAGGTGCGGTGCCGGTAGCAGTGTTTGAGTTTCTATCCGATGCGACAGGGGATCAGGATCGGCATGAAAAGGTGTGCGTATATCTGCAAGAGATGGGTGTTCAAGAGTTCTTTATTCATCAACCTGAGATGGATAAACCTGCGGAGTTTTTTGGGTGGCGGCGGCGTGTTTCTGGTGATATAGTTGAAATAGTGCCGGATGCGGAGGGTGGTTTGTTCAGTGAAGCACTGAAACTCTGGTTTCGGTGGGAGGATCAACTTGATACGCACGTTAGGCTTTTGCGCCCGTATCTGCCGGATGGCACTCCGATTACAACTTCTACGGAAGAGGAACAATTGCGAATAAAAGCGGAAGAACGCGCTGAAGAAGCAGAGGAACGCGCCGAAGAAGCAGAAAGACTGGTAAGAGAAGAAGCGGAACGGCGGCAGGCGTTAGAGGATGAGGTAGAACGTCTCCGTGCACAACTTTCCAACCGCTCTTAATTTCCGTTGTCAAGGACAGAGAAGTGTTGTATAATTTTCCAAATCTGACAGACATTCAGGAACGGACAAGGGTAGAACTCACGAAATTAGATGAATCTCATAAAGATTTGACAGATGTTAAGTCTTATACGGTTGAAATACATCTCGGATTGAGAAAGTAAAACGAGTTACATTGATTCTGCCGGCGAGATGCGGTATTCTTAATCTAACATTTTACACACCAAGGCGTCACGCGTCCTAATATCTTGCGATGCGGCACGCACACATTTTTAATTACGGCATAACATCGTTGTTATGCGTGAAAGCTAAATGCTGAAGGAACACAAAATTAGTGTCTAAAGAACCAAGCAATTCGCGTTCCGCCGATGCGGCGGACATTGTTCATCCTCAACCTATACCTTTCATATTAGTTCACCTTGCATGCTTTGCCATCTTTTGGGTAGATGTCCAACCCACCGATTGGATTATATGTGGCGTTCTTTACGTTATTCGTATGTTTGGTATCACGGCAGGATTTCATCGTTATTTTTCACATCGGGCATTCAAAACAAGCCGCGGCTTCCAATTCTTTTTGGCATTTCTCGGACAGAGCTCAGCACAACGAGGCACGCTCTGGTGGGCAGCGAAACATCGGGAACATCATAAGTATTCTGACACAGAACAAGATGTACATTCACCAGTTAAACACGGATTTTGGTACTCCCATATAGGTTGGATTTTGTGTAAACGCGGGCTGAGTGTAGATTACAGTCTGATAAAGGACTTCCGAAAATATCCTGAACTTGTTTGGCTTGGGAAAATCCATTCACTACCGGCAGTGCTATTAGGTATTTTCATTTGGGCAATTGCAGGCTGGTCTGGACTTGTCGTGGGTTTTATAATAAGTACTGTGCTTCTGTATCACGGAACTTTTGCTATCAATTCTCTTTCCCACATTTATGGGAAACAACGTTATGACACCGGAGATAATTCTCGCAACAATATTTTTCTTGCAATCATTACACTCGGAGAAGGATGGCATAACAATCACCACCATTTTCCAAGTGCAGCCCCACAAGGTTTTCGTTGGTGGCAAATTGACATCACGTATTATATTTTGAAAATTTTGTCCGTTTTTAGAATCGTTTGGGACCTTCGCTTACCACCCGCGCATGTCGTTGCGGGTGAACGTAGAATGTCTCTCGCTACCATAGAAAACGCTGCCCAGCAACTTGCTGCGAGTTTTTCAGTTGAGCAGATCAGCAAAACGGTTTTGCAAGTATGGGCACATACGCCAAAATTAGAAGAACTCCGTAGACGCGCCCGCATCGGGCAGGCAGAGGTTGAAGTATTTCTAAAAGAGATGAAGATTCTTGAGTTACCGAAAATAGGAAATCTTACAGATAAAGCACAAAACATGTTTACTCACATCCCATCTTTAAATCCGATTGTTGAACGGGCAAATCAAATCATCGTTCAGGCAGTTTCGGTCTGGCTACTTCAGAATGACATGTGCGAAACGGCTATTGGAGTGTAGTGAATGTTGATATGGGTTAGACTGAAAGTAAAATCTAACCCCGTCCTAACGGCACAGGAATCTCATAAAGTTTTGATAGGGGCAAACCTTATTTGGTTGAAATAGATTTAGGGTTGAAAGGGAAATGATATGAAAACCAGATATTTGTGGACTATTTTTAGTGTGTTCCTCCTATATTTAGGCGGATGTATCCCCACACACAACACGTTCATAATACCCCCATTTGTCAAACAGACTCTCACTAAAAAAGCATTACCTGCGATTGTTTATTTGGAGATGACTGATATACATGGTAAATCAATTTCATCTGGATTGGGTTTTTTTGTTTCGCCTATACACATTTTAACAAATTTGCATGTAGTAGCATGGACAGCGGCAGGCACAGCAAAATCAGTTGATAAAACGCAAACATTTCCAATTCGAGGAATAGTCGCGGTTGATCAGGAAAACGACCTTGCGCTTCTGAGGGTAAGTATTCCAAATTTTAATCCACTCGACCTTGCAGATAGTAAAAAAGTGCAACAGGGTGATCGTGTTTATGTGGTGGTTGCTAATCTGTTCCAGCAAGAGCACTTTGTCACGTTCTTTGGGAGTCACATCAGTCATATAAGCAAGCAAGGAGATGAAAAGAACCCGTTGATGACAATCAGTTCCTCACTGTCTAACAGCGGTCTACCGGTTCTGAATCGAAAAGGAAAAGTTATCGGCGTAACTTCCATGAAATTTACAAAGAGTGAGGGGCAAGACCTTTATTTTATAATTCCTTCTGAATATGTGAAGACATTGCGTAACATCCAGGGACGTGTAATGACTTTAGCAGAGAGTAAAATTTATATATCATCAGACACCTACTTCAATCGAGGAAATACAAAGTTCCGCCTCAGGTTGTTTAAGGATGCGATTTCAGATTATGATACCGTTATTCAACTCAAACCTGATTTTGCAGATGCCTACTTCAATCGAGGGTTGACAAAGGCAAATCTTGGTCAGGTTGAGGAAGCGGAACAAGATTTTCAAATCGCGTTGAAACTTGCTACACAGGCATGGGATATAGAACTCCAAAACAAAATTGAAAATGCATTACTAAAACTCAAGTAGTGTTGCCCTATACTGTGCAATCGGGTATAAAGTCTGCGCTTTTTCATTTACGCAAACTCTTAAAATAGAAGGTAACGTGCTTATGAATAATCCATATAAATACGTTGGATTGCCGCTCACACCGCTTATGGCACAAGAACTCATTTTAGAATTATTCGATGGACAGGCTGCTGGAAAAGAGGAGATCGCAGGAACTGTTGAGGAAACACATCTTAAACGAGGTGGAAATCCGCCAAGGTCTGTTCAACATCCTATTACGCGAGCACTGACACTTTTGAAGAAAACTGGACTTGCAGAGAATCCAATACCAGGCTTTTGGTCAATTCGTTCAAATAAATCAGAAGGCGTTGGAAAGGATTAGAACAGAACAAAACCACATGGTTTTGTGATGAAGTCTAAAATGCTATTTGATAGTGTAGGCTAAAAATGTTTGAATTTGTTATATTTTTTACAGTCTAAGATGATCTATAGAAGTAACTGTTACAAAATTATAGGAAATTAAATGTATTTACTACTTATTATAATAGTTTTATTCATACAATTGGTGATTGCTTACCCGGCCGTGGGTTTAAGCATAATTACAATTTTAGTTATTAGCTATTCCATTATATGTGTGCGAGAAAGAAAAAAAAGCGAACAAAGAGAGCTGGAGAGAAAAAAGGAGCGTGCGCAAAGAGAAGCACAAGAAAAGAAGGAGCGTGAAAAGAGAGAACAAGAACGAATAGTACAACAAAAAAGGAGAGAAAAACTCTGCAGTCTTGTTCTGCAAATTGGTAGGGAATCAGGGATTATCTATTTACGCCGTATCGTATCCGGTTTTGACTTGAGGATAAGAAATGGTGGTCTGACATCAAAACATGAGGAATTACGGAGTATTGTGAATCGGGTAGTAAGAGAAATGGAACCACAAAAAACCGAACCAAATTACTCTGTACCGCCCCCTCCAATACCTAAGCAGATACCCAAGCCATTTGATTATCAGGCATCTTGGTGGAAAGATTATTCAACATGGTACCGAAATGAAAAAAGATGGTCGTGTGAGGAATGCGAACTTGATCTAAACTACAATCACTACTATCTTCATACCCATCACATAAGCGGAACACAATATAACGAACCTACAGATTTACAAGCACTGTGTTTTGGTTGTCATGCCGAAAAACCCGGAAACAGACATTCCGAATTAAAGACAGATCCTGACTATAAAGAATTTACGAATTCAGAATATGGCAAACAACGGAGAGAAACGCTAAATTCATTCCAGTCACTATCGATCCAATTTGAGAAAGATATAGAAGCACTGGAGCGTGCACATACTCACATCAATCAAGGCATCTCAAAAGCACGGCTCGGACAATACGAGGATGCAATCAAGGACTATGATAAAGCAATAAATCTAAAACCCAATTATGCACAAGCCTACCATAAACGGGCATTAGCCAAAGCTCTACTCAGACAACACAACGAGGCAATTAAGGACTATGACAAGTCAATACAACTTGAATTCAATGATGCAGAAGTCTACTACAATCGAGGGAATTCAAAGGAAAATCTTGGACAATATGAGGACGCTATAAAGGATTATGATATAGCAATAAGTCTAAAAACTGATTATGTTACTGCTCACAATAATCGGGGGTTTTCAAAGCATAATCTTGGAGAATATGAGAACGCTATAAAGGATTATGATACGGTTATTCGTCTAAGGCAAGATCACGCTGCTGCCTATTTTAATCGGGCTTTAACGAAGAATAAACTCGGTCAATACGAGGATGCTATTAAAGATTATGACACAGCAATAAACCTAAAACCAGATAATTTTACTGCTCACAATAATCGCGGAGTGTCAAAGCATAACCTTGGACAATACGAGGATGCTATTAAAGATTATGACACAGCAATAAACCTAAAACCAGATAATTTTACTGCTCACAATAATCGGGGGTTTTCAAAGCATAATCTTGGAGAATATGAGAACGCTATCAAAGACTATGATAAAGCAATAAACCTAAAGCCTAATTATGAACTCGCCTATCGTAATAGGGGGAATTCAAAGGCACGACTTGGAGAATATGAGAACGCTATCAAAGATTATGACAAAGCAATACAACTTGAACCAAATAATGCAGAAGCTTACTATGATCGTGGGTTAGCAAAGAGAAAACTTGGTCAAAACGCTGATGCAATTTCGGACTATGATTCAGCGATACGACTCAACCCACACTATGAAGGGGTTATTCAACTTGATCCTGACAACGCCATTTCATATCATAAAAGAGGTTTGGCAAAGTATAATCTCGGTGAATATACTAGCGCGATTTTGGACTATGACATAGCGATACGACTTAACCCTGATTATACACATGCCTACTACAATCGTGGGTTAGCAAAGAAAAAACTTGGTCAAAATGCTAGTGCGATTTTGGACTATGATGCTGCTATCCGCCTTGACCCTAATTATGTACAAGCCTACAACAATCGCGGTTGGGTAAAATATGGTCTCGGTGAACACACTAGTGCGATTTTGGACTATGATGCTGCTATCCGCCTTGAACCTAATTATGTACAAGCCTATCTTAATCGGGGCTTATTAAAAGGAAAACTCGGTCAGACTTACAAGGCGAAACAAGATTGGCAAACTGCTTTGCAACTGACAACACAAACAGGTGATGTGGAACTTAAAGTCAAAATTGAAACTCTCTTGCACAAGTTCAAATAGTACTGCCCTATTTTGTGCAGTTGGGTATAAAGCTGCACCTTTTTGTGCAGTTTTCTTATGCATTCACAAAGCCGTCCATTAGCTGTGTAGATTGCCTAAAAAAGATTCACAAATTGAGTCTGATTTATGGTAAAATATTAAAATTATAATTTTGGGAGGTACTTCTCATGACACAACAAAACAATCCAGCACAACAAAACGATCCAAACCAAAACCTTGAAGCGATAACCCTGCTTGAGAGGTTTCAGAATCCCGTACTGCTCGTGACTTATGACGGCATCAAAAAGGTAAATATCACAGAAGTAGAGAAGTATGAGATCCACACATCTACGGGTATGTTCAACAAAATAGATGTTCTTTTCTCTCTGATGCCAGAGTCCGCAGAAAACTTAGGGGACGCTTTGCGGATGAACAAAGAAGTTGAAGAGCAAAAGCTCCGAACCGATAAAGATCCGCAAGAACGACCAAAAATCATCGGGAGACGTCCCATGAGCAAGTTGGCACAGAAAAACGTCAAGGTGACATTCCGAAACGGACACATCCTTTACGGCATACCGATAGAATATACGGAATATAACTTTACAATGAATGTAAATAACCAGATGGTGCTTGCCTATAGGCACGGTGTCTATCAGTATGAGATCGCCAAGCTGAAAAAGAGTAACTCAGCAGATACCCAAAAATAGGATATATTTCAGATTGGCACAGAATTTGCTCGTGTTTAAAGTGAGTTAGATAGACTAAACCCGTGGGTTGGGTTGAGCAGACACCTATTTTGGGTGTTGAATTTCGCAAACTCAACCCAACCTACACACTTTTTTGATAGTAAAACCCACAATTATCTGGACATTGGCGAGGTTAGGAAGAAATCAAGAAATCAACGGTATGAATCATGGTGAATGCCATACGCGCATTCGTCTTTAGTCATTCCCCGGGTATGAATCATGGCGAATACGCCAAATCAAGAAATCAACGGTATGAACGCCTGTAGGCGTTCCCCGGGTATGAATGCGCGTGGCAGCATGCGCCAAATCAACGGTATGAATGCCATTGGGCGAATACGCATAAGGTATTCGCCATGATTCCTCGTGTGGCATGCTGCATGATTCCCCGTCTCACCAGCGAGAACGTGTTGGGATTGTTGTTCATTGAGAAGTGAACATATTTTCAATTCGACCAAAGGAGGCGTCCAGTGGAAACCGAACAGAAATATCGCATTGCACCACCCGGATTTACATCTGCACAGTGGAAAACGTTCAACGAAGAAGGTATCATCTTCATTGAAGACGCTATCTCCGATGAAGACATTGGTGGCTATATTGATGCAATAGATAGCGTCGCTGCGACTAATCCGAAATATACACCAGGTGGATTTCTCCACATGGAGAACATTGTTGAACGCGACCCCATTTTTTCAAGCTTGATTGATCATGAGCGACATGTAGGTTACGCTTACGACCTCTTCGGGGAACTTCTTAAACTGCATCAGAGTCAATTTTTCTTGCGCCCGCCCGGTGGTAAACAATACAACATTTGGCATCCCGATGGTGCACGTGCGCTGCCCTATGGTGTCTTTTCACCGAAATTGCCGTTACAAATCAAAATCGGGTATTGGTTAACAGACCTACCGCATGAGAAAATGGGCAACCTCGTTGTATTACCGAGAAGCCATCGGCATCAATATATGGACGGATACGATACTCACAACAGCGTTCCAGGAGAGATGGTTGTCTGTCCCCGTAAAGGCACAATGACGGTGATGCACTCCAGCATTTGGCATCGTGTGGAGCCAAACGAAAGCGATGTAGTACGCTACAACATTTTCGTTGCGTATTGTCCATCGTGGGTTACACCTGCGGATAGATTCCATTCCTCACCAAAGTGGTTAGAAACACTCAACCGCGAACAACGTATCATCATGCGGAGTTATGGTCACGCCTATCACAACGCCAAACCTCCTGCGTCCGAATTTCCACTCTTTTTAGACCGTGAAACTGGTGCTGAGGCAGATGTAGGCACTTATTTGGATCACGTTCAACTACACAGACGAAAACGGCAGACAATGCCCGAACAGCTTGCATCCTCGGTTTAAAAAATCGTATGAGAGGTACAATTTGAAGAAATTCAACAAACTGCTTAGGTTGATGTCATACGCAGCTGATTTGACATTACACACCCTGGTGTTTATATGTGGTGTTTGGATTAGCTTGATTCCAATAGGGTTGGTAATCTTTTTTTATCGCAGAGCATGGCGTGCAACAGATGCTACGCTTACATTTCATGAACGTATTGATCAGGTAATCAGAGCATCTTTTTGGGAAACCATGGCAGCGTTAGCATTAATGATTGTACTGCGGAATATTACGTATTGGGCAATCAAATATTCAAAAGAAAAAGAATCAGAATAATACACACATATTGACGAGAAGAGTAATAGATGAGTTACAAACGTTGTGGGTAAAACTGAGAAGGGTCAGATATGAATACGCTATTCCTCAAAGACATGCGGTATCGTCAAGCACGAGTTGTGCTAACTGCACTCGGCATCACTGTGCTGATTTCATTGATTCTGCTATTAGGTGGTATTATGAACGGCATGCGCATACAAGCGCAGCAATACGTAAAATCCACTGATGCAGACATCTGGATTTCTGCTGAAGGGTCTGGCGGTGCCTTCATCGGGTTTTCGCTTCTGATTGAGGAAAATATGGCACCTTTGAATGCCGCACAAGATTTTGTAACTGGTTCTGTGTCGCCTCTTATCTTTGCACAAGCGCAACCTAAAATACATGGAAAATCTACAAAGGCTATTGTTGTCGGTTATATGATGGACAAGCTTGGTGGTCCCAAACATGTTGTTGAAGGCAAAATGTTCAAATCAAGTGAGTTTGAGGACTATCGTCCTGAAGACCCTGTCCCTAATGAAGTAATTGTTGATGAGAAAATGGGACTTGAAATTGGTCAACAGATTACGATCGGCACTGAAACAGTTAAGGTTGTAGGAAAGACAAAAAGCTTGATGTTCGTTTTAGATACGCCGCTCCTTTTTATGGATATCCGCGTCGCCCAGAAAGTACTACTTGGCAACTATCCGCGTGTCAATATGATGATTGCCAAATCGAAACCAATTGTACGAGTAGATGTGAATGGACAAACAGAAAAGGTTGAACAGCCAGAAAAGGTTGCTGCTAATTTAGATGCTTCAGATGCTATTGAAGCGCGTACTGTAGAACAGACACTCAAAGACATTATTGGATATTATGTTGACGAACCGATGAAAGCGGTGCAGTTTTTGCGCGTCATGTTATGGTTAGCTGCAGGATTGCTCGTTGGGATGATTACTTATGTGACGATGCTCGAAAAGACGCAAGAAATTGGTGTGCTAAAAGCCATCGGTGCTTCCAACAACTATGTCATGGCACTGCTACTAAAACAGGTCGCCCTCATTTCAGTTATCGGCGTTGTTATAGGGTTTTGTCTATCCTATCTATTTGCGGCTGCAGCCCCCATCTTCGTAGCGATTAATTTAGTTGAATCGATCATTGTTGCCTGCATCAGTTTTATTGTGTGTTGTGGCAGCGGTTATCTCGCAGCGCGCAAGGCAATTATGGTTGATCCGATGATAGCGTTCCGAGGTGAAATTGATAGTGCACCGACGCGAAATGTATATACCCCATCTGAAGTTTTAGCAGGTAGTGGTGATGGGACATAAAGCGTCCTTACTAAAGGAAAACTAATATGGCAACTATCGTAGAAGGAATCGGTTTAACAAAACGTTTTGGCATCGGTGATGCCGCTGTCATTGCTATCGATTCAGTTGATATCCGAATCGAAGAACAGGAATTGGTGATGATTATGGGGGACAGCGGTTGCGGTAAAACAACCCTGATTAGTCTACTCGGATGTATTTTAACACCAGATGCGGGGGAACTCCGAATTGATGGTGAAGCAATTAATTCCGAAAACGGAGACTTAAGTGTCATTCGCCGAGAAAAGGTTGGGTTTGTTTTTCAGATGTTTCATCTTTTGCCGTATCTCACCGCCCTTGAAAACGTTATGATTGCCATGGATATTGCCAAGACAAAGGCTTTTGAAGCAGAAAACCGGGCAATAGAGCTGCTAACACGTGTCGGCTTAAGTGAACGCCTACACCATCGTCCTGCGCAGCTGTCCGGGGGAGAAAAACAACGCGTCTCTTTTGCGCGAGCGCTCGCGAACCGACCTAAAATCATTTTCGCTGATGAACCAACTGCCAACTTAGACAGCCGCCAAAGTGATAACTTGATGGACCTGATTCAAGAACTGCGGCAGGAACACCAAACCACCATTGCAATTGTGACCCATCACGAAGGGTTAAAAGAAAATGCGGATCGCGTTATCCACATGAAAGATGGAAGGATAATTGCATCTTGAGAGATAATTCTGTCCTAAGCGTATTTTATAACGGCGTTTTCGCTTCAGTGATTTTAATACTAACAATCGTTTCCCCGACTTCCGCCCAGAAACGATTAACACCGATGGCAGAGCAAAGCTTCCTTACTGGCGGGTTTTATGGTGGCGGTCTAACATTCATCAACGGTGACGCTTATGTGCGTATCCAACTTCAGCCAGAGATTCCACTCGGAAAGATCGGTATCGGTTTTGACTTTGTTTTACTTTATAATCCTTATGCAGAAAATGCCGAAGATCAATTCCTTGCTGAGGATGGCGAAACATGGGATAGCGCAAGCACATGGCTGCGGTTGATTCGCTACATCAGTTATGGTGATCCTTACGATCCTTTCTACTGCCGCCTTGGCGAGTTCGATTACCTGACAATCGGACACGGATCCATTATGTCCGGTTATTCTAACCATGATCGGCGCGGATTGCACCTGAACTTTAGAAAATCTGATAACCGGTCCGGTGTTGAAACAATGGTGAACGACCTTGGGCATCCAACAATTTTTGGTGGACGTGGATTTTTTCGTCCGTTTCAACGCCCAGAAAATAACACTTTGTTGACGCGATTTGAACTCGGTGCAACTTACCTTACCGATATTGACCCAGATTATGAGAAAGAAGGCGAAGAACCTTTGGACGCGGTCGGTTTTGATGTAGGATTCCCGATTATTGAACGAAGTTCTTTTCGGCTCGATCTATATGACGATTTCGTTATGCTTAATCCACCCCCTAATCCAGAAAATTTTGCGTTAGAGCCTATAGCAGCTAAAGAAAAATCTAAATCACATTCAGAAAACTCTGTAAAAGAATTGGGATGGGGTAACGCTGTTGGTATTGGGTTCGCTGCTACCAAAGCCATTTTCAAATTTGAGTACCGCATCTTTAGTGATGGTTATATCCCTGCCGTGTTTGATTATACCTACGAAACAGGGGTGCCGGAATTTTGGGGATACGAAACGAACAATGCAGCGAGACGCGGATTTTTTACGCAACTTATTTGGCAACCAATGCCGCAGCTCCATTTCTTAGGGGCTTATGAGACCTACGACAACAACACCTCTAAAATCTATCTTGGCATTAAAGAATCTGGATTAGTCCCGCGCCTCACGTTTCGCGCATTCTACACAAAACGAAATATTGGGGAAGATGGCGAAACTAACTTTTTCATCGATCTGTTTGACCTTGATAAAAAGTCAGCACTTACGCTCGAAATCCGTTATGCAATTTTACCTCCTGTTCAAACGATCTTCATTAAAGAGTACCGATTCCGGCGTGTCCAAACGGATGAGGGAATCTCTCAATTCGAACCTATCCATAAAACTTCTATCATGGTAGGGGTTACAACAGATTTTTAGTATCTTAACTCAAGTTGCTACGGACAAGATTTTAGACATGCAAATACCGTTTTAATCGTGAATGGTTCATTATTCACCCAGATTTTGTAGCGTAAACTTCCAGTTTGCGTTCTATGGATGCACAAACTGGAAGTTTGTGCTACAAGGTAGCAATTTAGGTTATCTTATGGAACAAACAGAAGCAAAAGACGTTGCAGAATTTACAAAACAACGTCCTGAATTAAAAGGCATTTCAAAGTGGGTTTTTGAGATTAGCGCGGTCTTTTTCGTTGGTTTCTACATCTATAGTGCAGGTTTCGGCACCGCTGCCGAACAATACCATCTCGGTCTATACTTACTTCTCACATTTGCCCTAATTGGCATCCTCTATAAATTCCATCAAAGTTCTCCTTCCTCACGTCCCTCTATTTTTGATATGTTGCTGGTATGCCTCAGCGTTTGCGCAATCGGCTATTGGATTATAGATTATCCGAATATTGTAAATCGCGCAGGTGCCTATAAACCTTTAGATATTGTGGTGGGAGCAATAGGACTTATTGTTAGTTTTGAGGTGAGCAGGCGCACAGTTGGATGGGGATTGCCTATCATTGCGGCAGTTGGTATCCTATACGCATTGTTTGGTCGTGTAATGCCGGAAACTATTGCACACCAAGGTTTTTCGTTTAGACGGATTATCGAACACTGCTTTTTTGGACAAGATGGAATTTTCGGCATTATGGCAAATGTAATGGCAACTTATGTGATTCTTTTTATCTTTTTCGGTGCGTTTTTAGAGAAATCTGGTGTAGGGCAATTCTTTATCAACTTACCGATGTCACTTACAGGTAAGTCAATTGGTGGTGCTGCCAAAGTGTCTGTTGTTACGTCCGGTTTCTTTGGTTCCGTTGCGGGAAGTGCTATTGCGAACACTGTTACGACTGGCGCATTTACTATTCCATTGATGAAACGCACCGGTTTTCGTCCGCACATCGCAGGTGCGGTTGAAGCATCGGCCTCTGTTGGCGGTCAGTTCCTACCACCGGTCATGGGAGCAGGTGCGTTCTTGATAGCAGAACGGACAGGTGTGTCGTATAGTAAAATCGCGCTTATATCAATTGTGCCAGCAGCTCTCTATTTTTTATCTGTATGGGTCATGGTACATTTTGAAGCGAAAAAAGAGGGACTTGAACCGATATCTGAGGCAGAAATACCGAAACTTCGGACACTTCTTAAAACGGGTTGGTACTACTTATTACCGTTGATTACTCTCATTTTATCTCTTATGAGAGGTTATTCTGCTTACAAATCAGCGTTTTTCTCAATTCTCGTCACGATAGTAGTAAGTTATTTTCGCCCAGAAACACGGTTAACACCGAAACGTATTTGGGAAGCGATGGTCACAGGGGCAAAAAATTCTCTCGCTATCGGTGGTGCAGTTGGTACTATAGGTATTATTGTTGCTATCATCGATCTGACAGGCTTAGGAAGGATATTCCCAGATTTAGTGTTATCAGTAGCGGGCAATAATAGGGCAATTGCAGTATTGCTGCTTGCAGCTGCTTCTTTAGTCTTAGGAATGGGGATTCCAGTTACCGCTGCGTACTTAATTACCTCAGCACTTGCTGTACCAATTCTCACCAGTGATGAGATGGGTATCCCAATCATTGCTGCTCACTTGATTATTTTCTGGCTCAGCCAAGATTCTAATATTACACCGCCAGTTGCGTTAGGGGCTTATGCTGGCGCAGCTATTGCCCGCGCCGATCCGTGGAAAACGGGATGGGCATGTTTTAAGTTCGCCAAACTTTTATATATCATGCCGCTCCTATTCGCGTATACACATATCCTGTTTTCAGGGACGCTACTTCAAAATATTATGGCTGTTGTAACAGCATTAGTTGGCACTGTTATCTTTTCTATTCTGACGATGGGTTACTTTATGCGAAAAACGCGTTGGTCCGAATCGATTTTACTCGCGCTTGCAGCGTTTCTCGCCTACACAAATAATATCTGGACGTTTATTCCAGCAATAGTTCTGTTTGCCTCTGTGCTCATAGTTCAGAAGCGCACTGCATCGTAGTCTATTTCACTGTGTATTAACAATTTCTTGAAGTCGTTTCAAAATGTTATCTGCTGCACCGCGAGATATATTTTCATTGAATTCATTGACAGTCTTTTCCGCCCTATATAAATTTCCCAGATAATACCGCTGAAAAATAAAGTACGTCCACGATACTGCATCTACATAATGTCTATCCAGAACGCTATCAACCGTAACATAGCCGAAAACACCGTTTAGCATAAGCGCGTTTAATCCACCCCACCAATTGCCAGCATAAACCTGTCCTGCCCCTGGCAGGATTGCAGACAACACCTTTGCAACTTTGGTAGATTTACGAGGAAGATTAGCTGCTTTGTCAAACAGTTTATCAAGGTTTTCATCCGTAGTGTAATTTTGCAGTACCTCACGCGCTTCTTCCCATCGAAACTGATAAATATATGCAATAGCTTGCAAGAAAAGGGCGCGTTGATACAAAGGCCCAGATGGCATGCGGATTGTTACTTTTATTAATTCAAATCGGGCAAGATCGTAGTTCTGTGAGGCGATAAGGGTGACCGCAAGTTCAAGCTGGCATTCTGATTTTTCTTCTTCGCTCAGAGCGTATAACACAGCATTCCGCATGGCTAAAATTGCTTCTTGCCATAATCCTTGTGATCTATAGGCGAGTCCAATTTTAAGGTACGCCTCTGCTGCACGCGTATCATCTGGATGAAAAAACAGAAAACGTTTGTATTCTGTAATGGCAGCATCATAATTACCTAATTTAGAAAAGTGGTCACCGAAGGCAAGAAGATTCTCTCCAGCAATTGAAGTAAAATTGCAGAAAAATGAGAAGGTTAGAATAAAGATAAATAATGTAAAACGTTTCAAGTTCATCATAGTAACAAAAAGACTCGGTTTATCTGTTTTGTCCGAAAAGTCGCGACCATGAGGTCGTTCGGACAAAAGCGTGTGTAGTTTGGTAGTTTTAGAGAATCAGAATTTACACCACTAAAAAATTTTGCACTATCCACAGGCAGCTTCAAAAACACGTAGATGATTTCCACCCAACACTTTCTGAATTGCCGCATCCGAATAACCGCGTTCACTCAAACCTTCCGTAATTCTAGGAAATTCGGTTGCATCTTTGAGAAGATCCCCACCGCCATCAAAATCTGAACCGATCCCAACATGGTCAAGCCCTGCCACGTCAATTGCATACTCAATATGATTAAGTAATTGGGCAAAGGGCGGAGTTTTTCGCCAACCGTCCTCCGCGATAAAGCCCGGTACGAAGGTTATTCCCACCACACCATCATTCACTGCAATCGCTTTGAGTTGCTCATTGGTTAAGTTCCGAGAATGGTTGCACAATGTCTTGCAGTTGCTATGGGAAGCGATAACAGGTGCATCCGAAATATCCAGCACATCCCAAAACCCGCGTTCACTTATGTGCGATACATCAACGAGCATTCCGAGCCTGTTCATCTCTTTTACTAATTGGACCCCGAATTTTGTCAAACCTCCGCCAGTTTCACCTTCATCATTTCCTGTTGATGCCCACGTATTCGGATTATGCGTTAATCCTATTGAGCGGACACCGAGGCAGTAAAGCGAGCGGAGTATATTCAAACTGCGTTCTACACCTTCACTGTTTTCAATAGCAAGTACAGCAGCGAGTTTGCCTTCAGCTTTAGCTACTTGAATATCTGCTGCTTTCCGAACAATGCAGATGTCAGAAGCATTGGCTGCTACTTCTGCATCAAACCATCCAAAGGCATCTAATGCATAGGAGAGATGATTTTTCCAAGCACGCGTCACATCAACAGCAAAAAACGCTACATCAATCCCGCCTTGCCGCATCTTTGGAATGTTAAGTTGAATGCCGATGGCATCCTCTTCAGGTGGAACCCGTCCGCGTAGATAAGCGATAGTGCCACTATGCTGATCAGGGTTTTTCGCATGTTCATCTGCAAGACTAACGTTTCCGCGACGGATATGTGCCACAATGGCATCGTTATGGGAATCAATTACGAGAGACTGCGTATGTAAATCAAGAATAGGGGTAGGTACTGACATTCACATGTTCCTTATTTTAATATGGCATTTGATGATTGCGCTACTCAAATTTGACAATTTGAAACAAAAATACTTAATTATCGTTAATAATATATAAGATAAAGGGAAGGGCTTTGCTTCGATGAACTTTATAGCAAAAACAGACATCGGCGCTCTTCGAGAACGAAACGAAGATTCATATTTTTTTGACGATGAGAATCGGTTATTCGCAATTGCAGACGGTATGAGTGGGCATGCTCGGGGTGATATTGCGAGTCAGCTGACGCTGCAAGTCTTTGAGGAATGGGCAGCAGAAACTCCTAATCTTGCAAGTGATTTGGGCCCCATCAAAAGACTTGATATTTTAGAAAAACTCGCCACTGATGCAAATCGACGCGTCTACGCTATGGGACAAGATTCACATCAATATCACAGGATGGGCACCACCCTTACAGCTGGCTTTGTTACACCGAGTTATTTGGCTTATGTCCACGTCGGCGATAGCCGCTTATATGTTCTCCACAATGAGATTCTTACACAAATTACCACCGACGATTCATTAGTCCAGCAAATGATTGAGAAAGGTGAGATCACACCTGAAGAAGGGCGTGTCCATACGAAGCGGAACATCATTACGCAAGCTATCGGTTTAGCCGAAGAGGTATCACTTACTACAGATGTGTGCCCACTTTCCGCTGGTGACATCATCCTTGCTTGTACTGATGGTTTACATGATCTAATTATTGATGATACCGAAACCCACAATATTATCTCTTCAGCACCTACGCTTGAAGTGGCAAGCGAAAACCTCATTAGTAAAGCACTCGCCTACGGTGGCACGGATAACGTCACCGTCCTCCTTACTACTGTCGATTAGTTACACTCACATGTTTAGTATAATCCAAGTTGCTACTTGTAGCACAATCTGTTAGATTGTGCCTGTGAAAACGCAAACTAACAGTTTGCTCTACAAATATTAGCTAACTATCAGCATATTTTTCATTAAAGAAGGTGTTCTATGTCTAAAAACTTATAGGTAGTAACTTGGGTTAGTATAGATAAAACTTTCTTTCCTTAGGTTTGGTTCTCCTGATCGTTTGGAACAAGTCCCAACACCAATTCATCCTCATCGTATTCTTGCTGTTCATCTAATAAAGGAATCTCATCTATTTCTGGTAGTTCCACATGCGGCGCTTCTGCCCATAAACGTTCCAAGCTATAGTAGGAACGTCTCTCATCTAAAAAGATATGTACGACGAAATCAACATAATCTAACAGAATCCAATCTGCTTTTTTCGCCCCTTCCCGGTGCCACGGTTGCTGATTCCAGTTTTTTTCAAGTTCCTCTAAGATTGCCTCTGAAATACCTTCAACTTGTACATCGGAGATACCGCTGAAAATAGCGAAATAGTCGGTAAAACAATCTAATTCGCGAAGATCGAGAACGACAGGATTTTGTGCACGTCTACTTACAGCCGCTGATGCAGCGGCTTTTACTATTTCTAATATATTATTTGTTTCCATCAGATGAGTCTCCTAATAAAATGAGGGCGTTCATAAACATGTTGCAGGTATAGTTATCAGTTATTGTTCACTATTGAGTTTGCCTTTGCATTGGCACGTGCAAAAAATTTCTTTGAAACTTAGGATATAAGATTTACCAACGTACTATTATAGGCAAGGATAGTGTTCGGATGGATAACCCATCCTTTTTGAAGGAGATAATCAATTTTATAACGAGCAACATTATGGACTGCTTGATCTAGCTCTGTTTCTGCCAATTCTCTTACCTGTGCAGCTTCTTTGTACTCTCGTGTTGGCTCAGCAAAATCTGCAACATATATCAATTTTGCTGTTAATCCCATTGATGCATTGCCTGTTGTGTGATTCCGGATCGCCTCAAGAATCTCTAAATCGGTTATGTCGAATAATTCAATTGCGTACTTTACACCGACAATCGCGTGTAATAACGCTGGCATTATCTTCTCAATCGGGTCAAGTTCTATTTCACAGCATGCTACCGCGCTATACAGTTGATCGTCACTCATCCATTTTACGACATCATGCAACAGTGCTGCTAAATTTGTTTTCCACACATTGGCGTTATGACATCGTGCTAATGCTACTGCTGTTTCCTGAACGGAAAGAACGTGAGCATAACGTTCCGGGGCAAGTTTTTCCGAAAGATAACGCTGAATTTCTATCGATTTTGGGTGTTCTCTGAGTTCTTGTAATGTAGAAAACGGTGATTCTAAATTTTTGTTTATTGAAAAAGATTCACTCGATGTCATGTCTATCTTCTTTTTTATTCCGTCCTATTCGGACAAAATCTAATAGAATTTGCCAAATTAGATAACATTCAACTATTCAGTTTCTACCTCATTACCAAGTAACCTCGCAAGTGTTTCTTTTTGAAATTCGGTAAGGTCCTGAAATTCGGTAAGGATTTTACGTTCTATTTCTGTTAGTTTTTCCATTTCAGGTAGAGGTGTGCTAATACAATATTCCTCATTGAGCCATTTCCCTAAATCAATTGACTTGCAACGTTTGCTACAAAACGGAAAATTTGGGGGTAAAGGCTCACCTTTTATATATATAAATTCATAAGTAGTTTTGCAGAGACTACATTTCAGTTCCATATTAACTCCTTTTAACTCATTGGCCTATAGCGGCAAAATTTCGTCCTACTTATCGCTAACAACCCACACACGACGCCAATATCTAATAACATCCTATCGGTATAACTGATGTTGATTAATATAAGTGGCGACTGATTCAGGAACAAGGTAACGGATGGAAATGTTGTTCCGAACACGTTCACGGATCTCGGTTGCCGATATATCAGATCCGGTTATCTGAAATGTTACAACACGATTACGAATTTCGAGAGGCACACTATCTAAGTTGTAATTGGGCCGTGTTGTAACGATCATAGTACACTGTGCCAAGACGTCGTTAAAATCTTTCCAAATTTTATACTCAATTAACGAATCCGCGCCTATAATCCAAGCAAGTTCTGTCTTTTTCCCATAAATAAGTTGCAAAGCTTTTATTGTCTGAATTGTATATGAGGGACCGGCGCGCTCTAACTCAATTCGAGATACCTCAAAATATGGATTATCTGCTGTTGCCAACAACACCATCTGGTATCTATGCTCAGCGGAAACCAGATCAGGTTGTGATTTATGGGGCGGGCGTGCAGCGGGAACAAATAAGATTTTGTCGTAACCTAAACCCTCACGCACCTGCTCGGCACTCAGCAAATGCGCGTAATGGATCGGGTTAAAAGTTCCTCCCATGATAGCAATTTTCATCTGCTTCTTTTACGTCTGAGAATCAAGAATATGTATAAACTATCTTCACAATTGTAGATTAGGATGTGTCTTGAAGTAGGCACACTTGAACAGATATATCCGATATGAAACCAATTTCTCTCATGTTTAATTATACCCATATTTATTACATAAATCAAGCAAATTCTTAAGTGCACAGAATTATAACACATTCGTTTTTTCTGATATTCTACAATTCACCATAAAACATTAAAAATTGGCACAATTCTTGCTACGCTATAGCATGAGGTAACCTTAAATGTCGGAAACGCATATCCCAGTTTTACGTAATGAAGTGCTCGATTTTCTCAAACCGAAACCGGAAGGTATTTACGTAGATGCTACAATCGGATTAGGGGGACACAGCCTCAGCATTTTAAAAGAATCACATCCTACGGGTAAAGTGATCGGAATTGACATGGATGGGAATGCGCTCGTTATCGCTCAAAAAAGGTTACAAACTTTTAAAGAACGGTTTACTTTAATTCAGGGAAACTTTGCGCAACTTCAACAATTATTGGAAGCACATCGGATCAACGAAGTAGATGGTGTTTTGCTGGACCTTGGGGTGTCCTCACTACAGTTGGATACACCGAACAGAGGATTCAGTTTTCAAAATTTGGGGCCTCTGGATATGCGGATGGATGTGCGGATGTCTACATCAGCAGCACAGATTGTTAACAAAAGCACGCCCGACAAACTGATTAAAATATTCAAGGAATACGGTGAGGAACGTTATGCGAAGCGGATTGTTCGACATATCGTAGCGGCACGATCAGAAAAACCGATAACGTCAACACTACAGCTTGCCGAGATCGTTAGCGGTGCTTACTCGACGAAAGGAAAACATAGCAAAACATCTGAACTGCATACCCATAGAAGCAGGGGGCAAATTCATCCCGTGACCCGAGTTTTTCAGGCATTGCGAATTGAGGTTAACGCTGAACTGGACAATCTTGTACTGGGCTTAGATGCTGCTGTCTCCGTGTTGAAGCCGGAGGGATGTGTCTGTGCGATAAGTTTTCATTCACTTGAAGATCGCATAGTAAAACGTCAATTTCGACAGTTCGCAAAAACTTGTATCTGTCCACCGAAAACACCTATCTGTATCTGTGAACATCAGCAGGTTTTGCAGGTTGTAACAAATAGGCCTATTCTACCATCTACAAGTGAGATTGAGGCAAATCCACGTGCGCGTAGCGCAAAATTACGAGTCGCAATCAGAGTATAGTTAAAAAGTTTTGACCTGAAAAAAGTGTATCTTAAATTTGAAATTTAACGTATAAATTTAAAAATGCAGAATCCAAGTACTTATTCAACTTTATTTTCTAAAGAAAAACCAGAGTCGAAACCGAAAGTTGCGATGTTTTTCGTCTATTTTGTTTTAGGATTATCTTTATGTGTTTTTGGTGCAAGCATCTGGTTTTCATCATATGCGAAAAACGTTTACATACAACGTAAGCCTCAATTTTCAAGGGAGGCGAACAAAATTCAGTATGAAATTCGTAAACTTGAATTAGAAGAAAACGCATTAACTGGTATTGAAAGGGTACGCTCACTCATTAAAGAATTAGGATTAGTTGAACACACAAGAAAATCAATAGAACTCCGAAATAGATAGTGTAAGCCAACTCCTACAGGTTCGCAAGTAATTTGACACTAACTACGCATCTTGCCATCGTATGCCAGAAAGAAAAGACATAAGATTATGAAAAATAACAGTCACCTCTCAATTCGTAGACTCGTTTTCACGCTAATAGTTTTGCAATTAGGCTTTTTAGTATTGATAGGTAAGCTCTTTATGCTGCAATATCCTGATGAGGATGCCTCGATGGCGTCACGCCAAGATTGGCGTTCTCGGGGGAGACACGAGGTTAAACGCGGCAAAATTCTGGATCGGCACGGAAGAGTGTTAGGTACTAGCCAAGACCAACTTGCGGTTAGTGCAGACCCTAAAACCTTCAACAGGAAATCTAACGCGCATATTGTCGCGAGCGAATTAGCTCCTTTATTGGATAGCACTAAATCGGAACTATTAACACAGTTACAGCGGAAGCGAAATGGGGAGTACGTCGAATTTGTCTGGCTTAAAAAAGGAATTGACTATGAAAAGTTAGATGCAATCCGGACCATAACTCAAAAATATAGAGGATTAAGAATAGAGGTTGAACCGAAACGGGTATATCCAAAAAAGACGCTCGCATCGCAAGTCATCGGTTATCTTAACGATTTGAATGTCGGTGAAGGCATTGAATATCAGTATAACGCGTACCTTCAAAACTTACATTCACCACAACCACAGCGAAGTGCAGACATAACTGCTGTTTCTCTTCAAGCACGACCAACAACTGCAACACTTGGAAACAGTGGATGTAATATCATTCTAACGCTTGATGAAATCATTCAAGACATTGCTGAAAAAGAACTGGCACAAGGGTGTAGAGATTGGAATGCTCCGAAAGGGACAGCCATTGTCCTCGCAGTAGAAACTTCAGAGATATTAGCAATGGCAAGTTATCCTACTTATGACATTAATGACCAAACGAATGCATCTGAAGAAGCAAAACGGAATCTCGGCATCTGGTACCTGTTTGAACCAGGATCCATTTTCAAAATTGTCGCCGCCTCCGCAGTTTTAAATGAAGGTATTTTGACACCACAATCACCCATTTTCTGTCATAATGGGAGGTACCGTCTCAGTAATCGACGTGTTATCAAAGATGTTTCCGCGAAAGGGTATTTGCCACTTGAACAAGTAATCCAAAAATCAAGTAACATCGGAATGATAAAAATTGTTCAGCGGTTAGGACCTCAACTACTTCAAACGTATGTGGATAGGTACGGTTTTGGGCAAAAGACTGGTGTTGATCTCCCTTATGAACAGGTAGGCAGCTTATATGCACTGCGGCAATGGGATATAAATTCCCTTGGATCTGTTCCGTTCGGTCAAGGCATCTCAGTTACACCTTTACAGATGGTAAACGCTTTGGCTGTTATCGCTAATGGCGGGACGCTGCACCGTCCTTATATCACTAAAGAAATTCGAGACGCACGCGGAAACCTTATCAAAAGGAACTATCCTACTGAGATTCGGCGCGTTTTGCGACCGGAAATTGCCAAACAGATGACAGATATTCTTGTCGGTGTGGTTGAAGTAGGGGGAAGTGGGGCGAGGGCCAAAATAAAAGGTGTTAGTATCGCTGGCAAAACCGGAACTGCACAAAAAGCTGAAAGGGGTAAAGGCTATGCTGCTGGCAAAGAGGTGATGTCTTTTATGGGGTTTCTTCCCGCTGATGCTCCTAAAATCGCCATTATTGTCACACTTGATGAACCGACTGGTGAAAGGTTTAGTGGTCGGATCGCAGCACCCATTTTCAAGCGGATTGCAGAGCAAACTCTAAAACATATTGAGCAAACACATTTTTTCGACTCTGTCTCAACCCGAAGAAGCACCTCGGACCGTAGCTATGCTAAAGGAAACAAAACGAATAGGTCAGTTATAAGTACACAATCATCCAACCAATCCTTCAACAAGAACAACACCTCTTTCATCAAAAATCGTTCCAACACTACGGTAAACTCTGACAACACCTATGTGAGAAAGGGAGAGGGTTATGGAACTCCAAAACCTTTTGGACGGAATTGAAGTCACTGAAATGATAGGTGACAGAAATTTGGAAGTTGCTGGTGTTGTTAGCGATCACCGAGAAGTCAAACCAGGATATGCCTTCGTCTGTTATCAAGGACTCAATGTTGATGGTCATTCCTTTATTGATGGTGCTATTAAAAACGGCGCAAAAGCAATTGTTTCTGAAAAACGGATTTCTAAGTTACCGAACGATGTAACTTGTGTAGTTACCCCTAATGGTCGCAGGGCACAAGCCTTATGTGCTGGCAATTGGTTTGAAAATCCCGCCAAACGACTAAAACTAATTGGTATCACTGGCACAAATGGAAAAACATCCACTGCACATCTAACATACGGAATCCTCAAAGCACATGGGTTGAAAACTGCCGTTTTAGGAACAGTCGGACATACGTTTGATGCGCAAGATTCAACATCAAACGGGAAAAACCCATCAAAAATTGAAATTCCTGCACTTTTGACAACACCTGATGCATTTCAACTCCATGCGATGTTAAAGCAAATCGCTGATGCTGGCATAGAACATGTTGTCATGGAAACCTCTTCGCAAGGACTTGCACAACACCGATTGGCTGGACTTACCTACGATACTGCTGCCTTTACGAACCTGACACAGGATCACCTGGACTATCACGGCACAATGGAAAATTATCTTGCTGCGAAATTGATGTTATTTGAGCAGTTGAGTCCTGATGGTGTGGCAGTTTTGAACGCCGATTCCCCTGCCATCGCTCGTATCGTTGAACGCATATCTCACGGGCACATCCTAAATTATGGGCTTGAGAAAGAAGCCGATTTAGAGGCACAAGACGTAGAGATTTCTCTAAAACATTTAGCGTTTACAGCTGTCCAGAGATGGAACCATCCCAGCAATACTTCAGCCCCATCGTACAGAGAGATCAAGGCAAAGATTCACTTACTTGGCGCATATAATATTTATAATGCCCTCGCTGCAATTGGTATAGGACTACGTTATAACTGTAGTACAGCAGCTATAAAAGAAGGGCTTGCAACGACAGTTGTCCCCGGACGTTTTGAACGTGTTGCCCCACATGGGAAACATGACAAAGACTTTGCAGTTATCGTCGATTATGCACATACACCCGATGGTTTGGAAAATGTCTTATCTGCGGCCCGTGGGATTACGGAAGGAAGGTTAATCTCTGTATTTGGCTGCGGTGGTGACCGTGATAGGGGAAAACGTCCAAAAATGGGCGCAATTTCCACTCAACTTGCAGATATGAGTGTAATTACTTCTGACAATCCACGCACGGAAAATCCAGATGAAATCATATCAGAAATTGTGTCAAATTTACCACATGACGCAGCATATTTGTGTATTTCAGAGAGACGCGAGGCAATTCGATACGCCATCATGGATGCACATCCGGGGGATATCGTGGTAATTGCCGGTAAAGGTCATGAAAATTATCAAGAGATTCACGGAAAACGATTTCCATTTGATGACCGGGAAGTGGCATCAGAAATACTACAATATTTACCTGGACAATCGCAACAGCCAGGTATCCGGTAGACGAATCCTCTAAATAAACCTCTCCAATAGAGACATAACACACAGAAAACCAGAAAGTGGAAGATTCTAAAATAGGACAAGTCCACTAAAGTGCTAATTTACATTAAATTGAAATGTTCATAGAAATTAACGATCTAAAAATTGCCTATCAGGTTGAAGGAACCGGCTCCCCCGTTGTTCTCCTACATGGATGGGGTGGTGAAGCAAATAGTTTTAAACCTGTTTTTGATTGGTTATCACGTTCTTACCAAGTATATGCGCTTGATCTTCCCGGATTCGGTCTAAGTGAGATGCCTTCAACAGCATGGGATGCTTCCGACTACGCCCAATTTCTCTCAGCTTTTTTTCACAAATTCAACATTGACAAAGCACACCTGATTGGACACTCTTATGGCGGAAGAATTTCAATAGTGATGGCAGCCGAAGAACCGGAAAAAGTTGATAAATTGATCTTAGTAGATAGTGCGGGTATCATACCGCCCCGAACTGTAAAGTACTATATACGGGTCAGTGTTGCAAAAATCGGACGTTTGATGCGATGTTGTGGCACTCTCGGCAACAGATTAGCGGACAGTATAGCACAGCGGGTAGGTTCAAGAGATTATCAGGAAGCAGGACCGATGAGAGCAACGCTGGTGAAATCCGTGAATCAAAATCTGCGTCCACTATTGCCGAAGATACAAGCATCTACGTTGTTGATTTGGGGAGAAAACGATACTGACACACCTATATCTTTTGGCAAGATAATGGAAAAGGAGATACCTGATGCAGGATTAGTTATCCTCAAGGATGCAGGACATTTCTCATATCTTGACCAATTGCCGCAGTTTCGCGAAATTGTGGCGAACTTTTTAGCGTGAATTACTGCAACCGATGGTAAGTTTTGCCAAGTGAAAAATACCATTGAAGATGAGACGTTAGATTTTGTAGTTGCACAACTTGGATTACACATGACAGCGCAACGAATAATGTCGCTGCTAAGTGTGTTTTGCAGCAACACAATTCATTGCGTTTTGCTATCTACTTGCTCGCTACATAAGAAAACAGCATATAGTAAAACCTATAATTACTTGGGCCCTGCTGTAGCGCAACTTTTAGTATGCGTCGTTTTATGCACAAACTAAAAGTTTGCGCTATAAAAAACAAGATACAATAGATTATACACAGGTAAAAAATGGTTAATGATTTATTTTTTTATGCTCTGGTTGTTGTCTGTTTTGTAAGAGCCGTCATTAGAACAACCAGTGGATTACATATATTACAGCTTGATGGGTATAAACCGCTACGATTTCTAAAATGGCTTTCGACACATATTAGACACTGTTTTGAAATCATAGAGATTATTGTTGTTGCCGGCCTACTGATAATTGCTTCTATTTTTCTATACATTCAGAAGACCGATTGGTTTTTTTCAGCGTTTTGTTTCGCCTGGGCAGCATTCCAAGTTTATAAGATTGTCCGGCGTAAGAAAGCTGCAGCGAAAAAACCGCTGGTTTACACTGCCCGCGCAAAACGACTCTTTGGATTGGCACTTGCGCTACTTATTGTTAGTGCAGCTTTACTTGTTGGATTCGTAACAGAAAACCGGTGGCGGATCACTGTTTTTCTGTTTAGTGAACTCACAGTACCGCTCCTCGTTATAAGCAGCTTTTTAATTTGGCCTTTAGAACAATTCATAAACGGTATGTATTTACGCGACGCAAGAAAACGTATCGCAACCCTTCAACCGAAAATTATTGGAATCACAGGCAGTTACGGCAAAACAAGCACTAAATATATTCTCCACCGGATTTTATCGCAAAAATATAATACGTTAATGACTCCAGATAGCTACAATACACCGATGGGGATTTGTAAGGTTATCAGAGGAGATTTATTACCGAAACATGAATATTTTATCGTTGAAATGGGAGCCTATAAACGTGGCGATATCCGCCAACTCTGTCATCTGGCACCACCGGAGATAGGTATTCTCACTGCTGTTGGCCCTCAACATTTAGAGCGATTTAAAAGTATTGAAAACACTGCCCGCGCAAAGTACGAGTTGATCGAAGCGTTACCCGCGAATGGACTTGCAGTTATTAATGCTGACAATCAAATTTGTGCAGAATTGGCAGATAAAACCGACAGTGTGCCTGTTATAAGATATGGCGTAGAAGCAAACGGAATAGAAAAAGCATCTTTAAGGTTAAGAGCACGCAATATTAAACAGAGTAATAAAGGACTTACTTTTACTGTAACGGACGAGGTGGCAGGCACAGCTGAAATCACAACCCGACTTCTGGGAAAGCATAACACATCAAACATCCTTGCTGCTATTGGTGTTTCACTGCAATGTGGGATGACATTGAATGAAATTCAAAATGCCCTTGAAGCATTGGAACCGGTACCACACCGTTTGCAGCTGATAGCTGGTGGCACAGGTGTAACTGTGATTGACGATAGTTTCAACGCTAATCCTGAAGGGGCAAAAGCAGCACTTGAAGTGCTTACTGATTTTGTGAGCGATAAAAACGGTAAAAAGGTATTGGTTACGCCAGGAATGGTTGAACTGGGCGAACGCGAATATGATGAAAACAAACAGTTCGGTTCAGAAGCAGCTAAGGTGTGCGATCTCATTATTCTTGTTGGTGCGCTGAGAACAGCACCAATTTTAGATGGACTCAAAACTGAAAACTACCCGGAACAACAAATTTATGTTGCAAAGGACCTTGCTGAAGCTCAGCAACAACTTGAAAAACGCTTGAAACCGGGGGATGTGGTGCTTTTTGAAAACGATTTGCCCGATAATTACAATGAAGTTGTTTAACACATCTGAATGAAATGAGATCGAGAATCTTGACGTAATAATTAATAACAAATTGTGTAGAAAAAAGAATATTGGGTTTTCATATAACACGAACAGCATCTTTACCGTATCGCAGGTGCCAATATATACGCTCTGTAAAGGAAAATGAACATGAACGTAGCTCTCATATTCGGTGGTAGATCGCCTGAACATGAAGTATCCATCATCACTGCTCATCAGGTTAACGCTGCTTTGGCAGAAACATATAACGTTATCCCTATCTATATAACAAAAGAGGGAGTCTGGTTAACAGATGATAAATTCAAGGAACTGAGCACATTTACTGAAGGAAGTTTACCGCGCGCCGCTGATTTTGACACGGTTAGCGTTGAATTTGGAACGCGAGCAAAATTTAGTGTCTTACCAAAACGCGGCGGTCTGTTCAGTAAAAAAAGGGAGCTCCCTATTGATGTTGTATTTCCCGCGATTCATGGTGTGCACGGCGAAGACGGTTCTCTCCAGGGGCTCCTTGAACTAATGGATGTCCCTTACGTCGGCGCAGGGGTTGTGGGTTCTGGTGTTGGCATGGATAAGATCATGATGAAAGCCATTCTCAGCGAAAACGGACTCCCTATTCTCCCTTATGTCCCGTTCACAAAACACGATTGGGATATAGCGAGTGCTGATTTTCTTAAAGTAATTCAAGAAAAGATAGCTTATCCTATGTTCGTTAAACCGGCAGTCAGCGGGTCAAGTATTGGTGTTAGCCGAGCAAAAGACGAGGAGGAACTTCGGGATGCGATTGAACTTGCGTGCCGGTACTGCCGCCGTGTCGTTGTTGAACAAGGTATTGAAGAAGGTTATGAAATAAATTGCTCAGTGATCGGAACACATACGCCGACACCTTCAGTTTGCGAACAACCGATTACTAGTACAGATTTCCTCAGCTTTGATGATAAATATATTCATGAAAATGCAGAAACAGGCTCCGATTCTGATGGTTTAGCTGAATCAGATGTTGTTTCTGGAATGGCAGGGGCCGAACGTAAAATTCCTGCACCTATTTCAGAGGAATTGACGTTACATATTCAAAACCTTGCCACTGTGGCTTTTCAAGTCCTTGATTGTGCGGGTATTGCCCGAATAGATTTTTTAGTAAACAGCGAAGAACAAGTATATGTGAATGAAATCAACACAATACCTGGCTCTTTTAGTTTTTATTTATGGGAACCGGTCGAAATTTCATTTCCAGAATTAGCAACGCAATTGGTTGGCCTTGCATTGGAGACACACAAGGAGAAAAATCGCTTAATCTATTCCTACTCAACAAACTTGTTAAGTCAGGCAGGGGCAAGTTTCGCAAAGTTAAAAACTGATTCACCATCAGAAGAAACCGAGTAAGTTTTGCCTGATGCTTTTGAATAGGTGGTCATCGTAGCGGCATACAATTATGTCTTAGCAAGAATATTGTTACCTAAGAAGCTAAAAAAGAAGCATTAAAATGTTTTATCATCTATTTTTTGAAAGTCTTGTCAACATTTTTGAACCCTTTAATATTTTTAGCTCAATCCCTTTCCGTGCCGTTTATGGAACAGCAACGGCTCTCGTAATTTCGCTTGTTTTAGGACCTTTTATGATAAAACGACTGAAACAGTTGCGAATCGGTGAACATATTCAAGAAGAGGTAGAAAAAGCACAGCAGCACAATGAAGATCAAAGCAAAGCTGGGACCCCCACAATGGGTGGGATTCTGATCATTGTAGCGGTACTTATATCTGTTATTTTTTGGGCACGGCTTGATCAACCTTATATTTATCTGATGATCTTTACAACGCTATGGTTTGGTGGTCTCGGTTTTTTAGATGATATGTTCAAAATTAGCAGAAAGCAATCGCTCGGTCTCCGAGGTTGGCAGAAACTTGTGCTGCAAACCATTGGTGCTGTGGTGATCGCATGCTATCTATACCAATGGGGACCTGCTGAGGCAAATGATGCGACAACTCGCACTGCTCTGCATCTACCATTTTTCAAAAATCTGCAACCCAATTTAGGAGTTTTCTTTATTCCATTTGCCACCTTAGTAATTGTTGGTTCATCAAATGCTGTGAATCTAACCGATGGTATGGATGGTTTAGCAATTGGATGTACGTTATTCGTAGCAGGGACGATTGGTGCATTGGGATATATGGTAAGTCATATTGATATAGCAAATCATCTAAAACTTTTTCATCTGCCTGTCGGGGGAGAAGTTACCGCGATTTTTTGCGCATCCTTAGTAGGAGCAGGGTTAGGGTTTCTGTGGTACAATGGACACCCTGCCCAACTATTCATGGGAGACACCGGTTCTTTACCGCTCGGTGCAACGCTCGGCACGTGTGCGCTGTTAATAAAACAGGAATTTCTTCTTATTATCGTTGGTGGTATTTTTGTGGCGGAAGTGTTATCTGTTATCATACAAGTTTGGTCCTATAGAACTTTTGGAAAACGAGTTATCAAGATGTCCCCACTCCATTACCATTTCCTACTTTCCGGGTGGAAAGAATCAAAAGTGGTTATACGTTTTTGGATTGTTGCCCTTATCTTAATGTTGATAGCGTTAAGCACGCTAAAATTAGGATAGGTATATATGCTGCTCAAGATGTCTATATTGCAAATTCTACGGTTGAGGTAAATGTTTGAAGTGTCGAAATTTAGATTGCTTTTCGGGAAAACGGATCACCGTTTTTGGAGCAAATCGAAGTGGCATAGCAATTGCACAGTTAATGCATGATTGTGGTGCAAATATAGCCCTTACAGACACACGCGATATAGAGGTCCTGTCTACCGCAATTGATCAATTAGACGGAATACCAGTTGAATACCACCTCGGCGGTCACGAAGAACCTTGTATTGCGAATGCCGAATTAATCGTTGTTTCACCTGGGGTGCCTTTAGATATCCCGATTTTAATTGAGGCAAAAAAAAGAAGTATTCCCATTTTAGGAGAATTAGAAATCTCGGCAAGTCTTTGCAAAGCCCGCATCGTAGCAATTACAGGTACAAAAGGCAAGTCTACAACAACTCTTTTGGCTGCGGCAATTTTAGAAGCAGGCGACCTATTTTCTAATGTGGTAGTGGCAGGAAACATTGGTGTGCCATTAGCAAGTAAAGTAACAACATTAACCGATACGGATATTGTAGTCGTAGAAACAAGTAGTTTTCAATTGGAGAGTACCGTTACTTTTCGACCAGCAGTGAGTGTCGTATTGAATTTTTCACGTGATCATCTTGATCGCCATGGGACGATGGCAGCATATTTCAACGCGAAACGAAAAATATGTACAAACCAGACCAGTTCAGAATGGATAGTTCTAAATGCTTGTGATGCAACTGTAAAAAGTCTTGCGCAAGATACTGCAGCAAAAAAAGCATATTTCGCAGACGATTTTTCTAATATAAATGAAGACGCAGAAGTGTTGAGTCATAAATTAGATAGTGGAACGGGAGCACGACTCCAAAGCAAAGCGAACAACATCGGTATTTACACTTATAAAGACAAGCAAGAACACTGGATTTGTAACATCGCTGACATGCCGTTAGCAGGGGCACATAATGTCCGTAACGTACTTGCAGCTGTCGTTGTTGGAACAATCTTCGGTGTAACACCTGTGAATATGCGTCAAGCTATTCTCAAATTTAACCGGACACACTCCGCTTTTGAACACGCTTTTGAAAAAGTTGGGACTATCAACGGTGTAGATTATATAAACGATTCTAAAGCTACAAACGTCATAGCAACATGCGCTGCGCTTGAATCAATTGAAGCAACTACTGATTTCGGTGAAGATACAAAGCGAGTTTTCTTAATTATAGGTGGATTTGATAAAGGAAACGACTATGGACCTCTACTTGAACTTGTTCGGACCAAAGTAAAAAGTTTAGTACTACTCGGAGAACATACGCAACATATAAAAAAAGCGTTTGCTGGTTGTGCTGATATGTGTCATACCTCAACAATGGAAGCAGCAGTTGAATTTGCATATACACATGCTAAGCAAGGGGACGTCGTCCTTTTGTCACCAGCAAACGCGAGTTTTGATATGTACACAGATTACAAAGAACGCGGAGAGGTGTTTAAAAACGCAGTAAATTCGTGCAAACCAGCATAAATCACGTGATCATGAAAATCTGATTTTGATATATTGTCCTACTTCTGAATTATGTTATTTTGCAATTATGGTAGATTTTAGAATTACTTGAACACTCTGCACCGGTACAGAAAAATAACTCTGATAAATTGGGGTAACTTGCTTGGTTTAGATTCTAATTGAAATATTTCAGCGACTTATGGAAAATTATAATACTCTTAATTATACTAATCCTACTGTTTTTTCTGCTGACCGGAAGCATCCTCAAATTACGGGTCTTGGCAGAGTAGACACCGGCCTGCTTGCTGTTACGCTTTGCTTGGTTGGCATAGGCATTTTGATGGTTTATAGTGCTGGGCATGTATTGTCTGAAAAAGAGTACGGGATCAGTTACCGTTACTTGAAAATCCAAGTAATTGCTTGTATTATAGGTTTAGTCGGAATGGGTATCGCCTCATATATTCCGTATCGGTTTTATGAGAAGTATAGTAACGTCCTGCTATTTTTGGCTTTTGGTTTGCTGATTTTGGTTTTTACACCGTTAGGCACTGGGGTGCAAGGGACTGAAGGAGGAAGATTTAACCGATGGATCGCTGTTGCGGGTGTCCAATTCCAACCGGTTGAGTTTGCAAAGATCGCCCTGATTATTCACATGGCGCATTTCTTGGCACGAAATCCGGAACGCATTAAAAGTCTTTTCAATGGAGTCTTACCGAACATCCTAATTATCGGATTGATGTTCGGTTTAGTAGTAATACAACCGGATTTCGGTTCAGCAGTCCTTTTAGCTGCAACAGCAGGATGTCTTCTTTTTATTGGCGGAATTCGCTTATCGCACACATTTATGTTAATAGGAGTTGGAGTGGTATCATTGGTGGGATTTATTCGCAGTGATCCGTACCGATTAACTCGCTTAACAGATTATTGGGCAGCTTTGCAATCTTCAGAAGCAACCAGTTATCAATTAGGACGTTCATTTGATGCACTTCAATGGGGAGGCTTGTTCGGAGTCGGGATTGATGGTAGCGCTGCTAAAATAAATTATTTACCAGAGGCACACACAGATTTTATTTTTTCTATACTCGGTGAAGAGTTCGGTTTTATCGGGACAACAGTCATCATAATAATTTATATGATATTTATTTGGCGGGGTATTTCAATCGCAAGGCGCACGGAAAATAGGTTCGGTGGACTTTTGGCTACCGGACTTACAATAGTAATCGGGCTTCAGGCGTTCATCAATATCGGTGTTGTAACAGGACTATTACCAACAAAAGGTATCACGCTTCCTTTTCTCAGTTATGGGGGGTCATCTCTCGTAATCAGTTTAGTGAGTGTCGGTATGCTTTTAAACATTTCCCGAAGTGCCATACGGTCATCTCCAAAAACAGTGGAATAAGTTAATGTGAAAAAGCAAAAAACGCAACATAAATGGCAAGACGTTGCCAGTGAAAATAATCAGAAGCGATTTGTTCTCGCCGGAGGTGGAACAGGTGGACATGTCTACCCTGCGATTGGTATTGCTCAAGCCCTTCAACGTTTCAACTCGGAAATAGACATTGTTTTTATTGGTGGGCATGACCGTTTAGAAGCAACACTTGTTCCGCAACAAGGTTTTCGGTTTTACCCTATTTCCGTAGAAGGATTCCCGCGCCGCCTGACATGGAAGTGGTTACCAGTTATTATAAAAGTTTGTCAAGGGTTTGTGCAGTCGTTGAAGTACTTGAGGCAATTTAAACCGGATGCCGTTATTGGTACAGGTGGATATGTCTCTGGACCTGTTCTCTTTGCGGCTTTGATGTTGGGTATCCCGATAGCGATCCAGGAACAGAATGTGTCCCCCGGTTTGACGAACAGTATTCTTGCCCGTTTTGCAAAAGCGGCATACCTTGCATTGCCACCGGACACGCAACGATTTCCTAATCATATTGTGGAGGTAACAGGTAACCCGATTCGACTTGGAATAACAAAATACCCGCGGAACACCGAAACCTACCAAAAATTTAGTTTATGCGCAAAACATAAAACTGTGTTCGTCATGGGAGGTAGTCAAGGTGCTCGTGCTGTTAATGAGGTAATGATAGCAGCAAGTCCCATAATTGCCGAATTTGCTGCATCTCTTAGCTCAGAAATAGAAAGTTCGGTTGATCTTGATAATTCAAGCGAGGTCCACCTTCAAATTGTACATCAAACTGGAAAAACAGATGCGGAGCGGGTACAAGCAGCTTACACAAAATACGGAATACCACATCATGTGCAACCGTTTTTTGATCGGGTGGAAGAAATATATAGTATTGCCGATGTGATGATTTGTAGAGCAGGCGGTATGACAGTCTCTGAGGTGACCGCATGTGGTATTCCTGCAATCTTTATTCCGCTACCTGCTGCCATAGGTAATAATCAAGTTCGCAATGCAGAAACAGTTGCTAATGCGGGAGCTGCTGTCGTTCTTGAACAGGAAAAATTAACACCTGCGGTTCTTGCGGAAGAATTAATTCGTATTATTACAAATGAAAAAATATCTAAAGAAATGAAAATAGCAAGCCTGAATCTTGGTCGTCCGGACGCAAGTGATTCGATTGCCAAGTCAATTTTTAGACTTGCATCTCCTTAGTTGTAGCTTAAAGGTAGTAGGCACACGCCGTGTGCCTACACAGATTCAAATTAGGTTTTGTCTTGGAGATTAGCGTTGTTTGGAAAAACACAACATATTCATATTATAGGTATAGGCGGAGCAGGGTTAAGCGGAATTGCAGAGGTTCTTCTTGATCTCGATTTTGATGTCACAGGTTCGGACATCCAAAAAACAGCGACTACGGAACATCTCAAGTCATGTGGTGCGAAAATTTGGTATGGTCATGCCGCCTCACAAATTGACGGAGCAGACGTAGTGGTCATGTCGCCAGCTATTCCGGATGACAATTCTGAGTTACAGGCTGCAATGCTTGCCAAAATCCCTATTATCCGGGGCGCAGAAATGTTGAATGAGATCACACGAATGCGGTATAGTATTGCTGTTAGCGGCACTCACGGAAAAACAACAACGACAGCCATGACAGCCGCTGTGTTAGCATCACTCGACCCAACTGTTGTTGTCGGAGGTAAGTTAGTCAACGGCACTAACGCACAAAGTGGACATGGTGATGTGATGGTGATAGAAGCAGATGAAGCGTACGGTTCAATCGATATGTTTTATCCAACTATTGCTGTTGTGACCTCCGTTGATGCCGATCACTTGGATTATTACGATAGCGTAGAAGAGATCGGAAAGACATTTCTCACTTTTATCAATAAAGTCCCTTTTTACGGAACGGCTGTTTTGTGTCTTGATCAAGAAAATATCCAAAAACTCATTCCAGAGGTTGAGAAAGAATTCGTGACGTATGGACTTGACACACGGGCAGACTTAATTGCCGAGAAAATTAAGATTGATGGCCCCACTTCTCACTACCAAGTTCGGAGCTATGGAGAATTGTGTGGCAATGTGCATCTGAAGATGCCAGGACGGCACAATATCTCAAACTCTTTAGCTGCAATAGCTGTCGGACTTGAATTAGAAATTCCGTTTGACAAGATTCAGAACGCTCTTGAATCCTTTCAAGGTGTACACCGTCGATTCGAAATCTTGGGAACTGCTGCTGATATAGTTGTTGTTGACGATTATGCACACAACCCTGCCAAATTAATGGCGGCGCTCCGAGGTGCCAGAGAAGGTTACAATCGACGAATTATTGCAGTTTTCCAACCGCATCGATACGCACGAGTCCGAGACCTTGCTGACGAGTTTTCTCGATCTTTTTATCAGGCAGATGTTTTGATTGTTACGTCAATCTATGGAGCAGGCGAAGAACCGATAGAGAATATAACTGGTGAAAACTTAGCCAGGGCAATAGAAGCGCATGGACATCCGAATGTAGTTTACATGCCCGATATGGATGAAGTGATTGAACATCTAATGGAAATTACACGGCCAAACGATTTAATTATCACACTTGGTGCAGGTGATATAGTTAATGTGGGACATAAATTTTTAAGTAAGCATACATAAAAATAGGTTGAAATCCAAATGAAACTTCAAAGAAAACGCTGGCAGCGTAAAGACGGTCCCTCCCATAGAATTTTCAGACCTAAACAGATTCACACTTCAAAATACCGTGCCCGCCGCCTGATCATGTTTGGAACTTTGATTATTACTTTACTGTTTTTAGCTAAAATCTTCCTCGGATTTTTCGATTTTGAGCATGTACAAGTGTCCGTAGCACTTTTTGGTAATTCTCACTATACGGAGGGGCAAATTTACGACGTGTTAGGTGAAAACCTTGATAATATCGTCACAGATTCCGAGACCCAAACTGTTGCGTACCTGAAGGAAAATCTGAGTTATGTTAAGGATGCTTACGTTACCAAAAGTTTTGTAAAACGTCAGTTAACTATTGAAATCACTGAACGTAAACCGTTTGCCCGACTAAACCATATCTTATTAGAAGAAACAAAATCAGAAAAGGCACCTCAAAAAACAACAAAAAGAAAAAATACGGATAATTTCTTTTTAATAGACGAAACCGGTCATGTGTTAGAATCTATTACACCGAAAAAATATAACCACCTGACACTGATTTTGGATGAAGGGGTACAAGAACCCGAAGTTGGCAAACAGATTAAAACCGGAACAACACAACTCAGTCTGCATATCTTGAAACAAACAGTGTTGCAAGAACCTGACTTATCCAAATTTCTAAAGACAGTTGACGCGCGAGTTTCGCAGCAAATAAAAATTGACATAGAAAATTTACCCATGCCAGCGTGGATTGCAGCAGATTCAATTGAGAGCGGGCTTTATCATGTTGGGTTGTTTGTCCAACAACAAGGGATCCTTCTCCTTCAGAGAGAAAGGCAAATGTCAAAGAAAAACACATTAACAAAAACACGTGTAGGCAAAAAGGAATTCCTCTTGCCAGAAAAATTTACGTATTTGGATGCACGATATGAAGATACACTTTATTTAGGAGGGGACAGCAAATAGATGGCAAAAGGAACCATTATCACCGGATTAGATATCGGTTCAAGTAAGATCTCGGTTGTAGTATGCCATACCTTGCCGAGTTTAGATGGGCAGATGGAAATTATTGGTGTCGGCAATGCAGACTCAAAGGGGTTACGAAGAGGTGTTGTCGTTGACATCAATCTCACTGCAGAAGCAATTCGTGAGGCGATTTCCGAAGCCGAACTCATGGCAGGTATAAACATAGAATCGGTATGTTTAAATGTTTCAGGTGAGCATGTTGTTGGACAAACGTCACGCGGTGTGGTAACTGTAAAAAATGCTGCACAAATCACAAAGGATGATGTAAATCGAGCAGTGCAGTCGGCAAGAACAATTGCTGCTATCCCTGAGGGACAAGACGTTTTGCACGTGATTGAGCAAAACTTTGTTATTGATATGGACATGCGGACCAAGGAACCGATTGGAATGTCAGGGTCGCGTTTAGAAGCAAATGCGTATATAATCACTGGAAACACAAGTGGGATACAAAGCCTGTTAAATAGCGTTGAAAGTGCAGAAATTCCGAGTGTGGAAACACTTGCTGTTGCCCCAGTCGCATCAGCAAAATCTATCCTCCAGAGAGACGAGCGTGAAGTCGGAATCGCGCTGGTAGACATCGGAGACCAAACAACAGAAATTATCGTCTATAAAGAAGATGCCATTGAACACGTAATCGTATTTCCTGTCGGTGGACAACATGTGACAAACGATATCGCTCAATACCTAAAAGTGACGTTACCTATTGCAGAAGAACTGAAACTTCACCGAGGATGCGCATGGGCAGAGTGGGTGCAAGACGAGGATACTAATCCTATCCCGATTACAACAGGTTCAGCACTGCCAAAGTTTATCAGCCGCTTTGAGTTGGCACAAATCATTGAGTATCGAATGGTCGAAATCCTTGAAGGAATAGCTAACGAACTCGGAGATACACAACTTCCGGGCGGACTTGTCTTAACGGGCGGAACAGCACTCATGGATGGTTTGACAGAACTCGCTGAACAGATTTTGCAACTCCGTGTACAAATAGGATATCCCATAGAACTAAAGGGATTAACGGACAGGGTAAATTATCCAATGTATGCCACGAGTCTGGGGTTAGCAATGTACGGGGAATCCTTACGGCGTGAAGAAAAACTGGCACAAGCATTAAGGCGCGGTTCAGGACCAGTTGGGGGAATTTTTCGCCGCATAAAAGAATGGTTTGGCTATTAGGTTTTTAGAAACCCAATACGATAATCCGCTTTCTATAAATCGGAATAACAGTCCTAAAGATAAGGTGTTTTGATAGACACAAGCCCGGATCAAAACGATCCGTAGTGAGTTAAAATTAATATTACTTTTACCCTCACCTATTGTATTGATTTAATTCTAAATTGTTTGTATAATTAGTATTCAGTGAATCATGCTTGAAGCGTGTTAAATGCAGATTGATGTTGCACTTACCAGTAAAGTGCTTATCCAGAAGGAGGTATTAGGTTACCGTTGGTTAGACAACGTTCCTAACAAATGAAAAGGCGCTATATTGCTGCGGAGACACCGAAGGATGTGTCGTCCAAAGGTGACTGAAGAAAAAAATGATAGATTTTGAACAAGAAGAATTTGAAAAATTAAGTGCGAAAATAAAGGTTATCGGTGTAGGTGGAGCAGGCGGAAACGCTGTCAGACGCATGATTGAAGCAGGACTCACTGGCATCGAATTTTATGCTGTAAACACTGATCAACAAGCACTCAACACATGCCATGGTGCCACACAAGTTCCGATTGGAATGAGCACGACCAAAGGATTAGGGGCAGGGGAAAATCCGGAGGTGGGCAGAGAGGCTGCTGAGGAAAGTAGAGAATGTTTACAAGAAATTGTGGATTCTGCACACATGGTTTTTGTTGCAGCGGGGATGGGTGGTGGTACCGGAACCGGCGCAGCACCAATTGTTGCAGCTCTGGCTAAGGAAAAGGGCGCATTAACAATTGGCGTTGTGACACTCCCCTTTAATTTTGAAGGTAGACATCGCGCCGAAAAAGCAGAAATTGGATTGCAAGAACTCCGTAGTTGCGCTGACTCTGTTATAGTTGTTCCAAATCAACGGCTCATTGATGCAATTGATAGAAAACTTCCAATCCCCGAAGCGTTCAAAATGGGAGACCAAATCCTATTACATGGTGTGCAAAGCATATCTGACATCATTACAGAAGCAGGAGAAATTAATGTTGACTTTGCGGATGTGGAAACAGTTATGCGTGACTCAGGAACAGCCTTGATGGGGATGGGACAAGCGTCTGGAGATAATCGCGCAGCCGCAGCCGCATTACAAGCTATTTCCTCTGACCTACTTGAAGAAGGCAGTATCGCGGGTGCGGTTAGAATGATTGTGAATATCACCGCCCCTCCCGATTTTACGATGCACGAACTGGATGAAGCCATGAAAGTTATTCGGGAAGCGTCAGATGACGCACATCCTATCTTCGGGTTATTTTACAAAGACGAATTAGAACTTAGCGATGAAGTGTTGGTCACTGTAATTGCTACGGGATTTGATCTGCCCTCAGATTCGAGTTATATTCCGAATCAAGGTCATAGATTTAACCCGCAAGGTGGCAATCCACAAGGTGGACAACCCAATCCAGTAATCCAAGGCAGCCGGGTTCGAAGCAACGAGGCGAGAAATGTTGGTCGGGCACCACGAGGTACGCAGCGCCCCGCCTTAGACAGACAACCGTCCGAAAGAGGAAACGGCGGAACGTTCGGTTCTGCAACGCAACCTCCCGCTAACCGTCAGGGGCCTTCACGGCAGCAGGCAGAGCAAGAAAAACCTGAAGAAGATGATAATGAAACTAACGATGAACAAAATGAGAACCGTGAAAAACAGTGGGATATCCCCGCTTTTCTCAGAGTTCAACAGAGAAGAGGTAAACGGAGAAATTAATTCGATACCTTCTCTTGTTCACAATACGTTAAGCAAAGAGAGATTCAATTGGATTTACGTGAGCACGCGCAACAATTACTAAATACCGAAAAGGACGCGTTCCCAAGTCAAAGAGCGCATACACGGTTCAGGAAACCTAACAGATTCGCGCTGGTTTATCCGAGTACATATCAACTTGGAATGTCGAGTCTGGGAGTTCAAGTTATTCATGCCACGTTGAACAGCCGGCCGGATACTGCCTGTGAACGTGTCTTTATACCGGAACCCCAATATGTTCGCGAACTTATCAAGCGAAAAACGCCTCTTTTCTCTTTAGAAACGCAGACCGCGCTCCACGCTTTTGATATTGTTGGTTTTTCTGTGTCGTTTGAGTCAGACTATGTGAACATACCGCGGGCGTTGGCGTTAGGCAATGTCCCACAGCGAACTGAAGAACGTACAGACTGGGATCCGCTTGTTATCGCTGGTGGAATTAACATCTCTTACAACCCTGAACCGTTGGCTGATTTCATTGATGTCTTTGTCGTAGGTGAAGCAGAACTGATTATCCATCAACTGATGGATAAATTCCACGAATGGAAAATGTCTAATGCGCCTAAAATAGACCTATTGCAATCACTCGGTACAGAACCTGGACTGTATGTTCCAAGTTTTTACGATGTTGCATACCACTCAGATGGAAAAGTTGAACAGGTTAGCTCTAAACCAGGATTTCCGAATAAAATTCGCTCTGCAGCAGTGCCGGATTTGAATAGTGTAGAAACCTGCACACAGATTCATACCCCGAACACTGAGTTCTCAAACGCGCATTTAATCGAAATAGTACGTGGATGTGGTAGACAGTGCCGTTTCTGTGTGGCAGATTATGCACGCCGATGGCCGAGGCATCGCTCTGTCCAAAATACACTTGCTCTTGCAGAGAAAGCAAGAGGCATTACCGATAGGATTGGGTTAGTAGGGGCATCTATTTCTGACCACCCCGAAATAAATGAAATCGCTACCGGTTTGGTTGATAGAGGATTCCGTATCTCATGTGCGTCACTTCGTGCAGAAACGGTTGAGGCTCCGCTTCTTGATGCACTTGCCGATAGTGATCAAGGTACAATTACCATCGCCCCAGAAGTGGCAACCGAAGAACTTCAAAAGGTCGTCAATAAAGCAATTCCCCGAGAACGACTCTATTATGTTTTTGAAGAAGCATTGAAACGCGATATTCTCAACCTCCGCCTATACTTCCTTATCGGTGTTCCGCAGGAAACCCCTGCAGATGTGACAGCGATTGCAGAAATGGCAAAAGAGATGCGTACCATTCTACTTCCACATGCCAAGCGGACAGGAAAAATAGGACGTATCAGTTTTACGATTTCACCAATGGTACCGAAACCGCATACACCGTTTCAATGGGTCGCAATGGAACCGCCAAAGACTATCGCCAAAAAACTTGACTATCTGAAACGGGAGATTAACAGTCTCGGTAGTATAAAGGTATCGTCTGCAAGTGCGCGTATGGCGCATCAAGAAGCAGTTTTTGCACGTGGTGATCGACGACTCGGAAAAGTTATATTAGAACTTGCCCAGGGTACGTCGTGGAACAACGCTTTCCGTAAGCATGGATTAGCTCCTGATTTTTATGCCCTGCGTCAACGTGAATTCAATGAAGTTAACCCGTGGGACCATCTTGACCTAAACGTTAAACCGCAATTCTTACAACTTGAACACAACAAGCACGAAAAAGGCTTTATGACGAGCGAGTGTGATACCACAGTTTGTAAAAAATGTGGTGCGTGCTAATAATTTTTATGTTAGAATAGATTTTGGAAAACATCTATTGGAAAGAATAATATAACCTGTTAAGGAGGATACAGTTGTGCGCAAATTACTACAATTTACAACGGGACTTGTTGCTATATTGATACTATCTATCATCGCCTCACCATCGCATGCGGGTTTGGCTGATAAATCGCTTGTGTTATACCTCTCCTTTGATGAAGGAAAAGGTGGCACTGCTAAAGATAGTTCCAGTTATGGACACGATGGCGAACTTTTCCAAGATCCTACATGGGTTGATGGAAAATTTGGTGGAGCACTTGAGTTTGATGGTACAAAAAAGCAATATGTGATGGTACCTATCAACGATACTTTGCAGCTAAGAGAACAGTTTTCAGTGGTTTTTTGGGTCAAACGCGGAAATACTCAAATTTGGGACTGGAACTATATGGTTGGTGCTGGAGAGCTTGTGTGGGCAGTTATTTTTAACGCAAAAACCCAAAAAACTTATCTCTGGTCTAAAGCACCAGGCTGGGCACAAAAGGGTATTTCCGATGAAAATCAACCCGAAGATTGGGTGCATCTTACCGTAACACATGACATAGATTCGGACGTCAGCATCTACTATGATGGGGAAAAAGTTGGTGGTGGAGCAAAACCACCTGCAATTATTGAAATTGGCGGTTCCATTATGGTCGGGGCAAGGCACCCTGGTCTGGAATTTTTCACTGGTATAATTGATGAAGTGTATCTCTTTAATCGCGTCCTTACCGAAGGTGAGATAAACACAATCAAAGATGGTGATTTTGCGCCGGTAGAACCTGCTGAGAAACTGACTACGACATGGGGTGTCATTAAGGCAGACCGTCGGCGATAGATATAGATTTCAAAGGGCAGAGAGCACTCTCTGCCCTATTTTACTTATAAAAGTAGTAGGCACGCTCCGCGTGCCGTAACATCAGTAGAGGGGCGAGGTTAGGAAGAAATCAAGAAATCAAGAAATCAACGGTATGAATCATGGCGAATGCCATACGTGCATTCGTCTTTAGGCATTCCCCGCCTCGCCAGCAGAGATGTACACCTGCTGCTGGCGAGGTTTCCTAACCTCGCTAACGTCCATAATTACCTTTACATTGGCGAGGTTAGGAAGAAATCAACGGTATGAATGCCGTTTAGGCATTCCCCGCCTCGCCAGCGTTATAATGCGAGGATTGTTGTTCATTGATCGGATTTTACTATAACATAACGCGCTGGAGAAGATAACGTGAAGAATAGCAAGAAATTCATTGTCCTCATTTTTGCAGTATGGATACTCATTTTATTTTATCAAAATGTCCAAGCACAACGAAATCTTGCACAAGAAGCGTACGCTATCTTTGAACAATCCTGCCTAATATGCCACGGTGAAAACGGTGCTTACCGGGAATCACTCATTATTGAACACACAGCACTTATTGAAGGTGGCACAGTCATCCCTGGAAACCCAGAGGATTCCGTGTTCTATCAACGGCTCATCGAAACGGACATTGCCAAACGGATGCCACTCGGACAGCCACCGCTTGCCCCCGCAGCGATTGAGACGATCCGTCAATGGATTGCAGCAGGCGCACCCGATTGGGACGCTATTCCCAACCCAAAACCCGACTTTATTACAACTGATGTGATGCTTGAAACCATTGAAAACCACGTCAACTCTCTTTCCGCGCGTGATAAATCATTTGCCCGTTATTTTACATTAACACACCTCTATAACGCAGGTGAAACGACTGAAGCACTCAACGCTTATCGGCGCGCCCTTTCAAAACTGATTAATAGCCTCTCTTGGGGACGCAAGGTTGTTAAACCGCAGCCGATTGATGCGGAACAAACGCTATTTTATATTGACCTTCGTGATTATGAGTGGGATGTCCGAAATGATGCATGGACACAGATTGAGCAAGCGTATCCCTACAAAATGACGTTTGATGCGCCGACACAAACACATCTCCGCGAAAAAATGACAATTTTACAGCAAGAGATGAATTGCGAAGTGCCGTTTATCAATGTGGATTGGTTTCTTGCAACTGCCTCACTACCGCCGCTCTATCATGACATACTCGCGCTACCCGAAACAGACCGTGAATTAGAAGCATCACTTGAGGTGTTTGTTGTTGAAAACCTGCTAAATGCGCCGGGAAAACGGGTTTGGCGTGCGGGTTTCAATAATTCCCGTGTTTCAAGACACAATCGCGTTGTTGAACGGCACATATCACGGTATGGTGCGTATTGGAAAAGTTATGACTTTGCGGGGAGTGCGGAGTCACAGAATATCTTTACACACCCACTTGATTTCACACACGACGGTGGCGAAATTATTTTCAATCTGCCAAATGGATTGCAGGCATATTATCTTGCAGATGGCGACGGTAACCGACTTAATGAAGCACCGATAGGCATTGTTTCTAATCCTGCTGTGGGTGATCCGACAGTTCGCAATGGTCTCTCCTGCATCGGTTGCCACACAAAAGGGATGCAGATGTTTGAGGACGAGGTGCGTGCTGTTGTTGAACAGATCGAGAACCCACCTTTTAACAAAGAACGTGCATTAGACCTCTATGTTGAAAAAACAGAGATGGATGGACTTATAGCGGAGGATACACAACGTTACAGGGATGCACTTGAAGCAGCAGGCGGTGTATTCGGTGGTATTGAACCGGTCCAACGATTGCACGAGGCGTTTCAAGCACCTCTCAGCGCTGCACATGCTGCAGCTGCAATTGGCTTGGAAACTGACGTGTTCCTTGAAAAGATAAGTAAAAGTACAACTTTGCAAAACTTATTAGGGACATTGGTAGTAGAAGGCGGCACAGTGAAACGGGATGCGTGGACATTGGATTTTCACGATGTGATTTCTGGGATCAACTCTCCTGATACCGTTCCGCCACCTGTTGTGGAGCGACCTGAAATTATTCCTGGTGCTGGTGTCCACATTCCTGATGCGAACCTACGCGCTGCAATTGAAAAAGCACTCGGTAAAGATGCTGGTGAGGTGATTACTGTTGAGGATATGGCGGCACTAAATGGAATTAAGGCGGTAGATAAGGATATTCGCGATTTGACAGGGATTGAGCACGCTATCAACGCTTCATGGTTCACATTTGAGAAAAACCAGATATCCGATTTATCGCCCTTAGCGGGGTTAAAAAGTCTTCATGAACTTCGTTTAGGAAGCAATCATATCTCCACTCTCTCTCCACTGTCTGGATTAATCAATTTGACATATTTATCTCTCTACAATAACCCAGAGATAAAAGAATTATCACCTCTTACAAGTTTAAAGAATCTGCAATACATATCACTTGTGAATAGCACCAAAATATCGGACATCTCTTCTCTTGCTGAGCTTGTTAACCTAAAACACATAAAAATATGGGGTAGTCCAATTTCAGATCTATCTCCCCTTGCCAGCTTAACATATTTAGAAATTTTAGATATTTGCGGTGCAGACAAACCAAACATTTCAGTTTTGAAAGAGTTAACAGGGTTAAAGGAAGTGTATCTTGTCTCAAATGGAATCTCGGACTTGCAACCCTTGGCAGAGTTAACGGGCTTAACACGTCTAAATCTTGACGATAACAACATATCGGATGTGTCCCCATTAGCAAACTTAACAAACCTGAAATGGCTAAACCTCACCAACAATCCAATAACCGATTTCTCACCTTTAGCTGAACTTGCTCAAAATACGAATATAATTGCAGGTAGTGTTAATATTCCAGATCGTAACCTACGCGCGGCAATAGCGAAAACACTCGGAAAAGGTGATACTGCAGTTGTTCCGATTACGCTTCAAGAGATGGCAACCTTAACGACCCTAAGAGCAAACAACAAGGACATTAAAGATTTGACAGGAATTGAGTATGCAATAAATCTGGAGAATTTTTTTGTTTCTATGACAGAGGCGGAGGCAATTGAAAGTACTTTATCTGATTTATCCCCTCTTGCTGGCCTAACAAAATTGAGGAGGCTCTCCATTCCAGGTAAGATGATTTCCGATTTGTCACCACTTAGCGGATTAGTCAACTTAGCAGAACTGCAATTGTTTGTAACCAACGTGTCCAATCTATCACCTCTGGCAGGTCTTACTAACCTGAAATCGTTATTGTTTAATCACGCACCGGTATCAGACCTGTCTCCTATTGCAGAATTAACAGGTTTGGAGAGTCTGCGGTTTTTCTACGCAGAGAGTCCCAGCCGTGAAGGTTTAAATCCCAGTCTTGAACCTTTAAAAGGATTGGTGGGTTTGAAAATACTATCTGCTGCGCGTAGCAGAATAACAGATATTTCCCCACTTTCAGGATTAGTTAACTTAGAAGAATTAGAACTCTTTGGAAACCAACTAATATCAGATGTTTCGCCGCTTGCATCTATGCATAAGTTGAGACGTCTAAATTTACACCGCAATGACGTATCAGACGTATCATCTCTTGCATCTTTGCGCAGCTTAGTATGGGTAGACCTTGCTTTTAACAATATATCGGACATTTCACCTATGGAAGGGTTACCTGAAGATCCAAATGTTATTTGGTATGAGAATCCGGGTTTTCCTGTCGGTGGTCCGAAAATAGAAGGTCCTTGGTTATGGTCAATGGTGCCGGGACCAGAACTTGACAATGATACAGATTTCTTGGCGCAAGCGAGTGGTGGTGCCGTCACCGAAATACAAATTGCTTCTTACGGTGCAGTAGAGGGTACGGCTGTAGGAGAAAGTGTGTGGACTGCCCACAATATTTCCCTTACAGGAGGAAATAACATTAGCGAAATGACAAACGCTCTTGGTTGGACAACAGGTGAAGAAACGGTTGGTTATATTCTCTATGGATCGGTAAAATTGAATTCTCCGCGTGAACAACAGACAGAGATATTTGTAGGAGCGGATGATGGTGTCAAAGTTTGGCTCAACGGAGAGTTCATTCATAAGGAGTTCGGGGGAGGTTGGGATCCGTTTGCGAGCAATTACCAGAGTAATATTCCTGTAACCTTGAATAAAGGTGTTAATGTGTTGTTAGTTGCTATTGACAATATATGGGGTAATTGGAGTGGCTTTTTTGGATTTGAACCGGAAACGGAATATACGGTGCTACCCATAGGTATTGCTATTCCTGACTTAAACCTTCGTGCTGCAGTTGCAGATGCGCTTGGTAAGGGTGATAGTGCGGTTGTTTCGATTACGGTTGAGGAAATGATGACATTGAGGGAACTTAACGCGAATAAAAAGGAAATCCGAGATTTAACAGGACTTGAGCATGCAATAAATCTGGAAGGTCTTGAAGTTCGGGATAACCAAATTTCCGATTTATTGCCTCTGCAGGAGTTAATAAAACTATATAGATTAAATCTTAAGCGTAATGCTATATCTGATCTATCGCCAATATCTGGACTATTAAACTTAACCGAGATTAATCTGGAAGGGAATCTCGTTTCTGACTTATCCCCCTTAAAAGACCTAAAAAAGTTAGGATCTCTGAAATTGTGGGATTGTCCGGTATCCGATCTGTCACCACTTGCAGAATTAACTGAGTTAGTTGAATTAAATTTAGCAGACCAAAGATGGTATGATTTAGGACTCATGGATTTGTCACCGCTGTCAGGTTTAACGAATATGAAATACTTAGTTCTTCATAATCTAAAGTTATCTTCTGGTTTAGAACCTTTAGCAGGTTTGATCAATCTGAAGCAGTTGAAATTTGATACCAACAATGTAACCGATATTTCTCCATTGGCAAATTTAATTAATTTGGAATCCATTACCACATGGGGCAATCCTATATCTAATTTCTCACCTCTGGCGAATTTAACGAAACTGAAAACGGTAGATATTTGCGGTGCAGACATAAAAGACCTATCATTTTTAGATGGGAAAACAGAGTTGACAGAACTGTATCTCGTTTCAAATGGCATCTCAGATGTTACACCGTTGGCAGAATTAACAGGTTTAACCCGTCTAAACCTTGAGGGGAACAAAATCTCAGATGTTTCACCGTTAAAAGGATTAACCAATCTGAAATGGCTCAAACTTATAAATAATCCAATAACCGATTACTCACCTTTAGCGGAGCTGTCCCAAAGTACAATTATTCTGACTGGTGAAATTGCTATTCCCGACCCAACCCTTCGCGCAGCAATTGCAGCAGCACTTGGCAAAGATCCTGATAATGCATTTGTCTCGATTACGGTAGAGGAGATGGCAACGATTAAGGAATTTAGCGTTAAGGAGAAAAATGTTCTCAATTTGACAGGTATTGAGTTTGCTACAAATTTGCGAAGATTAGATTTGCTATTTGAGTCGTTGGATGATAAGGGCTTTTTATCCGATTTATCGCCGCTTGCGGGATTGACAAAACTGAAATGGTTACGTATTTCCGGAAAATCGATAACTGACTTGTCGCCTCTTGCGGGATTAACGAACTTAGAAAACCTTGAATTGGTTGTGACTGATGTGTCGAACTTATCACCGCTTGCAGGTCTCTCAAACTTAAAATCGTTATGGTTTAATCACGCACCAGTATCAGATATTTCGCCCCTTGCGAGCATAACAAGTTTGGAGAATCTGCAGTTTTATTACACAGAAACTCCCAGTCTTGAACCTTTAAAGGGCTTATCGCGCCTGAAGAAATTTGCTGCTGCGCGTAGCAAAATATCAGATATTTCGCCCCTTGCAGAATTGGTTAATCTGGAAGAGGTAGACCTATTTGATGGTTCTATCTCAGATATTTTGCCATTGACATCTTTACATAAGTTGAGACGTCTAAACATAATCCATAACGAAGTATCGGATGTTTCGCCATTGGCATCTTTACACAATTTGGAGTGGTTACATCTCGCACATAATAAGATATCAGACATATCGCCTTTGGAAAGTCTGCCTAAAAATCCGAAAATAATTTGGTATGAGAATCCGGGTTTTCCTGTCGGTGGTCCGAAAATAGAAGGTCCTTGGCTATGGGTGAGAGTGCCAGGATCGCGCCTTGACGACAGTACAGATTTTTTGGCACAGGCGGGTGGCGGAAACGTAACCGAATTACAGATTGCTACTGATGGCGCAGTGGAGAGTGAATCTGTTGGAGAAAGCACATGGACTTCCCATAAGGTTTCCGCTTCAGTAGGAAATAACATTGGCGAGATGATGGAAGCACTCGGTTGGACAATCGGTGAAGAGAAAAGTGGTTATATTTTGTATGGTTCTATTAAGTTAAATTCACCACAAGAACAGCAGACGAATTTATTTGTGGGTGCCAGTGATAGTGTTAGGGTTTGGCTGAACGGTCAGCTTGTTCACAAGAAGTTTGGCAGGGAGTGGTGGGAGCCGCACACAATCAATTATCAGCATGTTATCCCTGTAACCCTAAACAAAGGTGTAAATGTCTTATTAGTTGCTATTGACAACAAACAACCGGAATGGCTTGGCTTTTTTGGATTCGAACCCGGCACGGAATATACTGTTCCAAGTATTGGATACACTATTTCGGAAACGGATATTCGGGTTAACGATACTTTTACGTTCCATTTAAATGCAGAAAACGTTGTTGATTTAGCGGGATGGCAATTTGATATTGCCTTTGATCCCAATATCCTTGAGGCAATTGGAGTGAGCGAAGGCGATTTCTTGAAGTCAGAAGCTAGTGTCACCTTTTTCCAAGGCGGCACGATTGATAACACGGAGGGTAAAATCAAAGGTATGTTTGCGGCGCGGCAATCTGAAGGTGGTGTGAGTGGCACAGGGACACTGCTCTCCGTGACATTTATGACAAAATCTGGCGGCGAAACACAAATAACGCTGGAAAACTTCGAATTCGGCGCAAGTGACGGTACGATCATACCTACTGTTCCACCAAATTTTACGATCACTGTGGGAGAGTATCCAGCATGGGATGTAAATCAGGATGGGCGGGGAAGCATTCTGGATCTGATACTTGTAGCGCAGGACTTTGGTTCAGGGGCGCCTGCAAACTTGCGAACGGACGTAAATCGCGATGGCGTTATCAATGTCCAAGACCTCATTATTGTGTCACAGCACATCGGTGAATCAACAGAAGCCGCTGCACCTACTACACTTGTAGTAGACAGGGAAGAATTAACACCAGCGATAGTACAAACATGGATAGATCAAGCGCAGGCTGCAAATGACGGTTCACTTGCTTTCCGACAAGGGATAGAGAACCTTCAGAAACTTTTGACATCGCTGCTTCCTGAAAAGACAGCACTGTTAGCAAACTATCCGAATCCGTTCAATCCGGAGACGTGGATACCGTATCACCTCGCAAAGTCTGCAGATGTCACTTTGACGATCTATGCTGCAAATGGTGCGGTTGTTCGGACGTTGGCGTTAGGGCATCAGGCCGCAGGTATCTACCAGAGTCGGAGTCGTGCGGCGCATTGGGATGGCAAAAACAGTGTGGGTGAGTCTGTGGCGAGTGGAATCTATTTCTATACGTTATCGGCAGGCGATTTCACTGCAACGCGGAGGATGTTGATTTTGAAGTAAATTTTGACAGGAAATTGCATTAAATATGTTACATCTCAATGAAAAACACTCCCGACACGCTCTCGCTGGCGAGGTTAGGAAACCTCACCTGCAGCATGTGTAGTCTTTCTGCTGGCGAGGCGGGGAATGCCTAAATGGCATTCATACCGTTGATTTCTTCCTAACCTCGTCAATGTGCAGGTAATTGTGGTTTTACTATAAACCCTAACAAATTCCCACAAATACACAATACAAATGTTAAGATACATAACGATACTCATTCTCTGTAGCACTTTCGGAAACCTCGCTTTAGCCAACCGTGCCAACGAATTCTACCAAAGCGGTATAAAATATGCGGAAGAAGGGCGGTATAGTCCGGCACTCAAGGCATTTGATGAAGCAATCCGTTCAGCGAAAGCAGGGACAGATAAAAACTGGCTTGCGGAGGTTCATTTTCAGAAAGCATCAGCTTACTATGCGTTGGAGGAATTTGAAAAGGCAGTATCGGAATATAAAGAGGCTATTACACACAACCCAAATTCTACTGTTTTCTACAACGCACTCGGTATAATGCATTCGGAACTCAAACAATATAACGCGGCACTTGATACCTTTAAGAAGGCGTTAACGTTATCACCCAAGAAAGCAGAACCGCACTATAATATAGGATTAGTTTATCTGAAACAGGGGATTTTTCCATCCGCTGTTGATGCTTTCAAACAAGCTGTCGCTATTGATGCAAAATGGGCAGATGCCCATAACGGACTTGCTGAAGCGTCCCTGAAACAAGGACTTCTTTCCCAAGCAGAAAAATCTTATGTGAAGGCAATTCGTCTTAATCCCAATGGAAAAGGTGCTATTTTGGGTTTAGGTCAAGTATATGCTAAGCAGAAACGTTACGATAATGCTATAACTCAATTTCAAAAAGTGATTGAAATTCAGAGTGATAACACAGAGGCACATTACCAACTTGCCCAGGCATATATCAAACTTGGGCAAAAAGAAAAAGCGGCGTCAACAATGGCGTTCTTCAAAATCCTCCGACACACCGACCCACTTCTTCAAAAAGCACGAAAGTGGGTCAAAATTTATCCTGACGATCCAAAAGGCTATAATAATCTTGGTATCTTGTACCTAACGCGTAAACGGCATAACAAAGCAATTGAAAACTATAAACGCGCCATTTCACTATCTCCAACTTTAACCGCTGCGCATTACAATTTAGGGCTTGCCTACCACAAACAAGGAAAATTAAAACTTGCAATTGGGGCATATCAAAAAGCGCTCTCTCTTGATGCTAAACTCGCTATTGCCCATAACAATATCGCTGTCTGCTATACTGAATTGCAAGCAGAACTTGATAAAGCACTATCCCACGCACAAACCGCCACAGACCTTGCACCAACTGAGGCTAATTATTGGGATACACTTGCCACGGTTTACACCCAGCTTGGACTAAACAGTGAAGCAAAACAAGCTCGCCAAAAGCAGGTTTCCCTTTTATCTAAATCAAAAAAATGAGACGTGTTTGCTATCTTCTGCTATGTTTTACTTTTTTGAGTACTCCCGCTTATACGGAGGTTCAATTCGTTGATGTTACTGCCGCTGCAGGAATTGACTTTGAACATTATGATGGCAGAAGCGGTGAAAAGTATCTCATTGAAACGCTCGGTTCTGGCGCACTCTTTTTTGACTTTAACGTTGATGGTCACCTTGACCTTTATGTTGTTAACGGCGCACACATCCCGCCGCCTACCCAACCAAATAATAACACGTATCTTCCAACAAATAAACTCTATCAGAACAATGGTGATGGCACTTTTACTGACATTACTGAAAAAGCTGGTGTTGGCGGGACTGGATACGGTGTCGGTTGTGCTGCCGCAGATATTAATAACGATGGCTTTCCTGAAATATACGTTACAAACTTCGGAAGCAACCGCCTCTACCACAACAATGGTGATGGCACATTTACTGACATTACTGAAAAAGCTGGTGTTGGTGACAAACGTTGGGGAACAGGTTGTGCATTTTTGGATTACAATTTAGATGGAAATGTTGACCTATATGTTGTCAACTATATGATATTTTGTACTGAGGGAAACCAAGGATGGCTCTCACGAGGTGCTCGTATCTATTGTAGCCCAGTAGACCAAATGGATAACAGTCGTTTCAAGAGTGAACCGGACATTCTCTATCGTAATAACGGAGATGGCACTTTCACAGATGTCACCGATGCAGCTGGCATTTCACACCGTGCCCTCGGACTCGCTGTTGCTGTCGGAGATTATGATAACGATGGCGACCCTGACCTACACATCGCTAACGACATGGAACCTGACCTGCTTTACCAAAACAGTGGCGATGGCACATTTGCTGATGTAACAGATCTCACTGGGACAGGATACGACGAAAACGGCATGCCCGGCAGCGGCATGGGGAGTGCTTTCGGTGACTACGATAACGACGGGGACCTTGATTTAGTTGTGAGCAATGCACCATCCCAACCTGTCCTTCTTTTTCATAATGAAGAGACGCTATTTTTTACGGATATATCCTTTGCTTCAGGAATTGGGGCGGTGACTGTTCCCTATTTCAAGTGGGCAGTTGAATTTTTCGATTACAACAACGATGGACTCCAAGACCTCTTCGTTTCCAACGGACACCTTCAAGACAATATTGCACTTTTTTCGGATGCAACATATCCACAAACAGACCTGCTTTTGCAGAACATTCACCGAGATGGGAGACATACTTTCTCCGATGTTTCTGTAGAAGTCCGGTTAACACAACTGACGAAAATGGTTGGTCGAGGTGCAGCTTTTGGAGATTACGATAACGACGGGGATATTGATATTTTTCTCAATCATTCCAATCAACCTGCTAAACTGCTTCGCAACGATGGTGGAAACAGTAAAAATTGGATTACAATTCACACAATCGGCACGCAGAGCAACGCGTCTGGGATTGGCACGAAAATTACTTTGAAAGTAGGTACACTCTCACTCTTCAAAGAGGTTCATAGCGGATCCAGTTATCTCTCACAAAATGATCTCCGCGTTCACTTTGGTCTCGGAAAAAATACAAGAATTGACTCTCTTGAACTTCACTGGCCAAGTGGGCATACAGAAAACTTTTCTGATCTGAAAGCAAATCAGATACTCTATATTAAAGAGGGACAAGGATTTATAAACGGACAAAAAGATTGACAATGGAATTTAGATAGCGTATCATAACAGTAACGTAGGTTCGGTATAAGGACATATAATTTTTTACTTTGAATTACTCTAATAATAACGGTAGGTGTCGATTTAAGAGTTTTGATTTGTATGATGCTGTCCCTTTAGTCCCGTGAATCAACGCCAAATACGCGTTTGGTATTTGGCGTTGATTCACGGGACTAAGGAAAATACCGAATTTATTTTTTAATCTTCATTTAGATTGTGCCGATGAGACAATAAAGTTTGCCTACAGAAGTGTCCCATTAATTACAGGTTTTACTATACTTAGGAGAGAGATTTTCAATGGCAATTACGGATGCAATGCCAGAACTCAAACGTAAACTACAATTCTTCCCTGTTGAAAACGAAAATCCATCAACGTTAACACATGAGCAAATTCAACATTTTAATGAAAACGGATTTATCAGTCCTTTAGACGTTTTCTCTGAAGCGGAAATCTCACAACACCGTGAGTACTTTAACGAACTTATGGAAAAAGTTTTGGCAGAAGGTGGAAACGGTTATTCCATTAACGGCTGGCACACACGTTGTGCAGGCATTCACGACCTTATTACCGAAGATAGAATACTGGATTATGTCCAAGACCTGCTTGGTGAAAACCTTATCTGCTGGGGAACGCACTATTTCTGCAAGCTGCCTGGCGATGAAAAACAGGTCAGCTGGCATCAGGATGCCTCTTACTGGCCCCTTTCACCGAGTAAAACTGTTACTGTATGGCTCGCGATTGATGATGCTTCCGTTGAAAACGGTGCGATGGCTGTTATTCCAAAATCACATTTACATGGACAGATCGCGTTTGAAAGAAGCACAGCAGAGGAAAAGAATGTGCTTGGGCAGACTGTTCATGAACCAGAACAGTTTGGTGATGTACCCGTACCGTTTGAAATGAAAGCAGGGCAGCTTTCGTTGCATTCCGACTTACTATTGCACGGTTCAGAACCGAACACATCTGATCGGCGGCGATGCGGTTTAACAATGCGATTTGTTCCACCAGAAGTCCATGCATCAAACAATTGGAACCAACGGGCTATTATTGCCAGAGGCACCGATCCGAATGGGCATTGGGTTCACAACCCGCGTCCCGCTGAAGATAGCCTCCCGTAAGAGCGATGTTTCCTAAATTTCCGCTACGTGAATATAAACAGGACTTACGCAGTTTCTCTTAAAGTCCCACTGATAAGGGGGATTTAGGGGGTTAAATCGGGGTTAAATCACTGAAATATCATTGAAATAACGCCTTTTTAACCCTCCTGCCCCCCTTATCAAGGGGGAATGCGTAAGTCCTGATAAAATAGAGTTCTCAAAATGTTTCTGCTATTTCTTAGAGTTTGTTGATGTTTCCAAGACGTATCCTTTTTGCTGCATTTGCTATCTCTGCTGCCGCGAGTTTTCTTTTATGCGGATATGAATTTATCCGCGCCGTCTCAGATTCCTTATTCATTGAAGTATACACGGCAGACAACCTTCCGCGGGTAATGACAGCAGTTCCTCCCAGTGTGCTTTTAATTCTTTGCCCCTATGGACTTCTCCTATCGTGGCTTGGTGCCACGCGCACCTTAGCGATAACCTCTATCCTATCAGGGGCTTTGATCTTATCGTGCTACTTTGCACTTCTAAGCGGGGTAGGTTTCGCTGCTGCTATTATTTATGTTTTTCGTGAAGCGTACATCGTAATCATTATTGAACAATTCTGGTCTTTTGTGAACAGCACGCTTACACCTAAACAGGCAAAAGCGATAAATGGTCCCTTTTGTGCAATTGCCTCAGTTGGCTCCGTTGTGGGCGGGAAGCTTGTCGCAAGATGGGCAGAAACGCTGGGATCAGAAACGCTACTTGTGTTCGCCGCCGGTTCCCTCGTCCCAGCAGCAATTTTCGGTGTAATCGCTTACGCCCTTGCTGGGGAACCGAAACCAACTCAAGATGAGGCAGGTGGACGACGTGGACACTTAGGTCTAAAGACGTTTTTTAGTTCTAAATATTTGGTGTTCATAGGACTACTGATTATAAGTACTCAAGTCATCTCAACTGTACTTGATCTCCGATTCAAAGGTCTGGTAGAAATGGATTTCCCTGTCAAAGATGCCAGAACAGCGTATATCGGCAACTTTTATGGAAACCTTGGCGCGGTCTCAGCTGCTTTGCAACTGATTGCTGTGCCGTTAGCACTCCGATTTGTCTCTATCCGGATTACTCACATCGGTATTCCAATAGTGCATCTGGTCAACGGACTTATTTTGACGCTTACACCATCGCTTCGTACTGCAGCAAGAGCCTTTCTAACATTTAAAGCCCTTGATTATTCACTTTTCCGTGCTGCCAAAGAACTATTTTACATACCGCTTTCCTATGATGAACGCTACCGCGCGAAACAGATTATTGATTCTTTCCTATACCGTTCTGCCAAAGGTAGTAGTGCGGGGGTCATTACATTAATTGGTCTGGGTATAAAAACTATTCCGGGTATGGCGTATTCCATTGCTGCTATGGTGGCATCATGTATATGGGGCGGACTTGTTACGAATTTGACATCACAATATCAAAAAATAGAGAAAAACAATAAAAACGTTGACAATAAAAACTCTATTGTGTAAAATATAGTATAGAAACTCACAGTGAAGGAGGACAAAGTTGATGATGCATCATAAATTGAGAAGTTTCCAAAGACAACATCTGCACTTTGGTATACTTTTTTTAACAGGTGTGTTTTTGGTTGGTTGTGCAATCGCACCGCAGCCTTCCGTTGAGGTCCACATAGAGGCAATTGAAGGACGCGCAGACACAAAAATTCATCCTGAAACAGGTGCTGTTACCGTTTTACAAAAAGGAGTTGCTGTTACTATTGAACCCCTTGATGAAGTGGAGATTTTTGAACTAACGGATGACCCGCGCGTCAATCCTTATCTTATTGTCGGCAACCATGGGGATGTTGAACCTATCTATACAGTTTTTGAAATGACTGTCCACAACCTTGATACGCCACGAGTTTTGGTTGAAGAATCAGCGGTGTTACTGGATAAAAATGGTGCTCAATATGCTAACCTTCCTTACGATTACTTTGAAGACCTTTATGATAACGTGACTCGGTCTGAGCAAAACGCTTTACCTGCAAGAACATATCCACATTACCATTCTCCCTATCGCAGTTATTATCCACACTACCGATCTTATGTGGATATTGCAGCGTTAGAGGAAGGACAGGCGATAGTTGCGGAAAGCCTGTTTGAGAGTGGAAAGTTGTTTAAGGGTGCTAAGCGGCGTGGACTTTTAATCTTTGATCGACTTAATCTTGATAATACGGAACTGCGAATTATTGTCCCTGAAATCAGCGTTATGCATTCAGGTGACAAACAGGAAAAATTGAAATTTAAATTTGACTTTAGGCAAGTCGTTGCAGAAAAATCTGCTACAGAATAAAGGAGTATTGAAAATGAGAAATTGGTTTGTAGGGTTGTTATTGTTAGTATCACTTGCATTCGTTTACGGCTGTGATACTGGACATCAAGTTGCTGTTGCGGGGCCATTTACAGGAAATTCCGCTGCGTTTGGAGAAATGATCAAACGCGGATCGCAATTAAAAGCAAAAGAAATTAATGCTGCTGGTGGCATCAATGGAATAAAGTTAAAGCTAAATTTTCAGGATGATGAAGGTAGATCTACAGTTGCTGGTAATGTTGCCACTAATATCGCCACAAATCCGAAATTTCTTGCTGTGATAGGTCATTTCAATAGTTCATGCTCTTTAGCAGGAAAAGAAATATATAAGCGTCACGGCATTGTCGAATTATCGCCTGGTTCAACAAACGTAACAGTTTGCGAAGGCAGCGACTGGACATTTCGAAATTTATACCATGACGATTTTCAAGGACAATTTATCGCAAAATACATCAAAAATGTTTTCAAAGATGTGCAATCTGTTGCAGTTTTCTTTGATAATGATGATTACGGTAGAGGCCTTAAAAATTCGTTTACTGCAGAAGCTGAAGCAGTAGGTCTTAATGTTGTTGCCTTAGAGGCTTATGATAGAGATAATACTGATTTTAAAGCACAACTTACCAGCATTAAAGGGAAAAACCCAGATGTTATCTTTATTTCAGGGCTCTATAGCCAGGCGGGGCTTATTGTTAAGCAAGCACGTGAAGCTGGTATTACTGCAAAGTTTTTTGGTGCAGATGGTGTAGATTCCGCAGATTTTCTCACAATAGCGGAGGATGCCGCAGAAGGAACTTATATCACAACACCTTTTACTTTCGGGGCTGGTGGAGAGGAAGCACAGAAAGTGGCTAAAGCTTTTGAAGCCGAGTATGGATACCCGCCCGATACATGGGCAGCCCTTTCGTATGATGCCGTTGGGATGATTGCTGAAGCCATTGAGAAAACGTATAATGAAGAAGCGACTACCGCTGAAAATAGAAAAGCTATTAGAGATTATCTTGCCTCCTTAGACACGTCTGAAGAAGGATATCAAGGAATCACCGGATTAACCTATTTTGACAAAAACGGAGATACTGTTAACAAACCCGCTTACGTCAAAATTGTTATGGATGGAAAATTTGTTGCTGCACCAGAGCAACTGCCTAACCTTGAATGATCTTAGACATTAAAGCTATGGACAGGCATAGATGTCTACAGTTAGTCGGGTAGTATCGTGATAATCAAAATAGCTAAGAGAAAAGGATGGGAAGTATATGGCATCAGAACTGTTAGAACAAATTATTAATGGCTTGGTTCAAGGGGGCATCTATGCACTTATTGCTGTCGGTTACACAATGGTATACGGCATAATCCAATTAATTAACTTTGCACATGGCGAGATTTTCATGCTTGGTGCTTATTTTGCACTAATTCTGGTAACTTTCGCGGCTATGCCTTTTTGGATCGCTATACCAATCAGCATGCTTTTATGTGCTGGTATTGGCATGTTAATGGATGTGGTCGCATATCGTCCCCTTCGCAACGCGCCACGTTTATCCGCTCTCATCACAGCCATAGGACTATCGCTCGGCATGCAGAACTTGGCTCGGATGATATGGTCTGCCAGACAACGTACATTTCCGAAAGAATCTTTACCGTCCTTTTTTTGGAGTGAAAATGCGCTTTCGCTTCCAGGCGATGCGTCTTTACCTTACCGTGATGTAATTATTATTCTGCTTGCAATTCTTCTAATGGTCGGCTTAAATTTGCTCGTATACTTTACCAAAACTGGGAAGGCAATGCGAGCTTGCGCCCAAAATAAAGTTGCTGCCAACTTAATGGGTATCAATACTAACCGGGTGATATTAGTTACGTTCGCTATCGGTTCTGCATTAGGCGCAGTAGCAGGTATAATGGTCGGTTTACGCGAGGTTATTGAGCCGACGATGGGATACTACAAAGGTGTCGCTGCATTTGCAGCTGCTGTACTTGGAGGTATTGGAAGCATCACTGGAGCAATTTTCGGTGGTGTCTTGATAGGACTGGCTGAAGCACTCGGAGCAGGTTATATTTCATCTGGATACCGGTTAGCTATAGCCTATATTATCATGATAGTTGTAATTTTGATCCGCCCCTCAGGGATATTTGGCAAATCCACCGCGACGCGGGCATAGAAAACACACTACTTACACTATTGGAATCGAATTTACAGTTAGTACACGAACCAAACTTATGAAATTCAGTTTTCATGGACTCATGGGAACCATACTGTTATAGGTACCATTTGTCTATCATTAGGCAACTTCTATTTTGCCGAAAATATCATAATGCAAGATAAATTAACACCTAAAAATATTACACTCGCCTTAATTATTATTCTTTTTCCGTTATTAACCTTTGGTTTAGATGCTACTACTCGAGTGTTGTTCAACAATTTCGGAATCTCTCTGCCGATCAGTGGTGGTTCTCTACTCCGAATTGCTGTTCTGGTATGGCTTGCTATTCTGCTCTCTATTGGACTGAACATTGTTTGCGGTTTTACAGGATTGTTAGATCTTGGATATGTCGGATTTTATCTTGTTGGCGGATATACAGCTGGAATTCTGATGACTCGACTTGGTTTGAGTTATTGGATTGTGCTACCACTTGCAATAATAAACGGAGCATTGTGGGGGTTATTACGAGGAGCGCCCACCTTACGACTTACTGGTGATTATTTCGCGATTGTTACATTTGGGTTTGCAGAGTTACTTTTTCGCATTGTCAAAAATGAAGAATGGCTTATAGGTAAAGACAGAGTTAACGGACAAGTTAACAGTGTTCCAGCTCCATCGTTTTTCGGTGTAGAACTCTATCAGATGTGGCACCACTACTATCATATTTTGATCTTGGTTGGCTTAGTCACCTTTGTTACTTATCGACTGCTACATTCTCGTGTTGGAAGGGCCTGGGTTGCTATCCGAGAAGACGAACAAGCTGCAGAAAGTATGGGGATAAATGTTAGTCGATATAAATCGTTAGCATTTGCTGTTAGCGCATCTATTGGTGCACTCGCAGGTGCTTTTTTTGCTCCATTTCAGGTGAGCTTTGATGCAAATGCATTTGAATTCTGGCAATCTATTTTAATTCTGTGTATGGTCGTACTCGGAGGGATGGGAAGCATAAAAGGAGCTATTATAGGTGGTGCTGTCCTCGGCTCTTTAGGTGAAATTCTCCGCTCAATCCTTCCCTACTATTTGGGCGGTGCACGATACCTTATTTTTGGCATTGTCCTAATTTTGCTAATGCGATTCCGTCCGGGTGGTCTCATTTTCAAGAAAACATAAATTACATTTCAGTATTTCAACAAAGTTGATTCCAAACTCTCACCTACCTCCCTTTGCTGTTTCTCCATTTCTGAATCAATAATTCACCTACCAAAAGAATCAGGACTAACCCCACAAACCATTGAAACCTTTCCTGATACTTACCATCAGCACGCACCCTAAATTTCTGCTTCTCGAGTCGTGCTAAGTCCTTCGTTAACTGAGCGATACCCTCATTTGCATGGTAATAATTTCCATTTCCCGCTTTTGCAATTTTACGTAGACGTTCCGCATTTAATGCAGTTAGCACCAGCTTTCCATCAATATCTCGCTTGTATCCTGCGCTTTCAAGTGGCAGCGGTATCGGCATAGGTTTATCTGAAGTGCCGACACCAACACAATAGATATGTACACCCTCCCTTTTAGCTGCTTTTGCTGCCTCAGTAGCATCTGTTCCAAAATCCTCACCATCTGTGAAGAGAATCAGCACTTTTTGTCCGCTGGAATCGGAATTTGTCAACTCATTTTTATCTGAAATGAATCGAGCAGTTGCGACCTCAATTGCATTGCCGATACGGGTGCTGCTATGAACAAGTGTTTCGGGAGTCATTGCTGCTAAAAAATCTCTGAGTGTAGAGACATCGCTTGCCAAGGGATATACTACAATACTTGCTTCGGCAAAATAAAGCAAGCCAAAACGATCACCTTCAAGCTGTTTCAACAAAGAGAAGATCACATCTTTGGCATGCGTTAACCGTCGGACAGAGTTGTTATCTGTAGCAAGCATACTCGTAGAAGTATCCAGCGCAAGCATAATATCTAACCTTTCAGCGACTGTTTCAGGTTTAGCCCCCCACTGCGGCTGCGCTATTGCGATCGCTACAAAGAGATAACTTAACATTAACAACGCCGCTTGAACCTTGTGTCGTTTTAGATATGTTGGATTCACATTGCTTTGGAATAGCAGCATTGCGTTTCGCTTCATGCGCAATCCAAAAAGAAGCAATAGAATTAAAATAGGCAACCCGACCCATAAAAAAAAGAAGAACTCTGGATTGCCAAAACGAAACCAATTCATGTTGCTGTAACGCCAAATTCTGGACGAAAATAATCTTTTACAGATTATAATTTAACCACTGGATACGATCCTTATATTTCTGAACTTCTACTTTTGCCCTTGTCTGATCCCAATCGTTGCTTTCAACGAGAAATTGTGCTATTTGTGGTGCTATGTCAAACCCTTGTCCCTGCGTCCATCCGATGCGGGTACGTCTCCACAGCAGGTCTTCTAAAGTCATTGCCATTTCTCCCCAATAAGCATACAGAATTTCTGCTTTCACAAAAGGTAGAGACATGGCAATAGACTCCGCAAGGGTAACATCCTGATTAACGAACTCCTGAATGCTTTGATACCCTCGAATCCCATATCTTTGGATTAGACGTTCCTTATCAGCTAAATGTGTGTTTTCTTTATTCGCGTCATATCCGTTAAGTCCATCTGATATGGCACTTGGCAAGGGACAGACAGCAGTTTTGCATCTACGGGGCACATTTAGTGATTCTGCCAAATAGTCTGCCGTTTCCTCAGCAATTAGACGGTGTGTTGTCAATTTTCCACCATAAACATACAAAATGCCACTTGGACTTTCAGTGATTAAATGCTCCCTTGAAACAAAATTACGACTATCGCTTAACTGCTTAGTATGGTTAGTAGCGATAAGGGGACGTATTCCTGCATAAGTGCCGATAATAGAACTACGATCTAATGACATACTTGGAAAAACCCGCTGCGCTTCAGAAAGCAGATATGCCACCTCTTTCGCGGAAGGACGGGCAGACTCCGGTCCACCTTCTGGAGTCGTTTCAGTTGTGCCAACAATAGAGGTATTGTGTTCACCGGGCAAAATAAAAATTGCTCGTTGTTTTTCATTGTGAGACTTCTCTGCATGTGTATATGTCACGATACCACACTGAACTGCGGTATCTCTGGCATGGCAACGTGGTAAGATAAGATGAATTCCTTTGGCATTTTTGGTCACCAATCGAGGAACACCATCGTAACTGGGGTCTTTACACCATAACTGATCAGTCCATGGACCTGTTGCAGAGACGATTTTGCGCGCAGCGATCTCAAAACATTCACCAGAAATGACATCTTTAGCCATTATGCGGTGCGTTGGATTTGACGCGTCGGGTTGGGCAATAAAATCAAGAAATTGGACATAGTTCGTGACGATACCGCCATGTAAATAGGCATCCTTGAGGGTAGCCAAGGTTAATCTTGCATCATCAACAGTGCTATCCCACAGTACAACACAACCTTTTAGGCCATTTGTAGCGATAGGGCCAACCATTGCTTGTATTTTATCTATATCAAGAAGTAGCTTGGCTTTCTCTGCTATATCGGATTTTGAGAGATGATTATAGTATTGTGCAGCGAGTCGAATTCCGGTAAGAGGATACGGATCGCCTTTGTAACGAAGAATCGCTATCGGTATCGGTTTAACGAGATTCGGGGCAATATGAATTAGCGTTTCCCGTTCCTTACGTGCCTGTTTCACAAGACCGATGTCGCGTTTTGCCAGATAACGAAACCCACCATGAATAAGTTGGGAACTTGCACCACTCGTCCCACTGGCAAAATCGCTCTGCTCAATTAGACCGGCTTTAATCCCTCCGTTTAAAGCGAGATCTCGAATTAAACCTGCACCGACGATACCACCACCGATAACCAATACATCCAACGGTTCAGTCTTTAAGGTTTTTATATTCTGGGTTCGAGTTCTACTTGAAAATTCTATTGACATTTTTGATGAATTCTATTCAGTTTTGCTTTTTAAGGTTTTGGCTAATAGTTCAGCATGATTAGAGATTTTGCGGATTGCCGCAAGTATCCGTTCTGATGCTTTTGGAACTGGTTTCGTTAAGAGTGGCAAAAATACTAATTGTGAACACACTTTCTCGGTAATAGGCAGGTCTCCTGGAGCATATCCTTCATAGTCTCCTCCCATTTCAGATGTACAGAGAGCCCCTCGGCCATTTGTAAAAATATCAAGCCCCTTCATAAAAAGTGGAAGGGTGTGAAGCAAGGGGTACGGATTGCTATTTGTTGGCAAACTCCCTGAAAAAACAGGCACGCCATCACCGACCATGAGCGGATAAGGATTATTATTTGCCAAGACACCTTCTTTGCGTAAAGCGTGAGCAAACATTGGTGCAGGCAGACCGTGCATCTCCTCCTCGCGGTAGCAGATAGGAAATCCAAAGAACGCTGCGGGCTCCGCACCTGTATATCGTTCAATAGCATGCACCCCTGGGATATTTTGCAATTCTTCTCTTATTTCTTCTATATACTTGCGACGGTTTGCGTTGAGTTCGTCAAGTTTCTGCAACTGCACCGAAGCAATGCCAATAGCTACCGGATGCGCGCGATATTTTACACCTAACCCCATAGGTGGAAGATGTGCGTAATTAAGAGAAGCAGGATCCAACACAGGTTCTCCAATACTATTTATGCCGCGATTCACTTGACCTAACAAACAGGCGCGTTCAAAAACTGTTATGTCATCTGTAGCGAGCATTCCACCTTCGCCAGCACTTACCGCTTTGCTTCCTTGTAAACTCCATGCGCCCACTTGTCCGATACTGCCACACGGCTTACCTTTGTAAGACGCTCCGTGCGCGTGTGAACAGTCTTCTATCACAGGCACACCTGTTTCTTCACTGAGCGCCATCAGTGCATCCATATCACACACGTTACCCCATAGATGTACTGCGACAATCGCTTTTGTCCGCTCTGTAATGCGCTGCCGAACATCGTTAACATCGAGAAGTAACGTTTTTGGATCAACTTCACAAAAGACAGGTCTTGCGTTTAGCATTAAAGCAGGTGTTATAGAACCCATCCATGTATAGGTCGGACAGATAACTTCATCACCCAGTCCAACCCCGAGCCCGAACATAGCACTATGTAGTGCAGCAGTACCATTGCTTAGACTCATAGCAAATTGGGTCTGGTGGCGTTCACGCCATATCTTCTCAAATTCCTGAACAACCGAAGACCCTCCGGACAGTTCGTTCCGCAACGTCATTTCATAGGCAATCTGTGCTTCTGCTTCAGTGATTTGACGCCATTGATCTAATTTGGGGAATGGTGCGTCATCCGATATTTCAAAAACTGGTTTTCCACCTAAAACAGCGGGAAGGTTTTTTGTGCCAATCTCAGTGTTAGAAAGTTGTTTGTTTTTCATCGTATCTTGCCAGTGTTATGATTTTGTGTTATATTCAAAAAAAGACATTAAATTAGGAATTCCATCGGAATCTAAATTATTGTATTGATCACAAACCTTCGGATCAATGATTTAAAATATTGACTGGATTTACCTTGAATTGAAATTAGTAGAAAATCTAAAACAATTGTTTTTATATTTTGCCTGTGTTATACTAACAACACTCGTAAGCTTGGTACAAAAGAAAACGTTGTAAATCTAACCAAGTTTACATTTATACATAATATCACGTTTGCGATAAACTGTCAATTTTTTGTGACTTGGCCTTCACATCTCTGAGAAGATTTTGAATATCCGCCAATCTTTTACCACGTTGTTTAACAGTCTGGTTGTTCAGATTCTACAATTGATCCGTAACCTTTTGCCGCCGTTGCTTGCGATCTGCGGATTTTTTCTTTTATGTGGGATTGTGTTAATCCTAAGGGGCCAGAATCCATGGGAGTTTTATACAACAATCTTTATCAGTGGGTTTTCCAGTTTTGATGAAGTCGGTAGTGTGCTGTTTAATTCAACACCACTTATTTTCACAGGACTTGCTGTCGCTATAGGATATAAAGGCGGATTGTTTAATATTGGTTGCGAAGGACAACTCTATGTCGCTGCCTTTGCTGCCGCGTGGGTAGGTATGCATCTAAACCTCCCTTCTGTTATATTAGTGCCTTTTTGTATAAGTGCCGCAATGATTGCGGGGAGTATTTGGGGAGCGGTGCCTGGATTCTTAAAAGCGAAATTCGGCGCACATGAAGTTATCAACACAATTATGATGAACTTCATTGCACTTGCCGTAACGAATTTCCTCGTTATATCTGTTTACCGTGAACCGGATCAGATGGCACCACAAACGTCTCCGGTCCATGAAGCAGCACGACTGCCGCGTCTATCAAATATGTTACCTTTCCTCTCCCAGAGTAATCTTTTAGATGCAAGTTTTTTGATAGCGTGTCTTTGTGTTTTAATCTGTTATATCTTTTTAAAGCATACTCGGTGGGGGTACGAACTCCGTTTAGTTGGCAACGCACCAGAAGTCGCTGAATATGGCGGCATCAATCCGCGTACAGTGACGGTATGGGTAATGGCACTGAGCGGCGCAATTGCGGGGTTAGCAGGTGTCGCAGACGTTATGGGATATCGACACAGATTCTCAGATGGTTTCTCATCTGGATGGGGTTTCACCGGAATTGCTGTTGCGCTTTTAGGTAGAAATCATCCATTCGGTGTTTTTGCATCAGCATTGTTATTTGGTTTATTCACTAAAGTTGCTTTGGACATTGAGCTTATCTTAGAGGTGCCGCGCGGCTTATTTCTTGCCGGTCAGGGATTACTAATTATTGCGTTGGTATGTATGGAAGGGATTTCAAAGAGAAATAATTGATGATTTTAGATTTGATTCCAAGTACATTGCGAATGACAACACCTTTAGGATTCGCAGCACTCGGTGGAATTTGCTCCGAACGATCAGGCATAATTAATATTGCCCTTGAAGGTATGATGCTCATTGGTGCGTACGGCTATGTAGTTGGTGCACACGTATCCGGTTCAGCTTGGGGTGGGTTATGTATTGGCATCGGTTTAGGAATTGTATTAGCCTTGTTGCATGCAGTAGCCACAATTACTTTTCACGCGGAGCAAATTGTCACGGGGGTTGCCATTAACATTCTTGCATTGGGCATCATAGAATATCTTGTACCGACCAAAGAACGTGTGCCAGGATTACCTGAGTTGAAGCTGCCAATTATCGGTCCCTACAGTATACTCGTTTATCTATTGCCTATACTGATGGTGGCAAGTCATATCTTGCTTTTCAAAACACCGTGGGGGTTGCGATTGCGTGCTGCTGGAGAATCAACCGAAGCACTCAAAACACTCAGTTTAAGTCGTGCTAAATGGCAATATTTCGGTGTAATATTGAGCGGTATTTTGGCATCGATAGGCGGTTGTTTCCTCATATCCGATAACCATCGTTTTACTGAAGGTATTATTGGAGGACGAGGCTATGTGGCTCTCGCAGCTGTTATCTTCGGAAATTGGCGTCCACTCTATAGTGTTACTGCATGCCTACTCTTCGGATTTGCAACCTCTTTTGAACTTACGAATCCGTGGGCAATACCCGAACAACTGATAAAGATATTTCCATATATTTTAACTATGATCGTGCTTGCTGGGCTTGTTGGTAGATCGCGCCCGCCAGCAGCTCTGGGAAAAATGGAACCCTAAACAACCTATAAAGAAATCTCTTAACTCCTCTCATCTGTCAATTCATAATAACCAGAATGCTTATTATAATATCCGTAAGATTTGGCATGTTTTGGATTTATCATGTTACATAGCACCCCGATACCCTTCGCTGGTAGCACTTCCTTCAGATGTTTTATTCCTGTCAATACGTCAAACCGCTTGGTTTTCGTGATGTCAAACACATAAACAACAGTATCAACGATAGTTGCCAAAATAACTGGGTCTGCTACTGCGCGGACAGGTGGGGAATCAATAACAACCACATCATATTCAGATTTTGCAAGTTCCAGCCATTGCGTCATCATATCTGAATTCAAGAGTTCAATCGGATTTGGCGGCACAGTTCCCCCCGGTATAAGGTGTAAATTAGGAATTCCGGTCTGCCTAACTGTTGATTGAAAAACATCATAACTGTTTTCGGCGTTTATACTGATAAGTGCTTCGCTCAACCCCGGTTTCCGTGTGTCACTGTGCGTAACCACCGAAGGCTCGTTGGATGTATCTTCATTTTGAGGCATAATCTGAAGGAGTTGTTCTGTCGGAAATGCTGTATGTTGCGATGGTCTACGCATATCCGCATCTATTAAAAGCACCTTGTTCCCTTTTTGTGCAAGCGCAACAGCGAGATTAGAAGATACGGTACTCTTCCCTTCTCCACGGGTAGAACTCGTAATAAGAACAGTTTTTAGGGCACCACTAAGGTTAAGGAATGGTAATTTTGCAACAAGCACCCTAAAGGCTTCCGCAGTCCTTGAATTAGGTGCGTCATGAACTATAAGTGGGATTCGATAAGCACCACGCTTCTTAATGGATGGAATTACACCGAGAAAATTGGGGGGTTCTGGCAGCGAATCTAATTGACGAACAGAGTCTTCTAACCGCAAATAGGTGTCTTTGAAATAATTTTTAGCGACTGCAAACGTAAACCCAAGGAGTGCACCAACCATAGCACCCAAAACGAGATTTAACTTCTTTCTCGGTTTTATAGGTTCTTCTGGGAGACGCGCTTGATCTAATACTTCAATACTTTCTGTACGAGCTTCATCAATAATTTGAGACTCTCGAATTTTTGCTTCTAAGGCAATCACTTGCGTATTATAAATTTCAACATCGCGCTTGAGGCGAAACATTTCAAGTTGTTTTTCGGACCATCCACCGAGCTCCTTTACACGTTCATCAATTTGCTCAGAAATCTCCGTTTTTTGTTTCTCAAGACTAATAATGGATGCCTGAGTTTCATTAACCTTTTGCGCGAGAAGTTGATGCAGAGGATTGTAAGAAGACGTTGTACTTTTAATGTCTTTCTCCTCGTCTCCAAGACGATCTTTTGTCTCCTTAATCTTTTCATCTATAGAAGTTATTTCTGGATGTTTTACGTTTCCATATTTTCCGATAAGTGCTTTGCGTTCAATTTCAAATTCGTTTAAGTTGTCTTGTAGTTTCAAATGTGAGGGATTCCTTGATATCGTTTCTGAGTCGAGCTCTTCTGGAACGTTTTCAAGTTCGTCTTCATAAGCTTTAAGTTTCAATTCAGCCCCAATCAATTGACTCGTCAATTCATTTTCACTCAATTGAAGAGCTAAAACCAACTGTGCTTGTGTACTTCCCTCTACATTTAGGACGATTTGAGGGTTCGCTTTTTGAAAATTGAAGAGTTCCGTTTCTTTCTTTTGTAGTTCTTGTTTTGCTTCACTTAGCATTGATTGTGGTAGCGGTTTTTCCCACCATCGCATATTTTCTGCTTTTTCAGTTTCAATGATGTTGACGAGTACAGCAGCGATTCTGTTACACAAAAGCTGGGCGTACTCTGGTTTCTGCTGCTTCACTGCGAGGGTAATCACATTGCCATCCGGGGACTCTTCAACCTTTAACTGCTCATCAATAAGCGTTTTGACGAAATAGTCTCTCCACTCAGTATCAGTGAGTTCACCTTGTTCAGTCACACTCGAATCTAATTCAATATTCAGAAGGCTTGCCAGCCACTTCACTGTGGCACCTCGGTGAATAGGTTGCGGTTTCAACAGCTCTTCATCTATAAGTTGGGTGACTGTTGGGGCGATCACTAAGTCGCGAGACTGTATCAGTGTTGCGTAAGTTCCTAACGATGTATCTTTAAGAAATCCAGATAATGGGAATTGCGAAAGTAATGAAGAAGCCGGTTGTCCGTCAAGGATACGAATTGTCGTTTCGGATTGATAAACCGGCGGTGTAAAATCGGTTACGAGAAATGCCCCCAAAACACAAATTAAAAAGATAGCAAGAACACTCCACTTATTTCGAAAAAGAATCCAAAAATAGTCTAATAATCGAATTTCCGTAATTTCTTCAAGTTGTTTATTTGTTGTTTCTGGCATATTTAACCTCATCTTCGCTTTCCATGAATACACCCTACGCAAATATAGTAGACTTTAGAATTAATTGGACATTATGTTCGGTTCGGTTAGGAAACCGAACATACCGGGGTGTTGTATCACAAACTTTTAGTTTGTGTCCGCATCTGCACAAACTAAAAGTTTATGCTACAGAAGTGTCCCATTAATTATAGGTTTTACTATAAAAAAGGAATAGAGAACATATATTTTTTTAATTCTCAGTCTTCTACCTGTATCTTAGCCAAACATTTACGATTAAGCTTGTCAGCGAAGCAGCGAAGCTCAAAACTCGCCAATCAATCCGTGTCCGTTCTAATATCCGCAGTTGATCGTTCGGGTACAGATAAACTTCCGACTGCACCAAATTGAAGTTAAGTTCTTCCTGTGTGCCATTAGCTCGCGTAAGAATACATTTTTTCGGGTTCGCTTTTTCCTCGTTTAACCCGCCCGCCATTGCGACTGCATCTCTTAACAACGTTGGTTCGGTGATTACATATTGACTCGGCTTATCAACTGCCCCGACAACGCTTATTTTGGCTTCAGCAAGTGGGACAAATAGAATATCTCCTGGTTTTAACATAGCTCTAATGTTTTCAGAAGTAAGATCGACGAGTGTATTTCCCGCGTCGGAGATAATCTCTGATTTTTTTAGATCTGCAAAGTTTGTTTTAGAACCTCCTGCAAGTTTCAGTGCATGGTCAGCAGAAATTTGGTCATTGGTAATGGGGTAATAGCCAGGAGTGGTCACTGCTCCTATTACACGGATCCTTCGTTGCGCATAGATTGAGGGAATAATGACAACATCGTAATCTTTTAAGGGGATATCAATACTCCCCGATTCAAGATGTTCATTCAAATTAATTGTTTTAAATGTTTTGCCATCGCGCAATATGGCAATTTTGGTCAGATCCGCCAGTTCATAGTTGATTCCTGCTGCTGCCAAAGCATGCATCAAATAAACTTGTCCTGTTTCAAAAACATGCATATTTCCTCTTGGTCTCTGTTCAACCGCTCCGAACACCAAAATGTTACGTCTCGGTTGCATCAGCGTAACAAAAACACGGGCACTTGGGAGTTTCTCTGTGAAGATCTTTTGCATTTGTGCCTGAAGCTCAGGAACTGTTGAACCTGTTACTTTGACGAGTCCAATAAGCGGATAGGAGATATAACCATCTGGCTGAACCGGAATAGGAGCACGGTCTTTAGTATATTCAGGGTAACCTTCAACAGTAACAACGATACTGTCGCCAACTTGCAATTTATATCTGGATGTTTCTGGAAACTGTGGACTTTTGGTCACAATGTTTTCATCAGAAGAATCTTCAGCAAAAACTGATGGAGAGAAACTTAGTAATCCTAAAATTATCTGAAAAAGAAGTAGAAAACGTAAGCGCAAAAACGTGTTCATAAATTTTACATAACCTTTTGTTTACTTGGTTGTAATGTCCCTTGAGGTAACCTTATATAACCTAAGTTGCTACTTACAAGGTTGCGAGATGGCGGACACTGCTTTTTACGAAAAAACAGGGCATTTCCGCTGATACTTATGTTTTCTGTTATAAATCGGGGTTAGAAACCCCTCCTACAAGAGCATTCGCAAATAGGTGGCAACTTAGGCTTATATAGTAAAATCTGGAATTATCTGAACACTGATGTAGTGCAAACTTTATGAAGATTAAAAAATAAATTGGGTAATTTAGCGAGGTTCGGAAGAAATCAAGAAATCAACGGTATGAATGACGTTTAGTCATTCCCCGGGTATGAATGCCCTTTAGGCATTCCCCGCCTCGCCAACAGAGATGTATACCTGCTGCTGGCAAGGTTTCCTAACCTTGCCAATTACCGAAATATTTACTTAAACTTCATTTAGTTTGCGCAAACGACACAAACTAAAAGTTTGTGCTACAGGATATACGGTAGGTGCTGTTTCCAGCCGGACCGATAGCAATGTCAAAGTAATTCTAAAATCTACTATATTGGCATTTTGGGAACTTGTATTAATTCTTAAATCCCTCGTGCGAACTTCCAGTCGAGGTGCGGTTTTATCAGTATAATATATTCCATATTTTAAAGTATTTTAGCAGGAATAGGGCAAAGATTCAAGTAAAAATAAGAAAACTATTGAGGCATTTAACCTTGATAACATGTCAATTCATCAAAAATGGGAGCGTTTTAACTCTTTTCATTTCTGTTTGTTGTAATCAATTTTGTTTTTCTTCAAGAAATTTGGAAAAAGCAGCGCCTACTTGGGTAAGAATGTTTGTTGCTTTAACCTATTGAGTTATGCTAATATAATCGTGTGAACTTAAAAAATGTTTTTACGCAACTTCAAAATAAAAGGGTGATGGTAATCGGAGACATCATCGTAGATGAATATGTCTGGGGTGATGTGAACAGAATTTCGCCTGAAGCACCTGTTCCAGTATTCGAGATGACCAAAGAAAGAACCAGCTGTGGTGGGGCAGCAAATGTCGCACAAAATATTGTCAGTTTAGGCGGCAAAGCTCAATTAATCGGTGTCATCGGAAAAGACAGAGATGGCGAAAAACTGATCCAGATGCTAAATCCTATAGGGGTTGGCACCACGGACATCTGTATGGATGTTCAACGTCCTACAACCAAGAAAACTCGTGTGATTGTCCGCTCCGATACCGCAGATTCTTCACGTCAAAGTGGGCACATCGCAGAAAACTTGTCTCTGCAACAAGGACACCATCTACTTCGGATTGACAGAGAATCCAAGCAAGAAATCACTGCGATGTTAAGGGAACGTCTATTGAGTGCTGCTATTTCTCAAATCGCAGAGAGCGATGCAATTATTTTTTCTGATTACGATAAAGGAGTTGTTAGTACTGAGCTTATTAAAGCAGTAGTACCCCATGCCAAGCGTTACGGTATACCGATAGTTGTTGATCCGAAGCGCAATAATTTTTGGAAATATAAAGGCGTAACTGCTTTAACACCGAACCACAAAGAGGCAGGGATGGCTGTACAGGAAGAAATTACCGATGTCTCTCACCTAATTACTGTGGGTGAAAAGATATTAGATCGATTATCACTGAAAACATTATTGATCACCCGTGAAGAGGAAGGGATGTCTCTTTTTCAGAGGAATTCCGATGACACTTTACAGGTAGAGCACCTACCATCCAATTCAGGAAAAGTTACGGATGTAACAGGGGCGGGTGATACGGTGGTCGCCGTTTTCGCGCTTGCACTTGCGGCACAAGCTGACTACTGCACTGCTGCTCAACTATCAAGCCTTGCTGGCGGGATTGTCGTTGACAAAATGGGATGCGCAACTGTCATACCAGAAGAACTACATCAGGCTATTGATGCAGTGCCTGAAATCTAATCTACAGTGTCAATTCCGCTTTTACATCTGACCGGATATGTGTATCGGAGATATAGCATGAAAACCATTTTTCTTGACCGTGATGGTGTTATCAACAGAAATCCGCCGGACAATGGTTATGTCTGTAACTGGGCAGATTTTACTTTTATTCCCAACGCCTTAGAGGCGATTCGAGATCTAACGCAAAATGGTTATTATATTATTTTAGTAACCAATCAAGCAGGAATTGGCAGAGGAATTTTCACTGAGCAACAACTAACAGAAATTCATCATCAAATGCTTGCTGAAATTGAGACGGCAGGTGGACATATTCACAAAATCTACTACTGTCCACACCATCCAGATGCAGGATGCGAATGCCGAAAACCTAAACCGGGAATGTTACTCCGAGCAGCACACGAACATAATATTAACGTGTCAAATACATTTTTCATCGGGGATTCAATCACGGATATGCATGCAGCCCGAAATGCTGGTGCTTTACCGGCACTTGTTTTAACGGGACACGGACTTAATTCCTATAAACGTTATATCAATTCCGACTCGACTGCCAAAACAGGTAAACCGAACAAAATTTTTACAAACCTCTATACTGCTTCGCGATGGTTAATTCAAAGTTGAATTGCCTGAAAACAGAATCGCAAGCGTTAAAATTCAATTGGACTATGCTATTAAAAAAAATAGAAACTTGCACTGCCCATGCTGGCGTTATTGGTCTTGGGTATGTCGGTTTATCCCTTATGGTTGCTATTGCCGATGCAGGCTTCAGAGTCACTGGGATTGATATCAACCCACAAAAAATAGAACAATTGAAACGCGGCATCTCTGATGTTCCTGATGTGCCTGATGCTGTTCTCAGTTCCCTTATTACTGCTGGACAAATTCAGCTGACAACAGATTATAATGTTCTGAGTGAATTGGATACCGTCAACATTTGTGTGCCAACGCCTTTGAACAAAAATAGAACGCCAGACATGCAATTCATCACCGCTGCAATCGATCAAATTGCTCAACATTTGCATAGCGAACAACTAATAATTCTTGAAAGCACGACCTATCCCGGTACGACTGAAGAAATCGTACTTCCAATGCTTCAACCTAACCTCAAGGAAAAAAATGTTGAAGCTGACTGCAGCACTAACCCTCCAAGTGTAAATTCTGATTCTGCCGAACCGCTACAAGTAGGCCGAGATTTCTATCTCGCTTTTTCACCTGAACGAATTGAGCCTGGGAATAGTACCTATTTTATGACGAATACACCGAAAATTGTTGGTGGTGTTACGCCAAAATGCACCCAAATTGCCAAAACGTTTTACGAACAGTTTATCAATAAGACACATACTGTCTCCTCGCCGCGAATAGCAGAGATGGCAAAGTTGCTTGAAAATACATTTCGGAGTGTAAATATTGGATTAATCAATGAAATTGCACTTATCTGTGATCGGATGGATTTAGATGTATGGGAAATAATTGAGGCTGCTGCAACCAAACCCTTCGGATTCATGCCTTTCTATCCAGGTCCTGGCCTTGGGGGACATTGCATACCGATTGATCCACACTATCTCTCTTGGCAAGCACGTAACTATAATTACCACGCGCGATTCATAGAACTTGCGAGTGAAATTAACAGCAATATGCCGAAGTATGTTCTCGACAAAGTCATTCATGCACTAAATCTACATGAGAAACCTCTCAACGGCTCAAATATCTTAATCTTAGGTGTAGCATATAAAAAAGACATCGGAGACACTCGTGAATCCCCCGCGTTTGAAGTAATTAGATTAATGCTTGACAAAGGCGCACAGATTTTATATCATGACCCACACGTTTCACAAATTGTTCTTGAGAAAGGAAAAACCTATTATTCACAAACGCTAACATCTGCTGTGGTAAAAAGTGTTGATTGTGTTGTCATTCTTACTGACCATAGCACTATAGACTACGACTTAATCGTTAGACATGCTCCTGTCGTTGTTGATACACGTAACGCAACATGTGCCGTTCAGAACGGATCCAGGAAAATAATCAAAATCTAAAGTATTACATCGCATCGACTAAAAACAATCCGTTTATTCTATGAGTTTATGATATTGTATTAGGAGGTATTACAATTACTCCATAAATCCAAAACATATAAAAGTTATCTAAAAATACAGTTCACAAGCAAAACGAATAGCGCATCTATTCTCTTTATGTGAACTAAATATTCTCGGAGGACTCTCATGACAAAACCGCATCTAAAATTAAAAATACATCATGACCAACTTACCTGGTTTCTTGCTATACTATTAAATGAGAGAGAAATTTTCCAACTACTAATAAAAACTAACCTTGTTGCTGATTCAGACAAGTTACATTCTACTTCAAAACAGGAGTTATTGAACAAGTTAACCAGCGCGTTTTTCAGGCAATCTCATATTGACGAAATCGTTGTCAAACACCTCTCACAAAAAGCGGAGGCTGCTATCTCAAGAGTAGGATATATGGTAGTTGATGAAATCCAGACTTTTTTCAAATCTCCTGGACCTTTAATTGAATCAGGGGAATTTGGTGAAGTGGTCTGGGCACTCTTAGCAGATTCTCGAGAAGATGTGCACTCACATGGAATCCATTTATTGGCAGCAGCGTATGAAAATCACACAGAAAATCATGAGGTAGATCCACAGCAATTTCCAGCTTATCTTGAAACGCCACAAGTGCCTTCCCCAGAAATTCAGAGAAAATATACCCGTGATTTAGAAAAAGCGCAGAAGGAGATTGATGGACAGACAAATGAAATTGAACGTCTTAAAAGTGGTTTAGCTGATTTACAAGCGGAATACACGGCGGTTGAGAAAAAGAATAAACAAGTGGAGCAACAGTGCCAGCTTCTACTTAAGGAAAATGAAACATTAAAAATAAAAGAAGATTTGTATCAGGAAAATAAAGATCAGATTATTTCTTTACAACAGGAAAATGAAAATCTTCAAGAAAAAGCGACACAGTACGCGGAAACCAACGCCTCGCTTATGAAATTAGATGCTGAACACCAGCAGCTTCTGACGAAATATGAAAATATCACAGCACAGTTCAATGAACTTACACAAATCCGAGCAACCAAGGAAACTTTCCTGGCTGAACTCAAATTAGTTGAAGAAGCCGTTTATAAGGAAGCTCAAGTTTTAGAACTGCTAAAAACCGATCTACAAAACCATTTTAGTACTATTGAAAAATCGCATGAAGCTTCACGAAACGCGCTTAATCAAATTCGACAGACAGCGGTCTATTTAGACGAACCTACCATGAAATCTACAAATCAAACGGATCGGACAGGAGCGCAAGAACGTGTAGGTGTATTCGTTGATGTGCAAAATATGTTCTATGCTGCGAAAGATCGGTTTGAACGCCGAGTCGATTACATCAAACTCCTTGACTTGATCGTTGGACCGCGAAAACTCCTGGCCGCCTACGCCTATATCGTTCAGATCCCTGAAATCAAGCAATTTAATTTCATTTCTTTATTAGAACATAACGGCTACACAATTCGTAGTAAAGACTTGCGCCTGCGCGGAGACGGTTCCGCAAAAGGCGATTGGGATGTCGGAATCGCTGTAGATGTGGTTTCTATGCTCGGAACGTTAGATGTTGTTATTTTAGCCAGCGGCGATGGGGACTTTTGCCCACTCGCTGAGCTCATTAAACAACAACATAAGCGGATAGAGGTAGTCGCATTTGAGCACAACACGTCCATGGATTTGCAAGCAGTGGCAGACCAATTTTTCCCGATAGGTGAAGAATTATTGATGTAATTGCAGGTTTTCGGAGAAAAAGTTGTGTTTTATAGTAAAGCATATAATTACTTGGACATTTCTGTAGCATAACCTGTTAGGTTGTGCAGAAACGTAGCACAACCATAACTATCAATTTAGGACATGATTTTCCTGTGGGAGGGCTTTCTAAGCCCGATTTTAGTCCACACACCTTTCGCACCACTGGTGCTTTGGTTTGGGGGTGATACGGATTCTATACACCTTTCGCACCGCTGGTGCTAAGGGACGATTTGCTAAAGCCTCGGAGAGGCGATAGGTGTATAGCAGCTGATGTCTGTGTTTACTTACCAAGCCCAGCGGGGCGAAAGGTGTCCCAAATGCACAAATGTTACTCACTAAATTGACGCATAAGGTGCAGAAACGTAGCACAACCTAACAGGTATGCTACAATACACGCAGTCCGTAAAATTATGCTCTTTTCTAATTGTTTCTCAATGTTTGATCGCTCACAGTTACGTTTTTCCTTATGTAAACCTATCCACCACGGCTTATTACTCTTTCTCCTTTTCATTGTTCCGCTCTCTATTGCCCAACCAGAATGGTTGTCAGCGGAAAATGTGCCCGTATGTACAGCTAAAGCTGATCAACATTTCCCTGTGTTAACAACTGATGGTAAGGATGGCGTTATTGCTGCTTGGCGTGATGCGCGCAACGGTAACTATGATATCTATGTGCAAAGTATTAGCAGCAAAGGTGATATGGTCTGGACACCCGACGGTATCGCTGCCTGTGATCACGAAGCACCTCAAAGTAGCCCTGCTATTGTTTCTGACTTAAAGGGTGGTGCGATTATCGTTTGGGGAGATACACGAAACGGTACACAAGATAGTTATGCACAACGGATTGATGCTGATGGCAAAAAAATGTGGAATCCCGATGGCGTTGAAGTTTGTACGGATGCCGCTTTGCAAGATGATTTTACCGTTATTCCAGATGGAAACGGCGGTGTTATTGTTGTGTGGGAGGATTGGCGAACTGGTAATCAAGACATCTACGCTCAAAAAATTTCAGCTGAAGGAAAAGCAATTTGGAAAAAGAATGGGATTCCTGTGTATAGTGGTGAAGGAGACCAGTATGATCCTGCCATAATCAGTGATAGTGCAGGCGGATTCATTGTTGTGTGGTGGGATATCAGCACCCCAGACTGGAACATCTTCGCGCAACGGATTGATAGCGAAGGAAAGAAGGTGTGGGATTCACCTGTCCCTGTTTGCACTGCACAAGGCAATCAAGGCGGACCAACTATCGTTACCGATGGAAATGGTGGAGCATTTTGTGTTTGGTCGGACTATAGAAACGACCCGAATTTTTTTACAAAAGCTCAGCTCTATGCACAGCACATAGCTTCAGATGGCACAACCTTATGGCAAAAAGATGGTATACCGATTTGTGAATTGCTCGTCAATCAACAACAAGCGAATTGTATCAGTGATGGTGAAGGTGGTTTTATCGTTGTGTGGTGGGATGATCGGGATGTTTTTGCTGACATCTACGCCCAGCGCGTTAATGTCAAAGGTAAAGTTTTATGGAATAAGGATGGTGTACCCGTCTGTACAGAGGGAGGCGTTCAACAAATTCCCATGCTTGTTTCTGATGGGGCAGGCGGCGCAATAGTCTATTGGCTCGACTATCGAGAGGATTTTGGGAATGTAACGGAAGATGCTATTTATGCACAACGGATTGGTGCAAATGGGGTGCCGCTTTGGAAAGAGAACGGCGTACCGGTCTGTACTGCAAATAAAGAACAGATTACACCGAAAGCAGTCTCTGCGGGGGTTGGTAGCGCAATTGTGGTCTGGAGCGATGCCCGCGGTGATGATTACGACATCTATAGCCACCGTGTCCATTAATACAAACGTTGAATGTCTGTCAAACGGATTTGACAACCTCTGCCTTGCATGGTATTATAATTATAGTTTGGGCAGTTTCTATCCGTTTCACGTTGCGTTTTCAACAGAAAGTCTATTTTTGCACGAGTTTCGAATATGAATGGAAACCCAAGAAATGCTGCACGCCAGCGGCGTGCTATGTTTATAGAAGGCGGGACGCACACATTCTTGCACTTCAGATGAAGATTAATTTATTAATTCGGTAATTTTCTGTCCAATGCAAGTGCAAACCTCTGCTGGCGAGGCGGGGAATGCCTAAAGACGAATGCGCCAAATCAACGGTATGAATGCCTTAATGGCATTCCCCGTATGGCATTCGCCATGATTCATACCGTTGATTTCTTCCGAACCTCGCCACATTACCCAATTTATTTTTTAATTTTCATCTGGAACAAAGAGGGTTTCCGTTTTGATTTGATAACATAAGAGATGAACTAATTTTTATATCAACCCACGTCTGAAAAAATTGTCCAAACTATAGTCACGTTAAAATAAGCGTAAAAAATCTTTGAAGGAGGCAATCAGATGCCACATCCCAATGATCCACCGCCTGCGGTTGAAGCCGATACATTCGCTCGTTTTCAAGCTCCCGTGCTGTTGGTAACTTATGAAGGTAACAAAAAAGTGAATATCACTGGCATAGAGAAGTTCGATCTGTTGACATCTGCAGGGACGATCTCGAAAATCAATATCGTTTTCTGTCTGCTGGCAGATGCGGCTGACAAGTTAGGTGCTGCTTTGTATATGAACAGGGAAATAGAAGCGTTAGAGCTGCGCACACATAAGGATCCGAGGAAACGTAAGAAAGTGAGAGGTGTCCGCCCGATGCGCAAAATTGCGGGTAAGAAGGTCAAAGTGACAATGCGAAATGGACACGTGCTGTACGGTACCCCGATGGAATACAACCAATTTAACTTTACAATGCAGGTGAGAGAGCAGTTGGTGTTGGTGTATCGGCACGCGGTGTATGCAGTAGAAATTGTGGAAGAATCTTAGCAGGAGGCGTGTTGCCGCCTGCGTTTGTGTTCCACCTTTTAGAACGTGAGTTCGGTAAAAGTTTGTGCTACAGCTGATTTCCCTATTTTAGAGTTTTAGATGGTGAAAATAGGGAAAAACACCACCTATACCCAAATTCGATTTTTTAGGTCATCCAGATCACATTACTTTATTTTTCAACTCACATTATTACCATAAACGGTAAAAATTTCTTGCAAGGATAACTCCCATGTCAAATCTTTTTGAGACCCTACAAGAGCGGGGTTTCGTTCAACAGTGTACGAATGCAGAGCAGCTTTCCCGTTTACTCTCTGAAAATCAAATAACATATTATGTTGGTTTCGATCCGACAGCAGCCAGTCTCCATGCTGGTAGTCTTGTGCCAATTATGGCGATGGCGCATTTGCAACGCGGCGGACATAAACCGATCGCAATTATCGGTGGCGGCACCACAATGATCGGCGATCCGACTGATAAAACAGAGATGCGTCCGATGATTTCTGCTGAACAAATTGAAAAAAATGGAGAAAGTATTCTACAACAACTACAGCGTTACCTTGATTTAAGTGATTCAGCTGGCGTATTTCTGAATAACGCTGAATGGCTGCTTTCCCTAAACTATATTGAATTTCTACGCGATATCGGGAAGCATTTTCGTGTCAATGAGATGATAAAAGCCGAAGGGTATCGGCAACGACTTGAACGCGAAATGGGGCTTTCATTCCTTGAGTTTAATTACCAATTGCTGCAAGCGTACGATTATTTGTGTCTTTTCCAAAAATACGATTGTGTTCTGCAACTCGGTGGCGATGATCAGTGGGGTAATATCCTTGCTGGCGTCGATCTGGTGCGTAGGATTGAGGGCAAACGTGTCCATGGCCTGACCTTTCCACTGCTCACAACAGCCGGTGGTGCAAAAATGGGAAAAACCGCTGGCGGTGCAGTTTGGCTTGATTCAGATAAGACATCGCCCTACCAATTCTACCAATATTGGATTAACATTGATGATCGCGATGTTGAGCGGTTTTTAGCATTTTTTACCTTCTTACCGATGGATGAGGTGAGACGCCTTGGCAACTTGGAACATGATGAAATCCGGGAAGCAAAAGCAGTACTTGCATACCAAGCGACTAAACTGGCACATGGAAAGGTGGAAGCGGATAAAGCACAAGAAACATCGCGCGCTGCATTTGGCGGCGGCGGACTTGACCTTGATGCAATGCCTACTACTACAATCTCTACAGAACGACTTGATTCAGGCATTCCGATAATGGAGTTGTTTCATGAAGTTGGCTTAACCACATCAAAAAGTGAAGCGCGCCGCCTAATTCAGCAGGGAGGTGCATATATCAATGAGAAACAATATAAGGCTATAGATGTTGTCGTTGATGCTGATTTGTTAGAAGAAGATGCGTTGCTTCTGCGTGCAGGTAAAAAACGTTATCACCGTGTTGTGCTTGGAGAAGCGAAGGATAAATAGACACTTTCAGTCGACTGCTGGCGAGGTTCCCTAACCTCGCTAACTTTGCTGATCATTTTAGGAGAAGGAGCAGACATCATGTTACGGCGTTTCAGAGAACATATCAGAAAAGAAAAAGAAATGATAGCGGAGGCAAAAGCGGAAGTTTACAGAGAAGTTGCAGCGTGGGATCGCAGCCGAAGAGAGGCTGAAGCGCGGGGTGTGGAATTCAATGAACCACCACCGACACAAGAAAGCGATCAATCAAAAAAATAGTGTTATGTGTTTAGAGTCGTCAGTATAAATTGGATTGCTTAAACTGTTTTGTAACAAAAAAACAATTAAAAATTTGACTTTTCCTTATAAAATGTGTTATCATATTTAAAAGTAGTTTTAAAAAATTTTTAAACATTTTGTTCGGAATAACGTTTTATAAGGCAGGAAAACCGAGAAAGGCTTACAACCAAAGAAATTTAGGATCTTTTGTGATGCAGAAGTTTGAACACATGACCACCTCTACAGTACGGATGAGTGGAACACAGTCCGCTCTCACATTTTTACGGGACTATTATTTTACCCTTTGGGCGCTCTTTACGCTCGGGTTGTTCCCGTTTTTGTACTGCGGCGGTAGGTGGTGATAGTTTGTAAGCACTCATGAAAAAGTTTTAATCAATCTCATATATCACTACCCAGCGTCGATAACAATCCGATGTTGGGTTATTTTTTTAGAAATCATCAACATTGACTTGAAACAGAGTTATTGTCGGAGGGAATTGATAACCATGGTAATCGTTACCAAAACGGATGCAACACCCGATCAGATTGACGCAATTGTCAAACGGATTGAGAGTGTAGGGTTGAAAGCACAGATTTCAACTGGCGAACAACGCACCGTCATCGGTGTAATAGGAGATAAAACATTGCTTGGCGATATTCCGATGGAGTCAATGTCGGGCGTTGAAAGGACAATGGCGATCACTGCCCCATATAAATTGGCAAGCCGCCAGTTTCGGGATGAACCGACTGTTATCTCCACAAACGGGACGAAAATTGGGGGCCGGAAGTTAGCGGTTATGGCGGGGCCTTGTGCAGTTGAAAGCACTGAACAGATTGTAACCATAGCGAAACACGTGAAGAAAGCTGGGGCTGGCTTTATTAGAGGCGGTGCGTTTAAACCTCGCACAGGTCCGTATAGTTTCCAAGGTTTCGGAGAAGATGCCTTGAAAATGCTCGCTGCAGCTAAAGACGAAACAGGCTTGGGCATCGTTACAGAAGTGATGACGCCCGATGAAGTTGGACTTGTCGGAGAACATACGGACATATTTCAACTCGGCACGCGGAACATGACAAACTTCTATCTGTTGCGTGAAGTGGGGCGGGCGCGCAAACCTGTTATTCTGAAACGTGGTATGGCTTCGACAATTGAAGAATGGCTGCTTGCTGCGGAGTACATACTTTCTGAAGGGAATCCTGATGTCATTCTATGTGAGCGAGGTATCCGTACTTTTGAAACCCACACACGCAACACACTGGATCTCAACGCAGTTCCTGTTGTTCACCAATTAAGTCATTTGCCCATCGTGGTTGATCCAAGCCATGGAACCGGTATCCGCAGTTTGGTGTGCGATATGACGAAAGCATCCGTTGCCGCAGGTGCAGATGGATTATTACTTGAAGTTCACCATGACCCAGATAATTCTATGACAGGTGATGGTGCACAGTCTCTGTTTCCCGATCAGTTTGAGACACTCATGCAAGAACTAAAACCGATTGCAATCGCTGTCGGACGTGAAATATAAGTCACAAAGTGAATTCTAACTTAACTCCATTGTGAAGTGATTTAACTTACAATGACGGGTACCTTTTTGGAGGAAATAACCGTGGACGATTTTGAAACTAATCAGGAAAAGGTTTATATTTTTGATACGACACTCCGAGATGCGGAGCAAACTCCCGGAGCCGCTCTCGGCATTCAAGAAAAATTGGAGATTGCCAAACACCTCGCGAAATTAAATGTTGATGTCATTGAAGCTGGTTTTCCAATTTCGTCACCGGGTGATTTTGATGCTGTTCAACGTATAGCTAATGAGGTAGAGGGACCTGAAATTTGCGCACTTTCCCGCGTTGTTGAAAAGGATATAACGGCGGCGTGGAAAGCGATTCAGGATGCTCCCCGCGCACGTATCCATACATTTGTTGGTACATCAACTATCCACATGGAGCGCATCACCCGCACAACGCCAGAGAGAACCCTTGAAATGGCGGTAGATGCCGTTGCTTATGCAAAGAGTTTGTGTGCTGATCACCCCGATGCAACCGTTGAGTTTTCTCCGATGGATGCAGGCAGAACGGAATTGGCATATCTGTACGAGGTGGTTGAAGCTACAATCGCTGCAGGGGCAAATGTTGTCAATATCCCTGAAACTGTGGGATGGACAGTGCCCGCTGAATTTGGCAGTCTTATCGCAGGCATCAAGGAAAATGTCCCAAATATTGATGATGCTGTCATAAGTGTTCACTGTCATAACGATTTAGGGTTGGCGGTCGCAAACAGTCTAATTGCTATTGAGCAAGGCGCACGACAGGTGGAGTGTACTATTAACGGACTTGGTGAACGTGCTGGAAATACCTCTCTTGAAGAGGTCGTCATGGCGATACGCACCCGGCGCGATTACTTTAAAGCGTATTACACCGATATTAACGCCAAAGAGATCGTTCCTATCAGCAGACGTGTAAGTCGCACGATGGGTATTCCGGTGCAACCGAATAAAGCGATTGTTGGCGAAAACGCTTTTGCACACAGTTCAGGAATCCACCAAGATGGGATTATTAAGTCGCGTGTAACCTTTGAAATCATTGACCCGCAAGAAATCGGTTGGCAAACGAGCCAAATAATTCTCAGTCCACGTTCTGGGCGGAACGCCCTGAAACATCGCCTGAGTGAACTCGGATATGAATTGGATTCAGAGCAGTTAGAGAAGGTTTATGAAAGATTCCTTCGCGTTGCAGATAAGAAAAAAGCTGTTCATGATGCTGACCTTGAGGCAATCATGAGCGACGAAATTCGTACCGTGCCAGCTACCTTTGAACTTGATTACATTCAAGTTGTCAGTGGAACGAAAATTTCACCAACAACCACCGTCGGTATCCGCACAGAGGAAGGAATAGTTGAGAATGCCTCCACAGGCGATGGTCCTGTTGATGCAGCTTTTAAGGCAATTAATCAAATTGTCAAAATCAAACTGAACTTAATTGATTATCAAATACGTTCAGTAACAGAAGGTGAAGACGCCATCGGTGAAGTTACGCTGAAGGTACAGGACAATGGACACATTATCACAGGACACGGTGCGAGTACGGATATTATTGAGGCAAGTGCCAAGGCGTATATCCATGCTGTAAATAAACTTATCCAACTCCGTTCAGAGGGATAGTGTTAATATAGTGAACTTTCAAATTATTGGGACACTTTGATAAGATAAAACTGCTTCGGAAACATAATGGACAACAGAAGTTGTCCCACAATCTGTATGAAGATTAAGAAAATAAATCGGTAATTCTAATTCTTCTCAAACCCGGTAGATGCGGTTTCCTAACCGCATCGGATGTTTCTGCCAAATTAATAAATTAATCTTCATTTAGATTGTGTTTGAGAGGACGCAAACTAAAAGTTTGCGTTACAGAAGTGTCCCATTAATTAACAAGAAGTTCATTGAAAAGCGCACGAGTCTTCTCGGTCCACTTACCATAATCCTGCGAAAATGCTTCCACTATAGGTGTCCCTTCAGTTTCGACGTATCCGAGGCGGCGTGCCAATTGTGTCAATTCTGCGCGATTTGTAGGTAGGGCATCCAAAGCTCGATCATGAACAATCCGTAACGCGTTTTCGACGCGCCGAAGGAATTTGTACGCGTCCGATAAACCTATGCGCTGCGCTTCTGTCAGAACGCCAATAGCGTGCAATCTGTCAATCACAAGGAGCGTATTCTGTACACGGACAGAAGTTGCCTCAGTTCCGTGGATAAGTTGCAGCGTCTGCACAGCGAATTCAATATCAACAAGTCCACCATACCCTGATTTTACATTAGCAGCAGGTTTTTGAACTTTACCGCTACGTCTGCGGCGTGGTTTTGTTTTTCGGGTGGCTTGTGCTTCTTTTCGTTGGCGTGTCCGCACAATCTCCGCAACATTTTCAGCAGTGAGTGGTTGCTTATAGCAAAAGGCATGTGCAATTTCCATAAATTGGTTTCCTACCCCTTCCACATCCCCTGCTACAACCCGCGCGCGTGTGAGTGCCTGACGTTCCCAGATTTCTGCGGTGTTGTCATAATAATTCTGATATCCCGCCAATGGCAATGCTATTGCACCACCTGTGCCGTAGGGACGGAGCCGCAGATCAAGCTCATAGATACTCATGTCGTGATCTCCACTGAGCTGCTTTACCAACTCCAAGCCGAGGATTGAGAAATATTCCGAATTGGGCATTCCTTGAGTTGTCTTACCGTCCGCCGTGTAGACACACATCACATCCAAGTCTGAGCTGAAATTGAGTTCCCGTCCGCCAAATTTACCCATCGCGATGATAGCAAACGTCACAGGTCCTCCATCATCACTCAAGGGAGAACCGTGTTCTTCGCGCAACTGCGAGTCAATCTGCGGGTAGATGGCTTGCAGGATTGCTTCGGCTAAATCGGAGAGTTCTTTGGTCGTCATCGGGAGATCGGCGTTGCCGAGAATGTTTCGCAAGGCAATCCGCCAAATCTCATCGTTCTTGTAACGTCTGAGCGTCCGCAGCGCGTGTGCGTCAGATGTATCCGCAAGGAGTTGTCCAACCTCCTCCTGTTTTTGAGCGAGTGTCTTAGGAAATTCAGTGAAAGTCGGTACTGTTAACAGGTCAAACAGTTCAGGGCTTGCAATCAATAAATCCGCCAAGTAAAGGCTTGAACCGCAAACACTTATAAGTGCTTCAAGTGTCTCTTGTCTTTCCATGAACATTGTATAGTAGCTGCTGCGTGCGCCAACCTTCGCGGCAAACGCATCAAAATAGCGAAGTGCCATATCTGGATCGGGGGCTGCACGCAAACATTTCAAGAGAGTTGGGGCAAGTTTGAAGAAAGTCCGTCTGACTGTGGGGGAAAACTGCTGTCCGTCACTACCGTTGGCAAGTTGTCGCAGCAAGCGATGTGCTTCGCGTACATTCTCAAAACCGAACTTGCCCAATTTCGCTTGTTTCTCTTCAGGATCATCTTGGCTAAGCAGCACCGCTATATCTAACTGATCTGGTTCATGAACGTCCATCACTTTTTCAAAAATTTCACGGACGTGTGCTTTATGGGTTCGGTAATCTTGCCGAAATGTTTCAAGCGGTGCGTTATAATATCTCAAACGTCTGGCAAGCTGAATTTCTTCCTCCACTTTTGTTGGAACCGAATAACGTTGTTGGTCTGCTTCAATTTGGATACTGTTTTCGACCCTTCGTAAAAATCGATACGCTGCTGACAATGCGTCAGCATCTTCCGCTGCCAACAGCTCATTAGCCTTCAACGCTTCAAGTGTCTCCAATGTATTCTGAGAGCAGAGCGACTTTCGCTGTCCACCATGTATCATCTGCAAGCATTGGACGGTAAATTCAATATCCCGAATTGCCCCTGTACCGAGTTTTACATGCTTTTCAAGGTCTGTCCTTTCCCCCATGAGTCGTTCCTCTATACGAGCTTTTGTATTGCGAATGTCAACCTTAATTTCGTTGAGTGTAACACCATCTAAATAGCGTTGATACACAAACGGCTGAATCATCCGGATGAATTCATCTCCAAATGCCATATCTCCCGCGACAGGACGTGCTTTTATTAACGCTTGGCGTTCCCATAAGTCTCCCCATCCTTCATAATAACTTTCATAACTTTCCATAGACCGAATGATGACACCAGCACTGCTCTCTGGACGCAAACGAATATCCACACGAAACACATAGCCTTCCGCCGTCACCTCGCTCATTGCCTTAATTAAAAACTCACACAACCGTGCGTAATATTCGCTATTATCAATGCCTTTATTGGTCTTTCCTTCGTCTGAATAAACGAAGATTAGATCGATATCAGAGCTAAAGTTGAGTTCATATCCGCCAAATTTCCCCATGCCGATAACAGCAAAACGGCAAGGAGCTGTGCCTTCTTCATTGAGCGGAGTCCCAAACTTCGGCATCATTATTTGGTCACATCCAATTTCATAGCAGTGTTGTAATGTTGCCTCTGCCAAATTACTCATCTCCAGAGTTGTGGTTTCAACGGCTGCTACTTGAAGCAGGTCGCGTAGTGCTATGCGGAGGCTTTCGCGCCGTTTATACCGCCGAATGATCCGAAGTTTTTGATCAACATCTCTATATCTGCCAAGTGTCATAGCAAGTTCACCGAACATACGTTCCCGTGTTTTTGGTGTGTCCATCACGTTTGCATCAATGATGTCGTAAAAGTAGATCGGGTTGCGAATCAGAATATCGGATAGATATGAGGATGCTCCGAAACTAAGCATCACGGTCGGCATCAGAAACGGTGCATCCCGCAAAAGTTCATAAATCCACTTTCGACTAAACGTTACAAGGGCAAAACGTGAAAAATTATTTAATGCTGCTTCAGGGTTAGGGGAATTTAGGCAAGTTTCTAACAACGGGATAACGATGTCGGCAAAGCAGGTTTGGATATCTACATCGTCAGTGGCGAGTTCTTGTAGACTTCGCAATATAGAGTCGTTATCTACGCTTCTGTCTCTATCGGATATGTCCGATAAAATCCGATGAATTTCGTCTCTCTGACGTTGTGGGATCGGCAGTTCTGCGTAATTCATCTTTCTCCTCTATATACGATACAACGCTATAATTGAAATTATTTTAGCATACGTCTGGCTACATTGCAAATGAATTTTGTATAGAGGGTGTGTCCAGTTTTATACTTGAAAAGATGTTGATAGTCTGATAACATATTACCTAAACGAGAAAGAAAAATTATTTTGAATGTCCTTTCAAAAATAGTTTTTGTCCGTTCTGAAAGGATGCCTGCTTTTATCACTAAAAAATTTTAAAACTGTCCAACTATAGTATAAATGTAAGAAATTATATTTTGGAATTTACTATGAATTGGAGTGAGTGTGTGAAAAAGATTAAGTTCTCTTTTTGGGTTAGTGTATTGATCTATAGCCTACTATTAACAGGACAATTCAAACCTATTTTTGCGCAATTTCAGAACGAATTCGGGCAGGAACTCCTACTTGAACCTGAACCACCTAAAACTGATCCCGCAAAACTTATAATTGACGCGCATCTCTCTAATACCTTTAACAATCACATTGAACTTGGACTAAGCGTTGATCCTTACACCAGTAGCCTTGCTGGACAGGAAAGTCCGCAACTTGAAGGTCTTATTAACCGTTTAGGTGTTAATCTACAGGGGGAACTACCAATTGCGGATAAACTACGTCTCAAGTTGCAATACTCTCCTCAACTTGAAAATTACAATGGAGCAAACGGGAAACTCAATGAATTTGATGCGTTCACTGATGTTGCTTCAACCGAATTAAGTTTTCGTCCGTTTACAGATTTACCCGAATTCGCTGCCTCCCATCAGCTGCAACGTTTAACGCGAATGCTAAACGTCTACAACAGCACTGAACGGCAGATAGGTCTTCGTTTTGGGCGTGTGTTAGAATACAATCTCCGAATTCACCGATTTGACGATGCAGCCCAGCTGAGAGAAGACTTTTTACTTATCGGTTCTACCAATCATAAAGTAACTACACGTCTTCAGTTTGGACTGCTTAAACAGATGATCGGAAAAGTAGAATATGGAATTGAGCACGGGCGTTACCAAACCAATTTGAATAACCTTATCTTAGGAGTTACTGGACTTGAGGACGGTGAACACCGAATTGATTGGCGACATTCCGGTACTGCAAAGTTGCTACAAACAGCAGCGGACCGATTTGTTTTCCAAGAAGAAATTAACCTTTTTCTAAACCGTTCCAACGTTGATTTCTTTAACTTCGCAAGTGCTGAGGCAGCGTTGAATACATTTTATAAATTTGACACAGAACGCTGGATTCGACTCCGATTTTCACGTGTTTGGGTGCGTTTTGAAGGCAGACAAATTCGGGACGAAACCCGGAATATTATAGAAGATGCTGAAAATCGAAGCGATACACAATGGGGATTCAACACTCAGGTTAATTGGAAATTCACTCCCTATTTGACGCTGAATGCTGATTATCAATTTACACAAAACCGCACCAACGAATTAGACCCGGTACTTGATTTTCTCAACTATAATCACAGTATCGTGAGTTTAACATTGCGCGGAAATTATTAAAATTGTGCAGGGTGCTTTAACGATTCTAAAATTTACCATAGTTTTCAAGATACAACAAAAAATACGTTTCTATAAAAGTCTTCAAGTCAGAAATTCGCAAACTGAAAAGTTCACTTTCAAGTAGAGACGTGCTATAATTTCAATTAAAGCGTATTTTGGGGAAATAGGTGAAAAACAATGAACAGAAGTACTGATATTCTTGCCCAGATTCAACAGATTCGCCTTGAACGGAAAAAACCGAAAAAGCCAATCATGTTGAAGAATGTTCGCATTAACGAAAGCCAAAAAAGCGAATTGTATGTAACATTGAAGGATAAGACACACCATATCACCGTAAAGAAAACGGGAACTCGTAACACATTTGCTTTTGCATTTGCCATTGGGTTTCATACAATCCTTGCAATCCTTATCGGCGTTTTTTGTATAGCAGATCCAATAGTGTTTGAGGACAATATTTTACTAATGGAGTTGGTAACCTTAGAGGAGCCAAAACCACATCCACATCATCCACATCATCCGCATCCGCATCCGGGGATATATGATCCAAGCCCTCCATACCCACAAGCCATTCAGATCCAGCGGGAACCGGTACCTACTCCAACTGACCTGCCGCAGCCGCAAGATACCTTCGATTTAGCGAATTCGGATGTTTCAAATGTTGGAATTTCTGAAAATTCAACGAGGAATGGATCGAAATCCTTTGAAGTTAGAGAAAGTGTATCCCTCCCAGCGCAGATCGCGATTTTAAAACTAACACCTATTCTTATAATTGAAAAGTCAGCATCGACAAAAACCCCGTTTGGCAAACTCACACAAGCTGTGCCAAAAAAAGGTATCGGTTCAACCGATTCGCTTGACCTTGTTAAAACAGAAACAATACTACTGCAGACTAAGCCTATAGTGAAGCCTGCTTATCCAAAGATGGCAAAATTATTAAAAAAGGAAGGCACGGTGATATTACGAGCAACTATTGGTACAGATGGTATCCCAAAAGAAATTACGGTGTTAACGAATCTTGGTTATGGGCTGGAAGAAGCAGCTATTGAAGCATTGAAAAACAGCAGGTATATACCAGCAAAGAAAAACGGTAATGCAATTACACGTTTGGTCGAAATCCAATTTGAATTCAAAATACAAGAATAAAACTTTCCAGTATTTTCAGTTACGGGTTTATCTCAATGAGGTTCTACCGTTTATAAATGATCATTGGATCAAACAAGGGATTGGTTTATGACATTAGATCAAGTCAAAGCTTTAGTGGAAGCGCGTGGTATTGAGTTTTTTCTCTGCTCTTTTGTAGAAATGAGCGGGGCACCGAAGGCAAAAGTTATTCCAGCAACACATCTTGAGGATATGGCGAAAGAAGGGGCAGGTTTCGGAGGGTTTGCCGCAGGGGAGATAGGACAGTATCCTCACGATCCGGAGATGGCAAGCATCCCTGACTTTAATTCGCTCACAATTGTGCCGTGGCGAAAAAACTTAGCGTGGGTTGCAGGGGATATGTTTGTTGAAAAAAAATCTTGGCACTATTGCCCAAGGACCATTCTGCGGCAGCAATTGGAAAAAGCAAGGCAGAAAGGCTACGTCTTCAACGTCGGCATTGAGGCGGAATTCATGTTGTTAAAGCAGGATGAAGATGGTCAATACACCCCATGGGATAAACTTGATACCTTGGATAAGCCGTGCTACGACCTAAAAGCGTTATATCGAAACCTTGATATGATGACAACCCTGATAAAATACATGCAGGAATTGGAATGGCAACCCTATGCAAATGACCATGAAGATGGCACCTGTCAGTTTGAAGTCAACTGGACTTATACAGATGCGCTCACTACAGCAGACCGACACACCTTCTTCAAATGGATGGTCAAAACACTTGCGGAAGAAAGTGGGTTATTGGCAACGTTTATGCCGAAGCCTTTTACCAATCTGACAGGCAACGGTGCACATTTCCACATGAGTCTCTGGGATGAGAACAATGAGACCAATCTATTCCTTGATGAGAATGATGCTAATGGTTTGTCTCAACTTGCATATTGGTTTACGGGTGGTATTCTCAAACATGCAAAAGCGGTCACAGCGGTCACAAATCCGCTTGTAAATAGTTACAAACGTTTGGTTCGCAGGGCACCGCGTTCCGGAGCATCATGGGCACCCGTTTTCGTTACTTTTGGTGGGAACAATCGGACGCAAATGATTCGGACACCTGCCCCTGGACGGATTGAAAACCGATTAGCGGATGGCGCAGCAAATCCTTATCTCGCGGTGACAGTTCTACTTGCTGCTGGTTTGGATGGTATTGAAAATCAGATTGATCCTGGGGAACAAAATGTGGATAACCTTTACGAAGTGCCAGAAGATGAACTGCAGCGGCGCGGTATCGACTCTCTACCTGCGACACTTAGTGAAGCCGCAGATGCGCTTGAAGCAGACGAAGTCATCAAAAATGCACTCGGTAATGAATATGCCGACTACTACATTCAGGTCAAACGTGAGGAGTGGCGCGACTACCATTTGAGTGTCAGCCAGTGGGAGACCGATAACTACTTGGCGGTCTATTGATTGGAATAGGATGCTGCTTTTCTTATAGGAGGGATTGAAATCCCGATTTAGAATCGCTTTGACAATTAAACTTTTGAATGTTATACTAAATTTTGCAGGACTCAAGTGTTCGCAACGAATATTCTTCTGTCATAAGTAAAGGAACGTGAAATTCTACTGATATATTAAAAGGAATTGAATAATGTTTTTACAACGGCAGGCAATGATAAAAGAAAAAGTTAAGGATTGTATGCGCTCTAAACTAAAGTCCTATCGTCCTGAAACAAGTTACATGCCATTTCACTATCGTCTTCTTGGTAAAGATAGAATGGCATTTTATTCTTTCATTCAATCCTTAAATGCAACATTTGGGATTTCAATATATGAACCCGTAGCGATTGCATTAGCGAGCGGAAGGTTTAGGGTTGCAAAAAGTCAAATTAAACCTGCAGAAGAGATAAGTTCTGAAGCACACCAACAAATTCGGACGATAATGGATGAATTGGCAACAGTTGATAGAAAGCCTAATAAACTTATTGAAATAGAAGAAATTAGGTCAGTTTGCCGAAGTGGAACATTAAACCGAGTAAAACTCACAAAGGTAAACATCTGGTTAGAAAATCATAATGATGAGTTGTTTTTGATTAATTTGAAAACTGCAAAACCGAGTTTTAGTCATTATGAAAAATCCAAACGCACATTTTTAGAGTGGACCGCCGCTGAATTAGCAAGAGACACAAAAGTAGTCGTGAATACAATTTTTGCTGTTCCTTACAATCCTTATGAACCAAAACCTTATGAACAATGGATGCTAAAAGGGATGTTGGATATGGATCATGAAGTTTTAATAGCAGAAGAATTTTGGGATTTTATTGGTGGAGAGGGAACGTACACAGAACTTTTGGATGCTTTTGAACAAGCAGGTATTGAGTTAAGAGATGAAATCGACGAGTATTTTAAACAATTCAGCTAATCATATCTAAAATTGGAGGATAAATAATGTCACAAATCAAATCGGTGTTACTTTGGGAAAACCAGCGGCGATATGTCCGCGAAGCGATAGATGCTGGCACGCTCAAAGGTGCAATCATTCCCACAGGCAGCACAGAGCAACATAACGAACACTTGGCGATGTATCACGACACACAAAGTGCGGTGTATGTTTCCAAATTGGCAGCAGAAAAGTTGTTCCCACAGGTGATTGTCACAACACCTTTGGCAATCGGCGTTTCGGAACATTGGATGGACCACAAGGGAACACTCACGCTACGTGCAGAAGTATTCGGTGAGGTGCTATACGATGTTGCCGATAGTATGCGTAGACACGGCATTGACAACATCCTGATTGTCAACGGACATGCGGGCAATGCCGGTCCAGTGCATCAGCGGTTGGATGGTTACCGCGAAAAACTCGGGATTAACATTGCATTTCATTCCTATTGGGAAGCGTATACGAGCGAATTGGTCAAAGAACAGATGGAATCTGGAGTCTGCCCGGGGCATGCTGCAGAGTTTGAAACAGCATTTGCGCTTGCTGCGTTTGCAGAAAACGTCGATTGGAACGGTGTGGATTACGACAGTGCAAAACTCACAATCTCCGATGCAGGACAGGCAAAATCCGACCGTGAATATCACCATCAGGCTAAACTTGCCACATCAGAGAAAGGGCAGGTTATGATTGATGTCGCTGTGGATTGGGTCGCAGAAAAGATGCAAGAGATGATGTCATAATCTTCACTGGAAACAGTAGGCGCGCTTTGATGAAGATTAATTTTTAAATCGGTCCTTTTCGGTCCTTACAAGACACGCGTACCCCGCTGCTGACGAGGTTTCCTAACCTCGCCCTTACCGCTTCATTTTTTAATCTTCATTTAGTTTGCGTCTTATACCAATTAACAGGATTTATCTTGTTTTATTGTAAGGTGGGCAGAATACGCCAAATCAACGGTGTGAATGCTATTGGGCGAATACGCATAAGGTATTCGCCATGATTCCTCGCCTACCGAGAATTATCGCGTTAATTTGGTATTACTGATCGAAATGGCTGGCAACAAGGATCAAATCTAAGATATTTACATTCCCGTCACCGTTGACATCAGCTTCAGATGGTGCATCTTCTTTACCGAAATACGCTGCTACAAAAGTTAAATCCAAGATATTTACGAATCCGTCATTGTTGACATCCCACGGTTTTGGTGGTTCAAGGATTTCTGCGTTTTCAGTTATCACCAAAAAAGAAGTTCCGCCGAAACCTCCAATTATTACACCAGATAAGGTTAACATTGATGCTTTGGCTTCAAGAACATCAAAAGTTATTGTGACAAGGGTGCCTTCTGCCGTACTTGCTGTTGTGTCAATAGCAGTTTGGGCAAAAGAGACTTGATTTTCCGTAGCTTTTGTAGGAACAGGAATCACTTGACCAGAAAAATAGGTGCCGTGCATCAATGAAACATATTGGAGTGCTGTTGGGTCAAACTGAACTATACCTTGATAACCGGCAACATTAAAGCCGTTAGCAATGTCAACAGTAATGACAAGTTGTTCTCCGACTTGCGGTGATTCAACTGATGCAGGAACTATTCTGACAATCACCTTAATATTCAGTAACGCAGCAAGTTCATCAATTGCTGCAGGATCTTGCAGCAATTGTTGGAAATCGGGATCGTTAATTAGTGCTTTAACCTCAGTATCCTCTTTGAGAAGTGTAATAAACGCATCGTTTATTTGCGGTAACACTTCTTTGAGATGATCAGGATTTTCAACTGCAAGTGTTAACGTATTTGGTTGCAGAAGTGCCTGATTCTCAGGGTTCTTGAATTGCGCAAGGACGTTGGGAAGTAGCTGCATAATATCTTGTCGTTGAAAAAGCTCTTGATACCTTCCAAAAATTCGCTCTAAAAGAGGCAGTTGGCTCAACTCAATTAGTGCTGCGAGTTCGTTAATCGCTGCTGGGTTTTGAAGTAAAGCTTGGACATCGGTATCCCTTAGAAACGTTTGTATTTCCTCGTCCTCTTTTAATAACGTGATGAATTCGTCCTCTATATCAGGCACAAATGTTTTGAGTAAGTCTGGCTTATCTACAACTAAATTAATAGTTTCTGGCGATAATAATTTTTGATTTTCTGGCTTTATGATTTCTTCAAGGATTGTTGGAAGTAGTGCTTGGATATCTTGGCGCAGAAGAAATGTTTGATATTTCTCAAATACTTTTTCAGCGAGAGACGAATCCGCATCAGATGGAGAAGCTTCCTGACTGAGTGTGTTTGCTACAAAAACAGAGCATATACTTATCAAACAAAGCAAAAATAGGTGTTTTAATAAGGTTTCCTGATTCTTTTTTAGAAAATTTGGATTTTTTTTACATAAAGACATCTATATTTTCCTTTCAACACCAAATTCACCATTCTGATATGTAATCTTGAGTTTCCAAGATATTTGACTTCATTGGCGCTGTAGATTTAGGGTTAGTTTGTAAGCAAACTAACCCAATGCTTAATACGATTTGATATTTCAATAAGAATTTTATTATGCAAGTATGTCGCCTGCAGAAGGATTAACTTTGAAACCGCCAGCCATAATATTGTTATAAGGCTCTTTTGGGTCTCGGCCGACTGGACGCATCTCCGGTGTATGGTATCCAAATCGGACTGCCTTCCGCCATTGATCAGTTCGATTAACTTCAGACCAATGGATGAGGCAATAACTAAAGAAGATGACATCCCCAGCTTTTGCTGGAATCGGGATGGAGTCAATAAAATCGGGGTGGAATTTATCTGTCGGCAAATGAGGTGCAGTGCCTTCTCCTGTGATGTGTTCCCGGGGGCCCTCTTTATGACTTCCTGGGACAACCCTTAATGCCCCGCTTTCAAATGGTGCATCATCAAGATGGACGAGGCAATCAACAAAATCAAGCCCATCGTGCGGGTAAAACGGATAGTCTTGGTGCATGGGAAATGGCGTGCCTTTGTCGGGCGGTTTTGCATGCAACACAGTATGATGCCACTGCACAGTGTCCCCGATGAGTGAACGCACTGCCCCTGTTAAACGCTCATGGAAAATCACTCTTCCCCACGTAGCAGAATAGAAGTGTGGATTGTGCATGAAAACTGCCTTTGTGGTTTGCTGGTCTTCCTCTTTGAGGTATTTGGTGCGCCACGGTCCAGGCCAGCCAATTGTTTCCTGTCCCCAATTGTTTATGATCTGCACCATTTCAGAGGCAAGCTCTTCGGTTTCCTCTGGTGTGAAAAGCTGGTCTACTTTGAGATAGCCATTCTCATTGTAAAAATCTATCTGATCCTGGGTAAGCATGTTTAGCTCCTTAGTCTTAGATGCGGTTAGCATTTGTAGTTATAACGGAATTTTACGCAAAAACGACACAATTTGTCAAGTTACTTATTCAATTCAGTATTGTCACACTTCCTAAAATTTATTATCAACTATAGCGCGCATAAAAAATAGTGACCTTTGGATAAACATCTTTGCACTTCAGTGAGGGACACTACAGATATTTCAATCAAAATATTCATCCTCATTGAACCGTGTCCACGACTTGAAAACGGGAAAGGGTGAGGGTAAAATCTTATCTGCGTCGTTTAACTTGAACTGTATCTTCTCACTATCAAATAGGTTGCGGATAGAAATAGAGATACCAGCCGTTTCAATGCAATCGTCACATTCGTTAGGCAGTATCTGATGTGAACGCGGCGTAGTAAAATAAAGCCTATATTCCGAACCCGCTTTTTCTACGCGATAATCTTTTGCGAAAATTTCCCATTCTTTCAACGCAGTTTCGCCTTCAGCGTATTGTGCCCATAAGGTGATTATTTTGTCTTCGCTATCAAAGAAATCAAGGATAACTCCTTTGCGTTTTCCAGCGTCTTTGGATGGATCAAATTGTCGAAAGGAACGGTCTTTCAGCGCAGATTTCACCCGCTCTTCCTCTTCACTATCTACCGGTTCTAATGGATTGCTACAAGATATATAAGCTAAAGAGATTAAAATCAGAATTACGGAAAATAAAAACGGGGTTGTGTTTGTTATGCTGACTTTTTGGTATACCTGATGCAAAATGTTTGGTCTTTTCATCTCTTTTCCTTTTATAGTGAAATCTATAATTACTTGCACACAATTGTAGCACAAACTTTTAGTTTGTGCTACAGCACAGTCTGGCGGTTTAGGTCCCACATACTAAAAGTGTGTATATTTTTTGGGGTTTTACTATAATTTTATTATTTGTATTTTATACAATGAATTTTAACAGTTTGAAAGTTGATATGTCAAGAAAATGCTGAATTTTCGGAATTTTACCGCTATTACGACATCAAAATTGTGCTTGATTCATTAAACTCAATCCAAAATTCAGCCAATTGCTAAAACTTTAGACACTCACCTTGTAAACTCACTTGAAAAATCAAATCATATAGGATATAATATTAATGTGCCCATATTTTAAGTGTCTAAATTTTGTCCAGAGGGTATTATGGCGAGGTGGAATCGTAGTCCAACATCTACTTACCCGACTGGCGGGTTAATGCTCATCTATTTCGGTGTCGGTGTCTGCATATTGATATTTGTGTTTGCGTATTATACGCGTCAAATTTCTCATTTGAATGCTGATATAGAAGCTCAGATAGAAGTCTTTGTGAACCTTGCCGCTGAATTGCCAAGCATTGAAGACCGAGACCTACAAGAATGGCTGCTAAAGGTAATGAAACAAGAACTTTACGCAGAAGGACGATCTCGGAGGTTCTCTTTTATTATTACTGATGCCAATGGAAATGTGGAAATTTCGCAGGGAATCGACACAAAATTAGATGAAAAAGTCAACGGAACTGATACTGTTTCGTTAACACAAGATGAGCAAGAATTGCTAACTTCAACATTGGAACGGATGAAAAGTAAGAATCAGCGGCGAAAAATACCGTTCCTTAAAGAAGATATACAGATTATGGGGTATTTGTATTACGGGTATGCAGCGCCAAGTGAATTGGCACAAGTCCCCTATGCATTTACAGATACTGAAAAGAATCCTCAGAAATGGCAAATGTGGAAAGATGTCATTACCGCCGAGAATGCAACACCGGAGGAGAAAGAACGCGCAAAAATCTTCGTTCAAAATACACCAGCATTCGAGGCACTTCAAACAAAACCCGATTGGCAAGAAGGTTATTTTTATTATGAAATAAAATCGTTTTATGGGTTATTAATAACGCCTATTGTGTTATCTATTGTTTTGCCGTTTTTCGCTTTCGGTTCTATTCTTATCTATCGGCGGATAAAATCTTATGAACATGCGGCAATTTGGGGGGGGTTGGCAAAAGAGACAGCACATCAACTCGGCACTCCCATTTCTGCTTTGTTAGCATGGACTGAGTTGTTAGATGAACGAAGTCAGGAAACTGAAGATGAAGTCCTCGCCGAACTTTCAACAAACATGCAGAGCGACTTAAAACGGCTACAGAAAACAACCACTCGGTTCGGAATGATAGGTACAGAACCGACAAAAAATGAAGTCAACCTTGAGGAGGTCCTTGAGGAAGTACTTACATATTTTGAGAAGCGGCTACCTCAAATCAGTCGGAACATTGATATAAGTGTTACACCTCATGATATACCTACAATTTCTGCGAATGCACATTTGTTACAGTGGGTTTTTGAAAACCTAATTCGGAATTCGTTGGATGCCATGCATAAAGAGAGTGGGTATATTGAAATTGAACCGCTTTATGATGATCGCCAAAAACATGTTGTAATTCGATATTCAGACAATGGCAGCGGAATTCCAAGCGAAAATCAACGCGTAATTTTTGAACCGGGTATGACAACGAAAACACACGGATGGGGACTTGGGTTGACAATCGTTCAACGAATTGTTAGAGATTATCATCACGGGAGTATCCGTTTAGTCGAAAGTAGTCCAGATGGGACAACATTTGAAATTCGGTTACCGTGTGACACTTCTTAGCGAGTTTTAAAGGAACTGATATGCCAAATAAATCGCACAAAATTCTATGGATAGATGATGAAATTGAGGCATTACTACCGCACAGGCGTTTTTTGGAGACTCGCGGATATAATGTCACCCCTGCCACCAATGGTGAAGATGGGATCGAACTCTTAAAACAGACTGAGACACAATACGATGCGATCCTACTTGACCAAGTGATGCCCGGAAAAGATGGGATGGCAACTTTAGATACAATTCGAACTATTAATGCACAAGTCCCCGTTATTCTCGTGACACAGTCGAGTGATGAAAAATTTGTTGACGTTGCCCTCGGAAAACAGGTGACGGATTTTTTGGTAAAGCCAATCGGTGTCGCACAGATAGCGTCTACTCTTAAACGGATACTTGAACAACAACAGATTGTGGAGACCCAAATACCGGGTCGCTACACCAATGACTTTAATACGATTAACGCACTAAAGGCATCACAGCCAGGTTGGCAAGACTGGATCAACATCTATGTCAAATTATTAGAATGGGATCTGCTTTCTGATCAGTTGGCAGAACAAGGTTTAGAAGAGACGCACTTTGAACAAAAAAAAGAGTGCAATGCTGAATTTTCCGATTTTGTGCAAGCAAATTATCCCGAATGGGTGCACGGAAGCCAAGACAGACCGCCTTTGTCAGTTGATGTATTAGACCATCATGTGATGCCATTACTTCAAGCAAAAACCCCTGTCTACTTTATTGTGGTAGACTGTTTCCGGCTCGATCATTGGATGGCAGTAGAGCCACTCTTGTACCCCTATTTCTCAATAGATCGGAAATATAGTTTTTCCATTTTGCCAAGTGCAACGATGTACTCTCGGAACGCACTCTTTAGTGGTATGTTGCCAGCTGAATTGGCAAGAGACCTTCCACAGTATTGGCAGGAGAAATCGGAAGATGGCAGCAGCACAAACCAATTCGAACGGCAACTGCTTGAAGAATACTTGAAAAGAAACGGAATCAGGATCAAACCTGGAGTCCAATATTTCAAGATTTTTGATTTACGCGGAGGAAATGAATATAAAAAACGTGTCGCTGCAGCTACACGGGTTAGTTTATCTACATTAGTTGTTAACTTCATTGATATATTGACACACCAACGTTCACAATCAGAAGTTCTGCAACAACTTGCACCAGATGAATCTGCTTTTCGAGCAGTAGCCCGGTCTTGGTTTGCACATTCAGCCCTGTTCGATATTCTGCGTCTTATCGCCGAACAGGGCGTTCACGTTGTGCTTACCGCCGACCACGGTTCGGAGTTTTGTAACCGAGCTACCCGTGCTTATGGCAATCGCGACACGAGCACAAGCCTCCGTTTTAAAATTGGGAACAATTTAGCATGCGATGAAAACCAAGCTGTGCATATTCGAAACCCGCGGGAATATCAGTTACCCGCCGAAAGCACAAGCAAGGATTATATTCTCGCTAAAGACGACTATTATTTCGTCTATCCAAATGACTTTTATAAATATAAGCGGCAGTTTCAGGGTGGATTCCAACATGGCGGTATTTCAATGGGAGAACTCATAACGCCAGTGGTGACATTAACACCACGGAACGGATAGTTATCCTTCCATGTTAAACCTAACCTGAAATGATCTTTTATGGTGAACTTTGAAACTTAATAAACCTATTTTGGAAACACAACGGACAACAGTGATTGTCCCATTAATTATAGGTTTTACTATAGATGGTATAAAGGGTATGGTAAATTATTTTACTCGTTTTCATAACACGCATCAACACTCCCACCTTAGGGTTTCAAAGTATTTTATTAAACCCGCAATTTCACTGAAATTGGGTTGTCGTACCATTCTTTTACAAAACTGCCGCTTTTTGAGATGATTGAATTAACTACCGAGATGTCTTTACAAAAAGGCATGATAGGAGGAAACACTAATAATGGAGAAGGAGATACTTATTTCGGACGATGAGTACGAAACACGTTGTGCAATCCTTGAAAAAGGAATATTAAATGAAATTCAAATTGAGCGAAAAGCGGTAAAACCTGTCTTAAATAATCTATATAAAGGACGGGTTGAAAATGTGTTACCAGGTATGCAGGTAGCTTTTGTTGATATCGGTTTAGACCGACATGCTTTTCTGCATATTTCAGACCTGAAATATAACAGTAGTGCTGAGAACGGAAAACCAGATGATGGGTTACCAACCTTAGATTTACAAACAACGCCATCAAACAAGTCGCGTGGCGGCAGAGGATTTCCATTTTTGATAACGGACCTCATTTCTAAAAATCAGGAGCTTCTTGTACAAGTCGGTAAGGAACCGATTGGAAGTAAAGGGGCACGTGTTACCAGCAACATTACCCTTCCTGGACGTTATGTTGTCTATATGCCGAATTCGTCCACGATCGGGGTTTCGCGACGGCTTGAATCTGAAAGTGAGCGTGACCGACTGCGTGACTTAGCACAAAACTTGAAAGCTGACGTTGAGGGTGGTTTTATTATTAGAACCGCTGCTGAAGGTTTGAGCGAAGAGGAATTTGCCGCAGAAATCCGAGCCTTGATCGATCAGTGGAAACAAGTACGCGAACGAGCCAGACAGAAAACCGCACCCAGTTTAATTAGCAGAGACGTGAGTTTCACGAACCGGATTGTGCGCGATATGCTTACTAAGGAAGTTAAACAACTTCTAATTGATTCACGAGCCAGCTATAAAGAAACAGTTGATTATGTCACCTCTGTAATGCCAGACATGCTGGATCGAATAACGCTTTACAATGAAGATACGGCTCTTTTTAAGGCTTACGGTGTAGAGGAAGAATTACAGCAGGCACTGGGTGAAAAAATTTGGCTCAAGTGTGGCGGACACATCATCATCCAGCAAACTGAAGCGATGGTCTCAATTGATGTTAACACAGGACAATTTGTCGGTAAATCCGATCCGGATAACACAATTTTAAGTGCAAACCTTGAAGCGGTTGATGAAGTGGTACGGCAAATTCAGCTGCGTGATTTAGGTGGTATTATCGTTGTTGACTTTATCGACATGGACGAACCGACACATCGGAAACAGGTTTTCAAAATGCTTCGGGAAGCACTGCGTAAAGATAAGGCACGCACCAATATCCTACATTTTTCAGATTTAGGGTTAGTGGAAATGACGCGCCAGCGTACTCGGCAGAGTTTATCTACTTTGCTTACCGAGCAATGTCCTTACTGTGAAGGGCATGGGACCGTCCTGTCAATTGAAACCGTTGTGATCGGATTGTTCCGAGCAATTAAAGCAGCATATCGCCAAACGCGACAATCTAAACTACGGATTATGGCGAATGATCATATTATTTCACACCTCAACGCGCAGATGTCCGCGAAATTCCGTGAGCTCAAACGGTCATTGAAACTGGAATTGACTCTGGAGTCTGACGCAGATTTGCATCTTGAAGACTATCGAATCTTTGCTGCAAACGGTGAGGAACTGTTTTTAGATTGAACTCTGAATCAGGTGAATTTGGCATTATAGTAAAATCCATAATTACTTGGACACAACGGTAGGTTCGGTTTCCTAACCGAACCTATGTAAATACGGCAGAATACGCCAAATCAACGGTATGAATGCTATATAGCATTCCCCGTATGGTATTCTGCATTGGTTAGAAACCGCATCTACCAGGGAGTGTAAACATATTTTTGGATTTCACTATAAAAACACGAAGCTTAGTATTGCCTCTATACATTTATGAGGCATATCTACAACGCTTTAAAAAGACTTGACTTTTGATGCAAAATGTGGCATCATGTAATTGTCTGAATTGAATTATAAAATATGGGTGAATAGGGTGCGCCCAATGCTCTTGTTAAACATATTCTACGGCATATCTAAAAAGAGCATAAAATTAAAAGATAGAAAATTCTGGATTCTTACAAGTTTCTACACCTAAAAGGAGTGAAAGTAAAATGTATGCAGTATTTGCAAGCGGTGGGAAACAGCATCGTGTTGAGGTAGGAAGCCTCATAGATGTAGAAAAGTTAGACAATGCTGTCGGTGAGACAGTGACGTTTCCTTCCGTGTTAGCGATTGCCGGTGAAGACGGTCAGCTGCAAACTGGCACCCCCTATCTCGAAAACATGTCAGTTACGGGTGAGGTGGTTCAGCAAGGACGTGCAAAAAAGATCGTCGTTTTTAAGTCTAAGCGCAGAAAAGGGTACAAGCGTAAGTTAGGTCACCGTCAGTCATTTACCCGTATCAAAATTACCGCAATTGGTGGTGAGGAAATTACCACGATTGATGGAGAGGAGGTTGAATCCGATGGCACATAAAAAAGGTGGCGGAAGTTCCCGCAATGGTCGTGACAGTATCGGCAAACGGCTCGGTGTCAAAAGGTTTGCAGGAAACCATGTTACGGCAGGAAGTATCCTTGTCCGACAGCGTGGCACGCATCTACATGCTGGCAATAATGTCGGTGTTGGTAGAGACTATACGCTTTTCTCAAAGATTGATGGTTATGTCTGGTTTGAGCGAAAAGACAAATACCGTCGCAAGGTGAGTGTTTACACAGAACGTCCTGCGTATTAGAGTGTATTTTCGAAAGCCTCACCTGCGTGTGGGGCTTTTTTGCTTATTGCCCTATGTGTTGACTTCTGTTAGATAGTCGATAAAGTAATATCTTGAACTTTCAATAAGAGGAATTAGCGTGAAAAAATTAATCTTGCCCCTAATATTAGTTACTATATTAGGTTGCAGTAGCAAGCAAGTAGAACAATTGGCAATTGAAACAATGGATAATGCAAAGGTAAGTATTGCCGCTGCGGAAACCGTTGGCGCGCGCGATGTTGCAGTCACCGAGATTAACTCGGCGACAGAGATGCTTACCAATGCTGAATCCTCTATGCAAGCAGGTGATGTAGAACGCGCGTATAGATTGGCATTGCGGGCGTACCTCCATGCACGAATTGCGACAGAGAAGTCATTAGCAGTTCGGCATGAGGCACAGGGTAAGGAAGCACAAGCCGAATTAGGGTTACAACAACAGGCAACGGAAGAAGTGCTGAATAATCTCGAAAAACTGAGAACAGAACTCGCCGCCCAGAAAAAATAAAGGAAGTTCCGATGCGAATTTATGGATGGCTGCTATTAATAGGATGTCTAATTAGCTACGGATGCACGTCACTTGAAATTGATAGTGTTCTCCTTGAGACACAACTCCAAAATGGGCAGAAGGCAATATCAAACGCGGCAGAATTGGATGCTGAGCAATTAGCAACCGATGAATACAGTCGTGCTGTTAAACTCCTAAAATTTGCCAAACAAGCACAAGCGCGCGAAGACATCGCCCAAAGCATGGAATTCGCATATCAGGCGGAACTTGTAGCACAAATCGCTTTGTATAAAGCCAAACAGCAGCAGGCACGCGGACAACTCATTGCGATCCAGGAACAGATGTACCAAGAGGTGATAACCCAAAAAGAATATGAAATAGAAATGGAAAAGATCCGTAATGAGATAAAGACAATGGAAATTGCCCAAAAGTTAAAAGAGATTGAAGCGGGGAAACAGCAGGCCGGTTCACTCACAACGGATCTTACGGAAACAAAAGATGCGCTTCGGCGTGCGGAAATTCGCGTGCCAATTTCCGGAGCAGAGATTTTTGTCACCATTGCAAAACTAACTTATCCTGAAATTATAGAAACCGCTGAGTATGAACGAGTCCAATCAGCAATTGCGTTAGCGACATCACACCTGGAGCGAAAGGAATTTACTGAAGCAGAAAAAGTTTCAGCAGAAGTGCAAACACAAGCTAATAAGCTTTATGAGCTGGCAATTCAGAAACAGAAAGATCGTGAGGCAGCAGCAACAAGCGCGCTTATTGCTATTGAACGCGCGCAACTGAAGGTTGATCGGGCAGAATTCCTGAATGCAGCCACACACGCCACAAAACAATTCCAACAATCACGTTCCCAATTGGACAACGCGAAAAAAGCGTTCAAAGAAAGTCGTTATGGAGAAGCACGTCAGACTGCGGAAGATGCTGAGCAGATAATGGATAAAGTGATTACAATCTCTGAAGTCGCGGAATATCGTCAACGCGCCCAGGAAGAACTCACAGCAAAGATAAAAAAAGCAGAAGGCGCTGTGGCATCGGCTAAAGCAGCAGTAACAGAACAAGCACAGACAAAGGTGCCGCAATTGGCACCAGAATTATATGAATTGGCTACTTCAGCACTCACCACTGCAGAGGCAGCACTTGCTAAAAAGGAATACGCAGCTGCTATTGATGCTGCGCAGCAAAGCCATGATTACCTGCGCCGCGCTATTGCAAAAACAAAACAGCAGGATTCTGCTCAAACGGCTCTCGTTGAGGCAGTCCAACAAATTCCGAAAGCGGCCGTCATAGAACGTGAGGAAGGAGTTCTCATTAGAATAAGTGGCAACCTATTTGCAACCACAAGCACCCGTTTAAATGAAACATTTTTCCCAACCTTTATGAAACTCGCATCTATATTGCTACAAGATGAATTCAAAGACTATGCTGTCAAAATTGAAGGGCATAGCGATTCACTTGGAGATGCGAGAACGAATCAAGCACTGAGCGAAAAAAGAGCCAATTCAATCAAAACATACTTGATTAATAGCGGTAAAGTGCCAGCAAAACGATTGACTGCTGTCGGTTTAGGTGAATCTCAACCAATTGATAAGAATTCGCAAGAAAAAAATCGTAGAATTGACATTATCATCTCTAAAGTGCCATGAGTTCTCAAGCATAAGAATAATTTGTTTCAATAATTGCAAAGGTAAATTAAAAGCAGTGCATAGTTTTGGAATTGATCCTTATGTCGTCAATCAGATAGCACACAGTCTGTTTGGGGACCGATACATTATCATTTATGGGAATACGATTCAGTTTCACAATCATTGCTACCACGTTCGTACCATTGAATCTGAAAAACATCCATACAAAGGATGTTACTATTTACAGGACGCGAATACAGACTTGGCAATGTGGGACGATGTCGTATTTGCACCACCGGGATACTACGGTGTGATTTTTGAACCAGAGACAGGGGAGATTATTGATTGCGAACCACAACGATAATATGTAAAAAGTCATATCTTGAAATTGTCAACGTAATTAAATCCTTATAGTGAAATACAAAAATATATGCACACTTTTGGTACGTGGGACCTAAACCGACAGACTGGACTGTGCTGTAGCACAAACTTTTAGTTTGTGCAGTAGTGTACGCAAACTAAAAGTTTGCGCTACAATTATGTGCAAGTAATTATAGATTTTACTATAAACTTCATATTGGCAACTCTGCCGAGATCTAATATCTAAAAATGGAGAAAAGACATGAAGCGAGACGCGATTGTCGTTTTAGACTTTGGCTCGCAATATACGCAGTTAATTGCTCGACGTATTCGGGAACAGCAGGTCTACTGCGAGATCCAACCTTATACTTTGCCGCTTAACGACATTGAGAAGATGGCACCAAAAGGGATTATCCTTTCTGGTGGTCCAGCAAGTGTGTACGAGGAAAATGCGCCGAAAATAGACGCGGCACTTTTCACACTTGGAATCCCCGTCCTAGGCATCTGCTACGGCATGCAACTTATGGCTTATCTCTTAGAAGGAGGCAAAGTCTACCCCGCAACAGAACGGGAATATGGGAACGCACAACTCCACGTCAGTTCAACATCAGAACCTTTATTTGTTGAACTACCATTAGAATTGACTGCGTGGATGAGCCACGGTGATAAGATTGACAGTCTTCCTGATGGATTCCGCACAATCGCCCAGACTTCAAATTCGCCTATTGCCGCGATGGTCAACTCCGATGGTACTTTGTACGGATTGCAATTTCACCCTGAGGTAGAACATACACGAGACGCTGACAAAATTCTCCACAACTTTGTCCGACATATCTGTGGATGTGAAGCAACTTGGACGATGGGCACTTTTATTGCAGAAGCCATAACACATATCCGGGCAACGGTGAAGGACGAAAAAGTGCTATGTGCAGTCAGCGGCGGTATAGACTCAATGGTGCTTGCCACACTTCTCCATGAGGCAATAGGCGATGCATTAATGTCTGTTTTTGTGGATAACGGGCTTCTACGACAAAACGAGGTGGAACAGGTTTTAGCAACCTGTAAAGGATTGGGAATTAAGATTGAGTTCGTGGATGCGTCAGAATCCTTTTTGAATGCGTTGGCAGGTGTCGTAAATCCAGAACAGAAACGCAAAGTTATAGGTGCACAGTTCATTGAAACCTTCAGAGCAAAAGTAAAGCAGCTCGGACCTTGTCGCTTTCTTGCACAAGGTACTCTCTACCCAGATGTCATAGAGAGCGTTTCCACTAAGGGCCCCTCTGCTACGATTAAAACACACCACAATGTCGGTGGTCTTCCACCCGACATGCCGTTTGAACTTATTGAACCTTTCCGTGAACTTTTCAAAGACGAGGTGCGGGCCGTGGGTGCTGAATTAAACGTTCCATCCCACGTGCTGGGTAGACATCCGTTTCCTGGGCCAGGGCTTGCTGTCCGAATAATCGGTGAGGTGACACCGGAACGGTTAGCGGTACTTCGGTTAGCTGATGCAATTTTTATTAATGAAATTAAATCTGCAGGGTTGTACGATGAAATTTGGCAGGCATTAGTAGTACTCCTACCTGTTAAGAGTGTCGGTGTAATGGGGGATGAGCGGACGTATGAAAATACGGTTGCCTTACGGGCTGTCACCAGTAGTGACGCGATGACAGCGGATTGGGCAAGAATCCCTGACGATGTTTTAGCAAAAATATCTACCCGTATTATCAATGAGGTTCAAGGAATCAATCGTGTCGTCTACGACATCAGTTCAAAACCACCGAGTACGATTGAATGGGAGTAATTCGGATGAAAGTCCGAAACTATGCGGATGTTACAGATCGCATTCTTGAGGTACTTGGAAAGTCTGAACGGCTTACAGTCTGGCACCAAGCGTCCAGTGCTCTTTCTTCTTATCCGTTATACTGTTTGCGTTGGACTGCTCAGCAAAAAAGTTCGCCCCTATTTTATGTATCAGCAGGTATCCACGGAGATGAACCTGCTGGCGTTGAGTGTGCACTGCGCCTAATTGAAATGCTTGCCGATCACGACAAACATAACCCTTTCCCATTAAACGAATACAATTGGCTTATCTCTCCTTGTGACAATCCTTACGGATATGAACGAGACGTCCGTGAAAATGCTACGGGACTTGACCTTAATCGGATGTTTGAAACCCCAACTCAGTGTCCAGAAACAGCGTTCATCGCAGAATCACTCCAGCGCAAACAATCTGCGCGCGTTGAAAAACTCAATAATAATATCATTGAAGAAAAGGTGACAATTGAACTCGCGTTGGACTTACACGAAGACAGCGATAGTGATGGGTTTTATTTGTGGGAACGCCGCACTTCACAATGTTTACCAATCGGCAATATGATCGTGAAAAATGTAGCAGGACTATGTGCTATCAATCGGAAACCTTTGATAGAAAATCATCGCAATGAAAATGGAGTAATCACACTACTTGATAAAGTTACGACTAAAGGATGGACACGCGGCAGGTATTTAGCCGAACAGGTAAACACACGGTGTCTAATCCTTGAAACACCAACGCAGCTTGATTGGGAAACACGAACTACCACACACATGGCGGCTATCCGAACAGCAGTCAAGTCCACCTTGTAGCACAATCTGTTAGATTGTGCCTGCAAGTGCGCAAGCTGACAGTAAAGCTTGCCTAAAAGCGAATGTTTACTCCTTTTTAACTGCTCTGATAAACCGCTGCAGCAGCACGAACCGCTGTGCCTGTATCAACGCTGGCCCCAAATTCAATAAGGAGGGTTTCAATTGCCTTGAGAACGAGCAAAACATTCTGTTCGTTGGCAGCGTCTCCCATAAGACCAATCCGCCATGCTTTTCCGGCAAAGATTCCCAAGCCACCCCCAATTTCAATACCATAGTCTTGAATAAGGCGTTTTCGTATAGTAACATCATCAATTCCATCAGGGATAAGCAGTGTAGTCAGCATCGGGGCGCGATGGTTTTCTGTTGCGGCAGGTTGCAAGCCGATAGCTTCTGCACCAGCAATCAAAGCTTTAGCATTGCGTTCATGTCGTTGATAACGGGCAGATACACCTTCCTCTACTACAACCCGAAGTGCTTCGCGCAGGGCATAAATTAACGACATAGATACGGTGTGATGGTATTTTCGTGAGTCGCCCATCCAATATTCTGCAAGCAGTGTTGCATCTAAATAAAAACTTTGGATTTTTGTTTTACGGTTCCGAATTACTTCAACCGCGCGATCACTAAAACTGATTGGTGAAAGCCCGGGAGGACCGGCAAGGCATTTCTGTGTACAACTATAAGCAATATCAATACCGCGTGTGTCCAATTCAACAGGTTGTCCACCAAGTGATGTGACGCAATCCGCAAGAAACAACGCTCCATTTTCATGGGCAATGTCTATTATCTGTTCTAAGGGTTGTAACACACCGGTAGATGTCTCGCCATGAACCACCGCGACGAGTTTTGGTGTGACTTTATTGCATGCTTCAGCAATCTGTTCTGGTTGAATGACGTCTCCCCATTCGGCGTGGACAGGTGTCACTTCTGCACCGCATCGTTCTGCAATATCCGCTATCCTGCCGCCGAAGTAACCGTTGATCCCAACAACGACAAAATCCCCTGGCTCAATAATGTTTGTAAGTGCTGTTTCCATTCCAGCAGTCCCTGTGCCAGAGACAGGGAAGGTGAGAAGATTCTGGGTGCCATAGACTTGGCGTATCAAGGCAACTGTATCATCCATCACATTAACAAAATCAGCATCTAAATACCCAAGCATGGGTGTAGTCATTGCTTTGAGGACGCGTGGATTTGCTATGCTGGGGCCTGGCCCAAGTAGAATGCGCGGTGGGACTCTTAATTCATCAAACACTTTTTGTAACTCCTCTAATCGTTTTTATGCTCATAAAAACCCTGCTATTTAGTAGACCTTAGAATTAATTAGACATTATGTTCAGTTCGGTTAGGAAACCGAACCTACCGGAGGGTGTTATAGCACAAACTGTCCGAAGATTAAGAAAATAAATCGGTAATGTGGCGAGGTTAGGAAGAAATCAACGGTAGTCTCCTCACACGCTATCGCTATGGAGCCCTTGCCATTTAGGCGAATACGCCAAATCAACGGTATGAATCATGGAGCATCATGTAGAATACCATACGCGTATTCTACCACGCGCATCCTTCTTTAGGCATTCCCCGTATGGTATTCACCATGATTCCCTACCTCGCCCAGCAGCGGGGTACGCGTGTCTCGTGCGGACCGAAAATGACCAAATAGATAAATTAATCTTCGGACAGTTTGCGCTATAAATAAAATAGGATAGGGACAGGTATAGAACCTGTCCCTATGAACACACGGTTTCGTTAACCCATGTTATTCGTTTCCGTTCTCAGGAGCTTCTTTCAGTGGCTGAATGTTCTTATCTTGCATATAAGGTTGAATTTCATTCACCTTGTCAATACAATACTCAATTGCGTCCTTGACCTGAGTGTCAGTAGGAGGCACTGTAGCATATTTCTTAGGCAAGACCTGGAAATAATACAATGCATGCGCAAAATAGTTTTCCTCTTCACCTGCCAGTATTGTATATGCTTTACCTAACTCACCGTAAGAAAGGTCACCGAACTTAGTGGCAGCATAATTTTTCGTGATTGCCTTGAAGAGCTCAATTGCTCTTTCAACGTCAGACTTCTTGCCTGCTCTTTGGGCTTTGCCAAGCAATTTATGGGCATAATCATATTCATTAAGGGCAAGAGAAGTTTCAGTCTCAGTAAGAAAACTCTGTGCAGTGTTTTTAGAATCTGGACTAAGCCCGGGTGCAGCAAGTGCGCGCTTGTAGTTTTCAATCGCTTGTTGGAAAAGCGCAATTTGCTCAGAGGCTTCAATATCTGGATCCAACGCTGCGTTGTAGTGCTTGTTGCCGATATTGATAAAAGCTTCACCAGCAAACTTGCTATCCTTATATTCCTTGACAAGTATTTCGTTTGTTTCAAAGAGTTTGTCAAGAAAAGCTTTTTCAGCAGCTGCATCACCTGCGTCTTTCGCTGCGTCAGAGAGAAATTGATAGCAAGTAGCAATAGCATATAAGGATTCAGGTGATTTTTCATGAGACCTATTTATCTGCCTAACCTTATCGTATTCAACAATTGCCTTTTCATACTGTTCGGTTGTATAGTACGCTTCTCCCGCTTGATACTGCCAGAGCGCAGCATCTTTGGCATTCGGATAGCGTTTAATTAAATCCTTAAAAACCTTAACCGACGTATCAAAATAAGCAACCGCTTGAGGCGACATGTCTTCGTCTAAACCTACTTGCATCCGGCCGAGATCAAAGTTTGCAGAGGCTAAGTAGGTCAATGCAGTTTCTACATTCCCTGTTAACTCGTTTGAGGCAGGAAATACGCCCATATCCGCATACTTTACAAAATCTGTTAGCGGATCAATAGCTTGTAGTAATGCTGCGCGCCGTTTGAACCCGACACCCAGCGAATAGTAAATCTGACCCGCTTGGAACAGTGAGCGTTCTACATAAGGAATAACCGCTTGTTTATCCGCTTTCTCTACGGGTGAAGCGAGTTTGCTGACTTCAAAGAAAGCCGCTGCTGCTGAGCTGCTCGTTTCAATGTAAGGTTTGAGATCAAACCCAGGTGGAAGCTCTTCAGGGTACTGCGTACGTGCTTTATCAGAATAGAGAAATCCGAGTTGGTACTGTGCGGCGACTTTCTGTGAAACTGTTGCCGTCGGACTTGACTTGAGTGCTTCAACCGAGACAACTTCTTCAGCGATAGCCTCTTCTAAGCGTCCCAATTTAACTAAGAGCTCAGAACGGCGGAGGCCGGCATCAGCAACCATAGAAGCAACGCCCGTATTCTGTTCCGTACTATATTTATCTCTCAAGGCCTGGAACGCTTCTAACGCTTTATCAGGTTGATTCACTTTTTCCTGATAGATCAAACCCATCCTATAGTAGGATTGCGCTTTGATTAAATCATCAGCTAACTGAATGGCATTCTGATAATTTTTCAACGCTTCATCATATACCTTGAGGTGCTCATCTTGTGCGTACGCCATCGCAAAGTAAGAACGACCACGTAGATCGTCATCTTCGGTATTAGCGATAATGTATTGATACTCTTTGACAGCGGCAGCATAGTCGCCAACGCTACTGAGCAATTCAGCAAGTCGCGAATGCGCTTGAGAGATAAGATTTTGGCGAGTCTCATCTTCAGTTTTACCTTCCAAAGCAGTCACCTGCTTGAATGCTTTAATCGCAGCTTGCGTATCTTTAAGGCCGAGCTTTGCCAAACCAAGTGTGTAGCCTGCACTGATCAGGTTGTCAACATTCTCTGTTATTTCCGCAACCTTCTCGGCAGCACTGGCAGCATTGGTATAAGCGAGTTGTGCAGCGCCAGCATCTTCTGTTTTCTGGGCTATTTGGTAATAACAAACAGCAACTTGATATTGTGCGCTTGGGACAATATCACTATTCGGGAATTTTTCTACGAACGATTTATAGGCCGCGAGTGCTTCTTCATAGCGGTCTTTTTTATAATAAGTATGCCCGATTTTTAGCTGTGATCGGATGCGAGCATCTTCAGATGCGCCAGGGTTATCAATAATTCTTTGCAAGTTCACAACGAGCCCGTCAATATCATCAGCGTTTGTACTTTCAAGAGCAGTCGCTTTGATGAGATCGATGCGTCCGAGTGTCTGGAGAACTAATTCATCGCTACTGTCAGAAAATTTTTCGTTGGCTGCGTCCGCTGTCTGAAGAACAAGTGGCCACTTGGTTGTATCACCATGTTTTTGGGCAGCATCGTGATACACAAGGACTAAACCGTGGTAGGCTTCAATGGCGTTTGGGCTATCAGCATATTCAGTAACAACTTTATTGAAAGCCTCAGCAGCTTTTTCAACAAGCTCAGGTTTATCCACTGAAGCATTGTAGTAGCAGAGCCCTACAAAGTAGAGCGCATCATCTGCATATTCACCGGCCGGATCACCATCAACAACAGCTTGATATTCGGCTGCTGCTTCTTCAAACCGTTCTTCTGCACGCAGTAGATCTGCAAGCTTAATTTCTGCCAATGAAAGATTGTCTTTATTTGCAAGCTTTGGCAATATTGAATTGTAATAAGTGATAGCTTGAGATTTATCACCTTGTCTCACATAACTGTTTGCAGTGAGCAGAAGCGCGCGTTCGTAATTATCACTTTCTTCAGGTATCATAGCGTAACGTTGGCGCGCTGCGTCCCACGCCCCCAACATTTCGTGTGAAAGTGCTTCGTTCATGAGACATGCTTCAATCTGCACTATACGTTCTGGGAAATCTTGATAGCGTCCTTCTTCAATTCCGGGAAGAAAAGCTTCATCCGAAAACGCATTGACAGCATCTTGGTAGGCCGCAGCAGACTTTTGAAGATATTCCATATTGAAATTGTCGGTAGCGTCACCTTCTTGATAACCTTCAGGTATAGCGGCTTCGTAGTATGAACGCCCTTCAAAGAATTTTCCCATCAGCTTGATAAGATGGAACTTCGGCAGCGGGCGATAATCCCACAACTTCGCGTATTCTTCGGCGGCTTCAACGTACTGCTTAAATTCAGTGCGTTTGATGTTAGCAAAATTGAGTTGTACCTCTGCAGCCATAATATCAAACTCGTTATCGTTCCGATTTTTTTCAATAAACTCGCGCGCAACTTTCTCTAATTCTTCCTTACGATCCAAGTCGTTCAATGTCCAAATTACACCATACACAGCGTGTGGTACAAAGGAGTTTTCAGGAAAATCGTCAACGGTTTTCTGATACCATTCTAACGCCAACTCAAGGTTCGCTTTCCACTCTTCTGTCTCGCCGGCTCCCCGTTGGTCAGTCCCAAGTTGGTAATATGCTTCGCCAACTTGGATCGAACAATACGGAGTCAAACTGAGTTCTGCGTCTTCTTCGTTTTGCATTTCACTTTTTTCGTGGTCAATAACCGCTTGATACGAAATGGCCGCATCGCTCCAACGCTTCAATTGGAACTGGCTGTCAGCTATACCGAGTTTGGCATCACCAATGAGTGTGCTTTCTGGATATTCATCTATCAGTTTCGTGTAGGAAACAATAGCGTTTTCATAGTCCTCTTGATCGAAATACGTTTGCCCAATGGCAGACTGAATATCAGATTGTACTTCTCGGTCTCCTGTATTTTGAATTGCCAACTCGTAGTTAACGCGTGCGTTGTCGTAATCTTTCTGTTTCGCATAAATCTGTCCCATGTCGAAGTATGCTGCGGTAACAAGTTGATGTTCCGGAAATTGTGCAATGAAGTTGGTATAACGGCTGATCGCGTCATCATGTCTGTCAAGTTGGTTCAAACAGTACGCGGCTTTATACATAGATTCGGCATGCAGGTCAGGGTAGTTTTTAAACTCCTCAGTCGCGAATTTATCGAATTCCGGGTAAGCCTGTTCATAGTTACTTTCTTTCAAAAATGATTCTGCGATGAGCATCTGCGCGTCATCCTTGAATTCGGAGTTAGGAAAACCAACGAGAATATTATTGAAAGCGGTTCGAGATTCTTCATAATTTCCTAACCTATAGTTCAATTGGCCGATAGCGTACCATCCATTCTCTACACGTAGACTGTTGGGGAAGTTTTCAATTAACTGTTTGAACTTTGCTTCAGCAAGTTCAAATTGTTCAGTTTTATATAGAATATGTCCCCATAGGTATGTTAGCCCTTCTTGGTGTTGGGCTATAGTAGCGGTAGGGGCAACTTTTTCAATAAACTCAAGCGCAGTGTCAAAGTGGTTGACGTCGCCTGTCACTTCTGCAAGTCGAGAATAGCAGACAGCAATTTGAAAGTTGGCGAGCGTTGTAAAATCTTTGTCAATCACATCGGTTTTTACACCACGTTTCGTCGATTCTTCAAGGGCCTCAGTATATTTGACAATCGCCCCTTCATAATCCGCTTGATCATATAACTCTTTAGCGGAATAAAAGAGTTGTTCCACTTTTTTGGAACTTCCCATCATAAATGGCGAGAGGAGTGCGACTACAAGGGCGAGACCTCCAATAATGCCCAAAATTCTTGGATTCATTACATTCTCCTTTAAATATAAATAAAAGAAACCAGGGAATTCGAATATCTTTCCCCGTTAATTTTCAAAATGCGGACGGAACCGTAGGGACCGCCTGTCTTTTGCAAATCTACCTTGATTTGCAATTGGTTACAATTTATTACTTGCGCTATAAAGTTCTGGTATAGCTGGTATAGAAAGTATTTCTGAAGGCACGTTCATCAATTTGTCAACAAACCTGGGGAACCTCCGATGCTTCCGTTTATATTTCTCTGAGAAGGAGGCAATTTGAAGTTCTAACGGAAGTGCGACATAATTAGCATCTTGTAATGGTGATTTCCTACTTAAGATGTCCGGTTGTGCATAAACGATCAGTTCAGAATTAACCGTATCATTCGGAACAGAACGATCATCGCTAATATGCATAACAATAATATGCCCTTCTGTTTCAGTCGTTAAGGGTTCGGTCAATTTCCAATAACCGACTTTCTCTGTATCTGTTCTGGAGGTCGTTGAACCTACTTCACTCAGAGCCGCCCGTTTTGCTTTACGATCATTGTAGATCCCATGCCGTAACTCCGATTTTTCGTCACCATTAGTAGGTTCATCTACTTCTTGTAGATACACCTTAGGTGGCAATGAAACTTCTTGTTTTGGCAGATGCGTTACTACAAACCCTGCTACGACTAACACGAAAAGCATTCCTAATGGAAAGGCATTCACCTTGATAAAACTATATCGACCAAAACTTTGACGAAGTTGTGTGAGCAAAGACCAAGTGAACTGTAGCACTGAGGTTTTTAGACGCTGCTTTAACGGGGTAGGTCCTTTATTTTCAATGCAACGGTGCAACTCTACCTCAAATTGATGGTAATAATTATCAGGTGCCTCAGGTTCAACATAGAAATCAACAACAAGATCACGGGTCTTTTTGAGACCGTTGACTTCCTGTTGACATACTAAACAGAGCTGTAGATGTGCCTCAACTTTCGCTGTATCGCGCGTTGAAAGCGTCCCATCTATGTAATCTGATATAAAACGTTGTATCGCGTTACACTTCAGTTTCATAACTTTGTCAGTTTCCACGTTTATTTTATTTACTGGAAACCGCTCCTAAAAGTATAATCTAAATACTTTTAATTTTACTGGCAACAGTGGGAAAACCCGTTAAAATTCGGAGTTTGCATCAACGTACGGCTTTAACAACGTTCTCAGCTGTTTTCGGGCATAGTGCAAACGTGAACGGACTGTTCCCTCAGAACAATTTAAAATTGACGCTATCTCCGGATGTGTTAACCCTTCTAATTCATGGAGAATTACCACAATTCGATGTTTAAGTGAGAGGCTGTTAACTGCTTTTGTTACCCAATGCCGTAGTTCTGCCTGCTCCGCTTGGAGTTGCGGGTCATTCGCTATCTCCGCTTTTTGCCGCACATCTGGATGAAATTCGGATTCTTCCGTAGTCACGAGCGGAGATTCACGGCGTCTTTTACGCCGTTTGACGAAGTTGAGTGACTCATTGACGGCTATTCGATACACCCATGTTTCAAAAGCTGCCTCCTGCCGAAAAGTATGGATTGAATGATATACCTTAATAAAGGTCTCTTGCATAACATCGTTGGCGTCCTCGTGGTTTCGGGTAATCTGCATCGCGAGGCGGTGCACCATCCGTTTATATTTTCCGATCAATGGTGCTAATGCTGTTTCATCTCCTTCACGGAGATGGTCAATGAGCAAGGCTTCAGTTCGTTCCACGAAAAATTCTCCTTCGGCTTCTATTATATTTAGACAACACTATTTTAAAAACCGTTCATTTTTTTCTAAACATTATAGCATAAATTTACAAATTGTATATATAAAAAAAGACTCTGTCCATATTAACGTGAGTTCATAATAATATAGAACGGATGCATGAAGGTTAATTTTTTAATTCGGACCTTTTCTGTCAATGCAGGTGTCCTCGCCTGCTGGCGAGGTTTCCTAACCTTGCCACATTACCAAATTAACGCGATTCCTCTTGGTAGGCGGGGAATGCCTAAAGACGAATGTGCCAAATACCAATAAACAAGATAAATCCTGTTAATTTGGTATAATACCCGAAACAAGCAAATTGCGTCTATCCATAAAAAAGGACAGCGCATCAGAGATACGCTGTCCTTTTTTAGCAAAATAGTCGAAAATTTACTCTTTAGCTTTAGTGGTAAAAGTGATGCTGACTTCAGCTTCGTTACCAGCACCGTCTTTGACCGTACCTGCGACTTCGTACTCGGTTTCGTTGCTGAGTTCTTGACCAGCATTTCCTGTAAGGGTGATCATATCGCCATCCGTAGCGGATGTCCAACCGACATCATCATCGCCATCCATTAGCATGAGGTCGCCTGTAACAGGTTCACTGAAGGTGACCTCTATGCCATCTTCAAACACGTCCGCCGGGTCAACGCCTTCAGCGCCATCCTCAGGACTACTGGAGGTAACTTCTGGTGCGGTTTCATCTGCGGCAACGACGGTATAGTTGAGCGTATGCCCATCTGCACCACCATTTTCCCAGGTAAGATTAAGGGCAAGCGCGCCAATTGGGAAGCCGTCTGCCGGTGCCGTGATGGTCCGGGACTTACCAGTCCCACTAACTGTGCCAGCACTAGCTTCTACGGCACCAGGATTATTGTCAAATGTGACTTTGACACTACCGTTTGCCGCAAGATCGCCGCTTGCGGGTTCAGCACTTACAAATGCTGCATCCGGAGTTGGTTCTGGATCATCGCCTCCACAACCGACCATGTAAACGGCGAACAGGGCTGTCATGACTATTGCCAAGGTTCTAAAAAAAAGTTTCATGAGTAAGTAACTCCTTAATTAAGGTTTATCAGAATATTAAGGTACCCGAAAATCGGGCACAGATTAAAACTTCATATAAAGATGGAGTCCCCGTCTCGTTATTTATTTGTTTCGACGAAAGTGCCGGAAACCTGCCATCATGTCAATGTTTAGTCAAGTAATTTTCAGACTATTTCGTTTGTCTTCCTCTGTAAAGTCCAGGGGATAGACAATGCTTTGAGAATAAAACTTTCTGCGGAACTGTAATGTAACCTTTTAAAACCATTGGATAGGTTATTTTCAGTTCCGAAAGTCAATACCCAAATTCTATACCTCTAAGTTTAGCAAATTTTGCATAATCTGTAAAGGTAAAAATCGATTTCGCCAATAATTATACAAAATATTACTTATTTTGTAAAGCGAAAACGAAAATTTTTAATAAATTTGCTATAGATTAACATAAATCAAAATGTTTTTCAAGTAAAAATGACACATGTGCATTAAAATTTTACAAAATTTGAAAATATTTAACTTTCTTGACGTTCAAAAAGTGGCATCTGTTCAATTGTCGTTCCGATAATGGCGTTCTGAAGACGTTCAGGATGTGTTAGTATATCAACAACTGCCCCAAGTTGGTCTGGTAAAAAAGGCAAAGCACCGCTTCTAATAAGTTGACGTGTCCCTTCGCTATACTGATTGTGTGCGTTCCACTGGCATGCAAAAACAGGCCGGTCATGTAGCTGCGCGTATCGTGCCGTGTGCATTGCCCCTCCCTCTTTAGAAGTTTCAACCACTACCGTAGCCATAGAAAGTCCACTGATAATTCGATTACGTAAAACCAAATTCGCAGGTGTTGGCGAGGTTGGGAATGGATGCTCTGAAAAAAGACACCCAGCTTCATAAATTTTTACAGCAAGCTCACGGTTTTCAGATGGATAGATAGATGATAAATCAGTTGATACAACCCCAATAGTTGTTCCGTTTATCCCTAACGCGCCGTAATGTGCATTTGTATCTATACCACTTGCGAGCCCACTTACTACGGTAAAACCTGCTTCAACTAAGCGAATCGAGAGTTCGAGGGTTACATTAATACTTTCAACCGCCGGACGTTTACTCCCTACAATTGCAACGCACTGTTCATTCACCTCAGATAATTTACCAGCTCTGCAAAGCACTGTTGGTGCATCCGGCACAGATTTTAGTAGTGTTGGATATTTAGCATCTTCAGGAAAAAGCACCTCTATACCCTGGTTCGTCAATTCCTCCAATTTCTGACGTAATTCGGCTAATTTGTTACGGGATGTCAATACCCGTGTCGCTAAGATAGGGTTGAAATGTGGTAACTGTGCTATTTCAACAAGTTCTGCCTCAAAAATACGTTCTACGCTACCGAAACGTGCTAACAGGCGTTTGAACCGAACTGCACCTATGCCTTCAACCGAAGCAAGCGCAAACAAGTATTCCCGATGTCTCTTTTCATCTGTTTCGGTTGAATGTGACATTCCGACAGTAGAATTCTCCCAAAAGTTAATTCAAGAACTGGAATTTACAAGATAAAATACCAAATCTTTGTTCTACAACTATGATATTAATGTAACATATATTGGCAAATTTTTCAACAGTAAAACGACTACATTACCTTCCAAAAGGTTGACTTTCAGTTAAATATTTGATATACTTGCAGAAAGACCTAATAAATTGTAAAATTCAAATATCTTGCACATGCCCTTGGACAGTAAACAAAATGGATAATAATGAATTGTTCAGCAGCAACACTCAATCTGAACTACCACCGAGTTTTAAGGAAAGACTCAATAAAAAGCAGATAACCGATATCGCGTTTTCACCGGATGGCTCACGACTTGTTGCGGGCGGTGACGATCGAATCTGGGTATACGATTTATCCAATGGCGCACAAATCGCCATGCTTGCAGGGCATTTGGACCGGATACGTGCAGTGGCGTTCGCCTTAGATAATCGCACCCTTGCCAGTGCAAGTGAGGACAGTACCCTTCGATTATGGGACACAGATACTGCAAACGAAATAGCAACACTCGCGGGGGAATCCTCAAGTTTAGTGAGCGCGTTAGCATCATCTCCAGACGGTGTGCCATTGACCGCCTGGAATGAGGAAACAGCACGTTTGTTGTCTGGATCAACTGCTGATCCAAGCAGAATTAGAGCCTTAACCTTCTCATCCGATGGAAATACACTTGTCAGCGGCGGTGCAGACGGTAAGATTAGAGTATGGGAATTGGAAACTGGTCGGCAGTTGTCTTCTATTGCAGCGCATGATGGGTTAGTTTTGTCCCTGGCATTCTCCCCTGACAGAAAACTGCTTGCCAGTGGCGGATCAGACACCACGGTGCGGTTATGGGAATTGGACAGTAAACATCTTCTTTCAACCTTTACCGCACATTCAGATTCGGTAAATGCGTTAGCGTTCTCTCTTGATGGTCAAATACTTGCAAGTGGTGGGAGAGATCCAGAAATTCGATTGTGGGACGTGAAGGTGATGGGGCACATGTCCAACATACCAGCACCTGAAAGCTTTGTATGGGAATTGGCGTTTTGGGATAGTGAGCAAACTGATAAACAGCAGCTTGTCAGTGTCAGTAGAGATGGTGTGCTTTCTATCAGGGAATAGGACAAAATGACATTTCAATATGATTGTGATGTAGATATTTTGTACATAAACACTTGTGAATCTTATCCAGCCGAAAACATGCGAAATCGAAAATCTTGAAATTTTATTTTCTCTACACATTTATTACGAGAAGAACTTTTTCAATTACCAGTCTCTGCGCGTTTACAATTATCCACAACTTAAATTGCTCTGCAATCCACCGAAACAGACAATTCGTGCGTGCCACTTCCAAAAACAACCCCTTTAAGCGGTGCTACATCTGAGTAATCTCGCCCCCAAGCAACAGTGATGTGTTGGTCAGTAGGGATTTGATTATTGGTCGGGTCAAAGTCTATCCAGCCAACGTCTGGTAGATATACTGAAAACCATGCATGTGATGCGTCTGCACCTATCAACTGCTGTTGGTTAGGTTGTGCTACTGTTTCAATGTATCCACTGACATATCGGGCTGCTAAACCCATTGAACGTAAACACCCGATTCCGAGGTGCGCGAAATCTTGACACACACCCCGACGGTGTTTTATCACCTCTGCAAGCGGTGTGGCAACCGTAGTAAAACCTGGGTCATAGGCAAAATCTTTGAAAAGACGATTAATTAAATCTTCTACTGCTTCAATCAGCGGCCGTTCCTTAGCAAACGAACTCTCAGCATAAGCGTGTAATTCAGGCATCTCTTGGATCATGGGAGAATCAAAGATGTACTGTCGTATCTCCAAAATCGCTGTGTTCTGATCCGTATGTAACTGCTCTTGAACAGTTTCCCACACTATATCTTCCACGACATCCATATCTATTTGGGACTCTTTCACCTCCACATGACTTGTAACTGTAACGCTTAAATCTTGATGAGGACGCTGAATGGTGAAATAGCAAACAGTATTGCCAAAGAAATCTTTTCGTTCACGGTAACTTGTAGGCTCCGGATCGACTGTAAATTCACTTTGTGTGCAGATCTGTTGTGCAAAACTGCGTGGCGTCAACCGAGCTTCGTTATGGCAGAGATTGACAAGACTGCTATAACTGTACTGAGTGTTATGTGTAATCTTATAGTTTATTGACATTGCCTAAACCTGCGAAGGATCGGTATTAACCAGCTGTTGCGGTCCTTGGATATGACTGAAATATGTTTGTGTAAGAACATCAGATACTTCTATCAATATTTGTGCAAGTCGGACTAAGAGTTTTTCTAATCCTTGACGTTGTGTGCTTTGTTCAGGCCGTTGTGCAAGCTGGAATGTATTAGAAAGTTGCAGCTGCGTTAAGGCTTCTAATATTAATTGTTCACCCTCACTAAGGCGGTAGCCAGACTTTTCCCGGGGCAGATCACGTATCTGTTCCTGTAGCCGTTTTAATTGGTAAACCAACGAACGCGGGTTAGTTTCATCAAGAAGTAACATCTCAAGTGCTGTTGGCAGGTGTAACGCAGATCGATAACGGCTCCGATAGGTAATTAGGCTTTCCGCGGCGGCAAGTATGGATTCAAGCAGTAGGTGTTCAATCCATTCTTCCTGAACGGCTACGAGACTTGAACGACAAAGCACAATGAGAAGTAATGCTCGTTCAATGCGCCGCCCTATATCAAGACTAACCCACCCCATTGTTTGCGTCATGCTTTCCGCGTTAAGACCGCTCAGTGCTGCCAGATAAATCATCAATTGGTCGAGTTCTGTTTGGATATGTTGCAGCGTGCGCCCATCAGATTCGCTTGAGGAGTGTTGTGATTGTAAGTCTTCGTCGGTAGTGTTATATTTTTCGAGTGCGTTACATAAGTTTTCAATGCTGTTCATAACACGCCATGTATCCGTAGACCAGCGAGCACGGACAGCATAAGCAGCACTTACCAGTGATTGTAGTATTGACACAAGGCTGCCACTGTTTTCTGTATCAAGCATGATGAATAGCAGTTCGCTTTCTAACTCTTGTCCGGTTTTGCTAACAAATTCCGGATGAGATGAGGTTAAACCGGTTAATGATCGGAGCATGCTGCGTAGATAAGCAAGTTCTGATACATTTCTTGACTCTTCTCCGTGTATTTCTGTGAAAACTGCTGAAGGGAGAGGTTGTCCTAAAGGTGAAGCTTCCAAACCTATCTTAATTTTGTCTAATGTAATCCTCAGAAGACGTGCCTGCCCTTCTGCGCGTTCTGCATAGCGCCCCACCCAAAACAGGTTTTCAGCGGACCGGCTTGATAACCCTTGTGAGTCTTCAGAAACAGTGGACCCACTTCTTGAATGCTGCCATAAACTGATATGTGGTTCCGGTTCAGGTGCTAAAACCCATGTATCTTTACTAACGCCACCGTCTTGAATAGTAAGTGTTAATTCGCCTGCTTCACCTTCACAACGGGTAAGTCCACCCGGCATCACAGTGTATCTATCTTTTTCGGCAAATAGGAAACTACGAAGGATCGCACGGCGCGGTTCAAGCTTGCCTTCAATCAAAGAAGGTGTTGTGGAAAAATCAATGTATTCCTGCCCAACATAGAGATGTGGTTTGGCATTAATCTGAGCGAGGAGTGTGTCAAGTTCTGCAGAACTGAGTTTCGTTCCAAACAGTGGCTTTGTGTTCGGCGGGCGATAAATCGGTTTGATAACTAAATTTTTGATATTTGACAACACATAGTCTCGGTGTTCCGGTTGCCCGCACCACCATGTCGTTACGGAGGGGAGACGTAACTCTTCACCGATCAGCTGTTTTGCAATGTTCGGCAGAAACGACATCAGAGCAGGATTTTCCAAAACGCTGCTCCCAGGCAGATTTACGACAACAACGTTGCCTTGTCGAATTGCCTCCAACAACCCGACAACACCGAGCCGTGAGTCCTGTCGTAGTTCCAATGGATCACAGAATATATCGTCTACCCTGCGTAAAATAATATCTACGGGTTGTAAGCCATCAAGTGATTTCAACCACACGCGTCCATCCAATACCGTCAGATCATCGCCTTGGACCAATGTGTAGCCGAGGTAACTCGCCAAGTAAGCGTGTTCAAAGTAAGTTTCATTGTAGGGACCAGGTGTCAGGACAACAACGTGTGGATTGTCTTTTTGACGTGGCGCAAGTTCCGCTAAACTATTCTGCATTGCCCGAAAGAAGAAAGAGAGACGGTGAACACCAACTTCACCGAAAAGGTGTGGCAATGTACGTGCCAAAACAGTACGATTTTCAAGGGCGTATCCAGCACCTGACGGTGCTTGCGTCCGATCATTCAACACCCATAAATTTCCGCTGGAATCTTTAGCTAAATCTGCAGCGTACATTGGTAGAAGATTCTCATCTGATGGTACCAACTCCTTACAAGGACGCAAAAATCCAGCGTGTGTATAGACGACTTCAGGGGGGATCAATCCGTCTTTGATTAACCTGCTTTCTCCATATAGGTCTTTCAAAATCAGATTTAAAAGTTCAGCTCGCTGCGTAAGCCCCGCCGAGATGGATTCCCAGTCCGAGTTTGAGATTATCAGGGGAATAGGGTCTAATTCCCATGGACGATGTCCCTGTTTTTCACCATGCACGACATAAGTGACACCGTTTTCCCGAAGCAGGCGTACTGCATCCTTGTGTCGAGCGGCCATCTCTTCAAGACCGAGCGTGCTAAGTGCCTGAATAAACGATTGCCAGTGCGGGTTAACCTTCCCTGACCTGTCCAGCATTTCATCGCCCTTTTCAGTGTCAGTAAGATATGCTTTGGCAAAACTATCGTTAACTATGCCGCTATTTGTTTTATCTGTGTGTAGCATGTTTATGGTGCCGAATTAAAAATGTGTATCTTGCATTCAGTAAATCCTAAATTTTGCGCGATTTGATCCACGGCGAGACGACTTAGCCAGTACTGTCCGGTTTAGACATGTCTGCTTCAGCCTTTGGTTGCTTTTGTGTAGTGGGTCAAAGAGACTTCCGCGGCTCATCACCGAGATTTCGAGCAACAGTTATGTCTCGTGTAGCCGCTCTGTGAGAGAACCTCACTGCCTCTTATCGTTTTGAATGCTTGTATTACCGTGTTGTGCCTCTCCTTCTAAAACATATCTTAATTATACGATATATTTTTGTGTAAAACATGTAAAAGTGTGGGTGATATTGGATATATAATGAAGTTTAAGAAAATTAATTTTCATTATGTAAACATCGTGCGTTCAATTTTTAGGTCTTTTTATTAAATTCGTTGTCAACTACTATGTTTTGGGAATATGAGAGAGCGTTGTTTTTTCTTGCCTGCAATTCGGACAAGTTGTAAAATGATGGTAGTTTATTGTTATTTTGTGTTGATAATTGATGTGTATAATGTGCATGCTGCGCTAATAAAAAGGAGAAAACAAAATGCGGAGATATTTCTATGTTTTTGTGGTTTTGGCGTTTTGTCTCACATCTTTTGATATGACCGCTAAGGTTACAAAAGGTTTACACTTCTACATGCCGTTTGACGAAGGCGAAGGCAATATTGCTAAGGATGTTGGACCAAAAGGCTTTGAAGCTACACTGCACAACACAGCGAAATTTGTTGAGAAAGGTAAGCGCGGGGGTGCGATTGAATTCTCGGCAGGATCAGCTAAGATAATTGAACCAGGTGGTAAAAGTGACCTCTATGTAGAACATCTGACCGTTGCTGTATGGATACATCCTTATGAAATATCAGACATTGCTATTGGTAACGGACACGTCTATGGGAACATCTTTTATCACAAATCTGGAGCAAGTGATGATAACGTGGAATTTGGACTCGGTAGCGGACAAGGCTTGTATTGGTATATCAATTCCGGTCAAAAAAATATGGGACCGTTTAACGGTGCTGACGTTGATACGACACTTCCTTTACCAAATTTGGGTTTAAAACCTGATAACTGGTATCATGTTGCTGGTACTTTCGACGGTAAGGAGATTCGGATTTACCTTGATGGAAAACTTGAGGGACAGAAAGCGGTACCAAACAACGGTCCTGTGATGATTTGGAATGATAATAATATTGAATTTGGTGGACGAGGAACCGGTGTCAATGCTTACAAAGGATTGCTTGACGAGTTAATTGTCTATGATCGTGCATTAACTGAGGAGGAGGTCATGGAAGTCATGAACTCTAAAGATATATTTGCAGTAGATGCTGCTGGAAAACTGACGACGACTTGGGGTGTTTTGAAGGCGAGGTAGTAGGAAACACAAGGTGTAGTCCATGGTTTACACCATAACTGTTAACTTAGTGTCTGGTTTTCTTGTTGGAGGGTTTTGGAAGCCTGATTTCGTCCGTCTCACTCTGTAAATTGGGGTTACAAACCCCTCCAACAATAGGAAATATCCCTTTGTTTCTCACAGCACCTCGCGTGTAAAAGTATACACACCTCTCAGCCACGACCCGTAATAGATACCATTTGTATAACAGAAATAGATCGCCTTTAAGCCAGTGACGCAAATCAAACACACCAATAGCACCGTAAGCAAGCAATAATCCCATTGCCCCATCTGTGAAGTGCGTAAAGATGTCCTTTGTCTCGCGATATCAGGAGAAAACCCGCGACTTTCGACTGATTCGCCAAGATTAGCTGCATGCCGAATGTTACCTGCAAGTATAGGTCGGAAACTGTTGATAACACCTTGCACAGTAGCAAACAGATTGATTTGTAAGTAGCGGAAACCGCGCAATCGTTGAGACCGAATAACCGCAGCGGTTTCACTCGCAATCACAGGAATAAAATGTAATGCTGTTGTTACCATAAAAGCAAGTGCTCCCGGCACACGCAACTGCCCCATCGCCAAAAGTAGATCGCGAGGTTGGGTGGTCCAAACAATATAGCAACCAATCACAAGCGTGGTATTAAACCGCAAAGATTGAATTATACCGTGAAATAGTCCTTCACGATAGATTTTGATGCCACCAGTCCACTCGCCGATAAACGGAAAGTCGAATGGAACGAGCGTTATCAGGACCGTACGTGGAAATGCGTTGTAGAACATTCCTTGACTGTAAATCAATCCCCACGTTGTAAAAAAGAGGAAGATGAATAGCAATCGGATTTGCCTTAAGGTTGGCTTTGATATAGCGATTAATACAAGACTGGCAAGGAAACATGTTAGCAATGCGGTTGGACTATCCAGTAAAATGACAAGGCAACCACAAATCATCATGATGAGTATTTTGGTGCGGGATTCCAGTTTGGTATAATGTGTAGTCATTTTAAATTTACTTCAATATCAACATCTTGCGCGTTGCCGTGAAATCGCCAGCAGTGAGGGTATAGAAATACACGCCGCTTGCAACAGGTTCACCAGTCTCGTTTTTACCATTCCAAAAAGCTGCACGGTTCCGATGTTGATAAAGTCCAGCAGCCTGCTGTCCCAAAAGTAAGGTGCGTATCAACTGTCCATCAGCAGAATAGATGCGGATAGCCACATTGGCGGGTTCTGCCAGTTGATACGGGATCCACGTCTCCGGATTAAACGGATTCGGATAGTTTGCTAAGAGTGCTGTCTCTTGCGGCGTTAATGCTACAAGAAGTTGCTGAAGGACTAAGATACCCTGTTGAAAAGCAGGATCAGTTAGTGCTAATTGTTGCGCATCCCGTAACCACTGTTCTATTTCTGCCTTTGTCGGAGCGTTTTCAAAGTTATAACTCCAGATTGGAGGTGCAGCACCTGAGGAATTCGCCATAGCGGCTGCAACCAAGGTAAGGTCAACGATATTGACGACTCCATCACCATTCACATCTGCAAGGTTTTCACCTTCTTGTGTAAAGTTTGAGGCAACTAAGGTTAAATCTTGTATGTCAACAATACCGTCGCCATTCAGATCCGCTTGTTGACGCATAGGCTCGATTATTTGTCCGACTCCAACGCGCGCATAAGAGACGTTACCTGTTCTATCTGTCAATCGTACGTTGGATACGGTTAACGTAGATGCTTTGGGCGCAACAACCTCAAAGGTTATAGTAGCCAACGTTCCTGCGCCAAAACTCTCTCCCGCAAGAGATGTTGCCGCAATCGTAACGGCGTTTTCCTTAATAACTGGTGGAACGGCAAACGCTCCCATTGGCAAAAAATTAGCATTTTCACTTTCGATATAACGGAGTGCGGCGGGATCATACCTAATGGTTGCCTGATACCCAGCCACGCTTCCTGCATCTTCAATATTAAGGGAGAGCGTGAGTTGTTCCCCGATTGCAGGAGGCTGCAGATGGGAGGGCGAAAAATTGACAGTGGCATAAGTGTGAGGTGATGGTGTAAAATTCCATAGCAGCGTTGTGCCATCTAAGCTGCTACTCGCAAGTGTCCCACCATTCGGACTTAAGGCGATGCTCAAGATACTACTTGTATGCCCGGTAAGTGTTTGTAGAGGTTGACCAGATACTGTATCCCACAAACGGACAGTCCGATCATTACCCCCACTCGCAAGTGTGCCGCCATCCTCACTAAAGACAACACTCCAAACCCAATCTGTGTGGTCGGTAAACGTGTGAAGTTCAATCCCAAAGATTGTATCCCATATTCGGACAGTGTTATCGTCTCCGCCACTGGCAAGCATATTACCATTTGGACTGAATGCAACGCTCCTCACAAAATCTGTATGTCCAATAAGGACCTGTTTTTCATCACCAGAAGCAATATCCCACAGTCGTATCGTGCCATCAGCACTACTACTTGCAACTGTTTTTCCATCTTGACTGAATGCAACGCTCAGTACCGCGCCTGTGTGTCCGGTGAGTGTTTTCAATTCCTCTGCGAAAGCAGTATCCCATATTTTAATAGTTCTGTCTTGACTCCCACTTGCAAGTGTATATCCATTAGGACTGAAGGCAATACTCCAAACCCAATCTTGATGTCCAGTAAGCGTGTCAAGGTGTTCACCGTTAGATGCATTCCATAGCCGGACAGTTCTATCATCGCTGCCACTTGCCAGCGTATTTCCATCAGAACTAAATGCAACACTCCAGATCCAATCGTCATGTCCTATCAACATCTGTCGGTGTACTCCTGTGGCAGCATCCCACAAATTGATTGTATTGTCTGCACCACTGGTTGCTACCACGCTACTATCAGTGTTGAACGCAACACCCAAAACATAATTAGTATATCCAGTAAGTACCTGCCGTTGTCCACCAAAAACAGGATCCCATAAGCGGACAGTTCCATCAGCACTCCCACTTGCAAGTGTTCCCCCACTTGTGCTAAACGCAACACTCAAAACAACATTTGTGTGTTCATTAAGGACTTGTTGAAATTGACCAGAAACAGCATTCCACAAAATGACGGTACCATCTGCGCTTGCACTTGCAATCGTATCTCCATTGGGGCTAAATGCCACACTATAAACGGGGCCTGCATGTCCTGGAATTGGCTGCTTTGGTACACGGAAGGTTGTATCCCAAAGTCGAACAGTCCTATCACCGCTGCCACTGGCGAGCGTTCCTTCAGTTGGGCTAAATGCCACACTATAAACAGCATCTTCATGTTCAGTAAAGACATGTTGTTGTTCACCAGTTGCAGCATCCCACAGCCGGACAGTTCCGTCTAAACTCCCACTTGCGAGGAGTGTTCCACCCTGACTAAAAGCAACGCTTGTAACAGCATCAAAATGTCCAGGAAGTGTCTGCAGATGTTCATAGGCAATATAATTCCAGAGTTTGATGGTTGTGTCACTACTGCCACTGGCAAGGGTTTGGGCATCTGAACTAAATGCTAAGCTGCGAACCACACTTGTGTGCCCCGTAAGTGTTTCTTGGTATTCTCCAGTTGTAGCATTCCAGAGCCAAATTGTGCCATCGCTGTTACCACTGGCAAGGGTTTGACTATCCGAACTGAATGCAGCACAGTAGACAGTCTGTGTATCTCCAGTGAGCAAGCTAATTTCTTCATAGGTTTGCGTATTATAGAGCCAAATACCGATGGAACTGACTACTGCCAGACGCGTACCATCTGGCGAATACTTAAGCTCACTTAGTCTACCTTTACCGAGCCGCGCTCTCGCGTTTTCGGGTAAACTGAATTGTGTAGGGTTTTGAGCAAAGGTTTCGGATAGAAAAAGTGAGAAAATAAAAATTAGGGCTAAAAAAATTAAAAACAGTGTCTTTTTCATTAGGGTAATTCTCCTGTTACAGTAATTGACTATTATCTATTAAATCCAAACAATTCGAGCAATGTCTTTTTCTAAAGTATATCACAAAGACAGTGAAAGTGCCAATTTTTTGGGTATGTAAAATTTTTGTCACACAGAATATTGCCCCACCAGGAAGACGCATCAAACTTGTCTGAATCGCGGATTTACACGGATTACGCAGATTACGCGGATTTTAATTCATTGTCCGATCACTATTTTGATCGGATTAGCGTCCTAGTATCCTGTAGACGAATGATGCAATTCTGTTGTCAGAAAAGTCTGTTATTATCATAACAATAATTCGCGCAATCGGTGAAATCCGCGATAATCCGTGATTCAGACAGATAAGTGACAAAAACTTTACACACCCATTTTTTGTGGGAAAAGGGTATAGGTTAGTGGGCTGGCGGTAGCAAATACGCAGTGCTTTTGCTGCAGATGCTAATTGATGTCAATGTCGTAAGAGTTTATGACCAGACAAACACTTCGTCATCGTCTGGCGAATATCCGATGAATACTGCCAAAACTATTCTGGCACGCGTGCCTTGGACGGGTGGGACTTCGTGGATACACCGTGTGTTGAAAAAGTAAAGATCCCCTTGTTCCAAATTGACCTGACAGTTTTCTATTCCGTTTTCTGCTGCGTACCTGTCAAACGTTTCTGCAGTAATATGCGGTTGAATGTCTTCAGACCAAAGGCATCGGTGTAGGATAGCTTGTGTTCCTTTTCCAGTGGCGTCCGCATTTTGGACGCACAACACACCCGCGAACTGATGTTCAAAGCGGTAAACGGCATAATCGGTGCGCTGTTCACGGTATTTAACACTATCAATGTGCGGTTTATAGCTATGTGTTTCGTAGTGGACTCGGAAGATCGCAGGGCCGTAAAGTGAACCGTCAGGTTCATTTGCAACTTTAACCTCTTTTCCGGGGGAAAGCGCAGCGAGGGATTCGTAAATCAGATCAACGGGGTCATCAAATCCATCAAAAAGAAATTGAAAAAGATGGTGTGTTGCTTCAGCATGCGCTAAAAAACGGGTTTTATCACTACCACGATTGCCAAGGCTTGTTCCGATGTCTATTCGGGTGCGCTTGTCGGCAGAATTGATGTCTGCTTCGTCACGCATCAATCCCATGTTTGTGAATCTATCAATGAGTCCTTGACATTGTGCGGGAGAATAGGCATTCCGTAAAATAATGGCAGGCATTTCCGCTTGTGAAAGCGAATAGATGGGATCACTATATTTTTCGCAAACTGTTTTGAGATCGGGCTCTGCAGGAAGCCAATTGGTTTCATTTTGCATAAGACACTCACTATTGTGAACTGTATTATCTCCACCGTATATGGTTACAAGTGGCTTAAATAGGAATTTTACTCAAATTTAGAACTTTGGATTGAAAAGATAATCATCCATTTTCTCGTCTACAAATTCAGCATTATGGTCAAGTTCGCTGTTTTCAAAAGCGGCTTCACATCCGGTTTGGTATTTCAACCGTCTGCCAGAACGTAGCCAGCGGACGCGGTGAATCATGGCTATCATGTGGCGCGGTTTGTCGGACAGGTTTGGAACGCCTCGATGCCAAAGCCGCATATCTCGAATCAACACACTCCCTTTTTTCGCGTTGCCGCGGATAGGCGGCGCGATTTCGCGGCGTTCTGCTTCATGTGCGTCATCTATATGTCGTCCACTAACGTCCAGATGCGACCCAGGCCAGAGTTCCACACTGCCGTTCTCTTCCGTTGTCTCCTGAGGTGAGATATTCACAACTACCTCGGCTGCAGGATGTGCCACCTCCTGACGTAGCCACAGATGATCACCGTCTCTATGTAGTGGTTGCGTGCCACTGCCAGGGCAGTTTGTGTTGCCGTTGTAGAAATTATTGTAAACCCCTGGACCGAGTAGTTCCTTTGTTACCTGCACGACGTAAGGGTTCGCAACAATGTCGCTGAAAATATACGGGGCAAACGGCGGCGGTCCCTGCTGAAGATGTCTCTTCAGCATTCCTGCGCCACCCCATTTTTCTGCCTTAATCAACTTTTGCGAATCGGCATCCATCCGTTCTCGCAAAATATCCAGGTGTTCATGGGCGATAATATTCTCTATAACGACACATCCATCAACGCGGATTGCTTTAATCGCTTTTTCAACGTGAGTGTCTGAGAGTTTGCCAGCTGTTAATTCATTCGGTTGTGCTGCTACGACTACCATTGAAAAATTCCTTATAGAGTGCTCGAACTGCTGTATCCATATCTGTTGACTTTACACCAAACATCATGCTGACCTCATTTGAACCTTGGTTAATAATCTCTATGTTTACATTCGAACTTGCTAAGGCGCCTGTTGCTCGTGAAGCTACACCGACGGTGTGCTGCATACCTTCACCAACAACCATGATGAGAGATAAATCACGTTCTACAGATACATCCTCAGGTGCAAGCGTTTGGCGTATCTTTTCAACAACCCTTTTCTCTTTTTCAACTGGCAGATTTTCTTCACGTAGGATGACAGACATATTGTCAATACCAGATGGAACATGTTCAAAAGAGATGTTTTCGCCTTCCAAAATTTGTAGCAGTCGCCTGCCGAAACCGATCTGTCGGTTCATCAGATATTTGCTGAGATAAACGCAACAGACATTGCTCATGGCGGCAATACCAACAACAGGAGTTTTCCTCGAATTGCAGTGCGGAACAATCAATGTACCTGCAGCTTTCGGGTTATTCGTATTTCGGATGTGAACGGGCACCATAGCACGATATACGGGTTCAAGTGCCTCATCGTGAAATACAGAAAAACCAGCGTAGGAGAGTTCGCGCATTTCACGGTAGGTTAGTTCTGAAATGGGAGCAGGATCCGACACAATAGAAGGGTTTGCCGCAAACACGGAATCAACATCTGTAAAATTTTCGTAGACCTCTGTCCGGACAGCACTGGCGAGAATAGCACCTGTAATGTCTGATCCACCGCGAGAAAACGTTACAATGTGCCCTTCTTTGGAATAACCGAAAAATCCCGGAAAAATCGTAATGCCGGGGCGTTCGCTCAGATTCCGTAGACGGTTATATGCTTCTGGCAGCACTTGCGCATTCCCTGGTTCGTCTGAAAGTAGTAAGCCAGCATCCTTCGGATTTACATAGTGTGCTTCTACGCCGCGTGCTTGCAGCACTTGTGCAATGAGCCGCGCACAATTGTCTTCGCCACCTGCTTTCATTGTATCCATATAGAAATCTGCATCATCTGTGCTGCCTTCAAGACGTTCTGCTAAATCACGGGCAATAGGTTCAACAACTTCGGCAGGGAGTTCTAATTCAGTAGCGATGTTCCGATAACGTTCAATTGCCTCAGCACATTCAGAGGCACCGATTTTTCCCATCAGCCGCTCCGATGCAGCTGCTATCAACAGGTCGGTTACTTTAATGTCTTGGCTGTGACGTTTCCCGGGGGCAGACACGACAATTAATCTGCGTGCTGGATCGGCAGTGATAATATCACAAACCTGGCGAACCTGATCTGCTGTGGCAAGGGAACTCCCACCAAACTTTGATACTTTTAACAATCCATGTCCTCCAATTCAATATTCTATGCTCGTGACAAGTATACCACAATTCCAATCTAATATAAATCTAAAAACTTATAAGGCGTGTCAACCCCTTACACATCCATTCCCGCATCCCGATATGTCCGCTTAATCAACTCAATCTCCGCATCTGTCAACTCATAGAGTTCATACACCAATGCATCTATTTCTTGCTCAATTTCGCGCACCTGATCGCTATTCGGGTTTGCCAATATTCGTTCAACAAGTTCCGACAACGCTGTTTTCTGTGCTTCAGTCTGATCAGCAATTGGAACCTGCCGCATAAATTGCGCAAAAAACCGCAAGCCACCATCAGCCCATGGGTCGTTCAGATTTTGAAACTTGTACCGCGCATACCAATCAAAAAGTCTACTATTTAGAATAGCGAGGACTGAAAGATCATTGGTAGGGATGAAAAAAATTGTGTTTAATCCAAAAGTCTTAGATGTGTCATAACAGCCGTACAGGGATTTCCCTGTCTCTGGGTAAATTATTTTGGGTTTTTCAAATTCTGCATAATAAGCAGTTGCATCCTGTATTTCATACCATTTATAGTTTCCTTTTTTTCTTCCAGATTTCTGCTCTCGACTTTTCTTTGGCTCAAGTTTCTCCCGATACTGACTCAGATGCTGTTTGATTGCCGGATATTTTTCAATGTTAATACCGTGACGAGTAAAAATTAAATAGTGATTAGTACTTTTTGTTTTCCACTTACTAAGATCGCCTCCTCTTAGCACTGGTTTTATGAGTTCCTCGCTTTTTGTGTCTGCCTCAATCAATTCTTGACGAACAGACTCATCAATGATAAACGCATCATTAAATCCAGTCTTCACACCCATGTATAGACCTCCATCTACATATTTTCCTAAGAGCATCCCTATCCGTTGTAGTTTTTTGAGTAGTTTCAGTGGTTCCAACAATGCCAACACCCATGCGTCTAATGGTAAGTCGCAGGCATCCATTGTAAAAGAGCGCTCTTGAAAAGCTTCAGAAAGACGAGGGATGTCTACTTCATCACAAAAAGTAGCAGCCAGAAAAGAGTGTTCACATGACGCAGCGCATTCGAAAAGGACTATACAAGTATCAATGTTGGCCTTGAAAACCTGTACACTCCCAAAATCAAGGAGTCTATGCAAGCGTACTTTATGCCTAAAGAACGCTCGGAGATTTTCACCGTATCCCGCCCGCATAAACTTATTTGAGGAAATATAGGTGAGAATTCCACCTGCGCGGAGCAATTCAGTCCCGCGTTTGTAGAAGTAAACATAGAGATCCGCAGTACCTATGTAAACTTCTGGAAACTGCTGTTCTAAAATTGGTTTGATCTCTAGGATGCGTTCTTGGCGGACATAAGGCGGGTTGCCAATTACAATATCAAATCCTCCCTCTTGGAACACATCTGGAAATTCAATCTCCCACACAAAGCCATCCGGGTTCGCTTGCCATCCCTGAAGGTTTCTTTTAAGTTCGGCAATGGCCTCTCGGAGTCTCTGTTTATCAGGATCGTTATAGGTAACCATATACTCTGCTTGATGTTCCTGTATATCCTGAATGAATTTTCCTGCGAAACCTATATTTTCTTCTGATGGTGCGGGAGCGATTAAGCTATCCCCTGTTGCGACTTTATAGTCTAAGTTTGGCAGCGGTTTCGGTGTGTCCCCTTTATATTCAACAGCAAGGCTGAGCCATAAGCGAAGCATAGCGATGTTAACAGCAAATTCGTCCTTGTCCACGCCGTAAAGATTTTGTTGGATAATATCAAGTTTACGTTGATATGTTGATTTTGAATCAATATGGCTGCTCTTGAAAAGCGCGTCTCGTAAGCGGAGCAATTCGCTCATCATTCCGAGCAGATATGCCCCGCTGCCGCACGCGGGGTCACATATACGGAGCGTTTGTAACACCTCTAATACCTTTTCTGGATCGCGAATTTCGGTTGCGTCTGCATCATCAACAAACTTTTTAAGGCATTCCTCTGTTTCGTCGGTTTTGTTTTTGAGACAGATTTTCAGACTTTCACGACACATAAAGGAGACAACTGGGCGCGGTGTGTAATAACTACCGGTTTCCTCTCTACTGGTGACGAGTTCTTCAAACACCTTTCCGAGCATTTCCGGGTCAACTGCTACCTCAACGTCAAGCGGTGTAGATTCAGTTACTGTGAAATTATATCGCTCAAATAGTTGTAGGATTTCTGCAAATTTGTCGTTAGGAATATGGATAGCGTGTTGATGATCGTATTCATAATCTTTTCTTTCAAAGAGACCACCGTTGAGAAATGGCACCTCTCCCCTTGCTTCAACAAACTCATCCAATTCTTCGTCTAAATCCAGTTCACTACCGAGTCCGAAAAAGAAAGCGTAAAAGAGTCGGTCATTGAGAAAGTCTTGATCAGTTTCTGCTTCCGTAGCATCGAACATGGCGCGTAAGTACTCGCGGTCACCGTTGTAGGTAAGCCATCTCTTCTTTTCAATAAACCGTAGGAACATCAGTCGGTTAAAGAGGCGTTGAGTATAAAGTCTTTTTGCTTCTGATTCGTTATCAGGAATACCTTCAACAGCATTTTCAACGTTCTCAAAAACCTCCTGGTAGTCAGCAAAGAATTTATCGGTAACTGCCTCTACATCAAATGCCTCTTTCCATGCATTTAACCAAGTTTCATTATCTGAAAACCCATCATAAGAAAAAGCGAGTGCTGGGAGGTTATATTCACAAAGCGTGCGGATATGTGTATCTCCCTGTTCCCAAGAAAAGATGGAAAGCACAGAACGTCGCCAGTTTGCGTTTGCAGCAAAATGCGCGAAGGCGAAACGTTGATAGTCCGTTGTGGTACAGATAAAGAGAAGTTGGTCATGTTGCCAAGCGGGTAGGTCTGGATCTTGGTCACGCCTCTCAACGAGTCCGCGTAGCACACGCCGTAGCGCAGTACGATAAACAGACTCGCTGTTAAATTGTAGGAAAAAGATACCCCACGGTTGCGTTCCTTCTCCAAACAATGTGGATTGGATGGGTGGGAAAGGTGGCAACTGTTTGCAATCGACGATGTGTTCTTCAGTAGGTTCGTCAAGATCAAGGTCTTCGGCGGACCAATGAAATGCCACATCTTCAAGTTCAACATCTTCGGGGATGGGCCAATCAAGTTTATCACGGAAAAAGTCTAAAAGCGAGTCAAAGTCACGGATGTTTTGAATGTCGTTTGGTGTAATCTGGGGCATTCGTTTTCCTTCACACTTCCAATTTAAAATCGTTCAGTGGAATATAGTCATCAACAATAGGGCGATTTTTTTTACCCATGAAGCGTACAAAACCGATGTTTTGAAAATCTGTAGTAGTGCAAATAAAGAGAAGTTTGTCGTAGCTCCAAAAAGGAAGTGAAGCGGAGTGATTAGGACCACCTCCAAGACCTCGAACAACCCGACGCAGAAGGGTCCGGCAGGCATCAATTCTTACATCATTTTCAAATTCAACAATAAAGATTCCCCATGGTTCTTGATTATCCAAAGTATTCATGTCAAAAAGCTGCATCTGTTGAGAATCGTTGCCAAGATTACGGTGTCTTGTGGGTAGATCAAACGCAAGGTCAAAAATTCGCAGTTGTCGGCAACTGATAATCCGTGCTTGAATTTCATGACTAAGTCTTAGATATTCTGCTGCCCAGTCAAATGTAACATCTTCAAATTCTAATTTTGCATCTGGAATGGGCCAACGGAGTGTATCTCGTAAAAACGTAATTAAAGATTCGAAGTCGTGGACTTTTTGGAATTCGTAAGAAATATCGGTACGCATCTTATCACTATAGCCTTATAGGCAGCCTCCTTTGTAAATTTAACAGTAAAGATATAAGTATTAACAAATCTCCATCCATGTGATGAGTTTAGGTTTTTCACCCATCGGTGCTTGTATCTTCAGAAGATACTTTTGAATGTGCTTTTCAACTTTTTTGAGTGCATCTCTAAGTCCGCCTGGTCCTTCTTCAGTATAACGTTCCGTTTCTATATCACAACGGATTTCGGGCCAAATACCACTAACATCTTCAATAATTGAATCATTGTCAGAGTCATAGAAGTACCACTTAATTTCACCTTTTGATTTCTCATCTTTGGGCTTCTCAACTTTGGGCATCTCATAACAGCAGAAAACACCGACATCACCAATACGTTTGAGGGGAATTATCTCGCCATCGCGATTACGCATCTGTGAAGGGTTGACGTTTACATCTTTGCCTGAAAAGAGACGTTTTGGCAGGTTTGGCAGTTGACGCCACAATTCAGGATGCGATTCGGAGATACGTTGGCGTTCCAGATTCATTAATTCTTCAACATTTGCCGTGCCATCATAACGTTCATTGAAGAGGCGCAATGTTTCATCATCATCATCAGGTGAAACAAACTTCCCTTCAATACCGAGAGTTCGACTGATGCGTAGAATTTTGCCATCAACCCGCCTCCGAAGTCTAAGGATGTCTTCAAGCTCTGCAGGTGGTAGGAAATTCCAGACATGAACGGTTGGGTCCGTGCGGTTGAGTTTCGCTTCAATGTTCGCGTCAAGTCGTCTATCTAACCTACCGATACGTTGCATCAGACGTACAGGATTCCAATGCAGATCGTAATTAATAATAACGGACGCATCCTGCAAGTTAAGACCTTCAGCGAGAACGTCTGTCGTAATAAGTGTGTTAACAGGTTCTCCGCTTTGATAAGGTGTTTTGCCGTTATAGAAAGGGGAGAATCGCTGTATTATCTCTTCACGATTTACTTTACGTCGGCTATCAATTTGTGCGATATCCGCAACACCTGCGTTTTGCAGTTGTGTGTAAAGATATCGGGCGGTGTCACAGAATTCGGTAAAGATGAGTCTTTTTTCATAAGGTGCTGATTTTAAGAGTTTCAAAAGTTGTTGAAGTTTATCATCTTTTTCGGTGTCAGGTTCGCCACCCACCTCGTCAGCATAGAAGGATCTATATATTTTACTGAGAAGCAGCGTCAAGAAGTTCATATCGTCCACAACATCGCCAAACAATCTGTCTAAATCATGGTCCTTAGGAACAAACTCATCTTCAGTTTCAACCGAAGCGATGTCATTTTCCTCTTCAAGCGGATTGGCTGTAACATACGTTTGTAAAGTTTCAAATGCAATTCTATCTTCTTGAAGTCTGAAAACTTGTTGAGATTGTTCTTGTAAGGTATCATCTTCTTCAAGACGTTCAAGGATGTGATCCTGCACAACGTTCCACCATCGCCGATTCGTATTTTCCCACATTTCAAAACGTTCTGGTGCATATATTTTGAGCCATTCTGCCATCTTAAGAAGCAAATTCTCAACGGTGGCTTCAAATGATCTCCATGAACTTTCCAAACGTTTTAGCACAAGTGTTCTAATGAGACCTACAATCTGTTTTTGGCGATTCTCCAACTGTTTTTCTGGCTTTTTGTGATACCTGACTGTGTTGTAGATTGCCAGATTGATAAACGGATAATTTCTGTCGAAAGCAGTCCTAAGTTCATCATAGAGCGAACCGTAGACTTTTTTGAGCGAATAATCTACTGTTGGTTCAATCACACGTTTGGGAAAAAGGATGTCAACACCTGACTCTTGTTCAGATTCCTTAATGTATTTACGGCTGCGTTGAATAAGTACCTGTTTTAATATCGGGTCTTGACGCAGCAGATCGTCTTCCTCCACCTTTTCCGCTATCTCCGTCCCTTCATCCTCAAGTTGTTTTTCTCTGTCGCGAAAGTGTTTACGGTAATTAGACACGCCGATACGTGAGAAATACTTTCTCTGATCCTGTCCAAAATAGTTAATTAGATGATAAATGTCGTCTAAACTGTTATTGATTGGTGTGGCGGTAAGTAAATAGAGTTCTTTTCCTCTTGCAATATCCATCAATAGTTTGCCACGATTGGAACTTGCATTCCGAAAATGGTGTGCCTCATCTATAATAATAATATCTATTCGTTCCCGAAAATGCTCAAGGTCGTCTTCACTGATACCTCCTTTACGACCAAGGTCTGTATGCAGTTTAAGATCGAAGTGATCCCTAAGCAAGCGTCTATATTTTGACTTTGATCGAAGTTGACGCTTAATCTGACTGTTCCAAACGCTTTCTGCAACTGACTTTGGTGTAATAAGCAGCACGCGTTTATTTTCTTCCAATGCGCGTTCAAGTAACATTAAACCGATGTATGTTTTACCACTACCGACACCATCACAGATAAGCGCACCGTTCCATGTGTCTGCTATCTGGAGTGCTGCATGGTAACCGTCTTTTTGGTATTGTGAAAGTGTTCGGTAAATAACAGATTCATTTTCTTCCCACTCATCTGCAGGTTTTTCACGTCCTTCAAAATAAGCGTGAAGTGCTTTCGCATAAATAGTAAATGGCGGATGTTCTTTAAGATGTCGTTCAATAGCCCGAAGCAGCTCCGCTCTAACTTCAGTTCCTTCTTCCCAACGGTCATTATACCAATCACGAAGTTTGCCAATATGTGTGGAGTCTGTTATAAAGGTGTTTAATTCTACATTTTGGGTGAGGCCGGGCAAGGTAAAATTAGAACTACCGACAGTAGAAAAGTTAACAGGGCTTGAGTCTTCTGCTTGCATCAGGTTGAGTTTCGCGTGAAATTTTGCACGATCATAAACGCGAATCACAATCTTTCCGCGACGAATTGCGGTACGAACATCTGCAAGACCTTGCAAGGTGTCATCTTTTTCTTTTTCGGATTCCAAACTTTCATCCGTGACTGTTTGCAAAGCCTCAATTAGATGTTCCTTTGTCCGCTTTGACGTTTCGTCCCCCATGAGAATCCGAATTCCGTCAAGATGTTGCCACGTTTTCCCGAGCGATAAAAATGCTCCAATTTCAAATGTTCCTGTCGCTATATCTAAGTTAACACTTTTCAGTATAAGGGTTTCAAGAGCTTTAAGGAGAGTATTACCGTTTACATTATCAATTATTGTCGGAATCTGCATACACAGGTCTCACTTTCTATAAGGTTTATTTCATTGTATCAAATAAAATAAAAATTTTCAAGTTTTATTTCTGTTGAGTATGAGATGTCAAATTGTAAAGATCATATAAAAAAACCGCTCCAGTGATAGAGCGGTTTGTGTGTTGATTTGAATTCTCTCTATGCAGAAAATGGACGGAAACCTCGCACCATCAAACCACGATCACTATTGGATTTCTTTGCTTCTTCCGCTGCAGCAGCTCGCTTCTCCGCCTCTGTCCGATTTGTGGTTGTTGTCCCGCCAATTATCACAAAGTCATCTGTCCGCCGGTAACGGTTGATAAATACAGGTCGCGGTTTGTCTGACATGTTTTGTTTAGAGCCGTGTACCGTTTTGACATTAAAAAAGATTGAATCACCAGCCTTGCCAATAACAGGGAGTGCACTTTCCCAGGGCCACTCATCCTCCGCCAAGCCAAGGTGTGAGAACGTATCCACGTGCTTCAGTTGTCCAAGGCGATGTGAACCCGGTACGACATATAACGCTCCGTTCACAAGGTCCGTGTCTACAACATAGTTCAAAATACCGACAGGTCCCTGATAACGATGCTCAAAGTACGCGGAGTCTTGATGTAGGTGCTTCGGATGTCCACCTACAGGTTCTTTATAGAGACACTGCCCATTACCGAAAATTTCAACATTCGGTCCTAATATCGCCTCAACGATACTTATAGCTTTTTCATCAAAAGCAGAATGGAAAAATGCGGCACTTGACTGATAATTTATAGCCAACACCATAATCTGTTTATCTCGATCATATCCTTGTGGAGCAGGAATGAAAAGCGTGCCATTCGGTGTGCGCCACCCTTCAACAATCTGTTGTGCCTCGTCAAGTAGCGATAAAGATTCTGCGGCGGCAGCCTCAATATCCTCATGAATTGCCTCAATATAAGGATTCATCAGCCCCCGTACGACAAGACATCCGTGTTCTTCAAAGATATTGGCAGCTTTTTCGGCATCTAACGCATCTACCGACATTTCAATATCTTCAACAGTTACTTTTTGTTGCTGATTCACGAAATATACTCCTTAAAAAGTCATTTTATAATGATCTGTGAAGCACAATGCATAGTGCCTCAAAAGAATCGAAACTTATGCATTAACCCCAGGGCGGACGGCGTCCTGTTAACTTTTCTAAATATTCTGCTGTTTGCCGTACTTCAGCTTCAAGTTTTCTTGCCGCTCTCTGTTTTTGTGCCTCTTCAGTCCTATATTGCACTCGGTAGGTGCCTTTTTCCAGTCTCCGCAAGGCAAATTCACCATTAACGTTCTGGTTAATATACCTGAGCATATCATGCAACAACCAGTACACATCTGTCGGTGTGAATTGGAAATCACAGTGCTCGGATTTTCCTTTTACGGCTTCAAGTGTTGTCTGTACAAACTCTACAACCTCAGCAAGTGTATAGGTTTTATCTTTATCTAAATTAATATGATTCATTTCAACTTCTCACAATTTTATGGTTGGCATCCGGGCAGGTTGTGCGTCAAAAGCTTGCGGCTTTTCTGCGCCGTTGCGTACCTGAATTAACTGTGACGCAATGCTTACTGCTATCTCTGGCACAGTTTTGGAATTAATATCCAGCCCAATCGGTGCGTAAACTCGTTGCAGTTTTTCAATCGGTATACCAACCTCCAACAGATCATCAAAGATTAGTTTTATTTTTCTGCGGCTACCGATCAATCCGATGTATCGTGCATCGGACTCAACAACACTATGAAGGGCAGACTCATCGTGCTGGTGTCCGCGTGTTACAATGACCACATAAGTTAAATGATTAATAGGATATTTTCGTAATTCCTCAGCAATATCTCCGATAATAATTTCGTCTGCTTCCGGTAACCGTTCAGTTGAAGCAAAATCTGCTCGGTCATCAATGATTGCGATGTCAAAATCTAACCAGCTACCGAGGTGGCAAAGTGCTTGACCGACGTGTCCTGCCCCCGCAATAAGCAGAGTCGGTCTTGGCTGAAGCGGTTCAAGAAAAACTGACGTAGTTTCGTTCTGTTGAAACACACCTACACGGTTCTCTTCAAGAATAGTGGAGATTTGGATCTCTACATCCGCTTCTAAATCTGAATTTCCTAATGTGCCGATCCGTTCACCATTAGCCGCAAAGACCATTTTCATGCCAACATCTACACCTTGCTGTTCACTCTCCACAACCGTTGCGAAAATGAGTGGCACCTTCTCTGCGTTCAGTTCTTGTAGGCGAATAAACATCTCAGCTTCAACGGGGGATTTCGGCAAATCTATAAAGATTTTCATGTTTCCACCGCAGATAAGACCATCGTCCCAACCGTAATCACTATCCAATTGAAATTGAAGCAACCGAGGCGTACCACCTTGCATTAACCCGATGGCTTGTCGGCGCGCTTCCGCTTCTACACAACCACCACCGAGCGTGCCGATATTGCGCAAATCTGGGAGAATCAGCAGTTTTGCCCCCGGTTTTTGCGGTGTTGAACCTTTGGTCTCAACAACAGTGCAGTAAGCACCGACTTGATCCGATTCAATCAATTCTGGGATTTTTTGATATATTTTTCTCATCTGCGTTATTATGTCTATCTTCTGTAGGAGCGACTTCTTCCTAATCCGTGTCCCCTGCGAATCCGTATAATGCGCGATTCAGACAATTGACAATGATTGATATACCTATCCGTGGATGAACGCTTAGGTGTATGTTCAACTAAAGTTCTGCGACGCTGCACTCTGTGCAACAAGTTGCGTAAACTGTTCGCGTTGCGGATTTGTCAATTCTAATGGAATAATCTGCTCTATGCCATCACTACCGATTTTTGATGGAACGTTCAGGAAAACCGATGTCGTGTCCGTTGAAATCCGTGTGCCAACACTCATAACCCGCTTTTTATCTAAGCTGATTGCCGATAGCACTTGAAGAATATGACTTACTAACGTATATTCACTCGCTGAAGTGTATGGACAACGTTCCGCAACGGCTGCCGATAGACTTTGAATATCCGACTCATCCATCAATTGCATGAGCGGGATACCGTTTACCCGACAATACTGTGGCAATGGATATGTCACTTCGTCATTTCCAATTGCCAATGCGGATATATCTTTCACTGAGAGTCCAAGTCGAGTCGCTATTTCTGATTTTAGATGGGCTGTAGAAACACCGTTTGCAATGCCGATCACTGCTGCTGTTCCGTGGGTGTGATGTATCCATGCCGATATATAGTTGGCAAAAGGCATCGCAACCAGAAATTTAGCATTTTGCGTCCGCTCCAGTACCTTCGGCACAATCTGACGCGCTATTGAAAGATTCGTTGTCTTCAATGCTTGTGCTGAGTGAAAACCAAAAGGGGTGGATGCGGGCAGCAGAACAACCACGTCAGAATTAGATAGTTCCTCGCCGGAATCTGTGAATGCAACTGCAGTATCGCTTGCACTCGTAGCAGTTGCAAGCGTAATATCTTGGACACTGTCGGCTACTGGACGTGAGTTTCTTGAACTGCGGTTTCCATGTTTGCCACTGGATTGCGTATTTGTGAAAAAAACAACTTCTTGTGCTAATTCCGAATGACAAATACCCCAAGCAACCGAAAGTGCTAACTGACCGGATCCTAATAATGCTATTTTCATGCCGTTTGTTCCTATAAAAGAGTCTCAACAATTTCTTGAAATCGTGATTCAAGGTTTTCACGCTCAACGTTCATCTCAGAATCGGCTTTTAGTTTAGTCTGTAGCAATTCATCATAGCGTTCAACGTACTCCATTAAAGCCTCTACCTCTTTTTCATAACAGATTGCCGAAGTTAGAACCTTTTCCTTTACGACAACCGGAAGCTCCTCAGATGTAATTTGCGTTAATTCCCAACGCCATACTTTTTCAGAAATATAGGCAATAAATCGGTCTAAAACTTCGCCTTCATAACTACTGTTTTGGAGTTCTTTGACCTCCTGAATAAGCCCTAAAACCTGATTAAAAAGAGAGTCGGACAAGATACCGCGTAATTCCATCAAAATACGTCCCGTTGTTGAAATCGGCAGCTTATTTTGAAGCAGGAACATGCGTAGATTTGGATAATCTTCTAACGTCTTGATTTCAGTGAGCCACGTTTCATCTATCGCAGGAAGTTCACTTAAATCGAAGCTGAGTACTTGTTGTTTCCGAATTTTTTCGAGTTCAGCGGCATTTTTATTAAGTCCGGCGTTCGCGAGTGTACTTATAACCTCTGATTCTCTATAAGGTTTCAAAAACGCAATCATTTCAGTGACTTTTGTCTGTTCCGCTTGTATCGTCTCAGAAGTAGCGTTGCCGTTATTGTGTGCTTGAACCGCATTCCGTTTTTTCCCTTTTCGTGTCGGATTTGTGAGGCGGGTGGCACGTTTGGTCAACGTTTCATCGTACCGGACCAATTCTTGGCGAAGCAAAGAGAGTGTCACATCTCCATGAATAGCCAGTTTTTCAGATGTCGTGATGTCGCGCAGATTATGTCCAGTTTTCACAACAAGAGCACGATTCAGGTTACGTTCCAAAATTTTCCGATCCTTTTCGTTTTCTACAACAAGTTGACTACTCAACGTGAGGTTCATTAATCGCTTCGTCTGGTCTGGCACACTCAGATTGATGTCACAGGTAGGTTTGAAATCGCCTAAGAGTTTTTCACGATATTTTCCATTAAGCACTAACACCCACAACGTATTGTAATACGTCTGGAGTTTCTCAGTTTCCCGTGGTGCCTGCTCAATCCATCGCTTTATCGTTGGAAAATGATCTTTCACATGCGTTAAAAGTTCTTCAAACTCCGTGTCTGTGACTTCAAACCCTGGAAATTTAGGTTGTGTTTGCCGGTTTGCACGGTTGTTCCGCTGAGCAGTTGCAGATTTCATTGCTAACAGAATATTTTCAAGGGATTGGATAACCTTTTCAAAATCCTGATTGTGTTTACTGGCAAAGTTAGCAATCTCAAGAAGCGTCAGCCAGACGGTTCGCATTCTCTCAATTTGCATTGGGTGTAAAGTGGATCTCAGGCCGATCCGTGTCATCTTTTCACGGACAGTGCCGGATGTCCATTCAGGCAAATAGATTTCATCTAACAGCAGGTCATTCTCAAAAATGTTTGCTTCAACTGGGACAATAAGCCCTGTCGTGATGAAATTTGTTTCAAAAACAAGATCATGGAAAAGTGCTGCTGCCTTATCTAATATCTGATTCGTCAAGGTGTAACTTGATTGAATCATGTGGTTGAGTGTAAACTGATGGTTCTCTTGTAGTTGCCAAAATTCAATGATTGGATCAATACTTTCTCTAAGTATCTCTGTCGTTGTTTTTGTTGCTTCCTCCTCAAAATGTTCACCAAGATAGTTTGCGTAGAAATTAGAAAATGCCCTTATCGTATTACGTAGTTCACGAATAACGAGGTCATCCCACACTTTATTATGAATCCGTTGCCCACGATTGAGCATCAAAGCCCTCAGTCGACTTTCAACTCCCTGATGGAATTGGGTCATCAACTGATATGCATGTTGACTGGCTTTGGCCATATAGTCTTCAATTTTTGAAGAACTATTTGTTATCGCTTCCTCAATTTCTTTAGATGACGCGTTGAATGCTACTGGAACAAGTTTCAACGTTTGAGATTCAAGTGGATCATAGACAGCGGCTGTTGATAAAACTCGGACGGCTGGTTGCGTTTCTGAAGTTTCGTGTTCCAAAAAACGCTCATGAAGTGCCAAACTGTATCCTAAGTCAACAAGATCAGGATAGTTTTTAATATGGGTGCGCAGCACTACCAAAACCGTGTCGTACCCTTCTTTTTCAACCTCTGTAAGCACAGCATCTTCGTTCAGATGTATTCTGTGGATATGGGTTTGTTCAGGAATAACAACCTTTGCGGTAGAGCAATCGGTATCAGCTGTCTTTGCAAGAACAAAACCGCCTGTTTTGATGGTACTCGGCATTATCAAACGCGATTGTAAAACCTCTTCCGTCAGCTCAGAGAGTGTAAGAGATTTTCCTAAGTGTTGGACAGTGATATTAGCCAGAACACCGTCAGCAAAATCGGTGATTTGGCGTGTGTTGCGTTCTAACTCTTGCACACTTTTGTGAACGCGATCATAGTCGTCGAGTGCTGAAGATTGTACCTTTGCTTCGTCTATCCAGGATACCCAAGCCCCTGGACGCTGTTTCATTTTTAAAGTGAGTTCTCCATCTTTGGAGTCAAAACCGGGAAGTATCTGACGTTCAGATGTCACCTTGGGTGTCCAGACAATCAAATGTTTATTACTCTTGCTACCGAGTCCGATTCCAAAAGTGTCTCCCCAACTCATCCGGCCCTCAACACTGGCTTTGATCTTATCAGTTAATGTAAAAAGTGAGTCAGAGTGAAAATTAAAAGATATACTTTGCATGCGTCAATTAGTATGTGTTCTCCTTTTATTTTGTAGTTGGGACTCTGACGAAATTTTTTCCGTGTTCAATTCTTGTTTAATTTCAAGCCCCCATACGTCCCAACCTTTAACTTCTTTGCGTGCGAAAAGCTCCAGTTTGCTCTGTTCAGGAAACATCTCCTCAATACGGCGCCGAACTTCATCCGGTTTTTCTGAATGTTTTGTCCGCTCCGATTGGACAAACTGTCTAATATTTCGCGGTCCCCTGGGCCGGGGAATTGTCCCACGTTTAAATACAAGACACAATTCGCACTGGCTCATTGTATAAAACCCTGGATTTACGCGACATTTATCCCAGACAAACGCCACTGTCGCCCAGCGAAATCCCCAAGCTTTTCCTAACAAGATTGCTTGGTCCAGGTGAGGCGATGAACTCCACATAAACAGCAGGCAATTTTCAGAAGATATAGCCGCAATATTCCATTGCGCCATCTCTGATACAGAAATGGTCGGATAATGTCTAATTGCGCCACCACTGTCTTTGCCGCCAGTACCTGTGTGCTGGAGTTGACCCTTGTAATCCCAGGGCGGGTCCGCGTAGAGTATTTGATATTGCTTATTCGGAAACGGGGGGTGTGATACCATATTTAGTTTACAGGTAGTCCCTTCTTTCCTAAAAAGTAGCACTAACTGTATTACAAGCGCGCACTAAGCACTATAGCCAACTTGTTTACATAAGTTCTTACCGCGCATCAACGCTAAGTCCTTCCTGAGCTATGTCATTGTTTGCAACTAACATGTCACGGTTAAAGATGAAATCACTACGGGCGCTTCCGAGTTTTTCACCTTCTTCCTGACGTTCACGGAAATATTGCGGCAGCGTTAATCCTGTCATACGAATAGCATCTTCAGGACACGCTTCAACACAATAACCACAGAATATGCAACGCAGCATGTTTATCTCAAAAACATCCGGATATTTTTCACGTTGGTATCCCTCTTTAGTTGTCCAACCTTCCGGGGCAGGTGCCGCTTGTATCGTTATACAATCTGCGGGACAAGCGGTTGCGCATAAGAAACAGGCAACACACTTAATTTCATCTTTGTCAGTTGTTGTTAGTTTGTGAACCCCTCTATACCGGTCATTACGTTCATTTACGCTTCGCGGATCCTCAGGGTACTGAACTGTTAATTTTTTCTTCGGGATGTGTTTTAACGTTGTAAACATCCCCTTAATCAACGCTGGGATATAAAGTCTATCCCAAAATGACATCTCTTCATTAACTTTCATAAGCATTTTCCTTTCTGATTATACTTCACAAAATTAATTCTTTCTTATTTATGTGTAATCCTGTGTGGGTCGGGTAGAACAACGTGAAACCCGACAAATGCTACCCGTGTATCTGATGTTGATTTGGACAACGTACTGTAGCGTTGGGTTTCACTTGCGCTTTACCTAACTTACAATCTTGTCAAATAGTTTTTATGTGTTCAGATTTGCGACTGTGTAGTTCGGTGCTTCCTCCGTAATATCAATATCGTGCGGATGGCTTTCTCGGTAACCACTGCTTGACATGCGCACAAATTGAACATCTCTGCGTAAAGAATCAATATCAGGTGTGCCGCAATACCCCATAGCAGAACGAATCCCACCTACTAATTGATAAACATAGTTACTCAGTTTGCCTTTATGGGGCACTCTCCCTTCAATACCGCGCGGCACAAGTTTTGACATTTCTTCGTCACTAACCTGTTCTCCAAGAGCCGCGCCTCGTTTTCGCAAAGCACCCAGCGAACCCATTCCACGATGAAGCTTATAGGTTCTACCTTGATAGATAACTGTAGACCCCGGGCTTTCATCTGTCCCTGCAAGTAGGCTACCTATCATCACAGAACTTGCACCTGCACCGATAGCCTTCGCGATGTCACCTGAGTAACGGATACCGCCATCTGCTATTATAGGCACACCTGCTTTGTCTGCTTCTTGTGCGCAATCGTAAATCGCAGTGATTTGTGGAATACTAACACCTGCAACTACACGCGTTGTGCAAATGGACCCAGGACCAACCCCTACCTTCACAGCATCCGCACCAGCGTTAATCAAACTTCGCGTCGCTTCAGGGGTAACAACATTCCCCGCAACAAGTTCAACATCTGGAAACTCTGATTTAATGTACTCTGTTGACCGGACTACATTTTTGGAATGACCATGTGCCGTGTCTAATACGAGAGCATCTACTTCCGCCTTCACCAACATTTCCACGTCTTCTAAAGTGGTTGATGGCACAATCGCTGCACCAACACGCAAGCGACCCATGTCATCCTTACACGCGTACGGAAACATTTGCACTTTATCAATATCCTTGATAGTGATTAAGCCGCATAAACGGAAATCGTTATCAACGATCGGTAACTTTTCCTTCCGAGATTGATGTAGCACCTGTTTTGCTTTGTCAAGTGTAACCCCTGGGGATGCGGTAATTAATTTGTCTGCTGGTGTCATCCGGGCAGTAATGGGAAGGTCCAGGTTATCTTCATACTTGAGGTCTCGGTTAGTAATTAACCCGACAAGGTAACCGTCTTCAGTGACAATAGGGACACCACCAATGCGGTAACGTGCGGTTATTTCAAGCGCATCGCGAATCGTTTTATCTGCTGTTAACGTAATTGGATCAGTTATCATCCCGCTTTCAGAACGTTTCACTCTATCAACTTCAGATACCTGTTCCTCAATAGAACAGTTGTAGTGAATTATGCCGATACCCCCCTCCCGCGCAATTGCAATAGCAAGGGTAGATTCGGTGACAGTATCCATCGGAGCACTACAGATAGGGATATTAAGCCGAAGATTCCGCGTCAACTGTGTGCTTGTATCAACGTCATCCGGTAGCACACTCGATTCCGCAGGAATAAGCAAAACATCGTCAAAAGTTAACCCTTCTTTTTCAAACTTCGGGGGGAAATCATCGGAAATTTTGGTGTCCATCGGAATCATCTCCTTATGATGCAAATTGTGGTGGGTGAGAAGACTTGTTAAATTTGTTCTAAAAATATGTCTTGCCAATTATAGAATATTATAGCATATTTTCTCTTTTATGTCAAAAAAATTTTGGCATTTCGCGAAACTACCCGACACTTTCAACTGTATATCAACAAAATTTTGTCTTATAGTAAAACCGCAATTACTTGGACATTGGCGAGGTTAGGAAGAAATCAAGAAATCAACGGTATGAATCATGGCGAATGCCATACGCGTATTCGTCTTTAGTCATTTCCCGGGTATGAATGCGCGTGGCAGCATGCGCCAAATCAACGGTATGAATGCCTTAATGGCATTCCCCGTATGGCATGCTGCATGATTCCCCTCCTCGCCAGCGAGAACGTCTCGGGATTGTTGGACATTGAGATGTCCACATATTTTCGGATTTACTATAATAAATTCCGTAACTGTGCTAAAATATCTGAAACTATTGCGTATAAGGAGTTTTTAAATGGGGAACTTAAACGTTGGAATTGTTGGTCTCGGTTGGGTCGCTGGCGCGCATATTGAGGCATTCAAAGCAGTTACTGGAGCAGATGTTACTGCTATCTGTTCACGCCGCGAGCACGATGAATCTGTTTTAGCGGATACTTACGGCACACCGCTTAAGGCATATACTGATTATGAAAAGATGCTCGCCGATCCAGATATCCACATCATAGATATTTGCACGCCACATCCCTTTCATGCGGAACAGGCAATTGCTGCAGCAAAAGCGGGGAAACATCTCATCATTGAAAAACCGATTTGCCTCACTTACGAAGATGCTTTAGCTATCCGCGATGCCGTAAAAACTGCGGGTGTTAGCGTATGTGTCTGTTTTGAGTGCCGCTATAGCGCACACTTTACAATGATCCGTTCCGTGATTGATAACGGTTTGCTTGGTGAACTGCACTATGCAGAGGTGGATTACTATCACGGTATCGGACCTTGGTACGGACAATATGAATGGAACATCAAAAAGGACTTTGGCGGTAGCACCTTACTCACTGCGGGATGTCATGCACTTGATGCTCTTCTGTTTTTCATGGATGGTAATGTTGAGGAGGTCACCAGTTATCATACACAATCCATAGGTGAAGCATTTCAACCCTACGAATATAAAACAACTAGTGTGAGTCTACTTAAGTTTGAAGGTGGTCAGAAGATAGGCAAGGTCACTTCTTGTGTTGATTGTCTGCAGCCATACTATTTCCACATCCATCTTGTTGGCAGCGAAGGAAGTTTGCTTGACAACCGTATCTATTCAGCCAAAATTAAAGGTATGGACAAAAGCAGATGGAGCAACCTTGAAACGTCACTCATTGACTCTGGTGATGTAAGCGACCATCCGTATGAACCACAGTTCCAAGCATTCATAGATAGTATTGGACAGGACGAACCGATGCCATTAACCGATTTTGATACAGCTTTTGAAACGCATCGCGTTGTGTTTGCTGCTGACCAATCGGCAGAGGCAGGGGGACAGACTGTTAAGTTGTCTGAACTTGCGATTTAACCCAAAACCATTCAATTCTCCAATAATTCTGCCTTTTCATTAAAACCTCTTACTGTAGGAGCGACCTCCTGGTCGCGACCAGGAGGTCGCTCCTACAAAAGAAATCGGGCGGACAAATCCCTCCTACAAGAGCGCTTCACGACAAGTGTCTGAACCTGCGATTTAACCCTTGGAATATTGTGGATTTTCAAGGAGCGGTGGTAATCTGTATATTATTACTGTGCTTTATGCCATTCCTGCACAGCTTTCGGAATTTCTTGGAGGTTTTCGATTGTTGTTTGGAGCGGAATAGCACACTCCGGACCAATCAACGGCACGCCTGCGTCAAGGTTCTTCACGACTTCCGCATTAACGTCTTCCGGTTCTTTGGCAAAGAGTGTTTCGGGATTGTTGATATTGCCTACAAGAGCAATCCGCTTTTTAACGATGTCCATCGATTCTTTGGGTTCATTTTTTGAGTCATAATGGAAGGCAGCCATGCCGGTTTGCGCGATGTACTCCATCCGATCAACTGTGCGTCCGCAGATATGTAGGATGAGCGGTATCGGAATCCGATCTACGAATTCAATGTGCAGGTCGCGGAGATACCGTTGGTAGTATTCACCGCTAACGAGGTCACCCGTTGCGTGGTCAGGGAGTGTGAGAGCGTCCGCACCTGCTTCTATTTGGGCAATACCGAATTGTACAGTCGCTTCCTTCATTCGATCTAAAGCGAGTTTCGTTTTTCCGGGATCATCAAGCGACAGCAATAGAAACGGTTCAACACCGAAGCAGTGGTAACCGAGCGACCAAGGTCCCATCGTCTTGCCGATGACAGCGACTTCATCACCGTATTCCTTTTTCAGAATCTTAATCGCTTCAAGCACACATTGCGTATCGGGATGTGTTAGAAAATCGTTAGGGATAGTGATGTCGTCAACATCTTCCCAGATTGGTTCGCGCATCTTGACGGTTGGCCAGTTATCCTTTTGTTCCCACTGGATTTTGCATCCGAGCGCACTTGATTCTTGGATAATTGTAAAAACCGGCATAATGGTGTCAAAGCCGAGTTCGGTATAGCCGGTCGCGGCAAGTCTCGCCATTAATTTAGGTTCTCGGTTTGCCTGCGGAAAGGGAGCATCAACTAAGTCCATCAACTCGACGGTGGCAACAGAGGTAGGATTGCAAACTGGGGTGCGATCAGTGGCTTCGTTGCGGAGCGCAGCGAGCACACGTTCACGGCCGGACATCGGTTTGACAACTTGATTATTTTCGTTATGCACTGTGAATTACCTCATACCTCAAGTTTGCTGACTCGGGGCAGATAGCACGCCACGGGAAGCACTTGCTTCCTCTTGGCGTAGAATAACTCGGACGTTTGGAGCACGGACTAATAGCAGTCCAACAAGCGCATCGTGCGACTGTCCGCACGCAAAGGCGACAGTATTATCTTTATTTTCCTGGGCAACTTCCATTTCACCCAATTTTATCAAGCCGCCAGCAATCGAAGAAACCCTTCGTTCAGCAGGACGCCCTTCACCATTTGATTTAACGCGGTAGACACCGTTTCCCATAGAGTCAACAGTAATAGTGAGTTTAGATTTTTTATCCAGCGTGTTCAATGGACGCGGTTCAACCGGTGTATTCGGTTCAATTTTGCATGCCTCTAAAAAAACACGTCTACATGCTGCTTCATGTCTTTCGCCACAAGGGAAATAGAGCATTCCATCTGAAGTTTCCTGCATGCCGCCTAATATTTTCATTGACTGCACAACATCTTCAATCCGTGTTGCAGCACCTTCAATACGACTGTAGGTATGCACTCGGAAAACAGCGCGTTCCCCTTGCTGCTGACGGTAAAGTGCAATCGTAATATTGTTGAAATGTGGGTCAATCGGTACGAGTTCAATTCGCCTGCCGATATTAACAATGGATGCCATGAAGTCCCTTAAATAGGTTATTAGCAAGCGATAAACCTACCACCGTCCACCGTAGCTTTTATAAATGTAACCATAAGCTCTTTCTGAAACCCTGCGTAGAACATTTGCACGTTGACTAACCCAAGCCCCAAAGGAGATACGCCGTCTTCCATAAGCTTTGCTTCGATCTTCAATCAGTCCGGTAAATACATAAGGACGGAGTTTTCCCTGTGGATCACGCATCACGATAATCCCACTATCTCCTATCAAGCCATAAACAGTCCCTGTTTTGTTGTAAACCTTCGCTGATGCGGGGATACGCGTCTTTTTGTAGATGTAGTCTCCATTTGGAAGACCAAGATACACCTTCATTTTATGGGAGTGGGGAAGGTTGTCACGCCACAACTGTACATAGAACTTATTCAAATCATGTGCCGAAGTCTTATTTTTATATGTTCGGCCGTTTGAAGGAATTCTTTCAACAATTTTCGTCTGCTGAAAATAAGGATAGTTGGCTTTTAGAATCCTGTTTGCTTTATAAGGTCCTCCGACCAAATTTATAAAATAGTTCGTTGAACTGTTTGAACTTACCTTAATCATTTGCTCCAAATGATGGCGATTTCTCTTGGTATGTACCAGACGTCCCTGCTTCACTTCATGAAAATACACGAGCATGACAAAGTTTTTTATTAACGAGGCAGCCATCCTTGGCGTATCTTCGTTGATAGAAACCAATTTCATGCTTCTTGAGAGATCGTAAACAACGAAACTGGTCCTATCAGTTGATGCCAAAGGCCCTTTACGACGGAATTGTTTCACAAAGTCATCAATATTTTGTTCAAGTGGTGAATCTATTGTTGGATCGTACTTAGATCCAACTACTGTGGTCCCGTAGAGTAAGACGATAAGTCCACAGCAAACCGATAATTTAAAGATATTTTTAAGATACGCTTTCATCAGTATTTGTCTTCCTCTTTTTATGTAAAATGTCCCCGATAAATGTGGGGTATGATAGCATCTAAGATATTGTAGTGATGCTGTTACGCGGAAGCCGTTTATTTTATTGGCAACCGGTAACAAGCTGCTTCTCGGCTGTTGCGAACGAGCAGGTAATTTCCAACGAGTGTAGGATTATTCCATGTCTGCCCATGCAACGCAGTGAATCGTGCAAGTTCTTTATGTGCTTCTGGATTCGGTTCTAAAAGCACAATTTCACCAGATTCGGTAAGCACCAACAAGACATCTGATATTAAGATTGTCTGTCCGTGGCCGTACCGTCCCCGTTTCCACTGACGCGTTCCATCTGCGGGGTTGATGCAAGCGAAAATCCCGTCATCAAGCCCGTATAAATAGCCTTCGTAGTAAATAATAGTTGTGAATTTTGCTTTGAAACGTATACTTTCCCATAAAAGATTAACGTTGAATTCTTGTGATGGGTTACTTTTTGAGATTTGAAATAATTTAGCACCGACACCATAAGCGGTGGAGACGAGAAGCTTGTCTCCATGAAGGGGTGTCGGCTGCGCAGCACATTCTGCGGCTGGCGGCCACGGCTGTTTCCATAGGAGTTCGCCAGTAGTAGGTTCATGAGATGTAACAAGACCGTTGTTAAATAACACAACCTGCTCAGTACCTGCCAAGGTTAGAAGAACGGGTGAACTATAGGCACTCTGAACTCTTTGTCCTGTCCACGCGATTTCACCTGTCCCTTTGTGATACGCCACAGCACCGCCAGCACTCACAATCACAAGTTCATCAAGAACAAGCGGTGAAACACTTACACCCCAGGGCGGGGCTTTTGCCTTGTTTTCCTCAAAGATATTTGTTGACCAAATCTGTTTACCTGTTTCAAAATCCAAACAGTTGAGGATACCTGTTGCTCCGACAGTATAGACACGGTCACCGTCAATAGTTGGCGTTGCACGTGGACCGAGTTGACCAAGTGCAGTATAGTACCTTGCCTTATCTCTGTGTGCCCACTTTTCTTTCCCTGTGAAAAAGTCATAACAGACAACCTTTTCCCATTCGTCTTCCTGTTCCTGCGTGATTGCAGAATTGCCGACAACGGCAAAACCTGACCATCCAGCACCAATAGGTTGTTTCCACACTAATTCTGGCGGATTATTTTTCCAATCTGTATTGAGTTTGATACTGGTGATTATAGCATTCCTGTCCGGTCCGAGGAATTGTGGAAAATCTGCCTGCGGGCCTGCGGTTGATAGGGTTTGCGGCTCAGCAAGGGCAGCATAACTCTCTGGTTCCCCGCGCCAGCGCCATTCAAATTTTGGGGCAAGGTCACCGCTGAATCCATCAAAGCGGAATAGGGTTACGAACGCAGCAACACATAAAAGAATGGCACCAAAGGAAAGGAATCTAACCCGCCATGCCAAGCGGGAGAGACATAACAACCATATTATCCCCAGAAAAACCGCTATGATGAGCACTAAAACCGTAAGTGCCACTTTGTCCGCGCGATGACCTGCATCCATCGACCACACTAACCCGAACGCTAAAACGGTGAGACTAACGATGATGAATAGGGGCCACAAACGGATGCTTTTTTTATTTGATGTCATGAAACAGATAACTTGTCTATGTATTTAATTTATTTGGTCTTAATTCTATCATAAATTATTTTGACATAAATTGTCAAGTAAATTTATATATTTTTTATTTTCTGCTGAATTTGTGAATCAACGTGTCAAGGATTGACAGCAGCATTTTCAATTCTTCAATCTGTTGCACAGATGCGTCATCAGCTTATCAAATCTATCACAACGAATTGGAAACAGTGGAAACGTGAGAGTTCCACGCTTCCACTGTCTAACTTATCAAGATTAGGCAAGGTCAAAGCGATCAAGATTCATGACTTTGTTCCATGCTGCCACGAAGTCATGCACAAATGCTTCTTGTGCGTCATCACATGCGTAGACTTCCGCAATCGCTCGAAGCTGGGAGTTTGAACCGAATACGAGGTCTACCCGGGTGCCCATCCACTTGATCTCGTCTGTCAAGCGATGGCGTCCCTCGAATATATTCTCGTTTGCAGAGGATGCCGTCCACTCAATGTTCATGTTAAGTAGGTTCACGAAGAAATCAGTCGTCAACGTCTCGGGACGGTCGGTTAAGATACCAAATCCTGACTCACAAACGTTTGTATTCAAGACGCGTAAACCACCGACGAGAACCGTCATCTCAGGAGCAGTTAGCGTCAGCATTTGTGCCCGATCCACCAGTAACTCTTCGGCTGTTCTCTCGTGTCCGTTTGCGATATAGTTGCGAAATCCATCAGCAGTCGGTTCAAGCACCGCAAATGACTCCACATCGGTTTGCTCCTGCAACGCGTCTGTGCGCCCCGGTGTGAAGGGGACTACTACGGCAATCCCAGCGTTCTGTGCAGCTGCTTCGACTGCTGCACACCCTGCCAAAACGATCAGGTCAGCAAGCGAGACCAGCTTCTCGTCGGACTGCGATCCGTTAAATTCTTCTCGAATTCCTTCAAGGGTCTGAAGTGTCTTCTCTAATTCGGGTGGATTGTTGACTTCCCAATCCTTCTGTGGTGCAAGGCGAATACGCGCCCCATTCGCGCCACCGCGCTTGTCGGTACCGCGGAATGTTGCCGCAGATGCCCAAGCAGTCGAGACCAGCTGGGAAATGGACAGCCCTGATTCGAGGCACTTGCCCTTGAGGGCAGCGATGTCTTGCTCCCCAATCAATTCCTGATCGACATCAGGGACAGGGTCTTGCCACAGCTGCGGTTCCGCAGGAACCCAGGGACCGAGACACCGTGTACGAGGTCCCATGTCGCGGTGAGTTAACTTATACCACGCCTTAGCAAATGCGTCTGCGAACTCGTTTGGATTCTCATAGAATCGTTGGGAAATCTTCTCATAGGTTGGATCTGCTTTCAGAGATAGGTCGGTCGTGAGCATCATCGGAGCGTGTTTCTTTGAAGGGTCGTGAGCGTCCGGCACGGTGTCTTGTGCAGATTCGTCTTTGGGGGTCCACTGCCACGCGCCGCCAGGCCCTTTTATCAGTTCCCACTCGTAGTTGAACAAGTTTTCAAAGAAGCTGTTATCCCACTTGGTCGGCGTGGCGGTCCAGGCACCTTCCAATCCGCTGGTAATCGTGTGTACGCCTTTGCCACTACCGTAGCTGTTCTTCCAACCGAGTCCTTGCTCTTCCAGAGAAGCTCCTTCCGGTTCGGGACCGACGTACTCGTCCGCATCCGCAGCGCCATGGGTTTTGCCGAATGTATGTCCGCCAGCGATAAGCGCAACCGTCTCCTCATCGTTCATTGCCATACGACGGAATGTCTCTCTGATGTCTCTTGCTGCAGCGACCGGATCCGGGTTACCGTTCGGTCCCTGCGGATTCACATAGATTAAGCCCATTTGAACGGCACCGAGAGGTTTCTCCAAATCCCTATCACCGGTGTAGCGTTCATCGCCCAGCCACGTGGTTTCCTTTCCCCAATAGATGTCTTCTTCAGGTTCCCAGACATCCTCTCGTCCGCCAGCGAACCCGAGCGTTTTTAACCCCATAGACTCAAGGGCACAGTTCCCAGCGAAGATCATCAGGTCCGCCCACGAGATCTTCTTGCCGTACTTCTGCTTGATCGGCCAGAGCAACCGGACCGCTTTGTCAAGGCTCGCGTTGTCGGGCCAACTATTGAGGGGGGCAAAACGTAACGTGCCGGAAGCTGCCCCGCCACGTCCATCATGAATGCGGTACGTACCTGCACTGTGCCACGCCATCCGAATGAAGAGGGGACCGTAGTGACCGTAATCAGCGGGCCACCACTCCTGCGATGTTGTCATCACTTTAAACACATCATCTCTCAAGGCATCCAAATCAAGTGTCAAAAACGCCTCGGCATAGTTGAAATCCCCTCCCATAGGATTGGATGTGGGTGGGTTTTGGTGGAGCATCTTCAGATTCAACTGATTCGGCCACCACTGTTGGTTTGCTATAGTGCCCCGTGCATGAGAGTGTCCCATCACTGGACATTTACTTTCGTTGCTCATATTTCCTCCAATCGTGTTCTGCAATTGTTCTAATCTATTCCTTGAATATATTATACATCAACGCACCAAAGAATGAAAACAAAAATTTGACTCCCTCTCATATCATAGCATCTATAGTGAACTTTGAAATTATTGGGACACTTTGATAACCTATTTTGGAAACAGAACCGACAATATTGTGCCATGCTGCAGGATATTTATCAACCTGTAACATAAAGTGTGAGAATGGTTAAAGTTTTGGACTTGAAAAGGCGTTGATATTCTGGTAACATATTATCTATAGTGAACTTTGAAATTATTGGGATACTTTGATAATCCTATTTTGGAAACAGAACCGACAACAGAAGTGGTAGCATAACCTGTTAGGTTGTGCATATTAGTCCGCAAACTAACAATTTGCCCTACAGAAGTGTCCCATTAATTATAGATTTTACTATAAAGGACACAGATACGTTTATTCATATCTAAGCCTTAATCCTATCCATAAAACAGGCACTTTCTGAGCCAAGTATTTGTTAGAATACACTTCACTGTAGGATAAAAAATGACATACCGCAACATATTAGAAAAAATAAGACTTGCTTTCCCTCAACCAATATCTGATACCATACATGATTCGTACTTTGTTCATTCCATGATGCGCGCCTTGGACCAGGTAGACGCCCTAAAAACACATCTGCCGTTCCTCGGTTCTATCATTCATGGTGATTTTGAAGCAGCAAAACAGACAAAATTAGCGGATACCATGTCCTCGGTTGAGGCGGTAACTGAGGATCTTGTCAGTTATCTTGAGGGTATGACCATCTTCGGACATCCCCGCACGCAACAGAACGTTGTTGCACCGACTACAATTCCGAGTTTGATAGGAGTACTCCTCGCTTCTCTACACAACCCTAACCTCGCTTGGGATGAATTTAGCAGGCTCGTTGCGTTAGCCGAAGTTGAGGTCACCGCAATGACATCACAATTGATCGGATACAATCCGGAACAAGCGAGTGGCGTGTTTACCTTTGGTGGTACAGGAACGACACTTTATGGGGTAAAAATGGGGTTAGAAAAAGCCTGCCCAGAGACAATGCAAAAAGGAACACCCGAAAATGCTGTCGTTTTTGTGTCGGATACAGGCCACTACTGTGCAGCGAATATCACAAGTTGGCTCGGAATCGGAACAGACAATCTAATTACGATTCCGACAACGGTCGAAAATGAGATTGACCTTAAGTTACTTGAACAAGAGCTCCGAAAAGCACTCACAGATGGAAAAAAGATTGCTTGTATTATTGCTACATTGGGCACTACCGACGCATTCGGTTTAGACAATTTACTACAGATCGTGGTCTTGCGAGAAACCCTTGTTGATGAATTTGAACTTGACTATATACCGCATATTCACGCTGATGCAGTGATTGGATGGGCATGGTCAGTATTTAACGACTACGATTTTGAGGTAAACCCATTAGGCTTTCGCCCGCGTACCATCCGCGCTTTAGCCGGCGCATGCAGACGTATCCGACATCTTTCCCTTGCAGATTCCGTTGGTATCGACTTTCATAAAACAGGTTTCGCGCCTTATATCTCCAGCCTCGTTCTTGTCAAAGATCAGGTTGATCTGGATTTGTTGAAACGGTCTCCTGAACAGATGCCTTATCTCTATCATTTTGGACAGTATCGTCCCGGAATGTTCACGCTTGAAACCTCAAGGGCTGGAACAGGCCCACTTGCCGCGCTTGCTAATCTTAAATTGTTCGGAGAGGAGGGGTTACGCGCTATTCTTGGACATATCGTTGAAATGACGCAGCTTCTACGGGAACACTTGGAAGGACACGAAGGCACAACTGTGCTGAACCGCGGAAATTTCGGGACTGTTACCCTTTTCCGCGCCTATCCAGTCGGTGTAGATACCTTTGAAATCAAACGTCAGGAATTTGAGGATATTACTTATCGGGATAGCTTGATCGCGCACAATACTTACAATCAAGAAATCTTTCAATATGTTAATGCGGAGGCAATGGAAGGGCGCGGTGTTTTTATCTCCACAACAGATTGCTACCGTAAAACCACTTATGGAGAACCGATTGTTGCTTTGAAATCGTTTATCCTATCACCGTTTGTTGATGAAGAAGATGTCAAAACAGTTGTTGCGAAGGTCCTGGAAGCGCGGGAAGTGATCGGTTGAGGTGTAGCGACTTGCTCAGATGGAGGTGGTGGGAATTGAACCCATAGGTGTCAACTTAAGAAAATATTTCTTGTTCTAAAAATCTTCTGAATAGGCACGACGATTGGGACCGTCCCACATTTCAGTCCCGTAGGGACGATATGTTTATAGAAAAACGCCATAAACGCCCTCTTTAGTCCCGTATGAAGTTTAAGTAAATATTTCGGTAATTGGCAAGGTTAGGAAACCTTGCCAGCAGCAAGTGTACATCTCTGCTGGCGAGGTTTCCTAACCTCGCTACATTACCCAATTTATTTTTTAATCTTCATTAGGGACGATATGTGAATACCAATGACAAGTCCATAACATTCTGTCCCTACGGGACTAAAGAGGTTAGTTGAACATAATGCTATAAACATTGCGTCCCTACGGGACTGAAGAAGATTCCTATATTTAGAAAATCCTTGAGTTGACACTTATGGAGGTGGTGGGAATTGAACCCACTTCCGATGGAAATTGAAAGCAACCATGCTTTCGCCCACCGTCGAATCCATTCACCCCCAGGCTTGATACAAGTATACCATCTTTGTCCTCACGATATCAAATGAATAACTCTGGTCAGACACTAATTTATTGACTGCGATGAGATTGTACGATAATCTATTTATCAGGACGACATAACTATTTTATTTCGGAGGCGTAATGGAAAAACGAACTTATGTTAGTTGTTTAATTATTCTATTTTGTGTTTTTCATAGTTTACTGTCAAACGTGGTTTTTGCTAAGGACAACTCTCTTGCTGAACAGGTCTTTGAAAAACATAAGACAACATTACAGCAAAACGATGTACGAAATGTCCTTCCGGATGTCTTGAAGGCATTTAAGGATCCTAAAATCCAAGCAGGATTGACCGCTGACAACTTAAACCAAGTGGTTGTAAATCCTGAACATTTAAAAGAATTAGTACCTAAAGTAGAAAATAAAATCATAACACTACTCAAAGAAGATAACGGGGTCCAAGCACTATTCAGTGATGCAAACTTCCACACTTTGCTTCAAGACAAAGAGGCGATCGCAGAACTTGCCAGACTTGTCAAAGCAGATTGGTTGGAATTTAGGATACGAAATTTTCATATTCTACTGCTTTTACTGATAATTGTAGTGTCACTCTTTACACTCAGCAAAGGTGCAGATTGGCTGGTAGATGAAGCGGTAACACTTTCAACTCGGTGGGGTTTAGGAAAAGCGGTTATCGGTGCAACGATTGTGAGCATCGGCACAACTACGCCCGAAGCGGCGGTTTCTGTGCTGTCTGCAATCCAAGGCGAACCGGGACTGGCACTCGGAAACGCAGTCGGTTCAATTATTTGTGATACAGGACTTATTCTCGGTTTAGCATCGCTGATTGCACCGTTATCGTTCAATCGTCAGTTAGCATCGCGGTTGTCCAATGTTCAGGTCAGTGCTGGAATACTCATGGTACTGGCATGTTTTCCTTGGTCATCACCAGCGAAAGTCTTTAGTCAAGGCGGGACTCTCTATCAATACATAGGCATTGTTTTCGTGATTCTGTTAGGATTGTACGTGTGGCAGTCTATCCGATGGGCAGGTTCAATAACATCTACCTCCGAACACGATGCTGAAGCAGAACCGCAAGGATCTAGTACATTTATAACACTTCTTAAACTCATTGGGTCAATTGCAATTGTTGTTATTGCCGCACAAATCCTCATCCCAACTGTGAAGACCCTTGCAATTAGGTTTAACGTGCCAGAGGAAATCATTGCAGCAACACTTGTCGCTTTTGGTACATCGCTACCGGAGCTTGTAACAGCGATAACAGCAGTTCGACGTGGACATGGTGAGTTGGCAGTCGGAAACATCATAGGGGCAGATATTCTGAATGTTCTCTTTGTTGCTGGTGTTTCAGCCGCTGCAACGCCAGCTGGCTTACAAGCATCTGGCAAATTTTTCCAATTCTTGTTTCCCGCAATGGTATTTATTTTGATTGTCTTTCGGATTGGGATTTTCGTGTCGGGCAGTCAATTGAAACGACCGTTTGGGGTAGTGTTGGTCGGCACTTATATTTTAGTGACAATTCTCAGTTATATTTTTTCTATAGATATGCATTAGTATCTTAGGCGATAAAGGGGTGTATAAAGTTTTTTGCATGCGTGTCTGAATCGCGGATTTAGCGGAAAGGATTTTCTAACCGCACTTGTTATCTGAATCACGGATTTTCGCGGATTTATCGGATTACGCGGATTAGGGATACTGAAAAATAGGCATTTCTACTTATGCTTGGTGGACACGTTTACGCTAATCCTATCTAAAATAAATGGATAGACCGAGTCAATAATCCGTGTAATCTGTGTCATCCGCTAAATCCGCGATTCAAAAAGAAACACCAGCCGTACTTGCATTTCTTGCCTTGTTATGGTAAACTCTGTTTAGTCCGAGTCAAAACCTCCAGAACAGGAAAGTCATGGCAGACGCTAATAAAGGTGAAATTCTTAGCATTCTCAAAAAATTTTCTGATTATAAAGAAGATACTGACCTAAAAAAACATCAGAGAAGTTAAAACAGACCTAAAAGATGATATTAAAAGAGGTAAGAAACACCTTGCGGACAATGACGAATCTTATTTTAACTTCTGGAGAACGAAGACTTTTGCTCAAGACATGGCAAAACGATACGGTTGGGCTTCATGGATAGAGATAAATGTGAGTCAGGAACATTACTAATAATGCGAGATCAAATGTGTCCCGATGGAGCAACCGGATTCCGAGGGGCGTGTATTGTCTGCAGCGCGCAAGCCAGGAGAGAGCACAATTTTTCCACGCGCGTACTAACATAAACTTACGTTAAAGGAGACATTAAATGAAAAAGAAAGTTTTCCTCCTTGCGATATGTTTTCTAATCCTAAGCACTAACGCATTTGCAGAACTCACACCATCCGATCTTAAAAATATAGACAAACTTATTCAAGCATCTGAAAATCGGATTAAGCAATATGTCGATTTAAAAATAAATGCTTTAGACGCAAAGTTAAGCGGTCAAATCAACGCTTTAGACGAAAGGTTAACTGGTCAAATCAACGCTTTAGACGCAAAGTTAAGCGGTGAAATAAAGGCTGTAGGTGAACGGATCAATGGCGTAGAAGGACGATTGACACAGATATTTGGGTTTATGATTGCATTGGTTGCTTTGATCGCTGTGGCTGTGGGGTTGCCACAAATCCTTGTGGCAAGACAAGGAAAAGAGATGCGCATACAAGACCAACGAATTGAAACGTTGCAACAAGAGATAGAAAAACTTAAACAGGAACGTATTGACAAAGATCTTAAAATGTAAACACTTTCTAACTAAGGAGATAAACTTATGTTTTCCCGTTTATTTGCAGGATGCTATATTTTAACCCTCGTTATCAGCGTAGTGGTTGTCCAAGCCGCTGGAATTGCCGTTGTTGATTTTGCTGACGAATGGACAAAGGTTGATGCGTTACGTCAGACACTGGATGAATTCGACGTTGCGTATGATGATCTGACAGATGCGCTTGAAGGTGGGCAGCTAACTTTTAAAGCAGAAAATAAAATTTTCTTAATCGGTAGCATGACAACTAACAGTGCTGTACTTCACCAAAACCTTGATAAGAATGCAAAAGCGATTCAAGATTTCGTCGAAAAGGGTGGTATCGTCTGGGAACCGACCCAAGCTGATCAGAACGAAGCGAATGTAGATTGGTTGCCCCCTGAATTGAGTTGTGTTCGGAGTGACCGTGATAGCCCAGATTTTGAAATACTGGCAGCGGATCATCCGCTCTTTAACAAACCCAACCGTATGGACGAGAAAGAGTTTAAAGGCTGGGGACATCAAGGTTGGCCTACTGTTTGGGAAGTCATCACTTCTCAAAACGGATTTGACGTGCTGATGGAAAGTTCGGGAGATCCTGTCATCATGGAAGCAGAATACGGAGAAGGCAAGTTCCTGATGATGGCGATTGCACCCGATAAATATCATATCGTAGGTAACGATGACAATACGAAAGACATGGCAAAGCTTTTCATGGAGAATTTGCTGAATTATGTTGAAGAATATGCCGCTGTTGAAGCAGATGGTAAACTCACAACGAAGTGGGCGAATTTGAAAAGGTGATATTGAATTCTTCCCACATTAAAATATAAGAAAAACTCAACATGCACTACACATCACAACAAAATGATTGGTTGGTTCAACCCTTTCGCCAACCCGCTACAGTCCAAGAAACAGACAATCAATTATATCTTGATAATGTCCAATAGTTATGTTAAAATCTATTTAAAGCAGCAATACTGAACAACCGCAGGCAGTCCCCTCAACGATCCAGATTAACAAGTCTAAAACGCTAACGATGCAAGTAAAGGGATGTCCTTATGAAATTAGATAGGACACTGCAAAAAATAGAAAAATCTATTAATGACATATCTATTAATGACATAGTAGAGATTGAGTTTGACTGGGACGGGAGAGGATTTGAAAAGCCGACCAAGTTGACATTGACGAATGCAATAAAAATCGTAAAGGAACTTCTGAAACAAGTAGATTCTGATGATTGTCTATGGTTTAGTCCTTTTGCTTATAGCAACGAAGATGGGTATGTATGTATCGGATGGCAAAATGAGAATAAAGCCTTACATTTCCATACAAAAAATGATGATATGGATTATAGAAAAATATGGTGCTCAGCAAATAATGTTAAATCAGAATCGGAAGAAGGACACCTTAATCCGCAAAATTGTTTATCACTATGGAAATGGTTAATTATAACGTGAGCTTGAAAATAAATCTGTAGATTAGGTAGAGCGATAAATACACACTAAAAACCTTATAATTTTGGCAAATATGCCGTTTTTCAAGACACTTCTGCCGCAATAGTGATAGCGAAACCCAACATCCCATTTTTATCAAACTCACGTTACGTGTAGCAATTTGAGGCATCATGAAAAACGTTGAACTTAAACAACAAGCAATTGCTTATATTGAACAACTTTCGACTGAAAAGCTTGAGATCGCCCTTAACTATCTCGTTGCTCTTCGGAAGTCTGATCTTTGGGTAGTCGAAGGGGGCTCGGAAAAACAAGAAAGTTCGGATAAGGCAACTCCACTCCTGACATTGGCAGGAACGTTGGAATGTGACGAGGATAACATCAGTGATCGCCACGATGAGTTGATCGGTGATGGGTTACTGGCAGAATTACAAGGACATGCGGATGAATGAGGTCTTTGCGGACACCTCTGGATGGGCTTCTTTCTTTCGATCTCAAGAACGTCATCATGCAAGGGCTGTTGACTTGATGACACAGTGGCAGGAAGAAAAGCGGCACGTTGTCACGACAAATTATGTGCTGGGTGAGCTCATTGCCCTTTGTGAGCGTTTGCGGGTGCCACGTTCAAGGGGTGTTTCTTATATCCACAGCATTCGCGCCGAAACGTGGATCGAAATCTTACATATAGACGAGCAGCTTGATGTCCGAGCGTGGAAGTTACTGGAAAACAGATTGGATCAGACGTGGAGTCTGGTTGACTGTGCAAGTTTTGTTGTCATGGAACAGCGGGGTTTAACGGATGCGCTAACGACAGATCACCACTTTGAGCAGGCCGGCTTTGTCCGGCTCCTTTTCTGATTTATATGTCAATAAAATATTTATGAGATGCGCTGTAGTTAACTAACGCAAGTCTTATCAATAGTTCCGGCTTTATTTGGAGAATTACAAATGCCTGTAAATTGGAGAGACCACATTGTTAGCACGCCAGAAATACTACGGGGTAAACCGCGTATAAAAGGCACAAGGATCCCTGTAAGTCTTATTCTTGGTTACTTTGCTGCGGGGCATATCATAGAAGAAATCATTGTTGAATTTCCCGATCTCAAAACAACGCAGATTCATGCTTGCCTTGATTATGCGCGCGACTTAGCCGAATTTGAGGAAGTTGCATAATGGGATTGCGGTTATTTGCTGATCAGTGTATACCAAACTCAAGTTAAAATATAAGAAAGAACTTAACATGCACTACACATCACAACAAAACGATTGGTTAGTCCAACCCCTTCAACAACCCGCTGCGGTAGAAGAAACGGACAATCAGCTTATTCTCGGTAATGGACTCATTCAGCGAAGGTTCGTCACCGCACCCAATTTCGCAACAGTGGATTATACAAATCAAATTACCGAGAGCAGTCTGCTGCGTGGTATCAAACCAGAGGCAATCCTTACGATTGACGGACATGAATATGAGATAGGTGGCTTGAAAGGGCAGCCCGACTACGCCTATCTTGATGACGAGTGGATTGCAGACTTGACCAGTGACGAGAACGCATTTCAATTTCGTGAATATCGAGTCGGTAAACCTGAGACACTATATCCGTGGGTAAAAAGGCGTACTGAGACATCATCAATGCACAACCTAACAGGTTATGCTACAACAGCATATCCACCAGAGGGTGTGACGCTGACGGTTGCGTTCTCACCGCCGCCATCCGTTGATGCCCTTCAGGTTAGTGTGCATTATGAACTATACCAAGGTATTCCAGCACTATCCAAGTGGGTCACTATTCACAATGAGGGTCAAAAACCGATTCAATTGGATGCCTTAAGCTGTGAAATCCTTGCGGTCAACGAGCAGGAACAGCATCGGCTACATGTTGAGAGCGATTATGCCTTTAGTAGAATGGAAACGACACAGTGGGGACCCGATGCGGATTACCTGACACAAGTGGATTATCGCTATCAGATGCCGCTGTTGATGACAAGTCACTATCCACTCGGGCCGGGTGTGTTGCTTCAACCGGGAGAGACGTTTACAAGTTTTCGTACCTTTGAGATATTTCATGATAGTGATGAGCGTGAGCGAAAAGGACTCGCACGCCGCAAGATGTTTAGGACGGTCGCGCCACAGGTCACGGAGAATCCTATCTTGATGCATGTTCGGAGTGCCGATCCTGACGCAGTCCGTTTAGCGATTGATCAGTGCGCCGAAGTCGGATTTGAGATGGTGATTATGACCTTTGGGAGCGGATACAATATTGAGAGCGAAGACCCTGAATATATCGCCACAATGAAAGAGTTGGCAGATTATGCACATAGCAAAGGTATCCAACTCGGTGGTTATACGTTGATGTGTGCTTCACGAGGTGTGGGTGAAGAATTCAACTGTATTGACCCAGACACTGGGCAGCCGGGAAGTAGGTTCGGGCAGAGTGCTTGTCTTGCGAGCGCATGGGGAGATGGTTATGTCAAGCGTGTGCTGAATTTTATGGATGCGACTGGAATGGATATCATAGAGACAGATGGTCCTTATCACGGTGATGTCTGCGCCTCAACGAAGCACGAACACCATAACGGTTTGGCAGATTCGCAGTTGCGTCAGTGGGAAGCGTGCGTGAATTTTTACCACGAATGCCGAAAACGCGGTATCTATATCAATTCACCAGATAATTATTACCTCAACGGTTCAAACAAATGCGGTATGGGCTATCGCGAAACGAATTTTAGTTTACCTCGCGAGCGGCAAATTCTGATTGCACGGCAAAATATCTACGATGGCACTTACGAAAAGACACCGAGTATGGGGTGGATGTTCGTCCCGTTGGTAGAGTATCACGGAGGCGGACAAGCCGCAACTTTTGAACCGCTTTGCGAACACCTTGATGACTACGAATCACATCTTGCACAGAACTTCGGCAGCGGTGTGATTGCGTGCTATCGCGGTCCCAGACTCTTTGATACTGAAGAGACGAAAGCTGTCGTTAAGAAATGGGTTGACTTTTTCAAAAAGTATCGTACAATATTAGAGTCTGACTTGATTCATGTGCGCCGCCCAGATGGACGCTCCATTGATTGTGTGCTACATGCAAACCCGCAGATCAATCCGTGTGGACTCGCGATGCTCTATAATCCGACGCGGACGGTACAACAGATGACTTTGAAATTACCAGTCTATTATACTGGCTTGTCTGAAACTGCCAAGATTCGTGAGAAAGAGGGAGAACCTAAACAGTACAAAATTGACCGAAACTACAACGTTGAGATTCCTATTAAGATGGAGGCAAAAAGCGTTAGTTATCTCGTAATTGAACCATGATATAAGTCCTCCTTGATTTTTTGATACTAACCGAATTAGCGTAATTAAACTGCACATCCACAAATGGAGGTAAAAATGAGAGTCATCCAATTTCAAAAAGCAATTTTGGTATACATAACATTGATCTGCCTCTGTTTTATGAACGCAGGTCTAAGTTCTGCCCTCGCTCGAGACGCAGCTTTGGGAATATGGTTCTTTGATGAAGGCAATGGCAACACGGCAAAAGATGCTGCTAAAAACGGCAATGACGGAGAGATCGTTGGTGCCAAATGGGTCGCTGGCAAGTTCGGTGGAGCATTAAAGTTTGAGGGTGGCGCACATGTTGCTGTCGGTGATTTTGCTGACTATACGGATAAAGTGTCGATCGTCGCTTTGATTAAAACGCCTGCAGCGCCAGCATGGTCTGACATTATCGTAGGTCCCTGTGGTGATGTTATCTTTACATTACAGAACCACAAATTAAATTTTGCGGGACAGTGTGCGCAACCGATTCCCCATGATACATGGTCTACAACTTTGTTGAATGATGATAAGTGGCATCACATTGCAGGGACTTATGACGGTAAAACAGTGAAGGTCTATGTTGATGGTAAGTTAGAAGCATCTAATGCTGCTGCAGGTGCATTTAAAACGGGACCTAAGTATATCGGCTCAAGAGGCGACAAGGAGGAAGCTTTCACAGGTCTCATTGATGAAATTGCGTTTTTCAATGCTGTACTCTCAGACAATGATATGAAAGTAATTGCAAACAGTGGGTTATCTATCGCACTCGGTTTTGCAGCGGTTTCTCCGCAAGCGAAACTGACCACAGCTTGGGCAAAATTGAAAACGGAAAGATAACCCATTAATTGAATAAGGAATATGAGCATACTCGTAAACAAAAACACAAAAGTAATTGTTCAAGGAATAACAGGACGTTCTGGACGTTTTCACACAGAACAGTGTGTAGATTACGGCACACAAATTGTTGCCGGGGCAGTTCCCGGTAGAGGTGGAACAGACGTAAACGGCATTCCTGTATTTGACACCGTAGCAGAAGGCGTTGCTGAAACAGGCGCAGATACCTCTCTGATTTTCGTTCCTGCTCGCTTTAACGCCGCCGACTCCATCATGGAAGCTGCCGATGCTGGTATTGAACTGATTATCTGCATCTCGGAACATATCCCTGTACTCGATATGGTCAAAGCAAAAGCGTTTCTTCAAGGCAAACAGACTCGGTTAATCGGCCCGAACTGTCCCGGCATCATCACACCTGGCGAGTGTAAAATCGGTGTGATGCCTGCGTTTGCTTATTCCCCCGGCAATGTCGGTATTGTCTCACGAAGTGGCACTTTAACTTATGAAGCAGCGTATCAATTGAAACAACTTGGCATTGGGCAGTCTACCTGTGTCGGTATCGGTGGTGATCCAGTAATCGGGACAAATTTCGTTAATGTTCTCAAGCTTTTTGAAGAAGACGATGACACACATGCCGTTGTCTTAATTGGGGAGATCGGTGGCACAGCTGAGGAAAAAGCTGCACAGTTCGTCAAGGACAGAATGACAAAACCTGTGGTCGGCTTTATTGCTGGACAGACTGCGCCTCCCGGTAAACGTATGGGACATGCGGGGGCAATCATCTCAGGCGGACAAGGCACTGCTGCAGATAAAATCAAGTCGCTCAAAGACGCAGGAATTGCCGTTGCAGATGACCTTACTACCATCGGAGAAACCGTTGCAGAGGTCTTGGCTTAAAAGGTCTTTTTATAGTTGATTTTACAATTACTTCGTAGCGTAAACTTTATGAAGATTAAAAAAAAATAGGTAATTCGTGGAAATATCCAGTGCGGTTAGAAACCGCACCTACCGGGTTTGGGGAAAATTAGAATTACCCAATTAAAAACTTAATCTTCATTTAGTTTGCGTACTACCGATACACAAACTAAAAGTTTGTGCTACAGATGTAAACCTTTTATTCTACTTACATTACTTTACGATAACGCGCGGAAACGAGAGAAAACAGTGAAAAAAGACATCACCTATCTCCACACTAAAAAACAACAGCAACACCCGATCACTGTCCTCACCTGCTACGATTACCCCACCGCATGCATGCAAGACGAGGCAGGTATAGACATTGTGTTTGTCGGAGATAGCGTCGGCACGAACATCCTCGGCTATAAGAGCGAAATGGAGGTGACGATGGCGGATATGCTGCATCACCTCAAAGCAGTACGCCGCGGCGTAACAGATGCCTACCTCCTCATTGATATGCCTTATGCCTCTGACCGTAATGAGAAACAAGCCGTTGCGAATGCGAACCTTTTCTTAGATAACGGTGCTGATGGTGTTAAATTGGAAGGTGGGACTGAAAAAGTTCCTATTATTACCGCACTCACAGAGCAAGGGATAGAGGTTTGCGCACACATCGGACACAATCCACAAATCCACGGCACAAAGGCGGCAACACACGGAAAAACGGTTAGCAAAGCAAAGGAACTCATTCAAACTGCAGCGGCACTTGCAGACGCAGGCGCGAAACTTATCGTGCTTGAGAAAATCACTGAAGAGATTAGCCAAATCATCACGGAGACTCTTGATATTCCTACCATCGGCATCGGGGCAGGCAGATACTGTGACGGACAGGTGCTTGTTATCAACGATGTTTTAGGCATAGGTCCCCTTTTCAAACACGCCAAACGTTTTCAGGATTACGATCATCTTACCTTTGCGGCAATATCGCAATATATAAACGAAGTAGAAAACGGAGACTTTCCAACAGATGAAAATGTCTCTCACATCGCCGCTGACAAATTGGCGCGAGTTCAGAAGTGGTTGGAATCGGACGTTAATGCCCTAAGGTAAATCCGCACAATCAGAAAAGGTTACTTATTTTCCAGAGGAATCTCATAGGAACGTTCTATAGAACGCACAATCTTCTCAATATCCAGAGACGGATCCTCAATAGCCTGTTCTAAAATAAAATTTTCGAATTCAACAGCGCGCTTCGGATCCGCAGTCCTCAGTTCACGAAATGCTTCTGCATGACTATTCTTTTCAAAAAAGGGTAGTACATCTGCGAACTTCTCTGTCTGGCGATTCACAGGTTCAGCGTGTTGCATTAATGTCTCCGTATCCCCAGCTGCTGCTGCCTTGAGCAATTGAAGGGATCTATAAGTCTGTGGATGCGGATTTAGAGCGTACGTTGCTTCCGCATGGCGAATGCTATCTTCAAGAGTCGTAGGACCCGACACCCTTTTTAGCCACGCTTCCATATAAGCTTGAACCTCTGGCGTATCTCCATATTTCCCTACCAGTCCTTCACGTATGAACTCGTAGGCATCCGGACTATTAAAATCAATCGTCCGAGGATCAATTTTCGTTTCGTCTTCTTTACTCTCTGTTTTTTCATCTTCCGTTTCAGTGTCCTGTGAATGGAACGATGCCCAAAGATCATCAAGAAGACTCTGTGCCTGTTTACCAGATTCTACATCATTCTGTGAATCATCAGGAACTTGTACTTTTTCTTTTGTAGCATCTGCGCTCGGTGAAATAGGTGTGTCAACCTGAGGTTTAGACACAGCCTGTGGAAAAGATTTTGAGGGTTTAGGTGTTGATGATGGCGAAACTACCTCAGGTTCAGGCAGTCTTAAGTAGACAATCGCTGATACTGCCAAAACAACACAAATGATAATCGTAAAAACAACATTAAGTCGCATTTTTCTTCCTCCAAATTCTCTAATAAGATAGGAGTCTGGCATAGCAAACCTATACCATATCCAAAGTTTTTCTAAAACACGTGTGAAAATTTTAGAACAACTTATGATTTGTCTTGAAGTCGCTAAAAATTTATAAGAACCTACAGAACACGCAATGAATTACGTTACTGCTTTTGTCCTATAGTACACACCAAAGCGGTGAAACAGATGCATAATTCTGCAAAAATAGAAGTGTGTTTATAGTTTGGATTCACTATAACTGCCCAAATTTTTCTATTCTCCTACTGATCCGAACTTTTGCGGACTTCCTCCCAATCCCACACAAGAATTGTGCCATCACCCCCTGCACTAACAAGCGTTTTACCATCAGGTGAAAATGATAACACGTACGGTGAGGCAGTGTGCCCATCAAGTGTAGTGAGCACCTCACCAGTGATTACATCCAGCAATTGAACTCCACCACCCAAAAGACTGGTAATAAGCACAGTATTATCCGGTGAAAACACCGCTCCATGCCAAAACACTTCGGAATCAGGGAACACTTCCTTAAAATGGGGTTGTTTCGGACTCCCCAATAAACGAATACGTCTCATATTTACAACAGCAATTAGGGAACCACTTGAAGAAAATGTCAAATCCATAATGGATTGTAATTCCCGAGGTTGCTTTTCAAAGAAGGTAGTTAACTCAGTCCCAGTTTCGGCATCCCACAATTGAACCTTCCCTTCATTGGTTCCTGTGACAAGTTTATCACCATCCGGTGAGAATGCTAAAGCCCTGATCCATTCGGGTCGATCCGCAAACTGGATATCACGGATTTTATCTGTTTCTATATTCCATAAGCGAATTTTCCCGTACTCATTACTGTGAACACCGTAAGCTGCCGTTTTTCCATCAGGTGATAATGTTAGTTTGTGCGACAACATTTCTTTAGAATACATCAAGGTCGTCAGCTCACGACCAGTGCTAACATCTGTCAAGCGTATAAAAAAAGTTCTTCCTGCTGGTGCAGTCGGGTTTTTTTGATAACCATGACTGAAAAGTATTGATCCATCAAGTGAAAACCCCAATGTGGGTGATATTGCCAAATCCATTGTATCCTCAAAAGCAGTTCTAGTCATGTGTGTGGTTGTTTGTCCTGTGTCAAGATTCCATAAAGTGAGTATTCCACTAAAACCGACACTTGCAAGCGTGGAACCACCATTCATGAAACTCATTGCCCTCACGTCAGCGGTGTGTTCTGTAATGTTTTGCGGTAGCTGATCTCTTGTTTTGGTATTCCAATACAGGACAGTACCATCTCTACTTGCACTCGTAAGGGTGCTGCCATTAGGTGAAAACGCTAAATTGTAAACTTTACTAATGTGCCCTATAAAAGTGGCGAGAGATTCGCCGGTAGCAGCGTCCCACAATCTCACCTTGTTATCGTCTCCGCTGGCAAACATTTTTCCATCCGGGGAGAATACCAACACTTTTGGACTGTCCGATTGCTGTTTTTGGAAGATGATATGTTCATTATTATTGGTAGTATCCCATACCCGTATCGTATTATCTAATCTTCCACTGGCAAGGCGCGTGCCATCCGGTGAAAATGCCAAGGATATAACACGGTTATCTTCGGATATCAGATTTGGCATTCTAACCTTCATTGCAGGTCCTATGAGTGTAGACGCTTTTTTGCCGGTCTTTGAGTTCCACAGTTCAAGTATACCATTATTTTCTGCTATTGCAACTGTGTCGTGTGTAAGCGCATATACCTCACGGTAACGTGAATCCAGATCAGGACGGTTTTCAATCTTCTTGACATCACTCTTACCGGTTTCGGTATCTATCCAACAGATAGTGTCTCCTGATTTATTTAGAGTAACAAGTGTTTTGCTGTCTTTGGAAAACCAAAACACAGATGCAGCAGGCAGCGGATCGTGTAGCCTTGCTTTTTGACCTGTGGACATCTCCCACAACTGGAGTCCTGTTTCGTAGCGGGTGCCGCCAACCCTACTATTGGAGTCCCCTCCGCCATTTGCAAGGAAACGCCCATCTGGTGAGATGGCAAGTGATTCACATCTTCCGGGAAATAGGGATATCTCCTTGCTTGTTTTGGCATCGTAAAGCCAGACACCGATGGAAGTTCCAACGGCAAATCGTGTGCCGTCTGGAGTAAATTTTATATCATTGACCCTTCCCTTACCCAAACGCGTTTTCGCCGCTTTCGGCAATTCCCATTGTGTATAATCTTTCATAGTTTCCTCTGTTTGTTCTTCTGCAACTACTGCGGGAGCTTCATTAAGCTTCTGTTCAGCGTTATTGTTTTTATTCTGTGCCTTGACACTCCTAACTTGAGACCGTAAATCAGGTTTGGATTCCAAGTTCGCGACTATAGGTGCGTCAATAATGTCAACCGTCATTTCTGCTGTGGCATCTAAACTATAAGGTTGCTGAAAACGTGCCAAGTATTCACTATTTCCAAAACCGAGCATCAGCAACACCACTGCTAACGTAGAAGCAGCTGCCCACGGAACTACTGGCTTCCCGCTGGATGGTGCAGCGGGTTTGGTCCGCGAAATCTCTTGCATGATGGTTTCCGTAAGATTCGGTGAGATTTTGAAATGGTCTAAAGCCTCTCTTATCATTGTTTCCTCACTTTTTAAACGCTGCTGTGCGCGGCGAAGTCGACTCTTCACCGTATTTGCGGATACACCTAAAAACGCACCTATCTCTGTGCATGACATCTCTCCGAAATAGTGTAGTGTCATGACAGTGCGCTCACTTTCCTCAAGCTTCGCAAGCAGTTTTTTGACGACATCGCGTTGTGCTTCTCCAGATATACGCTCGTTTTCTTCCACAACAAATTCAGAGTACGCTTCTTCTTCTAATTGCTCCGTGTCTGTCTGTTCCAACGACTGTGTCTGTAAACGCTTTTTACGCAGCCATGAGCTGCAAAGGTTTGATGCGATCACATAGAGCCAACCTATGAAACGTTGCGGTTCTTTCAGCGTTGCCAATCGCTTGTATGCTTGCAGGAACGTATCCTGCGTAATCTCTTCGGCGATATGAAAATCACCGATTTTTCGCCACGCAAGCGCGTGAACCTGTTTTTGGTATTTTCTCACAAGCACAGAAAAAGCGTCATCATCGCCTGCAAGGACACATTGAATAAGCTTAACATCGTCATTTTTCATTTAGGCACCTCGAAAAAATGGTTACATCACTCTGGATTTATAAATTGTGACGCTACTTATATGTGCAACGGGTGCATAATTCTGCAAATACAAAAGTGTGTTTAGATAAAAGAGTTAGCGATTGATTGGTAAATAGGAATCTAAGAAAAATTATAGCGGACTATATCAAAAGTATTGTCCGTTAGCTGATTATAATTCCTTTGTTAGTAGAATTATACCATAAATCTGATTTTTGGGAGAGGTTTTCAAAAAGAATTAGGTTTTATGGGGAGTTCTTATCTCAAGATTTATGATGAGTTATAAAATAAATTAGACACTTTTACCCCACGGTAGGCGAGGTTTCCTAACCTCGCTGGTGCAAAGTGTATAACTAAATCTAAAATCTACCATAAGTAAAGTTTGGTTGCGCGTGAACCTTTGAAGTACATAGCGCGGAAGGTGAACTGGCAGTGTAAGTCTATTTCCTACACTGCCAGTTTTTATGTGGGGTGACAATTTCAACTGCTTTATAAGGTGGACTTCTAACTACCTAAAACACCTTTATTCTCTTACCGATCCAAACTCTTGAGGGCTTCATCCCAATCCCACACAAGAATTGTGCCATCCTGTCCAGTGCTGACAAGTGTTTTACGATCAAGTGAGAATACCAGCGTCTCTACTGGTTTTGAATGCCCGTCAAGTGTAGTAATTTTGGCACTCGTTGCCAAATCCCATAATTCAATCTTGCCACTTCTAAGTCCACTAACAAGCACGGTATCATCTGGTGAAAACACCAACGATTTAGCACCAGGAACCATCTTCTCAAAAGCTATCTGTTTCTCATCTCCCAACAGACGGATTTTTTTCTCGCTTCCCACGGCAAGCAGGTCACCATTTGAAGAAAATGCCAAAACAGTAATCGGATCGTTATAGCTAACACTGCCAACTTTAATTTTAACGCTAACACTGCCGGGTTTCTCCTTCCTTTCTATCCCCTTTTTTATATCCTTTTTTATTGCATCATCTATATCCTGTCCTGGAAGCAGAGGGGCTAACGCGACCCCAGTTTCAGCATCCCACATCTGAACTTTTCCACCCATGGTTCCACCCACAAGTTTTTTTCCATCTGGTGAAAAGACCAAAGCTGCTATTTTTGGACTGCGTAAGTCTAAACCTGGAGGTAAGTCTAAACCTGGAGGTAATTCTATACCTGGAGGTAATTCTAAACCGTCGTTTTGGGCTAACTGCGCTTTATCAAATAATGGGATATCCAGAAAAGCACCTGTTTCCGTATTCCACACGCGAATTTTACCGTAATCATTGAAAGCGACCGCTTTTCCATCAAGTGAAAAAGCCGCGGATAAACAACCTCCTTCTTCTGGCAAGATCCCCAACTGAAGTCCCGTACGGGCATCTGTCAAGCGAATTGACTTATCCGACCTGAAGTTGGAAGATGAGTAACCGAAAAATGGTTCAAAAAGCACATTGCCTTCGGCGCCAACGCTGGCAAGTTTCGTTCCATCTGGCGAAAGAGCCAATGCCAGCAACATATCTTGATACGTTGCTGTCTGGAGAACGGTTTTTTGCGATGTTTTCATATCCCAAAAGGTAATTGCACCGTTAAACGCCACACTCACAAGTGTCGTACTATCTTTGAGAAAAGTCGCTGCTTTTATCCAATTCGTGTGTCCGGTGATACGTGTCGGCAGCTGATTCCCTGTTTCTGTATTCCAAAATAGGACGGTGCCATCTGTACTCGCACTGACAAGCGTTGTGCTATCTGGTGAGAACGTTAGCGCAGCAATACCGTTGATATGTCCAACGAGTGTCGCGAGCAGCTCACCAGTGGTAGTATTCCACAACAAAACTTTCTTATCGGTACTTCCGCTTGCCAGCATTCGCCAATCCGGAGAAAATGCTAACACGTTTACCAAACCCGTGTGTTTTTGAAGTGTGACCGGCCCGTCGTTGCGAGTGGTATCCCACAATCGCACTGCTGTGTTCATACTTCCACTGGCGAGTTGGGCGCCATCGGATGAGAATGCTAAAGCAGAAACGGCCTTCGAATGTCCGCTGAGGGCAGATATTTTTTTACCAGTCTTTACATCCCACAGCTCAATCTTTCCACCGTCTCTCCCAATAGCAAATGTATCCTGCGTGAGCGCGTAGGGCTCGGGACTAGTGAAACCTTGTATCTTGATATTCGTTACAGTGCTTTTTCCCGTCTCAACATCTAATATGCTAATTGTGCCTCTTACTCTATTAAAACTGACAAGTGTTTTGCCGTCTTGAGAAAAACGCAACACTGCGGTACCGTATAGAACATCGGGGGTTGCTACTTTACGACCTGTAGATATCTCCCACAGCTCAAGCCCCTTTTGACCACCATTTGCAAGAAAACGTCCATCTGGCGAAAATGCAAGGGATTGGCACTTGCCGGGGAACATGGACAATTCTTTCCCTGTTTTCGCATCGTAAAGCCACACACCGATATTACTGCCTACCGCGAGTAGCGTGCCATTGGGTGAAAACTGCATCGCATTAATTCCACCTTTTCCCAAACGCGCTTTCGCCTCCTTCGGCAGTTCCCATTTTGTGTAATCTTCCGCTATTTCGTTTCCTTGTGCTTCTGCAATTGCTGCAGAGGTATCATTAGGTTGCTGTTCAGGGTTATTTCGCTTATCCACTGCGTTGGCATTACCAAGTTGCCTCCGCACATTTGGCTTAGATTTTAAGTTTGCAACTATTGGCGCATCAACGATCTCAACCGTCATCTCTGCTGTGGCATCTAAACTATAAGGTTTCTGAAAACGTGCCAAGTATTTGCTATTTCCAAAACCGAACATGAGCAACACCACGACTAAAGTGGAAGCTGCTACTGCCCACGGGACTAAAGGTTTACTGCCGGACGGTGCAGCGGGTTTGGTCCGCGAAATCTCTTGCATGATGGTTTCCGTTAAATTTGGTGAGATTTTGAAATGGTCTAAAGCCTCTCTTATCATCGTTTCCTCCTTTTGTAGACGCTGTCGTGCGCGGCGAAGTCGACTCTTCACCGTATTTGCGGATACACCTAAAAACGCGCCTATCTCTGTGCATGACATCTCTCCGAAATAGTGTAGTGTCATGACAGTACGCTCACTTTCCTCAAGCTTCGCAAGCAGTTTTTTGACGACATCGCGTTGTGCTTCTCCAGATATACGCTCGTTTTCTTCATGCACATACTCAGAATAACTCGCTTTTTCGCGTTGCGCAACGTCCTTGTCCGCTAACAACTGCTTACGCAAATACTTTTTACGTAACCACATGTTGCAACAATTCACTGCAGTTACATAAAGCCAACTTGCAAAACGCTGCGGTTTCTTAAGCTCGCCTAATTTCTGATATGCTTTCAGAAATGTATCTTGCGTAATCTCTTCGGCGATATGAAAATCTCCGATTTTCCGCCACACAAGCGCGTGAACCTGTTTTTGATATTTTTCTACAAGTTCCGCGAAAGCGGCATCATCGCCATCAAGAATCCGGTGGATTAATTGCGTGTCATTGTTTTTCATAGATCACCTCCGATTTCACCCTATAGTGATGCCACGACACGGTGAATCGGGTGCATAATTCTGAACAAATAGGAGTGTTATAATAGATCTTGGAATTACTTTTACACTCTACGCCTGCGAGGTTAGGAAACCGCGCCTACTGTTCAATGTAAGAGGCGCAATGAATTGCGCGACTACAAATACATCAAACCTATAAAGAACTGTAAAAGTAATTTTAGGTTTCACTATAAGAACAAACACGGACCCGTGAGTTCACTCTAATCCTTGTAATCCTATAATCCTGTGAATCTTGGTTCAGACAGTTATTGAATCTACAAAGGTACTACGTCAGCATACACATAAGTCGGAGGATTAGGACTGCTGGTGTGAATTTTGTCATCTTCGTCTTTTGAGGCAGAAACAATATCTCTCTGTACTATTGCCCCAGGTTTCGCAGCAATTGGCGAGCTAAACATCGGTCCATCAACAACGCATGTATGGAACTCACCGTTTTCACCGAGCGGGTCCACATTATCGGGCAAATCTGCAAGGAGTTCAGCGTCAAACCATCGTCCTGCAAAATTTGCAGGGACTTTGGTCGGATTGAGGGCAGTGACAATCGCACGCATGCCAGACGCAATCATTTTTTGTGCAAGTTGTGTCGTATCTTCACCCCATACCGGAAAAATTGGTGTGAAACCAGTGCCGCTAAGTTTCTCTTCTCGATACACACGGATATCTTCAAGAAACAGATCGCCAAAAGCGAAATGTGAAGCGGTCATATTATCAGGCAACGCTTCTACTTCTGCAAGAAACTTTCGCATTGCTGCTTCATATATTTCGTTTGAGCAAGGATATGGAATCGGTATCTCATATAGCGGTACACTAAGTCTTTCTGCTTGCTGTTTCAAAACCCATGCAGGTGTGGAGTGAATAGAGACACGGTCAAACGTCTTCGTGACAGTGGTAAAGATTCCGCGTACATCGTATCGTTCTGGTTGTTGGCGCAAGGTATGGAGTGCCCACGCTGAATCTTTACCTGAAGACCAGGAAACCAGAACAGGTGTGGGCAATTTGTTTTTCGTTTCATTTGTCATAATTGAGGTTTTTTCTCGAATTCGCACTTATTGATATCGTAGATTGGGTAGAGCGAAGCGAAACCCATAAATCAACGCTATGAGTGCGCTTTTGGCATTCAGCGGGTGTCAATTTTAAGCACATAATTACCAGATTATCTCTTGTGGGAGGGCTTTGTAAGCCCGATTTTCTTCTTGTAGGAGTGACCAGGAGGTCGCTCCTACAGAATGTAAGAGGTACAATGAATTGCGCGACTACAAACGCAGTACTTCTCAAGATGCGTTTACAAAGAGCACCTACTCATAGGTATAGGTATTTTTACAGTGCCAAGAAATTTCCTAACAAATCCTTTCCAGCAGCGGTCAAAATGGACTCCGGATGAAACTGGACACCCCATATAGGCAAGGTTTTATGCCGGATCCCCATGATTTCATCCTGATCCGTCCACGCCGTGATCTCAAGACAATCCGGCAATGTCTCTTTTTTTACGATCAGTGAATGATAGCGTGTCGCTTCAAACGGATTATCTAAACCCTCAAAAAGTTCTGTCTCATTGTGCAATATCATTGAGGTTTTACCGTGCATCAACCGATCCGCACGGACAACTTCACCACCGAACACGTCTCCGATACACTGATGTCCGAGGCATACCCCCAAAATCGGCACTTTTCCAGCAAAATGCTTTATCACATCGTTGGAAATCCCTGCCTCTCGTGGCGTGCAAGGGCCGGGTGAAATCACAATCCGTTCCGGTGTCAGGGCATCTAATTCTTCTACGCCTATCTTTCGACTCCGATGAACCGCTAAATCCGCACCAAGTTCACCAAAATACTGCACGAGATTGTAAGTAAATGAATCGTAGTTGTCAATCATCAAAACCATCTTTTTTGCCTCCTATAATAGCAGCCCTTGTTGTGCCATTTCAATAGCGGTGAGCAATGCCCATGCTTTACTGACGGTTTCATAATATTCATTTTCAGGGATTGAATCAGCAACGACACCGCCGCCTGCTTGCACATAGGCGATACCATCTTTGATAACCGCAGTTCGGATAGTAATTGCTGTGTCCGCACTACCAGAAAAACTGAAATAGCCAACTGCTCCGCCATACGGGCCGCGCCGTGTCGATTCCAGTTCATCAATGATCTCCATTGCGCGTATCTTCGGTGCGCCAGAGAGGGTGCCAGCGGGTAGACATGCCCGCATCACATCAAAAGCAGATAGATTGTCGCGCAGCCTTCCAACAACGTGCGAAACGATGTGCATCACATGTGAGAAACGTTCAATTATCATTAGATCGGTCACCTCAACGGTATGGTATTCACATACACGTCCAAGATCATTCCGTCCCAGATCAACAAGCATAACATGTTCTGCACGTTCCTTCGGGTCGGTGAGAAGTTCCTGTTCTAATGCCCTATCTTCCTCAGCAGTTTTGCCACGCGGGCGTGTTCCAGCGATTGGAACGGTCTGGACGAGCCCATCTTCTACACGTACCATCATTTCTGGCGATGCCCCAACTATATCAAAACTATCAAACTTTAGGTAATACATATAAGGCGATGGATTGACGACCCGCAAGGCACGATAAATGTCAAACGAGTCAACGGATATCGGACGGCTAAACCGTTGTGAAGGCACAACCTGTATGATGTCACCTGCTGCTATATATTTTTTTGCCCGCCGCACCACATCTTCGTAGGCAGATTGTGTAAAATTTGATTGTGGGTCGGATATAGGTTCGGGCGGGTTTTCAGTATCCTGTTTTCTATAATCAATTGAAGTCTTATCTGAAACGGTCATCAATTTCTCAACTAATACATCAATTTTCGCAACAGCATCGGCGTAAGCTGCATCTACATCTCCGTCAATATGAGCGTTTGCCACAACTTTAATCTGATGATTTACATGATCGAAGATCAAAATTGTTTCGGCAATCATGAAAAAGCAATCGGGCAGTTGTAGTTCATTTTCGTTATCATCAGGCAATTCTTCCACGAAACGCACCATATCATAACTCATATAGCCGACAGCCCCCCCGTGGAATTGTGGTAAACCCTCAACATTAACCGGGCGGTAATTCTGCATTACTTCTTCAAGCGCTTTCAACGGGTCTTCATATTCTTTAGAAACTTTTTCACCTTTTGCCAAATACTCAATGGTAACGTGATGTCCTTTACTCTGGAAAAGCACGGACGGTTGACTCCCTAAAAATGAGTAGCGTGCAACGGTTTCGCCGCCCTCAACGCTCTCCAATAAGAACGCATAATTATCGGGCATCAATTTATAGAAGGCAGATACCGGTGTCTCCATATCTGCCAAAATCGGACGATATACCGGGACCGTGTTGCCTGTTTTCGCTTTTTCCTTAAATTCTTCCAATGTTGGATAATACATTGAATAACTCCTTTTCGTATTCTTAACATCAAAATCTTTTTCTAAATCCCCTACACTGTAAGGTAACAAACACTATTCTTTGTTATATCAATGGTAGGCAATCCAATTATGCAATTTACGATTTGATGCCAAAATACGAAAGCCCAAAAATATCAAAGCCTAATAAACCGCATCAGCATCAAAAATCTTTTCACCTACCACACGCGTTGACTCACCATCGGGGGAGACTTTCCGAAAGAAACAGGAGCGATACCCTACATGACACGCTGCTACCTTCTGCTCAACCTTTATGAGCAGGGCATCACCGTCACAATCAACAGCAACAGACTCAACAGTCTGCGTATGCCCCGAAGTCTCCCCCTTTATCCACAACTTTTGACGGGAACGACTCCAGAAGCAGACACGACCAGTTGACAAGGTTTGTTTGACCGCTTCCGCATTCATATAGCCCACCATCAGCACTTCGTTATTTGCCTGATCCTGAATTACTGCGGCGACCAAACCATCACTATCATATTTCAGTTCCGATAAAATTTTCATGATTTCTCCTTCGTCATATTAAAAACATAAGTTGCTACTTATGTAGCACAATCTTCCAGATTGTGTCATAAAGGCGCAAACTGGAAGTTCACGTTACGAATATTCGCTAATTATCAGCATTTTTTCATTAAAGACGGTGTTTTCATGTCTAAAACTTATAGGTAGCAACTTGGGTATATTAAAAACAAAAAACCTTATGCCACTGAGGTTTGTGTGCATAAGGCGGACAGATAACTTCAAAATAGAATAGACCCAATTTTGCTTAGCGCGCACACTCCTCTTTAATGGAATCGGAACGCCACCAATGCCAATGGTTAGATATGCTATGCAAACTGGAGTGTAAACGGATATATTTCATTTTTAGGTCTTCGTAGTCAAGTTTTATTACATATCATTTCTTGTGCTTATTTTAATAATACCACATTTAGGCTCTATATGCAAATAAATTTAGGACTCTTGTAATATTGAACGCATTGTAGGCGCGTCCAGGGCATTTACCTAAACGCGCCTACCACTCTTTTATGTCATATTTAACTTCACTTATTTACACATCTTTCATTTAGATTTCTCCGTTCCATTCCAACGGGCGATTTTCTATATACGGACGCAGCAGCTCCCGAAGACGCCGATGCGCATGATGCAAATGCGTTTTGACCGTTCCTTCTGATCGATTGATGAGCACCGCAATCTCTTTAATCTGAAGTTTCTGATCATAACGCAATCTGAAAACGCGTTGCTGTTTCGGAGCAAGTTGACTCACCGCTTTGCTAATAATCTCCCCAAGTTCCTCCATCTCAATGAGGTGAGATGGAGACGGGGACTTGCTAATCAGCATCAACTCCTCCGGTCCTCCTGTTAATTCTTCAAGCGCAACAGTTTTTCTTCTGCTTTGTTGACGTAAGAAATCAATACAGCAATTCATCGCTATGCGGTAAAGCCAACTATAAAAAGCGGATTCACGTTTAAACTTTGGCAACGCTTTAAAGGCTTTCAGGAACACTTCTTGGCAAAGGTCTTTTGTTGTTTCGGCGTCGTTAATGTGTCTGTAAATAAGTTTCGCAATGCGGGTCTGATATTTCAGGGCGAGTGTGTTAAAAGCGCTTATATCACCGTTTTGGAATCGAATCACTAATTCCTGTTCATCAATTAATTCTAATTCATCGGTCAATGGCAAATCCATGTGTCTTTTTGTGTCTGGCATTCTAATTCTCCATGATGGGTGTGAACATTTTTGGACTAATTTGGACAAATACAAAGTGGAAATGATTTTAATTTATACACCTTAAGTTTCTAAATGTTCCTACATTCTAAACAATTAGACATTTTTTTCAGTTTTTTGTTCAGAATTAAAGACCAAATCATGTTATTAGATACACATCTACAGTAATTGGATAGTAGATTTTACAATTAATTATCCAAGTTGCTACATAAGTAGCACAATCTGTATGAAGATTAAAAAATAAATTTGGTAATATAGCGAGGTTAGGAAACCTCGCCAGCGAGAGGGCGTCGGGAGTGTTGTTCATTGGAATGTGAACATATTTTCGGAATTTACTATAAATAAATATTTCAGTAATTTCTTTAGTCCCGTAGGGACGATATGTTTATAGAAAAACGAAATAAACGCCCTTTTAGTCCCGTAGGGACGATATGTAGAAAATATGTCGTTGGGGACACATATCGTCCCTACGGGACTAAAAAGGTGAGTTGAACATAATTCTATAAACATATCGTCCCTACGGGACTGAAGAAGGTTACCATGTTTAGAAAATTCTAAAATTGACAGTTTTTTGCGGTTTCCTAACCAATGCAGAATACCAAACGCGTATTCTGCCGCTTTTGGATCAAAAACCCTCATAGTGACTTGCTCTGTAAGATGCGGTGCGGTTAGGAAACCGCACCTACCGCCCTTGGTTATTAACTTTGAGTAAACCGAAATAACGGAAAACTCTTAAAACTAAATAACCCTGCTTCAACTAACAAAATGCTTTACATTCTTATTCATTTAATATACAATTAAACCAAAAAATTGGAGAAAAGTGTTCTATGCAGCTTTACGAAGCCGTCAGTCCATTAGATTTCAGATATTATGGCGGCGATGATACTTTTATGAAACGCCTACTGCCTTATGTTTCCGAGGCAGGATATGTCACCTATCAGGCGAAGGTGGAGGCAGCGTTGACACGCACGCTGGCAAACTACGGTGTCTGCTCGTCAAAAATTGCCGATGAAGTTGAACAAGCAGTGGACCAGGTAACAGCAGAGGAAGTATACGAGGAACAAAGGCGTATCCGGCATAACATCCGATCACTTGTCAATGTGATTCGGAGCAAAATTAGTCCAGAAGCACGTCCATACATCCATCTGTTTGCAACTTCAGCAGATATATTGGATACTGCTACAGCATTGCGGTTTAAAGCACTGATTGAAAACGTTATTGTTCCGGACCTGGTTGAACTGGAAAAGCAACTGATTGGCTTAGCGCGTGAGCATGCAGAGACACCGCAAATCGGTAGGACGCACGGTCAACACGCAGAACCGATAACGTTTGGGTATGCGTTAGCACTCTACATCAGTCGACTCGGCACCCGAATTGAGAAAATTCATGAGGCAGGACAAAATCTGCGTGGGCAATTTTCTGGAGCGGTGGGTGCGTTTAACGGACTGTCACTAATTCATGAACATCCTGAACAGATAGAGGCAGATTTTCTGGCACTGCTCGGTTTAAAACCATCGGATACGCATACGTCAACGCAGTGCGTGGAACCGGAGTTTATCTCCGATGTGGCGTATCATGTTACAGCAGCGTATACAGTGCTTGCGAATTTCGCTGACGATATGCGGCACCTCTACCGCACCGAAATCGCTGAAGTCGGCAGGAAGTATAACCCACAACTTGTTGGTTCGTCTACTATGCCTCACAAGGTCAATCCAGAGGCTTATGAGAACATCAAAAGTTTGTGGAAAGCGTTTGTTCCACGTATGCAGACCGTTTTTATGGACAGCATTTTGGAACACCAACGCGACCTAACTAATTCTGCGTCCAGTCGATTTTTAACAGAACTGTTGACAGCATTTGATTATTCAATCTATCGACTTCGGCGTGCGTTAGATGAGATGGATGTGAAGGTAGAGAACATGCAACGCAACCTTGATATGAGCGCAGAGGACACGATTGCAGAACCGATATATTTATTGATGGCATATTACGGGTTTCCAGATGCTTATGACCATACCCGTAAGTTGATAGCACAAGTACATCAGACAGGAAAAAGCTTGACAACTCTATTATGGGAGGATGAGACCTTTCGACCGTTCCTTGATAAGTTGACAGAACCGCAGCGCGAAGCACTTCGTTCCCCAACGAATTATATCGGTGCTTCGGTGCGGCGAACCCACGCGACGTGTGATGAATGGGAAAGTCGGGTAGAGAATCTAATGGCAAGTGTTGACAATCCCACATAAACAAAAGACATCGCGGGTATTGAAAACTTTCAGTAAAATCCACAATTACATGGACATTGGCGAGGTTAGGAAGAAATCAACGGTATGAATGCCATTTAGGCATTCCCCGCCTTGCCAGCAAGATAGTGTCGGAATTGTTGTTCATTGAGATGTCCACATATTTTCGGATTTTACTATAAACAGGAACAAAGTAAAGTTCTTGTTGACAGAAATGTTTGATATTATCTACTTAGGACGGCGAGGTGTCCGTTTTATCAAACGCCATCCGCGTACGTTCACATTAGTTGGCTTTTTATTGATTTTCGGCATTGGGATTTGGGTAGGTAGAGAGGTGCCTTTTGAAAAAATACCCGATTATTTCAAATCCCACACCGATCCAGAGCGAAGTGATGAGACAAAGCAAGTACTGCCCGGAATCGTCCATCGGCAAATACTGGATAATGGCGTTCTAACGAACATCCTTTCAGTGGCACCCGATGCCGTAGCCATCCGTCCGTATCGTGCGCTAAGCGCGGGAATCGGCACTGAATCTTTGCCCTCAATTGCACGCCGACACAAAGCCCCTATCGCAATTAATGGCGGATTTTTCGAGATGGGCGGCACATTTCGCGGAGAATCGGTCGGCGCACTAAAAATTGATGGTGAATGGATAAGTGAACCTGAGCAGGGACGCGGGGTTGTCGGGTTCAGAACTATTGATGGAAAAATTGAAACTTATATTGATCGGATTGCGCTTCAGCATGAGATTGTTTTGCCAAACGGTACTACATTGGAAATTGATGGTATCAATCGTGGGCGTTTGAGAAACGAGTTGGTGCTTTACCGTCCCCATTTTCACAATGTAACGTTGACGATGTCCGATGGCGTTGAAGTTGTTGTCCAAAACGGCAAGGTCGTTGACATTCATGATGGACAGGGAAGTTCACGGATTCCTGCTGATGGTTATATTCTTTCGGCAAACGGAAGGAAGAGAGGATCGCTGTTGAAACATATCGCACTTGGCGATTCGGTGGAAATCCGAGAGACAGTTATTCCTGAACGCGTTGGTGGCAGCAATTTATGGGCAGGTTTTACACATGTTATCGGTGGCGGTCCCTTGTTACTGCGGAACGGGACTATATCTACGACAGCAGCATACAAACGGGAAGGATTTGATGCTTCGTTTCACAGTTTTTGGCATCCACGCACAGCAGTCGGTAAAAAAGCGGATGGTACGCTCCTCTTTGTAACAATCACAGCGGCAAAGCCATTTGTTCGTCGTGGTGTCACGTTACAGAAACTCGCAAAACTTTTTGTAGAATGGGGGGCGACAGACGCTGTTAATTTAGATGGTGGTTTTTCATCAATGATGATCATTCGCAATCAAGTAGTGAGTATCAAACTACCACAACGCGCTCGGTCTCAATCTGGTGATAAATCTAAACCCGCTGCACCAAAGAAACAACCTGAAAAAAACGTGAAACCGCCTCTATCAGACAAACAACCTGAGAAGGATGCGAAATCATCTTTGCCGAAAAAACAACCTGAGAACAAGTCGGAATCAGTTTCTCCAAATAAACAGGAGCCGCAAAAGGCAACACCTGAGAGAAACACGAAGACAGCACGCGGCAATCGCAGAGTTCGACCGATGCCAATGTTCCAAGGTCGTTCAATTTCGGACGCTATCTTAATATTCCCACGCGGTTCAGCTACGTCAAAGTAGGTTGCTGTTTTGCAGAGCGTGAGATAACCTTTGTTGAAAACTTTATATACACACTCAACAAATTTGTTGTCATTTTTTTACAGATGTGGTAAAATGGAAAATAGTAGTAATTGTACAAAGATTTCAGTTTACATGGTTGCAAAGCATTCGTCTGGTTTTGGTAGTTATGGAGAATATTGTAAAGTAGAGAATTTGAACGGAGCCCAGGAGGACAAAACATGTCAATTGATAGAAAACGAATAAATAAAACAAACCATCGTTTTTCACGCCGTGCCTTTATCAAAAGTTCTGTAGGACTTGCGGCTACCACGGTCGCCGGTGGCGGCTTGCTTCGGTCCGCGAATGCACAGTCCCAATTTGGAGAATATATTCCCTACGATGCTACACGCGATTATCACTACGGTTTACGCTATGGCACGCGAGAAATTATTGAACACCATCATCCGGGAACAGAACCGACAGGTGAGAAGTTCACATTTGTTCGTCTCAAATATCCCGGGGGTGATTGGTGGACTAATCTCGTAAACGTTCATCTCTGGCAATCAGACCTAAAGTTTACTCAAGTGCTTGAAAGGTATACCGCAATTGATGTAGACCTGCGTAAGCATCCGCAATATGTTGACATTAACGATTCTTGGCTGTTTGCCTATCCATTTCTCTACATGACAGGACACGGCAGACTTCGCATGCGACTTACTGATGCACATATACGGAAATTAAGAGAATACTTTGAACGCGGGGGATTCCTTCACGTTGAGGATTGCGACATCCGTTATGAACTGTTTTGGAAGCAAATCCAAAATATGATGAAGCGGATTTATCCAAACAAGAAGTTCGAACGGTTGGATATGAGCCACCCAATTTATCACACACTCTACCCGCATGACGACTACCTTGGCGGTGATAAACTTATTCGGGGTTATGAATATGATCAGGCTATCATGGATGATGACAGAGTGATGGTCTACTTCTGTCCCAGCGATCTCAATTGTGCGTGGGAAGGAAGAAGATGTAGCCCTGGTGGTGAGGAACAGCGGGCTTGGGCATTTGAGCAGGGTATGAATGTTGTGGCGTATGCCCTTACGCGATGATTTATTGTCAAATCTAAACAAGGAATACAAAGACAGGGTCGGTTTCCTAACCGCCCCTATTTTATGTCTGTGGAAGTTGGGCAAAAAGTTTTTCGCGGAAACGTTCATAGGCAAGGTTTGCTCCTGCGATGTTACCTGCAGCAGGGCCAATTTGAAGCTGTGCAACGGTGCCGGATCCGAAAAGATTCTCAATCGGATAGAATTGCAGGTTGACATCAAGTTTTGGAAGACCGCAAACAAGTGGAATCGGGTACTGCCCAATTAATTCCCTCAAAAAGTCGTACCGGCGCAGGTTAAATTTATATCCTGTTGCAAGGATAATACGTGAGACATTTGCAATCAGTCCGCGTGTTGTTTCAACTTGTAAACCTTGTGCTGAGACGATATTGCAGATATGTGTCTCAGGATAGATATTGATGTTTGGACTATTCTCCAGTGCTTCCATAATATCAGGCGTAATGCTGCCTTCGCCTCTATTTTCTTGAATTATATGATAGCGCCGTTGGAAATCAGGTTCATTTGTGAATTCTGCGAGTGCTTTGGGACCTAACCAGATCGGGGGAAAATCAAACTGTTCTGTTTTCAGCTGTTTCCGCGCAATTAGTACCACCTGATGTCCTCGTTCACTGAGACTTTTTGCGAGTGTTCCTGCTGTCAACCCACCGCCAACTATCACAATTTTACCGTTATCTTTTATTTTTTCTTTACAATTTACCGAAAATTGAGATGCGTGCATGATCCTATCTGAATATTGGCGTTGCCATTTGGTTAACTCTGGTGGGACATAAACACAATCATCAGAACCAATAGCAAGAATAACACAACGACTGCGAAACCCTTCATTGTTCGTTGAAATCAGGCGAAATGGAAACTTACCTGCCCCTTTGTCCCACCGTAATTTAGCCATATCAAACTGGTAATAAATTTTATGACCCGTAGGAGGGATTTGTAATCCCGATACAGCAAGTGCATCATTGCAGAAATCCCAAAAAAGCTCGGTAGAAGGTTGCGAATATGGTGGTGCTAACTCATTTGTTCGATTGTGGTGTTCAGCGTATTCAACGATGCCTAAAGGATCGGGAGTGATGTGATGCACTGCTGGGGATCGGAGAAACGTCATGCCTTGACGTTCCGTTTTGTGTCGCCATTCTGTAAGCGGTTTCGGATGCCGATCTACGATCGCGATATGTTGTGCTGCTGTCGGCATGTCTCGGAGGAGTCGGAGGGCTATAGAGGTGCCGTGGATTCCCCCGCCGATAATGGTAATCGGTATGTTTCGGTGTGCTAAATGGCTTTTGGCTTTCAGCTTTCGGCTTTCGGCATTGGAGGAAATGTTCTGAAGTATTTTAGAAGTTTCTTTTACAGCAAGATTCATGATTATTGAGACACCTTATGCCTACACACTTTTTTCGAATTCCCAAGAGGCGCAATGAATTGCGCGACTACAAACGCGACAACTCTAAAGTATTGTAAAACCCACAATTACCTGGACATTGGCGAGGTTCGGAAACCTCGCTAGCAGGGTTATTTAGTTTTCGGTTTTTGGACGAATTTTTAACACCTGCTATATACCCCAGGCCGGTAGGTGCGGTTTCTAACCGCACCGGATTTGGCTCAAAACCCTTATAGCGACTTTCCCTGTCGGATGCGGTGCGGTTAGAAACCGCACCCGCCAAATGCCAAGCGCGCATTTGGCGTTGATTCACCGGCCTGGGGTATTAACTTCGAGTAACCTCAATAACGGAAAACTCTTAAAACTAAATAACCCTGGGGAGGTACACTTGCATTGGACAGAAAAGGACCAAATTAAAAAATTAATCTTCGGACAGTTTGCGCTACAAAAGAAGAACTTAATCTGTATGTGGTCCGGGTAGATGAACACTTTTTAGGGCAAAAGTCTGTGTTTGCAACGTATCGGTAGCGCGGTAACGACTAAATCTATATTGAACAACGCCAACTGAAGGAGCAACCCAATATACTGCAGGCGGACTTATTAGGCGAATTGACGGGTCATCACTCACACCATAAACGACCTCCTCGTAAACAAGATATGTGCTATAAGTGCCAGCGGGGACGGTAATTTGTACATCCTTTTCTGCAACAAAACGGGTGGCAATCACCGGTATTCCTGCAGTTTTTTCAAAAACAACCCACTCCTTTCCAACTTCCAGTGGAAAATCCCAGAGGCGACGTGGTGGAAAATGTTTTTGGTGAAATATCGGATTGGGAAGCGGGGAGACAAAGGCATCATACGCGGATTCTATCAACGCGTGCGGAGTCTTGGTAAAGTAGGTAGCCAAAATCGGCACGTTAACTTCTAAAAAATCGGTCTCAAAAAATCGAAAGTAGTATGCGTTCGCTGCCAAGTGGTCAATAGCGAATTCCTCGGATTCTTCTACAAACGTAATCTCGCTGAGAGCCATTTGGCGATGTGTCGTGCCGCTAATATCGCGTGTGCCCTGGACTCGGAGCGTGAATTCCATCTTGGTGTCAACGTTGATGTATGTCCATGCGGATCCTGTATCCGTTGGAAAATCAATAGCGTTGAACGTTTCTGTTGTGTAGGGGGGTGGTAGGTTGGTTTCACCGTGTGGATCAATCAATCCTTCTTCACTACAACTACAGAGGAATAGTAAGAAAAGAACAATAGGGATAGCAGGTAGCCATCGGAAACCATCGGCTTTCAGCAGTTGGGTGTTGGAAAAAGAGGTTTTCTGTTTATGCGACTCTTCTTTTTGATTATTGACGACTGTAAATTGTCGGTTAGTCCCTTCTACTGATTGCTGATTACTTTTCATCATTTCACCACAGAGAATTTGCCGGTACTTTGGAATCCGTTTTCATCGGTCGCACGGAAAAAGTATAGACCGGTACACACTTTTTCACCGCGTTGATTTGTACAATCCCAATTGGATGCGTTGTTAATGACCTTAATTCGATTTCCCAATATATCGTAAATTTCAACCTTTAGCCCCCTCGGATAAAAGGTCAGATGTTGGCTTCCTTGTCCTGCCCGAAGTGGATTAGGTGAAACCGATACGTTTCGGTTTGTGTTTTTCGCAACATAGTTGAAGATTCGTCCTTGCCAAATTTGATTTCCTGTTATACCGGAAGGTGTTTTTCCAATAATCTTATAAAGATAAACACCTGTTGGTGGAAATCCGTTTGTATGGAAGGTTCCGCGCCATCTTGTTGCTGATTCTTTTGTTAAAAATATCGTATAGTTATCCCTGTCAGGACTTTCTACCAACAACTGTGGTGCACTTTGCAGTAGATGTGTGCTTTGAACTTTTACATCCCACACACCTATGCCGTGTGGTTGTGTATTGATAAAGAAAGCAGGTGCCTCGTTTGCTGTCCCCACACTCGGCGAAATGCCATCCGGAACAATGCTTGGCGTTCCCATAATACCCATCGCGTCAACAGGGATAACCGCATACGCATAGTAATAGCGGAGGTTGTTCGGATCAAAGTCATCGTCGGTGAAATCAATCCCGTAAAAGACGGTAGTATCTTCAAATTGCGTTTGTGTCACATCAACCCGTCCCACGATGTTTATATCGTCTTCAGAGATACCGTTACCATCGTTGTCACTGGCAGCAAGGACTTCATCAGCATTTTGAAAAGGTTGAAGCATATCCGTTTCACTTTCCAGTTCATAGCGTTTTCTCACAATTACGACTTCCCGAATATTGGTCGGGTTGTCAACCGTCCATTTGATAACGGGCCCTCTGATGCCTGGCGAGACTTGGGCGTTTGAGAGTTGCCCCTTCGGTGGTGCGCCAGCCATATAACTCACGGAACCACCAAAAGTGCCACCGGGAATTATTACCTGTTCAACGCCAGGGTGCATATTGATAAGAATTAGCACAATTTCCTGAATATCTCCCCCAAAATCCTTAAACGTTATCTGCGCTTCTTGTGAACGTTGGTAAGTGAACGCTTCTCTGATTTCAGTGCTTCCGTCCCGTTTTTTGACGACAAATTTGGCAGCCCACCCGCGCAAACCTATTCCACTGTGTCGATTCAGTTCACGCTGAATTCTCACTTGATCGGCGGGTGTGAGGCGGCTCATATCTATCGGTGCAAGGTCTGCCCCATCTATTTTGATAGCAAATTCTGGCATAATACCCGCCGGACGAAACACAATATACCGACACGAAAAATGCTCTGGCATTGCTTCTGAATTGAAATCGGCACGAATCGGATAATGATTATGAACGTCGTTAGGATGAATGGCAACAGGTGGGAACCGATGCGCGTTTCTATAACCCGGAAGTTCGGGATTTGTATTGGCGCGGGTATGTGTGAAATAGTTCCACACTGTGAAGGTTTTGAACGCTTCTGCAAGTGTCGTTCCGTTGTCAATAAAGACATCGTAGAAGTTACCCATTTCGCGATAACTGCCATCTGTGGCGTTTGCAAAAAATTGCCGAATGATGTCGTAACCGAACCTTTGTGCCATATACAGGGACCATATTACCGAACCGTATTCGTGATCCCCGATGCGGCTTTCAAGCGAAATATCTGGAATGAGAAACCAACGGCGGAGCTGATGAATGTAGTAGTTGTAAGAATTAGTTTCGTTGGGTTCGTCAGGGTCGGGGAGCGTATCGCCATCATCAATTACACCACCATCATAAGTCATGACTTCTATCCACGTTGCGGATGCTTCCATGAACCATGTCGGCATATAGGCGTTATAACCGAACTGAATGCCGTGCAGAAATTCATGCGCGCATGTTGTTTCAAGATAACGTATACCCTCTGCCTTTCCAACATAATCGTAAATACGGGAGTTGATCATGAAATAGGGGGCGACCGTCAACGCAGTGGACAGCACGCGCCCTTCAAACCAATCTGCGGTCGTGATACCGAGCGCGGGAAACGTAAAGAGATAAACATCAAATCTACGATCACCACCATTTTGTGTTGCCCAAATATCAGTGTAAGGTTCTTTGAATCCCATCAGATCAATTTGCACGCGATAAGAGCGTTCCATTGCATCAGCGCAAAGATCGATATAATCAGGAACACCGTTGCGCGGGTGAAAATCTTCAAGCGGCGGCGCATGCGGTCCGACGCGCGTATAGTGAAGCTTAAAATGAGGCGTATTGAAATGTTCTGACAATTCAATATCCCCGAAAAAACTACCGGGGAGTCCAGGGCGTAGAAAAATTGGCTTAAGTTCTTGCCGAAATTTTGAGGGCAAGTTTTGCCAATTCTTTGCAATCGTCACAAAACTGTCAGTTGCGCATTCCGTTATTTCATTCGGTGTGTATCTCGGTTTGAGATGGGTAAATTTGCGAGCAGTTTGGATGGCACTTTGGAGTTCTGTGTCTGGAGGGAGAGCATGTCCAACAGATAGAAATAACACAAGGAATAAGAAAATGGGAATATAGAGTGATTTCATTTTGCGTTAGTATAATGTGTATTTATTATTAGTTGCTTATCTGACTTGCAAAATTCACAATTTATTATACACGCTGGCAGTAGGAAATTCAAGGACAAATAGAAGAGAGATTTAGGACAGCTATTCTAAGCAAAATGGGTGGGTTTTCCATCAAGGCTGGCGCTGTTCTTTTCTGCCCAATATGTCTTTAAACCTTCTTTACCTTTCTTTTTTGCCCACGTGTTTAATGCCTTCCTTTCACCGACATAGTCGTAAAGTGGTACAGCCATTCCACACGAGGTTTGGACGAGCTCAACATTAAGGTCAAAGATTTGTCTTGCACCAGGAAGTGGTGGAAACAGTGGAAAGAGAAGTTGCCATTCCGTATCGTCACTATGGATAGCCTTGGTAGTGCCGTAGAGTCGGAGGATCATGGGATTATCCTCAAATGCGGTAAACATAAGCGTCATCCGCGGGTTTTCCTGAACGTGCGCTGCGGTTTCATTTCCGCTGCCTGTCACGTTTAACCAAACAACACGGTTTGCTCCAACGACGCGCAGAGAATCCATGCCTTTGGGAGAGAGATTAATTCTACTGTCAGCGGTTGCTGTTGCAACAAAAAAGATTTTTTGGTTTTCTATAAATTGCTGTAATTTGGGTGAGATTTTTTTGTATAATTTTGACATTGTATTGTTATTTTGAAAATAGAACAAACGACTTTAGTCTCGGTTTTTTAGTGATGCCCATGTTGTAGTTAATTTGTTGGCCGGTTGAACGGCATGCGGTTCAGCACCTTCAATATCGCTGACGTATTCTCCCTCATAGAGACGGATGTGGTCAAGCCAGACATCCACTTTCTCTATACCCATGATGATACCCGCGCGTGAATTCACGTCATCCACAGGCATATCAAAGGTGATGAAAAACTCCTTCCATTCTTCGGATAGATTAATTGATTTTGGAGCGTATACAGTCCACGGAGCACCTTGATGCATAATGCGCATGGTGACGTTTCTCGGTTTTTCGCTTTTTGCCCACAAACTGTAGGTATAGGTAGTCCCTTTCTCAAGCGTAAAGGGTTGCTGATAAAGTTGTATGTGTCCTAATGCATTACCGCCTTTACTAATCTTGATATAAGCGGCATTTTTCCCGACAATTGGTTCTGCTTTATTACCTTCTGTTAGGAAAATTGCGGTGGCACTTTCGTGCGTCCAGTGGTGCCATCCATCAAGATGGAGGTCGAAATCACCGTTTTTCAGGATATTTTCGGGTAGTTTCTCGGTGTATGCAGGCACTGCCAATCCGAGCAGCCAAACCAATACAAGGAGATAACTATAAGTCGAAACGTCTTTAATCGTTTCCACCTTCACTCTTTCGCTCATGTTCTTCCTTACCTTCCCCGTCATGCTCACCCTGTTCTTCCCCATGACTGTGTTCACTCTCTCCGACTTCGGGATGTGCAGTCCATCCATCAAAATCTGTGCTATCTGCGGGGAGTTCGACATCCTTTTTTTCACCGGGAGCTAAGTCAGCTGGGGTTGTTGGGCCAAGTTCTTTTCCGTTTGACAAATGGACTTCAACGCGAACCTGTTTCAAGGTTTCGGCGGTGGTATTTTCGACAGTGCCTTTAAAGGTATTGCTTTGCGAATCGTAATTCAAGATGAGGCGTGCGCCGTTTCGGGTTTTATCGTAGGTTTCATCAAGCGCAAGTTCAGTGCCTGATTCTTTATCTCCATCGTCTATGGACGGTTTTTCACTCTTTGAACAACCGATAACAACTATCAACAAAACAGCAATTACTGTGAGAATATTATATATGTGATTCATGGGTGTGCACCTTTTGACATCTCTACAGCTGAAGCCGTGGGATTCTTAGCTTTTATATTGGTCATTAATATTTCCAAATGGCTTGTACCTGCTTCTACGCCCATTACCTCTGTGTTGATATTATCAACGATGTTTTTAGTGTCCTATCCTGCTGATTCGCACCTGCATTGTCTCTGCTAAAGGTGTGACGGTATTAGCAGTACCGCCACTGCATAATATATAGAGTATAACATATTTTTTGGATGCAGTCAAGCCTTTTTTGTTTCCAGCACGAGTGAGCGGGGTTGGGAATTGGTTCGTAATCAAGCAGCAAACCTTCAAGGTAACATTCAATTGCTTTGACAGCCTATATGAGTACATTCTCAGTTGAGATACGCTGTAACAGGTGGTGGAACAAAGGACAGATGAACCCTTCTCAATCTATAACCTAAGTTGCTACTTATGTAGCACAATCTGTTAGATTGTGCATATTAGTCCGCAAACTAACAGTTTGCGCTACGAAAACTTGCGAAATACGCATTATCCTCAATTAAAGACAGCGTTTCCATGTCTAAAATCTTATAGGTAGCAACTTAGGTAATTATAGTGAAATCTATAATTACTTGCACACAATTGTAGCGCAAACTGTTAGTTTGCGTACACTACTGTACAAACTAAATGAGGATTATAGTGAAATTCCACATTACCGATTTATTTTCTTAATCTTTGGACAGATTGTGCTACAAAAATTGCAACTTCAGTTATGTTTTAGTACGCTCGAGCAAAAATTGTAATCTCTTTTGCTTGTGTGCCGCAGACAATACACACACCATCGGAATCTGGTTGTTCCATCGGGATGCATCGGATAGTCGCCTGTGTTTCTTCTTTGACCTTATCTTCACATTCCGCGTTACCACACCACCATGCGCGTGCAAATCCTGTTTCAATAATCCCCTTGAATTCATCATAGTCTGTCGGTTCAAAGGTGTTTGCATCTCGGAATTCTGTTGCTCGTTTAAGCATATCCGCCTGAATTGTGTCAAGCATCTGTGTTGCGGTCTCTGCCACATTGGCAATCGGGACAAAGGTTTTGCCATCTTTACCGGGAATATCGCGTCTGGCAAAAACGACTTGTTCGTTTTCAATATCGCGGGGACCAATTTCTATCCGCAAAGGCACACCTTTGAGTTCCCATTCGTTGAATCGCCAACCGGGTGAATACTCATAGCGGTCATCAACATGATAACGGATATTGCCTAAGGTTTCACAGATAGCATCAACAGTTTGTGTGACGACCTGTTTCGCTTCATCGTTGTTTTTCGGGATAATTGGCACGATAACAAGTTGTGTAGGAGCAAGTCGTGGCGGTAGGACCAAACCTTGGTCATCCCCGTGTGTCATGATAATTGCACCAATCATTCGGGTGCTAACACCCCAGCTGGTTGTCCAGCAGTGCTGTTGTTTTTGGTTTGCATCAAGATATTGTATATCAAAGACTTTGGCAAAGTTTTGTCCGAGGTCGTGTGATGTGCCTGCTTGGAGTGCGCGTTTATCACCCATCATCGCCTCAATTGTATAGGAGGTTAAGGCACCGGGAAATTTTTCGCTATCACTTTTACGACCAGGAATGACCGGTATTGCCGCTTCGTTGACAGCAAAATCGGTGTAAATGTCAAGGATGCGGAGTGTTTCCTCCATTGCTTCTTCATGCGTTGCATGGGCAGTATGTCCCTCTTGCCAGAAAAACTCCATTGTTCGGAGGAAAAGGCGGGGACGTAACTCCCACCGCACCACATTTGCCCACTGATTGATAAGCACGGGGAGGTCTCGATAGGATTGTATCCACTGGCTATACATATAACCGATGATGGTTTCAGATGTTGGACGCACAACGAGCGGCTCTTCTAACTTTTTACCACCACCGTGGGTAACAACAGCGAGTTCAGGTTTAAAACCTTCTACATGTTCCGCTTCTTTTTCAATGAAACTCATCGGAATGAAAAGCGGAAAGGCAGCGTTTTGATGTCCTGTCGCTTTGAAGCGGACATCCAGTTGTTCCTTGACGTTCTCCCAGAGTGCATAGCCGTAAGGGCGCACTACCATGCACCCGCGCACGGGTGCGTAATCTGCCATCTCTGCTTGGCGGATGACCTGTGTATACCATTTTGAGTAGTCTTCACTACGAGGTGTAATTTTATCAAACATATTTTAGTTTCGCTTTGTTATTTGTCAGTTAATGCCGTAATTCCCGGCAGTGATTTTCCCTCTAAAAACTCTAATGACGCGCCGCCACCAGTAGAAACATGTGTTATTCGATCAGATACGCCTGCCTGTTGTATCGCCGCAACACAATCACCACCGCCGATGATACTTACCGCTTCGGAAGCAGCGATCTGCTGTGCAACCGCGATTGTACCTTCAGCAAACTTTTCAAACTCATAGACACCTAAAGGACCGTTCCACACCACTGTTTTTGCTGAAGCGATTCGTTCACCGAACTCAGCAACGGTTTTAGGACCGATGTCCAGTCCTTGCCAACCGTCAGGGATAGTCACTTTATCTACAATCTGAGATTCGGTTTTAGGGTCAAAAGAGCGCCCAACAACGTGATCTACAGGTAGGAGGACAGTTTTGACAAAACCATCCATCTTTATAATCGATGCTGCTACGTCAAGTTTCTCCGTTTCAACGAGCGAATTACCGATAGAAACTCCCATCGCAGCAAGAAACGTGTAAGCCATACCACCGCCGATAAGCAGATTATCAACTTTTCCTAACAGATTTTCAATCAGTGTGATTTTGTCAGATATTTTTGCACCACCGAGAATTGCTATGTATGGTCGTTTTGGGTTGTCAAGACTCATGCTGAGATAATGAATTTCACGTGCCATGAGTAAACCTGCGGCACACGTTGTCAGATAATGTGTTACCCCTTCAGTTGAGGCATGGGCACGGTGTGCAGTGCCAAAAGCATCGTTAACATAGATATCCGCGAGTGAGGCGAGTTGTTTGGCAAATTCAGGGTTATTATCTGTTTCTTCAGCATAAAACCGAACGTTTTCAAGGAGTAGGATTTCACCATCTTCTAACGACTCAACAGCATTTTGAACATCCTCCCCGATGCAATCGTTAACATGCGCGACCCGTTTTCCCAGTTTTTGGCTAAGTGCGATGGCAATTGGTTCAGTAGAAAGTTCCTCACGGGCTGCGGGTGATCCGACTGTTGGTCTGCCTAAGTGTGTAACAAGGATAATTTTCGCATTCCGGTGAATGAGGTCTAAAAGGGTTGGCAAAGCAGCAGTAATACGGGTTTCATCCGTGATTTTCCCGTCTTTCAGCGGCACGTTAAAGTCCACGCGCACCAAAACCCGTTTTCCTGAAACGTCTATATCTGTCAATTCCAGTTTTGCCATTTTTCCTTTTTTTGAGGTCTAAAAAATAGACCTATGCGGCACTTACTGCAGAGACTGCAAGTTCTGCTGCTTCAGAAAGTCCTTCTGCAAGTTGAAGGTTCAAGCCAGATTCGGCAATAATTTGTTTTCCGAGTTCCACGTTTGTCCCTTCTAACCGAACTATAAGCGGGACGTTGAGTTTGACCTGTTTTGCTGCCTCAACAATACCGGTAGCAATGGTGTCGCATTTCATAATGCCGCCGAAGATATTCACAAGAACGGCTTTTACGTTTTCGTCTGCAAGGATAAGACGGAAAGCGTGCGCAACTGCCTCTGCGGATGCACCACCACCGACATCGAGAAAGTTTGCCGGTTCGCCACCTTTCTGCTTGATAATATCCATCGTTGCCATAGCCAATCCCGCACCATTCACCATACAACCGATATTACCATCAAGACGGATGTAACTCAATCCAGACTCGCTTGCTTCTAATTCGCTTGGGTCTTCTTCGTGTGGATCGCGCATCGCAGCAATATCGGAATTTCTCCAGAGGGAATTATCATCAAAGTTAACCTTAGAATCAAGCGCGACGATCTCTAAATCATCATCTTCTCCTATAATTGTCAACGGATTTATTTCTATCAGTGAACAATCACATTTAACAAACGCATTGTAAAGACATATAATCAACTCAGCGGTGTTTGGGATAAGCTGCCGATAGGTTGTGTCAGTGATTAGTTTGTATGCAAACTCTCGCGCTTGAAATTCGTTTAACCCAAAGGCGGGGTCAATCTGTGTCCTGATAATCTTTTCGGGGGTTTGCGCTGCAACTTCTTCTATATTGACACCACCCTCTTCACTACCAATTAAGGTGAGTTGTGATGTCTCTCGATCAAGTAAGACAGCAAGATAAAATTCCTTCTGTATCCTTGCAGCTTGGACAATAAGAACTTTTCTGACAAGTTTGCCTTCAGGCCCCGTCTGCGGTGTAACCAATTGCATGCCAAGCATATTTTCGGCGTGTTGTTTAACTTCAGCGATGGAGTTTGCAAGTTTGACACCGCCGCCTTTCGCTCTACCCCCCGCATGAATCTGCGCTTTAACAACATATTTGGGAAAATCAATCGTTTTCGCGATGGCTTCCGCTTCTTCAGGTGTCTCAGCGACTTTACCGGGGAGTGTATTCACACCAAAAGATTCTAAAATCTCTTTGGCTTGGTATTCGTGTATATTCATCTTTATGTTATGTCTGTATGGGGTAGATTGTTAGTCTATTTTCAGGTTAAAATGTTTATAGATTATACCATGCTTGACTAAAATTTGCAAGTTATGATTGCGGCTGAACCGATGAAGGGAGTTCTTGGAGGACAGGAATCACATAACTCCGAATGGTTAACCCCTCAAGTACTTCGGTTTCTGCCCGAGGTTCCGGTGTTTTGCGGTGATCAAATACGACATAATATCCAGCTACTGCTTTTTCGGATCTAACATACGCGGCGAGTTGTGCTTTGCCTGCCTGATGCCGAGTATCCCCACCCCATATTTTTGTTTCCACAATATATTTTCGATGGTTATGGAGAATTAGGATATCCATTCTGCCGCGTCCTGTTTGCACCTCAAGATACATAGTGCCACCCACAATCTGGACAAATTGGCTCAGATACGCAAAAAGAAGATGTTGTCCAACATATTCTTGTGGTGTTTCTGGTACTTGTAGAATCTTAAAGCCTACACGTGCAATAAAATCGTTGAAGTTGTCAAGAAGTGCCTCCATCTGAATATGCCTATCCGGTGTGAGAAAATCTTGAAATCCATCCTTAGTGTCTTCAGGTAAGTAATCCTGTTCTAACCCATTTACCGCTGGTTTGAATGCTTGCATGATGCAATAATGATAAATTGGATTGACAATTTCGCACCTTCCATCAGCACCCTCAGCAACTACACCATAAGTAGCAAGTTCACTGATAAGTTCATTGTAAAGACTGAATTCTACACTGTCATCGTAAGAAGCGATTTTCATGAGAAGTGTTTCAAACCGTCTATCTCTGCGGATATTTGTTATCAGGTGATCGATGTTCGTGTTTCGTTCGCGAAGGAGTTTTACGTGTGCGTTTGTAAAGTGTTCTGTTGTAATCGGTTCGCTTTTCGGGATTTCCATTTCCTCTGTCAGAATTTGCGCGAATCGATTGACAAGCACCGGTTGCCCAGCAGTCTGTTTGTGAATAGAACTGATAACTTCGGGGGCAAAGGGTTGTCCAACTTCGTCTGTATATTGAGAGAGAAGTTCCTGTACTTGCTCAAGCGTGAAATTGGGTAATTTAAATTCGTCTTGGATATTGAAAGGCGAGATAGAGCGATCATAATTCAGTTGGGGAATGTTCTTGACCCCGACAATGCCAACGCTGTAAGGACATCTATCTTTTCCAGAAAGGTAGATTTGACGGAGTGAATGCAGGAATCCGCGTAAGACAGATGGGGGGGTAGCATCAAATTCGTCAATAATCATGACAAACCGCTGATTTTCCAATAAACTCACAAGGGTTTCAAAAAACTCTCGCATGGAAACAGAATCGACTATCTGTGCATTCTCCAAAAATTGGTTGAGTTTATCAGAAGGATTTTCGTCACGTTTTTGGAATACGTCCTTAATTTTTTTACAAATTTCTTTGCTGAGAGAATTGTAAAAGACAGTAGCGTCAATGTCTACATATCCTTCAAAATTTATCTGTATTGGAAAATATCCATTCCTTTTGCTTTCAAGCGCATCAAGTGCGTTTCGGAAAAACGTAGTCTTGCCTGTCTGGCGTGGTGCAAAGAGGACAATGTATCTCCCCTTTTCCAACCGATCAACAAAATCCGAGAGTTCTTCTGTTCGGGCAACAACATAGTTGTCCTCAGGGTATACTGGACCGCGGGTTTCAAACCATCGCATCTCTCTATTCTCCTTAAGTCATTGAAGAAATTATATCAGATTGCGGTGTAGAAGTCTATAACAAAAGAAGTGTTGCCGGGATAGATAGCACAAACCGACAGTTTGTGCTACAAAAGTCTAATTAAGATGATAGGTAGGATGATAAATCATAATCTTCTGCTTTCACAACAGGTTTATCATCTTCAAGACGTTCAAGCAGAGTTTGGATGGTTTGATTGAAAACGGGATGCAAAAGGTCAGATGCGATTTCCCCTAACGGGACAAGCACAAAACGGCGGAGATGCATCTCTGGGTGTGGGATAACAAGGTCGGGGGAGCGTAGGCAGATATCTCCATAGATTAAAATATCCATGTCAATCTCTCTCGGTCCCCAGCGGGTCCGGTTTTGTCTGCCAACGTCGGTTTCTATCTGTTTTAAAGTTTGCAGCAAGGTGTGAGGGGAAAGGCATGTTTCGATTGCAACGGCACCGTTTAGAAACTTTGCCTGTTCTTCATATCCGACAGGTTCTGTTTCGTAAAGGGAGGAAATCTTTTGTAAAGTGATTCCCTCCGCTTCCGATAAGGCGTGGATAGCATTTTGAATATACGAAAGTCTGTCGTCAATGTTGCTTCCAAAGCCGATATATGCTGAATGCACAGAATCTTTGAATGGTTAGAATTAGAACTGAAATTCCAACTACTAACCTGAAAATTTTCGGATTGCTAAACAGGTATTGTGCCCACCGAAACCGAATGCGTTGGAAAGCGCGACTTCAATCTTTGCGTCACGACTTTCGTTTGGAACGTAATCTAAATCACACTCTTCATCCGGCACTTCGTAGTTAATGGTCGGAGGGACAAAGCCCTTTTCCATTCCACCTAAACAAGCGATGAGTTCTACAGCACCCGCCGCACCGAGCAGATGTCCAACCATAGACTTCGTAGAGCTAATCGGAATTTTGTAGGCACGCTCGCCAAAGAGGGATTTAATAGCGTTAGTTTCAGCGACATCGCCGATCGGTGTAGAGGTGCCGTGTACGTTGATATAATCAACTACGTCTATCGGAAGTCTCGCATCGCTTAGCGCAAACTCCATCGCTTTCGCTGCGCCTTCGCCGCCTTTGGGTGGACTCACCATATCGTGGGCATCTGAAGTCATTCCGAAGCCAACTACTTCAGCGTAGGCATAAGCCCCACGTTTTTTGGCATGTGAAAGCGATTCAAGGATTAGAACGCCTGCGCCTTCTCCCATAACAAACCCATCGCGATCTTTGTCAAATGGACGAGAAGCGCGTTCAGGTTCATGGTTACGTTCAGACATTGCACGCATTGAACAGAACCCCGCAACAGCTAAAGGACTAATTGCGGATTCAGCCCCACCTGTAAACATCACATCCGCATATCCGTGTTGAATCAACCGTAGTGATTCACCGATGGAATGGTTGGCAGTTGCACAAGCGGTAACAGATGCAGAATTGGGACCTCTGAGGGCGAAATGGATAGACACTTGTCCTGATGCCATGTTAATGATCATAAACGGTACGAGAAATGGACTGACGCGTTTAGGGCCTTTATCAATAAGTACTGCCGCGTTTTCCTCAAGCACACCGATACCACCGACACCGGAACCGATTTGGACCCCTGCGCGATAGGGATCAACCTTAGACAAGTCCAAACCCGCATCTTCATGTGCCATCATAGAGGCAGCAAGTGCGTACTGAATGAAAAGCGGAAAACGGGATGCAGCTTTCTTATCCAGATACTTTTCCGCTTCAAAGTTTTTGACTTCAGCGGCAATCTGCGTGCGATAATCGGTTGCATCAAAATAGGTTAAAGGTCCGATTCCGTTTTTACCGACAGCAAGCGCATCCCAATATTCTTCTTTCGTGTTGCCGATTGCATTGACAACGCCGATTCCTGTAATAACTACACGCTCCACGAGACCGATCCTCTGCTTAAGTAAGTGAGGAGGGTTGTGGTTTTCCACTACACCCCTCAACAGATTTGTCAAAATATGTGTATCTATACGTGTTCATCAAGGTAATCAAGGGCATCTTGGACAGTTTGTATCTTTTCAGCATCACTGTCAGGGATTTCAAGGTCAAATTCCTCTTCAAGTGCCATCACCAATTCAACGGTATCAAGCGAGTCCGCTCCTAAGTCTTCCATAAATGAAGCGTCAGGGGTTACGTTATTTGCGTCAATACCGAGTTGGTGTGCGATAATTTCAATAAGTCGTTCTTCGTTTGTAGCCATATCTTTAATTTAATCTCCTATCAAAACGGGCGGATAAATAACGACAATTAGGTTGAGTGTCATGTCCGCTCCGATGTTAAAATATTTCAAGGTTAATTTGTAGGGCAAGCTTGATATGTTTACCTGTCCCTACAGTAAGCTGGTATTAAGAAACAAATTCTACTGCCTATTGGCAGAATTATAGATATAAGTTGACGCGAGTTCAAAATGTATGGTTAAAATAATCCTCTTGAATATAATCTATAAAATTGTGATCTTTGCGGAACGCAATCTTATAAATTGCGCTTTACAGTATACCACAAACATCGCGAAAAATGAATTACCCTTATAGTCCCAATAATTGAATCAAAATTTTATTCAGTTTGCGTTACGACCAGTTCTCCTGACAAGATTTTGGTTTGTGCTTCCGTGACCTTTGTTTTTACTGCTTCAGGCACTTTATCCATCAATGCTGGGTTATAAACCATGTCGATTGCCCTATCGGTTGACATGGTAAAAGTGTATATTTGAGGCGTGAACGTTCCGTTTTTAACATGTTTGGCAATTTCTACAAACGGCCGTGGTGTAATCACGGCGTTGGCGATCACTGTTGTTGGGGAGACTTCACTCTGGTCTCGGTTTGCACCGAACGTGTAAACGATATTTCCAGTGGCGTGTGCTTCTTCTGCAGCCATAAAAGCACCTCGACCGGCTAAATCGGCATTCGGAAAGATAAAGTCGATCCCCTCGTTGATCTGTGTAATAGCGAGTTCTTTTCCTTTAGCAACGTCTTCCCAATTCCCGACATAATCATGGCGCACTTCTGCCTCAGGATTAACACTTTTGACTCCAGCTTCAAACGCGTCAAATGCGCTAACAACTGCCGGAAAACCTTGCCCACCGATAACACCTATTTTCTTTGTTTTCGTCATCATACCCGCGATGATACCTAAAAGATAGGTAGCTGGCTCAATCTGGAAGTTAATTGAGGCTATATTCTCCGCGACAATGTCACCAGAAGATATAACAAATACCGTTTCAGGAAAATCAGGTGCAATTATTTTCGCGGGTGCTCCATATTCATACCCGTGCCCGAAGATGAGATTATATCCTTCTGCCGCTAAACTATGGACATCTGCCTCCTGTTTGGCGGGTGTATGGCTTTCGACTGGGCTGATTATCGCATCAAGTTCTTCTTCAATCGCTAAAAGTGCGTCATAAGCCAAAGCGTTCCAACCTTTGTCGTCAATAGAAGCAGGTAAGAGCATGCCGACCTTAAAGTCATCTACTTCATGACTCATAATGTCAATCTTTTCACAGCCAACAAGCATGAATCCGATTGCCAAAAGACATAGGTGTAAGGCACAAATTGTAATACTATATTGTGGTGTGTAAGGTATCTGTTTCATGAAAACGTTTATTGAGAATAACTTCTTGTTTGTTAATATGTTGTAGGGCATAATTGCCGATTGGTTCTGTGTTAGTGTAGTTCCGTAGCTTATTTCACCTGTTTCTTTGTTTTTGTATAAGAATACAGGCACAAATAGTTTTACAAGTTATGTTTAGTTACATTACCATGCCGCCGTCAACCTGCAAGGTTTGACCGGTGATATAACGTGCTGCTTCGGATGCCAAAAAGCAGACAAGGTCTGCGACATCTTCCGGGGCACCAAAGTTCTGTAATGGAATAAGTTCAAGTGCTTTTTTCTGAAACTCTTCAGGTATTGCTGCTGTCATGTCGGTCGTAATAAATCCGGGCGCAATAGCGTTTACAGTGATACCGCGTGTGCCAACCTCTTTTGCTGTTGTTTTTGTTAAACCTATCATGCCAGCTTTCGCTGCGGCATAACTTGCCTGTCCTGCATTCCCCATTAAACCGATAACTGATGAGATGTTGATAATGCGCCCACTTTTCTGGCGTATCATAGGGCGAAGAACAGCACGGGTACAATACATTGTTCCGGTCAAGTTTGTCTGTAAAACTGCCTCCCAGTCTTCGTCTTTTAGACGCATCAGCAACATATCACGTGTGATTCCAGCGTTATTGACAAGGATATCAATTTGCGAAAACTGTTCGAGTGTTGTTTCAACAAGCGTTTCAACATCTTCCTTTTTAGAGATGTCAGCAGCCATTGCGTGTGTAGAATAGCCTTTATCTTTCAACGCAGTAGCGGTTTGGGAGACACTTTCGGCAGAACGCGAACAGATCACGACATTTGCGCCAACTTCACATAACCTATGAGCAATTGCTGCACCGATACCGCGCGATGCACCTGTTACAATCGCAGTTTTTCCGCTTAGCATGTCTTCTTTAAAGACAGACTGGCTTGTTGTCGCATCCATTTTATCCATCATTCCCATATTCACCTGTTACGAGTAAAAGTGTCTCAACATCTTCAACGTTTAAGGCAGTACTTTCGGGCAGTGTTCGTTTCACTAAACCAGATAAAACCTTTCCCGGTCCTACCTCAACAAAATTTGTGATTCCACTTTTTTCAATCATATATAATGTTTTTTCCCATTGAACAGGTTCGGTTATCTGCTGAAAGAGCAGGTGTTTGATGTTTTCTGTATCCGTTGCGAACTCACCTGTTACGTTCATCGCTATATCAATTTGCGGTGAATTTAGCTTTACCGAGTTGAGAACAGATTGAAACTTCTGTTGCGCTGATTCCATCAGTGGTGAATGAAAAGCCCCACTCACTGGTAAAAGACGACACCGTCTTGCACCAATTTCGTCCGAAGCGAGAGCAACGACCTGGTTGACAGCATCAACTTCCCCTGAAATAACCAATTGTCCGGGGCAGTTGTAATTGGCGATTTTCACTACACCATCAGCTTCCCCACAAAAATGTTCAAGCTGCTTTGCTTCCATGCCGAGGATAGCAGCCATTGTTCCGTTCTGTTCTTCACCTGCTTCTGCCATAAACTGTGCGCGGGCACCCACCAGTCGTAATGCATCTGCAAACTCAAGAACACCAGATGCTACAAGCGCGGAATATTCCCCTAAACTGTGTCCTGCTACAACCTGTGGTACAACCCCTAATTGTGTAAGTGTTCTCAAAGTTGCAACGCTACACGTTAAAATAGCGAGTTGTGTATTTTCTGTCTGCTTTAATTTTGCTTCCGGTCCCTCAAAACAGAGTTGGCTTAATGGTCTTTGTAAGAAATTATCTGCTTCATCAAAAACTTCACGGGCAACTGGATAGGTCTCTGCCAATTCCGCTCCCATGCCAACTTTCTGTGAACCCTGTCCTGGAAAAATAAAGGCGATTTGCGTCATTTACAACCGTAAGAGCGTGCTTCCCCACGTCAAGCCAGCACCGAAAGTTACGAGCAATATCAGGTCACCCGGTTTTGCGCGTCCATCTTGGATTGCTTCGTCTAATGCGATGATTACCGTTGCAGCAGAAGTATTGCCGTATTTGTCTACATTCACATATACCTTTTCTCGTGGTACACCGAGTCGCTGCCCTACTGCTTCAATAATGCGTAAATTCGCTTGGTGCGGTATTAATAGATCAATGTCATCAACGCTGACATTTGCCTTTTGTAGTGCGCGTTCTGCTGCTTCAGGCATGAGCCGAACCCCAAGTTTGAAAACTTCTCGCCCGTTCATCTGAATTTTATTCAGATTCTGGTCAATTGCTTCTGATGTTACCGGCATTCTTGATCCGCCAGCAGGTATGCCGAGTAGGCTAATGTCTGCTGCATAGTCACCATCAGACCCGATATAAGAAGCGAGGATTCCTTTCGGTTCTTCGGTTGCTTGGACAACTGCAGCACCTGCACCATCTCCAAAAAGAACACACGTGTTTCTGTCGTTCCAATCAACGATATTGTTAAAAACTTCGCCACCGACAACAAGAATAGTATCATATTGTCCAGATATAATCAAGCCATTTGCTAAATCAAGCCCATATAAGAATCCTGCACATGCTGCGGATATATCCATTGCTGACGCGTTTTTTGCGCCAATACCTTTCTGCACATAACAAGCGGTTGATGGAAAAAATGTGTCGGGTGTAACAGTAGCGACGAGAATCATCTCTATTTCAAGCGGGTCAATTTGTGCTTTTTTAATAGCTAATCGTGCCGCTTGCACACTGAGGTCCGAAGTAGCGATGTCGTCTTCTGCGATTCGTCGCTCAACAATGCCTGTGCGTTGGCGAATCCATTCGTCGCTGGTATCCACCATTTTTTCGAGATCAAAATTGGTTAAAACGGTTTCAGGTAGATAAGAACCTGTCCCTATAATTGATGCATATCGGTCCATGCTAAAGAATCCTTTTTAGCCGATTTAGCAGAATCAACACAAACGTGCAAGGAATCGGCAAGAATTGAGACGCTGGTGTCTTATCTACAGTTGTTCTTCTGTAGACTTTAGAACTGATCTCCCTTTATAGTGCCCACAATGCGTGCAGACTCGGTGTGAAACCATCATTTCTCCACAATATAAGCAATCTGTGATAACTTGGTTCCGGAGTGCATGATGACTTCTCCGCATTCTTTTTTTAGATTTTGATGTTTTACGTTTTGGATGTGCCATTTTTAGAAATTATCTCCTTAAGGTTTTTCGATTTAGATTTACTTTCCGACTTCGCTGTCTCTAACAACTGTGGGAGCACTGCAAAAGGTGAATTCACACTGAGCGTTTCTTCAGATTCAATATCGTCTGTATCTTGACAAGTGCAATGTTCCTCATTTAGATTTATACCGCACCCATAGCATAAACCTTCACAGGTCTGTGAGCAGAGAGGCCAAACTGGGACCTGAATTACCAATGCTTGTCGGGCATCTTCAGAGATGTCAAAAGTTTCACCATCATAGTAACGTTCTCCATCTGCAATCCCTCCCGATTCAATCTCTTCGGGATTGTGAGTTGGCGTGAATTGTAATTCAAAAGTTGCTGTGATGTCCTCTTCAAAAGGTTCAAGACACTTACCGCATTGCATTTCAACGTCCGTGAATATATCAGCTTTGACATAAACATCATCCTCGTTGTGACGGAGTAGTTGAACAGTGCCCCGCACTGGACTGATAAATCGGACATCCTCAAGATCCAATTCAAGCTGCGAAGTCGGGATTTCCACTTCACGAGTATTGAAGACCCCGTCTTGAATGTTTCTTGCGTCAAAAACCAACGTGTCTTTCATTGTTTTGTCTGTTGGACTTAAAAAGCCACTTCTTCTTCAATTCTGATAAGTTTCGCGTTCCCTTTGACAACTTCAAGCGTGTAAATCTGTTCAAGCGCGGCTTTCATATTTTTTTCTCGCGCCTGGTGTGTTAACATCATAAGTGAAACGGTATCGGTGCCGTGAGGCTCTTTTTGAATGACTGAGGCAATACTGATGTTATGGTTTCCTAATATGCTTCCAATACTTGCTAAAACTCCCGGTCGATCAATTACAACAAAACGGAGGTAGTAGCGTGTTTCTATATCGTCAATAGGACAGACATTAATTGCAGTCTTTGAATCGGCGAGCCATGCGTGAGAAATTGGTGAACTTACACCCCGTTCAACTGATTTCGCAGCATCAATAATATCTGCCACAACCGCGCTTGCAGTAGGCATTTCACCTGCCCCTTGTCCATAAAATAACGTTGGGCCGACAGCCGAACCAACAACGCAAACAGCATTATAGGCACCGTTCACGTTCGCTAATAAACTCCGTTCTGGCAGAAGTGTCGGATGTACGCGCGCTTCCACACGGTTGTCATCGGTTAATTTCGCAATGGCAAGCAGTTTGATTACATAACCGAGTTCATGTGCATACTGAATCTCTTTCTGAGAAATGTCTGTGATACCTTCAACATGGAATTGGTCAACTGAGAGATTCACGCCGTAGGCGAGCGCGATGAGAAGTGTTAGTTTCTGGGCAGCATCAATACCTTCAATATCAAGTGTTGGGTCTGCCTCAGCATAACCTTTCTCTTGAGCATCTGCAAGCACATCAGCAAAATCAACACCCCGTTCATTCATTTCAGTCAGCATGTAATTGCAAGTGCCGTTAACAATGCCGTAAATGGATTGAATTTGGTTAGCGGTGAAACTCTCTTGGAGGGTTTTAATAATTGGAATACCCCCTGCGGTGCTTGCCTCAAAGTTAAGGCTTACCTGATGTTTCTGCGCTAATTGGAACAATTCACCTCCGTGTTCTGCCAAGAGAGCTTTGTTTGCTGTCACAACGTGCTTACCGTTTTGGATTGCACGGGTGATGAGCGAATGCGCCTCTGAAACACCACCGATGAGTTCCACGACAATATCAATTTCGGGGTTGTCAACAACTTCAACGGGATCAGTCGTTAGACAGTCAGTGGGGAGTTCTATGCCTTCGCGTGAAGCCGGAAGTGTCCGTTTCACGACCTTTTTTAGGCATAACTGGATGCCACTGTTTTTAGATATGAGCGTATTCTGATTTATTAGAATCTTGGAAACACCAGTACCGACTGTTCCCCATCCTAAAATGCCTACATTAATACACGATTTATCCACGATTACAACTGCCTCTCTTCTCATGAGTTCATTAACTGAAACTGGGCAGCGAACAGTCTATCGACTCGCTTCAACGCCCATCAAATCGGGGCGACTGGATTCGAACCAGCGACCTCTTGAACCCCATTCAAGCGCGCTTCCGGACTGCGCCACGCCCCGTTTTCAATTTAATTATCCATTTAATAATATCACAAATTGGTGGAAAAGTCAAGAAAATATGTTTTTTTCAAAATGCATATTTTGAATATGTCGTGCAGATGTGTTATACTTGGAGGGAATTAAGGAGCAGGAACAATGAAAACGGAAACAATAGTTAAGCAGACTACCAATTTTAGAGACGACCTTTTAAAAGACCTTACAGATACAGAGTTCGCTATGTATTATTTAGAGGCAGCCTTAGCAGACTATAAGGAAGATGGTAACACAGCGTCGATCTGGATGACACTTCGTGATGTTGTGGAGGCACAGGCTGCGGTTTCTGAACTTTCCAAAAGAACGGGCATTGATGCTGAAACACTCTTAGATGCTCTCTCTAACGAGGATGCCCCGCGGTTAGACATGCTCAGCACTATATTGAAATCATTTGCGTGTCAGTTGCCGGCTGAACCTAATGTATTGTAACAACAAAAACTTGACAAAAAGCTTTTTTTGTGTTACAATTTACATGGATTATATCTTTGCCCGAATACGTGCCGTATGGACGGTGCTTTTCTTCGGAAAAGCTAGGGACAGCCAACCGTGACCTCTGCCTTTGCGTATGTCTATGTTGGGTTGCTAGAGCCAGACACTCTGGCATTTTCTTTTAAAGTTGGATAAGATATCCTTTTTGCTTCATTTCAGGAGATAGCGTTTGCGTATAAGGTTTGTTTTCATAAACATGCCAGCTAAATCCTGCAATCGCATCTGCTAATCTTATCCATGCACTCCCTTCATCTCTTATTCCACTAACTTTCTTATGCACTACCCCTTTTTCCTTTAGACATCTGGAAAATCGTTGTCTAGACTTTTTATTCAATCCATCAACCACTATTATCACTTGACTTGTCTTCCTTATGTACTGATGGATTACTCGCGATATTGTTTCAACAGTTGTGTTAACATAATCTTTAGTGTTAGTGTGGATTGAATAGAAGAGACATCTTTCCAACTCAGGTATAGTTATTACTGATCGAAGGTATCTCTCTTTTATTGTATAGCGGGTACTTTTCCATTTGCATAGTCCTTTATTCGTCTTTTCTTCTATTTCTATCAATCTTTGTTCGACTCTATTACGTATGTCAATAGTATTAGCAGTGACTACAGCAACACTATAAAATTCACCTTGCGTATGCTGTCCAGATTCATCAACGTAACAGTATATTTTGCCCAATGGCTTGCTCATACGTTTCATATTCCCAACCGTAAACAATTTAATATAGGGTGATGTCTCATTCTATGTCAATAATCAAAATATAAAACTCTGATAATTGAGATTCGCTCTAACAAACTTCAATCATTAATACTTGTAGAACATAGAACCATCCCAATTGTTTAGGATGGTTCTACCTAATAATCTAATTATTTGAAAGTTCTGAAATTTGTGCTTTTAGCCTTTCTATTTCAGCCTCTTTACTGTTAGATTCACCCTCACTGTCTGTGCTTTGGTTTTCCTTTTCAATTGCTTCGCGTACTTTTTTAATCGTATTCGGGCTACACTTTGCCAGGTAGACCAAATCACGAATAGGGGCATCTGGATTATTTTCAATAATCTCGCGGACCTTTTGAAAATCTATTTTAGACTTCCTCGGATAAGTCAATCCTGCTTCTTGTCGCTTTTGCATAACTTGAGATGGTAAAATGTCGTCTCGGTCAGCAATCAACTCAGGCAAATATCTATCCACGGAAGCAGCCGACACATCACCGATTTCCTTACTAATAGATTCGAAAGACTGCGTAAGCCATTCATCCGGATTATTCTGCAACCATTCAGCAACTTTTTCCTTTGCGCTCTGCATTTTTTCCTCCTATTCTTTACAATGGCGTATAAAATCATTTTGTAACGAATACACTAAAACTCTATTCAAAGAAAACGGTTACATCATTGATGTGCAACACCGATCACCTTGAATTTTTTATGTTATTTAATAGTATAACATGAGGAATTCAGTTTGTCAAATTAAAATTCAAATTTTTTCAAAATAATCACCCAAGCATATCAACAAGACAAACTTTAATTTCATATTATTCACTATATCAATCCTAACTCCAGCATTAAATCGTTTCAATTCATACTTTCCTTAGTACTACTCAACATCTATATAACAACATATTTCTATAATCACTCTCATCACATCTTCTATTACCGAATAATAGGTGATTTTCAATCCACTTCTGAAACAGACTCCAACCACTCAATAGCAGCCTGTTCGTTCTGCTCAATAGCAATCTCAACGGCACGTTTGGCACATTCCAAATCAAGTATTTGAAAGTGATTGCAAAAAACTTGGCAGAACATCAAAATCGTTCAATGCTCTGCCAAGTTTGTATAATTTAGAGGTTTTAGCGTTACGAAAGCCCCATCGCTTGCAAGTTCTTAAGACTAATCCCTAAACTTTCAAACGGATCGCGTTCATAGCAAGAATCTTGCTCAACAATATACCATTCAACCTCAGCGTATTGGCATGCTTCCAAGATAGCAGTCCAATTGAGGTTGCCTTCGCCGACTTCAGCGTACCGTTGTGAGTTTCCTACGACTGCCATATCTTTAAGATGGACAATATGCGCGCGTCCTTTTAACTTGCGAATCCACTCGGCAGGATCGCCGCCACCGTGCTGAATCCAATAGGTATCAATTTCGCTATTAAAATATTCCGGATCGCTTTCTTCGTATAAGATTTGCAGCCCGGTGCGTCCATTATAACGTTCCAACTCAAAACTGTGATTGTGATAAGAAAAGGTTAAGCCGCCTTCAGCAAGACGTGCTGCAACTTCGGAGGCTTCTTTTGCAAATTTTGCATACCCTTCTGTGCTACGATATTCACCGGGAAGGCCGCCTATTGCTGCATGTTTGCATCCCCACAAATTATGCTCATCAATAACCGCTTGCGGTTCATCACGCATCCGTGCATAACTGGTATGTGTGGCGCAGATCGTGATACCTTCGTTGTCAATTATCTGTTTGAGTGCTTCAGGTTCAATCGGACCGAGTGCTGAACATTGGACAGCGTCGTAACCGAGTTGTTTGACCTTTTTCATGGTTTCTGCAATATCGGTTTCGGTTTTGGTGAATTCGCGTAAAGTATAAAGTTGTGCTGCAAGTTGTGTTGCCATAATCTCTCCTTCTGTGGACGATGTTTTTTGTGATAGTATAATAAAGTAGAGGAATAGGTGTCAAGATAAATTGATCTCTGATTTACTCGCAGTTTTTGTAGAGACAATGGACATACGGTTTGCATGAATGGAAGTGGATCTGGTGAAATCTTAATCTGGGATTGGCAGAAAGTATTAGAACGGTTGAAGGACAATTAGGTCAACAAATTACATGGAGTTTATGTTCCTCTACTCACTTACATCTCCGCCAACTTCTTCTGCAGCCAAACCCGCATTGGTGCATGACCAGGATCACACACTTCAATGAAATGTCCTGGCAAAGGTTGTCCGATCAATGCCTCAACATCGCGCCGCCGATCAGCGACAACTTCCGGATGGTCGCTCACAACATTCGTTTTTTCTTCAGGATCATTCCTAACATCAAAGAGCTGATCGCCTTTTTCGTCTTTATAGCCTACCGAAGTACAGAAATTCCAGCGGTTGTCCCGCACGCTCACGCGTCCCACAGCATTACCCGTTGCAAAACCTGCCCACCCATTGATAATTCGTTCGCGGAGGGACGCTTTTTGCTGTGTGACAAGTTGCCACATGTTCTCACCGTCAGTCCAACCGCAAGGAACCCCAACCAGATTCAGCAGTGTTGGCATAAGGTCATGGTTTTGCACAAATGCCGAAATATCTTTGTTATGTGGTCCCTCTGGATGTCGAATCATCAGATTTAGTTGTGTATTGAATGGGTGTAACTTGTTTGCACCCTTTCCAAAACTACCGTGGTCGCGAAGCTGCGTGCCGTGGTCAGACATCACCACAATAAGCGTCTCATCACGGATATTTAACTGCTCAATTTTATCCAATAATACACCAACCCATTTGTCAACGAATGTCACTTCGCCGAGGTAGAGTGCTTCAATTCGGTCTCGCTCCTCCTCAGTAGGTCCGCCACCTTCATTAGCACTGCCGGGTGTAATAAAATCCTTGCCAGAATAGTCGGGAAAATAAATATCTGCGTAGGATTTAGGCGGATCCCAAGGCTCATGCGGATCGAAACTATCCACCCATAAGAAGAACGGCCCGACGGTGTGATTGTCTTGAAGCCAATCCGCTGCAGCACGGAACACACGCGCGCAACTGTAATCATCTTCCGATTGGCGATGTCGTTGCGATAACAGATAATTCACAAGGCCTGCATGTCGTTTCCAATTGATCGGTTCACGAACATGGTTGCGGAGTAGGTCCTCAATCAGTCTTGGATCGCCGCTGTGCCAATTGTCCGATTCTTGTCCACGAATGAAATCGAAATGCGCGAATCCGCGAGAGAAATTCATAGTTGGTTTGAACATGTGGTACGTATCTGCTATGAGAGCAGTCAGATAACCCCGTTCCAACAACACCTCAGCAATTGTATCTTGTTCCGGTGGAATCTTGTGCCAACCGGGGGCGTGATGCCAATGTCCACGTCGATCAAAGTTATATTTCCACGGAAAACTCCGCATTCCCGTAAAGTTGCCACGGCGTATTTGCAGCGTCGGTTGTCCTTCACCAAACGCACGTGTGAAACGGACACTCTCTGATGCAAACGCATCAAGGTTCGGTGTTTGCACGTGACTAAATTTTTTGCCTTCGCCAATGATGTCCGATCGAAAAGTGTCTAAACAGATACAAACAATATTCATAATCTTACATTCCTCTCATTTCGTCTAAAATTCTACCGGCAGCCTCTAACGGATCCTCCGCTTCAATAATAGGTCTGCCGACAACGATAAAATCTGCCCCACGATTAATTGCCTCTGCTGGTGTTGTGATACGCCTCTGATCTCCTGGGTCTGCCCATTTCGGACGGATACCGGGTGTGACAATCAAAAAGTTATCACCGCAGGCCTTCCGAATCGGTTCAATTTCCAATGGCGATGCAACAACACCATCCAATCCGGCTGCCTGTGCTAATTGTGCAAGATAGACTACTTGGTCTGTAAGTTGCCGTTCTGAACCGAAATTTTGCTGAAATCCGGTCTCATCAATACTCGTCAGAATAGTCACACCGAGCAGAATAGGTCTCGGAATATTTGCTTTGTATGCGGCATCATCTGCGCTATTTCTGGCAGTTTGCATCATCTCAAGCCCACCGGAGGCGTGCATGTTAATCATATTTGCGCCATGTTTCGTCATTGTGCCGACATCGCGCGCCACTGTGTTCGGGATGTCGTGGAATTTTAGGTCAACAAAGACTTTATATCCGTTCTGCTCGAACCATGGAAAAGCTTCCATACCAAGCGCACTGAATGCCTGAAAGCCCATCTTAAACCAACCGACTATATCCATAAGCGTTCCAGATAGCCAGACAATCTCTTCGCCATCATCTGTATCCAATGCGACAATTAATCTGTTTTTCAATCTCTTACTTTCCTTCTGTAAGTACAGTTGAATTGTCCAAAACTTCGTCAACTATCTGCTGTGTTTCTTTGTGTGCATCCTCAATTTGTGTCTGACAGTCATAAATACCCGTCGCAATTTCATTCAGCTGTTCTTCAAAACGCTCTATCATTCTATTCACCTCAGCAGGCGATGTGCCACCGAGACTTTGATTATTCTGAAGCGCCAATTCTGCGTCCAGAATCTGTTTCAGTTGTGAAATCGGTATGTCAATATCTTTTTGTTTCAAAAGTGATTGAGTTAACTCCCAATCAGTGAACGTTTTTTCCTGCTGAACCAGTTGTCCCACAAGCCAACCGACGATCTCGTGAGATTCCCGAAAACTGATCTGATGTTCCTTAACCAGATAATTTGCTAACTCTGTTGCTGTCGCGAAGTTAGCATTTGTCAATTCCGCCATCCGTTCAGTTTTGAATTCTGCCGTGCCGAGGAGCTGCGGTAGGACACCGAGGCATGCCTTTACAATATCAAACGCTTCCCATAAAGGTGGTTTATCCTCTTGAAAATCGCGGTTATATCCCATCGGTAATCCTTTGAGATTTGTCAACAGGTCCAACAGGGCTCCGTAGACGCGGCCTGTACGACCCCGCGTGAGTTCCGCAATGTCCGGGTTCTTCTTCTGCGGCATGATAGAACTTCCTGAACTATAAGCATCATCAAGTACTGCTATCCCAAATTCGTAAGTTGTCCAATAAACCAATTCTTCACTAATCCGCGATAGATTTGCCATCACAAGCGACAGCGCAAAAAGGATTTCTGCTATAAAATCTCGACTGCTAATCACATCAAGGGCATGTTCGTGCGGAGTATCAAAACCGAGCAATTTCGTTGTTAGATGTCGGTCAATTGGAAAGGTCGTACCAGCTAAGGCACATGCACCGAGCGAGTTCATATTGGCAAGTTCATAAGCAGCTTGCAGCCGTTTCTGATCTCGCAAAAACATGCTTACATAAGCGGTTGCCCAAAATCCGAGACTGATTGGTTGGGCATGCTGTGTATGTGTATAACCGGGCATGACAGTGTCAACATGCTCTTTTGCAATACTTAGGAACGCATCACACAATGTTGAGATACCGCGCTGGATATTGAGAATCTCTTCCCGGATATAGAGGTGCGCGTCTACAAGTACCTGATCGTTGCGAGAACGCGCAGTATGGAGTTTACCCCCGAATTCGCGTCCAGCGTTCTCAATCAGATATGACTCAACGTTCATGTGCACATCTTCTTTGTTCGGATCAAGCGTGAAGTTTCCGTTTTGATAATCCATCTCCGCTTTACGGAGCCAACGCAAAATTTCTCGTAAATCAGTATCGGAGATAATTCCTTGCTGTGCAAGCATAATCGCGTGTGCTTGGCTTCCCCAAATATCGTATCCGATGAGGCGGGTATCTGCTTCAATAGAGTGTGTAAATGCTACTGTTTCTGAGGTGAGGCTGGTGCTAAAACGTCCACCCCAGAGCGTTTTTTGTGGGGTTTTCATATCATCCTGCTGTGTATAAGTTAATGTTTTTGGAGGGTTATGTTCTGTCAGCAACCACTTTCGTGTCAATTCCTCTGCGGCTACAGCATCAGGTTCCTTTCCTAATGCTTCTGCATTCATCATAAGAGCATTAATTAACAAGAAAGCAGCGGCATCTGGTGTGTCTGTATTAACCAGATCCTCCACCCACAAAATCCGTTCGTCGTAATGCGAATCAGCCAGCATCATTAACATCGCCATTACGTCATGTGGACTCCATGGTTCTTCTCCCATTCCATGAATTCGTTGTCCTATATAGGTAGAGGACTCAAACCACGTGAAAGAATCGTCTGCCCACTCAGGGTGCGTTTCTATCCCCCACCACATCAGAGTTAACACATGCAATTGGTTATCTATTGGTCCGTGGGTTACATCAGTATGTTTTTTTTCCTCTATTTGATTTAGAAGTTGCTTTGCACGCTGATTCAACGGATGCTGGTTCAGTTTTTCAATTGCACGCTGCCTGTCCTGCTTATCACGATCTCTATTTCTCTTAATTTTTGCTCTCTGTTGCAGCCACGCTTCCTGTTCCTGTGGCGTTGCAGACACAAGTTTCTTTACTTCCCGATCAAATGCTTCTCGTGTAAGAAGTCCTCCAAATCTAGTCAATACCTCATTTTGCCATTCCTCCTCAGTTCGAGGTTTCTTATAACGCAAATAAGGAATAATAACTTCTGCAACGTGACGGAGTTCATGGTTACTTAGGTTTGATAAAGCATCTGCAATTTCCTGAATTGAACGCATTATAACAATATCTCCTGATGACAAGACTATTTTGATATAAAGCACAGTGTGAAATTATACAATCATTTTGAGGCATATAAAATCATTCGTTATAATTATCATTTGTGATGTTTAATAACCATGGCTCGCGAAAAATTGCCTTCCAATCATATTGAGACTCTGGCTCCAAAGTAGTCATACCCTCCGCATAAAACAAAAGATGGTACTTCACATACGTTTGATTCAACAATTTGATGCAATCATCAAGTTCCTTATATGTAGGGATAACTTTTGGCTCACGTTTATCGTGATGAGCAATGCGTTTATCAGCAAACTCTTCACATTCTTTCGCTGCTTTCTTGAGTTTATCTATATCTGCTTTCACCTTTCGGGGACAAACATATTCATCATCAGGATCCGCATATTTAGAGAACTCTTCCTTTACTACATCTATATCAAAAATGACTAATTCGCCCCTATGGGAACGATAGTAACTGAGAGACAGCTCAGTAGGGTTTTGAGCAATATCTTCAAGTAAACCCGCAAAGGATATACTATCCTTGTGTGGTTTGATCTGTCGACGCAGTCCTACTAACGCATGAGAAAGATATGAGCGTCCAAGATAGCGATAAAAAGGATTAGGCACTTGGATAGAGGGATTATTTTGGATTATGTCTTGAACTTCCCAAAACATTCGTGCTTCCCAAAGGAGCAATTGAATCTCATCATGAATAACCGTCATCCATTTAAGCCATTTATCAAGTTTCTGACTTTTGACGAATTCCTGCTTCACTTTACTTGCTCCGAATAGATATCTCAAGTGTCAAAGCGAGGGGGTGCTCGCATTGGCTTCCGTGGGGATATCTCAAGCTCAACCCCGCCAAAAGGCTTGAAGATTTCGTGAATTGCCACACCAAGATTTTGTGGTAGAGTCTCGTGATCAGAAGTGACATTTTGCACATCTTCCTCCTGGAGTTCAGCAAGGTAATCAACAGCCTCTATAAACTTTTCAGTAGGAAGTTGTTCGATTAACGTAGTCGCCTGTTTTTGTAAGTCAATTCTTTGAATTATAAGCCTCTTCTGTTTTTGAAAGATAAACATAATTTGTCTACTACGCAACCTGTGGCGGTCTTCGCGGAGCATTCGGTTGGATTATTTTGCGTTGATCAGGAGTCAGACGTGCCAACAATTCATCTGAATGCGGATAGTCAAAACGTTCACGGACATATTTGGGAGAATAACGGTAGACAATTGAACGACGATAGCCGGGATTCGTCCGCTCTGCTGAACCGTGCGTAATTGCATCGGTAAACATTACCACATCACCCGCTTTCAGATGCATCTCCTGTGTCGCAAAGGCTGTCCCTGCGGGTTTGCCACTGTAGCCGTCGTAAACAATCCCCTTTCCATCGTGTTTCAAACGCGGATGAATTTCACTGCACTTATGACTGCCAGGGATTAACACTGGTGCACCATCTCCCGGGCCAATATCGTTGAGTGCCATCAGGACATTAATCTGTCCTACCAACCATTCACCTGTATTGATCTGACGGAACGTCAGGTAACTCAAGGGAACATGTCCACCGCAGTGAATATGGATAAACCCCCCTGGCCCGCGAACGTTGAGAAAATTCTCATGGATAGATAGTCCATTTACTTCATGAACGTATTTCCGAACAAGATTTATCCACGCAGGATGGTCAATTAACTTTTCAAATATCTCTCCACCTTCAATGATATTCTGAAAATTGACACCGTTTTCTATATTGTAGGTATGCGTTTCAATATTACCGATCCAGCGTGGAATCCGTCTATCTCCGGAATTGGGTTCCCACGGTTCTTCAACGTAAGCCCAATGTGTATCAATCCATTCGTTTATCTTAGCAAGATCCTCTTCAGAGATTGCATTCTCCAAAATTAAATATCCCTGTAAATCGAAAAGATAATCAAGTTGTTCCTGATCCATGTTCTCTCTCCTGAGGCAGTCCGCGTTCTTCTGTTCACATCATCTATGAATTCACTAATTCATTATTACAAATACGAATCCAATGCTGCTTCTGTCGGTGTGGGCGTAGATATTCCATCTTCGGGAATCTCTACCTTTGCCGTCCAAGCAATAGCGTTGAGGATAAACTTGCGGAGATTATCGTCTCCCCAGTTCTTATGATAATGTCCGCCAGTAAATCCGAATCCGCGTCCGCTGTCAGGACGCTCAACGCACCACCCAAGATGTTGCGGTTCTCCCTTTGCAACAGATGCACGCACGTGTGGATTACCACTGTGAGGTCCATCGGGTCTTTGCAATGTTGACTCTGGCGCGATTGCGCTCAACACGGACGTAACACCTTGCATATTATCACGAAACCGCATGTGATAATACCACTCGTCATCTAATGAGAACGGAACCAAGCCGCGTGTTATCGGATGATCCGGGAACGAAGTAAATGTTGCTGTCCAATGCGGGTTGACAGAGAGATGCGTTTCAAAGTAGCCGCCTATCCAATCTAAGAAACAATTTCCCGGTTCACCTTTCGGCACTTCAACTGCATAGTGTAGCATTGCAAGTCCCATTCCCTGGGCGGTTAATTCAGAAATCTGGTCAAGGTGAGGAATGCTAAGATGTCCTCCTCCACCATCTGAATAAACTATAATCGCATCTGTATCAGCGAAAGCTGTTGCATCTGCCGGCCATCCCTGATGAACGACTGCCTCCATACCTTCCACAACTTCGTTCAACTGGTTTGCTAAGAACGCACATCCACCGGGATGCTCATGCGATCCACTGCCATGGCTGGCACTTCCCGCCACGAAAACAATTCTTGTCTTTGTTGACATATATACTCCTTACTGATTGAAAACATGGGCATAATACGCCTATAATCAGAGGCATAAACTCTTGACAACAAACGTTTTTAGTTATGATCACTTTTGAATATAATTTTACAATGTTATGGTTGGCTTTGTCAATCATTTATTTAGAACGGGTATGTAAAGTTTTTGGCATGTGTGTTGTCTGAATCGCGGGATTAGCGCGGATTTCACAGATTTCGCGGAATTTAATTGACTGTCTGGTGAAGTGTTTTGTTTGAATCAGTATATCGGTGTCTTGTACCCAAACAAACGCTGCCATTCTGCTGGTATCGTCCTGTTAGAACCTATTCTATTTGTCAACAGTGGATGGAAGGGATATGATAAGAGGAGTAATCGAGTGGGGAGTCCCTATGTGCAGTTTCGCACTTAGTCTCGACATGAACCTACCCATTTAATCCGCAGCAATAGTTTCTAATGGTGGAAGTTCAGGGTAGTTGCCACGTGCATTTCGCCATGCGATGACACCTTCAGCAATCATCCAAACTTGCAATGCCTCAACGACAACACCGAATCCGAAGAGCAGGTAATTGCCGTTAGCCAACCATCCTGTTTCTGGAACAAACATTTGGTGTAGCATCGCCCAAGCAGGCATAAGGAGCATCACTATCATCGGAAGGAAAGCGAACCAAATCGGTTTGTTGCGGCGCACAAGATAGAAGACGATGACCATAAAGGCTAATCCTGCTAGGAGTTGATTAGTTGCACCGAAAAGTGGCCAGAGTGTCATTCCGCCACTACCGGGTCCACCTGACCCTTGCAACAACGCAACAGCAGCGGCAAGGATCAACGCGAATGCAGTTGCAATGTACCGATTCATAAGTGGTTTAAAATTAACAGTTTGCGCAAGTTCATGAATGACGTATCGTTGCAATCGCGTTGCTGTATCAAGGGTTGTGGCAGCGAAACTTGCAACAAGTACAGCCATGATCGCAATACCCATTTTGAGTGGGATACCAAGAGATGCAAGGAAATTGCCACCACCATCAACAAACGCACTGACCTTTTCTCTGAGTTTGTGGCTTGCCCAACCACCACCAACAATTGTTGTTGTGCCATCTGCATTTGTTATTTTTTCGCCAGGTGCATATCGAGTTCTCCATGCACCTTGCTCAACAATAGGTTGTGCGGTTCCTTCCTTGAGAATAGGTTGGAACGTGTAACCGCCTGCACTGGCAGAGTCATCAGTACGGTTGAAAATGCCCATACCGATGCCAGCACAGCACGCAATAATCACGACAACAGCAAGACCACCTTCAAGTAGCATCGCACCGTATCCAACATATTGCGCATCCCCCTCGGAAGCAACCTGTTTGCTTGAAGTGCCAGAACTGACCATACAGTGAAAACCACTTACCGCACCGCACGCAATTGTAATGAAAAGGAAGGGCCAAATCGGGGGAGCATCGGGAGGAATGTCTTTTGCGACTGCAGGTGCGGCGGCAAAAAGGTCTGCCTTACCTGTAAATCCTGCGACTGCAAGCCCAAGCACTAAAAGCACCAACGCTAACACCAACTCATGACTGTTGATGAAATCGCGGGGTTGCAAGAGTGTCCATACAGGCAGCACGGAGGCAATGAAGCAGTAGACAAAAAGGACCAACGTCCAAATTACGACAACGTTTAAGTAAGTTTGTCCAAGCAAATCAATGCCGAACCATTTTTCTAAGTCTATCGGTAGAACGTACGCACCGACAGCCATTGCAATATACATGATGCCGAGTGCAATAATAGAAGGAACTAGGATATTGCCACCGCGGCGATAAATCCAGACACCGATGGCGACAGCTAACGGGATTTCCACCCAGACCGATAAAACTGACTCAGGATAGTAGGAAAAAATCAGGGCAATGACCAAACCGAAGATAGCAAGGACAATGGTCAAGCCCATAAAGAGAACGAATAGGAACAAAAATTTTGCGCGAGGGCCGATCATTCTACCAGCGACTTCACCGACACTTTGTCCCCGGTTGCGAAGTGAGACGACTAACGCGCCAAAATCATGAACAGCACCGATAAATACCGATCCGATGACGACCCAGAGCAACGCTGGCAGCCAACCCCAAAAGACAGCAATTGCTGGTCCGACGATTGGACCAGTGCCTGCGATACTTGTAAAGTGATGCCCGAAGATGACCTCCTTTTTTGTAGGCACATAGTCGACATCATCTTTGAGTTCTTGGCTCGGCACCGTCGCTTCAGGGTCTAAGCCGAAAATTTTCCTCGCTAACCACTTGCCATACGTATTGTAGGCAACAATAAAGCCGACAAAACTTAATACAGCAATAATTAATGTACTCATACGCGAAACTCCGACTTTTTCAATGTAGTCGTAACGAGAAGTTAGATTTATCTAATTCCGGTTAAAATTTCAAAAGTAAGCTGATCTAACTTTTCGTATCCGAGTCCTTTCTGAGCAACCTTATCAGGTTGGAAATCAATCTCTCGCAGTTTTTCCGTGTTCTCAGCACTGTAATTTGCCATAAGTGCTTCAAGTTCAGGATCACGTGCCTGTAATTCGGCAAGAATGCCTTGAATCTCAGCGTCTTCATTGAATCGACGTGCTTTCTCTTTTAGTATCAGGTAGCTGCGCATACACCCTGCAGCGAAGTCCCAAACACCTTGTTCATCTTCAGTTCGGTATGCGTGCGCATCAAAATGTCTGTTACCATCCCAGTTAACATCTTCAAGGAATTTTACAAGGAAGAACGCGCTTTTTATGTTTTCTGACCCGAAACGTAAATCCTGATCAAATCGACTCATTTTTTGGTCGTTGAGGTCAATGTGGAAAAGTTTACCAGCCTCATAAGCCTGTGCGACTCCGTGGATAAAGCTCAAGCCTGCCATCGTTTCATGAGCGAATTCGGGATTCACACCAACCATTTCAGGATGATCAAGCGTCTCAATAAAATGCAGCATGTGTCCTGTTGTAGGGAGATAGATGTCGCCACGAGGTTCATTCGGTTTCGCTTCTAAAGCAAATTTGAGGTCATAGCCTTGGTCTTTAACATAGTGCGTGAAATAGTTCATCGCCTCACGGTTCCACTTTACGGTGTCTGGACCGTTTTTAGCGGCGTCCACTTCTGCGCCTTCGCGTCCACCCCAAAATACGTATATTGTTGCACCAAGTTCTACACCGAGATCAATAGCGTTCAACGTTTTCTGAATTGCAAACGCTCTGACCTTTGGATCATTAGAGGTAAACGCACCATCTTTGAAAATTGGATGATAAAAAAGGTTGGTCGTTGCCATCGGTACTTTCATGCCGTGGTCGGCAAGTGCCTTCTTAAAATCGCTAACAATTTTATCGCGTTCAGCGGCTGAAGCGTCAAATGGAACCAGGTCGTTATCGTGTAAGTTGACTCCGTACGCGCCTAATTCGCTTAACTTCTGGACGCTATAGGTCGGTTTTAAAGGGGGTCTAACAACGTCTCCGAATGGATCACGTCCTGGATTTCCCACGGTCCACAACCCAAAAGTAAACTTGTGTTCAGGTTTGGGTTGATACTGATCTGACATGCATTAACTCCTATTGTTTGTCGTTTTCCGTTGGATTATAACATATTTTTAACATTTTTTCAAACAATTATTTTGGCTATAACGAAAAATGGAATTATGATATGATGAAGTTAAGACTTAAGATTTGATATTCTGAATAGTAATTCCACTTTGTTGTCAAATTTAAAGGAATAATTGGAGGGATTTATGTCATCTGCTGCAGCGCGGACCTATCTTACGCCTCAAGAATGTATCTCTTTTGAACGCAAGGCGACCACAAAACACGAATACCTAAAAGGACAAATAATTGCAATGTCCGGTGCAAGTCGTGCACATGGTTTTATCACGGGTGATATTTTTGGAGAACTCCGTGACCAATTGAAGGCACATAAGTGTGAAGTCCATTCCAGTGATATGCGCGTAAGTATTCATGCAACAAACTCATACTTTTATCCAGATGTTGTCGTTGCTTGTGAAGAACCCCGCTTTGAGGATAACGTCTTTGATACACTACTGAATCCAAGGGTTGTGATAAAAGTTCATTCACCTTCAACAGAGATGTATGACAGAGGCGAGAAATTTGAATTTTATAAGCAGCTTGATTCGTTACAAGAATACCTCCTTGTTTCAATTGTGCTTGCAGGATATTTATACACGCACCGAATTGGTGTTGAACGCATCTTAATGACCAAAAGGATGTAACCATAGTTATACACGCCAAATATGTGTTTATCTCATCCCACAGTCGCAAGGACAACTCGTTCTATGCCGGCGTAATCCTTAATAAACCGATAATTCTGATACGCAGATTGTTTCTCAAACAATTCCTTAACTTGGTCCGCTTGTTTGTCACCAATTTCAAAAATAAGTTTACCTTTAGGGTGAAGGTAGTTTGGCGCTTCGGCAACTAAGCGGCGAATGATAGACAATCCATCTTCGCCGGCGAAAAGGGCAATGTGTGGTTCATAGTCTCTGATATCCGGACTTAAGGTATCACGCTCACTGGTCATAACGTAGGGAGGGTTGGAAACTATCCAATTAAATCGTGAGGACTCCAAAGTTTTAATCGGTTCAAAAAGATCTCCGTGCAGAAGTGTAATGCGTTCAGCGCAATCATGCACGTCCCTATTTTTTTCTGCAACTGCCAATGCATCCTTAGATATATCGGTTGCAATGATTTCCCATTCTGGCATGTTCACCGCGAGAGCAGTTGCAATCACACCACTTCCCGTACCAATTTCCAATAAACGTTGCGGTGTGTCTTCTTGCGTCTTCAGAATTGTTTCAACAATAAATTCCGTCTCTGGACGCGGAATTAGCACCCTTTCATCAACGTAGAAATCCAGTGACATAAACTCCTTGTGGTTAGTGAGATAACTGATCGGGGTGTGTGCAATTCGCTTTTTAATAAACTCTCGGAACACCGAAAGATCGTCTTGAAAGACTGGCATATCAAAGTGGAGGTAGAGTTGCAAACGACTTTTTTTTAGCAAGTGCCCGAGTAACACTTCAGCATCTAATCGGGGATTTGGAATATTATGCTTTTCAAAATAACCTGTTGTCCACTCAAGGAGTTCAAGCACGTGCCAGATTTTGGTAGCCATAAATTCTATCTGATTTCAGAGAACTCCATAGTGTGAGATAGGAAAATAGGAAGGTGGAAACTTGGAAGGACGAATAGGGACACTCCTATCCGTTTGCTATCCATTCTTCATTCAAATATAAATTCAATTATAGTAAAATCCACAATTACCTGGACATTGGCAAGGTTCGGAAGAAATCAACGGTAGTCTCGCACACGTTATCGCTATGGGGCCCTTGCCATTGGGCGAATACGCCAAATCAACGGTATGTATCATGGAGCATGCCACACGCGCATGCTTCTTTAGGCATTCCCGTTTGGTATTCGCCATGATTCTCCACCTCGCCAGTGAGAGCGTGTCGGGATTGTTATTCATTGAAATGTGAACGTATTTTCGGATTTTACTATGAATGCACTTAGTTTCCTTCGCTCTTTAACATTTCAGCTTGGTCAGCAGTTGTTAACTTTTCGATAAACGGGGTTAATTCACCATCTAAAATAGTCTCTAATTGGTGAACACTAAATTGGATTCGATGATCAGTAACGCGTGATTGAGGGAAGTTGTAGGTGCGAATTTTTTCGCTCCTGTCTCCACTACCTACCATGGACCGGCGGGTTTCCGCGCGTTCCTTGTTCAGTTCCGCTTGTTTTCTTTCTTGAAGACGGGCTCGAAGTATCTTCATTGCCTTTGCGCGGTTTTTATGCTGTGATTTTTCGTCTTGTTGGGTTACAATTATCCCTGTTGGCAGGTGTGTAATACGGATAGCAGAATCTGTTGTATTGACACTCTGACCACCCGGTCCAGAAGATCGGTAAGTATCAATCCGTAATTCAGTTGCTTCATCTATTTGTAAATCAACTTCTTCTGCTTCAGGAAGCACAGCGACCGTCACAGCAGAGGTATGAATTCGTCCGCTCGTTTCAGTCGTAGGAATTCGTTGGACGCGATGAATTCCGCCTTCATATTTGAGGAGACTATATGCGAATTTCCCTTCAATTGAAAAGATAACCTCTTTGAATCCTTTTAGCCCAGTTGCATTAGCGCTGAGCATTTCCACTTTCCAATTCTTTCTTTCTGCGTATCGGGTATACATGCGGAAAATCTCTGCGGCGAATAGGCTCGCTTCCTCTCCACCTGTCCCTGCGCGAATTTCAATGATGACATTTTTTTCATCATTAGGGTCTTTGGGAATAAGAAGCATCTTAAGTGTTTCTGTCAACTCGTCTTTTTGCTTCTCAAGATCATCCAATTCTTCTTGTGCTAACTCTAACATGTCTGCATCACTCTCTTCTGCCAGTAGCGTCTGTGTTTCTTCAATAGCAGTTTCCAGCTGTTGATAATCTTTATACGCAGACACAATTGGTGAAAACTCTGCATGCATTTTCGAGAGTTCCTGCAGGCGTTGGGGATTAGAAATTTGCGCAGGATCACTTAATGATTTTTCGACATCAATGAATTTTTTCTGAATGTCTTTGAGTTTATCGAGCATTTCAATTCTCTTTAGAGAAACAATCTCCATATCCGCGCGAGAACGCAGTGTTGGATGCCCTATAAATATGCGTCAATAGGCATCATAATATTATGATTTCTCAGTTAATCCATAACGGCGGCGGAAACTTTCAACACGTCCAGCAGTATCAATAAACCGTGCCTGTTGTCCAGTATAAAATGGGTGACATTTTGCACAAACGTCCACGCGCATTTCTGATTGGATTGTAACCGTTTGATATGTAGCACCGCATACGCAATTGATAGTGCATTCAGTTGTTTCTGGGTGAATTTCAGATTTCATAAAATCACTCCTTTTTATTAGTGCATTTAGGTAGTTAGTAGTGGTGATAAACTAACTTATGGTCCATTAGATTTAATTCTTATTTCCGGTTCTGGAGGATTGAGAGCGCTGTTTTCCTGTTTGGGCAGCATCTTCAACCATCTTTTCAAGAAATTCTTCATTCGATTTCGTCTGACTAAGATGCTTAATCAAAAATTGCATTGAATCAGCGATGCTCATTTGGCCAGTCAATTTCCGTAAAATCCAAACTTTGTTAAGAACATCAGCTCCTAACAATAGCTCTTCACGGCGTGTTTTTGATTTTTCAATGTTGATTGTCGGGAAAATCCGCAGTTCTAACAGCGTACGATCCATGTGAATTTCCATATTAGCAGTGCCTTTGAATTCTTCATAGATGTGCGTGTCGGAACGGCTTTCAGTATCAACAAGAACAGAAGCGATAATTGTTAAACTGCCGCCCTCCTCAAATTTGCGTGCAGCACCACAGAATTTCCGAGGCTGCACAATCGCCATAGCATCTAATCCGCCGGAAAGGGTTCTCCCGCTATGTGGTGCTGTCATATTGTGTGCCCTTGCAAGACGCGTCATACTGTCAAGTAAAATCACAACATCTTGTCCACATTCAACCATCCGTTTTGCTTTTTCGATCGCCATTTCTGCAACTTGGATGTGTCGTTCTGGATGTTCATCAAAAGTAGAACTAATGACTTCACCTTTAACCGTTCGGATGACATCGGTGACCTCTTCGGGGCGTTCATCAATTAGCAAAAAGATTAGTGAAACTTCTGGGTGATTCGCTTCAATACCAGAAGCGATGTTTTTGAGAAGTGTTGTTTTTCCACTAAAAGGAGGGGCAACAATTAAGCCTCGCTGCCCTTTACCGATAGGTGCCATGAGGTCAATGATACGTGTTCCGAATTCGGAGGGGTTGTGTTCTATTTTCAACTGTTCATAGGGAAAAACCGGCATGGGATTGTCGAAGGGGGTTCTCGTCTTAACCAATTCAGGTGGTTCACCGTTAACTTTCTCAATCTGTAACAAAGCAAAATAGCGTTCTGTTTTGTTTTCTGATTTTTTAGGCGGACGAATTAATCCTTCAACAACATGCCCGGTCTGCAGACCGAACAAACGTATTTGTGAAGAAGAAACATAAATATCTTCATCGCTCTGCAAATAATTAGAACGCGGGGATCGGAGGAATCCGTAATTCTGATTTTGGTCATCCAAGATTTGTAACACCCCTTTTCCGTGAAGAGGGATATTTTGATCAGAGGCCTCTTGTAGAATCCGAGTTATAAGTTCATCCTTCCGAAATCCATTGCTGTCTGCAATACCATACGATTCTGCCATGGTATTTAAAGCTGAAATCTCCATATCCTGGAGCTTGCCTATATCCAAGCTCTCCATAATTTTCATACTCCTCAGTAATACCTCTCTCAATTAACTTATTAGGAACGTGGACCTTGCTAAGTCAGCTCGAAATCGTTAAAACGGAATCAGGTAAATACTTGTGAATCTGACAGAATCCGCGGGGTCCCGCAGCCCTGTCTCTGCTGTGCTAAATATATACCGGCCTGTGATGCCGGAGTGAATACAAAATAGAATAATAAATGTATTTTAGAACGTATTGTACATCGTAGGGTAAATTTCATCGTGCCCCGCGGGCAATAAAGCCAGCAGTCACAACCGATATGTTTTGGAGGGTCCTGTCTGACAAAATGTAGAATTTAGAATATTTTTGGGGTCCGTATGAAAGTGTTGGCAGGAATTTAATATCCTCTTTATCTTGGGACCGAATACTTGATCCATTGATTGTGAATCATATCATTGTATATTATACATAATTTACTGTTAAACGTCAAGTTTTTCTGGAAAAAATTATATTAAGTGGTGAATTTTCGGCAGTACTATGTGTAGCATATTATGCAAATCTATGTTATATAAGCCTTAGACGTAACTTAACATAGGTAAAACGGTTTTCGTTGCAGATTATCGTTTGTAATCTGTAACGAAAACCGAATCGATTTCTCTATTCGCCATCTGCTTTTAAAGGTTTTAGTCTATGTAGCACTTTAGCATTGTACTTATCCTTTTCCAAGTAGTTTTCCCAGAGCGTTATTGCATCATCATTGTAACCTTTAGAAACATAGTAATCCCCAAGTGCTATCACAGGAATGTCTGATCTGGGGTCTTTCTCCATGGCTTCTTTGAAAGCATCAATAGCGACTTTCTCGTCACCTTTGAGCAAGGCAATTTCGCCTTTTGCATAAGGGAGTAATGGATGCTCAGGATATTCACCAGCTAAAGTGTCAAGCAGGGTTTGCGCATCTGCTTCTCTACCCTGTTTGAAGATTGAAAGTACAGCCAGAATAGTTCCATAACCGTATTGATGAACTAATATCCGTTTTTCCGCTGGATTTTCGGATTTTCCTAACAGACGTTTTGCGATTCTGGCAGCAGCTTTATACTTAATCTGTGCTTTATTATGTTCCCCGTATTTGGCACACACGTCTCCAAGAGTTTTCATAGCAATGAAAGAATCCTGTTTTTGATCAACAATATCTTGGAAAATGCCAGCAGTTTTTCTGTCTTTCAAACGGAAGTTCAAAACTTCAGCAAGACTTTGCAATGCATCCGTATCTTCAGGATTTTTTGCTACAGCTTGTTCAAAAGCCTCTCTCTCTTTTTCGTAATCTCCAAGTTTTTGATACGTCTTACCGATTAACCAATGCAGTTCTGTATCTTTGTTGCGATTTAAACCGACAACAGAATTGAATGTTTCGAGTGCTTTTTCATACTCCTCATTGGTATACTGATTCTGTCCAGTACTGATTACCGCATCAATTACTTTGCTATCTTTGCTTGAGGCTTTTTTCAGTACCTTTGCTGCCTTTTGATGCATTCCAAGTTTTCGATAGCAAATAGAGAGACGTAGATAATTATGGGGATCAATTTTTACCTTTTCTGCTTCTGCCCGTGCGATAGCATCAAAGTATAACGCCCCTGCGTTAAGATAGTTTTCATCTCCGTAAAAGAACCCTGCGATCATCAGTTCCGCGTCGTGATAACTGCCCTGTTCATCTCCGGCGATAGCGGTATCTCCACCAAAGTTTTTCATAACTTCCTCGGCGGAAATTCCAAAACCGGAATCTTCTGCGGTAACTTTGGGTCCCATAGCACGGCTTTTTTCAACACCTCCCCGGGGGCGATCCATTTCACGACGTTCTTGTTGCCTTTTCAGTGCCCGTCCGATCTGTGTATCTTCAGGGTTTTCCGGTTCAGGAATGGAAGCATTGAGTTCAGTTAGTTCTTCTTTTGCCTTGTCAATGTGCGATTTTGCAGCATCAAGACTGCCATACTTCTTAACTGTAAATTGAAGGGTCCGTTTTGCCTCATCATCATCTTTAATTAAGTCACGCTGTATTCGCGCTTTATTAATGAGGGCTTGTGCAGCTCGTTCACTTTGCGGGTTACGGTTGGCAAAACTATCAAATGCTTCTACAGCTTGTTCATACTTTTGCCCTTCTTCATAACTTTTTGCTAACATCAGGTGTGCGCCGTGGCTCAACTCCAGATGCGGAAATTGATTAACAATCGTATCAAAATGGGTTTGTGCTGTTTCAAAATCTTTTTGCCGATAGTGGTGCATGCCAAGACGATAATGTGCCTCTGCAGATTCATCACTTTCAGGGGCTTCAGCAATGATTGCTTCATAAGCCTTAACACCTTGTGCAGGACGATTCATGCGCTCAATATAGAGTTTACCGATAGCCAACTGTGCTTCGCGCGCATCAACGGTACCAGGTTTAGTATCAACAACTGTTTGGTAGGTTTCTATTGCGCCTCTGTAATCTTTCGCTTCAACTAATTTATCTGCGGTACTCATTGCACCACCGGATAAACAACCGATTTGCACTGCTGTTACAAGCATAAAAGTGGTAAGCAGGCAGTAGTTGATAAATTTCATGATTTTTCTCCTTAATAAATGTGCTTTGCAATAAAATGAATTATTGCAGGACTAATACATCTGTTTTGATGTGCATTGGTCAATTAGGGCTAAAACATCTTGACGACTATACCCTTCTTTTTCAATAAGTTTGTCGCAATCAACTCTATTCTTTTCATCGGGTCCTTTGCCAGCTTGAAGAATTGAGTTTGTCAACCAACTTGTTCTAACTCCGTTGACACCGGAGGTGTAGTTTGCTTCGTAGTCGCCTTTTACAAGACCTACAAGTTGGTCAACCTTGCTGCGCGGGTATCCTTCGGGACGGGGGTAAGAAAGTGGTTCAGCTTCGCCGCCTTTTGGGATAAAGCGGATACCATTTTTAATTTCAATTGTGCCTTCTTCACCTTCAAGAATGACCCATTCTTCAAATCCGACCCGTGTGTTTCCAAGAATAGTGATTGTCCCTTCGGCGCCATTGCCGAGTGTTACATCAGAGTAAGAATTAATCTCAACAAATTTTGGCACGAGATTTCCATCATTATCTTCAAATTTCATGTCGGTTGTGCCGTAAACCTCAGCGGGTAACCCGTTAGTCATCCAGAGGAAAATATCCTGTAGATGACTTCCTGAGTCGTTCGGTTGTCCGCCACCAGAAAAGCGAGGGTCGCCGCGCCATCCGCCTGCCCCCCAACGTTGCGCCATATATACCTCAAACTTTTTTAGGTTACCGATGATCCCTTCAGCAATTGCGCGCCTGCCTGTGATATAAGTATCCTCGTAGTGGCGTTGATAACCACCGACAAGATGTAACCCGCTGCCGATAGCAATCTTAGTTATTGTAATCGCATCACCCACGATATTTGCCATCGGTTTTTCGACGATGACATGACAACCCGCACGGAGCGCATATTTCACATGAATATCATGTAAGGAATGCGGTGAGAAAACCCCAACAATATCAAGGTCTTCATGATTGAGCATCTCAAGATATTCATGTTCACCAAGATAACGTTTGAGACTATTGGGTTTATAATCTTCAACCCGTTCTTTAAGCGCATTTTCTAAAGCGTCTAAACTTCCCTCATGGGCATCTGCAGCAGCGACGACTTGACAATCGGGACGTGTTGCAAATCCCATTGTGTTGCCTCGTCCTGCACCACCAGGTCCAATCACACCAACTCTTAAAATATCGTTCTTGCTTGCCATTATTTAGTGTCTCCGGGATAAGTCAAAAAATATAGTTATGTTAATTTGCATACTCATATACAGGCAATGTGACAGTTTGGACGGGTTGCTGCTGATTCCACACAATTTGTTGTAAACGGTCAACAGTTTTCGGTGAGAAAAATTGTTCTCCTGTTTCAACATTGACACGGGCAGGTACATTTTCAATTATAAACAACTTTCCATCCATTTCAAGCGTGTACGTAACCTTCTGATCAATTAGGTTTTCATCAATGCGGGTCATAGCGATCACGGCGGTTTATCATCGGTAGGTGCGGTTTCCTAACCGCACTTTTTTTATCAAGGTAAGTAAAGTCTATCACAAATTTTGAAGTGCGTCAATTTATTTTAGGTTAATCTATCAGATAAATCAAAACAAAATGCCTAACCACTAAAAACGCGGAAGAGTTTTTTGATTGGATCGTAAAACTGATCCACAACCCGTTCTTTCAGCGGAATAATTGCATTATCTGTAATTGTTATGTGTTCGGGACATACTTTCGTACAGCATTTCGTGATGTTACAATACCCAATACCGTCCTCATTTTTCAATTCTTCTAACCGATTTTCAGTATCTATCGGATGCATCTCCAAAGATGCTGCGTAGACGAAGAACCGAGGGCCGATAAATTCATCGTGCAAATCATGCTCCCGTAAGACGTGGCAGACATCTTGACAGAGAAAGCATTCAATGCATTTTCGAAATTCCTGAACATGATCAATATCCTCTTGTTCCATACGCCATGTGCCATCTTCTGCATCAGGGGGTCGTGGCGTGAAAGGTTTCATTTTCTTTTTAACTTTAAAGTTCCACGACACGTCTGTAACGAGGTCTTTGATAATTGGAAAAGCGCGCATCGGTTCAACGGTGACAGGTTGGTCAAGGGGTAAATCGTTGAGGCGTGTCATGCACATCAATTTTGGATTGCCGTTTACTTCTGCAGAACAGGATCCACATTTGCCAGCCTTGCAGTTCCACCGAACAGCAAGGTCATTTGCTTGTTCCGCTTGTATGCGGTGGACAGCGTCTAAAACGACCATTCCTTCGGAAACTTCTGTTTCGTAATCAACGAATTGTGCTTCGCTGGCATCACCGCGCCAGATTCTAAAAGTTGCTTTAGCCATTTTGGATTCCTTCCAATGTGTCGTGCTTATCCGATTTCCTCTATAATTTGCTGATATTCTTCGGTCAATTCAGGCACAGGTTCACGCCGAATAGCCATTGTGCCATCATTTTCTTTTCGAACAATAGTGTTATATTTTCCTGCACCTGGTTCTTCCTTTTCTGGAAAATCATCTCGAGAGTGCGCACCTATACTTGCTCTGCGTTCAAGTGCTGCAAGTGCAGTCGCTTCTGAAACGGTGAGCAGACAGTCAAGGTCAAGTGCAGTATGCCACCCCGCATTGTATTCTCTATTGCCAATAGCATGGACATTATCCGCTTTTTCGCGCAAACTCTGAATTTCCTGCAAAACTTGTGTAAGACTTTCTTGACTTCGTGCGATTCCTACTAATTCTTGCATCTTCTCCTGCAGTTGTGCTTGAATTTCGTAGGGGTTATCACCGTCCACTGGATTATCAAAGGGTTTAAGGACATGCTGCGCTATTGTATCTATCTCACTTTCTTCAAGCGGCACCGTTCCATTTTCCAGAGCGAACTGTGCGGCATATTCACCTGCACGCTTACCAAAGACAAGTAAATCAGACAATGAATTCCCCCCGAGTCGGTTTGCCCCGTGTAGACCCGCCGCGCATTCACCTGCTGCGAACAGACCGGGAACACAGGTCATCTGCGTGTCTGCATCAACACGAATGCCACCCATTATATAGTGAGTCGTTGGACCAACCTCCATCGGTTCTTGAGTGATGTCAATATCAGCAAGTTCTTTGAATTGATGATACATGCTTGGTAGTTTTCTGCGGATATGTTCGGCAGCATTCGGGATTTTCTCTTTAATCCAAGCAATGTCTAAGAACACACCGCCATGTGGGCTACCTCTGCCCTCTTGTACTTCTCGGACGATGCAGCGTGCAACATGGTCGCGAGTCAATAATTCTGGAGGTCTACGTGCGTCTCTATCACCTTGTGTATAACGCCACCCTTCTTCGGGATTATCTGCCGTTTGGTTTACATAGAGTTCGGGAATATCGTCAAACATGAAGCGATTGCCTTCACTATTTGTAAGAATTCCACCTTCACCTCTAACGCCTTCTGTGACTAATATCCCACGCACACTTGGGGGCCAAACCATACCTGTTGGGTGAAATTGGACAAATTCCATATCAATCAACTCAGCACCCGCATGGTATGCAAGAGAATGTCCGTCCCCTGTATATTCCCAACTATTACTTGTAATTTTATATGCTTTTCCGACTCCACCTGTTGCCAAGACGACTGCTTTTGCGGAAAAGATTTTGAACCGTCCTTTTTCACGCTCATAACCGAAAGCGCCCGATACCCTATCCCCTGTTTTGAGAAGTGAAACGACGGTATTTTCCATGTGGACTTCAATGCCTTGGTGGATACCGTGATCTTGCAAGGCACGAATCATTTCTAAACCGGTTCGATCACCGACATGAGCAAGTCGTGGATACTGATGTCCTCCAAAGTTTCGTTGTAAGATGCTTCCGTCCTGTGTGCGATCAAAGAGTGCGCCCCACGCTTCGAGTTCACGAACTCGATCAGGAGATTCTTTGGCGTGAAGTTCTGCCATCCGTGCGTTAGAAAGATATTGGCCACCACGCATTGTGTCGGCAAAGTGAACACGCCAACTGTCCCTTTCATCAACATTTGCTAATGCGGCAGCGACACCGCCTTCGGCCATCACAGTGTGTGCTTTTCCAAGCAGAGACTTGCAAACTAATCCGACTTTTAGATCGCCTGTGGCTGCTTCAATTGCAGCGCGCAGCCCTGCGCCTCCAGCTCCGATAATTAAAACGTCATATTCAAAAGTTTCGTAAGATGCCAAGCTAATGTTTCCTCTTTCTTCTCTACTATAATCATTTATTAAAATGTAATCCAGTCTTGACCTATTGCCGGTGCTATAAAACGGACATATACATCGGAAAAACCAACCCAACAGAGACTCATCCATGCCCAGAGCATGTGTTGACGGTTCAAGCAACTAACACAGTTATAAGCCCCTCGACGGACCGGGGCTTTGGAGAGCAAGTCAACAGCACCACCAACCAAGTGGCGTAAAGAATGACACCCGAGCGTATAACCGCCTAAAAGGACAACATTACCTGCTAAAATAATAGTGCCTATCCCGATACCAAAAACTGTGTCACCGTTATCATTGACGAACCAGAGTGCTTTCCATACATCATAAGCGAGAATACCGAGAAAGATGATTGCGAGATAAAGGAAATATCTATGGATATTCTGTATAATCAATGGAAACGAATGTTCACCCCTGTAGTTATTACGCGGTTCTGACACTGTGCAAGAGGGTGGGTCTGCCCAGAACGCTTTGTAATACGCGCCGCGGTAGTAGTAGCAGGTAAAGCGAAATCCAAGTGGTGCCCACATAATCAGGACTGCCGGAGTAATGAAACCTGGTATCCAAGACGGCATCATACCAAACCAACTGTGCTCAAGGCTATGCGCAACCTCTTCAGTACCGAAAAGCACCGGTGAGTAGAGGGGCGATAGGTAGGGGCCGTGAATGAAATGATTCCCTTCAAAAACGCGAAAGAGTCCGTAAAGGACGAAGAGCCCCAACCCGACAAACACAACTAAAGGTTGTACCCACCAAGTGTCTTTGCGCTGGGTTTGAAAAGGACGGTTTTCAACTAATGTTAACTCTGGATGTGCCATAGACAATTTTTCCTTCAATTTCTAACAGGATACCATAATTGTAAATTTTGTGCAATCATAACAAAGTTTAGTGGAGACAAAACTTCAGTATCTTTTACGTGCGTTTAGATCAAGGTAATGGATGCACAGATTTTCAATAGGGTGTTTTAACTCTGTTTGGAATGATTTCAAATAATCGGAGAGTTCCTGTAGAGAGATTAATTTCGTAGGATATGCTTCTTTGTTCCGATAAAATGCTTCCGAGATAGGGTCCGTGAATGTATCAGTCTTCTCTTTCACTTGAATCTTCCTTAATTCGAGGCGGCGGTAGCGGTGCATATTTCCAACCCATAGCTTTAAATTTTTTTTGTTCCGCTTTTAAATAATCGTGGAGTTCTTGTGCCGAGTTAAATTTAGCGGCGAATGCTTCTTTTATCCGATAACATTCTTCAAGGACAGGGTCTGTACGAGCATCAAGTTTCTCTTTCACTTGAATTTCCTCCATTAACTCTATTGGTGTGCAGAGAATTGTAGGTTCAAAGCCTGCATTCCGACATACCTCGTTGATCAGGTTACGCTTGCTTTCGTTCACGATGTGTTTGTAGTTCCAAGAGACTAAGTATTCAACATTATTCACTGTGGCAATGGCAATATGTTCCGCGTCTGGTAGTGAATCCTGTGGCACAGCATCAGCATCTATCAACTTCTGCACGAGCGTAACTGCTTCTGGGGGCATGTCTAATACTGTTAGGTTAGTCAATACCACAAGTCTGTGCTGTGCAGCTATTTCATCGCCATCTTCAGCTTCGGTAAGTACTATATCTGAAATCACAAACTCAAAGCGGTCCGAATATGCTTCCCACAGCTGCCGAGTTGCGCGTTGCCGAGATTCTACAATCGCATTACGACTGGGTCGTGCAACAAGATAACTGACAACTGTCGTTTCAACGTAAACTCTTGGCTTTATTTTAGTATATTGTAGCATGAAGTAAAATCTATGTCAAATTAACAGAAAACTAAATAACCTTGAAACTTAAATGCTTGTTTACAATGCTAATGTATGCGTCAACGGCTCCCAACCTAATAATCTTTTCGCTTTTGAAAGATTGATTTCTTTCTGTTCATAGTCTCCAGCAATGAAGACAGCATTAAAACCTTCATGTTCAACAGAGATAGCAGCGCGGTATGCCCGCGCCAAATCTTCCTCATCAGTCCACCAGATATGCACGGATGAATCTTTTGGTTGGTTGCGGCGTTCTAACCACTGTTCTCGTGTAGACGGCCCCGTAATGCGTAGGGCGATGAGGGACATACCATGTTCGCGGGCGAAGTATTCGCAAACCTGTTCACCAAAACTTTTTGTCAAACCGTAAACGCCCGGATTATCTCTCGGAACGATGTCTTCATAGGGATAACTATTTCGGGTGCGTTCATGCACGGTGAAAGTGCTGGTGTAGACGCCGTGACGTATTCCCGCTTCCTTTGCAGCATGCAGCAAGATATGAAGTCCTTTGGCGTTCACATCATAGTTTGCCACAATGTCTGGATAATCTGCTACAGATGAACGATCACTTGTTGGACGCAACATCACCATGTAGACAAATGTATCCATCCCTTTCAACGCTTCTTGGACGATGTCTGCATCGGTGACAGACCCTTGGATGTATTCTATAGATTTGTCTTTTGGTGGGGTAAGGTCAAGCACTCGGAAATTGTGATGCTCCTTCATGTAAGGAAGTGTCATGGTTCCGACGTGCCCAGAGCCGCCTATTAGTAAAACGTTCATCGTTTTGTCTCCTGTTTTGTTAATATGGTGTATCTTATCTGAATGTTTATCATATCGTCAGTATTAACATTTGCTGGGCTGGAGAAGGTTACGGCGGTGAAGAGAAATCCCAGAGTAGTATCGTGCCATCCGATCCTCCGCTTGCGATCATCTTTCCATCCGGACTAAACGTCACGCTTGAGACACCGCCTGTATGTCCTGTAAAGGTTCTAATGTTTTCACCTATATGGGTGTTCCATAAGCGGATTTCCTCACCTATATGTCTATAATTAGACGCACCACTAACAACAGTGTTTCCATCTGGACTGAACGCCACACTATTGACTACTCCATTATGTCCTGTGAGGGTGTGACGGAGTTGACGAGTAACGTTGTCCCATAAGTGTATTACATCACCCACACTTGAACCTTCCTCACCAGTCCAACTCCCATTGGCACTGGCAATAGTATGACCATCCGGACTGAATGCTACACTATTGACCCAATCCGTAGTCCACTTGGAGGAAGGCGGTTCCCCCAGTGTATATAAATGTTCACCTGTGTGTCCATTCCACACCCTGATAGTTTCGTCTTGACTCCCACTTGCGAGTGTTTTTCCATCCGGGCTGAACGCTACACTCGTGATCGAGTTTTGAGCAGAAGTCATGTGTCCTATGAGTGTTTTTAAGGATTCACCAGTAGCAGTATTCCACAAGCGTATGGTATCGTCCGAACTCCCACTTGCGAGTGTTTTTCCATCCGGGCTGAACGCTACACTATGGACTCTAAGCGAATGTCCTGTGAGAGTTTTGATTACTTTTCCAGTGACAGAGTCCCACAAGCGTATGGTGTTGTCCCAACTCCCACTGGCAATTGTCTTGCCATCTGGACTATAAACCACGCTATCGACCCAATTCGAATGTCCTGTGAGAGTCTTAAGATGTTTGCCCGTGTGAGTATCCCATACGCGTATGGTGTTATCCACACTTGCACTGGCGAGTGCTTTACTATCCGGACTAAAACAAACTCTGTTGATACTTTGCGTATATCCAGTGAGTGTTTTAAGTGGCTCACCCGTGTGAGCATCCCATAGACGGATATTGTCTTGCCCCCCACTCACGATTGTCTTGCCATTTGGACTGAATACTACGCTTTCAGCATCTGCTGCGAGTATTTTGATGGGTTTGCCGGTGTGAACATCCCATAAACGAATACTGTCTTGTCCCCCACTCACAATAGTTTTGCCATTTGGACTGAATACCACACTATTAACACTCTCAGATTGTGTTGTGAGTGTTTTGAGGAGTTCACCAGTATTAGTATCCCACAAATGAATTTCTCCTCCTACACGCTCCCATTTTTCTTGGTCATAACTCACGCCTGCACTCATGATTGTCTTGCCATCTGGACTGAATACCACACTATTGACATCACCTGTATGTCCTGTGAAGGTCCTGATATGTTCACCGGTGTGAGCATTCCATAGATATAGTGGGTTGTCTCCATCTTGATTACCACCTACAATTGTTTTACCATCTGGACTGAATGCCAAACACAAGGTATCATAAGCGCGCGCTCCAAATGTTCTAATGAGTTTTCCGGTGTGTAAGTTCCACAGATGAATTCCAGGGTTAAAGCCTTCCCAACCACCACCAGCACTCGCGAAAGTGTTTCCATCTGGACTGAACGCCACGGTGTTAACCCAGTCTATTTGTCCGGGGGTTTGGTTGGATTCTCCGGTGGTAATATCCCATAAGCGGACGGTACCATCTCGACTTCCACTTACGAAAGTGTTTCCATCTGTACTGAATACCACGCTTGTGACATTACCTATATGTTCGGTAAGGAGTGCCACCTCTTGATACGTTTCCATATCATAGAGCCAGATACCGATACTTGCTGCCACTGCTAAATACTTACCATTCGGTGAATACGCTATCTCGTTAATAATGCCTTTCCCAAGACGCGCTATTGCACCCTCCGGCAAACTCATGCGTGTTGTGTCCGCTGCGAATGAATTGAATGGAAAGGACATTAGGATAGTAATAAACACAAAAAATAATAAGATGGTAGATTTCTTCATGTGATAGGTCTCAAATTTACATTAATTCAGTGTTATTCCTTATATGCATAAGCACGGTGCTGTATTCGCAAATCAAAATTATCCTGCGGATCCCACGTCGGCATATCCGATGGCACTTCGTAAGCGAACTGCTCGGAATCGGATTGATATGGGTTGGTGCTGCGTTCATGCAGCGCACGTTGATACATTTTGCACCGTTGTGTCAAGAATTCCAATTGCCACCACTTGTAACGTGTGTTCCATCTCGGTGTTCGCTGGTCGAAATAGATGACTCTGCGGAGTGTATCGCTTGTGTTTATCTTACTGCCGTGCAATACTTTGGTATGGTGGAGTAGAATATCGCCGGGTTCCACTTCTGCAGGCACAGCATCGGAACGATCAAAATTCGCATCACCTTTTTCAATTTGTTCCTGTGCCTCATCAATTCCCCAGAGATGACTTTCGGGTATCACCCAAACACACCCGTTGTCAACAGTGGAATGATCAATGTATATGTCAACATTGAAAATTGGGTGGTTTTCCCGGATGGTATTGCCATCCCGGTGCCATCTGACAGAGGAACCGTTTTTCGGTAATTTAAAGACGAGTGACTCCCAGCACGGAATAAAATCGGGACCGATAATACGGTGCAGTAAGTCTCCAATAAATGGATGCCCAAGCAACCTTAGTGAAAATTCATTCGAGTGAGAATGGAGATAGGTGAGATAGTAAGGAATTCCTTCGGGACCACGCATGCACCATTCATCTGCCGGTCCGCCATCTAAAATCTCATCAATCAGTCGTTGGCTTTCGCCTTGTATGACAGCAAGCTCATCTGGTTGGATAACTCCTTTGAGAATGAGATATCCGTTATCTTTGAAGAATTGAATTTCGTTGTCAGTAATTTTTTGCATAATCTTTTGCCCTATAAAAATTGGATTAGAATGTCAACAAAGTATAACCGAAATTTTTAGAAAAGTCACGCTATTTTCTGGAAATATAGGATGTTCCAAACTGAGTTCCTTCTGAAACCATTGCCTTATATATAAGGTTTTAAGTCCCAAAGAAGAATGGAACCGTCAAAACTCGCGCTTGCCAAAAGTTCGTTATTCGGTGAAAAAGCAAGTCCCTGTATATCTGTCGGATGTCCCAAAAAAGTGGCGATCTGCTTGCCTGTCTCAGCATCCCACAAATAGATAGGAACCTTCTTAAAACCTTGCTGCCACCACATACCACCAGCCAAGTACTTGCCGCATGGAGAAAATGCTAACGCCATCATATTATCACAATGTTTGGGTAAAGGTATACGTTTATGGATTTGACTCTGTTTCATGTCCCATAACAGGATTTCTGGTTGTCTTAATTCTCCGCCACATGCTAAATATGAACCACAAGGAGAAAAGGCGAATTTAAAATCTATCCCACCCACTGGTGCTGTTTCATCATCTTGTATTACTGCAGAAACTTCACGGCGGCTAATATCCCATAACATGCAATCTGGTAACATGTAACCTGGTGTTTCCTCTCCGCTACAAGCCACATACAAACCGCAGGGAGAAAACCCTCCAACATTCCCAACCTTATCGCCTGGGAATTCCTGTATCTCTTCGCCCTTTTCAACATCCCATAGCCGCGCAGACTTACCACAAAATTCTTGACTTAGAAGAAATCTACCATCTGGACTAAATTCCAATAGTGTAATTCGGGATTGGTCATGAGGTAGGTCTTTAAGTTGGTGTTTGAGTCTACATTGTTCATGCCCACTTTGTGTATTCCATACTACGATTGTACCTTCCGCATCGGCACATGCAAGGAGGTTTGCTGCTGGTGTAAATGCCTGCTGCACCCATGCTTTGTCGTGTCCCGTCAATTCAACAATTGGCGATTCTATGTTTTCAATGTCCAGAAGTGTGACGGATCCTTCGTTAATGCTAACAATATAACTGTCACCATTGGAAAATGTGAATAGGTGTTGTCTTCCTCCGGTTGGTTGTGGACGCTTACTTTGAATATCCCATAAGTACGCCTCGCTATATACCTTTGATTCAACCCCTAACGTTTTGCTATCGCCCGAAAATACTATTGAATTAGGGTAAGAAGTAGGCAGATAGTCAGATTCTTGCGTATGTGAGTTTCCAGAGAACCATATCTTGATGCCGCCATCTCCTGATTCGTGTGCCAATCGTGATCCGTTTGAAAAACGGACTGTCCCCCATACTCCTCCAATATCCTCTATAGAAGAATAAAGTTTCTCATCACTTTCTAAATCCCATACAGTAATGATACTTTCACCAAACCTTTCAATATAGGAGATTGCCGTTGCACGCAGAACACCTTCCGGTGAATAAGATGGATTCATGTCCGCCTCACCATAATCGGTGTATATCTGAATCTGTTGCCAGTTAACCGTGTCCCAGACGCGGACTGTGCCATCCCCTTTTCCACCAGAGGCAAGAAATTTACCACACGGTGAAAAGCAGAGGCGATGGACACTACCGGTGTGTCTTGTGAGGCAGGCAACTCGTTTACCGCTTTCTATATCCCATACGATTATGGATTCAGCATCGTTATCTGTGTCTTCACAATTCGTAGATGCAACCAGATGAGTATCGGGCGAAAAGGCAATCGGCATGGAACGACCACCTTTTTCGGATTCGCAACTAAATTTTTCAAGAGGATCCCCCGTTTCTGGGTGCCAAAGGCTGACAGTACCGGTAGCACTATCGCTTGTAGCAAACCGTTGACTGTTAGGCGAAAAGGTGAAATGGCTTAATTCTGTTTTTATCTGCGTCACGCGCAGACCTTGTTGGATGTCCCACACCTCTATGATGTTCTCCCAGTCGCATATAGCGATCCATTTTCTATTAGGTGAAAAGGTGGCTGCAAATACACCTCGTTCTGCACCCCATAATGCGACAGGTGACATCGTTTCCACTTCATACCACCAGAGTCCTACTCTTGTTCCCATAGCAAGATAATGTCCATCCGGGGAGAACACCAGATTCTCCACAAGTCCCTGTCCCAATCGTGCAATTGCACCTTCAGGAAGTGCCCAAGTCGTGACATCATCTCCATTAGCATCAACTGGCGCAGGGACTACTAATTCTTTGTCTCCCATTGAAATATTTCCTCTTGTTCTATAGATAAGGTTTCAGATCCCAGAGGTAAATCGCCCCATCGTGTCCACCGCTTACGAGAAGGGTGTTATCCTGCGAGAATGCGAGACACTGGACATCAGTAGTATGCCCCCAAAACGTGGCAATATTTTCACCTGTCGCTACCTCCCACAAACGGATAGGTGCCTTTTGCAAATCCGGCTGCCACCAAGCACCAGAGGCTAAATATTCTCCGCAGGGCGAGAAACATAACGTAATCGGTCTTTGACTTCCTTCGGGCTGTGGGAGCGTCATAAGTGTTTTACCATCTGTTGCGTCCCACAATGTAATCTCACCCGACTTGCCGCCAGCAATAATGTCACCATTTGGTGCAAACGCTATTCCGGCATCTTTCGCATAATTCGATGGAGATGTTAATGGCAGTTTAGCGATTTGTTTTCCTGAATCAACGTCCCACAAGCAGGCTTTGCACTCCCGTGACCGTGATATACTTGCGAGTCGTTTTCCATCCGGACTAAATGCCAATCCAGTCGGGCTAAACTTCAATCCATCAAAAAAGTTCTCATCGTTGGTGAGTGTGATGTGCTTTTTCCAACTTTCGTTTTCCGTTCGGTTATTTAAGAGAGGCGCTCGCTCCCAGATGTGAATATTGTCATCCTGATCCGCGCTTGCGATTCGGTGCCCTGTGGGAGAGAATGCTTTGGCGCGACCTAAACCTCCTTCCGGTCCAGTAATTTCAGCAAAGGGTTCACTCTTACCCACCTCCGACACTTTTAAGCTGTCTCCGTATACGTTGATAGAAATGATTTTCTCGCTCGGAGAACGGTAGACATTATGTGATCTTGCGGGTAATTTCTCACCCTGAGGACGATAAGAGTTTTTCTTTGTAATATCCCACAAAAGAATGTTGTCGCCCCAAGACGCAGAGATAAGCATCTTTTCGTCCTCCGAAAATACCAACGTATCCACCGTAGGGGTATGTCCATGAAGGGTTGAAACGGTATGTGAGTTAGAGTTATTACCTTTTGTCCAGATTTTGATTTCACTTGGGCTTGCAACCGCCAATTGCGTCCCATCTTTTGAAAAACACGTCCTTCTTCTGCTATTTCCCCGATGTTCGAACTCGTCAAGTTTTTCGTTCTGTTCTATATTCCAGACCTCGACTTTGCAATCGGATACTACTGCTGCAATCAATTCGTCCTTTGATGCATAATGTGGAAATATTTGGGCATCACTATTATAATCGGTATAAGTTGTTACCAGTCGCTCCTTTTTTATATCCCAAACCCAAATTGCACCATCTGAACTACTGCCCGCGAGATGTTTTCCATCCGGTGAAAAGCAGAGATTCTTCATCTCGTCGGGGTATTCCGTAAAACAACCGATTCGTTCTCCCGTCTCAACATTCCATATAATGACAGATTCAGGATCAGAATTCCTCTCGCTCTTTTTTCCTACCAACAACCTTGCATCAGGAGAAAATTGGCGGGGACGAATGTCATAGGAGTATTGGATTTCAGTTTCGCTGAGTTGTTTTCCAGTGTGCGGACACCAAACATATATTTTCCCATGACTGCTAAAACTAATCGCTGCAATGCGCTGCCCGTCTTGAGAAAAGATAGGTTTAGAAATGTCGCTTCTGCCGTGATCATCTACTTTGGTGATGCAAACACCGCTTTCAATATCCCATATCTTTATATTTCCTGCAAAGGTGTGCGTGATAACCCTACGATTATCAGGTGAAAATGTGATGCTGTCAGTCATCCCGCGTTCGGTATCCCAGAGTGCAATAGGGAATAGTGTGGGTAGTTCGTACAACCAGAGTCCAATTGCTGATGCTACTGCGAAGCACTGCCCGTCTGGTGAAAATGCCATATCACGGACGCTACCGCGTCCCAACCGAGCAATAGCACCCTCAGGGAGTGCCCACGTTGTCACATCATCACCTTTAGCACCGATTGGCGCGGGAACAACTAAATTTTTGTTTTTCATTAATTTGTATTCCTTAGCGACTTAACACTAACATAAAAATAGCGTGAGCAACTTGACAAGCAACCCACGCTAATTTATTACTTCCGTGATTTTATGTTTCCCCAAGTAGTTGTCAATTTGTTTTGTGCTTCCACAGCAAGTGTTTGCGCCATGTTTTTCTTTATCTCCTCTGCTGTGAGTGCAACACTCCACATTTTGACTTCATCAGTGCCGCCGTTAAACAGCATTTGCAGCATAAATGATTGTTGCAGATAACACAATAATTATTGTTGCGAACAGACAAATTAATTTTTTCACTGTTCACAACCTCCAAAAATTCCAAATAGAGTTGCTTCATTTTACCCGAAGCAAGTTTTTATGTCAACTTACACCGTTGTAAGTAACGCTTGCAAGTATCAAGAAAATTGTATATTATGATATGTATTACAATCGTAACCCTATAGTTTCAAAAGGAATCCATTTATGCGCCATAACCTTTTTGTGCCGAACAAAATGCCCTATGCTAAAGGAAAAAATAGACCAGACGTAGCGTGTATTCTGTGTGCAATTGTGGAAAGAAATGAAAAAGTAGAGCGACTTGAAGTGCATCGAACAGAACTCTTTACGATTTCACTTAACCTCTATCCGTATAGTCCTGGACATCTCTTAATCTTTCCGAATCGGCATATTGTTGATGCGCGAGAATTACGTTTTGAAGAAGTCCAAAATCTTCATGATCTACAATGTCTTAGTTTTGAGGTATTGACGCGTGCTTATCAACCACGAGGTTTTAATGTAGGGTATAATATGGGTGAAGCCTCAGGCGCAAGTATTCCGCATTTGCACCTGCACGTTGTGCCACGCTACCCACGCGAATTAGGGTTTATGGACGTTATTGGCGGCGCGAGAATCATTATTGAAGATCCGAATGCTACACAAGAAAAACTTGCACAAATTTTTAAAGAGATATCAGATAAAACTCAGAAAGACTAAACATCAAACTGTCAGGACTTACGCATTCCCCCTTGATAAGGGGGGTAGGGGGTTAAAAAGTCGTTATTTCAACGCTATTTCAGTGATCTAACCCCCTAAATCCCCTTATCAGTGGGACTTTAAGAGAAAATGCGTAAGTCCTGACTGTTTAACTTTGTAATGTTGCACCTTCTGGACGTGGTGCTGTTGGTCGGATAAGTGTTTGGTCATAGGAACGATACGAAAGTTCTGCTAAATGTGGCGTTTCAAGTCGGATGTTTCCTTGCGCGCGCGAGTGCATGATAGTATCAAGAATACCGGTCGTTAGTAAGGTACGTTCCACAGGATATTGCGGCATACCTGTCACGAACATCTCCTCAATATTAAGACTCAAATAACTAAAGTGTGCATGTGGCGGTCCGTTTTGTAAGTAAAATTCTGTGGCATAGATATTATTACCACATTTTCCAGCATAAGCAAAATCACTGACGTACCCGTTCAACATCAACATTGCGGAACAAAACCCATCCCGATGCTCAATTAGGAACAGAGTTGGGTTCGGACACCCTTCACGCATCGTTTTTTCAGGACGATTTTCGATCTGTGAACATGCTGCTTCCGCTAACTCCAAGGACCATTGTCCTGACTCAGCTGCCTCCCAAACCGCTTCACCTTCAAGACATTGAATCGCAATCACACCAGATTCTCCACCTTGTCGACGTTCAGTCATACATTGCAACGTTTCAAGCGCGTGGAAGCCGTAAGACTCAACACCGCCGTAACCTATTCCAATAGCCGATTCCAATGGTGTATCAAGCGCGTGTTCTAAAAAAGGTTGTCGCCAACAAGTAGGTAGTGATGAACCCGCCATGAATGGCACATCAAGTGCCTTAGCGCGCTCGTACATCCAATTCGCATCATCCCAATTGTAGGATAGATGTTTGTCGCAAAACACAGGGACGGATCGTCCGCTTGATGCAAACACACCGCAAATCTGTTCAAACATATAGCGGCGCGGATACATGTGCTGTTCAAATTCGTTATGCGGATAGTCTCCGTGTTCACCAATAAGAAGTACACCGTCAACTGCTAACTCACCCTCACCGAGCGTTAATGCTTGCCGAATACTGGGATATATCGGAACTTCATGTTCTTCAGCCAAACCTACCCCGATATCCCGTGAATCTATTTGATCCAGATAGATGGATACCAAATCAACACGAGGCATCCGATGTCCTTCGTCTGTCGGGAAACCTTTCATGTATTTTGTTGCGATCACATCTGCATGAGAATGTTGGAAATAGGTTGTAATGATAGCTGCGATCTTTTTTCTGTTTTCCATAAGGGTACTCTCCCGGTTACCTTATAATCTCTGTGCCAATACCACCTTCTGTTAGCACTTCTAACAACAGAGAATGAGGTATTCTACCATCAATAACGTGTGTTTTGGAAACTCCTCCGAGAAGTGCCGTGGCACATGCTTCAATTTTGGGTATCATCCCATTTTTAATTATACCTTCATCAATTAGAGTGTTTATTTCGTTCATACGAATCGTTGAGATAAGCGTTGAAGTGTCTTTCGCATCTTGGCAGATTCCGCGTGTATCGGTCAAGAGGATCAACTTTTCGGCTTGGAGCGCAGAAGCGATTTCACCTGCCATTGTATCTGCATTAATGTTATAGGTTTCTCCATCAACTCCAGTGCCATTAGGCGCAATTACAGGGATGTATCCCGCCTCATCAAGTGTGATAATAGGTTTTGTGTTAACTCCTATGATTCTGCCGACATATCCGATGTCTATTGTAGTTTCATTTCCATTCTCGTCCATTTTTGTAGGTGTATGTTTTTCTGCAACAATTAGATTTGCGTCCTTACCACAAAGCCCAATCGCCTGTCCACCATGTTGGTTGATACGTGATACAATGCCTTTGTTAATAGTTCCTGCCAGCACCATTTCAGCAATTTCTACGGTTTCAGCATCCGTTACGCGTAACCCTTGTACAAATTCCGGTTCTTTTCCTACCTTGTCCATCCATGCGCTAATTTTTGGTCCCCCACCGTGTACAACAATCGGACGCATGCCAACATATTTCATCAAAACTATGTCTTCCATAACAGAATGAATGAGAGATTCCTCTTCCATTGCAGCACCGCCATATTTTATCACAATTCTCCGATTGTAAAAGCGTTGAATAAAAGGCAAAGCTTCAATTAGAACTTTCGCGGTTTGATTCATGTAATGTCCCTTTGGTTAATGTATGTTGTCCATAAATTATACGAAATAATGCTTGACGTGGCAAGCAAAATGTTGCACAATTCAGAATATTTGTTTTCAATTTTAGGATGGGAAGTGAGAATGCCAGAAAATATACAAGAAGTTGCAGAGATTACCCTATTTCACGGTGTAGACACCCCATTTGAGATTTGTGAAGTGCCTATAACCGATTTTGCAAACACCGTTCTTGTGCACGTCAACTTAGCAACTGTCTGCGGCTCGGACCTCCACACTGTATCGGGTAGACGCGGCGCTGATGTGCCTTGTGTACTCGGACATGAAGCGGTTGGTACTGTCGCAGCACCTACAAATCTTTGTTCTGCTGATGGAAGGCCGCTACGCGAAGGCGATAGAATTGTTTGGAGTCTGACGACTTCGTGTGGGACATGTCATTTCTGTACAAACAAAAATCTGCCGCAGAAATGCAAAACGATGTTTAAATATGGGCATGCACAGTGTGCAGATGAAAACACGTTATCTGGCGGTTTTGCATCGCATATTCAGCTGAAAGCAGGTACTGCAATCTATCATATCCCAGATGCGATTCAAGATGAGGAGGCAGCTCCTATTAATTGTGCCCTCGGAACAGTCATAAATGGCTTGGAAACGATTGGAACATATCCGGGTGAGACTGCAGTTGTCCACGGTGCGGGGATGTTGGGTATCTATGCTGTATGTTATTTGCGTGAGCAAGGTTACGACATCGTAGCTATTGTTGATAAGAATGCGAATCGTTTGCAGATTGCTGAACGGTTTGGTGCGACACATACATACAACGCAGATACCACAACTAACGAAGAAATTTCGGCAAAGTTGAAAGAACTAACAAGGGGACATGGTGTTGATCTTGCTGTTGAAGTCAGTGGCGCGCCGTCTGCTTTGCCTGATATGATTGAGTGGTTAGCAATCGGTGGCAGATGTTTGACGCTCGGATATGTTTACCCACTTGAGAACATCCCCTTCAATGTTCACCAACTTGTTACAAAGTGTATAAATCTGCAGGGGGTTCATAATTATCATTCGACTGTGCTAAGATCTGCTTTGAGCTTTATAGAAAAAAATCGCACGCGGTATCCATTTGCAGAACTCATCGGAAAAGTTTATCCGTTATCTGAGATTGACGATGCCTTTGCACATGCGTTCCGTCAAGATGTTATCCGCATTGCCATAGACCCGCGGGTGAATTAATGATTGATATTGGTAAACTAAACAGACATGTGCTATAATCTTTTAGGGATTGGTGCAGTGCTATCAACATAAAATGGGTAGGGAAGCGAAGCATAGTGTGAAAAGACGAAAAATTTTTATATTCTGTATTGATGCGGGAAGTCATGATTACTTGGCAGCAAGCGATATTCCTAATATTCGTAAATTGGCGGATGCAGGATTTTATCAGCATGTAAACGCTGCTATTCCTTCAGTGACAAATGTCAACAATGTGAGTATTGCAACGGGGACGTTTCCTGAAACACACGGCATCACTTCTAATTACTATGTTGATAGAAAAACAGGTAAAGGCGAATTTATTGAGGATAACCGTTTTCTCCTTGCACCTACACTGTTTGAGGTCGCTAAAGATACGAAATTTGCGGATAAAACTGCACTGTTCGTGACAAAGCAGAAGCTATTACGAATTTTAGAAAGCGGCACTGATATTGCCGTTGCAGCAGAAGCACCACCATCTAAATATATTGATGCTGTGGGTCCTGCTGAACCAATTTATTCGTGTGAGATAAACTGGTGGCTACTACGTGCTGTGCGTTGGACTTTACAGACACATGATCCGCAGTTCGTTTATTGTTCCACAACAGATTGGGTGCAGCACAAATATGCACCGCAGGATGAGTTGTCTCAACAACACATGGCAGAATTGGACCGCATCATCGGTGAAATCGTAGACGACGATCCTCACCGTGAGATATACATTACTGCTGATCACGGGATGATGGAAAAATCGCTTGCACTTGACCCTGGGCGTGTTTTAACGCAGCACGGTATTCCTGCAACCTCCATTCCTATAATTAAGGATCGGTATGTAGTGCATCATGGTAACTTAGGCGGTGCAGCGTACGTTTTCCTTGAAAACAGGATTAATATTGAAAAAGCAGTGCAGACACTTCTAAAGACAACGGGTATTGAAGAGGTCTATTCTGCTGAAGATGCTGCACGTGTATTTCACCTTCATCCTGATAGGATTGGAGATATTTTTGTATTAGCTGATAAAGACACTGTTTTTGGTGAATTAGATGTGATGTCGGAATCTGTTTCTGTACGTTCGCACGGTTCGCGTCACGAAAGTTATGTGCCGATTATTGGGGTCAACAGTCCCTGGTCGGCAACAGATTTTGAATATAATCTTGATGTGGGCAAACTTTTTTTGAAAAGTTTGATCTAAATTACGAAAGGAAAAAATTGATGGGAAAAGAACAAGCTGATGGTTGGAAATCGCTCTTTGATGGCGAAACATTAACCGGTTGGGGTGCCACTGGAAAAGACGAAGGATGGATCGTTGATGATGGTTCTATTCTATGTACCGTTAAAGGTGGTCAGATGCTCTATTCAGAAGAACAATTTGACAATTTTGTTTTGTCGTTAGAGTATATGAGTGAACCGAAAGTAAATAGCGGTGTTTTTATTCGTTGGGAAGATTTGCAACGTCCCGTGCAAACAGGACTTGAGATCCAGATTTTAGATACGCACGGCAAAGAACCTGCTACGAAACACTGTTGCGGTGCACTTTATGATGCTTTGGAGCCAACTCGCAACGTATGTAAACCAGCAGGCGAATGGAATGAGATGACAATCACTTGTGATGGTAGTCTCATTGTAGTTGAGATGAACGGTGAAGAAATTGTCCGTGCTGATTTGGATCTATGGGATACGCCTCACAAGAATCCTGATGGCAGTAGGAACAAATTCGGCATTGCGCTCAAGGATTTTCCGCGTAAAGGACATATCGGTCTTCAAGACCATGGCGGAAAACTTTGGTTCCGGAATATTAAGGTTAAGCCTTTGTAGAAATACTCAAGAAGTGCTTTATGTTTTGATTTAGGAGACTCAGTTCTATGCCTATTGTTAACTCGGCTTTTTAAGGGTTGGGTTTCCTAATCTCTTTGTGATACGGTTTCCGTTGAGGTTTGAATTCTGTTAAATCCCACAGTAAGATTGTTCCATCACCACTACCGCTTGCAAGTGTATTTCCATCTGGTGAAAAAACTAACGATTTGACACCGTTATAATTATTGTTATAATGTCCGTATAACATCTTTTTTAGTTTACCCGTATGTGCATTCCATAAATGAATAAATCCGTTACCACTACCACTTGCCAACATCATACCATCTGTTGAATAAGCGACTGTATGTGCCTGATATCCAATTTGATTGTGCGTGAGTGCAGATTTGATTTCCCCGCTCACTAGATCCCACAAATGGATATTGCTATAATCACCCGCACTGGCTAACGTCGTTCCATCTGGCGAAAATACCACTCTATATGCGGAACGCGTATTATCAGAGAGCGTGCGTTTATGCTCGCTTGTAGATGCATCCCACAAAAAAATATTGGTATCAAAACTTCCACTGGCTAACGTTTTACCATCTGGTGAATAGGCTATCGACCATACATATTTGGTATGTCCAGTAAGAATTTTTTTTCGTGTTCCTGTCATTACATCCCACAATTCAATTGTATTTTCCGATCCATTAATTGCTAATGTTTTACCATCTGGTGAATACACAATTGAACGAACATAAAAATGGGGTCCATCAAGCTTAAGTTTCTGTTTCTGATTTCCATTGGAAGCATCCCATAATAGAACTGTGTTATATTCACTATTAGCTGCTATTGTATTCCCATCTGGTGAATAGACTATTGTATCAACGGTAAAACTTGCATTCAATTTTAATCTTTGTGTACGTGAAGCAACATCCCAAAGACGGATCACGCTGTCAGCCCCACCAGAAGCCAGTGTCTTGCCATCAGGGGAATATGCCAAAGTTCTGATATGATCAGAATGCTTAAAAGTATGTTTGAGTTTCCCACTTACTACATCCCAAACACAAACCAAGTTGTTGATTTCATCTAACGCTATTAGCGTTTTACCGTCAGAGGAGTATCGTAGTGAAGTGACTGCCAATGGTCCATTGAGCGACCGCAACGGTCTACCCGATACTACATTCCACAAACTAATAGTGTTAATATGACCATTACACGCAATTGTTTTGCCATCTGGAGAAAACACAAATGGTGGATACCCCAAAAGTTTATGTTTGAGTTTTCCACTTACTACATCCCACAAAAAAATTTGACTTTCCGCTCCTACACCTACAGCGAGTGTCCTACCATCCGGAGAATACATAATTAAATGAACATATTTGTCGTAAGTGAGTGTGTGCTTAAGATTACCAGTTTCTGCATCCCACAATAAGATATCTATTTTCCTTGAACCGGGCGACCGACCATCTGGCTTACTCATACTTGCTATGGTTTTTCCATCTGGAGCATATATGATTGATTCAACCTGATGTTTGTGTCCGGTTAAAGTTTTCTTGTGTTTTGAGGATGTCACATCCCATAAATGAATATCATTTTTCTCACTCAAACTACCTGCAGAATAAGCAATTGTAGTATCATCTGGAGAATATGCGAAAGAATAACTATGCCTTGTGCCTTCAATTGTGTGTATATTCTGACCTGTCGCAGCATCCCACAATTGTACATTACCACCCTGCCCCCAACTTGCAAGTGTGTCTCCGTCCCGCGAATATACAAACGTCCTACGTTTAGAACCAGTAGTGGAAGAATCTAAAGATATTGTATGCAAATATTTACCGGTTACTGCGTCAAGTGAATAGATTTCACGACTATTTCTACCTGCAAGTATTTTGCCATCTGGAGAATATAAAATTTGCTCGCTTGAGGACACAGGTCCTGTAAACAAGGCGCGTTCGTCCCCTGTGTGAACATCATATATCCAAATGCCTATAGTACTTGCGACTGCTAAGTGTTTGCCATCTGGAGAGTACGCCATATCTTTTACTAAACCTTTTCCAAGACGTGCTGAAGCTCCCTTAGGTAAATCCCACTGAGATATGTTTTCAGATTTTTTATCTCCGAATTTTAGTTCTCTAAACTGCTTAACATTAGAAATATTCCATAATAAAATTGTACCGTCATCACTTGTGCTTGCGAGTTTGTTGCCATCTGGAGAGTACGCCACTAAAGTCACACTGCTCGAATGTCCATAAAGCGTTTGCAGATGTTGCCCTGTCCCTGCATCCCACACACGAATGACATTATCATCACCGGCACTTGCAAGCATACTACCATCTGGTGAATAAGCAGCTGAAGTAACCTTACCTGAATGTGTTGAAAATTTTTGTCGTAGCGTTCCAGTTTCAGTATTCCAAAGATAGATTGTATCGTCACTTGTCCCTGCGACCGTCTTTCCATCTGGAGAAAATGAAATGGAATTTATGCCATCCCTTCCGCTTGTTATTTGTTGTATGTTAATTGTTCGGATAAGTTGTTGTTTTGGAACATCCCATATATTTATTTTTGAATACATCTCACCTGTAATCAACCTTTCATTCAAGGGATACCCTAAGTAAATGGCTGGATATTCCTGCTTTGCAAACGTTTGTCGGTACCCTTCACGTTCAAGGTCCCAGAAGTGGATCTTACCATCTCTACTTTCACCTACAAGTGTCTTCCCATCGGGAGAATACGCTAACGAAGTGATAGTATTTGAGCGTCGACCGTGATCAAAAAGTTGTCCTTCATTAATTTTTGCATCAAAAGTTAATTTGAGCTTGCCACTTTCTGTGTCCCATAAACGGACGGTATTCTTCATATCTGCAGTGGCAAGTGTAGTTCCATCCGGAGAATATGCAAGCGGTGCATTGATTCTTTCGGTACTGTTCCTCATATTACGTCTTTCAACAGATTGTAGAATATCTTTGTCATTTGTATGCATAGCAAGTGTAAACTTATGTTTAAATGTCCCGGCATCCCATACAAAAATGTTGCCGTTCTTAGTGAGGCTTGCAAGTGTTTTACCGTTTGGTGAATATGCAAGGAAATCAAAGTTATAGGTATGTCCCGTAAAAGTTCGTTTAGGTAATTTGCCTACCGCACCCCACAGACGAATTGTCCCATCTAAACTTGCACTTGCAAAGATTTTTCCATCCGGAGAATATACCAAAGAAACGACCACATCTGAATGACCAGAAAGAGTGCTTAAGATATTTGCAGTTCCCTTGTTCCACAAACTAATTGAACCGTCCTCACCACCAGTGACAAACTTACTGCCATCTGGTGAAAATGCAAACGAATAAACATATATTTCAGGTTTTTTTAAGAGAAGTTCCAAATTGTCTTCGACTACGTTATACAAACGCATGTCTACACCAGACCAATTGGCAAATGTCTTACCATCAAGTGAGTATGAACTTAATTTAATAGCATTCGGTAGCAGTAATTTGAGTTTTCTTGATTTTCTATACCCTAAGATACTCCATTGTTTCTCACCACTTGTTAAATCCCATGAGTCTATTTCGCCGTTTTTACTTAAACTCGTAAGTGTTTTTCCATCAGGTGAATACATCACGTTCACTATGCCAGCTTCACTTTTATAGAGTATCTTATCGTTCCAGTTTTCAACATTCCAAACTCTAATTCCATCATCAGCTCCACTTACAATGGTTTCTCCATCTTGCGAAAATGCTACAGAATTAACCTTACCCGTATGTTCTCCAAGTGTCTTAATATGCTTTCGGTTTTCCACATCCCAAATGCGAATCGTCCAATCATCACTACCACTTGCAAGAATTTTCCCATCTGGAGAATAGGCAACCGAATTGACCAATTCCATACCTCCTTTTAGGAATGCCTCCTCCGTGCCAGTGCGGACATTATAGAGCCATACACCAATAGAACATGCCACAGCCAGCTGACTCCCATCAGGTGAAAACGCCATATCCGTCACCCACCCTTTACCGAGGCGTGCTATAGCATCTTCAGGTAACCCCCATTGGCTGATGTTTTGTGCAAAACCGTCCTGAAGAAATAAAAAAGAAACTAATGACAGGCTTATTATGATTAAGGTTCTCTTTTTCATCAGATGTTTCCTCATGCGAGATAAAAAATGGAATAGGGTGAAAGTTCACCTACAAAAACAAGCCGCAAAGAACATTTTGAGTTTAGCACACATTTGGATAGAATTCAATTGATTTCAGTTTTGATATGTCCCTAACAATCTTTTTATGGTAAATTGACCGGAATTGTGATATACTATTATATCATGTCAACCGAACTTAAAAACATACGCAACTTCTGTATTTTAGGGCATATTGATCACGGAAAAAGCACACTCAGTGACCGACTCTTAGAGCGGACGGACACGCTTGCCGAAAGAGAAATGCGGGAACAGGTGCTTGATTTGATGGACCTCGAACGCGAACGGGGTATCACGATCAAAGCCACCGCAGTTAAACTGAAATATCGTGCTGAAGATGAGAACCTATACGAACTCAACTTGATTGATACCCCCGGACATGTTGATTTTACTTATGAGGTATCACGAAGCCTCGCTGCATGTGAAGGTGCGATTTTAATTGTTGATGCCGCGCAAGGTGTTGAAGCGCAAACCTTGGCAAACGCGTATCTTGCAATTGAAAATGAACTTGAGATTATTCCCATTATCAACAAGATTGATTTGCCAGCTGCACAACCGGATGAAGTCAAACGGCAAATTGAAGAGGTAGTTGGCATCCCTGCTGCTGATGCGCTCCTTGTAAGTGCAAAAGCCGGTACCGGAATTCCCGCTATATTAGAGGCGATTGTCAACCGAATTCCTGCCCCTGTCGGTGAATCTGATGCACCTCTAAAAGCACTTGTGCTTGATTCAGTTTACAATAACTATCGCGGTGTGATTATGTACACCCGTATTTTCGATGGGAGTGTTGCACCGGGAGATAAAATTCAACTGATGCAGACAAAACGTTCTTATGAAATTGAAGAGGTCGGCATTTTTACGCCTCAGATGCAACCGACAACTGAACTCCAAACGGGGGCAGTTGGGTATATCATCGCTGGGATTCGCGAAATAGACCACGCAAAAATTGGTGATACAATCACACATCATTTGCACCCTACAGCGGAACCGCTCCCCGGATACCAAGAGATAAAACCGCTCGTATTTAGTGGACTCTATCCAGAAGATTCCAATCAATTTCATGCACTACGAGAGGCGTTAGAAAAACTTCGCCTCAATGATGCTTCTTTCACCTATGAACCGGAGACCTCTGTCGCTCTCGGTTTTGGGTTTCGGTGCGGATTTTTAGGTTTACTCCACATGGAAATTATTCATGAACGTCTTGAACGTGAATTTGAGCTCTCGCTTGTTCGCACTGCCCCCAGCGTGATGTATCGGGTTTTTCTGAAATCAGGTGAGCATGTGTTAGTTGACAATCCCGCCCATCTCCCTGAAATTCAGCATATCGAGCGAATAGAGGAACCTTACGTCAATATAGATATAATTGTGCCACGAGAGTATATCGGAAATGCGATGGAACTTTGTCAGAAGCGGCGGGGTATATATAAACGGATGAATCAACTTGATGCTGTTCGTGCGCAGCTGCTCTATGAACTCCCGCTCAGTGAAATGTTGGTCGATTTTTATCCGAAACTTAAATCGATCACCCGCGGTTACGGTTCGCTGGAATATGATATAGGCGAATATAAAACAGAGAATCTCGCAAAATTGGATGTGCTACTTAACGGTAAACCTGTAGATGCACTTTCAACTATTTTACCACGCGAAATGGCTGAGGAACGGGGAAAAATCTTAGTTCGTAAATTGACAGAATTGATTCCTCGGCAGATGTTTGAGATTCCTGTTCAGGCAGCGATAGGTAACAAAATTGTAGCGCGTGATACAGTCAGAGCACTTCGGAAAAATGTTACAGCCAAATGTTACGGCGGTGATATAACCCGAAAACGTAAATTATTGGAAAGGCAAAAGCAAGGTAAAAAACGACTCAAACAGATCGGCAGCGTTGATGTTCCGCAAGAAGCATTTACAGCAATGCTGGCAACTGATGAATAATAAGAGATTACGGTAGAGTAACTTATCCGTAGGAGGAAAGACATGAAACAACTGAGATGGTCCTTCAATTTGACACTGATTGTATGTATCTCTCTTTTATGTCCACTTACTTATGCAGCTACGATTAACGTTCCTGCAGAACAACCTACGATTCAATCTGGTATTGATATTGCACAAAACGGAGACATTGTCTTAGTAGATGATGGTATCTACAGAGGCGAAGGAAATGTAAACATTGATTTTAAGGGAAAGAGGATAATTCTTAAGTCAAAAAATGGCGCGGATGCAACAGTTATAGACTGTGAAAAACTACATGAAACCAGAGGTTTTTATTTCCACAATGGGGAGACAAACGAATCGGTATTAGATGGATTTACTATTACCAACGGATCGCATCAATCAAGTGGAGCAATCACTCTTATTTCTGCTTCACCTACGATTAAAAATTGTGTGGTTAAGGATAATCTGACATCTGGGATTAATTGTATCAATTCCGATCTAATCATATTAGACAGTATAATTTAGACAGTATAATCTCACATAATATTGGTATAGGTGTAGCCATTAGTGGAATTGACATCCTTACTAGTGAAATTCGGGATGGATTTATTCAGGATGGTATTAATATGGAAGAAACCTTTTTTAAGAGACCGACTATAAAGAGTTGTACAATTTCTAACAATACTGGTATCGGGATTTCCTGCCTGGACGATGGTGCAATTATAGTTAATTGCACTGTTTCGAATAACGGTGGACGAGGTATAAGTGTCATTTCTTTTACTTCAGCGGAAATAACAGATAGCCGAATTACCCAGAATTCTGGCGGTGGTCTAAAATGTTATGAATATTCCGGAATAAAAATTAAAAATTCGATCATAGCTAAGAATACAGCGGAAGAAGGTGGTGGTATATTCTGCAGTGCAACTTCGTCATTATATGCCACGGATTGTATAATTGCAAACAATACCGCTTTGAAGGATGGTGGAGGGATTTGGGATCTTACAAGATTTGGCGATGCATTTGTCAAGCATTGTACAATTACACAAAACTCAGCAGGAAATAGAGGTGGTGGCATTTATGTCAATGACCGAGGTCATCTTAACATGACTAATTCGATCGTATGGGACAATATATCTGATGGAACACATGCTGAAGTATTGGCATGGGGGATTATAACCATTAAGTCGTGTAATATTAAAGATGGACTTGATGGAATTGAACGTGAGCCTGATGGGAGATTATTTAGATATGAGGACAACATAGATGAAGACCCTCTGTTTGTAAATGCAAAAGCAGGTGATTTTACACTTCAGCCAAATAGTCCGGCCGAAGGAATGGGTGTCCGTGACCCGGAAGATCAGGAACCACTCGAAACGGAACCAATCGAACAAGAACAGAATAATCAGCAAGAAAATAAAGAGGAAGACCCCCTCTCAGTATCACAACACGGAAAACGGGTGATAAGATGGGCAGATTTAAAACGCAAATAACTTCCACTTCAACCTTTAAAAATGAACCTGTTCATCGGAGGGAATCGGAGTTCCCTTGAACAACTTAAATTTGTTCTAATCGTATCGGTAAACGCATCCGTTAAGGATTTCAAAATCTAATTCTAAACATATAAATTATCTAAAAATATGAAAGGGGATACCGTGTAATTATAGCGGTTTCAAAATCATGAGTACTGATGTTCAATTATCAAAATGGCAGAAATTTAGAAAAACAGTCATCTGGGAATATACCCAGGTTATTGTAGTCGCACTTATTCTTGTTTTTGGGTTTATACGACCCTTTGTAGTTGAGGCGTTTAAAATCCCATCCGGTTCAATGGAGGATACGCTCCTTGTTGGCGATCGAATTTTGGTATGTAAGTTTATCTACGGGTTTAAGATTCCTGGTACAGATATTAGAGTTTTTGATTTTCATAAACCTGCACGGGGGGATGTATTTGTATTTATTCCACCGCATGAGTCCAAAAGGAATTTCATTAAGCGAATTGTTGCTGTAGAAGGTGATACTGTTCATACAGAGGGCAAAACGTTGTATGTGAACGATGAAGCGGTTGATGATAGAGATTACACCAAGCACGTGGGAGGTCGTTTTTTGAGACGTGATTTTCCGCCCTTCCGGCAAACGCAAGAATATATGAAGGGAAATGAATTATACGATGATTACACCAAAACAGACAGCGAATTTAATCGCAGATTCCCTGAAGGCAAACCGTTTACTGTTCCAAAGGGACATGTTTTTGCGGTAGGTGATAACCGTGATAGGAGCCAGGACAGTCGCACATGGGGACCTGTTCCTATTGATAGGATCAAGGGGCAAGCCTTTATGGTATACTGGTCCTTCTGTCCCGATAAAGACCCGGAAGTAGCGTGTAAAAATGAGAATGTAAAGATATGGGAGGTGTGGAAAATAATTGGGAATATTCGGTTCAATCGAATCGGGAAACTAATCCACTCACAACACGGACTCAACTGATGCATCAAGATAGACGACACCTTATCATCGGTACGGCAGGGCATGTCGACCACGGAAAAACGGCTCTGGTTGGTACGCTCACAGGTATTGAGACAGACCGGCTCAAAGAGGAACGGGAACGCGGTTTATCTATTGAGTTAGGATTTGCTTATTTTGACCTTCCTGATGGCTCACGCGCTGGGATTGTTGATGTACCTGGGCACGAGAAATTTATCCGCAACATGTTGTCTGGTGCTTACGGAATGGATATTGTCCTTTTTGTTGTTGATGCAAAAGAAGGTGTGCAAGAACAGACACTTGAACACTTGGCAATCTTAGATCTGCTCGGTATCTCAAACGGTATACTTGTGATGACGAAATCGGATTTGGCAACTCCTGACGAATTGGCTGAAGCAACAGAAATGACACAGGAAATGCTTGTCGGCACATCGCTTGAGGGAATTCCTTCTGTTAGTGTTTCATCTATCACAGGTGAAGGAATTGACACCTTAAAGCATAAGATCGTTGAACAGGTTAATCTGGCAACAAAGACGCAAGAATATGACGGAATTCCGCGGCTATATGTGGATCGTGTTTTCACCGTTCAAGGGTTTGGGGTGGTTGTTACGGGAACGCTTATCGGTGGTTCAGTACATCGAGATCAGCGGATGGTCATACTACCGCAAGGGGATGTGGTACGCGTGCGAGGTATACAAGTACATAATGAGCATGCAGATGTTGCGCAGGCGGGGCAAAGAACTGCGCTTAATCTGTCTGGCACCACCGCTCATAATATTCAACGGGGCGACGTGCTATGTCCCATTGAATTCTCACGGGTTACTGATAACATTGATGTATCGTTACAGGTTTTATCCTCATTTCCAAGGATGCTTGAACATTGGGGACGTTTCCGTGCTTATCTCGGCACACGTGAACTATTTTGTAGGTTGATTTTGTTGGTTGACGAAGCAATTCTCCCAGGGGACAGCGTGCAAGTCCAACTCCGTTTAGAACAGCCGATTTTAACATTTAGAAGCGACCGTATCATTTTGCGTGATTTTTCTGCACAACACACTGTCGGTGGTGGTGAAGTTATTAACCCGTTTGCTCCGAAACATAAACGGTTTACGCAGGAAACTATTACAACCTTGGCACAGTGGGAAGAAGCGGATGACACACAAGTTGTAAATGCCGTCTTAAAAAATAGTCCGACACTGTGTGTTACCGAATCGTTTCTCTATTACTATATGCCGTATTCACAAGCGAAAGTCAGAAACATTTTGGAGACCTTGGAATCTGAAGAAAAAATTGTGCGATGGGATAGATCGGGTAGAACACCACTTGTGTCTGATGCTGCGCGTACTGCAGAAGGTACAGAGAAACTTCTAACAGTGTTGTCAGAATTTCACGAAAAAGAGCCACTCCTCGCCGGGCAAAATGCATCGCAATTAAGCCGTGAACTTGGACTTGACGAAGTAGGATTTGAAAAACTCACGAATCAACTGATAAAAACGAAGCAATTAGTTAAGGATGGGAATCTGCTCCGATTAGCCTCACATGAAATTCAATTCTCTGAAGAGGAGTCCACTGCTAAAGAAACACTTGAAAAACTATTTTTGGATGCGGGAATTAACACACCCGGGCTAAATGAACTCAAGACATTACTTCCTGAATATACGGCACAAATAATTGAGTCCACTTTTTTCGCATTACTAAACCTTGGGCAATTTATCAAAGCGGCTGATAATTTCTTTATTCACAAAGAGGTATTTGAAGAGATAAAAGAATTATTAACCAATTATCTCCGTGAAAATGAGACAATAACGGTTGGAGAGTTCCGTGAATTGGCGCAAACTTCGCGAAAATATGCTGTGCCTTTCCTAGAATACTGTGACACACAAAATGTTACAGTCCGAGATGGAAACGTCCGTAGATTGTCATCAAGGTAACAAATTATAAGTTATTTTATGGGGGAGGATAGGGTCTGGTGGCCCTACCGGTCTTCAAAACCGGCTTGTCCATGCAAGTGGATAGGTGGGTTCGATTCCCACCCTCTCCCGCCATTTTATATGGGATTTTGTCCTCACTAATGGAATACAAAATGGTCAAACCCCTTCCGATACTTACCGCCGATGCCCCTCAACGAAGACATCCAGCATGGATTAAAGCGCGTATTCCTGGCGGTGGCAACTACGCTGAACTTAAAAAATTGATGCGTGATCTTGATCTTCACACTGTCTGCGAAGAAGCGCGCTGCCCCAACATTGGTGAATGCTGGAACAGTCGTACTGCCACATTTATGATATTGGGGGATGTCTGTACACGGCGGTGCATGTTCTGTGCAGTGAAGAAAGGCACACCTGGTATCGTAGATACAGATGAACCACGAAGACTCGGCGAAGCAGTCGCCCACTTGCAGCTTAATCATGTTGTTATTACCTCTGTCAACCGTGACGATTTACCCGATGGGGGTGCAGGTGTATTTGCAGATTGTATTGCTGCTGCACGGAAACATCGTCCCAATTGTACTGTAGAAGTTCTTATCCCTGATCTTGAAGGCAATTGGGATGCTCTCAAAGTAATCGTGCAAGCAGGTCCTGAGGTATTGAATCACAATACAGAGACAGTCCAACGTCTTTACCGTCGCGCGCGTCCTTATGCGAATTACCAACAAACACTTTCACTTCTCAAAATCGGCAAAAAACTGAATTCTGAAATGCTTACGAAGTCCGGTCTTATGGTAGGATTAGGTGAAACGGTAATTGAACTTTTAGAAACGATGCAAGACATTCAAAGGACAGGTTGTGATATTCTTACGATTGGGCAGTATCTGTCTCCCTCCTCTCGCCACTTGCCAATCCAACGTTACTATACACCAGAGGAATTTGATGAGCTCAAAGCGGCTGGCATTGAGATGGGTTTTCGGCATGTAGAATCTGGACCATTAGTCCGCAGTTCCTATCATGCAGGTGAACAAGCACAATTATCCAATTTGTTGTAGTTCACCACTAACAAACCTTTCTACAAGAGCACTTCACACGTAACTGTTACGTTTTGTAGATATTAATTTATGCGATTTTTTTATTGAATGTGATATACTAAAATAAAACAAAATTTAATGCTTTGAGAGATAACATAACAACTTTTCAAAATAAAAACAACAGCAAGGAAAATAAAACAATGATTCATGTAGTCGTAAATGGTGCATGTGGACGTATGGGAAGACTGATTACCCAAGGCGTTGCGCAACAAGATGATATGAAACTTGTCGGGGCGATTGAGTTTTCTGCCCATCCAGAAATAGGTAGCGATGTTGGTGTCGTTGCAGGTATAGGTGAATTAGGTATACCAATCACCAGTGAACTCAATAATGTAATCCAAAGCGCGGATGTTGTCATTGAATTCTCAAAACCGGACGCCACATTACAGCATTTGCGACAAGTTGTGGATGCGGATAAAGCGATGATTATCGCAACGACTGGATTTAGCGCTGACGAGTTAGCTGAAGTCCACGAACTTGCCTCTAAGATTCGATGTGTGATGGCACCGAATATGAGTCTTGGCGTTAACGTCATGATCCAAGCATTGGAACTAATTGCGAAAGCACTTGGCGATGACTATGATATTGAAATAATAGAAGCACATCATAACCATAAAGCAGATTCACCCAGTGGTACTGCACTCCGATTAGCAGAGACGGTTGCGAATGCTGTTGAACGTGATTTGGATGAAGTCGGTGTCTATGGTCGTCATGGTATCATCGGGCCTCGCCCTAAAAAACAGATCGGCGTTCACGCGATTCGCGGCGGTGACATTGCTGGTGATCACACTGTCATGTTTGCAACTGAAGGTGAAACGTTAAGTGTAGTGCACCGTGCACATAGCCCTGAAGCATTTGCAAAAGGTGCTATCCGAGCGGCAAGATGGGTGGTAAATGCCTCCCGAGGATTACACGATGTCAGCGAAGTCCTTTTTGAGAATCATAAATAGATGCGGAAAACGAACACTTTCATATCTGTTTTTCTTAAACCTCGTTGCAATTTTGTGTTTCCTCGGTTGTTCAAACACACCGAAACAGACAAGAGGTGTGTGGAAAACCGTTATGAAAGGAGATTGGAGTGCGCACCTACATGATGTTCACTTTGTTTCTGAAACACACGGATGGGCAGTTGGGAATTCGGTAGGTGTGTTTTCTGGGCATACTGTTGCTGCGGTTGATGGAACAGACCGATCTTATACCGAAGGCGCAGAGAGCATTATCCTGCATACTGGAGACGGTGGTAAGAATTGGCATAGACAGAATAGTGGGATTTTTGGAAAACCTTTGTGGAAAGTCCATTTTCGTAACACATCCGAAGGATGGAGTGTCGGCGAAGGTGGCGTTGTTGTCTACACAACCGATGGCGGAAAAACATGGCAGAAGATTAAAACAGGGACACAAAATAATCTGCATAGCCTCTATTTAGGTAAAGCCATAGGGTGGATAGTTGGTGATTGGGGAACTCTGCTCAAAACAACTGATGGTGGTAAAACATTTCAAAAAGTTGATGGAAGTGTCATCGGAGAAAAATCATTAAAAGGCATCTATTTTGTTGATAATTCTCACGGTTGGATCATTACCTACAGCACGCCTAATGACAGTGAAAATTCAGGATATATCTACCATACCACGGATGGCGGAAAGACATGGGAAGAACAATTCGCTACAAAATCCGCGCTGTTTAGTTTACATTTTATTGACAGGAAAACAGGATGGGTAGTAGGGGATAAACGTAGCCTTTATGTTACAACCGATGGCGGCAAAACGTGGAAATTCATCACTGACGGAAGCAATCAACGGCACAAAGAAGAATACGGTCAACCAGAATATCTTGGCAAAGAACCTTTACATACATTTACACTCTACGATGTTGATTTTGTGGGTAATCAGCACGGTTGGATTGTAGGTGACTTGGGGGTCATCCTTCGGACTACAACTGGAATCAAGAAAGATGGTAGCAGCGTATGGAAACATCAGCGTGGCGGGCCACGTTTTCATAACAGTGCTGACGGTCTCTTATTAGGCGTTGACTTTGTATCAAAAAAACTTGGTTGGGTGGTTGGTGAAAACGGGACGATTTTACACACACGTAACGGTGGCATTACGTGGGAGGCACAATCAAGTCCAACACACCTACTCTTTGATGTTTGTATCGTTGCGAAGGATAAGGGATATGTTGTCGGTGACCGAGGTGCTATTCTACAAACCGACGATGGTGGCACAAAGTGGCAGGCACAGGATAGCCGTACTGCAGAATGCTTCGGTGCCACACATTTTGTGTCTCCACAGAAAGGGTGGGCAGTTGCGGAATCAGGTGTTATTCTACACACAACAAACGGTGGTGCAGTTTGGGAACGACAAACCTCAAATACGACACAAGACCTACTCGCTGTTTTCTTTATAGATGAACAAACTGGTTGGTGTGTGGGAAGTGCTGGCGAAATTGTCCACACTTCCGATGGTGGCAAAACATGGTCTCGGCAACAGAGCGGTGTTCCCTATAACCTATTTGATATTCACTTTACGTCAAAAAAAGAGGGGTGGGTTGTTGGACTTTTCGGAACACTATTATATACTGTTGATGGCGGTAATCGGTGGCAACTGTCAACGCTTACACGTCAACTGACAAAAAGGGATACAAACACGAATATCTGGCTAAAAGCTGTCTATTTTGTTTCTCCCCAAATAGGATGGGTTGTTGGTGAAAACGGGACGGTATTTCATACCGATGATAGTGGAAAAAGCTGGTCTCGTCAAGAGACCCATACCCAAATTTTTCTTTACGATGTGTTTTTTATCTCTAAAAACGAAGGATGGATTGTTGGAAAAGAAGGACTAATCCTACATACTAACGATGGTGGTGAAAACTGGAGACCACAGCGAACTGATACGCGAACAGATTTGACATCAATCCACATGAGCAACCCTCACAGTGGTTTAGTAACAGGGCAAGGTGGAACAATTCTAAAATATGAGGTTGTAGAGTCTAAATAACGTGAGTTTGATAAAAGCCTATTGTAGCGCAAACTTTCCAGTTTGCGCCATAGCACACAAACTGGAAAGTTTGTGGTACAAGAACTACAAGGTGGACCTTCGGAGAAAAGACCTATTATTGAGCTGATGTCATTTATTATCAAACTGGCGTTAAATAAGGATGGAAAATATGACAGGCGAACAAAAATATCTATTTGATTTACAAGGGTTCATCGTTTTGAAAGATGTTATCCCGCAGTCAGTGATTGAATCTTGTAATGCTGTGCTTGATGCATATCAGAATATGGATCCCAACGATTACCCAGAGCCGTTATGCCTCGGCACAGAGCGAACCGAGAAAGAACTCTACATTTCAAATATATTGGAGGCAGATCGCGTTTTCAATGCACTCGTAGATATTCCGGAAGTGTTAGACGTTGTTGAAGGGGTGACTGGCGGTCCGTATCGTCTCAATCATACCTATACGATTTATCGATGGGGTGGCGGTTATACCGGTTTACACATGCACGGAACACCGATTATTCCGAAGTGTCAGTACCACTGTAAAAATGGGGAGATGGTCTCTACATTGACAAAAGCCGTTTTTCCAATGCTTGATTGTGATGTTGAGGATGGCTGTTTCGCAGTAATCCCGGGTGCGCATAAGAGCAATTTTCCCAAACCGTGGGGAAGTCATCCAGATGAAAATCCTGTGTTGACACCGATACCAGCTAAGGCAGGGGACGCTATCATTTTTACAGAAGCGCTTACGCACGGTTCTGTCATCAATGTTTCAGGAAAACCGCGTCGGACCCTTTACTACTGCTATAGTATCGGTTATATGCCGGATTGGGGTGGTCAGGGATTACATTTCAGTCCAAACATAATGAGTCAACTCAATGAGGCTCAACAAACAATTCTTCAACTCAAATAAAATTTGCCCACTTGTAGGGCAGAAATATATAGGAGAATATAAAATTTTGATTACATTTTCAGAACGGTTACAGAAACTTCCACCATATCTTTTTGTTGATTTGCGCCAAAAAATGGCTGCCGCCAAAGAACGCGGCGTTGATGTCATAAGCCTTGGCATCGGAGACCCAGATTTTCCAACCCCCGATCCAGTGGTGGAAACTTTATGTAACGCAATTCAAAATACATCAGACCCTGATAGACACCGTTACGGCTGTGACAGTCCTGTTGCCGAATTTCCTGAGGCTGTTCGCGAATTTTATCAACATCGTTATGGCGTTTCTTTGTCTGAAGATCAGATCGTAACAACGCTCGGTAGCAAAGATGCGATTGTCAAATTAGCGTTAGGTATACTGAATCCTGGTGATGTCGGTATTGCTGCAAGCCCTGGCTATCCGACCTATAACATTGGACACGTATTTGCCAGCGCAACAACATACTATGCCCCACTTTTACGAGAAAATGATTTCTATGTAGACTTTGATTCAATTCCAGAAGACGTAAAACGTCTCGCGAAAGTGCTTTGGATTAACTATCCAAACAACCCTACTACATCGACCGCCGATTTGGACTTTTTTAAACGTGCCGTTGAATTTGGACGTCAAAACAGTATACTCATTGCACACGACAACGCTTATAGTGAAAATACTTACGACGGTTATCGGTCTCCCAGCATTCTACAGGTAGATGGCGCAGCGGAGGTTGCAGTTGAATTCTTTTCCTTGAGCAAAGCATTTAATATGACAGGTTGGCGATTAGGATTTGTTGTGGGCAATCCAACTGCAATTGAAGCGGTGAAAAAAGTGAAAGATAATATTGACAACGGGTCGCTGCGTGCTTTACAATTCTCTGGAGCAAAAGCGCTTTCAATCGCTGATGAAATTACACCGAAACTGAATGAAATTTACCAAAAACGTAGAGATTTGGTAGTTGATGCGTTAACACAAAGCGGGTGGGCACTTGAAAAACCGAAAGCCACAATGTATGTCTGGGCACCGGTGCCAGAACGTTTTAATGGCTCAAGTCGTGCATTTGCGACTGCACTTCTTGAGGAAGCGGGTGTCGTTATCACGCCGGGACTCGGATATGGACAATGGAGCGAAGGCTATTTCCGAATTTCGCTTACGTATCCTAATGAAGTAATTGAAGAAGCTATTACGCGAATTAGAGATTTTTCCACTAAATAATTATAAGGTGGTTTGTTGTGAACTTTTTGAAAAAGATAGTTTCCATTTTAATCTTAAGTCTCTGCTTTGGATTTGCTGAACACGCTACATCTTTTGAACAGATGAAAACCTATACAGTTGCAGACGGTCTTGTAGGTCCGATCGTCCCTGTGATATTTCAGGATAGTCGGGGTGTACTTTGGTTCGGTTCTGATCGGGGAGGTGTAAGCCATTTTGACGGTAACACTTTTGTTCCTTACTCTGGCGACTCTGAGGCTTTCCGTGGCAAAACAGAAAACATCGTTGAAGATAAGTGGGGACATATCTGGTTTCTCAGCAAACACCCAGCAGAAGGCACAGGCGTTGTTAGTAGATATAAAAGGAATACTTCCGAAGATCAAAAAGAACCAGAATTTAAACATATTGCTGATGGTAACTGTCTTGCAGTTGATAATGAAGGAAATATTTGGGTAGGTGGAAATAATACTGTAACGCGATTTACAGTAATAAGTAGCCAAGATGTTCCGCAACCTGTTCCATTCAATGTCAGCGGTGCTTCCGTTGCGAAAATAAATGTCATTTTCCAAAGTCGAGATGGTACAATATGGATAGGCGGAAACGATGCCCAAGGGGCACTTATTATGCGTTTCCAAGGCGGTGTTAACGTTTGGCCAACTGCAGCAAACTTACAACGTTTAGATAACCTACCGAACCTTCCAAAAGACCGGGCAATTCAGGTGATTGCCCAAGACACAGATGATAATATCTGGTTCGGTGGACAATCGCTCCTTCTTCGTTATGACGGCACACAATTTGAAGAAATATTAAAATCTACAGATCAGACATCGAGTAATTTAGAAAATGGAAAAATATCTGTGAAGATTGATAGACGCGGAAGAATATGGTTTAACGATAGCAAACAACTGCGTTGGTGGGATGGTAAAGACCTTCAGCGATTGAGAAATATTACCACGCGAGCAAACCGAGACTTCTTGTACGGTGCTTTTGAAGTTGAAGATGCTTGGGACAAACTCTGGTTCGCCAGTGAAACGGGAGCACATTTATACGAAGACAAATATTTTGAAAAAGAGGCTACAGATAATTTTCAATTGGAATCTTCACTTATTGATTCACCGGAATTAGTCCACAAAGTTTATGGTGTTGACGATGGTCTCGGAAGTGATAACATTCAGACTATTTTTGAAGCGATGGATGGTAAAATCTGGTTCGGTCATGACAACGGTGTGACATCTTATGAACCTCAACCAGCAATCGTTAATCACACAACTCGTGCTAATTTAGGAAGCAATAGTGTTAGAGCGATGTATTCAGATAGCAAGGGTATGTTGTGGATGAGCATTCCTGGTGGTGTTGCCAGATATGATGCAAAAGCCGATATACTTCATCAAATTCCATTAACAAGCTTTTCTGTGCAAACTGGAAACCTAAAGATTGAGATCACTTTTAATGCTCAGCAATTAAATCGACGCCCTGAAATAATCAAAATTTTTGAGGTGAATGGTGACATCTGGTTTCTGGATAAATCTATTCAGCATCAAGGTGGTTTTACCTTTTTTAGAATTTTCCGCTATAGGAATGGCGGATTTGAAAAACTTTCTCTCTTTATCGGTGCGGAGATTGGTCCAGGCGGTGAAACAAGCTATAATGATTCAGTGCTTGTCTCTTCAGATAATGATCCTTGGGTCGTTTTAGGTGGATGGCTCTTTTTGCCAAGAAGCGATGGGTTTTCCCAGTTCTCACTAAATGGTGCATCAAAAAATATACCCTTTAACACCACTGAATCTTTACCATCTGCCACCGATGCTATAACAGCTTTTCATACTGATAGCCAAGATCGACTATGGTGTTATTTTGAATCTGGAGAAGTGAAACGGTTTACGAATCTTCGGCGTAGGGGAAGTCAGTCAAAAGTTGAAGTGCTTCCATTAAAATCAGTCATTCCAGTCTTAGGTATTACTGAAACACAAGTTGTAAAATGGTTTTATAATACTGTGAGTGGGCAGTTAATGTATTGGGAAAATCCTGACATTGGAGGCACGTTAACTGAACTCCCCGGCGCAGCGAGTGGCCCGCCGCTCTGGAGTGTTCAGACTTCTACGCCCGCACAAAAATCACCAGAATTAATTACGTTTATTTTTCAAGACGGTATTAAGACCTATCAGGGTACAGAATTGAAACATGCTGTCCCTGTTGAACTTGACGAAATCAGAGGGGGTTTGATTGCAACAAATGGTGCTCTCTGGTTAGCAACTTCACAAGGTGCAATTCGTTATAATGGCGATGAGGTTACAACTTACACAACAGCGGACGCCGGTTTCCTTGTTGATGATTTGCGCGATGTTCACGAAGATCATTGGGGTAACTTATGGTTTGCTACATGGGGTGGCGGCGTTGTCAGATACGATGGCGACTCCTTTCAATCTATTACCACTAAGGACGGTCTCATTCATAATAATGTATCAAGCATTCATGCATTTAACGAGGAAGAATTATGGTTTGGCACAGAAGGTGGTGCCACACAGTATCGAGCAAGTCTTGGGGCACTTCCATTTTGTCGTATTGTCTCTGTTGATGCGGGAAAATCTTTCACAGAACCTTTTATGGAAAAATCCGGTAAACGCACCTTTACCGAGATAGATGAACTATTGCCCGCGGGGCTCAAAAATCTTACTATTCATTTTCAAGGTGTTAGTCCGCTGAGAGATGATGTTGAGTACAAATTTAGGTTAATCGGACTTGATAACAACGCTTGGACAAGTGTTTCGTCTAACACCAACGAAAATAATCAGACAACATTTAAGGGTGATGTTGTACAATTCTTTCAATCGCAAGAAGTAGGAGAAACCAAGAGTTTGCCGCAAATACGTTATGAAGGTCTAAAATCCGGGAGTTACACCTTTTTAATAAAGGCTTTTCGTGAAGGATGGCCCTATACACAACGACCAGCCGTTTTGAATTTTACTATCGATCAACCGGTTTGGACTCGATGGCGGAATTATTTACCCTCTCTAATTTTACTCGCAGCTGCAGGTTCTTTGCTTTTTAGATTGATAGTAAACCGAAGACAAACCGCACAACTGCGTCTTGAAATGCGAGAAAAAGAGGAAGCGGAAATGCAACGAATTCGTGCTGAGTTGAACGAAGCGCAAAACATCCAAACGGCACTCTTGCCTCCTGAAGCACCGCATACACAAGAATTTGATATTGCGGGGATGTCAATTCCTGCCACACAAGTTGGGGGTGATTTTTTCGACTACTTGACTGTGGCGAACGGTCAAACTGCCATTGCTGTGGCAGACGCGGCAGGAAAAGGTATACGTGGCGCAATGAATGCTGTGCTTACGAATGGAATGTTACATGAAGTTGCTCGATTTAAATCAGATGCAGATGTCATTTTGAGCGATCTCAATGCGGGGTTGGCCCCACGTATGTATGGCCCCAGTTTTATTGCACTCAACTTAGCAGTCCTGGACGAATCCGAGAAACGTGTTGACTATGCAAACGGTGGACAACCTTACCCAATTCTTAAAAGAGGGTCTGAAATCATTGAAATTGAAAATAGTGACCTCCCCTTGGGGAGTATGAAGCGCGTGCAATACGAATCTATAACATTTGATTTAGATGAGGGAGATGTTCTTATTTTCCATACAGATGGTCTAATTGAGGCTCTCAACGCTAACCACGACATGTACGGAACGGATCGTTTCATAGAATTGACTGCACAAATTCCTGAAGAATGCAGTGCTGAAGAGGTAATTCAACATATCGTTGAAGATGTTAAAAGTTTTGTGGAGGAGGCAGAACAGTACGATGATTTAACGCTTGTTGTTGTTAAACGGTTATCTGCATCTGCATAGTAGTGAATGGTTTAACTATCTATGCCTTTCCAAAATCAATCACCGTTTGCCGATACTCTTCGGGAAGACCGATGTCAAATCGCCGTCCCTTCACAACATAACCAGAAAACCCATCTGTTTTTCGTAATTCATCCAAACAAGAGGTGAGTTGAAATTCGCCTCGCTCTCGGAAGTTGTGTTCAATATTCTGTTCAAGAAACCCAAAAATCTGTGGTTCTATCACATAGATACCAAAAACAGTAAGAAAACTGTCATTGTCCATCCCATCAACATGTAGATGTTCTCTTGCATATTCAGGATCAGGTTTTTCGTAAAACTCTGTTACAGACAACATTGACTGGTCTTCTTGCCATACCCCCGTAACGCATCCGAAGTTTGACAGTTCTGCAATAGGTGTTTCTTTTAATCCGACTACACTGTGACCGACTTTTTCATAAGCAGTCAAAACCTGTTTTGCACACGAGTCTGGTTCATCTGAACCGTAGAGATGGTCCCCTAACATTAACAGAAAAGGTTCATTACCGACCCAGTCTCGAGCGCAGTAGACAGCATGCCCAAAACCTTCCTGAACATCTTGTGTGACCAGTGAAATTCGGCTGCCTAATTCTATTAAGTAATCGCAATAAGCCTTATTTTCTTTGCTTAGTTTGTTATAGTGCTCAATACGAGGGGGTGTTTTAAAGTAAGATTCAAATAGGTCTATATCTCTACTTTGTACGATCAAGCAAACTTCCTCAATGCCAGCGTTGACAGCCTCTTCAACGATTGCCATAATTGCCGGTTTAGCACGTCCAGCGCGGTCGATAATAGGAAAGAGTTCCTTTTTTATTGCCTTTGAAGCGGGAAAAAGTCGGGTGCCAAACCCAGCCGCAGGGATGACAGCCTTGCGGACATGCCTGCTTGCTTCAATCACTAACTTCAGACAAGACATCTGTAGGTCTCTTTCAATGATTTCAATGACGCGGCTTTGGCTATCTTCGTCTTTGACAATAAACTGTGCTGATCCGTCTCCTTGTGAACCGACTCCCTTGCCTCCCCAGATGTAGGGTTGAATCGGTTCATAATTGAGAACCTTATGGAGGACAGGTGCGGTTAATTGCGATGGACATGCGGGTATCAGATGTTTATCAAACTCGTGTTGAGCCCGCGTCATCAATTTTCCAACTGCTTCAGCATCGCCCTGGCGAAGCGCGTCATAAGCTAAATGAGTGATTTCTTTACTCAAAGGGCCGAGATAATGCTGCACATTTTTCTGAAGGTCATTTTCGGCAAATGGATAACAGTGATTCAATTGATTTAATATCAAAAGCGTATCTTTACCTGCCCCTAAATCTACAATTACCATATATAGGTTAGTTGGGACACTAAATTCTCCAACTTCAATATTATCGCCATCAAAACTCATAAGGATAGGGTGTTGATATGCACAGCCTTGATCCATCCGACCACAACGAGAAGGGGTCTTAATCTCACCTTGATAGGCACATTCCATTTCCCCGCGCGTCGTCATTTTGAGATCATAAATGCGGTTAAAAGCACGCGCAACTAAGACACAGATAGCCGCACTTGAAGAGAGACCTTTTTTAACAGGTAAATCTGTTAGATAGTTATCAATTTCTAACCCTTGGACGCGGTAATTGGTGAGTATCTGGTAGGCGACCCCTGCAGCATAACTGAAAAAACTACCTTTTTCTGCTTCGGCAAGTAATGCTGCTGGTTCCATAGGCAACGTATAAGGACCGTGACGAGTGCCATCGCTGAGTGTCGTTTTCAGAACGAGGCTTGTGGGGTGTGGTTGTACTTCAGCATAGACCCCTTGGTTCGTACTTGTAATTAATGTGTAGCCCTTTTCAAGTTCTGCATTCATCCGCCGATGGCCTCCTGCCCAATCGCTGTGTTCACCGAACAAGCAGATACGTCCTGGCACAAAAAGTTTCATAGTCTGTCCTTATCGGTTTATAGTAGATTTTAGAATTACCTGAACATTTTGATCTATGCGTTTAGCAAACCTAACGGACTGTGTTGTAGCATAACCTGTTAGGTTGTGTTCCGCTTCTGCACAACCTAACAGGTTATGCTACAGAAATGCCCAAGTAATTATATGCTTTACTATAAGAAATATAGTGCAGCCCACTAATTGGCATACTCAAATCGGTATTGAATCGCTTCGGCGACTGCACGGTATCCGATTCTACGGTAGATAGTATTAGAAATAGGATTACATAAATCGGTGTAGAGGATACAACGGTATCCTTCGTCGCGAATTTGTTTTGAGATTTTACCAACGCAGGCAGTAGCATAACCACAGTTTCGGTAATCTTGTGGTGTATAGACGAGTCGTACTTGAACGACTCCCGCAACTGCAGCTGTCCGCGCTACCATTGACACAGGTTCTGTATCTTCCCATAGCCAAAGATGACCATCAGATACGAGCCTGTCAACGATGTGTGAAGAAGTAACCCTACGTTTTTGCAATTCTTCCTCGTCTGAAGTGTTTTCCTGTTCCCTTATATCTACGGAAAAACAGATAACCCAGTCAATGAGTAGTTCTCGATCAGCCAAATCTGCTGGACGGAAATGTCCTCTAACGGTTGAAAATTCCTGTACTTCCTGTACTTCATAAAGACGCAATCCCAAAAAGGGAAACACAGGGGACTTGTGTCGTTCTGCCCATTCTCCAGCGAAGCATGCTGTAGTTGCGGCTTCACCAGCTACCCCTGGCAACACCACATTCGCGCCTAATATAGCATCAACGACTTTACCAACAATCTCCGACTTCATAGGTGTAATATTGCACGAGAGTTCAAAGGTGATTGAACGACAACGCCAACTACCCCTCTATTGTTCGTTGCCACCCAATACCGCCCAGGTTCACGGTCATCAATTCGGGTATGCAAAAGTGACAGCGTGAGATTATGGTGGACTGGTTCTGAACTTAGAAATACATTAGTTTCGTTTAACACCCAGCTTGCATCATCACTAAAGAAAACTTCAATTTCCATACGTAGTATTATATAAGATATTGAAGTTTTGGTCAACATGACTTAACGCGATCTTAGGGTTATTTATAGTGAGCTTTTTAAATTAATGGGACACTTGTGGTGCCATTTAGAATTAAAGGGACATTTTGTAGCACAAACTGGAAGTTTATGTTACAACACCCCTGGTAGGTTCGGTTTCCTAACCGAACCGATCCTAATGTCCAATTAATTCTAAAGTTCACTATAATAGGCCTGTTTTGGAAACACAACGGATAACAGAAGTTGTCTTACAAACTGTTAGTTTGTGCTCTATAGACGCAAACTAAATGAAGATTAAAAAATAAATTGGGTAATGTAGCGAGGTTAGGAAGAAATCAACGGTATGAATCATGGCGAATGCCATACGGGGAATGCCATACGCGCATTCATACCGTTGATTTGGTGCATTCGTCTTTAGGCATTCCCCGCCTCGCCATCAGAGATGTACACTTGCTGCTGGCAAGGTTTCCTAACCTTGCCAATTACCGAAATATTTATTTAAACTTCATACAGTTTGCGCTACGGAAGTGTCCCATTAATCTCATTTTCGCAACAAAATCTCTGTGTTGTTAATATCAATCGCGAGCTCATAGTTATCTTCCAAGTATTTTGCAATAAGCGGATGACGTTCCTCAACAGGAATACCGTCAACTCTATCAAACCATCCCCCTGTCTTAAAAATTACCAAACGTGTTTGATCGTTTTCAAGTGCCGAAATAACCTCACGCTGCATCCCAGGCGTTGCAGCGTAGGAGACCATGTGAAATCGGGTGACACTTGGTCGGTTCGCAAAGAAAAAATAAGCACCTTGACTCGTAAAATCGAAAATATTTTCATTCGGAGCAGTGTTTTCCTGAATGTAAGCGACTACTTTTTGAATCTGTTCAACCTGATCGTCTGGAATATCCACCTGTCCTGCCCGTTCTAATTCTTCCTCAACAAGACTCCGATCAAACGGATTATGACGCAGCTTTTCCAATCTTTCCGAAAATCTTGTAAGAGGGCGATGCACTTCACCAACATACCAGACAAATATTGCTAAAGGTATGACCATCCACGCCGCTTTCAACACACGGCGCCAGCGTGCCCCATCTGTCAATAGAGAGAGACGTGCCCGAAGACCTTCGCCAGATTCTCCTCCAAAAAAGGTGTTGAATATTCCAGAGATACCTCTGTCTATCGGAAATAAGCAGAGCAACCATAAGAAGGTAGCACCAAAATTCAAATGTCCACCATCTGATCTGCCAAGAGCAGTACGGAAAAATGCGATTCCACCAAGTAACAGGAGCAGAAGTTTCAGCGCATCGTCTGGGGAAATGTTAGTTCTACATAATCGGCGATAGGTAAGATACGCCGCTGTAACCATAAAGACACAGATTGGTAAATACCAGCGAAATCCTGCGCTCAGAAAAAATACTTGCCATCCTTGTTCAGAAATGATTGCGAGAGTCGCAGATAAAGATGGAAATTTGAGTCCCCACGTGGCAAGCTGGTATTTGCACTGAATATACGAATTCCAGATTGCATCATCCAACGCACCGTGGGATAGAAAATAGATCGCCACTGGCAGAAAACCTAACAGAAGTCCACAACAATAACCAGCTAACGGTAAAGGTCGTAGGTGCAGTTGAATTCTGCGTTGTCCACTGTAAATCAAAAGAAAAAGTCCAATAGCCCCAAGCGTATATAACCCAACTTCCGTGCTATACCAAAATGCTAAACTGGTGAAAAATCCTGCCAGAACCAGTTTCCAACCGAACTTAAACAGATATAATATCCAAATCCGTTTATCATGCGGAATGCGATTCCAACTGATGAAAAGTCCCTTTTCTCTATGGTATATTAGATAGTTAGCAACACAAGCAAAACTGAGTAGACCAAGGCAATGTCTTGGGGATACATAAAAATTGTTACCAGAAGCGATAAGGAAGCAGACAAAAGCGGTTAAGAATCGCCCTCGAAATACCTGCAAGCCAAGTAAATATAGCGCTATGTAACCGAGTGGTGCTAAGACACGCTCCATTGAACGTACCCCCATCAATGTCGGTTCAAAGATTTTACTGCCGCCCCATGCTAAATATGCATTCTGAAAAAGCCCATGTTGCACATAGACATCGCGGAAGACGACACCGCCATGAAGCATTTCATTCAAAGGGGCTAACCGTTCACCTTCATGAAACATATCAATGCCGCCATTGATATTGCCATTATACATAAGCAGATAGATAAAAATGGGAATGAGAATGTATTCACAGCCACGGAGCAATAAGCGCACACCTCTTGGCATTGCGAAGATTTTACCACTTTGAAGTGTAAGAGGTTCTGATGAAACAGTATCGTTTTTGCCTTCAATAGGTTGATACTTAAGATTGAATAGCACCAATTTAAATAAGAGCGTTAGTCCGATTGGCAGCGTTAATCCCAAAAACCCAGCTTGATCGAAGTTAAAAATTTGTAGCCAACTCAACCATAAAGGGACTGAAGCAAGCGCATTCAGTTTCAACACGCGATATATCGGTTGATTAGTTGCCTGGGCAGCCCAATTTGAATAGGTAAACCACCCGAACCAATAAAGCCAAATAGTGGCGGGGATTCCGATTAGCGCAAGTAGGTAGTAGAAAAATTCTTGTTGCTTCGGATACTCGTCAACACTTATCCGACCAACTACACCTGAATTGTCATGGAATTCAAATACGAGATAGTTCTGAAGTGCGATGCCTAATCCGACTGCAAGGGAAAATGCTGAGATCGCAATAATACACACGTAAGGACGGAGGTGGACACTGTAACTTACGTTGAAATCTGGTAGTAATCTACGAATGGAATGGAACCAGCCACTTTGCAAGGTGAACATCAATTTTGATTAAGGAACAATAATTTTGATTAAGGAACAATTAGTGACGTGAACAGCACACTATTTTGCTATTTCAATAACGATGGGGTCATTTAGTTTTCGATTTTTCTGTTATATTTTTCACATTTCAATATAAACCACGTGTCCATAGGGTTTCGTCCACTCAATTCGACCTATTATATGTTAGACAATTTGTCAATTAGAAATGGTATAACGATAGGTTTTGTGTTTTGAAGAAGGACAGAAGATAGGTCATAGGTGTGATGGAGAAAAACATTTCTTCTGAATTGGAACAATAGCAGATAAAATTTGTGACAACACATCCGCGGGAATAGTGTCAGCATCAATAATTCTAACCATTTCTTGAGGATAGTGATCTATCAGAGGTTCTGTTTCACGTTTATAAACATCCCATCGATACCGGACAACTAATTCATCAGCATCGTCACGCCGTTTTTCTTTAACAGCTCGCCCGCGTATACGTTCAAACATCACTTCACGATCTTCACAGACCATGTAGAGAATCTTAAGAACATTAATATAAGGGGATAATAATTCGGCTTGCGTCATATTCCGAGGGATACCGTCGAGAATAAGCAAATCGGTTTCTGGATTGTAAAAATTTACCTCGATTTTGGCTCGGAGATATTCCTTCCATATCTTAACAGTAATTTTGTCTGGCACGAACTCGCCGCGCGTAGCATATTGATTAAAGAGTTGTCCTAACTCGGAATCCTCATCGAGTTCCCGAAACATATCACCGCTGGAAAGGTGAAAAATACCGGGAATATGTGATAAAAGCTTTCCTTGTGTTCCTTTGCCGACTCCTGGCGGTCCGAGTAGTAGCACAGATTGCAAACAAGGTCCTTCCTCCGCGAATAGAGGTTTCTCAGGAAATAAAAACTTCTTATCCTTTGTCATGCTTGTTTTGTCCTCAATTGTCCTATATGTTCTGTTGAGAAGGGGTTGAGTTTATGCAAGGTAGGGTGGTATTTAGGTGCATATCTGCTGAATAGTTATTTCCCGAGTAAGTGTTCGAGTATGTAAAAATCTAAACCTTCGTAATCTCGTGCTGCAATAAACTCCTGCTCCACTTTTCTATCTAACGTCCGAACCTTTTCAAGTAGATTAAGAAAGGTTCTGCGGCTGCTCAATAAATGTTTTGTTGAAATGTCGCGCGGTTGCGTCCGCATTACTTTGACATCTAATCCTACGTATTCTCCGTTTCGACCATAACCGTTTTCTTCAAGGACTCGCACCTGATTAAAGGCGCGACGTAAATTAGCTGAACCAAACGCTTTGTCTTGATCGAATTTGAGACCGTTTTGGTCGTTAAGATGCACACTCCAAAGTTTGTTGTGATAAAGTGCATACCCCATTTCATCGGATGGTTCTAATCCTGCAAGGATAGCATGCGCGCTTTCAATGAGTCCACCCACGCGATCAGGGTCTGTGCTTGCATAGGCTAAACCGATTGCATGTCCGATCGTTGGAATATAAGCAATGTCCATGGGTTCGTTTGGCTTCGGTTCAATCAGAATCCGAATATCAGGATCATAGTCAAGCAATGCATTAATTGCGTCTAAAAGCTGACCAACTGCATCTGAAGAACTCTTTGTTTCACGAATATAAGTGCCTTCACGTGCAAGCCACAACACAAAATTTTTGCACTCAAGCACATTGGCAATATCAACGCAACGTTTTGAACGTTCCAGTGCATACTGTCTCTCTTTTGCTGAATTTGAGGTGAAAGCTCCATCAATCGTTAATGGTGATTCCCACAATCGCGGGGCGATCACTTCAGCAGTCAAGCCGTGGTTATCAATTTGCGTTTTTACACTTTTTGCGCGAGATATTAATTGTGCGTGCGTCTTTTCGTCAATATCAGGCACAACATCATCATCGTGAAATTGAATTCCCACAAAACCGAGGTCTCGGTAAAAATCTACTTTTTCATCAAAACTGTACGATTCTCGGACTGGCGGCCCAAAAGGGTCAGCACCCTCATGTATATTCCAAGGACCAAAAGAAAAACGGTATTCTGTAGGCGAATTGGACATCTAATTGCTCCGGTTATAACTTCTCTAATTACGTTAACGATGAGGTCTATCTTAGGTTACCTTATCTCTAACAAACTTCTTGACATTTTTAATAAGTATAAAGTATTATTTTAAAAGTGTCAAGTGATTTTGCATGAAAATTAAATTTAATGAGGGTCTCGGGGATGTTGTCTGCAACTTATTTGATTATCACTAATGCCATATCAAGCAACTTTGCAGATTTATATCCTCATATCGCTACCCGCTTCAATCTAATTCTACGGTTTCCGATTAAATTAGGATACTATCTGTTTTGTTTCGTACTATTTGGAATATGTCTCTTTTCTACTCAGCCTATAGAAGCAGTCGAGGACGAAACAACAGACGCGCCAAGTTCTCCATCTTTCAGAGAACAAATACAATCCCCCGTTTTAACTACTTCACAGACTTTCAGTTTTGACGATGTTTATCGATTAGAACTCAATTTAGATGTCCCTGGGAACATAAAAATAGTCGCTGTAGACAGTAACGTAGAAGACAAAGACACAATTAGTGTTACGCTTGAAAAACGTGTGAAGGAACACAACGTCCTCCTCACAAAAACCTTTCTGGAAAACATTACCTTAACCGGAATAAAAGAAGATGGCACACTTCAGTTGAATTCACAACTACCTGCAGAAGTGTTTAAAAAGATATTAGAAGGTCAAAGTGAATTTGCGATAAAAAAACAGCTCCATTTGAGTTATGTGATTGAGACACCACCAGATGTTTCTGTGCAACTCACAGTAAAGAATGGCGATGTATATCTTCACCATCTCCGCGGAAAGATAAACATTACAAGTGAGATGGGACGAGTGCATCTTGATGAAACATTGGGGAACTATCATGTTGAAGTCCAGCAGGGAGGCATTCACGGCAAAATTTTATTAGCTCCCGGACAAAACGAAATAAAAACACACAACGGTTCAATTGATCTGACAGTGCTTGATGATCTTGCAGCACCACTGGATTTATCAGCACTTGGCGGAGTCATTAGGTTACTCCTGCCCAATAATTACCCTGCAGATGTGGAATTAAAGAGTGAGAAACAACTTTATATTATCAATTTGCCATCAGAAATTGACAACAATGTCGGTATCATGAACGGAGGGGGCCCACCGCTCCGTTTAACAGCTACCGAGGCAATTTCAGTTTTACCAAATCCGAGGCTACGAAATCAATCAGAAAATGCTAAATTCACAACACAAAATGAGTTGGTGTCAACTGAACCGGTGCTATCTATCCTTCAAACTGCACAATCCCCTATTATTGATGGAAATTTATCTGAGAGAGCATGGTTAAATGCATCCGCACTTTCTGCTTTTCAAAATCCTACAGGAACGGAAACCGCTGAAAATCCAACAGATGTCTATTTAATGTGGGATAAAGAAAACCTCTATATTGGTGCAAGGGTATACATACAAGGGACGCAAATTCCGCGTGTATCCCAAACACAGCAGGATTCACCGATCTGGGAAGATGAATCCGTTGAAATCCTGCTTGATATGAATCCCGAAACCGAACCATATTCACACCTTATCGTAAATCCGATTGGCGGGCTCTTTGATCAATGGGTAACAAAGGAAGGTTTCCCAAATTTCCGATTCGCTCCAACTGGCGTGGAACGTGAACCGGTAGACGATTCAATAGAACAGTTCAAAGGTGATAGTTCTTGGAATTCACATGCCAAAGTCGCCACCCGAATCAACGTAAATTTCTGGAGTTTTGAAATTGCTATCCCCCGCAAATATGAGAAAAAAAACGGAGCAGGGACCTGGCTTTTTAATGTCCACCGTAAAGCACAAGTAAAATCGGTAATTGGTGAAGATTTAAATCCAAGCGTTCAGCATGAATACAGCTACTGGTCCCCGATGTATGATGAGGAATATCCGTGGTGGCCGCATTGGAAAGAAGGGATGCGAAAAATAAAATTAGGCACTGAACAATCACCGATCTCAGAATCATTTGAAGTTTCGGAAAAATATAAAATTAGTGCGGTTGAAATTGAGGGAAACAAAACAATTCCAACCGGGGTTCTGTTGGAAAAAATTCCGATAGCACCCGGTAATACCTTTACAAACGAACAATTGTCCCGGTTGATTGTAGAATTAGAAAACTTTGATTGGTTCCAGGAGGTGCAATTGAAGACAAATGTTTTGGAGAGCGAAGAACCAAAATCCGTACCGATTGATCTATCTGGTGCTGCTATCAAAGATACTGAATCTGATGGCAGCGATAATGTCAAAATTGAAAATCTTCCGAAAACCGAACCGGTAAAAGTAACTGTGCAAATTAACATTACCGAGGCACCAGTAAAGCTTGCAAGCGAAATAAAAATCAACGGCCAGAGGAGTTTTCCAGCACAATTCATCAAAAATTGGTTTGACCTATCACCAGGATATTTTGCTGAAACAAATATAAAGTTGAAACAGCAGATGATAGCCGATTTTTATGTAAACCGTGGTTTTCCGTTTGCAAAAGTTACACACGAATTTATCAATAATGTGCTACAGTATCAAGTCAACGAAGGATATTTAGATGAAATCCGTTTTATTGGGAACCGGCGAATCTCACGTTCTGAACTCAAATCTGCACTCAATATAAATATTGAAGAGGTATATTTTCACTCACTGGGACAAGCAAGAATCAATCAATTGCGTAAAGAACTTAGTAAGAATAACGAGGCATTCAAATCAATTCGTGATTGGCATGTGCAACGCGAAGGTGGAAAAAACATGCTGATAGTTGATATTGAAGAAGAGCCGTTTATAAAACCTGGATGGTATCCTATTGTAGGTTTCAACCGTGTTCACGGATTAGTACTCGGCGCGGGGGGAACACTTTCGACGCATTTCACTGGTGAGGAACAACTGTTCGGCTCAATCAGTGGCGGATTTTCCAGTAAAATTTTAAACTATAGCCTCGGAGTTGAGAAAAGTTTTTTTAAACGTTTTCCCTTAGCTATGGGTGTCGGTATTTTCAAGCTGACAGACGTTAGTTCTAATGCCTATCGTCTACTCCCTACTGAAGCGAATCTCAGCGCTGCGGTTTACGGTTTTGCTCTTGAAGATTATTATCAACGTCAAGGAGAACAAATTTGGATTGCCCAAACGTTTGGAACATCTTCACTATTGCGGCTTGAGTTTACACAAGAAGACCACGATAACTTGTCCAAATCAACTGACTGGAGTTATTTTGACCGCAATCTACTTAAGCGCGGTAATGCGCGAATTGAACATGGACATCTAAAAGCAATTTCCCTCGATTATACGTTCGATACTCGCGACCGAAAATCAACTATGACGCGTGCGCAAAATCTTGGAAGTCACCTGTTACTGTGGCCAAATGAACGGACAAGACGTGGATGGCGCGGACATTTGGGAATTGAAATGGCAGGTGGAAGCCTTGGGGGAGAATGGACATTTAACTTTTACAAATTTGAGTTGGTTCGCTACACGCCCTTGTTCGGACCGCATCATCTAAATATCCGTCTTTCTGGAGATTATTCGGACGCGCTTTTACCGAGACAACGTCTGCTCTATCTGGGTGGGGCAACCACTTTGCGTGGATACGATTTCAACACTTATGCAGGTGATAAGCGAATTCTTTTCAATATAGAATATCGTTTTTTACAAGAGACCCGTATGAATAGTGATATAGATGCGGTATTCGGGTGGGCACTAAGTTCTTTTTTGGATACTGGACAAGTTTGGCAGTCTGATGAAAATCCATTCTCTGATTTTGCCTTAGCGGAGTTCAAATCCTCAATCGGTGCAGGCATATCGTTTTTCATTAGTCCGCCGGAAGATTTTCAACCCCTTAGTGTTTCGGTTGAAATTGCTGTTCCACTCAATGTTGAGTATTCGTTACGTACACCGAGAATAATTTGGCGTTTGGAACGGATGTTTTAGTCCTGCAACTTACACAATAATTTTACGATTTTGGATTAGCATTGCGTCTCAATGAAACACATTCAACTGAAACCTGAAAAGAATGAGTAGTTTATTCATGTTTTTCCGTAAACAAACAAAGATAGCGTGGTTGATCGGTGTCCTAACATTGCTGCAAATCGTTTTTTGTGTCCGTGTTGTGGATGCAGATCTTCAAGTTTCACCTCACGCTGTAGCATATAATGAGTTTTTATATTTGGCAAGGCGTGCATATTTGATGCACCTTGATGATCCAAACGAAACGGAACTATTAGAAGAGATGATAGAGAAATCAAGGAACTTTCACTTGCCTTTGCATTATCGTTCTGCGGCTACCTATAACCGTGGCAAAGCAGAGATGCTATTAGGACGTGTTGACGCAGCGATTACTACCTTTGAAGAATTGACAAAAGATATACCGTCAGACTCGGATCGTTATGTAAGCTCTATTTTTTATTATAGGGGCGATGTGTTATTTCGGTGGAACCCTTTTGAGCGTGGTTTGTTGGATTTAGGATTGGCTTATGACAAAACTGGACAGCACGTGAAGGCAGATGCCACATACCAAAAACTGATAACACACCCAAAATTTAGTGAAGGGTTACAGGCACGACTTGCGCGAGAGATACTTGAACTCGATAAGACATCTCGAATAGGCGAAATCCCTTCAGGGCATAGTGCTTGGATAGGAATGCCTGCTCCGCAGTTTGGGATAGAAGATGAGTTGCATAAGAAGTTCTATGACTTGCAGCAATACAGCGGAAAGGTCGTACTACTCTACATCGGGAAAACCGACGCGTTGAATCTGAAGCCGATTCATGAAAAATATAAAGACAAACATTTTCAAATTATCAGTGTTAATGTAAAGCAGCACGATCCGCCTCTCACACAAGGGAGCGTCAAAAAAACTGGCGCATGGCTGCATTATAACACCATAGATGGAAAAATTATTGATACATTCCAAGTACGTAGTCTCCCTTCTGTGTTTCTGATTGATAGTGAGGGCATTGTCCGCAGAACGCATCTCAGCGAGGCAAACTTTGAAAAAGCAGTAGATGACATGGTGCGGAAAAACCTCGCGACATATCATGATCCAAGAATGAAAAAGATTATTGCAGAGACACTTACAGCACACGGTGGACGTGAAAAAATCGTTGCAGTTAAAAACTTTGTCGTGAATAAGGTTTCTGTTGTTCACAGTCCTGCGTCTGGCCCACATTCAGAAAGAGATGAAAATGCGGTAAAAATTTACTACTACCGTGATAAATATAGTTTTTATAAATATCGTAGAAACTATGTCTTTGATGGTAGTGCATTCTACATGAAGGGATTAGACGAAGAATGGTACCTGATGAACCAAAGGAACAAGCACAGGAGGCCTGTTTACGGGAGAAGTGTATTGTTCCGTCAACCAATATGGTTATTGCAAACCCTTGCTGAAGACAAAATACCGGTTCAATATGTCGGGACTGAGCCAGTGAATGGTGAACCTACATCAGTACTACGCGTTCGACAACCTTGGGGCGACCCTCTCAAAATCTTCATTAGTGAAAAAACACATACACTCACGCAATTGATATTTGTAGACCCAAGAGATGACACGATATCTATAACTTCCTTCGATTGGTATAAAGAGGTAGATGGCATTAAAATCCCATATTTTACAAAAGAAGGGTTACTTGAGGAGAATTTTATTCACGACATCACCTTCAACGCTGAAATTGACCCAAAACTCTTTAATATGAAAAAGTAAGGGAATATAGTAGACTTAGAATTAATCGGACACGCCGCACCAGTGTTATGTCCATATCAAAATGATAGGTAAAAAGTATTAGAATGCGTTAGATATTCTGCTGACCGCGGCTCTTCTTGTAGGAGCGAGCTGCGCTCGCGACTTCTATACCCTTCAACTTTGGTGTAACAAAGCACCAGCGAGAGCATGTTGGGATTGTTGTTCATTGAGATGTAAACATATTTTTGAATTTTACTATAATGCATTAGATATTTGGAAATAATAACATAGAATAAAAAAATGAAAACTACGCTGTTACATGAAGTACATCGTAAACTTGGGGCAACCTTTGGTGAAAGACACGGCTGCTGGAATTTAGCTGTGCAATTTTCCGATACTGTTTCTGAACACAAAGCTGTTAGAAACGGTGTCGGCATTGCTGATATTTCATATTATGGGACGCTCCGTTTAACTGGAGAGGATCGGGCAAAATTTTTGCACCGTCTCATCTCTAACGATGTTGAAAACCTTGCCAATGGGGAGGGAAATTACGCCACACTTTTGACAAATCGTGGCAAAATTATTGCTGATATGAAGGTATACATCTTTGAAGATTCAATTTGCCTCAGCACTGCCCCTGAAAACACAGACAATGTTTTCTCAGAATTAGATAAGTACATTATTGCAGATGATGTAGAACTTACTGTGGACACGAACAATTTTGGTGCAATTGCAGTCTATGGACCGAAATCGACAGAACTGGTTCAATCTGTCTTAAATGCAGAGGATCTTGGCGGTTTACCAGAGTATCATTCCCAATCCTACTTATTTGATGGATACTGGGGCGATTGTGTAGGTTCGAATACTGTGGGAGAATGTGGATACCATCTCTACATTTCAACCGATAAGTTGGAGACGTTATGGGAAAGGTTATTGGCTGAAGGACCTAATGTTGTTCCTATCGGGTGGGATGCGCTTGAATCACTTCGGATTGAAGCTGGCACACCAAGATATGGCATAGAATTAACCGATTCGGTTATCCCACTTGAGGCAGAATTAGAACATGCCATTGATTTTGAGAAAGGCTGTTATATTGGTCAAGAAATTGTGGCACGTATGAAATATCGTGGCCACCCGAACCGTCTATTGCGCGGAATTGAAATTGACGCGAAAAATCCTGTACAACAAAACTCAAAAATTTTCAATGGTGAAAAAGAAGTCGGATGGGTTACAAGTTCAGCCTATTCACCAATACTTAAAAAACCGATTGCTTTAGGATACGTCCGAATGGCGTTTACAGAACACGGTAGTCGGATTCAGATTGAAACTGCGGATGGGCGCGTTAATGGGACAGTTGTTGGACTACCATTTTTATTCAATTAAGCGCTGGTAATTAGTCACTATTTGTAGAGCAAACTGTTAGTTTGCGTTTTCACAGACACAATCTAAATGAAATTTAAATAAATATTTCGGTAAGGGAGCGAGGTTAGGAAATCTCGCCAGCAGCAGGTGTACATCTCTGCTGGCGAGGCGGGGAATGCTATACGCGCATTCATACCGTTGATTTCTTCCTAACCTCACCAAATTACCCAGTTTATTTTTTAATCTTCATACAGATTGTGCTACAAGGTAGCAACTTAGGTTATAGAATTAAACTGTGTCTATAATTGGACACACAACACTGATAGGGGGGTAAATTCGATGCAAATGATAAGCAAAAAGTTTTATTTTCGGATAGCTTTTTTGCTTTTACTGCCGATACTTGCAGGTGGGTGTGGTTTAAGCAAGTTATCCAAAATCCAACAGGAAAGTGACTTAACAGTGGTAGAAACCACTCTTGAAAAAAATCTTAAAACACTTGAGCGTTTAGCAAAGTTAGGGAATAAGTCTCTGATTGTTAAAACTGCCCGCGCCTTTTCGTCTTACAGCGGATTTCTTGAAGATAGGATGGAAGAGGCAGAGATTGCGGGTGATACTGAGACGGCAGAGGAGATGCGTGCACAAGCGATTGCGCACTATGCACGTTCTGAAATGTATGCGTTCAAGGCACTGGCAAAATCAAACAAAATCTTTAACAAAGCAAGAACTATCGGCATGGAAGTGTTCGAAAAGTTGCTTCAGAAAGTGAAGCAGGAAGATGTAGAGCCGCTATTTTGGGCAGCTTATGCAGTTGGACGTGGGATTAGCCTGCAGAAAGATGACCCGATGCAAGTGATCGATCTCGCTCGTGTGGAACTGATGATGCGGCGTGTCCTTGAATTAGACGAAAAATTCTATTTCGGTAGTGCACATCTGTTCTATGCTGTCTATTACGGTGATCGCCCCCCCGCAATTGGGGGAGATCCTGAAAAGGCAAAAGAACATATTGATAAGGTTGATGAAATTAATGATGGCAAGTTCCTGATGAGCAAGTTCTTTCTGGCAAGATACTATGCCTATCCAAAACAGGATGTGGAACTTTACAAGAAATCGTTACAGGAAGTTATTGATGCACCGTCCGATATATTTCCTGGAGAAGAAGCAGCAACATCGTTAGCAAAATCGCGTTCAAAACGTTGGCTCTCTCAGGTTGACATGCTTTTTGATTTAGAATTAATAGAAGGAGAAATTGAATAATGTGTAATAAAACAAGCAACAAAATCCGCGCCGCTGGACTTGCAAGCGCGCTTTTCGTTATTTTGGGAATGTTGTGTTTACCTATATCTACTCATGCAGTCGAATCAATTAAGTTCGCTACGCTTGCGCCGAAAGGGTCAACTTGGATGAACACTTTCGATGCGATGGGAAAAGAGATTTTGGCAAAAACTGGCAGTCAAATCAAGTTGAGATTCTATCCAAATGGAATACAGGGAGACGAGCTTGATGTAATTCGTAAAATGCGTGCTGGGTTACTTCATGCGGGGGCTATGACTGCCACAGGACTTGGCGAAATACAGAAAGAAGTGCTAATTTTTCAACTGCCGCGAATGTTCAAAACTCATGAAGAACTGGATTATGTTCGCGATCATCTGCGTGAAGATTTAGACAAAGCCTTTTTGGATGCAGGTTATGTTTTAATCGGAATGGGTGACATCGGATATTATTACATTTTCAGTAATCATCCGATTCGGACTATTGCCGACCTCCAGTCACCAAACGTTAAGATGTGGGCACGAACAAGCGACAAGATCGGTCTTGAATTTTATAAAAGAGCGAAAATCGCAACTGTTCCCAGGGAAGTTACAAAGGTGTTGCAATCCCTTTACACGGGTCAGATCAATGCGTTAACCGCATCACCGTATGTCACAGTAGCACTGCAATGGAGTCAAGAATTTAAATATATGACGAACTTACCGGTAAGTGTTGGTGTGGGTGCAACAGTGATTACGAAGAAAAAGTTTGATCAACTTACACCTGAACAACAGAAAGTATTACGGGATGCCGGTGACAAATATCAGAGCAAGTTGATTCAGGCTATTCGGGAAGATAATGAGAAATCGCTTGAGGCACTTAAACAGAAAGGGGGGATTCAGGTTATAGAGTTTCAAGAAAGTGCGCTTGCGGCTTGGGATGCTATTGCTGTTGAAACCCACAACGCACTTGTCGGTCAAATATACTCGCAAGAGTTTCTTGATAAGATTAACGCACTATTGCAAGAGTATCGGGAAAAGAATACCAATTCTAAAAAATAAAATACTTGTATAACTTGCTGAAGTAGGCGGGTTCTTTATGAACTCGTCTACTTTTTCATTTTCTCTCACGGTTGAATCCCAACTTTCTCAAACATCAAATCTAAATACGATTCCTCTCCGTTGAAAAGTTGACTTTTGGAACCGTCCTCTTTTTTTTCATGCCAATCTAAGCGGAGAATGTTGTACGCTAACATATTCTTTTTAATCCAGTCCACGTCGTCTTCTCCATCCCCTAATTCGGAACTATCCCGCAATAGAAGGAAAGAGTTAAGTTGGAATTTCTGGTCCTGTTCAGTCTCTAACTGCTTTTCAAGCGTAATAAGTGTTTGGTCCTCGGATTTTTGGGCGAGTTTAACTTTTGGATGATTCTTATAATCGCCTCTTTTTCCACCAATGATCTCACGCTCTCCTTTCGGATCAATAAAAAGGATATGTGTTATATCTTGTTTTTTATCAAGCACCCATAACACAAAATCGGGATAAAAACTTCCTGCATCACTTTCTAAATAAATTCCGATCTTTTGCACATTCCGCATCAGATAAAATTCATATCTTTCATTTCGGCGGTAGTTAAACTTGATATATTCTGTCAAGTCCTCAACAAATTTCTTTTCGCCAGGGTTCAGTCTATCTGGCGAAACATTCACATCACGATATCCATCTTCCACATCTTCTTGAGGACGCATAAGCGGTTCATAAATGTGCCGATGATCCCTGAGCCATAATTTTACTTTATTTTCGATGTTTGAGCGTGGATTGTCTTGGAGTGCATCTAATTCTGCAATTTCGACTTTCTTTAGAAAATCGTTTAAGTCATCTTGTGTATCAAACTTTTTCGTTACGGTATACTCATAGATTAAATCATCTCGTTTCAGCGGTTCATAAACATAATTCGCGCGATTGATATGTGCGTTGATACGGTTCCGCAGTTTGCGAGTGACATCAATTACAACTTGTCGATTGAGCTGATCTGTCCACGCAATTGGATCTTGCCCCGGTTTCTGATATTGAATTTCTTCGACGAGTGATAGGTAGTCAACGATAGTGGGTTTATGGTTTTCCTTGCTATAAAGTTGCAGTTGGTTTTTCTCCACTTCACGATGAATAACAGTGGCAAGTTTTGCTCTATTCAGATAACAAGCATACTTTTCATTATTTTGCCGCAGGTCTTCAAAAACATTCAGTGCGTCTCTTTCCTTATCCGTTCGGTAATCTAACGCCAACTTCCGCCAGTTATTGATAGTGCCAGATTTTTCAGCACCATCATCAAGATAGGTATAGTGAATTTCATCTCCGTTGAGAAAAACCCGTTTGATGCCACTACCCACTGTGTCCCCCTGCTTAAAAACATGCAATTTTTGGCGGTAGTCCTCAAAATCAACTGATGTGTTACTATCCACTTTAAAAAACGTTGGGTTTACCGGAATCTTGAAAACATGTTGAAGCGATACGCCGCCTGCATGAACTTCTGCAAGAAACCGCTTTAGGTAACTTCCCTTCAAACTAAAAACAGTTAATGTTTCCAACCGACGTATGTCAGATTCCCTATTATTCTGAGGAAAGTGATAGTCTTGTTTATGGTCAATATATCGACGTTTACCATCGCCACCTTTTCCATGTAACCGAACACCGCGCCCAAAAATCTGTATGATAAGATTGCCTTTGGAACTTCCTAAGTTAATCAAATCTATTACGGAGAGACGATAGGAATTCCAGCCTTCCGCAAACTTACGACTCCCAATCAGGACATTTATTTGACTGGATTCATTATCAAGGTTTTCAAATTGTAAGTTTGGATTGGCAATAACTTCAACGCGCGTTTCAATACGGTCATTTGCAATGCCGTTGTAAAAACTCGCTGCATCACCAACGTTAATCATTCCCCATTTTTCACCCTCACCGTAAGAGAGGTGTAATTCGCTATCGTTTTCAGGATTGCGTGAGACAACAAGTGGTCCGATGATGTCACCACCGAAAATGGATCTAAATTTTTGACGTTCGGCATCACTCAACGCAGCAAAATAATCAAGAACTTTTTGTATGTCAGAAACTAAGGCGCGTTCGTCTTCCTCTTTTGGATTTTCAACTGTATGTCCCATAAATGCGATCAGTGGACGATGTGTGGTTAGGTCATCATCGTATTTTTTATCATTTTGGACTCTGTCGAAAGTCTGTAACTTTTTTTCCATCACTTGCAGGCATTCGTCCAAATTATCTTTAATTTCCCCTTCGGATTCAGCATCCACTTTATCTGCTGCTATCGGTTTAAAAAAGTGGTCTTTGCCGTACCCATCGCCATAAAATCGGGCGTAATCGTATCGGTAGATGATTGCTTTATCATATTCGTCTTTCAACTCTTTAGCCACGTTGTGAAAAGTAGCAGAATATTCAAATAGGAAGGAGTTACCTACGTTGAGACGGTTTCGGAGTTCTCTAAATTTACCAGCTTCTCCACTGGTCAACCCGATGTGTGCTTCGTCAACTAAAATGAGTCGGCGTATTTCTCCGTCATCCGGCAATCGGAAATAATCCTCATCTTTCTGCAAAAGTCCCTGTGTTGTGTCAATTATAAGTTCAATCCGATTATTATAGGTTTCGTTGAGTTGGCGCACGTAGGGTTCTAACTCGCGTTCGTGCTGTTTTATTAAATTTGCTAAAGGTGTTGTTAGGTAAATTTGAAGTCGCGCACCATCTTTTTTACAAAAGTGATGCAAATATTGGAGAATGTTGAGATGCATGACGAGGGTTTTGCCACTCCCCGTTGCCATCCAGTAAGCCAACATTCGCTGTACTTCTTGCCCGTTGTCCAGTACAGGTTCAGTTGATAGTACGCGGTCAGCAAAGAATTGCTCGGTGAAAAGCAGTGCCAATATTTGATAGTAACGCAGTTTAAAAGTGTTACCTGTCAGATCGTTATAATCATCCAAAAAATCCTGAATCCTTACTAAAGGTTCAATAGGCAATTTTAACGTTTGTTCTCGGTCATAAAACTGAATTACTTCTTTTATCCCGTCATTACTGACGTCAATTCTGTTTTCGATTAAGATTTTTGCTTCGTATTCGTGATATAGTGCCATTATTCTTTCTTTTATGTTTCAACAGTATCCCACACCGACCCCGATTCAAAGTCCGATGTCGTGATAAGATGAATTTCTCGTAAATCTGAACCTTCATGCAATGCGATCTGATTTACATCATGGTTAACGTCTAACTGCGTTACACCCGCCAACCGTTCATCTTCCAGAATTTCCAACAACTGCGGCGTATCGTCCATATCCTCGGTAACGTTGCGAAATACAACCGCTCGCTTACCACTTCGGACAACTCTGTAGATTCGACCATCCAAGTCAAACCGCAGCCGCCGCTCAATTGGCAGTCCTTTTAAATAGCAGTAGGTTTCCAACACATCTACGAAACCCTCTGTACTATCCTTACCGTAAATGATACGATTAGAAAACGGGACGCGCATATCCATCATCAACCGAATTTTCTGTTCCTCAGGACGATAGAGATATTTAATTGGCGGTTTCGGCTCCATATTCATCATTTGGGGTAAAGTGGTGAGGTTATTGAGGACATCCTCATACTGTTCCAGACGTTGATACTTGACAATACCGACAGTGCCATCAATTTTCTTTTTTGTGTCTGGTTTACCATCTTTCCAATTTTCAGAAAACATGACGCGACGAATCCGTTCCTTCAAGGTGCTTTCAAAATAATCTCCTATCTCAACAAGAATGAATTTACGGCTACCATTGTCCTTTTCTTCTACTTTCTTTTTATCTGCCTTATTCAGCTTGAAAACTGCATGCCCCGTCGTACCACTCCCGGCGAAGAAGTCTAGTGTTGTTCCCTTTCCATCTGGTGTAGATGGCCAAATGAGTCTTTCATATAGTCCAACAGGATGACAATATGAAAATTCTAATCCTAAAGCTTCTATTTGCGGTTTTCCTTTTGCCCCTGATGAGATGAGAGATGCAAACTGACAAGCAACATAATCTTTCAATAAGTTTTTGCGTTGGGGTTGTGTTTTTTCATCAGGTCCAAACACGATTTGCCCCTTTGCTAACATTCCTTGCATGTGCTCAGGTGTTCCTGACCAACCATTCCTTGGAACAGGACATGGTTTATTGGTAATTGGATGGATTAAAGGAATATAGAATTTACGATCGTCAGGAGGCACCTGTGCTCTCATTGAGACAGTTCTATAAACATTGCCTTCATGATCAATTTCAGAAAAAGCTCGCTCACCAGCAGTGAAATTTGGTTGATTATTTATCCATTTCTTAAACTCTTTTCGACTTTGCTCTTTAGCACCACTATACTTCCTTAACAAAGAAGCCGCTTTTTTGAGAATTGTTTCACGATTGAGACTTAGGTCTTGAAGAGTCATATTTCCTTTAGTATAGCAAACAACATATTCATGCTGTGTGGCAATCCTCTTTGTTCCACTTGTAGGATTTCTTTTATCCCACACAATTGTACCTTGGTTTTGCATCCGCATGGTATTGAATACATGAAACAGGTTTTCATATTCGTTCTCGTCAATATGGCAAAGGATGCAGCTATCTTGTGCCATCAATTGCTCGGCAAGAGATAACCGATTCTCCATCATCGTTAACCAGCTGGAATGTTGGTAATCATTTTTGTATAAGAAACCGCTTGTGTTGGTGTTGTAAGGTGGATCAATGTGGACACATCTTATAGATCCACGGTATTTTTCCATCAGTAGGTCCAATGCCTGAAAGTTTTCACTGTTGAGTAGCACACCGTCAATTTGCGATTCTAAATCGTCAAATAGCGAAAGGAGAGTGTCAATAAAAGTTTCGTCATCTCTAAAATGCCGCGTGTCTAACAGTAATGTCGGATACACACCATCAAGCAACGGTAGTTGTTCTCTAATGTCAATACCGAAGGTGTCGCGCCAGTCGTCAAGTTGTGCTTCGTTCTCTATAATTTGGGAGAAGAATGCCTCACGTTGTTCAGAGTCGGTTTTAGTTGCTTCTGCAATTTTACCCACAGAGATAAGATAATCGGTAGAGACAATCTTTTTTTTCATCAAGAAAAGCTGCTTTTGGAACGTCTCCACTGCCACAAGTAGCGCAATGACTTCGTTGGTGACGTTGCGGAAAGCGGTTGCTATCGCAAAAGTGGGATTTTCAGGACTGAGATTTAAGAGTGTGTCTAAATCGCCGAGGATAATATTTTGGATGTAGCGGCGTTGCTCTGTTTTTAGGAATTTGTCCAAGTCTTTGTGGATAAAGTAATCGGAATCCATACCAACAAAGAAGGTATTAAGGTTTTTGTCAAAGGTGTGGAACCGCTGGACTCTTGGGCGTTTTTCGAGTGTCGCTTGTCGTTCTGTTTTATTTTTTCCGAGTGCCTTATCCTTGAAGTCAGGGTGACCTGTCAATTTCTCTGCGTAACTGGCTAATTTGGTGTGTAATGCTTTAATGCCTTGTAATTTGCCATCGTTTACTTTGTCATAAGTATCTGCGAGGTCCTTAAAGATGGATTTTCCCTGTTCATCACCTTTCTTGGGAGGTTCGTGGAGATAGATGTCCAAATCATCTGTTTCGTCAAAAATCTGTTCGCTCATCGCACGATAAATCTCAACTTTTGGCGTTGAAGTTTCTGCCAAGTGAAGAATAACGCGCCAAGTCTTTTCAGCATCATCGGGTTTGGGAGGTTCAATTCTATCAAAGCGGTAGTGTTTGAAATTGTCCTGATTACTGTTCTGTGCAACAGCGGAGCTTGCTTTGCCTTCTAACCGATATTCAATCCGTTTACCTTCTATCTCAAAGACAACGCTATTGAAACCTGTTGCCGTTTTCACATAATAACTGTCCCGACATTTCCAATGAAAAAGTATATCAGTCCCGTTATAGTCTGTTTCATCAGGATAGTCTACTTTATACTGCGCGGTGCTTCTATCGTTATAGCCGAAATCACCGTCACGGTAATAACGTTCAAAAAAGTTGTGGATGTGATTATAGACGCGATAGGCGAGCTGTGTTTTGAGTTCATCCGGGTCGGTCTCTAACGGAGCAATAAGGTTGTCCTGCTTTTTGTATGTTAAAAAATCTATAAGTTTTAATTGATTGGCTGAAATATCGTTTAGATATTCTTTTTCTGTTGTGCCACCCTCTTTCTCAATATATTCCTTCACTTCAGTAAGCTGACTCTCGTAAAGTGTATCGGTAACTTCTGCAAGTGCTTCTTCTACTATAGTTGTCAGTTTTTCGTTTATAAATTGATTGACCTCATCGCGCTTGATTTTGAGAATGCGGAAGATGCCGAAGTTCAAATCGGTATGTGAAAAATGAAACATGTCGCGGAGTTTTTCACGGAGGGTATTGAGTGCTTCGGTTGTGGAATTATTTTTTTCTAATAACATACTTTAATTAACTAATATCCTGCCTGTAAAGTTTCAAATTCAGAAACATATTTCGCAATTACTTATGAGTATCAAGTAGATATCTACCACTCTGATTCATCAATCTGCTCACATCCTTCTTCAATCGCTTGTTTCATAATTTCCAAATCCTCTTTTGAAATTGTTCCTACAAATTGAAGAAGATTTTTGCCAGGGTATTGCTTTGGTGACTCACCTGACAACTCTAATATGAAATCCAACACTTGCCTTTGTTGCTCAAGTGAAAAACTTTTGAGTCGTTGGACAATCTCTTGGATAGTAGTTGGATTTTCCATTGCGTTGCCTCCTTTTCGGTTTAATAACGATAACAGATTTTATCGCTTCAAATACTGATTGATAGCTTACCATAAATTGCGTTCAGAATCAATGCTGTTGAAACTGCAAATACTCAGCAATCTCCAGTTTTTCCTCTGCCGCCCATCTTTCTAAGAGAAATTTTTCTCTTAGCGTTGGTAACCGATTCCGTTTACCCCGAACTTGACGGATGAGGTTTTCGGGGCGTGAAATTTCAACTGTCAAAGCCTTGTGTCTTCCATTTCCATCCTCCGATTCCACTGTCCAAATTGACTTTTTTCCAGAGTAGCATGACCTTGCATAACTACTAACACAATGCTTCATTTTTCTACTTTCATAAATGAGCTCGTCTGTACTGAGAAGTTCCCGAATATGCCAGTATTTCAAGTTCCCCTTCTTCTCACTTCCTACTCGAAAATGAAATTCACTGATTTCTGATTGAGGCCACTCGTAGTGTCCACCTCTCGTTGCCTTACCGAGTTGTCGGTGCCATTCATTAACTTGGCGAAGCAAAGTATTAGGTGTCCTTCCATTCATACTGAAGTTAGGTTGGGGCGGATCATGTTCCTCTACAACGCCTCTTTCAACAAACACCCGTTGATTTTCGAATTTCTGATTCCAGATATAATCAATAATCGGATGCACGTGACTGACATCTAACATCGGATTCGCAACAAAGAAGCGGATTACATTCAACCAAAATTCATCGTTTTTGAAATTCCCTAACATGCGCGTTCCACGGAGTGCCTCCATTAACCGTTTATTCCCTCCGAGCGCATGCACTTGTCCCCATCGAATTGCTTCCTCAACGGTATACTGTTTCGGTGCTTTAAGAAAATGGTGTGCCATTTTTTTCGTCAACGATACAGGTATTCCTGGGGCAGTTCGGATATTTTGTCCAGTTCCAATATGTATATACCAATTCTGGTACGCCTCGTTTTCAGTTAACCAAACACTATCCATAAAAGGCGGAACATCATAAGCCACAAATAGGTGGTGGAGAAGTTCGGCAAACTGCCGATCACGGTTATGTCTTTTGACATGCCACGTTTCAAGAGGGCGAATCCAACTTTCAGAATGGTTTGCTATTGCTTCAATTCCTTTAATATAGGTAGGGTCTTCTAAGAGATCAGAGTTTTGTTCAATGCACAATAGAAGTTTCAAAAGCATTTTCGGATAATAGCTTCTCTCAAAAACAAGTGCAATTTCCTTAGCCGTTCCTTGCCTTAGATTTTGACTCTGCAATTCACCGTTATATATTTTCGGGATAATTTCATTCAAGTTACGTGCTTTCTTCTTATCTGCCATTATTTCGGCTGCTTTAATTGCAGTTACTATGTTTAGTTCGTTTCGGAGTTGGCGTGAATTTTTGTCCAATCCCCGACTGAAATTATGCTTACGACACCAAATTTTATATTCCTCAACAGAAGATAAACCGAGTTGATGGATATGTGCCTGCATTTTGAGCGTACATTCTTCTATAGAAATTTTGGGTGGTTTTCCTTTTCTCTTTTTCGCCATCTGTTTCCTCCAAGAATACCAATTTGGAATAATATTTACGAAGTAAACTACAAGAAATATTAGTGAATTACTTAATATTAATGAGATGTGCGTTTAAGGTAGTAGACACGCTCCGCGTGCCGTAAGGCTTTAATGGTAATTTAACGCGCATTTGCCGTGAGTGGATTCGGAATTGATATGCGGTTTGAACTTACGCTTGATAGGGTATTGAATTCTTTAAAATTCTACCATGAAAAAACGGCAGAATCAACTATTTTTTTACTGCACCAAAGGTGACACCACGCAACAAATGGCTCCGCATCAAAAAAGTGAATATTGCGACCGGAAGCAGAAAAATAAAGGTGGATGCAGCGATTTTACCCCAATCCATGCCTGCCGAACCTGTGGCACTTTGAATAGAGGGTGGAGCAGTCACGGCTACGCCGCCAGTCCGGGTTAGAACAAGGGCAAATGCGAATTCGTTCCATGCTGTAATTAAACAGAATACCGCAGTTGCTGCAATGCCTGTCACAGATTGTGGTAGCACAACTTTCAAGAAAGTTTGAAAACGTGTATACCCATCCACAAGCGCAGCGTCTTCATATTCCTTTGGTATTTCATCAATAAACCCTTTCATGAGCCACACAGCAAACGAAACGTTGAATGTCGTGTAAAGCAGAATCAATCCAAAATGTGTATCATTTAAACTAAGTGCTCTATACATTAAATAGATGGGAATTACAACGACAACCGGTGGCAGCATGCGAGTACTCAAGATAAAAAAGAGGAGGTCATCCTTGCCAGGAATGTTGTAGCGAGAAAATGCATAAGCCGAAATTGTGCCTAAACCGACAGCAAGAACCGTGCTACCGCCACCGATAATAATACTGTTGAGCAGCTGATAGAAAAACTTGGATCCACCATTTGCTAAAACAATACAAACACCGATAGTTGCAAAGATAACTGGAATTATAAATGCTAATTTCTCTTTTTTGTTATGCGTAACGTCTTTACTGGAATTGATAAAATCTGAATAGGAATTTTTCTTCCAAGGTATAGCCACCAAGTAAGCTACCACAGAACAAATTATTAGCGTGAAAAAATGGATTCGGACATCCACCTGCAGGCGGCTTGGTAGTGGCTGCGTGCTGAAAAAACTATAGAGACACGTTAATATAAACAGGATATTCCACACGATCCCAATGTTGCGAATAGAAAAACGGCGCGGAAGAGAAACATTCATATACGAAAAAAAAGCAAAAAGAATTAGCCCTAAAAATGCTGTCCCTATAAAGAGAAACGTTATAATCGGCACATTCCCTTCAGATATCAACTTTTGATAATTTTCCATCGAAATAGTAAAGAGGAACTTAGGCTCTTTGGTGTTGATATCCACCGGTGCTTTCAGCGATGTTACCACAATCCAATAAATGGGAAGGATGTAGGCGATAACCGCGGAGACGATTAATATGATTAACATTAGGGTCCGGAGCAATCTAAGCAACTTCTTTATTATGATATGGCAGGACCTGAAAAACTTTTTTGCGATGCTGCGAGTGCCGAACCATATCTTTTTTAAATAGGTTATCATACAGATTAAGTTTCTCCCTTGACGCGATTGAGGTATTTTACATAAATATTACTCAACGCAACGATAATTATAAGCAGAATATAAGCCATTGCACACGCTTTACCGGTGTCATAGTTCCGAAAAGCGATTCTATAGAGATTCATTGAAACAGTTTCAGTTGCAGTGCCGGGTCCCCCTTCATTGGTTAGAACATAAACTATATCAAACATCTTAAATGCGTCCATCGTCCTGAACAAGAGCGCAATGAGCAAGAGCGGGGATACTAATGGTAGGGTAATCCATCGGAATTTGAACCACGCCGAGGCTCTGTCCACATCAGCGGCTTCATAAAGATATTTCGGAACAGCGCTCAACCCTGCCAACGAAATCAACATCATAAATGGTGACCACATCCATGTGTCAACAATAACGACTGATAACATTGCTATCTTCGGATCAGTTGTCCACCCAATTGGTGGATCGAAGATAGTTCTAATCACGGGCAAATTCAGGATAGGACTAAGAAGAAAGTTTAGCAATCCAGAGTTGTCCGATGCAAGAATAAACTGCCAAAATATGCCGACTACCACAGGGGATAACATCATCGGAAGTAGGAGCAACGTCGTCACCAAACCTTTTGCAGGAAATACACGGTTTAGCAAGAGTGCTAATCCAAAACCGATTAGGAATTGAGCAGTTACAGCTAAAATGACAAAGTAGGCAGTAGTGCGAAAATATCCCCAAATATCGGGATCTGTAAGAACTTCGACGTAGTTCCTTGCGCCAATAAATTTTGGAGCTATTGGCATGGAAGCTTTGTAATCATGAAAACTCAGATAAAGCGACCATAAAAGTGGAAAGATATTCATCAAGATAAGCAAAACCATCGTTGGCATAATAAACGCCATCTTAAGTTGGTAATCGCTCATCCCGCGCGAGAAGCGGTCTATTTGCATATTTTACAGAGTGCGTGCTTATAGGTGCAAACAATAATCAGGACGATAATTTGCAAGTATCCAATGAAGTTTTGAAAACATAAAATATTCGGTAGGCGAGTCAATTGCTGCTCAACATTCCCATGAACAGTAGGGACGATTTCCTAACCGTTCTAATGAATTTTGATGTTCATGCTATACCATTTCTGATAATATATCTCTCTTATATAACCTAAGTTGCCACATAGTAGCACAAACTAAAAGTTTATGCTACAACACCGCTGGTAGATGCGGTTTCCTAACCGAATGTCCGATTAATTCTAAAGTCAACTATAGTACAAACTGTCCGAAAATTATATTTTTAATTCGGTAATTTTCGGTCCGCACGAGGCACAATACCCCACTGCTGGCGAGGCGGGGAACATGGCGAATGTTATACGCGTATTCGCCATGATTCATACCGTTGATTTCTTCCTAACCTCGCCAAAGGACCGTTTATTTACTTAAACTTCGGACAGTTTGTGCCATCGGACATCACATTTCATCAAACTGATAATGCTCCATCGTTTTTAGAAATGGTATAAATATGAACAAATTTCATTTTTGACCATATTTTATTCTTCGGTGTTTTCCTTCATCGCCTCCGCAAAGATTTTTTCATGTTTCTGTGCTATAGTGTCAAGAGCTTCTTGAGAAGACTTAATGTCAGTGATAGCCGCACTCCAATTGGCTTGACAGACCTCTAACAGTTCAGCGTACTGCGGAACTGCCCAAAAATCACGCAGATACGGAAAACTTGCAGCAAACGCTTCATTATATGGAGTCGCTGTTTTGAATGTATCCGATTCCAAGACTTCTTTGAGCGGTGTGAACCCACCCAATTTTGCCCACTTTTCTTGTACAGATTTCTGCATAAACCATTTCAGGTATTGCTTCGCAATATCCTGGTTTTTGGAATAAGTAGAAATTGACATGCCTTGACCACCGATACTGATATAGTGTCCTTTCGGTCCAGCAGGAGCAACAAAGAAACCACTTTTATCGTGAGAGGTAGGATTCTTCTCTGGGTCAACAACACCTGGGAAAAAGGCGAAATAGTTCATTGCCATCGCAACCTTCCCCGCAAGATAAGCATCCAAGGTTTCAGACCAGTAATAATTCGGGGCATCCGGAGGGGCAAAATTTAACAAATCTTTATAAAATTCAAGTGCTTTCACAGCATCATCAGTATTAATATGTCCATCAACTTTGTAAGTTTTTGAGTCACCGTAAGACGCGCCAAAACTCCACATGACTTGCTGAAAGCCCATTGTAATCCCATCGTATTCTTTGCTGTACCACGTTGCGATTCCGTAGAGTTCGTCATCAGGACGTGTAAAGAATTCGGCTATGTCGCGAAGTTCAGCATAAGTTTTGGGCGGTGCCAGGGCATAACCGTACTTCTCTTGAAACGCTTCCATCTCCTTCGGGTCTTCAAAGAGGTCTTTCCGGTATACGTATCCAGCTGCATCTACTTCGGCGGGTAATGCCCAATACTCTCCGCTGCCTTTCGGGTACTCTGCAAAAGCGGTCATCGCAGGTCCGTAGATTGAATCAACATCAATATTTTCTTTAATCCAATCGGTTAGATCAATGTAATGTCCTCCAACGGAATTTCTACCAAGCCATTGACTATCTCCGATTACGATGTCATAGATGTCCTCCTGTCCAACGAAGGATGTGAAGACTTTATCTTGAAAATTACCCCATGGAATTTGTACTACATCAACAGCAATTCCTGTTTCGGCAGTAAAATCTTTAGAAAGTTCTTGTAAGTAATTAGCCGGATCCCATTCTGCCCAGACAATTGTTAGGGACTTTGGTTGATTTCCACATCCCATAAAAACTATCAGTGTTAAAAGAATAAAACATATAGACAAACGTTTCATTTCTGTAACTCCTTTTGATTCTGTCAACTCTATTTAATTAGCACCAGACGCTCTATAGAACGCGCAAGGCACTCCAACGATCCAAATTTATCCATCATTATAGCAAATTGAATATATTATAAGCAAGTTTTTTTTTACCTGATTTACCCCCAGTTTTTGTAGAGGCAAATGTACATAAGGTTTTTTAGATACTTTATGTGAGGAAGTCCATGCTGAGCTGCTACGAACTTTATCTCACACAATCGTTTAGATCAAAATATAGGCCAAGGAAAATGTCAAGTTCCCAGGTTATTTCAAGCAGGACTTACGCAGTCCCCCTTGAATGAAGTTTAAGTTATTAATTGGGTAATTTGGCGAGGTTAGGAAACCTCGCCAGCAGAGATGTACGCCTGCTGCTGGCGAGGTTTCCTAACCTCGCCAAATTACCCAATTTATTTTTTAAACTTCATATAAGGGAGTTAGGGGGATAAATAGTTCAGTATTCAGTGTTTTTAGTCTTTTTATCTCCCCATACGCTATCGCTATGGGGGCCCGCCCCTAAATCACCCTTATTAGTGGGACTTTAAGAGAAACTGCGTAAGTCCTGTTCAAGTATTCTTTTCATGACACAAATGAGCGAATATGTTTTGTCAGATAAGTATTGTTAGTTTTTTATCCATCGCTCCCCAGATTTTCAGTCCGCCTTTGCTTTTAGGTATCCCCACATAGTTGTGGATTTTCCTTTCGGTTCAATGCTTAAGGGATGCGCGATTTTCCGAAAATCTGTATCATCAAAAGCCGAATTGTAGACGATCACTTCGTCAATGATCCCATCAAACCAGCCAACATTGCTTAACTCTTCAACACCATCATGGTAAATTGTCTTTTGTGTGACGTAACCGATCGAGGTGTCATTCGTGTGAGCATAAAGCTGCCCACCTGCTTCTGTGTCAACAAGTTTACCATCTAACCACATTTCTAACTTATCTTTTTCGACTTTATCAGCAGCATTTCGAATGACTACAGCCACATGATGCCACCGATTTGATCGAATTTTCTCTGATATCCACGCACCATCCCAATTGTACTGAGCGCGATTCCAACCGCCAACATAGGCTTTCCCACTGTGTACATAGATACATAAGCCGCGTGTGGCGCCACCTTCTTGAAAAATCACCTGCTTCTCATTTTTGCTAATGTCATTACATCTAAAAAAAGCCGCGACAGTTCGATCAGTATAAGGTCCACCCGTATTGATAAGTAGGGAATCCGGAATACCGATACCATCGCCTTTGCCATCAAACTCGAACGCTTTACCAACTATTCCTGAAACGGATACCGGGTTTCCAACAATTTTGCCATGGATCCCATTTTTTGAGGTGTCTTTTGCATTTCCATTGTCAAATGTCCAGTCCCCAGCGACCGTTGCTTCGTTGCGCTGCGCATCTACTTCCAAAATCGGTAAAAAAGTAAATAGCAACAAAATAAGGTTGGATAATATGATTATGGTAAACCTGTGAACGCTGTTCTTGTTGAATTTTCGAATCATTTCTCAACTCCCTTGGAACTTCTACGCAGTGTGTTCCATTGTTTGATATTTTGTGATAGATGTTCAATCTGCAAGGTATTTTGCCAAATTTGCACAATTTAATCAATTACTTGTTTCTTTATTTTGAAAATCACTTGACCTCAGCCACAGTTTAAGGTATTATTTCCGATGACAACAAAGGAGGACACTTATGGCAAGAAACAAACGTACCACATCAGAAAAAGAGGTCCAAGATTACCGACACGACAACGCGAAACGAAAGAACAACCCACCCGCAGGCATCGCAGCACAAGGAAAAATCCACGAAAAACCGAAGCAGGAATACGTATACACCCCACACCTACCGCCAAACCTCCGATTTGACCCAAACGGTGATGCGGATAAACTCCCCGAACTGCTCCAAATAGCACAACAGCGGAAACTTTCGGAGGAAGAAGCAAAAACAATTGTAGACGCGCTCAAACACCATGATATGAATGTACTGATCCACAGCGTTTACGTCACAAATTAGCAGCTATTCTGGAAGGCTCAATTATTCCTATTTAGTTGAGGTAAAAGCAATTATAAAAAGGAGTTATGTATGACAGAAGTGAATAAAACAGACAGACAAGATGTTCTACCACCAGATGTTGAATTGGAGGAAGTGTTCAGCGATGCACATTTCACCGAAGGACCAACCGTCGCGCCAGATGGTACAGTCTATTTTAGTGACATCACCTTCACACATCAGGCAGATATGCAAGCCGGACACATCATGAGATACAACCCTCAGACAGGCGAAACCACTGTATTCCGTTCACCAAGCGGGATGTCAAATGGGATGAAGTTTGACGCGCAAGGACGTTTAGTTGTTGCAGAAGGGGCGGATTTTGGCGGAAGGCGGATTACCAGAACAGATATGGAAACAGGGAAAAGCGATATTATCGCTGGACTCTATGAAGGAAAGCCTTTTAATTCACCTAACGATCTCACCATTGATGAACAGGGACGTATCTATTTCACCGACCCACGTTATGTTGGACATGAACCGGTAGATCAACCGGTTATGGGTGTCTATCGGATTGATACAGATGGATCAGTTCATCTTGTAGTTGCAGATTCCGGTAAACCGAACGGCATAGCGGTTTCACCTAACCAGAAAACACTTTATATTGGCAGCAATGACAGCGGTTCGTTCAGGGAGATGCCAGATGAGCTGCCAACTTGCATGGGAAGAATGGCACTCCTTGCTTACGATTTGTCATCTGATGGCACGGCAGCTTTCCGTGAAACGCTTGTTGACTATGCGCCAGAACACGGTCCCGATGGATTTGAAGTTGATGTAGAAGGAAATCTTTACGTTGCAGTTCGCGATGCCACCCGTTTTGGAATATGTGTTTATTCTCCTGATGGAACGGAATTGGCATATATTGAGACACCCGAATTGCCGACTAATGTTGCCTTCGGACGCGAAGAAGCGAGCAAGATGTTCTATATTACAGCAGGAGGGAGTCTCTTTAGAATTCGGGTTGCGAAAGATGGATACCATCTCCCGCAGAAATAACGTTCACATCACTTATAGTAAATTCCAAAAAAATGTTTACATTTCAACCAACAACAATTGCTACACATTCTCGCTGGCAAGGTTTCCTAACCTTGCCACTGTCCAGGTAATTGTGGATTTTACTATATAACGTCTGGATGAAGATTATGCCATGACGTTGCACTTTCATAAGCATGACCGACTTGACATAACAAAGGTTCTGTCAAATGCTTACCGACAAACTGAATGCTCAATGGCAATCCTTCACTATTCATGCCACACGGCACAGATAAGGTTGGTGCACCGTTGTAGTCATACGGCGCAGTGAATCGTTGAAATCTCGCGGGCCTGGTTTCTTTTGGTCCGTATAGCAACTCTGGGGTAACTTTGTGTGGTGGTGCAGACATTGACGGACATACCAACACATCAATATCCTGAAACACCCGCCTGAGATGTCCTGTGCAGGCGGATCTCAAGTTATTCGCTTCGGCGTATCCAGCACCTGTCACGCTTGCCCCCATATCAAGCCATCCTTGGAACCAAGGCCCGTAGGTACCTCGCTGTGCAGGATAGGTCGCTGCATGCGCTGCTACCGCTTCCGCTGAACAGATCGTTGGCCATGCCAAAACATATTCATCCATATCCGGCAATTGCACCGCAACGATTTCAGCACCTAATTCCGCTAAGACATTCACGCCAGCACACACCGCTTCGGCAAGTTCAGTGTCAACGTCTTTCGTTGCGTAATTCTCGTCAAACCCTATTCGCACACCTTTGATTCCCCGATCAATCTCTTGAAGCATATTAGATACAGGATCAGGCAGTGAAGTTGGGTCGTTTGGGTCAGAGCCAGCGATGACTTCAAGCATAATCGCTGCATCCGCAACGCTGCGGGTCATTGGACCGACATGATCCATTGATTCAGCGAGTGCAAGCACACCGTATCGGCTCACCCTACCCCATGTGGGTTTTAGTCCAACGATACCGCAAGCAGCCGAAGGAAAACGGATTGAACCGCCTGTGTCGCTACCGATTGAACCTGAACACAATCCTGCAGCCGTTGCAACACCAGAACCGCTTGAAGATGAGCCTGTCCATCGGTTTGGATTCCACGGATTGATGGGAATATCGAATTCCGGATGGTAACCACCCATCGCACCTTCTGTTAGGTTGAGCTTGCCAAGTAACACCGCACCGGCTGCTTCCAGTTTTTGGACAACCGTGCTGTCAAAGTCAGGTACGTGATTTTCCAATACTTTCGCCCCACCCATCGTGCGGACACCTTTAGTAAAGCAGAGATCCTTGACGGCAATTGGCACACCGTGAAGCGGACCGCGATATTTACCTGCTGAGATTTCCCGTTCAGCTTTCTGTGCTGTTGCCATCGCGTGGTCTGCCATGACTGTGGCATAGCTTTTCAACTGGGCGTCAAGTTGTTCAATCCGCTGCAACAGAGCAGCTGTCAGTTCAACTGGTGACAATGCTTTTGAAGAAATTAATTCTGCAACTTCAGTAATAGTCTTATAGTGAAGTGGACTTTCAGCCATGTTAAGCCTTCCTTCATTTTACAATTAAGCATTCGGACGACTACGTCCTAACAGACCCAGCAGACGATCACTTGCATTTTGTAATGCGTCTTCTGGTACAGGTACGCCGTTACACAGACTAAACCGCCAGTATGCCCAATATGCCGCATATTGAGATTGTAAAATATAACGGGTTTTGTTCGACAGGTTCGGGGCACCGCGATGCCAGCACTGTGGATCTTGGAGGTAAATATCACCCGCTTTGCAGAAAATAGAGACCGGTTTATTCCCTTCAAATTCAGGATTTTCTTGATCGTTTGGACCTCTGCCTGAATAATGGCTGCCCCGGACATATTGTGTTGGTCCTTCCTCAATTGTATTAATATCGTTCAGTGCCATCTGTACTGTGAACCACATCACAGGCATACGTAAGCGCGGATCATGGCGCGGCATCTCATCAGTAACAGGGAAATGCACCGAACCGTCTACATGCCAAGTGCTTATAGAGAGTCCGGGTAGATTGCGAAGCACATTCTGACCACAAAACTTGCAGTTTTCCCCGACTATTGCCTCAGCCAAACTCAAAATAGGTTCACGGAGTAGCATATCCCGAAAGATCGGATCCAGTTCAATCGTATTTCGTAAAATGAAAGGTAACGCATCACCCGATTCAGCATGTGTTCCCATCTGGATATATCGGACATCTGCAAGGTCAGGGTTTGTTCTCTCGGCAAGTTCAGGGTCTGCGAAAAACGCATCCGTTTTGTCTCGTAGTGCAGTGACCTCATCTTCAGTCAGCACACCCTGAATATGAACAAATCCATCACGGAAGAATTGTTGGGCAATCTCCGCGGTTTTCTCTTTACTAAAAGGCTCGCCATTTAGGATTGGACTGTTTGCCATTTCGTCCCTCCTTCAAATAGAGTGAAATTTGTCATTTAAGTTTCATTACACCAAACAAAGACTTCAATCCAAATAATCCATTTCTGGTAAAAGATTCCATCGGTACTGGTCAAGAGGTTGTGTACTACGTGCCCATTGACCAAGAACGCGTGTGTCGGCACGTTTATTTTCTATCTGGACAGCAATCTGATCCGGATCCCATCCATCCAATACCTTTTCGGTCAACGCCATTAAGATGTCCCGACATGCTGGATCGTCTGATCGGTCATATAACTCATTTGGGTCTTCCTTCAAGTTAAACAGTTGGGTCGGTTGTCCATGATAGTAGTTCAGTTTCCAATCTTCATAACGAATCATCCGATGATAACAACCTTCGTCGGTGCAATATTCAGAGAATGCAATATCTTCCCACGCCGCATTTTCTTCACGGAAAAGCGGTAGGACACTTCTCCCACGAGAATTCGGCAAAGGCGGTGCGCCGACAGCATCAATCATTGTCGCATTCAAATCGAGTGAACTGATAACACGATCACATCGGACACCTTCAGGCAAGTTGCCACGCCACGACAAAATTGCAGGAACTTTCACGGAGTGTTCATAAAACGTCTGCTTCCACCAAAGCCCATGTTCACCAACCTGTTCGCCGTGATCGGAACTATAAAGTATGATTGTGTTCTCATCCAATTCGTTTTCCCTGAGTGCTGCCAAAATCTGTCCAATCATAATATCCATCCGTGTAACTAAAGCCCAATATGCTGTGCGTGCCCGAAGTGTCTCGTCATTCGACACCTCGTTTATGCCGCACTTTTCGCGCCACCAGCGAAAATACGGATGCAATTTGTCAGGATAGGGTTCAGGGTTTTGCGGCATCGTCATTTTACCATCATAAAGTTGATAATCTTCATGCCGCGCAACAAACGGTTGATGTGGTAACATAAACCCGACAGAAATTGAAAACGGCGCATCAAGCAGTCCTGCTCTTTTCTGAACACCGAGTCGATTCAGATAATCAACTGTAGCGGCTGTCACATCCTCATCGTGAACCTGATAAGCACTTTGCCCTGCACCAGATTTTTGTAGACTTACACGTGCCGGGCCCGCAGTACCAGAAAGTTCACCATGGTCAACACCGCGTCCACCCGGATGGTTCGGACCGTGGTCCCCCACAAGGCGTTCAGTATAACCGTGCAGTTGATCCGGTCCCAAAGCATGCATCCGTCCTATGAGAACGGGTTTGTACCCAGCAGCACCCATTGCATGTGCAAAAGTCGGAATTCCAGAGTCGAGGATATGACTATTTGTCCACACACCATTTTCATAAGGAAATCGTCCGCTCAACATGGACATACGAGAAGGCACACAGATTGGTGACGGACAGTAGGTATTTTCAAACACAACCCCTTCTGCAGCGAGTTTGTCAAGGTTAGGTGTTTGCACCAATTGGTCTCCATAACACCCAGTAACATAAGGATCGTGTTGGTCAGAATGGATATATAGCAAATTGGGACGCTGAGTGTTCATGCTTTCTCCTTGTATGCAATGCTGAATTCATTATACATAACATTAGGTAATCGTCAAGAAAAATATATCAGCACATACGGGGTGTGTAAATATTTTGTCAAAGTTTGGGCTAAGGTGCGTTGTCTGAGACGTTTCCTATTTTGCTGTTTGAATTGCGGATTGTCACCAAATCAACGGTATGAATCATGGAGCATGCCATACGTGCATGCTGCTTTAGGCATTCCCCGGATTTCACAGATTTCACGGATTATTAAGCTTGGGACTCCTAAACTCCTATTCAAAGTTTGCCTAAATCTGTTGAAAAGGAACTTATCTTGCCAACCTCCCATCCGCGTCCTCCGTGTAATCTGCGATTCAGACAACACACATGCCAAAAATTTTACACACCCCACATACGTTTCTATATTGACATAGAAATACAGTCTGTAGTACAATATTAAAATCCTGGACAATCTTTTCTTAGCTTATGGATATCGCTATTTAGGTATCTCTGACTGCATACCGTACCTGATAGATTTCTGATGAACTTAAGGTGAAAATATGGTTCAAAGAATTGAGGAACCAGACGGTTACATGTTGCTTTATTTTGATGATCCTCCAAAAAATATAGGGCAAATGAAGTTTGTCAACTGTCTTGCATATCAACAAAATCAGATACTTTTCTGCAAATGGCGTGATGAAGATATTTGGGTTTTACCTGGTGGACGCATTGAATCCGAAGAAACGGCTGAAGAAGCGTTACACCGTGAACTTATGGAGGAGACAGGTGCAACGTTGAAAAATTTCGAAGTGTTGTGTTACTTGCACTGTTTTATGTTCAACCTTGAATATTGGGGAATCGCTTACTTAGGAGAGATCGAAAAGTTAGGCAGCCCGTTGGATACCAATGAAGTTAGCGAAGCGAAGCTGTTCCCGGACTTTCCAGAAAATCAATCCAAGCCGGGACCGTTTGATAATCAAAGCAAAGCATTATATCTTGCTGCAATGCGTAAGTTATCACGCTATTGAAAACTCAAAATACATCCGAAAATGTGTAACAACACAATAGCTGAGAGAATTGTAGACATAGTCTGATCTACTGGTAGAAAATGTGAAGAATCGCTTAAAAACTCACGACTAACCATATTAAGAAGAACAATGACATTCCTATTTCAAGATTATATGGTCAACGAGTATCTCTCACAAGGTTACCTAATTTTTAGAGGGATTGTACCGCCATCCCTGCTCACCGATTTACGTAGGGAAGCAGAGAAAGCGCGCCACTTGGCACACAAACTCAATGGGCCACAGACACAACGTATTCAACCGTTGTCAAACTACGGTGATGATTTAGACTTGAAACCTTTTTATGACTACACGGAGTTGCCCGAACTGCAAGATGCTGTTCAGAAATTGCTTGGTGATGACTATACGCATGGGCATGTTGACATTATGGGATTATTGGTTGAACCTATTGAACATCCTTGGCATATCGGCTGGCATCGTGATGGCGTGGTTGAGGTGCCACCTGAAGCGCGTGATGAAACCGTGAACGCGAAACTTGCAGAAGTCTGGCACGACCTGCGCCATTTTAATCAGGTTAACTGTGCAATTTATGCGGACTCATGCACATGGTTTGTGCCCGGTAGCCATCTTCGGCAGTGGGACATGCCCGGCGAAGAACAGACAACTGGTGATCCTACATTGCGTAAACCTGCTGAAGGCCAGTCTAATGTAGAAGCGGAAAGGTTTTATTTAGAACATTGTCAGCAGTTTCCGGGTGCGGTTCAAGTGCATTTGGGGCCGGGAGATTTCATGATTTATCGGAATCTTGCTTGGCATACTGGCAACTATATTACTTATCAACCGCGTGCAACAATTCACGATGTTGTTCGCTACGAAGGTAAAAAAGATTGGACAGATTGGCAACAAGCAAAATTAGATGCTGTTAAACGTTGGAAAGAAAACTAACAGAGGCGCATTTAAGTTTACACAGAATGAACTATAAAGGAGACCACATGTAATGGCTATTGACATTTATGGACTTGGCATCCTATTATTTGTAGGATTACTTTTTGTAGGTGCTGTCCTTGCGGTAATAGCACTTGCTAAACCCAAACATTAACTGGAATTTACATAGATTGGCGTTAATAATTTGTCCTGTGAATATTTTGGCAAGGTTCGGAAGAAATCAACAGTATGAATCATGGCGAATACGCCAAATCAGCGCTATGGTGTGGGGATTGTTTTTCCTTGACATGTGAACATATTTTCGGATTTTACAATAAAATAAGGAGAATGAAAATGATGATGATAAGTCCTTTAGAACTTGTTATCGTATTAGTTATCGGATCATTTTTTGTAGGTGCTGTCCTTGCGATAATAGCACTTGCTAAACCCAAACATTAACTGGGAATTTACATAGATTGGCATTTATATTTGCTCTGAAATCATTAAAAATATAGATGTTCAATCCGTTCTGAGGAAATAAAGAGATGGAGCAAAAATTCACAATAGAACATCCTGGCGAAGTCATAGATCACCCTTTTCCACCAACCCGTCCCGATATCAAGATAGTTGAAAGTTCTGATCGTATTACTGAGGTTGATTGCCAAGAACTACAATGGTGGTTCGCTATCCCAAAGATGGGTGAACGCTATATGTGGGCAGAATACGATGGCGAGACACAGAAGTTAGACGCTGTAACAGAGATGATTCCGACAGCTCCCGCAATTATTCGGGACATTGACTGCGTTGAAATTCAATTCAATGAGTGGCATGCGAAGGACTGGCCGCCCTCCCCAGATTTGATGTATGTTGCAATTGATGAAACACATACACGGTGGATTTCAGTTGTCAATACAATTGATGACAGGCGGATTTTCAATACAATCGGGGACGAATGGTTTGAAGCCCAGTGGGGACCCGATGCCAAACGCCTAATCGTTGACGATGGACGTTATCAATTGCAACCTGATGGCTCTTACAAACTTACTGACGGTCAAGGATTTGGTGCCGGCACCTACGACGTTACGATTGGTGAGAACACCTTCCACTGTCTCCGTGTTCTTGATGCTGATATTACCAAAGAGCACGGTGATGAACTTGCGGAAGCTTATATTGAAGAAGAAACCGGACGCACCGTCTTCTTTAGACGTTATGACGGACGATATCTACGTGGTGATTTGCTCAAAAAGTTTCCTAATAATCGTCGTATTATGATAAATGATATTACCTATATACATAGCAATTGCACTGGCTGGTTTCATGATACATTTACATTGGCATCCTTTGGTAAAACGCTTAGCACCACAGATGGAAACGAAAAGTGACACCCAAATATATTTTACTATCTTTTTCCACAAAAATGTCTTAATTATAGTAAAACTTACAATTAATTAATGGGATACTTCTGTAGCGCAAACTTTATGAAGATTAAATAAATATTTCGGTAATTTCTTTAGTCCCGTAGGGACGATATGTTTATAGAAAAATGTTGTCCTTCCCCCCTTTAGTTCCGTAGGAACGGCATATTTATTGTTGATGTGCTTCGAAACATATCGTCCCTACGGGACTAAGGGATGAGGTTGTCCGCGCTGCTATAAACATATCGTCCCCGCCAAATACCAAACGCGTATTTGGCGTTGATTCACGGGACTGAAGAGCACTTAATATGTTCTGAATATACATAATGAAAAATTACCAAATTAATAACTTAATCTTCATTTAGTTTGCGGACTAATATGCACAAACTAAAAGTTTGATGCTCAACTACCGTTGTCCGTTATGTTTCCGAAACAAGTTTATCAAAGTGTCCCAATACTTTCAAAGTTCACTATATGATAAATAGACACTTTGCCCGGTAGGCAGATTTCCTAACCTCGCCAGTGCAGAGTGTTCAAGTAATCCTAAAATCTACCGTAATTATAAACTTTAGTTTAAACAATCCGAGTCATTTGCAACTTTGTCTATTCTCAAGGAGGTCTTCCGATGTTTGGACGTCAAAAATGCCCAGTCGTGTTATGTGTCTTATTCCTAATATGTTCTACCCTATATTTTTCTCCAATTAACCTTGCACAAGATGAAATAACCGATGCTAAAATCATTGAACGGTACAAGTTGATGCTCAGCCGTAAACCGAAAGAAGGCAGCACATTTGATCGGCTTTATCAGTTTTATCTTGAAGGTGATGGTTTAGAGAAGATGGTCGCAGATTATCAGGCAGAAGTACAGGCTAAACCTAACGACCCAAACGTCCAACTCATTTTGGGACATATCTATAAACGACTTGGAAAGGATAAGGAAGCACTTACAGCATATCAACGTGGTGTGGCACTTGCACCTAACAATTACTACGCCTATTTCGCCTTGGGGCAGCTATATGTAACACTACGCCAACATGAGAACGCAATTCGGGAGTTAGCCAAAGCCGTAACTTTTTCAGAACAATCGCAATCCGTATCTCCCGAAGAATTAACTGAAATTTACAAAACTCTCGGACACGCCTATTTCAGTCGAGATAAGTTAGACGATGCTATTAAAGCATGGAAAAAGATCTCTGAACTTGATCCACAGAACGTATTTGCACGCATTGAACTTGCCGACTTGTTCCGAGAGAAGGAACTCTACCCGCAAGCAATTGCACAACATCAAGCAATTATTGATATTAAAAAAGACGACCCATATCGTAGATGTCTCAGTCTACGGGAAATCGGTAAAATACATGAAGATACAGGTGCGTACGAAAAGGCACGTGAACATTACGATAAGGCATTGGGCCTAACTGCCACCGGCAATTGGCTTAGGAAAGACCTGCAACATAGAATTATTGCAATTTATGCGGCAGATGCAAATTGGAAAGACCTAATTACATATTATCAAGATAAACTCACAGCAAACCCGAATGATCCTGAATTACTCGGTTTACTTGCCTCAGCGTATATTGAAAATCAACAACTTGAGGAAGGAACGAACACATATAGGAAAGGGTTAGAACTTGCACCAACAGATACCGGTCTTCGCTTAAGTCTTATCACCGCCCTTCGCAACGCTGAAAAGTTTGAAGATGCAGCAGCTGAATATGAATCGCTCAGTGAGCAACAACCTGATAACTTTGGTATCTATCGCGAACTCGGCAAATTATATCTGCAGCTTGAAAATGAAAACAAGGCAAAGGCAGTATATAAACGAATGATTGATCGAGATCCAGAAAATGCCCAGCACACACCTTACGCTTGCTGAAATTTATACCGGACATGAATGGATGGCAGATGCAGCTGCTGCGTATCAGCAAGCGATCTCGCTTGCTCCACAAAATCTCGATTACATTGAATATTTTGGTGAGTTCTATTTCCGTCAAGGCAACCGTGAAAAAGCGGTTGAAACATGGGATCAGATGGTTGCTGATGACAAGAGGACAGCTGAGAATTATGACCGTTTGGCGCGATTATTAGAGGCAAAAAAGTTCTCTACCGAAGCAATTACAGCAAGCAGAAAAGCAGTGGAACTGATGCCTGATGCGTACCGTTTTCGTGAGGCGTTAGCAAAACGACTCATGAGTAATAAGCAATACGATGAAGCACTTTTAGAATATAACGAAGCAATTAAACTTGCTCCCAATGACTTTTTTGCGGAACAGATGGATGATCAGCGAATTGAACTTTATCGGCAGCAAGGAACGCTTGTTGAAAAAATTGAAGCGGCGGAAGAACAACTTAATAAATCTGAACTCGCTGATACCGACAAATTTGCACAATTGAAGCGTCTCGCGAAAATGTACCTTAAGTCAAACAATACTACTTATGCCCTCGAAATCCTCTTAAAAGCCAAAGCACTTCACCCTAATGACGTAACTGTTAATCGTGAGACAGCAAATCTCTATATAAAGCAAGGTAGGCGTGACGAGGCGATTGCAATTTACACACACTTAACCGAAATTGATAGCACAAATGCGCGCGAATACCATGCAAATATCGCAAACGCATATCTGAAAGGAATGGATTTTGAAGCTGCCATTGACGCTGCAAAGCAAGTAATTGCGCACAGTCCACGCAATCCTGAAGGGCATCAACTACTTGCTGAAATCGCTAAACAATCTGCGAATTACGAAGCGGCAATTGATAGCTATAAGCAGGCAATCCGACTACGGCCTGAAGCAATTGACATCCGAACAGAACTTGCTGCCCTTTACAATCGTTCAGGGAACTCTCGACAAGCAATCGCACAATATTGGAGATGCTGGGAATTAAGCGATAATATAAGCGACAAACTCAGTTTCATTAAACCCCTTACCGAAGCATATTACGACTTAGGGAGACGCGGAGAACTTGAAGAAAAATTAAAACAGATGACAAAATCTAATACATCTGGTGTAGGCCCAGTTTTAGCGCTCGCACAAGTCTATCGCATTGAAGGCGATCTTTCAAAGGCACAGTTCCAACTTGCACGCGCCTTAGACCGACAACGTGAAAACACAGAACTTTTGTCCCAACTTGTTGATATAAGTCTGGACCTCGGCGATATCCAAGAGGCACTTACATATCAACAAAGGCTTGTTAAGGCAAATCCCGATCCTATACATCAGCAAAAACTTGGCGAACTGTTATTTGATGTCGGGCGTGAGCAAGAAGCTGTCCAAGCCTGGTCAAAAGTACTTCACGCCAAAAATCAAACGCTTGAAGCCGAAGTTAAACTCGCAAAATTGTTAATACGACACGGTTTATTAGAAGAAGCACTATTTGCATTGGATAGCGCGGCAGAAAAAATTTCTGGCAAAGATGCACATCTCGCACTATACCAAATCGGTGCTACACTTGTTGAAATAAATGAATCAGAAAGGGCAATTCCCCACTTTCAGCGAATTATAGCAATGTCTGAACCCGCTACTGATTCTACCGCTACGACTGCTTCTAATAACACTACAACCAGTTATGGCCCTCCCGGAATTAACAGAAATAAACTTACACTTCCACACAATATCCTTAATCGTATCCAAAGGCAACCTTACGGATATGCAAGTGCACAAGCATGGAGTCCTAATAGTTTCGCTGAGGCACAAGCTGGCGCACTTGTACAGTTAAAAATTATTATGGAAGAAGAGGGAAAACTAAACGAACTTGTCGAACAATTTGAGAAAAATGCTGATGAGAAACCGAAAGATGTGCAAACACTTGAACAATTAGCACAACTTTACAGCTTGACTGGAAACGACCAAGAATCTGAACAAATTATTGAAAGGTTGATCGCTGCATCCCCGAACAATCCCGCGTATCAAGGTATACAGTTGAATATGCTGCAAACACAGGACAAGCTTGACTATGAGTTGCTAATGCAACAACTTAAAAAAATGAGTTGGTTAACACCAGAAGCACGCCACTGGTATATGGCAGACTTCGCCAGAAGGTTTAACTATCAAGGACAGAAAGAAGATGCAGGAAAACTTTTAGACGATCTTGAAAAAATAAAAGTAATCAATCCAAATATCTTATCCATGTTAGCCGAAACTTTCGTACAGGCGGGAAGGGTAGACATGGCGGAGAAAATGATCACCCAATTTTCTGCTACGACCCCCAAATTTTCTCAACAGCATTCACGCATCTATCAAACACTTGCTACTACTTATCTCCGTGATGAAAAAATTGACAAAGCCGTAGCACTCTATTGGCAATATTTAGATCGTACAAAGCCAAGAACCACCAACCCGCGCCGCACGTTAGCACTCGGCACAGCCCCATATTCCTACGCAGGATACACCCCTATCCAATCAAACTTTCCAGCACCTACAACCTACTATACCCAAGACAGGTTGCAGTCTCTACAACAATTTTTCAATCAGTTGTGGATAAATGATCAACAACAAGCATTATATACTGTTTTACAAACACAGTTAGATGCTGCTGAAGGTAGAGACAGAATCTATCCCGCGTTAGCGATGTGCTATTGCTATTGGTGGGAAAACAAACGCGAAACTGCATTGGAAATACTCTCTGGTCTGCAGAAGGAATTTGCTGATGACCTCACACTTAAACTTAATACTGCTTTGGTCTCAATTCAGGCAGGTGAACATAAAGCAGCGTTAGAACTTCTGAACAACCTTGCTGATGTGGATCCCAGAAACCGTCGCCAATATTATGACCTAACACTACAGATCGCTGTCCATATAGGTGATACTGTTACTGTTCGTGAGTTGATAACAAAGGTTCTGAATTCTCCAAGTAGTGTCCGCGAACTGTATCAGTTTTCGCAGAAACTTCAACGAACCGGTCTCACAAAATTTGCTATCGCTGTTGCCAAGAAAACAATGACCTTAGCGATGAGAGAACGTGACGCGAACTTCCTCGTGCAATTAAGCCAACACTTGGAGCAACTCGGTAGAGGACAAGATGCTGCACGCATAGCGGCACGCGCCCTACAATTTGCTAACCAAAAAGATCGATACGGACGGACGTTGTACTCTTATCAGTTTCAACAAGCAGCACGTCTTGCCAGTCGTTCCATGCCTACGTCCGGCGGCAACCGTGCAGCAAAGTTAATTGAAGCAGCAGAAAAAAATCCAAATTCATTTCAAGCCCAGCTAAGATTAGCGTCATACTACGAAGGCAGAAATCAAATTAACAACGCCTCTAACGCGTACGAGGCAGCACTCACATTGCGTCCTAAAGACTATACAACCCGAATGCGATATGCACAGATGCTGCAACGAAATAGACAATCAAAAAAGGCTGTAACCCAATATAGCATTCTCCTTAAAGACAAAAATAATATTAATGCAGTCTATTCCAACTATTGGGAAGTAGTGCGGACTTTTGTTGAGGCAAGGGAAATGGATAAACTTGTTTCACTCGCAAAGGAATTAATAGAACCTGATGCCCAACATGCAAGAGGAACTGAATTCGCAAGACGCGCTGCAGAGGAATGCCTCAGAAACAAAAATCCAAAAGCGGCAGTTCAAATCTATGAAAAAATGATGGACTCAGGCAGAATGAGCGTTTATCACCAATTAGCCGATGCTTATTCAGCCGCCGGCCAACGCGAGAAGGCAATTCAACTGTTACGCGACAAATTACAAACTGAGGCAGAAGAAGCAAAGGTAAGTATTGTGTTAAAATTCTCAAAATTTGATGAGGCACAAGATGAGATTAAAACCTTATCTACCAAGTATGACGAAACGATCAATAATGAGACAGTTGGCCCATCCGCACTTTATCTTGCCATTATTTTAAAGATTGTGACAAACGATATAGAAGCCGCAGACCCTATCTTAAATAGACTTCTTGAAGATGTGCCTTCGCGATCCAGGCTTCACTGGCTAAATACTGTAGCGGATACATACAAAGAAAAAAGGGACGTTGAGCGAGAAATTCGCACACTTGAAGCCGCAATTCAGAAAGTTGATCCGCAAAGTTTCTGGCAACTTTCGGATACGTATAGAAAACTTGGAACAGCCTATTCGCAAAAAGGTGAAAAAGAGAAAGCGCAGGGTTATGTCCGCAAAATGGGGACACTTCGGTTGATGCGGCGTGGAGCACCACCTTTTTATGAAAAAGAGAATGTTGCGCGAACTTATGTTCAACACGAAATGTGGGACGACGCGGAACTTCTGTTAACCGAAGTCATCAACGATCTTTCGGCAGACCAATATTATAAAGAACGAGCACAACAGCAATTAATGACAATCAGGCAGAGACGAGATGGTGTTACAGATGATGAACAGGCAAACCTTACAGGACGGGGTAATATTGCGTTGCAACGAGCAATGGCACAGCAACACATGCGCCGTAATCAAATCCCTGAAGCAATAAAAGTTTACGAGCAGCTCGCGAAAACGATGCCGGAAGACCTTGAATCTCGTTCGCAACTTGCCAATCTCTATTCACGCCAAAATCAGCACGATAAGGCACTCGAAACATGGCAAGCGTTACTTGAGGCTGACCCAGAAAACACAAGATACCAAGATGGTATTATAAGAGCATACCAAAGCGTTGGAAAAATCAATGAGGCAATTCAACTCGCTCTGAAATATATTCAGGACGATACTGAAAACGGTGTTCATTACGCTCGCCTTGCACAACTCTACGGTAGCAGCGGTCAGACTGCAGAGGCTATCACAAACTATAAAAAAGCTATTGAACTCTCACCAGGGAATACCCAAGTCTACGAACAATTAGGGCGGCTCTATCTCCGTAATAACAAAGTTGATGATGCTGAAAAAGCATTCAACGAAGCACTCCAATACGCTGTACAAGATGGACAAAGACAAAATATTGAGCGCCAATTAATGCAAATCTATCAGCGTAAAGGAAAACTCGATGAATTTCTAAAGGAAGCGGAAAAGAGAGGTACACTTACCTTTGACATGCAAAAGGAGATCGCCCGCAACTTTAATAACCAAGGAAAGTTGGATGAAGCCGGGAAGGCTTATGAGAAAGCACTTCAAATGACAACCCGTGAATGGGAACAGCGTGAGGTTGAACGGCAGCTGTTAGCAATTTATCGACGTCAAGGAAATTTAGAAGAAAAACTGAAGGAAGCCAAAAAGAAAGGTGTCCTCACATTTAATATGCAAGTGGAACTTGCTCGACAATATCGCGCTAAAGGTGAATCCAAAAAAGCAATTAATGCGTATAAGGAAGCACTCAACATGACATCAACCAGGAGCTATGAACTGGAAAGAGCCTATAAAGAATTGATGCAAGAATACGTGCGACGCGGTGAGGATAATTTAGCCATCGAACTCTACGAAACTATGAATCAGGCTGATTCAAGCGGTACTTCTACTTCATATAGTCAGTCGTCAGGTTTCGTTATTACTTTCGGTAATGATGAAGCGCGGCAAACTTTAATTAACGCCTATAAAAGTCAAGGAAAACTTGATCAGTTGAAAACAATCTTTGAAACTAAACTTGCAAAAAATGTGAAGGATCCTATCAATCTTGAAATAGTTGCGGAGATATATAGGAATTCCAGAAACCATGAAAAAGCGGCAGAAACTTACCACGCGCTCAGCAAAGCTGCCCCGCAGAATATTCGGGCTTTCTACTATGCAGCCGCTGAATTCAATAAAAGTGGAAAACCGGAACAAGCAGAAAAAATGTTAAATCAAGGCACTACAGCCCTTTCAACAAGCCCACGCAAAGGGGAGACGTGGTTACTGAGTTCACTTGGATCTATCTGTTATGAAAGTAAAATGTATACACCCGCGATCAAACTCTTTAAAGACGCTCTTGCTGCACACACAAGCCAAATGCGCGGCGGTAGTAGATGGGAAGAGGAGGGATTATATGAGCTCATTGGAAAAAGTGCGCTTGCTACAGAGCAGTATGAAGAAGCCGTTGAAGCATATCAGCAGTTGAAAAAAATTACCCGCGATAACAGAAAAAAAGAGAACGCGGAAAAAGCGATTAAACAGGCATATAAAGATGGCAAACTTCACCAAAAACAGATCCCTAAACAAATCAAGAAAGTTGAGGATAATCCTGATGATGTAGACGCGCGTCTTGCACTTGCACAAAGCTACGAATTAACGGATAAGAGAGAAGAAGCAATCGCGCAATATCAAAAGATTAGCGAACTTCAACCTGACAAAGCTCAATGGCACAAAAAAATTGGAGACCTATATCAGGAATCAACGCAGACAGACATGCAAGAGAGATTAGAAAAGGCAGCAGCAGCTTATGAAAAAGCCATCTCACTTGAAGCCGACTCATATCAACTCTATGCATCATTAGCAGAAATTCATACAAAACAAAATGATCTATCCAAAGCCGAAGCTGTATATCGTCAAGCCTTACAAGCTTCCCTTAAACCCACAGAACATGATTCAGTTGTGAAAGCTATATTAAAAATTTACGATGCTAAAGAGCATACAGACAAGCGGCTTGCCATTCTTAAAGAACTTGGCGCGGAAACGGGTAACAGTCCGTTTCTACAAAAAGAGTTAGGCGATACCTATATTGAATCAGGTGATATGGAAAAAGCCGCCGCCGCATACAAAAAATGGTTAGAAATTCCGAGTGGAATGCACGCGCAGGAATATTTTCTACGTGCTGAGGAACTGCTAAATGAGAATGTACTGCTTGATATCGCCTTGGAACTTGCAAAACGCGCAGCTGAAACGCGTTCAGACCCCGTTTATTTTTCTACTTTAGGGCATGCGTACCTCGCGAATGAACAGTATGACAAGGCACTGGAACAGTTACAACGCAGCCTAAACCTCATGAATCAATCTGGAAGGTCCGGGGCAGAAACAGAGATAAAATTTTTACTCGCGCGCATCTCTCAAATAGGTAAAAATGTGAAAGACAAGCCGCGCTACATTAAGATGATGGGAAACTTGATGAACATGATACCTGATAAATTGGGGAACGAGTTACAAGCTAACTTATCATTTGCCGAATTCTGTCGTGAACTCGGCATGACTGACAAGGCGAAAACATATATTCTGAAAACCGGCTTTTTTCCTGAAACCGCATGGTTAACCCTTGGCCCATTCGACAATACAAAAGGTGTTGGGTACAACACCGCCTATATTCCAGAAGAAACAACCCAGATAGATACTAAGGTAAAGTACGATGGGGCATTGGGACAAGTGGCTTGGAAACAGGGGACTGATGAAACTTTTGATGGATTTTTCAGTTTCGGTGACGATGAGAAGTATCACGCCGCGTATGCTTGGATCACGTTCACTTCACCTGAGGAGCGGAAAGCACAAATCCGATTCGATAGTGATGATCAGGGGAAGGTGTGGTTGAACGGTGAAAAAGTGTATGCACACAGAAGAACTCGGGGCGCACAAGTTGACCGACGTACTATCCCTGTAACCCTTATCGCGGGACAAAACACTATCCTTGTCAAAGTCTGTAATGAATCACTACCTTGGGGATTTTATCTGCGAATTACTGATACTGAAGGCACACCTTTTGATGATTTGAAACTGGTTACGCAATAGAAATTAACGCGGAAATGCTTCGCAACAAATTCCATTAAGGAGATATTTCAATGTTCAAGCTACATAGCAATTTAATATTACTTTGTTCACTTTTTCTTTTTGTCTTTAACTTCATTTTTATTACACCTATTTTCGCGCAAGATTCAACAAATGACGCGAAGGCTGCACAACCAAATAAGCTCAGTTCGACCGAATATGATAAGACAATTATGGATACTGCGCTCAGTCTTGACGGAGATTTTAGTTTTGTAGAAATTGACGACAGTGATATGCTGAACACTATCAATCAACAAGTTACTGTGACAGCGTGGATCAAACCAATGGACTTTCCCAACAGGTATGCCTCTATCATATACAAAGGCGACAAACGAACACCTGACATCAGCAATCGGAGTTATGCCTTGTTGCTACGAGATGACGGGGCTATCCAATTTGCTTCATCACCAAGAGGGCAGGGAGAAAAATACATCTTTTCACCACCCGGTGCCATTACGCTCTACAGATGGCATTACGTCGCAGGTGTCGTTGATACACTAAGAAACACGATTAGGGTATTCATTGATGGTAATGAAGTCGGAAGAACAAGTTTTGGAGGGCAGCAGCATTTTTATGAAAGTCTACTTCCATTACGGATTGGAAATTCACATGAAGATGACAGAGAGACTCACTCCACCTTTGTCGGACAAATTGATGAGGTAAGCGTTTGGAACGTTGCTTTGACTGAAAATCGAATCCGATCCTATATGAACAAGCGGTTGATGGGAAATGAGAGGGGTTTAGTCGGCTACTGGAAATTTGACGCAGAAAAAGATGGCATCGTTTCTGGTCTTTCACCAAATCAAAACGATGCTTTCTTGATCGGTGATGTTAAACTTATCAGATACATCCGTCCCGTTTCTATCAATGCGGGCCCGGAACAGCTGGCGAAAGCTGCTATTGCGTATGAAAAAGCACTTGCGCTTGAACCAAACTCTTATGAAATATACCGTTCGCTTGCGGAAATATACATCAAAACAGGACGTTCACCAGATGCAGAAGCGATCTATCTTCGTGCTTTGTCGGCTGATCTTACACAGTTGGAACATGACGATGCGATTCGATCTCTCTGGAAACTTTACATTCGGAGAGGCGCAAAAGATGAGTTTATTGCGTTCCTTGAAGAGCTAAAACCGAAGATGGAAGGCAGTGCTATTCTACATAAACTGTTAGGTGATGCCTACAAAAATGCTGGTGAGGAACAAAAGGCTGAACTCGCTTATTCCCAATGGATCAAGATCAGAGAAATAGAAGTTGGCATGAAAAATGATGCATCGGCATATTACGATCTCGCTTTGGAACTTCTTAACAAAAATATTTTACCTAAAACAGCTTTAGAATTAGCCTTGAAAGCAACAGAAGGCCCATCAACTACAGATAACATAATTACACTCGTACAGGCATTTCTTGTGAATGAACAGTATGAAAACGCATATCAACTCATTGAAAACATCTTTGACATGATGTTTTTACCGTTTGTTGAACGCGATCTGTTATCGCAGGTTGTCAAAGCTGGAAAAAATGTTAAAGACAAAGACGGTTACGTTGAAATGTTGAATAAGCTGATTGACTCTATGTCTGACAATCTTCGATCACAACTCAGTACTACACTTGCTTTGGCGCAATTTTATGCAGAAAATAACCAAGATGAAAAAGCAGAGGCGCTTATCCAAAAAACCGGCTTTATTACTGAAGATGCTTGGATGATTCTTGGTCCATTTGATAATGCTGGTGGGATCGGATTTAATACAGAGTACATACAAGAAAACCTGCCGCAGATTGACACCACCGCAAAATACGATGGGAAAAATGGAAAAGTAAGTTGGCATAAAAGTACAGATGATAACTTATACGGCCACATACATCTTGGAGAAAAGATAGATTGGTGTGTCGGGTATGCCTTCGCAACTGTCCATTCGCCAGATGAACGTGAAGTCGAATTCCGATTTGACTCCGACGATCAGGGGAAAATCTGGTTAAACGGTATTGAGGTGTTTTCACATACGAAAACTTTTACTGCAGAAATTGACAATTATGTTATCCCTGTAACCCTCCAACCGGGTAAAAACAGTATACTCGTCAAAGTATGTGAGGAAGTAGGTGGCTGGGGATTCTATCTGCGGATCACAGACAAAAACGGAAAACCTTTTGATGATCTAAAGATCAATAGTGCTGAACAGAATTAGCATATTTGATTTCATGTAAACGGCTTGTACCATTTTTCTGTGAGTTTTGTGCGGGATCATAACTCACAGAAAAACGGACTAATACCAAATTAACGCGATTCCTCTCGGTAGGCGGGGAATCATGGCGAGTACCCATAAATCAACGCTATGAATGCCTTTTGGCATTCAGCGGGTGTAAAGTTAAGGAATTTCCGGCATATATGAAAGGCTCTTTAGTCCCGTAGGGACGATATGTTTATAGCTAAGCGTTCTACCCTTCTCTTTAGTCCCGTAGGGACGATATGCCCGTTTTTCTATGTCGTTCCTACGGAACTCAAGAGAGGGGACACATTTTTTCTATAAACATATCGTCCCTACGGGACTAAATATAGGATAGTTTCAATCACCATGCGGATTGAGAAGCACTGATAGAATCATAAACGTTTTCTTAACTTTACACCTATGGGGAATCATGCAGCATGCCACACGGGGAATCATGCAGCATGCCACACGGGGAATCATGGCGAATACCATACGCGTATTCGCCATGATTCATACCTTTGATTTGGCGCATACTGCCACGCGCATTCATACCCGGGGAACGCCTACAGGCGTTCATACCGTTGATTTCTTGATTTGGCGTATTCGCCATGATTCATACCGTTAATTTGGCGTTTTGTAAACGCGCCTAATCTAAGAAAAGAAGATAAATCCCGTTAATTTGGTATAACATAAAAAAACAAAGGTGCCACCTAAAACTAATGAGATGGCATAGTTTTAACAAGCGAACCGCCGCCTGAACCAGTTTATGCCGTATTAGTTATTTAGACAACACCTTTAGTTTTTTGACTGACAAGCAGTCAATTTGGTGCTATTTACTCAAAATATGCAGCGTTGATTTCAATGAAATGTTCCCACTCTTCTGGCACATCTTCTTCCATAAAGATAGCCTCAACAGGACATTCCGGCTCACACACACCACAATCAATGCATTCTTCCGGATCAATGTAGAGCATTTCTACGTCTTCAAAGTCGTCAGGGGCATCAGTTGGATGTGGGTGAATGCAATCTACAGGACAGACATCAACACAAGAGCTGTCTTTTTCGTCAATGCAAGGTTCGCAAATTACATAGGTCATTTTGTCGTTCTCCTTTCGTTTGTTTTATCGGTTTAAACACTAAGCTGTTGTTTATTGAAATAATCAGCGTTTATTTGTATGAAATGTTTCCACTGTTCCGGCACATCTTCATCAAAGAAGATAGCCTCAACGGGACATTCCGGTTCGCAAACACCACATTCAATACATGTTTCGGGATCAATGTAAACTTGATTTACGTCTTCATAGTCATCAGATTCCTCCCTTGGATGTGGGCGGATGGAATCACAAGGACAGATATCAACGCATGCACTATCTTTTACATCAACACACGGTTCGCAAATTACATACGTCATTTGTTATTTCTCCATCTATTATAGTCTGTTTAGCTAAATTGTCAATTGTTTTTTATTTAAAATAATCAGCGTTTATTTGTATAAAGTGTTCCCATTCTTCGGGAACATCGTCATCCATGTAGATTGCTTCAACTGGACATTCTGGTACGCAGACATGACAGTCAATGCATTCTTCTGGGTCGATGTAGAGTTGTTCTACCTCTTCAAATTCGTTTGGGTCTTCGTCTCGCATTGGGTGTATACATTCCACAGGGCATACCTCCGCACAAATGTGGTCTTTTACATCAATGCATGGTTCGCAAATTACATAGGTCACTTTTGTTCTCCTTTCCGTGTCTTTTTAACTGGAAGGTTTGTTAATTATGAGTTTCAGCACAGATCAACACACATGCTGATCCGATGTTTTTATTTTAAAATTGTGGAAAGGCGGTATTCACGTCAGCAGATTTCCAATGAATTTCAGGGTTTAGCACGTCCTGCGGATAACTATAACCGTCTTGCTTATAGCGGATACCTACCATAATTTTTAATCGATAAGTGAGTTCCTTCACTTCCGCAATATCTATTGCGTCGTCTTGATCTTTAAGTAGTCTAAAACCATTATGGAGCAATCGCACATGTAACCCGTGTCTTACCAATAAAGACGAGAGATGATTTGCCAATGTATTGACTTCCGAAAACAGAAGTTCAACACCATCTTCCTTGTGTCGTAAACTAAAACCGCTATGACGTACTGGAACATCTATACCCTCTTTTTCTAAAAGCGTTTCCAGCTGCATCATATCTTCACTGCGATAGTCTATCCCTTCATCAGTTAGGATTTCCAATTGAAAACCACTATCAACAACGGTCAAAGGAAGTGTTTGTTCAGCGATTAATGATTCCAATATATGCCTTATCTCTGTCGTGCGATGTGTATCCAAAGCAAGGCGCGTTGTTGCTTCATCCCTCTCTTTCATAGGCAGTCCTACAGAAATGACCCAACTACGCTTACCTTCATCAGACCAGCGTTCTAACACATTTTTTGCTCGTGATCGTATAGAACCACTTCCTGGCCCGAAAACCAATATAGGTCCACTATGAGAAACAGAAACATGGATTGGCAATTTGAGTTCGTCAATCAAAGTGTTGAGTAATTCCTTAACTTTATTCGGGTTCATCATTCATCCTCCTTCTGCAAAGTCTGTTGTGTCTGTCTAATAAGGACTTGAAGTAAAAAAAGTTACGGAATTCCAGTTTATTTCAGATGTCCACCCAGGTTTCACATTCTTTTTTGGTCCCATGCCGTATCCGCTCGCACGATAATGAATACCTGTCATAAACATTAAACGGGTTGCCAATTCCTTTGCCTCCGCGATGTGGACCTCGTCCTCTTGGTTTTTCTCAAGTTTAAAACCATCATGGAGTAAGTGTGCTTTCAATCCTTTACTTTCCAATGAAGTCTGCAAGCGGCCTGCCAACTCCTGAACTTGTGAGAATTGAATGTCGGGAGAACCATTCTCCGTACGTGTTAAATCAAAGCCACTGTGACGGACTGGAACGTTTAATCCCTCTTTTTCAAGTAAGGTCTCAAGTTCTATCATCTCTTCGTCACGATAACGCGTCGGGTCTTCTGGAAGTATTACCACATCAAAACCGCGATAGAAAATGTTACATGGCAGATTTCGTTCTGTGATAAGGGATTTCAGGATATCTCGAACTTCGGGAACACGTTGTGTCTCTAAGGCAAGATGTTCTACTTCATCATAAATCTCTGATACAGTTTTCCCTATAGAGATCCTATGATTCCTATGATTTCTATGCAAACCAGCCGCTTCCTTCAAACGCGCGAAGCATTCTTGTATTTCTTGGGGAATTTCATCGTTGTTACTTCTGTCAAGGTTCATCCACTGTTGTGCAATATCTTCAAGCCGTTCCCTTGACACTTTAGCATCGTCTTCACTAATCATCAGAGGTCCACTATTGAATAGGGTAACAGGTAGAGCAAATTTTCCAATTAGAGATTCCAGTATTTTGTTAACATCATTTGGGTTCATAATTCAACCTCCTATAGTAAAATTAGGTTGCGATTAAGTTTAGTTTTTTCTATGTGGAAACCGCCACAAGGAAATTCGGATATTAGCACTGGTCCATGTTGTTTCGTGTGTTCCCTTTTTGGAACGTGGGTAACTGCATGAATCAAAAACATAGTTGATGCCGAGGGTTTCATCTATCTGTTTTGCTATTTCTTTAATTCGTGTAGTGGGAACATCAACATCGGGGTGTCTTTCAAACATAAAACCGCAATGGAACAATTTAGCCTTTGTCCGCTTTTCCTTTAGTATAGTCTCAAAGCGATCCGCTACACCTTTTAGGTCTTTTGATTTAACCTCAGTCTCCAGACTCTTTTCTAATCGAAACCCACCGTGAAGTATTTTGACGGGGTATCGCGTTGTGTCATCCTCTGCTAATGTCACCAATCGGAATCCATGATTGGTAAAACGAATGGGTAGATTCTGTTCAGCGATGATGGATTCAATGAAAGTTTCGACTATCAAAGATTCTAACAATTCTTTTGCAGGCGAAGCGGAATCGGTTTTGGTATAGAATTCCATAATCTCTGCTCTTCCAGGTGGGCGTGTATAGATTTTACCGTCTTTGTTCCATTGATGGATAACATCTTTGATGCGCCCCTCTGTGGTATAATCCGATGTTAAGTCCTGTGAAGGGGTTATTTCAATGACATCAATCGATAGTCCCTCTTCCGCAATTAAAGTTTTTAGCAATTCCTTGACATCATTCGGTGTCATGTGTGTTCTCCTTTTAGAGTAAGAATGCAAATCGGTTGAAAAGGTTACATAAAATTTGTTTTGCTGGACTATTCAGCCCGTTTGACATCCTCTTGTTTTCCAAATATGTGATCAAATTCACCAGGATATTCCGCTTTCATCCAAGCGACAACTTTTTTCTTGGCGCGATGCAGACGAACTTTCGTCGCTGACACAGAAATTTCCAATTTTTCAGCAATTTCTTCCAACATCATTTTGGGATTTGCCAGCTTCATTTCAAATACTTCCTGTTCGGAAATTGGTAGTCGTTGTCCCAAAGCATAGACAATTTCCATCTGCTCTTTTGCAATGATGCGATAGATAGGTGAACGATGCTCAAGGTCTACCAAATATGCCTCTGGATTCCCTTCAAGTGAACCGATTTCGAGTTTTCTCTGTTCTTGTCGGAAGTGTGCTGCGATGAGTTGATGCGCGATACTAAACAACCAACTGGAAAAACTTTTGGGATTACGAAGAGTGCGTAGATTCTGATGCACCTTGATAAATGTTTCTTGCACCAGGTCTTGCGCGGTTTCCCAATTGCCAACGCGCCTATAGAAAAAACTGAGGAGTGGCCCTTCGTAACGGTGATAAAGGATTTCAAATGCTCCATCATCCGCAACGTCTAAATTTTGATGTACTAATTCCTCATCGCGAAATTCATCCATACCACCAGCCCTCTATTTCCATTACCACTTACCTAAGGTAGATTTTGGAATTACTTAGACACTTAGCACGGCGAGGTTAGGAAACCTCGCCTACTGGGGACGAAAGCGTCTATTTTTTATTCACGATAAATAAACGATGTTCGTTGCTATGTGAAATCGATTAATCTTTTTTAGCGCCAATCTCTGCTGCAACAAGTTCCCCTAATAGCTGGTTCCTTGCCTTAACGGAGATAACCTTTCCGTTTCGGTCAATCAGAAACGGTGCAGGAATACCACGGACACCATATTGCTCTGCAAATACACCTTTGAAACCACCACTATCCAAAATCTGCCGCCACGGTATCTCTTTTTCCTCGATGAACTCGCGCACCGTTGATTCGTTTTCGTCAAAACTCACACCGATAACGTCAAAACCTTTGTCGTGATATTTCTCATAAACTTCCTTAACATTTGGAATTTCTCCAACACAGGGGCCGCACCACACCGCCCAAAAGTCAAGTAACACGACTTTTCCACGGTAGTCCATCAGCGAAATCGGGTTACCATCAAGGTCAACCGTAGACGCTGGAAAATCGGGCAATATTTGTTCCTCCCATGCTAAAGTCGGATCTTTCTTTATCCAATATTGGCGAGAAAGTTCGGCATTTCCTAATTTCTCATGGATATTAGCAAGTGCGTGTAGAGCTGTCCAATCGTCTGGTTCTTGATCCAATATCTTCTCAAAAACCGGTTGTGCTTCCTTAAGAACTGCTTGCACCGCATCAGTATCTCCTAATGTTTCGTGAATCTCAGTAAGCATGCGGACAGTATGCCAATGGTCGGGCGTTCGTTCTAAATGTTTCTCAAAAACGGTTTGGATCTGCTTCAGGACCGCTGTCCAACGTTTAAATAATGGGTCATTGCTATCGAGTTCCACATAAAAATCGTTGGGTCTCGCTGTAACATGCAAATAATCATAACAACAACGGTATAGCCATTGATATAGAGTCGGTTCTTCACCTTTATGGTGCCGTTCAAATAACCTCTCAAGCGCAACAACGCCTGCATCATGAAGGACATCAAGACTTGCGTTTTCAAATGCCAAATAGCATATATCTACATCGTTTGGTAGCAATTCCACCGCCTTCTCATAGAGGTCCCAGAATTCGTCAGGCGGAATATCGTACGATATTCCTGCTGTCACCATTGCCAAAAATTTGACAGCAGCCCCATTATCAGGATCAGTTTCCAACACCTGTTCAGCATATACAGTCAGTTTTTCGCGCATCTCATCAGGAATCCGCCACACATACTCATTCCACATGAAATCGAATGGAAAAGCAGTCTTTCCATCAATAACACCAACATCTATTTTGGTTTTGAAGTAATCGGTGAGTTTTTCCTGAACCGCTAAAGGAACATCCCAACTATGTGATACACCTCTGTTCTCAAGTGTATTCAGATAGGCTTCCCATACATCCACACTATTTTCTTTCATAATATTGCCTCCTGTTTCTTGTTGCTAAATTGAACTTGGTTTTATAGGTAAGAATGTAAATTAAAGAAAAAGGTTACATAAAAAGATGTTCTGGTTGGGCAGCGTGCTGAAAATAGAGATTTTTCGTCATGCTCATTATGTGAAATTTCAAGGACATTTTCAAGATTTTTTGAAGAAAAGCGATTCAGTTGATAACTAAAAAAGAGAATAACTTATTTATATCTATTGATTTCTATAAAGGAGAAGAAACCGATGACGAGAAATATGAAAGTCCTATTGATAGTAGTGATAAACTTATGTTTATGTGCTATTGTGTCTTGTTTTATGATAACAGAAGAACCTCCTGTCAAATATGAGGGACCGTACCCACAAACACCTGAATCAATTCTTGAAGCATTTGTAGACAAAGGCCTCATAAATAATCCAAATCCCGAGCAACAGCAGAAATTAAATGAGAAGTATCCTACCGAATGGCTTGAGATGCTACTTGATAAAGGTATCGTTATTGAAGATGCTGATGATTTTAGTGGGTATATGTCAATACGGAATTCTTTACGTAATTCTTTGAATTTTTGGAAATCTAAGCCGGAAAGATGGCGTTTATATGGAGTCCAATATAATGACAGGGAAACTTATGAAGATGCTTTCATTGATAGGAGGATTTGGGAATACCAACAACTAAAAGCAGCAAAGCGGAAGAACCGAAACGTAGGGCGGGTTGACTTTTTAGGGGCAGATGGGAAAACTGTTATTCCAATTACAAACTCAAGCAAATATATTACAGTTAATATTACGAAGCACAAAGGTATGGGCGTTGGCGGTAGCATAACAGGGGGAGGCGGATCAAAACTCTCTGAACAACAAAAATTTGACCTTTTTTATAAAGGCAAACATCCGTGGGGTTGGAAAATAATATACGTTGATGAAGCGAATAATGTGCTTCCCGAAAGACCTGAACCTATCAGTCGTGAAGATTTGGGATTACCCGCTGATGTGCCGTGGCCGCCTAAAAACCGGGAACACTTAGATCAAATCATTGAGGACGTAACACGTCGCGAAAACTTGAAGGAGGACCGATAAACCATTTTGTTTGGAGGTAATATCACTATGTACCAGAAATTAGCAAATATAAGCAGCGTGCTTATATTATTGACATTTTTTATTGCCTGCGGGGACGTCGGTAAGATTCCGGTGTCATCCGAGGACTATTTGGCAATTAACAGCGTTTTAAAACGGTGGCGAGAAGGTTATGAAACTGAAGATATAGAAACTTATATGAGTGCTTACTGGGCGCAAGGTTTTCTATATGTCTCTGACTGGGGAACAGACGGCGATAAAACTGATGACCTGATATTTGATGATATTCGAAATGAACGTGATTCTGCAATACATGTTTTTAGTCGATATCAGGATATTGAAATAGAACTCTCTATCCCACCAGAAATAGCAATGAATAAAGATGGCACGCAAGCCGAAGTCCGAAATCACTATAGAATACAAGGTTTTGTGGCAGATGGCGAATCCCTTGAAGGTGGATTCACCGGATGGTTCGCGGAAGGCGACAACCTATTTATCTTTGAAAAAAGAGATGATGAATGGCGTATCACCGAATGGCATGACGAATCTTTCAATGATGAAGAAATTCGCAGTGCTAATAATCTTTAGCTTGCTATAGTTTGCACAACATTAAAATAACCCAAGATGAGTTGTTCAAACTTTAGGAACATCACAAGGTATCTCATGAATATTCATGAGATACCTTGATTCTTTTTCACAGATGGGTTATGCTTTAAGCAATATGCATTGAAAGATTATCCGTTAATTGTTAATATCATTATTCATCGTACCAAAACTTGAGATGAGTTTATGAAGATTGAAGCAGTAAAAGATACCCGTGAGCTTTATAAGTCTGGACATATATTCAATCTCACTGCATTCAGGAAAAAACGTGTCATGAAAATCGTCCTTTGTGCAATACTTTTGACTACTTACACTATTGTACCGAGTCATGCCGGAACCTGGAGAGATGATTTTGATGACATAGACCTCAATGGTTGGGAACGTATTGTTGAGGAAAATCCTTGGTTTGCAGACTGGGAAGTTAGCCCATTTACCATTGGACGTCTCCTTGCAGTAATAGAGAAACCAGAACAGAAGCAGGGAACAGCTGCAGATTTCCTACACTGGAATGCTCATCAATTTCAACTTGACAAGATAACAGTGGTAGGTGATGAAATACGTTACCCGCGTGTTCCAAATAAGCCTGGTATGCCTGGTGAACTTTGCTTATTCCTCGGTAAACGACAACCTTCACCTGACTTTGCAGAGGGTTATATTTTCAGTCCTGAAAAGACAACAAGAATACAGTTTACCGAAAACGGCGTTTACAAGAAAGGTGAAGTGAAAGAGGATTATGCTCTAATGTTTCGACTAACTTCTGAGCATTTAAAGGTTGTTTTTGAGGCTGGAAAGTTTCAACTTTGGACGCAAGACCTTCTAATTACAGAATTTTTTGACGACGATATTCCCATGATTGATGTTGTTGGTTTAATCAGCGTGTGTGAACTTTTAGGGCTATGGTTTGATGGGACTATTTCAACCTTTTCTATTTCTGGCAGTGGTATTCCTCAATACTATCTTCTTGATGAACAGTCACGCGAAGTGCAATTACGAGAAAGGCAACTAACTACAACTTGGGGAAAGTTAAAACGATTTTGAGCAAGGTCAAAGCGGGTTGTTCTCACCACAAGCGAAGTTATTGACTACATAGAGGCAACTTAAGCAGCTGAGGTAATACCATGTCAAAACGTTCCATTATGACAACAATTGTCATTCCGGTTCTGCTGATTTCTGTGCTGGTGATTGTGCTTATTAATAACCAGCGGGAGTATCCTGGAGAATTGGTTTTTGCTCAAGATAAGGTCGACTTCGGGACAATTCCTGAATGGGAGGGGACCGTAACACGTTCAGTGACAGCGAAAAATGCGGGAAGAAGTCCGCTGCGAATAGAAAAAATTCGGGCAGGATGTAGTTATGCAAAGATTACCGGGCCAAAGCTGATTCAGCCCAATGAGGAGGGAACGTTCAAAGTTGTGCTTAACCCCAAAATTGTTCCACCTGATGCAAAAGCGGCAACAGCAATCCTTTTCACGGATAGCCCAAGGACCCCACAAGTTTATCTAACAATTGTCGCCTCTGCAAAGCGGTTCGCGACGCTGAGTGCTGATATATGCGATTTTGGACAGATAATTCCTGAAACGACACATAAAAAGAAAATTAAACTGTGTGTGAATATGCCGCTAAACTTAGAGGAAGTCCGACTCATGCCGTCAGCACATCCAAACCTGAGTTGGAAAATGTTGCCAGATCCTAATTCAGAATGTTTTCTCATCACAATTCAATTGCAGGCACCGAAAAAATGGAAACATGAAAACACAGAGCCCCGACCCTATACTGCTGAAAAACTTTTTTCTTCTGGATTGACCGTTGCTTTTCCGAATGAGCGAACCTTGACGTTGCCGATTACTGCGAGAATTGTGCTACCCGTGACGGTGCAACCGAAAACGCTCTCCTTCGGTGCAGTAGGTAAAAACGCAAATCCATCCGCTGAATTCACACTTTCCGCGAAAACGGATTTTAGAGTGTTAAGTATTCAGGTTCCTAACTCTTTACGGATTACTGCACCGGACGATTGGACACAATCCTTGCACGCCTACAACGCGCACGCACAACAAGAAAAGCGGTTCAAGGTTTTTTGGCAAGTGGAAAACTCGCCTGAACTGCTGCGCGAAGAAATCAAAGTACTAACTACAGCAGAAACGTCCCCGATTACTATTCCGGTCTACGGATTGATTCGCACCGCAAAAAGTGAACATCCCCACCAACAGAGAGGTAAACTTTGATGAGAATCAAAACTTTAAAAGGCATTCACAGATTTTTATTTTTATTACTCTTAAGTGTTCTTTTGAGTGGACACAGTTACGCTAAGGTATGGAACGACTCGTTTGATGATGAGGGGCTCAAAGGATGGGAACGAATTAGGCAGGGAAATCCTCGGAACGCAAAATGGGAAGCTGTTGCGGGTTTCCTCTTTGCCAATATCCGGAACGCCGGTGAACTCCCTCCAATATGTGATGAGAACACAGCGGATTTCCTGCACTGGAAAATCATCAATGTTAACTTTGAACAGTTAACAATAGTAGGTGAAGAGATAACTTATCCACAGGAAGGAGAAGATGGTATGGGGGAACTCTGCTTGTTTATCGGGAAACGTCAAGATGATCCTGACTTAACAGTGGAGGGCTATATCGTTAGTCCCGAAGAGATTAGTAAAGTTACCATTTCAGAGAAGGGAAAATTTAATAGAGGAAAGACGAAAGCGTGGTATGGGAACATATTCCAAAATACGACACGTGATCTTACAGCTGTTTTTAATACTGGCCATTTTCAGGTATATACAAACGACGATCTGATAACTGAATTCATTGATGAGAACTTAAAAAACATTGATATTGTGGGATTGCTTATTACCTGTCACGTCGGAGGACAGTGGTTTGGTAGCAGGATCTCAAGTATTTCAATTTCTGATAAAGCAATTACTAAACGTAATCTTGCTGTACAATTACGAGGTACACAACTCACGACCACTTGGGGAGATTTGAAGCGATTCTAACCAGAGTCAAACTCGCTGGCGAGGTTTCCTAACCTCGCCATTGTAAGGTAATTGGTTTTTACTATAAGATAAGGAAGTTGTAACATGAAGCATATCATACTTATTCTAACAGGCATTACGTTATTTTTTGTATCCGATATTTTTTCTCCATCCGCTTTTTCACAAAGTTATCAAGACAATTTTAACGTTTTGAAAGAGAAAAATTGGGAACATTGGGGCGAATATACTATATGGAAAGTCGAAGACGGCTTTTTAAAGGAATGGATACAGTCACCACCCGATTTCGGCGGGGATGCAAGACCTACAATAGAACTACTCCAATTCAAAGATTCCAGTGGTGCTTATGAAGATTTTGATGGCATCAAAGGTGGAGAATTAATTCAGAGACAGATAAAAAATCCGGGATACGAAAACTTCACAATTATCTTAAAAAACATACGTAAAACGCAAGGGAGTTTTGGCATCGCGATCGGGAGACGGTTCCCCGATCTCCCTGGAGATTGGCCATTTTTCTATCTGTTTCTAATGCATATATCATATTCCGTACGTTTTGACATCTGGGATGGAGGAGGTGTGGCATTTGGCAAGTCGTCTGGGCGGGAACCTCGTAATCCCGATACTATCTGGCAGACTAAAGAAATGGAGTCCATGGAACTACGTTTCAATAAAGGGCATATTCAGTGGTTCGCGGATGGTGAAAAACGTGCTGATTTTGAAGACCCTGAATTTTCTTCTGTTGAGATTCTCGGGTTTGTCGTGATTGGGAATGGGCTTCGAGTTGGACATGCATGGGTGGATTCATTCAAGATTTCGGGTCCGGGACTTGCTGTTTCACCACAAACAAAGTTAGCGACTACATGGGGACAACTCAAGCAGCGTCAGTAGTTATGCCAAGTTCAGGTCTACACTTAGTGAGAAAATGCAAACCGTATGTACAACACTATCCGGACTTATGTCGCCCTGTTTCTACTATGCTTTGGTACTTCTATTGGAATCTGTCAATCCCAAGAGGTATTTGGCACAATTCAGGGGCAGGTTACAGATAACCAAAACAACCCGCTCTCCGACTACATCATCTCAGCAGTTTCACAAACAGATAAGGTAACGTACGCCGCCAAAACAAATTCAGGTGGGCAGTTTTCACTGACAAACCTTCCAGCCGGCACATGGCAGGTGAAAGTACAGCACTTCAGCACGTTACTTGTACAACGCGAAGTAACAATCACTGAAGAATCCGTTGATAATGCCGATTTTATCATTGAAGGCACAGGGATTATTTCGGGATTTCTGCTTGATTCCGTTACCGAACTTCCGCTGCCGATTACAGGTGAGGTCCAGGTTGGTCTTCTCACCCCTAATGCTGAATGGATAGAAAAAACATATCAAGGTGAGGTGTCTAACGGATATTTTGAGGTCAAAAATCTGTTGTCGGGGCGCTACGTTATTATTGATGCTTTTAACGGTTATGTTTTTGCAAAATCCGATTCTTCCGTAGTGTCTGTTTATCCAGGTAGCCATGTCGGTGGAGTCGAAGTATTTTTGAAGTCGGGAGCATCTCTCCATGGCCGTTTCACTAATGCTGAAAATGGAAACCCTATCTCTGGGGTATCTGTCAGGGTAGCATCAGAAAAAAGCGAAAGTATCTATTCTAATGGGGAATTCGCACATGAATCGAAGACGAACACAAATGGTGAATTCCGTCTCACAACACCAAATGATTCCGATACCTATTATGCCTTTACGGTGATAGCATTGCATCCACAGTATCAAACCCATCGTTGGCAATGGGAGATGTCTCCTGAGAAAAATGTATATGATTTAGGTGAACTTTCACTGAAAAATTTTCTCTCACTGCAAGGCAAAGTTACTGCTTCAAACTCAGGGTACACAGTTGATGGTCTCAAGGTGCAGTTAAAGATGCACAACAAGTCTGCTGACTTTTTTCGTGCCGCAGCCCAACCCGAACATACGGTGCAAACCGATGCGGATGGCAATTTCCTCTTCTCCGAACTGCATCCGATTGAATACAGTTTGACAATTTCCCGAAATGGTGTTATTATTACATTTTTAGAGGCGGTCAACCCGCAAAGCAAAAAACCGCTTAAAATCCGTTTGCCAAAAATGCAAAGATTGCACGGAATGGTCGTTGATGCAAAGCAGAATCCTATTACAGACGCGAATCTTTACGCAGCACGGCGCAGCGAAATTCCGCATGGACACGGTGCACTCTTAGCGATGACGCAAACAGACGCAAACGGTGCTTTTCAAATGCAGCTATTAGAGGCAAAGCCACATCTTCTGTCTGTTGAAGTGTCTAAAAAGGGTTATCTTTCAAGGATATACCCAAATGTAAAAATCGGAAAAGAACCGTTGGTTGTGCCACTTCAAGAAGGATTTACAATTAAAGGACGTGTTATCCTACCACGTGATGTTCCGATTGATGGCTTTTATGAGGTAAAAGTTTTCCCTGAAAATGCCAAAATGGCATCGACGCTGAATCCGCTAACATTGAACAGGCCACTTCTGTCCAAACGATTTCCAATAACAGAAACGACTTTCGTATTAGATGGTCTCTTTGAGGAAAAATATAAACTCTATATTATGGGAACCGGTATTGCTGCAATTGAAATGAACGTGAAAGCATCTACGGATGGTGAAGAAGTACTCATCGTTGCGGATAAACCAACATTAGGGATAAAGGGACAAGTGCTTTGGGAAGCTACAGGCGAACCTGTGCAGAATGCTTTGGTGTCGCGTTCGTGGTATCCGTGGGAACTAAGCCAATATGATATGTCATTGACCTTAGACCGTTTTGAAATGGAAACAGACGCGCAGGGCAGATTTTCGTTTTCAAATTTGACTCAGGAACGTTATAATTTGCGTATTCGTGCTGTCCAGTCGGTATTTGAAAAAGAGGCGAAAACATATAGACGTGTTTACATCCAGAAGCAGGTTGCCATTCCAATCTGTAGTGATAATACACATCATATCTACATTGGAAAGGCAGATGGAACACCATTTGCTGTCCCATCTATGAAAAATTAAAAGAACGTCAAGAGAACGAACAAACAGAATCAAAATTTAATCTAAATCCGACACATGCCCCGTAAAATTAAAGAACTCATTAAAGATCTTGAAACCGCAGGATTTGTAAACCGTGGTGGAAAAGGAAGTCATAAAAAATTTGTGCATCCCAAAGTTTCTAAACTTGTTATACTTTCCGGTCAGCTAGGTTCAGACGCGAAACATTACCAAGAAAAGGCTGTCAAAGCAGCTATTGAGGAATCAAAAAAATGAAACCAAGTACCCGTTACGTAAAAATAGTCGAATGGTCTGATAAGGACCAGTGTTATGTTGGTAGTTGTCCAGGTCTTTTTTATGGCGGATGCCACGGTGATAACGAACAAGAGGTTTTTTCAGAATTGTGCGACATCGTTGAAGAGACAATTGAGCAATACCAGCACGAGGGTAAATCCCTGCCTTTACCAACAACTGGGAAGGATTACGCTAATGAGATGTTAAAAGTTGCCTGGCAGCGAGTCTAAGAAAATCTCTGATATGTTGTTGCATGCGTTTTCTGTCTTGCATCCTTGATTGAATTCCTAATCCTCAAACCAAATGAAAGTATGGTACACATTTTGAGAATAATCATCACGATTTTTGCCTTCCTCGTTTTACAAGGAATCGCAAGTGCTGTTACGTGGCAAGATAACTTTGATCAAGAAATAGAAGACAGCTGGCAATTACAAGGTAGTGACTCTGTATGGCGGATAGAGGATGGTTCTCTAAAGGCAGAAATTCAGACAGAAAAGCAGTGGCGCACCATATTTGAACTTTACCAATTTATAGCCTTCCCCAGACTTTATGACACCTTCACAATTACAGTGAATAACATCGGCGCAACAGGAGATATTAAATTCGGCATTGCACTTGGAAAACATTTCTTAAATGACGATGGGGAAATAGAGGAGACAGGGTATTACCTATTTTTCACAAATGATATGCAGGCGTCAAGAGATGGTAAAGTGTTTCTCGGTCCCGGCAAACGCTGGCATACAGATGTCCTAAACGAGATGGTGCTGCACTTTGATGGCGGCAGATTTCAGTTGTTTGGTGATGGCGAAGCGCGCATGGATTTTCGGGACGCGAACCTGTCGAAAATTGATATTATCGGTTTTGTCCTTGTAGGGTATGTGACAGATAGAGCGAGTACAGGTGAAGCATGGGTAGATGAGATTACGATTTCCGGGATTGCGGTATCACCAAAACGAAAATTGACAACAACATGGGGACACCTGAAACGGGAATAACCTTAAAAATGATGTTACGAAAAAATTTAGATATACTTTTTAATGTCTTTCTGCTATTAGCAGTTTTAGGTGTGGTGTTTTGGAGCACATTTGCGAAGGCAAAATTAAATTCAAACGAGCGCGCTGAACCTGCAGCATCAGGGGCATATTATAGAACACCCGGTAAAAACGGAAAGTGGTTCGGACCTGAAATAAACTCCTTAACACTCTGTGAGGGTGTGCATAATCCTTATAACAATAGAGGTTTTTTTAATATTATAGAAACCATTGAAAACGCAATTATATCCAAGTCACGGATTCCAGGGGCGTTACATTGGTACAGACGACAGAAATGGGGTTTTGCCGACGACGAGACACCTTGGGGGACAAACGTTTCTTATATTACGCTTCACGACGATCTCGGATGGAGTGAAATTAACCGTGGAACAGGGACAACAGGTTACCCTTGGAGTGGGATTGAACGGCATTGGCGCGATGGCAACATTATCCGATCACAAGCGTCTGTGATGGGATGGCGACAGTACGCTCGCGGAAGAGAGAGATGGGTTTGTCCTATGTATTACAAAACCGGCGGATGGGAAGGTGAAGACCTTGAAGTGCATTGTAAAACCCTCCGAACATGGTTTCCCCCTGACTGGAATGTCTTGACACAGAAAAATCGTGACTTCGGTTTTCCAGTCGAGCGGAAACCTGGTGTATTAAGCCGAAAAGGAAAACGGACATACCGATGGTACGACTGCATAAAGATCAATTAAGCACGAAACCTAATCGCTGGGACACCCTGTAGCACAAACTGTATGAAGATTAAATAAATATTTCAGTAATTTCTTTAGTCCCGTAGGGACGCAATGTTTATAGAAAAATGTTGTCCTTCCCCTCTTGAGTTCCGTAGGAACGGCATATTTATTGTTGATGTGCTTCGAAACATATTGTCCCTACGGGACTAAGAGATGAGTTGTCCGCGCTGCTATAAACATATCGTCCCCGACAAATACCAAACGCGTATTTGGCGTTGATTCACGGGACTGAAGAGCACTTAATATGTTCTGAATATACATAATGAAAAATTACCGAATTAATAAATAAATCTTCATTTAGTTTGTGCATAATGAGACGCAAACTGACAGTTTGCGGGACAGAAGTGCCTCATTAATTATAGGTTTTACTATATTCCATGCAAGCAGTGAACTGATGCAAACTATTTCTAAAATCTTAATAATCGTTTTTATCTTATTCTGCAGGACCATCTCCGTTTCTGCAGTAACTTGGCACGACGATTTTGACACCGAGAATCCAGAAGCGTGGCATATCGTAGGAAACGATAATGTCTGGAAAGTCGTTGATGGATTTTTACGCGTTGAAGTTAACCGAGATTGGGGGGTGCAATATGATCTCTACCAATTCATCGCATTTCCTGCCCCTTATAGAGACTTTGCAATAAAAATAAAGAATTTCGGTGGTGACAAGGTCCGTTTCGGTTTTTGCGTAGGACGACATTTTCCTGATACACCCGAAGAAGATCCATTTTTTTATGTGTTTTTTCCGGATGAAATTAGAGCCCGACGTTTTGATGGCAAAGGAAGTAGCCATCCTTTTCAGACTCGACTGTCACGAGAACCTCGTATCCGATGGAATACAGACATTTTGACAGAGATGGAGTTATATTTCAACTCAGGAAATTTTCTACTGTTCGCGGATGGCGAATTTCGTGCGAAATTCCGAGATGAGAACTTCAATAGAATTGAGATTCTCGGATTTGTCATAGAAGGAATTAATATTGCAAACGAATGGGTCGGCGAAGGATGGGTTGATTCGTTCACGATTTCTGGACTAAATATTTCTCCTGAGGTAAAAGTAACCTCAACTTGGGCACAACTCAAAACAAGATAATGCATAGTTCTCCAAAACAATCTCAAGGCGATGTCCAAAACGATTCTGAGCGCAGAACAGGACAGCAAATTATGAAGGAATCGCTCATTGTTTGCGTTTGGATCGGTTTTGGAGCCTTAACACTCTGGGGTATGGATGGGGCCGGGCTGCTTTCTGTCACTCCTGATGCCCCAAGCGATACCGCCTTGCAAGTTGACTTTCCTGCTGTCTACCAAATTTGGAAACAAGGCGAAGCAACTTTCATAGACACGCGTTCTGCGGTCAGTTTCAGACAGGGACACATCCCAGGTGCGGTCAATCTACCAATCAACCGTGTGAAACAGACGCTATCTGCCCTGCCAACAGACAAAGAGGTGCTTCTGATTACCTATTGCGGAAGCATTGAATGTCCAAACGCCTATCAGTTGATGAATGTCCTTTTAGGATACGGCTATCGAAACGTGAAGTTCTTTCCGCGTGGGCTAAGAGGTTGGCAGGCCTTAGGATACCCATTGGAAACAGAATGATAATTCCATTACTGTTGGTAACAACCCTAAGAATGATTCTTGGGACAATCCTCCTTTTTTCAGGTATTGCTAAACTCGCTAATTTCAGTGTCTTTGTCGCTGCTGTAGTTAGTTACCAGATGCTACCGACTGCCATGGTAAAACCGGTAAGTTACCTGTTGGTCTCGGCAGAGATAACGTTGGGAATAGCGTTATGTATCGGCTATTTTTCGCGTGGTGCTGGCATGCTCACATCGTTCCTTTTTCTGATATTTGCGGTTGCATTGGCAAATGTGTTGTTGCAAAAATTGCCTGTATCGGATTGTGGTTGTGCCAATTTTCTTTTTCGTTTTCTTGACTTCTTAGGGCTTTCAGTTTCAACAACGCCTAATTGGAAGATGGTGTTTGTAGATATTGTATTAGCGGTAGGTAGTTTGCGGATAGCTTGTTCACCACGACAGGGGTACGGTTTGGAATTGTTAGTCCGACAAGTAAGACATTACAAGGTTTAATTCAGTTCACTTCAAAGCTAACCGCTTGTGAATCCTTACATAAAAAATATCTTTCCAAATCATGTTTTACGTATCACCACAAATCGCATCAGCGCGTAGCATATCGTAATAAGGCAAACACTCCGATAAAATTCCTTCCAACGCCTCAGGAAAAGGTTCACGTTTCGGTTGATACGGCACGAAACCCACACTTTGATGCACGTTATGATACCAATGTGGTGCCCAAACACCATCTGACGGATGGCCTCCACGTGGCCATGACAACATTGACTCCTCGAACGGAAGACCTAACCGATCACATAATATTGACAATACACCTCTTGGGGCAAGCAGTAATTCCCGAGCATCCAAAATCGGAGGCGATTGTCCCATTTCTCTTAATTCTCTCAATAATTCGGTTTGTATCTTAAAACCGGTATCCTTCACTGTCGGAATCCCAATGACTTTCATTAAAGACGGAAGCATCTCCCGCGGATCGCGGATAAGCAAAATATTGATCGTTTCCTGCATGAAAGATATGTCAATATCAACGAGGTGATGTGCCATCTGCTTCATAAATAGAATCGGCTTAGTGCAGGGGCCGAGGATAACGTCACAGATAACTGCAGCACCGTCAGTCTGCATAGATGCCATCACCTTTTCTCGCCCAGGGTGCACCGCACCTGTGACATGCAGATAGTGTGCATACAACGGCTCATCAATGATTTCGGTATCACTTCGTTGTCCGAAAGCATACATCAATGCTGTTGAAATGTTCCGCGGCCCTGACCAGAGACAGATTCGTTGGGTTTGCATATAAACTCCTATTACAGATTTGAATACAAAGGACATTAGGAAGACATCTCATGCTAACTCAGCTTATCAAATCTATAAACTTTTTTCAACTAATTCTATCTTCAGGACTCATGAACGAACAGCCCCAATTTCAGTTATAAAAAAGGGTGGCTTATTGCTACCCTTGGGATATATAAGCTTAACCAATCTAAACAACTAATTAACCAATTCAAACACAACCGGGAGTTCAAGCCGTATGCTGTTGCCTGACTGTCCTTCGGGGAACGGTGGATAAGGTTCTGCGTTTTGGACAGCCGCAAGGGCGGCACTATCCAACACACGCGAACCAGACGAACTTGACACCTTCGGATCCCGGATGGTGCCGTCTCTCAGAAGTGTAAAACGTATCGTTGTTGAAGAACCTTCTTCTAAATTCCGAACGTTTGGTGGAAAACGCTGAACCTCTTTAATCCGTTCACGTACCTGTCTCAAAAACTCTGTGAATGACTGTTTTGTTTCCCCAAAATCTGCCGCAGCCAGTCCGATATCCGCCGAAGCACCAAAATCCATAGAGGCTAAACTTGTTCCCATATCCATTTTCATTGTTAATCCTGTAGTTTCAAACTTTGGCATTTGGAATTTGGGAATTGAGGAAACAATTTTCACATGACGAGTTTGTGGCATCATGTCTCTGCCAGCGCCTGATGCCGTGAGTCGCATCGTATTGTCAGATGGCAGTTCAGTCATTGGGATAGTAAAATCTGCTGGTCCTAAAGAGACATTTGTATGCGTAGTTATCGCATTGCTTTTCGGTACAAGGATTTCAACGGCTTTCGGTTTTGCTGTTTTCTGAGCCTCGCGTGGGGCACTGATGCGTTTTGTTTGTGGGGGCGGTTTGTCCACAACAACACTCTGCACTGTATCTGTGTGCCTCTGCAAAACTGTCTTTTTCACAAACCAAACACCGAGGTAAATAAAAGCGGCAGCGTGAAGACCTATTGCAAGTCCGAATGCGTACTTCCTTGCCTTCGCTTTCCATTTTTTGGATGCCTGGCGACTTTCACGTTGCGCATCAACAACTGTGATTGAAACTTCGGATGCTTTTTCAGATGTTATCCGCCTGGCAACGTTTGGTGCTTTAACATCTTCACCATCAGCCGCTACCATCTTTTTTAGACGTTTCCTTCTCTGTTTGCCAGATGTATAATTAGAGAGTGCGTAACTCATTCAATTTTGTCCTCCCAGATTTTGGAAAAGGCATTTGCCTATATTTATAGATTCAGTTTTCGATATGTATCATACCAAAAGGATATAAAAACAATTCAATTCACGGGTAAAACCGAACTTAACCATCATCATAACTGAGTAGTTTATAACGATTACCCTTCAGGACAACGGAACCAAGAATCTTCAAATTCAGCTCTTGTCCCTCAGAACTTTTTAACGTCAAAACGGTTCCACGTACAAGTTGGAACCCTTTATAAGATTCTGTCGGTTTGTCGAATCGTATATTTACGAAGTTAAGGTTGAGGCCGCCGTATCGGTCAATCCACCTTCTCATGCCGACGTTACATTTTTTATTTAGATTTGACCAAGCAAAATCAGGTGGAAAATTGCTTTTTGGAAAAGCGGGATAAATCCAAGAAAGGTATTCTTTCCGTTGCACCCGCAACTCGTTTAACTTTTCAATATTTTTCTGATTTAAAGCGTCAACGACTGCCAGACCGAGTTGGTCTGGCGAGTCGAGACTGTTTTCCCACGCTCGCTGCTCACACCCTATCAAACAGCTGCTAAACAGTAGAACTGCAGTCGCAACGTAAGAGAGGTAGCACCGAGTGGGGATTGTAGTACTACGTTGTTTAGTTCCGTGCACTCGTTGTCCAACCTGTTGTCCAGTTGTTAGAAGGACTTACACCGCCGACGAAGTTTACAGTATCAAAGAAACCGTCCGAAGGAGGCGAAGCCGCACTAACAGAAGAAGTGCCATCGCTGGGCCTGAAATCCGGATTGTCCTTGTTGAATGCATCTTTGAGGTTCGGGTTGGTTTCAACATTGCCAAGCCCCTTTGCCCATGCTGCTTCGTCAAAACCGTCATCATCTTTTTCATCACCGAAGTTACCCTTACCGTTGGAGAAGAAGATGCTGTTCTTAACAATCAAGTTGCCATCGTCAGCTTGCTTATGTGATGATTCATTGTTGACATCAAGTCCGACTTTGGTAAAGCCTGTAACAATGAAATTAGCGTATGTGCCCGCGGCACCTTCCCGAATCAACATACCGTTATCACTTTCGGGGCCATCCGGATCACCGACAAGTGTTACGTTATAAATCGTCGGTGCCGAACGTGGCGTTGCTTCGTTATTTTTACTACTGTTATCGTTTTCAAAACCGTTATCTGCGTCGTCACCGTATTGTTGAGCAACCCAGAATTGACCTTTCCCTGTCCAACCATCGGTCCAGTCAAACGAATCATCCCGAGCACCAGTGACAAGCGCATATTTGAGATTAACAGTGCCACCGAACATTTCAATCCCATCGTCTTGGTTCATGTGTACCTGGACATATTCTACAACAGTCCCTGAACCGACACCTTGGAAGGCGATACCGTTCAATTCGTTGTCTGCACTAAACTCAATACCCGCATATTCAATACGGACATAACGTAACACACCGCTGCTATCTGCAGGATTATCACCACCAAAAGCACCTGTATCACCTTCACCGAATGTAATACCTTGATTCGTTGGTGCTCTACCGTTAATAATCAAACCACCCCATTGACCACGACCACGTTCTCCAATTTTTGCATCGCTTGTCATTACGATAGGTGCATCGGCTGTACCTTCAGCCATAATCTTCCCACCTTGTGCAACGATCAGGGTGCCGTTCGTGGCATTTTCCCCATAAATTGTGACACCAGGTTCAATCGTTAGCGTTACACCGTCTTTGACAAACACGGCATCACGTAACACATAATCATAATCTGATGAAAGGGTTTTATCTTCTGATAGGTCACCTTGAAGGACAGCGAGATCACGCCCGTCAACAGTGATGATTTCCCAATCTACAGAATCGGGTTCGGGATCAGGATCGGGTTCACTTTCTCCGCACCCGGCAAAAACCAAGGCTAATCCGACTGTGAAAATAACCATTATTTGGAACAACCAATTAAGTTTTCCTTGTATCCATACGGATTTCAGGGTTGACGCAATATTTGACATTAGCTTTACTAAGCTCCTTTTTTTATATTTTATATCCCACTATGTATGATGAGTAGGCGTTCATGATTGCGACCTAACAATCATCTTGATTTAAGGTCACTGCTATCAATTTCTGTCACGTTAAAAATACTCTTTAATTGTTGCAAAATACTAACGATACTACGACTTTTTATTAAAACTACCTTACACCATTGCCAAACAGTAAAGAGAAAATTTGCTCTCCGACAAGGCGAAAAGATAGCCTTAGCTGGTTATAGGTTGTAACTTATCCCGAATGAGAACGACCTACCGACTTTGTATTTAACAGATGTTGCCTCACCCTGTTTGAATTGGACAGACCGGTCAAGTAAATTTTTAGCAGAGAAACTAAATTTATATGCATCAGCGACTGTCCGACTAAAACTCATATCTAACTGGCCACGCGGTTGTTCATATACATCTGGTGCGCCATGGTTCCCTACATCAGAGAGTCGTCGTCCATAAATGTTGTATGCAACTGAACTTGAAATGTCCCAGTTTGGCTCTTCATATCCCAATGAAAGATTAATGATGTATGGACACTGTCCTTGCAAGGGGCGCTCGGAGGAAGTTTGAATGCCAACATTTTCGGGGAGTCCGACTCTGGACGCAATAAACGCAGCGTTTGTATTAATTGAAAAGGCACTCAATTTGGGGGAGAGCACACCTAAGTTCTGACGCACTTCAAATTCCAAGCCGTAGTTGTTAGCACTTTCTGCATTTGCATAAGTAATGCGAACTTCGGCTTGCGGTTCAATAATCTGTTCAATGGGTCTATGGAATTTCTTATAAAAAGCACTGATAGCGACTACTCCACCACCGATTGTGTCTGGAAAGATTTCCCAACGGAAGTCGTAGTTATCAATCAGCGTCCGCTCAAGGTCAGTATTTCCAAGTATTGTTCTACCACCGACAAAATCTGTAAACTCAAAAGGTGCGAGTTCTCGCAAATCTGGACGTGTAACTGTGCGTGATACAGCAAGTCGCAAATTCATCCGCTCCGTTAAACGATATGTGATGTTAAGGCCTGGAAGTCCGTCAGAGGTTTTCAAATTTGCCTTGTTCTTTTCCAATACTACGGTGGAGAACGGATCGAAAGCTGTAAGAACTTGATCAGAGTGTTCCCACCGCAAACCTGTCATCACTTGCCATTTTTGGGTGAGAGGAATGTCAAGCATCAGATATCCTGAGTAAACACTGTGGTCTGCCTCGTAGTTATCGGATCGTCGGGTGGATTCACGTAACTCAAAGACGCGCGGCGCAATATTTTCGGTTTGGAAAAGGGCTTCCGGCGATGACGACAGATCAACTGTCGCGTCAACATTATCTGAGGGATGGAATCTGAATTTCCGAACATCAAACGCGCGGGATCTATCACGTACAAGCCCACCAAATTTGAAGAAACCTGTTTCCCTGATGGGTAATTTCCAGTCGACCCGTGCGTTGTAATCATCATCTTCAAGGTCGAAAAAGTATCTACTTGCGCTATTTGAAGAATCACGGAATATGTACGTTCCATCACCGTCATCTTCATAGATAGTCTCGCGTGTATCGGGTTCATTACGCGCTGCACGCGAATAAGTGAGTCGCCATTCCATAGAAAGGTCAGATTGATCTGATTGCATTTCCATAGAATCAGCGTTTTCTTCCTTATGAGCGTTTTTAATTTCCGGCTCTCCAAAATTGAACCCGTGAGTACCAGCCAATTGTCCTGAGAAGAGTTGACGTTCAACAAATCGGAGGCGGGTACTTCGATATATCGTATTTCTATCGGCATTATCTCCCTCCCAGGTACGTGTTTGGTCTTCTGCAGCATGGGTCGTAAGTGTTCGTAAACTGAGAATGTGATCCGGTGAAAATCGCAGACTCGCACTTACGACACTCCCCCAATCCACTTCATGTCCACTCTGTTCAATAAAGTAATCTGTAACCGGAGAAAGAACCTCATTTAAGCCGATACGAAAATCTTTACGTTCTTGCGTACTGTAACTGTGGCTATTACCGTAAGAGATGACACCGAGATAACCGAATTGTTTGCCAAAGATTGTGTTGCTGTTGCCGATACTGAATTTATAACCTTGATTTACGGGGATGGTTTGTCTTTCATAGGACCAAACATTAGAGAAAGCACGTCCAAACTCTTGAATCTCTTCATGTGTGAATCCTGTAGTGGTGAAACGACCACGTTCACGAATAGGAATTTTATCAGCTTTTTCTTCAATAATTTCTGGTAACCTACGCGAACCGTCATCAAATCCTAAAAAGTCAAGATTTCCACCAGGGTATGTCAATCCTTCCGTACCAGTCGCTTGTGTATTAAATCCGGTTGACAGCGACAGCGACATCATCAACGCTTCAGGGAAGTCTTTTGTAAAAACCTGCACCGAACCACCAGCAAACCCGCCCGGTTGGTCAGGAGAAAATGTTTTCACAGTTTGTAGACTCGCAAGCAGGCTTGCCGGGAAGATGTCCATCGGGACAACCCGACGATTCGGTTCCGGACTCGGAATCTCAACATTATTGAGAAGCGTGTTACTATAACGTTCACCTAACCCACGAACAAATACATATTTGCCACCTACAATACTGACACCTGTTACACGCTTAATTGCCTGAGCCGCTGAGGAGTCTGGCAGCTTGCTGATTTCTTCAGTACTAATGCTATCCTCAATTCGAGAACTCCGCATCCGTTTTTCAAGAAGACCGCGCTCTCCAGATTGGCTTAATCTAACCCTCATATTAATCGCATCTAACTTTACAACTTGTGGTTCAAGTATTACCTGTAATGGCTCCGATAAACCTTGGACGTTGACTTTAATATCAGAAAGTACAGCAGCGTTATAGAACGGCGCAGACACTTGAAAAGCGTACGTGCCAACAGGCAATTCTAAAGAAAATGCACCTGTTTCATCAGTTTTTACTTTGATGTTTGTATCTACTACTTTTATCGTCACATCCGCTAAAGGTGTATTCGTATCACTGTCTATGACAACACCTGTGATTTTTATGGTCTGTTGTGTTTCTTGAGCAAAGATAAATCCAATACCGAATATTAAGAACAACAATCCGATGCAAACGCCTCTCATTTTTCCTCTCATTTTAGTTCGTTGATTTTTGATTGCACTATTTATCCCCAAAGCAATTTCCAATAATAAAAAAATTTTAACCCGAAATTGAAACAAAATTGTGTAATTTTTTTGCCAAATACAAGAAATTATTTACTTGTGTCTATTTGTGTAAATCTGTAATAATTAACCGAACACAAGTTTAATTTTATTGCGTGGAAACTTCAAATTCATGATTACGGAATTGCTCAGAAAAACGACCCATCTGGCAGGATTCTTCTTACCCTTACTTTATATTGTATTAGAAAAGTCCACTATGTTGCTTATTGTCGGTTGTTTAGCAGGTATTGCAGTAATAGTAGAATTCTTGAAGTGGGTATCTGAACGTTTCCGAGATCTCTTTTTTTGCGTTTTCAAATCCATCCTTCGCACCCACGAACAAAAAGGCGCAATTACCGGTGCGACTTACTATATCGTCAGCATCTTACTATGTATTTTCTTTTTTGAGAAATCTATTGCTATCGTCTGTATTTTTTTTATTATTTTAGGTGATACGGCTGCCGCCTTAGTTGGGAGAAGGTGGGGACGTACAAGACTTATCGGCAATAAGAGTTTGGAGGGAAGTGCCGCGTGTTTTATCGTTTGCACTGCCATTACGCTTTTGTGGTTAAAGCAGTTAAACCCGGTCGTCGGTATTACTGGGGCGTTTGTCGCAACCCTTGTGGAACTCCTCCCCTTCCGAATAGACGATAACCTGACAGTGCCTCTCATCTCTGGTGCTGTGATGCAACTCATGATTAAATATCTTCCGCTATAACAGGTATCTACGAAAGCAACCTCGCCTTACACCAGGGTTTTTTAGTTTTCTGGTATATTTTCACATTTTGATATAAACTAATATGTATGCAAAGTAGTAGGCACACGCCGTGTGCCATCCACCCTAAAATGTAAAGCGGACGGCACGCGGAGCGTGCCTGCTACCTTTAAATCAACTTTAAGTTGACACATAAGGGAAAGCACAAGCGAAACCCGCTGAATGCCAAAAGCGCATTCATAGCGTTGATTTGGACGGACGACATAAACTATCAATCCTACTCATTAACGGAAAACTTTAAAACTAAATAACCCTGACCTCACACAATTCCACTTGACAATTTGTGTTATTTCAGATACCTTTATTAGTATGTCAACAGAAAATTTCAACAAACCAATTCAACCGACAGAGAGTTTTCGTGCGATTCCTGTCCCAGTCCCCGAGAATCTTGCGAACATCCGAATCATCCTTTTTGAACCGCGCGAACCGGGCAATATCGGCTCTGTCGCAAGAGTTGTGAAAGGGATGGGACTGTCGCAGCTTTACCTTGTGAATCCTGTTCCATTTCAGCATGTAGACGCGGCATGGTACATGGCACACGGGGCAAAAGATATTTTGGAAAACTGTCATGTTGTTCCTGAACTAAAAGATGCACTTGAAGGTGTCCAATATCTTGTCGGCACAACACACCGTCGCCGTGATATGCGCTTGCCAACTCCTGTAACCGCTCGTGAAGCTGCAGACACTATCGCCTCTATTTCACAGGATAAACCTGTTGCACTCCTTTTCGGGCGTGAAGACTTCGGCTTATCCACAGATCAGATAAGCCTCTGTCAGTTGACAGCAAGTGTGCCGATGGCAACCAAAAATCCATCTCTGAATTTGGCACAAGCTGTGCAGATATTCGCTTATGAGGTATTTATTGCAAGTTTAGGGGAACATGCGCCAACAGAAATTGACTATGCTGAAGTCAACGCTTTAGAGGAATTTTATGGACGGGTTATCCGTTTGTTAGATAAAGTGGGCATGTCTCCGTATAATCAGGAATGGGAGACGTATCTGAAATCGTTACGGCGCGTTTTTTCACGTGCGCCGCTTGAGGTAAGAGACATTGGGACGCTTGACATGATCTTCTCTACGACTTATCGGCATATTGTGCGGTTAGAGGAAAAATTGGGTATGATAGAAGAGTAACAGACACACGCAGCGGGCATCAGGACTATCTCACACCGGTCGCAGACAGTTCGGGTCTGCGACAAATTAATATGGAACTGCTGCTTGAAAACTTCCAAAATTTCATTGCACGCGTTGGGTATCGGATACTCCAAGTCCCAGAAACCCCAAAAGAATTTGTTGGACAAGACCTTCTCTACGCCTATCTTGACCACTTTGTTAGCCTGATTCGTGGTGCAATGTTCCTTGAAGCACAAACGGGACGCGGCAGGATGGACATGATTATCGTTCACAACGGACACGAGCATATCGTTGAAACAAAGATTTGGGAGGGAGAACGGCTCTATGATGCAGGTAAGAAACAACTGACCGCGTATCTCAAATTAGGACCTGTGCGTGAAGGATATTATGTTGTTTTCGACCATCGTGCCGAACCGGAACCACGCGTCCAAACAGAGACGATAGATAGGGTGATTATTCGATGTTACGTTATTCCTGTGTTGCAGGAAGTTCCTTCAGGCAGGAAATAAGGTTTATGGAACACATAGGTCGACATAATCTTCTCTACAACTTATCGGTATATTGTGCGATTGGAAGATTCTGCTTGAAATTTCGGAATAGATTAGGTATTATATGCTGAATAATATATCAAATTGATATGATGAGGCTTTTTGATGATAGAGATTAAAAGTAAGGAAAAAACAATAAAAGACTTACTTGATAATAAAAAGTACGATCTTGATTTTTATCAGCGTGAATATGTTTGGAAGGATAAAGAGGTATCTGAACTTATAAAGGATCTTACTGATGAGTTTCAAAGGAATTACGATGAAACTCATGATCGTACTGAGGTCGATAAATATAGTCATTATTTTCTTGGTTCAATTGTCGTTCGTAAAGAAAGCACTAAACGTTATATTATTGATGGACAACAAAGACTTACAACATTGACGCTGCTGCTTATTTTTCTCTATCATTCGCTTGAAGATGAGAACCAGAAAGGCCAAGTATTGCCGTTGATTTTCTCTATGCATTACGGTGAAAAATCGTTTAATTTAGACATCATAGAGAGAAAATCGGTTATGGATACCCTATTTTCCAAGGAATCTTTAGATGCTTTTAAAGCAGACAAGTCTGAATCCATTCAGAACATAGTGAGATGCTACAAACAAATTCAAAAACACTCCGCCTTTTCTGAAGATATGCTTCCTTATTTTGTTGATTGGTTGCTTCAGAAAGTTGATTTGGTAGAAATTACAGCAGTAACTGAAGATCATGCTTACACTGTTTTTGAAACAATGAATGAGCGGGGCGTGTCTCTTACTGAAACCGAGATGCTTAGAGGAAATCTGTTATCAAACATTACCGATTCTGTCCGTAGAAACAGCGCAAAAAGAGTTTGGGATGAGTGGATTCAGAAACTTAAGGAACTTGGATCGAATGAGGAGTCTGAGGCAATAAAAGCTTGGTTACGTAGTCAATTTGCAGATACGGTTCGTGACTATGAAGGTATCGGTGCTAAATTTCACCGTTGGGTCCGTGATGAGGAAAATAAAGACAAACTCGGTCTTACTACAAGTGATGCCGTTGCAAACTTCATTGAACAAGACTTCGAATTTTACAGTTCTTGGTATTTACGTTTACGTGATGCTGCAAATTCTCTTAAATCTGGACTTGAATGTGTTTTTTACAACGCTCAGAACAATTTTACACTACAATATACTCTTCTATTATCTCCATTAAGAGTAGGAGATAATGATGAAGAAGCATTACGAAAATTACATATCGTTTTAACCTACTTAGATATCTTCATCAATCGACGAATCTGGAACGGTGACTCAATAGCCCGGAATCGCATGGATAATTATATTTGGCGAGAGCAGCAAGTTACGAATGAATATAAGCTTTCTTCAATTATACCACTTATTCGTGGAAAAAGTAGCGAAGAATTAAAGGAGATATTATATAAACGTATTCAGGTAGAAACCAAACCCTTTGGAAATAAAATGCTTCATCTGCATGGTCAAAACGGCCCAAAGATTCATGAAATACTCGCTCGTATAACAAACTATATAGAAGTTAAATCCAAGCAGCCTTCACTTTATACTGAGTACGTTAGACGTAAAGGTAATAATAATTATGAGATAGAACATATTTGGGCAAATAATTATGAATTGTACCGTGATGAATTTTCTCATCAATCTGAGTTTGAAGCATATCGTGATCGCATCGGTGGGTTACTGCTTCTACCTAAGAATAACAACATTAGTTACGGTAATTCACATTATCAAGAAAAGCGTGAACATTATTTAAAGGAAAATTTACTCGCTCAAAGTCTTCATGAAAAAGCTTATGAAAAATATCCTGGATTTAAGCAGTTCATAGAAAATAGCAAACTTCCATTCCATCCTCATCCCAATTTTAAGAAAGAAGATCTTGATAAACGACAAAAACTCTATCAGTTAATTGCTAAAAATATATGGAATCCAGAACGGTTAAGATTATCTTATGGGCAGGAACCAGAACCTGTTACCGTTGAAAATGAGAGTGATAATTCTGTCATTGTTAACTCAGTCGGGAAAAAAGGGACGTGGACGGTTGATAAGATTAGCAGTTTAGTTCCTTCAGATAAAAGAGAGTTATACAGAGAAGAATATTCCAGCCATATAGTACATGAATGCAATACTAAACTTGCAGAATTGCAAAATATTATTGACGAAAAAGAATGGGATTTAGAGCCTGGATACCAGAAACATTATATTGCTTATTACTATCGTAATAGGAGGGTGTTTGGCGTTAACCTTAAAAGGTCTGCTAAATTAACCGTGTGGATAACGAAATCTGAAGCGGTAAATTTGAGTAATTATTGTAATATGGATAATTATCTGACTGACGACCATCAGGCTGTCTATCCGAAACACACTGAAATAGATGAACTACTTCCAATTCTTGAATTTGCCTATAAAAAGTATCGGGATATTAATGCTATTTCTTAACGAACGCAATTTCAGAAATAACCACTAAAATGCGACACATAAAATTCCTCGTTTGGCTCATCTTTATCCTATCAGGCGCAAGTGCCCTCATCTATGAAGTAATATGGATGCGGCAACTGACACTTGTCTTCGGTAGCACTGTTTTTGCGACAAGTACCGTGCTAACAGCCTTCATGGCAGGGCTCGCACTCGGCAGCTACTACTTCGGCAGAAAAATAGATGAAAGCAAAATATCGCCTCTGAAACTTTACGCCCTCCTTGAAGCAGGCATCGGTGGATTTTGCCTCATCTGGCCGCTGCTATTAACCCTTCTCACTGGTCTCTATGTGCTTATCTACCGCAACATTACATCCGAATTCTATACGCTCTCACTCATCCGTTTTGCCCTAACGTTTGGCATATTATTAATTCCTTCTACATTGATGGGTGGCACTTTACCTGTCCTGACGCGATTTTTTGTGAAAAGATTGGAACAACTTGGCACGAACATCGGGATTCTGTATGCGTTGAATACATTTGGCGCTGTCATCGGCACTGTGGCAGCAGGATTTTTCTTGATTGAGGCATTGGGCATAAAATGGTCACTCGGTGTAGCAATTGCAATTAACTTCGGTGTTGCGTTGGTTGCATTGGTATTAGCACGGCATGCACACAAGATAGAAGAAGGGGAGTCGGCAGAGCAAGCGGAATCTGTAGCGAGTGAACAGGAAACTGCAATACCTGAAATTAGCAAACAAAAACGGCAATTGGTTCTATGGGCAATAGGAATTTCAGGTTTCTGTGCTTTAGCCTATGAAGTGCTGTGGACTCGTATTCTCGTATTCTTTCTTGGCAGTACCACTTACGCATTTGCCACAATGCTCGCTGCGTTTCTGTTCGGTATTGCCCTTGGCAGCATGGTTTTAGCGCGGTGGGTTGACAGGATAAAGCAACCTGTTACGATATTCGGCATCATCCAACTCGGCATCGGTCTATTTGCGCTTATCCTTATGCCCGCGTTTGAGAGATTATATGGGATAACCTACGCGCTCCAATCAACATTCGGTGGAAGTAGATTCTGGGCATTCTTTTCCTGTTTCGTTGTGATGAGTCTCCCTACATTTTTGATGGGTGCAAGTTTTCCGCTTGTTACCAAAATCTATACTGGCAATGCACGTCAACTCGGCAGGAGTATTGGCAATGTCTACGCTATCAATACAGTCGGAAGTATTTTGGGAGCGTTTTGTGCGGGGTTTTTGTTAATTCCACTTTTGGGCATTCGTCCAAGCATTGTGTTGACCGTAGCATTAAACACAGGTATCGGGTGTCTGCTTGTTCTGAAAGGACTACGTGTGTCTGAAGGTGCTGAAATAGGTGAAACCGCATCAAGAAGTGGCACCAGGTCTGTTTTTCAAGGGATAGGCATCGCTGTGCCGATACTCAATGTTGGGTTAGCTGTTATTGTATTACTGACTTTGAGTCAACCGCTTTTCTTAAAAAGCACGATTTACAAAACACAACGTCCGGGCGATGAAGTTGTTGAGTACAAGGAGGAAATAGACGCGACGGTAACGACGTTGAAGGATGACGAAGGCGTTTATCGACTTTATGTAGATGCGAATCAAGCAGCTGATGCTTCGCGGTGGGATTCCCCTTCACATCGCGTCATAGCACATTTGCCGTTGCTATTACACCCCAATCCGAAACGTGCGCTTGTCGTGGGATTTGGCATGGGACTTACCTCACACTCAATCACACAACACGGTGTGCAAGTTGAGGCAATAGAATTATCAAAAGGGGTAATTTCTGCAGCACAGGAACATTTCAAACATGTTAATGGCAACATATTTGAAAACCGACTATTTAATTATACGATTAATGATGGACGCAACCATATCTTAATGACGCAAACGAAGTATGATATGATTTCAACAGGTATTATCCATCCGCTTGTGAGTGCCGGTAGTTCCAATATATATACAGAAGACTTTTATAAGTTGTGTAAAAGAATCTTGACTGATGATGGGGTTATGTGTCAATGGGTTCCGTTACATCGTTTACCAGAGATGCACTATAAGATGATTGTTCGCACATTTATCAATGTGTTTCCAGAAACGACCCTCTGGTACAAATACACACCTGATTTTGTGATCCTTATCGGTACAAAAAAACCGCTTTTCATAGACTACGAAAACTTTATGGCGCGTAGTCGGATTCCGAGTATCCGTGAAGGACTCGCTGCAGATGATTTGGATGGCATGTCGCTGCTGGACTCATTTATGATGGGACCTGAAACGGTTCGAGAGTATGCGGGTGATGTGCCTATTCATACAGATGATCGGCCAAGATTAGAATTCTTCAAAGGTGAAGATTTAGTGAGTTCCACAGCACCAAATATCGTAGGCATGAAAGAACATAGAGAACGCGTTACCCCTTACCTTCAGAATTACGGAGCGACACTTGCCGAGAAAAAGGCTGTTAGAGAGAAGGTCAACACTTATTTTGATGCAACACAGAAATTAATTCTGGGACAGATCGCTTATGCCAAAGCACAGATTACCAATCCGACAGCACAACTTGAAAGTGCAAGTGCCTTGATGAACGAGGCGGTCCGAGATAATCCGGTTGACGAAACAATTCGATACAACTTCGGGGTCGTTTCAGGTTTAATTCGTGAAGGTCAACAGGAAGAACTCCAACTGATGGAAAAGCAGGCACAAGAAGCCATACGACAAAACCCAGATGACATTCAAGGGATCCTAAATTTGGCGATAGCGTACCAGTTGCAAGGAAAACTCAAGGAAGCTACAACTGAACTTGAGAAATTGCTCAAGCGCGATCCGAATAGACCAGATATATATTTTCTCTTGGGACCGCTATATGAAGAACAAGAACGTTACAAAGAGGCGCTTCGCACCTACAAACGATTAGAACAGCTTGATTCTGATTTACCCGCACTGATTTTTGCTGCGATGGCACGGCTCCATTTGTTATTAGAAAATGTTGATGAAGCAAAAAGGTATGCGCAAAAAGGGGTGGACACAGATACTAATTCATGGCGTTCACACTATATGCTTGGTAGAATATATCACGTTATGAATCAACCTAATAAACAGCACGAACATTATGAAAACGCTTTGAAAGTTATTGATGCGGAAATTTCTCGTGCCTTAAATCCAAGTAATTTACTCAGTTACAAAGAACAGATACAAAACGAACTTAAAGCGATAGAAAAATAGGAGGAAATACAGACCTATTATGTCCCAAGAACCTTCTCTAAAACGGACACATTATTGTGGTGACTTGCGTTTAAGCGATGCCGACACCACTGCTCAACTCAATGGATGGGTGAGGCGCCGTCGCGACCATGGCGGTGTTATTTTCGTGGATTTACGCGATAGAACAGGGATTACACAGGTAGTCTTTGACCCACAGATAGACGAAAAGGCACACGCGCTTGCCGATTCTGTTAGAAGTGAATTTGTCCTGAACGTTAGCGGAACAGTCCGTGAACGTGCACCGGGCGAACTTCTCTTCAATGCAGATGCAGCATTTCAAGCGGAACTTGCCAATGGAACACCGTTGTCAACCGAATTTCGATCCCTTTTTTCGGATTTGGATACTAAATACACACTGTCTGATGACGTAAAAGTTAATGTTCGCGAACCTGATAAACGTTGGCTTCTTACCGATATAAAAAATAATAGAACTTACGATATAGAACGTGAAGCAGACAAGCTGAATATTTATCAAGGAACAGTAAATCCAGAACTTGCTACAGGTGAGATTGAGGTAGCGGTAGATTCGCTTAATATTCTTAATACCGCCAAAACCCCACCTTTCCCAGTTGAAGACGATATTGAGGTAGCAGAAGATATTCGGATGCGTTATCGGTTCGTTGATTTGCGGCGACCAGAGATGCAGAAAACGCTTGAAATGCGGCACAAAGCTGCCCTTACAGCCCGCAACTATATGAATGAACAGGGATTTCTCGAAATTGAGACACCTATTTTGATGAATAGCACACCAGAAGGGGCACGCGATGTCCTTGTCCCAAGCCGTTTTTATCCCGGCAAATTCTATGCGCTCCCACAATCACCGCAACAGTTCAAACAGATTCTGATGATGAGTGGGGTTGACCGCTATTTTCAGATCGCACGCTGTTTTCGCGATGAGGATACCCGCGCCGATAGACAACTTGAGTTCACACAGCTTGATATTGAAATGTCCTTCGCAGGTGTTGACGATGTGCTTGAGATTACAGAAGGTTTAATGAAGCGGATATTTGAGGAAGCTGGCGACATTCCCGTTCAAACGCCTTTCTTAAGGTTACCATACCATGAATCGATGGCACGGTTCGGTAATGATAAACCGGATACGCGATTTGGTATGGAACTTACGGACCTCTCTGATGTGATGGCAGATTGCGATTTTCAGGTGTTCACTCGTGCCCTATCTTCAGGTGGACAGGTAAAAGGCATCGCTGTTCCAGGAGGCGCGGATTTTTCAAGAAAAGACATTGAGGACTTAACAGAGTTCGTTGCTACTTATCGAGCAAAAGGATTGGCTTGGATTAAGGTTACAGCAGACGACCAGCCAGAATCTAAATATTCATCAGGCATCGTCAAGTTTTTCAAAACTGAGCATCTCGAAACGGCACAAGAGAGAATGGGGGCAAAACCGGGCGACATCATGTTTTTTGTTGCTGACCGCCCCAAAGTTGTCGCAGACGCACTCGGCAACCTTCGTTTACATCTTGGTCGCAAACTTAACATGATTGACGAAAATCGGTACAACTTCTTATGGATCGTTGATTACCCGTTGTTTGAGTGGAACGAAGAGGCGAATAGATATGAACCATTTCACCATCTTTTCACTGGTGCGACTGAAGAGACACTACCGCTATTAGATACAGACCCTGGCAAAGTTCAGAGCCAACATTATGATTTAGTGTGCAACGGGTCAGAAATCTGTAGCGGGAGTGTTAGGATACATCGATGGGATGTTCAGCAGAAGATTTTTGATATTCTGAAAATCAAACCTGAGGACGTAAAAAATCGGTTCGGTTATTTCATTGATGCACTTGAATATGGCACACCACCACATGCGGGGATCGCACCAGGGCTTGACCGCATCGTGATGTTAATGCGGAACGAGGAAAACATTCGCGAGGTAATAGCGTTTCCAAAATCGCAACAAGGGCTTTGCCCACTTACCCATGCGCCGTCAACTGTGACGGAGGCACAACTTGAAGAGTTGTCAATTCGCGTAGATATTGATATATAGGAACAAGTCGTAATTGACATTAATCTATAGTAAAACCTATGATTAATGGGACACTTCTGAGCATCAACCTGTTAGTTTGTGCAGATGTGGACACAAACTAAAAGTTTGATGCTCAACACCCGCGGTAGGTTCGGTTTTCTAACCGAACCGAACATAATGTCCAATTAATTCCAAAGTTTACTATATTATTCATTCATCAATCCTGTAACAAAATGAATATAGAGGAAATATTCTACCTACAAAAAGGAATTTACTATGAGTAATAACGGAAATTCAGAAAGCAACTTTGGACTTCTTATTGGCATAGTCATCGCTATTGTTGTCGGTGCACTTGTCGGGGGTTTCGCACCAGAGTTTGCTAAACACACCGAAATGTTAGGTGACATCTTCTTGACCTTACTAAAGATGGTTGTAGTACCCCTTGTAATATTTTCAATGGTCGTAGGAATCACAAACTTGGGTGATATCCGCAACCTCGGTTCCATTGGGGGACGCACCGTCCTTTATTATATGGCAACGACTGCCATTTCTGTTGTCATTGGGATGATTCTCGTCAACATCATTGCCCCTGGTAAGGGGATAGAGTTATCAAAAGAAGGGGACAGATATCCCCAACTTTCTTATTCACTGAGTGGTGAGAATAATCTTACTGTAACGCTACCAGAGGGGCAAATTAAAGAAGACTATTCCAACAAATTTATAATCACACTTGTTGACCAAAACTTGGTAGGGGAAATAGAATCTATTGAAAACAATCATGTGACTGTGGCAAATTGGCAAGACTTGTCCGGTGAAATTGACTACGTCATAACAGAGAGTGGTAAGACTTTGATGATCGCAGAAAACCAATTTACTGATCTGAGAGTCGAACAATCCGGTACTGGTGTTGCAATTTCACTACCAATTGCTTCAGAGGTTGAAGGCAAACAAGAACGTACTATGGGGCAGACCATTCTGGAAGTTTTCTTAGGTAATTCAGAAACCGGAAAACAGGGCATGATTCCATCAAATATTTTTAAAGCGATGGCGAATATGGATATTCTGCCGCTTATCTTTTTCTCACTTTTCATAGGGGCTGCGTTGTCAGTTATTGGGGATGTAGGTAAACCGGCAATTGCTATCTTCAACGCGTTTAATGAAGCTGTGATGCAGATTGTTAACTGGATTATGCTCCTGGCACCCGTAGGTATTTTTGGGTTAATTGCAGGCAGAATAGGTGAAGCAGGTGGCTTCGCTGAATTCTTACCAGAATTAGCAGCTGTTGGTAAATACAGTATGACAGTCGTATTAGCACTCGGTTTCCACGGTCTTGTTGTACTACCAACATTACTATTCATATTAGGGCGACGGAACCCAATTGGATATGCAAAAGGGATGGGAACAGCATTACTTAATGCTTTCTCTACCGCAAGCTCAAGTGCCACGCTACCATTAACAATGGAAAATGTTGAAGAACAAAACGGAATCTCTAATCGCACAGCAAGTTTCGTGTTGCCGTTAGGTGCGACTATTAATATGGATGGCACAGCACTTTATGAAGCTGTTGCTGTTATGTTTATTGCACAAGTATATGGAATAACAATGGGGCCAGCAGAACAACTCATTATCGTCCTAACTGCGACACTCGCGGCAATAGGGGCAGCGGGGATACCTGAAGCAGGGCTCGTTACGATGGTAATCGTCCTAAAGGCCGTTGGTTTGCCGATTGAAGGTGTTGCGTTGATACTCTCAATAGATTGGCTGCTTGATAGATTCCGCACCACTGTTAACGTTTGGGGTGACAGTGTAGGTGCAGGTATCATTGAAACTTATGAATCTGCCGATTCTGCTGAAGTTCCTGCGACTTAGTTTAAAAAGGGTTGAAGTTTGCGGAACCCGGAACTGTCCCTAACCCTGGTAGGTGCGGTTAGGAAACCGCACCTTATGCGTTAATTTTAGAAAAGTAAGCAAGTTGGGCGATCCTCTCCGCAGCGGGATCAGACTGTTTAGCCGCAGGTTCAAAGAGGGACACCGCATTTTCAAGGAGCTGTCGCTTCCACTTTGAAAGTTGTTCATCGCTGAGGTTATGTCGCCGACATACTTCTGCTTGAGAACTTTCACCGCTGAGAGCTTCAAGAACAACTTCGGCTTTAAACTCGGGGTGAAGTTTCTTCGTTTTCGTTTCGCTATCGGATACTCCTTTCAAGTAGATGGATATTATATCAACGTGAGTTTGATAAATAGTTAGGACTTCCACATTTCCTCTTAAAGTCCCCCTGATAAGGGGATTTAGGGGGTTAAAACATCAAAATAACAATTTTTTTAAGCAAATATGCCCGTTCTCTGTTCAATTTGCCTCTGTCCTGTTAATTATCAAACTCACGTTATATCATAGTCTTGTCTTATAGAGCGGCCCAAATTTCCGGTGGCAGTACAATTCAGACTAAACATATCCACATAATGTATATAAAATTTAGGTGATTTTGGAACAAAGGAGAATTGGATGCTCAGAAACCTATTTAAAGGTGGTGATAAAAACCGCGTTGAACCAGAGGCGGTAGCAGAAAAAGAGAATTGGTTTGATCGCCTCAAATCCAGTTTAACAAAGACTCGAAACCGATTCATCTCTCAATTATCAGGACTACTTCGGGTGGGTAGAAAAATTGACGAAGAACTCATGGAGGAGATTGAAGAGATTCTAATCCAAGCTGACGTTGGTGTTGAAACAACACTGACGCTCATGGACAACGTCAGGGAAACTGTGAAAGAAAGAGGATTAGGGGATTCTTCTGAATTGGAAACAGTGATAAAAGAGGAAATCCTAAACCTTCTCGGTGAAGATGTTCCTTTAAAATTTGAAGGTGAACCGCCATATACGATCTTAGTTCTCGGTGTGAACGGTGCAGGAAAAACCACAACTATCGGCAAACTTGCAAGCCGTTTCAACGCAAATGGTAACCGTGTTCTTGTTGCCGCAGGCGATACATTTCGCGCCGCTGCGGAAGATCAATTGGCAATTTGGTGTGAACGCGCAGAGGCAGAATTTATTCGTGGTGGGGAAAAGGCGGAGCCCGCTTCTGTCGTTTTTGATGCAGTGCACGCGGCAAAAAATCGTGAAGTAGATGTGCTGATTGTGGATACAGCGGGCAGACTCCATACGAAAAAACCATTGATGGATGAATTATCCAAAATTGGGCGTGTGATGGGACAAGCACATGCAGGCGCACCTCACGAGGTGCTACTTGTTATTGATGGCACAGTGGGACAAAACGCATTGATGCAGGCGAAGATTTTCAACGAAGCTGTGCCGATTACAGGTGTAGCAATCACAAAACTGGATGGCACAGCTAAAGGTGGGATTGTATTAGCGGTAAAAGCCGAACTCGGTGCCCCCGTAAAGTTAATCGGTATTGGTGAAAAACTTGACGATTTACGGGATTTTGCGGGAGCAGATTTCGTGGAAGCACTCTTCGCAGCAGAGGATACCACAGAAACGTAACCCACAGCCTAAGCCTAACAACTTTTGTCACATTGCCAGACTGTGGGACACGCTACTTAGATATTGGTATAATACAAACTTAACACTAAGGGCTTAAATCTTCTGAACTAGTACCTACTAAACATCTTCTTCCTTAAGGTAGGACTGAAGATGTTTGCGGAGATTACGATGTGCATGAAACAGGTGAGCTTTAACCGTTCCATCTGATCTACCAACCACAGCCGCAATATCTTTAAGCGACAATCCATCCCAGTGACGCAGGATAAAGATTTGACGTTGCTTTGGTGGTAGTTGACGGATCGCTTTCCGAATCTGCCCTCTGAGTTCTTTGTTCTCGGCGGCTTTGGCAGGAGAATCTGACCGCAAGTCTGGGAAATTTGCCATCGGCAACTCGTCAGATTCGTCAGATTCATATACCATCACTTCTGAACGAGCTTTTTTTCTTAAGAAATCGATACAGAGGTTGAATGTAATGCGGTAAAGCCAACTATAAAACTGGCACTGCCCCTTGAAATCACCTAACCCTTGATACGCGCGAATGAACGCATCTTGCGTAATATCAAGGGCATCTTCGTGGTTTGGAACAAACCGTTGCACTAACCGAAAAGTACGTTTTTGGTAGCGGGTAAAAAGTGTATCAAACACAGCCGTATCGCCTTTCTGAAATTGTTCAATCAGTTGGGCATCATCATTACAGGGTAGCGGAATATTTTCGTGGCGTTGGGACTGCATGTTCTCCTCTCAATGTCAGTGACCGCAGCTGAAACGCAGGCGGCCATTGATAGAATAAAATCACCGATTTTTTTGTTTGTGGACACTGCGAAACCATCGTTTATATCTGTGGCTATCTTGAAGCATTTGTTGGAGGATGACTAATTCCTCATCTTCTTCAGCACAAGGGGCATCATCAAGTAACGCTAACAACGCCTCGTACACGACTTTGTCTTCATCAATGAGGGCTGAAAGCAGCTTATCAAAATTTTCCCCGTGACCGAGTAGGTTGAACAATTGGTTTGTATGTTTGATCTCTTCAGAGGCTGCTTGGTTCAGGTACGCTGCGAGTTCATGTTCATTTTGCTTTTCCGCGATTTGAGCGAGAATCAACCGGATCCCGACGAGTTTGAGTTTTGCTTGTGCAAGTTCGTCAAGTTCAGTTTCAAACTTTTCCCGCAAATGATCAGCATCCCGTGGATGCAGCTGCGCATAACTTGGCCACACCGGCTTTGCCATCACCTGTTTCAACTTTTTTAAACTTCCAATCAAGTTTTCCCGTTCTTCAGGAGAAAGTTGACCAAAGGTGTTTTGCCAAAAGTCTGTAGCGTGTTGCACCCGTTCTCGGAAAAGCTGTTCTGATTGCGGTGTAAGTTGAATACGTGCACGCCTCCGATCCTCATCACATTTACGACGGACAACCCAACCGTGCTTTTCAAGCCGACTGACTAAGCCAGAAACTGTATTGTGAGCAAGACCTAAATGCTCTCCCAACTCACTTACGGACATACCAGATTCACGACCATACCAATGCAGGTGCTGTAAGGCGTTAAACTGTACAATTGTAAGGCGGTTGGGGACTACTTCCTGAATAAACCTGGATTTGACAGCTGCTTGTGCGTGATGCATCACACGCATCACAACATCAATTTCTTGATTGAACTCCGGTTTTTCTGATGACATCTCTAAATACGTCCTATGTTAGAGGTATATTCCGTCGTATACGACATAAATTATACTATAGATGTTTGGCAATGTCAAATTAAAATGTCAAAAAGACGGTATTTTATAAAAAATTTAATTACTTCCTACCAAACGTTGCGCCTTCATTTTTCGTTTTCGCTTAGATTTAGACTTCGTCTGTTTCGGTGGTGGACTGCTTTGAACGTTTTTAAGTTGTTGCTCATTCTGTGTAGCATCAACAACCTGTTTCTGTTGTTCTGCTTCATATTCGGCGTAAGCGCCTTCAAAAAAGCGCATTGTTGTTCCCTCTTTTGTAACATCAAAAATTAACAACTTGGTTGCCAGACGGTTCAAAAGGAAGCGGTCATGAGAGATTATAAAAAGCGTAGCGGGATAATCGGCAAGTGCGTTTTCAAGTGCCTCGCGTGCTGGAATGTCTAAATGATTTGTCGGTTCATCAAGTAGAAAAACATTCGCCTTTTCCAGTAGCAGCTTTGCCAATTGAACGCGACTCTGTTCACCACCACTCAAGTTTCCAATCCGTTTAAACACGTCATCACCGGAAAATAGGAACTTCGCTAAAAAACTTCGTACTTCAAAAGGTGTTTGATCCGGACAAAGTGCCCAAATTTCATCCAGTATTTCATTATCCGGGTTAAGCCCCTCCAATTCTTGTGTATAATACCCAAGCCTGAGACCAGGACCGACCCAAAGGTTACCTTGTGTAGGGTGCTCCTGCCCCAAAATCATTCTGAAAAGTGTCGTTTTTCCAGACCCGTTCGGTCCGATAATTCCGACAACATCACCACGGTACACCTCAAAATTGAGACCTGTAAATAACACCTTATCGCCAAACTGTTTCCCAACATTTTGGCATCGTAAAATGTCGTCCCCACCCCGTGTACTTTGTGTGAAGTTGAGTTTTAACGTTCGCGTATCCGTTTTCGGTTTTTCAATTCTGTCTAACCGATCCAGTTTTTTCTGCCTTCCTTGTGCTTCACGTGTTCGCTGCCCTGCTATATTACGCTCAATGAACTCCTTTTCTTGTGCAATAAATGCTTGTTGTATTTTGAATGCGCGTCTGTCAACAAGCTGTTCAGTATTTTTCAATTCCAAGTACTTAGAATAGTTGCCTCGATAGATATTTATTTTATTTTCAGCGAGTTCCCACACCTTTCTAACGATTTTATCTAAAAAATATCTATCGTGCGAAACAACAAGAACGCCACCGTTGTATTCGGTATTGAGATAATTTTCCAGCCATTCGATACCATTGATGTCAAGATGATTCGTGGGTTCGTCCAAGAGTAATAGGTCGGGTTCTTCAAGTAGCAGTTTTGCTAACGTAGCCCTACTCTTTTGACCACCACTCAAGACATGGACTGGCAGGTTGAAGTCCTGATCACTAAAACCTAATCCACTGAGGACGCGATTTATCTGATGTTCGTAATCGTATCCACCCAGTCGTTCATGTTTCTCGTGAATGCGCGCATATTCCTGTAAGAGATGGGGTGCTTCCTGTGTTTCCATCTCCTCTGCCAACATGAGCATTTTATCTTCAAGGGCAAGTCGTTCTTCAAAGACCGTGAGCATTTCCTGACGTAGCGTGCAATCACGTTCTAAATCAGGTTCTTGGCTTAGGTATCCAATACGGCGCCCCTTTGCCAAAACGACATCTCCTTTGAAATCGGTCAGCATGCCGCTTATAATTTTTAGTAACGTTGTTTTTCCACATCCGTTACGACCAATTAACCCTATCCGGTCTCCAGGCGCAATTGCGACAGAAATATCATCCAGAATTATATCTGGGTCATAACGTTTTGTGACATTGGTTATTGTTACTAAAGACATATTTATTGTAGGTGCATAGCCTATTCACTATGCTATCAAGAATTCGCCAAATTTTTATAGATGGACTGATTGCCAATTTGCGCTGCGGGTAATCATCTCCTGATACGTTTCGGCACTTCGCGCATCAGGATGGCGGACATTGAATTGTCTAAATCGCCAAAACGCAATAGCCAACGCTGCATAGTGAACAAAACATTCCAAACTCTCCCATTCTTTATCTGTCAAAGGGCGTAATGCATTGTAAGCATCCAAAAAACCGTGGACAGATGCCACATCCAATTCATGTTGTGCAGTATAACAACAGCCAATTATCGTCATTCCGACATCAATTAACAATGTATCATGGCACCCTTCCTCAAAGTCAAGAATTGCTACCATTTGGTCACCATCAAAAAGAGTGTTGTCTAAAAACAGGTCTCCGTGTAGAAACCCCGTTGGAAGTGGTTTACCTAATTCAGGTTTTATCCATTCAAGTTCCGATTTCAACCAAATAAAAAACGGATGTGTGGCAAATTGTGTGTTTTTGACATCTTTTAGAAAAGGTGTTATTTGTGTAATCCCCATCGGAAAACGCGGAAGTTCTACAAGTGGAGGAATACAATGTAACTTGGCTAACGCTTCACCGATCTGTGTTAATACGTGTTGCGAAGGTTTCGGTGTTCCACCATCCAAAAACGGGTAGATCATCACGCGGTAGTTTAGCGTTTCGAAAAGTGCCTCACCGTTTTTTTGTAAAATCGGATACACTGTCGGATAGGCGTGTTGACGAAGATGTTCCAACAGTTCAATTTGCGTATGCAGTTCTGCTGGATTTTTCTCATCACATATTTTCAGGAGAAACGTGTCATCTGTTGTTGTTAACTTAAAGTTGCTGTTTCCAAATCCGCCTGAAATTTCCGCAAGCTTCAGTGGTGTGCCAATTGCATAATGTGATACTATGTCCGCGAGTTCTTCAGGTGAAAGGGTTGTGTAACGTGCCATGGGATGTAAAGCGGGGTGTCACTGTTTCGATTCAGTGGCTTGTGAGCTGTCTCCTAACAAATACTTTAACAAGTCTTCCCAGTAGCGTAAATGAATTTCTTTGATGTCTGTATTTTGATTAAAATCTAATTGGAGGTTTTCAGAATAACGTTCTATAAAAAGTTTAGGATTGCTTAACAAACGCAAGTAGTATTTTAATGATGGTAGAATCCCGTTAACAATTACTTCACAACCATGCTGTGCATGAATTTCACTAACTAATTCACCTACGGAGTCAATATCCTCAACGTTTGGTTCTGCTGTGGTAAGTAGATAATAACGGCAAACAGGTGTCTGCACAAATTTTTCATAGGCAACTTGAATAATTCCTGGAGAAATTGGGATATTGTGTTTGATTTCAACTGCCTCAAAAAAATCTCCATTTTTGTCTAAGACTTCAATGTCTCCTATCCCACCAGATTTGCTATCCGCTGTAGTATGGCTTTTCAATGGCAAGAGCGTCTTACTTTCAAACCTTTCAATTGCCATAAGCATCTCATAAGCAGAATAAACTGCCAATACAGGCAGACGTGAAGCACCAGCAACGCCATATCCAATTGAAAAGTGTCGTTTTAGGAGATTTACTATTTTTTCTATTGTTATTGTTTCTGTTTGCTGTGCTTTTCTGAAATCTACATTTGCAATTTCAAATAAGTCAAGATTAATTCTCGATCTTTCCATCAAGTCAATCAAGGCAATAAATGTTGCATGAAGGTATTTTTTTGGATCAGCTCGATTTTCTTCAATATCGTTTAGAATTTGAAGAAAAGCTTCCTTAACGGATACATTGCGAATCTTACCAGGAAAATTAAGTGTAAACGGGTGAGCCTGCTCAAGCGAACGCGTCAACCAACCACTTCCACCTTTCATAGCAAATCTCTGAAACTTTTCTGAAATAAAAGGTGTCACGTGCAAGGTATCAAAACCTCTCCCTGAATAACCGTTAGGGAGTTCCTTTTTATGGTAGCGGACATCTTGTGCAGGGGTTTCAATCTTTTTCACTAAGGACGTAATCAGAACTGCGATAACAGCTTTCTGAGATTCCGCTTTTTCCATAATTGTCTCAATCCATTTTATTTGGTTTCCTGAAAGCCCCGGCCGGAGATCACGTTTTGATTCTGCTAACTGATAAGCATCTTCCAAAATTGCACGTATGTTATCCATTATGTTCCCTCAAACAAATGTTGCATCGTAATTGGAGTATCATCAACACGCTGCCGAGCATCTTTACAGTATTCAGCATTAATATCATAGCCGATATAATGTCTACCCAGATTTTTGCAAGCAACTGCGGTTGAGCCAGAACCCATAAATGGATCAAGAACCAATGCATTAGCAGGTGTGAGTAGATGTAAAAATTCCTCCACTACTTCCACTGGGTAGATTGCTGGGTGTTTATTCCCCTTAAGTGTAGCAACGGGTGTTTCAATCACATCTGGTGTTTCAATCACATCATCAGTTTTAATTACATCTCGCTTGAGTTTATTGCCGTGAATTCTAATTATTGTAAAACCTTTATTTTTTAGCTGTAATGTGCGACCTCCTTCCTGTCCTCCAAATGGGGCAGCATGAATACCGCGAATTTTCATCCGAAAACTTTGCGTTTTGCCACGTTTGACTTCTTGAATAACCTCTGCAAGTTCAATCCGCGCAACAGATTTCTCTGCTTCAGATAGATCTGATTCATCAATAAGCTCAAAATACCGCTGTCCCACGTTAGTACTAGTCTTCTTTTTAGAGGACTGCGAAGCACGCGATTTTGCCAAGAAAGCTTTGGGAGCGTAGAAATAGCGATCCGACTTAGCAAAATGGAAGAACGGTTCAGTACTACTGACGAGACGACGACTAAACTGGCGCGGAGTTGGATTTCTTTTGACCCACGTGATTTCATTTACAAGTCTAACTGATCCTGTGTCCATTGCGGCAAGCGCAAAACGATACGGAACCAGAAGCAAGTTGCTGTCCTGATACTTGTCACCTATATTAAAAACTATATTGCCATCATCTCTCACAACACGCACACATTCTCGAAAGAGACAAAGTAGCGTATCAATGTACTCATGAACATTCTTTTCATTTCCCATTCCGCCACCATAATCACGCTGTTGGAAATAGGGAGGAGAGGTGATTACCAATTGAATACAACAATCAGGCAATTGTCGAATGAGTTCCAGATTATCCCCACATAATATTTGGTCAATTGGTAAGTTATCATCAGTATAGGACATATTCATACTCCTTTTCTAAGGTCAACAACAAGATAATTCAGCAGCGCGTTGATTGTAAAAGTTACTATGGGATGTAACGTGAGGTGTCACTGTTTCGGTTCAGAGGTTTGGATCAACGCTTTGTATTGAGGCAAGTCCCGAATTTTATCAAATGCAGGCTCTGTTTTTGCAGCAGCAAGTGCAGCTTTATCGGTCCGAATTGCTTCACGAAGAGAGGCGATTGATTTTTCAATATCAGTAACTTGCGAACCGTCTGCCCTCAGAGAATACGCAACAGCAAGATTATAATGCGCCTTCGCGAAATCTACATCCAGTTGTGTTGCACGTTCCCACGCACGGATAGCTCGTTCAAGGTCACCCATGTTCCCATACACTGCACCGAGATTGAAATAAGGGATTGCCCATCCGGGTTCATTCTGAATTGCCAATTTGAATTCAGTGATCGCTTGCGCGAGATTACCCTGCTTTGCATAAGTAAGTCCCCAATTATAATGTGATAGCGCAGCTTCATTCGGTTCAGCGGCATCTGTACCTTGCGAATGCGGAATGCTTTTTAGACCACATCCTATTAGTAATACTGCTAAGCAGAATATTGGGAGCGGTTTCATCTTTTTCTCCACGTCTTTTTTAATACTGTACCCGAATTTAGGTTGTTAGTCAACCAGTTTGTGTTAAACAGGACATTTAGTTTTCAATAACCGTTATTTAGAAGGCACATTCCAAAGGTAGATAGTTCCATCTTGTCTATAGTTGCTGTCGCTCATACTTGCAAGCACTTTACCGTCAGGGGCAAACGCAAGTGTGTGAACAAAACCTTTCGGCGTCTCAAAAGTTGCAAGATGGCGGCGGGTGGCAAATTCCCATATATGAATTTTACCCCCTGTATCTCCACTGGCAAGAACGGTGGCATCTGGTGAGAATGCTAACTCACAGACTGCATGTTGATGTCCGCTAATGGTGTTGATGAAATCTTGGGTGGTTACATCCCACAAATGGATTTCTTTATTTCCTGTTCCAACAGCAAGAGTTTTACCGTCTGGTGTAAACGCTAAGGCATAAACACTATAATTTCGCAAGCTAAACCTTTCTAACAATCCACCTATTACCCCTTTAGAAATTTTAAACGCCGCAACTTGCTCGCCTGTGTTCATATTCCACAGATATGTGCGATTTTCCCGACTATCAGCAAGCATTTTCCCATCAAATGTTGACTTCATCCAATACTTATTAATTTTTGTAAAGGTCCTTAGATTCTTAGCATTGAACGTATCCCATATCTCTGTTCCGTTTTTTGTTTGAATAATCAGTTTTTCACCATTTGGTGTAAAAACACCTAAGATGTCCCCACTAATTCCTGTCCCATCCTTAAATGAAGCAGAAAAACCTCCGTTCAATGCGTCTGGGATGGTATAGGCGTTTTTCTGTATTCCTGAGGTAATATCCCACACTTCAATATTGCCTCTACTCTCACTGATAAGTGTTTTGTTGTCCTTCGCGAATGCCACCGCACGGATAAAACGGGTATATTCATGTTTCGTCTTAATCGTCATCCATTTGCTGTGTTTATTCGTATCCCAGAGTTGAATGTTTCCTGTAACGTCACCGCTTGCGAGCGTTTTTCCATCGTGTGAGAACGCTAACGCTGTGAGTGGTTTTGTCCAACCTGAAGTGAGCGTAAGCAGTGGTTTGTTGGTACGTGTGTGCCAAACATTGACTATACCGTGTTCATTTGCTGTGGCAAAAACTGTCCCGTCTTGCGATAACACAAAACGTTCTGGAAAAGGTTTAAACGCCTCTAAAATAGGATTGAGCTTGGCAATTTCACGGCGAGTAGCAATATCCCATAGTGTATAACTATCTTTGTTGATAAGAACAAGAGTTTTACCATTGCCTGAAAATCTTACAGTTGTGGCATCGGAAAACTTAGCGATTTCACGGCGGGTGGTGACATCCCATATATCGCATCCATCATATCCTGTGAAGGCGAGTGTTTTTCCATCACCTGAAAATCTGACATCTTGGACACGTTCTGCAGGAAGTGCTGCGAGTTGTTCAGCTGTGTCAACATCCCAGATTTCAATTGGCCCATAGATATAATTCATACCATTTTTTCGGGGAATTCGGTATTGACTCCTACTCACAAGGGTTTTTCCATCAGGAGCAAACTCCATCCCTGTCAGCCACTTTATAGGTTGCTTTTCAAAAGTGCTATAACTTTGATTTCGGTTGCCCAAGCGATATTGGATAGGAAAAGGTGTCCCATCATCCATATAGGTTACGGGAAATGAGCTGTCGTCAATACGCCTGGGGACTACAATGTGGACAGTTGTTTCCTCATCCAGTTTGAAGAATTGAGAATCATTTGTACGTGGCGTAAGTGTTATTATTTCTTTACCTGTTTGTCCATTCTTGATGCTGATTGTTCCATCCTTATTTCCGATAGCAAAGGTTACCACACCTATCCGATCTACAAAGACACCCAATGCACGAGTCCAAACGTTACCTTTGACTCTGACTTTAGAAACTTTTGGATTGAATGTGTTTAGCAGTTTACCAGTGGTGATATCCCAAAACAAAACGGGTCCTTGCCAATTTACACCTACAAGCGTTTTTCCATTGGGTAAGAATTTCAGGGAAGAAAGTGTGCCTTTGGGAATGGAAAGTGTCTGCAAATTTTCACCAATCTGAGCATTCCAAACGCGAACGGTCTTGTCATCAGCGCTGCTTGCAAGTATTTTACTATCTGGTGAGAATGCTACATGTCTAACAACATTTGTATGCCCCGAAATGAGAGCAGTTTCGTCACCTGTGTTAACATCATATAGCCACACACCGATTGAACTTGCTATCGCCAATTTGGTGCTATCTGGGGAGATCTGCATATCGTTTAGGACACCTTTGCCGAGGCGCGCTTTTGCACCTTCTGGTAGATTCAATTGGGTATAGTCTTGCGCAAAGGTGTTCGGTAGAAATTGCGTTGAAAAGAAAAGTAGTGTTAAAAATGCGTAAAATAGTTTGGTTTTCATTGCTTTGGACTCCTATAAATGCTACGATCCTTCAACCCAATATCTTCGCCAAAAATCGTTGAATAAATGGGGCGTTTGTCTTAAAGTTATAACATAACTGAGAAAGGACAATCACCCATCTCAGAAATTATAGCACTTTTACTGTAACTTAATCCATGTTTATCCAACAAGGTCTGAAAGTTTGATTTGCATATATTTCGTTCTTATGATAAATTACTTGACATACAAATCTAAAGTTTATAGCACCAATATTTTCGTCTACTTGCAAGAAGGAGATGTTCTACAATGTTTAGGACGCACCAACAAAAAAGGTTATTTTCGTTGATACCATTGTACAAAGGATTCGTTAGTCTTTTAGTAATTGGGATGCTGCTAACAACGGTAATGCAGCTCGCCGATGCTAAGAAAATTCAATTTGACCGAGATATTCGTCCAATTTTGTCCGATAAGTGCTACGCGTGCCACGGTCCTGATCCGGCGGTACGGCAAGCTGAACTACGGCTTGATACCAAGGAAGGCGCATTTTCTGAACCGAGCGGTTACCCAATTATTGTTCCGGGTGATCCTGAGAACAGTGAATTAGTATTACGCATCACACACGAAGACATTGATAGGCGAATGCCACCGCAGACCTCAAATCGACGACCTACACAAGAACAGATTGATACTTTAATTCAATGGATTGCTGAAGGTGCTGAGTGGGAGGAACATTGGGCGTATAGCCCACCGAAACGGGTTGATCCGTCAGAAGTTAAAAAGTCCGATTGGGTGCGAAATCCCATTGACCAATTTATTCTCGGTAGGTTAGAAAAAGAGGGACTTGAACCTTCTTCAGAAGCAGATAAACGCACGCTCATCCGTCGACTACACTTTGATTTGACCGGCTTACTACCGGCACCAGCAGAAGTTGATCAATTTGTAAGAGACAAACGTCCTGAAGCGTATGAAGAATTGATCAATCGGTTGTTGTCCAAACCGCAGTACGGTGAGAGGCTTGCAATTTACTGGCTTGATTTGGTGCGTTATGCTGATACAAGCGGCTACCATTCAGATGAGAATGTTAGTGTTTGGCCTTACCGGGACTATGTGATTAAGGCATTCAATGACAACATGCCGTTTGATCAATTTACACTGGAAAACCTTGCAGGCGATCTGCTGCCGAACGCATCATCAGAACAGAGGGTTGCATCGGGGTACAATAGGTTAAATCAAACAACTGCCGAAGGTGGCGCGCAGGCAAAAGAATACCTTGCAATCTATGCAGCAGACAGAGTGCGGACCACTGCATCTGTCTGGTTAGGGGCGACACTCGGCTGCGCACAATGCCACGATCACAAATTCGATCCTTTTACTGCGAAAGACTTCTACAGTTTTGCTGCCTTCTTCGCTGATATACAGGGACCTGGTGTCTATGGTGGTGGAAGTAAATGGGATCCTGTTGTAATGCTGCCGTCACCAGAACAACAAACTGAATTGCAAGAGATCGATACTGAGTTAGCAAGATTGCGCAAAGTGTTTGAATTGTCGTCGCCTGGATTGGAAGCAGAACAAGCAAAGTGGGAGGAGGAGATCCGTTCACTTCTCGTTTCAACAGAACCCACCGATTTTGCTTGGGTGGACGATGCACAATCAAACGGCGGTAGGACAGAAGGCACATGGAAATTTGTTGGCAAAAATGAGGCACCCGTTTTCAGCAAAGAGCGTTCACGGGTACAGGCCGCGGCGCCTGATCAACTTGTGCAGCATGCATTCCGAGGCGCAAACCGAAAAATTACGTTGGCTGAAGGCGACAAACTTTTTGCTTATGTGTGGTTAGACCCCGAAAATCCGCCTAAAACGGTTATGTTGCAGTGGAACGATGGAAACTGGGACCATCGGGCATTCTGGGGCGAAGATAAAATTACCTACGGTGAAATAGGAAATGACACACCTGCTCACAAACCGATGGGCGATCTTCCTAACCTCGGCGAATGGGTACGTCTTGAAGTTGATCCGACGGTAGTTGGATTGAAAGCGGGGAGTGTGCTGAACGGAATGGCTTTCACACAGTTTGGCGGTAAAGTTTATTGGGATATGGCTGGTATCGCAACTACTCTCGGTGCAGCAACGAAGAATACCCACGATGATGCTGTCATAAAAGCAATTCAGGTTGATTCTTTTATCAGAACTATAAACCAACGGAAACAGATTGCTGATTATTATCGGCGTATTGCCCCCGCACTTGATGGTATCCGGAACCAGATGGCCGACCTCGAAAAACGTAGAAATGAGATTAATTCCAAAAGTCCATATTCTTTAACAACCGTTTCGGTTCAACCCCGAACAACACGTATTCTACCGAGAGGCAATTGGCTGGACGATTCAGGTGAAATTGTTGAACCGATGATACCGGAATTCATGGGAGATCTCGGTGTCAAAAATCGCCGCTCGACACGACTTGACTTGGCGAAATGGGTGGTCTCAAGGAACAACCCATTGACCGCGCGGACATTTGTAAACAGGCTCTGGGCACTTTACTTTGGCACTGGTATCTCTCGCGTGCTTGATGACCTCGGCGCACAAGGTGAACCGCCAGAACATTCTGAGCTGCTTGATTGGTTAGCGGTGGAATTTATGGAAAGTGGATGGAACGTTAAACACTTGGTGAAACTGATTGTTTCGTCAAACGCTTACCGTCAATCTTCGAAACCGAATGAAATCCTGCACGAAAAAGACCCTTACAATCGTCTAATTGCACGACAGTCCCGCTGGCGATTGGACGCAGAAATTGTGAGGGATAATGCCCTTCTGCTTAGTGGACTCCTCGTTCCCAAAATAGGCGGTCCAAGTGTTAGACCTTATCAACCTGTGGGATATTATTCTAATCTCAATTTCCCCAAGCGCAAATATATGCATGACAAAGGGGAAAGTCAATATCGCCGAGGGCTTTATACACACTGGCAGCGTACCTTCTTGCATCCAAGCATGATGGCTTTTGATGCCCCAAGTAGACAGGAGTGTACCGCCGAAAGGTCTACCTCTAACACGCCGATGCAGGCACTTACCTTACTTAATGATCCTACTTATGTTGAGGCGGCACGCGTGTTTGCAGCACGGATTATCAAAGAAGGCGGACAGACTCCAGAAGACCGTATTAATTGGGCATATCACAGAGCGCTATCACGCCTGCCACAACCGAAAGAGTTGGAGATTATGATAGGTTTGTTCGAAAAGCACAAAACCGAATATACCGACAATCCTGATGCAGCGAAGACTTTAGTGGCAATGGGTGAGACTCCGGCAACACAAGGTATTGAACCTATTGAACTCGCAGCGTGGACCTCTGTTGCACGTGTAATTTTGAACCTGCATGAAACTATTACACGGTATTAGTCGATATGTATTCTTATTGTCAAATTGTATATGAAATTCGTTCGTCAATCTAACTCATGAGGAGGTTGCCAATGAAATCAATCATTTGGAAGCAATGCTATTTTCAGAACACCGGTCCCGAAAACGTTGGAATGGCGGAAAATAGAGTCTCTCTTGATAGCATGCGAGGCAAAAACTATTGAGGGAAGAGGATCAAGAGTGAGGTTTGAATTGAATGGTGTTACTGCAACGTTTCACTGTCCCCACAATCGAAAAGAAACACTCCCTTATCAAGTAAAAGATGTGCGGCGGTTTCTTGAGGAGGCAGGAATAATTCCATGAAGTACAAAGGTTATAATGCGCTTATTGAGTACAGCGAAGAAGATGGATGTTTTGTTGGTCATATTGCCGGAATCACCGACATTGTAGGTTTTCACGGAGACACTGTTCAACAACTTCAAGAAGCATTTGAAGAAGCTGTAGAAGATTATTTGGAAACATGTCAGAGACTGAATAAGCCGCCGCAAAAACCTTATTCCGGGGATTTAAAGTTGCGAATTCCGCCGGACATTCACGTAGCCATTGTAAGAGCTGCTGAAGCAAGCGAAAAAAATCTTGAACAATGGGTAACAGATACCTTTAGTCATGCTGTAGGGCAAAACTCGAAATTGGGAGAAAACCTATGAAATTAACGAATTGGAAAAAGGGGTTTTTCAGGCTTACATTTGGCGTATCCATTCTACTTGGTATTTTAGCGGGAGCAAAAGCTGAATATTCATTTGAATTAGGATGGACTGAAATTTTAGCTCCATTCGTTGTATATATTTTTGATTTAAAATTGTCTTCCAGATTTTCGGGTTTTGATGCTGATATTTTTTGGTCCTTTTTCGTTGTATATGCTGGTTTTATTTGGTTAATTTACTTCATCGGCAATTGGAGTGCAAGAGGTTTTTCAAATCAAAAAAGGATATCCCTACAGTGTATCTCATAAATATTAAATGGTTTACAATTTTCTTTTAATTCTTCATCATTTCTGCTAAACTCTATCTATTTCTACTAAGAGTGAGGAGATGATTTAAATGGAATTAGGTGATAAGGAATGGGAACTTATTGAACCCCTCATGCGAGAACTGCCATCGGGTAAACCGGGAAGACCTTGGCGTGGTAATAGAGAAGTGTTAGATGCGATACTCTGGGTGTTGCGAACAGGTGCACCTTGGCGGGATTTACCAGAAAAGTATCCTCCCTATCAAACGTGTCATCGTCGTTTTCAGCAATGGTCATCGGATGGGACGCTTGAAAAAGTTCAAATGGCACTTACAGAAATGCTTGAAAGACGGAAAAAAAATAAATATGAGTGAGTGCTGTATTGATGCGAAGTTTGTTCCTGCCAAGAAAGGGGGTGAATGTGTAGGGCCGACAAAGTGTGGCAAAGGGACAAAACTGGTAGCGATTACAGAAAAGTCGGGTAAGCCTGTGAGTGTTCTGATTACAGATGCTTCTTGTCATGAAGTGTGCTTGGTTGAACCGGCATTGGATGCGTGTTGGCCATCCGAAAATCCTGCGGTGTTGATTGGGGACAAAGCCTATGACTCAGACCCTTTGGATGCGGTTTTGAGGTGTCGTGGCACTGAAATGGTATCCCCCCATAAAAAAAATCGCAAGAAACCGGCAACACAGGATGGTCGTCGCTTACGACGCTATAAGCGTCGTTTCAAAGTAGAACGATTTTTCAGTTGGTTAGAGGATTTTCGGCGTTTAGTCGTTCGTTGGGAATATCATGCTGAAAATTATTTAGGTTTTGTACTTCTTGCTTGCATACGTATGTCATTAAAATATTTATGAGATACGCTGTAATAACTATGAAAGGAGAAATATGGCTATGGATATTCATGAAGAAACGAAACTCCGCCTAACAAGGCGTACATTTTTAGGGAAAACAGCACGCGGCATCGGGTCGCTTGCGCTTGCATCCCTACTTACACCCTCAATATTAGATGCCGCACCGCAGATTGAACGGTGGCCAGGTATAATTACAGAACCGCACATCCCACCGAAAGCAAAATGTGTGATCCATCTATGTATGGCAGGTGGTCCCTCACACTTGGAGACTTTGGATTACAAACCGAAACTCGCAGAGATGCATGGCAAACCGATGCCGCAGTCGTTCACTAAAGGGCAACCGATTGCGCAGCTGCAGGGGCAGGCAAATTCGCTTAAATGTCTTGGACCAACCCATGAATTCAAAAAATTCGGGGAATCGGGACAAGAGATGAGTTCTGCGTTTCCACATATCGGTAGTCTTGCAGACGATATTTGTATTGTTAGATCACTACGTACTGAGCAGATCAATCACGATCCTGCACACACCTTTATGAATACAGGTACTGCTATTTCAGGAAGACCCAGCATGGGTTCATGGCTGCTATATGGATTGGGTAGCGAAAACGAAAACCTTCCTGGGTATGTTGTTTTGATATCCTCTGGTGGCGGACAGGACCAACCGATTGCAACGCGGCAGTGGCATAGCGGGTTCCTCCCAGGACAATTTCAGGGCGTTCAGTTCCACTCAAGCGGTGATCCTGTTCATTATGTCTCAAGTCCTGGCGGTGTAAGTCAGGAACAGCAGCATGACGTTGTTGGTGCAGTGCAAACTCTAAACAGCATGTTGAACGAAACGGTTGATGACCCAACTATAGCTACACGTATCAATCAATATGAAATGGCGTTCCGTATGCAAACGAGTGTCCCTGAATTAACTGACATTTCCAAAGAACCACAGAACATCCTTGATATGTATGGTGCAAAGCCAGGCGATGGATCCTATGCATCAAACTGTCTGCTTGCTCGAAGGTTAGCAGAACGTGGCGTTCGCTTTATCCAACTCTACCATCGCGGATGGGATCATCACGGTGGCATACAGAACGCTATTAAAACTACTGCTGGATATGTTGATAAGGCAACAGCAGCGCTCGTTAACGATCTAAAACAGCGCGGCATGTTAGACGAGACTTTAATTATCTGGGGTGGCGAGTTCGGCAGAACACCGATGGCACAAGGGAGCGGACGTGACCACCACATCAAGGGATTTTCAATGTGGATGGCAGGCGGAGGTGTCAAAGGTGGTATTAGTTACGGTAACACTGATGAACTTGGCTACAATGCCGTTGAAAATATCGTGCATGTGCATGACTTCCACGCCACAATGCTGCATCTATTCGGCATTGACCATGAAAAACTGACGTACCGTTTCCAAGGCCGAGATTTCCGCCTCACAGACGTGCATGGGCATGTTGTCCGCGACATTTTAGCATAAACCTGATATAAACATCTAATACCAAATTAACATGATTCATAACAGTAGGTGCCGTTTCCTAACCGCACTTGTCTTCAATAAAATAAGAAAATCCTGTTAATTTGCCATAACAGTCGATTTGGAGGATTTTAGTTATGAAAAAGGGACGGCGCTGCCATTTTGTTTTTTATTTTTCAATTTTGGTTCTGAGTCTTCCTCCGATTTTAACCAGCTTCGCACAAGATAATACCCAAGTCGGTTTACCAGAAGGTGCAATTGCCCGTCTCGGAAAAGGTGGGATTAACATCATGCGATTTTCACCGGATGGCACGCACCTTGCTGTCGGTACTGATGTTGGATTGTGGTTATACGATGTTCCCGATGGAAAGGTAACGGCATTGTTCACAGGACAAAGTGGACAAGTAAACGCACTTGCCTTTTCACCTGATGGAAAACACCTCGTAAGCGGCGGATATAACGATCCTTTCATCCACGTTTGGGATGTAGCAACTAAAAGCAAACTCTCTACTCTTACGTTAACTCAGAGACGTAATAAATCATTTGCATTATCTGCCTTGACATTCTATGGCAGAATGCTTTTCGGGATAAACATGTCCCGTAAAATTACCTTCTTGAATATAGACACAGATAGAGAATTATCGGAAGAAAGTTTTTTTGTTCCAAGCTATAATACCATATTTTCTCAAGATGGCAGTCGCCTTGCTGCTGCGAATCCAGGAGAAAAAATTCAGGTATGGGATACAACAACAAACAGCCAATACGCAACTTTCACCGGACATGGAGATGGTAGAGATAAAGACATTTTGACGCTGGCGTTCTCACAAGATAAAAAAATCCTCGCAAGCGGGAGTGTTGACAAAACGGTGAAGTTGTGGGATACCCAAAACCATACCGAACTTGTGACGCTTAAAGGACATGATGCCTGGGTTACCGCCATCGCATTTTCAGATGATGGAAATATCTTTGCCAGTGGTGACGCAAGGAAAACAATCAAAATCTGGGATTTAGAATCACAGAAAGAACGTGCCACCCTTATAGGACATAAAAACACCATAAATGCTTTAACTTTCGCACCTGAGGGAACATCCCGTTACAGCGGGTGTCTTGCAAGTGGAAGTGCAGATGGGACAATCCGCTTCTGGAATCCAGAGAACGGAAAGGAACTCACTACTTTTGCGACTGGGCATACAGAATGGATAAAAGCAGTCGCATTCTCTGAAAATGGAACAACCCTCGCGAGTGTGGCATTTAATGGCACTCTTGATCTATGGAATCTAAAGACTCGGCAGGAATTGATCACCCTCACGGACGAACATAGCAATACAACCGAGACAATCTTTTTGTCACCGAATGCCACGTATTTCGCTTGTCGTGGCAGTGAAGGTATGTTTTACTTCAATCCGGGCGGATTCGGATTCCAAGGTAGCAGAGAAGGTGTAGATTCGAACAATCTTCAATTTTGGGATATAGCCACAGGTAAGAAACTGTCTCTTCCTTGGCTGGATGGTCGCATCAGTAATTCAGTATTTGCAATTTCACCAGACAGCAATATACTTGTAGTAGGCAATGATCAAGGAATTCGTGCGTGGCACCTTAACACAGGAACTGAATTGTTCAAACTTAAGACAGAACAACCTTTGTCCGGACGGAGATTAATATTTTCACTTGATGGTAAAAAACTCGCTGCGATGGGTTTTGACCACAGTCCACAGGTGTGGGATATTACGACACAACGTGAAATATCTCCACCCAGTATCGAAAATATAAGAGCGTCTTTATTTTTACCCGATAGTTCTACCTTTGCAATGATCGGTAGAAACGGCATTTACTTGTGGAAATTAGACATAGATTCGGACGACAAACCTAACAATCTTACTTTTCTCCCAGGAAAGCTGAATGCCAAGAGAAATAAAGTGATATTTTCACCTGATGGCACTATTCTGGTTGGTGCTGGAAGCGATTTTTGGAACTATCCTATTCAGTTTTGGGATATAAAAACAGGGAGAAGTTTAGGCATCCTGTCTGGTCATACAGAATCGATAGAAACGTTTGTTTTTTCACCTGACGGAAGGACCTTTGCCAGTGGGAGTGCAGATGGCACTGTTCTCCTCTGGGACTGGGATAAAATCATCGCTAAAGCAAAGGAAAACACAGGAGATTAAACTATGAAAACGAAACATCTGTTTTCTATTCTATCGCTATTGATTATCACGATGTACTCGACCAGCTTCGCCCAAGATAACACACAAGCCGGTCTACCTGAAGGTGCAATCGCGCGGCTTGGAAAGGGCGGTATAAATATTATGCGGTTTTCACCGGATGGCACACATCTCGCGGTAGGCACGGATGTAGGCGTTTGGTTATACGATGTGCCAGATGGAAAAGAGACCGCTTTGTTCACAGGACATACTGGGCATGTGAACGCACTTGCATTTTCGGCAGACGGAAAAATGCTCGCAAGCGGTGGATTTGCAAACCCTATTATTCAATTATGGGATGTAGAAGCTGGGACAAAACTATCAAAATTCACATTAACAAAATCGACAGATTCGATTAATGCTTTAGCATTCTCTAAAGATGCTAAAGAACTTATCAGTTTGGATATGTTTGGGAGAATCACGCATTGGGATATTGAAACTGGCAATAAAACTTCCAGTTCAAGTCGGATGCAATCTCACGAAGCGGTTGTATTTTCTCCAGCAAACAACATGCTTGCCTCTGGACATAGAGATGGCAAAATCCGTTTATGGGATGCAACAACGGGTAAACGAAAGACAAACTTAATGGGACATGCAGGTATACTTAAAAGAGGTGACAAAGATGTTTGGGCATTGGCGTTTTCACCTGATGGAAAAATGCTTGCAAGCGGAAGTCAAGATAAAACTGTCAAGTTGTGGAATGCTGATAATCGCAAAAACCTTGCCACCTTCAAAGGTCATAATGGGTGGGTTATTGCTGTCGCATTCTCTGCTGATGGGAGTATCTTAGCAAGCGGCGATACAAGTAAGATCATCAAACTTTGGGATGTAAACACAAAACAGGAACGGGCTACGCTCATTGGGCATACAAATGCGATTAGTGCGTTAGCGTTTTCACCTGATGGAAAAACATTGGCGAGTGGTAGTTACGATGGCACAATTCGGTTCTGGAATCAAGATACAGGCGAAGAAATTTCTACTTTCACCGCTGGACACACAGAATGGGTTAAGACAGTTGCATTCTCAGAAAACGGCACAATACTCACAAGTGCATTCTTTGATGGAACTGTTGATGTATGGAGTGTAAAAACGAAACGTGAACTAACCACCTTCACTGCAGCACAAAATGAAAATACCAGTGGAATCGCATTTTCACCTGATGCAACACTTCTTGTTAGTCAAGGTATCAACGGTGTAACACTTGCCTTCAGACCCCACGATTTTGTCTATCGTCGTTCAGGGGCAGGTACTCGAAAACCTATCCAGTTATGGGATATAACTACTGGGGATCATATCCCTGGACCTTGGCAGGATTTGGATTTGGATAGACACGCGAACGCACTTGCAATCTCACCGGGCAACAAGATACTTGTCGCTGGAATTGATCATTTAGGGGGTATTCTTGCGTGGGATATAAACACAGGTGAGGAAATGTTTCGCTTTAACTTGGATACACCTTTTCTAAGAAAATTAGAGTTTTCTCCCAACGGCAAACTACTTGCTTCAAGCGGTGTTCATGTCCGAATACCAATATGGGATGTCGTTACGCAGCAAGAAATTACGCTTCCATTCATGGAACGTGCCAAAGTAGTAGCATTTTCACACGACAGTACACTCCTTGCTGCTGGTCATCATGATCGTATTGTTTTATGGGATATTAAACCAACCGGCATGAAGGAACGCGGTAAAATACTTAATAGTGGATATAACGAGGAATTAATGTTCTCACCTGATGGAGATGTCCTTATTACTTTTAAAAGAAAAGGTTGGGAAAATCTTATTCAGTTATGGGGTGTGAAGAACGGCTGGGATCTTGGAACTCTATCAGGACATACTGAGGAGATTACAACCTTAAAATTTTCAACAGACGGTAAGATGTTTGCAAGTGGAAGTAAGGATGGCACAGTCCTTCTCTGGGATTGGGAAAAAATAGTTGCCAAAGCGAAAAATGATGCTAAAGGAAAAAACCTTAGCAACAATTTGGCTCCCCCTGATAAGCTTGTGGAATATGCCAGCAAAGCAGAGGAAGCTGAAGCGATTTTAGACTGGATGCAAGAAAACGGATATAAAGTTAAGAAAACCTTAAAAGGATATACGCTTACACATGGTAGCGGTAGTGCCACAGTTTCAGGTTGGGGCGGAGGAAGAATAAGTAGTGGTAAGGTCAATATCAAGATTGAAGGAAAAGGTATTCTTGAAATTCGTATCAGTGGTGTAGGAGTAGGCACGTTTATGTTTGATGATGAAGGAAAACTGAAACATAAGCCTTGACGAAGTAAAGAAGATAAAAAATGAATATAACTATGAAAATCAAAAGCCTAATTTGTCTGATTTTTCTATTGATTGTAGTAATACTCTCAACCAGTTTTGCGCAAGACAATACACAAGTCGGGCTACCTGAAGGGGCAATTGCACGGCTTGGAAAGGGTGGGATTAATATCATGCGGTTTTCACCGGATGGAACGCACCTCGCCGTAGGAACGGATGTAGGTGTATGGCTATACGATGTGCCTGATGGAAAAGAAACTGCTTTGTTCACTGGACACACTGGACATGTCAACGCGCTTGCTTTTTCACAAGATGGAAATATGCTTGCAAGCGGCGGATTTAATAACCCTATTATCCAAATTTGGGATATCAAAACGAAAAGTAAACTCTCAACTCTCACATTAACGCGAGAACCTAATTCATTATCTGCATTGACATTCTATGGGAGGACACTTATCAGCATAGATGGACATGATGACATTAGCTATTGGCAGATAGACACAGGTAACAAATTATTGCAGTCAAATATGGACATACCTTATGAGGTGGTAGCCTTTTCTCAAGACGGTACTAATCTTGCCATTGCAGATCGAAATGGAAAAATCCACTTATGGGATACAACGACAAGTAGCCCGCAGGCAACTCTTAAGGGACATAAGAATGACAATAACACAGAGATCCGATCACTGGCGTTCTCACCAGATAGTAAAATCCTTGCAAGTGGGAGTGAAGATAAAACTGTAAAGTTGTGGGATACCCAGAATCACGTTGAACTTGGCACACTTCACGGGCATCTTGGATGGGTTACGGCTATCGCATTCTCGGAAGACGGTAGTATTCTTGCCAGTGGGGACGCAAATAAAACAATTAAACTTTGGGATGTAGAAACAAAAAAAGCACGTGCTACCATCACAGGTCATAAAAACACCATCAATGCTTTAGCTTTTGCACCTGTCGGAACACCGCGTTATGGTATGTGTCTTGCCAGTGGCAGTACCGATGGAACAATCCGATTCTGGAATCCTCTTAACGGTAAAGAACTTGCTACCTTTACAAGTGGACACATAGAATCGGTGAAGGCAGTCGCTTTTTCTAAAAACGATACAACACTCACAACTGCAGCCTTTAACGGTATTGTAGATGTATGGAGTCTCAAGACTCGGCGTGAACTGAACACCTTTACCGAAGGACAATGTGATTCTACCGAAGTAGAGGCACTTTCACCAGATGGCACCTTTTTTGCCAGACAAGGGCTCAACGGTTTAATTGCGTTCAATCCTGATGGTTTTGGGCACCGTGGGAGCTTCGGGGGTGGCACTCGTCTTCAATTATGGAAAATTGCCACAGGTGATGAAATTCCTGGACCGTGGCAACCTGATGGTTTTCATAACGCCTCAAGCATCTTATTTTCTCCTGATCACGATGTTATTGCAGTGAGTGTTCATAGAGAAATTCGGGCATGGCACATTAACACTGGTGTTGAACTGTTCCGACTTAACGCACGATTGTCATCTTGGTCGAGTCCGGTATTCTCACCTGATGGAAAATGGATTGCCACCAGCGAAGGCTCTGGAACAACAAAAGTGTGGAATGTTAAAGCACCCAACAACGATCCTGCTATATTACCACTTAAGCGAACCGATGCAGTGACGTTTTCACCCGACAGTTCTATCCTTGCAATAGTAAGTGAAGATGGTATTTACTTATGGAAATTTCAGGAAGAATCGGAGGACGAACCTACAATTATTCCAGGGAATTTACGTGGATTTAAAAATGAAATGACATTTTCACCTGATGGTAACATTCTCGTTGGATCTGGAATGGATATGTGGAGCACTCCAATTAAGCTATGGGATGTGAAAACAGGCAAAAGCATGGGAACTCTATCTGGACATACAGAGCCTGTGGAAGTGCTTGTGTTTTCACACGACGGTAAAATTCTCGCAAGTGGCAGCGATGATGGCACGGTTCTGCTGTGGGATTGGGAAAAAATTTCCGCAAAAAGAAAAGCAGAGATCAAATGATAGGAGAAGACACGCGGACCATTTTACTAATAGATGATACATGCCCCGCCAGCACAAACACTGCCAGCCTTTTGTGTTACATCACCTGCAACGTTATTCTCTTGACCCGATTCAAATTCAGCAATAAGGGAGACTGCTTCCTCTGTCGGTTTAGATAGATTAAATTGGAGTGTATCATTAGCGTTGAAGGTTACAGCGCATCCTGAGAATGTAATTGTGACTATAAACACGCTAAAGAGTATAAGTGTAGAAATCCGTTTACGTTTCATAAAACTATACCTCAACTTTCCGTAGATCAGCCTGATCCAGTGAATTAATGCCCAATCCGAGTCCTCTTGCTGATGTGATATGGTTAGCATATTTCGACATCGAACTCAACGCCATCTCTTCACGTTTCTGATTGACAGTTTGGAGAATAAGTGTATCAAGAATAACTGGATCAGTACTCACAAATAAGCCGCCATACTGCCACGTACTCTCAGCGTGATATGTAGGTCCCTTATCATAAGATGCTACTAACCCATCAACAATGTTGAGAACAACTTTTTCCTTAATGACCTTGTTATCAAAAATCTCTCCGATAGCAGGATTACAGTAAAGCGGTCTACCATGAAATCGCCGTGTATTGTCAACACTACCGAAAGCCATGTTTTTTAAACACCCGCTTACACCTGCCATGTCGTGGTGTTTCAAAACAGGGACATTGATTAGCACATCTACCTGTTCCGTAACAATTTTCGAATATCGGGAACGGGTGCTTTCATTTTCCCGTCTCGTCATGCTGTCCTTTTCGGTCTCATAAAACACTTCGTCATCGTAACCGATGTCGTCCATATCAGACGCAAGCGTACGCACATCCCCTTCATCTGTTTTTATCGGATAGCCCGCATTGAGTAGGTGTGCCTCAAACCGATCCCAAATAATAATTTGTTTTTTGAGAACGCCAGCACTAAATAATCCTTCAATAATTTTGTTGACGACTACGGAATGCGTGCTTAACTTTGGTCCGGCAAGCGGGTTAATTTTAATGCCAACAACGTGGTCTGGCAGTACAAAGTCTCGCCACGCCTCTTTAGCAGAATCGCGGTCGGTAAGTTTCATCAACGCCTGATCAATCATCTCGCCGACAGCATCTTCGTTGAGTCTATCCTCTTCCCAAACCTGTTTGCCGATAACTTCAACAACAGGCGTAAGGGCTGCTGTTTCCGTTGGAGGTGTCAACACACGTCCACCCCCAATTTGCGCGAAAGCTGGGAGAGCACTCAGCGCAACGCCACTAATAACTCCAATTCGGCTTAGGAATTGACGGCGGTTGAGTGTATCACGCCTCTGGTCTGTTTGGGTAGCATGTCGGGTTTCGTGCTGCTCTACCCGACCTACAAGGCAATCCGCGAGAATGTTTGCTGTGATCCTATCGTAAGATTTCATCAGAGTTTACCCAATTCTGTTAGGATTGTTGCTGTTGGCACGCGCACAGCAGCAGCATCAAGTGATTTCCAAGCAACTTTTCCATCTGGCGTAATAATATACGCGGCAGGACGTGCAATACTGGTGTCAGATTGATCAATAACATTGTAAGCAGTAATAACCTCTTTTTTGTTATCAGAGAGCACCGGATATTCAAGTCCATGGTTTTCAACTGTCCTTTTTGTTGGCGCTACGTTATCGGAGCTAATAGCGATAAGTTCTGCCCCTGCAGCTTGAATTTTATCGTAATTATCTTGCAACTCGCCGAGTTGCGTTAGGCATGACCCTCACCAACCTCCGCGATAAAATACGAGTACAACCCTTTTGTCATTTCCAGTATAATCCGCAAGGGCGTGTAATTCTCCGTTACCATCTGGCAACTCAAATGCAGGTGCTTTGCTGTCAATATTCAATCCTTCACCCGGTTCTAATCCATCTGGTAGTGCTAACGTTACAAGCGTCACTTTATCCAATGAAACAGTTTCACCAGCAACAATCGTCACGTTTAACTCAGCGTCTTGGTATCCATTGGCTGAAATGCGCAACGTGTAATTCCCTGCTTCAATATCGTTGAGTGCGTAGCTGCCGTGTGCTTCAGTATGCGCGACAAGTTGTCCGTCTTTTAGTAAACGCACATGAATTGGGATACCCTCAATTGATTGCACTTCCCCTTGTAGAGTCCCTGTCAAAGTAGCAATTTCATCTCCGTCACCAATAGGGTTATCTGTTGTTCCACAACCGAATGCAGCAAGCAGCAATAGTGCCAATGTAAAACGTATCTTTATCTGTCTCATGAATTAATAAATTCCTCAAATCCTTAGTTCGAACTCACGTCAAAGCTTCCCTAATTCTGTAAGAATTTTGGCAGTCGGTACGCGTACATTCCACTCATCAAGTGTTACCCATGCGACTGTTCCATCTCGCTTAAGGATAAAGCTTGACGATCGAGCTATTCTATTGTTCGCTGGATCAACTACATTGTAATCGGTAATAACTTCTCTGTCTTTATCAGAAAGCACAGGGTACTTGAGCCCTTCATTCTGAACAGTTGTATCCGTTGCCTTCACATTATCAGAACTAATAGCAATGAGTTCCGCACCGGCAGCTTTAAATTTATCGTAATTATCTTGCAACTCACCGAGTTGTCCGCGACAGAACGGTCACCACCCACCACGGTAAAACACGATGACCACATTTTTGTTGTCAAGATAATCCGCAAGTGCATGTACCTTACCACTACCGTCGGGCAACTCAAATGCTGGTGCTTGGCTGCCAATACTTAGCCCTTGTCCTGGATCTAACTTCACTGGTTCAGGTATTGCGGTGAGTTCTACATCCAATTCAAAGGTATCATTAGCGGTAATCGGGTCAACGTCAATTTGGTTATCCTCATAACCTTTATGCATAACCGTTAGGGTAAATGCTTGATCAACAGGAAGATTCTCAAAGGTGAAGACACCATCTTTCGTTGTTAACGCTTCGTACGCTTCACCTGTCTTATCCGTAAGTTGTACAAGTACATCAGATAGTGCATCCCCCGTTTCCGAGTCGGTTAAAACGCCTCGTATATGTGACACCGGTTCTGCCAATGCGACAAGTGTCACTTTATCCAATGAAACAGTTTCCCCCGCAACGACAGTCGCGTTTGTTTGGACTGTTTCAAAACCTTTGGCTGATATCTCAATCGTGTAATCCCCTGCTTCAAGATCACCAAGTTCGTAACTACCATCTGTCTCGATTTGTGCTACGAGTTGTCCCGCTTTCATCAAGCGTACTTGAATTGGGATGTCTTCAATTGATTCTACTTCTCCTTGCAGAGTGCCTGTTAGCATTTCAACATCTTTAATTCCATTATCAGGATCCCCTGAAGTTCCACAACCGAATGCTCCCAGCACCAAAAGTACTAATGCAAGGCGTATCAGATTTTGTTTCATGATTAATTAGTTCCTTTAATGTGTTATTTGCTTCAATATTTTATATGAGGATGGTTTACAATTTTTTGTATTGTATATTGAACAATTCATCCATTCTTTAAATCTGCAACCTGATTTTGCGATATTTCGGTGCGGTTAGGAAACCGCACCTACCGGCCTGGGGCATTTTCAACGCTGTTTAATTGTCCCCCATGTCGTTGTGAGTTTACCTGCAGCTTCAACAGCGGTAAGAGTCATCAGGCCGTCGTCCATAATTGATTGCATGTCAGCTTCATCTAAAGCGACATTGAAAAGCGCAACCTCGTCAATGATGCCAGCGGTATACCTATCAAAGTGGCGCCCGATATGAAATACGCCTTCGCCAGTGCCGTATCCACTATTTGTGTCGTAATCAAGTTCCGCTTCCATTTTGCCATCTATCCACAAAGTCGCCTTACCGGTATCGGCATCAGCTCTGCCAGCAATGAAATGCCACTGATCATCACCGATTTCTGTTGTGCTTTGCGGTCTAAAACTTTGGCTATCAGTATTCCGGAGGAAGAAAGTTACCTTATTATCACCGCCGCCGTTCCAAAGCATATACCATGGTAGAACTTGCGATTTATCTTCATAGTTTTTGCCAGCAAGCGAACCACCAACTTTTGTGCCTTTAAAATGAACCGTAAGTGTGAAGGAAGTTCCCGCTTCAAATCCAACACTCTCGGAGTGCGGAATTTCAACCCAATCGTCTGTTCCATCAAATTCAAGTGCTTTGCCGAATTTACCATCTACCCAGCTCGCGCCGTGGATTTGCCCTTCATTATCTTCGTTTGATGAGTCGGCCGCGACAGCACCTTCCCCTTCGTCAAAGAGCCACATCGCGGTAATATTATTAAAGCTGAACTCAGCGTAGCCCGGGAGTGCAATTAATAGAAAAACACCTATTAGACTCGCAATTGTAATTCCTACATTTTTAAATGAAAACATCAATATTTCTCCTTCATTATTTTGTAATTTGGCGTTTGATTTTCGCCCAAGTTGTTGTAAATTTGTTCAGAGGTTCAACGGCGGCAGATTCTTCAACACCGTTGTCCATAATAGTATTCATATCGTCTTCACTCAATGCAACATTGAAAAGCGCAACATCGTCAATGATACCTGCTGTATAACGGTCGAAGTGCCGTGCAATGTGAAACACACCTTCACTCGTACCGTATCCATCATTTTTGTCAAAATCAAGTTCGGCTGCCATTTCGCCGTCTACCCATAAACTCGCCTTGCCAGTGTTAGCATCTGCTCTTCCAACAATGAAATGCCACTTGTCGTCAGAAACAGCTGCACCGCCTGTCCTAAAACTTGTTCCAGCAGAATTACGCAGGAAGAAAGCTACCATGTTATCCGCACCACCGTTCCAGAGAAGGTACCAAGGTAAAGCTTGCGATTGATCCTCGTAGTTTTTACCAACAAGCGAACCGCCAACTTTAGTGCCTTTGAAATGTAGCGTAATCGTGAAGGAAACACCTTTTTCAAACCCAACAGTGTTTGAATGCGGAACTTCAACCCATCCATCAGTTCCATTAAATTCAAGTGCCTTTCCGAATTTTCCATCCACCCATTTGGTACCACCGTTGATTTTACCGTCGTTCTTGTTGCCTGAGGAATCCTTTGCTGTATCGCCATTGCCTTCATTAAACAACCACATCCCCATGATATTATCAGGATTTATAGCAGCATCGCTTGGCAGAGTCATCCAGCAGACGATAACAAGTACTACTATGCTCATTTTTATCAAATTCTTCATTTTGCCTTCCTAAATTAATGATTGGTTTGTTAAAACTATTTTATAAATTCGATAAAGCAAAAAATGCTTCAGTATATGCATTTTTAGATCACCTAAACAAGTATAGCATATCTCTTTGGAAATCGTCAAATATTTTAAGGGTGTGTAAAGTTTTTGTCCAGAGCATATTATCCGTTGAGTTTCGCTCTGGTTCTACCCGATCTGCACATTGAATTAGGACGTTTTGCACGTCCTAGGGACGTGCAGAAGTCAATCAAGGAAAGGATTGGGACGTGATTTTCAGGTTTTTTATTTTTCTTCTCTTTATTCTTTAGAAATTTTGAGTATATTGAGAACACTATTTATGATGTGATAATAATATTAACATAAGAACATTGATTTGTCAAGTTAATTTTAAAAAAATAATCGATGCCAAAAACTTGGCACAGTCTTAAATCTCGTGTATAATTAAAATGAAATTAATAGATATGGTATACACCTATGAAAACAAATAGACAAGTTTTACTGGTCCTATTAGCATTAGGATTTTTGCTCTCTTGTGCGCTGGTTCCACAACAGGTAGTAGCCGAAAAACTAAATGCACCAACAACTAACGGAATTTCTAAAAAAATTAAAAATTCCATAGTCTTAATTGAGGATCAAATTGGAATTGGTAGTGGTTTTTTCGTGGAAGACGATAAGGTTGCAACAAACATCCACGTTGTTGCACGTACTGGACCTGTTCTTGTAAAATCAGCTGACAGAAAAATGGAATGGACAGTTGAAGGCATAGCTGCGTACGATGTGAAAAATGATCTCGCCATCTTAAAAGTAAAGGAAAAAGGTGTCCCGCTTCCACTCGCCAATAGTGATGCTGTTCAGAGTGGTGAATTTTTCTTGGCTGCGGGTTTTCCTGATGAGGAATATAAAGATACTATAGCGGCCGTGGTAAGTGACAATCAGAATGGCGAAAAGTTGATCCGGCTTAACTCCGATCTTTTCCCTGGAAATAGTTTGGGTCCTGGATATAGTGGTGGACCTATTATAAACCGTAAGGGGCAAGTCGTTGGGATTTGTGCTTTCGGAAGCGAGTATTATGGTTATACTATTCCTTCAAACATCCTCAAAGTACTGCTTACCCGGTCAAAATCTACAGAACCATTGAAGCAGTGGCAAAAACGAAAACGAATTCAAGCGTATACCTATATAAGTCAAGGACAAATGGAATTGATTAATAAGGAATATAGTAACGCAATAGCTAAATTTGATAAAGCTATCCAGCTAAATCCTAATTTTGCCGATTTTTACTATAGACGCGGATTAGCAAAGTTCAATCTTGGCAACCATGAAGGCGCAATAGTTGATTTTGAAAAAGGTTTTAAAGTAAATACACAAGATAGAGGATCTGTTGAAGCTTACTTTACTCTGGGACTTATAAAATATGATCGTGGTGACTATGAGGGCGCGATAGCTGACTTTGATAAAGTCATTAGACAGGTCCCCAAATTTGTTGATGCGTATCGTACTCGGGCAGTGGCGAAATATAACCTTGGTGACTATGAGGGCGCGATAGCTGACCTTGATAACGCTATCAAAGTTGACCCTGAAGATGCCAATCTGTACGATTCTCGGGCATCTGTAAAATTTGGCTTTGCACAATCTGAATCTAAGCAACGGAAGACCGTCAAAGCACGGTATTTATATGAAGCGGCAATTGAAGACTTAACACAAGTTATCAACGTTGACCCCGAATCTCATAGTTTTTACGGGAACCGAGCGATGGTAAAATATAACTTCGCTGAGTTTGAAGCCCAGCAAGGAAATATCAAGAAAGCCAGAAAGTTATATGAAGCAGCGATAAATGACTGCACAAAATCTATCCAGCAAGATCCGAATAATGAGAAAACTTACCAAACACGAAGTTTTGCAAAGATTGCACTTGAGGACTTTAAAGGCGCAATAAAAGATTTTGATAGACTTCTCCAAATTGGTTCCAAATCATGGAAAGACTATTATTACTATCAACGCGGATTTGCGAAGAAAACACTCGGCTATTATAGAAGTGCGATTGCAGATTTTGATAATGCTATCCGTTTAAATCCAGAGGAGGCAATTGCTTACTATCAGCGCGGGCTCGCAAAAGAAGCCATTGGACAAAAGACAGCAGGCAAAAAAGACTTTAAAAAGGCGAAGGAATTAGACCCAAATGTGGGCAAATGATTTCAGAGAATAAGATTAGAGGTCTTTACTTATGAACATCAACAAGAAAACTTTTTTAGGCTTATTAGTGTTAGTATTTTTGCTTTCCTGTGCTCCAGCACCACAGCAAGTAATTGCCGAAGAACCTATCGCACCTACAGTCGACATAATTTCTGAGAAAATAAGACCTTCTATAGTATTGGTTAAGGGTGATTTCGGATCAGCAAGCGGCTTTTTTGTTGCGCGTGACAAAATCGCAACCAACCTGCACAGTGCTGTATTTCCTGGGGCTATTGTCGTAAAATCTGCCGACACTACTAAAGAATGGACAGTTGAAGGTGTGACTGCGTATGATTTGATAAATGACCTTGTCGTCCTAAAAATCTCAGGCGAAGGGATACCTCTTACACTTGGCGATAGCAATGATGTAAGAATAGGTGAACCTGTTTTCGCAGTAGGGTACTCTGGAAGGAATTACAAAGTTACAGAAGGCACTATTCACAGTATCCGAAATCAGGATAAAAGGCTTGTAATGAAAATCAATACGTCTGGTGGGAGCAGTGGTAGCCCTATAGTAAATAGCAAAGGGCAAGTCGTGGGAGTGGACACTGTTGGATTCCCACCTTCTTATAGTTCCGCTATTCCCTCGAATCTACTTAGATCATTGCTTTCTCGTTTAGAGTCAACAGAACCTTTGGCACAGTGGCACAAAAGAAAACAGATTATCGCTTATCGTTATTATAAGCAGGCAAACCATAAACATCAAAACAAGCACTACGAAAAAGCTATAGTTGACTTAAACAAAGCCCTTCAATTAAATTCTGCATTTGGTTACGCGTATTTTGGGCGTGCCAATTCAAAAATCGAACTGGCTCAGTCTGAAGTCAAGTTGGGAAATATGGAAAAAGCACGTGTTTTATACCAAGAAGTTGTTGAAGACCTTAATGAAACAATCAGACTACATCCGGGCTACGGGGATGCCTACAGTCTACGCGGAGCTGCAAAATCTGATATAGGAAAGCTTGAATCCAATAAAGGAAATGCCGAGGGAGCACTAAGAATGTATGCAGCAGCAATTGAAGACTATGCTGAGGCAATCAAATTAGAGCCAAACGACTTTAGAACATACTATAATCGTGGACTAATGAAATCCAATCAAGGTAGATCTAAAGTGAAGCAAAGGGATATAGCAGATGCACGAAGATTTTATCAAGAAGCAGTAGCAGATTTTACAACGGTTATCCGCCTTGAACCAGAGTTTGCAAAAGCATTCCACCAACGAGCATGGATAAAGAGCGAGATGGGAAAATTTGAAGTTGAAGAAGGACATCAGGTAGAAGCTTTAAAACTATATCAACAGGCAATAGAGGATCTTACTAAAATAACCCAACTTGAACCTGAATTTGCCAACGCATACGGTGATAGGGGTTGGGTAAAAAGCAAGGTGGCACAAATTCACGTTGAAAAAAGTCGTAAAGGACAAGCACGACAAATGTTTATAGGAGCAATAGAGGATTGTACGCAGGCGATACATTTAGATTCAGAATTCGCGTATGCCTACAACAATCGCGGATGGGCGCTGTATTTACTTGGAAAGGCTGAAGTCGTATTCGGAGACTTGGACACATCTCAAGAATTATATGAAGGAGCACTTATTGATATAGACAAATCCATCCAATTGGATTCGGATAATGCTCATGCCTACAGATATCGGGGAGTTACAAAAGTTGCGCTTGGTAACCTTCAAGATGCGATTGTGGATTTTGATAAAGCCATCCAGATAAACCCTGAATACGCCGAAGCCTACTATGATCGTGGGCAAGTGAAGGAAGCAATTGGACAAACAGAAGCAGCAAAAGTGGATTTTGAAAAAGCGAAGGAATTAGACCCAAATGTGGGCAAATGATTTCAGAAAATAAAGTTAGAGGTTTCCACGTATGAAAACGAACAGAAAGATTTTATTAGGTTTACTGTTATTAGGGCTTTTAATCTCGTGTATAGTGATTCCATGTCAGATAGTTGCCGAAGAATCGATCGTATCTACGCTGGACTTAACGTCGGAAAAAATAAGAGATTCTATAGTTTTGATTGAGAGTAAAGGAGAATCTGGTACGGGTTTCTTTGTTAGTCCAAACAAGATTGCAACGAGCATTCATGTTGTTGCACACGCTGGTCCAATTTTTATAAAATCCCTTGATGAAGAGAAAAATTGGACAATAGCAGGTGTTGTTGTGTATGATATAAAAAACAAACTCGTCATTCTGAAAGTCACGAGTGAGGGAACGGCACTGCCTTTTGGAAACAGTGATACGGTTCAAATCGGTGAGTCTATCTCTATTCTGGACTACCCCGATGGGGAATATAAAGTCATGGACAGTAGTGTACAAAGCATCCGAAAGGGTAATAAATGGCTCAGGATAAATACTACAACTTCTATAAAGACCAATGGTAGTCCAGTCTTTAACGATGAGGAACAAGTTATTGCTGTTATCGTGCCGTACGGTAAAGATACCTACAGTTACGCTATTCCTTCAAGCACGCTTGAGGTATTGCTTGATCAGTCTATACAAATAGAACCCTTGGCAGAGTGGCAGAAACGAAAACATATTCGCGCTGAGGCGTCCTACAGTTTAGGTGTAGAAAAACTTATTGCCAAAAATTATGCGGAAGCGAAGGTTGACTTTGATAAAGCAATTGAACTAAATCCTGAATATGTCCGCGCCTACTACGAACGCGGGAGAGCGCAGGCTTATCTTGGTGACTATGACAGCGCTATAGCCTCCTGTACGCAAGTTCTCAAAATGGATCCGGATGAAGCTGATGCTTATTTCGTCCGTGGGAGTATAAAGGCTCGGATCGGTGACTATACTGGTGCAATAGTTGACCTTGATAAAGCAATTGAACTTCATGCTCAGCACGCTGGTGCTTATAATAATCGGGGTGGTATGAAGTTCAGACTTGGTGAATCCGAAACGGCACGCGGGAAAACTAAGGAGGCACACCGTTTATATCAGGAGGCAATAGTCGATTGCAGCAAAGCCATCCAAATTGACTCTGAGTATGCTGATGCCTACAACATTCGGGGCGGCGCGAAGTTAGCCCTTGATGACTTTGAAGGGGCATTACTTGATTTGAATAAAGCGATCCAGATTGATCCAAAGCATGTTGATGCCTATAGCAATCGAGGTGCGGTAAAGTATAAAAATGGCACATTCGAATCTGATCGTGGAAATGTAAAGAAAGCACAAGAGTTATATAAGAAGGCGATTGCAGACTACACGTTAGCCATCAAAATTAATGCTAAGTATGTGCGTGCTTACAAGAATCGTACAGAGGCAAAAAACAGACTTGCTGAATCTAAAGCACGTCACGGAGATATAGCAGAGGCGGTTCTACTGTATAAGGCGGCAATTGAAGACCATACTCAAGTGTTACAGTTGACTCCAGGGGATGTTGAGACATACAACTATCGAGCAAACACAAAGTTAACAATCGGTGAACTGGAGTCTACGCGCGGGAATACCGAAAAAGCGCAAAACTCATACAAGGCGGCAATTGAAGACTATATGAAAGCTATTGAAATAGACCCTCAGAATCTGTATGCTTATGAGAATCGTGCGAGAGCGAAATTTAGACTTGGCGAATCTAAAGCAGCTCAAGGGGATATAACACGGATGCTTCAACTATATGAAGCGGGGATTGAAGACCTCACTCAAGTGATACAGTTTGACCCAATGCATGCTAATGCTTACTATTTTCGAGCAATAATAAGGTCAGTACTCGGTGATCTGGAGTCCACACATGGGGATACCGAAAAAACTCAAAGTTTGTATGAGGCGGTAATTGAAGACTGTACGCAAGCCATTACCATCAACCCAGTATATCTTCAGGCGTACGATTTGCGCGCGATGACGCAGGTGAAACTTGGACAAATTGAACACTCCAAGGAGAATGTGGAGAAAGCACTAAGGTTGCAGGAGGCAGCAATTGAAGATTGGACGCGAACAATAGAATTAGCACCTGAGTATGCTGATGCCTATGGAAATCGAGGTGCTGCAAAAGCTAATCTTGGCGACTTAGAAGGGGCAATAACTGACTTTGACAAAGCCATTCAGATTAACCCTGAAAACGCCCAATACTACTTCCATCGCGCTCGTTTGAAAGAGGCAGTTGGACAAACAGAAGCAGCAAAAGTGGATTTTGAAAAAGCGAAGGAATTAGATCCGAACATAGGACAATGATCATGGAAGATAACTTTATATCGCAATACTGAATATCAAGATCAGCTGTTAGAGTATCTCTGTAATCCACTCACCATCATGAGCAGGGTTATAGATTAACCCTTTCTTAATGTCAAGACAGAGATCAAGATGTTCCAGGACCATGTGCCCGAGGAGGACAGGAGATCCCTCAGGCAAACCAGTAACCTGTATTGACCTTGTTCGTTCCAATATGGTAAATTGGACTTCCGAATAGAGAAAGCGCTCAACAATACCGGTGGCGTTACGTGCACGCGTTGTTTCAATAGGGGTAAGGCCAAGTTGCTCTATAAGCGGTATTGGTAGGCAAAGCCCCGTTGCACCGGTATCAACAAGGGCATCTGTAACCGTGAGTCGCCGCACATCTTTGGGATTCATAACGCCTAACTTTACAGCAACCAGATCGTATAGATTTTTGAGTTCAATTTGCGTGGTGTGTCTCATTTCTTTTCAACTCCTATGTTTAATCCAAAAGCAGCTACGCAATACGAAAGGCATAAAGCCTTGAACGGTTCAGAACAAAACGGAGTCGCAATGGTTGCACAGCGTCCGCTAACTTTGCCGATTTCCACTGCACCGAATGACGTATATCATCACTTGTCAACGGAATGCAGTCATCAATTGAAAAGCCAGGTTGCACCTGTCCATCAGCAGTTAACACCTCCACACCAATCTGACCACCACTTGCATCCGCATTAATTTCAACCGTGCCATTTGGAATTCGCAATGGCACGGTTTCAACTACCCCTACAGTTTTGTCCGCATCAAGAGAAACAAAGCCGTCTAACCGCCATTTAGCAAGACCAATCGCCTTGTGCCTATCCTTCATTGCAGCGCCGTGGGTATGCTCCGTCCCTGTGTAATACCATTGAATTTCATCGTCTGTGATGATGGGTTGTGTGGCAGTTCCCATAATCATACCGGTATCATAAGTGCCGCTTTCACCACGTGGAATAATCGGAGTTCGATCAGAGTCGGGATAATCCCAATTAAATCCGTCTCGGCTGCAGACCAATTGTGCATCAATCGGTCCATCTACCGGAATTTCATGCTCCGCTGCGCCCGGTCCCGTAACATACAAAACGCCAGCAATGCCGATATAGATATTGTGGTAGAGAAAGCCCGACATATTGTGGATTTCAGCACGATCCGCACCATATCGCTCTGCGCCAACTTCGTCATCCTTGTCTGTTGCGCCGAACATCGGTTCAAGCGATTTCCACGGACCCTCTAATTCAGGGCTTTCAGTATATGCTATCATCCGCCGCGCATCTTTGTCATTGCCTCGTATTAGCGCATAGGCTCGGAACAGAGAGGTTTTGTTATCATAGATAACATTGAATGCACCTTCGTTGTTCCGTTCTGCAACTGGTTCCAGGTAGTCGGAATCGTCCCATCGGATACCATCGGGTGATGTAAGCAAGAACACATTGCGATACCGCCTACAAAAACCGATCATCTTATACCGTTTTTGCGGGTCCGATTCATCGTCATCACGAAATACGCACGCTCCATGTAGGTCCCACACGATGTTATTGTTTGGGTTTCCATTGAATTCAAAGAGACCGAGATTTGGTTTTGTCCACGTCAATCCATCATCACTTTCAGCATAACATGTGAGATCACCTCGATCATTTTCAACAAACTTGCGTTCATATTTATCGTGGGTTTTTCCTCTGTATGTTGATGGATTACGATCTGGGCGCGGAACGTAAAGACCAGGAATCTCATTCGCCTTAAACCGCCAATGCGGTCCCATGCGACACATATACCACATACGGTATTTGCCATACGCCGCATCGAACATCGTTGTGCCGTAGAGGTGCACACGTCGGGATTGGTCTGGTCCGCCGTGTTCCCACAGATTGTTCGGATCAGGTTCAAGCACGGGAACATCATGCTTTACACATGGATGTAATGTGCGTTTCACACCTTGTTTAGAGGTGATGAGAGCATCATCAATAAATAGTGCTGTGCCTGTGTCAAGTGTATGGACGGTGTTCAAATTCAGAATTTCCTTAAAGTTGATTAGCGCGCTTATATGAGGATTAAGAAAATAAATCGGTAATGTGGCGAGGTTAGGAAGAAACCAACGGTAGTCTCCCCACACGCTATTGCTATGGGGCCCTTGCCATTTGACGAATACACATAAGGTATTCGCCATGATTCCCCGCCTCGCTCAGCAGGGGGCATACCTGCCTTGGACAGAAAGGTCCGAATTAAAAAGTTAATTTTCATCAAAGCTCGCTTATAGGTAAGTACCTACCTATTTTTTATGGCACCCCACGTCGTGGCGAGCTTACCATTCGCTTTCACATCAAGTATGTTCTCGGTCAAGTTATTAATCTCATCCTCACTGAGAACGGTATTGTAGATTCTGGCATCTTCAACGCGTGCAACTATCCAACCGTGAGCCGTGCCACCGATGAGTGCGCGGGGACCAAAGAGCGCTTCTACATCACCCTCTACCCAAGTTCTAATTGGTCCTTGCGTATAGTCTCCGATTACCTTTCCATTACGGTATATCATAATCTTCGCGTTGCCGCCATCATCTTCATAGGAAATTGCTAATTGAATGAGTTTACCCGTTTCCGTCTCTGCAGGTCCATAAGCTACATTCGGGGTACGTCTAAAGAAACTACTACCGGCCATCCAATGTTTTTCATGCCTTTCGGCGTAAACAATAGCATCAAACATGTCCGAACTGCTCTTATTTACTGCGATTGTTGCACCTCTTCTGACGTTAAGGTCGTCTAAATAGAGCCACGTTACCAAAGTTTTATCAGGACCGATATCCGGACCTTTGTATCCTGTTGTCAGTGCCCATTTATTATCACCCAGGTGCAATTGGCCATTTTTGACCTGTGCACCTTTGAGTTCAATATCACCAAAATGACCTGTAAGGTCTTTCAGTTCATCCCCATTTTCAAATGTCCAATGCCCAATCAAATCTTCTTTCCCTTCTCCCTGTCCGAATGCCGTAGAAAGAGAAAAACTGAGTAAAAAAGACACAGACAAGACCCATACGAAAGTGTGTAACAAGCGTTTCATGGTTACTACCTCCATTATTAATTGGGGTTAAGATTCCAACAATTGCTGTGGAATTGAAATTAAGCATACCATACGCAACAAAAAATGTCACGTTTATTCCGATGACGAGTTCTGGAAACTAAAATCCTATCGCTTGACACATACCCATTTTTTGCGTTAAAATTGGATTCGCTAAACATAAAACGCAATTATATATTAACCTAAGTTGCTACCTATAAGTTTTAGATAGGCAGACACCATTTTTATATACGGAATAATTCATTTTTCGCAGGGTTTCGTAGCGTAAACTTCCCAGTTTGCGCCCTTATGACACAAACTGGATGAAGATTAAGTAAATATTTCGGTAATTCTAATTTCCCCAAACCCTGTAGGTGCGGTTTCCAACCGCACTGGATATTTCTCCAAATTACCGAATTAATAAATTAATCCTCATGAAGTTTGTGCTACATAAATAGCAACTTGAGTTATATTAGAGGATTTTGATGAAAACACGAACAGAAAAAGATAGTTTAGGCGATGTAGAGGTGCCTGAAGAGGCATATTGGGGTGCACAGACACAGCGGGCATATATCAATTTTGACATCGGAGATGAGCATTTCCCACCTACATTCATCCGAGCACTTGCCATTATTAAGCACGCAGCCGCTACCGTCAATGCCGAGCTTGGCGGCATTACCCCGGAAATCGCTGACTTTATCTGCCGAGCTGCAGACGAAGTGGCTGATGGCAACCTTGCAGACCAGTTTCCGCTTCGAATTTGGCAAACAGGTAGTGGCACACAGACACACATGAATATCAACGAAGTTATTGCAAACCGTGCAAATGAACTTGCAGGTGGCAGTCGTGGTATGAAATCCCCTGTACATCCAAATGATCATGTCAACCGTTCGCAATCAACGAATGATGTTTTTCCGACTGCTATCCACATAGCGGTTGTTACGCAGTGTGTTGAACGTTTGTTGCCTGCAGCTGCTGCATTACAAGGCGCATTGGAAGATAAAGCACAAGAATTTTCAGGTATTGTGAAAACAGGCAGGACGCATCTGATGGATGCAACGCCTTTGACATTGGGACAAGTATTCAGCGGATATGTGCAACAGGTAGCACATGCGCAGGAAGCGATTAGAAATACGTTGTCACATCTCTATGAACTTCCGATCGGTGGCACGGCAGTCGGAACAGGGTTGAATACATACCCAGATTATGCGGACGCGGTAGCATCTCGTATAGCGAAACGCACAGGACATCCTTATGTGAGCGCACCGAATAAGTTCGAAGCATTAGGAAGTAGAGATGCACTCGTATCAGCAAGCGGTGCTATGAAACGTTTCGCTTGTGCCTTGTATAAGATTGCAAACGATATTCGGTGGTTAGGGAGCGGTCCCCGATGCGGTATCGGCGAATTGATTCTGCCCGAAAACGAACCGGGAAGTTCCATTATGCCCGGCAAAGTTAATCCGACACAGTGTGAGGCGATGACAATGGTTTGTGCACAAGTGATTGGGAATGATACAACGATTTCACTCGCTGGCAGTGCAGGCAACTTTGAATTGAACGTATTTATGCCTGTGATAGCCTTCAATAGCCTACAATCGATTCGGTTGTTATCGGATGCGTGTGATGCGTTCCGTCAGCATTGCGTTATTGGGATCGACGCGAATACATCGGTAATTGCTGGCTACTTGGAAGCGTCTTTGATGTTGGTGACAGCGTTGACACCACAGATAGGGTACGATGCGGCGGCTAAACTTGCACAAAAGGCACATCGGGAAGGGACTACACTCCGCGCCGTAGCCGTTGATGAGGGTGTGTTAACAGCGGAAGAGTTTGATGCGCTTGTTGTCCCGAGGGAAATGGTTGCGCCGAATCTATAATATTTCCAAGTAATTAGCACTTAACGAAATAGGGCGAGGCACAGAGGCCCCGCCCTATAAGTAATTTGGCAATCGGAGATTATTCTTCAACCATCTCAACAATCGCTTCAGGTTCAGCAACTGGTTCAGGCAGTTCTTCTGGTTCTGGATCAGCGATTGCGTCACTTGATACTTCAAGTTCTTGCCACTCAGAGAAACCTGTCCCTGCTGGGATGAGACGTCCGAGAATGACGTTTTCTTTCAACCCCGTAAGCATGTCCGTTTGCCCTTCAACAGCGGCATCGGTGAGAACTTTAGGTGTCTGTTGGAAACTTGCTGCAGAGATGAAACTATCCGTGCTAAGCGATGCTTTGCTGATACTCTGCAAGACAGGTTCGCCTGTTGCGGGCGTACCGCCATCTTGTTCAACGCGCCTATTCTCAGCATGGAACTTATGTCGACTGACTTCATCGTTCGCGTAAAACTTTGTATCTCCAACAGTTAGAATACGTATCTTTTGAAGCATTTGCCGCACAATCACTTCCACATGTTTATCATTGATATTGTTGGTCGGATAAACTGTTTGCACCTCATCCACGAGATATGCCCAAAGTGCTTCTTCACCCTCAAGAGAGTGTCCGTTAAGGATGGTTCTACCAATGGCGAGAATATCGTGTGGGTTGAGATATCCGTCCGTTAGAGGTTCTCCCGCTTTGACCCAGTCGCCATCGTCAACACGGCGTTTCTCGTCTGGAATAGAATATAAGCGGCTTTTGGTTGCCCCATCTACGATTCGGTATTGAGGCACGCCAGCTTTCTGTCCGGTAAGTTGTACATGCCCATCAATCTCAGCAATTTCAGCAGCATCTTCGCGTTTCGGGCGTCGTGCTTCAAACAGCTCCGTCACACGCGGGATACCAGCAACAATGTCAAGGTTAGTCGTTTTTTCCTGCAATTCTGCCAACGAATGTTGTGTTTTCACACGTTGTCCATCCTTAACAGAAACTAAATAACCAGCCGGAATAAGGTGTGAGACACTCCCACCACCTGTGATGTCAATATCGATTCGGAAGGTTTCGATTAAGCCATCTACCTCAACGCCTGCATATTGTTCAAGTGCTGTGGCATATTCCCAATCTTTCAATTCTTCACCAACAGTAAGTGTGCAGTTTGGGTGTATCACTTTTGTCACTTGATAAGTATTCTTTGAAGTGGAAGCCGATTCTTTTTTATAAGCAGCATCACTAAGAATATCGCCTACAGCAATCTCGGAATCAGTTTCAGATACACCTGTTACCTCAAAAGCACGTTCAGTATCAAAGCCTTTGTAAAGCCGTTGTGCGCGTTTATATTCATCCACGTCAATCTGCTGTCCGGCAGTGAAAGGACAATCGGCATGATGAACAGCAAGGACATGATAAACCAGTTTTACATCAGGTAGCGGTGTATCTGTGTCTCGATGCTGTTTAACAAGTGCTTTGTAGTCGGCTTCTGTCAAAGTTTCCTCATCTTCAGCCCCCTCCGGCACATATAGGTAAAGTTTTTCAAAATCAAATCCCTTATAGTTTCGTCGGTATCGATTAGACTCGGACGACGTGATAAGTTCATCAACAGCAACGGGAAAGTCAGCGTGATGTGAGGCGATAACTCGGTAGAGCCGTTCAACCTCAAGACCATCTTCATTCTTGGTAACATCAACCTCAAAACCAGGGAATTCCTTCAATACTGCTTTTTTCTCATTTTCAGTAAGCAGCGTCTCAAGTTCCAATTTACATTTGGGATGATGCACGGCGGTAATCCGATACTTGAGTCGTTCTTCGGTAAACCCGCTGAATTTATCCTGAAGTGCTTCTAACTTTCCGACTTCAATGAGTTCATCAAGTTTTAACGGGCATTCCGGGTGCATGACTTGTGTAACACGATAAAACTGCGTTGACGGACGTTGCACCTCAAATGTTCTGAATGTCTCCTGTGCGCGACGTAATTCTGCAGCATTTAGTTCCTCCCCTACAGTCAAATCAATTTCATCGCTGACTTCAGTTACAGTATAGACAGGGTCGTCAAGTTCTAAATGGTACTGACTTTCTTCCTCTGGAGAGAGTAGTTTCCCTTCCTTAAACGGACAGCTGGAATGTGTAACCTTCTGAATTTGATACATCATTTCCGCTTTTACACTGTTCTGCTTCTGTAAATATTCACTTTCGGTAAGAATTGCGCCTTTTTTCGTTTGATACACCCATTCACCATCAAACGGACGAATCTCGGCACGCCATGTTTCCGCCTCGCTTTCTGTCAGTAATGTGCCTGCCTTCAGCGAAGTATCTGGATGTTTAACACTTTTTACAGGATAGTGGGCTTCAGAGCATCGGAACGGAGAAAGCTTGTGAAAATAGATGCTGTATTCGTGTTCTGTGAGATACTGCCCTTCTTGTAAAGGCTCATCTGTTCCGGCATTTGCCTCAATGACATCGGGTCGGGTCACTTTGGCAACCTCATAGGCAATAGGTTCTACCTCAAACCCAGGAAAACGTTCACGGTTTTCTTGATACTGTTTCTCGGTGAGAAGTTCGTCTGGCTGCAGCTTGCATTCAGGGTGTTGGACAGTTTTAACCTTATACTTCGGTTGGTCGAGGTGTTCAGCAACCTGTTGCACTATCCAGAGTCCGTTTTCTTCACGCACGGTGCGTCCGGGAATGAAATCACGAAATCGCACCTTTCCCGTAGCCTTCGCCAGAATCTTCCGTGCAAGGCGTTCACTCATATCTTCAACCACACCGCCTGTATGGAACGTACGCATTGTCAACTGTGTTCCGGGTTCACCGATAGATTGCGCTGCGATAATGCCGATAGCCTCTCCAACATTAGCACGTTGGCCTGATGTCAAATCAGCACCGTAACAGGCAGCACAAACACCTTTTTCCGTCTCACAAGTCAGTATAGATCGGACACGAACACTCGGAACTTCCACTTCCTCAATAACTTGTGCCATCTGTGGTGTAATCAACATATCACTTTCAACGAGTATCTCCTCTGTTGCAGGATGTATAACAGGATCTGCGGTGACACGCCCACTAATCTTGAACCCAATTGAGCCTGCATCTGTGGTGAATTTGAGGATACCGTGTGTTGTTCCGCAATCCTCTTCGGTAATCATCACGTCTTGCGCCACATCAACCAGTTTCCGTGTGAGGTACCCAGAGGCGGCGGTTTTCATAGCGGTATCCACCAACCCTTTACGCGATCCATAGGTTGAAGTAAAATAGTCAAGCACATCCAAACCTTCCCGATAAGAAGATTGAATCGGTGTAGAGAGAATCTCACCGCTTTGCTTGGATTTCAATCCAACGATAGCACTAATTTGGATAAATGGATTTTTACGCGCGCGGGCACCACTATCTGCCATCAGATGTACTGGACTAAACCCTTCAACTTCTTTACCTTGTTCGACCAGATATGTTTCTGTTGCTGGCAGCGCGGTGAACATGGCCTCTTCAATTTTTGTGGTAGCGTCATACCAAATCCGAATCTTCTGGTTCTCTAATTCCTCTGCCTCAATGTTTTCTTGCTTGCTTAGAAGTTCAATTTGTTTGCTTGCCTCAGCGAGAATTTCTGTTTTGTCAAGGGGTATCAAGTAATCTTTTATACCAGGAGAAATTCCACTGCGGGTTGCATACTCAAAGCTAAGTTTCTGTAACCGATCTAACAAGGATACAGTTTCAGCAGTACCAAGTTCATTGAAACAACGTTTGATAAGTTGTGACAAACGTTGGCCGCGTGCTTCTTCGTTGAAAAATGGCAATTCAATTCCTGTCATTTCGTCTTTCCAAGTGAGTGAAGCAGTCCCGTTTGTATGTGGAAGCACTTCATTGAAAATTACGCGTCCGACGGTTGTGAGGATCGGTTCACGATGTCCTTTGAAAAACAGCAGAACCGAATCATGTAGTTTGAGCGTTCCACAACCGTGTGCATGTGTTATCTCATCCACAGATGTAAAGCGGCGCTTCGCCCAGGTTTCACTGTCCAGTGATGAGAAAACAGCATCTTCCGATTTTGCTGTGTATGCAGCGTGGAGCTGTTCTGCCCGTTTATGGTGTTCTGGTAATGCTTTTGTGAGAAAACTTGCCCCCAAAACCATATCAAGTTCTGGCACCGTAATCGGTTCACCATGGGAAGGTTTGAGGATATTACCGCTACTCAGTAGTAACAATTTCGCCTCTGCTCGTGCCTCAATAGACAGCGGCACATGGACTGCCATCTGATCGCCATCAAAATCAGCATTGAACGCCTTACACACGAGAGGTGGAATCCGAATTGACTTGCCTTCAACAAGTACGGGCATGAACGCCTGAATTCCGAGCCTGTGGAGCGTAGGGGGACGATTTAACAACACTGGATGGTCAGCGATAACCTCTTCTAATGCTTCCCAAACAGGTGAGTCCGGTGTAACGTGCTCGGTTAGATATTTCCCACGTTTGATAGTCTGGACCTCTCCAGATGCCAAAAGTTTTTCAATAATGAACGGCTTGAAAAGCTCGACAGCCATTAATTTAGGCACTCCGCACTGATGTAGTTCCAGTTCGGGTCCAACAACAATGACACTTCTTCCAGAATAGTCCACTCGCTTGCCGAGGAGGTTCTGTCGGAAACGTCCGACTTTACCTTTGAGGATATCCGACAAAGATTTGAGCGCGCGTTTACCCGGTCCAGTTACGCGACGTCCATGTCTGCCGTTATCCAAAAACGCGTCAACGGATTCCTGAAGCATCCGTTTTTCATTTCGGAGGATGACTTCGGGAGAACGGAGATCAATAAGTTTTTGTAGACGGTTGTTTCGGTTAATTACACGGCGATATAGATCATTGAGATCGCTTGTAGCAAATCTACCACCCTCCAAAGAAACTAAAGGACGGAGGTCAGGACTAATGACAGGAAGCACATCAAGAATCATCCAATCAGGATGCATTTTTGCTTTATCAAAACCTGCTACCATCTTGAGTTGCTTGGAGAGTTTAACTTTTTTCTGGTGGCTGGAGGTTGCCTCAAGTTCCTCTGTGAATTTCTTCACATCTTCGGGAAGATCAATATTGCGCAGCAATTCCTGAATTGCTTCAGCCCCTGTTCCTGCTCGAAATGAATCTGGGTGTTCACGCAGCTTAGCAGTCATCTCCGATTCCGTGAGGATATCTTTTTCTACTAAACCGCAACTGTCATCCATAACTTCTGTGACAATAAATGCCTCAAAGTAGAGAACCCGCTCAACCTGTCGGGAGGCAAGTTCCAAAAATGTGCCGAGCCGCGAGGGAATTCCTTTAAAAAACCATATATGAGAAACTGGGGTGGCGAGTTTGATGTAACCGAGTCGTTCTCTTCGGACCTGTGATTTTGTCACCTCAACGCCACATTGGTCACAAATAAGTCCTTTGTGTTTAATGCGTTTGTACTTACCACAACTGCACTCAAAATCCTTCTGTGGTCCAAACGTTGCTTCACAAAATAGACCTTGCTGTTCAGGGCGAAAACTACGGTAGTTAATCGTTTCTGCCTTTTTGATTTCGCCGCAATCGCAGGTGTCTTTCTCGGGACATTTCCATTTTTTTTCGCTTGCCGGATTCCGCCGTTTGCAGGATGTCCGTTTTGCCCAATCTTTTATCTGTTCAGGCGAGGCGATACTGATAGAGATACGATTAAATCGATTTTCTTTGTCTGCCATTCTTTTGCTCCTTTATATGGTTATTGGAAGAATGGTTATCAGCATTCGGTTTTCAGTTAAGAGGTTTTGACTATATAAACCTTGTCCTTAACCGATGACCAATAACTAATAACTGATAACTATTCGGTATCATCGGTGTCCCATGTGAGTTTCAGAGTTGGTTCCTCATCTACGGGTTCCATTGTATCCAACGTATGTAAGATTGGGAATTCTACTTCATGGAGTCCGACTTTTTCGGAGTCAACTTCTACAGGATCGCCTTCAGCTAACTCAACATTTAAACCGAGACTCTGCAGTTCTCTTACCAACACGTTGAAAGATTCAGGGGTACCAGGTTTTAAGGGACTTTGTCCCTTCACGATAGATTCATAGATTTTCGTTCTACCTTTAACGTCGTCCGACTTGATAGTCAACATCTCTTGTAGCGTGTGTGCTGCACCGTAAGCCTCTAATGCCCATACTTCCATCTCACCGAGGCGTTGACCACCGTGTTGTGCTTTACCGCCTAAAGGTTGCTGCGTTACCAAAGAGTAAGGGCCTGTTGAACGCGCGTGCATTTTATCCGCGACGAGGTGATTCAGCTTGAGGAAATAGACATAACCAACTGTAACTTCCTGTCCGAACGGTTCACCAGTTCGTCCATCGTAGAGGACGCTTTTACCTGTCTGTTTGACATTTTCGGGTAAATCCGTTTTCGCTAATTCCTCAAATACCTCTTCCTCTGTAGCCCCGTCAAATACAGGTGAGGCAACATACCGATCAAGTTCTTTGCATGCTAACCCCAAGTGTATCTCAAGAATTTGCCCAACATTCATCCGAGAAGGCACACCGAGAGGATTCAAAACTATATCAACAGGGCTGCCATCCGGCAGATATGGCATATCTTCTTCAGGTAGAATTTTCGCAACAACACCTTTATTTCCATAGCGTCCTGCCATTTTATCGCCGATAGAGATAGGTCGACGACTTGCAACATAGACTTTGACAAGTTTCAAAATACCCGGTTTCAACTCTTCACCCGCATCAAGTTTCTCCAGTGCTACCTCTTTTTCCTGCGTATAGGCATTGATGCGACCAGCAGCAAGTTCTTGGAGATTTTTGATGTATGCCGTTGCGTCTGTATCTGTAATCTGAAGTGCTTCAAGTTCACTTTGTGAGAGCGCCTCCAGATATTCGCGTGTTAACACATCTCCTACTTCCAACTGCTGTGGTGATTCAATATCTTCACCATCCGTAGTCTTATTATCATCACTGAAAGTTGTTGGAAAAGCGAGTTCTTTGTTGACCAAAGTCTCCCGTAGTTCTTCTGTCAAACGTTCAAAGACCTGTTTGCACTGTTCCTCCCACGTTTGCTCAATTTGCTTACGGTGTGCTTCTTGGCGCCAGGCGGTTTGCTCGCTGTTAGGGGTTGCGTGACGGGAGAATACCTTTACATCAATGACTACCCCTTCTACGCCGGGACGGGTATAGGCAGAGGCATCTTTAACCTCTTTGACTTTTTCACCGAAAATCGCGCGTAGAAGTTTTTCTTCAGGGCCATATTCACTTTCACCTTTCGGTGAAATCTTACCAACAAGAATACTACCAGTTCCCACGACACTGCCTACCCGAATGATACCTTCGTCATCAAGTTGTGCAAGGCTGCGGGCAGACATGTTTGGAATATCACGTGTAATCTCCTCGTCCCCCATTTTGGTTTGCCTCGCGGCGACTTCGAATTCTTCAATATGGATAGAGGTAAACGTGTCGTCTTTTATGAGCGACTCACTGATGAGGATTGAGTCTTCAAAATTGTGTCCACCCCACGGCATATAGGCACATAATATATTTCTTCCGAGTGCAAGTTCACCGCCTTCGGTGGCTGTGCCATCGGCAATAACATCACCGGCTTCAACAACATCCCCGATATTTACGCGTGGACGTTGATGGATACAGGTACCGCTGTTACTCCGCTTGAAGTTTTTCAACTTGTAGACATCGTATCCCATTTCACTGAAAGCATGCTCACCTTCTTCAACATGAAGTGCTTGTCCAGTGTGAATTAATATTTCTTCAGCGTCAACACTGGAAATGACACCGCCACGTTGTGCGATAATCATGGCATTAGCATCACACGCAGCGCGATGTTCCATACCGGTGCCGACCCACGGGGCCTCTGGGCGGATGAGTGGCACTGCTTGTCGTTGGTGGTTAGCACCCATCAGCGCACGGTTCGCGTCTTCATGCTCTAAAAAAGGCACAAGTGCAGCGGAAACACCTACAATTTGTTGAGGGGCAATACCGATGTAGTCTATCTCTGCAAGATCGCGCTCAAGCACTTCCTCACCTTTTCGGCTACGAAGTATTTTTGATTTATGACGAGAAGATATAGCATCTGCAGGAGCAATGTTGTACTTGTCCTCTGCATCTGCTGTTAAATACTCAACATCCTCAGTGATTTCGCCTTTACGGACTGCACGGTAAGGTGTTTCTAAAAATCCGTACGGATTAACACGCGCAAAAGTTGCCAAAGACACAATGAGACCGATAGAGGGGCCCTCAGGTGTTTCTAAGGGACAAACACGTCCATAATGTGTACGATGGACATCTCGTACTGCTGCTGTCGCACGATCGCGATGCAAACCTCCGGGACCGATCGCCGAAATACGCCGTTTATGGGTCAGTTCATCCAACGGATTAATCTGTTGCATGAATTGGGAAAGTTGGTTAGATCCGAAAAACTCTCGGAGTGACATCATGAGCGGCTTCGGATTAACCAAATTCTTAGGATTTTTCTGCTGTGCGTCGGAGACAGTGCTTAGTTTTTCGCGGGCTGCCCGGCGTATTTGCAGTAGTGCGATACGAAATTGATTCTCAAGAAGTTCTCCGATAACGCGTACTCGCCGATTACCGAGATGGTCCAAATCGTCTACATCTCTGTGCCCATTTCGGATGTTCATCAAGTTTTGTAAGGTAGCTGCAATATCTTCCTTGCGCAGCACCCGCATCTCTTCCGATGGGATTTCACCGGATTCATCAATATAAACAGGTAAATCACTAAGTTGTGAATTGACTTTATATCTTCCAACGGTGCCTAAATCATAGCGTGCCCCATCAAAAAAGAGGCGTTCCAAACAAGCTGCGGCTGCTTCGCGTGTTGGCGCATCACCAGGTCGTAAGGTCCGGAATATCTCAAGTAGGGCACCCTCTTGCAATGTTCCTCCCGCATACGCCTTGACCGTGTCACGTGAAAGCGTATTCCGCAAATATCGAAGTTCCTGTTCATCTGATTTTACCAACACTTCCACCTCTGCCACCTTATTCTCGGTGAGCCGATCAAATTCTATCTCAGACAACTTTGTGTTTGCTTCAAGCAGAACTTCGCCTGAATCGGCATCGACCACGGGTTCAGCAATGACACGTCCAATGACATCTTGCGTCATCGGAACAACCTCTGTGCTGCTGAAAAGTTTTAGGATTTCCGCATCTGTTTCCCAACCGAGTGCACGTAATAACACGGTGGCTAATAGTTTTTTCTTTCGGTCTAATCGGACGTGGATGCAATCCTTTGAATCGAATTCAAACTCTATCCATGCGCCTCGATAGGGAATTATCTGGCCTGTTGGCAGTTTTTGTGTGCTTGTTGAAGTGGATTTATCAAGAAAAATTACGCCAGGAGACCGATGTAATTGATTGACAATTACCCGTTCGGACCCGTTAATGATGAAAGTTCCATTCTCAGTCATCAAGGGGATATCGCCGAGGTATACATCCGATTCAGTGATATCTAAAACACGCGTCTGTCCGGTATCCTGATCCTTTTCGCGTTCAACACACATTAAACGAACTTGTACTCTCACCTGATAGTTTAGACCGCGTGCTTGACAATCTGCAAGATCGTGTGTCGGTGGGCTAAGCGTATAACTCACAAATTCAAGACTTGTCGTCTCTTTGAAATCATAAATCGGAAACACTTCCTTGAACAACGCCTGTAACCCTTTTGACTCGCGTTCATCTTCCGCGACAAAACGTTGTAAAAATGCGGCGTAGGATCGTTTTTGGGTCTCAATCAAGTCGGGCAGTTTAAGTACTGAAGGGGTTTTGGCAAAGGAATGACGTTCTCGTAACGCTGCTGAACTTCCATTAGTTTTTGTATTGGGCATAAATTTCACCTTGCGTGGATCGCTGATGGGGTTGAAGAATTTGTCCGATTAGGTTGTTGGTATTAAAGAGAATATGAATTCACAGAAGACCGAATGTCACCTGATTTTGATAGGGTTCATAAAATGAAAAGGCACCACAGGTTAAATGGTTCGTCTTTTTGCTGGCTCAATCTTCCCGACTCCAGCAGCTCAATATGTGAACGCTATTTGCTACGCTTAGGCAGTGGACGCAAAAAAACGCTTGACCTCACATGCTGGAAAAAGAGACATGTGAAGTACACGAAAACATGTGGTACAACACTAAACAATTGATGAACACCCTCATTTAGATGCAAAAACAGTTGCCTATTTTTTGAAGAAGTTATATACTTCTCTAAAAGTCACTTTTAAGACACACTTTCAGTATAACTTCTTAAAAGCGTAACGTATAATTATACATTAGGGTTTACAAAATGTCAAGAAAAAATGCAGAAAATTGTGAATATTTTTAAGTTTGGGCGCATTTTTACGCAAAATGTAATAATTTAACGTTGGGTATCGTAAAACGTAATATCCTAAAATTATCTGCCACACGGAAATTATGGGAACACTTAGAGAACAATTACCTGTGAAAGCGATAATCGGTGTTCTGACAGCGGAACCCTCAATTCTTCCGAATGTCTATCAAGAACTCACGGATCAATTTGGTCCCATTGACTATAGGAGTGAACTTTTACCTTTTACCAGCACGAATTACTACGAAGCTGAAATGGGAAAAGGACTGCAGCGGCAGTTTATTAGTTTCGAGAATCTGATTGATGCTGGGACGTTGGCAGACAAAAAACTCTGGACGAATGAGATAGAACAAGTCTTTGCCGAAAAAGACATCTCACGGCGGCGCGTCAATTTAGATGTAGGGTACGTCTGCATGGCGAAGCTGGTGCTTGCGTCAACAAAGGACCACGCTCACCGTATCTATCTGCGCGACGGAATTTATGCAGAAATTACGCTCCGTTTCTATCGTAAAACGTTTCAACCGTGGGAATGGACTTATCCGGATTATCGTTCTCCAACTTACATTGCTATTTTTAATCAAATCCGTACAATATATAGGGAGCAACTTAACGCATGAACACATATATAATTTCAATCAGAAAATATGAAACAGGAACTACCACCAGCTTATTTGCCTACTTCAAAATTTTTGTTTTTTTGGCTATCTGTGCATTTTTGGTACAGTTAGTGAGTTTTAGCGGGGCGGAAGAAGCAGAGGATCCCAGAGCGCGGGCACGTGAACTCGGCATTCACATCGGTACGCTTCCTATAGGTGAATATAATGCTATTACCGACGTTCCCGGTGTGAAGGTGGGACACGTCACGCTAAACGAGGGTGATTCAATTCGCACGGGTGTTACCGCTATCCTCCCGCACGATGATATTTGGAAGGTGCGACTTTTCGGGGCGGCGCATACTATCCACGGTAACGGTGAAGCCACTGGTATCGCGCGAATCAATCAGGCAGGATGGATTGAGTCTCCAATTTTACTCACAAATACGCTGAGTGTTGGTGCTGTTCACGATGGTGTTGTGCGATATATTGTGAAGCGATACCCCGACGATAATATTATCCTTCCTATTGTTGCTGAATGCTACGATGGCGGACTAAATGACATCAGTGGACTCCACGTAAAACCTGAACACGCGATGGCGGCAATCGAAAAGGCAAAATCCGGTCCGGTTGCAGAGGGGTGTGTCGGTGGCGGCACAGGCATGCGATGCTATGGGTTCAAAGCAGGTATCGGCACAGCTTCGCGAGTTCTTCCACCAAACAGAGGTGGGTGGAAAGTTGGTGTATTGGTAAACTCAAACGGTGGTAGACGACACCAATTACGTGTTGACGGCGTACCAGTCGGCAAGGCATTAGAAGATGTTCAATTGAAACCGGGGCGGGATGGGTCGTTTATTATTGTTATTGCAACGGATGCGCCTTTGACACACCGTCAGTTGAAGCAATTAGCAATCCGTGCAACTCACGGTCTTGCACGCACAGGTACACCGAGCACAGACAGCAGTGGTGAGTTCGTGATTGCGTTTTCAACTGCAAATGTTTTTCCGAGAAACAGCGAAAATGGTACTTTTCAGATTCAGATGGCAGTTAACAACCGCCTAAGTTTGCTTTTTGAGGCCGCGATTGAGGCGACTGAGGAAGCGATTATCAACTCAATGACAATGGCAACGACAATGACAGGACGTAACGGTCGGACAATGCAGGCTATTCCGTTGAACACGTTGAAACAGGTGATGAAACAGTATGGACGTTGAGTGATTAATAAGAATTATGCGCCTACTAATTGTAGGGCAAGCACGGAAACCCAAACGAACAGCTTGTGCTACAACTGGCTTTCTATTGGCTGCTGAAATCTGGCAGCCAACCTATGGACAAACAAACTTCCCTAAAATCTTTCCGCGCGATGCCCCTGTCGCATTCGGGACATTACCCAAATTTCCATGCACCGCCTCGTTGGCAAGAATAGCAAAAGCAATTGCCTCCTTGGCATCGCCCGAAATACCTGTTTCCGTTACATCCACAACTGGAATAGGATCAAACGTTTCGGTGAGACCGCGCATCATAAGAGGGTTTTGTGCGCCACCACCGCTGACGTATAAAATGTCCAGCGGCGTTTCTGTTTCAACAAAATGCTTATAATACCGGAAAATACTTTCAACTGTCAATGTTGTAAGTGTTGCAAGTCCATCGAACTCTGAAATTTCTTGGACGTTAATCTGTTGCAGACAGGCATTCGCAAACGTTGTTCCAAACATTTCACGTCCTGTCGTTTTTGGCGGAGACAACTCAAAAAACGGATGTGCAAGCCACGTTTCTAAAAGGTCTGGACGCACTGTACCTTGACATGCCAATTCCCCATTTTCATCAAACTGCTTTGCACCACCTGTTATCTTTGCAACGCATGCATCCAGAACCATGTTGCCAGGCCCTGTATCTGAGGCGTGAACCGCTTCGATCCCTTTGCCTGCTGGTAGCACTGTCAGGTTTGCAATACCGCCTATGTTCAATAGTCCAATTGTCTGTGTAGAATGGTAAAATAGTAGAAAATCAGGATATGCGATTAACGGTGCACCTTCCCCACCCGCAGCAACATCTGCCACACGGAAATCAGCGATTGTTGGGATACCTGTTTCATGTGCTATCACGGCAGGTTCACCAATCTGTAGCGTTCCGGGAATCTGTGCTGAAGGCATGTGGTGAATCGTTTGTCCGTGTGAGCCGATGAGGTCAACTCGTGTCGGTGCTATGTCAACTTTTTTTAACACAGTCAGAACACTTTCAGCAAATAGCTTGCCCAACACAAAATTCATCGTGCAGATTTCATCAACCCGTGCCGTTTCTATGCTAAAAAGTCCAAAAATTCTTGCACGTATCTCAGGCGTATACGGAATTGTCTCGAACGCCATTAATTCAATTTCCGTAGTCAGTCCTGATCCTGCTATTTCAACAAGGGCAACATCTATACCATCTGCAGATGTCCCACTCATTAGTCCAATAACAGTCTTTTTCTCTTTCTGTAGCAGATCATAAAATGGTTTCATGGTTTTTGGGTGTCGGTTAAGACAGGCATCGTCTTTCAAAAGCCTTTTAACCGAATTGGTGAACGGCACGGCGGAGCGTGCCTACTACTATGCAACAATCAACTAATACAGCAGGTAAGGTTCTCGTTTTACTCGAAATTGTTCTATATCAATTGACCATGACTCAATAATTTCACTGCATGGTGTTCCAGCTAACAGTGTTTTTCGGAGCGTTGAACTGCCCGCTAATCTATCAAAATGTGTCTCTCTAAATTCAAATTCGTTGGGATGTTCAGCAATTAATATACTTAACATCCATATCGCTACTTCAATGGGTGCCACCTGCTTTGGATCGGTGATATGTAAAGCAACGCCGTGGCACACTTCACCTTCATATTTAGAAAACTGCGGTGTAAACACAATTGGACGGAATAGCATACCCGGGAACTCGCGCTCGTTCAATTGAGTTGCCCATAACTGACTATCTATCCATGGTGCGCCAATGTATTCAAAAGGTTTTGTCGTGCCGCGTCCTTCGCTCACATTAGTACCTTCAAATAGACATGTCCCCGGATAGAGTGTGGCAGTCTCAAGCGTGGGCATATTCGGTGAAGGTGGTACCCAATGTAGTCCCGTTTTACTATGCCACATTTCACGATGCCACCCTTGCAGCTGAGCTACCTTAAGTGGAAAGTTAAATCCCTGTTCGGCATGAAAAAGGCGCGCAATTTCGCCAATTGTCATGCCGTAACGCACAGGGATAGGGGACGGCCCAACTAACGATGTATAGTCAGATTCTAACATCGGACCCTCTACGTTGATCCCACCAATAGGATTCGGACGATCCGCAACAATGCACTCAACACATGACCCTTCAAGTGCTTTCATCGCCGCCATTAACGTGCCAAGATAGGTATAATACCGTGCACCGCCGTCCTGTATATCGTAGATGAGCACATCTAAAGTTTCAAGTGCTTCCGTCCATACAAGTGGTGTTTTTCCATATAGGCTATAGACTTGTAGCGTTTGTTTTCCTGTGTCAGTTTCTTTTTCATTTGGACGATATGTTGAATCTGCTATCTTCACGCCATCCTGCGCTGCCCCCCACAATCCATGCTCCGGTGAAAAAAGCGCGATCAAATTGAATTCCGTTAACAATTCAATAGTGTGTGTTAAGTTTTCATCAACGCCGGTATGATTTGTTAGCAAACCGATGGATTTGCCATCAAGCCATTCCTGTTTTTCTGTGAGTAGGTGGGTGATACCGAGTTTTATCATCCAAAAACTATCCTGTGGAATTCGTTTCGACATTCAATGATGCCTGTGCGTTGGGCATCCGGATGTACCCGATTTGTCAGTAGGATCGCAGCCAGTCCCTTTTCAAGATCAATACGTATTGAGGTGCCTGTGAAACCTGTGTGATACATTGACCCGTCAGCAAGGATATGCCAACCGATACTCCGTTGTTCGGAAGCATCAGGAGGTGTCTGGGGTGTGGCTAACGCTTGGACGCTGTCAGGAGATAGAAACGTGCCGCTATCTTGGAGTAGCATCTGGCAAAAGGTGATGAGATCCCTTGCATTAGAAAAGAGTCCCGCATTGCCAGAAACACCCCTCAGAAAATTCGCATTTTCATCATGAACTTCTCCGACAATGACACCTTCACGCCAGTTATGACCACGATAATAGCTGCCGTGCTGCCCTGAGTTCACCATCCTGCGTTCAAAACTATTTGAATCTTCTGTTGCTGCGCAGCTATCATGCATTTGCGGTGGTGGATTGTATAAGGTGCGGTTCATGCCGAGCGGTTTGAAGATAGCGTTGTGCGCCAAACTATCTAACGATTCTCCGGTGATGGTAGAGATAAGTTTCCCCATCAAGATATATCCTAAACAGCTATAGGTGACTTTTTGACCGGGTGGAGATTCAAGTGGCATGTTCCCCATATATGCTATCACATCTTCAGGTGAATCTGTTTCAATATAGAGCGGTTTCCAAGCAGGTAAACCAGAGGTATGCGCGAGAAGGTGATGACATGTAATGTCCGGTTGTTTGAACGCAGGTAGATATGTCTGTGCTGGTGCATCTAACGACAACTTTCCAGATGCAACCAACTGCAAAGTAAGTGTGCCAATGACGATCGGTTTTGTCAAGGAGGCGAGGTCAAACAAAGTATCGTGCAGCATCGGGGCATGCTTCGGTTTTATGATACGGTCTCCGAACGCTGCATGATAGATAACCTTGTCTTTTTCAAGGATAGCGACAACAGCACCGGGAAATATCTTTTCGGTGATTTTCTGTTCAATGAGTGTTGCAATTGCTTTCGCAGTCATCACGCATCAGTGTATCTTATTTTCTAAATGGTGTCAATAGGTTTGTATGGTAGGCGCAGAGGCATTCAATTGTCGATTTTCGCAGAGGACACTAAATCAACGGGACCAATACCATTGGGCGAATACGCATAAGGTATTCGCCATGATTTCCTGTCCGGCATGCTCCATGATTCGGACCATTGATTTGGCATCCTCTGCCTAACTCTAATAAAACAAGATAAACCCTGTTAATTTGGTATTAGCCTATAGGTAGATTGTAGGATGGGCTTTGATAAACTACTGAGCAATGAAAAATAAATCTTCTTTCCGATGAAACTACACACAAACGTCCCAGAGAAATTACACATCAAATAACCGCAAATAATCGTCCAACGTTTCAACCCTACGAATACAGGTAAGTTTATCCCTATCAACGAGATATTCCGGCGGACGCATCTTGAGGTTATAGTTAGAACTCATTGCATCACAGACAATAAGCCCGTACATCCATAAAAAAATTAAGAAAAATCAATTTTTTCAGTGCTACTTTCAATTCCACAAGGGAGTTGACTCAAAATTAGTTTCTCCATGTCAACTTTGTGGCTTGCATTATCAATATCAATCCCAACAAGTCTACCCTCAGCATCATAATCAAGCAGGATACCTTCGGATATTTCTTGACTTTCTACACTTGGATTTTCGGACAGGTTGATATACAACGAGTCGGTCTCTGGATAGTAGTTGAGTCTCATGGATTTAACCCCAAATTCATACAGCTTTCCTTACACGTCAAACAACCGCAAATAATCGTCCAACGTTTCAACCCTACGAATACAAGTAAGTTTGTCATCATTAACGAGATATTCAGGCGGACGCATCTTGAGATTATAGTTAGAACTCATCGCCTGGCAGTAAGCACCCGCATCGCAAACAACAAGCCCCGTACCTTCAGGTGGTGTCGGCAATTCACGTTCTTTTCCGAGAAAATCAGCAGATTCACAGACAGGACCTACGACGTCATAAGTTTCAACTTCACCATCAACAGGTTCAATAAACGCAATATGCTGGTACGCATCGTAGAGGCTCGGTCGGATAAGTTCTGCCATACTACCGTCTGTAACGATGAAATGCTTGTTCCCGTTTGCCTTAACACCCGTGACACGATTGACAAACACTGCTGTATTCCCAATGATGGAGCGTCCCGGTTCAATAATCAACGTGATGTCATCCGTGAGTAGCCCACGAATTGAGTCGATGAGATCAGTCGGTGTAGGAATATCATCACCCGTACGTTCATAGTCAATGCCCAACCCGCCACCGATATTGAGATAGCGTGCAGAGAAACCTTCTGCTTGAATAGCACGCATAAAATCGAGCATAATCTCTGTGGCATCTTGGAAAATTCGCACCTTCTTAATCGTTGAACCCAAATGGCAGTGAACACCGACTAAATTTAACAAATCATCTTTACGAATTTCGTCTAAAAACCAGTTGAGGCGTTCATTGCGTATGCCGAACTTGGAATTTTTCATGCCTGTAGAGATGTATGGGTGAACTTCAGGGTCTACATCGGGATTGATGCGGATAAGGACATTGGCCGGTTTGTTAAGGTCTTTTGCTGTCTGCTGAATATGCCGCAAATCAAATTCGCTGTCAATGTTAATTAGCACCCCGTGTTCAACTGCAAGACTAAGTTCTTCAAGCGTTTTACCGTTCCCGTTTAGGATTGTCCGTTTCAGATCAAACCCTGCGGCAAGGGATAACTGCAATTCATTTCCGCTTACAAGCACTGCTCCACTGCCAAGCGAGCTGAGATGTTTGAGCAGGGTGAGATTGTTATTTGCTTTTACCGCATACCCGATGATTGCGTTGATACCCTCAAGTGCTTTTTGATATGCAGCATAGTTTGCCTCAAGCTGCGCGAGGCTGTAAAGATAAAAAGGGCTGTACGGCACCGCTTCCTGAATATCTTTAACTTTCAATTTTTCGCAGTAGAGATAGCTATCATTATAGTGAAAACTCATAATATTGTTACCATGCATCTTCAATCCAGTCGTCCCCGTGATCTGGATTATAGATGAGCCCTTTTCTGATATCTAAGCAGAGGTCTAATTGTTCTAAGACCATGTGTCCAACAAGGACGGGTGCATCGGCTGGCAAGTCGGTTATGGGGAGCGATCCTTCCCGTGCTAATATCGTAAATCGGACTTCTGAATAAATGGCGCGGTCTACGATGCCAGCCGCGGTTCTTGCCTTCGCTGTGCTAAAAGGTGTCAAACCGAGTTGTTCAATAATCGGTTTCGGTAAGCAGAGCCGTGTTGCCCCCGTATCAACAAGCGCATCTTCAACGGTAACGCGCCGAACCTCTTCGGGAGTGATAACACCTCCGTTTGCCAAAACTACGTCTGCCAGATTTGCAAGTTCAATTCTTGTTGTGTGTCTCATTTTTTCTCCTGCAGGATTATCTGAATCAAAAAAAATGGAATTGTCAATTAGTGATGTTTGTTCCAATATTCCTATTTTAAAGGATACCACAAAATGATTCCGAATCTCAAGATTTTGATAAGGAGTCGCGTGAACTTAATACTCGCGTTTATGCCAATCGTCTTCCCAAAGGTTGAATGAACCTTCGCGATACGGATGCGCTGCAATGAGGTCCTCATTCAGTTCCATGCCGAGTCCAGGTCCATCGGGTAGACTAAAGTACCCATCTATTACCTCTGGACATCCGGTTGCGGCTTCTTTCACCCATGCTTCAGAGAAATCGTTAAAATGCTCCTGAATTTTGAAGTTAGTGGTGCAAGCAGCGAAGTGCAGCGCGGTTGCGGTAGAAACAGGTCCGCCTACGTTATGCGGTGCAACCGTCATATAACACATATCACCCATTGCGGCAATCTTCTTGGTCTCCAAAAATCCACCTGTCTGTGTAATATCCGGCTGTAATATGTCCGCAGCTTGTAGGTTTATCAGCTCACGATACTCATATTTGTTGTGGAGCCGCTCGCCCGTAGCGACTGGTAGGTTAATATGATCCGCGGCTTTTGCAAGTGCTGCGATGTTATCGGGTGGAACAGGTTCTTCAACCCAACTCGGTTTGAATTGTTCTAATTCAGCGGCAATTTCTATAGCAGTATACGGACTAAACCGGCCGTGCATCTCAACAAGTATTTCAACATCCGGTCCCACAGCATCACGCACCGCCTCTACAAGTGAAACAGATTTCAACTTTTCTTGGTATGAGAGTTCATAATAACCTGCCCCGAACGGATCAAACTTGAGTGCTTTATATCCTTTTTCCAGCACCTTTTTCGCAGCATCGTGAAATTCTTCAGGAGTACGTTCTACACGATACCAACCGTTTGCATACGCCTTGATTTTATCGCGGCATGCCCCACCAAGCAAACGATACACAGGTTGATTCAATGCCTTGCCAACAATATCCCAACACGCAATTTCAATAACGCTGATGCCTGTCGCAACGATTTCACCTGCACGTCCATAGTCGTCCCGAAACATCCGTTGATAAAGGTCTTCTGTATTGAACGGGTCGCTTCCGATGACGTGCCTGCGTTTTGCCCCGTCAATATAAGCCACAAGCGCATCTGTGCGATTGTTCATTCGCACTTCACTGATACCGATTAAACCTTCGTCAGTTTCAACTTTAACAAAGGTTAAATTCCGCCAACTGGTACCCATCACAAGGGTAATAACATCTGTAATTTTCATTGCTAACTTCTCGCTTCTCCTTCAGGGACACGGCGTTGCCCGCCTCCTTGTTGCGGTGCGGGTTCAAGTGTAGGTGCTTCTTCACCTGCTTCAACCATCCGCCGAATAAGTCGTTCACGCATCACCTCTGCCACATTTTCATGTGATCGAAGTCCGATTAGATTTCGTAACTCGTAGGGGTCTGCCGCAAGATCGTAAAGGTACTGCTCCACGTATACGTCAGAACCAGCGTCTTTGCCATCCCCCTTATTAGGAGCATCAACGCCATATTTCCAACGTTGCGTGCGCACAGCGCGCCCCACTTGTGCCTCGCTAATTTGGACAAACACCTCTTCGGGCCAACCCTCTGTTTCACCGCGCAGAAGCGGCAGAATAGATCGTCCTTGCATCTCATCTGGCACCGTCAAACCTGCTGCATCCAATAGTGTCGGTGGGAGATCCACAAGACTCACAAGCTCTTGAATCTGTCCACCTCCGATAAAACCCGGCCCGTGGAATGCAGTCGGCACACGAATGGAACTTTCGTGGCATGAACGCTTATATTCACTGTTGCGGGTTTTGAAATGACACCCATGGTCAGAAGTAAACAGAATAATTGTATTATCAAGTAAATTAAGACTTTTGAGTGCATCTAAAAGTCGACCGAGTGCCTCATCAAGTCTTTTTACCATGCCGTAGTAACCGCCCAAATGCTGGTGCGTTGAACCTCCCAGCGCGGCGAGATCAGGTGGAATCCACTTCCCTGTATACCTTTCTCTATATCCATCTGGCGGCGGATAGTCGTCCAGATGGTTTTGGTGGTGCGGTTCGATATATGACGTAAAGAGATAAAAAGGCTCGTTTTTATGTTGGTCAACGTAACGGACCACCGCATCTGTTACTGCATCCACACGATAGCCGGGTAAGTCTACGGGTTGGTTGTCGTTATCAAATAGTCTTGTCTGATAAGCATCCGATGTCATTTCCAAGACATTAGACGCTAACCAATAGTCATATCCGCCACGGTTCTCAGGCGGAACAGGGCCGGTACTACCGGAATAGAGATGCCACTTTCCGATGTACCCTGTGGCATAACCCGCATCACCGAAATGATGTGCAAGTGTTTTGAGATTGGGTGATAACGGGATACCGTTTCGGAAACATCCTGTACGAGTTGCGTAGAGTCCAGTTTGCAGGCATGAACGCGCTGGACCGCAGACAGGTTGGCACGTAAAAGAGCGATGGACATGTGTGCCTCGCTGTGCCATCCGATCAAAGTTGGGCATTAAATCGAGTGGATTGCCGTGCAAGCCTGAGGTGTCCCACCGCTGTTGGTCAGTAAAAAAGACAATGACATTCGGTTGATTTGCGTCAGTTTGTGGCATATCTATTTTCCTCTTTCTATTTAGTTTTGGGTAATTCATTTTAAAGAATTGTTTGATTGATGTCAAGGAGAATGTATGAGAAATAACCCCGCAAAAAAACTCAACGTTGATTCTTACTGCCTTGCATGCTACAATACAAATTATGAAGATTATTGAAACAAAAGAAGCGTGGATTCATACACACTTCATCGTAGATAGTTATTTCATCACAGAACAGGAACGTAGACAGATATCTATCAACGTGGAACCAGAATTGCTGCAATTGGGGATACAGTATGGATTGACATACAACATCTCACCGTCTAAACATCGCGCCATCATCATCTTGGAATGCATCCCGTTTGAGAGTGTCAAGTCAATGGTCCGAGGATTGATCAACGAAGAAATAAAAGATTTTCCGGTTCGACTACCGGAACAGCGGAATGTTGTTACGAATATTACTGTCGCCGATCTGGAAACCAGCGAATCAGAAAATTTAAATCCTATTTGATATGCCACCTGAAAACAAAGTGGCTTATCTAAAAGACTATAAGTGTTTAAACTTTTTAAATATCATTTTGGAAAATTCCCGATGGAAATGAGACAGTTTATACCTTTCCAAGAGGAGTAGTCATGAAATCCAGTTTTAAAAAGGTCCTCAAAACGCTCTGTTTGTGTCTTATGCTTCTCTTGCCAGTGGCAGCGCACGCCGCTCCCACTGGCGAGATCATCTTTAAATACCCAAAGGATTACAGCGAATTATGGATCGGCAACGTAAATGATGGACAAACTGCACAACCGCTTTTCAAACTGCCGCATGATATTACGTATTTCTCTATACAAAGAGATGGCCGCTATATCGTTGCTATTGTTAAGATAAAAGCCAACAATGAGTTAGACTCTTTCCATGATGTTTACTTTTTTGATAGAAGGAATCCGAATGCAGGTCCAAAAAGACTGACACAAGGAGAATATAGTGAAATTTTTGATGCCGACGTCTCACCGGATGAAGATGTGATCTTCATAAACTATTCATTCGTTATACTTAAGCAGCCTCTGGAACGCGGGCTCTACCTTATTCCAAACACTGAGATAGAGAGAAAGGAACCGATCGCTAAACTGTTACTGAAGGAGAGTGCATACCAGGTAGACTGGGCACCTAATGGAAAACAAATCGCCTACAGCACAGACTTCGGTATTTTTCTCTTTGACACTGCTACAAAAGAGACTTCACATATTATCATAGACGGTGGATTTCCTGTCTTCTCACCCAATTCGAAGCAATTAGCTTTTCTCACTAAAACTAAACCTTATAAACTCGGTATTGTCTCCGTTGTGGGACCTCGCAACTTGCGATACATAGAACCTGAAGAAGATGCTTACATTGAGTACCTCACTTGGTCAATTGATGGCAAGTACCTTGTTTACTCATTCTACATTGATTTTCCCATATTTGTTGGCTATGTGAATTTCGCAGTGCATATTGAAAGTGGGGAAACTGAGCGAGTTTTGGAAACGTATTCAAACGGTGGTTTGTGGGGGTTTGAATGGGCAACCAGGCGGTACGCACTTGAACCTGAAGGATTATTGACGACAGTTTGGGGTGAAATAAAACAGAGAAAATGATCGTGTTTTATAGTCCAATCTGAAAATATGTGGACATCTCAATGAACAACAATCCCACACCATCGCTGCTGGCGGAGTTTCCTAACCTCGCCAATGTTCAAGTGATTGTGAGATTTACTATAAATCACATGATGGACAGTTCAATGTCCAAGCCCAGGGCCGGTAAGCACTTGCGTCCCGACAGTGCCATTGATAATATCGAAAATTGATGGAAATTCGTCTCGCCACCCATTATTCGCACTTGGGCAGAATTGACGGGCGTTTCCCTCAATAGCTGTTACGCCACGGATACGCGCAGCGAGTCCAGCAGAATGTAAAAACGATGCCCCTGGACATGTCAAATCCTGCACAGCGAGGAACATGCCGTATTCTTGGGCAGCAGCACCCATCAGTAACGCCTGTGATTGCCCCTTACATGCTTTAAGCGCAACACCTGAATATCCTTGATCGCGTGCGAATAATAAGGTTTCAAAGTCGGTAAGCGATTCGTCAATCACTACAGGTTTTATTTTTGCAGCTTTGTGCATCTTATTTTCGGGGTGTGCCTCAAGATCACGATCAGTCGGTTGTTCAATGTAAGCAAGCCGTTCAAACGCTTGTGCTTCTCCTTCCTGAATCCGATTAAGAAATTCCAACAGATATTCTACATCCTGACATGTCTCGTTAAAGTCAGCGGAATAGCGCCAAGTGCTAACACCTCGTTTTGCTTGCGTTTCTGCGGTGATTTTGTCAATTGCAAGAACACGCGCCACGTCCCACTCAAGGTCATTCCCATTCAGTTTTATCTTTAAATGTGTCAACCCATCAGCAACAATCCATTCCGATAGTGTCTCTGGTAGTCTGTCATTGAGACGTTCAGTAATATCTGCTTCTGTAAGCGGATCGAGCGCACCAATTAGGTGGTAAAGCGGCATGTCAGGCTGCGGATGGCGCGTTGTATATCGATCAAGGTATTTTCCGGCAAATTCACCATCCAAGAAATGCGACAGATCAACCTCAACGAAATCTGCATCCAAACCATTGTAACTATTGATACCGTTTGCCTTTCCAAACGCATCGTGAATTGCAGCGTCTATCGGACTTGTTGTGACAACAGCACAGAGTTTTGGGATCGGCACTGTAAGCTGCATCGTCTGAGACAATTCGTCTGCGATTTGTAGAAATTCGGGTTCCAGTACATCAGAAAGTTCAAGTGGGTGTGTGCAAAGTGTGCAATCACGTGTTGCATCAACCGCTAACTCAGCGAGATTTATCATGGCAGTAAGGCTTTGGTCGAAAGGCACGTAGCGCGGCGGAAATGCCCAGACGTTGCCGAGCGGCATAGACCCTCTGCCTTCTGCCTCTTTGCCGTCGCGCGTCTGCACTTGTATTTGAACGTTAAAAAGGATACAGTGATCTGTTGGCACGCCCCCAAATTTGAGCGGGGTACGGTATTGATGTTCTTCAAAATCATATTGAACGTCAAGAATGCGAATATCTGTTGGTTTTGGCATAGTTTCCTTGGGTGAATGTTATAGTCCAATCCTCAATTGCCTGGACATTAGCGAGGTTCGAAAGAAATCAAGAAATCAACGGTATGAATGCCATTGGGCGAATACGCGTCCGGTATTCGCCATGATTCCCCGGGTATGAATACCATTTGGCGAATACGCGTCCGGTATTCACCAAATGGCATTCATACCGTTGATTTGGTGTTTTGTAAACGCGCCTAATGCCAAAAAAAGAAGATAAACCCAATTAATTTAGTATAAGACACATTTATCTGGAAAAGGTGAATCTTCCGTATCTTTACAGAAATGAACCATCTCTAAGCGTTTAGAGACTGTTAGCTCAGCGGTCCGTTCGTTCCTGCATTGACGAAATATTCACCCTCAACTATTTATGTTCCTATTCCTAAATGGTTGTTAATTTCTTTCTGGTAGCCTTCCAGTTCACAGTTTTCAATTTCGGCAATGGTTACGGGGCGGCCCCAATAGCCAGATTCATAGGCTGCCATGCAGATCGCTTCAGACTTCATCCCTTCCACAGCGTCCACTTCTGGCTTGCCACCACTGCGGATAGCGTCAGCGAAGTATTTCAACTCAATTGCTACCGTATTACCGATGCCAGCAGGGAAGAAATATTCCTTTTCATCATCGCTAAGACTATCAGTGAATTCTTTTTGCAAGTCGTCATTGGAAATTGCCTCGCCGCCGCGTGGGACTAAACCTCTACCCCAATCAAGCGCACCTTCACTACCGTAAATGACTTTCTGTCCAAAACCGTGCGCAGGAGCAGAACCGACCCATGTCCACTGTGCGGTAACGCCTTGTTCAAATTTGATTGTCGCGATCATTGCGTCTTCCACATCAACGGAATAACCGCCTTCACGTGCACCAGCATTATCGTAACGGTAAGGTTCATAAGCTTTATTAATAGCATAAACTTCTTCAGCTTCCAAACCGAGGATATATCGCATCAGGTCAGTAAAATGTACACCTCCATCTAATGCCCATCCACCGCCAGCATCCATCTTGAAGTTACGCCAACCCCACTTACCTAATGCCTCACCAACCTCAATCCAAAAGAACATTCGGGGTTCACCGACGCGCCCCTGTGCGATTACCCAACTACGCGTCCGCTCCATACGACTCAACCGATAGTTTTCTGCGACAGAGATAATTTTATCGTTGCGTTCCGCTGCTTCCATCATCAGTTTGCACGCACGCATTGTGATACCAAACGGCTTTTCTATAATAACATGTTTACCTGCTTCCAATGCTGGCACGGCAAGCACGTGGTGTGCACTATGCAGTGCACAGATGTCAACGCATTCTAAATCGGGGTGCTTATCAAGCATCTCATCAAGTTCCGTATAAACCGCAGGTTTTGTGCCGCCTTGGAACTCATGCGCCTCATTCGCGCGATTCTCTGCCCTACCCTTGTCAATATCACACGCAGCAACAATATCGAATTCTCGGATCTCTTTCGACCACAACTCGCGATATCCACCCATGTGGGCACCGGACATACCACCGCATCCGACTAAACCCATTTTAATTCGTTCTGCCATATCTGCCTCCTTAGGCAATGCTATTACTTTTTTGGAACATGCCTCATAAATGTCAGCAAGTACGATATGCTGTCCTATGAGAATTAATTTTAAAACGGAATTGTATAGGATATATGATTAGATGTCAACATTTTTGTGAATCGGCTAAAGCCATTCAGTTTTCGATGCTTATATCAAATTAGCGTGATTTCTCTCGGTAGGTACGTTTTGTAAACGCACCTAATGCCAAGAAAAGAAGATAAATCCTGTTAATTTGGTATTAGAATACCGCCTACACCATGTCTCATGGACAGAAGAAACACGCGGGTAACAAATCATGCCGAATGCGCTTTTGGCATTCAGCATGATTTGACGTTAATTCACCGAACCTACCGCTTGGTTTTACTTTTTACTATATCTTGGGAAAACAGTGTTAGAAAGTTTGTGTCAAGCGCGCCATCGCTAAACGTCCAATTTCTGGTGTTCCGACAAATTGCTGATGTTTACGATCCAGCAGATTTTGGACAGTCACCGATAGGCGCGGTTTCGGACCGAGTGGAATAGCATATCCCGCGTTTAGATCAAGCGTCCAATACGATTCAACTTCACCGACATAAACCCCTGACCGAACAGGGAAGCCTTCCACAAAACGCGCTCGGAGTCCCGCGCCCAATCCGAGATCAATGTTAGTGTATTGAACGTTTACACCGAACTTATTTTTAGGAGCGTTGAGGGCAATGTCCCCGATTCCATCAACATTTTCGAAGAGGTCTTTGCTGACAAATGAATAATTTGCACCGAGACTCCAACTTGGATTGAGGAAAAAGGTGAAATTCATATCTAATCCGTTGAGCGAAATGTCACCGTAGTTGCGATAGGTTAGCATAACAGCGTTTGGGTCTGCCGCTTGTTCGGGTGTCACTGTACCAAACGGAATGTAGGCGGCACCGTTATTCTCCGTTCCGGCAACAAATAACGTTACCAACTCTTCAATAGGCGAACCGTCTCCGTTTCCACCCTGAGTAGGTGCGTCGAACGCGAGTAGTGCCTGGGCAAGTTGTGCGTTTTGCGGATCAGCTAACGCTGCCCCGATCTGTTGTGCAAGAGATGCACTCAACGTTGCTGCATCCAAGAACACATTGGGGGTTTCTACGAACAACGGAGCGATGAAGTTGTTAATTCTTGAGTGATACACATCGGCAGAAAAAGCCAATCTATTTAGGAGAATGCCTTTGTATCCGGCCTCATAGGTCTGTGTGATAGTTGGCTTAAGCGAGGCAACATCATTTACATCTTCAACATCAACAAAACTTGATGTCTCTGGATCAAGTGAGCGTAAAACATTTTTCACGTCTGTTACTTGCTGCGGGATAACACTATCAAATCCTGCAGAAAGAGCTGCTACCATCTCATCCGGAAGTCCTTGTGCGGCTAAACCTGCTTCAAATAAGGGCATAGCTCCACTCATCACAGCACTTCTCGCTACGTTCCACATGACGTTGGTAAAAAGCGGATCGTTGAGAGGGATGTACGCGCCATCTTCAAGGTTTCCTAACGGTGAAAAAGGTGAGCGGAATAGTGGAAGTCCATTTTCACTTCTTTTAAAAGTAAATCCCGTATCTGAGGGTACACCTTGTGCCCGCACGTCAATATTTGGACTGAAACCCAGTGCGGGTTGAAAATTCGCTCCTAACTTAAATGCATCTGGCGATGAAAGAATATCAAGAAATAGGTTTGAAGTTCCTGGCGTATTGAAAGCGCGGTTATAGGTTATCCTCAGATTATGGTCATCGTTGGGTTGAAACGCAAGCGCGACCCTGGGAGACAGGACAATATCGTTGAGATGGTTATGCTGATCTGCCCGCCCCGCAGCAAGCAACTTTAGCTGCGGCAGTATATTAGTTTCTGACTGTACATAAGCACCAATTTCGTTGATGCTGTCGTTATCTTCATTGACCCCATTAATTGTACCTTCAGTATCAGGGCGAGTAAGCAAGACATCCAATCCGTAAGTAAAACGTTGCACATTTCCAATGCCGTAACTGTGTTGAATTTGACCTACGTATAGATTGGAATTGTCAATGGTATGCTGCCCTGACCGTAGCACATAAGTTTCCCCAGCATCACTCCGATTCAAGAAGGCTTGGGCAAATAGGTCTTTGTAAATGAAACGTGCTTGGGCGTAACCGTAAATCCAATTTTTGGCTTGACCAGCACCGATGCCAGTCAATTCAATCCCGGAGGCTTGCGTTAAACCGCTGGCAAGAATTACGGTTGCATCATCACTGGGACTATAATCAACTCTAAATTCACCGCGAGCGTGTGAAGTATCAAATAAAGGTTCCAATTTGCCTTCCATGTCCTCTTTCGCACGTCCCTCTTGCCAATCATTACCTCGTGTATAATTTGCTGTTAATTTATAGCCAAGTGTGTCATTGATAACACCTGCATGCCGAAGTGAACCAGTGAGTATACTTCGTTCACCGCCGCCAACGCTAACCGTTGTGCCTTGCGAAGTAAACGGAGAGCGTGTGAGTATGTGCATCACACCGTTGGCACTATTTGGACCGTAGAGCGCTGCACCAGGGCCTGATACAACTTCAATCTGTTCAATATCTTCGCTTATGGTAGGAATAAGTGTATAAGCGTTGACACGCAGTGATGGAACACTTGCAATCCGATTGTCTACAAGCGACAAAAGATTACCTGAAAATACGTTATTGAAACCGCGCACGACAACATACGAGGTGCCGATACCAGAAGTCACAACATCCACTGCACGCAAAGATTTTAAGTGTTCTGTAACACTCAGCGCAACTCGGTCTTTGATCTCAGAATCATCAAGCAAAGCAACTGATGCTGGAGCTTCAAGGACTTTTTCTTTACGGCGTGATGCTGTAACAGAAACCTTTTCAAGTTCAATCACTTCTGAAGTGAGAGCAATTTCCACCGATTTTGTTTGATCGGCAGCAAGCTCAACATTTGTCATAATCTTTTCAGCGTATCCAGGTGCAGATACGGTTATTGTGTAGACACCCGCAGCTAAATTCGCTAATGCAAGTGTACCGTTTTCATCGCTAACACCTTTCGCAGCATCACCCGTTTCAGGTGTAACGGTAATGGAAACATTGTTCAGTTTTTTGCTGGTCTGGGTATCTGTCACTGTGATGTCCAAGCTCGCGGCTTGCACAGACACTGTTGCTACTCCCAAAACAACGAATAAGGTGAATACCACTATACTTACTAAGCTCAATCGTTTCATTACATTAACTCCTTTGTAGAGAAACATTGATGGTCCCTACCTGATAAGCAGCAAATCAGGAACCAATATCAAGCCAAAATAATTTATGAATCGTTTGTATCAAAAAGCAGTTTGCTAAAAACAAAGCATTCCGCAATTTATGCCAGTGCTTAAGTATTACAAACCTAACATGAAAAAGCAACCTTTTTCTAAAAAACGTTGTCTGTCTGCTGCAACATTCTTTACAAACTATCTTAACTTAAGTTGCTACCTATAAGTTTTTAGGCCTGCGAACACCGCTTTTTTATAGAGAAGGATCCATTTTTCGCAAGATGCCGTAGCGCAACTTGTATGAAGATTAATTTAAAAATTCGGTTATTTTCCATCTGCACAAAGCAGGTGTACCTACCTGCTGGCAAGGCGGGGAATCATGGCGAATACCATACGGGGAATGCCATACGCGCATTCATACCGTTGATTTGGCGTATTCGCCCAATGGCATTCATACCCGGGGAATGACTAAACGTCATTCATACCGTTGATTTCTTGATTTCTTCCGAACCTCGCCAGCGTTATGGTGTAGGGATTGTTGTTCATTGAAATGTGAACATATTTTTGGATTTTACTATAAGAAGTCTATGCTCCCCGAAAAAAGCAGCCTACCCGACTAAGTATTTAAAGACAGCAGAGAGATTGTCATCGGGTGAGTAGAGTTGAGATACATTTAATTCGTTTTCAATGAGGATTTGCGGGAGGCGATCATAAAAAGCGTCCGGTTTTGCCGTTTCAATAATAACATCACCTGCGTGATCACCGAAAGTAACACTGAGAATATCCTCAAAAGGTAAGCAGACTTGTGCTAAACGGCGTGGTTCGTCAGCATTCAGGAAGACCTTATGTGGGTGTTCATCGATCAATTCGCGGATGTCGGAAATTGTGCCTTCTGCCAGAATTCGTCCTTGATGGATGAGCAGGATCGTTTCAGTTACCGCTTCTATTTCATAAAGGATATGGCTTGAGACAACCATACTGATTCCTTGTTGTGCAAGTTCTAATAGCAGATTCATGACATGTCGCCTACCGATCGGGTCAAGTCCGGTAAGTGGTTCGTCAAGAAAAAGAAGTTCCGGTTCATGCACGAGTGCTTGTGCAAGTTTTATACGCTGCCGCATCCCTTTGCTGTAGGAGGCAATCGGTTTATCTTTTGCCGAAAGCATATCCACAGTTTCAAGCACTTTAAGGCACCGAGATTCTGCTTCTGTTGTTTCAAATCCACTTAACGTTGCAAAAAAAGTGATAAATTCAAAACCTGTCATAAATTGGTAGGCTAATTCAATATCTGGGCAATAACCAACACGCTGTGTTAGGAGATAGTTGTTCCAGACAGGTTGATTTAGAACAGTAATGCCTCCCTTGTTCGGTTTGAGTTGGCCTGTCATTAATTTGAGCAGACTCGTTTTACCTGCACCGTTTGGACCAAGTAAACCGGTTATTCCGGGATGAATCGTCAGCGTGACGTCATTCACACCCATCACCTCACCGTACCATTTAGATAGGTTTTCTGTTTGAACAATCGAAGCATTATTCATAGTGTGAGTTCCTATAATTTGCTTATAGTCATCTGAATCAGAAGTATTTAGCTACGTAATTACTGATGACCGATAAGGGTTACCGAATCTATTCCTCATCATGCCACATCTGCGCGCGTGCCATAAAGACGTTGCGATCCTGCGACCATTCTGCGTACCCGATGTTTCCAGAATCGGTAAGATAGTCAATCCACCAATTAAGATAGGCGAGCAACTCCGCATCAGTGAGTGCTACCGTGAACCCACCATATTCTACTTGCTCATCCAAGGCAGACACAACAAATTCTCCATCGGATGCTGCGGTAGCATCCCGATTACCAGTCTCACCTCTTGCGATTGCGTCAATTCTACCATCGGCAAGTGCTTCAAGCAATTCCGATTCACCGATTTCCGAACCGAGATAGATCACCTGTGGCATTTTTTCCTCAGGTGGATAGAGATGCGTTCTGCCTACTAAATTCGGAGAGACATCGGCCGCGGTAATTCTGTAAGCTGCTGTTCCATCAGCGACAAATGTGCCATGCAGGGTCTCAATGCGCGTTCCCAAAGCGAGAATACCGTTAGCATCAATAAACCCTGTGATTTCAAGCAAGCGTGCTTCGCCGGTAGTGCCAGCAAGCACCCCTACACGTACATCATGCGTCAAATCAGTGTAGTGTGAGAGGCGTTGTGCGTCTTTGAGACGAACCAGAAGTGATTGGCGAAACTTGATATGTCCTGCAGTGAAAGCAACAAGCGGGGTGCCGGTTACATCCTGCCTCCGAGAATCAAGGATCGTGATGCCGCCTCCGATAATATCATATTCCGGTTCAGCAGCCTTGAGCCAGATACCTGGCCATTCGCCGATTGCCTTCCGAGAAAAAGACAAGCAGGTGTCTGCTATAGATTCAAGTGCCGTCAAAAGGTCTGCTTCATAACCGAGATGTGTGTTAAATCCATCGGAAGTCGGATCTGGGTCAGCGCTGTAGCTGATAGGTGCGAAATAGGCATAGAAACCGACATTAAGTACGCGTGGCCCCTTATTCCATATTGGTGGACAAGAAGGATCAGGTGCGTCCATAATTTCATTGACAAGGTTCTCACACCCCATTGAAAAGACAAAAAGCGCTATCACAATTATAAACAAGACTCTCATTGGAATTCTTCTTTTTTCCTTAGATGGATTTTCAGGGTTTCTTCAAGGTTTTGAATACCCGCTGTGGTGCCAATAGCAGTCACGCATGCGGCACCGGTAGCAGATGCCAGTTCAGTTGTTTTTTTAAGGTCCCATTCTTTTACCGTTCCTGCGAGAAAACCTGCTACGTAAGCATCGCCAGCACCAGTCGCATCAACAACATTCACAGAATATGCGGGGACAAACAGTTCCTCTTCGGAAGTTGAAACATAACTACCGCGTTCACCCATTTTTATTCCAATAGTGCTGATACCGTAGTTCCTCAAAAATTTGGAGATTTCACGCAGTTCGGATGTGCCTGTGAGATGTTCTGCTTCGGTCAAACTCGGCAAAAAGATGTCAACAAATGGCAAACACGGTTCCAACGTTTTCAGCCACTTTCCTGTTGCGTCCCATGCGGTATCAAGTGAAGTCGTTATTCCGAATGATTTTGCTTTTTTGAGGACATTCGCCATTGGTTGTCCATCAAATTTGGGCATGACAAGTGCACCTGCGATGTGCAGAATTTTAGCAGTCTTAATAATATCCCAATTGAGATCATCTTCGTTCAATTCACCGTTCGCACCAATATAGTGGCAAAAACTTCGTTCACCATCAGAAGCAATCGCTACAAATGTAAAAGAGGTGTTCGCGTTTGCGTCTCGTTGGACGCCTGCAGTGTCAACTTTGTTTTCTGTAAGGTGTTGTAGAACTAAATCTCCAAAATGGTCGTTGCCAATTTTACCCATCGCACCAACAGAAACACCAAGCCGTGAAAGTGCAATGGCTGTGTTATTGGCACACCCGCCCGCGTGGATTTCCAATTGATCAAACAGTTCTAATTTCCCTTTTTCAGGAAAACGGTCAATAGGTCTTCCGAGCACATCAACAACAAAAATTCCGAGCGATAGTACATCCATCTGTTCACCTTTCATCGCCTACAATTTCAGCGTGAGGTTATATCTCTTTGTCTTTTTCATCAAGATACATAATAACTAACGTTTCATCATTTACGGTAACATTCTCATCTGCTAACATGATCGGAACATTTGTAGAAACTTGCTCCAACTGTGAAGTCCATCCCATCAATACCGTACGGGTCTGAATTTTGTTAATCGCAAGGGCATTTTCCGGTTTCAACAGATATTGCAGTGCACCTTCCCGCTGTAAAATTTGTGCAAACGTTTTTCGAGTCTCTTCAAGCCCTTCGTCAGGTGGTATTTTTTTTATCGTTTTGCTTGGTAATTCTGATGACCAAAAATCACTACTGCCAAGTGTGACTGTTCCTAAGTAGGCTGCTTCTTCACCCGTGATTCTCCATGCGTTTTCAAGTGTTATTTGAGGTTGTTGCGTATCCAAAGAAAAAAAAGTCTTTTTCACATAAGTCTTGGGACCCCATGGCTCTAAAGAGACCGCTTGCAGTTGAAACGACGAACCTTGAAAGAATTGTGGTGGTTTCGCAACACTTTCAGTACTTAAAGGACGAATAAAAGTGTTTTGCACCAGTGCAATTGACGTTTTCGTGCGTGCAGTAGTCCTAAATGAAACATAACTTTGTAAATGTGCATTTTTCTGTTCTGGGTAGATTGATAATATTGAAAACTGATCTGTCTCTATCTTTTTAGGTAAGACTGCTCGCGCTATACCAATAGCACTAACAGATACGAGGACAAAAATTAACCCTCCGATCCAATAACTGCGAATTCTTTTTTGGGGTGATCGTCTACGCTTCCCAAAATAGAGGAGAAACCCGCCAAAACTGAACAAATATATCGGTAGGACAACAGCCAAAAGTTTAATGAGCGGAATCTGTGTAGGCATTTTTGACAGAAACTGCTTATGAATTTTGTCCTCATGTTGCCGAAACGGCGTGTACTTATCAGCAAATAGTCTTGGTGATTTTCCGTATGTTTTGAGTAGCCAACGCCAAAAGGTTTCCCCTGCTTTCAAGTCTGAAAATGGTGGTGCGTTGTAATCAAATGCAAAAGATATGATCTGTCCACTTCCAAAATTTCGTTTTGCAATATAAATCTGTTCATCTGTGCCGAGCAAAGTGTGACATTCGGGATTCAGTTCAAAATGAATATTTTTAAACGCAGAATCACCTAAGTCCCCCTTATCAACGGGAGTATTGAGACCAAATTGTTGTTGTAAGCTAGTCGGCACTTTATCAATTGTTTCTTCACGTATCAATGTGACTGGAAGATATTGCTCAATAAAACTATCCTTCAGATAACGAAAGTTCCCACCTCCTGGGACGATAAGTGTCCCGCCACGCTGCACCCATTCTAATAGTGCTATCTGCCGTAGTTTAGAAACTCGTCTCTCAGCGAGTGATACCTCACGAATCACCATCAGATCAACAGCATTATACCCTATCCATCGCGTTGGCATTGCGTTTGAATTCGGAAGGTATCTGATGTGTGCCTGTGTGTTATCATCATCCAATTGTTTCCTATCAATAAATTTTTGGAGTTTATCTCCACTTGGTGCTAATACTAACACGAAATAGTCTTTGTTTTCTATCGGTGTTGGTGGTGAGAGTTCTTGTATAGCAATTGGTTCTGAATTGATAATTTCCTTATCGTTTCCTCTTGTTCGCACTACTTGAATGAAAAGTTTTATGGTAGTTTTTGGGCAGTAGATGTAGAATTTTTTATGTTTAAGATCCGTTTTACTCAGCTGCAGCGGAGTCATATAACGGTAAATAGTCTCATCCGAATATGAATTACGAACTTCAACAGTAAGTTCTCCAATAAACGGGTTGGGCGCATTCTGACTCCTCACGATAACATTCAAGGGTGACCATTTCCCCACCTGATATCCATCGTTGAAGCCAAATGTCGCATCTTCAATCTCTACCGCACAGAAGGCTGAAGATGCCACAAAAAACACTAATAAAACTGTAACTTTCGTTCCCATTACAACTCCAACTAACGAGATGGTTAAGTATAAGACGTAAAACTTCTATTTTAGATGAGTCGTGCGGGATTTTTTGAGAGTTGTGTTTCCATTGCCTCATCAAACGCATGGGTGCTGAAAACCCCGTTTCCCAACATAATCATTGATGCAACACCGCCTGCTGCTTCAATTTGGTTAACTGTATTTATCACCCGTGCATCGCTCAGCAAACCACTTTCCGCAGAAAATTGTTTGGCGACTGCAAAACATGCAGTAAAGAGTTCAGGATTTGATGGAGTATGTGTAAGTCTTTGCAAAGCAGCTAACGCAGTATCCGCAGCGCGATTGATACGTTTCGTTTGTTCACTGTTTCTAAGTACTTCGCTTGTCTGAATTGGTCCAAAATACCGATAATAGATAGGTTGATCGGGTATCGGCAATTTGTCTGCCACTAAAGGTGCACCTTCCTTCAACTTGACGAGACACCCTCCGTGGTATTGTGAGCAGACATCACCCAACCCTGTCCGATTTTCAACTTCAGCCACATGCGCGATCATTGCAAGTTCTTCATTTTCTTTTTGTGTCCCTATTAGCTTATTCAGTGCGTAGGCTGTCGCGAGTGAAGCAGCACCGCTTAACCCGAAGCCACAACCCAGTGGAAGTGGGGACGTAAGATTCACTTTTATGCCTGTTGTGTCTATATTTTGGATGAGCTGATCAACTACAGCACGAACTGTCGGAAAATTGATGTCCTCTCCGTTAAACAACACCTTTGTTTGATGATGTTCCGAAACGGCGGCTTGGACACCTTCTGTGACGGTAAACCCCATGCCGAGAGAATGCATCTGTGCCGGATCGGCGTGCGCAATTATTTTAAAGACACACGAAATGTTGCCAGGGGCAAACGCACTCGCCATATCACTCCTTTTTTCAATATGAAAGCCTTAAATTCCTCTGCGCGCTTACAAGGTGTACCTACGGTAGGATCAGTGTGTATCCGTCCATTTCACACGTCTATAGATATGACTCAAAGGTAGTTCGCAGCGAATTGAATCCAGTGGCAATACATCCGCGATATCCTGAAATTCAATAGTCCTCCACTGCGTTCCTAAGCGAAAATGGCGTTCAACGTTTACTCTGTCTTGCGAAACAAGGATGTATTCTTGCAAGGACGCGATCTGCTTATAAGATTCAAATTTCTCCCCTTTGTCGTAAGCTGCAGTTGACGGGGAAAGCACCTCTACGACAACAGTTGGATTAAGGAGCGTATCAAACGCATCATCTTCAAAACGGGGTTCATCACAGACAACGGCAACATCTGGATAAAAGTAAGATGTTATCGGGTTTGCCTTCACGCGCATTTCGCCGGTAAAGGTGATACATTCTCGTTCCCTCAATTGGTTGTAAAGGCCATTAAATATATTTCCTGTGATGAGATTATGCGCGAGGGTTGCACCGGACATCGCGAGTATCTGTCCGCTGAGATATTCATTTTTGAAGGGTGCTTTACGTTCCCACGCGAGGTATTCCTCAGGTGTCAGGTGAGTTTGCACTGCAATAGCTGCCATGGTATCCTCCTTAACGGATGGAAAATCTGTGTCCATTGTAGTTTCAGTTTTTGCTACATAGCATATACAAAGTCTGTTCTGGTGTCAACGTAGAAAACTGGAAACGAAACATCTTAGGAAACTTGATTTGAATTAGAAAAACTCTATCTGTTTCGTCGAGAACTTGTATCCCTTGGATTGAAGGCATCTTCACCATACACTCCATCTCCAATCTTTGCCCTTTGTCCTCTGCCGGTGACCGCACATCTTGTGCCGTCCAAGCGTGGGTCTACGTACCGCTCAAACCATGCACCCATCTGTTGCCGCATATCACTTATCAATGCTTTCTGTGACTTGTCATCTATCAGATTTTTTCGCTCTCCAGGGTCCTTTACTAAGTCGTACAATTCATGCGGACCGTAAGGATAGCGATGGACATATTTCCACTCTTGCGTGCATATCATACGGACAGGACCGTACTCATCGAAAACAACGACACGATCTTGAGCATCGTTTGTTTTCCTGGTCAGTGCGGGGACAAAACTTCTGCCGGGTGACATATCGTCGTTGGAATCAGGCAAACCGAGATAATCGAGGAGTGTTGGCATGAAATCGTATTGACTCACCATCGCTTCGCTGACGCGTCCCTCTGGAATTCTACCCGGTTGACTGATAACAAAAGGCACTTTGACAGAATTCTCATACATATTCAGTGGGAACGTTCCGTTGCCTTTATGCCAAAAACCGTGATGTCCACATGAGTAGCCGTTATCACTACTGAAGACAACAAGCGTGTTTTCACGAATACCTAATTTAGAAAGTCGTTCTAAAATCCTACCTACGTTTAGATCAAGTGCTGTTATCGCTGCAAAATAACCTTTCAACGACTCGCGATTGCCCATGTGAGGGAGTGTTCCTCGGCCTGCCCACGGGTGCAATGCCTCCTGCGGACATGTCTTGAACGGACAATCATCATAAGAATCTACAATGTCTTTTGGATGTCCGTTAAAAGGCGTATGTGGGGCGTTATAGTTAACGCTAAGGTAGAACGGACCTTCTTTATTAGCGGAAATAAAATCTAATGCGTCATCGGTAATGACATCTGTAAGATAGCCGGGTTGCTGCTCTACTTGTCCATCTCTAATCATGTTAGCGTTGTTGTATCTGCTTCCACCTAAGGGCATAGCGAACCAGTGGCTAAACCCGTGTTGTGGTGTTAGGCTATCGCCGAGATGCCATTTACCACTTAACCCGACGGTGTAATTATTTTCAGCAAGAACATCGGTATAGCAGGTCAATCCTTCAAGATACCGTTCAGCATTAGGTGGCATGCTGCCGTCCCGGCAAAAATCATGCACCCCGTGTGCTGAAGGGATGCGTCCAGTCATTAGGCTTGCTCGTGCCGGTGAACATACGGGTGTAGTGCAGAAAAAATTGGGAAAACGTGTTCCCTCTGAAGCGAGTTGGTCAATAAAAGGTGTGCGAACCTCATCGTTACCGCAGCAACCTGCTGCCCAAGGCCCTTGGTCATCTGTCAAAATAAAAATTACATTTGGTTGGTTCTCCATTTGAGTTTCTCCTGTTTTGTCTGCACCAATAAAGACCGCTGGTGCAAAGGCTGCAGCGGCAGCACCAGTACTGATGTTTTTCAAAAAACTTCTGCGCGAAATATTCTTTCTATGTTCATTTTCTTTAGCTGGCATGCCATCTTCCTATGGATACTACGAACCTAATTCATGTGAAAATTTAACATCTAAACATTTCGTCGAGGTGCAGCGTATCTTGGATGGAAAGAATCTTCGCCGTAATTACCTTCACCTAGCTTAGCCGCTTGTCCGCCGCCTGTGACCGAACATCTTGCACCATCTAATTCTGGTACCACATACCGCTCAAACCACGCACCCATCTGTTGCCGCATATCGCTGACAAGTGCGTTGTGTTCCTTTTCATCTATCAGATTATTGCGTTCGTCCGGATCTTTCACCAAGTCATACAGTTCATGTGGACCATAAGCATAACGGTGAACATATTTCCACTCTCGTGTGCGTATCATACGGACAGGTCCATATTCATCAAAGACAACAACCTCATCTTGGGCATCGTTTGTTTCGCCTATAAGTGCTGAGACAAAACTTCTGCCAGGTGACATGTCATCATTCGGATCGGGCAAACCGAGATAATCGAGAAGTGTCGGCATGAAATCGTATTGACTCACCATCGCCTCACTGACGCGTCCTTCTGGAATCCTACCGGGTTGACTAATAACAAAGGGAACTTTGACAGAATTCTCATACATATTCAACGGGAACGTGCCGTTGCCTTTGTGCCAAAATCCGTGATGTCCACACGAATAACCGTTATCACTACTAAAGACAACAAGCGTATTTTCACGGATACCTAACTCATCAAGCCGTTCTAAAATGCGTCCGACATTTAAGTCAAGTGCTGTTATCGCGGCAAAATAGCCCTTCAACGACTCACGATTACCCATGTGTGCAGCTGCACCTTGTATTGCCCATGGATGTAACGGTTCTTGCGGACATGTCTTGAACGGACAATCATCGTAAGAGTCAACAATGTCTTGTGGATGCCCAGTAAATGGCGTATGCGGCGCATTGTAGTTGACACTGAGATAGAACGGATCTTCGCTATTTGTGGAAATAAAATCTAATGCATCATCCGTGATAACATCGGTAAGGTAACCGGGTTGCTGCTCTACTCGTCCATCCCGAATCATATTTGCGTTGTTGTATTGGCTACCACCAGTGGGCAGAGCGAACCAGTGACTGAAACCGTGCTGTGGTGTTGGACTATCTCCGAGGTGCCACTTGCCGCTTAATCCTACAGTGTAATTATTCTCTGCAAGAACATCGGTATAACAGGTCAGTCCTTCAAGATAGCGTGCAGGGTCAGGTGGCATGTTTCCATCGCGAATCCAGTCATGTACGCCGTGCGCTGAAGGGATGCGTCCAGTCATTAGGCTTGCGCGTGCTGGTGAGCACACAGGACTCGTGCAGAAAAAATTGGGGAAGCGGGTGCCTTCTGCGGCAAGTTGGTCAATAAAAGGTGTCCGAACCTCATCGTTACCGCAGCAGCCTGCTGCCCAAGGTCCCTGGTCGTCTGTTAGGATAAAAATGACATTTGGCTGTTTTTCCATTTATATTCTCCATTTTAGTTTGTAAATTGATGCTTTGGTCAATATTTTTTTACGTTTATTCATTTGTTGAGTCATTCACTTTTTGCAATTCTTCAAGGAGACGAACGATGTCTCGGTAGCATTTGTCAAATGAATCTGCTTGACGTGCTTGCTCAAGGTCGAAACTATCTGTGAGGGTAGGCTGATCGCGCGTTTCACGATATGTTCTACTATCCTCCATTTGATTGCTTAACCATCCCTTGGCATTGCGAATCGCCTCTGGATCGTCTGGAGAGTTAATATCATCTTTCAATCCGCTTTTCCCACGCAATGATTCCGCTGCTGCAAGAAACCATGCCTCAAACTCACATTTCGCCAGCACAACAGCAATCGGCAGATCACTGCGGGCTTGTGATGCCCGGTGAAGCAGGGTCGGTCCCAACTCTGCCGGACAGTCTTTGTCACTATCAAGAATGATAAATATAGCCCCTTGCCCACCAATCTGCCGAGCCACGAATTCAACTGCTCTTTCAAGTTCGTTTTCTTTAACAACCTTATTCCGGGGACGACGGATAGGTGGTGGCACAACAATCGGCAGTTCTGGATAAAGATTCGCAGCGATGCGGCGAATCAGAAGAGGGACAGTTGCTACCTCGCTTTCCCCTTCGACAATACAACCGATTTTGACTGTCATTCGTGCTTCCTCTACTCCTTTTAATTAACTTCATCTTATCAAAATCAAACAGAGACAGTTATTCCTCCTTTGCAGCAGAAAAAGCTGCCGGGTCCGGTTGCAATTGATTACTGCGTAAGAGTTCTCCTACCGTAAATAACCGATCTTGCACCACAGATCTGCTTGCATCATCCACTGGAGCTATCACTGTATAGCCATCATCTGCTTCAACTGCAAGAATTGAGTCTATATCCAGATGCTTATCCTCAAGCAGATCGGGACTGTGAGTGGTGATGATAATCTGCGTTCTGTGGGCAGCATCCCGAAGTGCATCAAGTAATGCCCCTACCGCCCCTGGATGAAGTGCTATCTCTGGCTCCTCAATTCCTACGAGCGGCACACGTTTTTGTGGGCCCTGATCTCCTTGGAAAAGTGCGACAAGAATTCCCAACACGCGGAGGGTCCCATCAGACATATTGTTTGCGATAAATCCCAATGGGCGTTTGTCACCTGCAACTTCTTGCCTAAAACCTAATGTTTCCTTCGGTCCAAACTTCCTAACATATACGCGTTGTACACAAGGGACTACCACTTGTAGATATTCCTGAATATCTTTCTGCACCTTAGATGGGAGTTGGTTGAAGACACTTGTTAAGTTACTTCCGTCTTGAATCAACATATCACCCAAATCAGGATCTTGCAGGTCTCGGATTATATCAGGGTTAAGATTGTAAAATCCCATCCGAGAGAAGGCATCGTAGACAGGACGAAATTCAGGCAATCCTGAAGCATTTACCAAGTAGAGACGATCCTTTGCAGCTGCGGGTGCGACTTTTACGCTTGTGTCCGTTACATTGCCTTTAACTACATTGAAGTAAATATCAGAAGTATTGAGGTTCTCATTATGAAATTTACACTCTTCCGTCTGTACCTCATACCTTCTTATTACTCCGCCTATCGTGATTTGGAAGGCATAATGTCCCGTAGAACCATCAGGTAAAGCGAATTCAAGACGAATGCTAAAATGGTCTGACTCATTTATAGACTTATCAGCTCGTTTATACACATCGTTTATAGACTTGTCAGTTCGTTTACATACATCGTTGATACCACCACGAGCGCGGACGGCATGGTCAAGCGATGAATTCAACGCATCTGCAACAAATCGCAGCGCATCAAGGAAATTGCTCTTTCCTGCCCCATTTCGCCCTACAAGAAACGTTAAAGGCTGTAACTGTACATCACATGCTGCGATGCTCTTATAGTTTTTTAGAATGACTCTTTTAATAAACGTTGAATCTTTCATTTCAATATCCAAATGCTATTATGCCACCGGGAATCCGTCCCCGACGAGTGGTTCCCCGTCTGCAACTTCAATTGTCGGAACAAGGACGTGCCCCGGAGATTGCGCGTTGTTATAGCAAACATCTTGCGCCATAAAGATCATGACAAATGCACGGCGTTGACGGTCAGTGACATTTGGCGGGGTGCCGTGCCAGTTTAGGCAGTGGTGAAACATGCATTCACCTGCTTTTAACTCCACTGGAATGCCATGACTAATATCTAAGTTTCGTCTTTCTGACCACGGATTCGGGGGTGGTTCACGTTCTTCTTCTTGTGCCTTTGCTGTCTCAGCATTGAATGCTGCTCTTGCTTCAACCGAGAATCGTTCATCTTTATGACTTTTCGGCATAACGTGCATACAACCACTATCCACCGTTGCATCGTCTAAAGCAAGCCAACAACTCACAATGTTCGGAGGACTGAGGGGCCAAAAAAAGAAATCGTGATGAAAACCGAAATGTCCATTATCTTGCGGTGGTTTGGAAATAACTTGATCATGCCAGAGTCTAACTTCGGGTGTATCCAATAATGCGCGCGCTGTTCCTGCAATTAAAGGATTGTGGATAGCTGCCTCGTAACTGGCTTCACGTTTCCACATGTTAACGAATTGATGGATTGCGCGCGGGTGATCTCTGCCTCTATTGAGTCGCTGTCCTTGGCGGTCATGTCCGTACTTGAATTCTGGGGATGAATCATCGCCTTCGTTGAGTTCCAATTCGATAATTGTGTCTAACCCGTCGCGCATGGTTTGGACACCATCGCTATCTAAAACCTTACCGAATTTGAGGTATCCGTTTTCTTGAAAAAAGTCGACTTGTTCTTGTGTTACCATTGTGTTTCTCTCCTTATTGCTGTACATTCCCATTACACAAGTATATCACATTTATTGATTTTGCGTAAGATGTAATATTCGCAATTTTTTATTTGACATTTCAACAGATATAGTGTACCCTTTTCATGAAATTCCAACGGGAGTCGTCAATGACTTGAAGACGCGTCTTAAAATTACTTATAAACCCTAACAGTGTCTTGATCTATAGCGTACTTGTTTAAAAATTCGTGTTTGATTCAGTGTTCATACGGGTTCAGAGGTAATTTTCAAGATTTTGGTTTTAGAAAATGGCTAAATTCAATCGCTTTTGGTTTTGGTGATTTTAGTCCGCACTGTGGCTGGGTTCGCAAAGGCTTTCCCGTTTGAAGGAAATTGAAACGCTGAAATCGGAGGGATACAGATGCGATCTAACATAATATCATTGAGTGGCGTGCAGGGGGCAGGCAAGACTGCAGTAGCGTATCACCTGAGAAAGTTTATACCCGAATCTGTTATTTATGATGGTAAGCGTGAATTTAAAAGATATCTAAACAATCCAGATAAAAAATGTCCTGTTATCATATCAGAATATGCATCTTCCATACTTTTTCCTCATGCAAACCTAAATGAAGCAAGTATAAACAGGTTTTTGAAATGCGGACTCATTGACAGACGATACTTTCAAAAAGGCAAACACTTTTTTCTGGACTTACAGTCTGAGACAACTCAGCATGAAAGACTGTTAAAACGGCACTACGGAAAAGATAAAGAATACATACAGATAATCAGGAAGGAATACGTTTACAGATCCCAATATCTAAGGATGCTGTCAAACAAAGGGTATTTTACAAAGGTTATATGTGTTGACGAAAAGTCAATCGATAAAATTACCAAAACGTTCGGTGTGAAAGCCCCGTTGCTTTAGCTCGGGGATGAAACACCACTAACGTCTCCAGTTTATCAAAAAAAAATGACTTTTTCAAAGAAATGTGATATACTCTTTAAACATCGTTGTGGTGGATTCAACCTTCTGCTTGGAAGTGCCACCACATCATTTTGAAGTGCTCCAACGATGTGAAGGAAAAACGATGTATATCACAAAACGAAAAATTAAGCATAAAAGGACTCAACAATTAGACAAACTTGCTCGTGATTCTGGTCGTTGCTATTCTAAAGTAGTTTCACTTGTTAGAAAAACAAGGCAACGTAAAGGCTTTTGGCTTTCAAAAAATGCTGTTCAAAAGTATCTGCGTCACAAAGACTATAAGTTGCATTCTCAATCTGTGCAAGCGTGTGCGGATTCATATTTTGAAAGTCTCAAAAGTTTCTTTGAGGTGCGTCCATCTAATCCTGATGCGAAACCACCGAAACGGACACGCAAGTTTTTCAAGGTGCGTTGGAAGTCAGGAGCAATCCGTCTAAAAGATGCACACTTGATACTTTCTAACGGCAAAGGTAGAGAGCCTGTGATCCTTGAGAACGTGCAAGACAAACCGAAGTATGTTGAGATGTATTTTAGACGCGGACACTACTATTTCGCGCTTGTCTATAAAGTTGATGTTCCTCCGAAACAAGAAACAGGTGTCACTGTTTCTGTGGATATGGGTGAGATACACCCGATTGTCTGTTTTGATGGTAAACGCACTACCCTCTATAATGGTCGTTTTCTACGATCTATTGTTAGATATAGAAACAAGTTCAAAGCACAAATACAAAATGCGATGGACACCTGCAAGAGACGATCTAAACGTTGGTATAGACTTCAGAAAGCGAAACGCAAGACTTTAGAAAAGCTTGATGCACAAATCAAAGATGCTGAACACAAAATCACTTCAAGGTTTATGTCCGACTGCCAAAGAGCGAAGGCGGATACGATTGTGATTGGAGACCTAAAAGGCATCCGTGATGACATCAAGTATAGCAAAAAAGTCAATCAGAAACTACATCAATGGGCTTTTTCAAGAATAGCACAGAACATAAGTTATAAAGCAGAACTTGCTGGTATCAAAGTTGTTTCTGAACCTGAGGAATATACCTCACAGACGTGTCCAAAATGTGGACACAGAAAGAAACCAAACAACCGAAACTATCACTGCGAACATTGTGATTTCAAATATCACAGAGACGGTGTTGGTGCTATAAACCTACACAGAAAAGTATCTGGGGTGACAAATACCCCCGTTAGTCGGGACCTTGGCAGTCTCCTCGGTGTCAGATACAACTGGCACCTCAGTTGCCTTGGCTTAAACCCAAGGAAGTCTGCTATAAGCAGGTAAAGAAACCCCCATGCTTTAGCTGGGGGAGTATGTCATGCAAGAAATAATGGATGTAATAGCATGAAACACACCGGATCATGATCTGAAGAATCAATCACACCAATAACAGCCTGCTTGAGTTCTTCAAACTGTGTTTTGTTCAGGTGTGCTTTGAATACACTGGTGCTGTGTCAAATGCTAATTGATGGGCTTGAAAGTAGGCGGGAATCGGAGTTCCCGTCTACCGTAAGCAGTCCATCGGTAGGAGCGATCTCCGAATCGCGACCTATAATAATATGTTGACAAAGCAGTAGTAAGTTTGGGTAGAGACTTACCGAAACCTTATATAATGATATTATATGTCTGAAACCACACTTTTTGATGTCTCCTACGAACAACGAAAAAAACCGCTACTAACCCAGACGTTAGAACGGCTACGCCCTATCTACAGTAAGTCAGAGCTTGACGCTTTACGGATAGACAGCACAAGTCGAGAAGGATTATCGCAACGTTCTGGACGCGGGTTTGTCAATCGCGATATTCTGGAGACCGTACTGGGCAATCTATTAGAATGTGTCGCCCCGGGCTCTCACAATGCGCCACATCTTTTTAACCAAAAACGTGAACTTTCGGAGGCAATTGAAGAGGTTGCAGATCAGCTATATGCGATGGTAGCGCAATCGTTTTTAGCAGTTACGGACGAAACACATCTTGAAGCTGCTCTTGAAACCGCCTTCTCACTCCTTTGGGAACTCCCTCGATTAAAAAGCCGTGCACTCTGGAATCGCTTTGCTTCTCTCAAAGACCCAGCTGTTTGGGATGCATACCTTCTCCATAACGGTATCTCTCGCGAAAAACTTGCAGCGCTTGATTTCCGTTCCCAAATTGACAATGCAATTAAAGAGCGAAGTTTTGACCCATACCAAGATTTTCTTGGCACTTTGAACCTTGCCTCTGTCTTTGAATATCAACTTCAATTGGTCGTTAGCACTTATCCTGGGTGGCGCGTGCTTTTCTATCATGATGTGGCTTATGCATTAACGAGAAGCGAACCGCCTGAAGAGAATCCAGACCTCCGCAGAGTACCTGTTCCGTTGTTGCCGCGCGCCATTGCAGAATTAGGCGGACGTTATTATCAAGCCGATTTACACCCAGAAACCGAAATAGGCGATGCGAATTTATTAGAGCATCCACACCGTGGTGTAACGACAGGACAAACAGGTATTATCGGTTCTGGGTGTGTGCTTTATCCTTGTACACTTGGTGGTTTGAGTGTCAAAGTAAAACAACGCCATCCTGTCATTGGAGACTTCGTTGAGATCGGTACAGACACAAGTCTGCTCGGTCCTGTCCAAATCGCTGACCGGACGACTATTGGCACAAACACCGAGATTTACGGGTTTGTTGAAATTGATCAAGGATGCCGTATCGGTTCGTCAGTTGTTATCGGAACGATACGTGGTGCCGCAGAACATCCCGGTAAGATTATGATTGGAGATGAAGTGCGCATCGGCGATGGCACTGTGATTGAAAACACATCTGAAATGGATTTGATCATACCGACTCGCGCACAGATTCCTGCCCGAAGCCACGTTGCGAATGATGGTTTTGGATTTCCCAGATATGTGACATAGAACAGAGGTTAAAATAGACAAATTATGAAGAAAATTAAACGTGCGCTCATCAGCACCTACGACAAAACAGCTCTTTTGGAAATTGCGAATGCGCTTGCGCAACGCGATGTTGAAATCCTTTCCACAGGCGGCACTGCCCGACACCTCCGAGAGGCAAGGATAAAGATCACGGATGTCTCTGACTATACAGGTTTCCCTGAGATGTTGGATGGAAGGGTTAAGACACTCCACCCAAAAATCCATGGTGGACTACTTGCGCAGTGGGATAACTCGGAACACGCAGCACAAGCAAAAGAAAACGGAATCACACCGATTGACATGGTAATTTGTAACCTCTATCCGTTTGAGGCAACCGTGGCAAAACCTGATGTTACGCTTGAAGAAGCAATTGAAAATATTGACATCGGCGGACCGACAATGATTCGCGCTGCAGCAAAGAATTATAAACACGTTGCAGTCCTCACAAACCCAGATCAATATTCACAAATTATCACTGACTTAGATACCAATGATGGGTGTCTATCCGAAGACGTGCGATTTGAATTGGCAAAAACGGCATTTCTTCACACCGCACACTACGACAACGCAATTTCTACTTACCTTGCTAATTTAGCAACCGATGAAAAATTCTCGGATATCTTGACACTCCGTTTCCAGAAAGCAGATTCGCTGAGATATGGTGAAAATCCGCATCAAAGCGCTGCTTTTTACAGAACTGAAACTGCTCCAACACCATGCGCTGCATGGGCAAAGCAGCTAAATGGACCGCCTTTGTCATTCAACAATATCCTTGATTTAGATGCTGCCTTAGAGATTGTCAAGGACTTTAAAGCACCTACCTGTGCCATCATTAAACATAATAATCCGTGTGGTCTTGCGACTGCTGGTAACCTACAAGATGCCTTTACAAACGCCCTTGAATGTGACAGAACTTCTGCCTTCGGCTCAATTGTCGGTTTAAACCGTAAAGTGACAATTCAGACAGCAAACACAATTCGTGATGCAGCAAAATCTGGTGTAAAGATTGAGGCGATAATCGCACCGAGTTACACCGAAAAAGCACTAAAAGCGTTGTCTCGCGTAGAAAACCGGAGGATACTTGAAACGGGTTCGTTATCGGACTCGGAACCAATTCTCCAAATCCGTAATGTAACTGGTGGTGTGCTTGTTCAAGAGCAGGATGTGCATAACATCGCAAAGAATGATTTACAATTTGTCACCAAACGTAAACCTACGGACGAAGAGATCGAATCTCTACTTTTCGCATGGAAGACGTGTAAACATGTCAAATCCAATTGTATCCTTCTTGCGCAAGGCACGCAAACTGTCGGTATCGGTGCAGGGCAGATGAGTCGTGTAGATGCTGCTATTATTGCTGTCCGCAAAGCGGGTGAAAAGGCAAAAGACGCGGTTTTAGCCTCGGATGCTTTCTTCCCATTCCCCGATGGTGTAGAGATTGCAGGTGAGGCAGACATTCGCGCGATTATTCAACCCGGTGGTTCAGTCAATGATGAGTCAGTGATTGATACAGCCAACGCTTACGGTATGGCAATGGTGTTTACGGGTATTCGGCATTTCCGGCATTAGCCACTGCTTCACACTCTATTGATTTTGTAGTTACTTGAACAACATTGCTAAACTTATTGCACAAATGTTATCAATTAAATCACCTGATTTCCAGGGTTATTTAGTTTTCGGTATTTCTAAACCCTTTTATCACAAATGTTAATGTATTGTAGTTAGATAATAAACATAATCCGACCTGGTAGTAAGCACGCTCATGAAGTTTAAGTTATTAATTCGGTAATTTGGCGAGGTTAGGAAACCTCGCCAGCAGAGATGTACACCTGCTGCTGCTGGCGAGGTTTCCTAACCTCGCTAAATTCCCCAATTTATTTATTAATCTTCATCCGCGTGCCGTCCGCTTTACATTTTGAGTGGACGACACACACCGCGTGCGAACTACTTTGCTTATGTATTCGTTTATATTAAAACGTGAAAAATATACCAGAAAAATCGAAAACTAAATAACCCTAACTATAAATGACTGTATACATTCAAAATTCCCACTGCAACAACGTCACACGATTATGCCAGACAAGCATTCCCATTGTTGTGCCTATGGCTGCACCTGTTAACACATCCGAAGTATAGTGTCGCCCAAGATAGATACGCGAAAAACCGACTAATCCAGCACCAACATATAACGGAATTCGCCACTTCGGATACTGATAACCAAGAATCGTTGCTGCACTAAATGCAATAGATGCGTGTCCAGATGGCATAGATGGATTTCCAAGCATATCGTCAAGAGGTCTCTTTCTTCGAACTAACTGCTTTATGCCATAAGTTACAATCCCTGTGCTTAAGTAGGCAGAGGACAGCAATCGTCCAGTGTTTTGATGCTCCTCATCTCCGTATGCCATAAGCAGAATTGATAATCCCATGACGGATCGGTAATGCCCAAACTCTGAGATACCTTCCATAACCGTCCACATCGGTTCGCGCCGCGGCGGTGCATCGTAGATACGATCAAAGAGTTGCTGATCCCATCGCGACAAGATATTATCAGCGTTTGCATCTAAACCAATTGCAAACCAGCAAATAAAAAATGTAGCACAAACTGTTAGTTTGTGTCCTGCATAGATCGACAATGCCTGTTTTAATCGTAACCGAATGAATTGTGATGAGACGAACCTTGATAAAAGATTATCTACTTTCATATTTGTCCTTCTTTTATATCACATCCGCGTATGTTCTATGATTACCACGGTGCTTGACGTTCCGGTAGCGGATCCACTGTCCATGCCATCCGATGGATAAGCCGCTCTTGCATCTCCAGCTTTACATCCTTATGATCAGAATTATCCCAAAGATTGTGTGTCTCTTTCGGATCTTCTGCTAAATCGTAAAGTTCACCGCCATCTATGCCGTGAGCCGCGACTAACTTATACCGTTCGCTCCGCACCATGGTCGCATTCGCAGCGGGTTCACGATGCCAACCCATCGCGTTATAATACTCACAGTAGACATCGTCTCGGTGCGAATCCAGACTTTTTTCGCCTATTAGCATCGGTAGCAAACTTTGCCCTTGCATGCCGGGATAACGTTCCAAACCGCTTGCTTCCAAGAGGGTAGGTGCTAAATCTACCAATTCCACAAGCGCGCCTGAACGCGCACTGTTGTTTAACATGCCCGGCCCAGAGATAATTAGCGGCACACGGATAGCGGGTTCATAAAAATAGGGTCCCTTAAGATAAATACCGTGGTCCCCCAGCATTTCCCCGTGGTCAGAGGTGAAGATAACAATCGTGTTCTCTCGCTGTCCCGTTTCTTCCAAAAAGTCAAGCAATCGCCCGACTTGTGTGTCTATTACGTCAATCATTGCCCAATACGCGGCGGTTACCCAACGGTGATCTGATTCGCTCATTTCTTTGTAAGGATACCCTGATTTTCCGCCGTACGCACCGCTATGGTCAACCTGCTGCCAAATCGGTTTATTTTCAAGTTCACCTGCAACATAGTTCGGTAAAGGAATATCATCTAATATATCACGGTACCGTTCTAACGCTGCCACGGGTGGGTCGAACGCATGATGCGGATCAAACATATTCACCGAAAAAAGCCACGGATGCTTAAAGCGTGACGCACTGTTGATGAACGACATCGCCCGTTCAACGCTCCATGTTGTTTGACTGTGTTCCACTGATGGAATTACTCGGACGTATTTTGAATCGGCAAACGGTGTACTGTCTCGGCGCAGCCCTTTATCTGAAAGCCACTGAATATAATCGTGGGTTGCCCATGCATCTGCGGGATCGTGTGACCAGAAGAATTGATCATATCCATCGTCAATCCGTTGCTCTGTTCCCTTGCAGACACGTGGATTACAAGGCGCCAGGTGTAGTTTACCTGCCAATCCATTTATGTAGCCTGCATCTTGAAGTAGTTTTGTTACAAGCACCTCATCTGGAGGGATTGCCTGTCCATTTTGTCGACACCGTGTTGTACGTGGATAGCGACCCGTGAGAAAACTTGCTCTGCTTGGTGTACAGACAGGACTTTGCGAGTACGCGTGTTCAAATAGCACACCTTCTTGTGCTAAATTGTCTAAATTCGGTGTTTGGACATAAGCGTTTCCGTAGCAACTGAGGGTATCAAATCGTTGTTGGTCACTACATATCCAGAGTATATTCGGAGGGTTTTCATGCATCTGCTTCTGTCTCTGTTTGTTTAGATTTTTGGTAGCGGTAGAATGTCCATATACCAGAGGCAATTATGAGAACCAACAGGCAGGCTATCCCGATATTAATAATATTACGCCAAGGGTTTAGTTGCCACAGACGTTGTCCAGCTAATTTGGCAGCGGAACTCCCTTTTTCCGCATTTAGTTTTACCAGTTTCCAATACTTTTTGACAAATTCCGGTTCCGGCTGTTGATATGCTTCCGCTAACTTTGCTGTCTGTTGATATGCTTCCGCTAACTTTGCTGTGACAACAAAATACTTGATATCCTGAACTTGGGAACGATCAACAGCATCGGCAAAATTAGTAAACAACAAGATAGTTAAATCTTCCGGCATCGGTGGAAAATCTGTCGTCAACTCAATACCATTTTGGAAGGCTATTACCGCCTTTTTGTGATCATTTCGACTAAATTCAAGTTCCGCAATCTCGAACCATGTCTTTTTGACCAACTGGATTGGTTGTTCAATTGCAACATAACCATCAAACGTGAAAGTTGCTGAACCGTGATAGAGGTCCCCTTGCTTTGCGTAAAGTGTATAATCCGTTCCAGGTGTTAACAAATTTGAGGTTTCCCAATCCTGAAATGCATAGGTGCCATCTTCCCCTACAGGTGCGACATATTTTGTTCCATCAATTGAAACTTGTGTTCCAACGACGGACACATCGGAGGGAGCAGTAATAGTACCAAAAACTGAAATCGGTTTGAGTGCCCAAGCAAAATTTACGATTTCACCCTGTGTTAACTTCAATTCAGCGGTTTTTATCTCGGGACTATTATAACCCGCTTTTTTTACAGAGACAGTATATGTTCCTTGCTGTAAGTTGTCCGTAAAAAGCTTTGGGGTCAATCCACTTTCTTCTTTTTTATTTAATAGAATCTGCGCTCCCTCTGGAAATGTAGTAACCTTTATGGCAGGACTGAGTTTCATTACCGTTTCCTCAACATCCCCCGTGGGCGCAAAAATTGCGCGTTCAAAAGCAGTGTTTGCCTGTAAATGTTGATATATTTCAATAATACTGATATGTCTGTTATCATCAATGTCTATTTTTTCTTCAGACAAGGCGTCAATTAGGGATTTAAGAAAGGTATTCTTACCTACCGATTCAGGAGGTTGGATAACGTTTAACGCGGCAGTGCCAAGAGTTTCTCTATTGGCATAGTAGATGGTAAGACTTTCATCGTATGCGTAACCATCAACGATTACAAGCAAACGATTCGCATCTGTCCCTTGTAGCCATTGATTCAAAACAGAATCTTGGATCGTCTCTTCAGACTGTGTTGAGAAGTGCATAGCGTTTCCACTACGTGGTTTGGAAACTTTTCCGTGATAGAGAAAGATGAGAGTCTCTATCTCTCCACGCGCGTTTCCAATCTCATCTAAGAAGGTCTGTATTTCATCTTTAGTTGCTTGGTCCCCTGCCAGGCTATGGATATGTTCCTGAGACACCTTTCCTTTTTCCGTTAACAGTTTGTCTAAAGTGTTAAATAACGCTCGTGCATCAGTGTTAGGAGTGGTATCAACCATAAACCAATACGTTCCTGAATCAACGGGTTCAGCAAAAACTGTTCCTATGACAGAAAAGAAAACTAAAAGTATGATTTTAGATATTTTATGTAAAGGCATTTACCTATACCTAAGTTAGTCAAAATTGCACTATCGCTTATGCTGATTTTATCATGGATAGGAGAAAATTGCAAGCAAAATTGATAACAATAACGCTATCGCGATGATGGAACACTTGATATATTAAGAAAAAGATGCTAAACTACATTTAAACTAACCGATTTTGAGCCTAAGGAGTTTTTTATGAATGTAGCATACACATCGGCAATCGCCGAAATAATTGAAAAATTAGAAGCAGGTAATCCGCTTCCGCCGCTTGTCCCCGAAAACGCATGGAGTAACGAACTTACAGACGAACTCATAGCCTTGTCTCTTGAAGACCTTTTCCACGGGCAATCCCTGAAAGACGACCTTTTCGGTGGTGCGATTAAAAGTGGTTTACTGCTTTGGAACGATGCGTTGGACGATTCCCACGACGTATCCCAAGAACTGGGCAACAACACTGGCAGCTATTGGCACGGTATCATGCACCGCCGGGAACCGGATTATAGCAATGCCAAATATTGGTTCGGTAGAGTCGGCACGCACCCAATATTTCCTGAACTTCGGGAACACGCGATAGCTCTTGTTAAGGAAACAACAAATCCATCGGATGCACTATCGCAGATCGGGCAAACTATTGAAGCGCAAGAACATTGGGACGCATACCAGTTCATTGATTGGTGTCAGGCAGCAGAAAATGACTTGTCTTCAGATGTTACCCGATTTTTACAACAGGTACAGGCAGAAGAAATTAAAATGTTACTCGCGTATTCTTACCGAAACGCGATTTAAGATAAATTTTTCGGTTGCCGTAGAAATCTAAAGGAGATAATGATGTTATTACAAAATAAAATTACCAAGGTGAGCGGCTGGTGTTACCTTCTAACTGCCCTTACCAGCTTACTACTGTTGGCTTCTTGTGTGCCCACTACTCTTAATTCGACAGGTTCGACACCCGTTCAAGCGAGCGATGGATACACTGAGATCAAAGAAATTGAGGAAAAACTTTCAATAACCAGCGAACCGGTTACTGCGGAGATGTTAATTGAGAAATCAAAGGCTTTTATCAAAGCACACCCGAAATATAGACAAGTGGGGGAGGTCTACCATATCCTCGGAACTACTTTAGTTCAGTTTGATCGGGCTGAAGAAGGAATTGAGGTTTTAGAAGAGTTTATTAGGTACTACCCGCTTGCTACTTCCGTTGAACCGAGCTTGTTAACGTTGGGATTGGCTTACGACAAAGCCAGCATGCATGACAAAGCAGATGCCATCTATGAAAAACTGGTAAATACACCAAAGTACAGTAGCGGAGACTCTGCCAAAACCGCGCGGCAATTGTTGCAAACGGATAAGTCTGATCGCAAAGGCGCGCTTGAAGGATTAGCTGATGGATCCGGCAGAACTAATTTTGTTGGTCAAGCAGCTTTAGATTTTCAGGTAACAGACCTGAATGGTGAACCGTTATCGTTAGAAAAATATCGCGGTCAGGTTGTGCTTCTTGATTTCTGGGCAACGTGGTGTGGACCTTGTATTTCAGAAATGCCCAACGTGAAGCGAACATATCAAAAATATAAAAATCAGAAGTTTCAGATTATCGGTATTAGTTTAGATAGAGGGAAAGCACCACTTCAGGAGTATATTGAAAAAGAAGGAATTATGTGGCCCAATTATTACGACAGCAGCAGACAGGTTTCGAATATGTACCAGGTCCGATCCATTCCGTCAACTTTTCTGATTGATGGTAACGGGATTATCCGCAAAACGAACTTACGCGGAAGTGCACTTGAGTCCGCTGTTGCGCAGCTTGTACAAGAGAATATGGTACGATAAAAGATGGATTAAACGGACACAGTCGCTGTTCAACAATCAAAAGCACATTCAGGATTTCACAAATCTGAGGAGGTATAAGATGTTTATCCGAAATCAAACAACGTTCGATCACAAACAAAATAATAGTGTCTCTGTTTGCACCATTAGTATTCTTGCGCTTGTTGTGCTGCTCGGTTTCTCTGCTAACCTTGTCAGCGCTGATTCAACACAAACCGATACAAATGTGAGTCCGAAGGAAATAAGGGACAAATATGAAGAAATAAAGGCAATTTATAAAGGAAGCGTTAACAAGGATACGCCAGAAGAATTAGAGGCGTTAGTCCAGAAGTCAACCGATTTTGTTGATGCGTTCTCGGAATACAAACGTGTGGATCAAGTATACTATTATCTTGGTTACGCTTTAGTTCAATTGGGACGTGTTGAAGAAGGTATTGCAGTTTTTGAAAAATTCATTAAGGAACATCCGGAGAAACGTTGGGTTTCCCCCAGTTTGTATGAATTAGGTATGGCTTACGATAAACTTGGCAAACATGATAAAGCTGATGAGACCTATAAAAAACTGATAGAGCATCCGAAGTACAGTTCAGGATCGTATGCAAAGCAAGCCAAAAAGATTCTGGAGCAGGACAGAACCTCACGGAAAGGTAGATTACCTACGCCTCCTGTGGTAAGTTCAAATCCGAGTGAGTGGATCGGTAAACCTGCACCAGGTTTTGAGGTGATGGATTTGAAGGGGGAAGAACTCTCCTTGAAAAAATATCGCGGTCAGGTTGTGCTTCTTGATTTCTGGGCAACGTGGTGTGGACCGTGCCTCAAGGAGTTACCAAACGTTAAAAGAACTTATGAAAAGTACAAAGATCAGAAGTTTCAGATTATCGGTATTAGCCTTGACAGGTCAAAACAACCACTTGAAACGTTCATTGAAAGGGAAAATCTTGCATGGATTCACTATTGGGATCAAAGTCAAAAGATAACGTCTCAATATGGGGTGCGGGGAATTCCATCAATCTTTCTAATTGACGGCGAAGGTGTCATCCGTAAGACAAACCTCCGTGGGCATTCGCTTGAAACTGCCGTTGCTGACTTGGTAGGAGAAAATCTTACGAAACTTGCGGATCCTTCCACTCAAACATCTGAACCCAATTCACAATCGAAGTCAATCCCCGCAACAAAACTTATTAAACCGAGTCCTGCTTCTCAAAAAAGCGAATCACTTCAGTCTCTCACAACAAAAATGAGTGAGTGGGTCGGTAAACCTGCCCCAGATTTTGAGGTGATGGATTTGAAGGGAGAAGAACTCTCCTTGAAAAAATATCGTGGTCAGGTTGTGCTTCTTGACTTCTGGGCAACATGGTGTGGTCCCTGTATAGCCAAGATGCCCAAAGTTAAGAAAACTTATGAAAAGTACAAAGATCAGAAGTTTCAGATTATTGGGATTAGTCGTGACAGGTCAAAACAACCACTTGAAGCTTATATTGAAAAAGAAGGACTTGCATGGATTCACTATTGGGATGAAACCGGCAAGTTGATCAATCTATATAAAGTTAGAGGCTATCCGACTACCATTTTGATTGACGGTGAAGGTGTAATCCGCAAGGCGAGTCTCGGCGGTTTTGATGTTGAATCTGCTGTTGCGAAATTGGTAAAGGAAAATCTTGTGAAACCGTCTAATCCCTCTCTACCCGAAAAAACGCCTTCCGATTCTCCAAAAGTAGATGCTAAAGCCAAAGAAATTATTGATGCTGCTGTGGCTGCACACGGTGGACTTGAGAAACTGCAAGCAGTGAAAAACATTGTGATGGAATCTCGAAGTTTTGAACACTTCCCTGATGATTCCGTGCAGGATGAGGGTCAGAACAAAACCTACTATTACACTAACAAATTCCGCAACGATTGGAACAGAAGCGGCAGTGTAGAAAGTATCATCTTTGATGGTGATTCTTTATTCCTGCAAACAGATGGAGTGGGCAAACCAATTCCACAGAAGGCGGCTGAATCTTTTGTCGATTACTTTAAGGATAGTCTTTTCCGAGAACCGATTTGGCTTCTGGCAAACCTGTCACAAAATAAGATTCCCGTTAAATTTGTGGGAACAGTGGATGTAAAAGGCACCCCTACATCTGTCCTTCTTGTTACACAGCCTTCCGGCAAAGAACTCAAAATCTTTATAAGTGACGAAACTCGCTATGTGGTGCAGTACAATTATAGTGTTGAGATGGGAAGGGAAACGGAAAATGCCGAAACATTATTTGATGATTATCAAGATGTAGATGGTATTAAAATCGCACACCATCGTACCACAAAATCCTTTGAACATCGGCAGACTTTAATCACGGACATTAAGTTGAACGCTGAAATTGACGAAGCACTGTTTCACCCGAAAGAATAGAACGCGTAGCCGAAGAATGCGTCAGATATTTCAGATTTGACTATGATAAAGTTCTGTCATCCATTCGCCATCATGTGCCGGATTATAGATCAGTCCCTTCTTCATATCAAGACAGAGGTCAAGGTCTTCTAACAGTATATGTCCAATGAGAACAGGTGTACCCGCAGGGACACCCATGACGGTCGTGATCCCTTCGCGTTCTAATATCTTAAATTGTACGGGTGAATAGATCCAGAGGTCTGTAATACCGTTGACAGTGCGTACCTGCTCACTTCGAAATGGTGCTAATCCGAGTTGCTCAATAAGTGATGGTGGTAAACCGAGACGCGTTGCGCCAGTATCAACGAGTGCATCTTCAATAGTAATTCGCCGCACTTCTTCAGGATTCATATAGCCGGCTCGGACTAAAGCGAGCTCATCGTTGTTTGCGAGTTCTATTTTTGCTGTATGTCTCATTTTCAGTCCACCTTGTTTTTGGTGCTATTTTAACACTTTTCACGAAGTTTTTCAAATAAAAAAGCATCGGCAGAATAGTCATCAGTAAGAGTAACTTGTGAACGTTACGTCCCTATTGCATTCGGAAACACCATGACTGCTATTTGCTAACGACAACCAGTTACCCAAAACGTTTATAGTGAAATCTAATGTAGATGACATCATTTTCCCGTGGGGTTTAATTGTAATGGCACTTTTTATGTTTATCATGCTTTTTGTGGTCCTTCTTGGAATTAATAAGGAACTCAAGGAAATAAGGTCTATTTTGCTGAATTTTCAGCGAAAGTTTGGTGAAAAAAGCGAGAAGAAAGAAGAGTAAAGTAATCCGTTATTATAACATAAGTTGCCATAGTAGCACAAACTTATGAAGATTAAAAAATGAATTGGGTAATGTAGCGAGGTTAGGAAACCTCGCCAGCAGAGATGTACACTTGCTGCTGGCAAGGTTTCCTAACCTTGCCAATTACCGAAATATTTATTTAAACTTCATAAGTTTGTGTCATAAGGGTGCAAATTGGAAGTGTCCGCTACTATATTTGCTAAAGGTGGATTATTTTCTATTAAAAACGGTGTTTGCATGTCTAAAAACTTATAGGAGCAACTTGGGGTACCATTCAATAAATCATGAAGACCTATATCACCTTTCTCATCTGCAGTATGTTGTTCCTGTCAAGTTGTGCAATACCGGGAACAAAACCTGTTGAAACACAACCAACAACAACTTCTATCGATCCATTTGAAAAATTACGAGCTGATATTGATGCCGTATTGCAAGATGCCTTGTTTACAACTGCAAGCATCGGCATAAAGGTAGTTGCAGTTGAAACGAGAGAGGTGATTTATGCTAAAAACGCACAAAAATTACACCACCCCGCTTCCACGACGAAGCTTTTTACGGCAGCAACCGCCTTGGCAAAACTTGGATCGAACTACCAGTTTGAAACAAAACTTTATATTGATACGGCAACAGACACACAAGTCGTAGAAAACATTTATCTCAAAGGTAAAGCCGATCCGGTACTTCAGTCTGACGATATAGTCAAATTAGCGAATGCGTTAGTCCAATCCAACATAACGTCAATAGAAGGTAACATTGTTGTTGACGAAACTTACCTTGACACTGTCCGTGAAGGCCCGGGATGGATGTGGGATGATAAACCGCTTCGGATTAGTGCTCTAAGTATCCGAAACATTGAACCTGAAACAGGTACGGGAAGCAGAGCGATTGCCTGTGGACATCTTCTGAAAACTACACTGATGGAAAAAAATATAAACGTAATAGGAGAGGTTGTCTTAGGCACAGTGCCATCAGATGCGCGCAGTGTTGCTACACATCTATCACCACCACTTGCCGACATTATCAAATTAATGAACAAACCGAGTGACAACTGGATTGCTGAGATGTTATTTAAAACAATTGGAGCCGAGGTGAAGGGTAAACCGGGAACGTGGAAAAAAGGAAGAGAGACTGTTACTGAATTTTTAGGTGAAATTATGGATGAACTCCCTGCACATCGGTTCGTTGATGGTTCAGGACTTTCTCGGTACAATCTGCTTAACACCGAATTGCTCACAAAGCTACTTGTCTATATGTCCCACAATTTTGAATTAATGCCGGAATTTATGGTATCACTCCCAATTGCTGGTGTAGATGGCACTTTAAAAAATCGGATGCAAGGGATGTATGCTGAAAAGGTGCTGCGCGCGAAAACAGGAACGTTAAGCGGTGTTTCTGCGCTTGCCGGTTATACCATAACGGCAGATGGTGAAGTGTTGGCATTCGGTATTCTCATTAGCCATTATTTTGGATCTGCGACAACGGCGCGAGGAATTCAGGATAAAATCGGAAATTATCTAACGCAGTTTAGTAGGAATTAACTTTTCCATGACTTTAACTTATAAACTATTTCCATTAATCCTTTGTTAATCTGATCTCCCACAAAATTATCAGTTTGTTCAAGGTTCAATCTCACAAATACTAATTGTGAAATACAAAAATTTTCTTGACATTAGTTGCATATTAATATATAATTTAGGTATACCTAAAATAATTTCTCAATGTTTATAACAATTTTGACATACATTGCCTAAATTCAGGTAGGTTATCCTACCAAATACCGCAAAATTAGGGATTATGTTCGTTGCGTATCCCTTGCGGATTGGAAAGACTAATGCTGACACAAGCGGCTGAGGACTACCTCAAGTCAATCTATAAATTACAAGAGAAGGGTGGCAAAGTTTCGACTGGTATTCTGGCAGAATATCTTGACGTTAAACCAGCGTCTGCAACAGGGATGATCAAAAAACTGAAGAGCATGAACCTCGTGAGTCATGAACGTTATCAAGGTGTTACACTTACGGATGCAGGAAAAGCCATTGCGCTTGAAATTATCCGACACCATCGCTTGTTAGAACTTTATCTATTCAAAGCGCTCGGTGTGCCGTGGGATGGCGTGCATGAGGAAGCAGAGAAGTTAGAGCATGTGATTTCAGAAGATGTGGAGGCGCGGATGGATGCGTTTCTTGGATATCCGACTGCGGATCCACACGGTTCACCTATACCGGATAAAAACGGTGTTGTGCCGAAAACACTCTCTATTCCGATGACAGAGTTGCGGAACGGACAATCCTGCGTTGTTGCTGAGGTAAACGACAATGATTCAGCGTTGCTCCGACATCTTGGCAGTTTTAATCTTTATCCTGGTACAGCGTTTCGGGTGATTGAAGTTGCTCCATTTGAAGGGCCCTTCACTATTGATATTGCCGGGCAGCAAGCGGTAATTGGACGTGAGGTTGCCAAAAATATATTCGTTAGTAATGTACAAGAAACATAAGAAGGATAAAAATGGAACATGAAAAAGAAGTAAAATTAGATGCCAAAACTATCAAAACATGGAAACACCATCTACAAGATGAAATAGATGCAAGTTTTCTCTACAGTGTCTTCGCGAACCTTGAACCAGACCCTGATCGAAAAGACATATTATTGGAGCTTGCTGAGGTGGAAGATCGGCATGTGGCACGTTGGGAGGAAATGCTGACTTCATACAATGTCAAGATTAAGAAGGGACAACCGACTTTTAAAGCAAAGTTCTGGGCTTGGTATGCTCGTAAGTTTGGCAGTACCTTTCCACTTGCACGGATGCTTAACGAAGAAGCAGATGAAGTTAAAGATTATCTAACGCTTTATAGAAATAGTACGTTGGTGGATGCTAAAGAAACAGCACTTGATTTGGCTAAAGAGTCTGCAATGCATACCGAAAGTTTGCAGGAACTCACCGGTACAAGCGATGAACCGTGGCATAAAATTGAATCTGGAGGTATGGTAGGGACTATCGTCTATGGTTTTAATGATGGATTAACGGCGAATTTCGGATTAGTTGCTGGAGTTATTGTCGCAACACAGGATCCAAAGACCCTTCTGTTGACAGGTATCGTTGGCACAGTTGTAGATGCACTCTCTATGGGAGCTTCAAGTTATCTCGCTGCAAAGAGTGAACAAGAGGTGTACGAACATGAAATTGAGGTGGAAAAAGAAGAAATTCGTCTCATGCCAGACATTGAAGAAGATGAACTCACACTTATTTATGCTACCCGAGGGATCCCAAAGGAACAGGCAAGACTTCTTGCGAAGGAAGTGATGAGCGATCCTGAAAGAGCGTTACAAGAAAAAATCCAGGCTGAACTTAAAATTGGCGAAACCCACACCACACCATTCAAAGATGGTTGGGTTACCGGGTTTGCAACTGCCATCGGTGCTTTTATTCCTGTTGCCCCGTTTTTATTTACCTCTGGATCAACTGCGATATGGATTGCTTTCACCCTCGCTATGATTTCACATTTTTTAGTCGGTGCAGCGAGGAGTCTTTTCACCGGACGTGATTTAATTCGGAGTGGTATTGATATGTTTATTGTTGGGCTGGGTGTGGCAGGAATCGGTTCCGTAGTTGGAGTAATATTAGAAAAATATTTTATTGGAAACTAAATTATGTACAAATTTTTCATTACATTATGCACAATAGCTATACTTACAAGTATTGGCTGTGATTCAAAAAAGCCTCCGGATTCACCAGAGGCAGAAAAAATCCGTATCGTTTGCACAATTGGTATGATTACGGATATTGTCAAAAACGTTGGTGGTAATCAGGTTGATGTTATAGGCCTGATGGGACCTGGGGTTGACCCACACCTTTACAAACCGACTGCTAAAGATGTTAAAAGACTCAGATCCGCACACATCATTTTTTATAACGGATTACATCTTGAAGCAAAAATGGCGGATGTGCTTGCTGATATGTCGGGAGATACCAAAACTGTTGCAGTAACAGAAGGTGTTGACCGGACGTTGCTTTTATCATCATCGGAATATGAAGGACAGTCCGACCCACACCTATGGTTTGATGTGACACTCTGGATGAAAGTAGTAGAAACAGTTCGAGACACCTTAAGCGAGTTGGATACAGATAGCGAGGCAGTCTACCGAAACAATGCAGCACACTACCTTACTAAACTTTCTGAACTACATCAATATGTGAAGACACAAGCAGAACGTGTGCCGTCTGAACAACGCGTACTCGTAACAGCACATGACGCTTTTAACTATTTCGGAAAGGCTTACGGTTTTGAAGTGCGTGGGCTGCAAGGAATTAGTACTGTAGCGGAAGCAAGTATCGCTGATGTGCAAGAATTGGCAACTTTTATAGCGGAAAGACGCATTCCTGCTATTTTTGTGGAATCATCTGTTTCTGCGCGGAGTCTTGAAGCAGTAAAAGCTGCTGTGAAATCAAGAGGGTTTGATGTGCAAATCGGTGGCGAACTCTTTTCAGACGCTATGGGTAATGAGGGAACGCCTGAAGGCACTTATATTGGCATGGTTCGGCACAACATTGGAACGATTGTCCGAGCATTGACGGGAGAAACCGTTTCTACAGAGGAAGACTAATTTGCAAGTGCCTGACGCAAAAGCTATTCAAGTAACTGATCTGACAGTTGCCTATAGAGAAACACCTGTTTTGTGGGACATTGACCTGGATGTGCCGCCAGGGGTGCTTTTAGCTATCGTTGGTCCCAACGGAGCAGGAAAAACAACGTTAATAAAAGCGATTTTAGGATTAGTCCGCCCTGCAGCTGGCAATGTCTTAATTTACAACAAGCCTTATGATGCGCAAAGACGAATCGTTGGTTATGTGCCACAACGGGGAAGCGTTGACTGGGATTTTCCGACAAGCGTCCTGGATGTTGTGATGATGGGAAGATATGGCGCTCTCGGTTGGATTAAACGTCCAGGAAAGCATGAACGCGAACTGGCGATGAACGCATTGGAAAGAGTTGGGATGGAAAAGTATACCAACCGGCAGATTAGCCAACTCTCTGGAGGGCAACAACAGCGTGTTTTCCTTGCACGCGCACTTGTTCAAGATGCCACAGTGTACTTGATGGATGAACCCTTTCAAGGCGTAGATGCGACCACCGAACGCGCTATCGTTACTTTACTTCAGGAACTCCGTGAAAATGGCAAAACAGTCGTCGTGGTACATCATGATTTGCAAACTGTAAACGACTATTTCGATTGGGTAACGTTATTAAACATCCGCCGGATTGCCAGCGGGCCCGTTGACGAAACGTTTACCCCTGAAAATTTACGCGAAACTTACGGTGGACGAATTGCATTCATGAAAAACCGATGAATATACGTGGCTTTGTCGGAGCGGTTTCAACCTCAATTTTCGTGTATCCTGTTCAAATCATGGAACATTTTTACTTTCTAACCCGTTTTGATTATACCTTAATGATTGTTACAAGTGGTGCTGCCCTGCTTGGTACAGTGAGCGGTGCCCTTGGTACTTATGCTGTTTTGCGCAGGCAAAGTCTCCTCGGCGATGTAATTTCACACGCTGCACTCCCCGGCATTGCGATCGCATTTTTGCTAACAGGCAGCAAAACTCCGTTGCTTCTGATTCTTGGTGCAGCAATCGCGGGGTGGTTAGGCGCGCTTATTATTTTAAGCATTGTTAGACTGACACGCATCAAATATGATAGCGCATTTGGTCTTGTGCTATCTACTTTTTTCGGGTTTGGTATGGTGCTGCTTTCGCTTATACAGCGCAGTGGCAATGCTAATCAGGCAGGTTTGGATGATTTTATCTTCGGGCAAGCTGCCACAATCCTAAAACGTGATGTGGTAACGATCGGTATACTCGGCGGGATTGCTCTTATCATAATGCTTATTTTTTGGAAAGAGCTGAAACTTCTCATTTTTGATGAAGGATTCGCTGCATCTATTGGATTGCCGATCCGTGCGCTTGATATTCTGCTAACAAGTCTGCTCGTTATTGCAATTGTTATCGGTTTACAAGCGGTTGGGGCAGTGCTAATGAGTGCAATGTTAGTTGCCCCAGCAGTTGCTGCACGACAGTGGACAGATAGGCTCAATCTGATGGTCCTCCTCGCTGCATGCTTTGGGGCATTCGCTGGAGTGAGTGGCACCATTATCAGCAGCCCAGTCCGCATTCCCACCGGGCCAACAATTATTCTCTGTGCAACGGTTATGGTGGGATTTTCAATCGCTTTTGCGCCGAACCGTGGGTTATTGTGGAACAGTATCAAACAAAGGCGTAATAGACGCAGCTTGAAAATAGCCACAGGTAGATTAATTGGTGCAACCGCAGCAAAAAACCGAATGAAAGAAAATGATACCAGAAGATCTTGACATCCTTACCCTACTGATTGCTATTGTTACAGCTTCCGCATGCGCTTTACCCGGCGTATTTTTGGTGCTACGGCGAATGACGTTGATGAGCGATGCGATTAGCCACGCTATTCTTCCCGGCATAGTTCTCGCGTTTTTTCTTACACATAGTGTTTCATCGCCATTACTGATTCTCGCCGCCACTGCAACGGGTGTTCTCACCGTTATTTTCGTTGAGTTGCTGCAAAAAACGAAACTCGTGAAAGAGGATGCTGCAATCGGATTAACGTTTCCAGCACTTTTCAGCATCGGGGTAATCCTCATTTCTCAATACACAAGCAATATCCATCTCGATATGGATGCGGTTCTTCTCGGTAAACTTGAGTTCGCGTCATTCAACAAATTAGAGATATACGGTTATATTTTGGGGCCCGTATCTCTATATGTGATGGGTGGAATGTTTTTGTTAAACCTCGCTTTTATTCTGATATTCTACAAGGAATTGAAGTTGGTAACGTTTGACGCGAGTTTAGCTGCAACGTTAGGGTTCACACCGGTACTTATCCATTATGGATTGATGACGTTGGTTTCTATGACGACGGTAGGAGCATTTGATGCAGTGGGTTCAATTTTAGTTGTCGCGCTTATTGCCGGGCCAGCTGCTACCGCTTATTTGATGACTGATAGTCTCGCGCGGATGCTTATCCTCAGTGTTATTATCGGGTGTGTAAATGCTGTGGTAGGTTATTTGCTTGCCGTCCCATTTGATGTCCCTATTGCGGGTCCTATTGCAACAGTGACATTTCTTGTTTTCGGACTTGTCTTTATGATTGTTCCGAATCGTGGACTCATCGCAATTGCGCGCAGAAATATCCGCCAAAAATGGGAGTTTGCACAAACAATGCTCGTTATCCATCTCTTAAACCACGAAGGACTGCCAGAAGCGCAAGCCGAATCTGAGATAGCGCACCTCCATGAACATCTCCAATGGGAGCCGACATTTGCAACACGCGTTGTTAAACACGCTTTGAATAACCGATATGTGTCACAACAAGCAACGCAGCTCATGCTAACAGAACGGGGACGCACCATCGCTCGACAAACGCTTGTGCAATAACCTTCCTGCCGTGCTATGTCCAATAATCTTGACATCACTACGTGCCTACGTTATAATGGAATTATCAATATATAGTAAAACCTATAATTAATGGGACACTTCTGAGCATCAACCTGTTAGGTTGTGCTACAAAATATGCCCCTTTAATTCTAAATGTCACTATATATAAGCGGAGGAAGCCATGGCAATTAGTGGTGCCCAAACATATATAAGCCCAGAAGAATACATTACTTTAGAACGTAAAACTATCCCTGATGCTGACACTGTCAGAAGCGAATACGTCAAAGGAAAAATCGTTGCTATGTCTGGTGCAAGTCGCTTACATAATCTTATTTCAGGCAATATTTTTGGTGAACTCCGCAATCGCTTAAAAGGCAGCGGATGTGAAACTTATAAGGGCGAAATGCGTGTAAGCACACCCAGCACTTTATCCTATTTCTATCCAGATGTCGTTGTTGTTTGTGATGAACCACGTTTTGAAGACGATGTTTTTGACACACTCCTCAATCCAATCATCATTGTAGAAGTACTCTCTCCAAGTACGGAGGCTTATGATAGAGGAGAAAAATTATTACACTACAGACAACTTGAATCCTTAAAAGAATACATCCTTGTATCACAAGATAGGGTATATGTTGAACGGTATCTCCGAAAACAGGTGGAATGGGGTTATACTTCTTTTCAAGAACTTGATGAAGTTCTTCCGCTTCCCTCTATTCAATGCGAATTACCACTCCAGGAAATATATGAAAGCGTTAAATTTTCTGAAAAGTAAAGACTCTAATCACGGAATATGAAATTACTTAAAAAATTGTTGTACAAAAAATGAATGCTCGTGGTAGAATATGCGTATAGCATTTTACATGATTCTGCATTGGTAGCGTGAAGAACCTTAACTGAAAATTCTTAAAACTAAGCAACGCTGCCTTATACCAATCCACCCCGTTTTCGTAAAAACCATTCCAGGCCGAGTAGCATGAGGATCGTCCCGAAAATCAATGGCAGATCCCAAATATCAATATCGGTTATCTGTGATGTTGCACTCTCAACGAGTGAAATCTGATTAACCAATTGGTCTGCCTCTTCAATAGGATAATATTTGCCACCGCTCATATCTGCAAGGTTTGTGAGAAGTGGGACGTTGAGTGATGCATCGCTAAATTCTACATAGGAAGGTTTAACTTCAAAAAGTGCTTGCTGTTTGCCAAGGTCTTCGCCATGAAGAGTTCCTGTAGCAGTGACAGTATATTCGCCATATCGGTTCGGAACAAATCGAGCGGTATATAACCCATCTTTACCTAACACCTGTTCAAGTGGAAGTTCCTTTCGTGTGCCAGTTTCATCTACAATGACTGCGCGCAATTTTGCTTTATTCGTCACCGTAAAAGTTTTATCCATTGCGGTGACTTCAATCACAACGGGTTCCTTCAACGTATATTCAGTCTTTACAAGATTAATTTCGAGGGAAGATTTCGGTGCAGTTGTCAACCATTTTGCGACTTGTCGCCAAAATCGGTGGTGATTATCATTAAATCGGTGGTGATTACCATTTACTTCTTCTGGGATTGTATGCCACCGATATGAATTGTTAGGGGTAAACACCATAACCCGTCCTGCATTATAATTATGAGTTGCGATGAGAATACGATTCCCAAATTCATTTCGATCACTCGGATGTTCGGCGAGTACGGTTGCCCCCGCTTTTGCGCGTTTGACTTTGCTATAACCGAAAAGTTCTGGCATATTATCCCAAAGTTGCAAATTCTCAGCGGGGTTACCTGCTAATTCCATCAACGGATCAGTTTTACCTTCTGTTGTCAGTTTTAACTTGAATCCTTTTATTCTTGGCATCTGGGATGGTGGAAGGGTAGGTACTGGTGGCGGTGAGTCACCTAATTCTAATTCAACAGGAAGTAATTCGGCGATTGGTGTGTTCAGATATGAACCAGTCACTTCAGAGTTGCCTAAGGAGTGCGTTCCTCCTAACATCAAAAAACCGCCACCGCGTGTGCGTACGAATTCAACCGTATTCTCAAGCTGTGAACGCGTGAATTTAGAAGCATCTATATTACCGAATATAATTGCGTCAAAATCGAAAAGAGCATCTTTTGAATCTGGATAAAATTTGAAGTCTCGGTCTGCAGTGCCTTGTGTGCCGCCAAAACTTTGATCACTCCTTAAATATCGGTCTGTTAAGATGATATTCGGATCGTCTTGCAGGGCGCGTTTGATAAATTTAAATCCCCAGAAAGGTTTGGAAACAAATAATATCTTTACACGTTTAGTAGGGGCAACTTTCAGAATGAAAGTTTTAGTGTTATTTTGAGGAATTACCTCATCCGCTTCAGGCAAAACTTGCACCTCATATTTTTTGGTGCCTGGTTGGCGCGGCGTGAATTTGAGTGGGACTCTTGTTGTTTCGTTTTTCATGGATACCGGAACCGTTTCAAGGATTCGTCCATTTTCTATTAAGTGGATTGTGGCTTTCTTTTGTGTGTTCCCTGTCCGTTTCACGGTAGCGGATATATCAACAGGAAAATCTTCTTCTGCGCTACGGGGAGCATCTACCTTGACCAATTCAATGTCAGGTACCCCTTCCTCTGAACCAATCCCAACAGTATGGATAGGTGCTTTCCTTTGTCGGACTTGCATTGCAAGTTTTGCCATATCTGTGCCACTCCTATCAACACCATCGGTGCAGAGAACAATACCGGAAAGGGGGATACCTTGTAAATCTTCAAGTGCCTCATTTAAGGCTTTCGGAATATTTGTATTTTCGCCATCCGCGCTTGGCAGTGCCACATTTTCAATGCGTTTCGCCTCTGTGTCAAATCCAAAGAGTCTGACCTTGAATTTGTTTGCATTTAGCTTATCAATAAGACCCCCGCCATCTCCAGGATTCTCCCCAAAGAGTAAGTGGTTAACTTGATTCAATCGAGATTCCCCATCGTCTGAATCCGTAATTTGCATACTCTTGGAACGGTCTACCATTACTAAGAGGTAGGAATCATCTGGGTTGTTCTGATAAATTGTGAGAAAAGGTTTGAGTAGACAGAAGGCGAGGAAACACAAGACAATGGTGCGGAGAACAATGAGAAATCCACGGAACACGCGTCCAGTTCGTCCTTTTGTGCTCCGATATGCCCAAATGGTTGCTGCAACAAGTCCAACCATGAGGACAAAAATAAGAAGACCCGGTATTGGCACGCCGAAGGAGAAGTCACCCTCTCGAAAAACGTCAATCGGGTACTTCATCAGTTGTTCAAACATAACGGTATGATACCCCTACAAACAGAATGCTCAGCGAATTAGGGAGGTGTATTTAATCACGACAAATTTGACTTCGCTGTTTGTATAATATATTATACACGGGAATGGCAAATGAGGTCAACCTATTTTGAATTAGGGGTGTGTAAATATTTTGGCAAAAGTTTGGAGTAAGATGCCTTGTCTGAGACATTTACCGTTTTTTTTTTCTGTCTGAATCGCGGATTACACCAATTCAACGGTATGAATCATGGAGCATGCCACAGGCGCATGCTCCTTTAGGCATTCCCCGGATGACGCGGATGACGCGGAAAGGGATTTGGTACGATACGTTCCTTCTCAAGAGATTGCGGTAAACTTTGAATAGGAAGTGTGAAGCCCTAATTCAATAATCTGTGTCATCCGTGCTAATCCGCGATTCGGACAACATACCAAAAACAACTTGACAGCCACAACACCCCCTCCGCGTTTTCCGTGTAATCCGCGATTCAGACAACACCCATGCCAAAAACTTTACACACCCACAACAGTGCATAGGTAATTATCGGATTTATTATAATTTGATATTACCATTCGAAAACAGTACCGAGTAATCGCATCGGTTCATCTCGAAGCCAACGATATATTTGGGGTACTTCGTTGAGGTTGACTCGGTGCCGGATAAGCGGCGCGATTTTAATCGAACCTTGACGAAGAAAACGACACAGATTTTCCAGATCATCACGGGTGAAATGGCTACATTGCAGAATGCTAACCTCCTTGAATTGTCCTACGTTAAAGGTGTAGTGGACATCAAAACGTCCTGCAACCAAAAGCAAACGTCCACGGGTTTTACAAGCCTGGATCATTGGCGTGACCATGTCCACTGCACCCGCAAAATCCATAACTGCATCATAACTACCATCTGCAATTTGCGCCTTCCACCTATCGCCACTCGTGTTGAAAATATTTTCAGCGATACCGAGTTGACGCGCCTGTTCTAATCGGGATTCATCAATATCACACACAGAAACGCGTGCGCCCATTGCGTAAGCAATCTGGGCAGCAAACATACCGATACATCCTTGTCCAACAATCAGGATTCTTTCTCCAATACGTGGATCGACTCTGCGGCAACAGTGCATCGCTACACCCGATATACCGAAAAGTGCTGCTTCAGCAGGATCAACGTCATCTGGCAATTTCAGCAGTAATCCGTTTTCTGCAATCGTGAACCGCTCGACGTGGTCTACGCTGGCGTAAATCATATCCCCTATTTGAAGTTGCGTTACGTCGGGGCCCGTTTCTATGACACGCCCAACGTTCTGATAGCCACCGCCACTCGGCAAATTTTCATCAGACGGTGCATAGTTACCACCGATGAGTTGATTACGTTCAGTGCCGTTGGTCAATCCCGTAAAAACCGCTTCACACAACACCTCATTTCGTACAGGCGGAGCGGGTTCTTTCCAATCGGTGACGACGGTCTTTTCGCGGCGTTTATCAGGCAATAATTTAATGACAATCGCTTTCACTATTTTGTTGACTCCTACAGACCAAATAATTATTTGGACATTTTGTAGCACAAACTTTATGAAGATTAAAAAATAAATTGGGTAATTTAGCGAGGTTAGGAAGAAATCAACGGTATGAATGCCCTTTAGGCATTCCCCTCCTCGCCAGCAGAGATGTATACCTGCTGCTGGCAAGGCGGGGAATGCCTAAATGGCATTCATACCGTTGATTTCTTCCTAACCTTGCCAATTACCGAAATATTTACTTAAACTTCATTTAGTTTGTGCAGATATAGTTACTTTTGAGATGTTTATAGCACTACTTTTGTTTATCAATCATCGGGTGTGTAAAGTTTTTGACAAAAGCTGAGCTAAGGTGTGTTGTCCGAGGCGTTTACCATTTTTCTGTCTGAATCGCGGATTGTCACAGATTTCGCGGATTATGACTATGGTGCTGACAGATTTTTCTGTTAGTAGAAGAGCATCATTTATCCACAGAACACCAGGACGCTATTTGAGTCCAACACTTCATCGGACAGTGTGTAAAATCCGCGCAATCTGCGAAATCCGCGATTCAGACAACACCCATGCCAAAAACTTTACATACCCCAATCATCTGGCAGATTTGACAGCATTGATTAAATTTTTCGCCCTTTCTGTGAGCGAGGTGAAATTTCCTGATTCAATGAGAGAACTACTGACCAAGGAGCTGCCGACACCTAATGCAGATGCGCCGGCCTTGATAAATTCAGCAGCATTTTCCGCATTGATGCCACCAGTCGGAATAAGTGGAATCTGTGGAAGGGGTGCTTTTATATCCTTAATATAGGCGGCTCCGACTCCACTTGAAGGAAAGACCTTCACATAATCTGCCCCTGTTTCCCAGGCTGCCAATATTTCTGTCGGTGTGAATGCACCCGGTATAACGACTTTGCCGTACCGATTGCAGATTTCAATCACGTCTGGTTTCGTAACAGGACTGACAACGAATTCAGCACCAGCGAGCATTGCTGCACGTGCTGTCTCAGTGTCTAATACTGACCCTACTCCGACTAAAACGGCATCGCCTAACTGTGCGGACACTTCGCTAATTACCCGTAACGCATCGGGTGTTGTCATCGTTATTTCAATAACGTCAACACCTCCGGTTTGAATAGCCGCTGCTGCTTCAATCAATTCATTTGAACTGTTGGCGCGAATTATGGCGACAATGCCGCATGCCTCAATACGTTGCATCTGTTCTAATTTTGTCATAAACTGCCTCTTTATTTGCTTTTCTATTGTTAAGTATCGCTTAGGTAGTTGAGTGCGTTTAAGTATTTTATCTGAATCTTCTGATTTATGCAATTTTTTGTTGCATTTAATGTGTTAACATGTTATAATTAAGTTTAAATCACGTTATATCAATAGTGAAAACACTATATTTTAGCACCAGAAAATGAGGTTGGGTATTCCTGGACCAACATCTCATTAAGCGCATCCCTCAAAAGAATGGAAGTTCCACTACTGCCTTATCTGATTGCATTGGTAGGTTTACTTATCCTCTCCGGTTTTTTCTCCGGGTCTGAGACGGCTTTATGCGCTTTAACGCGAGTGCAGGTAGAAAAGATTCGTCTTAAACGGGGAAACGCTTCTGCAATCGTCAATTTCGTTGACAACCCACGCCGTTTATTTATTACCGTCCTTCTTGGAAACAATCTGGTTAACGTTACATTCGCGATTATTCTGTTCCAGCTTGTTGAGAAGAAAATACTTCCCCAAGCTGCTGAGGCTATCCAGTTTGTCGTTGCTACAGCACTCAGCGTGATCCTCATGCTCATTTTTGGTGAGATGACACCGAAAACTTATGCCATTAAGCATGCGGAGTCCTTTTCCAGAATCACAGCGCCACTGTTATGGGTATTTTCTGTTTTCATTTTCCCTCTACGTGTACTTCTGCGTAAAATTATTGATAAACTTATCCCAATATTTGGGGGGCACCCACCACCTGAAGAGGAATTCACGACGACAGATTTACAAGAATTCTTTAAGACCTATCATGAGGAAACACTCCCGCCAGATGAACGCGAAATCGTGAGTAATATCCTTCAATTGCGAGACATTGAAGCCAAAGAAATTATGGTTCCCAGAACCGAAGTTGTTGCTGTTTCCACATCAAACACTATCCAAGACACCTTGGCACAGGCAAAAGAGTCGGGGTTTTCGCGCATTCCGGTTTATCGTGAACAGATCGATAAAATCTGTGGCATTTTCTATGTTAAGGATTTATCGCAGTGGCGCCGTACAGAGGTAAATTCGCTTACGATTGATGAGTTTCTCGAAAAACGCGATCAAATTAAAGATGTTCCCTTTGACGCTCCATTAATTCGAGAACCTTTTTTAGTCCTTGAAACCCGAAAAATCGGAGTGTTGCTGCTCCAACTGCAACGTGAGCAAACCAAAATGGCGATTCTCCGTGATGAATACGGTGGTATTTCAGGCATTGTTACGACTGAAGATATTGTTGAACAAGTCGTAGGAGACATAGCTGATGAACATGATAAAGATGATGCTGCGCCAAAGTATATCAAACATTCAGATGAACCGTTAGTGATAGAAACTACCGGACGCATCAGTATTCGCGAACTCAACCAACAATTTGGGCTTAAAATTCAGGAGGACGATGCCGATACAATTGGTGGATACGCACTCGGACTTTTTGGACGAATTCCCTCTGTCGGTGAATCTCATGTTGACGAAAACGGCATAGAATTTGAAATCACTACCACAGAAGGCAATCTAATAACAGGACTGTTGATCCGAGTCCCGACACCTGAAGAACCTAACAATGGGAATATGGTCGGCACTGCCGTTCCATTGAAACTGCTTCTATTATCCATCTTTTTAATCGGTGCTGGCAGCGTAACACATACTGCTGTACTCATTGGTTCATTTGTTTTAGCGGTGCTTATCTGCCTTGTTCTGTCCGCCTTTTACTCCGGTTCAGAAACCGCCCTTGTCTCAGTCAATAAAATCCGAATGAACCAACTTGTTGAAACGAACGACGCTAAGGCAAAAATTATTCATCGTTTAATTGAATCTCCCGATAGGATGCTCGCACTCACCTTGGTGGGAACCAATCTCGCAAATGTCCTAATTTCACTATTTGGAGATCAATTGACTGGAAAGATTTTGCCAGACCTTACAGATGAGTTACAAGCAGCAATCACCGTTACTTACATAACCGTTTTGCTGCTGATCTTCGGGGAAATTTTGCCAAAAACGATTTTTCGTGTCAAGGCGGATGTTCTTGCTTTGCGCTACGCGTATCCTTTACGATTTTCTGAATATATCTTAGCCCCCCTAATTTACTTTGTGCAATCTGTCACGAAAATCCTTGTCAGAATCATAGATAGAGGCGCAAACACCCCCAGTCCTGATGCCCAACGTGAAGAATTACGCTTACTCGCAACTATGGGTGAAAGATCGGGCAACCTGCTGACAGAACAACGACAAATGATTCACCGTCTACTCAACTTCCAAAACCGTACTGTTAGACAAGTTATGGTGCCACTCGTTGATATCGTCGCCATAGAAAAAAATACAACATGTGAAGATTTTTTACAAATTGCCGCGGATTCTGGCTACTCTCGGATTCCAGTATACGACGAACGTATTTACGATATTGTTGGGATTGTTAACCTTTTAGACGTAATCTATGTCGAGAATCAACCTGAAACGGTCGAATCTTTTATCAGAACAGATATACATGTTGTTCCGGAATCGAAAAATATTAACGCTCTCCTGAAAGAAATTCAAAATACTCAGTATACGATGGTATTTGCTGTTGATGAATACAGTGGTACCGTTGGTCTTGTGACCGTTGAAGATATGATTGAAGAAATTGTTGGTGAATTTGCTGATGAACGTGATGACCCCGATTCTATCCATTTAATTGCCCCCGACATTCTTGAATGTGAAGGCAGGACCGAGATTGAGATATTGGAAGAACACTATGGACTATCAATTCCTCAAAGGGATTATTATATGACTATCGCTGGTTATATTCTTGATCGTACCGGTACAATTCCGGAAACTGGCACGGAATTAGAACTCGGCGATGTAGTTATCACTATTTTAGATGCTGATACACGCTCAATCCAAAAAATTCGTATCCGGCGTCGGCTCGGTAGATTCAATACCTAACCGTTTGCAGCAATTCCAACAAAATAGTTATCGGTTTTCAGAACAAAAAGTTATACCACTTCTGTCAATTTTTGTCCATTAGCGGTTGTTAGAAATGAAGCGGAATGTGGCACAAACTATGAAGTTTATGCTACAAAAAAGAGACATTATATATCAAAAATGATATTACTTCCTACCGATAACTGGATATGGAAATAACTACAAAATTCCGAGCGGTGGCATCACAACAATTTCTTCGGTAACCATGCCAATTGGTTGTTGGCACACAGACAGAACAGCGTTTGCTACGTGTTCCGGTTTGAGCATCTTTTCAAAATCGGGATGTTGTGGAATACCGTCCCAAAATGGTGTTTCAACGGAACCGGGTAGCACTGCCGTTACCCGTATGTTCTGGTCCCGCACTTCAGCTGCCATGACCTTTGTTAGGGCAAGTGCACCTGCTTTGGCAGCACAATATGCGCTTGAAGCGGGAAAAGCCACCTTCGCAGCGATAGAAAGCACGTTGACAATTTGTCCTTCGCCTTGTGCTAATAAATGTGGAAGCGCGTATTTTGCACAAAGATAAACCCCTTTCAAATTGGAGTTGATAACGTTATCCCAATCTGATGGATCAAAATCGGCAACGGTTCCAAATTTACCACTTCCAGCGTTGTTTATCAAAATATCCAGATTCTGATATGTTTCCAATGTGCGTTGGACAAGGTTTTGCACGGCATCAACATCTGTGACATCAGTCGGGACAGCGGTTGCATTCGCGCCTGTCTCTCTAAGTTCTGCGGCAACATCTTCTACAGTCCGGGGTGTGCGTGCAGCGAGGACTATTTTTGCGCCTGCATCTGCTAAAGCAACTGCAATTGCTTTGCCGATGCCTTTTGATGCACCGGTGACAATCGCAACTTTCCCTTCAAGATTATTTATTTCCAATTTGCTGCTACTGTTTTGTGTGGACATTGTTTATGTTTTATAAAGAAAGGGAGGTACGGCATACGGAGTATACCTACTACCGTCAAGAAACTTGAACGCATCTCAAAAACTCTGCGCGCGTTGAACTATCTTCCCGAAATGTACCAAGCATTGCATTTGTTGTCATCTTTGAGGCTTGCTTTTCCACACCGCGCGCCATCATACACATGTGTTGTGCCTCCATAACAACCCCAACCCCTGTCGGGTCTAAAACGGTTTCAAGTGCCTCGGCAATCTCACGGGTTAACCTCTCTTGTACCTGCAAACGCCGGGCAAACATATCCACAATTCTCGGAATTTTACTTATACCGATAATCTGTTTCCGTGGAAGATAACCGACATGACACTTACCCCAAAACGGTAGGATGTGATGCTCACAAAGACTATAAAATTCAATATCTTTGACAATGACCATTTCGTCGAAATCTTCATCAAAGATAGCTTCGTTCAATACTGTATTGAGTTCCTGATTGTAACCGCTTGTCAAAAACTCTAATGCTTTAGCGGCGCGGAGTGGTGTTTTGACCAAACCTTGACGGTTTGGGTCTTCACCTATATTTTCAATAATCTGTCTATAAAGAGACTCTAATAATTTCGGTTTCAGATCTGTTTCAGTATCTTGTTCAATTTTCATAAATTAAGAAGATTCTCCATAATAATCAAAATGATTTTTGGGTGTTTCTCGTAAGCGCAGGCGGTGTAAAACTACCGGACGCAAATTCGGTTCCAACACATCCCAAAGTACTTTCACAAAGTTTTCGGATGTCGGATTGAGAGTTTCAAATTCGGGTGTATCAAGATTAAGGTGTTTGTAATCAAAACGGGCATAAACCTGTTTTTGCACCACTTCGTCAAGTAGATTCAAACCTGCGACCAGTCCGGTTTTTGCATCTACGTCACCTTTGACGGTAACCTCAAGGATATAGTTGTGCCCATGCCCAGCAGGATTGTTGCACTTTCCGAAAATGTCTCGGTTTTCTTCATCACTGAGCGCGTGGCTGTGCAAACGATGCGCTGCACTGAACTCATAAACTTTGGTGAGATAAACCATCAAATCTTCTCCATAATAATCAGCAAATTGCGTTGAACTTTCATAGAGTCGAACCCGATGGAGTAGTCCATTGGGAAGAGAGGGAACAAGTCGTTGCCATATTTCAATCGTGATGTTTTCGCATGTCGGTTGTAGGTACGGATTTTTGGTGAAAACAGGATGTTGTTTGTTTAGGTGCTTGTGATCATAATTCACAATTACTTCTGACTTCAACAACGCATCTAATGTCGTTAAATTGATAACCATCCCGTCATCAACATCTAAATTCCCTTTGACCATTACTTCAAGGACGTAGTTATGTCCGTGGCTATTTGGATTCGCTGCGGCACTGAACAGTTCAAAGTTTTCGGCATCGCTCAATTCGGGAATCCGATTGTAATGAGATGCTTCAAAGGCGATCTGCCGTGTAAGGTAGAACATTGATTTAGACTATGCCTATTGAAAATGATCGTTCAAAACGCACTTGATTTCTACTTAAAAATTTAGGCAATATAAGCGGATTAACCGCGTGGCAACGGCAATTTGACCTTCCCATTATCGTTTTGTTGCGAAGTTAAAAAGCCGATGATAATTTGGACAACCTTGTGTCCTTCACTTCCCGGTGAAACAGGTTCTCCACCTTCTGCAACAAGTTTCACTAACTCTCGTACACCCGCAGGAATGCCGACAATATCCCAGGATGGAGTTTCAATTGATTGGACAGAATCACCTTGATGAAGTGTTGCACCTTTATCACTGATGAGTATGTATCCATTTGTGCCGACAATCTCTGCTCGGAAGCCGGATTGTGTGGTTTTTGGTCCGCCTGCATAATAACCGCGCACGCCGTTCGCAAAGTGAATATACCCGTGTGCTGATGGTTCAGTTGCGGGTACATGTCCCCCATCACCTTTATATTCGCTATAATCTTCGTAGCCATCTTCCAATTCTGCAGAAACCCACTCTGGAGTTGAATCGGCAAAATAGCAGATAGCATCAACACAATGTGTTCCGTTACGGAAAAGCATAGCGCGTCCGCCGCTCAACGTGCCGATGACATATTGCACATCCCCAATTTGTCCACCACCAACGATTTCTTCTCTGGTATGCCGCCACAACGGTTGCCATCTCCGCGTGTGGTCAATGGAAAGAATGGTACCGTTTTGTTCGGTTGCTGCGAGCATTCTGTCCGCATCTTCAACGCTGGTTGCCATCGGTTTTTCGCAGAAGATACCTTTGACACCCGCGTTTGCAGCATCAACCACAAGGTCGGCATGCCGATGGTCAGAAGTTGCAACCGTAACAATGTCCAAATTTTCTGCAGCGAGCATCTCTTGATGGTTTGTATAAAGAGAGATGTTATCCCAATTATCCTGATATTTTGCTTTGAACGCATCCAGTGTGCTTTGCACAAAGTCGCACCCTGCGGCTAATTCAACGTTTGACAAACCGACTAACCCGGATGCGTGGGTTGTCCCGATGCCACTACACCCTATAACACCCACACGTAGTTTTGCCATGTTCCTGTCCTCCTCTATCCTAAAATCGCATGCCAGTGATATTAACGCGTTTATCTTTGGAAAGATTATATGCTGCAGCAGAATAGATGTCAAGTTTTTTGTGAAAATACTGGCAATTCCTATCGCTTGACCGATTTCTTGTAATACGGTATAGTACAACAAACCGCAAAGGTAATAATTGATATGCACACGTTAAACGGAGTTTTATGAAAATAGAATCTAAAAACCCTGTCCGATGGGGAGTCCTCAGTACGGCGAGTATTGCTACGAAGGTTGCCCGTGCAATTAATCTCGCGCAAAATGCAGAATTGGTGGCAGTAGCAAGCCGCACTGAAGAACGTGCTGTTGCATGGGCACAAAAACACAATGTTCCAATCGCTTATGGCACCTATGACGTCCTCCTCTCTGATCCTTCCTTAGATGCAATTTACATTCCGCTGCCACCTTCGATGCATGCGGAGTGGACAATCCGAGCAGCAGAACACGGCAAACACGTTCTTTGTGAAAAACCACTTGCCGCTGATTCTGATGAAGCAACCGTAATGGCAGATGCTTGCCGACAAAATGGCGTGCAACTGATGGATGGAGTCATGTGGGTGCATCATGAACGCACCGAGATGATGAAGCAGCAACTAACAAATTTAGGTGAACTGCGGCGCGTCACTGCCGCCTTCACCTTCAATTGGAGTCCAATTCCGACTAATAATATCCGGGCTAAACCGGAACTTGCAGGTGGGAGTCTTGGCGATCTCGGCTACTATTGTGTTCGCGCTATCTTGTGGGCTTATGAGGAGATGCCGACAAAAGTATTCGCGACAGCGCGCTACAAGGTTGGTGTGGACTTTAATCTTGCTGGTATACTCTGGTTTGAAGATGATCGTATCGCTACTTTAGATTGTGGGTTTGATACAAGTCACCGAAAGTGGTTTGAGGTCGCTGGAACAAAGGCATCCTTAGTTTGTGATGATTTTACTGTGCCAACATCGGAAGAATCTGCTCGGTTTTGGATACATGGATCGGATAATGAAAAGCACGAAACGGGTGCTTGCATACAAGAAGTCAATATGATTGAACAGTTTTCGGGAATAGTGCAATTTGACACCCTTGAGCCAGAATGGGCAGATGTGGCAGTGAACACGATGCGAGTTTGTGATGCATTACGTGAATCTGATCAACGCGGAGAGATTGTCCGACTCTAATCTAACCTAAGTTGGTACTTTGTAGCACAATCTGTTAGATTGTGCCTGTCCAGACGCAAACTAACAGTTTACGCTACAAAATATGAGGAATGATATGAAGATTACAAACATTGAAACCTTTATCGTAGATGGCGGGTGGCGACCTTGGATTTTTGTCAAGGTGGAAACTGACGAAGGCGTTATTGGCTATGGAGAATGCAGTGACGGCAGAAATCCTAACGGCGTTGTGGGAACGATCAAAGACTTGACATCTCTGCTGATTGGGCGCGATCCACGTGCGTATGAGATGCGATTTTGGGACATGATTCGCGGTTCACGGCAGAGTCCGGGCGGTATTGCGGCAAAGGCAATTGCGGGCATTGAATGCGCGCTTGTTGATATCAAAGCGAAGGCTTTAGGAATATCCGTTGTGGAACTCTTTGGTGGTCCGACACGTGAAGACGTGCGCGTCTATTGGTCGCACTGTGGGTCTTCTCGTGCGCGCAATTTTGAATTGATAGGCGTACCGCCGCTCAGAACAATAGATGACATCACTGAGTTAGGACGCGAAGTGGTTGAGAAAGGGTTCACAGCACTTAAAACTAATATCGTTATCCCTGGCGATCCTGCCTCGGTCTATTTTAGCGGCTTTGGTGGCGGACTCGGTTCTACCGATGGAAATGTAACCCCTGAACTTCTACGACATATTGAAACACTTATCAGCACTTTTAGAGATGCCATTGGTCCCGATGTCGGTCTCAACCTTGATTTGAACTTCAACTTTAAACCGGAAGCATGTATGCGTATCGCGAAGGTGCTGGAACCGTACGATCTGCTATGGTTAGAGATTGATATGTATGACCACGAGGCAATTCGTCAAATCAAGGATTCCACAACAACAAAGATATGCACGGGTGAAAACCTATACTATATGCGTGAATATCTCCCCTATTTTGAGGCACGGGCTGCAGATGTCTTTATGATAGATGTGCCGTGGAACGGGTTTGCACAGTCTAAAAAGATAGGTGATTTGGCGGAGGTTTACCAATTCAATGTTGCACCACACAACTATTACAGTCATCTTGCCACTTATATCAGCGCGAGTTTGTGTGCTGTGTTACCGAATGTTCGGATTATGGAAGTTGATATTGACGATGTGCCGTGGAAAGATGATTTGACGACACACACGCCAGAAATTGTGGAGGGTTATATGAAAATCCCAACGCGTCCGGGGTGGGGCACGGAACTTAATGAGGATGTCGTCAAGGCACATCTATGGGGTGATCGGAGAGGCGATTGGTAAGTAAAACGTGTATTTTGCGATAGGGCGAGTCATGTTCCCGCCCATTATTGTTAGCGCGCAACTGCTTCGGAGCCGAGATTTTCCTGAATCCATGCGCGGAGCGGTACATCCTTGTCGCCAGGAGACGTATAACCCATTCCACCGGTACTTTTCCCCAAAATCTGCTGACGAATTGGATCAGATTTTTCCATATAGTGTTCCACCGTCATGTTGTCTCTCGGTTGTAGCCAACGGTAACTATATCCGTAAAAAAGCACTTTGCGCATGATATCAGAGGTATTACGTCCAACTGCATGCCACAACCTTCGGTCAAAAAAGACTGCTGTTCCCGGTTTAGCAAAAACAGACGTAGCGTTTTCTGGATTAGTCTTGTCATCATCAGGCATTTTTACTTTATTGAATTTTTGACTGCCCGGTATCACAGAAAAGTTGCCGCGTCCCGGCACAGATGTATCAGTCAAAAAATATGCAACCTTTAGTGATACACGCGGGCGTGGTTCCCCTTCCAATTCAATGTTGAGTCGTCCACTATCTTGATGCCATCCGAGACGGTGCTGTTTGTTTCGTTCTTCAGGTGGAAGTGGTGGTAGTGCTATTAAATGTGAATGGTAGAGTTTGATATTCCAACCCAAAATACCCCACACTTTTGGAAACGTTGTGTGCCAATCCAACATCTCAATGAAGATATCATCTCTGCCAACGAAGTCAAGTATATTGTAGCTTGCATCGGGAGGAAGTTCGTCTTTACCCAGGTGTTCTGCGCCAATACGGTCAAAAGCGACAATCAACTTCTCAACTATTTCCTGTGGAACAGCATCTTCAACGACAAAATAACCGTTATCTTCAAATTGTTGTTTTTCTGATTCGGTCAAACAGTGTTCTAAACATAGCGGGTCCATTGTTTTCCCCTATATGAACGGTATTTTTAATTTGCAAAAGTCCACATTGAATTTGAATTCTTGTCAACGTCAAAATTCCACGCTGCCGTTGCATATTTGGTCCTAACTAACGTTTCTGCTTCTGCTTTCTCTGTCTGTGATAGTTTTCCTGAATGGAACGTAATTCCCACTTCATAAGTTTCACTGATCGCTTGGATAAGTGAACTTCTGTTTATAAAACGTCCTTCCATATTTATGGCTGCGGATTTCTCATATAACTTTTCTTGAATCTCCGAGTGTTTTGAAACGCGCTTGAGGATCGGGTCTGGTGGCATATCCAAAGAGATATATCCTTGAAACAGTATCCCGTTTCTATTGCGTCGGACCGATACGCCTGCCAGTTTTTTACCGTTGCACATCACATCGTTTTCGGCAGGATTTGTCAGGCAGATATTTTGGGAAGATTGCGAAGTATCGGCAGTAGCACCGTAACATTTTGCTGGAACACCGAGGTTCTCAAATGCTTTGACAAGACTTCTTCCAATTTGTTGATACACTTCGGAAACACCCATTTCTCGTGCTTGACGGGGCAGAATCAGTGTATAGGTCAAATCCCACCCATGCACGACAGTGCCGCCGCCAGTCATCCGTTTTACCAATTCAATCCCTTCTGCGCGACATGCTTCAATGTCTACCTCTGCGGCAATATCTTGAAAATAGCCAAAACTGAATGCAGATATTGTCCAATCGTAAAATCGTAACGTTGGGTTGGGTTTTTCCTGCTGCGCGGTCAGGATTGCTTCATCAATTGCCATGTTCATCGCCGCGCAGTTTTTCCCCATATTTAAGAAGCGTCCAATAGTGTACATTAGGATAGTGCCACTCGACAGACAGCAGTCGTATGTGCATCACAATACCAGAAAAATCCATCCCAATAGGTCATACCGTGCGGTTCAGGGTGTGGTTCAGGGACCTCAATTTTGTTGAGATGGCTGCCATCTTCTGGATTGAGATGATAGATTGCGCGATGGTTGGTTTCAACGCACCAGAGGTCGTTTCCAACCCATGCGATGCCGTGTGGCCTGTCGTCTGGAGCAGGAATCGTATGAATCACAGTGAAATCGTTTTCAACGTCAACTTGATAGATAGTTGCGGAAGGTGGCACTGCTATCCAGAGTTTGTTGTCGCGCCATTCCAAACCGTGCGCGCCTGTTTGTCCTGCACCAGGGGTGTCATAAGAAGCAAGTGTTTTGCCGTTTTCCGGGTCAGTTAACAAGATTTCACAACTATAGGTAGACGCAAGCCAGAGGTTAGTGCCAGTATGCGTTATACCGCTACCTCTATCAGAACCGGTGGCAAGTGTCTTTTTCACTTCGCCATCAAAAGAGACGAGATGCACTTCATTGCTCTGTTGGTCAATTATCCAAAGCCCTTCTTCGGTAGCTTGCATTCCGTTAGGTTGTGGGCCAGGGGAATCAAAAACTTTTTCTATTTGTGGCATAAGAAATCTCCGCATAGATGTGTGTTATTTGGGGTTATTGTATGTGGTTTTGAGAGGGAAGTCAAGGATTTTTAATCTGATTTTGCGTTGCATCTCACGAAAGATTGTAGTATAATCTCTTGGAGTCTTTAATAACACAATACGGTTTTAATAAGGAGGGGACATAATGGAAGCGATCACTTATGATCAAGTTCAGCAGTTAGTCGAAAAGCTCCCAGAAACTAAGTTACCGCTTGTTTATCATTTTTTAGTTGAATTAGCGGGCAAAGAGGTAGAACCTCAGTCGCCTCAAGCAGATTTCATGCGTCTTTCAGCAGAAGAGCGGCACCAACTTCTATCCCAACAAGCGGAGCAGATGAAAGCATATTATGAACAGAGTGCCGACGAACGTACCGAATGGCAAGTAGGAGATTTCATTGATGGAGGTAAACCGACAAGTGATGAGGACGATTGTTGTAGCCATTGCAGCAATGATCCAAAATTAAGACTATAATGTTTAGCGAGCGACATAAATTAATCTGGAGGAAAATTATGTCCAATAAAACCCAATCTAGACCAAATTTGAAGGAGTCTCAAGAAAGTTCCCACCAAAAGATAGAAGCACAAATTGACAAGGGTTATCAACTACAGCATCTGGATATACGATCAGAAGATGAGTTGAAAAAGGCCGTAGCGGAATGTAAAAAGTGGTCAGATTACAACAAAACCCTTTTGTCTACGCTATTTACTAGCTCGTCAGCAGCAGACAGATACAGCAGCTTTCATTATCAGAGACCTGTCGGTTCAGCAACGAATCCCCTCGTAAATCCATCATTGCAAGAGCAATTGAACAGATACCACGAACGTGTGACTACTAGCCTTAATAGTTTGGAAGGGATTCGTGATGAACTTGAACTAATTCCTGAGCAACATCCACATTCTTCTGATCAAGACACTGCAAAAGGGAACAAAGTGTTTGTCGTGCATGGACGCGACATCAATGCAGCAGAAGCCATAGCTCGGGCAGTAGAAAAATTAGGTTTAGAAGCAGTCATACTTCATGAAAACCCTGACGAAGGAAGAACAATTATCGAAAAACTGGAAGAATCAGCGAAAAATGCAAGTTTTGCAATTGTTCTTTTTACGCCCGACGATGTAGGTGCGCTGAAAGAAGAAGCAGATAAGGGAAGCAATCCCAGAGCACGCCAGAACGTTATTTTCGAACTCGGTTATTTCATTGGCAAGTTAGGTCGAAAACAAGTATGCTCTATCTATCAGGGAAAAGTAGAATCGCCATCAGATATTGACGGATTACTTTATGTGGAGATGGATGAGCACGGCGCATGGAGACAAAAACTTGCTAAAGAAATAGAGAGTGCTGGAATACCAATTGACAGAAGCAAACTATAATGAATGGATCTTTTAACCATAGAGCGTATGGCTTGTTTCTATAATTGTGTGACTACCTATGTTATCTCACTATCTCGTAGTCAAGTACTCTAAATTTCACAAAAGTTTCTGTAATTATTGTTATTGTGCTTCTTCCTTGCCCTTCCACTGTTCGCGTTGACAGTTCCTTAACGCTGGAATCACTAATAATTCCTTTAATCCGTTTAGCTAATCCAGCAGGTATTATTTCCGAAGACTGAGCAAATGTAACGTCAATTGGATCTTCCAATTGGTCGTAGAAAATCACGAGATAACGCACGTCCTTCACATTTACACGGAGATGATTTCGTAAAGAAAACGTATATTTCAATTCGCTATCGCTGAATGCTCCTATATAACCAGCGTTCCATTTGAACTTCCCACCTGTTACTCCTCCAACGCTTTGATTTCCAAAATCAGTCAGTATTGATCGTTGTCCTTTGTTAGATTTCACTTGAGACAAAGATTTTGCGTATCCGACTTTGGTAATGAGAGTTTTTAGATAGTTTGAAGGAATCGCGAAATTAAGGTTTTGCCCATCTCGGATTGTCAAAACTGAAACACCTATCACTTCACTTTTTCGGTTTAGCACGGGACCTCCACTATTCCCCGGTGAAAGCGGCGCGGTTATTTGAATCAGTTTATCATTACCAACCGGACGAATATTGCTTATGATTCCATCTGAGAACGTACCTTCTAATCCGCGCGGATTGCCCACAGCGTAAACTGTCTCTCCTACTTGTGCTAAATCACTATTACCAAGCGGAATAGTCTGTGTTCCAATAGCCAAAACTTTTAGAATTATCAGATCGCGTTTCTCGTCAATTGCAGTGTAGCCTTCAATGTTGTACTTTGTCTCTTTGCCAACTAACTTTGCGTAACCTCTTGTGGCACCCTCAACAACGTGGAGATTTGTCGCAATCTGTCCTTGCTTGACAAAGAATCCGCTCCCTAATGAAAGCGGTTGACCGTTTTTATCTTCCATAACGAGAAGTACTGTAGAGCGAAACGCTTGCTGGGCAATTTGTTGAGGGGTTTGTGCAATTGCTGCAGATGCAACGCAAAGCAAAAAAATTAGTAAAAAGGAAAAATTTGATATTGATTTATTAATATGTTTTGTCATAATGACTCCTTTATTATGGGCAAGTATCCTTAGTTAGTAGGTGTTCGTGTTCTTTTTTTGTATATACACTACCGTTGACTAAATTTGGATCTCTAAAATCGTCAAATAAGTCACTGTCCCCCTTTCCAGGGTCTGGGAAATCGGAATAAGAAATCAGAATTTTTACCTTAGCAATTATGGCTAACGCAATGATATGTTCGTCATCAGATCTTAATTTGCCTTTTAATTCCTTTTCCTTTTCTTCTACACCATCAGATACGAGTTTGAATTGACCAGCTCTACTTCGCTCTTTAGCCCAATGCTCCATTCCACCACTTTTCCATTCATTTTTATATTTTTCGGTATTGGAATAAACGATTTTACCATTTTTATTTCTTAACCACTCCCGGACAGGTTCCAAATCTTTATTTTTATCTTGATTCTTTTGATTTCTGAATCTACCAAAAGTATTTGTATCCAGTATAACACACATTCCTTAATCCTCAAATCCCATAAGTCGGTCAGACTCTAATAGAAAGAAATCCCGATAATGCTTCGGCACGTTGGTAAGATTTCCCATTTTATCAAAACTTATATTATGTACCTTAACAATATTCCCTTTTGGTTCAAAATAGATTAGAGATACATCCTCAGGTTTGATGTTACCTTTCCTAATTTCAATGCGCGCTCGGTCAATCATATAGTCGCTGTGTGTTTCAACGATGAATGATTGGTTGCCCTGATTTGCCAATTTCGCCAGCAGAGAAGAGAATTCCGCCTGTGCTCTTGGATGTAAGTGGACTTCAGGCTGCTGAAGTAAGGTAAAATTTGATAACCTAGGCCGCCGAGACCTCTGAGATATATTTGGATTTAAAACCTGAACCAAAATTGGCAAAATCTGACTGACACCGTAACCAACATCAATAAAATTAACCTTAGGGCCGCGGACTTTGAATTGTAATTGGAATGGAGAACCTAGTGCACGCCCAAGTCTTTTGATTTCTATGTTCTGGAATAAGCCGGAACTCTTGCCAAATTCTATTAATTGTTCTTTTAGCAATTCCCAACGTTTCTGTTGGGTGGCTTCAATCCGCATTAAATACATAGGAACATCGCTGCCTTCAGGATCATTATATTCACGCGTAGGATCGTAAGTGCGTTTAGGACGTGAGCGAACAGGTGATGTACTGGACACAGAGATAGAGTCCCAGATATTCCAAAGTTCGTATCTGCTTTTTTTAGACTTTTTACTTTTATTCTGCAAAAATCGAGAGAACGCTTTTTCTTTCTCAGATTCCTCTCTGAAAGCAGTTAAAATGAAGAAAATGGGAACACTGTTCAAAATATCAGTATCACAAACTATCCGATATTGATTCTGTTTTTCCTTAAGGGACTCTAAATTAGCCTTCATGTCCGTTTTATCATCAGACTCAATAATAATTTTGCTATCAGTTAATTCCATCGTAATTGAATTAACAACGGGTTCGATTCCTTCCTTCTTTTCAATAAATTCAACTGTCCATTCGACTTCTTGATTGGCATTCTTGGAAGCGAACCCAAGTCTAAAAACTTTCTCTTTTTTTCGACTGTTTCTAATAATATCCTTAAAGGTTCCCATTGAATAAGGAAAACTATCAATTACAGAGGAGAGTTGGTTAAAATTTACACTCTTGCCCTGCAAATAATTTGCTAATACATGGAAACATGCAAGTGTAGTCGTCTTGCCGGTACTATTTTCACCCACCAAAAACGTCAAGGGGCGAATTTCAAGCGTCTGCCGTTCACCGAAACAACGTACTTCTTCCATTGTGAATTGTGTAATGCTCATGCTGTTATCCTCGTAAAGTCTTATGAGAACTTAAATTAAAGTATAGCATATTCTATAGGGAAACTTAATGTTAATTTTTCTCTGATAAGCGTGGTAGATTATGAACGTCTCATATCAATACGGCGCAGCGCAATATCAATGAGCAATAGGATTAGGGCGGTGATAAGGAAAGGTCGCCACAGATGAATCCGCAGCGTTACAGGATTTTCAGGAGAACGAAACACCTCCTCAGCAGAAATGTTGAATTTTCCACCTGACACAGATGCGAGTTGGGTTAGAAGCGATTCGTTGGCATTGTGGACAAGATATTCTTCAGGGTAGGAAACAACAGTGCCGGTTACTTGCGTATTGACGATTTCGCCTGCCTGTTTTTGCATGATATTCAAGAAGTAGGGGCCAACTTCTTGGGTTGGAAATTCAAGCTCATATCGTCCTGGGGAGGTTTGTGAGATAGCAAGTTGCTTCTTTTTAAGGTCGGGACCAATAAGCGAAATATCACTGTCCAATTCGTTTAAGAAATCCCCAGTTTCACTGAGTGCATCAATAGCAAGGTGCGCGATCCCTTTCTCTTTCGTGATTTCTGCTTGGAAATTGCTGAGTGTTGTCTTACGCATCGTATCACGGACAAGTTGTGTCCAGAACTTGCCGTAGCCAGGCCATTCTAACCAATCTGAAGCCCATCGCGCTTTCGCATCGGATGTGAACGCAACAGCCTTTCCTAAGCCGTATTGCCAACTTGCGAGGATAGGATCACCACGGTCAGAGACAAGAAAGATTTCGGCAGTGGGGCGTGGATGGGTTGCCACATAACCGAGTAAAAACGGCGCGAGTTCAAGGTCAATTCCGCTCAATACTTGGGTTGGTTTGATTCGTTGCGGAATAAAAGGCGCGTCAATAATAGCGGATTTAGAAGCAGTGACGGTCTCCTTCGCAAATATCTGCGGAACGTTATACGGGTCTTGTGTGAAATATTCACGTCCACCGCCCCACTTTGCGAGATCACCAAGCATATTCATGTCAGCACCGCTGCCGATGCCGACTGTGGAAATTGTGATACGTTCAGAGTGCATGGAACTTGCAATCCCATACCAGTCGCCCGGTTGAGAGTGTCCATCACTCAGAACAATGACGTGCTTGAGTTTAGCCGTTGTCTCCGTCAAGGAAAAATACGCCTGTTGAAGTGCGGGATAAAGATTTGTGCCGCCACCTGCAGTAATAGAGCCTACTTGATTTGAAATGAACTGCTTATCTGATGCATCATGCATTTCTGTAATCCAGAATGGTGAACCATCAAAAGCAATAACCCCGATTTTATCGCGCGGTCCAAGTAGTTCAACTGTTGCGCGTGCCGCTTCTTTTGCTAATTCAATTTTGATGCCTCCCATACTTCCAGATTTGTCAATCACAAGCACCATTGCTAAGGAGGGGGTCTCCTTTTTCTTTTCAGTGTCGGTGCGGACAGGCAAAACCTCCTCAATTGGAGTTTTATAGTAACCGCCAAGTCCGTAACTGTTTTCACTGCCGAGCATCATGAATCCGCCCCCAAGGTCTTGGACATAGGTGCGGATAAGTTCCATCTGCTTTTCGCTAAGACGGTTTGCAGGAACATCGCTGAAGATAACAAGTTCATAGTTTTGGAGATCGGCAAGTTCATTCGGGACACCTAAACCGTTGCGTACATCAACACGAATTTTCGCATCCTCAAGCACCCGCATTAGATATCGGGTTTGTGACTCGTTTTCATCAATAAGCAAGACTCTCGGTTTACCTGAGACTGAAACGATACCGAATGCCCGATTGTTATCGTATCGTGTATCTTGTGTTGTACGGCAGGTTACATCATAAGTCAATGTACCACTCTCCATAGAAGTTTCAGTGAACAAGACGCGATTCTCACCTTCAGTAAGTCGGACCTCTTTTTTTGCTACTTCAAATTTGTTCTTATAGAGATTTATTTGCGCGATATCGTCATGATTGCTGTGAATAAGCACTTCTAAATTAAAGGGAGCACCCTGTTTGACTTGTGCAGGTGCATCAATTCGTTGTACCATTACCTCAGGGTCATCACTTGGATATATAGGAACCGTGTCAATCTGAATATCAAAGTCTTTTCCGCGAAGGCCTGTGTGGATAGCATCACCTTGTGTCTCAAGACCATCTGTAATTAAGACAATCCGTTTATTTGCATTTGCGGGGAATACACTCCATGCTGTCTCAATTGCTTGTGCGATATTCGTTGTGTCAGCTGCGTCTTCATCATTTTCTAACCAAGTTTTCTTTGTTTCAGCAATATCCAATTTTTCTTCGGAATTTTTCTGATTTTCCATGTGGGCTGCCTGAAGTATCTCGGCTTTATCGGTAAAAGCAATAATCCCAACTTGCTGATTTCCGCTCCGTGATTCAAGTGCTTCATTGATAAAATCTGTTGATTTTGTTAACCCGTCTTCAGAAATGCTATCGGAAATATCCGCGAGGAACATGACTGCAAGTTTGTCATCGGTTTTTAGATACTGCAGATCCGTCACACTTAGAATAAGTAAGAGAACAATAACGATCCTGACACATAAGCTAATCAAGCGTTGTGTTCGCGACAAGTCAACAAGGCTGCGTCGAAAACCGTAGTAGAGGACTGGCAATAAAAGCAGCAAGAACAATAGAAAAGGACGTGTAATTTCCATAATGTTATACAATTCTGATGGGTTTTAATTGCTCTGATTGGATATCAGGTTTTACGATTAAGTTTGTTGGTTACGATAAAAGTATACCACAGGAATTTTGAAGATGGCAACACAAATAGCAGACTTTTAGCTTTTCTGAATTGGAATTAGTCTAAACATCTTCGCCAGTGCTTGCAGTTAACTCAATATCGGAACCCTCTTTACGTATTCGGCGATCAAAATATAAGATTGTAACACCGATCACCCAAATAGGTAAGACAAGAGCGCCTAAAACGAGGTTAATGCAAGTCATAACAACATAAAAAACAAAACTATTACTATCAAGCACTCTATCCAATATCGCCCATTCAATGATATCCCTAAGGCTTGCATCACCTGCTAAATTTGTGAAAATAAAGATGGTGCCAAGTGATATCTCAAATATAAGTTGAATCGCATAACTGGATATCAGAATCAAAATAAACGTTCCGAACACTTGCCACCATGCACCACGAACAAGTTCGCTGCTCCGTCTCAGCGCGTTTGTCACACTCAACTTCTCAAGCAGAATTGTTTCAATATAAAATCCCCAACGTACCGCAATGTAGGTTGAAATAGGAATTCCAATTATCATAATCATAATGACAACTGCAAAGGACTGGCTACGCGCCACAAAAGGGATAGAAACGGATATCAGAAGGAGCGTGATCACCCAAACTGATACCCATAACAGATGACCGCCTAACATTGGAAAAAACTGATGAAGTGCTTGGCGTAATGCAGTCCTACTTGTGATGTTTTCTCCCAGATAGACGCTGGCAGTAGCAATAACTATGCTGCCAACCGTTAAGATTAAAAAAGGTAATATGAAGAGTCTCGTGATTAGTGTTTGTCCATCAGGATTAGATGCCCAACCTTTTAGAGAATACTCTATGAGACTGGCAAAGAAATAAATACTTACTATTCCTAAAAACAGTAAGAAGTGCTTCCTGTACAAACTGAAAGTCGTATCAAGAATGTCGCCAACGCCCATTGGTTGAAGTTTAGATGTATAATTTATAATAGACATTATAATGTTTATAGTAAAATCCGAAAATATGTTTACATTTCAATGAACAACAATCCCTACATCATCACGCTGGCAAGGCGGGGAATCATGGCGAATACCGCACGCGTATTCTCCCAATGGCATTCATACCCGGGCAATACCCGGGAATGACTAAACGTCATTCATACCGTTGATTTCTTGATTTCTTCCGAACCTCACCAATGTAAAGGTAATTGTGGATTTCACAATAATATAACACATCCGTGTCTTTTCTAAAAATGAATTTTCATTGGAGTTCTAATCATCAGCAGGAACGGTATCACCTAACAATTCATCATCTGAGACAGTGCGGAAGCGCTCCTCTGGGTCTCGCAGGAAAAATCGTCGCAAGAAAAGTCCGCGTAAGTCGGTTGTAATAGCGTAAAGTGCGGGCATCACAAACAATGTCATTATCGTTGCAAAGGCAAGTCCAAAGATTATCGTGTTTGCTATTGGCATCCAAATAGGCGATTTTCCACCAAGTCCGATTGCCATAGGAATAAGTCCAAAAATTGTAGTCAACGAAGTTAGAATAATTGGGCGCAACCGAACACTACTCCCTTTCAGGATTGCGTACCATTTATTATAGCCGCGTTCACGATATTTGTTAATGAAATCTATTAGCACAATTGAATCGTTTACTACAATTCCTGTGAGGGCAACAATCCCAAACATCACTACTATACTGAGCATTGCATCAGAAACAAGTAAGCCAACCATAGCACCTATCATACCAAACGGCACTGCAAAGAGAATAATTATCGGTTGACTAAATGACTTGAATTGCGCTCCTAACACAACATAAATTAATAATAACCCTACGACAAACAATTTCCACAAATCAGAAAAAGATTCTACAATCTCATCAAAGAGTCCTTGAAAATCGAGTTTGTATCCTGGATACAGAGATTCAATACCAGCAAAAGCACTAATTAATGTCTGATTCACTTTGACTGCTGTCGTCTTTAGTTTATCAATGGATGCATATACCGTAATAGCGCGTTCACCATCAAAGCGACGAATATCAGTATAGCCTTTTTCTTCTGTAACGTTAGCAACATCGTTGAGCGGAACAATTGCGCCAGCAGGAGTAGCAATCAATAGATTATTGAGTTCAGATGTCGTATGTAGACTATTCTTTTGGTATTTAACGATGACATCAACGGCTTCGTCTGCTTCACGATAGGTCGTTGCTTTGACACCTCCAACAGCGGTTCGCACTGTCTGTGCAATTTGGCGTGTGCTTATTCCATATTGATGTGCCTTTTCTGGCTTCAAGGAGATATGCAATTCAGATTTGCCGATGTCAAAGTCGTCTTGAATATCGTAAACCCCATCAATTTGATTCAACTCAGCCTTTAACAGATCGGTGAGTTTTCTGAGTTGTTCAAATCGTGGTCCTTTTACTTTCACTTCAACGTCTCGTCCTTGTGAGGGGCCGCCTTCCAATTTGTCAAAATTCAGCTTTGCGATACTGCTAATTTTTGCTATTTTTGGTCTTAGCGATGTCATAATCTCATCTAAGCTCCGGGTGCGTTTTTCGCTTGGTGTGAGTTCAACTAAAACCTCTCCGAAATTTGATCCAAAAACCGTATTGTCCACGATCCCAGAAGTTGCAGTATGTAAACCGATGTTACTAACGATTGCAACACGCTCATTTATCGGTACACTTCTAACAACGTCCTCAATATCTGCGATGACTGCGGTTGTTTCTTGGACGCCGTAGGAAGGTGGCAACTTGACTTTAATATAGAATTGCGGGAATTCTTCGTTAGGGAAAAACTCCTTGTCAAGGAGTACAAACGCACCAATGCATGCAATCAGACCGATAAAGAGGACACTCCCAACGAATACATAGCGCTGTCGGATCGTTTTTTTGAGAATTTTGATATATTGATTTTGGATTAGATCAAACCATCTGTTTGTACGTGCTTCTCGCCTTTTCGTTCTTCCCCATTCAGACACATGCGCCGGTAAGATCATGAAAACTTCAAAGAGAGACGCCAGCAACACGAGAATCACTAAAATCGGCACAACCTGCAGAAACTGTCCTGCAACACCGGACATAAACATTAAAGGACCGAAGGCACAGATAGTCGTCAAACTTGCAGCAACTACTGGCCAGCCAACCTCTTCTGCTCCGAGTATCGCAGCGACTTTTGGGGATTTTCCCAACTCAATATGTCTGTAGATATTTTCTATCACAACGATGGCATCATCTACAACAATTCCGACAACTAAGATTAACCCAAATAGAGCAACTCCACTAAGTGTGTAACCACTTATAGACATGAACCAGAAAGTTGCCATAAACGCAACAGGAATTCCGAGTGCAGCGAAAACAGCATTTCGCCATCCGACGGACACAAGAAGTAACAGCACAACGAGAATCAAACCAAAGAGCGCGTTTGTTTCTAAGATGCTTAAGCGCTGTCTCAGAATGACTGAATTGTCCCTAAATGCTGTCAATTCAGCATCTTGTGGAAGTTGACGCTGCCGTTTTTCAACTAATTCTCGTAGTTGCGTAACTAACGCTAAAGTGTTTCCTCCACTCTTTTTCTGAACGGTTAGACTTATTGAAGGTTCTCCATTAAGACGGGACAAAGTGCGTGTTTCCTCGTAAGTGTCGGAGATAGTTGCCACATCACTGAGACGTAGCGGTGTGCCTGTCGGTTGAACGGTGATAATAGTCTCACTGATGGAGTCGGGAGTGCTGAATTCTCCCATTGTGCGTACCATAACTTCTGTTTCACCAAGTACCATTGTACCTGCTGGAAGGTTCAAGTTGTTCGCACTCAGTGAATTGACAATTGCAGAGATTGGAAGTTGATATGCTTCTAATTTATCAGGATTTACATCAACCCAAATTTCTCTTTTTCGGAAACCTGCTACACGAACTGCAGCGATGTTTTTAATGTTCAAGATTTCATTCTTGATATCCTCCGCGATGTCTCGCATCTGTTTTTCTGAAATACGCCCTCCAACAATGACCGTCAATATAGGAAAACCGGTGGAAACACCCCAATCTTTGACTGTCGGATCTTCCAAAATTTCCTCTGGAAGTTCATTAACTTGTTCGACCGCTGAACGGAGTTTTTCAAGTTCCTTGTCAAAATCTCGAACACTCATCTTTTCAAATTTGACATAGATTCTTGATCTGCCCTCAGATGAAGTAGAAGACATAATTTCTATCCCACTGATATTTTCTTCAATTGCATCTTCAATTGGGGCAGTGACCAGTTTCTCAACCTCTTCTGGAGAAGCACCAGGGTAGTGGGTTGTCACAAAGGCGCTTTTTATCGTGATTTCCGGGAGCATCTCACGTGGAAGGCTAAACCATGCGTATACCCCAAATACGATTATAATAATCATCAACATGTTTGCTAAAACAGGATTGTTTACAGACATTTTAGGGATCGACATGGTGGTAATTCTCGCCTGAACAATGTTTACATATTTTAGTTTGGCAATAAAATGTAATGTTGGAAAAATTCCCTTTTGTTATTTTACCATATATTCAAAACATATCTGAACATTTTTGGAATAGATGTAAGGACGTGAGGTTAATTTGGGAATATGCTGGGGGATCGTATTAGAGGCACTCATTTTGGAGTGAATGTTGTGAAGTTGATATGAAACAAATGTAGGCGCGCTTTGGAAGCGCGCCGAACTTCTCTGCCTAATTACCGAAAAAGTAATTTTCAAATTCCTTTGACTTATACTGTTTCACCTCAATTTCAGCAAATTGGAAGTTCAACGAAGGGAATTCAGATTAGTTCTCGAATCTTATCTCAAAAATAACAGAAACTTGGGGACTTGTTTTTCTCTACGTTCATATTTGGCGTTATTTTTTCTGCCCATGTGGATTTTTCCCTACCAACTGCCTGCCAACCTCTTTTTTTCAATCTACTTGAACCTTCCGCATATATTGCATCAGCCAGCAGTTCCCACGTGTCACAAATTGAGTCGTTACGATAGTTTTTTAGGACACTGTCCTTAGCTGATGGATAAGCATTTTTGATTGCAGGAATGTCGCCGAGTAGCCACGCTTCACCCTCTTCTATCGCTATGCAAAATCGAGTCTCTGGTTTGGGGTGACACGCATTCAGGACAGAATAGAGTTCTTGTCGAAGTGTTTTCAAACACTTATTATCTAAGTCGCAAATGACAATTACCGCAGCTGGAAAGTGGGGAGAATAGTTGGCAAATGTTTTTCCGAAACCTCTGAGCAGCCTCGGAAGTTGATTAAGTAGAACGCGTTTATTTACATCGGTTGAGCTCTTGAGGTTTTTCGGGATATGTCCGATTCCTCGGTAATCAACAACATTAAATGTGTCTTGATCATTAATAATTTTTGGCATCAGAATGTCAAGTGCTTTCTTGCCAGATAGGTCTTCAATAAGTATCTCAAAATGCATTCTATCACCTCGGGTCGAGATAATCGCTGTACCAGAGTCCGCCTAAGGGCAGTCCCTCTTCAACAAGATTGTTTACCAGCGGATCTTCACTTGCTCTACGGATTTTAGAAAACCCATCTTCTTGCTTTTCTAAGATCCAAACTTCTTTAGGTTCTAATGAATTAACAAAATATGGCTGGTGTGTCGTAATAAAAACTTGCGAACCTCCTCTGTGTCCAGTGGCGTGTTCTCGGAATTCTGTGGCGAGAATCTCCAATAGTTTATGGTACAAGCCGTTTTCTGGTTCTTCTATACAGATAAATGGAGGTGGGGTCGGATCTTCAAGCATCAACAAATAAGCGAATATTTTGAGCGTTCCATCGGACATTTGCTGAGCGTAAAAAGGAGCTTGAAAGCCTTTATCATTAAATCTAAGTAGTAATCTACCATCACTCGTTTTTTCAGTATCAATTTGATCTATCCCTGGTATTTTATCAGCAATTTTTTTCAGAATTGTTTTGAAACGTTGTGGATGTTCGCGTTCCATAAATTGCACAACGTTGCCAAGGTTATCACCATGAATATTTAGGTGTTCTTGTGGTCCCGCAAGTGGTAGGCTACGTGCTGCATCAGGAGTGAAGTAGCTAAGATACCATCCTTCAATGAACCTACGAAACGCAGCAATTCGAGGGTGTTGCTTTAAGGCACCAAGTGTAGCAATACCAAGTTTTCGAGGATCATCTAATTCTATATCTTCTGTTTCTCCAGATTCCCTTTCTTTTTTTAATTCCGTAAAAAGATCAAAATCTTCAGTGTCTTCAACAATCTGGAGGCCTACTTGTTCACCTTTCCATGCTACGCCACTACCGTTATTTAGGATTAAAAACGAGAAAGGTTGACCTCGTGTTTGGTGTTTACGTCTTTGCCGAAGACGTTCCCGCAGTACTTGGGGCCGTCCAAACTCATCAACAGTAATAGCAATTTGATATGTAATGGGTCTGGCATTTCCGTGTTCTCTGTAGTACACATCAAATTCAATAGGATCTGCTGTCCCTTGTGTTCGCATTTTGTCAAAGCCGCCACGTCCTCTTGCATCACAAGCTTCTTCAATATTATTAAAATTAAGCGCATCGGACAAGAAGCCAAAAGCATCAAATAATGCACTCTTGCCGACTCCATTTTTTCCGATAATCGCAGTCATTGGAGTCAGTGCTTCTTCTTTCCGTCTGTCCCAAAGGCGACCAAGCGTCACATCCTTGAGAACACCGAAATTTCTTACTCTGAAACCTTCTAATGTCGCCATTTTTCAATCTCCAACCTCATTATGTGATATTGAAACGATGTCATTTTTAGTATAACACACCCGTGTCTTTTCTAAAAATGAATTTCCATTGGAGTTCTAATCATCAGCAGGAACGGTATCATCTAACAATTCATCATCTGAAACAGTGCGGAAGCGCTCCTCTGGATCCCGCAAGAAAAGTCGTCGCAAGAAAAGTCCGCGTAAGTCTGTTGTGATTGCGTATAAAGCAGGCATAACAAACAACGTCATAGTCGTGGCAAAGGCAAGCCCAAAGATGATGGTATTAGCCATCGGCTGCCAGATAGGGGATTTGCCACCAAGTCCCAGTGCCATCGGAATTAACCCAAAAATTGTCGTCACCGAAGTCAAAATAATTGGGCGTAAACGGACGCTTCCGCCTTTCAGAATAGCATACCATCGGTTATAGCCGCGTTCTCGGTATTTGTTGATAAAATCAATTAGCACAATTGAATCGTTGACAACGATACCTGCAAGTGCGACAATTCCAAACATTGCTACCATACTAAGTGTAGCATTAGAAAGAAGCAATCCGATCATCGCTCCTATCATTCCGAATGGCACGGCAAAGAGTATAACAATCGGTTGAATAAAGGATTTGAATTGTGCCCCTAATATCATATAGATAACAAGAATTCCGACAATAAACAGTTTCCATAATTCTGAAAAAGATTCCCGTATTTCGTCAAAAACGCCGCGGAAATCAAGTCGATAGCCAGGATACAACGATTCTACATTCGCGAAGGCACTAATTAATTCTTGGTTCACATTAAAAGGTGTAGTTTTTGTACTATCAACCGCTGCATAAACAGTGATTGCACGCTCGCCTTCAAAGCGCCGAATATCTGCATATCCTTTCTCTCCAGCTATTACTGCAACATCTTTAAGAGGGACAATCGCCCCTGTAGGTGTTGCTATCAATAGGTCCTTCAGTTCTTCTATAGTTTGTAAGCGATCCTCATCGTATTTGACGATTACGTCAATCGCTTCATCTGCTTCTCGATAGGTTGTTGCTTTTGCGCCTTCAATAGCTGTCCGAATAGTTTGTGCAACTTGTAGAGTAGACATTCCAAATAGGGATGCTTTTTCTGGTTTCAAATAGATGCGTAATTCGGATTTGCCAATACGAAAATCATCTCGAATGTCTTTTACACCATCAATTTGGCTTAATGTAGCCTTTAGCCGATCAGCAATTTCCACTAACGTTTCAAACTGGGATCCTTTGACTTTGACTTCAACGTCTTGTCCTTGGGGTGGACCTCCTTCTAATTTGACAAAATTGGGTTTTTTCTCCATGCCGCTTATATTAGCAGTCTTTTGCCGTAAGGAATCGATGATTTGGTCAGTGTTCCGAGGGCGCTGATCTTTGGAGGCAAGTTCAATAATGAGTTCACCAAAATTGGAACCGTAGGTAACGCCTTCAAGGAGACCAGAAGTAGGCGTATGTAAACCGATATTACTAACAATCGCAGCGACTTCATTTGACGGTAACGTTTTGGCTGCATCTTCAAGTTGCGCCATGACAGCAGTTGTCTCCTTTATGCCGTAAGATGGTGGCATCTCGGCTTTGACGTAGAATTGTGGAAAATCTTCACCGGGGAAAAGTTCTTTATCAAGTACTAAAAAAGCACTGATACATGCGATCAATCCGATCAAAAGAACACTTCCGACAAAGACGTACCGTCTGCGGATCGTTATCTTTAGAATTCTTACATATCGGTTTCGGATCGTGTCAAAAATCGTGGTAAACCACGCAAAAAATCCGGTAACACGTATACTCGCGGTGAAGGCACCGCGAGACCGAGTTCGGAGGTTGTCAAGTGTGCTGCGCCCTCTTCTGGTTCTGGCTCGTCCCCATTCAGAGACGTGTGCAGGTAAAATCACAAACACCTCAAAGAGAGAAGCCACCAAAACGAGAATCGCCATTATTGGTACGATCCGCATAAATTGCCCTGAAACACCGGACATAAACATTAAGGGCCCAAATGCACCAATTGTTGTTAAACTTGCCGCAACTACAGGCCAACCGACCTCTTCTGCGCCTCGTATTGCTGCGACCTTCGGAGATTCACCTGCCTCAATATGCCGATAGGTGTTCTCTATGACAACGATAGCATCGTCAACAACAATACCAACGACCAAGATGAGTCCAAACAGTGCAACCCCACTGAGTGTATAGCCTGCAATTGACATGAACCAAAACGTTGCCATGAACGCGACCGGAATACCGAGGGCTGCAAATAACGCATTTCGCCAACCGATAAATAGGAAAAGCATCAGTATAACAAGGATAAGACCAAAAATGGCGTTGGTTTCAAGGATGCCTAATCTTTCTTTTAAGATAACGGAATAGTCGTTGACAGGTGTCAACACAGCACCTTCAGGCAGCTCGCTCTGGCGTTCTTTAACTAAATCGCGAAGTTTCGCCACTAAAGAGATCGTGTTCCCGTCTTTCTTTTTCTGAACGCTGAGACTGATGGAAGGTTGACCATCAATACGGGAAAGGGTGCGTGGTTCTTCATAAGTATCGGAAACTGTAGCGACATCGCGAAGGCGGAGCGGTGTGCCAGATGGTTGAACTGCAAGAATGGTATCTCCGATGTAATCTGGATGAGGGAATTCTCCCATTGTGCGCACCATAAATTCAGAGTTACCAATCTCCATCGTCCCCGCAGGTAGATTTAAATTTTCGACTTGTAACGCAGTGGTTACCCTTGTAATCGGTAAGTTATATGCTTTCAACCGATTTGGATCTACCTCAATCCATATTTCTCGTTCGCGAAGCCCGGCGATTTGCACTGATGCGATATTTTTTATTTCTAATATTTCGTCTTTTAGGTTTTCTGCAATATCCCGCATCTGCGCTTCTGAAATGCTTCCTCCGACAACAATTGTCAGCATCGGAAAACCGGACATAATATCCAATTCCATAACTTTGGGATCGTCTAAAATCTCTTCCGGCAGATCATTTACACCTTCAACAGCAGTTCGTAGGTTTTCCATCTCCTTGTCGAATTCTCTATCACTCATCTCATCAAAGTCAACTGAAATGACTGATCTTCCCTCTGAAGATGTGGAAAGCATCAGATTAATTTTGTTAACATTTTCTTCAATTGAATCCTCAATAGGTGCGGTTACAAGTTTTTCTACTTCTTCAGGAGAGGCACCTGGATACAAAGTTGTAACGGTTGCGCTTTGGAGTGCGATTTCTGGGGAGAGTTCTCTGGGAAGGTTTATCCATGCATACAACCCAAAAATAATGATAAGAATCATGAGCATGTTTGCTAAAACAGGGTTGTTCACGGACATCTTTGGAATGGACATAGCGGTGATTTTTCTCCTTAGTGTTTATTTCGTTTTTTAATATATGTTTTTCGTTCTGTTAATTTACATTACAAAAAAGTCAATGACTATAAATCGCATATCAGTAGACTTTTAAACCCAACGCATAATAAAGGCGGATGTTGTCCACACCCGCCGCATTTCAAACTAATGTAGTCTGATGAAGATTAAAAATGAATTGGGTAATTTGGCGAGGTTAGGAAACCTCGCCAGCAGTGGGTACACCTGTCTCGTGTGGATAGAAAAGGACCAAATTTAAAACTTAATCTTCATGTGGCTACTGAGATGTTTTGAGAGTTCCCCACGTTGTTGCCAATTTACCCTTAGGATCAACTGCAAAAGGTTTAATCCCATCACCTTCAATAGAGAGTTGATCTATAAGAAAAGTGACCGTTTTGCCTCCCCAATTGTTCATGAAGCCGATGCCGACCTGCTCAACATCAAATTTATGGTTCCACTCTTTGTTCCCAGCAAGGGTCCAATCATCCTTTTTGCTCTTACGGAAATAGCCTGAAAAGACATCCCCCTCTTTGACAAGTTTGAGATGAACCGGAACATCAAAACCTGTTTGAGGGTGTCCATGGTCATTCCAATTTGCTTTGATCATACTCCCTATAAGAGCTTTTTGTGGTTGGTTGGATTCCCCACCAAACAACAAACACGCATAATTTAAATCGTCACCACTGTAAATAAAGATGCCGATCCATGCATCTGCTGGTTTATCAGGATCAGAGGAAAAAATCCCGCTGACGGTAATGTTTTCCGCTGCACTCTTAGGAACATCCCGTTCAATCATCGGTTTATCAGCTGTTGTGTGTCCCCAGTTACCGGGATTAGTAATACGTAGAAAACCCTCTTTTACTTCATATTTCGTTTGTTCAGCATTATGATCACGAAATTCCCAACCATCTGAAAGTTTGTTTCCATCAAAATTATCTGTCCAAACTCCAGCAGAAACAGTAGAGATTAGACCGACAATCAAGATCCCACATACGAAAATCACTAATTTTTTCATAGCCAATCCTCCTTTTTTCGTTCAGTTATTATAGCATGTAAAAAGAAATGTCGCAAGGAACATTTAACGTTTCTTGCCATAAAACAGGAAGACTGTATGGGTGAGAGGAATTGTTATGGATAAATTCGGAGTGGTAAGAATTAAGAAGGTTTTAGGTTGAAAAATCGGATTTTTAATAGCATTGAAATTGTCATGAACGAGTTGAAGGGTGGATTTATCCAAATCCACCCTTTTTAGTCAACAACAATGATAAACTATCTATCAGATTTCAGATTTGCCCAAGTTGTCGTCAATTTTTCTGATGCGTCCACAGCTGCAACGCCGCCGAGTGCTTTATCTAATCCGTGGTCCATAATAGTTTTCAGATCATCTGCTGTGAGTACGGCTTTAAATATGGCAACTTCATCAATAATACCGACGAAATATGAACCGCCACCCCATTTGCCGATGTCAACAGCATTAGCAGTTCCTACGCCTTTGCCAGCGCGTGTGCTTGATCCGGCACGTTCACCGTTGACGTAAATAACAAGTTGATTATTGTTTGCTCCGCTGTCGAAAGTTGCAGCGATGTGAGTCCAAGTATCCTCATTAGGGACACCTGCGGATGCTCTCGGTTCCCAACCGCCGATGTGGACGAATGTTGACATTTTGTTACCTTCTCCTGGTACATCAATCCGTAATAGATATTCAGCATTTTTAGAAATCAACATCCTATGCTGAGAAATGTCAGTGGCATAAAACCACGCCATCATCGTATGTTCATCACCAAGTTGTAAGTCTTCAGTTGATTCAATTGACACCCATTGTCCGCCATTAAACTCAAGTCCATCGCCAAATTTACCATCTTTCCATTTTGCCCCGTTAATCGTGCCATCATTACCCTTACCAGAAGAATCTGTGGCATCATTTCCAGCACCTTCGTCAAACAACCAAACACCGACTGCTGTGTCCGGGTCAATCTTAGCATAGCCGATATGTGGCATCAACCATACGATTGAACAGGCAATTCCCAATATCAAAGCTAATTTTCGCATTATGTCTCCTTCGTTTTCTACGCGCTTTGGCGCGCATTGATAGGATTAAGTATTTAACAAATTAAACGCTGCTAATTCAACGTCTGTTCCTATTATAACATTTTTTACGTTGTGATGCCAAAAAAATTGATACTGCGCAATATTTCTAATTGGACAAACAAATCAAAATATGGTAATCTGAAATAACGCGAAATTATTTTTGAGAAATAAGGAAATGCCATGGACCCAAAAGAACAGCTCATTGCAGAACTCTCTGAACTTCTCGGTACTAAAAATGTCCTAACAGATGCAACCGCCTTGTCGGTATACGAATGTGATGCGGCACCTTCGTTTAAAGCAATGCCAGATGTAGTCGTCTTTGCAGATACAACACAACAGGTATCGGATATCGTCAAGTTAGCGAACAAGTCCAACACGCCCTTCATTGCACGCGGTGGCGGGACAGGTTTAAGCGGTGGGATGCTCTCGGTTCAAGGTGGTATTATCATTGCGCTTAACAGGATGGACCGAATTCTTGAGATAGATATTGAAAACGAACGCGCTGTGGTTGAACCTGGGGTTGTTAATCTATTGTTGTCGCAGACAGTTCAAGGACAGGGGTACCATTATGCACCTGACCCGTCGAGCCAAAAGGCATGCACAATCGGTGGGAATATAGCGGAAAACTCTGGTGGTCCACATACACTAAAATATGGTGTTACTTCTGACCATGTGCTTGGCATGGAAGTTGTGATGCCGGATGGTGAAATAATTACGTTTGGTGGGGAAGTTGAAGAAGTGCCCGGTTACGACCTACGCGGTGTATTGATCGGTTCTGAAGGCACTTTTGGAATAGTAACAAAAGCGACGGTTCGTCTCACGCGGAATCCGCAGGCATACCAGACTGCGCTTGCAGTTTTTGATAAGATGGACGATGCCTCAAATGCTGTGTCAACAATTATCGGTGCAGGTATTATCCCTGCTGCGCTTGAAATGATGGACACGCTCGTCATAAAAGCGTTGGAAGAGGCGTTCCAGTTCGGTTTTCCTCTTGATGCCGAAGCAATTCTTATCGTTGAACTTGATGGGATTGAGGCAGGCATGCAGAATCAAACAGACAAAATATTGGAAATCTTCAAACAGCACAACGCGCGTGAGGTGAATTATGCCAAAGATGATGCGGAACGTCAGGAACTTTGGAAGGCACGCAAAAGCGCGTTCGGTTCATTCGGTAGACTTGCACCGAACTATATTACGCAAGATGGCGTTGTGCCACGCACTCGGCTGCCAAAGGTGTTACGCCGTATCTCTGAAATCTCTGAAAAATATCAGATTGCAATTGCTAATGTGTTCCATGCAGGTGATGGCAATATCCATCCGATTGTGCTATTTGACGAACGCGATGCTGACCAGTGTGAACGGGTGGAACATGTGAACAAAGAAATCTTAACTGTGTGTGCTGAAGTGGGGGGCACAATCACTGGAGAGCATGGCATCGGTGTTGAAAAGATGGATTATATGCCGCTTATCTTTAGTCCAGCAGATTTGCAGGTAATGGCGAATGTCAAAGAAGTCTTCAATCCGACTGGACTTTGTAATCCTGGTAAGATTTTTCCGACTGCTGAATCATATCAAAAACTTGGTTTGCAACCGGAGGTAGATAATATAGTGAACTTTGAAATTATTGGGACACTTTGACAAATCTATTTTGGAAACATAACGGACAAAAGTACTCGTGCACAATCTGTATGAATATTATAGTGAAATCCAAAAATATGTTTACATTTCAATGAACAACAATCTCCACACCATCCCGCTGGCGAGGTTTCCTAACCTCGCCAATGTAAAGGTAATTGTGGATTTCACTATAAGAAAATAAATGGGTAATGTGGCGAGGTTAGGAAACCTCGCCAGCAGTGGGGTATCCGTGCCTCGTGTGGACCGAAAATTACCGAATTAATAAATTAATCTTCATTTAGATTGTGCCTGTGAGGACGCAAACTAACAGGTTGCGCTACAGAAATGTCCCATTAATTGTAAGTTTTACTATATAACCTAAGTTGCTACGGACAAGATTTCGAGATAGCGGACACTGCTTTTTACTAAAAAACAAAGCATTTCCGCTGATACTTATGTTTTCTGTTATCAATCGGGGTTAGAAACCCCTCCTACAAGAGCATTCGCAAATAGGTGGCAACTTAGGTTAACGTAAGTTTGATAAAAACCTATTGTAGCGCAAACTGTCCAGTTTGCGTCCATAGCACACAAACTGGACAGTTTGTGCTACAAGAACCGCAAGGTGGGCCTTCGGAGAAATGACCTATTATTGAGAAGATGTCATTTATTATCAAACTGGCGTTAGGTTAATATAGTGAACTTTGAAATGATTAGGAAGTTTTGATAAACTTGTTTTGGAAACATAACGGACAACAGGAGTTGAGCATCAAACTAAAGTTTGTGCCCTATAAGACGCAAACTAAAAGTTTGCGCTACAGAAGTGTCCCATTAATTATAGGTTTACTATATTTGCAGGGCAAAGGTGACCTACCCTGCAAATAAGTGGTTTTTAGATAGAATTAGTTGTTCTCTGCACCTTCATTGATCCAATCAATGAAGAGTTGGATCTGTTCTCCGTCTAAAGGTGGCCCGGCTGGAGGCATCCCGCCGCCATCAATACGTTTCACCACAAGGCTTCCCTTGCCATCACCAGCAGTAAAAACAGCGCCGCCATTTCCTCCTTTTTTGAATGTGTCGTAGGTGGATAGATCAAGGCCTGTGAAGTGTCCAGCTACATGACAATTTGGCGTAGCACAACTTTCAGCGAGAATAGGAGAAATATCATCCTTAAAGGATACCTTCGGTTCTTCAACAACTGGTGGATCAACTGGCGGTTCAACAACAGGTTCCGTAGGATCAGGTTCTGTAATTTTGTCCCCGTTTCCGTTGACCATATCCGTAACGGGATCCCCCTCGTCACCGCAGCCGACTATGAAGCCAGCAGTGAGCAAAAGACTGACGGAAAATATTGTAAGTATAACTGAGTACAAACGATTTGATTCTAAACGCATCAAATTATTCTCCTTAACTGAGAAATATACTTAAATAGTTTGTTTAGCATATAGCATATCAACGAATGGAGAAGATGTCAAATGAAATTATTGATTAACTCTGGAATTACATCGGAACAGCAGCAACAGATAGAAACAGTTTCTGACACGATACGGATTGTTAAGCCCCAAAATTCAGAAGAAACGTTACGTGAAATTGCGGATACCGACATTGTGTTTGGTGGATTTAACCGAACGCTTTTTGAAAACGCGAAGCAACTAAAGTGGGTGCAGGTGTGGGCAGCAGGTGTAGACGGTATCCTTTTCCCTGAATTTGTGGATAGCGATGTCATTTTGACAAGTGCGAAGGGGTTTGTCGGAACACATTTGGCGGATCAGGCGTGGGCATTGATTCTCGGTCTACTTCGTGGCGTTGGTCGGTCAGTGCGAGAACGGACGTGGGACAACAAAATGTCTATCCGTTTGGCAACGTGGGAACTGGGCGAACGTACGCTCGGCATTGTCGGTCTCGGTGGCACGGGGATTGAGGTTGCGCGTCGTGCGCAGGGATTTGAAATGCATGTGATTGCTGTTGACCCTGAAGCCGTAGAAGCACCAACGTTTGTCCATGAAATCTGGAAGATGGACCGATTTGATGACCTGCTTGCAGAGTCTGACATTGTGTGTATTTGTGCACCGCTGACACCAGAAACAGAAGGCATGTTTGACGATACAGCGTTTCAAAAGATGCAATCACACGCACTGCTTATCAACGTTACGCGCGGCAAGATAGTTGATGGACCGGCACTCATCCGCGCCCTAAGTGAAGAACGCATCGGTGGAGCGGGGCTGGATGTCACACCTGTAGAACCGCTGCCTGCTGATAGTCCGTTGTGGGATATGCCGAATGTGATTATTACACCGCACGTGGCTGGTGGTTCACCGATTCGGATGGATCGGACCGTCGCGTTATTCTGTGATAATCTGGAAAGGTTTCTCGTAGGCAAACCGCTACTTAGTGTTATTGATAAACAGAAAGGGTATTAGGTTTATAAATTTCATACAGCATAAAATTAGCGTTCTGTTATATTTTTGATAGCACCCCATGTCACAGCCATCTTATTTGACGGATGCACTGCCAATGAATCTTCAACCCAACGAGGGTGTCTTGGTTTTCTTTCTTGTGAAGAAATCAAAGGGCGAACTTTTTTAGACGCAAACGAGAAAATGTAAAGTCCAAAGTCATCACCAAACTCCTTTGAAGCGGAGAAGACGAGATGTTGTCCATTCGGAGACCAGTCCACCTGATAAAGAAGCTTAAATCGATCGTTATCAAAGACTCTTCTGTGGTTAGTGCCATCTATATTGGCAACATATACACCTTGTGTAGTTGAGATATAAGCAATTTCTTTACCGTTCGGCGAAAAACTATATAACGGGCCGGAACTAATGTATTGCATGCCTTTATGATACGGTTTATATTTTTTGGGTTTTTGTTTGCCATTGATATTTAGTTCCCAGATTTTATCTTCCCGCCCTAAATTATAGAATATAGACCGTGAGTCAGCTGCCCAAACAAATCCTATCGGTCTTTCGCCAACTTGATCAGGCAATTGACGATGTCGCTTTCCATCTGGGGAAATTAAGAATAGTTCAGTATCCATCCGGTGTCCTTTTAGTGGTCCTAATGCGTTACCAGCGTAGGCAATCCACCTTCCATCAGGCGACCAAGAAAGACCAGCCATAGACTGAACTTTCAATTTTAGTGAACGGATTTTCTTGCCGGTATGCAGATGCCGGATGTAGAGGATATCTCTTCGTTCGATATTTAGATCGGACTCAGCCAAAAAGCGTCCATCTGGCGATGGACTTGCTGAGCGAAATTCACTAATTTTTCGGGGTTCAACATCATCTGGACGCATCATATAGGCATCACCACCGAGTGAAAAAACAATAATACCTTGTCCCCAACAAACCATATTGATGCAAAAAACAGATAGTATTATGACTGTTAAAATAAGCGTTTTGTTTCTGGTATACATAAGCAAATCCTCGATTTTATTTGACTATATGTAGTCAATCATTAAATATTCTGTTAAATATGCCATTATGGGCAATTCTCGTACCAATAGGATAAAGCGTAAGTTTCTTGATTATAGTGAAATCCAAAAATATGTTTACACATGCCCGGTAGGTTCGGTTTCTAACCGCACCATAGGCATCAATTTAGTGCCTGATTTTCTTGTGAGAGGGCTTTTCAAGCCCGATGTCTTTTGTAGGAGCGAGCTGTGCTCACGATCTTTCGTCCGATGTCGCGAGCACAGCTCGCTCCTACAGGATGTCCGAGGTGCCAGATTCAAACGTCTATTTGGCGTTGATTTGGTAATGAATTGAGCGCCTACGAACGCCGATCTTCTTAAATTGACGCCTATGGTTCGGTTAGAAACCGAACCTACCATGGTGTGCAAATAATTACGGATTTTACTATAAACAGCAATTTTACGCTTTGACAGTGTCGAACTATTCAAATTCTAAGCACCTACTATGCAATTTTTGGACAGTTCCACAGAAAGCGAAGAATAAGCTGCTTAATCTAACTCAGCAATTTTGACCAATTGTTTTCCGATATTACCACCTTTGAGCATGCTAATAAACGCCGCGGGTGCGTTTTCTATGCCGCCTTCAGCAATTGTCTCCCGGTATTTTAATTTGCCCTGTTTGAGCCATGCTGCCATTTGAACGAGAGCCTCCGTATGTCTATCAGCAAATTCAAATACGAGAAAACCTTCAATTCTCGCGCGCTGTGTAATCAGATGCCAAAGAAAGCGTGGACCGGTCTCAGGGTTTTCCAAGTTGTATTGTGAAATCTGCCCGCAGATAACCACGCGCCCTTTGACTCTTAAATTGGGGAACACAGCATCCGTAATACGCCCGCCAACGTTGTCAAAATACACATCAATGCCATCGGGACAGAGTTCTGCCAACTTCGCGCGATAATCTGTGACGTTCTTGTAGTTGAAAGCTGCATCAAAGCTGAGTTCGTCAACGATATACGCAATCTTTTCATCTGAACCTGCTGAACCGACAACCCGACATCCTTTAATTTTGGCAATCTGCCCGACAACTGAACCGACCGCCCCTGCAGCACCAGAGACAAATACTGTCTCACTATCTTGAAGTTTACCAACCTCAAGCAAACCGAAGTATGCAGTTAATCCTGGCATGCCAAGAATTCCAATGCCTGTTGAAATTGGAGCAATTGACGGATCAATCTTCCGTAATCCTTCGCCTTGAGCAACACCGTATTCCTGCCATCCGATATGTGCGTTCACTATATCACCGGCCTGAAAATCGGTATGTCTTGATTCAATAACCTGGGCGATAACGCCGCCTACCATAACTTCACTGAATTCAACGTTGGCAGCATAAGAACGCGTTTGATTCATTCGTCCCCGCATATAGGGATCAACTGAGAGATAGATGGTTTTTACAAGCACTTGTCCATCTTCTGGTGTTGGAATTGGGGTCTCAACCAGTTTAAAATCCGATTCTTTGGGGTATCCAACAGGTCTCGCGGCTAATGTAATTTGACGATTCATTTTAACTCCTTTCATTAAATTGGACGGGGTCTTTGCCGTGAATAACAATCAATTCATGTTGAGGTGAATCCCAATCAAAGACTTTGACAATCGGGACGATGACGCGCACAGCCAATCCGATACGTCTTTTGTCGGAGAGGTTTGCCTCTGAATGGTGTAGTGTGCGTTCATTAAATAGCACAAATTCACCGGGTTGCATCTCCAGATTGACGTGATTGTTTGTATCAATGTAGTCAAGATCACCCATCTGACCAAACGCCATATCGGAAGTGGCTTTTACGTGTGGGATAACTTTACGGTGTGACCCTGGCACAATTTGGAGGCAACTATTTTCGAGCGTTGCCGAATCAATCGCTATCCACGCTGATATGATGATGGGCGGTTCAAGGGGCCAGTAGTTGAAATCTTGATGCCAAGGTATCTCCTTTGCCCCCGGTTCTTTGACAAAGAAGTTGGTGCGCCAAAGTAACAGATCCGGTCCGTAGAGAGATGCCATCCTTTCAACGATAGTTGGATGTGTGGCGAGGTCATGAATCAACGGAAAATCGAGATGGCGGTTATGCACCCTATTTTTGTGGTCTGGCGCATCGGTTTCAAGTATATGTTCAATTTCGGGTTGCATGCTGAGCATATCTTCTGGACTACAGAGAGTGTAAGGACCGAGGTATCCCTGCTTTCGAAATTGATCCATTTCCTCCTGACTTAACCTATGATTTGTGTTTAGCATAGTGAGGTTTCCTTTTGTGTTTAGGTAATAACATCTGCAAAATAGCGCGCTTATCGGTTTTTCCAACGCCTGTTTTCGGTATTTCATCAACAACAACGAACTTATCGGGAATCCAGAATTTAGGGAATTCAGTGATGAGGTGTTGTTTCAGAATCTCTGAAATATCCTCATCTGTCTGTGAAGTGATGACAACGACAGCAAGTGGTCGCTCACCCCATTTTTTGTCTGAAACTCCGATTACTGCAGCGTCATTTACGGACGGATGTTTCAGTAGTGCTGTTTCTAATGCGACAGAAGAGATAGATTCACCACCACTGCGGATTATTGCCTTCGCGCGGTCAACAATCTGCATATAACCTTCTGCGTTGATAGTCGCAAGATCACCTGTCCGCAACCATCCATCAGTTGTGAAATGCTCTGGTGTTGACGTGTTTTTGTAGTAGGTGCTCGCTGTCCAAGGGCTTTTTACCTGGACCTCTCCGATTGTCCTTCCATCCCACGGAAGTTCGGCATCGTTTTCGTTTGCGAGACGTACCTGAACACCGGAAATAGGTCTACCTTGCATTGCTTTAATCTTGCATTTTTGAGTATCAGATAAGTTTTGATGTGCTTTCCGTAGTGTACTGAACGTTCCGGTAGGGGACATCTCTGTCATCCCCCAAGCATGGCGCACTTCAACTCCGAGTTCCTTTTCATAAGCCTCAATAAGTGTTGGGGGCATCGGTTCACCACCGACTATTAGCCGCTTCAGTGAGGAAACTTCCTGTTTTCTCTTTTGCAATTCAGGCAGAAGTCTTGCCCAGATTGTCGGTACACCTGCAGCAACGGTGACACCAGTTTCAGCGATGAGATCAACGATGTACTCATGGTTAGCGTTAGCTAACACAATCTCTGCTCCCGAAAACATGGACGCATAAGGCAATCCCCATCCCATTGCATGATACATCGGCACAAGTGGCATGACCACATCTGATTCTGTTAATCCGAACACATCTGCTTGATTGGCCGCCAACGTATGGAGGAACATTGAGCGATGTGTGTAAAGAACTCCCTTCGGTTCACCACCTGTTCCACTCGTATAGCAGAGTGCCATTGCCCAATTTTCGTCCTGAATATCCGATATATAATCATCATCTGCTTCGGAAATAAGCTGTTCATATTTAATAGAAAGGTTGGTGAGGTTTTCATTTTGTCCTGTGTCTACATCAAAGAAAACGACATGCTTACAGTCTATTTTTTCTTGCAGTTTAGAAAACTGTTCAGCACATGCTCCGTCAACAAAAATGAGTTTGTCATTCGCCTCTCCCACTATTTTGGCGAGTTGTGTTGATGCAAGTCGTACGTTGAGTGGGTGAATAATTGCCCCAGCATAAGGCACTGCACAACAAATTTCCAAATGTTGATACGTGTTGAATGCGAAGGTTGCAACGCTATCTCCTGGGCGTCCACCTAATGTGGTGATAGCGTTTGCCAATTGCTTAACACGGCTGTATAACATATCGTAGTTATAGGTATGCACCTTTCCGTTTGGCAATTGGGTGTGGACCTGCTTATCGCCATGGATACGGTGTGCATGCTCTAAAATCTGCGCGAGTGTCAAAGGATAGTTCATCATTGTGCCAAGCATGTTTTCTTCTCGCTTACCAAAATATCAACATCATTAGTTTAGCATAAAAACTGAGTTTGTTGTAAAAAAATTGGTGAACTTGGACTATGATATGTGCTCCTATAAAATAACCGAATATAGCATAAGATGGAAGGTTATGGCAATTTTATTTGCATTTTACAACAAAAATAAGTCATAATTATAATGTTTTATGTAGGCACTGATGAACATCAGGGTTCATCACGATCCGTTCCTTTACTGTAAATTATTGATTTCTAAAAGGTAAACCTAAGGAGCAATTAAATGCAAATTTCAGAGAATAATAGATATTTTTGGTATGTTGTCGTCTTTTTATTTTGCATCGTATCAGTAATCCCATTGACTGCGAATGCAGACACTCTTAAAGTGGTTGTTCAAGACCAAGATGGGAGCGCAATTCCATCAGCGAAGGTGCTAATTGGTAACGAAGAACAGACAACAGATGATAACGGCACAGCCATGTTTAGTGACGTAGTAGGTGCGCAAGCAGTGCAAATAACAGCGCTCGGTTTTGCTGATAGACGAGTGAATATTACCGCTGGACAGGAAGAATTGACGGTAATGCTTGCCCCACTCCAAACCATAGAATCGGTAGTCGTAGTAGGTACGCGAAGTATCGGACGGCGTGCATTGCAAGCACCCGTGCCGATTGAAGTCGTTGAGAGAAAACAACTTAGCCTAACAGGACAATCTGAAACTGGACGTATACTACAGATGTTAGTTCCATCCTTCAACTTTTCAAGTTCATCAATTAGTGATGGAACAGATGCGTTACGTCCTGCTACATTACGAGGTCTGGGACCAGACCAGACGTTAGTGCTTGTGAACGGCAAACGTCGTCACAAAAGCGCATTGTTACATATCAATACTTCGGTAGGTCGTGGTACTGCTGGCACAGATTTCAACACTATCCCATCTTCTGCTATTAAGCGGATTGAGGTACTGCGTGATGGTGCTGCTGCACAATACGGTTCTGATGCTATCGCTGGTGTGATTAACATTGTACTGAAAGACGATGTGGATACAGGTGACGCAAACCTGTATTGGGGACAAACCTACGAAGGTGATGGTGATACATGGATCGGAAACGCCAATTACGGCATGAAGGTGGGTGAATCTGGTTTCCTCAATCTGACAGCAGAATGGCGCGATAGATATCGCACGAACCGCGCAGGGTTCTCAGGTGAACGCCAGTATAATTGGATAGAAGAAGATCCGGGCAGACCCGCAGATCACGTGCTTGAAATTGAAAATGATGATGGAACGGTGACAGAGAAACCTGTATGGTTTGACTCACGCGAATATACATTTGACCGTCAAAACTTCCGTATCGGTGATGCCGATTCTACACAAAAAGTGGGTTTCTATAACTTCGGATTACCGATAGTTGGTGGCATGGAGTTGTATTCATTCGGTGGGTATTCCACACGCCAAAACAACAGTGCTGGCTTCTATCGTAGAGCTAATCAATCTGCGCGGACGGTGACGGATATTTATCCAGATGGATTTTTGCCAGAAATTAACACGGATATTGAAGATGTCTCTCTTGCATTCGGTGCAGCTTGGACACATGAAGCAACTGATCTGAATGTTGATGTCAGTGTTAATCACGGGTTGAATACATTTGACTTTTTCATTTCCAATTCTATGAATGCGTCTTACGGTGCAGCGAGTCCGACCTCTGCCGATGCAGGCGGATTTGAACTCTCACAGACAGCATTTAATTTAGACGTTATCTATCCGCTGGAATATCAATCTTCGCTCATTAATTTGGCGGGTGGTGTAGAATTCCGGCGTGAAGGATACGGTATCCATGCAGGCGAACCTGTTTCTTGGATAAACGCAGGACTCGGTGTGGACGGTGCTGCTTCTGGCATCCAGGTTTTCCCCGGTTTCCGTCCGAATCAAGAGACGGACGAAAACCGAACTAACATCGCTGGTTATGCTGACTTTGAGTCCTATCTGAGTGGAGAACCCGGTAGTGGACTCCTTGTCGGAGCAGCAGTACGAGGCGAGCAGTATAGCGACTTCGGGACTACTGTTACAGGAAAAGCCACAGCCCGTTATGATCTCACGAAACAGGTTGCAGTCCGTGCAGCCGGTAGCACCGGTTTCCGTGCCCCTTCCTTGCAACAACTCTACTTCAATAACATCAGTACACAATTCAAGGTAGATGCTGATGACCTTGATGGTGATGGTAATACGGAAGAACTTATTCCGCTTGAGGTTGGTACGTTCCGCAATGATAGTGAAGCCGCACGTGCGCTCGGTATTCCTGAACTGAAAGAGGAAACAGCGTTTAATGTTTCTGGTGGTGTCGTCTTGAAACCGATTGACAAACTGTGGGTTACTGTTGATGGTTTCCTTATCCAAATTGACGACCGTATTGTGCTCAGTGGTAGTTTCAGTGCGGATAATGTTGAAGGTTTAGCCGAAGCGGGCGCTAACAGCGCACAGGTCTTCACGAATGTTGCGCAGACGCGAACACAAGGTGTTGATGTTGCCGCTGGTTATCTCCATGCTTTTGATAACGAATCACTTCTTAATCTGAAGGTTGCGTTGATGTGGGCAGATACCAAAGTTATTGGTGATGTGGAAGCCCCCGAAATTCTGGTTGGTCTTGAAGATACGCTCTTTCCATCACAAGAACGATCCATGATTGAAGAGTGGCAGCCGAATACCCGTATTAACGTTAGTGCTGATTATATCATCGGTGACCTCACTATTGGTAGTGCGTTACGCTACTTCGGAGAATATACCGTTCAGGAAGGTAGCGGCGCAGACCCCGCACGGCAAACCTACGGTGGTAAATGGCTTACTGATATTCAAGGTAATTACCAGTTAAATGAAGGACTTTCGCTGATTATCGGTGCAAACAATCTGCTGGATCAGGTCCCAGATGAAAACAAAATTGGGCAATCACGGAGTGGGAAATTGGTGGATGGCGCAGGACAGGTCATTGTGGATTCCCCTGGTGTGTTCACTTATTCCAGAAGGTCTGCACCGTTTGGTTTCAACGGCGGACTATACTACGCGAAGTTAACCTATAGTTTTTAAGATGGCTTTTATAGTTGGTCAGAATTTTAGGCGCGGTCTAAACCGCGCCTTTTGTATATCTGCATTTTTATTCGTACCTGCGATACAAACGAAAAGAATTGCATATATAATTGTGCAAAATGTGATAAGATTCCAACAGGCCAAACTAAAATGCCCGCTATATTATAGGTATCCTATATCTAATAGACATTATAATGATTTAACAGGACTTACGTATTTCTTCTTAAAGTCCCCTTGATAAGGGGGACTTAGGGGGTTAAATCACTGAAATAACGACTTTTTAACCCCTACCCTCCTTATCAAGGGGAATGCGTAAGTCCTGTTTTTTATAAAAAATCCAGGTAATATTCTAAAGTATTCTGTAATTTTTTGCGTAAAACCAACAATTTTGTTGGTTTTTTTTGAAAATACCTTATAATACAGTTACATATAGACTTTTTTATTATTTGTTGATTATTATTTTATTATGCCGTATAATAATAATCAAAAGAGCGGACGCACTTTGCTTGTTTTGAGGCGTTACGGCGTTTAATGTGGATAGCCACACGGAGAATCAGGGCGAATACCATACGGAGAATCAGGGCGAATACCATACGGGGAATCATGGCGAATACCACGCGTATTGGCCTAAAGGCATTGGTCCCGTTGATTTGGCGCATTCACCAAGCACAATTCGTTGTGCGTTTTTTAGTGATATATCTCAATTTTGCTGATTGTTCAGGACTTTTGCGTCCGTCTTGTTGCTATTAACTTTTCTGTTTAAGGTATATATTAACCATTAACCTAAGTAGCCACCTATTTAGCGAATGCTCTTGTGGGAGGGGTTTCTAACCCCGCTGAATACCATACGGGGAATGCCTAAATGGCATTCATACCTTTGATTTGGCGTATTCAGCGTTGATTCGGATTTATCACAGAAAAAATTCAGAATCCGCAAAAATCCTTGTTTTTTCAGGAAAAACAGTGTTTTTCTGCTCAAAATCTTGTCCGTAGCAACTTGGGTTACAATAGGAGAAAAATGAATAAGCGTTTATCGATTTTGACAACTTTGATAGTATTGCTGGTTTTATGTGGCTCAACGATGGAGACTCATGCAAAAGTAGTCGGTTATTGGTCTTTCGACGACCCCGAACATATTGGCAAGGATTCATCTCATAACAATAATCATGGTGAACTCACAGATAGAAATAGAGCAAAATGGGTTTGGCCGAGCCGGGTCGGGGGTGGGTTACAACTCGATGGTGTGTCTGGACTTGAAGTGCCTCATGATGAGAGCCTTAATCTCAATGATCAACTTACCGTGATGTGTTGGGTAAAATTTGCCGACCTTAACGATTTTGCCTTTGGCCAGAGATCGCGGCAACAAAGTATTATTTGGAAGTCTGCACCGGGAGGACAAGTATCTTATGGCTTATACGTGAACCGAGGTCAGTTGGAACTTGAGCTGCCGCTCTATGCCAATAACCCGGGTATTCTTTTCTCTTGGCTATACGTTATTGATCCTAAATGTGAAGGTCAGTTCATAAATGGTATTCCTGATTTTCCTGCCCGCTGTCAACGTAAGTTCGCGTTTGGTCTGGGGGACTCGCTGTTCGGCAATTTGGGATTTAGAGCATCTATGCCGGGGGCAGTAGACGTTCATGCCGTCCATCCAACATTTTTTGTGAATTTTTTCCCCAGCGATAACCCTCGGCTCGATGAAGATGAGCAAAATTATCTCAAAAAACAAGAGCAAGATTTTGTTCAAGCAGTAAGCGACTTTATGATAGGCACATCAAACATTTACCTGCCGAGAATCCTTAGACATTACGAGAAATTCGACGAAATATGGTTCCACTTTGCAGCAGTCGCTGATGGCAATAGCATCCGACTCTACGTTAACGGGAAAGAGAAAGTTTCAGAACGTCAAGGATCGGATCGGCAACCCGAGCCTTTTATAAATTCCCAAGAGCCTTTAAAGATTGGCACAGGTTTAGATGGTATTATAGATGAAGTGATGATCTTAGACCAAGCGCTAACTGAAGATGAAATCAGAGAGGCGATGCGATTGGGCAAAACAGGGAGATCGCTTGGATTCCTTTCAAATGTGGATCTTAATATCACGGATCCACCCTTCGCTGCGATACCCGTTGTGATACCCGATCCGATTTTAGCAGCTGCCCTGCGAAGCACATTGGGATTAGCACCAAACGTACCTATCATCCGACAGGCGATGCAACAGTTAAGGGAATTGAATCTCTATAGCCGTGGAATAAAGGATATTACTGGGTTAGAACACGCCACAAACTTAGAGCGATTAGACCTACGCAATAATCTGATTTCGGATGTCTCACCGCTGGCAGGATTGACAAACTTAGAGTGGTTAGACCTACGCAATAATCTGATTTCGGATGTCTCACCGTTGGCAGGATTGATAAACTTAAAAACATTATGGCTTAGGAGTAATCAGATTTCGGATACATCGCCGCTTGCGAACCTGCCAAACCTATTGGAAGTAGATCGTATTCCCGTTGTGATACCCAAAGATGAACGGGAAAGTGCTATCCCGCTTCCTTTGGAAGACTCACGCACTGAAGAGATAGACCCCGGCGATGATGTGGATTACTTCAGTATACAAGTAGAAGCACCCGGTTCACTGACACTTTGGACAACAGGAACCGTTGATACGATAGGCACATTGGGAAATAGTGCAGGAATCAGATTAGCAACGAATGACGATGAAAATGTGGACGCGAATGAATTAAATTTCAGAATAGAACACAATGTGGAACCGGGGACGTATTACCTCAAAGTCCAAAGTTATGATTCAAGTACTGGAAACTATACCGTTTACGCGGCGTTTACCCTTGCTTCTGCCGTGTTAAGAGGGCATACGGGTTCAGTCAATAGCATTGCGTTCAGTCCCGATGGAAACACTATCGCAAGCGGGAGTTCGGAAAACGACAGAACCATCCGCTTATGGGATGCGAACACGGGTCGGCATCTCCGAACGCTAAGGCATACGGATGGGGTCTTGAGCGTTGCGTTCAGTCCCGATGGAAACACTATCGCAAGCGGGAGTTGGGACGAAACCATCCGCTTATGGGATGCCGACACAGGTACGGAGCTGCGCGCCCTCGCTGGGCATACTTCTTATGTCTATAGCGTAGCGTTTAGTCCGGATGGAAATACGCTCGCAAGTGGCAGTCGGGACAAAACCGTTCGTCTGTGGGATGCGAACACGGGGCGACATCTTCGGACACTAAGGCATACAAATTATGTCGGAAGCGTGTCGTTTAGTCCAGATGGAAATACGCTCGCAAGTGCTGGGGACGCTGTTCGTCTGTGGGATGCGAACACGGGGCGGCATCTTCGGACGCTCATAGGAGATACGGATTGGTTCTACGGCGTGTCGTTCAGTCCGGATGGAAATATGATCGCAAGTGGGGGTTGGGACGGGACGATTCGTCTGTGGGATGCGAACACGGGGCGGCATCTTCGGACGCTCACGGGACATACAGAAACGGTCCGAAGCGTAGCGTTTAGTCCAGATGGAAATACGCTCGCAAGTGGGAGTCAGGACGGCACTGTTCGTCTGTGGGATGCGAACACGGGGCGACATCTTCGGACGCTAAGGCATACTTTTTATGTCGAAAGCATAGCGTTTAGTCAGGATGGAAACACCCTCGCAAGTGCAAGTGGGGACACGGTGCGATTGTGGGAACTCGCTCCCACACCCGGCCTCCCCGTTGTGATACCCGAAGATGAACGGAAAAATGCTATCCCGCTTCCTTTGGAAAACTCACGTACTGAAGAGATAGACCCCGGCGATGATGTGGATTACTTCAATATACAAATAGAAGCACCCGGTCAACTTACACTTTGGACAACAGGAACCGTTAATACGATAGGCACATTGCAAAATAGTGAAGGAAACACATTAGCGACGAATGACGATGAAAACGTGGACGCAGATGAATTAAATTTCAGAATAGCACACGATGTGGAACCGGGAACGTATTACCTCAAAATCCAAAGTTATGAGTCAAGTACTGGAAACTATACCGTTTACGCGGCGTTTACCCCTGCTCCTGTCGTGTTAAGAGGGCATGCGGATTCGGTCAGTAGCGTTGTATTTTCACCCGATGGTCAGAGGTTGGCGAGTGGGAGTTCGGACAAGACTATCCGACTCTGGGATGCTGCTACAGGTACGGAGTTGCGGACCCTCACAGGGCATGCGGATTCGGTCAGTAGCGTTGTATTTTCACCCGATGGTCAGAGGTTGGCGAGTGGGAGTTCGGACAAGACTATCCGACTCTGGGATGCTGCTACAGGTACGGAGTTGCGGACCCTCACAGGGCATACGGATGAGGTTATTGGCGTTGTATTTTCACCCGATGGTCAGAGGTTGGCGAGTGGGAGTTCGGACAAGACTATCCGACTCTGGGATGCTGCTACAGGTACGGAGTTGCGGACCCTCACAGGGCATACGGATGAGGTTATTGGCGTTGTATTTTCACCCGATGGCAACACACTCGCAAGTGGGGGTTTTGATGGCACGGTTCGTCTGTGGGATGCTGCTACAGGTACGGAGTTGCGGACCCTCACAGGGCATACGGATGAGGTTATTGGCGTTGTATTTTCACCCGATGGCAACACACTCGCAAGTGGGGGTTTTGATGGCACGGTTCGTCTGTGGGATGCTGCTACAGGTACGGAGTTGCGGACCCTCACAGGGCATACGGATGAGGTTATTGGCGTTGTATTTTCACCCGATGGCAACACACTCGCAAGTGGGGGTTTTGATGGCACGGTTCGTCTGTGGGATGCTGCTACAGGTACGGAATTGCGCACCCTCACAAGGCCTGGGGATTGGGTCTATAGCGTAGCGTTCAGTCCCGATGGCAACACACTCGCAAGCACGAGTTGGAGCGGGCAAGTGTTGTTGTGGGAACTCACTCCCACACCCGGCCTCCCCGTTGTGATACCCGAAGATGAACGGGAAAGTGCTACCCCGCTTCCTTTGGGAGACTCACGCACTGAAGAGATAGACCCCGGCGATGATGTGGATTACTTCAGTGTACAAGTAGAAGCACCCGGTCAACTCACACTTTGGACAACAGGAACCGTTAATACAATAGGCACATTGGGAAATAGTGAAGGAACCACATTAGCAACGAATGACGATGAAAACGTGGACGCAGATGAATTAAATTTCAGAATAACACACGATGTGGAACCGGGAACGTATTACCTCAAAATAGAAAGTTTTGAGTCAAGTACTGGAAACTATACCGTTTACGCCGCGTTTACCAGTGCTACCCCGCTTCCTTTGGGAGACTCACGCACTGAAGAGATAGACCCCGGCGATGATGTGGATTATTTCAGTATACAAGTAGAAGCACCCGGTCAACTCACACTTTGGACAACAGGAACCGTTAATACAATAGGCACATTGGGAAATAGTGAAGGAACCACATTAGCGACGAATGACGATGAAAATGTGGATGCGAATGAATTAAATTTCAGAATAGAACACGATGTGGAACCGGGAACGTATTACCTCAAAGTCCAAAGTTTTGAGTCAAGTACTGGAAACTATACCGTTTACGCGGCGTTTACCCCTGCTCCAGCCGTGTTAATAGGGCATACAGATTCGGTCGAGAGTGTAGCCTTCAGTCCCGATGGAAACACTATCGCAAGTGGGAGTTCGGACAAGACTATCCGCTTGTGGGATGCTGCTACAGGTACGGAGTTGCGGACACTAGTGCATACGAATTCGCTCATTAGCGTAGCGTTCAGCCCCAATGGTAAAACAATAGCAAGCGGGAGTGCGGGCGAGACTATCATCCGCCTGTGGGATGCCGACACAGGTACGGAGTTGCGGACGCTAAGGCATACGTCTAGGGTCTATAGCGTAGCGTTCAGCCCCAATGGTAAAACAATAGCAAGTGGGAGTTATGACGACGGGACTATCCGCCTGTGGGATGCCGACACAGGTACGGAGTTGCGGACACTCAGAGGACATAATGGTTCGGTCAAGAGCGTTGCGTTTTCTTCAGATGGTAAAACAATAGCAAGTGGGAGTTATGACGACGGGACTATCCGCTTGTGGGATGCCGACACAGGTACGGAGTTGCGGACACTCAGAGGACATAATGGTTCGGTCAAGAGCGTTGCGTTTTCTTCAGATGGTAAAACAATAGCAAGTGGGAGTTCGGACAAGACTATCCGCTTGTGGGATGCCGACACAGGTACGGAGTTGCGGACACTTACAGAGCATGCGGCGTGGGTCAATAGTGTTGTATTTTCACCCGATAGTCAGCGTCTGGCAAGTGGGAGTTCAGACAAGACTATCCGCTTGTGGGATGCCGACACAGGTACGGAGTTGCGAACGCTCACAGGGCATGGGTGGCCGGTCAATAGCGTTGTATTTTCACCCGATGGTCAGCGTCTGGCAAGTGGGAGTAGTGATCACACGGTTCGTCTGTGGGAACTTGCTCCCACATCTATAGCATCAGAAAGAATCGCAGCGGATGACCATAGCAATACACAGGTTGAAGCGACCCCGCTGCTGCTGGGTGGCTCCCTCACAGCAAAGATGGACCCCGGCGATGATGTGGATTACTTCAGTGTCTCAATAGAGATGCGTGGTCAACTCACACTTTGGACAACAACCACAGGCTCCCTTGATACGATAGGTACATTGGAAAATAGTGAAGGCACCACATTAGCAACGAATGAAAACGGGGATGAAAATGGGGAAGGGAATGAAGCATTAAATTTCAGAATAGAACAGGTTTTGGAACCAGGGACATATTACATCAAAGTCCAAAGTGATGAGCAACAAACTGGCGACTATACGCTTTACGCAGAGTTTGTGCCTGCGATAGATGTCAACGCTGATGGTGTCGTGGATGTGTTAGATCTTGTGATAGTCGCTGAGAACTTTGGTCGGTCTGATACACCCCTTACAGGGGATGTCAACGGCGACGGTGTAGTTAACCGTGAGGATATCATTGCAGTTTTAGACGCACTTGAGGCAGCAGCCGCCGCACCTGCGGCTGTATCCACAACCGAAAGTCTCCAACGTTGGATTGACCAAGCGAAGCAACTCAACCGGACAGATGCACGTTTTCAAAAAGGAATTGCTGTGCTTCAAAATCTCCTAACAACACTGAGAGAGACAGAGACGATCCCGAAAGCAACAGCACTTTTGCCGAACTATCCAAACCCGTTTAATCCAGAGACATGGATACCGTATCACCTGGCGAACCCCAGTAATGTACGAATTACCATATATAATGCACGCGGTACCATCGTCCGCCGTTTAGAACTCGGACACCAGCAATCAGGCTACTACATAAGCAGGAGTCGTGCAGCATATTGGGATGGCACAAACAACGTAGGCGAACGGGTAGCGAGTGGAATCTATTTCTACCAGTTGGAAGCAGATAATACTTCTTTCTTGCGGAAAATGGTTATTCTGAAGTAGGCGCGATTTCCGAAGCATGACTTTCTTGAAGGCGCGGACTAAACCGCGCCTTTTTCTATTGCATCTATTTGCACAAAGTGCTAAATTAACGGGAGATTACACAAGACTTGATTTTAGGAGATTTAAAATGCGACGAAAACTTTTAATTTTTGGTTTAACGGTCCTTTTCATTGGTGCCATCATAGCGATAGGCATTCGATCGGTAGATAGTCAGAACGATATGGTTGCCCGCGGAAAATACCTTGTTGATGCAGTTGCTGCGTGTGGATATTGCCATACACCGCGTGCAGGTGCCGAGTATAATATGAAGATGTACCTTGCCGGGCATCCTGCAGATAATCCTTACCCGCGCTACAATTTTAATATGATGCAGCAGAACATTTTTCTTTTGACCTCACCGCTGTTAAGTGCTTTTTCAGGTCCGTTCGGAACAAGTTTCGCATCAAACTTAACACCTGACAAAGAAACTGGGTTGGGAGAATGGACAGAGAAAATGTTCATTGACTCAATGCGCACTGGGCATCACCAAGGCAATAAGGAAAATCGGAAAATCTTTCCTCCGATGCCTACGAAGCATTATGCCTTAATGAGCGATGCAGATTTGAAGGCGATTTGGGCGTATCTCAAATCTATTAAACCTGTCAAAAATGAAGTTAGTCCGGTACTGAATAGACTTGGCAGGCCTTTTTAAAAATATTAGGCACAATATGTGCTGCATAACTGGCGAAATTGGAGACACTATTTATTATGGCATCAAAAGAAAAACAGGTTCGTGTTTGTGTTGTAGGGATGGGTATTGGTAGACCGAATGGGGCAGCGTTGTCACGAAATGCAAGAGGAAAAGTCGTGGCACTTTGCGATCTTGATGAAGAACGCATGAAAGGTTTTGCCAAGGATTTACCTGGGAAAGTAAAACAGTACACAGATTACAAAGAGATGTGCAAAGCATCCGATATTGACGCAGTATTTGTTGGCACACCGAATCAATGGCATGTGCCAATTGCACTGGAAGCGGTGCGGAACGGCAAACACGTAATGGTAACCAAACCGCTGGCAGATTCCGAGGAAGCAGCAGGAAAGTTAGTCCAAGAGGCGGAGGCAGCGGGAGTTGTGAATATGATGTCGCTCTCAACCCGTTTCGGTCATAGTTGCCAACACCTTGGCAACCTTGCTCGTGAAAACTATTTTGGTGAACTATACTATGCCCGCGCTCGCAGCGTTCGCCGCAGTGGTATCCCTGCGTGGAATCTCGGATTTATTCAGAAAGGTGGCGGCGCATTCCGGGATATGGGAGTGCATGTGCTTGATTCTGTTTGGTGGATTTTGGGCATGCCGAAACCTATCGCTGTTCTTGGTGCTGCCGGGGCGAAGTTTGGACCGCGCGGACTCGGTTATTGGAACCGCACTAAACCCCCGAAAGAGACGTACGAGAAATATGATTCCGATGATTATGCTGGTGGGTTTATTACCTTTGAAAACGGGGTTGGATTGCAAGTGGAAAGTTTCTGGGCATCACATCAACCTGGCGAATTTCAGATAGAACTGTTCGGAACAGAAGCTGGTGCTACACTAAGTCCGTTGAAGGCATATCGGACAGATAAAAAAGGTGAATTTGAGGATATAGACATAACTTTGCCGAAGAGTCCGCACAATGAAGCGTGGGATGCAATTGCAGATCATTTCATTGAATGTATTTTGGATGATGTGGCGTGTAAAGCACCGCTCCGCCACGGACTGATTGTTCAGCAGATGATGGAAGGTTTGCTCAAAAGTGGTGAGACAGGACGCGAAGTCCATCTTGAGGTTGAATAGATATGAAAGTTGATTTGTCAACGCTACGCAGCGATTTCACTCAAACAGGTTTCGCCATCGTTCCTAACCTGTTTACACGAGGCGAAGTACAACGGCTAAAATTGGAGTGTATTGACATTCTGGAAGCGGTTAAGAAAGAAACGGGGGCAGTTGCGGGGCACGGTGTTCATGTCGGATTGGCGGCACGGAGTTCTGTTTTTCAGGAAGCAGTCGGCGATGAACGGCTACTTGATATATTAGCGGAGATTCTCGCGCCTGATATTGAATTCTTGAGCGATAAAGTAGTTTTCAAAAGTGAGTCGATGACCTTTGCGAGTCCGTGGCACCAAGATTGGCACTATTGGCATGGCGCGCACAAACATTCAATTTGGGTTGCGCTTGATGATGCTACTGTTGAAAATGGGTGTCTCAAGCTATTTCCGGGTTCACATAAATCTGCAATTGTACACGATGGCGATGCAAGCGATGGGCACGGGTTTGGAAATCGTTTGCGTCCCGATGCAATAGATGAAAGTCTTGCCGTTACTGCAGAAATAGAAGCAGGAGGGGCAGTCTTCTTTCATGATCTGACGCTCCATGCAAGTCATCCGAACCGTTCTGGTGAGGAACGTTGGGTCTGGATTCCTACATATCGTGATGCTAAGGCTGAAGACAACGACTATCCGTGGGCTGTTGCTGCGAAAGTTTTGCGTGGGGAAAAGCAATAAGTTATTCTATAGGCATACCCATAAGCGTCAATTTAGCGTGCCTCCAGGCCCGGTAGGTTCGGTTTGTAACCGAACCGGACCGAGCCCAGGCGAATCCTGGGTGTTTTGTTGAGCAGCCCTACTTAGTGGACAGGATAGGTGGAGGTTTTTGCGTAGGATTCGGTTCGGTTACAAACCGAACCTACCGGCCTGGGCATTCAGTGCATAATTCTTTTCTTAAATTGACGCTTATGGTTATTCTACAGACATACCCTACAAATTGTGAAAAAAAGGAGTGATTATGTTTAAAAATTTAAGTACTGGTGCAATTGGCATCCATGTAAACATGAAAGAAGGTTTAGCATTAGCAAGAGAAGCAGGTTTTGAAGGACTTGACATAAGTGTTGATGAAGCATGGCAGCTTGGATTCGAAGAATACGACAATTATCAGGATGCTGTTAAGTATGTGAAAGACCTATGGGCAGAGGCCGGTATTGTGATGGGTGGCTGGAATCTCGGTGTCAATTGGCGTGGTCCTGATCACGATTATTATACCGGTTTAGCAAAGCTGGACCAACGAGCCACTTACGCTGCAGCACTCGGATGTTTCCGTACGATGACCGTTGTGGGCCCCGCTTCAAATGACATGAAATTTCAGGAAAATTGGGATTTTTCAGTCAAACGGCTTCGTCCTATAGCTGAAATCCTCAAAAGATACGGACATTCAATAGGTCTTGAGTTTATTGGACCGGCGACAAGTCGAAAAGGGGCAAAACATCTCTTTGCGTATTCCATGGATGCGATGTTAGGACTTGCCGCTGCAGTTGGCACGGGCAACGTTGGATTACTCTTTGATACATGGCACTGGTACACCTGTCGTTCTACCGTTGATGATGTGAGAAAACTTTCTGCATCGGACGTTGTTTATGTCCATATCAATGATGCGCCAGCAGGGATTGACCCAGATGAACAAATTGACAATATCCGTTGCCTACCCGCTGAGACTGGTGTTATTCCGCTTACCGAATTGATGCAAATATTAAACGAAGTCGGTTATGATGGTCCTGTGACACCAGAACCGTTCAGCAAAAAAGTGAACGATATGGAACCTGCCGATGCTGCAAAAGCCACAGCGGAATCACTTGATCAGGTGTGGCAGAACGCTGGACTATAAAGTAGCTAATTCCGCTCTGAAAGGTAGTAAAAGTGCAACTTATCAATAAAGAAAACATCCTTGCCATGACGCACAATTGGGAAGGGGATCGGTTTCCTGATGGACGTCCCCGCATTCCTGATGATATTCTTCAACGAATGAAGGCAATCAGCATTGAGCAGGCGTGGGGTGTGCTTAACGGGAACGGTTATAGGTTTCAGTTTGCAGGTGATTGGATGAATCTGCATCCGGACCGTGTTCTCGTAGGGAGGGCAGTGACATGCGCCTTTGTGCCGATACGCCCCGATTTCAACGATGCCGTCTCTGCACAAGGTGAAAAAGAGGAACGCGTCGGCGGGCAAAACTCATGGGTGATTGATACGCTTGTACAAGATGACGTCATTGTTGTTGACCTTTTCAGTAAAGTCAAGGAAGGTACTTTCGCGGGTGATAACCTTGGCAATTCCATCTACGCCAAAACAGGGACAGGCATGGTGATTGATGGTGGTATCCGAGATTTGGATGGTATCTATGAATTGCCCGATTTCGCCACGTTTGTGCGCGGTATAGACCCAACAGGCATCGCAAACGTCACACTCACCGGTATTAACATCCCTATCCGCATTGCTGAAGCGACCGTTTTACCAGGGGATGTAGTTTTAGGTAGACGTGGTGGCGTTATCTTTATTCCCCCGCACTTTGCACAGCAGGTGGTTGAACAGGGTGAGGAGGTTCAACTCCGCGATCGGTTCGGACATCAACGTTTGCGAGAAGGCACCTACACACCCGGCGAAATTGATCGGAAGTGGTCTGAAGAGATTGAAAAGGATTTTGCAGAGTGGCGTACCACACAAAAATAGGTTGATTTGACTGGACATTTCGGACAACAAAGGATAAGTTTACATTGCGGGATTATTCTGATATTGTCAATAGATTGAACGATTTGAAGTTGCCGTTGGATTTAATCGGAACGATTCACGATTATCCAATATATCAAATCTGTCTTGAATCGTCAGCAAACGGGCCTAAAAAGGTCCTGATTACGGGAGGTGTGCACGGCGATGAACCAGCAGGCGTCCAAGCAGTTCTACAGTTCTTAGCTCGTGACAACGCGGAACTCCTAAAACGGTTTTCCTTTGTCGTAATTCCGTGTGTCAATCCGTACGGTTATGTTCACGATACACGAGAAAATCGAGATGGTGTAGATATTAACCGCTCTTTTGAAACCGAAGAAGTTTCTGAAGTGGCAATCGTCAAAAAAGCACTTGGTCAAACCCAATTCTCATTAGCGATAGATTTTCATGAAGATTATGACGCAACGGGATTTTACCTATATGAAGGCAAACGGGATGAACAGCATATCGGTCCTCAACTTGCAGATGCAGTCAAGAGCATCGGTCCGATAGATACTGAAGATTCAGGGGAAGATACCACCGCCATTGCACATGGTGTCTACAAAGTTGCTTCAGAATGGGGCACGCAAGGCTTAGCGCCCTACCTACTACATTTCCATAGCGAACATGTCATCATCACCGAAACACCGACTGTGTGGCCGCTTGAACAACGCGCAGCCCTTCATTTAGGCGTTTTGGATACCGCTTTAACATATTACTAAAGGAAATCAGATGGAAACATCACAAATACTATCAAATGTGAATACTGCTTCACGTCCTTCGGAATTGAAAATTACCGACATGCGTATAGTCCGAACGCAAGTGGGTGGCCCTATTTTGAAACTGGATACCAATCAAGGGATACATGGGTTTGGGGAGGTTCGTGATGGCGCAAGTCCGACTTATGCGTTGATGCTCAAAAGCAGAATTTTGGGTGAAAATCCTTGTAACGTAGATAAAATTTTTCGGAAGATAAAGCAATTTGGTCACCATGCACGTCAAGGGGGCGGTGTTTGTGGAATAGAGATGGCATTGATGGACCTTGCGGGCAAAGCCTACGGTGTACCGTGTTATCAACTTGCAGGTGGGAAATTCCGAGATAAAATTCGATGTTATAGCGATACACCGTCGCTCAAAGACCCTGAAGCGATGGGCAACAAGCTGCAGGAACGTATTGACAGAGGATTTACCTTTCTGAAGATGGATATAGGTGTTGGATTGCTCCGTGGCACGCCCGGGACTCTCTCTGCTCCTGATGGACATTTAGGGACACACAATCTGATGCATCCTTTCACTGGCATCCGCTTGACAGAAAAAGGTATCGCTATATTGTGTGAGTATGTAGGAACAGTTCGGGACATTATCGGTTATGAAGTGCCGCTTGCCGTAGATCATTTCGGACATATCGGTATTGAGGATTGTATTCGTCTTGCAAGGGCATTGGAGAAATATAACCTCGCGTGGTTAGAAGATATGGTGCCGTGGCAATATACGGATCAATATGTGCGTCTTTCCAATTCGTGTGCAACACCAATTTGCACAGGTGAGGACATCTACTGCAAAGAGGATTTTATGCCGTTGTTTGAAAATCGGGCGATTGCGATCTGCCATCCCGATATTGCAACATCAGGAGGGATTTTGGAGACAAAGAAAATCGGTGATCTTGCGGAAGAACACGGAATTGCAATGGCACTGCACATGGCAGGCACGCCTGTCTGCGCGATGGCGAGCGTTCACTGCGCTGCGGCGACATCAAACTTCATGGTGTTAGAGAATCACTCTGTGGACAATCCATGGTGGGATGAGATGGTTACTGGGTTGCCGAATCCGATTATTCAAGATGGATATATTACGGTGCCTGAAACGCCGGGCTTAGGTATTGAACTCAACGAAGAAGTAATCCAAGAACATCTGCATGCAGAGGAGGCAGGATATTTCAATCCGACAACTGAATGGGATGCGGAACGTTCACATGATAGGTTGTGGAGTTAGGGAATGGATTAGGGCAACACTTTCGCTTGACGTAAAACATTTGCTAAATTCTCTCGTGTTCCACAATTATTTCGTCGAATAGGAACTTTCTCACCACGAAAGAGAACTTCTGATCGTCTGAGATCTGTATTCTGCACTTTACGCATCCCTTTACCATGAAACAGAATTGGTATGCATTCAGTCATACAACCCTTCGGGATGATGCCAGAAATAAAATCAGCACTCAATTGTAACTGTTGAAAAACATCTGTTGTATTGAAACCGCCACTCTTGAGTTCAATTAGAACAACAACCAGTGAGTCTTTGTTAAGGTTGGTAAAAAGAACGAACCTATCACATCGTTTACTTTTAAGTCCGTGTGCATCAAATAGTCTGTCTACATCTACTATTAGGCGTTCAGGTGGTATATCTGTCAGGTAAACACGACAACCTCCTCCACTGCACGAACTAATAAGGTTTTCTTCACCTACCAGTTGACGCATCTGGCTAAGTATCTCACTTTCTTGCACTAATTACTTCCTTTTGCTTTTAATATTTTTGTGTAACAAGACATCATAACTAAGAAAATTAATTTTCCTTTTCTTGGAGTTGTTGTTGAAACTCAACGGCATTATTATAGAGGCCCGAAGCGACGTCGTAGTAATCTGGTGGGTTATACCCTTCAATACGATCAAACTTAATTTCCTCCATAGGTTTGTCTGCGTGGAACCACCACGCGCCAACTTCTTCTGTGGTCAACCAAGTCGGCGGTTGTTCTGTATTATTCTTTTTTAATTTCATAACCTCGCCTTCACGAACCAAATTGCCAATTTGCTCAAGGAGCCAATCGCTATGGGTTGTTATAATCACACGTACGCCTACGCGGACTAATCTTGCAAGTGTAATAGCTATTTTGGTTTGCGCTCTGGGATGTAGATGGGCTTCTGGTTCTTCAATAATAAGCGTATCACCGGGTTTTACAACACCGCGCAAAAATAACACTAAAGGGGTAAGTTCTAATACCATTGAGGAAGTGTGGCTTATTGGCAATTTTTCTTTCGTATTTTGTGGTCGATAGAAAATTTCTGGATATGCTGCCTCTGCGGATTTGTTGACCGCTATTTTTCCATGTATTACCTCATTCTCCAATGCTTTAGCAATGTTGAGCATTTCATCTGAAGATGTCCTATGTTCATCAAAATGTATAATTTGTTCTAAAAAATCAAAGATCCATTTAGATATACCAATACGTTCAAAACTAAAATTGAATTTGTCTGCTACAAGCAAATTTGCAAAAGTTTCGTATGTTAGCATTATACCTCGCCGAGCAGCGGGAATATAATATACTGACAGTATTTTCTGGTTTTCTCTAACCCATAGCATCTCAGATTCTTTAATTTCAAGTTTTTCGTTGGAAACTGTCTTAATTTCTGCGGAACCAACATGTTTACTGTCAAACGTCCAATCCATTTCAAGTGCCGAATTACTATCATAAGACACTTTTAGTGATACACTCAGTTTATCGCATGAGTTGTCAGTAAATCTTTTTAACTCAGAAACCGATTTCAGATTAAAGCACTCTTTAAGCTCCTGACTAAAAAACTTGCCGAGCTTGAGATTCGGTTCCGTCTGCGGTTTCAGCCATTTAGTAGAACCTTCAAAGCTGGGGTGTAACGCATAGATAAGCGCAGCAAAGTATGTCTTACCGGTGTTGCTCTCACCGACAAACACAGTGAGCGGACGCAAATCTATCTCTGCTTTTTCTATCGGTCCAAAATTTTCTACAGCAATGTGGACTTTAAGCGGTTGTGTGCCATATACTTCACTCATTATTTGTTCTCCTAAAGGATGGACTTAAAATGAATTATACGTTTATTCAGAAATGGTATCACATCATGGTGATAACCTTTCTATCTCCCAGTTCCCATTTTCTTCCAATGTATAACGAATCCGGTCATGAAGACGACTTGGACACCCTTGCCAAAATTCAAAGGTATGTGGAATGAGTCTGTAGCCTCCCCAATGCGGCGGACGCGGAATAGCATTGCCTGAATAAGTTTGTTCAGCTCTTTTGAAGTTTGTCGTCAGATGTTCTCTCCCAGGAATAGCGATGCTCTGCCGTTCTGTCCAGACAGCAAGTTGACTGTCAACAGGACGACTGGCGAAATATACATCTGATTCATCTGTTGTCATCTTTTCAACGGTGCCGTTGCTCCGGACTTGTCGATCTAATTCTTTCCAATAGAAAACAAGTGCTGCATGCGGGTTTTCTGCCAATTCTTTTCCTTTTTGACTGTCATAGTCTGTATAGAAACAGAAGCCATTTGGATCAAACCCTCTAAGGACAACCATACGAGCAGAAGGGATGCTGTCTGGGGTTGCGGTCGCTAATGTCATTGCATCTGGCAGATCAATGCCTGCTTCTGTAGCATCAGTAAACCATTTTTCAAACTGCTCAAACGGATCTTTAGTAATATTATTTTCGTCTAATCCGCCGTGTGATTGATATTCTCTGCGGAGTTTGTCGGTATTCATATTATATTATTTTTTCCAGTAATTCGGTGAAAAGAGGATAAGCACGGTATAGAGTTCAAGACGGCCGAGTAACATGCAGAAAGTTAGAATAAATTTACCTGCAGTGGCAATATGAGCATAATTATCAAGCGGTCCCACTTCACCAAGTCCAGGTCCGATGTTCCCCATTGTAGCAATTGTACACCCTGCGGCGGTAATTAAATCTAATCCTAAGATTGTCATAATACATGTCACAATAGCAAAAATGCCAATAAAAAAGAAGAAGAAACCGAGGATGTGGGTAAGCACTTCAGGTGGTACAACTCTGTCGTTAACACGAACAGGGAGGACAGCATGTGGGAAAATAAGTCGTTTAATTTCAGCACCACTCTGTTTAATAAGTAGGAGGAAGCGGAGCTGCTTCATCCCACCGCCTGTTGATCCAGCACATCCACCATAAAACATAAGGGTTACCAATATAAACTGAGATAAAGCGGGCCACGTCTCAAAATCAGCACTGCCATAGCCTGTTGTTGTCGTTATAGATAGCACTTGGAATGCGCCGTAGCGGATTGCATCTCCCACGGAATCGTAAGGGACTTTTCCATCGGCAATTTCAAATTTGACGGTATTCCATGAAACGAGAAGAATGCTCAAAAGAATTACGACACAATAAAATCGGAATTCAGTGTCTTTGAAGTAACTTCTGATATCGCCGCGGAGAGCACGATAGTGTAAGGCAAAATTGGTGCCTGCAAGAAACATGAAAACAATGATAACAACTTCAATATAAACGCTATTGTAGTGAGCGATGCTGGCGTTTTTTGTTGAAAATCCGCCGGTTGCCATTGTGCCAAAGGTATGGCAGAGCGCGTCAAAAAGAGTCATATCCCCGAGCCAGAGTAATATCGTTTCCAAGAACGAGAGTAAAATATAGACTCCCCACAGCAATTTGGCTGTTTGTGCGATACGTGGTGTTAGCCGATCTGTTTGGGGGCCTGGTGCTTCAGCACGAAACAGCTGCATGCCGCCAACCCCAAGCATCGGGAGTATTGCTACAGCAAGCACAACAATTCCCATGCCACCAAGCCAATGGCTGAAGCTGCGCCAAAACAGCATGGCATGAGAAAGATGTTCAATTTCTTCCAATATTGTCGCACCGGTTGTTGAAAAGCCGGACATAGATTCAAAATAGCAGAACGCGAATTCTTCTAAAGAAGTACGATTTTCTGCTGAGAAAACATCTGCGAAAAGATAGGGAAACGCGCCAAAGAGCGCGACAAACACCCACCCTAAAGCGACAATGGCAAATCCTTCACGTATGCCGAGTTCCGGTTCTGTCGGTTTTAGGGTGAAGCGGAGGATTAAACCGACACATAAGGTAAGAACAGTAGCATAAACAAAAGCGAACAGATCCTTTTGCGGTTCGTCTGCGCTGAAGTGGTAATAAATGGCTATGACCAATGGCAAAAGCATTGTGCCAGCGAGACAAATTAATAGGTTGCCGAGTGTGTGAAAAATGAGTTTTCGACTCATAGGTGATAATTATTGGTTTTGGATAGTGAAACTGAAGGCTATTGCAAGCTATAGGTAAAGAAATTCACAATAAGTAGTTTTGGACTTGCCAGAAGCCATTTTCCTGCCCCCAATTTTTCCCTGAAATTTTAATTTGACAAAATCCTTCCAATTGTAGTATGTTATTAACATCACGAATTTTGGGTGGAGAATGTTACCCGTGTCGCAAGACACGGTCTCCCCCATAATCAAGTAACATTGACAAAATTCGTGTGTGTAAAATTCGTGAACCTCAAAGTTAACATCATATTTATACTTGATAAGTTGTTTAAGGGGACACAACACCTTTGCATTTGCTATGTCACCTAAACGACTCCCTATAGCATGGAGATGGTAAATGTCTTGGTTTTCAGAAGTGTTAGATAGACGTACTCTCAAAAAGGCGTATAAATGGGGGAAGAAACGCGCACTACATAAAAAGCGTGTGTTCCTTTTCTACCTGGATAAATTTCCCGATATGCCTAAAGACGAACTTTATTTTCATGTTGTTTCAAGCGGTCGCTATTTTAATGAGAACACAGCTGCACTTCTCATTTCTGATGAACAAAACGCGGTAGATAAACGATCTTTTTGTCTGCGTAATGTGATCAAACGAATGTTAGTAACTGAAGCACGCTATATGTGGGGATTGGATTTCTCGCTTTCAAATATTGACATTTGGGACATTCTGCTTGAAGCTAATACTGCTGTTGATGATGTTATACCAGAACATCTTTAGAAGTCAAATTTTTCATACAACGAGGGACTTCTGCCCCTCCAACTTACAAAGGACTAACCGAATGACTGAACAACAATTGTTAGACTATCTATCAAGACATGAAAAAGCAAACGAACTCACACAACGTGGTATTGAGCAATTCAACGAAGGTAACTTGGAAGCAGCTTTGTTAGCATTTGAACAATCTCATGAAATTAATCCAAATTCTATGCCAAATTTGCTATATGATTCACTTTGTCGTTTTTCAATACTTCAGCGTAAGAGTAAAGATATGCCAAACCTAATGTTTATTGCACGTCAGGAGATGCAAGCAGATGTTCAGGACATAATTTCAAAACTGGAATTAGCTCTTGCTTGCATGAGACTCATTCAATTTCGATAACAACTGTAAAAAAGTACATAAAGAAATAATTCCCACCTCATAAATAACACCTTCGCCAATTATCCTGGGTTTAATAATGATTGATTATTTTTCCCTCCGTTTTCAAATTGAGTTCAACTTCCGAGATGCAAAACAATATCGGGGATTACAAGGTTTTATGAATGTCAACAAGATACCGGTAAACAATGCGGTGAACCTGTCAATGTTTATGGTCAATGTCCGTGCTAAACTCATAGATACACACCGTTGTCATGGACAGCTTATAGTGTTTTAGACCTTAAGGCACACTACCGAGGTGTGAAGTATCTATACGAAACATTAAAAATACTTCCGCAAAAATCTGAACCTATTGTTATTCAGCAAATCAATGAACATCTGGGATCAATCGGTGCTATTCACTACACACAACCTAAATTAAACCCAGGATAATTGGCGAAGGTATTGGACTGTAAGAAGTGCTATAATCTCTTGCATGGGCAAGTGTCCTTTCAAAGTTATTGATTGAGTTTCTACAACTTTAGGACATCTGCCCAATTTATTCAACTATTTTTGGCGAAGGTATTGATGAAAAAGATATTTTTGTGTAGAGGTGATCACACTATTCCTTTTTTCACACATCGAAACCCAACACTGGTAACGGCAAAAGAGGGAATATCTCTTGATCGAAATGAAACGCGTAAGTATTCAGCAGGATAATACCATGTCCCTCCACGAAACACGCGAGAATTTTTTATACTCGTAAAATTAGAGAGAACCATTTCAATCTCACCATCGGCAATTGGATTTTGGGGTGGTGAGTGCTTATAATAATCAGCATCATACGCATCAAGACACCATTCACGCACATTACCTACCATATCACATAAACCGTATCTGTTCGGAGGATAACTCCCAACCGGTGTTATACGAATGGTAGCGATCCTTCCATCCCAACGTTTTCCGTAGTTTGCTTTGTGCCTATCGATTGAATCTCCCCACGGATAGGTTTTACCTACCAATCCACCACGTGCCGCTTTTTCCCACTCTGCCTCCGTTGGTAGCCGCTTTCCTGCCCATTGTGTGTATGCCATTGCTGCATACCAACTTACTGAAACAACCGGATGATTGCCTTTCCCAATCGGAAAACTCCCTTCATCCCAAAGTTTCAAATAGTTTCCATCATGATATTCCTGCGGAATACTGTGCTTGCACCACTGCGGGTTATCATCAATAAATGCTTTATACTGTGCATTAGTGACCGCATATCTATCCATATAAAAATCGTCAAGATGGACAGAATGGATGGGGCTTTCGTCTGCCTCTCCGTTGGTGCTTCCCATCGGAAATACTCCAGCGGGAATCAATACCATTTCAGCACCATCTTGACCAAAAACTACGTCAAAACTCGGTTTAGGTGAATAATTTTGGTTGTAGCGTTTCCGTTGTGCGTCGTCACACAACACTTCATAAGCTTCCGTCACTGCTCGAAATGTGGCTGCTGCCGCCTTATTGTCTGGATTTTTATCAGGGTGATATTTTAGGGCAAGTTTCCTATAAGCTTTTTTAATATTATCTGCAGAGGCATTGCGTGGAACTTTCAAAATTGCGTAATAGTCGCGCTTTGGCATTATCTATTTTCCTACGGATTCGATATTCCACTTAGTGAATGCCTAATGCGGATTTCAGGCAAACATCTATCTGCTGCATCACAGAATCGGAGAGTCTACCGATAACGCGCAGAATCATCTCTTGATCTTGAGTGACCAGATTTTCACATTGTACAATGGAGTTAAAGTGAAGGCCTGTTTGTTGTCCTTCAACTGTTGAAACATCAATAAAATGCTGCGTAGATGCTCCAACTTTACGTCGAGAACTACTAGTGATGATAGCAAGAATTGTGTCATCAATTTGCTGATTCCACACGTCTGATTGCACAACTAATGCTGGACGGATTTTGCTACCTGTGTGATTGCTATATGGAAAATCTATAATGACAATGTCACCGCGTTGAGCTTTCATCTTTTCTCCGCGGGTCCAATTCATTGTAAACATCCATCTCCGGATCATCCCAACCTGCACGGAGTCCTGCTTCAACAAGCAAAGCAGTCTGCTCTTCTTCAGTTATGGGACTGTCATCATAATAAAGTCCTTTTCGCAGCTGGGCGAATATTTCCGCAGGTAACACAACATACTCAGCATTTGTTTCTGGGTCCACAAGACGCACAAGGTTGTCCTTGGAATTCTGAACTGCCTGTCGAAGTTCTTCAGAAATTGCAATCATAACTTTCTCCTTTCCAACCCTAAAATTGTCGGAATTTCAGTCAAAGAAACTATTTCATAATCAGGTTGGATTTCTGTATTGTTCATTATGCCATCTCGGTTGAGCCAGACTGCAGGTGCCCCAACGTTCTGTGCCCCCGCAACATCGTTTTCAAGTGAGTCTCCTACATGAAGCATCTGCGCGAATTCACAACCCGCTTGTTGTGCCGTTATCTCAAAGATCTTTGGATCCGGTTTCTCAACTTGCACATCTTGAGAAAAAATAACAAAGGCAAAACGTTCTTCAAGTCCACAGCGTTCTGGATAGGTATTTCCATTCGAGAGTAACCCTAACTTGAAATGCGGTGCTAAAACATTAAAAGTTGGTATAACGTCAGGATATAACTCTATATCTTCAAAACGGTGTTTCAGATATATTGCATTCAGATGCGCAGCAAGTTCACTATTTGGGTGTCCGATATGTTCAAGTGTCCGTTCAAAAGCACGCCGCCTAATTTCTTCAAGACTCCAGATTTTGCCTTTTACCTCTTCCGCGAATTGATTCCGAATCACAATCATCTCATCAATTGTAAGTTCTAAAGCACGCTGAGTTGGGACCTGCTTCTGCAGCTCCATTAACGTGTGTTTGAGCGAATGGCGCATCACCTTCAAAAAATCCCATAAGGTCATGTCACCATCAAAAGAGATAGCCGAAATTTGCAAGAACATCTCCATTGAAAACTAAGCTGTTGGGACACCAATAGAAGCATGAATTTGCGCGAACTTCCACGACTCGTCAATCTTTTCCAAAACACCTGTCATTCGCATCACAAATTCTTCGGCAGTGCCTTGCCACTTGAGTTTCCACACCTGTTGCGTATAGAACCAAGCGACATTCTCGCGTTCTTGCACATCAAGGTTGATAAATGTGATGCTGAAATCCTCAGTACTCTCGACATGGTTACGGTAATATGCCGCAATTCTTTCCTCACCTTCAACGATTTCGCCAGTATCGGTGCCTATTTTCACATAGTGTGCAGCAGGAAGCATCATCACAATAAGGGGTTCAGCATCTCTTGCCACAAGTGCGTCAAAATATGCTTTCACCGTATCATGCGCATTCGGCATCGTGAATTCCTGTGAGTGCATCCCACAAAGCACGACTCATCTGCTCACAGGCCTGCACGACGCTCTCATGAGAATCTGATGGTAAGTCACTGATTCGCGCAAGCAGTTTTTCCGCTTCATGCTCATTATGTGAATGCGTTTCAAAATACGGTTCCACCTTTTCAGGAAGTTGATAGAATTCCTTCAGACCAGCCAACTTTGACTTCGCTGTTTCTGGTTGCTGTGCTTCAAAAGCATAAAGCGCGCCCAATGCTGTTTCACTCTGAGAAAAAAGGTTTCCTGCTGTTTCTAACAGCGTTTTAACTTGTGGGATCTGTGCTTCAGAGACCTGTGTGTTAAGACCGTCTGCGAAATCTGCCCACATGTCAATGTGTTCTGTCTCCTCTTCCACTGTCTCAGCATCGTTCAATGTCTCCCAGCCTTTCGGCAGCGTTGAGATAAAAGCACCATATTCACGAGCATAACATTTTAAAGCTTCAACAGGTAATTTGCCTGCACTCCACGCTTGATAAAACGGATGATCGAGTAAATTATACTCGAAAATTTTATTATCTAATGCTTGTTTGAAATCCATAGGTTTAGCACTCCATTTCTTTTATTTTATACTTAGGACATTGTAAACTCACAATATCTGAATTGCAAACTATCCTTGATAATCTGTTTTGTTTAGTATAGCATATCAATGTCCTGATGTCAAGGTATAGATTTTTTTTACGCCATTGCTAATTTGACAAATTTACAATTTAATGTCATAATTTTGACACTATTAGGAACGTAAGCGTGAATTCGATCTATCACCATACATTTAAAACTGACTTCGGTGCAACGACATTCTCAACATACACCGAAAGGAGAAAATGAAATGGACGCTAATGAATCACCGACGACGGAAACCTATCGCGCACCAGCTTTTGCTGATTTCAACCCTGAACATTCAGCACCTGGTGCTACACCAGAACGTTTAGACCACTTGAAGGAACACGGTTTTGTTATTATCAACGACTTTGTTGATAATCCTTGGATTCCTATACTTAGAGAGGCAGGACGCCGTGTTACAGAGGCATGTGCGCCTGAAAACAGATACGATGCCATCGACTGTTCAAAAGGATATGTCCACCGTACAGGGCAGGAACAACCGTGGGCAATTCGCGGAATTATTCATCCGGCTTTTGGCGAACCCAGTTTCTCGGAATTCCACGGTTCAACAGATTTCTTAGACTTCGTTGCTTCTTGGTGTCACGGGCTTCAACCTGAAAACCTCACGTTTAGCGGTATGTTGTTGTGGGCAAATCCACGGACACATGAGAATAAACTGGGTTGGCACAGAGACGTAACGTGGTGGGGTACAGGAAAGAGCTACTTCGCTCAACGTGAGGTTAGGGGCGATGGCCCTGAAGCATATTCCGAGGAGGTTGAAAGGATCCGTTGGAAAGAAATTCGCGAAAGAAACGCGAAAAATCTCAAAGAGCGAAACGGGGTAAGCATGTTCTTAGCGCTTGCAGATGACGAGTGCCATGAGCTTGTTCCCGGTAGCCATGACCGATGGCGGACTCCTTTTGAGCATGATGTGCTTTTACCGAAATCGATGAAAGATCAAGGTGTTCCGCATACACCCAGTTGGAACGGTAGTGACCCGTTGCCAGGTCAAGTAGCGATTCGACTGAAAGCGGGAGAAGCACTGATCCGAAATGGGGCTACTATTCATACAGGGCATACCGTCCCTGAACGTGAACGAAACACATTGTCAATCGGCTGGTCAAAGTGGTCCGGTGAATTCACAGGAGAACCTTCAGTCACGGATGTGCGCCACGCATGGCAGCTTGATCCGACTGTGAGAGAGGCATTACCACACGAGTGGATGAAAACCGCCTGGGACCGTTGGGCAGAAACCCAGAAACTTGGTGATACGCTTGAAGACCGATACACTGGATTTGACATAAAACATATAAAATCTGGGATGGTGCTTGGCTGGCGTGGAGAGTTGGAACGCCAAGCTGCAGCGGAAGGTGAAGCTGAAAAATCTTCCTAAACTCAAATATGGAGCGTATCTCATAAATCGGATTTTTTAGATTCCCCCGTATTATCTAATCCACGACTACAGGCACCTCTCTGTACAATGTGAATGATTTATGAGATACACTCTATTTTCTACGCAATGAGTAGTTTTGGGATTGCGTTTCCCGTTATTTTTACCTAAAATTTTCCAATTCTCACCTTTGTCTTGACATTCCCTTTCTTAAAATTGTAGACTTCTTAACAGATCAAACTAAGTTATCCGCAGACTGTGGGTATCCCATATCTGATTGAAAATTGGATAACTTAGTTTGATCGTCAAGGATACTCACTTCTTTTGTGGAAAAGTTGAGATTTGCTGGATGATCAAACCTACAATTCAAGGGGTACAATATGATAATTTTCGGTGTCTTTGCTATCGTTGTAGCATATTTTATCTGGAAAAGCCTGCAAGATGACGAAAAGAAGAGAGACGAGGCGATAGATGAATACCACAAAAGAATGTGGAAAGGCTTTGTCATCGCCATTGAAAATGAACATTTCCGTTATCCTCTCACTCCAGAACTAAGAAATTGGGTTCTTTCCAATCGAGAATTCGGATGGAAAACTCTTAATACCTCAATGCCAAAAGATGTTAAACACCAATTCGATAGGTTCTCAGTTTAATATCTAAATACAACGACATACTTAACAAACTAACGATGAGGGGCTTTTGCTCCTCCAACCTACAAAGGAGAAATCCAATGAAAGAAAATCAAGTATTAGATTCAGCAAATTCTCATTTAGACGTTGAAATTCCTAAAAATTCAGAAAAAATAGGCAGCAGAACATTTAAACTAGATCATGAAAATCTACATCAAGGAATTCCAAAATTAGTTATATTAGATGATGATAAAGATAAATCCAAAGAAAATGCTCTATATGTTGCAAAATACTTCAAGCAACATTATATGTATGTAGATAATACAGATAGAATAATGCCTTTCAGTAAAAACTTCGGATACCATTATATATGTGGATTTGATTTTGAAATCGCTACATGTGAAAGAATGTGTAAATATACTAATTCAAGGACAAAAGCAGCTACATAAATCAAGCATAAAATCAGTTTTTTGGTTCAATAGGGTAGTTCCTGCTACCCTACTTTCTTGTTTATATTATACCATTTTTTGACATTTTCAGTCAAGCGAAAACTCAGTAATAATCAAGGTTTTCAGCACTTTTTAACTTTTACTTGATTAAACCTCTTTTTAATGCTTTAATTGTTAGGTGTAAGAGGGATTGCCATAAACAATCCCTCAATACCCCTGTAGCTCAGTTGAATAGAGCAGTTGATTTCCAATCTTCAGGTCGTGGGTTTGAATCCCACCAGGGCAATCATACTTATAAATACTTATAAATACTTATAAAGCCAGTCATTAGGTATCGTAGTACTATCACAGGAAGATATGTAAAACCGTGGGTAGCAAAGCGTTATCCTAAAACGACAGTTAAGGAAACCAACAAACCTCGCAAGAGGTGCAAGAAATAATCTTGCGACATAGTTTAGTGTGGGAGTTTTTAAGATTCTCCCACACTAAACTATATTAAACCCAGTCTGTGTCTGATTTTATGGCGTTTTTAAAAATTTTCTTCAATCCCAAAACTACTCATTGCGTTTTTCTATTACTGATTCATAAACTGCAAGCAGTTTCTTGCCAATGTTCCGCCAATCGTAATCTTGCTCTACCCGCGCGCGACCATTTTCACCGATCTTTTGGCGTAGTGAAGAATCTGTCAGCAATTGCGTAACTGCCTCTGCAAACGTTTTCGGTTCATCAGCAATAAATATCTCCTCACCGTCTCGGAGAGCCAAACCTTCAGCACCAACTGTGGTAGAGACAACTGCTTTACCCATTGCCAATGCTTCAAGTATTTTTAAGCGCGTTCCACTCCCAATACGTAAAGGCACAACAAAAACCGTCGCTTCAGCGAAGTAAGGCTTAATCTCAGGCACACGTCCTGTAACAACAACACCTTCTTTTTCCCCTAACGTTTGCACACGCGCCGATGGATTACCGCCAACAATAGAAAATTTAACATCTGGCACCCTATTCTGAATCTGCGGCAACACCTCCTCAGCAAAGAATGACACCGCATCTTCGTTTGGGTACCAATCCATGCTGCCGATATAGATAAGATGTGCCGGTTCTTCAGATGTGAAGTCGGGGCGGTAATGTGTAACGTCTACCCCGTTTGGGATTACCGCAACAGTACCTTCAGCACAATGTTCTTGAAAAACAGTAGCATCAATATCGGATGTACACGTAACTGCATCAAACTTAGGACTTATTACCCGCTCATAACGTTGAAATGCAAGTTGTTGAGTCCAATAAGCAAACTTGTAAAACAGATTAGAAGTCTCACCTTGTAATCTCCGCCAAATAGCAGAATCAACGTTTTGTTGTGAAAGCACACGCGGTAGGTCTGTTTCTGAATAGAATTGTGCAGTGTGAAACATCTCATAGTGGACGAGATCAAAGGTCTCTGCTGACAACAATTCCCTTAATTTTTGCCGATAAGCAGGCACATTGTAACGTGCTACAGTAATGGGTTGCCTTTTGAAAAAAGCCGAGACAAGTGTGTTGAATGATATGCGTGGAAGTGTTAACGAATTTGGGACAAGGTGAACTTTAATATCTAAGTTTTCTATGTATAAAATACTTTCGGTATCTGTCGGTTGTGTTTCAAGTGCCAGGAGTGTTACATCATTATTTTCTGCAATTTGTTTGAGAAGGTTAAAAACACGGATACGCCCACCGTCTGTGAGTGGGTAAGGCACGGTAGGGGATAGGAAAAGGATTTTCATGTTTTTTAAGCATTGATGCTGACTTATCAATCTTGATTGCTTGTTATACTATTTCTATCAATTTTTGTCCATTAGCGGTTGTTAGAAATGAAGCGGAATGTGGCACAAACTATGAAGTTTATGCTACAAAAAAGAGACATTATATATCAGAAATGGTATTAGGATGTTGGCAATAATGTTTAGCCTATATCAAAAGAAGAAATATTCGTCCTGCTATTCGGAAAGTTCCGTATTTTGGATTTGATCAGGTTGATTGGATATACCTACTTTCGCTTTTAAATTCTCAAAGAATGCGACTAATTTTTGTTTAAGTTGCTGGCGGGAGCTGAGTGTTGGCTCAGGGGATAAGAAAACAGTGCCGCTTTCACGCTGCATCCATCCTTTTATACTACCATCAAATTGGACGAGAAACCAGCTACTTTCAAGATCAATGTAAACCTTCAACCATCCATCTTCATTTCGGATGTTATATTTTTGTGATCCGTCGGTTATTCGCCAATTCACACCATTACTATCAGCAATTAGTTTAGCGTTTCGCGACAAAGGAATTTTCTGACTTACAAATCCTTCGCGCAAGTCTTTGGGAAATTTTCCTTCGGCTAAAGCGGTCATAGCAGATGAATCTATCTGAAACAGAAACGGTTGAATAGGATACTTAGATTGTTGAAATACATCCAATTTTTTGTTTTTGGTGTCATTCCTGATTTCGTAAGTTTGTTGAGACATATTATCCTTTACCAACCACTGTTTACCAACTTTTTCAATGGAGAATTCTATATCTGGCGAGAGTGTGATTCTGTTATTGTTAAATGCGTCCTGTAAATTAGGCAGATAAATGTCAAGCGCATTCTTATTTTTTTGAACGCTAAAACCGGCTCCAGTACTATCCTTAAGAAGCCAATCTTTACCACTTATCAGGACATTAATTGTAGGTGACTTTGAACTTAAACGAATTTCTGTTCCTGAATCTGTGAACATTTTTTGCCAATTAAACACCGTTTTTAATTCCTTATCCAATAGTTCAGCACTATACAGAGCCCGTTGTCCGAGGGCGACACTAAATACCAATTCGCTCGAAAATTCGCCACTGTTTAAATTGCTCATATACAGTTGGTCAATACTAAAGCGATAGACATCTTTTGTATATGCGATCGGTTTTGAATTGACAGTAGGTCTACTGCGCAATGCTGTTCGCTTGTGTACTTGCAACTTCGGTGGGTCAGGCTGGGCAATAGGGGGTGCTTGTAGAAGATAGAAACAGACCAAGAAACCGATGATTATGACAATAAATACAATTAAACTCAGGATTTTAAAAAATGATTTCATACTCAATGTGTAACCTCCACCGAATTTCAAATGATATTACTATAGTGACATTTAGAATTAAAGGGACATTTTGTAGCACAACCTGTTAGGTTGTGCTACAGTGTCTGCGGTAGTTTCGGTTTTCTGACCGAACCGATCCTAATGTCCAATTAATTCTAAAGTTTACTATATCTTTACTATTAAACTGATATTAGCAGAATTTAGTTGACATAAAGTTATCATCAGCACACAATTGTTATACTTGTTCACTTATGTGCTTAGTCATCCTTTTTACTATAGTGTACACATATCAGAAAAATATGCAAGATTTAAATCCATTAGCAATTGAATTAAATGAACAGATTCGCGATGCCACTCCAGAAATTTACGCCCTACTCTCTGAATTAGGAAAATGTATTTATCTTCCAAAAGGCATCTTAAGCCAAAGTGCAGAAGCAAATGTAAAAGCGAATCGTTTCAATGCAACACGTGCAGTCGCATTAAAAGATAATAAGATAATGCACTTAGACGTTTCCCGCCAATTAGTTCCGGAACTTTCTCCTGAAGGTATTTTTGGTTATGCGCCGATACTTGGAAATACAGAATTACGGCAGGTGTGGAAAGCGCACCTTCGAAAAGAAAATCCATTACTTGCCGAAGCAACGTTTAGCCTCCCTATTGTGACAAGTGGTATGACGCACGGCTTCAGTCTACTTGCAGATCTATTTGTTAATAAGGGTGATACACTCATTCTGCCCGACAAAATTTGGGGCAATTATCGACTCATCTTTCAAACGAAGGCAGGAGCAGATGTCCAAACCTATCCATTTTTCAACACTGATAAGCGTTTTGACATCATTGGATTTAGTAAGACACTCTCTAAGATTTCTGGCGATAAGTTGTTGATTCTGCTAAATTTTCCGCACAATCCAACCGGATACGCTGTTACCCGTGCCGAAGCACAGCAGGTAGTGGACGCAATTGTAGCATGCGCTAACACCGGACGCAGAATCCTCGTGATGATTGACGATGCTTACACAGGTTTTTGGTATGATGTAGAGGTAATGCAAGAATCCATTTTCGGTATGTTAGTAGGATGCCATCCAAACGTGATTCCAGTAAAAATTGACGGTGCAACCAAAGAGGAATATGCGTGGGGTTTGCGAGTTGGCTTTTTAACTTTCGCGCTGCCAGATAAGGCAATGCAAGCGATTGAAGCAAAGTTAAGCGGACTCATCAGAACAGAAACATCAGGTGCGGCACAGCTTTCCCAAACGTTTATTCTTACAGCGATGAAGGCACCAGGCTATACCGAACAGAAACAACGCAACTACGAGATACTTAAGGCACGAGCATTAAAGGTGAAACAGGTTACCATTGATGCACGGTACACAAATCTTTGGGAAGTCTACCTAAGTCACGCGGGTTATTTTATATGTCTATCTCTCAAATCGGGGAACGCAGAAAAGGTGCGTCAAATGCTTCTCAATGGACATGGGATTGGCACAATCGCGCTTAGTGAAACCGAATTACGCGTGGCGTATTCATGTCTTGAGGAATCCGAAATTGAGAATGTTTTCAGTACAATCGCGCAGGTTATTCAATCAGAAAAATAGATGTGACAAATGTTGGTCGTGAAATTATTGTGTTTAGAGAACGGTACAAACACCGTTCCCTAAATGTAAATCCTTACCTTGCAGCTTTCAAGGCACCCCACGTAGTCGTAATTTTACCTTGGGGTTCAACAGGCGTTGGTACATCGCCAACGGTTTTTCTGAAATATACGTCATCCGCGCCATCGTTTGGACCAGCCCAAACCCAGAATGCCGTTGAATCGGGATCTTTTAGGATTTCGCGCATTGTGTTAGCACCGAATCCCCAGATACCGCTCCCGAATTGGTCAAGTTGGGTGGCATTTTCCCAACCGCTGTCGTCAAAATCAACTTTTTCCCAACCGTCATTGCGTTCAGCAAGAGGCGCGCCTGCATCAGCCTTCCATGTATCATTAGACGGTATATAGGTACCGTCATCAAGGATCACATCAAACAATGCACCGCCACGCCCTGATGCACCGGGTTCTGCGTCGTGAACATAGACGCCAATGACAGCATATCCATCAGGCATTTCAAATTCTGTAACAGTTGCAACCTGCCAGTTATTGCCTTCAGCTACCTTTTCACCATTTATGAAACCGACCCAAGAGTTGTCTCCATTAATGCGGAGTTTTGCTGCCCACAAGCTGGAAACAGTGAGACATAAGACCAAAGTTGCTAAAACAAAAAATTTCTTCATATTATTCTCCTTTTATACTGAAATCTACAATTACCTAGACATTGGCAAGGTTAGGAAACCTTGCCAGCGTCATGGTGCGAGGATTGTTGTTCGTTGAGATGTCCATATATTTTCAGATTTACTATAAAAGCGGCTGGAGCTGCGATTACAGATTTTGTGGTAGGATAATCACGCCTATCGCATAGAAGTTACATAACATCATTTTTAATTTTTGCCCACGACGTGGCAAGTTTATCTTTAGGTTCAACAGGAAGTTGACCAATAGTATAACGGAAGTAGATATCGTCTTCTCCATCGTTTGGACCGCACCAGACCCAATTTGCTGTACAATCAGGGTCATTCAAAACCTGGCGCATCGTATTCGCACCAAATCCCCAGATACCACCTCCAAATTTTTCATAGACTTGAAGTTCTGTTTCCCAATCACTATCGTCAAAATTGATTTTTTCCCAACCATCTTTCCTATCAGCAAGAAGGATGCCAGAATCACATCGCCAACCGTCTTCACCTGTGCCGATGTATTCAGGTTTATCGTCAAGAATAATGTCAGCAAGGAAACCACCTTTACCAGCAGCACCCGGTTCCGCATCATGCACATAGACTGCAATTACAGCAAAACCCTTGTCCAATGTGAACTCGCTGACCGTTGGTACCTGCCAATTTCCGCTTTCTGCGACCTTTTCTCCGTTTATAAAAACGACCCAGGTATTATCACCGCTAACACGTAACTTTCCATTTTTTGGAGCAGCGTTCACGGCTTGTATTAAAGTTATGCCGCCTAACAACAGTAAAAGTGTTATGCAGACGATGAATTGCTTTTTCATAAAAACCTCCATTTTTTATATATTTGTTATCGGACAAATTTAAATCTGTTCTGCCAAAAATATCAATTTTGGGTATATTAATTTCCAAATTTACGGCAACGCAACAGATTGTAAATTGTTATAATCGTTGCTTGTTCACGCCTCCACTTCAAAAGAGCGATGGAAAATGACGGTGCGGATCCGCCGGTTCACGAAAGAGAACCTTTTGACGTTCTGTCAATTCTATATCCTCCGGTTGTGCTACGCGCCGGGATGTCCACGCCATGTGTGAGACACAATATTTATATAAAAGCGAGCGCCGCTGATGTTTTCCATTCCATGCAGCAGTGCCATGTGTCAGTGCTTCAGAAAACAGAATCGCTGAGCCTGCAGGGGCATTTGGGATAACAACACAAGGTGCATTTTCCGGTGCTGCAGCAATCTCGTGCGGTAGTTTATAATTGCTCTTATGGCTACCGGGGATACAACAAAATCCGCCATATTCGGGACCGGTATCTGCCAAATTCCATGTTACCACAACAAAACCGTTCGTAATTTCAGTATCTCGAAACGCGAAATATTCTCCCGGTTTCGCATTTGAGGTAGGTGACGAAGCACCGTAATCAGCATGCAGTCCACCTCTTGGCATGCCTTCGCGCATATACATACCGTAAATTCGGTCAAGCCGAAAGCAGTCGCCTAATCGGAAGCGGAGAATTTCCATTATCTTCGGATGGTCAAGCAAATGACAAAACGATTTGCCCCACTGTAAAAAACCTGCACCATCCGGCGCACTCCCAAATCTTTGGACTTTTCCTGGTGCGGGTAGTTCTTGCTCATCAATTCGTTGATTAAGTTCAGCAACCTCATCAGAATCCAAGACGTCTTCAATGACTAAGTAGCCTTGGACGTCGAAAAGGTACTGCAGTGTCTGTAGGTCATTCATGAACTTACCTTCCTATGATTATAGAATTTGGTGATCCTACCTATGAGAATTTGCTATCCAATATCAGTAAGTGCTAACTGTCCGGCAAGGTCTGCGATAAACTGAAAAGCGACTCGACCAGAACGCCCGCTGGATGATGCTTCCCACTCCAGTGCTGCACAATGTAATTCCTCAGTTGACATAGAGATTCTATGTTTTTGCGCATAATGGGAAACAATTTGTAAATAAGTCCGCTGCGAAATTCGGTAGAAAGCGAGCCGTAATCCAAAACGGTCACTTAGTGAAACTTTTTCCTCTGTTGCCTCGCGTGGGTAAAGTTCATCTTCTTCGTTTTGGGGATACCGGTTTTCACGCACCTGCCGAGGCATCAAATGCCGACGATTAGAGGTAGCATAAATAAGAATGTTATTGGGGCATTCGGAAATCCCACCTTCCAACATTGCTTTTAATTCACGATATTCCGGTTCGTTTTCACTAAAAGCGAGGTCATCACAAAAAAGAAGATAACGTTCCGGACGTTCCCACAACAGTTCAGTAATTTCCTGTAAATGGATCAACCCCTCTTTGCTGATACTGATTAACCGAAGACCATCGTCAGCATAACGGTTCAACATCGCTTTAACCAGAGAAGACTTTCCGGTACCACGGTCACCCCATAGCAGTGCATGATTAGCCGGTAATCCTTGTAGGAATTGTCGTGTGTTTCTGTCCAATGCGTTGCGCTGCGTGTCTATGCCAATTAAATCCGTGGTATCTACAAGGTGTGGATGTTTCACTGGCACAATCTGGCCTGTTCCGTTTTGTTGCCGCCACCGAAAGGCTATATAATCATCAAATACCGCACTTTCTGACTGAACCGCAGGCATTTGCAACCGAGTTAATAAACTATCGGCTTTTTCAAGTAGTTGGATAAAAAGTTCTTCTTGTTTCTGCGTTTTTTCAGACATCATACAAAGTGTACATAATACTACCATTTCTAATATATAATGTGTCATTTGCTGGGATTTCCTGTAGGAGCGACCTCCTGGTCGCGATCAGGAGGTCGCTCCTACAGAAGAAAGGTCCCTTCAGCAAACAATAAATGTTGAATCCCTTAATGAAATAATGTTTATTAGAATTGGTATACTTTTACAAATATCTACGGATACATAGTTTACTATTATTGAAAGAGAATGTCAATCAATTTTATTGCCCGAATCTCTTCAATTGTCCCCATGTAACAGCTAACTTGCCAGTTGAATTAACAGCGAGAGGTCCCTCAAACTTTAATGTGCCAAGATTTGCTGAATCGTCTGGATTCAAACCGTGCCAATCCATAAACACAAGCTCACCTTTCTTTTCAAGGTCATCAGTGCCTTCCTCATATCCAGGTGTAAACCCAACTTCCACTCCTTTTTTTATTTTTACTTTTGTTAGCCATGCAAACGGCATTGCCACTTCGTAAATCATGCCGCCCTTTCCTAATTCGGGGGTTGGAACAATGGCAATATCGGAGTTCGGTAGATTTGCATTTTTCTGAGCACTGAAGTCGGTAACATGAGCTTTATTGTTAATAAGCGCAAAATTCGGTTTACATGCAGGTTGTCCTGCTCCCACCTTCTCCCAATCGATGTACAAGAAAATCGTATCGCCTCTCCATGGCTCAGCAGGATTCGCCGCTGGGGTAAAAGCATCATCTCGTACTGCTGCGGCGAAATAGAAATTCTTTTCATCATACATTGTTGCCCATGTCATGGTGAGGTCGTCTTTCCCTTGCCATACACCTTTACCTCGAAGTAGTTCCTTTTCTGAGTCGAAGGCAACCCAGACAGCGTATCTCCAATCGTCAAGTTTTCCATCAATCTTCGGTGTACTTGGTGGGACACCAGCGATGGATTCTCCATATTTCAGTCCAAACGCGTCACTGTTTTGCTTTGGAAGGAAATCGCCCCTTGCTGAAAAGACAAAAAGAGCGCATAAGAGAATAGATAGAATTATTCGTTTTTTCATTTGATTGAACTCCTTTGCGCAGAAATTCTTTTCTATAACTTATTTTCAAAACGGTTGAAAATCCGTTTTAACCATTCTTCAAGTTCCATATCTTTGGAAATTTCTCTTAACAACCATGTTCCACCCCATCTAATACCCCATGCAACTGCAACTGCCATCATAACAACTGCTACGAAAATCCCTGTTATGTATAGGAGTATTACGATAAAAAAACCAACAAAATCTATAGCCATACATTTAGTCCGCTCCTTGATGTAAAAATTTGCAACCTAATTGCCATAAGTATAACACTTGTTTGAATTATCATCAAACAAAATTAGTACTGTGGGCAAGGATCTTAGTCCTTATTGCCTAATGAAATTTGTAATTGGATGCGTAAAGGTTGGGGATCCCAACCTAATGGGTGCGGTGATCACACGCCTACGATTTCCAGGGTATGGGGAGAGCCTAAGAATGCCGAACATGAACGTCAAAACTCGTCAGTGAAAACATGATGGACTCTCGATAAATTAAACTTATGCAACAAATATTTATACCATTTCTATTAATTTTTTATCTTATTAAAGTTACGATAGCACGTGTGCCTTCACATACATCATTGGGGATTTCTGATAGTTCAATTTTACCGTTGTGATAGACACCTTCAATGGTTGGAGACCTGGTTATTTTTCCTTGTTTCTCTCTTTCAATACAGATCTTAATGCTTCATTAACGGTTTTTTCGTTCGGAAAAGCATCGGCAACATCTGGATCAAGACGAACAATGTTTGTGCCAGTAGCGTATTGCTCAGCATATTTCCCACGGACACCGTTTTTGAGCAAAGTTGCGTCATACTCAGGACACAATTCTTCATTAAGTGAGGCTATGTTAGACAGTTCATCAGAAACATTGTCACCAGATTCCCTAATTTTATTGTAGACAGGGCAGACGCAATGTGTTTAAAAGTCCCTTGATAAGGGGGATTTAGGGGGGTTAAATGCCCCAATTTCTACCTATTTAACCCCCTTATCAAGGGAATATGTCCGTCCTGATCCAAAATTAAAATAGCATCTTCAAAGACAAGAGAATTGGACTTTCACACCGAACCTTTGGTAAATTGTTTTCCTGGCAACTGCTGAATAGCACCTTTGAGTTCCAGCATCAAGAGCAAACTTGAAACTTGACTAATCGGCAACTGCGTTGTGCGGACTATAGTATCAATGTGTGATGATGGCACTTCAATCGCATTGAACACCGTTTTTTCATCATCTGTTAAATCGGGGGGTGGAGCGACAAAAGCAGGACCTTTCTTTTCTGTAGAGGGGGTACTGCTTGTTTGTTCAAGTTCTCCCTTCAGAACAGGCGGTGTTTTAGAACTTTCTATGTTTCTGCCTGACTCTTGTGTTGGTGTAAGGGCAGAAATTTGGCGTAAGACATTATAGATGTCGGTGCCCATGGTGACTAATTTCTCACGGATTTCATCCCAATCGTCACGGTCATTTTTACCTTTGTCAAGGACAGGAAATATCAGTGTTGCCCCCTTGGGTGTGTCTTTATCTTCGCAATCATAAATTGATTCTTGAAATAATTCCTTAATCTTGTCCCGCCGTTCCGATCTGTTTTTCCCGTAAAGCCACAATCGAATATAGCAGTTGTGGTTATTAAGATTGAGGCATACCTCTACGCCACGAATAGTCTTTGAAATAAATCCCTCGTTCCGGATAAGGACAGGTATTCCAGCAAATAATTCGCCAAATTCACCATTACGGATCGGAGTCCAGAATTCGCTGTACCCAACTTCAGGGTGCTTTTCAGTCTGGATGTCTATTGTGGAGACATTTTCTGTCCGAGCGATCTCCGAATCTCGAGTTTTTTTCTCATTTTCAATCTTTTTTGCCTCTATTTCCATTAGGCGTTTTTCTGCTTCCTCAAGGCGTTCCTTTGTATCATCAGAAAAGAGATCCTCTCGTATTTCCTCTACCTCACGCTGTTTGTTCGGTCCATCGATTTTCTCAAGTATTTCAGTGATCATAGAAAGTTGTGTTCGAGTAAATTCTGGGTCTAAATCCCATGGTGGATGTGATGCTCGATTTCGTCCCTCTACTATCAATTGTACCACGCTCCGAGCCTCATAATACCGATCAATACGGTTAAAGTGTTTTTCAAAAGGGTCCCAATAATTTCTGAATAAATATGCAATATCTTTACACTCTATCTCTTTCACATCTTTTCTACATATATCTTTAATTATGCCTTTCGCTGTTTTTCCTGGAATTTGATTTAAACATCTAACAACGAAGGCATGCATAGCATCTAAGTATATGTCAAGTGCTTTTCGGAGCGCATCCCGGTTGGGATAATTACTGATGCTCATGTTTATATCTCCAAGTGGTATTGAGGGTGTTATAGTAAACACCTTAACGGCTTCTTCATTCGGAAAAGCAGCAGCAACATCTGGGTCAAGACGAACAATGTTTGTGCCAGTAGCGTATTGCTCAGCATATTTTCCGCGAATACCGTTTTTGAGCAAAGTTTCGTCATACTCAGGAAGCAATTCGTCATTAAGTGAGGCTATGTTAGACAGTTCATCAGAAACATTATCACCAGATTCCCTAATTTTATTGTAGATGTCGGTGCCCATGGTGACTAATTTCTCGCGAATTTCATCCCAATTGCCTCTGTTGTTTTTGCCTTTGTCAAGAACAGGAAATATCACTGTTGTAATCCTTGGTGTATCCTTATACTCAAAATTGTAATCTGGTTTTTGAAATAAGGTCATTAGTTCATCTCTTTGTTCTAACGGATTTGTTCCACGAAAATACAACCGAATATAGCATTTACGATTTGTAAGTCTTAACCACAGTTCTATATTTCCAATCGTCTTACCCATCCAACCATGGTTATGGTGAAATTTTGGTTTTCCTGCAAATAGTTTACCCAGTTCTCCTCTAAGAATTGGTCCCCAAAATTCATTGTATGCAGCTTCAGTTTTCTCGTTAGTGTTTGTATTAGGGGCATCTTGCTGCAGTCTCGCGCTAATTTCCCAAATGTAAGTGTCAACATCTCGGACAGAGAGCCCTAAGCGTTCCGAAGATGTTTCCAATAGGTGCAGTGCCTCAATAGCTGAAACATTTCTGTCCAATATCTTAGACACAAATCTAATGATGTGTACATCAGGTTTAGTGGTATCTGCACCGAAAAGCATGCGAAGATACTGAAAACCAGCAATACCAAAACCTCTGATGTTCAGCGTTTGATATTCTTCAGGCTTTGCTTGAATTGCCCACTGTTTGAGCACATCTTCTTCTGGAACATTTGGTATTTCCTCAATGATTTTGCAAACAAACTCCACGACAGAATGAAGGGTATTGGCGCGATCCTTGTAATTGTAATTTAGTTCTTGTTGCATGAATGCATGAGGTGTTGGATAACTTGCAATAAGTTTAGCTAAATCTCTTACCTTGCGTATTTTTGGATTTTCGTTAACGAAGGCATCTAACCGAGGCACTACAAATCCATCGTATTTTCTGTTGAGAGAAAGGACGCAATCAATGACGAGAACAGCAGGCGGACGTGCCCATGCTGGATCTACGGTACCAAATCCTTGAACATCAGATCCAAGTCGTTTGATTCCTTCAACAACAGCATTTATATCTGCTTCTGCAATACCAATCTCATTCATTTAGAATTATCCACCTAAAAATCCAAACTCACACCCACCATAACCAAACGTGGTGAACTCCACGAAATCGGGTTGGAATGCTTCTGTGCAGTCAACGGAATACCGTATCGGTCATACGTCACTGCATCAAGCAAGTTATCCAGATTTTTCGTATTGAAGATGTTACGTATATCCGCAAAGAAGGTATACGTTATGCCTCCAATCGTACTCCGTTTGCTAACCAGCGCATCAACATTGTAAGTTGCGGGGTAACGCTTCGAGTTGATGGCAGGTTTGATCGGTGCTCTCGGATTCGGTGTGTAGGGTAAACCGCTGGCATATCTACCAACAAAATTGACAGCAGATGCATAGGGCAACTGAATGTCTAAAAATGCGGAAACAATGTGTCGTTGATCCCAAGCTAACGGATGGCTTTCGGTTACTTCAGGCTGCTGTCGGTAATAGGTCAAGTAGCCCAGATTTCGGCTTGAGCCTTTTCCCTTCGCGACAGAATAGGTATAACTAAGCGACCCGGAAACTGGACTATTCCCTGTGCGCCACTTACGGATTGCCAGTTCAAATCCCTGAACACGTCCGTAAATATCATTGATAAAATAACTATAATCGTTGGAAATATCAACATGGATACTACTGACAAGGTTGTTAATATCCTTCGTAAATCCTGTGATATCAACGGTTAAATCATCTGTGAACTGCTGGGCTATTCCAACTTCATAAGCGATAGTTCTCTCCGGTTCCAGGTCGGGATTCCCTTTCCTTCGGATTGCGCCACGCATATCAAAACTAAGATTCTCATAGAGATCATCACCGCGGGGTATTTGATAATAGTGTCCGTAAGTAAAGTGCAACTTCGCCCGGTCAGTAACTGGGAATGAAATACCGAGACGGGGTGCTAACATGTGTTTCGTAGAAGGTTCAATTGGATCTTTGATAATCGGTAGGCCGACGTTATAAGTTTCATAGTCCAGTTTGATTGTGCCATCCGCATTAAGTTCAAGCGGATCAAGCGGATCTTTAGGTGAAATACCGTCTGGATTATAAATATCATATCGTAAACCAGCGTTGACGATCATGCCTTCATATTCCATCTTATCTTGCGCATATAAGCTGATGGAGGTAGGCGTCACATCATAATACTCTACATAGAGGTTTGAACTTCCATAATTTGTTGTCCCAAGATTGTAGAGATTGTTCATTGAGAATTCAATACCGGTCTGAATTTGATGATTCTCCGTAACTTGGCTCGCAAAAACGCCCTTGAAAATTGAAGTCGTAGAATTACGGTTAGTCCAGAAGTTGTTATCTCCTGCAACATCGTAAGTTGTATCATTATATGCTTGCTGCGCTGGATTCCTGATTCTGCCTTCTTCTTGATTTTCCTCAAAGGATAAATCTTTATCGTAGGCGTTTTCATCAAACGTTTTATTTAATGGATCCCACACTTTCCCGGGTTGGTGGCTATCATAGGAACGGTGGAATTGTCCAAACGTCAAAGTATAGAAGGTGCCTGAGTTGATATTGTGTGAGAGTTGAACGGAAAGGCTTCGTCCATCCCTATTGTCAACTTCAATTGCATTGGGTACAAAACGCAGGCTACCCCCATAGTTGTTGAATTCCCGCACATCATAGAGTCCACTTGCAGTGAGTTTGAGTTTGGGCGTTATTTCAAACTTGAGTTTGCCTTGAAGCGTGTGCCCACCACTACCGCTATTGGGCAGATAACTTTCATCTCGCCGCAATTGACTGGCGAAGGAGAATGTCAATCGATTGCCCCATATCGGACCGCTGAGCGCGAATTCACCAATATGACTCGGAGAAAGATTATAATTTTTTGTATCGTTGAACACATCGCTGTACTGTTCCAGATCCACAATATATCCATCGAATAGCGTAACCTGCTTCTTCTCATAGTCAATTACAGTGCCATCCGCGTCCCTATAAGGTTGGCGTGCCATGATGATTTCGTCCGTATCAGGATCGACTTTCGGTTCATCTGTTTCTGGATCAATAACGGGTTGCAGTGGATTTTCTGTTCTATCTGCATATACACCCGGAACGATTTCCGTGAAGGTTACCTGATCATCACCTTCTCGATTTGCTAATTCCCCAACTGTAACAGAATTCCCACGATAAGGTGTTTGATAATCGTAAGGTTTCCCGATGAATATTCCTCTAAAGGGTTCAAGTGCAACGGGTCGGAAGCCGTTGTCCGGGTCTAACCAAGGACCATATATTGGATCGCCATGGTGCTGTCCCCATTGACCAACCCGATATCTGATTCTGCCGGTAAATTTATGTGTGCCAGCTTTTGTGATGAGATTAATTACGCCAGATTGTGCATCACCGTGTTCAGCATTGAATCCACCTGTGATGACTTCCATCTGTTCAAGCGCATTCGTGCTAATTTGCAGCCCCAAACCTCTACCGATCGGATCATTAACTGGGATACCGTCAATAAGATATTTAACCTCCATTGACCTCCCCCCGCGAATATGAAGCGAACCAGTTGAATTTAGCACTGCAACACCCGCTTGTGTTTGGAGAATGCCGTTCACGGTGTCGCGTGGCATGGAAGTGATTTCGTCCGCTTCAATTATCCGTGTTGTTTGCGTAACATCCTTCTTAATGAGTGGCTTAGTAGCAGTTACCGTCACACCTTCAAGTTCAACAACTTCAGAAGCCTCTAAAGCGAAGTTTATGGTTGTGGTGAGGCCGGCAAAAACTTTCGTGGCTTGAACGGTCTTGGAACGGTAGCCAGTGAGTTCAACTTGAATATCATATCCACCTGGATCAATGTTAGTCATAACATAATAACCAGAGTCGTTTGTTGTGGCAGTAGTACTTGTTCCGACAATTGTCACTTTAGCGTCCGCTAACGGTTGTTTTGTCGCTTCCGCCGTGACGATACCGGAAATTTTACCGATTGTAGCAGCAGTGGCTTCATAAGTGCCGACTGTTGCTATGCATGTGAAAATACTTAGGAAAAACAGTCCTGTTTTAAAGATATTATCTACTTTCATTTACAACTCCTTTTTTTAGGCACGCTACGCAAGCGTGCTTAGCGTTAACAAACGTTATACTTCTAACACACTTTCAATGAATTTCAAACTTTTTAGGTTTCGTCCTGTATGGTATTGAATAAAACTACTGAGGATAAGCTTCAGTTCACGATGATTTCGCGTGGAAGCACGGATTCTGCTTAGCTTGCCCAATTCTGATTTCCGTAATGTCTTTAACAGTTCACAACTGCCGGGTGTTATTGAAAATGCGGAGGTGTCTCTATGTTGACAATCCGCGCAAAGCAGTCCACCGTGTCGGACGCTGAAGAACATCATGGAGGGGGTAGTAGGTGCGTTCTGCGTATTTTTGATAGGTGAAGCAGCCACAACCGAACCGCAGTTCGCACACTGAGAAAGTTGTGGTGCATAACCTGCAAGGTCAAGGAATTTTATTTCAAAGACACGCGCCAATAACGGCACATCGTCAGTATCTGCTAAAAAATAATACGTATTTTGTAATAGTTCAAAAATTTCAGGATTCGCATCTCCTTCCGATGCAATGGCATCAACTAATTCTGCTAAATAACATCCGTAAGTAATTCGAGCAAAATCAGTGCGGATTCCATCAAAACCTTCAATGAGTTCAAAACTTGTAAGGTTTTGCAAATCTCTATTTTCGCGATAGTTAAAAAGGAGCATGCCATGATTGAGCAGCTCTAAACTACCACTCAGCTTGCTTTTCGGGCTTTTTACGCCGTAAGCCACAGCTTTAACTTTACCAAAATCAGGAGTATAGAAGGTAATGATCTTATGAGATTCGCGTAAAGGAAAAGCGCGAATTACAATTGCTTGTGTTTTTTGAGCAGGCATGTCTTTATGTATGGAAGCAGTTGTTCGTAATTATGCGATATAAGGCGGGATAAAATCGGGGCGAGAGGATTTGAACCTCCGACCTCCTGCTCCCGAAGCAGGCGCGCTAACCGGGCTGCGCTACGCCCCGTTCTTTCCTTAATTATACCGCATTTTTGGAACTTTGTCAAATCTTTAATTAACCTAAGTTGCTACTTACAAGATTTCGAGATGGCGAACACTGCTTTCTACGAAAAAACAAGGCATTTCCGCTGATATTTATATTTTCTGTTGTAAATCGGGGTTAGAAACCCCTCCTACAAGAGCATTCGCAAATAGGTGGCAACTTGGGTTTAATTATTCTGAATCTACATCACCGTTAGCGTTTTTCGGCATCTGAATTTGAATGCGATGAATCCTTCGTTCGTCTGCTTCTAATATCGTGAAACTTATACCGCGGTAGGTAAAAACGGTACCCTTTTCAGGAACTCGCCCAAGATGGCCTACCACAAACCCACCGATGGTATCTATATTTTCTGCCTCAAATTCGGTGCCAAGTTTTTCGTTTAATTCTACAAGGTTTAGTCTGGCATCAACGGAGCAGATGTCTGGACTAATTTGAATATAGGCATCCTGCTCATCTACTTCGTCTTCGTCTTGGATTTCACCTACAATCTCTTCAATAATGTTTTCAAGTGTTACAATCCCTGCTGTGCCGCCGTACTCATCTACGACAATAGCAATGTGCTGTTTGTGTTCTCGCAGCTCTCGGAACAGTTCAGAAATATTTTTGCTCTCAGGTGTAAAAAAAGGCGTGCGACCCACAATAAGTTCGCTAAGATTAATCGGTTTCTCCTCTGCCCAACAATCTAACATGTCTTTAACGTGCAAGATTCCGACAATGTTATCAATCGTCTCTTCGTATATCGGAATGCGTGTATGCCTGCACGCGATTGTTGTTTGCAAAACTTCGGCAGCTGGAGTGCCAACCTCAAGGCACACCATATCAGTTCGTGCCACCATAATTTCTCGGACCACTTTATCCGGTAGGTCCAAAATCCGAGCAATCATTTCGCGATTGTCCGGTTCTAAAATCTCTTGGCTTTCTGCCACGTTATCAAGCGTTTCTAACACTTCTGGGGATACGAGGCTATCCTGTGCAGACGTAACCTTACCGCCGCAGATACGCACAATCAGATTCACCAGAAAATTTAAGGGAATTAAAATTAAAAAACCGCCCCAATAGACGATACGTAAGGCACGTAACGCGTGAATAGTTGTCCCGCTGGGACTATTTTGGACGTAGTTTTTAGGAAATAATTCTGTGAAAACGACAAGAAGCAGCGCAGCAAGACCACCGCTCAATATGGGATTTTCCCAAAATGTCGCGAACAAGACAACGGTTGTTACCATCAGAAGCGTTTTCGCTGTGATGATGGTTAGTGAATAGCGGCGCGGATGGCGCAAAAGCGATGTCAGAACCTCGTAGCGTTTTCCACCTTCTTCCGCAAATTCCAGAATATCTGCCCGCGTTAATCGAGCAAGCAACGCCTCTGCTGCTGAAAAGAGAGCGTTTAAAATTAACAGAATTCCTAAACAAACTAATCTAGCTATTTGTAGGTCATCCAAGCGTAAAATCACACCTCCGTTATATCTCTAATAATTGAATTTCCTAAGGTTAAACAGAAATTGTGTTCTTTTCAGTATCTACTTGCAAATCTTGCAAAATAGTATCCTGTTTTTCAAACATAACAGTGGCTTCCTCTTGTGTTTGGTGGTCATATCCGAGTAAGTGGAGCACACCGTGTACCGTTAGAAATGCAACTTCTTCTTCCAGTGAGTGTTTTTCAGTTATTGCTTGGTGTTCCGCTGTTTCTAACGATATAACAACATCCCCAAGCACATTCAAATTCATTAAATCGGTATTTTCACCTTCATGTTGTGGAAATGCTAACACATCGGTTGGTGCGTCAATCCCACGATATTCACGATTCAGTTCTGTCATGTGGCTATCATCTGTTAACAAAACGCTTATTTCATAGTCCTCTAAATTATGTGCATCTAATGTCGCTAAAACGGCTCTGTGAACAATTTGGACATCAAACGCTGGACTACTACTGACATTGGTAACGTCAATCAAATTCGTTAACCTTCAGATTTTTCGGTTTCTGCTAATACCCGTTTCATATCTGGAGGGGGTGCAGACCGTTCGTAAGCTTCAATGATACGCTGCACCAATTCATGTCGCACAACGTCAACCTTTGAGAAGTATATGAACTGAATTCCCTTTATTCCAGAAAGCACTTCTTGTGCATCTGCGAGCCCCGATACTTTATGGGTTGGCAGGTCTGTTTGTGTGATGTCTCCCGTAACAACGGCTTTTGAATCAAACCCGAGTCGTGTGAGGAACATCTTCATCTGTTCAATCGTTGCGTTTTGTGCTTCATCAAGAACAACAAAAGAATTGTTAAGTGTTCTGCCTCGCATGAAAGCAATCGGAGCCACTTCAATGATATTGCGTTCAATGTAATTGTCAAGTGCATCGGGCGGCATCATATCGTATAACGCATCGTATAATGGTCGTAGATAAGGATCAACTTTTGCGGCTATGTCCCCAGGTAAAAATCCGAGGCGTTCACCTGCTTCAACGGCAGGACGGGTTAAGATAATGCGACTCACCTGGCCATTCTTAAGCGCGGAAACAGCCATCGCCATTGCAAGATAGGTTTTCCCTGTGCCAGCAGGCCCAATGCCAAAGACGAGATCGTTATTTTTGATCGCTTCAACGTACCGTTTTTGTCCGGCAGTTTTCGGGCGAATTACACCGCGTTTTGAAAAGACAGGTATAGATTCTGCGGGACTCTCGTCTAAAATGTTGGCTTCATCAGTTTCCGATGCGCGGATGACGTAGTTGACATCAGTCGCTTGAATTCGTTCGCCTTTCCGGATACGGTGGAGTAGCGATTCCAACACCCTTACAACTCTATTGACCTCTTTGAGGTTTTCACCAAGGACAGCAATGCTATCGCTTTTCAAAACAACGCGCACATCAAAATCATCCTCAATCATTTTGAGGAAGGCATCGCTTTGCCCAAAAAGTGCTTGGACTTCAGCGTTGTTCTGAATAGGAACACCCTTTAATTCTTGTTTTTCCAATCGGGTTTTGATCCTCCAAGAATGTAATGTGCTAAACTTAACACGGTTTTGTAGAAAAAGTCAAGCAAGAAGGTTTATGGGCATTATATATGACAGATTCTGGTGAGAATCTAAGTGATTAGTTCACGTTAGCGTAAGTTTTCATATTATACAAATTTGTGAAACAAAATTCAAGCAGATTCTTAACCTTCGTTCAAAGGATAACAATTTACACTATTCTCTACCGAGCATAAAATTTTATCTCCCGAATAGAAGCACCTTTCAACGGAACCTCAATGCGTTCGTCTATATCAATTTTTTCATCTTTAGTTTTTTTCGGACGGAAAGTTTTACCTTTTTTATCACGGACAGCATTTTGTCTATCTTCTATACCGTTCGCTGTCAATCGCAAATAAAGGATTTCTCGATTGATTTGGAATCTGACAGGTTGTCTCCCTTCTATGGTCGTATGTAGTTTATCATGAACCACATTGAAAGAGGAAGCAAACTTCGGATCTTCCAGAGTCGTCATTAACGCTAACTTAGGAATACGCGATGCGGGATATATTTCAACATAAGATATAAAAGTCGGTGTCTCCAATTTAATTACCGCTTCTGTTCGTCTACTCCCTTCAACTTCCGTCATATATTTCCGTTGTGTGTTGACAAAGGGATGATCCGCTGCAGGAACAGGTACAAATTGGAAACTTTTCTCAAGATGACCTCTTACAGCAAATGTACTGATCGTGTCTAAATTGCCATCTACGAGTTCAGGGTTTGTCTCACTGGTGAGTTGTGACGGAGCCACTTCAATAGTTGGTTGGTTTAGGATAGCACACCCTAAAACACTAATAAATAGAATGGTCAAAACGCTTAAGATTTTCATTTGTTTGCTCCTTTGACGCATAAGTTTAGAAATATTAATGTTTGTAAACCACAGATTACCATCAATTAGGTAGAAGGGATGTCGGTGTAGCAACATTAAAACGTTCAGCTGCTTCCACAAGCCGATCCCAAGTTGGTTCTTCAATAGGTATTCCTTCTTTTAGCCGTTTTTCACGACTTCGTTGTTCAAAGTCGCCTGGGACGTAAATTTCATCAGTCCCTGGTAGCCTTGCTGATGATTTAATCCACTCCACAAGATACTCAATTTCCTGCTCATAATCAGCTAAATCAATAAAATCCTCAATTTTAATTGCAAACATTACAATGCCGCTTGCGCCGCGTGTAGGTGTTTCACGGCTACATCCTGCCCAAGAAAGTCCACCTGCAATAGCATCAATCATCACACCGAGACCAAACCCTTTGTGCCCGAACTGAAATCCTCCGAGCGGCATAACAGCGGTATCATTTGGTCGTTCGCGGAACACATTTGGGTCTGTTAAAGCGTTGCCTTCGGTGTCTATCATCCATCCTTCCGGTATTGGCTCGCCCCGCGCGGACTGCACGAGAAGTTTTCCCCCTGCGACTACGCTAAGTGTCATATCTAATAGAAGCGGTTCACCGCTTGCACGAGGCACAGATATAGCAATCGGATTAGGCGGTAGCCTTCGTGAGGTGCCGCCGTGTGGATGCATAAACCTACCGCCGCCATTTAGCAAAACAATACCGACCATTCCTGCACGTGCTGCAATTGGCGTATATTCACCCATTCGTCCAGCATGTCCGCACCGATGTAAACCAACTGCGCCGATGGTACAGGTTTCTGCTTTTTCCACTGCCATCTCCATCGCTTTGCGTGCCGCAACCATGCCGAGTGCTCCGTTCACGTTGATAACAGTTGCAGCACCACTCTCTCTGACAATCTCCATCTTTTCTGCTGCTGGACCGCCAGCCATGCCACCGATATAGTTCGGTGCATTGATGACACCGTGGGAATCGTGACCTGCTAAATTAGAATCAACAACATGATCGCTAACGATGCTCGCGTCCTCTTCGGTGCCGCCTGCACCTCGATAGATATCGTATACAAACTTTCTCAAAACAACATGAGATACAATCGGCATAAAGCCTCCCTAAAAAATCTAATAGTTAGCAATCAAAATTGCTGGTTTGCAAGAATACTTATTTTTACGTATAACGTAAACTCGATATAAGAAATATATAGTTCGTCCTGCTTGGAATAAACACGAATAATAACGGTAGATGCAGTTTCTAACCCAACTGTGTAGCACAATCTGTTAGATTGTGCATCCGTGAACGCAATCTAACAGATTGCGCTACAAAAATTGCTCATGCCGAGTTTACGTTAAGTATAGCACATAGTGGAGAAATTTACAACAGATGGACAACAGAAAATTGCATTGACATGATAGTGGACGTACAATAGAATACCACACAAAATAGTTTAGGGATATCTACTATGGAACACTATTTAAAGATCCAAAAACCTGAACTTGAATATACTTACGAGTTTGAAATGGATCAACTGTCTCAAATGTCCGAATGCTTAGATGCGCACGGTTTTGCGATTATCAAAGACGTGTTACCTGATGAGTTGATTGATAGTTTGAAACAAGCCGTTTTTGATGGTACAGACCCGAACAGAGAATTAGAGCATGGGCAGAGTCGCACCCGACATGCCTGGATTGAATCTGGTGCAGGGGCATGGCAACTATTGGAATATGAACCGTTTATGAAAATCCACCGACACTTGATTGAGACCGATGAATTGACTGTACACCGCTCCGCTGCAATCATTCGGATGCCCGGATCACATCCTGTTGCATGGCATACTGATTGGTGTGGGTTTTCTACGGATGCACCAAAAAACTCTGGCGATGTACTGAACCGAGGAATGTGGCCATCGGGCAAATGGTTTTACATCACCGGTTCGCGTCCGGAACACGGTGGATTGTGTGTGATTGCGGATTCTCATGTAGAAAACTGGGAGGGCCCGGAAGGGTTCAACTTGACAGCAGATAAACGTTCTTTTTATAAAGTGGGTGGAGAAGAGAAGGCATACACAGATTTTGATGTTCCAGGATGTGTGCCGCTCTTCACGAATCCTGGTGATATGATTGTTTTTGCACATAGGACATATCACGCTGCATTTCCGAACCAGATTGACGAGATACGACTGTCGTGCGCTATCGGTTTTCGCAGCAGAGATCATCACATTGATATTCCGTGGGAGATACCGGACGTAGGCAAGCAGTTCTTAGCAGATTTACCTCCGCGTTTGCATCAATATACACAGGGGTATACCAGTATTGATACGGCTTGGCGAGGGTAGAAATCTTATTGTGCCAGATATGCAGAGAGTTGACGATGCGCTTCAGGTGGAGCGCCGCTTTGTAGCCAAGTAATAGGTTGTTCTTCTGTTGTTCGTTCAGGATTTACCCAAATGATGTCTCGGATTTCGCTGACCTGCTGAGTAGCTTGTGCAAAAAGTGTGCGGATAGATTCATCAAGTGAAATCACAATCAGATCAGTCACCAATGCCGCTCCCAAAAGGTGAAAATCTTTTAGCATCGCGTTAATGTCTTTTTGTTGGCTTGCTGTTGCTTCAATTTTTTCGTGCAAAATCCTATTCTGGGGAAGTTGGATATAATGGAATCTTTTTGTTGCAATCATGTTTGCTAACCATGCGGCTGCGAAATTCGATTGGTGTTCATCCCATTCTGCAGACAACTCAAGCGTCATTACAATATGATGCGATGTTTGGTCACGAAAGGATTCAAGAAATTCGGTGCAATTAATCGATACAGACGCGGTTGCGCCTTCACCACCTGCAGCACGCGCAACAGAGGCGTTCACAACGATCCGTTTCATATCCCTTGATCGCATATTATGTCCCTTCAATGAAACGCGAGCGTGATGCTTTTATATAACGACTCTGTGCGTTGAGGTTAACATCATTAAAATCTACGGGCCACTCACCGTAAGTTCCCGCTTCATCTAAGTCCACACTGTCAATTTCGGTAATACCATCTTCATTCCGTGAAAACCAATGCAGCTTGACCAAATCTGGCGAAAGTTCACCTTCTGCAACGAGCGTTTGAATACCCAAAAGTAATAGAGAACTGTGTGTTTCTGCAACGACGCGTACACCTCGTTTTGCAGCGTCTGCTAAGACTTGTGCTAACTTAACTTGCGCGTTAGGATGGAGGTGCAGCTCCGGTTGTTCAAGATAGACCAACTGTCTTGGCTCTGCGACAATCAATGCAACTAAAACAGGCAGGACTTGGGACACCCCAATTCCAACGTCAACAATGTTGACCATATCTGTTTCGTCAGTGTTGATATGAGAGAGTCGCCCAACCTGCACTTCAATGCCTACATCACCGATTTTTTTCGTAGCAACTTTCCCAGTCAATTCAAGTGTATGTAGGGCATTTGTAACCGTTTTTAGACGTTCATCTGCAGTCTCTTGCCATTCGTGAATGACACTTGCCGCGTAATCTTCAAACGTGCCGGGATACCGAGAACCTGTGCTTGCCAGTCCGTAGATGTGTTCTGGAGTATCGCGTAATCCAGGAAGATGGATAGTTTTGAGAATGTCGGATTCGGGATCACTGATGAGTTTAACAGTAGTATCAAGATTTAAGAGCTTAGAATCATCTTGAGATGCTAAACGTAAAAAACAGCGTGAACGTTTTACACTATTAACACCCGCAACTCTAAGAATCGTATATTGGCTAGCCAATACCTTGATTTCTTCAGGAGACATATCAGGAAATAAGGTAAGATGCTCAGGAAAAATCGGTGGCTCAACGCCTGATTTTCCTTTACTCGTCATTTCAACAATTTCAATCCCATCCGAACCTCTTCTGAAAGTTGTTTCCACAAAATGCGAAAAGTTTGATATACTTGTGCCAATCCCAATCTTAAAACGATCTGTACTTTTCTTGTTAACCAATGTTGACAGAAATTGCGATATTTCAGAAAACTGGACATTTGGTCCTGCAATCAGAAGCGGTCCCGGATCATAAGGTGCTTCCAGCGTCTGCTTTAGCATCAACAGCGGCTGCATAATACTGGATTTTCCAGAACTGTTCGCGCCGGCAAGGATTGTCAATGGACGGATGTCAATTTCACATTCTTCCACTATTGACTTGAAACCTTTTACTGCTATCTTGGTGATCCCAGAGATATGTTCTTCCGCCATGTATCCTTACTCCGTTTAATTTCAAAAGGATATTGTTCTATTGAGGTGGCTGCAGCACACCGTACGGCAACCTTTCACCCTTCAACCCAGTCAAAAGATTCTCCATTGCCATCGTTGCCATTTTCATACGCGTTTGAATAGTGGCACTGCCCAGATGCGGGGCTATGAGCAGATTGTCTAAATCAAGAAGTGGGTGGTCAGTGTTAATCGGTTCGGGTTCGGTTACGTCCAGTGCAGCACCCGCAATCTGCCCTTCCGAAAGTGCTTCATACAATGCATCGTGATCCACAACAGGACCTCTGGCGATATTAACAAGAATCGAGGTGGGTTTCATCAATTCAAACTCATCTTTTCCAATCATGTGGGTGGTTTCTTCTGTCAGAGGAACATGGAGCGTAACAAAATCGGATACTTTAAGCAGATGTTCCAGTTCAGCGTATTCAATACCGAGTTCCTCCTCCCAATCGGGTCTACGTTCACGTTTGTAATAAAGTACCTTCATGTCAAATGCCACAGCACGTTTTGCGACAGCATATCCGATACGTCCCATGCCGACAATCCCGATTGTCGCGTGATGCACATCATATCCCCAAAGAATGTTCGGGTCATAGTAGTGCCATTGCTTGTTAACTTGAACGTGATTATATGCTGGTACAACGTTCCGTGCAGCTGCGAGCAGGAGTGCCCAGGTCATATCAGCAGTTGTGTCGCTGAGGACACCAGGGGTATGTCCAAGCGCGATGCCGCGTTCTCTGGCTGCATCTTCATCAACATGGTCATAACCAACACCGACAACAGAGACAACTTTAAGGTTGGGCGAAGTGTCAAACATCTCTGCGGTGACAGGTTCATGTCCATAAGTCATTAATCCGTCAAGCGGTGGGATTTTTTCAGCGATCGGGGGTAAAATAGCACTTGTGTGCCACATGTCAACGTCACATTCCGCTTGTATTTGGACGAGGATAGGTGCAGGGATGGGACGAGTGATAAAGACTTTTGGTACTGCCATGGAATGCCTCTTATGTTGGGATTTTGGAATTAAAATTGCAATTGTGAGGTGCGGATACCCCATATAAGATATGTTAACAATTTTGAATTAATTTCTCCGATAAAAAATGCGGATCGGTGTGCCGTGGAATCCAAAAGCACTGCGGATATTGTTGATTAAATACGATGTGTAAGGAGGACGGACTCTGTGTGTATTCCTACCAAAAATCAGAAATGTTGGGGGTTGTGTCTCAACCTGCGTGATATATTTTAGTGCTGGACGTGTGCCTTTTACGCGCGGCGGCGGATGTGCTGTCCGTAGTTCTAACAGTAGTTCGTTGAGTGCTGGCGTTGGGATGCGGGTGCAATACTCACGATGCACCTCAAGCGCGACATCAAGGATTTTTGAAACGCGCTGTCCGGTTAAAGCAGAGACAAAAATTTTCGGCACATAATCTAATTGTGGAACTTGTGCTTCTATTTGTGACATAAATTTACCATGCGTTGCGTTATCCTTCTCAACAAGATCCCACTTATTTAAAACTAACACAGATGCCTTTCCGTTGCGTGCGATAAAATTAGCGATCGTTTTGTCTTGCTGTGCCAGTTCCTGTGTAACATCTAATATCAATGCTGCAATGTCGCTTTGACGAATGCTGTGGATTGCCCGTTGCACAGTCTCCGATTCCAATTCATCTTTAATTGCAGATTTTCGCCGCATTCCGGCAGTGTCAACAAGTTCAAATGGAATATTTTGGTACACAAAACGGATATTGACAGCATCACGAGTTGTGCCGGGACGGTTGTCTACAATCATACGTTCTTCACCGAGAAGCGAATTGAGGATTGAGGATTTTCCAACGTTTGGACGACCCACAATTGAGATTTTGATGGGTTTGGCAGAATCTTCCGACGTGTTATCAATTTCGGGGAGAACTTCCACCACTTCGTCAAGGAGTTGTTGGATACCTGTGTTTTGGACGCAGGATGTCAAAATAGGTGCTTCCAGCCCAAGCCTATAAAATTCTGCCGTGTCCATTTCGAGCCTGACACTATCCGCCTTATTGGCAACAAGGAGAATAGGTTTTCCAGAGGAACGGAGTTTATCTGCCACAATGGTATCGTGCGGCATAATACCCGTGCGGACATCAACGACAAACATAACAAGTGTTGCCTCAGCTAAGGCGTGGTCAACTTGCAACTGAACGTTATCAATAAGTGGGTCATCGGGGTCAACATCCATACCACCTGTATCCACAATCGTAAATGGTGTTTTGCCCCACTTTACATCTGCATAGTTACGATCGCGCGTTACACCCGGTCTATCATTGACAACAGCAACTTGTTTTCGGTGTGCAGAACTTGGGCGTGCATCTGCCGTAATCCGATTGAAGATTGAAGACTTGCCAACATTGGGTCTGCCGACTATAGCGACAATAGGTAGTTGATTTTGCATCAGATTTGCTCCTCTACGGCGGGCGTGTCCATATCATTTGCAGCAGAACGTGAAACGGCAACGATAGATTTTATCACAACAATAATCGGAATTGCCAGCAAAACACCCCAAAAACCGAGAATAGAAGCACCAACGATAACCGAGAACATAATGAGCAGCGGATCAACATCAACCGCATTACTCATAACTTTCGGTGAGATGAGAGAATTGTCAAGAGTCTGGATACCGAGGATAGCCCCTAACACAAAAACACAACGGATGAGAAAATTGATAGTCCCGCTAAATTCACCTGCTGCGAGCCCGGTCAACATTGCAATGTACGCGAATCCACCGCCGATGAAGGGCCCGAACGTTGGTATAGCGTTGCAAAGTCCCGCTAATATGCCAACGAGCAGCGCGAAAGGCACGCCAATAATACGATAGACGATACAGGAAATAATAGAAATAATTACGATCACCGTGAATTGCCCTTTGAGAAATTGATGCATATTTCTATCAATCTCCCGTAGGTATGCCATAGCGATTTCGCGATGCTTTTCAGGAACTAAACCGATGAAACTACGGAAATATTTGTCAAATCCTTGGCTTGCATAGACAAAAACGATGAATGCTAAAAAGACAGTTGCAATAAATCCACCAAACTGAAATGCAATGGAACCCGCTAATCCGGACAACCATCTAACAAAAGCACTACCGCTTGCTGTCCAACCAGGAATTTTCTTGATTAGATATTCTTGAAACTGTTGTACATACGGATCATCCCTATAGATCAGAATACCCTGTTCTGGATGCGCAAATTTTTCCCATGCTGATGTGTCATTAGGCTTATGGTGAATAACACTATCGTTCCCCGCGTATAGCCCAGAAGGCGCAGATACTAACAGAGAAATGGATTTCGGAAGACGATCCGAGTCAGACATTTTTTGCCATTTTTCCTTACTATCCCATACATATAATCCATCCACTGTTCCAGCGTAGAGTTCAGCATGACTCTTATCGGTGGGGGCAAGGATCTTAATTTCCTGCGTAGGAACATCACCTTCATTTAGGTAGTCCCATCCCATCGCAACAGAATTCGCCGAATGTTTAAGCTGATGTACAACAGTGTCAGGGGTAATTGCCTCCTGTTTTTCATCATTATTTGGTATTTCATCTAATTCTTTTTTTATAGTTGTAGAATCTTGTGTTGTTTCTTCTGTGTTATCAATAGATTGGGAATTACCATTTGTGTCTATTTGTGTTTGCGGATCTATAGGCTCAGTTTTTTCGTTTTCAATGGTAGTGCTAACAACATAAATAGATCTTGTTCTGCGCGTCCTCTCAAATCTATCAATGGAATTAATACTAACAATAGGCCTTTCTTCTTCCCCCTCAATTTCAACTTGTAACCACTGTTCTATTGAATCAGCATTTGCATACACTCCTTTATAAAGACCTGTTTCTGTTCCAACATAAATTAACGAAGAATCCCATGATGGTATGTTAACAGCTTGAATAGATTGGTTATTAAAACGTGTAGCATCCATTTTTGTCCATACCAAATCTTCAGTTGGGGTAATCAAGGAATCTTCTGTCTCACCCATTGCTACCTTTACAATTTTCTTACTACATCGGTAAACTCCCCCTATAGTTCCTGCATAGATATATTTATCACTCACGGCAATTGTCTGAATTGACTTTCCAACAAGTTCACCGTTTGTAATGCCGTTCCTTTTGGGTTTTGTGTTCTCTTTATTAGCATCTACATTTTTATCCATTTGATAAAAATAAATACCATGGTCTGTGCCAAGATAGAGGGTTTCTGTCTCACCAGAAACGTCAATTACAAATGCCGTAAACTCCTCACCTAAGACTAAAGGTAGTAATGATTCGTGATAGAATTTCTGCAATCCCTTAGCCATCTGAGCTACTTGATTGCCAACGCCTATGCCAGTGAATATTAACACGCCACTACAAACAAGAACGATTAAAGCGGTTGCAATTGCACGTTGGTAATACTTCTTGAATGGGAGTGCACGCCACAGAAACCTAAAGAGATAGGCAAATCCGAAACCGAGGATGAAAGGCATCAAGATCCCCAGCATTCTGACAAAGAGCCAGAGACCAATCATAATGATTTCAAGGTGAACGACAAATTTTATGCCAACCCATCGATAAATACGGATGAGCAGTGCAATCAGCGCGATCGGAACAAGCGGATGCAATAACAGTATCCGATTTCCATTTACACCGGAACTCGTGCCGTGGTAAAAGGCAAATGCTATCCATAAGGCAGCGAGTGTGACACTAATGATCGCAAGTGCCGTCTCACCAGAAATGCCTGTTTGTCGTGAGTTTACGTCGTTTTCGGAATTCATTGTTTTGTGGATATTTTGAAATTTTCTTTAGATAAGTGTGCTTTTGAATAGATCTTTTCTAAACGCACCTAACAAGGAAGATTCATCGTTTTCAATTGCGCGTTGAAAAAACATGTTTATGTTTAACAGGAAAAACTAATGCAAGCGTCAACTAAAGTCGTTGTGAATTTGTGCTAATAAATACGTTTATAGCATTTGCTGGGTTTCATTTCGTTCAACCCTTATGTATCAATTTAAAACAATACTTATTCAGTCTAAGAGCATGATGGGTACGGTTGTTAACCGAACCACTTATCCAAGTTCAGCGAATTAAGTTGTCCTATTATTCCACATAAAAAAGATGACTACGTTCAAAGAGGCCATCAAGGAAAATTTCAACGAACCATTCGCCCGTTGCAAATTGATTACCTCTTAACCCGCGTTCTGGAGCGTCAATATAAAACCATGTTATTTTTTCACCAGTTGTTGAAGAAATAGTCCGTTCTTCGCTCCAAAACGGTGGATCGTCTAAGTCGTCTTCAGGTGAAAACCACGAAACCTTGACCGTATGTGATTCGTCAATATTTCCCCATAAAAGCCATAAAAACACTTGATCGTTTACTTCAGCACTAAACGTATCGGTTATACCGTCGGGGCGGTCTTCATGGACTGAAATAGCCAAAACTGATTCTGTGATATTGGGCTCCCCGCGTCCCAGATCAATCGTGCCACTGCCTCCAGAACGGCTTTCTTCACAACCGTTCAAAATAATTACAAAAGGAAGTAGCACTATCACCAAAAATGATGTGTATTTTTGTTTCATTAGAGATTCTCCTTAGATATAGATTTTGTTGTTTTTTTCAAAGTTGTTGATACCGCCCACGATTCCTTGTGGCATGGGACAATAGACTCACCCATGCTTTAGCAGAGGGCGTTTTTTGACGCACAAACTGACAGTTTGTGCTACATACAATAGACTCACCCATGCTTTAGCAGGGAGAGTATGTCACAAGTAAATTCTAACACACCCGCATATTTTCTGCAAATCTATTTGGGCAACTTCTATATCGGGCGAGATTGATCTTGCCAATTTTGACATAAAACCACAATTCCTGTAAACTCTATGAAACACATCTACGTTAAAAAAGTAAGTTGTTCATAAAACTGAACGAAAGTCTGGCAAAGTGATGGATAAATTAATTGACGATGAAATGCTTGTTACGCAGTTCAAATCGGGCAGCCAAAAGGCTTTTGATGAATTAATGAAACGCTATGAACGTAAAATCTTCGGCTATCTTCTGCGGTCTGTTCGGAATTACGAAGATGCTGAAGAGTTAACGCTTGAAGTGTTTTTCAAGGCATACCGTGCTCTTACGTCATGGGAACCGAAAGCAAAATTTTCAACATGGCTTTATACGATTGCTTCTAACCTTGCTATTGACTATCATCGTTCTAAAGCGCGAAAGCCTGTCTATATGTTAGAAGATGAAGATGTCATTGAAGCAAGAGTCGTTGCAACAGACATATCGAGTAACCCCGAAAAACAGCTTGAAGAAAAGGAACTTGGACGCATCATCCGCGAAGCTGTAGACGAACTCTCCTCTAAACAGAAAGCTGTTTTTATGTTAACCCGATATGAAGGTTTACAGATTAAGGAGGTTGCCGAAACACTGGGAATGGCTGAAGGGACCGTTAAGATTCATCTACATCGCGCAACGAAAAAATTACAAACTTTGCTACGACCTTTATGGGAAAATAATGAGATATAGGAGGTTTATCCATGCCTAAATGTAATAAATCTGAAGCACAAGCGATTGATTATGTATATGGCGAGTTAGGCACATCACAAGTGGTAGATTTTGAACGTCATCTTTCTACTTGTAATGACTGCACCAGAAATGTCAACGCTTATAAACATGTGCTTCACCTTGTGGACAAAGCAGAGGCGGAATTAACGTCGCATATAATTGCGCCACGTAACCTTGAGGCGAAATTATATAGGCGCCTCGCTGAGGTGCCACCTGTTAAGCCCACACTAAGTTCCCGTTTATCAGATTTTGCAACGGGGTTGCTGTTAACCTTGCGAGAGCAAAAGGTTGTTAGTTTCTGTCTATTCATTTTTGCGGTACTTTCTTTCGCGTTTTTCGTTGGAAATCCGTTCCGACCTGCCCCAACTATTGACATAAGTCAAATTGATTCTGCGGACGCACGCATTGAACAGTATAGAAATCAGGATATTCAACGGAGTATGGAAGATGTCCTGCGAAATAGACATCTTCGTAATTCAGATGGATGGGATACAGTCAGTCAACTCAATCGGGTGAAAGACCAAGCACAGGGTACCAATTGGGCAAATATCGCCAAAAAACACCTGAAGAACGTTCATTCTGAACTTTGATGTTACAGTTCTTAGGTAGTTGTTGCAATTAAAAGAGTTATACGTGAAAAATTTGAAATTCGCTTCTATTTTCCAACGCGCCATGTTGTATATGCTGCTAATGTCGTTGGTTTTATGCACCGCACACGCGCAGCTTGATGAAATTACCTCCTTACTTGAGGGGAGGCGTTATACAGAAGCTGCTGTCAAGTTAGAGAAACTTACAAAATCTGTCAAAGATATTGAGACTCGGAGTAGGTGCTACTACCAGCTTGGCGAGATATATTACAACTATACGCAGCAATATCCAGAGGCACTGAAGGCATATAAAAAAATCCTCAGTATGAGAGTCGATGGGTTGCCCATCGCTGAGATTTTTCTCTCCTATATTAAGATTGGTGATGTGTACAGTAGAATGGGAGAATATGAGAAGGCTATTCATAGTTTCCGTACGCTTGTTGGCACGGCACCAGAAATACATTTCGTACATAAAATCGGATTACAGAAAATACGAGACATTCGAACTGCACTCAAAAATCTACAGATGCAGAAAGAGATTGTACGTACCTACAAAGGCACCCCGCTTGAAACGGTTGCTCAATTTCAGATTGCTGAACTCTACCGAATGCATAACCAACTCAATCAACCTGAACGCGCAATTGAAATATATCAAGAGTTGCTAAAAAAATATCCTACCGACAAGTTAGCTGCTGAAGCACAATGGCGGATCGCACATTTAAGGCATACGGTGTTGCATCAATTGCCTTTAGCAATTGATGCATACAAAAAAGTTGCGGACAACTATCCAACGAGCAACTTCGCTGCCGAGGCACTTTTTCATATTGCAAATATTCATCGTGAGGGAGAGACGTATCAACAGGCACTCACTGTATATAATTCAATCGATGAGAAATACCCAAACTTCTGGAATATGCCTGCAGTTTTTTATTGGTCCGGCATTTGTTATGAGCAAACACAGAACTATTACGAAGCACGCAACGCTTTTAAAATTTTCCTTAACGTTTACCTCCCAACACTTGATCCGGTGTACCTTGGACAGATTGCAATGTACGATAAAAGTATTGCGGAAGTGACTAAATTGGTACGGAGCAAAATAGGAACGATAACGCAACGCATTCCCAAACACGAATTTGAAAAACTCGAGAAAGCAGTGGAAGGTGGGAACTACGATGAAGCCTCAAAAATTGCGCGTAATCTAATCAGTCATGCCCCAGAGACACAATTTGCTAAGCAGGCTGCAGTACAACTTCGTTCGCTTAAACACCGCGCGGCAATTCAAAATTTACTTCTACAAATTCAAGGTAATCAATTAAACGTTGCCGAGAAAGTTAGAACAAAATTACAGATTGCTACTATCTATGAACGCGAACTACTGGACTATTCTAAAGCCGTTAAGGCTTATAATAAAATAGTGCAGGAGCATCCTGAATCGTCTTATGCAGCTGAAGCAAGTTACCGTATGGGCATTATTTATGTGGAAGTACTTGAAAAACCAAACAGCGCGCTTAAAACTTTCAATGCTATTATAGAACAACATCCAAATACCTTACAGGCCATGATGGCAACCTTCCAAGTAGGTGAAATCTACAGGAAACTCCAGCGATTTGATGAAGCATTGCAAGCTTATCAAACAACTATCAGCTATCCTGAACGCGAACTTTACCTGTCCGATGGATATAAAGATAGCTATGCAGACAGAGCACTATTTCGCATCGGTAGGGTTCATTTTGATGACCAACGGTATACCGATGCACGCTTTGCTTTTGAGGAGTTTATCAAAAACCGCACCAGATCGCCACGGCTCGCCGCTGCGCATATCTACTTAGCAGTCATGCACCAAGAAAGCGGAGAAAAGGATGCCGCAGCAGATTATTACCAAAAAGCAGAAACGATGTTGACGAATAACCCTGTCCAAATGCAGATGGTCATAGATGAAGCAGGTACTCTTGGTTTCCAAAGTCCAGAGACTGTTATTAAATTCTTGCAAGATCGTCAGAAACGGCTTAAGACCGAATAGCTTTTAAGTCCCATTAGGTAAGGTTTCTTAATCTCGTTAGTTTGCGTTGGACAGATGCACAAACTAACAGTTTGTGCTACAGTAAAAGTCTTTGTAGAGCAAACTGTTAGTTTGCGTCCACTGAACTCATATTATAATCCAAGTTGCCACTTGTAGCACAAACTTTCAGTTTGTGCATCCATAGAACACGGGGAATGCCATAAGGCATTCATACCGTTGATTTACTAACAGTTTGCGCTACGAATTCTTGCGAAAAAAAAAATTATTCTCTATTAAAAACGGTGTCTGCATGTCTAAACTTATAGGTAGCAACTTGGGTTATTATAGTCTTAATCTTTGCTAAGTAATTCTCTTTACTCTGGAAACCTACCCAATAACTACATGTCATTTAATACCGTGCTTTGTCTTCTGCTCCGATTATCTCGGCACCGATTGAAATCCCAAATTTATCTGCACATTCCTGAAGTTGATTTTTGATGGTATCCGGTATCTCAATCCCACTCTGTAGGCGTTCAGCACGGTAGCGGGATTCAAAATCACCTGGAACTAAGACTTCATCAACCCCGGATGCAGGTGGTGTAGCTTTAATAACATCTAAAAACGCACGAACCCCTTTCTGGTATTCTGCTATCGGTGTAAAAGCGTTAACATCAATGGTTTGCATGAAGATGCCGCCCATTCGCCCTGTCTCAGCATCAAACGTTCCTGCTAATCCTCCGAGCAAACATGTAAACATTGCAAGCGCATATCCCTTATGTTTTCCGAATGCAAGAAGCGCGCCGCCATCGTAAAAATCAGCAGGTTTAATACTTGGTGCACCGTGTTTATCTAAAATACATCCTTCGGGCAATTCTGTCCCTTTGCTACGCGCAACCTGAATTTTACCTTCGGCAATCATACTTGTTGCGTAGTCAACAATAAATGGCGCATCATCGCCTGTCGGGACACCGATAGCGATCGGATTCGTGCTGAAAGTGCCTTGTGAACCACCATAAGGCACCGTTGGACCTGCACTCTTGCCGCCCATTCCGACAGAAATTAGCCCGATACACCCTGCTCCCGCTGCTTCTTCCGCATACTCACCTAACCGACCAATATGTCCCGTGTTGAAAATACTCACACAACAAGAAGCAGATGTCTTTGCTTTTGCTATGGCTTTCCGGATTGACCATCGTGAAACATAGTGTCCAAAAGACCCCTTCCCATCAACGCGTAATGTGTTTTCAGTTTCGGCAACGACTTCAGGTTCTGCAGAAGGTTTTATGTTTTCAGCCTCAATGCCTCTGATGTATGCTGGGATTCTCAGCACACCGTGTGAATCGTGACCGGTTAAATGAGCTTTAACAAGAATCTCGGCAACATCGTTAGCAATATGTTGAGATGCGCCAGCAGCAACAAAAATCGTACGGGCAATCGCGTGAAGGTGAGGCGCGTGGAATAGATGCGTTTTTTCCATATATTCGTCCTTTAATATTTTAAAGTGTGTGGGTCAAAGATAATTGCGAAAATCTACTCCTATTTTATGTGATATACTTTTTTTGTCAAGGAAAACATGATTGACGGGCAGGATAATTTCGTTTTAACGTGAGTTTGAAAAAGAATTCAATATTGAATGTCGTGTTGTTTACACTCATCTTGGCATGGAAACCAACACGAATATCAGAAGAGATCTTTGCTCCGTATGAAGTTTAAGTTATTAATTGGGTAATTTGACGAGGTTAGGAAACCTCGTCAGCAGAGATGTACACCTGCTGCTGGCGAGGTTTCCTAACCTCGCCAAATTACCGATTTATTTTCTTAATCTTCGGACAGATTGCGCTACGACAAAACCTTGTTATATCTAATCCAAAGGTATGAGCGATCTTCGAATCGCGACGGTAATCGGTAATCGGAGTTCCCTCGGACCGTATCTGAACAACCATCTATCTTTAGAATTGGTTTTACTTCTCCACAATAATTCCGCAAAACTGCATCCGAAAATGTGTATAAGTGAATAAAAATTTCTTTAGTGGAGGATTAAATGAGTACTTTATCAAATAAAATTACGCTTAATCTTGACGGTGATGCAGAGGTGTCAGTCAAAGGCTTCATCGCACCAATTGAATACACGCAACGCAACTACCACGTGGACTGGGACGAATTGGCGAACTTTCGGGTTGCTGAACCGGAGAAGCAGTATCCTGCCTCCATTTTTCAAGCATTTCTGCCATCGGAACAGGTTTCAGTGGGTGAGTACTGGCAGATTGAAGAAGAAGTTGCATTAACGCTGCTGCGGCAACTCAGTCCAAACCCACAATTGGAGTTGGAAATTGGTGGCGAGGATTCTTGCGGTTTGTGGGCATGTCTGCGCGCCTACAATGATGCGTTTGCTGAGATTCTGTTCCGTATCCACGCGGAATTCGTTTTAGAAAGAGGTTGGTTCGCGCCATCGCAGTTTGCCGGGCATGTGGTTATTGACCGATTAAAAAAGAAAGTTGCGTCCTTCAAGATGCATGTTCCGGATGCCACACTAAACTTTGATGCACGTTGGACAATTAGAGATGGACTCTGCGGAGCGGACATCGGTTTTTGTCCACAAATGGAACTCTGTGCAGGTGAACGAGATGTTTTGCAAGATGCCAAATTCACAGAAGCGATCACCCAAGAGAAAGCGTTACACACATTAATGTTATGTTTTTACAAATCAGCGCAAATTAACTGGGTCCAACTGGAGAAAGCCTTGGAATTAGCACCTGCATTACAGAAACCGATTCACGCCATTTCATCAGGTGGACCGCTTGCCGACGAGTCGTGCTGAGGGAGTGGCAAAGGCCTGAGGGCAGGTGCTCTCTCTGATGATCAAAACATTGAATTCCTGAACGAAAATTTTATCAACACTTGGGTGGCAGATGCTGAATTAGGGCGTATCCAGAGTTTGCAAGAACCGATTGCCAAAAGACGCGAGCGCGAGAGTAAAATTTATGACACAAGCCATCCGTTGGCACAAGCGATTATAAAGGGGTGGAAAACCGGATCGAAGAAAGGTTCACCTGTAGACTGTTTCGTCATATCACCAGATTTTGAATTGATGGGTAGACTGCTTGTCAATGAATTCTTCGACTACAATTGGAATAAATTTAAACTCCAAGACGAGGAGAGTTATCTTATGTTTCTCAAGGAATCCTTGGAGGGGAAGCAACCCGGATTGGGGAACATCATTCTGAACAGTGAAGAACCTTCTCAGGATGTCTTTGATGTTTTCCGAACACCAGTGGTTGGTTATAAGGATTACACAGTAGTCGTAATTGATGCAAGGGCGTTTGAAAAGGGCGGCACGCTAACTATTGATATTGAGACCGGTAGAGCCGATGCGGAAGGTCACTTCTATTTGGTTAATGGTGACGACGACCTCCCTACAACAGAAAGAGTGACTAAACACATGGTACTTGCAATGAAGTGGTTGGAGCCTGATGAGACAGGGCAACTCACGCACCGTTTTGACCGAGGGCAGTTTTTTAAGTTGGGTGCTACCGGGTGTTACGGTAGAAGTGAGAAGGGCAGCACCAATGCTTTTAAGGCAAAAATTTCTGTAGTGGAGAATTAAAATGAGCATTTTATCAAACAAAATCACACTTAATCTTGATGGCAACGCCGAAGTAACTGTCAAAGGTTTCATTGCCCCAATTGAATACACACAATACAACTTCCACGTAGAGTGGGACGAATTGGCAAATCTGCGAGTTGTTGAACCGGAAAAGCAATATCCTGCTTCGGTTTTTCAATCTTTTCTGCCATCAGAAGCGGTTGCGGTGGGTGAATGTTGGCAAATTAAAAAAGAAGGTGTGCTCACATTGCTACGGCAACTGCATCCCGATCCATGCCTGGAAATGGATGCGGAAGACTCACAAGGTCTGTGGACATGCCTACGCGCCTACAACGATGAATTTGCCGACATTGTGTTTCGTATTCATGCAGAATTTGCTCTAAAGGGTGGTTGGTTCACACCATCCCAGTTTACTGGACATCTCGTCATCGACCGAATGAAAGAAAAAATCACACGCTTTCAGATGCATGTGCCTGAAACGACACTGAATTTCGATATTGGTTGGGATACGATAGGCTGTACAGATATCGGTTTCTGTCCCCAAATAGAACTCTGTGCAGGCACAGAACCTGACGATCTCGAATTCGCCATGTCAATTACCCAAGAAGAGACGGAACGTGCACTAATACTGTGTTTCTACAAGTCGGAAAAAATTAACTGGGTGTCACCAGATCAAGCAGTAGAGATAGCAGAACAAGAGGTTAAGCTCATTCATGTAATCTCAATAAATGGTCCATTAGCCGACGAGGCATGCTGAGGGAGCGGCAAAGAATTGAGGGCAGTTGTCCTCTCTGATGACCAAATCACTGAATTCCTAAATGAAACCTTTATCAATACTTGGGTAACCAATGCCGAATTAGGACGTACTCCCAGTTTACGAGAACCAATAGCTAAAAGACGCGAACGAGAAGACAAAACATTTAACATTACAGCCCCCTTGGCAAAAGCCATCATGGAGGGATGGACAGAAGGTTCACCAGTAGATTGTTTAGTGATTTCCCCAGAATTTGATGTGATGGGAAAACTTCCACTTAATGATTTCTTTGACGACTGCTCACGAAAGGGTATCTCGGACAAGGAGGGCTACCTTACATTTCTGAACGACTCCTTAGATGCAAAGTTTCCTGGGTTCGGTGAAAACATATCAGATCCTCTATTGACTGGATCACACGTTGTTATTAATGAAGAGCATCTTGATCACGAAGTTTTACATATTCTTCGCGCACCAAAGTATGGCGAGCAAGACTATAACGTTGTTACGATTGATACCACAGCGTTTGAAGATGGTGGTGTGCTTATGATTGACATTCGGGTGGGTAGTGCGAAATCCGGTGGGTCGTTTGATCTGTTTGATGGCGATACTGAATTGCCTACTAAAGGTATTCCTACTCAAGCCCTTAACTCTGTATGGGATATCCCGTCTGGACAGATCGGAAAAATACGCTATCCTTTTGACGAGGGTAAAGTCTTTCAGCTGGGTGCGACAGGTACTTGGTTCAGTGGAAAGGGAAACGTCAATGCCTTTAGTGCAAAAATTTCTGTAGTACCAGCAAAAAAGAATGGAAATTAGTGCAGAAAATTCTATATGATGTCCTATTCGGACCAGTTTGGAAAGAATAATAAAATGCTTTTTTCTTGTAGGTTTTAGCCAAACCTGCTATCATTTCTAATTACACCAATAAAATACAATTGATAATGTAGGCATTGAATATTCTATTGGAAGATTGGATGTTAGTGGAGTGATTATGAAAAGATTAAGATTACTGTTATTAACTGTAGTTTTAATGATAGTATCAATCCAAGTTAATGCAGATTATTTGGTAAAAACGATTTATTTTAAACCCAATAACGTAGACAATGTTCCAATCGAAAAAATTAGAGGATGGATGAATGATGTTCAAGAACTATATATGGAAGAAATGTCCAGGAATGGTTACGGAAATAAGGCTTTTAAATTAGAGAGGGAGGCAAATGGAAATGTAAAAGTAAATGTAGTAGATGGCAATCATCCATCATGGACATATCAATCCAATACTTGGAATAATGTGAATCCGGAAATACCAGAATTATTTAAAAATCAAAAAAATGTACATGTTTATATTATAGGTGGGATTGACACAATTAATTTGCATCAAGGGTGCTGTCAGTGGGGTGTTGGATGGCCTATTTACAATTTTAATTTTGGAGGTTCTTGTATTGTTGCCGAAAACGCAAATACATCTTTAGTTAGGCTTATTGCACATGAAATAGGGCATACTTTTAGCTTATATCATACTGGCACTTCTAATACTATAATGGGATCAGGAAACGAACTTTTAGAGTATGAAGCAAGATGGTTAGATAAGCATTATTTTTTTAATGCTAACAGAATGATAAAATGGAATCATCCAAAAGTTAATCAAGTATTTAATGTTGAAGAAATAGAACCTAATATAATTAGTATTAAAGCAAATATTACAAGTCCGAATGACTTATATCAAGTTGTCGTTATGGATAATAACATATTAGTAATAGGATGGCAATATATCAGCGGTAAAAATACCAATGTAGATATAAGAATAGATAGAAGTAAACTTGTAGGAAAGAATCATATAACATTTATGGTTATGGATACCTTTGGTGCATTTACATTTCATGATTTTGATTATATAATGCCACCAAGATTTAAGGATACAGTTGTTGAGCAAAATACTACTAAGCGCAATAAAAATGAAGATTTGGGACTTGAGAAAGATCCAGAGCCAATAACTATCAAAGAAGATACTTCTGAAAATGTTGTATATCTTAACATTAATTCAGGTAAAAAGACTTTACCCGATGAAGACGGATTAAAACCTTTTAATTCCAGTCACGAATATAAAAATGGCTGGGCATGGAAATTTATTTCAGATAATAAAACTAATAATGGCAATCCTATTGTTATTAGAAACGCCACTTTTGAAAGAGGCATATCCTTATCTCCACCTGATCATCCAAAAGTCTCATCCCTTAAATATAATTTGCAAGGAAACAATTATATTGCATTTGAAGGATATATTGGGATAACTAATGATCGAGATTTTGAGATAGGCAAACATCAGAATGAAAGTTGTTTTGTAGGTGGCAGCTGCATATTCACATTTGAGATCGATGGAGAGAATGTCCATAAATCTGGATTATTAACTGGAGAAGATAGTTATGAAGAGGTTGATTTTTATATACCATTTGATGCGGAAGTCTTAAGAATTGTTATTGACAGTAGTAATGATAGTGCATTTTGTGATCATCCTGCAATAGGTGATCCTAAATTAATATCCAATTCACAAATTAGATATAGTATAAATCCTAAAGGCAAAGTCGCTACTTTATGGAGTGAAATTAAGCAGAAGTAAATTTATTCACAACCATCTAAAATGAAAAGTATATCTCTTTAATTATTACTATTTAAGAGTGTCACAACTCAACAAAATTACTGAAAGGGAACAACACAATGCAAAGCCACGAAGTAGATTACGAAATTTTTGGCAATGATATGCAAGTCGTTGAGGTAGAACTTGACATGGGCGAGACGATCATCGCCGAGGCAGGGGCGATGAATTGGATGGAGGATAATATTGTCTATGAGGCAAAGATGGGCGATGGTTCCGGTGGGGACGAGGGTTTAATGGGCAAACTCTTCAGTGCTGGCAAACGTGCGCTCACTGGTGAATCGCTGTTTTTGACTCACTTTACCAATACGGGTCGCAACAAAAGACGCGTTGCTTTCGCCGCTCCCTACCCCGGTCATATTATCCCCATTGATCTCTCTGAAATGGGTGGAGAACTAACCTGCCAGAAGGATGCCTTCCTATGCGCCGCTTTAGGGACCGAGCTAAGCATCGCATTTTCACGAAAATTGGGAAGAGGTTTTTTCGGTGGTGAGGGATTCATCCTACAGCGTCTACTTGGGGATGGCATGGCTTTTGTGCATGCTGGTGGGTCAGTCATTAAAAAGGAACTCGCGAACGATACGCTCCGCATTGACACTGGCTGTCTTGTCGCCTTCACGTCTGGTGTTGATTATGACATTGAAATGGTCAAAGGCTTAAAGTCAATGTTTTTCGGTGGTGAAGGGCTTTTCCTCGCGACCCTACAGGGAACAGGCACCGTTTATCTCCAGAGCCTACCTTTTTCAAAACTTGCTGACCGCATCATCGAACAAGTGCCAAGTAGCGGTAACTGATATTTGGACTGTATCCACTAAAAAGAATACACGTTCAATTTGAAATGAATTTGATTGGTAAATCGCGCAAAACGGAATAAAATAATCGGAACAAAACATGAAGACAGATACATTTACTAATACGATTATCGTTGCAGACACAACGGAAGTATTGCCAGAACTAATAAAGGTAGAAAAGCAATATGATGTGATTATTGCCGATCCGCCCTACAACATCGGTAAAGATTTTGGGAACGATACCGAAGTGATGCCGATAGACAATTATGTTGAATGGGCAGAGGCGTGGATAAACGACTGTCTTCAACTCCTCACAGATGATGGCTTGCTTTATCTGTATGGATTCCCAGAAATTATTGCGAGAATATCAGTCCGTTTCCCTATCCACGAGCAACGTTGGTTGGTGTGGCATTATACCAATAAAACAGTGCCATCATTGAAGTTTTGGCAAAGGTCACACGAAGCAATATTGTGTCTATGGAAACCGAATATGCCGCGCTCCAATTTGGAGATAGACCAAATCAGAGAACCTTATACCGAGAACTTCTTAAAGAATGCTGCAGGCAAAGTCCGAAAAGACACGCCTTCACGGTATGGTTCACCAGGCAAAATGACTATTTATAATGCCCATAAAAATGGTGCTTTGCCGAGAGATGTAATAAAAATTCCAGCTTTAGCAGGTGGTGCTGGGCGTTCTGAAAGATGGTTTGTTTGTAGAACATGTGCCTCCCAAATTTTTCCACCTGCTGATCTATCCGAACACCGTGAACACGATATATTGAAGCATCCTACTCAAAAGCCGATGGAATTAACGAGACGACTCATCCTATCTCGTATCAATGGAGCAGATGGCAGAGTACTTGTGCCGTTTGCCGGTTCGGGTTCTGAATGTGTCGTAGCACAAGCATTAAGGACTGAATATCTTGGTATAGAAATAAACCCTGAGTTTGCTGATTTCGCAATGAAGTGGTTGGAATATGAACGTAAAGATCAAATAACGCTGAAACTTTTTGAACACAGTGGAAATGTGAAATTAGAATGTATCGATTAACAGCGAGAATGGAACAGACATTACGACAAAACTTAGAAAAATTCCACGACCTATTTGATGGTGGACGTTGTTCCGGTTGGCAATTAGAAGAGCTTATATTCAAGTCCATTCAAGCAGATAGTACAGCAGGTCATCATGCTACTTGGCAGGAAGGAGGGCATGATGATCAAGCAGATATTCGCGTTCGGGTGAACGGCAAAATATATCCATTACAAATTAAATCTGGAGAAATAAAACAGATTAAAGCTGGTGAAGAAAAGAAACCACATCTTGTATTGTCAGGACATCGGTTAGGGCGATTTGAAGGGGACTTTAAGGATATGACAGAATATCTAAATGAGGATAGGGCAAATTTTTTATCTATACCTTATCGCAAAGTAGATGATGATAAAGGAAGACACCATATTTACCAAATAGTATATGTTGAAGGAGTTTATCTTCGTCAACTCAGCCCTTCCCGATGGGAACAAGTAAGCAAGTCCACTTGGAAACAAATTAATCCTCAAGGTGTGATTTTTACGTTGCATCCCTCTATGAGTTGGCAAGTCTGGTGGAGAATACCTTTATCGTTAGTAAATCATTCGCCAGAATTTGTAATCGGATAGTAGTATAAAAGTTATATTGGGGTTGAAAACCGTATCTGTTTTTTTACGTTTGGAGTTTATGTGAAAATTCGTAGTATAAAAGCTTATCAAGTTGACCTTCCACTCCATGAAGGCAGCTACAAATGGTCAGGCGGGAAATCTGTATCCGTTTTTGATAGCACCATCGTTGCTGTTGAAACAGATGAAGGTATGACTGGTTACGGTGAGGTTTGTCCGCTGGGACCTTTCTATCTCCCCGCATACTCGACAGGTGTCCGCACCGGCATTGCGGAACTTGCACCGCACCTCATCGGCGAAGACCCGACTCAACTGCTTCCGCTCAATCAACGCATGGATACCGCGCTCAAAGGGCATCCGTACGTGAAATCAGGGATTGACATCGCGGGTTGGGATATTCTCGGCAAGGTTTCAAATCAATCGGTATGCACACTTCTTGGTGGTAGGTATGGTGAGGATTTTATGCTTTATCGTGCGATTTCTCAACAATCTCCGGACGAGATGGCAGAAAAGGTTGCTATCTATCGCGCGGAAGGGTATCGTAAATTTCAATTGAAAGTAGGCGGAGCCCCAGATACCGATATTGAACGTATACATGCGGTCTCCGAATTGATGGAGCCTGGAGATGTATTAATTGCGGATGCCAATACCGGTTGGTTGATGCATCAAGCTGCTCGCGTTGTCCGTGGTGTCCGCGATGTGGATGTCTACATTGAACAACCTTGTCTATCCTACGAAGAATGCCTTGCCATTCGTGAACGGACAGATCATCCCTTTGTGCTGGACGAGACGATTGATAGTATCCATGCGTTGTTACGCGGTCATGCAGACAGGGCAATGGATGTCGTTAACATAAAGATTAGTAAATTCGGTGGACTGACAAAAGCAAAACTTGCAAGAGACCTCTGCGTTGAACTTGGCATTGCGATGACGATTGAAGATAGCTGGGGTGGAGATATTACAACCGCAGCGATTGCTCATCTTGCCCACAGTACACCGACAGAATTTCTTTTTACAGCAACCGATTTTAATAGCTATGTCACCGTCAGCACAGCGGAAGGGGCACCGCAACGGGTTAACGGCAGAATGGCAGCCGCAACGCAACCCGGCTTAGGAATCATCCCTGACATGGATGTGTTAGGCGAAGTAGTGGTCCACGTGGAGTGATCGCATGTCCATTAGAATCCTCTCTGCTGCCGATGTTCGCGCAGCTTTACCCATGCCCAAAGCGATTGATGCAATGCGGCACGCCTACAGTCAACTTTCAACAGGCAAGGTGACCGCACCACCCCGACAACATCTCTCCACCGACAAAGGTGTTACACTCATTATGCCAGCCTATTTGCCTGAACGTAAAGAGTTTGGAATCAAAGTTGTCTCCGTTTATGACGATAATCCGAACCTTAATTTGCCTCGTATTACTGCCACAGTCTTAGTGCTTGACCCAGAGACAGGATCGCCAAAAGCGTTCATGGATGGTGCCAGCCTTACTGCTATCAGAACTGGGGCAGGTGGTGGCGTAGCAGCAGATTTACTTGCACGGAAAGATGCAAAAACGGTTGGATTGTTCGGCGCAGGTGTACAGGCGCGGGCCCAGTTGCAGGCAGTAATGGCAATTAGAGATATTGTGCGTGTCAATCTTATCAGTCGTACGCAAGCCTCGGCACAACAACTCGCAACCGAAATATCAGAATGGATTGATGCCCCCGAAGTCAATCTTGCCCCTACGCCACAAGAAGTTGTGAAAGATGCTGACATCGTTATTTGTGCGACTACATCGTCAATCCCGCTTTTTGATGGAAACGACCTACAATTCGGCACACACATCACAGCTGTTGGCACATTCGTGCGAGAAAAACGGGAAGTTGATACAACAACAATCAGCCGCGCAAACCGAATTGTGGTGGATTCACGGGAAGCCTGTTTAGAAGAAGCGGGAGACCTGATTATTCCGAATGCGCAAATTGATGCTGAAATTGGGGAAATCGTCAATGGTGACAAGCAGGGAAGGCAGTCTAACAACGAAATAACGTTTTTCAAATCGGTAGGTGTCGCAGTGCAAGATGCCGTTGCCGCATCGGTGGTACTGGCAGAAGCGGAGGCAAAAAACTTCGGCATTGTCGTTGAGATGGTTCAATAGTCTATTCTGACGGATGAGCGTCTTGTATAGGCAATCTGCTTGGTCCTATTGCGTTAAGAGATAGTTGATTATCTGTGCAGCAACTTCGGCTTTCGGATTATTTTTATATAGGGTATGAAAAACAATCGCTAATCTGCCACGATCACCATCTCGCACAATGATGGGGTCTGCCAAGGTTGCCTGAGTATTCCCAGTATCGCTCGCAAGAATCTTTTCTGCGAACCATTCATCTTCAAGCTGATCTAAAGGAAAAGGTCTGTCAGATCTAAAATGGACCATACTTGGGGCTAATCTACTACCTTCTACTGTAACAAACATATCTACGTTGTGTTCATATACATTAATCTCAATTTCAGGGAGGTCCATTAAGTTTTGCATAGCCCCACGTTCGTTGGCTGTACCTTCTGAACTGTTATACCCAAAATAATCCGCATGATTCAAAATTGTATCACCATCCGTTGTTTCAATCCAGTTTTCGGCGACAGAACCATCGGGTTGCGCATTTCCTGATGGATAGATCGTGGAAGGTAAAACACCGTAAAGGATACAGACATTCACGACACCGTTTGCAGTCGTTTGCAGCATCCAATCCCTAACAGATTCCTTACTATTTGTTATCTCCACTTGCATATTTTCTGATTCTAAGAGAAATTTTGTCATTTCTGCTTCATTTTCTGCATTTTCCTGACTAATCCACAAGGTTTTACCTATATAAATCAAAACATCTGCTGGACGGTCTATAGGTTCAGCGGGTATAACGTCTGACGGTTTCTGCTCTACCATTTCTTTTGAGACGACAGGTCCCTCTACTTTATGCGTTTTAATGCAACTGGCAAAGGAAACCGTCCAACCTATTAAAGCAATAATAACTAACCACTGGTATTTTGACACTGATAATTCTCCTTGAATAAAATGTGTATGAAATTATACTATGCAATACAGTCAGTAGCAAATTTTTTATGATGGCACATTTTGATACGATTTGCTGCGCCTCAAACATAAGAAGTTTACCGTTCTTGTGCCGTAATTTAGACATAACCTCCGAATTTATTGAATGTGAAAAAATATGATTAAAGCAGTATTCTTTGACCTTGATAACACACTCTGCGACTCCGATAAGGCATGGGACATCGCGGTAAAAGAAACATTTCAGCTTTTTTACCAATATAAGCCAGATGTTTCAAAAGAGACTCTTACGGATGCATGGGAAACAGTTCATCAGAGACTCTTTCAGCAACTTGACGTAGGGAAGTGTTCTATGGCGGACGTGAGAGACGCGCGTTTCCTACATTTATTCAAAGAACTCAATTTGTCGCCAAGCAAAATTACAGAAGAACTTAACGACTTTCTCAGTACATGCTACCTCACGGGTTTACGTCTTTACGAAGATGTCACAGTCCTTGAGGAGTTACACACATATCATGTCGGTATTATTACAAACGGTGCACACGATGAACGGACTGACAGTCAACTTTCTAAAGTGAGATACCTGGGACTCACCGAACGGATTCAGTCGTTGACAATTTCCGGTGAAATCGGTGTCAGAAAACCGAATTTTGAAATCTTCAAAGTGGCTTGTGAACGGGCTGGTGTTTTACTCAAAGAGGCGATGTACGTTGGGGATTCCATTCAAAATGACATTATTGGCGCAAACTTTGCAGGTATGACAAGCGTTTTGATAGATCGAAAATCTGATGTATCAATCCCGAAAATAGCGGATGCACAACCAGACTATTCTATCTCTAATCTATACGATGTTTTGGCATGCTTAAAAAACCTAACAGTACTAAAATCGTTCTGAATAAAGGTTATAGTTATCCTATCGGATAGGTCGTTTGAACGGGACTATGCTTAAACCTATTCAGTTAAAAGATAATTGATGATAATCTCCGCTGCGACTACCCCTTTCGGATTATCCCCATGATGTGTTTGGTGGACCATCGCGAGTCTGCCTCGATCTCCATCTCGAAGTATTATAGGATCTGCCAAAGTTCCTTGAACATCCCCGGTATTACTTGCAAAAATCTTTTCAGCGGACCATTCAGAGCCGAGTTGTTCCAAAGGGAAGGGTCTGTCTGATTCAAAATTGACTAAATTCGGGGTTAATGTTCTGCCGCCTTCAGTGACATACATAAATAGGTTCTCAAAATGCTCAACATTAATATCAATATTGGGAAGGTCCATAAGGTTTTGCAGAGGCGCCTTGTAGTTGGGTGTCTCGTCTGAACTGTAATAACCTAAATAATCTGCGTGATTTAAAATTGTATCACCATCCGTTGTTTCAATCCAGTTTTCAGCAATAGACCCATCGGGCTCGGTATTCCCTGGGGCATAGATTGTTGAAGGTATAACGCCATAAAGGATACACACATTCACGGCACCATTTGCGGTTGTCTCCAACATCCAGTTGCTAAGTGATTCATCACTTTCTGTTATCGCTGCTTGAATTCCATTGGATTCCAAAAGGCTTTTCGTTATGCTTGCTTCAATTCTTGCGTTTTCCACTGTTATCCATGAGGTACTACCGGTATAAATCAGGACATCCATCGGATGATTTACCTGTTTCGCATCCGATACACCAGACATAATAGGTATCGGCTCTTTCTGCACTTTCGTGCAACTGGCAAAGGAAACCGTCCAACCAATTAGAGCGATAATAGCAATCCATCGGTATTTCCGCATTTATAATTCTCCTGATGTATGACATTATTTCAATAAAGTGATGTGCTTGCTAAGTACATCACTTTCACAGACTATAAGGTCTGGACTTAAATCTCCAACCTTTTTGACTTACTCTTACAATGCCTCATAAGATTCGGTTACATAAGGACGTGTGTCAATGTAATAGACCAGATGCCCTTCGTTTTCTCTGAAACCGAGTGAGCGATAAAAGGCCTCTTCACAATTTTCAACGATATAACCCGTAATGAAGGTTGCTCCCATTTTTTCAAGTTCAAGACATAAGCGTTCACCCAACAGAACCCCTAATCTGCTACTATCTGATTCAATTAGCGATCCGTTGTTGTATTTCAGATTATCTCCTTGATAACGGATGTCAACGGAAAATTCCATGATGTGGGCAGAAAGACCGTCAAAGGTAGCGCGTGCAAGTCCGATCAGTTCAGTTTCAAGATAGGCAGCTACGATGAGATGCGGGTGTTCCAGTATCCGTGCTGCTACTTCTTTGCCGAACCCAACTTCACAAATATTGTTTCGTTCATAGAAGTCAAATAACGCATCGGCAGTGATGGTGGGGTTGACTTGGATGTTTATGTGTTGTTGTGGTGTCATGGTTTACTTGGCTAACTGATAGCCTGAGGTCTTTATAACCAAATTTTTGGTTAGGCGGCATCTTCCTGTTCGCTGGAATTGAGTGTTTCTAATGCGCGTTCAATTTCTGGTTGGAATACCTCTATTAGTTTAACAGATTCGTGATATGCCAATCTCTAATATCCTTTAATTCGTCTTCGGAGGCTTCAATTGATCCATCGCGAGAAATCTCAATAAGTGACTCCTGTTTTTCAGTGCCACGATCCCACTTGAGATTGGGTCTAAGTTTTGCTGATGAGGAATTCCCCGATCCGTTGTGATAAAGACATCAAATTCGTCTGCTGCAAATTTCAACAGTTCGCCATTCTCTTTTCCCTTCCACCCACGATAACTTACTGTGACTACCTCAATATTGTCCACAAAAAAATCTCGTAGTTGATGTGGTAGATTTTCATCAAGCAACACGCGCATCGGCAACCTCTAAAGTCATCTTTAGGTACGCGGCAGCTTGCTCATGAGATACAGTCGGAAAATCGTCAAGGAATTTTTTAAGTGAATCTCCTGCCGTTAGGTGCTGAATCAAAATCTCAACCGGCACACGAGTGCCAGCGAAAACTAAAGTGCCGTTCATCACTTTTGGGTTGCGCGAGACAATCTGTTCTTTTTTCATAATTAAAATCTCCTAAGATTCAATTGAGTTCATTCTTTTGTCAATCCCCATTTTTTTCACACGTCCTGCCTTAATATCAGCACGCACTTTTTGAGCAAGTTGAGCGAGTTGATCTTGTAATTCGGCAAAAGCCTTATCCCATTTTCGTTCATCTTCCAATTCTTTAAGAATAATGGCAGCGATGGCATCCTGTTTTTCGGGAGGTAGTTTATATACCTCAATGAGTACTTTTTCAAGTAGTTGTGTCATAATTTTCCTCCAATGTTAATTCCGATGCAACAATAGGTTGTGTTGCAAACCGTCTGCAACGGTACACCGTCATCAGTGACCGTGCCGTAAATCACTTATGGCCTCCCTTACGAAAATAGGTGTCATCGCCAACCCGCTGAAAGAACAGTGGAGAATCCAAGCATTCTTTGTCTCTTTGTTGGACTATCGCTTGAATCGAATCCCCGAACCAAATGCGGCTACTTTTCGGATCTATTCCCACCGTCTGTCCGATACGTTTAGAAAGATTATATTGCTTTTGATATGCCTCACATATCTGTTTTGCTTTGTGAGAATCGGCTTCGGTCCAATTTGAATGTTCCATTTTCAACATCTCCTTATAGTGTTTTTCCGTTTTAAATCACGCGTAGATCAACATCAATATCCACATCACGCGTAAGTGTATTCGTCACGGGAGAGGCGGCGAGGGTTTCCTCCCAGAGTTTTTCTAATACCTCATCATCTGCATCCGATGCAACATAAATTGTGCCGCGCACCTCTTTAAAACCGCTATGTCCTTTCTGTTCCGTGCCGAGAAAGACGAAAATATTGTCAATCTGACCACTTAAAGATATTTCCAATTCATCAATTTCAATTTTCTGCTGTGATGCGCGAATCTGGAATCCCATCGCTAAACAAGCACCGAGTGCGCCGAGTACATACTCCACAGCACTTGGCGCAGCATCCCGCACATCAAAACTTGCAGGTTGTCCCACTGACCATGAATGATTCCTACAAAAAACCTTTGCCTGCAAACCACCATCCCAATGGATACGTGTTTGCCATCGGTAATCTCGTGCTTGTTCGTAAGCAGCATCCGCATCCTGTTCCGCTTCCCCGCGCTGCACAAAGTATTTGTTATGCTCTGGCGCAGGTCGCCATCCAAGGTAAGGGTTTTCCGTCATCCGACACCACGCGGGCAGGTCTTCTTTGACGCTTATCTCCGTACTGCGAATTTCAAGGACTTCTCCATCCGGCACTTTTTCCATAGATTTCCGAATAAGTAAAAGCAGTCCCGAACCGCAGTCAAGGTTTCCGCCTTCGCATATATGAGGGGTCTGAAGTGAATCAGGTGCTTGTAAGTCTTCTTCTCGCATCTGTTTTTTACCATGAAAATTTGAAATATAAGATAAGAAAGTTTTGTGTATATTTAGAAGGATTTAGTAAAGTGTTTTAGGCAGGTTATATTTTAAATGTGTTATTTTAAGAGAATCGGAAATGAGAAACCCTCCCTGGTAGGTGTGCTAACAAAGTAATGAACATGCTCATTAAACTTTCGTAAGGAAACCTATTCCAAAACGGGAGGGAGACTCTTTGCTCAGGCTCAGGATTCAACTGATCCCAGACGGATGTTTCTGCTGTAGTTTGCAGGAACTCCTTTTCCCGATGTCAATAGGTAATACTGGAGCCACCAGTGATTAAAAACTCAACAGCCTTTGCTCCACCAACTATTAAGGCGCTCTCCACTAAATTGTCTTCATCAAGATTGCGCTTTTTGAAGCACGGTGAACAGACCCAAATTGTGCCACCGACTTCTGCAAAATCTGCCATCAGTTGTTTCAGTGGTGCGAAGCCTTCCTCATGAATATCATCGGCGTAACCGTTCTGCGAAAGATGCACGCCCTCAGTGCTGAGGAATACAACCGTTTCAACGCCGGATGCAACAGATGCATTTGCGACAACAAAACCGACTGTCGCTTTATCCGTGTTATCTTTCGCATGTGTTATGCTAATCATCAACTTAGCCATTAGGGGTTTTCTCCTTTTTTAATATAAAAATAGGCACTGTCTTCACCGCAACAATCTGCGAGAAGTTCATTGCCTTTCATGTTACACCATGCCGCGATGTCCACAGGCGCACCTGGGTCCACTGCGCGGACTTGTGCGATCTGCCCCGATTCAAGTGTTCTCATGGATTTCAATAGTGCGATAATAAGGTCACCACATCCGAGTTCTCCTAAATCGAAGACAGCATCTGGGATAATATCAGGTAAAATGTTTCTTTCTGTCATAAAAATAAGGATACCATAAATTCACTCACAAATCAATCTAATTTCTGAAACTTGGTATTGAGTTATTTATCGGGACTTACAAAAAACGAGTAGGCTCAAGAGTCTGATTAGCTCTACTCGTTTCTGTTAATTCGGTATAAATGCGTGCAGCCGGTGTTTTTCTTAGCGTTCAAGCCACCCCGGTAGTTTCACGTCCTCAGACAATTTCCACGCAGTCAGGTATAGCGATGCTGTCCAACGCACTGCCTCGCGCGAACGTTCTTTTGTAAAATCAAGTAAAGCTGGGGATGGTTGCTTTAGGTCCCCATAATCCTCTACAAGTTCGTAAACTCGATCTACTAAGCCGTGTTCAGCCTTTATCTGTTTGACAATTGCGGGCATCAAATCCCCAACGGTTTTAACTTGTTGCTTCTTAGCAAGTTCAACGGGATCAAGTTTCAACATTTCAACCGACGCGTCTACTTTTTCATGGATACCGTCATGCAACTTCGTTCCGTCCTTCTGAACAATTCCGTCGAAATGCACTGTCAAGTGCAAAGGTTGACACATATCCTGTGCGTAGTGTCCGAGAAATCCTGCGTATACATAACACTTATATTGTATCATAGGATTATCCGGCCATTTGCGATACTCTGCAAAAGCGATGGCGAGTCGTTGCAACCATTCCGCAACAGCATAAGGTAAATATCCGACTTTACCGGGTTCAAGGTCCATCTCTGCACACAATTTTATGAAGGCATCACGATCCGCAGGCACAGGATTTTCTTTGATAAGTTCAAGATCAAAGTAGTGTTCCGCATGTTCGGCTATCCGCGCATGTGGCATATCACGATTTTTTGATACATCGGGATCGTAAGCACAGTGTGCAATCATCTTTCCCGCTGAACGAAAAAATTCAGGCACCTCTTCAGGCAGTGCCTTGACTGATGCTTGTGTTAGGATGTCATGTCCACCACCCCACCATGCCCACGCGGGCGTAGTCAGGATAAGTGAAAACAGAATCAATGTTTTAAGTATACGTTTCATAATTCTCCTCTCAGAGTAGTTTATAGTAAAATTCACAATTACCTTTACGTTGGCGAGGTTAGGAAACCTCGCCAGCGCGAGCGTGTCGGGATTGTTGTTCGTTGAGATGTCCACATATTTTCGGATTTTACTGTAAGGTAAAAAATAGGTTTTAGTCAGCGGCAAGATATTCACTTGACTCGGCATCTTGCCATTGGAATTGGAGTTCAGCGGTTTCATGAGGTTTAAATGCAATAGCAACATCCTCAACAGCAGTCCCCACAACCTCAATTTGTTCAAGATTTGCAGTGCCGTATCCCAATTCATCTGCATATCGGAATAGTCCAATCTCCATCGGTTCAAATCCCATTGCTTTTGAAGTAACAGCGTCCGCTGCAAACACATCGCCACTTGCAACTGCGATACCAAGCGGAACCGAATTCGTGCCACCAGGGCCGTTTCCCTGTAGTCCGACTGTGCCGTCTACGATTGCGATATCAGGTTTTAAATACCGTGAGAGTCGTAGTAAATTGATATTGAGTGTTTGTGCCTCGCGCGGCAGCACCCGATCAGCATGACTGTGATAGCCGTGCATTTTAATCCGATCTTCCTTGTGCAGCGTACCCATTATCATATTTTTCATCGCAAGCGTCACAACACCCGCATCGTGTGTTTTTGCTATAGCAACAGAAATTGTGCATGGACAATCAAGGACAGTCTTCGGCATCCGCACAGTGTCTTTCTCGCGACCGGAAAGAAATACGGTTGTTTCCTCCCATTCTGTTTCTTGATGCAAATCAACGAGTTGAATAGGGACATCGTATTCCGCCTGCAGTGCTTCATAACCAAAGATTTGAAATGCCTCGCCAGAAAAAGATTCATTTGCACCTTCTGCTATAATTATCTCTTTCGGTCGCTGTGGTGTGCTTAGGAGGAAGTCCAGCGCACCACGCATCACATCTACATGCGAGGATGCGAGTTGATTTGTGCTGGAGAGAAAATTTGGTTTTAACAGTACCTGTTCACGGACTTTTGGCGTGATGTCTTCTCGAATATTGTTTAGTGCCTCATAAACGTTAGAACGTCGTCTGCCGGTTTTGGCAAGACCAACTTTTGTAGCGTTTGTAGCCATAAGATTTCTCCTTTTTAATCTAAAAACATGCTATATTGTTGGGTATTATCCATTATCTAAAATCGGGCGTAGGAAACCCCCATGTTTTTCTAACAGTGCAATAGCATCGGTTCGGTTAATCTCTTTTACCAACATGACAATCGCTATCTTTGCGTTTCCATCCGCCTGTTTTAAAGCGGTGTCAGCAATTGTCGCATCAACCCCAGTAACCGTTTGAACAATACGGATGCTCCGCTCAACCAGTTTTGTGTTTGATGCATGCACATCCACCATCAAATTATTGTAAACTTTGCCCAACTTAACCATAGATACAGTTGTGAGCATATTCAAAACCAATTTTGTCGCAGTACCTGCTTTTAAACGTGTTGAACCTGTGATTATTTCAGGCCCGACAATCGGCGTGATGAAATGGTCAACATACGTTTTTAATTCTTCTGCTGGTGGAACACAAGAGAGGAAAATCGTTTTCACTCCGATAGTGCGTGCCTCTTTTAAAGCGCCTAATACATAAGGTGTTCGTCCGCTACTTGCAATTCCAACCAGCACGTCTTGTGGTGTCAATTGATGTTCTCGAACAGCTTGAGCCCCTTGTTCAGGTTTATCTTCTTCACCTTCTACTGATCGTCGTAAAGCAATATCACCACCAGCAATAATACCTTGAACCATCTCTGGATCAGTACTGAAAGTTGGTGGACATTCAGATGCGTCTAAAACACCGAGTCTGCCACTCGTTCCCGCGCCTATGTAAAACAGTCTACCTCCATGACAGAACGCCTCAACGATCATCTCAACCGCTTGTGCAATGGCATCTGATTCAGCTGCGACTGCTTCAATAGCTTTTTGATCTTCTTCATGAAAAATTTGAACGATCTCTGAGATTGACTTTAGATCGATATCAGTTGAGTTTGGGTTTTGCTGCTCTGTAATCACTTTGAAATATAAAAGCGTAAGACCTTGTTGATTATAGATGTGCTTTTGCTAACAACACCGCGCCATACGCCGGTTCGTGTTTCGGTAAAATCACTGACCCATCTGTGATTATTTTTTCAATCCATCTTTGCAGTTTATCTGCCAAAATAGGTTGATGTAATAAAATCCCACCAGAAAAAACAATTTCAAACGGATGTGAGAATTCTAACTGCATTATCACTGTCTCTACTGCACAAGCAAATTCACTCATAGCGGAATCAATTATTTTTTCTGCTTTCGTATCTCTGATTTCCGCAGCCTCAAACACTACCGATGCCAATTGTGCAATTTCGTCTCTGCTTGCCGCATGTGTCCACCGAATTAAATCGTTCGGTTCATTCAACTCAAGCCTTTTCAGAATCAGGTGTATCAATTCCGTGGGAGGTTCGCGTTTATCTGCGGCACGTGCCACTGCCTGAAGTCCTTTTAGTGCGATGTCGTAACCGCTGCCTTCATCACCGAGTAGATATCCCCATCCACCAGCGCGTGCTTCTTTACCGTGTTCGTTGACACCGTAAACAATAGAACCAGTGCCTGAAATAACGATTACACCTGCCTGTTTGCCAGTTCCACCCACTAATGCGATATGCGCGTCGTGTGTTAGAATCCGATTTTTGTTTATGCCAATCTCATCACATATCTGTCCAATGACTTTTTTATCTTCAGCACGCCCTAAACCTGCCATACCTATACAGAAATGGATAGAATCAATTGCAGTGTTTCCTACATGTGCCGCGAGTTCAAAGGCGGTTTCCTTTAGGACATCATGCGTTTGTTCCGTTCCAACTACGTGATAATTTGAGGGTCCTGCTTGAACCTTTGTAATATGTTCACCGGCCTCTGTAGTTAGCAAACCGATGGTTTTTGTTCCGCCGCCATCAATACCGACAATATAACTCATTTTGTTCGAACTCTTACAAGCATATACTATTTACACGAAATTACACAATTGTTGCCCTAAATTCTGCGATCTGTATAATAGATGCACGAAGCGTGCCACTGCAGAAAAAGCAAAATTTCATTGACAATCCCAACGAAATCGGTTAAAGTACTTTATCACAATTCTTTTCAAAACACAATCAAATTTATTTGGAGTCTTCACATGATCAAGATACAACATTTTATCCTTATAATTTTTATCGCAAGCATTACATTACTCGGTTGTTCACAAGACGCATCCCAAATTGAGTGGAAACAGGTAAATAGTGGTACGGACGCACATCTGTACGGTGTCCATTTCGTAGATGCTAAGCTTGGATGGTCAGTTGGTACTGATGGCGTTGTTTTGTCTTCAAAAGATGGCGGGGAAACTTGGAGCGGATCCGATACAAAATCCATAACGAAAGATACTTTTTTTACCCAAGTAAGTTTTACGACGCCCAAAAACGGGTGGCTTGTGAGCATAGGAAAAGTGCATTACACAGGGAGCGGAGGGAACTCGTGGAACGTTCAACATCAAGAACGTGCCATAGGCAGTAACCCGCCGGGACTCTTGGATTTACATTTCGTTAGCACGACAGAAGGGTGGGCAGTTGGTGGGAGAGGCACGATCCTCCATACACAGAATGGCGGTGGCAAATGGAAAAAAGTTATAACACCCTCAGAAAAACATCTGTGGGGTGTCTATTTTGTGGATGCTGAACACGGTTGGGTTGTTGGTGAAGAGGGCGAGATACTTCGGACACAAGATGGCGGAGAAAGCTGGAGTCTTCAGCATAGCACTGCTGAACAGCCCTTATTTGCAGTTCATTTTGCGAACCGAATGCAAGGTTGGATTGTTGGCACAAATGGACTGATTTTGCATACCGCTGATGGTGGACAGACGTGGGAACGACAGGAAAATCCGATAAAACTGAGTTTACGCGATGTTGCATTCCAAAATGAAAAAGAGGGGTGGGCTGTCGGAGAAGCAGGCTCAATTTTACGGACAACGGATGGCGGTACGACGTGGAATCAATATGCTTCGCCGACACCCAACAATTTGCAGGATATTTTTTTCCTAAAAAAATCGGGTTGGATTGTTGGTGAAAAAGGGACTGTTCTGCGGAGTTTTTAGGATTCATCCGATTTGTAGGGAAACCACTCGTCCTTCAGAGTCTGTTTACCTAAGTCGGATTTGTTGTTGTTGCAACTCCTTCAACACAACCACAGCATTATGATGTTGTTGATCCCTTGGGTTTAAGAGAGTGATTCAAGCGCCTGTATCAACAAAAATCATTTTTTAGACTGTAACTCGTAGATAACGTCATCGTGATTGACAGAGGCATCTGTAGTGCCAAAATCCGCCATACCAATCATCTCAGCCAAAATAGCATATCCTGCCGCTATCTTATCCTTATCAACATTTTCCTTAATTTGACCACTTTTCTGTTTATGTGGTTTAATCAGTCGTTTTTTGTCTGCATTAATGCTCATGATACCCTCCTTCTCAGCATCGGATAGAATGGACACCTTATATTATACCACATTTTTTCCTTGCATTTCCAACTGAATATCGTCTAAACTAATGCATCAATACAAAGCATTTCTCGTAAGGAGATAACAATATGGCAGTACGAGTAGGTATTATTGGTACAGGTGGCATTTCACGTGCACACCGGAGTACCTATGAAAAAGTAGGCGGTTTTGAGATTGTCGCGGTGTGCGACATCATCAAAAGTAAAGCAAACCAAGCCGCTGAAGAGTGGGGCGTGCCGAAAAAGAACGCCTTTTCAAGTTACAACAAAATGCTCGAAATGGATGATCTTGATGCTGTGAGCGTCTGTACTTACAATCAAGGACATCGGCGACCAACGGTTGCAGCATTGAACGCAGGTAAACACGTTCTCTGTGAAAAACCGATGGCAGCAACGCTCCCAGATGCAACAGCGATGGTACGGGCAGCAAAGGAATCAGGCAAAATCTTACAAATCGGTCTCAATCCCACTTTTGATCCGAGGCTCCAATTTGCAAGGAAAGTGTATGACGAAGGATTACTCGGCGATATCTATTACTCTGAATCCGCAGGGTGCAGACGACGCGGGAATCCCGGACATACCTTCATTTACAAAAAGACCGCGGGCGCAGGCGCAACCGTTGATATCGGTGTCTACAATATGCATAGATCGCTGTTTGCAATGGCATATCCGAAACCGGTGCGTGTTTCTGCCATTACCGAGGACTACATTTCAATGCAAGATCCAAGGTTTAAGGATAAAATGGATGTAGAAGAGTTCGGCGTGGCATGGATCCGATTTGAAAATGGTGGTGTTATGGTGTTTAAGATTTCGTGGGCAGTGCATGCGAACTCACTCGGTGGCAACTTCCATTGCGGTACAAAAGCCGGGATTTCATTGGACGGACCGGTTATTTTCGCCGATGCATACACAGGTGATCTCAAGAAACTTGTCGAATCGGAGGGATTAACAGCAGAACCTGACCCACCGGAAGGCATGACGACTATCAATTTCTCCGGATTTCCTTCGTCTGATAACTGGGCGAAACAGATGATCGCATTCCGTGAAGCCGTCAAGGCAGACGCGCCGTCTCCGATATCACCGGAGGGCGTACTCCTCACGAATGTGATTATGGATGGTATCTTTCGCTCGCATGCCGCGGGTAAAGAGGTTGCGGTAAAAGTGCCTGAGATATAGAAGTTAATAGAAACTTGTTGGCGAGGTCACTGTGCCTCGCCACTTAAGAAGGACGGATAACAAAAATCTTTCCACGTTTCCCACCTACATCTACGCTAACTCGTTGCATCGTTTTCAACGATTTTTGCTGTTTGAGAATTTTGCCTAAATGTGTGGACTGCAATGTTAACAGCACCATTTTACCGTTCGGCTTAAGCACAGTTTCAAACTGCATAAGAGACTTTCTGTAAAGGTTCGCAAGTTGAGATGTCCTCTCATTTACTTCGAATATCGGTAGGTTACACACAATTTTGTCAACAGAATTCGGATAGAATGGTAGGGATTGTGTGTCCAAATGAAAAAATTGACGCGGTTGATGCTGTCTACCAAAATTTCTTTGCGTAGCCCGTAATGCATCTTCAGATATATCTCCCCCGATTAGGTAATGATAGCGTCCAGCAAAAGCGCGCTCAAGCAGAATAGTACCCGCCCCACACATCGGATCTAAAAAAGTATCATTCGGATGCGGCTGCGAAAGCCACACCATGCTATATGCCAAAGTCGGTTTGATAGATTGTGGTACGTGTGCTTGCTTATATGAACGTTGTGCCAAATCGGGTTTTGAGAGTTTGATACTGATATAAGCATCTTGACCATGCATCTCTACCCACACATCTAACCTTGAACTTGATTGTGTCAATTGCCAACCTCGGTCAATTAGGACCCTTTCAACAACTTGATGTAAATCACGTTTTTGAAAATTACGGAACCCGGACATCCGACTAATAACACGAAACGGGATCCGTCTCCGTATACTGAGCCCTACTTGCCGGCAACACGCCAACGTTTCCCCAAAGTTGAACCGAGTGAGTGATTGCCTTATGGCCGTTAAAGAACTACGGGAACGCGTCATGTTAGGAATATGTTTTATCACAACAAAAAGATGTTCTGCTGTTCGCAGTGATAGTAAATTTTTCGGATTGCCTAAGTATTGGAAAACGATTCGTTGCGGTTTTCGCATCAGGATTTTGAACTGTTCTGTATCGCCAAAACGCGCATTAATTTCTTGACGAGCAATGTTTTCAAGGCCCGCAGTAACGAAAATGGAATAGATCATCAGAAGCCTTTCTATGGTTGTGTCCAATTCAGGTGTCGGTGCAAAAAGCGAAATGTGTCTTGTGAATTAATCTGATGCCCACCATCAAAGAATTCAATCTCAGTCTTGTCCGCTATACCGAGACGAACATAAAGGCGGCGCACTCTTGCAAATTCATGTGCTACCCACTCATCCGGTGCCACACCATCATCATGACCACGTTCCACCATAAACGGACGCGGCGCGATTAACCCCGCCATCTCCGCATAGTTGAACGTGTTTCCTAAATCAAATTCTGGCATTTCATATTCACCTGTAAACATGTAGCTATACCGAGAGTCAAAGGTTGCATTTTTCACAATCCACTCGTTGAAATCGGCTGAGCAGATTGAACAGGCATATTTTTCAAGCACCACTGGCACGCGCATCGCGGTTTTTCCACCGTAAGAGAGTCCATAAAATCCGATGCGGTTTTCATCGACGAACGGTAGTACTGCTAACCAGTCAAGTGTGCGTTCATGTTGGCGGATAATCAACGAAAATAACGACCACTTAATAGGATTTGCTTTGCGTTGAATAACACGGAACGCATCGTTGCCGATATATGGATTCTGTGGTGCGTAAGTGATAAATCCTCTATCTGCCAACTGTGCTGCGTAAGAGTGATACACCGATTGGATTTTTGGATCAGCAGTATCCTGCGGTCTGCCCTCTAATCCGTGCTGACAAACGACAACCGGACGTTGTTCCCCTGGCGCAAGGTCATTCGGAAGGAGCAAGATACCGTAAGCGAAGACATCTTTCCAGACATCAAGCACAACTTCATACCCCTTCCATTTAGGTTCGTCATAAATTAGGCGCGTTCTCGGATTCGCAGGCACGTCGGGCGGGGGACACCGACCAATGACCTCATCCCAGAAATAGGTTTTGGCATCAACGCATGTCTCTTCCCACTTTGCCAATGAAGATGTATCCGTCTTATTCCAGAAAAATTCTTGGCGTCGTGTCGCTGCTTCCCGCAAAAATCTTTGTGTAAGATTAACAAGTTGCATAAACTGGTGTTGTTGCCGTGCCTCATAATCAAAAGACTCAGTAGTATCTGATGTTAGCGGTTGGTTTTTGTCAATATGGGCATTTTCAACGCCAAGACTCGTGAGAAAAGCAGTTAATGTTTCTGTGGAACCGGGTAATCTGTCTTCAGGACAAATTAAGTGTGAGTTATTTGGGCAATTCAACTGTTCATAAATAGATTTTGCACGATTGAACTCTGCCTCTACCGATTCCAGTGGCGGCGACACAAGTTGACCGGGTGCTGCCCCTCTGCGACCATCTCGTGCAGCTGGTGGCCCAGCTACCTCCGGTCCACGACTCGCCTCAACAATTAACGATCGCGGTGCAATCAGACTTACAATTTCAGCATCGCCAAATTCATGGATGAGTCCCCATACATTACGATAAATCGGTTCACGCCAAATTTCTTCACGCGATTGAAAATAACCACTAACAACCGTTGCCTGAATTCGTGTATCTGCCGCAGCACTATAGAGAGCAACCAATCCACCTTCACCATAACCGATTACCCCTATAGGTTCATCAAAAGAGGACATCCAGTCTACAAGCGATAAGACTTTCTGAACCTCATACCCGATAATGTGTCTTCCCAATTGATATGCCATTCGGTAAATGAATTCACGATGCGGTTGATTGGTAAAAGTGCCGATTTTCGGATTGCCAGAGTAGGTATCTTCACGATTGATAAGCAGAGGAACCACAACCCGACATCCAGCACTTGCTAAATGTTGTGCAAATTGCGCCGATGGTGGAAGATCATCGGTGATACCCGCAATCATCTCTGGAGTCCAATCGGCATCTGGCACTGCGATTACCTGAGCGACAATCGGGGTCCTATCATTCGGTTCTAACAGCAAACCTTCACCTTCTACCTCATCAAAAACTTGCCACCTGACGCGCGACACGGTGAAATTTTCACCTTCTGCAATATGCGCAGTGGCATTTGTCGTCCCAAGGTATGAAAGCGAATTGATAGGCAGACGTTCATCAAGACACCCTATCTGTTTTCTAAAACGTTGTCTATTCGGTTCAACAGATTCGGTGTATGCTGTGTGGGAACTATAATCCCGATGCCACAAGGCCTCGCGCTTTTCTGCTGCAGTTTCTATAGCACGGGTAACGTAATTATCAAGGTCTTCAACCATTTGTGCGGCAAGGTCACCTTCAAAGGTCAAAGGTGTTGTGCCATGTAATCCTGACGCGTCACTTTTTGACATGATTTTTCTCACTTATACAGATAAAAGTACACAGAAAATTGCGTGCTTGCATAGTTATATGATTCCTTCCTGTCTTAACTTTTCCACTTCTTCATAAGACATTTTCAATACATCTGTCAATATCTCTACGGTGTGTTCTCCAAGACTTGGTGCGGGAGTATCTACATCACCAGGTGTGTCGGAAAGTTTTATTGGCACACCCGGCACCTCCACAACACCCGTAACCTGATGCATCACTTGTGTAATCATCTCCCGTGCTTTGATTTGCGGATGATTAACAACCTTGTCAATTGTGTTGATGGGACCACACGGAACACCGATTTTTTCAAGAGCCTCGATCCATTCATCAGTCGTGCGTTGCTGCATAATTTCAGAGAGAATCGGATATAACTCACTATGGTTTGCAGTCCGTTCTGCGTTAGTTTTAAAACGTAGGTCAGAGATCAGGTCTTTCCGATCCACGTGCTTACAGAATTTTGCCCACAACACATCGTTACCGATAGCGATGATAATGTGTCCATCTGCTGATTCAAACGTTTCAAAAGGTGTTATTGCGGGGTGTCGACTCCCAAGCGGTTGTGGGACTTCATCTGTCGCAAAATAGCGCACAATTGCATTCTCCAATACTGCTACAAGACTATCCAACATTGCAACATCTACCAACTGCCCCTTTCTAGTCTGATTTCGGTGGTGCAGAGCAGACAAAATACCGGTTGTCGTGAACAATGCAGCGGTGATGTCACTAATAGATGTACCGACACGCACAGGAGGCCCATCTGGTTCACCCGTGATGCTGATGATACCCCCCATCCCTTGAATAATCATATCGTAAGCACCCTGTTTGGCTAAAGGACCGGTCTGTCCAAAACCGGAACATGCCGCGTAAATAAGCGACGGTTGTTCTGCTGCAAGCGCACTATAATCTAAACCGAGTTTTTTCATCGTGCCAGGACGGAAATTTTCTACTAAAATGTCGCTCTGTTTAACGAGTTTTTTGAATATCGTCTTTCCACGCTCAGACTTGAGATCGAGTGTTATACTCCGTTTCCCACGATTCACACTCATGAAGTAGAGGCTAAATCCGTTTTTAAATGGTCCGAAATTGCGCGATTCATCTCCAATCCCTGGTTGTTCAATTTTTATGACTTCAGCCCCAAGGTCACTGAGGATCATCGTTGTATAAGGTCCTGCAAGCACCCTCGTTAAATCCAGTACCTTTATGCCGTCTAATGGACCTGCCATGTATTTGTTCCTTAGTCTGCGAAAAAGTTGCTTTTCTAATGCACACGTGCTAAAATAAACGCACATAATATGTTAGCAGCATATAACGTCTATGTCTACATGTTTTCAATAACGGCCAGAGCATTCAATTTTCCAATAATTTCTAACTTCTTTCAAAGTCTCTTGCTGTAGGAGTGACCTCCCGGTCATGACCGTGTCTAAAATATTGAGAAACCTGACAACTGAATGATGACTGATGTAGACTGGAGGAGAATATCAATGGGTAAACTAAAAATCGCACATATTGGGACAGGTAATCGCGGTTCCAATACATACCTTCCACTGATAGCAAAATTAAAAGATGACTTAGAACTCGTTGCCGTGTGTGATACACACGAAGGGAGAGTCAAAGCGCAGGGCGAAAAGTATCAAGTGCCTGCCTATACCGATACCGAACAGATGTTAGAAAAAGAAAAACCAGATTTCTGCTCTATTGTTATCACACCGAGTAACAATCACATCCCTGGTCTTGTCTGTTCGCAACATGGCGTCAGTTATTGTACAGAAACACCTATTAACACTGACCTCAAACGGGCAGATATGATGATTGAAGCCGCTAAAGAACACAACACAAAGTTGGAGGTCAACGAAAACTATTACCGCCGCCCATCAGAACGCATTATACGAGCAATGATTCTTGAGGGTGTTTTTGGCAAGGTGAACGTGGCTCACAACGATTTCCGCGGACACGGTTATCACGGTATTGGTCTTATACGGAGTTATGTCGGGTTTGACAACGAACCGGTGCAGGTTTACGGTTTTAATAAATCGTTTAACGTGCAGGATCACGTGTGGCGAAAAGGACAACCCCGACGTAACAAAGAGGATTGGCTACATTCAGTCATTGAATTCGCTGACGGTGCCGTAGGGATTTTCAATTTCAGCAGTCTCTCTTATGGTTCACCGCTCCGTGGATTTAATGGAACAAAATTCTATGCTGAGCGTGGGATGTGTTTCCGGGATGATGCTGTCATCTTGAACGATGAGGCAGATGAGCAACGTACGGTTACTATTACACGTAAAACGAATAACGTTGACGGTTATGAAACGCTTGCTGCCCTTGTTACTGACACTAATCCTGAAGTTGTGTGGGAGAACCCATTGCAGAATTATCCACTCAGTGATGGTGAGATTACTGTAGCGTCAGAATTGATGAGCATCGCAAATGCTGTGCGAAATGATACTGAACCGGAATATGGCGCATACAATGGACGCAAAGATAGGGAAATTGATGTTGCAATGGGACGTTCATGCTCAAATAACGGTGCACCAGTAACATTTCCATTTGAGTACTAAACAAAGAAAATATTCCTATTTCGTAGCAGGCATTAGAGAGATTTTGCTTGTTATGCTCATCGTATTGGGCTATACTTAAGATGTTGGTTAATATATATTGGAGGATGAAAGATGTTGAAAAATTTTCGACCAATTTTTGTTTTGCTACTTATATTTAGTTTAGGTGTAACGTTGCTCGCTAACGAATGGGCAACTTTCTACTTTCCAGACAAAGTTGGCAGTTCTTGGGTTTATGAAGATCAAGATGGCAACGAATTAACGCGCTACGCTGTTGAAGCAGAAGAAGTTGATGGAGAAACATTTCGTACGTTCGAGTATGAACCTGAAATAGATGATTGGGAAAAATATTTGTATGCTGTGCAACCCTTTTTGTATCAAGTCGGTGATGAATGGGTTGCTTTCTACGTTGGAGATGATATAGAAAACGCGACCGAGTCAATCCTGAGTAAAAAACTTGATGAAACCCTTGCGATCATCCGTCAACAAACCGCAGGACAACTCCCTCCCGGTGTCACGATTGATTTCGACTATACTATTGAACCCAAAGCACAAGATTATTTTTACCTATTTCCAACACCTGTTGCATATAATGAAGAGTGGGTCGCTATGGAGTTAGATGTAAAAGTAGGGATGACCATGGACATTCAAGGAGCACCCGTTGAAATTCCTGACGAGCTTAAAACCGTTTCATCTACGACTAATGTTGTTGAAACAGGGAACGTTATTGGAAAAGAAACTGTTGAAACTGAAGCAGGGACTTTTGAAGATTGTTTAAAAATTGAATATAGAACCAAAACAACTGTAGACACAGAACTCCCGCCCGAATACAAGCAGCTCCTTCCTGAACAACAAACTAACGAATCTGTTTCAACCTTGTGGTTAGCCCCTAATGTCGGAATTATCAAATTCGAAAGTGAACAGGAGAATTCAGATGAGGTGAAAACGCTTGAATTAAAAAGCTACGAAATCCAATCTGATGCATCTGAAAACGGAGAAAATAAATAATCTATAGGACTTGCTTGGACTGCTGTCAGATTGACGACTCTTCATAAGGTGACATTCCGCATGTTGAAAAAACTGTGTCCTTTTTTGATATTTTTTCTAACTTTTTGTTTTAGTAAGACTCTAATAGCAAACGAATCCACACAAAAGTACTTTCCAAGTACGCTTGATAGTTTTTGGGTATACGAAGACCAAGATGGTAACGAGTTGACCCGTCGTGTGATTGAAGGTGAAGAAATTGCGGGACAGACATATTACGGTTTCAGTTACGAACCTGTGTCAGAAGATTGGGCAGATTTTAACCGTTACATGCATCTTTCTCTGTTTAATATTGGGGAGGAATGGATAACGTTTCTTGTTGAAGATAAAATAAAAAAAGCCGTCAAGGCACGCTTAACCAAAGAGATGGAAATTTTCTCTAAATTGGCTAAGAGTTCTTTAGAAAACAACACCCCACCCGAACTCGACCTTACTGTTGACTTTAACTATCATGTGGATGTAGAAGCAAAAGACGAATTCAATTTACTCCCGATCCAAGCAACTCCCGATGAAGAATGGGACGCATCACAAATTAATGCCAAAATCACCATGAAGTTTGACATACAAGGATTGCCAGACTTCCAGGGTGCCGCAGAAATGCCTGAAATCACACTTGATTTTACTATCCTTGAAACGGGAAAAATCCTCGGCACAGAAACTGTTGAAGTGGCCGCTGGGACGTTTAAAGATTGTCTGAAAATCGAGTATCGAACGAAAACAGAAATGACAGCCTCCCATCCATCAGGAACAGAAGATTTACCAGGTGAATCGATTACCACATTATGGTTAGCACCTAATGTTGGAATTGTCAAATTTCACCAACAATCTGATAAGATTTTTCTCAATATGATGTCAGACAGAGATGCCGTTGATGCGACAATGTCTGATGAAGAAGCTGCAGAGATTACTGCTCCTTCGGTCAAAACTTATGAATTAAAGAGATACAAAATAGTGTCTGAAGTTTTACCAAACGATGACAACAAAGAATAAATAATTTTCAGAATTATACCAACAAGAAAACAGATATGGAGGGTTCTCATGTTAAAAAGATTTTGTCCGGTATTGATATTACTTTTAGTCTTTGGTTTTAGCACAACCTTGTTAGGGAACGAGTCAGTGCAGAAATATTTTCCCGGCACTTTAGATAGTTTTTGGGTTTATGAAGACCAGGATGGAAATGAGTTGACGCGTTATTCAATTGAAGGTGAAGAGATTGCCGGTGAAACGTATCTTGCCTTTAGTTATGACCCTGAGTTAGAAGATTGGGCGAATTATAGTCGTTTTATTCATCCGGGGTTATATAGTGTGAATGATGAAGGGATCACACTTGTTGTTGACAAAGCGGTAGAGAATGCCGTCAAAGCGCGTCTTAAATCGGAAATGGATATGTTCGTAGAAATTATGAGACAAGAATTTTTAACCCAAGCACCGCCAGGTGTAGAAATACCCGCCTTTAATTTTGATGTTAAGGCACAAGGACAAGATTTTTTGCTGCTACCTGAAAATGTTGAGGTGGATGAAGAATGGGATGCCAACCAAGTCAAAGTCAATGCTAAGATGATCCTGGAAGGGGCGGGTGTTCCAGAGAATGAACAGTTGGGGATGGATTTCACGATAATAGAAACAGGAATTGTGCTCGGCACTGAAACTGTTGAAACGATTGCTGGCACGTTTGAAGACTGCCTGAAAGTTGAATATCGTACAGAAACAACCGTAGTATTGACCCCAACGCCTTCACCTGGTGAAGTAGCACCACCAGGAGAAACCGTGACGACAGTTTGGTTTGCACCTAACGTTGGAATTATAAAATTACATCAAAAATCGGGATACATGTTCTTAGACATGATACCAGATGATGCTGATTTTCCCGTAGTTCCGCCTCCTCCTACTGAGAGAACACTGGAATTGAAAAGATATGAAATCAAAACCGCTGAATCGGAAAGTGATACTGAGAATTAATATACAAGAAGTCAGAAATCAGCTTCAACTCAATTGGAGAAAATATCATGTTAAAAAGACTGAACATCATTTTAATACTTTTATTTGCCTTTAGCTTTAGTGGGGCACTGCTGGCAGATGAAGCTGCAAATAAATATTTTCCATCAACGCTTGGAAGTTTTTGGGTTTATGAAGACCAAGATGGTAACGAGTTCACACGTCATGCGATTGAAGGTGAAGAAATTGCTGGTAAGACTTTTTCAGCATTCAGTTATGAGCCAGAGGTAGAGGACTGGGCAGAATATAGTCCTTTTATTCGTCCGTTTCTATATAATGTAAGTGAAGCGGGGATCACACTCGTTGCCGGTGATGAGATTAAGAAGACAATTAAGTCACGCCTTTCTAAAGAGATCGATACTCTTAAAGAAATAATGAAAAGAGATGAAAACGCAGACGATGCTCAATTTACTTACGATATTAAGGTAGAAGCACACGAACTCTCTTATCTGCTGCCGACATCCGTAAATCTCAACGAAGAGTGGGATGTAAACGAAATAAAAGCTAGTCTTGCATTAGACTTGCAAGGCGGTGACGAAGTAAAAGTAAAAATAGATTATACCATTACTGAAACAGGAATTGCTCTTGATACAGAAACTGTTAAGACAGCTGCTGGCACGTTTGAAGACTGCTTGAAAGTTGAATATCGTACAGAAACTACGGCAGTATTTACGCCACCCGTTCCACCTGATGAAGCAGATTCTCCGGGAGAAACTGTAACGACAGTGTGGTTCGCTCCCAACGTCGGAATCGTAAAATTTCATCAAATAAGAAAATACATCTTTTTAGAAATGGTTCCAGAAGATGCAGATCTTCCAATGCCCGCCGATCCTAAACATAAAACGCTTGAATTAAAGAGATATGCAATCAAAACAGCTGATTTGAAAAGCGTCGAGAAAAAATCAATTACGACACCCAAGCCACTAAAAGATGATGCCGAAAAAGAAAAAACTAAAACAAGTAACGCACAATCCCCGAATTATTTTCCTGGCACTTTAGGGAGTTTTTGGGTTTATGAAGATCAAGATGGGAATGAGTTGACGCGTAAGGCGATTGAAGGTGAGGAAATTGCTGGTGAAACTTTGTCTGCTTTCAGCTATGAACCTATCATAGAAAACTGGACAGATTATCACCGTTATATCCATCCGTCTCTTTATCAAAGTAGTGAAAAAGGGGTCTCATTCGCTATTGGTAACCAGATAGAAAAAGCAATCAAGGCACGCCTTTCTAAAGAGGTAGATACTGTAATCACAAAACATAAAGAAGAAGATTCTTCTTTTGAGCTTGACTACAATGCAGAAGTAGAAGCACAAGACAAATTTCTTTTTTTGCCAGTGATTACAACCAAGCAAGAAGAGTGGGAAGCAGGAAACATAAATGCCAAAATCACTACGGAATTCGGAGAAGCCAATTTCAATTTCATTGAAACCGGACAAATACTCGGCACAGAAACCGTTAAAACATCTGTTGGCACGTTTAAAGACTGTTTAAAAGTTGAATACCGCACTGAAACAATCTTGAAAATATCTCCTCCAGACGAAGATATCGGGTCCCCTGGCGAGTCGATAACAACACTTTGGTTAGCACCTAACGTGGGGGTTGTCAAGGTCCATCAAAAAGTCGAAGATATGCTTTTAAAAGCTATGCTTGACCTTAAGCTACCATCTGCAGCCACCGTTAGGACACTTGAATTAAAGAAATATGAAATCAAATCAGCTGATACTGAAAGCAGCAAGAATAATTCAAATGCTGCTGTAAAATCAGTAGAAGATAAAGTTGAAACCCAAAAAGCAAAACCTTCATCAGATGGCGCACAGGGTTCAAATTATTTTCCTGGCACTTTAGATAGTTTTTGGGTTTATGAAGATCAGGTTGGCAATGAGTTGACACGTCGTGCAGTTGAAGGTGAAGAAATTGCTGGTGAGACATATCATGCCTTCAGTTATGAACCTGAGTTAAAGGATTGGACTGAATATAGTCCTTTTATTCGACCACCCCTATTTAACAGAAGCGATGATGGAATCAAACTCATTGTCAAGAATGAGGTTGAAAAAGCAGTTAAAGCACGCCTTAAGAAAGAGGTAGGTATTCTCACTGATGCAATAAAACGGGGTGCTCCACCGGACGCAGGTATTGACGTTGATATTAAGGTACGGGGACAAAACCAGTTATTCCTCCTCTCCGACACTATTACTTTCAATGAAGAGTGGGACGTTAACCAGATTGAAGCAAACGTCAAGATGACTTTCCTGAATGGAGGTATCCCAGAAGGTGAACAATTGGTAATTGATTTCACGATTTTAGAAACAGCAATTATCTCTAGTACTGAAACTGTTGAAACGCCCGCTGGAAAGTTTGAAGACTGCCTGAAAGTTGAATATCGTACAAAAACTACCGCAGCAATGACACCTGTCCAGCCACCTGATGAAGTAGAACTGCCAGGAGAAACCGTAACGACTGTATGGTATGCGCCAAACGTCGGAATAGTAAAATTTCATCAGAAATTGGAGTACATTTTTTTAGAGATGCTTCCAGAAGGTGAAGGTTTTCCAATGCCTCCCGATCCAAAACCGAAAACACTTGAATTAAAGAAATATGAAATCAAATCTGCGAAACCAGAAAATGAGGAAAGCAATTAATAATATCAGACACACCATTTGTTCCTTAAACTTAAATCTAACGTAAGTTTGATAAAAGCCTATTGTAGCGCAAACTTTCCAGTTTGCGCCATAGCACACAAACTGGAAAGTTTGTGCTACAAGAACCGCAAGGTGGGCCTTCGGAGAAAAGACCTGTTATTGAGCTGATGCCACTTATTATCAAACTGGCGTTAAATCTATAATAATTGTCAATTAAAGGAGTTATCATGTTGAAAAAAGTTTGTGCTGTCCTGATATTTTTGTTCGTCTGTAGTTTTAGTGCAACCCTACTGGGAAATGAGACAGCGAAAAAGTATTTTCCCAGCACACTTGGAAGTTATTGGGTTTATGAAGATCAGGATGGCAATGAGTTGACGCGTAAGGCAGTTCAAGGTGAAGAGATTGCAGGTGAAATGTATCATGCTTTTGAATATGAACCCGCATTTGAAGAAAATTGGGAGAATTATGAGTATTACGTTCATCCCACGCTTTTTAAGGTAGAGGACACAGGAATTAAGTTCCTTGTGGGTGATGAGGTTAAGAAAGCTTACAAGAAACGCCTTGAAAAAGAGTTAAAAGATTCTATGCAACAAATAGGAGGACCACCGGGATTTACGCCTAACTACGATATTAAGGTGGAAGTTGATCTACAAGAAAATTTCTTTTTGCTCCCTACCCCTTTCACCCTTAATGAAGAATGGGATTCAATGCGGCTAAAACCCACCGTCAAGATAACGATGAGTTTTGCAAACTCAGATGTTGATATGGAGTTGGCAGGAATGTCGCGGCAAAGCACGATTTATTTTACTATTATGGAGACAGGTATTGTCAGTAGCAAAGAAACCGTTGAGACCCCCGCAGGCACGTTCAAAGACTGTTTGAAAGTTGAATACCGGACAGAAACTGTGATGCCGTCATTCGCTGGGGAAGGTGGTCCAAAGGCCGGTGAATCTGTTTCAACATTATGGTTAGTTCCCAACGTCGGAATTGTAAAATTTCACCAAGAAGCTGAGAAACCGACTCTCAGTGATTTCAATAATTCTGAAACCACGACACAAGTGAAAACACTTGAGTTGAAGAAGTATGAAATCAAAACAGATGCGGCGGAGGCTGAATGAGCGTTTTTCCTATTTATCGTCCAAGACGGTTACGCGCAAATGAAAACCTGCGTCGACTTGTCCGAGAAACGAGTCTGTCTGTAGACGATCTCATCTATCCAATGTTTGTTGTCCACGGGCAAGATACGGCAATAGAAATTTCTTCTATGCCAGGATGCTACCAATATTCTATTGATAGGCTCGTTAAAGCGGCGAAGGAGCTTGCATCGCTTGGAATTCCCGGGACGATCTTGTTCGGAATTCCTGAAATGAAGGATCCCCTTGGATCGGAAGCTTATGCCGAAGATGGCATTATTCAACAAGCGGTGCGTGCCATTAAGGATGAAGTCCCCGACCTACTTGTGATTACAGATGTTTGTCTGTGTGAATATACTGATCACGGGCATTGTGGTATCGTGGAAGGCGGTGAGGTACAGAATGATCCAACACTTGATTTGCTTGTTAAAGAGAGTGTATCGCACGCGCAGGCAGGCGCTGATGTCATCGCACCATCGGATATGATGGATGGCCGCGTCGGTGCAATTCGCGATGCCTTAGACGAAGAAGGCTATGAAAATATACCTATAATGGCGTATTCGGCAAAATACGCTTCTGCTTTTTATGGTCCCTTTCGTGAAGCGGCAGAATCTGCACCGCAATTCGGTGATCGCCGCTCATATCAGATGGACCCAGCAAATGCAGAGGAAGCACTGCGGGAAGTTGCGTTGGATATTGAAGAAGGTGCTGACATCGTAATGGTGAAACCTGCGCTCTCATATCTTGACGTTATCCATCAAGTGAAGACAGAATTTCAGATGCCTGTTGCAGCCTATAACGTCAGTGGTGAATACGCAATGATAAAGGCATCCGCACAGAATGAATGGATTGACGAAAAACGCGTAGCGCTGGAGGTCTTAACAAGTATCAAACGTGCTGGTGCAGATATGATTTTGACCTACTTCGCAAAGTCGGTCGTCAAATGGCTTGAAAATTGAAATTGTGGGTATAGTAAAACCTATAATTAAGGGGACATTTCTGTAGCGTAAACTTCCAGTTTGCGTCAAATATGCACAAACTTCCAGTTTGATGCTCAACTTCTATTGTCCGTTATGTCTCTAAAACAGGTTTATCAAAGTGTCCCAATAATTTCAAAGTTTACTATGAGTAGGTTCGGTTAGGAAACCGTTCCTACCGTTGATGTATTTACATATTTTAGATTTTACGAAATTAGAATTGGAGGAACGAATTGGAGAGTAGCAAATCTTTATCAGCGTGGCAAAAATCACAGCAATTTATCCCTGGCGGTGTCAACAGTCCTGTCCGTAATTTTAGCAAGGTTGGTGGACATCCCCGCTTTATTGATCGTGGTGAAGGGGCCAAGATTTATGACATAGACGGAAACGAGTATATCGATTATGTCGCTTCATGGGGACCATTAGTTTTGGGGCATGCACATCCTGATGTGGTTGAAGCCGTCAATACCGCAGCATCGCGAGGCACAAGTTTCGGTGCTCCGACAACATTAGAGGTAGAACTCGCAGAAACTATCGTCAACGCAGTGCCTTCCATTGAACGAGTCCGGCTTGTAAACTCAGGCACAGAAGCGACAATGAGCGCGATTCGTGTCGCACGCGGTTATACTGGTCGCAATAAAATCATCAAGATAGACGGATGCTATCATGGACATGTAGACTATCTATTGGCAAAAGCGGGTTCAGGTGTTGCAACTTTTGGGCTTTCAGATAGCGGTGGCGTGCCAGAGGATTTCGCACGCAACACTCTTACCATTCCTTTTAACGATCCTGAAGCATTGAAAACAACAATTGAGGCGAATGCGGATGAGATCGCATGTCTCATACTTGAGCCTATTATGGGCAACATGGGGATTATCCCACCGCGTGAGGGGTACCTCAATGAACTTCGTGAGATTACTGAACAGCATGGGATCGTGCTTATTTTTGATGAGGTAATTACCGGTTTTAGAGTCGCTTATGGTGGCGCACAGTCATATTATAACGTTACGCCGGATATGACTTGTTTAGGGAAGATAATCGGTGGTGGTTTGCCTGTCGGTGCTTACGGCGGAAAACGAGAGATTATGCAGTGTGTTGCCCCAGAAGGCGATGTGTATCAGGCAGGCACATTATCTGGTAATCCGTTGGCAGTCACTGCAGGTATAACGACTTTGAGAAAATTGGCAGAACCAGGGGTTTATGAAAGACTTGAAAGTCGTGCTGCTACCCTCGCAGATGGACTCGCGGAAGCAACCCAAAAACATGGAATTGATGCATGGCATAGCCGCGTCGGTTCAATGCTGATGCTATATTTTACAGATGAGACTGTCACTAATGCGGATGGTGCACGAACTGCGGATACAGAACGTTTTCGTCAGTACTTTTGGGGTCTCCTTGAACGTGGTGTTTATGTCGCCCCTTCCCAATTTGAAGCAGGGTTTGTATCCTTAGCGCATTCCGAAGAGGATATCAATATGACCGTTCAAGCTGCAACTGAGGTAATCGCGAATCTCTAAACAATAGGAGGACTTACGCAATTTACGAATTTAGAGGTAAAGGAGCAAGTGAAACCCATAGATGTGAACTTAGCATCCTGTCAGGCCCGGTAGGTTCGGTTTCCTAACCGAACCAGACTTAAACAGAGCGGTTAGAAACCGCTCCTACCGTATAAGGCATCAAACTTCGTAAGTCCTGAATAGTAAAGGAATTGAATGTCAAGTTTTGATCAGATTGTAAATTTAATTGCCGATGATCTTAGTGCTGTAGAGGCGAAATTGACTGAAAATACAGCGAGCGAATATAGTTTTGTAGATATGGCGGTTCAACATGTTGTAGAGGGGGGCGGTAAACGTCTGCGTCCTATCCTTGTGGTGCTATCTGCAAAAGCGCGTGGATACGAAGGCGCAGATGCACACACACTCGCAGCAGTTGTTGAACTCATCCATGTCGCATCCCTTGTACATGATGATGTGCTTGATGAAGCTGCAATCCGCCGTGGACGTGAAACATTACAAACAAAATGGGGCAATAAGGTTGCGGTACTCGTTGGTGATTACCTACATGCCCGTGTTCTTTCAATGCTCGTTTCCCGCCGCGCAGACGATCCAGCAATGGCGATCCTTGCCGATACCACGCAGGCAATGTGTGAAGGGGAAGTGATACATGCCTACAAAAGTGGAGATTTTGATATATCAGAAGAGGAATATCTTAAAATAATTAGTTTTAAGACCGGTAAGTTGATTGCTGCCTCTTGCACGCTCGGTGCTATCCTCGGACCTCATGACACTCAGCAGATTGAGGCATTCACAGCCTACGGCAAACAAATTGGAACTGCATTCCAAATTGTAGATGATCTGCTTGATTTCGTGGAAGACCCAGAAAAATTAGGAAAAAATGCTTTTGGTGACCTTCGTGAAGGGAAACTTACTTTTCCTATTATACATACCCGAAAAGTGTGTGATGATAATGAGAAACAGACTCTTGAAAAAGTGCTAAATCCTGACACCGATGAAACCGAAGCTATTACCTTTGTTGGATCTTTATTTCAAAAATATGGTGTAGAAACTCACTGTTTGAAAGTTGCGCAGGGCTATGCCGACCGTGCTAAAACTGCGTTAACAAATATACCACAATCGGATGCGCGTACAGCCTTGCAAAACCTTGCGGATTACGTTGTTTCACGGGATTCATAGATAAAATGTTTTATCCAGCACATATAAATCTGCAAAATAGAAAATGCCTTGTTGTAGGCGGTGGCACTGTTGCTGAACGTAAAGTTGTCTCCATGCTCATTAGTGGTGGAGATGTAACTGTGATTAGTCCAGACGCAACCGAATTAGTTATATTCCTGGCTGAGATTGGTACAATACAATGGCACAAACGGCAGTTTAAGACAGGAGATACGAGCGGTTATTTTCTTGTATGTGCCGCAACCGATTTTACAGATATAAACACCGCGGTATATACTGAAGCATACGAAAAAAACAACATTCGCTTAGTTAATGTTGTGGACGTTATCCCACAATGTACATTTGCTGCTGCGTCTGTAGTAACAGATGGTGAACTTATGATTAGCATCTCCACCAGTGGTATGAGTCCAGCGACAAGTCGGCGCATCCGAGAATATTTTGAAGAGACGTTAAAGACGTCATCTTTATATACGCTTGGATACGAAAATGGAAAGCCTGTACCAATTGAAAATCAAGGATTACCGTACCCAGTTTATCTGTTATTGAAAGATCGCAAGTGTGTTGTCCTATATGAGCAGGAAACATCGGAAATTGAACGTAGAGTCTCACTATTACGTCAATGTGGCGCGATAGTGGCACATAATCTTATGGACTTTGATGATGCATTTCTTGTGATATCCGATGCGTCTATAAGTGGTGCTTCTGATGACTTCTTGCAAGAAATACTTGAGAAAACAGATTCTGGAGACTTCTTTACACCGAATCTCGTTATAGATGATAACCTTATTATCAGTATATCCGCTAAGAATGACGCAGATGTTAGTAAAGTAAAACATCTACATGAAAAACTCACGCATCAGTTTGAAAACAGCGGTTACGGTGCATTTATTGACCTACTTGGCAAGCGGCGTCCGGAAGTTCTTAAAGCTTTTCCTACGTCTAAAATGCGCGGCGACTTTTTTGAGAAACTTATCGGGCACGTCGCAGACAGTTCACAAACATGTTGTTTAAGTCTTACAAACCCTGCGTGTTCTGCCGAATGCCTTTTCAACTGGATACGACACGGTAAAATTAAGGACGCAAACAACTTTATATCGGAGTTTTTAAGCGCACAGCAAGCAAAAATATAACGAATGTCAACAGAACTTCTGCATTTTCTTTTTCTTATTACCGTATTAGTCTATTTAGCAGCCAGTATTTTTCAGGCACTCTACCTTGCAATAGGGGAACGATCTGAAACGCCGACTCTACGTCCACGGATCGCCTCAATCGCTTTCTGGGGAACGTGTCTTGGGTTTGCCTTGTTAACGCTTTTTATTGGACTCTGGTGGTCATTTCAAGGACATTTCCCAATGACACACTGGACTGACTCAACAGCTTTCTTTGCGTGGGCAATCACCTTAATCTACCTGATTGTTGTTCGAATGACGCAGCTACATGCTATTGGGAGTTTTGTGATGCCTCTTGCATTCATTACAATCCTGATTTCCTATAGTTTCTCCAGAAATACATCAGCATTGCCAGAAGATTTGGAAACCTATTGGTTAGTTCCTCACGTTACACTTATTCTGCTTGCTTATGCTGCATTTATTACTGCCTTTGGGTTTGGATTGCTTTACCTGATGGCAGAGAAAAAGATCCGTGAAAAGCAACATACGATCTTTCATAATCTTCTTCCATCTCTCGGAGCATCCGATGAGATTGGTTTCCGATGTACATTACTCGGAGTGATCCTATTGACAACGGGGGTAATTGTCGGGGCACTATGGACTCAGTATATTAATGAGGAAGTGAGATGGAGATGGCTTGATTCTAAAGTTCTTTTTACTGTCGTGACATGGGTCATCTATGTTGTGCAAATTGGTATCCGTCAAGTATGGGGTTGGCGTGGTAGAAAAGCAGCGTATTCTGAAATCGCCGGTTTTATTGCAGTACTCTGTACCTATATTGGTGTGAATCTATTCTTAGACAGCGCACACACATTCCGATAATATAAGGTAGGGAACACAACGGTGTAACCAAGTGCAAAATTTGACATTCTATCCTCAATTATGATATAATTTACTAACTATCGGACATTCGCAAGTATTCAGTATCCGACGAGCAAGTACCATGAATCAGATTGTGTCTATCGGGACAAGTCACCATATAGCCCCTGTTGAATTCAGGGAAAAGCTGGCTTTTTCCGAAGAACAACTCATAGAATCCCTCCATCATCTGCGTGAATCACATAAGGTTGATGAGGCAGTAATTCTCTCTACCTGTAATCGCGTAGAGGTTTATGGGGTCGCTAATTCTCAGCGAACAGCTAAATCACCTGTTACAGTCTTGTTTGACTTTTTATCTGATTACCATCGAATTAGTGTGGATACACTCAAAAAATGGAGTTATCGTCACCATAATCTTGATACCATTTTACATCTTTTCAGGGTTACATCCAGCCTTGATTCAATGGTTGTGGGTGAGTCTCAAATTTTAGGTCAAGTCAAAGAGGCTTATGATTTTTCACGTTCAGCAGGAGGGGCAGGGGCAATCCTAAACCGCCTTTTCGCGAAGGCATTCAGTGTTGGCAAACGTATACGTTCAGAAACCACTATTGCTGCAGGAGCAGTGTCGATCAGTTATGCAGCGGTAGAACTTGCTAAAAAGATTTTCAATACTTTAGAAAACAAAACCGTAGCAATTATTGGCGCGGGCGAAATGAGCGAACTGACTGCGAAACATCTCGTCGCGAATGGTGTTTCAAAAGTAATCGTTGCGAACCGCACTTATGAACGTGCTGTCAAGGTTGCCGAGAAGTTTAAAGGCATCCCTATTGCTTATGAGGAAAACCTAAACTTTCTCATTGATGCGGATATCGTCATCAGCTCCACAGACGCTCCCTATTATCTCATTGAACGCAAACCGCTTGCTGAGATTATGAGAAAACGGAAACATCGGTATATGTTTCTCATTGACATCGCAGTTCCACGCGATATTGAACCGGATGTCAGTAAAATTAACCATGCCTTTCTCTATAACATAGACGATTTAGAAGCTGTTGTCGCTTCAAACCTCAAAGAACGCCAACAGGAAGCGGTTCGCGCTGAGCAGATTGTCTCTGAAGAGGCAAAGCGATTTCACGACCAATTGCAAATCCTTGAAGTTAATCCCACTATTAAAGCGCTACATCAGCAGTTTCAGCACATAGCCGAAACCGAACTCCAAGCATGTGTTGACAAAACTGGATTATCTGCGACACAAGAAGCAGCTGTGGCATCTATGACACAAGCAATCGTTAAAAAACTTCTACACCACCCAGTAGAAAGCTTGCGCCACGCTGTTAACGATCGCAATGCTGATCATGGGCAATATGTTCATGCCCTCCAAGAACTGTTCGCTTTAGATGATAATGACGATAAGGAACAGGCATGAACCGCTCGGTTACAATCGGCACGCGTGGCAGCCAACTTGCGCTATGGCAAGCATCCTTCGTCAAACAGCAATTAGCGCACCATTTCCCCGATGTTGAAGTTAATCTCAAAATCATCAAAACCACCGGCGACACTATCCAAAATCGTTCTTTGGTGGGATTAGGCAAAGGCGTTTTTACCAAAGAGATAGAAATCGCGCTGTTAAACGGTGATATAGACCTTGCTGTTCATAGCCTCAAAGACCTCCCAACAGAATTACCTGAAGGACTTTGTATAGCCGCAATCCCAAAGCGTGAAGACCCGCGCGATGTTCTCGTTACATCTACAGGATTTCCATTAGAAGATTTGCCGAATGATGCAAAGATTGGCACTACAAGCCCACGGCGAAAGGCACAACTTCTCTATCTACGCCCAGATTTGCAAGTTGTTGATGTCCGAGGCAATGTTGATACTCGGATCCGCAAACTCAAAGAAACCGATCTTGATGGGATTATTCTGGCTGCAGCGGGAATTAAACGCCTCCTTAAAGAGGAAGTTATTACGCAATTTTTTGAAATAGAGCAGATGGTGCCAGCAGTTGGACAGGGGGCTTTGGCGATCGAAGCGTGTGAAGGAGATAGGGACATTGAAAACCTACTTGTTCCTTTGAACGACACAACGACAGTTGCCGAAATTACCGCTGAAAGAACTGTATTGGAAAGTCTCGGCGGCGGATGTCAAGTGCCGATAGGCGCTTATGCTGAACACGTTGATGGTGAACTCTCACTTATTGGCACTGTGTGTCATCCTGAAGGGAGAGTCCGTATTGTAGAAAGCGCAGCGGGAATGTTAGACGATGCCCAACACTTAGGAAAAATTGTTGCTAAAAAATTGCGCAATAGTGGTGCAAACGAACTGTTGAAAGCACTGTCAGATGTGGAATGAATTTATTCTCTTTGCGCACAAGGCACAATAATAGAATCCACCATCCCGTGTAATATCTTCTTATCGGCAGGACAGACAGCTGCCTGAATTCCACCGAGTTTCACAGTATCACCTACAACAAAATAGTACGGACGCAGAAGTGGACGGGAGGGCAGCTCTTGCATATCCGCAGTTTCAAAGTCGTAGTATTGCATTCGTACACGTTGGGCGGTGTGGAATTGCTGTAGTACGTGCGGTGTTTTCTCAAAAGACGCAAGACTATTTTCAATTGCAGCTCCCCACTCCTCTGTTGACAGATCATGCCCGATTTTGACGCCGCGGCTACCCCACGCGAGTTCCGAAAACCCCGAAGGTTTGATTACTAATTCCCGTTGACGTTGTGTTACAGTACTGAGTTGTCGCCAGTCCGTTACAGGTATATTCTCTATTTCCAAGTTTGGGATCACAGCATGCGGTGGTAAAGGGCGCGGGTCAAGTATCCACGTCTGTGGAATCGCTTCTTGTAGAAACGGATAGGTTTTTTTGCCAAGTTGACGTTGCCAAAAAGGTTGGAGTGAAGGATGGTGGAAGAGCGCGAGACACAATTTCTCTTCTAAATAGGCTTTCGGAGGAGGTGTCATCACAACGGTGCGCTTCTTTGCACTATAGAAGATTAACTCTGCTTTCGGGATGTTCGGAAGATCAAATAACTCATAGAAGCGGTAAACGACATCAACTTCCATCTTACCATCTGCATTTTGAACAAATAGCCCATCTTCGGTAAAGAAAATCTCGTGAGGTTTAACGGCGGCAGTTCTGAGTCCAGCATCACAGAGTGCATTAGCAAGCCACACCATTTCCGCCCGATAATCTTCAGATTCGTCTGAAACGACAATCGCAAGCGTAGGATTATCTTTTTTTGCTAAAGCGCAGATCATCTCCGCATAGGAATTCACTATGCCATCTTTCTCGCCGATGATGGGATAGCCAAGTTTCGCATACAACCTCGCCAGGCAACCTGTCGCACCGATGAAACCAGGGATAGAATCAAGTTCTGTTATTACTTTGCTGTTGTCCGTAGTCGGCAAAATATCAGGGCGTATGACGCCAGGTATTTGGCTTTTGAAACGGTTCATCCGTCCCTGCTGGATAACATTCTCAGGTTTACCAATATCTAAATATTCTGCTACCCAAGCGGGTTGAATCCCTCTCGCGCTTTGGGAATAGAGCAAGTTACAGGCGCGATAAAAACTTAATAGGTGCGGACCGAGTTCCTCAAACCAATGCAAGTCCTCTTGTGAAATCCAAAACGGTTCCGGTGAAATTCGCCATGACGTATTACAATCGGGATGGACATCCCGTTTTTCTGCGGAAAATAATTTTTCCTTCGGTATCTCATCGTTGATTAACAAACATATCTGTTTTGCATCCAAACTAAAACTCCCTATAATTCATACATTAGCATATTTTTTTACCTGTAGAATTATACAGAATTTCTATGATTTACGCAACATTAAGTGGTGTGTAAATATTTTGTCACCCTTTTTGTCAGAATCGCGGAAAGCACGGAGAACGCGGAAAGGTTTACTTTTATCCCAATTCTCATATATGCTAATGCTTTGAAAATATTGCTGCCCCAGAAAGCAACGCCTTCCGTGTCCTCCGTGTCCTCCGCGTAATCCGCGATTCTGACAAAAAGGTGACAAAAACTTTACACACCCTCCAGCAATCAAATTATTGACTTAAAGTCTCTATTTTGATAATATGACCACAGTCTGTTGTATGGTTCACTAATAATGTTTCTACAGTTTGATATTAATCGGAATAAAGGAGGATATGAAAGTGCAACATATCTATTCAAAATTATCCCTTATCTTAGTCATAACTATGGTCTTAGTGATACTCAGTGTTATGTCCACACACGCAGCTGTTGACAAACACACCGTTGCCGTATGGCTCTTTGAAGAAGGAAATGGAAAGACGGTCCGAGACGCTTCTGGAAATGGACACAGTGGCAAAATTACCGGTAGTCTCAAGTGGGTCAAAGCAAAATTTGGAACAGGGTTAGAATTTCCTGGGGATGGCAGCGGTTATATTGTCGTGGATTCAACAAAAAAATTGGAGTTGGAAACACTCACGATTGAGGTGCTGGTCAAGGTAACAGGACATGATGGCAAATGGCAGGGAATCGTCTGCAAACAGCAGGCGGGATGCACCAATCGGAACTACGGTATATGGGTGCATAATAATGAGCAAGTCCTGCATGCACAGATCGGTGCAAATGGAGGATGTGCCTTCAACATGAATGGCACAACGCAAATCACAGACAACACATGGCACTATCTTGCTTTTACGTTTGATGGGGATATGGGACGGCTCTACGTTGATGGTCAATTAGAGACAGAGAAAGCCAATGCGGCTACGTTTCAGAGCAATGATCCGATTACCATCGGTGTGCCGAATATTGACAATGCGAACGGATTAATAGGTATCATTGAAGAGATACGTATCTCCAACGTTGCACGAAGTGAAGATGAAATTAAAGAGGCTAAGGATATAGGTTTAGCCCAAATTCTTAGCGTTACCCCACAATCAAAATTAACAACACGTTGGGGTTATATCAAACATGTTCCATAAACTACAAAGGAAACCAAATTTGAGGACGTTAAAGTATACGATATTATCACTTTTGTGCGTTAGCATACTCGTCTACGGAGCCGCTACAGACGTGCCTGAACACGGTCTTCCGATGGTGGTGCCAGAGGATGTTGGTGTTTCTACTGAACGGCTTGAAAAAATCGCACCTATTCTACAGGGATACGTCGACAAAGGACAAACACCCGGATTCCTTACTGTCATCGCGAGAAAAGGGAAAATCGCACATTTTGAGACCATCGGTATGCAGGATATTGACAATAAAAAACCGATTGAACCAGATACAATCTTCCGTATCTATTCTATGTCAAAACCAATTACCACTGTTGCTGTGATGGTCCTCTATGATGAGGGGCGTATTCAACTTGATGATCCTGTTGAGAACTATATTCCCGCATTCAAAGACATGAAGGTCTTTAACAATGAACAGACTAAAACCCATGCCGCAAAAAATAAGATGGCAATCAAGCATCTACTCACACATACTTCCGGATTAACTTACGGGTGGGGCGATAGACCTGTTGATAAACTTTACACCAAATTGAAAGTATTTGAACCTGATTCAACGTTGGCAGAGAAGATAGAAAAACTTAGCAAAATCCCGCTTGTTTTTGAACCCGGTAAAAGATGGAAATACGGTGTTTCTACGGATGTTCTCGGTTATCTTGTGGAGGTTGTCTCTGAAATGCCGTTTGAAGAATTTTTACAGACGAAGATTTTCAAACCACTCGGCATGGTAGATACTGGGTTTTCTGTGCCACAAACAAAAGTAGGACGATTTTCGGCTATATATAGAGTTACCGAAGCAGGAGGACTAAAATTTGCAGGAAAACCGCCTCTTGCAATTGATAATGTCTCTTTCTTCCCTTCTGGTGGTGGCGGACTTGTTTCTACTGCTGCGGATTACCTCCGTTTTTGTCAGATGTTACTTAATGGCGGTGAATTGGAGGGTGTGCGTATTTTAAAGACCGAGACCGTTGAACTGATGCACTATCCACATCAACAATATCACAGAGAGGGATGGGCTTACGGATTTGGATTTCATGTTGTTACACGTAAGAATTACGGGAAAAATGGACGGGCATCTGGATCATTCAGTGGCGGTGGTTTAGCTGCAACGAACTTTTGGATTGACCCCGAAAGAGAACTCATCGGGATTCTGATGACACAGCTTCTCAATAACCGTTATCCTTTTCAAGGGGAATTCAGGAAACTTACCTATCATGCTTTGATTGACTCAGAGTAATAACGTAATCAGAGACAAAAACAAACCTAATTTGAAAACTATAATTAACGATATTCCATTGATTAGGGTGCTTTCCACCAAATGTTGATATGTTTATATTACACTACAAAAAAAGGAGAATAGATTGAAACGATTAACTTGCTTACTTTTATTGCTATTTTGTATCACTACACTCGCATTCGGGCAAGGACTTCCGATAGCTGAGCCAGAGGATGTTGGCGTTTCTACTGAACAGCTTGAAGAAATCGCACCTACGCTGCAGGCGTACGTGGACAAAGGGCAACTACCCGGATTCCTTACTGTCATCGCGAGGAAAGGGAAAATCGCACATTTTGAAACCATCGGCATGCGAGATGTTGACAATAAAAAACCGGTTGAACCAGATACAATCTTCCGTATCTATTCAATGTCAAAACCGATTACCAGCGTTGCGGTGATGGTCCTCTACGATGAAGGACATTTGAAACTTGATGACCCTGTTGAAATGTATATACCCACCTTCAAAGACATGCAGGTATTCAACAAAGAACAGACAGAAACCCATGCCGCAAAAAATAAGATGACAGTGAAACATCTCCTAACGCATACTTCCGGCTTGACTTACGGGTGGGGTGACAAACCTGTTGATAAACTCTATGGTGAACTGAAAATATTTAAACGTGGCTCTGGTTTAGCAGAGATGACAGAAAAACTGGGAGATATCCCTCTCGTTCACGAACCTGGAGCGAGATGGACCTACGGTGTTTCTACAGATGTTCTCGGCTATCTTGTAGAAGTTGTATCTAAAATGCCGTTTGAGGAATTCTTACAGACAAAGATTTTCAAACCACTCGGCATGGTAGACACTGCATTTTCAGTATCGAAGGAAAAAGTAGAGCGATTTGCAGCGCTATATAGGCCTACCAAAGAAGGTGGACTGAAGCTTGCGGCAAATGTGCCACTCGCAAACGATGATGTCTCTTTCTTCCCTTCTGGTGGTGGCGGACTTGTTTCTACTGCTGCAGATTATCTCCGTTTCTGTCAGATGTTACTCAACGGTGGTGAATTGGAGGGTGTCCGCATTTTAAAATCCGAAACCGTTGAACTCATGCGTTATCCACATCATCAATATGGTAAAGATGGCGCTTTCGGACTCGGATTTCATGTTGTAACCCGTAAGGATGGCGATAAAAATAAAAGGTCTACAGGCGCATACAGTTGGGGCGGTGCAGCCGCTACAACCTTCTGGATTGATCCTGAAAAAGAACTCATCGGAATTCTGATGACGCAGCTGATGAGTAATCCTTATCCTTTTCAAGGAGAATTCAGGAAGTTGACTTATCAGGCTTTAATAGAGTCAAAACCAGGACAGTTGGATAATCAGCCAAAATGATAGATCCAAGTTGCCATCAAATTTATTACGGACAACTTGAGTGATAATACCATTTCTAATTGATAAAGTATCATTCCGATTTTTGAGTTTCTTTGTAGGAGCGACCAGGAGGTCGCTCCTACAAAAGAGAGTGTCGCATTCTTCCAACCGATTTATCAAATAATGTCCTATCATTATTTAGAAATGGTATAAATTAAGGAGAAACAACTGATGGACTATGGAATTCCGCGCGCGGTGCCTGAAGAGGTCGGTATGTCTGCAGCGCGGTTGCAACGGATTGCACCTGTCATACAACGTTGGGTAGACGATGGCAAGATACCTGGCGCATTAACGATGATCGCGCGTGAAGGTAAACTCGTACATTTCGAAAAGTTCGGCATGCAGGATGTAGCGAGTTCTACACCTGTAGAATTTGAGACCATCTTCCGCATCTACTCAATGACAAAACCGATTACAAGCGTTGCCGTCATGATGCTCTACGAGGAGGGATATTTTCAACTCAATACACCTGTATCTGAATTTATCCCTGCTTTCAAAGATATGAAGGTTTACGCAAATCATGGTGATGCGATTGTTGATGCGGAACGAGAGGTGACGGTCAAACACCTACTCACGCATACCGCAGGTCTTATCTATGGTGGCGACTGGGTACACCCGATTAATGATCGATATAGAGAAGCAGACTTTTACGGTGGGGACCTCTCACACATGGCACAAGAACTCGGTGGTATTCCACTTTTACATCACCCAGGCGACGCGTGGAATTACGGCATGTCTACCGATGTTCTCGGTTATCTTGTAGAAGTCGTTTCAGGAATGCCGTTTGCGGAGTTCTTGAAAAAGCGGATTTTTGAACCCTTAGACATGGTAGATACAGATTTCTCTGTTCCTGAAGAAAAGGCTGACAGATACGCCACGTTATATGAACCTGCGGAAGATGGCGGTATTCAGGTGCTGGAGAATGCGCCTGTTTCAAGTGGACCACTTAGTTTTCACCATTCGGGTGGTGCAGGGTTGCAGTCAACCGCTGCAGATTACCTCCGCTTTTGCCAAATGATGCTCAATGAAGGTGAACTCAACGGCGTCCGTTTGCTCGGCAGAAAAACAGTTGAGCTTATCATAATGAATCATATCCCTGATGATTGGCAACCCCTGTGGAGAACTGGATGCGGTTTCGGATTAGGATTTGCTGTTGTCACCGATGTGGCTGACACACACGCCCTCGGTTCTTTAGGCACTTATAGTTGGGGTGGTCTTGCAAGCACAACATTTTGGATTGATCCATTAGAAGAATTAATCGGCATCTTGATGACGCAATTGATCGGTGATGCACCGTTCCATCCGCAATTCCGAGTGTTAACCTATCAGGCTATTGTTGATTAGATTTGCAAAGTAGTAGGCACACTCCGTGTGCCGTAACATACATGGTAGGAGAAGAACAAATCCATGAAAATCGCAGTCGTAACCGGAGAACACGGATTTCGAGAAAAAGATTTTGACGCAGTCTTTCAAAATATGGAAGGCATTGTGTTCGTTCGAAAAGACCTGGATGTCTTTGTGGACGACCCGAATCAAAAAGATTACGAAACCGTAGTCTTTTACAACTTTCATCGTCCTTATCCAACAGAGGAACAAGCGAAAACCATTTTAGGACTCACTGAACGTGGACAGGGATTGGTCATCCTGCATCACGCTATCCTTGCCTTCCCAGAATGGGATGCATATTCTGATATGTGTGGGATTGATAGTCGTGCTGATTTCGGTTACTTTCCGAAGCAAACATTGCAGATGCAAGTCACTGACCCTACCCATCCGATTACTCAAGGACTCACCGATTGGGAGATGGGGGACGAAACCTATACGATGAAATCTGCAGGTGAAGATAGCACTATCCTGCTAACCGTTGAACATCCGAATAGTATGGACGTGATAGGGTGGGCGCGTGAATATGGCAATTCCCGTATTTTTTGCTTCCAGAGTGGACATGACAACGTCACCTATTCTAATCCGAACTTCCGAGGGGTATTACGGCGCGGCATTGAATGGTGTGCCAAACAATAAAAGAGCAACGGTAGGAACGGTTTCTAACCGCTCCGTGTTGTTAAGAAATGTGCAGTTATTATGCATTCTAAACCCCTTAAAATTATAACAATTTGTGTCCTTATCTTACTTTCAACGATACTCGTAAACTCTGAAAAAGGAAAAACAATGGACCAAACTTCGTATTCAGTTTGCAAAGCATGGGATTCTGATGACTTTGATGTCTACTCCATAGAACAAGTTGGCAAAGCGATTGCCGAGATTGCCCCAGAACTCGGTAATAACTGCTACGCGTTCAGGGTCTCCGATGGAAAAAACTGGTTCAAATTAATAGACGAACCACCGGATTTAGAAACGTTAGAACAACGTCCAACTGCTTTCGGCAATCCGATTCTCTTTCCTTTCCCTAACCGAATTCGGAACGGAAAATGGGAATTTGAGGGAAAAACCTATCAGTTTGACAAAGAACCTGAATCACCAACTACTATTCACGGTCTACTATTGAACCGTCCATACCAAGTTGACAAACACGAGGCGAGTGAAAACGGTGCTACATTGGTATGCTCGCTAAATTCGCAAGATTTTCCCGATATTAGTCGCCAATATCCTTTTCCATTCAAAATAGAGATTACCTATACGCTCAAAGATACCGTGTTAACGATGAAGGTTTCTATCCAAAACACAGGCGATGGAAATATGCCGATGGGATTCGGTATTCACCCCTATTTTAGCACAAACCTAACTGGAACAGCGGATGCGTCAAAAGCACTAATTACCGTTCCTGCCAACAAATATTGGGAATTGGATGAGGTTCTCGTACCTACCGGCGAACAGAAGGATGTCACAGGAACGCTTGACCTACGCAACGGACAACCCTTTGCAAAATTAAAACTTGACCATGTTTTCACAGATGTTCAATTGGTTGACGGTGTAAGTCGATGTCTTATAGAAAATAAGGATACGGGATACGGAATGATTATGGAATCGGATGCACAATTTAGAGAATTAGTTGTTTATACGCCACCGGAGCGGGAATCAATTTGTTTTGAACCGTATACCTGTCCGACAGATGCCATCAATTTAGAGGTAAAGGGCATTCCCGCAGGTGTGATTGTGCTATCTCCAGACGAGACATTTACAGCAACTGTTCGTATGATGCTGACGTATAATTCTAATTAAAACAAAGTTTGCATTTAAAAGTAGTAGGCACGCTCATGAAGATTAAAAAATAAATTGGGTAATTTTGCGAGGTTAGGAAACCTCGCCAGCAGATGTGTACACCTGCATTGGACAGAAAATTACCGAATTAATAACTTAAGCTTCATCCGCGTGCCGTCCACTTACTATGAACCTCCCTCAATAAATTTAGGTGGTGCAAAATAAAATGAAAAACACCACATTGTTATTGTTTTTAATTTTGCTCATACTTGCTAAACCGTGCAGTGCTATCTTTGAAGGCACAGCGAATGCCAACATCTTTATCAAAATGTCCGAACAGCGCGGTGATTTTGGCAGACTTGCCCTCTGGCACGAAGCTGCGGCAGAATGCCTTACCCTAATTTCTGTGCCGATGAACGAGATTGCTCTCAATTACTACAAACGCAACGGATATGAAAAATGGGCTGCGCGCACAGAAAAGGAAGCACTCGAAATTCAGGAACAACGCCAATTTCATCTCGAACGCGCCAAAGCTGCGTGGAAAAAATCGAAAACTACTGAAGTTGTCCTACAAGCGGAACGCGAAAAAATTGCCAAATTTATTGCAACATGGTTACCACATTATCCAGATAGATTTTATAACTTTGGGACCTACGCTACTTTTTTTGCCGAGCTGAAGGAACGCGCAGAACAAAAAAAAGAGTATGCAAAAATCCTCAATCTTGAGGCAGACGCAGCTGAAATGTGCGCAGTCCAGTATGAGAAGATTCCCATAAAATATGGATTGAAAAACTATAAACAACTTCGAGACGCATATCTCCGACATGCCACCCTACTTCGCACCCTCGCAAAGCAATCGCCAAAGGCATTGCCTCCTGAAGCAAACATCGGTAAACGGATCCAACTTGAGAGACCGAAACCGCAAATAACACCATTAAAAAAAGCAGATAAAATCCTTCATATAGCAAAATCGGATCTACGCATCAAAGCTGCATTGGCGGATCAAAAGGGGATTCGTGAATATGCATGGTTTCAAGGATTTGCTTGGACAGTCAGTTTCTATAATCACAGTTGGGGCAATCTCGCTATCGGTATTATTGATGACAAAACCGGAAAAGTTGTAGATGTTTTGAAAGGTGAACCCGAGACAGGTAAACTTGAACTTCTGGATTAGCAGCGTATGAATCAGCAGACATCTTCCAAAAATCTGTCCCTTTTTGTCCTTTTGATTATCGGAATAATCAGTTACTGCACTGCCGTTGCCAATGCCACCCCGCCTGAAATTACGCCAGGTGAGTTATTAATTCGCCTGACACCAGAAGCATCAACTGATCTACAGCGACTGCAAGCCAAATCGCCAATAGCAGCACTGTATGCAAAGCACGGTGTAGAATCTCTGAAACCGATCTTTCCATCTGCCACCCGTTTTTCAAAACATAATGCTAAACTTAAGCGCACCTATCTCCTAAGGTTTTCATGCACTGTAGACCTTTCAGCACTTAAAGCAGCATTTGAGAAGAGCGAACTTATTGAGGCGGTGGCGTATAACTATTTACGTCCGACTTTAGCGGATGAAATTATTCCCAACGACCCAAAATATCCTGAACAGTGGAGTTTGCCGCTGATAAATTTGCCACAAGCATGGGCAATTGAGAAGGGGAACCGTGACGTGGTTATCGCTATCATCGATTCTGGTATTGACTATAGACACGATGATCTCGCCTCAAAAATATGGGTAAATCTTGGCGAAATTCCTGACAATGGTTTAGATGATGATGGCAACGGTTACGTTGATGATGTGCACGGATGGGATTTTACCGATGCCCCCAATCTGCAAGCAGAAGGCGATTTCATAGAGGGCGATAACGAACCGATTGATGAATCGGGGCACGGCACACACGTTGCTGGCATCGCGGGTGCAATGCCAAATAACGGTATCGGTATTGCAGGTGTGGCATGGAATTGTCCGTTGATGGCAGTACGTGCAGGACTTTCACTCGGTGGCGGTTCTCGTATGCAGGATGACGACTCTGCCGCAGCGATTGTCTACGCCGCGGATAACGGTGCAAGCATTATCAATATGAGCTGGGGAAGCGCACAACACTCCTTTGTTATCCAAGATGCTATTGATTATGCATATCAACGGGGTGTGGTGTTAATAGGAGCAGCGGGCAATTCAAATGAAGCAGAGAGTATTTTTCCCGCCGGATACCGAAAAGTCATTTCCGTGGCATCAACGACCCAACACAAACAACGTTACTACAAATCCAATTTCGGTGCGTCCGTGGACATAGGAGCACCCGGAAACGCTATTCTCAGCACACAAATCGACAACGACTATCGCATTCTTACTGGTACTTCTATGGCAGCACCGCACGTCGCAGGCGTTGCGGCATTAATGCGATCAAAACGACCTACCTTCACCCACGAAGAAGTCCGACAAATACTCATCAGCACTGCCGATGTGGTTTTAGAAAAGGATCGTGATGAACCTGATCCGAAACTGGCAGGTGCGGGAACTCTCAATGCCGAACGAGCCTTATTAGCCAGCGGTGTCTTACAAGCACGAATTCATGCACCGCAAACAAATAGTGGCGGATCAACTTCAATTACATTCATTGGCACTGCAGGAGGTTATAAGTTTAAATCGTGGCAGCTGTTTTATGGAAGTTCTACTACCCCTACAACTTATGTTCCCTTTACCGACCTCGCATCAACGCAGAAAGTAGCCGAACAGTTAACCGTATGGGATACGACTGATATACCAGAGGACGTTTACACTGTTCGCCTCGTCGCCACGGGAAGAGACGGCAGCCAAACACACGACCAAGTTGTGTTAACGGTGGACCGCACACCCCCCAAAGTTTTCTCTGTTACGGCAACTGAGACGTTATACGGAGACAGTTCTTCCACGATTTTCACTTGGGCTACAGACGATGTAACTCGGAACACCTTTTATTTTCGACGCAGTGGTCAAATCACGCCTTTTGCTCCTATTGAGGAAAGAGGACTCGCAAAAGAACACTTATTTTCTCTGGAATTGGAAACAGGACAATATCAGTTTTACATCGCAGCACAGAACACTGTCGGATTAAAAACAGTTGATGACAACAATGGGAAATACTACACAATCGACGTTGTCGGCAGTTCTATATCATCAAATGGGTTCATTGAAATGGCACTTGACATGTCTCAGCTCCACATCGCAAGTGTTTCTACTGATTTTGATAAAGATGGCTTACCCGAACTTGTTGGTGCGCCTCTTTCAAATACCGCTGGGGAAAAACTTACAACACCTGACGGTATCATTTTTTCTGAACGATCACCAACAGGCAAATATCATATAGCGCACAGCCTCTCCGATATAGATTCACTTGAAATCTTGGATCAAGACATAAATTTAGAAACGCTCACACCGTGGACAGTAGACGATACAGATAAAGATGGCTTGCCGGAAATACTTGCTAACGACGAAGATCAAACATTCCTGATAGAAAGCCTTACACCGAATGGTTACCCTGCACAAATTATTTGGGCGACACCGTTTCTTTCAGGTGGGAAAATCGCAGACTTGGATGGTGATGGTAAAAAGGAAATTGTTGGCGTTGATAATAACAATAACCGAATTCTCATCTTTGAAAATAGAGGAAATAACTTGTATGACAGGATTGCTGAGTTAGCTAATCAAACGGAAGGGAAAAATGTCTTTGCGTTAGATTTTGCAATTGACGACTTCAATGTTGATGGGAACGATGATTTAATTGTTGGCGATAGTGAAGGGGAACTTTTCATTTATACGGCTACAGCAAATAACACTTTCCACCTCCAGTGGCAAACTCAACTTGACATAAATGTTAGGCTATTAATCTCTGGGGATTTAACCGATGACGGTAGGGCAGAATTTGTTGTTGGTGGCACTATCTCACCACCTGATGTGTCTTCCGCTTCACCTATCTGGAAGTTCATTGTTTTTACGTATACAGCTGGCAAGTATGTACAGCTTTGGGAACAAGCTATTGCGCCGTATCGACTCCGTGGAAACAGTCTCGCCATAGCTGAATTAGATGGAGATGGGGCCAACGAACTTGCCATCATTACACAGCCGAACCTCTACGTGATGAAATGGAACGGAACAACATTTGTACCGACATTTCATCAAAAAGTCACTGAAACACCTACTCTTTTCACAGCTGATCTCAATAAAAATGGGTTTCACGAGCTCTATGTTAACTCTGAAGAAGGACTAAGTTTTATTGAATCTGCTTTTGCGATGGATAATAATTCTGTCGCTACGCTGGCGCCATGGGACGTTTCCGCTACGCCTTTGACTGCAAAGGTCGTTCAGGTTACGTGGAAAACTGCAGAAGAAACGCAGACACCAACCGTTTTTAATATCTATCGCGCAATCGGAGAAAAGAGTGAAGCACCTGCAGGGACTAAGTTTGAGGCAATTGCTAATAACCTCACTTTACCCAGATTCTTAGACAGAACGGTTGAAACAGGGACAACTTATTGGTATGCTATTACTGCCAAAGGAGAGACAGGCATAGAAACAGAACGAACAAAGGCAATTTCTGCAACACCGCGCCTTGCCCCTAAAATAATCAGTGCTACCTATCAACCTCCAAACTGGATAATTGTCATTTTTGATCGGCAGATGAATTCTACAATTAGTGATGAACGAAGGTATCTTTTGCGTCAGCCAAAACAATTGGGCGGGTTACGACCAATGTCTGCTATTCGTGACAGAATGGGAACGCGCGCGCTCTTAGCCTTTGATACAGATAGTCTGCAGTCGCTAATCGCCGTTACAACAAACCAATATGAGATTGCTGTGTCCAATGTAACTGATATTGATGAAAACCCGATTAGGGCTGCTACTAACTTAGTTGAGGTACAGCAGCGTACTGCTGAAACAAAAATAAAAGATTTTACACAGTTACGCGTTTATCCAAACCCTGTTCGTCCGAACGTATCAGACAAAGGCCTGGTCACCTTTGATAAAGTGCCTGTAGGAACCCGCATTCAACTTTTCACACCTAAGGGTGAATTGCTTGAGAACTTGAACGTCACCGAAAGCGATGGAAACAGTAAACAGTGGTGGTTGACAAACGGCAGCATCGGTGATATAGCTACCGGTATATATATTTATATACTTGAATTTGAAGCACAGAAAAAAGTGGGAAAGATTGCTATAATTAAGTGAAATCAATTTTATAGTAACCGACGATCGAGTATGGACGATTTTATCCTTATCGCAAATCCAATATCCGGCAAAGGCAAGGCAAAAACGGTTGCTGAACAAGTTTACACTGCCCTTATGGCAGATGGATGTAATGGCGAGATAAAGCTAACAACTGGCTCTGGAGATGCGACTCGTTTTGCTCAAGAAGCAGTCTCAAGTGGGATTCGGCAGGTAATTGCTTGCGGGGGCGATGGTACACTTCACGAAGTTGTCAATGGCATTGCAACCGTCCCGGATGTTACCTTAGGCTTAATTCCGTGTGGGCGTGGGAACGATTTAGCAACTGCCGTAGGTATCCCACGCCAACCGCAACATGCGATTCAGACGCTATTTACTGGTAAATCAAGATTTATTGATTTAGGTCGCGTCCGTTCAGAAAAAGGGAGTGAGCACTATTTTACGACCATCACAACGTGTGGTTACGACACAGAGGTCAGCCGTCGCGCTGCCGCACGCACCACGCCATTTTCAGGAACAGCCTCTTACGTCTATGCCGCTATTGCAACACTATTCCAATACGAGTGTCCGGCTGTCCGAATTGAGGGGGACTTCGGTGTTTATGAAGACTCAATTTTGCTTGCTGCAACCGGAAGTACAAAAAGTTATGGCGGCGGATTTAAAATCGTCCCAGACGCACAATTTGATGATGGACTTTTTGATGTCTGTATTATCCGTCCCGTTTCATCCTTTACAGTCCTTCGTCTGATGGTTACGCTTTTCTGGGGTGGTCATGTTTCTCATCCTGCGGTGGAAATCCATCAGACCCGTAGTTTGAAGATTGAGACTGACCCACCCGTTATGCTTTACGCTGATGGTGAACCGATGTGCGAAACACCTGCCACGATTGAGATTATAAAGCACGGACTCACCGTTCTTGTGCCATCTTAAGTGTGTTGTTCCTTTCTTGTAGGAGGACTAACAAAGCCTTCCACCCCAAGTAGGCGCGTTTTGTAAACGCGCTGTTTATCATGTCTTATGTTGGACTGGACTCGGCGCGTTTACAAAACGCGCCTACCGTTTGCGTATTTTGTATGTAAAGTGCCTTAAGTTAACGCCTATGGATAGAGCACAGCGAAACCCAACAATCCACACAATTCGTTTTAAACCCATCTTGACTTTTAAGGATTAACATGATATTATATTTTAAAGTTGAATAGGTCTTGTTTATCATAAATTTGTATAGCCACTTGTCGCTTATAAACATGTGAAAAATCGTCAATGCGTAATGCTCGTCCGCGAACTATAAATTTATATCGGATTCCAAACGGCACCGTACCTTTCATAGAATGGTCCAATTCAATTCGGGATAAAAGGGTAAAAAAGCGGATTCAAGCACGGCTACAATCTGTTAAACTTGGCAACCTTGGTGACCATAAATCTGTAGGTGACGGGGTTTGGGAATTACGGCTGGACTTCGGACCAGGTTATCGCATCTATTATGGCGAGGTGGACGATACAATCGTTCTCCTACTTTGTGGTGGCGATAAGTCTTCACAGAAGATGGACATTGAACGTGCCAAAAACTATTGGATAGAATACAAGGAGAGACTAAATGACTAAAATATATGAAACATGGGACGCTTTCCTGATTGATCAACTTGCCGAAGAGGAAGATATGAGCGGTTTCCTTTCTGCTGTAATGGAAGAATATCAAACCCATGGGAATCCAGCCGTAATTCAGATATCCTTAGAAAGTATCGTTGAAGCAAAGGGAGGAATATCTGAACTTGCCAAGAAAACTGACATTGACCCACAACTTCTCTCAGATGTGTTAACGAGCAAAGAAGCACTACATATTGACAAGCTTAGAACCGTTCTCAATGCTTTGGGATGTTGTCTTTCAATTGTGCCTTTAGAAGATGTAGATACCTATATTGAGAGTGCTGCTGATGCGCGGAAACAACCGTGGCAACGGATATAAAAGCAAGTCATGTAGATCAGGTAGAGATTCGCAAAATCAGGATTCTTCCGGATACATTCCTTCTATCAAATCACCATACTTTTCAATAATAACGTTCCGCTTCAACTTTAGTGTCGGCGTCATCTCATCCTCTTCCTGTGAGAATTCCTTTTCAAGTAACGCAAATCGTCGCACTTGTTCAAAATCCGAGAAATCAGTCAAACCTTCCCGTATCTCACGCTGAATAAGTTGTTGTACCTCGCGGGTTTTCAACATCTCAGGAATGTCAGACGCATCAACCTCATTCTCCGATGCCCACGATTTAAGTGCATCAAAATTTGGCACAATCAGTGCAGCGACATTTTTTCGTTCATTGCCTACTAACATAATTTGGTCAATAAAAGGACTTTGCACCAGTTGGCTCTCTATCGGTTGCGGTGCCACGTTTTTGCCATTAGATAGTACAATGATGTTTTTCTTCCGATCAGTAATCTTGATAAACCCATCATCGTCAATAATGCCGATGTCGCCCGTGTGAAACCATCCCTCTCCATCAATAACCTCTGCAGTTGCGTCTTCATTATTGAAATAACCCTTCATCACATGCGGACCGCGGGTTAAAATCTCACCATCTTCAGCAATTTGTACTTCAACACCGGGAACAGGTTCACCGACCGTTCCAAACTTCCATTTCTTCGGATAGTTCATACTAATAACAGGGGAAGTTTCTGTTAAGCCGTACCCTTCCAAAATTAGAATGCCTGCTGCGTGAAAAAACTCGGCAATTGATTGCGGTAACGCAGCACCACCGGACACGAAAAACCGCAGTTGTCCACCCGTTGCTGCCTTCAATTTCGCGAAGACTAATTTATCCGCAATGCCCTGTTTTAGCTGCAATAGCGCAGACGGGTTTTCGCCTTGTTGAATCTTGGAACTCACTGCTGAACCAACGGAGACTCCCCAGTGGAAAATCTTCTGTTTGAGCGATGAACCTGCTTGCACAGCACGTAAAACCCTATCATGCATCGTTTCATATAAGCGCGGCACGCTAAGCATGACTGTCGGTGAAACCTCTTGCATATTCTGGGCAACTGTAAAAGTGCTTTCTGCATAAGCTATTTTCGCGCCAGAGAACAGCGGCACATAGTGCCCGCCAAGCCGTTCAAACACATGCGATAACGGAAGGAAGGATAACAATACGTCTGTGTCATCTACATCAATAAGCGATTTGCATGCCTTAAAGTTTGAAAGGAAATTCGCATGCGTTAGCATAACACCCTTTGGATTACCGGTCGTGCCAGAGGTATAGATAATCGTTGCAATGTCGTCTTCATTTGTCCCATCAGTCTCAAGTGCATCTGCCTCTTTGCTGCGTTCACAGACTTCCTCAAAACTGACAACATCTTCAGGAGGTTCACCTTCAATTGAATCAAAGATAATTATCTGTTCAAGTGTCTCTACTTCATTCCGGATTGCAATCGCCTTTTCCAGTTGCTCCGTAGTCGAGACACAGATTATTTTTGACCCAGAATCTTTGAGAATATAACCAACCTGTGCTGCTGTCAATGTTGAAAACATCGGCACGTTAACTGCACCGGTTTTGAGAATGCCGAAGTCGGAGATAGCCCATTCGGGACGATTTTCGGATAGGATTGCAATTCTGTCCCCCTTTTGTACCCCTAATGCACTAAGACCTTTACTGAAAGCATCCACCGATTCACCGAGTTCGATGTAAGAGATGTTCTGATATGTGCCACCTTTTGGCTTATGCGCTAATGCAGGTTTATCACCGTACTGCTGAATTGATTGTTCAAACATAGATATCAGTGTCATATATCGTCTCCCTGCTGTTTTTTGCGCTATTGTAACATACAGCGTAATGCAAGTCAAGTTAAACGCTTCATGTGGGTGTGTCCAGTTTGCGTTTTGTGTTGTCAGAATCGCGGATTACCATTGGCTTGGCGAAATTCACAATGCTGATAATAAAAATAGGCAGGCACCCAAAAAGGGCACCTGCCTGTGAAAATCGGTGAAAACAATTTATTGGGATAATGTTATCCAAGTCGATTGCGTGAACGCAGAACCATCCGATGCCCACGTACCCGACACATTAATGGTACATGTTCCAGAGTTCCAACCGGATGTAGAGTGACCGAACAGCGACGTCAAACTCCCCGAAGTATCCCGAGACAGCAATGTCCCCGGCGAAGCCTCTCCCGGCTGCTGAACATACCAGAATACATAGCTCGGGGCAGCCCCTAACGTCAAAGTCGCTCCAATGGTATTCCCCAAAGTCACACTCTCTGCGTCAGGCACTAAACTCACAGAGGGAGGCGTGGGTGTCGGTGTCGGCGTGGGTGTAGAGGTAGAGGTTGAGACCGTCACCGTATAACTCGGTTGAACAATCGTGTTGTTCGACAACGTGGTATACGCTGTCACTACATAATCCGCCGACACACCAGGCGGAAAATAGTATGTATACGACGCCGTCGTAGAGGTCCCCGTGCCATCCGTTGAATACGATTGACTGGTACCCAACCCCGATTGACTCGGCGACTTCAAATAGAAGTATACAGCCCGCCAGCCCGCAGGCGCACTCAAATTCGCTGTGTGCAAACTCCCAGCCGTTGCCGTATACACCCCCCCGAAGGCGTGAAGGTAGGCGGTATAGAAACCGACACCGTATAACTATCTTCATACACACTCCCCGATGACGGATACACATAAGACGTGATCTTATAGTCCCCTGATACACCACTCGGGAACGTGTAAGTAAAACTTGCAGTCGTCAAACTCCCATTCCCCTGATCAATCTCTATCGTCCTGCCATTCGCGGATGTATCGGTAGGCGATTTGACATACCAATACACCGAACTATACGGAGAACTGGCACTGAAATTCGCAGTGTGGCTATCCCCCGCCGTCGCCGTCTTGCTGCTGCCACTCGCAGGAGCTAACGTGCGTGTCGGTTCGGTAGGCGTACCAGCAGGCGGTACAGCCGTTTTGCGCCCTGATCCGGCTTCCGTTTTTGGATCTTTGACATCCCCCGCCAAATCGTAATCCGGGTAGTGATCAACCGTAGGTGGAAAGAGCGCATACTTACTCATATAGGGATCCATCACACACCCCTTCGGGTGATTCTGGAGACAAGCAGTGGAGCAATGATCTAAGTTTATCATGTGACCCACTTCATGCGAGATAACATTCACAACGAGATCATTCACAGAGACAGTTGTAAAATCAGAATTTGTTCGTTTTTCCGCGGCAATCCCATCTACATAAATATAGATTAATGAATATTCATACGGTTTATGGGTGCCGGCGGCAAGTCCAAAAGTGTTGCCTGGATCCTGAGGGTGTAGCCCTCCATTCTTTATTCTGAGTGCATGGACATACTCAGTATCTGGAATACCATCGGAGTTGGAGTTGATCCATCCAACCTCGTCTGAAACGTCGAGGTATCCAGTATGTGTATTATCCCAGACCTCTGTCCAAGGTTCATTGACACAAACCGCGTGCATTTCGGTGAACGAGGGGGGATGCCCGCCCGCACCGATACCGTAAGTTGACATGGAGCTGCTTATGACGTAAAAAACATCTTTTGTTGCGGGGCTGGTGCGTGTATGCCCCGCAGGTCCACCACCGTATCCGCCATATTGTTCTGTCATGAATCCCCTGTATTCTTCAAATACAGTGAATCCATCGCCATTTTCCGTGTTGCCAGTGGGGCCCGTTTCATTATCCACAGTATTCTGTCGATCTCCAAAGAAAGGCACACTGTAAGGATAGTCTTTAACACCCGAGCTTTTGGTATTTCCGCGATGCACCTGCCTATTTGTTTGATCCGACCACACGTATGGATAGAAATCATTCTCCCATCCATCCGCGATATGATTTCCGTTCTCATCGCGAGGGACGGTGCCGATGCCGCTACCACGTTTTTTGTAGGTGTTCTCACCTGTTTTCTCATAGAGCGTAGCTTTGAGTTTCCCCCACGCCCCGTAGTCGTAAGCACGCACGTAAACCGTAAACTCAAGTGTCGTTTCTGTGTAGCTGGCAGGCAAAGTATACTTGAGAACGCCAGTGCCTAAATCGCTCCATTCGCTGCCGGGGTTATCGGATTTCAATAGCTTCAGGTCCGAAGTGGTGTCATCGCTGTTCATAGGAGCGTTTGTGCAGTATCCGTTCATCGCAGAAGTTTCCGTTAACTCCACAATCACATACCCGTAAGTCGGACGGTCAACGATTCGGATCTTCACAGCAGCGTCTCATTATATTTCGGAAAAATGGTCGGACTGCCAATTACGTAAACTTTTGCAGCGTGTGCTACGTTAAACATGCCTAAAAGGCTGAAAAGACTGAATATGAATAAAACTTTGATGAGAGTTTTCATCGATTTTTTTCTCCTTTTTTGAGAGGCGGTGTGGCGTATTCACACCGCCTTTTCTGATTTATTTATCACGTAGATTTCGGGGTGGCACTCGCTTTTGATTGAGCAGCTGTGTCACCTGTTTCGCAAGGTCAGGGTCTTTCTGCCGTAATCTTTTGATCCCATCCGCTTGTCCATACTTGTTGATGAACTCAAACCCGCGTTTGATGCGGTCAGGGTCAAAAGTGGTCTGCTTGCCAAGCAGATGCCGTTCCATCTCTTTCGCTAAAAAGTTGTTCGTCTCTATCGGGGTATCGTTCTCAATAGATTCTGCCCAGCGAATAAAGTTCTCTACCTCTTGGAAATATTCCGCTTTGAACTGTTCATCTGCTGCCAAGCGTCTGGCAAATTCTTCTTGTTCGCGGAGCATTTCCAAAAACGCTTGATGTTCGGCCTCTTGACGTGCCAACGTTTCTGGCGACAGACCAGCAGGGGCTTCCGGCGGTACCGCTGACACATCTTCCGGCACCACAAACGTATCTACAAACGCTTCAGAAGGCGGAACAGGGATATCCACAACCGGCGGCAGCGGCGCGGTGTCGGGAACTATCGCAGCAGCCGGGTCACGTTGGATGGGTAATATCGCTGGTTCACCTTTAGCTATCAATTCCAAATGCCCACGCGCCCGCGGATCATGCGAATTCAGTGCCTGCGCCCTCTTGAAATGAACCCAAGCCGACTTGTAGTCTCCCAACCGTTGATACGCAATACCTAACATATAATCCGCAACGTCCAAGCTGCTTTCACCAATCCGCCCCAGTGGGATCGTCTTTTTGAAATAAACAATCGCTTCCTCTGGTTTTTCGAATAAAATTGTGCTTCCTAAATGGTATAAAGCCAAGGTTGAATTGGGATGATATTTGAGGGTCCCCCGCAGATAAGTTTCCTTTTCGTGTGGGGCTCTTAACATCCGTGCCAAGTAAAGTCCTGCTTCCAATGCTTCTGCACTACTGGGGTCCTCACTGATGACGCGTTTCGCATACACCAGAATGAGATTATCTCTACCAGCATCACCCGCACTTTCCTGAATATATATGAACGCTTCGTAGCTGTCCATGTGTTCTAATACAACATCCGTATAGATACGGTATTCCTTGAGGATTTCTATCGTGGTTTCCATATCCCGCCCGTCGCTCACAGCCTCAAACACCTCTTGAGAGAAGTTCGGATTGGTGTAGTAAGAGTTGCCATTGGCCCTCAACTTATCCAAGCGTTCCTTCAGATCACGCGGATACTTCAGGGGCGGCGGTGGCGGGCCGAAATCATGGCTACCATGTGAATGAGACGATTTCGGTTTCTTCTTGAATAGGGGCGTTATCTTCTGCCACAAACTCTGACGGGGCGGATCGCTTTTGTTAGGCACCTGTGCAGGGCTAACGGCATGATCATGCACGTCCCGTCCCTTCTGTAGGTGACTATAAACCAACGTGCCAATACCGATAATTACGATAAGCGTAAGCCCACCGCGTATCAGGTATTTCGTTGTATACTTGATTATTGACATCTTATTTCTCTCCTTTCTTACTTTGTTGTCCTTGGTGTCGCTGATTCCAGCGGGCAGGGGGTTGGATTTGGAAGCGGACAAATCAGTTTTTGTCCGCTTGGTAAACATAATGTAACGATAATAGCAAGCATGATGTCTCGCTGGTGTTTGCGTATTTTGTGAAGGTTCATTTAGACCCTCCAGTTGATTTATGAATACCCATTAGAGGTTTAGTTGCCAGGGTGCCTTAATAAAAATTTAGGCACCCTGGCAACTAAACCATTATTCAAAATATCTTTTTGAAAGGGCACCTATATTATGAATAATGTTTTAGTTGTTATTTATATTATACAATCTTTTTATTTCTTTGTCAAATTTTTTTTCATATTTTTCAAAAAAAAAAGACGATCAAATTACCTCACAACGCATTTTTAAGGTGGGTCTGTTATTTTTTAATTATTGCTTCTCAAAACGCTCAGAAGTCAATATTTTCATTTTGAGGTCCACAGATTCTAACACGTTCACCTATTTTCTGCAAATCCATTCCGCAACGGGTGTGTCCAGAAAGTGAATAGCAATAATCCGTGAAATCCGCATAATCCGAGATTCAGACAACACACATGTTAAAAACTGGACACATCTACTTCATGTACTCTTATTTTCTTGACTCATCCTGATAGAAACGGTATACTCACAGTGAATGGAAATGCTCTTCATAAGATAAAACTTGCCCAAGCATAAATGGTAAACAGTGAAAGTTCCAAAAATCTTCATTATCGGAGAGAATTCGCAAGCAGGAACTTATGTCCTGCGAATTCGACTTAAAGAAGCTATCGAATTACAATTTGGACGATTTAAGAAAGGTAAGCTGATTTCACTGCCTGCAGGTGACTATACCTATGTCGGTTCTGCGCTCTCAGAAAAGGGCGCAACTTCACTTGCACGTAGACTTGTACGACATGCAACACGAAGCGGTGGCAAACCGCCACACGCTATGAGAGCAGAAATGTTAAAGCAGTTTCGTGAATGCAGTTTGGGACCGCGCGATCCGCTGCCAAAAAACGGCAAAAAATTGTTCTGGAACATAGATTTTATGCTGGATTTAGAATTAGCGGAGATTATCAACGTTATTGCAATTCGTTCTTCCGAACGGTTGGAAAATAAAATTGCTGAGTCTCTCGAACACAACGCAGGTACACAGATAATAGAAAAAAGTTTAGGAGCGAATGATGCACCACGCTATACCCATATTTTGCGTATTAACGCAGACGATACATGGTGGACATCCATTGCTGAAAATATGCAAGAAAACTACTTATTTCATTCAAACGATACTTGAAATTATAGTAAAATCCACAATTGCCTGGACAGTGGCGAGGTTCGGAAACCTCACCAACGGGAGCGTATCGGGATTGTTATTCGTTGGAATGTGAACATATTTTGGATTTTACTATAAATCACTTCCGAGGTAAATATGCACGACCCACGACTTGATAAACTTGCAAGCGTACTTACAACCCATTCCACTAAAGTTCAACCCGATGAATTTGTCCTAATTGAAGCCATTGACATTCCGCAGGAGATGGTAATCGCCCTTATCCGTGCTGTGAGAAAAGCAGGCGGTATTCCTCTCGTTGAATTAAAACAAAATCGCATTCAACGCGAAATTATTCTTGGCGGAGATGATATCGGCATAAAATTGATTGGTGAATACGAAACGTACAGAATGAAAAAGGTTCAGGCTTATATTGGCATACGTGGCAGCCATAACATTACCGAGATGTCCGACGTTCCATCAGAGGCAATGCAGCGTTACCAAAAGCATTGGCTGCGTCCGCTCAATGATATCCGCGTGCCACACACAAAATGGGTTGTGTTACGTTGGCCCTTACCGGCGATGGCACAGCAGGCGAAGATGAGCACAGAAGCATTTGAAGATTACTATTTTGACGTTTGCACGCTTGACTATAGTAAAATGGAGCGTGCGATGCAACCCCTCAAGTCTTTGATGGAAGAAACAGATCAAGTCCACATCGTCGGTGAGGATACTGATTTAAGGTTCAGTATGAAGGGTATACCGGTTATTCCGTGTGCAGGCGAATATAACATTCCAGACGGCGAGTGCTTTACCTCGCCTGTGCGAGATTCCGTCAACGGCACCGTTCATTTCAATACCCCTACAATCTATCAAGGAACAACGTTTACTGATGTTCGTCTCCGCTTTGAAAATGGCAAAATTGTTGAAGCATCTGCAAATTACACCGAAAAGTTGAATACTATTCTTGATACAGACGAAGGCGCACGTTATATCGGAGAGTTTGCCATCGCGTTCAATCCGTACATCACAACCCCGATGCTCGATATCTTGTTTGATGAGAAAATTGCTGGGTCGTTCCACTTCACACCCGGACAGGCTTACGAAGAAGCGGATAACGGTGTTCGTTCCGCTGTTCATTGGGATATGGTAATGATTCAAACGCCAGAGCATGGCGGCGGTGAAATCTATTTTGATGGAAATCTCATTCGCAAAGATGGTCGATTTGTTCACCCAGAATTGGATGCATTAAATCCGGAAAATCTAATCAGTTAACATAGAAGGATACACTATGTCACAATCCCCTAATATTCTTTTTTTACTTACCGATCAGCAACGTTTTGATTCATTAGGTTGCAACGGTGCCCCTGTTTGCCAAACGCCTGCGGTGGATAATATTGCTGCAACAGGGATGCGTTTCACAAAAGCTTATACACCCATTGCACTCTGTTCACCTGCACGGGGTTCATTACTTACAGGACTTTATCCACATAATCACGGGCAGCTCTCAAACATGGGTAATTTTAATGCAGTATTTGCAGATCAGATTCTTGACAAACCTGCATATCCACAACTCCTGAAAGCCTCCGGATATAACGTGGCGTGTGTTGGTAAATGGCATCTTGCTAAACAGGGCGATACTGAGTTCTGGGGTTATGACAAGTGGCACCCTTACAGTGAATGGCATCAATGGCTCCGAGACGATGGGATTGATTTTAGGATTGACAGAGATGCTGTGCAACCTTTTGAATGGGGGGGAGAGGCTCCGTTCTACGGTAGACTTCCACTTCCCGTTGACCGCACGATGGAGGCATGGACTGCAGATAAAACGATTGAATTAATCAACGGATATACCAATTCCGAGCAACCCTTCATGATTGCGGCTAATTTCTTCGGACCGCATTTTCCCTACGCTGTGCCAGAACCTTACGATACTATGTACGACCCAGATTCTGTTGAACGTTGGGGCAACTTTGATGAACAGTTTATCAATAAACCACTTATTCAGCAAAAAGAGATGCTTCGCTGGAACGCGAGTCATTTGACGTGGCCTGACTGGCAGAAAGTCATCGCTGCGTATTGGGGATTTTGCACCTTTATTGACGACCAAGTTAAACGAATAATTGATTGCCTTGAAGAGAACGGTTTAGCAGAAAACACTATTATCATCTTTTCAACTGACCACGGCGATATGCTCGGTAGCCACCGACTTTTCAACAAAGGTTTTCACATGTACGAGGAGACACACCACGTTCCACTTGTGGTCCGATGGCCAGGAGTGACATCGCCTGGAACCACCTGTGATGAATTTGTGAACCTCGTTGACCTTATGCCAACATTCTTGGAAATCGGCGGTGCAGCAATACCTGATAATCTCGACGGAAGGTCTATTGTGCCGATCCTCAAAGGTGAAACATTAGCAGATTGGCCCGACGACGTTTTCGCTGAATTTCATGGATACGAACCAACACTTGCATCTGTACGGATGGTGCGCACCGACTCTTGGAAATATGTCTACAATCCATATAGTGAAGACGAACTCTACGATATGCAAAGTGACCCGCATGAACTTCATAATCTTGCAACACATCTCGGGTACAAACACGTGCTTCGCCGCATGAAAGACCGTATGGTCAAGCGGTTACGCGAAACGAAGGATAATATCGTTATGGAAGGTGGATGGCAGAGTAATTCGTTTGATCTGCTTATCTCTGATCGGGAAAGATAGCTACGTTAAATGTCTCATAGGATAAACGATTGGTTTTTATTGTTGTGCTGCAGTCATGAGAACTGCCTTGGTAGTGTCCGAAATGTTAAGTGTTCTGAACGCTACATCGGACAACCCAACCAAATAGTATGCTTGATGTTCGATAGGACTGAGTTTGATCTCACCATCTTCTACCTCAACAAGAAAGTTGAAATGTCTCGTTTTTTTGCCGGAACTGGATGTATTATCAAAGGATCCGAGGTATTTTAGGACCGATTTCAGAATAAGTCCTGTTTCTTCTTGGATTTCTCGAGCAAGTGCTGTAAGTAGGCCTTCTCCCGCCTCCACGGTACCGCTTGGTATTTCAACAGACCCACCCATGAAGTCAGATAGAACTCGTTCCAGAAGCAAGAATTTGTGTTCTTTATAGACTACCGCGCCCACAACCAGTTTTTGCACGCCGTCTTTTTGAGCATCAGTGAGCAAATGTTGAATAATAGTATGGTCAATGTTTGACTGCATATTATGGTTCGATGCCTTGCTACAGACTCACATCCTTCGCGAAACCACTCCATGAGTATCGTATTCTGATTGTGAGTCCGTTTTGCTTGTGATAACACCAGTTCTAAAAATTGATGTCGCATTACCCGTTTTATGAAATGTAGTGTAAATTTGGTATAAATCCTGAACAATAAAGAATCTCCCGACAACAATTTAAAATGTTTGTTATCGGGAGATTCTTTATAAATGAGGAGTAGAACTGAACAATCCTAAATAGGTTGTTATTCAGTAGCTCCAATTTTTGCTGCTTCAGGTGCACTTTCCGGAAGATTCTTCTTCGCTAAAGTATCTTCAGGCACATAGCCTTTGTAGTCGGAGATGGAGCCGTGTGTCAACGCGTATACTACAACGTTCGTCATAAAACGATAAACACCGGGTGAATAGTGTACACTCCGGGTTGGGAGACTAACAGCTTCCATTGCGCACATATAGTCACGACGGACGACAATAACGGACAACTTTTCACCTACGGAGAAACCTTCAAGGAAATTGCGTTTCGGTGGACGTGTGCCCCACCAGAAAATGTCGAATCCGACAGGTGGCCCGCCGATTGTATAGAAGTTGTCGTAGATCTCGTGGGAGTTGTCAATCCGTTCAATTTGGTATTCAGGCATGACATAGCGCATTTGTGCAAGGAACAAACGGACCATTGCTTGTGCTGGCGCATTTACACCACAGTCGTCAAAGACAAGGAATCCGCCTTTTTCAACGAGGTATTTACGGAGTCCTCCTGCTTCTGCTTCGGTAAACCGGTTATCCATTTTACCTCCACCATATTGTTTTCCAAGCAGGTTCCGTGATCGCGTAAGTGAAGGATCATGCCCTGTCATGAAAGCGAGTGGCGTTTTAAATAGATTCGCATCGGTCAGCTTTAAGGATCCGCCTTCTACGTTCATGTCCGTTTTGATTTTGGTTTTCTCGTTGAGCCATTTGGTAAGGGCATTCAACGAGGAAGAATCAGCCCACCAGTCGGAAAGGGTATGGCGGATACGTGTAAAACGGAGGACGCCACGAATATCACGACCTTTTCCGATGACTCGTCCCCCCGGTTCGCCCTTGGGTAATGGTGGTACTTCAACGTTACCAAGCGTAATGCTTTCAGCGACATCGCCAAGTGCATCGCGAACTACACCGACGTTTTCAACCATGGCTAAACCCGGTTGCCGTCCAATTGTAAGTTTTACTTGAACTGGACTTCCCGCGACACCGCGTGCAATGTTAGCGGGGCCAGCGGAAGGTGCACTCGCTGCAGGACCGGCAAAAGCTAAAGCACTCGGTGAATTTGACACAGGTAATTCTGCGTGAGTAACCACCTCTGGCACAGGAGCGTCCGGTCTAACTACTTTCGGTACATTTGGATTAATCGGGGCATCTATCTTGACAGCTTGATTCGAAAATTCCAACACCGTTTGTTGGATATTTTGAGTTGTCTTCGGCGCGAAAGCCGTTGTTAAACGCGGTTGTACTTCCACCGGTTCAGTGACAACCGTAGTTTCTACCGGGACAATTGGTTTGTTAAGCTGCTTAACAATAGGTTTGCGCACCTTAGGTTTCGGGGGATCCGGCGGTTCAAACGTTTCTATTCCAACTAAGTCTTTGAATGTCTGTGTTTGCGTAACAAAGTAGAGTCCAAAGATTAGAATAACAATCCCGTGGATTACCAGCGCAGTCATTAAAGCAGCTGATGTTCTTTTAGCACTCATTATTTCACCTCACAAAATATTTACGAAATTGGTCTTTAAATATAAACTTTACTAAATTTAAGACTAAACCTATACTACTCTATGCAATTTATGTGCCAATTAGAATAGTGTGTGATATGTGTAGTAACCCCATATTGAGAGTGTAATTGCTGCACAAAATGGGGCAGCTTGGTTATAAGCTGCACAAAATGGGGCAGCTTTTCCTCTGGATCAGTAGTGAACCCCACAAAAATAGTATTTTCAAATAAAATTGCACCGTATTATGAGTTGGGCAACACGTACTGCTGCGACTTTTGCTAATGCAAATACTCAGAATTTCCAATTTTTTGTGATAGTATAACAAATTTGCCAAAAAATGTCAAATAAAATTGAGTCTTTAAAATAATTATTTTAATTGTGATGGGTTCGTTTCCGTAAATTTCTCAAAACTTTCGATCGTTTGGATTACATCAGCCACCTGAATTTGAGGCATACACCCTTCTGTTCCGAATCGACAGGTAGAACCTGAGCAGGGTGGACAATCAAACTTCTTTTGAATAGTTTGACATTTATTGCCGACAGGCCCGAATCGTTTCGGATCGCTGGGGCCGTAGAGTCCAATGGTCTGCGTGCCTACAGCCGCCGCGAGATGCATCGGACCGCTATCATTCCCGATAAACAGACTACTTATGTGTAAAATTGATGCTAACTGCGTTATGTTTGTTTTGCCTGCAATGTTCGTTGATTTTCCTTGCATTCGGTTTTGAATTTGATTTATTATCGGGATTTCATCTTTCACACCGACAAACAAGATTTGTGCACGTTTTTGTGCAATTAACCAATCCGCTAATTCTGCGTAACGTTTGGGGTCCCACCTTTTTAATGGGATTGGAGACCCTGGATGAATGACGATAAAAGGCTGTTCTATCTGAATCTGATGCGTTTTGAGAAAATTAGATGCCCATTTTTCATTTTCTTTTTCTACTGAGAAAGTGGTAGTTTCTATTGATGTTGGAATACCTGCTCGCCTCAGGACGTCAAGATTTCGCACCGTTTCGTGTGTTCCACTGAATTGGGGAAAACCTAACTTGTTTGCAATCTGTAGGGATGCACGGTTGAGGCGTCTCGGTGTAACGCGTAAAAGCGCAAAACAAACAGTCCGCCAATCCCCCCGAAGTTCTACTAACAGATCGTATTTGTGGTGACGTAATTGCCGATACAGTTGAAGTGCATTCTTCAAAGATGTTGGTTGTTCAGATCGGCAGAATGCGGGTGAATTGTATTCTAATACTTTATCCACATCGGGATGGTTTTCCAAAATAACACGACTCCATGTCCCCGTGAGTGCGTGCAATTCGGTGTTTGGATACGCCAAACGCAGATTAGAAAACACAGGAGTCGCTAACAATACGTCTCCAAGGTGATCAAGTTTTACAACGAGAATACGTTCTGGGGTATAGTCCTTCGGTAAAGGTTTTCTGTAAAAAAGCCACTGCACAATAGCAGAAACAATTAGCGTGAGAATTTCGGATGCGTTCTGAAACATCGTTTTTAGTTTATCTAATTCCCATAGATTTGTCAAGAGGTATAGTGGAAACACATCGGATAGAACGTAACAACTGCTTGATGGGACATTGGTTCGGATGCTTCAAGCGCAAGTCCATTATTGTTTCAAAAAGCGTAGAGATGGTGGACTTGATAATCGCCTTATTTGCGAGATTCCGAACTAATGGAAATGTCTTGACATCTTAAATATCGGAAAAATGACGCCGAATATCATTATTTAGTTGATACCCTCAATTTTAATACATCTCGTCATATTTTAACTTACCAACTCAACATTTTCTCACGATGCCATGCTAAAGCACTTTGAGCAGGAAAAAGTTCTTGTTGTTCTGGCAATAGTATAGCTTTACCATATAATGTTTTTAACATCCATTCTGTTGGTCCCCGTTCAGTCATCAATTCTGAAACAATAACATTATACGACTCGTCTACAGAAATCAAGTATCTATCAAACGCCCAATGGTGTAGTTTGCATAGAGAAATTCCATTTCGAACATCGTCATTGTTTGATTTATTGAACGGTATTATGTGTGCAGCTTCAGTAACACTTTCACCATTCAATGTTAAAATCTGCAACTTACAGACAGCACAAGTATAGTCGTAAATCTTCATGATTGTGCGGCGAAAACCAGGTTCTCGAATCTTTTTTTCACTTTCAATTGGTTCCTCAAGTTCTGTTGAGAAATCGTGTTGAACATAATCCAATAGTTCCTTGCTAAAACCACTGATCTGTTGTTCTTCTGAAATAACACTTTGGATTTCATTCGTCAAACCGAGGAAATACTTGTCAATGAGTGTTTTCCGTAATATATCTCTTTCCAAAGGTTGAATTAGCAGAATAAAGAGTTCTTCATCAAGACTTGCATGTGATATCATCTTTCGTAGTTGAGAAAAAGTCTTTATTTGAGAAACGACTTCTAATGCTTTTTCATAACCAGGATTTGGGTGATGATGCCAAAAACTGCGGCTCTTTAGGTGGAAGAATGGTAAAGCAGGATTTGGTTTCCTATTTGTGACGCAATTCCAATATTTTAGGAATTTCTCAACCAAATGGGGCGATGGAGGAATTTTGTTAATTTCAATCTGTTCTTGCTCAATCATTTCAATAATTGTTAACAAGAGTACTGGTTGATGTGGTGCATTGCCATGTGCCCTGTCTATTCGTAAATTCCTGAACTCATCGATGTATTTTCTCAAGATATCTTCATTCATAATTCTTAAATTTTCAAATATTCCAGAAGTAGATTACCACAAGATACAACCTACTTCCTCAGCAGCATCTTTCGCGTCGCCGTAAAATCCCCGGCAGAAAAGGTATAAAAATACAGACCACTCGCAACCGCTTCCCCGTAATCATTCCGACCATCCCAATATGCAGCACTGCTCCGACCATAATATGTCCCAGCAGGTTGATGTCCCAAATCTAACCTTCGGATAAGGTTTCCGCGCATATCATATATTGTGATTGTAACATCAGTGTCAGTCGCTAACTGATACGGTATCCATGTCTCAGGATTGAACGGGTTCGGATAGTTTTCCAAGAGGCGAGTTTCAGTTGGCATCACGGCTGCGAGCATTTGTTCAAGGACCGCTATACCTTGGACTACGGTTGCGTCTCTATTAGGCAATCGTTTTGCCATATCAATCCACTGCTGTAAAGTTTTCGCATTGTGTGAGGCAATAAGATGTGATTGTGTTGGTGCAGCATTCGCTTCAGCATTAATTTCATTTACAACCAATAGCAGATCAAGAATATCCACAACACCATCCCCATTGACATCAGGATTTGGATAGATGCTGCCGATGATGGTTTGGCCGAAGTTGGCAGCAACAAGCACAAGATCGGTCGTATCAACCGTTCCATCACCATTTATGTCTGCGCGGTTTTCGCCCGAAGACGGTTCCCCTGCCCGTAGCACATATCCTTGGCGGGTGATATTTCCGTGAATATCAATAACCTGAAGCCTAATTGTGTTTCTCGGAAGTGCTGTTAAGGGGGCAATGTCAAATTCAACTACGGTACTCTGTGCGTCTATACGTTTGCAATGATATAATTTTGTGCCATGTGCCGGGTCATCGTTTGTTGTTGAGACAAGCAGCTGAACCTGATGGATACCATCAAAATCAGTTATATGAAATATAATTGGGAAACTGGTAGCGTTTGCGGGATAAGTTTCTGAAGTTAACATCTGCAGCGTAGTCAAGTCGTTAAATGCTGGTTGGTCACTATTAAAAAACCGACTCGCGCTCAACCATTCTGTTGCACATCCGGAAAACCGATCAGGAGCCGCACCGTAAGACATAATATATCTATCGTCTCGGAAGTCATGATCCAACCCGAAGGCATGTCCGAGTTCATGTGCAGTGACAATTACGCCCGTCTCACCATCAAAACACTCACCAGATGCGGGAATAACTGCGTAGCCTCCATGTGATTTTTCCTGATGCTCTAATCCGAGCCAATTACTGCCACCGACTCCACACACATCTTGGTGTTCAATGGCTTGGCTACTGACCTCCGCCACAATTAAATAAACGTGTTTTTCCATATCAAACTGTGAAGCAACTTCAACATGAATCTTATTGGTAGTGTTGGTATGATAGTAAACGTCATTGAAGTTTCCATCAATACGATAAACAACAGTTTGATCGTTCTCGTCAGTTTCAAAAGTAAATGTTTTTCTGCCGAATCCGTTCGCCTGCATCTGGTCAGCATAAAGGTCTTGAACATCTCTGATGAGGCGATCCAGTTTTGTCCACATATCAGGTTGTGCAGTACGGTTGCGTGGAATGAAATAGATAATTCTCACCATATCAGGCAGAACAGACTCATAAGGTGTAACATCCCAGAGTCGTAACGTTCCATCGCTGCCACCACTGGTTAGGTAAGTCCCATCCGGTGAAAAAGCGGTAGCATTGACCCATCCAACGTGCCCACTCAGCGTTGCGATATTCACACCGTTTTGAATTGTCCAGAGGTTTACCACTTCATAATCTGTGCTGGCAAGTTTGCTGCTATCCGGTGAAAAGCTGAGGTCAGTGACTGTACTGTTAGTAGGCAAAATGCCGACCTGTTCCCAATTCGGTAGTTTCCACAGTTTAACGCCGCCGTTATACCCAGCACTTGCAAGTGTTTGGTCGTCAGGTGAAAACTTAACAGTAGATATAAAATCGGGATCACCTTGAAATTGAGCGATATCTTGTTGGTTTTGGAGATTCCTGACTTTTATCTGTCCGCTTGCATCCCCTGTGGCAAGGAATTTCCCATCGGTAGAAAACGCTACAGTCAAAACCCATTCGCCATGCCTTAGTGTCATAATTTCCCTGAGCGTATGAATATCCCATATCTTTACGTGTCGTCCTGCAGTTGCTATTTTTTGTCCATCGGACGAGAAAGCAATTGCTTTGATTTGGGATCGAGCATGATCGGTAATATGCGAAAGTGTCGAGAGGTGGCGTTTACCTGGGACATTCCATAATTTGAAGGTAAAATCATCGCTACTACTAACGAGTCGCTGTCCGTCCGGAGAAAAAGCGATGGAATTGATAGTATCTTTATGGCTGCCTAAGGTCGTCACACTGCCCGCTGCCAAATCCCATAATTTAACTGTGTGATTTCCGCCAGCACTTGCAATAAGCGAAGAGTTGACTGGGGAATACGCCACTGCTTGGACACTGCCACCGTGGGTTAATGCGGTGTGGTCTTGCGCAAGGGTAGTCAAGGGAAATAATATCAGAACGGTTATTGTGAGAAAAATGTATTTGCGGCGCATAAGATGTGTTTGTAGAAAATCTAAAATTCTAATACATTTCTGTGGATTTGAGGCGTTTGGAGTCGCGTAATTCATTGCGGCTCTTACATTAGACTGAACATGCTCTTTTTAGTTAGCGAGCTTTTCTCTATGGAATAGACACTGTTTTGCGTTACATTATAGCCGAAAGTGCCATTAATTCATAGACAAAAAACGGAGTTTTCTGTTATTATAAATTTCATACCTTACGAAGATCAGGCAACGTACTTGCATGAAGATTAAGAAAATATTTCGGTAATTCTAATTTTACCCAAACCCGGTAGGTGCGGTTTCTAACCGCACCGGATCTTTCTCCAAATTACCGAATTAATAACTTAATCCTCATCTAAGTACGTTATACTTAATTCGATAGTGAATTTTTTCAAATACTTGTAAACTGGGAGGAAAAGGCATTTGTCAGCCGAAATCCTTAATGGAACCCGTCTCGCGCAGCGGATCCGTAGCCAAATCCGGCAGAAACTGAAAAAACTCAAATTCACTCCCGGTCTTGCTGTGGTCCAAGTCGGTGATGATCCCGCATCGACCCTCTATATCAAACATAAACAACGCGATTGTGAAAAAGTACATTTCCATTCAGAAGTTCATCGGATCCCCGTGAACATCACTCAGCAAGCACTCATTGATAAAGTAATGGAATTAAACATTCGCGAAGATATCCACGGCATTTTAGTGCAAATGCCGCTGCCAGATACAATTGACGAACAAGCAGTTATAGATGCAATCGTGCCTGATAAGGATGTAGATGGGTTGACACCTTTCAATTTAGGTAATCTATTCATCAATCGAGAAACAATTACACCATGCACACCTACTGGAATTATTCGACTTATCGAATTGACAGGAGAGCCAATTGAAGGCAAGCATGCGGTTTGTGTCGGCAGAAGTCATCTTGTCGGGAAACCGGTCGGCGTAATGCTTCTCAATCGTAACGCTACCGTCACTTACTGCCATTCCCGTACGAAAAATCTTGCAGAGGTAACAAAGGAAGCGGACATACTTGTTGCTGCCATTGGAAAGCCAGAATTTATTATAGAAGATATGGTTAAGCAGGGAGCAACTGTCATTGATGTCGGTATCAACTCCGTTGCTGAGCGTCTTGTGGGTGATGTAAAATTTGAGGAAGTCAAAGAGATAGCAGGATTTATTACCCCGGTGCCAGGCGGTGTCGGTCCACTGACGCGAGCGATGTTGTTGGAGAATACACTAAAGTTAGCAAGTAGATAACAAGTACTGAATAATCTTATATATAGTAAACTTTATAATTAATTGGATATTATGTTCGGTTCGGTTAGGAAACCTCGCCAGCAGAGATGTCACCTGCTGCTGGCGAGGTTTCCTAACCTCGCCAAATTACCGAATTAATAACTTAAACTTCATTTAGTTTGTGTCCGCATCTGCACAAACTAAAAGTTTGATGCTCAGAAGTGTCCCAATAATTTCAAAGTTCACCATAAATGGAGGATATGTATGGCATTTCCAGGATTTGAATTAAATGAGAAGGTAATGTTAATTACCGGTTCCGGTAAAGGTATCGGCAGAGGTATAGCCCTTGCTGCCGCACAGATGGGAGCGAAGGTAATCTTGAACAGCCGAACCCAATCTGACCTTGAAGAAGTTGCTGAAGAGATTCGGACTAACGGAGGAGAAGCGGAGCCAGTTGTGTTTGATGTAAGTGACATGAAATCTGTTGCAGAAGGAGCGCAAGCTGCTATTGATGTTTGGGGGAGGGTTGATGTCCTTGTCAATAACGCTGGAACAAATCGTCCTAAACCTGCATTAGAACTCACTGAAGAAGATTGGGACGCAATTTATGATCTCAACTTAAAAGGTTTATTCTTTTTAACACAAACGCTTGTTAAACCCATGATCGAACGCGAAAGTGGAAAAATTATCAACATCTCTTCTACTATGGGTTTAGTTGGCGGACCTTTGCGTACTGCCTATTCGGGTAGCAAAGGCGGCGTTGTTTTATTAACGAAAGGCCTCGCAGTTGAATGGGCACCGCATAATGTCACCGTAAACGCTGTTGCGCCCGCATTCACCCGCACGCCACTTGCAGATGTTCTACTGCAACGCAAAGAATTTTACGAAGACGTCGTCCGTCGAATTCCAATGGGGCGAGTCGGTGAGGTAGACGAAGTTGTCGGTGCTGTACTTTTCTTAGCCTCGGACGCAGCAAATTGGGTCACTGGACAAACCATTGCTGTTGATGGTGGTTGGGTCGCATGGTAGTTTATAACTACTTATATACTGCGTTGTTTTTCTTGCAAATTCACACCTTGTAGAGTATAATTTGCATGATAGATATGAATTTGTACTGAAGAAATTATCTCTATTTGAATCCATTTTATACAAATAGATTCTGTTAGGCAAATTCAATATTAATTTTTTATAATTCTATGAAAACAGAGAGAAATCTCTATTTAGGAGAAAATAGTGAAACGTTTTTTTCTTTTAGCAGGAATCGCAATCGTGATTCTATGCCAGTTGAGTTGTTCTTCTGATGAAGAGCAAGCACAAATTAAAAATCCAGCAATCGCTGATGCTACAGATGGGTTTGTGGCTGCACCGGTGGTTGGTGAAGTTAAACTCGAAAGTATGTATGAAGATGAAGTTCGCAGACTCGCGACAAAAACGCCTATTGAAATGATTACCGTCATTGAAGGCACAGGTAAAGTGATTGTTGAGGCAGAATTTCGCAGAGTTCGCCCTTCAAGGTTTGGCTTTCCACTTTATGAATGTGTGTTAACGGATGAAGCAGTTACTGCAATGGGGGGAGTTGCAGAAGGTATGTCCGGTAGCCCGGTTGGCACTTCTGGACGGGTTTTCGGCGCGCTTGCGTATGGGAATAATTGGCCAGGAGCACCACATCGGTTCTGGGTAACACCTATTGATGCGATGGAAGCTACACTGGATCACCAAACATTTGGCGAATTTTTGAATCCTCCCGCTGCACCCGGTGCTGTCGTGAACGCCACCTATACCGCAGTGAAAACACCTGTTACAATTTCTGGAGTTGACTCTAACAGGCTGCAACAACTCTCTTCACACCTCGCGGATACACGATTTAATAATGTTGAATTCTTTTCCCGCATCGGTGGCGCGCCAGGAGCACCGCCAGCGAATGCATCACCTAACCTTTCAGCAGGGGACATGATCGGTGTCGCTCTTGTAACGGGTGATATAGTCAACAGTATGGGTTTTGGGACAGTGACACAGGTTTATGGTGATAAATTTGTCGCATTCGGTCATGATATGTTCCGTGAAGGAAAATCGTCTTTACCAGTATACAGAGCTGTCGTGCACGGAATTGTTCCTAATTTAGAGTCATCTTATAAATCCGCATCGGCTTACGGAAATCCAATTGGCACGATAACGAAAGACCTCAGAGCCGGAATTGTTGGCGAGCTTGGCAAATTACCTCCAATGATTCCTGTAACAGTTACATATCAACCTGTCAATACTCCTGAGCCAGTTCAAACACACCACAAAGTAGCTTATGGTCAAGAATGGGCAATACCGGTTGTCGCTGCTTCAACTTTGGATGTAATTCGTAGTGAGGTAAGTGCAGGAACGGTTGAAGCAAACGTTGTGATTAGTTTTAAAGAGACTGATAACGTCTATACAGAATCTTTCAGGACTATCGCACCAGATCCGTTTGAAGCCGTCTTGGGAAACATGGACATCATTGTTGAGTCATTCACCCATATCCTTGCAAATGGTGCAGGCAGAGCAACAATAGATGAAATTAACATCTCTCTTATTGACATTCCGAACATTCTCCATACAGAGATTACCGACATTCATGTTATAGGGGAAGTCAAGCAAGGCGAAGAGGCAACTTTTGTTGTTGAGATGCTACCCCATTGGAGTGCTGCAGGTAAGAATCGCAAAATGTATAGAGAAGTGAAACTGCAGATTCCTGAAAATTTCATTTCTGGACCAGCAAGTTTATCTATAGCCGCTGCAACTGAATATGGCTTTAATCCGTTCAGTAATCCATTCGCTCCACCGCCAGAAAATTTAGATGAACTGATTGGGCAGCTGAAGGATAGCCAATTTGATAAAGGATTAATCCTTGTGACGCTTGCTACATTAGAGGAGGAGCCTGAACAAATAGATCCTGCTTTAGAGGCATTTTTCGAAGAGTTCTTTGAAGCACTTTTCGCAGATTTATTTGATGCCCCATCTGAAGATGGTGAAACCCCACCTGAAGATGGAGAATCAGCACCTGAAGATGGTGAATCAGCACCTGAAGACGGTGAAATGATTGAAATGATTGATCAAGAAGAGCTGATGGATGACCTGGTACCAACCCCGCGTCCGGTCCCTATTACTGGTACTGCGCTTGTTGTCTACCGCTTCATCGTAACAGGGGATACAGAAATAGAAATTGAAGTACAACCTATTGAAGTTGAACCGGAAACTGAAGTTGAACCGGAAACTGAAGTTGAAGTTGACCCAAAGGCTGAGTAATTTAAATTCACATCTAACCTGATTTATGGGCAGATCCATGGATATGCCCATATTTCTTTCCCTTCTGTTGTTATCACAAAGAGTATCTCTTGTTGAGGGTTTTGTAACCCGATTTGACTTATCCTGCAATTTCCTTGTGTTCCTTCCAGCACTTATACCAAATTAATTGGATTTATCTTCTTTTCTTGGCATAAGGTGCGTTTACATGAAGATTAAGTTTTAATTGGATAATTCTAATTTTCCCCTAGCCCGGTTGGTGCGGTTTCCTAAACGCATCATAACTGTCAACTTAAGGATTTTCTAAACATGGGAACCTTCTTCAGTCCCGTAGGGACGATATGTTTATAGAAAAACGGTGAACTCTTCTTTAGTCCCGTGAATCAACGCCAAATACGCGTTTGGTATTTGTCGGGGACGATATGTAGAAAATATGTCGTTGGAGTACACATATCGTCCCTACGGGACTAAAGTGAGGGCAGTACCAATCGTCATGCCTATTCAGAAGGGTTTTTAGAACAAGAAATATTTTCTTAAATTAATGACTATGGTGCGGTTTCCTAACGCATCGGATACCTCACGAATTGCCTAATTTATTTTTAATCTTCATCAAAACGCACCTACCGAGAGGAATCGCGTTAATTTGGTATTATTCACACTTAACAGGTGATCTATTCACATAACATTTAACAATGTTAATAATCAGTTCAATATCGCTCCGCGCAGATTCAAGAGAGGTATAACACGTTTCATCTTCAACGATACAAGCATGAAAATGACGCAGCTCTCGCACAAATGCACTTTCCCATTCAATCGCAGGTGTTTTGCTATAAGTTGTCCCATCCGCATCTATACCTTGGACTGTTACCTCTGACAAAATGCCTCGTGAAAAACCAGTAGGATACGACACAAGTACCCGTTTATTATCACCGTAAATCTCCAACGTCTCCTTAAAATCCCACAGATCGGGCAGGTCAACCCAAGTCGCAATACAACGTGCTCCGTTTGGAAAACCAAAAACGATGCTTACACCTTGTCCATCAGACCACACTTCCGCGCTTATGACTTCACTCGGTGAACCCAACATCACACGTAAACTGTAGATGTCGTGGATCATACTGCCGGAAAGTAGAAAAAAAGCGCGTTCTGCTTCAGGGGATACATCACCAATAGCATCGGCACGCGCCGATTTACGTGCAGCATGTGCAGGTGCATAAGCATCTGGCGGCACATCGTTGAATCTTTCAACATCAAATTGGCTAAGGTGCAATCGGTTGTTCGGATGTAGATGATTTATCTGAACGAACCGATAACTTTCCATTGTTTCAACTTCCTGTTTAGCGACTTGAAAAGCAGGATCATGCACCTTCATATAGCCTGCTTGTCCAACTTTCTCTGCTTTCTGTTGGGCAGCAATCATTGCATCAATCTCTTGTAATGAAAAGCAAACAGGTTTTTCAATAAAGACATGCTTTCCAGCCTCAAACGCGGCAAGTGCAACTTCCGTTTTTGGGTCACCATGGCACAGCAGCACGGCATCAACATCACTGTCTAAAAGTTCGGTATAATCTGTTACAAATTGGGGGACGTTGAATCTTTTGGCAGCTGCTTCCGCTGCACCCGGCGACAAGTCGCATACAATCTGCACTTCAAATTCACGGTGAAGTTGATTTAGGTTCGGCAAGTGGTGAACCTGGGCGATTGCGCCACATCCAATAACGCCAATCTGGACACGACTCATTGTGTTTCTAACCTCCAACAAATTCTCTGAATATGTCCTTATCGTATCATATATCTAAAATAGATGCACTCCATTTCACAATGGATAGTTGCAAAAAACAAAATTGATTTGACACCTAAACGCAGCATGTGATAATCTGTATCTATCAGCGTGCTTTAACCGTTTCAATGTGATATAATGCGAAATATTAAACTTGTGCTTGAATATGATGGGACTAATTACCACGGATGGCAGACACAACCTAACCTTCCGACAATCCAAGGAACAGTTGAGGAGGCATTGACTCAGTTAACGAAAACACCGATACAAATTATCGGCGCGGGTAGAACAGACACTGGTGTTCACGCGGAGGGACAAGTAGCAAATTTTCATACTGATTTGTCAATCCCGCAAGTCGCTTTTCAGAAAGGACTGAACACGCTTTTACCACGAGACATAGTTGTTTGTTCTGTTACAGAAGTGGATGCAGACTTTCATGCACGTTTCAGTGCCATCAGCAGGCGGTATCGGTATACGATTTTAAATAGAACGTACCCATCAGCTATTTTGCGGCAGACTGCTTATTTCTATCCTGCCCCAATTGATATAGAGTCAGTCAACGCTATTTGCCAGAGCATAATTGGAAAATGGGATTTTTCTTCTTTCCAAAAAACAGGAAGTGATAGACTAAACCCTGTGTGTGAGATATTTGAAACGTGCTGTTGGAAAGCAGACGAATATGTCTACTTTGAAATTGAAGCGAATTCGTTTTTGCGAGGAATGGTTCGTGCTATTGTTGGCACAATCTTAAAATGTATCAAGCATGTCAATGGCAATATGGAGAACATTTGTGATCGGTTTCACAACATATTAAAGGAGAAGGACAGAGCATTAGCGGGACCATCAGTCCCTGCTCACGGATTATCACTTATCCGTGTTGCGTATAATCACAAATAAGAAACGAGGTTTTTATGAACTACGCCCAAGTGTTGAATGAACTGGAAACGTTGGTTACTGAAACTTTTGGCCTTTGGGAACACAACAGAGTTGGATTTCAATGGCGGCATTATACCTGGAACCACACTATGCGCGTCCGTGCTATGAGTATGGAACTCGGCAGACGCGAAGGGGGTGATGTCAAACTCCTTGAGGTTGCAGGAACTTTACACGACATCACGAAACGTTACGATGGCGTCATCCTAACTGATGACAACGGAAAACGCATCCTTGACCACAACGGTTTTTGGCTAAACGAAATGCTTACGCCTGCAAGGAAAAACATTGTCACAGAACTTTATGAAAAGCATAACCTACACGGAAAGGTCCACCATGAATCTGGGGCAGTCATCACTGAAAACATTTTAGCGATGTACGATTTTGAACCAGCGTTTGTGGAAGCCGCAACATCTGTCGTTTTGGCACATCTGAAGCCAATGAATCTAACTGCTGAAGATTTTAAGCTGTTATATGGCAACATAGAAAATCAGATCCTTTATGATGCAGATACCATGGATCCAAATGTTGGGTATACCGGTTTTTTCCGTAACATCCATATTCATGCTTATTTTGCACTTCAACGTGGAAACTTTGATTTAGAGGAATATGTCCGAAACCTACCGCGTTGGATTAATTCCAAGCAGGAATTTGTAGATAAACTGCTCACTGAATCGTCTCGTGAAGTAGGGCAAATCAGACAAGATCGGAATCAACGACTCTTTGCCCAAATGGTAGATGAATTAGATGATATGGAGATCAATCGCAAATACGGGTTACTCGGTATAATTGAGTATTTCGTTAGTGAGACAGAAGACCCACATTTCCTGAATCAGCTCACTTATCTGCAAACCGAATGGCTTCCGCAACGGCAGCAGTGGATAGCTGAAGAGGAAAAAAGTGAATCTGCACGCGAACGCGCCCAAGCTGCTGTTGATCGTGTAGATAACTTCTTGACTTTATTTGAACAAGAAAGTCAAGGTGAGATTTAAGGAGAACCACTATGAATCATCCAGCGACTGCCGAACCTAAAGACTTTGCTACTACCAGACCAATTCCGTACCCCGACGACCTCTACCGTTTTGATACGGTGGCAAATAGCATTTCTGGTGGTTTTTCAGCGGTAACCGACGCGGATATTGAATATTTCCATCAGCATGGATATCTTGTCATTGAAGATGCTTTTACGACTGATGAAGTTCAGGATGCTTTAGATGGTATGGTGCATCTAATGGATGGCAAAAACCCTGACTTTCGTGCAATCCAATTTGAGCCAAAACTCGCGAAACTCAAGGATGAGATGAACACTGATGAACGCCGCGATGCGATTAGAAAAATCTTCAACTACGTAAATTATGAGTCACGTCTAAATGCGATGGCAACACATTCTGGACTTCTCGGTGTTTTAGAGCGGATTATGGATGACAAACCTGCGCTGTTTCAAGATATGGCGTTAGTCAAACCGCCACGACAAGGCTCCGAAAAACCGTGGCATCAAGATTGTGCGTACTTTAATTTAGAGCATGGAACAACCGTTGTCGGCGTGTGGATCGCATTAGACGAAGCTACTGCTGAAAACGGATGCATGCACATCATTCCTGGGTCTCATAACGAAGGACCGATGATCCATTTCAAACGAAGAGACTGGCAAATTTGTGATACCGATGTGCCGATTGCTCGTGATACGATGGTGCCACTGCAACCGGGAGGTTGTCTATTCTGGCACGGATTGACTCATCACGGGAGTCCTGTTAATCACTCATCGCAACGGCGCCGTGCGCTTCAGTTGCATTATAAACCTGCAAGTTCTGAAGATATTACGACACAAGAACGGATGGACGTATACGGAAGTGAGGGAAAAGATGTAGATTGCTAATCGAAACTTAACTAAATCCTGTATCACACCGATTATGGCTACCTATATCTATGTTGGTGAACGCAAGTGAATCTATAAGCAGCAATTTTGTTCCAGATATTCTTGTGACAGGAGATATTCTCAATTCATGAAAACAACATTTTGCTTCACACTTTCACTACTCATCTTTGTGACACTTACGTTTCTGTCAAGCGGTATTGCACAAGCGGAAACAAACGCCGAATATATGATTCGGTTGTTCCACTTTGTCCCGAATGACTGGACACCGGAACTCGATATTAACACGAAAATAGACACAGCGATTAAAGACGTACAACGTTGGTATGCTGATGAAATGGAACGTCATGGTTTTGGTCAAAAGACATTTCAGTTTGATACGAATACAAACGGTAATGCAGTGATTCATCGTATTGAAGGTGAATTTGACGATGCACACTATTTGCAATCTACTTATCCAAGACTTAAATTTGAGTATAGGGAACATTTCCTCCAACCTCCAATTGATCCGCATTTCATTAATTTAGTATTTGTTAGTATTAGCAGCGAGAACATCGGCGGTGGTGTCTGTGGGATCAGTGATTCATCTATCACCCAGGGACATCATGTGTTTGTCCCATCATCTGGTAGGTGTTTTATGAGAGAGAATGAAGAGTTACACGGCTATCTCTACCAAACCATAGCGCATGAACTTGGTCATAGCTTCGGATTAGCACACGATTATAGACAGGACTCTTTTCTTTTATCTCATGGCGCTAAGAGAACAGAGTTGTCGGCTTGTGCTGCTGAATGGCTGAGTGTGTCACCTTGGTTCAATACGGATAGACCTCAAAGCGGTGTTGATGCGGTTGGAACAATTAAAATGCTACCACCGACAGGAACCCCACCTGAAACGGTGCATCTGCGTTTTGAGGTAAGCGATCCGGATGGACTGCACCAAGCAGTGTTATTAACACATTCTGTGATTAAAATTTCTGCATTAGGTGGGAATGAACTTTTGGCGTGTCAATCGTTACAGGATAAGAAAACGGCTACAATAGCATTTGATACTACCCAGTTGATATATGGACACTCCGAAAATGTGACATTACAGATAGTTGATGAAAACGGGAATGTGACAAATAATACTTTTCCAATTGATTTGACAACTATCTTCTCTGGACCCGTGGTTATCTCTATACCAGATAAACATTTAGAAGCTGCTATCCGGACAAATACATACATATTCAAGACCCCGAGAGAACCGGACACGGGCGCTATCCAAATCCCAATAGAGGACGTACCTCCCGATACAACTGTGCCGATAACGAGATCCCACATGCTTAGATTAGTGGATTTGAATCCTGGTCCTGAAATATCCGATCTCACAGGACTTGAATATGCACAAAATTTGAAAAACTTGTCAGCACTTGAAACTCAAATATCAGACCTCACGCCATTGGCTGGATTAAGACAATTGCAAAGAATACGTCTGACGAATAGTAAGATAACGAATCTCACACCATTGAAAGACATTACCAGCCTAACAAGTGTAGAAATGGGTAACAACCAGATAAGTGATATCACTGCATTAGCAGGGTTAACACAGTTAGAGTGGTTACTGCTTCAAAACAATCAAATTAGCGATATTACGGCTTTGGCAGGCTTAACAAAATTAAATTATTTGCAACTGAACGGAAATAATATCAGTGATGTGAGTGCTATTGCTGAACTTGTAAATCTAAAATCTGTAAACTTATCCGAAAATCCGATAAAAGTTAAAGATCGTGAACCGCTTTTTAAATTATTGGAGAAAAATCCAGATGTATTGATAAGCGTCTATGGGGAACTTTTACCAGTAAATTTATCCCATTTCTGGGCAGAACACTCAGCTAATGGCGTTGTGCTCAAATGGACAACCGAGTCAGAGGTAGACAACGCAGGGTTCTATATCTATCGCAGTCCAACAAAGGATGGCGAATTCAAGGTCGTCAATCCAAAAATGATACAAGGTGCAGGCACAACAGGTGAGCGCAATGAATACACGTGGACAGATACCACTGCTAAACCGAACACTGTCTACTATTATCGGATAGAGGATGTATCGCATGCGGGTGAACGCAAACAGTTAGCGACCGTTCGGTTAAGAGGGTTTGTGTCCGCAAAAGGTAAACTTACCACAAGTTGGGCAAATTTGAAAGTGCAGAAATAATCTTTGGTATATAGGTGGGTTGAGTGCAGACAAAACCCACCTGCGATTCTGAGATTCAGGAATTTCTTCAAGACAAACCAACGGCTATTTATTCTCTTCTGGAAATGGCGCACGGATATCGTAACGACCCTCTTTAAACACCGGTAACTTTCCGCCTTCAACCAATAGATCAAGTGGGTTCGGACGTGTTTTTAATGGAAATGTGACAACGTCTTGGAGGCGCACAGATTCATAAAACGCCATCAGAATTTCAATTGTGCAAAGTCCATGCCTTCCAGCGTTGCGGTGCTCTTCAACTTCTCCTTCAATCCAAGCTAACATCTCTGAAAATTGATTTGGTTCGCCTTGACGAGGTTTGATAGTCTGCCAACCTGCTGCTTTGCTATTTAGGAGTTCGATTGTGCCATCACCACCACGGCGAAGTTGTCCATCGTCACCATACACAGCATCGCCACGAAGTCCTGGTCCCGGTAAGTCGCTTTCATAGATACCACGGATACCACCTTCAAAACAGATTTCCGCCATACAAAGGTCTTCTGTTCGGACACGGCGCTCCCAACGATCAGTTTTGCGTGAAACCTGGCCGATAAGCCACTGCGGATCAGGATCACCGAGAATAAAGCGCATTTCGTCAATCTCATGTGTTCCACGATTTAGTAATCCGTGTCCATCACGACGCAGCATCGCTTGGGGTTGACCAATGGCACCTTCTTGGATAAGTCGCCGTGCTTCACAATTCTGGCCACTAAAACGCCGTTGATGTCCAACAACTAATTTGGTGTTGTGCTTTTCACAGGCATCCATCATGTCTTGTGCATCGCCAACGGAGGCAGCCATCGGTTTTTCAGTAATAACACCCAATGCCCCATTCTCAGCTGCGGCGATTGTCGGTTCAGCACGCACGCTCTGCCAAGTAGTAATACTTACAATGTCAAGTTCCTCTTTTTGACACATTTCTTCAAAATCAGTATAATGTGACGGAAGTGAGAACTCATCAGCAAATTTCGCGGCGGAATCTGCACTAATGTCCGATGCGGAGACAACTTTAGCACGACCACTACCGTTCCAACTCCGCGCATGGGCACGTCCCATACCACCACAACCAATAACGCCAACACGATATGTTTTTTCTGCCATCTTTTACCTCATCTTACAAAAAAGTTGATGTTAAAGCCAAAGTTTATCAAAAGTTAATGTGCAATGCAAGTCAATTCCTAACAAAAACGAACAATTCACAATAACATGTGTCTTTTTTAATACAATTTAATTTATAGCTTTTCATTGGTACACAGGGCTTATGTAAAATGGTAGACGCGTTTGTCTATGCGCTGACAATTCAGAATTCTGTTGGAAGTTACGCTATTTTAGCCACAATTGCGTAAGTCATGGGACACTTATATTTGTAACAGGTACGCTGTTGGCATCGTTTATGCAAGACAATAGATAACAAACTTAAAAACGCGCGATGTTTATTTCGTTCAATATTAATCACGGAGAATAAAATGCAAAAATTAATAATCAACGGCGGTGCCAGACTTGAAGGGAAAATTCAGATAAACGGTTCAAAAAATGCTGTCCTACCTATTGCAGTCGCTGCAGCTATTCTTGGGGATAGTGTCAGTGTGCTTCACAATGTCCCAAATCTTACAGATGTCCAAACACTGAGTGCTGTTCTGGAAGGTCTTGGTGCTTCAATCACACGAAAAAACGGTTCTCTCTATATTGAACCGATAAACCGCATGGAGTACGAAGCACCTTACGATTTAGTGCGAAAAATGCGAGCATCCATATATGTTTTAGGGCCTCTCGTAGCAAAACTTGGACGCGCAAAAGTCTCTTTCCCCGGTGGGTGTGCTATCGGTCCACGCCCAGTTGATTTACACATCCGCGGTTTAGAGCATTTAGGGGCACAGGTTGAGGTCAAAAGAGGTTATATCTTCGCACAAGCAGAACGGCTGGTTGGTGCAAAAATGGATTTAATTGGTCAACACGGTCCCAGTGTTGGTGCAACTGCAAATGTCCTGATGGCGGCAACGTTAGCCGAAGGAACAACCGTTATTAAAGGAGCCGCCTGTGAACCTCATATCAGTGATCTTGCCCAATTTCTTAATGCAATGGGTGCTGATATTGAAGGTATTGGTACTTCTACTTTAACAATTCAAGGTGTGAAACAGTTGCACGGCACAGAACACAGTGTCATCTCAGATGATATTGAAGCGGGGACTTTCATGGTCGCAGCCGCGATGACCAATGGTGATGTTTACGTTGAAGGTATCACGCCACCACAAATACATGCTGTTTCAGAAAAATTAATAGAAGCCGGTGTGCAATTAGATTGGGATGGGACAGGTGTTCGAGTCACTACGCCAGGTCAACTCAAACCGATGGATGTTACGACTGCTCCATTCCCAGGATTTCCCACTGACATGCAAGCACAGATGATGGGATTGCTCAGTCTTGCATCAGGCACAAGCACTATCACTGAAAACGTTCATACGGATCGCTTCATACATGCTGCAGAACTAAATCGGATGGGCGCGGACATAAGACTTGAGGGACGCAAAGCGATAGTGAATGGTGTTCTCTCTCTCAGTGGTGCGCCAGTGATGGCTTCTGATCTGCGCGCTGGTGCCGTGCTTGTTGTTGCAGGAATGGCAGCTGCAGGTGAAACCACTGTCTCGCGTATCTATCATATCGATAGAGGCTACGAAGCAATTGAGAAAAAACTGAACAGTATCGGTGCTGATATTCGTAGAGTCAGTGATAGTGAATAGGAAGATTTTTTGAACTTGATTGTAAGGTAATACCATGTTGCGAATTATTGAAACACAAACCCCAGAAAGTGAATCCTTTATTACTAAACTGAATGAACGCGGCAGGTTAATGGATGAAACCATTTTAAAAACTGTGCGCCGTACGTTAAACGATGTACAATCAGAAGGCGACAAGGCGGTCGCTCGGTATACCCGCAAACTTGATGCACCACGAATTTCTGTAAAAGAACTGCAAGTGCGACAAAGCGAATTTAAACAGGCATACACCGAAGTAGACCCTGATTTTATTGAGGCAATTGTACACGCAAAGAAAAACATAGAAAGTTTCCATCAAAAGCAGATGCGAACTTCTTGGTTTTCTACTGAGGCAGACGGTGTCCTGTTAGGACACATTATCCGTCCGTTAAAACGCGTTGGTGTTTGTGTGCCATCTGTCAGCCAACTGCTTGTTTCTTCACTGCTCATGGTTGTTCTACCTGCTATTGTTGCCGGTGTTGAAGAAATTGCGGTTTGCATGGGACCTATGCGGAATCGGCAGATTAACCCACACATGTTGGTTGCCGCCGCTGAGTGTGGTATTAACGATATCTACAAATGTGGTGGGGCCCAAGCCGTTGCAGCGATGGCTTACGGTACTGAAACTATTTCGCCCGTTGATAAAATAGTCGGTCCAGGGAACTTATACGTGCAATTCGCTAAAAGAGAGGTTTTTGGACACGTTGATATTGATAAAATCGCCGGACCAAGCGAAATCCTCGTTATTGCAGATAGCACTGCAGACCCTGATTTTGTCGCTGCGGATCTCATTTCACAAGCAGAGCACAGTCCAGAATGTTCAGCAATTCTTGTTACACCATCACGGGGATTTGCTGAACAGGTTAAAGCAGCAATCCAAGTCCAAGCGCCGACCCTCCCTCGTCAAGATGAAATTGTCCAAGCATTTGAAAACTACGGTGCCGCGTTCGTTGTCAACGATTTAACAGAAGCAGTTGCATTTGCTAACCAGATTGCCCCCGAACACGTTGAACTACACATTGAAAATCCGCTTGATTGGATTGGGGAGATACAGAATGCAGGTGCTATCCTCGTCGGACCTTATTCTCCTGAAGCTGTAGGGGATTATATTGCTGGACCAAGCCACATCCTCCCGACAGGCACTGCAGCACGTTATGCCTCCCCGTTAAGCGTTCACGACTTCCTTAAAAAGACAAGTCTGATTTCTTACACCAAAACCGCGTTAGAGAAAGTTACACCGGATGTTGTCAAACTTGCAGAGGTTGAAGGTCTGGAGGGACATGCCGCAGCGATGAAAATCCGTTTTGAAGACGATTAATCCTACATTCTATTTTATACGCCTGATTTATACGGTAATCAAATGCACTTTATACCTTATAGGCAAAATTCTATGCTTAATATACCAACCTCCCCAGTCGCTACATTTTCCATTGTTGGACATGACCCAAACAGTGGTGATTTAGGTATTGCCGTTCAGTCAAAGTTTTTTGCAGTCGGTGCTGTGGTGCCCTGGGCAGAAGCTGGCGTTGGCGCAATTGCAACGCAATCCTGGGCAAACACAACTTATGGTCCCAGAGGATTGGAACTGCTCAAAATAGGACTTTCAGCACAACAAACTTTAGACCACCTCATCAGAGATGACTCTGAAAAGAAAACACGTCAAGTCGGCATCGTTGATGCGAATGGTACCCCTGCTCACTATACAGGCGAAGAATGCCACGATTGGGCAGGTGCTGTTTCTGGCAAAAATTACACGGCACAGGGAAACATCCTCGCTGGAGAAGCGGTTGTTGAAGCGATGGGAAAAGCGTTTACAGAAACAGAGGGCGAATTGGCGGATAAATTGATGGCAGCACTTTCTGCTGGGCAAGAAAAAGGCGGCGACAAACGTGGACAGCAGTCTGCTGCGCTGCTCGTTGTTCGGAAAAATGGTGGCTATGGTGGTTTCAATGACCGATACATTGATCTACGCGTTGACGATGCTAAAGAACCGATCCAAGAACTGCACAGACTTTTAGATATTCATAAAAAATTCTTTCCCCGCTAATTATTCCTTACGCGGCAGGTGTCCCCCCTGCTGGTGAGGCGGGGAATCATGCAGCATGCCACACGGGGAATCATGGCGAATACCATACGCGTATTCGCCCAATGGCATTCATACCGTTGATTTGGCGCATGCTGCCACGCGCATTCATACCGTTGATTTCTTCCTAATCTCACTTCACTACCGAATTGATTTTTTAATCTTCATTCAGATTGCGCTTGTGTTGTCTGAATCGCGGACTACGCGGAGAACACAGAAAACACGGATTAGTGAGGCTGGAACTCCCAAACACTTATTCAAAGTTTGCCTCACCCCCTCCGTGTCCTCCGCGATTCAGAAAATAAAAACTGTAGCATAAACTTTCCAGTTTGTGCCACAAAACGCAAACTAAAAGTTTGCGGTACAAAAGACAAAATCCGCGTTCTCCGCGTCATCCGTGTCCTCCGCGATACTGACAAAAGAAAAGGCAGGTACCCAAAAGGTGACCTGCCTGTGTGAAGTTTTGAAGGTTGTTATCAGCTTATGGTAAATCGTGATACCTGTATTCCGTGCCATTGCTGAAACAACCACCACCACCCGTGTTTTGACACTTGGTGAGTGAAACACTACACCCTGACCGCTGACACGTCAGCGGCGTTGCATGCCAGGCAACACCACTTGTACTACACGTCCAATAACTCTCTGGACAATTGCTACACGCAGTTTGATGTTCCGTACGTGAGGAAATAGACGCTGTGCAACCTGTCCAAGACGCCGCACCACACACAATTGCAGGATACACATGCGTATGCAACGAACATGCATAGGAAGAACCAGCGGTGCAACTATCTCCATTACTGTTAGGCGGACATGACTCCAAACGATGCGTATAGGCATTGGCAGTCAAATCCGTATGCCCACACGCAAATGTCTGATGCGGTTGGCATTCATAAAACGAACCACTATATCCAGATATCAAGGTGCTATGATCGGATGAAGCTTGACACAAATACCCGACGTGTGTCGCATCGCCACAAGCAAAAGTGCCCCACGTATGATCGCCACTCACAGAAGTCGCGTGAATACTACACGGATGCATCGTCGGTGTCGGCGTGATGATCGTCGTGGGCCGCTCGGCAGGTGTCCTGCCCCTGTTTTCCGAACAACGCCGATTGCCATTCGGATCCGTCACACACAGCGGAGATACCGCAAAATGTTGTGTGTTCGATATCGGTTCTGGTGGATATTGACACCGCCGCCACGTTTCATAACAATTCCTACCCTGGGACAGTCTTTCATTCGTGCAACTCCGTAATCGATGCCGATTGTGATCGTCACTATTACAACTCCAATACGACTCCCCGCATTGCGTCCGCGGACACGTCACAGAGTGTTCCGAAGCACTACTCACCAGCACACTGCAACTGTTCTCCGTCGCCTTCGCACACGTAACCGTCGCAGACGTGCTGCTGTGACTCGTGGTCGTGCCTGCAGGAGGCAACGAAAACTTCCCGGACGTGGACGCGGGCTCCTTATTGCTACCTTCCCATTCCCATTGCGCATGCACATGTCCATCCGAATACGTGTGCTTCGCCCAACTCGCCCCCGCGTATTTCTTAGCAGCATCCGCTATCGCCTTGCGATCAGCAAGTGTTCCTTTCTTTCTCTCTTTGTCTTTGTCTGCATCTATATCTTTGCCGCGCACATCGAGTGCTAAGCCGAATTGATGCCATCCACGAGGACTCGCCGAGCCGTTAGTGACGTGATAGAAGTGGTGATGCGGATTACGATACCCACCCGTCTTCACTAAATCTGGGGCGTCCGTATTATTGAACTCTATTCTCACATGTTTCTTAAACGCAGCTGTCCAAGACTCGTGTTTGCTCGGCAACACCTCTTTGCCCATCATGTACGAATAATGACCATCGTTGTAACCATTGGCGGATTCAAGTTCTGAACGCGACGGAACACGAAGCACATTGCCGTCTACCTCCCCCTTGCGTATCGTCGTGCTCCCTGCCATGTCCAGGTATTCCTGACGCATCACGTCTTTCTCGTCTTGTGACAACGCTAACGTCACCGGTAAAATATCTTGACCATCTTCCGTCCTGGCTGAAAACGTGATCGAAAACGCCATCGGTGTGTCCGCACGACCATTCGTCGGCGTAGCCGACCCACCAGAATTCGAACAGTGCGATTTACTCGTCCCTATATGATTCGGAACGGACAACTTACCCACAACATTAAACGAGGTGCTCGTTGCCAACTGCGAGGGATGACTATTCCCCGACCAGTTATTCTGCAGCTCGCCCTCAAGTGTCATCCCGTGAGAAAGGTTTCCAACACTCCACGTCACTGTCGACGGATCAATCGGTGAGACGTCATCCCCTTGAATGTTGTCATAACCAACAGACGCTGTAAAATTACAGGCATTCTCCTGTGAAGTAATAAACGATTTCTGCTCTGTACTCGTCGTGTCTGTCCCTCTGTCGGAACGACCCACTTTCCACGACTTGAACTTCACCGTCGGCTTCTTCTTCGGCTGACTACCCATTGAACCCGAACCCGCCCCTGAACCTGGATTCGTCGTCACTGCTAAAAAAACTGGAAACATAAATACAAATAACAAAAAAAACACAAAATTTCTAACTCGCATCTTAATAGCCTCCATAAAACTATTGTTGCAGCTCAGCAATTGTCTGCTCTGCATAATATCTATATGTGTTGGTGCTTGCTGCAATCGCTTCAAGCTTCGGAATAATAATATGTTCGACGATACCCCCCAATGCCGTACGATGCTCCGCCACAATTGGGACTAATAGCTCAAGGGGTACACTTAGAGCAGAATCATCGGAGAGGTCATCCAGCCGCGCGATGAGGGCAGGCACGGATGCAGGCCCCATCGCAACCAATGTATCATCAACAGGTTTTCCCATAATACCACTCTCCATCTGATACTTGATTAAGATTTCTGCGGACCGCGGGTCGCGAAGTGCTGAAAGTTCTTCAAGCAAAGCAACCGTGTCGGCACCATCCCCTTCCTCTTTCGGTGGCTCTGGCATCGGTGTCATTTCATCTATCAGCTCTAAGGTTCGCTCTGAGAAGTTACCCCACTCGTGAAGATTGTTTTTGATATAATCCAGCCGTTTATATGCTATTGTCACGGGATCATCCTTCGGATCAAGTGTGAAATTGGAAAAGGAGGGCGCGCTGGGTTGAAACGGTGCGGCACCCGACGGTTCCTCATGTGTGCCGATGTGTGGCGTTCCATCTTCGTGAACATGAAAATCCGGATGTGACGTGTCTAAATCGCGTTGTCCCCCCTTTGCTATTTCTTTTTGTGCATTATGCTGCTGAAGTTGCTTTTGTGCTTCAGCGGCTTCTCGTTCAAGTTGCCGTATTTCCGCTTGGTCTCTCACAATCAGAAAGACAGTGGCACCGATAATCAGGATCAGGAGGACCCCGAGTCCCCCATAAAGTTTTTTATTCATTTTCAACCTCCGGAGATTGAATTCAGTTATCCCCTGCTACTCTACTGTCTAAGTTGAGCAAGTCTCCAACTCGCAGCGTGTTGATACACAGTGTCGCTTGCTACAATCGCTTCAAACTTCGGAATAATAATATGTTCGACGATACCCCCCAATGCCGTACGATGCTCCGCCACAATTTGCATTAATAACCCCATTGGTGTAATTAGATAAGAATCACCAGAGAGGTCATCCAGCCGCGCGATGAGGGCAGGCACGGATGCAGGCCCCATCGCAACCAATGCATCATCAACAGGTTTTCCCATAATACCACTCTCCATCTGATACTTGATTAAGATTTCTGCGGACCGCGGGTCGCGAAGTGCTGAAAGTTCTTCAAGCAAAGCAACCGTGTCGGCACCATCCCCTTCCTCTTTCGGCGGTTCTGGCATCGGTGTCATTTCATCTATCAGCTCTAAGGTTCGCTCTGAGAAGTTACCCCACTCGTGAAGATTGTTTTTGATATAATCCAGCCGTTTATATGCTGTTGTCACGGGATCATCCTTCGGATCAAGTGTGAAATTGGAAAAGGAGGGCGCGCTGGGTTGAAACGGTGCGGCACCCGACGGTTCCTCATGTGTGCCAATATGAGGTGTTCCATCTTCGTGAACATGAAAATCGGGATGGGACGTGTCTAAATCGCGTTGTCCCCCCTCTGCCATTTCCTTTTGTGCATTATGCTGCTGAAGTTGCTTTTGTGCTTCAGCAGCTTCTCGTTCAAGTTGCCGTATTTCCGCTTGGCTTCTGACAAACAGAAACACAGTGGCACCGACAATCAGGAGTATGAGGACACCGAGTCCCCAGTAAAGTTTCTTAGACATTTTTAACCTCCAGAGAGTAAATACAGTTATTCCCTGCTACTCTGCTGCGTCCAGGGGGCAAGGGAGTCGGTTTGGACAAATCTTGTGTGTTCCGACCGGTCGGATCGCTCCACAGCCAGCTGTCCACCGATTTGGATAAATCCGCCCAGGTTCAGGGAGCTGTCCATCTGTGATACAGTCAACAACTTCATAAGGCGGTAATGCTTCTGTCGCGTTCAACTTTTTATCGGTATGAAACAACAGAATGCCCGCAATTGCAACGATAATGATAAGTGTGAGAAAAACTTTGTAGTCTCGTCTCATCTTGTGCCTCCTCTTTAGAGAGTAGGTTAATTGTTTATGACAGACTACAGAAATAGGAAGGTTTTTGCTATCCCTGTAGGGGTTGCTGGTTTCCATTCAATAGACATCAAGCCCTTGCTGTGCTATTATAGAAACCAGCGCTGTCGTAGAGTCCTTAATATACGATACGGCAGTGCTCCGCATCGGCAGTGTCGTTAGCCTTAAAACACTGTCGGTGCATTGGAAACACCCCCACCGTTAAGAATTCTTCATGAACCCTTAACACATATAGTATAATAAAATTGTAAAAAGATGTCAACAATTTTACTATATGTCCATATTCGGTGCATTGAAAAGCACCTCCGACGTGATCCGCGCGAGCGCGAATTCCTACGCCTACATGTAATTATACACTATTGTGTAACGAATGTCAAGAAAAATGCAGAAATTTTATTATATTTTTTGAAAAAAGTCCGAATTTGAGGCAATTTTAACCCTTAAACAAATTTTAACACGCTACGCTCGCGTATTTTCTGCAATTATTGCGTTTTTATGAGTGTGTAAATATTTTGTCAGTTGTCTGAATCGCGGATTTATCGGAAAACGCTGATTAGTAATTCGGGACTCCCAAACGCCTATTCAAAGTATACCCAATCGTTTGAAAGGAACTCATCTTGCCAAACCCCTCTCCGCGTCTTCCGGGGAATGCCTAAAGACGAATGCGCGTATGGCATTCGCCATGATTCATACCGTTGATTTGGTGTCCTCCGAGATTCAAACAATAAAAACTGTAGCACAAACTTCATAGTTTGTGCCAAAAAACGCAAACTAAAAGTTTGCGGTACAAAAGACAAAATCTGCGTCTTCCGTGTCTTCCGAGATTCAGATCGGAATTATTTATGCATACCCCTCAACCAAATAACCCTGACCTAAATTTGCATTGATATTCGCTAAAAAATTTGTTATTATATTGAATATAGTAACTTTAATTAAAGGCATTCGCTTATGAACGCTGAACCAACCGCTATAGAAGATATACTCACTCAGATTCGTCAACACTTGCTCCCGCAGGTGGCAGGTCTTACCAAGTTTCAAACAGCGATGGGATTGCAACAATTTCGGAGTCGCTTGCACAGTATCCACAATTTTTGTCTTCGTGCTGAGTTGTCAGGTAAGATTAGCAATCAAGTTGAGGTACTGCTTTCAACCAGTGCGAGTTTTTGGCATCTTATTACCGAAAATGAGTCAATACTGACAAACTTGAAAGACTTTACACGCGTTCGTACCTTTTCAGCAGAAGCAGAAGGCATTACCAATTTAGAAGAACTGCTTTCAGGTGAAGACACGCTCCGAGATGTGATTGTCAATAGTATCGCCTTTATGTTAAATTGGAAGGCGAATACGATTTGGGTTGATACTGCTAAAAAGGCACGCACCGCGATGACAAAAAACTATATGCTTGAAATTCAGGACAGGATTTGGCAGTTTATTAAAGAGAGTAAACAAGAAACAGAACCAATTGATGTAGCACAAGCTGAGCGAATTCGAGTACGAGCAGAAAAGTTCATGCAGATCATTCAAGTGAGCGAATTAACGACTGAAGCACAAGTAACTTTGTTAATGCAAATTTACAACATGTTACTCCGATTCCAACTTGGACAACTAATTATCCAATTAGAAAATCTGCAAGAAAGTGAAACGGATTAGATACTGCTTCTGTCTAATCGTAAAGGGTTTATTTTATGGAAAAAGATCTGTTTGAATCGCTTGTTGAAGTTATCGCAATATTGAGGGGCGAAAACGGGTGCCCGTGGGATCGGGAACAGACACATACATCTTTAAAACCGACACTCATTGAAGAAACTTATGAGACGGTTGAAGCGATTGATTCTGGTGATCCAAAGAAATTAAAAGAGGAACTTGGTGATCTTCTACTAAACGTCATGCTCCAAGCACAAATTGCTGCAGAAAACAGGGATTTTGATATTTACGATGTGATTGACACGTTGACAGAGAAATTAATTCGGAGACACCCGCATGTGTTTGGTGATGTTCATGTTGATGATGCGGAAGAGGTTGTGAAAAACTGGGAAGCTATTAAAAGCCAAGAGGCAGGTTATGAAGATAGAGAATCAGTGCTTGACGGCATTCCGAATGCCTTACCGGCTTTGCTTCGGGGGCAGAAAATACAGAAACGTGCGGCGCGAGTCGGTTTTGATTGGGATGACATTGCTGATGTGGTTGCAAAGGTGGACGAAGAGTTAGCAGAGGTTAAGGAGAGCTTGCACAATAATGACTCTGATGCTGTTGAAATGGAGATCGGAGACCTTTTGTTTGCTGTTGTGAATTTATGCCGTTTTGTCGACCTTCAAGCCGAAGAGGTGTTGCGAAAATCAAACCGTAAGTTCGTTGCCCGCTTTAAACGGATGGAAGCAGAACTGGAAAAACAGGGAGAATCCTTTTCCGAGAAAACACTTACCGAACTCGATGAAATTTGGGAAGATGTGAAAAAAGATGAATCATGAAGTTCTTGACAAGTTTCGAGCATATCCCGAATATGAAAAGTATTCCCAGCTTATTAATGAATTGGATCCGAATGCACCCCCACAGGTCGTAATTGTACATCGGACACCTGATCCTATTTGTGAGCCAGGTAGAAAACTTGGTATCTTTTCTGGTTCTTTTAATCCGCTCACTGTGGCACACATCAAAATGGTTGAGGAAGCGCGAGAACGTTTTCAGCTTGATGAACTGCTTTTGCTGCTTGCTAAGGCAAACGTTGATAAAGATGTGTTTGGATGGCCGTTGGCGGGGAGAATTCTGTCCCTCAAACGTTATGCAGAAGATCAAAACAATATTTCAGTTGGTATATCCAGTCACGGTCGATATATTGACAAAGTAGAAGCTTTAAAAACGATCTATCCTATTGACACGGAGTTTCACTTCATTGTCGGTTACGATACATTGGTACGGATTTTTGATCCGAAATACTATATAGATATCCAGACAGAATTACAGTGTCTTTTTTTAGAATGTCGTTTTATCGTAGCAAACCGCGACCAGGTAGATATTGAAACGATAAAAGAATTCCTTTCACAACCAACACTTCAACAGTATAGATCATCTGTTACGCCCTTGAGACTCCCAGACTTCTATGCCGAGGTATCTTCCACCGAGGTGCGCCAGCGGATAGCGCAAGGGGATACTATTTCTCATTTAGTCCCACCTGTTATTGCCGAATTTTTTGAATAGTATTTTGTAATTCCCACTTGTAGTTAATGACCGGTTTTCCTAATTTTTTACACGTATAAATGCGTGCATCTAAATGTTCACAAAACAGACATGAATGAAAAAGCCGAATTTCAGGTATAGGTTGAAAGTGAGCGCACCTATTTGCAGTTTCAACCATCTCATTTAGATATGTTCGAAAAACGATATTATTTAATTTGGATTTAGCGGCACGGTCTATTGCTCGTTTCTTTTCTCCGTGTTGTTCCCAAATTCTGTTAATGACCTCTGTCAAAATGGCGCGATATGTTTGTTCACCAGGAGGCTCAGGGGAATAAAGCGTAACTTCGTTTTGAAGGCAATAATTCGAGAGCCTTTTAAGCAGACTGGTATCACCTTTTCCGTATTCCTTTCGCAATTCTGCTTTAAACCTTTGCTGAAACTGTTCCCACTCAATAGTCCGCGATTCCCATTTTTTTAACAGAAGCACAGAAGGTGTGAGTTCGGGTATGACTCTGATACCCTCTACTTTCTGATGGCTGATAACGAACTTATTCTGTGTGTCGTTTTCTCTTTGGTTTTCGAGTGCGTCTAAATACAACACGTTCTGTGTCCTCTTCAGAAATACTATTCACCATTTTTATTGTAACGTTAAAATATAAATATAGTTTGGTTATTTTAACATTGCAATAAAAATTGTGCAACAAATATTTTAAATCGACACAAAAATAGATAGGATAAGGTGTCAATATAAAAAAAGAGGTTGGTTAGGTGGGCGTTATAGTGAAATCCAAAATATATGCACACTTTTGGTCCATGGTGCCTAAACCGTCAGACTGTGCTGTAGCACAAACTTTTAGTTTGTGCAGTAGTGTACTCAAACTAAATGAAGTTTAAATAAATATTTCGGTAATTTTGCGCGGTTAGGAAGAAATCAACGGTATGAATCATGGCGAATGCCATACGGGGAATGCCATACGCGCATTCATACCGTTGATTTGGCGCATTCGTCTTTAGGCATTCCTCGCCTCGCCAGCAGAGATGCACACCTGCTGCTGCTGGCGAGGTTTCCTAACCTCGCCAATGTCCAAGTAATTATGGATTTACTAAAAAAATCAACGCCAAATACCATGCGCGTATTTGGCGGATTTCAAGGATTTTGGGAAACCTTAATCTATCTATTGCTTATTTCCATACATTGGGTTTTCAAGCAAAGATTGGACTTCATAGATTGAACCTTTCTTTTCAGAATAAGGTTCGGGCATACGAATAGGTGTTGAGACAATACGGGGTTGGTTAGTAGGTTCACCTTGAATAATAAATTCGTTAAATGTTTCCCAATCTGGTATGCCTTTCAGTGGCCAGGCATCAACAGCGCAATATTGGAAAAGTAATAAGCGGCGAGACTTATCAGAGGTATTCGGGGCGGACCCATGTAAAGCGCGAACATGGTGAATGGTAATTCCACCTGCTTTCAACTCAATAGGCACAGCACCTTCTGGCGTAAAATCAGGGTCAGTCACTGCACCGATAAAAGCACCGTTTTGGTGATGATCCAAAGTGGGCCCCTTGTGTGAACCGGGGAGTATCATCAATGCACCGTTCTCAACAGTCATATCGTCAATAACAATACCGACTGCAAGCAGATCATCATTGGTGTGTGGGTAAAACGCCCAATCCTGATGCCATTCCACAGGACTACCAAATTCGGGGTATTTCATATTGAGTTTGTGCCCATTATACCGAATTCCTGAACCGATAAGTTGGGACACTATGCCGAGTATGTTCGGGTGGCGTAAGGTTTGGTCATAGACGGTGTGGTATAGGCATGGACTTTTGATGCGGCGCACACGCGGATTTGCAGCGGAGTGTCCTGGCTCTAAATCGAAAATATCGTTGTGTTCTGTAACTTCTCTGGATTTTTCAACAAATTCATCGGTAACGCGACGGAGTGCTGCTACTTCTTCATCGGTTAGCACTGCCTCAACACCGATATAACCGTTTTTATCATAAAAATCAAGTTGTTTTTGTGTTAGCATTCATAAACCTCCTGGGCTACGTTTCCTCCATTTGCGTATATCTTATGCCTTTCTCAACTGGAAAAGACAATTTCAGAACAAGTGACTATATACCTTGATCCAGTGCATACGAACTCAAAATCCCATACGAAATTATCTCCCTTATCTACACAATGTACTCCGAGAATTCCCCATATAGGTCCAGAATCCTCCGCCGATAAGATTTTAAATGTTTTTACATCTTTAAATTCAACATGAACAAGTTGATCGTGTTCTTTTCCGTAAGGATGTGTGTTGACAGTGAGAATAATGGTCTTATCAGCGTCTCCAATCCCCGTAGACCTGCCTTCGTCATTTATGGTTTTGTAATTCTCAAATTTAATTTCTATTCCAGCAACATAATCATCATGAAAATGATTAAAATGCTTTAAGGCTGCATCAACTTCTTCAATATTGGTGGCTTCAAATCTTTCATCCATAAGGCATGTCTTGTTTTGAAAATTCTGTTTTTAATATCATGGCACAATTATACACTATTCTCATTAATAGTTTCAATGAGTTTTTCATATATGTTCTGAATCTTTTGGACATGTAGTTCAATGCTGAATGCTTCTTCAACATGTTGCCTCGCAGCTTCTCCCATCTTTTTACACTGAGCAGAATCTGTAATCAACTGGACAATACTATCTGATATTGTCTCAATTGAGTCTAACGGAACAACGTATCCTGTAACACCGTCTACAATCATATCAGAGGTGCTACCGATTGGCGTGCCAATAACGGGTTTTCCCGATGCCATTGCTTCAGCGATGACACTTCCTGCTGATAACGTAACCAAAAGGTCAAGTTCTTGCATTGCATGCGGCATGTCGTCTCGGTGTCCGGTGAAATGGACTACATCTTCTAACTTGTATTCAGAAACCAGTTGACGAACTTCTTTATCATAAGCGCGATGTTCGGGTGTATCAAGTGCAGCACCGATGATGTGAAATTGGACGTTTTGGTATTGCTGAGCAACATGAAATGCTATCTCAACAAAAGTTTTCTGTTTTTTGAAGGGTTCAATCCTACCTACTATTCCGACTATAAACGGATCTGACTCCCTCTTTTTTTTTGAATCAGGTTGAAAAACAGAAATATCAACACAGTTTAAGACGACATCAATTTTTTCAGAAGGAACACCTGCTTGAACGAGTGGACTTTTACTCTGTTCAGAGATTGCGATGATGCGACTCATTTGGTCAAAGTTGTACTTTGCAACCTGTGCAGATGTTAAGATATTTCGCACATGTGAAATAATAGGAACGTTCAGTTGGTTTTTAACTGGCAATAGATATGGATTGAGCCATGAATCGGAAGTGTGAACTAATTGGATATTGTGTTTCTTTGCGAGATCGGTTAACTTCGTGGCTGCCGTGTGACGACTGAGACGGGATACCACTTTTCGCCACGGTGGAAGGTTCAGAATAGTGGTAGGGATATTTGCTTCTCTTAATTGTTCAGCAAAAATACCGTCGTCCGGACAGACGACGATTGGTTGATAAAGATTTTTGTTCAGATGTGTAGCAAGATAATAGAGTTGTTTTTCGCCCCCACCGATGCTTGACCCACAATGGCTAAGGTAAAGTATAGGAATCATCTTTTAAACTCTATCTGTACGGACATGCACTAAACTAACGTGAACTCGGTAAAAATCTGTGTGACACAAACTGTATGAAGATTAAAAAAAATAAATCGGGGAATGGGGCGAGGTTCGGAAGAAATCAACGGTATGAATACCATTTGGCGAATACGCGTATGGTATTCGCCATGATTCCCCGCCTCGCCAGCAGTAGGGTACGCGTGTTTCGTGCGGACAGAAAAGGGCCGAAATAACAAATTAATCTTCATACAGTTTGTGCTACAGTTGGTTTTTAGAAAATCTGACGCGTCTGTAAATGTCCCGCAAGGCTAACTTACAATCGATTGATTCAAGTGAGAACACATCTTCAAGTGAGTGGAATTCATTTAATATCCATTCTGTGTCTTGGTGATGATATTGTTCAACCTTGACGCGATCCTGTGAAACAAGGAGGTACTCTTGCAAAGATGAGAGTTGTTTATAGAACGAGAATTTCTCGTGCCTATCATAAGCTTCAGTGGATGGAGATAGTACTTCTACAACTATAATCGGATTGAGGAGTGTGTCAAATTCGTTATCCTCGAATCTGGGTTCATCACAGACAACGATAATATCCGGATAGGTGTAAAATGCTGGCTGATGCGTCCGCACCCGCATGTCACTGGCATAGACCTCACACTCCCGATCCAGCAATTGGTTGTAGAGTTGATTTGCTATATTCATCGTGATAAGATTATGTTCTCGACTTGCCCCAGGCATTACGATTCTCTCTCCGCTGAGGTACTCACTTTTAATAGTTGCCTTACGTTCCAAAGTGATGTATTCCTCAGGGGTAAGACGAGTTTGGACTGCAGCGGATGACATGAGTGCCTCCATGATTTTATGAGTGCTCCAAAGGAAATTTGTGTGCTTTAGAACATGTGAGTTCCAAAGCACGTTTACTAAAACGTTTGTTCTTAAGAGTATTATACCGCAAAATCAAGATGTTGATCACGGAAAACTTGACTCACAGATTTGTGTAAGTGAACCCTTAGAATGGCTTGCGCGAGAAGCGGCGCAATGGAAAGCACTTCTATCTTTCCATCAAGTCGTTTCTCAGCGGGAACAGGGATTGTATCAGTGGTAACCACTTCGCGAATTGAAGGATGTTTGAGTCTTTCCAACGCAGGACCGACCAAAACGGCGTGTGCGATGCTAACATAAGCGGACTTTGCGCCAGCTTCTGCCAAGGCTTGTGCTTGTTCGTAAATGCTACCCCCCGTTGCAATTTCATCATCAATAATAATTGGGGTTTTATCTTTGACGTCTCCGACAAGTTCAACGAATTCAACGTCTTGTCCATCAGCACCATTCCGCCGTTTGTGCATGATGGCTAACGGGAGTCGAAGAATTTTGGCGTATTTTTCTGCAAGCTTCGCACGACCAACATCGGGGGCAACAATCACTCCATTTTCGATCTGTTTATCCCGGAAATAATTCGCCAAAGTTGTTAGAGCAGTGAGGTGATCCATCGGAATATCAAAGAAGCCCTGGATCTGCGGAACGTGCAGATCAATCGCCATCACACGACTTGCTCCCGCAGTGGTTAGAAGGTTTGCTACAAGTTTGGCGCTAATCGGTTCGCGTCCTGTTGTTTTGTGATCTTGACGGGCATATCCGAAGTATGGGATGATCGCTGTGATTTGCCTTGCAGATGCCCGTTTCATTGCATCAATGGTGATGAGAAGTTCCATTAAGTTTTCGTTAGCGGGTTCGCTCGTGGGTTGAACAATGTAAATATCCGTACCGCGTATACTTTCTTCTATTTGCACGCGTGTTTCACTGTTTGGAAATGGGCCGATTGTAATTTTACCCAGTTCAACGCCTAAAATTGCAGCGATCTCTTTTGCCAAAGCTGGGTTCGCGCGTCCTGCAAATAGTCTGAAATCGTTTCGAACTTGCTGGTTTTGGTCTATCAATATGGACATGCCAAAATCTCCTTAGTAAATTTATAGCACCGGCAATTCTGCCGGTATTTGCGCAAATGTTAGTAGCTACAATTGTATCAGGGATTCACCTGTCATTTCAGAGGGTTGTGGTAAACCGAGGAGGCGTAATGCTGTCGGTGCAATATCTGCCAGTCTTCCACCTGTCCGTAGTTCATGTTCTTTGTATCTGTCATCCACAACAATAAGATCAACATTGTATGTGGTATGTGCTGTATGAATACCACCGGTTTCTGGGTCAATCATCTGTTCACAGTTGCCGTGATCAGCAGTGACGATAAGCGCACCGCCTTTTTCCAAAACAGCATTAACGATTTTTCCGACTCCCTCATCAACTGCTTCAACTGCTTTGATAGCGGCGGGTAGCGATCCTGTATGTCCTACCATGTCACCGTTGGCGTAATTTAGAACCATCAGATCATATTTGTCAGAAGCAATTCGGCGTAACATCTCATCAGTAACACCGGGTGCTGACATCTCAGGCTTCTGATCATAGGTAGTGACCTCACGGGGTGAAGCGATAATTTGACGTTCTTCACCTTCGTACGGATCATCTCGGTAATCGTTGAAAAAGAAGGTGACATGCGGAAACTTTTCTGTTTCGGCACATCGGAATTGCGTCAGACCTGCTTCACTGACATAAGCACCGAGCGTCCCACGCATTTTCGGTGGCTTTGCGACAGCCGCTTCAACAGGCATTCCCTGTTCATATTCAGTCATCGTAACAAACTTAACGCTTATTTTGCAATTCCGTTTAAAACCCATTTCGCGCGTAACACCGTCTTTTCCTTCTGCTTGATATGGAAATGTATCAAGACAGAAAGCTTTGGTAAGTTCCCGTGGTCGGTCACCACGAAAGTTATAGAAAATAACAGCATCACCATCGGAAATTCGCGGCAGTGGTTGCCCGTCGCTATCAACAACCACAGTCGGTCTAATGAATTCATCTCCTTTACGATTTTCGTCATCTGGATTTTTGTAGTAATCACTGTATGCTTGCGTCGCAGCAGTGACGTGTGAACCGACACCTTCAGTTAAAAGGCGATACGCTACCTCAACACGTTCCCATCGGTCATCACGGTCCATTGCATAATAACGACCAATAACAGAGGCTATCTGCCCGATGCCGATTTCTTTGAGTTTTGCTTCAATCTGTTCACAAAACTGAACGCCGAGGTCAGGTTGACAATCACGCCCATCGCTGAAGTTGTGAATAAAGACCTGATTAGATTTTAGTCCATTAGTTTTCGCAAGGGAAAGCAATCCGTAAAGGTGTTCAAGTGAACTGTGGACACCTGCATCGCTTGCTAACCCCATGAGATGTAGGTTTGTTCCGTTATTTTTGACATGGGCAATGGTGTCTAAAAGCGTTTCGTTCCGAGTGAATTCACCGGAACGAATCATTTTGCTAATGCGTAGGAGCTCTTGATGGACAATACGTCCTGCGCCGATATTTTGATGTCCGACTTCACTGTTGCCGATGACGCCTGCTGGTAAACCGACATCTTCGCCAGAGGTGTGAATTAGGACATGTGGATAGTTTTGTCGCAACCAATCATCTATAGGTGTTTTTGCCAGATGAACAGCGTTGACTTCCTGAAATTCAGGATAAGGATTATTGCCCCATCCATCTCGAATGATGAGAACGACAGGGCGCTTTTGTTGGCTTGCCACGTAAATTCCTTTCTACAATAAGTGGAATATGTAAGTCTCCGGCATAGATTTATTTGGAACTTCGACTCACAGCATGCTATAATACTTCTATTCGCAGTTATTTTCAGACTTTGTAGCGAAGGTTGAAATGTTTGTTAAACAAAAGTTTCACGAAAATATTTTACCAAATTTGTGATGGAAAATCAAGATGTCATTTAAATCGATCTTTATTTCAGTTTTTTTAGGGACAGCACTAATTGTCACTGCTTTAATTTTTAATGCGAAACGTCCTTTGACAGAAACAGATCAGCCGAGTCCTGATTTTGTGCGGGCAACAGGGAAATGTGCAACATGCCACCGTAGAGAGACAGCTGCGGTCATTCATCAGTTTGAGCATAGTGAGCATGCTAAACAGGGTGTGACCTGTTTAGATTGTCATCAAGCAGCAGAAAACCAAGAAACACAAGCACACCGAGGTTTTACTATTGCCAAGCATCTTACGGCAAAGAATTGCAGTGGATGTCATTCAACGGAGTATACACAATTCTTGCGCAGTCGGCATGCAGCACCAGCATGGGCTGCAGTGACAGGTGCTAAAGATTTTACTCCCGAACAGATTGCCTTTGCAGAAAAATATCATAAAGGTGCCGTAAACCGTCCTGCTAATCGTTTAGCAATTACCGAAGGTGAAAGCGCGATTAACGTTGGGTGTTTAGGTTGTCATGATATAGGTAAACCGAACACCGATAGCTCTATCGGAACTTGTACAGACTGTCATGCACGCCATTCTTCCTCCATCGCTCTGGCACGCGAACCAGAGACCTGCGGACAATGCCACATGGGGCCTGACCACTCACAACTTGAAATTTATCATGAATCCAAGCATGGCGTACTTTATAATGCACAAAAAGCGGATATGAATCTCAAAGCATCACCTAAAACGCTAACCACGGCGGATATGTCGGTCCCTACGTGCGTAACATGCCACTTGAGCGGGTTAGATGGCTTAAATGTGACACATGATACGACCGAGCGACTTTCATATTGGCTCTTTGCAGCTGTATCCGATAAACGCCCGACTTATCAGCAAGGACAAGATGCAATGAAAGAGACATGTCTAAAATGCCATGCTAACACACAGGTCGAGAAATTCTATAAAGAGGCTGAAGGTGTTGTTGCTGACACCAACCTCAAAATAAGGGAAGCTGAGAAATTAATGAAATCACTCCGCGAAGAAGGATTGCTGACCGACACCGCATTTGATGAACCGATTGAATTCCTTTATTTTGACCTCTGGCACTACTACGGTAGAACAGCGAAACATGGTGCTTTTATGGGCGGTGCTGACTTTGTTCAGTGGCACGGAAATTATGAACTGTTGTTGAAGATGACGGAGTTGAAAGAAATTGCCAGAAAACTCAGAGAAAACGATAAAAAACAGTGACGGATTAGCCGGAAGACTACTTGACATTTTCATTATTGCGAACCTTGCGTTTTTGGCACTTGATGTGTTCATTGCTCATTCCGTAAATGCCTTTAAACATTCAGCAGAATGGATTCCCCTCTATTTTTCATTAGTAGCCCCTATTCTACTTGCACTTTCCGTATTCAGAGAGAAAAATCGGTGGCAACACTGGTGCCGCGTTGGAATCGGATGGATTTCCATATCTATAGGCGTTGCTGGTATGCTATTTCATCTTAATAGCCATTTTTTCTCCGATTTGACTCTTAAAAACCTTGTTTACACCGCTCCTTTTGTGGCACCGCTTGCTTTTACAGGCATAGGACTACTTTTAATTATGAACGGTATGATTCATGATTCGGATTTAGAGTGGGCACAATGGGTTGTATTTTTAGCGGGATGCGGATGGTGCGGCAATTTTATTCTCTCTGTTTTTGACCATGCGCAAAATGGGTTCTTCAATCCATCTGAATGGTTACCAGTTTTTACAAGTGCTGTTGCTGTTGGATGTTTAGTAACCCTGTTGTTAGTTCCCTATCAGTCCCTTTTCCTAAAATTCTGCATAATTGTATTAGGGGTTAACTTTATGATGGGCGTTGCTGGCTTTTTCTTTCACCTTATGGCAGATTTGCAAGTGCCTGCAGTAAAGCGAACGGAGGGGTTCCTTTACGGAGCCCCTTTGCTCGCGCCGTTACTATTTCCAAACTTATCATTGCTTGCTCTATTAGGTATCTGGAAATTACCAAGTAGAACTTAAGTAAATATTTATCTCGCCTTTATTTTTCCCCACATTGTCGTAAGTTTGCCAAGCGCTTGCACGTCCGCGGGTGTATCCATGACTCTTTGGATGTCAGCTTCGCTTAGAGTCTTGTCGTAAAGGCGCACCTCATCAATTTTACCGGGGAAATGGTCAGTAGGACGCCCATAATCATCACCACCAATCCACAGATCTAAATCGGATGGAGCGATTGGAACATCGTTTGGTTTTTCACCTTCTAATTTGCCGTTTATATAGACCTTCATCGTCTTACCATCAAACGTCCCAGCGAAATGATACCATTGACCAATTTTCCAATCTGTTGTTGTAGATTCAGCATTGGTATTGTTCGGTTTCACGAGAAAATCGATACTATCCTTAGAATTTCCGAAATCAAAAATGACGAAGATAGAATCGTTTTTGCTTATCATGCGACGGCTTGTTAGGGCATCATTCGGGCTGAACCAGGCCATCAGCGTGATATTTTCTGTTATGTCTAATGCATCGTCATCTGGTACTACGACATAGTCGTCTTCACCATCAAATTCGAGTGCGGTGCCAAATTTACCGGCAACCCATTTGGGTGCTCCTTCAAATTTACCGTCGTGTCCGTTGCCGGTGACATCTGCAGCTGTTTTGCCAGCCCCCTCGTCAAAGGACCAGTAAGCCACAAGTCCGTCTTCAGCGGGATTAGCAATACTTAGACTCGTGATAATTAGTGAGCATAGTAACACCATAAAAGTAAATTTAAGCATTGTGAGTTCTCCTTTGTGAAAGTACATTTAAATTCGTATCTTGTGGATGTTGATATTATACCATATTTTTTGAGTTGGTGGGAATTAAAATGTAAGCAGTGTGTAAAGTTTTTGTCCGGTCTGTCCGACAATGTTAACCGAACATGACACATGCTGAATTAACATCTATGGATAACTAACGCAGGTCCCATAAAAGGATAGTACCGTCTCTGCTTGCACTTGCGAGTGTAGTGCCATCGGGGGAATACGCTATACAAGTAATCCCACCCGTATGCCCAGTGAGCGTGGTCCTGTGTTGTCTCGTTCGTGTATCCCACAGATGCACACTATACCAACTGGCACTTGCGAGTGTAGTGCCATCGGGGGAATACGCTATACAAGTGACTCCGCCCTTCCCGGCAGTGAGAGTGCTTTTGTAGTTTCCCGTTTGTGCGTCCCATAATCGCAGCATCCCGCGTGAATCGGCACTGATGATTGATTTTCCATCTGGAGAGTACGCTATGGAAGTAACTTCCGATGTATGTCCTATAAGAGTGATTATGTGTTTTCCAGTTGTGGCACTCCACAAACATACCTTCCTGTCATAACTTCCACTTGCGATAGTTTTTCCATCTGGAGAATATGCTACGCAAGTGACAGAGCCTGTATGTGTCGTGAGGGTAACTTTGTATTCTTCCTTGACTATGTCCCACAAAAACACTAAATCGCCCCTGCCTCCAGATGCGATAGTTTTTCCATCCGGTGAAAATGCTATGGGAGTGACAGAAGAACTAGTACCCGTCCGTGCTGAGAGGACCGCTTTATGTAGTCCTGAGACTGTATCCCACAAACGAATTTCATTCTCACTTCCTCCACTTGCGAGTGTCGCGCCATCCGGTGAAAACATTAAAGAATAGACCTTGTCCGTATGTCCTATGAGCGTGATTTTATGTTTTCCCGTAGTGGTATCCCACAGATGCACCTTATGATCAAGATATGCATTTGCAAGTGTAGTGCTATCTGGGGAAAACGCTACAGAAATGGCAACCTCCGTATGTCCAGTGAGAGTTGCTCTGTGTTTCCCAGTGATTGCATCCCATAGACGCACAGTTTCCTCACTTGCACTTGTGATAGTTTTTCCATCTGGTGAAAACGTTACGGAACGGACAAATCCGATATGTCCAGTAAGAGTTGCTCTGTGTTTCCCAGTGATTGCATTCCATAGACGCACCGTACGATCTAAGCTGATGCTTGCGAGTGTTTTGCCATCTGGGGAAAACGCTACGGAACGGACAGATTCTGTATGTCCAGTAAGAGCAGTTTTTTGCTGCCCAGTGTGTACATCCCATAGATACACGGTGTTGTCATTAGTTCCGGTTGCGATAGTTTTTCCATCTGGAGAATATGCTACGGAAAAGACAACATCTGTATGTCCTGTAAAAGTTGTTTTGTGTAACCCAGTTGCGCTATCCCACAGAAACACCGTATTGTCATAACTGGCACTTGCGATAGTTTTTCCATCTGGTGAATATGCTACACAAGCAACAGAACCTGAATGTCCTGTAAGAACCGCTTTGTGTAAGCCTGTAGTGGTATCCCACAGCCGCACCACATTATCCTCACCTCCAGTTGCGATAGTTTTTCCATCTGGCGAAAACGCTACGGAGCGGGCAGCACCTGAATGTCCTATGAGGGTAGCTGTGGTCTTCCCTGTGTTTGCATTCCACAACCTCACCTTATCATCACTGGCACTAACAAGTGTAGTGCCATCCGGAGAATACGCTACGGATTGAACATACCACTTATGTGTGAGTAGGGCTGACTCTCTACCGGTATGCGTGTCGTAAATCCAAATACCGATAGAACTTGCCACAGCGAGTTGACTGCCATCTGGGGAATATACGATATTGCCAGTTATGCTACCTTTACCCAGACGAGTTTTAGCACCTTCGGGTAAACTCCATTGGTTATAATTTTGGGCGGGTACGTTCGTCAAAAAAAGTGCAGAGGTCATGAACGAAACGAGAAGGAACAAGCATGTCTTTTTCATTTAGTACATCTCCTTGTGTAAACTCACGTATTTTGTCAATACACAGCCGCGTTTTTATTTGTGCATTATAGTAACGCATATAATTATTCGGACATTTCTGTAGCATAACCTGTTAGGTTGTGCAGAAACGGAATAGCACCATAGGTGTCAATTTAAGGGGTAAATCCGCTGTAGTAGTGTCTTCAGTCCCGTAGGGACGATATGTTTATAGATATAAGATGTATATGTCTTTAGTCCCGTAGGGACGATATGTGTATCCCAACGACATATTTTTTCTACATATCGTCCCTACGGGACTAAAGAGGCGTTGTTCACCGTTTTTTTTTATAAACATATCGTCCCTACGGGACTAAATATGGGACAGTTTCAATCACCATAAGGGTTGAGAAGCACTCATAAAAACAGAAACGTTTTCTTAAATTGACACCTATGGTGCAGAAACGGAATAGCACAACCTAACAGGTTATGCTACAACACACGTAGTCCGTTATGTTTCCAAAACAGATTTGTCAAAGTGTCCCAATAATTTCAAAGTTCACTATAGTAGAATACCACAAGAGGAGTTTGAAGACAAGATTTTAACGGATTTTGCAAGATTTACAGAAATTCAGCAAATGTGCTTAAACACTACGTTCAATAGACCAATGCCGATCTGTGCTTTGAACAACAACCGCACCCGGCATGTCTATCTGCGTCAGCATCTGATTGACTTCGGCAATTGTGAAGGAAGCAAGGAAGGAATCGTAATAGAGTTTCTGTTGGCACGGGGTATCTTCAGCGGCATAACGGTCAACGAATGCTTGTGCATCGGCTGGTGTTTCAGGACGGATGAGGTCGCGAATTAAAACCACGCCATCAGGTTTCACAACTCTGCCCATCTCTTTAAGGGCGCGCAACGAATCGTGGATGTGATGCACAATGCTGTTGGAGATAAGTCCGTCAAAGGTGTTGTCAGGATAGGGCAAGGTTTTGGCATCAACGAGTTCAAGTGTTATACGGTCAATGAGATCGTTGTCTGTGACGTGTCGTTTCGCAATCTTCAGCATCTCTTTGGAGAGGTCAATGGCGGTGATATGGATATTGGGACACCGTTGTGCAAGAAGGATCGGGATTTGGGCAGGACCTGTGCCGACATCAAGAAAATGTCCATCATTCGCGCCGAGTTCTATAACTCGATTGACAAAAGCATCATCAACCTCCCCGTGTTCCATTGCATCGTAAGCTTCGGAGGCTTCGCGTGTATCCATCACTTCCGGTTCTACAATTCGGTTCATTATCCAATTCTCTGATAAGTTTTGCGACAGTCAGCGCGTTTTGGCAAATCTGATCGGGTTGAAATTGTGTGGACATGCCAACTGCCATCGCGTCAATTGGTTTGATATTTTCAAGTGCAAATTGAAATGCTGCTCGCGGTTCGTTTCTACCTGCTGCTAATACCTTTATCGCAATTATCGGCATCGGTACTGCTTGAATAGCAGCAACAGCGGCATCGCGGTCATCTGGTAGATACAATTCTCTATGTCGTGTATGATTATACAACGCGCAGACATAAAAGTCAACATCATATCCTTCTGTGTAGCAGTACTTGAGGATTTGCGGGTCGTGTGTGCCGATACCGACAGCACATCCAAGGTCACGCACACGTTTGAGGCTATCACACAGCGAGTTGAGTTTGCCTTCCGCATATAACTGATCCGTTGTGCCACCATGGTGGTAGATGGCAATCGGTTTGTAGCGTGCGATTATCTTGAGGTATTCGTTAAGGTCACTATATTCTGTTGACTTCGGTGTCTGCGCAATCCACTGAATTGTGCCGCCTGCGTTCCAGTATTCGTTGAGTGTGCGCATGATGTGTTTATCTGCGCGAGCAAGCACTGTGTTGATACCGTTCTGTTCTGCCTGCGTGAGGTCCGCCATAATTTGGTTTGTCGTATAGTAGTCCTCCATTGCTTTTGATGCAGCAGCAGATTGATGTGAGATACCACTATACGGATTACCACCAATTATGAGGCGTGTGATGTTATGGGATGCGATGGATATTGTCGGTATTTTCACAGGTGTTTTCCTTAATTTTGAGGACATCAATATGCAAACCGAAGACAAAGATTCATTTTTATGAACCTTCTGGTGATGCAGCTAACACACATACATAGTTTTCACTAACAGCGATATTCGTTGGGTGACTTGCCTGAAATGTTTTCTTTACTGTTAGCATATAGACTTGTCACTATCTATTAGCAATTTTTATGCCAGTGTCAAATACGCTGAATATACGGATAAGTGCGGTATATTAAGGTCTGAATTGCACAAAAAGGGGCAGCCAGGAAATTATGTGTACATTTTTGTGCAGGTGTAGATAGAGAAATGGAAAGATTGTGGGACAGCAGAAAAGCTGTCCCGTGGAAGATTATCGGATAGTGATCGAATTGCCGAGTGAACCTGTTGCACCTTTAAGACACAGCGGTGCAAAACTGAAGGCAAATTCGTACACTTTCGATGCTGCTAATTCTTCTGTGATCATGTTTTCAAGATTGTAAATACCGTGTTTGACGATGAATAACTGGTGTAGCGGCTTGTAGCACTTTTTGCGATGTTAATCGGTTTGCTGCACCGCGTCGGGCATCTGCTCCCATTCAGAGGGAAACCATCATTCTTGTGTGAGAGTAACGGTTGCTGTGAGGACAAGTATCCCGAAAGCAAACCCAAATAGAATAAAAAGCTTGTGTTTTTTCAATTTCTTGAACATAATTATCTCCTATGGGTTAAAAAAAGAACGACCCAAATCGTTGACTGCAAATAACGAAAGGTTCTATGGTACTTAACTCAATTGTCTTAATTCTGCTGTCAGCATTTTGCCACGCCCTATGGAATTTCTACAGCAAATCCAGTAGAGATACACGAATCCTCTTTTTTTGGTGTGGGTTTTACACCTTAGCAATAGCGTTCGCTGCCTTTAGTATCAAGCAACCGTTAATTCCGAAACAGGTATGGGTCTATATTGCTGGCTCCGCCTTCGTCCATCTGCTATACCGTTTATTTCTGACGCACGCCTATACAGTTGGCGAGATTTCGTTTGTTTATCCTATTACGCGCGCTGCCCCAGCCTTCCTACCCCTCTTTGCCCTTCTTTTTCTAAAGGAACGGATTTCCAAACAAGGCCTGATAGGTATTTTATGTGTAATGGTTTCCATACTCCTCTATCAACAACGCGAAGCACGCATCCAATTCAAGGCGTTTCTTCGCTTCCTTCGCGAACCCGATGCACTCTGGGCTTACGCAACCTTGGCGAGCGTCATCGGATACTCACTGGTAGACAAGCAAGGGATGTCTGAATTTCATCATCATTCGACGGATGCCCCTTTGTGGCGCGCCGTAACCTACTATTTAATGGAGAACAGTATCTCGCAAGTCTTTTACGGTGTGTCCTGTCTCATCCGGTTTCCACATCAGCAGATTGCACAGATTGGACGAATGGAATGGAAGCGTGCTCTTGTTGTCGTTGTACTCTCGTTGACTTCCTATTCGCTTATCCTCTATGTCTTGATGACAGAAAAGGTCAGCTACGTAACAGCGGTTCGGCAGTGTTCTGTCATTTTCGTCGTCTTGCTCGGCGGATATGCGTTGAAAGAAACCTACACAAAACGTCGTTTGATAGCCGCGGTTGTGATGGTCCTCGGCATTTTCTTGATTGCTAACCAGTAACCCGCCAACGAACTGATTGTTCTTTTACACCTACCCAAAGGAAACACCCAATTTGACGCTCCGTTCAGGATGATTGTCCATCTCTATGTAAGCCTCAACTGAATCTTCAAACGGCACAACGGGATCAACAACATCTTCACATTCAAATCGTCCTTTGACAAGCCACTTCCAACAGGTATCAACGATGCGTCTGAAATCCCAACGTGGATGGTCGCGATTTGGGTCGCTGTTGGCACGTGCGAAGATGATGTTTGGAATGTTGACATGTGCGACAGCACCAAGGTCAAGTCCACCTGTGCATTCTTTTGCGCGTCCAGCATAGACGATTGTTCCTTCAAAAGTAACGCTGCGAAGGGCATCATCAAGAGCTTTGTAAACAGCACTCGTTTCTACAGCCACATCAACGCCAAGTCCACTGGTCGCTTCTTTGAGTACTTCGCCGACATTGCAGGCAGTTGGGTCAATGACAAGCTCTGCTCCAGTCTTTTCAGCAACTTTTCTCCGTCTTTCAAGTGGGTCTACGGCAGCGATAAAGTCAGCCCCCGCGATCCGTGCCATCTGTACCGTCATCAACCCAATGGCACCAAGCCCAAAGACAGCAACCTGCTCGCCAACGCGGACTTTTCCATCACGAATTGCAGACATTGCAAAGTGCGCTGGATCATAGCAGACTGCCTCTTTCCACGTCATGTGGCTGGGCATCTTGAGGACACTCCCCGCGCGCCACGTGTGCGTCTCCTTGAGGTGTCCATGGTTAGCAACACGTTCTCCGATCTCAAAGCCTTCTACATCATCGCCAATTTCAATAATTTTTCCGACACACATATTCCCAAGTCTCAACGGAAAACTGGGGTTGTTGTATCCGTAGTACGCTGTCAGTTCGGTGCCGCGTTTAGGTGCACCGAATTCGACTTGGACACGGACGCTGTCTGCTGGGACAGGTCCATCTTCATATTCTTGCAAAACGGGTTGCCGCGGGGCAATTGCTACTAATTCTTTTGGCATTTTTACTCCTTAAAGTAGTAACGCCAGTTTGATAATAAATGACATCAGCTCAATAACAGGTCTTTTCTCCGAAGGCCCACCTTGCGGTTCTTGTAGCACAAACTTTCCAGTTTGTGTGCTATGGCGCAAACTGGAAAGTTTACGCTACAATAGGCTTTTATCAAACTCACGTTAGTAGGCACACTCCGTGTGCCGTAAACCGAAGGGCAAATACAACTAATGCGGAATACCTAATTGATGCATCCGACGGTGTATTGCCTCTCGTGCCTCTTGGAAGGGACGAGAAAGGTATTCCAAGTGGTCATCCTCACCGTGATGATGCGTGGTTGTTCCTTTCTCATAGTGTCGTGCTGATTGCTGAATATAGGACAATCCGCCTTCAATCAAGGTCAGCATATAGTTTGCCGTTTCTGGATCAAACATCCACCACTCGCCACCGACAGCGATGTAAATCGGAGAAGTGTGCGCAATGATACCGCGCCGCCATCCATCGTGATGTGGAACTGCCTGTGCATAGTTTGGACCGCCACACCGAGCAGCAATCCACGAATGGTTATCTACTTTTAGATTTGCTTTCAGGCGTAACTGGTGTGATCCGTTGTTCTCCTCTGTAGAAGCGACTACCTCTCCTGCTTGCACAATTTGCAGGGTATGAATAGGGAAAATAGAATCCGCAGATGCTTCAACTTCAACGGTGCCGCCATTACCCGGTAGGTTGATGGTACTGCCGATTGGTTGTCCATTTACGGTAAGCCGAATCATTGGACCGCCGCTGAGGAACGTGTTGCCAGCACTCATATATTTGCACCAGTTATCGTAGTTGAATTCTTCATTTTCGGGGATATGAACATACGTGCGATATACGCCTACCGGCACATCCGCTGTCATCTTATCTGTGCCGCCAACAAGCGGTAATTTATAGCCACAGTTGAGATAACGATAGTATTCAATATGTCCATACATCGCGTTAGTGAGATACTCGACAGCGTCAACGCGCCCAGTGGCAATGAGTGTTGCAGGTTCACAATTCGGATTTGGAATATGCGGTAAGACAACGGTGCCTCCCTGTGCATGGCACGCATCTGCCCAATGTGATAATGTGACCTCCATGTTTCCACCAAGTTCAGCCTCCCCCGGTCCATCAGAACACCATGGCGAAACTTGTTCCTTTAAACCGAGCAGTGTGAGATGACCAAGCACATGTTGACGGTTTTCCTGCGTTGCATAGACAATGCTTCTTCCATCGGCAGAAACCGTCGGTCTTCCGATGAATTCCTCTGTATTTGTGAAGAGATGTCCCCACTGCGAGAGAAGAAGGTTGACAACGCCAAGGTCTTCACCTTGTGCTTCGGTGTGTGCTCCCTGCGTGGAAAGGAAGTGAACATGCGTGTCACCACTGAAATAACGTTCCGCGTTCATATTACACCATCGCTTTATCCGTAATGTCAACTCACGTTGTCCCGGTTTTATGTTGACAGTTGTTCGCAAAGGCGTGTATTCAAAACCACGGGCGACATCAACGATCACATCACCGCGAGGCAGCCATCCTTGACAAGTGCCATCAATATAAGCATAACTAATCTGACCTAACCGCACATCACCACCGATGTCTATGTGCCATGTGCCCATGTTTGAATTGACATGCGCGTGGTGTCCATGCGGGGCGTAAGGCACACCGTGCGGGGAACGGAAATGGATACGACACGGCACAGGTTTGTTCGTGTCTTCGTCAATCACGGTGGTATGCACCCAGTTTCTGCCTGTGTCAATAACTTCCACCTTGACACGTTCATTCGGTTGGACACTTCCCTTTTCTTGGAGTTTTCCCCAATTGACCTCACCGAGCGTTTCACCTTGATTTTTTACCTCAACGGTAGCAGAAGGTGTGGCGGATATCTCTGTGTATGCGGGGCTGCTTTTGTTATTTTGAAATTCACCCCAACCTTTGAAGTTGTCATTGATAAATGCATCGGATGAGTTTTCTGGCAATGGATATGGATAGGTCGCAGTACCACGGTCAACATTAACCTCCATGTCAAAAGGTTTATCTGCATCTTCTGCTTGTGGCAGCGTGATTTTTACCTCACGGTTCGGGTGCCGTGGAATTGGGTCTTCGTCAAGGTAACCAAGCGTGATTGCTGCAACGATAAAACGCCTTTCCTGTGGCTGAATTTCTATTGACGTTACCTCTACATCAGGATTGGGATTCTTCCATATATAAAGGTAATAGTTGCGCGGCACACATTGCATCGCCTCTGTTTGCCGGTTGCCAGCAGCCCCCCACGGTCCTTGATGGCGAGCATGCAAACTTTCCTTTGTATCAGGAACAGCGATAAAGGTCTGTTGTCCCCATCCTTGCGGCACACTGCCGATCTCAAACCGTTCTCGGATTGGCACGCTCTCCTTTTCGCCATTTGCATAGTGAAAAACATAGTTAGCGATCAGTTTTCCGATGGGTTCGCCTTCGTGGATGCGGGATTCAAGCAGCCGATGTGCTACGATAATCCGCTTTGGATTGGAATTGATCGGTATTTGGACAGAGTCCGTCCGGACACTTTCACCGAAACCTAAGAAACTTCTTTCACCTTCGGAAACGTGGAAAGGGAGTCCGTGAAATGTTTGTTGTCCTAAGGTGGGTGTTGTGTTTGCACCGATTATTTCTGCGTTGACATTACATAAATCGGTGAGAGAAATAGGTTGATAGTCTTGCATGGTATGTTTCCTTTGTTGGTTTTACTCAGTAAGTTTGTCTTCCAACTCAACAATTATTTGATTCTGTTTTTTAAGTCCTTTTTCTGCAATTCGTCGTTTTAAATGAAGATGTAAAAGTTCACCTTCAACAATCCTATATTCACCACGTTTTGGCTTTTCAAGTTCTCCACGATCTACTAAAGATGCTAACATCTTGTTTACTATTTCACTGTAGTAAGTACCAACGAACCAGCTTTATCCGTTAACTTACCGCGTTCAATCATTTTATAAATTATGCCTTCAATTTCGTCTTGCATGTCCCAATTAACCTTTTTAAAACCAAATAACCTACAAGTTGCGTGAGGTAAATCGTCTTGTTCTATGCCGCAAGATTCCGATACAACCAACTTGATTGCCTCTTGTATTTCTTCGGGGGCAATAAATTGCAACTTGCGTGAAGCATTTGGGAGTTTACCACGATCTCGCACAGTGATTTGTTCCTGCCCAGTCCAATATAGAAATGTTTCATATAGAGATGTCTCTTTGATCTGAATACTTTCAGAACGAGCTGCTTGTGTTGCAGCAAATTTAACTGCGTTTTGAATACGATTGCCGATCCTTTTGAACCCTGCAGCATTGGCAATACGTTTTGCTACTTCATTAATGTGCACTGGACTCTCAATTTCAACAACACGTTGAATCCAGTCCATCATCGTGCGGCACGGGACCTCATATAAATCAAGTCCATTGGTAGAAATAGATAGTTCTGCAAGTTGATACTTTTTTGTTTGGGAATTAAGTTTCGGTTCTGGGGTTAGATCATCAATTTCCTCAACCTCTGTTTCTGATTCTTCCTTATCTTCATTGGAATCATGATTATTAACTTCTGGAGTTTTACCAATAGAGAAGGGAATGTGTGCCTTAGCTGCCTCAATTGCTTCAGCTGCTTTTTTGAGTTCACGGTCTGGAAATCTAAACCAATCGGTACTCCAAATACGATGGATACGCCAACCCAATCCTTCAAGTACTTCCTGCCTAATTCGATCTCTATCGCGAGCTGATTGAGCACTGTGATAAGTTGCTCCGTCACACTCAATTCCCAATAAATAACGTCCTGGGCGTTCCGGATCTTTAACCCCAAGGTCGATGAAATAACCAGCAGTTCCAATCTGATGGTCAATTTCATAACCAGACTTCCGTAACGCATCGGCAACCTCTACCTCAAATGGAGAGTCTGGTGGCCTAACACCCGGTTTTGGGATGTCTGGGATGTCAAGTACATCTGTCTGTGCATATTTCAGGTAACGTTTTAGCACTGCTACACCGCGAGCATCGGTGCGACTAATGTCAATATCATCAGTAGTAAGATTAGTAAACACTTCACAACGCTGGCGTGCTCGCGTAATCAAAACGTTCAGTCGTCTTTCTCCGCCATCTCTACCGAGGGGACCGAAGTTCATCGTAAGTTTCCCATTAGCATCACGCCCGTAGCCAACGCTAATAAAAATTATATCGCGTTCATCCCCTTGAACATTTTCCAAATTTTTAACAAAAAATGGTTCTTCAGGATGTGCATTGAAGAAAGTATCCTCACATGATGGATTTTCTCGGCGTAGAAGTTCCAGCTGATCTTGAATTGCTTGCATTTGTGCTGTGCTAAAAGTCGCGACCCCAAGTGTCAAATGGGGGCGTAAGCGTGCGTGTTCCATGACTTTTTTAGCAACGGTTTTAGCTTCTTCCAAGTTGCTTCTACTCCCTCCACGGTCATAAACCGTATCAGGCAGGTAATGATAAACCAATCCGACTTTTTCTCGTGCGGCATCAGGGCTTGGAAAGATTATAAGTCTATTCTCATAAAAACAATAATTTGATACCGCAATCAACGAAGGGTGTCTGCTACGGTAGTGCCATCGTAACATGCGTTCTGGCGAGTTCTGAGCACTAAACAAACCAAGAATACTCTCTGTATCGGCTGGTGTGTTTTCTTCCGTATCATTGTCATCTTCTGCTATGTGTTTATCAAAGAAAGAAGTCGGTGGTAGTTGTTGAGTATCACCAACCACAACTGTTTGTTTACCTCGAACAATCGATCCGAAAGCATCAACAGGTTTTACTTGGCTTGCTTCGTCAAAAACCACTAAGTCGAAGTCAACGCTTTTCGGTGGTATAAATGTCGCTACAGAGAGTGGACTCATCATAAATACTGGCTTAATTTTTTGTATTGCATTTCCTGCTTTAGTCATAAGTTGACGAATTGGTAGATGCTTCCGCTTTTTCTGAAATTCACGCATCAGTACCCCTAACTGTCCACTGGATGATTGACGCTGGGGCAAATGTTTCCAATGTTCGTATGCTACTTTTACCTTATTGTATTCAAGTGAGATACGATCTAACTCTTTGAACTTTTCTACAATATGCTGATGAGTCTCGCTACTAAAACCCGCAAGAATTGGTCGTTCTTTCATTACCGTCTCAATCCTTGCGTTGTACCACGTCTGTTTGAGTAGATCTGATAAATATTCTCCCGCTTCCGACCATTCATTTGCGATCTTTACAATTTCATTGAAATCTTTATCCCTTAATTTCTCAACAAGGTGATTATATAAAACCATATCTTGGAGCTTGTCAGGTTCAGTCTCCCAAGATTTAAAGATTTTTACCTGTTCAGTAAATGGAAGTTGTTTTAATCCATCATCACTTCCAAAACGCACTTTTTCATCAAGTTCAATTTTTTCCATCACCGTTTGAAGTAGATCCGGATAGCTACTCAGCAGTTCTTCAACATTCACAAGCAATGCTTTAAGTTCTTCCAAATTCGGACTTGACGCAAGATATGTAACTACAGCTTCGGGTAAATCATTGTTTGCTACCGATTTGTGCAGTGCTGAAAGATATTTGACGATCTCGCGTAGTTGATCCCAATTCGAGGATTGCCCCTGCCAGTGTGAACCAAATAATTCCTGTCCGATCTCTTGTATCTGTTCAAGACGGGGCGATTCACGCTGCACTTCAAGAATCGCATCAACGATACCGAGTAGGGCATCATGGGCTTTGGGTAGTAGTTGCGGTTGTGAGCATAAACCTTTGAGTTCATTACGGGCCTGTCGATAGCCGCCCGAAAGCATACGCCACCACTTATCTCCATAAGCAGCAAGCTTCTGCCGGGTCTCCAATACATTTTGCTCCCACGCTTCATGTATAAGAATATCATCATGTATTTTATGGAGTTCACCTAACCTTTCTCCAGCCTTAAAGCCTGCTTCAAAATCATTACTATGTGTTTCCCATTCCGTTGACTGCACAGCAACACCTGATAATTCTGGTGCATCTAAAACGCGACCCGCTGCGTGGATGAGACTTTCAACCCCCTCACAAGTATCTGGGACAGCAAGTTTAAGGTGCTGCGCAAGTTGTTCAGATGAATCTTTGAGTTCTGAAACTCTTTCGCTCGATTCTGCTGCTGCTCGTTTCAGCGGTTCTCTATCGGTAGGAAGAAAGACCTTACAAAGACTTCCCCAAAACGGATGTTTTTTGGGTATACCCATCCGCTTAAGGAGTGTTTGGAATTCTTCAGAAAGTGCCACGCCATCTCTAAATTCAGATGTTGAATGTTGAAAATCTTTTGATGCTAAAGTCGGTAGTTCCTTCCCTGAGAGGAGACGCTGTGTAACTAAAAGTTCCCCATACGCTTGATAGGGTGTAATACCACTTTCGCCAATTGGTTTGTTGACTGCTTCACAGTAACTGTTCAAACGGTTACGATTATTGAGAAGAAGATCCAGTTCTTGCTTTAGGTCTGTTATTTTTGGTTCACCGGTATTAAGTATTCGCTTTAGTTCATCAACTACGGCTTTTTTGTTCATCTTATGACTATGCAGTTCCAAACAGGCATTGCCAAGTCCAACTTTGTCTAAATTCCGCTTGACCACTTCCAAAGCTGCCATCTTCTCAGCAACAAAAAGTACACGCTTCCCTTTCGCTATAGATGCAGCAATCAAATTGGTAATGGTTTGGGATTTACCTGTGCCGGGAGGCCCCTGAATAACGAGATTTCGTCCTTCACTTACATCATGGATAGCCAATGCCTGTGAACTGTCAGCATTCACTACGTGGTGCGTATTTTCGGGAGTAAGGTGTTGGTCAACGTTGGGGTCGCTGTCGTCAATGGATGGGTCTGATTCTTGGAATCGGTTTACGAGCACTGAATCTAATATAGGATGTTCAGAGAGGGTATTATCAGGCCAATTATTAACGTCTAAATCGCAGTACATCAGAAACTTGGCAAATGAGAAAAAACCGAGTGCAACCGCTGACTCATCTACTGACCATCGTTTAGCGTTACCAATTGCCTCATTTACTTCTTCAAAGTATTTTAGAATATTGGACTGATTAAGGTCATCCACTTCGGGGAGATCTGGTAATTGAATACGAAACTCAGTTTTCAGTTTTTCTTGAAGTGAAAGATTCGTTCCAATCTCTTCCTCTGTGTACTGAACTCTAAAATCAGCGCGCACACTGGTTCGGTTGAGTTCCACTGGCACCATGATTAGTGGAGCACGACGTAAAATATCACTTGATTCAGATTCATACCATTTAAGCATCCCAAGTGCAATATAGAGGGTCGTCACTCCTTGCTCTTCAATTGCTGTTCGTTCAGTATACTCGGTGTTTCTTAGACGCTTTTGAAGATCAGTAGATGAATGGTTTGTCTGAAGTTTAGAGTCAGTATGCCGATCAGGGTCATGTTCCGCTTCATCTTCAAACAGATAAGAACTATCATCTTCATCTCTTGGTAGGAATGACATAATTTTCTTATTTTCAACAAGTATCTGATAAATATCTGATGGAGATTCATCAACAATCTCAACGCCTCGCGCCTTGAGAAGTTTATAGTTGATCAATGGATTACGCAAGGTTAAGTCAAGCAGTTCAGAGCGAGCTTTATCTAATTTTGTTTGTACAGAATTCATTTCATATACACCAATTGTTGAGTTAACTGTTATATTTTTACTTAGTGAGACGTTAAACGCATATAAGCATATCAAAAAGAGGGTTTTGCTCCAATCAGACGTTCCTCTTGCGAATGGTCAAACTTATAGTTGTGCCAGGCAATTATCACCTACGACGATTTCATCGCTTGGAGACGTTCAGCTAACCACAAGTTAACCAAAGTTTCTGGTAAGATACCCTGTTCCAGTGCTTGCTTTTCAATTTTTTCATAGATCTCTGGGGTAAGCGTTACACGACACTTTCGCTGCATCCGAACCTCAAAATGGACTTCATGTGTTTCATCCCAGTGGTCAGCTAAGCTATGCGTGTCCCAATAGTCGGCAATCTCCTCCAAAGTTTGTGCCTTCGATAACTGGTAACCTGTTCGTCTTTATTTTCTTTTAGGCCTTTCGCACATCCAAGTATATAAACGTGAGTTCGGTATAAAAAATTGGTTCATCACGTGGATTCAATTGAACGAAAAATAGTTCCAGCGCAACCCAAAACACCGTCTTTGCTCCAGCGGAGCAATATGTTTATAGCAATTATCCGAACCAGTGTTTCCGCTCCAGCGGAGCGGTATGTGAGATTATCACATAGCACTCCATTGGAGTGCTATAACTTCAGATTGGCTTTTCTATAGACATAGCACTCCGCTGGAGTGCGGGAACATGTTCGTCATCAAATCTGCGATAAATGTGATATATTGTGTCGGATTTTTCTAACCTTTATGTCGAACTCACGTTATATTAACGTGGGTTTAGTATAGCGACTCAAAGCGGAAATTCAATTGCTTTCCCCTGTTCAGAGGACATATAGAACGCCTGCATCAGTTCTGTTAGATTACGTCCATCTTGGATAGTGATTGTCATCGGTTCATCGCGGAGGATAGCATTGATCCACTGTTGCATGGGTGACGGTGGTGCTGCTGGCGCGTCTTCAATGTATTTTGCTTTCTCTTCATCAGAGAGTTTGCGGGTTTGGAAATGCATCTCACCGTGTCCTGCAGCAAACGACCCTTCCGTGCCGTAAATCTCAAGCATATTCGGGCCGGAGCGGTGTGTCCATGCAACATCAATCACTCCAAGTGCCTTGTTCGCAAATTCCACAACAGAAACACTATTGTCGTCAATCGGAAAATTGCCGGTAAAGTTGTTGATCTTCGCGATAGCACTTTTCGGTTCACCCATCAACCAACGTATGACATCAACGCGATGGCAGCCCAAATCAAAGAGCGCGCCACCACCTGCACGTACTGGGTCTGCGAACCATGCACTTGTGCCACTGAACCAGCTATCCAGTGCGGCGGAATGTGCTATCCGACCTCTCCCAAATGTGATGTCACCGAGCAGTCCATCGTCTATTGCCTTTTTCGCAAACAGAATCTCTGCATTGGCTCGCGATGGGAGCGAAATCATGAACTTCACGCCTGCTTTTTCAACTGCCTCAATAATCGGATCGCATTCTGCAACAGTGATAGCAAGTGCTTTTTCGGTGAAGATATGTTTACCTGCTTCAGCAGCGGCGATCATCACACGCGGATGGTCACATGTTACCGCGTCAACAGCAACAGCGTCAACATCATCACGGCTCAACATTTCATCAAGGTCCGTATAGAACGGGACTTCATATTGTTCCGCTGCTGCTTTGCCACCGTATTCCTCTTCGTCCCACATAGCGACGAGTTCGGTTTCAGGGTTTTCGTGAATTTGTCGTGCATATCCACCTGCGTGGACATGCGCCATACTAATTTTTGCGACTTTAATCATTTAATTCTCCTTTTTAACTTGACTGAATGAGATATAAACTATAGATTCGTGACATATTCTATCTCTTTTTCGATATAAGGTTTTAAACGCGGTTTGATAGAGGTTGCAGTAATTAGGTCAACATCCTTCTTAAACAGATCTTCAAGAAAAAGAGCTAACCCCATATAGTCGCGAAGGGTCAATCTTTCAAGTTCAACGATGAAATCAATGTCGCTTCCAGCAGTCGCTGTTCCTTGCACGTAAGATCCGAACAAGCCGATCCGCTTGACACCGTATTTTCGCAAAGTCTCTCGATTGTCTACCAGACTTTGTTTAATAAGTTCCTTGCTAAGGATTGTTTGCTCTTTCATCTTAAATCCCTCTGGTAAGATATCTGCTAATACCAGATTAACTTGATTCCAATCTATCGGTACGGTTAGGAAACCGCACCTACGGTAGACGCAAATAATTATTGGTCTGCTATAAAATTTATTTTATGCTTCCGGCAGAAGATCGGGTTGCGAAATGATTCCAACCACGCAGCACTAATTGCACGTTGGTGTGTCGGTTTCCAGCCTCAATCTGATCGTCACCTGCATGCATTTGGACAAGCACACTCTTTCGCGTCTTATTTGAACGGTTCGGCATTGACCCGTGCAGTGTGAAGTAGCTAAAGAAAAGCACATCTCCCGGTTCCGCCTCTAATACGGTAGCATCCTCAATCGGGTATCGATCCGTTATTTCTTCATTATCTCCTCTTCCCATCATACCATCCATCCGCTCCAACTCTTTATGCGAACCGGGATATACGCGGACACACCCCATCTCATCTGTGGCATCCGACACATATATGATAGCAGCTATCATCGTATCTTTGACGGATGGAAAATACTGCCAATCCTGATGCATCGGAAAGGGAGAGCCTTTTTCTGGTGGTTTGCAGAAAAGTTTTGAATGATGCAGCATAATATCCGGTCCGAGGATAGCTTCAGCGGTATCAAGAAACTTTTCGTGTAGAAATGCATTCATCCACACCGCCGAAAAACTCTGGATATTATGGGTATGAATAATCACAGATGCCCCACCATCAAGCGCATCCATCAATCTACCGCCCCAACGTGCATTGACGTTTTCATCGCTTTTGAGCAACTGGTCTACCACGCGGTCAAAGTCATGTTCCATTAATTTGATCTCTTCGGGTGAATAGACCCCTTTTGCGAAATAGTATCCGTTTTCGTGAAAAAATTGTCCGATGTCTGACATTACGATTTTGTAACCTCCAAATAGTATTCAATAAGCCAATTCGAGAGGAGACGTTCTGAATTGGTAGCATCTTTAATTTCTTGTTGTAACGCCGTAAAAGTTTTCAATTCTGCAAACTGCCCATTATTAAGAATTCCTACGAAATTATTTTTTGGTGAACCGCCTGAACCCATATCACACAGTTTATGGACATCGTCAATACGATTAGTAGCAATAACAAGTGTTTTTCCCATTGCTTGAAGTTCACCGAACAACTCTACCATCTCAATTTGTCCGCGTGGATCAAGTGGTGCTAACGGTTCATCAAGTAACCACAATTCTGGTTCATGCAGAAAGGTTTTGGCAAACAAAAGACGTTGACGTTCCCCTATTGAAAAAGTCCCAATTTTGATGTCACGAAGATGTTGGACGTCCATTAATTCAAGCACAGCATCAATTGCAGCGGTGCGTTCCTGTTTGTCTAATTTGTATGCAGCAGCGAAAAAATTGAGGTAGTCAACAGCAGATAATTCTGGGTATCCTTCAAAAGCAACAGGGATATAACCGATTTGCGGACGTACCTGTTTTAAGTTGGAAAATGCATCTATTCCTTTAATAGAGACAGTGCCTGATGTTGGTTCAACTAAGGTTGCCAAGATATTGAGCAAAAGTGTCTTTCCCGCGCCGTTCCTACCGAGCAGGATTAGCGATTCTCCAGCTGCCACCTGAAAAGTGAGCTCCGAGAGAAAAGGTTTCTTGTCAATGGATTTGCTGAGGTTTTGGACATCAAGCAATTCCGTTCTCCTGTGATTGGGGACTATCCTGCTTCAATATCTATATCGTGCTATAAGATATGGTGTTAACTGAGATCAACCTTGACAGGTCTGCCAAGGTCCGCAGACTGCCATGCAGCTTCGGTCAATTGAATCACACGTAACCCGTTTTCAACACCGATAGGATTCTCTGTGCGTTCGCCACGAATCAGTTCAATGAAGGCAGCGTCTTTGTTGCCACCTTTTGGCAGATCAGCATTGTCAACGGGAGTCGGTTTACCCCCCTGACCTTGGCGATAGAGTTGTCCCGCGCGTAAAAAGAGCGCTCCATCTTCTAACCAAATAGAAAAATCTTCTTGCACACCGCCATGGGCATGCCCTACGATGCTGATATTACACAGCGCGCCCATATCAAATTTGATTGACATTGCAGTGAGGACATCAACTTCAATGTCCAAATTATCTATCATCGCGAATACTGTGTCCGGACTTGCTTCCAATACCCATAGGAGGATGTCAATGAGATGGCTGCCAGAATCGTTCAGTTGACCACCGCCACCGAGGAACGGGTCTTGCCGCCATTTTCCCTGCTGATTCCGATACCAATTCTGCGATTGGTGGGCTGCAACAAAGTTAACTTTTCCAAGTTCGCCGCTTTGGACGACTTTACGACAGTATTGATACGTAGGACTCAGGTGGCGTTGGTAACCGATCATTAGATGTAAACCTGTCTCTTCAACTTTTGCCATTACCTGCTTGGCGTGGTCTACCGTGCATACCATCGGTTTTTCGGTATGCACGTGGCAGCCTGCATCAAGTGCAGCCATGATATGTTCAAAATGTAGTCCGTGCGGTGAACTGATGACGACAGCATCTGGTTTAGCAGCGGTTAACATTTCAACGTGGTCGGCATAAGTTGGAATAGAATCATCTAAACCGACATTCTCTTTGAATGCTTTAAGTGCGTTTTCGCTTGGATCGGCAAGGGCAACAATTTCAACGTTTTCTACGCCAGAAACACTACGTCCGTGCCCACGTGAATTGCCACCACATCCGATGAATCCAAAATTTAATTTCTGTTTTGCCATGTATTCCTCATTCAATTCTTTTTGCTTTAAGTTACCACGACCTATCACAAAAAGCAAGTAATTAATTCTGTTGAGCACCATATAGAAATTTGTTCTTACAATTTGTCAACTGTTCAAAAAGTGAACACTATAGTCCAAATTCTGTCAAAAATTGATTGAAATTCTCGGTTTTTGATAGGATAATAAATGGCATAAAATTTGCGTAAATTCAGTGTATAGTTTAAAATACTGTGATCTCGGGCACAACACCATAAGAACAACAATATTGAATGGAGAATAATAACATGCAAAAGCCCTTTTATCTTTTTCTTATTTTTAGTTTAGTGCTGTTTGTGATTTGGCAACCCTATGCAGGCGCAAAAGTGAAACTTAAAGAATATAATGACAAAAACGTTGTGGAAATGCAGGAGATTACGGTGACAGCTACACGTGCCGAGAAAGAACCATTTAAAACACCAAATGCTATCACTGTCCTCAATTTAAGACAGTTGGAACGTACCAATGCAGACATAGCATCTAATCTACTTCGGGATTCTGTTGGCGTCATCGCGCAGCAAACAACAGTTGGTCAAGGTTCACCGATGCTCCGAAGTTTGACAGGTTATCAAACGGTAATTCAAGTCGATTGGGTTAGGCTCAATAACTCGACATTTCGCTCTGGACCGAACCAATATACTGCAACCATCGCATCTGAAAACTTGGATCGTGCTGAGGTATTACTCGGTTCAAGTTCTACACTGTATGGAAGTGGCGCGATGGGAGGCGTTATCAACCTATTTACGAAAGCGGTCCCGCTTAACCCATCACAGGAAAACTGGGAAATACATCCACGCCTCCTTGCTCGCTATACGACTGCCACACAGGAACGTCTTGGTCGGTTAGAGGTGACAGGCAGCCAAGGACGATTTGGATTCAGTGTTGGCGGCGGTGTGCGATTCTACGGAGACCTGAATCCTGGCGGTGGATACGACCTTCACTACAAAAATCGGAAGTTTGAAATAGTTGACGAAATGCCGAGCGGTGTGCAACTTTATGACTATGATGAGGTCGCAGAACTTTCAAAAAATAGCATTCCTGACAAATGGCTCATTGACAATGAAGGTCCATTGGCTTGGCGTGCTTACGATGCCGATGCCAAAGTTGCTTACCAAATTGACGAAAGACGAACAATCAATGCTGCTTATCAGATGTGGCGGCAACCGCAAACGCCGCGTTATGATAAAATTGCACCACAAGAGTTTGACGAATTCTTTTTTGAACCGCAAAATCGAGATCTTGTATATGTTAACTATGTGGCGAATCCTGAAATCTCCAGCATTGACCTATACAGATTCACAGGTTCTTTTCACCGCCAAAAAGAGGGGCGAAATGAGGTGAAGCGTGGTGAAACTTCCCGCAGACAACGATATGATACAGTTAACACTATCGGTATAAGCGCGCAGGCAATCAGTAGTGTTCTTCCGCGGCAACGTTTAGTGGGTGGTGGCGAATTTTACTTAGACATGCTGCAAAGTCGTACTGTCAAAACTGATGCGGTAGGGAAAGAGACTGTTGACGAAAACTTGGGGCGATTTATCAACGGTTCTCAATTTTGGGATGTAAGTTTGTTCCTACAAGATGAAATAACGATACATGAACGGGTGGAACTTATCCTCGGTGGACGTGCAACACTTTATCAAACCAATGCGGACCTTTCCCTACGGGACAAAGCTTTTGATGAATTCAATGAATCCGACAGTAGTCTGACAGGGAGCGCAGGGATAGTTGTCGGTTTAACAGATTACCTGAACTTTGTTAGTAGCATCGGGACAGCTTTTCGCGCGCCTTCGTTGAACGATACAACTGCAGTGGAAGTTACGAATGAAGGCGTAACGGCACCAAGCCCTGATCTTGAAGCGGAGACTTCGTGGACAGTTGAGGGAGGTCTCAAGGCAAAACATACCTATTTTCGTGGTGCGCTAACGCTGTTCCACAGCAGGGTCAACGGTTTAGTTACACGTAGACCTGTCCAAGAGACATACAAAGAAGGCGAAATACCTAAACTCCATCAAGACCTAATCAAGGAATACGAAGGTATTGACGTACTCGTGTTTGATAACGTTGATGAGGCGCAGTTTCAGGGTGTTGAATTAGCAGGGGTAATTCCGATCAATCCGGCATTGTCTATTTACGGAAATGCTGCGTTGCTGCGTGGAGAAGTGCTTTTGATTAACGGTGTAGAACCTGATTCCGACAAGCCTTGGGAAGCACGGACTCGTAGGGAGCCGCCTTTGAACGGTGTTGTTGGAATACAATGGGAACCTGTGAATACGCAATATTGGGCAACGCTGTTTGTGCGGAGTGCTGCGGAACAGAGACGACTAAATCGGAGTGACATACGCGATCCGCGGATACAGGGATCGACACGGGATCCAGCAGGAGTTAAATTTGACTCTAATGGCAATGCCGTTGATGCGGGGACACCAGCATGGTGGACACTCAACGTACGCGGCGGTGTCAAACTCTTTGATTACACACGGTTGACGTTATCGCTTGAAAACTTGCTTGATAAACGTTATCGTCCGCATGGGTCAGGTGTGAATGCGCCGGGATTCAATGTTAGTGTGAGTTTAGACAATCGGTTTTAGCGTTTTATATTTGCAGGTGCATTTCAAGCGTGCCTGCAAATTACTGGACATGAAATTTCCGCTTAATAAATTCAACTACAATCGGCGGCACCATTTCCAACAACTTCGCTTCACTCAATTTGCCTTGCCCCATCTCTACAACCTCCATCACAAGCGTTGAGCTGATATGGGCGTATTGTTTATTTGCAACCATAAAGAAGGTATCAATTTCTGGGGCAATCTGCTGATTCATCCGTGCCATTTTGAATTCCCATTCAAAATCAGAGATTTCGCGGAACCCGCGAATGATTGCGCATGCACCACGTGCTTGCGCGTAAATTGCCATCAATCCGGTATCTCCATCAATAGTAACTTTTGGATAGGGTCTGATGACTTCTTCAAGCATCTGAATACGTTCATCAATTGTGAACCGCTCCTGTTTTGCCGGGTTCACACCAATAACGAGGATGAGTTCATCAAAAACGTCAAGTTTGCAGACACGATCAATCAAATCCACATGACCGAGCGTGATCGGATCGAAACTTGCTGGGAAGATTGCGATTCTTTTAGACATTTGTTCTCCTTTCTTGTATATTCTACGGTTCTTTATCTACTTCTGGTGTCTTCTCTATTATTCTGAATTTTCGTGATGCGATGTTTCCATGCATATCAATCATCCGAATTTCACCTTCCTCTATATCGGCATCGGCTATTTCAAATGTAACGGTTGCCTTCTTTTTACCGTTTAGTGCTTGACACCCTTGAAGTTTGTGTAACCTATAATGTTTTTTTGATTTCTCAGTGACAAACAGTTGAAGTTGATGTATCCCATCATCATCAGATGCAGCTAACTGGAATTTATTTGAACCCGTATCAGTTTTTATTATGTTTATTTCAATATCTGGTCGTTTATCAAAGAAAGGTTGGTTTGGGTTGAAGAAACGACTCTTATCCAACCATTCTGCTTCACACTTAGACAATTTTACCCAACTCCTGCCCCATGGCATAATACTGTTAATACCCTTGAAAACCCTTTTAACCACGTTAGGTTCATACTTAGGTAAATGATGTTCCCGATGTAATACGTCAAACTTATGCTTAAGTGAGTATACTATTAATCTCCAATCAAAATCCTTTTTTGTAGGATAGACAATACTACCATTTCCTGTGAATCCCTCAATATCATACATTCCAATTTTGTCATTGACATTAATCCTCCCTTTCGGGAATTCAAAAGTTTGATCATATTGAGTATAATATCTATGTCCATTTTGAATTGAGGTATTACGTTTTGTCATGTTATTCATAAAAGCTTCCGAGAAATCTTTTGAATCATCAACAAAAATTAGCCAAATATCGTTCAACTGCAAATCATGTATTACAACTTGATTTTCATCTATTTGATATATCTTGGCTTTTCCATTCTCATCGGTTTCAAACGTAAAAGTTTTTCTGCCGAAGCCGTGACGTTCCATCTCATCAGCGTAATGCTTTTGGACCTTTCTTATTGTTTTATCTATTTTTTGTGTAATGTTTGGGGAGGGTTCTTTATCTTTCGGTAGGTAGTAAATTAATCGGACAACATCGTTACGGACTTTGTCTAAATCTAATTGCGATTGCATGAGTTCCCACACTCGAACAATACCATCCTTACCTCCAGTGACGAGAAGAGTTCCATCTTGTGAAAATGAAACATCTCTTGCCTCCGTTGGTAATGAAGAAATTGGTGCACCATTCACAGTTGACCAGAGTTCTACACCCCTTCCATGATGAGACCAATCATTTGCCCCTACACACATCTTTCCATCTGGGGAGAACACCAAATTTTCAACATTTCCTCGAAGCACCTCATCCTTACGTTGCCAACTTGGCAATTCCCACATGATGTACCACTTCACAGAATAATTGCTATACCTCTCCTGATCACGTCCACCAGCGACCATATATTTGTTGTTAGGGGAAAATTTTAGGTATTCCATCAAATGCAGAGATGTTTCTATGGACTTTACCAGTTGCCGAGTCTGTAGGTCCCATACGTTAACAGTTCCACTGACATATCCGGCAGCGATCCATTTACCATCTGGTGAAATGCCAACTGCACATGCATAACCTATAACTCCGGGTGATTTATAAAGGGTAGCAATTTCTGTTATATTCTTTGGATTCCGGATATCCCAGATTTTCACAAACACTTCATGTATTCCTTTCTCGTTCTCACGAAGTGTGGCAAGTTGTTTTCCATCTGGTGAAAAAGCCAATTGACGGAAAGAAGTCTCAAGTGAATTGACTTTTGTTCCTGAAGCTACATCCCATATTGTAAGTGTTTCATAGCCAGCACACGCGAGCAATTTACCTGTGGGTGAGAAACTAATAAAAGGAAATATTCCGGATTGGCGAAGAATTCTTATTGGTTCTTTGGTGTTGTTTCTGTTCCATAACTTTACAGTGCCATTTCCATTAACACACGCAATGAGAGAAGGATCTACAGGTGAAAAGGTGACAGAATAAATTGTTTTGGCGGATTCCAGAGAAAGACCTTCAAAGGAAAGTGCATCTTTTATAATCGTCCCACTGTGATTGAATTCAGCAATGACATTAGGTCTCCCAGGCAGCTCCGCGAATGTCTGTGGGAGCAATTCCTGCTGCTTTGGTCTTGAGATGAAATACACGACAATCCCAACAACTGCTATTGCCAAAACTACTGATAAAAGTCCCATTTTTTTAGCGTTCATTTAGTTTCCTTATATCCCAGAGCCGAAGAACACCACCGTAACCGCCACCAGCAAGTGTGCTACCATCAGGAGAAAACGCAATCACACTACTACCGATAAGACCTACTTTCTGAAGCAGGACAATAGGTGTGAGGGTTTCTACAGACCAGAGGGTTATCCCTTTAATATCAGTGACCGCAAACATCGTGCCATCTGGTGAAAACGCTATATCACTTATGCGTTTATCAAGTACTTCGTGGTAGATATTCCATTCGGGCAAAGTCCATATAGTTAACCCGTTGTCAGCCGCAAGTCCGAAAAAACGACTATCAGGTGAAAACTCGATTGAATGGATTTCCTTAGAAGTAAGCATTTTGTCTGCTGAAGCATTTTTGCCTTTTCGTTTGGGTTCCTGTATTTTTGGTTCTTCTCTTTCAATAATTCTATCAAGTTGATGTTTCTCCAGGTCCCAGATTTTTACTTTTTGTTTCCAATCCCCCTTATTGTCGTTAAGCATCTGTCCAGCTGCTGCAAGCAATCTACCGTCATGGGAAAAGTCAATTGATCTAAAATTTTCGTTCACAGAGGCATTAATATATCTTGAAGGGATATTGTGACGTAACATGTTAAGTTTGATTTCTGGAAAAGGATCTGTTCTCTCTAAACCATCCAGCGGTATTGGGGCCCAACCCATTTTGGGAGGTAACAATATTTTGCCCGTTATGTTTTTAGGATCGTTGACATCCCATAATTTTAAGTGATTATGATCTAAAGCAAAGTTGTTGCATAATGGGGAAATTGCGAAGTTTGAAGATGCAGTGTTTAGTGTATTAATTTTATTTCCTGTTGTGCAATCCCAAATTTCAAGTGTCCAGAATCCTTTAATTGCAATCCAATCATTTACCGGGAAAAAACCTAAACCAACAACGAAGTTTGTTCCATTATGTCCTCTCTGAGTTTTTAGCGTTAACTGAGGAGTTTCCTGATTGTTTATGTTCCATACCTTTACGATGTTACCTCTTCCAGCAGTCGCAAAAAGTTCTGGATTTTTCGGGTCAAAAGCAATATAGTTTATTGATGCACCCTGGGAATATGTCGCCATTGGTGGAATCGGTCTCATGCGTTCCAAAATCGTTCCTTGATTAGCATTCCACTGGCGCCACGTTGAAAACGCTAACAGAACTCCAGCAACTACAATTCCTAAAAACAGGATCAATATTCTTTGAGTCTTCATTTTGTCTTCCTCAAAAACAGCTAATGTCTTTTGAAAATGCGTCTGATAAGCGTGATTAGCGCACTAATACCAAATTAACAGGATTTATCTTGTTTATTGAAGACAGATACGTTTAGGAAACCGTACCATAGGTGTCAATTTAAGAATTTTGATTTGTATTATGCGGTCCCTTTAGGCCCGCGAATCAACTTACGAAGGATATTCGGACAAACCTTTATTTATGTGAAATAATTGGTTACTAAAAAATATTTAGCACAAGTCGTTAATTATGGATTTTACTATAATTTACCGCCTAAAACCCATCAGTCGGCCAAAAGATGTGATGCGACCTTATGTCTTGTTTTAACGTTTCCGATTGGCTATGGAGGAGGACTGGAAGCTCATCAGAAAGTTCCTGTCGTATATTTGGTGGGAACATATCAGGTTGAATAACACGATACATTGTGCTTCCGTACGCCTCAACCTTCGGAGCATTGAATCCATCAGCAATCGGCGCGGGATACTCTGCTTCAAGTTTCTCCGCATCCATCTGCGCGATTATATCAGATAACAAAATTTCAAAAAAGTCTGTAGCACTGTTTTGTGCAAATAATTCCTCTGACGCTGCAAACTCCTTGACACCTAATTGTCCATTTCGCCCTCTAACGGAAACATAACTTTCAATCACACCATCGCGTTCAGCAATCCATGCTTGCGGCGATTCGGGCTTCACCCAGTCTGTCCAGTATGCAATGTCGTCTCTAACAAATATGCCGTTGAATTTGCGTGAATAGGTATGGTAGAGAGATGCAAGCTGCGCAATTTCATCTGTATCTTGAAAATTGATGGGACGGATATTCCACGCCTGCTGTTTTCTACCGATAAGGGTTTTCTTTGCGTAGTAACGTGGAACACTTTCCCATCCTTCAACCGAATAGATATGTTGACTACCGTGGAGCATGGAGATCGCTATTCCACGGTCTTCCATGAACTGAATGGCATCTTTGAGGAGTTGCGTAGCAAGTCCACGCTTGCGATATTCCGGGCGGGTGCTAACTTCTCCGATGCCGCCAACAGAAATAGGTTCACCATGAAAGAACATCTTACGAATAAAGACGCGCACCGTGCTGACAATTGTGCCATCATCCACAGCAACGCGGATACCCGCTACATCTTTCCACGGATCGTTATGCCAATGGTTGGAAAAGTATTGACGACTTGCTGAAAAAACGTGCGTGACATGGTCAAGCCATGCTTCTAATTCATTAGGATAAAGTGATCGGAATTCCATTTTTCGTGTTAGGTCTGTCTAATTTTTGTGGTATATAAAGTCGCGAGCTGGAGCTCGCTCCTACAGGAAGAAGATCGCTTAAATTAAAATAACTCTACTCACAATTTAATAAGTATAGTAGACTTTAGAATTAATCGGACATTCGGTTAGGAAACCGCATCTACCAGCGGTGTTGTAGCATAAACTTCCAGTTTGTGCATATCCGTGCGCAAACTGGAAGTTTACGCTACAAAAATGTCCCTTTAATTCTAAATGTCACTATAAATAAAATATTAGCCCAAACGTAAAGGTGGGCTATAACCCGCCCTCTGTTCTTACATAACTTAAAATTTTATCGTGAATTCACCGAGGAACTGCCGTGCCTGATTGCGGCTTCCAAATACCTCATAGAGGTCCCCAGAAACATCGTAGAACCTACGGACAAAGTTGCGGCTCGTCTCTGCAGGATTGAGATCGGCATAGCGCATCCAAAGGTTTGTCCGTGACCAGATATCCCAATTTAACTCAATCACCGTAGAGTTTGCATCGCCTGTGTCAATCCTCTGTTGTTTATTTAGATCAGGAAAAAGCGCGTCCTGTGTCAAATCAGAAGTGCCATCAACACGGCCAACGGATAAATTCAACTCTTTATACCGATACGGATTCGGGTTAGTGATATACTTCAGATTCACAGCGAATGCGTTCTCTAACGCTTGTGTCTCAAAATCGAAACTATCCTCTATTTTGGCAGGCGTGGTATACCGCTCATCCTGTTCGCTGTATGTTAGTTCATCAAGAAATGTTAAATGCCACCGTTCAGAGAGGCTATACGTCCATCCGAATAGATTTTTGAGTTCCAATTGGTTGAGTTTATCTTCAACATCAGTTGAAAAGTCAATATCCTCATAATCTTCCAGATAGTTGTTGCTGAAATTGGCGACGCGGGTACTATAAAAACCGTTCATGTGGGAAGGCTTTACGGTAAACCCGGTGGCAGAATATTGTGAAATAGTGAAATCGCTGGTATCTCGCAGATAGAGATAGCCTGATGAGTCAAAATCAAGAAAAGTTAAGTCGTGTTTCTCCTCACTTAACTGGTCTGTTTCATAAATAATCCGTCCAATATATCTGCCGTTGTTATCAAATTTCTGAATGCGTGAAATGACGTTATGGAACAACGTCAAACGAATGTCTGCGCGTTTAAGTTCTTCAGCAAGTTCCTCATCATTTTCATTATCATAATCTTTGTCGTCAAAATACCGGCGATATTCCGCTTCTTCAAGCAACCGCAAACGACGGTTCAGAGACGCTGTATCAACGGCTGTAAGTGAGTTTTGTGCAAACGGACCGTATTGTGGACGGGTTGCATTTGTAATCGTATTTGCAAGGTCGGCTTGACCGGGCGTGCTTTCTGTCAACTGCGTTAATGTTGGTGAAAGGGCGATAACTTCGGGCAATCCGCCGACTTTCCTACGGAATCGGCTTGCGTCCTTGACTAAGATTTCGCCTGTCGGCAGTGTGACAAGTGCCATCGGTTTTACAAACTCACCGTTGTCTCGTCCTTTTTTTCCGAAATTACGGACAAATTTGCCATCACTATTAAATTTTACAATGCGATGATTGCCTGTATCTGCAACGAAGACGTTTCCGCGCGGATCAATCGCAATATCAGCGGCATCTCTGTCAAATTCACCATCGCCTGCGCCATACCGACCAAAAGTTAACAATTTTTTGCCATCCGCAGCAAATTTATGAATGCGTCCACGTTTTGCGTCCAAGATGTAAAGTTGGTTTAGCGAGTTGACAGCAACGCGGAGGGCACGGTCATGTCCAGTCGGTTGGATTCCGAATGCCGTTTTTCCATTTTCATCAATGATAAGTTTTGCAGGTAAAACCACACCGGGCTTTTCGTCTACAGGGTCCACAAAATAGGTGTCTAATAACTCACCTGTTAGGCTGAATTTGTGGACGCAGGGCGCAAAAATATATATTTTCGGGTCGGCAGTTTCAGCGATGTGGTGTGCTGTTACATCGGTGACGTAGATATTGCCAATTTCATCTACAGCGAGGTGTCCCGGTTTTCGCAAGATATTATCGGGAGATTCTGGGTTCGCGGGAATTTGTAAGAGAAATTCTCCTGTCGGTGAAAGTTTCTGGATTAGTCGGTTTTCTGTATCGCTAACATAGATATTCTGTTTGAATGCAAGGTGAATATCTTTGCTAAAAGCACCTTGAGACGAACCTTTGCCTGAAAAATCACGTTCCAATTTGATAAAGTCTATTGCAAGAGCGGATTTTAAATATACGATTTGCAAAAGGAGTGTGGTTGTAAATAAAAATAGGGGGAGTACTCGAAAAAATTTGGTGATGGTAATTTTTTTCATCTTTAGCCTTTACTGTTTTTGATATATAATATCAGTAATCTGTTTTGATGTCAAGGGTTAAATGGAAATGCCAGGGTTATTTAGTTCTCCATATTTACGTTAATTTGTTCTTTATCCCTCTTCTGTAGGAGCGACCTCCTGGTCGCGACTTTTGGCTAAACCAGATAAAATGCTTAAAACTAAATAACTCTGGGAAATGCTGATAAACTTGACAACGATTTTATCAACCTTGCCTTTAGGCATAAAACTCCGAGCATTTATGCGGAGATGTGACACCTGCTTTAGCATGCAAAAAATATTTGACATTTTATAATAAATATAATATACTATAAAAGTAGTTGGCATGGGTTGTAGTTGATGATGTGGTAGACAGCTAAGCAGTGAACAACCATGTAAAAGTCTTGCGATTCAATACTGCTAAAGTTCTTTGCAACATCTATGTTGGTGCTAAATGCACCTGAAAACCACAATCCGATAGTTAAACGTGTGGTGAGTTTCGAAAGAATCTTCCACGCTTTAGCAGGGAGAGTATGTCAATTAATGGTATCATATATTATCTGATGCCGAGATAGCTCAGTCGGTAGAGCAGAGGACTGAAAATCCTTGTGTCGGCAGTTCGATTCTGCCTCTCGGCATTTTCTTTTTGTAACGTAAGCTCGGGCCAAGCAATTTTTTGTAGAGCAAACATCAGATTGCATCCTCACAGGCACAATCTAACAGAATGTGCTATTATGTGGCAGCTTAGGTGCGTATAATATGTTAACATTCTTCCCGTCAAATTCCCATGCTTTAGCTTGCGGGATGTAGACGGGCAAAAAACTTGACATTGTGTGTGAGACATGGTGTAATATAGATACCTTTGCAGTGGTGGTTGCGATAACACCTGCCACACCACTAACGATGGGAAAAGGGTTCTTCACTGAAAAGGTGTATCATGAGAAAAACATATAAATACAAGATACAAAATCAATCTAACACTCTCAAGTTAGGCAATCTGCTTGATGATATGCACCAGATTCATGTGCATATTATGCGTTTGCAAAAAAGATATTACCGTCTATTTGGTAAAAACATATCTGCCTATAGAATGAATGCACATGTTGCCAAACTGAAAAAGCGAACAAAACCGCATTGGAAAGAACTGCCGAGTCAAGTTGTTCAAGATGTTGTGTTGCGTATGGGCAAAGCGTATGCTGCGTTTTTCAGAAATATAGAAGAACGCAAAGCAGGCAAAACGAGAAAGAAAGTCGGCAAACCTCATATCAAACCACAACACAAATATAACTCAATGACATTCACGCAGGCAGGCTACAAACTTGAAGGGAACTGTATCAAGATCAATTGTATTGACACGTGGTATTCCTTTCACAAACAGAGAGAAATCAAAGGTAAAATAAAAACGATAACGCTCAAACGTGATATGTGCGGGGACTATTGGATATGCTTTTCCTGTGTAAATGTTCACGATTCAGAACCGAAAGTGATGACAGGTAAGAGAGCAGGCTTTGATTTTGGATTGAAAACATTTCTGACAAGCAGCGATGGTGATAAAATAGAATGCCCTCAGTTTCTGAAACAATCACTCAATCGATTGCGCTCTCTCAATAAGTCGCTGAGTCGCAAGGTGTTCAAAAGTGGCAATTGGTATCGTGCCAAACGCGCGGTGTCCAGGCACAATAGAAAAGTCGCCAGACAACGCAAAGACTGGCACTGGAAACTTGCCACTCGCCTGTGTCGTTCCTACGATACGCTTATCATGGAAACGCTAAACATAGACGGCATGAAACGTTTGTGGGGACGTAAAGTTTCTGACCTTGCTTTTTACCAGTTTGTGCTGATACTGCAGCAAAAGTGTGCGAAACACGATAAGCGGTTCGGACAAATAGAGCTATGGACAGCTACGACAAAACCCTGTAGTGAGTGTGGGTACAGAAACGCAGAAATAACTCTTGCAGATAGACGGTGGACTTGTTCTCACTGTGGCACGGACCACGATAGAGACATCAACGCGGCTATCAACATCAAACAGGCAGGCTTAGCTGCCTAAAGTGGAGACGATGTAAGACGGGTTATCTCTCAGGGATAAACGCTGTTGTCTACGAAGCACAAGCTCCACGCTTTAGCGTGTGGGTACTATGACGCCGGTGTAGCTCAGTGGAAGAGCAACTGATTCGTAATCAGTAGGTCGGAGGTTCAAATCCTCTCATCGGCTTCTATCTTTTTCTGCAAACCTTTTCCCAACTTCTCAAATTTTTCCAATCAGCATTAGATTTTGGTACCGTCACCCACAGTTTATCTTGCCTATAATAACCTAACGTGAGTTTGATAAAAGCCCATTGTAGCGCAAACTTTCCAGTTTGCGCCCATAGCGCACAAACTGGAAAGTTTGATGCTCAAGAATCGTAAGGTGGGCCTTCGGAGAAAAGACCTGTTATTGAGCTAATGTCATTTATTATCAAACTGGCGTTAATCTAAGCTGTCACATAGTAGTCCAATCTGTCCGAGTTTAAGAAAATAAATCGGTAATGTGGTGAGGTCCGAATTACCCCGGTAAAGCATTCTGATAATTGACGCCAGTAAACATTCCAAGTATCATCCACAAACCAACGATACCGAATTCACCAACGATCAATCCCATGAACAACGGACGAAACCTTCTATAATATCCGATACCGCCCGATTTCAGTACCAAAAACTTCAAAAACCAACCGATAAATATACATGACCAAAGGAAATAGGATGAGTAAACTGCCCCCATCACATACCCAATCGGGTGAAGTTGCCACCACATAAATTGACGTTGCATGATGAGTAGAAAAGATGTGATGCCAACTCCTAAAACCATACTATATGTTTCCCCCAATTTTGCATCTCTCGGATACTGAATCAGTGAAACGATATGATTGAAGTATCTCGGCGCTCCGATGAAGGGGCCGCGTTGCAGATTTGAACCGCCTTTTTCATAAATTAGGGGTAACGATGCCGCGTAGGAAACACCGATAGCAACAACAATGGCGAGTGCCATTGCCCACAGCACGTTTCTCCGATTTAATCGGAGTGGGTCTGCCGCTTTAAACCCGTGCAGAACGCTCGGCATCAAAATACCGCCCCAGTCACGCATCATGACTCGCTGAAACCCTAAGAGTGCCAAACTGTTTGCATTGATGATTCTTGAACCTGTAACAATCTCAAAATATTCTATAGGATACATCGGTGCCTGAATCAGCAACATGCCTCCGTTGACTACCATCCACGACAGCGCGGTGGAGGTAATCAGGAACAGTGTGATAATACTACAGGCAACCCAAAACGACATTCCAGCATAGGCGCAAAGTCCAGCAAGTAGGAGAAAACTAAAAACCGCTCCCAGAACAGCCCATCTATATGGTAAAACTTCATCTGAGTCGTCAATCGCTGCAGTGGCGGTGGACTGTGAGAATGTCCTCTTTAAGATGTCCTTGATATGTGCCCGACTGTTGATGAGAAAAGCGAGAACCATCACCACATAAGCAGCCATTGTCTGTCCTCTTACACAGATCCACGGACTGATCGGGATAGCAAAGGCGTTGATAATGATGTACTGTAGCTTGAAAAATAGAAAGAAAAACCAGCAGCTAAACGACACGTCCATCGCGAGGAAATAGGTTATACCGATAACGGAGAAATACAGAAAGAACCGAAATTGGGGCCACCATCTCATCACGATCCACGGGCGTTCCGTGAATGGCGTGGAAAGGTCGTACCGATTCGGAATAGATGGCAGCGCGGGAAAATACTCGTGCAGTCCATTGAGCAGATGAAACGCAGCGGCAATCCCGAATCCTATCCATACAAATCGATTCCTGAAAAGACCGCCCACACCGCTGCGCGTTGAGGTTTGCTGAACCATCTCTACTGGAACAGTAACAAGCGGGAATATAAACCGTTCCCGTTCAACCCACTGTTTCCGCAAGACAATTGACACACAGATTGTTACACAGTAGAGCAGGAGAATGAAAACTGTCCAGACGAAAATCGGTTTTAACCAAAGTGCCCACGGAACAACCGATTCTCCCTCGTAAAAATTGGTAACAGCGTGTTTATCCCATACAATTAACCATTCGGGAAAGTGAGGGTGGAGTGTTTCTGCCCATTCATTTTCAGGTGTGGCAAAATAGACCGGTGCCGCCAAATAGGGCAGTAAAAAACCCATCATTCCTTTTGATGGAATCGCTGAACTTATCCCCATCATTACCCAAACCACTATCAATTCTGCGGGATTTAGTGTTGCGCGAGGAAATACCCTCTTTAAAATGGGGTTGATGACAAGCGTAAGAAAAATCAGTGTAAATACTGCGCCTAAAGGAAAGTGATTCCCAGCGATGTCTGTTCCTTGGAGGTAATAGTCGTTGTAAGGCGTAATTGCAGCCTGAACAACAACAAGTGCTAAACCGAGTAGGAGTGCTCTTACGGTCATCTATTTTCCACCTTGCTTTAGCACATGATTTTCAAAAGCGGTTTTAAAATTGGGAACAGACAACAGACTAATGTGAAGCAACCCTGGGGACCATTCGCGGGTGCGCATAGACGGTAGTATCAAAACTCTTTTGCATGAGTTCCCACTTAATATCTTGAAAATCAGCATGTTCGGAGAGATCGTTGTGTTCCCACGGGTCATTGTTGAGGTCATACAGTTCACAAATACCTTTTTGATGATACACAACAAGCTTCCAACGTTTGTCACGATACATTGTAGCATGTGTCTGATCAGCGGTTGCGAGTGCGCCAAAAAATTCACATCGGGCTGCTTCTCTATGTTCGTAACCATAAACACCGCCGCGTAATAGTTGGATAAGCGATTTACCCTGAACATAGTAAGGTATCTCTATATCTAATATATCGTATAGTGTGGGAACAATATCAACCAGTTCAACAAGATCATGGCTATAAACACACTGCAGGAAGTGTGTTGGCCATGAGATAAAAAGTGGTACCCGTGTCAATCCCTCGTAAAAACGACACCCTTTATATAACAATCCGTGGTCTCCAAGTGATTCCCCATGGTCGGAAGTGAAGATAACGATAGTGTTATCACGAAGTCCCTCAGCCTCAAGATAGTCAAGTATACGTCCAAATTCGTGGTCAACCTGTTCAATCATGGCATAATAAGACGCTTGGACCTGTTTACCGTCAAATTCTGAAGGGTGTTTTGCCTTCGATTGAAAATCGATGCCTGCGTCAGTTAATTTTGCCTGAAAATCGATGTCGCTTTCTTGAAAGTAAGGACCGGGCAGCGTTTCTGGGTCATACCGCCGATAATACTCCCAAGGTGCGTCAAAACCTGGATGGGGGTCGAATGGATTGATATTTAACATCCACGGTTGATCTTTTCGTCGATTTTTGTTGATAAACTCGATTGTCTTTTCGGTGCACCAATAAGTCTGATGGAGATGGGGTGGAATATTATCGCAATCTGGTGTCGGTTCAGGAAATTGCCCGGTATCTTTCTTCGGTTTTTGGACGACCACTCGTTGCCTTAAGAGCTCACCAAGGTCCTCACCTTGTTCACGTAGCCAATCGGCATATTCGTGTCCGAATGCGTTCGGTTTTCCATGGTCATGGCTATATTGGAAGTAGCGGTAGCCATCATTTACACGGTTTTCTTGTCCATCAAACGCACTTGCGAGATGGAGTTTACCAATCAAACCACAATCATAGCCCTCTTGCGCAAGAACATGAGAGATCAGTCGATCTTCGTAATATTGGGGAAAAACGGGGTTGCCGTTACCGGTAACGCTTATGGCGGAAGGATACATGCCTGTCATAAAGCTTGCACGAGACGGCGTACAAATCGGAGATTGGCAATAGGCGTTGGTGAATGAGACAGATTGTCGGACAAATTCATTGAGTCTGGGTGTGCGGATATGTGGATTGCCTAACGCTCCGATAGTATCGAAACGTTGTTGGTCTGTGCAGTACCATAGGATATTTGGACGTTTTTCCATTATTACTCCTTTTTCGGTTTTTTGGGCTGCAGTGTTATTGGGTTTAACAGGTAAGCGTGTTTGTCAATTATTCTATCAAATCTCCTATTTTTGGTTAAGGGAAATTTTACGATTTCCAATTCAACTTGATGAATGGCAATAATATTGGTATACTATGGTAAAACCTATAATTAATGAGACACTTCTGTAGCGCAAACTTTATTGTCTCATCTGCACAAACTAAATGAAGTTTAAATAAATATTTTGATAATTTGGCGAGGTTTGGAAGAAATCAAGAAATCAACGGTATGAATGACGTTTAGTCATTCCCCGGGTATGAATGCCATTGGGCGAATACGCCAAATCAACGGTATGAATGCGCGTATGGCATTCCCCGTATGGTATTCGCCATGATTCCCCGCCTCGTCAGCAGTAGGTGTACATCTCTGCTGGCGAGGTTTCCTAACCTTGCCAAATTACCCAATTTATTTTTTTCTCTTCATAAAGTTTGTGCTACAACTACTGTTGTCCGTTATGTTCCAAAACAGGTTATCAAAATATCCCAATAATTTCAAAGTTCACTATAACGGTAAATACAAAAAGTGGGAGATTCCATGAAGACGTTGATACTGGTTAATATAACCACACTTTCAGATATCTACCCCAAAGATGTGTCGGATATCCAGAAAGCGATTGAGGCGTTCGCGCGTAGACATGATGCTGATATACTTGATATTGATGAAGTTTACCGAGAAAAGACAGGAAAACATATTACAATGCCTGCGTATCCCGATCCAAATCTGACAACACTGGCGAGGGAAATCAAAGCAGAGATAATATCAAAAACCGATGGAAAACTGGATTATCTTATATTGGTAGGAGATGAAAATATTATACCGATGTGGGAAGTCCGCTTAAAAAGAATGTGTCTCCACACGGATTCTTTCTATGCGGATTTAGATGGCGACGGTCTTCCCGAAGTTGTGGTGACACGGGTTTTGGGAAACCCAGAGGCGATGCAGCGGCAACTAAGCGAAACCGCTCAAGTCGCAGGTCCAGAGACATCGATTTTATGTTCGGAGGATACCCGTATCCATTTGGAAACACAACGGTTTCTTGATGTGTTGACACAACAGGGACATCAGGTTGCAGTACTGGGAAGGGGTGGAGCGGAACACCTACCTCAATCAGACTTGATTATCCACTTCGGACATGGAACTCCGAAAAGTTTGAGCAATAGATTCGGCGAGGACTTTGTGACAGCAAAAGGAATGCCAACGTTACCGCATCATCCGATTGCAATTGTTGACGGATGTGCCACCACACCTCCGGGTTCAGCGTTGTTACGAGCGTTTTTGAATAACGGTTGTCGTGCCTACCTTGGCAGCACCGCTACCGTTGCAGGAATGACTCCTGCGCGGTATACTAATCAGTTAGTGATGCATTTTTTAGACACATATCAAACACATCCGGAATGGCCTGTGGCAAAACTACTTGCTGTAGCACGTGCCGAATACGCAAATGTTACGAATCTTTGTGAGGCGTTACTGGAACTTGAACGGATAGGGACTCTCCGCCAACTTGATGGAGAGATAGGCACACACCTAATGACGTTCTTAGAATGGCATGCCTACGGAGCGCCATTTGCTCGTTTACATCAAGGGGAAGCTAAGCCTGTTTTTGCCAAGCATCCGCTGGTAAAATCTCCGATGTCTTTACAAGCAGGAGAGAAAAATGCTATTAAGGCAATCTTCGAGTTAGAAAGCATAGACGGTCAACCGATACTTTTTCTCCGAGCAGATTGGTTGAATTCAGTCTCATCTTCGCTTGACGTTCAGATTGAACAAAATGGGCAAGTTATACACAAGTTACAAGGAAATGCGGATATTATCTATCAACATATTGAAGATATATGTGTTGGCGGTTATGTTGATGGGGATATGTATCACGCTTTTTGGTTATTACCGCTACAGAGAGAAGAAGGACAAAACAACCTACGCGTAGAACTTGTGAGTCAAGAAGGAGGGTTAACCATTTTGCCAGAATCTGCGATAGAGATTTGGCCGGAATGGGAAACGATTTCTGCACATGAGGAATAGTTTTCAATGGTTGTAAAAACAGAGTGACGCGACTATAACAGATTGGCAAGATTTCTGCTAAGCAAGTTCTGTGCAAACACAAAAATACTACAACGCGCGGAAAAAGAAATAGGCAGATATCCAAAACGGATACCTGCCTGTGTCTGCCTTAACTTAAAAAGGTATTGTTGTTAAGGCTGAGTTTTCCTCCTGTTTTGATGGATGATATCCACCTATGCGAGAGATAGAATTAGCTCTGTTTATCTCATAATGTAAATCAGGAAACATTAATCTGCCGAACTTAAAATTCTCAACGTCCAGGGACGCTTCTGCGGCTTCACAAACTGTACCATTGTAGCGGCCACTCCGCTTTTTGGCGAATAATGTTGGGTGACCTATGGCCTCAACGCTTATTGACCAGTTACCCTCATATTTTTCATAATCTTCGTAGTTGTAAACGGAACCAGCTGCGTACCAAGAATGCACCATGCCATCATGGGTATCGCTTGGCATTGTATCGCTCCATGTCTTGTATATTGTACAATAGGAACTTGCCGTGATAGGGCCGTCAGTATCGCCTGCAGTACGATAAATTCCACTGATAACGGTACCGCCGCTTATTTCACGTTCTTCTTGCCACGCTTCGTTATGGAAATGGGCAATAACTGAAAATGCAATAAAAGTTGATAGAATGGTCAGGAAAAAATACTTTTTCATTTTTCTACTCCTTTTGTAGATTTAAAAAAACGTAAGGATCGATGCCGCCTTCTTTGGCATCAATCACTTTTATATCGGGTGGAAAAGAAATTTGTTCGAGCGGAAGTTTCCAGTTGATTTGTCCTAAACGTTGTCGTGCTTCTGGGTCTCCGGAGAGACTGACGCTGCTGAATACTACACCGTTACCGTAGTCAATCCGCTCATGGTCAACGTAGATTGTACCTGGAATTGTTGGGTAAAAAAGACCGTCCTCTTCAGATATTCCAATTGTTTGGACTCCCTGTTTCCAGAGTTTGATTCGGACTCTATCCATTAACTCAAAAACAGGGTCATCACTGATTGTCTCGAAGACGTCTTGTACTGGATAATCTTCGGGCACCCCTGGGAAGGGCCCGAAGCCATGCGGCGACACACGCACCTCTGCTGTTTCTGCGTTTTGTGCAGGGTTTTCAGCTTGAGACGGTTCTGTCTTATCCGTCATGGGGGTTGTCTCATTAACGTTTTTCTCTACGGTTGGCGTTTCGCCTTCCGCAGCGGTTCCATCGGTGGCTTGTTCTGCGTTGTTGCCTGTCTTGGAAACCTTTTTAAGTTTCTCGGACTGGCGTAGCAGTTCTTCTGCCTCAGCGGCTGCCTTTCGGTCAGGTGCGGTATCGTGTTGATACCACAGATAGCACGCACCCGCAACAATCAGCAGCATCACAATGCCACCGATGAGCCAGCGGGTATAAAATCCATACTGCATTTTATACCTCCTGTTGTTGTGCCACACTTAAGTGTGGCGTTGAGTGTTTATGGGTGTCCTAATATGTTGGCTGGTGCGCCGGGGAGACTACCTGCTTAAAACACAATCGGGCATCCCCCAGCTACCAAGCCAAAAGTTCAAAGTATATTTTAGAACAAGGATACCCATATTGAACTTTTGTTTTGGTAGTATAAGTATTATATAACATAAACAACAAAATGTCAAATTAAATTTGAAGAAAATTTGAAATTAACTGAAAGTGGCATGTTTTTTCGGTAGGTATTGTCAGGATCGCGGAAAGCGCGGAGTATTGCTATTCTGTCAGGATCGCGGAAAGCGCGGAGGACACGGAGCAAGCGGCAGGGGGTGTGCAGCAGGGTACGCGTGTTTCGTGCGGACCGAAAAGGACCGAATTAATAAATTAATCTTCATCAAAATGTTTTGCGAATTACCTATCTTTAGAATCGGTGTGTCCGCTATGTACAATTGCCATACTCACGAAATTCAGGAAAAAGGAACTGACATCGTTTTTTGGCTCAATGAGATTTTCTTCTGTGCGCGCTGCTAATTGGGAGTCTATTAACGACGTCACGGCTTTCTCTATTTCGTTTTTTGAGATGTCAGATTCCTTTGCTAAATCTTCAATTGATTTCTTTCCTTTAAAGACGCGAGTTAAGGTGAAAAAGGTGCATAATTCGGAATGAAGCAAATTTGGATGGGAACACATATCAAGAATATTGTTCAGACAGTCAGAGGTATTCAATTGTTACACTTCCTAATCTAAAAAGACTCATATAAAAGATATGTGCGATTTTTGTTGAGTTATGCTATAGTTTAGTTTATGGATTTTCCAATACTTGCTTTATAGTGAAATCCAAAAATATGTTCACACATGCCCGGTAGGTGAGGTTTCCGAACCGCACCATAGGCGTCAATTTAAGAAGCCAAAAGCATGATTTCAGAAAGAAATAATAGTTGTTAGGTGAAAACACCTCTTATATAATGTAGAAAACAACTTATTTTTAGTTCTACAAAAGAGGTGTTTCAATGAATACATTACCACAGGTTCCCGATAAAATGCAACAAGTTCTGTCAACGGTTGCCGATGCAGCCGCACTCAACACAGGTTTTGTCAAAAGAAGCCGAAAACTCATAGGCAGTCGGTTCGTTCAGATACTTGTTTTTACTTGGTTAGAAAACCCAGATGCCACCTATACTGAACTTGCCCAAACCGCTGGTGCTCTCGGCACACCTATTACTCGGCAAGCCATTGAACAGCGGTTTACACCCGAAGCTGCAGAGACCCTCAAAGCCACGCTTGATGTTGCTGCGGTTGAGGTTATTTCTGCCGATCCACAAACGCTTCCCCTCCTTGAACATTTTAATGGCGTCTATTTGCAAGATAGTTCTTGGATAACGCTTCCCGATGGGCTGCACGATACTTGGGAAGGTGGACGCAAAAAGAACCATCCGAACAAAGCTGCTGTGAAACTCCACCTCCGCACGCACACTCGCAATAAGTTTTCGCAAGTCTATAATAGTACTTCGGCAAACTTTTGAGGAAATAAAACAAGCCTTCCGAAACGGATGCTATATTGAGAGACGCGCAAATAGAGACACAACATTGGAACATCTTGAAAATGCCACAAGAATTCACTAAATTGACGCCTATGGTGCAGGTACATATTACCCCAACAGCAGATGCAATCGGTTTTGAAGAATTACCCAATGCATTCATTGAATTTGACTCGGACGACAAAAAGTTTATTGCTGTAGCAGTCGTGTATGAAAATGAATATCATCAAAAAGTAACTATTTTACAATCTGTGGATAGCCAATGGTATGGAGCGCGAGAAGTTTTTATTCAGAATGGTTTGACCGTTGAATTTCTCTGTGAAGAAAATATCCGTCATTTGTATGAAAGACGTGAGCAAAGACGGCCCTAATAGCCGAATAAAACAAAATTGACAACACGGATCGGTGAAGGATACAAAACAATATCCGTCAGTTTTTGAAACAGTAAATGCATCGTAACTACCGCCTCTTAATCCTACTTTCCCCCGTTATCCTCTGGCTATTATGTTTCTTTTTTGTCCCACTTATCTCTGTCCTCACTTATAGTTTTGCGGAGCGCGGCACTTCTGGCGGAATAGAATGGAACTTCACACTGGAAAACTATCAGCGTTTGTTTGATGGACTCTACCTCGGTATACTTTGGCGTTCAGTATCAACCGCACTCGTCTGCACGGCGATTTGTCTACTTGTCGGTTATCCGTTTGCCTATTATCTGGCATGCTACCGACCCAAATGGCGAAATGTGTTTTTGCTTTTGGTGGTAGTCCCATTTTGGATAAATTTCCTGATTCGCACCTACGCGTGGATACTGATTTTACGCACAGAAGGACTTCTGAACAATTTTCTCACATTTCTAATTCCAGGATTTCAACCCTTAGAACTACTCAATACCCCCTTGGCAGTGCAGATCGGTCTGGTTTACGGTTATCTACCGTTCATGATTCTCCCATTATACGCTGCATTAGAGCAGCTGGATTTGTCTCTGATAGATGCGGCGAAGGATTTAGGTGCATCCCCTCGCCATGCTTTTTGGCATATAACCCTACCTCTTAGCCTGCCCGGTATTCTTGCTGGGTCAATGTTAGTTTTTATTCCGACGGTTGGTGCATTTCTAACTCCTGATATTCTTGGAGGTGGAAAGGTAAGTTTTATAGGAAACGTGATTGAACGCCAATTTAAAACAGCGTTAGATTATCCATTCGGATCAGCTCTCTCGTTCATGCTTATGGCGATAGTGCTTGTAGGAACTGTCCTATATTTCCGTGCTTTGCAAGGCAGCGAATCTTAAGGTTACGGCACTTTCAATGAAACGACTTTTTAAAGTTAATATCCTCTTAGTTTTTCTCTTTCTCTATATTCCGATCCTGGTCGTTGTTGTGTTCTCATTCAACAGTGGGGATCAGATTTCGGTTTGGGAAGGGTTCTCGCTCGACTGGTATGCAAAACTTTTCAAGAATCCTGATGTGTGGCGTGCTTGTAAAAATAGTTTGATCATTGCTGGCGTTGCAACTTTCATCTCAACTGTTATTGGAACCGCTGCAGCGCTTGCAATAGAAAAATATCGGTTTCGGATTCGTACTGCGTTAACCCGTGTGCTCTATCTACCACTCATTATTCCAGATATCGTTTTAGCAATTGCGTTGTTGACATTTTATGTGCAGGTCAAATTTCCACGTGGGTTAACATCTGTGATTTTAGCGCATGTAGTTTTCAATATCGCTTACGTTACAATAGTTGTCCGCGCGCGTTTAGAGGGCTATGACGATACGATTGAAGAAGCAGCACTCGACCTCGGTGCTAATCAATGGCAAACATTCTGGCGAATTACGTTTCCGCTCATCGCCCCCGGTATCATCGGCGGCGCATTGCTCGCTTTCACACTCTCAATAGACGACTTTGTCATCACTTTCTTTACCGCGGGGGTTGGATATACAACGCTTTCGGTGTATATTTATTCCAGTCTTAAGTTCGGTCTCACGCCAGAACTTAACGCCATTTCAACAATGTTATTGGTCAATTCAATTGTCCTTATTTTACTATTCCTGTGGTTTCGAGGGCGAAATACACAAACAAGTTAACTAATTACTTCAAATTGTGGTATAATGTAAATTATATGAAAATCCAAAAACTTCAAATATATCTCCAAATGCTCTGTCTAATGTGTGCAATCGGTCTAATATCAGCTTGCGATACAGAAAATCTACTGAACATAGATAAGGAGATGATAGACCTTGATTTAGAATCCGAGTCTCAAACGCTCAATATCGGTGATACTACAACTATCAAGGCAACGGTAAATTATTCTGGAGATTCAGCTGCGTTGGTCTACAAATGGCAAGCAAGCGGTGGCAGAATTGTCGGTGATGGCACAAGTGTAGTTTATGTCGCGCCTGAATCCGCTGGCACTTATACGATTACCCTTGAAGTTTCCGATGGTACAGTAACAGTCCGAGCTGATATTCGAATTGAGGTCCAAATCGGTCATGCGATTGTTGCAATGCCAAATCGTTATTGGCAAGGGAACACCTTCACACAGACTTTGACATATCGATTGAACATAGAAGAGTTATTCCGTGATAACATCACATTGCGATATGAGATACTGCAGGATACAGCACGCGCAGGTGCGTTTTTAACAATTACTCTCAACGGGACGCCAGTTATTAGAAATCGCGCAATTGGCGCTGTGCAGCCTGCTGAACCGTTTTTAATTGCAGATGACGTAGATGTCTCGCGAATTTTAACTGCACCGGGCAACTACGAGCTTTCTCTTACCTTGGAGGTCGTAAACGTTATGGAAGATGCTTGGTTGTTACGGAAACTGACGTTGATTGGGGTTGAAGGCACAATAGCTGAGCTACGTTAACACACAGGAAATTGCTTTGTACCTGACCACTCACGCACATGTAGAAATTGATTTAAATGCTATTCGAGCCAATGCTACAGCGATAAAGGCACATTCACAGGGGCAGTTAATTGCTGTTGTGAAAGCTGATGCCTACGGACACGGTGCTATTCCCATTGCAGAGGCATTACAAACCGTTGCGGATATGTTCGCAGTGGCAACAGTTGCGGAAGGCATTGAACTACGTAAGGCAGGTATCCGTAAACCTATTCTTATTCTCTTTAGTCCGCTGCCAGATTTAGCAGAGGATATTGTTGCATACCACTTGACTCCAGCGGTTGATAATTTCACTCTGGCGCAAAAGTTGAACAAAGCTGTTAAAGATGGTAAGCCCCGATCGCAACAGGCATCTACAAAAAGAGTAAAGGTTCACGTTGATGTTAACACCGGAATGAATCGATGTGGGGTTCGTTATACCGAAGCTGCAGAATTCTTGAAAAAACTAAAAACATTGCCGCATCTTGAAGTTGAGGGTATTTTTACACACTTTGCAACTGCCGATGAAACCGATAAAAGTTTCACACACCTTCAACTGGACCGATTTTCTTCCGTGCTTGCGAGCATTCCGAATATACGGATGACGCATGCAGCGAATAGTCCAGCAACTTTGGCAATACCTGAATCTCATTTTGACGCTGTGCGCCCCGGCTTGAGTTTATACGGAATCTATCCTGCAAACGAAAAACCGATCCAGTTGCAACCAGCACTGACGTGGAAGGCGCGTGTCGGATGGATAGATTGTATTGAAGCAGGTGAAGGTGTCAGCTATGGATTGGTATATAAGGCACCGTCTCGAACCTGTGTGGCAGGACTACAAGTTGGTTTTGGCGATGGTTATCCGCGCCCACTTTCAGGAATCGGTGAGGTGTTAATTGGTGGGAAACGCTGTCCGATAATTGGGTGTATCTGCATGGATATGATGGTAGTTCAGTTAGAGTCTTCAGATAACGTTGCAGTAGGTGACGAAGTTGTCCTGATTGGGAAACAGGGAAGTGAAGAAATAACAATTTATGAAGTTGCTGACCGAGCCAACACAATTCCTTATGAAATTTTGATAAGTATAGCAAAACGCGTGAACCGAATTTATTCATAATACAAAAATGCTAATTGAAACAAAAAACGTCTCAGTCTTTTTTGGCACTAACCCTGCATTAGACGACCTCTCGGTAGAATTAGAGGGTGGTGCAATCGGATTGCTTGGGCCTAACGGTGCTGGAAAAAGTACACTGATTAAGATGCTCCTCGGTTTTATAGATCCAAGCCGAGGTGAAGCAAAGGTGTTTGGGCTGGATGTGCGAACCGAACAGGTAGCTATCCGACAACAGATCGGTTATTTGCCCGAAGACGACTGCTTAATCCCGCAGATGAATGCCGTTCAACTGGTCGCTTTTGCAGGTCAACTCTGTGGTATGCCTTCACGTGATGCGATGCAACGGGCACACGAAGTGCTATATTACGTCGGTGTTGATGAAGAACGTTACCGTCCCATCATCGGATATTCAGTAGGGATGCGGCAACGTGTTAAGTTAGCACAGGCATTAGTGCATGACCCGAAACTGCTACTGCTTGACGAACCAACGAATGGTATGGATACAACTGGTAGAGAGGAGATGCTTTTACTCGTTAAAGATATTTCAGCAGATAAGGGAATCGATGTGGTGTTATCTTCACATCTATTGCCTGATGTAGAGTCCGCTTGTCAACACGTAATGGCACTCTCACACGGTAGTCTTGTTATCCAAGGTAATATTGAAGAACTTAGAAAAAATTACGGACAAGCGTTTGACCTAAAAATTGTTGGTGATCGCGATGCTTATGTTGCCGCTTTACAACGTCATCCCTACGATACTGAATTACGACCAGACGGGCATGTCCGCGTGACGTCAAAGGAACAAGAGCAGACAGAAGGCACGTTCTTTTTTAAACTGGCACATGAAACGGGTGTCCAACTCCGTCAATTGCGCGAGGTAAAGCATTCGCTTGAAGATGTGTTTGCGGATGCAATGGAAGTGGAGTAATGAAAAATATCGGTCTATTGGTTGATATTCGTGAATATATCCGCAAATCGTTGCAAGAATAATCAAATAGCAACAGTTTATAGTAAAACCTAAAATATGTGTACATTCCCCGCGGTAGATGTAGTTTCCTAACCAATGCAGAATGCCATACGCGCATTCTGCCGAACTATGAGACTGGATAACATCGGTTCGGTTGAGAAACCGAACCTACCGTAGTGTGTAAATAATTATGGGTTTTACTATAGAAGGAAAATCAGATGGCAGACAAAGAAAATTTAATTGAAGTTGGCGTAGCCAAAATAGACATTACCCCCGATTACCCAATTCGGCTCAACGGTTACGGCAGTCGGCGAACAGAATCCGAGGGAATTATCCAGCGGATATACGCAAAAGCGCTTGCTATCGGTAGTGATGACGAAGGACCTGTCCTCATGATAACCGTAGAAAACTGCGGCTTACCTGATGAATTGACCGAAGAAGTGTCCGAACGCGTGAAAAATAAAACTGGTATTCCGCGAGAGAATTTCGTTGCATGTTACACACATACTCACAGCGCGCCGTGCTTGACAAACGCTGCATCGTTCATCTTCAGTTCCGATATTTCATCTGAAGAACAGGAAAAGATTGACCGCTACACCCAACAACTGAAAAACTGGATGGAAACCATCGCACTGGAAGCACTCACAAGACGAAAACCTTGTAGATTAGCTTGGAACATCGGTGAACTCAGTTTTGCAAAGAACAGAAGAACTGAAGGTGGACCTGTCGATCACTCGCTGCCTGTCATGCAGTTTATTGATGCCGAAGACAATCTGCATGCTGTTTGGGTAAGTTATGCCTGCCATTGCACGACTTTGGCAGGTGCAGACAATCATATTTGTGGGGACTGGGCAGGATTTGCCCAAGAAGAGATTCAAAAGGCACATCCCGATGTAACTGCGTTGATAACGATTGGATGTGGGGCAGATGCCAACCCAGAGTCACGCATGCGTCCGATGCCGGAAGGAAAGCAAGAGGTTTTTGAAACACGTCTCGCCTATGCAAAAGAACACGGACAGGCACTTGCACAAGAGGTTGAACACCAACTTGAACGGGATACAAAAAGCATTTCTGATGTCCCAGTAGGTACATTTGAGAGAGTGAATTTGCCATTTGATAAACTACCAACCCGTGAAGAGTGGGAAGCACGAGCCACACAAGGAGGTGCAATTGGATACCATGCCAAAAAACATATTGAAATGTTAGAAAACGGAGAAGCAATTAAAACCGATATCTCTTATCCGGTTCAAGCATGGACGTTCGGTCCTGAATTGGCTGTGATATTCCTTGCAAGTGAGGTGGTAGTAGACTTTTCGCTGCGTTTAAAACGGGAGTTTGATACTACAAGATTATGGGTTGGTGCTTATGCAAACGCTTTCCCCGGCTATATTCCATCGGAGCGTGTGTTAGCTGAAGGTGGATATGAAGGTGGCGGTGCCATGATCTATTTCGGTCAACCTACTCGGTTTGCATCCGGTGTTGAACAATTGGTGATTAATACTGTACATCAAGTACTACCAGCAGAATTTCTTGCTTGAAAACTCACAAATACTAAGAAATTTTCTGTGAATTGAGACGTTTGTAGTCGCGCAATTCATTGCGCTTCTTCTCTTTCTGTAGGAGCGACCTCCTAGTCGCGACTTATAGTCAAAACTGTAAGATACTTTGGAAACACGTTGTGCAAGCGTATGTCGTTAATTGAAAATCTAACAACTGAAGAGAGAACATAATGGAAATAAGACCCAATCAGGTTAAACAGAAATTAGCTGATGGAGACCTTGCGTATATCATCGCAGGTTTGACAAACGCAGATGATATTGATGCATTCGGTCCTAACGGATTTGACGGCGTTTGGCTGGAAGGTGAACATGGCAATGTAAATGCAATAAACCTTGGCAATCTTACCCGCGCATGTGATTTATGGGACATGACCTCTGTGGTACGTGTCAATCGCAACGATCAAGCTCTCATTTATCGCACTTTGGATTGCGGGGCAATGGGCATTGTTGTCCCACATGTCAATACAAAAGCAGAAGCACAAAACGTAGTTGATGGCGGGAAGTTCGCGCCTATTGGACACCGAGGCATGTTCACAAGTCGCCAAGGGTATGGCGTGGACAACTATTTTGATGTTGCCAATTCACAGACATTACTCATTGTGCTTATTGAAGATATTGTCGCTGTAAACAACTTGGACGAGATTCTTACTGTTGATCATATAGATGTGTTTTTTGTAGCACCCTCAGATTTAGCAACGTCAATGGGACATATCGGCAATCATAACCATCCCGATGTGCAAAACACTATTGATACGGCATTAGCATGTATTCAAGATGCTGGACGTATCGCTGGCACGCTGGCACTGGATGATACCGTTGAGAAATATGTGAGGGCAGGCGTGCAGTTTCTGCTTGTTGACGTCGGTGGATGGATTTCATCGGGTGCTGCGGAATATAAACAACGGGCGGAAAGTGCAAAAACTTGAGCTTAGCTTAAATTGTTTGAAAGGAGATTTCTTATGAAAGACTTTCTAAAGTTTAAAAAGATGATCACACCAATTATCATTCCAATTCTGTTTTGGATTGGGACTATTATTTGTATAATTGTCGGACTTGTTATGATCATTATGGGAACTACTGGTGAGTTACGTGAGTTTCGACCCGTTGGTGGGGAGATGGTCCTTGTAGGACTTGGATATATCTTTTTGGGTCCAATTGTTGTGCGTGTATACTGTGAGTTATTGATAATCCTGTTTTCCGTTAACGATAAACTGGAAGATATTAAAGGTTTGTTAAAATCCCAGCAAGATAAAGATAACCAAGACAATTCGTCAAATAAAGATAAAACAAATATGAATTAGGAATCGTAAAGGGATCGCTTCCAAGAGCACCGATTGGTTTCTATTGATCATGCCAAAAAAGTTATCCCGCCAGATGCTTCTCTCCCTTGCCAAACAGCACCAGTCGGATAGATATGCTTTTCAATAAATTCTGAGTACATTTCCAAACCCCACCCGAATACTGTAGGTGCAACGTAAGCACCATCACGAATCTTAATCGGTTCGATAAACACGTCATCTTGCAGAAAATTGAGGTATTCTACCACCTGCGTATCAGAGTGTGCAGCAACGCAGATTTGGTCCCACATAGCGTAATGCTGAATCATATTACATAAACCGATGCCGCCCCCGTGCGGACAAACAGGCACGTTATACTTTGCTGCCATCAGAATCACTGCCAATACATCGTTGACACCACCGAGCCGCGTCGCATCAATCTGACAGAATTGGATAGCACCGCTTGTTATCAACTGCTTGAAGATGACAGGTGACGGTACCTGCTCCCCTGCCGCAACGCCAATGCCATATTTTTCTAATGCACGTGCAATCTTCACAAAACCGAGAACATCGTCTCGCGCGGTTGGCTCTTCAATCCATGTCGGTCTGAATTCTGCCAGTGCTTCCATGTGAGCGATTGCTTCATCAACACCCCACACCTGATTTGCATCCACCATCAAACGCGCTTCTTCACCGATAGCCTCCCTTATGAAAGCGAGGCGTTTTTTGTCAAAATCCAAATCCTGACCAACTTTCATTTTAAAGCAATCAAGTCCCGCTGCTTTTACCTGATTCACTGTCTCAATAATTTGTGCATCTGTCAAGCCGAGCCAACCTGCAGTGGAATACGCTTTCGGACCTTTCTGACGGAGTATCTGTTCACGAGTTTCTCGGCTATCCCACTGTGTGCTAAGAATCTGTTCTGCTTCATCGGGTGTCAACGCATCTCGCAGATACCGCCAATCGATGCATTGCACAATTTTCTCTGGTGGTAAGTCAACAAGAAGTTTCCAGAGCGGTTTTTCAACAAGTTTCGCCCACAGGTCCCACATCGCATTAACAATACTGCCGATTGCCATCCGATTCACACCATCTGCAAGCCATCGCAATTGATGGTGATCAATGAGGAGTCGATGGAATGCTCCTGGATCCTCTATAAAGGTTTTGACTTCCATGTTGGTAACGAGTTGGGCGAGGTCTTTAACTCCGTAAGCGATCCAATCATTTCCAGCACCAGCAGTGAAAGCAACGGATATTCCATGATGTCCAGTGTCTGTTTCTATAGTGGTTAACACTGCGGAATAGTTCGGTTTCTTGTGAAACGGGTCTGAACCGAGCAGTGTATCGGATGTAGGTACGCGTAAATCTATAACATTTACGTTTTCGATTTTGCAATCTCGATTTGCAAGTTGTGTCGTCTGATTGTCCATAATTGAGTTGACTCCTTTCGCAACACAGTATAAAATAAATCACCATGAAAATCTACACAAAATTTGGTGATTCTGGTGAAACAGCACTCTATGGTGGGACTCGTATTCCGAAGGATGCACTGCAAATTGAAGCAATAGGCACTATAGACGAACTAAACGCCTATATCGGTTACGTACAGACATTGATTGATGATGCTGACCTCTGTGAGTTGATAGAACGTATTCAAAATTACCTTTTTTCAATCGGTGCAGATTTAGCCACACCAGCGACTCATACAAAATCTACTGAGATGCGAGTACCGGGGGACTTCACTACAGAAATGGAGAAAGCGATTGATACACTTTCTGAGGAACTGCCACCCCTAACCAACTTTATTTTGCCCGGTGGTTGCCAAGCTGGTGCTGTATTACATGTTACGCGCGCTGTGTGCCGCAGAAGTGAAAGATGTGTTGTGCGTCTCATGCAAGAAGTGGATGTAAACCCAGAGATATTGCGAAGTTTAAATCGGTTATCAGATTTGTTGTTTGTATTGGCACGTGTGGTGAATCATCGTTCTCAGATGCCAGAGCCAATTTGGAAATCCTAAGGAGGACAACGGTGGCAAAACAGATTGAAGGTATCGTTGCAAAACACTATTGGCGTGCGGTTACCTTTCTGGTAGCGGTCATTTTAATCGGAGCAGGATTTTGGAGTTTGCGACGGTTTAACCCTGCCCTATTCCTCGGAAAACCGGATTTTATCGCTGTTCCCAATGAAGATCAACCGCAACAATCTGTCCAAGAAAAACCGGCACTTCTCAATATCAACACTGCCTCTGCCGAAGAACTCGAAACACTTTCAGGAATAGGTCCACAAATGGCACAAAGGATTATTCAATATCGTAAGAAACACGGTCCTTTTGCTTCAGTTGACGCGTTGACTGAAGTAAAGGGTTTGGGAGAAAAGACGTTGGAGAAACTGAAACCGTTTATTAGTGTGGAGTGACATGTTGCTTGGAATTAAACCGTTATAATATGCCTTCTTCTGTGAAAATATACTGCACCGGAATATCCCACGGTTGCGGATATGTATCTTCTACGAGTTGTAGCTGAAATGCTATACCGATTGTAATAGCGTTCGGGCATGTAGGCAGAAAGCGGTCATAAAAGCCTTTGCCATATCCGAGGCGATAGCCGTTTGAATCAAAAGCGATACCGGGAACAATAATAAGTTCAAGTTTTTCAGGTGGAAAAATAGGGCAATTTGTATTGGGTTCAAGCATTCCAAAACGGTGTGTAACTAAATCTTCTTCCAGCTTCTGAATACATCTTGGGACAAGTTGACCGCTTTTCGTTTCAACAACTGGCGCGATGATCTTTCTGCCTTGATTGAGAAGGGATTCAATTAGTCCGTTTGTTTCTACCTCGCTTTTCATGCTCAAATACACCATTACTGCATCAAAAGAACACCCTGAATCACTTTTTTCACTTTGCTGAATCCATTCTATCACATGTGCTGCAATCCGTTGACTGCGCGTAGCACGTTCTGCAGGCGAAAGATTTTCACGCTGCTTTAATATTTCTTCCCGAATAGATTCCCGTTTTTGCTTGATTTCCATATAATACTTTTCTATTCTTCCCATTCAATTTGATGTATATGTTTGGCAAGTGCGTCGCGAAAAGTAGAGGGTTTCATTGAGAGTAATTTAGCTGCTCGCGTCTTGTTTCCCTGTGTCTTTCGCATCGCCCAAGCAATGAGTTCGCGTTCAGTAGATTTGATAATTTCGTGGAAGGAAGTCAAATTTGGCGTGTTTTCAAGTTTTTGAGATGTTGGTAGCTTTAATTCGATCGGGATTTCTTCTGCCGTAATATCAGTGCCGTTGTTAACAGTAACAAGTCGTTCAATGATGTTTTCGAGTTCGCTGACGTTCCCTGGCCACGGATATTCAGTAAGCACTTTGATTGCATCAGGTTCTATTCGGATGGCTTGGTGCGGTGAGAAAATGTCTAAAAAATGGTTAATGAGCATTGAGATGTCACCTTTTCGTTCCCGTAGCGGGGGGAGGAACAATGGGATGACATTCAATTGATAGTAGAGATCCTCAAGAAACTCACCCCGTTTTGTTTTCTCTTTCAAATTTTCACGGGACGTTGATATGACACGTAAATCCACCGCAACGTGTTCAATTTCAGATAGGGTTGCAAGTTTCCGATCTTCTAATACGGCTAAGAATTTTGCTTGTCCGTCAATCGGGATTGTGTCTACATTTGCAATAAAAAGTGTGCCGTGGTTTGCTAATTGTAGTTTTCCCTGCCGAGACTGTCCACCAAAAAGTTCTGACTCAATAGCATCAGCTGTAAGACCGTAACAATTGAGGCTAACATAAGGCTGATGCTGACGCGAACTTTGTAGATGAATTGTTTTCGCTAAGAGAGATTTCCCTGTGCCTTCTTCCCCGTAAATCATAACGTTGCTATTAGCAGCTGCAACTTTGGGTATTAAATTGAAGATTTCTTGGATTTTTTGGCTTTTTCCGATGAGTGTTTGGTAAAGAGAAGGTTCTTGGTTTGTACCAGATGTTTTGAGAGACGGTTGTGTATTTTCAACAGGTGTTTTCCCTCGCAACGCTTTGAGTTTATCCAGCATGAGGATTAACTCATCGCTTGAAAAAGGTTTTTTTATATAGTTGTACGCACCGAATCTAAGTGCTTCAACAGCGGTCTCAACGCTGGCATAGGCTGTCATCACAATTACGGTGATATGTGGATGTTCCTTTTTAACTCTCTTGAGGAAGTCAATTCCGTGCATCTGTGGCATCCGTAAATCGGTTACCAATACATCAAACGCCTCCTGCTGCAAAAGTTGAAGCCCGATTAATGGCGATTCGACTGCAATAGCATCGTAATTAGATTCTCGTAAATCATCCCGGAGCGTCATGCGTTTTAATTTTTCATCGTCAACAACAAGGATTTTCATTTTGACCTCCTATGTTTGTTCTTGTGCAATGGGCAATTTTACTGTAAATGTTGAACCGTGACCTTCCTCACTCTCTACTTCAATCACGCCTTGATGTTGTCGAACAATTCGATCAGACACTGAAAGGCCGAGGCCAGTCCCTTTTGCTGTAATCTGTGTTGTGTAAAACGGGTCGAAAATTCTATCTTGAACAGATTCTGATATGCCGATACCTGTATCAATTACCTTAACGTAAATGATCGGTTTTCCTATCAAGGCATCCAAATTTATTTCGCCCGTTTGGAATAAAAGTGTGCCACCATCTGGCATTGCGGTAATAGCATTCAATGCAAGATTGAGGACAACTTGTTCTAACAGATGTTTATCACCATGAATGAGGGCAATTTGATCTTGGAAGTCTGTTTCTATTTTTATCCCTTTTTCGGAGGCACCGTATTCTATAAGTCCAATTGTTTCATTAACAACATCGTTCAGATTAATTGCAGTTAGAGTTAATTCATGAGGTCGCGAAAAATCAAGCAATTTTCTGATTGTTGCTTCAATACGATGGATGGCTTCTTCCATTAAACCGAGATATTCTTGTGTTTGTTCAATGTTTTTCGGGTTTCGCTGTATACGAAGGATGCAGTTCAACAAACCATCAAGTGGATTATTTATTTCATGTGCAACGCCTGCTGCTAATTCACCGATAGCGGCCATTTTTTCTGAAAATATAAGTTGTTGCTCCATCCGTTTCCGATCAGTTACATCACGCGAAACGAGAACGGTGCCGAGGTAATTGTCTTCATCATCGCGAACTGCAGCATAAGTATTTTCTAAATGTTTTTCGCCTATCTGCTGGTTCTTTCTTTCAATTGCTTCACTTCCTTCGGAAAAATCCTGTGAAATTTGGGCAAGTGTTTCAGCACTTCCGAATTGCAGATCTGTGTCCATTTCTAAATCGGATTGCTCTTTTTGAATCAGTTGCGCTGCTTTGTTAAAGAGGGTCGTTTGGTTCGTAGAATCTACAAAAACAACACCTTCCTGCATGCATTCAATAATTGATTTCAATTTATTCCGTTCAAAGACGACCTCTTTTCGCGTTTCAACGAGTTCGTCCACTTTTTCTTCCAAATTCTCTTTCAGTTCCCGCGTTTCTGCTTCTCGTTCTCTCGCGGTTTGTGTGATTGTAGTTGCCAAATAAACTGAGAAGAAAAGGGTACTTGTAAACACAAATAACACGCCAAAGATATAGATCGGATCGCGCCATAGTTCTTCGGGTAGAAAACCATTCAGATGATAGTGTGTAAGAATCTCAAAATACTCAAGGAAAATGAGCGAGCTTAATAGGACAGTGTTTAGTGTGGCTAATATATAACTCACACGTTTCGACAAGATGATACTTGCGATAATCAGGTGAAAAATGAAATAAAAAATAAACGGATTTTCAACACCACCGCTGAAATGGATGAGGGCAATCAACGACAACAGATCAAGGATAATGTGAATACACGCTTGCCGTTTGATAGACATCAACCGTTGCTGTTCTGGTGCTTTGCGATACATCTGAGGTTCAAAATTGTAAAGCACCATCAGCACAGCTATGATATACAATGGGATGGGGTTCGCAATCATATCACTTGCTAAATTGGCAACCGTTACAGTGAAAAAAACACCTGCGATTGCAATCCAGCGGAGCCGCACTAACCACCCGATCTGTTTGATTAACTCCAGTTTTAACGGCAGTTCGTCATCGACTGCTTTTTCCGGGAACAATTCTGTCTGTTCCATATCAGTCGTTCTCTCTATTTCATGTAACGGACTTCACCATCGACCTCAATGGTATCAACGATCGCCATGACAACGCCATCAACAGGTTTGTTGCTGGTTACACTCGTCTGACGTGCTGAGCTACCTGTTGCTATCAGCACAATTTCACCGATGCCAGCACCGACAGCGTCCACTGCGACTGTGTACTTCCGTTCTAATTCCCCGTCTAAATTCACATCTTGGACAATCAGCAACTTGCTCCCGACAAGTTTCTCGTCTTTTTGCGTTGCAACGACTGTCCCCGTAACCTTTCCAAGTATCATGCAAAACCTTTCATGTTAGGCAGATCTTCTATCGCCGCCTATTTTCAACATTATTCAATTTGAGATAGTAAACTGTGCACTCTTGCGTATTCAAAATTATACACGATACCTGTTGAAATTTCAAGGAGTAATCAACGAGTGCGTACGTAAAGTTTTTGGCATGTGTGTTGTCAGGATCGCGGATGGACACGGAAGACGCGGATTTTGTCTTTTGTACCGCAAACTTTATGAAGATTAGAAAATAAATTGGGTAATGTAGCGAGGTTAGGAAACCTCGCCAGCAGAGACGTACACCTGCTGCTGGCGAGGTTTCCTAACCTCGCTACATTACCGAAATATTTATTTAAACTTCATTTAGTTTGCGTCTTTTTGCACAAACTGGAAAGTTTGTGCTACATTTTTTTTGTCTGAATCGCGGAGGGACACCAAATCAACGGTATGAATGCCATTTAGGCATTCCCCGGAAGACGCGGAAGACGCGGAGTATTGAGTTTGGGACTCCCAAATTCCTATTCAAAATGTGCCGCAATTTCTTGAAAAGCAACTTATTTTGCCAAACCCCATCCGCGTCTTCCGCGATTCAGACAGGAGAGAAATAATCCGTGTGTCTGTATCCTCCGCGATTCAGACAACACAAAGCGTAATCTGAATGAAGATTGAAAATCAATTCGGTAATGAAGTGAGGTTAGGAAGAAATCAACGGTATGAATCATGGCGAATGCCATACGGGGAATCATGCAGCATGCCACACGCGCATGCTGCCACGCGCATTCATACCGTTGATTTGGCGCATTCGTCTTTAGGCATTCCCCGCCTCGCCAACAGAGGGGTAAACCTGTTTCGTGGTTCACGTTACCTTAAACCTGCTAACTCCTAAAGAGATTCAGGTATTTATGCAATACAAAGAGACGGTTTCGAGAGTGACCAGTGGTTTCTTTCAATATATCAAGTTCTGTCAAGGATTTTAGAAGCCGATTCGCGCTCGAAAAACTAATATCTAATTCCTTTTCAACTGATCTTACGTTAAGAATGGGGGTAGCATACATAAGTTGAAGTAATTTTTGTGCGTTCTTTGTTCGAGAATTGTGGAAGGACAACTTCATATAATTCGGTATTTGTGCCTTCAATCAGATTAGAATCTATTGCTTCTTTAGCAATGCTCATTGGGACAGAGAAATTGACATCTGGTATGATTTCAGCGTAAGTTTTTAGTTCCCCCAAAAGATTTGCCGATTGTTCAACTAAAAGATCTATTTGTGGGTTTTCCCAAGTAAATCGACGGTTAATAAAAGAAGGTGAAAAACTCTTATATTCTCTCTGTTGCTTGTATGTACCGGCTGTAAAATTTTTCATATTTTCATTTTTGGCATTTTTTGATGGTGAATTTTTCATATTTTCATTTTCACTTGTTTTTGACAACCATAAATTTAATGTTGTCATTCAGGCAATATGTTTTTACCAGCATTCATAAAATTATGACAGAGGAGTCGAAACGGCATTGCAGACATCGTTGATAACGTCATCCGGGGTAATCCCTTCACCTTGTCCCTCAAAATTGAGAAGAATGCGGTGGCGCAGGGCAGGCAGAAGTACAGCGTCAATATCTGTGTAGGCAACATTGTACCGTTCATCAAGAAGTGCCCTGATTTTTGCGGTAAGAGTTATCGCTTGGATGCTACGGATACCAGCACCGAGATGTACATATCGTTTGACGATCTCTGGCGCGTCATCGGAATTAGGATGTGTGGCGCGGACAAGTCGAATGATGTGTCGCTCAACGTGCTCTGCGATGATAACCTGAGGAACAAGTCGGCGCATCTGGTTAAGTGTTTTGGCATCTGTAACTTTGTCAATTGTGATGTCCGCGCCAGATGTGGTGCGCCGCATAATTTGAACTATTTCATCCTCATCAGGAAAATCTATGAGTAGTTTGAAGAGAAACCGATCCAGTTGTGCCTCTGGAAGCGGATATGTGCCCTCCATTTCAAGCGGATTTTGTGTAGCAAGCACACAAAACGGTTCTTCTAATTTATGACTTGTCCGTCCAACAGTGACGGTACGGTCCTGCATCGCTTCAAGAAGTGCAGATTGGGTGCGCGGGGTAGCACGGTTAATCTCATCGGCAAGGATGAGTTGCGCAAAAATGGGGCCCTGTTGAAATTCAAACTGCTTTTTACCGTGTTCGTCTTCAACAAGAAAGGTTGTACCGGTGATGTCAGACGGCATCATATCCGGTGTAAAATGGATCGGTTTGAAGGTAAAATTAAGTGCTTCGCTAAGCGTCCGAATGAGTTGGGTTTTGCCTAACCCAGGGATACCTTCAAGCAGCGCGTGTCCGTTAGCCAGTAAGCAAAGAAGTACCCCCTCAACGATCTTGTCTTGACCGACAATACGTTTTTGAACTTCGGTCTTGACATGATAGAAGGTATCACGGAATTCTTGGATTTGAGTCTCTAAGTTCATATTTTTTAGCGCGTTTACAAAGCAAGCGCACATAAGGGCACACAGAATCTATGCCTATGAATTTACCAATTATCTCTGGTTACATAAAGGCTTCTATTTTCCATAGGCAGCGAGACGCGTTGTCCACCCAACCGATGTGATTCAATCATGCCCATCAATGTCTCTTGACTGCGCCGTGCCAGATGAACGGGGCCCTTTGTTTCTCTGTCTTCGTCGAGTGCTTCGGCAATGTCTGTGATGCCCATCACGGTGCCAGTGGCACGAGATACGTCTGGAAACGGCACATCCTCATAGAAAGTTCCCTGTTTCTTCCGAAATTGGACTTCTCTACTGTTGTTTTGGATACGGATTTTACCGCCAGTGCCGCAGACTTCATATTCGGGTCCAGTGCCAGCTGTGTTGTAGCCGTGGACTCCGTTGGAAAAACGGATGTACCCGCTGGTAACTGCCGGGTCAACGTTCAGCCGATTACCATCCCAATCAGAATCCTTGCATGAGACGGTGCCTTGGACAAAGTCAACTTCTGGGTCTTTAGCAAGAAAAAGGAGCATATCGGCAGCGTGGGTTAATCCCCAGAGTGCGGAGCTTGCACCGTATTGCGCGATGGTGCACTGAATGTTTCCGATTTCACCAGCATCAACGAGTTCGCGCACCTTACGGTAAATCGGCATAAAGCGACGTTGTGTGCCGTAGTTGAATTTTACACCGTGCTTTTCAACAATATCTACCATGATATCTGCTTCTTCCATGGAACAGCAGAGCGGTTTTTCACAGTAGATGCCTTTGACATTGTTTTCCGCAGCAAAAACGGTTATTTCAGCATGAGGACCGGGACGTGTTGCAATACAAACTATGTCGGGTTTCTCCTTCTCAATCATCTCTTGATAGTCTGTATAGGCACGCTCAGCCCCGTAACGTTGTCGAATGGCTTCTGCTTTGTCCGCAAATACATCCGAAACAGCGACAAGATCAGTTCTTTCACAAGCAACGGCGGCTGCAGCATGTGAGAAGGGTTGCCAGATGAAACTATCGGGACGATCAGCAACTTCGTCGTCAATGGTTGCGCCCATTCGTCCGCATCCGATGAGGCAGGTTTTGTATGTGTATGGCATGTTTTCCTCCAATAACATAATTAACATAATGCTCTATTGGGACTTTGCACGCTTCCAAAGCTTACCTATGATAGATTCTAATAATGGATAACGTTCCAATAAAGTAAGGAGATTCCAATTGAAAATCGCTCCCACAATAGCATATGTTATCTAACTTTCTTTTAGCAAGAATCACTCTCCAGAGTAGAGTTTTCCAAAATACGGACGGTATCCTGCAGGTCCAGGATACCCCTCCCAATACTCAGGATTTTCAGGAAATGCGTCCTCACCACCACTTCGGAGCCAGGTGATGAGTGCGGGATCGGTGCCGCGGCGTTCTATTTCATCTACTGCGGCTGCGTGTAGTTCCGCTACGATATCCTGATGCTGATCCTGAACGTACTCTAACTCACCGAGTTTGACAAGTTTGGAATTTTCTGGTTTTGTGGCAACTTCTAAACTCCACTCTTGGTCGAAAGCGGTGAAGAGAACGAATTTTTCCTTATTTGATGCTTGTTTCCATCTCTCAACGCTTCCACCTGATAGTGCCAGTCCTCTTTTCCCTGATTTTCCTTCACGAGCAGGCGTTAAGAAGTCATGTCCTACAATGCCTTCGGGATAATCTTCGCCGAGTATGCTCAAAATAGTTGGAAAAAAGTCCTGCGGTTGCACGATAACGTTACTACGTCCTGAATCTCCTTCTGGTAAATGGACAAAAAGCGGGACATGTCCTTCCTGTTCACGCACAGGTTGTCCTTTTCCAAACGAACCACGTTCACCAACATTTGTACCGTGGTCACCTGTTAGAATAACAGCAGTATTCTTATCAAGTCCAGTGGATTCAAGCGCGTCTACGAATTGACCGAAGCAGTGGTCCATCCATGTCAACTTTGCAGAATATTGTGCCTTGATGTGTTGTCTCGCTTCATCAGACAGGCTTGGTTTATTTCTGCCACCGAGACTGCGAGGATCAATGTTCCCGTCATAACCGGGACGTTTGTCATATTTTTTCATGAATTCAGGCGGTGCATCCCACGGTTCATGCGGGTCGAAACAGTCTACCCAAAGGAAAAAATTTTCTCGCTTGGCATTGTCTTTTAGGAATTGTGCTGCAGTGTTGAAGAGCTTCGCACAGTTCCAATCTTCCAATTTTTTACGATTTCGGTTGGCACGTGCGTAACTCCGAAGCATATTTGATTGAAACGCCTGATCGCCAAGACTATCAAAGAGTGGTTCTTTAACCCAATTGTCAGGCCACGGAACGGTATCCATAATCCAATCGCGGTCTACTTCTGCCCCGCGAACGAATGTCCATGCGTGAAAGGGCCAATCAAAGTTATGCCCACCATTGACAAGATGTGGTGTGTCGTGAATAAGTTGTGTCGCATAACCACGTTGCGCGAGTGTCCACGGTAGCGTTTGGCGTTCATGTCGCAGCGGTTTCCACGGATGGAAGGGTGCGCCATATTGGCTTGTGATGACATCGGTCCGGTAGGGAATAGTCGGGAAACTGGAGCAAAAAGCGCGATCATAAGTCCATGCTTTAGATGCAAACCTATCGATATTTGGCGTTTCTATCCAATCATTTCCGTTTGCCCCGATGTGGTCGTAGCGTAGGGTATCAATAACAATATAAGCGATATTCATATAAATTCTCCGTTAGTTGCGGCACAAGGATTGTGCCTACTACCATTTTGGAATAGCACCGAGCAGCAATTTTTGCTGTGGTGTGCCTTCTTCGCGAAGTTTCGTTACGCGCGGTCCGTTAAAAGGTTCACGAGATTTCATCCAAGCATTCTGATAACACATCAAACAAACGCGGCGGCGTTGTGAAGAGGTGTTAGCTGCTCCACGATGCCACGTCCATCCATCAAACATGACTGCTTGTCCCGGGGAAACTAATACACGTTTTTCGTCGGGCAGTTGAACTGGGCTTGGTGGTGGACGGAATGGAGCACGATGGCTGCCGGGCTGAACAACTGTTGGTCCTGCTTCATCGGTGACTTCATCAAGATAGTATCCACAGTTTATCTGAGCGGGGAGAGACCCATAAGGCGTTCCAAAAGGATCAACCGGCCAAGGACCATCGCGATGCCAGTTTTGGTCGGGTGTTCCCGGTTCAGTGATACGGGCAGTTGCACTGTGTAGTTGCACACACGTTCCCAATATCGCCTCCATCCGTTTCATCACAGGCGGATTATCAAGCAAAAATGCAAACCTATCGTCCTCTTCAAGCAGTTCACCGATGAATTGGCTTTTGTCGCGTCGTTCATAACTTTCATCAAGCGCGTTACGCAACGATTCAATTTGTTCGGGGGTTGCCGCGTCATTGACAATAAGGTAACCCCATTTTAGGAAGAAATTGACCTCTTGTTGCAATTGGTGATCAAGTTCAACGTTGAGCGTTGGTGGTACTACAGGTCCTTCAGCCATCGTTTACTCCTCCTTTATCGCCGCGCGATCAGCAGCTGCCCATGCTTCCCACCGTTCTTCGTCAGATTGGAGAAAGCCTGAGTTGCATCGTGGTTGTAACTGCTCGTCAACACCGAGGAGCCGCATCAGTTGGTGGTTGTTGGCATCCTTTGCGTCTTCAAGCAATTTTTGTGTATGCGGTCCGGTGTGGTGATCGGTATGTTTGAGCCACGTCAAGTTGTAATAGATGCTAAAAAAATAGCGCAACTGCCCAGAGGTATTTGGTGTGCCAGAATGGATGAGTCCGTTGTGCGTAATGACGACATCCCCAGCTTTCATGTGAATAAGAATTTCATCGGGATGTGGTACGCCGCGGTCAGCATCTTCAATAGTGATTGGTTTTCGGTGTGAACCGACAATCACGCGTAACGGACCAAACTCATCTGTGAGGTCTTGCAGGTATGAGATTGCATTGATCGCATTCGGACGATGATACGCATCGGTGAAAGGCACATGTGCCCACCGATCACGATGCCATCCGGAGACTCTGCCCTCAGCCTTTTCGGGTTCAATTGAGGGAAACGCTGCAAGCGTTAAGTTGTCTAACTGCACAAAAGGTCCCATCACCTTTTCTATAAACTCAAGGATAGTCGGATGTGAAACAGCGGGCCACATCAATTCAGGTGCTAATTCAAGCGTGTTACCGAACCATGTTTGCCCATTATGTGCTGCAGAAAGTTCATGGTGCTTCTTTTTCCAGAGTTCCATCTGTGTTTCGTCAAACACTTTTTCAAAAATAGTGAAGCCATCCGTTTTATATGCTTCAAGTCGTTGCTCTAATGTTGCCATCGTTGTTTCCTATTGAATTATTTAGACTGTAAGTCGGGTAGAGTAAAACGAAACCCATAACTGTCAATTTAGCGTTGATTTAAAGGTAGCAGGCATACTCATGAAGATTAATTTATTAATTCGGTAATTTTCTGCCCGCATGAGGCAGGTGTACCCCTCTGCTGACAAGGTTTCCTAACCTTGCCAAATTACCCAATTTATTTTTTTATCTTCATCCGTATGCCGTCCACCTTAACTTGTTTACGGCACACGGCGTGTGCCTACTACTTTGCATGCAGATTTGTCGGGTATCAACTTAAGAAAAAATTGCTGGATTATCTCTTGTGGGAGTTCCTTGTCTACCCGACTGTCTGAACCAGGATTTTCAGGATTTCCAAATCAAGAAATCAACGGTATGAATCATGGCGAATGCCATACGCGCATTCGTCTTTAGGCATTCCCCGGGTATGAACTGAATCAACGCCACAGGTCTATAGGCATCTGTCGCATGTAGACGTTCCCCGGATATGAATGCCTTTTGACATTCCCAGGTTTTTCAGGATTGTTTCAGTTTTTTGATGGATACCTGCTATTCACAAGATTAACCTCAAAATAGATAAGACTTCTAAAAAACTAACATTTCACCAAAAATCCTATAATCCTGGTAATCTTATAATCCTGGAAATCCTTGTTCAGACAAAAGAGGTTAGCCTCTAATGTTTTGTCTTCAGCGCACCCCAGACCGTTGATAACTTCTGGATAGGTTCAACACTGAGACCGATACCAGATTCATAATTGTGAATCACTTCTTCTTCAGTTAGGGCCCGATCATAAATCCGCACTTCATCAAAAACGCCTTGAAAAAAGCCCGATGCCTTACCCATATTGTTTACCGCACCAAGAAAAATAGGTTTTGTATAGGGTAGGTTGGCGTTAGGTGACGAACAACTAGTAGGCGACATAATTGGCTCCATATCAAGATAGAGAAAACTTTTTAGACAGTCTGCTTCATCAGGTAAATCTCTGAAATCACCGCGTTCTTCTTGAGTAGCTTTCCGAATTGTCCAAACAATGTGATGCCATTCACCATCTGAAATGGGATAAGTTCTGCCAGAAGCACTGCCACCACACCCATTCTCCCTCTTTGGACTACGTTCAAGAAGGATACCATCTTCTTTGGTCTCAATTCTGTTTTCGAACCCTCTACCCAACCAAGCATTGATAAGAATACCATAACCGATGTTTTTTATTTCACACGGTGCCTCATTGACTTTAAAGATTGCACTCCAACGTCTCTTATGGCTTGTTTTTAACCAGACTTCAAAAGTATACGGACCAATACGACTTCCAAAATTGCCGACGTTTGGTAAACTCACATAATCCCCAACTCCGTCTAATTTAAGTCCATGTATTAGGTATCCACTGGTTATTGTTGGATTTCCCACAATTGTCGCATCGTTTTCACCCCAAACATCTTCAACTGTTTATCGTACATAGTTTTTCGATCAAAGGTCCAATAACTCACGAGTCCATCTGTTACGATAGTCTTTGCAGATGCGTTGATAGTGATCATAAAACCGACGACCGTGAATGTTAGTAGCAACAATAGTCTTTTCATAGCAATACCTCCTACAGGGATATAGTGTTGCTTTCGTAAGCGGGACCTCCTGTTCGCGACCCGTCGCGATTTGGAAATCGCTCCTACCGCGGTTAATTGTTATGTCTTACTTTCTAATCAACATCTTCCGTGTAGCACTAAATTTGCCTGCGGAAAGCGTATAGAAAAACACACCACTTGCCACAGATTCGCCCTGTGCATTTTTACCATCCCAGCGCGCTGCACGCCCACGCGTTTGATATGTACCTGCCGGTTGATGCCCCAAATCAAGTTGGCGGACCACAGTGCCACGTGCATCATAGATCGTAATCTGCACGTCACTGGCATCTGCTAAACGATACGGTATCCATGTCTCCGGGTTGAACGGGTTCGGATAGTTTTGGAACAGTTGGGTACGCTTTATCTGACCGAGTGTGACAAGTTTCTTGCCGCGTGACTCAACGGAAAACGGCTCATCTACATCTTTCTCATCAGCATGGGATCCGTAATCCCATAAAAGAATGGTGCTGTCAAAACTTCCACTTGCGAGTGTGTTTCCATCCGGACTGAACGCTACGCTTCTGACCCACCCTGTATGTCCTTTGATTATTCTTTTTTCTTCGCCTGTATCAACATCCCACAGCCGGATGGTGCTGTCAAAACTACCGCTGGCGAGGGTTTTTCCATCCGGACTGAATGCTACGCTTTCGACAGACCTTGAATGTTCTCTTAGTATTCTCTTTTCTTCGCCTGTATCAACATCCCACAGACGGATGGTGCTGTCAAAACTTCCACTGGTGATTGTCCTTCCATCTGGACTGAACACTACGCTATTGACAACTACACTATGTCCTTTTAGTATTCTCTTTTCTTTGCCTGTATCAACATTCCACAAACGGATGGTGCTGTCAAAACTACCACTTGCGAGGGTTTTTCCATCAGGGCTGAACACTACGCTATTGACACCCATTCTATGTCCTTTTAGTATTCTCTTTTCTTTGCCTGTATCAACATTCCACAAACGGATGGTGCCGTCCCTACTTCCACTTGCGATTGTGTTCCCATCCGGACTGAACGCTACGCTTGCGACCCCCAGTATATGTCCTTTGATTATTCTCTTTTCTTCACCGGTATCAACATCCCACAGCCGGATGGTGCTGTCAAAACTACCACTTGCGATAGTTTTTCCATCCGGACTGAATGCTACGCTTTCGACAGACCTTGAATGTTCTCTTAGTATTCTCTTTTCTTTGCCTGTAGCGACATCCCACAGCCGGATGGTGCTGTCAAAACTACCACTTGCGATAGTTTTTCCATCCGGACTGAACACTACGCTTGCGACCGCCCCTGTATGTCCTCTGATTATTCTCTTTTCTTCGCCTGTAGCGACATCCCACAGCCGGATGGTGCCGTCCCTACTTCCACTTGCGATAGTTTTTCCATCCGAACTGAACACTACGCTTATGACCGCCCCTGTATGTCCTTTTAGTATTCTCTTTTCTTTGCCGGTAGCAACATCCCACAGCCGGATGGTTTCGTCCCTACTTCCACTTGCGATAGTTTTTCCATCCGGACTAAACGCCACACTTTCGACCCACCCTGTATGTCCTTTTAGTATTCTCTTTTCTTCACCGGTAGCAACATCCCACAGCCGGATGGTTTCGTCCCTACTTCCACTTGCGATAGTTTTTCCATCCGGACTAAACGCTACGCTATAGACCCACGCTGTATGTCCTTTGATTATTCTCTTTTCTTCACCGTTAGCAACATCCCACAGCCGGATGGTGCTGTCAAAACTTCCACTTGCGATAGTTTTTCCATCCGGACTGAACGCTACGCTAAAGACCGACCATATATGTCCTTTGAGTATTCCCTTTTCTTCACCTGTAGCAACATCCCACAGATGGATGGTTTTGTCATTACTTCCACTTGCGAGGGTTTTTCCATCCGGACTGAACACTACGCTATTGATATTTTCTCTATGTCCTTTGATTATTCTCTTTACTTCGCCGTTAGCAACATCCCACAGCCGGATGGTGCTGTCCCAATTTCCACTTGCGATAGTTTTTCCATCCGGACTGAATGCTACGCTAAAGACATTTTCCGTATGTCCAGTATATAGGTCCAATTCTTCACCTGTTTGTGCATCATATATCCAAACACCGATATTGCTTGCCACTGCCAGTTTAGAGCCGTCTGGGGAATATGCAATTTCACGGTTTTGTCCTTTACCAATCCGCGCTTTCGCACCTTCGGGTAACCCCCAACGTGTGTGGTCTTGAGCGAAGGTATTTAATGTAAAAGCAAATATCGTCAAAAGAACAGTTAAAATGAAAAAAAGTTTGTTTTTCATGAGAAAGTTTTTCCTCTTAAAACGTATAACACGAGTGCCTACTTTATTTCCCTTAAAATATCTGCTGCAAGTTGCAACGTATAACACGAGTGCCTACTTTATTTCCCTTAAAATATCTGCTGCAAGTTGCATCGTTTTTACTGCTTCGTCTAAGTTGGCTGCAGGGAGTGAAACAGGCGTATCGGATTTGACGCAATCAAGAAAATATCTATTTTGTTCAACGCTACCGCTGCTTCCTGATTCGGTGAGTTTATGTTGCGTGCCATCACAGAAAATTGTTCCATGCGAAACGCCTTCAAGATATGCTGAGATGTCCTTTCCATGAATCTCGTATCGTTCAAGGCGTGCATCTGTAGTATAGTTGGCGATAAGTTGCGCGACGCAACCATTCTCAAAGAGAATCAAAGCAGCATGAACATCCTTGTAATCCGAAATTGTCCGTTTAACAACACTATGCACTTCTTGAACATCCGATTCAGCGATGGCGCGGAGTGTATCCAGAGCGTGGATAGGTGTTTCCAGAAACATGTTATCCATCAAGTGTTCGGGGAATCTACGCGATTGTGCCAAACGTGTGATGCTCTTGTGGAATTCGCCGACCAATTGTGTGACGTTTCCGCGCGCTTTAACCCGTTGCGTTGCTTCTACAATAATCGGATGAAAACGGCGATTCCAGCCTACCATCCCTTTCGCACCAGTTTTCTTCGCAGTATCCCGTAAATTAATGGTTTCTGCAACACTCATCCCTGGCGGTTTTTCAAGCAGTGTATTGACTCCACGTTCTAAACACGGCGCAGCGGCTTCTGCGTTAAGATGTGCAGGCGTCGCAACGAAAACTGCATCAAGTGTTTCATTGTCCAGCAATGCTTCAATCGTGTCATAACGTTTTGAGACGTTGAACGTATCACCAGCACTGTTTCGTGCGTTTTCTACCAGATCGCAAACTGCAACAAGGTCGGTATCCTCAAATTCAGACAGTATTTGCATGTGACCGCGTCCACGGCTGCCACATCCGATAACTGCTACTCGTAGGTTCGCCATAATATTCTCCACTAATGCCTTATGTGTGGTGCTTCCATCACTTCGCGTTGCTCAGGTGACATGTCCTCAATATAATCCGGGTATTCAATGCGATGTGCCCCTGCACTGTATGCCTGAAAACCGGGACTAAATTTATAGAGCAATGCACGCCGTTGATGAGAAGCTTTCCACGGAAGGGTGCCGTGTGTTAAGGTCTCCGTAAAGATAACAGCATCACCTGCCTTCGCGTTGACTTCAAGCACCAAGTTCTGATGTTTTTCGTACCGTTTCATATTACTCGGACATGGCAAATTCGCTTTATGGCTGCCGGGAATGATCGCGAGTCCACCATCGCCAGGCCCTTCATCGGCAAGCATATATTCCACGACGGTAAGTCCAGTATAGATGCGCCCATATTTGAAGAAATATGCCTCCGAGAAATTAGGGCGTTCAATTCCACCACCGTGTAAAGTGCCGCCTTCGGTGCCATCTTCCATAGCGATTAAGCCTGGTCCGTGGTCAAGCCTATATTTTTTACCTAAAATTTCCTCTAAGTGCGGTTTTACGTTGGGATGTACAAGTAACGCACGGAAAGGTTCACACCAAGGTTTTTCCCATGCCAATATGCCACCCATATCCATCCGGTGTGCTGTCCCCGCAAGTGCTTCTGAACCACCCGCTAAAGAGTTTTCACGTTCTCTGAGATGTTCTATGTGGTGGTCAATCGCTGCGTTACACTGCTCAACCTCTTCGGTGGAGAGTGCATTTTCAACTATGATATATCCCGTCAAATCAAATAGATATTTCTGTTCTTCGTTCATAAGTAATTTCTCCAATGTTGATGACGGTTGATGTATTTTGACTGCTAACGTTTTGCATATTAGCAATGTCTAAAAAGTGTGTCAAGAAAAAAGATGATATACTCTGAAGGCTCAATTTGACAATCCTGACCTGTTGTGATAAAATTATATTCATCTCAAAATAGGAGCAGATATGGTTATGTATGATGTCGGAATTATCGGTGGAGGACCGGGCGGTTATGTTGCTGCCATTAGAGCAGCACAACTTGGCGGCACCGTTTGCCTCATAGAGAAAGGCGAATGGGGCGGTACGTGTCTAAATAGAGGGTGTATTCCAACGAAAACCCTCTTTTCTATTGCACATCTTGCTGAGCAGGTCCAAAACACACCCGCACTAAACGCCCAAGACACAACCGTTGACTACTCACAAGCATTAACGCATAAGACAGAGGTCATCCAAAAGTTAGCAGGCGGGATAAGTCAGCTGCTTAAAGCAAACAAAATTCACACCATAAACGGTAATGCTTCATTTGCCGACAAAAACACAATTGCCGTGAGTCAACCAGATGGCACAACCGAACAGGTAAAAGTGAAAAACGTCATTATCGCCACTGGTTCTGAACCTGCTGAGCCACCTATTTTTGAGATTGATGAAACCCATGTATTGACCACAACAGGAATACTTAACCTTGCAGAACTCCCTGAAAGTCTTATTATCGTCGGCGGTGGAGTTTCGGGATGTGAATTCGCCTCTATCTTCAACGCTTTCGGTTGCAAGGTGACCGTGTTGGAACTTCTGCCTACAATTTTGGCAACTGAAGACGTTCAGGTTGTCCGTCATATCCAACTTTTCATGAAGCGGAAAGGTATCTCTATTCAGACAGGCGCGAATATTACCAGCATCAAAAAATCGGACGCGGGTGTTACCGCAGTGCTTGAATCCGGTGAAAACCACACTGCACAAAAAATGCTTGTTTCAATCGGTAGACGTTACAATACAGATAGGCTCGGATTAGAAAAAGTTGGAGTCCGTACAGAAAACGGCAAAATCGTTGTGAATGAACAGATGCAGACGAACATCCCTGGCATTTATGCTGTAGGTGATGTTGCAAGTCGGCATCTGCTGGCACACGTAGCTTCCGCAGAGGGAAAAGTCGCCGCGCAAAACTGCCTCGGTGAAGTGACTGAGATGGAGTATCAAGTGATTCCGTGGTGTGTTTTTACGTTACCCGAAATTGGGCATGCGGGCATGACCGAAAAAGAGGCAACAGATGAGGGATATGAGGTTAAGGTCGGCAGGTTCCCTTACGGTGCAAGTGGCATGGCGTTAGGAATGCAAGAAGCAGATGGATTCGTTAAAACGGTCACAGATGCTGATAGTGGCGATATCCTCGGCGTTCATATTGTCGGTGTCCACGCTTCAACGCTTATTCATGAAGCTGCTGTTGCGATTCGCTTGGGTGCGACTGCAAAGGACATCGCGCACACTGTTCATGCACATCCAACCCTTTCTGAAATGCTGATGGAATCTGCTGAAGCGGCGTATACTCGTGCGATTCATGTACTTTAGATTGCGTTAGACGACAATAGTTTCAAGACAAAATTGGGGTGTGTTCAAAGTAGGACTATGGTATAATAGAGAAAATGGACGTTGCGTTCGACTTTATCTCTATTGTATAGAGTTTTCTACAGAACTTGTAGTTTCAATAATCATGATCATTATTCTATAAAAGGATTTAATATGGATAACTTAACAAATAATTCAGATAAACTGAAAATTGCCCAGCGGATTGGGTTCGTTGTAATCGCCTTAGGTATCTTAGCTTTATTAATTTATTTCGTGTACCTAACAGCAACTCAAAGTTTGACAAACTTAGAAAGCGTTCTACTGCAACTTATTTTCTTCGCAACAGGATTCGGTGTATCGTCCTGGATTCGGCAAAAGTCACTCGAAAATGCTGTAAGTGAAGCGATCAAACCACAAGCTCGATCCGCACTCAGACGCCTTTCCTCTCTTTACGCAAGCCTTTCACGTGCTTCTATAGAATTAAAATCGTTAAATGATACGGCATCTTCTGAGCACTTCCGAGTAATATTTGCGAAGCTTGACGCAATTGTTACTGAACAGATAAATACATCTGAGGATGCCTTAGAAGATTGGAAAGATGTTGTGACTGAAGATGTGGATGAGTTAAAACAGGAATTGCAATCTAATAACATAACAATGGGTGACAATGAGTGAACTGATTCTCAAAAAGTAACACGAGTCCTTGACGAACCTGGAGCTATACCTACGGGTGTCGCTATGTGTTTTAAAATCTATATAGTGAACTTTGAAATTACTGGGACATTTTGATAAACCTATTTTGGAAACATACCGGACAATAGAAGTGTCCCATTAATTAAAGGTTTTACTATACTTGCTAACCTTAGTGATATTTCGAATTGATCTTTAAACAAATTTACCGTCTCGTAAAACTCTTTAAACATTTTCTGTCATGTCTTTGGGCATAGGAGCGATACGTTGTCTACAGAGAATCCGCAGCCAATCTTAGTCATAGAAGACCAAGCGTTGAATCGAAAAGTTGCTCGCATTGTCCTGCAGTCCGAAGGCTATGAGGTTATTGAAGCGATTGACGCAGATGAGGCATTAGCGTGTTTAGAAAAGGTTGTCCCAGCACTCATTCTAATGGACATCGCATTGCCAGGACAGAGTGGCGAAGAACTAACCCGACAAATTAAAGCCAACCCAGATTTGTGCAGCATACCAATTGTCGCATTAACTGCCGCAGCAATGTCCGGTGACCGGGAACGACTCCTCAAAGCAGGATGTGATGATTATATCAGCAAGCCAATTGATACCCACTTACTTTTAGAACGCGTAGCACTCCATCTCAAAGGAAATCTAACATGAACAGGGAAGAAGCAGCAAAAATTCTTGTTGTTGATGATGAACCGCGCAATGTCAAAATTCTCCAGATCCAACTTCAAGCACGCGGTTACGCTGTCCTCACGGCTGGCGATGGTGCGGAAGCTTTAGACGTTGTAAGGGACCAAACACCCGATCTGATCTTGTTAGATATTAACATGCCGAAAGTAGATGGGTATGAAGTATTAGCAAAGGTCCGATCAGATAAAACGACAGAATTTATCCCCATTATCATGATAACTGCTCTACGCGATACAGAAGAAAACCGAATTCAGGCTGTTGAAGCCGGGGCAGATGACTTTATAGAAAAGCCCTTCAATAGTTTTGAAGTGTTAGCTCGGATTAAATCCCTCTTACGTATTAAGCATTATCACGATACGCTTGAGCAACACAATGTGCGTTTAGAGACAGAACTTCAGATGGCTCGGAGTGTTCAAGAAGTAATAATTCCTCAAAACGGTTCCCAAGATTTAGTAGGATTCCGCACAGCTTCATACTGTTCGCCTGCAATCGCAGTCGGTGGGGATTTTTTTGATTTGTGGGAAATTGATAAAAATCGGATAGGTGTCTTAATTTCTGATGTAATGGGACATGGAGCGTCTGCTGCCCTCGTTACTGTCTTTATCAAAACGGTTTTAATGGAACATCGGGAATATATAAAAGATAACCCAGCACAGCTGCTGTACGTACTCAATATGCGTTTTAACGATATAATTAGTTCTCGTATATATATGTTTGCCACCGCCTTCTGTGGCATCTTTGATCTGGAAAAAAAACAACTCATCTGTGCAAATGCCGGACACCCCTTCCCGTTTTTGCAACATAATTCACAGTCCGAATGTGAACTGATTACCGAAAAACATAGCGGAAACGGTTTGGGAATTCGGAAAGAATCTGTATACGAAAATTGCTATTACCCATTTGATTCTGGAAGTAGAACCTTTCTCTATACCGATGGTGTCTATGAAGCCAAAAACCCTCAAGGTGAAGAATTTACTATAGAACGGCTCCAAAACGTGGTGACGATGTGTGAAGAAGAGTCACCTGCGCGGCTTATTCAATATGTTTTTGATACTATCACGGAATTTACAGATGCTCTTCCTAATGAGGATGACTTAACACTTGTCACGATTCAGGGTTAACCTGTATCTGAATTAACATCTCGATAAAAAATTGCTGTCACATCTGTACCTCCAACCGCGTTTGCTTCCAGTTTATAAACATCGGTGAGACATTTTATGAGATACAGACCATGTCCACTTTCCCTCGCTGGTGAGCGTTTCGCCTGGATCTCTGCTAAATTCTCAGGTGTTAACCAACCATGTGTGTTGTCTCCGCCTTTATCTCGGACGACAATTTCAAGCGCACGCGCGTCCACAGAAATTTGCAACTGGATTCTATTTGATACACACGTGGACCCATGATAAACAGCGTTACTACAAATTTCGTCAAGGGCGAGTTGGATATCTGCTATCCGTTTTTTGGAAAATTTCAGTGTTTCACACAATTTTCCGATAAACGCACGTACCGATTCGAGGTAATACACATCGCTCGGCAGCTTCAACTCAATGCAGGCATTCTCCATGGGCTAACACCAGTCTTTTCTAATCTTATGGAATTGATTAAAAAGCTGCAATAGCGCTTTTCTCAGATTCATAAATTTCAACAACGCTGGAAGCCCCAATAAGATTAAAAGTTCGAGTGAGGGTTGCAGCTAAATTGCATAATTTGAGATCACCACCGTTTTGGCGGAGTCGTTTTGCGATGCCCACCAACGTGCCTACTGCGGTGCTGTTGATATGACTAACTTCGCTGAAATTCACGACAACCTTATTCACCTTTTCCGCCAAAAGATTCTCCAGAACTTTCCGCAAATCCGAGGCAGCGTAACTACTTAAGTCAGTCTTTACATCAATGATTTTGACATCCGCACTTTCCCGAGTGGTAATAAATTCGGTCCCAGTCATATAAATCACCTTCCGTATTTTAAATCCGTATCTACAATTTTAGTTTAGATTCATGAAAAAATCAAGCATTTTTTGGATTTTAACATCCCATAAAATAAATTTACATTACCCAATCTTTCTATTGGGAGTGTAAAATTTAGTAATATAGTGAACTTTGAAATTATTGGGACATTTTGTAGCATAACCTGTTAGGTTGTGCAGAAACGGAACACAACCTAACAGGTTATGCTACAGCGTCTGCGTTAGTTTCGGTTTTCTGACCGAACTGCTCACAATGTTCAATTAATTCTAAAGTTTACTATAACGTGAGTTTGATAAAAGCCTATTGTAGCACAAACTTTCCAGTTTGCGCCCATAGCACACAAACTGGAAAGTTTGATGCTCAAGAACCGCAAGGTGGACCTTCGGAGAAAAGCCCTATTATTGAGCTGATGTCATTTATTATCAAACTGGCGTTAATATAGTGAATTTTGAAATTATTGGGACATTTTGATAAACCTGTTTGGAAGCATAACCGACAACAAAAGTTGAGCATCAAACTTTTAGTTTGTGCCAATGAGACACGGGGAATCATGGCGAATACCAAACGCGTATTCGTCCAAAGGCATTCATACCGTTGATTTACTAAAAGTTTGCGCTACAGAAGTGTCCCATTAATTATAGGTTTTACTATATAGATGTCAATTAGCGTTTTCCAAATGAAAGATTATTGTTGCATTTCTATGTACATTGTGATATACTATTAGGTAACCGATTTGAAAGTGCCAGAAGCACTTCGCAACAAGGAGGAACTGGCGGACTTAACGCTCTTTCGCGTTTTGAGGAGACCCAGGTATCTTAATGAATAACGAACAGACGCATACAGATGATTCCACCGTTGATGTGGAAGAAGAAAAACAATCAGTTGAAACCGCAACTGAAGTTACGCACGATGAAGGAAATGAAACAGAAACAGAGGTAGAAACAACTTCTGATAATGCTGAAACAGAACAATCGGAATCTCCATCCGAAGAAGCTACACAAGTGGATTCAACTGATGATTCTGAGCAGATCACCGAATCTGAAGAAGCCGCTGAAAGCACCTCATCCGAAGCTGGATCTGAAGAAGCTGATCAAACAGCCGAAGCCGAAACTGCTGAGTCTGAGAATACTGCATCAGAAACCGAACCTCATGAACCTCTCCCAACTGCTGAGGCAGAAAGTGACACCTCTGGAGCCGAGTCCGATCAAGATGCTGCGACTGTTGAACCCGGAAGCGACACAGAGGAGCAAACAGCTTCAATGAGTCAGGAATCTCTTGAAGAAGCTTATGATAATTCACTCAAAGCGTTTACTGATGGAGAGATTGTCAAAGGGACCGTTGTTGATGTAAGTCGTGATGAAGTGATGATTGACATCGGTTTTAAATCAGAAGGTTATATTCCAGCATCTGAATTTGATTCGGTTGAGAATGATTTACCTTCGGTACAGGTGGGCGATGAAATTGATGTCTATATCGTCCGGAGAGAAGATTCAGAAGGGCAAATTGTTCTTTCAAAGAAAATAGCCGATCAGACATTAGTTTGGGACGAAATAACACAAGCTTATGAGAGCGGTTCACCGATAGAAGGTCAAGTAACAGAGCGGATTAAAGGCGGATTACGGGTAACTGTAGGCTCTTTGCGAGGATTTTTGCCTGCTTCACAAGTAGAATTACGACCTATTCAAAACCTTGACCAGTACATCGGAGAAGTTTTTCAGATGAAGGTCATCAGCATGAGTAAACGTCGGCACAATATTGTTTTGTCCCGTCGAGCATGGTTAGAAGCTGAAATGGCGGAAAAGAAAGAGGAAGTCCTAAGAACTCTTGAAGTCGGTCAGCAGGTAACCGGGGTAGTCAAGAACATTACCGCTTTTGGCGCATTTGTTGATCTGGGAGGGGTTGATGGGTTGCTCCATAAGACCGATATGGCATGGAAGCGTATTAATCATCCATCTGAAATTGTTTCTATTGATGAGGAAATTGAAGTTCAAGTCATCGCTATTGCTCAGGAAAGCGAAAAAATCTCGTTGGGATTGAAGCAGAAGACTCCTGACCCGTGGGAAAATGTTGAGGAAAAATATCCTATCGGTTCAAGAATAAACGGTACAGTTGTAAATATCGTCAATTATGGTGTTTTTGTCCAGCTTGAAGAAGCGGTTGAGGGTTTGATTCACGTTTCAGAAATGGCGTGGACTCGCCGTAACGTCGCTCCGTCTCGCATTGTGAGTAAAGGCGATGAGATTGAAGCAATCGTCCTTGAAATTTCTAAAGAGGACAAACGGATTTCCTTAGGAATCAAACAATTGCAACCGAACCCTTGGGAACTCTTGGAACAGAGGTATCCCGTTGGGACGAAGATCACCGGGCGCATCCGAAATCTCACAAACTTTGGCGCATTTGTTGAGATTGAGGAAGGTATTGATGGGTTAATTCATACTTCAGATCTTTCTTGGACAGATCGTGGGTCTAACCCACAGGAATTACTGAAAGAAGGTGAAGAGGTTGAGGTTGTTGTACTCCAAATTGACGCTTCTGAACGACGCGTTTCATTAGGACTTAAACAGACCCAACCCGATCCTTGGGATGAAGTTCCCGAAAAATATAAGATTGGTTCTATCGTCAGAGGACGGGTTGTTAATCTGACCAGTTTTGGTGCTTTTACCAAACTTGAAGAAGGTATTGATGGGCTTATTCACATCTCTGAAATCGCAGACCGTCGAATCGAAAGACCCGAAGAGGTTGTTTCTGTCGGTGATGAAATAGATGTAAAAGTCATCAACCTCGATCCAAAAGGGAGACGTATCGGCTTAAGTTTGAAAGCAGCAATAGCAGACCAAGAACGAGCTGCAGCACCACCAGAAGAACAGCGAGAACGCCCGGAACGCCCCCGCCGCCAGCGTCCTGCACCGCGACGCGAACCCAGAGAATCTGAACCTATAGAAGAAGATACGATTATGGGTGCGCTGCTCAAGCAGGAAATGGGGAAAAACAATGTTGAAAATCTAATAAATTCTCAGGAAACGGAAGAGACTGAAAGCGTTGAGCCTTCTGAAGAGGCTGAAAGCACAGATACGCCTATAAACACTGAAGATGTGGAAGTTTCCGCAGATGTTGAAAACACAGATACTCCCGCAGACACTGAAAGTGTTGAAACTCCTACGGAGACTGAAAATGTAGAAACTTCTGAGGAGACTGAAAGCACAGATACTCCTACGGAGACTGAAAGCGTAGAAACTTCTGAGGAGACTGAAAGCACAGATACTCCTACAGATACTGAAAATTCTGAAAGTTAGGTGTAGGCTAAATATCAACATCTAAATTGGCGGAATTTTCTCTTAACGCGTTCTGTCCAATATTGCTTCCTCTATTGTCTAACAGAGTACTTCTGCGCAAATTGGTAAAATATGTGCAGAAGTACTACCTATCACGTAGAACGGATAATATCCGTTTTACGTATAGGAAGGTGAAGATATGCAAACAGGAGAACCGAATTGAGTCGAAATTTTTTGTTTACGTCTGAATCAGTCACGGAAGGACATCCCGACAAGCTAGCTGACCAGATTTCTGATGCTATTCTTGATGCTATTCTGACTGAAGATCCCCAAGGTAGAGTAGCTTGTGAAACGCTTGTAACGACAGGACTCGCCATCATTGCTGGCGAAATTACCACATCAGCCGCTCCTAATCTGCAAGAAATTGCCCGCGAAGTCATAGCAGACATCGGATATACTGATGCAAGCTATGGTTTTGATGCTGAACACAGCGCAGTATTAATTACTATTGACAAACAGTCGCCAGACATTGCAATGGGTGTCAATCCCGGTGGTGCTGGTGACCAAGGTATCATGTTCGGTTACGCATGCACCGAAACCCCTGAGTTGATGCCTCTGCCAATCACCTTAGCACACCAATTGACCCACCGTTTAGCACAAGTTCGTAAAGAGGGTATCCTTGATTTTATTCGTCCCGATGGAAAATCCCAAGTAACAGTCGAATATGTTGATAATAAACCGACACGTGTGACGACTGTTGTCGTCTCATCACAACATCATCCTGACATTGCAGATTCCGACCTGAAAGAAGGAATAATTGAAGAGGTTATCAAAAAAGTTATTTCTGAAGACCTCATGAGTCCTAACATTATATACCATATCAACCCAACAGGGCGTTTTGTAACAGGGGGACCTCACGGTGACGCTGGATTAACCGGTAGAAAAATTATTGTGGATACCTACGGAGGCATGGGACGTCATGGAGGTGGAGCACTCTCTGGAAAAGACGCAACAAAGGTGGATAGAAGCGCAGCTTATGCCTCACGTCACGCCGCCAAAAATCTCGTTGCAGCTGGGTTAGCAGAACGTTGCGAAATCCAAATTGCTTATGCAATCGGGCGTAAAGCCCCAGTTTCAGTAATGGTCGACACTTTTGGAACAGGAAACGATGAATTGGCAGCCAAATTGGTCACTCAGCATTTCGATCTAACCCCGGAAGGTATCATTGATAGATTAAATCTGCGCAAACCAATATACAGAAATACTGCAGCTTACGGACACTTCGGACGTACTGAACCGGGTTTCACGTGGGAACAAACCGATTATGTCGAAAGACTAAAAGTGTAAGGAGGACAATGGACTACGATATTAAAACAACAGACATCGCAGATGTAGGAAAACAGCGAATTGATTGGGCAAATCGGTTTATGCCGGTTCTGACATCCATCCGCGAACGTTTTGCGAAAGAACAACCACTAAAAGGAATAAAAGTTGCCGCGTGTTTACATGTAACAACAGAAACGGCAAATCTTATGCAGACTTTAAAGGCAGGCGGTGCCGAGTTGGCATTGTGCGCGTCAAATCCTCTTAGCACACAAGATGATGTCGCTGCTTCCCTTGTTGTGAATGATGATATAGCGGTATTTGCTATTAACGGTGAAGATACCAAAACTTACTATAAACACATTCAATCTGCTCTTGCTACGCAATCTCATATCACAATGGATGATGGTGCTGATTTGGTTTCACAACTACATTCGGAAGAGACAAATCCAGCATTCGTTGAACAAGTGATTGCAGGAACAGAAGAAACGACAACTGGTGTCATCAGGCTTAAAAGCATGGCTGCCGAAGGTGTGCTAAAATACCCTATTATCGCTGTTAATGACGCAGACACGAAACATTTTTTTGATAATCGTTACGGCACAGGGCAAAGTACTTTAGACGGTATCATTCGCGCGACTAATCTGCTGATCGCAGGGACTACAGTTGTTGTTGCAGGTTATGGATGGTGTGGCAGAGGTGTCGCAAGCCGTGCGCGCGGTTTAGGAGCTAACGTCATCGTGACAGAGGTAACCGCTCTGAAGGCGTTAGAAGCTGTGATGGACGGTTTTAGAGTGATGCCGATGCAGCAAGCCGTTCAAGAAGCAGGCCTTGTGATAACGCTAACAGGTGATATTCATGTCCTTCGAAAAGAACATTTTGAGGCAATGAAGGACGGTGCAATCATTGCGAATTCAGGACATTTTAACGTTGAAATAGATATCCCCGCACTTGAGGAACTTGCCACCGAAAAATCCAATGCACGTGAATTTGTAGAATCTTACACACTTGCTGATGGTCGAACACTTTTTCTCATAGGAGAAGGGCGGTTAGTAAACTTAGCATCTGCAGAAGGACACCCCGCAAGCGTTATGGACATGAGTTTTGCTAATCAGGCACTATCCCTTGAATATATCGCCCAAAACCAGCAAAAACTTGAAAATAGGGTCTACGATGTTCCCAAATCTATTGACGAGGAAGTTGCAAGACTGAAGTTAGCTGCATTCGGTGTTGAAATTGACACACTCACGGCTGAGCAGGAGAAGTACCTCAACTCGTGGGAGATGGGCACATAAGGCAAACTTAGACTTTTCTAAAACCTATGAAAAAAGCAGAAATCTGGGAAGGAGTAATTCTACTCTTTGCGGCACTGCTCTTGTTGCCGATATGGTTAGCACGGTCTGGTAAGGTTCAATTTCCTCCTACAATTACCACAATGCTTGAGTTTTTGCTGTATCCGCTCCTAATTGGACTCGCTGTCATTTTTGTGCGTCGTTTGCGCAGAATCATCCGTGCATTGCGTGAAAACAAAAACCGTCCCGGAATGTTTTAGGATAACCGATGGAGAAAATGATGGGCGTGTTAATTGTCGGAACGGTCACTTTAGATACCGTCCAAACACCACAGAAACGTGTTGAGGACGTATTAGGTGGTTCTGGCACCTATGCTGCTGTTGCCGCCAGTTTTTTTGGTAATCCCGTTCGCCTTGTCGGTGTTGTGGGTGCTGATTTTCCTCAAACGTACGCTGACTTCCTGCAAACCAGAGATATTTGCTTAGAAGGATTAAAACGTGTAGAAAACGGCAAAACTTTCCGATGGGGCGGCAGATACGCTGAAGACTTTAATGTGCGTGATACACTCTTTACAGAACTGAACGTTATCGCTGATTTTCATCCCGTTTTACCCGATGCTTACAAAGAAACTCCCTATCTCTTTTTAGCAAACGACCCTCCGCAATTGCAACTGAGCATTATTGAGCAGACACCTAATCCTAAACTTGTTGTCTGTGATACGATGGATTTTTGGATACATGAGGAGCGGGAAGCGTTAGAAAAAACAATAGAACGCGTGGACATCCTTATCCTGAACGATAGCGAAGCAAAATTGCTGACGGGTGAATCTAACCTATTGCGGGCAGCACGCGCAATCCTACGTTATGGACCTAAGCGAGCTATTGTCAAAAAGGGTGAGCATGGCGCAATCAGTATCACAGAGTCATCGTTCTTTAGCGCGCCGGCATATCCGCTTACAGCCGTTATTGATCCTACAGGAGCGGGCGATACTTTTGCTGGGGGTTTTATGGGTTACCTTGCATCTGTCGGTGATGTATCGGAAGGTTCAATTCGTAAAGCGATGATGTATGGCACTGTTGTTGCATCATTTAACATTGAGGATTTTAGCATCAATCGGCAGAAGACTGTGCAGTTTAGCGAAATTGAGGCGCGGTATCGGGAACTTCAGGAAGCGGTGAGGTTTTGAAACCGTCAAAGTGAATCTCATGCCGTAATTTTGGCGAGATTCATCAATTGGTTTTATACTACCTGAACCGTTGGTATACGAAACTATGTACTTGGATCAGGTTGGTCTGTAGGAATATTAAAGGAAAAAGTACTTCCCTTTTCCTCTTCGCTTGTTACCTGGATTTGTCCGCCATGTAACTCTATCAAACGTTGTGTCAAAGCAAGGCCGAGTCCTGTCCCACCGTATCGTCTTGACTTGGAAGTGTCAATTTGTGTAAAAGGCGCAAAAAGCTTCATTCGATCTTCTTCGGCAATTCCTATGCCAGTATCTATGACTTTGACGTGTAAATCGGTAGGTGTGGTTTCCATATATGTTGTTACTTTGCCACCTTCTGGTGTAAACTTGATAGCGTTTGAAAGCAAATTGTAGAAGATTTGCTTCACTTTGACACGATCAGCATGAATCATCGCATTTTGCTGGTACTCCAGTGTAAGTTCGATGTTCTTTTTGAGAGCAAGTGCCTTAATGATTGCGTTAACTTCTTCAACCGCATCAACGATTGCAAATTCTTCAAGTTGTAAGAACATCTTTCCTGCTTCAATCTTTGAGAGGTCCAAAATATCGTTAATCATTTCGAGAAGATGTTGCCCACTCATGCGGATATCGTTGACACATTCTTTCTGTTCATCGTTAACTGGTCCCACAAGTTCATCTCTGAGAATTTCTGCGAATCCGATAATAGCATTCAAAGGCGTTCGTAATTCATGACTCATGTTGGCAAGGAAATCGCTTTTTGCTCTGCTTGCATATTCGGCTGTTTCCTTGGCACTTTGCATGGCTTGTTGTGCTTTTATGCGATCAGTATTGTTAAGTGCCATGCTAATAATGATCCGTTGTCCATCAGGTTGGGTGCCAAGTAAAGAGGAACTAAATTCCCATATCTGTTTTTTGCCTGCCTTCGTCATAATTTCGTATTGTTCTGGCGCGCTCCGTTCCTTCTTCTGATTTACTTGTATGAGGTATTCTTGAATCTGTTCGCTCATTTCACTGTTTGCTTGTTCTAACCATTTAGAAATAGTCGTCATCTCCTCAGAAGTATATCCGGTAAGTTCTGTCCATGTGCGGCTAATGAGAATTACCTCGCCATTCTCGGCATGGATCATAATCGGTAGGGGAGCGTTTAGCACTGCGCGCCGAAAACGTTGTTCACTTTCTTGCAATTCTGTTTCGGCTTGTTTCCGGCCTGTAATATTTGTTGACGTCATAACGAACCCAACAAGTTTACCTTCGCGTTTAATGGGAGCAATCCATGATGCGTACCAATTTCGACTGATTCTTCCCTGAATTTCATAGCCTGCGACTTCACCGGTTTCAATAACCTGTTGGCATGCCTTTCGAAATCCTTCATGATGCTCATCAGTTAGAAAATCAAACACACTTTCCCCAACGACATCTTCTATTGTGAGGTCAACACCTGCTGGAATACGATTGATAAACTGCAATCGGTGGTCAAGATCAAGTGTTGTGATAATGTCAGGCGCGCTTTCCACTAAGGACCGCCATTTTGCCTCAGAATCGCGAAGTGCCCGATCTGCACGATGATACTCTGTAATGTCTCGAGAAATGCCACATGTGCCTTTGATACGTCCACCTCTATCTCGAATTGGTACTTTTGTCGTAGATACCCATGTATCTTGTCCGCCTGGCCAGGTTTCTTTTTCGCGTTTTCCCTCAATCGGTTTTCCTGTGTCAATTACCGTTCGTTCATCTTGATATGCTTCTTGTGCATGTTCACGCGTAAAAAAATCGAAGTCGCTTTTACCTACGGCTTCTGCAGGATTTTTGAGACCGAATCGATTTGCAAGTGACCGATTTATACGTATAAATTTACTCTCAATATCTTTAAAATAGATATGGTCGGGGGCATTATCCATGAGAGTATGGAGGAAATCACTTTCTTGTGAATGGGTTTGCGCTAATTGCTTAAACCGTGTTTCATTTTCCCGGAGTTTCGCCTCAATCCGCTTTTGTCTCGTTATATCCTTCGCAATAGCACAATAGCGGGGATGATCTGGATCGGACTGTACTGACCAGAGAAGCCTTTTGTAATCGTCATTACTACACAAAAAGCGATTTTCAAAAGAGATAATATTGCAGTCTTCTGTTTTTAGTTTCGTGAATTCAGCTGAAGTGGATTGTTGATCGTCAGGATGAACAAGTTCCATCCATTGCCGCGATTGGAGTTCTGCGCAAGTGAAACCGAGGGTCTGTTCCCATGCAGGATTGAGTGGGAGAAGTTTACCGTCAGGATGGATATATCCAAACATATCCGATGACATCTGTAAAAAAGGGAGGTTTTTTAGAGTTTCAGATATCATGTGGGTCCCCATTATTTAGTTACTAAAACGGCACGATTGGCAAGTTTAACGACAGTTTGTGTGGTACTTTGAAAAACCATCTCATATAATCGTCCGTGGTGGCTTGCGCTGAGAGCGATTAGATCGCAATCGTTTGCTTCCGCGTTTTCCAATATATTTGTTACTGTAAAACCGAGGGCAGTGAGAAATTCAGTGGTGACATCGTAGAATTCGAGGTAAGCTTCCATCTGTTGCTTTATCTCTGTTGCTTCTTGAGTAGTATTTGAAAGGGCTAAGCCGAGAATTTCGGACTTCGTCAATTCACCGATTTCTGCGGAGAGTGAGAGGACATGGTCAGAATAAATATCCCCGTGGTTAACAACTAAAATTTTGCGTAATAGGGTGCACTGTTCGTGAACGACGATGATAGGCTTTGTAATATGTGCAAGGACATCATCAATTTGGTTTTGAATAAGTTTTAGCCCACGCGTTTTAATATCTTCGGGAAGTCCGACTACGACCAAATCGGCGGAATGTGCTTTTTGGCAAATCATCTGTCGCGGGTTGCCTGCCACCGCTTCAATGTGGTAATCCAAAAAATCGTAAAGTGAACATTCTTTTTCGGTTCGGCGCAGCACGGTTTCCGCGACTTCTGCACTTCCACCGTGGGAACTGTCTTGAAAAAAGACGCAAGAGAGGTGTGTTCCTAAAAGAACTGCAAGTTGTCCAGCGTAATCAAAGGCGTTTCTTTCGAAATCCGTATCGCCTATAGAAACGAGGATATTTTTTATCATGAGACAGCCTTACAAATTATTGTGGCGACTCGGATGGCGGATTCAATAGTGCCCAAACTGCTTCGTCTTCACTCTCAAAGTTACGGAAGACAGTAATGAGTCTCGCCATGACAATGAGGTTTTTAACATGTTTATTGACATTTATCACAGCAATTGTTCCACCGAGTGGATGAATATCAGCATAGATTTTCATCAAAGCACCGAGACCAGAACTGTCCATTCCGGTAACGTCTTTGAAGTCGAAGACAAGTTTCGGTGAGTCATTTACCTGTGAAAGGGTGTTTTGAACGACATCTGTTAAGTCTTGGACATCCGGTGCAATAATTCTACCCTCAAGTTTAAAGATGAAAACGCCATCCCGCTCTGATTGAGTGATCGCCATTGGTGCAGCCTCCAAGTTGCTGCGTTTATGAAATGTGCGTTAAGCATCGCTGCTTAAAGCTGAAACAGCTTCATCTTCAGTATTAAAGTGTTCAAAGATACTTGCGAGCCGACTCCGCACAATCAAGTTTTTGATATTTTTTCCGACATTGAGAACACCAACTCTGCCACCTTGTCGAGTAATAGTGACATGTGCCCCCATCAGTGTTCCAAGACCGGAACTGTCCATCATATTGACCTTTTCGAAGTCAATAAGGATTTTCGGCGTATCAGAGGCATCTACCTCTGCTGTGATTACTTCTCTCAGTTCGGATACGCCAGCACCCATAATTTTACCGGATGGTTCCAAAATTGTGACACCATCTTTGTATCGTACCGTGGTTGCCATGTTTTTCTCCCTTTATCTGTTTTTAAGTTATACGGCATTTTCCCTAATCCTACTTTTATTATATGTAATTTTTGTTTATTTGTCAAGAGAATTTTGAAACTTGATTTTCCCTCAGTTTTTTCGAGTCCGTATTTTGTTTGTATTATCATAATAGTTGTGCAAAAGTGTTTTGTCCGATAAACTGCCACAACTAAAATAAAGGATCTGGAAGTTCACTGATTAGACACAGAAAATGTGGTAACAGCAGTGATAATCGCCTCATCAACTACCTCTGCAGCGAGAATGCCGATAGTGTTCACACTGCTACCAGTATGTGTCCCAGTAGCAAGGGTAAAGAGCGTATCACCATCAAACATAGTATGTGATGGTCGGAGCGCACGCGCCATACCGTCGTGTGCCATCTCTGCAACCCGTGTCGCTTCTGCAACAGAAAGCATGGCATTTGTGGCAACAACACCAATGGTTGTGTTTGTTCCGGGTGCGATACTCGCATCCAAAAGTCGTTCCGTGATGTTCACGAAACTGCCATCTATCTTCCCTCCTGCAACGATTTCACCAGTTTCGGAATTCACAACGTTCCCCAACGCATTCACAACCACAAGGGCAGCAACGATTAAACCGGAATTCAGTCTTTTAGATGCTGAACCCACACCGCCCGATGAAGGTGTAAGACCGGGCGCTTTACCAACAGTAGCACCTGTTCCTGCACCGACAACACCCATCGCAATAGGTTCATCTGTAGCGTTAAGGCATGCCTGATAACCCATTTCTCTATCGGGACGCACCTTTGCATCACCTATCGCTAAGTCGAAAATGACCGCCGCAGGCACAATCGGTACACGCACGGAACCTGCGGGAAATCCTACACCCTTTTCTTCAAGATATTGGACAACACCGCCTGCAGCATCCAATCCGAATGCACTGCCGCCTGTTAGTAAGATTGCATGCACTTTTTGGATTAAGCGTCCGGGACGAATCGCTTCCGTTTCGCGTGAACCGGGAGCAGCCCCGCGCACATCAATGCCTGCCGTTGCACCTTCTGGACAGAGGATAACGGTACATCCTGTCCGTGCAGTTGTATCGGTAGCATGCCCAACCTTGATTCCATTAATTACTGTGAGTGTCTGATTTGTTGATGTCATAACATAACTATAACGGATTTAGATATAATCTGCAAGAGATATTGTTTTCATACTGTATTGACATCAAAATGGTCGTGTGTTAGATTTTAAGTGTTGATAACTGAAAATCACACGAGATACATATTAAGCAAAATAAATACTTATACTTTTTTAGCGCAACATGTTAGGAGAGTTTAGAAGTGAAAGTAACAGAAGAAACTGTAGATTCCTTATTTGGTAAGAAAGCCCAGTATAAGATACCTCTTTTTCAACGTCATTACGTTTGGGATAAAGAAGATCAGTGGCAACCTCTTTGGAACGATATCAAAGACAGATACTCACAACAAGGAAGCCATTTTACTGGCACATTAGTAATTCAGAAAGAGACTCAATCGAATGATAATGGAGGAATAAAGAATGAAATTTATGAGATTATTGACGGTCAACAGCGTCTAACAACTTTTCAAATTATTCTTTGTGCACTGAGAGATATAGCTAAAGAAGCTGTCAAATATGAGGGCATTGAAGAAGATGCCAATAGACTGATCTTAAATAGGACAAGATCACAAGGTGGTGAATTACGATATAAACTAATTCCAAAAGACTTTGATAAAGAACAATTCTTGGAATTAGTTGATAACGATGAAGATGAGAGTAGTGGACGCATTCGAGAAGCGTATAATTTCTTCAAAACTGAGATAGTCGGTTATGTGCAAGACACCTATGACAAAATGGACATGCTATTTGATTCTATCGTAAATAACTTTGGGTTTGTTCAAATATTACTTGATTCAGAGGACGAACCCGAGAAAATATTTGAATCAATAAATGTAAGAGGTAAAAAACCTAGTGAATTCGATTTGCTTAGAAATAATCTGTTTCTACGTGCTCATCAAGATAGAGATCGTTTATATAGACAGTATTGGGACCATTTTGAAACTCCTTATTGGAATCGAGAAGAAAAGGATCGCACATTATCTGAACTATTCCTTCACCATTTCCTAATGGCAAAATTGGGGACAGAGAAGGTTAAAGTTAAAGAAGAATTCAACATCTATCAGAAGCAATATCACAAAAAACTACAGAATGCAAACAAAGGCGTTGAACATGAATTTTCTGAATTAAAAAGGTATTCGCAAGTCTATCAAAAAATGACGGATTGCAAGGGCGATTCAACAATTGAGAAGAGAATGAAATTCTACGACACTTTTGAGATCACTACTTTGCATCCATTCATATTATTTGTGAAATGTGAGGTAGGACTATCAGGTGATGAACTTAATTATGTCTTTGATATTTTGGAATCTTATACGGTCCGTCGTATGTTGTGCTGCCGAGGTAAAAACGGCCTTAAGAACTACAACATATTCTTTTCCGAGTTAATTAGAAAATTTAGTGACGATTTTAGTATAGAGGATCTCGTCAAACAGTTGTCTAACCAAACATCTGGTACCAGAAAATATCCGAAAGATAAAGAGATGCAGCCTGCCCTGCACATACATTATGATGAAGATCTTCAGCTTTTTCCAGAAGACTCTACCATAGTTTTTCCAGATAATCGTGCTGTCAGAGCCGCATTGGAGAGACGTTGGTTCGAAACCGCTGGACAAATTAAGGAAAGACTTATCCGTTATATCTTATATCAAATTGAAATTATGAAAAGGAACGAAAATAGGTTCACTGAAACAAACGAACTCCCTTTTAACAACCGACTTACTTTAGAACATATAATACCAATCAAATGGAAAGGAACTTGGACTTTGCCGATTGGAGAAGGATCTGTAATTTATGAGAACGACTCTGCCAGAAATTATACTGTTTCTGTGGATAGAGATGTTGCAAGCAATGAACTTTTTTACAGAGACTTGTTTTCTGAAATAGATTTAGATAATCCTTCAAGAGATAATTTAGCTGAGGCGTCCTATTTGGATGCATTTAATCTTGCATTAGCAAGAGATCATTTATTGCAAAGTATAGGCAACCTAACGCTGGTAACAAGGAAGCTTAACGCTAGTATGAGCAATGCTCCATTTTCTGATAAGAAAGGGGCTTTAAATGAACATTCAATCTTACAATTAAATAACGAAATTTGCGAACATGATACATGGGATATCAATGAAATTCAGGAAAGAGCCGCGAAATTAATCACTGATGTATGCAAAATATGGCCTTCATTAGACTGGTTCGCTGAAAACCTTCCGTAACCCAGAACCGATATAGGTATAGAAGATAAAAGGTTAAAAATAATATTCAGACACTGAAGTATATAACAAAGGAGGCACAAACATGGCAAAGTTAGCAATAAATGGCGGCGAACCCGTTGTCAAAAGCGGTTTAGGTAAAAGTTGGCCAATTTTTGATGAAACTGAAGAGAATGCACTGTTAGAGGTGCTACGCAGCGGCGCGTGGAACAGACGCGAAAAAGTTGATGAAGTCGGTGAAAAGTTTGCTGCGTATCAAGATGCAAAATACGGTATTCCGCTCGCAAACGGCACTGTGGCGTTACAATGTGCGCTAAAGGCTGCTGGTGTCACAGCGGGTGATGAGGTCATTGTGCCTGCACTTACATTCGTAGCAACAGGGACATCGGTTGTGTGCGTCAATGCAGTGCCGGTTATCGTTGATGTAGACCCACTCACCTATAACATCGCGCCAGATGCAATTGAGGCGGCAATCACCCCGCGAACGCGAGCGATTATCCCGGTGCATAACGGAGGCTATCCTGCCGATATGGACGCGATTATGGATATTGCTGAAAGACACAATCTTAAGGTAATTGAGGATTGCGCACATGCACACGGTTCACAATGGCGTGGAAAAGGGATGGGTTCAATTGGACATCTCGGCACGTTCAGTTTTCAGATAGGAAAGACGTTGACGTGCGGTGAAGGTGGAATGGTGATAACAAACGATGAAGCACTTGCAAACAGCGCGAATCAAGTCGCAAATTTGAACATGCGGATGACGAATCTCCAAGCTGCGCTCTTACTATCTCAACTGGCACGGTTTGATGAACAGGTAGAGACACGCGAACGTAATATCGCATATCTTATGAAGGGTATGGAAGAGATTGAGGGAATCCATCCGATTCCACGCGACGAACGCGTCACCCGCTGGTGTTTTTACTATTGGGATTTCCGCTTCGTTTCTGAAGAATTCGGCGGCATCTCACGTGGCAGATTTTTAGAAGCACTTGGGGCAGAAGGTGTTCCGTGTGGTGTCGGTGCACATGGACAACCTATCTATAACGAAGGTCCTTTTGGTAGTCCAGAGTTGTTTGACCAACTCGGATTGCCTCGTGAATACCTTGGTGACCAAGCAATTGATTACAGTAAGGTTCACTGCCCAGAAGCTGAACGGGTGTATCAGGAAGAGGTCTGCAGTTTTGGACATGCTATGTTTTTAGGTGACACAGACGATATGCAACTGATTTTAGATGCATTCCAGAAGATTCGGGCGCATGTGGATGAATTATAATACCATTTCTAAATGTACGATATTTGTGCAATTTGCGTGAGTCTCGTAGTCCCTTGGAGGTGTTATGAAAGTCTTGGTCGGTTCCGAAAATCCGGTGAAAATTCAGAGTGTGCGGGAAAGTTTTTTAACATTTTTTGAACATATAGAGGTCGAAGGTATACTTGTTGATTCAGGTGTTGCCGAGCAGCCTATTAATGATGAGACATTTGAAGGTGCCAAAAATCGTGCTGGAAACGTTAAACGGATAAATGATCAACAGAACCTCGGCGCGGCATTTTTTATCGGAATTGAAGGCGGTGTCCTTCAATTGCATAATAGGCCGTTTATTTTCAATGTGGTCTATATTTTAGATCAACACAATCGAGACAGTTTTGCCACAACCGGACTTTATGAATTGCCCAGCGCGATATCCAAAGACCTTTTGACCAATAAAGGGTTCGGACGTGCCATTGGTGAACTTGCCAATGATAGTTTCAACGCACGTGAACATGGTACTGTTGGGTTTTTGACAAATGGTGAGATTGATAGGTTACAAAACCAGGTTCAAGGAATAACTTTAGCACTAATTCCTTTTCTTAATGACAATCTTTATTTTTCTTCTTCTTGATAAACGGCACAAATGTTAAGGAAAGATGGTGTATCAGTTTTGTTTTGTCCACAGTACCATCAGGTATCAATTGTAAAAAAACGTATATAGCATCGTAGGTGTTTAGTTTGGGTATTCCTGCGTATTGCTTGGGTTTTTCTATTGTCCTATCATCCTATAAAAATGGTATAACACATGAATTTGAAGATGTCTTGCACCTACTGTAATTTCAACGGGATGTCCAATGTCTGCGGTAACAAACACTCCGTATCATTGCAAGCTTGATAGTTAAGTTTTAAGGTGATCGAAACGTTTTTCTTAATGGGTGTATTCGCTTTCTCTTTCAACTTCAGAGGAATTGTAAACGTGTTTTCATAAACGTTCAAAGATTCTGTGCTAAACCCAAATTGCACCGATTTGCCCTTTGGATATTTTACCTCAGCAATCTCTATTGGAGCATCCTTAACAATGGTGATAGTAGTCGGAATTAAGTTATCCTGACCTGCTGGATTTGCATTAATGTGCCAACCTGCCGCAATTTTAACCTGAATTTCCACGTCAAATTGTTTGCCCGTAGTGGACGTTTTAACTTTTGCTGTTGCTGTTACAAGTGATTGCGTTAAACCGTCAAGTTCCTGCTTGCTTCGCTGTGTTGACACATCACGATTTTCACCTAAGCTTAAGTACCCGTTGAGTGCATAGAGCATGTGCATGAAAGACGAGGGCGATTCCTCCATGGCATTACTGAAACTAAGAAGTGTTTTCTTAGCGTAGTTTCGGTAACTTGGCGCAAGCATTAAGAGGTTGTTGACTGCCACTGCGTTCCCAGAAGGAATTGCGGAATCGTGAGGTTTTTTGGTGCGGACAATCAACTGCTTCGCATCTGCCTTTGTAAAATAGAACCCACCATTTTTGTCGTCCCCAAAAAATTGAATCATCTTATCGGTTAGGGTTGTCGCTTCACGTAGCCAACGTTCTTCCCCTGTAGCACTATGCAATCCGATCAGACCACGCGCGAAAAACGCGTAATCATCAAGATAAGCATCGTACTTCGTAACGCCAGCGGTGTATGTATGCCGTAATTCACCGTTCGGTTTTCTCAGTGTGTCGAGAATAAACTGTGCGGCTTTTGATGCAGCAGTTAGATACTTTTCCTCGCCAAGCACTTCGTACCCATAAGCAAGGGCATCTATCATTAAGCCGTTCCAACTGACAATGATCTTTGTATCCAGCAGCGGGCGTTCGCGTTCAAACCGAGCTGCTAAAAGTGTTTCTCGCGCAGATTTCAAAGACTTGAGAGAGACTTCCGATTCTGCTGCGTTAGGCACATAGAGAACATTTTTGCCTTCAAAGTTTGGGCCCTTATCCACACCGTAAACGGAGGTAAACTGTTGGATAGCTTTTTGAGGGAGAGCGTTTTTAACATCATCTGCTGTCCAAACATAGTATTTTCCCTCCTCTGCGTCCGTTTCCGCGTCTAATGCAGAATAGAAACCGCCTTCAGGTGCTGTCATCTCACGAAAAATAAAACTAAATATCTCCTCAGCAATGCGGCGGTACTGCGGTTTTTTTGTTAACTGGAAAGCTTGAAGATATATTTTCGCCAATTGTGCGTTGTCATAAAGCATTTTCTCAAAATGAGGCACGAGCCACTTTGCGTCAACTGAATATCTATGAAATCCGCCGCCGATTTGGTCATAAATCCCACCGTAAGCCATCATATCTAAGGTCCGTGTCACCATTCTCATCAACGATTCGTCAGAAGTGCGTTCATATTCCTTCAACAAAAATTCCAGATTCGCAGGGCTTGGAAATTTAGGAGCATCGCTAAATCCGCCATAAGCGTGTTTGTAGTTAGCTTTTAGGTGTGCAACAGCGGCAGAGATAAGGGAACGATCAAGGGATTTAGCAGTGAGAGCGGTAAATCCTGTACTTATTGCGCCTTCAATGACTTGTGTTATCCGATTCGCAGAGTCAATTACCTCTGCTTCTCGTGTTACCCATGCTTCATGCACTGCGGTCAAAATCGTTGGAAAACCCGGTCTGTTCGGCATATCTGTTGGAGGGAAATACGTGCCAGCAAAAAAAGGTTTCAAATCAGGCGTAAGAAAAACTGAGTTTGGCCACCCACCACGTCGCATTAATAGCTGTGTTGCGGTCATATAAATTTCGTCTAAGTCAGGTCGTTCCTCTCTATCAATTTTGATATTGATGAAGTTTTTGTTCATCTGCTCAGCAATTTCTGGATTTGAGAAGACTTTCCGCTCCATTACGTGACACCAATAGCACGTGGAATAGCCAACGGAGAGAAAAATAGGTTTGTTTTCTTTTTTCGCGCGGTCTAATGCTTCATCACTCCAAGGATACCATTCAACAGGATTATGTGCATGCAACAGTAGATAGGGGCTTGTTTCATGGATGAGACGATTGGTCCATTTCCATGAACCGTCCGAATTTTTGAGCGCGCTTTCATCTGCACTTCCCATCCAGACGATATTTAGCAGAATTAGACTACAAAAGATATTTCGAACTGTTTTTTTCATGATTTTACCTTTTTATATTATCTGTTGATTTTACTTCAACTCAGAAAGCATATTTACACAAATTATACACCTACTTACACAGTTAGTCAATCAACTGAAGATTAAGTTATTAATTCGGTAATTTTGGAGAAACTCCGATGCGGTTAGGAAACCGCATCTACCGGGTTTGGGAAGAATTAGAATTACCGAAGTATTTTCTTAATCTTCATAAGATTGACTTCAAATCCAACGCTAATTTGACTCCACCCCACCGTTATGATATACTGTTAAAAACTATATTTGACCTAAAATAAACAGCGAAGGAGCCCTAATGAAGGTTACAGTCAAATACTTTGCCGTATGCCACGAGATGTTAGATAGATCCGAAGAAGAGATGCAACTTCCGGAAGGTGCCACCGTCCAAACGATTTTAAAACGACTTGAAGAAGAGTGGCCAGAAATTGCCGAGTTCTATGAAGTGATGCAAATGTCTGTCAATTGGGAATACGCTACTGAGAACACTGAACTCACTGAAGGCGATGAAGTCGCATTAATTCCGCCGGTAACTGGAGGGAATAATGTTTAAAATAACCACTGAAGTCATTACAGGTGCAGAGGTTCGGGAGGCTGTGGAGGCACCAGATGCAGGCGCGGTGGTTCTATTTTTTGGCACCGTTCGGAATAATACAGATGGCAGACCGACAAAATACCTTGAGTATGAAGCATACCCACCGATGGCGGAAAAGAAGATGGCGGAGATTGCAGAGGAAATTTCGGAAAAGTGGGGTATCCATCGCGTTGCGATGATTCATCGTGTGGGGAAACTGGAAATCGGTGAAGTGAGTGTAGCAGTAGCGGTTGCTTCCCCGCATCGCAAAGACGGGTTTGAAGCGTGCCAATATGCAATGAATCGCCTTAAACAGATTGTGCCTATCTGGAAACGCGAGGTATGGGCAGACGGCGAGGCAGAATGGGTAAAACCGGATGCTGTCTTTTTCCAAAATCTGCCAGAAAGAACTTAACTTGACTATTCAACGAAAATGGTCTAAACACAAAACCGATCCACAAACTGACTAAAGATATTGATTCCTTTATCAAACTGATCTAATGCCATCCATTCATCAACCGTATGTGCCTGCAGAATACTACCAGGTCCTATTATAACGGTGTCCATGTGTTTGGAAAAGACTGCTGCATCAGTGCTATAAGCAACAGTATGCGGTTTCGTGTCTCCAGTAATTTCAAGGGCTGCTTGAATAATCTCAGCATCAGGTGGCGTACGCACGGGGCCGGCATTGATGAAAAGGTCAAACTCTAATCCATATTTTTCCGCAGCATCGCGTCCCCTATCTATCCATACCTGTGGATCATCACCCGGCATTGGGCGGTAGTTTATAGTACATACACTTCTCGGCGCGGTGATATTCGCGGTACACTCTCCATCACTGATGGTGATATTCCAATCTGTGAAAGGTGGCGTAAATTCAGAATTGAAGTATTGCTTATCAGTTGTTAATTCCTGATGGATCTCACGCATTTCTGAAAGAAACGGAATGAGTTTAAGGTTCGCATTGTCACCTTCGCCTGTGCTGCTGTGTGCTGCGCGCCCGTGTGCAGTGACGGAAAACCTAACTGCCCCTTTGTGTGCATAAACGGCTTTTAGTTCTGTTGGCTCACCGACGACTCCGTATTGTGGGAATCCATGCTGTTTAAACATCTCTGATTTTTCTGCAACAGCACGCGCGCCGAAATAACCTACCTCTTCATCAGCCGTAATTACCACATAAAGCGGGGCATGTAAGTCAGAAGCATCGTACCGAGACGCAACCGCAATCATACAAGCAACGCTCCCTTTCATATCGCAGCTGCCGCGTCCATACATCTTGTCGCCGACAATCCGTGCCTCAAACGGGTTTTCTGACCAACCGATGGCAGGCACGGTGTCTATGTGTCCAAGAAGTGCCAACCCACGTTCACTCGTCCTCTGCCCTTTACGGCCAATCAGATTAACCTTCAACGTACCTGCTGGATCGTTATATTCAACCCGTTCAACTTCACACCCGATAGATTCCAACGTTTCGGTAAGGAAGTCCATTACCGCAACGTTGCTTTTAGGGCTTACTGTGTCATATCCGATAAGTGTTTTGGTCAATTCAATTGCATTCATAGTTCTCTATTTTACAGAAAATTATTAAGTTTGTCAATTTTTTTTTGTAAATCTTGGCGCTTCTGATTTTTTCTTGACATTTACTAAACTTTTTACTATACTTCAGATGTAGGACGACAACATGGCGCCTGCTTACTATACTGTTATGCCCAAGTAATTTTTAATGTCCGAGGCGCCAAATACCATACGCGTATTTGGCGTTGATTTGGCAATGAATTGCGCTACTACAAATGTATCAACTGAAAAATATATTTTTAAATTTCGTAATTCACCACATTAGCTCTCTTACTTTTGTATCGCTTTGATAAAAACAGAATCGCAATTAGAATTATATTTATCAGAACCAACAACCGAGGTAATATCGGCAATTGCCTCTTTAGAAGGGGATATCCTTATTCTTGGTGTTGGCGGGAAGATGGGACCTTCGCTTGCAAAGTTGGCAAAACGTTCTATTGATTGTGCGGGTGTTACTAAAAAGGTTATCGGTGTATCCCGTTTTTCAACCCCCAGCATACAGGAATCCCTGCATGAAGTCGGAATTGAAACTATTATCGCGGACCTACTTTCTGAAAAAAGTCTGCAAAATCTACCTGATATTCAAAATATGATTTTTATGGCAGGTAGGAAGTTCGGTTCAACTGGGAACGAGAATTTGACTTGGGCGTTAAACACTTACATGCCGGGGCGTGTGGCAGAAAAATTTAGAGATTCTCGATTGGTAGTTTTTTCAACAGGCAATGTTTATCCGTTGACGTCTATTTCCCATGGAGGGGCGACAGAAAGTTCCCTCGTTGCACCAATAGGGGAGTATGCTCAATCGTGTCTTGGCAGGGAGCGGATATGTTGTTTTTTCTCGGAACAATACGGAACACCGATGGCGATTCTCCGATTGAATTACGCAATTGAACTCCGATATGGCATACTACTTGATATAGCAGAAAAAGTCTACACTGGAGAACCAATATCTCTTGAAATGGGAAATGTGAACGTAATATGGCAAAGGGATGCGAACGCTATAGCATTGTGTTCTTTTGTGCACTGTCAAAGTCCGCCCTTGATCCTCAACGTGACGGGACCAGAGACTGTTTCCATCCGATATTTAGCGATGTGTTTCGGGGAAATTTTCAATAAACCTGTCCATTTTGAGGGAGAAGAGGCAGAGACGGCGCTGCTGAGCAATGCTTCGTTATGTCACCAGTTGTTTGGGTATCCGTGTGTATCTTTAGGTCAAATGATTGAGTGGGTAGCAGAATGGGTTCGGATAGGTGGGACAACACTGCAAAAACCGACTCATTTTGAGATGCGCGATGGTAAATTTTGATATACGAATAAAAAATAAAGTATTGACAAAAAATATGAATTCAATTAAGATAACGAGTGTAGTTTTTGGGGTGTTAGTACTCTTATTTGGAATAGATAGTGCATTCAGCCAACCGCGTTCTGTGCCGATAGCCTTTGCTTCGGATATCAGTGGAAATTGGGAGATTTACCTAACAGATTCCGCTGGAAAAGCGGCTGTGAATCTTACACTTAACCCTGCTGCGGATTATTATCCAATGTGGTCACCGGATGGTACAAAGATAGCTTTTTTCTCACGGCGCGATGCTAACCACGAAATCTATGTGATGCAAGCTGATGGCACGCATCAGAGAAGATTAACACATCATCCAGCAACAGATAAAGCACCATCATGGGCACCAGATGGTAAGCGTTTGGCTTTTATCTCAAATCGCGAAGGGCATTCCAACATCTATCTTTTAGAGTTAGAAAGTGGAGTGGTGGAAAACTTAACTAAAAATCTTTTTGAAGATGGAATATCGACCTGGTCCCCGGATGGAAAGAAACTTGCTTTTCACTCAAAACGTCGGTTAAATTGGGACATTTACATTATCAATATAACGACCCGCGAGGAACAACGATTAACGCATCAACCGTTGATGGATACCTATCCGGCGTGGTCACCTGATGGCAAGCGTATTGTATATTCCTCTATGCGCCAAGGTAAAGATCAAGCAGCCCTTGATCTTTACCTAATGGATGCTGCGGACGGTGGGAACAAGCATGCTCTTACTGATACGCCAACAGATGAAGCCGTTCCAGCGTGGTCGCCAGATGGTAGCTTAATCGCTTTTCAGTCCGAGCGGGATGGAAGATGGGTAATCCACCTGATGAATGCAGACGGAAGCGGGCGCCGTGAACTAATTGACAATGGAGCTTGGGCAACACAACCGAAATGGCAGCGTAGTGCTGCTACACTACCGATAGAACCGTTATTTTTACAATATCAACAGTGGGGTAAACTTAAATCCCGATAGAATTACCGTCAGTACGAAAATGGCGGAAAACAAATGGCACATATTTTGTGTCAATTCATAATGTAAGGAGATGTTTTTATGCGCTATCAAAAGTTAATATTAAGTATCTGTTTGATGACCGGTTTACTATTTGCAAACGGCATCAGTTATAGTTATGACCGTGCAATTGAGGCTGAAATGGCAAACACAATTGAAGCTCCGATGGTAATCGCCGAAGATGGTGAAGCATCTGATGGAAAATACGTCTGGATGGAAGGACCGCCAGCAACAGGTGGTGGTGACCAAGGGTGGGCAGAATTTGTAATTAACATTCCTGAAGCAGGCACCTATGCATTGTGGGGTCATGTCTTTGTGTGGGATGGGAACAGTGACTCGTTCTGGGTGACGTGGCAACCCGCTGATCCAGACGAAAACGCTCAGGAAACAAAGAATACCGAGTACCGATGGAGTATCACGACAAAAAATGAGTGGCACTGGGATCGTATCAATCATTGGTTGAACAGTGGAACCTTTGACAGAGAGTGGGAGTTGCCCGCTGGAGAAACAACGCTGCGTATTGCTGTTCGAGAGGATGCGGCAAAGTTAGATGTCATCTATATCACTGACAATCTTTCAGAAGATGAGGCGGAGGTTAGCCCGCGTTTTCCTGGTCCCGAAGATGTAACTCCTGTTGAACCGCGAGAAAAACTTGCAACAACGTGGGGAAAACTCAAAGCGCAAAGATAGTTGCCTTTAGGTTGAGATAACTTGTGAGTTATCTCAACTTTTTCACTACATATCTTAAAATAGAAAGGAGTTTTTTTGATGAAATACGGTATTCTTTTTTCAACGTTTATAGTTGCAGTATTTTTCTTAACATTTGTGGAGCTTAGTGCTGATGTTGAAATTGCACTTGAAGCCGAATTGGCAAATGTGCTCCAAGCACCAATGGTAGTTGCAGATGATGAACTTGCATCTGATGGAAAATATGTCTGGATGGAAGGTCCACCAGCAACAGGTGGCGGCGACCAAGGTTGGGCAGAATTCATAATCAACATTCCTGAAGCAGGAGAGTATGCATTGTGGGGTCATGTTTTCGCATGGGACGGCAACAGTGATTCGTTCTGGGTGACGTGGCAACCCAGTGATCCAGACGAAAACGCGCAGGTAACGAAAAATTTTGAGTACCGATGGAGTATCAGTACAAAAAACGCATGGCACTGGGATCGCATCAATCATTGGTTAAATGAAGGAACCTTTGACAGAGAATGGGAGTTTGATAAAGCTGGTGAGACTATTTTACGCATCGCTGTACGTGAAGATGCCACGAAGTTAGACGCTATTTTTGTTACTTCTAACGAAGACGCTGCAAACGCGGCACAAGCCAACGTACGTCTTCCAACTGACAAGGATAGAGAGATACAAGCTGGAGGACTTGCTGTTGAGGCAAAAGGTAAAGTGACAACCACATGGGGTTCACTGAAACAGGCTTATAAGTAAGAAAAAATGGACTATCTGATCGTCTTGTCCTATGGAAGAAAAGACCTTGTTCCATGAACTCTAAGTCTGGTGATGCTTGATTGAGGAAAAAGGCTTTATGAGTCTTTTTCCTTATAAAACGGTTGTTTAGGAAAAAATAGGAATGCTCACGGTAACGATGGACATCCCACTGGTCAAATCCGCGTTCAAATTGGATAATTCGATCGGGGGGACCAAGTTGGAACTGCAAATTTTCCGCAGCCTGCTTATCACGCTTAACAAGCGAGTGCGTTAAATACGCAACTCCTGAGAGAATACCAGCTAACGCAAGTTTTCCTCTAAGTTTAACAGAAAAACCCTCCGCAGATAAACTCAAATTCCAAATTAAACACGTAATTAGGATAAAACAGAGCGATTTTTTTATATTCATACGAAAATATTGGCAAAAATTTAGCGTTTTTGTGTGTTACCCTTGACAAAAAAAGAATTTGTGGGTATCCTAATAAGAATAAAGAAGACTTGCTAAAATGGGTTTGTAGACATTTTCCCATTTATTAGCGAATAACTTGGAGCGTGATTAGCATGCATCCTACGGGAAAAACTCCCCAACTGGAAAATGCAAAGAATGGCGATAAAGAGCTAACACTTGAGGACGTTAAAAACGAGTTATATAACCGACACCACCCCAGTTTAACGTCACTTGATATAGAGGCACATGCCAAAACAGTCCATAAGATAAGAACATTGAAGCGAAAACATGATGTTGTAATGTTAGGTCACAACTACATGGAGCCGCTTGTTTTCGGATTATCCGAAAAAGAGGAACAAGGTGACTCCCTTGGACTGAGCATGTTCGCCGCGAAAACGGAAGCGCCGTACCTCATCTTTAACGGTGTGCCGTTCATGGCAGAAACGGCTAAAATCCTGAGTCCGGACAAAACTGTATTAGTAGCAGATAAAACAGCGGGGTGTTCGCTTGCCGATAACTTCGGTGCGGAAGATGTCCGAAAATTGAAAGAACTTTACCCCGGTGCCCCTGTCATGATTTATGTTAATAGTTATGCGGACGCAAAAGCGGAATCTGATATTTGTTGTACGTCTGCCAATGCTGCACACATTGCCAAATCTATGCCCGGAGATACAATAATTTTCGTTCCTGATATCTTCTTTGCACAAAATTTAGAAGAAGAGTTGAAGGGTGAAAAAAATGTTGTTTATCCCGGTAAAGATAACACAGCACGCGGTGCAGTTTGTGAAGTTCACGAAAGGTTTACGCTTTCTGATCTACTTGCGATACGTGAATCTTTTGAGATTCCGAAAGAACATCCAAAACGGAAACTGTATGCTCATTGGGAATGCCGACCAAATGTTCTGAAAGAAGCCGATTTCTACGGTAGTACCAGCCAAATAATGAAGGATATAGCAGCACGGGTAGCAGACGATCAGTTAGAGCGAGCGTTTGTTGCGTCAGAATGTGAATTAACCTCCAATTTGGCACAAGAATTTCCAAAAGTTCAATTCTGGACAGCGTGCTCCGTGCGATGTTCACACATGGCAAAAGTCCGATTGGATAAGATTGCAAACATTTTAGAAGCAATTGACAGTGGTGCTAACCTCAACGATTATGAAGTTACGTTGGACCCTGAAGTGATTGATAAAGCTCGTTTGCCAATTGAACGTATGTTGGAGGCAAGCGTATAGAAATAAAATCGTTATAGTAAAATTGATAGGCGCGGTTTCAGACCGCGCCTACTTTTTTCAAAGAGATAACAAGGAACATAGATTGTAGGTTTACAAGCTATGTCCTAAAATCTTGTGATGAAAGAAATTCGATGCGAATTGCCAAGATATGCATCGGGAACAAAAGCGTAATCGAATTGGAAGTCTATGTTCGCTAATGAGTCCAAACCATCCTTCCGAACACCGATGCCAATTGATAACCCATCACTTGGATTTTCATTTAGACCGATACGATAGCCGACACGTGCGGCAACGATATCGTAAAACCATCTTTCAGCGCCGACATGGAAACTGGGATTAGCATCAATGAGTGGAAGATGCGCATCTGCAACGAAAGCCCATACTTCACGCGGTGGCATCGCTTCTTCGGCATCCGCTTCGGGCTGTTCCCAAGTTCTGTAAGCGAGTCCAGCACGGAGTGCCATCGGAAGATTTTCACTACCGCTGAGTACACCAGCATTTTGCACTGTAAGTCCAATACCGAGATGATTGTCCATCAAACGCAAAATTAAACCGAGATCGGCTGCAGCACCGTAGATGTTCTGAATATCTAATTGCTGTGAAATAAACTTCGCTGTACCACCGATGGAAGCGGATGTGCCCAGTGGATACGCGAGAGATAAACCTGTAGCAAACCCCCCTACCGTTACTGTGCTATCTGGGGTTTCAGTTGGACCGATGCGCCGTTCAATTTCAGTGAAACTCCCGAGGAAACTTGCCCCCCACACGAATTGTTTTGCACGTTGCGCATATCCAATTGACTGATTGTTGATATCAACAAACGAAAAGTGTTGCATAGCGGTAAGTTCTCGTGTATGTACAGAAGTTAAACCTGCAGGATTCCAAAAGATGGTGTTAATGTCATTTGCCAATCCCGCGAATGCTCCCCCCATTCCTACGGGTCTGCTTCCCGGTTCAATTTTGAGAAACGCAGCACCAGCGGTGCCAGCACTGTCATGGATATCAGCTGCAAAACTTTGGGGTACGGTTAGCAATAAAGTTAAGATTAAGACTGCTACAACTACACTTTTGTGCATTATCTGTCTCCTTTTCGGTTTTCTCCATTTTTTAGTCTTAGTCAACGACAAGGACCTTGCCTACGGCGTTGGCGCGATTTCCTGCTCCATTAACTGCTTCTAAACGGAACACGTAAAGACCTCGCGCTACTGGCGTTCCAGCTTGGTTTTCTAAATTCCATTTAATCTGTGTATCATTTCGCTGTCCCAGTGTTATTCCGGTGTATTTTTTGGAATAAACCATGTCACCACCCCAGTCATAGATGTAAAGCGCCAATTCAACTGTTTCATCCGCTGAAGTATTCAGGTCAAAAGAAAAGAAGGCGACATCGTTTTTGGAATGCCGTAGCGGGTTTGGCCATCCGAAGGTTTTTCCACGGAAAGAGAAGGAAACCGACATCGTGACCTCACCGACATCGTAAACAGCGTAGTTACCTGCTTTGTCAGTAACACGGAGATCTAAGTCGTATTCACCTGACCGGGCAGGGAGGAAGTCTGCTGACCAGCGGCTCCAGGGTTCTTCTTCTGCGTTGCTTTCGTCCTCAGCGGGGACAGGTTCAATAGGTTGTCCATCGGGACCGGTTCCAATGATTTCCACAAGCCATACACCGGATGCTGGGATGGGGATCTCACCTTCACCTTGTGGACGTGGTCGTGAACCTCGTGGGTCAGAAGCCGTTCCTTCAAAAGGCACTGCCTCATCGGTAAACTCAGTTTTTCCGCCATCGTTGGTTAAGACAGCAGTCGGTGCTGTAGTTTCATAAAGGAATTCAGTTGTGATTGAACCTTTAGGCACAAATCCGAGCAGTTCAGAGTCATTCCCAATACCGGTAATCGTAACTTGATATACACCTTCAACATTCAATCCATCCGATTTGAAACTAATGGTATCCACACCGTTTTGTCGAGTGGTACCGGAAATTTCTTGACCGTTAGGATTTCTTACAACGATTTGTGAACGTGATAGGTCAACACCTAACCCCGTATCAGAGACACTCGCTTGGATGACAACACCGCCGGTTGTGGAAATTGCGCTTGGGTAATCCTCCGCATCAATGTCGGTCAGCAATGGAGCGTCATTGATAAGTAGCGAGTTAGGATCAATAATGGGTGGGCTTGTATCGTAGACAAATACCTCTTCGTAAGCTTCATCCCTATTTCCCGCTTGGTCTTTAGGGGTAATGGTAATTTGGTATTCCCCATCGGCAGAACCGTCATCTGCAAGCGGAACGGTGAGTCGGAAAATAAGAGTCTCCTGTTCCCCTGTTTCATAAGATAGATGCCCAGCGATTTCAGCCGCGTTCGGTGAAAGTCGTTCAAATGCTAACCATGCTTCATCAAGGTTTTCCCAATCAATTCCGGCTTGATTATCTGTGAGCGTAACGCGAATTTCTATCAAGGAATTATTGACCTCGGGTTCCGAAACAATGAGATGTATCGCATCAGGTTCAACTTCAGGCACTTGTGTATCGTAGGTGAAGGTCAATCTCTGAACTTCACCACTACGCCCAGACGCACTAATTGGTGTGAACTCAATGGTGTAAACACCGTCTTCTGACCCATCTGTTGCAAGCGGACGGACAAGTGAATAGATTAACTTGTCAGACTCCCGATGCTGTTGTCCTACGATCACTTGATTTTCAGAATTCAGCAAGCGTAGCGTTGAAAGGTGATTTTCATCTGTTGTTTCAAGCATCACCTCAATTTTTTCAATTTTCTCATTTGTATACGCTTCATCTTTTGGAGCAGTGCTTGGTGATGTAGAAATGATAGCTGGTAAGAGTCTGGATAGTAAGAAATCCGTTTCAAAAACAGATTTACTTCCGTTCCCCGCTCTGTCTATGGCTTGAACACGAATAGTATAACGTCCATCTGCCACAAGTTGATTCGTATTAAGTATCAACTGCGTTTTTCCATTACTGGTAAGTTCGCCAGAGATTTCTGTTCCATTCGGGTCAACCAGTATTACTGTAGTTACATCCCAATCTATACCGCTTCCACCTTGATCATTCAGATTTACCTGTATTTGCGTTATATCTTCAGTGAGCTGTGCATTATCAGCAGGCACTGTGCTGACAAGGGTTGGTGCTTGTGTATCGTAGACTATAGGGTGTTCAACGGAGAGGACATTCCCAGCTTTATCAGAAAACGCAATTACGACAATGTATTCTCCATCCCTACTACCATCAAGTGGTAATGGCTCGTCAAGTGTAAGATAGAGTTGATTATTTGTATCATTTGTTAGTTTTGTCGGAATAAGAGAACCTGTTTGACTACGCAGGCTAACTTTCTGGTCATCAAGTGTTAAGTCTGCTGGTCCAACATCTTGGAGCGCGAATCTGAATTGCGTCAAACTTTCACTGATATAGGAAACGGGTTGACTTAAGTTAATCGGCTCAGCTTCCGTTATCTCTGGTTCTTGCGTATCAAAAACGAACTCACGATAGATAGTATTGCCCTCACGTCCTTTTTTATCGACAGGTGTGACATATACAGCGTATCGCCCATCGGAACTTCCATCATTGGATAGTGTTACCGGTTCCCAAACCATTACATCCGTTCCATTTGTAGCAGTCCGTCCTGGGACAATTGTGTTATCAAGAGTTGCTACCTGTAAGGCTGACCCGGTAGCGGGATCAAAAGATAATCCTGTACCTGCTGGGTCAAGCAAGTTAGCTACAATCTGCAAATTGTTTGCATTGACATAAGCAATATCTCCACTTCCCAATGTGACAGTATTACCGATAATGACAGATTCCACTCCTGGAAGAATAAACTCAAGATTAAACGCGAATTGCATTGAACTTTGTACAGCATTTCCTGCTATGTCTTGTGGAGTTACGGATAAAGTGTACTGACCGCTCTGCGTTAAATCAGCAAAACTCAGTGTCATGTGAGAAATACCATCATCTTCTCTGGTAAGTGGAATTGTTTGGTCGTTTGGATCAAGCAATGATACTTGCGTGTTCTCAAAGTCAACACGCGTTGCTTCAGCAAACTCGATCGTGATTGTACTAATAGATTCAGCAAGTTCAGTAATTTCATTCGACACAAGTTTCATAGGAGTGCCGGCAGTGTTTATCTGAACTGACGATATTTGTGGCGCTTTGGAATCGTAAACGAGTGAAAATTGAGAGATCGAGGTATTACCTGCCTTGTCTATTAAACGAACATTTAGTGAATAAGCACCATCCACGCTCCCGTCACTGGCGAACGGTTTGGAAAGTGTAAGATATAATTGATTTGAGAGTTCGTCGCGCGTCAGCGTAGCGGAAACAGGTTTTTCTGCGGCATCCATTAAGGCTACAACTTGAGATGCTAAAATAATATCTGCAGGTCCAACATCTTCAATAGTGAGAACGAACTCATCTATCCCGCTCCGGATATAGGATACTGGAGCATGTAATGTTATTGGAGATGCAGCAGTAATTCGCGGTGCCTGTGTATCATAAATAAACTCGCGATTGATAACTGTACCAGAACGACCAGATTTATCCACCGGTGTTATAGCAACGGCATAACGACCATCGGCAGTACCATCTGTTGGGAGTGGTATAGATGTCCAAACCAATTGATTTGTTCCGTTAGAAGAGGTTGTGCCGGATACTGGAAGACCTTCGGGATTGGTGACCGTAATAGTGGATCCACCGTCACTTAAAGATACACCAACACCGATAGGATCAGTAATTGTAGCAACTATTCTCGGAACAGCATTGCGTACGTAGACAACCGATCCTGGTTTTCCATCAATAAGCACAGAACTGACTGTTGGAAGTGCAGTGTCAAGTCTAAATTGGTATTGAGTCGCACTCTGAGCGACATTTCCCGCTTTATCTTGCGGTGTCACGGCGAATGTATATACACCGTTTTGTGTTAAAGAGACAAAACGAACCACTAACTGAGACTCGTCGTCTTCAAGGGTGACAGAAATCTCTTGTCCATCTGGCCCCGTCAGTGTCACCCTCGTATTCACAAAGTCAACTTGTGTAGCATCTGTAAACTCAAGTATGAGACTATTAACGGATTCAGATATCTCCATAATCTCGTAAGGTGTAAGCTCTACTGAAGTATTAGTTGTGTTCGCTTTTACGGAGGATAAACCCGGAACTTCAAACTGAACTCTGAACGGATAAGGAACTGCACCTTGTGCGACATTACCTGCTTTATCTTGTGGTGTCACTGACAGTCTATACAAACCACCTTGTGTCAATGAGACAAAACTCGCGGTTACTTGGTCAACACCATTATTCTCTAAGGTAAGTGGAATGACAGAATTATTTGGACCTATTAAGTCAATTGTCGTATTTTCAAAGTCAACCTGTGTTGTCTCTACAAAAGTAAGCGTGAGTCTGTTAATAGATTCAGAGAGATCCGTAATCTGATAAGCAGTTAGGACTAACGGTGTCTCTGTCCCTAAAGAGACAGAAGATACGCGCGGTGCTTGTGAATCGTAAAAGATGTTGTGAGCTGTCTGATATGCGTTGCCTGCTTTATCAACAAGGTCAACTGTTAGAATATAAGCTCCATCCGCACTCCCATCAGTCGGTAAAGGTGTAGAGAGGGTGAAGAAGAGTTGATTTGCTCCGTCATGTGTTATCTGTCCCAGAACCGCATCCCCATTTTTCTTTTTCAGGGTGATTGTTTGATCTTCAAGGTCAAGCAATGCAGGCCCCACATCTTCAACCGTCAACTGGAATTGTGTTAAACTCCTAATATAAGAAATCGGTTGATGTAGTGTTATCGGTGTTGCAGCACTTATCCGAGGCACTTGGGTGTCATAAATAAATTGCCGATTGACAACTGTCCCGGAACGCCCAGATTTATCTATCGGTGTAATAGTGGCAGTGTAGACTCCATCCGCACTCCCATCAGTCGGAAGGGCCGTAGCCGTCCAAGTCAACTGACTTGTCCCATCAGATTGCGTGACTCCCTGCACCGGAACACCAGCAGCGTCGGTAACAACGATAGTTGACCCGTCATCGCCTAAGGCTAAACCGACCCCGGTCGGTTCTGTGAACGTAGCAACGATATTGAGATCACCCCTATTCACATATACAGTTGAACTCGGTTTGCCATCAATGAGGATAGAACTCACTGCTGGCAGAGCAATAGCAAGTCTAAACTGATACCGGATAGCACTTTGTGCAACATTACCCGATCTATCCTGTGGTGTGACAGCAAGCGTGTAGAGACCACTTTGTGTTAAGGAGACAAAACGAACTATCAACTGAGACTCATCATCCTCTTGCGTGACAGAAATCTCTTGTTCATTTGGACCAACCAACACGATGCTGGTATTTTCAAAGTCAATTTGCGTAGCATCAGTAAACTCAAGTGTGAGACTGCTGACAGGTTCAGGAATCTCCATAATCTCGTGTTGGATAAGTTTTACCGAAGCAGCGGCTGTGTTCGCTTTCACAACCGATAAACCCGGAACTTCAAACTGAACCCTGAACTGATAGGGAACTGCGCCTTGTGCCGTATTACCTGCTTTATCTTGTGGTGTCACTGATAATTTATACAAACCGCTTTGTGTTAAAGAAACAAAACTCGCGGTGATTTGGTCAACACCATTATTTTCTAAGGTAAGTGGGATGACAGAATTATTTGGACCTATTAAGTCAATTGTCGTATTTTCAAAGTCAACCTGTGTTGTCTCTACAAAAGTAAGCGTGAGACTGTTGATAGATTCAGAGAGATCCGTAATCTGATAAGCGGTTAGGGCTAACGGTGTCTCTGTCCCTAAAGAGACGGAAGATATGCGCGGTGCTTGTGAATCGTAAAAGATGTCGTGAGTTGTCTGATATGTGTTACCCGCTTTATCAACAAGGTCAACCGTCAGAATGTATGCCCCATCCGCACTCCCATCAGTCGGTAAAGGTGTGGAGAGGGTGAAGAAGAGTTGATTTGCTCCATCATGTGTTATCTGTCCCAGAACCGCATCCCCATTTTTCTTTGTAAGAGCGATTGTTTGAGCTTCAAGGTCAAGCAATGCGGGGCCAACATCTTCAACCGTCAACTGGAATTGTGTCAAACTCCTAAGATAAGAAGTCGATTGATGTAGTGTTATCGGTGTTGCAGCACTTATACGTGGCACTTGGGTGTCATAAATAAATTGCCGGTTGACAACGGTGCCTGAACGCCCAGATTTATCTATCGGTGTAATAGTGGCAGTGTATGCCCCATCCGCACTCCCATCAGTCGGTAAAGGTGTAGCTGTCCAAGTCAACTGACTTGTCCCATCAGATTTTGTGACTCCCTGCACCGGAACACCAGCAGCATCAGTCACAATGATAGTTGACCCGTCATCGCCTAAGGCTAAACCGACCCCGGTCGGTTCTGTGAACGTAGCAACGATAGTGAGATCACCGCTATTCACGTATACAGTTGAACTCGGTTTGCCATCAATGAGGATAGCACTCACTGCTGGCAGTGCGATAGCAAGTCTAAACTGATATCGGATAGCACTTTGGGCAACATTGCCCGATCTATCTTGCGGTGTGACAGCAAGCGTGTAGAGACCGCTTTGTGTCAAGGAAACAAAACTCGCGGTGATTTGGTCAACACCATTATTTTCTAAGGTAAGTGGAATAGGGGAATTATTTGGACCTATTAAGTCAATTGTCGTATTTGCAAAGTCAACCTGTGTTGTCTCTACAAAAGTAAGCGTGAGTCTATTGATAGATTCAGAGAGATCCGTAATCTGATAAGGGATTAGGGCTAATGGCGTTTCGGTGTTTAGGATAACGGAAGATAAACTCGGTGCTTGTGAATCGTAAAAGATGTCGTGAGTTGTCTGATATGCGTTGCCTGCTTTATCAACAAGGTCAACCGTCAGAATGTATGCCCCATCCGCACTTCCATCAGTCGGTAAAGGTGTAGAGAGGGTGAAGAAGAGTTGATTTGCTCCATCATGTGTTATCTGTCCCAGAACCGCATCCCCATTTTTCTTTGTAAGAGCGATTGTTTGAGCTTCCAAGTCAAGCAATGCTGGTCCAACATCTTCAACCGTCAACTGGAATTGTGTCAAACTCCTAATATAAGAAGTCGATTGATGTAGTGTTATCGGTGTAGCAGCAGTTATACGTGGCACTTGGGTGTCATAAATAAATTGCCGATTGACAACTGTCCCTATACGCCCAGATTTATCTATCGGTGTAATAGTGGCAGTGTATACTCCATCCGCACTCCCATCAGTCGGAAGGGCCGTAGCCGTCCAAGTCAACTGACTTATCCCATCAGATTGTGTAACTCCCTGCACGGGAACACCGGCAGCGTTAGTAACAACGATAGTTGACCCGTCATCGCCTAACGCTAAACCGACCCCGGTCGGTTCTGTGAATGTAGCAACGATAGTGACATCACCCCTATTGACATATACAGTTGAACTCGGTTTGCCATCAATGAGGATAGCACTCACTGCTGGCAGTGCAATAGCAAGTCTAAACTGATATCGGATAGCACTTTGTGCAACATTGCCCGATCTATCCTGTGGTGTGACAGCAAGCGTGTAGAGACCGCTTTGTGTCAAGGAAACAAAACTCGCGGTGATTTTGTCAACACCATTATTCTCTAAGGTAAGTGGGATGACAGAATTATTTGGACCTATTAAGTCAATTGTCGTATTTTCAAAGTCAACTTGTGTTGTCTCTACAAAGGTAAGCGTGAGACTGTTGATAGTTTCAGAGAGATCTGTAATCTGATAAGCAGTTAGGACTAACGGTGTCTCTGTCCCTAAAGAGACAGAAGATACGCGCGGTGCTTGTGAATCGTAAAAGATGTCGTGAGTTGTCTGATATGCGTTGCCTGCTTTATCAACAAGGTCAACCGTCAGAATGTAGGCTCCGTCCGCACTCCCATCAGTCGGTAAAGGTGTGGAGAGGGTGAAGAAGAGTTGGTTTGCTCCATCATGCGTTATCTGTCCCAGAACCGCATCCCCATTTTTCTTTGTAAGAGCGATTGTTTGAGCTGCCAAATCAAGCAATGCAGGCCCAACATCTTCAATAGTCAACTGGAACTGTGTCAAACTCCTAAGATAAGAAGTCGGTTGATGAAGTGTGATAGGCGTTGCAGCAGTGAGGCGTGGCACTTGGGTGTCATAAATAAATTGCCGGTTGACAACTGTCCCTATACGCCCAGATTTATCTATCGGTGTAATAGTGGCAGTGTAGACCCCATCCGCACTCCCATCAGTCGGAAGGGATGTAGCTGTCCAAGTCAACTGACTTATCCCATCAGATTGTGTAACTCCCTGCACGGGAACACCGGCAGCGTTAGTAACAACGATAGTTGACCCGTCATCGCCTAACGCTAAACCGACCCCGGTCGGTTCTGTGAACGCAGCAACGATAGTGACATCACCGCTATTCACGTATACAGTTGAACTCGGTTTGCCATCAATGAGGATAGAACTCACTGCTGGCAGTGCAATAGCAAGTCTAAACTGATATCGGATAGCACTTTGTGCAACATTACCCGATCTATCCTGTGGTGTGACAGCAAGCGTGTAGAGACCGCTTTGTGTCAAGGAGACAAAACGAACTATGCCCTCTTCTTGCGTGACAGAAATCTCTTGTTCATTTGGACCAACCAACACGATGCTGGTATTTTCAAAGTCAATCCGCATTGCATCAGTAAACTCGAGTGTGAAACTGCTGATAGGTTCAGAAATCTCCATAATCTCGTGCTGGATAAGTTTTACCGAAGCCGCTGCTGTATCTGCTTTCACGGAGGATAGCCCCGGAACTTCAAACTGAACCCTGAACGGATAGGACACTGCGCCTTGTGCCGTATTCCCCGCTTTATCCTGAGGTGTCACTGATAATGTATACAAACCGCTTTGTGTCAAGGAAACAAAACTCGCGGTTACTTGGTCAACACCATTATTTTCTAAGGTAAGTGGAATAGGGGAATTATTTGGACCTATTAAGTTAATTGTCGTATTTTCAAAGTCAACTTGTGTTGCCTCTACAAAGGTAAGCGTGAGTCTGTTAATAGATTCAGAGAGATCCGTAATCTGATAAGCGGTTAGGGCTAACGGCGTTTCGGTGTTTAGAGAAACCGAAGATAGACTCGGTGCTTGTGAATCATAAAAGATGTTGTGAGTTGTCTGATATGCGTTGCCTGCTTTATCAACAAGGTCAACCGTCAGAATGTAGGCTCCGTCAGCACTCCCATCAGTCGGTAAAGGTGTGGAGAGGGTGAAGAAGAGTTGATTTGCTCCATCATGTGTTATCTGTCCCAGAACCACATCCCCATCTTTCTTTGCAAGAGTGATTGTTTGAGCTTCAAGGTCAAGCAACGCGGGACCAACATCTTCAATAGTCAACTGGAATTGTGTTAAACTCCTAAGATAAGAAGTCGGTTGATGTAGTGTTATCGGTGTAGCAGCAGTTATACGCGGTTTCTGTGTATCATAGATAAAAGCACGATATGCAACGTCACCGATGCGCCCGGCTTTATTTACCGGAGTAACAGCAACTGTATAGCTTCCATCAGCACTGCCATCAGTTGGTAATGCTATCGGGCGCCATATCAGTTGATTTTGATTATTAGCCGTTGTCGTTCCGGGTACCGGTAAACCAGCAGCATTCGTTACAACGATACTGGACTCGCCTTCTCCTAATGCCAAGCCAATTCCTGTAGAATCTGCCAACGTTGCGATAATTTCTCCCTCACTACTGTTTACATATACAATAGCACCGCTCTTTCCACCAGTCAATACTGTCGTAACCACTGGAACTGCTATATCCAAATGGAACCTGTAGAGAAAAGGATTTTCAGAACCGTTGCCGATTCTGTCTATTGGCGTAACTGAGAGAGTATACGTTCCGGTTTGTGCAAGGTTTGCAAAATTAAGTGTTAAAACAGCATCACCATCATTACTTCGGTTAAGCGTGATGTTAGTTGCGTTAGGTCCCATTAAAGAGACAACTGTGTTTTCAAAGTCAACGTCCGTTTTGCCAAACACAATGTTGATTTCAGAAAACGTTTCAGGGATGTTTGTAGCACTAATTAGGGAAAGTGGAAGTTGCGGGTCTGTTCCAACCTCAACCCTGTTGATTGTTGGAAATTGAGTATCTAAATAAAGAGGAAACTGCTGGATAAAACGCTGTCCAGAAAAATCTACAAATGTTGCCGTGACAGTATATTGCCCATCTGCAGAACCGTTTCTTGGAACTGCCGCTTCAGTGCTCCAAATTAATTGATTATTCGCTGCATCCATTTCAATTTTTGCTTGTGGAACAATGAGTCCTTGTGCGTTGCTGACAGTTATTGTTGAAGCATCAAAGTCAATACCAGAACCTATATAATTTACAATTTCTACTGTGACATCACCCAAACTGCTAATCGTTCCAGTTTCCGGTGTTGTTAAGCGGAGTTGTGTTTGTGTCTGGCTTACCAGATAGAATTGGCGCCGGACAACTGCCCCGGTATTCCCCGCAAGGTCGGTTGGGGTAACTTCAATCGTATAGGTGCCATCATCCGAACCGTCCAACGCAATTGGCTGCAACAGTGCAAGCATAGCAGTATCTGTGCCATTATTTGAAATATTCACAGGAATTTCAACTTGATTCTCTCCCACATCGCGTATTAGTCGGAATGTACTCTGCCCGAAATCAATACCACTGGTTGTCTCATTAAGTTTGATCACAACTTCAGATAGATTAGAAACAGTTTGATTAACAGCAGGAACCGTTGTATTAAGAGTTGGAAGTTGTGTATCGTAAACAATTTGGTAAGTGTAACTCTTGGTATTCCCGAGAGAATCTGTAGCCGTGATGTTAAGTATATAATTTCCGTCCTGACTCCCATCAGTTTTCAGGATCGGCGCATCCAAAATGTAAGTTAGTACGTTATTACTTGTATCTGGAAACGATTGACCAGGGATAGCATTAATACCACCATCTGGATTAGGTGTGCCAAAAACAATACGAGTAGATTCCTGTTCATCTGAAAAGACAACACTAGTTCCAAATTCACCATCATTGAAGGTGGCAATAAACTGATTGAGAGGAAGATTGTGATAAACAGTATTGCCTAAGATAGCAAATGGTTCACCATCCCGTACCGGTTTGAGTGAGACGAGTTCCGGTGCCAAATTATCAAAGAGAAATGAGATTTGAATTGGTGAGGTTGTATTTCCTGCTTTATCGCTCCCAACAATTTCTACAGTATATTGACCATCTTGGAGGCCGTCTTTTGCTAACAGGGGAGAGAGGAACTCCCACTGGATTTTATTATTGGATGGGCGAGTTTGCCGTCCGAGGACGGGGGCTCCACTTGGCCCTGTAAGCCTGATAGTCGAATCATCAAGATTAAGTTCAATATTATCTTCTAAAGTAGCTTCAACAAAGTTCATCTGCCCTCTAATACCGCTACCGGAAGTAAACTCTCCAATGTTAGTTGCAACACTCTTGAAGATTGGTGCTACATTATCAAAAGTGAATGTTAACTGTCTTTTAGCAAGATTTCCTACTCTATCGGCAATAGAGACGGTAACTTCATAGTTTCCGTTTTCCGCTGATTCGTCAAGTGAATTACTAAGCGTAAAAGTGGCTTTGTTCCCATAAGACAGTGTGCCATTTATGTCGTCAGCATCATGTTTTATTTCTATCTTTGTCTCACGGCCAGTGAGGTCGATCGGTGTGCCTCCCCCTGCGTCTGCGTTAAAACTAATCGTCTGAATTGACGCGTTCACAAACATGCCATCTACGAAAGGTATTCCCTCGTTTAGTGAGATATCAATAATCCGAGGTGCCTCTGAATCAATCGTGATGCTTTCTGTTTTAGGAGTCCCTACCTCGTTTCCACCCTTGTCCTTTACACGCAGTTTTAACGTATATTGTCCATCGGGAAAAGGTCTTAAGTCTCCGTCTTTACCATTCCAGTAGTAGGTGTGTCGTCCACTCTCTTGGCTTAAAGCAACCGGACTACCAATTGAAGTATCCCCAGACACTCTTTGGAATTCCAAGAATGCTTCAGCAACATCTTCGTCTAAACTGTAATAGGTAGGAAGGGAGGCGAGCAGCGGTGAGAACTCATTATCCACAAGACTGATAGAAATTTCTGGAGCTTTGGTGTCTAATGTTACGCGCGCCGTTAGTTCCAATACCTGGGTAGTTTCAGGAATTTCTTCTTCACCATCATCTTCTTCGTCCTCTTGCTCTACCTCTGCTCCCTGAACCTCAAGTTTAACATGAATCGTGTAATTTCCATCAGGGAGTTTTTCATTTTGACCTTCAAGTTTTCCATCCCACATTACTTGTACAGTCTGATTTCTGGACAATATTTCGCCGGGATCAGGACCTCCGACAATTTTTCTTCCATCAGCCAAAGAAATGGTATACCTATATCTTTGCGTTTCATCGCCAAAACTATCGGTCTCAAAGGTGATCTCTAACTTTTCATTTTCACCGTTAAAAACCGAATCTCCATTCGCATCTACGGAGAGGCTTAAAAGGCCTGCCCAAGCGGTAGGCTGCATAACTAATAAAGCAGCAAACAACTGAAAAATGAGAAAGAGTACCCAACGAGGGTTATATAACAATTTAGTATTCTTCTTGTAAAACAGAACAGATAAACCATTTTTGATTTTCGACACGCGTTTTCCCCCACTACCGCAAAGTTTGATCTATTCCTATTTTTCAACTTTGCGCAGATTCACAAATATTAATTTCCTATTAGCACAGATAGCATCTAACACAGCATTGACTCACATCAGTTCAATGATACGATGCCTCACAGTGTCAACACGTCCCTATATCTATTTCTATGTTTTTGAAATTTATAACAGATAAGGTGATTATTAATTGATGTATTAGACGCAGTATTTTTAATTAGGTTGATTAAAACCGATGCATCGGAGTTTCCATATATGTTTTTGTGTGTAGGCAGGTTTGCAACCTGCCCATGTACTTGTTTACGGCACACCAAATCAACGGTGAATGTGTATAAGGTATTCACTGAAGCGTGCTTACGCCATTTATAGTGAAATTCACAATTACCTGGACATTGGCGAGATTAGGAAGAAATCAACGGTATGAATACCATTTAGGCATTCCTCGCCTCGCCAGCGTTATGGTGCGGGGATTGTTGTTCATTGAAATGTAAACATATTTCCGGGTTTTACTATAATTAACCAATTTCGCCATTTGCGACCATTGTTAAAAGTGCTGAGTCGTCAGCAGTAAGCGGCAAAGTAATTTTCGCTCGCTCTCTACTTGAGTGATAAGTCGCAAAAATAAGCTCAGTTGACTGAAGTGCCTTACGTCCGCTGAGTTCAGGTTCTCGTCCAGTCTTAATACTGTCAATGAGATCAAGGACAGAAAGAGTCGTATCGTTCCCTTTAGGTGTGACATCGCTTAGATCGGGTTGTTCCCATTCGCTTGAACCTTCTCGTAGCATGCGAACCGGGGCACCACCACCGACATCAATAATCCCCTTTGTACCGATGAGGCGATTTGCGAAACCTTTTAATGAAACGCCACCTGTGGTTAGCAACCCCTCTACACCGTTTTTCCATCGGTACCACGTTAAACCGCTTGTCTCAACCTGCGTGCCAAAGACTATTTTTTCTTCTGTCACATCTATTTGACCGATAACCCAGCCAATAGGTTCGTCATTATTATAAAATTGGAACATGTCAAACCAATGCGTTCCCCAGTCAAGCAGATTTGAGCATGAACCTTCAAGGCGGCGTAGTTCACCGATTGCCCCTTCATTTGCCAGCTGTCTTGCCTTGATGAATTGCGCCCCAAAACGGCGTTGATGACAGAACGTTATGACTACGTCATTATCCACACATGCTTGATAAAGTGCTTTGGCATCGCCCCAAGTGGGTGCCATCGGTTTCTCAGAATGGATCGCTTTGATACCACTGTTGGCAGCAGCGATTACCATATCCTTATGCAGCGCAATCCATGTGCAGACACTCACAAAATCAAGTGATTCCTTTTCAAGCATCTCATTATAATCTGCGTAAGCTCGGGGAACATCAAATTGCTCCGAAAATTTGTCCCGCGCGCCTTCAATAGGGTCTGAACAAGCGACAATCTCAACATCTGGAGATGCCTGATATCCTTGCGCGTGGGCACGGCCACGTCCACCACAACCGATAATACCTGCTTTAAAAGTTGCCATATAAATTTCCTTTCGTTGCGATCCGGAGATCGTAATTATATTTCGTGCGACCAAAAGATCGCTTACCGATGTGCTTAGGTTAATTGTTGGATAAGTATATCATCTAAACGAATCCCTGACATCAGATTTTTTTCTCGTTGACGATATGCGCGTTCACCCGGGATAAATATTTCTTCAACACCCGCTTCTCGTCGATTTGCCTTAATTCGCTCGATTAAACTGTCTACTTCATTTTTAAATTGCTCTAAAGGAACAAAAACTGATGGATCAAGGACGATTAGGAGTAAACCGTAGTTTGTCCCTGGCGGTGGGACGGTTGCAGCGTTGACAAGTGCCCCCGCGAGGATTTGTGTAATGAGAGCGAGTCCAAACCCTTTGTGTCCACCGAAAGGACGGACGTTTCCTTTTAAGGCTTGTTCCGCATCTGTTGTCGGTTCACCTTCAGCATTAAACGCGAGACCTTCGGGAATAGGTTTTCTTTTCTGCATCGCCACAAGTAGTTCCCCGTTAGTAATAGCAGCAGTGGACATATCAAATAGGAGTGGAACAGTGTTGGAAGGAATACCGATAGCGATCGGATTTGTACCTAAAATTGCTTCAGTTCCACCTGATGATGTAATTCGCGATAAACAGTCAGCAAATAGAATTCCGATGAGATTTTCCCTCCGTGCCATATCCACATAGTATCCTGCCATGCCGCAGTGTGATGTGTTGTAAACACCAACTATGCATGTACCAGTCTGCTTCGCACTATCAATAGCTAATTCCATTGCACGGTAAGCAACGAGGTAACCTGGGTGGTTACCACCGTTAACCCGAATGCTCTGTCCTATTTCTCTGTCTACTTGAATTTCGGAGTGTTCTTCCTTCTCATAACGGTTTTTAATTCCGGGTAATCTGATGAATCCGTGCGTTTTTCTGCCGCGTAGTTCGGCTTCTAACAAAACATCCGCAACAATCACGGCATCAGTTTCCGGCATACCGCTTTTCATCAAGAAGGATTCCGCAATTTGTCGCGCTACACTACGTGTGATGGAAATCTGCATGTTGGTTCCTTCTATTTTCAGTCTATAGAAGCAAGTTAAATATTGACCTGCGCTTCTAACAATGCTATAATTTATCACATATCAAGTTGAAACTCAACCCACTTTTTACTTAGTGCGTAAGTCCAAATTCTGTCCACAAATCTCTTTTATCGGAAGAGGAGAAACACAGATGGCAAATCAAAAACATGATTTGGTAGAATATCCTATTCAAGAAAACGTACGATTAGAGGTATATTGGCGCGATGATGCTGGTGGACGCGGTCCTGCAGCATCCCTATATGTGTATGACGATGAGATTATGCGGTTCGATTGCTTTGGCGGAGACAACGGGCATTGCCACTTTAACCTACGGCAAACACGTGGCAGACGATGGATGTATCCAAAAGGTTCTTTCCAAGATCATATCCAGCAGAGTTTGTTTGATCTTCGAACGAATTTGACATTCTGTCTAAGAACCCACCAAGATGAGCGAGTACAGGAAATTCAGATAGCACAGGATAGTTTGGAACAGGCAGCTCAAAAAATGGAAGTTCAGTTGTTAGAATTTGCTGATCAACTACAAGGCGATACTGCATGAAAGTTGTGACTGCAGCGCAAATGCGCCAAATTGACAAGGACACGATTGAAGGCATCGGGATTCCCGGCATTGTCCTTATGGAAACTGCGGGAAGTGAAATCGTTCGCTTGATAGAACGCCATTATCCGACTGCTCAACGTATCGGTGTTTTTGTCGGCAAAGGTAACAACGGCGGCGACGGTTTGGTTATAGCACGGCAACTTGCACACGCTGGGCGTGAGGTGCAAATCTTTCTTGTTTCTCCGGCAGAAAGTTTCACGGGAGAAGCACGTACCAATTTGGATATTGCAAAAAATCTTGGCTTGCAGATTGAGGAAATACTGACAGATTCAACAAGTATTCATGCTATCAGATGTGAATTGTTAGTAGACACGATCTTTGGCACAGGGTTGCGCGGTGCTGTGCAAGAACCTATCTCAAATATAATCAATGCTATCAACAATCTTTCCATACCTATTCTTGCCGTTGATTTGCCTTCTGGCTTAGATGCTGATACAGGTGGTCCTTTAGGCACCTGTGTGCAAGCAGATAGGACAGTAACAATCGGTTTGCCTAAAAGAGGATTGTTGGTCCATCCGGGTGCCGAATTTGCAGGCAAATTAGAAGTTATTGACATCGGTTTTCCGCAGCAGGTCATTGACGCGCAAAATATTAAGGTCCATTGGACAACTCAAAAAGACGCTACTAAATGGATACCACCTCGTTTACCTGCATCTTACAAGGGGAGTTATGGACGCGTGCTTGTTGTAGCGGGATCAACAGGGATGACAGGCGCGGCGTCGCTCACAAGTGAAGCATCCTTGCGTACTGGCGCAGGTTTGGTCACGCTTGCTATTCCAAAAAGCCTGAACTCTATTTTAGAAGTCAAGTTGTCTGAGGTGATGACGTTGCCGCTACCAGAAACAGAAGCAGGAAGTTTAGCAGAATCATCAACCTCAGCTATCCTTGAATACGCGAAAAAGACAAAATCTATTCTTGCCATTGGACCTGGATTATCTCAACATCCGGAAACTGTAACACTCGTTCATCAACTGATTAACGAAAATCATAAACAAGAACTCGGTTTGCGAATAGTCATTGATGCAGACGGATTAAACGCCTTAGCACAAGTTACAGAGCTTATCTCACTGCTCGGTACTGAAGCAGTCCTCACGCCCCATCCCGGTGAGATGGCACGGCTAACGAATATCCCTATCTCAACATTAGAAGCAAACAGGATTGGCACTGCTGAAGAATTCACAAATGAATACGGTGTAACGCTTGTACTTAAAGGTGCCCCTACCGTCACTGCAAATCCGGATGGAAATGTTTGGATAAACTCAACAGGTAATTCAGGCATGGCAACAGCTGGCATGGGCGATGTCCTAACGGGCATAATTGCCGGATTGATGGCACAAAATGTGCCAAGCGAAACAGCAGCGGTGCTTGGCGTTTATCTACACGGATTAGCGGGAGACATTGCCGCTGAAAGGTTGGGGATGCACGGACTCATCGCAGGTGATGTACTACAGGCAATCCCACAAGCAATTTCTTCGTTGATATCTGATTAACCTAATTTGTGAGGAAATATGGAATACTATAAAATATATCCAGTTGCAGCTGCAGATGCCTCAACAGCGTTCCAAATAGAATTGGATTCGCGGGCAATTGCGGCTGCAGAAAAGCTTGAAAATAGCGGCGCGCAAGGTGCAGAAAGAGAAGAGATCCTGAAAAAACACCTTGGGGACGATTACGAAAAGGGCTACCGAGGCACTGCCTGGGATGTACACGGTATCTCTGCGGGATTGACTCCTGCCCATTTAGCGGTTCTGCTGGAAGCGCATGGTGAATCTTTTAATCCGTGTGCCGAGCGCGAAACGTTCGATCACAGCCTAATGGTTAACGTAGAAGAGGAATTAGCATCACAGTTGGAGGATATATCTGAATCTGTTTTGAATGCGATTGTGGAGGAATATAAAGCTGAACTTTTGGGCAAATGAGATGTGAATTCTTCACAATTACTTTTTTTTGCAACTTTTCTGAAGAAATCGTGTATAAAACAATTAACAAAGGATTAATGACACATTAATGACACAAAAGTGTGCCTATAAACAGAGGTAAAACCTCTATAATTTACATTAACAAAGGAGACATAATGAAACGTAAACACACTATACGATTTTTTTCGATTTTGACAGTGTTGGGTATTGCCACTATTTTTGGGTTGCAAGCGAACCCAGAAGCAGCAGATAATCAAGGAGGGTACAGTTTGATTGAAATGACAAAATTAACAAAAGACGCGCTAAGTAACGCTGAAGAATATAGTGGACCACAAACCGCGCAAGCACTGATGGAAGCGTTTGACGAAATATACAATCGCAACCATTTAAAAACCGCGGTGATTGTATATCGTAAAACCGATGGTAGAACAGTCACTGTTTCCGTCCTAACAACAAGTGAAGTAGACCTCTCCCATAAGATTGATAGTGTTGGCAAAAAAAGACACGTCAGTCAGTTTACAAACGACGAAATTGATACGCAACATCAACAGATAGGATGGCTTAAGATGCGTCTGAATGATGGTGCCTCTATAAAACTTTCCGGCGAGGGAAAAATCAACTTATCCCATATAATTGATAGTGTTGAGGGAAAAAGACACGTCAGCCAGTTTACAAACGACGAAATTGATGCACGATATCCTCGAAAAGCATGGCTTCAGATACTTTTGGACAAAGGTATCACCATAGAACATTTCGGAGAGTACGCGTCCTATCTGTTAAAACGACACACTTTGGCTTTTCTGGAAGACAATCCAAATCTCCGTAACACCGGAATTCTCGGCATTCCACCGACAAATGAGTGGGGAACCTATAAAACTGCCTATATTGATAAGTTGGTAAACGATCATGCCCAGATTCGGAAAGCTGCAGAACAGGCTGAACAAGCCAAAGAACGAGTTGAACGCGCTAAAGTTCTGGCTGAACAAGCCAAAGAACGAGCTGAGCACGCTAAAACCTTAGCTGAACAAGCCAAAAAACAAGCTGAACGCGTAAAGAATAAGTTCAATTCACAACAGCTTGAAAACATTAGAAAACAGATTGAGCGTTTACGAGAGACTTTAGAACGTCTTCAAAAATCGATGCCGCCTCAGAAGCCAAATGAGAAGATGAAAAAGAAGCCTTCCACTATCCAGATATAACAAAAGGATAACGCGATAGACCTTATGGCTATTCTGTTTCATCATTGATAACTTGTACACTTACACCCATACATATCTTTTCCAACTTTATTGAGAGTCAAGTAATAGAGATTAGCAAAGGATCAACAGACAAACGCAGGTTTACAAACAGAGGAATCACCTCTACATTTTAAAAATTATTGAAGGAGACATAATGAAACGGAAAATTGTTATGCCAATGTTCACACTTTTGATCGTTATGGGATTTGCTTTCTTTTTCACGTCTCAAGCAGATTCTTTCACTTTCACATTCAGCGAAACGATGAAATTCAAGCAGATACCACCAGACCTCCCCGAAGAATATTCTGGTCCGCAAACAGCGCAGGCATTGATGAATATTTTTGATGCCGAGTACAACCGAGTCCATTTGAGGACCACGATAACTATATCTGCTGACCAACATAGCCAATCAAGCCAGTTTACAAATGAAGAGATAGATGCGCGATATCCGCGAGACGAGTGGCTTAAAATCTTGTTGGACAAAGGTTTCACTATACAAAATTTCCACAAATACGCATCTTGTTTATCAAAAAGACATATTTTGGCGTTTCTGGAAGATAATCCAGATTTTTGGAAAACCGGGTTTCATGGTATGACCGTCCTTTCTGATATGCCCGTGACGGATGATTGGGAAACTTATAAAGCCGCTTATATTGATAAGTTGGTAAACAAACATCTCAAGAAGATTCGGAAAACAGCAGAGCAGGTTGAACAAGCCAAAGAACAAGCTGAGCGCGCAAAAAACTTGGCTGAACAAACTAAGGAACGGGTTGAACAAGTAAAGAAGCGAGCTGAAAGCGCAAAGAAAATGTTCAATTCACAACAGCTTGAAAACATTAGAAAACAGATTGAGCGTTTACGCGAAACTTTAGAACGTCTTCAAAAATCTATGCCTCCTCAGAATCCAAACCAAAATATGAAAAAGAAACCTTCCACTATCCAGATATAACATAAAGATAACGCGATAGACTCCTATGGACTATCTTGTTCACGTTTAATAACTGTAACTTACACAACACATCTTTTACCAACATCCAGTTAATTTGAAGCGGTAAAAAACGTGATTTGTGTAGTCTTAAGGGGTTTTTTTTGCCATCACATAAGGAGAATACCAAATGTTACTAACGCTAATTCGTAAAGAGATGATGCATCATATTCTGAGTGTCCGATTTGTTGCACTTCTTGTGATGTGTCTGTTACTTGTCCCGCTGACCCTGCATATCAACTATCGAAATTACCGCCAAAACTTGGTGGATTACCAAGAAGCCGTTAAACAGGCAAACATTGAAGAGACCACAATAAACGTGAAGATGCCACCAAAACCGGAAGTTGAAGTTTCTAAACTTTTTCTCAAACCGACGCCTCTTAGCGTCTTCGCAAAAGGATTAGGGGACGCACTGCCAAGTTACCTTGGAATGACCCGCAATGGAATCACACAAGGACCGCAATCTACGTTTTCATCACCCCTTTCCCAACTTTTTGGACATCTCGACTTTCTATTTGTGGTAGGTACGGTCTTTAGTCTCCTCGCGTTACTGTTTACGTTCGATGTGGTTGCCGGGGAGCGAGAAGCGGGCACCCTTCGGATCACCTTATCAAATTCCATACCGCGCGACCTATTTTTATGGAGCAAATTAATTGGCGGATATGTGGTGTTTGTCGTTCCATTCTTAGTATCGTTACTGTTCGGCTTACTGATACTTGTCTGGCAGGGTTTCCCGCTCGGTGAACCCGAAATTTTTCCACGAGTGTTTAGCATAACCCTTGCCTCACTACTCTACATTGGAGTGTTTTTTGCAATAGGAACGGTGATTTCTACCTACTTAGACAGTCCCAAGACTGCACTCATTGTCGCCTTCACGGTCTGGGTATTCGCTGTACTAATTACACCACGCCTCGGTTTTCTTGCAGCGAAAGTTATCACTCCGACACGCACTTCACAGAGCGTCTATATGGAAAAGACAGCCATGCGAGACAATTTCAATGCCGAACTCAAAGAGCAAAAAACGAAATTCTATATGGAGGTGCCTCCGGATGAGCAGGGCGTACGCAGGATTAATGACGAAATTTCAAAAAAAGTTGAAGAACGCATGACCCCCTTGGAAGAGGAATATAGATCGAAATTCCAGAACCGTGCTAACAAACTGGATCGAGATTATAAACGTGAAACTGAACGACAAGAACAGGTAGGTGAAATGTTTTCACGAATCACACCCACATCTTCCTTAGTCTACCTTACCACGAACTTAACACAAACCGGAAAATTAGAAAGAAGTAACTATTTTCAAACAGGTGATCGCTATTATGAAATGCTCCGTACAGATTTCTTTAGCAAAATTTTAGATCATACTTCCTATAGAGTGCGCCACCCAAGAGATAATGTCATCATCACCCAACCACCGCCTTTGGCGACAACAACTTTAGGGGAGATATTCCGTCAATCGGCAGTGGATGTGCTGCTGCTTTGTTTCTTTGCAGTAGCGTTGACAACTGTAGCATTCTTGAAGTTCTTTCGTTCCGATATTTGATACAGTAAATTGTGGTAAACCGTAACAATTTTATAGAAAAATCCGAAAATATGTTCACATTTCAATGAACAATAATCCCACCACCCTCGCTGGCGAGGTTTCCTAACCTCGCCAATGTCCAGGTAATTGTGGGTTTGACTATAAAACGCTTAATGTGAAACAGATGCAACTTTTAACGGAGTCATTTGTAGTTACATGTTAAAAGACAGTCTATTGTATGAGGTCGCACGAGTTAACCATCTGCAAAATAATAAAGGAAATTCAACATGTTAATGACATTGATCCAAAAAGAGATGATGCATCATATTCTCAGTGTGCGGTTTATTGCGCTTCTTCTGATGTGTCTCCTGCTTGTTCCACTCACGCTGCACATTAATTACCGCAATTACCTTCAAAACCAGATAAATTACCAAGAATCAGTCAAACTTTCGGGGGCAGAAACTGAGGAGAAACCGCCAGATGCACCAGCTCCGGACCTGGAAGTCTCTAAACTCTTTCTTAAACCGACCCCTCTAAGCGTATTCGCGAAAGGTTTAGAGGAATCTCTTCCCAGCTATCTTGGAATGACACGCAACGGCGTAAAACAGGGGTCAACTTCGGTCTCGGATGCCCCACTCTCCTCAGCTTTAGGAAACCTTGACTTTCTATTCATCGTTAGCACTGTCTTCAGTCTGCTTGCCCTACTGTTTACCTTTGATGCTGTTGCGGGTGAAAGAGAAGCGGGAACACTTCGAATTACTTTAGCAAACTCCCTCTCACGCGATCTGTTTTTGTGGAGTAAACTGATCGGTGGATACATTGTGTTTGTCATTCCATTCCTTGTATCGTTTCTCTTAGGTTTGCTCCTACTTGTCTCGCAAGGGTTCCCTTTAGGTGAGTCTGACATCTTCCTACGAGTTCTCAGTTTGACCTTGGTTTCATTGCTCTACATTGGTGTATTTTTTGCCATAGGCACAGTAATTTCTACCTATTTAGATAGTTCTAAAACTGCCCTAATCGTTGCCTTTACCGTCTGGGTACTTGCTGTGTTAATTACGCCACGTGTTGGGTTTCTGACAGCCAAACTCATTGCCCCGACACGCGCTGTGCAGAGCGTCTATATGGAAAAAACTGCGATCCGAAATAATCTCAATGCAGAAAAGGATGCAATAGTCGTTAAAAAAATAGTTGAAACTCTGGGAACCTCGATTAACTTTAACAAAGATCAGGCAAAGATCGCTGAAATCAGGGAACCAATTGATGCGGAATATCGACAGAAATTTCAGGAACAAGTTGAGAAAGTAGACCGTGAATATCAGCGTGAAAAAAATCGGCAAGAATCAGTCGGAGAAAATCTTTCACGAATCACACCGACAGCTTCGCTCACTTATCTCGTCATGAATTTAGCAAAGACTGGTAAAATAAAAAGAAATGCCTATTTTCAAACGGGCACACGTTATTATAACCAACTTGAGGAGGAGTATTTCAGTGAAATAGCAGACGATCAGTTTGCGGCGATAATGCGATTCACATCAAGTCAACCTTCAGAATCAAAGAAAATTGCTCCGCCGCCAGACATGGTAAAAAGCCCTTTATCAGAAACTCTTCAACATTCTGTTACAGACCTATTACTGCTCGGTTTCTTAGCAGTTGTTTTGACAACTGTGGCGTTCTTGAAATTCTTCCGATCTGATATTTAACCATATTTTCTCTACTGCGCGGGCAACAGATAGCGTAACTTATATGTGTAAATTTAAGGATATATCCGATTGCCGGAGGCTTGTCCCCCGATTTATTACCCAAAGTAGGCGCGTTTTGATGAAGATTAAAAATAAATTGGGTAATTTGGCGAGGTTAGGAAGAAATCAACGGTATGAATGCGCGTATGGCATTCCCCGCCTCGCAAGCGGAGATGTACACCTGCTGCTGACGAGGTTTCCTAACCTCGTCCCCTTACCGAAATATTTATTTAAACTTCATGTAAACGCGCCGTTTATGTCCATCTTCGGCCTGGGCTCGGCGCGTTTACAAAACGCGCCTACCGAGGTGGCGAACCAACTAAATTGATAGTTATGGGTAACAGATAGCGTAACCGCCTACTCTCTATCCCGTGCAGTTTTAACTATCTTTATTATTTTAAAGTGCCTCTAATAGACAAACCGAAACTTTAAGGAACCGTTATGCTACGAACAATTATTAGACAAGAATTTCTCGCGCATCTGATGAGCGCCCGCTTTTTTGCTGCCGTTATCATTACGCTCCTGCTTGTTGTCGCGAACGCTGTCGTTCTTCTTGAAGATTATGAACGCCGGTTGGATAGATATAGCCATCAAGAAAATGTGCATCGTGAGAAAGCACAGGAAGCCAAAACCTATTCATTCTTAAAACTTTATGTTGAACGTTCTCCTAATCCCTTAGGTCTCTTTAGCGCTGGATTGGACAAGCGACTTGGGGGCACCCTTGAAATTTATCACGGTTCCGTCCCGATGATTTCAAATGCTTCGGCGCGTAGTCTTGATAATCCATTTCTAAGCCTCTTTTCAAAAATTGATCTCGTCTTTATTTTCCAAGTGGTGCTCAGTTTGATCGCACTGCTTTTTGCTTACGATGCGATAGCAGGTGATCGGGAGGCAGGGACTTTGCGTTTGGTTGTTTCCCACCCTGTGCGGCGCGGCAGTATTCTGCTGGCAAAATATATTAGCGCGATGATCTGCCTGCTACTCCCTGTGCTGATGAGTCTGCTGATGGTTATGTTTCTACTATCTATTAGCGGTTCAATTCAACTAAGTGGTCAGGATTTTGTGCGAATAGGCGGAATAGTCCTGACAACAAGCGTCTATCTGTCTGTGTTTTACCTGATTGGACTGTTGATTTCTACGACGACACGCCGCACGGCCACCTCGCTAATGCTCTGTATGTTTGTATGGGTGGTTTTGGTTCTCGTTTATCCAAACTGGAGCCGGTTTACTATAAAACCGGTGGGCGATACGCGAGCAGAAAGAACATCTACTGAAGAACATGTGAATCAGATTTGGGAAGAAGTTGAAAGAGAAGAACAGCGATTTATAGCAAACAGTCCGCTTGAAGAAGACCCACCGTGGTTTAATCTGAGTTATCATGAACAGGGGCGAAGCTATGGTGGTGGGCGACAAATGCTTACCTCCAAAGTGAAAGCGAAATCTGAGCATTTAGTTCCGCACGTCCAAAAATATCATGAAACGATGGAAAATTTACACATTCGTTTGGCGGAACAAGCTGCTTTAATACGAAAACAGAATTTAGATAAAACGACTTTCCGAGAAGCGAGATGGCATGAACATCTGATGAAACTCAGTCCAGCAGGTTTATATACGTTTGCAGCTTCCGCGTGGGCAGGTACTGATTTGGATGGTATGTTTGATTATGTTGACGCTGCGCAGCAATATCGGCGTTCCATCATAGACTATTTTCATGAGAAAAAGGCATTCGGTAGTCGGCAATGGTTTGACACGAGCAAGGGTGAAGTAGATTGGTGGGATTTACCGCAATTCCGTTATGAACGGGCAGATGTTTGGGAAAACGCAACGCGAGCATTTCCCGAATTATTTTTGCTGCTACTTATCAATACGGTTTTGTTCACAGTGGCATTTCTACTTTTCATCAAAATCGAAGTTTAGCTGAATGCATAGTAGCAGGCACGCTCATGAAGATTAAAAAATAAATTGGGTAATTTGGCGAGGTTAGGAAGAAATCAACGGTATGAATGCGCGTATGGCATTCCCCGCCTCGCAAGCGGAGATGTACACCTGCTGCTGACGAGGTTTCCTAACCTCGTCCCCTTACCGAAATATTTATTTAAACTTCATGAGTGTGCCTACTACCTTCGAATACCTAAAGGAGAAGCTGAATGATATTACATATTATCAAACGAGAACTTTTTGACCACATCAATAGCCTGCGATTTGTCTTGACGACATTCATATTCATAGGCTTAATGGCGACCAACGCTTGGGTACATATAAACACACATCCTGAAAAGGTGCGTAAATATTCCAACAATATCACCAGAAGTCTTGACGAATTGAAAGATCGGACAGAGTTGTACACGTTGATACGAAAGGGACCCGGCAACCTTTACAAAAGTCCTGCTTCGCTTTCCTTCATCGCCGATGGAGATGATGCTTACTTACCGGGGAATATATACAGTCCAGGGTCTTGGTCGAGATCCGGCTTTGGCAGTAGAGTCAGAAGCAATTGGTGGCTTAGCTATGGAAGTGTGAACCCAGATGCAAAAGACCTTCGCCCACAAGCAACAAAGATAGATTGGGTATTTATTATCACCTATCTACTCTCTCTTATCCCACTCCTATTTACATTTGATTCGTTTTCTGGTGAACGCGAACGAGGCACCCTGCGCTTGTGTCTGGCAAACCCAATTTCACGCCCTATCTTATTAGTCGGTAAATTCTTGGGGACCTTGATAGCTGTTCTCATTCCTTTCATTTTTGCCGTGTTGGTGAATCTTACTGTGATTTCCGCAGATAGCTGGACGCAACTGAGTGCTATGGACTGGAGTCGTTTAGGGATAATCTTGCTGATTGCAGTAAGTTACGCTGGTATCTTCATCGGATTGGGTTTAATGATTTCAGCAGGTACGCGAGAACCTCGGCTCAGTTTGATCGTTGTTCTGTTGATTTGGGTAACAGTCGTAGTTTTCGTTCCGTCAACCCTTGGGACCCTTTCCACGAAATGGATGCCGTCTCTACAAACAAACGATCAATTTCAAGCCGCGAAAAATTTGGCGATTGACGAAAATAACACAGACTATAACGAGCAAATTAAGAAAGTCAAAGAGAAGAAACTTTCTGGCGCGCAAAGTAAACTTCAGCAACTGACGAAAATGCCCCGCGAAAATGTGTCCCCTGAAGATATTAAAGCCGCTGAAGAAGAATATAATTCAGTATGGCAGAAAGATGGAAAGGAAGAATTACAACTCAAGTCAGAATTTATAAAAAAAGATGTTGAAATCCGAGAACGTTTTAACCGCTCCCATTTAGACGCACAAACTGCTCAGATTCGGAGTGCGAGAGCAGCAACGCGGTTTTCTCCTGCAGCGATTGTCCAATATGCGCTTGAATCGATGGCTGGCACTGGTTTTAATCGGCATTTACAATTCTTAGACAACGTACATTTTTACACGAAACAATTTCGACAATTCATTGTTGATACCGATAGAACAGACAACGAAAGCCTACACCTTATCGGTATTCCTGAGGGCATGTCAAAAAAGGTTGTATCGGTTGAGGCAATCCCGAAATTTGAGGACAAAATTACCTTTAAGGATACGTTCAACTCCGCGACTTTGGATCTGCTTTTACTTGTGTTACTTCTTGTGGTATTTTTTTCAGGAGCATTCCTCGTCTTTTCACGTACAGAGGTGTGATCTTGCTGAAATTACCCATAAGCGTCAATTTAGCGGGCATCCAAGCCTGGTAGGTTCGGTTTCCTAACCGATCCATAGGTGTCAATTTTAGGATTTTCTAAACATGAGAACTTTTTCAGTCCCGTAGGGACGATATGTTTATAGAAACGTTGAACAACGCCTCTTTAGTCCCGTAGGGACGATATGTAGAAAATATGTCGTTGGGATACACATATCATCCCTACGGGACTAAAGAACGATCCTTTATAGCAACGTTTTTCTTAAATTGACACCTATGGTTCAGTTTCCTAACCACTCCTACCGTGTGAGAAAACGTTCATAAAGTGCTTTACATTTTCGATTGCTGAACCGTCGCAATAAAAGGAATTACAATGATAAAATCTAACCGATCAATTATTTTTCTCATCATTCTCCTTTTGTCTATATCACTGATTATCTTCATCTTAGTCAAAGGAGAAATAGGATTCTCGGAAATTATAAAAAGAAAACCGCCCGCTGATCCCAATGGACATTTAACAGTTGACATTGAGATCGGTACAGTTAATATTGAGTTCACAGATGAGCCTCTAATAGATATTAATATCAGAGAAAAATAGAAATCAAGGTGGCTTATGTTTCAACCGAAACCGACTAAATGGATTAAGGAAATGCTCAAGGATTTAGAGTTCACAATTAAAAAAGAACCGCCAAATATCAAAATTGAAGGAAAGTTCAAACGTGGGCGAGAACATTGGAAAGATGGATTAGAATGGTTAACGGTTAGCATTCAGCTTAAGGTGCCGCGTGAATATGAGGTCATTTTAAATTCCACATCTAAGTGAATTGCACGATTGCATACACGTTCTCTCTTATAGTAAATTATAAAATAAATTAACACTGTCACCCCTCGGTAGGCGAGGTTTCCTAACCTCGCCGATGCAGAGTGTTAAAATAATTCTAAAACCTACCATAAATAGAGGCACACAAACTAACAAAATGGAGCATATTATGAAAAAATATAAACGCGTTATCATTCTCATTACCGTTTTCCTTATTATTACAGGGGTTAGCTGCAATAAGATCGTAACAGATAAAATAAATATCGTGGATATGACACATAACCACTACAAAGTTGATCCGAAAGGGCAATTAATCGTTAATGCGGAGATTGGCAAGGTTTCTATTGAGAAAACGGATCGCCTCACGGATCAAATTGACGTTGATATCAAAAAGGAGTGGAAATCGGGGATGATGTTTCAACCGAAGTCAAAGCAATGGATTAAGGAAATGCTCAAAGATTTGGAAATAAAAATTAAACGCGACCCACCGGACGTGCGGATTGACGTTAAATTTAAACGCGGAAAACAGCATTGGAAAGCGGGATTAAAACGGTTGACGGTTAACATTGATCTTAAAGTGCCACCTCAATATAAAGTTGTTAATGCCACATCTAAATGAACAAGGATATGCATAAATAACTGATGTTGAATGTCTTAGAAGTAGTAATAATTTAGATTTTTACAATTTTTTTTCACGTTATGCACCCTTTTCACCTTCAAATTGTATCATGTATAGTCGTAAACCAATTTATTGTGGAGGACACTGATGGAAAAAGATGATGTTGAATTAGTTCACAACATTTTGTCCGGCGACGATATAGCGTTCAATACCTTAGTCGAAAAATACCAAAAGAATGTTCACGCGATGGTGTGGCAGAGAATTGGGGACTTTCACGTTGCCGAAGAAATTACCCAAGATGTCTTCCTACAGGCATATAATAAACTGTCTACGCTAAAAGACCCGGATAAGTTTGCCAGATGGCTTTACGTAATTGCCAAGAGGCGTTGTACACGCTGGCTCCAAAGAAAAAAGCCTACAATGCTATCCTTAGACGCCACCGATAAAGCAACCTTGGAGAAATCCGCTTTTTCACATTATGTTGCAGAACAACGTGAGGAGAAAGCAGCAGAGCATTACCGAGAAATTGTTGAAAATCTTTTGGAAAAACTATCTGAGAACCAACGGACAGTGGTAGTGCTCTATTATCTTCATGAAATGACATCCGAAGCAATTAGCAAATTTCTGGACGTATCTATCAACACGATTAAGAGTAGACTCAGACGCGCACGACAACGTTTGAAGGAGGAGGAACTGATGATTTGTGAAACTCTTGGCAGCATCCAGCCGCCTATTGACTTAACCGGTCATGTATTTTGTGATAGCATGGAATTCAAAGCGGGCACACCATATTTTGAAGACGAGGATACGGTGTATACCGGACCGCAAACCGTGGAAGCATTGATGAGCACCTTTGACACGGAGTTTGACTGTTACGTTATAAAAATCAAAGTGGGTATAGTTGGAGGCAAATCAAGCATACTCACAATTAGTGAGATAGATAAACGGTATTCACGGACAAAGTGGCTTCAACTAATTTTAGATAATGGACTTACCATAGAAAACTTTATGCATTATGCTTCTTGTTTGTCTAAGCGGCATATTTTGGCTTTTTTAGAAGACAACCCAGACTTTCAAAAAGTAAATTTTTTCGGTATACCACCCGCTCCAGATGACTGGAACAAGTATAAAATGGGTTTTGTCAGAGATATGATTGCCACTGAGAAAGAGGTTAGAGAACAAGATAAACAGAAGCATAAAGATGAGGTAACTGAAGACTCCGTAACAGAATGGCTGAAATAACTCAAGTTGCTACATAGTAGCACAATCTGTATGAAGATTAAAAAATAAATTCGGTATTTTCCTTAGTCCCGTAGGAACGATATGTTTATCTTTTTATACCGTTCCTACGGAACTCAAGTGAAGAAGGACAACATTTTTCTATAGACATTGCGTCCCCGACAAATACCAAACGCGTATTTGGCGTTGATTCACGGGACTAAAGATACCGCATAATACAAATCAAAATTCTTAAATTAACGCCTATGGGTTTCGCAAGCTCTACCCATAAATCAACGCTATGAATGCCTTTTGGCATTCAACGGGTGTAAAGTTAAGGAATTTCCGGCATATATGAAAGGCTCTTTAGTCCCGTAGGGACGATATGTTTATAGATAAGCGTTCTACCCTTCTCTTTAGTCCCGTAGGGACGATATGTCCGTTTTTCTATGTCGTTCCTACGGAACTCAAGAGAGGGGACACATTTTTTCTATAAACATATCGTCCCTACGGGACTAAATATAGGATAGTTTCAATCACCATGCGGATTGAGAAGCACTGATAGAATCATAAACGGTTTCTTAACTTTACACCTATGGGGTAGAGCAAGCTCTACCCGACCTACGACATAATGCTATATAATCATTTAGAAATGGTATGATATATGGAGAATGCGAAATGCTACTAACACTGATTCGAAAAGAGATGATGCATCATATTCTGAGCGTTCGATTTATTGTCTTGCTCCTGATGTGTCTGTTACTTGTTCCACTTACGCTTTCAATCAATTATCAACATTACCGTCAAAACCTCGTTGACTATCAAGAAGCGGTTAAGCTTGCAAACATTGAAGAGAAGACAGTAAATCCCAAGCTGCCGCTGGAACCGGGAGTTGAAGTTTCCAAACTCTTCCTCAAACCGACACCTTTGAGTGTGTTTGCAAATGGATTAGGAGACGCGCTGCCAAGCTACCTTGGCATGACCCGTAATGGAATTATTCAAGGAGCTCCAGCATTGGTTTCGGATTCCCTTTCCTATCTTTTGGGACATCTCGACTTTCTTTTTCTTGTCGGCACTGTTTTCAGCTTGCTCGCGCTGCTATTTACCTTTGATGCGGTTGCCGGAGAGCGCGAAGCGGGTACCCTTCGGATCACCTTAGCGAATTCTCTGCCGCGTGACCTCTTTCTGTGGAGTAAATTAATTGGCGGATATATAGTGTTCGTGGTGCCGTTTTTGGTGTCCCTTCTATTCGGCTTATTGGTACTTGTTTGGCAAGGTTTTCCGCTCGGTGAACCCGAAATTTTTCCACGTGTGTTCAGTCTAACTCTCGCCTCGCTGCTCTATATTGCGGTCTTCTTCGCGATTGGGACAGTCATTTCAACCTATTTAGATAATTCCAAGACTGCACTCATCGTCGCCTTTACGGTTTGGGTGTTTGCCGTGCTGATTACGCCGCGCGTCGGATTTATCACAGCGAAATTTATCGCGCCAACGCGAACATCACAGAGTGTCTATCTGGAAAAGACGGCTCTCCGTGAGAATTTCAACGCAGAACTTGAAGAGAAAAAAAGGGAAATACACAAAGAAGTCTGGAAGGATCGTCCGCAACCTTCCTTAGAAGAAAAGTTCGCAAGCGGAGACGAGGTGGATGAACAGATGAAACCTCTCGAAGAGGAATTTCGGCAGAGATTCAAAGAGCACACTGATGAAATAGATCGAAACTATCAGCGTGAAAAAAAGCACCAAGAGCAGGTAGGTGAAACGCTTTCACGAATCACACCGACATCCTCCCTAACCTATCTCGCTACAAATTTAACACAAACTGGAAAACGAAAGAGAAATGCCTACTTTCAAGCAGGTGAGCGTTACTATGATGCGCTTCATACGGATGTGTTCAGTAAAATTGTAGATCATGCTAACATGAGAACGTTCCACCCAGAGAGAGACATCGTCAAAATCAGGCAGCCATCATCTTTAGAAACCCCAACCTTAGGAGAGACGTTCCGTCAATCGGCGGTGGATGTGCTGCTGCTCTGCTTCTTTGCGATGGTGTTGACAACTGTGGCATTCCTGAAATTCTTCCGTTCTGATATTTAACGCAGTAGTCAGTTGGGACGCAAACGAAAGATTATTGATTGTACAGGACATTTGCCCGTTTTTTGGATTTTCCAAAGAAAGTGTGTACAATCTATTTTGATTAAAATTCAGATTTTTACATTATTTTAAAGTTATGCACCCTTTTCACCCTTAAACTGTGTCATGTATAGTCGTAAACATATATATTGTGGAGGACTCTGATGGAAAAAGATGATGTTGAACTTATTCACAACATTTTATCTGGCGACGACACAGCATTTAATGCCTTAGTAGAAAAATACCAAAAAAGTATTCACGCTATCGCGTGGCAGAGAGTTGGAGATTTTCACGTTGCCGAAGAAATTACCCAAGATGTCTTTCTACAGGCATATAATAAACTGTCTACGCTAAAAGACCCGAATAGGTTTGCCAGATGGCTTTATGTAATTACCAAGCGACGTTGCACTAACTGGCTCCAAAGGGAAAAACCTATCCTGCAATCCTTAGAAGCTACCGATAGGGCAACCATGGAGAAATCCGCTTTTGCAAACTATGTTGCAGAGCAGCGTGAGAAAGCGGCAACAGAGCATCGTCGCGAAATTGTTAATCGTCTTCTGGACAAGCTACCGGAGCGCGAACGCACAGTGGTAACACTCTATTACCTTGGCGAGATGACATCCGAAGCAATTAGCAAATTTCTGGGTGTGTCAGTGAACACGATTAAGAGTCGGCTCCGACGCGCCCGACAACGTTTGAGGGAGGAAAAAATGATCACAGTTGAATGTTATGAGCAAGACAAATTTAAAGGGAAGAAAATAACCATCCTTCAAGATATTGAAGATCTTCAAGATAGTCTGGAACGTTCAGGGTTTGAAAACCGTATCTCGTCTATCCGTATAATTCAAGAAGGGGATTTTCCACGCAATGGTGGGAAAGTTGTGCTTCACGAACACCCCGATTTTGCAGGTATTTTTTTACCTATCCACATAAAACCGGAGATATCTATGATAGAGATACCTAATTATCCTCATTCCATCCACTCAGTTAAGATTGAAGGTTGAGCATCCTACGGTGAATCTAAGGATATGGAGTTTGATAATTTCATTTTCGCAAAAACGTGCTAAAGTGCATCCGAAAATGTGTATAAGCGTAGAGATTAATCAAAATATCATCTTGAACAGATTCACACAGAAAATCACCTATGTTAATTACACTCATCCGTAGAGAACTACTTAACAATCTCATGACATTTCGATTCGCTGCGGCAACCTTCATTATGTTGTTGCTCGTAGTTGCCAACACCTATGTGCTTATCAATGATTATGAGAGTCGATTAGCCAGTCATAACGACTCTGTCAATATGCATAAGCGACAACTACAAGAGACAAACACCTATTCGGCAGGTGAAATTCGCGTCGACCGTCCGCCAAATCCATTGAGCATTTTTAATGTAGGTTATGATAAACAACTCGGAAACGAAGTCCGTGTAACCCACCAATATGTTCCGTCGCTGTGGGATGCTGGCATGCATGGATCTTCAAATCCTTTTATGGAAATGTTTGCTTCAATGGATATTGTTTTTATCTTTGAGGTTATCCTCAGTCTATTGGCACTGATTTTCGCCTACGATGCACTCGCGGGAGAATATGAAAATGGGACATTGCGTTTAGTCTTAACGCATCCAGTCAGACGTGGTAAAATATTGGTTGCCAAATACATCAGTGCAATGCTCTGCCTCATTGTGCCGTTGTTGATAAGTTTGCTCCTTTCTTTAATTCTGCTAACGACATCCACTTCCATTTCTCTAAACACCGACGATTTTCTTCGCATCGGTGGAATCATCTTAACGTCCATTGTTTATCTTTCCGTATTCTACTTGATAGGACTGTTGATTTCGGTGGTAACCCGTAGAACGAGTACAGCATTGATGTTGTCTATGTTTGTTTGGGGATTTTTGATATTGGTTTATCCAAATATGATTCTTGCCGTCATCCCGCCCCACGAGGCACCACAAGAACGCAAGACATCCGCTTACGACAAAATTGAGCAGATGTGGCGAGAATTTGACAAAGAACGCAAACATTACCTCGCTACAGACGATTTTCCAGGGGAAGATTGGGGTTATGAACTAAGAGGTTGGGGGTCCCGTTCCAATTTTATTTTATTGGGTAATCCTCACACACTATTCTATAAATGTCGTAGTATGATGAATTTTACAGGGTTTGGTGAGGGAGATGAACCCAAGATTCCTCACGCACGGAAACATTTCCGCTACCTCGGTCCGAGAATTATTGATACCGCAGAAAAAACATGGCTCGTCCGAAAGCCTGCACTTGAGGATATTTATATTCAGCCTGCAAATAAAGAGAGAATCTGGTTGAAACTCTCACCTGTCGGAATATATGATGCCGCAACTAAAACTTGGGTAGGCACTGACGTACGCGGTGTAAGAGATTTTTTTGATGCTGCAAGACAGTATAGGAAACAGGTAATTGACTATTTCCTTGATACGGATGTTTTTGGGTCTCGACAGTGGTTCTCATCAGACAAAGGGGCTGCGGATTGGAGCGACCTACCACAATTTACCTATCAAAGAGTTGATAGCAACACAAATGCAAAGCGCGCACTACCGGATGTAGTCTTACTGCTGATGATTAATGTAGTTCTGTTTGTCATTATATTCCTGATTTTCGTCAGAAGTGAGGTGTAGAGTGGTCTGGCATATTACAAAACGGGAACTCTACGACAACCTAAATAGCCTCCGATTTGCGCTTGCAACCGTGCTGCTGCTGGGATTGATGTTGACCAACGCGATTGTACATCTCCGTGAACACCCAGAACGGATACAGAACTATCACAATGCTGTTGTAGAACATCATAATCGCTTAAAGGCTGCTGCCGACGAAAGTTTATATAAACTCGCGCAAAGGGGCCCTGGATATCTCCCCAAAAAGCCATCTTCGCTCCGTTTCTGTGCAGAAGGAGGTGAAACGTATTTATCTGAACGGGCACAAGGAGGGCACCACCGTTGGGGCACCGACACGCTCGAAAGTTTCTGGATATTAGCGTATCCATCAGCAACACCTAATCGGAAGAATGTTCGGCCAGTCGTCACCAAAGTAGACTGGGGTTTTATAATCGGCTATGTCTTAAGCCTTGTCGCACTTCTGTTTATTTTCGATTCAATTTCAGGGGAACGCGAGCGTGGCACGCTCCGACTGGCTTTGGCGAATTCAATTCCACGTCATTCGGTCCTCATCGGCAAATTTTTGGGAGCATTGATAAGTATTAGCATTCCGTTCACGCTTTCGATATTGATAAACCTATTGGTGATCTCTACTACAAGTGATGTCCACCTCGGTGCTGAAGCCTGGGGGCGTTTAGGTATCATATTCTTTATCGCGCTCTTGTATACGTGCCTTTTTCTTGCGTTGGGTCTGCTCGTGTCGGCGCGGGTGCAGCGGAGCGCGGTAAGTCTCGTGGTACTTTTGTTGGTTTGGGTCGTCCTTGTAGTATTCATGCCGAGTACCCTCGCTTCGATTGCAGGTAAATCGACACAATCAGGTCCTTCACTTGACTTCTCGGAACGTTCAGAAAAATTACATGATGAACTATCAAACGAATATTACTCTAATCGATTTAAGGAGCCTGAAGATTCGCCCAAGGGAATGCAGATGGATAGCGAATATGTTACCAAAGACGCGGAACAACAAGAACAGTTACACGCAGAACGCTTAAATCAGCGAATTGAACAGGTAAACCGTGCACGGGCCATAACCCGTTTTTCTCCTGTCACGATTGTGCAGCATCTTCTTGAATCTTTTGCTGGAACGGGATTTGAGAGACATCTTCAATTCTTAGAGAATGTACAAACCTACGCACGAGAATTTCGGGTATTCATTGACGACACAGATAGAGCGGATCCAGATAGCCTCCATATCTTTGGTGTTCCTGCTGGTATGTCGCAGAAACCTGTCAATCCAGAGGCAGTGCCGAAGTTTGAAGATACACTGAATCTCAGTAAGGATTTCAATACTGCAACGACAGAATTGTTGCTGTTGTTACTGTTTGTTGTGGTGCTTGTATCTGGTGCCTATCTCGCGTTTGTACGTGTTGAAGTCTGATTGTGGAGGAAAAACCGTTTTAGTCAGAGGCTACTTATCAATCTGATGATCTCCGTTGCGTTTCCGGAGTCGCAGCAACTTGATGTTGCGGGCGAGATTCTGTAAAGTAAAACGAAGCGTTTTAATATTTTTCCAACCTCTCACGGTGCTTACAGGTCTCTGTAGAACGTGAAAAGATGCAACTTTTATTGGCTTCATTTGTAGTAACAATTAATCTCGTGCGATTTTCTATTTTTTACTATCTTTTTGCACGTTGCAGACTCTATTAAGAAATAACACGAGTTAATCACATGCGAAGAATGCTGGTTGGCTTGTTGAGGGGAATACATTAATGTTATCAACACTTATTCGTCGAGAACTTCTTGATAATCTGATGACGTTCCGATTTATAGCGACGGTTGTTATTATGTTGTTGCTTGTTGTTGCTAATACATTTGTGCTGATTAATGATTATGACCGGCGGTTAGAAGCTTACAATGCTGCTGTTAATTCGAATCATGAGCGATTGCAGGAAAGAACAACCTATTCGAGTGTAAGTATAAGTTGGGATGTTGTCCGTCCACCAAATCTATTGAGTATATTCAATGTTGGTTTGGATAAACGGTTGAGTAACGAAATATTTGTATTTTACGGTTTTGTGCCTACACTGTGGGATGGTCAGGTGCATGGATCAACGAATCCGCTTCTGAATCTCTTCTCATCGATAGATATTGTTTTTATCTTTGAGGTAGTTCTGAGTCTTATGGCACTTATTTTTGCCTACGATGCACTTGCGGGAGAACGTGAGCGCGGCACGTTGCGTCTTGTCCTAACACATCCGGTGAGTCGTGCTAAAATCTTATTGGCGAAATACATTAGTGCAATGATGTGTTTGCTGGTACCACTTTTGATGAGTTTTCTCTTGGTTGTGATTTTGCTAACGACATCTCCTATTGTATCACTAAAGGTTGATGATTTTCTCCGTATTGGTGGAATTGTCTTGAGTTCAATCGCGTATTTGTCGATATTTTATCTCATCGGCCTGTTGATTTCAGTAATTACCCGCAGAACAAGCACTGCTTTAATGCTTGCGATGTTTGTCTGGGGTTTTTTGGTGTTGGTATATCCGAATGTGATTCTTGTTGCGATTACGTCCGCGGAGTCTTCTCAAGAGCGTTTGGTCCCTGCTTTTAATCAAATTGAACAGATATGGGAGGAATTCGACAGAGAACGTAAGGACTACCTTGCCAATGATCCTATTCATGGAGAGGATTCACATCTTGGCGTGGCAGGTGGCTCAGGTTTTGACGAGATATGGCATAAAGCGAAGTCAACACTTCTATACACCTATATGGCTATTTCATACGTAAATAAACTTGATGATGAATTTGAACCTCGGGTGCCGCATGTTCAGAACTATTACCGTACGATCGTACCGAAGACCATTGACGTTGCAGAGCGAGCGTGGCTCGTGCGAAAACAGGCACTTGAATCTGTTTTCTTTCGACCAGCGATAGTTGATCGCATCTTTTTGAGGGTCTCGCCAGTCGGGATGTATGACGCTGCGACGCAAGCGTGGGCAGGTACAGACCTGTTCGGACTTAGAGATTTTTACGAGGCGACGCGAAAGTACCGAAGGACTTTGATTGACTATCTTTATGACAAAAACGCATTTGGGGATAGAAAATGGTTTTCTTCTGACAAAGGGGCGGTGGATTGGGATAGTTCTCCTCAGTTTTCTTTTCAGAGAAGTGGTGTGCATGTAAATGCAAAGCGAGCACTGCCGGATTTACTGCTAATGCTCATGATGAACTTAATTCTTTTTTGGGGAATATTTCTTGTTTTCCAAAGGAGTGAAGTATAGGAGGATGGCTGTCAGCGATCAGTCGTCAATATGTAAGGATGCACGAATACCACAAGGCTTTCTTGCTGACTGCTAATTGCTGACAACCGATAGCGAAGATATGATTTGGCATATAACAAAACGCGAACTGTATGACAACCTTAATAGTCTCCGATTCGCAATTGCGACTGTGTTGCTTTTCGTTTTGATGTTGATTAATGCAGTTATCCATGTCCAAGAACATCCTGAGCGTATGCAGAAATATCACGATGCAATCACAGCATCTGTGAATACATTAAGATCTCGGACAGATTTATTTAGCATTGCACAAGAAGGACCTGGAAATCTTTACAAAAAGCCGTCTCCGCTCTATTTTTGTGCCGAAGGTGGTGACATCTTTTTGTCAGATTATGTTTACGGTATACCTACCGTTCAGATTTCCGATAATTTAAGGGCTTTCTGGTCGGTGTATTACCCCGGAGCGTTTCCTAATGTATTCAATTTACGTCCAGATACTGTCAAAGTAGACTGGGGATTTGTAATCGGGTATGTTCTGAGTCTGATAACGATTCTGTTCACCTTTGATTCTATTTCCGGTGAGCGCGAACGCGGTACGCTACGATTGATGTTGTCGAATTCAGTACCACGACACACTGTATTGATTGGCAAATTTTTAGGAGCATTGGTAAGTATTAGCGTTCCGTTTACTTTTGCGATATTGATGAATCTATCGATAATTTCTGTGTCCAGCGACGTTCATCTTGGTGCAGATGCATGGATACGTTTAATAATTATTTTTATTATTGCGATTTTGTACCTATGCCTGTTTATTGCGTTAGGTTTGTTAGTTTCGTCATCTGTGCAAAACAGTGTTACGAGCCTTGTGATACTTCTATTGACGTGGTGTGTTTTCGTCATTTTTATACCGAGTACCTTCGCTTCCATTGCAAGTGGGTTCTCAAGCCCGATGACTTATGATGAATACTTCAAACGTCGAAACCAAAACATAAAAGAACTCAAGGAAGAATATGTTGATCTTTTGCAAGAGACGCGTGGATTTCCAGATAAAAAGATACAGATAGATAGTGAGTATGTCACCAAAGGTACTGAACGAGAGGAACGTTTGTCCCAAGAACAATTAACTCAACAGATTGCCCAAATTCAACTGGCACGTTCCGTTACCCGTATTTCACCTGTTACGCTTATGCAGCATCTTCTTGAGGTTTTTGTCGGAACAGGGTTTGAACGGCACCAACAATTTTTAGAGAATGTGCATCGTTATGCACGCGAATACCGAGAATTCGTCACGGATATGGATAGAGCAGATCCCAATAGTCTTCATATTATTGGAGTTCGTGAGGGAATGTCGAAGAAGCCTATCAGTCCAGAATCAATTCCGACCTTTGAAGATACGATCAGTCTCAGTCGTGATTTCAACGCTGCAGCTATTGATTTGTTCTTGTTGATTCTGTTTTTTGTCGTTCTTATGTCAGGTACTTATCTTAGGTTTATTTGCGTTGAGGTCTAATCATGATAATGAAATCGTTATCGGTAAGGACTCTCAATAATTTGACAATCTTCACTACACAGTGACATTTCTGGTCCTACCGTTTTTGTTTGAACTTTTCACAGAAAAGTGTGTGTAACCTTATTAAGATGTCTAAAGAACATGGCTACCACAGAAATTCCAATTTGAAACCTTATAACTTGTAAATCAATTGATAAAATATGCAACCTTTATACCCTTAAAACGCGTCTATGCAACATAAGCCAATGCTGCTTGAATGTCCAGAATAGAAACGCAAGCTTGCAAGGAGGTACAAAATGTTAGAAACCCGTGAACTAACGAAAGTCTATAATGAGAACGTTTTAGCTGTCAACGAATTAAACTTAAAAGTGGAGGATGGCGAAATCTACGTTGTGCTCGGCGCGAATGGTGCTGGTAAAAGTACGACTATATCCATGTTTCTCAACTTTATTGAACCTACAAGCGGTACTGCACTTGTAGGGGACATTGAAATTCCAAAGTTTCCATTGGAAGCGAAGAAACATCTCGCCTACGTTTCTGAAAACGTTGAACTCTATCGCAACTTTACAGCGCGCCAAAACTTGTCCTTTTTCGCAAAACTTGGCGGTCGAAAGAAAGTATCGAATGCGGAACTGGATGAGACACTCGGCAGAGTCGGTTTAGCCGAGGAGGCGTTTACACGTCGCGTCAAAACTTTCTCTAAAGGGATGCGGCAACGTCTCGGCATCGCAATTGCAATTATGAAAGATGCACAGGCTGTTCTGCTTGATGAACCGACTTCCGGACTTGATCCGAAAGGTGGTGCTGATTTCTTGAACCTTTTGCGTCAACTCAAAGAGGAAGGAAAAGCGATCTTTATGTCCACTCACGACATCTTCCGCGCAAAGGAAATCGCTGACAGAATCGGAATCCTTGTGCAAGGCAATCTTGAGCGAGAGTTAACCCGCGAAGAGATCCAAAATGAAAATCTTGAGGAATTATATCTGCACTATGTCGCTGGATACGAACCTGAGGAAGAAGCGAATGAGTAAAAACACAGCGCATTTTCGGTTAAATTGTAGTACAATTATGTGGACTGAAGTTCTCTTATAGACGCTATTCCGGCCTCTTGTGGGAGGCGTTTTCAACGCCGATAATTCACATACAAACCCTCTCATAAGAGGTAATATTTGACGTTACAAGTTGAAATCAAGTGTAGGTTGGTAGAGCACAGTGAAACCCATAACAGTAAATTTAGCGGGTCGCCCCGGTAGGCGGGGAATGCCTAAAGACGAATGCGCGCATGGCATTCGCCATGATTCATACCGTTGGTTTGGCGTTTTGTAAACGCGCCGTTTATGTCCACCTTCGGCCTGGGCTCGGCGCGTTTACAAAACGCGCCTACCGTTTACTTTTTTAGCATGTAAAGTGCCTTAATTAACGCCGATGGGTTTCTTGCTGTTCTTCCAACCCATTTAAGCCAAACTCATATGAAAACATATACCAATAGAGGAAAAACCTTGCAAATTAAAATACTTATGCTGGTTTGCGTCATCGTGATGGGGATGTCGCTGCAAGTTGGGTTGGCAGCAGAACCTGAAGAGACACCTCCGCCTGATGTTGAGACCACAAAAACCAGAGATGAACAAAGTCGTCAAATCCTGATAGAAACTGCACGCTTAGAGATGGAATTGGCGGAAAACCTGATGAAAAAGAAGCAGATTGAACTTGAAAATTTACGGTCGATGATGGAAGAGGAAAACAACATCGTCACAGTTTCGGAAGTGAATAAAGCTGAGGAGGAATATGAAAGTGCCGCCTCAGAATATGAGAAATCAAAGCTCAATCTGCAACAAGTAGAACTTGATTCACTCAAGGATGCTTGGCATATCACGGTTGAAAGTACACGTCTATATGAATCGCGTGACGGTCGCGAAATGTTTTCCATTACGTTGCAGAATAGTTCATTACCTGTCAAATTGGTTGAGAGTTCCAAAGTCTTAGAGAAAGATATTATCATTAGTGCTCAGATTGATGACATCTTCGTATCCATTAAGGAAAAGAATGGTTTTGGTTCTGGAGGTGCGATTATTGCGGAACCTTACGAACGCCGCATTGAAACACTCAAAGAAAACGAGTCTATCACCTTAGAATTTGAGTTAATAAAAGAGGATGTCCGTGATGTTGTTGTTCATTTAAATTACCTTGATACCCCAGATGAACGCCACATTCACCTAAAGCAGGAAGACCCGTATATCTCTGTTGTATCTGCAAGACGTTACAAAGAGGGTGATCGGAGACGCATGGAACTTGTGCTAACGTATGGTGCGGTGATAGATGAAACAGAGGAAACCAACGTTAATACAGCACAAGAGATCAACAATGTCTATGTTTCCATCAAAGACGACAGTGACGCTATTATCGGTTTTCCTTACGAGTACCGTATCCCGACACTAAAGGATGGACAAAAGAAGACACTCGATTTTGAATTGAGACGTAATGTAGACAGTCTCACAGTCAATCTCCGATACCTTGACAGAGAGTACCCTTATAAAATCCACCTTGAAGAAGATACACGCCATATCTCTATTTTGAGTGCAAAGAAATTTCGTGTTGATAACCAGATGATGGTAACAATTCAACTAAAGAATACTTCAACAACGGAAGCGATGCCGATCAATGCAACCCCCGAAGAAATCGCGGCAGCAAATGAGATTCGCTCTATTTATGTCTCTTTACTTGATACTGTGGATAGCACAAATATCGTTAAACCGTATGAAGAAAAGATTGCAGTACTCGGCTACAACGAGACCGTGGAATTGACGTTCCAACTCCAGAAAGATGTTGATAGCCTCAAAGTATCAATGAAGTACCCTGAAATTCCTGAACCCGACACGCGCCTGATTTATCTCCAAAAAGAGTCCGCATTGGATGTGGTAAACGTCAGTTCGCTACGATTTTCGCAGGAAGGCAATTTAGGAAGTAGTGTCACCTACGATTTAACGTTGGATAGGCTGGCAGAGACCGAGAACACGTTCCAATTGCGTGTTATTAACCTATTGAATCGCTTATCCTTTGAATTCCAAGACCCGGATACAAAATCGCGGCAGTCACAAGTCAAGTTCACGCAGGAACAATCAAAGCGGAATCTGTCGTTAATTGTTTATCTACCGGAAGAATTGGATGCCTCCTATCTTGACAACACGCTTGAGTTCTATGTTGCTGTGCTTGATGAAACCGAAGCAAACGAACTCGGTGGTACTAACAATCGATTGGATTTATCCACTGAGAAAATCGCCAGTATACAAGGTGGTGTTGAGCGGTTTGAACTGATCCCAAAGGGTGTACCAGAGATTGAGGTTTTCGTCCAAAATGCGTTCCAGACTATTAAAATTGGTGAGCAGGTTAACATGACTGCGACACTAAAAAATATAGGCACTCGCGATCTTGTTGATATCCGCATGCTGGTTGATGTTAACACAGATTGGAAATATACGGTTTCACCTGAAGTTATCAGTTCACTCAAACGAAACGAAGAAACAGAAATACAACTCATACTAAATCCACCAACAGACATCGGGGTAGGAGAGTATCAGGCGAAGCTCAACGCGGAAGTAACGGTTGATAACCGTAAGTTTCAAGCACGCGACCGTTCTATCACAGTACATGTTGAATCAAAATCACAAATGTCGGTGACAACACTGTTATTTGGTGCGTTGATACTCCTCATGATCGGTATTGTTATCGTCACAATCCGCATTAGCCGGCGGTAGAAAACAATTTAGGACTTACGCACAAACGGTAGGCGCGTTTTGTAAACGCGCTGATAATTCAAAATACTGCTGAAATTACACGGTTTAGCCATAATTATCGTGAAAATGCGTAAGTCCTACAATTTATGGAGATTAAAATGAATAAAAGTTTGACACCGCTGGCAGCCTGCCTATGTTTTATCTTTGCGTTGTTTGTAAGCCAAAGTTTATTATTTAAAGGAGTTGGTACTGTATCAGCACAGGAACTTGTTTCACTTCGATCAACTCGTGCAATAGAACTTGCTTTACAGAACAACGAGGCAGTGAAAAAAGCGGAAAAAGTAGTGGAACGCGCGAAGGCAAACCTACGCGTATCCAAGGCTGTATACCTGCCACAAGTAGGGATCACCAGCGAATATCAACGCCAAAAATACGGTGATTTTGACGAAAGAGATTATCTTACCCGTGCCCAGATGAGTGTTATCCTCGCCCAGTTCGGTGAAATTCCGAGTGGACTCGACGCGGCACAGGAGGAAGTGCGCAAGGCAGAGATTGAATACGAACGTGTGAGAAAAGAGACCGTCCACGCTGTTCGGAATCTTTGGCACGATATTACGCTCACACAAGAAGAAATTAAGCAGCGGCAAGCGATTGAAGTAGAACTCCAAAAAAAACTGAAGAGTACGCAAATCAAGCATGACAAAAAACGTATCCCTTTTCTCATCAGACTCAATACAGAACTTGAATTGTCCGAACAGCAGCTTGACCTTAATAAACTTCAGCGACGACTTGATGTGGACACAGCGGAGCTCATCAGACTTACCGGGCTTGATCCATTGGCAGAGGTTGTTCTCTCAGAATCTCTCCTTGATGATGATGTGACGTTGGCGGCTGCTGTTGAACTTGCGCTTGCTAATCGGCTTGATCTGCGCGATTTACAAGGTGATATTGTGCGTCAAGAACGTCTTGTCGTGGAAACAGTGTGGAATCGATTCCCTGAAATCTCTGCTGAAGCACGTTACAAAGATTTACATCTACTACTGCAACAGCATCAACAAAACAGAACGTGGGATGCAAAGGCACTCTATGATCCGGTAATACTTGACCGAAAACGAGACGCCGCGAGCACTTTCGCAACAGACCCACGGACACAAGATGGGTGGGAGCTACGTTTCAACCTCAATATTCCGCTATACGATGGGAAAAGGACAGCAAACCTCCGTTCCGCAGAACTTGCGGAACTGGACAGACTCCAATTGGAATACGCCGAAAAGACGAAACTCATCAAGGTGGCGGTGCGACGTGATTACCGTGAAGTGACAAATGCGAAAGAACGGATGGAAATTGAGGAGAAACGAGTGAAAATTTTTAGGGAACACCTGCGGGCAATAGAACGGGTCCTTGAAGAAGGCACTGTCGAAATACAAGGCTATCGCGGGTTGACACTCAACGATGCTTTTCAGGCACAGGCGCAATTCACGGAGGCACAGCGGGTTTTTTATCAGGCACGCCGAGATTATGCCAAAGCAAAGGAAAAACTACGGGAAACAATGGCATGGACAGAATAATAAACGCGTTTATAGTAGATTTTAGAATTGTTTTGACACTCTAAACAGCGAGGTTAGGAAGAAATCAACGGTATGAACGCCTGTAGGCGTTCCCCGCCTCGCCTACCAGTGAATGTAAGAGGCACAATGAATTGCGCGACTACAAACGCATCAAACCTATAAAGAACTGTAAAGGTAATTTTAGATTTCACTATAAGCACAATATGCAGGACATGTTTCTCCTGCCTACGTTTCACTTTTCTTAACTTCGGTATTCTGTGGGGCGTACTTTAAAAATTCCAAATCCCGTAGATGTGGCTCAACTTCCGCTAACTGAGAACGGATCTCCTGCAAATCCTCACTGATCTCCTTTAAGCCAGAGTCCACCTGATGATAGGATTTTCGTGCAGTTTTTGGTTTATACCCTTCTTGTTCTTTCAGGTAATACGACGTCCCCACCCAGACACACGCGAGTATACTGATTGTCGTTACACTTACTGCTACCGCTACCATAGCGGTAACCATAGTGGCAAATTTAATTACAAAGAAGAACACTAACGAAAGAAAAAACAGTAGCAATAGTATCAACATGTTAGCTCCTCCTTCACTCACCAGTCCCTTTAGCGATTCGGATGAGTCGTTGCACTTCATCTTTGAGGCCAACTACTTCCTGTTGCATGTCCTTCACTCTCTTTTGAAGCTTTGACATCTCGCTTTGCGTCGCGCTATCCGTCAAGCCATTTAGTCTTCGATAGTAGGACGTGCCCATCCAGACGCATCCGAGTGTTGTTACCGAGATACTTGCAAATATAATAGAAATAATCAAAACTATTTGTCCCATTTTCAATTCCTCCAATTTTTTGTTGTGTTGCAAGATAGAGACTGCAAAACGTAAAAAGATAGTAAAAAAATAGAAATTCGCACGAGATTAATTGAGGGGTTCATAAATAGCCGATGTTGAATATGCACTTAAAGGCAGTAGGCACGCGCCGTGTGCCTACGACTTTGCTTATGTATTAGTTTATATTAAAATGTGAAAAATATACCAGAAAAACCGAAACTAAATAAGTCTGCCTACTTATTTTCACTCCTTGAATATCAAATCAAGATATGATATAATTGACTTGTTGAAGCGCCTAAATCTCTTTGGAGTCTAACAAAACAGAATGATATAATATGGTTTCTTTCGATTCTGACTTATCACAACGCGTCATTTTTGGTGAAAACAGTATTGAGAAACTTGCTGAATCCACGGTTGCCCTCGGCGGTAGTCGCGTTCTAATTGTAACAGACCCTGGTATTCAAGAAGCAGGTATTCTCAAACGCGCGCATTCAGCACTAAATAGTGAAAAAATTCCATGTTACGTTTTCACGAATGTTGAACCAAATCCAACAACGAAGCATGTAGAATCTGCAGTTCAATTTGCAAAAGCTAACGCGCCGATTGACCTGATTGTTGGACTCGGTGGTGGAAGCGCGATGGATTGTGCAAAAGGCACAAATTTTCTGCTAACAAACGGTGGCAAAATGGAGGACTATTGGGGAACGAACAAAGCAACGCAACCGATGCTCCCCTCTATCGGTGTTCCGACAACTATTGGCACCGGAAGTGAGGCACAATCCTTTGCACTGATTGCACAGGAAGAGACACACATCAAAATGGCATGTGGTGATAAAAAAGCACAATTCGACACTGTAATTTTAGATCCGACGTTAACAAAAACCTTGCCGAAATCGGTAGCAGCAGTGACCAGTATTGACGCAGTAGCACATGCTATAGAGAGTTATGTTTCAACCAGACGTAACGCGATGTCACAAATGTTCTCGCTACACGCATGGAGGTTGTTAGACGCAAACTTCGAATTAGCACTTGATGCCAAAAACCTGGAAGCACGCGAAAAGATGTTATTCGGTGCGTATCTTGCTGGCGTTGCGATAGAAAATTCAATGCTTGGTGCAGCACATGCATGTGCAAATCCGTTGACAGCCAAATACGGTATTACACACGGCATCGCTGTTGCGCTGATGTTACCTCATGTAATTCGATTTAACAAAACGGTCGTAGGTGAATCCTATAACGAACTTTTCTCAGATGGAAATTTAGCAGATAGGGTAGAAACGTTAATGCAAACGGGCGATTTACCGAACACATTACAAGATTGTTCTGTCCAACATTCTGTGAGATCCACTGATGTGCCGACATTAGCAAAAGAAGCCTCAGTACAGTGGACAGCTCAGTTCAATCCACGTCCTTTGGATATACATGATTTTGTGAGACTATATGAACAAATTTTTTGAAAAATTGAAGACATTACTACATTGGGGTGTCCCATCTGCTGCTTTAGTTTTTCTGTTACTATTGGGAATGCACCCTGCTTTTGGCAATTGGGCAAGTTTCAGAGGTAATCCGCAACTTACAGGTGTTGCTGTTTCACAACTTCCCGAAAAACTTGAATTGCTCTGGACATTTAAAGCAGGAGATATGATTGAATCTACTGCTACAATTGTTGATGGGACGGTGTATGTGGGCGCATCGGATGGATGTCTCTACGCGATTGATGCACAAAGCGGAAAAAGCACTTGGAAATACCATGCGGATGCATCTATTAAATCATCACCTTCTATCTACAACAACGTTATCTACTTCGGTGATGAGGATGGCATTTTTCATGCAGTAGATATTGCCACTCAGAAAAAGAAATGGCAGTATATCACGGACGGTGAAATTATCTCATCAGCGAACTTTGCTGATGACCGAGTGCTATTCGGTTCGTATGATGGATTTCTCTACTGCCTGAATATAAAAAACGGTGACCTTATATGGAAATTCGAGACAGAAGGATATGTCCACGGTACACCTGCAATTTTCGGAAATTTCGTAATTGTCACTGGATGTGATAGTTACCTACGTGTTATCAATATTGACGATGGGACTGAAACACAACAGGTAAACCTTGGGGCTTATGTTGGCGCGAGTCCTGCGATTTTAGACTCTAACTCACAAACTGATCCTGAAGTTCGCGCGTATTGCGGAACGTACGGCAACGAAGTATTGGGAGTTGACCTCACATCAGGTGAAATTGCATGGCGATATGAGCATCCGGTGCGTAAACTTCCGTTTTTTGCTTCAGCAGCCGTAACAGAACGACTTGTGATCATTGGTGGTCGTGATAAGATGGTGCATGCGCTTTCGCCAGAAAAAGGGGAACCGCAATGGACTTATACTGCTAAAACCCGCATTGAATCTTCACCTGTCATCGTTGGAAAGCGTGTGTTTTTTGGAACAACGCGTGGGGTATTTATTGCGCTTGATATTACCAACGGGGAACAGGTGTGGAAATTTGAAACGGGCTCGTCAATCGTTGCTTCTCCCAGTGTCGCTAATGGAAGAATATATATTGGAACAGAGGATGGCATCCTTTATTGCTTTGGAGAAAAGAAATAATGTCTAAAACAAAACCGGAACCTGCAACAGCAGGAATAGAATCAAAACAGACAACAGTTGGTAGCGTTTTTGTCTCAAACTATCCGCCGTATTCTGCGTGGAACGAATCAGCAGTTACGGAGGTGCATCGCGCGCTCGGTGAAGAACCGCGCCCTGACGCCACGCTTGGACTTTACCTCCACATTCCTTTTTGCCGCAAACGTTGTAAATTCTGCTATTTTCGGGTTTATACCGATAAAAACAGTTCAGAAATAGATACGTACCTAAACGCTCTGGCGAAAGAGGTTGAACTGTATAGCAAGCAACCTGCAATTGCAGGCAGACCTTTGCGGTTCGTCTATTTCGGTGGGGGGACTCCATCTTATATCAGTGTCAAACATCTGAAAACTTTGGTGGAGAGAGTGAAAAAGGTTATGCCCTGGGACGCTGCTGAAGAAGTCGCTTTTGAGTGTGAACCTGGGACACTAACACAAAAGAAATTGGAAGCGATCAAGGCAATCGGTGTAACCCGATTGAGTCTCGGTGTTGAAAATTTGAATGATGAAATACTTGCTGAAAATGGCAGAGCGCATCTCTCAAAAGAGGTATACCGTATTGCACCTTGGATAAAAGAACTGGCATTTGACCAAGTTAACATTGACCTTATTTCAGGCATGATAGGGGAAACATGGGATAGTTGGCGCGAGACTGTCAGTAAGACAATTGAACTTGACCCTGACAGCATTACAGTATATCAACTGGAGTTGCCGTTCAACACCGTCTATTCCAAAGATATTCTTGGGGGCGATGCGCTGCCTGTCGCTGATTGGAAATTGAAACGAGAATGGCATCAATACGCTTTTGAACAATTTGCGAAATCCGGTTATGAAATATCCAGCGCTTACACAGTGCTTAAAAAAGATAAACCGTGCCAGTTTGTCTACCGTGATGCAGTTTGGCAAGGAAGTGATATGATAGGCACAGGCGTTGCCTCTTTTTCACATCTGAGTGGGATTCACTTTCAGAATGCACCTTCATGGGGAGACTATCTTGAAAACCTTGAAGAGGACAGACTCCCAGCCTATCGCGCACTAAAGCCTACAGAAGCAGAAAAACTGACGCGGGAAATGATACTACAGCTCAAATTGGGAAAAATAAAACCCTCCTATTTTCAAACCAAGTTCAATGCGGATATTCTAACACTTTACGCTGATGCTTACGCAAAACTCCAAAATGATGGGATGTTGCGTGTTAACGGAGAATCAGATGAAATCCAGTTAACACAACGCGGATTACTCCAGGTAGATAGTCTCCTGCCAGCGTTCTATGCCCCTGAATACCAGAATACGCGATATACATAAATACATGGATAGAAAAACGCAATTACACCGCCTCCGTGAAATGTTCGTCCCAATATTAGAGACAAATGCATTCTATAAGCAAAAACTTACTGAAGCGGGGATTACACACCCAAACGATATTCAATTATTTACCGATTATCAGCAACTGCCTTTTACCACAAAAGACGAACTCAGCGCTGATCAGGTATCCCATCCACCTTACGGCACAAATCTCACTTTTCCATTAGAGCAATATACCTGTATACATCAAACTTCAGGCACAACAGGCGCGCCGTTGCGGTGGTTAGACACACGAGAATCATGGGACTGGTGGGGAAAATGCTGGAGAGATATATACAATGCTGCAGGGGTTACATCGTCAGATCGACTCATGATGACATTTTCGTTCGGTCCGTTTATCGGGTTCTGGAGTGCTTATCACGGTGCACAGCAGCTCGGTGCACTCACCATTGCAAATGGTGGTATGACATCTGATCAACGGATACGTGCTATCCTTAGCAACGATGTGACGGTAGTAATTTGCACACCGACTTATGCGTTGCGGCTTGCTGAAGTTGCAGCACAGGAGGGTGTTAACCTCAGCACAGATTCTAAAGTTAGAGTAACAATCCACGCTGGCGAACCCGGTGCGAGTCTACCCGCTACCAAGCAACGTATTGAGGATGGTTGGGGGGCACGTGCTTACGACCATGCAGGTGCAACAGAAGTTGGCGCATGGGGTGTGATGTGCCAGCCGCAAGCAGGGGTTCACCTCAACGAAGACGAATTTATCTGTGAGGTGCTTGATCCTAATACTGATAATCCATCAGACGAAGGGGAGCTAGTCATCACAAATTTAGGTCGGATCGGCATGCCAGTGATCCGCTATCGGACAGGTGATTATGTAAAACTTAAACCCACACCGTGTGAATGTGGTAGCCAACATCGTATCCTTGAAAGTGGCGTCATTGGGCGTATAGACAACGCTATTATAATCCGCGGTTTGAATGTGTATCCTGCTACGATAGAAAATATCATCCTAAAGTTCCCTGATGTGAGCGAATTTGCGGTTCGTGCTTACCGAACGGAAACACTTGATGAACTTGAAATTCAGATTGAATCTACAAATCCTACTGATACTGCAACTGCTGTTGAGGATGCAATTCGGAATGCGTTAGGTTTACGTACAATTGTAAAAACCGTACCAATTGGAACTTTGCCGAGATATGATCTCAAATCAAAACGATTTACTGATGAGCGTTCCCTATAGATGAACAAGCAATTTCCTTGACAATTCAATCTTTGGGAGGTTATAATTGTTTGACAAGGAGAACAAAAATGACGAACTATGAACTTGACGAAATTCACAGAATTCGAAGGGAAATCTCTGCGAAGTTTGATCATGATGTTGACAAATTGATCGCTCACTATCAAGCATTAGAGAAAAAATACCGAAAATCTGGTAAATATAAATTCGCAGATCCGCCATCTGAGGATCCAAAACCCATCAAAACGACAGACGAAAAAGCGGCGGATTAAGTGTTGAATTTTTATTTCAGAAAACAGCGAAAAAACAAAGATAAACTTTCCCTGTTGAAAGCGTCCTATGAACACTTACCAAAACTACGATACCATCGTTATCGGCGGCGGCCCCGCAGGCAGCACAGCGGCCACACTCATCGCGCAACAAGGTTACCGTGTTCTACTCTTGGAACGAGACGCAGAACCAACTTTTAAAATCGGAGAATCGTTGATCCCTGCCACGTACTGGACTTTCAAACGGCTCGGAATGCTTGAAAAACTGAGAGCGAGTCATTTTCCACAGAAGTTCAGCGTGCAGTTTTTCACGCGTACAGGTAAAGCCACCAATCCATTCTATTTCTTTGAGACTAATCCGCATGAGAGTGCGGTCACATGGCAGGTCCTGCGGAGTGAGTTTGACCAGATGCTTTTGGACAACGCAGCAGAAAATGGCGTTGAGGTGCGTAGAGGGATCAGTGTTCGCAAAGTGCTTTTTGAAGGGGATAAGGCAATCGGTGTTGTTGCACAAGAAAAATCTTCCCCAGATAAAAATAATGATCATGAAACAATACACGGAACGGTTATTGTAGATTCTACCGGTCAACGTTCTCTCATCGGAAGGCAGTTAGACCTAAACACCATAGAGCCGAATCTCAAAAAGGCATCGCTTTTTACACACTATGAAGGTGGACATCGCGACGCGGGAATTGACGAAGGTGCTACGCTAATTCTGCATACCGAAGGGAAAGACTCTTGGTTCTGGTCAATTCCGCTGCCGTCCAATCGCACCAGTGTCGGAGTTGTCGGTGAGTTAGACTACCTCCTTCAAAATCGTAGGGGCCCTGATGGTAAACTCAACGCACAGAAAATCTTTGACGAAGAATTGGAGAAATGTCAACCTTTGAAGCAACGGCTTGAAGGTGCGAAACAACTTTTTCCTATCCAAACAACTAAGGATTTCTCATATCGTGCCAGCCGCATCGCAGGGCAGAATTGGGTTTTGATAGGCGACGCGTTTGGCTTCTTAGACCCTGTGTATTCAACAGGTCTGTTTTTAGCACTCAAATCTGGTGAGATGGCAGCAGATGCAATTATTGAAGCGTTCCAAGAGAGTGATTTTTCCGAGATGCGGTTAGGAAGTTTCGGGCAAACGTTTGTTGATGGGATGGAAGCATTTCGGAAACTTGTCTACGCTTTTTACACAAAGGAATTTAGTTTTGCGCGGTTTCTGTCAGAATATCCAGAACACCTTGGCGGTATCGTTGATATATTAAGCGGAGATGTCTATAGGCGGGACGTAACGCACATCTTTCCAGACATGTCAAAGATGTGTTATTTTCCACCTGAGGTCCCGCTTGCGCATTCTGCATAAGGAATCTTGCATTTGAAAGAAAATATTTTGTAAGTTCGGTTAGTAGTATATGTTGCAAATCTATCACAATGATTTAGCCTTAAGTTTATATATAGGAGTACATTAATGAAGTTTTTCACATCGTATTTATCCATTTTCTGTTTTATCTTTGCCTTGAGTTTCGGTGTAGGTTGCGATAGCACTTCAAAACGTCGCCATGTTAGCATCGGCACCGCTCCAATAGGTGGTGCTTTTGCGCCTGTTGGTAATGCAATTGCTGATGTTGTTGGGCGTAACATTTCAGAAAAAAACTGGGAAGTCGCTGCCACAAGTACAAAAGGCACACAAGAAAATATCCGCTTACTTGTCAGTGAAGATGGCGAAATAGAATTCGCTCTTGCTAATGCCGCAATCTCTTACTTTGCAGTTCGTGGGGAAGGCGCATGGAAAACCAAGCATCCTATCGCTTCAGTAATGACACTTGCGCCGAATGTCGGCATATTTGTCACACCGAAATCCACAGGTATCCGTTCCATCGCTGATTTAAAAGGGAAGCGTGTGGTAGTCGGTCCTGCGGGAGCAGGTTTTGAGTACTTCCTAAGACCAATTTTAGAGGCGCACGGTGTTACTTATGACGATTTTAGTGACCTTAACGATACATATAGTGGTGCCGTAAATCTGTTAGCCGACGGTTCGGCTGATGCTGCGTTTATGGGTGGTGCGATTCCAACACCAGCGGTTAAACAAGCCACAGCGACCCAAGACATAATTTTTATTCCGTTCGACGAAACCGCCAAACACTCCCTTGTTGAACAGTACCCCTTCTTTCATCCTATAACTATTCCTGCAGCTGCTTATGAAAAAGTACTAACAGAACCGTTTGAAACCATGAATGTCGGTTCAATGCATATTATCACCGCAGAGAATGCAGATGAGGACATGGTCTATACTTTTACAAAGACCTTGTATGAACATCGTGCTGAAGTTGTTAAGGCACATCCAGCTGGTAAAGCCATCAATGAGAAAAATGCTGCTAAAGACGTAGGAACGCCTTTCCATCCAGGTGCGATTCGTTTCTATAAAGAAATCGGTATTTTGCCCGAATAAAAATGCGGATAATCAAATGCAAAATCAGTTAAAAATCTTAGTCGTTCTTTATCTGTGCCTGCCACTATCTGCCATCCCTGCAGAAAAAAGTGATCATGCCAAATATGTGCAGCATGTAGAGCAAGGTTTTGTCTTTCTATTCCAAGGAAACAATAAGGGAGCTATAGCCGCATTCGAATCCGCACTTGCTGTTGAACCCAAACACTACGAAATTCTGCATTATTTGGGTGTAGCATACACACAAGAAAAATTTTGGAACAAAGCCGTTGAAGTTTACCAACGCTCTTTGGACCTGAAACCAGATAACATTGAGGCACTGCATTCATTAAGCCTTGTCTATTTTAAACTTAATCAGTGGGCAGATGCAGTTGAACCCTTACGAAAGGTGATAACGCTATCCCCGCAACATGCACGCGGGCACGAACTCCTCGGTAAAGTCTACCTCAAACTGCGTCAATTTTCGGACGCTGCTGACGTTTTAACACGAGCGATTGAGCTAAAACCCGACGCTGCAGGAACATATAATGATCTTGGAACAGTCTATCTCAATTTAAAAGATTATCCGCAAGCGATAGAAAACTTTACGAAAGCAATCAAGTTTGGACCCCCTCGCTACGCAGAACCCCATCATGGACTTGGAACAGCGTATCTTCGGATAGGTGATAGAGAAAAAAGCATAAAAGAGATGCAAATATATCAGCAGTTACAAGAGGAATTTGCTGAATATGAACGTTTCTCCCGTCTGACTCGGACTGAGCCGAATAGTCTTGAGGCATGGAAAGGGTTAGCAAATGTCTTAATACGCCAAAAAAAATTTAATGAAGTGGTCCCTGTATTCCAAAAATGTATTGAGATTGCCTCCAAACAAAGGATGTCTGTAGATGTTATTGCAAGTTTTTATCACGGACTCAGCCAAGCATTTATCAATCTGAATTATCCGAAGCATGCCCAAGAATCAGTACACAAGGCTATTCAATTAGCTCCCAATGTAGCGGTTTTCTACAATACCCTTGGCAGCACTTACGCAATGTTGGGAGATGTTCGAAATGCAATCCCAGCATTCCGCAAAGCGATTGAATTAGATGGAGAACAACCTCACTATCACCTCAATCTTTCAAAACTTTATCAAAGTATCGGAAATCATAAACTTGCCAAGGAACATTATCAAGCGTATGAATATTTCTTGTCAAAACAGAAACAAAATAAATAATCCTATTACACTAAAAACATGGGATAGAGACATTGAATATTAGCCTATTTTCTATCACTTCCCTAATTCTTCTATTAAATGTTGTTTTTTCTATAGACGTGTCTGCCAAGAAAAAAGAAAATCAGATGATATTGGTTTCTGCTGGCACATTTACAATGGGAAACGAAAGACGTGCCCCAGATGAAAGACCAGTACATAAAGTATATCTTGATGCTTACTATATCAGTAAGTATGAGGTCACTAACGCAGAATATTATGAATTTTGGCGTAGTTTGCAAAAGAGTAATCCTGAATCCTCTCAACATACACCTGAAAGTTTCACCCATCTTCCCCATATCGGTGATTGGCCTGAACGCGCGACAAAATTTCCCGATCATCCAGTTGTAGGTGTATCTTGGGACGATGCAAAAGCCTATGCTGAATGGAAAGGCATGCGCCTCCCGACAGAAGCAGAATGGGAAAAAGCCGCCCGCGGCTATTCAAACAGAACGTGGCCCTGGGGCAATGCGATAGGACCTTACGCCAATACCGCTGATAAAAATGATGGATACGAAAACCGCATCGCGCCTGTCGGTAGTTTTCCAAAGGGAAAGAGCTATTACGGCATAATGGATATGGCAGGAAACGTTTGGGAATGGACAGCAGACTGGTACAGCGATGTCTACTATTTTCATAGCCCAAAAAAGAATCCAACAGGACCAACTGTCGGTAGTTGGCGCGTTATTCGAGGTGGTTCATGGATTGATACACTGCCACGATGTAGTACAACCTTTCGGTATTATTTCTACCCCACTCTGAAAACATCCTCTGTCGGTTTTCGGGTGGCAAAAACAGCAGAAAAACCTAAAAAATAAATCTCTTGCTTCAACAAAATCCCAAATGTTAAAATCCATCTTAATTTCTCTAACCTTTTCCATTATATTTACAATTTGTAGTTCTGCTGAACAACTTCCTGTCTTTGTGGATGCCACCAAAGAAGCAGGTATAAACTTCAAACATAACAACGGTAAAACCGAACATAAACACATCATTGAGACAATGGGTTCAGGTGTTGTCTTTTTTGATTACGACACAGACGGAGATGTTGACCTTTATTTTGTTAACAGTGGACCGGTTCCTGAAAAAGGCGTTCCTAAAAGTGAATTCCACGCTGCCAGAAACACACTCTATCAAAACGAAGGAAATGGACGTTTTACAGACGTTACAGAGACTTCTGGAACTGGAGACACCGGTTACGGCATGGCTGCATCCGCTGGAGATATTGATAATGACGGAGACCTCGATCTCTATGTCTGTAACTTTGGTAAGGATACCCTCTACCGAAACAATGGTGATGGAACTTTCACGGATATAACAAAAGCTGCAGGTATTGATAATTCTCTCTGGAGTATTGCAGCGGTTTATCTCGATTATGATTTAGACGGTGATTTAGATGTTTTTATTGTCAACTATCTCATTTATCAATTGTCAATGCCTGTAACGACTTATAAGGGCATAATCGGTTACGGACACCCGCGAAGTTATGAAGGAACAGCAGATGTCCTTTATAGAAACAATGGAAATGGCACTTTTACAAACGTTGCCGACATAGCCGGTTTAGTAAATACAGGTGAAGGACGGGGCATGGCGGCTGTAGTTTGTGATTTTGACAATGACCGGTTTCCAGATATCTACGTTGCGAATGACACAAGCCGTAATTTTTTCTATCATAACAATGGGGACGGCACTTTTACAGATGAAAGCCTATTCCTCGGCGTAGGATACGATGAAAATGGGGTTGCAGAAGGTTCTATGGGAGTAGATGTTGGAGATTATAATCGGGACGGTCTGTTTGACATCATCGTTGCCAATTCCGAGAAAGCCACACTCTATAAACTACAAAATCTTGGTGATGACAATTTCTTCTTTGAGGAGGCTACTGTAGAGAGTTTATTACAAAAACCAACTTTGCCGTTAGTAGGTTTTAGTCCACTTTTTATTGATTACGATAACGATGGATATTTAGACATATTCTCTGCAAATGGGCATCCACAGGAGGTCATTGAACAACTAACGGACTATGAAACTTTTGCACAACGGGACCAACTGTTTCACAACAACGGCGACGGCACCTATACAGAGGTTTCACAGACTTCTGGTGATTACTTCTCAGAGGCACTTGTCGGTAGGGCAGCTGCATCAGCAGACTGCGACAACGATGGGGATATTGATATAGTTGTAATGAATTCAAATCAACGTGCTGTACTACTCAAAAACGATGGCGGAAATCGGAAAAACTGGCTCGGTGTTAAACTTGTTGGAACGCAAAGTAATCGTGATGGTATTGGTGCAAAGGTGGAACTCTTGTCAGGTAACATCACACAGATAGCAGTAGTAAAAAGCGGCTCAAGTTATGCTTCGGGAAGCGATTTGCGATTGCTGTTTGGCTTAAATAAAGCTAAGAAAGTAGATAGCATTGTTATTGAGTGGCCAAGTGGGATAGTACAAAAATTAAAGGATGTTACTATCAATCAAACAATAACGATTTCAGAGATGGAATAAGTCATCTGCTAACAAAAAGCCCGCATCCATAGAGAATGCGGGCTTTTTGTTGAAAAAAAATTACTGATTATTTTCGCTTGAGATCTGCCCAAGTTGTTGTCACTTTGCCTCTCGGTTCAACCGGAGTCAGCACATCAAGGAATTGACCATCCAGTGTCGGTGCAATCTTGAGATCAGCATCGGCTTCTTCAAAACGAAGATTGACGTAATCTCCACCACCGCCTTCACCACACTTGAAGTGCAGGAAGTTTTCACCTTTAAAGAGTTCAATTTCTGTGGGCTGGGACGCTACTTGAGCACCACCAGTCCAATTCCGGTTGTCATAAACCTTATCGCCGTTGAGCCAAATTTCTGCATAGTCATCGTGTGCCGGGTACATAGTCGTCTTCCTGTCATCCGGAGATAAGACAAGGATAATACCATGCCAGGTGATATTGTTGAGATCATTAATGCCGCGGCTTGTTGACATATTATTTTGGCTTTCAGTATCAATTGTCACAACTGACCACGAAAGAACGCCGCCGTTGTCAGGGGGCAAGTGTACAGAACCTCTACCGGTTAGTCCCGCACCGTAACGAGTTGAAACAGAAACATTTGTAATGTCACCATTGGTGCCATCAGCGAGATAGTCACGTGCAGCAGATGCGTCAAAGCCTCCGGTATTCATAACCAAATCAAGAGCCCACCATTTTTCAATCCATTGATCACCAGCCGGTTGCCAGCTTTGTGCGAATGCCGCTGGGACGATGATGATACAAGCAAAAGCAATTGTAAGAAAAATTGCCAATTTTTTCATAGCTATGAAATCTCCTTATTCAGTATACCCCAATTTGAATGTCTTTGAGTAAGAAGCGCGCTTCCCAAATCACAAATTGAGTAATATAAATTATTGTTAGTATTTCGGCTTGCTAGCTATGCCGAAATTAAAATTTTTATGGTGATAGCAAAATACATGCAAATCACACAATTAATAATTAATTACAAATTATAGCATTTTTCTATTTAAAATGCAAGAAAAATGTCAATTATCATCCAATTGCGACAATTCAATATTTCCTCAGTGAGCGTAAAAAGACAAATAGATTGCCGCAATTATCAAGTTTATTCTGCTAATTCAATCACGCCGCACCCGATTCGGGCACCTGCATTGCCCGAAGGTTGAGACACAAAATCGTCAGCATCTGCATGGACAATGATACCTTTGCCGACAACATCTCGAATAGAACCGGTGCCAATTTCCCACAGGTCTGTTGACAATTCAATAGTCCCTGTACCATCATCGCCAACAGTTATATTGCCGATGTCCCCCAGATGGAATTCACCTTCACCCCACTTTCCGTGCGCAACTTCAGTAGGATTCCAATGTCCACCAGCAGATTTTCCGTCTGGAGAACTGCAATCTCCATTTTCATGGATATGTACTCCGTGGATTCCGGGTGATACGTTTTTTACCTCAATACTTAGCATGACTGTTTCACCAGTCAATGTAAAAACTGCCATACCAGTTACTGTACTGCCACTTGTCGGATTAATTATCGCAATCGCCTGCTTTGATGAAGTCGAAATAGTTAATACCTTTTGGACATTTTCACACCCGATCAAAGTAATTAAACCACAAATTAGAAAAAAGGTTGTGATATGAAATGTGACTAAATTTTTTTTCATAATTAAATTCTCCTTATTTGAAAATTATAGAATTTGATGAATATGCATTGCTACTATGCCGCAACTTCTTCATTTGCACGTTTCACAAGTGCATTCATATACGCAATGGTATACGCTGTGCCGACACGATGGTCACCTGCCATGCTTGGAATGTGGTCTGGAATTAACACACCGTTGAAGTCAACTTCTCGGAGCACTTTTGCAACTTGGTACATATCTTGATAACCGTTATCAACGAATGTTTCAACAAAATGCGGTAACGGCTGATCAACATTACGAAAATGGACTTTGAAAATCTTACCGCGTTCGCCAAAGTAGCGGATAGATTCAAGAACATCTTTACCCATTAAATCTCCGCCTTCAAGCCAGCACCCGACACAGAAACACATGCCAACATTCGGACTGTCAGCGATTTCAAGCGCACGTTTATAGCCCTCAAAACTACTGAAGATACATCGAGGAATCCCCGCAAGATTTAGCGCAGGCGGATCATCAGGATGGATACCGATCATTACGCCAGCTTCCTCAGCAACCGGTGCTGCCTGTTTGATGAAGTAGGTATAATTATCCCAAATTTCCTCTTCGCTATATTCGCGTCCGTGTGAAAGCGGCATCCCAAATTTTTGACCGCCCCAATGTCCTTCCTGTGCAGTCTTTAAATTGAATGCGCGCGCACTTGCATCACCACGGGTTGTCTCACGCTCGGTACTCCAAATACCGTTACCCATGTGCGCGTAGGTTGTATATGGAATTCCTGCTCTCCCAAGATCGCGGATGTACTTTTTATACTGTTCAATCTTCGCATCACGATTTTCTAAGTTAAGCACAATCCCATCCTGATTATGGACATCGCTGTTGCCAAACCCATAAATCTTCAAGCCAGCGTTCTCAAAAATCTCACGGCGGCTCATGAAATAGTCGTAATTTGCATTTGCACCGTTTGTCCAAAGAACAACATACTCAACATCCATCTGTTTCGCGAATTGTAAATCAGCTTCGCTTGGTTCAGGGGACATCTGTGCTGTAACTTTCATGCCGGGTTCAATGTTTTTCAATGGATTCCCATTTGTCATTTTATGCCTCCTTTTGTGTTCTTTTAACAGATACAAAAAAACAATTGCTTACTCGTCGTCCATCGCCTCTTCTTTAAGGCGATATAATTCTGCTGTTAATTCCTTAACAACGTCAGCATACGCAGGATTGTCATAGACACTGCACATTTCATTCGGGTCTTTTTCGAGATCAAAAAGTTCCCATTCTGGTTCTGTTGACTGGTTAACGGAGCCGGATGTACCGAGAGCTTCTCCGTAATAATAGATGAGTTTATAACGATGTGTACGAATACCGTAGTGAGCAGGAACATGGTGATGTGAGAGATGCATCCAATAGCGGTAATACATCGACTCTCGCCAATCGTCCGGCGTTTCACCTTCAAAAATCGGACGCAGACTTCTGCCCTGCATATCGTCAGGAATTGCGACTCCAGCATAATCCAACCATGTCTCAGCAAAATCGATGTTCAGTCCCATCGCGTGTGTAGAACTACCAGCACCAATAGCACGCGGATAGCGAACAATAAACGGCATACGTAGCGATTCTTCATACATAAACCGTTTGTCGTACCAACCGTGGTCGCCCAAGAAAAATCCCTGATCAGAGGTATAAATTACCATTGTATCATCAGCAACGCCATCTGCATTGAGATAGTCAAGCAACCTTCCGACATTGTCATCAATTGATGCAACACAACGCAGATATTCTTTGATGTAACGTTGATACTGCCAGTTTGCTAATTCTTCATCAGACAAACCTTCGGGCGGCGGGCCCAGTTTTTCAATCTTTAGGTCTCTATCGTTCATGTGTCCAAACACCCGCATTTTCGCTTCTTTTGCAGCATTAGAACGGTTGGCATAATCGTCAAAGAAGTTGTCCGGCATCGGAACATCACCGTCTTCAAACATATTCGCATGTTTTTCGTCCGAATCCCACGGACGGTGTGGTGCTTTGTGGTGACACATTAAGAAAAACGGTTCATCTTTGTCCCGATTCTGCAGCCATTCCAACGAAAAATCGGTGATGATGTCGGTGGCATACCCTTCGTGCTGTTTTCTCCCATCCTCTTCTATCATTACAGGATCGTAATAACTTCCTTGTCCGGGGAGGACGTTCCAATAGTCAAATCCGGTCGGATCAGCATCACCACCGTGACCGAGATGCCATTTTCCGATCATAGCAGTTTGATAACCGCTCGCCTGCAGCATCTTCGCCACATTCGGTCTTCTACCATCAAGTGGGTCGCCTAATGTCTTGACACCGTTGAGATGGCTGTGTAAACCTGTCAAGATGTTCGCACGACTTGGTGTGCAAATAGAGTTTACACAGAAGCAGTTTTGAAAAATCATCCCGCCATCTGCGATGCGGTCAAGGTGTGGTGTTTGGTTAATTCGACTCCCGTAGCAACTCATTGCATGAGATGCGTGGTCGTCTGACATTATAAAAAGTATATTCGGTCTGTTCAATTGTGCCTCCTTTAAATTTACCAAAAATTAATCGTGGTGCCCTCCACAACGCGGACACTGCAACATTGATGAATCCGGTGCTTCAAATTCAATTCCCTGTTCTTTGAGTACTTCTTTATGCCGTTTGTACCAATTTATCCACTTTTTCCGCTCTTTGGTGGTGCCATCTAAAATACCTTCTACTTTGCCTTTAGCATTTGCATAACACAATATCAAAATGATCCCGATAGAAATAGGTAAAACGATAACGAAATCGCGTGATAGCGCAGCTATACCTTGCCAACCATCTATGACGATATCTGATAGTACTATGCCTAATATAGCACCAATAATATAGATCGTAGCATTCTTCACCGAAGCGTTACGAAACATAAATTGCAATGTTTCTATCATGATTTATCTCCTTCAATTGCAGGTTATACATTCACATAATACCCTTTTTGTCTTTTGTAGTCAACCTTTTAATCTGTAGTTTAAAACAAAACGCACCAGAAAATAGTCTGGTGCGTAAATAACAAAAATGTAATTTATCCTTATCTCTATTGTCAGGAGGTGCTAATAAACCTCCAACATCGGTGGGGACTCAATAAGTTTGATTTCTTTTTCTGAAAATTGTTGTTGACGGTTATACCAATCCATCCAAACTTGCCGCCGTGAATTAGCTCCATTCAAATTACCTTTTATCTCTTGGTAGCATGAGATGAAAGCAAGTATCATGACAAGCAGAATCTGTGCAAAATCAGGCAACCCTTCAATAACAAATAGGTCTGTGATTCCATATACCACTACAAACCCGAAAATCCAACAGATTAAATGAATGAAATACTGTAGAGGTGTCCGTAGCATGGATAACACAGTTCTTTTGGCAGCCATGAAATAAGAATCTGGATGCATGTTTTTAGATGCTGGCGATTCTTCAAAAGCTGTTTCGTTTTGCAGTGTTTGCTGCTGTGCATACCATCTATTCCACACCTGCTGTTCAGATGCAATACCTTTTAGGTTGCCTCTCGCTTCACGGTAGCTAATAAAAAAAGCAAGTAAAGTAGCTGGTATTGCAAATTGAGAAAAGAATAAAGTGAAATCAAGAACTGATGGAAAATCTCCAAAGCCTTCTGACAGACCAACCCAAAAACCTAATAAGATAATGAATAGCAGAGGCACACCTATACCCCATGATAAAAAATGTATGAAAAATTGTTTTGGGTTCCGAAGCATAAATATCACTGTTTCTATCGCTGTCTTGAAATATGACTCAACCCACACTTTTTCCGAAGATGGCGGTTCCTCAAAATTACCCGCATCAGTTTTTGCTGTCCTTTGTCGATCGGACCATTCTGTCCAGATTCGCCTTTGAGCGGCGACTCCTTTCAGAAATCCTCTCGTCTCTCGATAACTTGAGATAAGAGAAAGTATTGCTGCAGGTATAACAAATTGAGGCAGGAAACTCATAATATTTTGCATAGCCGATACAATTCCATTGTTTGTTTTCATAATGATAGTTACGAAAATAAAAAATGGAATCCAATATCCGAAATGGACGAAAAGACGTATTGGAGAACGGAGCCTGTATAGGATTGTCTCATGGGCTTTGAAAAAATAGGATTTAACCTGATCATTATCGTCTGAGGGTGGTCCTTCATAATTTACCTCTAATTCCTCTGCTTTCTGTTGCCGTTCATACCAATTCATCCACACCTGATTTTCTTTGTTGATACCATTTATGCTGCCTTTCGCTTCAAGATAACCTATGATCAAAGCAGGTATGATTAAAAACCAAAAGTCTACATGTTGAAAATCCCTCGCAATTTCCTCGATCATGTGAGAAAGAGACGTAAACAGTTTCCAAGCTGACCATGGTAAATTTCTAACAGAATCTTTTACCTCCTCACCAGCCTCTGGCAAGGTCCCATATTTAAAAGGATCGTCTGCTATGGTGCTCAAAGCAGAAAACAGTATCCAGCATATTAAAAAATATAGGAAAATAGGGGAAGGGTTTTGAACCATAAATTTCAACGTTTTTCTGAATTTCATAACATTCCTCCTTACCTCAGATTACAAAGCGAAAATAAACGCAAAAGGGAAAAACCTGATGAAAAAGTTTGGATTTTCAACGATGCCTATCCAACTAAGCAGTGTGGTGCATAGTGTAAATGCCAAAATCCAACATACAGATTCAAAGATAACATGTTCTGGTGAACGAAACGTAAATATAGCCATACTTTGATCAGTCATGAGAACTGGCGGGTTTTCAGATGTCCCTTGCTCACGGTTTGCTGCGATTTGTCGGTTATACCACTGCATCCAAGTTTTCTGCGCCGTGGCTATCCCATTTATATTTCCTTTCACCTCTGGAAAACTCGTGATTAAAGTTAACACAAGTAATATAGGAATACCATCCAAATAATCACTTAAAAACTCGTTCATCAGACTGCTAAAACGGCTTCCTTCCATAATGGAAACTTGCATGGGATCATCTAAATATATACCTGCAGCAAGAAGAAGGTTCCAAAACGTAAAGTGGATAAAAAGCGGCACCGGGTTTCTTACCATAGATTTCAATGTATTTATCACTTTCTTGAAATAGGAATCGACTTGGACATTATCAGATAAAGGAGGATCCTTGAATGTACTGCCCGGTACTTTCGTTTTGATTTCTCGGTTATACCAATTCATCCATTCTTGTTGTATTTTTGCAATACCTTTTAAATTGCCTCTTGCTCCACGGTAGCTGGTAATGGGAGTAAGCACAACAATTACGAGAAGTCCATCATCAATAAGCCAAACAATATCCTGTGGTCTTTCAAATAAGAGTATAACTACTGCAAGTAACAGGAAACATAAAAACCAATACGCCAAATGAACAATAAGGATAATCGGATGCCGAAATATATATACCAATGTATCTCGAACTTTCATGATATTCCTCGTATTCAGAAATTAATTTGGTGATTTTCGTTATGTCAATTGAAGATAAAGTTGGGGAACTATAGACGTTCTAATTTAATATGAGGGTGGACATAATTATTTGGCGCATCAACACAGACAGGGACAACGCCAAGTGCCGCTTGATTTATAGAAATGCCGTTTGTAGTCGCGCAATTCATTGCGCCTCTTTGAATTTGTGGACGGCACACGGCGTGTGCCTACTACCTTTAAACGCATATTTAAATCGGAATTATTTATGCACGCTCCTCATTTATATAGTTGCATATTCAATGTGTTTTCTTCAATTTTTCAAAGCATCTATAAACGGATCGTACGTAGAGTTGCAAGGAGGGAAAAGAAGTGCTTAAAGGTTTATAGAGAGATTTAAGAACCGGAGAGTAAAACTATATCCGCAACCTGTCTCAAAATCATCGCAGCAGTGGGCGCAACTACTGTTTTGAGATAAGTTCTTTATTTCGCCTTAATTTCTTCCCAGGCACGGCTGTATTGTTGTGTAAAATCACCTTGGTCTTTTATCCACTCAAGGGATTCCAGTACCTCTTTTGATGGATAAATAAATTTATGTTTCCGCAAATCCTCTGGCAAGTGTTCTTTGGCAGCTGGCACACAAGTGCCATACTTTGTAAAAACAGTAATTTTTGCATTGACCTCTGGCCGAAGAAGGTAATTGATAAACTTTTCGGCAAGTTCTTTATGAGGCGCAGATTTTGGTATACAGACAGTGTCAATAAATTGGCTTGATCCCTCTTTTGGAATCACATAGCGGATGGAAGAACGTTTTTCTGCTGCGCGGAACGCATCGCCACTCCAGCAGTGCGCCAGGACAACATCTCCAGAGATGAGAAGTTCTTCTGCCTCACTTTTATACTGTTTCACAAGGGGTTTCTGCTCAATTAATTTCTCTTTTGCGTGCCTAAGTTGTTCTGGATCGGTTGTATTGAGACTATATCCTAACATCTTCAATGCAACAGCAGGCGTTTCGCGTGGGTCATCGAGCATGCTGAACCGGTTTTTATACTGCGTTTCCCACAACACTGTCCAGCTATCGGGTGCTGGTGCAATCACGGATGAATCATAGGCGATGCCTGCAGTGCCAAACGTATACGGTACAGAATAACGGTTTTCAGGATCAAAGTACTTACTGATGAACATCGGACTGATATTTTTAAAGTTTGGTATGTTGTCATGATTCAACTCAGCTAACAGATTTTCCTTTATCATTTTTGAAACCATATAATCTGATGGCATAATAATGTCGTAGCCTGTAGCGCCAGCCGACAACTTAGCGTGTAAATCTTCATTAGAACCATAAATGTCAATTACAACATTTACGTCGAATTCTTTCTCAAATTCTTTGCGAATTTCGTCGTTGATGTATTCTGACCAAGTAAAGATGTTTAGCTGGTTCTTCTGATCGCCACAACTATTTAGGAAAATAGTGAGAAGGAGGACTCCTAAGAGGATGTACCTATTTGACATATTGTGCGAAATGAAACGTATTTTTGAAAAAAATGACATACTTTCCTCCATTCGTATCTGTTTTGATGTTAGACATTATAACGTTTTAATTGTGTGTTGTTATTGATCTTTAAAAAATCTAAAGTTCGTAGGTCGGGGAGAGTTTACAAAACCCATAACTGTCAACTTAACAGTATATCCTCTTGTTGGAGGGAAACCTTGTCCGCCCAATTCTCTTCTTGTAGGATCGAGTTTTGCTTTCGATCGTTCGTCCGATGTCGCGAGCACAACTCGCTCCTACTGAAGAAAATCATGCACTAAATTGACACATAAGGGGACAAAAACCTTACACACCCACAAGTAACTCATAGATTGACAAGGTATCCTAATTATGCTAATCTACATAAGAGTAGGTTATTCGTCATTATTTTTAGTTGGGAGTCCTTCTGCCTTCCAACCACGGAAACCGCCAGTTAGGACTGAAACGTTCTCATAACCCATATTTTTTAAGGTGTGTGCCGAAAGCGTAGCACGCGTGCCACCACCACAATAGGTAACGATGTGTGTATCCTCATCAGGAGCAACTTCATCAATGTCAAGCTCAAGGTAACCGCGAGGGAGCGAAACCGCATTGGGTAAGTGTTCTTCGTCGTAGTCCGGTTCGTCACGAACATCTAATAGGATGACAGAATCGCCCGCTTCTGTAAGTTCATCAGGTGAAATATGTCCAACATTCGCTTTTGCTTCAGCGACAAGTTCTTTTAAGGTTTTTAATGGCACAGTTATCCTCCGAAAAAATAAAGATGTTTATTGATTTAAGGGAAATTTAGATTAGTTTGTTATCCAATGTGTAAAATATATCATAAAGTAGTGGAATCGTCAAATTTTTTCTATACCGAATTTAGCAGAAAGGAGAATAAATGGAATCGTTAAAAAAATCGGTCCAATCTGTAATTGAAAAAGGGCGGATTGGGAGTCCTGTATTTCTAAGATGTGTGCTTCATATCGCAAGTGAAACAACCAGTCTACTGCAACCGACCTCTGAAATTGTTGCTCTCTCAAATGGGTGGATGCCGTCACAACCGCAGAATATTTATGCTCAAGGCGATGTGAACGCGACGCAGGTCACGGTAATGGTGCAATATACAGATGGGCAAATGGCAATGCTGAGTATCAATCGGGTTGATACTGAAACTGCAATTGACATTATGTTAGTTGGCAATAAAGGTGTTATCTACCATGAAACCCCAATAGGCAGAAACTATCTGAGTGCTACTCCGCCTCAACTTGGTGCTAAAGGTGAACTTACAGAGGTTATTGCTGATGCACTTGCAACTGGACAACCTATAGCGGTGGAGGAATAAACATGCAAATAAACGGAAAATATGGTGTTCTGCTGCTCGGTGGACACCGTACACATCAAGAGAATTACGCACAATTGTTTGCTAATGATCCTCGTTGTCAGCTTATTGCATTTGCTGATGAGCTCGACGCGCCTGCGGAACGGATAGCCTTGGCCCGTTCTCTCGCTGAAGACTTAAACTTGCCTTTCATATCTGATCTTGGCGAAGCGTTAGCACGCGATGATGTACATATAGTAAGCCTCTGCACCGAAGTAGAACGAAGAGGACGTGTCGGAGCAAAGTGTGCTGAAGCGGGAAAGCACGTCTATCTTGATAAACCCATGGCACTCAACTCTGAACATGCCAACCAAATTGTTAACGCTGTTGCTAAAAGCGGTATTAGAACGCAGATGTTTAGTAACATTCATAGCACTTGGGCACGTACAGTCAAACAAGGGTTAGATAGTGGACACATCGGCAAATTACAAGCAATTCATTGTGATGTCCTGTTCGCGAAAGGACATCCGGGAACTGCACCTGTTGGTAAAAAACGGAGACAGAAACCGAATTTAGAACGATACAGTTTTGTGGAAGCAAAACCTGAAATGTTCGACATCGGTGTTTATGCTGTGTCCATGGTGAATTGGTTGACGCAAAAACGGGTGCAGCATGTGTTCGGCGGAACGGCAAATTATTTTTTTCAAGAACATCACGGCTGCGACTTAGAGGATTTCGGCGCATTGGTCTTAACATTAGAGGATGATATTACCGCAACCATTGCAGCTGGACGTTACGGATGGCAGAGCCATGCACGAGGGGGTGTGCAAAAGGTGTCCCTCATCGGCACTGACGCTACTTTTACCTTTGATGCTTCGGCAAATAGGTTGGAGGTGTTCGCAGCAGAACCACCATTTGAGCCACCAACACCACACCCACTTGACCCAATGGGGATGTGGAGTAGCACACAAGCAGAGATCGGGATGCGGCCAAAACAGCACTGGATTGATGTCACCAGTGAAAATGATGGCCAGCGAGAGTTCAGCGCTTTTATTGATTGTATTGAAAACGGAATGGAAAGTGAGATGAACGCAGAATTTGCTGCACATTCGGTTGAAGTCATATCTGCCGGATACCGTTCTGCTGCAAATGGGAAAGTTATCAGTCTATGTTAATGAAGATTGTCTGATTTTTGTATTATACTCAATCAACATGATCTGTCTTGCTAAGTGTGCGGTTAGGAAACCGCACCTACCGTCGGAAAAGATAAATCCTGTTAATTTGGTATAATACCCAATGCTATCCCCTAACCCCTATAGCTTCTAACTGTGCAATCTGTTTCAACCATGAATCACGGATTTCAGGGGAATAATCGCCCGGAAGTAGAGATTTTCGGGTGCAATTTAAGAATGCTTGCAAGGTTTGATACTGCCGTATTGGACCGATATTAGGTAGAATTCTATCGGATATAACGTCAACGATTTCGTCTACAGACAACTTACCATTGCGGTTTTTAGCAGCTTCCAGGTCAGCACGCAAAGATGCGAAACTTGCTGCTGAATATCCTTCTGTCAGTGATAGCAGGAGTTTAAACGACTCATCTGGAATTTCACCACTGAAAACGTTGCTGAGCGTCCATCTTAGAAATGTCTCGCGATCTTCACCAGTTGGATCGAGCACAGGAATTACGATGTCTCCAACCCGACCCTCTCTTCGTAGATCAGGTGAGAGATTATAGATACGCGCTGTCATAAGCAGCCACGTTATATTTCCGCGTAGCTGCGGGTCAGACATCATCGCTTGTATTTTCCCTGTGAGCCTGCGTTCAGTAGCGTGCGCATCCCTACCAACATCACCGAACTGCGTATCCGCTTCATCAACAAAGATCAGCACATTCACAAGTGCCATCAGCAAACGCCTGAGACGTTCAAAGATAACATCTGTTTGCCCAAACCACATACTCCGAATGTTCTTAAGCACAAGCACAGGGATATCCAGTTCTCCAGCGAGTCCTTCAAAGATATAGGTTTTTCCACTTCCGATAGGTCCGCAAACGCTCAATCCAGAGATAGAATCTTTTCCTGTGGAGGTAAGGCGCGGAATAATCTGTGTCCTCAAAAAATCAATAAGTTTCTGATTACCTACAATATCTTTCAGGGTGTGTGCAGGTTTTTTAAATTCTACGACATCTTCCCCTAACTGTGTTTGGATGAACTCAGATACTTTTTCTATTACGTTATCTGGGCGCAGTTTCTCACCAGAATAACACGCTGAAACGAGCAACTGGCGCAAAGCCTGAATTGATAATCCTGCTGTTAGAACAGCAAGCTGAGATTGGCTACCCCATAGATTGAGTTCTTTTTCTGCTGGTTTTTGGGTTCTGTTAAACCATGAGATAAAATGTCTACGTTCTTCCACTTGCGGAGATTGAATTTCTACATCAACGACTTGTGGTAAGCGCATAATGCGTGAGTTTATTAGACTCTTTGATTCCGCGATAAAAACGACTGTGTCAGTCGCCTTCATAAAATCGGAATCAGAAATCCAATCCTGCACGATGCTAATTCTATGCCTGTCCGCTAAATTCAGACTACGGATTTCCCCTTCGGGCAGCAGCATATCCGTTGCTTCAATAATGATAAGCAACTTTTCCGATAAAAGTTTTTCGCCGTGGACATCCCTTGTTCTCGAAATCAGACAAAATTGCCGTAGCAGCTCAAATGCCAATGTTGGGCTACCAATGGCATCATTTAGATATTGTTCAAACAAACCATTAGAACTGTCTAAAGATTTATCAGCTTTGGGGTTGGAGTCTTCTGATCGGTTGGGGAGTGCGAAAAGACTGGTAGTTTTTCGCTCGGAAGATTCCGTATGCCCTCGCCACGAATAGAAAGCCTTTTCCAACTTCTCTTGATCAGTTTGCCGTAGAAAGCGGAGCGGGCCGTTGAGTTCATATACGATAAGGAGAAAGCCGGGAACATCCCAGCTTTGTGCAAGGAAAGGCAGGAGAGGTATATAATCTTCTTCGGATTCTTCAACAAAAAACAGGTCATGGATATTCCCGTGAAGCACAATGCTTCGTGAAGTGCCGGAGTTAATAAGCATTCCAGCTTCAGCCCTAAATTGGTAAGTAGGCTCCTTAACAGCGATCTTTTTACCCTCCGCTTAGTTTTCGGGTTTTATAGTAAAATCCGCAATTACCTTTACATTGGCGAGGTTCGGAAACCTCGCCAGCAGCTATGGTATAATACAAATTAACGTGATAATTCTCGGTAGGTGCGGTTTCCTAACCAATGCAGAATACCATACGCGTATTCTGCCGGACTTCAATAAAACAAGATAAATCCTGTTAATTTGGTATAAGGGATTGTTTTTCATTTGTTAGAAATGAAGCAGAATGTAGCACAAACTGGAAGTTTATGCTACAAAAGAGAGACTTTATATATCAGAATATATCAGAAATGGCAGTACTAAGCAGCTGTCTATGCACCGTCTGTTAAGAAAAAGCAATTAGTATAGAACCCACCGTCACACTTTATAGCGGCAGTTCAGAATCACTTTCTTTTTCTTTATCGGAATCATCGGTCTCTTGAGGCGTATCAGTTTGTTGTGCGCCGAAAATGAGAGAATCAAATTCTTCGGAGGCGGCTGATTCACGTGCAGCGGCGAGAAATTCGTCCTCTTCAGCGCGAGAATCGGTTCCTGCGAGTTCTTGGGCAATCTTTGTGCGTCCCTTTGCTTTTTCCCGGATTTCGCGCATCCGCGTCAGTTCAGCTGAAGTACCATCCATACTTATACCTGATAACATATCAGCAATTTCTTCTTGCTCGCGTGCAGTAACGAGATCCGCGTAGGCCTCAGATTGTTCAGTCTTAATCTTTTCTAAATCGCGTTGCAGGTCCAATATCTGAGCTTTGTGCGCTTCAATGTCGCCTTGTGCGCGTTCAATATCTTCCTCTAATTCATCTATACGGGCATTTTTTTCCTCCAAGGTAGAGTGAAAATCGTTGAAGGCAGCTACGCATCGTGTATATTCCGGATGCTGCTTAATCTCTTCATCTGCAGTGCCTGCTTTTTGCAACTCAGAAGCGGTGCTTTTCGCTTTAGCGATTGCGCCTGCCTTCTTCATTTCGAGATCATCAACCTCATCCGTGAGTTTCTTTAGTGAAAGTCTTTTCTGCTCAACAAGTGCCATGAGTTGGCCAATTGCTTCCTTATAACGCTGGATATTTCCTTTTTTATCGCGAATAATATCTTCATAAGTGCCACGTACCGCATCAGGATCCTCCATTAGTTTATCTGCTTGCCGATGCGCACGACCACTTATTGAATACCAGATTGCTTTGAAAAAACGGGTAATGCCGTTTGCCATTTTAATTCCTCCTATGTGAAAATTAAGTTTGATTCAAATTCTATTCCTGATTTTACAATAATTACAACCTTCAAACAAGTTGTGGTATTCATCCATTATGAGTAGATGAAAATGCTGACTTTAATTTTGGCATAAAATGTGTAAAGAACTTGACTGCTTGATCATCTTGATGATGGGGTGAAAATCTATATCTGCCTTTGCCAAATTCAGAATTAGATAATGTATAAATCCCCCACGCATGTGGACCGATAGCAATAATTCCATAAGCATTACCACCGATCGCTATAATACCAAAAGCGTTAGTACCGATGGCGATAATACCACCTGCATTTATACCACCGATTGCTATAACCCCTACTGCTTGGACAGGACTCATAGCAAGAATTGCGAAAGCATATACAATAGCCGATCCGAAAATGCCGTAACCAGTAAGGACCCCCATCGCAACATTTCCGATTGCGAAACGACCAGTGGCAATGCCGTGAGAGTTGATTTGAGATTCAACGCTTGCCACATTTAATGTTACAATAAATGTGACGATTAAAATCATTAAAACGCCCCAAACTGCACCCCACTTCCAAAAGTAAGACAAGAATACCTTTTTGAATGTATCAGGAGCAAAAATATCGTCCATTCTAATATTTCCCTAATTTAATCGGCGTTTCAAAGGCATGCAGTTCTTTTAGCCTCCATCGTGTTCTTTGTCTATATCTGTTTCTGATTGTTCATTAACACCTTCAACCACTTTATGCCGAATTTCTCGTATCCTTGCCAATGCCACTGAGTCATCATTCTTACTAATACCTGATAAAATATCCGCTATTTCCTCTTGTTCGCGTATAGTAATCAGATCCGCGTACACCTCAGATTGTTCAGTTTTAAGCTCAGCCATATCACGCTGGAAACTGATAATCTGAAGTTTATGATATTCAATATCTTCTTGCGCGTGTTTAATGTCCCGCTCAAGTTTTACGATACGAACGTTTTTCTTTTTTAATATGTAATCGAAATCGTCATTAGCAGAAACACATCGGACATATTCTGGATGCTGTCCGATCTCCTCTTCAGATGTTCCTGCTTCTCGTAGTTCAGCAGCAATAGTTTTCGCTTTTTGAGTTGTATTTGCCTTCTTGTTTTCAAGCTCAGCAACCTCATTTGTGAGGTGCTTCAACGAAATCTTTTTCTGTTCAACAAGTGCCATTAACTGACCAATCGCTTGCTTGTAACGTTGGATATCCGCTTTTTTGGCACGGCTAATATCTTCATAAAGCCCGCGCACCGCTTCAGGGTCCTCCGAAAGTTTGTCAGCCTGCTGATATGCACGCCCAATAAGCGCATACCAAATTCCCTTGAAATAACGAGTAATGCTATTTTCCATTGGAATTACCTATCACGGATAAGATTAAATCTATCTGTTCAATATGCTATTTTTAGAGGTGCTAAAATAAATTTTAACACATTTTCCAAAAATTTGTAAAGAGAATTATAGTCCAATCCGAAAATATGTTCACATTTCAATGACTAACACACCCCACACCATCCCGCTGACGAGGTTTTCGAACCTCGCCAATGTCCAAATAATTGTGGGTTTTACTTATACCTACAAAAGTTCACAAGTATGCTTATGATATGTGGTAAGTATAGCATAAGTATTTGAAAAATTCAAGTATATTTGGAAAACTGGTAGGGTTATTTAGTTTCGATTTTTCTGGTCCATTTTTCACATTTTCATATAAACGAATATATAAGCAAAGTAGTAGGCACACGCCGTGTGCCGTCCACCAAAAATGTAAAGCGGACGGCACGCGGAGCGTGCCTGCTACCTTTAGATCAACGTTAAGTTGACACATAAGGGTAGAGTACAAGCGAAACCCGACAGACGGTATAAACTATCAGTGATACTCATTAACTGAAAATTCTTAAAACTAAATAACCCTGGAAAGCTGGGGAACTGAATTAATACCAATTGATTACTTCCGAGGTAGTATGCTATAATTCGGCAGCGTTTTAAAGAGGCAAAATCGTTCCTTTGTATATACTATTCAATATAAGAGGCGAATTGGTGGAATTTGATACTATCATTGTAGATGGAAACATTGTTGATGGCACTGGTAGACGTGAGCCGTTTGTCGCTGATATCGGAATTCAAAGCGATAGGATCACAGCAATCGGTGACCTTGGAAAAGCGGAAACTTCACGGAAAATATCAGCAGCGGGATTGGTTGTGTGTCCTGGTTTCGTTGATGTTCACGTGCATTCTGAAATCTCTCTACTTGGCGGCCGTGATCAGTTTGCTGCTGTGATGCAAGGTGTAACAACCCACTTAGCCGCACCAGACGGTTTTGGATGGGCACCCTTGCCCTCAAAACTGGCACAGGAACTATGGCACTACACACAATTCGCGTATGGAGATGCTGAACTTCCACTCAATTGGCAATCACCAGATGAGTATCTCAGTATATTCAATGGGCAAATCCCCGCAAACCTCTATCCACAAGTCCCGCACTGCGCTGTCCGTCTCGGCGCAATGGGATGGGAAGCACGCCCAGCTACGATAGAAGAATTGAAAGTTATGGAACGCATAACCCGTGAGTGGCTTGAGGCGGGAGCATGCTGTCTCTGTTTAGGACTGGATTATCAACCCTCTGCAAATGCTGACTTGAACGAGTTAGTGTACCTATCAAAGGTAGCAGCAAGTTATGATGCGATCTACGCTGCGCATATCCGTTACCAACTTATTGGGAGAAAACCTGCTTGGGAGGAAACAATTAAGATCGCTCAACGTGCTAATATCCCTGTCCATATTTCACATGAACGCGTTGACGATGAAACGGCGGATGTGCTTGATCAGGTTGACCGTGAAGATATAGATTTGACTTTTGAATCTTACCTATATCCCGCTGGAATGACTCACCTTGCAATGATGCTTCCGATGGAATTTCAGACCGGCACACCCGATGATATGTTAGCCAATCTGGAGAACCCCGATGTTAGAGAAAAATCACTCCCATATCTGCAAGAAAAATTAGGAGAAGGCAACCAAATTGTAGGTTACAATAAGTCTGGAAGATATATCGGCATGCTACTCTCCGAAGCTGCTAAGCGCGAAGGCAAATCTAATCAAGAATTCGCTTTTGATTTCATTCGAGAAGAATTGGCAATTGAAACCTTTGTTATGCCGTGGGTAACATCCTCTGAAGAAAATGAACATATTTTAAATCGCACTGCAAGTCATCCGCGCATGATGATTGCCAGCGATGGTGTTTACAACATTCCACATCCGCATCCACGGAGTTATGGATGTTTCGTACAGTATCTTGGCAAATTTGTCCGGGATCGGCAGTTAGTCTCACTGAAAGAAGCAATTTATAAAATGAGCGGTTTCCCTGCAGAACGTTTCCGGCTTTCTGATCGTGGCAGAATTGCGCGTGAGCTTGCTGCAGATATTGTCATTTTTAACCCTGATACTGTGGCAGACCGATCCACATGGTTTGATCCGGTACAACCTCCTGTTGGCGTGGATTGGGTTTTCGTCAACGGCATTCCCGTGATTGAAGATGGCAACGTGACGGGTAAACTGCCGGGAAAAGTTCTGCGACATCATAGATAGGGTAGTGTCATGAATGAGAAAGCTGCAGATATCTATGATTTAACTATCATCGGCGGTGGAAGTGCTGGACTTGTGCTTGCCGTGGCGGGTGCTAAACTCGGTAAAAAGACTGCACTTGTGGAAAAACATCGTATCGGGGGTGATTGTCTCTGGACAGGGTGTGTGCCTTCTAAAGCATTGCTTAAAGCTGCGAAGGTTACAAATTATATCCGAAACGCGGAGAAATATGGGATTACTACGACTGAAACTGTGCCTGATTGGCAAAAAGTGATGCAATATGTGCGTAGCACGCAACATGTAATTGAAGAAGAACACGATAATCCTGAACGGTTTCGCGAAATGGGGGTTGATGTCATCTTTGGAAATGGGCATTTTGAATCACGCGATACCTTTGTTGTGGAAGACAGTGAAAATGGGCAAACCCGAACGTTCAAAAGTAAGAAGTTTGTAATTAGCACAGGTTCTCGTCCTCTTGCACCGCCGATACCCGGATTAGAATCTTGTGATTACCTTGATAGTGAAAATGTGTGGGAACTGAAAGAATTACCGCAACGGTTACTTGTTATCGGGGCAGGTCCTATCGGCATTGAATTAGGGCAGGCTTTTCATCGACTCGGTGCAGAGGTAACGATAGCGCAACGAAGCGGACGTATTCTAACAAAAGAGGATATGGATGTCTCTGAAAAGATGTTAAATTACCTGACATCAGAAGGTATTGATGTCTGCCTGAATACAAACGTAGCGAAGGTTGAAAAACAGAAAGAAGGTATAAATGTAACGTTTTCGGGGTCACAAAATACATCTACTAATGAAAATCTGGAGCAGGTTTTTGATAAGATTCTGGTTGCTGCGGGACGCGCACCGAATGTTGAAGGATTAGGGCTTGAAAAAATTGGTGTACAAATTCAGAAAAGTAGAATCGTCGTTAATGAAAAACTTCAGACACATGTGAAAAACATATACGCTGCAGGTGACGTAATCGGACACTATCTTTTTACACATGTGGCAGCCTTTCAAGCACAATTGCTCGTGCGAAATTTCCTATTACCTGTTGCCAAAAAGATAAACTACTCTGTTGTGCCTTGGACGACTTTTTGTGATCCAGAGGTTGCTCGATGTGGATTGACGGAAGCAGAAGCCCGTGAAAAATATGGAGACGTTGATGTGTTTACACTGGATCAGGCAGATGTTGACAGGGCAGTTGCTGAAGGGGAAACACACGGATTTAGCAAAGTCATCGCAAGTAAGTGGCGCGGGAAGATATTAGGGGTACATCTTATCGGTGCAAATGCGGGTGAGGTTATCCATGAGTATGTTTTGGCGATGCAGCAAGGGATTCCACTGCGAAAGTTGAGCGGGATGATCCACGTATATCCAACTTATTCAACGAGTGTGTGGCGCGTAGCTGCGAAGTGGATTTCGGAGGGAACACTGGTTAAAACATTGCGAAAATTGATTAGATCGTGATAAGACATTTTCAGTACCATTGCAATAGATCTATACACATTGCTGCCGTGTCCAATTCGATGGACAACTACTTTTCTTTCTGCACTCGAAATACTATCCATATTTGACAAAGATTATTCAAAAGCGTATAATATAAATACAAACAAGCATAAAAACGTAAAAAACGAGATTTATGCACGTGTGGCATAAATTTACTTTTAATTTCTGGACAAGGAGGCAAAACAGATATGGCTGATTACGCTAATCCTGACGTTTTGGTAAGTACAGAGTGGGTTGCCGAACATGGCAGCGATGCTGGTATCCGTCTACTTGAAGTTGATGTAGACACCTCGGCTTATGCTGAGGGACATATCGCCGGGGCAGTCGGCTTGAATTGGCAGACACAGTTGTGCGACCAAATCCGACGCGATATTCTCACAAAAGATCAATTTGAAGCACTTTGCAACGACAGTGGAATCGCTAACGATACCACTGTAATTTTTTATGGTGATAACAACAATTGGTTTGCCACGTACGCGTTGTGGCAGTTCCGTTACTATGGACACGATGAGAGCCTACTGAAGGTGATGAATGGTGGTCGCCAAAAATGGATTGATGAAGGCAGAGACCTCGTTAAAGATATTCCTTCTTATGCTGCGACTGGATATCAGGCGAAATTCCCCGATGACAACGTCCGCGCAACAAAGGACAACGTCTTACCCACACTTGAACAAGGTGTTATCAATCTTGTTGATGTTCGTTCACCAGCGGAGTTTTCGGGTGAAGTAATCGCACCGCCGGGCATGAGTGAAACCGCACAACGGGGTGGCCACATACCCGGTGCAGCGAACATCCCGTGGGCAACCGCGGTGGCTGAAGATGGCACCTTTAAGTCTCACGACGAACTACAATCTATCTACGGTGGCGCAGGTGTTGATGACAGTAAAGAGACCATCGCTTACTGCCGAATCGGTGAACGTTCATCGCATACATGGTTTGTGTTGAAGTACCTACTCGGTTATGAAAAGGTCCGCAACTATGATGGCAGTTGGACAGAATGGGGCAATCTGGTCGGCGCACCTATAGCACGCGATTAAACTTGATTTTGGGCGATATTTAGAATCGCCCAAAATTCCTTGCAATATGCGAAAGATTGAAGCATGAGATTTATTTCTGTCCATGCGATTGCCTGCATGACACGGCAAGATGTGGCGCGCCTACTAAAACGGTTTCAAGAAGAAGCAAACGATGATGTCCGCAACATTCGTGTCCTATGTGATACGTTATCTGGTAGAATGGTTTGCGAATGGGAAGCGCCCGACAAATTAACGCTAATTGAATGGTTGAAAAAGTGCAACGTACAATTGCGAGGCACAGCTGAATGGGTCATGGCGGTTCAATACGAATCGGTTGGTGATGAGTTGGTTGCCTCATAGGTCCCAATTTATAGTCCAATCCGAAAATATGTTCACATTTCAATGAACAACACTCCCGATACGTTCTCGCTGGCAAGGCGGGGAATCATGGCGAATACCATACGGGGAATCATGCAGCATGCCATACGGGGAATGCCATTAAGGCATTCATACCGTTGATTTGGCGCATGCTGCCACGCGCATTCATACCGTTGATTTGGCGTATTTGCCTAAATGGCATTCGCCATGATTCATACCGTTGATTTCTTCCGAACCTCGCCCATGTCCAGGTAATTGTGGATTTTACTATAACCAATAACTAAAAATAATTGTGTTCTGTTTTAAGAAATACTATGCTATATTCATTACAGATCAACATTTCCTTCCAAAGGATCGGAATACCACATGGCAAAAAAACCAAATATCATTTTCCTCATGACAGACCAGCAGCGTTTTGACACGGTAGGCGCACTCGGAAATTCTGTTATTCAGACACCCGCACTTGACCGGATTGTTCGCGAAGGCACAAGTTTCACTTCAGCATATTGCCCTTCCCCTGTATGTGTAGCATCTCGTTGTAGTTTCCTGCTTGGGCAATGGCCGCATGAAACTGGCTGTACGACCAATTCAGCGATGCCGCAGGAGCGCGCATCAGTAATGGATCTGCTGAATGAGGTAGGGTATCAGACACACGGTATAGGCAAAATGCACTTCACGCCACAGGGACGCAAAATGTGGGGATTTGAGACAAGAGATTTCTCAGAGGAAGGAACCGGTCCTGATGATTTCACTGAATTTCTCCAGGAAAACGGTTATGACCACATCATTGCTCCACACGGTGAACGGAGTGAATACTACTATATTCCACAACCTTCGCAACTCCCTGCCCGACTTCACCATACACAGTGGGTAGGTGATAAAACGTTACAGTTTCTCTCCCAACGTGATACGAGTAGACCTTTTTTATGCTGGACAAGTTTTATCAAGCCGCATCCACCGTTTGAATCACCCGTTCCGTGGAACAGACTCTACCGAACAGTCGAAATGCCGTTGCCGTTCCTGCCACCAGATTATGAACAGCTGCACACTCATTGGAACAGACATCAAAATCGTTATAAATATCGCGATCAAGGTAGAGACATGAATCTGCTACGAACAATGCGAGCTGCTTATTATGCTGCTATCTCTTTTATTGACTATCAAGTTGGTCGAATTCTTGAATATCTTGAATCGGAAGGTGAACTTGACAATACATTGATACTTTACACCTCCGACCATGGTGAACTACTTGGCGACTACGACTGTTATGGTAAACGTTCATTTCTTGATGCAGCTGCCCGTATACCGCTACTTGTCCGCTATCCTGAGCGTTTTGAGGCAAATGTGCAATGCGATACCCCTACGAGTCTTGTTGATGTGCTACCCACCAGTCTCGGCGCAGCAGGATTAACACCCAATTCGGAGCATAGTGGTGTCGATTTGGCAGATATTGCTACTGGCAGGACTGAACGCGATGCGATCATTGGGCAATTGGCAGGTGAAAGCAGAGGGTTGTATATGCTTTTAACTGATGAATACAAATATATATATTCTGCTGCAGATCGAAAGGAATGGCTTTTCAGACGTTTGCCAGGAAGACTTGATGAACGAAACCTCGCTGGTAATCCAGGCTATGGACGAACACTTAGAGCATATCGGGAACGGTTGATTAACTGGTTCAGCGAAGATGGTTACGACCTTCCGTTTGATGGCAATAGATGGCGCGAATTCCCTCTACCAATAGAACCTGATAATCCAGATGCAGACCAACTTTTCCAAGATGGACGCTCGTCAAGCGATCAACTCCCACCAGGGTATTCACCACATATTGATCCTATCAGAGGACGTTCTTGACATAATTCCGCCGAAACAAACATCTAAATGTCCGACATTTTACGGACATTTATAGTAAAACTGACAATTACCTGGACATGGGCGAGGTTCGGAAACCTCGCCAGCATAGATGGTGTTGGATTGTTCATTGAATGGTGTTTGGATTGTTCATTGAGATGTAAATATATTTTCAGATTTTACTATAATTGAAATCATGTCAATTGGTTGTTCAGTCAAAACCCTATTTTCAAAAGCAGCATGGCACGCCTACAATACACATCGGAAAGGTGTTTTCTACGGTTCCCAGCTATCCAAAACAACTGAATTGTTGAATGCACCGCGCGAAACGATTTTAAAGTTTCAGCGGGAACGTCTGAAACAACTTATTCAACATGCTGTCCGTACGACACCATATTATCGCGATCTGTTTAAAGACTTTGGATTAAAGCTAAGTGACTTGCTTCGAGAAATTAATGCTGATTCCATTGACATTTCAAGAATTCTACCACTCGAAAAACAGACTGTCCGAAAACAACTGGAAAATCTCTGTTCTGAACTATTTCCAACGTATCAACGAATTGAAAATGCAACTGGCGGCTCTACAGGTACACCACTGAAGTTTTATCAAGATAGAACTTATTGGAATCAGCGGAATCTTAGCGTCTATTACTTTGACCAATGGGCAGGGTGGGATTTTGGTGAACCGCAGCTAATCGTTTGGGGAGCACCCGCTGATGTCAACAGTGATGGTAATTGGAAACAGAACCTTAACCGTTATTGGCGAAATCAGCACTGGCTAAACGGATTTCACTTAACAGATTCAGCGATGCACAATACCTTTCTGAAAATGCAAAGATGGCAACCTAAGACAATTCTCGCCTATCCTTCATCGCTATATCAATTTGCGAAATTTATCTCAGAGAACAAATTAACTCCACAATGGGATATTAAAGGGATTATTTCATCTGCGGAGATGCTACACCTACATTGTCGCTCAATTGCAGAAACGGTCTTTGACACGAAGATTTATAACCGATACGGGGGGCGGGAAGTCGGATTAATCGCTATGGAATGTGCAGAAGGACGCATGCATATCAACTGCAGAGATATTTACCTTGAGGTGGACAGTGAGGATCCCTATACCAAACCGGGCGATCTACTCGTTACACAATTGAACAACTACATAATGCCGTTTATCCGCTATCGGATTGGCGATATTGGTCGTCTCTCTGATGAGGTGTGTTCATGCGGCAACCAATTGCCTATTTTAGGAGAACTTCTGGGTCGCAGCACAGCAACTTTCCGAACAAAAACGAAGACGTTGATACACGGAGGTTATTTCACACAACAGTTTTATAACCTCGTTGGTGTAAACCAATTTCAATTAATTCAGAAAACACTTGAAAAATGTATTTTAAAACTCGTTATTAACGAGCAGTGGACAGCGGAAACAGGTAATTATATTGTCCAGAAAATTCAAGATGCGCTCGGTGCAGAAATATCTATAAAAATAGAATTTGTGGATGAAATTCCACTTCCAAAGTCGGGAAAAAGAGAATTCACAATTTCAAAAGTTACATAAATCGCATAGCGGTGCATCCCGTTTTGTTCCAGCTGGTAGATACCCCAAAATCAGTCCGTCAATAGGCAGATCTCTATTCGCTATAACACCTGTGCTTCGTTCAGCAGTCATACCTTTTGAGAGTAGGAGATAAAAGGTATCTTTATGCCATCCTGGTGTCGTGAAGAAATTACCTTGTCCCTTTGATATAACAAGGTCCGCGTCTAACAGCGCATTGATAAATTCAGGTGTTGCATTATAGAGATTAGTCCCAATCGTCTTAGCACCTGATGACATTAGCGTAACAACACCGTCCTGAATGGCGCGTTGAAGTCCTTGGAATTCTGGATAGTTTATAATATCATGCAAATCTGCCAACGTAACATCGTTACTTGCGTTGTCCGCTTTTCCTACAATACATATTTGATGTCCGCATTGGACGAGATCCTGAATGAAGGCAACGTCAAAGATTATTTCACCATCATTGTCAGCAAGCCACATAATCTGTTGTGAGGAAGCGTCAATAACTTTTTCCTGAAACAGTTCATAACAATCAATGGCAAAGGGCGTTTCAACTGCCGCACGCAGTGCTTCAGAAAAATAGTTAGGATTAGCATTCACCTTTTGGACGACCCGCGCGCTGCTATAATCAATAACATTTCCCGCAACAACAAGTTTTAACCTTGTCAACCAATTGTCGTTCCAAAATTCCGGTAGGAGTTCAAGTGCTGTTTGCCGTGCCTTCAGTTTATCGTAGTGATACGGATTCGGATTGCCTGTAAACAACTGCACCATTTCAAAAATGGTTCCCCACAGTTCTTCTGGCGTGAGGGATTCAATCAGATAGTCTCCATTTGCCCGTCGCATGTCCAAGAGCGTCTCTACTGCATTGCACACAACCTGTTGCAATTGCGTGTTGCGCGTTGCGCGGGGTATCAATTCTGTAGCACTATGTGAACGGACATGCTCACGAAGGTTGTCCCAATCTGGCAAATCTTTTTTTTCACCAAAGGTATATACACCCGGTCTATAATCTGCGGGAACAATTTGATTGAAAAGCGAACTCGGTACACCCAATGGAGATTCAGCATGTGGAACACCTAACGTTTGATTTTTTAGTTTGATTTCGGATGGAATTATTGTTGCATGTGCTTGAACATCTGATAGCTGAACGCTGCTTCCTACTGTAACGGCATCAAAAGTGCAATTTTTTATTCTGCTTACAGTTGCAATCCCACTAACAGGTTCTGCCAAAGTTGTAGGTAGCTGATTTGATTCAAATGTCGTGTCCACAGCAGACACATTCTGCAGACCAACTGAGTTTCCAACACACGTTGCTCCGCGCAGCGTAGTATTTTGAAGCCTACAGTAATCCCCTATCTTGACATCTTTGCCTATATGTATCCTACCAAGAAGATAACACACAGTGCCAATTTCAATATCTTCACTGCCTAATGTAATTTGCGCTGATGGATCAACGCGGACACCTTTCTGCACAAGGAATTCTCTGTTTTTTTTTAACATTACATCTTCACCTAATAATACGTTTGACCAACGATTGACCCCTGACAACACATCACCACGATAGATAAATGCGTTTGTTTTTAGTCCATCTTCATAACAGAGGTGAATCAGATCAACGTGATGGAGTTCACCATTTCGGTTTGTGTGCGGTTGCAACCGGTCTATCCGTTCCAATAACGCACTTTTTCGTATGATTGTGATGCCGGTATTGGTATATGCCTCGCCGCGTTCCAAACGTTGCCACATCTCCGCTTTTTCCACGTCTGTCATATCGTACCACTCTTTTGTTCCGATGAATTTGCCATCGATATCAAAAAAAAGTCCACCTTTATCCACAACCGTTTCAGGAACCTTGCCACACAGTGTTACATCCGCATTAGAGAGAAAATGGGATAACAGTGTTTGTGCAAAGATAACTTTTTCCAAAAACGGTTCATCGCCGAATGCTACGCCAATCCATTCCGCGTCAGAATCTCGGAGTGCAGGTAATGCTGCTTGTAACGCACCACCTGTGCCGTTCATCTCTTCTTGAATACAAGGAATAGCATCAGCACCTAACCATTGTTCAGGTGATTCGCTTTCTGAAATTCTGGTTGCCATCTGCGGATTGATAACGACGATATGCGAACGGTTACCCGGCAGAAAACGGCAGGACCTTTGCAGCATGTTTTGCTCGCCGAACATAATATCCAACGTTTTGCTCAAACGTCCTGTCGGATCAATTCGCGTGCCTTTCCCCGCAGCAAGGACTACCCATTGTGGTGAAAGGTAGTTTTCAAGGGAGTCTGTTGGGAGTGAATTTAGGTAAGTTTCTAAGGAATCTAAGTTGAAATCCATTCCCACAGTTACATCTTCAAGTTCGCAACGGAGGATGTATTCAAGAATCTCTATCATATTTTTAGGTAAGCACTTTTGAGGTGTACGCGTCACCTTTCATTTATTCGTTATTTTTTAATTTGGTTAATTTGTCCATTTTCTCTTAGTATAATAATGGTTGGAGTCGGATTTAGGTTTCTTCTGGTGGTATAATCACTAACTTACTGGTAAGAGCAAGTTTAGTAGCAACCCTCTGACACGTTAATCTGTCCGCGGGGAACGGCATGATATTAGCATGTCTTTGATGGGGTTGCGTGTCTGACACAACTCTTAAGTTATTCTTACTAAACGTCTCCAATTGAAATATCTGCTCTTGCCTTTATAAGCCTATTTTCTGTTTGGACATGTTCTCGTCCTATTTTCCATATTTCACTATCAGAGATTCCAGAGATACGGTATACAGATAGACTATCACTATATATAGGCACTTCTTTACTGACTTGAGGAGGCATAAACGCTTTAAATTTTACTGTTTTGTTTCCACGAGCAAAATGTTTGGAAGAAAAGATAAAACGGGTGATAACCTCGTCCTGTGAAATATCATTTATATTATGGGTGTTGACAGAAAAACTCGGGCAATGTTGCTAAAAAACTGGGCAGTAAAATCGAGTCAGACAATGGACAGGTCCCCGCAATCTCACGCTGATCATCTAAAACGACAACAAAGGTGACGCGGTTATCCCCATAGAGACTCATTGTCACGATACCGTTCCCCGGCCGCCATTCCAGTCCAATTCCACCATCTTCTAACCACATCATATCTGGCATCGGCAATCCCGAGGCATTCGTTCTAACAAAGCAAGTGTTTCATCGTAACCTGACTCTGGGACAGGTTCAACTTCGGAAACCACTGCACAAGTCTCTTCAACTTCCTCACGAATCTCGTCTAACTCGCTTTGGATATGTTTTCGAAACAGTGTTTTGTCCGCAGGAGACTGAGCAAAATTTAGTTCTTTCTGTAAGGTTCCCATAATGTGTCACCTAATTATGAACGGAGAAAATATCCAAATTTCGTTATTGTAGCACTGCTAACAACATTAATACGATAAACGCTCTCATCAATAAACACACCGTAACGCACCAAGAAGTTCATCAAGTGCAGCAATATCTGTCAACACACAAGCACCCTCATCTTGACGATCTTCATCAAAGAAAGCGTTATAGACGACAAGTCCATCACCACAGAGTTCCATTGTCGCTGTACCTTCTTCTGGATACCAGTTAAAACTAAGGCTACCGTGTGCTGTCCGATTGATGTTTGGCATAGGAACACCCGAATTAAAAAGAAATTCAAGCAAAAAGAGAGCGTCATTGCATGTTGCCTCTCGGATAACATCAATTTCGCTATCCAGCGTCCAGTCTTCCTCAGCCTTTCCGTAAAGTTCCGCTAATTCACGTTTAATACTGTATCGAAACGTACCCGCATCTGTTGATGAGGTATCAAAATGTGATTGCATATTTCCAACCTATTTACTTATAGGGCGCGCTTCACATGCCTTCACGGTGGAGGCGCGCCTCGCCTTCATTTAAACATACAGATCGATCAATCACGTTTTTGCTTAAGATTTGCCCAAGTCGTTGCCAACTTTCCAGTCGATTCAACTGGAAGAGCACCAGAAGCCAATTTCGCAATTTCGTTTTCCTCTAATACCCTGTTATAGAGACGCACTTCATCAATAAGTCCGGTCCATCCAAGTGCTGCACCATCTTTTGCGCCTCTGCCGATGACAAATTTAGAGGCACCAGAAATTTCACCATCTGAAGCAGCAGATTTAAAATGTGGTTCATCAAGCTCACCATCAATGTAGAGTGCAAGTTGTTCACCGCTACTCCAAGTCAACACCAGATGTTGCCATTCTGTGGTTTGCACATTGCTTGCACTTTCATACCGCTGATCGCCACCGGTAGGGGAAATACCGGCTTTTATAAGATTAGACCCTCCAGCGAGGTCCCAGCTTGCAGAATCATATCGTATTCCGAAAATATCATCTGGCCCAGAAGGGTCTTTACCGTGCATAATACCTCTATCGTGTGGGACCGAATCTGATTTCACCCAAACAGAGAAAGTAAAAGCCTCAAGTCCGTTGATGTAGTTCCCACCATCGTTATCTTCAGCGGAACTATTGGTGCCATCAAGTTTCAATGCCCCATCAATTTTTCCACCGTTGGGTTCCCAACTGGCACCGCCGACAAGCGTGGCATCGTTTTTGTTTTTGCTTTTATCAGACGCTGTTTCTCCATCTGCTTCATCAAATGGATAATAGACAATTAAGCCCTTGTCCAAACTTGCTACTGCAATAGAGCAGAAAGATACAGTAACAATAAGTGTGAGTGTAATAAGTTGATTACGCATTTTAAATTCCTCCTTAGGATTTGAGTAGTAGACGCGCTGCGAAGCACGTCTACTCTGTGATTTAAAACTTTTGGCAATTAGCGCTTTAAGCTGCCCCAAGTAGTAGCCAACTTGCCTCGCGGTTCAACTGGTGTAACATTAATACCGGATGCCAAACTCGTGATTTCTCCGTCGTTTAATACTCGGTCATAGAGATGAACTTCGTCAATAAAACCGTTCCATGAGGCATTGGCATCTTTGCCACCTTTACCGATTAGGAATTTTGTGACATCCTTGATCTCGCCCTCGGTAGCATCCTGATTATCAGTTGGTCCATCAAGTTTACCATCAATGTAGAGAGCAAGTTGGTTGCCACTACTCCAGGTTAACACGAGGTGTTGCCATTCTGTCGTTTGTACGCCGCTTGCACTTTCATATTGCTGCTTGCCACCTGTTGTATCAATACCAGCTTTGATGACGTTCGTTCCACCGCCAGCCCAACCTTTAGCATCATACCGTAAGGTGAATACGTCGTCTCCACCAGCTGGATCAATCCCGTGAAAAATACCTCTATCGGAATCAACCGATGTGGATTTAACCCAAACTGAAACTGAAAAGGCGTTAAGCCCATTTATGTAGTCTGCGCCGTTGCTATCTTCAGCAAAGCTACCACCACTGCCATCAAGCTTCAATGCACCGCCAATTTTTCCACCTGCGGGGTCCCAACTTGCACCACCGGCAAGTGTTGCTTCGTTGCCACTACCTAACACGTCGGAAGCGGTTGTTCCATCCGATTCATCAAAGGACCAATAGACAATTAAGCCATCTTGCAAACTTGCTGCGGCAATAGAACTGAAAAGAACAACAGTGACGAGGGTGAATAATGAAAGTAAAAGTCTATTACGCATTTTGAATTTCTCCTTATGTTTTAGGTGATTGCAAACTTTATTCGTTCACAATGCAAATAGTTGTACTACCTCAATAGAGATAATTGGAGACTTATAGTAAAATCCAGAATTATTTTTACACTACTGTAACCTATATGAAATAAAGTCTCCAATGTGTTAAAGCATTCTAAATCAACTATATTTTATATATGATTAATATAGATTTTTGTTTCGACACTGACTCATAATGTACATTATTTGCACTTAGTAGTCAAATTAAATTTGTAGTAAAGAATAGCAATAGCATTTCTATTTGATAATGGACATCATAATGTAATTCATCTGCATTTGATTCACAAGCGTAGTAATTTGGGAGGGCCCTACAGAAGAAATGACTCAGCGATAGGTGACAACTGTTAGCTTCCTTTTTGGAAAATTATTTGAGGGTATAAACCAAATAATGATGCTAAAGCCCACAGTCCATTTAGTTAATACCCTCTTAAATGTTTTGAAGTTTTTCAGAATCATTAAGAGACTTTCCCTTGAGGAATATCACGGATTCAATCCTGAAGTCATGCCAAATATTTTTAGCCGTTGGGAGCTTGGATGTAATTACCTATTCATATTTGAAACAGTTGCCTAATTTTGAACGTAATAAGATTTAAAACATAGTTATAAGTTATATCTTTCCAACCCACTACAAGTCTTTGTTATTCAGATTTAAATTGAGATCTACAACCTCACATCACGTTTCACAACAATCAGGAAACGATCAAGAAAGGACGCATCGTTCACTAACAACACAAAACGACACTTCGGTGCCACGTGGCGTGCTATTTTAATTGGCACCGGCCTCACTATTCCCAACGTCTATTGGATTTTAGATTCGGCTGGACAAGGGTACCCAACCACAATTTCACTCTATTTCAATGTTATTTTTTGCATCTTTGTTTTGACAGGTGCGAATTTGGCATTGAAACAGGTTTTGCCGCGAGTCGCTTTCCAACAAGGCGAATTGTTGACGATCTATGTCATGCTCGCGATTGCCTCTTCTTTGGCAGGGCACGATGTTCTCCGTGTCTTAATCCCGATGATTCCCTATGCTTTTTGGTATGCTACCCCCGAAAACGACTGGGCACATCTATTTCACCGTTATATTCCTGATTGGATAGCAGTCAAAGATAGGACATTTTTAACGGAGTATTACCGAGGCGAAACCAGTTTATATCGTTGGGAAATCCTTGAAGGATGGATGACCACCACCCTCACTTGGGGCGGTTTTTTGTGCGCGCTTGTGTTCGTCATGGTTTTTATTAATACCCTCGTTCGCAAGCAGTGGACAGAACACGAAAAACTGAGTTATCCGATTATTCAGCTCCCGCTTGAATTGACAAACGGCGGAAAAACAAACCTGCTGACAAACAGGATGATGTGGCTTGGCTTCGGGATTGCAGGTGCGATTGATATTCTTAACGGATTACACTATCTCTTTCCGAGTGTGCCGAGTCTCGGTGGTCGTCTCTATGATTTACGTCCATTTTTTACTCAGAAACCGTGGAGCGCTATTGGATGGACTCCTGTTGCTGTGTTTCCGTTTGCTGTGGGGATGGCGTTTTTTATTCCGCTGGATCTGTCGTTTTCTTGTTGGTTCTTTTATCTATTTTGGAAGGCAGAACGGATTTTCGGGGATGCTTTAGGGATCAGAGGGATGCCGAACTTTCCGTTCACCGATGAACAATCGTTTGGCGCGTATATTGGTTTGTTTGTTATTGCGATAATCGCCACGCGAAAACACCTTGCACAAGTAGCACGCAAAATCTTTAAGCCGCGGGAAGGCAATGATTCTGATGAACCGATGTCCTATCTCGGTATGGTCCTTTGTCTCATCGGTAGCCTAATGTTTATCGCGATTTTTTGTAACGCTGCGGGGATGTCGGTGTGGGCAATTGCAGTTTTCTTTGGCATTTACTACGCTATTTCCACTGCTGTAACTCGGATGCGTGCTGAACTCGGTTCACCCGTACACGATTTGCATTTTATTGGGCCGGATGAGATGATGCCTCGTATCTTCGGGACGCGCCTGCTCGGACCGCGAAACCTAACCATGCTTGCCTACCTTTTCTCTTTCAATCGCGCCTATCGTGGACATCCGATGCCGCATATCTTGGAAGGCTTTAAACTTGCTGAACGCACACGAATTTCCAATCGTGGACTTCTCATCGCAATGTGTGTGGCAATTGTTGTTGGTACATTTGGATCATTTTGGGCATTTTATCATATTTCATACATTGAAGGCGCACGCGATTGGTTTGCGGGGAGACCGTTCAACCGCCTTCAAAGTTGGCTCACTTCACCCAGAGCACCAGACATACCAGCGAGTATCGCTATGTGTGTCGGATTTCTAATTACTGGGTTCTTGATGATTATGCGGATACAGCTGTTTTGGTGGCCCTTTCATCCCGCGGGATTTGCTATTTCCAGTAGTTGGTCAATGAACGTGTTTTGGTTTTCAATCTTTGTCAGTTCTGTTATCAAATGGATTATCCTGAAGCAAGGTGGGATGAATCTGCATCGTAAACTTATTCCGTTTTTCCTCGGTTTGATTCTCGGGGAGTTTATTGTTGGCGGTGTGTGGAGTCTTATCGGGATTACTTTGGATACGCCGATGTATCGGTTCTTGTTTTAAAGAGTATTGGTATGTAGAATCACACGACTAATCAGATTTCTTTCACGTTGACTTAACAAGATATATATGTTATAATGACAATAACAACTTATCAAAGACTGTTGTAGAAATTAACTCACACCAAACAAATACCTGATAGGAGATGAAAATCCATGGAAATTCTCAGTTTACTCTTCTTAACATATAACCTTGCTGGCACTGGATTTTCTATTGCTGGTGGTATTAACCCCGCCATTAAAAAATACTACAAAACTACTGCAGAAGAACTTTTCAAAAAGTCTTTTGAAAAAGTAATTAAGCAATACGCGTCTGACTTTGCTGATCTTACCGATCCAAAAGAGGTTAAAGTGGATCCAGATACATTTGACAACGTTATTGCTTCACTTAAAAAGGTTGATGAAGTCCAATTCACAAAATTAAATCAAAGCGAAAAAATCGCAAGACTCACATCGTTATTACGTCCTTGTATTATCGCCCCTAACCATCCATTGACAAATATGGATTTTGAACGAAGAATTCGACCCGTTATTGAAAGGGTGATTATTGATTTTTATTCACAACTTAAATTCAATCAGGGAGCATTCAATCAAGTTGTGCTTGAATATATTCAAAACAACATAAAGAATCAAGATGATGCTCAGACGGCGTTAACTGAATTGTCAAATAAAATTGACTATGTGCGAAATGAAGTAACACAACGCCTTTCTGAGGATATCCAAGCGATCAAAGATAATACCGAAGAGATTAAGGATAACAATAAAGAGAATAAGGAGATGTGGCAAACGACTTCAGATGATGTTCGTGAAGTAAAATCTCTACTCAATGCTAATATCTCCGATTTAATAAAAACAGCAATCGCAAAAGAACATCATGAAGAAATAGCCAATGCTCGAAACTTTCTCAAAAGTCACAAACCTATAACTTCTCTTAAGTTGTTAGAAAATCTGAAAAAACGAACTTGGAAAGATGCTTCGGCTGATCTAAAGTATAGCCTCCTAACAAATATGGCAGCTGCTCATTTTTCACTGAACAACGAAAAAGAAGCTGCAAAGTTGTTGATTAAGGCATTTGATCTCAATCGTGAAGACGAAAAAGCATCATCTAACCGTGTTTTGGCTCATCTCTTATTAGGGGAAACAGAACATGCTGCAGATTTCGCAAAACAGACACTGGAAAAGAATCCTACTAATACGGATGCTTATGTAATTCTCGTTGGAATTTCTACTGAAGAAGAAACACTTGATGAAGTAATTGCTAAAGTTCCTGACTATTTGCACGACTCACCTCAAATTGCTTATGCAATCAGCAATTTAGCAAAGCAACGTGAGAATTATGACGCAGCGAAAAGGTGGGGTGAAATTATGGTTTCACAGGATCAGGAAAATGCTCCTGATTTCAAAGCTGCTTTCGCAAATATCTTGATTGAGCAAGTATTAGAAGATAATCTTGCTGTTGGGACCAGTCAACTTTATAAGGCACAAAAGGAACAAATACAACGTGCAATAAAATTACTTACTGAGGCATGGAAATCTGTTTCCAATACAGAATTAAGAAACTATAGAGTAGATTGGATTATTAACAGAGGTATAGCACATTTTCATCTTCGTGAGCTAAAAGAAGCAAAAGTAGACCTTGATACTGCCTTAGAAATTGAAGGCTCAAATCCAAGTTTGATAAAGAAACGTGCGTTCTTAGCCTTTGAATGTGGAGATAAAGCAGAAGCTATTGAATTTATGGAATCAATACAATCCTCTCAGGAAGTACCTGAAGCCCCGCTTATACTTGCAAATTATCTCTTCGCTGATAAACGATTAGATGAGTCCGAAAAAATACTTACAGATTTCTTGCAGACTGATTTGTCTCAAGAACTTCAAGAAAAAGCAAGGCGTTCGCTCATTAAAGTTTATATTGCTGATAAACGTTTTGATGATGCATTAGGAATTTCAATAGCGATGCGCGCGTCAAACCCGAAGAGCATACCGAATCTTGTTGACGCTGCTTGCATATTTAGCGCGAAAGAAAAACGAGATGAAGCAATTTCTCTACTCAAAGAAGCATACAACTATGTTCAAGATGGCACAGAATTTCTTGATATTGTAATGTTGGCTGACCAACTTTACATCCATGAACTATTTAAAGAAGCTGCTACGCTTTATGAAAAACTTGCTGACACAAGTCAGAACTCCCAATTGACACAGTGGTTAGTACAAAGTTACTATAACTCAGGGGAAATTGGGAAGGCACTTAAGATATGTCAGAAACTTCGTAAGAAATATGGCCCCCTTGAAAACATTTCCGTGATGGAAGTCGTAATTTATGAGGAAATCGGCGATATGAACCAAGCCGAAGAGGTATGTAAAGAGTATTTGAATGAATTTCCAACTGATTACGACATGCAAATCCGTTTTGGAACGATTTTTATTAGATCCTCTAAAGAGACTGAAGTTGATAATGTGTTAGATAGTTTTACTGAAATCAAAGACTTTTCGTACCTAAATGATCTTTCTTTGGAAGGATGCTTTGAATTAGCCCTATTACATCAGATGAGATTTCAACCAGAAAAAGCACTGAAGATAATGTATGAAGTACGAAGAACACATTTCAATAATCCTGAAGCCCACCTTTTATTTGTCCAAATTTTCCTTTCAGTTGCAAAGGAAATCCCTGAGATGCTAAATCCCATTCAAGTTGAAAAGGACACAGCTGTCAAAGTCAACATTTCTGACGAAGACTCTTGGTATATCATTGAAGAACGTGTAGATGCAGATATCAAACGCGACGAACGTGATGTGAATGACCCTTTTGTTCACCAATTAACTGGAAAAAGCATAAATCATGAGGTGAGTTTAGGGGAGAAGATTCTCGGCCCAAAGACCGGAAAGATCGTTGATATCAAGAGTAAATACGTTCATGCCTATCAAGAAACCTTAAAAGAATACCCTCATTTGTTTCCTTTAGACCAGGACATGGATAATATGAAAATAGACGATTCGGATGAAATTGACGATAAAAAACGATTTGAAAAAATGTTTGAATTGATCGATCTGAGACAAGAAAAAATAAATAAAAATGAAAAACTATATAAGGAAGAAAACATAACAATTGGTGAATTTTCAAAATCAGTCGGTAGTAATATTTTAGACACATGGGGAACTCTCATGGGACACCCGGACTTAGGGATTAGGTGTAGTTTCGGGAACCCTGACGAAAGAAACAGTGTCCTTGACCTACTTAATCAATCTAACCCTAAACTTGCTGTAGATATCATATCTCTTATGACTTTGCACTGTCTGGACGCGGCGGATATTGTGGTCAGAACGTTTGGAAAACTCTGCATTGCCCAGTCTACTATTGATGAACTACAAAATATTATTATTGAGAGAGAAGGTATGTGGTCTAAACGCGAGGGAATGATAGTTGATAAAAAAGGAAATCAGTATATAAAACAAATTATAGACCCTGAAGAAACCAAGCAGGGAATAGAATATCTAAAAAAGGTTGTTCAATGGATTAGGGAAAACTGTGAAGTTGGTCAAGCCACCGTTGGGTTAGAGATGAACCAATTACACAGAAGAAAGCTGAATGACATGCTACAACCGCATTTCGTTGATACCGTTCTGCTTGCAAGCCAACCAGGGTACTTGCTTTTCTCTGATGATGGACGACTGAGACATTACGCGAAAACAAGTCTTAATAGCGATGCTGGTACAAACTTTCAAATTGACGGTGTGTGGACGCAAGTTTTATTAGAATATTGCGTTAAGCAAAATCGCCTTGATAAAACTGACTACGATGAGATGACGATAAAACTTGTTTGTTCGAACTACTATCACACTGTGTTTGATGCAAACCTACTATTGGAAATTGCAAAACGGGCAGATTGGAAGATCTCTGAGCCTTACAACAGTTTTGTGCTTGCCTTAGGCAGAGAACGAATGAATGAACAGTCGGCATTAGACGTTGCAGTTGATTTTCTCTTTACACTTTGGGAGGAATCAATTTCTTTCAGACAAAAAGAATTCTTGACGTTGGGTTTATTAACTGGACTTACTTATGGACGGAATGCCCACATAGTATTAAGCCAACTTGAACATCTAATTCAAAATAAGCATAGACTTTTTTTACCCATTGAAAACAGTATTCTCAGACAAATCCGTAATTTTCAACAAATCTACCCTCTTGAAGAAAACTTTGCATTTCTGGCAGATAATGATATTCGTGTCAAGGGAACACGGGTTGGTATTGAAACTATCCTATACGAATATATTCACAATAGCAAACCACCAGAAGTAATCGCTGATCACTACTACTATTCACTCACAGTAGAACAGGTTTACGCAACGATCCTATACTATCTACAAGATCAAGAAAAAGTTGGTACATATTTTGATGATTATCTGAAATATTGCCAAACAGCACGGGAGGAATACGAGAAAAACCCTCCGCCCGGTGCTGTTCGCTTGCGTGAACTTATAGCAGAAAAGGAAAATGTTTCTGATAATTCACACCCGAACACCCCAAAAAACGGATCAGCAAGCACAACACAATCTCCATCCGAAAATGAACAGGAATAAAGATGCGTCGGTATCTGATAGACGAAAATATTTCTCCGCAATACCGTACGCAATTGCTCAACCATGAACCATCCCTAACGGTATTGGCGGTTGGCGATGGAGGTGCTCCTCCAAAAAGCACGCCAGACCCAGAAATCTTAGAGTGGTGTGAACAGAACCAATTTAACTTGATAACAAACAATCGAGAAAGTATGCCGCAACATCTCTCTGACCATCTATCAGCAGGACACCATGTGCCGGGCATTTTCACGATTAATCTTGAAGTGCCAATGGGAAAGATTATTGAAGAGTTGCTACTCATCGCTGGTGCATCTGACGAAGACGAATATATTGACCAAATTACTTACATCCCGCTTTAACAACGGACTCAAGTTTGGTTTTCAATCTTTGTCAGTTCTGTTATCAAGTGGATTATTCTGAAGCAAGGCGGAATGAATCTGCATCGCAAACTTATTCCGTTTTTCCTCGGTTTGATTCTCGGGGAGTTTATTGTTGGCGGTGTGTGGAGTCTTATCGGGATTACGTTGGACAAACCGATGTATCGATTCCTTTTTTAAGGAGACAGTAATATAGAGCAATTTCATTGATAAGTTTATTAGGTTTAATTTGGAATCAATTCATATTGCTAAATTGTAGGGACAGGTCACTGTGTCCCGTCTTTGTAGTCTAAATTCAGATACACGAGATTATGAATCAACGCCAAATGCCTTATGTGCATTTGGCGTTGATTCATTTAGACAATTAACAAATTCTGCTCGCTTCCAACTGCAGAAATTAAGAAACTTTAATTTTTTGTAATCGTTATATATTTTGTGGAAAAAGCGCGGTTCAATGAAGCATTTATTTAACACATACATAAATATCTCCGAAAGGTGGTAACACTACACCTTACCTAAAACAAACTGAAAACCTTTATACAAAATTCTTTCCCAGTGGAGATGCTTCTGAATGAACCCTAATGAAAAAATTGAAAAACTGACCTCACTTCTCAATAAACATCATGAATATCGCGAAACCTGCTTGAATCTCATTGCTTCGGAAAATACGCCTTCACCATTAGTAGAAGAACTTTTTGACGAGAGGTTGGCGCGGCGATACGGTAATTATTCAGGTATCGATCTTTTTCAGCGGAACTATAAAGGCAACCGCTATATCGCCGAAATAGAAGCGTGGACGCAGGAATTGGCAAAAGAACTTTTTAACGCATCGCACGTTGATTTCCGTCCACTTTCTGGGAACATCGCGGGAATTGCCACGACATTCGCATTGGCAGAACCGGGTGATATAGCATTAGAAGTTCATAACGGCCACCGTTATGCCCACAAACTCGCTTCGTCTCCGCTAAAGGTTGAACTACAGTCAATTCCAATTCCGTGGGATGGACACCGATCAAACATTGACCTTACTGCAACGCTTGAACTGATTGAGCAACACAAACCGAAAATTGTAAATATCGGTTCAGGTGTGTTTCTCTTTCCGCAACCTGTTACAGAACTGAAAAACGCGATGCATCAAGCAAATCCAGACTCATATCTTATTTATGACGCTGCACACGTTATTGGACTCATCGCTGGTGGAAGGTTTCAGTCGCCATTTGCAGAAGGAGCAGATGTTATCATCTCCAGCACACATAAAACCTTGGCAGGACCTCAAGGTGGGATGATCTTAACTAACGATGAATCTATTGCAGAACGAATTGGGCAAACACTGTACCCGTTACTGATGAGTAATCATCACTTGAGTCGGTTACCAGCATTAGCGGGGACGTTTGTGGAGTGGATGGCATGTGGTGCAGCGCATGCAGATGCAATTGTCGTTAACGCGAAGGCTTTGGGACAGGCGTTGACAGATCGTGGCGTTCCAATGCTCGGTGCAGAACTTGATTTCACGGAGTCGCATACATTAATACCGATTGTAGATGCTTTCGGTGATGGAGGTGAATTAGCTAATCAATTGGAGGATTGCCATATAATTGCGGGTGCAGCGGGGCTATCACCCGAAGTCGGCACCTCTGGTTTGCGATTTGGTGTGCAAGAGGTAACTCGATGGGGAATGACACCAGAAGATGCACCGGATATCGCAGATTGTGTTGTTGCTGCGCTTTCTGGGCAATCGCCTGATACAGTCAAACCTAAAGTTGCGCGAGTAGCACAACGTTTTGATACGATCCAGTTTACGCTAAAATAAATGGTGATACAAACTTCAACGTAGCGAAAAAATTTTTGTAACGTTTCAGATTATTATAACGTTAATATATTATAGTCCTAATGTTTTATATATAGTTGTATAGGTTATCATTAACATTTTAGGTGTTGTTAATGTGTTTTAAACGGTAAATAACGAAAAAAGGAATATTTACTATGGAAAATAGAGCACCCGATTGGGTGAAAGTAGCTGAGTTGAGCGAAGTGCCTGAGGGACAACCGAAGGCAATTAAAATGGGAGAAGGGCGTAGTATCGCCCTCTTTAATGTTGACGGCAAAATTTACGCGACCGATAATCAGTGTCCGCATATGGGCTACCCGTTAACGCGAGGCACAATCCGAAATGGCATTTTGACATGCGATTGGCACCGCCGCAGTTTTGATTTAGAGGGGGGTGGTTGTTTTCACGTTGAATGTGATGACTTGAAGGTTTTTCCAGTTGAAATCCGAGGCGATGAAATTTGGATTGAACCGGGAGATATGGCTTATCGCCGCGCAGAAGAACATAAGCAGCTGCTCCGAGAAGGTCTTTTAAGCGAAGACCGATGGACAATGTCCAAAGCTATTGCCCTGTTACTCAAAGGTGGTGTACCAGAAGAAGAAGTCATGGGCGCGATTCTGGAACACGTTGCCCGACACATTCCCAGTGCTCACGGGTCAGAAGGTGGGGAAGATGTCTCAAGACTCATCAATGGCCTCAGAGTTGGAAGTCGGTATGAGGGTGAGGATAGACTCATCGCTGTCACTACCGCTGCATGTTCTGCTGCAGGAGAAGCGCGTCAACGGCTTGAAGTTGTGCCACTGCCCGAACCCGTCAGTTGGGAAAAGATAGAACGATGGGTCCGTATCTTCTCCTATGAAGGACAAGCCGGACGTATTGAGCGATGCTTGTTTACAGCATACCATAAAGGCGATGCGGATAAATTACGTCCACTGCTTTTTGAATGTGCTGTAGAACCCAATTTTATTGATAATCCACAGATCCCGCTTTATGTGAACTATCTTTCTGAAGTGGTTGACGAATTTGGATGGGATAGAACTGCGGACCTGTTCTTCTATCTCGGTGCAGACCTTGTCGGACATCATCCCTCGGATCCAGAACGGTATCGCAGAGACGCGATCAATCTCATGAAAGAGATGATGCCTATAATTGAAGCTGCAGCCTTAGAGCGAACCAATAAATTTGACGAAGATGCTTTTGTAGAGGCACTTACCAGTGTCAATCTCCAACGTTCTTTTGAGGAAGTCCAGGCAGTCATAGTTGATGGTGTCATGTTAGATAGGGTTATCACATCGCTTGTTCTGCTCGCAGCAGACAGGATGGCGAGCACACCTGTGAATGTAGATGCGGGTTGGTGGAACTTAACAATGGAACTCAACCTTGCCGCGTCTTTACGAAGTGCACAACAGGTTGGTGGAAGTCTTGTGGCAGCGAAAGGGCTTTTCCACGTTGCATGGCAAATCTTCGCTGACCGATGGATAAATATCCCCACACGCCTCCTTAGCGAACCGTTGAGTGAAGAAAAACTTGATGTCGCAAATGAGGTGGAGGGAATTAATCACATTATCAACACGATTGAAACCCTTAATGTCCAAGAAGTTGGACCGCAGGTGCTTGGTTACCTAAATGCTGGTTATTCCGGTGAAAGACTAATTGAAGCGATTGGGCATTCAGTACTCTGGGATGATACGGGAAGTGAAGTTCTCCCGACATTGCGCACTGTGTTTGAAGAATGGAAGCACGCCGAAGGACATCCCGCGCAACCGCAGCTATTAGTCGGTTTGGCACGTTATGTCACAGATATCCGATCCAATACGGATAACAAATCTGCGGCTACCACAGCGATGCGTTTCGCAGAAGGCAGAACAACAATTGAAGTTTTTGAGGAGTAATATCCAATGGGTCAAAAAGGTTGGCACTTGCCGCGCGCAGAATATATTGAAGCAGTAAATAAAGGGGACGCGAATCGGGTCAAGTCCTTGTTAGCAGATAATGAGGAACTTCTTGAGTTCATTGATGAACCTTGGTTTGCCTTTGATTCTCCCGCTGTTGTGTTTGCTGCTTCAATGGTCAATCGACCACTCGTAGAGGTGCTGCTTGATGCTGGAGCAGACATCAACGCTAAAAGTTGTTGGTGGGCAGGTGAAACTACGGCACTGCAACACGCATCCGGTGCAATGCTCGGATACAACAAGGAATTAGCTGCGTATTTAATTAAACGCGGCGCAACGATTGATGCACATTCAGCAGCGGGTTTGGATATGTCCGAAACGCTTGAGGCGTTGATTCGTGAAAATCCAGATGTTGTTAATGCCCCTGGATGTGACAGCATGTCTCCGCTTCATTTTGCAGCAACACCTCGGATCGCCGAACTGCTCCTCAAGCACGGTGCTGATATAAATCTACGCGACCGTGACCATTGGGGAACTGCAGCGCAATGGACGATGCGAAGACGGCCTGATGTATGCCGATACTTGCTTGACCAAGGTGCCGAAGGAGACGTTGTTCTCTACTGTGCAATGGGTTATGTTGAACGCGCAAGGACGGAATTTCAGAAAAATCCTGAATTACTAAACCTTAGGATAAATATAAGAGCACCTGAGGGTTACATTATCCCTTCGTCTGAGTCGTCAAAGGTTACTGATGACCAAACACAGGTTGTTCCCGGTGGACATGTCTATGTTTATCAGGTTGGACCAACTATGCCGCTGCTTGAGATCGCACTTCAATCCAAGCAGCCAGCAATCGTTGATTTACTCATTGATTTAGGTTATGAGATCAACTTGCGAGATTGGTACGTGCTGGTTGGGCAGGGACCGAAGCGGTTTGATGCTTTGGTGAAAGGATTCCTTGCCAAAGGTCGGAATATCAACGCACTCCAAAAGCATCGGCGTGGCATGTGGACACCGTTACATTGGGTTGCACAACGCGGTTTGACAGACGGTATCGCCTGTTTATTGGCAAATGGTGCTGACCCGAATGTGACCGATGACAAAGGGCAAACGCCGCTACACTTCATCGCACAGAAGGGTGTCGGCAAAAATCAGGTAGAGCTGTTGATTCAACACGGGGCCGATCTCAATGCACACGATGATGCTGGAAAGACGCCGCTTGATTATGCTAAGAAAGCAAAGCGGAAATCGGTTGCCAATTTTCTAACAAAATTAGGGGCGAAAAGTGGCAAATAACCGACATCTGCTAAATGCTGTATCAGGTGTTTTAGGGCTAATCAAGTGTTAGGAGGATTTGAGATGCAATACGATGATAATTCGCCGTTCTATAAATTGCTTGCTACGAAATATAAGCAAGAAGAGGAAGCTCTTGGAATTGCCATCGTTGAAGCACATCCAGAAATTGCGAAATTGGCGTGGCCTGGTCCAGATGAACAGGGACAACCATTTGTCAAAGGCAGTACCGCGCTGCATTACGCTGCCAATGATGGAAAAGATCAGCTTGTTCTTAAGTTACTGGAATGTGGTTCAGATATTAATGCAAGTGATGCAAACTGGTACCGATCTGTGCTTTCTTGGGCTGCTAATAATGCACAGACTTCAACGATACGCTTACTTCTTGCAAATGGAGCGGATCCTACGTCTTTAGATGCAGTTCATGCCGCTGCGTTTGGCGGTTCTTCGTGTGGTGAAGGGCGAAAACAAGAATACGCAGAGACACTGCAAATCCTGATTGATGCAGGTGCCGATATGAATGATCGGCGCCATTATCAGAACCAAACCCCACTTGGGATTGCTTTAAAAAGCGGGAACAGAGGTGCGAGTAAGTATTTGCGTAGCATCGGTGCCGCAGAATTATAGAATACACTGACCATCAGCTTAACAGCATGTTAGGTTGGGTAGAACGGGTGAATCCATAAGTGTCAATTTAGCGGTCCGCTGTCTGGTAGGCGCGTTTTGTAAACGCGCCGTTTATGTCCATCTTCGGTTTGGCTCAGCGCGTTTACAAAACGCGCCTACCGAGGGTAATAGGATACTAAGCCTACCGAGGGTAATGGGATACTAAGCCTACCGAGGGTAATGGGATACTAAATTGACAGCTATGAATAGAACTGAGTGATACCCAACAGATTGAATTGATGAGAAACACATTAATTTTCGGTTAGGATAATTGTTTTCCTACCGTTGATATAATAGGAGAAAATATAATGTCATCAGAAAATGGAAATTTTGTAAAAGTCGCTGCCCGAAGTGATATAGCAGAGGGAAAACCGAGGGCAGTCAGAGTTGAAGGACATAGTATTGCCCTTTTTGAACATGAAGGCAATGTTTATGCAACAGATAACCAATGCCCGCACATGGGGTATCCGCTCATAAGAGGGCATGTCAAAAGGGGCGTTCTGGCGTGTGACTGGCACGGTTGGAGTTACGATATGGAAGGCGGCGGATGTTTCACGGGGGGTTGTGATGACCTTGCCACGTTCCCTGTTGATGTCCGAAATGGTGATATCTACGTAGATGTTGAAAAAGGCGGAAAGAAACGGGATGATGCACATTTTCTGCTATTGAAAGAGGGACTGTTTTCGCACGACAGTTGGACGCTTTCCAAAGCTATCGCCATTATGTTAGCGAAAGGCGTTTCAGAAGATGAAACCTTGGAGATAATGGTTAAGCACATGGTGCGGCATATTTCTACAGCGGAAGGCGCACGGAGCGGCGGTGGTCGCATTGCAACGCTGATGCACGGCATTAAGGTCGCCCACATGTATGAAGCGGATGACCGGCTTATTCCGTTGATGATGGCTGCGACGCATGCTGCGGGTGGACACAATGATCGTCCTGATCGCCAACCGCTTCCACCACCTATTGACTGGGAAAAACTTGAAAATTGGATTAGAGTGTTTACCTCCGATAAAGAGTGGGAAGGTATTGAAAAATGTCTTATCACAGCACGGCAGTTAGGAGGACATGAAGACAAATTCATCCCGCTTTTCTTAGATTGCGCGTCCCAATGGTTCTTTCTCAGCCACTCCAGAAACCTAATTGACCTTTGCCATCTGGCTGAAGTGCTTGAAAAATGGGGATGGGAGTTGACTGGAGAGTTAGTGTGCAACCTCGGTGCAAAGATACTTGGACAAGGCCGTGGCAGACCCGGTGAACGTCTCCGTGAAGCGCTCCAAAAACTGGAGGAAATTGATCATATCTTTGATGATCTTCCGCAGGAAAAATCACCTGATACGGATGTCAACTTTGACGAAGATGAGTTATCCGCTGATCTGGTTAGTGGGGATATAGATACAATTTTTAATGCTATAACGAAAGTGCTTACAGCAGGTGTTTCCATTGACGCGATTGCTACAACCATGGTCATGACCTCCGCTGATAGGATGGCAAGAACACCAGTTAATATGAGCCCGGGTTGGTGGGATTTACAAGAAGAGATGGAATTGGCGGCTAACATCAGAAAGGTGCTCCGTTTTGGTGGCACCAAAATTGCCGCGAAAGCACTCTACCATTGTGGATGGAGATTCTACTCTAACCGATGGTTAAACATTCGTCACCAACCGATTTCAGAGGCGAGAACAACTTCAACCACTAAAATTCTTGATGAAGATATGGCACTTGAAGCAATTATTGATGGGATCGAATCTGTCCGCATCCAAGAAATTGGTCGACGTACCCGTGAATATCTAAATTCTGGATGTTCCGCGGAAAAACTGATGGCTGAAATGGGACAATGTATCCTCAAGGACGATAACGGTGAAAGTTTCCTCAGCACGATTCACATTGTGGATAGAGAGTGGCATTACTGTGAAACACATCCTGCTCGAAATCAACTAATTGTTGGGTTAGCACGATGGGCAACGGATGTCCGCAGAAATGCTGGCAACGATTCTGCAGTGCAAACTGCACACCGCTTTGCAAAAGGTGAAACTGCTACTGAACTTTACGAGTAGCATAACTATAGTAGACGCATAATTATTATACATTCATATTTTTAAGTTTACTATAATCACTGTGTAGGATGAGGCCTAAGTGCCTCATCCCTACTTTTTATTAAATGAGAAAACGTTTTCTATCCCTCCTTCTTAGTCTCTTATGTCTGTCAGTTCATGGTGCTTCGTTGGAATCCACCTTTCAACTCGGCGAAAAACAGCAACCACGACTTGACAGATTACTCTCTGATGTAGCACGATATTTGGCTTTTAACAAGGATAGTACAAAGTTGATTGCCAAAGGGATGGGTGGAACCTTGGTAGAGTGGGATATCCGCTCACGTCAAAAGCGAGAAGTCGGAGATATTCACGCAAAGCGATTGTTTGTTTATGCTGCTGGCACTAATCAACTTTTAATTCAGAAAGAGGATGATGTCACGATTCTCAATCTCGGAGGTGGCGATGAAACACAGGTAACAAAGGGACAGTATGAAAGTGGAAGTCTTTCCGCAGATGGCACCTTGGCTGTATTGTCAAAAGGCGACAAGGAATTTGGGTTTTGGCAAATCGCTGAGAGGAATCCGAAACCAGTGAAGATTTTTCAAACAACTTTTCCTATTAGGAATGGTCTTACGCTTTCAAATGATGGTAAGTATGTTGCCGCTGCCGAAGGCACTTACCGTGATGGTGAAGGACATCGCACAATTATTGAGATTTGGGATGCAAACAGTGAAGAGCGACCTATGCGTGTTTTCAACACAGGTGAAATTCTTGGGATGTGGAACCTGATATTTTCTGATGGTGGAACGATGCTTGCGGTTGACACGCAACTCAACGCAAAATCTGGCATCCGCGCATGGGATGTAAAAACAGGAGCGCAGCTGCTCAACAAATCTGGGTTTGAGGCATACTGGACACGTGCCCTCGCTTTCGCACCCAATAAGAAATCAAATCCTATAGAATATCTTGCTTCCGGAGACGAGAAAGGCAATCTGCGAATATGGGAAATACCTGGTGGCGAATCAACAATTTGGGAAACCTACTCAACCGGTATCCAAGCGTTAGCCTTTTCACCCAACGGTGAGTATTTGGCAGTCGCGTTGTGGGATGCCACAATTCAGATTTTAAGGTGGAAAAGAGATGCAAAATAGTAATGAATCTTACACTGACGAAAAAGGACGCACCCGATGGCACATTAACGATGAAATAGCGTTAAGACTATTGGAACTACATACCTTTCTGATTATGGCAGACTACCCAGAAGATCATGCGTCGCGCTATCCTCGTTTGGCACATTCCATCTCCCGATTTCCAGAATCCATCGCGGATCTTGTTGATCAGGGACGGTTGATAGAAGAAATTGGCGGGGTTGGTGAAATAGTTGAGACTATTATCACTGAATATCTACAAACTGGAACATGCTCAAAAATACAGGATTACGCAGGTGACATCCCACAGACGGTTGCTGAACTTGTCCCTATCCCTGGACTTGGTGCGAAAACGATTAAGCGTTTATATGAGGACATTGGAGTTGTTAGCCTCACCTCCCTCCGAACAGCAATTGATGAAGGTAAACTCAAAGGTTTCAAAGGCATTGGAAAGAAAACGTTAGATAAAATTGAGGAATACCTTGACGCAAATCTGTAAGCAGGTATTTCCGCGAAATGGGTGTAAACTATGGCAAATTCACGAACAACCGGTGAAATGGTTGACGGCAAAAAACATGGATATTGGATTACCTACTACGCGAATGGAATAAAACGCAGCGAAGGCAACTATATCCATGGCAAAAAGGATGGCCCTTGGATTCAGTACCACAAGAATGGCAACATCTATGTTGAAGCCTTCTTCCGTGATAATAAACATGAAGGCACTTACACATCTTATCATGAAAATGGAACCCTCGGAATGATTGGGACTTATCCCAAACACGAAGGCAAATCTTATGATGGTAAAAAGGTAGGCGCATGGCAATGGTACGAAGACGATGGCGAAACGGTCTGGCGTATCATCACCTATAAAAAGGGTGGTGCCCGCGCAAAACCGGATGAATATCCACTTGGAACTTGCCACGGTTGCGGCGAGGCGAAACGTCTAAAGTGGGATGATAGTTGTCCTCGGTGCGGCGCAGAGATTGATTAGTATAGGATTCTAAAATGGAGAAAAATGAAAAATAAGAAAGAATTAGGCGAAAGTTTAATTGAAGCAGCAAAACAGGGTGATATCGCACAAGTTCGTGAGCTTGTGGAAAACGGGGCAGATCCAAACTATAGCTGGATTCCACCTTTTATGTGGGCATATTTTGAGAGAAACGTAGATATTGCTAAATACTTGATAAAACAAGGCGGCAACGTTAATCACGATATCTTTTCAGAAGGTGTTCTGTTGAGTTTCGCTGCAAGAGATGGTGAGTTAAAGTTTTGTGAGTACTTAATTGATGTTGGGGCAGATGTAAATCATGCCATGCCGAAAGGCGGCGAGACGCCTTTACACAACGCTGCAGAAGCCAATCAACTCAGTGCAATAGAAATGTTGCTTGCGCATGGTGCAGAAGTAAATAAGCGCTCGAAAAAAGGGGAATCCGAATTGGAGTACGGACACATGGATGGAGAAACCCCGCTGCATATTGCTGGTGCTTTAGCATCAGTTGGTGTAATTCGCTTCCTACTTAGCCAAGGCGCAGACAAAACAATTCGCAATCTATCTGGCTTGAGTCCGTATGATATTGCTGTTAAGAAAGAACGATCTGAAGCGATCCTTAATATTCTTCATTTTGAAGATAAGTGACAATCCGATATAGATTCAAAATAAATGATAGAGAGGAAACTCAATAATGACGAACGAAGAAATTGCACAGAAGTTGATGGAACTTAATACGATTCTACTTGTAGCGGATTATCCAGAAGACCATGCTTCACGGTATCCTCGCTTAGCGTATACAATCTCTCGTATGGAGGAATCTGTAGCGGAACTGGTAGCTGAAGGAAGTTTACAAGAGAAAGTTCCCGGAGTTGGCGATATAGTCGCTACGATTATCACGGAATATGTAGAAACTGGAACATGTTCTAAATTACAAGAATACGCAAGCGACGTTCCAGAGACAATTGTTGAACTCATACCTATCCCCGGACTCGGTCCTAAAACAATTAAACTTCTATATCAGGAAGTTGGTATTGACAGCCTTCTATCACTCCGAACAGCAATTGATGAAGGTAAACTAAAGGGGATCAAAGGTATCGGTCCGAAAACAATAGAAAAATTTGAAGAATACCTTGATGAAAATTTGTAATAGGTATTCCAAAGAATACAGGTATACATTTACTCACTACACAAGAGGTGAATCATGCCAAGTAAACTTGATACGGGTGAGATGGTTGATGGCAAAAAACACGGATATTGGATTACCTATTACGCGAACGGGGTAAAACGAAGCGAAGGCAACTACATTCACGGCAAAAAAGATGGTCCTTGGATCAATTATCACAAAAATGGAAACAAATCTGGTGAAGCCTCCTTCCGCGATGGAAAATATGAAGGTCCTTGTATCACTTATCATGAAAACGGGAACCTCAGATCCAGGGGTGCCTATCCTAAACATGAAGGTAAATCCTATGATGGAAAAAAAGAAGGACCATTTTATGGTTACGAAGAAGATGGCGAAACGGTGTGGCATATCACAACATATAAAAAAGGTGGCAGCCGTGCAAAACCGGATGAGTATCCACTCGGAACGTGCGACGTTTGCGGCGAAGGAAGACGTTTAAGTTGGGGTGCTAATTGTCCAAAATGTGGCGCAGAAATTGATTGATAACCCGAAAAGAATCACAAACCCTATAAATCGTTTGCAGGGTTACGGATCGACAAACGATTCGCAATAGTGATGTCGCTTCGCAAACCCACTATTCAGGCAATTTCCCTTTCCAATCTTTGAATTTCATCCCATTTTCACGAAACTGAAAACTAAACCTCCCGCAGTACTACGAAAAGACTTAACAAATAGCATAAAACCAGGTAACATGGGACAGATATATTAGGATATTTAAGGAGATTTATAAGAATATGCTGACTCCTGCCTGCAAGAATGCTTTGAAAGGACACATTAATTTATTTTTAGGTGTTTTCGTCTTTGGGATTCTCCTTTCTTGCGCGAAGACTCCTCAACAGACTATTGAAAATCCTTCTGAATTTTATAAACACAGAAATTCTATTGTCAGAGTAGAAAGTAGACTCGGATTTTCTTCAAAAGGTAAAGGGAGCGGATTTTTCGTGCAACGAAACAAGGTTGCAACTAACATTCATGTTATCGCACGGCCAGGGCCTGTCTACGTGAAGTCAGCAGACAAAAAGACGACTTGGAAGGTCGAAGGTGTTGCTGCTTACGATGTAAAAAATGATCTTGTCATTTTAAAAGTTGTGGGTGAGGGTGAGGCACTTCCACTTGGGAATAGTGATGTTGTAAGGGACAAGGAACCTATCTTTGTTGTGGGATTTCCTGGTGGAAAGTACAAGGTTGCTGAGGGCACACTACACAGCATACGGAATAGCGATAAGTGGCTTCGGATGAGCGTTAATACTGCTGGCGGAGGTAGCGGAGGTCCCGTGCTAAACAGTAAGGGACAAGTCATAGGAGTTCAGGCCTTGGGAGTGGATTTCATTAGCCATGCTATTCCTTCAAACACAGTCAAGGTATTGCTCACGCAGTCAGAATCAACTGAACCTTTGGAACAGTGGCATAAGCGAGAACTTATTCGTTCCTACGCCCACTACGTTAAAGGAGAAATGTATTATTATGATAAAAAACGCTATGACAAGGCAATAGCCAATTTAGATGAATCTATCCGGTTAAACCCTGATTCTATTTATGCCTATTCCAAACGTGGAGACGTGAAATTTAATCTTGGCAATCATAAAGATGCGATCGAAGATTACAATAAAGCCATTAAACTAAACCCACAGCATGCTACAGCATACGGCAACCGAGGGGCTGCAAAGTCCAAACTTGGCGACCATAAAGATGCGATCGAAGATTTCAATAAAGTTATCAAACTAAATCCACAGGATGCCAAAGCATACAACAACCGAGGGGCTGCAAGACAGCAACTGGGTGACTATAAAAGTGCGATCGAGGATCATGATAAAGCCATTAAACTAAACTCACAGAATGCCACAACATATTACAACCGAGGAGTAGCAAAACAGAAACTTGGCGACTACAAAGGTGCGATAAGTGATTATGACAAAGCTATCAAACTAAACCCACAGGATGCAGCACCCTACCATAACCGAGGGGAAGCAAAACGGAAACTCGGTGACTATGAAGGTGCGATTAGCGATTATGATAAAGCCATCAATCTAAATCCAAAGATTGCAGTAGCTTACAGGAATCGCGCACGTGCAAGAGAGGCACTTGGACAACATGATGCGGCAAAAGCGGATTTTGAAAAAGCAAAGGAACTTGATCCGGATATCGCAAAATGAACTATACAAAGATATATGCAGACTTTTCAATTATGTGACTTCTGCAACGCTTCATGTTACACCGCTATTTTTATTTTTTTATGAAGTCGGTCAGGTATTGTTAGAGAATATTGGGAATACCTTGCGAAACAGGATGAACATCCATTTGGGGATGTACGGGTTGTAGCAAAAGCAGACGTTAGATTTGAGGTATGCCTTATGAAACAGCACATAAAATTATTTTTAGGTATTTTCGTCTTCGGAATCCTCTTTTCTTGCGCGAAGACCCCTCAACAGATTATTGAAAAGTCTACAGAATTTAACAAACACCGAAATTCTATCGTCAGGGTAAAAAATAAATTTGGTCTTTTTTCTAAAGGTCATGGTAGCGGATTTTTCGTGCAACGGAATAAAGTTGCGACTAACCTACATGTTATTGCACAGCCGGGACCTGTCTACGTAAAATCAGCAGACAAAAAAGCGACTTGGAAAGTTGAAGGTGTCGCTGCGTATGATGTCAAAAACGATCTTGTCATTTTAAAAGTTGTGGGTGAAGGTGAGGCACTCCCACTTGGAAACAGTGATGCTACCCAAGATGGTGAACCTATCTCTGTTGTGGGATTTCCTGATGGAGAGTACAAAGTTGCTGAGGGCACACTACACAGTATACGGGATAGCGACAAGTGGCTTCGAATGAAAGTTTATACTGCCGGTGGAAGTAGCGGAGGTCCCGTGCTAAACAGTAAGGAACAAGTCATAGGAATTCATACCTTGGGAGGGGATTTTATTAGCTATGCTATTCCTTCAAACACAGTCAAGGTATTGCTCACGCAGTCAGAATCAACTGAACCTTTGGAACAGTGGCATAAGCGAGAACTTATTCGTTCCTACGCCCACTACGTTAAAGGAGAGATGCATTACGATAAAAAACGTTATGACAAGGCAATAGCCAATTTAGATGAAGTTATCCAATTAAACCCTGAGTCTATTTATGCATACTTCAAGCGTGGAAGATCGAAATATCATCTTGATGACCATAAAGGTGCTATCACAGATTATGATAAAGCTATAAATCTAAACTCACAAAATGCTTCATTTTATAACAACCGAGGGTTAGCGAAATATCGTCTTGATGACCATAAAGGTGCTATCACAGATTATGATAAAGCTATAAATCTAATTCCAGAATATGCCTCACTCTACAACGACCGGGGAAACGCTAAAGAGGGTCTTGGCGACTATAAAGGTGCGATAAGTGATTATGATAAAGCTATTAAACTAAATCCGAAATATGTGGGAGCCTACAATAACCGTGGAGTAGCAAAATGGAAACTTGGCGACTATAAAGGTGCGATAAGTGATTATGATAAAGCTATTAAACTAAATCCGAAATATGTGGGAGCCTACAATAACCGTGGAGTAGCAAAATGGAAACTTAGCGACCATAAAGGCGCAATGAATGATTATGATAGAGCCATCAAACTAAATCCAAAGTATGCAGCAGCTTACAAAAATCGCGCACGTGCAAGAGAGGCACTTGGACAACATGATGCGGCAAAAGCAGATTTTGAGAAGGCGAAGGCACTTGATCCAGATATCGCAAAATAAGAGGTAAAAATTATGGCAAGCACACGAGATACAGGTGAAATGGTCAATGGCAAAAAACACGGATATTGGATTACCTACTACGCGAATGGTGTAAAGCAAAGCGAAGGCAACTATATTCACGGCAAAAAGGATGGACCCTGGATCAATTATCACAAAAATGGGAACAAATCGGGTGAAGCCTCTTTCCGCGATGGAAAATATGAAGGTCCTTGTATCAGCTATCATGAAAACGGAAACCTTAGATCCAGGGGGGCCTATCCTAAACATGAGGGTAAATCTTACGATGGCAAAAAGGAAGGACCATTTTACGGTTACGAAGAAGATGGTGAAACGGTGTGGCTCATCGTAACTTATAAAAAGGGTGGCAGCCGTGCAAAACCGGATGAGTACCCCCTCGGAACGTGCGACGTTTGTGGCGAAGGAAGACGTTTAAGTTGGGGTGATAGTTGTCCTAAGTGCGGTACAGAAGTTGATGAGGCATAAGCAATGAGGTAGATTATGGCAAGCACACGAGATTCTGGTGAAATAGTCAATGGTAAAAAGCATGGGTATTGGATTACCTATTTCGCGAGTGGATTAAAACGAAGCGAAGGTAACTTCATTCACGGTAAAAAGGATGGAAAATGGATTCTATACCACAAGAATGGGAACATTTCCAGCGTGGCTTACTTTCGTGATAATAAGTACGAAGGCGATTATATATGCTATCATGAAAATGGAAATCGCAAATGGGGCGGTCCCTACAAAAAACATGATGGCACATCTTCCGATGGTAGAAAAGAAGGGGTTTGGCTCTGTTGGGAGGAAGATGGCGAGACGGTATGGCGTATAATTACTTATAAAAAAGGTGGTGCCCGCGCAAAACCGGATGAACATCCGTTCGGTGAATGCCACGGTTGCGGTGAAGGCAGACGTTCAACTTGGGAAGATAACTGTCCACGATGCGACACAGAGCTTGACTAACAGTTCGCCGTACGGGATAATAGGATAAAAGGAGGTAGAAAATGAAAGTCATAAATATTTTGGTGATTATGCTGGGACTATCTATTACTGGATTATGGATTCATGAAAGCTGTGCGGAAATTGACCCTGAATCTATCATGGGAATGTGGCTTTTCGATAAGGGAAAAGGCGCAGAAGTTGTAGATTCCTCAGGTAAAGGAAATGATGGAAAGATTGTTGGTGCTAAGCGGGTAGAAGGAAAGTTCGGCATGGGAGTCGAATTTGATGGAAGTAATCATGTGGTCATTCCCGCAAGTGCAACGATTGACGATTACCGTGATGGGTTTACGTACCTGCTCTGGGTGAAACCCCATGGAGTGCCCGGTGGTCAGCATATTCGTCTCATAGAAAGAGATTGGCACAATCCAAATATTTTCATTGGTCCAAACGATTTCTACGGCAGCTTCGTATTCAATGGTGGAATAGACAATAGCCAAATTCGGAGTGGGACATGGGAAATGGAAGAATGGAGTTTTGTCGCACTCACGCACGATGGCAAGACGCTTATTTTATATGTTGACGGTGAACAGGTTGCAGACATCAACGTTGGACAACCCGACCTCACCAAAAATAACGAAAGCGGTTCCATCTGGTTAGCGCGATGGAAACGTGAGCCGGGTTTTGATTTTTCGGGAGTCCTTGACGAAGTCGCTATTTTCAACACCGCTCTGAGTGAAGAAGACCTTAATAATGTTATGGAAGAAGGTCTTGAAGAATCACTCGCTGTTTCTGTTTCTCCCTTGGGCAGGTTAATAAAAACTTGGGGGGACATCAAAAAAGGTAAAGCAATGCAATAGTGAACCTACGCCCAAAAACATTTACAACTACTTTGGGAGAAGGGTTTACTAAAAAGTACATCCGTTAAGCGTTATAGTAGAATCCGAAAATATGTTTACACTCCGCGATGGGATCTCACATAACACCTTTGTAGGGGCTGGGTAACCCAGCCCCTACGATCCCTGCCGCATGTGCAAATAATTACGGGTTTTACTATAAGATGGAATGGATACACGCGAAGGAGCACAAAAGCATTATGAAAATTGATTTAGACTACCGGATCGCCTGGGGATTGATTGCGATTTTTTTAGCGTTTCAACTCCCAGGCGATTTATTAGCTGAAGACAAAGAAGCCTCAGTACACCGCACAGCGGTAGCTATCCGTATTGAAGGCAAACCCCCGAAGTTGGATGGTATTTTGGATGACGACATCTGGAAAACCGCACCCATCCACGAAGATTTTCGTCAACGCGATCCCGATGAAGGTGACCCTGCCTCTGAACGCACTACGTTCCAGATCGTCTACGATGACGATGCACTCTACTTTGGAATCATGTGTTATGACAGTGAACCAAATAAAATAGATACGCAATTGATTAGACGTGATAATGTCTTTGTTGACTCAGATAAAGTCAATATAAACATTGATTCACACTACAATCGGCAGAGCGCTTTCTGGTTTACTGTGCATCCTTCAGGATCCGTGACAGACGGGATCATTTCCGATAATAAATCTCCCGACAGGACATGGGATGGTGTGTGGGATGTCAAGACCCAAATTCACGAGGAGGGTTGGTCAGTCGAATATAAAATCCCGTTTCATGTGCTGCGCTTTTCTCCAAAGGATGAATATGTTTGGGGACTTCAAGTTAATCGGTATATTAGCAGAAAAAAAGAGGATATCCATTGGCGTTTGATTAAGAAAGATGAACCAGGCTGGGTGGCACGCTTGGGAGACCTAACTGGCATCAAAGATATTCACCCCTCCCGACATATTGAAATTGTGCCTTATGCCATGGGTAGGACAATCCTCAATAGTGAAACCGATTTGTGGGGAAATATTGGCACTGATATCCAATATGGGATTAGCACCGGAACCACACTCAACGCGACAATCAATCCCGATTTTGGACAGGTAGAAGCAGATCCAGCCAGCTTAAATCTCTCAGCTTATGAAGAGTTTTTTGAGGAACGTCGTCCCTTCTTTGTCGAAGGAGCCTCTATCTTTCAAACCAGTGGACACCGTTTCTTTTATTCCCGCCGTATTGGACGGCGCCCGGGACATTTTGATATTCCCGCTGGCGCAGAAGAACTGAGCCGTCCTGAATCGACAACGATTCTCAGTGCAGCCAAAATTGTCGGCAGAACCCAAAACAATACCTCTTTCGGCATCATGGAAGCAGTCACCGCACCCGAATATGCCCAAATCAAGGAAAACGACAATCGCAGTGAACATCTCATTGAACCCTTGACGAACCACTTTGTAGGGCGAATTAATCAAGACGTGTTAAAGGGGAATTCTCGCGTTGGATTAATAACCACCGCTGTTAACCGTCAAAAATCCAATGCTGCTTATGTAGGTGGACTTGATTGGGATTTGAAGTTTGTACAGGAACGCTTCCTAATAAGCGGCACCTTAGCAGGAAGTCAAGCTGGGAAACTTGATGCCCGTAAATCGGGCTATCTCGCCCACCTCAACATTGCTAAACGCGGCGGATGGTTGAAATTTGATACCGATTTTAAAGCGCTCTCCCCCACTTTTGAGACAAATGACCTCGGCTTTAGTCAACGTAGTGACAAAGTAGAGTGGAATTACGATCTTACAATACGGAAAGAAAATCCGTTTAGCATCTTCCGATATGTCAGATTTGGGCTTTATGGCTGGCGTACTTGGAACTACGATAGGGTGAATATTAATAGTTATTCCGAAATCTGGACAATCGGTCGCTTTAAAAACTATTGGGACTACGCCTTTTGGGTTGGACGTAACTTAGAATCGTTTAGTGATGAAGATGTAAGACGTGGCGGTACACTGATTAAAAATCCACCGGGTTGGTGGATTTTCACCAATTTTTCGACTGACAGCCGCAAAATGGTTCAGTTAGCGCTAAATCCAGTCATCTCGTGGGATGACGAGAAACGTTCATACGGGTATGATGTCCGGCTCCATCTACGCATTCGGATCGCATCTAACGTTGAGTTTACCGTTGGTCCACGGTATAACTATCAGAAGCGGGATGCACAATGGGTGGATATCGTTGAAAAGCATATCAATGGGAAAACGCAGCAACATTACGTTTATGGGGAACTTGAGAACCGTACACTTGACTTCACCACGCGCGCAAACATCAGTTTTACACCAACGCTGAGCCTTCAATTCTACGTGCAGCCTTTCATCACCATTGGTGATTATACGAACTTCAAAGAATTGATAGAGCCGAAATCTTACCAGTTTCAACCGTATCCACTCAATGAGAATCGTGACTTCCATCGACGTTCCTTACGAGGCAACACCGTTCTCCGCTGGGAATTTCGTCCCGGCAGCACACTGTTTTTCGTCTGGTCTCAATCGCGTGCAGCAGTCTTGGAATCGGTTCAGGAAGCAGACCTTGAGTTTCGTCCGTTGCATCGCTTGGGCAGCAGCTTCACGGATGATGGGCAAAACATCTTTCTGATTAAATGTCGATATTGGTTCGGAATATAATATCTAATAAGTATTCTTAAAAAAACGAGCAGACATTTCTAACCTGTCTGGGAGGTAAAATTATGGCAAGCACACGAGATACAGGTGAAATGGTTGATGGCAAAAAACACGGGTATTGGATTACCTATTTCGCGAGCGGGTTAAAACGGAGCGAAGGTAACTTTATTCACGGCAAAAAGGATGGGAAATGGATTCTCTATCACAAGAATGGGAATATATCCAGCGTGGCTTACTTCCGAGATGATAAGTACGAAGGTGAGTATATCTGTTATCATGAAAATGGAAATCGCAAATGGGGCGGTCCCTACAAAAAACACGATGGCACATCTTCCGATGGTAGAAAAGAAGGTGTGTGGCACTGTTGGGAAGAAGATGGTGAGACAGTCTGGCGTATCATCACCTATAAAAGGGGTGGTGCCCGCGCAAAACCGGACGAACATCCGTTCGGGGAATGCCACGGTTGCGGTGAAGGTAGACGTTCAACATGGGACGATAATTGTCCACGATGCGGTACAGAACTGGACTAACAGTTCGCCGCATGGTATAATAGAAGAAAAGGAGGCAGAAAATGGTAGTTGTGAATACTTTGATGATTATACACACTATCAGTCAAATCTGCAAACATCCAGAATAGAATTGTAAACAGATGCAGAAATGGTATGAAAACAGAACACTTTTGAATATTTTAATTGTCTTGATGGTTGTGTGTTTTATTGCATACTATTTCTCTCATTGGAAGTGGGGATTACCACTGTTTCTCATATTCGGTACAGCCATTATGATAAGAGGTGTAACGAAAATAACGATGCGGATGCGTGACAATAAAACCAAGCCAGATTCGCAGAACGAGGAGATATAATGAAACGAAGGACCTTCATAAAATTAAGCGCGATAAGTGCTGCCGGAATGGTTTTACCGCTTCAGTTAGAAGCACAAATAGCTGATGTGCCTCTGCTGAAACCTCGCACTTTAATAACACCTAATGAGGAATTCTATATCCTTCAGATAGATGATCCTGAGGTCATTGACGCAGCAAATTGGCAATTGGCGATTACTGGCTTGGTTGAGAAACCCGGGACATCGTTTCGACTTGAGGACATCAAAGCGATGGAATCGATCGAGACAATGCGAACCTTGAAATGCATCGGTGATCCGATTGGTGCCGAGCAGATGGGAAATGCAGAATGGAAAGGTGCTCGTTTGCGCGATCTACTCCAAAAAGCAGGTGTCAAGGATGAAGCAAAAGTAGTAGTGTTTCGGTGTGCAGACGGTTATCATACCGCAATTCCGTTAGAGGATGCTATACACGAAAATACAATTCTTGCTTATGAGATGAACGGTGAACCCCTTCCCACAGATCACGGATTTCCTGTCCGTTTGCTGAATCCCGGCCATTATGGTACTAAAAATCCGAAATGGATTGTGAATATCCAATTAGCAGAAAAACACGAGAGCTATTGGGAAAAACGCGGTTGGGATCCTATTGCGAATGTGAAACTTGCGACAGTTATTGGAACTCCCAGTACAGAAGAAGAGATTATCGCAGGTTCTACTTATTTCGTAAGTGGAGCGGCTTTTGATGCAGGGCACCATGGTGGAATCAAGAAGATAGAAGTGAGTGTCGATTACGGGGAAACATGGGAAGAAGCCGAAATTTGGGCGAAGGATACACCCCTTGCATGGGTGCTTTGGAAGTGGAAGTGGCAGGTTCCGAAGAAAAAAGGACCCGTTGAGGTTTACGCGAGAGCCACAACTAACAGCGAAGTTACGCAAGATGAATTTGGGATTCAGGTTAAGCCAGTGGATATATTAGGCTACCACACCGTTGATGCAAAGATTGTGGATCCATAAGAAAACTACCTACTTTCAAAATTACTATGGAAAGGAATGTATTAATTTTCTCTAAAAAACGCTATAAATGCGCTTAAAACCGAGCCAACTTTTTACCGTCTATTTTCCAGTCTTATTAGTCGATTTTGCCCTCAGCAGTGTCCTAACTAATTCCTCTTTTTATAGTAGTTTTCTCGGACTCTCCTCCACTTTTTTAGGTGTGTTGATGGCAATTGCAACCGCCTTTTTCGCATTCCTTGCAATTCCATTTGGGCAGCTATCTGATCGGGTTGAACGCAGGCGTATGCTATACGCTGCTTGCGTTTTACTTGGGGCTGCAAGTATCGGACTCCCTTTTTGTCGGAATAAAATTCATCTATTGGCCATTTTTCCAGTAATTGGCATTAGCATGGCACTGTTTTGGCCTGCTTATGAGGCGTGGCTTTCCGAACAAGAGGGAGAGACTAAACTTGTTCAACGAGTAACGCTTTTCAATCTGTTTTGGAGTATCGGTGTAACTTTAGGTCCAGCTATGTCGGGTTATCTATATCAAGATGAAAGCCCATTTAGTCCATTTTATCTGTCAGTTGCGCTCTGCTTCTTTACTATAGTGGCACTGTTTTCACATAAACCTACAATACATGGAATAGAAACATCTTCTGAAACTACTCAGACTCTATTTCCATCACCTGCTGTCAGAACAACTTATCTTAATTTGGCGCGATGCGCGAATTTTGCATCTTGGTTTGGATTGGGTGTCTTGCGTAGACTTTCACCAAAGTTGACATTAGAGATGGGTATACCTACTCAAACGTACGGGAATTTTATGTTGACACTTGGAGGTGTGCAAACAATAGCATTCCTTGTACTTGGCACAGGCTTTTCTACACGATGGCACTACCGGTTTAGTCCTCTATTAATTGTTCAAGGACTCGCGATTCTTAGTTTCATCGGAATGTGGAGAGTCCAGAATTCCTTGCTTTGGACAGCGGCGTTTGCTTTAATCGGTTTATCTGCTGCATTCACTTATTTCAGTAGTCTTTATTACGGTTTAGACAAGTACACTGACAAGGGGAACAAGAGCGGTTGGCATGAATCAATCCTTGGGTTTGGTATCCTATTAGGTCCCTTGTTGGGTGGGATAGCAGTTGACTGGGGGTTGGGACCGCAAAGTCCTTATCTGTTGTGTGCTGTGGTGATTGTGATTGCAATTGGGGTAGAAATAATTATTGCATCAAAGAATCGATTGTCAGCGGATGCGCTTTGATGTAATCTTCGTCTGGTGTAACACCGAGACCGGGACCATCAGGTACAGTGACAACATGATCCTTAATTTCAACACCGCTTATCGCCATCGTTTCTAAAAATACAGGAGCGTTCAGTTCGGCAGGCAGCACAAGATCCATAGTTGAGAAGAGATGAACACTTGCGATGAAACCCACACCTGCCTCTGTAAGACCACTGCCGAGTAGTTCAAGCGCATTGGCTTCTGCGACATAGACACTTTTAAGGCATTCAGTCAGACCGCCAGATTTGCATACCTTTAAAACGACAGCATCCGCACATTCAAGCCTCGCGATTTTCCCAAGATCAAAATACGTAAAACAACCTTCATCAATGGCAATGGGAACTGGGGCTGCCTCTCTTACTCTTTTCATCCCGAACCAATCTTGACTTGCAACTGGCTGTTCCATACAATAGACCTCGTTAATATCTTCCACACGCTTCAGCAACTCTAATGCGTTAGATGGCGTATATGACTGATTTGCATCAATCCAAAGTTTGGCATTGGGTGCAGCTTCGTTGACTGCGCGTAGTCGATCTTCATCTACTGTTGGCGTGCCTGCAACCTTCACTTTGAAGCAGGTACAGGGAGATAAGGCTTTTGCCTTCAATGCCATTATCTCTGGGGTATCAATGCTCAATGCATAACTGAGCGGCAGCGTGTTATGTCGTTTACCTCCAAAAAGGGTATGGAGTGGGATGTTCAGAATTTGACCACACAAGTCATGCAGCGCAATGTCAACAGCAGCTTTCGCAAAGGGGTGTCCATTGCTAACAGCAGGTTTTAACGCCTGATAGATAGCGTTGTGGGTTTCGTTGCGGTTCAACGGATTTTGTCCCAGAAGTAAAGGTGCAATGTGGTGTCGAATCGTTGTTGTGATGGACTCTGTTGTCTCATAACTCCAGGACGGAAGTGCACGTTGTTCTCCCCAACCGATATAGCCGTCATCTGTTGTAATCTTGACAAAGATATGGTGTCCCGCAGCTTCAGTATCACCAACAAAACCTGTTCCGATGGTGAAAACGTCTTTCATACCAACAGCAGTGGGATAAATTTCTACGTGTGTGATTTTGCTCATATTTCAGTGAGTACTCCGAGGTCCACTTAGTCATGAAAATCTTCCTGAATGTCAACGCTTGTATCTTATCACTTTACTGTTAATTTATCAAGTAGAATCAGACCAAAGTCAGAGACATTCAATTGTCACAAAACATCTTTGTTGGAGTGGATCAACGCAGCATGCGCGTTTGGCATGCTGCGGGTTTGTAACCTCGATTTTCAGGCTGTATATCTGAAATCGGGGTTACAAACCCCTCCAACAATAGGATATGTAATTTGGCAAGGTTTCCAACCTCGCCCCTTATATATCCTTAAATTGACACATAAGGGTTTCGCTTCGTTCTACACATTGAATTAGGACGTTTGCACGTCACATTTAGGCTATTTTAGGACGTTTTGCACGTCCTAGGGACGTGCAGAAGTCAATCAGGCCAAGGAATGTGACGTGATTTTCAGCTTTTTTGTTTTTTCTTCTCTTTGTTCATTAGAATTTTTGCATATATTGAGAATACTATTTAATTAGTTGTGATAATAATATTAACATAAATATATTGGTTTGTCAAGTTAATTTTGTAAAAAAATAATCAGTGCCAAAAACTTTACACACCCTGGCTTGAAAATGAATTGACTTTTTCTTAAAAATATAGTATAATTTTTAAAACTTATGCAGGCAGATGGTAAATTGTGTATTGCGTAAGTTCTAAAGGGATCAGCTGATTCACATTTTGGTGGAGTAGGTCATTGATCTTTAGAGAGTGTCGACTCTACCTCCAAAGAGAATTAAGAGAGGGAAACAATCACCCCCTCTTATTGTTCATAGGGTTTCTGCAATGACTATGATTTATTCTATCCGCTTTATGGTGTCTTCACTGCCCATATCAACCCATCTACATAATTCATTTCTATCAAATGAACTTTGACCCCATCAAATTAGAGCTTTATAAGAATATACTCACCTCCGTATCGGAAGAAATGGGTGTTACACTGCAACGAACCGCCTTTTCACCGAATATCAAGGAACGGCTTGATTTTTCATGTGCGGTTTTTGATGCAGCTGGGCAAATGGTTGCGCAAGCCGCACATATCCCAGTCCATCTCGGTTCCATGCCACTTTCGGTTTTAGCAGCAATTGAACACACCAACATGGAACAAGGTGATATGATTGTGCTTAACGATCCGTATCGCGGCGGAACACATCTGCCGGATATTACTTTGGTTGCCCCTGTGTTTGGCGAAACATCTTCAAGTCGTCCAACTTTCTTTGTTGCCAACCGCGCCCATCACGCAGATGTCGGTGGTATGACACCAGGTTCCATGCCTCTCGCAACAAGCGTGATTCAGGAAGGCATTCGCATTCCACCTGTTAAGCTTGTCCGAGGTGGAAAACTGAATACTGATCTGTGGGAACTAATTCTTGCGAATGTACGCACACCAACGGAACGGCGTGGCGACATGGAAGCACAACTTGCTGCAAACCGCATCGGTGAACGGAGACTACAGGAGATGGTGGCAAAATACGGTATTTCGGAAATTGAGGCATATATGCAGGAACTTTGCGCTTATTCAAGTCGAATGGTGCGTGCACTTTTACAAGAAATTCCTGATGGTAGGTACGAGTATTCAGATTTTTTAGATAACGATGGGATTACCGATGCACCGATTGAAATCCGGGTTGCCATAGAAATCAAAGATGACACAGCTGTTGTAGATTTTACGGGGACATCAGGACAAGTGCGCGGTTCTATCAATGCTATTTATGCCATCACAGTTTCAGCTGTTTTTTATACATTCCGATGCATTGCGGGTGAGGATGTACCTTCCAATGCAGGGTGTCTGGAACCGATCCAAATTATTGCGCCTACAGGTACTGTAATCAATGCAAAATTCCCTGCAGCAGTTGCCGGTGGAAACGTTGAAACCTCACAACGAATTGTTGACGTGCTTTTCGGTGCATTGGCAAAAGCGTGTCCTGATCGAATTCCTGCTGCAAGTTGTGGGTCTATGAGTAACATCACAATAGGCGGGTATGATGCGTCACGTAACAGAGATTTCACCTATTATGAGACCATCGCGGGTGGGATGGGAGCACGCCCTAACTGTAACGGAATTGATGCCATCCATACCCACATGACTAATACGATGAATACGCCTATAGAAGCAATTGAGACGAGTTATCCGATGCAGGTAGAAAAATATGCGATTAGGCGCGGGACTGGGGGCGCAGGCAAATTCCAAGGCGGCGCGGGAATTGTACGTTCTCTAAAACTTCTCACGGATGCGGAGGTTACTATCTTATCGGAACGTCGAGTGTTTCAACCCTACGGCTTACAAGGTGGTGAATCTGGACAATTGGGGCGTAACGTGTTAATCCGTGATGGCAAGGAACATTCGCTTGCAGGTAAAGCCACCTTTCCTATACGCAAAAGTGATATTATTCAGATTGAAACGCCGGGCGGTGGCGGTTACGGGAAGGCAGAAACGAGCGATCACTAATACTGTTAAATTGAAAACTGTTGCTATCTCATGGTAGGCGCGTTTTGATGAAGATTAAAAAATAAATTGGGTAATTCGTGGAAATATCCAGCAGAATACGCCAAATCAACGGTATGAATGCTATATAGCATTCCCCGTATGGTATTCTGCATTGGTTAGAAACCGCACCTACTGGGTTTGGGGAAAATTAGAATTACCCAATTAAAAACTTAATCTTTATGTAAACGCGCCGTGTTTCGTGGGATGCTCCTTATCTTGTGCGGATAATCTATAAATTAGGATTTTGTAACGCAAACTGTTAGTTTGCGTGTTTTCAGGCACAATCTAACAGATTATGCTACAACGAGTGTTTGGATTTAGGATAATCCTTTCAAACTCCCTGTACTATCCCCCAATTGCCGCAAATTAACATCCATTCGATTAAGCATAGACAACCACAGATTGTTGAGCGGTGTTTCCTTCGGATATTGGATATGTCGGCCGCTTTTCAGTGTGCCGCATCCTTGACCAGCTAATAGAATTGGAAGATCGTGGTGGCTGTGGCGATTGCCATCAGAATTCCCACTGCCATACAGAATCATAGAATGGTCAAGGAGTGTGCCTTCCCCTTCAGGAATGGAGTCAAGTTTCTCCAGCAGGTATGCAAGCTGCTGTGTATGGAAAACGTCTATCTTCCGAATTTTATCTATTTTTCCTTTATCACCACCATGATGCGATAAATTATGGTGTCCATCAGTGACATTGATAGTCGGATATGTCTTGTTACTACCCTCATTTGCTAATGTAAAGGTCACAATTCGGGTCACATCTGTTTGGAATGCAAGTGCGATGAGATCCAACATCAGACGCACATGTTCTTGAAAATCTGCTGGAATTTTCTCTGGAGCAGTATAGTCTGGATTGTTTATTGGTGGAAACTTTTCTGCCGATTCGATCCGCATTTCAATGTCGCGAATAGCAGAGAAGTACTCATCAAGTTTTCGAACATCGTTTCCACTAACTTGGCGGATGAGGTCTTTTGAATCCTGCTTGACAAAATCAAGGATACTTTTTCGTTCTTCATCGCGCTGTATTTTTTGGGCGTTAGGTTCGGTGGTGAACAGACGTTCAAAAGCGAGTTTCGGATTAACCTCTTTTGGAAGCGGTTGCGTTGCAGACTTCCATGCCATCGTTGCTGAATAGACGCAGCTATAACCGGAGTCGCAATTACCCGCTCTGTAACCGGGATCAATGCCGAGTTCAAGCGAAGGTAATCGTGTTTGATCGCCGATATGTGAAGCAGCGGCTTGGTCAACAGAAATTCCAGCGTGAATGTCTGTGCCACTTGTTTTGCGCGGTTGTGCGCCTGTAAGGAACGCCGCCATTGCCCTGGCGTGATCGCCGCCGCCATCGCCATTTGCGCGTGCTTTATCTGCTGTCAATCCACTCAGAATCAACGTTTTTTCTTTTATATTTGCAAGCGGTTTTAAGATGTCTGTAAGTTCATAGTTAGCACCCACCTGTGTCGGTGTCCAATCCTCCATAATTTTTCCATTCGGAACATAGAGGAATGCCATCCGATTCGGTGTTATTTGTCCTGTTACCCCTTTTGTGGCTGCGGTTGCCCAACTTGTGAGTGGACCCATTGACTCTAACCACGGTAGGGCAATGCTGACACCTAACCCGCGTAAAAATGTTCTACGTGAAAGTTGTTTTGATGTTTTCATATATGTTTTTTACTCCTTTGTACCGCTTCATTTACGAACAGATCACGATTATAATCTGTGAATTTGTACGGAGTTGATATGATATTATAATTCAATTTTGCGATAATTTGCAACTATAGTAAAGTGAAATTCAGGGTTATTTAGTTTTCAATATTTTTGATGATTTTTGCTATGACGTTAATTTTATGTGTTGCCATCTTTTATGTGTCTTTAGTCCCGTGAATCAACACCAAATACGCGTATGGTATTTGACGGGGACGATATGTTTATAGAAAAATGTTATCCATCTCTCTTGAGTTCCGTAGGAACGACATAAAAAATAAACATATCGTCCCTACGGGACTGAACTCCAAACCTTCAATGTCATATAGTGAATTTTAGAATCTAAAACAGTGGTGCCCCTTGTGCTTCCACATAAACCGAATAGAGAGATTGACTCGCTGCCATAAAGAGTCTGTTACGTTTAACGCCACCGAAACAGATATTGGCACAAATTTCTGGCAGATGAATCTGACCGATAAGCGTTCCGTCAGATGCAAAGATATGCACACCATCATAACCTTCACCGACCCAACCTGCACCTGCCCACAGATTCCCATCAGTATCGCACCGCAGTCCATCAGCGTTGCCGGGTGCTGTCTCATAAAACACCTGTTTTTTGCCTAACCGCTCACCGTCTATAACATCAAAGACCGCGATGTTCTTGGGTGAGCCTGTGTCAGCAACATAGAGTTTATCGTAGTTCGGTGAAAAGCAGAGTCCGTTCGGTTTTTCGGGTTCACTTGTTACGACTGTGGCTTTTCCCGTCTCTGGATTGAGACGATAGACGGAAGTCGGCAATTCAAATTCAGCTTTATGTCCTTCGTAATTGAACATGATCCCGTATCCAGGATCCGTAAACCAGATATGCCCATCGGGATGAACTACGACATCATTTGGGGCGTTGAACTGCTTGCCTTCAAAGTTATCTATCAGTACAGTAATCGTTCCGTCATATTCGGTTCGTGTGACGCGCCGCGTACCGTGTTCACAACTAATAAGTCTACCCTGCCGATCGCGTGTATGACCGTTGGTATAGTTAGACGGTTTGCGGTAGATGCTTACCTTGCCAGTGGCTTCTTGCCATTTCAGAATACGGTTGTTTGGAATATCGCTCCAGAGGAGAAATCCGCCATCGCCGAACCAAACAGGTCCCTCGGACCAACGCGCACCTGTCCATAACCGTTCCACAACAGCGTTTCCGATTTTGTATTTCTTGAAACGCTGGTCGAGGACTTCAACCGCAGGGTCTGGGTAACGTTTTACGACTTTGCCATCTGCGAATGTGTCTGCCCAAGATGTTAATGGTCCCATTGCACCGATATAAGGCAGCGCCACACTCACACCCAGTCCTCGTAAAAATGATCGACGTGAAAATTGTTTTGAAGTCTTCATAAGCATACCTACCGTTTGCGTTTAGTTTACCATGCGTCCAATGTTTTGTCAAGTTAATTCACATACGATCTGGTGACATATAACGTGCGCCGTACGTTAACATAATCCGCTCATGAATGAAGTCGTATTTAGCAGGGTTACAGGCGCGCAGTTTATCTGGATATACAAGATAATATGCAAGACTTTCTGCCATGTCCTCGTTCGGGTTCTTTTCATGGGCGTAATCTGATACAAATTCTGATCGTTTTTTAGAGGTTGACCATCCCTCCTTATTTTCTGGATATTCGGACCAGCCACCAAGTTCTATCCAATCCTGTTTAAGTTGCTCGGGAAAAAGATTGTGCCATAAAAAATGAGATTTCTCATGAGCTATCGTTTTTGAGATTCGATCAAAACTACGACTATTCATGAAAGATTCGGAAAACTCCATAAAACTCAATGAGCTCCATGCTCTACCCGCAGCGTTCATATTCTCATCAGATCTACAAACCACGTACTTTAATTGGGGAACTTTATGTAATGCTTGAGGAAATTTTTCAAGTATTGAAATAAAAATCATCAGATGTTTATTTTTAAAGTCAGTTAATTGTACTTCGGTTTCCTCTACGCGTCTTTTTCTTAAAAAACTATAAGAAGGAACATCTATACTAATGCCGTACCGTTGTTGTAATATTTGTTTCATTGCCGATCTATTTGTCCCATCTTCCGTTATGAATTGAATAACAGCCTGAAACAAACGTTTATCCGGTGCCGATATTGCCCGGGATCTCGCAATTGGAAAAGTGTCTCTACTAATAGTAACGGACTTCACAACATCTTGAGATTCAATAATAATATCATTTTCTAAATCTTCATTACTTATTTCCCATACAGAAGTTTGTCCACTGAATTCTGGAGATACGGATTCAAAGATTTTCAGAAGTGCTTCTGCATGTTTTTTAGCCCATGTAGAATCTAAACGGATAGAATATTTTTCTTCAAGTAGAAAAATAGGATCATCTTTTCGTGCTTGAAAATGTGTTTGAAAATATTGCGTATAACAACTTGTTTGAAAAATGATAATGGCAAAGAGAAAGACATTTAGAATTTTTCTCATGAGTTACTCCTTTTTACCGCGTCATAATCGGAAAGGGTCGTTTCTGACAATTTCTGTGATTAGGGCAGAAATCTGTAATCACCCATTTATGGTGAATTATTGAAATAATTGAACACTCTACTTGTAAGAACGATCTCCTGATAACGACAAGATGCAGCATCGTTCAGGAACAGGAGTTCTCTCCTACAACGATTGGTCAGGAAATTGATAACCTGAAATCAATTCACATACGATCTGGTGGCACATAACGTGCGCCGTACGTTAACATAATCCGCTCATGAATGAAGTCGTATTTAACAGGGTTACAGGCGCGTAGTTTATCTGGAAATACAAGATAAAATCCAAGACTTTCCGCCATGTCCTCGTTCGGGTTCTTTTCATGGGCGTAATCTGATACAAATTCCTTTCGATCTTTAGTTGTTGACCAACCGGATTCACTATTTGAGTCTTTTTGCCATCCGCCAAGTTTCATCCAGTCCCCTTTAAGCTGGGCGGGAAAAAAATGCGTCCATAAAAAGTGAGCTTTTTCATGAACCATTATATGACAAATGTACTTGAAATCAGAATTATCAAAAACAGATTCTGCCACCTCAATAAAATTGAGAGTGGTCCATGCTCTTGCGGCGGCATTCATATTATCATCGGCTCTACACACCAAATACTTTAATTGCGTCACCTTGTGTAATGCTTGTGGGAATTCTTCAAGTATTGATATAAAGGTCATTAGGTCTTCGTTTTCAAAGTTCGATAAGCGTACTCCTGTTTCTTTTGTATTCCCTTTGGTTAATACTTCATAAGAAGGTGTCTCTATGCTAATCCCGTAACGTTCTTGTAGGATTTGTTTTATAGCAGATCTATTTGTCCCACCCTCTGTTACGAATTGAACGACAGCTTGAAAAAGACGTTTGTCCGGTGCCAATATCCCTTTATACCCCTCAATAGGAAAAACATCGCTACTGATAGTAACAAATTTCAAACTGTTTTGAAATTTTATCTTAATATCTTCTTCTAAATCACCACTTATTTTCCATATAGAAGGGTGGAAATTTAAGTCTGTAGAGTTTAAGTCTGTAGAATCTGTAGAGTCTGTAGAGTTTAAGTCTGTAGAGAAGGATTCAAAGATTTTTAAAAGCGAATCCGCCTGTTTTGCTGTCCACGCAGTGTTTAAATGGACAGAATATTTTTGTTTGAGTTTTAAAATCGGATCGTCACTAAATGTCTCTAAATGAACTGTATAACAACCTATTAGAAAAACTGTGATAGTAAAAAGAATGGCGTAAATAATTCGCATCATTAATTTTCCTTTCTGCTACGTCGCAACCGAAACGGATCGCTTTTAACAATTTCTGTAATCAAAACCGAACTTCTATAATTATTTGCCTCAAGTTCAGTAACAATTCGGTCGACGGTTGGTTTGTCAAAATATTCTAAGCCTCTACCTAAAGCAAAGGTCAACATCTTTTCCGTTAAGCATTTGGCAAACTGTTTTTTTCTATCTCTGAGAATCTGTTTTAAGTCTGCTATCCCTTCAAATGAGGTGCCATCAGGTAATTGCCCGGCTGTATCAATATCTTGTTCCCCGTCCTTTGTCCGGAACTTACCGATGGTGTTGTAGTTTTCCATTGCAAATCCGATAGGATCCATTTTAGCGTGGCAGTTAGCGCAAGCGGGGTCTTCGCGGTGCTGTTCAAGCCTTTCTCGCAATGTAGTGCCGGTAATAGCGTCGTGGTCTTCTTCCAATTCGGGCACATCCGGTGGAGGCGGAGGTGGCGGTGAACCGAGTATCTGTTCTAAAACCCAACGTCCTCTTTTTACAGGTGAGGTGCGGGTAGGATTGGAGGTTACCGTCAGCACACTGGCTTGTGTCAAGATACCACCCCGATTGGGGTTGTTCAATGCAACGCGCTGAAAAGTATTGCCCTTAATTGGATTTCCTTGTTCGTTTCTCCAAATTTCGTAATGTCCAGCTAACCGTTGATTGAGAAAAGTGTAGTCTGCATCAATCAAATCGAGGATACTCCGATCTTCACGAAAGATTGACTCCAGAAAAAGTTCCGTTTCTTTTAACATAGCATTACGCAGTTTAGAATTGAAAGTTGGAAAACGTTTCGGATCAGGTGTAACGGTTTCTAATCGTTGGATTTGTAACCATTGCACACCGAAATTGGTCGCCAATTCCGTTGCTTTTGGGGTTGCCAGCATCCGCTTAACCTGTGCTTCAAGGTTTTCGGTCAGTTGGTTTTTCTCTGCAAGTTGGAGAAGTTCGTCGTCTGGGATACTGCTCCATAAGAAGTAAGAAAGTCGCGACGCAAGATGGAACTCGTCAATCGGGATCGGTTCCTCGCTTTGCGGACGATCATCTAACTCCAACCGAAATAGAAACTTGGGTGAACAGAGAATGACTTTTATCGCTTGCTGAATACCTACTTCCCATTTAGCACCATCTGCTTGAACGGATGCCACAAACTGTGCAAGCTGCTCTATTTCCCGATCACTCGGTAGGCGGCGATATGCTTTGCGAAGCAATCTTGTTAACACTTCACGAGTTTGTTCTGTTTGCGGGATGTCTGGTGTGCAGGCTAATATCTTGAGATGTGATTTTGGTCTTGTCTCCAACGGCCCTACCGACGTGATGGAACGAATTTGAAGTCTTGCTTCTGGTTCACCTTGTTCAGGTTTTACCATTGCAATTCCGGCATTATCAATATTTGGGACGCGACTAACGAGATGTCTAATTGTTTGAAGTTTTTTCGGATCACGGGCGGTAATTTCAAATATCTGGAGTATCTTAATTCTGTTCTTTGTAGTAGGATCGTAACCGACTAACCTTGCAAGTTCTTCTTGCGGTGTCACATCTTGCGGATCCTTGCCTTGAATGAAAAGTGCGACCTGAACAGGCGTTTCACTTTCAGTTTCGGCATAAAGCGTGGCACGGAAATATGTTTCCACATTAGGTAAGAGTTTGAGTGGGGCTGCAGGGGTTATAAATGGTCCTGATTTCCACGGCTCATCTGCATTCGGATCAAGCAGACGGAAACGTCCATCAGGAACATCTTTGTGTCGCGGATTAAGATACTTTGTGTTGATATAGTTTGTAGACGGCTTTGGTGGATTTACGATGATAACACGCGTAGCAATCGCTTCTGCTGCTTCAAGGTACCGTTCCATTAACAGTGGCGACATCGTTAGCACATCCCCGATATTATCAAATCCGTGTCCAACATCGTCTGCAGGAAAATTTTCGGTAGGATCAAAATCCGCGCCCAGCAAATCTCTAACGCTGTTTCTGTATTCAACCCTATTAAGCCTGCGAACTGTTATACGGCCTGGATCCGGTTTTGCCGTGCGACTTGCATCCTCAAAAATCGCATCAACATGCTGGATAAAAGATTCTAATTCTTCCAGAGACGGTTGATCGGCATCCGATGGCGGCATTTGGTTTGTCTCTAACATCTCTAAGACTCTCTCCCAGACATCGTGATTTTTGATCAACGAAAAATTGTCTTCAAATGCGTCAAGTGAGAGATCGGCACTGGGTTCATCACCAGCATGGCAGCCAAAACAGTACTGCTTTAAGAACGGAATCCCTTCTTTTGCAAAGTCGGAAGTACTCTTTTCACCGATACTGGATTTCAATGAAACAAGCATCAATAGCAAGAGTAGACAAAAGGATAACAAAATGTATCTGAAAGAGGTTATTGGTTTATTACGCAAAATGGTGTTTTTCGATTTTTGTTGAAACATATATGATATTGAATTGTTTTAATTTTTTTTATATTTTTTGGATAATATTATGATAACGTATGATTCCATGTAATGTCAAAGAAATGGTAATTCTGTAATTTCGTTCTTTCCATATAATGTCAAGACTTCTTCACAATCAAAAGTTCATGAGACTGCTTGACATGTCCTGTTCCATTTTCAATTCGATTCTTACCGATACGGGTTTCACCTTGTCCTAAGGTGTATTGCCATTGCACCTCAAAAATTCTGAAGTCTGCATACCACTGCCGAATGGTTTGGCAATCGTTGTATGAAAGAACGAAACCTCCTTTGTGATCGTAGAGTAGATCGCGCAGTAATTCGTGATTAAAACCGTTGTGATGAACAGGGAAATTCCGTTGCGGATAGATACCACGAAACATTTCTCCCTCATCAAGATAATAGGGAGGATCGCAATACAGGTAGTCTTCAGCATGCGTTGGGAGGGTTTCCTCAAATCTACCAGTTTTAACAGACAGGTTAGGACACTTAAAAGTCCGTACAGTTTGCAATGTTCTAACATATCTTTCGGGTGATTCATAAATTTTAGACATCCATCCCAAAAAACCGGGTCCATAAGAAAGATTGTGATTAAACCAGTAATGCGCTGCCAATTCTAAGGGTTTAGAAATAAGTTTTTCGTCATTCCAATGGTCCTTAAGTCGACTTTTAACCTCAGTATATTGTGCTTTCGTGGGCTGCCACTGTTCAAGTCGTTTAGCAAGCGTGCTGGCTAACGAAAGCTGTACTTGCCAATAGTTTACGAGAATATCAAAGATGTCGTAAGCACAAACCTGTATACCAAGTTCTTTGGCACATGCGATTTCAACGGCACCGCCTCCCATGAACGGTGATACGAGTTTCTCTAATCCATCAGGAAATTGTTCCACTATATGCCCGACTCCAAGACTTTTCCCGCCAGCATACCGTAACGGTAGACCTCTGTAACGCGCATATTTGTACTTGCCTTGGCTTCTGAGCGCATTTAAAAATAAAACCCTTAAAGAGGTCCCAAAAAGGTCAGAATTGACTTTAGCGATCATAATATATCAGTTGAAATTATGTGAAAAAATAGATTGGTAAGCGAAATTTCCTATAGATTGGCTTGAGCCAAGAATAAGCCGGATTCTGTATTTGATGGTCATTCATCTGGGATCAATGTTACCATTTGACCTCAAGCGGTTACCCGGGACGAGGCGGGCATGCCTCTATATGTCCACATTTTCACCTTGCTCCAGGCGGGGTTTGCTAGCTCCATAAGTCACCTTATGGACTGGTGCGCTTTTACCACACCTTTCCACCTGTACAACGTGTAACACGTTGTAGTCTATTTTCTATTGCACTTTCCATAGCGTCGCCGCTCCTGGGGGTTACCCAGCACCCTTGCCCAATGGAGTCCGGACTTTCCTCATCCCAAATTTGGGACGCGACCATCTCCTCAACTCAAGCATTTTAAGGATACCATATTTTGTGCCAATAGACAACATAAATCTACAATTTTCCAAACTATGTAATTCTCATGAACCACGCTTGGGGTTATCTGCCCGATTTATCGGTGTTGCAAACGCCTCCTATAAGATTTGTTGGGTTTCGCTTTCGCTCTATCCTTATGTGTCAATTTAAGAAGAATGTCCCGGTTTTGTGGCATTGTCGGTTTGTGTATTAAGGAACTTAGCTTGCCAAACCCCCTCCGCGTCCTCCGCGATTCAGATAATAAAAAATGTAGCACAAACTTCATAGTTTGTGCCAAAAAACGCAAACTAAAAGTTTGCGATACAAAAGATAAAGAAAAAGGCAGATACCCAAACGGATACCTGCCTGTTGACTTTGCGTTGTGTGGAAATAGAGACCTATTGTGGTGTAGGTTGTGGTGCAGGCGGTGCGGTTTCGATATGATCGCCCCGATACTGATTATTTACATCATAACATTTCCGCATGCCCGGGCGACAGTTTGTCCAATCTACACCGCATTCTTGCCATACAAGTTCATTACGCCATGTTTGATAATTAAACACTTGGCGTTGTATTAAACGCTTGCAAGGACCACGGCTTTTGTGTCTCTCCACTGATGCCTGATTGCACGACCAATACGTATGCCCCTCTGTACAGATTTTTTGATGGAAAGTTGTCCACGGCACTTGGTCTTGACACGGGCCTCTGCCACACTTCACGAGCGCAGGGTACTGGTGCGTATGCGTTTGACACGCATAAAACGCCGCTACCGTGCAAGTCTGTCCCCACTCGTTTGTCTCAAGACAACTCGCTTGAAAGGCATGTGAACTTGCTTCGCTCGGTGAATAGGTGTGTCCGCAACCACCTACGACCGGACACGCAGAACACCCGCCTGTTGTGCAACTATCGCAATTCGGGGAATTGTCCACCGGCGTTGATGGCGTTGAAGGGTTCTGTGCCGTCTCGTCAGTGTCGCTATTAGCTTTATCAGAGTGTGGTGATCTTAGGGGCGAGTCATCGCTTTCATTATGATCCCGGAAGCTTAACCAAGGCAGATTATATAGACAGTCTTTGTACTGCTGAGGGTTACCGTTTGCATCGAGACACCTCCCCCTGTTTCCGTTTGCGTCTGTGTAGGTTTTCGCACATGTCCGAACTTTATGAAGTTCCGCTTTCACAGTGTGGTCTGTATCGCAAGTATACCACGCGGGTCGAGTGCACCGACGAGAAAAAGTAGAAGTGTTAAAATCCGCACATGTTTTGCGATGTGCTGTAAACGCTTCATGCGGCGACCGAAACTTCACAGAGCATCTCCCTTCACACTTATACTTCGTCGGCAGGTCCGGTTGCACCTGCCAGTGAGACAAGTCAGTACGTCTTGTAATAGAATGCTCATCGTGTGAAGGAGTCTCTATCGCATGATACCAATGCCTTGTTTGATTTTGCAGGTTGACAAGAGCATCTATTGCTTCCTTGCTCGCCGCAGTCCACGTCCAATCTTGTCCTTCAACGTAGTGCTCTATTCCATGATTCTCGCACATCTGCAAATAATTTTTATACTGTTCGGCATAGCCAATCGTCTTTTGCTTTGTCTCTATACCGCCTACCTTAACATACATCGTTCCACCATTATAGGCTGCGCCTATATTTGACCGACCCGTATCCATCGCACCCAGCGCAGCTCCCATCACCTCAAGATACTTATCGCTATCCAAAGAATATGTTGCTAATCCCTTTCTGGCTGCAATATAGAAAAGCCATGCTGCGGGGGCAAATGACCCACCACTCAGATAAGTAACACCCGCACTGATAATCGCAGCACCGCCTGTTAAAATCGTCACCGTGGTGCCCTCCGCAACGGCATTCTTGGTAGATTCCCAGCCTGATATGAGCGTCTCCACATGCCCACGCATCGCATGGTATTCATTCACGGATCTATCAACGTCACGCCACTTGTTGTCAAGTTCTTTTACCTCAACATCCCAGTCGTTTCCTGCTCCCGATTCACCCGTCATGTGTGCAAACACGTTACTGATAAAGAAAAGCGATAGCATAAAAACAGTAAGCGTCAATATAAAACATTTACGAAACATTATAAGTTCCTCCTTTATTTGTTCGTTTTCGTAATCTTTCGTAAGTTAGAGAGCAACATTAAAAAAAATATAAATGCGCCAATAACGAACAAAATTGTTAATTCAGTGTCATCATTCATAAAAGCCACACCAGATAGCACAAAAAATAATGTAAAGTGTACCCATAGATATAATGGACTTAACTTAGACCCCAAAAACATCTTAAATAGTCTTTTCATGTTTTACTCTACCTATCAGAATCCCTATGCTTTAGTATAGGGTGTAATGTCAACGAATTGGATCGATGTCAACATGCGGATAGTAGGGTTTTAGTAATTCAAGTCCCTTTTCCGTATGGTAGTTTGGAAAATAGTCTGATGGCGTGCTATCGGTATGAAGTACTGACCCAGCTTCAAGACTTGGCCATGTCAACTTCATTAAATCATAGGCACGCGGACCAAACGGATAGGTCCTAATAGTATCCATCATTGACAAAGTCCGCCTAACTGCTTTTTCTAATTCAGGGTTATCTGTATCTCCGATACTCTTATAGTAATTGGTGAGATACTCATTTCGGGCAAACTCTTGCGCTTCTTCGTCATCTGGCGGAAACGGTGGTATCCAATCCTTACTCCAGTGTCCGCGTTCTTCTGATTGTAGGCGAAGCGCTTTCACAGGGTTTGTTTTCAACAGTTCCTCGTGGAATGTCAAAGGCCCGAAGTATGTCTGCGTAACAGGCGGTTCATATACGGGAATATCATCTTTTGCAACAAGTGCATGCGGTTCCCCTTGCCACACATCCGGTGCGTCGATCGGCACCTCATGGAAGTGGTCACCATGTGGCACCCACTTCTTGCCGGGGGCCGCGGGGGGCGGCTCCTTCGCTGCAACCTGTTCATCGTTTTGTTCCAGCAGTGGATCGTCTTTCGCAAGTTCCTGTTTTAGCTGCTGCACGGTTGACACATTCCAATAGATGAACCCACCGGCAGCAATCACGAAAGCAATCAGGGCAACTATGCGCCAATTCAATTTTTTAAACATTTGTATTCCTCCTATAGGAATATCCCTTGCTTCACTTCGCTGTGTCCAGCGGGCAAGAGGGAATTGGGTTTGGATATGGGCAAACCGGTCTTTCTCCACGTGGGAAACATTCCGGTTTGCGCTCTTGTTGGCACGGGGGCGGGCCCGTTTGTGTGGCGCGCGTGATATTTCGCGCGCCAATAAACAGACCACCGCCGATTAGAAACATTATAAAAAATGTTTGCATAATTTTCAAGATGAAGTGCTTCATCTGGTACCTCTTTTGTTTATTATTGGGTGTCCTTTATTGGTTGCTTAGCGGCAGATGGAACCGTGCCTTAAAAAAAATCGGGCACCCTGCCGACAAAAGCACTAATCTAATATATGTTAGATAAAGGATACCCAATATTGATTAGTGATTTTGTCATTGTAAGTATTATAAAATGGTAAAACATAAAAATTATTCTACATTATTTGTATTTGTGATATAGTATCTGTATTATGGCATATTCAATAGATTTACGAAAACGCGTTCTTGATTTTGTTGAAAATGGCGGTAGCAAAGTAGAAGCTTCCAAACTTTTCAATATTTCGCGTGATATTATCTACAAATGGCAAAATGCGCCGGATCCGCTTGTATCCCAAAAACCGGGTCCTAAAGGGCCTTGGAGTATTGACTATAAGGCACTTGAACAACAGGTAAAAGATTTTCCCGATCAAACTATCATTGAGCGTGCTGCACATTTTGGTGTCTCACACTATTGTATCTGGTATGGACTTCGAAAACTCGGTATCTCACGAAAAAAAAGACACTCGGCTATAAGGAGCGATGTGAACAAAAGCGAAAAACCTATCGTGAACAACTCGCATCTGAAAAACATCACGGAAAATCATTAGTTTTTGTTGATGAAAGCGGGTTCCGATCAGAAAGTTATAGACGCTACGGTTATGCGCCAAAGGGCGAACCTGTTTTTGATCTTATATCAAGTCAAAGAACCCGCACAACGACTTTATTAGCTGCCCGTATAGATAATGTATTTACAATACCCTTTCTCTTTGAAGGGAGTTGTAATGCGGACCGTTTCAATAAGTGGCTTGAATGTCAGTTATGTCCGCGTTTAGAAGAAAACCATCTCGTCATAATGGATAATGCGCGTATACATAGAACCCAACGCACACGAGAACTTATAGAAGCATCAGGGGCAGCCTTATTGTATTTGCCACCTTATTCACCAGACTATAACCCGATTGAACACGACTTTGCAAACATAAAACGATTACGAGAATATAATAAAGATAAAACGCTTGAAAATATTATTAATATGTATAAATAATTCAAAAATCTACCAAACATAAACAACAAAAAGTCAAATTAAATTTCAAAAAATGTAAATTAACTGAAATTGAGGCATTTTTTGCAAAACTGGGACATTTGATGCCTCTCATCATGTTAAGACACAAGATTATGTCCGAAAGGGTGCATAATGTGAGAACACTCTGTGTCCGAGTAGGGGTTTCCCGTGTGTTGTCTGAATCGCGGAGGGGCGCGGAGAACGCAGAAAACACGGAGGGCGGTATTGGGGACTCCCAAACGCCTATTCAAAGTGTGCCTCAATCGCTTGAAAAGCAACTTATCTTGTCAAACCCTCATCCGCGAAATCCGCGTTTTCCGTGTCCTCCGCGATTCAAACAATAAAAAATGTAGCACAAACTTTCCAGTTTGTGCCAAAAAACGCAAACTAAAAGTTTGCGGTACAAAAGACAAAATCCGCGTTTTCCGCGATTCTGATAACACGCGCCGGGCGGACGGCACCAAATCAACGGTATGAATGCCATTTAGGCATTCCCCGCAGCGTGTGCCTGCTACTGTAACAAACACCATCCTCCACATCCTCCGCGAAATCCGCGATTCTGACATCAAATAAAAAAATAGGACTTACGCGAATCCCTACTTTGGGTTGCGTAAGTCCTATATTTGTAAGCATAGCGAAGCGTCTATGAACAGCCACTCGTTGCGCCGCAATTGGTGCAACGATAACAAATACCGCTTCGGATCATAATTGTGCCACATTCGTGACATGCTGGCGCGTCTCCGTGTCGGAGTGTAATTATTCTCTCACGATCAGTCCACGGATCTGATTCACCGTTATTACCGTGTGCATGTGGATGGATTTCTTCAGGTAATGCCATCTGTTCATCCAACTCAAGAACACCTGCAGAGTTTTCTTGCATATCTTGCTGGAGAAACTCTTTTCCGAGCCAGCGGAAAACATAGTCAACAATTGATTTTGCCATCGGTATATCACGGTCTTGTGTGAATCCCGATGGTTCAAACCGAACATGACTGAACTTATCAACGAGTGACTCTAACGGCACACCGTATTGCAACGCAACAGAGATGAGGATAGCAATAGAATCCATGAGACCAGAGATGGTAGATCCTTGTTTACTCATGGTGAGGAAGACTTCACCAGGCGTGCCATCTTCAAAGAATCCGACCTGCATGTAACCTTCGTGACCTCCGACACTGAATTTATGTATAATACCTTTCCGTGTGTCTGCGAGTCGTCTTCTGACAGGTTGATTACTTTCTTTTTGTGAATCTTGTTGGCTACTGGTTGAAAGCGGTTGACTGCCCTTGCTTCCATCACGATAGATAGCGAGACATTTCACACCAAGCCGCCACGCTTCCACATAAAGTTCTTTAATGTCGTCAACCGTTGCTTCACGCGGGACGTTCACCGTTTTTGAAATAGCACCTGAGATAAAGGGTTGCACAGCCGCCATTAATTTTAGTGGTCCCATGTGATGAATAAAGCGAGTGCCGTGCTTGCCAGATTGAACCGCACAATCAAAAACAGGATAATGTTTAGAAGACAGATGCGGCGCACCTTCAACAGTACCTGTGCCACAGATGAATTCCTCTGCAGTTGCGATTTCACTTGGATTGAATCCAAGATAGGTGAGAAGGTCAAAATCCGGGGAGTCAGCTTTATCAGCAGCAATTCCTAATCTTTCAAGACATTCTTCCCCAAGGAACCCCGGTGCGAAAGCAAGATTTAGGTCGAAAGCACTCGGTAACATTTCCTCTACACGCGCAATATCTTCCTCCGTGAACCCTTTGTATTTGAGGGATTCAGGATTGATATACGGTGTGCCTTCAAGCGTTCCTGTCCCAACGATATGTGTGACAATCGCCTCAATGTGTTGCGGTATGTAGCCGAGTTTTTCCAAAGCATCGCGAACACTCTGATTTACAATCTTGATGTAACCGCCGCCAGCTAACTTTTTAAACTTGACGAGGGCAAATTCAGGTTCAATTCCAGTTGTATCACAATCCATTAGGAGTGCAATGGTTCCCGTCGGTGCGATGACACTGATTTGCGAATTGCGATATCCCCAGTTTTCTCCCTTTTGCTGACAGATGTCCCAATCTTCGCGTGCTGCCTCCAGAAGATCGGATGGGCAAGTCGTTGCATCAATTTTGTAGGCAGCATCTCGATGCATGCTGATAACGCCTAACATTGAATCCCGATTCTTAGCGTATCCAGCAAAAGTTCCGATACTTTTAGCGATTTCAGCGCTTGTTTGGTACCCCTGTCCACTAAGGATAGCGGTAATAGCACCTGCATAGCTGCACGCTTCTGCACTATCATAAGGGATGCCTAATCGCATTAAGAGTGCGCCTAAGTTGGCAAACCCGAGTCCAAGAGGGCGATATTCGTGGGAACGTCTGGCTATTTTGGCAGTCGGGTACGAAGACAGACTGACAATAATTTCCATGGCGGTGATAAAGACACGAACAGTCGCTCGGAATCCATCAATATCAAAAGTGTCATCATCATTGAGATATTTGACAAGATTTATGCTCGCAAGGTTACATGCCGAGTCATCTAAGAAGAGATATTCGCTGCAAGGATTACTTGCATAAATGCGATCTGACTGTTTACAAGTGTGCCATTTCTGAATCGTCCCATCAAATTGTACACCCGGATCGGCACAAGCCCATGCCGCCTCCGCAATTTTGTCCATCAGCATTTTCGCTTCATACTCGTCAGCGACGTCACCACTGGTACGATAGGTTGTTTGCCACGGTTTTCCTTGTAGGTAGGCTTCCATGAAAACATCTGGAATCCGTACCGAATTGTTACTGTTTTGTCCACTCACAGTGCCATAAGCTTCACCATTAAAGTCAGCAGGATATCCCGCAGCAATGAGAGTCTTCGCTTTCTCTTCCTCTTTCATCTTCCAGTCGATGTAATCTACGATTTCCGGGTGGTCCATGTCTAAAATGACCATCTTTGCGGCGCGGCGGGTTGTGCCGCCAGACTTAATACTGCCTGCCCATCTGTCGAATCCTTCAAGAAATGAAAGCACACCAGAACTTTCACCACCGCTGGAGAGGTGTTCACCCTTTGCGCGAACCTTGCTGAAATTAGAACCAGTTCCGCTGCCATATTTAAAGAGTCTGACCTCAGCCTTTTGCAGATCAAGCATGGAATCTAAAGAGTCATCAACACTTTGGATAAAACATGCTGAGTTTTGTGGATACTGATACGCGTTTTGCGTGATATTAACTTTCTGTGCTTCTCTATCCCAATGGTAATTGCCACCGGCGCCCTTAATCCCGTATTCATGCCACAAACCGCAGTTAAACCAGACGGGAGAATTGAAAGCACCTCGTTGTGTGACAAGGATATGTGTTAACTCCATTTCGAACGTTTCCGCGTCATCGGGGGTCGCAAAATAACCGCCAATTTCTTCACCTGCACGGCGAAGTGTACGGGCAACGCGGGTAACTAATTGACGGGCGCTGTCCTCTGATTCTACATCAGGAACACCCGCCTTTCGGAAATATTTTGAGGCAGCAATATCCGTTGCAAGTTGGGTCCAAAAAGTAGGTACTTCAACCTGATCCTGTTTAAAAATGACATTCCCTTTTTCATTATAAATAGCAGAATCGCGGCGTTCCCATTCAATCTCATCAAACGGGTGAACGGCCGATTTCGTAAAATAACGACCAAAGGTAAGCCCTGTTCCATCGCCTTCCATCGGATGCTCGACAGCCTCATCTATTTCTTTGGTATTATCAGCTGCCATAATTATTCCTCCTAAGTTTCTATATTCTATCAAAAAATTGAAAATTGTGCAAGTAAAATATTTTAATTAACTTAACGACTTGTGCCAGTTAACTTATTGTTTTCACGAATTTTGGGTTTTGCACTATAAACATATCGTCCCTACCAAATCAACGCCAAATGCGCGTTTGGCATTTGGCGGGACTAAAGAACACATCATCTTATGAAGTCTACGAACAATAAATCTGCTAATGTGAAAAAAATATTATGATTAGTTATTTAGCACAACTCGTTAACTTAAAAACATTTAATTTAAAATTGCTGAGACATGCATACAAATTTTATCTTAAATCTAACTCTTTTCGTAGCAAAAGTTGAACTGAATCTTCACTATTTAATACAAGGGCGCAGAAAATGAAATCTGCACCGTTTCAATTTCTCAACTTCAACATATAACGTTAAATACAAAATGTTTGGAACAAGAAAGTTTTTTGAACATCTTCTTTATTCAGGGTATGTAAATTTTCGTCACTGCACGTAGGATCGGGGCTCCCCACTCGCTTACCACCCTCGTTACATCCCTCTCCCAGCCACTGCTGATAGGGAGAATGTGTTCTAACGAGGGGCGAGGCAACCTCGCCCAAACGATGCCAGCAGAATGGTATCGTCCGACTATAGGACACCGATACACTTATTCAAACAAAACACTTCATCGGGCAGTGAATTAAAATTCGCGCCAATCCGCGATTCAGACAACACACATGCCAAAAACTTTACACACCCCCTCATGAGATTAAACTTGATTACATTCTCAAAATGGGTTAACATTAAACTAAATAGTATTCGCAGATTAGCATTTTCGGAGAAAATTAAAGAAAGGTAAATTTCGTTGTACAAGCGGAATTTAGCGTAAACATTTATGAAAACCTACCGTGTTGCCATATTGGGGTGTCGTAGCCGTGGCACTTCCGCAGCAAAGGCGTATCACGCACACCCGCGCACAGAAATCGTGGCGCTTTGCGATCTTGTTCAGGAACGGTTAGATGCACTCGGCAAGATCGTGAACGTCTCAACACATTTCACCGATTTAGATGAAATGATACAGCAGATCACTCCTGATATCGTTGCAATCCCGACAGCAACAGATATGCACTATCCGCTTTGCATGCGCGTGCTTGAGCACGGCGTAAACATTGAAGTAGAAAAACCGCTATGCGTTGACTTAGTGCAAGCAGATGCAATCATAGCAAAAGCAAAAGAGAAAAACGCGCGTGTCGTTGTGCATCACCAAAGACGGGTTAGCCCCACGATGCAGGCTGTTGCGGAAGCACTTGATGAAGGAAAAATTGGCGATCAGCGTTATATTTACGCATGTGGAAAAGGGTATTATGCGGGTTACGGTTTAATGAACATCGGTACGCATGTTGTCAATAATATGCTCCGTTTCGGCGGACACTGCCGCAGCATTATGACACAAGCAACCGCAGGTGGACGCGAGCTTAAACCAGAGGATGTTCTTCCATCACCAGCAGGTATGGGAATAGTCGCCGCTGAATATACTACTTCTACACTTCAATTTGATGGAAATGTTACAGGAACCTTGATCCAACAGCGATTTCCAAAGGTAAGTAGCGACGCGTATGTTTTAGAACTCTACGGCAGTGAAGGCAGATTGTTCTGGTCTGAATTGAAAGGTTCGTGGTGGTTACCCACACCACACTTTGTCCCTGATGGTACACATGACCGATGGGAAAAACTAACACCTATCTTCCCTGAACATTTTGACAAAGACAAAGACGCAAATCCTGACGATTACTGTCTTGTTGACGAATATGTGAATGCACTTGACAAAAACCGTGAACACGAATGCAGCGGTGAAGAAGGTCGTCATGTAATTGAGATTTTAATGGGTATATTTGAGTCTGCAATTTACGGTACACGTGTCGAACTGCCACAGAAAAATCGTGAGCATCCATTACTCCGATGGCGTAAGGAAAACGGACTCGGCGCGCCGAAAGAGGTGCCGCGCGATTACGGTACCTGGTTATCACAAGAAACTGAACGGCTATACGGACAATAAAAAGATGGAATATATAAGATTTACGCAATTTGTACATAAATCCTAAATATAATCAACTTCCTGTGAATCCGCTGATGACACTCTCCACACACGTTGGCACTTTGTGAAAATAACCAGGCAATCTAAGTCAGAAATCCGCGAAATACGAGAAATGCCAACAGGTATTCATTCCGTTGATTTAGTGGAATCCGTGCCAATCTATGATTCAGAAAATAGACATTCCTAACATACAACAATCACAAAAAAACTTGACAGAACTGATAAAACCTGCTATAATTCTATAATTAAATCTCTTTGATAAAGGATTTAAACACATGTTTGAGAGCTTAAGTGAGCGATTACAAAGCACCTTCAAAAAGATAAAAGGTCAGGGGAAATTGACAGAGAACAATATCTCTGATTCCCTACGTGAGGTGCGCCGCGCCTTTTTAGAAGCAGACGTAAACTATAAGGTCACGCGTGATTTTATAGAAAATATCAAAGTGCGTGCGCTTGGTCAGGAAGTGATGGGCAGTCTCACACCTGAGCTTCAAATCGCAAAGATTATCAAAGAGGAATTGACAACGTTGATGGGGACTGAATCTGCAAAGATTCAAATTGCACCTAACGGCCCCACGGTTGTGATGTTAGCAGGTTTGCAAGGTGCTGGTAAAACGACAGTCGCAGCGAAATTGGCACTCAAATTTCGTAAGGACGGGCGCAATCCGATGCTCGTTGCAGCTGATGTTTATCGTCCTGCTGCTATCAAGCAGCTGCAAGTGCTTGGAGAACAGATAGAGACTCCTGTTTTTGCGCTTGGTACAGATGTGTCGCCTGTTAAAATTGCTAAAGATTCGGTGCAAGATGCAATGAAATGGGGTTACGATTGTATTATCATAGACACAGCAGGTCGTCTGCACATTGATGAAACCTTAATGGAAGAGCTGCAGAATATCAAAAATGCGGTGAATCCTTCTGAGATTTTGCTTGTTGTTGATGCGATGACAGGTCAAGATGCTGTGAACGTTGCTGAAAACTTCAATAACGATTTAGATATTAGTGGTGTTATTTTGACCAAAATGGATGGAGACGCACGAGGGGGGGCGGCACTTTCTATCCGCTCAGTCACAGAGAAACCGATCAAATTCATCGGTGTAGGCGAAAAGATTGAAGCAGCTGCACTTGAAGAATTTCATCCAGAACGGATGGCGTCGCGTATCATCGGTCAAGGCGATTTCCAAACACTGATGGAGAAAGCCGAAGCTGTGTTCAACGAAGACCAAGCACGTGAGTTAGAACGCAAGCTAACAGAGAGAAAGGGATTAGATTTTAACGATTTTCTCACGCAGCTTGAGCAGCTAAAAAATATGGGACCTCTCGACCAATTGTTGGACCTCGTTCCTTTTAAAAACCAGTTACCTGTCAAAGACCTACAGCCAGATGAGAGTCATCTCAAATATGCCAAAGCGATGATACAGTCAATGACACCTGCGGAACGAGGGAATCCTGCTCTATTAGACAGGAGTAGAAAAATCCGTATATCCAAAGGAAGTGGCACTTCGGTCAATCAGGTTAATCAGTTGGTTTCCCAACTCCGAATGATGAATAACATGCTAAACCAGCAGGGATCTATGGCAATGCCAAAGATGGCTGGCAGAATGGGTATGCTCCCCCAAACACAGCGAAAAAAGAGAAAGCCTCGGAAACGTAAAAGACGTAAATAACACAGTAATGGACAGTAAGTAGTAATTACGATTTCACAATAATTTTGGATAGTCCCAACTATATGATATATACCAGGAGGTATTTTTTGGCAGTTAGAATTAGATTACAACGGCTCGGCAGAAAAAAACGTCCTTTTTATCGGCTCGTTGCAGCCGATGCACGAGCCCAGAGAGATGGTGTTTTTTTAGAACGCCTCGGTCATTACGACCCGATAACGGATCCAGCAGATGTCGTTATTGACGAAGAGAAAGCTTTGAAGTGGTTAAGACGCGGTGCTCAGCCAACAGATACAGCTAAAAGATTACTTTCACAACAAGGCATCTGGAAAAAATTTACTTACGAAAAACTTGGAAAACCGCTTCCTGACGAGGAAATTGCAGCAGACGAAACACCTGAAGATGAGGATATATCCGCATCTGAAAATGATCAAGAAGAACTTCTTGCAGAAGAAACATCTCAATCGTCTGAAGAAGAATAGTTTTCAAGTCTTGCTGAATTGGTATTCATTTTTTCGCTTTATAACCACAGAAAATTAGTTATGTTCAAAGAACTTATTGAATACATCGTAATAGCCCTTGTTGACTATCCTGATGATGTAGTCGTCCGTGAAGTGACTGGCGAAAAGGTGGTTATCATTGAAGTGAGTGTCGCAGGAGCGGATTTTGGTAAAGTTATTGGTAGATACGGACGGACGCTAAAAGCAATTAGAACGCTGCTTTACACTGCCGGATTGAAAGCCAACAAAAAGGTTATACTTGAACTACTTGAAAAACCGAGGTCCGAAGAATAGCGATGACAGGCAAGCGTCAAAATGAAAATGGATGTGCTCGCGCTGTTTCCAGAGATAATCGCACCTGCCCTGCAAACAGGCATCTTAAAACGTATTCAAGACGCGGACCGACTCAGCATTAACGTGTATAATCTGCGGGATTGGGCAACAGATAAACATAAGACTGTTGATGATTATCCTTATGGTGGCGGCGCAGGGATGATTCTCAAGCCTGAGCCGCTCTTTGCAGCTGTTGCAGCGTTGAGTCCAAAATCTGACGCGCAAATTGTATATTTAACGCCGCAAGGTACACCTTTGACGCAATCGCTCGTTGAATCATTGTCTTTGGAATCTCACCTCATTCTGATATGTGGGCGTTATAAAGGGATTGATGAACGGGTTCGCCAAAAAATTGTGACGACTGAAATTTCAATTGGTGATTACGTTTTGAGTGGCGGTGAGATCGCAGCATTAGTGCTAATTGATGCTATTGGACGTGTTTTGCCGGGGGCGTTAGGAGATTTTGAATCGGCACATGAGGACTCGTTTAGTCAAGATTTACTTGATCATCCGCACTACACGCGTCCGGTGGAGTATGAGGGATTGAAAGTTCCAGACGTGCTGTTAAGTGGACATCATGAGAACATAAAAAAATGGCGGCATGCAGAGGCACTAAAACGTACAGCAGAACGTCGTCCAGATTTACTTCAAAATCTTGAACTCACTGATGAAGAACTTGCACTTTTGCAAAGATCAGAACACAAAACATCTTGTTAAAATGTGATCCGTAAAAATAATAAAATGAACACTCTATCAAAAAAGGAAAGGATCGCACTCAATCTTAATGGGGACAGAGAGGTGTCTGTCAAAGGTTCCATCGCACCGATTGAGTACACCCAATTCAACTACCATGTAGAATGGGATGCATTGGCAAATCTGCAAGTTGCTGAACCAGAATGGCAGTATCCCGCATCAATTTTTCAAGCGTTTCTGCCATCGGAATCTGTTTTGGTGGGTGAGTGCTGGCAGATTAAAAAAGATGGCGTGCTGGAATTACTAAGGCAGCTTAATCCGAAGCCAAACTTAGATATAAATATCAATAATGGGGATTCTCTTGGCTTGTGGGCATGTCTGCGCGCCTACAACGATGAATTTGCTGACATTGTGTTTCGCATTCATGCAGAATTTGTTATAGAAGGCGGTAGGTTTACACCTTCTCAGTTTGCTGGTCATCTTGTCATTGACCAAATCAAAGAAGAAATTACATTTTTTCACATGTGTGTGCCTAATGGTACACTGAATTTTGATGCTTATTGGGATACAGTAGGTTCCGAACTCGGTTATTGTCCTCAAATGGAACTTTGCACAGGGACACTACCTGATCATATAGAATTCACGGCGTCAATCACGCAAGAAGAAGCTGAACGGGCACTGATACTTTGTTTTTACAATTCAGTACAAATTAGTTGGGTATCGCTGGAGGAGGCTTTGGAGTTGGCACCGGCACAGCAAAAGCCGATTCACGCGGTTGTATTAGATGGACCGCTGTTCGACGAATCCTGCTGAGCGAGTGGCAAAGGCTTGAGGGCAGGTGTCCTCTCTAAAGACTCAATCGTTGAATTCTTGGATGAACATTTCATCAACACATGGGTCTCCAACTCTGAGTTGGGACGTACACGTAGTTTACGAGAACCGATTGCCAAAAAACGCGAGTGCGAAGGCAAACCGTTTGACACAACACACCCTTTGGCACAAGCCATCATGAGGGGATGGAAGACCGGATCCCAAAAAGGTTCGCCAGTAGATAGTTACGTTGTATCACCTGAATTTGAACTGATGGGTAAACAGCAGTTTAGTGAACTCGAAAGGAATAATATCTCTCCAGCAAAATATTACCACACATTCCTTAGGGGAGCCCTGGAAGGGAAACAGCCCGGATTGGGGAACATTGTTCTTACCCGTGAGCATCTTGTAGAGGAGGTGCTGGACGTTTTTCGGACACCAACTGTCGGTTATTTAGATTACACAGTCGTCGTGATTGATCTCACGGCTTTTGAAAACGGCGGGACACTTACTATTGATATAAAAATCGGAAGGGATAGAGGCGACGGTGGGTTTTATCTATTTGGTGAGGATGGCGAACTTTCCATAGATGAAGAAGAACCGAAAGATGCCCTTACTGGGACGTGGGGTGAACCCGACGATATATTACAGATCACACATCGTTTTGAGCGAGGACAACGTTTTAAGTTAGGTGCTTCCGGATATTGGGACGAAGGGGAAATGTGTATCAACGCATTTCTGGCAAAAATTTCTGTAGAAGAAAATCCTAATGACACAGTTCAGTAATTATATAGTGAACTTTGAAATTATTGGGACACTTTGACAAAACTATTTTGGAAACATAACGGACAACAGTACTTGTAGCATAATCTGTTAGATTGTGCCTGTGAGAACGCAAACTAACAGTTTGCGATACAGAAATGTCCCATTAATTGTAAGTTTACTATAAAAGAAAGGAGGAAAAGACAATGAATTTGATTGAATCTGTAGAAAATCAATATAAGAAAACTGATATTCCTGAGTTTAGTCCTGGAGACATCGTTAGAGTCAATACACGTATTCGAGAAGGACAGAAGGAACGGCTTCAAGCTTATGAAGGCACCGTGATTCGACGTGCACATGGCGGCACCCGTGCTACCTTTACGGTACGACGCGTCGCATTTGGCGCAGGGAGTGAAAGAACATTTCCACTTCATTCACCTAATATAGAAAGTATCCGAGTTGTTCGTTACGGTGCTGTTCGGCGTGCGAAGTTGTACTATTTGAGAGATCGTACAGGTAAATCTGCCCGTGTCAAGGAACGTAGAAGATAACAAAATGTACGCTTTTGAGCGCGCTTGCCTACAGATGGGATACAAACGAATTGCTGGGATTGACGAAGCGGGTAGAGGGGCATTAGCAGGTCCAGTCGTTGCTGCTGCCGTTATTCTGCCTGCCGACTGTCAAATTGAGGGCTTAAAAGATTCTAAGCAATTGACTCCAAAACAACGTTCATTGCTGGCGAATGAAATCCAAAATATTGCTATTTCGGTTGGTGTCGGTTCAGTAGATAATCGTCTAATTGAGGAGCTTAATATCTTACAAGCTGCGCTGCGAGCTATGGCAGAAGCTGTCCAACAACTCATACCGCAACCGGATTATCTGCTTGTAGATGGTTCTAAGCTGCCAAAAACTAACATTCCAGCACAGGCAATTCCGAAAGGTGATAACTTGAGCCTATCTATCGCTGCGGCTTCAGTTATCGCGAAAACGACGCGTGACAGACTGATGATTGAATTCCATCAAACGTATCCAAATTACGGGTTTGCGCAACACAAAGGATATCCCACAGCACAACATCGTCAAGCGATAGCACAGTTCGGTGCTTCAGCAATTCACAGGAATTCGTTCAAATTGTTATCAGATTCATAGAGAATCTATCCGTTTGCGATGATTCGAGGAAATTCAAATGCGGCGTTCACAACCGAACATTGCAAAAATCGGTGAAACATTTGCTGCAGAACATCTTAAAACACAAGGTTACCAGATTCTTGCACAAAATTACCGTTTCCAACGTGGTGAAATTGACCTGATTGCTCAGCAAGGTAAAAGAATCGTTTTTGTTGAGGTAAAAACGCGGCGCAGTTTAAAATATGGTTTGCCACAGTCCGCTGTGACAGAGCAGAAGCAACGGCAAATTTCTAAGATCGCATTGGCATATTTACAAACACAAAACCTGTTGGATACTCCTTGCCGTTTTGATGTAATTGCAATCCAACTGTCGCCGCAATATGAATTACTACAACTTGAGCAGATTGAAAACGCATTTGATTTTCTTCCTGAAACTATTTGAAGAAGAACCGTAAGTATGGAGGAGATTCCTATGGCAGAATCAATGGCGCAAGTGCTAATCGAACAAGGTATTGAACAAGGGTGCGCGAAACCACCGTGGAAAATATACTCTCAATACTTACAACACGGTTCCCTAAAAATGACTTACATAACATAGAACAAGCACTTAAATCAATTTCTAATCTTGAACAACTGAAGCAGCTGGTTGTTTCCGCATTGCAAACTCCGAGTGTTGAAGCATTTCTAAATGCTTTGAGAACATAGAAGCAAGCATATACAAACACTGGTCAAGTTCATGCAAATGCGGACTCCTGAAAACATGGTCATTATCCGTGAAATGTCAAGAAATTTTATGACTCTAACCTGAATCGATGTTAGAAAATGTTCACAGTCCACTAAGGAAAGGACTTCATGCAAGCGATTATTCTCTGTGGTGGACTTTCCACAAGACTTGGTAAGACAACAGAAAAACTTCCGAAGGTCCTGCTGAAAATTGGGGACCGCACCGTTTTAGAGTGGCAGTTAACACTTTTAGCTGAGGCGGGTGTAATTGAAGTTATTCTTGCTTCTGGGCATCTGCAGGACGTGCTATATAAACAGGTGGGCGAAAAATGTGCTGGTGTGAAAATCCGATACGCCAAAGAAGATAAACCGCTTGGAACAGGAGGCGCAATTAAAAACGCATTTCGTTTGGTTCATGACTTTCCTGTCTTTGTTTTACACGGTGACATCCTGTTGAGAAACTTCTCTTTAGCTAATATGTTGTCTTGTCTGCGCCCAGAAATGGAGGGATTACTGCTTGGTATTTCGGTACCCGATCTTACATCCTACGGTGAAATTGTTGCTGACGCACAGGGGCGAATTACCGAGTTCAGGGAAAAGCAGCAAGTAGCGCGTCCCGGTTGTGCTAACGGTGCCGTTTTTCTTTTTAACCGTTCTATCATAAACGCTTTTCCACAAAAGGATGTTTTTTCTATTGAACGGGATGTCTTTCCTTACCTATCCCAACTTTACGTCCACAAAATCGAAACTGAATGGATTGATATTGGAGTTCCAAAGCGTCTTGAGTACGCTCGGAAACATTTCACATCATAAGCCTTTATTTGTTATGCAAATCGTTCAATATTCTTTTATGGATAGTTAATACCACCAAAAAAGTTGAATTTTAGTAACCAATTTTACATTGTAGACGTGCTTTGTAAGCGCGTAAGTATAGACTGTATCAACATTGGAGAAACTCATGCCTGTTTTTAGTAAAGAAGACTTAGAATTTTGGGAAGAAAACGGCTATGTCATTGTCCGTGAAGCTGTTCCACCTGAAAACTGCCGTGCTGCAGAACAAGCGGTATGGGACTTTCTTGAAATGGATGGCGATGACCCGGATAGCTGGTATCCTGAGGATCCGCCACGACGCGGCATCATGGTAGAAATCTATCAACATCAAGCTTTATGGAATAACCGCCAATATCCACGTGTGCATCAAGCGTTCACAGAAATTTGGGGGAACGAAAAACTCTGGGTCAGTTTCGACCGTGCCAGCATGAATCCTCCCGAACGCGATGATTGGAAGTTCCCAGGTCCCTATTTACATTGGGATATGTCGTTAGATATGCCAGTTCGGTTAAAGGTCCAAGGCGTTCTGTATTTGGTAGATACCCCAGGCAATCAAGGGGCATTTACGTGTATCCCCGGTTTTCATCGAAAATTGGAAGAATGGTTGAAAGACCTCCCATCTGATGCTGACCCACGCCGCGTGATACGCGAATATCAGAATGAAGGCGTTCCTGTAGCAGGGAAGGCTGGTGATTTGGTTATCTGGCACAGTGCGCTACCGCACGGCAGTAGTCCAAATTCTGCTGAACGTCCTCGGATGGCGCAATACATCACAATGAATCCTGCGCCACATGATGGAAAAAGGACAAACGAACACCGGATTACATGGTGGCAAGAACGGCTCACAGGACTCGGAAAAAATCAGAAAGAGAAAGAACACCACCACGGTAAAACCGCTGAGTTGACACCTTTAGGGAAAAAACTTCTCGGTCTTGATCCGTGGGTTGCATAGTCATTTCGGTGTTTTTAGGCTTTAACCCCCTAAATCCCTTATCAGGGGATTTTGTTGTATAATCATTTCGGTATTTTTTAGGCGGGTTGTTTTGCCCGCCTATTTTGTTGTGGGTAAAGTTGTATGGAAGACCTATTGGCAGCACGCGCGCAGATGGCGATGTCTCTTGCCTTTCACATTATTTTTGCCTCCGTTGGTATAGCGATGCCATTGCTCATGGTAATTGCCGAAGGGATGTGGCTGAAAACCAAGGACGAAACTTATCTCACACTCGCAAAACGATGGTCAAAGGGCACTGCCATTATGTTTGCTGTGGGAGCGGTATCAGGAACTGTGTTGTCCTTTGAACTCGGCTTGTTGTGGCCGACTTTTATGGCTTACGCCGGTCCCATTATCGGCATGCCGTTTTCGTTAGAGGGATTAGCGTTCTTTGTTGAGGCAATCTTCCTCGGCATCTATTTATATGGGTGGGAACGTGTCCCAAAGAAAGTTCACTGGTTCGCTGGTGTAATGGTACTACTTGGCGGTACTTTTTCCGGCATTTTTGTTGTAACCGCTAACGCTTGGATGAACACCCCTGTCGGTTTTTCGGTTGTTGAAGGGAAGGTTACCAACATTGATCCCATTGCAGCGATGCTAAACCCTTCCTCATTCAGTCAAGCACTTCACATGACCTTAGCCGCATTTCTCGCAGTCGGATTTGCAGTTGCTGGTATCCATGCCTATTTTCTGAGGCGCGATCCAGACAACCCTTTTCATAGAAAAGCGTTTGCTATTGCCCTATGCGTTGGGGGTGTAGTTGCACTTCTGCAACCGATTTCTGGTGACATCAGTGCCAAACGGCTTGCCAAACATCAACCCGTCAAACTCGCGGCAATGGAAGGGCAGTGGGAAACCGAACGCGGCGCGCCTTTACGCATTGGCGGCATTCCAGACGAAGAGGCAGAAGTCACCCGATACGCTATAGAAATTCCGAAGGCACTCAGTTTTCTTGCACACTTTGATTTTAACGCCGAGATTATGGGACTCAAGGAAGTGCCACCCGAAGATCGTCCACCTGTTGCAATTGTGCATTTTGCTTTTCAGATTATGGTTGCGTGCGGGATGGTAATGATTGTTGCGGGGATCCTCGGCGGATGGTTGGCATGGAGACAAAAGGGGTTGCCTGTGAATAGTTGGTATCTTAGGTTCGTCTCATACTGCACACCGCTTGGATTTATCGCCATAGAAGCCGGTTGGACTGTTACAGAAGTCGGGCGACAACCGTGGGTTATCTATGGCTACATGCGAACAGCAGAGGCAGTAACACCTATGCCACATCTCGTTGTGCCGTTCATTGGATTTACTGTCCTTTACATATTTCTCTCGATTATCGTTGTTATCTTGATGCGCCGTCAAATCTTCCAATTTGAATAGTCCATACATTGCTAATTTCGTATATGAGAGTTTGTAGTTTCGGAGAAAGCCTATGTTCGGTCTTGAAATCTGGATTGCAGGCGTGATGCTAATCTCGCTGATTATCTATATGTTGACTGGTGGTGCTGACTTTGGCGGTGGTGTCTGGGACCTATTTGCGACAGGTAGTCGGGCAAAAACACAGCGAGACCTTATCACAAATGCACTCGCGCCTATCTGGGAGGCGAACCATGTCTGGCTAATTGTTATTATCGTGCTGCTTTTTGTGGCATTCCCAGTGGCATTTGCCACAATCGGCACTGCATTGCATATTCCATTGACCTTAATGCTTATCGGTATTGTACTTCGTGGCACAGCATTTGTATTCCGTACCTATGACGATCAATCGGATAAAACCCACCTCAGATGGAGTCGCGTGTTTGCTATTGCCAGCATTATTACGCCTATAATGCTGGGTGTTACCTTAGGGGCAGTAGCATCAGGGACAATTCAGGTGGATGTAGAAACTGGTACCGTAGACACCGATTTTTTCTCATCGTGGTTTGCTCTATTTCCATTTGCAATCGGCTTTTTTACATTGACGCTCTGTGCGTTGCTCGCTGCCGTTTATCTTACCCTTGAAACTAAAGATTCAGAATTGCAGGAAGATTTTCGCGTACGGGCGCTTATCGCAGCAGTTAGCGTAGGTGCGATGGCTGGAATTAGTTTTCTTTTGTCTGCCAAAGGTGCTCCTTCAATCCGACAAGGATTGGGCAATAGCGTCTGGTCAATTCCGTTTCATCTTTTGACTGGCGCAGTGGCAATCTGTGCTATTTGGTCAATTTGGAAGCGCTACTTTCAACTCGCGCGTATCCTTGTTCCGGTACAGGTCGTCCTGATTATTTTCGGTTGGGGATTGGCACAGTTTCCTTACCTTGTTGCACCAAACCTTACATTTTCAAACACAGCTGCACCCGATTCTGTACTTCGACCTGTGTTGGTTGTTATTGTTATTGGCGGTATTCTGTTAGTCCCCGCGTTTTGGTATCTTTATGCCGTGTTCAAGGGGAATCGAGGCTAATACAAAATTAACAGGATATATCTTGTTAATTGAAGTCTGACAGGATACCATTCCTTATGTGTCAATTTAAGGATATATCCTATTGTTGGAGGGGTTTGTAACCCCGATTTATTACCCAAGGTAGGCGCGTTTTGTAAACGCGCCGTTTATGGTGTCTGATTCTGGGCTCGGCGCGTTTACAAAACGCCAAATCAACGGTATGAATGCCATTGGGCGAATACGCCAAATCAACGGTATGAATGCGCGTATGGCATTCCCCGTATGGTATTCGCCATGATTCCCCGCCTACCAGGGTGGCGAACCACTAAATTGACAGTTATGGTGCGGTTAGGAAACCACACCATAGGCGTCAATTTTAGAAAATATTTCTTGTTCTAAAAGCCCTTCTGAATAGGCATGACGATTGGAACTGTCCACATCTTAGTCCCGTATGAAGATTAAGAAATAAATTGGGTAATGTGGCGAGGTTAGGAAACCTCGCCAGCAGCAGGTGTGTATCTCTGCTGGCGAGGTTTCCTAACCTCGCTCCCTTACCGAAATATTTATTTAAACTTCATTAGGGACGATATGTAAAAAATATGTCGTTGGGATACACATATCGTCCCTACGGGACTAAAGACATATATACATTTCATATCTATAAACATATCGTCCCTACGGGACTGAAGACACTGCCAAATGGATTTACCCCTTAAATTGACGCCTATGGTGCGGTTAGAAACCGCACCTACCGGCCTTGGGTATTAACTTTAAGTAAATCTTAATAACGGAGAAGTCGTAAAACTAAATAACCCTATACAAGGGTTCGCAAGCTCTACCCGACGGATAGGTGGTTTATATTGAAATGCGAATATAACAGAGAAACCGAAAACTAAATAGCCCGTTTCCCGAAAATATATCTGGCAAAGAAAACCAAAAAATGATATACTTGTTAATCAAAATTATCCGTATACCACCAACCATAATTGATTCAAAACACATAGATTGATAGCGAAGCACATAGATTGCTGCGCATACAAAAGGAGAAAGTTAATGCAACGCCTATTCACTTTTTGCATCTGTTTAGTGCTAACAAGCGGTTTTTGCCTTCCAATAATCGCACAAGAGACGAAACAAGAGGCTAAACCTGCTACACAGGCAAAACAGAAAAAGGAATACGAAGATTTTAATAAAGTCATTGAAGACAGCAAAAGTTATCAAGGTTTTTTCAAACTTTATGAAAAAAAAGAAAATCTCTATTGCGAAATACAGCCATCGCAATTGGATAAACCTTTTCTATGCATGATAAGCATCGCGCGCGGATTGGGATCAGGATACCTTCTTTCAGGTATGACCATGGATGAATGGTTACTTGAATGGAGACGGGTTGGAGATAAGGTACATCTTGTCCGCAAAAATGTCCGTTTTCGAGCAAATAAAGGAACACCGATAGCAGAAGCAGTAGACTTGGGATATCGCGACTCTGTACTTTTCGCTCTCAAACTCGAAAGTGTCCATCCGCAACGAAAGAGTTTGTTAGTAAATATTTCACCTATATTTTTATCTGACCTGCCACCTTTGTCGGGGCAAATAGGTGGGGGTGCCCGTTTTGATAAAGGACGTAGCACATGGGGAGCAATCAAAGCCTTTCCCAAAAACGTTGAGTTGCGAGTTGATGCAGTTTATGCTGCGAGTGGTAGTCGCGAAACAATCCCCGACAGCCGTGGTATCCAACTATCCGTCCACTACAGTCTTGCAGAACTACCATCCAACAACTATCAACCCCGTTTAGCTGATGATCGTATGGGACATTTCATGACCACAGTCAAAGACTTCTCACTTCAAACCAGTGATGAACCGTTCATTCGTTTTGTCAATCGTTGGCACTTGGAGAAGGCTGACAAAAATGCAGAACTTTCTCCGCCGAAAGATCCAATTATATTTTATATAGAGAAAACCGTTCCACACCGTTTTCGTCCGTATGTGCGGCAGGGAATTCTGGAATGGAACAAGGCATTTGAAAAAGCAGGTTTTATAGATGCAATTGAAGCACGAATTCAGCAAGATCACGAGGACTGGGACCCCGAAGACGCTCGGTATAATACGATTCGTTGGGTCGTTGGTGCATCCTTTGCAATTGGCCCCTCTCGCGTGAATCCGCTGACAGGACAGATTCTGGATGCCGATATCCTTGTTGGTGAAAGTTGGATCCGATCTTGGATGCGTGAGTATACGACTTTCTTTGATGAAGTAGAACATGAACGGAACCATCCAGTTGACCATTCATCACGACATAACTGTCAAATGGCTACCGGGCTTGCACGTGAAATGGGTTTCATGGCGAGCGTTTTACAAGCACGCGGCATAATTGACGATGGAGAGCTTCCAGAAGAGTTTATTGGGCAGGCACTCAAAGCATTGATTATGCACGAAGTCGGTCACACATTGGGAATAAGACACAACTTTAAAGCAAGTACGATATATACGCTTGAAGAACTAAACAAGAAAACTGGTAAAGCACTTCACGGTTCCGTGATGGAATATGATGCGGTAAATATTGCGCCAGAAGGAAAAAAACAGGGAGATTATTATATAACCACAATCGGTCCCTGGGATTATTGGGTGATTGAGTACGCTTATAAGCCAATTGGTGGAAACAAACCTGAGGCAGAGCTGCCCGAGCTACAGAAAATTGCATCACGTGCAGCAGACTCAGAACTTAGATATGCAACTGATGGCGATGCTTCCATGTATCAATATCGCGACCTTGATCCGTTAGTCAATCGTTGGGACCTTGGTGCGGATCCTCTTGAATTTGCGAAACAACGTCAAGCGATTGTCGCTGGTCTATGGGATGAGATTGCAGACAAAGTTACACAAGATGGAATGGGATACCAACGCGTCCGACGGGCATTTAGATCTCTGCTGGGACAATATAGCCGTGGTATGTTCCTTGCAACGCGTTTCATCGGTGGGCAATATCACCACAGGGACCATAAAGGCGATGAAAACGGACGTTTGCCTTATGTGCCTGTTCCAGCGAAGAAGCAGCGAGAAGCACTTAAATTTATCAAGGAACATGCACTCTCAGATAAAGTTTTCGATTTCCCGCCTGAATTGTTAAACAGTATTGCAATTACTCGATGGAGTGATTGGGGGACAAGTAGTAACAATTCATCACGTCTGGATTATCCGATCCATGATGTTATTCTACGAAATCAGGGCCAAATTTTGGGACGGTTGCTTGATCCGAATGTTCTGGCGCGTGTGCAGGACACAGAACTGAAGTTTGCGGACAATGAAGATGTGTTCACAATGCCCGAACTCTTTACAGGGATTACGGATGCTGTTTGGATTGAACTGGATAAGAATGCCGATGCAAAACAGTGGACAAATTCAGACGCATTTATCTCAAGTTTCCGGCGTGGTTTGCAACGTGAACACCTGAAGCAGCTGATTAAACTGGTGCTTGATGCGGACAGCGGCACCCCAGAAGATGCCAGATCACTTGCACGTCTCCATCTTGGACAAATCAATGATCGCATTAAAAACGTGCTACAGAATTCTAAGCAAAAGCTTGATGATTATAGTGTAGCACATCTTGAAGAGTCACAAGTTCGAGTAGAAAAGGCATTGGATGCCAACTTTCAAGTTGAGAAGCGTTAGGTGCTTATCTGTTCTTTTCAAGAATAATATACCATATTATAATGTTACATTGTAGGCGCGCCTTGTAAGCGCGCCTATCAGCAGTCTACCGTTATATGTAATACGGTAAAACCTATAATTAATGGGCGTTTCTGTAGCACAAACTGTATGAAGATTAAAAAATAAATTGGATAATTTGGCGAGGTTAGGAAACCTCACCAGCAGAGATGTACACCTGCTGCTGGCGAGGTTTCCTAACCTCGTCCCTTACCGAAATATTTATTTAAACTTCATTTAGTTTGTGTCCCTTTATGACGCGAACTAACAGTTTGCTCTATAACTTCTGTTGTCCGTTATATTTCTAAATAGGTTTATCAAAATGTCCCAATAATTTCAAAGTTCGCTATATCCACTGCACTTCGTTAAAAGGAGATGAGAAGATGAAAACAATATACACATCCATCATTACCTTATCCTTACTTTTTGCATTGTTTCTAACCAACGCATTTCCACAAGACTATACCGAGTTTAGCTTACCTAACGGTGCAAAAGCACGCCTCGGTAAAGGATTCATAGAGGATATAGCGTACTCACCGGACGGAAGGCTGTTTGCCGTAGCGAGTAGCATTGGCGTTTGGCTGTATCATTCCCAAACTGGTGCTGAAGTTGCCCTATACACTGAACACGCGAATGCCGTTCGTGCCGTTGCTTTCTCACCAGATGGGATAACAGTAGCAGGCGGCGGTGGTTTAGGAGATGATTATTCTATTCGGCTCTGGGATATCAGGACAGGCAAACAAGATAGTATACTTATTGGCCATACGGGTGATGTCCGTTCTTTAGCATTTTCTTTAGATGGGAATATGCTCGTAAGTGGAGATGATGATGGCAAGGTTCATTTATGGGACATAGTAAACGGAAAACTCAAACAAACCCTTTCCGGACATACAAATGCAGTTCATTCAATTGCGTTTTCCCCGAATGGCAAAATGATCGCAAGTGGAAGTTGGGACCACACGGTTCGTTTATGGGATGCTAACACCGGACAACCTAAAGCCACCGCTTTGGGACATACGCATTGGGTGAATTCAGTTACATTTTCCCCAGATAATAATGTCGTCGCGAGTGGCAGTTGGGACCACACAGTTCGTTTATGGGATGTTAATACTGGAGAACTCAAGCAGACCTTTTCTGCAAACGACGGTCGGGTCAATTCTGTCGCATTTAGCCTTGATGGCCACACTCTCGTTGCTGGAGGAAGTAGTGATGTTGGGAACATCCAGTTGTGGAATGTAGAGACAGGACAATTGGAACAGACTCTTTTTGCGCGAGGAAGTTCTGTCCAAGAAATTATATACTCTCCTGATAGTAAAACACTTGCAAGTCTGAGTTGGGGTGGTACGATTCAATTGTGGAACATTGGAACAGGAAAAGAGAAGCTTAGCATTATAGGACATAAGCGCACTATTAGTTCCGTGGCGTATTCTCCAGATGGGAAAACGTTAGCAAGTGCAAGTGGCTACGCAATTCTGTTATGGGATGTAGGGACCAAACAGCACAAGCTGACTCTTGAAGGACATAAACAGGGAATAAATTCTGTGGCATATTCACCAAATAATAGAACATTAGCGAGCGGAAGTTGGGACGGTGAACTACGATTATGGGATTCAGATACCGGAAAACAGATAATGACTCTCAAAGGGCATACAGATGATATCCGTTCTGTGACATTTTCTCCGGATGGAAGAATGTTGGCAAGCGCATGTAATGATCAGACAATCCGCTTGTGGGATGTGATTACAGGAGAACAGGTCCATACTCTTGATGAGGTGAGGGGAAGGGCTTTCTCAGTTGCTTTTTCTCCAGATAACCGGACGTTGGCGAGTGGCGGATTTAATGGAATTGTTCGTTTTTGGGATGTTGATACAGGAAAGGAAATATTTACGCTACCTAATGCAGGTAGTGGATTTTCAATAGCGTATTCTCCAGATGGTAAAATGCTTGCAAGTTCGGGGCGGCGTATTCAGTTATGGGATGCAAAGACAGGAGAAAAGATACAGACGTATGAACAACATACCACAAAGTTTGAAGTAGTTAAGTCTATTATAAGTCTCGGACAAGATAGACAAACGTTTGAAAGGCATGACGATGCTGCTGATTTCATAGCGTATTCTCCAGATGGCAAAACCCTTGCTGGCGTAGGTGATGATGACCGGATCCGGTTGTGGGATGTAAAAACTGGCAAGCTAAAGCGAACCTATTCCGGCCATAAATGGAGTGTCAAATCAATAGCATTCTCTCCAGATAGTAAAACTCTCGCCAGTGGCAGTTGGGATGGAACAATTCTGCTGTGGGATGTTCCGCAATAGAGGATAGAAATAGTAGATGGAAATTATCCAATATATACCGGACCTCCTTACACCTTTAACCCAATTTTACAATCGCCTGACCATCGACGTGCCACATTGTTACCCCGTAAAGAAGGAAGAACTGGCTGATGCAATGTGCGGTGTCACAGGTCAAAGCGATAATAACGATGATGGTCTTGAGTCAGAAACAGCGTTTGTTGCGATGCAAAATGGCGTAGTGCAGGCATTTATCCATGTTGGTCATCGTTGGTATGGGAACAACAATGAAGGGCACGAAGGTGTTATCCGGTTTTTTGGTTACGAACGCGGAGCGCGACATGCCGGACAAACCGTGCTTGAAAAAGCGGAGGAATATCTGAAAACGTATAACGTAACCCAAATTACCGCTTTCTCATCGTATAAATATCGTTTTTTTCATTTAAGATGTGCTTTTCTTTCAATTACCCTTGATCATGTTTATGCCCTTCTCAGACACAACGGTTACAGTCCTCACTATTGTCAAGTCTTCTTAGATTGGAAAAACTACTCTGTCACACCAATACTTCCAAGGTTGCCGGTAACACTCTCTGTAGATTGGGAAGAAGGGTGGTATGGGCAACGTCCAAACTGTACTGTGCGTGCCTACCAAGAAGGTGAAAAAATTGGTATCTGTGAGTCTGTCTGCGGTGGTGAATATTCAAGTCACCCCGATGCACAAGACTGGGTTTATACGGAATGGCTCAGTGTTGAAGATAGATTTCAGGGACAAGGTTTGGGAAAATACTTGCTTCAATACTCACTTCAAGAGATGCATAAAGTCGGATACCGACATGCTTCTCTTAATACTGAATGTTGTGAATACCTTCCAATTCTTTTTTATAGCAACTGCGGATATAAAGTTGTAGATTGGACTTATGATTTTGAAAAAGTATTGTGAGAACACCGATGTGTGAGATCCACAAAAGAGATAGTAGAACAGATGGAAATTTTACAATATACGCCTGACTTACAGACATCCTTAACGCAATTTTATAACCGCATTACTGCCGATGTGCCACATTGCTACCCCGTAAATGAAGAGGAGTTTACTAATGTGATGAGCGTTGCTACCGGTAAAGCAGATAGAACCGATGATGATCTTGAAGCAGAAACAGCTTTCGTTGCAATGCAAAATGGCGCGGTCCAGGCATTTATTCACGTAGGTTACTATCAAGACGAAAATGAAAACAGTGAGAAAGTGAACAATGGTGTTATCAGGTTTTTTGGGTACGAACGCGGTTCGCGGCATGCTGGACAAGATGCACTTGAAAAAGCAGAAACCTATCTAAAATCACATAACGTTTCTCGAATAATCGCTTTTTCTAAAATCTATAGATACCGTTTCTATCACTTTGAATATGCACACCTATCAAATGCACTTGACCACGTTCAAGCACTTCTTGGACTCAACGGCTACAAACGTTGCAACGGACAGGTATTTTTGGATTGGGAAAACTTCACTGTGGAACCAACACCCTCAAGTCTACCAGTAACACTTTCTGTTGACTGGAAAGAGGGTCGCGGTGAACTGCCGAACTGTAACATAACGGCACACAAAGATGATGAAGAGGTGGGTGTCTGTTGGAATGTTTCTTGCGGAGAGTTTTCAAGCCATGCCGAAGTGCAAGATTGGGTCTATACCGACTGGCTCGGTGTTGAAGATGATTACCATGGACAAGGGTTGGGCAAATATTTGCTGCAATATTCACTTCAAGAGATGCAAAAAGTCGGATACAAGCATGCTTCACTTAGTACGGATTGGAATAATATTCTTGCATTGCTCTTTTACAGTAACTGCGGTTATAAGGTTGTTGATTGGACTTATGCGTATGAAAAAGTGCTGTAATTATTTATACATTGCGAATCAACGCCACAGGAAGGAATAAACGTTTGTATCAGCTTTCAGATGAGATTCTTTCGTTCTATAGACAAACACAAGAGTCGAAAAGACTTACAAATGATGTCAGAGGCCAGATAGAATTCACACGGACACAAGAGATTATCATGCGCTATTTACCCACGCCACCCGCAGTCGTTTTAGACATTGGTGGTGGTTCTGGCCCCTACGCCTGTTGGTTAGCAAAGGCAGGCTATGAAGTCCACCTTGTGGATCCTGTGGATTTACATATTGAACAAGCGAAAGAAGCATCGAATCAACAGCCAGAACACCCGATTGCCAGTATATCAATTGGTGACGCACGGACACTACGTTTTTCGTCAATGTCTGCGGACGCTGTTCTATTATTGGGACCGATCTATCATCTGATAGATAAAAGTGAGCGGCTGCTTGCTCTGAGAGAAGCATATCGTGTCTTACGGAATGGCGGAATTATGGTTGCTGCCGGTATCTCGCGGTTCGCTTCTCTACTTGATCTTTTCTGCAAGGACCGATTAGGCAACTCGGTCTCCAGAGACATTGTTCAAGATGACATTGAAACGGGTTATCATCGCAACCCAACGGAGAATTTAGAATTTTTTACGGATGCATATCTTCACCGACCCGAAGAACTCAGTTCTGAAGTTGTTGAAGCCGGTTTTGAGCATCAAGCGACGCTTGCTGTGCAAGGACCGGCATGGCTTTTTAGATCAGTTGAAAGTTATTGGGAAAACCCTAACCAACGTGCTGCTGTTTTAGATTTCATTCGGAAGGTTGAAGCAGAACCGTCAATACTCGGTATGAGCTCTCATATACTGGCAATAGGCACAAAATAAAAGACTTGGGAATGTTATATTAGAGATAGGTTCATGGTATAATTTGTTAACAGGTAAGAAGGGGACAAATTGGAACCTCTTCAGGACTTATAGCTTGTGCTATTGCAGCGAAATGTGATTACTTTGTCCCCACAGAGGATTGAGGTGGTTGATAATGTCTGAAGGTCAAGCGGTTCGCAAGACGGAGACACCCGCCACGATCGAATCGCTACAAGCTGATTTTACAACACTCGGTATTGAAAAAGGCATAGTCTTACTCGTCCATTCGTCCTTGAGCGCGATGGGATGGGTCTGTGGTGGTGCCGTCGCTGTCATTATGGCACTGCAAGAGGTATTGGGGGAAACTGGCACGCTTGTAATGCCGACCCACTCGACCGACCTCAGCGATCCGAGTCAATGGGAGAATCCGTCTGTGCCTGAATCGTGGTGGCGAACGATACGCGAAACAATGCCTGCTTACGACCCTAATTTGACCCCTACCCGCTCAATGGGTAAAATTGCTGAAACCTTCCGAAAACAGAGCGGCGTTCTCCGAAGCGCACATCCACAGAGTTCCTTCTGCGCACGCGGTCCCCAAGCATTGGACATCATAAATGAGCATTCCATGGCTTATGGTATGGGTGAAAATTCACCACTTGCCAGAATCTACGATTTACAAGGTTATGTTCTGCTCCTCGGTGTTGATCATTCGAGTAATACATCCATACATCTTGCAGAATATCGGGGAGACTTTCCGACCAAACGCATCGTACAGGAGAGTGCCCCAATCTCACAGGCGGGGTCAAGGATATGGACCACTTTTGAAGATATCCATGTAGACGCTTCGGATTTCGATCGCCTCGGAGAGGATTTTTTGCGTTCTGATGCAGGCAAAGTAGTTCGGTACGGGAAGGTCGGCATCGCGGATTGCCAACTCATGCCGCAACGCGTTGTCGTTGACTTCGCCGTTGAGTGGCTTGAGGAAAATAGACAAGGATAAACTGAAACTATGCCTGATGTAAAATATCCGTATAGCAACTTACTAACTCGGGAACAAACTTAAAACTTGACATACTTCTTGCTTTTCTTATAATGAACTGTATAGTAGTTTAGACTACAAAGTTGCTGTTTTCATGTTCTGTCTGCTTTCCACAAAGATTCTGAAAGGAGCAAATCAAACAGATGAATTTTCACCAAATGCGAAACATAGAACTGAGAAAAGAACTCAAGAAACGTGGATTGCAAGGGTACTCGTCGTTAAGAAAAGCCCAATTGATTGAGTATCTCTCAACAGGTATCCACCCGCTAAAAAACCCCAAAAAAGCACCTGCTATTGTGGAGGGTGAAATTCACGATCCTTCTTCTGAAGGCATAGAATATTCACCAACTACTTCAGGAGGAACAATCGATAATCTTCCTGTTAATCAAATTCTTTCAGGCGACTGCTTAGAAATTCTTTCTTCCTTTCCAGATGGAGTCTTTGATTGTTGTATCACCGATCCACCGTTTAATATGTCTAAAACAAAAGGATTGGGGTGGGCATTTAGTTCTCATGTTACGATGCAGGAACAGTGGGATATTTTTTCAAAGGACGACTATTTTCAGTTCTCAGTGAATTGGATAAAAGAGGTGCTGAGAGTGTTAAAGACAAACGGAAATCTATTTATTTTTGGATCTTTTCACTGTATCTTTACAATTGGTTTCATTCTTCAAAATATGTTTGACAGACGGATTATTTCTCAAATTGTTTGGTTCAAACCTAATGCGCAGCCTAATATTACCTGTCGAATGTTTACTGAGTCTACTGAATTCATCATTTGGGCTGTCAACAATGAAAGCAAAAAAGCAAAAAATTGGACGTTCAATTATGAAACAATGAAGGCAATGAACAGTGGAAAGCAGATGCGAAACATGTGGGAAATTCCGCTTACGCCACGAACAGAGCGAAAGCATGGTAAACATCCTTCTCAAAAACCTGTAGCAGTTGTCAATCGTATTATGTTAGCAGGAACTAATGAAGGCGATCTCATTCTTGACCCATTCTCAGGTTCTGGGACTACAGCCGTGGTTGCTGAGCAACATAACCGCAAATGGATAATGATCGAGAAAGACGACGCATATAACCAAATTGCCCAGATGCGTATTGATGAGTTGTCCTATAGCTTATTTAAAGATAATACTGACAAATACAACAGTAAGGAGATGCTTTTGGATAGACAGGAATCACTCAAGAACCTATCAACAATTGAGGGTCAAGACCTTCGCACTTTAGCTGATAAATATGAAGTTCCAGTGTTTAAAGAAGGTGGTGGAAAAAATAAAGGTTGGGTGGGCCAGGTTATTGAAAAACATTTAGGTTTACCGATAAATTCATTACAGAAACCTAACGCTGGATCGTGGGAATTAAAAATGTGTTCCTTGAGATACCTGAAAAATGGTAAGTTGACCTTTAAAGAGACGATGGCAATTACAATGTTTAAACCTGATGACGTAGCAAATACTGAATTCGAAAATAGTCATTTGTTTTCAAAATTAAGGCACATGGTTGTAGCTGCAAGAATTTGGGAGAGTCAACAGGAAAAAAGATCAATTCTCTATCGTGTTACATCATACGATTTAGATGATGCAGGAGTTTTCAGTCAAGTAAAAGCAGATTACGATTTAGTTAGAGAAACAATTCGTACTAAAGGCTTTTCTGCTTTTACTGGTAAAATGGGTGTGTACATCCAACCAAGAACCAAAGGACGGGGACATGGATCTACTTCAAGAGCATTTTATGCAAGGAAATCTTTCCTGAAATTAATCTTTCCTGAAATTCACTATAATAAAAGAGATTAAATTCCATTAAAGACCATGAACATTACTGATCAATAGTTCTTTGAAAGTAGATGCAGGTTGAATTTATTAAGTCTGATGTAAAGACTAGGATAAAGAGTAAACGAATTTCGGAGAAACTAAAATGGAGAAACTAAAGGAACTTCGCGTATCAAATGATGCGATAAACGATTCAGAAGAGTTACGCGCCCGGATGTCAGAAGCAGGGTATCTTTTTTTTAAGAAACTACAAGACCCTGACAAACTCTTGGCGTTGCGGCAAGAGATGCTAACGACAATGCAGGAAGGCGGTTGGCTCGTTGCAGGTACCGATCCGATGGACGGCATCGCTGATATTTCTACGCAGTGTACTGAGGGCGATCCTGAATATACCGATGTATACCATGGAGTATATAAGTTAGAGGCGTTCCACCGTTCAGGACATTGGCCCGAAGTCGTTGACATGGTAGAGAAGATTATCGGTAGAGAGGTGCTGCCGCATCCACAGAAGATAGCACGTCTCTGGTATCCGAAGTATACCGCGCACACGACACCGATACATCAAGACTTCGTTCATTTCCAAGGCAATTTCCAGACCTACACCTGTTGGGCACCAGTTGGTGATTGTCCGATAGAATTGGGCGGTTTGGCTGTTCTGCCCGGTTCACACAAAGTCAATAGGGTCATGGAACACCACTTTTCACTCGGTGCTGGTGGGTTATGCGTTAATACTGACGAATTGTCAGGTGAATGGCATTCCACAAACTACGAGATAGGCGACACGTTGATATTCCCTGCTTTGACTATCCACAAGGCACTACCGAATTTGACTGAGGATAGACTTCGTGTGTCACTTGACAATCGGTATCAAGCAGTTGACGACCCGATAGCAGAACACATGCTTGAACCACACTTGAACATCTTCAACTCATTGCAATGGGACGATGTTTATCGCAACTGGGAATCTGATGATCTCAAGTATTACTGGAAAAACCATGACCTCACTGTCCTGCCAAGAGACTTTAGTTATTCACTCAAAGGGTTTGAAGAAGCATTAGCGTTGGCAAAGGATGGAGACGATCGAGCTGTGTTACAATTGAACCGAATCGTTAAAAGAGATCCGACAACTGATTTAGCAAAAAAGGCTATTGCAGTTCTTCAAGAATTGAACATAGAAACTTCAGTTAATCATCCGTAAATTCTAAAGCAAATATCTTCTTCTATCTATGCATACAGACTAAAAACTTCAAAACTTGTGATTCAAACGACAAAACAACACCCATGATTTTCTGGTGCTAAGCTACTTTGGTTGAAATATTATCAAACCGAGATTAGTTCAACCCTTTTGCTTTTAGTGCCAGATTTTTATTTTTCAGAAACCCAAATATTTAAAAGGATAAAAATGAAAAACTTTGCTACTTTTCAAACACTTTTGTGCTGCTTTATCGCCTGCTTCCTGTTTATGAACCTAACGGCTTATTCACAGACGATAGAAGTTAAAAAATTTGAAACCGCTCCTGTGATAGATGGTAAACTTGATGATATTCCTTGGCAACAAGTGACACCAATTGAAAAGTTCGTAGTAGCAGAATTGGAAACGACAGTACCAGATCAAACTCAAGTATATCTTGGATTTGATGGAACAGCACTTTATATCGGTTTTCGGTGTTTTCAGGATAAATCGACTATGATTGCGAATCAGACACGAAAAGATGGCAGTTTTAAGTTTGAAGACCATGTTGCCGTCTATCTTGATACGTATCATGACAAACGCCGCACCTATGGCTTCGCAGTAAATCCGCTTGGTACACAACTGGATGAAAAGCAGGGCGACCTTGGTTGGGATGGTGAATGGACAGCAGCAACAATCGTTGAAGAATCAGTTTGGACTGTTGAGATGAAAATCCCATATCAAATACTTGACTTGCCGCGTGCTGAGAAGCAGACATGGGGTTTAAACTTAGTGCGCCGCCATCAAAGTCTGGACCGAACCAGTACCTGGGCAGATACAGGTGTTAACGTTTCTGATGCAAACGAATTCGGTAGCTTGACAAACCTTGAGGTAAATCCAAAGAACATTGGAAAGAAATTTGAACTCGGTGGATATTTTTCATTGGGATTAGAAGATGACTCAAATTCTGACGCTTTGGCAGACCGATTAACACCCGCAATAGGTGTAGATGGATCGTATAAACTAACCACAAGCACCTCTTTCATAGGTACAATCAACCCAGATTTCAGCCATATTGAGTCTGAAGTGCAGGGTATTGTCCTATCCGATCTGGAACAGCGATTAACGGATCGACGCCCTTTCTTTCAAGAAGATGGAAGAATTTTTAGGGCACCGATCTCCCTGTTTTACAGTCGCCGCATTGGCGAAATAGATTATGGCTCGAAGCTAATTGGCAAAACAGGAAAAGCAACTTATGGCTTGATGCATGTCAAAGAAACAGTAGATGACAGTCATAACGTCTTGGCGCGGGGATCATGGGATGCCGGAAATTCGTCATCTGTTGGTGTCTTCTTTGCGTCAAAGGAGGGACAGGAAATTTATAATAGGTCAGCTGCTATTGATACAAGGATTCGTTTGCCAAAAGCGTTCAATTTTGTAGCGAATTATGCGGGAAATTGGGAACCAGAGAGTGAGAATCGTCGTGCTATTTTAGCGGAAATATATCGTAGAGGCAATCCCATTTTTAGCCTGGCTTATAGAGACATCTCTGCCGGATTTAATCCTGTCAACGGATTTGTCCGACTCACAGACATCCGACAGCCCAGTTTCTGGGGTGTATACCGTTGGCCTATTGAGAAGGGGTTATTGCAGACTGTTAAGTTTGAATCTGTCCAAAAAGTAACTTGGAACCAAGCAGGTGAAAGGATACGAGGCGATCATTTTCAACTGGTGGAATTTGATTTAGGGGAAAAGATTCAGACAGGATTTTTCGTTAGAAATTGGTCTTACGATGTCCACACAAATTGGGTGGTTGCAGCGCAAGCGGTGTATAACCGACAAAAACCAGATCGTATCTTTGTTGTGTGTCAATATGGTGAATTTGAGGGAGCAAAGGCTACCTTTGTTACAACAGCGATGAACCTAATACCGTTCCAGTTTATGTCAATCGGAATTGCGGGTGAAAACCTGTGGCAAACATTTCCTGATGGACATAAAACCCGCAAGTTTTCCCTACGTTCAAGTGCAAACTTTGAGATAGGCAATGAGAAATGGATCACATTCCGCTTGCGGTCAGGAGGGGAGCATAAGCCAAATCTGAATGCTGTCTTTAAATACATGTTCCTTCAAGATTTCGTTCTGTATCTTGTTTACGGTGACCAAAATGCGGAGGTGACTGTTAATCAACTGTTTGCGAAAGTAGCGTTTACTTGGTAGTTTCTATTTTAACGCAAGTTGCTATCGACTCTTATTCTAACGTGAGTTTGATAAAAGCCTATTGTAGCGCAAACTTTCCAGTTTGCGCCATAGCACACAAACTGGAAAGTTTGTGCTACAAGAACCGCAAGGTGGGCCTTCAGAGAAAAGACCGGTTATTGAGCTGATGTCACTTATTATCAAATTGGCGTTATTCTATTCTACCACATTTATGATACATTCTTACTCTATTCTACCTTCCAATTTAAAAAGATGTTGACAATAAAACCTTTACATCTTAAAATGGCATAATCATTTTTAAACTTTTTGATTGCTATAACGTTATATAACATAATATTTGTTATGACAAATTTCAGTAATATGAAACAATTACGCAAAAAGGAAACCAATCATGGAATATCATAAAAAAGACGGGGTTTTCTTATACAGAGGAGATGCCCTTAACTGCTATGATAAATGGGAATCTCCTATCGTTATTGTTTCGGATGGTCCTTATGGGCTTGGGAGTTATCCTGGTGATCCACCTACTGCAGAACAATTAGCCGAATTGTATGAACCTCATATAACCAAGTGGTCAGAACATGCAACACCCATGACAACACTTTGGTTTTGGAACACGGAACTTGGATGGGCAAATGTGCACCCTGTATTAGTTAAGCATGGTTGGGAGTACCGAAATTGCCATGTTTGGAATAAGGGAATCGCGCACATCGCAGGCAACTCAAATGGTAAAACCCTTAGAAAATTTCCTGTTACGACAGAAGTTTGCGTCCAATACACAAAAAAAGTTTTATTCTGTGCCAATGGTACAAAGATGGATATGCAGAGATGGCTTCGGTATGAGTGGGAACGGACGGGACTTCCATTTTCCAAAACTAATGAGGTCTGTGGCGTAAAAAGTGCTGCTACGAGGAAGTATTTTACGAAAGATCATCTCTGGTACTATCCCCCGCCTGAAGCATTTGAAAAAATCGTTGAGTACGCAAATAGACATGGAAGCGTGAATGGAAAACCTTACTTCTCTGTAAATGGTGTAACACCCCTTACGGGCGAAGAATGGTCCAATATGAGAGCTAAGTTTTACTTTGAAAACGGGATTACAAATGTCTGGCAGGAACCTGCTGTTCGCGGAACTGAGCGAATAAAAAAGCGGTATAAGTGTTTACATAGCAACCAAAAACCTCTGAAACTCATGGACTTATGTATCCGGGCGAGTAGTGAGGTAGGGGATGTTGTATGGGAGCCCTTCGGTGGTTTATGTTCGGCAGCGATTGCTTCGCATCAACTGGCACGAAAATGTTATGCAGCTGAAATCTTACTTGACTATTTTAAAGTAGCTGTTGAAAGGCTTTCAAATCACGACATACAAATGGAGTTCACATTCTATGACGATTCCAGTCGAGCCTAAAAGAAATCCACCACAGAACGACTCGACTATATACAAAGTATTTGAACGTGTGCGTGAGGCAATCTTTGCGCTTCCTACCTATTTTCGGTCGGATACATCCATAGAAGGAATATTGGCAACAGACATTTTCACCTTAAATGCTGCATTCGGAGCGACTATTGAAGACCAAGTCGTTTCAACATTGAATCGGATGCGCGAAGTTTGGGATCCCAATGAAGAGTTTATGTATTATAGGTTTGTGAGACAACCACAGACATTTCCAGACGTTCTATTGAGAAGAGACGCAAACGGAACAGATAAACATGAAGGTGGGATTTTGTTGGGAATTGAGTTAAAGAGTTGGTACTTATTAGCAAAGGAAGGTGAACCAAGTTTTCGATTCCAAGTCACCCCAGCTGCTTGTGCTGAACAGGACTTGATCGTGGTGATTCCTTGGGTTCTCAATAACGTGATTTCAGGCTACCCCAAGATATTTCCACCTTACGTGGAATTAGCGAAGTACGCTGCAGAATACCGAAATTACTGGTGGAAATGTATTAGAAAAACAAAGTTGAGTACAGAAATCGTGAGTCCGCAAAACGTTTCTCCGTATCCCCAAAAGAGCGATAAAATTTCTGATAAACCCGTATCTGACGGTGGGAATAACTTTGGGAGATTCGCCCGAACAGGAATAATGGATAGTTATTTGGAGATAGCAAAAAGAGAATCGTTGTGTGGAATTGAAGCGGAATATTGGTTGAACTTTTTTAAAATTTTTCAAGAAGAAAAAGACGAAGAATCTATAAATAGGGAACTTAGAAGACTGAGATCGTTAGTGACAGGAACAGATCAAGAGAGTGAACGCCATCTTATTGATGCTTTGGAAAAGATATTGGCAGGTGTAGATACGCTCTTAGATCAAAGTCGAACAACATGATCACTTTGCCGTTTAAATTAGGATATAAAGACACAAAGTAATCAAAATCACGTTGCCTTATTCTACGATCTATTCCTTTTATATTTCTCTCATTTCCGTTCAAGTTGTCCATATCCGCGATGTGAGCCTTACTTAAACGTGTGATACGGAAAAAACTAACAGGACTTACGCATTTTCTTTTAAAGTCCCACTGATAAGGGGGATTTAGGGGGTTAAATCACTAAAATATCGTTGAAATAACGACTTTTTAACCCCTTATCAAGGGGGAATGCGTAAGTCCTGACTAAGTGAACAAGACCTTCAACGGTATTCGTAAACTAAGTGTAACAATTATTAATTTTCTTATAATAACAAACTTCAGCTGTAAACCCTATTAAAAAGGAGTGAATTCCAGTGAAAAGTGTTAAAAGTTCCATTCCACTAACTGCAATGTTAGTCTATTTATCTATCGTGATGTTAGGACTTCCCTTTGCATCCGCGGATAACCACGAAACCCTACAAACAACCGTTAATTATAGCCAGGACATTCGTCCTATTTTAGCAGACAACTGTTTCGCCTGCCACGGTCCAGACGAAAAGACTCGACAGGCAAACCTACGACTTGATACAAAAGAGGGCGCGTTTTCTGAACCGAGCGGATATCCGATTCTTGTTCCTAAAGAACCAGATGAGAGCGAACTCTACCTTCGTATCACCTCTGATGACGACAGTCGTCGGATGCCACCAGCAGATTTTAATAAAACGTTAACACCAGAGCAAATAGAAACCATCAAACAGTGGATAAGCGAAGGGGCACAATGGGAAGAACATTGGGCATTCACCACACCTATTCGTCCAACGTTACCCACTGTGAAAAACAAAGATTGGCCACGAAACCCAATTGATGCGTTTATCTTGGCACGTCTTGAAAAAGAAGGACTGCAACCTGCCAAAGAAGCGGACAGGCGCACCCTTATCCGCCGCTTAAGTTTTGATCTGACCGGTTTACCACCAACCCGTGAAGAAATATACCAATTCCTCGTGGACGATTCACCTGATGCTTACGAAAAACTGATTGATACCTTCATGGCAAAGCCCGAATATGGCGAACACATGGCGCGCTTCTGGTTAGATGTGGCACGTTATGGCGATACGCACGGACTACATTTAGATAACTACCGTGAAATGTGGCCCTATAGGGATTGGGTTATTAAGGCATTCAACGAAAAGATGCCGTTTGACCAGTTTACAATTGAGCAGTTGGCGGGCGATCTCTTGCCTGAACCGACCCTGGATCAACGTGTCGCTACTGGTTTCAACCGATGCCACGTCACAACAAGTGAAGGTGGTTCAATTGCTGAGGAATACTACGTCCGTTACGCTGTTGACAGAGTCAATACGACATCAACCGTCTGGATGGGATTAACCGCTGCATGCGCGCAGTGCCACGACCATAAATATGACCCGATTTCGCAAAAGGAATACTATCAACTCTTTGCCTATTTCAATAATATCACCGAAAATGCGATGGACGGTAACCGCAAGGATTCTCCGCCTGTCGTGAAGTTGCCGACACCAGAGCAGAAGGCACAACTTGCAAAATATGATGACCAGATCAAAGACTTAGACACACGAAGCAAGGGACCATTGCCACAGATTGATGCTGCCCAAACTGCATGGGAAAACAGAATGCCACGCTGGACATTTATCAAGCCAGAGGTTGTCCTTTCACAAGGGGGCGCAACGGTTGAAATCCGTGATGATAATTCTGTTCTGGCAAGTGGTGAAAATCCTGATAAAGAGGTCTATGAAGTTATTGCAAAACTGCCTGCCGGTAAGTGGAGTGCTGTGCGTTTGGAAGGTCTCCCTGACAAATCCCTACCGGGAAGTGGTATCGGACGCAGTGACAATAGCAATGTGGTTTTGACAGGATTTTCTGTTGACATCGTTCCCGCTACAAATGCAGAGCAAGAGCTGAATGCTGCTAAAGAAGCAGCACAGAAAGCGGTTGAAGCAGCTAAGGCTGCCGCAGCGGCAAAAGCAGCCGCAGAAGCTAAGGCAGCTGAAGCGGCAAAAGCAGCTGAAGAAGCGGCGGCAACTGATGAAGCGCAACCCGCTGAAGAAGCAGCACCAACCGATGAAGAGAAACCTGCTGAAGAAGCAGCACCAGAAACTGATGAGGCACAAACCACTGAGAAACCTGCCGAAGAAGCGGAAGAGAAACCCGCCGAAGATGCTACAGAACCTGCTGAAGAAGCAGCACCAGAAACTGACGAGGTTCAACCCGCTGAGGAAAAAACTGAAGAATCAGCAGAACCTGCTGAACCCAAAGACCCTTGGACATCCGTTCCTATCGTAAAAGCATGGGCGGACAAGGAGCAGGGAGGCGGTGATTTCGCCATTGCGAATGTGATTGACGATAAGCCTGAAACCGGTTGGGGATTGGAAAGCAATAACAATCGTGGCAATAGTCGGCAAGCGATCTTTCTTGTCGCAAACCCATTCGGTACAGAAGGTGGATTGCTAAGGATACGCCTTAAGCATGAATCTCAGCACGCCAAGCACCATCTTGGTCGGTTCAGACTTGCTGTCACAGACGCACCGACAATCTACCCGATCGGTTCTAAAGTCTCGCTTGGGAACTGGCATTCTGCTGGCCCCTTTACCGCAGAACACGGCAACATCGCCTTCTATAATGTTTATGAACCGGAAACCAAACCTGTGAATACAAAAGATAAATTCACTGTCGGTTCGCAAGAATTGACGTGGAAACAGCAGACACATTGGCAGGACGGTCAGGTGCATAACGACATTGTTGGTGAAAACAGTGCGACATATCTCTACCGAAACATCACCTCTGAAACCAAACAGAAAGCGACGCTTTACCTCAGTAGCAATGATGCTTTGAAGGTCTGGGTAAATCAGGCGGAGGTGCTTGCCAGCAATATCCAACGCGATGCTGCACCAGATACTGAGAAAGTCCAAATTCAACTTAACCCGGGCAATAACGAATTGCTGCTAAAGGTTGTCAACTATTCTGGTCCATCAGGCTTTTTCTTCCGCATGGAATCTGATGCACCGATGGTAACAGCAAACATCGTTGACACAATAGCGGTTGAAAGAGGTAAACGCAACGGCGATCAACAGACGCAAATTCGGGAATACTACCGCCGAAATGTTTCAATTGATGCGGATTTGAAAAAACTCTACGCGGATTTAGCGGATACCCAAAACAAGCGGAATTCGTTAAATAATTCGCTTACGACAACGTTGGTAATGCAGGAACGATCCGAACCACGCGGGGCATACATCCTGGAACGTGGTGCGTATCAACACCGAGGCGATCAGGTTTATCCACAAACACCCGCAGCACTTCCAGCAATGGTAAAAGGCTCATCACCAAATCGACTTTCACTCGCGAAATGGTTGGTTTCCCGCAGACATCCGCTCACCGCGCGTGTTACGATTAACCGTTTCTGGCAAAATATCTTCGGGACCGGTATAGTGAAAACATCAGAGGACTTCGGCACGCAAGGCACACCGCCAACGCATCCGGAACTTCTCGATTGGCTTGCAACCGAATTTGTGGCATCTGGCTGGGATGTACAAGTAATGCAGAAACTGATGCTTACATCAGCAACATATCGCCAGAGTGCAAAGGTTACGCCTAAAAAATTGGAACGCGATACCGATAACGTGCTGTTCTCTCGCGCACCAAGGTATCGATTTGACGCTGAAATTGTGCGCGATAACGCCTTGGCTGTAAGTGGGTTGTTATATAAACGTATCGGAGGACCGAGTGTTAAACCGCCGCAACCGGGTGGTCTCTGGAAAGCGGTCGGGTTTACCGGTTCTAATACTGATACCTTTAGGAAAGATTCCGGTGCTGATAAGGTGTATCGTAGAAGTCTCTATACGTTCTGGAAGCGAACTGCACCGCCGCCGCAGATGAATATCTTAGATGCGCCGTCACGCGAGGCATGCACAATTCGCCGGGAACGCACGAACACGCCGATGCAGGCGTTAATGTTGATGAATGATCCACAGTTCGTTGAAGCGGCACGTGCTTTCGCAGAACGGACGATTAAAGAGGGTGGTCAAACATCAGAGGAACGAATCGCTTTCATCTTTGAGATAGCAACCGCCCGAGAACCGAAACCTGCAGAAGCCGCACTGCTACTCGAAACGATGCAGGCGCATGCAGAAGAACTCAAAGCGGATCCAGAGGCAGCCAAAGAACTCATTGCTGTCGGTGAATCCAAACCTGATGATAAATTAGATGCAGTCGAAGTCGCTACATGGACAATGATTGCAAACCTTATCCTTAATTTGGACGAAGTCTTGAATAAGGGATAATAAAGGGATGGGACGTTCGTAAAGAACGTCCCATTTCATAAGGCTATGAAATATTTTTTCATGTTTGCAATAACAATAGTTTTTCTCAGTTGTTCAGCTGGACCAGAGGTGGCGATACCAGATGAAAACTTAGCCGCTGCTGTTCGCGAAGCACTCGGTTTAGATCCAACCGCTCCTATTTCACAAAAGAAATTTGAAGTATTAGAGAAACTTAGTGCTGATAACAAAGACGTAAAAGACTTAACAGGTCTGGAAAAAGCGATAGGATTAAAGACTTTAGAGTTACGCAAGAATCAAATTGATGACCTGACACCTCTCACAGAACTAACTCAACTGACGCACCTATACCTTGGTGATAATCAGATTAGCGACATAAAACCTTTAACTAACTTAACACAGTTAACAAATTTAGACATCGTAGCGAATCAAATCAGTGACATAAAACCACTTACTAACTTGACACAGTTGCAAGTGTTGTGGCTGGACAAAAATCAAATCAGCGACATAACGCTATTCGCTAACTTGACACAATTGACAACATTATATTTTTCTAATAATCAAATCAGCGACATAACGCCACTCGCTAACTTGACACAATTGGAATTATTATGGCTGGACAAAAACCAAATCAGCGACATAATGCCACTTGCCAACTTGAAGACGTTGACAAAATTAGGAATAGAATTGAATCAAATCAGTGACATAAAACCACTTACTAACTTGACACAATTGACAACATTATACCTTTCTGATAACCAAATCAGTGACATAAAACCACTTACTAACTTGACGCAATTGGAAGTGTTATCACTAACCCGGAATCAAGTCAGTGACATAAAGTTACTCACTAATTTTACACAGTTGGAAAAATTATACCTTTCGGAGAATCCAATTCAAGATACGACACCACTCCAAAATCTCATAAAACAGATTCCAGATTTGGAATTGGATATTGAAGCACCCCTCACAGGTAACTAAAGTATTTTTCTGCGTGCTGGTGCAATAAAATGCAAGAAGTATAGCCGAAAAACAAGATAGCACATGTTCATTCATTTTGAAAGGAATTACACTATGGATAGTTTTGCTGTAACAATACCAGACATCAATTTAGCTGCCGCAGTGCGCGATGCACTCGGTCTGCGCCCAAACGATTCTATTCCGCAAAAAAAGTTAGCGGAATTGGATAAACTACATGCCAAAGAAAAAGGTATAAAAGACCTAACAGGACTGGAAAAGGCAACATCTTTAAAAGTTTTAGAACTTGAGAAGAATCAGATTTGTGACATTACACCTATTAGTGGCTTGATGCAGCTGACGTACTTAGAGTTCTGGGACAACCGAATCAGTGATATAAAACCCCTTACCGGTTTGACGCAACTCACGAAATTAGGGCTCGGCAAAAATCAAATCAACGACATCACGCCGCTGGCAGGGTTAACACAACTCACGGAATTAGGACTTTGGGACAATCAACTTCGCGATATTTCGCCGCTTGTGAACTTACAACAGATGCAGTTGTTAAACATCAGACGGAATCAACTTCGCGATCTAAGTTCACTTGCGAACTTGAAACAGATAACGCACTTATGGCTGAGTGGAAATCAGATTAACGATATATCACCGCTTGCGGACTTAACGCAATTGACACACTTAGCGTTAGATAAAAATCAAATCAGCGATGCCCGTTCTATAGCGAACTTTACGAATTTAACACGTTTAAATATCAAAGAGAATCCGATTCAGGATATGGAACCGCTCCGAAAACTAATGGATTTAGAACTGGATATTACAACATCTATTGAAGATTAAGGTATAATTATTATACCTGACTTTCCAATGAGGTGGTATTATGAAAAATTGTTGTCTTATATTTATCATACTCATCGCTTCTCTCAGTTATGCATATAGTGATGTCGTGACAATACCGGATGCTAATTTAGCTGCCGCAGTGCGTGAAGCACTCGGTTTAGGTCCAACGGATCCTATTCCGCAAAAGGAATTGGAAAAATTGGAGAGTTTAGATGCTAAAGAGAGAGACATAAAAGACCTAACGGGACTGGAAGAAGCAACGGGATTAACGATTTTAGAACTTCAAGGAAATCAAATCAGTAATATCAAACTACTCACTAAGTTGACGCAGCTGACAGAACTAGACCTCACGAGTAATCAAATCAGTGACATCACGCCACTCGCTGAATTGACGCAACTCACAGAGTTCTGGTGTAGCAAAAATCAAATCCGAGATATAAAACCCCTTACCGGTTTGACGCAACTCACACATTTATTCCTTGGGAACAATCCAATCAACGACTTAACACTACTTGCGGGAATGAAGCAGTTAAGAGAGCTAGACATTGGTGGAAATCCAATCAACGACTTAACGATATTCTCAGGTTTGACAGAATTGAGGGTGTTATCACTTTGGGAAAGTCAAATCAGCGATATCACACCACTCACTGGATTGACAGAGTTAACAGAATTATTTCTAATGGAAAATTCAATCAGCGACATCAATCCGCTTGCTGGACTAACCGAACTTACAACATTATGGCTTGACCACAATCAAATAAGCGACATTACACCTCTTGCTGATCTAACACAATTGACTCTACTAAATCTTTCCGGAAATCAGATCCAAGACATCGCACCCCTGACAGGATTAACACAATTAACATATTTATACCTCAGTGGAAATCAAATCAGCGACATTAAAACCCTATCTAAATTGACACAGTTGACATCATTATCCCTTAACGATAATGGAATCAGGGACATTAAACCAATTGAGGGACTAATACAACTTCGTAGTTTATTGCTAAGCGGAAATAAAATTGACAACATCTCGCCAATTGCTGGGTTGACGAATCTCACACAGTTATGGCTTTCAAGCAATCAGATCAACGACATCAAATCGCTCGTTAAATTAACGAAGTTGACAGAATTATTGATGTATGGAAATCAAATCAAGGATATCAGTCCGGTTGAAAATTTAACAGGTTTAACGCGATTAGCTGTTAAAGGAAATCCAATTCTGGATATGGAACCACTTCAGAGACTACAAACACGACTTCCGAATTTGAGATTAGATATTCAAGTAGGGACCCCGGATCCCACTATTCCTGATGCCAACTTAGCCAATGTTGTCCGGAAAGCACTCGGTCTGGGACGCAACGACGCTGTCCCGCCAGAAAAGTTGGCAGCATTAGAGCATCTGCATGCTTATAACAGAAACATAAAAGACTTAACAGGGCTGGAAAAAGCAACGAGTTTAATCACTTTGCAACTTCGCAAGAATCAAATCAGTGATCTCACACCGCTCAGTGGATTAACAAAGTTAACAGGATTATACCTCAAGGAGAATCAAATCAGCGATCTCACACCGCTCAATGGATTAACAGAGTTAACAGAACTATCCCTCGGCGGAAACCAGATCATTGACATAAAACCAATCGCAAACTTGAAGCAGTTAAAAAAGTTATGGCTTTGGGGAAATCAGATTAGTGATATAATGTCAATCGGTGGACTGACGCAATTGTCTGAGTTGTGGCTGAGTAATAATCAGATTACCGACATAAAACCACTCAAAAACCTAACACAGTTGACAAAGCTACGACTTCATAGAAATCAGATCAATGACATTACACCTCTAATTGGATTGGTTTCGTTAGTAGAGTTAAATATCGGAGGTAATTTAATTAGTAATATAAAACCGCTTGCTGGTTTGAATCGATTGACAGAATTATGGGCTTGGCGTAATCAAATCAGTGACATCAAATCCATCACTGACTTGACTTTGTTGACGAAGTTAGTGATCTGGGGTAATCAAATTAGTGATATCTCACCACTTACCAATCTAACACGTTTGATTGAGTTGGGGCTTGGAGATAATCAAATTCAAGACATTTCACCAATTGCTGGAGCCACACAGTTAAGTGTTTTGCATGTTGACCGTAACCTAATCAACGACATTAGCCAAATTGAACAGTTTACAAGTTTAAAAAGTTTAAAAGTTGGGAATAATCCAATTCAGGATATGGAACCGCTTCAAAAATTGCTTGAACAACTGCCGGATTTAGAACTGGATATCCCAGCATCAGTGGAATTGAATATTCAACCACCACCTGCAAACAGGTAAAGCATAGCAATGTCCCAAATAAACAGTAGACATTGCAAAAGGAGATAAACAATGGACCCGATTAAAGAATATTTGAAACTTGAAACACGTCGCCAATTCTTCGGCAAATGCGCGATGGGACTTGGCGGTGCAGCCCTCGCCACAATGCTACCGAGTAGTATTGTCCAAGCCCTCGAACAGCAAGCAGGAACACGAGTTGGCGGTTTACCTGAACTGCCACACTTTGCACCGAAGGCGAAACGTGCAATCTATCTATTTATGTCCGGCGCACCTTCGCAAATGGACCTATTTGATTACAAACCGAAAATGGGGGAATTCTTTGATAAAGACTTACCGGAGACGGTACGGATGGGACAACGTCTCACCACGATGACCTCCGGACAGAAACGTTTTCCAATTGCCCCTTCTATCTTTGAGTTCAAAAAGCATGACAACGGCAGCGATGGGGCATGGCTTAGCGAATTGTTACCGCACACCGCGTCTATGGTGAAAGACATCGCTATTGTCAAAAGTGTTCATACTGATGCAATTAACCACGACCCAGCTATCACTTTTGTCTGTACCGGGGACGAAACACCTGGCAAACCGAGTCTCGGCGCATGGCTTAGCTACGGGTTAGGCAGTGAGAATCAAAACCTGCCTGCTTTTATTGTGATGAACGCGACATGGAGCGGGCCGAAGGGTGCACAAGCACTTTACAATCGCCTTTGGGGTTCTGGTTTTCTTCCATCAGAACATCAAGGCGTGTTACTCCGCAGTCAAGGTGATCCGGTGCTATTCCTCTCAAACCCAAAAGGCATGAGTGAAAAGGGACGCAAACGGATGCTCGACACACTCGTCAAACTCAACGAAGAAATCTATGAGGAAGTTGGTGATCCAGAAACGCATGCCCGTATTTCGCAATATGAGATGGCGTTCAGGATGCAGTCCTCTGTCCCCGAACTCACAGACTTAAAACAGGAGTCTGACAAAGTTAAGGAGATGTACGGTCCCGAGGTTGACACACCTGGCACATTTGCCAACTGCTGTATTCTTGCACGTCGGATGATGGAGCGGGATGTTCGCTTAGTTCAAATCTTCCATCGCGGTTGGGACCAGCACGGCGATTTGCCGAAAAACATACGGAATCAGGCACGCGACATTGACCAGCCCGCAACCGCACTTGTCCAAGACCTAAAGCAACGCGGTATGCTTGATGATACCCTTGTTGTGTGGGGCGGTGAATTCGGACGCACTGTCTATTGCCAAGGGGCACTCAAGAAGGATAACTATGGACGCGATCATCATCCGAAGTGCTTTACGATGTGGATGGCAGGTGGCGGCATCAAAGGCGGGATCGTCTACGGTGAAACTGACGACTTCAGCTACAACGTTATCAAAGACCCTGTCTCTGTGCGCGACCTAAACGCTACTATTCTCAATCAACTCGGCATTGACCACGAAAGGTTGACCTTTAAGTTCCAGGGGCTTGATCATCGGTTAACTGGGGTTGAGGAAAAAGCGCGGGTTGTCAACGAAATCTTGGCATAATCTCAAAGGAAATCGGGCTTGCAAAGCCCTCCTACAAGAGCGGATTGTATACAAAGGAGATAAATAATGGATCCGATTAAGGAATATCTGAAACTTGAAACACGCCGCCAATTTTTTGGGAAGTGTGCGATGGGACTTGGCGGTGCAGCCCTTGCGTCAATGTTACCGAGTAGTATCGTTAATGCACTTGAACAGCAAGCAGTGCCACAGACTGGCGGGTTGCCAGGCCTCCCGCACTTTGCCCCGAAAGCAAAACGGGCTATCTATCTATTCATGTCCGGTGCCCCTTCGCAGATGGACATGTTTGACTACAAACCGAAAATGGGTGAATGGTTTGATAAAGACCTACCGGAGACCGTCCGGATGGGACAACGTCTCACTACGATGACCTCTGGACAGAAGCGTTTCCCGATTGCACCCTCTATTTTTGAGTTCAAACAGCACGATAATGGAAGCGATGGTGCATGGCTTAGCGAATTGTTACCGCACACCGCATCTATGGTCAAAGACATTGCCATCATCAAAAGTGTTCATACCGATGCGATTAACCACGACCCGGCGATTACCTTCGTCTGTACGGGTGATGAAACGCCCGGCAAACCGAGCCTCGGCGCATGGCTGAGCTACGGGTTAGGCACTGAAAACAATAATTTGCCTGCTTTCATTGTGATGAATGCAACGTGGACAGGTAGAAAATCGGCACAAGCACTCTATAATCGACTTTGGGGGGCTGGATTTTTACCTTCTGAGCATCAAGGCGTACTCCTTCGCAGCCAAGGCGATCCGGTGCTATTCCTCTCAAATCCGAAAGGCATGAGTGAAAAGGGACGCAAACGGATGCTCGACACACTCGTCAAACTCAACGAAGAAATCTATGAAGAAGTTGGTGATCCAGAAACACATGCACGTATCTCACAGTATGAGATGGCATTCAGGATGCAATCTTCTGTTCCGGAGCTTACGGATTTGAACCAGGAACCAGACAAAGTTAAGGAGATGTACGGGCCCGATGTCAACAAACCTGGCACATTTGCACACTGCTGTATCCTTGCACGCCGTATGATGGAACGCGATGTCCGACTCGTTCAAATCTTCCATCGCGGTTGGGATCAGCATGGCAACTTACCGAATGATATCCGCAACCAGTGCCGTGACATTGACCAACCTGCAACAGCACTCGTCCAAGACTTGAAACAACGCGGTATGCTCGATGAAACCCTCGTTGTGTGGGGTGGTGAATTTGGACGCACTGTTTATTGCCAAGGTGCACTCAGGAAAGATAATTATGGGCGCGACCATCACCCGAAGTGTTTCACGATGTGGATGGCAGGTGGTGGCATCAAAGGCGGGATCGTTCATGGCGAAACTGACGACTTCAGTTACAATGTCGTCAAAGACCCTGTCTCTGTCCGAGACCTTAACGCTACTATACTCAATCAACTCGGCATTGACCATGAAAGGTTGACCTTTAAGTTCCAAGGACTTGACCATCGGTTGACTGGTGTTGAAGAAAAGGCACGGATTGTCAACGAAATTTTGGCATAAGCATAGGTATTTACTGATAGGCGCGCGTTTTGTCCGCGCACCTGTCAATAATGTTAAGAAATGCATCGCAACACCTGATTAAAGAGCATACATCCAAAGGAGGAAAAATGGACCCAATTAAGGAATATCTGAAACTTGAAACACGCCGCCAATTTTTTGGGAAGTGTGCGATGGGACTTGGCGGTGCAGCCCTTGCGTCAATGTTACCGAGTAGTATCGTTAATGCACTTGAACAGCAAGCAGTGCCACAGACTGGCGGGTTGTCAGGCCTCCCGCACTTTGCTCCGAAAGCAAAACGGGCAATCTATCTATTCATGTCCGGTGCACCTTCGCAGATGGACATGTTTGACTATAAACCGAAAATGGGCGAATGGTTTGATAAAGACCTACCGGAAACCGTCCGGATGGGGCAACGTCTCACTACGATGACCTCTGGACAGAAACGTTTCCCGATTGCACCCTCTATCTTTGAGTTCAAACAGCACGATAATGGTAGTGATGGGGCATGGCTTAGTGAGTTGCTGCCACATACCGCATCTATGGTCAAAGACATTGCCATCATCAAAAGTGTTCATACCGATGCGATTAACCACGACCCGGCGATTACCTTCGTCTGTACGGGCGATGAAACGCCCGGCAAACCGAGCCTCGGCGCATGGCTTAGCTACGGGTTAGGGACTGAAAACAATAATCTACCATCTTTTATCGTCATGAACGCAACATGGTCCGCAAGAAGGCCGGCACAAGCACTCTATAACAGGCTATGGGGATCGGGATTCCTACCCTCCGAACATCAAGGTGTCCTGCTCCGCAGCCAAGGCGATCCGGTGCTATTCCTTTCAAATCCAAAAGGTATGAGCGAAAAAGCACGCAAACGCATGTTGGACACCCTCGTCAAACTAAATAACGAACTATACGAGGAAGTTGGTGATCCAGAAACACATGCACGTATCTCACAATATGAGATGGCATTCCGCATGCAGTCCTCTGTCCCCGAACTCACAGACTTAAAACAGGAGTCTGACAAAGTTAAGGAGATGTACGGTCCCGAGGTTGACACACCTGGCACATTTGCCAACTGCTGTATCCTTGCGCGTCGCATGATGGAACGCGATGTCCGACTCGTTCAAATCTTCCATCGCGGTTGGGACCATCACGGTAATTTACCAAAAGACATCCGTGATCAGTGCCGTGACATTGACCAACCTGCAACAGCACTCGTTCAAGACCTGAAACAACGTGGTATGCTTGATGATACGCTCGTTGTATGGGGTGGTGAATTCGGACGCACTGTCTATTGCCAAGGGGCACTCAAGAAGGATAACTACGGACGAGACCATCATCCCAAGTGTTTCACAGTATGGATGGCAGGTGGCGGCATCAAAGGTGGGATCGTCCACGGTGAAACTGATGATTTCAGTTACAATGTTGTCAAAGACCCTGTCTCTGTCAGAGACCTTAACGCTACTATACTCAATCAACTCGGTATTGATCACGAAAGGTTGACCTTTAAGTTTCAGGGGCTTGATCATCGGTTAACTGGTGTTGAAGAAAAGGCACGGATTGTCAACGAAATTTTGGCATAACCATACGGGGCGCTCTGTTAACATCAGTTTCAAAAGTCTAATTGTTATATGTCTATTTCTGTCTAAACACAAAACTATTGCTTCCACAGTTGGAGTTTAAATGCAAGTTTACCATGGGACCGAACAAACACTTGATGCAGATACGTTCCTCTCAATTTTGCAAGCGGATTATGAAGGCGTATTTTTGACAAATTGTATTATTGAAGGAGCAATCGTCTTTTCAACTGAATCCAATGAACAATCTGTGGTGGATAAAGAAATTGTTTGCATAGGGTGTACGTTCAAGAACAGTGTCAAATTCGAAAAAACCGATTTTCAAAAAGAGGTCTTTTTCGGAAATTGCGTTTTTCAAGATGCTGTTTACTTCCGTAGGACTGTGTTCCAAAATTCTTGTGATTTTGGAGAATCGAAATTTGAAGGCGCTGCCCTTTTTCGCGGGACAACCTTTTGTGGAAAAGCATGCTTTCGGCAAACCAGTTTCCAACAGGTTGCAGACTTCAACGAGGTGCAATTCCAGGAAAACGCTGTTCTCAGAAATGCGATATTCCAAGACGCTGCCCATTTCAGTAGTGCATTTTTCAATAAAGAATTAGACTGTGTGCAAGCACGCTTCTCCGAAACCACGATTTTTAATCATTCCAAATTTTTTGGAATGATTGACTTCACTTCTGCACGGTTTGCTGTTGCGGTATCTTATCGAGACGTAAGTTATATCCCAAACACGATATGGCAATGGCTGCGGAACAAGTTTACCCATCAGTCAGAGCCGCCAACCGAATTCTATTTGGATAGTGAAGATATTAATGGGGTTTTGAATCCATTTTTCAAGCGTTACGTGTCGGATCAACAGTTCATACGTGCTTTCAAAGAAAAACATCCGTTTTGGGCATTAGTTTGGAAATGGAGTTCAGATTATGGGCGCAGCCTGGTACTTTGGGCATTCTGGTCACTGCTGATTGCCCTTTCGTTCTCACTAGTGTATATGCCAGCACCAACGTGGTTCCCAGAATGGATTCAGGAAACCACACCTCGATTTCACCAAGCAACCGGTGCAGAAGCAAACGAAGATTTAACATTTTGGAAATCTTTTTACTTTAGCATCGTAACCTTTACGACATTAGGATTCGGGGATGTGGTCGCGGACAATACCTCTGCGCGTATCCTTGTCACACTTGAAGTCATTTTTGGATATATTATGCTTGGTGGACTAATTAGTATTTTTGCCAATAAACTTGCCAGTCGAAGTTAATGTTACATTTCGGTGGGCGAGGTTTCCTAACTGCATCATAGGCGTCAATTTAAGAAAATATTTCTTGTTCTAAAACCCTTCTGAATAGGCATGAAGATTGGGACTAAAGAGGAGTTGTTCACCGTTTTTCTATAAACATATCGTCCCTACGGGACTGAAGAAGGTTCCCATGTTTAGAAAATCCTAAAATAGACAGTTATGGTGCGGTTAGGAAACTGCACCTTCCGGGAAATGTGAACATATACTCAGATTCACTATAAAATCATGGAAAAATTAAAAGCAGTTGTAGTCGGCGCAGGTTGGTCCGCTGAAGGACACACAAAAGCATTTCAGCATTACGGTGTTGATGTGCTTGCTATCTGTGCACGCAAACCGGATATCGTTCAAAAAGTTGCGTCAGGCTTAGGCGTACCTGATGCTTCAATTGATTGGCGAAAAAGTTTATTGGAACATAAGCCAGATATCGTCGCGCTAACAACGCCTGCTATTTTACGCACCGAGGTTATTGAATTGGCAGTTGAACTCGGCTGCCATATTGTATGTGAAAAACCGTTAGCACTTAACGCTGAAGCAGCAGGTCATATCTACAGTCTTATCAAAGACACGGAACTAAAACACGCCTTTGCCGCAACACACCTATACGATCCGAGTGTCGCTTATGTGCGTCAACTGCTGGCGCAGGAAAAAGTTATCGGTGATTTAACTGCCGTTGATATCGGATACACCCGCAGACTTCCAGGAGGTCCCCCTTCAGATATGATTAAGCCGTGGAATTGGATGAGTTCGCTTGCACACGGGGGCGGTGCGTTGAACAATGGACTTACACATCGACTCGGCATGCTGGAACGAATGACAGGCATGAAAACTGTGTCTGCAGTGGGTGAGGCAAAAATCTATCCAAGGAAAGCCCCAGTTGTCCCAGAAATTCGCGACTGGCGGGTGTGGCGAAGCACGATGATCACTCGCGCAGAAGCATCAAAACTTGAGTGGCGAGAATGTGACGCAGAATGGGATTATTCCGCGTTTTTCAAGTTAGGACATCCGAATCCAGATCCCGGCAATACTATCCTTGCTACAATGCGTACACATCCGGGAGTGCCATCACATAAACCCACTGGCGGTTGGTTTTTCTACGGCACGCACGGAACATTGGTTGGCAGAGGTGGACACATTCTACATCCTATCACAAAACACGTTGGCGAAGAGGTTGAAGAACTATCTGTTCCCCGAAATCTAACAGACGACCTGCCACAAATCGGAGATGAAATCCAAAACAAATGGACAGCACTCGTCCGTGATTTCCTTGCGGATATTGAGGAACGTCCGCATGAACCGTATTTGACGTTCCATGACGGATGGCGTTACCAAATCGCTATTGATGCTATACGGGGAAGCAGAGGATGGACTACGATGCCTGATTGAATGCAAAGTATAAGTGTTTCATTTCGTAGGAATAGATGTAAATGTATGAAAAACACGGGGAGACAATTGCAGCACGAGAATTTCTTGAAGCGTTGGCAGGCGACACCACACATATCTCCCTAAATAATTGTACGATTGATGGTGTTGTCGACCTACATGCAATAGAACTTGAACGCGACGAAAATGACCGAATCTGTATTGACAAAACTCTATCTTGTATCGGATGCACCTTCAAAAACATTGTTAATTTCCGAACAGTCGTTTTCCAACAAGAAATTTCTTTCCGCCGCACTATCTTTGAGGCAGACCTCGACTTTGACGAAGCCACGATGCAACATCATTGTGAATTTCGAGAGGCAACGTTTCATGGTCGTGCCAACTACCACAGTGCCGTTTTCCATAAAAGCGTTAGTTTTTGGCGTGCAAAATTTCACAACGTCGTGGATTTCCACCAAACCCAATTTCACGACAATGCCGTTTTCCATGAAGCACAATTTCAAAAGGAAGCGAACTTTAGCCGCGTGCTTTTCCAACAAACACTTGACTGCACAGGCACAAACTTTGCAGGCGTAGCTGTTTTTAATCAAGCAACATTCCTCGGTGCCACCCGTTTTACAGGTGCTAAATTTGCTGCTGTTGCCTCATTTCGTGATGTTCGGTACACCACCAACACAATTCGCCAATCAATTGTCAATCGGTTCACCAAGAATTCAAAGAAACCGACTGAATTCTATTTAGACAGTCAGCATGTAGATGAAGTCGCCAACCCGTTTTTCAAGCGGTATGTTGCAGACCAGCAGTTTATCCGCGCGTTCAATAAAGCGAATCCGATGTTGGCGCGCTTATGGCGATGGAGTTCCGATTATGGACGGAATTTAGGCCTTTGGGCATTCTGGTCGCTTTTCTTTGCGCTGCTGTTTGCGATAGCATACCTGCCGTACCCATCGTGGTTACCAGAATGGATACAGGATTGGTCACCCCAGTTTCACCAAGCAACCGGTAAATACAGTGGTGAACCGCTAACGTTTTGGAATTCCTTCTACTTTAGCATTGTCACGTTTACGACACTCGGTTTCGGTGATGTTGTTGCGGACAATGCTACTGCACGTCTACTCGTAACGTTGGAAGTAATTTTTGGGTATCTGATGTTGGGTGGGTTAATCAGTATCTTTGCGAATAAATTGGCAAGTCGGAGTTAAGTTGTATCTGAAATCAACAGTTATACACATTATTTTAACTTCTCAATAATTCAGCCTTATACGGTATATATTGGTTTAACACATTCACATCCCAAAATCGCTCACCTCTTAGAATGGATACCCAAAGAGAGAGATAGGCATTATTTGCATCTATGCTATTGGTGTAACTTGAAATAATGCGTTTAACAAGGGGAAATTCGGATTCTGGCAAAGGTTCCTTGAGAACCACTATCAAATTGCTCTGTTCAATACTAATTCCAGCAAAGTCATTTAGATTAAGTATTCTACCGTCTTCAGTTTGGACATGCGTAGTTACACCACGTAGTGCAACGAATTTTGTTCTATATGGGTTGTAACACGGTCTTATCGGGTTCATTGCAATCTCCTTCGTAATAATTAATTGATTATTTTTCTAAATATCTATTTCATGTAAATCAAGCGGAAATTCAACGTTATGTTCTCTCTTAAAAATATCTTCATATTTTATCTTGATTTTTACTTTTGATTCATTATTTTCATAAAATTTATCTCGTTCATAAGTTTTATTACTCTGAAAAATACTACGAGATTCCATATTTCCTGGTGTAAGCACTTCGATTCCATTTTTAACCCATGGAATATTTCCAATAGCTATATACCCAGGTTTAAAAGATGAAGGTTGAACATTGAACCTAACTTTACGAACAGTTTGCGTTCCAGCATTCTTTATACAGAAATGTATATCAAAGTAAGAACCTGGAGAATCAGGTCTTTCATTTTTGAAAAAGACAGCTACATCTGACATATTCATTTCGTCAACCATCCGCTTTGTTTCCGTCACTAATTTATTTGATTCCTCTGCTAATTTACGTGTAAACTTTACGTAACACCATGTAAAAATAGCGAGTGCTACGGTAGCAATTGCTGTTACAACTCCAACTATGAGTATCATTATTTCAATTAATTCTATTTCTTCCATTGGTGAAACCCTCGGTTAAAAGTTAGTTTTATACCGTTCCATTATTCAATTTCACATTTTTCCAAGCAAGACTCCGTTAAATCATACATGACGAGTTTTCCATAGTTAAAAATGATAGGATATTATTCGTTCAGTATTAAACCTATTTTACGTAGTCCTCTATCCGTTTTCTTAGCAGATCTCTAACTCGTTGATCATCAGTGGGTATATCAAACGACCATAAAAGTTTACCAATTAATTCTTCAACAAGGCCTATCCGCTTCGACCTGTCTTCAAGAACTCGTGCCAAACATCGTTGCACAGCAACAACTTCCGAGTCGGCACACTTTGGTTCATGTGATATATTGGTTAGAATCCTTCTTCCATTATATGTAAGATCATCCATTATGTATCCATTAATATTTTGCAACCGCATCTTAAACTCAATATTGCCTAAATACTCACATTTTTGATAGAATTTTCTGGTATCTTCAAGATAATAGTCTATATGGTATAATAAATCACCGAAACGAATCTGCCTTTTACTTTCATCAGGAACCGATAATATAGTGCTACGAGATACAATACCATACTCATTGAAATCAAAGCATTCATTATCCTGCAAATAACACACTCCTCCATCAACTCTTCTTGGCGGATAATTCTGAGGATAGTGTAACTTATAAATAACTGACGGTGGTATGATGGGTTGATAAGGGAATATAGGTTGAACACTGATGGTAAGTATTGGCTTACTCGGACTCATCACACGCGGTCTAAACAAATAACTTGCCCTTTCCTCCATTCGATCAAGAATCTGTTTGGACACGATCTGTGAGTCCTCGCGACGTTTGAACATATATTCTATAAGGTCTATATCAGCAAGTTTATAAGGGTGATTGATGTTGCCAGAACGAATATATACCTCTGTTTTGTTGATAATTGTATGGGGAACTTGAACGCTCTCATCAACATGAACGACAACAAGCACATTGTCAGAATTTGGCATTCCGACGATCTTCACTGTGGGCATTATCGGATGATAGATTTTTGTAAGAGCAATATTCCGTATCTGTTCCTCAAGATCATTTTTTGAGGGTATACCGCCTATTGATTTAACTTTATTCTTTTTTCTATCACATTCCACGCCAATTATGAGAGTCCCACCTTGATGATTTGCGAATGATGAAACGATTTTAGGGATATGTTTCTTGTAATCTTCGACCTCCCTTTTATACTCTACGTGGAAACCTTCTCCCCATACATTGCAAAAGTTTTTGACATCTTCATATTCTATTTCGTTTATCGGTTTTGTAAACATAATTTACCCTATTGACAAATAATTAGCATTCTGATATGATGCATGATGAGACTATGATACCACAAAAAAATATCATTTTTCAAGCCAAAAGGTTTGTGGTATTTTATAAAAGTATAAGTCTAAAAATAATATCATACCGCCAAGTATGAGGTTTGTAATATCTGTTTGCATTATGACACACTATATCAATAGGTTTCGTCGAAAACCTAAGTCCGAATCGACTGATTGTGAAAAATTTTACAAAACCGCGTCCCTTTATGTTAACCAGAATATTACGCGTTCTTTTCGTTGTTCCCCTTATATCCATAACACTTGGAACAGCACAAGAACCTTCTAATACCGATTACTTCGATCACATCACTCTCTTCTCCGATGTTGGAATAACCGCTGGTGAAATTTGGCACTATCTTGAAAAACGGCAGATAACCACCTATTTCATGTTAAACACCGCATCCACTGCTGATAATGGGGAGAATGCTACAGAATGAAGCCAATTCGCCAGTTATCAGTTGTGCCAACCTTACCAGAGAACCTTGAACCGCTGCGAGAGTTGGCATTGAACTTGTGGTGGACATGGGATAACGAAGCACTTAGCCTATTTCGTCACCTTGACTCAGAACTATGGGAAGAAACCTATCACAACCCAGTTGCCATGCTCGGCAAGATTTCACAGGAACAGTTGCAAACAGCAGCGAAAAATGAAGTTTTTTTGGCACACCTTGATGTTATCCACAAAAAGTTTAAATCATACCTTTCTGCACCGTCATGGTTTGAAAACTATTCAAACAACGAAGCCCTCTCAGATATAAAAATCGCATATTTCTCAATGGAATTTGGACTGACAGAATGCATGCCGCTCTACTCTGGCGGGCTGGGTGTTTTAGCGGGCGATCACCTGAAGTCAACCAGTTATTTAGGACTACCGTTCGTTGGCGTTGGCTTGCTTTATCATCACGGCTACTTTCGTCAAACGCTCACATCTGACGGTTGGCAAATGGCAGATTATCCAGAAAACGATTTTTACAATATGCCGATTACTCCAGAACACAAACCGGATGGAAGTCCGCTTTTAATTCATGTTGATTATCCAGAGGGAAAGGCTTATGCAAAGGTTTGGCGTGCACAGGTAGGGCGAATTCCTCTGTATCTATTGGATACGAATATCCCGGAAAATGAAAATACTGAATTGCGCGACATCACTGATTATCTTTATGGTGGCGATGAACGCATGCGCATCAAGCAGGAGATTTTGCTCGGCATTGGGGGGTACCGTGCATTAGCAGCACTCAATATCCATCCAACTGTCTGTCACATGAACGAAGGACACGCGGCATTTTTGGCACTTGAACGGATACGTCAATTGATGACAGATACCGGTATCGGTTTTGACGAAGCGCGCGAAGCAACAACGGCAGGAAACATTTTTACAACACATACACCTGTTCCAGCAGGGATTGATTGGTTTCCACCCGATCTCGTTAAACATTTTTTCAGAAACTACTTTGGCACATTCGGTATTTCAGAAGAAAAGTTTCTCGGTTTAGGCAGAAAAAACCCATCAGACAATAACAGTGAATTCAGTCCAGCGTTAGTCGCGTTAAGACTTTCAACGATGTCCAACGGGGTGAGCCAATTACACGGTCAGGTTTCCCGTAACATGTGGAAAGGTCTATGGCATAATCTGCCCGAACATGAAGTTCCCATCAAAGCGATTACAAACGGCATTCATACTCGTTCTTGGGTTTCAGAAGATATGCAAAGCCTGTTTGATAGGTATCTCGGTCCAAAGTGGATCGTTGATCTCACGAACCAAGAAGTTTGGACTCAGATTTCGCAGATCCCTGATACGGAGTTGTGGCGCACACATGAACGCCGTCGTGAACGTCTCATCGCATTTGCACGGCAACGGCAAAGCCAAAAACGCCGCAAAAGCACAGACCAAACTTTGACAGCACAAGACACCAATCAAGAACATGCCACAGGAGCAAAAACACTCAATTCTGCAGCATTGACCATTGGTTTTGCCCGACGATTTGCCACCTATAAACGCGCAACTTTACTTTTTAACGATCTTGACCGACTTGAAAAGATTCTCAATGCCCCAGAACGTCCCGTACATCTTATCTTTGCTGGAAAGGCACACCCACACGACCATGAGGGCAAGGTTTTAATTCAAAAGATCCACAAAATCGCTGCAGAACCGAGATTCCGACATAAAATCCTTTTTATTGAAAATTACGACATCTGTGTTGGACGTTACCTCGTTGAAGGTGTAGATGTTTGGCTCAATACTCCATTGCCACCGAATGAGGCAAGCGGCACAAGCGGCATGAAAGCAGCAGCAAACGGAGCACTCAATCTTAGTATGGCAGATGGATGGTGGGCAGAAGCACAACATCTCGGCGGGGGTTGGACAATTGACGCTACACCTGAAGCAGACGACTCTAAATCTGTCAACAAAGCACATGCAAACACAATCTACGACTTACTTGAGAATGAAGTAGTTCCACTGTTTTATGATCGAGACCCTGTTGATGATATTCCGTACGGCTGGGTGGCAAGAATGAAATCAGCAATGCAGAACTTGGCACCGGTGTTCAACACAAAACGCATGGTCGCAGAATATGCGGAACGCCTCTATTTTCCTGCACACCAAAGGTGGCTAAAGCTAAATCAAAATGACGCGCGCCGCGGCATCGCACTTGCTAATTGGAAAGCAAACATTCGTAAACATTGGAGTAACCTCCGTATTGAGGAGCGAATGCCTAAAACAAAAGACATATCACAAAAGGGTGTCTCTGCACTTTCAGTAGGAGAATCGGTTTCAATTCAAGCAGTTGTCCACACAGATGCACTGTTTCCAAATGAACTCGCTGTCCAAATATATCACGGTATATTAGATTCAACTGGCGAAATTCAGAACGGCAGCGTGACAAATATGGAATATCAAGAAGACTTGAGCGGTGGAAAATATCTGTTTGAAGGCGAACTTATTCTAAACCAAACAGGTTTGCACGGCTATACGCTGCGTGTTTTGCCCTCACATGAGGATTTACAATCTGTCTATGAACTTGGACTTATAACATGGGCATAATTTTGAATGGAAGCATTTATACCCGTTTTTCCGTTGCGTAAACCCATTTTTGAGCGTATAATTGAATAATACCATTTCTGATATATAATGTCTCTTTTTTGTAGCATAAACTTTCCAGTTTGTGCCACATTCCGCTTCATTTCTAACAACCGCTAATGGACAAAAATTGATAGAAATGGTATAAGTTTGTGTCCGATAAAGTTGTATTTATCAAATACTATCAGATTTTCAATCATTTTCAGAGAGGTAAATCGTATGATAAAACTCATCAGATTTGGGCTGTTTGTGGTCATCATACTTACCGCATCTGTTCTTTATTTTAATTTAAATACAAGAGCAACTGGAGCATTGGAATAGTGCTTATCGGTCTTGTTATCGATTTTTGTTTATATACTTACTCATTGCGTTTGAGTAGTGATGTAGATACCGACATAACAGAAGACAAACGTTTCAAAGGTTCTTTGGTCGCCTATGTTATTGCATTCGTTGTCATACTTACTTCTATGTTGTCTTAACTCTTACTTAAATATTAACATCTAATTGCATCCATTTGAAATTGAAGTTACAACTCTCTCATAAGATAGGAGTATGAACATGTTTTTGCGAAATATTTGGATACCGTTCACGATATTCCTCGTGGTAATCTGTGTAGTGCGTCCCGGATTTCGAAGCGAGACGGAAGCGGAAACAACCTCTGTGAGTACCCTTGTCGCAGCGGAAAAACTCATCACAACTGAAAACTATTATGAGGCAATACTTGCGCTCCAACCGCTTTTGATGAGTGATACCAAAAGCAAGGAACAAGAAGAAGCCCTCTGGTTGGCTCACACGCTTTTGATTAAATGGGAAAAAGAGATTATAGAAAACGGATTGTTTAGACAAGACACAGATCAAAAAATAGAAATCCTGAATAAATTGGGTGCTGATTTTGATAATGGTGAGATTAACTTTGGTTATAGATACGGTTTCTTGCATCGGTTGATAGATGTCTATCCGAATACTCTAAAACAGCCCATTGCTGAATATGCACTCATACAATCAGGATACCCTGTGCCGCAAGATATATTTGATAAAGTGGGGAATTTATCTGAAAAAAGTGAGCCTGCGGAAGGAACGCTTTCTGCACTGCACGCGTATATTGAAAAGTATGAGAAAACTGGGCGTGCGGAGGTCTATCTGGCGTATCTTGATATTGCTCATATACATCATGGACTTTGGGCAGTACTGACGTTCCCGGATCATCCCTACGTCGCCATGTTTGATACGTTTGGAACCGGAGACCTTGAAAAAGACAAAAAACTTGCAGACTCACACAGAGAAATTGCTCTCAAATATTACGCGAAGTTTTATATCAATCCACACGGCCTCATAGATAGTTTTGATTATGAGTTCTATGATTTCAATGATGAAAATGGTTATCAACTTTTGAAGCGGGAAGCAGAATTTGGTTGGGATTTTATTCTTTACGGATGTTAAGGTGTCTCCTATTTCCTTATGGAGAACGGTAAGAATATGAAAAGCAAACTCTATTTGGCTCTATCAGCATTTTACTTAATATTTGCTTTTGGACCAATCACCTTTGCTCAAGATTGGACACAATGGCATTTACCCGAAGGTGCAAAAGCGCGTCTGGGAAAAGGTTGGATAGGTCAAGTTAGATATTCCCCAGATGGCACACGACTGGCTGTGGCAAGTAGTATCGGCATTCAGCTTTACGACACACAGACCGGTAAAGCTCTTGCATTGTTCACGGAACATACACTTGCTTTCGGTAACGTCGCTTTTAGCCCTTTGGAAGACACAATACTTGCCGGTGCTGGTTCGGACCATTCTATCTACCTTTGGGATGTCGGGACAGGTCAACACCTTCTAACGCTTGAAGGACATACAGATTGGGTCAGTAGCATTGCGTTCAGTCCCGATGGGATGCTACTTGTCAGTGGGAGTAAGGACAAAACTATTCGAATATGGGATGTCCAAACAGGCAAACACTTCGGCACATACAGAGAACATAAGGAGTGGGTCCATAGCGTTGCTTTTAGTCCTAATGGCAAGTTGGTCGCGAGCGGCAGCTTGGGTGATCCCGTCCATCTATGGGACCCTGAAGCAGGCAAACAGCTTCGGACGCTACAAGCAGATGATAGTTGGGTTTATAGTGTCGCTTTTAATCCCGATGGCACAATACTTGCCAGCGCGGGTTCGAACGGTTCCATCTACCTTTGGGATGTCGGGACAGGTCAACTCTTGCGAACACATAAAGGACATACAGATGATGTTAATAGTGTGTCCTTTAGTCCTGATGGCAAGGTGCTTGCGAGCGGAGGTGGAGACATCGGCTTATCTCGCGATGGTTTTATCCATCTCTGGGATGTGCAAACAGGTCGGCAGCTTCACATGTTTGATGGGCATATAAATGGTGTTCGCTGTGTATCTTTTCACCCTGATGGTAAGGTGCTTGTCAGTGGGGGTGGAGATGGAACGATCCGCTTCTGGGATGTTCTCAAACGCAGTAATCATCACTCTTTTAAAGGACATTTTACCCCTGTGCATATTGTCGCTTTTAGTCCCGATGGTAAGATGCTTGCAAGCGGGAGTTCGGATGGTGTAATTTGTCTGTGGAACGCGCAAACACATCAACTTCTTGCCACCCTTGAGAAGCATAAGGATGGTGTCATGAGTATGTCCTTTAGCGCTAATTGCAAGATGCTTGTAAGTGGGAGTAAGGACGATGTTATTTGTCTATGGGACGTGCAAACACATCAACTTCTTAACACATACAAGGAACATAAGGATAAGGAGGTTTATAGTGGATCGTTCAGCCCTGATGGTGAGACGCTTGCTGTCGGGACTGGGGTTTTTGACAACTATAACATCTATCTATTTGATGATGGTACAAGAAACCATTTAGGCACACTACAAGGACATACACACCCGATCCGTAATGTGTCTTTTAGTTACAATAGTCAACAACTTGCAAGCGTAGATTCGATAGGTGCCATCCGTCTCTGGGATGTGCGCACCGGTGAGCAGCTTCGCGTGATAAGAGATAGTCAGCTTTATCCTGACAGTCTATCCTTTAGTCCTGACGGTACGATGTTGGCAGGTGGAAATGTTTCAGCTATGTCCGAAAATTCCATTGGCTTATGGGATGTGCGAACAGGTCAGCAGCTTGGCATACTTAAGGGGAAGGATGATGTTTATAACGTCTGTTTTCATCCCGATGGTAAGGTCCTTGCCAGCGGATGTTCGGAAGGTACTATCCACCTCTGGGATGTGCAAACAGGTCGACATCTCCGTAAACTTATAGGAGGCACTACAGGCGATGTTTATAGTATCTCTTTTAGTCCCGATGGTAAGATACTTGCAAGCGGGGATGAAGACGGTGTTATCCGCTTCTGGAATGTCGGAACAGACGACTACCTTGGCACACTTGACGGATTTACGGGATCGGTCAGGAGTGTCGCGTTCAGCCCCGACGGTAAAACACTTGCCAGCGGAGGTCCGGAAGGTTTCATCCGTCTGTGGGATGTTGAGACAGACGCGCCTCTTGGTACACTTTCGGGACATACAGAGTGGGTCATCGGTAGCGTTGCGTTCAGTCCGGATGGAAAACTCATCGCAAGTGAGAGTGGCGATACGATCTTTTTGTGGGATGCTGGAACGCGTAGACAGGTTGGTAAACTAAAAGGGCCTACAAGTTGGCGGTCTACGAGTTTTATTGATAGCGTTGCGTTCAGTCCGGATGGAAAACTCATCGCAAGTGGGAGTAACGACAAAACTATCAGATTATCGAATATGGGTAGAGATTTTGCCACGCTAAAAGGGCATACAGATATAGTTAATAGCGTTGCTTTTAGTCCGGATGGAAAACTCATCGCAAGCGGGGGACATGACAAAACTATCAGATTATGGGATATAGAAACAAGTAAACACTTTGCCACGCTACAAGGACATACAGATATAATTAATAGCGTTGCTTTTAGTCCGGATGGAAAACTCATCGCAAGCGGGAGTAACGACAAAACTATCAGATTATGGGATGTTGAAACAGCCAAGTATCTCCGCACGCTTGAGGGACATACTTTGTCTGTCAACAGTGTCTCTTTTAGTCCTGATAGGGCTACGCTGGCAAGTGGAAGTGCTGATGGCACAGTGCTATTGTGGAACGTGCCAATCAAAGAATGAACACGTTTTGAAGTTCAATGTAATAACCGTCGAAGGAGACGTTTTACCTGACTGTTTCCTTTCACTGCGACCATAAACGGAGTTACACCATTTCTATGTAACGAAATAGCATTATTTCGTAGGCCCAAATCAACAAAGACACTCACATAATGGAAAGAAAAGCAGACATTACACGCGAAACTAAAGAAACCCAAATCCGCCTCAGTCTAAACCTTGATGGCAATGGAACTGCCAATATCAGCACTGGCGTTGGATTTCTGGATCACATGTTAGAACTCTTTGCAAAACACGGGTTCTTTGATCTGGAAATTGAAGCGAAGGGCGACTTACATGTAGACGCACATCACACGACCGAAGATGTCGGCATCTGCTTAGGACAGGCATTGCAGAAGGCAGTAGGCGATAAAGCAGGGATGATACGTTTCGGCAGTTTCACTGTGCCAATGTACGAATCTCTTGCGAAAGTCGATTTGGATATCTGTGGACGTCCTTTTCTACACTACGAAACACCGCTTGTCCCTGGGAAAGTCGGTGAATTTGATATAGAATTGGCTGAGGAATTCTTCCACGGATTTGTAAACAACAGCGGTACAACATTGCATATTAACGTTCCGTACGGCACAAATCAACATCATATTATTGAAGCGATTTTTAAGGCGGTTGCAAAAGCGATAGATATTGCTACGCAGTTTGACGAACGCATTACTGGCGTGCTTTCTACCAAAGGAAGTTTGTAGGAACACGGAGGAGAACTCTATGAGTAAAGGGAACATGATTGCGGTAATTCTGGGAGGCGGTCGCGGCACACGTCTTTTTCCATTAACACGCGACCGCGCCAAACCGAGTGTGCCAATTGCTGGCAAATTTAGACTGGTTGACATTCCGATTAGCAACTGCCTGCATTCTGGGTTGGAACGCATTTATGTGTTAACACAGTTCAACTCCGTTTCTCTGAACAGACACATCGCGCAAACTTACCGTTTTGATTCCTATCGTCGCGGGTTCGTCCAAATTTTAGCAGCGCAACAAACGCTCATGGGCGATGAATGGTATCAGGGAACAGCAGATGCTATTAAGCATAACCAACCTTATATTCTCAATCCACGCGTCGCAGACGATCACGTTCTAATCCTTGCTGGCGATCATCTTTATCGCATGGATTATCGGAAGATGTTAGCAGTTCATACTGAATCCAACGCTGACATAACGGTTTCTGTCATACCTGTGAAAAAAGAGGTGGCAAGCGGACTCGGCATCCTCCAAGCTGATGCAAATGGACGTATCACCGATTTTGTTGAAAAACCCCAAACTGAAGGGGAATTACAGCAATTACGTGTTGAACCAGATGTTTTTACCGCACGCGGCATTGAATCTGAAGGAAGAGAATACATTGCCTCTATGGGAATCTATATTTTTAACAGTAATGTGCTGCAAGAGGTCCTTCAAGACGATGCAAACGTTGATTTTGGCAAAGATATTATTCCGAAAAACATTAAAACGCGCCCGGTTTTTGCGTACTTTTTCGATGGGTATTGGGAGGATATTGGGACTATCCACGCCTTCTATTCTGCCAACATTGCACTCACCGATGTATCCCCTGCATTTAATTTCTACGATGAACAAGCACCTATCTATACAAACCGCAGGCATCTACCAAGCACCAAAGTGAATAGCAGCAGTATCCGCTCTTCAATTCTCGCGGAAGGTTCTATCATTGATGATTCAGAGCTGGATAGAACAATTGTCGGCATTCGGAGTATCATCTCTAACGGCAGTCGAATTTATCAATCCGTACTCATGGGAGCGGATTATTATGAGTCAGATATACTACGCGCAGAAAACGAACAGGCGGGAATGCCAAATGTTGGTATCGGCAAAAAATGCCTAATTCAGAATGCAATTATTGACAAAAATGCGCGAATCGGTGATAATGCTGTCATCGCAAATACAAAAAACCTTGACAATTACGATACTGAAGACTATTATATACGAGATGGAATCGTAATTGTACCGAAAGACGCTACAATTCTACCGGATACGGTTATCTAAAACTTAATACTTAATACCAAGGGATTCTCTTTGGACAATAAACTCGGACTTTTTCCGAACTTACGTTATATATCTCTGCTTCTATTGAAGAAAGGCATCCGCTTAATATGGCTGAATTAAGACAGCAGCTTCTGGTCTTACATTTACACACACCAGATCTTAACAGCAACGTCGTTGCCTGGGCAATGTACGATGGCACTGGCAAAAAACGTTACACAACTGGCGATAGCGATGCTCCACCCTATAACTCAGTTATAGAAGCAATGCAAGATGGGTGGCGGGTTATTCAGTTTCCACAACAATTCCCCGCTTTTCCCGGCATGGAGTATCACACTTCATATCTAAGATTTGAATATATCTTAGAGAAATTGGAGGAAATCTAATGGTTGATAAACAGTATCTCCTAACCACAGAACAGATGGCGAATTTTGTAGCCGACGGTTACCTTCGCTTTGACGATTTTATCCCCGATGAATTAAATAAGGCTGCCCATGAAGAAATGGCATCCGGTGTACCCGTTCGGGGCGGTGGTGGCACCGTATTAAACGATGTATGGCACGACGATTCCGCTGTAGGAAAAGTCTTTCGGCTCCCTCAAGTACAAGGCATTATTGAAAGCCTTGTCGGGGAGGCACCGTTGTTTGACCATCATGCTACTCATATTGTGCGGCCACAGAGTCAACATGGGCAAATTTGGCACGCGGATGCTATCATTGATATTCGGATGCACTTTGACATTCAGTTCTTTTATTTTTCACACGATACCCCACGTGAAATGGGCGGGACAATGATTTTGCCCGGAAGCCATTTCAGACGGGTCTGTGAAACAGATATTGCGCGCTATCAAAACTTCTTGAGCCAACATCCCATAGTTTGCAATGCTGGCACACTTGTCGTTGTACATCACGGAATGTGGCACTGCGCACAACCGAATTTAACTGATGAAACCCGCTACATGTATAAACTACGTCTCAATCCGACTGTTCGCCAACTAAAACTTTGGAACACAGATGACATTGATGCCCCGGGTATCCGTGGTATTCTGAGTCGTAACCATAGGTGGTATGGCAACGATGTCCGACTTGAAATTGTCAACCGAATAAAACTTTGGCGTTTCCTCCTCGGTGATGAGTCCTATGATGTCGGTTATTGGCTGTCACGGCTTGAAAATATGCCTGAGAATATCCAAAACGTTGCGTAGCCTGTGACGTGTATATCCGTTTTCAAGTACAACAAAAACCCCACAAGAACTTGTATAAGTCTCTTGTGGGGTTTTTGTATAGTAACCTAAGTTGCTACTTATGTAGCACAATCTGTTAGATTGTGCATATTAGTTCGCAAACTAACAGTTGCGCTACGAAAACTTGCGAAATATGCATTATTCTCTATTAAAGACGGTGTTTCCATGTCTAAAAACTTATAGGTAGCAACTTGGGTTAAAGTAACTGTAAAATTATAGTTGTTAATCAAAAGTAACAACTACTTTGCCATTCCCTTTGAAAGCACCGCGCTCCTTAAGTTGACGGATTATCTGATCACGGGCTTCTGGCGGAATACCCTTAGAAAATTTAACGCGCGTATCTTGCATTTTTTTCATCGCTTCTTCCTTAGCTTTTCTCATAGCAGCTTCTTTATCAGATGACTTTGATGAGCTACGCTTGTCGGTGCTTTCGTTCCGATTAGTACTTTCTGATCTGGATGGACTACTGCGACGCGAACCGCCACTTTTGAGAAACGGGTCATTTCCACTTCTGAGCGTAATCTTTTCACCATTCTTATCCAAAGTAACCTTTTTCTTTTGAATTTCTTGAACGACAGCATCGCCGACTTTATCACCAACACTCGTTATATAAAATTTATTTGAACGTTCCTCTAATATAAACGCCTCTACTCTGGTACCGTTTGGGTCAATAGCAGTACCAATCAGTGTGTACTGAGGCTCTCTATTAGGTGGTCTCCAACCGAGCGGACGAAAAATGTTATTCTCAACAATCACCTTATAAAAATCTGAATTATTATCAGATTTCACATTTTTCGAACGTGCTTTTACATTCCAATTTAAACCTTGTGGGTGGTTTCTAAATTGATCTATACGAAGTGTCGCTGGGACTTTCATTTGGTTTGCTTTAGCGATAGTGATCTCTTTTTTTGCTGCATTTTGAGCTTGCAGTCGAAACCCAAATACAAATATTAAACCTACTACACAACTTATTCCTGAAAACATGAGGATTTTTGAGTATTTCACTATATGTTTCCTTTTTTTATTTCAAGCGAGATGATATAAACACGTACAGTATTATATATACCTAAGTTACCACATAGTAGCACAATCTGTATGAAGTTTAAGTAAATATTTCGGTAATTGGCAAGGTTAGGAAACCTTGCCAGCAGCATGTGTGTATCTCTGCTGGCGAGGTTTCCTAACCTCGCTACATTACCTAATTTATTTTTTAATCTTCATTTAGATTGTGCCTGTGAAAACGCAAACTAAATTGCTACGGAATCTTGCGAAAAATGAATCGTTCTCTATAAAAAACGGTATTTGCATGCCTAAAATCTTATAGGTAGCAATCTGAGTTATATATGGTGAATTTTAATGAATAGATATTTTGTTCTCAGTAAACCTATAATTAATGGACACTTCTGTAGCGTCCACTGTTAGTTTGCACCTCATTATAACATAAACTGGGAAGTTTATGCTACAACTTCCATTGTCCGTTATGTTTCCAAAACAGGTTTATCAAAGTGTCCCAATAATTTCAAAATTCGCTATATAAAATACTGTCCTTATGGAGTTATAACACCTTCAAACAGATTCAGTTCCAAAAAATTAACATCAATACGTTTTTCTCACGCTCTACCCAAACAATGAATTTTAGATTTTATAGTAAAATCCACAATTACCTGGATATTGGCGAGGTTAGGAAGAAATCAACGGTATGAATCATGGCGTATTCGCCATGATTCTCCGCCTTGCCAGCGAGAACGTGTCGGGATTGTTGTTCATTGAAATGTGTACATATTTCCAGATTTTACGATATTAAAAACCTATAACAACTCACACTATAAAAAAATATAATGTCCTATAGATAGTGACGCGAAATTATGGTAAAAAAGTTGCATAATTTTACACGTCGTAAACTATCAGCGAGTGCGTAGTTTAGGACACATATACGATCAGGACTTATCCAGTTCTAATACTATCATTCGTATAATTCCTTTTTATAGTCAAGCTAAAACAAATCAATGCCGAATACCGTTGAGCATTCGGCATTGATTTGGCGCATTGTTAATACCCACCAATAGTGTTAAGTAAAATTATAGGCTTACATAATTTCAAATTGCTTTCAGCATATCTGATATAGGACAACAAATAACCCCACAAGAACCTACTTGAGTGTCTTGTGGGGTTATTTGATGAACAAAATAGGGGCAAGATAGAAAATATGGGCGGTATTCTTATCGTCCTCGGCCTCTGCGCCCACTAAATTCACGGAACATCCGCGCACGTTCCTCTCGCGAAGCACCCTCAAACCTTCTCCGCATTTCTCGTGCTTTTTCCATCATTTCCTTTCTCATTCTTTCCGCTCTTTCTTTTTCTGCGGCCTCTCTTGCTCTATTTGATGATTTAGATGTGGAGTCCTTATTGTTACTACTTACGTTCTGATCGGAACTTTCTGATCTGGACGAACTACTGCTGCGCGAACCACCACCGAGAAACGACACATTGCCCCTTCTGAGTGTGATCGTTTCACCATTTTTGTCTAAAATGATCTTTTTTTCCTCAATCTCTTTTACAACTACTTCACCAACTTTATCTCCAACCTTAGCTATATGAAACTGATTTGAACGTTGTTCTAAAAAATACGCCTCAAAAAATGTCCCTTTTTGGTCTGTTCGGGTGCCGATGAAGGCATATTCTGGTTCTTTATTAGGTGGCCTCCAACCGAGAGGGCGAAAGATGTTATTGTCAACAATCGCTCGATAGAAATCCGCTCTATTATCAGACTCAGAACTATCAGAACGTTGCTGCCCACCCCACCTTGACGTTTGCTGCTGGCCTGGTGCTGCCCAATTCTGTTGGCGGGTGCGGAACTGCTCCATCTGCGGTGTTCCTGCTGGCATTTTCATTTCGTTTGCTTTTGCTGTGATGATTTCCTTTTTGGTTGCATTCTGGGCTTGGAGATGGACTCCAAATACAAGTAGTAAGCCTGCGACACAACCGATTCCCAAAAAAATGAGTATTTTTGAATACTTCACTATATTCTCCTTATTTGTGGGGCAAGTGGACTGTTATACACACAAAGTATCTTTTTCATGTAATTTTGACAAATTTACCCGTAAAATGTTCGTTTTTCTTTTTTAATTTTACAACTTACAGCTCCACTGTATCTAATTCTACCATAGTTTTTATCTAATGTCAAGTAAATTTCAGGGTTATTTAGTTTGAGGAGTGTGCATAAATATTTGGCGCATCAGCACAGACAGGGACGGGCTTTAGGTGTGGGTATTATTTCACAAAGTGCTGTTTAATCGCAATTCATTGCGCCTCTTTAAACTTGTGGACGGCACACGGCGTGTGCCTACTACCTTTAAACGCATATTTAACATCGGAATTATTTATGCTCACCCCTCATTTAGTTTTAGGTATTTTGTTCGTTTTTATCACAATCGTTAATATTGGGAATATGCAAATATAGCGTGATTTTTCGCACTATATCTGCTTTTCATAAAAAATAGAAACTGAATAACCCTGCTACTCATTTATTTTCCTATAAAAAAGACGTTAACTATGCTATACTATAGAATAGAATGACTCCGAAATAGAGACAAAACTGACAACCTAAATTTACGTAGGAAACCTGTGAACGCAAAAAAGAAACAATTAAAACCGAAACCCGGTATAGAAACCATCAAGGCATATCAAGGCGGCAAACCGATTGAAGAGGTTAAACGTGAACTCGGCATCTCTGATATTATTAAGTTAGCATCAAATGAAAACCCACTTGGTCCCTCTCCGTTAGCGATGCAAGCAATTCAGGAGAGTGCCAAGCAGGTAAATTTTTATCCTGACGGAAATGCCTATTATCTCAAAGCAGATTTAGCCAAACATCTTGGCGTTACAGAAGATCAACTGATTTTGACAAACGGTTCTAACGAAGTGCTACAGCTCGCGGGTGAAACCTATCTCGGTTCTGGGGATGAAGTGATTTATGCTGAAGGGGCGTTTGTTGTCTACAAACTTGTCACTACGGTCTGCGGAGCAACGCCTGTTGTTGTACCGATGCAGAACGATACACACCACTTGCCATCAATGGCAGCGGCAATTACGGATAAAACAAAAGCTATCTTCATTGCCAATCCGAACAACCCTACTGGGACAATGGTTACGGCTGCAGAAACAGCGCAATTTATGGCGCAGGTACCAGAGGATGTGTTAGTTATCTTTGATGAGGCATATTATGAATACGTTACGCATTCCGACTACCCACAAACATTGCCTTACGTGATGGAAGAACGCAACTTCATTATCACCCGAACTTTTTCTAAAATCTACGGGCTTGCAGGTTTGCGGATAGGCTACGGCATCGCGCCGCCCTCTATCATTGCAACGATGAACGCTGTCCGTCAACCGTTTAACTGTAATGCGGTAGCACAAGCAGCAGCACGTGCAGCACTCAAGGATACTGATTATGTTAAGAAAAGCCAAGAGTTGAACGCAGCGGGTAAAACTTTCCTATACGCCGCGTTTGACAAATTAGGACTTCGCTATATCAAAACTGAAGGGAATTTCATCATGGTTTTTGTTAACCAACCGGGTACTGATTTAGCAGATGCTATGATGAAACAGGGTGTTATTGTTCGCGAAATGACAGACTACGGTTATCCTGATGCAATCCGGGTTACCATTAGCAAACAAGCGGAAAATGAACGTTTCCTTGGAGCACTCACGCCGCTTGTACGGACAAGGTAAAAGCGTTTTGAAACTTGGCACATCTATCATAGAAAAATTAACTGCAGCCAGAAATAAAATCTCTTTAACTGATAACTGAAAACCGACTACTGATAACCAATATAAATATGAAAGAACTTATTGAGATTGATAATCGGAAACCGACACGCAAAATACAGGTTGGCACCGTGCCAATTGGTGGTGGCAGTCCCATCTCTATTCAGACGATGACCACTACACTGACGCACGACGTTGATGCAACGTTGGCGCAAGTTGAACGATGCGCGGAAGCAGGCGCGCAGATTGTCCGAGTTGCGGTGCCAGATGAAGAAGACGCAAAAGCACTTAGCGAATTAGTGAAACGTTCTCCAGTGCCAATCGTGTCCGATATTCATTTTAACTATCGGTACGCGCTTGCCGCAGTAGATGCAGGTGTCGCAAAGGTTCGCATCAATCCAGGGAACATCGGTAACGAAGAACGAATTGCACAGGTGTTGTCTGCTGCCAAAGCAGCAAATATTCCTATTCGTATCGGTGTTAACGAGGGATCACTTGAAAAAGATTTATTAGAGAAATATCCGTCACCTACAGCAGAGGCGTTGGTAGAGAGTGCAATGCGGCATGTCAATATCTGTGAAGAACACGATTTTACAGATATTGCAATCTCGGTTAAATCCAGCGACCCACTTCGGATGATAGAAGCGAACCGAATGCTTTCGGCAAAAGTCCGCTATCCGTTACACCTCGGCGTAACAGAAGCTGGCACGCCGAGGCGCGCACATGTTAAATCTACGCTTGGCATTGGAACGTTGTTATTAGAAGGCATCGGGGATACTATCCGTATCTCTATTACTGGAGATCCAGTTGAAGAGATCCTGACCGCAAAGGAATTGCTGCGTGCACTCGGTATGGCAGAAAATATATTAAATGTTATCTCTTGTCCTTTCTGTGGACGTGGTGACCCTGATGCGGATTATGAGAACATCGTCGCTGCCGCAGAAGAACTTTTAGATAAACATGGTATAAACATGGATATAGCAGTGATGGGGTGTGAAGTCAACGGTCCAGGTGAAACGCGCAACGCAGAGGTGGGTATCCATTTGGGGGGGAAGGAGCTTGCCGTTCTCAAGATTCGTGGTGAGCGGGTACGCACTTTTCGAGGGAAAGATGAGGTTAATCCGCAGTTTTTGGCAAATGCGTTGTTAGAAGCAGCACTACAGTGGCAAGCATCTGAAACGTAAGATATTGATTATCTCGTAGCAGGAGACCAAGTGTTATACGTTCTATGTTTTAAGGAGGTTGTAGACGAAGTTTGCAAGTCTATAAAAGAATATGAAAAATGTTATGTTTCTCTTAGTTTTAATAGTTGTATCCACCTTTTCTATTTCTCTGCTTGGACCTGCAGAGAATAAAGATGTGGAGGCTCCCGAAGGAATGGTGCTGATTCCAGCTGGTGAATTTGAGATGGGAAGCAACAACACGGATAGGGACGAAAAACCCATTCACACTGTTTATGTCGCCGCCTTTTATATGGATATACACGAAGTTACCGTTGGTGAATACAAACAGTTTGTTAAAGAGACAGGACATCGTCCATTACCTCCTTGGGTTCCCAAGTGTTCGCCAACAGATAAACATCCTGTGGTCGGTGTGAGTTGGCATGACGCAATGGCTTATGCGAAGTGGGCAGGTAAGCGGTTGCCGACAGAAGCGGAATGGGAAAGAGCCGCAAGAGGTGGTTTGAAAGGTAAATTGTATCCATGGGGTAATACTGCACCAGATGGAACACAGTGTAATTTTGCCGATAAGAACTCAAGCAAGGATTACGCAGATCAGAATGCAGATGACGGTTATGAATGGAACGCGCCTGTCGGTAGTTATCTTCCTAATCCTTACGGTCTTCACGATATGGCAGGGAACACGTGGGAATGGTGCCTTGATGCGTATGAACCTAACTTTTATTCAGATTCACCATATAAAAATCCTATTTTAGGGGCAACCGCTATAGATTGGCTCGAAAAAAACCTTATTTTACCCAGCAAGGATATAATGTCAAGCACAAACAACATAGACTGGGTTATAGAAAATGCCGCAACTATTCAGTCTAATCGGGTGTTACGCAGTGGTTCGCGAGCATGTAAAGCCGAAAAAGTGCGAGTTGCCAATCGAAACAGTAACGTTCCAACGACCACGAGATTCAATGATTTTGGATTTCGCTGTGTGAAGGATGTAACACCTTAAACTTATGAAAACATCAGTGGAAGAGCCATCCTTTTTATCGTTGTAGCTGCCTTTATAGCTATGAAAAACTAAAACATGGGTGGAACATGATTCACCCTTAAAAGAATGCATTACCTGCAAAAAGCAATTAGATCCATTGCTGGACAAACAGCAATCATTGCCCTATTTTTCTGGTTATACCACATACTTGTGGTATCTATCATGCGCGAAACAGGTCTTGACCTTGGCGCGCTCAACTATAGTAGACACTTTATCCCCCTCTATGCTGTCCCTCAGCTTGATCTGAGTTGGTGGATTTTTCCGGCACTCCTAATATGTATCGGGTTTCTCTATCTCTGCTATAAATATATCCTACCGAATAACATTAGCCTGCCCCGTCTTATCGGGACAGCGATTGTCTGTTTTCTTGCTATCAATATCAGTGTGGCACAAATTGATGGGTTCCGTGAAATAGGTACAGAAGACGAACCTAATCAAATTTTAGCACTTTTAGAACCCTATACACGAACATCACTCGAATATTATGGCGACGTGCCGCGTATTGATGAATTGGGGTTTCGCACATTTTTGCGGGATTTTAGCAAACCTGAATTGTTTGAGACGCTCTCAGGTCACACGCGAACACATCCACCGGGAGGCGTTGTTTTCTTATGGATTGTTAGCAAAATTTTTGGTTACAATCTTGTATCGGCATCTTTAGCATCAGTTCTTTTTACCGCGATAGTGGTAGTCCCCTTCTATAAACTTGCGGAACGTCTTTACGACGAAAAGGTTGCGCTTTATGCACTGCTGCTTTTTCTCATCACACCAAACTTCGTGATGTTTACCACTACATCTATGGATGGTCCCTTTAGTGTATTCCCAATTCTCAGTCTCTACCTCTTTTATGAAGCAAGAGAACGAGAAACTTCACCGGACGTTGCTTTGGGTACATTCCGTCCTTACAGTTTATTAACAGGTATCTCCCTGGCATTTGGTATGTTTATGACCTATTCAACGGTGGTTGTTGGCGTTTTCTTGTGCGTAATCGCATTGTTAGAACGGAAACGGTTTGTGCAGTATTTAAAAGTTTTGGCGTTTGCGGCAACAGGTTTCATCGGATTTTACTTACTGCTTTTTGTCCTAACAGGTTTCCAACCCATTGACGCACTCTGGGCAGCAATTAAAAAAGATGAAGCGGGCATGGGAACAGGTTTTGAAAGCATTGACCGTTATTTTCACCTGAGTTTCGCGAACCTTTTCGCCTTCTTGATTGGTGTCGGCATTCCAATTACAGCCGTCTGGTTGCGGCAACTGGTCTCAACATTTAAGGAGTGGAAGCAGAACAGTGCTTCACCTGAATTGAAAGAAAATCAGCCCCGGGCTCCTTGGATTTTCAATCCCGAAAAATCTGATACTTTTGTGATCGGTTTCCTAATAACGCTCCTCTATTTCACATTCTCGACCCTATTTACGATGGAGGTAGAACGTATTTGGATTTTCATGGTGCCATTTTTCGTTATCCCTGTCGCAAAATACCTTACGACGCGACCCCGCTCAGATTTATATTGGGTTGCGGGCATGCTCGTTGTACAACTCATCATATCGGAAGTTTTGCTCTATACGTATTGGTAGTGAATCACACATTGTACCACATCTATAATCCGCCCAGGAAGAAAATAAGATGCGAATACTTTATGTCATCGATTCTATGACAAAAGACGGTGCTGAGTCGCAATTACTTAAGACTATTGCACGGTTCACGCCTGACCAATATGAGGTATCCGTTTTGCTAAGTCGTGCTGAAGGGGAACGTATTACAGAACTTGCCGCACTGCCCTGCGTTCGAGATGTGACCACACTTGCAGGTAAAAACAACCGGATGAGATTGATAGAAAAAGCATTCGCACTTGGTGGTATTGTTAAAGCAGTTGAACCGGACATCGTTCATAGCTGGTTGTGGTATTCTAATTTTCTTTGTGGAATTTCCCGTAGATGTGGTTTGTGGCGAAAGATTCCATTTATCGCTTCACAGCGTGGCGATTACCATGCAAGATACAGCAAATTTCGGCTCTGGCTTACGGAAAAACTGATTTACAGTCCTGCAGACTGCCTGTTGACGAATTCAGAACAGATTCAACGTCATCTTCAACAACTCTACCCAGACAAAAAGATTTTTAGCATCCCTAATTTATTGGAACTACCTACAGAAGAATGGACTCAAAAACAAAGAGATGCTACAGAAGAGAAATTAATAGTAAGCGTCGGACGATTTGCTCCAGAGAAAGGACACCGTTATCTGATAGAAGCGTTGAGTCTACTAAATCGCAAGGATGTAAGATGGCGATGCACATTCCTCGGTGAAGGTGAGTTAGAATCAGAACTCCGGACACTCACCGCAGAACACAATCTCTCGGACAAGGTGATGTTCCCCGGATTTTGTGAAGATGTCTTTTCTGTGCTTTTGGAAGCAGATGTCTTTGTACTTCCCTCGTTACACGAAGGTTCACCAAATGCTTTAATTGAGGCGATGGGGATCGGCATGCCGTGCATCGCATCAGATGTGGGAGGTATCAAAGACTTGATTGAAAATGGGAAAAACGGCATCCGAGTTCCACCACAAGATTCGGTAGCGTTAGCAGAAGCGTTGCATCGCATGTTAACGGAACCTGAGTTTGCAGCGGATATAGGTAGAAATGCACGCGCAACTATTCAACAAAAATTCAATAGCACTACATCTATCCAAAAATTAGAAGATATTTATCGCAGCTTCCTATAGGAATATGATGTCTTACCGACTTATAAACTTCGCAAAAAATGTAGTTTCAACGGTTATCTTTTTACTCGGCATTCCGTGGCTTATCCGAGAATGGGGCTGCCGAAACAGGGTAGCCATTCTCTTATATCATGATGTGCAGCCAAAAGTCTTCGCAAAACATATTGCTTATCTCGCCCGTTATTATAATATCATCTCATTAGGAACGCTTGTCTCAGCTATTTATAATAAAGATTTTACCGAAATCCCTCCGAAAAGTGTTGTGGTTACGATTGACGATGGACACGCAGGTAATTTTGCGCTTTTGCCAATTATCAAGCAGTACCACATCTGTCCAACGATTTATGTATGCACACAGATTATCAACACACATCGTCACTTCTGGTTTAGAATACAGGAACAATCCAAAAAAGAAAAAGAAAAACTGAAAAGACTGTCAAATGTAGACCGATTGGCACATTTAAAAAATATAGTTGATTTTGAACCTGAAAAGAAGTATCAAGATAGGCAGGCACTTAATATAGACGAGATGCGAGAAATGATGCAAGACGTTGACTTTCAACCGCACACCCAATTTCATCCGATCCTGCCCCACTGCACAGAAGCAGAATGTAGGCGAGAGATACTTGAGAGTAAAGCGGATTTAGAGAAGTTTTTGGGGATTGAATGTTTGCATTTCAGTTATCCAAATGGCGATTACACCAAACGTGAGATTGAAATTGTTAAAGATGGATCGTTCCATTCCGCACGCACGACAGATTTAGGATGGAATGGTGTCAGGACATCGCCTTATAAACTAAAGGCTATTTCAATCAGTGACGATGCAGGACTTATCCGTTTTCGCGCAGAACTAACAACAATTCCGCAACGGCTTGGTAAATGGGTAAACTCTTTATTATGGAAAATAACGAATTAACAAAATGGCACCGTGCCTACATTCAGAATGCTTATCACGAATTGGAACAAGGTATAACACGGAAGCAGCTCAACACGCTTAATATTAAGGCGGCTGGCAGAAAGGTTTTGGATGTTGGATGTGGTCCTGGAAATCTTCTTGTCGCGCTATCTGCAGATAACCCGCAACTCCTGATTGGTGTTGACGTTGATGCTACCTTCTTAACTATTGGTCGTTCGAAAACCGAAAAATTGATAGATTCGTCTTCAAAAGTTCCTACTTTGATTCGTGCTTCACTGCCTACTTTACCTTTTGCGGATGAGACTTTTGACCTTGTAACCTGTTTCCTCGTTATGCCGCATGTGCCTGATGATAAAGTGGCCTTAACTGAACTTACACGTGTCCTAAGACCGGGTGGCACTCTCGCTATTTCTGGGCATGGATTCGGATTCCCGCTCCGTTATCTCAAACGTTTTAGACTGAAGCCGTTGCAGATGTATCTCGCCAGCATAATTTATAGATGTACAGGGAAAAAATTGATCCGAAATACGCTGCAAAATGAAACGCAAGTCTGCAACATTTTAAATGACATCGGCTTAACAGTAGATGTCCAAAACTACAACAAAAAGGTGCTTGGCTGTGTTGCAACTTATTGGATTAGAGCAACCAAAAGCGAAACGATTCCTAACGCAACGCAGTAATAGGAAAAGAGAGAGAATTTCCCACGATTTAATATAACCAGTAGGAACCGCAGCGCGATATAACCGACAATAAACGAAGTAAGCATTCCTGTACCTATAATATGAAGAGGGACCTCGGTGTTCTCAACATCGGTGATTTTGAGTGCAACCGCACCGAGTATCGCAGGAATTGAGAGCAGGAAGGAATATTCTGCAGCAGTTTTAGCGGGAATACCTAAAAATAACGCAAGTGAAATTGTTGTTCCGGAGCGAGAGATGCCGGGTATAATGGCACATCCTTGGGCAGTACCAATCAGCGGCGCGTGCCACGACTTAACTTCTTTGTTTGGAAAGTTGGTACTATCCATGCTCCTTCTACGGAGTCGGGGCAATTGAAGAATAACACCGGTAAGGATTAGCATGATACTGACGATAAGGACTTTTTCAAAAAAAGATTCCAATTGCGTCTTAAACAGCACCGCAATGATACCCGTCGGAATAGAACCGAGTAATATCAGCCAGATAAACCTAAGTTCATCCGAAGTATTCAGCGTTGCAATCGGCTTCCGATAAAACTCCGCCTTTGCAAGCGTTGATAGTCCGCCGACCACGAATCTTGCTATTGCACCACGATATACGACAAGTATAGCAGCTAATGTGCCTACGTGTAGCATTACATCAAAAAAGACGAGTGGCTCTTTCAAGCCGAGGTATTGCTGTGCTAAGACGAGGTGTCCGGAACTGCTAACGGGTAGAAATTCGGTTAAACCTTGTAAAATGCCGAGAAGAATCGCTTGAAGAAATGTCATATTGCATTTTACGCTTGGCGAAATCCTGTCTCTGTTCGATGCCAATTTTGTGCTTGGTCAGGGTGACGAAACGGTATATTTCTACCCAATAACTGCTTTAACACATCGCTTTCACCTGCTAACGCATCATCAGTCAACTGCCGAGGCATATCCTCTTGCGGATAGATAACAGAGCGATTATACATACCGAGTAGTCCAACACGCGGGGCATCCGTGGTGTTTGGAAGACACTGATGCCAGATTGCACCGTTTGTGAATAGAATTGAGCCTTTCGGAGCAGTTGCGACACTCATTTCAACCCCTTCTGCTTCACCCAATTCGGGGCGGCGGAGCGTTTTGTGTGAACCAGCGATACATGCAGTTGCACCGTTTTCCGCTGTGAAATCATCTAACATCCACACCGTTTGCCCTGTTAGTGAACCAGACGGAAACGGGGTTTGCATCGCCCAATACGGATAGTCAATATGCCAGCCGCCAGCAGGTGCGCCGGGTCCGACGATGTTCGCTGTGAATGTTGATGCAATCATATCCTCACCGAGCATCCGTTTCCACACTGCCACCACGGTCGGATGTTGAATGAGTCTCCGAAAGATAGGCGATTTGCCCACAATTGCCCAGACGCGGCGGATTTTACCGTCACCATAACTGTGGTCATATCCGTTAGCAATGTCTTCGTCCACCATTTCCCAGATTGCCTCGCGCGCTTCGTCTGCTTCTTCAGCTGAAATCACATTTTCAATAATGTGAAAACCGACTTCGCGCAGGTCATGTTCAACAAGGTCAAGTCTTTCTGAATTTAATGCTGATTTGATTTGCATTATGTTTTTACCTCCGTACTATTGAATACGTGGTAGATTGCGGATTGTTTCTATAATCCTATCTTCTAAATCATCGGCATTGCTATCTGGCACCCGGTTGTGTTTATCCATCCACGCGATGTTTTCTGCGACACTCTCAGTAACCGGAATTTGTGGGCTGAATTCAGGCAATGCGGCTGCTAATTTCTCATGACTGAAAATCTGTGTATGTCCAAAGTTGCCTCGCAGACCACTGAACCGCTCTGGTGCCATTGCAATAAGTGTTTCTTGGGGGACATGCACAATTTCTATGTCAACACCGAGTGCTTCTGCAGCAGCACGGTGCCACTCATCCCACGTACGTGCTTGCGGATGTACTATATTGTATATTTCACCAAAACATTCGGATTTGCCGAGTATTTCTGTGAACGCAACGCCCGCGTCTCGTGATGCAAGAAATTGAAAATAGTTCAACCCATCGCCGGCAGAAAGAATCGGTTTTCCCTTGCGCAACCGATCAATCCAACTGCCGTCTCCGACTACCTGTCGAAGAAGGTTCATGCCCGGTCCGTGGGTATAAGATGGCTTGAAAATGGTGACAGGAAATCCATCGCGAGCATGTGCCTCAAGCAGAAGATTGTCTGCAGCGACTTTATTCAATCCATAGCCTGATGTGCCTTGCAACGGTGCAGTCTCTGGTAGATTAATCCCACTGAACGGAGGGCCATAAGTCATCACGGTAGAGCAATGGACAAAGTGTCCGACGCGTCCCTGACATGCACGCAGCGCAGACGCTGCATCTTCTGCATTGAAACTAATCATATCAATGACAGCATCCCAGTTTTCTGCCCCAACTTTTGCCTCAAAATCATCTCGATTTTGCCGATCACCGTGGATCACACGGACATCTGAAGGTGGAGGGTCAACGTGTTGTCCACGGTTAAATAGGACAACTTCGTGATTTCTGTCTAACAGTGCCGCCACAATCCCACGACTGATATTGCCTGTTCCACCGATAACTAAGACTTTAATCATATAAACCTCCTATCAATTAGTCCTGCTCAACAATCTTCTTACGTTTGCGGCGTGTAAGAGAAATACCGCCAAAGCCAGCGATGATAGCGATGTAAAAACCGAAGTCGTACCACCAACCAGTATTTTGTAGTTCATAGACACGGATATCTGAATTGAAGATACTCCAGATTAGTGAAATAGGTGCAATCCATCCGTGCCAAATTCCCCAGAAAAATCCCGCGGGTTTCTCATCAGTATGTTTACCATCGCCGGGCACGCATCCTGTGAAGGTGATGAATGCTATCAATAGGAGTATGCAAACAAATCTTATGATCATGGGTTTCTACAAGTTTCAGCTATACTTCTTGGTTACTATAACTCAAGTTGCCACTATGTAGCACAATCTGTATGAAGTTTAAGTTATTAATTCGGTAATTTGGCGAGGTTAGGAAACCTCGCTAAATTACCCAAATTATTTTTTAATCTTCATTTAGATTGTGCCTGCAAGTGTGCAAACTGACAGTTTGCACTACAAATATTGGCTAATTATCAGCATGTTTTTCATTAAAGACGGTGTTCCATGTCTAAACTTATAGGTAGCAACTTGGGTTATTATATCATAGTTTGTGAATTAAATGTTTGATGTAATTTGCGGATTATCTATATCAACAATTGCCCGTGCCAACGTCCAATCTAATCGGCGTCTGTAATAGCCATCGCTGCGCAATCCTTTGAATGCTGTTAAAAAAACATCATGTGTTCTCTCACGGATTGTTGATAAGCGAACATTAAGTTCGTCTATATCCGGACACCACGGCACACCGATTTTCGTAATAGAACGACAGTGGTATCGTACTTGATACTCACCCAATTCTGTCGGCGGACAAAATCGGATAGAAGCAGAAACAGTATTATCTATAGCGATGAGTCCCAAATTCCCTTTAGCTTCATTGAACACAATACTACGGTTGCGAGAAAGCACAGGCAGATGTCTTCGTAGTTTGTTAAGTTCTCCGAGCAGTTGATTGTTGCGCCACACCCTAACATCCGATGTTACGTTGGGAGCAAATAGGGCAAGACCTACTGGATGTTCAGTGTCATCAAACATATAATTTGTGTTTCTGCTTTTATTATCCTGCGTTTGAGGCACTAAAGAGATAAAATCACATAATCGAAGCAAAAATAATCCACTCCGAATAAACGCCTCAGGGATAATGGCTGCAACCCACGGACAATGTATCAAGCACTGCTCAAGCGCATATTTATAAAGATCGTTGTAGTGAGTCGATTTTGGAAACGGCAATCCACGCCGCGTTGCGGAGTTGCGCGCTAACCAAGGCGGATTGGTAATGCAAACATTAAATCCTTTTGGAAAATCCGTGAGCGTGTCGCGTTGCACGATTCCTTCTGTTCCTGGCTCAATATCGTAAAATGCCCAATCTTGACAAAGGAGACCTGCTGAGTCAATTAATCGTGGAATGTCCTTTGCACCCGCAAAAGGTTCTAATATAATCTGTTGTTCTAAATTAGAATCTTTTGTCCACTTTTGAAAAGGTCCCAACTGAAAAGGATTTCCGCGGGTGTAGTAACGTCCATTTGCACGTTTTTTGTTCATTTGTTGTGTTACTTTCGGCGTTAGCTATTGATTAGAAAAATTTCTTTTAGCAAACTATATTACCTCAAGTTGCCACCTATTTGCGAATGCTCTTGTAAGAGGAGTTCCTAACCCCGATTTATAACAGAAAACATAAGAATCAGCGGAAATGCCTTGTTTTTTTACTAAAAAGCAGTGTCCGCCATCTCGAAATCTTGTCCGTAGCAACTTAGGTTATATTATAAATGTACACATATTCGCGTAATATATCAAGTGAAATTTGACCCTACTGAGAACATAATGCCCATCCGTAAACAAAAAAAGGTGTGTCCAGTTTTTGGCATGTGTGTTGTCTGAATCTCGGATTGTGCGGATTTCGCGGCTTATTTCTCTCCTGCCTGAATCGCAGAGGTGCGCGGAATGGGTTTTTGGGCCGCTGTCAGCGGTCAGTTATCTGCTGGCGAGGTTAGGAAACCTCGTCAGCGGGGGGCTCTTTGCTGGCGAGGTTTCCTAACCTCGCTAAATTACCTAATTAATAACTTAAACTTCATTTAGCTTGCGTTTTTTGGCACAAACTGGAAAGTTTGTGCCACATTTTTTATTGTCAGAATCGCGGAGGACGCGGATTTCGCTGATGAGGGTTTGGCAAGATGAGTTCCTTTCAAACGATTGCAGCACACTTTGAATAGGCGTTTAGGAGTCCGAAGTCACTAATCCGCGTTTTCCGTGAAATCCGCGTTTTCCGCGATTTTGACAACACGTACGGGGAAAACCCCGCCTGGACGTAAAGTTTTCTCACATTATGCACCCTTTTGACATAATCTTGTGTCTTAACATGATGAGAGGCGTCAAATGTCCAAGTTTTGCAAAAATGCCTCAATTTCAGTTTATTTGTTTTTTTTAAAATTTAATTTGACATTTTGTTGTTTATGTTTTATAATACTGGTATCGACAAAATCAACTTGCTATTTAATGGGTATCCTCCACTAAAATATACACAAAATATACTTTAGTAAGTTGCTTTTGTCGGCAGGGGGGCCCGATTTTTTTTAAGGCACGGATAAATCTGCCGCTAAAGCAACCGATAAAGGAAACCCATAAACAAAGAGGTATTAGAATGATTAAACAATTTACACCATCAATTGCCATCTTTTTGGTAATAATTTTGCTTGGTGGCGGTCTGTTTATTGGCGCGCGAAATATCACGCGCGTCACACAAACGGGTCCACCCCCGTGCCAACAAGAGCGCAAACCGGAATGTTTCCCACGTGGAGAAAGGCCGGTTTGCCCATATCCAAACCCAATTCCCTCTTGCCCGCTGGACACAGCGAAGTGAAGCGAGGGATATTCCTATAGGAGGAATACTGATGTTTAAAAAATTGAATTGGCGCATAGCCGCCCTAATTGTTTTCATGATTGCTGCCGGTGGGTTCATCTATTGGAATGTGTCAACCGTGCAGCAGATAAAAAAACAAACTGCACTATTTGAAAAGATGCTTGAAAAAGAGCAGAAACCGGTCGCAGCGAATGAGCCTCCCCCCGCTGCTCCCGGCAAGAAGTGGGTGCCGCATGGTGACCACTTCCATGAGGTGCCGATTGACGCACCCGATGTGTGGCAAGGGGGACCGCACGGGCCGATTGTTGGGGTTTCTAATGAGACGCAGCTGCAACATGAACCTGTCCGAACACCACCAGAACAAACGGAAGATGTTGTGATGTGGGATGGTCGAAAATGGTCTGAATACTCGCCCGAAGAAAAGAAAGCAGCAAAACAGCAGAACGAACTAAAGATTTGGGTGACATACGATCTCATCAAGAAATCCAAAGAGATAGTCCACGACTCCCATTTCCTCACTATCCCTAACCTTTCTCTGCCTATCCTGAAGGAACGGTATCAGGTCCTGACAGAAAACCCGTTTCCATATACGCCTGAGGTTCATGCACAACTGGACGATATAACCTTACGGTGGGGCGATGCCCAAAGAGAGCAGGCGCGGCTATGGGAGGAAGTTGACAAAAAGCGTGAAACGGTACAAGAGGAAATGAATCGGAAAATTGAAGCGATGCGCCAAAGCGGCGAATTAGACGATTAATTATAGGAGGTAATAATGCGTAATTTATTTATTTTCACACTACTTTTATCGGTGTTCATAGGGGTGCCAGCTCTCTTTATCGTATCTGCACCTTTAACACCCCCTTATTATCTTGACATATACCATAGAGACCCACTTCCACCAGGCGCAGTCTCTATTGCCACAATTACGAATCTGTCGGAAGCTCGTTCTTACTGGATGATGCACGAAGGATACCTTGATACGGAAAACACAGAGATGCGGGAGCTTGAGGATGATGTTACGATTATCCAGTTAGGGCTGGGTGGTGATAAGCGGACGCTTCGCAAGATTGCCGATGGTGTGATGACTACGGTTGCGGCGGCTATGGATAAATCTCGCGCCGCTACGGTGGCAAGTGCTGTTTTGACGATTTTTGATGCTCCGGGATCGAAATATAATCTGAAGGTTAAGCTGATAGAAAAATATGTTGAGATCGAAAATCAGCAGACGTATGTGGACAAGGCTGCGCAGTATAGAGATGAGTTCTATGATTGTTTCGTTCTCTTTTGGAAAAACGAAAATTCAGATTCTAATCTGCCGCCTGGGAAGATTCACACTCCTGAACAGGGCGATATACCCGAAGAGGTGTGCTTGAAGTGTGTCAAATGCCCTGTCGAGTTCTGCACACCGACCTATAGTTTAAGTAGTCTTGTTTATGAGTCAGAAAACAACCATAAGCGCATCTGTGGTCAAGGGACTTCTACGGCACCTGGACATGTCTACTATAGTTGTCGTCCTGGGAATCATAACCAATGGATAGCTCAGTGCCAGGTCACAGAGCATACATCACTTGGACTTGAGCTGTGTAAAAACCCTTACGGTTACTGGTTATGTGTAGGGCATATACACACTTATACGGGGAGAAAATTTAAAATATCGGAAGATCCTGAACCTACGCCTTCACAGACGGACAATTCCCCCGACTGTGATAGTTGTACCGGTTCGTGTTCAGCGTGTGCGGACATCACGTATCCGTGTGGTGTGCATAGCGGTCCTCCGGGCAATGCGAGTGGACATGGACGAATCGCAAGTTGTTCTGAGACAAATGGGTGGGGGCATAGTTGTAATGCGACGCACTATATGTGTGAACAGACGCAGACACACACGTTCCCGACTTTCCAGTGTGGAAATGCCTCTTGTACACAGGCGGTGGCAGACCGCGAAGAACATCGCAGCTGGTGCATAAACGGTAACAAGTATTGGACGTGTAGCACTACGCAACCCATGGACCCAAACGAGTATCACAGAACTCGCACTTGCACGCGATACAAGGAGCTTCGGCAAGAACGGGATCCGCTCACGGGGTTGAATACAGTTGTTTGGGGGACGTGTGGCGAAAGGTGGGACATGTGCGACACGCGGTGTTGGAATGTCACCGGTGGTTTCGGGACGCACCAAGAGTAGCTGTTCACATCATCGCAAACTTCTAAACATTTTCACAGGCAGGTATCCGTTTTGGGTATCTGCCTTTTCTTTTGTCTTTTGTACCGCAAACTTTTAGTTTGCGTTTTTTGGCACAAACTATGAAGTTTGTGCTACATTTTTATTGTCTGAATTGCGGAGGGATATGGATTTCACGGCTGACGCAGATTATGTCTATCCGCGATTCAGGGAACATATATGCCAAAAACTGGACACACCCATAAAAAAGATTTGACAAAATCTTTTTTAGCAGGTAATATATTATAAATCAAATTCAAATTGTTTGATGGTAATCAATCTAATAAATTATGAAAATGAGTCTCAATATCATGAAAGACAAATTGGCAGTGTTCGTCAGCGCGTTTATAATTTTCTTCTGTATCTGCGCTGTTTATGTTGAAGCAGCAACCCGTGAATATTGGATTGCTGCCGAAAAAGTTGTTTGGAATTACGCACCGAGCGGTAAAAACCTTATTCGTCCGCAAATGGGGTTGGGTGTTTGGGGTAAAACGTTGGCATATCACAAGTACCGCTATATTCAGTACATGGATAACACTTACACCACGCAGGTTGAACAACCGGAGTGGATGGGCATTCTCGGTCCGCAATTGCGCGCCGTGGAAGGTGATAATATCAAAGTACATTTTCTTAATCGTGCCGACAAACCGCTCAGCATACATGTGCATGGCTTACAATACGATGAAGCAAACGAAGGTGCGGATATGAAAGGACTCGGCGGTTCGGTTCCACCTGGTAGTAAGTTCACTTATCATTGGGAAGTTGGGGAGGACGCTGCACCCGGTCCAAACGATCCATCGTCCATCGTATGGCTTTATCATTCACATGTTGATGCCGTTACAGAGGTATATGATGGACTCATCGGTACGATCGTTGTCACTAAAAAAGGGATGGAAAGGTCAGAAACCGATGCACGTCCAAAAGATGTTGACACATCGTTTACCACGCTATTTCTTATTTTCAATGAAAACGAGCGTGAAATAGCCGAAAGCGAACAGCACGAAGCTTATGAATCCGATGAAGAAGCAGAAGAAGGAAATCTCAAGCATGCAATCAACGGATTTATCTTCGGAAATCTGAAAGGTTTGGAGGTCAACCAGGGCGATAGAGTGCGTTGGCATCTCATCGGTTTGGGGACGGAAGTAGACATGCACACGGCACACTGGCACGGGCAGACCGTTCTCAATGGTGGTAAACGCACAGACGTTGTTGATCTGTTGCCGGGCAGTATGGTCACCGTAGATATGATAGCGAGAATGCCGGGTAACTGGCTTTATCATTGCCACGTAGCCGACCACATTACAGCGGGAATGAATACGCGCTGGCGAGTCGTGCCGAAACGTTAGTTGGGGAAAACAACAGTTCTGAACTTATTATCGCTATATGTGTCCAAGTAAAAAGTTCGATTATATATGCACTCTTGCAAATATCCGCAAGTCCTAAAAAATTATCAAAGAAGCGCAATCAATTGCGCAACTACAAACGTTGGCAACCTAAGAAAATGTGTATAGTGAATTTTGAATTATTGGGGCGCTTTGATAAACCTATTTTGGAACATAACGGACAACAGTAGTTGAGCATCAAACTTTTAGTTTGTGCTGATGAGACGCAAACTAAATGAAGAAAAAAATAAATTGGGTAATTTGGCGAGGTTAGAAAACCTCACCATCAGAGATGTACACCTGCTGCTGGCGAGGTTTCCTAACCTCGCCCTTACCGAAATATTTATTTAAACTTCATAAAGTTTGCGCTACAGAAGTGTCCCATTAATTATAGATTTTACTATAAATGTTTAGATTTAAAAATAGAGGAGATAACTATGTTTAAAAAACGACCCATTTTGTTCAATTACTTTTTATTTGCATTGCTTTCATTCGTCCTCATCGGGACGTTGCATGCCGAAACAATAACGCTTTATTCCGGACGAAGTAAGAGTCTTGTTGACCCAATTATTCAGCAGTTCGAAAAGGAGACTGGTATTGAAGTAAAGGTGAGTTACGCGAATACGACACAGTTAGCAGCGAAACTCTTGACTGAGGGTAAGAAAAGCCCTGCCTCACTTTTTTGGGCACAAGATGCTGGCGCCCTCGGTGCTGTTAGCAAAGAGAAATTGTTTGAAAAATTACCGAAACCTATTCTCAATAAAGTCCCGAAAACATTCCGCCACGTTGATGGATTGTGGATTGCAACAAGCGGCAGAGCACGCGTTCTTGCTTATTCACCTGAACGCGTAAAGATGGAAGCACTCCCCGAAAGTGTTTTTGATTTAACACAACCGAAGTGGCGTGGCAAAGTCGGTTGGGCACCACGCAATGCCTCGTTCCAGGCATTTGTAACAGCGATGCGCGCGCAGGTTGGTGAAGAACGCGCGGAAAAATGGCTACGTGATATGAAGGCTAATGGCGCAAAAGATTATCCTAAAAATACACCGATTATAGAGGCACTTGATGCGGGAGAAATTGACCTCGGTTTGCCAAACCATTACTACCTTTTCCGTTTTAAAAAGAGAGATTCAAAATATCCAGTGGAACAGACCTTCTTTAAAGCAAAGGATGTCGGGAATATTGTCAATGTTGCAGGAATTGGATTGTTGAAAAGTAGCGACAACAAGGAAACTGCTCTAAAATTCATTGAATTTCTGCTTTCCGCTAAAGCACAGCAGTACTTTGTTAGTGAGGTTTTTGAATATCCCGTGACTGAAGGTGTGATACCGAACACCAATTTATTACCATTAGAAGATTTATTCAAAATAGTACCGACATTTAATTTGAATGAGATGGATGATCTTGAAGGTACTATCAAACTCCTTCGGCGCGTCGGTATTATGTAGGTAAGGGCGGAATCGATTGCTGAGATACTGAGGTGAACCATCAACAGGCAACGCACCTTTATCCATGTTTGGCAGAGATGGTACTTCTTCATTCCCGCAATCATTGTTGCAGTCGGTGGATTGATTCCGTTAGGATATCTGATTGCCAAAGCGTTTGATGTTGAAGGTACTGCGTTGGTGGAAAATCTGTTTCGCTGGCGAAACGCGAAACTTTTTCTTAATACGCTTTTGCTGACGGTTGGCGTTCTAATTGTTGATATTCTTTTGGCAACCCCAGCGGCATGGTTGACGACCCATGCCGCCCTCCGAGGAAAACGGATTTTTAGTGTCCTATGCGTGTTACCGTTAGCCATTCCAGGCTATGTGATGGCTTTGGCGCTCTTGGGGCTCGGCGGAAACAATGGCATATTTGCAGCTCTTTTTGGTAAAAACCTCCCACGTCTTAGCGGTTACTGGGGGGCTTTAATCGCGCTTTCCTTCTACACAAGTCCATATCTTTTTCTGAATTTACGCACTGCCCTCTTAGGACTTGACCCGAGTCTTGAGGAGTCAGCAAGAAGCCTCGGCTATCGGCAATGGGGTGTTTTTATACGTGTTATCCTCCCACAACTTCGGCCCGCATTCTATGCAGGGGGATTACTAATATGTTTACATGTGCTTGGTGATTTTGGCGTTGTCTCATTAATGCGTTATGAGACATTTAGTTATGCGCTGTACATTGAGTATGATATCGCGTTTAATCTTAACTACGCTGCATGGCTTGCGTTGGTCCTTCTTGCCTTTACCGGTTGCTTGCTCTACCTTGAAACGCGATTGTTAAGTAAGGTAGCACTGCATCGTGCTGGACACGGTACTTCTCGGCACCGCACGCTAATTTCGCTGGGTGTATGGCAAAGTGTAGGGTATCTCTATTTAAGTTTGCTATTCATCGCAACCGTTATGATACCTGCAGCAACAGTGTTTATTTGGATGTTCAGAGGGTTTGAGGTGTCAGCATTAGGCGGGCTTTTAGAAGCACTTATTGGTTCTATAGGGGTTGCTGTTCCATCCGCTGTTGGTTGTGCAATTTTAGTCGTTCCATTTGCGTATATTGGTGTGCGCTATGCCTCACGTTTCTCAAACACGTTGGCGCGAATCCCGTATATCGTTTACGCAATTCCACCACTTGCATTTGCGCTATCAATTATCTTTTTTATTGGAAGCCGTGATACGATAATTGTGCTAATCTTCGCGTGTATTCTACACTTCCTTGCAGAAGCAATAGGACCTGTGCGTAGTCCACTCTACCAAGCCTCACCTCATTTAGAAGAAGCAGCCCGATCACTTGGCTGTTCACCTTTCCAAGCATTTTTCAGAACACTCTTTCCACTCCTCACGCGCGGTATGTTGATAGCCACTGCACTCGTTTTCCTTGCCACAATGAAAGAATTACCGCTGACCTTCCTGCTCCGTCCCCCCGAATATGAGACTTTAGCGGTAAACGTATGGGATTACACAGGAGAGGCGATGTTTGCACAGGCGGCACCGTATGCTTTTGTAATCCTACTTTTTTCTGCACTATTTGTCGGGATCCTCATCCGCAAAGAGGAAGTGTGACACAATTTTACAACAATTTTTGGACACATCTGTCTAATTCTGATATAATGCAAACATATTAATTTAGTGATCGGATGTCAGGCATCGTTTTTTAGCATTTCGTTGTGCCTGCATACACTATGGAATACATATTTTGTTAGATTTTTTTACAATACCGACATTTAACACGCTTGGTGCAAATGCGCTTAGAATACTTCTCTCATTTACACTGGGTGTTTTTATTGTCATTATTTATCAATGGACACATGCCAAAGCACCACAAAAATCGTTTACCGACACACTCATTATCTTGTGTATGCTGATTTCTGTGGTGATGGTTATCATCGGTGATAGTATCGCCCGAGCGTTCAGCCTTGTGGGTGCGCTCTCAATTATTCGTTTTCGTACGGCAATCCAAGACCCGCGCGATATCGGATTTGTCTTTTTCGCGTTAGCAGCGGGGATGGCTGTTGGTGCTGGAAGTCCAGCGGTTGCAATTCTCGCTACGTTCCTTATCGGCATCATAATTCTCTGTATGTACTATTGGCATCAGTATTTTGCAAAGAATAACGAGTTTATCCTTGAAATTTGTCTGCCACCTGACCAGCAATCTGAAACCGTTTATCGTCCCATTTTTGATAAGCATCTCATTTCCGAACGCTTAATTGATAGACGGATTAAAAAGTCAAAGGTAGTTGAGTTGAATTTCCGGGTAAAATTGGCAAATTCGGATGAGTGGCTCGCATTTTATAATGAACTCTCAGAACATGAAAACATCACTGAAGTTAAATTAGATAAAGAGTAAAATACGAACCCTTCTGTTCATGGTCTGTCTAAATTCAAAATAGCAAGAAGGAGAATATCATGAAACATATAAAATTAATCGTAATCATTGGACTAATATTTGGTCTCGTAACGTACGCATATACCCAACAAAATGGGAAACCGACACAACTTTCAGAAGACGAGAAAAGGTTTGATCTTGATGGAAACGGGACGCTTAGTCCCGAAGAAAGCCAACTCATGCTTCGAATCGCAGATTTTGAGGCTTTCACGGGTAGCAAGTTGAGCCGTGAACAAATTAAGGAAATACATGGCAATCAGCCGCCTGACACAGACGGCAGACCTCCTGGTTTTGGTGGAGGTCCACCCAACTTTGGTGACAGTAGACCACGAGGTGCCGGTGGTAGACGCGGTCCACGCCCAGCGGAAAAACTGGTTGCACGTTTTGATACAAATAAAGATGGAAAATTAACGGGCGATGAACGGAAAGCGGCGCTTGAAGCGCGTGGAGACGCATATTCACCTGGACAACGCGCAGGAACCCCAACTGGCAATATTGAAAACGATGTGAAAGCGAGTCTGGCTGCTACACCAAAAGACTCACCCGCATTTTATGATGCTGGGACACTTCGCACCCTATACCTCCGTTTCCACGATGAAGATTGGTATGCCCAACTAAACGCATTTTATCGCACAGATGTAGAAGTACCTGCCGAATTAGTTGTTGACGGGAAGGTTTATTCAGAGATCGGTGTGCGATTCCGTGGTACTTCGTCCTACTTTACCGTTGAATCTGCGAAGAAGTCGTTCAACGTTGCCATTGATTATGGCGACGACAGCCAACGTCTTTACGGTTATAAAACACTCAATCTGCTTAACGGCCATGTTGACCCATCTTTTCTTCGTGAAGTGCTCTACAATCGGATTGCACGTGACTACATCCCTGCCATGAAAACGAATTTTGTGAAATTAGTTATCAACGGAGAAAGTTGGGGCGTGTATATCAATTTGCAGCAATATAACAAAGATTTTCTGGATGAATGGTTCGGTACGAGAGATGGTGTGCGTTGGAAAGTAGGACCGGGCGGGGGCGCATTGACCTACCCTGGAGATGATACGGAGGCGTATCAGAGGACATATCAGCTTAAAACTGCAAATGTTGAAAATCCTTGGGAAGACTTAATTGCGCTCTGTGAGATACTTGCGCCGAAAACGCCTGATGCAAAATTAGAAGCGGACTTACCATCAGTATTTAACGTTGACCGTGCCTTGTGGCAACTTGCTGTTTCAAACGTCTTTATGGATGACGATAGTTACATTCATAAAGGTGGAGATTTTTCTATTTATCAGGATGTCAATGAAAGATTTCACCTCATCTCACACGATAACAACGAAACTTTTAGGTTTGCTGGTGAGCGCCGTGGCGGTGGTGGCCCCGGTGGCAGAAGAGGACCTGGCGGTTGGTCGTGGGGAGAATTGACATTAGGCATGTTATCTCCGACAACACACGCTGAAAATCCGATGCGTCCCGTCATTAGTCGTCTGCTTGGTATTCCAAAATGGAAAGCACGGTATATTGCACACGTACGTACAGTAGTAGACGAATGGCTTGATTGGAATGTGTTGGAACCGGTGATTAAAGAATACCATGCACTCATTGATGCAGAAGTGCAGAAAGACGATAAAAAACTTGACAGCTACCAAAGATTTGAGAAAAGTGTTGATGGTGACGGTGGTGGACGCACACCGAGTTTCAAACGATTTGTAACCCAGAGGCGAGAACTTTTACTTAATCATTCAGAATTAAACAAACCTACGCCAAAGATTGTTTCCGTTTCCACACCTGAGAATCCTACGTCAAATCAACCCGTTGAAATTACAGCGAAATTAGATAAAGCTGTTGCAGCGGATTCAGTTCTATTGTATTATAGTCCTGATCACCATGCAGTTTTTAAACAGATAGAAATGTTAAAGAACAGAGATAAATTTGTCGGTAGCGTTCCGGCTTTTCCTGCAGGAACTACTGTCTATTATTACGTTGAAGCAAGTGCAGTGAAAACGCACGGCACAACTACATTTTCACCAGCAAGAGCAGAATTCGGTGCAGCCCATTACCGAGTCACAGCACCGCGGACAAAAGAGGTGGCAGTCGTAATTAACGAACTCATGGCAGTCAATACCGATAGTATTGTTGACCCACAAGGAGATCACGAAGACTGGCTTGAACTACACAACATCACAGATAGACCCGTGCTGCTTACAGGGATGTATCTTACTGATAAAATTGACAATCCCAAAAAATGGAAATTTCCTGAAAATACTACGATTCCGCCGCGTGGGTACTTAATTGTATGGTTAGATGAAGATGGAAAAGCGCCTAAAGGACTTCATGCCAATTTCAAATTATCTGCTAATGGCGAAACTGTCATGCTTGTGGATACGGATGCACGTGGAAATCCGGTGATAGATACAATTACATTTGGGCAGCAGGAAAAAGATACCGCTATCGGTAGGTTACCCAATGCTACTGGCACTTTTCAAGTTGTAGAGATGACACCGGGAACACAAAACAGTCAAAAGAAAACAAAATAACGGCTCTCCAAAAGAAAACGAACTTTTCAGTTTAAGTTATGTCTTAATAGGTTAAAAGCGAAATTTAAAACCTAAATACAAAAAGGCTTAGCGATATACTCATGACTTCTGGAGGAGATAAATGCCCGTTACGACCCTGACCGCTGATATGGAAACCTATTCGGATATAGTTCAAGTGGAAGATTTTGATAGCCAACAGGAACGCGAACTCATCTTGCGATGCCAAGAGAGGGATACTGCCGCAATGGGAACCTTAGTTGTGCAATACCAACACTGGGTTTACAATATCGCCTACGGCATACTCGGTCATCACGAAGACGCAGAAGATATTGCACAAGACGCATTTCTTTCTGTGTGGGAGAATATTGGTCAATTTAAATTCCGTTCCCGATTTTCTACATGGCTGTACCAAATCGTTAAAAATAAGTGTTTTAATCTTATTGACCAACGGAAACGCCGAAAAACAGACCCGATGGAGATTGATGACTCGCAACCTTGGGTGCCGCTCGATACTGTAACACCTGAACAGGAAGCACTGCGCACCGAACAGAGTGAAATACTCCACGCTGCCCTTGGCAAACTTAAAGAAAGTTACCGAACAATCTTAATCCTTCGCGAATTGCGTGAACTCTCTTATGAAGAGATAGCGGAAGTTCTCAATTGCACACTTGGACGCGTCAAGTCCCGTTTACATGAAGCACGAAAGGCTTTGAGAGATGAACTTGAACGTATTGATTGGTAAAGTAATAGGCACACGCCGCTGTGCCGTAACCCTAAAGTTGAAAGCACGTTCCTTTGTAATGTAACCTCTAACTAATTGTGGTCAAAAAAATGAAACATCAACGTATCCAAAAACAACTATCGGCATATTTAGATAATGAATTAGCACCGGCTATGTATAAGAGGGTGGATGACCACCTGCGCGACTGCCAAGAATGTGCAGACATGTTGGCAGATTTCAAGCAAAACCGGCAGCGGATTGCGGCACTCGTACACCCTGCACCATCCATGAAGAATATAGTTTTGGCAAAGATTCGGGAGGCAGAAGCAGCGCCGCAGAATAAATTACTTTCAATATTGAGACGCTGGGTTTTTCGTCCTTTCACTGTTGGTGCAACCGCCTTTTCAACGGTGTGTCTTGTCGTTGCCTTTTTCATCTTTACGCATTCGCCTGCACCGCAATATGACGAACTCCTTGATTTCTTTTTTGGTGTTCATACAGAAGAGGTGGCGAATAATCCTTTGAAATCAAATGTTGCAACGCCACTTAGCAATCCTACAACGGACACTGAATATATCGGTGAAGATACAGAAACATTGCTCAATCTGTATCTCGGTGATTAATCCGCTGTGGACTAAGAAATGTTATAGGTGACCTTATGTTAATGAGACCCCTACATATGTTTTGCGGCTTAACGCTGACTCTTTCTCTCTTAGCAGCCAACTATCTCTTTGCCGATGTCGCTGTGTTGGAACGCATTACAAAAGCGGAACAGGATGTAAGTTACGTCGGTCTCCGCCTAAAAACACGGAGCACTTCTAACGGTGCACGGACAATGGAAGAAGTCGTCATTCATAAAACTGCAGAAAACTCGTATCGCAAGGTCGTTTCGATTGTTGGACAACAAAAGTCATTGGCTGAAGAAAACCGACGTGAAAGAAATCGAGACGACAAAAACAGAGATAGGGAAAGAGATGATCGTAGAAGAGGCAGAGAATTTAGATGGGAACGCCAGAGAAGCCAATTTTCTATAAAAGAAATTGAATTGATAGCGCAAAACTATGATTTAGAACTGCGGCATTGGGGCGAGAAAATCGCTGGGCATGAGACGGACCTCTTAATCATCAATCCAAAACATGCGGGGAGACCCACAAAACATATATACTTCGCTCGCAAAAACGGTGTTATTTTACGTGTGGAAGATTTAGATGCCGCAGGTGTCCTACGAAATATGTTCGTTTATACCCGCATTAGTTTTGACCCTGAAGACGTAGAAAAAAAATGGAAGAGTTCTCAAAAGGAGATAAAACCGGCACCGCGCCGTGAGTTACCTGCCATTTCACTTGCTGATGCCAAAAAAATCCTTAAAACGAAGCCTATCGAACCTATCTACTTGCCCCCAGGTTTCCAACTTCAAAATACGTATAAACTTCAATATGGAGATCGTCATCCGATTCGATTGAAATATACAGATGGATTGTTGGATTTCAGTATTTTTGAAACGACAGGCAAACTTTCAAATCGTTTTGATAGAGAAAGAGGAACAGAGATTAAAATTGGCGATAAGACTATCCGTAAATATCAGTCCGATCCGTACCATGCCTTCCGATGGTCAAGTTCAGGTATCCATTTTTATCTATTAGGGCCGCTGCCTGCTGCCGAATTGCAGAAGGTCGTTGAATCCATCATCCACAAAACTGGGCAGAAATAGTCTTATTGTGAAATATAAAAAGATGTAGTCCCTCACTGATAGGCGCGCTTTGTAAGCGCGCTGATGTTTTTTATTACCAATTAAGGAGAAGCCATGAAAATTTATCATGTATTAATGTTAACTATCCTTTTAACCGTGCCATTTCTTGCAAGCAGTGCAGATGCCGACAGTCATGCTGATAGTATAAAAGATGAACTTGAAAAATCACCACGTCATGGCGAATGGGTTAAAATCACTGCCGCCGATAAGCATGAACTCAATGCCTTTATTGTTTTCCCGGAAGTGAAAGAACCTGCAACCGCTATCATCGTTATTCACGAGATTTTTGGACTAACCGATTGGATTCGACTTGTTGCTGATAGACTTGCTGCCGATGGATTTGTCGCAATTTGCCCAGACCTACTTTCGGGTATGGGGCCTGATGGCGGCGGAACAGAAAGTTTTGACTCTGGGGACGATGTGCGGCGTGCTATTCGTGGACTTACAACCGAACGCGTAACAACAGATTTAGATGCGGTCCGCAAATACGTACACGACCTACCTTCAACAAACGATAAGGTTGCCGTCTCCGGATTCTGTTGGGGCGGTAGGCAGACGTTTAGTTATGCCGTTCATTCGGATGAGATCGCGGGTGCGTTTGTGTTTTACGGTTCTGCTCCACCTGTTGAAGATATATCCAAGATTTCCGCGCCGGTATATGGCTTTTACGGTGAAAGCGATAACCGTATCAACGCGACAATTGATGCGACCAAAGCAGCAGCGGATGCCGCCAAAGTTAAGTATGAACCTATTATTTATAAAGGTGTTGGACACGCATTTTTGCGGCGCGGTATGGCAGAAGATGCAAATGAAACGCAAAAAAAAGCCACCAAAGAAGCATGGGGGCGGTGGGTTAAGCTGTTGCAAGAATTGTAACGTTGTTTTCTATACTCCTTTTCCGCCATTGATACTTTGTTTTTTGTATGTTACATAGTCCGAAAAAATATTGCAAAATGCTAACTGATTTGGTAAAATTTGCTTATGCCAGAGGAACGAATGCGATCTGTTTTTTGGATTGGAGATTCCAAAGAACGACTTTTAGAATTTCCAACCAATGTTCGTAAGAAAATCGGTTATGCGTTAGAGGAGGCACAAGGAGGCGAGATGCCTCATAGAACTAAACCCTTACGCGGTTTTTCTGGAGTATATGAAATTTCAAGAGATTACAATCGTGACACCTATCGGGCTGTTTATGTTGTGAATCTTGGAGAGTTGATTTATGTACTGCACTGTTTCCAAAAGAAATCAACGCGCGGAATAAAGACACCGAAGAAAGAAATTGATTTGATCCGTAGACGCTTGAATATAGCCAAAAACCATGCTCAAATGGAGGGAGAAAATGACTGAAGAAACAATTAAAGTTGAAAAAGGCAGCGGCAATGTATTTAAAGATTTGGAGATACCTAATTCTGAAGAATACCTCGCGAAAACCCGCCTTGTTTTAATAATTAAGGGTATTATATCCGAAAGTGGACTTAAACGACGCGACGCAGCCAAGATGTTTGACCTCAGCGAGTCTGAACTCTCTGTCCTGCTGGATGATGGTTTGCTTGATAATTTTTCTGTTGACTATTTATTTTCACTAATCAGAAAATTGGACTGTGAGGTTGAAATAGTTGTGCGCGGGAGACCTGCGTACAACCCTACCACAGAAATTAGCATTTCAATACCTTTCTAAATACATGTCAAACCGACTCAAAAATAAAATCGCAATTATCACAGGGGCAGCACGTGGGATCGGTGCAAAGAGTGCTGAACTTTTTGCTGCAGAAGGCGCAGCCGTGGCTATCTGGGATGTGAATGCTGAACGTGGCGAAATGGTCGCACAACATATCAAAGATAACAGTAGTACTGCAATTTTCTGTCAGTGTGATGTAACGGATGCCACGCAGATTCAAAGTGCTGCGCAACAGACTACGTCTGAACTCGGTACCCCCAATGTGCTGTTTAACAATGCGGGGATCGCTGTTGTTGGGGAATTAGAAGATATTTCTGAAGCAGACTGGGACCGCCAATACGCCGTGAACGTGAAGAGCATTTATCTCGTCTCACGCGCGATTGTCCCATTGATGCGCGAGATAGGCGGCGGTGCGATTATCAACATGGCAAGCGAATCTGCTTATGTCGGATTTCCGATGCATCCTGCCTATACATCCTCAAAGGCTGCTGTGGTACATCTCACCCGTAGCATGGCGGTCCGGTATGCTGAAGACAACATCCGCGTCAATAGTCTCTGCCCCGGCACGATTAACACTGAACTTTACCAAGAATTCATCGCGCAACAGGAAGACCCAGAGGCGGTAAACAGAGAAATTGAAGCGATGCATCCATTGGGTATCGGTGAACCGGAAGACATTGCATGGGCGGCAGTCTATTTAGCGTCAGATGAATCCCGATATATGACAGGCGCGCCGATGTTGGTTGAGGGTGGTATCCTATCACTATAAGAGAATGGAGCGGTTAGGAAACCGCTCCTACTATGAGGGTGAATGAAGCGGTTAGGAAACCGCTCCTACCTTACAGCGCATGATCGGACGGTTTGAGTCCTTTCTTAAACGTGCCAAAACCGAAGAAAGTCGGTTCATAATCTCCCACATAATCGACAACACTTTTATCCGGAATAGCGTCTTCCAATCCCATGCACCAATAACAGCCGTTCACAAGCAGGCGACGTAACCCTTCGCTTTCCAAATCAACGGACGCCCCCATTGTCGTATTGAATACACGAGACGTATACCCTAATTCGCCCGTATATGTCTTTATCCATGCCATCGGCATCGTGACGGTGTCTGGCTTAGGGGCATCGGTTGGTTCCATGCCGACCAGGACCTGTCCGTGTACTAACACCTGCGCGTCTCCAGTCAATTCTTTAATACCGTAAACATCCGAAGGTCCCCATATATCCGAAACACCTTTAAGTATAGGATGGTCTTTGTGTCCTTCATCAATAACCCCGCGCGCGCTCTCTTTACCATGATGTCCATGATGGTTAATCCATGTCTCTCCAAGCACTTGACGACCATAGCCACCATCAAATTCTTTGCTATTAAAACTATATTTCGCGTAGGGACTATCAAGGTTTCGTGTATAATTGAAAGCGTGTGTTGCAGTGCGGAGCCCCATCACAGGTTTACCAGCATTTGTATAGTCTATGATATATTTCATCTGGTCATCAGGCAACTCGCGGAAACGGGTGAACAACACCAGCATATCCGCTGATTCCAGATGATGCAGTCCCGGTATATTCGTTTGTACATTCGGATCAATCTCACCTGTTTCGGGATTGATAGCGAACAGCACCGTGCATCGGAATCCGTGATGTGTGGCTAATACCTTTCCCAACATCGGCATTGCCTCTTCGGAACGATACTCCTCATCACCACTGACCAGAACAATATGTTTACCCTTACCGGCCCCTTCAGTTCCTTCATAAACAACCCATTCATTATTCATCAATGTTAAACTCCAGATCATAAGATTTTATATTTTCAGTATAGCATATTTTCAGAAAAAAGTCAGTTGAATTCGTTATTGATGGTGAAAGAGGATCTATCTCCTCAGTTCGTCTCACTACCACTACGGAGATTCCACAAGTTCTGCTAAAACCATACATCCTTGTTAGGCGTGCCTAACAAGGATGTTCACATATTTTCAGATTTTAAAATAGCCATAAAACTCTATTTCAATGAAACAATTACTCAATTTCATTCGTTTTTATAAAACTTTTCGCGAAAATTGTATTTTTTTCGTGATTTTTGTAAAATTTATTTGACATACACTACGTTATGTGGTATACTTAAAATCTACTTGAGGGATTGAAGGATTGGAACTGAATTAAATCCCGTTCTTTGAAAAATAAATTTGACTTAAATCAAATTCTATGGTATACTAATATATCGTATGAAAAAAGTTTGACTTATGTCAGATTTCGTGGTATACTATATACCACATACGCGAGGGGGTGTAGCTCAGTTGGGAGAGCATCTGGTTTGCAACCAGAAGGTCAGCGGTTCAACTCCGCTCATCTCCATCGCCTAACAGAAGTGGTAACACTTCTAAAAATAGGCGGCGTTCTTTGACAACTGTATAGAGAGGGTAAATCGGTAGAATATAAAAATATCACCTTATCAAGCTACTAAGGGCTTACGGTGGATGCCTTGGTGCCAGGAGACGATGAAGGGCGTGACAGGCTGCGATAAGCTTCGGGGAGTTGCATAGTAAACTGTGATCCGGAGATTCCCGAATCGGGCAACCGAGCAGGTTAATCCCTGCTACTTGTGTTTACGCAAGGGATAACCAGGAGAAGTGAAACATCTCAGTACCCTGAGGAACAGAAAGAAAACCTCGATTCCCCCAGTAGCGGCGAGCGAAAAGGGAACAGCCCAAACCCGATATATGTTCAAGCCTGAACGCGTTGTATATCGGAGGTTGCGGGGTCCGTCGGGTGTAGGTTCAGATACACCGGAAGTGAACGTGCCGCTAGCTTAATGTTTCTGGAAAGAGCAACCGGAGCGGGTAAAAGTCCCGTGAGCGAAAGCGGTGGCGCACTTCTTGATGGATACCCCAAGTACCACGGGATAGGTCAAACCTGTGGGAATCCAGGAGGACCACCTCCTAAGGCTAAATACTCCCTGGCAACCGATAGTGAACGAAGTACTGTGAAGGAAGCGGTGAAAAGTTCCCCCGTTAGGGAAGTGAAAAGTTCCTGAAACCGTAAAGCCTACAATCTGTGGTAGTGCTAAGTCACGCAAGTGACATGCATAACCGCGTGCCTTTTGCATAATGAGCCGGTGACTTACTCTGTGTAGCCAGATTAAACATCTTTGATGTGGAGTCGGAGCGAAAGCGAGTCTGAATAGGGCGTTCAGTTGCATGGAGTAGACCCGAAACCAGGTGATCTACCCATAGGCAAGGTGAAGCATATGTAGAAATATGTGGAGGCCTGAACCCACCAAGGCTGAAAACTTGGGGGATGACCCGTGGGTCGGAGTGAAAGGCTAATCAAACCTGGTGATAGCTGGTTCTCCCCGAAATAGCTTTAGGGCTAGCCTCATGTGTTCGGCAGTGGCGGTAGAGCTCTAATTGGACTCGCGGCCCCACCAGGTTAGCAACTCCAGTTAAACTGCAAATGCCATTGTCTTAAGCATGGGAGTCAGTCAGTAGGGGATAAGCTCTATTGACAAGAGGGAAACAGCCCAGACCACCAGCTAAGGTCCCTAAATATACACTAAGTGGTAAAGGATGTTTTATTGCTGAGACAGCCAGGATGTTGGCGTAGAAGTGGCAACCATTTAAAGAGTGTGTAATAACTCACTGGTTGAGCGATTTTGCACCGAAAATTTCCGGGGCTAAGTGTATTACCGAAGCTGTGGATATTTATGATCTTCGGATCATTGATATGGTAGGGGAGCGTTCTATAGTAGGACTGAAGGAGAATCGTAAGGCGCTCTGGACGAATTAGAAGTGATTATGCCGGCATGAGTAGCGATAAAACAAGTTAGAAGCTTGTTCGCCGAAAGCCTAAGGGTTCCTGGGCAAGGCAATTCCGCCCAGGGTTAGTCGGATCCTAAGCCGAGGCCGAAAGGCGTAGGCGATGGGAAGCAGGCGTAATATTCCTGCACCACCATGAATAGTATGAAACTAGGGGAGACGCAAGCATTAGGAACTACCAGCTGATGGAAATGCTGGGTTAAGCCCGACAGAGTGCACCAGGCAAATCCGGTGCAATACACTCTGAGAGGTGAACAGGATTCCGTTAGGATACAAACTGTTCCGGTTGCTTGCCAAGAAAAGAACCTCGAGTGGACGACTCATGGTGACCGTACCGTAAACCGACACAGGTAGGCGAGGAGAGAATCCTCAGGCGCTCGAGAGAACTCTCGCTAAGGAACTCGGCAAAATGACCCCGTAACTTCGGGAGAAGGGGTGCTTTGAGTAGGCGACGCGTCTTGCACGCAAAGCCGAAAAGAGCCGCAGTGAAATGGCCCATGCGACTGTTTACTAAAAACACAGGTCTCTGCTAAATCGTAAGATGATGTATAGGGACTGACGCCTGCCCGGTGCCAAAATGTTAAGGCGAGGAGTCAAGGGTAACCGGAAGCTCCGACCTGAAGCACTGGTAAACGGCGGCCGTAACTATAACGGTCCTAAGGTAGCGAAATTCCTCGTCGGGTAAATTCCGACCTGCACGAATGGCGTAACGATATGGGCACTGTCTCGGCGAGAGACTCGGCGAAATTGTAATACCGGTGAAGATGCCGGTTACCCGTACCAAGACGGAAAGACCCCGTGAACCTTCACTATAGCTTGATATTGGGTTTTAATGCTGCACGTGCAGGATAGGTGGGAGACTTTGAAACTGGGGCGTCAGCTTCAGTGGAGTCACCCTTGAGATACCACTCTTGTTGCATTGGAATTCTAACTCGGGTCCGTGAATCCGGGCCGAGAACAGTGTCAGGTGGGTAGTTTGGCTGGGATGGTCGCCTCCTAAAATGTAACGGAGGCACCCTAAGGTTCCCTCAGCGCGATTGGAAACCGCGCGTAGAGTGCAAAGGCAGAAGGGAGCTTAACTGCGAGACGGACACGTCAAGCAGATGCGAAAGCAGGGCTTAGTGATCTTACGGTGCTGTGTGGAAAGGCCGTAACTCATTGGATAAAAGGTACTCCGGGGATAACAGGCTAGTCGCCCCCGATAGCTCAAATATACGGGGCGGTTCGGCACCTCGATGTCGGCTCGTCACATCCTGGGGCTGCAGCAGGTCCCAAGGGTTTGGCTGTCCTCCGATTAAAGTGGCACGCGAGCTGGGTTTAGAACGGCGCAAGCCAGTTCGGTCCCTATCTGGTACGGGCGTAGGATATTTGAGTGGAGCTGCCACCTAGTATGAGAAGACCGGGGTGGACGTACCTCTAGTGCACCAGTTGTCACGCCAGTGGCACCGCTGGGTAGCTATGTGCGGAATGGAGAAACGCTGAAAGCATATAAGCGTGAAACCAACCTCAAGATAAGATATCCCACAACGTTAAGTTGGTAAGGCTCCTTCGAGATAAGGAGGTTGATAGGCCAGATGTGTACACCGTGTGAACGGTTCAGCTAACTGGTACTAATAAGCCGAGGGCTTGATAACTTATTTTTCTCTATCGTTCCTCACTATCTATACAGTTGTCAAATTTCTTATACACCTTTCCGGTGGCAATAGCGAAGGGGATACACCCGTTCCCATTCCGAACACGGCAGTTAAGCCTTTCAGCGCTGATGATACTCCGGGGGCAACCCCGCGGGAAAGTAGGTCGCTGCCGGAATCCTATCTCAAGGGCAGGTTTAAACCTGCCCAAAAACCGAAAACTAAATAACCCTGAGCTATTCAACAGAGGCATTCAATTGTTGAGATTTCCTCAATTATTTGGAGATATTCGCAACCAGAAGATTGTTCCTACCGAAGAATCGGGGTTACAGACCCTTCGGACAAGACATGTAAGTGACAATTGAATGTCTCTGGTTTTGTTTGGTTGAATAAAGAACAAAAATCTGATTAACTTTTATCTATATCTAAGCAGAGAAGGAAATCCATTTTACTTCTTTTTAAAAAATAGTTTATTCTGAAAGGATACCTGCTTTTCTGCTTTTATCTCTAAAAAATCTTAAAATTGTCCAAACTTTAGTCTCGAAAACTATAACATATAAATTTTTTATTGAATTAAACGCGAAATTGTGTTAAACTATTATAACAATTTTATTGTGGAGTAAATATATTGCAAACTTACGCATCAATTTTTTGGAGGAATTCCATGAAAACCAGAGGAACACTTACTTTTACTACTCTTTTGATAATAAGCATTGCCGTTATTGGTTGCGGTAAGCTAAGTCAAGAAGAGTTTGAAATGTGGAAAAATGAACATGTTATGCAGGTCGACCAATCCAATACAGAAATAAAAGCACAAGTTACGAAACTTGAAGGAAAGGTTGATCAGAATAATAAAGCCGCAATGGAGGCTATCTCTAAAGGAAAGGATGAGGCAATTGCCACATCACAGCAAGGAGATGCTGACACCATGGCTGCTGCTGAGCAAAACACCAAAGAAGAGATTGCCAAACTTCGTTCTGATATTACAAAATCTATGGATATGCAGAGCGAAAAGACAATGAATCTCGCTAAAGCTGAAGATGCAAAAATCCAAAAAGATGTTATGGCAAATTCCAGTGGTTTGAAGGCATTAACGGCTAGGGTTGAAAGAATATTGGCTGCAGTGTCGGCTAATTCAGATGGTATTGCCGAACTCAAAGCTGATGCTGCCTCAAAACCAGCGCTTTTGGCTACCGTCAATTTCAACAGTGGCCAGACAGGTTTGTCCAGCAAAGCTAAAGAGATGCTCGATGGCATCGTTGGTCAGATTATGGAAAACCCAGAAGCTGAAATACTTGTAGAGGGTCATGCAGATGGCACGCCAGTATTACGTGGTAGTCACCGAAGCAATTGGGATCTATCTCAGACACGAGCAAACTCTGTCGTTAAATATTTGAAAAGCAAAGGTGTCGACGCTGCCAGGATTAAAGCTGTTGGAAAAGCACATACTGATCCGGTTGCGTCACAAAATACCGCTGCTGGTAGAGCAATGAATCGCCGGGTAGAAGTGATTCTGAACCCATCCGGTTCTATGATGTAACTTTTTACCCTTCAGATTTGCCCTTAATTTTTTATCCAATATTGTTAGGATGTCCTAATTTGGGGCATCCTACTTTTTTGAAGTTTTGTACCGTTTTATGTCTATACTCTTTGAAATTCGGATATTATACCGTTTCGAATAATATATTCTCTTATGTAGCACAAACTTCCAGTTTGTGCCGTCCAACATTGCAGTTCACGAAATTCAGTAATGAGAAATCATTGTTTAGAAATGGTATTACCTCAGCTTTATAGCTTGGATGCTCTGAATAATGCGCTATCTATTTATAATCCTATTTTCCATTTTTATCATCTCAGGCATTTCATACGCTGAATTTTCCGATGTGCAGACATCACACCCTCCATCTTTTTTACAGAATCAAACGCCATCATTACAGTTTTCCCTTTTTTCTTATAAACCTGAACTGGGTAACTTGACTCAGATTTTACAGGGTGCTGGCGTATCCAAGTCCCCTGTTGCCATGATGCCTACACTCTCAATTGTTCTACAACACATACCTGAATTAGATTCTCGGTTAGAAATTGGGTATTGGCGCACTCAACTTGATACACCACCGCCTAATTCAATATCACTCAAAGCCACGCTTATGCCTATATCCTATCAGTTAATCTACCGTCCGGTGCTACTATATGAATATCTACCCATTTATTTCGGGGCAGGTATCGGTTTTTTAAGAGCTAATTTTGATGGTAACGTGGTTGACTTGCTTGCAGAACAAGGCATCGCGCTTAATGACAGCGCATCATCAACAATCGGTTATGTAATTGCTGGTATTGAGTTGTTTCAATGGGAGTCGCAACCCGGTGCTCGCGCCACCATCGGAAAAAATGCCATTATCAGTTTAGAATTAAAACGAATTCTGAAAACCGTTGAAACCACTGGTCCTCAACCGTTTAATATAATTTTAGATGGAACTGCGATTGGAATCGGAGTTAGAACGCAGTTCTAATCGTTGGATGAACTTCAAACGATACGCTACCCGCATCCTTCCGTTTCTAATTTGTCTCATGTTCGGGATAATCCTCGGACGCTACTCAGAAACGCCGCTTGCTTTTCTCTGTCTATTAGTCGCGATAGGAACGTTTGTATTCGTAGGGATGGAGTTAGCACTTTATGTGCTGCTAATCTGTTTACCCTTCTCTTTTCGCTATATTATTCCTCAACTTCTTGAAATTCAAACACCGACTGAGCCGTTGTTAGGCATGCTCAGTGCTGTTTATTTGTTAAAAAAGATCTTAGATTTTGTGCTGGAAAAGCAGCAACGCATTCCAACCTTTCCATTTTTACTACCTGTTTGCTTTTTGATATTTGTTACCTTCCTATCCGTAATCAATACGCCAGACCTATTTGGCACTTTGAAAGGTGCGTTTCGTGCTTCTACCTACATAATGTTCAGTTTAGTGATGTACGATTTAGCCCAACATCGGCAAAATTTAAAGCGCGTATTTATCGCCTCCTTTCCGAGTGCAGCAATTGCTGTTGTATGGACAGTTTTTGTACTCCTCTATCATATTGACGAATGGCAGTGGACAAGTGCTTATCGGAGTTCTCCGTTCACAAATTATTCTGTCTACGGTTCATTTACAGCAGTCTTTTTTCTAATCTGCCTCAGTCGCTTGTTATTTGATAATCAACAATATAACCGTGCCATGTGGGTAGGGTGGTTTATCTGCTTCGGAGTAGGTCTGATTATGTGTTTTTCGCGTGGGGTATGGCTTTCAGTTATCGTTGCTGTTGGATTCATGCTGATACAATTAGGGAGAGGTGTTACACACAAAAAGATTCTATTTATTGGGGCTGCAGGTTTTGTTTTATTAGTGTGTTTAAGTCTACCAGGGGTTTATAGTTCGGTTATGGAACGAGTCTTATCAACGATAGATTTAAGCTACGCCTCCAACCAAGCGAGACTTATGCGGTGGGGACAGGCAGTTAGTATGTTTCTTGAAAGCCCTATTTTGGGAAAAGGTTACGGAGCATTTGCCCTGCTTTATGAGGAAGATGTTGGACTTGTGGGTAGCTACATCGCACAGTTTCAGTTAGGGGCACACAGCGAATATCTTCAAGTTATGGCAGAACTCGGAGTTGTCGGGTTAGCAGTATGGATGTGGTTGAATCTTGCGTTTTTACGCTACGGCTTTCGTGCCCTTAAACGGATTGAGGATGGCTTTTACCGCTCCATTGTTATTGGACTTATGGCAGCTGAAATTTCTTTAATGGTGCATTTCGTTGTGAATAATCTTCTGAATGGTGATGCCATCGGCGTGCCGTTTTGGGGAATTTACGGATTGCTGCCTGCCGTTGTGCAAATTGCGGAGCGAGAAAAGGAAATTACACCACAAGAAAACGAAAATAGGGTATAATCTAACAAACCGCATAGATGTTAAATTTTGGAGCCAAACATGAATATAATCCACATTATTTCAGATACATTTAGACGAGATAACTTAGAGATTTATGGAGGCAAGGGTTACAGTCCCGCACTCAACGCCTTTGCTGAAAAATGCGTTGTTTTTGACAAAGCCTATGTTTGTAGCTACCCAACCGTACCGATCCGTGGCGATTTAGTGACGGGGGAGGTGGGTATATGTCGTCGTGGATGGGAACCGCTGCAACGCAACGTGCCTGTGATTGCGAATGCACTTACAAAAGCGGATGTTGTCAGTATGATGATCGCCGACACACCGCACCATCTCAACAACGGATTCCTATATAATAGAGGGTTTACAGGATGGAAATGGATTCGCGGACAGGAAAGCGATCTTTTGGAAACCCACCCTTATGACTTTGATACAGAGGAAGGACTGCGCTATCGTGAACACACGCGCCCACATCCGAACAAGTTGCCCGCGGGACTCTTCAACCACCTTAAAAATAGTGACTCTCGGAGGAATGAGGGGGACACCTTCGTCGCACAAACGGTACAAACTGCATGCGACTGGCTGGAACGCAACTATCAACACGAAAATTTCTATCTGATGGTAGACACCTTTGATCCGCATGAACCTTGGGACGTGCCAGAGTGGTACATCAGACGGTTTGACCCAGACGATTATGATGGACCGGAACCTATCTATCCAACCTACGGTCCAAACAATATGGATGAACGCACAACCCAACGTCTCAATGCCTTATATCGATCCGAAGCGTGTCTCGTAGATAACTGGATAGGGCATCTGCTGCGGAAAATTGACTATATGGGATTGATGGAAAATACAATGATCATTTTTATGGCGGACCACGGCTTTCTGTTGGGTGAACATGGACTTATCGCAAAAAATCTCGGTATGTATGAGGAGATTGTCCATATTCCGCTGCTCATTTATCATCCGGAGGTTACACCTCGCCACACAGATGCGCTTGCCAGTATTATTGATATACCAGCAACAGTGATTGATGTTTTCGGCGCAGAACGCGGTAAGCAAGTTGAAGGTAATAGCTTGCTGCCAATCGTCATGGGAGACACCGACACAGGTAGAGATTATGCGATTACCCACGGTGCTTGGGGCGGCGGATGGAGTCCTGATGGTGGAAGTCCACACGGAAGTGTTACGGATGGCACATGGTCGCTACTGTTGGAAAATAAAGGATCACCTCAACATCTGTTCCATCTTCCTTCGGATCCCGAACAGATGCAGAATCGGTTTGAGTCGGATACAGGCGAAGCACGCCGACTCTATCAAGCGTTTTTGGAATTCTTGGGGCAGCACGGTGGTCCAGAAGCAATGGTTGAACAATTCCAGAATAGATGGCCTGTTTAATGTACGAGTCGTCAGTTTTGGACGATGTGTAAGTAATGACCTCACACTATATTGTAAACGATGTTTTAACTTTAAACAGCATGCTTGTAAAGCGTGCATACCTAAGGGAGGTGGGTTCTTATGAAGATTAAAAAATAAATTGGGTAATTTAGCGAGGTTAGGAAGAAATCAACGGTATGAATGCGCGTGGCAGCATGCGCGTGTGGCATGCTGCATGATTCCCCGCCTCGCCAGCAGAGATGTACACCTGCTGCTGGTGAGGTTTCCTAACCTCGCCACATTACCGAAATATTTATTTAAACTTCATTTGAACCCAAGATAGATTTTCTATGAATACACGGAATTTAGTTGTTGAATTTATCGGTACCTTCGCGCTAATTTTTATCGGTGCTGGTGCGTTAGCAATTGACAAGGGAGGGTTAGTAGGCGTTGCACTTGCCCACGGGTTGGTCATTGTGGCGTTTGCGTATGCTTATGGGCATATCTCAGGCACACATATTAACCCTGCTGTGACGCTCGGACTCTTGGTAGCAGGAGAAATCCGATTTGCTGCATCGATAGGATATTGGATTGTGCAGTTTGCTGGTGGAATTGCAGGGGCATTGGTGCTTAAAGCAGTACTACCGGTAGATGGTGATTTGGGTGTAACTATTTTAGCTACCAATGTGACACCGATAAATGGGTTAATAGTTGAAATCATACTAACTTTCTTCCTCGTTAATACGATTTTCAACACAGCCGTAAGCGGAAAAGCGAGAAACCTTGCAGGACTTGCCATCGGGTTAACTTTAGTGTTTTGTATCCTGATGGGTGGTCCATTGACGCGGGCATCTCTGAATCCTGCACGGACGCTTGGACCTGCTATTGCAAGCGGTAATTATGCTGACCTTTGGCTCTACTTTGTTGGTCCATTTATAGGGGCAGTGCTTGCTGCACTTCTCTATATTGGTGTTTTGAAAGAGAAAGACGCTAAAGCTGAGTAGTGAATAATCTAAAAGAAAACAGGCTGATGCTTTTAGCATTAAAAGGACATTTTGTAGCATAACCTGTTAGGTTGTGCAGAAACGGAACACAACCTAATAGGTTATGGGACAGTGCCTGCGGTAGTTTCGGTTTTCTGACCGAACCGATCCTAATGTCCAATTAATTCTAAAGTTTACTATAGCCTTACTTTTTTATTATTGCAAGGCACAGGGACCTTACATCACAATATATCGGATTAAGCATCAGCGTTGATAGGAATTTCAGTTGGTTTTGCCGCTTCTGTTTTCGGAATCTCAATTGTTAAAACACCATCCTTGAATTCGGCTTTTATACCGTCAGCTTTCGCATTTGGTGGGAGTGGCAGCGCACGTTTAAAACTTCCGTATCGTAGATCAGATCGGCGTACCCTTTGCTTTTCATCTGTGTCCTTCCGCTCCTTTTCCCCTTTTATCTTTAATAGATTGTCAGTTACAGAAACACTGACATCGTTTTGTGAAACGCCAGGGAGTTCAACTAATACTTCATATTTATCTTCAGAAACAGAAAACTCAATGGGTGGACGCCAATTAGATTTTTCTCTTTTCGTTTTTCCTTCACGATACGCGAACCTTCTGTCAAAAACGTGCCTCATCCGATTGTGATGCAGAAAAATATCTCGCATTGGATGATGTGGTCTGAAGTTCACTTGTGCTGAACGGCGACGATTTCTCCTACCTCTCGGTGGACGGTGTTCCCAATTTCCACGTGTTTCAGGTGATCGGTGTTGTCGGCGTCCTTTTGCTTGCAGTGGTGGTCCCTGTCTTTCTGCTTCAGTGTGTCCCGAACGATGAGGACGCTGTCTTCTACCGCGTCCCTGTGTGAACTGATGTCGCCGTCCACCTCTGGGACCGCGTTGTGGTCTATTTCTCATTCCAATTCTCCTTTTCTAAATTTGTAATCTAATTTATTCTTCACTTTCTTTGACCGCTATACCTCTCAAATTGTTCGGATTAAGTGATGCAACGTCAATAGGGTAGGCACAACCAATTGTGCCTACCCTATTGAATTTAGGATTATTTTAACGCTCTTGCGGCGCATCCGCAGCCGATTCAGCAATAATCGGAATTTCTTTCGGTTTTACCTCTTCTGGTTTTGGAATAGACACCGTTAAGACACCGTCCTTGAATTCGGCTTTGATGCTGTCAGCTTCTACCTTCGGAGGAAGTGCAAATTTCCGTTCGAAGCTTCCGTAATGTCGTTCGACTCGCCGAAAATTCTTGGAATCGTCAGTTTTTTCCTGCCGTTTTTCTCCCTTTATCGTTAAGAGGTTCTCTTTAACAGAGATTTGGACATCATCCTTTGTGACACCGGGGAGTTCAGCCCGAACTTCAAAACTATCATCCGTTTCTGTAATGTCAGCAGATGGTCTCCATTTGTATTCTTGTGTTTCGGGTCGCGCAAATAACGGCGTAAACAGAGAGTTGTAGAACCTGAAAGGGTTTGCTACTGGTTTGCGTAAAGTCAAATAAGTCATTTTTCTTCTCCTTATCTTGTTATGCGTATCGGAGGACATGCCCTCATAGTATTTTGGAGAAGGGCACGTCCGTTTTTATTAGGTTAAGAGTTTACCGAAATCGGAATTTCAGTCGGTTTTGCCGCTTCCGCTTTTGGAATTGTAAGAGCCAACACACCATCTTTGAATCCAGCTTTGATATCAGCGGTTTCAACATTCCTCGGTAGCGTAAAACTTCTTTGGAAACTACCGTATCTTCTTTCTATACGATGGAAGTTTTTGCCTTCAGCCTTCTCTTCCTGTCGCTTTTCACCTTTAATTGTGAGCAGGTTGTCAGTTACTGAGACGTTGACATCGCTTTCCACGGCACCAGGAAGTTCAGCATGAATTTCAAAACTATTTTCTGTTTCAGAGATGTCTACCGTGGGCATCCAAGACGTATTTTCAGCATTAGTTTCACTGTCCTGAGAGGAGAGCAGATCTCCAAAAACTCTTCCCATCTCGTTGTGAAGGTTGAATAGATTTCCTATCGGTCTGCGTGTTGTTAAATGTCTCATTTTTTTCTCCTTTAGATTTATGTTTTTTGTAAGTTTAATTAGCAAGTTCTGTGCCAATTTTTGACACAATTCTAAAATGCTTTCCATCTACAATAGGTATGAGCAATTTATATGCCAAAACAACGTTTTATCCTATCTATAATGAGCGATTAAACCCGGATATTGCCATACTGCTAACGGAGTCCAGAGAAATTCACAATCAATCCTTTGTAGAAATTGATTGAAGCAAGATTCTTATAAGACAACTTTGGAAATCAATCTGCCATATTGACATATCCGTGCCATATTGAAATGGTGTCTATGTCAAAAAGGCGGGGTTGTGATAGTCGGAGAGTTGTGGGTAAATTTAGATAGGCAGAGAAGGTAGGTTCTTTTTTTTACTCAGAAAGTTGAGCGCGTATCCCCGCTGCAACGGTATGTAACGCAACAGGATTATCATTCAAAAACGGAATTATTAGATCGGCGTACTTTTTATAAGGTTCCGTGTAAATTGGGAAATTAGGTAGGACATCCCGTCGGTACCAACTGATTGCACTTTCAAGACTTCCGCTGCGCGTGCCGACATCGCGCAGCATTCGTCGCAGGACCCTTTCATGTGCGTCAACGTCCAAAAAGATTTTAATATCTATTAACTCTCGGAGTTGCTGATTCCAATAGATAAGGTGTCCTTCTACAATTACGACATCGCTTGATTCTATAATTTTCTTTTCATCACCACGTTGCGCTGCACGGGTTCCGGGTGTAGGTGTTTCAATCGGATTTCGCGCTCGGAGTTTTTCAACATCTGTAATAAGTACATCCCAACACACCGCATCTGGATGATTTGCTGTTACCACCTTTTCGCGTTCTTCAGGTGTGTATTCTGACCAATCCCGAAAGTAGGAGTCTTGATGTAACGTGATAGGTGAAAATTCAACGAGTTGTTCTGCCAAAGCAGTGGCAAACGTTGTTTTTCCAGAGGCTGAACCTCCCATAATTCCAACGGTGATTGGTTTAATCGGACCATTTTTTCCCATTTTTATGCTTCCATTCAAATTTGTTTTTTACTGTAAAACAGGAATAGAATATCATAAATAAGGGTTCTTGTCAACTCTGTCTGAATCGCGGATTGTCACAGATTTCGCGGATTATTAAGTTTGGGGCATGAAGATAAAAAATAAATTAGGTAATTTGGCGAGGTTAGGAAACCTCGCCAACAGAGGTGTACACCTGCATTGGACAGAAAATTACTGAACTAATAACCTAATCTTCACCTCCCAAACTCCTATTCAAAGTTTGCCTAAATCTCTTGAAAAGGAACTTATCTTGTCAATCTCCCATCCGCGTCTTCCGCGTCCTCCGTGTAATCCGCGATTCAGACACACATGCCAAAATATTTACACACCCATTGTCAACTCTGGGTGTGTAAATGATCAGTCTGAAACTTACTTGACATTTAACACTGTTTCTGATATTATATCAATATACTTATCAAGGAAACAGATAGAAATTAAACCATGAAAAACACTTACCCCCTCTTTTCATTAACAAGTCTCGCGCTGGTGCTCCTGCTATTCACAAGCACTGCTTATTGTGATATAATACGTCCTGACCTCTCTGGTAGTGAGCAATATGTCATTGTAGACCGTGAAAACGGCGACAGGCTCACAGGTATATTCCGCAATGCTACTGATACACATTTTGAAATTGAATACAATGGACAAGTTTTAAGGTTTCCACTGAAAGGACACACACTTAGCTTTATCTCAGACCTTGAAAATGTTCCAAACCAAATCGCAGCAAAACATTATCGTAATGGGCTTGCCTTGTTAGATTTAGAATCACCAGAATTAGCAAAACGAAAATTTGAAGCAGCATTAGAAGAATTTCCGAAGTTTGCCGATGCACATTATCAACTCGGACTACTTTATAAAATAGATGGAGATATAGATAAAACATTAGTAAGGTTCCGTTCTGTTGCACTCATAGATGCACAGAATTTTGACCTTGTACCGCTACTTCAAGAGATTGGTAATAATGCCATTGCTATTGGAAACTATATCCACACAGTTAACGCCTTCCAGTTAATACTCAAGCATTATCCTGAACATGAATCTGTTGCAAAACTTAGTTACCAAACAGGATTCCTTCTGGTAAAAGAATTAAAAGACGTTCCAGCAGGGCTTGAATTATTACAAAAAGCGGTCAATCAATTTCCTAATTTACCTGAACATGAAGAGGCTGTTTACCAAATAGCGGTATTACAAGCTGAAACCGGAGAATTCGAAAACGCCTTAAATATTCTGAAACAATTCAGTAGGATCTATCCAAACAGCGATTGGGTTGATGATGCCCACTTAAAACGCGCGATAATTTATTTACAAGTCGGGGATAGAAAAAACGCTGTTAACGTAGCGAACCTTGTCCGGCAAAATAGTGATGACACCACCATTATTGAACAAGCAAACGATGTATTACAAGCGAGCGCGTGGAACATCTACACAGACAATTTACCTGATCCGAATATCCAGGCTATTGCCGTTGATGGAACATCGCTGTGGATAGGGACACCAAAGGGGATTGCCCAAATCGAAACCGACGGCACTGGCGGATGGAAAGCGAATGAAGCCGCCGCATGGCGAATTAACGATAACAAGCATGTTTCCACAACACCTGATGTCAGCGCAATTGCAGTGAACAAATCTGAAGTGTGGGTTGGCACTCGAAATCAAGGTGTCTTACATTTTAACAAAAAAACGACCGAAGTAAAAAATTACACAATTGCCGACGGTTTGCCCAGCATGTGGATCCGAGATATCAAGATGGATAATGAAGAAATTTGGTTTGCCACAGATGCTGGCGTTGTACGACAGAATCTTAAGACCGGAATAATAGAAGCCCATTATAATCAAGAAAACAGCAACATTCCTAATGACGTTCACACTATAACACTCACCCCCAAAACGGTATGGGTTGGCACATCAGGAAACGACATCGCTGTTTTTGATCGTGAATTAGAACTTTGGGAATCTAAAAATTTTTTGGAGATTGAACCAGAGACACAAGTTGTAAGGTTTGATGTTGTTGAAGACAAAACACTATTTTCTTGGTATAATGAAGAAAATAGGGGAAACGGCTTTTTTAAGGCAAACTGGGATGGTGCGGATGGTGTTTCTTATCCCGTGGAATCCGATTTAGAGGTAAAGGAAGATTTAAATGACATCTTCGTTACTGGAGTTGCTGGCAAAGAATACCTATGGGTTGCTGTAAAACACTACGTTACTATTTATGACCTACATAGTGATAAGTATGTGGGTACTATTGACTACCCGAAAATAGTATTGGAAGATCTATCTGTCCAGTGTATTGCAATTGACAACGATCGCGCGTGGATAGGTACCAACAAAGGCATGCTGATGATAGAGAAACAAAAATTCAGCCAGACGGAAGAATAGGATTTTGGACAGCCGAACACTTTACTTATGTAATCATGCAACAACAGACAAGTACAAAACAGGTCATCCGCTGGCATCAGTCAAAACCGACATCTGTTGAAGACGAATTGGTTGTAGAAGAACCGCTTGAAATTCGGGTGGGAGAACAGAGCTTGATCGTTGTCATGCGAACACCTGGACATGATTTTGAACTTGCAGCAGGGTTCCTTTATACCGAAAGCCTCATCAAATCGGGAGATGACATTGAAATCATAGCATACTGTACCGAAAATACTGCCAATGAAAAAACTAACGGCCACGGTGTGGGTTTGGAAACAATGCAGAACATTGTCAATGTTCGTCTTACTGAGGAATTGAAAATTGAGGATCAGCAAGGATGGCAACGGAATTTCCATGCAAATGCAAGCTGCGGCCTCTGTGGTAAAATGACAATTGAGTCTGTTAAACATCAAGTAGCTCCTCTGGATTCGGTATTCCGCTTACATCAGAGGGTATTTTACAAACTCAATGATCGGTTACGCGCTGCGCAATCCGTTTTTGAAAAGACGGGTGGACTCCATGCAGCAGGGCTTTTCAATGAAAATGGTGAACTCCTTATTGTTAGAGAAGACATCGGTAGGCATAATGCCGTTGATAAAGTCATCGGGCAGGCTTTGTTAGCAGAGATGCTGCCGCTTGACAAACACATTTTAATGGTGAGTGGACGCGCAAGTTTTGAGATAGTGCAAAAAGCACTGTTTGCACGGATTCCTATCGTTGTCGCTGTTTCAGCAGCATCTACACTTGCTGTTGACTTAGCAGATGAAGGAAATCTTACATTAATCGGTTTCATGCGCGGAGAACGTATGGCAGTTTATAGTCATCCTGATCGGATTTTCAGTGAATAGGAAGATATGAACAGACAATTCTAATTGTGCCGGCAAATTCTGCTATCTTTTTGAGATGTGGCGTCTCTATAGGATAAGTAAACTAAAAGGAGTAAATTTTCATGGATTCCATTTTGAGCGGCATTCAGGGACTCGTTAATTTGCTGTTTCTCGTAGTTGTGTTAGGCACTTTAGGTGTTTCATGGTTATATGCCTACAAATTGCGTGAACGTTATAAAAATGCAGATTTTCCGTGGGGAAAAGCTATCGCAATTGTCGGATTGGAAATCCTTATTTGGATAGCGTTTAACTTTTTCTTTGAGATTTTTAAAGCCAATTGGTTGTGGATTTCAATCATCGGCATTGTTGTAATTTTCTTCATTCTCTCGCGAAAAAAGCGAAAATATGTATAAAAATAGATTGCGAGGTAAGGTTGGACTCACAGCCTTACCTCACATTTATAAAGGAGATAGCTATGCCTCGAACCGGTAGAGCCGTAGTTGCTTATGGTAAAGATTTTGAGATCCGCGAATATCCGGTGCCTGATCCTGCACCGAATACATTGCTACTCCGTCAAGAGTTAGCAGGTATCTGTGGCACCGACCTCCATAACTGGCAGAATGGATTCAAAACAGAGATTCTATTAGGGCATGAAAATGTCGGTATTGTTGAAGCAATTGGGGAAGGCGTGAAGACAGACTATGTCGGCAAATCGATCAAAGAAGGGGACAGGGTGATATTTGCACCCGGCACCGACTACGGCGGTTACGGTTTTCAATGGAACCCGGATGAAGCCCCCCATTTCCGTGGTGGGTTTGCGGATTACATGTATCTCACCTACCCGAATACCTGTTTTATGAAAACAGAGGTTTCACCAGAGGTTGCTGTCCTGACAGAGCCTTTCACTGTCGGTGTTCACGCTGTCATGCGAGGTGAGATAAAATTCGGTGATACCGTCGTTGTGCAAGGTTCGGGCGCAATCGGTTTGGTAACCCTTGCCTGCGCGAAATTGAGCGGCGCAGGAAAAATAATTATGGTCGGTGGGCCTGCAGGACGATTGGAACTCGCAAAACGGTTCGGGGCAGATGTCACAATTGATATTGAAAAGGTTACTTCCCCTGAGGAGCGAACAGAACTCGTTAAATCTGAAACACCGCGCAATGGAGGAGCAGATGTTGTCTTTGAATGTGCTGGCTTTCTCCCCGCAACGCCAGAGGGATTAGGTTATACAAGACGTAGCGGGACTTTTGTGGAAGTTGGTCACTTTGTGGATATGGGTTCAATTGATTTCAATATCAATCAGTTACTTATGCGCAAAAACCTTCGTGTTGAGGCTATCTGGGGAAGTCAATATGAACACTTCGTCCGAGGACTTCCACTCCTTGAAAAAAGTGAATTACCGTTTGCCGATATGGTTAGCCATCAGTTACCGCTCTCACAGGTTGAAGATGGATTTAAGGCGCTTGATGGCGGCTACCGTCTCAGTGGCGAAACAGCCATCAAAATTGCTGTCCGCGCCGAGGAATAATACCAAATTAACGTGATCCGTCTCGGTAGGTGCGGTTTCCTAACCGCACCTGACTCCAATAAAATAAGATAAACCTTGTTAATTTGGTAAAGAAAAACAAATAATTGAATATAGGAGATGCAACTTATGTCAAAAACCTATCGCGTTGGCTTTGCTTCGCTCGTACATGACCATGTCTGGGGCGAACTGAATCGTTGGAAGGAACACCCAAACGTTGAGATCGTCGCTGCAGGCGATGTCAACGCTGAATTACGTGACCAGTTCAAATCAGAAACGGGTGTTGAAAACGTTTATGATTCTTGGCAAGAATTGCTGGAAAAAGAGGAATTAGACATCGTTCAAGCATGTGCAGAAAATAACGCTGGTCCGGAGATCGTTGAAGCGGCAGCGGCGAAAGGCATTCACGTCGTTTCAGAAAAACCGATGTCAGCACGACTATCGCAAGCAGATCAGATGTTAAACGCTGCACAAAACGCTGGCATTTCACTCATGATCAATTGGCCCACTGCATGGAGCCCAGCACTGAATACTGCTATGCAGCTTATCAAAGACGGTGCAATCGGTGAGGTTTTCTATTTCAAATGGCGTTCAGCACACAACGGACCAAAAGAGATTGGATGTTCTCGCTACTTCTACGAGTGGTTATACGATGAAGAGAAAAATGGCGCGGGGGCATTGATGGACTACTGCTGTTATTGTGCCGATATGTGTGCATATTTGTTGGGAAAGCCAGAGCAGGTAACCGCCTTCCGCGGCACCTTTGTCAAAGACTATCCACTTCCTGACGATAATGCCGTTATCCTGATGAAATACGGCAATGCATTCGGTGTCACGGAAGCATCGTGGACACAAAAAACAGGTTATGTCACACCTAATCCTGTGGTCTACGGCACAGAGGGGGCATTGACAGTAACTGGTAACCAAGTCAACCTAAATCCCGCTGGTGGTGATGCTCAAGTTATAGACCCTGACCCACTTCCTGAAGGTAAGCGGAATGCTCCAGAATACTTAATTCACTGCCTCGAAACAGGTGAACCGATAGATGGTTTATGCTGTCCATACATAAGTCGAGATGCACAAGAAATCTTGGAAGCAGGACTTGTTTCTGCAGATAGTGGTCAGGTTGTCAATCTGCCGATGACATAGATAGACGATAATTTATATAATTTCTTGGACGCTTTTCACAACCCAATTTCAAACAAGGAGAACTTAATTGAGCGAAAGAATACCGATAGCCTTACAGTTATATTCCGTTAGAGGTGATTGTGCGCAAGACCTATCCCTTACACTTCAGGCAGTCGCACAGATGGGATATGAAGGCGTAGAATTTGCCGGATACCATGACCGAACCGCAGAAGAATTGCGCGGCATGTGTGATGACCTCGAATTAAAAGTCGTTGGCACACATACAGGATTGAATACACTCCTTGGGGACGCACTCGCCAAGACAGTGGAATTCAATAAAATACTCGGCAATCCCTATCTGATTGTACCAGGACTGGGAGGAGAATACACAAATTCGCAGGAGGCGTGGCGAAACACAGCAAAACTTTTCAACGAAATTGCCGAAAAAATCGCCGACCAAGACATGTTTGTTGGCTACCACAACCACACGGGTGAATTTAAACCTTTAGAAGGTGAAGTGCCGTGGGATACGTTTGGCAGTAACACCCATGACAGTGTTGTCCTACAAATTGACACTGGACATGTCCTCCGTGCAGGAGCAGACAATGTTACGTTTATCGAACGTTACCCCGGCAGGTCAAAACTCGTACATATCAAAGAATACTCTGCCACGAATGACAAGGCACTTATCGGAGAAGGGGATATACCGTGGGGTGATCTGTTCCATGCCTTTGAAACCGTCGGCGGCACCGAATGGTACATCGTAGAGCAGGAAAGTTATGCATATCCGCCGCTTGAATGTGCCGAAAAATGTCTTGAAAATCTACGAAAGATGGGGAAAATTTAGGTTTGCGTAAACCCGATGCATCGCAACCGAAAGGTAGTGTCAACGCAGTTGAGACAGACCTTTTGCTCTGGTGGGAAGACTTTTACCTACCCATCTTTGAGTACGTCCTACCCAAGATGGGGGCATTGGAAGGAAAAAAAGTGCTTGAGTTAGGCACGGGCACAGGCGGCACGGCAACGATGCTTGCAAAACAGGGGGCATCTGTTGTTGGAATTGATTTGTTGCCCTTTCGGCTTGGTGAAGCAAAAGAGAGGGTAAACCAACACAATGTCGCAAATGCTGTTGATTTTTCGCTGATGGATGCAACGCAACTCGCTTTTTCAGACAATACCTTCGATTTTATCATCTCTAAATCTGTGTTAGTGTTTACCGAACATGCGCAAACAGCGAAAGAGTGTCACCGTGTCCTTAAACCGGGCGGAAAAGCAATTTTCATTGAAAATATGCGGAATCATCCGATGGTATGGCTCTACCGCAAACTGTTTCTCAAATACTCCCGCGAGTTGCATTATTTCTCGATCTCTGATATTAAGGCAATCGGCAAAGAATTTGAGGAGATGGAACACCGTGAATTCCATCTCTTCTCTTTAGGCGCGTTGTTTTGGCAAAAGGTTATTCCAATTCCGTTATTTTATCGGGGGACACTCCAACTGCTCAGATTGATTGATAGAACTTTTTTGCGAATGCTTCCGATACTTAAGCGTTTCTGTTGGATCACTGCTATGGTTTGCCACAAAAAGGCTTGAACCTTACTTATCTTAGCACCTATAGTAGATTTTAGAATTACCTGCACACTTTTATCCATGCGTTTAGCAACCTAACGGACTGCATGTGTTGTAGCACAACCTGTTAGGTTGTGTTCCGTTTCTGCACAACCTAACAGGTTGATGCTCAGAAATGTCCAAGTAATTATATGCTCTACTATAAAAACTTAATGAAGCAACAATTAATCTCTCTGATAAACCACCTGTCCCGCCAGAATCATGGTTGTCAAATCTATTTCACAAGTTGCATCATTCCACTGAAATAAAATCAGGTTAGGTCGACTATTCTCATCCATACTGCCAATATCTTCTACCACACCGAGTAACCGCGCAGGTTGTAACGTTGCAAGAGAAATCGCCTCTTTCAAAGTAATTCCAGCAAATCGCACACTATTTTCAATACCTCGTGCTAATTCAATAGCAGAACCTGCAAGGTACTCCGTGCCAGCTAAACGGACACACCGATCCGAAGTCAGTTCCACAGGTTGTCCCGCGAACTGATACTCCCCAGGCGGCATCCCTGCTAATGCAGTAGCATCGCTGATGAGAATACACCTATCAAGCGTCTTGGCACGTATCATTGATTTGACAACAGCAGGCGGAAGGTGATGTCCATCTACAATAAGGCTTGCGTTAAGTTCATCTGCAGCGAGTTGCTCCCAAATATAGTTCGGATGTCTTTGCATCATAGCATGCGCGCCGTTGCCGAGGTGTGTAGAAAGTTTGGCTCCAGCACTAACTGCCGCGCGAATATCTTCCCCAGCCGCATTCGTATGTCCTAATGCCACAACTATCCCATTTGCAACCAATTTCTCAATAAACGGAATAGCACCCTCTTTCTCAGGCGCAAGGGTTACGATACGTATCATGCCCTCCGCGATGTCCTGCCATCGCCGAAATTCGTCCCAATCTGGATCTCTGGTATGTTCTAACGGATGCGCACCGCGTGGGCCATCTTCTGTTGAGATATAGGGACCCTCAAGATGTATACCAAGGACTGTGTGTGCAACCAGTGGGTCTGTTGCACATGCTTGGACAACGGCACGGAGAGAATTACAAATACTTTCAAAGGACGCTGTCACTACTGTTGGACATAAGAAACCGGTCCCAACACACCAGAGCGCACGAACCATTGCACATACATCCGCTGCTGTTACGGTGGCAACATTGAGATCAAATCCCGCAAATCCATTTACCTGAATATCTACTAAGGCAGGCGCAATCCACGCGTTACTATCAACAGATGTAACCTCACGCATTGATTGAACGCAATTGTTCGCAATAGTAATTTCAACGGGTATGTTATCAAAAATGGTATGTCCACTGAATTTCATTATGGGTTTACTATAAACTAAAAATTGATTTATTGCCAGAAAAAAGTGTTGCTTTTTTTGTCAAATTCGGTTAATGTATGTTAAACCTTGAACGAATCCAGACTGATCACATGGGCAACATGTAAATATGGAGGCAGTAATGGAATATCTAACGTATGGAAAAACAGGTTTGGAAATCTCACGACTCTGCTTCGGCGCGGGGCGACTCGGAGATACATGTAAAACGCATGAATCCGGTGCTAAACTGATGTTGAAGGCACTTGATGAGGGCGTTACCTTTTGGGACACTGCCGAAGGCTACGGAACGCAACCGCACCTCGGCGAAGCAATTCGACAGATTAACCGCGAAGAAATCGTCATCCAAACGAAAACTGCTAACAAAGATCACAAAAGCGCATCAGCCAGCATAGAAAAAGCACTGCGCGAACTGCAAACAGCGTATATAGATGTTATGTTGTTACACGCAATCTCTTCCCCAGACGATTTGGCAACACGGGAACGTGAAGGTGCGTTTGATGCTTTTCGAGAAGCGAAAGCCGCTGGTAAAGTCCGCGTTATCGGGTGTTCCACTCACATATACACAGGGGCAGTCATGGATGCCGTGATTGATCATCCGGAGATTGATGTTATTCTCACGACAGCGAACAAGGAAGGCAGAATGTTAGAGGGTGGCCCCTTTGAAAAACACCTGGAATATATCCAACGTGCATACAACCTCGGCAAAGGTATTAGTATTATGAAGGTTGTCGTAGCGGGAGATATTCCCGAAGCAGATAGGCCTGAATGGATTGAGTGGGGTTTCAATCTTGAAACAGCACACGCGATTAACCTCGGCATGACTGAAGATCAGCATATCACACTGGATGTTGGATTGGCACGGGCAAGCGCGCGAAGACGTCTTGTTCAAAGTAAGGCAGCATAACGTCTCTCGTTGTGTTTCTTAAATCCACCTATTTAGATATGAAGCAGCTACGTGGCAAACCGCTCAAGGACTTTTTGAAACAGGTAAAACACCATGAAAAAGAACTGATCTTTATTCTGCAAGACGTACAAGACCCAATTAATGTTGGTTCTGCATTTCGAATAGCAGATGCGTGCCGTGTTCAAGAACTTATTTTGACTGGCATTAGCGCACAACCACCCCACCCGCTGCTCCGAAAGGTGGCACGCGGAAAACAGAAACGCGTCCAATGGCGTTATACAGAACAAGCGTCAGACGTAATACTTTTGCTCAAAGAAGAAGGATATATGATCTGTGCGTTAGAACTTACTGCCGAGTCTATTCCCTATTATGAAGTTGAATATCCTGATAAAATCTGCCTTGTCGTGGGACATGAAGATCATGGGGTGACAAAACGAACACTCGCTGTTTGTGATACGGTTATTTTTCTTCCAATGTATGGAAAAGGTGCGTCAATGAACGTTCATGTGTCGCTTGGAATCGCAGCCTACCATATTTTACATGCGTCAAAGGAAATTTAGATGTCCAAAACGATGCGCGCTATAATGTGCCGTGGACCGCAAGATTATGATCTTGAAGATGTCCCGATGCCGCAGGCTGGTCATGGTGAAGTTGTAATTAAGGTCAACGCTTGTGGTGTTTGCGCGAGCGACATTAAATGTTATACAGGTGCACCCCTTTTTTGGGGTGATGAAAACCGCGAGCCTTACGTGGAAGCACCCGTGATTGCTGGACATGAATTTATTGGACAAGTTGTTCAACTCGGTGATGGTGCAGGTGAAAAGTACGGATTGCAACTCGGAGACATCGCCATTGCAGAACAGATCGTCCCGTGTTGGGAATGCCGCTACTGCCGAACCGGAAAGTATTGGCTCTGCCAAGTCCACAACATCTACGGATTTCAGCCAGTTGTCAACGGTGGTATGGCAGACTATATGAAGTTTCCCGCGCGCTCACTTGTTTATAAAGTGCCACCTGATATGCCTACCGCAAGTGCAGCGATGATTGAACCGCTTGCTTGTTCTATTCATGCTGTTCAACGCGGAAACATTGAATTCGGAGACGTTGTCGTTGTAGCAGGTGCTGGCACGCTCGGTCTTGGCATGATAGGTGCGGCAAAGCTGAAAAACCCAGGCACACTCATTGCTATTGACCTTATCCCTAAGCGGTTAAATGTGGCACAGAAATTGGGGGCAGATATCACCATCAATCCATCGGAAACGGATGCTGTTCAACAAGTGTTAGATTTAACCGATGGGTACGGATGTGATGTCTATATTGAAGCAACAGGACACCCAAAGGCAGTTGAACAAGGGCTCCACATGATCCGAAAGGCTGGCACTTTCGTCGAATTCAGCGTCATGCGGGAACCGGTAACCGTTGATTGGACCATCATAGGTGATACGAAAGAGCTCAATATCCACGGATCTCACTTAGGTCCCTATGCATATCCGCTTGCTATTGATTATATTCAAAGCGGTGCTATAGACGTAAGTCTTATGGTTACGGATCAACTCCCGCTGGAAGATTTTCTCACCGCCTTTGAGATGGTTCAGAAAGGTGCCGATTCGATTAAGGTACAGTTAGTGCCTTAGCGATTTATATTACAAACTTACAACTTCGCAACTCATTCTTTTGCTAAATATGGTATCATTTTGGAGATGGTAAGAATCAGCAGAGCTTTTTTAAGAGATTGGCAAATTATAATGGGATTTTTCTATTGACAGTTTAAGCAAGGAGTGGTATCCTACAAAAAAATTATGTTGGATTAGTAGTATATCATGCCCGCAAACCAACCTCCCAATATCCTTATTATCATGTCTGACGAACATGCCCCGATGTTCAGCGGACCCTACGGCCATCCGATAGTTAAAACCCCACATATAGATAGACTTGCTAAAGACGGTATTACTTTCACAAATGCCTACTGCAATTCACCGCTCTGTATGCCCTCGCGGATGTCGTTCATGACAGGTCGGTATATCCATCACATTGGTGCATGGGACAACGCAGCTCCGTTGCGTCCAGATGCTGTCACATGGGCACACATCTTGCGCGATGCAGGCTACGATGTCGTTCTCTCAGGAAAACAGCACTTTGGCGGAATGGATCAATTGCACGGATTTCGTGCGCAACTCGCCCGCGACCTCCACGCAGAAAGACAACACGGACTGACGGATTGGGATAACGGTACACCGCCAGCATCCCGTCCATGGCAAGGACTCGCACAAGCCGGTCCTGGAACAACGGAGGAAATTGAAGTTGATGATCTTGCCGAATCGGAGGCACTGAAATATCTTCGGGATTCCGCACGGCAGGAACAACCCTGGGCACTCAACGTCTCGTTCATCGCCCCGCATTTTCCGCTTGTTGTTCCGCAAAGGTTTTGGGACCTCTATCCGCTTGATGAGATTGACCTGCCCAATATCCCAGAAGGACACCTTGAAAACCAGCATCCAGTCTATCAACGGATGCGGCGTATGTTCGGGTGTGTTGATTTTCCTGAAGATTTAGTCCGCCGCGCACGCGCTGGCTATTACGGGTTGATTACCTATCTTGACGAAAAAATCGGAAGGCTGCTTCAGACGCTTGAAGAGACTAGGCAATCGGAGAATACCGTTGTCATCTATACCAGTGATCACGGTGAAATGAACGGAGAACACGGCATGTGGCGCAAATCAAACTTCTACGAGGCATCTGCTCGCGTGCCACTACAGATTATGTTTCCCGATCATCTATCCGCAGGTAAACGGATTGATGAAGTCATTTCACTGGTTGACTTGACGGCAACGCTGGTTGATATTGCGAGGGGGCATTCTTTTAGTCAATTTGATGGTGATAGTCTGCTTCCTTTGGTCCAAGGTACAGCAACCGACTGGAAAGATTTTGCGTTCTCGGAATATCTCGCCCACGGTGTTGAACGTCCGATGGCGATGCTGCGGAAGGGAAGATACAAATTTAACTATAGCCTCGGCGACCCATCTGAGCTTTACGATGTAACGGAAGATCCAGGGGAATTCCACAATCTTGCCAATGAGTCGATGTATCAGACAATTTGTCGTGAATTGGAAGCACAACTATTAGCAGAATGGAATCCTGTTGAAATTGAGAGACAGGTGCGCGAGAGTCAGAAAGCGCGCATATTGATAGAACAAGTCACTGCGGGACAATGGAGAAAGCTGCCTGATAAGTGAAAGCAGGCAAAGAAAAGAATACCGCCTTCCAACTATCCTATGGTCATTTGATACTATTTCCTAATAACCATCTTGCGAGTCTCCGATGATTCAGAAGTACTTAACTGGTAGAAGTAGACACCTGAAGCGAGCCGTTCACCCGAATCATTACGACCATCCCAATAAGCCGCGCGAGACTTGCCGATGTAGTATCCCGCCTGTTGAAATCCCATATCCAGATTTCGGACGAGTTGTCCCACTAATGAATAGATGCGAATTGTGACCTCAGCATCATTTGCCAACTGATACGGCAACCACGTTTCTGGATTGAACGGGTTCGGGTAATTGGCAAGCAGTACAGTCCGTTTCGGAATTAGATCAGTAGGTGTGAGTCGGAGTTCCGTGAACGCTCGGTGAACGTCTGTGGCACTGATTTCGTGTTGGAGTGTGCGAATCAGAGTTCCAGTTGTATCACGTACTTCGATCGTTAACATATCACTAACAGAGACAACTGCTTGAAGGTTCATATCTGCCCAAGCAGCATGAAAATTGTTACTCTCAACCGCCTCAGCGACTCTGGTGTGTCCATTATAGACAGTGAGCCGGACACCACTGACACCTTCAAGCTGCGCGCGGAGAACAAATGCCCACGTCTTCGGAATTGATGGCTGCATCGGAGCCGCTGCTGTCGAGGTGGTGTTTTGCCAAGCACTACCGCTGAAACTGACAGTCTTCGGTGTAGGGACGTTGATAATATACCCCTTTCCACCTTCAATTGAAAATCCATTGCCGATAGAATTTGCTGTCCATCCGATGAACCTTTGCGCAGCGGCATCTAATTCAATGATAATAGTCGCGCCGGTTTTTTCCATGAAAGAACGCGCTGTGTCCGGTTCATTTGGCATCAGTGGTAGACTGATCATATTCAAACCCGCGCTGAGTGATATGTCATAAACGTTCTCGCTTGCCCTTGGCATCATCAGGCTGTCGGCGCGGAATGCAAGGTTTTGAATGCGTTCATCGTTCTTGGGACCAACATCCGCAATTGCAAACGGGACTTCAGAGAAGTTCTCCGCAAGATATTCTGCAAGCGCGTCTTGCTCTGTGCCGGGAGCAGCAAAAGTCGCTTGCCCACCAGATTCTTCCTCTGTCATCACTTCAGCAAGGTCAACACGATTCGTATTCGGGAAATTAGCATACGGATAGCTGTCTCCGCCATCAACAAGGAAGGTGATCGTGACCATTCGGAACGTGCGATCCACATCGCCTACGATTTCACCGTTTTGGGCGATTGTGTCTATCGGATTTCCATCTGCGTCAGTAATAACAAGTGACTGAACCCTTGAACCCACCGGCAGTGAAGTATCAAAGCTGAATGCCATGCCTGCGATTTGCGGGAAACGTCCGGGGATTGAGCCTTCACCAGAGGCACCGACTGCGTGCTCAATGACTTCAAGCAGTTCTGCTGCGCTTAAGGTCAAAAGCGTCAATCCGTTGTTGAACCGAAGCGTATTTTCGATGTCAATCTGTGAAATCTGCCCCATCGCTTTACCAACCAAGGCATTTGCAGGCGGTGGGGACAGTTCACTACCTATAGTAACACCAATTGGGGCGCGAATGCCTCCGCCGTTTTTCAAAGACACAACTACGTTTGGATCAACCTGTTTCCCTGCGGCAAGGTTCGCCTCGGCGATTAGGTTACCGATGTTTGTTTCCTCCGTGCGGACAGAGCCACGGTTTCCGTTCAGATAGACACTCGTTTGTCCAAAGATATTACCGTCCTTTGCAACCACAACATTTCGTACCGCCTCTATGATTTCAACCACACGTGCTGCAGGTTTCGCATTACCCGTGTCTACAACACCTTGCGCATCGGTGACAAAGGCACCGCTGACTGCCGCGTCAATTGATTCAGGAATTAAAACACCTGCCGCATCAAAATCAACGACTAACCGTCCAACGTATCGGTAATTTCCATCTGTTCCAACAATTACAATTGGTTCGCCTGATGCGGACTGCGTCAAGATCGGATAGGGGCGGTCCGCGGTATCACCGGGATGGAGACGATCTGTTTCATCGGCGAGAAGCGTATTTGAACCACCTGAAATGATAATGTCAACATCCTTGATGTGCATTGCGATTTCTTCATCAAGACTAATCTGTTGGAGATGTCCGGTGAGAATAATCTTATTGATGCCTGCTGCTATCAGTGCGTCAACGGATTCTTGAACAATAGCTGCCAATGCCGCCATATCGTTTGGGTTTGCCGGTGCAATTCCAACGTTCCCAGGTACAGAAAGGCTGCCGAGCCGCGGTGTTGTAATACCGACTACACCGATCTTTTCGCCGGAAGGCGTGGTGATAACGACACTTTTCGTGATACTGTTGGGAATTGTGCTTGCTTCCTGTCCCGGTTCAACAACAAGGGAAGCGAGATTACTATCAAGACTAAAATCTAAGTTCGCGCTCAAAAATGGAAATGCTGTACCTACGTAATCTCTATCTGCTGCGATCAAACTTGCAAGTGTCCCGGTGCCTGCGTCGAATTCATGATTTCCAAGTGCACCCGCCATGAAGCCCATCGCGTTGAGCATCAGAATATCGGCGCGTCCTGAACCTTCCCTCCCTAATACTTCACGAAGGCTCTGGTTATTGCCAGCTGCAAAAAACGGACCGGGAATATAACTATCGCCGGCACCGATGATCACTGTGTTTTCAACATCAGCTTTGAGCGCATTCAGCACCGATGAGAAGCGAGGTGCATTTTCGAGTGCCTCAATCCCGCCCTCCATGTCTGCTGCGTGGAGCAGTTGAAGTTTAAAACCCTCTTCGTTTTGAGAGAAGGCAGGCATGAGAATACCTAACAGTAAAATAGAGAAAACTATTTTTGTAATGTTGGCTTTCAGCCCTATTACATTCGGAACGAAAGGTTCCTTATTCTGCATTAAAAATACTCCTTCTTAATTGGGTTAGACCAGATTTGTGATATTTTCAGTTTACCACTACAATCAACAATAGGCAAGAGTATACCAAATTTTTCAAAAGAGGTCAGTAGAAAAGACCTTGTATCTCCCTTGTGGACTTTTCTGGAGGACACCGTGTTCTCTTCACCGATTTTTTGACTTCTATATGCCAATCTGGAAGAGAATACGTTTTCGTTTTTACCTTGAAGAATCTACTGAAATATGCTATGTTGTAGACATTACAAATCGAAAGGAATATTTTGATGTCTCATTCAAGCAAAAAGCAACCGAATCTCGTCTATGTTTTTGCAGATCAGCTTCGTTATCAGTCGTGTGGTTATGCAGGGGATACCCGTGCGCGCACGCCAAACATCGACCGGCTTGCCACAGAGGGGGCGAATTTCTGCAATGCTGTCTCTGGCAGTCCGATGTGTGCACCTTATCGTGCCTCGCTTTTCACCGGCAAATACGCGAGCAGCACCGGCATGGCAATCAATGAACTCCGCATGAACTCCGACCATGACTGCTTTGGTCACGTTTTGCATCGCAACGACTACCAGACAAGTTATATCGGAAAATGGCATCTGTGGGCTAATCAGTTGGGAAAACATCACGACCCTCAGAATTCGTATATTCCACCAGGACCGCACCGTCTCGGTTTTGATGGGGAATGGTCTGCATACAATTTTCATCATACCTATTTTGACACATATTATCATAAAGACAGTCCAGAAAAGATAACGATTCCCGGCTATGAACCGGATGGGCAGACAGATATGGCGATTGATTACCTACAACGCGCATCAGCAGAAAACGATCCTTTCGCGCTTTTCCTTTCAATCGGCACGCCACATGACCCGTGGACACCAAACAATGTTCCGAATGAATATTACGAGATGTTCAAAGATGTTGACTTCCCACTGCCACCGAATTACAAAGCAGACAACGATCCTTATGGCGATACGTGGGCAATGATGTCCGCAGCAGATCGCGCCAAAATTCCTGAATGGATGCGTGTCTATTACGCCATGACAACTAATCTGGATTGGAATATCGGGAGGCTGCTGCAAGCTATAGATGAATTTGGATTGCGGGACAACACCATCTTTGTCTTTACTTCTGATCATGGCGAAATGTTCGGTGCACAGGGACGTCGTGCAAAAAATATCTTTTATGAAGAATCAGTGCGTGTTCCATTTCTTGTGCGTTGGTCTAATCAAATTCCGCAGGGACATGTCGCGGACACTTGTTTAAATACACCCGACATCATGCCGACATTCCTGTCAATGATGAATCTACCTATTCCTAAAGATGTTGAAGGCTCTGACCTAAGTCAAGCGGCGTTTAATCAAGCTTTTGATGAACCGGACGCAGCGTTTATGCAAGGAATGGGATGTACAGCAAAATGGGAGGATGGTTATGAATGGCGAGCACTCCGAACAAAGCAACATACTTATGCTGTTCACCGTCCTGATGGATGTGAGAAACTTTTTGATAATATGGCAGACCCGTTCCAAACCCGTAATTTGGCAGATGACCCCACATCACAAGCACTCCGAGATGATTTTCGTAACATGTTAAAGCAACGTATGGATGCCCTCAACGACACCTTTGAGGCTTGCACATGGTATCGGGACAATTGGACAGAGGACAGGATTATTCTCAGGACAGCGACGCTTAGTTAGATTGATAAGATGCTGCCAACCCTCCTATCTACCAGTTGAGAACATTCTGGGATGGGATTCTTTCCACAACTTCTTAATACCATGCCGCTTTATCAACAACATTCTGCAACGGTTCACCTTCAGCAAACCGACGCGCGTTTTCTAAAAAGACCTCAAAGTGGCGTTCCGAGATATTTTCGGCATCCTTAACAGCAATATGTGGCGTTATTAGAACATTCGGCATTTGCCACAGCGGACTTTCAGTAGGCAACGGTTCAACTTCAAAAACATCTAATCCACATCCCGCAATTGTTCCCTGCTCAAGTGCTTCAACAAGATCGGCAAGTTTTGTTGTTTTACCGCGACCGATATTAATGAAATAAGCTGTCTTTTTCATCAGCTTAAAGCGATCTTTATGCCACATGCCCTCCGTTTCTGGTGTGTGAGGTGTCGTAACTATCACAAAGTCAGCAAGTGGAAGGAGTGTGTCTAATTCCGCCGGTTCATGTTTTTCCACAAACGGCACAGCATATTCCCATCTTGCATCAACACCTATCACCTTCATGCCGAACACATCACAGAGTCGTGCTGTTTCGTGCCCAATACCACCTACACCGACAATTAACGCAGTTGCCTCTGCAAGGTCAATATATCCATTTTTGCGTGCGTTATTGTTCCAAATGCTTTCACGTTGGGCATCCATGTAATAGGGCAATCCGCGTGCAAGCGCAAGCACAAACATCATAATATGTTGTGCGATGTGGTCATTATAGATACCACGTGGGTTGCAAACAACAACCGGGTGCTCAATCAGTGCAGGATAATAGAAGCCGGGAGAAGGACCAGCGGCAGGACTTTGTAACCATCGTAGATTTTTTGCTAATGGTAGTTGTTCAGGAGACACCCAACCGTAAACAGCATCTGCATCGGGGAGGTGTGTATTTACGTCTGCTTCTGTTTTCGGTAAGACGATGTTGTATGTGGGCACTTCGTTTTGTATACGTTCTGCCCACACGTGTGATTCCGCGTTCTGTGGCGGCGTTATTATGAGTTTCGGCACAGATTCTTTCCTTTCTTGTAATTTTTCTGTTTTGCGTTAACCAAATTTCTTTTATATTAACAGAAAGTATGGTATAATTCAAATGTAAATGCATAAGAAATTAATGAAACTGTTATAGGATCAGCAATTGCAAAATCAATTTCAAAACTTGAAAATCTATCTTGAAACCTGATGAACACCCAAGCGATACTGAATAAAAAGATGGAAGAACTACAGTATAGCGATCCGGAACTTCATGCACTTTTAGATAAAATCCTTAAAGACAAAAGCGGTAAAGGTGATTACACTATTGATCGACATAAACTACCTGAACAAGATATCAAAATGATCCTCAAGGAGATTCAACAAGCACAAAAGCCAAAATAGAGGACAGAAGTCATTGAACCCGTTCGCGAAATGAGTTAGGATAACGCACCGAAGAAGTTGAAAGAATGACACCGTTAAAAATAGGCTTTGACAAAGGCACTTTCATCTTACAAAACGTCCCAGTTAATACGGACTACCTTTAAGGACGGACATGACATTGAATTCTTTATGCACACCCAATTAATTAAATTCTATCTGGCACGACGGTATACCTAAACCAACACCTTACTCCATCAGTTTTCAGTGTAATCGCACCAAGTTGATCTGTTCTGAGTTGAACACAATTACGTTCTCTATACCTTGCAACGACTTCTGTATGCGGAAATTGAAACCGATTCCTTTGACCAAGTGAAAAGATAGCATAACGTGGTTGAACAGTATCTATAAACATCGTGCTGCTTGAGGTTCGGCTTCCGTGATGCGGGACCTTTATTATTTCTGATCTTAAATCTTGTCGGGATGCGATTAATTGAGTTTCAGCTTTTGCTTCAATATCGCCAGTGAACAAGATATCTACTTCGCCATAACTGAGTTTCAGCACAAGCGAATCATTGTTTTTATCCGTGTCCATTAGATCGGTGGACGCAGCATCAATCGGATGTAGTAGATTAAGCGTAGCAGTTGGCGTGAATTTTATTTCTTCTGCGTACGGAAAAGAATAGGGAATGTCTTGCGTTCTGGCAATGCTCCGCAATCGTTGATGGATTTGAGAAGCAAGTTTCCTGTCCGGTATTCCAAGGATATGCTTCACTTTAAAGTTTTGAAGAATGTAGGCAATTCCACCTCCATGATCAATGTCTGGGTGCGTAAGCATCACCAAATCAAGCTTCCGAATCCCATGAGCATTAAGATACGGTTCAATAATTCGTTTACCTACGTCATATTCAACTTCCCTCCGCCGCTTTTCATCGTAATATGAGTGTTGGATGCCACCGTCAATCAACATTGTTCGTTTATCAGGAAATTTGACAATAGCTGCATCCCCTTGTCCAACATCAAGCGTAACTACTTCTAACAAACGGCCTTTTTCATGAAAAGCACTGTCCCAAATCCAGATTGCCACAACCAATAATCCGATGAGACTTGCCACTTTCCATTGTTTATACACGTATCGCCAATGTGTAATGCCTAAACATATTGCTATGTAGACAACGATGAGACCAAATGTTGGCGGTGCTATCTTCATTACACTCCATTCTTGTCCAAAAATTCCGATGAGTTTTAGAAAAATGAAGATGATCACGTGATTAACCAGTGCCAACAGTTTAGCAAATGGAAGCAACACAAAACCTATACAGACCGATACTATGCCTACACCAACGATTAACGAAACAAGCCCAACCGCAAACGGTCCCACAATTATGCCGAATGGATATGCCTTATAAAAGTGAAAAGCGATGAGAGGTCCAGTCCCGAGTTGTGCAGCGAATGTCACAAGATAGGATAGCATTATCCATTTTATGGCGGTATTCTTAAATTTGAGCAGAATATTTCTATCATCAGATTTATCAGAACTCCACAGACTCTGTAAAGGTTTCTCCATTTTTGGAACAAAATAGACAATGGACGCGACCGCAACAAATGATAGCTGAAAACCTACATCCCATAACTGCATTGGATTTAAGAGGAGTAATACCAAGGCAGCGACTCCGAGCATATTGTAGATGTTTGCATCACGATCAATTATTGTGGCAAATAAGTATAGAGTTGCCATGAGTGTAGCACGAAAGACAGAAGGACGGAATCCGACTAAACAAGCGTAGATAAGAACCACTACAATTGTTAAGAGAGAAAGCAGCTTTTTGGGAATTCTAAAAGGAGACAAACCGAAGTAACAAAACATCGCAACGAGTCCAACGTGTAAACCCGACACCGCCAGCACATGAAAAGTACCACTGTTGCGAAAGATGTCTAAAGTCTCTGATGGTACATCTCCGCGTTTCCCAAGTAGGATTCCTTTTAGCAACTTCACATGTAATGAGTCTTTGTAATAAGTTTCTTCTATAATCTTTTCAGTTTTAAGGCGAAGTGCCTCTGTCCAACGCAACGGTGGAAATCCAGATTGTTTATCTTCTATACGAAGTAATCCTTGGTGATATATGATTCCAGAGACATTTTGCCGCGCAAGATAGGCGCGATAATCAAAACCGCCAGGATTTCTTCGCGTATCGGGTTGACGTAGCACACCTGTCAAAGTTATATGTTTACCGTAGCGTAGTGGTATCAATTCCTGAAACCTTATCAAGAACTTTGCCGATACTGTCTGTGATGGTTCTGATAAAAGTTGAACCTGTCCAGCAGCATAACCTGCTTCCCAAGTTTCACCGCGTTCCGGCTGATACACAGTTTTGCCTGTAAAGCTAACCGGTTGGTCGAAAAAGTGAGAAGGGATTGATGGGACAGTAGCAATTTCCAATCTCACCATCCCACTTGCAAACACCGCAATGTGAAGCAGCACATAACAGAGATATTTTGTCCTAATCCGCGCCAGAATACTGCCAATAAGACATATCAACACACATAACCATAACCAAAGCATCGGAATTGATGTATAACTGCTTATTAATATTCCGAGCGAAAACGGAATGAGAAAATAGAGCGCGGGGCGTGGTTTGCGTGTCATTTCAGTTTATATGGGATTTTGCCATGGGTATGCTCTCCATTATATTAAGTGAAATGAAAATTTTCAAGGTTTATGTCTGTAGAAATTTCGCTTTGATAGAACTGCCTTTCATGATAATATAGAGACATATAGTGAACTTTGAAATTATTGGGACACTTTGATAAACCTGTTTGGAAACATAACGGACAATGGAAGTCGTAGCGTAAACTTTCAGTTTGCACACTCACAGGCACAATCGAAATGAAGATTAAGAAAATAAATCGGTAATTTGGCGAGGTTCGGAAACCTCGCCAGCAGTCGGGTATATGTGCCTCGCGCGGATGGAAAATTACCGAATTAATCTTCGGACAGATTGTGCTACAAAGCAACTTGGGGTATAATAGACGCTATTTTCTATTTATGGGACCATTATACCAATCGCTTTCGGCAGCAAAGGAGCATAACACATGGAATTCGTTCAGTTGACAGAAGAACAACGTGAGGAATTTGAGGAAAACGGGTTTTTCATCATGCGGTCGGTACTTGATGAAGAGATGATAGCTCGTTTGACTGAAGCAGGTGACCGCATTGTGGATTCGCTTGAAACAGACGCACAGTACGTCCACAAGCGGGACGGATTGGTGCAAGACCCCGCATTTGCAGAACTTACATCACAGACAAAAGCAATCCCATTAGTTATTCAATTGCTTGGCACAAATATACATATTACCAATACCGCGCTTCTCTACAAACGCCCACAGCCACACGAGATGCCTGAAGATCGTGGATGGCATCGTGACGTCGGTTTGCATTTAGACCTCGGACACAAAAATTGCCCGCGTGTTGGGTTGAAGGTCGCTTACTGCTTGACGGATCTCACCGTTCCGAATTCTGGTGCTACGTTGTTTGTCCCAAAAAGCCACACTTCAGGAGAACCTTTGGGCATTCCCGAAGGTGAAATTGACCCGATTGAACCCTATGCTGAACCGCTTCTCCGCGCAGGGGATGTATATTTCTTTGAAAACCGCATCTATCACTCTACAGGGCTCAACTTTACTGATAAAACCGCTAAAATTGTGATTTACGGGTACCATTACGCTTGGCTCAAACCAGAAGGGTATCTTTTACATTACAATGACAAACAGCAGCCTGACGATGATGTGCTGAAAAACGTTGATGACCTTGGCAAACAATTTCTCGGTGGAGGTGGCGGTGCAGCGGCACAATGGGCAGCAGATCATAATTTAAAACTGGAACAAGCACCACAGGTCGTCACAATTTAGTTCGTGCAAATAGGATTCACATCACTTTTACGAAAGAAATAAAATGAAAAAAATAAAGGTTGGTATTGTTGGCTGTGGTGGTATCGCCGGAGGAAAACATCTCCCTGGACATAACAGCGTTAAAGATGTATCAGTTATTGCAGCATGTGATATTGATAAAGCACGCGCGAAATCTTTTGCTAAAAAACATGATATCCCGCACGTTTTCACCGATTACGAAAAGTTAGTTGAGATGGATGAACTCAATGCGGTGAGTGTCTGTACCCCAAATAACTTTCATGCGGGACCGACTATTGCGGCTTTGAATGCAGGAAAACACGTTATCTGTGAAAAACCGATCGCTGCCAATGCGATTGATGGTCAAGCGATGGTAGACGCACAAAAGGCGAGTGGCAAAATACTACAGATTGGGTTACAATCTCGATTTCGTGCTGGCTCACAGACGCTACGTAAACTTCACGCAGAAGGATTCTTTGGCGATGTCTACTATGCCCGCGCGATGGCAATGCGGCGGCGCGGTGTGCCAGCATCACCATCGTTTATCAGTAAAGCAATCGCAGGGGGTGGACCGCTCATTGATATAGGCGTGCATATCCTTGATGTCCTGCTCTGGATGATAGGGTGTCCCAAACCTATTGAGGCATTCGGAATGACAGCGAAGAAATTTGGAGATAGACCTGATACTTTAAATAAATGGGGGAAATGGAATCCTGAAGATTTTGATGTGGAAGATTTCGCTATGGGAACAATAAAGTTTGAGGGTGAATTGACAGTTACCTTAGAAACTGCTTGGGCATCGCATATTCAGAATATCGGCGGCACATTCTTTATGGGTGATTTAGCTGGTGCCACCTATAAGCCGCTTCAGATATATCTTGATAAAAAGGACGAAATGGTTAATTACAAGCCCGAACTTCTTAAAGGATTACCGGGGGAATTTGAATCTTTCCATACAGCTATTCGAGAGGATTTACCTTCACCTGTACCAGCAGAAGAAGTATTGAACGTGGCAAAAATCTTTGACGCGCTTTATGAATCTGCTCGGATAGGACGCTCAGTACCAATCCTGTAATATTTCTATCGGGACGGATTTTTATATCTGTCCCAAAACCTACTCCTTCTCATAACTTGCACGTACGACTGTTTTAATTCCACCACGGATGTTAAAATCACCTACAACCTCTACGGCTCGTGGTTGACACGCCGCAATAAAATCCTCAAGCACTTTATTTATAACGTGCTCATGAAAAATACCGACATCCCTAAAAAACATAAAGTACTCCTTTAAGGACTTCAGTTCAACACACTGCTGGTCTGGCACATAAGTGATACAGATCGTAGCAAAATCTGGCAATCCTGTTTTGGGGCAGACAGCCGTGAATTCTAAGTTGGTAATCTCAATTGTATAATTCCGGTGGCTATACTGATTTACCCATGTCTCAATTGATGGTGTTTCCAGTCCACGGATATGGGTTTGTAAATCTTCGTAGTTTGAGTCATTGCTCATTTTTACCCCTTTCAGGTTTGGCACGGGCATATAGTAGATTTTAGAATTAATTGGACATTATGTTCGGTTCGGTTGGAAACCGAACCTACCAGGGGGTTGTAGCACAAACTGTATGAAGTTTAAATAAATATTTCGGTAATTGGCAAGGTTAGGAAGAAATCAAGAAATCAACGGTATGAATGACGTTTAGTCATTCCCCGGGTATGAATGCCATTTAGGCATTCCCCGCCTTGCCAGCAGCAAGTGTATATCTCTGCTGGCGAGGTTTCCTAACCTCGCTACATTACCCAATTTATTTTTAATCTTTATTTAGTTTGTGTCCGTATCTGCACAAACTAACAGGTTGATGCTCAGAAGTGTCCCATTAATTATAGGTTTTACCATAGTAGATTTTAGAAGGACTTTGACACTCTGCATCGGCGCGGTTAGGAAACCTCCAAATCAACGGTATGAATGCCATTTAGGCGAATACGCGTATGGTATTCGCCATGATTCCCCACCTACCGCTGTGTTGTAGGACAAACTGTTAGTTTGTATTCCGTTTCTGCACCTTATGCATCAATTTAGCGGTTCGCCACCCTGGTAGGCGCGTTTTGTAAACGCGCCGAGCCTAAACAGCAGACGCTATAAACGGCGCGTTTACAAAACGCGCCTACAGAGGTGGTGGAAACTTTATAAATCCTACAAGAGAGGATCAAGCAATTTGTACTTAAGTTGACACCTAAAGGTTTGGCACATATCTACAAACACTTTCTACCAATCTTCAACCAATTGCACCAACAACCGAACACCGTAGCCAGACGCTCCTTCTGGGATATAGGTAGAATTTTTCACTCCCCAAGCAGTACCTGCAATATCAAGGTGAACCCATGGGTATCCTTCAGCAAATTTCTTCAGAAATGCGCCACCTGCAAGTGTGCCAGCAGTGCCATCCCCAATGTTCTGCACATCGGCAACTTTACTTTTTACCCCTTCATCATAATCGTCCCAAAGCGGTAATTCCCAGACCCGTTCATGCGTTTTTTCAGCTGCCTTCTTTATTTTTTCCATTAAGGTGTCATCAGTTCCCATTGCTCCTGCGGCGATATGTCCGAGACAGGTAATTACAGCACCGGTAAGCGTAGCTAAATCAATAACACCTTGCGGTTCATACTGGGCAGTCCATCCGAGTGCATCAGCCAAAATTAGCCTCCCCTCGGCATCGGTATTGAGGATTTCAATTGTTTTTCCACCGTAGGAGGTGACAACGTCTCCCGGTTTAATTGCGGTTGATCCGGGCATGTTTTCTGTTGTCGCAATTATACCGATAACGCGTACGTTGGGTTTCAGGTGTCCGATTACCTGCATCGCGCCTAAAACCGCTGCAGCACCAGACATGTCATGTTTCATTTCGTGCATACCGCTTCCAGATTTAAGTGAAATGCCACCCGTGTCAAAGGTAATCCCCTTTCCAACGAGTGCTACGGTATCGTGTCCTTCTCCTTCAGGGGTATATTCCAAAATGATGAAGCGCGGATCTTCGGCACTGCCTTGCGCAACGGCTAACAGTGTGCGGAAACCTTTTTCCTCAAGTGTCGGTTTGTCAAAAACTGTGCAGTTGAGTCCCACCGTTTCTGCTACCTCCTCAGCCTTTTCAGCAAGTAGGGTCGGTGTAAGGTGGTTCCCGGGTTGGTTGCTGAGATCGCGAGCAAGGATAGTACCTTTAGCAATCGTCTGTCCTCTTTCAACAATACGTTCCAGGGACGATTTTTCTGCCTTACTTCCTACGAGAAGAGACATAGATTCAAGTGTTTTATCTTTGTCTTCATTATCGTCTTTTTGTGTTTTGTGTTGTTTAAATTCATAGAGTGAGAGAAGACTTGCCTCAACGGCTGCTTGTGCCCAATCGTCCTGTGTTTCGGGGGGAATGGGAACAGTGATAGATTTCAGTCCCATATCGCGTGCCTGACGAGCGGTATGTCCAGCGACTTGGCGTACTTTTTCCGCATTGAGTTCTGCATATACACCGAGACCTACCAAGATGATACGTGGGGCAGTTATAGCACCGTTTGTATAAAGCACACTGGTTGTCTTCGGTTTACCTTTGAAGTCACCAAGATTCAAAAACGCTTGGATACGTCCCTCTAAAGCAGCGTCAGCGGCTAAGATTAACTCATTGTGGAAGTCATCTTCAAGCACAGGGATAAGCACAGCATCGGTTTCTGATTGACGAAAATCGCCAATTTCGACAGTAATGTTCATATATGTTTCCTTTCTATTTATAGTGAAGTGCAAAAGTAGGCATTAAAGTATGTGTCCCGTCATACGGCGTGCTATCCGCATATACGCCTCAGCTCCCGACGATCCTTCATTATAAACAAGCGGCACACCGCGGTTCGTAGAGGTGAAAATGCCAGTATCCTCAGGCACAACACCGAGAAGATCAATGTTAAGCATATCTAATACGTCATTCTTACTAATCTTATTCTCTTTTTCAACGAGTGTTGGTGACAATCGATTCAATATCAAGTTGATAGATTCAATTCCTTGATTTTGCAAGAGGTCAATAGTCCTGTCAGCATCTCGGATAGCTGATACGTCAGGGGTTGTGATGATGATAGCTTCGTTAGCACCGACGGCAGCACTTTGAAATCCTTGCTCAACTCCTGCGGGGGAGTCAACAAGAACAAAGTCATAATCTTCTTTGAGTTTTTCATAAATTTCCTGCATCTGTTCCGGTTTGATATCGTTTCTTCTGTTCCATTGCGAAGCAGCGAGTAGCGTTAAACCTTCAACACGTCGGTCCTTTACGAGGGCTTTATTAAGATCACATCGTTTTTCAATTACATCCATAGACGTATAAACTATTCGACTCTCTAATCCCATTACAACATCAAGATTACGCAAGCCAATGTCAGCGTCAACCATAACTACTGTTTTGCCAATCATCGCTAAGGCGGCACCAAGGTTTGCAGTTGATGTCGTTTTACCGACTCCCCTCTTTCCAGAAGTTATCACGATGACCTTACCCATAGTCAAAACTTCCCTTTTAAAACTTAATAAACTCTTCAACGATGATTATATTTTTTGTTCCAACGCGAACTGTTTCGGAATAGTCTATCGGCTTTTGATCTATTGAAGGATGATTTATATACGAACCGACTTTAAATAGTTCTCGCTTTAGGTTTCTTGCCGACTGCTGATAACTAACAGCAGACTGCTATTTAGATTTTCACATACCCGTCAAAACAACCAGCGGTTCATCACTTGTCACCGTTAAAGAATGATAAGTATTTGCAGGAACATCAATTCGGTCCCCTTTTTCCACAGTGCCTTCCGCATCGGCAACTTTTGCTTCTGCAGTACCAGACAACACACAAACAACTTCATCCTGAGTATGAATATAATCAAGATATGCACCACCTGGACGACCAGACCACTGATATGGGTCGAATCCCTCTGATTGTAATTGCGCTTTTAATGTATCAACATCTTCATTTTCTTCTAACCAACGTGTTTTCCATTTCATTTTGTTCTCCTTATAGTGGTTCTAATTTCACTGGACACACCTTCAACTCAGCGGTGTGCGTAATGGGATCGTAGCCTGAACCTGTTAAAAGATTGACAGGCACATCGGCGAAACTGAAACTGGCAAAAACGGTGCCTCGCGGTGATCGGTTTGTTGCTTTGACTTTAATATTGATACTCCCCCGTGCACTGCTCATTTTACACCATTCACCATCCATCAATTTCCATTTTTGGAGGTCGGCAGGATTTACTTCAAGGGATTCTTCGGGTAACAGATAATCAATTCCCTGCGCTCTACCCGTTTGAGTCCGTGTGTGATAGGATTGCAAACGCCTTCCTGTTGTTAGCCATACAGGGAACTCATCACTAATTGTCTCAGCAGGGTCTCGGTAGTGAACGTTGGAAAAGATTCCTTTTCCATTCACGAATGTATCTTCGTGTAAGCGCGGTGTGCCAGGGTGTTCTTTATGTGGAACAGGCCACTGATATTCACTTTTTTCAATGCGTTCCCAATCCAATCCTGCGTAGATAGGCGAAAGGTGGCAAAGTTCGTTGAAAATCGGTTTTGGCGCGTCAAAATCAAACCCTTCGAATCCGAGTCGCTTTGCAATTTGACAGATAATCCACCAATCAGGTTTTGCCTCACCGGGAGGCGGGGCAGCAGCACGCATTCGTTGGACGCGGCGTTCTGTATTAGTGCAAACCCCATCCGTTTCGCCCCAGGCTGTTGCGGGCAGCACTATATCGGCAAGTTCTGCGGTTTCGGTCAGGAAGATGTCAACTACTACGAGATGCTCTAAAGAACGAAGTGCATGCTCACAATGTTCACGGTCAGGGTCGGACAGCAATGTATTTTCACCATCAATGAGCATTGCATGGATACTATCACCGCAAAGTTCCAAGGCAGTAACCTTCGTGATGCCCTTCTCAAGGTCAATCTCTCTACCGTATACCTCTTTAAATTTTGTCTGATGTTTGGGATCAGTGACAGATTGAAAACCTGGATAGTTGTTAGGTAGCGCACCGCTATCTCCCGCGCCTTGGATGTTATTTTGCCCACGCATCGGGTTAATACCTGTTCCCTCGCGTCCGATATTGCCTGTCATCAGTGCAAGGTTGCACAAGCTCTGAACATTCTCCACACCGCAGATATGTTCTGTAATACCAAGCGTATAGTAGATAGCACTTTTATTTGCAGTGCCGTACCACATTGCCGCCGTTTCAATGTCCTTTGCTGGCACACCTGTGATAGATTCTGCCCATTCTGGTGTCCATTGACTGATATGTTCAAAGAAATCATCAAATCCTGTTGTGCGATTTTCGATGAATTCTTCATCAATTAACCCTTCACGAGCAATAACGTGCGCCATTCCAAGCAGTAGCGCAGTATCTGATCCGACACGAAGCGGCAGATAGAGATGGGACATCTCTGCTAACCCGATGCGTCTTGGGTCTGCCACAATGAGTTTGGCTCCACGTGCAATTGCCTTTTTCAATCCAGTTGCTGCAACCGGATGGCATTCTGTCATATTTGTTCCGATGCAGAAAATAACGTCAGGTTTCTGCATATCAACGAGCGGATTAGACATCGCCCCACGTCCGATTGTTGCTGCCAGACCGGCAACAGTCGGAGCGTGTCAGGCACGGCTGCAATTGTCAATATAGTTTGTGCCAAAACCTGCACGGATAAACTTCTGCATCAGATACGCAGCTTCACTCGGCGCACGCCCAGAAGCGATACCGTAGATGCTGTATCTGCCATACCCGGCATGGACGTTCCTAAAACCTTCAGCAGCTTTATCAAGCGCATCTTCCCACGTGGCTTCGTGGAGTTCACCATCTTCACCACGGACAAGCGGTGTTTTCAATCGATCTGGATGTTGAACGAAGTCGTAAGCGAACTGTCCTTTAACACAGAGGGCGCCTTGATTAGCAGGACCGTCCATAGCAGGATGGATACCAACAATTTTTTCGTCATTTGTTAGCACATCTACAGAACAACCAACGCCGCAATAAGGGCAAATGGTACGGGTTTTGTTGAGTGCAGCGTCAGTAACCTCATCAACAGCGCGGAGCGCTTTTTTGTCGGCAAGTGCACCTGTCGGACAGGTCTGGATACATTGTCCACAAAAAGTACAAGCGGAGTCTTTGAGAAGACCATCAAATTCTGTTGTGATCTGTGTGTGAAACCCGCGGTTCATCACATTGATAGCATGATCACCCTCTTGTTCAGCACACACCCTTACACAACGGTAACAAGAGATACAGAGCTCATAATCTCTGAGTATAAAAGGATTATCATCGGCTTTGCTGGTGCCGGATTTTGCCCCTATTATATTTGTATTCTCGATTTCGTACCTGTCACGAAGACTCATCAACTCGCTGGCAGCGTAGCCGCGTAATGGATGGACATCTATCTCTCTATTTTCACCAATCACCATCTCAAGCAGTGTCTTCCGATACGTTTCTATTGTATCGGTTGCAGTACGGATAACCATCCCAGCGGTGGCTTTTGTTGTACAAGATGCAACAGGATTACGTGCACCTTCTAATTCAACGATGCACAAGCGGCATCCACCAAACGGTTCCAGGCGTGGATCGTAACAAAGAGTCGGAATATCTTTTTGATGCCGTTGTGCAACTTCAAGCACAGTTTCTCCCTCGGAAAAGGTGACTTCAACGTCATCAATTTGCATTTTTTTCGCCATAGTCCGTGCTTCCATCTTACCGGGGGTTACAGATTGTGCAGAATAAGTCAAATATCATTCCTCTTCAGTGAAATCAATTTGCGGAACCTCGAGTTCACCAGAAAGGATTTTGGCTTTTGCCGCTTCAACGGCATCAAGCACCTCTTGCGGTATTTTATCTTTCAGCTTAGGGTTATAAGTTAGCGTGATTGCTTGATCTGTCAGCATGTTGAATGTGTAGATCTGTTTTTTGAATTTACCTTCTTTAACGACTTTAGCAATCTTAACAAAGGCTTTCGGGGTAATCACAGCGTTTGCAAGCACTGTTGTTGCGGAAATTTCACTTTTGTCTCGATTTGCACCGAACGTGTATACAGTTTTTCCCTCTGCTTGGGCGTTTTCCGCAGCGTGAAAAGCGCCAAGTCCTGCCGCATCTGCATTTGGGAACAGAAAGTCAACACCTTCATTAATAAGTGCTAATGAGAGTTCCTTGCCTTTCACAGCATCTTCCCAATTGCCCACATATACCTTGCGGACCTCTATATCAGGATTAACACTTTTCGCGCCAGCTTCAAAAGCGATAAAAGTACTCTTGACAGAAGGAATTTCATCGCCGCCAATAGTGCCAAGTTTATTTTCTTGTGTCATCATGCCTGCCATAATACCTAAAAGGTAGGCGGGTTGCTCAACGCGAAAATTCACTGGGGAAATATTGTCAGTAATAGTGCCTCCCGAAGACGTAATAAAAATTGTGTCAGGAAAATCGGAGGCTACCGCTTTTGCGGGGCCTTGAAATTCATAACCGTGCCCAAAGACGAGGTCGTACCCTTTTTCCGCGTAAAAACGGAAGTGTTGTTCTTGTTCGGTAGGTGTGCCACTCACAACATATTTAACTGTTGCCCCAAGTTCCTTTTCGATTGCTTGAAGCCCTTCATAAGCTAAAGCATTCCACCCTGCGTCGGTAATATCGGCTGGAAGCAGCATCGCAACCTTAAATCCATCTTTTGTCGTTGTATCTGCACATCCAACAAGCAGGGATCCGAGAGCGAATAGGCATCCTATGCACAGCACAACTTTTGTGCTAATCTTATTTGACCAACAAACTTGTTTCATAAAATGTTTCTCCTGTATAGTATTGACTGAGACTATTATAACATATTTGTCAAGGGTTGTAAATTGTAAAGTTGCCTAAAATTCAAATTTTAGATAACTCAGCAAAAATCAGGGAGTTTAGGTTCACCATATTTACAGTCAGTCTATGGCAGTTCAAAACAACGACTCTGTCGTTTTCCCAAGTACCTCCGGCAGCCATAGACTCAACTCTGGAATATAAGTTACAAGTATTAAAGCTATTAACAACAAACCGATAAACAATAAAACAGACCTGTAGAGTAGGACAACCGATTTATCAAATTTCATGCTTGAAATAAACAAATTCATTCCTACTGGCGGTGTGAGGTAACCGATTTCAAGATTTGTTAATATAATAATACCGAGGTGTGCTTTATTAATACCGAGTTCTTCAGCGATGGGTAAAAGCAGTGGGACAACAATAACAATAGCGGAAAAGATGTCCACTAAACACCCAACTATAAGTAGGAATATATTAAGACCAATGAGTGTAATAACTCGGTTTGAAGTTATGGATTGAATCCACTCCACGACGTTTTGGGGAACTTCAAGTGTGACCAAATAGCTTTTTAATCCCAAGGCGAGACCGAGGATAATTAGGATTGCCCCGACCAGCAACATGCTCTCTTTGACAAGATATGGTAACTTTTTTACAGAAATTGATCGGTGAATACAGATTTCTACGACACAGACATATATGACTGTTAATGCAGCAACTTCATCAATCAGAACCTTACCTGAGAGGATGCCTCCTAATACAAGAAATGGTAAGAGTAGTTCCCACTTAGCATCCCAGAGTGTGCGTGCGAAATCTGACAAACTAAATTGGATCGTCTCTGTCCGCTTGAAAACGCTCCATCCGCTGCAGTAGAGGCTAAGGATGGTGAGAATAAGTATTCCCGGAATAATCCCAGCAAAGAACATGGTATCAATCCTGACTTGAGCAACAATGGCATAAAGGATGAGAGGGATGCTTGGTGGAAACAGGAGCCCAATGCTGCCGGAAGCTGTGACCAAACCGAGGGAGAATTGCTCACTGTAACTACGTTTAAGGATAGGATAGAGCAAACCGCCGAGTGCTACAATTGTTATACCAGAAGCCCCTGTGAATGTTGTAAAAAAAGCACAAGTCCCAAGCACTACAATAGCGATACCACCCGGCAGCCAACCGACACTTGCACGCGCAAATCCAACCAATCGTTGTGGCGCTTTTCCTTCGGCAATAACATATCCAGCGAACGTAAAGAGCGGAATAATCAGAATAGACGGATTATCGGTAAGACTATTGAATTCAATTAGAATCGCTTGGAGCATTGAAAGTGGTTCTTCTTCTGATACGGCATAAGTGGCGTATCCGATAATTGATGCCCCACCGAGCAAAACAAACAGCGCGCCGCCAAGAAGTGCGAAGGCTGCTAATCCGATGCCAATGAGTAATCCCATTATTCCAAGTCTCCTTCAATATTATCTTGAGCGTTTTCACGTTCTGTCAAATTGATAAAAATCTGCAGCACCAAATGAATCCCGATAAGGACAAACCCTATCGGGATAATCGTTTTTGCCCACCAAAGCGGAATAGGTCCTATCAGTGTTGCGGGACTCTCCTGTTCTTCCATAAGAAACTCAAAACCGAAATAGGCTAAAATACTCACGATAATCAGACTGAGAATATCAATAATATAGGAACTAAAACGCATGACACGTTTCGGTAAAATTCGGTTGAGAATGTCTATACTAATGTGTCGTCTTTCACAGGAGGCGAGTGCTGCCCCAAAAAAACACAACCAGAGAGTTAAATGCTGCAACATCGGGGCACTCCATGTCAAAACCCATTGGATTCCTAAATGAGGCAATATGTAACGCGCGACGATTTTGAGGACTGCCAGTCCTACCAGCATTGCCACAATCAGACATAACACACCGATTTCAAATTTACCAAGCAGGGTATTTACACGCTGTAGGTAGTTTCTGAAGGAAGATTGCATAAGAGTCCTTTGTTATTTGTTCTTTGCTAATACCTGAATTCCTGCTGAAGGTAGGACAGCGACTTTCGCTTTTGCTGGAAGTTTTTCAGAGAACAGTTGGAGAAGCTGTTCCAAGTCGCGGAAAAGGAGGGCATTTGGGTGTTTTTTATAAAAATCGTCTACGAGAAAATTTTCGGACCAGACGTGCAGTTGATCAATATTTCCAAGTTTAGGTTCGGGGAGTTCAGGCGGAATCTTCTCTGCTCTTTGTTCAAGAAAACGGTTATAATCAATTTGATCAAATAACCCATGGTAGCAGATACCATCGCTGGCAGGATTTAGTGCCATTTTATATGTCTTCTCAAAATAACTGGATGCCCACAACGCTTTTCCTGTTTGGATAGGGTCACTATCAAGCGGATAACAATTTAGCACAACCAGATCAGTCTCTTTTCGGGATTGCATCGGTATTTCTGTACTGTATGTTGCCAAAGCGAAATGTGCCCCTGCGCGATGTGCCTGTACAAAGTCGCCAACAAACAACCCACAAATCTCGCGTCGAGAATTTAGCACAACATTAGCGATAACATCGAGACCGATGACAGCTGCAATTTCTTCCGCAAAATCTCGATGGTCAGGGGTGCTGTCTTTTCTTTCAATGACCGCATGTCCACGGCTCGGTGAAAAGGTATGAAAATAGAACATCGTTGCGAACCCAGAAACACCGGGGACAATCAATTTTGCTCCGCCTCCAAAACCGACAGCACCGTGCGGATAGATGCCACCCAAACAGATTTTGAAATCCGCATCTGCAACAACTCTATTGATATAGATAGGCATGCCATTTTCAAGACTTCCATATCCACGCAGGTCACCACTCATAAAATCATGACTTGTTACCTCATATTCTGCTGCAATGTCAGCCCCAATTTTCTTTGCTATTTCTTCATCTGTAAGAGGTCGGTGCGACCCACCGCCTACGACAAATCGGGTTTCTGATTTTGGAACACCTGCTGAGATGAGTTCACGTAGTAGGAACGGGATAACTTCGGCTGCAGGGGTAGGACGGCTAAGGTCATCTACAACAATGGCAGCACTCTTTTTGCCTTTTGCAAGTTCAGCAATGCGTGGCGTCCCAATTGGCTCAGCGAACGCGCGTTCCATCTGCTTGTCAGAAAGTGCTGGTGCGTCCTTTGGTCCCAGCATTTCTACTTCCCAACCCTTTGGAAAATTCAACGTTAACTCCTCATCACCATACCAAGCACGGGAGTGGATCGTTGCAGTGTTGTTCATGTCTGATCTCCATTTTCTTACACCCATTTGAACGAACAACTGATGTTGCGCGCTGATTCCCTATTTCAACGGTGAGGACAACCGGGCCAACAACAAGGTCGACGTTTTCCTTCTAATAACTCTGTGCGCACTCGCTCAATACGACGTATTCTGGTTTCCGGCTTTTTGACGGAGGTCACCCAGCAAATCCATTCATTACGGGCAAGGGGAGTAAGGTCATTCCATGCGTCTTGCACCGCACTTGCAGAAATAAGTGTCTTTCGTAGATCCGCTGGCACTCTATGTACCACGCCAGTGGCAATTCTTTTTTTAGTCATCAGATTTTTTATTCAATTCTTCTATAGAAACATCCAACACATTAGTGATTTCCTGTTAGTGTGGTGTTAATACTTGAATTCCTGCTACAGGCAAAATAGCAACTTTGGCGCGTTTAGGAAGTTTCTGTATCAACAATCGAATTAACTGATCTAAGTCGCGGAAAAGAAGCGAGGATGGATACTCTTTGTAGAAATCATCTCTTTCAAAATGCTCAGACCAAACATGTAGTTGAGATCGTCTTCCAAGTTTTGGTGCGGGTGATGGATTAGTGGGTACGTGCTCTACTTTCTGCTGGAGATACTTTTGATAATCAAGTCTGTCAAACAATCCGTGGAAGCAGGTTCCATCGGTTGCGGGATAAAGTGCTATTGTCCAAGCGTCTTCAAAATAAGAAAAAGCGGCAAGTGCTTTATCAAGTTGAATAGCATCAGCATCAAGTGGATAACAGTTAATTATAACAAGATCACTCTCTGTGCGGGTTTTTTCCGAGATTTTCGTTTTATAAGTATCCATCGCAAAATGTGCGCCTTTACGATGTGCTTTTATGAAATCCCCTACAAATAATCCACAGATTTCACGTTGACTATTAAGGACAACATTGGCGATAGCGTCGAGCCCAAGCACGGCCGCTGCCATTTCAATGGTGTCGCGACGATCTGGTTCATCGCTCTGCCCTTCAATCACTGCGGGGCCACGTCCCTGTGGAAAGGTATGGAAATAATACATCGTGGAAAACCCTGCGGTACCGGGAACAATAAGTTTAGCACCACCCGTAAAACCGACTGAGCTATGCGGATAGATACCACCAAGGCAGATTTTGAAGTCAGCATCTGCAACAGTCCGATTGATATAGACAGGTGTGCCGTTTTCAAGGTGTCCCAAGGCACGAAGGTCACCGCTCAGGAAATTATGGTTGGTTATCTCATATTCTGCTGCGATGTCAGTTCCAACTTTCTTTGCCATCTCTTCCTCGGAGATAGGACGGTGTGCGCCGACACCAACGACAAATCTGATTTCTGCTTTTGGCACCCCTGCTGTCGTGAGTTCTCGCAACAGAAAAGGAATTACTTTAAATGCTGGGGTCGGACGGCTTAGGTCATCTACGATGATGGTAGCACTCTTTTTCCCCTTTGCTAATTCAGAAATCCGTTTTGTCCCGATTGGTTCTGCAAATGCCTGCTCAATTTGTGCGTCAGAAAGTGTAGGAGCGTCCTTGGGTTTCAACATTTCCACTTCCCAACCGGTTGGAAATGTTAGCATCACTTCGTTATCTCCGTGCCAAGCACCAGAGCGAACTGTAGCAACGTTGTCCATAATTCCTCTCCCTAATCGGTTTTTTCTTGCTGATAACGCAGTACTGCTGCAATAAATTCACGGAATAGTGGGTGTGGTGTGAGGGGTTTAGATTGAAATTCCGGATGAAATTGGGAACCAACCATCCATGGGTGATCGGGCACCTCAGCAATCTCAACAAGGCTTCCGTCGGGTGATACACCACTAAAACTTAGGCCGTCTTCTTTCAATTGCGAACGGTAGTTGTTATTCAATTCATAGCGATGTCTATGCCGTTCTAAAATAATAGGTTGTTGATATGCTTCGTAACTCTTGGTCCCTTCCTTGAGAACACAAGGATAATGTCCAAGCCGCATCGTTGCCCCTTTGTCGGCTATTGAACGTTGTTCTAACATCAAATCTATAACAGGATACGGTGTTTCCTCATCAACTTCGGTGCTGTTTGCATTTTTTAGGTTCGCCACGTTTCGAGCAAACTCAATTACAAGACACTGCATGCCGAGGCACAACCCAAAGTAAGGGATGCGGTTTTCACGCGCGTATTTAGCCGCTAATATCATACCTTCAATACCACGATCACCAAATCCACCGGGCACCAAAATTCCGTCAATATTCTCAAACAGTTTATCAAGATTGGAATGGTCTGTCAACATTTCAGCTTCTATCCATTCAATATGGACTTCTGCTTCGTTTGCTATGCCACCATGTTTAATAGCCTCTTGGACACTGATATAAGCATCGTTTCCAGTTGTATATTTTCCTACGATAGCGATGTTCGTGGTATGCTTAGGATTTTTAAGTCTTTCCACCATGGCTACCCATTCCGCATCCAAAGTTGCGCGCCGCTCAAGACCTAATTTTTTAGCGACGAGATGTCCCATGCCTTGTTCTTCAAAGTTGAGTGGAATTTCATCTACGCATTTTGTATCTAAACCTTCCAAAATAAAATCTTCACTGATACCACAGAGCAGCGCAATTTTTCTCCGGACGCTATCATCAATATGTTGACTCGTGCGGCATAATAATAAATCCGGGTGGATACCTAACTCTTGAAGTTTCCTAATGCTATGCTGAGTCGGTTTACTTTTGCTTTCACCATTAGGTAAGGTGTAGATGAGCGAGACGTGGAGGAACAACGTATTTTCGCGCCCGACCTCCACAGCCATTTGTCGGATAGCTTCTACAAACGGGGGTGTTTCAAAATCACCGATAGTGCCTCCGATTTCCGTGATAACGATGTCAACATCACTATCTTTTCCAATCTGGTAGATGCGGTGTTTAATTTCATCCGTAATATGTGGAATCAATTGAACCGTTTGACCGAGGTAATCGCCCCGTCGTTCTTTCTCAATTACTTCCTTATAAACTGAACCTGTTGTAAAGTTAGAATGTTTATTCAAGTCAACGCCGAGAAAACGTTCATAATTGCCTAAGTCTAAGTCTGTTTCAGCACCATCGTGTGTGACAAACACCTCGCCGTGTTGGAAGGGATTCATCACCCCCGCATCAACATTCAGATATGGATCAATTTTGATGACATTTACTCTAAAGCCTCGGTTAATGAGCAATCTGCCTAACGCTGCGGTTGTAATGCCTTTGCCTATTCCTGAGATAACGCCGCCTGTCACAAAGATATATTTTGTCATTTTCTTCCCTTCAAAAATGAGGGCCTCCCTTTTCTAAAATCTGTTTTACCCGTTCCAAATCTGCAGGCACATCAACTCCAATAACGGGTGTGTCGGTTTCAACAACATGAATAGGGACTCCGTGTTCCAAAAAACGTAACTGTTCTAAACCCTCAGCAATTTCATAAGGAGTACGTTCCCACGATGTGAATGCAAGTAGTTGCTCTTTTCTAAAGGCATATAATCCAATATGCCGATATACTAATGCGTTTTCGTCAAAGATTTGCTGTTTGTTTATCGGTGTGTTGGGAATAGAACTTCTTGAAAAGTACAACGCATCCCCATCAAGATTAGTAACAACTTTAACGACGTTCCGATCAAGAAAATCCTCCATCGTGTGAATTCGCTCTTTTAATGTACAAACTTGGACAGATGGTCTTTCTATAAAAGGTCGAAGCATCATATCAATCTGTTCTGGTTCAAGCAATGGTTCATCGCCTTGTACGTTGACAACAACATCACATGTCAGTTTTTCAGCCACGACAGACACTCGATCGGTTCCAGTAGCACACTCGCCTGTCATCTGAACATTTCCACCAAAGCCTTTAACAGCATCATAGATACGTTGGTCATCTGTGGCAACAATAACTTGGCTTAGCATTTTTGATTTACAAGCACGTTCATGGACATGCTGGATCATCGGTTTGCCAAAAATATCTGCTAATGCTTTTCCTTCAAAGCGGCTTGAAGCATATCGGGCTGGAATAATTCCTACACTTATCAATTGTTGTTTCTCTCTTTACGCGGTAAATTATAATACATTATCGCCCCACTAATAATTGCGATTAATAAAAAAATAAATCCAGTTCCGGTAAAACCTAATAAGAGTTTGCCGATACTGAATAAGAATGAGTAGATGAAGACTACCCCGATAACCCAGTTAACCAAAGCAGGCGTTTTAGAATCTGTTTGGTGGTTTTGTCTATCTGTTTCATCTGGTGCTTCTTTTGTCTCCGCTGCTATAAGTTTCCAACCACTTTTACTTGGTCTAACTTTGTTATAGAAGTTTGTTAACGTTTCAGTCGAAACAGGTTCTGTTAAGAACGTAACGACTATCCAGACTATAGTAGAAATTGGCACAATAATTAGCATTTGGAATGCGAAAACATCCTTCGTTGCTGGATGTATAAACACAATGATTGAAACAATTAATGATGCTACCATTGCAGATATTTCCGACCATGCGTTGATTCGCCACCAGTACCATCGTAGAATTTGCACAAGTCCGATCCCTGCGTTTAGTGCGATGAGAAATTTCCATGCCTCCGTAATGGAAGTCATAAATAAGCTTGTTACGCCTGCAACCAGCATGATAAGTATTACTGAGATGCGCGAGGCAGCAACATAGTGTTTAGGTGTCGCTTCGGGTTTAAAAAAACGTTTATAGAAATCGTTAACAAGATAGGATGCTCCCCAATTCAGATGCGTGTCAATCGTTGACATGAATGCTGCCAAAAATGCAGTGAGCATGAGTCCCAGCAATCCAACAGGTAGATAATCAAGCATTAGCATTGGATAGCCGAGTTCGGCATCGTGCAGAGCAGGATCAACATGGTCGGGGTTACCAAGTCCGGGGTAGGCCACCATCGCGACTAATGCAACAAGTATCCACGGCCACGGGCGTAATGTGTAATGCGCAATGTTGAACCACAATGTAGCGAGAAGTGAATGCCGTTCATTTTGTGCTGAAAACATTCGTTGTTTAACAAAACCAGTACCATCTACATCGTTTGATGCCCACCATTGCATGCCGAGATAGACACCAAACGTTATAATAGCCATTTTTCCTGCACTGAAATCAGGAGTGAAATTCAATATGTTATGTTCTACACCATAGATACCTATAAGTTTTTCTTTGAGAGCGCCAATTCCGCCTATTTTATTAACGGCGATAATTGCAAGTGCGATTGAACCTACCATCGCCATGCCGAACTGTACAATGTCTGTTATGACAACACCCCAAAATCCTGATAATACACAATAGATACCTGCAATCAGTAGGCATCCCAAGACTACCAATATCTTTGTAGTTGCATCATCCTGGAGGTCAAAGGTCAACACAACGATTTTCTGCATTGCGAGGATAACCCATCCCATCGTAATACAGTTAATCGGTAAACCGATATAAAGGGCGCGGAAACCGCGCAGGAAACTTGCAGATGGTCCTGAGTAGCGTAGTTCGGTAAATTCAACATCTGTAATGATTTCGGAACGGCGCCATAATCGTGCAAACAGGAATGTGGCTAACATACCACTCAAAACAACGTTCCACCATAACCAATTGCCAGCAATCCCTTCTTTGACTACGAGCTTTGTGACTGCCAACGGTGTATCTGTCGCGAAGGTTGTTGCTACCATAGATGTACCAGCTAACCACCACGGCAGGTTCCGTCCAGAAATAAAAAATTCGTCGATGTTTTTTCCAGCGCGTTTAGAAAAATAGATACCGAGTCCAAGCGCAAAAAGAATATAGCCGACAATAATTGCCCAATCAATAGGTGAAATATTCATATACGTTTCTCCAAAATACTTGACTTTTAATTTATCTTAATACGCCTTAATAATCAAGGAAAAACTAATCGTATTTTTCATTGCAGAGACTAACAAAAAATGATATACTGTAAACACAACGGAATAATGATCAGGAGATTGCCCCATTATTTTATACAAAAGGAGCGAAAAAATGAAACGTAGTGTAGTAATTCTTATATGTGTGCTATTTACATCTCAAATAAGCGGTTTGTCCGCTGATGTGTTAGATCCGGATTTAGTGCTTTATTTTGATTTTGAAGAGTTTAAAGGTGGAAATGTTATAGAAAAATCTGGGCATGGTTATGATGGTAAAATCATGGGAAAAGTCACGCAGTCAAACGAAGGTAAGTTTGGAATGGCGGCGCATTTTGCATCAGGTAGTTTTCTTGATTTAGACGGTGCAAACGTTGATCCTGAACATATTCCGACTGAAGGGATGAGCGTCGTCGCGTGGATTAATGTTGAAGCCATTACAAATATGGCGATCTTCAATGCCCGCGCTGGTGACGGTACGTGGCTCGTGCATCCAGAAGCTCGAGCTGAAGGTGACTATCGTTGGCTCAATCGGGGACATAATCCAGGGAAAACGCTTTTTAATATCCGTGCTGGCAAAAACGTGGCGAACGAATGGGTACATTACGCTGGTACGTTCAGTCGCGAAGAAGGCATGGCTTACCTGTATATCAACGGCTTACAGGTAGGAGAGGCAAAAGCAGCTTTTCCAGATCCGATCGCAGGGGATTGGGGGCAGGGCGCGCGCGTCGGTTATAATATTGACAATAACCGCCCTTTTAATGGACTCATGGATGAACTAAATGTCTGGAAGCGCGGATTAACGCATGAAGAAGTTGAATCCATTATGAATGCTGGTATCGTTGAACATCTGGCTGTTGAAGCGCGTGGCAAAATGACGACTACATGGGGAAGTTTAAAGTCTTCTCATCGTTAATTCATAGTAAATCTGAATATGTGGAAAATTCCTGTAGGCGCGGTTTGAAACCGCGCCTACCGTTTTATCGTAAAATCCGAAAATATGTGGACATCTCAATGGACAACACTCCCGATACGCTCTCGCTGGCGAGGTTTCTAACCTCGCTAATGTGAAGGTAATTGTGGTTTTACTATAATGTGCCTGTCTTTTTCGGTATCATGATGTCAGGCGTGCATGCGCTGTTACATGTAGAGGTAAGAAAAATGGACGTTTTGATGTAAGCGCTTCCTCACGGATTCTTTCCCTTAATGTGTTTATACCGACCTGTTCCGCTGTCGCAATACCGTATTTTTCAAGAAGTGGCAGGAGACTTTGAAAAATAGTTACCATGTATCGGTATCCTGCCCAATTCGCTGCTGCACCGATAGGGGCATGGAGGTGCATCTCTGGTGGTGGCAACCCTACCTCAACAAAAGCCCGATAGAGTCCAATACCCATATTGAGATGTGCGCCTGAATGTTCAAACACATCCAAAATCCACTGGATAAGTTGATTCATAAGCGGTGTCCCTGGATGTGAAATAGCGGGATAAAGTGTATATTCCGGTTCCTGAAACGCGACGATTCCACCCGGCTTTAAATGTGCTACGAGTTTTTGCAGCGCCTCCACAGGGTTAGCCATATACATCAACACAAACCGACCAACAAGCGCATCAAATTTGTCTGCAAATGTAAGTGTTCGCGCGTCAGCCGCTACAAATTTAACGTTTTTTATCTCAGCATCCGCTGCACGTTGGCGTGCCGTTTCCAGTATCGCGGAGTTAATATCAACGCCAACAACCTGCCCTGGTGTGCCGACAAGTTCCGCAAGCATGAGAGCAACATCACCAGCCCCGCTACCGATTTCAAGCACACGCATCCCTATTTTTATACCAGCGCGTTCACAGAGAAGCTTTGTTGACTCCCCATAGATTTTTGATTGTTCAATGAGGCGTGTTGTTTCGTGTGAGGTTCGCCCTAAGGTGTAGGTGGCATCTCGATTTGATGCATGCGATTTCTGTGAATGGTTTTCTGCCATGCTTTGAACTTTTACGTTGGAAGAGATACGTGGGCTGTGACGTGCGGAGGCAGCATTATTGGTCGTTTAGACGCAGCGACTTCTGCTTGTATACGGACTGCAAGTGTATCAATATCTACTTCAGCTGCTGTGGCAATTTCGTAAGCCTCTATTAACGGTAAGATGCTTCGAAAACTATTCTCAAGATATGCAAATCCGGGCCAATCTTCAGGACCGCCCATGGGAGCCTCAAAATGTAGTGCGGGTTCGGGCAAACCAGCATCAACATAGGCTTTGTAGAGTTCCATACCCATTTCAACATGCGCGCCTGATTTTTCAAACACGGTGCGTCCCCATTTAATTAAATCGTTTATCAAAGGCGTATCTGGATGTACAGCAACAGTATAAGGTGAAAAATCAACTTCTTGGAAAGCGACGATACCGCCGGGGCGGACGTGCGTTGCTAAATGTTTGAGCGCATCTGCTGGGTCTGCCATATACATTAGTACAAGTCTGCCGACAACAGCATCAAAATCGTTAGGAAGTTCCAATGTCCGGGTGTCGCCTGCAATGAATTCAATGTTTGTGAAACCTGCTGCGTCCGCACGTGCTTTCGCTGTTTCAAGGATATCAGCATTGACATCTACACCAACCACAGTTCCCTCTGAACCAACAAATTCGGCAAGTGTTAGTGCCACGTCCCCAGCACCACTGCCAACATCAAGCACTTTCATGTCTTTGGCAATACCACTCCTTAGTAGAAAACGCCGCGTTACATCGTCATAAAGCACGGACTGCTCAATCAGTCGGTCCGTTTCAGATTCGCTCCTACCCATTGTATATTCTGCATCTCTGTTTTGATTGTTCATGTTAATTTACCTCTCTTTCAATAAAGTTGAAGGTGCGATACAAGTACCTCACAACTACGATAAATAAAAATATTACGGTGCAATAGATTGATAGAATTGTATCTTTCCATCTTTAACCGTGTTAATGACTAAACTTTTGATTGCCTGCCGATTTTCATCAAAACGGGACAACATCATTGCGCCGTTGTAGTTCTGGGTTGCTTCTATTTCGTCCCGGATTGCTGCTGGTGTCAAATTTGTTGTTCTACGCATTGCTTCAATAACAATATTCGTAGAATCAAACCCAAGGGCAGCAGGGCCATTAGGAGCAATCCTGAATTTTTCTATATATAAGTTAACAAATAGATTCCCAAGTTCACTTAATTGAGCATCAGGAGAAAAGTGATTTGCAAAAAAGCTTCCTTCAAGTGCTGTTCCACCGATATCCACTAAGTCCGGACGATCCCAGCCATCACCACCAAGAAAAGTTGCTGCAATACCGAATTCCTCAGACTTAGCTTGTTTCACTGCTAATGGAAATTCAGAACCTAAACCTGCCAAAAAGATGATATCTACAGCAGGATCCACAGCATTTATTTCAGTTAATTGTACAGTAAAATCTACTGTTCCCCTCTCATAAAATTGTTGTGTAGCAACTGTGCCACCTTGTGCTTCAAAATTTTCAATAAACGCTTCCGACAGTTCTTCCGAGTAGCTATCACCTATTTCTGTAAGGACAGCGGCAGTTATCGCTTTCAATTCTTGTATTGCGAACTTTGCCATTATCTTTGCTTGGTCTGGATCGAGGATAGCCCCCTGGAATGAGAAATTCCCATTTCTGGTAACCTTTGGATTCGTTGGATAGGTTGTCATCATCGGGATACCGTGTTCTTGTGCAACCACCCCCACCTCTACTGCTTCATCACTGTAATCTGGACCTAAGATCACTAATGCTCCTTCAGCGATCAAGCCTATTGCATGTTGAACACTGAGTGCAGGTTCTCTGTTACTTTCTCTAATGAGAAGCTCTATCGGTTTACCATTGATTCCGTCCGCTTCATTCGCGAGGGCAACTGCTAACTCTACACCGTTGCGGGTGGTTCCTGGATCAATAGGACTATAGATGAAACCGATTTTGATTGTTGTTTCTAAAGCTTCTGGTGGGAGGACATGTTGGATTCGCTCACAACCTAAAAAGAAAAATGCAGTGAGAGCTATAAAAATCGGGATGTTTCTGAACATAGTTCTGTTCAGTAGAAAGTACATCAAGTTTCCTTTCATTTGATTTTGGTATGTGTTAGGGAGCGGTTTGAAACCACTCCCTATCAAGAAGTAATAACGTTAGAAATTGTAACCGATTTTGGTATACCAAAACGCTCCGCCAAATCCGTAAGGGCTATATTCACCAAAAGGTCTTCCAACGATTGAACCGGTAAAGTTCTCAATATTCGGGTCTGACCATGTGACGTTATTAGGTTCAACATTAAAAACATTATTCACACCAACGGTGATACCTAAGTTATCCGCAAATGCATAGTTAAATTCAAGATCAACTAAAAACACGTCGTCATAGATTTGTGAACCGACAGCATACTCATACCAAGGTCCGTAGTAATTGACGCGTCCCAAAACCCCTAAATTACCTACAACATTTTGTGTTAACGTCACGTTCCCACGGTGTTTGGGTAGTCCTTCTTCCAATAACCGGACACGTGTATCGTCCAGGATATCAGCGTTGCGTTTGGTAACCTCAGTATTGGTGTAGTTATATGCCAAACTCACAGCGCCTTTGGCGACAGGTGCTGTCAGCACAATATCAATACCTTGGGTACTTGTTTCAAATTCATTAGTAAAGAATCGGAATTCTTGCAAGTTTCCGGCACTTGTAATGCCTTCATCAACGAGTTGCTGGATCTGTTCCTCAGTAATATCTTCGCCGCGTTGGAAGTCTTTAGTGGGCGCCAACCGATCCTCAACCTTGATATTGAAATAATCTATTGTAACACTAACGACATCATCACTGATCACCGTTCCCACAGTAAAGTTTTTTGACTTTTCAGGTTCAAGTGCTTTACCACCTACTAATTCTGCGGCAGCATGCGTGGAAGGAATAGTGCCTTTATTGACCAACGTATTGTTTTCACCGAATTCCGTTGTGACGTTAAAGGCATTTTGTTGTCCTGGCGTCGGTGCCCGGAAACCTGTGCTATAACTGCCACGAACTCTCAAGTCAACCCCGGGATCAAGTGTAAGAAGTTCCTTGAGATCGTTGCTAAAAGCATAACTCGTTGCAACTTTGTAATTGATTGTGCTACCAAAATCCTCAAAGTTTTCGGCTCGGATAGCGGCGCTAACAACCCATGGGTCAATCGGTTTCAATTCGGTTTCCAAATATCCCGCAAAATTGGAACGTGTCCAATCGCCTTGTGCAATATCACTGAAGCCGGGGAATCCGTTTGAACCGGAACTGAATCCTTGACTTGCCAATGGACCAATTTTCCAAGACTCCTCCTGACCCTGCACAATTTCGAAAGTCTCAGTTCGATATTCACCACCTGCAGCGAGAAAGACAAGGTCGTGCAGTGGATAAGTAAGGTCAAGGTTAATGTTCGTATCCGCTTGGATATAATCACCCGGATCAAATTCGGTAGGTGTATCTGGTCCAAGGGAGGCGTTAACAGTATTCTTGATGAAGAAATCAGAAGCGTGCCGTCCATAAGAGGCACTTAAATCCCATCCCAAATCCTCAGCGACTGTTCCTCTCAGTCCAACAAGACCAGAAAGGTCTTGCGTGTCAGCTCCGAAGCGGGGCGTAAAACCACCCGGGAAGAGTTCTTGGAATGTGAAAAGGTTGGGGTCATCAAAGACCATTTGTAAAGCCTCTGGGTCTGGGACATTATCAGTTATCTTGACCACAGGAACTTCACCCTCCCCAGCTACACGTCCCACAAGCAAGGTTTCTCCACCGTCATTGCTAAATACGGCAGGTCGAGTATTGGGATTTCGGAAATAGAATCCACCTTCAACCTGTTTTTGTGCGTAGTTGGCATGACCGTAGAGTTGAATGTTATTAACAATGTCGACCCCATAATTTGCAAAGAATTTGATGTCATCTCTAATAATCGGGTGTCCCCAAGGTTGAGCAGGATTAGCAACATAGCTATTCCCTGCAGCGGACAGAGCGGCGGCATCGTCTCGTTGTACGGAACGCTCTGTTTCATCTGCGTTGCCATATTCCAAACTGAGATTTGCCCAGATATCTTCTCTACCCAAACCAATATTACCGGCGACAGAATATGTGAGTCCATCACCTGCTTGATAAATACCGGGTTTAATTACTAAAGAGCCGCCTTTGTAACTATCTTTCAATTGTAAGTTCATCACACCAGCAATAGCATCGGAACCGTATTGCGCGGATGCCCCATCCCGTAGGACTTCCATCTGTTTGATCGCGATAGCAGGAATAGGTGAGAGATCCGCACCTTGTGAACCATCGGATAATCCGTTGCCAAGCCAAGTAATCACAGATGCTCGGTGCCGACGTTTGCCGTTGACAAGCAACAACGTGTGATCAGGTGCTAACCCCCTAAGATTTGCAGGGCGCACCACAGTTGCTGCGTCAGCGATAGGCTGTGCATTTACATTGTAAGAAGGTACCAAATTTCTTAACAGGTCGGGCACATCTGCGCCACCCTGTTTAACAAAGTCATCGCTAAGCACAACATCAATCGGTACAGTGGATTCAAGAACGGAACGTGGTTTTGCACGCGTACCGACAATAACCAATCCTTCAAGCTCTACGACTTCTTCATCAGATGCTGCTTCGCTTGGTTCAGTTTCACTTTCATGGTTATCTGCTTCAACAACAGGTGAAAAGACCATAGAAACCGCTAATGCTATGTAAAACGCAAGCAGAAGCGGTTTAATGATAATTGTGACTTTCATAATTTAATCTCCCCTTATGTTATGAAAATACTTGGTTTACAACAGAACTTACAAAGTAAGTAGGCGTGAATTGCAGATTTACAAACACGCCTACTGAGTTTATTTTATAGGTTTAGAAACTGTAACCAACTTTAGCATACCAGTATGCACCGTCAAAACCGAACGGACTGAATTGCCCATATTTGTTGCCGACAGAAGCAGCACCATTCGGATTTTCATCAGGATAGGTATTGAGGATATTTCTTCCACCGAGCGTGAGTGCCAATCCGGAGTCCACGGTGTAAGTGGTTTCCAAGTCGACAGTAACCTTTCCAGTGTATTCTCCAGTGCCTTCTACATCTGGATTCTGTAGGTAATCTTCAGAATCGAACCAACCACTAAAATAATTGGCGCGCGCGATTACTCCCCACGCATCCGTTATGGATTGCGCGAGCGTCAGGCTGGCGCGGTGTTTGGGTAAATTCTCTTCCAGTTCCCTGGTTCGATGCGCGTCCAGTGTGGCTTTTTTCCACTCTTCATAATCAGGATCATCAAATTCAGAAGTTAATTCGACGAGTTCTCCGTCGATTACGATATGGGTAACCTCAGTTGCCGTGAAGTTATACACGGCAATGAGCGTACCATTCGGTATTGGTGCCGTAATGACAGTATCAACACCTTGGGTTGTGGTATTGAAGTCATTGATAAAGAACTGGAATGTTTCCAGATTCGCAGCGCTGGTTACACCTGCGGCAATGAGCTGCGCCTTCTGCTCGTCTTCCAATGTATAGTGTTGTGACACCGATAACCGGTTTTTCAGCCGAATATCAAAAATATCAGCGGTGAAGTTTACCCCCAGAATATCGACGGTAAACCCAGCAGTGAGGTTATTTGATGTTTCCGGGTCAAGCGAGTTATCTTCCTCGCCTGTCACAACACCAACAGCCTCGTTGGTGGAAGGAATTGTTCCTTTATTAACGAGATCACCCTTCTCAAAATCGTATTCAGTGGTAATGTTGAACGTATTTTGCTGTCCGGGTGTTGGTGCGCGGAACCCGCTACTATAACTTCCCCGCAACCGCATCGTTTCCGTAACCTTGTAGTTTGCAGCGGCTTTGTAGTTCAGGGTGCTACCGAAAATTTCAAATTGTTCACCGCGCACAGCGAGCGCGAGCAGGAGCGGATCAATCGGTCTGATTTCAGTTTCCACATAGGCGGCAACGTTGTAACGGTGCCACTTGCCTGCTGCAACTGGGCTGAACCCCGAAAATCCGTTGGAGGCAGCCGTGAAGCCTTGCGCTGCGAGGGGTCCGATCTGATGCGACTCGCGTTCGCCCTCTATGATTTCAAATCCTTCGTCCCGATATTCCAAACCAGAAGCGAGGAACACCGTGTCGTTGAGCGGATAGGTTACATCAAAGTTGAGGTTATAATCCGTCTGGATATAGTCACCCGGATCAAAATGGGTCGGTGTATCTGGGCCAAGCGAAGCATTAACAGTGTTGAAGATAAAGAAATCAGCATGGTTACGTCCAAAAGAACCGCTCAGATCCCAAGTTAAGTCGTTATCCAAGGTGTCTTCGAACGCGGTGCCTTTAACGCCAACGACGACAGCACTATCCCACATGAATGCACCAAATCTGGGGGTGAATCCGCCTGGGAACATCTCTTGAAAATTGAATAGATTCGGGTCATTCTTAACGGCTTGCAACTTTTCGGGATCCGGTTCGTGATCTATTATTGGGATATCGTCAGCATCGTGAGGTGAGAGTTCAGGAAATGTTTCCCCGGCTTCCACTGCTGCCGCATTTTCGGCTTCCCACTCTGCCTTTCGGGTTTCCCAGGCTGCCATCTCATCTGTCAAACCTCGCAAATCCCCGACGAGCAACGTATCATCTTTCCCGGTTGGGCTAAACACACCATTGCGAGTGTTTGGGTTTCGGAAATAGAACCCACCTTCGACGCGCTTACTTGCGTAGTTGGCGTGTCCATAGAATTCGATGGTATCTGTGATGGTAGCGCCGTAGTTGGCAAACAATTTGACATCATTCTCTATAATCGGCTGTCCCCAAATTTGCGCGGGGTCTTTCACACTAAAATTGCCTGCGTTAATCAGGTTTATAGCGTCATCGCGTTGCACAGAACGGATGGTCGGATCTGCGCCACCGTATTCAAAACTGAGGCTAGTCCACGCGTCTGTATCCCCTAAACCGATGTTGCCAGCGAGCGCAAATTGTCTACCGTCGCCGTGTTGGTAGATACCGGGTTTAAATTCAATCGAACCGCCTTCAAAATTGTCTTTCAATTGGAAGTTCATCACACCAGCAATAGCATCAGAACCGTATTGTGCCGATGCACCGTCGCGTAGCACCTCTACCTGTTGCAGAGCAATTGCGGGAATAGGTGCCAGGTCAGGTCCCTGTGAACCATCAGACAAACCGTTCCCGAGCCAGTGAATCACTGCGGCACGGTGGCGTCGCTTGCTATTGACGAGTACCAGTGTATGGTCTGGGGCAAGTCCCCGTAAATTCGCCGGACGGACCACTGTTGACGCATCACTAATCGGCTGCGTATTGACGTTGTAAGATGGCACCAAAGTTCTCAGCAGATCCGGCAGATCCGCGCCACCCTGTTTTTCAAAGGCATCACTTGACACAATATCGATCGGTACCGCTGAATCCAAAACGGAACGCGGCTTTGCCCGAGTACCGACAACCACTACGCTTTCAAGTTCAACGGCCTCTTCTTCAGAGGCAGCGTCAGTTTCTTCTGTGCTTTCTTCCTGCGCTACTGCGCCAGGCAAATAAACCATACAAATTGCTAAAGCGATGGACATCGCTATTAAGGTTGTTTTTAAAATCACTGTAACTTTCATAAAATTTAGACTCCTTAGGTCTTTCTTAATTACATTTTCTTTAGAGAGAAAACGGATTATAGTGAATTACAAATTATTAGACACATCACTTTTCGGTGATCTACCATACTTTTAGGAATATAAGATAAAAATAAATTGGGTATTTTGGCGAGGTTAGGAAACCTCGTCAGCGGATATGTGCACCTGCTGCTGGCGAGGCGGGGAATGCCTAAATGGCATTCATACCGTTGATTTCTTCCTAACCTCGCCCCCTTACCGAAATATTTATTTAATCTTCATTTTCCTAAAAGTTTATGTTGTATTAGACATGAAAAAACGTTTCAAGTTTAAACTTAAAATTTGCTATACGGAATTTTCAGATAGCAAATTGCTAAACTTACAAAATACAGTATAGCAAAAGTATAACACAAGTTTCGCTTGAATTCAAAAAAAAAATATGATATATTGATATTATGTTGCTATTATATTTGGTAATTGCATCGGTAACAGTGCTGATTGGTGCAGGAATTGCGCTGGTTTTCTGGCACAAACAGGCTGAATTCCGCCTCATTTTCGGTTTTACTGCCGGTGCAGTCCTCGGCTTCGTTTTGATGTTTATGTACCGTCTGGTACAACCCTTCAGAGAGGACGGTTCCCTCGCTATTTTAGTTCCAATTATAGTGATGTGGGGAGGCTTCCTATTGATCTGGTTGTTGGAACATCTTACACATCGGATGCAGGTGCGTCTCGGCGATCAGGTAAAAGTTAAGAAGAAACAACATTGGGGCGTAGACTTAACCATTATTGGGTTATCAATTCACTCCATTGTAGATGGATTTAATCTCAGTATCGCAGCAGGAAAACCAAAAGAGGGTATCGCGCTTGCTCTTGGAATACTACTTCACCGGTTACCTGTAGCAACAGTGATAACGACAGCGTTACGCCAAGTTTACGGATTTGGACAGACAGCGTTATGGCTCACCCCCCTTCTAATTGCGCCGTTCATCGGGGCATTCATAGGAGAACGTTTACTACACAGTATTTTTAAAGATTTAGCGGACTATTTATTCGCTTTTGCTTTGGGTACCTTGTTACATGTTGTGATGGACGGTTTACGCGGCGGACATGAGCCATCTGCAGAAAAAATTAGTACTGCTACGAAAATAGCGTTTGTTGTCGGATTGATTGTAACGTTATGTGTTATGTATTTTATTCCTGGGTTAGAGCATGAGCATGTACATTAATGTAAGTTCGGCATGAGCGATTTTTGTAGAGCAAACTGTTAGTTTGCGTTCACGGATGCACAATCTAAATGAAAATTAAAAGATAAATCGGTAATTTTGCGAGGTTTCCTAACCTCGCAAAATTACCAAGGTACGGATACACCACTGCTGGCGAGGTTTCCTAACCTCGCCCCCTTACCGAAATATTTATTTAATCTTCATACAGATTGTGCTACATAGGTGGTAACTTGGGTTACATTAATAGTACAGTCAGACGATCTGCAAGGTTAGGAAACCTTGCCAGCAGCGCGTCATCGGGTTACATTAATAGTACATTCAGACGATCCGGGACAAAAGCGTGTCTTCTTCTGCAAATAACATTCTGCCTTTTAATAGTAGCTATGCACGCGGAGGCGGCAGCGGTACCGATTGTTGTATCTGGTGAACCCAGAGCGACCGTGCAAATCGGTGCTAACGCTTCAACACAAGAGCGGTTTGCTGCAGCCGAAATCCGAACTTTTATTGAAAAATGGACAGGCGCGCAACTTGAACTTCGCACCAATCAACAGTCAACGACAACGCGAACGGTCATCGTTTTAGGCACACCGACCTCAAATCCTACGATTCAGTCGCTTCGCACAAAGATGGATTTAGTGTTATCAGAAGAATTGGGTGATGAGGGGTATCAGATTAAATCCGCTGATCTTGGAGCAGAAATCGTTATTGTCATATCTGCCCGGACGCCGCGCGGTGTGATTTACGGCACTTATGCCTTTATTGAGGCATGTATTACCGAGTTAACAGGTCTTAAACCTGTCCATCCTGATATAGCAGTGAAGCGCGCACCTTCGCTGTCTTTGCCGCAGTTAGACACAACTGCCCGCCCATTTTATCCTATTCGCGCCGTATTGGAAATAGATGATCCGGATTGGCTTGCAAGGCAACGTGTGAATATGAGCGGGGGTGAAGGTGTTTGGACAGGAACCGGGATTGAAGACGGATTTGGCACTGCCTTCAAATATGTGGACACTCCCGCGTTTTCAGAACTGCAAGATGAACCGCGCTCACAACGATTGAAAAGAATCGAAACGCTTCAAAACCGGTTTAATGCACTGAGAGATCGCGGTATTGATGCGTACCTATTTATGTATTTAACAGGTGAACCGACAGAGGCACTTATTCAAGCGCGTCCCGATCTGTTGGGGCCGGAAGTGTTATATGGGGCATCAAGGAACGAGGTTTCTTATCGTCCGTTTTGCTGGTCAAAACCGGAGTTCCACACGTTAGCACGCCAATTAACGCAGGAAATTGTGAAGACCTACCCGACCCTTGCGGGCTTTCACTTGCGATCTTGGGGGCATGAGACGCGGGCATGCAATTGCCCCGAATGTGGTGACCGCTCCCCGCAAGGACAAGCGAAACTGTGGGAGGTATACTTCACGATTATTAAAGCCGCACAGGAAGTCCGACCCGATTTCAAGTTTTACATTTCAGGCTATAACAGAAGTTGGCTGCAAGACCCCGATGGTGACTATGCACGCCAATTACCGAAAGGCACGATTTTTTCGCAAAAATGGGGGGCAGATGGAGAACCGATCACCGATCCGAATATTCCGATTGAGCAGATGAACACGCTCGGAGAGATGGGACACCGATTCATTGTGCTTTCACATGATGTTGAGGAGGTTATGCCGTTCTGGATGCTTGAAAGCGATCTGTTTGTACAAGGGGTGCGTCAGCTTGCGAACTCACCTGACGTTGTTGGGTTAAGCGGGTTTACTGTGCAAGGTGCAACGCAGGGCTTAGGTTACCTTGACCGTCTCGTAAGCGCGCGTATTAATTGGGATATGCAACTTGACCACCTCCAGCTAATGCATAATGAATTGGTGGCACGCTACGGCAACACGGCGGCAGCTGACTTGATTCTCAGCGCGCTCCGGACCAACGGTTGGACGTTAGCCAGCTACTTTTCAGATTATGCAAGTTCGCTTTCCATCGGTGGCACCTACGGCAGCGGGTCGGCTGGTTTAGCTACACGGTTTTGGAACTTGATTGGTGAGAGAGCAGTGAAAAATACGTTGGCAATCCCGGAATTAAAAATTGCACAGACCGCCGCAAGTCGATTCACGGCACTTTTAGCACCGCAACAACGCGCAGCAAACGAGATACAGGAAGCACACGAAATCGCGGAACCGGTAGACCTTGCCGCAGCACACGATTTGAACGATGCCGTGTACTTAATGAATCTATGGGTTTTACTATTTCAGAGCCGCGAAAAACTGGTAGAAGCTATTGCGCTCGGCTATGAACGTAACACCGGCAGCGCCATTAGTGCTAAACTTGCCAGCGCTGCAGAGTTCTCAAGGTCTATACAACCTCTAATCAAGCAATTTAACGAATTTGGTCCGCTTTTCGGGTATTCGCACCAGACAAATGAGGTGGAATTGGTAAAGACTTTAAAAGAAGAGGTTACATTTCTCTCCAGTTTCGACTACCGAACGCTCCAAAAACATGACGAAACTTTTTCACCCGAAGAGACCGAATTGCGTATCTCTAACGTCTACAATTATCCGAACCCGCTCAAGCGGAATACTACGTTTACTTATCAACTGACACTTGATGCGGATACGGTGCAGATTACAATTTATAACGTGTCCGGACGGCGTATTCACGTTTTGAAAGATGTTTCCGCGAAGGAAGGCTATAACGAGGTGGCATGGAACGCACAAGACGCGGAAGGCACACCGCTTGCAAACGGTGTCTATTTTTACAAAGTCCGTGCTGTGCTTGACGATAAAAAGGCGGAGAGTATTCACCGATTGGCTGTGATTCGGTAGGGTTGTGTTGTCTGCATCGCGGATTATCACGGATGACCCGGAAGTGATTTTGTGTTTTCCAACCCCATCCGCGTCATCTGCGTTCATCCGCGATTCAGACAATATGCCCCGTCTGCTGGCGAGGTTTCTGAACCTCGCTGTGTTCCAAAAACAATCAGGTAACTGGTACAAGTCGTTAAGGAATTAAATATCTGCCAAAGATTGCGATTGCACCTCCAATAACGATAAGAAATAGTTTAGATAACCATGCATTGATTTTGGATTTCTCTGCATCACGTGCTTCAAAAATGGCTAAGGATTTCTCTACTTCAGAAATACGATTGCTGAGACGTGTATCTAAATCATGTATATCCTTACGAATATCTTTTAAATCGGATTCTATGATACTGAACTTGTCAATAACTATTTTCTGAAATTCTTGTGTTTCCATTTAATCCCCCTAACCCCCTTATCAAGGGGGAATGCGTAGGAACCCTTGCCAGCAGCGTAAGGAAATGTTATTTTTTAGAAGTCTTTGTAGTCGTTTGGACTTCTATAGGATTGACAACTGATGGCATTTTGTCAGGATCTTTACCATTAGCTGCCCATTCAATCCATTCAGCTTCTCTTTCAGCTTGAGCTTGAGCACGAATTTGTTGTTCACGTTCTCTTACTTGACGTAAACGTCTTTCTCGCTTAATTGCAGCCCATTCCATGACTCTTACCTTTCCATCAATTATTATTGTTGAAATTAAGATAAACAAAGGTATTGATGTGCCTGTGTTTATTATACATTTTTCTATAGAATCTTTATAACAAAAGAGTCCGACTATGTACAATTGTTATCGCAAGTGTGAGAAAAGCAATCTCTGTTGTGGACTTAATAAACGCTTGTATTATATCCCGTATTTCCTCAAGGGTACTTTCTTCTTTATCATTATCCATATTATAATTATACCAAAACAGTGGTGAACTGTCAAGAAAGAAATCAAATAAGGTAAAATAATAAGAATCTGTATAGCACAACGTGTGAGTTTGTCTGAATCGCGGATTATCGCGGAAGACGCGGATTTCGCGGAAGGTGTTTTGTGTTTTCCAAGCGTCTATCCACAAGTGTGCGATAATTTTTTGAAAAGGCATTTATCTTACCAACCTCCCCTCCGCGTTCTCAGCGTTTTCTGCGATTCAGACGAAATATACATTAATATATACGTAACCAGAAAAAAATAAAATAATCCGCGATTCAGACAAATTTATGTTAAAGGTAGTAGGCACACTCTGCGGGGAATGCCTAAAGACGAATGCGCGTATGGCATTCGCCATGATTCATACCGTTGATTTGGTGCCGTCCGTCTGCGGAAAGGTTGTGTGTTGTGTGTGGAAAGGTTACGGCACACGGAGTGTGCCTACTACTTTGCATATTCCATAAGTTCTCTCATCAATTTATGTTTTAAACTGGAATTTTCGCAAATTTTTACAAAAAATGCAGATTTTTCACCAAAAAAGGTGTTTTTTCCTAAAATTCTTGTAATTTTAAGTTGACTTATAACGTAATATAGGATACAATATGTCTTGTAATGAATTGCAAGACAGGTTATAATGCAAAAAAAGTGAAAATTTAATTTGACTTAAATTAAATTGGGTGTTATAATTAATATGTGTTCAAGAGAAAGACTTCAAAATAACGGAGTAGTGAACAAAAAACGAAACGAACAAATATATTCCGAAATGAAGTCCGATTTGGACTATTTATTTCAGTCTAAGGCAATTAAAATAAAATTTAATTTGACATTATATTAATTTTAACGTATAATTAATTTGACATTATATATTTTTGAGTGTATAATTAATTTGACATTATATATTTTTGAGTGTATAATTAATCCATTGACAAAGTGCAGAGGTTGTGATAATCTGCACTGGACAATGTAGATTTGAAGACCTTGCGGATTGAACCGAAGCACTGCTTCGGAAGTTCAAGATGTAAGAATGGTAGCTACAAACGTGAGTTGAGAAACCGCACCTATTTTCGTTGTGATGAAAAAACAAGTGTGGTGCCAATTCACACAGGTAAACAGGTTATCCCTGTTTTGAACATAATTTGAAATTGGAAATTGAGATTAACAGGATTTAATTTCCCTGAATCTTTAACTTGAATTTAAAATAACTTATAAGGAGTTTTATAATGTTATTGTCAAATAGATTGACATTTTGTATAACAAGTTTGATAGCGCTACTGCTATTGGTGGCAGTGCCGGTGATGGCGCACACACCGGGTGATGGGCATGAAGCTGCTCACGATGGTTTGGATACCGATGGTGATCCGCTCCCACCTGGTAATGCGGAACAAAATCACACACACAAAGCCGCGCCAACGATATCTTCTATTACAGCAGTGGATACAAAGGGTAGTCCTCCAGGAACTACTACCCCTACAGCTGATACATTAGTCAGCAATGTGAACGGCATGAATATCGTGCTTGTAGGTGGAACTGATCTAACGGATGCTGCTCGTTTACTTGTTGAGCTGAGTGATGCTGATACATCTGATACCACTCCTGATTCGCTTGATGCGGGTATTTTTCAACTGAAGATCACGTTTGCTCAAGATGTGTATCCCGTAGCCGCGGCTGGTGAGGCAGCTAATGCAGCACCCGCTGTTGCTGTAGATACTGTTTTTCCTGGTACTAGTGTTACGTTTGTCGCAGCAGCAGCAGACGCAGCTGGCGTGAATATTGGAAGTTTCTTTGAGGCTGGCACACTTACACGCGTACAAACAGCAGGAGCTGATACTGATACTGATACTGCTGATGATGAATTCTCTAAAAGAGAATTTCTGGTGCCGGTTACGATTAGTGCAACAAATGCACAAACTTTAACAGAGATGAAGTTGCCTGTATCCATTTGGGTAAACGTGGCTGCTAATCAAGTCTATTCCTTAACGGAACTTAACGGTCCTAATATAGAACAAGGTCGTGGGAATGCAGAATACGTAACGCCAAGTCCGTTCATGTTGAACGAGTATATGGCGCCAGTCATACCTCCAGACCCTCCGACACCAGATCCTTCAGAAACTGATGCGCCAACGGTAACGATAGCGGCTCCCGCTCGAGTTACTACGCCAGGTTCTACAGCAAATTTGACGTTCACATTAACGTTTAGTGAAAGAGTTTCTGCACTTCTTGAAAGCCACCTTATGATTGATGGTGGAACCTTCGTCAGTGCGACGACAGCAGATGACGGAATGACTTGGAGTGTAATGGTTGATCCAACTGCTGATCCCGCCGAAACTGAGGTTACCGTAACACTTCGTGATGGTTCCGTAGCAGACCTTGAAGGTAACTTGTATAGAAGTCCAACTGCTGGTCCAGATATGGCGAAATATGATACCGTGAACCCAACAGTGAATCCAGTTGCTGGCGGTCCTCCTGCTCCAGTAGCAGCCGGTCCTGTAACACTCCAGATCACTTTCAGTGAAATGCTTGGCACTGGTAATGCTGCTTTCGCAAATGTGGATATTGATAGAACCAATAGTAATGTGTTATTAACCAGCGCCGCTCCGATGAAAGCTGCAACGCAGCCGACAGACGGAACAGAAGTCTGGGAATTAACAGTTACACCCGTGCCTGCGGATGCTGCTCAAGTTATAATTGTTATTAAGGAAAGTTCAGTCGCAGACACCGAAGGAAATATGCTGGAACAGGATACGATTGTAACGTGGACACGTCCTTCGGTTACACCACCAACTCCAGATACCACAAAACCGGTTGTTATGCTTCAAGATCCGAAAGGTGCTGATTCCGGTAGTGCTACTGAGGGTCCCGCTGATGACGTTGTTATTGACGATGCTGGCGGTTCGATAACTTTCACTATTTCTGATGATACTGCTCTTGCTGCTGGTGCTGCAGTTGCGATGAGTGAAGTAAGTGTTTCAAACGGTAGCGTTGTATCAGTTTCAGGTAACCAAATTACCGTTGATCCGATGATTGCTGACGGCGCCAATGTGAATACAACTGTTACAGTAACAGTCGCTGCAGGTGCTATCGCTGATGCTGCTGGAAATATGAGCGATGCGGTTTCCGCTACATATAGTATCGGTCCGATATTCGCGATTCCCGCAAACACAATTTTGGTTGTTACCAAATCAGCAGGGTTAACCCATCAGTATCTGTCAGACCAACCGAGATTGCCGCTTAACCAGAATCCGCCAACGCCCGCTGAGAATATTGAAACAGAAGTTTGGGCAACTATGCCGGATCTGGAAGTGCTCTTTAGTTTCGCTGCTGGCGGTAACGGTGGCACCATTAACTTAATAGAAGCAAATCGTCAGGGTGAACTGGGTCAATCACGAGATGGCGGCAATGGTCAGCACCAATCTGTCCGTATCTCTGAAGTGATGTGGGCATCCGATCTTTCTATGCGTGGTGCTCTTAACGACGAAGAAGCCGCTGAACAGTGGATTGAAATTTCGAATAATACAGGTAGTGCTGTTAGAGTCATATTGTATGCCAGAACCGGTTTAGATTCTGCTATCAATATTGATGATAATGCTGAAGACAGAGTTGGTAATGCGTATAACGGCGGCCGTGGTTCCGCAGGATGGGACATCACGGGTGCAAATTCTGGCAAAGGTCAGAACGGTAATAGTTATACAGGTGTAAACTTTGTCTCCATGCACAGAAAATGGGATGGTGCACATAGCCGTGGTTATGTGAACGGTACCTCAAGCGGAAACTGGTCTGCATCAGGTAGAGAATATCTGACGGTAGCGACAAGAAACCCGAACGATGGTAACCTTTATGATTATGTCGGTTCACCGGGTCGTCGGGATAGTATTGGACTGCCAAAACCGAGCACACGTGCCGGTACAAGCAACATTCCGTCCAGTCCATTTGTCATTAACGAAGTTGCAAACCGCGACGCCGGTAATGCAAGGTATGAATGGATTGAGATCAAAAATGTTACAGGTACCACGCAAAATCTGCGGAATTACCTGATTTCCGTTGTAACCGCGACTGATAATGATAGCGTTTTGGTGGAACTTGACAATCGCAATTACAATATTCCTGCAGGACGCGTGGTGTTGATACTTACCTCGGATCCGCGTTATGATGACGATCACCCGATCGCTGTCGGTTACAACATGGATATTGGGGCGCCAAGTGATCAGGTAGATGGTCTTGGTCTGATTGTTGAAGGTAGCAATCGTCAACCGCCGCTACAAATAGTTCAACCCTTCAAAACAGAATTGCCGAATCACAACAACGGCAGGGAGTATGTGCTAATTCTGCGTAGACCCGACGATCACAATGGTCACCGAGCTAACACGCATGATAATCATGGTGTTGCGGAAACAGGTGAAAAGGATAGAGACAAGATCGTTGATATTGCTGGACACCATGAAGGATTGAATAAATCCAACTATCCCGGAACGAATCCAGCAGGTCTCAATAGTACGACCCTCTGGCCACTTGTCAATTTCAGCGGCCATAATAGACCGCATCGTGGACATGGTGACTGGAATCACAGACGCCATAACGCTTTGGACGTAAACCGTGTGCGTTATCGTCAACACGTTAAGACTTCCGCGAGAAACGATGCTGATGGCAGCGACGGTGTTAATCGTGCTGGCACAGGTACCACGCACAAAGACGAAGGTCATGGACACTATGCTTTCCGTGATGCCAATTATACTGGTCTCGGCTATAAGCGCACAGCAAGAATAGCTGGCTATAATCACGGCACACCCGGATACGACGGTAATACCGTTGGTAATACAGGTGTTGTCAAAGCCACTGCAAGTACTGTTTCAGTCTCTATCAGTGAGATCATGGCTTCCACAGGGCCTGATGCCGATAATCCTGTCTTACCGCAATGGATTGAACTCTATAACAGTTCACCGACCGACGCGGTTAATCTGCATAATTGGAAACTGCGCTTTGAAATGCTTAACGCTGATGGTACCCCGATGGATAGTCTGATGACCCTTGACTTAAATAAAGGGCGCGTCAAAACTATCGCTCCACAACAGACAGTACTGATTGTGGCGGGTAATGCCAGACAAGCCAATAGTGATGCAGCCGCAGGAACAGATGTCTTCAACGAAAATCGTGTCTTCAATGTCTTCAGAGATTATGGCGGTGCGAATAAATTCGGTGCGAACACACGTTATATGTTCTTCAATCCGAAAGCATTCCACATGGCACTCTTGGACAAAGATAACAACGTCGTTGACGCTGTCGGTAACCTTGACGGGGATGCTCGGACAAGTGATACGAATACATGGGATTACCCCGTAGGTATTGCTATGGATGGCAACCGTACGTCCTTCATCCGTGTCTACGATGCCGGTAAAGCACGCATGGCCGTGAACATGGAAGAAAGTAATGTGATGCCTGTCTTCGGAACCGGCGACGGGAAAATGACAGACAACGAAGGCATTGCTGCCAAGTGGGCTTGGATTCCTGCAGTGAATACTGAAAGAGAATTCAAAATCACTATCCGTTCCACATGGTACGGTGTTGAAGATGATTACGGCACACCGAACAACCGTCCTGGTATGGTGTTACCGGTTGAGTTGTCTCACTTCCGTCCGACACTTGAAGATGGCGTAGTAACTATCCGTTGGACCACCGAATCCGAACTTGACAACGCTGGATTTAATATCCTCCGTAGTGATACTCGAAACGGTGAGTACACGCAGGTTAACGCTGAGATGATCCAAGGTGCTGGCACCACAGGTGAAAGAAGCTCCTATAAATGGGTTGATCCAACCGCTAAACCGGGCGTTGTTTACTACTATCAAATTGAAGATGTATCCTTTGCTGGTGAGCGTCAAGCCCTTGCGATAACCAAGTTGAAAGGCTTAATCTCAGCAGAGAACAAACTTACAACAACGTGGAGTGAGCTAAAAGCTTCACAATAAGGTTAAATTCAGGGATATTTAACCAATTTCTCCTCGCGATAAGGACGCTGCAGATTCTTATTGAAGGAAAATCTAACTAAACAATTCCCATTTCGGAGGTTGCTGTGATTTCCGGTGCAGCAACTTCCAAGTGTGGAATGTGTAGCTAACCTAACCAAAAATAAAGTCGGGGCATTGCTTGCAATGTCCCGACTTTATTTTATGCAAAGTAGTAGGCACACTCTGCGGGGAATGCCATACGCGCATTCATACCGTTGATTTGGTGCCGTTCCCCCTCTGGTAGGTGCGATCCGTTTCCCCTCTGGTAGGTGCGTTTTGTAAACGCACCGATTTCATTTCACCCTCCAAGGTCATATTGGGATAATACGGATCGGTTGAAAACCGCTCCTACCGTTCCGTGTGCCGTTCCCCCCTCTGGTAGGTGCGTTCAAGGGAGAATGCGTAAGTCCTGCCTGGGAGCCGTCACATACTCCTTGACATTACTTTAAAGATTATGCTATACTAAAATATATCTGATGAGTTGGGAGTAATAATTGAAAGAAGAGAGCACTACACAAGAAAGCACTGAGTTAGTATCTGGGTTAGCCCTCCGCCGTGAATGGATGGAACGGGTACTAACAGTTTTTTCTGTATCTGTAATTGTATTTTGTTTTTTTGAAATTCGACACGAGATAGCCAAACCGTCAAAAGATTTTATGACGATCTTCAATGAAATCAACAGGAACGTGGCGACTTTTATGACGGTAGCATTTGGTTTACTTGTGATCATAACCCATGGAGTAGATCGTATTATGTTTCGTTATGCTGCATATTTACAAAAAGCGGAAAAAGCAAGAGCCGAAGGTAAAGCTGAAGGTATAACTGAAGGAATAGCTGAAGGTGAAGCCAAAGAACGCCAATTGTGGTTAGAATGGTACAACCGAAAGTTAGCTGCTGAAGCAAAAGGGGAATCTTTTGACGAACCCCCACCTGCTGAAAAAGAGATAGAGAGATAACTTATACCGAATTAATGGATAGATCGTATTATGTTTCGTTATGCTGCATATTTACAAAAAGCGGCGAAAGCAAGAGCCGAAGGTAAAGCTGAAGGAATAGCTGAAGGTGAAGCCAAAGAGCGCCAATTGTGGTTAGAATGGTACAACCGAAAGTTAGCTGCCGAAGCAAAAGGGGAATCTTTCGACGAACCCCCACCTGCTGAAAAAGAGATAGAGAGATAACTCAGACTTACGCATTCCCCCTTTCAATGAACGACAATCCCCGCACGATACCGCTGGCGCCTCTGGCCCCCCTGGTATGTGCGTTTTTTGGTAATTTTGCGAGGTTAGGAAGAAATCAACGGTATGAATGCGCGTATGGCATTCCCCGCCTCGCCAGCGGAGATGTACGCCTGCTGCTGGCGAGGTTTCCGAACCTCGCCTCGTCTGGTATGTGCGTTTTGATGAAGATAAAAAATAAATTGGGTAATTTATCGAGGTTAGGAAACCTCGCCAGCGGCGGGGTCTGAAAGTTTCCGCACCTCGCCAACCTATTAGGGGTTCCCCTCTCTGGTAGGTGCGTTTTTTTAGTAATTTATCGAGGTTAGGAAACCTCGCCAGCGGCGGGGTCTGAAAGTTTCCGCACCTCGCCAACCTATTAGGGGTTCCCCTCCCCTGGTTAAATAATTACGCACACACCCACAAAATCGCGTAACCATTTATGAACCGATACGTTTAAAGAATTAAACGTGTAGCAATTTTCTCCAAAAAAACTTGACAGAATTACAAGATATGTGTTAAAATTTGACGCATAAGTTTGACGCGTAAACAAGGACTTATACGGTAATTTGATACGTATGTATTTATTGTAGGGAGTGGAAGTCTGTACCTAAATACCCGGACACGCTCTTGCTATGGCGAGGTTGGGAAGAAATCAACGGTATGAATGCCCTTTAGGCATTCCCCGCCTCGCCAGCAGCGGGGTCTGGAAACTTGCTGGCGAGGCGGGGAATGCCTAAAGGGCATTCATACCGTTGATTTCTTCCGAACCTCGCTAAATCCGGCCACGCTCTTGGTGGCGAGGCGGGGAATCATGGTGAATACCACACGCGTATTCGCCCAATGTAATATAGCGAGGTTAGGAAACCTCGCCAGCAGAGATGTACACCTGCTGCTGGCGAGGTTTCCGAACCTCGCCAAATTACCGAATTAATAACTTAAACTTCATACAGATTGTGCTACAGAAGTAGCAACTTATGTTATTATAATTAGGTAAGCAGACTTCAAGGCAAACGTCGCGAAGGAGACAGGCGAAGGTGCCGACGAAGCGCGCCGATACATTAAAGACATGAACACAACGGTCACGGTCTATGCCGTGGCGAATGAACATACAGGACTTACGCATCCCCCTTGATAAGGGGGGTAGGGGGTTTAAAAAGTCGTTATTTCAATGATATTTTAGTGATCTAACCCCCTAAATCCCCCTTATCAGTGGGACTTTAAGAGAAACTGCGTAAGTCCTAAAATAGAATTAAATGGATAGCAGCGAGGCACGCGTGCGGGTTTCCCCACGAAGCCCGCGCTGAAAAACGCTATGAGATTTGCAGGGCAAGGCCGCTGAGCCGCCGCCATGCAAAACGCTTAAAAAATTTAAATGAGGTATATTTTACATGAATAACACATTTTTCACACGAAAGATCGTGCTCGGCATGCTAATGGCACTTGTGTTGACGTTTGGTGTGCAGAGCGTGGCGGACGCGGCGTTGAGTGTTAGCAGCCCCAGAGGTGATTTAGAAATCAAACCTTTGGTTACGAACCAAACGTTTGAGTTCTCTTTTTATATAAGCGGCGTTCGGACCAGCAGACAGGATACTGATACTGCTCGAGAAAGCATAACGATAACTTCAACTGGACAGGATGTCGCTGAGGTAAGGATCGGTAGTAGGACCGCGCAGAGTATAGGATCAATTACAGCAGGTGGTGCGGGTTTAACGCTGACAGAAAGGCACGGCACAGAGACAGCGGGTGATGCTAAACTCACCAGCAGCACTATATATATGAAGATTAATCCTTCAGCTATTGGAGAATTTACAGTTACGGTAACTGATGCTAACACTACTGATGGTTTTGACGCACTAACATTCACGGCTTACGCTGTACGAGATCCAAGGGAGGCCGTTCAAAGTCTCAGGTTTGCGGCAAGCACTGCAACCGTAAATCCTACAACCAAAACAGTCTATCCACCATACGATCCGACTGATCCCAGATATGATGAGAACGTATTGGTCACGTTAGGTCAAATCGGTGTAACAGGTGCGGGTGATTCGACGTATGCACTTGTTGATTTTGAAGTTATTGAGGGACCCGGATCTGTTTATCAGGATCTGAACAATGATGCACAACCTGACCCCGGCGAAAACAGAAATTCAAAAAGCACCAGGACATTAACTTTTAATTATGATGGTAACACTGCTGATGCCAATGTAGCAAGGGTGAGGCTGCGGTTGAACGGCGGCACTAACAAAATTCGGGCAACAATTACTGGCACAGTACCAGCCCAAACGTACGAGGTTATTTATCTCTTTCAAGGTACGGGAACAACGCCGACACCACCACCACAGCCGCCACCAGGGGCGAGCCTTACCGTAACCGCACCTACCAGTGGCAATGCCGGTCAGACGATTACTGTTACAGCCGCTACCTCTGATGACAGAAGTGGCCAGCTGGTGGAATTCACCAGTAATCGGGGCGGTAGTTTTGCATCACGTTCTACACCAACGGGAAGTAACGGCGTTGCAACGATGCAGTTCACACTACCGAACACTGCTGGAGATGTTACCATCACAGCAAACGCGACCGGTTATACGGCAGGCACAGCTACCGTAAACGTTGTGGGGAATGTTCTGCCAACCCTTACAGCCACACCAGGACTGATCGTAGGAGGAACTGCAGGTCAAAGCTACAACATAGTTGTTGATGCAGGAAGACAAGGTGTACTGGTTACACTGAGTGGTACCGGTTTCACATCTGCCCAAGGAACAACGCTTGCCAACGGTTTTGCTACGATACCTATTGTATTACCGAGCACTACTGGCACTTATGAACTCTATGCAAGTGCTGCTGGATTTGACCGTAAGCTCATTCCAGTTACTGTTACCGTCGGCTCGGCACCTCCCACCGATGACCCGCCAGTGCGGTTAACGATCCCCAGCGGGACAGATCAGGCACAAACCGTCACTATCGGAAGTAGTGCTACGTTGCGGGTATATGTGGAAAATACAGATACAAATGCTGCGGAATCGGGTGTTGAAGTCACGTTCAGCGATAGCAGAGGAAATGACCTTGCTACAGTCAACACCAATAGCAGCGGTGAAGCCACGCATCAATTTCCTGTATCTTCAACGCTTGTACAAACGGTGACAGTCACCATCACAGATGATAACGTTGACGCAAGCGACGCAAGGCCTGTAACCTTTACAATCACAGGAACAGCGCAACAGCAACAGCCATCCACGCGGCTCTCAATTCTCCGACCCGTTGACGGTAGCGGCCAAGCGGTGACCAGTGGCGGACCCGGTGCAACGTATCCGCTAACAATCCTGTTCAACAATGCAAATAACACACCAGCAGTCAACCAGGTTGTCACACTTACTGTTAGGAACGCTGCGCAAGTAGTTCAGTCCTCGACTGTGCTAATAACAGATAACACGGGTAGGGCTACCACACCGGATACGTTCAGGTTGCCGACAGCGCCTGGGGCGTATACCATCATCGCTGTTTCAGGGACTCAAACCCGTTCCATTACGGTTACGGTGGTGGCGGTTAGGCTCGTGAAAGACACCAACAATAGTGTCTCTGGTGATGACCAGGAAGGCGATCGCGGTGAAGTGCTTGATGATCCGTTTGTCGTCAAAGTCGTTCAGGCTACTACCACTACTGAAACACCTGTACAAGGTGTACCGGTGACGTTTACAGTCGTAGATGGTGACGGTGAACTTTCTGCTGCCAGCAATGCCACAAGTGGCGAAACTTCATTGGTTGTTCGAAGTGATACTAACGGAGATGTGCGCGCCTATCTTGTCTTAGACGAAGACGATGAAGATAATCGGGTTCGCGCAAGTGTCGGCATCACTGGTGTTACAGATGTCTTCTTTGACGCTACGGGTGCCGTTGTACCGTATGACCTTGATATTGTTTCTGGTAATAATCAACGTGTTACACCGAACCGTTATACGGCTCCAATGGTCGTCCGGGTTACAGATGAGGATGGCGCTGATCTTCAAGGCGCAACCGTTACGTTCAGTTTGAGAGGCGGTAGCGGTACACTGACGCCCCGTAGCGCAACAACAAATCGCAACGGTGAAGCGGAGGCAGAATTATTGCCACGTGAGGCCGGTACCTACTTCGTTACTGCAAGTGTTGAGGACGTGCCGTCTGTTCGCTTTACCATTAATGTCGGTGATTTAGCGGATTCCATAGAAATCGTTTCCGGTAATAACCAACGTGGTGCCCCAGGTAGCGTACTGGATGATCCGTTCGTTGTGGAAGTGCTTGACGAAGATGACGACGTTGTTTCAGGCGTTACCGTAACGTTTAGCGTAACAGCAGGGGGCGGCAGCCTCTCGGCAACATCGGTCACAACGAATTCCAGAGGCCGCGCACAGACGACTCTCACCCTCGGTGATGCCCTTGGGCGTAACACTGTTCGTGCAAGTGTCTCAGGCGTTTCAACGTCAGTCACCTTTACGGCAACAGCGGGCCCCACAGAACCCGATGTCCGCCTGCCAGTAACACAGCGAGCGCATACCTATTGGGTAAACACAGATAGTGGCACGCTCCACCGTCTCGTTGGCAGCAATGTTGAAAACATTGCGTCCGGTGTTCAAAATGTGGTCAGTCTTGCGGTAACGAACAATCGGCTCTACTGGGTTGAGAAGACAAGCGGTAATAGCGGGAGAATTCGCCGGTCAGACCTGAACGGTAGTAACGTTCAGTTGGTTCGGGATCTCACGGCTGCCCCCGCAGGCATTGCTGTGGACACCAACAATAGTAAGATTTACCTGACCAACGGTTTTGGTAAAGTGCAGTCCATCAACTTTAATGGTTCAGGGTATGAACCGGACCTCATTACCAATTTGAACAACCCGACAGACATTGCGGTTGGCTCTGGTAGAGTCTATTGGATAACAGGTGATAACACTGTCCAATCAGCGAACCTTGATGGTTCCCGTGTTTTACAGGTTGCAAGCGGTTATGCGAAACTGGGAAGTATCGCAGTCGGTTCTGGTAAAGTTTTCTGGACAGAGGAAACCGGCGAATCAGCAGGTAAAATCCATAGCGCTAATCTTGATGGCAGTAATGTTCAAGAACTGGCATCCTTATTAGCTGCACCTTACGGGATATCCGTTGATACCACTGCGAACAAGCTGTATTTCACAAACAGTCGTGGCAGAATCATGCAGAGCGACCTCAGCGGTGGTTCTATCAAGATTGTCGTTGCAGATTTGACAGCACCGGGTGATATCTCCGTGCCATCTGGCACGACGCGTCCGCCTGGCACCTTCTCAAGGTATGATGTTAACCGTGACGGCGTAGTCAATAACACCGATGCCGCATTGGTCGCAGATGCACTTGGGGAAGCCCCACCGAGTAATCCTCGTCTGGATGTCAACGGCGACGGTTCGGTGAACTTCCTGGATCTGCTCCTTGTGTTTGACAACCGTGAAAATGTCAACGCTGCCCCAACAGTCGCAGTTGCGAAACTTCCAAAGGTGTCACGTGAGGAAATTCAGAAGCAAATTAACCTGTTGATCGCAACAGATAACCACTCGCTTACGGCACAGCACACGCTGGCATACCTGCAGCGTTTGTTAGAAGTCGTAACACCAGAAAAAACCCGTTTGCTCGCGAACTATCCAAATCCGTTCAATCCGGAGACATGGATACCGTATCAGTTAGCAACGGATTCTAATGTGCAGATTACGATTTACGACGCAGCTGGAAGCATGGTGCGCACCTTGATGCTTGGACATCAGGCTGAAGGCTACTACACAAACCGGAGCCGCGCTGCCTATTGGGATGGGCGCAATGCTATCGGTGAACGTGTGGCAAGCGGTGTGTATTTCTACACACTCACCACAGATACGTTTTCTGCTACACGCAAAATGTTGATTCTGAAATAGAATCATACCCTTTGCGTCTCAGACATTCAACGATGGGGCGAGGTTTCCGAACCTCGCCCCATTGTTGTTTATCCCTTGTTACAGAAATGTCAAATTCTTGTTGTATTGCAAACTGTATGAAGTTTAAATAAATATTTCGGTAATTGGCAAGGTTAGGAAACCTTGCCAGCAGTAGGTGTACATCTCTGCTGGCGAGGCGGGGAATGCCTAAATGGCATTCATACCGTTGATTTCTTCCTAACCTCGCCACATTACCCAATTTATTTTTTAATTTTCATTTAGTTTGCGTTTATGTATGCACAAACTAACAGTTTATGCTACAGGTTTGGCAGGCAAAGATAACAGTATCATGGCTTCACTCAAAATAGACTTTGACAAAGGTACCCTTATTCTACAGAACGTCCCAGAGGCACTCCAATCGCAGTTGCCAGACATCCGATGGGATGAACGCACCTTGACTTTCCGTGCGCCCGCCTACCGTTACCGTCATATTGTCTCGCAGCTGCGCGCACACAACATCCCATACACCGATACAGCGAGACAATTCACCGTCAAACCTTTTACCAATCAAAAAAACGTATCGCCTTATCCCTATCAATCTGAAGCAATTGATGCTTGGCACGCTAACAACAAGCGCGGCGTTATCAGCCTGCCGACAGGTGCAGGTAAGACATTCATCGCGGTTCTGCTCATCGCTGATACGCAACGCCCAACGCTTGTGCATGTGCCGACAATTGATTTGATGCACCAATGGTACGGAGTGCTAAAAGAACATTTTGAAGAGGAGATTGGGCTTTACGGCGGTGGACAACACGAATTGCAAGACCTCACCGTGACAACGTATCAGTCCGCAGTCATGCATGCACCTCACTACGGGAATCGGTTCGGGTTCGCCATTTTTGACGAATGCCACCACCTACCGGGTGACCAATATCAATACGCAGCAATCAGCAGTATTGCCCCTTTCCGTTTAGGGTTGACAGCTACGCCCGAACGCGTTGATGGAAAAGAGAGCAGGCTTTATGCGCTTCTGGGTGAATGTTGTTATGAAGCGCAGGTACAGGAACTTTCTGGCAAAACGCTCTCCGAATATCGTGTCGTTACAATTGCTGTTGATATGGAAGACACGGAACGGATTCAGTATGAAGAAGCACGCCGAACTTATTTGAACTTCCTTAAGAAAGCACAAATCAACATGGGATCGCCTCGCGGATGGCAAACATTTCTGTGGAAATCCTCACAATCCGAAGAGGGGCGGACGGCTTTCAAAGCGTATCTCACACAGAAGCAGCTCAGTTTCGCCTCCGCCGCAAAACAGGAGTGGGTGTGGAAGCTGATTCAGCGGCATCGTGGCGATCGTATCCTTATTTTTACACAAGATAATGACACGGCATATCAGATAGGCACGCGTTTTTTTCTCCCTGTGCTAACGCATCAAACAAAACTGAAAGAGCGGAACGCCTTTTTGAACGGATTTCGCGATGGCACATTTTCTGTCCTTGTTACCTCCAAAGTGCTGAATGAGGGCGTAGATGTGCCGGAAGCGAATGTCGCCATTATTGTTTCAGGGAGTGGGAGTGTCCGTGAGCATGTGCAGCGGTTAGGGCGTATCCTCCGCAAACGTGAGGGCAAACAAGCGGTGCTTTACGAACTTATCTCTAAACAGACCAGCGAACAGTTTGTTAACAAACGGCGAAGACAACACCACGCGTACCAAAAATCAAGGTAATACCAGGCAGGTGTGCGTTGCTGCTGGCGAGGCGGGGAATGCCTAAAGACGAATGCGCCAAATCAACGGTATGAATGCCCTTTAGGCATTCCCCGCCTCGCCAGCAGCGGGGTACGCGTGTCTCGTGTGAACAGAAAAGTACCGAATTAATAAATTAATCTTCATTCTGTTTGCGTTCCACAGATGCACAAACTGGAAGTTTGTGCTACATAGGTCAACTTAGGTTAAAATACAATGCTTACCAAAGACCTACTCCGATACAAAATTCAGAACGGGCAAATCTATCCTCAATTTGTAAAACCTACTGATAGCCAACTGTTGGCAATTGCCGAACAATTAATTTCTGTCTTTGAAGAATCTACGGATAAAGCACGGTCAACATTATTAGAGGCGAGTAAACATGTTATTGATAGCACACCAGGCACACCTTTAGTCAAGCGTGGACTTGAAAAACTGTTATTAGATCGGACAGAATTTGACACCGCCCCGAATGAAGAACTGATTGCGTTTCGGCAAAAACTTTTCACAGAGACGAGTCGCCTACTTTCACAAGAACAGTTGCAGAATTATGCGGACTACCAGCAAAAAGTCGAACAGATAGTCCAAAACGAAGGGCAACCCGAGGGAACAACGTTAGGGGATAGACTCTATGCAGATCTGCCAAGTTGTCAGCCAATTTTGTCTTTCAAAACACTTTCTGCTGAGCATCTACTGCATCGTTACAACACTGCACAGGTACAAGGCTTGCTCCTGCATTGTAATTCCCTCACTTTAAATCTCACCGATTCCATGACAGCCGAACTGCGTCAGCTGTTCAAATATCTAAGATTTAACCAACTCCTTTCCACAATTCGAAAAGAGAGAGTAGAAAACGAAGATCTGTTTCAGATTACGGTAGACGGACCGCTCAACCTATTTTACAAAACGAAGCGATACGGCATGAATCTGGCGAACTTTTTTGTTGCCGTGTTGCATCAACCGAAATGGGAACTCACAGCGGAGGTTCAGTTTCGAAATAAAAGACGTTCTCGGTTATATCTCAATGAATCGTGTGGGATAAAACCGATTTCACAACAATTTCTCGCTTATATTCCCGAAGATATTCAACTCTTTCAGGAAATGCTCCACAACAAAACAGATGATTGGCAGATTCATCCAGGTAGCCAGTTTCTACCTTTACCGGGAGATTTCTATTGCTTTCCAGATTATCAATTGATTCATACCAGCGGTGTGGAAGTAGCGATTGAATTATTCCATCCATGGCACCAAAGTCATCTGCTTGCGCGTCTCAACACACTTGCTGAACAGACCGATACCCACCTTATCCTTGGTGTTTCAAAGGAATTGGAGAAAAAACCGATAATCGCGGAGGCATTGGAAGCATCCGCGTATTTCTCACAGTTCGGTTTTACCTTCCGCGATGTGCCAACAATGGGGGCATTGCTCCCTATTTTGAATTCACTCGTCGATATTGATTATTAAGTAGGCAACGAATTCAACCTTGATTTACACTCTTGGATTTGGTACAATGGTTGCAAGAAATGCCGATGATCAGGAGAGAAAATGAGATATTTTGAAACCCGAGGTCCCGTCAATCCGCAGAAGCATTACGTAGTTTCACGCGCTGAGGAAACCTCAGATTTCATCAATCGCATCAAAGAGGGGCGTTATATTGTCCTCTTTGCACCGCGGCAGACTGGCAAAACTACCTTTTTCCGCCGCGCGCTTGACACGCTCTCAACAGAAGAGCCAAACTACTTCCCAATTCAATTAGATTTCCAAATACTGCGCAATCTTTCACCTAATGTTTTTTACAAACGGTTCTATGAGCTGGTCCGTGGTCAAATAGAAACTGTTTTACGCCAGCGCGGAAAGAACGCATCCGGGGAACTAACGCAATTTTTGGAACATACACAACTCACCGACTTTTTTTCAATGCTGCAATTCTTTAAACATCTTGAAAATTTACTTGGAAATCCACATATTGTGGTTCTTATAGACGAATTCGATGGCATTCCAGAAACAGTTATCAGTGATTTTCTCTATACGCTACGTCACATCTATCTTTCTAATGAACTTCATTGCCCATATAGTGTCGGCATCGTCGGTGTCAAAAGTATCACGCAATTAAACTATGACCGATCGATTTCGCCATTCAATATCCAAGATGATTTCAACTTATCCAACTTCACGCTTGAACAAGTGCAGGAACTGCTATCGCAGTATACCGAAGAAATTGGACAAACTTTTACCGCAGAAGTAATTGAAATGTTGCATAGGCAGACAGGTGGACAACCCTTTCTCGTTAATCGGTTCGCACAGATTCTTACCGAGGAATCGGATATCCCGAAAACTAAAACGATTCGCATGGAACACTTTCTAACGGCACACAAAAAAATCGTTCAAGAAGGGAATGTCAACATTCAGCATCTGATTACCAATGTCCGTCGAGAACCGCGCTTTAAAAGCATCCTCATGAAGATCGCTTCTTATGAGGGTGGGGTGTCCTTCAATCCCTACGATGACATCATGAATGAACTCGCCATTTATGGTGTCATCACAAAAGGCACAGGTGACCTGTGTGAGATTGTCAACCCAATTTATCAACAGTGCATCTTGCTGGCATTTAGACCGCTGTTTAACGGGCTTGAACACGATTACTTTCCAGATGACACCCATTTTGAAGATTACCTTACTTCCGAAGGATATATTGACTTGGAAAGACTCATTGATAATTTCAACGACTTTATCGCTCGCGTCGGCTTTCGCATCCTTCAAGTGCCAGACACACCACAAGAATTCGTCGGGCAGGACCTCCTTTACACCTACCTGGACCAGTTCATCAGAATTGTACGCGGTGCCATGTTTCTTGAAGTGCAAACAGGGCGAGACAGAATTGATCTCATGATTTTTCACAATGGGCGAAAATATATTGTTGAAACAAAGATATGGGAAGGTGAAAAACGTTATCAAGCAGGCAAAAGCAGCTCATGGCATATCTCAAATTGGAAAAAGCGATAGAAGGTTACTATGTTGTCTTTGATCATCGCGAGAACCCAACACCGCTCGTTGAATCAGAAACAGAGGGAGATGTGAGGATACGTAGCTACGTGATCCCTGTGGTACAGGAACGGCCTTCATCATGATTTTGGTAGATTCAGGAATCTTCTTGTCAAAATTATAAGAGTATGTTAGTATTTCTACATAGATGCTTGACCTTTATACATCAAAATAAATAGGAGACAGACATGGCTGTATTTTTACATACGCGGGTTCGCGTCAGCGACCTTGATCATTCTATTAAATGGTATTGTGACCATCTGGGATTCAAAGTTTTGAGTCGGAGCGATAAATCCCCCGCAGGCAACCAAATCGTGCATCTTGAACTTCCGGGCAATGCGCACACTTTGGAGTTAACCTATTCACCCGATTTTGATCTACAGGTACAGGAAGACCTGATGCATTTCGCTATTGGTGTTCCCGATATTGTCGAATTTTGCGATGGTTTGGAGAAAGCAGGATTGGAGATTTGGCCAGATGAATGGCGCAAGCAGTTTACCTCCGGTGGAATGAAGATGGCTTTTATCACCGATCCAGACGGTTATGAAGTTGAACTGTTGGAACGCAAAGACGCTTCAGGCGATCCGCTTGATGTTCTTGAAGAATCTTAAAACTTATGTGGTTATCTGCTATAGTAGGCGCGATTTGAAATCGCGCCTACCAGAGTGAGAAATTTTAAATTCGGTGATAAGAAAAGAAATCTTAGACAAAAGGCCAGAACTGGTTCCACGCTGTCATCCAATCTATTGCGCGGCTCTCAGCGGTGACGGGTCCTGTTATTTCAACACCAGGTCGTCCTTTGAAGTCTGCAAGTTTATCTACACTTGAGACTTCAATTTTGATTGTAGTGGGCTGAGCAGGTACATAAAGATGGACCCTTGTTAAATCTGAGAGAGCATCTTTGGTCGCTTGTTCTATCATCTCGCGAGCACGTACGGGCGGGATATGTCTTGCGCTGTATCGACTGAGTCCTTTCTTAACAGCTACTGTCGGCAAGTTATCCCCGAGCAATTCTTTGGCTTCTCTACACACTGCTGTATCGCCTGTAACAAGCGCGATAGGAACACCATAGTGTCCGTTGAGTGCCGCGTTTACACCGGTTTCTCCAACGAGATCGTCATTGAACCAAAGATTCCGGTATCGAACGGTAGAAATAGTATGGCACAAAACACCATCGGGGGTGCCGCTTCGGGCATGCATCCCGATGAGCAAACATGCATCACAACCATCTTTCCACATGTCGTCAAACCGTCCCCATCCATGGTGTGCTACCCATTCACAATCTGGATGTATTTTGTCTGGAATAAGCGAATTAAATGTCCAGCCTTGTCCGGCGCCGTGGCAATCCACAACGACGATCTCCGTTGCGCCAGCGGCTTTAGCACCGCGTACAGCAGCGTTAATTTCTTCAGTATAGAGGAGCCTACCCTCTTCAAACATTGCAGCACCGCCATCAACCTGATCCCACACAACGATGCCGCTTACGCCTTCCATATCGGACATAATCAATACTTTCACTATATGATTCACCTCTTTTTAAGATTGTGTATTTTGTTTGAGTATATAGTAGACTTTAGAATTAATTGGACATTATGGTAGGTTCGGTTAGGAAACCGAACCTACCAGCGGTGTTGAGCATCAAACTGTTAGTTTGTGTCCGCATCTGCACAAACTAAATGAAGTTTAAGTAAATATTTCGGTAATTGGCAAGGTTAGGAAACCTTGCCAGCAGCAGGTGCACATCTCTGCTGGCGAGGTTTCCTAACCTCGCTAAATTACCCAATTTATTTTTTACTCTTCATACAGTTTGTGTTAAAAAATGTCCAAATAATTATATGTTTTACTATAAATCAATCGCTTTTTAAATTCAAGGATAAATTTGGATCGCCAAAGTTAGGACCGGTAGCGGTGACAAGGAAATTGCCTACAGCATAGCAGTAAGGATATAAATGAATAAAACACAGGGTGATTTAACTCAAGGTAGTCTTCTCCACCATCTGTTACAACTTGCAGTGCCGATAACGTTCGGTTATATTCTTCAAGATGCGTTCAATATCGTTGATATGATTTTTGTTGGCAGATTAGGACCTGCTGCAATCGCAGCCGTTGGCGTGAGCGGTAATTTGCTACGGTTAATTGCAGTTTTTTCTCTCGGTATCTCAACAGGCGCGGGGATTATGGTGGCACAGTATCTTGGCGCAAGGAATCACGCCCAAGCCGGATACGTGGCGATGCAGGCTATCTTACTTGCCTTTTTCTTTGCTATCGGCATCGGTATTGTTGGCTACCCATTAGCAGAATTTGGTTTGCGCGCTGTCCGAACAATAGACTCAGATGTGATACAGTTCGGCATAACTTACATGCAAATAATACTTGTCGGTATCAGCACAATGTTTTTGTCAATGACGCTCGGCTCAATCTTTCGGGCAGGCGGCGATGCCGTCACGCCGATGGTTGTGTTAATTTTGTCCACAACAATTAACATCGTCCTTGATCCGCTGTTAATCTTTGGACTTTGGAAATTTCCGAAATTAGGTGTAGCCGGTTCAGCGTATGCAACGCTCATCGGCAGAGGGGTCGGTGTCATTATTCTACTTTTTCTATGTTTCAGTGGACGCGCGCCAATATCGTTACGAAACGTACAATTTCGCGCAGACCTCGTAGAAATGCTTGACATTTTAAGGTTAGGCGTTTATAGTTCTATGCAAGGATTCTGGCGGCATTTATCTCGTCTCGGTTTCCTTTGGGTGTTAGGTCCTTACGGTAAAAATGTAGTTGCTGCCTATACGGTTTGCATGCGCCTCCGAATATTCGTTATGAACCCCGGTTTTGGCATTGCGAATGCTGTTGCACCTGTGGTCGGGCAGAATTTAGGCGCGAATCAGATAGAAAGAGCAGAAAAATCAACCCGAATGGGAAATATATTAGGCACTACGATCATGGCGGGTATTGGTGCACTATTTCTTATCTTTCCACAGATATTTATTCAAATTTTCTCCAATGATGCAGAAGTCATAAAAATTGGATCTGTTTACCTTCAGTTTCTGTCGCTCACATTTGGCTTTATAGCGTTTTCTTTAGTGTTAGGCAAGGCACTTAACGGTGCTGGTGATACCTTTTCACCAATGGTTATCACGCTTGCTGCCCAAATGGGAGTAGGTTTGGGACTTGTTATTCTATTATCACACTTTATCGGATTAAAAGGGGTTTGGATCGGAATTGCTCTTTCAAATGTGGTACAAGGTGCCGCCATGTGGCTTTGGTACCGCACCGGCAGATGGAAAACAATAAAGATTATTAAAAATGGTAGTAAAAATCCTACCAGAAAGGTAGTTTGAAATGGCGTACAAAGGTTACACGAATCCTCAACTCGTAATTTCAGTTGAGGAATTGAAAAGCAATCTTAATGATGAATCGTATTGTATCGTTGATACGCGTCCAACGCATGAATATATAAGCGGGCATATTCCAGGGGCACTTCACCTTGATCTGTTCGGTTTGAGTCTCATCAACACTCGGAAAGAGATGTTTGACACTTTTATGTGGATGATCGCTTACCTGTTCCAACAAAGAGGTCTTGACCACACTAAAACAATTATATGGTATGAAGATATTTCAGGGACGAAGGCATCTCGCGGTCTCTGGTTTTGCGAGTATTTGGGACATTCCAAAACTCGTGTGTTAGATGGTGGGTATAAAGCATGGGTAGTAGCAGGCGGACCGGTCAGTACAGAAGGCGTTGTACCCTCCAACGTATCGGAATTTCCGATAGAAGCAAAGCATGAAACGCACATGGATGCAGATGTGATTCATGCCTCACTAAACCAAGATGATTTCATTTCCTTGGACACACGCACAGATGATGAACACTACGGTAGAGTCGCCCGCGCAGAACGCGCAGGTGCAATTCCAGGTTCAATTCATATAGAATGGGTCAACAACCTTGATGAAAACGGTGCATTCAAACCTGCTGCAGAACTCCGAGAAATATATAAAGCAGTGGGCATTACGCCTGAAAAGCAGGTAATGTGCTACTGACAGGGTGGGTACCGTTCTTCCCAAACCTATTTGGCGTTGCGGCTTATCGGTTATCCGAAAGTGAGTAACTACATTGGGTCTTGGAAAGAGTGGGGAGACCGGCTGGATTTGCCGGTTGAAATTCCTGAGGAAAACTAATTGGAACAATTATGAAAATGTTTCCACAAATTTAATGCAGATATCAGACACCGCCTCCGGATATTCGTGCGGTAAATAGTGTCCAGCATTAGGTACCCATATTACCTCAATATTGGGGTTAGGTGGGATGCGTAACTTCTGCTCCGTCAATTCATTCCTACCCATCTCACCAAATACCTCATAGATAGGAATGCATGTCTGCTCAAGATAGGCGTAAGCATCAAAATCTTGGATGGATGTCCAAAAACTTTCCCAGACATTCGGTTTAAAACGGTTCCGTGTTTTTTCAGCTTTTTGCTGAATACTTGTCCTTTCTGTTTGGGAGAGCGCACCGTAAAACCTTCCTGCGTCAAAAGCACTACCTGCAGATGAAAGATTTGTCCATCCTTCAAGCAAAACAAGCCCAGCAATACAGGATGAACGTTTTGCTACTTCCATTGCAACCATGCCGCCGAGACTATGCCCAACGAGTATTAGTTTTTGAATTCCGATTGAGTTTACAAAGTGCAGGACATCATCAGCGAGGTTAGTTAATGTAAACGGTTTGGTAGGAACACTACTCTGTCCATGTCCACGAAAATCAAGCGTAATCAAACGTTGGTTCCGCGGTAATTTATCAGTGACAGATGTCCAATCCGCTGAATCACATCCTGTCCCATGCAAGAAAAGTAAAGGCTTACCTGAACCATCAGTATCCGAGTAAGCCATCTCTCCCCAATCTGTGGTAAGGGTTGTTGTGCTTGCCATAGCAGCTTTATTTAGTCCAGAAATTGGGCGTCCACTGTTTCGCCTGCATGTAAGGTCGCACCGGATGGAATCGTAATCAATCCATTTGCTAACACAAGGGAATGTAGAATACCAGAACCTTGCGGTCCAGTAGTTTTGGCAATGTATTGCCCATCCTGCTCTGTAAGAATTGCACGCATATAATTTACGCGCCCATCTTTGTTCGTAACATCTGCTGCTAAGGTCGCTTTGAAGGTAGGACGTAATAGGTCGGTGTGACCAGCCATTTTCATGAGAGCAGGACGTACAAAAAGCTCAAACACGACGAGTGAAGACACAGGATTGCCTGGCAATCCAAAAATCGGTTTTCCATCTATAACGCCGTAAGCCTGTGGTTTGCCTGGCTTCATCGCAACGCGCCAAAAATTCATCTTGCCCAATTTCGTCAAGACATTTTTCACTACATCGTGTTCACCGACCGAAACGCCTCCACTTGTGATGAGCGCATCTGCTTTAGCAAGGGATTCACGAAAGATTCGCTCTGTTTCAGCTTCATCGTCAGGCGCAATACCCATATCAATTGGGATACCACCAGCATTCTGAACTTGTGCGTACATACCGTATCGATTACTATCCCGAATTTTTCCCGGCATCAGCGGTTTACCGAGTGGCGTAAGTTCATCACCTGTGGAGACAACGGCAACTGTTGGTTTTCGATATACTGTCACTTCAGCACAATTAAGCGAAGCGAGCATTGACACTTCCGGCGGACGAAGCACCTTTCCGAGAGACATCACACGATCACCTTGCTTAACACTCTCACCGGTGAAGCGGACATTTTCGTTTTCTTCAACGTTTTCAAAGATTTTGACCTTATCTCCGACAAGTTCGGTTACCTCTTGCATGACGACAGCATCTGCACCATTAGGCATCATTGCCCCCGTCATAATCCGTGCTGCTTGTCCATTCGAAACATGTTTTGCGGGTGCGTATCCGGCAGCAATGGTTTCAACAACTGAAAGCACGGCAGGATTCTCTTTAGATGCGTCCTTTACGCCTGTTGAACGGACTGCAAAACCATCCATCGCTGAATTGTCAAACGGTGGGATATTTTCAGTAGCATGCAGTGCTTCCGCAAGAACATAACCTGCACAGTCGAAAATACCACGCTTTTCTGTCGGTAAAACAGGGATGGTCTCTAACATCTGTTGACGTGCATCTTCAACACTTAACATTTAATCTGCTCCAGTTGAGTTTTATTTAATACATTCACAGGTAATTTATTGGCATCACCGCTTGTGTTTGTGTCGTTGATTATTCCATGTTTGTAATCACTGCATCCGATGCGATTAAGGTTATCAAACAAAGAATATTGCCTATCTTGATGAGTTCTTTCGTTTCGTTTTGAATTTGTAGTTCACACTGTTGTATAGGTACAATTTGATTTTTCGCGTCGATAATCATCTACTTAGGCAATATGTTCTCAATAGCGATATGTTTGATGTCAATGCCACACTCTTGTAGAAACAGACAGACTTCATCAACTTCTGGCGAATAATCTATGCTAACAATAAACAAGCGTGGTATTTGATCCGATGGATATTTTCTCATATAAGCCGTTAGATACTGAAGTATTTGGCCGATGGACTTATGTTCAACATCGCTGCGTAAATGATTGCGATCACCTGGAAAATCAAACTTGAATTTGACTTCAACAATAACAGAACAACCCGTTGCATCCTTTCCTACAAGATCAGGATCAATTTTCGTATACCGCATATTGTGAAGTCCTACTGAGTGCCAAGTAATACTCTCTCCAAAGACAAGGTATGTATTTTCCTCTATCCAGGGCATGAATAATTCTGTCTCTCGTGCCCCGCTTCGTGGATTGGTGATGCCCGCTTCTTTGTCTATTTCCTTCTTAGACATATTTGGGTTTTGGACAATTTTCTTAATGATGCGATCTCTATCTTGTAAATTCATTTTAATTTCCTTTATTATACGACTTGTGCCAGTTAACTGCTTGTTTTTGTTGTTTTTACGGATTTTGGGTTTTGTGCTATAAACATATCGTCCCTACGGGACTAAAGAGCGTTTGTTTGGTGTTTTCTATAAACATATCGTCCCTACGGGACTAAAGAGCGTCTCAACTAATAAAGAATATTCGGACAAATCTTTATTTATGTGAAACAATTGGTTACTAAAAGTTATTTAGCACAACTCGTTTATTATATACTTTATTATGTAAAGGGAACCTGCCTAACTTTAAACGATTCTCTTTTCATTTTGCATGTCCGATGAGGAGGACCGCAGCAGGTAAAGATGTTTCCGCAGATTTGCCATAAGCCCAATCAATGCTGCCAATATCAGCGTCCGTTTCTAACTTATGATAGGGCAAATTCCACGCTTTGAGTGTCGGTTCAAGGAAGGCAGCAACAGAGTCAACCCACTTGCCATCAGCATCACGGTTGTGATACCCCCGATATCCGATAAAGACGACGACAGGCACTTGCATATTGAAAACTGTGCCACGGAATGCATCACCAGATTCCAAGAAACCCGTATTTTGAATGATAATCACAGGTTTTTTGCCACCAACAAACAACCCTGCTGCAATAGCGAATGCCTCACCTTCACGAGTTACCGTAATGACCTCAATTTCCTGATCTTCACGCAAAAGTTCGTAAATTCTTGCACTACCATTATCTGGTACGCCAACGGCATGGGTAATATTCTGTTTTTTTAATGCATCTACTATTTTTTGTGCTGATGCCACAAGTGTCCCTCATTCATGCAATTGGGCAGGTACAGTGACCTGCCCTTATGAAATTATAGTAAAATCCACAATTTCCTGGACATTGGCGAGGTTCGGAAGAAATCAACGGTATGAATGCCATTAAGGCATTCCCCGCCTCGCCAGCGTTATGGTGTAGGGGTTATTGTCTACCTTCAACCAATGCGTCAACCACTGTTGGATCAGCAAGTGTTGAAGTGTCACCGAGATCAGATATATCGCCTTCTGCTATTTTACGGAGAATGCGCCGCATGATTTTACCCGATCGCGTCTTCGGTAAGGCAGGCGTAAACTGTATCTTATCCGGTGTAGCGATAGGTCCAATATGTTGTCGCACCGCCTGTTTGATTCCTGTTGCCACATCATCTGACGCAGATTCACCCGTCATGAGTGTGACATACGCATAGATACCTTGCCCCTTAATATCGTGCGGATATCCGACAACTGCAGCTTCTGCAACAGCATCATGTTGCCCGATTGCACCTTCAACCTCTGCCGTGCCTAACCTATGTCCAGAGACATTCAGCACATCGTCTACACGACCTGTAATCCAGTAATATCCATCTTCATCCCGCAATACGCCATCACCTGTCATATAATAGCCGGGGAACCTACTAAAATAGACATCAATAAAACGCTCATGGTCGCCATACACTGTGCGCATGATGCCGGGCCAAGCAGTTTTAATGCAGAGATAACCGGTTGCAGGATTGCCTTCTACTTCGTTTCCTTCTTCATCTAATATCACAGGTTCAATGCCAAAGAATGGGAACGTTGCGGAGCCGGGTTTCAGTGGTGTTACCGCGGGTAACGGTGTAATCAGAATTCCACCTGTTTCGGTCTGCCACCAGGTATCAACAATTGGACACCGTTTGTCACCGACTATGTTATAATACCACAACCATTCCGGTTCTTTAATTGGTTCACCGACTGTGCCAAGCAATCGGAGGGTAGACCTATCATATTTCTCAACCCATGTGTCCCCCTCCTTCATTAAGGCACGCAGGGCAGTGGGAGCAGTATAAAATAGATTGATTTTATGTTTTTCAACGACTTGCCAAAATCGTCCAAAATCGGGGTAGTTCGGTACGCCTTCAAACATGACGGTAATTGCCCGATTTGCAAGTGGTCCGTAAATAATATAAGAATGTCCAGTAATCCAGCCTATATCGGCAGTGCACCAATATACATCACCTTCATGGTAGTCAAAAATCTGTTGATGCGTATAAGAGGTATACACCAGATAACCGCCAGTAGTATGCAAAACACCTTTCGGTTTCCCTGTTGAACCGGAGGTATAAAGAATAAAAAGCGGGTCTTCAGCATTCATCACTTCAGGTTCACATTTGGCATCGGCTGTTGCCATCGCTTCGTGCCACCAAACATCGCGCGATGCGTCAAAATCAACCGCATCACCTGTGCGTTGGACGACAACTACCTTTTCAATAGATGGACAATCTGAAACTGCAGCATCGGCGTTTGCTTTCATCGGAATGTCGCTTCGTGTTCCGCGCATTGCTGTGTCTTGCGTTATCAAAAGTTTGCAAGCAGAATCGTTAATCCGATCTCGTAATGATTCGGCTGAAAACGCCCCGAAAACGATAGAATGAACCGCTCCAATCCTTGCACAAGCCAACATTGCAATTGCCAATTCTGGTACCATCTGCAAGTAGATACAGACACGGTCGCCTTTTTCAATACCTTGCGCTTTCAACACATTAGCGAACTTTTTGACCTCTGCAAGCAGCTCGTTAAAACTATATGTCTTATCTTCGGAAGGGTCGTTGCCTTCCCAAATAACCGCTGTTTCATCACCATGCCCTGCTTCCACGTGTCGATCAAGGCAGTTATAACAGGCGTTCAACGTGCCGCCTTCAAACCATTTTATCTGTGCTTTGACAAAATCGTAATCCCGAACTGTGTCCCATTTTTGATACCACGTCAACCGTTCAGCAATTGTTGCCCAAAAACCTTCCGGGTCTTGAACTGATTCTGCATATCGTGCCTGATACGCTTCTAAGCTGTTGACGTGCGCTTCACCGATTGGATAGGCAGTCTCCTTCGGTGGAAAAATATTGTTAGCCATATATTCTCTCCTATATGAACGTATCCCTGCGCTGTTCTGTTATCTTGAGTTTGAATCCATTTTATAGCATAACTGCGAATGTGTCAATACATTAGGTGGGATATCTTGAGGCATTTAATGTAGATTTTAGGATCATTTATTAACTCTGTCAGCGAGGTTAGGAAACCTCCAAATCAACGGTATGAATGCGCTTGGCTGAATGCGCTTTTGGCATTCAGCATGATTCACCGCCTACCGAGGGGTGAACATGTCCATTTATTTTTTTAGGACTAAAGTCCAATCAGTATTGATCCGTTCCTCTCTTGGCACCTTAATGAAATGTTTGATAATCTCCGATCCGAAATAGGTTTCTACTTCAAATCCAATTTCTTCAGCAATTGGCATGAGATACTTCCAATTCTCAAATAACTGTCCACGGATACGATTATTGCCTACGACAACAATATATCTGCTGCCTTTACACAATACCTTATAAACTTCAATGAGGTTTTTTCGCATATCGTCAAGGTATTTAAAGGCGATGTACGCACGTCTCGGATCAACTTCAAAGATGTTAGTCATAACCTTATCTGCCTCTGGCACACCGATTTCGTGTCTATCTTTGTAATTGCTGGCAGATACACTCTCCGTGCCAACATTCTGTTTCTTCAAAGCAGTTAAGGAAGCTTGTGCGAAACCGAGCCAATACATCTCTAATTGGTGGGTTCTCGGATAGTCAACAGCATTGACATACGGTGGAGAGGTTACCGCGAGATCGAAATGATCTTCTGCATACTTAATATTCCTTGCATCCATATCCTCTGGAAAATCAACAGTAATGTCGGAAGGGTAGTTTTCAGAAAACGCAACCATTTTTGGCACTTTCGTAAGAACCGTTTTTGAGAATCGATTCAACGCATCTGAAGGCTTTACTCTTTTGTTTAGTTTCTTCCGAATCACTGTGCGAGTGCAATTATCATCGGCGTTAGATACTGAACGGATAATGGACGAAAAGCAGACTTTGAAGAAGTCTTTGATCTTTTCATCAGCATCAAGTTGTTGGATATGTTTTCTTAAATAGGTCAACTCATGGAGGATTTCTGCGTTAAACCAGTTATCTCTATAAGGAAAATTGGGTAAGTCGGATTCGGTAACCTGCGAAGAATCGTAATTGAGGATAGCTTCCAAAAGCGATTTTTGCGCAGACTTGAGTTCCGTTTCTGGCAATGGGGTTACTTTCACTTTTGAGATGAATCGGGAAAATGGGTCAACATCTATTCCAACAGAGTTGCGATTTGAAAGGAGGGCCTCAACATTTGTAGTGCCGCTACCTGCAAATGGGTCCAGGATTTTATCATGTTCCTGAGAATACCGTTTGATAAGCCAGCGCGGTAATTCGGGGAAAAATTTGGCAGGGTACTTGTGCAAGCCATGTGTTAGCAAACTTTGGTCGTGACTGATAAACAAAAACCTATCGCCATCCTTAGCTGGCAAGTCGACAGGAATATCGCCATCTACCTGAACAATACTTTCACCAAAGTCATTGATAATTTGCGTAACGTTTTCCATTATTCTCTAAACCTGTTAACTTTATTAGGTGTTGCAAATTATAGCACAGGTGTCTCGTTCATACAATATAGTGAACTTTGAAATTATTGGGACACTTTGATAAATTTGTTTCGGAAACACAACGGACAACGGTAGTTGTAGCACAAACTTTTAGTTTGTGCATATTAGTCCGCAAACTAACAGTTTGCTCTACAGAAGTGTCCCATTAATTGTAAGTTTTACTATAAGTAGAGCGTATCTGCAGGACTATTTAGTTTAAGTATTTCCATTTTATGAGGTTAGATCTTGAGAGGTAGGTGCGGGTTTCCTATTTGACATCAAAAATGGAAAATTGAATGACTCTGCCCTTATCCCTACATTTCCTTGACATTATAAATGGATTTGTAGTAAAATTGAGTTTACAAGGATGGTTAAGAATATGCAACAAATATATACCAGCATCCAATTAGTCTCTGTTTTCGTCCTTTTAATCTTGATTGGGTGTGCGTCTCACGACGTGACCCGTGTAGAAGATTATAATCAGTTTGCCATAAAAGCGGCACAGGCGGGGCTTTGGAATGAGGCAATTTTTAGATGGCAGCAAGCTGTGTCCATAGACCCAGATAACGCTGGCGCACACAACAACCTTGGAGTCGGTTATGAGGCTTTAGGTAAGATAGCTGAGGCTGTATCAGCATATCAACGCGCAACCGAACTTGATCCTGATAGTAAATATTACCGCATCAATTACCGGAGATGCCGCCTACATATACGAAGAAGCGGAGTTGACAACGAAGAAACACAACCTGAATCCTCGGAAGAACTTGTAGAAAATTAACTTTAGGACTATTCTGATGCAGAAAAAAATACAATCTTTCATTTTACAATCCTATACGCAACATAAGATAACCTGCATGTTGGTTATGGGACTCCTCTTCTTGAGTGCCTGCGGGAGTAAGGTGACACGCGTTCTGATACCAGTGAAAGTCCAATCTGAAATTGACATTAATACCTATTCAAACTTTGCCGTGCTGCCTTTTGTCAGCGAAAAAAGTTCTGCTAAGTTGGGTGAATTACCTGTTGAAATAGGAACCGAAATTGCTGCACTCCTAAGAAGCAGTTTGGCACGGCAAAAACATTTTGAGGTCGTAGGCAAGCAAGAAACCGCACGGATAATGACTGGAGAAGTTGTTGAAGAAGAATTGCTCGCGGACACCGAGCGCTTGAGCGAGTTAGGTCGCTACTTTGAAGTCATAGGTATCATTGTTGGAAGCTACCGATTCTATACAGATACCCGACCAGCACGCTACTACGGTGAACGCTACTCAGCTCGTCAACAACGTTATGTCATGGATTATCAGGACTATATGCAGAAAAGATATCTACTCTCACTTCGTATTATGATAATTGATGTTGACACCGAAAAAATTATCTGGGATGAAGCATATCAGCAAAGCACCGCGGAGGCACACAGTATAGGCTCCTTTGTCTTTTCGCAGATGGCACCGCAAGAAGCCACGCTTAGAGAACTTAGTAAACGCGCTGCCGCTGAATTTACACGCGACATCTCACCACACTATGAACAAGAGGACCGATTCCTGATGCGGTAAATACTTTTGTAGCACAAACTTTTAGTTTGTGCATCTGTGGAAGGCAAACTAACAGTTTGCACTACACAGACTTGGACCGAGTTTACGTTAATCTTAAATCCAAAATTCTTGATGGAACAATCATACAAAGGGAAACTGATGAACACTCAAAAAAAACTCACAGCAAAGAATCCATCCGCTGATACCCAAATTATGCGCTTTTTCCTCTGTTTTTGTCTCACGGTGCTTATTTCATCAAGTGTGTTGGCACAAGGTTTTGGAAAAAACAAGATTACTGCCCAACGTTTTGATTGGCACATCCATCGAACAGAACATTTTGACATTCACTACTACCCAAGCGAGGCGAAACTTGTACCGGTAATGGCTGCCATCGCGGAAGACGCTTATGACAAACATAGTGAAGACTTTGAGCATGAACTTGAAAATAGAACACCACTCATCCTTTACAAATCGCATAAAGATTTCCAAGAAACCAACATCATACTTCAGGAGCTACACGAAGGTATCGGAGGCTTTGCAGAACTTTTTAAACACCGCATTGTCATACCCTTTACAGGATCGCTTGAGGCTTTCCGCGAGGTTATTTACCATGAACTCATTCACATCTTTCAATACGACATTCTTTACCAGAAACCTCATGCAAGGCTCTATAGTGGGGAGTTTCTCTACGCTCCACCTATATGGTTTATGGAAGGAATGGCAGATTATTTCGCGGAAGATAATGACGCTATTGGTGAGATGGTCTTAAGAGATGCAAGTATCAACAATAATATTGCACCTCTAACAGAATTGCAGAACTTTAATCGGCTAAGTTCACCTTACCTCGGATATAAGATGGGGCAGTTAGCTGTCGGTTACCTCGTACAAACTTATGGACGTGAAAAAATCGCTGAGATTCTGCAAGGCTTAAGACAAAGTAGAACAAAAAATATAGACGTGGTTTTTAAAAACGTCTTGGGAAAAAGTCTCGCTGATTTTGATAAAGAGTGGCAGCAGATGGTGCGCAAACGTTATTGGCCATTAATTCAGGATATGGAACTCCCCAGCATCGCTGCTAAGATACTGACTGAAGAAGCGAGATTCTCTCATAATATTAAACCTGTATGGTCACCCAGTGGTGATATAATCGCTTATATTACTGGTAATGAAGGATTTTTGGAAATCGTCCTCATGTCTGCTAAAACTGGGGAGAAACTGGATCGGATTACGAAACGTTTTTTTCGGAATAAATACGAGGAAATTCGAACCGATGTGAGTGGATTTGACCAAAGTCTTACCTGGGCACCAGGTGGTGATCATATCGTGTTTATCGGTAAACACCACAATGCTAACTATCTATTTGAAGTCAATGTCCTTACGCATAAATTGACACACTACATTAAACTGGATTTTGATACTGCCACTTCCCCTAATTATGATGGTACTGGCAAACGTATTGTTTTTTCTGCCCTAAAGGAAGGACAAACAGATCTTTATACGCTTGATTTAGAAACCGAAACGATCAACAGATTAACTCAGGACTCCTTTAACGATACCCACCCATCTTGGCATCCAACAAAAAACGTAATCGTTTACGCATCAGAACGAGAACGTAAGAATAGACTCGTGTTAATTGATATTGACCAACGAACCCAACAAATACTTACAGACAACTCTTCAAACGCTATCAGTCCCGTATGGATGTCTGATGGTGAATCTGTGCTGTTTTGTGCTGATCGGGCAGGCGTATTTGACGCATACAAACTCCATATTACTAATATGGAAACAACACGTCTCACTAACTTTATAACGGGCTGTTTTAATCCCAGTTTTTCGCCGGATGGAAAACAGCTATTGTTTAGTGCATATCAAAACGGCAAATATGATATTTGCGTCATGGAATCCACAAAAATACTTGACGAAAAAATTGAGACTACTCCGTTAGCAGCACAACCGGTTTCCATCGTTTTAGACACCGACATCTCTGAACCAAACTATAGAATTGCTAAACGAAAGTATAGCACAAGATCTTCTTTCCGCTTTGATGCTATTTTCCCGCAATTTAGTTATGGTGCAGACGGTTTACTCCGTAGCCAAATTCAAATGAGTGCAAGCGATATGTTAGGAAATCATCGCGTTGAAGTGGGTGTGATTAACCAATCTGGTGGGTATCTCATTCCCGATTTTATTGCACAGTATGGGTTTTTGACGCATCGCGCCGATGTTGGCGCAGCAGTTTACAACTACCATCAATACCATCGTCTCGGTTCAATCCGCAATCAACGTGGATTTTTACAACGTATTACAGGCGCTGACGGCTACTTCACTTATCCATTTGATCGGTATCGCCGGTTAGACCTTCGGTTTTCAATGTATACAATGCCATTTTCCCATAATTTTCAGACAAGCGAACCTTTTAACTTTTATGAACGCGGACTGCTCTCTCTCGGTTCTATCGCTTTTGTTGGTGACAACACGATGTGGAGAGAATGGGCACCCTACAGAGGCACGCGTTACCGCGTTCAAATTGAACGTTCATTCCCGGCTCTTGGCAGTCAGTTAGCGCTCACAAATGCCATTTTTGATTTCCGAAATTATTTAGGTTTAGGGAGACGCTCCACTATTGCCACCCGTTTGCTGCTTGGTGGTAGTTTTGGCACTGACAAATCTCTATTTTATCTCGGTGGAATTGATACACTCCGTGGTTATAACTATGAAGATTTTGTTGGTTCTCGTGTCGGTCTGTTCAGCGTTGAACTACGCATTCCGTTCATAGATGCCCTCTATTTTGGATGGCCGATTCGCTGGTCAATCGGTGGCATCGGCGGCGTTCTTTTTGCAGATTTCGGCGGCACATGGTCAGATTGGCAGTACGGTCCCGATAACCCTTTCCAAGCATTTCGGCGCGATGGCAACCGCATCCATCTTGCAGATATAAAAGGATCCGTAGGTGTTGGACTTAGACTCCGGCTCGGGCTATTTTCAATAGACTTTGCAGCAGCGCGGCACACAGATTTAGCAAGTATCAAACCGGGTTTCAAATATCAATTTGGTTTGGGACAAGCATTTTAGTTGGCTTATCCCATTTATACTTTCTTAAATGTAACCTAAGTTGCCACATAGTAGCACAATCTATATGAAGATTAATGTATTAATTCGGTAATTTTCGGCCCGCACGAGACATGCGTCCCCCGCTGCTGGCGAGGTTTCCGAACCTCGCCCAATTGCCCAATTTATGTTTATCTTTGACAGTTTGCGCTACGGAATTTTGCGAAAAACGAATCATTTAGGTAGCAATTTGAGTTAAATGTAAATAAAACACTATGAGATACATTCTAAAAAGACATAATTCAGACAAGGAGAAAAAATGGAATCACGGGTAAAACGTTTTATTATTATTACTGGAATTTTAGCAGTCCTCGGTGGGATTTTTGCCGCTTGGGTAAATATTTATCCCGATTATTTATGGTTTGAGATGGTGCAATACGACAATGTTTACATCAAAATTCTTACAACAAAAATCTTTTTTGGTGTAATTGTTGGAGTTGTCTACCTTGCTATTCTCTTGGTAAATCTCTACATAGTCTATCGATTCACGCCAGCACATCTCAGCCCTGCTTTCATGGGAGGCACTGAATTTACTGGTGGACAAACAGACACCCGAAAGACGATTTACGGCGGACTCCTGGTACTCTCAATCCTCTTTAGCATTTTAATGGGATACTCAGCGACTGCCCGATGGGAAACCTGGTTGCGATATACTCATGCTGACGATCTAAATTTCCAGTCCGCAACGCCTATAGTTGTTACAGAGAACCTTGATTCAAACGAAATATCTGTCTCAACGTTAGAACTTGAGGCAAAGAATATACAGGTTGGTGATCAAGTAAATGTCCATGTTGATCGGAATGAGCCAATTACTGCACAAGTTGAAGATGTAATTACAGAAGGGGGTAAACAGGTTGGGATCCGTTTAAATAAACCGATACAAGTAGAGAGCGGACAAAAAGCGTATTTCACATCACTTGCCCGTGACCCAATTTTTGATAAGGATGTCGCCTATTATGTTTTCAAAATGCCAATGGAACGATATATTATCGGTACACTGTTTGGTATTTTCATGTTGGTGACAATTTTTGCGGTAATTATCTATTTTTTCCATGGATTAATTACAGGTGAAACAAACCAACTCCAATTTCGACCGCCGTTCCGAGTGAAAGCACATCTGTTCACCCTTGTGGGATTGACACTTCTATTCCGCGCTTGGAACTATCGTTTTGTCATGTTTGACCTGCTGCATACCTCAAACGATGTTGTACGAGGCGGCGGTGGATATGCTGCAATGAACGCGCGCCTTCCAGTTCTATGGATTATGTTGGTAATAACTGGTTTATGTGCTGCTGTTTTCATTATTAGCATCTTCCTGCGGCGCAACACTTTTGCTTTTGCTGGGTTCATAATCTTCATAATTGCCGGTTTTCTTGGACAATTGTACCCACGACTTATACAGACATGGCGTGTTGAACCTAACAAACAGGTATTAGAGCAGAAATATATTAACTATAACATCAAGGCAACGCTCCATGCTTACGGTTTAGAAAATAACAAGGTAACCGAAGAGGAATATCCGATTACAGAGAAACTTTCTTATGCTGATATAACAAGCACCGAAAACGAACCTGTTATTAACAGCATTCGTCTCTGGGATTGGCGACCGATACGTAGAATTTTTAGACAACTGCAAGAATTACGTTCACAGTACGATTTCTATGATGTAGACATTGACAGATACACTGTCAATGGCAACATTCAACAGGTAATGCTCTCTGCACGTGAACTAAACATCAATGAGCTCCCCGATGCTGTCAAAAATGATTGGTATAAGCAGACCTATACCTATACACATGGCTACGGAGCTGTTGTCAGTCCTGTGAACGAAATTGAGAACGGTAACCCTAATATGTACATCAGAGGATTACCACCCATTGAATATGAATCGCAATGGCCGAATAGGTTTAACACGGAACCCGGACCTCGTATTTACTACGGGGAACGCACCGACAGGTACGTCATTGTACATCCAGAACGCACTGAATTAAAACTTGAGTTCGATTATCCGCAAGAAGGTCAACAGTATGTGGACTACGCTTATCAAGGTAAAGGGGGTGTAGTACTCTCCTCTTTCTGGCGCAAACTTGTCTACATGCTCAAGTTTAATAATGAAATTAAGTTTGTTCTACCGGGTGAAATTACATCTACAAGTAAAGTGCTCTATGATCGAAATATCAAAAAGCGGATTCATAAAATCGCGCCTTTCTTGCGATACGATGGGGATCCTTATGCTGTTATTCATAATGGCAAACTCGTTTGGATAATTGATGCTTATACGATCACGCACCGATACCCTTATGCCGTTTCAATGGAAGAGTTTATCAAACGGAGAAGACAACCGGGAGGCGTGAGTCAAAGTGGCGGAGAACCGTGGGGAAACTACATTCGAAATTCTGTAAAGGTCGTTGTTGATGCTTATGATGGCACAGTTAATTTTTACCTCATTGAACAGGAACGCGATCCGATTGCTGAATGCTATCGCAAGATTTTCCCAAGTCTTTTCAAAACTTTTGATGAAATGCCAGCTGAATTAAAAGCACACATCCGTTATCCGACTACGATGTTCCTTATCCAATCCCGTGTCTATCAAGATTATCACATGAAAGACCCGATCACATTCTATGCCGGCGAAGACCAATGGGAAATCGGCACAGAACTGTACGACAACACAGATACGCAGGTTAGACAAGTCAGCACGCCACAACAAACCAGCCCGCTTACCCCACAAACTTTAATAGAAAAAAGTTTACCGGGGAATGTACAACCCGTTGAGCCTTATTATGTCGTTCTCAGGCTCCCTGGAGAAGAAAGGGCAGAATTTATGTTGATGCTGCCGTTTACGCCACGGAACAAACCAAATCTTATCGCATGGCTCGCCGCTCGCTGTGATTTACCGCAATATGGCCAACTCCTTGTCTACCGATTTCCGAAACAGGAATTGGTTTCCGGACCGATGCAGGTTGAAAACTTTATTAGCCAAAAACCTGAAATTTCACAGCAAATCAGTCTTTGGAATACACAAGGGACACGTGTGCTGCGGGGTAATTTGTTAATTATGCCGATGAACAATGCTCTTCTCTATGTTGAGCCAATTTATATTCAGTCTGAAGATGAGGCAACCGCAATTCCTGAACTACGCCGCGTCGTTGTTGCCTATGAAGAGAACGACAACTTACATGTCGTCTGGGGTGAAACCCTTGATGAAGCGCTTAGAGAGATGTTTTTAAGAAGAATAGGACTGTCAAGTGAACCTACAATTACAGTCGATGACACACTTGAAGCAACTGAACTCCCAGAAACCGCAACATCATTGCGTGGGCTAATTGAACAGGCGAACAACTACTACAATAGCGCACAAAATGCACAACGCAACGGCAATTGGGCAGAATACGGGCGAAATATTGGGCTCTTAGAGCAAACCTTGCAACAACTTCAAGACAGCACACAAGAGTAGACAAGAAATTTCATAATAGAGCGAGTAAAACGTTATATTATATAGAGAGGAGGTGAAACAGATGTCTCTTGATTGGAAACCACGCCATAGGGATATGGTTATCGGTGGCGTTCCTTGGCTCGCCAGAATTAGTGATAAAGCGAACGCGAAACTGCAAGGCATTATCGGCGAATACATATATCCGTGACCGCAAGACAAAATGTTCCTGGAGGAACATAATATATCTGCTGAGGAATTTGTTGATATGGTAAAAAATAATCCCTCAGATGATGAGATGATTGCTGCCATGAAAAAGTTGAATAGTTGACATATCATTTTCCATGCAACCGCAGTGCATCCATCGGATAGAGCAAAGGAGACCCGACAATATCAAGGTTTCACAAGGAAATCACAGCAACAGCTCAAGCAAGTTTTGAAAATAGTGTTTCAGTCCCAATATGTCCAAATCAACACCAAATACGCGTTTGGTATTTGTCAGGTTTCACAAGCTCTACCCGACCTGCTTTACGCTGCGCAATAACGTTATAATGCGCGACTCACTTTCAGCGTTTCATAGGGGATAATTTCTTTGAAACTAAAAGAATTACGCGATCGAATCAATAATATTGATGACCAGATTTTAAAGCTGCTTCACGAACGCGCAGAGATTTCCCAAAAAATAGGATCTATAAAAGCCTATACGGGTACAGAAATCTATGTGCCACATCGTGAATACGAAATCCTTAATCGTCTAAAAATGCAGAATCTCGGTATATATCCCGAAGATGCGATTGACAAAATTTGGACTGAAATTTTTGCTGCTTCACGAGCCGTACAAACCCCAAATAGAGTCGCTTTCCTCGGACCATCAGGGAGTTTTGGACACACTGCAAGTCTTTCATTTTTCGGCCCTTCCGCTGAAATGATTCCTATTACACCACAAAGTGATATCTTTACTGAAGTTGAAATAGGACGCGCTGATTTTGGGGTGGTAGCAATGGAAAATTCAGTGCACGGCACCGTCAGGGACGTTTTAGAACGTTTCCTCCACACATCTTTGAATATCTGTGCTGAAATTTACCAACCGATCAGACACCACCTCATTTCAAGGTGCGATCTTCCTGAAATCCAACGTATCTACTCACATAGACAATCTTTTGCACAGTGTAGATTGTGGTTGAATAAGTTTATGAAATCAGTGGAACAGGTTGAAGTTGTCAGTACTTCTGATGCCGCACAACGCGCTGCGGATGAACCAAACACCGCAGCAATCGCAAGTAAATTGGCAAGTGAAATCTACGAAGTACCAGTGGTTGCAGATTCCATCATGGATGAGCCAAATAACACGACTCGGTTTCTTGTCATAGGCGACCAAATAGTTGGCAAGAGCGGGCATGATCGCACTTCTATCTTCTTTGCAATTAAAGATAAAGTCGGTGCTTTGTATGAGATCTTGGGAGTGTTTAACAAACATCAACGAAACCTAAGTTATATAGAATCGCTTCCCTCCCGAACGAAACCGTGGGAATACATCTTTTATGCAGATATTGACGGACATGTAGACGATGAGGATGTCCGTTCCGTTCTTGAGCATCTTGAGGATCTGTGTCGTGATGTAAAAATACTCGGTTCTTATCCACGTGGTACAGAATAGCATTTTTCGTCCACCATAGATGCCTTTACTGCTCTCCCGTCAAGCCCTGCCTTTAGGTAAGGGGTGTAGACGGTTAATCGGTTTATTTAGCAAAAACCTTGACATTATTCAAGACATGTGGTACCCTAATTAATAAATTAATCTTCATTCAGTTTGCGCACTCACAGACACAATCTAACAGATTGTGCTACAAGGTAGCAACTTGAGTTATACTTAATAGAAGGAGATATGTTAGATGAACAAAAATAGTTTTTCACTCATGATTTTCTTCCTGATCGTGATCTTCGTCATTATGTCTGTTAACTTCGCTTTCGCGCGAACATTTAACAACGATTTTGAGACAGGCGACCTCACCGATTGGGAGAAAACAGGCACAGCATTTGATTTCCAGCCGACTTGGGGAGATAACCCGACAGCCCGAAATCGTGGACAGCCCTCTAATCATCAAGGCGATTGGTGGCTCGGACTTGCTGAAAAGTATCAAGGACCGGAAAAGGGAGCAGCATTGGGACAAAATCCAGGTGATCTTGCAGACGGTGTAGATGCCCCTCAAGGTACGTTGACCTCCATCGAATTCGTTATCGTCGGCGAAAAAATGAATTTTCTTATGGGCGGTGGTAATCGTGCATGGGGCACTGCTGAACCATGTTGTGTTAACCTTATCATTGATGGCGAGGTTGAACGAACAATGACCGGTAGTAATACGGAAACGATGACTCGGAGAGAGTGGGATGTTTCTGATCTGAAGGGGCAGACTGCCCAACTTGTCGTTGTTGATAGCAGTAGCGGGGGTTGGGGACATCCAAACTTTGACGATGTCCATCAAGCCAATAGTAGCGGTGAAAATATACCGTGGGAGCAGGTAACTGCCGTTGAAGCACGTGGAAAGTTAGCTGTTAGCTGGGCACAGATGAAAAAGTTTTACTAATTGACTGGAATGGTTTGAAAGACTGAAATTGTTGTGATATTCTCAATTTGTATATGTGAGTGAGAAATTGAGAATATCACAACTATCTAATACATAAGGAGACAAATCAGATGAAAAAGTTGTTTTTCTTAATCGTGATTCTTTCTATGATCGCAATCCTTTTTCTCCTGTCAGATAATACTGCTTACGCACGCGCATTCAACAATGATTTTGAAACAGGTGACCTTACCGATTGGGAGGAAAAAACAGGAAACGCGTTTGATTTTCAACCGACTTGGGGAGATAACCCGACAGCCCGAAATCGTGGGCAGCCCTCTAACCATCAAGGTGATTGGTGGCTTGGACTTGCCGAACGGTACCAAGGACCGGACAAAGGGGCAAAACTGGGTCAGAATCCAGGTGATATGCAGCAGGATGCGAATGGTAATGTTGCCCCTGATGCTCCTCAAGGTACCTTGACCTCAATTAAGTTCGAGATTGTCGGTGTAACGATGAATTTTCTCATCGGTGGTGGTAATCGTGCTTGGGATACCGCTGAACCGTGTTGTGTTAATCTTGTTATTAATGACAAGGTTGAACGAACTATCACCGGTGAAAGTCATGAAACCATGAAACGCAAAGAGTGGGATGTTTCTGATTTGAAAGGTAAAATTGCACAACTTGTCGTTGTTGATCAAAGTAGCGGCGGTTGGGGACATCCAAACTTTGATGATGTACACCAGGCTAATGCCAGCGGAAAGAATATACCGTGGGATCAAATACTTGCCGTTGATGCCCGCGGAAAATTGGCTGTCAGCTGGGCACAGATGAAAAAGTATTATTAGTTGTAGGTACAACATAATCGATTTCATTTTGATGGGCGGAGTATATTACTCCGCCCTTACACTTAAACTTGTTCCAATCCAGCACGAGCTCGGAACTTATTAAACGTTTTCAGGATTCCCTGCTCCATTGTATAGACAGGTGCAAACCCCATCTCCTCAGCGATAGCTGTTGCATCATAATCCCACGAGATACCAAATACTCCAGGTTCCAGTGTAATCTGTGCATCTGGCACCAAAGTTTTCAGATACGTCACACCCTCTTTTACGGGGCGGATACCCCCCTTGACATTGAAGACACGCGTCTTCGTTGTCGGGCATGTGCAAGCCATCACAATTGATCGAGAGACATCCTCTACATACTGCCAATCTACCGAATCGTCACCAAATGGACACACATGCGGTTCACCCATTGCTACTGTCTCAATCATTTTTGTTGTAAACGAACTCATCCCTCGTGTCCGACCTACCCCGTAGACCGCAGTAAACCGAAGTCCGATTGAATCAACACCGTAAGCATCAAAATAGTGCATTGCATATCTTTCGTTGAGCGATTTACATGCGCCATAGATAAACTTAGGATAATGTGGCGCATCGTTGAGAATCTGTTGATGGTTATAATCCTCTGGCGAACCGAAAACTGCTACACTGCTTGCCCATACAACGCGTTTGAGATTGAAAATGCGCGCAGCTTCTAATATATTGATTGTCCCTTCGCACACGACTTTCAACGCTTGCGGTGGATTTGCATTACAGGCTGGTACCTGCCACGAAGCGAGGTGGATAACCCGATCAATGTCATGTTCTTGAACGGTGCGTAAGACGTGCGGCAGGTCTGTAATGTCCCCTTGCATAAAAGTAAAACTTTCAATTTGCGCATCTGATAGCACCATCTTTGGAATTGTTAAGTCGTAAGCAAAATCAAAAACGACCACTTTTTCACCGGCAGCTAATAGGTCGCGAATAACATAAGTACCGATGCATCCCATGCCACCGGTGAGCAGATATGCCATGCTGTATCTCCTTTCTGATTAACACAATAGGCATTAGTGTTAATCGCTTCTACTGTGGTTTGTCCATATTCATCGGTTCATCTACATTGACAAGAATATCCTCGCCCTCGATTTTGATGGGATAGACAGGAATACTCTCTTCACCTGGCCAAACACATTCTCCGGTCTTTACATCAAACTCCCACATGTGCATTGGGCAGGTAACACAATTCTTGTCCAAGAAACCGTAAGTCAGAACCCCACCGAGGTGTGGACAGATATTGTTCATGGCATAATACTCACCTTCAACATTGTAGATACCAATAAAAACACCTTCAACCTTGACACCGATGCAGGTTCCTGGTCGTATTTGCTCGGTTGTCGCGGCTTTTACAAATTGTGACATAATCTGTTGAAACTCCAAAAGAATTAGATTAAAATTGGGATTATCAATCCCTTTTACGACTTCTATGGGACGGATGCCCATTAACGTGATATAACTTTACCCTCACCACGCGGGTCTGTACCGCCATCGTGACAAGTTCCTTCATTCCATAGACGAATAACGTGTCCCGGTCCACCGATACCGCCACTCGCTGAAATTTCATGTCCAAGTTCACGTAATCCAGCAAGTACTTCTTCACCCGCACGGGATTCTACCTGAATAGGTTCCGCACCGTCGCTATGAAAACGTGGCGCATCTAAGGCTGCCTGCGCGGATACTTGTAAATCCATAAGACCAACGCTGAAGTTTAGTTGATTGTTTGGGATAGTACGACCGCCGGGGATACCATAAGTCGCAAACGGCATGTCATCCCGTGTGGCAAGGCACGGCCCCATATTGTGAAGTGGACGTTTACCCGGACCGACAGAATTGGCTAACCCCGGTCTCGGATCGAAACGACCCACACCGTGCCCGAAAAGCAGTCCGGTACCAGGCACAGTTACCATAGAACCGAATCCGCCACCGTGCGTCTGCGTCAGCGATACCATATTCCCCTCTGCATCTGCAGTAGAAATATGGCTCGTACAACTCATCGGTTCGTGATAGACAACCTTTCCTGGTTGCGGTGATTCCAGACCTGCCTTCAATTTTTCACTGAGTGTTGCCGTGAAACTATCTGATAATTCTTCATCTATGTCTATATCAACGAAAGCAGGATCACCGAATCTGCGGAGTCTTTCACCCCAGCAAATCTTCATCGCTTCAGCAAAAAGATGAAATCTATCCGTAAGAGACATTTCAGCCACTTCAAATTCTTCTACTAAACGGAGCATTTGTAAGGTAGTTAGTCCACCTGCACCGAGAGGTGCTGTCCACACGGAATAACCGCGATATTGAATTTCATAAGGTTGCGTAATGAAAGCGCGGTAATTTTTCAGATCACCAGCGGTTAAACATCCTCCTAATTCCTGAATGTGGTTAGTGATTGTTTCGGCTATAGGACCTTCGTAGAATGCAGCGTGTCCACCTTCAGCGACAGCCTCCAGGGTACGTGCCAAGTCTGGATTAGTAAGTACTTCACCTTTTTTCGGCGGCTTACCGTCTTTGAGGAAAACCCGTGCTGTTTCTGGAAACTCCTGCTTCCACCGTTCAGCATTCCCCGCAATCCCACCACGATTTGCGCTGTTCGGTGCATAACCGTAGCGTGCTGAGTTGATAGCGGGACGTAACACATCCGCAAGCGGAAGGCTACCATACTCCTCCAATGCCAAGCATAAACCAGCAACAACACCCGGCACGCCAATAGACAAAGGTCCATGAACGTTGACGCGCCCCGGAACGCGGTAACCTGCAGGCGCATCGGGTGCGTCTTCAATCGGAAACATATCTTCGGAAGCAGCTGCTGGTGCAGCAGAATTATAGTCTATCGCTATGACATCTTGTGTTTTCTTGCGATAGATCAGCATACAGCCGCCGTAACCAGCAATGCCGTTATGTGAAGGTTCAACGACACCCTCCGCAAACGCTGCAGCGACAGCAGCATCCACAGCATTCCCGCCTTCAAGAAGCATATCGAATCCTGCCCTTGCCGTACGCGGATGTGGGCCAACAACAGTACCGTACTCTACTTTGTGTGAATTCATGGTCTCTCCTTTTGCTGAATGGTAATATGTAGAATTTTAAGAGGTTTTTACAGAATTGTCAAGTTTTTCTGTCTTGGGAATTGCTGGCCTTGAACAATTCAATTTGACTTACAACACAGCAAGAGTATAATTATAATGTATTTTATAGTAAAATCCAAAATAGATTCACATTTCAATGAACAACAATCCCGATATGCTTTCGCTGGCAAGGCGGGGAATCATGGCGAATACCATACGCGCATTCATACCGTTGATTTTTTCCTAACCTTGTCAATGTCCAGGTAATTGTGGATTTTACTATAAGCAGAAAGCATACCGAGTATGCCACCAAAAAACTAAAATAGGCACGATATATGTGTCATCAAAGGAGTTTTATGAACATAAGAAGCATCTCAATACGAACAATTGTATTCGCAATTATTACTATATTTGTGGGTTTATCCGGTTGTGAACGGATTCCACAAATCATTGAATCTACCCCAAGTGAAGAAATTGCTATCGGTGTTGTCTTAACCCAGACAGGAAGAAACGCTTTGGTATTTGGAAAATACGTGGAAGAGGCTTTTGAATTGGCTCTCAATGAAATTAACGACTCACAACTTGCAGGCTTGAATCTTAAGTTTATTACTGTTGACGATCAAGGGACTGTGGAAGGGGCAATTGCGGCTTACAATAAACTAATTAAAGAAGATGGCATTTCTGTTATCCTTGGGCCCACGACCTCTTCAGCGACCAAACAGGCTTTTCCTATTGCAAAAGAACATCAGATTGTTGCAATAAGCCCAACATCCGCTTCACGCGGCCTCAGTGCAATCAGTGATTTTACTTTCCGAGTCGCACTGACCACAGATGTGTTAGTGCCTAACGGTGTTGAAGCAACGCACGCGAAACTTGGTTACCAAAACGTAGCTACGTTATATGATGAAACGGATGTTTTTTCGGCTGATGGAGATGCAGCGATACGGGAAGCACTTATTGCAAAGGGTGTTGTCATTCTCGGCACAGAAACATTTCAAGGTGGCGAAACAGACGATTTTACGGAGCAGTTAACGCGGATAAAAGCGTTAAATCCTGATGCTATCTTTGTCTCATCTTTACCGGGAGAAAAGCCTGAAATACTTCGCAAGGGCCGCGAACTTGGTATATCCGCGCCCTTTATCATTCGGACGTTAACCGAGGCTGATGTTGAAGCCGCAGGCGAAGCAGCCGAAGGGGCTATAACGTTTGTAGGATGGGGCACTGCGGTTGATACACCGAGGAATCAAGCCTTTATAGAGAAGTATACTGCTACGTACAAAATTGCACCAAACAATTATGCTGCTCGTTCTTATGCCACACTTTATATTTTGGCGGAGGCGATTGCTAATGCAGAATCCACTGATGCAGCAGCTATTCGGGACGCGCTTGCTAATATCAGGGATTTTGATACCATTTTAGGCAAGTTTTCATTTGACGAAAATGGGGACGCTATTTATGATCCGAAAATCTTGATTGTCAAGAATGGCAAATTGGAAATCTTTGAGTAATTCTCAAATCAGTAGGTGTGCCTTTTCGGCACGCCTACTTAAACCGCTCTAATCGATAGGGTGAAAACCAATCTACCCGCACACCATCAACAATTTCCAAAGTTGCCATCTCACCGACCAAAGGTGCTAAGGTCACGCCACTGTGCATTAGGGCAACATACAGATTCGGTACAGCCGCAGTAAATCCGAGTATCGGGAATCCGTCAAACGGCATCGGACGATACCCCACAGGCGTAGGAACGGCTTCGGCATCTGCTATTGCAGGCAGATAGGTTTTGGCTTGCGCAAGGAGCGCATCAGCATGTGCCTGCGAATCGTCACGGTTTATGCCTTCCTGTGTTCCCTGTCCGATTCTAAGTGTGCCGTCAGCGAGTTGTCTCAGATGTAGATGTTGATGATTGTCATCTACTGGCGGCGCGTGAATGACTGCGACACTTTTTAAGACAGGAGTACACGGTGTTGTCTTAATAACAATCCCAGGACTTAGCTGCTGCGGTATGTGAAGACCAGCGAGGGATGCAAGTTCGGTGGTCTGAACGCCACTTGCCAAAACAACAACATCACACTGATATTCTGTATCAGTTGCTTTAACGGCAGCAATCCTCCCGTTGCGAATAACAAAATCTGTGACACAGGTTTTTGAATGCACAATTACACCAGATTCCTGTGCGCGCTCAAAACATGCAAAGATGAATTTGTCGGTTTCTATGTGAATGTCTGCTTCGGAATGAGATGCAGCAAGCAAGGCGCCCGGACTTAGTTCGGGTTCTAATGCGAACATTTCTTCGCGTGTTATAAGTTTGCACGGATAGCTCCATGTTTGGAGTTGCTGGATACGTCGTTTCAACTGCGCCGCACGCTCAGTCCTGCTCTCCCATCGCATTTCCCCACCGTAATGGATACCGATATCCGCATCAAGTTCATGTGCTAACCGATACCACATATCTAAAGAACGCCGATTAAGTGTATGATAATCGCGCGGATCTTTTCCAAAGGCATTCACCCAAGCGAAGGAGTGTCCAGATGCTCCAGCACCGGGAATATCACGTTCAAGGACAGTAACAACATTTTGGGGGCGAAGGGAAAGGTGGTAGGCTAAACAAGCACCAATAACACCAGCACCGACAATGACAATTTTTGTGGTTTTTGCTGATGTCATAAGCAACTTTTATATCTCGTCTAAAGCAATTTACTGATTTAGAGTAAAATCTATAATTAATGGGACACTTCTGTAACGCAACCTGTCAGTTTGCGCAGCTACGGAATACAAACTAACATTTTGTGCTACAACACAAGCAGTAGGCGAGGTTTCTTAACCCTCACCACTCGCCAATGTCCAGGTAATTGTGGATTGGACTATAAAAAGGAGAATTAGCGATGTGCTACTACAATAAATCCTGTTAAGCCAGCAAGCAGCAATTGAAAACCGGTTTGGTAAAACAGTATAAAAAACGGTTGACAGAGAGAAATTAAACCGAATGTTATTAAGCCAATTGATATCCGTTCGCATATAGCTTTTTGTGAATAGACGATCGAAAAAACAGTAATCCCCGGCAGTAGAATGTATAGTGCTGTTCCACTAAGTGATGGGAATGCTGGTTGATAGAGAAAACTAATGCCGATACAAGTACAAATTGTAGAAACAACTGTCGCCAGCCGTGTTGCAGTGGTTGTCATGCCAAACGAAATTGCACTTGCAAATAGAAGATGGAACGCTGAACCACGCAAAATCAGAGGAACAGGAAAATAAAGAAAACCGAGTCCTATGGCTAAACCGATAGCTGATATTATTGCAATTCGTCGCTTATTATCAAAAGCAATACTTGCGAGAATCGCTGCGATACTCAGCAGGACAAACGAGATGCCTTTTAACAAAACACTACTTTGCGCTATACGATCCGGTAGCCAAGATATTTTTTCTGGTTCTACATAAAGAAAAATAAAACTAATAATAAAAAAACTGATAGCAATTAACTGATTTTGTTTCTGTTTTCCCATAAGTCATCAATTAGTATATTCACTTTGTGCGTTCAACCGCCGAGTTTGAATAATCGGTTTTTCCAACTCTTCGATTGTTCTTCTTGTAAGTTATTAATCTGTACCCGCAAATCAGCCCTTTCCTCTTGAAGAGATTTTACTTTTTCTCGAAGTTCAGCAATTTCTGTTTCTAAGTTTTCGGTGTTTTCACGCAGGTAGGCAATGTGGACAACTTGGCAAATAAGGTTTTCAATTATCTCGTTTGTTGGGATATTATAACTGAGCTGAGTTATCAATGGCGCTAAACCGTCGATCCTTAACTGAAGAATCGCCTTGGGTTTCCCGCCTACCTCTTCTGCAGGTGCAGCAACAGTCCGTAGAAAAGGTTCAATCTCTGGGTGCTTCTGATCTAATGTCTGTTTTATAATTTCCTGATCAACACCGATTACTTCAGCAATATCTGATGGCTTCAAATAAAGTTCCATATTATATTTCCTAAACTATTATAATTTGTTTCTACAATAATTTCTTATGTTACTTCTGTAGATAGCGTCAATTCCTGTTATAATTTTAATGTTTAACTTTCGTTTGAATTGCCTCCGTTTTTAGCACACGGAACATGTGCCGTGCATAACTCACCGCTGAAATTACAACAAACACAAGGGCAACGCAGAGGGTAAAAAAGGCAATCCACCTCGGGCACAGGTTTGGTTGTATCTCATGAATAAGGTAAAGTAGCACAGCGATTGACAAAGAGAAACTTGTACACTTTCCCCACCAATTAGAACGCGTAATCATTTTTGCCTTATAAGCCAGATACGCGTTGCCCAACACAATTGCCACGTCTCGGAAGATCACAGCGGCGAATGCCCATATTGGAAAAGTTGAATTTGATAAGACAAACGCGAAAATTCCTGCGCCAATAGCAAACTTGTCCGCAATGGGGTCAAGGATATAACCAAGTTCTGAGTGTTGATTCAATATTCGGGCAAAAAATCCGTCCAGCAGATCTGATATAATCGCTATCCCTCCTACAACAATGGCAAGTTTATAACGTCCTCGGTAAATTAACCAAAAAAGTAGAGGAACTATCAACAGTCTGAAAGATGAAAGGAGGTTGCTTATATATAAGAAATCTCTCCCTGATATATGGATCGTTCGCGTATCAGTGAATTGGTGAATAGGAGTCTTGAACGCCATGAGTCTTTTGACCTTCTGATGTGATATGCACCAATGTTAACACTATTGAAGCCGTTTCAGATAACAATGATACATTGGTAATATGTTCAGAAACTTAATCTCGATTGTTATAATTGCCTACCATTTAAAAACGTGTTTTGTTGACTACCTTTCAATTATTTCGTGATTTCAATTGGAAAGCTATTTGTTGATTCTGAATTTTCAAAATTTCAATTTCGCGTTTAAGGAGTTCGTTAAATGAGATGATTTCTAAAAGTTCCTGTTTCTCATTTAATGGTAAACGCAGGCGCGTTCCAATTTGATATGCTAATTGTTGGGGATGTTCTGGGTTTTCATCCGGCGGCTGCCAGCTAAATATCAAGTAACTTGATAAAGTTTCATATTCAATATAAAGTTTACGAGTCTCGGCAGCAATATCTTCCAAATTTGTGTCAGGCTCAGCGTTTAACGAATCTAACATCCGCACTTGTCCGACTAAATACGAAAGTTCATTGTGAACTTCCAAGATCTCAAACCGAGAGTGTCCAGATATCATGATGTTCATACGTCCATCTGGGAACCGATCAACGTCAACTAAATCAACCGCTGTACCAACTTTACACGGTGTTGCCGCGTCTCCTACCTCTTCACCTTCTTTAATCATTACAATACCAAAAGACGATTCGTTTCTGATACAAAACTTCACCATTTCACGATACCGTTGCTCGAAAATGTGTAACGGCAGCAAACCGCCAGGAAACAGTACAACATTCAACGGAAAAAGCGGAAGTTCTTTTATGTGATTTGGATCCGTTTGCATGTGAAACCCTCAAACTGTTTTCTTCTGTTCTTCAATTATATTTTATTTTGACACATAAATTAGGTATTTGTCAAGGATATTATTAATCTAAGTTGCCATATAGTAGCACAGTCTGTTAGATTGTGCTTATGAGTCCGCAAACTAAACGAAGATTAATTTATTAATTCGGTAATATTGGAGAAAATTCGGATGCAGTTAGGGAACAGCATCTACCGTGGTGGCAGCTCACTAACGGTCTTAATGCCAAACATCAACACGCTAACACAAGAATAAACCCGACTTTTTTAGTAAGATATAACATAATTATTTGACTTTTTTGGTAAGATATATTATAATTGTAGTAATCTGAATTGGTTGTTATTAAAAAAGGAGGGTGTCAGATGCAGTTGTCCGCTAAGTTGAAATATGCAGTTTGCGCGATGTTAGAGCTCGGTCTGCAATATCGCAAAGAATTCGTTTCGGTCACAGTGTTAGCCGAAAAACGTTGTATCCCTGGCCCATTTTTGGAAAAACTTCTGTTACAACTCAAACATGCTGGGTTGACGACAAGTCGACGTGGGCCTGATGGTGGATATAGCTTAGCACTGGCACCAGAGAAAATTCGGATAGGGGATATTTTTACTGCTGTAGAAGGTCCTGTGAATTTTACGGAAGGATTTGAAGCACAGGAATCATTTGAATTAGTTACGTTTTTTGCGGAGATTGAGGAAAACGTCCGCGAGGCATTAAACACAAAAACCCTGCATGAACTCTGTTGTCATGCGCAAAAATATGAAAAGTTGTCGCAACCGACACATTCGCATCCATTCTTTATATGAAAGTCGCTAAAGACCTGACAAAACTTATCGGAAATACGCCGATGATCCGACTCAATGCGTTGCCAGGTAAAGAGGATGCAACAATCTTTGCGAAGTTGGAATTCTATAACCCTGGTGGTAGTATCAAAGATCGTATCAGTTATGGCATGATAGTTGATGCTGAGGAGCGCGGCGTCCTAAAACCGGGTGATACAATAGTAGAACCGACAGCAGGCAACACAGGAATCGGTCTCTCTATTGTTGGGGTAGCACGCGGCTATCCTGTAATTTTGACAATGCCCGAGTACGTTAGTAGTGAAAAATATGCACTCCTTTCCGCTTTTGGTGCCGAAATAGTACTTACACCAGAACACGGCGGGATGGCAAGTGCAATCTGGGAAGCAGAAGAAATCCTTCGTCGAAATTCACGACATTATATGCCGAACCAATTTACGAATCCTGCCAACCCACAGATCCATCGTGAAACAACAGCGATTGAAATTTTAGAGGCAGTAGGCAGTAACATCGATTTTGTTGTGATTGGAGTAGGAACCGGGGGAACGTTGACAGGTGTTGGGGAAGTGCTTAAATCGCATAATCCTAAAACTAAGGTTATTGCTGTAGAACCTTTGGTTTCATCAGTACTTTCAGGTGGAATGCCTGGACCAACACGGATTGATGGATTGGGAGCAGGAATGGTCCCAGAGGTTTTAAATGTGGATGTTATTGATAATGTGATTGCGGTTTCTGAAGAGGTAGCGTACCAAACTATGAAGGATATTTCAAAAACAGAGGGGTTATTAGTGGGCATGTCGTCTGGTGCGAATGTGAATGCAGCGTTGCAGGTAGGTAAAGCACTGGGACCTGATAAAACTGTCGTCACTATTCTGCCAGATACTGGAGAGCGTTACTTCAGTTTAAGCCGCTATTTTGAGCTTGAAACCGATATAATGGAGACGCTATCATAAAAGGAGGCTAAACAGGAAAAAGCGAATGGCATTTCAAATTGAAACTGTTTCAATGATGAGATTGAAGCAGCAAATAAGCTTAAAGGAAGACCCGCAGGAAATCCTTTTCTGTCTCTTTAAGCAGTTTAATGAGCGAGCAGCTATTGTAACAAGTGGTCAGTTGTCGGGCATGGTTCAAATACATCTCGCTGCTGAAAGCAAATTACCTTTTAGGGTATGTACGATAGACACGCATCGTCTCTTTCCTGAAACCTATGCTTTCTTTGATCAAGTTGAAGAACGCTACGGTATTGAGATTGAACGCATTCAACCTGACACGACTGAGGTCAAAAATATGGTTGCTGAACACGGAGAACACCTCTTTTTTGACAGCAAAGCGAAACAGAAGTATTGTTGTGAAATCCGAAAAATTAAACCGATGCAGAAACTTTTAGAAACGTTAGATGTTTGGATTACTGGAACGCGAAGAGATCAATCTGAAACTCGACAAAATTTCCAGAAGACAGAAATCATCTCATCTAAGACGCATCCTATCCTCAAGGTGAGCCCATTAATCCACTGGACAACCGAACAGGTGTGGGAATTTGTACGGGAGAACGATGTGCCTGTGAATCCGCTCTTTAAGCCAGATGCTCATGGACACTATTATGATTCACTCGGATGTATGATTTGTACAACGCGAATTCGCCCAGGTGAACCCAAAAGAGCGGGACGATGGCGTTGGCAAAACGGAGTAGATACTGAAGAAAACAACAAAGAGTGTGGATTACATTACGCCATTTAACACACTAAATAGGACAGTGGAATTCTTTTACCACTACCATGATTATAAAAAGCACGGCATCAGAAATCTGAGCCGATAGAGGAGGAAAATATGGCTGTTACAGTTCGTATTCCAACTCCGCTGAGACGTTTGACACAAAATCTCGCGGAGATTGAAACTGAAGGTACTGATATTGAAACCATCATCGAAAATTTGGACACAGATTATCCAGGCATGAAAGAACGTCTTTGTGATGAGGGCGGGAACATCCGGCGGTTTGTGAATATCTATCTCAATGACGAAGATATCCGATTTCTTGATGGAAAAGCGACTCCGGTCACCGATGGTGCTGAAATATCAATAATTCCTGCCATTGCTGGCGGCAACACCCTTTCCTAAAATACTATTATCGCATTCGGGCGGATCCAGAATCTGCCTGAGTGCGATTACCCAGTAAGTTTTTCACAATATGGTTACTTTACTACCGAAAACCTTTAATGAAATTTGTGCACATGCAAAAGCACAATTTCCTGAGGAATGCTGTGGCGTAATACTGCACACAGGGACGCAGGAATTTGTCAGACCGTGCCGCAATATCCAAAACGAGATACATAGAGATGACCCAGCCGCATATCCGCGTGATGCGCGTACAGCATATTTAATGCACCCCGATGACTTAATTGCCATTCATAAAGAGGCAGAAATGGAGCATCGTCCGATTAAGGCGTTTTACCATTCACACCCGAATCACGAGGCATATTTCTCTGAAAAGGATAAATCGGATGCGCTGATGTGGGACGAACCTGCATATCCAGGAGTGGCATACCTCGTTATTTCTATCTACGAAGACATAATCCGCGTTGTCAAGGCTTTTGCATGGGATGAAGTTACATCAGATTTTGTTGAAATTCCAGTCCAAAAGACTCCATCAGGAGCAATTCAAATGACCTCTTTAAAGGTGCGCCTAACTTTTCCACCCGAAAAAATCACTGAGCCTATTATTTACAATATTGGACAACAGTTTCGTGTAATCACCAATATCCGGCGCGCTAACGTAACTGAAGAATCGGGTTGGGTGATGTTAGAAATACGGGGTACTTCAGATGAAATTGAACGCGCCATTGAGTACCTAAAAAATATCCAAGTCCAAGTTGAACCTGTTGAAGGTGATGTTGTTCAATAGGGGTAATCCTTCTTGATTTTTCCAAGTTCTATTATAACCTAAGTTGCTACTTACAAGATTTCGAGATGGCGGACACTGCTTTTTACGAAAAAAACAGGGCATTTCCGCTGATTCTTATGTTTTCTGTTATACATCGGGGTTAGAAACCCCTCCTACAAGAGCATTCGCAAATAGGTGGCAACTCGGGTTATTATAGTAGAATCTACACTTAATCTGATTAACAAGGCACTTCAGATGCTAAACAGGAATGTTAATGTTTTCACAATTATAATATTTTTAAACATAATCCTTATGTGGAACGGATACGCCGCTGAAATCCAGTTTGTGGATGTTACCGAAGAAGCAGGTATCCATTTCATACATGCTGGTGGTATAGATCATCGTGTAGTGCCTGCGCTGGTTGGTTCTGGTGCAGCGTGGCGAGATTATGATAATAATGGGACGCTTGATCTATATATTGTCAACAGCACTGCAGTGAGACCAGAACCCGGAGCAATTCTTCCCAAAAACGTGCTTTACCAAAATAATGGCGATGGAACGTTCACGGATGTGACAGACGTCGCGGGTGTTGGTGACACAGGTTGGGGAATGGGGTGTACCTTCGCTGATTATGATAACGATGGCGATGCAGATTTTTACGTTACAAACTATAAAGCAAATGTATTCTACTTGAACAGAGGCGATGGAATGTTCAAACGTTTCACTTCGGGTGCGGGAGGAATTGGGCATACAGGTTTTGGGTCAGGTATTGCCTGGGGCGACTTTGATGCCGATGGCTACCTTGAGCTTTACGTGGGCAACTATATTGAATACACCAAAGTTCCACAAGGGGATGAGGTTTTCTTTCCTTACGATTTTTTTGGACAAGCAAACATCCTTTATTTAAATAAAGGGGATGGTCGGTTCATTGATGTTACTGATGCGTCTAAGATCAATGGAGGATTCCACTTAACACTCGGTGTCGCCGCAGCAGACTATGACGCTGATGGAGATTTAGATATCTACCTCGCGAATGACACTGATCAGAATATTCTCTACCGAAACGATGGGGAAATGACATTTATGAATACGAACCGACCCGATGCAAGAAGTCGGACAGGAGATATTCGCAGCGGAATGGGTGTTGCTTGGGGAGATTATGACAACGATGGTACGTTAGATCTATTCGTCACAAATTGGCTTGACGAAAACAACGTCCTCTACCGAAATAATGGAGACGGGACTTTTACAGATGTCTCCGCGCAAAGTGGTGTTTTTGAATCTGGGCTTGGGAAGACATGTTGGGGAACGGTGTTTTTTGATATGGATAACGACACAGACCTTGATCTATTCTTTTCTGCTGGACATATTGATCCTGCGTCGTGGGAACCCCACGGTCAGCCAGATGTTATGTTACGCAACAACGGAGATGGCACTTTTACTGATATATCTGAACAGGTAGGACTCCGACAATTTGAATCACCGGGTGTAGGCAGAGGTGTCGCTGCTGCAGACTATGATGCAGATGGAGATTTAGATCTGCTAATCGTTAACAACGGAGAAAAACCACGGCTACTCCGCAATGATGGTGGAAATCGACAAAATTGGATCTATATCCGTACTATTGGTGTGGAGAGCAACCGTGATGGAATTGGCGCGCGCATTAAGGTTATCACTGGTGATATCCATCAGATTCGTGAAGTTGCCGCGGGCAGCAGCTACCTATCACAGAACAGTCCAGAAGTAGAGTTTGGACTCGCAAACTATAACAAGGTTGATAAAATTATTATTCAGTGGCCCAGTGGTATTGTTCAGACATTGGATAACATCGCTGTGAATCAAAGATTGGTTGTAACAGAAAACGCAGAGTGAGGTGCTGAACTGCATAATCATTCGTAACTTTTTTGGATCGGTTGCATGTTAAAAACTTAAATTGATTGACTTTTTTGCGAAATTTTGTATGATTTCTCTTACAATTCAGGACTTACGCAAAATTGAGTCTGCATTTCTAAAAGTAGCACAATAAATTGTGATGCTACGAATACAGTAACGCTTAAAAAAACAAGTAGAATGCGTAAATCCTAAATATAATTTGTTTTTCTTGACATTTTTTTAAAGCTGTGTATAATTATAAACGAGTTCAGGAAATTTGTGTGATAGAAACTATAGATACAATTTGTTCTGCAAAAACAAATGTTTTGTTTATTTTAGGCAACATGAGAGGTAATTGTTATCCGGTCAGTATCGGGATAAACGCTCAAACCTTACAAAGGATGACAAAATGCAAAATACTAATAGTGACCATAATGTAAAAAAAACGACCTCAATGAGACTAAGTCAACACTACATTTGGTCTATTCCTACCCCTTCTATGCCTTCGTCTATTATTCAATTTATTAACTATAGGTTTACCCCCCCCTCACTGAAATTAACGATTGTAATAATATATTCGCTAACGAACAAGCGAATACCGGTAGTAACCGTAGATCTGTCATCACGCCCGTGCGCTCTCTATCTTCCTTGGAGAGTTTTGTTGCGGGCTATTTTATTTGCAGAAGGTGGGATATTCCCACCAATATTTATTAACACAACCCGTTAGAGTTCATAATGTCATTTTAGGAATTCTAACCGTAAACTTGAGCAAGGATAGAATTAAAATTTGATAAAGTGTGTAAGTCCTGAATTTAACAAGAGAGAATTCTCCTTTGATTAAATTCAGAAGTATTGTGTAGTGATCTTTTTCACGGAGGAAAATAATGCAACGAAAATTATTCTTAATACTTTTGTGTACCGTATTTGTAGCGGGACTTGTCCTTGAGGGGATGCCTGCCAAAGATGAGATTCGTGTGATTGGTGGTGTAGCAAATGATTTTACCGATTCCAAGGGACGAGTCTGGTACGGTGGACAAAAAGAAAAACAGGATTGGGGTGGTTGGATTGAGAAACTACCTCGAACAGCAGTGGTCGCCAATCTCACGGCTGATGCTAAAAAATTAGCGAAGCAGGAAGGGTACGATGAAGTAATCTTCCATGCTGTGAGTTGGGCACAGTTCCCTGATGTCGTCAAAGTTGATTTGAATACGGGTAAAGGTCTTTTTGATGTAACCTATCTCGTTGGTGAGCATTGGTCCCCGAACAATCGAGGTTTTGACATTATCATTGAAGATGAGATTGTTGAACCGCTCTATGTAACACCCGGCAAAGATGAGATAGACATCAAACGGTATGAAGGCATTGAGGTTAAGGACAAAGTGATGAGCCTTGTATTTGCTGGTAATAGGGACACTGGCAAAGGTGATCTCAACGCGATGTTTAGTGGGATAGAGGTAGTCCCTTCACAATTAGCAGTTGATCCGAAACAGAAACTAACCACAACCTGGGGTGCTCTTAAAGAGCAACGACAAGATTAACATAACGGAGGTAAATATGAAATTACTCAGTATATTGACATTAACGATTTTTCTTGCGGTCTTTGCGGTACCGTGTCTGCTCTCTGCAGAGGAATACCGAGTGCGAGGTGGAAAGGTGGACGACTTTACCGATTCGAAAGGCCGAGTGTGGCGCGGTGCGCAACAAGCCGATCAGGCATGGGGTGGATGGATTGAAGCAGCTCCACGTACTGCTGAAGTCGCTAATTTGACTGATGAAGCAAAATCACAAGCGCAAGAAGCTGGTTACGATATTGAGCTTTTCTACGCTGTGAGTTGGGCACAATATCCTGCCACCGTTAAGTACCAATTCAAAACAGGTAACGGTTCTTTTGATGTGACCTATCTTGTTGGTGAGCATTGGTCCCCGAACAATCGAGGTTTTGACATTATTATTGAAGATGAGATTGTTGAACCGCTCTATGTAACACCCGGTAAAGACGAGATAGATATCAAGAAGTATGAAGCAATTGAGGTCACTGATGGCACGCTTGATTTTGATTTCGCCGGGAACCCGGAAACGGGTGCAACTGATAGAAACGCCATGTTCAGTGCCTTAGAGGCAGTGCCAAGCGTCAGCACAGCTGTAGATGCAAAAGCTAAGTTGACAACGACATGGGGTGCGTTGAAAAATAATCGTCAATAATCAATTCATATTCAAGAAAAAGCTCGCGGTGCTTTTAGTGTCGTGGGCTTTTTTTCTGACTTCTCTCCATGTAGCGCGAGATCGCTGTGACTCACTATGCTTATAGTGAATTAGAAAAATAAGTTTACACTTCTTCTGTAGGAGTGATCTCCAAATCACGACTCAACCTATTAGCCGTTGGGAATCGGAGTTCCCTCCTACAGATCAGATGTAAAGATAATTGTAGAATCCACTATAAAGAAAAAAAGATGATTTGACGCTATTCTGCTGGTTCAGGGGTAGTTAGATCACCGCTCAAAATTGAGGGACACCAAAATTTCTCAATATATTCGACGACTAACTGCGTGCCTTCTTCATGGCTAACATAGGGAGGCTTGAAGGGATTATACATGGCATCAGTTAAATCGCGAACTAACACAACATTGAAACCCCATCGTACCATCTGCTTAATAGCAAAAGAACGCCCCAGTACACACATATTGGTATGCACGCCCATAATAATAATGTTCTGAATTCCTTTGTGCGCGAGTAGGTTGTACACCTCGTGTCCGTTGTCACTAATTGCATCCGTGTTATCAATTTCAATGGCTGGATGTTGACGGTGCCAAGCGCCATACATGTGTGTCTCACCTGTGTCTGAACCGCCATCGGATGCGTCTACAGGCTGAGGTGGATCGGGCATTTCGCGTTCCTGTGGAGGTTCTGCCTTCGGCATCTCAAGTATAGCGGTACGTGCGGGATGGTCCTTATAGAAATCCATGGTATCAGAAGGCGCGTGGATTATCTGGACACCTTGCTGCCTTGCGCGCTGTAGAACAATATTCATTCTCGGTGCCATAATGTTGACGCGTTCAGTTGCTCCCCAGGACCAATGTTTATTCCACATGTCAACGACAATAATAGCGGTTTCAGTTGCCTGCCAATTGACCTCCTCCTCAATGATTCGCCAGCCGTTCCTACCAGCAGTACGAGCTTCTTGCCTTCGAATTGAAAGTGAAAGCATCTCTTCGGAAGGTGTGGCGGAAAAAGCAGAACGTGCTATATCAAACTTCATAATTAATACCTCTTTTGTAGGAAAGTTTTATGACTTTGAGTACCTTGACAAAGTTTGCGAAGATTAACGTTGCACCTCTTTTCGCAAGACGTACGCATCTTCACCGTTGCTATAGTATCTTTTACGAATACCGTAGACTTCAAATCCAAATTGCTTGTAAAGTTCCTGTGCTGCGGTATTATTGACAGAAACTTCAAGAAATACTTCTTTCCCCGCATTTTTTCGAACGACCTCTAAGGCTGACGCGAGTAGATATTTTGCCACACCGCGGCGCCTATATTCAGCGGCTACGGCAATATTCATGATGTGTCCTTCACCCCAGAAGATGTAAAAAACAACATATCCGACAACTTCATTATTTAACCGCGCGATATATAAATGTATGTATGTTTTTCTTTTCCGAAGTTCCTGTGTAAAAAATGATTTAGACCAGGGATCGGGGAAGGCTTCCTCTTCTATTGCCATCACCTGTTCAAGGTCTTTTTGTTGCATCTGTTCAAAGATAATTTCTGGATAAGGTTTCTCAATTGTCATTTTCGGAATTTTAACATAATGGATTTGTAGTGTCAAGAGAGGCTTTTTGGGTATGTAAAGTTTTTGACAAAAATACTTCTTACCCTTGTTGGCGGGGTTTTCAACCCCGCCAAATACCAAAAACGTATTCGGCGTTGATTTGGATAAATCGGGCTTCCAAAGCCCTCCAACAAGAAAGATGACATAGTTAATGCTAAAATATTTACACATCCGTGTTTTTGTTCTTTTATATCTCCCTTGAAATTACTCTCAATTTGTGATATTTTATTGATAAATGAATAAACAATTGCACCCCAAATCACATAAAATCGTTATTCTTGCTGAAGGATCTTTCGGCGTTCTTGAATCGAAGACTGCAACTGTTTTGGTGCGTTACCTTCCTGATAACGTTGTTGCAGTCATTGATAGCACAAAATCGGGAACAGATGTCAGTGAAATAATTGAAATCGGCAAAGGGCTTCCGGTTGTTCGCGATCTTGATGAGGCAATGCAGTTTGAACCGACAATGTTGGCTATCGGTATAGCCCCACCCGGTGGTGAATTGCCTGAGGCATGGCGTGGGATTCTACGTGAAGCGATCAAAAGTGGATTACATGTCATGAGCGGGCTCCACCATTTTCTGAGTGAGAATGCTGAACTGGCTGAGTTGGCAGAGGCACACAATGTAAGGCTATGGGATGCAAGGAAACCACCAGATAATTTACCTGTGGCAACGTGTAAAGCTGCGGATGTAGATGCGACTGTTATTCTCACTGTCGGTTCAGATTGCCGCGTTGGGAAAATGTTATCTGGCATAGAGATTACAAATTTTGCAAGGGCACAGAAACTCACTGCTGAATTTTGTCCGACAGGACAGAACGGTATTATGGTATGGGGATGGGGTATTGCGATTGACGCTGTTGTCTCTGATTTCACCGCTGGTGCTGCTGAGCAAATTGTACTTGAAGGCGCGAAAAATCACGACCTTCTCATCGTTGAAGGACAAGGTTCTTTGGTACATCCGGGATATTCCGGTGTGACATTGAGCCTACTCCATGGCAGCATGCCTGATGCAATGATATTTTGTCATCAACCCTCGCGGAAAGAGGTCGCGCGGTATACAGTGCCGTTGCCATCTTTATCTGAGATGATCGCACAGTATGAGATGTTAACTGCGCCTATAAAGCCAGCTAAGGTGATCGGATTAGCGCTCAATTGTTTCGACCTGTCTGAAAAACAAGCGTATGAAGCAATCGCTGCAGCGGAAGCAGAAACTGGTTTGCCTGCAACGGATGTAGTGCGGTTTGGCGCTGGAAAGTTGGTTGATGCTATTCAGAAATTCATAGAAATCCGCGCTCATCCATGATTCTGACAGGAGAAAAGGATACTAAATTGACACATGAGGGTTTTCATCTTCACCCGCAATTACTTGCAGTGCATCCTGTATTTCTGAAATAACCGCAGAATCATCTTCACATGCTAACCGAGTTGCCAATGCGTGTTTAGCAGTTTTCCCGCCGATCTGTCCTAATGCCCATGCTGCATGTCCGCGGAGTAAGGGTTCATCGTCAGTTAATGCCTTTTGGAGAGCAGGCACAGCGGCACGTGACCGCCAATTGCCGATAGCAACGATAACATTTCGTAAGAATCCTCTGCGCTTCGCGCGTTTGATAGGGCTTCCTTTGAACTTTTTGCTAAATTCGGTTTGTGCCATGCTGATAAGGCTTAGCAACTCAGGGGCGAGGTTTCCGTCGCGTGGTTGAAACGCAGGTTCAGTTGTTGGTATCGCTTTGCTGTTCCAGGGACAAACCTCTTGGCAGATGTCACACCCAAAAATCATGTTTCCGATTTGGGGACGGAGTTCTTTCGGAATGCTATCTTTTAATTCAATTGTCAAGTAGGAGATGCATAGCCTTGAATCAAGCAAATTCGGTTCAATAATTGCATCTGTTGGACATGCTTCAATGCACTTCGTGCAGGTGCCGCAACTGCCACGAAGCGTTTGCGTTTCATATTCCAACTCAATGCTCACAAGCACCTCTGCCAGGAAGTACCATGATCCTGAACGCCAATTAATCAGATTCGTGTTTTTCCCTATCCAACCGAGTTTGGCTTTTTGGGCATATTCCCTTTCCAAAATCGGTCCAGAGTCCACGAAAACACGACTTTTAAGATTAGTTTCAGCAGTGTCTTTGATGAATTCTACAAGTAGTAGAAGACGTTCTCGGATAATATCGTGGTAATCGTCACCCCACGCGTAGCGAGATATTTGTCCACGACTGGGATCTTCTGCTAACGCTTTAGGTGTATCCAGTGTATAATAGTTCATCGCGAGACTAATAATAGATTTAGCTTCTTCAAGGAGTCTTCGCGTATCTTCCTTGAGGGGTAGGTGTCTTTCAAGGTAGTCCATTTTACCAGCATATCCGCTTTCAATCCATTGCTGATAACGCTGAATGGTTTGGCTCTGTTCGGCAGGGGTAATCCCGACAAGTTCAAACCCAAGTTCATAAGCACGAGTTTGAATTCGTTGGGTTAATGTGTTTGCCATTGTTCTTTATTTGGGAATTAATACCAAATTAACCGGATTTGTCCCATTTTCGGACGGTAGATTTGGTATAAGAGGAATTGTTCACAGATTCACATTACAAGCAGATTAACTTTAAACGGGCTTACTAAACTTTTTGAAATGATATGTCTTTAGCGCATTTTTGTCAAGGAAAATTTTGAGTTCTTGATATGATGAAATTAGCTGCCAATGTATCCTATAAAAGTAAATTAAACAAGTCCTCTCGCAAAAATTAATCCGATAACACAAACAATCGCAGTCCAAGTGCGTTTTTCACTTTTAATAGCGCGTGCCCAAGAAAAATCGTGTGCCGATGGGGAGGAATAGGGGATAAACTGGGGAAAGAAGCGCGGCACTTGTTCCTGATATACCTGATAGATGGCCCCACATGATTCCAATAGATATGTCTCTTCTACAGTGATGATGGGAAGATACTGAATAAAATATCCGACTACCAGAACAGGTATTAACCAAAGGACATTGGCAACAATGCAGATTCCGAAGCTGAGCAAGAAGTTGCCGAGATAAAGCGGGTTGCGGACATAACTATAAGGACCTGTTGTAACAAGATCGCGGGCAGCACCGAGAGATGTGGCACGTGTAGTACCGCCTGCATATCCGACTGCCCATATTCGAAGAAATTCGCCTATAGCGGTTAATAGGATACCTATTAGTGTAGTATGCCATGCTGGTTTAGCGAAATAGACCAACGCGAGGATAAATGGAATCGGGGTAAAACTTCGGATTTTGAAGAAGAAATTGCCGAGTTTTTGGGAAATCATGATAGATGTTGAAACTGTGGGAACAGACTTATAGTGAAATCTCTATTTTGGCGTGCGCCATATTAGGATACTGCCGACAATACCGTACAAAATGTTTGCTCCCCAACACGCTAAAAACGGATGGAGTTTGCCGTTTTCACTGAGTCCTTCAAGTGTCGCAAAAGAGAGTGCCCAATAGATAAAAACAAGGAAGAAAGCAATGACTAATCCGGCAAAAAAGCCAGCTTTTCCGAAACGGATTGCAATCGGCGCGCCTAACATAACAACAACAACAGCTGCAAATGGATATGCCGTTTTGTGATGCAATTTCACTTGTTCTATCCGTGAAATCTGCCCTGCTTCTTTTTTATAGGCAATCTGCTCTTTAAGTTCCTTAATCGTCATTGCCTTTGGGTCTTTGTCGCTGCCGATGAAACGTGCAGGGTCTTCATAGCGTTCTATAGACTTCTCATCAAAAGTTTCATAACTGACTTCTGCTTCATTTTTAAATTGACGAATGTGTCCATCGGTGAGTTCCCAATGCGTCGGTGTCCACGTTGCTGCCTTCGCATAAATTGTTCGCTCAAGTTCTCCCGCCTCATTCGATTCCCAAACGGTCAAATTACGGATTTCTTTCTTTTTTAAATTGATTCGATGCGAATAAAAGATACGATTACCTTTACTTTTAAAGACAAGGTGTCTACCGTAGCTAGGTCCTATTTTTTTTTGTAAAAGATTCGCTTCATGGTAAGCAGGAGAAGCAATACGGTCATAAAAAAGTGCAAAGAACGCGCAAATAACGAGTGTTACAATAAGAACAGGGGTAAGAATTCGGTAGACACTCATTCCCCCCGCTTTCATCGCAACAAATTCGTTATTACGAATCATTCGCCCAAGAACGAAAAAGGTAGCGACAAAACCTGATACCGGTACGATCTCCATTATCCGCCGTGGTGCTTGGTATAGGATAATTTTCACTGCGGTCAGATAAGTGATACCCTCCTCAAAGTTTTTGATGTCCTTATCTAATAAACGAACGACAACAACAAGCGCGCTAAAAAAGAAAAAACCTATAAGAAAGGCTTTGAGGTATTCTTTTATAAGGTACCGGTCTAAAATGTTCAAACGATTTCCCTATTTTACTCGTTAAGATTCTGCTTTTCTATTGACTACAGCGGGACTTTGCTCTCTTTATTTCGCCATGCGTTTAGTTTGCCTTCGCCAAACATCCTTGTAATAAGAGCTATTCCGAGCATTCCAACAACAAGGTTTGGAAACCACATTGCAAGAGCGGGATGTAATTTACCGCTTAAGCCGCTACTTTGCCCAATCTGCAGTAGCAGATAATATAGCAATATTATAGCTAATCCGATACCAAATCCAATCATTCTTCCGTTCTTTTGCACCATAAATCCGAGGGGAATGCCGATTATACCAAATGCTAAGCAGGCAAACGGGAGAGCAAATTTTTTGTAGTATTCAACCTTAGCATAGCGAATTCTATTGGTTGTGTATTCAGATATTTTATCTGATTTCTGCGCAGCTTCCAATTTTCTGATGTGTGTTTTGAGATCTTCAATGGGCATTGTTTGCGGATGTTGTGTCTTATATTCGCCGCGTTGTAGGTCTTTTTTAAAGTCGAGAGCCAGTTGCTGTTCCTGAAATTTGGTTATTCTGAATCCTTCGGAACCGTCCGTTAAAGGCTCATAGGTGTGTCCATCGTAAAGCGTCAACTTGGCATTGCCATCTTCAAAGCCGAGACGGGCAGATTCTGCAAGGGTGAAACGCGGTTGTCCCGGCAAAATTTCATCCCAGATTTTCACATTCTGCAGGCGTTCTGTTTTTGGATCCGTGGATTCGTACATCCAAAGTTTACCTTCACTCTCCAATTCCTTCATGACGGTATCTTCTTCCAAAATGAGGGCAGGATTGTGTCTTTGGATGTCGCGTTTGAGTGAGACAGAAGCAAGAGTAGCTTTAGGCAGCACATATTCCATCAACGCTAAGTCAATTAAACTTAAAAAGACTGTTACAATCAAGAGAGGGACCATAAGTTGATGGAAACCGACTCCGTGCGCCCGCATTGCCATAATTTCTGAATCTGTGGAGAGGCGTCCTAATGCCAGCAGGATCGCAACTAACGCCGCCATCGGAATTGACAGAATAACCGTTGCGGGCATCACATACAACAGCGATTCAATTAGATAAAGCGGACTAACCCCTTTCTTAACGAAAAGCTTAACAAGCCGAAAAAGTTCATCAAAAAGTATAATGCAAGTGAAACAGATAAGTGTAATTAAAAATGGTGGAATGAACTCTTTAAGACAATAACGTGACAGAATTTTCATATTTTTTGTTTAGATTGACGTAATTTAACGCCAGTTTGATAATAAATAACATCAGCTCAATAACAAGGCTTTTCTCCGAGGGGCCTACCTTGCGGTTCTTGTAGCACAAACTTTCCAGTTTGTGTGCTATGGGCGCAAACTGGAAAGTTTGCGCTACAATAGGCTTTTATCAAACTCACGTTAATTTAACAGAATATATAAAAACTTAAAGCATTAGTTGCTTTTTAGGTAGAAAATGTTTAATAAATTTGTGTTTTTAATTAGAAATTGTGCTGTGGACATGTTATCATGTTTATTATGAACATTACACTGGAATCAATTCAATTAACTGCAGCAGATTTATCAGCCTATTCGGCACGTTTGAGTTCCACTCAAGAACTCTATTCTCCGACTGCGCCTGCGAAACCCATTGCGCAGTTCGGTTGGCGTGACCGGTGGTGGCTGAATAATGCGCCTGCTGCGCAAGTTGTGCTAAATTATTGGTTTTTTCAATCCGCTGATGAGGCTTACACGGCAGCTGATGAGGGTCGCGCTCGATTGTCTCCACGGACCATCTCAAAATTCGGTGGACACGAATCTATTTATCAATCAGTATCCAAAGATCAGGTTGTACTTGGAGACTCAGTGTGGCAAGCGGGTGCGAATTGGCTTTTTGTTCGAGGCACCATTGTTGTCCTTGTCGCCGAAATCGGCGGGCAAGTTTCCGATGAGATCACCCTTGATATAGCGCGCAAAATTCTCGATAAAATTGAAAACGTGCTTCAGTAGGACAAATCCATTGTCTGTCCGCTACTGATAATCTTGGAACCAATTTTTTGATTGCTTGGCAAGATGGATGTTCTCAACACCGCCAAAGTGGCGATGCTCAAACCACGGTAACGCGTTTTCTGCGGCTGCATTTGCATTATGGAAATTGGTTGTTGCCTCATTTTCGAGGAACTGCGTAACTGCGCTGATGTCAGGGAAAAAATCAACAGCATCTTTCCAGATAGCACGCCCGCACAGGAATCCGCTCGCGCCTGCTGCTGTGGCGAGTTGAACGTTTTCAATGAATTCCTCAATATCTACACCAGCACTCAAAATGACCCATGGTAACGTTGATGTCTCATTCAATTTGTAGCAGACATCTTTAACTTCACTCAAGTCGTAAGCAGATTCGCCTGCATAAAATGCACGATCTTGGTATTCAGCCGTATATTTTAGATCTGCTGGAAATTCTAATTTTAGAATATCAACTTTATAGGATGGGACAGTAAATTCTTCGACGCTACGGATGACCAAGTCCGGTTTCTGTTTTGCAAACGCAGCGCTTTTTGTTGTGCCTTCAAGGGCATAACTTACGAGTTCGAGAAGAAACGGCAAGTCATGTTTTTCACATTCATCTCCAACATGACGGACAAAGGCTTGCTGATGCTGCAAGGTTGCTTCAGAAGCATCAGGATGATAATAAGCGAGTAGTTTGATAGCGTCTGCGCCGGCGCGCTGTGCTTTTTCAATAGTCCAATTTTCAATAGGATTAGAAAGACGCTCATTTTCACTGACACCTTCACTCACGTAGCCAGATTCTTCATAGGCAAGAAGTAGTGCCACATCCCGTGGAATCTCCGTAATTGAATACGGGTGTCCGTAGATAGGGTCAGTCAAAACTGCGGTAGAATTTGGCGCAAGAATTCGTGTTATTAAGGTTTTGAGTGATGCGACGTCAGAATATTGGACATTCGTCTTGTCGGTGCCAAGGACTTCTGCAAGTTTGGTTACCATAGAACCGCGTTGGTCAATCGCCATCATTTTAAACTTGCCGCTTGCGTCGGCGAGTTTCATGAGTCCTCTCAATTTGCCAGATGATATACCAGTGTTAGCCATTAAAATGTGTTCTCCTTACTAATATTCGCGTTCAACGAAAAAGTGAATTAGGGATAAAAATAGATGTTTTGCCCTGCTATCTGAAAGGTGGGCAAAATTCTGATTAAACTTTTCTACTGCTTCTTTTAATAGTGTATTAGAGCACTCTTGTGCATATTGAATAGAGTTGTATTTTTGCATCAATTGCAGGACACTTTGCACCTCTGCTTCCGTTTTTTCAGTTCGTGGTCGTGCCATGATGTCAATAACGTTTTGTGCCTCTGATGGAGTGCATGAATTGAAGAGATGAATAAGCACAAGTGTACGTTTACCTTCACTAATGTCTCCAGCAATTTCTTTACCGTATCTACCGACATCGCCAATTAGATTGAGAATATCGTCCTGAATTTGGAATGCAACTCCCAGAGATTTTCCGATTTCAATAAAGACATCGGTTTCTTCGGCACTTGCGCCGCCGATAATTGCCCCCACGCGACACGGTGTGATGCAAGTGTACCACGCAGTTTTTTGGATACACATAGTCCAATAATCGGTTTCGTTGAGATTCCATTGATTATTGTGGACCCAGCTCAATTCAATGTGTTGCCCTTCAACGACTTGATTGCTCAGTTGTATAAATTCGGATAGTATCTGGAAGGCGAGCTCATGTCCGAGGATATCAGTGTTTTGGTGAAGCATCTCCCACATTTTACAGTGTAGTGCGTCTCCTACATTTATAGCCATCGGGATTCCATGCTTTTGATGTAGACACGGTTCACCCCGTCGGAGTTCAGAGCCATCTTCAATGTCATCGTGAATAAGCAGCCAATTCTGCAGCAGTTCAAGTGATGCAGCAGTATTAATAGCACGTTCTGCATCCCCACCGAATACCTCACAGATCAACAAGCAGAGCGCAGGTCTCAATCCTTTGCCCGCACGCCGCGGATAATCTAACATCATTTGATATAGTTGATGTACGTCCTGGTGCTTATGGGTGGTGGGAAGAAAGTCAAAGATACATGCATCTACTTTGGTTTTGACTTCCTTGAGATATGCGGTGACGAGGTCTTTTGTTGGTGCTGGTTCACGCCCGGGTTCTGGCATGGGTCTCCTTATTTCTACTTCCAGTCGGTTCTCCTATAATTGCATGTATCAGTTATTAAAGTATACCATATTGTGCGGTGAAAATCAAGTTTTTTGTCAGGTGTGAATGTCTGAGGATTTTGTCGTAATTTTGGATTGGGATGGCAATTAGAGATATTGAGTCGTGTTTTCACCATTTTTCGTCTAAATCGCGGACTTTCAAATCAATACCTCGGACGTATGTGCCATTCGATGGGCTTCGCGTCATTTATTCAACCTATGCAGGACTGACAAATGTGTGTTGAGTAGGTATGCACTTTATCACGCCGTTTTGTGGTCAAGGTCAAGGGAGATAAAACGGAATCCGGTGGGTTTGAGTTTTTCAACGAGCGCAGTTCGCAGTTCCAGTACACGCGCAAACTCAGAGTCAGGCACCTGTATTCTTAAAACAGGTTTATGGTCAAATAACGTAGCACTTTCAATGTTAAATTCTTGGATAAGTTGTTCCGCTTGTTCCAAAGCAGAAAGTGCTGGCTGGGTTTCCATACTATGTGCGTTTTCTCCAGTCGCTGCCTGCCATAAATCCACCATCAACGAACACCATTTGACCGGTAACGAAATCGGAAGCGTTAGATGCGAAGAAAATCGTCAATCCGGCCAAATCTTCAGGTTCACCCCAGCGATATGCAGGCGTGCGGTTGAGTATCCATTCGTTTCGGCTATTTTCCCGTGCGGGCGCAGTCATTTCTGTCCGTATGAATCCCGGTGCAATTCCGTTCACCTGTATATTGTGTTCTGCCCACTCAACCGCAAGCAGTTTTGTGAGTTGCAAGAGACCACCTTTCGCAGCAGTATATGCCACACTTGTGGGAAGCCCTATGGCTGATGTAAGGGATAACGTATTGATAACTTTACCGCCACCCTGTTTTTCCATCACTTTGCCACAGGCTTTTGCAAGGAAAAACGCACCTTTCAAATTGACATCCGTAACGAAGTCCCAATCTTCTTCACTGAAGTCCAATGCGGGATTTCGGACGTTCACACCCGCATTGTTCACCAGCACATCAAGCCGGCCAAAAGTTTTGACGGTTTGATCAACGAGAGAGTCAATCTCCTGCAGATTACCGACATCTGCCTGAATTGGCAGGACGGTGCTGCCTGTTTCATCAGCAATTTGTTCAGCAACAGGCGTAAGTGTAACCATCTCTCTACCAGCAATGACAAGTTTTGAACCTGCACCTGCAAGCCCTTCCGCCATTGCCCTACCGATGCCGCGGCTTGCCCCACTTACAAGGCTTACCTTGCCATCTAATCGAAAGTGTTGGATAGTATCTGAAGCCGATTTTTGATTCATATCTTTGTTACCAGTAGACAACATTCAATTTTTAATAGAGAATAATTTATTTTTTTGCAAGAATTTGTAGCGTAAACTGTCAGTTTGCGCGCTCACAGGCACAATCTCAAAGAAATTTAGGTAATTTGGCGAGGTTAGGAAACCTCGCCAGCAGAGATGTACACCTGCTGCTGACGAGGCGGGGAATGCCTAAAGACGAATGCGCGTATGGCATTCGCCATGATTCATACCGTTGATTTCTTCCGAACCTCGCCAATATCCAGGTAATTGTGGGTTGGACTATAAATTACGTGACTACACCAATTATTATGTCCTTGCCTCAATTCACTATGCGTCCGGAACGAACTACTGTGATGTAAAAGGTATGTCTTTAGTACGTCGGACTTTTTTGTTTAGCTCCTGCAACTGTTCCGAACCAACAGCCTTAATTTCTCCGTTATGCTCCTGAGCGAGAGAGGTGAGTAAATTAGCACCAGGGGAACGCTGCAAATCAACCTCAAGAGCTACAACATATATTCTGGCACTTTTGGTATTTTTTTCACGCACGAAATCAAGAATCTTCTGTGTATCAGTTTCTATATTGTATCCCTTACCCGTTGTAGGGAGTCCATCTGTCACCAAAACAATAACAGAAGAATCAAACGTGAAAGCCTTTTCAAGCGCCGCAAGGATATTAGTCCCCACATTAGTTTGGATACTTTCAGGCGTGAAAGAGTCAAGATAAAATAAAGCACGATGGATATTTACGTCGTCTGCGGGGAGTAGCTTCTCACTCATCATTTTAGCCGTCTTATCAAACGGCACAATATTAAAAGTGGACTCACTTCCGAGCATCAAAATTGAATCTCTGATCGAATTTAGAGCCAATTCCAGTTTTATTTCTAAGCCAGCGGCTTGCATACTTGCAGTGACATCAAGGCAGAAAATGACATCTTGCGGACCGTCAAGACTGTTGAGAAAATTAATAACACCGAGCGGGTCGTTAACGCCAGAACGGCCACCCCCTTCAAGAAGTCCACCGCCGCCGCCTTGTGAAGTTCCGCGATATTTGCCGGTTCCGTTACCTTTTGCGCGCGTCTGTCCTGTTACAATACCTTTGCCATCAGTCTGGCCGGGTTGTGAAACAAGGCGGCTCATGTTTGAAGCTTCAGCTTCCCTTAACTTTGCGTCTGTCATCAAGTCTGGCACTAATTCTTCTATAGGTGCATTGTTGACTTCAACGTCATGAATGACAATCTTTTCACTCAATTTGACAACTTCGTCGCGCTCGTTCTTTGCGGCATTAACTCTCTTCTGCTCCGCGTCTTTCGCGAGCTTTTGCTTTGGATCAAGACGTTTTTTGCTCAGCGGTGGTTTCGGTCTAAGCCTTCGTTCCAATAACGGATCAGCTTCTTTGAATAGGTCAAAAGCCAACGCGTCTGATTGGTCGTTCGCTACCGGATTCAAAGGCATGAAAAGGTAAACAATAGCTACAGTCATGTGAAAAATAAGCGACAGCAAAATTATTGAGCGCATCCGAGTTTTACGCTGTTCTTTTTCGAAATACCGGTCTTTCATTTCATCTAACATTTTGGTATCCTCCAATGATTTTATAGTAGATTATGAAATTATTTGACACTCTGCACTGGTGAGGTTAGGAAACCTCGTCAGCAAAGAGGTCCTCCGCTGGTGAGGTTTCCTAACCTCGCCAATGTCCAGGTAATTGTGGATTTCACTATAATAAAGGTTTTAATCGTTACTGTAAGATAGTCTTTCAAAGGCATCAATCCATTGACTGCCTTCGGTTGTCAGTTCATAGTATGTATGGTTTCGATGTTTTATCCATTTTCCTTTGACGATATTTTTTCTGTAATGGATGATACGTCCTTGGACACGTTTCAATCCACCAAGTTCCCTTAATTTGCGATGCCGTTGCTGCATTTCTTCAAGTGGAATTCTTAAAGTTTCAGCAACAACGATAGAATAGTCCATTCCTAATTCTTGATGGTGTTTCAGTATAAAGTAATCTGTTTCATCTAATTCCGCAACTTCAGCTGGAATATCCTGTGAAGTATCAGGAATTTTGGATTTATGAATCTCGTCCCACGACACATCAAGTAACCTTTCCGCTCTCAAACTGGGAACTGCTGGACATGATGAATCGTGGACAGTGATGGTACCATCCTCCTTGAAATAGCCAATAATTGTATTATCTTCTTCGGGTGTGCAACACTTCGCGATTTTATATGTGAGTTCATTTACCATTTCCTGAAACCTTACAACCTTTATCAAACAAGATTGATATTTCAGATTCTTGATAATGCCCGATATCCGATGTCAGTTCGCCAATGTGCGCCATCAAAATGGATAGCAGAAACACCACGATATGCCTGTTCTATAGCCGATTTTAAGTCATTTGCCAACGCTGTAACACCTAACACGCGTCCACCTGCTGTAACTACGTTCTCTCCATCCTGCTTTGTTCCCGCGTGAAAAACGGTAGCACCATCAATCAATGCGGCATCTGTTAAACCTGTAATAATCTTTCCCGTCTGATACGGGTTTGGGTATCCTCCAGAAGCCATTACAACACAAGCGGCTGATTCAGTGTGCCAATCCACATCAGCGTGTTGCTCAAGCGTTCCATCAATACATGCCATCAATAACGGCACAAGATCACTTTTGAGTCGTGGCAATAGGACTTGTGCCTCAGGGTCTCCGAAACGACAGTTGAACTCCAGTACCTTTGGACCTGTATCTGTAATCATTAGCCCAACATATAACACACCTTTGAATGAACATCCGATGTTTGCCATACCGTTGACAGTAGGATAAACAACGCGTTCTATTACATAATCGTGCAGCTCAGGTGTCATAACAGGTGCGGGGGAGTATGCCCCCATCCCACCAGTGTTCTTGCCGGTATCCCCATCGTGCGACATCTTGTGATCCTGCGAGCTGACAAATGGCAAGCAAAAAGACCCATCAACAAGGACAGTAAACGAAGCTTCTTCGCCGATTAACTCTTCTTCTATGACAACACTATTTCCTGCGTCTCCAAACGCCTTATCTACTAAAATTGTCTTGACTGCCTGAATTGCTTCATCAATTGTTCGTCCGGGGATAACACCTTTGCCAGCGGCTAACCCATCCGCTTTGACAAAAACCGAGGTTTTGTTCGTTTTGATATGGTCAATCGCTTCATCTGCATCTACAAATGTGCGGTACGACGCGGTGGGGATGTCATTTTCTACCATCAACTGTTTGGCAAAATCCTTACTTCCTTCAAGTTGTGCGGCTTGTTTATCAGGTCCGAACGCTTTTAAGCCACGTTCACGAAATACATCAACGATACCTGCTGCTAAAGGATTTTCAGGACCGACAACCGTTAAGTCAATGTTAGTGGATTCTGCCCAGTCCGCGAGTTCAGCAAAATCATCTCCTACCGAAATCGGTTCAGCGATTTGGGCGATGCCTGCGTTCCCGGGTGCGCAATAGATTTTTTCTACCAGCGGACTCTGAGCAATTTTCCAAGCGAGTGTATGTTCGCGGCCTCCTTGCCCAATTACCAGAATTTTCAACGTGATGTCCTTTTTCAGTCTGTTATGTTCAGCTTAAAATAGAGGATGTAAGTCCATTTCTTTTTCCTCATAAACATATTTTAACATAGTTACGACAATTATTCAACAAAAAAAGTTCGTTAGGGCATCGCTGCTTATTTATTGTCAAATTTTTAGTCCTTATGATACAATAATCGGTATCAAGAGAAAACCACTTTTTTGGAGGGCTATATGAAAATTGACAAAATTGAGTCGTTTTTCATTGGAAACGGTTATGTGGTACGGATTCTGACCGATACGGGGCTGAGTGGCATTGGGCAGACAGCGTGTTGGGGCTATCCTGAGGCAGTTGAGAAGATTGTGAATACCTTTGAGAAATATCTCATTGGGCAAAATCCGTTACGTATTGAACATCACTGGCAATATCTCTACCGGATGGGACCTTTTAAAGGTACGGCATTGAGTGGGGCTATCAGTGCAGTGGACATTGCCTTGTGGGATATCAAAGGCAAACATCTCGGTGTGCCGATCTGGGAATTGTTAGGTGGAAACTGTCGGGATAAAATCCGATTACATCTTCTTGGCGGCGGTGGCACACCGGAAACGATGTTTGAAGCTGCAAAAGCTGCGGTAGCGGAAGGTTTCACCGCACTTAAGTTTGATCCATTGGTCGGTAATTTTCAGGATATGGGATTAGATCGACTTGTGAAAACAGCGCGAGACCTTGTTGCTGCAGCAAGAGAAGGCGGCGGCCCCGATCTTGATCTAATTGTTGAGGTGCATCGGAAACTGACACCGATGAACAGTATCGTATTAGAGTCAGCATTAGCACCCTTTAATCTCTATTTCATTGAAGACCCAATTCAGATAGATACCATCACAACGCAAGGGGAATTAGCAAAACGGATGACAACCCCTCTCGGTATTGGCGAACGCAATGTAAGTATCTGGGAATTCCGTGAACTTCTTGAAGTAGGTGGACCACAATATGTCCGTCCGGATGTCGGATTAGCAGGTGGGTTGACACACTGTAAAAAGATCGCTGCAATAGCAGAGGCGTATCACAGCGCGGTTGTTACACATAACTTTCTTGGCCCGCTGATTACTGCTGCTTCACTTCATTTAGATGCAAGCATTCCGAACTTTGTCACACAGGAATATACCAAAGCTGATGAATCTGATCGTTTTGCGGTCTACAAAGTTGCGTATCAGCGAGAAGGCGGCTACATCCCGATTCCAGAAGTGCCGGGCTTAGGTGTTGAACTTGACGATAGTTTAATTGAAGCGACGCCATTTCAACCAATGAATACCGGCTCTACGCCTTTGCGGGAAGACGGTTCTGTTGCTTATGCGGTGTAAATATAGTAAACCTAAAAATTTTGGAACATCTCCCCGGTAGATGCGGTTTCCTAACCAATGCAGAATCATGTAGGATGCCATGCGCGCATTCTACCAAGCGCATTCTGCCGACTATGAGACTGAATAAGCACGGTTCGGTTAGGAAACCGAACCTACCACAGTGTATCAATAATTATTGGTTTCACTATAGGACAGAACAGAGGAGATAGAAGATGAATGCTGATGAAAAATATCTATTTGATCTGAACGGTTATCTCGTTATAAAAAATGTGTTAACACCTGAAGAAGTAGCATTAGCGAATGAAGCGATTGACAAGCATGGCGAAAGCATGAATATTCGTCCGCGTGAGCAAACACTTGATGGCGGTTCGCCAGAATTAAGAGGGGAACACGGTAGAGGCGAACTCGGTGGGATGCTCGGATGGGAGGAACCGTGGTGTAATCCGTTTCGGCACATGTTGGCACATCCTACCCTTGTTCCGTATCTGAACGAAATATTGGGCAAGGGTTTTCGGATGGATCATCAGATGTTTCTTCTTTCTATGGACAAAGGTGCTGAGGGATTTATTTTTCACGGTTCATCAGGGCCTGGGTTCGATCCGAATCAGTATTATATTTTTCGCGATGGAAGGATGCACAACGGTTTGACTGTTGTCACATTTCAACTCACCGATGTGCCACCTGGTGCTGGCGGATTGATTGTGATACCGGGAAGTCATAAGAGCAACTACCCGTGTCCGCAAGAGATGCGGCTTTATCAGAAGCATCAGGAACACATCCGACAACTCGTCTGTGACGCAGGTGATGCCATAATCTTCACAGAGGCGGTGACGCATGGCACGCTTCCATGGACAGCCGATCATCCGAGGCGTTCAATTTTAACGCGCTATACTGCAGGTAATATGGCTTATGTACCAGCGTATCCAATCCCCGAATGGGCAAATGAACGGCAGCGCGCAGTTATGGAACCGCCTTACCACTCTCGATTAAATAGACCTATGCTGGATGTGTAATTGAACCAGCGTGAACTTGATCGGGGAAATATAAAATCAACCCGCAACTTTCCACAAAAGGAATATTTCAATGTCTACTTCAACAAGTGCAATTCTCGGATTAATTTTCTTAGGATTAGCGAATGCTTCCGTTTTCTTGATGTTCAAGTTATGGGGGTACCCATTTAATCAAGAAACCCATAAAAGCGAAGCACCGCGATCATTGATGCTGCTACATAGATGCCTCGGTTATGCATACTCTATACTTTATATCTTTATGATGTGGCACATGGTACCGCGTCTGTGGAATTATCAGGTAGAATTACCACCGCGCACTGTGGCGCATTTAATGCTCGGGATTACTATCGGTGTGTTGATTTTGGTTAAGGTTGCCATTCTGCGATTTTTTCGGCATTTTGAAGAAGCAATGCCGTATATCGGCGTTTCTTTACTGATTTGTACCTATCTATTGATAGGGTTATCAGTGCCGTTCACATTTCGTGAAACTGTGCTTCGGAGCCAAACACGGGCATTTAGTGACGAAGGTATCGCCAGAACCCGAAAGTTGATTGAAACTGCCGGATTACCAGCGGATGCACCACTCGACCAACTTGCATCAAAGCGGAAATTACGTGAAGGACAACATGTTTTACAACGAAAATGCGTTGTCTGTCATGATATGCGGACGATTCTTGCTAAACCACGCACACCGCCAGACTGGGTGCGTCTGGTTAATCGTATGGCGATAAAGCCTGTTATCGGAGAACCGATTTTTCCAGAAGAAGAGTGGAGCGTTTCCGCATATCTTATCGCAATCACACCCGACATTAAAACAGCAGTTAAACAGCAGCGGGCAGAACAGATCCGGGCAAATGAAGCAAAAGCAGCTGTTGAAATTGCAGCTTCTATAATGGAGGTAGAATCGGCAACCGCAGATAGTTATGATGAAGTAGAAGCAAAGGAACTTTTTGAGGACAAATGCTCACAATGTCACTCTCTTGGCGATGTTGAAGATTATCCACCTCGGTCTAAAGAGGAGACAACCGAGATCATTAGTCGAATGATTGAGATTGGACTTTATCTTGAAGAGCCAGAGATTGAGTTGATTACGCGTTATATAAATGACAACTATCTTGAAGAATAGCTGTTATTAGACAACTGGAAAATCTGGGATAGATAAAATGAAAACTTTTACACTTTCAACAGAGCAGCTAATTGAAAAGCCGCGGGACGAGGTCTTTTCATACTTTTCGGATGCGCATAATCTTGCAGAGATTACACCACCATGGCTCAAATTTGTAGTACTAACACCTCGTCCGATTGAGATGGCGGTTGGCACGCTGATAGATTATCGTTTGAAACTTCGCGGTATTCCTGTCCGATGGCAGAGCGAAATTACCGAATGGAACCCGCCACATTTTTTCGCAGATGAACAACGCAGAGGTCCCTACAAATGCTGGATACATAAACACACATTTGTTGAAACTGAGGGGGGAACACTTGTCGGAGATGAGGTCCACTATGCTGTGATGGGAGGACAACTGATTAACAAACTTTTTGTGCGTCCGGATATAGAAAAGATTTTTGCATACCGTTCTCAAAAATTACAGGAATTACTGAATACGTAACTTACGTTAGGGTAAGAATAACCTTAAGTTGCCACATAGTAGCACAATCTGTCCGAAGACTAAGAAAATATTTCGGTAATTTAGCGAGGTTCGGAAGAAATCAACGGTATGAATCATGGCGAATACGCGTATGGTATTCGCCATGATTCCCCCGCCTTACCAGCAGAGATGTACACCTGCTGCTGGCGAGGTTTCCTAACCTCGCTAAATTACCCAATTTATTTTTTAAACTTCATAAAGTTTGTGCTGATAGAATTAAAAGGACATTTTTGTAGCGTAAACTTCCAGCTTGCGCACTGATATACACAAACTAAAAGTTTATGCTACAACACCGCTGGTAGATGTGGTTTTCTAACCCAATGTCCGATTAATCCTAAAGTCTACTATACTATAAAGGGGAGTAGTCCTTCACTGTGAGAGCAGAATAAAGAGAGGCGTCTTTATATTTCACTTTGCTAACTTTTGCTTCAAATATGCCCACCGAGTTGTCAATTTCTCCAATGGAGACAACGAAAGCGTCCCTTCAACCCAATGCGGAAAGTAAGCATGCCCTAACGGAAAATCGGTGAGCTTCGTCATTTTACGGCTATTCAGATCATACCGATAGATATTCCGGGCACCCCCCGCTTCTTGATATGAAAGCAGCACTGTGTTATCATCCCCCATCCACGCTAAACCGGCCACTCGCCCATATTCTCCCTCCGGTACGGGCAAATGGTGGATATCGCGTCTCCCCGTGGCCACCTCATGAACAATAAGGAGACGCGTTAAGGGATCCAGATGTACCTCATAATACAGGATATGCTTACCGGAGGGGGACCAACACACATAAGCACGGGGAGTCCAAATGTCAGGGGAGGGACGATCTGTTCTTTTTTGCGACCATCGGCATTCATGATCCAGATAGCCTCTCCATTGTGATAAACAATTCGGTCACCATCAGGAGACCAACTCGGCGCTTGGGTCCACCCGCCTTCTATTTTGTTATTTGTCAGCGCCGTGAGTTTGTCACGGGCTAAGTCGTAGAGGTAAATATCTAACTCGCCCGTCCGGAGACTGCTAAAGGCGATGTGCCTACCATCTGGAGAGGGGACAGGTCTTGTCCCTGTTCGATGGTTGTCTACCATAAAACTGTTTTCATTGCGGCCTGTTTCATCTATGATGAAGAACTCGCGACGCATCGTTGTCCCTGTGTTCAATCTGCCTTCTCCCCAGTCTCTTTCGAACACGATCCGTTTGCCATCAGGAAACCATCGCGCCGAACCATCATAACGATGGGGGGGCGTAATTCTACGCAAATTGCTGCCATCATCATCCATTGCATAGATATGATAGCGCTTGTCTCCGGCGTGTTTCATTTTCGCATCGAACACTATTTTGGCATCAACATTCAACTGACAAAGCAAGAAAATAGCAAAACAGCCAAACAGATGCAAAAGTGTCGGGCAACGTTTCATTCTCATAGCAAAGCTCCTTTCGTGTAGAGTCTGGCAGAATAAAGAGAGGCGTCTTTATATTTCACTTTGCTTGCTTCAAATATCCCCACCGAGTTGCCATTTTCTCCAAAGGAGACACAGCCAGCGGCCCTTCAACCCAATGCGGATAGTAAGCATGCCCTTGTGGAAAATCGGTGAGCTTCGTCATTTTGCGGCTATTCAGATCATACCGATAGATATTCCGGACACCCCCCGCTTCTTGATATGAAAGCAGCACTGTGTTATCATCACCCATCCACGCTAAACCGGCCACAGTCCCATATTTTCCCTCCGGCACGGGCAAATGGTGGATATCGCGCCTCCCCGTGGACACCTCATGAACAATAAGGAGGCGCGTTAAGGGATCCAGATGTGCCTCATAATACAGGATATACTTACCGGAGGGAGACCAACACACATAAGCACGGGGAGTCCAAGTGTCAGGGGCAGGGACGATCTGTTCTTTTCTGCGACCATCGGCATTCATGACCCAGATAGCCTCTCCATTGTGATAAACAATCCGGCTACCGTCAGGAGACCAACTCGGCGCTTGGGTCCACCCGCCTTCTATTTTGTTATCGGTCAGCGCCGTGAGTTTGTCACGTGCTAAGTCGTAGAGGTAAATATCTAACTCGCCCGTCCGGAGACTGTCAAAGGCGATGTACCTACCATCTGGAGAGGGGGTGGGGCTTGTGTCTGTTCGATGTTTGTCCACCATAAAGCTATGTTCATTGCGGCCTGTTTCATCTATGATGAATAATTCTCTACGCACTGTTTCCCCTGTGTTCAATTTGTTTTCCCCCCAGTCTCTTTCGAACACGATCCGTTTTCCATCAGGAAACCATTGCGGCGTTCTATCATAACGATGGGGGGGCGTAATTCTCCGCAAATTGCTGCCATCATCATCCATCGCATAGATATGGTAGCGCGTGTCTCCGGCGTGTTTCAGTCCTGCTTGGAACACTATTTTGGCATCAACATTCAACTGACAAAGCAAGAAAATAGCAAAACAGCCAAACAGATGCAAAAGTGTTGGGCAACGTTTCATTCTCATGGCAAAGCTCCTTTAGTTTAGAGTCTGCGGGCTCTTATGAGAACCCGCAGACAATAGAATCGCAAAAGTTATTCATTAAGCGGCTCATCAGAAAAAAAGAGTTTCTCAGAGTCAGAGACGGTGTGGTTATCCACATTTTCTCCGATGCTTGCGGAGACCGTGAGATGCCCTTGAACCAGATACGTGTGGTCTTCTGGTAGGAGGTTCGCTCTCCCATCAAGGGAGTCGGATTTAGAGTAAGGCATCTGTGTCGTAGCGTATGCCGGCAGCACGCCCCCTTCCCACAGTAGCCCCGGCTGGTTCCATATTTTAGCTGCATGTTGGCCTCTGGGTGTTAAGCGGACAACACTATAAAACAGATTAAACCCCTCATTGATTGGTTCTGGGAGTTGGTTCGTGACGGTTGCTTCTGCCCAGACTTCTGCGGTGCGGCCGTTCCATCCCACATCGACTGATGCGTACAATTCCGCCATGGTCCAGTTTCCTACCTTTGTTTCCGTTTTTGGCGTGCTATAGGCATACACATCGTAGGGATCACTCTCACTGACATGTTCCTCTCCATTTTCATTCCAATGAACAGCTTTGGCTTTTATGGTATAGCTCTTCCCGAACGGACTGCCAGAGAGATACCCAATGTTTTCATAAACACTTCTTGTGCCAGCACTATACATACTGTGATGGACATGTTCATTATCGATATACCAGTCAATCCACAGGATGTCTTCATCTGCTGTCAAAGACACGTAGCAGCCAGAGGCTCCGTTCTCAACAGACATCGACGTGATTTCAAACCCTTCACTATTCTTTACCATCCCGAACAACAGGAAACTGAGCATCGCGAGTGCAATGCTAACCGATCTAAAAAAACTGAAATTCATTTTTATTCTCCTACTTGAGTTGATATGCTTTTGATAGCATATCTGATAGTTGGTCGGGTTCCCCGTCTTTGTTCGGTAGACCTTCCACCGGTTTAATAAAAATCCAGGGTCCCCTGGCTATCACACCAATACTCTCCAAAATAAAGTTGAGAAGGGGCCCCTTCGTGAAAGTATTAATGTGATAGTTAATAGTATTATACACCAAATTCCAAAGTAAAGTCAAATATAATTTGGAAAAAAATAAAAATTAGGGTAAAATGTAAAATATAGTAAACCAACAAATTCAGATTGATGAGATATGCTCTCATCCCTATAACTTGATACCATTTCTATCAATTTTGTCTATTAGCGGTTGTTAGAAATGAAGCGGAATGTGGCACAAACTATGAAGTTTATGCCACAAAAAAGGTGTTGCGTCAGGAGAACTATGAAAAATACCTATAAAAATGTTATGTTTGTTATTGCGGACGACTGGAGTCGTATCGCAAGGTGTTACGGTAATGAGGTCATTAGGACACCCCGCATTGATGAATTTGCGGAACGCGGTGTTGTTTTTGACTACGGATTTTGCACAAGCCCTTCGTGCGCAGTGAGTCGTGCTTGTATTCTCACGGGGCAACACAGCCATACACACGGACAATATGGGCATTGCCACGGCATTCACGGATTCCGCACGCACGAACACATGCAGTCAGTCCCGAAGATTTTGAAAGCACACGGATTTGCCACCGCGTGTATCGGGAAAAAGCACGTTGAACCCAAGAGTGTTTACCCTTTTGATTATGAACCTCAGGTTAACCCTCGCAGCCCTGTGGCAGTTGCAGAGAAAATCGAAGAATTCCTTTCAGAAAACACGGGAACGCCTTTTTATTTGCATATTGGATGCACCTATCCGCATCGTGCTGGCAAAGGGTTTGGAAATGATCGGGAGCATGCTGGTATTGAGCCAGGTTCCTATTCTCCAGATGAGATAATCGTGCCGAATTTCCTGCCGGATGTCCCTGCTGTCCGCGAAGACCTCGCAGACTATTATGAAAGTGTTTCGCGATGGGATGCTGTTGTCGGCGCAGCTTTAGATGCGCTTGATGCATCGGGACGTGCAGAGGAGACACTCGTCTTTGTAACAACAGACCATGCCATGCCGTTCCCTGGTGCAAAAGCATCCAGTTTTGATAGTGGACATCACTGTCCGTTACTTATTGCCAGTCCTACACAACAAAGGCGTGGCCTCCGCAATCAAGCGCTTGTCAACTGGGTTGATTTTGCCCCAACTATGTTAGATTGGTGCGGTGTTTCCCATCCAGATGGTGAAGACGCACTCCCCGGCAGGTCCTTGCTCCCTATTCTTGAAGACGACAGTCCGCATCCAGGCAACGGACAGTGGGAAGAGACATACTATTCTCACTGCTTCCACGAAGTGACCAACTACTATCCATATCGGGTATTACGGGGACGCAGATATAAGTATGTCCGCAACCTGGCATATCAGTTGGAAACACCACTGCCAAGCGACCTATTCCGTTCTATTTCATGGACAGCCGTGCGAAACGACAACATTCAGAAGTTAGGAGAGCGACAACGGGAAGATTTTGTGCATCAAAGTCGTGAAGCGTTGTTTGATATGCAGAACGACCCAGCAGAATCGAAAAACCTTATTGATGTCCCAGAATTACAGGATAAAGTCAACGAAATGCGTAGAAAGGTCATTGAATTTAGACAGAAAACCAAGGATCCTTGGCTTGAACAGTCCTTTCAGGAAGGAGAAACGCAGCCTTTCTTTTCCTAAGCACCACCCGCGTTCAAAACCAAGAAGGATTTTATTTACTTACGTGAAGCAATTGAATTCTGTTGAAAATGAGGTCCCATTGCGCCAGGAGACTTTGCAATGCTGAAATTCCTTTATTCTAACCGACTTTTTATAGGCGTGTTAACAGGTGTAATTCTCACTGTTATCAGCGGTACATATTATTTTAAACGCCTTGATAACGAGAGAATGCTTAAAGAAGAACGCAACATGCGTCTTGACTATGAGCAGTGGCATCTACCGGAAGGCGTAAAAGCACGTATTGGCTCAGGCGCTATCACTGTAATGCAGTATTCTCCAGATGGCAAGCTGTTAGCCGTTGTAAGTGATATTGGTGTTTGGATTTTTGATGCGCAAACAGCAAATCCACAGCATTTACTTGCAGCACATACCGGTGTTATCAATAGTATCTCATTTAGTCCTGATGGTAACATCCTCGCCATAGGAACTGAAAATGGAATGGCACAGCTCTGGGATATTTCTACCGGTGAACACAAGAAAACCTTTACAAGACGGGACTATTTTGGGGTGTTGATACTGTTTTCATTATGCCCGATGGTCGCACACTGGTAGTCGTGTATACCTCTATGGTTGACTTGTGGGATATAGCAACGGGGCAGCGCAAAAGGGCACTATCAGCAGTTGAAAACGGGCCGACTGACGATCACATTAACAACATGCCAAACATGTATATGAGTTTAGGGGGATACAACAATTCATTCAGTCCGGATGGTAAAACAGTCGCAAGCGACAGTGACAAGGATACCTTTCGTTTCTGGGATATTACGACACGAAAAGAGGTCCGAACACTTAAGGCTGAACCATCGGGGCATCGACACGGAGAGTTAGTATCTTTTAGTCCAGATTTACAAACAGTAGCAATCGCAAGTTATAGTTATAAAGGGCAATGGCAAAGGCGTACCCAGATTTGGGAGATTAATCTTTGGGATGTCAACACCCAAACGCAGCGGAAAATACTAGAAACAGATGCTTTTATTTTTGAAATTCCGTTTTTAGTTTTCAGTCCAGATGGAAACTTGATTGCCAGTCACATCGATGGTGCTATTCGTATATGGGATGTCAACACAGGGAAAGAAAAGAAAAGATTTAAGGGGCATAAAAGTGCTGTTACGACGGTCGCTTTCAGTCCAGATAACCGAACCCTTGCCAGTTCAGGTTATGACGATACGTTACGTTTTTGGGATGTTAACACAGGCAAAGAAAAGAAAAAAATAACAGGGTATGGGGGTTTCTTTTGGCATGTGTCGCGAAGTGCTGATGCACAGACGCTTGTGGGTATGAATCCTGGCTGCAGCGTTATTCGTCTATGGAATACGAACACAGGTCAGCACGAAAAAAACTTCATAGGACATGAGATAAGTGTTTGGGACATTGCTTTAAGCCCGAATGGAAAAAGGCTTGCAAGCAGTTCAGTTCTCAAAAGGACTATTCATTTTTGGGATGTCAACACTGGTAAATACAGTAAACTTAAGGGACCCAGGCGGCACGTTTCCGGTATAGCATTTAGTCGTGATAGTCAAACGCTCGCGAGTTGGGGGTCGTCGGGCAAACGAAAAAATGTTATTCATCTCCATGACGCAGATACCGGTGACATACAGCGAACCTTGCAGCTAAAAGATCAAGAGGATTTTAGTGGTACGGAAGACTTATATTTTGACGACAAAATCTTCGCGGGTATCGGGAAATTCTTCGATCCGAATCTTTTCGTATGGAATTTGCTTACTGGAGATTACAAAATCACAGACATAGGAGGCACAGATGTTCATGTAGCACGATTTAGTCCGGATGGACGCGTGCTCGCAATTGTATATAAAACGTTAGGGCAACAGGTACCGAGAATGGACAGTAATATCGTGCTACGGAACGTAGCGACAGGAGAGCATATCCGCACCTTCACAGAACATATTGATGATGTTGTGAGTCTTGCTTTTAGTCCGGATGGTCGAATGCTCGCCAGTGGAAGTGACAGTATAATGAGAGAGAAAACGATACTTCTATGGGATGTAGAAACGGGCAGCAGCCGAGTCGTCACGGATCCAAACTGGGCAGAAAACCAACAAAAATACAAAGCTACAGTCGCCTCGGCACTTGCTTTCAGTCCTGATGGACAGACGCTCGCAAGTGGCATGAAGTTGGGTGATATTTACCTTTGGGAAACTAAAACGAGGGTGAAAAAGAAAACGCTTCGCGGGCACAGCCAAAGGATATCGCACATTTTCTTTAGTGCCGATGGTCAAACGCTCATCAGCGCAAGCGATGACGGCACGATCCTAATATGGGATCTCACATACCCATAAATCTGATACTATGAGGAATAGGCAGGGAACGTAATAAAGGTATTATTTACCTATATTAGTGATCTGACAGTTATTAAAATATGCAAAACTACGATTTAGACGCAATGAACGCCCGCATTCAGGCAGATAGCAGCCTCATTCAGAGAATTCTGGACGAGACAAGCAAAATTATCGTTGGGCAACGCGCACTGCTTGAAGGCTTGATTATCGGATTACTTTGTAACGGACACGTTTTGCTGGAAGGTGTCCCTGGACTTGCAAAGACCACTGCTATTGCGGCACTTGCAAAAACGATTGATGCTTCTTACAACCGGCTCCAGTTTACACCTGACCTGCTCCCTGCGGACCTCATTGGTACTTTAATCTATGACCAACACAAGGGCGAATTCTACACCAAGCAAGGTCCTATTTTCGCCAACGTTGTCCTTGCTGATGAAATAAACCGCGCACCGGCAAAGGTGCAAAGTGCGTTGTTAGAAGCAATGCAGGAACGACAGGTCACGATTGGCGGCACTACCTATCCACTTGACGACCCATTTATCGTCTTAGCCACACAAAACCCGATTGAGCAGGAAGGCACTTACCCACTCCCTGAAGCACAAATAGATAGATTTATGTTAAAGGTAAAGGTTAACTACCCATCACATTCAGAGGAGTTGCAAATCCTACGGCGGATGACAACGGAAGAGATAGCTGAAATTCAACAAGTGGTCTCTTGTGAAGACATTATCAGATTCCGTGAACTCACGCGCGATATCTATATGGCTGAACAGTTAGAGACTTACATCGTCGATCTTGTGTGTGCAACACGTGCACCAGAAACGTATCAATTAGATGAATTGAGTCCGCTGATTGAATATGGGGCATCGCCGCGAGCAACTATTTTTCTTGCCCTTGCCGCACGGGCGCGGGCATTCCTCTCACAGCGCGGATATGTTACACCTGAAGACATCCATGAAGTAGGAATGGATGTGCTAAGACATCGCGTAATCATAAGTTATGAAGCGGAAGCGGAAGGGTTTGATGTTGAAAGCATTATTAGGCAGGTGTTTTCAAAGATTGAAGTTCCTTAATTGATGGATACTTGAAATTTGCGAATTTTCGGCATTACGGTGGGACAAGGAGGCTGAAAATAGAGTTCTAACGCTTCTTTAAGGTTTTCAACTGCTTCATCTTCACTTTTACCTTGACTTGCAACATCTACCTCTAAACACTGAGCAATATACATTTCTTCATCTTGCGAGATACTTGCCGTGAAAGTTTGTGTTTTCATCATTTGACTCCTTTCAGAAATTGTAGTATAATATGCTTATATTATAGCATACATATTTACACTTTTCAACTACTCTTGCGTCTGTCCTGCAATAGCAGAAGCCCGTGCACCGACACCAAGCACCGCCAAAAACCCTTCCGAATCCGTATGGTCGAAATCACCAATTGCCTCCATTGATGCCGTTTCTTCAGAGTAAAGTGAATGCGGAACACCGGTTGCAGCATGAAATGCAACATTCCCTTTATACAGTGCTACCGTAATCGTTCCACTTGCTAAACGTGTCAAAGGTTCAATTGAGGCGAGCGATGCCTGTGTAGCAGCATCAAACCAGTAGCCTTGATAAATCTGTTCAGCGATTGTGGATGCTACTCCATCAAAATGTCGACGAGCGCGCCTATCTAAAAGCAGTTGCAGCAGGTACTCATAACATCTGCCAAGCAATTCCATTCCAGGTGATTCATAAACGCCACGGCTCTTAATCCCGACAAATCTGTTTTCAACAGTATGAATCCCAATGCCGACCGCGTTTCGTCCGCCAATTCGGTTTGCTGCTATCAAGCTCATCAAAGGTGTGCAAGGACTCCCGTTTACTTCAACGGGTGTTCCCCGCGCAAACGTGACGGTGAAATGTTCTACATCATCTGGCGCGTCTTTCGGATGTACTCCCATTCCTGGTGTAATAAATCCTGCGGGTGTTTTTAGTGATTCTAACCTGCCCGCCTCATGCGTCAATCCCAACAAATTTGCATCTGTAGAGTAAGGTTTTTCATGCGTAGCGGTAATCGGTAAGCCGTGTTCTTGGCAGAAGTCAATCATCTCCTTTCTGCCACCAAAATGTTTTAGGAATTCAGCATCCCGCCACGGCGCGTAAACAGAAAAGTTCGGATTAAGCATATTCGTAGCGAGTTGAAACCGGACCTGGTCGTTTCCGCGCCCTGTAGCTCCGTGCGTTAAAATAGAAATACTACGTTTTTCCATCTCTGGCAACAATGCTTTTACTGTAATATGTCGGGCAATGCCAGTTGTGTTCCAATATCCGCCTTCATACTTCGCCTGGCACTGAATGAGGCGGATTCCCGCTTCAGCGAGATTGTCCTTTGCATCAACGATGACCGCCTCCTCGGCACCACATGCCAGCATCCGTTCTCGGATTTCCTCAACATCCCGCTCATCGGGTTGTCCGAGGTCCGCTGTGAAGCAGACAACGTTGACACCGTTATCAACTAACCATTTCGTAATTGTGCAGCTATCAAGACCGCCAGAGACCGCTGCGCCGACGGTTTTTCCTTTTAATTGATGTATATTCATACCTCAATTATATCACGATTACTCATAATTCGCAATATCCAAACTGAGGGGGTGTGTAAAGTATTTGGCATGTGTGTCTGAATCGCGGATTATCGCCAAATCAACGGTATGAATCATGACGAATGCCATACGCGCATTCGTCATGATTCATACCGTTGATTTCACTTCCAGATTGCGCTTTGGGGATAGCACAAACTGGAAGTTTATGCTACAAAACGCTTGCTTGTTTTGGTGTCATCCGCGATTCAGACAATATACATGCCAAATACTTTACATACCCGCCCTGCATTTTGATTTGCTTGACAATAGCACTATTGCAAGGTATAATAAATCTAACTTAAATTTTGAAAGTTAAGGAGCAAGTCGTGGAACAGATTCAGACCGTTAAAATCTATGATTCGGAATACGAAACAACTTACACTGCTTATGTCCAAAGGAATGGGGATGGTTGGATGGGGTGGATACAAGAACATCCGAAAGTAAAGTGCGAAGATACCACAAAAGAAACACTCCTGAAAATTCTTGAACAAACGCTTTATGAAACTTTAGAGGCTGACTGGAAAGCATGGGATAAGCAATTAGAAGAAGACATCAAAGCTGGAAAGCTTGATAAATTGGCCGAAAATGCCCTTGAGGACTTGCGTGCAGGAAAGTGTACCGATCTATAGAACTGATCAAGCGTTTTGGAAATGCTTTCGTAATCTTTCACAACAACTTCAACAACGTGCAAACAAGAGTTTTGTCCTCTTGAAGCAGGACTCAAAACATCCTTCTTTGGATTATAAGAAGGTTGGAAAAGATCTTTGGTCTGCAAGAATCAGTAGAGATTAGCGTGCCTTAGCGCGTGAAGAAAATGGCACCTTAGTCTGGTTTTGGATCGGAAAGCATGATGAATATATCCGAAGAATACGACACCAAGACGACTAAAAAATTATACTTATGCTAACAATTGGCAACCTCAACATATCAGATTTTCCACTTCTATTGGCTCCGATGGAAGATGTCAGTGATCCACCTTTTCGCGCTGTGTGTAAGGAAAACGGCGCGGATCTCATGTATACCGAATTTATCTCTTCCGAAGCACTCATCCGCGATGCTGCGCAGAGTGTTGCCAAGTTAGACATCTTTGAAAACGAAAAACCGATTGGCATCCAAATTTTTGGGCACGATATTGAGGTAATGCAGGAATCTGTTGAAATTACTGAACGTGTCCAACCTGACATCATTGACATAAATTATGGATGTCCTGTCAAAAAAGTTACACGTAAAGGCGCAGGCGCAGGGATCTTGCAGGACATTCCGAAGATGGTCAAAATGACTGCCGAAATGGTGAAAACCACTACGTTGCCGGTCACCGTCAAAACGCGATTGGGATGGGACGATAATACAAAGTATATTGTTGAGGTAGCAGAACGTCTGCAAGATGTGGGCATCCGTGCTATTGCAATTCACGGAAGGACACGGTGTCAGATGTATAAAGGGGAGGCAGACTGGACGCTCATCGGAAAAATAAAGGATAATCCACGCATGAATATCCCCGTTTTCGGCAACGGTGATGTGGATAGCCCTCAGAAAGCCGCACAGATGCGACAACAATACGGCGTGGATGGCATTATGATCGGACGTGCAGCAATTGGCTATCCGTGGATTTTCAATGAGATAAAACACTACTTTGAAACAGGTGAACCGCTTCCACCGCCCTCAATAGATGAGCGCATCGCTGTATTTAGGAAGCATTTGGATTTTTCTATCAAGTGGAAGGGATTGAAACTTGGATTAGTAGAAATGCGGCGGCACTATACAAACTATTTTAAAGGCATTCCACATGTTAAACCTTTTCGTACTCGTTTGGTCACCTGCGATAGTTACGATGGCGTTTTAGGAATCGTGGAAGAACTCCGCATGCATGCTTACCGAGCCACAGGGCGGACAGACCAATTTATGCATAGTCCTTCACGCAATTGAAAACTTGACAGAATAGCGGAATAATCCTATCATATAATAAAAGACATAAATAACGAGTTGTGCTAAATAACTAATTATAATATATTTTTTCACATTAGTAGATTTATTGTCCGTAGACTTCATAAGATGATGTGTTCTTTAGTCCCGCTGAATGCCATACGGGGAATCATGCAGCATGCCACACGGGGAATCATGGCGAATACCATACGCGTATTCGCCAATGGCAAGGTCCCCATAGCGATAGCGTATGGGGAGACTACCGTTGATTTGGCGCATTCATAGCGTTGATTTGGTAGGGACGATATGTGTTCAATATATGTGAAAATAACACAAACAACTTGTTAACTGGCACAAGTCGTATAAATAAGGACAGGTTATGAATAAAATACCTTTTATGAAACTCAGTGGTGCTGGAAACGACTTCGTAATCATCAACAATCTAAACCAAGTCATTGATAGTGCAGATTCTGAATTCATGAATTTTGTTACAAAGATATGCCAACGCCGTATGTCAGTGGGTGCTGATGGCGTGCTGCTTGTTGAACCGACAGAAGATGTGGATTTTCGGATGCGCTACTTCAATGCCGATGGTGGTGAAGTTGAAACCTGTGGAAACGGCGCACGTTGTATCTCTAAATTCGCTTACCTGAACGGTATTGTGTCAGAACAGATGCAATTTCTGACAAATGCTGGTATTTATGAAGCGGAAATTGTTGATGATAACGTAAAAGTACGTATGAGCGATCCGACAGATATTCGGATTAATGTTCCACTTCGTCTTGAAGATGGAGTCTATAATGTAGGCTTTGCGAATAGCGGTGTACCGCATGTCGTATTCTTTGTAAATGATTTGGAAGCGACTGATGTTTTTGATCTCGGACAACAAACACGTTATCATAACGATTTTAAACCCGCAGGTACCAATGCTAATTTTATCTGTATCCATTCACAAGAACTGATTGAAATTCGCACGTATGAACGAGGCGTTGAAAATGAGACACTCGCTTGTGGCACAGGTTCCATCGCCTCAGCTATTGTATCTGCAACTTTGGGGAAGGTAAAATCACCTGTTTCTGTCAAAACAGCGAGCGGTGTCGTTTTGAAAATACATTTTGATTTGGAAAATGACAAAGCCAAAAACGTGTATCTTGAAGGCGATGCGCGCGTAATATTTGCAGGCGAACTTACATCGGAAGCATGGGATTATTAGAAGGTTGGCACAGTTCATTGTGCTGTAGTTATCAAGGAGGGATTTAAATGTTTGAGGGCTCTTATGTTGCACTCGTCACACCATTTAAGGACGATGAATCGTTAGATGAAGCAAAACTGAAAGAATTGATTCAGTTTCAGATTGAAGGCGGCACACACGGCATCGTCCCGTGTGGGACAACAGGTGAATCCCCCGCCCTTTCAGAAGCTGAACACGACAGAGTCATAGAAATCACCGTTGAAACAGTAAATAGACGTGTGCCTGTCATCGCTGGTACTGGCTCAAATTCAACGACACGTACGCTGCGCGCGACAGAACATGCTAAAGCTGCAGGTGCGGATGCCGCACTGATTGTCACCCCTTATTACAACAAACCTACGCAAGAAGGGTTATACGCGCACTATATGAAAATTGCCGATACAGTAGATATACCGATTGTTGTCTACAACGTTCCCGGACGATGTGGTACCGACATCCTCTCCCCCACGATTGCACGTCTCGCTGAGCATCCGAACATCGTTGCGCTTAAAGAGGCGACAGGTGAACTCAAACGCGCAAGTGAAGTTGTTAACCTATGTCCCGATGATTTCGTTGTCCTATCCGGTGATGATGTTAACACACTTCCAATTATGGCAGTAGGTGGAAAAGGGGTTATTTCGGTTGTCGCAAACATTGCCCCCGCTGATATTGCTGAAATGTGTAACGCCTTTCATGCTGGAAATCTTGAGCTTGCTCGGAAACTCCACTATAAAACCTTGCCGTTAGCAGTTAATCTGTTTATTGAAACGAACCCTATTCCAGCAAAAACAGCGTTAATGCTAATGGGCAAACTCAATGGAAAAGTCCGACTTCCGCTTGCACCGATGGTGCCTACGAATCTTGAATCCCTCCGTAAAACGCTTGTGGAATCAGGATTGATTTAATTGTGCTATGCCAAAAAGTAAGCAGAAATAGACTGGCATAGAACCCTGCCCCTAATGTAAAAGGAATTTGCACATGAAAGTCACAAAAGTAGAACGGACCTTAGTTGATGTCCCGTTTACTCCACGCCAACAAGAAATTACCACCCAAAGCGTCTCAACTGTTTACAACTGGTCCCTCCTTGAACTGTGTAAGGTTACCACAGATACTGGACACATCGGATGGGGTGAGACGGTCATTCACTATACTTATTCACGTGTCAGCGACTCGAGCGTCCAACGTGTGCTCGGTCAAAGCCCCGCTGAACACATGAACGACGACTCACTCGGTGCCGGATTACAGATGGCACTCTTTGATGTCGTGGGCAAAATCTTGGAGATACCAGTATATCGACTCCTCGGAACACAGTGCCGTGAGGTTGTGCCAATTTCATGGTGGAGCATTGACTCATCGCCTGAAAATTGGGCAGCAGAAGCCGCTGATGCTGTGGCAAACGGTTATACCAGTTTTAAAAACAAACCGCGCCCATGGTGGGATATTATCAAGCAAGTAGAGGCAATAGCAGAAGTCGTTCCTACTGACTTCAAATTGGATTTAGATCCCAACAGTTCTCTACGCGATGCTGAAACCGCTATCCCGATTTTACGGAAACTTGCCGCACACCCGAATGTAGCGATCTTTGAGTCCCCGATTCCGCAGGGGGACGTAGCGGGCAACAAACAGATTTGGCAAGCAATTGACTGCCCGATTGCGATGCACTTTGGTTCACCGCCTTATACCACATGTATTCGTGAAGATGTCTGCGACGGTTTTGTCATCGGCGGTGGCAAATCTCGGACAATTTATGATGGGTACCTCAGCGCAGCAGCCGATATGCCGTTTTGGCTACAGATAGTCGGCAACGGATTAACAACGACTTGGGCGGCACATCTTGGAAGTGTGTTGACGCATGCTACCTGGCCCGCAATCACCTGTCTTAATCTCTATAGTGAACATCTACTTACAAAACCGATAGTAGTTTCGGATGGCTGCCATGCTGTTCCTGATGCGCCGGGATTAGGCGTTGAAGTTGACGAAGCAGCAATTGAGAAATTCCGTGTGCCTGGTGAAAAATTGGATGTAGATGGATATACCATTCACCCCCACCCGCGGATCATCAAAACAGTGGTCTATCCGGATGGAAGTCGTATCCACATGGCAGGCGATGGCTTGAGCTATTTCAATGCTGGAAACGGTGATGCTTACGTTGAAGGGGCGCGTCTTGAATTGACATTTGACGATGGTACAAAAGAATGGACTGAACTGTATGAGAAGGTATTGGAAACACCTGTGCAATGTTAGATTAGAAACACGTGTGCAATGTTAGATTGAATTTCAAATTGGTCCCTCTTCGCCTTTATAGTAAAACTTACAATTAATGGGACATTTCTGGAGCGCAAACTTTATGAAGATTAATAAATAAATTGGGTAATTTAGCGAGGTTAGGAAACCTCGCCAGCAGCAGGTGTACATCTCTGCTGGCAAGGCGGGGAATGCCTAAAGGGCATTCATACCGTTGATTTTTTCCTAAATATTTACTTAATCTTCATAAAGTTTGATGCTCAACTTCTGTTGTCCGTTCTGTTTCCAAAATAGGTTTATCAAAGTGTCCCAAAAATTCAAAGTTCACTATCTTACGCATCTTTCTTCAAAAAATCTACCAGTTGGTATAAGAGCCATCATCGCGTTGATAGCCGTGAGGAGGTCCGTATTTTTGCGTTGACACATTCGTGAATGCGTCTTCGTTGAATTCTATACCGAGTCCCGGGGCTTCAGGTGGCAAGAGATAACCTGATTCAAATGGCACTTGCACCGGAAATTCATCGGTCAATGAAGACATTGGGGCACGCGGCAACTCCTGCACACCAACAAGCGATGATGCTAAACAGAGATGAAGACACGCTGCAGTGGAAACAGGACCGAGCGGGTTGTGTGGTGCAAGATGGATGTAGTGTGTTTCGCACCAACCAGCAATTTTACGCGCTTCAGTCAATCCGCCAGCGATGCACAGGTCAACGCGACAGTAGTCTATCAGGTCTTCTTCAATAACTTCTCTGAATGTCCATTTGCTATCAAATTGTTCACCGACAGCAATTGGGACAGAGGTTTGTTGACGTAGCCGCCTGAGACTTGCGGGGTTTTCACTTCTCAGCGGGTCTTCAATAAAGAATGGGTTGTACGGTTCCACTTTGTTGCAAAATTCGAGGCTATCCGCAGGGTCAAGACGGGTATGTACATCAACGAGTATATTTACGTCATCACCTAACGCTTCGCGGACTGCCCGCACCTCTTCCAATCCGAACTGCACAGCACGTCTCGGTTCAAACGTGCCTGTACCTGTTCTATCAGCCAAACCCCACCGTACAAATTTCCATCCAGCTTCATGTGTTTGCCGACAACTTTCAACGAGGGCGTCAAGAGTGCCGCCACCATTATGCGGATAACAGACAACTTTGTCTCTTGTGCGTCCGCCTAACAGTTCATAGACAGGGACATTCAATGCTTTTCCCTTGATGTCCCACAATGCGATGTCTACCGCGCTAACTGCTGCTGATTGAACGACACCACCGGGGAAAAATCCGCCACGGAACATGACTTGCCAAAGATGTTCAATCTGAAACGGATTAGCACCGATGAGAATGGGTTCAAACGAGCGCACAACTTCTGCTAATGCAAGGGCGCGCCGTCTTATACCACCCTCACCGACACCGAATATACCAGCATCGGTTTCTACTTTGACAAAGAAATGTCCTGATGCTGAAACGAACGATTTAACATTGGTAATTTTCATAAAAAACCTTATTAAGTAGAGCGGACAAGCGATGCAATGTAATTACACCGCATCTAACATTGGTGTATTGTCCTGACAATAAACGGGACGGAAAAGCGTCTTGCGTTTGAACGGCATCTCCTCTATGTGTTTCGGATGCGGTTCCCATCTGTGCCATTTGTTGCCAACGGTATTGTAGCAGCTGAAAATAGCAACACGGTCATTAGTTTCATCTGTCCATTTTGCACCGGTATGTGTAATTGCTTCCGTAAAAACCAGCATTGAACCAGCAGGGCAACTGTAATCCTCCCACAGTGGCGAATTTCGGTCTGCTGTTGATTGTGGTGCGGGAAATGCCCCTTTGTGGCTACCTGTTAGAAACATTGTTCCGCCGCCCCGTTCTTTAACAGGGTTCAGTTCCCACACAACCCGTGTCAAACCGCTGTGTGCCTTATCATGGTGCAAGTGATAGGTATGGGAATTACCGGGGAAGTTGAGCATCCCACGTCCGCCGTGCGGACGAAAGTTGTCGTGTCCATTTCCGCGAATTGTAAGGAACGAGCCTTCTAATCGGAAGCCGTAACAGTTTTCGTTGGCATAACCGGATGTCAAAAATTCGTTCATAAAACCGAACACAACTGGATGGTCGGTCAATGTCTCTAAGGGACCGCCGATTGATGAACGATGATGTTCTGGAATTGACTCTTTATCCTGTTGAAGTTGGTAACAGAACTCGCGCATCTCTTTGACTTCTGTTTCACTTAACACACCCGGAAACAGGAGCCATCCGCGTGTATCAAAGAGAAAACGTTGTTCCTCTGTCAACGGTATTGGTGATAAGTTGTCAGCATTTGTTGTAGGATTTGGCATAAGATTCTCTCACTATAACATTATTCCTCATTAGGTAAAATTCTTTTTTCATTTCTACATTTAAGGTGCATCTATAGTAGAATTTATAATTAACGATACATTATCGTCCTGCACCTACCAGCAAAACTACCGTAATTCAAATAGACATTATAAACTGTCTTGATATTATACGCAAATGCTTCGGCTATTTGCTTATCTGTCCAAAAGGTGTACCAGTAATTGATAAAATATGATACCTTTTTCTTGATGGTTTGTCAAGTAGCTTTTGCAAGTCATCCCACTTACGTTTCCAACCTAAAACGTTCCATCATTTTCATTGACATTTCCCGTTCTGTTAGTGTATTATAGGTATAAATTTGGACTAACGCCTAAGCATTTTCAGAAAAAATACAAAACAAACAGAGACAAAAAATGCCTACAATTTTGGAGCGGTATCAAAAAGCCTTTGCTAAAGATGGAGAATTGGCACTGGCTGCAAATCAACTTTTTCCTGATGGTGTCACGCATGATAGCCGTTATATGTCACCATTTCCGATTTATATTACGCGTGCGGATGGTGCGAAAAAATGGGGACTGGAAGGCAAAACATTTATTGACTATTGGGCAGGACATGGTGCTTTGCTGCTCGGTCATAACCCATCTGAAGTCGTGGAAGCAGTAACAGCACAGATGCATCGTGGCACGCATTACGGTGCTTGCCATCCGCTTGAATTAGAATGGGGGAACCTCGTGACTCAGCTTATTCCATCAGCGGAACGCGTCAGGTTTGTCAGTTCTGGTACTGAAGCTACACTTATGGCAATTCGTCTGGCACGCACCTACACGCGCAAAAATAAAGTGTTGAAGTTTGCCGGGCATTTTCACGGTTGGCACGACAGTCTTATTTTTGGTGCATATCCACCTTTTGATATGTCTGTTCCGGGCATACCACAAGAGGTGCGCGAGACAACCCTTCTCTGTCCACCCAACGATATTGATGCCGTTGAAAAGCACTTGAAAACAGATAAGGATATAGCATGTATTATCCTTGAACCGACAGGGGCATCTTTCGGAATTGTGCCAACTGATGGTGTATTTTTACAGCAACTTCGTGAACTCACACATCAACATGATGTACTCCTCATTTTTGACGAGGTGATTACAGGATTTCGGGTCGCGCCCGGCGGGGCACAGGCATACTACAATGTCACGCCCGATTTGACAACACTCGCAAAGATTTTAGCGGGTGGACTTCCCGGTGGGGCACTTGTCGGCAAAAAAGAGGTTCTTGAGTTAATTTCAATGCAGGCTGAAGAAGAGGGGTTGAAAATGCCACATCCCGGGACATTTAATGCTAATCCGCTCTCAGCGTCCGCAGGCATCGCAATGCTCAACATTATCAAAACCGGTAAACCGCACGAACAGGCGAATCGCATCGCACAAAAACTCCGTGATGAACTTAACAACGTTATTGATTCGTACGGATTAGACTGGGTGATTTACGGTGAATTTTCAGGTATTAGACTACTCATCGGGCACGGTGAGAAGGATATACGTGCTACCGATTTTGACCCTTACACGTGGGATTACCGAAAACTCAAGGGAGGCAACGATGAAGAGTTGCTGACACATCTCCGATGCGGCTTGTTGCTCAATGGTGTTGACCTCGCTACCAACGGAGGTATGACAACCGCTGTACATACAGATGTGGATATTACAAAAACAGTGCATGCCTTTGAACAGACAATTGAGTGGATGAAAGACGATGGGTTAATCCCGAAGTCAAGATAGGTAGACTGAAGGGATATGGATTACTACATCAGCCAATTTGGTGACGATTCAAATTCAGGTATTTCACAAAAGCAACCGTGGCAGAGCATTGATAGGGTGAATGCAACCCGATTGCTACCGGGGGATTCGGTTTGGTTCAGTGCTAATCAGACCTTCAAGGGAAACCTTACGCTTTCTGGTGCGGATACAGATGTCGCAGGCGCAGTGATAACATTCGGTTCGTACGGGGATGGCAGGGCAACGATTGATGCTTGCGCCGGTACTGGTTTTTTCGCAAAAAACAGGGGCGGTGTGTTGATAAGAGACCTCAACTTTGTAGGGACGGGAGCAGAGCAAAATACCAATTCGGGAGTTCGGTTTCTGAATACGCTGCCAGAACACAAAAAGCTGCAATATATCCGTATTGAAAAGGTAGACGTAAGCGGTTTTAAGCATGCTGGAATTTGCATCGCTGCACAACCAACTGATGAGGGTTGGAGTGGGTTCAGTGATGTAAAGATTACACACGCCAACGTTCATGACAATGGAGATGCAGGGATAAGCTGCATAGGCACCTGGAATCCAGAAGCATCGGGATATTCTCACACGGACGTTTATGTTGGTAACTGTCGTGTCTACAGGAACTTAGGCATTCCTGGTAAAGAAAGTCATTCGGGCAATGGCATTGTGCTTGCGCAGGTAGATGGTGCCACGATTGAGCATTGCGAAGCATATCAAAACGGCAAGCTAAACGATTACGAAGGCGGCGGTCCCGTCGGTATTTGGACGTGGGATTCGAATCGTGTGCTCATTCAATTCAACGAATCTCATCACAACCGCACGGGAAGCAGTAAAGATGGTGGTGGGTTTGATCTGGATGGAGGCGTTCGAAATTCAATTGTGCAGTATAACTACTCCCACGATAACGACGGTGCAGGGTATCTATTAGCACAATTTGAAGGCGCGAGGTCATTTCACAATAACATCATCCGCTACAATTTGAGTGAGAATGATGGAAAAAAGAATAGTTATGGCGGAATTCATCTTTGGTCTGCTGGAGCAAAGGGTGGTATTAGAAACACGACTATTTATCGGAATACAATCTCAACGTCCAAATCTGCCACTGGGAATCCCGCTGCAGTTGACTGGACCAGTGAAGGAATTCACAACATCCGCTTCTACAACAATACCTTTAAAACTGATGGCAAAGCGGATTTGATTCGTGGCAAAGCTAATCCAGAAGTGATCTTTGAAGGTAACACTTGTTTGACTGCTTAATTGATAACGAAGGATTTGACAAGAGGAAAAAAATGAGGCGTTTTGGAACTCAAGGGCGCGTGTATCCTGATCGACACTATGTTGTCCCACGCACCGAAGAAATTGCTGACTTCATTGAACGTGTGAAAGATGGACGGTATATCGTTCTCTTTGCACCACGTCAAACCGGGAAAACCACTTTTTTCCGAATGGCACTTGATGCCCTTACCACAGAAGACCCAACCTATTTCCCTATCCAGTTGGATTTCCAAGTGATGCGCAACGGTTCACCTCCTATTTTTTATGAGAGACTTACACAATTGATTCAGTGGCAAATTGAGTACCAATTACAAAAAAGAGGCAGGAAACCAGCCGAGGATTTAACGCAGTTTTTGAATGATACACAGTTGATCGACCATTTTTCAATGTTAGCGTTCTTTGAAGAATTAGAAATACTACTTGGTAATAAGAAGGTTGTGCTACTCATTGACGAATTTGATGGCATTCCTCAAGATGTCGTGAGTGATTTTCTGTATGCCCTCCGCCAAATTTATCTTTCCGATGAACTTCAATGTCCGCATAGTGTAGGGATAGTCGGTGTTAAGAGTATTAGTCAACTCAACTATGATCGATCTGTTTCACCGTTTAATATCCAAGACGAGTTTCGCTTGCCTAACTTCACATTACAGCAAGTGCAAGAGCTATTTGCCCAGTATACAGACGAGGTAGGTCAAGATTTCGCACCAGAGGTGATAGCATCTATTCATAAGCAGACAGCAGGGCAACCTGTACTTGTGAACCGTTTCGCACAGATTCTCACTGAGGAGATGGATATTCCTAAAACCGAAACCATTACCCCTATACACTTCTCAGAGGCACACATGCAGCTTCTTCGCGGACGAAACACGAATATACAGCATCTAACAACGAATGTCCGCAAAGACCCGCGCTTTGAAAGTATGTTGATGAAAATCATGGCGCGTGAGGAAGGCGTGGATTTCAACCTTGATAACGACATCATCAGTGAACTTACGACCTACGGTGTTATCAAAGAGGCAGCTGATAGAAGGTGTGAGATAGTTAATCCAATTTATCTCTACCGTATTATGAGAACCTTCAAACCAACATTCAATGGGTTGGAGAATGAATATCTGTCTGAAGAGAAGGATGAATGTTTCTTGGATTACCTTACGTCTAAGGGACAAATTGATATGCTCTGCTTACTTGATAACTTCCGAGATTTCATTACTCGTGTCGGTTTCCGCATCTTACAGGTGCCAGATAAACCGCAGGAATACGTAGGACAACATCTACTTTATGCCTATCTTGAACAGTTTATCCACAGTGTGGGCGGCAATATGTACCTTGAGGTGCAAACAGGACAAGGTAGAATGGATCTTCTTCTTATCCACAATCAGCGAAAATATATTGTAGAAACCAAGATTTGGGAAGGTAGCAACCGTTATGCAACGGGTAAAAAGCAACTCGCCGCGTATATGGAACTGGAGGGAACCAGAGAGGGTTACTATGTTGTGTTTGATCATCGCAACAAACTGGAATCGAGAGTTGAGACAGAAACAGTGGACGGTGTGACAATTCGGAGTTATGTGATTCCTGTGATACAAAACGTCCGTCATCAGTTTAAACAGAAAGGCGAGAAAACAGAACAAATTTGAAAGGAACAGACGAATATGAAAACAATTACCTATCGTGATGCGCTAAAAGAGGCACTGATAGAGGAGATGGAACGCGACGATGCAGTCTTTCTTATGGGGGAAGATATTGCTGAGTATGGCGGGGCATACAAGGTCACGGATGGGCTTTTTAAACAATTTGGAAAGGATCGCATCCGCAATACACCGATTTCTGAAGCTGCCATCATCGGAACGGCACTCGGTGCCGCTGTTACAGGCATGCGTCCTGTCGCTGAACTCATGTATATTGACTTCACGGCGGTCGGTATGGATCAGATTGTGAATCAAGTGGCAAAAATCCGTTATATGGTAGGTGGACAGTTAGATGTACCGCTTGTTATCCGCACACAAGGTGGCGCGGGACGTTCTTCTGCTGCACAGCACGCACAGAGTCTTGAGGCGTGGTTTGTACATATTCCGGGACTCCTCGTTGTGATGCCTGCTACCCCTTATGATGCGAAAGGTTTGCTAAAAACCGCTATCCGAAATGATAACCCGATTATGTTTATTGAACATAAACTGCTCTATACTGAAGAAGGTGAGATTCCCGATGAAGAGTATACGATTCCGTTGGGAGAAGCGGATGTTAAACGTGAAGGTGAAGATATAACAATTTTAGCGACATCACGTATGGTTTTGAAAGCACTTGCCGCTGCAGATGAACTCGCGGAAGAAGGTATTTCAGCAGAAGTCGTTGATCCGAGAACATTGATGCCGCTTGACAAAGAAACCATTTTTGACTCTGTCAAGAAAACCAATCGTCTCTTAATTGCGCATGAGGCAGTGGGTAGAGCTGGGTTCGGCGCCGAGATCGCTGCGCTTGTTGTTCGTGAAGCATTTGACTATCTCGACGCACCGATTGAACGTGTCGCTGCTGCGCCAGTGCCTGTCCCTTTCGCTCCCGTGATGGAGAACTTTGTTATTCCAGATACAGAACAGATTGTTGATGCTGCGCGTAAGTTAGTTAGATACGAAATTTGAAATTTATACCTATGCAAATTGCCGATTCCAATCATGATGCGACATTGCAACACTTTCGGGGTTTTTCACACTCCGAGCGACAAAACCTGGCACATGTGCGCGCCCGGTCGGCAGGCCAATTTGGCTATAGCGCGTATCTACACTCCACCTGACCGTTTTTCCACGGTTCGGTAACCCACGATGAACAACCCTCTCAGTCGTCAATAAAACATCACCAACATCAAGCTCAGCCGTAACGATGTCACCATGTGGCAATTCTGCTTCACTAATACCTTTGCCGCCCGTATGACCTGGTGTCGGATCCTGATAGTTGTGGTTAATTAGATTGAAGCGGTGTGAACCTCGGATAAGCTGCATACATCCGTTCTCTTCATAAGCTTTTACCAATGGCAGCCAAACGTTCACAACCAGAGTGTCCCCAGCTTCTTCAGGGATAAGATACGCCAAATCTTGATGCCATGGAATCACAGTTATATCCTGATTTGGCAGTTTTGCCCGATAATTGAACTGTGGATGTGCAAATATCTCCTGACCAATCAGTGAACCGACAACGTCAAGCAATTCGGGTGCTGTTCTTAGCGTGAACATGCCAGCAGTACGGATTTTCTGGTCGCGGAAATAGTTGCTCCAAATCCAGTTCGGATCGGCACAGGCACTTGATACCATGCCCAATCTCGTTTCAAAAGGTTCATCATCATAAGTATTTGACGGATCAAGAACCCCCGCTTTCACTGCCGCCTGAGTACCATTATCAACCTTTTTCGTTAATTCATCAATCAGAGGTTGAAGCGCTTGGTTAGATAGCAGATTTCGGATATGCAAAAATCCATCGTCCTGAAATCGTTGTTTCTGTTCTTCTGTAAGTCCGCCTTGATCATGTTGTGTAGACATTGCTATTCTCCTTTTACACTTACGTAACTGGCTGAATCGCAACGGCCCTGCAAATCTCGCTGGATTTCATTGCAGCATCACCGTTTGCGAACCTGAATTGAGAGGTTGCTCCTCTTCTCGGATTGCTCATCCGAACTCTTGCACCTGAGGTGACTAATGAAGAAAACAAAATCTCGCCACGGACTCAATATGTTAGCAGAAGTTCCTGATTTGCGCAATTCACGCGTAAACGAAAGGTGTGTAAAGTTTTTGGTACAGGACGGACGCATTCGCCGGAGGACGCGGAAGGGGCACTGGTAAAATGAGTTGCTTGTCAAGGGATTACGGCACACTTTGGATAGGCGTTGGGACACCCCAACACCGCCTTCCGCGTATGACATGCTCCATGATTCATACCGTTGATTTGGTGTTTTCCGCGATTCTGAGAAAAAAGGGTAACAAAAACTTTACACACGCGAAAACGAACTCATATTTATTCTTGATATTCAAATCCGAATTTGCTAAAATTACCCAAAATTCTTGCGAGGATACGAATGAATGGAATGTATCTTTTGTGCAATTGCTGAAGGCCAAATTCCCTCTGCAAAAGTATATGAAGACGAACACGTTTTTGCTTTTATGGATATTGCCCCTGCAACCCCGGGACATTTAGTGATTATACCGAAGCAACACTATCGGAATATCTTTGATATACCTACAGAAGTAGGCAGTAAAATAATGGAAGCCGCAATCCCGCTTGCTACAGCGATTCGTGAGGCACTAAACCCAGATGGTCTCAACCTAATTCAAAATAACGAACCAGCCGGATTTCAGACGGTTTTCCATTTTCATCTGCACCTCATTCCGCGGTGGAAAGCAGATTCATTGCAGCCACTTTGGGAACCGAGGGGTGAAGGAAATATTGAAGAGATTAATAACATTGCAGACAAAATCCGAGAGGTTTTGTAAACTATAGTGAATTATAAAATAGGTAGGCATTTCAATGGATAGCAACCTCCACAAGGTAGACGAGGTTTCCGAACCTTGCTGGTCATAGTGTCGTTCCTGTAACCTACTATAATCCCACAAATCAACCAAATTTTAAAAGAGAACTTTATGAACGTTTTGATTACCTCAGCAGCTTCTGAATTGGCACACAGATTAGCAAACGCTGCATCTAAATCGCATACGATCCGCCTAACTGAACTTCAACCTATTGATACCGCCAATTTACATGGGTGTGAGTTTGTGCAGAGTGCGTTAGGGCACGACGAGTCAACAAATGAATTGGTGAAAGGCATAGACGCTATTGTCCATATCGCAGAAATACCTTCTGATCTTGTGGCAAATGCCGACCAACCAGAAAACTTTGAGATTGATTACCAGACGCGCTGCACCTATAACTTGTTGATGGCTGCATCGACAGAAGGTGTCCAACACTTTATCTATGCCAGCACACTTCGCTTGTTTGAGCAACACAGTGAAGATTGGACTGTTAAAGAGAATTGGAGACCGCGTCCGAGTACGGATAGTTTCGTACTGGCAAAACACCTTGGTGAATTCACATGTCGTGAATTCGCACGGGAAGGAAAAATCAATATAACATGCCTTAGACTTGGCACAATTACTACTGCTGAAGAAGCAGCTGAGGCGGCGTTCAATGCCATGTGGCTTGAAATAAACGATGCTGTTGCAGCATTCCAAGGCGCAATTGATGCACCGTCAAAATGGGGCATTTTTCATGTCCAATCAGAATTTCCCGGTTCCCGTTTTAATATCGGAAAAGCGAAGGGACATTTAAAATTCAATCCACAATTTGTACCGCCGACAAAATAGCAGGCCCGGAGGAGATATAGTAATGAAAGTTCTTATTTTAGGTGGAAACGGTTACCTCGGTCCCCATGTTGTTAAGGCATTAGAACCCTATTACACCCTACGTGTAACAGACATAAATAAGATTGACACAAAACATGAATCTATGCATATTGATGTTGGGTCGTTAGATCAAGTCTTGCAAGCTACGGAGGGGATGGACACTATTATCAACTGCTCAGTGCTTCGTCATGACCGGCAATTAGCATTTGATGTTAGCACGCGTGGGTGTTATAACATGATGTGTGCTGCTGTTGAACACGGCATCCGTCGTGTTATCAATACCGGTCCGCATTTCACCATCCAAGGTGAGAGTTATACTTCCTACGATTATGAAATCAATCCTGATGTACCACCGCATACCAGCACAGGACTCTATCCGTTAACGAAAGGGCTTGGACAGGAAATCTGTAAGATATTTACTGAACATTATGACATCTATGTTCTCTGTTATCTATTTCTCAGTTTCCAAGACCTCAACTATGAAGCAGAAGGTACCGATCTCAACCCATTTTCCGTTAGCTGGCGAGATGCAGGTGAGGCATTTCGATTAGGACTGGAAATTGATCTGGAAGAACTGCCATCAAAGTGTGAGATTTTCAATATCTTTGCGGATTTGCCGCATCAACAATTCTCAAATGCAAAAACAAAACGAATTTTGGGATTTCAACCGCAGGATAACTTTGAGTGGATGTGGCATAAGAAGAAGGAAGTCTAATATGTTCCGTACTCCAACACAGAACGACTTGCAACCTGTGACAATCTGTGTTAAACTTGTGGTATATAAACCGCAAATAAAGCCATTTGTAATCACTATATCATTACATCATCGGAGGAACGCTAATGTCTATCGTTGATGTCCCCACCGAACTAAGAGTAGAACATTTGTTGAATAGCGTTAAACAGTTATCGCCAATCGAATTGAATGAATTCACGCAGAAGTTAACAGAATGGCAGCAACAGCAAGAGAACATAGTAGATGAAAACGTCGATCCTGATGCATCGGATGATGAGATAATAGCATTTATCAAGAAAAACACACGTTTACCCGACAAAGAAAATCTACGTTATTGGGAATTGCGACTTAAGCGAGAGGATACAGATTTATGCGATGACGAAACGGTTGAATATGAGGATTTTTTAACAAAGTTGGCAGAAATGAATGTCAAACGTCTTGAAGCACTTGCTATCTTAGTACACCGTTGGGAAAAGCCAGCAAGCGAAATTCTCTCAGAATATGGACTACATATTTCCCAGCATGATGAACCCGATTATTATGAATCTATTTCTCAAGTAATTCATTCGAAAACCAAAAGGCAGGAATATAATAAAGGATGATGTCCACTGATCGTATTTCTGCTCGTATACGCCGACAAGTTCAAGAACGTGCGAAAGGATTTTGTGAATATTGCAGAACACCTGACAATTTCGCCACCTCTTCTTTTCATTGTGAACATATCATTCCTCAAAAAACTGGTGGAACTAATTCATTAGACAATTTAGCGTGGGCATGTCCGCGTTGTAACAACCACAAGCATGCAAAAACACACGCACAGGACCCGCAAACAGGTCAACGCGTCCCGCTTTTCAATCCTCGTCAAAAACATTGGCATAGACATTTTATGTGGAGTGAAGATTTTCTCATTATTATAGGACAGACACGAACGGGCAGGGCAACAGTTGAAGCGTTGAACATGAATCTTCCACAGCGTGTGAATCTGCGTAGAGCATTATTAAGTTTGGGAGAACATCCGACAGAAATTGGTAAGTAACTGATAATGAAGATTCAACTTCTGGCACATCGCGGCGGCATGGGACGCGCACCCGAAAACACACTTGCCTCTTTTAAACAAGCACTCTCAGACGGTGCTGATGGGTTTGAATGTGATGTCTGCCTCACCCAAGATAAGCAACCTGTGTTGATTCATGTTGACTTTAACCGATATGATATTCGCGAAGCCACTGGATGCGTGACGCCCCTCAGTCGATTAAACTGGAAAGAAGTACAGCAGTTAAAATCAAAAAACTCCGATGAACCTGTGGCACACCTTGATGACGCACTTAGATTTGCACAGGAAAACCAGATACCATGTTTTGTTGAACCGAAATCGGATACTCCCGAACTCCTCCCTATTATCATAGAACGAATCCAACACTTTGATGTCGTTCATCTCGCCAGTATTCTTACCTTTTACTTTAAGAAACAGAAGCAATTGCTTGTGGAAGCTAAGCGATTAGAACCACGACTCCAAACAAGCGCAATTCTAATTAATCCGATGGCAAACTATCTCAAAGCAGCCACCGAAATTGATGCGAACCGTATTATCTTGGGATGGCACAAAATTAATCATTTTGGAATCTGCAACGCCTTAACACGTTCCATACCACGGCAAGTAGACGAACTTCACACAAATGGAATTATTGTTGAAGCCGGTTTTATCCTAACACTTCAAGATGTTGCTTGGGCACTAAAAAATGGTATCCAAGGGCTATGGGTAGACGATGTACCCTACATCAAAAACTGTGTTGAGCAAATTACCAATGAAATCTGAGAGTAGATAACGAAAATATGAATGCCACCATCTGCAACCCGCTTCTCAGAACACCATTATCCCTTATTGTTGACGATTCGTGTCCGGTAATTAATCTCACATATTATTGGATACAACAAAGACATGCGTGGAAAGCGCGACATCAACCGAGTATCCCGCCAGATCGGTGGGAAGGTGATGCGGTTCAACTAAAAAAAATACCACCAACAATCCCTGCAGACTTTGCGTGGGAGTGGGCAGAATGGTGCTGGGAGAACGGTGTGAAAGGAAAGTTTAGCCTTATTCCTTATCCCGCAGGAGTTGGGCGCGTTGACCAAGGATTTCCAGCTCAAGTTTTCGAAAAAAGTCAGACACACGAATATCAGTCGTGGCTGCGAATTTACAGAGAAATTATCTGGCCAAACTTCGATTTAACACCAGAGATGCTTACGCATACCGCTGTCGTTGATTTGGAGACGTTCTCACTAACTGAAAAGTGGGAGCAAGTTGAATGGGTGGATCCACCTGTTGACAATAGATTGACAGATTATATTATCACTGCGATGGAAATGCTAAATAATGTTGGCATTCCGTGTGAAGGTGTAACGAGTCCTGGCGCATTCGGAAAACGACAAGAGGCAGCATATTCGAAGGCAGTGTTAACCGCATCGCAGGAAGTCAACAATGATCCACGCCCCTTCTATTTTCTTTGGCTTAAACACGATGAATTGCCAGATGTCCCTATCTGGCACGCCGACAAGGAGAAAGGGATCGCTATTGCCAGTATTGTTGCATGTGCAGGCGATTGGTTTGGCGGGTGGACAGGTTACGATTTAGGAAATGCTGATCGGTTCATTACAGAAGATGGACAAGGCGGGCGTTTACCACCGATTCTTGAGAAGAAACTGCCATGTGTCCTTGTAGGACATTGGCCCGGTTTCTATTTTAATGGAGAAAAACTCGGATTTGATATTTTAAAAACCGTCAAATCAAGGTTAGATAATTATGATCCTGATAGAACGAAAACGCTCTGGATGAAAACATCGGAAATCGGACATTATTGGATGGCACGCGAATTTACAGACGTTACTGTCCTTGAAGAACAACAGCAAATAAATCTTTGCACACAATTCCCGACTGCAAACTTTACGTTAGCTATTGATGCCTCGGTCCGTCATATCCAAGTAAACGGATGGGATCTGCGCGAGGTTCATTCTCGGCGCGATTTTCAGAGGGACACGTTTCTTTGTGAAGGCAAGCAGACTTATGTTGCTTTTGATCTGGAAATAGAAAAAACAAAGCTGGTACTTACGGTATGAGAATACGCCCCCCGCTTGCAATCACAGTTGCCCCCGTCATATAACTGGATTCTTCGCTTAAGAGAAACGCTATCACATCCGCCATCTCCTCCGGTTCACCGAGCCTGCCAAGCGGAGTAGTTGATCGGAGTTGTTCCACCATTTCCGGTGATACCTCGCTTAGCATATCTGTCGCGATTGCCCCCGGTGCTACAGAATTGATGCGGATATTATGCTGGGCAAGCGGTCCACAACACGATTTCGTTAGGGAAATAACACCTGCTTTTGCCGCCGCGTAAGGCAGTTGATTCGGACGGACTGCTAACGCTGCAATTGACGATACATTTACGATACGTCCGAACTGTTGTTTGATCATCCCGGGTTTGACTGCCCATAGCACGTTGAAGGGACCGGTTAAATTAATTGCGATTATCCGATCCCAATGTTCAGGTGTAAGTTCGTCAAACACCATATCACCGACATCGCCAGCGTTGTTTACAAGCAATTCAATTGTGCCGAGTTCTTTTTTTACCGTTGCAATCATTCTATTTACTGCTTCTCTGTCCGAAATATCGGCTTGTACGGGAATCGCTTTTTGTCCCAAGGCACCAATCTGATCGCAAACCGCTCCCGCCTTAGCAGCTGATCGGGAATAGTGTACGGCAACGGTTGCACCTTCACCTGCAAGTTTGAGGGCGGTTGCCTTCCCTATACCGCGGCTACCTCCGGTTACTAATGCAACCTTTCCCTGAAATTTCATTAAATCTTCTCCTACGAAAGCATCTGAGGGGTGTGCATAAATATTTGGCGCATCAGCACAGACAAGGACGGACTTTAGGTGCGGCATTATTTCACAAAGTGCTGTTTGTAGTCGCGCAATTCATTGCGCCTCTTTAAACTTGTGGACGGCACACGGCGTGTGCCTACTACCTTTAAGCGCATATTTAACATCGGAATTATTTATACATACCTCTCAAGTACCTGGAGTTGTTGCCACACATCATCAGAAACAGGTGTTGTAGCAGCAGCAAAATTTTGCTCCACTTCTGTCGCATTCTTAGAACCCGTCAAGGTTGTTGCAATTAGCGGCTGACGTAGGCAAAATTGGATAGCAAGGTTCAGCAAACTCAAATTGTTATCAGTTGCCCACTGCCAGAGTTGGCGTGCTTTTTCTGCCTCAGGTGATTTGTTTCCGAGATCCGGTTCAAGTCCCGTCAGTAACGCCATTCCCAAAGGACTGCCGTTGATGACACCAATGTCGTTTTCATGAGCAAAGGATAATAACCACTCATTTGCTGTTTGGCTTAGTAATGTATAATCCAAATGGGTTAAGATGACATCTACGCTACCAGTTTCTATAGCAATTTTATGGAATTCATGTTCCCTCACGCCGAGACCGATGAATTTAACCAATCCTTCCTCGCGCATCCGCTGTAGTTCATCTAAAGCACCGTCTTTGGCAACAACCGGATCCATGTTTGACGGGTCATGCACTAAGCAAACATCCAGGTAATCAGTTCCCAATAGATGCAGACTATTTTCGACACTGCGACGGGTGCCTGCAGCACTATAATCACCTCGCCATTTTGGGTGTGTCCCCGTTTTCGTAGCAAGATAAATCTTCTCACGCCATCCATCTGCAAGTGCCAGTCCAACCCGTCTTTCGCTCTCACCATAAAGAGGTGACGTATCAAGATAATTTATGCCTAATGTAATAGCACGGCGGACTGCTTCAATCGCTTCATCATCGGTGACTTCCCCTCTGCCGATACCTGCGCCACCCATACTGAGGCATGTGACATCTAATTCTGTGCGTCCTAACCGCCGCAAGGGCAGCGGATGTTTTGATGTTGACATAATTTCACCTTTTTTAATGGCGTGCGCTATAGAATTATTCACTTTTCTCCTGAAAGATCTGTTGGATTTCTGTCTTCAAAATCGGAATATTTGATTGCACCACACCCCAGACAATCTCAAGATTGACATCAAAATATTTGTGAATGAGGATGTCTCTCAACCCAGCAATCTTCCGCCATGCGACACTTGGATACTTTTCTCGAACGGAACCAGGCACCTGTTTAACAGCCTCACCAATGACTTCAAGGTTTCGGATGACCGCGTCAATTCGCATCCGATCCGTTTCAAAGGTCTCGCGTGTCACATCCTGGACATATTCTTGAATCCTATCTATTGCCTCTAATATATCCTCAAGATAGATGTCAAAGTCCTGTGACATACTCAACTTCCTTTTCGATGTGTGGGCGCAAACGTGGTTTGAGCGAATCAGCGATGACGAGGTCAATCTTTTTTTGAAATAGGTCCTCAAGAAAAATACGGAGCTCCATATATCGATCAAATGACACTTCCTCAAGTTCTACAAGCAGATCGATGTCACTTTCGCTATGAGCGGTGTCTTTAACATAGGATCCAAAAAGTCCAAGGCGTTTCACACCGTATGTTCTCAGCGTGTTCTGATGGCTGAGAAGCGTTTGTTTAATCTCGCGTTTGGTAAAGATTGTTGTATTCATTTTCTACTATCCGCGACGGCACAACAAGATATGCCTACAACTTTATACCGATGGGAATTCTCGGTGCAAATGCCCACGGCGTGCATCAGGATGAATCACACTTACCCATTGCACACCTTTAACAACATCTTCTGGAATGTGTCCATGTTCAACACCCTTAGGTGTGACGACTAAATCCCCTGGACCGATGCGATAGGACTTGGATTGACCAGCAGCGGTACGGAGCGTTACCGTTGTCGTGCCTTCCGTAAAATACCAGTACTCATCAAAATCGTGGAAGTGAAGCTCAGTCGGATATTCCTTAGATACAGCAAAAGGTCCAATCGTTGTCATATCTGGCGTATCCAAGATTTTTCCGAGCGCATCGCCGACCCGTTCACCCTCACCGAGTCGAATGATACAAAGATTCGTATCCATTAGATAACCCCAATATCTTTCAGGTGCTGTAGTGAATCTGCAACGCGCGCCTTAACGCCTGCTTCATCAAGATTCTCACCTTCAATCCCTTCTAATTCCATCGTAAAGGGACCATAAAAACCTGCATCGTTGAGTGTCTGAAATACGGCTTTGTAATCAACTACACCTTCTCCGAGGGTTGGAAAATGCCACGTCCGATAACCACCATTTGTATCTTTAAGATGAACTGCACCAACATGTTCAACAATTTTTTCCACCTCTGTAACAGCGGTCACGTTATGGTTGTAATAATAGACGTTACCCGTATCAAAGTTGATGCAGATATTCGGATGATTAACACCTTTCATTGTCTCAAGCGCGATGTCGCCGTTGTGTGCCATATCTGGATGCGTTTCTAAACAGACTTTAACACCCAACGGCTCAGCATTTTCACCAATAGCACGGAGACGCTCGTACGCAGCATTTCGGTCTGTTTCGCCAGCATGAACGCTTACAAAAATAACCTTCACACCCATCGCGTTTGCAGTGTCTAACGTCGTTTGAAAATCATCAACAACCGTGTCAGATTGAACATCACACCTGCCAAGCAGGCTTGTTGCTGTGAGTCCGTGTGCTTTCAAGTTCGCCTGGACTGTGTCAATTGAATCAGTCGAAGGTACACCGATCTCTACATTAGTTAGACCGATTTCTGCTAAATGTGAATAAGCATTTGCTCCGAATTGCCGATAACTACCTAAATTACATGCAATAATGTTTTTCATAATAATCTCCTCAAGAATAATTCAAATACCAAGGGTTCTATGGGATTTTCCTTAGAACCGTATTACTCAATACAATTTCAAGCCCTAACAGAAGGGCTGCAGGTGTTAGAAAATATGCTGCTAATTCTTTACGTTCAATATAGTTAACAACCTTAAATTTTGTCTTTTCGAGTTTATCAATTTCTGCATAAATATTTTTTAACGATTGTACGTCTGTAGCGCGAAAATAACGGGCACCAGTGGTATTGGCAATCTGCTGGAGTGTCTCTTCATCAAGATAGGTTAATTCCTCTCGATATCGCTTTCCAAATGTAGTATCCTCATAAGGGATACGCGCGCCTCCTTCTTTACCCATGCCAATGGTATAAACCTTAATGCCAAAAGATTGTGCTAACGCTGCTGCTGTTTTGGGGTCAATTGTGCCGGCATTGTTTTCACCATCTGTTAAAAGAATGGCAATTTTTGTTTTTGCTCCTGAATCACGCAGCCGATATATAGCAGTGGCGATTGCATCACCGATAGCCGTACCGTCTCGTAACTGACCTCCCATGGCGATTTCTACGTCATCAAGTCTTTTTATCAAAAATGAATAATCCAGTGTGAGCGGGCAAAGTGTGAAACTTTCCCCTGGAAAGACGACTAATCCGATCTGATCGCTTTCACGGTTCCTTAAAAAATCTCGAATAACCGATTTCGCTGTTTGGAGTCGATTAGCGTCCTTAAAATCCTCTGCGCGCATGCTTTCAGAAACATCAAGTGCCAAAAAAATATGAATGCCTTCCACGAAACGCCGCTCCTGACTTTGGGAGAGTTGTGGACGCGCAAGGGTAAAAATAAGAAGTGCTATTACGATGTACCTAATTACTTTGAGCAACGGTAGTAGTTTGACAGCGGGCGTTTTCGGAATTTGTCGAACACCTTCAAGTTCACTGAAGCGAATAGCAGGTACGGTTACCTGTTTTCGTATCCACCATAGAGATATTTTCAACAGCGGTAATATGAGGAACAGGCTGAGAAAAATAGGGGATTCAAGATGCATTATTAGCGCACCCTTTCAGACCAATGGGTGTTTTTGCCCTGCCTTTGTGATGACGTAGCACTTAAGATTGTCAGTATACAGAGACTAATACCCACGCCATTAAAAGTAAGGAAAGCTATCCAGTCCACATGTGGAATTTCAGTTGCCATGAAGTAAGGAATAAAGCCAAAAATAACTGCAAGCGGTTTTAAACGTCCGGCAAGAAGTGTGCTGCCAAGTGTGAAAAAAATTGCCGCTTTTCCACATAATGCCAACGGCACCAAAAAGCAAATACACAGCAACAAGAACGGATATCCTATAATAGAAAGTATTAGAACAACAAAAACTGCTGGAATAACAGCAAACATTAGAATGCTAAATAGAATACACTCAATCGGTCTACGGGTCAGCAGCGAACTTATCGCATTTATCGGTCTCGGAAATACCAGCGCAATTAACAGGTATGTTAAAAGTAGAAGGACGAATTTTAAGGTCGTCAAGCGAAAATTCCGATGTTTTTTGATATCCCAGACAGTATGAGGATGCATCAACACATTCGCTACAGCAGGTAAGGTTCTCCAATGGTTACTCACACTGGAATTCTTTGCCGATTCAAGGTTCCCTGTTATCTGCCCTCCAATTACCTTTAGCATTCCTTTCACTTGTGCGCCAGGCGCGAGCGCAACATCTCCACCGATTATTAAAATATTTCCTGTTACTGTCCCTTGTATGGTCGCGTCACCGGCAATCATCACAAGCGTTGTGATGACATCATCTGCTTTTAACTGATAATCGTTAACAAGTTTGAAAATCCGCTGCCGCCCTTGCCACTTTGGCAGTGTTGGATCCGATGCATCAAGCTGTTCTTCGGTTTCTACTTTCTCTCTATCAGGTATTGCCCCCTGTTTGTCGCTATCTACAGAGGTTTCTTCAGGTGTAGATTGTGATGCGTTTTCGGTCTCCTGTTTCTCGTCATTGGATGGTGAAACGAGTTCTGCGTTAGGTATTGCCTCCTGTTTGTCGTTATCTACAGAGATTTCTTCAGGTGTAGATTGTGATGCGTTTTCGGTCTCCTGTTCCTCGTTATTGGATGGTGAAACGGGTTCCTCGTTCTGTTTGCCATTCTCCACAGGTTTTTCTTCTTGCGTAGGTGGAGAAGAAGGCTCAGTTTGCGAATCTGGCAACTGCCCAAACAGCGGTTGGACACTAAGGAAAACAGTGATAAATAAAATAAGTCCTATTTGCTTCATATTCATTTCTTTCAAAATAGATAAGGGAAATATCCCAATAGTTTTAAAATTTCTTATTTATTATAACCCAAGTTGCTACCTATAAGTTTTTAGACAAGCAGACACCGTTTTTAATAGAGAATAATTCATTTTTTGCAAGTTTTCGTAGCGCAAACTGTCAATTTGCGTCCTCACAGACACAACCTAACAGATTGTGCTACGAAGGGGTGTTAGCGAACCCAACTCAACCCACTCATCAACGATGGTTGCAAAGCAAATAAACATCAGCATTCCAGCTATCATAAGGTCCTATGATGCTATTTCAGAATCAACATTTTACGCGTAGCAGTGAAATCCCCAGCTGTGAGGGTATAGAAATAAATTCCACTTGCAACAAACTCACCAACATCATTCCTGCCATCCCAATACGCCGCACGACTCCGACTCTGATAGATACCCGCAGCTTGATGCCCTAATGCCAAAGTTCTGACTATTTTACCATTCGCGGCATAGATCGTCAAAGTAACATCTACTGGTTTCGCCAGGTGATACGGAATCCACGTCTCCGGATTGAACGGATTCGGATAGTTTGCTAACAGTGTTGTCTTTTCAGGAATCAGCGATGCCAAAAGTTTCTGAAGATTCTCTATCCCTTGTCGGAAAGCAAGTGAACCGTCATTTGCAGCCTGCGCTTGATCTATCCATGTTTGTACCATTGTAGACGTGAGTTCCTTGTTGTCCATTGCAAGTACAGGAGACGCGGCAGAGTCTGTTGATTCACCGATGTGCTGTGATACAATAATGAGGTCTTGGACATTGATAACGCCATCTCTATTTACATCTGTTCGCAAGTTTGCAGGCGCCCCTGAACCAAAGTCCTGCGCTACAAGTATCAGATCCAGAATGCTTCCCCGTCCATCCTGATTTACATCCCATGCAGGATACTCTCCCACAGTGATGGTAATATTTGGTGGAACAGTAGGTATGATCGTACCGTCACTTGCACCGAATTCGAAGTTTTCCAGCGTTATTTGTGTTTCGGCGCCAGCTTTTGCCATGAATGTTACGGAGAGCAGTGTCCCTGTGCCACTCACACCACCTTCAGATTGCCGCGCCGCAAACATACCTTTGATTTTACCCTCCGTGTTATCAATCGTGCCGCCTTGGAAAAAGGTGGCACTACCTTCTGACTTCAAAAAATCGCCTTCGGTAACTTCAACTGCTTCCAGTACATTCGGGTCAAACGCTATATCTGTTTGCCAACCTGCTAAATCGGTCATGTTTTCTGCATTGAGGTTTAGTGTAAATGTATCGCCTGAAAGAAGGTTTGTCTCCGTTGCAGAGAATGTAAAACCGACACCTGGAGGAATTAACGTATACTCTGTGCCTTCTTCAAAACCGAAATAACCGTTCCAATTTAACCAGGGTCTGTAGTCAACGGCAACTAACAAGACGTTTGTTCCCGACTTGAGTGTGGCTGGGAAAAAGTCATGATAGTTATGGGCACTTGAAGAATTCCAGGTGAGTACTTGGTGTACTAACTCACCATTGATCCAAATTTTTATTGCATTATTGCTTCCGACCAACATATTCGTGTGCTGTTCATGAGGTGAATTCAAAATGATGGAACCGTAGATGATACGATCATTAACATTGGCAACTGTTTCAATACCAAGAGTGTCTAACATGTCAGCAATGTTGTTTGCTTCTGAAGAAGCAATTTTGCCTGCTATCCACATATTATTTCCAACTGGTTTTTCTGCTTTTGCACCGAAGGTGGCAACATGTTTTTCTGTTACACTGCCTCCACTTGCTTCAGCCAGTAGGTCTGTCGTGTTATCAAGGTGTTCCCCTGGCACCTTCGCCCATAACCAGGGCCCCTCTATTTTCGGACCGCCTATTGGGGCACCCGGGTTAAAGGCTTGAGAAATCGTTGTTTCAGATAACTCTGCCAAAGGTGAAAAATCAGATATTAAATTATGATGAAGTCCTAACCATTTGAGCTGAGTTAGAGCTGCTAAAGGAGACACGTGCGATATTTTGTTCCGTTCAAGACTTAGATGCGTCAGACTTTTTAATTCTGACAAAGGTGATACATCGGAAATACCATTTTCGGCAAGATACAAACTCTTTAATCCTGTCAACTTTGCCAGCGGTGAAATATCAGGGTTGTCTGCACCGCAAATATTAAGACTGTTCAATTGGGATAAACCAACGAGGGGAGAGAGGTCAGAGATGGGGTTACCCCACGATAGAAAATGTCTGAGATTGACAAGTCCAGCAAGAGGAGAGATGTCCGATATTTCATCGCCTATAATCGTTAAATATTCTAAGTTTGATAAACCTGCGATCGAGGATAAACTCTCTATTGGATTATTATAAACATCTAATACTCTCAAGTTGATTAGTTCAGAGAGAGGTGAGAGGCCTACTATTTGATTGCCAGGTGCGTTTAAGCTCTCTAAATTTATCGCATACTCAAGTCCCGTCAAATCCTTAATGTCCCTATCGCTTGCTCTTAGGATTGTCAACGTTGCCATCTCTGCAAGCGTAATCGGTATAACCCCAGTCCCATCTTTACCGAGTGCTTCCGCTACTGCCGCACGTAAGTTTCGGTCCGGAATATTAACACTACCTGCAATTATATTTGTATTCTGAGAAAGTTCCGTTAAAGGTGAGAAATCGGTTATTGGATTGTTGGTGAGGTTTAGCCATTTCAGATTGGTCAACCCTGATAGTGGCGTTATATCTGTGATCTTATTATCCCTTAGATTTAAACGTTCTAAACCCTTTAGATTTTGTAAAGTAGAGACATCAGAAACATCATTATTAAAAATATATAATGTTTTGAGTTTAGGAGCATTTTCAAAAGACGGTATCACAGATATTTCATTTCCACACATATTTATGTTTTCAATATTAGGTAGGTTTGCTAATGGTGACAAATCACTTACAGGGGGTCCCCAAAGAAGAATACTTTTAAATTTTTCCTTTCCAGCCAATGGTGACAAATCCGAAATCTTGAAATTGTGACCAGCTTGTATGTGCTCCAGTTCTGTTAACTCTTCTAATGCTGAAAGACTTGTTATTTCAGGGCAATTTTCAAATATAAATGACCGCAATTCTTTCAGGCCTGAAATTGGGGTAATGTCTGATATTTTGCTATTACTAATCTCAAGCAATTCAAGATTTGTTAGATTTGCAATTGGTGAAAGATCGGATACCGGATTACCTCCAATTGCTAACTGTCCAATATTTATTGCGAACTCAAGACCTGTCAAATCGCTAATACCTTTATTAGACAATGTTTCCCAAATAAGTTGGGTAGAACCATTTATCTGTATACCAGTATTGTGTATTGCAAACGCTGTAAAACTTTCCATTTCTGCGACAGTGATAGGTGCATCGCTGGGTTTGTCCAGTATTCTATTAAGTGTTGCGCGTAAATTTGGATCGGGAATGTGGACACCAGCACCAGGAATAATTTCGGGTCGCTCCACAACAGGTGGCGGGACGGTATCAGGAGAGTTGATCCCAGAAATTACATCGTGAAAATCCGATGTCCATGCGTCGCGTTTCACCGTGCCATTTTCTAACACCAATGTCCCTAATAAGTTTTGCAAAGTTCCACTTTTACTTATCTTTTCAAGGAACACATCAGTTTCCAAGCCAACCGCAGCTGCAGCGTGTGCAGTGCTGAGAGGTGCTTGAAACGCCTCGTGCAATCGTTGGACCGGTTCAATACCACCGAATACGCCGCCTGCCGCTTCAAGTGCATCCCTGTAACGTTGTGTATCCTCTTCAACGAGATCGTTCATTACCGTTTTTTCGACATAGAGGTCTAATGCGCGATCTTTGTTAAAAGGTGGGTTCTCGATCTGTTCAACAACAGCACGCACCTCATCCTCAAACATCTGCATCCCTTTTGTGTGACACCCGATGCAGGAGAGACCATTGCGAACTGTCGGATCACCCACAGCAGGATTAGAAACAATGCTTATCGGTGCTTCATTAAGTCGGTTACCGTCGCCATCTGCAAGATAATATGCCTGCAACCCATTCGGTAGGTTAAAGATAATTTCGCCACCGTCATGTGTGAAATCAAGTGGGTGTGTAAAGATATTCTGTGACTCCGCACTTCCAGCAAAGTCATAACTTTTCCAATACGCACCGTACCGTGAAATGTGCCGCTCAACAACGCGATTGTGTCTTGAAACACGGGAATTATTGAAACCCGCACGCCAAACCCGTTTTCCCGGCGCATTTAGCAGGTTTTCAGCAACGAATACCTCAAGTGATGCTTCTAATTCACGGTCTGTTTCGGGTAGCGCGAGTATGTCATGGTAGAGCGGTGGTAGCGAGGCAGTTGCAAGAAACCAATCCACATTGATAAACGACACTTCGCAATTCATCTCTTGCTGTAAAGTCGTCAGTTTTTCGCGAAGATGTGCTTGTGTCGGCGCATCAAACGTCATTTTGTAGGGATACGCTTGCTCAATCTGTGTCCATGCATCGTTTCTCACATCCCACTCATAATCGCGAAGGTCAATGTAAAATAGCGTTTGTTCCGCATCAATCGGTTGCGGTTTAACAACTTTGCGTCCCCAAGAGAGGCTATTTATCAGTTTTGAGAGGGCGCGCCGATAGGCGTTGAGTGCTTCAGTCGTTTCACCTGCGTTATAGAGATGTGTTAACGTAAAATAGCGTGCAAACGATTTATCACGCGCGGAAAGAGAGTTGACGTGGTTTTCAATCGTTTCAAGAAGTGTATCGTTTGTAATAAAGTCGGATTTTGGTTTGGGAATAGCGTCCCAATCGGGTGCGCCTGCTGCAATCCATTGGTAGATCGTTTCAATCGCTGCAGGGTCAAGTGGCGGTTGTCCGAGTGGCATCCGTTTGGCAATGTCCGTTTCAATGAGCCGTTGATAGAACACGGAATCCTCTGGGTTTCCAGGGATGACTGCACCACCTTCAATAAGTGCTGTATATTCAATAAGAAGATCATCAGAGAATGAGCCATTTTTCCCGTGACAGATTAGACAGGCATCCTCAATGATCGCGTAAACCTCTTGTGCAAGGTTTTGTTGTGCGTTGACACTACCGACTAAAATCAACATCAACAGCCCACTGATTTTTATAATATTTTGCCGAAACTTCAATTAAATCTCTCCCTATCACAGTAAGTTGTTTAATTACAATATTTATTTTTAATCTTCATAAAGTTTGCGGGACATTATTTCACCCAATAACAAACTGTTCTCTCTTAAAAATGGCGTTTGTGTGTCTAAAATCTTATAGGTAGCAACTTGGGTTATTATAGATAGAAAAACTTTTAGTGTCAACACTTTTCAGAAGTGTGACGGGGTAATTTAGTTTTCGGTTTTTTGGACGAATTTCTAACACCTGCTATATACCCAAGGGCGGTAGGTGCGGCATTATTTTACAAAGTGCTGTTTGTAGTCGCGCAATTCATTGCGCCTCTTTAAACTTGTGGACGGCACACGGCGTGTGCCTACTACCTTTAAACGCATATTTAACATCGGAATTATTTATACACATAACATCGGAATTATTTATACACACCTCTCATTTAGTTTTAATTTGACTTCGGCAGAGTTTTTATGTTATTGTATTAAACGATGGATAGTGCCTCCGACAATTATAACATGAGCCTTACCTAACACTGTCTTTTATCGTGGAGAAAAAATATGTTTTGGGAAAAAATTGAATCACAATTCAAAGTCGCCGCTGCACACCAATTTTTACTTCATTTTAATGTAAGTGATTTACAGTACGACGAAGCTTTTGGCTATTTGCCCACTGTGGATTATTTAATGGAGCAACTGAATGTGCTCGGGTGCCGCTTAGTCCTTGGATACAACGCAACACAAGGATTTGCGTGGCCCAATATAGGTAAATGGTTGGAAACACAGAAAATTTTAGGGCTTATTCCTAAAGACCAAGGCCCTCCAGAAGAGACCGACAATCGTAAAAGAATTAATAGTCAACTTGCACTGCATAAGCTTCATGAGGATCCATTTCTGAAAAGCGATCCATTACCTACGAAAGATTTGGCAAATAAGATGCATGACCTCCTGAAGCAAGACAGAGTCAGGATAGGCTTGATTATCAACCACCTTGAACAGATTGCCCCAAACGATTCTATGTTTGATGCAGGGGCGACAGACAACCTCCAATACTTCTTCCATCAACTCCAAAATTGGGCATCAGACTTGGAAATTCGTAGAAAAAAGCATATAATCTTACTTCTTACACAAAACACTTACGATATTCATCCGCATTTTCTTGTGAATCAAGAAATACCTATCGTGGAGGTACCGTTTCCAGATTATGATGAACGTCTGAAGTTTATTGAACATTTAAACACAATCCCACAAGAAATTTCACATCAGGATTCTCCAGATGCGAAAGTACAAGTGCAATTAAACTTTGGGAATGACCGGGAAAAGCAAAGATTAGCAAAAGATACAGCCGGTTTAAATCTTTTCGCTATCCACGATTTAGTGCGGCACGCAACTTCTTTAAAGCAGAAAGTAGAAGGCCCCATACTTGCAAACTATCGGCGCGAAAGTGTGAAAACATTTAGCCACGGAATTATTGAAGTCAATGAACCACTTACTGAGCCGAAACAGCACTGGTCAAGCCATGTAACAAGAGTCATTCAAGATATTGTAGGCGGTTTCAATGAACAGGATTTGAGGCGCGTGCCACGGGGGATTCTTCTACTTGGACCTACCGGTAATGGAAACATCTTCGCAGCACGTATGTTGGCTGGACAAACAAATATGACGTTTGTGAGACTTCGTTATGCGAGTCAGGTAAGTGAGGTGACAATCAACGTTAATGACAATGGTGCGGGTTATGATAGAAACTTGAATTCTGCTATTAACTTTATCCGTGGACTTGCTCCAGTCGTTGTGTTTATGGACGAAATCGAGCAGGTTTCGCCGCATGCAAGCATGAAAACAGCAAACTTGGAACGCCCCTTTCCTGTTATCCTTACGAATGCTATCAGCGATGCTTCCTTGCATGGTCAGGTAATATGGGTTGGCACATCAAGTCGTCCTGATCTAATCCCACCTATCTTTCGACGCCCTGAGATATTCAATCATAAATTGGTGCTGCTGCCACCTATACCGGAGAGTCGAGCAGGTATTTTACAGTTTTTCTGCCGATTTCACACACAAGCAGAAATTAATTTCCAGGAAATTGCGAGACACGAAAAACTACGGGGTGTAAGTGTCAACGATCTCAATCTAATTGCGCAACGCAGCCATAATGTTGCCAAACGGAAAAATCGAAATACTTTTACAGAAGAAGATTTACGCGAGGTGGTATCAGATTTTATGCCAGACTACTCTCCAGAAATGCGAATGTTTATGACATTATTGGCGTTACAGGAGGCAAATTCCCGTGCTATGCTACCCGATAGACTGCCGCCACCATACCGGGAGTTTGTAAGCGAAAACCAGATTGACAAAACAAAGATCAACACCCGATTGATGGAACTTGGACAAGAACTTGGGCTGAGTGCTTGAATTTAGTATCATATTACCTATAGAAAACTATACCATATAATATCAAGTCAATCCGTTGTAGAGGTGAGGTTTTCCCGCGCGTGCAAACAGATGGTATTAGATTATATGTCAAATGCAAGTTTTTCCGCTTTGGCTTTCTCTTCATTCACAAATGCAAGCAGAATCAACCCGACGATAAAGAAAACCATCAATGAAATAATAGCCAGACGCGCTGTCCCCGTAATCTGTCTTATTAGTCCAAAGGTAAGTGGTCCCCAGATAGCAGAAAACTTGCTAAAGACAGAAAAAAATCCGTAAAACTCAGCACTTGCTTGCTCCGGAATCATTGCCCCATAGAAAGAACGACTGAGGGCTTGTGTTCCACCAAGAACGATCCCAACAACCATTCCCAAAATAAAGAATTCTGTGATATTTTGGATAAAATACCCGTAAGTCACGACACCACTCCACAGGACTAAAGAAACCATCACAGCGCGTTTGGCACCGATACGGTTTGCGATTTTGCCAAATATCAACGCACCTCCAATCGCAACAATTTGGACAAGCAGAAGTGTCACCATCAGGGATGTCGCTGATAGTCCTAACTCACCTTTACCATAAATTACCGCCATACTTGTCACCGTGTGGGCACCATCGTTGTATACCATATAGGCAATCACAAAAAGGGAAAGATGTTTGAAATTGCTCACCTTTTTGGCGGTTGCGATTGTGCGGTTGATGCCAATGGAAAGATAGGCAAAGATTTTCGGTTGATAGCGGTAAATTTCTGGAAGTTCTTGTTCTGTTCTATCCTCTTTTAAATATATGAGAGTCAGTACTGTCCAACCTGCCCACCAGATTCCTGTCATTGCCATAGCGATGCGTACTGCCATCGGTTGACTAATCCCGATTTTGCCATGCATGGCAACAAGGGCTAAGGAAATACCAAATTGTACGGATCCGCCAACATAACCGAATGCATACCCTCTGGCAGAAACCGAGTCAAGTTTATCATCCGAAGCAAGCTGCGGTAAAAACGCGTCATAGAAGACATTCCCCGCGACAAAGCAGACCTGTGAACTGATATAAAGCACAACCGACAACCACACAAATCCAGGCTTACAAAAGAAGAGTAAGGTGGCAAACAAACTCCCGAAATAAGCGAAACCGATAAGAAACCGCTTCTTTGCGGAAGAAAAATCGGCTATCGCACCAAGCACAGGGGCAAAAAGAAAGACAAAAAACGCAGCTATTCCGACCATGAATCCCCATAACGCATCCGCGCTGAAGATTTGTCCGAAAAGTGTGATGCCTGCTTCATCAACAATACCTTCCTTAAAATAGATCGGCAGCAATGCTGCATGGACAGTGGTGATATAGGCAGAATTTGCCCAATCGTACATGCACCAGCCAAAAATTGATTTTTTATCATTCTTCATATTTATTTTATTTTCAAAGGGATAAGACTGGGAACTTTTCTGCATTTTCTCATATCTTGCGAAGAAAATCAACAGGATTCTTTAGAGCGGTCAGTAATCAGTGGGCGTCGCGATAAAACTCGCTCCTACACCAAGGATGTAGACGTAGAGGGACAGAGGATAGGTAAAATAACTGATGTTTCTCATTATCATATATTATAGTGAAATCCAAAAATATGTTCACACTCCCTGGTGAATCAACGCCTCATGCGCGTGTAGCATTCGGTGGGGCGAAAGGTGTCTAAAAAGTGCAGAATGCCACACTAAATTGACACATAATGTTTTGCGAATTACCTATCCTTGGAATCGGTGTGTCCGCTATGTACAATTGCCATACTCACGAAATTCAGGAAAAAGGAACCGGCATCGTTTTTTGGCTCAATGAGATTTTCTTCTGTGCGCGCTGCTAATTGGGAGTCTATTAACGACGTCACGGCTTTCTCTATTTCGTTTTTTGAGATGTCAGATTCCTTTGCTAAATCTTCAATTGATTTCTTTTCTTCTATCAACTGTCTTAAAACAGCAACTACGGTTGGGTCTGTGAAGATAGTTGCAAGATTAACGATCTCGGCATCCGGTGCTTTAGATAGAAAATCATCAAGGTCGTTCCACCAAAATGCAGTCCGTGCGTTAGTCTTACCGGGAGCGGAACGATAAGCCCCGACATAGCCCCATGCGATCTCCCTTTTCTCACCAGGGGTGAGCTCGCGTAACGTCTCCAGCGCTTCACTTTTTTGTGCGTGTAAATCGTCAGTTTCATCTCCAGTGAGGGTGTTTGTGACAATAAAGAGGAGACCAATTGTTAACGTAATTGCAAAACAAAATGTTATTGAACGCGTAAAAAAACCGCGTTTTAAGTTTACTATAAACATTGAACAACTCCTTTCTGTCCGCTTGGACAGGAAAATCTATTCGGGAACAGTCAGACAAGACAAAATATCTTAGCCTGAAATTTGAGGTTTTAGCTCAACCATTGAAATCGAAAGAATGAGTAGGAAGTTCACCCTGTCTGTTTAATTCTCTGGTTTGATATGCCCAAGATGTACGATTGTCATACTCACAAAGTTCATGAAAAAGGAAATCACATCGTTTTTGGGTGTAATGAGATTATCTTCTGTGCGTGCCACTAATGTCGCGTCCATTAACGTCTGCACAGCTTTCTCTATCTCATCTTCTGAGATTTCGCTTCCTTTTGCCAAATCCACAACAGATTTGTTGCCCTCTACCAACTGTCTTAAAATAGCAACTATAGTAGGATTTGTGAAAAGATTCGCAAAATCTATAATCTCTGTATCCGGTGCTTTGTTTAGGAAAATATCAATGCTGTCCGACCAATATGCGATGCGCGATTTGCCAGCATTGGAAGCTGTCTTATATACACCAACATACCCCCATGCTACGTGATTTTCAGCATCTTCAGGAAGTGTGCTTAATGTCTTAAGGGCGTCACCTCGTTGTGAACGAGGAGGACGCAACATATCATCTTCAGAACGGCGAGTGTTTTGTTCCTTAACGATAGACTGAATCTGTTCACGGAGTTCAGCAATCTCGCCTTGCATCTCAGTAAGACTTTGATTGATTTCTTCGGGATTTACTTCAACTTTGGGGGCATCTTTCACTTCTTTTGCCATGATAATATCTCCTTTCAACTGGTGCTGGGAACGTTGTTCCCCTTCAATTGTAATGTCTAACGCCTCTTGGATCATGGGTTTATACTTCTTTAATCGTTGCCGCGCACGGCGTATTCGACTCTTAATCGTATTTTCTGATACGCCTAAAAATGATCCTATCTCTGAAGATGTCATATCTTCAAAGTAGTGGAGTGTAATGATCTCCCGATCACCTTCCTTCAACTTTGCGAGCAGTTTTTCGACGAGGTCGCGTTGCATTTCAGTAGTAGTTTTCGCGTGTTCTGCGGCGACATATTGAGAATACGCTTCTGTCTCAATTTCTGATATGTCGGTTTCTTCCAGCGATTCTGTCGGTATTTGGTTCTTTCGAAACCACGCAATACAAAGGTGATTCACAATCGAATGAAGCCATCTTGAAAACTGGGTCGGATCTTCCAACGTTTCCAGCTTCTGATAGACTTGCAGGAATGTTTCCTGAGTAATATCTTCAGCGATATGGAAATCTCCTGTTTTCCGCCATGCATGCACGTGAACCTGTTTCTGGTATTTGCTAACCAAACTCACAAAAGCTTCTTCATCGCCTGCAAGGATACCTTGAATCAACACAACATCTTCGTTTTTCACCAAAAACCTCCAGAAAGCGTCCCCTTACTCACTCATATATTATAAAGACGCGAGTTAAGGTGAAAAAAGTACATAATTCGGAATGAAGAAAATTTGGATGGGAACACATATCAAGAATATTGTTCAGACAGTCAGAGGTATTCAATTGTTACGCTTCCTAATCTAAAAAGACTCAGATAAAAGATATGTGCGATTTTTGTTGAGTTATGCTATAGTTTAATTGATGGATTTTCCAATACTTGCTTTAATCTATGTCCACTGTTGAGTTTATCTCAAAACTTGTGCAACGTACTCAATCTTAACATGACCCCAAAACTATTTCAAACAATATGCATCTCATTATTATGCCTTCTGTTTGCTTTGACGGATGTGTATCCATCAGATTGGCCAGACTTCCTCGGCCCCGAACGAAACGGTAAATCTCAAGAAAAGATAAATATCACGCCATGGCAAAAAGCGGGTCCGCCAGTCTTGTGGACCAAAGAAATTGGAACAAGTTACGGTGCCCCCACTATTGCAAACGGGCTGGTGTATATTTTCGCTCGCCGTGGCGATATGGCACGTCTCACCTGTTTAGAAAGCGATACTGGGAACGAACTTTGGCAATATGAATATCCCACACACTATGAGGATATGTATGGATACAATAACGGCCCCCGGTGTTGTCCTATTGTTGATGAGGATCGCGTCTATATTTTCGGTGCTGAGGGAGAGTTACACTGTATTAGCACGCAAAATGGGAAACGTATGTGGAAGGTTGATACTGCCACGAAGTTTAATGTTGTTCAAAACTTCTTCGGTGTGGCTTCTACTCCTGCTGTAGAAGGCGAATTGCTTATCGTCCAGATTGGCGGGTCGCCACCGGGAACACCAAAAAACATCTGGGCATCAAATGGTAAACCCAAGCCAAATGGTAGCGGTATCGTTGCCTTTGATAAACACACAGGGGAGGTCGTTTATCAGATTGCCGATGAACTCGCAAGCTATGCGAGTCCTATCTTTGCTACGATCAACGGAAGACGTTGGGGATTTGCATTTCTGCGCGGTGGACTCGTCGGTTTTGAACCCGAAACAGGCAAAATTGATTTTCATTATCCGTGGCGGCACCCTAAGATTGAATCCGTCAACGCATCATGTCCTGTTGTTTATAACGATCTGGTTTTCATCAGCGAATCATACGGGATCGGCAGTTCTGTTATTCAAGTGCGTCCGGGTGGATACAAAGTCGTTTGGAAAGACCGAGCAAACTCCCGGAACAAAGCGATGGAGCTTCACTGGAACACAGCTATCCATCATGAAGGTTACCTCTACGGCAGTAGCGGCAGACATGCAGGCGGTGCTGATCTCCGATGTGTGGAATTCAAAACTGGAAAGGTGATGTGGCGGCAACGGGTCAACGAACGCGCATCGTTGCTCTGGGTAAACGATTACTACATCTATCTTGGGGAATATGGGCGTTTGATGTTGCTCAAATGCACGCCTGAGAAAGCTGAACTTATCTCCCAAGCTGTGCCGACAGATAAAAATGGCAGGCAGTTGATTAATTACCCAGCATGGGCTGCACCTGTGTTGGCGAATGGTCGTTTGTATATTCGCGGAAAAAACCGACTCGTCTGCTTTGAGCTTGATTCAAACAAAGATTGACAAAAACTACCTAAGGTTTCCACAACGTTGCTTCAATGAATCGTTCTCCATCCGGTTCTTCATCAAAATAGTAGACTGTTACGATCACACCATCGGGGCGCTGGACGGTGCGGGGATATCCGATGTCATGATCACCGCCATTATCTCGCAATACAATCTCTTCACTCCAAGTTTTCCCATTATCACTGCTCAACTTTGCACAGATACGATGCGGCGCATCCCGATAACCGTAAGAAAGGCATAATCTACCATCATGAAGAAGAGTAAGGGTCGGTGGGTTTCCGCCACGTCCGGTGTTCTCTACAGGGCAATTCATATAGTGCCACGTCTGTCCGTCATCATCAGAAGCATAAAGATCAATCCAATTTTGTCGGTCTTGCCAATCTTTCCCACCTTGTCCACGGCATCGAACAGCAACTAAAATCTGAGATTCAGAGAGACGCACACTTGCAGGCATAATTGCAAAACCTTCTGGCTCCGGTCCAATTTGCGATAATAATGAAAAAGATTTCCCACCATCAGTAGTACGTGCGCAAAATATCAAACCCTCCTCGCCGTCTGCTTTAGACGCTGTGAGAAACATTAAACACTCATCAGCATCCGAAATAAGATAATCTGTTCGCGCTGCAATGCCAGTGTAACCGAACATCGGTAGTTGAAACGGACCATCCCAACTGTGACAACGGTCAATAGAGGTATAAAACCATGAATGCGCGCCTGCTCGTAAACCCGATCTACTACACATCATGGCAAAATTGGGATGTTCAAAGTTGACACTTTGCGGTGTGCAAAATGCCGTATCACCTGATAATTTATGTTCGCCCGCGACATGTTCATCTGCAGATAATGTCCCTGTTCCGGGAAGACGGCACGGCGTTTCTGAAACCACCCATGTTTCACCACCGTCTTTGCTTCGTGCTTGCATGGCTGTAAACGGTTTATCTCTGTCACGCCGATGAAATCCTGCATCCGACTTATGGTATCCTACGGTGAAACCGACAACGATCTCGTTATCCCATGACCAAATACCGTAGTTCGCAGGCCAGCCTGCATAACGTCCCTGTTCACGATAAATTATTACCTGTTGCATCTTTGCTCCAATAATCTAAGTTGCCATCTTGTAGCATAATCTGTTAGATTGTACCTGTGAGGACGCAAACTGAATGAAGTTTAAATAAACATTTCGGTAATTTCTTTAGTCCCGTAGGGACGATATGTTTATAGAAAAACGTTGGACAACTCCTCTTTAGTCCCGTGAATCAACGCCAAATACGCGTTTGGTATTTGGCGTTGATTCACGGGACTAAAGAGCACTTAAAATGTTCCGAATATGCATAATGAAAAATTACCGAATTAATAAATTAATCTTCATTTAGTTTGTGCAGATGCGGACACAAACTAAAAGTTTGTGCTACAACTCCTGGTCAGTTTCCTAACCGAACCGAACATAATGTCCAATTAATTCTCAAATCTACTATGACATGAGTCCGATAGATTTTACTACTGTTTCAGTTTACCCCATAGCACTGGCAGTTTATCTGACGGTTTCACAGCGAGAACGGAGTGATGGATACCGTCCTCCATTATATTCTGAATCTCTTCTTTAGATAAGGCATCGTTGAAGAGACCAACTTCATCCATTATACATGCCGATTGAAAACCAGTTCCTGCATCAGTCGCAAGCCAAGCGGTTTGATCCTGGTCTAAAAGTTGGAACTTCGGCACTGCTTGTGAGATTCTTTCTTCACCATCCACGTAAATCTTCGCCGTGTTGCCATCGTAGACATTGGCAACGTGGTACCATGTGCCTGCTTTAACAACTACACCACTACTAATGTTCCAATTATTAGTCCAAAAACGTAGGATATTTGGACCTTCTTTGTAAGGGACATAACGATTGCCGCCTTGATCCCATATAGAGAAATAGTTTTGCTGTCCGCCGACATCGGTAAACTGAAGCCACAGGATAAAACTCAATTTATCCTGAATGGTTCCTTTGCCAATAGGAATGGTGACAGTTCCACCCTTCTCAATGCTTAGTGCGCCATTAACTTTTCCGTCAACCCAATTTGATTGAGTTGCAGTGCCTTTTTTATCGTTTCCCGATACATCTTCAACGGTATTACCCTTACCTTCGTCAAGTAACCATATTCCGACAATCTTCTCAGGATCAATCTGAGCATCGCTAACACTGATAAACACACCTAATGTCAGCATTGTACAGAGAAGTGTAATAACTTTAATACGCATGTGTTACTCCTTGTTTGAAAAATTTGTTTTAATTATATGTTGTTTTTGTCCCATTTGCAAATTAAATCGAAATGTCAATTTGCTTTTAATGTGCATTCAGCGTATAATAGCAATTGTAATGATAAGGGAATTCTGCCCTACCTAAGAATATACGGAATTATACTTAAAGGAGAATAAAATGTACAAATGTGCAATTTTAGGTTGCCGTGGACGCGCCCGCGCCCATGCACGAGCGTATGATAACGTCAAAGGTGGAAAACTCACCGCTATCTGTGATATGAAGGAAGACCTGCTCAACGGGTTCGGCGACGAATTCGATATAGATGCTCGCTACACTGACTTTGATGAAATGCTTTCTAAGGAAAAACCCGATCTATTACATATCGTGACCGCACCCGTTTTGCGCGGCACAAATGAGAGGATTCGGTATCCGTTATTGAATCAAGCATCAGAGCACGGTGTTCCGGCAGTGGTTATTGAAAAACCTATCGCTGTGGAGAGCGAAGACTGGCGCCAAATCTATGAACTCTCCAACCGCACCCAAACAAAAATTGCTATCAATACACAACTCAACTTTCATCCCAAAAACCTTGAATTGAAACGGGATGTAGCAGAAGGCAAAATCGGTGCAATTAAATTTATTGAAGCAAGCGCACGCAACCCACCCGTAGACCAAGCACCACACGTACTTCAGTTAGTCTCATCCTATATTGACAACTCCCGACCCGCAAAGGTCCTGGGACAGATTGCAGGTGCTGGTAATTTGGATGGAGCACAACCTTCCCCCGCAAACGCTACGGGGTTAGTCACCTACGAAAACGGTGTGCAAGCTTCAGTCGCCTTCGGCCCAGAGATGGCACCACGTGTAAGCCAAGGAACAGGGAATAACCAACACAAACGCGTCTGTGTTTTTGGTGAAAAAGGGTTTGTCCACTGGCGTTTTAGTAGTTGGGAACGTTACACGCCAGAAGGCGGTTATGAAGGCGGTAGTCTCGGTTACGGTGGCCAAAATGCCGTTTCACAAACCAATTTGACTGAGGCGATGTTTGAATGGCTTGACGATGACAACAAAGTTCATCCGACAAACCTACCGCAATCCCTTGCAGAATTCAACCTGCTTCTCGGTATCTACTATAGTGGTTTGAGTAACACTGTGATTGAATTACCTTTTGACCCACCAGACGGACTAATGGACATGTTCAGAGAACGGCTTAAATAGTAGTAGGCACACTCCGCTGTGCCGCAACTCAAAGGTATAAAAATGAGTAGGCGCGCTTTAATGGAGATTAATTTATTAATTCGGACCTTTTCGGTCTGCACGAGATAGGTGTAACCCGCTGCTGGTGAGGCGGGGAATGCCTAAAGGCGAATGCGCCAAATCAACGGTATGAATGCGCGTGGCAGCATGCGCCAAATCAACGGTATGAATGCCTTAATGGCATTCCCCGTGTGGCATGCTGCATGATTCCCCGTATGGCATTCGCCATGATTCATACCGTTGATTTCTTCCTAACCTCGCCAAAGGACTGATTTATTTTCTTAATTTTTATGTAAGCGCGCCTACAGTAGAAAGTAGGACTATCCCATGAATGACGTCATCTATATGGACAACCATGCCACAACACCGATTGCTCCTGAAGTGTTAGATGCAATGCTGCCATATCTAACGACACACTTCGGAAATGCCGCCAGCACACACCTTTACGGCATTAAGGCAAAAGATGCTGTAGACAAAGCGCGACATCAAGTTGCAAATCTGCTCGGTTGTCTACCAGAAGAGATAATCTTTACAAGTGGGGCAACAGAGTCGGACAACCTTGCCATTAGAGGTGCTGCATACACCAATAAAGATAGCGGAAATCACATTATCACAAGCACTGCCGAACACCACGCTGTCCTTGACACATGTCACGCCTTAGACACAGAGGGTTTTGAAACCACATATCTGCCTGTGGACAGATACGGAATGGTCCATCCTGACGATGTAGAAGCCGCTATTACCCCGAAAACTATTTTAATGAGTTTCATGTACGCCAATAACGAAGTCGGCACTATCAACCCGCTTCGTGAAATAGCCGATATTGCTTCAAAGCACGGTATCCTGTTTCATTCGGATGCGGTACAAGGCATCGGCAAACTTGAATCAAATATGGATAGATTAGGTCTTGATATGGCATCAATTACTGCACATAAGATTTATGGTCCGAAAGGTATTGGGGCACTTTACGTTCGAAGTGGAAAACAGTTAGACCCGCTTTTCTATGGCGGCGGACAGGAGGCAGGAATCCGCCCAGGGACACTGAATGTGGCAGGCATTGTCGGTTTAGGGGCGGCCTGTGAAACGTGTCAAAATGCGATGGAGATGAAAACGGAAGAAAAGGTAGTTGGCCCTTTACGCGATGCACTGCACCAGAAATTAGCATCACAGTTATCGGATATCCATCTCAACGGTCATCCTGAAAAACGTTTGTTGGGGAACCTAAATCTCTGTTTTGCAGGAGCGCAAAGCCATGCACTTTTAGCTGGACTCAAAAGTGTTGCGGTGTCAACAGGTTCAGCGTGTGATTCCGAATCTGTTACGCCATCACACGTATTAGTGGCAATGGGTATTCCGAATGATCTGGCGTTGACTACTATTCGTTTCGGTTTAGGACGTTACAACACGGCGGAAGAAGTTCGCATCGTTGCAGAGGAAGTCATAAAAGTAGTTGATCGATTACGCGCCTTAGCGCCGGAATAGCAAGAAGTAATACTATATTGCAATCTTTCTGAAAACGTGTTATTCTTTTAATTCAATAGCTTACCAGATCGGATACTGCAAACAGAACGAACAGACTACATATCGAAAATCCAAACTATAACATAGGAAACACTCATGTCATCAGTTGCAGCCCCAACCTATTTGACTCCCAAGGAATACCTCATTACTGAACGAAAGGCGACACTCAAAAGCGAATATCTGAGCGGAGAGATTGTCGCTATGTCCGGTGCAAGTCATGAACATAATCTTATTACAGTGAATACTGTAAATGGTCTATATAACCAATTAGCTGATCAAGGGTGTAGAGTCTACGCCAGCGATATGCGTGTCGGAATTAGCGCAGGAGACTCGTACTTCTATCCAGATGTTACTGTTGTTTGTGAGAAACCCCGCTTTGAAGATAATGAATTTGACACACTTATCAATCCAATAGTTGTAATAGAGGTGCTTTCCCGCTCCACCGAGGTGTATGACAAAGGTGAGAAATTCAGGCGTTATCAGCAATTGGAATCATTACAAGAATACATACTTATTTCACAGGATCATATTAGAGTTGAACGCCATCACCGTCAGGGCAAAAATTGGGTATTCAGCGAATTGACTGCCTTTGAAGATACACTTAAACTTATATCGGTTGATGCCGAACTTTCTTTGCAGCAGATCTACAGATTTATTGAACTATAAATTGAAAAACGCTTTACGCTACAATTATTCAGAGTCCAGTCTCACAATCGCAATTCCCTGTTCACCAGCCACAGAATAGAGGAGCCAGGTTTCTCCATCCTCACAAAAGATTTCTGGGTCGCGGAGTTGATGCACCCGTTCCCGGTCAAGCCCGTTCGTTGACGGCACAATCGGGACATCCACGCCTTCAAAATCGTATTTCGGCGCAATAACTTCTATCGGTGGAGATGCATGCCAATCATTCCAATCTTCGGTAAGTGCTACTGTGCTTTTTAAAATGCGTTCTGGCGTCCCACCATAAAGCGAATAATAAACAGTCAACGTATCTCCCGCAAGGTGATTAGCAGTGTGGCGTGGGGTGCCATCTCTGCCTTTCCCCGGTTTCCCAGGAAAGAGAGGCGCGTCACGCCTTTCAAATACAGTTGTCCATTCAGCAGTTTTTCCGCGATTCAGCAGATTGTGATTCGTTGCGTAAGGAAGACCTTTCCACCAAAAGACACGGAAATATGGTCCCTGCTGCTTCTCTAACGTTTCTGATGCTCTATAATCTATCCCGTTGTGAGAAGTTGCCCAACAAGTGGCTTGTCCACCGCGATAATTACCATGAAAATACATGATGAAACGTTTGTTATCTTCATCTATGTGAACATCTGGCGAAGCGATGTGGTCACATCCTTTAAAGACTGTATTATCACGATGCAGTGTACCAGGACGGTAGACATTATAAGGTCCCTCAATCTCATCGGCATAAGCTAAGCGGATGTAGGCACCGCGATGGTGTGCAAAATAGAGATAGTATTTACCCAACGGATCGTCTACCCACTCTGGCACGCGAACAAGTGACGGGCCATTGATATTAGAGAATCCGTGTTCTTTATCAATATCGGGCATATCTGGATGAATAAGCAGTGTGCGTTCCATAATCTCCTCTTAGAATACAATAATTTCCTAATCGTGTGTCTGAAAACGATATACCTCTTGTGCATTTTCGGACATGTTTGTCCATATATCTTCGGGGACTTTTGCGTTGAATATATTTGGAGCATCCGGTGAATGATGAAACCTGCGGAAATAAACAAGGGCAAGCATAGGGCGCCGAGTTTGCGTCCGATTCGGCATTGCTCGATGCCAGCACCGCATATCACGTACCACGACCGAACCTGCAGGCATAACTAACTGAAAAGAGGGCATTTGTGCAGCGCGAACCTCATCACAGACGTTGTAAGGCGTATTGCGTACTGCCTCATCATCAATTATGAGATGTGATCCAGGCCAAACCTCTGTCGCACCATTTTCCACCGTAAAATCAACAAGTGGAATATTCACAACGATTGTTGAAACAGGCAGCGCAAACGGCAATTCAGGAAAAAGTTGGCCAGAATCTCTATGAATCCACTGTATCTCGTTGCCAGGAGTAGTTGAATTGCATCCGTAGGGTAAATAAGCAAATATCTTCTCTCCCATTACAGCTTTCATTATCGGCATCGCAAACGGATTGTCAATGATACGTGCATCCATAAACGGCATTTTTAGCATCGGGTGTTCGCCGTTATGGGCATCTTCTTCCATATCAAGCACTGCTTCCATAGCAGTGTTAACCTCTTTAATCCAATCACGTGGAAGAACATTTTCAATAACAACTAATCCTGTCTCGCGTAAGAGGCGAGTGGCAGCATCAATGCTCTCTGGTGTCAGTTTGCTTTCAGCGCGCTCCTCTGCAGAGATTTCTAATTTGGGGATGTTTACTGTTATTCCTGCACTCACGGTTTAAACTAACCTCTCTATAGTTATTTTATAATAATTTCAACGCTTTCCGAATTGCTTCACGAACTATATTGCAGGTTTTCACTGCATGCTCTGCATTCTCAGCTGTTGCTGACTTTCCCGGGTAACGAAATTCCACAGCGTATGGTGCAACAATAGAAAGATCTGTTTGCCAAGCCTGCCAACTCGGCATGGTCGGAAGAATTAGACCTAATAATCCTAACAAATCATGTGATTTCGGAAAAGGGATATTTAATTCTTGGATCCACGCCTTTAAATACTTTTCTATACACTGTTGCGCATGGAAACAGATGAAATCGAAATCTGGCGATTGCGCTTGCTGATGCAAGGTTATCGCAGCATAATCTCTTTCAGCTTTCTGTGCCCACTCAAGTGTTAATGGGTTCATAAAGCACTTTTCCTTATTCGGTATTTTTTTACGATCTATCTTCTTGTAGGAAAATCCTACGGATTCATAAAGGACTTCCCCTTTTTCGGTGATTTCGCGAAGAAACCAATCGTTATGTGAAATGCGATACGCGATCTCTTCCGGTGAGCGCACTAACAAATCCATACTAAAACGACGTGGAATACGCTGCCAAATCTCTGAAGCTTGACGACTCGTTTCCGATTCCGGAATGTCCATCACTACCAGCAAGTCAACATCCGAGTCTTCTGTGGGTGTGCCGTAAGCGTAGGAACCAAACAAAATAACTTGTAGCGGCGCAAATTCTCGCACAATGTCATCACAAGTCGCTTGAATGTCTTTTTGGGTAACCATGAGCACGCCTCCTTCTTGAAAGTATAGCATGGAACGTGACGGATGTCAATGTTCGGTGTGTTCAGTTTTTGGCATGTATGTCGTCAGAATCGCGGATAGACATAATCTGCGTCAGCCGTGAAATCCATATCCCTCCGCAATTAAGACAATAAAAAATGTAGCACAAACTTCATAGTTTGTGCCAAAAAACGCAAACTAAAAGTAAAATCAACGGTATGAATGCCTTAATGGCATTCCCCGTGGTACAAAAGACAAAATCCGCGTCCTTCGCGATGCTGACAAAAGAAAAAGGCAGATACCCAAAGGATACCTGCCTGTGAAAGTTTATGAGGGAACAGCTACTCCCTATGCCATATCGACCCAGGCGAGTCTATAACGCGACAAGTTTGCCAGACGCAGTGTGCCCATTCTTCATTACACGCTTCCCACACAACGACGTACTGTTCCTGTTGTTCATTCCATTTCCATTTTTTCTTGACACGTGTACAGATGCGGGTCTTGTGATGCGTCACCCCCATCGGATTACACGACCAATACTTCGCACCATCGTGCGGACACGTCCGACGGTGTTCTTGGGGATCGGAGACCTGTGCGCTGCAGGGGCGATATGCACAACTGAAAGTTGGGAACGTGTGTGTCTGCGTCTGTTCACACATATAGTGCGTCGCATTACAACTATGCCCCCACCCATTTGTCTCAGAACAACTTGCGATTCGTCCATGTCCACTCGCATTGCCCGGAGGGCCGCTATGCACACCACACGGATACGTGATGTCCGCACACGCTGAACACGAACCGGTACAACTATCGCAGTCAGGGGAATTGTCTACCTGCGTAGGCGCGATTGTCGTGGTTGGCGTGGAACTGCTATCAGGCGAGACAGAATGTGTGTTTGAACCGATAACCGTGGGGTCATGATTGTAGGTGTGCCCCAGACATCTTCTAAAGGGGATACCACACTTGGATCTATTCATCGGCGCACCGTAGTAATCCCCTGGCTGATAGACCCATTGTCCACAGATTTGTTCCTCATGTTCCGCCTTATGGTCCAGATTACAGACATAATACGGGCGACCACACCCTTGAGCAAGCGTGCGTTTTTTTAATTCGCGTCGCACATCAGAGATATTGCCCCGTCTTCTTTTGAAAACGGCATCCACGTTTTCCGCTGTACCACATGTGGACTGGTGCGTGTCGCGGGCATAATCCATTGTGTCATGCTCATAATTACAACCGCCAAAACAAAGGAACTTACCAAATGTGGGATATGTTGGAGGCGTTGGATAATACCTATCCTTGACCTGGTTTGGCTCATATTCATACGCATATTGATTCCAAATATCCACCTGCTGATTGTATAAATCCGCGACAAATGTAACCTTATAGTATACTTCCATCATGGTATTAGCACTCAGCGTCAATTGACCGCTACCATCGCTCATTTGCGTCCGCATTTGTGACCACACAAGGTCTTCTTGAACCCTGAGATGTGAATTCCATAGATCGTCAAAGTAATACAACTCCATCGTATGACGATTGATACCTTCTTCAACAGCTTCTTTTAATTTTTGCGTTTTCGCAATCGCCTTGGCACCTTCTTTGGTTGTGTTATACAACGACATCACCATCGCAATCCAACTGGTTTGAACAGAACTTGAAACCCCCGAAAACGCAACATCGCCAACACCCATAATTGCATCTTTGTAGGCGGAGGCAACGCCACTCAACGCATCGTAAGCATCGTTAACGTCTTTCGCCGCCGGGACTACGTTTTCATCTTCCCATTTATCCATCCAGTCCAAAGCATGTTGTACCATTACCCAGTTGGGTTCTGGCGGTTTCTCTGTACTTTCTATAGGAACAATGAACGTGCTGGCAACCAATAAAACGGCTAACAGCAGGGTAAAGGTTCGTATGTATCTCATTTTGAATCCTCCCCGGGTAGTGGCATACCCTTCGGCAGCTGCGGCTTCGGAATTGCATAAGGTTGACCACTTTTAACAGCAGCTTCAATGGCTTCTATATCAATGCCGAGCATTCTTCGGACTTCATTCATGTATGTCTCATCTCGAAGTTTCTTGAGTCTGTCAGCATTCTCATATTTATCGCTGTAGCTACCTTTTCCGTAATAATGATCTCGAATTTTTCGGTTAAGAATTGAATCTTTCTGTCTCGCTTCACCTACCTGAATAGGTAAATAACGATCAGGATGTAATAAAACTTCTGCGATTTCTTCCATCGCTTTTTCAGGATTATCCAAAAACGACATGTCTAATATGATATAACCATTTGCATCAAGATGCACACCCCCGATTTCTCGAACCGAACCGGGGGGAGGGCCCCCATGAACCTGTTCGCCTTGCCATGTATCCGGTGCGTCAATCGGCACCTCGTGGAAGTGGTCCCCATGTGGCACCCACTTCTTACCGGGGGCCGCGGGGGGCGGCTCCTTGGCTGCGACCGGTTTCTGCTCTTTTTCAAGCAGTTCTTCAAAGAGTGCAGTTTGTTTTTTCATCTGCTGCACTGTTGACACATTCCAATAGATGAACCCACCGGCAGCAATCATGAAAACAATTAGGGCGGCTATGCCCAAATACATTTTTTTCGTCATTTATCTATCCTCCTAATTCCTGTTTCCCCACTGACAAGGGGGGCAGGGGGGTTACCCTGGTTTCCCAACTGGCAAGGGGGTCTCGGATTCGGACAGCATTCGGGTTGCTGTCCCTCTTTTTTTAATGGACATTCATGTTGAATGCGTTTTTCGCAATCAAACGGATCTGTCTGTGTAGCATCAAGTGTGCCAAGCAGCAAGAAACCGCTAATCACGAATGTGAAAACAATAAGTGTGGTGAGAAGAACTGTGTAGTCTCGTCTCATCTTGTGCCTCCTCTTTAGAGAGTAGGTTAATTGTTTATGACAGACTACAGAAATAGGTAGGTTTTAGCTATTCCCGCAGAGGCCGCCGGTCTCTATGATATGCATTGCCCTATCATCAGGTCTCTGATAAAATAGAGACCAGCGCTGTCAGTCGGTCTGGCAGTGCTAAGCATCGGCAGTGTTAAAAAGCACTAAAACACTGTCGGTGCATTGAGAAGCACCTCCACCCGTTAAGCATTATCCATAAATCCTTAACGAGACATATTATAATAAAATTGTGGCAAAATGTCAACTATTTTTATAATATGTCTATATTCGGTGCAATAAAAAGCACCTCCGACGCAATCCGCGCGGGCGCGAAATTTTACGTCTACACATAATTATACACTATTGTGCAACGAATGTCAAGAAAAAATTTGAAATTTCATTATATTTTTCGGAAAAAGTCCGAATTTGAGGCAATTTTAACCCTTATACAAATTTTAATACGCTGAAATTCCCACCAACTATCCCTCCAATTTGAGATAGACTCTTGTGTCCAACGTTCAATTTTCTGACGCGCGGATTATCGCAGATTGCGCGAATTATGCCTGCTCTCTGTCTGAATCGCGGATTACGCGTAATCCGTGTAATCCGCGATTCAGACAGGAGAGAAATAATCCGCGTCTTCCGTGAAATGCGCGATTCAGACAGAAAAAACGCAAACTGAATTTAGCGAGGTTAGGAAACCTCGCCAGCAGAGATGCACACCTGCTGCTGGCGAGGTTTCCTAACCTCGCTAAATTACCGAATTAATAACTTAAACTTCATAAAGTTTGCGGTACAAAAGACAAATTCCGCGTTTTCCGTGTTCTCCGCGATTCAGACAACACATGCCAAAAACTGGACACACCCATTTAACTGGCGAACTTGCACAAAGTCAATAAGGCGTGATATAATTTGAGATTATGTAAGAATCTGTATAGAATAGAGGTAAGAACTCCGTTTGGAGAACGTTAAGTTGGTTAAAGAGGTGAACATGAAACAGATTTTAACAATTGCAGGCTCAGATTCCGGTGGAGGTGCGGGGATACAAGCGGATATCAAGGCAATTTCGGCAAACGGTGGTTTTGCTATGTCCGCGATTACCTCTGTAACAGCACAGAATACAGTTGCTGTTACAGACGCGTTTGACCTGCCAATTCCATTGATTGATGCGCAGCTGGACGCTGTTTTTACAGATTTTGAAGTGGCAAGCGTCAAAACAGGGATGCTCTCATCGTCAACGATTGTGAAAACAGTGACACGGAAGTTACGCGAATATACGCCGGGGGCAATCGTAGTAGACCCTGTAATGATTTCTAAAAGTAAGTTTCCACTGTTGAAAGCAGAGGCTATTAATAGTCTAAGACATGAATTAATTCCGATTGCTACCGTAATCACACCGAATGCCTACGAGGCAGAATTGCTTTCACATCAGGAAATCCAAACTATTAATGATGCGAAAAAGGCAGCGAAAACTATTGCTAACCTCGGTTGTAAGGCTGTGCTTGTGAAAGGTGGGCATCTTGATGATGAAAAAGCGACAGATGTACTTTATTACGATGGTGATTGGTCATTTTTTGAGGCGGATCGGGTAGAGACGAAAAACACACACGGCACAGGATGTACCTACTCCGCTGCGATTGCAACGCATCTGGCACTTGGAAAGGACTTAATTGCGGCAATTGGTGATGCAAAAACGTACATTACGCATGCTATCCAACACGCGTTAGATATCGGCAAAGGACATGGACCAACGAATCATTTCTATTTTTTGACCTAATTACAGAGGTTTTCTTCCAGCAAAACCGCTCTCAATTTCATGCCAATAACGGACCTCTTTTTCACCAAACCGCCAGCAGAGATAGACCTCCTTACCATCGCGCATGTGCGGAAAATCTATTAAGGCTGGATCCAGCCCTTTCAGATGGCATCCACGGTGTTGGATACGCTCAACGATCTCTCTGAACTGATCTCCGGTTTGCATAAGCGAAAGTGCGTTTTTGTCGCCGCCGTTAGATGGAATCACCTCTAAGAAAGGTGTGAGTTCGGCGTGTAATTTTTCCAATTCTTCTTTCAATTCCAATAATGCTGAGATGTCCGTAATCAATTCAGGAATACATTCATTTGCTTCTTCAACTGTAAAATATCTTTTTTCTTGCACTGGTAGGTCTCCTTGTAATTTTGTTTCCAATTTATACGAATTCAGAGAAGATGTCAAGAATCAAATGAATTTGGGCATGAAAAAAGTCGTCAATTTTAAAGAAAAGTGCTATAATATGGGTGAAAATATAAATGTGTTAACACTCACTTGTAAGCGAGCTTTGTTGTAGCACAAACTGTTAGTTTGTGTTCCGTTTCTGCGCAAACTGAATGAAGTTTAAGAAAATAAATCGGTAATATGGCGAGGTTAGGAAGAAATCAACGGTATGAATCATGGCGAATACGCCAAATCAACGGTATGAATGCGCGTATGGCATTCCCCGTGTGGTATTCGCCATGATTCCCCGCCTCGCCAGCACGGGGTACACCTGCCTCATGTGAACAGAAAAGGACCGAATTAATAAAATAATCTTCATGTAAGCACGCTGTTAATAAGGACTGTAAATAGATAGACATAACTACTGTCCTCAGACTTCTACTATGAGGAATTTAATGAACCTACAAAAACCGATCCTGAATTATATTAACAACACATGGCACGAATCTGTGGCAGCCGACCTACTTGATGTTACAAATCCAGCAACGGGTGAGATTTTGACTCAAGTCCCGTTGTCACCAGATGATGAAGTGCATCAGGCGGCGACAGCCGCCGCATCTGCGCTTGACGCATGGCGCCGTACCCCACCTGTCGCGCGTGTTCAATACTTGTTTAAATTGAAAAATCTTTTAGAAGAAAATATAGATGACATCGCGCAAACAATTACGATGGAGTGTGGAAAAACAATTGCAGAAGCGAAAGGCGAAATGCGGCGCGCCATTGAAAACGTTGAGGTGGCGTGCGGTATTCCTACGTTGATGCAAGGCACAAATTTGGAGGACATCGCTACCGGTATTGACGAATTCATGATCCGTCAACCTGTCGGTGTGTGTGCTGTGATTGCCCCCTTCAATTTTCCTGGAATGATAACTTTCTGGTTTCTGCCTTACGCCATCGCTTGCGGGAATACTTACATCGTTAAACCATCCGAAAAAGTGCCGCTTACCATGCAGAAGATATTCCAACTCCTTGAACAGACAGGACTCCCGCAAGGTGTTGTCAATCTTGTTAACGGTGGGCAGAAGACTGTGGATGCTATTTTGGAACATCCAGAAATTCGTGCTATTAGTTTTGTGGGCTCAACTGCTACTGCGAAAGCGATTTATGCAAAAGCTGCCGCAAATGGCAAACGGGTTCAGTGTCAAGGCGGTGCCAAAAACCCATTAATTGTCTTGCCTGATGCTGATCCACAGTTCACCGCAAACGCTACTGCAGATAGTGCTTTCGGATGTGCCGGGCAGCGGTGTCTTGCTGCGTCGCTTGCGTTTGCCGTTGGTGGCGCACAGAACTGGTTTCCAAAAGCCATTAGCGACATTGCTACAGACAGAGTTGTCGGAAACGGGTTAGAAGAAGGTGTGCAGATGGGACCCGTCATCACAGATGAAAGCAGGAAGCGAATTGAAGGGGTAATTCAGACAGGTATAGATGCGGGCGCACGGGTTCTCGTTGATGGCAGATACCCGAACATCAGTGGATATGAAAACGGAAACTTTATTCGTCCAACTGTTTTCGGCAATATTGACCCAAATGGCGAGATTGCGAAAACCGAAATTTTTGGACCCGTATTAGGACTTATCCATGTTGAAACGATAGACGATGCGATCTCACTTATCAACAGCGGTAGTTATGGCAATATGGCGTGTTTGTTCACAAGCAGTGGTGCTTCAGCGCGCAAGTTTCGCTATGAAGCACAAATTGGAAACATCGGCATTAATATCGGTGTCGCTGCACCGATGGCTTTCTTCCCATTTAGCGGTTGGAAGGATAGTTTTTTTGGTGATTTGCACGGGCAGAGTTGGGATGCCGTTGATTTCTTCACACAGAAAAAGGTTGTTGTGGAGAGATGGAATTAGCAAATCAAGACTATACAAAATGGGCTTTGCCTCCAGGTGCCATATCACGAATTGGTAAGGGGCAAATAAACGATGTCAAATTTTCTCCAGACGGAAAATTGTTAGTCGTTGCCAGTTCAGTTGGTATTTGGCTATATGATGCAGAAACCGGTGTAGAGCTTGATTTGCTTATGGAACATACGGGTTCAGTTGATGTATTGGCATTTTCCCCAGATGGTAGAACCTTTGCTAGCGGAAGTAAGGATACTACGATTTGTTTGTGGGATATTACCACCAGTCATTTGCTTTGCAAATTCAGAGGGCACGTAGGATATGTTTTTACATTGGCGTTTTCACCAGACGGCACAAAACTTGCTAGTGGAGGACCAAAACCATCAGATGAAGTTCGATTGTGGGATGTTCACGCTGGCAAAGAACTGACATCTCTGCCAAGATACATAGGTTCGGTAAAAGCACTAACATATTCTCCGGACGGTAAAACTCTTGTCATTTGTCCAATTGAAAGTAACGCAACTTATTTGTTAGATCCTTACACAGGTTCTGTCCGTTCCATTCATTTTAGAGAGTCACAATTCCCTTATTCAATCAAAGCTTTGTCATATTCTCCTGATGGAAAAACGTTAGCTGTTGAAAGTTCTAATCACACAATTTGGCTAGGTGATCCAAAAACCTGTCAATGCCGTGTTACTCTAAAAGGACATTCAAATTCAATCAACTCTGTTGCTTTTTCCCCAAATGGAAAGAAGTTAGCAAGTGCGGGTAAAGATGGAGTGATTCATATGTGGGACACGCGCACGGGAGTTAAATTGGTTACACTTGCCGGCCATACAGACTTTGTTAATGCTGTATCGTATTCCCCAAATGGTAGTACTTTAGTCAGTGGAGGCAATGATGGAACCCTTCGTTTTTGGGATGCAGAAAAAGGACATGAGTTATTTGCTATCACAGGACATACTAAGGAATCTACTGGGGCAATTACATTTTCATCAGGTGGCGAGACATTAGCAAATGGTAGTATACATTTAGATAAGACAATCAATTTATTAGATGTCCACACGGGAAAGGAAATCTCCACTTCTGCAAAGCGCCCAGTCCCAATTAATGCACTGGCGTTTTCCGCGAATGGGGGTATTCTTGCTAGCGGGAGTTATCAAGAAATTCATCTATGGAAAGCATCTACTGGCAATCTTTTGTCCACCCTTGGAGGTTATACAAATTCTAGTAAAACATGGAAGTTTTTTTATAAAATATTCAATTTTACCCCGCGATCTGGACATCTGGACTGGGTTCGGGCATTAGCTTTTTCGCCAAATGGTCACATTCTTGCTAGTGGAGGTCAAGATAAGATGATTCGGTTATGGGATCTCCCCACTGGTGCTGAAATATGTTTCTCTGGCGAACATGAAGACTGGGTTAACACATTAAGTTTTTCGTCGAATAGTTGCCTCCTTGCAAGCGGTAGTAAAGATGGAAGAATTAAAATATGGGATACCAGGGACCTGTTTACTCGTGTGAACAGTAATAAAGAGGCTTTGAAACCGAATATGAACTGTGAAGTATCTACCCTTGGAAGGCATGGGGATGGAGTTAGAGTATTAAGTTTTTCATCGGATGATAGTGTCCTTGCTAGTGGATGTGAGGATGGCACAATCCAACTGTGGGATGTGTCCTCTAATTCCCCGATTTCTACCCTCGTAGGGCATACTGGTTGGGTTTATGCGTTTATGTTTCTATGCAATGACGATGTTCTTGTTAGTGGAGGAGGTGGAGATAATACGATTCGTTTCTGGGATACCTTCACAGGACAAGAAATAAGAAGTCTCACAGGACATACTGCTCCAGTAAGAACATTGGCGTTTTTGTCAGATAGTAAGATACTTGTCAGTGCAGGAAACGATGGAACAATTTACTTGTGGGATTGGAAAAAATTAATGCCTTCGGAAACTTAATCTATTCGTAAGGAGTTCAATTGTGTATAATAAGAAACTGTGTGGTCATGATTTTGATGAAGATTGTAACTGTGTATCTGAAGGTTTAGCTAGTTTTGAAGTATACAGATTGATGATAAAAACGAGTGAATTATATTCTGAGTCAAGAAAGATTTTTAACATTATTTCTACTCCAGGAATCCAAAAACGTGTTGAAGAAGACTACAGATATGTAATATATATCTATACATATACAGACATTGTATTGAGAGGATGTAGAAGTTTTAAATCATCATGTGTTAGGTCTGATATTGGATTAATAGGAGCAGCAGGTGCTGCCCGTACTTTGTTTGAAATTGGCATAAATACTAGATATATAATGTTGAATAAAGGTGTACACTTACAACAATTTTTAGCAAATGCAGCTGGAACTTTTGAAAAAGGAGCTAACTTATATTGGAAATTCAGAGAAAAAGAGAATATGGAGATACCCGAATTATATATTAAGTGCAAAGAAGATTTGAAGACATTTAAAAAAATCTATGGAGTTCCTCGTGCTGCTAATCAATGGTCTGGTAGAGGTGTAGGTGGCAGAGCAAATGATGTTGGAATGAAAGGCGTATATGATTTTATATATCCGGTACTTTCAAGTATAACTCATGCTTCTTCAATTCAGATGTCTGCGTATACAGAAACAATGGGAAATATTACAGGTGACAATCTGGTTAAATTACATAGTTCACCTGACACTTTTTCAAACATTTTTTTCCTTCATTCTGCTTGGATGGTAGTTCTCTGGAGTATAGATTTAATGATGAGTGAATTCATGAAAGTTTTTGAAATTCCATATCGAGATACTATGGATTTTAGAAGAATTAGATCTTTCACCAAGGAAGTTGTAAATGAGTTCTTTGAATTATGTGAACTCTGCAGCGAAGAATAATTCATTTTTAGGGAATCAAAGAAACTATAAGCAAAATATCAAAATGAAATATAAATCAAGCACATCGTTACTCATTTCAGTTGTTTTACACCTCATCATTGGTATCATCGGTTTCTTTTTCTGGTTTAGCACTGTACCAAGTCACGATACAGACAGCATTGATGCAATCTTCACCGCTGTGGAAGAACCGAAAACGAAACGGATAACACCACCAAAACGCCCGCAAATCCACCACCAAACCTCGCAGAATACCAGTCAACCGCAGCTGAAGATATTGACGAGCAATCAACCCGTAACACACCGTGGTGTTGTTTCTGCTGAAGAACCGACTGCGTTTGAACCTCTTGAAAAAGTCAATTTGGGTGAAGGGTTTGCCCCTGGTCCGGCAGCTATCAAATTTGAGGGAGCTCCTCGTATACAGAGAGGGGTTGAACAACCTTTTAAGAAACAGAAGAAGGCTCCTGAACGTATTAAGAGTCGGTTGGTTAAGTTTATTGAAGCACAAGAGGGACCACAACGTATCGTCTACTGTGTTGACCTATCTGCCAGCATGCAGAGTTTACAAGATCGGAAGTTGAAAAAAGTTGTGGATATTATGCGAGATTCACTAACCTTCCTTGAGCCACACGATAGTTTTAACATTATGGCGTTTAGCACCGAGTTAATTGCCTATCAGAATAAGTTTGTGTCTGTGACTGAAGAGACAGTAGATGCATCGTCAGCGTATTTGGCGGATATTAAATCACAAATTCGGACAAAAGGCACAGACCACGATATGCTCACCGTATTGACAGAGACTGCCAAAACTTCACCAACAATCGTTGTTCTGTTTAGTGATGGAATTCCGACAAGTATTACGCAACCCGACCTTACGTTAGTAGGCAGCCATGCCAAAGGAAACGGAAAGGTTTTTGCGATAGGTATCGGCATGGCTCCGAATTTTCCCGGTGCGGTGATGCTAAAGCAGCTGAGTATTGTGAGTAAAGGCGATTTTTGGCTCGTTGATAGGTAAGATTAGGAATCTTGGGAAAAAAGGAAAACTGCATGCAGGAAATAAGCGTCAAACGTGCCGAAGAAATTGCAGAAGGTTTATTTCCCCATCAAGTAGAAGGCATCGCATTCCTATTGGGCCGCCGCCGTGCTCTCCTTGCCGATGATATGGGTTTGGGTAAAACTCGTCAGTCCATCATCGCGATGGTTGAAGCAGAACCGGAAGGTCCTTACCTCGTAATATGTCCTGCCTCTATCAAACGCAATTGGGCGCGTGAAATCGAAATCGTTTTTCCAGATGTCGAACCTGCAATCGTTGGTCCTGCCCCACTCCCCTCCACAGACCATAACGGTTGGGTTATTATCAACTACGAAATTCTCGGTAAAAATCTCGATCAACTGCTTGCGTTTGACTGGAAAGGTGTTGTTTTTGACGAAGCACATTATCTGAAAAATTATCAGAGCCAGCGAAGTAAAAACGGTGCCAAACTTGTTGAATCTATTGAGAATGATCCAGTAGTCCATGCCCTAACTGGTACTCCGATGACAAGTCGTCCTCGTGATCTTTTCCCTTTGTTGCAAATTCTGAACCATCCACTCGGAAAGAGTTTTTACAGCTTTGCCAAACGTTATTGTGAGGCATATCAAGGCGATTTTGGATTGGTGGCGGATGGTGCCAGCAATATTGAGGAATTAACCGTCCAACTACACGGTGTTATGCTGCGCCGCACAAAAGATGAAGTGTTAGACCTGCCACCTAAGGTGCGAACATGGATGGACGTTGAACTCCACCCTTATGCAATCCAGCACTATAATCGATTAGTACAAGAATTCCTATCTAAATTTGAGACACCAGAAGCCATTGCAGGATTACCAGAATCTCTTGGTCTATCCTCGGAACAAAGCGAAGAATTGGATGAATCAATAGACACTACAGATTTAGGAACTGGCATGGGTAGGATAACCCAAGTGCGTCGAGCAATTGCCTTTGTCAAATGCCGTCACACCATTAAGTTCGTGGAAAACGCTTTGGAACAGGGTGAAAAGGTTATTATCTTCACATCCTTCATCAATACGATGCAGCGTTTCCAAAAGTATTTCAAGGATAGGGCGGTTTATGTTTCCGGTGCAGTTCCTGTGAATGAAAGACTGGACAGAGTTGATCGATTTCAAAACGATGATAACATCAGATTGTTTGTGGCGAACATGCACATTGCAGGCGTAGGCATAAATCTGACGGCAGCACGGCAAGTTGTCTTTAACGATTTAGATTGGGTGCCTGCTAACCATTGGCAAGCAGAAGATCGCGCCTACCGTATTGGACAGACTGGCACTGTCAACGTTACCTATATGATTGCGAATGGCACGGTCGATTCGTTTGTTAAGACGGTGTTGGAAACAAAAGCTGCGTTGATGGATGCCATCGTTGAAGGTTCAATTATGGTGCCGGGGGGAGAGGCTGCGCTTCAGTTGGATGTTCTCAGTGAACTCAAGCGAATGATGAATGCTTTGTCTGTTCAACCCAATAAAATTGAGGAATCCAATATCCATGACGTGCTTCAGAAAGCAGGAGACGTATATCTTGAAGAGAACACCTCACATTTGCAAGAAGCGACACGTAAGCAACTCCGTCCATATTCCGAAGAAGCTATCCGTATTTTAGCAGAAGTCCTCTCTGGACCAGATCGGTCAGTCTATCATGCCGAAAGCTCATCACAAAAAGGCAAGTTTTACACGCTGGAAGTAATCGGCGCAGATATAACTTGTGATTGTCCAGGGTTTACCCATCGTGGTAGCTGCCGACATGTCCGCCCTCTTAAATCCGCCCTTGTTGCGGGAAAACCTTTGCCAAAAGGGTATAAAGAAGTTTCGTCTTAGGATGAATTTCTGAATGCTTTAGTTCCTACGAAAAAACAGGATTTTGTGAAAGAAATTCGGTTTACAAAACCCTCCTACAAGAATACTTCTTGACAATTGAATGGCTCTATTCATAGTCCTGAACACAATTGACAATATCATATTTTTGTGGTATAATCTTTTCAGAATTAGGGACAGATTCATGACATTTTTTTTCACTACTGGCGAAGATAGAGAATGCGAATCGTCTTTAGGGTTCGTATTACAGTCGCCGTTATTTATTGACTTTCCAGACCATCGTAAACAGAAACCTAAAACTTTGGAGAACAAATATGAAATCCTATAGGCAAATCGTAGAGGAGGCAAAAACAGAAATTCCAGAAGTGACTATTGCTGACGTGAAAACAGATCAGGAAAACGGCAGCGATTTTGTACTTCTGGATGTTCGCGATGAAGATGAATATCGCGCTGGCTATATCCCTGATGCTGTGCACGTCACACGCGGCATGTTGGAATTTTCTGTTGAAAACTACATCCCTGACCGTGACCAAAAAGTAGTCGTTTATTGTGCTGCAGGACTCCGTTCACTCCTTGCTGCAAAATCGCTCCGTGAAATGGGATATACAGATACCGTGTCTATGGCTGGCGGATACCGGGATTGGAGTGCCGCTGGTTTTCCTACTGCACAAGATAAAGAGATGTCGCATGAGCAGCTTGACCGCTATAGTAGACATTTTATGCTGACCGAAGTTGGCGAACGCGGACAAGCGAAGCTGCTTGATGCGAAGGTCTTACTTGTCGGTGCGGGTGGATTAGGTTCGCCTGCTGGTGTGTATCTGGGTGCTGCTGGGATTGGGCACATGGGTGTTATAGATTCCGATGTAGTGGAGTTAAGCAATCTACAACGTCAGATTTTACATCGCACAGAGGCTGTTGGCACACCAAAAGTTCAATCTGCGACAACGACTATCAAATCACTTAATCCGGATGTTGAGATTACACCTTATAATCTCCGTCTCACCGCTGACAATGTTGAAGAGATTTTCTCGGAATACGATCTGATTGTGGATGGATGTGATAACTTCGCTACCCGTTTCCTCGTCAATGATGCTGCGGTGTTTATGAATAAACCGATTGTTCACGGCAGTATTTTCCAGTTTGAAGGACAGGTCACACTTTTCAAACCGAATGAGGGGCCGTGCTACCGATGCATGTATCCCACACCCCCGCCACCCGGCCTGGTGCCGAGCTGAAGTGAGGCTGGTGTCCTGGGCGTGCTCCCAGGCGTAATTGGCGTGATGATGGCAACTGAAGCAATTAAGTATATCATCGGTATCGGTGAACCACTTATCGGCAGACTTATCCTTTATGAAGCACTCGGTATGACCTATCGCGAAGTGAAAGTCAATCGAGATGAAAATTGCCCACTGTGCGGTGATAACCCTGTTATTACAAAACTGATTGACGATTACGATGCAGCTGCGGAGAATCCGGAGACCTTTGCACCTGCTGCAGATTAATTTGATTATCCAAGTGGCGTTGAGTTGCCTGAGGCTGTGCAAGATGTATTGATGTAAATAGAATAACCGCAGTAGTGTATAATTATTGTGATCTACGTACTGCATACACCTTTGTCAGAGACTATGAAAAAAGAACCGGAAATACTTAGCTTTTCCGACATCCCGATTGAACCTTTTCCTGACCGAAGCACACGATGGTTGTTTGAAGACAAAGAGTACGTCCGGGACCTGGTAGAAATCCTTGCAAGTGAACTGGCGGCGTGTATTGATTTCAGCCATCTATCACAGATTAACAGGAGTTTTATCCCCGACACGCTGCGCGAACAAGAATCTGATATGGTGTTTACCGCGCCGTTTCAGACTGAATCGGGGACAGATGAGCTGCTAATTTATATCCTCATTGAACATCAATCCACGGTTGACCCGATAATGGGGTTTCGGGTGCTGTTTTACATGATGCAGATTTGGGATTTCCAACGCAGAGGGTGGGAATCTGACAGTGTGCCCAAAAGTCAGTGGCGTTTCCGACCAATCCTCCCGATTGTGTATTACACGGGCGAAAAGCGGTGGAGCAACCCACTTACACTTGATGCAATAATGGATATGCCTGATGCGCTCGCGAGGTTTGTTCCAAAATTTGATACGTTGTTTCTAAGTGTAAATGAAGCAGAAGCAGCAGACCTAACAAAAACTGACCATCCATTAGGGTGGTTGTTAACAGTTCTTCAACAGGAAAATGCTGATATAGAAACGCTAAGCACTGCCTTGCTTGAGGCGGTGCCGCACGTTAAGCATCTACGTAAGGCGATCGCCTATTTGCTTTTGTTAATCCTACATCGGCGGCCTGCTGCAGAACACGAAAACTTGATACGACTTGTTGAACAACAAACACAAGATATGGAGGTGGAAAATATGGCAAAGTCAATGGCAGACGTTCTCAGAGAACAAGGGGAAACAAGAGGGGAAACAAGAGGGGAAACAAGAGCAAAGCGGGAGGACATCATTAAATTACTGCAAATCCGGTTTGATACTGTCCCTGAAGCTGTTACCCAGAAAGTTAAAAGAATACGTAGTCTCTCACGCCTTAATTCACTCTTTGAGAAAGCCGCAACTATTGATACACTTGATGATTTTGATGAATAAAACCAGGACAGTGAAACATGCAAATGATATTGTCCTTACCGAAACCGCTTATAGAACAACTCGGCTTAACTCCTGTGAGAAGTAGGAGGACACAGACCACAAACGGTATTGTAACTCGGACAGTTTATTCAGATGTCCGAGTTACAGTCTTGGAACAGGAAGGGACGATAAATGATTACACATATCCGAATGAAAAACTTCAGGTCATGGAAGGATAAATGTGAGGATGGGGTTTCTAAAATTAAGTCACTGGAATTAGATGATCTCGGTAACATAAAAAACTGGCCGAAAAACTTTTTTGGGAATGTGAGAGATGATCTTGCCAAAATCACTCGTGAACAGATAAAGCGGCAAAAGGAAGCGGCGAGTTAATGGAAGCAGTTATTATAGATACAAGCGTTATCCTTGTTGCAAAAGGGATGTCTGAGCAAGCGTGGGACGAATATGTAGCAGCATGTCAGGAGCGGTTGGATGAGATAATAGAGGGACCCGAAAAAGTTGTTATTGATGATAAAAGGATAATTCTTGAAGAATATATAGATTATCTTGATGATGACTATTCTACGACGAGCGCGCGGAACGGTGGATACTTTTTGGAATGGTTCATCCGTAACTATAAGAATCCTGAGCAGTGTGTGCAGGTACATATTACCCCATAGTCGTCAATTTAAGAAGCCAAAAGCATCGGAAAAGTTGATACCTCCCGTAGCGACACACCTTATTGGAACATCTTGAAAATGCCACAAGAATTCACTAAATTGACGCCTATGGTTCGGTTTTATGAAGATTAAAAAATAAATTGGGTAATTGGCAAGGTTAGGAAACCTCGCCAGCAGAGATGTACACCTACTGCTGCTGGCAAGGCGGGGAATGCCTAAATGGCATTCATACCCGGGGAATGACTAAACGTCATTCATACCGTTGATTTCTTGATTTCTTCCTAACCTTGCCAATTACCGAAATATTTATATGAGGGTGTTTCATAAATGTTTATTTTTTATCGAAAACAGGTTTTAATGTAAGAAACATTTCGGGTAGGTATCCCGTATTGGACATTCATTAACATTGATACCTGCAAAAGTAGGATACCGAGTCCCAAAAAGGTAGAAACATATGCCAAGTTTCGCAAGGGTAAAGGTTTATGCTTCCCTGTGATTGACAAGAGTTGCTCAACAAATCAAAGACAGGTTCAATCGCGGTTTTTCGTGTCCCTTGGTATGTCTCGATTTGTGTCGCTGTATAGAGGGGGGCTGCTCCTAAGAGTGTGTTAGCTTCCTCTAAGGTTGTCTTGGGTGTCAACAATAGCACATCGGATTCAGCAAAAGTCGTGGTGCGTTTTTTATCAACATATCCGTTATCAACCACGATACACCGCGTGCCTCGGTCAATAAGTTTCTCTTTCTTGGTGTCCAATACGACACGTTCATTGACGCTGGCAGGTTCAACGTGAAACATCACGGGAAATCCACTAACACCGAAAAAAAGAAATGTGATATACTCTATCATGTCAGGATATTTCATGGGTATCTCCTTGAAACTAATTTCTTAGTGCTAAAAAATTTAATTCAAAGAGTCCCCGTTATCCTGACTTTTGGCAACTATTATTTATGAAACACCCTCAAGTACCTAAATAACGACTTTTTAACCCCCTAACCTCACCAAATTACCGAAATATTTATTTAAACTTCATTCAAGGGGGAATGCGTAAGTCCTGTCCTTAGAGATTTATACCATTTGTAAAAAATGATGTCGCCTTACAGATTTTTATAAATGTGATGTCCGAAGGCATAAACTGGAAGTTTATGCTACAAAAAAGAGACATTATATATCAGAAATGGTATTAGATATTCCAAACTAAGAAAATTAAGAAGAAGATGAAATTTTTCTTGCCTTTTTTCGCAAAATGTTACATACTACTATCAGAACTTCTGAATTTATCAGAATATCTTGTCTTCGATTTTACCTTATTGTTGAACGCAAACTTTCAAAACTTCAACTACAAGCATTATCCCTCAGGACGAGGTAATGACCATTCTATCTTTTAATCTTAGAGGATTACATTAAGGAAGATTCATTATGCAAAATCAAATTAAAACCAGTTTTTTGTTTTACACGTTTACGGTGTTCATGTGTCTCAATTCCTTTTTCCTAATGAATGCTGCTGCACAAGGCGGCCTTGCATCCGTCAGCGACAACTATACTTTTGAGACGATTGATGTTCCGGATGTAGATTTTTTAGCGTTGACGGCAAGTAGCGACTTTGAGGACTACGCCGGCTATACGAAAAGTGCTGATGGTGAAAAAGAGGTCGCCTTTACACTCATTGATGGCGTTTTTACCACCTATGATTTCCCCGGCTCACAGAACACTTATTTCTTTGCTCTCGGTAATAATGGGAACGCTGCCGGACACTACGAGGACAGCGACGGTAATTTCCATGGTGTCGTCTTGGAAAATGGCGAATTGCGGCAATACGATTTTCCGGATTCTGTCCAAACGGAGATATACGGTATTAGTGATGCGACCGGGAAACTGACAGGTAATTTTATTGATGCTTCTGGCATTCGTCGTGGATTCTCAGGAGACGAAATAATTGAGGTAGAGGGCGCATTGGAAACTTATGCTGACTTTGTGAATTCAAGTGGTGGTATGGTGGGTAGTTACGTAGATGCTGAAGGTGTTTATCATCCATACATACGTACCCCGACGGGCAGGTTTGTATCTCTTGACCTTCCAGAAGCATCAAATCTGGAATACTTTTTTGTGCATGGTATCAACGATGCAAGGGTTGTCGTTGCCCGAACCAAACTCGTCGGTGGTCTCCCGGGCACGCTTGTCGGCACATTTCAGGAAGGACTAAAGAGATTTCAGGTTCCGGGCAGTGTTTTTACGGAGGGTTATAATATCAATCAGGACGGTTCGATCGTTGGACACTATGAATCAACGGATGGTCGCATACTCGGATTTATCGCCAGACCGGCTGTACAGGCTGATGATGATGATGAACCCATTGCCACACCCACTACCTTCAACTATACCTTTGAAAGTATTGATGTTCCAGGTGTAGATTTTTTAGCGGTGACGGCGAGTAGCGACTTTGAGGATTACGCAGGTTACACCAAAAGTGCTGATGGTGAAAAAGAGGTCGCATTTACGCTGATTGATGGCGTTTTTAAGACATACAGTTTCCCAGGAGCGCAGAACACTTATTTCTATGCACTTGGCAATAATGGACAAGCCGCGGGACACTACCAGAATAGCGACGGACTGTACCATGGTGTCATCTTGGATGAAAATGGGGAACTGCAGCAATACGACTTTCCAGGTGCTGTCCAAACAGAGATATACGGTATCAGTGATGCGACGGGAGCACTGACGGGTAATTATATAGATGCTTCTGGTGTTCGCCGCGGTTTTTCAGGGGACTTAATAATTGAGGAACCCGAGGCAACAGCAACATTCGCCTATTTTGTGAACGCGAGCGGTCGTATGGTTGGCAGCTACATAGATGCTGACGGTCTATATCATCCATACATGCGCCAAGCAAATGGCAGATTTATATCTCTCGACCTACCACAAGCAGCAATGTTTGAGTTCTTTTTTGTGCACGGTATTAACGATGTAGGGACACTCGTTGGAAGATCCAAAAGGATAGGGGGTGATGTGCGCACTTCTGTCGGCTCACTCCAGCACGGACTACATGAATTGAAATTCCCGGGAAGTGTCAGGACAGAGGGTTGGAATATTAATCAGGACGGCTCTGTTGTTGGGCACTATGACTCAGTCGATGGACGCAGACACGGGTTTTTCGCCATACCCACTACCAAGGCGGTAAGTGATCATTTTGGCAACACCTTTAATGTTACACTGACGAAAGGTTTGAACATGCTTTCCGTGCCATTGGCATCACCAAAACCGATGACCGCAAAATCACTTGCAGGGATAACGGGCGCGACAGTTGTAATAGCACTTGATGCTGAAAACCAACGTTTCACCGGGTGGACACCAAGCGCACCTAACGATGGATTCGCTATTGAAGGCGGTCAGGGTTATATCGTCAATGTCCCACAAGCTCGCGACTTTGCTTTCGTCGGATCACGATGGACAAATCAAACAGAGGCTGCTGCGGCAGCACCTAATATTACCCCATTGACAAGAGGGGATAGGGGGGTTGCCCAGGAAGCGTGGGCGTTTGTTATAAGTGGGCATTTAGAAGGTAAACCCGCGTTTGACGGTTATCAGGTAATAGCCCGCAACCTGAGAACAAACAGCACAATAACCGCCTCAGTGGAAGGCGATTACTTCGCCGCTGCAACTGCCGACTTGTCGCTACGCAGCGTTGTTCAAGTTGGAGATGTGATTGAATTACGCGTCATCGGTCCGGGTGGAAATGTTGAATCACAAACCATCAACGCTAAAGTGACCCCTGAGAACCTTGCAAACGCCGTTTTGTCTGTCAAGCTTGATAATATTGGTAAGCCGACACAGAATCAGTTGTTGCAGAACTACCCGAATCCGTTTAACCCGGAGACGTGGATTCCCTATCAACTCTCACAGGACAGTCCCGTCTCAATATCTATTTATGGGACAACCGGTAAGTTGATTCGCACACTTTCGCTCGGTTTTCAATCTGCGGGGTTCTATAATAATCGGGAACGTGCTGCTTATTGGGATGGGCGCAATGCACTCGGAGAACGCGTTGCAAGCGGTGTCTATTTTTATCAGTTGACAACACCCAATTTCCAGCAGACACGGCGGTTCGTCATTTTAAAGTAGACTTAATTCGTATAGAACGGACAAGTGTCACAGTTATGCTATCGGTATAACTGTGACACGCCGTTTAGCTTTAAAAAGGATAGCTATGAATCACTACATAAAAACGAAACTCCCCTTGTTCATAACTCTAATTATCTGTTGGACAGGATATGCGGTGGCACAAGTCGGTGCTGAAACACCTATTGCAGATTACACCTTTGAGACCATTGAAGTTCCCGGTGTCGATTTTCTGGAGGTGACAGCCAGTAACGACTTCGGGGACTACGCAGGTAACACACGGAGTGCTGAGGAAAAAGAGGTCGCTTTTACGCTCATTGACGGTGTTTTTACAACCTACGATTTCCCCGACTCACAGAAAACGCATTTCTATGCGTTGGATAATAATGGTGTCGCAGCCGGACACTACAAGGATAGTGATGGGCTTTACCATGGTGTCGTCTTAGACGAAAATGGTCAGTTGAAACAATACGATTTTCCGGGGGCAGCTCAAACTTTCATCTACGGTCTCAGTGATGAAACAGGGGCACTGAGTGGTAACATCGTTGATGCAGCGGGAGTCTTCCACGCCTTCTCAGGGGATCTGACAATTACATTCCCTGGAGCAGTAGCAACTTATGGGGACTTTGTCAACGCGGCTGGGGTTGTCGTTGGCAGCTACATCGATACCGATGGAATGTTTCATGGGTTCATACGTAACCCCGACGGCAGTTTCACCACTATAGACCTCCCAGAAATGCCGAATCTTGAATTTCTATTTGTGAACACTATCACTGATGCCGGTCTTGTAGGCTTCAGAGCCAAAGCTGCAAACGATATTCTGCGGTCCTATATCCTTCTGCCCAGCGGGACCCTCTATGAAGTGCGACTCCCAGGCAGTGTTATCACTGTTGTCCGAAATGTTAATCAGGATGGAAGTATTATCGGTTATTACGACGCAACGGACGGGCGGAGATACGGATTCGTCGGTAGACCTAACACACAACTAAACGGGGAATATTTTGGCACGACTTTTTCCATGCACCTCTCTAAAGGTTTGAACATGCTGTCTGTGCCGTTGAAACCGACTGTCCACATGACTGCAAGGTCTCTTGCAGTAAAAACAGGCGCGACAGTTGTAATAGCACTTGATGCTGCAAATCAACGTTTTATAGGCTGGACACCGAGTGCGCCCAATGATGGATTCCCAATTGAAGGGGCTAAAGGGTACATCGTCAATTTACCAAAGGCACGCGACGTTGTCTTCACCGGGGTGAATTGGACAAATCAAGCAGCACCAATTGCAACGCCAATCGCAATGCCACACGAGACGTGGGCATTCGTTGTAAGTGGGCAGTTGGAAGACAAGCAGAAGTTTGGTGGTTATCAAATTACAGTCCGAAACATGCGAACAAACACCGTTATGATGGCACAGGTACGTGATAATTATTTTGCTGCTGCGACTGCTGATCTCAACTATCGTAGCGTCATTGAAGCCGGTGACACATTGGAATTGATTGTCACTGACACAGACGGAAATATCGCCTCAGAAAAGTTAACGCTTAAGGTTACACCCGACAGTGTAGCAAACGCTATGCTGTCTATCAATCTTGATGGAATTGGCACACCGAAGCAGAGTCTCTTACTCCAGAATTATCCGAACCCGTTTAACCCTGAAACATGGATTCCGTATCATCTTTCAGAAGATAGCCCTGTGTCAATATCTATTTATGATGCAACAGGCGGACTTGTCAGGACATTATCTCTCGGATTTCAGTCGGAGGGTTTTTATTACAACCGTGGACGTGCTGCCTATTGGGATGGCAGAAATGCGTTAGGGGAAAGCGTTGCGAGTGGCGTCTATTTCTATCAATTGACAACACCATCTTTTCAGCAAACACGGCGGATGCTCATTCTAAAATAAAGCTGTTCACAACTTCTTCAAGCTGCGTTGAAACTTTTTGGTATACGCGCTTGTTAATACTCTCTATAGGATCACTATCACTCAATAATTTAAGGAGAAAAAATGATACATCAGGGGCAATGGGCAACAATAATAGTTTTGATTCAATGCTTAGTGATTTCATTAGGTGTATTTGCTGCAGAAGAACCCATTGAAGGTGAAAACTTCATTTGGGTAGACCTCGGTGAGGAAAGTGAAGGTGTTTTGTTAACCCAAAGTGAGCAGGGAGATGGAATCACAGAACCTGCCGTGCAGGATAAAGTTGATTGTTTGGAAAACCCTTGGCCCTATAATGGACCAGGGAACAACCACATGTATTTCAAAATTGATGATTCATTTCTATTCGGTGGAGACCATGAAGCATGGATTGTCATGGAATATTTCGACTCTAATCAGGCGGAAGAGATTGATTGCCAATACGATAGCAACGGTGCTGGGCCCGTTAACGGTGCGTTTCGGGGTGCAGGTGATAATGCTTTTCCTATTCTAAAACCAGAAGGAACAGATAAATGGCGCGTTCACACCTGGGTCATCAAAGATGGTCGTTTTGAAAATCGTGCAAATGGTTCAGATTTCCGATTTTCTTCCCACGGTAAAGGACCGATTTGGATCAATCGCGTCTGGGTCAGCACTATTGAACCACCAGAGAATTTTGACCCGGACGGTTTGTTCGGCATGCCACAAGCTGTTGAACCTACATCAAAGTTGGCAACGACCTGGGGACAACTCAAGACTCATACTGAATGATCATGCAATATCTGTGTAATAAGTGTAATGCTACCTATAAGGTGGAGCCCTTACGTTACAAATGTGATTGCAGTTCTCCGTTAACCTTACAAAAAAATGCTTCGCGATGTTATGAATTGGATACCTCCACTCCTTCCCTTTGGCGGTATCACGAGGCATTACCTATTTCCATAGGGACAGAGATCGTCACCCTTGGCGAAGGCATGACACCCATCATTCCGTTAGACCGAACAGAAAACCCAAAACACTACATTAAACTGGATTACCTCTGTCCAACTGGTTCATATAAAGATCGCGGGGCATCTGTACTACTGACACATCTCAAGGCACTCGGAGTTAAAGAGGTAGTAGAAGATTCATCAGGGAATGCAGGAGCAGCCATCGCTGCCTACAGCGCAAGAGCGGGCATTCGCTGCACTATCTACTGCCCTGAATCTACCTCAAAAGGCAAATTAAAACAGATTGCTGCTTACGGGGCTAAGTTAAAACTCGTGCCCGGCAATCGGGCAGCAACAACAGAGGCTGTTAAACAGGCGGCTAAAAATACCTGTTATGCCTCCCACAATTGGCACCCCTTTTTCTTGGAAGGCACAAAGACATTGGCGTATGAGATTACTGAGCAGTTGGAAGGTAACGTCCCCGCACATATTATCTGTCCTGTCGGATTTGGAAGTATCTATTTGGGACTACATCTCGGTTTTCAGGAACTGCACGATGCGGAGGCGATTGATCGCGTTCCCCGTTTACTCGGTGTGCAGCCTGCAACTTGCTGCCCGATTTACAATGCTTACCGTGATAAAACACCCTCCATTTCAAGGATGCCGCAAACCACACCAACCCTTGCAGAAGGAATTACAGCAGAACTCCCTGTCCGAGGAGAAATGATTTTGAAGGCTATCCGTGCCACAAACGGAGCATTTACCACGGTTGATAATGCAGACATCAAGGCAGGAATGAAAACACTTGCTAATAAAGGTATCTATGTTGAACCGACCTCGGCAGTCGTTATCAAAGGATATGAAAAGTTTAAAGAGACCGGTGTTATCCAAGAAGGGGATGTAGTGGTTTCAATTCTCACCAGCATCGGTTTAAAAGCATTTTTTTAGCGCAAACTTCATTAAATTTCGTCTGTGGCAACTGATGTTAATTTAGCACGTTCTTTTCGCCAATGTTCCCGATAATGCTCTAACACTGTGCGATGAGTTAAAACCTGTACCCATCGATGGAAAGGACATACAAATAGAAATTTGTTTAACTTATTGATCACCTTTTCGAACGTCTGCAGCTCAAGTGCTTTCATCTCTTGGGAATTGCACAGGCCGTAAAATTGTTTGTAATAACACTCAATATAATAGCGTACCCAGGGCTTGACCATGTCCTTAATCAATTCAGTTGCCTCACAATCACCGCTCACAGCTACAGCTATTATTTTATAATCTGAGTTCTTATCGTTTTGATTTTGGGATTGAACAAATTCTGAAGACATAATTTCTCCTCTTTTAGATTCTACACCAAACTCCTTTCGCAGGAGTAATCTTGTTTCTCTAAGTTTTGTCTTGACGGTGCCTATCGGCAGTTCAAGTTCTTTGGCAATTTCTTTCATGCTCCACGATTCTAAATAGTACAATACTGCAACGGGACGTACCCGCATAGGAAGATGTTGGACTGCTTCTCTTGCATCTGCACGGAGCTCATATTCCCGGAAACGCGGCGCTGCCTCTTGGTCAATTTGCTCAACCAACGCCGCATCGGTATGGGGGATTTCAGTCCTTGAGCGTTTAGCAGAAGTATAGTACCTGTTGCAAGCGTTATAAGAAATTTTCTGCAGCCACGGTCCAAAACTATGCATCTTTTTAAGTGTACTAATGTTGTCCCAAACTGCTACCCAGGTATCTGTGAGAATTTCCTCCGCATCTCTGCGTTGCCTCGAATTTGCGACAATGACATGCCAAATTCTTGGCGTATAACGGGATATGAGCTCTGAAAATGCTGCTTCATTCCGATTTTGTACTAACCGTATGAGTTCTTCATCTTTTAGATTTTTAATGAGTTCTGAATCGTAGTACATGAACAAATTCCTAATTAGTGTTTAATATATAGAGGAGGTTTTTTGGGAAAAAGGTTTAAAAAACACTCTTTATAGGAACTTATATTAAATTAACGCGATTCCTATCGGTAGGCGCGTTTTATAAACGCGCCTAATGCCAAAAAAAGAAGATAAATCCAATTAATTTGGTATTATTGCAACCTAAAAAATCTGTAGTAGCGGCATGAATTACGCTACTACAGAAGTAGTATCAAAATGGAAATAAGAAATGAACACCGTGAGGTGGCTGAAATTTAGGGATCTACCTCCCAGAGAAGCACAGAACCATCTCTACTCCCACTTACAAGGGTTTTTCCATCAGGACTAAATGCAACGCCTTTCACATGACTTGTATGCCCAATAAGCGTTTTCTTATTTTCGCCAGTGTCTATATCCCATAAGTTGATCGTAGAGTCAAAACATCCACTTGCGAGAGTTTTCCCATCAGGACTGAACGCTAAACTGTACACCCAATCTGTATGTCCGGTAAGTATTATCTTGGTCTTGCCAGTATCAACATCCCAGAGACGTATCGTATTGTCCAAACTACCACTTGCGATTGTTTTTCCATCTGAACTGAACGATACAGCTTCAACCGGATCTGTATGTCCGGTAAGTATCATCTTGGTCTTGCCAGTATCAACATCCCAGAAGCGTATCGTATTGTTATCCATGCCCCCACTTGCGAGAGTTTTCCCATCCGGACTGAAAGCTATGGTCGCAACCGAATCTGTGTGTCCGGTCAGTGTTTTTTTGTGTTCGCCAGTGTGTGCATCCCAAAGGCGGATAGTATCGTCCCAACTCCCACTCGCAAGTATATTTCCATCCGAACTGAGTGCTATGGTATTAACAACATCTGTATGTCCAGTAAGCATCCGTTTGTGTTCGCCAGTGCGTATATTCCAGAGGTGGATGCCATCGTCAGTCCCACAAAAAAGAGTTTGTCCATCAGGACTGAACACTATACTGCGAGCCAATGCTATATACCCATTTTTAGACCCATTAAGCGTTTTTATGGGTTGCCTTGTGTCCGCATCCCATAGACGTATAATTCCAGTGCTGCACCCACTTGCGATAATCTCACCATTCGGATTCAACGCCACACTGTAGACCTCCTCCGAATGTCCAGCGAATATCTTTTTTGGATTGCCTGTATGTGTATCCCAGAAGCGGATAATGCCATCGCCACCTCCACTTGCGATTGTTTTTCCATCCGGACTGAATGCTAAGCCTCGGACCCATCGCGTGTGTTCAGTGGGTATTATCCTGTGCGCGCCAGTGCGGACATCCCATAGGCATAGACGGGTTGTTTCATCATAAAGCGATGAAGTGGCAATTGTTTTTCCATCGGGGCTAAACGTTAGGTTGTCGACATGCTCCTTATGCTTGGAAAGGGTCATCTTGAGTTCGCCTGTATCTAAGTCCTGAACGTAGATGATGCCATTGTCACTACCAATAGCGATTGTTTTTCCATCTGGACTGAACGCTGCGCCTGTAGTGGAGCAATCCGGATGCATAGCGAATGTTTTTTTGTCTTCACCCGTGATCGAATTCCATAGATTGATTTTGTCTTCCCAACTCACACTTACAAGTGTCTGTCCGTCTGGCGTGAATGATAACATGGTGGCACGATCCGAATCTTTCGTGAGCGTATATTTCACCTCTCCAGTAATTGCATCCCATAATCGGATAGTGCCGTCCCGACTATCACTTGCGATTGTTTTTCCATCCGGACTGAATGCTAAGTCTGAGATCCGATGTGTATGCCCAATGAGTGTTGTTTGCTCACCTGTGATTCTATCGCGCAGGATAATAGTGCCATCTGCACTTCCACTCGCCAAGATACGTCCATCTGAGCTGAAGGCAAGGTAGCCTACTGCACTTGTATGTCCTGTGATTAGACTTGCCTCTTGATGTACTGTTACATCGTAAAGCCAAATACCGATGCCACTCGCAACAGCCAGAAACTTACCATCGGGAGAATATCGTATATCGGCTATACACCCTTTACCGAGCCGCGCTTTAGCACTTTCAGGTAAGTTCCATTGCATAACATCTTGTGCTGTATTGTTTTGCATAGATTTAGTTCCTGTTGATAAACCTTCGTTACTGTTTTTATTGGGAACGGCATCGTTCCCAACCCGGTTTTGCAATTCAGGTTTTGATTGAATATTAAGAACGACTGGCGTGTCAACAATTTCAATTGCGGGTTCTGATTTTGCATCAAGACTATATGGCTGCTGAAAATTTGTAATGAGTTGCTTGCTTGCACCCATCAACAAAATAACCAAAATAGCAGATGCGCTTAAAGCTGCAAACGGTAGCAACGGTTTACCTCCTGACGGAGACGTTTGTTTAATTGTGTCAATGCGCCGCATGATGTTTTCAGTTAAATCTGGTCGTAATGGGACACTGCCGAGTGTTACCCGAATTATGTGTTCTTCATTTTGTAAACGTTCACGCGCGCGTTTAAGTCGACTTTTAACTGTATTCGGTGACACACCTAAAAACTTGCTAATCGCTTCACAACTCATTTCTCCAAGATAGTGAAGGACCATCACCGTGCGTTCGCTTTCCGGTAGTTTTTCCATGAGCTTTTGCACGATTTTACGTTGATGTTCAACGGCTGCGTCTTCGCGCTGTTCACAGACATAGTCCGCATAAGCGGCTTCTTCGAGTGTTTCTACGCTGGTCGCTTCAAGTGATTGTGTCCACAGTTTCTTTTTTCGAAACCATGCTTTGCAAAGCCGGTCTGTGATCACGTAAAGCCATCCGGCAAACTGGTTCGGATTTTTCAGTGAGCTCAGTTTTTTGTGTGCCAGCAGGAAAGTGTCTTGTGTGATTTCTTCAGCGATGTGGAAATCACCGATTTTCTGCCATGCAAGGGCATGAACACTTTTTTGGTATTTATTAACTAACTCGCTGAATGCAGCCTCGTCACCTGACAATGTCCTGTGGATTAGTTCAAAATCATCTCTTTCCATTCGAGACCTCCAAATTCAATTTCGGTATACAAAATAGGTGACGCGTTTTTTCGGTGGATAGGTTGCAGAATTGTCATAATTGAAACAAATTTGGATTCTTTAACTAAAATATTCTATTTCACTCTTGTCCATATTATACCAAATTAACGGGTTTTATCTTGTTTTATTAGTTACAGGCAGAATACGTGTATGGTATTTTCACTGGTTAGGAAACCGAACCTTATATGTCAATTTAGGTATAAACCCATTGGGGCATCGTCTTTAGTCCCGTGAATCAACACCAAATACCAAACGCGTATTTGGCGTTGATTCATGGGAATAAAGAGGAGTTATTCACCGTTTTCTATAAACATGTCGTCCCTAATGAAGATTAAAAAATAAACTGGGTAATATGGTGAGGTTAGGAAGAAATCAACGGTATGAATCATGGCGAATGCCATACGGGGAATCATGCAGCATGCCACACGTGCATGCTGCCACGCGCATTCATACTGTTGATTTGGCGCATTCGTCTTTAGGCATTCCCCGCCTCGCCAGCACGGATGTACACCTGCTGCTGGCGAGGTTTCTAACCTCGCCATATTACCGATTTATTTTCTTAAACTTCATAAATGAAATGTCCAAGTAATTATAGTGACATTTAGAATTAAAGGGACATTTTTGTAGTGTAAACTTCCAGTTTGCGCACTGATATGCGCAAACTGGAAGTTTATGCTACAACACCGTTGGTAGATGCGGTTTCCTAACCGAATGTCAGATTAATTCTAAAGTCTACTATATATGCTTTACTATAACAACTATAGATGCGGTTTTAAGTCCCACACCAGGATTGTGCCATTGTTACAACCGCTTGCTATCATTGTGCTATTCGGTGAGAACGCAAGCGATAGCACAAGTGAATTATGTCCATGGAAGGCATGAATTTGTTCACCTGAATTGACATCCCATATCGAAATTGCCAGATTCTCCAGACTCGCCTGCCACAAAGTTTCTCTTGCAAGATACTGTCCACAAGGTGAAAATGCAAGTGGAAATGTTTGTCGGTATACTTCCGGGTGTGGTATTGAACGTATCTTTGTAAACTGCTCAGCACACCAGAGACGAATCTCACTTTTCAAAGAGCCAGCGATAAGGTTGCCGCAAGGTGAGAACACAAGGCCCATTGGTGAGCAAGGCTCGTCAATTGGTAATCTGGCAATTTCTTTGCCTAATTCTATATCCCATACTCGAGCAGTCCCGTCTTCTGCCTCACTCACAAGTCGTTTCCCATCCGGCGAAAACGCGAGTGCCCAAACATAACCTGTATGTCCTTTGAGCAGTATCGGCTGCTCGGGTTGTTCGAGATTCCACACATAGATTGTACCTTCTCTGCTTCCTTTCGCAATATACTCACCTGTCGGTGCAATCTCATTGCCCCATGCGAATACTGCTGGTTTATCGGGAAGAGGAAACTTAGCAATCAGCTGATCGGGCATACTGATAACATACTCTTTCCTATCGTTTCTATTTAAATAATTTACCAACAGTTTACCAGAGCGTAAAAGGGTGATAGCATTTATCTGATCATCTGTGGACAATGTTTCTCGGGTACATCTCTTGTCAACGTCCCATATCGCTATTCCTCCGTTACAATCACTCACAAGCGTTCTGTCATCCAACCAATGCACCTCTGGTCCAGGCGCCGGGAACCCAGGGTCATGCGCTATTGAGTACATCGGTATTTTCCCATCAGCAAGCTTGGTGTTTGGTGTTTTAGATAATTGTTGTGTATTTGCAATAGCTAAGTGTAAAGCAGCAATACCTTCAGAAGACATCTCGAAGAGTTTTTCACGGTGTTCTACATCCCATGCTTCTATAACATTCATAGAACTATTCCACATTAAAGCGAATAGTTTACCTTCTTTTGTATAAAATAAGTAATACGGGTCACCAAATTCAGGATAAACCATTTTTTGCGAACCTGTTGCTATCTCCCACACACGTAGCACCCCATCATCTGATGCAACGAATTGTCCACACGGTGAAATTGCGATATCGTCTACCCAATCGTCGTGTCCAGTAAAAAGTGCAATCTGTTCGCGTGATGGCACATCCCATACTGAGACACAACGGTCAATACCTTCGTCGTCGTTCAAGGTTTCGTCATCACATACTCCCGCCAATAAACGACTATCTGATGAAAATACGAATTCCTGACCCGCGAATTTGATAATTGGTTTACCTGTTTCGGGATTCCACACGTAGGTTTGTGTTCCCTCTGTATCAGGATTCAAGAGTTCGTCGTCGTTTGAATAAAGTTTGGGATTCCCTGCGGTAGCGGCAAGTAGTTCGCCATCCGGGGAAAATTGGAGTCGCGAAATATCGTTTGACTTCCATTTGTGTTTTCCCCGATCCATTTGGGCGATGCATTCACCAGTTTGGACATCCAGCACTTTAACAATGCCTTTCCTACTTGCTGTCGCAATCCATTTGCCATTCGACGAACATACCAGACCGCCATAAGCATCTTGATCGTTAATCTGCATGACGCACTCTCCGGTTTGAATATCTAATACTTTGATGAGATTGCTAACAGTAGCTATGATGATCCATTTGTCATCATGAGAAAAATCGAAGGAAATTATTCCTGCTCCTTGTGGTTCCCATAACGAAACTGGTAATGTAGTCAAGACATCATACCACCATAACCCGAACTCAGTCGGGACAGCAATAAACTTTCCATTAGGTGAAAGTCTGAGACCTTTCGTGTTCCCTCTGCCAAACCGAACAATTGCACCTTCGGGTAACGCCCATGTATTCCCAAAAGGGTCATTGCCAACAACATTAAATATAGCAGGTTTTATGTAGTTTTTAGTAGTATCTGTTTCAATCTGAGACGGTTCATGTAAATTGACTAATTCAGAAGACATAACTCCTCCTCTTATCGGTTCTGCATCAAATTCCTCACGCAGTAGTTTTCGTATCTCTCTTAATTTTGTTTTTACTGTACCGATGGCAAGATTGAACTCCTCCGAGATTTCTTTGATACTCCACGATTCTAAGTAAAACAATTTTGCTACAGACCGTACCTTCTGTGGTAAGTGATGGATAGCTTCTTTTATATCAGCAATCAATTGTGTTTCTCGATACCGTGCTGCAGCATGTTGGTCTATGTTTTCAACTAATACAGACTGTTCATGTGGGACTTCACTGCGGGATTGCTTTGCTAAAGTGTAGTATCGCTTGCAAGCGTTGTAAGCAATACGATGCAGCCATGCACCAAAACTATCCACACTTCTGAGTTTTCCAATGTTTTGCCATACAGCTACCCAGATGTCAGTGTGAATTTCTTCAGCGTCTCGACGTTGTCTCGAATTGGAGATAATGACACCCCTAATCCGTGGCGTCCAACGAGAAATGAGTTCAGCAAATGCCGCCTCATTCCTGTCTTGTACGCGCTGAATCAGTTCTTCATCTGTTAGGTCCCTGAAAGCAAGAAAATCGTTGCGCATAAACAAATTCCTGAGCCTGTTTTATTGTATAGAGGAGGGTTTTTGGGAAAAAGGTTTAAAAAAGTTACGTCTTTGTGAATTATTGACAATCACAGAATTTAGTTCGTAGGTCGGGTAGAGCTTGCGAAACCCGACAATATTAGGGTTTCAGGATCAACGTGTCAGGTTTCGCACGAAGCTCTACCCGACCTACAATCCGTTACAATGATTTATGAGATACACCATACATTGATAAAGTACGCACAATGAATTATGCTACTACGAGCGCATAACGCTTGTAACAATCAAAATGCATAAGTCTAATGAAGCATTTGGAATTTTAGACAATCACAAATAAGGCGTTAGATCCCAAAGCAGGATAGTGCCATCATAACTTGCACTCGCTAAAAGTTTATCGTCTGGAGAAAATGCAAGAGCCTGCACGTCTGTCGGATGTCCCCAAAAGGTTGTTAAATGCTTACCTGTTTCTACTTCCCACAAACAGATTGGCATCTTCTCCATACCTTCTTCCCACCATGCACCAGCGGCAAAGTAGTTCCCACATGAAGAAAATGTTAACGGGAACATCTTCTGACATCCTTGTGGCAATGGCAACTGCATGTGGAGTTGACAACGTTTAATGTCCCACAGAAAAATTTCATCCATACCTGCAGCAATGTACCGTCCACACGGCGAAAAAGCGAATTCGTCTGTCACCAAATCTTGTTTTATAGACGTTTTGAACATTTCACCAGAGGCGATGTCCCACAATTGGATATATTCCCGAAGGCAAGCCAGGTACCTGCCACCTGGAGAGAATCCTATGATACTGTAAATATCGCTTGGAAATGTCCCTACCTCTTTGCCGGTTTGTAAATCCCACAGTCGAACAGATGTGAAACGCGACTCACTTGCCAGAAAACGTCCATCAGGACTGAGTTTTAGTTGTTCAATCTCATCTGGGTTATCTTCATCATCCTCGTCCTCATCTACATAAAGTGGGTGTGTCAACTCGCAGAATTTCTCCCCACTTTGAACGTCCCAAACGGTCAAGGTTCCGTCCTCAAGTGCACAAACGAGGCGATTACCAGTAGGTGTTAATAGAGGTCCCCTACTTTTGTAATCATGCCGCATACCTTCTGCAACCAATCTTCTGTCTTCGTCAATTGACCAGAGCGAAACGTTATTTCTGTTGATGGTAGCAACATGAAATTTACCATTGATGGGTGCATATAGAAACTGATTTTTGCCTGCCGATGGCTCTTTAATTGCGGGTTGTGAACGTCTGCTTTCAACATCCCATAACACGACACCCTCGTGATAATGTTCAGCCACTAACGTTTTTCCATCTTCAGAAAACATTACCGATGTTGGATATGAAATAGGGGAATGGAGAAGCTGGCGCGTGTCTGGCTTAGCAAGCGTCCTTATGTTGATAAAATTGTGTTTGCATTCGTAAGCAAGTTGGGAACCGTTTAAAAAGGTGATAGTCTTGCCCCAATAATTGAAATAGGAATAATCTTCGGTATTTAACGCAATTTGTTGCGTCCACAGTTGTTCTCCGTTTTCCAAGTTACAAACAGAGATAGTGGATGAAGCGGTATCCTCATAAGTCACAATCGCAGCATGGAGGATTCCCTCTGATGAATAGGATGGAAAAATGCGGTACACATCACCAAAATCGGTGTCCGACTGCACTTGTTGCCAAGTATTAACATTCCAGACGTACACTGCGCCATCTTCACCACCAGAGGCAAGAAACTTCCCGCAAGGTGAAAAGCAGATTGTAGTTATCTCTTTGGTATGTGCAGCGAGTAATGCGATTTGTTGCCTACTTTCTACATTCCATACCACTATTGCGTCTGTATCGTGAGTTGTATCAATGATGCACGAAGATGCTATCAGTTGCGTATCAGGTGAAAAACAGATAGGACGGGTAAAACGAGCTTTCTCAACGTTTGCAGTGAATTTAGCAAACGGTTCGTCAGTTTTTGCATGCCAGATTTCAACGGTAGAAGAACCTGCATAAGCGGCAGCAAGATAACGATTATCCAGCGAAAAGGTTAATCCTGAAATATAATCATCCATCTCTACTTGTGTCAAATAACCACCATTTTTGCTATCCAATACTTTTAATATGTTGTCGGAATTACTTACGGCGATCCATTTTCCATGAGGTGAAAATGTGACACATCCAACCATACCCCGTTCTGTTTCCCAGAGTGCAATAGGAAATAACGTTTCCAAGTCATACAACCAAAGTCCCATCCAAGTGCCGACTGTGAGATAACGTTCATCTGGAGAAAACGCTATATCTGGCACCCAGCCGCGTCCTAATCGCGCAATCGCACCTTCGGGGAGTGCCCAAGTTGTCACATCAACGCTATCAAAGTCTTCTGTTATGGTTATTGCAGATTTGTCATTTTTCAACACTATTTCTCCTTAATTTAAAGATATGAAGTTAGATCCCAAAGGAGGACAGTGCCTTCATGGCTTGCACTGGCTAAAAGTTTGTTATCTGGAGAGAAGGCGATTGCCATTACATCTGTACTGTGCCCCCTAAAGGTGACAAGATGTTTGCCACTCTCGACTTCAAACAAAAACAAACAAATAGGAAAGTTCTTTGAAACCTGGTTCCAAGATGCTATACATGCTAAGTACTGTCCGCACGAAGAAAATATGGGGGCATCCACATGTTTGCATTCTTCTGGTAGTGACAATTCCGTTTCCATCATATAACGTGTCACAACCTGATCGTATGTTTCCCCTTTGCAGGGTTTACGGTTGTTAATATCCCAAATTATCATATCTTCTTTTCCACAGCAAGAAAGGTACTTTCCACACGGTAAGAATTCAATGATTCCCGTTACGTTCTCGCTTGGAAACGTTTCTATTTCTTCACCAAGTTCCATGTCCCACAATTTGACATTTCCTGCTTTTGATTCACTTACGAATAATTTTCCATCCTGACTGAATTCCAATTCACCAACAAAATCGCCATCATCTTCGTCATCTTCGTTATCACTCGGTTCAAGGGGATGTGCTAATTCATAAAGTTTCTGACCATTCTGTACATCCCACACTTGTATGTTGCCATCTGCGTCAGCATAAGCGAAAAGCGTGCCTGTCGGTGCTAATGCAGGAGATGCGCTCCAGTATTCTCGTCCCGTTGCTTCAAGAAGTGGCACCCCGTCACTATCAGCCTCCCAAAGTGTAACAGTATCGTCTTTGATACTTGCGGCGTAGAGTTTGCCGCTCTCGGTTTTATATACAAACTGATTTTTACCTGCCGATGTCTCTTTTATTCCGGGGCGTGAACGTTTGCTTGCAATGTCCCATAGCACAACACCTTCATGATGATGTTTCACAGCTAACGTTTTTCCATCCTGTGAAAATACCATTGAAACTGGAAACGAGATAGGTGAATGGGTAAATTGACGTTTGACAGGATTGTCAAACGTCAACACGTTGATAAATTCGTGTCTGCATTCATACGCAAGTTGTGAACCGTTTGAAAATTCTACCGTGTTGCCCCAATCACTGATGTAGGAAAAATCTATGGTATTGCCCCATATCTGATCTTTATAAAGTTCTTCACCACTTTCCAGATTACAAACAGAAATAGTAGCAGGTCCGGTATTGTCATAATGGATAATCGCTGCGCGTAGAATGCCATCGGGTGTCCAAGAAGGCATAATGCGATATACACGACCATAATCGGTATAACACTTTACTTGTTGCCAAGTATTAACATCCCAGACGTATACGGTGCCATCTTCGCCGCCGGAGGCAAGGAACTTCCCACACGGTGAAAAACAGAGAGTCGTTACCCTACAGGTGTGCCCTGAGAGAGATGCAATTTCTTCACCGCTTTCCATATCCCACACTATAATTGAATCCGCTCCTTTTGTGGTAATGGATCTGCCCGTAGACGCTATCAGTCGAGTATCTGGTGAAAAACTAATAGGTTGGTAGATGCTACCTCTTTCAATGTCGGCAGTGAATTTTGCAAAAGGTCTACCGGTTTCTGCATGCCAAACTTCAACGACAGGAGAACTGCTATAAGCAGAATAGGCAACTGCAATATACCGGTTATCGTGAGAAAAGGACACGCTATCTACGTACGTCTCTAATTTTACCGATATCAAGAACGTGCCATTCTGGACATCCCAAATCTTAAGCATTCGACCTGAATGACTGGCGGCTATCCATTTTCCGTTAGGTGAAAAGGCGACAGCTTCGACCACCCCTTGTTCTGCATTCCAAAGTGCAACAGGTGAAAGTGTTGTGAGGTCATATAACCAGAGTCCTATACAGGTGCCAATGGCAAGGGACTGCCCATCAGCGGAGAACGTCATTTTAGGTTCACTGCCACGCCCTAACCTGGCAATCGCACCTTCGGGAAGTGCCCAGGTTGTTACGTCATTTGCATTGACATCAACTGGTGCAGGAATAACAGATTTTCTGTTGTCCATCAAGATATCTCCTTAGTTTTATAGATACGGTTTTAGGTCCCAGATCAAGATTGTACCATCATAGCTACCACTTGCCAACATAGTCCCGTTTGGCGAAAACGCAAGCGATTGCACATCTGAGTTATGTCCCCAGAAAGTATGGATATTTTCACCTGTAGCGACATCCCATAACCGGATAGCCATTTTTTGCATGCCCTTCTCCCACCAAGTTCCCGATGCGAGATAATTGCCACACGGTGAAAAAGCGAGTGCATAAACCCGTTGGTTGTTGTCTGGCTGCGGTATTGTACGTAATGTTGTAAGTTGCTCCGTACACCACAAGCGGATTTCGCTGCCCAACCCACCAGCTATTATGTTACCGCACGGCGAAAACAATACTTTTATCGGGGTGTGGTGTTCATTCATAGGCAGTATCGCGATGTGCTTACCCAATTCTACATCCCATAGTCTTGCTGTGTTGTCATCTGAGCCAGTCACCAAACGTTTGCCGTTTGGTGAAAACGCAAGTGAGTAAATATGCTTTTTAGCATGTCCAGTCAGTATCATTGGATGCTCAGGTTGCTGTAAATTCCAGACATACACTTTACCGTCTTCTGTACTCCCTGCAGCCATACGATCACCTGCAGGAGAAAACGCTTGGTGACGTTCCCACCATACATTTGCATTAAACTCAGCGATAGGTTTATCAGAATTTGCTACATCCCATACCTTAGTCGTGTCGTATTTAGAGCTAACCAAGGCAGCTAACATTTTACCATTAGGTAGAACTGTGAAAACATGAATTTTTTCACTCTCCAATAACCTTTCACAAACGCGTTTTTCCACAATATCCCATAATACAATACCTTGCCTATAGCTCCCACTTGCAAGTGTCTGGTCATTTACCCAAACAACCAGCGGATCTGGCATGGCAAAACCAATTCTATGTTCTATTGGAGATGACTTCTGTATGCTATCTGCCAATTTGTTAGCAATTATATCAGCGATTTGGAATTGATGTTCTTGCATGTAGGCGAAAACCTTCTTTTTTGCTGATCCAAAATTAACACTCTGAGGCAGTTCCAGCATTTTTTGCTGAGAATCCACGTTCCAAACCTCTATCGTGTCATCAGAAACAAATACAACACCAAATAAGATACCATCCGGGGAGTAGAAGGCATCAAGACAATTCTCATAAACCTTCTTTTGCGTGCCGGTTGCCAGTTCCCATTCTCGCAAGGTCTGCAATGTTTCATCGCATGAAGCGATGAACTTGCCACAGGGTGAAAAAGTGATATTAATTGCCCGATCAGTATGTTCTGTAAAGTGGGCAATCCGTTTTCTTGATACCACATCCCACACTGAAACACAGCGGTCAATACGTTTAGCATCACTCGAGGAATGTGATTCATCGGGAGATGCGGCTGCCAGCAGCCGACTATCTGCCGAAAAGACAAAATCTGATCCTGCAAACTTGAGAATTACCTCCCCTGTTTCCGGATTCCATAGGTATGTTTGCTCACCTTCTGTGTCAGGATTTAGTACTTGATCGTCGGGTGAATACATTTTAGGATTTTGTGCTGTGCCAGCAAGGAAGTTACCATCTGGAGAAAATTCAAGATGAGGAATATCGTTTGATTTCCACTCATGTTCTCCACGATCCATCTGTGCTAAAAATTCACCTTTCTGTATATCATATACTCTGACAATTCCTTGCCAATCACATGATGCAATCCACTTGTTGTTTGATGATAAGGTGAAATTTGAACCTTGCACTTTCATTTCATAAATACATTCAGCAGTTTGAACATCCATGACCTTAAGGATTTGATCCCAATTGCGAATCACAATCTGTCTGCCATCATGAGAGAAATGAATTGAACTAATAAACCCTCTTTCCGTTTCCCAGAGCGAGATCGGCATCATAGACGTGGTATCATACCACCAAAGTCCTACTCCAGTCCCAACGGCGAGATACTTGCCATCAGGAGAAAGTGAACTTTTCACTTTATTAAGGTCCCCTGTTCCAAATCGCACAATTGCGCCTTCTGGTAATGCCCATGTGTTGCCTATAGGATCATTTGGAACGACATTGAGTGCTGCTGGTTTTTGATTTTGCATAATATTGTTCCTTGTTTTAAAGATAAGGTTTCATATCCCAAAGTAGCATAGCACCGCTTGTGCCAGCACTTGCCAAAAGCGTGTTATCAAGAGAAAACGCAAGAGAAGATATGCCTTCTGTCAACCCTAACGTAACAATAGGTTCGTCTCCCTTGCGGATATCCCAAACACATATATGCCCGTCAAGCGTCCACGTATCAGGACTGCAAGCGATATATTGTCCACATGTAGATAATGCAAACGCTTCAATATATTTAGACTCCCACCACTCTGGTTTGGGAAGTTCCAGTACTTCTTCATCCTGTTGAATATCCCACAAATCTATTGTCTCACTATTCCATCCTTGCCAATCACACCAGATTTGGGAGGAATTCGGGGAAAACGCCAGGAATTGTATTCCATCCTCACTTGAATACCGGTCCAGAGGTTTACGTTGAACAACATCATAGATTTGACCAGAATGACTGATAAGATATGTGCCATCTGGACTAAATTCTATGTAAGGTGAGGTATGCGTTTTTTCTGTCGTATAGGTGTCGTAGATTTCACCTGTTGCGATATCCCAGATATAGACCTTTCCATTCTTGTCTATGCAGACGAGTAAATTGGCAGTTGGGGAGAAAACCGCGTCAGACGCTTCAGCTTGTATAGAAAACGATGCAATCGGTGTGTCTGCTCCCAATTCCCAAAGTCGAACACTACTTTCATCACCGGAAGTGACAAAGTGCTTTCCTTCAGACGATACCTCCACACAAAAATAACGTTCTCCCCATCCATCTGAATCCGGTTTCATGCCAAGGGGTTTAAAAATGTGAGGTGGATCGTTGGGATGTGTAATATCCCAACTGAAAATACCATCATATCTGGTTGTTGTGATTAATACCTTTCCATCTAAAGAAAACTGCAGAGGACCTACAAAAAATCCAGCGGTATGCCCCAAAGAAACTAATTGGTCTTCACCCTCAATCCAAATATGTACATCGTTTTCACTCTCGAATGCAAGACGGGTTCCATGGGAATAGTCTGGGTTATAGGGGCCAGTTTCTTTGGTGTGTTGATAAAGTATTTCATTGTTATCTAAATCATGCACTGAAAAAGTGTCATCTTTGTATGCGTAAACAGTAGATAAGAGTCGGTTTTCCGGTGCATAACTGATATTGTGGGAACCGTTGTCGACCACTTCCTGATAAACCTTATGCAGGTGCCAAGATTGCAGTTCTGTTGCGGGTTGTCCAGGTACTTTCCATACCTTGGTAATACCGTTCCGGTCACATATAGCCATAAACTTCCCGCACGGTGAAAAGGAGATAGAACTGACATCTTTACCCCCATCAAGAGTGGTGAGATGTTGTCTCGTTGCTAACTCATAGACTACAACTTGGCTTGCATCTAACAACCATCTTCCACCAATTACAGGATATCCGTTTGTATTAAACGGTTCAGGGGCTCCGTCAGGGGAAGCAAAAGCGAGTAACTTTCCATCTGGTGAAAATGCAAGCGGGTTGGTCCCCACATACAATAATTCTCGTGTCGGACAATTAGAGGTTGCATTCTCTTGTAGATTTTCTGGAAGCCGCCAAACTTCAACACTACAATATAGTTTCTTCTCGGGATTAGAACTTCTATCTGTTCCTCCTACAGCAAACCATTCTCGATTGGGTGAAAAGACAAGTTCGGAATTGCCTCCACTTTCATCTCGCGGTAATTCTGCTAAGCAATTCTCGCTTTTCACATCCCAGATTTTGATAGGACCGCCCCAGCTGCTTGTTGCTATCCATTCTCCACAAGCAGAAAAGGCGACAGCTGAAATTTGTGTTCCTACTTCCCAAAGTGATAGGGGCGTACCCTTAGTTACATCATACAACCACATACCGAGATAACTTCCAATAGCGAGAAGCGTACCATCTGGGGATAATGTCATTGTGACGCTATTACCTTTTCCTAACCTGGCAATTGCACCTTCAGGTAAATGCCATGTGCTGCTGTCTGTGCTATCGTAGTCAAACTGAAGCGGTATGTTCTTTTTCATGATAATGTCTCCAACTTATACTATTTTTGATATATAATGTCTCTTTTTTGTAGCATAAACTTCATAGTTTGTGCCACATTCCGCTTCATTTCTAACAACCGCTAATGGACAAAAATTGATAGAAATGGTATTACATGCTATTTAATATTTCAATCAATACGTGCTTTCAACAGTCGCAAGGTCCCACAAAAGGATGGTGCCATCATCACCGCCGCTGGCAAGGGTTCTGCCATCGGGACTAAACACCAAAGCCTCAATGTCAGCATAGTGTCCACTCATGACTGCCCGAAGGTTACCGGTGTGAACATCCCATAATCGAACTTTATCATCTTGACCGCCACCTGCAAGGATATTTCCATCGGTGGAAAATGCCAATGCATAAAGATTATCTGGTACTGCAAAGGTTGAGATAAGTTCACAATTTTGTGGATCCCATAGCCGAATTGTTCCATCCCAACCTGCGCTGGCGAGGACTCTGCCATTCGGTGAAAATGCAATCGCACCAATCTTTTCGGTATGTCCCTTAAGAACAGTAAGCGGATGCCCTGTATTTGCATTCCATAAACGAAGTGTCTCATCAGCACTACAACTTGCAAGGATTGTACCATCTGGTGAACCGGCAACTGCCAATATATTATCAGTATGTCCTGTTAATAGTGCTAATTGATTTCCTGTATCAATGTCCCATAATCGGATTGTGTTGTCGTCACTCCCGCTGGCAAGTGTCGTACTATTCGGGACGAATGCTAATGTGCGAATATAATCTGTATGTTCCTGCAAGATTGCGCTTTGGGTGCCGGAGTTGACATGCCACAAGAAAATTCTCTCATTATTGGCATTTGCGAGCATTGCACCATCGGGAGAAAATGCAACATGATCAATAGAGTCGCGAGGACCGTCAAAAGGTGTCGACTCAGCGTAAGTATTCATATCCCACAGGTGAGGTGTATTATCACTTGCGCTGCTGGCGAGAACGCTGCCATCAGGTGAAAAATCGAGAAAAATGCTCCATCTTGCATGCCCAGTGATGATCCCTTTTTCTATGCCGTTGTTTACGTTCCAAAACCGAATAGTGCTATCCTCACTGACACTTGCAAGTGTTTTGCCATCAGGTGAGAACGTTATATCCCAGATTAACGCTTGATGTCCTATGAGCCTGGTATGTTCTACACCCGTGTCAGCATTCCATATCTGGATGGAATGATCATCACAATTTGTTGCGATAAGAGTGCCATCTGGTGAAAATACCGTTTTCCCGTACTCTTCAATATCTGTTATGAGAGTTGCCACCTTTTCACCGGTAGGAACATCCCACAAACATGCGGTTTTATCCCGACTTCTGCTGGCAAGAATAATACCGTTTGGAGAAAACGCAAGATGTCTAATATCATCTTCATGCCCGGTGAGAGTGGAAAGGCAGCTGCCATCGCTGACATCCCAAAGTCGAATAGTGTGGTCAAAACCGCCAGTGGCAAGAGTCTTACTATCTGCTGAAAATACTAACGTAAGGATTGGCTCAGTATGCCCTATAACAGTAGAACGTAAACGACCTGTACGACTATCCCAAAATCGAACTGCCTTATCCCACCCGACAGAGGCAAAAGTTGTGCCATCTGGTGAAAGTTTAATATCTTGGATATCCTTTGTATGCTCTCTAAAGGTAATTTGGCGTCGTCCGGTTTGCGTATCCCATAACGTAATTGAAAGCGTTCCATCCCAATTTTGCGTGAAAAGGGTCGTACCTGTCCACGAAAGCGGAAGTGTGTTTGTTCCTTGATTCTGACCACGCTGAAGAAGCGCAACTTCCTTGTAAGTATGGGCATCGTATAACCAAATACCGATCAAACCTGTGACGGCAAGCTGTGCTCCATCTGGTGAATATCTTACCTCTTCAAGACCACCTTTGCCGAGACGTGCTTTTGCACCTGGGGGAAGCCCCCATTGCATGTAGGGTGGTAGATTTTCAATATTCATATTATCAATACCTCTGATTTGGTTTATGAATTAATTTTGTGAAATCCCATAAAATCACTGTGCCGTCATCACTACCGCTGGCGAGTGTTCTTCCATCAGGACTGAATGCCAATGTGTCAACATCAGCAATGTGTCCGCTTAGGGCTGCCTTTTGCTTGCCCGTATGTGTTTCCCATATTTGGATTTTTCCATCCTGCCCGGCACTCGCAAGGATTCCTCCATCTGGAGACAATGCCAATGCATGAACATAAGTCGGTACTGTCAAAGTTGACAGATGTTGACAAGAATGCATGTCCCAAAATCTGATGGTTTCATCCGTACCTCCACTGATGAGAACTCTACCATCTGGTGAAAATGCCACTGAAAAAACAACATCAGTATGTCCTTCAAGAACGGTTAGCCGATGTCCTGTGTTAGCATTCCATAAGCGAACCGTCCCATCAGCACTACAGCTGGCAAGGGTTCTACCATTGGGTGAAAATGCAACGGTGCCAATCCAACTGGTATGTCCCTTTAAAAGTGCCAATTGGTTTCCGGTATCAATGTTCCATAATCGGATAGCCTTGTCGTCACTGCCGCTGGCGAGAGTCGTGCCATTTGGCGCAAACGCCAATGAACGAATCATATCTGTATGCCCCTGCAAAATTGCTCGCTGAGTGCTGGTGTTCATATCCCACAAAAAAATCCTTTCATCTCTACTGGCACTTGCAAGCGTTGTGCCATCTGGAGAAAATACAACTTCATCAATGGAACCGAGATGACTGTCAAAAGGTGTGGATTCAGTATAGGTATCCAAGTCCCACAAGAAGGGTGTTTTATGATTACCTCCGACCGCAAGAAGGCTGCTATCAGGTGAGAAAGCAACGGAATGTACCCAACCCACATGTCCGGTAATGATTCCTTTTTCTGTACCGTCAGCAAGATTCCAGAACCGAATTGTGTTATCTGCTGCGGAACTGGCAATTGTCGTGCCATCGGGTGAAAACGCTATACCCCAAACAGATGCTGTATGCCCCGTGAACCTTGCATGTTCAGTACCTGAATCTGCATTCCAGATCCGGACGGTGTTATCGTTGCTTCCACTGGCGATCAGGGTGCCATCAGGTGAAAATCTAAAATGACCCTGATTACCCAAATTTGTAAAGGTTTCTCGCTTCTCGCCTGTTTCCACATCCCACAAGTCAATGGTTCCGTTCGTATTTCTACTGGCAAGAATAATACCATTAGGAGAAAATTCCAACATCCAGATATCAGTTTCATCCGCAGTAAGGGTGGAAAGAAGTCTACCATTTTGGGCATCCCAAAGTCGAATAGTTTTGTCATTACCACCGCTTGCAAGAACCTTACCATCCGGGGAAAATGCTAATGCATCGATCATTTGCGTATGGCCAACAGCAGAAAAAAGAAAACGACCCGTCCGGCAATCCCAAAATTGAATGTTTTTATCATCTCCGCCGGTTACCAAGAGAGTTCCATCTGGCGACAGTGCGAAATCGTAAACCTCTTCTGTGTGATTCACAGGGTTAATTTGACGTTGTCTGGTGTGAACACCCCATAGCGAAATTGTGTTATCCCAATTTAGGTTGACAAGGGTTGTGCCAGCCCACGAAAGTGGGGGTTCGGTTGTTCTGTCATCCAGATCGGATTTTAGAAGAGCAACTTCTGTGCAGGTGTGAACATCGTATAACCAGATCCCAAGAGGACCGGTGACAGCAAGTTGCGTACCATCTGGCGAGTACTGGAGCCATCCAATTGCGCCTTTGCCGAGACGTGCTTTTGCGCCTGGGGGAAGCCCCCATTGTGTGTACGGTTCTGTGTTTTGTCCGTTCATATCATCAATACCTCTGTTTTGGGTTACAAATTACTTTGTTAAATCCCACAAAATTACCGTGCTGTCCCTACAACTACTCACAAGCGTTTTGCCATCGGAAGAAAAGGTTACAGAATTGATAGCACTTATATGTCCTTTCAGAGTTTTCAGAAGTGTTCCCGTTGCCACATCCCACAAAGAGATTTCACCATTACCAGTGCTGGCAAGTACACTGCCATCTGGTGAATACGCTAAAGAATACGCCCCCGCTTCCACCTCGATTGTTTTTAGGAGTTTACCGGTTGTGACATCCCAAAAACGGATACCATCAGCACCGTTATCCCCGGTACATGCAAGTGTCATTCCGTCAGGTGAATACGCAATGGAATCTATACTATTATCTGACTCTGTGTCAATAGTTCTTAAAAGTTTGCTTGTGGATACATTCCAAAAGCGAATTGTTCCATCCCAACCACCACTTGCAAGTGTTGTGCCGTTCGGTGAAAATACCAGATCATGAACACCTTCTTTATGTCCTGTTAGCGTATTTAAGAGTTCTCCAGTGTGCTGATTCCACAAACGGATTGTCCTGTCCCAACTTCCACTGGCAAGAGTTTGCCCATCTGGACTAAATACTACCGAGGAGACTCCTTTCCTGTGTCCTTTGAGAATTGCCCTCTTATCCCATTTGCTAACATCCCATAATAGAATTGTATTGTCGTAAGTGCCAATACCGATTGTTTTTCCATCTGGAGAATATGCAATTGCAGATACATTACTATTAGTTTCTATCGTTTTCTGTAGTTTATGATTTTCTATATCCCAAATACGAACAATATAGTCAAAACTTGCCAGTGTATTCTCATTTGGAGCATATATTGCGCCACCTACAACCTCAGAATATCCGGTGATTGTCTCTTGAAGTTCCCCGCTATTCACATCCCAAAAATAGATGTCAAATCCGTTGGAAACGGTAAGTGTGCGCCCATCGGGTGAATACCGAAAATCATTAACACTTGTTCTTATTCCGGGCATTTTGAGGGTGTGTAATAACTCTCCTGTCTTGGCATCAAATAGAAGCATTGTTCCATCTTCACCTTCATCACAAGCAAAAGTTTTACCATCTGGAGAATGTTCCACAATATTCAACTCTGTTTCCGATGTAATAGTTTTGATTTTTTCACCTGTCTGGCTATTCCGCAAGATAAGTGTTCCATCAGAACTCACGATAGCAAGCGTTTTGCCATCTCTTGAAAAGTCAATAGAAGAGACCTTGCTTGTATCCTCTCTGAAATTACGCAAAAATTCACCGGTATCAGCATCCCATAAACACACATTGTTATCTCCTCCGCGACTTGCAAGCATCTTTCCGTCCGGAGAATATTGCAGAGCATCTATGGAATTTGCGTGTGCTGCGAAAGTCAACTGAAGTTCACCCGTGGCGACATCCCAAAAACGGATGACTTCACCACTACCACCTATGAGCTTGCTACCATCAGGACTGAACTTTAAAACCTTACACCCATGTTCTGTGAGGGTTGCTTTCGGTTCACCAGTGACACCATTCCATAATCGGATGGTATTGTCGCTACTTGCTATTGCAAGTGTTCCTCCATCCGGGCTGAAGACGATGTTATTAACTTTTATTTTCTGATCTATAAGGGGCGCAATCAGTTCACCAGAAGGGACATTCCATAGTTTTGTCTCTGCAGGAGACCATTCGCCATCACCGCTTTGGCTGACGAGTGTTTTGCTATCTGGACTAAAAAATACGCCCGTGACATAATCTGTATGTCCAGTTAGTAGGTGCAGTTCTCTATATGTTTGTGTGTCATATAGCCAGACACCGATTGTGCTTGCAACAGCAAGCCGGGAGCCGTCTGGAGAATATTCAAAATTAAAGACATACCCTTTCCCGAACCGCGCGATAGCACCCTCAGGTAGATAATTTTTAATGTAATTCGGAATCATCATATTTTCCATAACCAATTCTCCTTAACAATTACGTGAGTTTGATAAAAGCCTATTGTAGCGCAAACTTTCCAGTTTGCGCCCATAGCACACAAACTGGAAAGTTTGTGCTACAAGAACCGCAAGGTGGGCCTTCGGAGAAAAGACCTGTTATTAAGCTGATGTCATTTATTATCAAACTGGCGTTAACAATTCTTAAACTTCGTCACGGACACCTCATTAACACATCCATGGATGCACTTTTTGCGCGTTTTGTCCAAAAAAACACATTAATATTGGTAAATTAAGAACATCACTTTCCAATCAGTTAAAAAATGTTGTTAAATCCCACAAAAGAATTGTGCCATCTCTACTGCCACTCGCAAGCGTTTCGCCATCGGGTGAATACGCAAGACTATCCACAACATCTGTGTGTCCCTTATAAGTATCCAGTAGTTTTCCAGTTTGCACGTCCCAAAAGTGAATTGCGCCATTGTCCCCACATGCTATCAAACTACCATTCGGAGAAAATGCAACAGAAAATATTTTCTCTGCTTGTCCTTTAAAAGTTTCTAACAATTCGCCGGTCTGGCTGTTCCATAAGCGGAGCGTCCCATCCTCACTTCCACTGGCAAGTATGCTACCATCAGGTGAATATGCCACCGCATAAACACTTCCTATGTGATCAGTAAAGGTTTTCAGGTGATTTCCGGTGCGGACATCCCATAATCGGACTGTCTTGTCGCAGCTGCCTGTGGCAAGGTTGCCTCCATCCGGAGAAAATGCTACGGTGCATACACTGTCTGTATGTTCAGTGAGTGTAAACAACAGCTCGCCGATAAGATACAGTTCACCGATACAAACTTTCCATAAGCGGATTGTGTTGTCATGACTGCCAGTGGCAAGCATGCGACTGTCTGGCGAAAACGCCACTGCAGATATACTTTCCTTATGCCCAACGAAGGAACCAAGGAATCTTCCGTTTTGCGTATCCCATAATCGCGCTTTTGTTGTATCTTCAGCACTTGCAAGTATTTTACCGTCTGATGAATGTGCGATTACAAGTACATTTTGCTGTGGACGACGATGAATCTCCCAAGAATATGTGATGGTTGTTTGGATTTCACCGGCCTCTGAGTTTCGCATAAGAATTTCGGTCCCATAGCTACTCGCGAGTGTGTTGCCATCTGGAGAATAGGCAACAGAATAAGTGCGTTGAGAAGGATGACGTGTTCCTACTGTTTTTCGCTGAGAACGTTTTCCTTTTGTTTTTTGGGTAGAAGAACAATGAAGGGTATGATCCGAAATCGTTTCTAAGATTTTGCTGGTGTTTACCTCCCAAAACCGAATCGTGCCCTCCTCACTTGCGCAAGCAATCGTTTCGCCATCGGGTGAAAATGCGACAGAAGAGGGCCAAGAATCTACATCTACTTCAAGTTCAAACCTTTTCAACAATCTTCCAGTGCCAATATCCCAAAGACAGACATCATCACCATGTATTCCAGTAGCGAATGTGCGTCCATCAGGAGCAAATGTAATGGGGGAAAAATCACCCATCCAACTTTCTGCTTCACACGTTTTCAGTTTTTTGCCTGTGTTAGCATCCCAGAAATTAATTTCTCCACAGCCATCTCGACTAATAAGCATGCTACCATCAGGACTATAAACGATATATTCTACCCAATCTGTTTCTTCAGTAAAGTGTTTAAGCAATTCACCTGTTTGAACATCCCATATTCGGATACCTCCTCCTTCACCGAACGCTTCACTGCTGGCAATTGCTGTTCCATCTGGCGAAAAAACTGCTGAAAAAACTTTCTCCGTATGCCCCTCAAGTTTTGCTATCTGTTCTCCCGTATGCAGGTTCCAGAGACCAATCGTTTTGTCGTCACTCGCAGTGGCAAGCTTTTCACCATCTGGACTGAACGCGACAGAGTTGATAACATCTGTATGCCCAATGAAACTTATTTTGTGTTGTCCTGTATTGGCATCCCACAAACGTGCGGTTTTATCATCGCTCGCGGTCACAAACGTTCCCCCATCCGGACTGAATACTAATGAATTGACTGGACCTGTATGTCCCGTAATCAGTTCAAGCGGTTTACATGTTCGTACATCGTAAATCCAGATGCCTATCGTACTCGCAACAGCGAGCTGTGTGCCATCCGGAAAATACTTAATCTCATTTATCCCCCCTTTTCCGATGCGTTTTTTGGCACCTGGGGTAAGTTTCCACTGTGTGTAGTGTTGCGGCTTTTGCATGTTCATGTCCTCCTCATCTCTATTTTTGATGTATAGTAAAACCTATAATTAATGGGACACTTCTGTAGCGCAAACTTTTAGTTTGCGTCTCAGCGGCACAAACTAAAAGTTTGTGCTACAACTTCTGCTGTCCGTTATGTTTTTGAAGCAGGTTTATCAAAATGTCCCAATAATTTGAAAGTTCACTATATAATTCCTATTTCGTTAAATCCCATAAAATTACTGTGCTGTCTCTACAGCAACTCGCGAGTGTTTTGCTATCTGGAGAAAAGACTATAGAATTAATACCGCCTATATGTCCCTTTAAAGTTTTCAGAAGTTTTCCTGTAGCAACATCCCACAAAAATATTTCATCCTCAGCAACTGCGCTTGCAAGTGTGTTGCTATCTGGTGAAAGGACAGCATAATAACCTTTTGCTTCTAAGTGTGTGATAGATTTTTGCTGTGCAGTAGAAACATCCCAAAATTTAATTTTCAGGGTGTCGTCTGCGGTTACAAGGGTTGTCCCATCAGAAGAAAAATCTATAGAACAGACATCAACATCTGTTTCCATTTTTATAGCATTCACAAGTTTCCCCGTTGCAACATCCCGAAAACGAATTGTTTCATCGTCTTCAATACTGGCTAAAATCTGTCCAGTAGGTGAAAATAAAACTTTACTAACATACGATGCATGCCTATCAAAGATTTTTAAGTGTTCTCCTGTGTGGGCATCCCACAATTGGATTGTCCCATCCCAGCTGCCACTGGCAAGGGTTTGTCCATCTGGACTAAAGGCTACCGAGGATACGCCATTTGTATGTCCTTTGAGTGCTCCTCTTTTTTTCCATTCGCTAACATTCCATAGTACAATCGTTTTATCCATAGTTCCACAAGCGAGTGTCTCCCCATCAGGAGAATATGCGATTGCCCTTATTGACCCTTTCACAGAAAGTGTTTTTGTGGAAAGTGTTTTTATGAGTTTCTGCGTATCTAAATCCCAAATACGTACGATATCGTCTAAACTCGCTAATGTCCTCCCATCAGGAGAATATGCTACACTACTTACAACATCAGAATATCCTGTGATTGTCTTTTCAAGTTCACCGGTATTTACATCCCAGAAATATATTTCATTCTCGGTTTTAACGGCAAGTGTCTGCCCATCAGGTGAAAATTGAAAACCAGTAACCCATTCTGCATGTCCAGGCATTTTGAGATCATGTAATAACTCTCCCGTGTCGGCATCAAATAGTAGGACTGTTGCTTTTCCATAACACTCACTACATGCAAATATTCTACCATCCGGAGAATACTGCACTTCCTCAAGCTCTCTATTCTGTTTTATTGTTTTGAGTTGCTCACCGGTATGAGGGTTCCACCATCGGACAGTTTCATCGGAATTCACACCTACAAGTGTTCTCCCATCTTTTGAAAAGTCAATAGAATAATTATCTTCTGTCCAAGTTGTGAGTATGCGCAAAAATTCACCGGTCCGTGCATTCCATAGGCAAACATTGTTATCTCCACCTTGACTAACAAGGACCTCTCCATCTGGAGAATACTTTAAGGAATCTACAGTATTTGCGTGTGCTGCGAAGGTTAACTGTAGCTCACCAGTGGAAAGATCCCAAAATCGGATGACTTCATCAATACCGCCGCTTGCAAGTGTGCTGCCATCTGGATTGAATGCTAACGTCTTGACTGGAGCTGTGTGCCCTATGAGCGTTCTTTTTAGTTCACCTGTGCCACCATCCCATAAATGGATTACTCCACCACCACTGCTTGCCAGTGTTTTACCATCAGGACTGAAAATAGGAGAATTTATCCCTTCTGTAAGTACTGCTTTAGATTCTCCAGTGACGGCATCCCATAAACGAATAACACCATCGCCGTGGTATCCTTTACTTAAACTTGCAAGCGTTCTACCATCAGGACTGAAAACAACGTTATCGACATAATAAGTATGTCCAGTTAACAGATTGATTTCCTCACCGGTTGCTACATCAATCAGCCAGACACCAATTGTACTTGCTAAAGCAAGGCGAGTTCCATCTGGCGAATATGCAAAATCAAATACATAGCCTTTACCGAACCTTGTTATTGCGCCTTTCGGTAGATAGTTTTCAATGTAATTCTCAAGATTGTGCGATCCAACGGATTCTAACGACATAATATCTCCTTGTTGAGGCTCAACGCCAAACTCCTTCCGCAGGAGTGAGCGGATTTCTCTTAATCTGGTCTTGACTGTGCCTATAGCTAAGTTAAGTTTTTGCGCAATGTCTTTGACACTCCAGGATTCAAGATAGTACAGGACAGCGATGGGACGGACCCGATGTGGGAGGTGATTCACCGCCTCTCTGGCATCTGCGCGTAATTGTGCTTCCTGATAACGTGTTGGGGCATCTTGGTCAATATGTTCGGCTAAATCCGCATTGCTCTGTGGGATTTCCTCACGCGAACGGCGGTGAGAAGAATAATACCTGTTACAAGCGTTATATGCAATTCGCCGCAACCATGCACCAAAACTATCTATTTTCCGGAGCCCCCCTATATTGTCCCACACTGCCATCCAGATGTCAGTACGAATTTCTTCTGCATCCCGGTGTTGTCTAGATTTTGCGACTACTATACGCCAAATCTGCGGCGAATAACGGGACATGAGTTCCGTAAATGCCGCTTCATCACGGTTTTGTACAAGACGTATAATCTCATCGTCTTTAAGGTCTCTGAGAGTAATCAAATCGCTGTTCATAAATAAATTTCTAATTCGGTTTTAATAGAAAGAGGGAGGTTTTCAAGGAGTGGGTTTAAAAAAATGAATAATTATACAATTTCTGAAAATAACTTCTCTTAAAGAAATAGACCGTTCGTAGTCGCGCAATTCATTGCGTCTCTTACATTTCTTTTTATTATAGTTAAAATCAAAATATATTTACATTTTCTTAAGGTTAGCGGCGTTTGTAGTCGCGCAATTCATTGCGCCTCTTATATTCTGTAGGAGCGACCTCCCGGTCGCGACCTGGAGGTCGCTCCTACAGAAGAAACCTTCTCTACCACCAAGCCGCTTTTCAGACAGAGCCAGCGCGCTTACAAAGCGCGCCTACCGCTCACAATGGATACTAAATTGACGGCTATGGGTTGAACCGTAGGTGAAACTCAACATTTCGAGTATATAAAAGCGTTTCATGTTGGGTTTCGTTCCTCAACCCAATCTACAAAAGAGGGATAGTAATCCCTAAACGTGATTGGAAAATTTTTAAATTGACATCTATGGTGCGATTTCCCAACCACACTGATATAGCTATTGATCACTTACCAATTGTGTGAGGTCCCACAAAAGAATTGTGCCATCTTCACTCACACTTGCAAGCGTTTTACCATCTGGAGAAAATACAACAGCGTTGACGCTCTGTGTATATCCAATGAAGGTTTGCAGGCGTTTCCCAGTCTGTGCATTCCAGACATGTACAGCGTTGTCGTCCTCACTACCACTTGCAAGCAAATTCCCATCTGGAGAATACGCCAAAGAAGTTACTTGTCCCGCTTCTTCAATTGGCGGTAGCACCAAGTCGCCCGTGTGCGCGTGCCACAATCGTATAGTCCCATCCTGACTACCACTTGCAAGTGTGCTACCATCTGGCGAATATACCACAGCGGCAACACCCTCTTCATGTCCTGTGAGCGTTTTCAAATGGCTGCGCGTGTTTATATCCCAAAGTTGAATTGTCTTGTCTTGGCTACCACTGGCAAGTGTAGTACCATCAGGCGAAAATACCACTGTAGAGACCCGATCCGTATGTTCGGTAAAGATTGCCAAACGTTCACCAATCGGATATAATTCACCTGTGCGAATCTCCCACAAACAGACCATATTGTCTTCACTACTGGCTTTCTTGACGGAATTTCTGGGCATCTTCTTCCCACCTCCACTGGCAAGCGTCCTGCCATCGGGGGAAAACGCTACGGAAGAAACCTGATACTTATATGCGTCAGTAACCCTGCTCTTATGTCCCTTAAAACTGCCGAGGAACCGACCCGTCTGCCCGTCCCACAAACGCGCTTTCATAGAAGTACCACCAGTTGCAAGTAGCTTTGCATCCGAAGAATATGCAATTGAATGGACATCACAACTCGGTTCTTTGATCGTTTTTAGATGTTCACCTGTCAGTGAATCCCACCATTGAATTTTGGACTTACCACCACAAGCAAGTGTGTTACCATCAGAAGAATATGCTGCAGAATAGATTTTTGAGGAGGCATGTCCGGTAATCATTTTTATTTGATCGCCAGTAGCGGCATCCCAGAACCGGATTGTACCATCGTCACTTCCACTTGCGATTGTCTTTTCATCTGGTGAATACGTTACAGAATTGACCGTGTCAGCATGCCCCATGCTTTTTAGAAGTTTTGCTGTGCCAACGTCCCAAATATCAACTCTGTCCCAATAACTACCTGTGATGAGAGTCTTCCCATCGGATGAAAACTCCATAGACTCAAAATTTCCTACCCATTTTGTGTAGCTTCTTAAGAGTTTACCCGTCTCGACATCCCAAAATTGAAGCGGATCTTCGCCACCGCAAGCCAAAATCTTGCAATCAGGTGAAATCGCTGCAGCATTGAAATTTGCTTCAATGAGAACCGAATTTAAAAATTCACCGGTTTGCACATCCCAGAATTCAATATATGCTTCAAACTTGTCATCATACCTGAATGTGAGGAAAGTCTTACCATCCGGAGAATATGCTATTGCATACATATCGTCGGCACCACAATCTGTGATAGTTTGAAGTGGTTTACCTGTGCGCGCGTCCCAGAGCCGCATCTTCCAGTCCCTGCTCGTGCTAGCAAGCATCTTACCATCACGGCTAAATGCTAATAAATTGACCTCATTTTCATGACCAATACAGATTGCTTTAAGTTTGTGTGTTTTGCTATCCCATAATCGAATGGTGTTGTCTTTACTTCCAGAAGCAAAAGTTTCACCATCTGGACTGAAGGCTATTGACGTAACCGGTGCTGTGTGTCCCGTGAGCAGGTCAAGCACCTCTCCTGTTTGAACATCGTATATCCAGATACCGATAGAAGTAGCAACAGCCAAACGTTTGCCATCAGGAAAATACTTTACTTGATGTATTCTGCCTTTTCCGAGTCGTGCTTTTGCACCTGCAGGTAGTCCTAAGTGGATATGATTTTGAGAGAAAGCGGTTGTAGACAAAAAAGTTAACAGATAGAATGTAGAGATTAGCGGTCCAAAAGCCAGTATGATGTTTAATATTTTCATGTAATTTAAACTCCTTGAAGATTGTGTCTGTTGTCTATATTATGTAATGGCACTTACTGCGGGACATCCCATAATAGAACTGTGCTGTCCCATCCCCCAGTGGCGAGGGTGCGTCCGTCTGGTGAATATCTAATAAAATAGACACCTTCTGACCTATTACTTCTTTTATGTCCGATGGCAAAAGTCTGAATAACCTCACAAGTCCCCGCATCACAAAACGATAATTGACCTTCCGAATCAATGCCAACAATTGTACGTCCGTCTGGTGAATACGCCCGAAAGTATGTTTTTTCTTCTGACGTGATGGTTTTCACTGGTTCATCACTATCCATATTCCATAACTGGATATCTATATTATATCCCCAGCTTATAAACTTTTCCCAGTTCGGTGAAAGCGCAACAGTGTGACCGGGAATAGCTTTTACAGTTTCACCTGTATTTATATTCCAAAAACGGATTTCTGAATCGCTCGTACTCACAAGCATCTTCCCATCCGGAGAATAGTCAATTTCCCTAATAATATCCTTCTCTCCTGTAAGAATTTTTATAGTTTCGCCTGTCCTAACATCCCACAATCTGATTGTCTCGTCCCAACCTGCACATGCTATAGTATTTCCATCTGGGCTAAACGCCACTGATTCAATAGTGTCCTTGTATCCACTGAAAACGCGTCCATGCTCTCCTGTCTCAGTATTGAATAGATACACCGTGTCATATTCAGTTGGTCCCGGTCCACATGCAAGCGTTACGCCATCTGGAGCATAAGCGATACAAGTGATACTAATGGAACCTGGAAAGTAGATCTTTTTTAGTCTGCCAGTGTGAGGATCCCATAATCGCAAGCTTGGACCGGAGCTTACAGTAGCAAGTGTATTTCCATTTGGTGAATATGCCATATCACGAAACATTTCTGCATATCCATCAAGGGTTCGAATCGGATTAGTGGTGGCAACATCCCAGAACCGAATTGTACCATCACTACCAGCATTTACCAATGTCCTACCATCCGGGGAGAACACTATATGATGGGTCGTATCTGGTGGGCTTTTTATGGTTTCGAGTCGTTCACCTGAAGCCACATCCCAAAACTGAATCATATCATTTTCGTAGTTATTACTAACGAGTGTCTGTCCGTCTGGACTGAACGCTACTTTCTTAACTCCTCCGGAGTTTGTTGTGGCAGTTAAGGTTGTCTTAAGCTGTCCGGTATGATACTCCCATAATCGAATTATTCCATCCGCTCCGCCGCTTGCTAAAGCCTCGCCATCAGGCGAATATGCCATGGAATAAACGTCTCCCTCATACTCAGTAATTGAGCGAAGGTATTTGCCAGTGTTAGCATCCCACAGATGAATCATTTCATCCATGCCGTGGCTGGCAAGTATTTCGCCATCTGGAGAATATATGACCTCAGAGACACCACCTGCATGTCCAGCAAAGACAAGAAGTTGTTCACCTGTAGCCACATCCCACAAACGGATCGTTTCATCTTCACTCCCACTTGCCAGTGTTTTCCCATCAGGACTAAACACTACCGAACTAATACCTTCAGTATGTCCTGTGAGAGTCATTTTATGTTTTCCTGTATGCGGATCACATAACAGTATGGTGTTATCTTTTCCATCACTTGCCAAAAGGCTGTTATCAGGACTGAAAGCGACTGTTGAAGCACTTTCCATGTGTTCTGTGAGCAGGTTGAGTTCTTCACCGGTGTGTGCATCATAAATCCATATACCGATCGTTCCTGCGGCAGCAAGTAGTTTGCCATCAGGAGAGTGAACCATATCAAATATGTGTCCTTTTCCGAGGCGCGTTTTTGCACCTTCCGGCAATTTCCATTTTGTAGAATCTTGGGTAAAGTTATTTTGCATAGATGATTTTCCTTGTGCTAATCCGTCATTGCTACTTTTTCCGAGAGCAGTATCGCTTCCAACACGATTTTTCACATCAGGTTTCGGTTTGATATTAGGGATAATAGGTGTTTCAACAATTTCAATAGCGGTTTCTGATTGCGCGTCAAAACTATAGGGCAATTGAAAGTAAGTCAGGTATTGATTGCTCGCGCCCAGCAAGAAAATAATTAGAACGACAGATGAACCTAAAGCCCCTAATGGTAACAGCGGCTTACTCACTGAGGGTGGTGTCTGTTCTACGTTGCTAATATCCCGCATGATGTTTGCAGTTAGATTTGGAGACAGTGGAACAGTGCCAAGAGTTTCACGAATTAGAGATTCTTCTTCTCTTAGACGTTTTCGTGCGCGACTCAACCGGCTTTTAACCGTGTTTGGTGATACACCTAAAAACTTGCTAATCGCTTCGCAAGTCATCTCTCCGAGGTAGTGGAGGACAACGACCGTACGTTCACTCTCCGGTAACTTTTCCAACAGATTTTGAACAATTTCGCGGCGGCGCTCAGCTTCCGCCTCTTCACGTTGTTCTGAAATATAGCAGGCATAAGCGGTTTCTTCTAACGTCTCTTGGCTTGTAGCCTCAAGGGATTGCACTGCCCGTTTTTTCTTACGCAGCCATGCAATGCATTGTCTGTTAGCGATCACATATAACCATCCAGCAAATTGATTCGAGTCTTTCAGGGTTGGTAATTTTTTGTATACATGTAGAAAAATATCTTGTGTAATTTCTTCAGCGATATGGAAATCACCGATTTTCCGCCATGCAAGCGCATGAACACTTTTTTGGTATTTTTGGACTAAGGCACTGAAAGCCGCCTCGTCGCCGGATAAGATTTGGTGAATTAATTCTGCATCGCTTTTTTTCATTAGAGTCCTCATTATACCGTGTGCTTACAGTAATTAATGACGCGATTTAAAAGTTAAAAGGTTGCATGATTGTCATAATTGAGGCAAATTTGAATTCTTTATCTGAATATTCCATTAAGGGTAGCAGGCACGCGGATGAAGTTTAAGTTATTAATTCGGTAATTTAGCGAGGTTAGGAAACATTGCCAGCAGAGATGTGCACCTGCTGCTGGCGAGGTTTCCTAACCTCGCCACATTACCCATTTATTTTTTAAACTTCATCCGCGTGCCGTCCGCTTCACATTTTGGGGTGGATGACACACGGTGTGTGCCTACTACTTTGCTTATGTATTCGTTTATATGAAAATGTGAAAATATACCAGAAAAATCGAAAACTAAATAACCCTGTCAGAGCTCTGAACACATCATTGCCATTTGTTCTATTCATAAGTCTGGTATATCAAGATTAAATTCCGAAATGGAACAAGCAGAAGAGATGACTGCACGATTTTGTGCAAGCGGCGTTGAAAAAGAAGAGGTGTAAAGTTTTTTGTATGTGTGTCCTCCGCGATAATCCGCGATTCAGACAGCAAAAATGGGAAACGTCTCAAACAACGCACCTTATCCCAAACTTTTGCCAAAATATTTACACACCCTGAAAAAGAAGGGGCATGGAACGGCAGCCTGCTGTCCCATAACATTTTTTAGACTCTGTATTTTAAATCACGCGTTTTACATAGACATAATACGCGCCAAGTGTCAATTCGCCTGTTTCATCAGAGAACTGTGTATGTAGACGTGTCTGTCCTGCTTTGAGATTGAACGTAAAGGTTACGCCAACTGCATCAGGATCAATAGATTGTGTCTCCGATTGATCACCAATACGGATTTGTGCGGATTTTAAATCTAATGCGCGGCCACCGTTATAGAGATCAATTTTCTCACCAGGAATCCCTTCTGTAATGGCTCTGTTTTCTTCACGGGGCCAGCGGCGCAACTCGAAACTATACTCCCCATCTTCAGGAATCTCAATTGCCCAATACCCGTTGCATTCCATACCGTTCCGTATGGACCCTTGATTCCAAGCGTTGCCACCGCCGTGCCAGTCGTGTGTCGTTATACATGCAAGTTGCTCGTTTTGGGTACCCACCACAATTGGACACTCTTCATCAAACCGTTCCGAAACTAACGTCCACCATGACTCATAATGTTCGCGTAGTTCCGCGACGACTTCAGGATGGTCGCCAGCAATATCCTCTCGTTGTTCAGGGTCTGCTTGGATGTCATAAAGTTCGGTACCATTGATAAGTCGCCATCTTTGTGACATAGTGGCACTCTGTCTCCACTTAACCGGATTTTCAATCCGTTGTGAATCTGTAACAATCACGCGATCTTCCCATTCCACCGGTTCATCTTGCAGTAACGGTGTGATGCTGGTGCCGTGGAAACGAGATGTTTCGGACACCTCTAAATCGCAGAGGTCAATAAGTGTGGGTAGTAGGTCAATGTTAGCTGTGAGTTTGTCAACCTCTTTCTTTTGTGAGAAGCCACCATTGGGCCAATGCATAAAGAGCGGCACACGATGTCCACCTTCATAAGGTGACCCTTTTTTTCCACGCATCCCAGCATTGTATCCAGACTTGACAAACTGCTGTCCATCTAAATCGCAGCCATTAGCAGATCCGTTATCCGTCATGAAGATCAGGATAGTGTTTTCCTCAAGTCCAAGCACTTTGAGATGGTGTCGGAGTCGCGCCATGTTGTCATCTATGTTGGTAATCATGCCATAGAAACAAGCGCGCGATTCTGGTTCTCCTTTCCTTCGGTATACCTCACTATAGGCATCAGGGACACGGAACGGACCGTGCGGCGCATTGGTTGGAATATAGCAGAAAAATGGACGATTCTGATTTCGCTCAATAAACTTCATCCCCTCTTGAAACCATACATCTGTACAATACCCTTCAAACGGCTGTTCAGACCCGTTGCTAAAGTAGGTATCATCAAAATAGTCGTTACCCCAATAGTCAGGCGTTTGACTGATACCGCCGCCACCGTGGTAGAGTGCCTCTTCAAAGCCGCGGTCGTGCGGACGGAACGGATAGTTGTCGCCGAGATGCCATTTGCCGAACATGCCAGTTTTATAACCGTTGCGCCTGAAGATATCTGCCATCGTGACCTCATCGCTTCGCAGAAGTGATCTGCCTCCGATGGTATGCCACACACCTGTTGAGTTGCAGTATCTACCGGTCATGATGCCTGCGCGCGTCGGGGAACAGGTAGGGCCGACATGCAGGTTTCGCAGTTGTACGCTTTCTCCTGCAAGTGCATCTAAATTCGGCGTGTTGATAACAGAGTTTCCGGTGCATCCTAAATCACCGTAGCCTTGGTCATCTGTAATAACAAAGACTAAGTTTGGTTGTGTCACGATAATATCTCCTTTATTTCTATTTTTATAAGTGCTTTCTATTGTTTATCCTATATTCAGATGAATTACGCGTTTACAAACGCGGATACTCTTAAAATCCGCGAAATCGGTGTAATCCGGGGAATGCTTAAAGACGAATGCGCGTATGGCATTCGCCATGATCCATACCGTTGATTTGGCACATTCGTCTTTAGGCATTCCCCGCCTCACCAGCAGCGGGGTACACCTGCATTGGACAGAAATTTCCGAATTAATTATTTATAGTAAAATCCGAAAATATGTGGACATTTCAATGAACAATCTCCACTTCATCCCGCTGGCGAGGTTTCCTAACCTCGCCAATGCCCAGGTAATTGTGGATTTCACTATAATCTTCATTTAGTTCGCGTCCACTACTGCACAAGCGGTGAATCAATGCTGATTATAATGTCCAATTAGTGTAAAACGCCCTGCGCTTTCAACCGAGAAATCAACTCCGCTTGTGTGCCTTGTCCCTTTGTAGAGTTGCATGCACCACAGAGCAGTTGTAGGTTATCTTCATGGTCGGTGCTGCCTTGCGATTGTGGCACGATATGGTCAACCGTCATGTTCCGAAACGGAAATTGTGTCCGACATCCGTTACATAACCCTTCCTGTTTACCGAACAACGTATGTTTGTGAGTGCGATAGTTCGGTAACTTCTCACTCCGTTTTGGAATATCTGTGCGATGGATAACGTCTCCGAAAAGTCCGACCTCGTTCTCTAACCGCACACGCACAAGATCAACCGCTTTCGGTGATATGTCAATACCGATCCAGTGCCGTTGGTGTCGTTCTGCTGCAACACAGGTGGTGGCACATCCACAGAACGGGTCTAACACGATATCTTCTTTGTTACTGCTTGCTTTGATGATGCGCTCCAATAAGGCGATAGGTTTTTGCGTAGGATAGCCGGTGCGTTCCTCTCCTGCAGGTGGAAGCACATCGTCCCAGATATTGCCATAGGACGCACCTTTGTAATCTTTTAGATATTTTCGCCGCTCCAGTTTTCCATCAGGACGAATAACGATGTTTCCCTTTTGATATTCCTCCTCCAAACGTTCTTTGCTCAGCCGCCACCCAGATGGATGTGGGTTAACGAACCCGCGCCATTCATAACAGAGATTTGGACGTTCACCCATATTTGGCGTGCTCCAAATATGCGATGAGTCGTTGTAATACCTTTCTCCATTTTCGTCAACATGCTTGAATTTCTCCCGAATTTCGGCTGCTGTCAATTCTTTTTCTGGTCGCAATGATGCTTCACGAGATGATGCATAATATAAAAGCATATCCGCATTATTACCCCACCGCAAACTACGATGTTGAGAGCCTTTTTGTGCAGATGTTGTCCGTTTCCATGTGATCTCAGACCTGAAGTTGTTTTTGCCGAAAATGCTATCCATGATTACCTTCAGATAATGACTGGCAGTTGGGTCGCAGTGTAGGTATATGCTTCCAGTCTTTTTGAGTACACGCTTCATCTCCAACAACCGCACCGCCATCATAATCAGGTAAGACTTCATGCCTTTGCCGTGTGTGAGTTCGGCTGCGTGGATTGCTTGATAGAGCGCCGGTTCGCGATCGGCAATTTCGCCGTGCCATGCGTTGTCTACATCGAAGAGTGTCCATGTGTCTTTGAACGCTGCGCCGGCTGCCTCGCTCCCGATAGGGGCTGCATAGTTGCGATTGGAATTGAAGGGCGGGTCAAGATAGATCAGGTCAACCGATTCGGTGTCCATGCCGCGTAGCACGGGGAGGTTGTCGTTTGAGAAGATGGTTCTGTTTTGGACGTTCATAAGTGATTGACTTTCGTCTAATATAGGCGCGTTTAGAAATCACACTTACCCGTGTTCCTACCCTTGTAGGCGCGTTTTGTAAACGCGCCGCGCCAGACCTAAGACTGACATAAACGGCGCGTTTTGTAAACGCGCCTACCAGAGGGCGGATGTGACTACATCTGTTTCTTAATTTGGGCGATAAGTTCTTCGTCTCCCGTTTCCTGTGCTAAGCTTAAGGCTTTCTGGAAGTCTTGTGCTGCTCCTACTTCATGCTCCAATTCTATTTTTGAGATCCCTCTATTGAAATATGCTTCTGTATAATCAGGATTTTTGTGAATAGCCTCATCAAAGTCAGCAATAGCAGCTTCAGAATGCCCAAGTTCTGCTTTAGCTATTGCTCTACCATTATAAGCTTGGTAGGAGTTAGGATCCAAACGGATGACCGTGTCGAAGTCGGAAATAGCCTCAAAATGTCGGCCTATTAAGCTTTTGGCAAGGGCGCGGTTGATGTAGGCTGTTACAAATTCTGAGTCAAGTCGAATTGCCTCGTCAAAGTCAGCAATAGCAGCTTCAGAATGCCCGAGCTCACCTTTTGCTGCCCCTCTGCTGTTATATGAAACTGCGTCTTTAGGGTCTAAACGGATGGCTGTATCAATGTCAGTGAGAGCCTCGAAATGTTGTCCCATTCTGCGTTTCGCAATACCACGATTATTGTATGCTCTTGCTAAGTTTGGATCTAATCTGATTGCCTCATCAAAGTCAGAAATAGCCTCAGTATACTGTTTTAGCCTGCTTTTTGAGATTCCCCTATCAGTATAAAAAATTGCATCGTCTGGAACTAAATGGATGGCTGCGTTAAAGTCGGAAATCGCTTCTATATATTGATTTATTTCGTTTTTAGCGAGAGCTCGGTTATAGTAAGCATCTATATAATTAGGGTCCAAACGAATTGCTTCGTCAAAGTCAGCGATAGCCTCAAGATGTTGCCCTAAATCTATTTTGGCAGATCCTCGGTTGTTGTAAGCATCTACATAGTTGGGGTCTAAACGAATAGCCTCATTGAAGTCAGAAATGGCCTCAAGATGTTGTCCTAAGCATATCCTTACAGTTCCCCTGCCGTGGTAAGCTAAAGCTGAGGTAGGGTCTACATGAATTGCCTTATCAAAGTTGGATATGGCACTACTATGATCTTTCTGATTGAATAACTCCCTACCTTTATCAACGTAGTCTTTGGCAGTTTTAGCAGTGGTTTTGGCAAAATTATCTTTTATCATCTGGCTTTTCCTATGCAAACTTGGATTCAGATGTCTCAATATCCATTAATTTGTCTCGAATGAAGTCTCTATCTGATTCTTCTCTGTTTTGTTGTTCTAATGTTGTCTGATTCATAGGTTCTTCTTTCATAACCCGTATTTCTCCTATCCTGTTTTCAGTGGGAGTAGTACGAATTTCTATGTCATGATTCAGACGAGTCAGAAAAGTCAATAATCGTTCAACACTGTAATGGTTAAACTTCCCCTTCTTGAGCCGAGAAATTTCAGGTTGCTTTACGCCTAAAATATCTGCAGCTTCAGCTTGGGTTAACTTTCGTTCTTCTATAATCCGGAACACCTCATATCCAAGTTGAGCTTTGAGATGCAATTCTTCCGCATCCGGTAGATCGATATCTGCAAAAACATTGCCTGAACTCTCTTCAAATTTTACTTTTTTGCTCATAGTTTTCCTTCCCTTTCTTGTGCCATTTTCAGACGCTCTTTGATTAAGGCTATCTCTTTCTTTGGTGTTTCTATACCTCTCTTTGCTTTTTTCTGAAAACAGTGCAGGACATAAATCCGCTCCCCAATTTTCACGGTATACACAGCACGATAGGTATTAGGTTTATGTGTAGCCCGTATTTCAAAAACCCCTGGACCGATGTGCTTGAGAGGTTTCGCCGCTGGAGGTAAACTTCCCGCTTGTGCAGAAAACAAAGCATCTCCTACATCCTTTTGAACAGATTTCGGAAATTTTTTAAGTTTTTTCTTGGCGTTTCCAACCCAAACAACTTGCTTCAAGTCTCGTTTTATGTCCATCATAGTATAATTATATCCAAATGGATATATAATGTCAAGTTAAATCCTTTTGTGCGAACGCCTAATCCTGAAAATCTGATAATCTTGGAAATCCTGGTTCAGACAAAGGCACCCCTGTAGGCGCGTTTTGATGTAGATTATTTTATTATTCGGGTTGTGGTGCGGTTTCCTAACCGCACCTACTATTCTGAATGTCCGAGGCACTAAATCATGCATAATGTCAAAAGCGCGTTCTGCCAAGCGCATTTGGCGTTGATTTGGCAATGAATTGCGCGACTACAACGCGGATACTCTTAAAATCCGTGCCCTCCGCGCTAATCCGCGATTCAGACAGTAAGCGAGCTTAAAAAGCCTTCCCACAAGAAAGAATTGCCTTATTCCAACGCTTTCTTAATCCGATCTAACCCACGATTTATCTCTGTCAGAGAGGTAGCAAAGGAGAGCCGTAAATTGTTATCTGCACCGAATCCGTCTCCAGGTACAACGCCAACACCTGCTGAACTGAGAAAATAATCAGTTATATCCATTGACCCTTCAATCTTTTTACCGTCAAGTGTTCTGCCATAATGCTCAGAAAAATTGGGAAAAATGTAGAATGCACCTTGCGGTTTGACATAACTTACACCGTCAATCTCATCAAAACGTTGACAGATAACATCGCGGCGTTCTTCAAATGCTTGTCGCATCTCCTCAACAGCATCTTGCGGTTCATTCAGTGCGGCGACAGCAGCTTTCTGCGCAATGGAGGTCGGATTTGAAGTACTGTGTGATTGAATGCGAGACATCGCTGAAATCGCATCTTCGGGACCTGCGGTATACCCGATACGCCATCCCGTCATGGAATACGCTTTGGATACGCCGTTGACAACAAAGGTAATCGCTTTCGTCTCCTCGTTGAATGACGCGGGACTCTGATGTGTCGCACCGTCATAAAGCAGTGCTTCATAGATTTCATCAGAGATGAGATAGACCTGATGTTTGACTGCAAGTGCTGCTATTTGCTTCAGTGTTTCCACATCATAAGTAGTGCCGGTAGGGTTGCTTGGACTGTTAATCAGAATCGCTTTTGTCTTTGGTGTGATTGCTGCTTCTACCTGATTGGGTTGCATGCAGAAGTTCTGTTCGGCAGCGGTTTCAATCACGCGTGGCACAGCACCTGCCAACTTAATCTGCTGAGGATAACTCACCCAATAGGGCGCAGCAAAGATGACTTCATCGTCCGGGTCACAGATCGCTTGCATAATGTTATAGAGGGTGTGTTTTGCCCCGCACGAAACGATGACTTGAGATGGTGTATACTCCAGCCCGTTGTCATTTTTGAATTTGTCCACGATTGCCTCCCGAAGTTCAGGAATACCGGGGACAGGTGTGTATTTTGTGAATCCTGCATCAAGTGCAGTGATTGCGGCGGCTTTGATATAGTCGGGTGTATCAAAATCGGGTTCGCCTGCCCCGAATTTGACAACATCTACGCCATCCGCGATCATCGCGTTGATTTTCGCGGTGATGGCTAAAGTTGATGATGGTGTTACGTTTTGACTGCGTTGCGATAGCGAAATCATTAGTTCTCCTTACTTTACTATAAGACAGAAATTAAATACATAAACCTTATGAAAATTTTAGAATTAACCGGACACTCTGAATAAACGAGATTAGGAAACCGCGCCTACCAGAGAATATGTTTCGGTACGTAGTTCACTGGACTGTCTACTGATTTGATAATTCACCATAAAACTACTTGTCACTGCCTTTCCGAATTTCTTCAAGCAATTTTTGTGCCTCAATTACCGCTCTCGGCGGATTTTGCAATTTCTCACCGATAGATAAAATTAACATATAATACTCATAAGCGGTTTGAAGATCACCGATGAGATGTGCGCTTTCAGCAGCATTGAAATAGCAAACAGTCGCGGAAGATTCACACTTTTCAACATCCAAACTCAGCTGGGCAAAACGGTAATTGTCGGCAGCGAAGATGTATGACATACCAGCTTCCATCCAGGAGCGTTGCATTTCTAATTGTCGTGCAAGATGAACGTAGTATGCGGCTCCATTTCTTGCGTTTTTTCGTGCGTTCCGTTGCTTTTGAGCTGCTGCGTAAGCAAATCGCGCGCGTGTATAACAATTCGCGACGAGTTCTATTTCGTCCATCCGAATGAACCGTCTGGCGTGCCTGTAATAAAAAGCCCCAAGTCTTTTATACTGCCCAAGACATCCGCGGACGTTTTCTTGTTGCATAAAAATTTGGGCTTGTTGATAGATATACGCTGCTTCTTCCTCATGTGGATATTGTATGTCTGCATGAACTTTATCTAATAAAAATTCAGGTGAAGCTTCTTCTATTAAGACACGGTAATTATTTACCTGTTGTGCCTCAGTTTTAGGGAAAGAAATTGTATTTAATTCCGTATGGTAAACTTCGGGGGTTTCCTGGGAAACTTCAGGTTCAGTCTGGGTTTCCGATGTGTTTAATGTATCAAATAGGTCTGTTTTTTCTGTTTCAGAGAGTTTCTCAATCAGTGCAGCAATATCCTGAACTGTTGAAGCATTCGGTAGTGATGTTGCTGTGCTCACTTCCTTGAAGAGGGCGTCTGCTTGTGCAATGAGTTCTGCATCCTGTAAACAGAGGTTATGTGCCTTATGGAGTTCTTGAAGTGCGTTCTCTATGTTTTCGTTCCGTAGGTACTTAATCGCTTCGGTATAGTGTTGCCTCAGTCGTATCTTAACACGTTCGCGGTTTTCCTTCTCGTCTTTGCTGCGCATCTCAAAGAAGAGGTTTTGGTTAATGAATTCGGCAACATCAATTTCTAATCGGAAGGTCTTTCGACAACGTTCGAGTGCACTTGCGAGTTCAGTTGCAGGGGAATTAGCGCTTTCTGCAATAAGGACAGAGGCTTGTTGTTCGTATTGCCAGCGGCGAATGCGGTCAAGTTCTTCGTACATTTCAGATGCTGTTTGGTAACGTTTATCAACATCTCGATGGAGTGCTTTTAGCGAAAAATTCCGGAATTCCTCTGGGCATTTTTCGAGGTTCTCTATTTCACCCGATGCTTTCTTTCTATCAATTACATCGACTTCACCCGAAAAAGGAAATTGTTTTGTGAGTGCTTCATAAAGAACTAAACCCGTAGCATACAAATCAGCGCGAAAATCATAAGCCCCATAATGCTGTTCTGGTGCCATGTAGCGGCGGGTGCCGGTCATGGTTCCAGCGAATTCGGTTGATTCCCCCAAAATGCGTGCGATACTGAAATCCGCAATTTTTGCTTCTTTCTCCGGCGTGAGTAAAATATTTTGGGGCTTAATATCACGGTGTAGGATATTATGGGCGTGTACAGCTTTTAAACCGTTGCAGATATCCAAACCAATATTTAGCACATCGTTTAAGGTTAAGTCGCCTTGTTGAACGAGTTGATGTAGATTATCTCCATCAATATATTCCATAACTATCCAGGCAAGGCAGTTATCTTTCCCAGGTTCAACAGTATGGATCGAGACGATATTAGGATGTCCCCATATATCTGACATTGCTTTAAGTTCGGTTGAAAGATAGCGCATTCTGTCCGCTGGATAAGCATCTTTGGAAAGTGCTTTGATCGCAACGATGCGGTCCGTCATCTCTTCGCGCGCACGAAAAACAGACGAAAAGCTGCCTGAACTGAGATACTCAAGCAACCTATATTTACCTAATATCAATTCGTTAATCTTCATAACGATTATTCGCTAAGTTATCTCTCACTTTAAAAACAAATTTCTGCGGGGTTTATTTTCTCTATTTTAAAATTAGCAAAGATAAAATCAACTGTCAACGTTAAAACGGTATTAATACGGTTATATAGTAAAATCTATAATTAATGAGACACTTCTGTAGTACAAACTGTTAGTTTGTGCTACAACACCCTCGGTAGGTTCGGTTAGGAAACCGAACCGAACATAATGTCCAATTAATTCTAAAGTCTACTATATTGGGTGAGCTAGTGTTCTGCCTACACTAAAATTGCGGGTCGTGTCAGTAGTCGGAAATCGAAGTTCCCTTCTACCATAAGTAGTCCATCGGTAGGAGCGATCTCCGAATTGCGACCTTTACCCGCAAAATTTCGGTAGATACTGTAGATACTCCACGTAGGTATGGTAAATTATAAAAATAATTATACACTTTCACCCTCGGTAGGTTCGGTTTCCTAACCTCGCTGGTGCAAAGTGTCCAAATAACTCTAAAATCTACCATATAATAGAAGATGTGGATAAGTAGAAAAATGATGCATACTTCACCTCTATTAACTTACCCTATTTATTAACTTATCCTATTCCTGCAAAATTGTCAAGTGCTTTGGAAATGTCAAAGAACAATCGCAAAATTCTGTTGACAGATTGTGAAACTCTACTATAAGATAAAGTTCATAAAGCAACTATAGATATGTTCCCTGTTAATCAAAATTTTTTACGGGGCTTTAGAAGGAGCATCGCAATGCCCAAAAGGGTTAATAAAGCAATTGAATTATTAGAAGCAGATCAGCCAGTTTTCTATACAGGAAGTCATACAACCTCGGACCTGAATTATGATGCAGGTCGTGAGATAGCAAAAACATGGGCTGACTATATCAACATCGGTATGGAGCACGGTTGTTTTGATCTGTCCGGATTAGATAGCTACATGCGCGGACTTGCAGACGGCGGTCCCACCAATAGCGGACACAAAACACCGGCAGTGATCGTTGAGTTGCCGGTAGATGGCGTAAGTGCCGATGTGATTCGCGCGAACGGATGGCAGATGCGCCAACTCCTTGCACGCGGTGTGCATGGCCTATTGCTCTGCCACGCAGAATCACCGGAGGCTGTCAAAGCTTTTGTAGAAGCGTGCCGCTATCCATTCCAAACAATCGGGGTAGGAACGCAACTGGATGTCGGTAGACGCGGTTCTGCCGGGCAGGGACCTGCCTCACATATCTGGGGTGTTTCCGTTGACCAATACCTTGATACCGCTGACCCTTGGCCGTTGAACCCTAACGGTGAACTGCTCCTCGGTTTGAAGTTTGAAAATAAGCGCGCATTAGCCAACGTTGAAATGACTGCTCGGGTGCCGGGAATCGCTTTTGCAGAATGGGGGCCGGGTGATATGAGCATGTCGTTTGGCTATAAACATATACCGAATCCACGCCCACAGGAATTACAAGACGCGAGAGATCGCGTATTTGCAGCGTGCGAATCGGCAGGATTAAAGTTTTTGGAAAGCGCATCGCCAGAGACGATTGAAGCAAGCATTAATGCTGGTGTGAGAATTTGTGGTTCAGGCGAACAAACTGCGCGTATTGGCCGCGCTTATGCAGGTAGAACAATGCCTGTCTAATTGACTTGGAAAATCCTTCTAAAATGAGGTGCACTATGGCATTAACCGAACAAGAAATGTTAGCAGAATTGCGTAAATACGATACGCCATCAATCACAAATGTGGTAGCCACCTACCCGGGAAATCCGCTTTGCCTTGGGCTTTACAACCCGTGGACAGAAAACTGGTATACAGACACCACTATCCGTTGTATGTATCCTGAGTTAGGAGCAATGGCAGGGTATGCGGTGACGTGTGTCTACGGTTTACCCGATCCGAATTATTCCGAACTCTCTTTTATGGACGTGGTTGATGCGTTAGATGCATCTAAAAAACCGACAATTTTAGCATTGGAGCAAAAATTTCCACCGGAATTAGCGAATAAAGTGGGATTAGCGGGCGGTAACATGACAGCTGCAATGAAGTCTTTAGGGTGTTTAGGCGTAATTTCAGATGGACCTTCACGAGACATTGATGAAATCCGTCCGATGGAATTTCAGTATCTGTTGAGTGGGGTTTCGCCCGGACACGGGGCAATGGCAGTCCAAGCTGTCAATGTTCCTGTCTCCATAGCAGGCATGGATGTGGCACCGGGTGAGATTATCCATATGGATGAGAACGGCGCATGTAAATTTCCAGGGGATAAGTTGGAAGCGGTGTTAACAAATGTCAAGGCTTTGCTGAAAGAGGAAGGTGACCGAATTGGACAGTTGCTATCAGGCCCAAAAACAGCAAAACAGGTTCGAGCAATCTTCAGCGGACATTCCTATTCTGAAGACGAGGATGAATAGAGTACGGTAGAATAGATACTCCTTCTGCAAACACATCCACCGGTAGGCGAGGTTTCCTAACCTCGCCGATTCATGATGCCCAGATAATTAGATAATTGTAAAATCCACTATAGATATTTCTGTGTAGCGAAAACGATTTCATAATCAAGGTGAAAAATGAGAAGTTTTGGAACCCGAGGACGCGTTTATCCGGACAAGCACTATATTGTGCCGCGTACTGAAGAAATTAAGGATTTTATCTATCGCATCAAAGAGGGGCGCTACATTGTCCTCTTTGCACCGCGCCAAACTGGTAAAACTACCTTTTTCCGATTTTCTATGGAGACTCTCACACTTGAAGACCCAACCTATTTTCCGATCCAATTGAACTTTGAACCCTACAGAAATCTTACGCCTTCCGATTTTTATAAAGACCTCCACAATAGCATCTGCAAAGAAATTGAGGTGGTTTTTCAGAAACGCGGACGTTCTTCTGAGTGTTTAACTCAATTCTCGGAGACTACCCAAATAACTAACCACGTTTCAATGATGGAATTTTTTGAACAATGTGCAAGTTTTCTTAACAATCAACATGAAATTGGACAGAAGGTCGTTCTCATCATTGACGAATTTGATGGCATTCCACAATCCGTTGTAAGTGATTTTCTTCATTCGCTCCGCCGTATCTATTTATCTGACGAACTCCAATGCCCGCACAGTGTTTGCATTGTCGGGGTTAAGAGCATTATGCAACTTAACTATGATCGATCAGTCTCACCTTTCAATATCCAAGATGAATTCAACCTACAGAATTTCAGTTTGCAACAAGTAGACGAATTACTTTCACAATATACCGATGAAGTTGGGCAAACGTTCGACTCAGAAGTCATCTTTACACTCCATAAACAGACTGCCGGACAACCGTTCCTTGTCAACCGTTTTGCGCAGATTCTCACAGAGGAATTAGACGTCCCGAAAACAGAAACGATACGGATGGAACACTTTTTAACTGCCCATGAACAGATGCTTGAAGAGCAGAATACCAACATCCTGCACCTCCTAACAAATGTTCGTAGAGACCGACGGTTTGAAAAACTAATCATGCGAATTACCTCTTATGAAAGAGGACTGCCGTTCACACTTGATAACGAAATCATCAATGAACTTGTTATGTATGGCGTAATTAAAAAGGGCGATGACAGAATGTGTGAAATCGTCAATCCGATTTATCAACACCGAATCATGCAAGCATTTAAACCGTTAGTAAATGGATTGGAGGAGACGTATTTTCCGGAAGACAGTGATAAAGATTTTATTGATTACATTTCACCGTCCGGTGCAATTGAACTGGAAGCACTACTTGACAACTTCAAGGATTTTATCGCCCGCGCAGGTTTTCGGATATTGGAAGTGCCAGAAACGCCACAGGAATATGTTGGACAAAACCTGCTATACGCCTATCTCGATCACTTTATCCGTATTGTCCGCGCGGATATGTTTCTTGAAGTGCAAACGGGACGTGGGAGAATAGACCTTCTCATTATTCACAACACCCGAAAATACATTGTTGAAACTAAAATATGGGAAGGGGAAAAGTATTATCAAGCAGGTAAAAAGCAGCTTGTAGCGTATCTCAAATCAGAAAAAGCTGATGAGGGGTACTATGTCGTGTTTGATCACCGCACGAATCCAGAGGCGCGCGTTGAAACAGAGACATTAGAAGGAACGACGATTCGGAGTTATGTTATTCCTGTTGTGCAAGAAAAACCTTCATCGTTTTCCCGCTTCTGAAGAAGTGTGTCGTGCCTGCCAGAGCCACCATAGTACTGCTGGAATCAGCGGAAGGGCAGTCATTCCCCACAGGACAGCCTGCACGCCAAATATATCCAGCATTGCACCGACAGTCGCTGTAGCGATACCGCCCATAAGTGTGAAAAGCGCAAACTCCGTGCCAAAGATACGCCCCCGAATCTCATTAGGCGCACCTTGAAGGAGCAGTTGTGTTGAAAATACCCAAGCGATTCCCCCACCAACACTCCGCACAAAACCACCAAGAACTACAATTGGTAGATTCAAAAGCGGTGCAGCAATCGCGAGTCCAACTGATCCAATCAAATAACCGAGACTAATACTCCGCCGAAGCGGTTTGTCACGGTCACCTGTCCAATATCTTGCAACAATGGGGCCTATACCACTGCCAACACCACCCATGCAATACATCACACCTAAACTGATTGCCCCGTCAATGCCAATAACGAAGATATCTTTTGCGATTTTTACCTGTGCCACCATAAATCCAGAAGACAAAAGAAGTGCTATGGCAGCTTTATGTAGCGATATAAAGAATATATCGGGATACCGCAACATATAACGAAGTGTTGTCCACTTTGAACCTCCCCGAATCTCTGTTGTAGCAGTAAAACGGATTGGCAGTTTAATCTGTTGCAGAATTCCAGCTGACACAAAAAAGGTGAATCCATCTATTATAAAGGCAGTATGTACCCCAAAAAGTCCTGCTGTAAATCCACCAATAGCGGCACCAAGCGCAAGCATCACAGACCAAGTTGTAGCACTCAACGCATTGGCTGTGCCAAGCTCGCGACGTGTGGTAATATCAGGGAGTATGGCACTTCGTGCTGGACTGAAAAAACCACTTACAGCAAATAAAAGCATCGTGAGGACATAGAGAAGCCAAATATCCTTTTCGGTTTTAACAAAGAGAAAACCGAAAAGGAGTAACCCTCGGATGATGTCGGTGATGATTAAGATACGCTTACGGTTAAAGCGATCCGCACATATTCCAGCAAGCGGTGCTACAAAGAAAGGGGCAAGCATCCGTATCGTAAACAACACCCCTAATGCTAATCCCGATTCAGTGAGGTTGTGAATCAGGATAGCAGACGCGATGATATTAAACCAATCGCCCAAGAGACTGACAACTTGTCCTGCCCAAAGCCAACGAAAGTTTGAATTCGTGAGGAGAAGTTCAAAATAACCGACAAGTTTTTCCTGTTTTGTGGTAGCTTCTTCTTTGTTAGACAACTATAATCCCTGATATGTAGAACTTTCACTTAGATAGACTTTGATATAAAAAACGGAAAGTTGGATAGGACAGATACAATTTTACAAGTGAAATCCAAAATATATTTACACTCCCTGGTAGGTGCGGTTTCTAACCGCACGATTCTACATAGGTTCGGTTAGGAAGCCTCGCAAGCAGCAGGTGCACATCTCTGCTTGCGAGGCGGGGAATCATGGCGAATACCCATAAATCAACGCTATGAATGCCTTTTGGCATTCAGCGGGTGTAAAGTTAAGAAAACGTTTATGATTCTATCAGTGCTTCTCAATCCGCATGGTGATTGAAACTATCCTGTATTTAGTCCCGTAGGGACGATATGTTTATAGAAAAAATGTGTCCCCTCTCTTGAGTTCCGTAGGAACGACATAGAAAAACGGACATATCGTCCCTACGGGACTAAAGAGAAGGGTAGAACGCTTAGCTATAAACATATCGTCCCTACGGGACTGAAGACACTGCCAAATGGATTTACCCCTTAAATTGACGCCTATGGGTAAACTCACATAGTCCCCAACACCATCTAACGCCAGTCCTTGTTTTAAGTATCCTCTGACTACTTTTGGATTTCCCACAATCGTTGCATCGTTTTCACCCCAAACATCTTCTACTGTGCGATTGTTAATAGTGGTTCGATCAAAAGTCCAATAACTCACAAGTCCATCTGTTACGATAGTTTTTGCTGACGCATTAACAGTGAGCATAAGACCAATGACCGTGAATGTGAATAGCAACATGAGCCTCTTCATGATAATACCTCCTTGTTTTCCGCTGTCATATTAATCTAAATACGCCTTTTTAAGTTCACCCCACCGCACGGAATACTTGCCTACAGGCGAAACGGAATGGGCACCGTCAACCCAATCCGCACTCCATTTATCACCCGGATCATGCGTCAACTGCTTGATCTTCCTCGTTGCAATATCATACCGATAGAATTGATCAAAATGATTTGGATCGTCCCAATGCGTGAAATCAATCGCACTGAAAAGCACCGATCTACCTCTATTCATCCAGGCAACAGAACCAGGCCACATATTTTTCGGAATAGCCAACATCTGTGGAGCGCCACCGTCCGCTTTACGTATCATATATCGGTAAGTGCCTGCCAGACGAACCCCACCGCCTCCCATTTTGAAATGCAGGTCGGATTCGGTATACAGAATATGTCGACCATTTGGTGACCATCTTGCATTACTGGGATAAAAAGTTTTATTGAGACGTATCCAAGGGCGAGCGTTTGTGCCATCGGCATTCATTATCCAAAGATTGTGTTCCTCCCACCACCATTCTTCTTTGAGAAATATAATTTGCTTTCCATCAGGCGACCAATCAACGTCACGCATTTTGATGTCCGAAATCTGCGTGATGGTAGCAGTTTTAATATCTACAAGGTAAAGCCCGGCTCTTTCTCCATGTGAGTTTATCCTCCTACTAAAGAGAAGTTTTTTGCCATCCGGTGAAAACGCTAACTTCTGATTGCCCACAGCTTTATTATGCGTAATTTGTTGGACATTTGTGCCATTAGCGTTCATTATAAAGATGTTGTAATTGGAGCGGTCTGACGGATCTGTGTCCCACAGAAAAGCGATCTGTTGTCCGTCTGGCGACCAACCTGGCGATAAACTCGATTCTGGATGAGCAAGGATCTGCTTGATACTACTACCGTTATCACTCATGATATAGATGTTCGTATTTCCGTTTTGGGAGGAACTAAAAACGATTTTCGCACCCGCAGCCGCTGTAAAAAACAAGATTAAGCTGAGACTTAGGATTATTTGAAGTCTGCGCATTGTCGTTCTCCTTGATTGATATATCAATGTAGATGTTAATATATAGGCAATTTGCGTGCCAATCCGAAACCGCTGAATATGGACAGATTTTGGTTTAAAAGCAGAATCCCCTGCACAATAACGTGCAGGGGGTGTTCATGCTGCACAAAATGGGGCATTGGGTTTCCCGCTATATGTCTGAACCAAAGGAGCTGAATACCACGCGCATTTAGTGTTGATTCCGACCTTGGGTAAATATTGGAAAAAACGCGAAAACTGCATGACTCTGGCTATGGCAAATTTAACTTGACAGATTAGGTTGGGTGTGTCATGCTATAAACACATTTCTGAATCTTAAAGAGGCTTTTATGAAAACTACGTCAAGAACAGCCATTGATCCGGCAACCAATCAAAGTTATCAGATAGATTTTCCAGCACTTGAAGAAATAAGGTCAGCCATTCTAAATCTTGATCATCCATCTGAAGGAATTAAAATCAGGGAGACAGTAGAAAAATTAGTCGTACATTTTAATTTATCTGATGAACAAAAAAACGCAAAGACGAAAAATAAAGAAGGATATCAGAATATTTTTTATTACATGGTAAGTGATGCCATTATAAACCTAGCTAAGAAAGGAAAGATGCGTCAACCAGGTAAAAAACCAGGTAAAAAAGGAACACCGTATTTCCTTGTTCAAGAGGGAGAACAAGAAGAGGTAGTGTCTACCGTTGATAAGATTGAGGACTTTTGCCAAAAAGTTCACAAAGAATTGGCGGACGAACTTTTATATCACATCAAAAGCAAAAAGCCTGCTTTTTTTGAAGAACTCGTTATTGATTTACTTGTTGCAATGGGTTATGGCGGTTCACGAGAGGATGCTGAAGCTGTCGAACGCAGTGGGGATGGTGGAATCGATGGCATTATTAAAGAGGATAGACTTGGGCTTGATGTGATTTATGTTCAAGCCAAAAGAGAAAAAACAAATGTTGGGGAACCTCCGGTTCGTGATTTCGTAGGGGCATTACAAAAAAAAAGAGCTCGTAAAGGAATTTTCATTACTACCTCAAATTTTGCAAAGCGTGCTACGGACTACGCCTCAAAAATTGACTCAACAGATTCCAAGGTGGTTCTAATTGATGGTCAACAACTCGCGCAGCTTATGATAGAACATAACGTCGGTGTTTCAACAAAGGAAACTTTTGAAATCAAACGGGTAGATTCCAACTATTTTGCAGAAACAGAATAAAAATGCTCCAGTTGAAAACAACCGGAGCATTGCCGAATTACATGTGGCCTCTTAAACCACTTCCATCCAAACCCCAGGCACAAACCCCGGATACTTTCCTTCACTAAACGCCGGATAATATTCACCCTCTCCGCTGAAATCGTGGATTGTCTCTCCGCCATCCGCATTTGGAATATGTACTCTGCACGTATAATCACTTTGGTGGAACAGCTGCTGCGGTGTCGGTGCAGATTTTTCAACGCGATATGCTACCAATGCATCTTCATCCACTGAAACGCCCAATCCAGGTGAGTCAGGAACGTTGATCGTCCCATCAACGACTTCAAGTCGTGTTTCAAGCAGGTCCGATTCCCACAACTCATGGCACGTAATCGCTGGCAATTCAGCTTGCGAAAGCACAGCACCAAGATGCACACAATATGCCGTTGTAATGCCTGTGCCGACCATCTGTAGCCAGAACGGTTGTTCAAATGAAGAGCAGAGTGCGTTTGTACGCAGCAGTGAATTGACACTACCTCCGACAACAAACCCGCCACAACAACGCGCATGCAAACAGGATTCATTGTAATGCTCTACGATACGTTTTTGAACAGCCTCTTGCAACCTTGCCGCGCCTTCAATATCTGTTCCGAGGTAGAACGGACTTTCGTAGATCGCAACATTCGGATGTTCATCTAACTTTTGTAAAACAGGAATAGCGTTATCCGCTGTTAGCAAGAAGCCGTTGAAATCAATATCAAGTTTGTAGTCCGCTGGTACTGCGTTGCCCACTGCATCAACTTGTGCAAAGATGTCTCGCCAAGGTCTCGCTTTGAGTTTGGCTGATGTATAACCTCTTTTGACTGATTCCTGCACTTCTGCAACCCAATCCTCTGGCGGCATATCAATATCCCACCATGAAATCGGACACTTTTCACGCACCTTCGGACCAATCAGGCCAGATACAGGGACACCAACCGTTTTACCAACAGCATCATATAGTGACATCTGAATGCCAAACCCGACACCATCATTGTTCATACATGCAAATGGATTTTGCCCTACCAATCGTTCAATATTACCCGATTCATCATATAAATTTTCTCCATACCCTATAACTCCGTTACTAAGTTCAACGCGGTAAACATAAACTCGTTCTCCGTGCGTTGCTGCACGGTGCATGTGCCGACTGACACGATCACAGTAAAACGGTACATTCAACGTTATTGTTTCAAGATGTTTGATGCTAAGCATGTTGTGCCTCCTAATGTTTAGATTGTTCCGAATTGTAGCATATTCTCAAAATAATCGGTTAAGAAATATCCGATTTTATAGTAAAATCCGAAAATCTGTGGACATTTCAATGAACAACAATTCCCGCACCATAACGCTGGCGAGGTTTCCTAACCTCGCCAATGCAAAGATAATTGTGGATTCACTATAATGATCGAAGCATTATTTAGGAATCATATATTTGTAATTATTGAAGAATATCTCGGAAATTTACAACAAACCAATAAACGATCCTGTTAAGATTGATTTAGAGAAAAAACAATTATTTATACTCACTGCGGTAGATGCGGTTTCCTAACCAATGCAGAATACCACACGCGTATTCTGCCATAGGCGTTAATTTAGTGCCTGATTTTCTTCGTGTAGGAGCGAGTTTTGCTCGCGACATCGGACGCAGGGTCGCGAGCAAAACTCGCTCCTACAGAATGTCCGAAGTGCCAAATTCCAAACGCGCGTTTGGCAATGAATTCGCGACTACGAACGCTTGTCTTCTTAAATTGACGCCTATGATGCGTTTCCTAACCGCATCTATAGGGACTGAGTTAAGGGTGTGGTATTGTCTGACACCGTTCTATATCATTGACACGCCTCCTATTTGTTGGTATAATATCAATACATCCAATTTACAAACATTTTTGTATAATCTCTTGGAGGCGACAATACGTTATGGCAGACGTTAAACCCTTTACTGTCTCAAACGAACTGTTAGATCAGCCTGAAAAACTCCGCGAACAAGCAAAACAGGATGGTTATCTCTATTTTCGTGGATTAATTGATGCTGAGTCCATTTACGGCTTACGCAAAGATTTTTTGGAGATTTGTCATCGGCACGGATGGGCACAAGGCGGTGAAGCACTGATAGATGGAATTCGTACAGGTGGTCCTTTCATGGAAGGTGATGACGGATATTGGCCCGTGTTAGACGAATTCCAATCTCTTGAATCGTTCCATGCCTTTGCACATCATCCCGCAGTTTTGGATATGTGTGACAAATTGTTTGGCGAAAAAACGCTGGTGCATCCACGGAATATCGGAAGAATCATGTTCCCAGAAAACACAAAGTATACAACCCCCGCACATCAAGACTTTATCCATATTCGTGGCACTGAGGAGACCTATACAGGTTGGATTCCGTTGGGGGCATGTCCTGAATATATGGGGGGATTATCTGTTTTAGCTGGATCGCATCGGTTTGGCATTTTTCCCGTGAAGCCAGCATTAGGAGCAGGAGGACTCGGTATTGACACTGATCCGTTAGAAGCGGACGGATTGCATTGGGTTGGCGGAGATTATGAAATAGGTGATGCGATTTTCTTTCACAGCCACACCGTTCACAAAGCATTGCCAAATCAGTCACCTGATCGCATTCGTCTTTCAGTGGATTATCGTTATCAAGGTTGTTCTAAACCTGTCACAGAAGGATCACTTTTACCTCATTTCAATCGGATGCCGTGGGATGAAATCTATAACGGTTGGACATCTACACAATATCAATACTATTGGAACAATTTTAATCTCAATCGGGTGTAATCATTGATGAAAGTCGGGTTGATAGTACTACTGTTTAGCATTTTCTGTGTTACAGAAAACTTGTTGTCGGATGGTCATAACGACACCAAAATCGTATCAGTACCCACAGGAATGGTATTAATCCCAGCGGGTGAGTTTCAGATGGGGAGCACAAACGGTGATCGTGACGAAAAGCCTATCCACACTGTTCATCTTGATGCTTTTTACATAGATAAACATGAGGTAACAGTGGGAGATTACAAAAAGTTTATCAATGCCACGAAACATCGCGCACTATCCGATTCTGTTTTTCGGTGTTCGCCTACCGATCAGCACCCCGTTGTCGGTGTCAGTTGGCATGATGCAATGGTGTATGCACAGTGGGCAGGAAAACGTTTGCCGACTGAAGCAGAATGGGAGAAAGCAGCGCGCGGCGGCTTAATTGGAAAGAAATATCCGTGGGGTGATACAATTGATACAAGCAAAGCGAACTACAATAAGAACACAAAATCTGGCAAACATGATGAACAGACAACACCTGTCGGAAAATATCCTGCTAATAAATACAACTTATTTGATATGGTCGGTAATGTGTCGGAATGGTGTCTTGATGCGTATCAGAAAAATTTCTATGTTAATTCACCTCATCAGAACCCCATCGCTGGAACAGAAAACACAAATCAGATTATTGATAACTTCCAAAATATAAAGACACGCCGTGTTGTGCGTGGGGGTTCGTGGAGTTTCAATGCGAAAAGCGTTCGTGTTGCAAACCGCATGGGTGAGAAACCTTCGCTTTTGAGCAGCGATGTAGGATTTAGATGTGTGCAAGATGTCAAACCCTAAAATATAGGGACATTTAGAATTAAAGGGACATTTTGTAGCACAAACTTTTAGTTTGTGCAGATGCGGACACAAACTAAAAGTTTGATGCTCAACACCCCTGGTAGGTTCGGTTTCCTAACCGAACCGATCCTAATGTCCAATTAATTCTATAATTTACTATAATACACTGTTATGACAGAATCTAAAAGGAAATAGGAATCATTGACTAAACTAAAACACTTGGCACTTATCGGATGCTGTTTTTTTATAGTTTTGTCAGCATCCGCAGAAAACTATACTGGTGATTTTTTAACGAACGGTATCGGCGCACGCGCCCTTGGACTTGGAGGCGCGTATGTTAGCATAGCTGATGATGCCACTGCGACTTACTGGAATCCCGCCGGAATTGCAGGCGTTTCGCAAAAGTATCAAGTCTGTATGATGCATGCCACACGCCGCTCAGGATTAGGGGCATTTAGTTATGTCAGCGGCATCGGAAAAATCTTGCCACAACTGACGCTCGGACTCTCATGGATTCGCGCTGGTATTGACGACATCCCTATCTATTACGATGTACCCGCATTTGATCCCGCAATTAGTGCTGACCAACGCAAAAACGACCCGAAATATCGACCACGAGAAGAAGATTTTACACCTTCGGGGTATCTTAACGATAGTGAAAACGCTTTTGTGCTATCCCTTGCAACGCGCTTTGCCATCAGTCAATCGTGGTGGGATAACTTCGGTAGAGATTCTGTTCCCCCAGAATTTCTGTTCGGTGTCAATCTGAAAGGTATCTTTCAGAATTTCAACGGGGCAGGTGATCTTGATGAGATTACTTCCGTCTTCTCTACTTACGGGAGCCGCGGATACGGCTTTGATGCGGGTGTGCTAATGCGCCTACCAGATATGAACGCCCTTTTTGGTCTTGAAGACGCAGGTGGGTTTGCTTTCGGTGTAAACCTACAGGATATATCCCAAACAACTTTGACATGGAATACCGTGCCTGCCCTTAAAGAATCAATTCCAGCAAATCTGAATATAGGTCTCGCCTATTTCACAAAACTGCTTTTTAATCGCGAATTAATTCTATCCTATCAATGGCAACAGCGTTACGGTGGGCAAACACATCTCGGCATAGAATATCACCTCAGTCCTCCGTTAGCACTGCGCATTGGTTACCGCGATACTCGCTTGACAAGTGGGGTCGGTATCCAACTCAAACAGTTTCGGCTTGATTACGCTCTCCTCATAGGCGATCTGATTAACACCCATTTTTTAAGTGTATTATGGGCTTTTTAATCAGATTTTGGTTTGGATAAATCTGGCTGACTCCTGAGGAATATCACCAGTGGGGACACCATCAACGGCACCATTACTAACCAATCCAGCACAATAGGTAATCCGTACTTATCTGCCAAAGCACCGACAATCAAATTTAATAATCCGCCCACACCCCACGATGCACCCATCATAAAACTTGATGCGATGTTCTCATGCCCTCGCAAAATAATCTGTGCTACTATAATGTTTAACGTAATTGAACTTGATAGAACTACGTTACCCAAAAACAGAAATACCAGTGCAGTGATACCCTGAGTGTGAAGTGCAGCATAGAGCAGTGGCGGCGCAACAACAAGTGAGAACAACAGTAAAATAAGTGTATGTACACGACTTAATACCCACCCACTTCCCATAATACCCATAGAACCTGCAAAGATATAGAGCGCAACAACTAAAGAACGCATCTGATCCGAATAATTCAGGTCATTTAAGTAGATAGAGAGAAAGTTCTCTAATCCTATCCCAGTGACCGTTCGAAACGAGGCAATAACAAACAATACAATTAGTGAGAACAGGTGGGGTTGGGCAACAATCCAAAAGGATTCTCGTTGTGTCTTTTCTCCATGTGATAGTACACGAGTAGACGCGGTCAGGTCAAGTTCATGTTCAAATTTCAATATGATAGGGACCGATAACGCTACAAGTAAACCCGGTATCATTTCCCAAATTAAATGTTCGTATCCGAGACGGTAGGGTATCAAAAGTAGTACTACCGGACCAATAGCGCGTCCAATATTACCACCTGTGAGAAAAATGGAAATCCCCATACCTCTTGTTTCAGCTGCGAGTGCACCAGCATAAGTAGTTGCTTGTGGATGAAATGCTGCAATACCCGTACCACCGATAGCTAATAACACAAGTACAATAGCTGTTGAAGGGATAAGACTCACCAGGCCTAAACCGATTACCGTGAATGCTACTCCGAATGTAATGAAATGGACTGTCCTTACCCTATCCGACAACCACCCAAAGAAAACCTGTCCAAGAGAACTGAAAAGGCTATAGACTGAGATGAGAATACCTGCAAAACTATTCCGCGTTGCTGCGGAAGCAAGATTAGCTAATAAACGCGGTTGTAGATGTGGAAATAGGTTGGCGTAAGAATCAAGGATGGTATGTGTGAATGTGAGGAAAAAGAACTGGTTGCGTGTAGATGAATTCGTGTTTTTTGGATTGTTTTCCATTAGATAAAATTAACATTTAGTTTTTGAATATCTGGCGATTATAGCACAATTCTTAATCTATGTCTCAAGTTTTTTCAGTTTCCACCTTGCCCGCCAATACGCAAACTGCCGATAATAATAACCTATATTCTTCGGAATGTTCTTAAACTCAGGTACGAATTGACACGTCCCACCGAGAACAACTAATTGCTCTTTCGCACGTGTCATAGCAACATAGAAAACGCGGCGTTCCTCTTCAAGGACGGTATCGCGCCGAGGAAACCTCCGATCCAACGTATTGTGAATAAGAATAACTCTCTCCCATTCCTGTCCCTTTGCTTTATGTATTGTCGTCACCTCTACCGGAAAAGATAAAGATTCACTTGAAAGGACCTCTTCAATCCGATCAACCTCATAGTTTGTTCTGACGAGAATTGCGGTATCAATAGCATCGGATAATTCTTGTAGAAGATGTTTTTTGATGGTTTCAGGTGTCGTTTCTATAATGTCTAATTCTTTTCTCATCGGGTTATGAGAACGTAGGTTTTTCCGAATCCGAGGTGTGTTTCGTTCAATGATGGCTCTTGCATGCTCCACAATTGTTGACGTAGAACGATAATTGCGCGTAATCTCATATTTTTTAACATCTGATCGGTTGGAAAATTTCTGCATAATTTGGGAATCACCGCCCCGAAAACTATAAATCGCCTGGTCATCGTCTCCTACAGCAAATAGATTTTCGGACAGTTGAGAAATAAGTCGATAATCAATTGGGGCAATATCTTGAAATTCATCAACAAGCACATAAGGGTATCTGTCTATGTATTTTTGTCGGATATCTGGGTGAGTTTCAAACAGATGTGCGGCGTAAATAATCATATCCTCAAAGTCAACAGCATTCGCAGCGGATTTTTGATCTTCATATTTCTTTGCAAATTCACGCGCAACAGGGTTTTTCAGCGAATTAGGATCAAAGAGGCCTGTTTCAACTTGTCGTTTTGCTCGCATCACTATCTCTTTTATGTCGTAAAAACGGTCACGGAGATTTTCAAAATCGGGGTCTCTATCCAGATGATCCGTGTATTGAATGTTAAAATGTTGGCAGAACATCTCAAGCATAACTTGATTGCTAAATTGTTCGCGCATCGGGTCTGCGCGGTTGAACACTTCGCCACAGTTTCTGTGATGCCTAATCCAATATGCTTCGCGTTCGTTTGCCTCTCTTCCTTCAACCTGTTCCAACACTTTAAAAACGAACTGCGTTTCTCCTTCTGCACGAATGGCTTGACGGAGCCGATCATTTGATGAGTGGTCAAAATGTTCACGTCTCCGCCGTTCCGGGTTTGTGGACTGCCCTATATAACACTTACCGGTCTGTTTGTTTTCAATTTTATAGATGGAAACAGTCGTTCTTGACGCTGCCTGATCAATCTGTCCTCTTTCTTGTGCAATGATTTTATCAATCTCACCTGACCAAATTTCGGGATGATGTTCAAATCCTGCATGTCTATGGTTTGCGGTCACAATATCTTTCCCAAAAGCGTGGAGCGTACGGATGACTGGCAAAGTGCTTTTTGACTTTAGCCCCGCAACAATCCGATTTTCCATCTCTTCAACCGCTTTTCTATTGAATGCTATGGCGAGGATTTTAGAAGGAGGGATTTTGTGGGTTTGAATCAGGCTGAGAATACGTTCTGTTACGACTCTGGTTTTACCGCTCCCTGGTCCCGCAACAACGATGGCAGGGCCCGCAAAGTGGTTAACAGCTTTCTCTTGGTTTTTATCAAGATTCATATTTGATCGTAGGAAAGAATACTTATGCTTAGTATATCATTAGAGAGATACGAAGTCAAAACGTTTGTAACTTGAATAAAATGGAAGTTGACTTCAACAAACCTATATGATATAATAACGTGAGTTTGATAAATGAAATAGTTTTGTGTGACAGAAGGTGAACCTAAATGCGTAACAAATGGAATACTTTCATGGTGATCTTTGTGCTTTGTCTTACCCCTATTGCGTACGGACAAGAGAAGATTCCTGAATCACAAGCAATGATTATTATTGAAAAAATGCACGAATTGGAAAATAGACTCAGAGATTATATTGATAAGAAATTTACTGAACAAAATAAGAAATTTACTGAACAAAATAAGAATATAGCTGATCTTGGAAAAGAGGTTGCTGTAAATGGCAAACAAATAGAGTTGATGAATGACGATATAAAAGAGTTACAAGGAACATTATCTTGGATTTGGAGAGGAGTAATCGGAGTTATAATCCTAAATTTAGGGTGGTTTTTGATTCAACATTTCTTTCTAAAACAGTCTAATATTCCAAAACATGATGCCTCTGAAAAATATCCAGATGATACATAGACTGACTTAAAAGAAAATATGGAAGAAAAAACCTAACGGAAAACGCAAACTTATGAATTACATCTTTCCTTATATTTTTATCATAGCTTCCATCCTCACGTGTATACCTGTTGCAGCCGATAGCACAGACATTCACGAGAACGCAGGCACTCGCGCGATGACATTTCTCAAGATAGGTGTCGGTGCGAAAGCAATGGGAATGGGAGAGTCCCAAGTCGCTGCAACAGATGACCTCTATGCATCGTTTTGGAATCCAGCAGGTCTCACACGGTTACAAAAACCGCAACTTGCACTCATGCATAACGAATGGTTCGCTGGAATCAATCATGAGTTTGTCGGATTTGCGCTTCCGATTGGAAAGAATACAGTTGGTGCAAGTGCCAATTTCTTATCCTTCGGTGAATTGCAAGGACGCGACCAAGAGGGAAATGAAACAACCCTTTTCCGACCTTACGATTTAGCAATAGTTCTCTCTTATGCGCGGAGTATCGGGAAAACGTTGGCTTTTGGTGCAAATGCAAAACTCCTACGGGAACAGATTGCTGATGATAGTGGTAGCGGGATTGCATTCGATCTTGGCGGGTTATATGCTTTTGCTAACGTTCCTCTTTCACTCGGTTTTAACGCGCAACATATTGGACCACGAGTGCAGTACGTTGAGGATGCGTTTGAACTCCCTTTCACGTTCAGATTAGGAACAGCGTATAGTCTCTGGAACGATGCTGTTGTCATGACAATGGATTTCATTCGTCCCACCGACAACGATAATTCCATCGGGATAGGAGGGGCTTACACAATAGGAAACGTATTGCAACTACGGGCAGGTTATAATTACAAATTCGGTGGCAACGATTTGGGGGCAACTTCAGGACTTAGAGGCGGTTTTGGACTGACGCTCCGAAGATTTCAAATTGATTATGCACTCATCCCATTTGGTGATTTGGGGCTAACACACCGATTTTCTTTGATCGCTACTTTTTAGTTATAGACCCGTTTTCGGGCTATCGTTGTTTAGCGGCATGAATAAACGCCTCAAATAACTTTTCTGCATGTTGACGAAGTTCCGGCTTTTTAAGCATCCGTTCAGGATGATATTGCACACCTATCACAAACCGCTTTGAAGGGTTTTCTATTGCCTCAATGATGCCATCCTCTGAACGCGCTGTCACGACAAACTCTTCGCCAATCGCGTCTACTGCTTGATGATGGGCGGAGTTCACTAAGGTTTGATGTTCATTTACAATTTCGCTTAATCGGCTATAGGGTTTAATCTCAATTTGATGTTGAGAATCCTCTCCATGTTCATCTACCTTATGGTCAAGTGCCTCTTTTGGATATACTGCTTCTATATTTTGATAGAGACTTCCCCCCATTGCAACACTCATCACTTGGATGCCACGACAAATTCCGAAAACAGGAATATTGGCTTTCAAAGCCTTTTGACACAATCGTAGTTCTAAAGCGTCACGAGATCTGCTCACATTATTAACTTTAGGATGCAGTTCCTGAAAAAAATGGGTCGAATCAATGTCGCCGCCGCCTGGTAGTAAAAGCCCATCAATTTCCTCAACATATTTAGGTATAGATGCCAAATGTTCAGGAATCGATTTTTCCAGCGATGCAAATATGATCGGATCCCCTCCAAAATTTACAATTGCATCGGTATAGTTTTCCAGGCGGACATTTTTTTTGCAAGTGATGCCGATTTTCAAGGACACAGTGAAAATCTCCCTTCAAAATTGTTTAGATACGATCGATGAAAGATTATGATAGTTTTGTCAATTCATGTCCATGGATATATTTTCAACAGCATCCGGCAAGACTATGATCTAATAACGCTGCATGTCCGGATCAATCTCTTTTGCCCACCTATCAATCCCGCCAGCAACGCTGAGTACCGACTTGAATCCGAGTTGTTGTAGCAGATATGCGGCATCAAGACTCCGCATCCCATGATGACAGTAAACAACAATTTCATCTACCGGTAAAAGTTCACGAGACCGTCTTGGCAGTTCACCAAGCGGAATAGACACTGCCCCCTCAATATGAACAAGTTGATATTCCCATACCTCCCTCACGTCAAGCAAAACGAAATCCCTGCCAGCATTCATCATCTGTTTAAGTTCACTTGGCAGGATAGCATTTTCTTCGGGGTCATAAGGTAGGATCGCCTCTTCTACGCTGGGGGCTACCCGTGGTAGAAAGTTGTCGCGTGAGGTTCTGGCGGAATCCCAGATTTGGTATAATAAGTTTCTGATACGTTTAAACATTTTCACGCTTCACCTAAAGTAAACACGCGATTAAAATGTAATCGTCATGCCTAACGTAGGAATAATAGGTAACTGGGGTTCTTCCTCAATTACGCAGTCAGTAATAGCACCTGTTACTTCATCACGCATTTCACTGAACGCATACTGATCTAAATTGGTGTGGTTATATAAGTTTAAAATTTGAAAATACCATGTGAGTGCCCATCGTTTATACGGGCTCCGCTTTGTAATCCGAAAATCGAGACTATGGTAGGCTGGCAATCGCTCCGAATGTGTTTCGCCAAATTGCCGATTACAAGCAATACTACCTTCTGTTAACTGAACCTTTTCATGAGTCAAAGGTGTTCTCGGATCACCAGTATGAAAACGCCAGCTGAGATAGAGATGCCATGTAGACGCAATCTGATGGCTACTGCTAAGAAAAAGTGAATGCCGTCTATCATACTGCCGAAATATTGTTATGTCTCCCGATGTTTCTTTTGCGATGCCGTAAGCGTAACCGAGTCCCCATGTAAAACGTGATGAAACAGCTTGTGTCGCAAATAGATCAAATCCCCTTGCATCAGCGGATTCTGGGGGCGTGAAAATCTGCATTTGCCGTCCAAATTCTCTCAGTCTCCCTACCAAATTATCAAATTTTTTGTAGTATCCTTCAAGGCGAATCAAAAAATTGTTGCCACGGGTATATTCACAACCGAGGATATAATGCATTGCCTGTTCTGCCCGTCCGACGGTCTTTATATTATCTTCAACAGGCACTGACATCAAATCGACAGGTTGATGATAGACACCCCAGGCACCTCGGAATACTAAATTTTTCTTCGGACTTACCGCGAACGCCACACGAGGCCCAATTTCATAGTTTTGAACATCTGAATTTCGATAGTTCTGAACGACATAGCGCCCACCTACGTTGAGTGCAAGTTTCGGATGAATCTGCCACTCATCTTGTAGGAATAATTTAATGTCATTCCCGCTGTCGTCAAAGTTTGCGCGAATCGGCTTATATCTGTTTATGCCTGCTTGTCGTTCTTGAACGTCGTAATCGTATTGGGCAGCAGACCAACGCCACTCAACCCCCGTACGAAACGTATGTTTTTCAAATCCGTTTAATGTGAGTTCTGCTTTTGTGCCTAAAAATCGAAAATCGCGATTGTCAAAATCCGATTTTCCTGTTGTCCTCTCTTGGCTTGATGTGCCACCAAAAACAAAAACATCTGTCCAATACGAAGTGCCAAACGTATGTCGCCATTTTAGCCAAACAGTTGAATTGTCGTATAGAGAATCCAAGTTGTTGTCTATATCGCCTACACGTATCAGATTTTTATCCCAACCGTACAATCCGTTAAGCGTGAGTGTGTCTGCTTCTGTTACCTGGTACATCAGTTTTCCGTAGACATCGGCATATTGTGGTTTATATTCCTCGTCAAGATCTATGAGTGCAAGGATTAAGTCAACGTAACCGCGGCGTGCTGACAGCATCCATCCGCCTTTTTCAGTTAGAGGTCCCTCCACCATAGCGGTTGCATTGATAAGGTCTATCCCGAAATTTGCTGAGACCTTTTCTGTATTCGGAGGCTTGGTTGTCATGTCAAACACACCCGACATTTTTTGTCCATATTCTGCGGGGAATCCGCCCATCAGCAGATCAGCCCGTTGGATTAAACCGAGTCCAACCAAAGATACAGCCCCGCCAAAATCCTGCAGATGATACGGATTGTAGAGTTCCATTCCGTCCAATCTCACTGAGACGCCATCCTTTTCGCCACCCCTAACGCTGAAACGTGCGCTATAATCGTTTGCAGTAACGCCCGGTAAAATATGTCCTGAACGCATTATATCATTGTCGATTAATGGAAACCTTTCTATCTCTTTCTTGGAAAGTGAAAGTTGTGGGGTCGCGCCATCATAAATCATAAATCGGCCAGGCGTTACAACAATTTTCTCAAGTTCTATCGGTTTTTGGTTTTCTTGGGCATGAACCGTAAGAACATGAGCGAAAAACAAAAAAAGAATGTGGAAAAGGAGAAACCTAATGGCGTACAATTTGGTGTTGGACATTATGCAGCCTCACTCTTCTGATTTGTAAGGTTACGGGAATTATAACATCTTCAGGAATAAAGTGTCAACGAATTTCTATAACAGGGCAGGGGTATTTAGTTTTAAGAGTTTTCTGTTATTAAGGTTTACTTAAAGTTAATACCCAAGGGCGATGAATCAACGCCAAATGCGCGTTTGGCATTTGGCCAAATCAACGCAGAATACGCGTGTGGTATTCTGCGGGTGCGGTTTCCTAACCGCACCATATGCATCAATTTAAGAAGATAAGCGTTCGTAGTCGCGAATTCATTGGCAAACGCGCGTTTGGAATTTGGCACTTCGGACATTCTGTAGGAGCGAGTTTTGCTCGCGACCCTGCGTCTGATGTCGCGAGCGAAGCTCGCTCCTACAAGAGAAATTGGACTCCCAAAGCCCTCCAACAAGAAACTCAGGCACTAAATTGACGCCTATGGGCGGTTTCCTAACCGCACCCGACAGGGTAAGTCGTTATGAAGGTTTTTGATTCAAATTCAGTGCCGTTTTCTAACCGCACCTACCGTTATGAATCGCGTTAATTGGGTATAATCACTGTCCATAACTGTTGACGTGTTCATGAATTTGCTGACGTTCCCGATTCGCATGCGGGTCAGCGCGGCGGGCAATACCTGTAATCGCGTCAACGGACTCATCTGCCTTAAACCGTAAATACAGTTTTTCGGATTTCTCAGCCATAGAACGATTTTTAAGCGCGCGATAACATCGCATCATATTGTAATGCGCATCCAAATCTTCAGGATCAACCGCAAGCGTTTTTTGGAACTGCGCTAAAGCAGTTTCATATTCGCGTTTTAGGAAGTGCATACGTCCCAATTCGTTGCGAACACGAGTATCGCGCGGAAATTGCAAGGCAGCTTGTTGAAGATGCTGAATCGCCGTGTCATAGTTACCATAAGATTCTTGAACCAGAGCGTAAAAGTAATGAACCTTTGCACGATGTAAGTTTTCAGTAGGCAATGTTTTCTGAATCTCAAACGCTTTATTGAGCATCGCTTCAGCACCACGCATATCTCCCTCTTTGATACGACATCGTGCGATATTCACCCATCCGTCCATGTAGGTGGGTTCAATTTCGGTTACCTTCCTAAAAGCGTTTTGTGCAGCTCTCAGATCATCTTGCAGGAGAAGCCCAATGCCGTAGTCGTTCCAACGTTCACGTGCATTTGCTATTTCTGTTTTTCGTTTAGGTGTATTTTGCGATGCCAGTTTTACATAGAGCGCTGCTTTTGCTTCTGCCATCACGGTAATTGGAAGGTTGGGAATCGCCTTGATTTTTCCCGCGACATCTGATGTATCACCTGTCCAAACCCACTTTCCATCGTCGTAACCTTTATCCACCTGAAAATTTGTATCTTTAGGATCGCGGACACCTGCATAAGCCCATTGCGTATGCCACCAATTGAATTTTCTGTAATTGAGTTTCGCTTCCAAGGTAAGAATGTCACCACAATCGTCTGGAATTTCAAGACGATATCGAACGGTATCTGCAGCACCCGGCGGAATAGTACGTGAGTACAATACTGTCCGCATCGCCCACGCATTTCGTTTGTTGATCAGATTTCCATGCGCGTCCAACATATAAGCGCGATAAAAATGTGCGTTCGGATCAACAGGTCCATTTCCGTCAGGTTCTTCAATCCTGCCGTTCCAAAACACGATTTTTCCGTTTTCATCTGTGGCTTTCACCTCAAGCCAGATGTCAAACGCGTCAATAGTCCCAGCCGGGAATTGATGACCGACACCTCGCGTACGGACGACAACCTCAATAAGCGTGTTTTCATTTCGCTTGATTTCAGTTCCATTTTTTGGAATCGGCATCCCATTGGCAAACAAATCCAATGTTACCACATCATTCTGTAAAAAGTCTATTACAGCTTGGAGTTGCTCTTCGTGTTGATTTACAAAGGGAAGTGCTGTGTTCGCAGCAGGAAAACGATGACTATGAACCTTACCGTTGATATTGCCCGCATCCGTAGAGTCTACGAGCGGCATGTGACAATCTGCACATTTCTTAGCCTTTTCAGGATAGTAAAAAGAGAGCGCGCCTTGTTGGGAAATACCGCTTTTTTGCCATTGATCGTAGTCATTGAAACCACGTACCCATTTAAAATTATTGACTGGAAAGTCCAGATGTACTTTATGGCAGGTTGAACAGAATTCGGCTGTATTGTCGCGGTGAAAAGGTTTAAGAAAACTCTTTTTATGCGGTTCTGGATCTAAACGTATCAGATAGTTATGTAAACTTCGGACGAAACGATTATCGCTTGACGCTATATCATGCAGAGGCGGATATTTAATCACATATCCGCTGTTACCCATCGTATCTTTTACCCTTTCAATAGAGTGGCACGCAGTGCATGCTAACCCTGCCTGTGCTGCAGGTGTGTGTAGATTTTCCTGAATCGGTTTATCCATAATACCGTTGAGTAAAATCGCGGGATCGTGGCATCCGCCGCACCATTTAGAAGCTTCAATTCCATTTACCTCCTGCATATAAATGATTGACTTACGGTACCATTGGTTGTTGAAAGAAGAGAAATGATGAGCAGATTCATTCCACTGTTTGAAAATATCAGGATGACATCCATTCGCAGCACAAGTCTCCGATGTAAGAAAGAAGTCTGTCGGAATCAGGTTACCTGTCTCTGTTTCAACGGATGCTGGAAAAAAATGACCCGTTGTTCCGCCGCCCTCTTCGTACATACTTGTAGGTGGCAGCGCGGGGTTTTTGACAAAATAATTCTCATTTGGGAAATAGTGTTGGGAAAGTTTGGCACCAATTGGGAAAAACAGGACAGCAATTAATGTGCCAACAATTACTTTTTTCAGACTTGACGAAAGACTGGTACTGTCCTTCAATAGGTGAATACAAAAGAGAAGACTCCCTATACTGATGCTAACAATGTGTGTAATGAGCAGCCAACGATAGGGAGTGGTAGCACCAACCATCATCAGATAACCACCAGTAGCGATTCCGACTATCAATCCAAAAATACCAATACGTCCAATAGGTGAGATGTTTTTGAATTTATGATAAAGGTAGACACCAAACGGGATTATTAATATAGTCCCAAGTGCTAAGTGGAACAAGACGTTGGAAATATAGAAGAGTGTTGGTTCGCCGAAACTGAATAGATATGCACTGTTTATGAGCAATATAAGAAAAACCACTAAAGATAATTTACGCATAAATTCACCTAATAAAAGGCTAAGGTATCTGACATCATCCTGCCGTATAGCCGCCATCAATCGGCAAGGCAATTCCCGTAACGAACGCAGATTCATCGGAGGCAAGGTATAACGCTCCATAAGCGATTTCTTCAGGTTGACCCAGCCTGCGCAGCGGATGCTTATCCGCAAGTTTCTGATATTCTTCCGGTGTTCTGACGACTCCGGCAACTAAAGGCGTCTCTACGAAGCCCGGACAGATGCAGTTGACACGGATATTATCTTGCGCGTAATCAAGTGCCATGCCGCGTGTTAAGTTTGTGACAGCACCTTTGGATGCAACATACGCGGCACGCACATCCGCACCAACAATACCGTAAATAGAGGACATATTGATAATGGATCCGCCGCCGTTTTGCTGCATAGATGGAATAGCTGCCTTTGCGCAAAGAAAAACACCGGTAAGATTGACATTTAAACAACGATGCCAGTCATCTTCCGGCAGTTCAGCAACAGGGAGGCGCATTGCAATCCCAGCGTTATTGAAAAGAATATCAAGTTTGCCGTAAGTTTTTACGGTCTGGGCTACCATCTGTTCTGTGTCTGCTTTGATCGTCACATCGGTTTCAACATAAATTGCTTCATTGCCAGCATTGTGAATATTAGCTACAGTTTGATTTCCACCGTCTTTATCAATGTCAGCTACAACGACCTTCGCGTCGTGTTCCGAAAAAAGTTTTGCGGTGGCTTTGCCAATCCCAGAAGCAGCACCTGTAATAATGGCAACCTTATCTTTAAGTCGCACAGTTATACTTTTTCCTTCCATGCTGCAGGGTTTTGTACCGGTTCACCGATCTGATTCCGCAACACACCGATGTTTTCTACTTCAAGTTCAATTACATCCCCCGGTTGAATCCATCGGTCGAGTTCCCAACCGCACCCCTTTCCGACAGTACCAGAACCTAAAAATTCACCCGGAAAAAGAGTCTCAGACTGCGAAACAAACGAGATCATTTCTGCGAAGGAGTAATACATATCTGAAGTGTTCCCTTCTGCCCAAACTTCGCCATTCACTTTCGCACTCATTTTTAGATTATACGGATCGCCAATTTCATCAGGTGTAACCAGACACGGTCCCATAATATTGCTATTGTCAAAATCCTTACCTTTGGCAGGACCGAGTGACAATGTCATGTGTCGGAATTGAATATCACGTGCGCTGATGTCGTTATAAATCGTATATCCAGCAATGTATTCAGGGGCTTCCTCTATTGATATGTTTTTACCGGTTTTACCGATGTAAACGCCCCATTCCAGTTCAAAATCAAGTTTTTCCGTGTAGTTGGGCCAGGTCACTACAGCTTCGTGTCCAGCAATGGAGGTGGGACTCGTGCTGCCCCGATAATAGTTAGGTAGTTTGAACCATTCAGGCGATATTTCTTTTCCCGTGATACGCGCGGCGGCATCCATGTGTGTTTTGAATACCCCAAAATCACGTAAACTCGCCGGACGCGGAAATGGAGCAAGTAATTGAACATCAGACACAGAGAAAACAACATCGGACAAGTCTACCCCATCACTGAGTTGCTGTTGAACAGAGTCAATACGTTTTTGCGCATCTGCGCCGCAATTCTGTTCAAAGAATTGGATCATATCTAAGTCGTCTAAGTTGAGATCAACAATTTGATCACTATCAAACCATGCGCCGAGTCGGGAATGTTCATCTAACGATGACTTTTTGAATGTAACGAGTTTCACAAGTACTCCCCTTTTATAGACATTACTGATTTTATATCATAAATTGATTAATAAATCAACTGTTTATAGTAAAATCCGAAAATATGTTCACGTTTTAATGAACAACAACCCGCACATCATCGGGACTCCCAAATACCTATTCAAAGTTTGTCTTAATCTCTTGAAAAGGAACTTATTTTGTCAAACCCCATCCGCGTTCTCCGTGTCCTCCGCGATTCAGACGAATAAAAAATGTAGCACAAACTTTCCAGTTTGTGCCACAAAACGCAAACTAAAAGTTTGTGGTACAAAAGACAAAATCCGCGTTTTCCGCGATTCAGACAAAAGAAAAGGCAGGCACCCAAAACGGATACCTACCTGTGAAATGTTTCGTGATGTGAACACATCACGGTCTATTAGGGCGAAGGAAAACCGTCGTGAGAAGTGAAACCTCTACATTCTGTGGAATACCTGTTGTTGTTTGGATCGTAGTAAGAACTACACCAAGGGCACCAGTGCGTTAGATCGTCATCATCATCACTGTCGTCGTCATCATTACCGTCGTCATCTGTAGACGGTTCAGGGTCGGGCGTGGGGACAGGTGTCGGATCGGGTGTGTAAGTATTACCGACATTGTTGCCGTTAGTCCCGCCATTATTGTTAAAGTTATTATGATTCGTGTCGGCCCCTGGACAATCTTCACTTCCATCTGCGCACTGATCGCAATTCGGTGTTTTGTCTATATCACTCTCGTGAAAACCGACACCATTGGGACCAAAAATAGACACATTGGGCGGTTGCGTTTCCCCTTTACCGCATTTGGTAGGCGTGCCACTATATCCCGAAATATAAGCAACATAAAACCCTTCCGAGCTTATGTTATATCCATAAATCGGGACCCACCAGTGAATCTGTTTTTTCGGCGGGTCATCGCAGTTCCGATACGGATTCCCACACACATTTATCACGACTTTGTTGAAAATCCCTCCATACACAATTTCCTTCCGACAATACAACACCTGATGCGCTTCAATTTCCTTCGGACGACACGTATAGTAAGGATCACCGCACCCCCCACACGTCGTTTGGTGCGAGGTCGCATTAGAAACTATAGAAGAGAGCGGCACGCCTGTGCCATACTTGCCATTCATGGTCACGCCACTGTAATATTCAATATGAATCGAATCATACCACCATTCGTTACAACCCGGACATTCGGCGGCCAGCATCGGAATAGAGACTTGCATAGATTCCAATGTGCCAGTGTTCTGCTTATCCCGCTCAAATCCTTCCAACTGCGACAGCGCAGAATGAAACTTGTCACGATCCGAATACCTATCCGCGATTTCTTGATTCTTGGAATCTATCTCCGAATATTTACTGATCCGCTGAAGTTTCAGATCGTATGTTTTGATCTCCTTCTCAATATCCTTGAGAAGGGCTTTCACAAATAAGAGCGTCGCAGCAATATCAGGACGCTTACCAGATGCAGCTGTGATCGCAAGATTTAAAGCCAAATCCGAAAGTCCCGATTTATCACCAGCAATCGCTTTGTCCAGAGCCTCAAGCTCGTGTTTCAGATTATGCATCTGATCAAGAGCATCATCCAAATATTCTTCGTAGGTGTTCCACTCATCATGTGCTTGTTTAACATCGGTGAGAATGACTGTTCTGCCATCGCTGGTTTCTACAACAGGCGGACACGCAGAACACCCACTCGTGCAAACATTACAATTCGGTGTGGTGTCCGCAGCAACAGTGAAAATACATACAGGCAGCACAATCACACAGATCACAAGCAGTGTGAGTAGTGAACGTTTGAAATATAACATTATTCGTCACCTCCTTTGGGGGCGGAACTTTCAAAAATAGCTGTGCTTTCTTCAGAACCTGCAAAAAGAGCTCGAGGTTGCGGATTCTGACGTGCCCATTCAGCACGACGTGCATCCGCCTCAGCACGAACAGCAGCTTTTTTCGCGAAAACATTGGTCTGCACTTTAGTAATTTTTTCACTGATTCGACGCATCATTGCTGACACTTCTGGTGAAGCATTTTTGTAATCAAAGGCCCGCGTGGCATCGTAGTATTGACGATGTTTTTCTCTGAATTTTTGGAATTCTTCCAAAGGTAGATCATCAGGAAACGATTCAAAGAATGTCAGCCACTCTTTCAAATCGCCAACGCCCTCAATGACGACACTTTCCATCGGCACAGGTTCGGTTTTTGGCACATCATCCACGACAATAGGTGTTCCGTGTGGCCCGTCGTGCCATTCACCGTTATGCCAGTGTCCACCGTTCGCAAACGTTTTGCCCGGTGGCGGTTTGGTATAATCCATAGGCGTTTGTGCTGCTTGTTTCGCCTTCTTATGGTCTGCCCACATCTTTTCTGCTGCCGCAGCTTCTTGTTTCAGCTGCCGTATTTCCGCACGATCGTGTATCGTCACAAACACAAACGCCGTGCCGAATAAAACTATGAGGACACCGAGTGCCCAGTATAATTTGCGTGACATTAGTATATCCTCCTAATTAGGAATATCCCTCGCTTCACTTCGCTGCGTTCAGCGTGCAAGGGTCTTGAATTCGGACAGCATTCGGGTAGCTGTCCTTCTTGTTTCGGTGAACATTCCTTTTTAAACCATGGTTCACAATCAGACGGCTCTGTCTGTGTAGCATCAAGTGTGCCAAGCAGCAAAAAACCGCTAATCACGAATGTGAAAACAATAAGTGTGGTGAGAAGAACTGTGTAGTCTCGTCTCATCTTGTGCCTCCTCTATTATAATTGAGTAGGTTAATTGTTCATGACAGACTACAGAAATAGGTAGGTATTTGTACAGTTTTATCTATTTCTATAGAGGGCTGGTCCCTATGTTATGCTTGACCTTACCATCAGGTCTTGATAAAATAGAACCAGCCTGTCAGGGCTAATCTGGCAGTGCTCCGCATCGGCAGTGTTAAGTAAGGATTTACACTGTCGGTGCACTGAGAGCACCTCAACGTTAATAATTCCCTGCGAATTTTTTAACGTCACACATATTATAATATAATTGGAAAAAAATATCAACAATTTTTTATAATATGTCTATATTCGGTGCATTAAAAAGCACCTCCGACGCAATCCGCGCGAGCGCGAATTTTACGTCTACATGTAACTTTACACTATTGTGCAACGAATGTCAAGAAAAAATTTGAAATTTCATTATATTTTTCGGAAAAAAGTCCGAATTGAGGCAATTTTAACCCTTATACAAATTTTAATGCGCTAAAATTCCCACCAACTATCCCTCCAATTTGAGATAAACTCTTGTGTCCAACCTTCAATTTTCCGAATCGCGGATTCGCGAAAAACGCGGATTAGTGACTTCGGGACTCCCAAACGCCTATTCAAAGTATACCCCAATCGTTTGAAAAGGAACTTATTTTGTCAAACCCCATCCGCGCAATCCGTGTCCTCCGCGATTCAGACAATAAAAAATGTAGCACAAACTTTCCAGTTTGTGCCAAAAAACGCAAACTAAAGTTTGCGGTACAAAAGACAAAATCCGCGTCCATCCTCGATTCTGACAATACACATGCAAAAAACTGGACACATTCTTGTTGTCTTTTTCAGATTGAAAGGATTTAAAGGGTGTGGTAGAATAGTGAAAAGAAAGGAGGTTCGCAATGGCAGAAACAGTAAGAACTGACATCAAAGGTATTGAGCGGTTCATTTTTGAAGTAGGGGCAGACCAAGAACAACTCCATCTACACATCTCCGAAGTTGGACCGGGGCAGCGCGCACATCCACCACATACACATGATGGGCAAGAAATTTTTTATGTTTTTTCTGGGGAAGGCGAAGTCTTATTCGGAGAACACAAACACCGCATCCGTGACAACGAAGCCGTGCATGTTGATTGCCAAGTGTTACACGGTATACGAAACGTAGGGAAGACACCACTGCGCTATGCAGTAATTATCGCGCGCTGAATCTTATGTTCTGCTTGGGAAGCACTTATAGTAAAATCCAAAATATGATATGCTCACATTTCAATGAATAGCAAGCCCGACACGTTCTCGCTGGCGAGGTTTCCAAACCTCGCCAATGTCCAGGTAATTGTGGATATTACTATAACGAAACGTCACGTACCACAACAAAACATTCGTTATTCTGATGGGGGTTCGGGTAGTTCCGCGTGCCGCAATTGATAAATTCCGTAAAGCCCACCAATAATTAAAAGTATACCGATAGTGCTTATACCCCGTCGTATCCACACTGGGTCTAAGTACTGTGCAATGTTGAACTTTGTGAGGGGTTGTAACAACTGAGATCCGCCTATATTAACATAAAACGCACCGTAAGCAATAAGACACATCTCACTGAGAAGTTGTTGTTTGAAGGGATCTATAGGCATACCAAAAGGGTTAATGAGGTAATCACCAGAAAAAATGAGAGTCAAGCCAATTAGAAAAAAAGCGGTGAGAGTCATGGTTGGATATGTGGATTGTCGTAACACGATAGCCAATAAGATGCTAACAACACCTAAGATAATACTAATTATGCCCTGGAAGATTTGGACTCCTCTGCTGTGTGCTATCATTTATTTTTTCTAAAACCCTCTTGTGCTTTTGTTAGTTATTGCTGTGAAAGCCTAAAATGAATATAAAACCGTTAAGGAGACAAGCGGACCAAATTCAAACGCATCGCTCTCTTCATATTTGCTATCAGCCAAAGTCTCGCTGTCATCATAAAGTGTTTTTTGATGCAGTGGGAGCATCAGCGTAACGGATAACGGAACATTGAATGGCGTTCTAATAGATGTACCGAGTGATGCCAGACCGAAAAGAAGCCCCGTATTTTTGTCTATTTCTCCATCCCAATACGCATAGGATTGATAAATTCCAAGGTAGCCTGCTTGGAAAGAAAACCATTTATTCAGACGATAGTTCAACCCCGCAGCGTATGTAAGTTCTCTGGAACCACGATAGGTCTTACTGTTCTCGTAGAAAGGTAATTTTGCGCGGAGATTGGTACGCGTTGCAAACCCTTTGTATATAGGCAGATTGTAATGCAGATCAATTATAGGGTTAAACGTCCCAGTTCCAAATTGGAGATGTAGATGCTCAAGACCAGCAGCCCCAAGTACCCACGGGTCCTCCTCAGTTTTCCCAAATGGAATTGACGTTCCGATACGCCCCATTAAAAAATCACCCTCTGTGAAGACACCCAGTCTATAATGCCCAAGAAAAACTTCTGAATCTGTAAAACCGGTGTAGGTGTCGTTACGATGATGAATACGCCCATTTTCTGCAATTGCATCCCATTGCACTTCGGTATATTTAATACCATCAAGCTTCTCAATACTTGCTTCTTGAACTTTGGATTCATAAGGGAGATTAGCTTCCAAAGACCATTGAGGTCCGAGTTGATATTTTAACCCTACATCAACGCGATATACATTTAAAGTAACATGATGTCGGTGTTGTGGAACTGCGTCTATTTTTCGGTTTCCGTTTGAATCAATAAAAACTCCTTCATCTTCAAAGTGCCCGCCTTGCGCATCAAACCATCGCATCGTGCTGAAAGAAACTTGAAATTTTTTAGATTCTGAAGCCAAACTGACTTCACCCATCCCACCACGTGGGATTGCGGGATTGCTTCACGCGCCTCAGCTTTCTTGCGCAAAAGCACTGCCTATAATACTCAAAAGAAGTAAAAGAAACTGAAAGGTAAGTATTGCTTTAAAAATTTGCGTTTTCATATAATTCCCTCCTATTTATAGTGAACTTTGAAAGTATTGGGACATTTTGATAAACCTGTTTTGGAACATAACGGATAAAAGTAGTTGAGCAACAAACTTTTAGTTTGTGCCAATGAGACAATAAAGTTTGCGCTACAATAGGTTTTTATCAAACTCACGTTAATTATAGGTTTTACTATAGCAGCATGCAAAATCAACAACGATTACTTGTATGGCATTCGCCGGATGTATGTCTATTTTATTATGTTTCAAGGTTTAGCCAGGCCATTTCATCCTCAGAGAGTTGAAGTTTCAATGCGCCCAAGGAAGATGCTATCTCTTCTAAGTTAGCCGGACCAACAATCGGAAAAATTGGGAAGGGCAGATTAACACAGTATGCAAGCGAGACCTGAATCGCGGAAAAGCCGTATTGTTTCCCTAATTGTTTGGCACGTGCAAGCCTTTCAAAGTTATCATCGTTGTAATAGACACGTACCATATCTCCATTGTCTCGGTTTTCAGGAGTAAAAGCACCACTAAAGAAACCCCGCGCTTGAGATGACCACGGCATTAACGGGAATTGACTCTCTACATGCCAACGGCGTGCATCATCATCAACACAAACACAACCACCCCACATCGGTTCCATTGGTACTGCAAGACTAATGTTATTGCTACAAGCAACAAAACCGCTTAACCCGTTTTCTTCGGCGTACGTATTTGCCGCAATAATGCGCTGAGGTTCCCAATTAGAAGCGGCAATAGCTCGGATACGTCCGGCAGTTATCTCCTCATTCAAATAATCAATTATCGTGCTAACCGGAATTTCTACATCGTCTCTATGGAGCATATAAAGATCAATATAATTGGTCTGGAGACGGTCAAGGTTTTCATCAAGGTCCTGTTTAACGTACTCTGGGGAAACACGGCGTGGCACCCCCCCTTGTGGGTGTCCCCCTTTATCTATTAGAAACACCTTGTCCCGATTGCCACGTTCCTTCATCCAAAGCCCAATTAACTTTTCACTATTCCCGCCGCCATAGATATGTGCAGTGTCCAAAGCATTTCCACCTGCTTCAAAGAATGTGTCAAGCATTTCGGTGCTGTGGTCGAAACTGGCAGGTGAATACATCATAGTTCCCAGAATCAGTTGTGAAATTTCTTGGTCAACTCCGGGAATTTTTATCCGCTTCATTGAAATCTATAACCTCATCATTTTGTTGTCAAGATTGTTTACATTCTCTGCCGAAGTTTAAGGATTTGGAGCCATTTTTGTGCTTTAGGTATACTTGTGTCAAGGGGTTCTTTCATCTCAAAACATTCGGTTTGCCCCGCATAAATATGGTGCCAGTCAACAATACACGGCATTTTCTGTTTTTTTAGGTTTCGCATAAGGTATCCGCGCACCCTTGCACGCGTGTCAATAGGTGCGTTGCTGATGGCATGGCTAATTTGCTGATCTGTAATGACCCGTCTCATACATCCTTCGCTTTGCAGCGCGTAAAAGATGCCGTTTTCATGATCAATATTATGATACTCTAAATCAAGACTTTTGAGCCATGGGTCATCCCAACTCAATGCCTCTTCGGCGATTAAGGCATCAAGAAACCACTTTTTCGCTGCCCAATCAAGTCGCGTTGTGAGGCGTGTCCAATCTGCTTCAAGGTCGTTCAGTACAGTTTCCCATTCTGTGAGGACCCACTTGGCAGTTTCATCAAGTTCCGTTAACACGTTCTGCACAAAATTGAGGTATTCACGTTGAATGTCAATGGCAGAAACAGTGCTACCGTTCTGCAAATTCACCTCCCATTTAAAAGAAGTGTCTCTTGAGATATGTCTGATAGTCGCGATAGGGTCTGCAAGGTCAAGGTTCGGGATCGGAAGTTTTACGCCATGAATTTCGTAGTGCCGCTCAATAGCATCAAGGATAAGTGCAGTTGTTCCGACCTTCAGGGCAGTCGCATACTCCGACATGTTAGAGTCTCCGACAAGGAGATGGAGTCTGCGATATTTCGTATAGTCGCTAAGCGGTTCGTCACGAGTATTGATAATCGCTCGACTAAACTGAATCCATTCATAGATTTCAGTGACGATGTGGTCAGCCCGTTGAGAGATTTGATATCCGAGAAAATCATCAACGCTGTATTGCCCATCTCCAAATTCAAGGATGTCATCATACCCACCGACCCTACCAGCACCCGCATATATCTGTCGTGTCACAAAGAAAGGGAGCAAGGTTGGAATAATAATTTTATAGAACGGGACATCGCGGCGTGCTTGAAAGTTCTCATGGCATCCGAAAGTTGCCCCAGTGAAATGGTCTATGTTGTTTTTGTAAAAGGCGACGTGTGCTGCAAGACCGGTGTCGTGTAAAATCGCTGTGATGACGTGTTCAATGGCTTTATCATAAGCGATAAGGTCAAAGAGATTTGCGCATTCCGGCGTTGCATATTCAAGATGCCCCATGTCGATGTAGAGTCTGCCGCCGTTGAAGAGAAAACCTCCGTTACCGGGGGGTTCACCCCAATCGCGATAGTGAAGATCAGGGATGCCGAGTTCAAGCGTTTTGAAGACATAATCCCTGACGCGCGCGGCAACACCTTCCGGCGATACTTTGATGCGCTGTGTCTGTATCGCCTGAGACTGAATCATGCATCCGAATTCAGTTTCGATTCCCATTATTCTCTGTGTCACGGTGTGTTCCTTAAGTAGATTTCGGCTATCAGCAATCGGTTGTCAGTCTTATGAGAAGTTATTATGTAGTTTCGCGTGCTGCCTCAATTTCGTCATGAGTTAAGTGACGGAATTGAGTATCTCCAGATAAGGTAGAATCCAGCACACCTACCTCAATTTCTCCATCTTCTAATTCCGTTTTGATGATGTCGTTTACCTGTTCATCCGTTACTTCAGTATTGTCATCCGCATCTTCAAAACGTTGGCTTAAGCCTCTACCGACTGCCCACGTTTTGAGTGCTAACTGAAGGGCAGTGGGAAGATCAGGTTTTGCGTCGATTTGTGCGGCAGTGAGATAATCTTGCATAGCGTTTTCGATTTCTGTAGTCCCGCCAATTACTGCCGATTCGTGCTGGACTTTAACGTTACCGTCATAGTTGATATGCGTAAATTGTGTTTTGGCATCACCATTTCCGATTTCAACAAGGAGCATTTTTATTATATAGGCTTCACCGACTATTGCTTCAAACGCTTGTTTAAAGGTATGCGCTAAAACATAATGGGTTAATCGGTGCAAGTTTACATCTTCAGTCGCGCTTTGAAAAGCTTGGACGCTTGCAGTATCCGTCACAAGCATTCGGAGACGTTCAATATCAGCGGGATGCCCAATCGCGGAGAGTGCAATTCTATCATGAACTTCAAAAATTTTCTGTGCACCTTTACTCACGGTCAATAGGAGGCTGCCTTGTGCGTAAGGTAACCCAACGACGGGGCTTCCGAGCCTGAGTTGGTCTTCTATGTAATCACGCCGGTCCTGAATTGCTTCAATCCAACGGTATGGCAGATCGCGCATCAAGTAACCTCCGTATAACATTCCGATAAGTATTGGTCAGTGAGTGTTTCTATCCCTTGCCGCGTAATAGTTTTGAGAGTCGGAAAAATTTCGGCTTTTGCGTTGTATCCACTGGTTGCCGCGTCATATTCACTTGCGGTGTCAAGCAACCTTAAAATAGTAACGGTTGCTCGTTGCTGATCCATCTCTTCCAAACGGGTTTCACCCCATCGGTCAAGGTAGCGTAACACCCCACGTATCCAAACTGAACCGGAGCCAGTAGTTGCAAAATCCACGTTTTCAAAGTGCGCACCGAGGGCATCGTAGAAGAAAATTTTACCACCATTTTCCGATTCGTCAGTTTGCGGCGCGTACAAAGCAAAGATCGGGATAACCGCACCGATACCTTGCATTGCCATGGGAAGATTATCACGAATAAGCCGTGAAAGCGTCCGCAGTTTTCCTTCTACACTGAGTTCTTGGAGTTGACTACGCCGAAAATATTGAAATGAATGTTTTAAAACACGCGCTATCTCATAAGCCATCGCAGGTGCTCCAGAGATAGCAAGAACAGAATGTGTGTCAATAGGAAGGACTTTCTCAGCACGGTCATGAACAACAGCGGTACCAGCAGTGGCACGCCGGTCACCTGCAATAATAATGCCTTCTTTGTAACGCATAGCGACAACCGTCGTGGCTTCCGGTATCTCTAACGTTGTTCCGTAGGATGCTTTTCTATCAAATGGCAACTGAAATGCATCGTGAATTAACGCTTTTGGATTAGATTCACGACGCGTTTCACTATCAACTTGCAAGGTATTTGCGTTTTTTAAAAGGCTAAGAAAGTCGCCTTTATGGTTCATTATTCCCCCGTTCTTTGACGATACCGCCGGGATTGGTCTTTGTCAACACGGCGCATACGTTTGAGGAGTTCTTGCGTGTCCGGTCTATTAACATCGGGACGTTTGGGAGCGTTATTATCGTCTCCACCATCGCCGGGTTCCATCGGTTTGACTGGTCTCTGTTTGCGTTCGGGAAAATAGGCAATCTTGTCTCTCATCGGAAAAATCTCCTTAATCGCTTCGTGAAAGCAGTTTTTGGATTATAGTAAATCCATCATTACTTATTACACAACGGTAGGTTCGGTTTCCTAACCGAACCGGTATAAAATCGTGCGGTTAGAAACCGCACCCGCCGAATCATGCAGAATACCATTACGTGTATTCTGCCAAGCGCATGAGGCGTTGATTCACCAGGCAGTGTGAACATATTTTTGGATTTCACTATATAACCCGCTAACAAGCTGGGTTAATGTAAACCAAGTTTTTCAACAAGGGTTTGTAGGTTTGGTGATCGGTCAAGAGCTTCATTATATTTTCGCGCAAGTTCAGGGTTTGCGAGCGAATTCATGTTAACAGTAACGGGTTTGCCTTTAATATCAAAAGTAATACTATCCCATTGGACAGTTTTTATAGCGTCTTCAAATCTATTAAGGGATGTACCACGGAAATAAGCGCGCGTGTTCAATGGAGGCGTGTGTATAGCGGTACGAATCTGTTCATCCGTCACAACCCGTTGCATCTGTAATCCGTAGAATAACCCCTCTTCAAGGTCAATGTTATGGTACTCTAAATCAATGCTTTGCAGCCAAGGATCCTCCCATTCAATATCTTCTGATTCAACAAAAGTTTCCAACAACCATTTTTTGGCCACCCAATCGAGGCGGTCTATAAGTGTCATCGGGTCATTTTCAAGTGCGTCCAGCGTCTCCTCCCACTGTGTCAAGACCCAATCGGTATCACTATTTTGATGTGCAAGATGTTTTTGTGCAAGTGCAAGATATTCACGTTGATGGTCAATCGCACTGATCATTTTCCCGTCAACTTTCTGTAGCATCCATCGGTATGTTTGGTCATGCGAAATCGTTTTGATGGTATCAATCGGATTTGCAATTGCGAATGCCGTAGGAACAAGCCGTTGTTCAATCAGGTCAATAACAAGAGCAGTTGTCCCGATCTTGAGTGCTGTTGCATATTCAGACATGTTTGCGTCCCCGACGATACCGTGAAGCCGGCGATATGTAGCGGGATCAGCATGCGGTTCGTCTCGCGTGTTAACGATAGGCCGTTTATGCATTGTATCCACACTCGCTTCAACGTGAAAGAAGTCGGAACGCTGTGTGAGTTGAAAATGCCCAGGCGTTGCAAGCCCTGCTTCCGTTTCAATGCCTATTTTACCTGCTCCCGCGAAAATTTGACGTGTAACGAAAAACGGAAGAATGCAAGTTTTAAGGTAATCAAAAGGCACCTCGCGAGCCATAAGGTAATTATCGTGACATCCGTAACTATGTCCGTAAAAATCGGTATTGTTTTTATATAAGATAACGCGTTCACCAAGTTCTTGGCTACGTCTCTCAGCACATTTTTGGAGGATTCTCTCCCCAGCTTTATCGTGTGCGACAAGATCAAATAGGTTCTGACACTCCGGTGTCGAATATTCCGGGTGCGCGTGGTCATTGTAAAGCCGCGCACCATTAATAAGGATACGATCACTTTTGATCTCTCGGAAAGAACGCCCTGGTTGTTTGGCAAATCGCTCCTGATCCTTTTTTTCTTCCTCCACTTCATCTGGATGGTTATTAAGGTGCTTAGCCCGAAAACCGCGTTCATCTCGAAATGGGTCTTCACCGTTGTAATCCCAAAGCGGTAAAAACGGGTCACGCCGATAATTCTTTATCAGCTCAATGGATTCCTTGACCGGATCAATTTGTTCCGCGCTTTCGAGTGTAATGCCGTATTCGGTTTCGATTCCAAAAAGTCTGTGCATTATTACGTCTTTCTATGGTTTCGGCAATATGTGTTAACTCCACGATGGAAGGTAAGCGTTAAATCACCGGACTTGGTGTTTTTTGAGACTCTTTCTTTTCGGCCTGAATAGGCGTAACTTTAACAACATTCACGGGATCATAGTCAAGAAGTTTAAGCCAATCCTCAGTCGCCTCGGTCGGCGGGAAAATGTCGTTTTCGCTATATTCTGCGTTCAGTGCGTTTAATAGATCGTCTAACGAAATGCCTGTCTCTGTTTCAGGCGCTGCGATGGCACGTTTCATGGCAGATTCTTTCGCTCTCTGAACAATAGACTCAATAATCGCACCACTACAGAGATGACCACGATAAAGAATGTCGCGCCTACCACTACGAAGAGCAACTTCAAGAAAGCGGTTTTCAGATGTTTCGCGAAACATTTCGTCAACAACTTGTACAATTAAACCGTCAACGATTTCTTTATCGGCAGTTTCACCAGGTTCTGTTTCAATCGGAAGTTCCGGGGTTAGGTAGATGCTGAAAATATCTTTGGCAGCGTCTTTATTTGGACGTGTCACTTTGATCTTTCTATCAATCCGCCCTGGTCGGAGAATAGCTGGGTCAATTAAGTCAGGACGATTAGTAGCCAAAATAATAACGACCTCTTGCAAAGGTTCAATTCCGTCCATTTCTGCACAGAACATCGGCACCAGCGTATTAGAGATGCTATGTGAGCGCATAGCCCGGCGAGTTCCCAAAATAGATTCCGCCTCATCAATAAAGACGAAAGCAAGTTTGCCTTCATCACGCTTCTCGCGTGCCATCTGAAAGATTTCTCTGACTTTCCGCTCCGACTCACCGAGCCACATATTGAGTATTTCAGGACCTTTAATATGAAGGAAAGTACCTTCAATCTCTTCACCTGCTTCTGTTTTGAGACGTTCGGTTAAGTTGTAAGCAGTTGCTTTCCCGATAAGTGTTTTGCCACAACCAGGGGGGCCGTGGAGAAGAAATCCTTTCGGTACAGTATATTGAAACCGCTTGAAGAGTTCAGGGTGCAAAATCGGTTGTTCAATAGTGTCCTTAATCCGCTGAATAGTTTCGTCAAGCCCACCAACTTTCGTCCATGGAATTTGCGGTACTGCTTCAAGCGCATAATCTTTCTGCTCTTTTGAGGCGATCCGTTCAATCGCAACTTTTAAATTGGCATCAAGGCGGACTTCGTCACCGGACTTTAGTTTGACATCTGCCAAGTCTGTAGCACGCTCAATGATAACAGATTGGAGACTCGGTTCAGACCCAACGCGAAGCCTGCCATCGGGAAGCACATCGGCAATTTTGGCAATCGGCCCCGATTCAGTATAACCGAGTTCACCAACAACGACAAAAGCTTCGTTTAAAAGCACACTCATGCCTTTTTTAAGGTTTTCTGCGTCTAATTGCGGGTCAATATTAGCATAGTATTCAGAACCCCCAACAGTAACGCGTGCTGTGTCGTCTTCGGGGATCGCGAGGAGTGTACCGATGCGATTTGCTGGCGCCGTCAGTTTATCAATTTGTTCGGTCATCTCAGCATGTATGCGGACCGCTTCCTGTTCTATGGCTCGAACTCTCTGCCGAAATTCGCCTTCATCATTGATGATTGAGCGACGTAATTCAACTAAAAAACGCCGTCTACGGTCTTCCACAGGTGTTTCTGAGATAATATGATGGATTAGCCGCAAGGAATAGCCAGAACTTGCATCTTCTTCAATATCCTCATCCAGTTCCAACTCATCCTCGTCCTCAAAAGATTTACGATCATAATGGTTCTGGTGTGAGTTACTAAAGCGATGGGAATAGCCAGAACTTGCATCTTCTTCAATATCCTCATCCAGTTCCAACTCATCCTCGTCCTCAAAAGATTTATGATCGTAACGGTTCCCGCCAGTCTCACCGAACTTTTCTTTCCCGTTGCTATATTTCTCTTTATCGTCCATTTTGAACGTCTCCTCAGACAAAAAGGGTGACTTTGCGATAGAGTTTACCACATTTCCAACTAATTTGCGAATTTACCGTCTATGTTAGCAAATATCATAATTCTTGATTTTTGGCAGATTTGCTAAAAAATTGACTCAACTTTGACAATTGCCATTAGTTTAACATACTTCGCAAATGCATGCAAGTTAAAAAATCAGTTATTGCGGAAATATATTTTGTCTATTGCCTTAATATAATAAGGTATCTCGTAAGTCCCTTCAGTTTACCATGTATTGTCTGACGATGCAAGTTAAAAGGATTATTGAGTGGGTGTGTAAAGTTTTTGCCACCATAGATGTCAATTTAAGAAATGAATCTGCTTTTATGAGTATCTACTACACGGTTGGAGCAGTTTCATGAAGTTTAAATAAATATTTCGGTAATTGGCAAGGTTAGGAAACCTTGCCAGCAGCAAGTGTACATCTCTGCTGGCGAGGTTTCCTAACCTCGCTACGTTACCCAATTTATTTTTTAATCTTCATCCAACCGCTCCGTATTATCCCAATATGCTCTTGGGGAGTGAATTAACGCTGAATACGCCAAATCAACGCAAAGAAAATAGGCAGATACCTATAAAAAAGGGACCTGCCTGTTCAAAATATGATGTTACAGCGGACGGTTTTACTTCTTAATTGCTCCCCACGTTACTTTTTTTTTACCCTGTGGGGTAACAGGCAACACATCATCGCTAATCCAATCCATCGCGTAATCATCCCCCGGTGTGTTTGTCAAGTTGACGATTTCCCCTGTAACGAGATGATACCGGTAGATCTCATACTTAGCGGGATTGCCATCCCATCCTTTTGCTGAAATCAAGAGGTATTTTCTGCCCATAAAACACACACTATGGACACGCCAGTTGTCAGGCTTCGGGACAATTTGCCGTTTGTCCGTTTTGATATTGTGAATCACAACTTGATCGCCACCCCCCGGCCCAAAATTATCCTCATCATACACAACAGATTGGCTGTCGGGAGACCAGCGCGGACCATAACGAAACCAAGACACATCCCCCTTAGCAAGTTCGCGTTGACCGCTACCGTCCGCCCGCATCACAAAGATGGTGGGGTGCCCCCGTTCGAGTGCATCGTCCCGATACGCAATGTATTTGCCATCAGGCGACCAGGACGGGGACGTTTTCACACTCTCTCTGCGCGTCAGTCGCCGCATTTTTTTGGAGGTTAAATCCATCGTGTAGAGCTCACTTCTAGCTCTTCCCGGTTTGGCATCTCTGCTACTCTCGAAGACGATGTACCGCCCATCTGGTGACCACGAAGGTCCCCCCTCAAAAAGACGGCCCCCATCCAGATTCTCCTCTATGTCGTCGGTGAGCCGCTGTTCATTACTACCATCGCTATTGATGATGAAGATGGCGAACTGTTGGTTCTGCTTCGGTGCCACGGGGAGACTTTTTTCAAAAGCAATTCGCTTCCCGTCAGGAGACCAAACAGGCCACCAGCCGCCTTTTGTTATCTGTTGGACATTACGTCCATCATCGTCCATCACATACAGCCCCGCGCCTGCACCGCGGACCACGGATTTGAAAACGATTTTTGTGTGTGCCAGCCCCGGTAAAAACAAGAGTAACAAGAGCAAGCAGTAAAGGGATATTCTACGCATGATCACTGTTCACCTCCATTTGGTGTAATGTCGGGCAGGCACAGAGACCCGCCCGACAGGGAATTATGGATTGTCTGAAGATGTATTATGGCTTAACTTTTTTAGTCCTCCCCACGTTACTTTTTTTTTACCCTGTGGAGTAACAGGCAACACATCATCGCTTATCCAATCCATCGCGTAATCGTCCCCGGGCGTGTTTGTCAAGTTGACGATTTCCCCCGTAACGAGATGATACCGGTAGATCTCATACTTGTCGGGGTTGCCATCCCACCCCTTTGCTGAAATCAAGAGGTATTTTCTGCCCATAAAACACACACTATGGACACGCCAGTTGTCAGGCTTCGGGACAATTTGCCGTTTGTCCGTTTTGATATTGTGAATCACAACTTGATCGCCACCCCCCGGCCCAAAATTATCCTCATCATACACAACAGATTGGCTGTCGGGAGACCAGCGCGGACCATAACGAAACCAAGACACATCCCCCTTAGCAAGTTCGCGTTGACCGCTACCGTCCGCCCGCATCACAAAGATGGTGGGGTGCCCCCGTTCGAGTGCATCGTCCCGATACGCAATGTATTTGCCATCAGGCGACCAGGACGGGGACGTTTTCACACTCTCTCTGCGCGTCAGTCGCCGCATTTTTTTGGTGGTTAAATCCATCGTGTAGAGCTCTCCTCTAGCTCTTCCCGGTTCGGCATCTCTGCCACTGCGGAAGACGATGTGCCGCCCATCCGGGGCCCAAGAGCAACTCGTTTCAAAAAGACGCCCTCCATTCAGATTCTCCTCTATGTCGTCGGTGAGCCGCTGTTCATGGCTGCCATCGCTATTGATGATGACGATGGCCGACTGTTGGTTTTGTTTCGGTGCCACGGGGAGCATTTTACTATAAGCGATCCGCTTCCCATCGGGAGACCAAACAGGCCACCAGCCGTCTTTTGTTATCCTTTGGACATTACGCCCATCATCGTCCATCACATACAGTCCCGCGCCTGCACCGCGGACGACCGATTTGAAAACGATCTTTGTGTGTGCCAACCCCGGTAAAAACAATAGTAATATGAGCAAGCAGTAAAGGGGTATTTTACGCATGATCACTGTTTGCCTCCATGAGTGTAAGTGTCGGGCAGGCACAGAGACCCACCCGACAAGTGATTGATGAAGTCCGTTCTATTTATCGTTAACCCAGACTTTGTAAGTATGCCAGTCTATCTCATTATCCGACCTGTAAACAAGGGCACCAATTTCATAGTAAACCCCTGTCTCATTCTTGTCCGTAGTCGCCGGATCATCGACATCATCGGGGAACGGATAGGTCATGGTTGCACGTTTTGCGGCACCGTCGCCCCAATCCGTTTGTACGTTTGTCCCGTAATTACTGGTATCTCCGGGCTCTTTGACATACCAGTAAATTACATCATACGGGTTCTCTGTGATCATCAACGACTTCCAATTACGCTCACTGTTTAAAGTGCATGTGCAATCGTCTGAGAAGGTTTCGCCATCCTTGGTCGGCCCCAGGCCGGTGATCTCTTCTTCATCCGTTTCCGGCGAGTATGTAAAATCAGATGTATAGGTCGGGTCGTTTATTGCCCATGTCTCTTCTCTATGCCCAATCGTCACACGCAGCGTTATCGCCGCAGACATCGTATACTCTCTGCCTGCTTGCATTTTTACACGCTTCCCTACAACATCGGCACTTAAACAATCGAGATATAAGCTGACAGATTCAGAAAAGCTGTCATATACATCACTCAATTGCGCGTCAGCGTCATTCTTTTTTAAGCTGCCAGATATAGGGGCTTTTGCATCAGGTTCAAAGGTATTACCTTCTGCGTCAAAGATTTCAAGACGTAAATCGCCGGAATAGTTGCACCTTTTCTTTATGTCAAGGTTGTAAACAAAAAAGGTGCCGCTCAGATATGCCATGCCCACACCGGAGGGATCATAACTGAGGGAATCAATAGTTACATAGGCGGAAACATTCAAATCATCGGGCGCATGATTATCTATAGCTAACCATGCGAAAACCGAAGCAGGGAGCCAACAAGAGAGACACACAAAAACAATAAACATCACCAAATAGGTGATCTGTTTGGATAAATGTAATCTAAACATTTTCAATCTCCTTAAGATTGTGTCAATATGCTTTGGAGAGCATATCGTTGAACTTATCACACTGAACGCCATTTGCGTCCAGCGGTTATTCTTGATTTTGACAGTCCCGAAAGGAGAGATGTTGGCAGGAAAATGAAAAGTTGCTGTCAACTGTTTCCTTCGGGCCCGCTGGTTTTCATATTCCAATCACAGGCCATCTGTGATATAATGAAAACCAGCCCTGTCATACTCGCTATATGGCATGGCCGCGCGTTGAGAGTGACACTAACACTATCAGCGCGCCCCAGCAACAAGCCGGGTAAGCGTGCCCAGGTGCAACATACACATCTTGTGCATTTATTTATCACACCTTTTATTAAAGTATACTATACTTTACAAAAAATGTCAACTACCTTTATAAGTAATTCTACCTTTATAAGTAATTCTACATTTTTAAGTATTATACGACGTTTAAATTTTTTGCGCAACAACTTTTTTCTTTTAGAGCATTTTTGTATATTGTATGTGAGATGGACGCAATTTCCGCATTTTCAGGTCAGGACAGACGCATTTTATTTTGACAACTCGCGTTTTTTATAGTATAATACAATTACACATGTGAACAAACTTTCATATAGGGAATGAAAGCATTCTCTAAAAAGGTTAAGAATTATGGTATTGAAAACGAAAACCTATTTTCCTAAATCCGATAAACAGATAAAGTGGTACGTCGTGAATGCGGAAGGACAAGTGCTTGGACGCTTGGCATCTCAAATCGCGCAAGTACTAAGAGGGAAACATGACCCCGGTTTTACACCACACGCGGATTTAGGCTGTCGTGTTGCTGTGATTAACGCTGAAAAAGTCGTTGTCACCGGAAATAAAGCTGAGCAGAAAACCTACTTCCGACATAGCGGTTATCCTGGTGGTGATAAATATCGAACGTTCAATGAACAAATGGAACGCAGCCCAGAATTTATTATTACGGCTGCTGTCAAAGGGATGGTACCCAAAAATAGTCTCGGGGCAAAATTAATGAAGGGCTTAAAGGTTTATACAGGTCCAAACCATCCACACCAGGCACAACAGCCGGAAGTTTTAACTTTCTAACAGTTGAGGAAAAATATGGCTATTGAACAATATTGGGGAACAGGCAGACGTAAGACCTCTGTGGCACGTGTTCGAATTATTCCAGGGGGCGAAGGCGGCATTATCGTCAATAAAAAACCTATTGAGGAGTACTTCGACCGCTCTGACCATGTGCAAGCTGCCCGCCGACCGATTGAACACGTTGAACGAAGCGGTGAATTTGAAATCCGCGTGAATGTCCGTGGCGGTGGGAATACCGGTCAAGCCGGTGCTATTTCGCACGGCCTGGCACGCGCACTCGTTAAGGCTGATGAATCGTTGAAACCTACCTTGAAAAAAGCTGGGTTTCTAACACGCGACTCGCGGATGGTAGAACGTAAGAAATACGGGCAGAAAGGCGCACGCGCACGGTTCCAATTCTCCAAACGTTAATTTTTCGTGCATTCGGTGGAATAGAAGTTTTATATCGTTCTATGCACTGTTGTCCTACGAGATAGGATAGGATTAGTATGTCAAACATTGTTATCTTAGGTGCCCAATGGGGTGATGAAAGTAAAGGGAAACTCACCGATGTGTTCGCTGAACACGCGGATGTTGTCGCGCGCTATCAAGGCGGTGATAACGCCGGACATACCATTGTTCTCGGCGACAAGACGTTTATCCTGCATCTGATCCCATCTGGCATCCTCAGACCTAACACCGTAAATGTTATCGGCAACGGAGTTGTTATCAATTTGGAAACGCTTTTCAGTGAGATCGACCGATTGCAAGCACAGGGTGTTGAAGTCAGTAGTAAAAATCTGAAGATAAGTGATCGCGCGCATCTCATTATGCCCTACCACAAGACCGTTGAACAGTGGGAGCAGATGGGAAGTGCGACAAAAATCGGGACAACTTCGCGCGGAATCGGACCAACCTATTCCGATAAGATGAATCGACACGCAGGTATTCGTGTCGGAGATCTGCTGGAATTTGACCATTTCCAAAAGAAACTTGATTACAACCTTGAAACTAAAGCAGATGCGCTCCAAGTAGGTGATGTTGCCCGGCACACCCTGCTTGAAACTTACTATAACTATGCTGAACGGATTGCACCATACATTACAGATACGGTTGCGTTCATGCACGAAGTACTCGCTGCTGAAAAACGGATTTTGTTTGAAGGCGCACAGGGAACAATGCTTGATATAGATTTTGGCACGTATCCTTATGTCACTTCGTCTAACTGTACAGCAGGCGCGGTGTGCACAGGGCTCGGTATTGGACCAAAAGTCATTGGTGAAGTTTTAGGTGTTTCAAAAGCGTATGTTACGCGCGTCGGTGGCGGCCCATTTCCAACTGAAATGCCACCCGATCTGGATGAGAAAATTCGAGACATCGGTAAGGAATACGGCGCAACAACGCAGCGACCAAGACGCTGCGGGTGGCTTGACCTTGTAGCACTCCGATACGCAACACACATTAACGGATTAACCGCCATTGCACTCACAAAACTCGACGTGTTTGATACGCTTGCTGACATACAAGTCTGTGTCGCATATCGATATAAAGGTAAAGAGACAACCACCTTCCCAAGCAGTCTGAAAGTTTTGGAAGAGTGTGAACCGGTTTATGAAACATTGCCCGGATGGGAACAACCTTTGACTGAAGCACGTTCCGTTGAAGATATCCCACAGCGCACTAAAGACTACATCAAGTATGTTGCTGATTATCTCAATGTGCCAATTCCGATTATCTCTGTCGGACCGGATAGAAATCAGATTGTAACATTGGGCGACCCGCTCTGGTAGAAATGTCTCGCTAAACTTTTCCACAATACACCTTCAAAAGTTTTGCATTTTAATTTGACATTTGCCCAAAATGAGGGTACAATAATATATTGTGATTTGAGCCGTTAGCTCAGCAGGATAGAGCACCTGACTTTTAATCAGGGGGTCACAGGTTCGATTCCTGTACGGCTCACTTAATTTTCTGCCCCCGTCGTCTAGCCTGGCCAAGGACACCGCCCTTTCACGGCGGCGACACGAGTTCAAATCTCGTCGGGGGTATTTTCTACAAAGAACCCCAACCCATAACAACGGGTTGGGGTTCTTTGTTTATTGAACAACAATCCTCACACCATATTGCTGGCGAAGCCACATCATATTGCTGGCGAGGTTTCCTAACCTCGCCAATGTCCAAGTAATTGTGGATTTCACTATATAGTATAACTTACAATTAATGGGACATTTCTGTCCCGCAAACTGTATGAAGTTTAAGTAAATATTTCGGTAATTGGCAAGGTTAGGAAACCTTGCCAGCAGCAGGTGTGTATCTCTGCTGGCGAGGCGGGGAATGCCTAAATGGCATTCATACCGTTGATTTCTTCCTAACCTCGCTACATTACCCAATTTATTTTTTAATCTTCATTTAGTTTGCGTTCTCACAGGCACAATCTAACAGATTATGCTACAAGTACTGTTGTCCGTTATGTTTCCAAAATAGTTTTGTCAAAGTGTCCCAATAATTTCAAAGTTCACTATAATTGGCGTATCGGTAAATCTCAGTCTGCAGCCTCAGCAAGTTCCAGCAACACGGGCGATTCGACTCGGATAGCATCTTTGATGCAAACCTCTTCGCAAAGCAGACAACCAACACAATCCTTCGGTTTCACAAGTTCACAGATACCAAAGAAACTGTTAGCATGTTCGTTTGTTATCGGATCTATAATTTCAAGACACTCCCACGGACAGATTTGCACACAGAAATCACATCCCGAGCAAAGTTCTTCATAAATAACAGCTATCGGGCGATGTGAGGGACGTTTGATAAATTTACACACTTCACCGAATTGGTCACGAATTGCTTCCACCGGGCATACCATTCCGCATGCACTGCAATCAATACACACATTCGGGTCTATAATGTGTAACTTATTTCGGTCACCGGTAATTGCATCAACCGGACAATTCCTTAAACACTGTATACACCCAATGCATTCGTCAGTGATAAAATATGCCATAAAGTGATACCTCCTATTCTCTATTTTAGCACAGTCCAAGATGTATAGCAACAAGTTCTTCAAGTTTCGCCACCAAGCGACTTGAGAATGCACATCTTCGTAGCGAAACATAATAATCTTTCCATCTTTATCAATCAATACTACAGCTGGACACATTTATCTTCACACGCTGCTTGACATCTATTGACCATTTATGCTAAAATGCAAATATGATGAAAGTTACCGCGTATCTATCCATTTTCGTTATATTAATAGGCATTGGGAGCTTTGCAGAGAAAGAACCGCCAAAAGTAGGCGATGCAGCACCTACTTTTACGCTTCAAGACGCTGAAAAAAAGGAGCACAATTTAAAGAAGCTGCGCGGAAAGCTTGTTTTTCTAATTATGGGCAATCGGAAGATTCGAAAGGAAGATGACAAATGGGCAGAAGCATTTCAGAAAGACTATAAGAAAGATAAACGGCTTACTGCTTATATTATCGCAGATATGCGAAGTGTGCCAGGATTTATACCGAAAGGATTCATTCGGTCCCGATTGAAGAAAAATCCGCCACCTGTCACATTCCTGTTCGATTGGAAAGGGGAAGTACATCAACGTTATCGGACAGAAAAAAAGAAACCGAACCTATATCTGATTTCGTCACAAGGAAAGATTGTGTTTCATCGCAAAACGAATTTCAAACCAGAAATTTACGCAGAGCTCAAAAAACAAATTGATACGCTATTAATTAAATGAGGGGTGTGCATAAATATTTGGCGTATCAGCACAGCCAGGGACAGACTTTAGGTGCAGCATTATTTCACAAAGTGCTGTTTAATCGCAATTCATTGCGCCTCTTTAAACTTGTGGACGGCACACGGCGTGTGCCTACTACCTAAAAACGCATATTTAACATCGGAATTATTTATGCACACCCCTCAATCTAAATAACCTTAAGCTGCGATTGCACCTGGCGGCTTGAGATATTATGTTATACACAGGAGATAAATATGGATTCCAAAGTCAAAGGTGAAATTACAAAATATTTATCCTTTCCGATGCTCCTCATAGGCAGCGGTTCATTCGTCGGTGTAATCGGATGGTTGGGATTGGCTCAAGCAGCAGAAAGCATCCTATTTTTCGCCGGTTCAGCACTTCTCTCCTTTTCAGGTTCAATGGCAACTTTATGCGGTCTCATGAGCCTGGAAAGAACATCTCCTAACCCAACTAAATTACGAAAACTCAAATTTGAAACCTCAAAGAATCTTAAGATTCAGTATCCGACTTTTATTATAAAGGTAGAAAAATTGAAACAGAAGTATCAAGAACTTCACGGAAAATTACCTAAAATTCGGACTTATTGTGATGATTTTAGACAGGAAATCAGAAATCATCGATCAGAGTTAGCGAACTTAGATAAACAACTTCAGGCACATCTTAAAAATCATGCCGCAGTCATTGACGACAATACCCCAGACGGCATCGCGAAAAAGATACTCTGGTCTGAAAGGCAAATTCAGCTTACCGAATTGAATGAGGCATTAAAGAAACTTACCGGCCTTCTAACAGGAGCAGACTTAGAGCGGTATCGCGTAGAACTCACACATATCAGTGGTGGGTTGACCTTATTAGACCAAGGTATAAGATATTATCGTAAGTTAATGATACTTTGTAATCGCTCAGATGCTAATTATGACAATATTATAAGTATGCAGCAGAAAGTTGATAAGATGGACAATTTGATAATCCAGCAGCAAACCCGATTGCAGCAACTTGAAACCGAAATAGAGGCAAAATTTGAAGAGGCAAAAATAGAGTTGGCACTTTTTCAAGAGCAACTTGATGATTTCCAGGTAGATGATGAGTGAGAATAATTCTTGAAGATAGCAGAAACCAAACGTTAACCAGAATGGATCGCAAATGACAAAAATACAGCAGGCAGTTCACTTTACAATTACCTGACAGAGACATTCACTTTGAAAAACGAAAATATCGTTGATGGTCCAGACAAATTCTCAGCATATCAGCAAAAGTTATTCCATCCATCAACACCTCATGAGGATTTATCTGCAAAAATAGAAAATGAAGATTGTCGGATCGGAATGAAACAACTTGCAGAAAACTCCATCTCTCTTGTACTTACAGATCCACCCTATTTCATTGACGGCATGGGGGATGATTGGGATACACAAAAGTTAAATGCACGAGTGAAACCAGGAGTTATCGGTTCACTACCAGCGGGAATGAAGTTTTCCGTTGAGCAAGGACAAGAATTGCAACGTTTTCTCTCACCTGTTGCAGAAGAATGGATGCGCGTTATTCGCCCTGGCGGATTTTGCCTCGTTTTTAGCCAAAACCGACTCGCACATAGAACCGCCACCGCATTAGAAGATTCCGGGTTTGAAATACGCGACGTTTTGATTTGGCGATATGAAGGGCAAGCAAAAGCTTTTTCGCAAGATCATTTTATCCAGAAACGGAAAATCTCTGTAGAGGAAAAAGAGCGACTTATCAGTAAAATAGGTGGACGGAAAACACCACAATTGAAGCCACAAGGGGAAATGATAATTCTCGGACAAGCCCCCAGAGACGGCACTTTTGTGGACAACTGGGACAAGTGGGAAACCGGCTTAATTGATGTCAATAATCCTTTGATTAATGCAACACAATTCCCTGGAACTGTTATTCCAGCAAATAAACCTAAAGAACGACATGGACACATGACCGCAAAACCTGTTGATTTACTGCAACATCTCATTCGCATTTTCTCCGCACCGCGCGCACTCGTACTTGATTCTTTCGCAGGCTCCGGATCAACAGGTGTCGCTGCAATACTTGAAGGCAGAAATTTCATCGGGTATGAGATTGAATCCGAGATGGCAGATCGCGCACAAGAGAGAATAGAAGCAACTTTTTATCGCAAAACCTATAATTAATGGGACACTTCTGTAGAGCAGACTTTAGTTTGCGTCTTATCGGTGAATTATAAAATAGGACTTACGCATTTTCTCTTAAAGTCCCACTGATAAGGGGGATTTAGGGGGTTAAATCACTGAAATATCATTGAAATAACGCCTTTTTAACCCCCTAACCCCCTTATCAAGGGGGAGTGCGTAAGTCCTGTAAAATAAATAGACACCTTCACCCTTCTGCTGGCAAGGCGGGGAATCATGGCGAATACCCATAGGCGTCAATTTAAGAAATGAATCTGCTTTTATGAGTATCTACTACACGGTAGGAGCGGTTTTCAACCGCTCCGTATTATCCCAATATGCTCTTGTGGGAGTGAATTAACGCTGAATCATAGGCGTCAATTTTAGAATTTTGATTTGTATTATGCGGTATCTTTAGTCCCGTAGGGACGCAATGTTTATAGAAAAATGTTGCCCCTCCCTCTTGAGTTCCGTAGGAACGGTATAGAAAGATAAACATATCGTCCCTACGGGACTAAAAAGAGGGTAAACCCAATAACCGGGTGTATCGAAAGTGAGCATAATAATTCTTATGTTTTCTTAAATTGACGCCTATGGTTCGGTTTCCTAACCGAACCGATCCTAATGTCCAATTAATTCTAAAGTTCACTATAATTCAAAATCTACCATAATTTGGTATGGCAAAATGAAAAGTAGGTTCGTATGAAATATCTCGTCACAGGATGCGCTGGATTTATAGGGTGGAAAGTTACTGAATTCCTCATAGCAGGCGGGCATACCGTAGTAGGAATTGACAATTTAAATGATGCTTATGATGTGACAGTAAAAAAGTGGCGACTATCACAACTCCAAGCATTCCCCGACTTTCATTACCACCATATAGATATTTGCGACCGTGCTTCACTTGTACCGATATTTAATGAACATTATGATGCTGTGATTAACCTCGCGGCGCGTGCTGGTGTTCGGCAATCCGTTGAAAATCCTTGGGTCTATATTGATACAAACGTAACAGGCACCTTAAACCTATTGGAACTCTGTCGTGAAACTGAAATGAAAAAATTTGTTTTGGCTTCTACTTCCAGTTTATACGGTGCTAATAATCCGCTCCCGTTCAGTGAAGAGGCAAACACAGATGGACCGCTCTCTCCCTATGCTGCCTCAAAAAAAGGTGCAGAGGCACTCTGCCATAGTTACCACCATCTCTACGACATTGACATAACTATTTTTCGTTTCTTTACCGTTTACGGACCCGCCGGGCGTCCAGATATGAGTGCGTTCCGTTTTGTCCAATGGATTAGTGAAGGGAAACCGGTAATCGTCTACGGTGATGGGAAACAATCCTCACGCGATTATACGTATGTTGAAGATATTGCGCGCGGCGTAATTGCTGGGCTGAAACCACTTGGATATTCGGTTATCAACCTCGGCTCGGATAGTCCGATTGTGTTAATTGACACAATTAGATTGATAGAGGAACTTGTCGGCAAGAAAGCGGAACTCTCACATCAACCGTTCCATCCTGCCGACGTACGCGCTACATGGGCAAATATCCAAAAAGCAGAAGAACTTTTAGGATGGCGACCACAAGTGACTTTTCGTGAAGGGATCACTGCACTCGTTGAATGGTATCAAGAACATCGTGATTGGGTAAAAGATATCCCAACTGGATAGCAGGATAGTGAGTTTGTTATATAACCCAAGTTGCCACCTATTTGCGAATGCTCTTGTAGGAGGGGTTTCTAACCCCGACATATAACAGAAAACATAAGAATCAGCGGAAATGCCCTGTTTTTTCGTAAAAAGCAGTGTCCGCCATCTCGAAATCTTGTCCGTAGCAACTTAGGTTATAATATTCATACAGATTGTGCTACAAGTACTGTTGTCCGTTATGTTTCCAAAATAGATTTGTCAAAGTGTCCCAATACTTTCAAAGTTCACTATATTTCTGTGTATCTTCCTGCACGGATATCCTCAAGCGCTTCTTCTCGAAGATGATCAAGTTTCCCTGCTTTTATATCTTCTTCAATTTGCTTGTCCCATGCCTTATCGCGCGCCTTTAAGGTTTCATGGAGTTCCTTTTTAAGCGTTTTGAGTAGTTCCTTTTTGGTTTTTTCCTCATATCTGAACTCAGGAAACTCAGGAATCCAACCATACCAACGGGACACTTTTTTGGTCACGTAGGCAGTGTATTTTTCGAGAAAATCCTGATCTTCCACTTCAATTAATTGAATACGTGATTCCTCTACTGGCGTCCCTGATACCTCTTTTTCGGTGCGTTGATCTTCAATAACTGGAGTCATTACGGCAACACTTATAGTCGTGTGACTTAATGGTGTTTCAGGTAATGGGCTAATAGTGTATGTCATTGGGGTCAATAGTTGTTTCATGGATTGCCGCCTCGTAGAAGTTCGCCCAGTGGTTTCTGGCGAATCCACTGAAAATCATCATAGGGTGTCACGAGTGCAATATCAATATCGCCTCCGACATTGGGGATTTCTGGGGAAAATCTTTGATAATCAATCGTTGTTCGGATCAAAAATTCAACGTAGTCAATAGCCTCCTGTAGAGAAAATACTTGATACAGAGGCTCGGTTCCGATCTCTTTTTTGTAATGTTCTCGTATCATCTCAACAACTTTGGTATTACCTGAAGCGTAACACGCCAAATCTTCAAAAACCTTTATTTTTATTTCTTTCCCCAATAAAACTTCAATAATTTTAGGTTGTTTTAGATCGTATCCTACGACTTGAAAGCCAACAAAGATATGATTATCGGGAAAATCATCAAGTGATTGATCATGTCTTTCAATTTCTGCCATTAACAATTTATGTTGGTTTACACCGAGTTCTCTGGCGAGCTCGGACACCCCATTTATGAACATGTGTTCTTTAGCTATGCGTTCTTTAACGTAGTCCTCAAAAGAACGCACTAAAAAGTTCACAGAAAAATTTCCGATAAGTCCTGAGCCAAAAACACCAATTCCATACTTTTTCAAAAAAGGGAAAACCTTTTCAGTATGAGAATAAGTTGACTTCCTTACGTTGCTCTGGAAATTTGCTTGGACTACATGCGTATGTTCACATTTCGGGCATGTGATCTCACTTACCTTACTCCTATTAATTTGGCGTCCTAACGAAGAAAGACTATCCCCTGCAAGGACAATCCCATCTGCTGATATGACAGATACGATAAGGGTCATAAGTTTACCTTCCACGAAGAATGGTGTTGTTTTGTATAAAGATACGTGTTGTGCTAAATAACTTTTCCCCAACATTGTTTCACATTAGAAGAACATCTTGTCTGTCTAATTCATTGATTGATATGCTCTTCAGGCCCGACAAATCATGCAGCATACCACACGCGTATGCTGCCACGCGCATTTGGCGTTGATTTGGCTGGGGCTACTGGTTAGGTGAACACTGAAAATTGTTTTTCTACGCGTTACATTTTTTGTGAATACTCATAGAAAAAACTTATGGCGGATGCGATAAGAGCAGCCCCAGTGGGGCGGAATATGTATAGAAGAGCGGTGCTCCACATTCTTTAGCCCCAGCGGGGCGAAATGTGTATCAGCATCTTTCTGAGCTATCCAGCGTTTCATCTAACTTAAATCTACCGGATGGATACTATTAAAATTGTCCAAACTATAGTATTTCTTATGCATCTATCAAGATTTCTACCGCTTTCTCCAAAGCCCCTTCATCCACCTTGAGTTTAGCGTTTTCTACTTCGCGTTTCACGTAAGTCAAAGTGTTTTCCAAATTCATCGGGGTTGCAATTTCCTGCACGATTTTGTGCAGACGTTTAACATCAGTTTTCTTAATCCCAGTCTGTTCTTCCACGCGCGTATGCAATGCCGCAGGAGACTCCGGTTCTTGAGGAGCTTCAGCAGGGTTTGATGCTGTCTTCTTTGAATCAGTATTCCGCGTTTTCACAGTGCGAGTCCGTTTGCGAGGTGTTGTCTTCTGAATTTTCCCCGCATCCAACGCTTTAAAACCACACTCCTTGCACAATTTCGCTGTAACTTCAGCCAATGTCATTGTTACAATCACTTCACTGATTGCTCCGCAGAATTCACATTCCGTAAGATTTTCAATACCAGAAAGGATGTCGGCATGTAGCACTAACATCTTTTGTTTATCGGCCTTTGTCGGTTTCTCTTTCTGACACAGCCCAATGAGTTTTTGCGCTGCTTTCTCAATTTGATCTAAATTTCCCATGTCACACCTCCAATAAATGTTATAATTAGTATAACATTTATATAAAATAATGTCAAGGAAAGTTTAGCTTTATGAAACATTTGGATGGATTTACTTAGATGAATCTTCTTCTCTATACAATTTGTATTCAAAACTATCAATCAGTGCTTCGTAACTTGCAGATATAATGTTTTCTGAAACGCCGACGGTCCTCCAATTTATTTCGCCATCACTTGCTTCAATAAGCACACGCACCTTTGAACCGGTGTCTGCTTTGGTATCCAAAACCCGAACTTTGTAATCTACCAACCTGACTGTCTGTAAGGCGGGATAGAACTGTTCAAGTGCTTTCCTGAGTGCAGTATCTAATGCATTGACAGGACCATCTCCATCCGCTGCCGTGTGGGTCGTAGCACCATCTGGTGTGGTGACTTTCACCGTTGCCTCTGAACGTATGCTGTGATCAGTGAATTTCTCAATAATGACGCGAAAACCGAGCCGTTCAAAAAAGGATTCATATCCATTAAAGACTTTGCGTGTCAACAGTTCAAAAGATGCCTCAGCGGCTTCATACTGATACCCTTCATTCTCGAGTTCTTTCAGGCGATTAAAAAGTTCAAGCACCTGTGGCGAGTTTTTATCATAATTCGGGTACTCCTTCTCAATTTTTTTCATGATAGTACCCCGGCCCGCTTGGTCGGAAACAAGAATACGTTGTGTATTGCCGACCTTTTCCGGTTCAATATGTTCGTAAGTAAGGCGGTTTTTACGGATGGCATCGGTGTGTAAGCCACCTTTGTGCGCAAAAGCAGAACGCCCAACGTAAGGTTGACGCTCATCATGCGGCAGATTTGCCAACTCACTGATTAAACGTGATACGCCAGTAATTGTTCGCAGTTGCTCATCACTAATACAATCAATACCTAACTTAAGCTGAATTGTAGGAATAATAGCAGCAAGATTCGCGTTTCCACACCGCTCACCGTAACCGTTGAATGTTCCTTGCACATGGTTTGCCCCAGCTTGAACAGCTAACACAGAATTTGCTGCCCCCATACCCGCGTCGTTATGTGCATGGATACCGATAGGCAAAGGTAGCGCGGACATCACTGCTTCAACGCCTTGCTGAATTTCTAAAGGCAACCGACCTCCGTTAGTATCACAGAGAACAAGGCATTTCGCACCCCCTGCAGTAGCCGCATGGAGCGTCTCAACTGCATATTCCAAATCGTCAGCATAACCATCAAAAAAGTGTTCTGCATCGTAAATCACTTCACGCCCATTTTCTACAAGATATTTAACTGAACTCTCAATTAATTCTAAGTTCTCATCCGCTGTAACCCGTAACACATCCGTTGCATGGAGCCCCCAACTTTTACCAAAAATCGTAACAGTTCTTGCACCTGTATCAAGCAAAGCAGCCAAATTCGGATCCGTATCGGGAGCATAAGTAGGATAGCGCGTACTGCCAAACGGCACAATCGTTGCCGTTTTCAACGACATATCTTTTGCTCGTTTGAAGAACTCTATATCTTTCGGATTAGAACCAGGGTAGCCACCTTCAATGTAGCGGATACCCAATTCATCCAACACTTCTATGATGATAAGTTTATCTTCAACCGAGAATGCTACGCCTTCAGCTTGGCTACCGTCCCTGAGTGTTGTATCGTAAAATTCAACCATGTTATATCAAACAGTAAGTTTTGGCTTGTACTTTAAAATATAGATTCGCAAATCTCGCCCGACAACGCCAAAATTCGGTGTCTCCTTTATGTAGCAATACCGTTTTATTTTCTATGGAATTTTATCACATTTCAGGGCAAAAGTCAAGGTTATACCGTTTCTATGGATATTTATTGTTGACGCGTTTTTGGGAGTGTGTAAGTTTTTGGCATGTGTGTCTGAATCGCGGATTACACGGATTACGCGGAAGACGCGGAGGGGAGGTTGCCAAGATAAGTTCCTTTTCAAGAGATTTAGGCAAACTTTGAATAGGCGTTTAGGAGTCCTAAACTTAATAATCCGCGAAATCGGTGAAATCCGGGGAATGCCTAAATGGCATTCATACCGTTGATTTGGTGACAATCCGCGATTCAGACAGCAAAATGGGAAACGCCTCAGACAACGCACCTTAGTCCAAACTTTGCCCCAATGTTTACACACCCCGTTTTTAGAACGGTTTTGACATTTTTCGAGATATATGCTATCATAATCGCAGCAGTGTCGGAAATGCAGTCTAAGCGTAAGGAGCAACCTTATGAATCAGAAGAGACCAGAACGTTCGTTCTTCAAGAAAAAGCAGGTAAAAGCGATGATTGTGTGGTATCTAATTTTGCTCGCGGGAATTCTGATTTTAGCGTGGAAAATGAAGGATATTATTTCGTTGTTTAGAGTCTGATATATGCCGTCTACAGACCTACGCAAGGCGTCATATTTCTCTTGACTTTTACCCAAAATTGACTACCATGCAGTTAAAAAAGGAGTGTTTGGGTTTCCGCTTTAAAACCCATATTGTATAGTTATGGAAAACGTCAAACTTGCGTCCGGACACGAAATGCCAATGTTAGGTTTAGGCACCTGGCAACTAAAAGGCAGGCAGTGTGAACGGATTATCAAAATAGCAATTGAATTGGGATATACTCACATTGACACGGCGTGGATGTACGAAAACCAACGGCAAATTGGAAAGGCACTTCGGAATGTAAACGTTGAACGTGCCGATCTATTTATAACAACTAAAATTTGGAATACCCATCTGAAACATGCCGATGTGATAAGCCAGTTTGAGGTGTGTATAAACGATTTGCAGATGGAGTACGTCGATCTATTGTTAATCCATTGGCCAAGCGACACCGTGCCGTTTGAAGAGACTTTTGGTGCTTTCCAAGAAATCTACGACGCGGGCAAACTCAAAAGTATTGGCATCAGCAATTTTAGCATTGCCCAAGTTGACCGGGCATGTGAGGTATCGAAACTGCCAATTTGCACAAATCAGGTTGAATACCATGTCCGCAACAACAAGGAAGCGTTGCGAAACCATTGTGAAACACGCAACATTCCTATCACTGCCCACAGACCGCTCGCTGTAGGAAACCTTGCGGGCGACACAGAATTAGCGGAAATTGGCGACAGACACGGAAAGACAGCAGCACAAGTCGCATTGCGATGGCTTGTCCAGAAAGATATTGTTGTCATACCAAAATCCGGTTCAGAACCACATCTACGTGAAAATATGGACATCTTTGAATGGCAGCTAACAGAAGCGGAAATGCAGACGCTCGAAAAATCTTAGATACATACTATAGTGAATTCTAAAATATAGTGAACTTTGAAAGTATTGGGACATTTTGATAAACCTGTTTTGGAAACATGACCGATAAGAGTAGTTGAGCATCAACCTGTTAGTTTGTGCAGTAGTGTCCGCAAACTAACAGGTTGCGCTACAGAAGCGTTCATTATAGTGAAATCCAAAAATATGTATACACTCCCTGGTAGGTGCGGTTTCTAACCGCACGATTTTACATAGGTTCGGTTAGGAAACTGAACCATAAGCGTCAATTGAAGAAAAGAATTATGCACTGAATGCCCAGGCCGGTAGGTTCGGTTTGTAACCGAACCGGAGACTACGCAAAAACCTCCACCTATCCTGTCCACTCAGCAGTGCTGCTCAACAAAACCTACTGGGCCTGGATGCACGCTAAATTGACGCCTATGGTTCGGTTAGGAAACTGAACCTACCGTTGTGTCCAAGTAATTATGGATTTTACTATAATTATAGGTTTTACTATAAATAGACACTTCACCCTCGGTAGACAAGGTTTCCTAACCTCGCCGATGTAAGTATATAGTAATTCCAAAATCTGCCATAAATACTGTGAAATTCACAGCAATATGAGAAAGGAAACAACATAACGCATGAAATTTGGGCTGTTTTATGAACACCAAATTCCTCGTCCCTGGCACGAAGGGGCAGAACACAAACTTTTTCAAGACGCGTTAGCACAAGTAGAATTAGCTGACAAACTTGGGTTTGACTATATTTGGGAAGTAGAGCACCACTTCCTTGAAGAGTATTCACACTCTTCTGCACCAGAGGTATTTCTCGCAGCATGCAGCCAACGAACAAAGCAGATACGGTTAGGACACGGCATTGTACTGATGCCACCAGCATATAACCATCCAGCTCGCGTTGCCGAACGCATCGCTACACTTGACTTGGTATCAAACGGGCGCGTAGAGTGGGGAACAGGTGAGTCTGCATCGCACATGGAACTCGGTGGATTCAACGTTGACCCAAAATGCAAACGAGAGATGTGGGAAGAATGTACCCGTGAAACTGCAAAAATGATGGTCCAGTCACCTTATGCTGGTTATGATGGGAAACATTTCTCAATGCCACCTCGCAACGTTGTACCGAAGCCGTTGCAAACACCACATCCGCCGCCATGGGTAGCCTGTTCCAGCCGAGATAGCTTGCGATATGCCGCCAAATATGGATTAGGCGCACTTACCTTCGCTTTTGTTGATGCAAACGAAGCAAAATTCTGGGTAGAAGAATATTACGAAATCTTTGAAAAGGAATGCACCCCGCTAACACAAAGAGCGAACCCAAATATCGCGATGGTATCAGGTTTTTCCTGCCATCAAAACGAGGAAACCGCTCTTGCACGCGGTTTAGATGGCTTACGTTTCTTCCGATTTGCCCTTGCACACTACTATTATAACGGTTCACAAATTCCGGGTGAAACAGATATTTGGGAACTGTATAAACAATCAAAGCAAGACCCTGCTGAAGCACGGGCCGGAATCGGCACGCCCGACCAAGTCCGTGAACATTTAGAAATCATGGAGAAGGCAGGCGTCGATCAGGTTGTTTTCATTCAACAAGCAGGTATGAATCAACATGAAGATATATGCGAATCGTTAGAACTATTTTCCGATAAGGTTTTACCCGACTTCAAAGCACGAGATGCAGCACACACCGTACAGAAAAATGAAAAACTCGCTGAAGCAATCCCAACTGCAGAAGCGCGCAAACCTGCCTTAACATCTCTCAGTGAAACGCCTATTGTGGATTCTTATCCAGTTCTCAAGAAAAAACTTGAGGAACAGGCAGTAGAAGGGGGTAAACCTGAAATGAGTGATGATGGTGAGAAGTTTTTACTTTCAATAGAAGGCGGTAAACGACAAAAGACGTAAGAATACGTAAGTTCGGTGTAAGAGATATGAAGTTTTAATGCTTTAAATTTTCTCATACAACCACGGTAGGTGCGGTTTCCTAACCAAAGCAGAATACCAAAAGCGTATTCTGCTTGTAGCACAAACTTTATGAAGATTAAAAAATAAATTGGGTAATTTTGCGAGGTTAGGAAACCTCGCCAGCAGAGATACACACCTGCTGCTGGCAAGGCGGGAAATCATGGCGAATACCACACGGGGAATCATGCAGCATGCCACATGGGGAATCATGGCGAATACCATACGCGTATTCGCCCAATGGCATTCATACCGTTGATTTGGCGCATGCTGCCAAGCGCATTCATACCGTTGATTTACTAAAAGTTTGCGCTACAAAAATTGCTTATACTGAACTCACGTTAAGAATGCAAAACAGGTAATGGACAGATTATCATGAAAAATGTACTAGTAATTGACGACGATGAGAAAATCTGTTGGGCATTTCAGCAGTTCCTTGAAGGTGAAGGTTACAACCCTATCATCGCGAACAGTGCTGAGGATGGTTTGCGCCGCATCGCATCCGACAAACCAGATGTAATCTTACTTGATGTCGGGCTTCCCGGGATGAGTGGTTTGGAGGCGTTGGCAGAAATTAAAACCCAACACCCATGGGTAATTGTAGTTATAATTACCGCTTATGACGATGTAGAAACAACAGTAGAGGCTATGCGCTTACATGCGTTCGATTTTGTGCCGAAACCGATAGATTTAGATGTCGTCAAAGGTGTCCTTGAACGTGCTTTTCGAACGCAATCTGTCCGCAGCACGCTGCCTGTAGAAACAGAAAGCGGTGCGCTAACAGAACAACGGGGACATCGACTCGTTGGAAAAAGCGAGCAGATGCGTGAAATTTACAAACTCATCGGGGTGATGGCGAGCAACACAACAACAGTACTAATTGAAGGAGAAACGGGAACAGGAAAAGACCTCGTTGCACGCGCAATTCACGTTGGAAGTGAACGCAAGGATAAACCATTCGTCCCAGTTGATTGCGGAGCACTTCCTGATGAACTATTAGAAAGTGAACTGTTCGGCTATGAAGCAGGCGCATTCACAGGTGCTAAAGCGCAAGGAAAACCCGGACGATTCGAATTGGCAAACGGTGGAACGCTTTTCCTTGATGAAGTAGCTAACATGAGTCCTGCCCTGCAAGTAAAGTTGCTACGCACACTGCAAACACAAGAAATTGAAAGGTTAGGTGGCACACGAACACTCAAAGTAGATGTGCGCGTCATTGCTGCAACAAATCAGGAGCTTGGAGAAATGGTCAAACTCGGAGAATTCCGCGCTGATCTCTACTACCGTTTCAAACGTATCTCACTCCATCTGCCACCGCTGCGAGAACGGCAGGAAGATATTCCACTGCTTGTTACCCATTTCCTGCAACTTATCCAGGATGAACTCGGTAAACCGATCCGCGGTATATCAGAAGAAGGCATGCAGTTGATACAAAATTATGCGTGGCCCGGTAATGTCCGCGAGTTAGAAAATTGCCTCAGAAGCGCAGCAACGCTCTCCCGATCAGATGTAATTTTACCAGATGACTTGCCGCCAGAAATACATATAGGACACAGTCCCACCGCGCCCGATCCATCACAGTTGGAAACATCTCTCAAATCTCTTTTACGGGGAATTACGAAAACCGCGATCGCCGAAGGTAGCCGACAACTTTACGATGATGTTGTCACACTGTTAGATAAAGCACTCATTGAACTCGTGTTAGATGAATGCGCGGACAATCAGAAAAAAACTGCAGAATTACTCGGTATCAGCCGCACAACTCTTATGAAGAAAATGAAACAACAGGATGATAATAATAAGGAATAGGGCACTATGAACTCGTGGATTCGAATCGCACACCGTGGTGCATCAGGGATCGCCCCGGAAAATACACTTACAGCATTCAAGAAAGCAATTGAAATCGGTGTAGATGCCGTAGAATTTGACCTGCACGGCACTGCTGACGGTGAAATTGTTGTAATACACGATGCTTCTCTGGATCGAACGACAAACATGAGTGGTTTGATTAAGCAAACAACCTTAAAATCTATCAAACGTGCCGATGCCGGCGCATGGTTTAATCCTGAGTTTGAAGGCGAACAGGTACCAACACTTGCGGAAGCGTTAGTTTGTATTACAGACAATGCGATTGCAGTTTTGGAAATTAAAGATGACACTATAGCCGAGGCTGTCGTCCAAAAAATCCGAGAGATGGATCTGCTTGAACTCACCGTTATTATCTCTTTTCACGCCTCTGTTCTGAAGACCGTTCGCACTTTAGAGCCACGTATTCCGACAGGATGGCTTATCGGAAGTAGTGACGGACGCACACATCCCATCCCACTGTGTCAACAACTCGGTTTACTCGGCAGCAGCTTGCTTAACGTTAATCACCAACTGATAACCGATGAATTTGCTTATGAAGTTCGTCGCCGTGGTATTGCACTATGGTGTTGGACAGTAGATGATATTGACCGTATGCGTCAGATGTGTGCTTTCGGCGTACAAGGCATCACGTCTAACTACCCAGAACGTTTTTCTGCGGTTTAGCTTTTTCGCCAAAATTCAATCGCAATATACGCAAGGATCGGATAAGAGAGCAAAGCGGTTGACCATGCAATTCCTTCTAATCCCCAATACTGCATAAAAATCCAATTGAGAAATGGATTCAGGATAAGCCTGATAAGCGTCGTGGTGACAATCGTCAAATGGTTTTGACGTGCCAAATGTGCACGAATTAGCAACCTACTAATTAGTCTCGGCAGCATCCCAATCAGGTAAACACCCAGTAGAGAAGCGATATGTCGTTGCCCCTCTACAGACAATTTTCCACGTCCAAATGATAGTGCTACAATATCTGTTCGGAAAATGTAGAAGCCGATCAGAAACGGCACCATCAGAACGATCATCACTAAAACACCCCTCCAAACACTCTGCTGCAGTTGCTTGCCATTTTCTGATGAAGATATCTTTGCCCAATGTGAAAGCAGGACAGGAAGCGTCACACCTGTAAGCGTTTCAGGAATAGCACATAAACGGAGGGCATAATCCAGTTTTGAGACCGAACTTGCACCAAACGAACTCCCCATGCCTCTGTCAACAACGGGATTCAATCCATCTGATATAGCTGCACCCATCATCAGAATACATTGTCGCAGGAATCGTTTTGTGTATAGAAATCCATCTGTATCTGAGTGGGTTGGTGGCACTAATAAGTTGTGCAAGGGTAGTTTTAAGACAACACCACATCGGTGAAATAGAATTATTGCTTGAAACAGTTCGCCAATGATTAGAGCAAGCGGAATGCTTAACCAATTAATATGAGGTTTACATAGAAAGATAGTTCCAATAACCAGAACAGCACGTAAACCTTGCACAATCACGGGTAGGTGAAACGCTTGGTAGGTATCTAAAATTGCCTTTAACATCCAACGGAAAGATGAAATTACTGCAAAGATGAGAAATCCACACACAATGCTGATCGCAGCGGAAGTGGTAAGTCCCGCGTTTGGAAAAAAGAGTTGTGAGATTCCCCATGAAATCGCAACTAATAAGCAGCAGAGCCACGGCATTTGCCTGATATAATAAGAAAAAACGGATTGTACGCAACGTTTTGCTTCAGTTTCACCTTTCGCACGTGCTTCTGCTAACAACGGAACGAGCACAGAATATGCTGAAGCGGAACTGAGTAATTCAATCAGAAATGTCGCGATACCCAAATAATAGTAGATAAAATCCATCTCCGCAGTATCACCGAACCAAGTGGCAAGCGCAACGAAGATCAGAAATGTGCCAAAGCGTACTATAAGACTAAGCGGTGTGATAATCAGGACATTTTTAAGGAGGGACGTTTGAGGTTGTGAATCATTATTCGACATGAAATGCTAAAGACACAGTATTGAGCATGTAGGTTGCGAATAATATACCAAGTTGAAAAAAAAATGTCAATTTTTTTACAGTGAAATCTGTAATTACTTGCACACAATTGTAGCGCAAACTTTTAGTTTGCGTACACTACTGCATAGTCTGGCGATTTAGGTTCCACGGACCAAAAGTGTGTATATATGTTGGATTTTTCTATAATAACCCAAGTTTCCACCTATTTGCGAATGCTCTTGTAGGAGGGGTTTCTAACCCCGATTGATAACAGAAAACGTAAGTATCAGCGGAAATGCTTTGTTTTTTGAGTAAAAAGCAGTGTCCGCCCTCTCGAAATCTTGTAAGTAACCTAAGTTGCTACTTATGTAGCACAATCTGTTAGATTGTGCATATCCGTGCGCAAACTGGAAGTTTACGCTACAACACCCCTGGTAGATGCGGTTTCCTAACCGAATGTTCGATTAATTCTAAAGTCTACTATAATGTCTAATATAGGACTTATGCATTCTCCTCATGATAAGGGGTTAAAAGGTGCTATTTCAGCGATCTAAACCCTAAAACCGTTATCTTTTTTGCAGTTAAGCATCCCATTCCAAAACAACACCGGTATAAGTGTCAGGTTCGTTAAGGAGTCCATCGTAAGCTTGTTTAATTTGCTCAGGTTTAAGGCGGTGAGAGATTAATGGTTCAACGTGCAGCTCCCCGCGTGCCATCCAATCGAAAATAGTCTGTTGCTTGCTGAATTGCGAGGTGCGGTTGCCAGTTCCAGGATACATCGGGACACACCATTCCAACGCACCACGGATAGTTATCCAACGCAAATGTGTATCAGAAAGAAGTTCTGTCAAATCACCGGTAACAGAAACGCGTGGTGAACCGAGTATGATGAGTTGCCCATGATTTGCGGTTGCACGAAGCGCTTGCATCACAACACTGCTGTGCCCAACAGCATCAACGGTGATATTGCCAAGTTCCCCGTTTGTTATATCTCGGATCTGTGCTTGTACTTCGTCTGCATCTCCGCCAATCGTCCGTTCAATACCACATCGCTCTACTAAATTTCGTCTTGCGGCTACAGGGTCTACACCGATAACACGACATCCGTGAATTTGGAACATCTGTGATGCAAGATTACCAACCAATCCTAATCCGAACACAATGACGCGCGGATTAGTGCCGATCTCTGTGACAATAATAGCAGTCATCGCAACACCTGCCATCCGAGATGCAGCGACAACACCAGGATCAATCGTTTCTCCAACTGGTGCAATGAGGCTGTCCTGTGAATACCGAATTGTTGAAGCATGTCGTCCATAAGTAAAAACACGGTCTCCTGGCACCGCGCGGGTAACGTTTGTGCCAACATCGCGGACAATCCCAACGTTCGCGTAGCCTGAACGCCACGGGTAAGCACACCACGCACCTTTCTGAAAAACTTTTGGTTCTTTTCCAGTATAGTTAGCCAATTCAGTACCGCTGCTAATAAACGTATATTCTGTGTCTATCAACACCTCATTCGGCCTAAGTTTTGAATCGTCCATTTCAGTGGTTTGGAGTTCCACTTGGTTCTGCCCAGTTACAACAACCTCTCTAATTTTCATAATTGATCCTTCTGTTTGATTTCTCTAATGAGAACTTCATTTATTATACCATTTCTGATAATATATCACTCTTATGTAGCACAAACTGTTAGTTTGCGCCTTCCAACACCGCAATTCATGAAATTCAGCAAGGAGTAATTATTTTTTACAAATGGTATTATATCTACCTAAGTTGCCACATAGGTAGCACAAACTTTATGAAGATTAAGTTTTTAATTGGGTAATTCTAATTTTCCCCAAACCCGGTAGATGCGGTTTCTAACCAATGCAGAATACCATACGCGTATTCTGCTGGATATTTCCACGAATTACCCAATTTATTTTTTAATCTTCATTTAGTTTGTGCATATTAGTCCGCAAACTAACAGTTTGCGGTACACTATTTCACCAATAATGAACTGTTCTCTATTATAACTCAAGTTGCCACTATGTAGCACAATCTGTTAGATTGTGCCTGCAAGTGCGCAAACTGACAGTTTGCGCTACAAATATTGGCTAATTATCAGCATGTTTTTCATTAAAGACGGTGTTTCCATGTCTAAAACTTATAGGTAGCAACTTGGGTTATATCTATAAAGCCCCAGGAAAAAATATCAGATTTAGTCTTGTAAGAATTATTCCTACGGTCCAACCACAAAGGATATATATAAATCGAAACTTCTTGACTGTCTTTCGGTATGTTTCGGTATAGAGTGCTGGATGGTGCGAATAGATACTCACTCGCTCTGGTACGGATAAATCAATTTTCGGTACCAAGCGGAACACAAAAGCAGCTGATATACCGAGTGCTAAAAAATTGATAAAAGGCAGAAAACTCAAACATATTCCTAAAATTCCGCAACGCCACTTTGAGACACTTTTGCGTGCATCAGCTTTTGCGGTACTGATAAGCATTGCTGAAGATGTCTCAATTTTGTTTGCCATGCGTCCCTATTTTCCGCCTTGTCAACCTGCGTAGCGGAGATTTTTACCGTTGTCAGCCCCCCCTTGGTGCCAAACCCAAACATCGCGGAAGTATGCCTGCTTCTCAGGTGGTAATCCGTCAATTATATGTTTTGGCACTGTTGGTTTGTGAAATTGACAACCGACAAAATTATAACAATTAAAAACAGCGATTCGAGGACGATCCGGGTTTTTCCACGTGTCGCCAGAATGACAGAGATTTTCTGTGAAGATAATCGCGGAACCGGGAGGGCAACTATACGTCTCAAAAAGTGGGGAATCCGTGTTCCGATGTGTCTCCGGAATTTGAAAATTGGCTTTGTGACTTCCAGGCAAAAAGAGAGTACCGCCTTCCCCCGCCTCGACTTCGTTGAGTTCAAAGACAACTCGTGTTAATGCTGAATATATCTTCCCATTTGTGCATTGGTAACTAAAGTTGGGATTAACATTTCGGACACCACCGTGCGGCGGAGGTCCACCATTGCCCATAGAACGGTAGGTAAACCAACTCGATTCCATCCGGATTTCACCTAAAATCTCTTTGAGAATTTCAATTATCGCAGGATGATCAATCAACAATGACGATGCACCACCTGGGAACTGCCGTTCATGTGGCGGTAACGCTTCAGCGTTGGTGCGGATAGTGTCAATTTGGGACTTAATATCATCTACTTCTGAGGTTGTTAGCACTTCTGGAATTAAGAGATATCCTTTAAGATCAAAAATAAATTTCTGTTCCTCAGTCATGGGATTCCTCACATTATACCATTTCTGATAATATATCTCTCTTATGTAGCACAAACTGTATGAAGTTTAAGTAAATATTTCGGTAATTGGCAAGGTTAGGAAACCTTGCCAGCAGCAGGTGTGTATCTCTGCTGGCGAGGCGGGGAATGCCTAAATGGCATTCATACCGTTGATTTCTTCCTAACCTCGCCAAATTGCCGATTTATTTTCTTAGTCGTCATTTAGTTTGTGCTGTCCCATTGTATTTCTAACAACCGGTAATGAGATAAAAATTAATAGAAATGGTATTATATTACGCTTAGATTATATAACAGATTGTAGCAGCATTCTATTTTAATTGAAACCAAAAACGCGTTTATAAGTATGTAAAGTTTTTGTCACTGCACGTAAGAGCGCAATATTTATAGAAAACACGGTGAACACCCTCTTAAACCCCGTGCATCAACGCTAAATATGCGTTTGGTATTTGGCGTTGATGCACGGGAATTATTTAATAAAATTAAACTTGAATTTAACATTATTTAAGTGTATAATATATTTTAATACCTTAAATCGCATTCACTTTTAAGGGGAGAGGCAATGCAATGGATACACAAATTCCGAAGTGGCTATCAGTTTTGAGCGAAGAAGAACTACATTTTATCAAAAGATTTGTGCTTGCTTCTGGGTCACTTAAGGACCTGGCGAAACAGTATAAGGTTTCGTATCCAACTCTGAGAATACGACTGAATCGGCTGATTGAAAAAATAGAAATTGCTGATGACTCAGATAAGGAAAACCCTTTTTTACTGAAAATACGACTAATGGTTGCAGAGGGCACATTGACGCAGAGCGCAGCAAGAGCGCTTATTAAAGCTTATGAGGAATCAAAATAAGGAGAAAATTCTAATGAATGAACCTTGGATTCCACAGTGGGGACTGCTTATTATATTTCATGTAATACTTGTTCTTCTCGCCTTACCTCTCATAATATTGGCAGAACTGTTTGTTCCAAAAGGAAAAGCGAAAACACTTACTTTAGGCATTATCGTTATTGGGTTTGTCGTGACATTCATATTGTTTGTGTTTGGTGTAGTCGCGTATCTGTTTGGACAGCCTCCCGATGTATGGCGTGTACTTGTGTTTCTCGGATTAGAATTCACGGTAGCATTAGGTTTGCTTTACCGGCAAATTCGTAAAAAATATAGAGAAGCCGAACTTAGAAAGTTGATGGCTGAAGATTTAACACTTGAAAGTAACGGCCATAGACACAACAACAAAGAAGAAGTGGAGGTTTCTGATGAATGAACCTTGAATCAACAACATTAGAAAGCATCAAATTTCCGAAGTGTCAACTCTTTGTCAAAAAACAGACGTTTCTTTTAAGGCAACTCATTACACTAATTTTAAGGAGGTGTCCATTATGTTGCGTAAAATCATTGAGTTCCTCTGTGGATTGGGGATAGGTATTCTATCAATATCTGTAGTTATTCTCTCAAGTCATTATAACCTCTTTCCAAGTAAGTTTTCTGCTGGAATAAATGGTGGTTTTGTGGGAGGGATAATGGCATTTTGGGTTGGCTTCGCTCTAAAAGGCAAAGCCAAGATGTTTACTTTAGGTCTGAACACTTTCTGGTTAATTATGTGTTTCATTATACTTATCTTCGGAATGATTGTATTTCCACGTGAGCATCCTCTTGGTCTATTGATAGCTGTACTCATGGCACTGCCTGGCATGGTATTTTTTGGTTTCGGTTTTTGGATAATACCTAAGAGAGCAAAAGAAGCTGAACTGAGAAAAATGATGGCTGAAGATTTAACACTTGAAAGTAACGGCCATAGACACAACAACAAAGAAGAAGTGGAGGTTTCTGATGAATGAACCTTGGATTTCACAGGAGGCATTAGGTCTTTTAATTATGGCGATATTTATTCCTCTCGGTCCACTTGTCGGAACCTTAGGATGGTTGTTTGTTCAGAAAGGAAAAACCAATAAACTCACCAGAAAAGCCAAGAAGCTTACTTTAGGTGTTATCGCTTTCGGGTTTGTCATGGGATTTATTTTCCTTGTGTTTGGTGTCATCGCATATTTTTTCGGACAACCTCGTTGGGTATGGTTGAGGTCTGGTTTTTACGCATTAGACTGTGCAATTTTTTTTGAAGTCGAATACTGGTTAATTCTCAAAATGTATAGGGATGGTGAACTTTGAAAATTGATGGCTGAAGATTTAACACTTGTAGGTAAGAGGTAAGTCACAAGGACAACAATGTAGAATAGGAGGTTTCTAATGAATGAACCCTGGATGAACCCTGGATTGATAGGTGGTATATTAGGCTCAATAATTGGTATTCTTGGCGCGCTCATCGGAATATTGGGAGGTGGGTTTGTTCCGAGAGGAAAAGCAATAAAACTTACTTTAGGTGTTAACACTTTCGCGTTCGTCTTATCGTTCATCTCACTCGTAGTCGGGATTATCGCTAATATATCAGGACAACCTTACGGCGTATGGAACGGATTCGGTCATGCTGGAATACTGGGCACATCTCTTTTTAGTTTAGGTTTTTGGGTAATTCTCAAGAGAGCAAGAGATGCTGAAATTAGAAAAACTATGTCTGAAGACCTGACACTTGGCAGTAACAAAGAAGATAAGGAGGATTCTCATGAATGAACCTTGGTTTAACCCTGGATGGTTAGGGCTATTGGGTGGTTTTGTCGGCATCCTTGGAGCGCTTGTCGGCATATTGGCAGGCATATTCATCCCAAAAGGAAAGGCAAAGGAACTCGTTTTAGGTGTTAACACTTTTGCATTTGCAGTGGGATTTATTTCACTTGTAGTTGGGATAATTGCATATTTTTCAGGACAACCTTACGGTATATGGTACGGATTTGGTCTCTGCGGTCTAATGGGCACAGTCCTTTTTGGTATGTTTTTCTTTGTGTTTCGCCATGAATATAGAAAAGCAGAACTTAGAAAATCTATGTCTGAAGATCTAATGCTTAGCGGGAACAAAGAAAATGACGGGACCTCTGATGAATGAGCTTTGAATTAACCCGGGAACACTCCGTAGTATAATGTAAGTTTGAAAAAAGAATTGAATATGAAATGTTATGTGTCGTTTACGTTTATCTTGACATGGAAACCAACATGAATATCAGAACAAATCCCTTTACTCCGTATGAAGTTTAAGTAAATATTTCGGTAATTGGCAAGGTTAGGAAACCTTGCCAGCAGCAAGTGTAAATCTCTGCTGGCGAGGTTTCCTAACCTCGCTAAATTACCCAGTTTATTTTTTAATCTTCATTAGGAGCAATATGTTTATAGCAGCTATCCTACGCATCACTCCGCTCCGTGAATCAACGCTAAATGCGCTTTTTGGCATTTAGCGGGTGCGGTATGTGATATCCAGCACACATCGCACTCCGCTGGAGTGCTGTAATATATTCGGCATCTAATTTGAATAGCCATGATATCGTATTGGATTTCTTTAAATTATTGTGTCAAATTCATATTAAAAATATTATCAAACTCACGTTAGCATATTAACCCAAGTTGCCACCTATTTGCGAATGCTCTTGTAGGAGGGGTTTCTAACCCCGATTTTAGCCTACACACCTTCCGCACCGAAATCAACGCTATGAATGCGCGTATGGCATTCAGCGGGTGCTGATATGTGATGGACCAAAGCCTCAGAGAGGCGATAGGTGTATAGTCCGCATTGACCCATCAATAGCAAACCCCAGAGGGGCGAAAGGTGTATCAGACGCACTAACATTACTCACTAAATTGACACCTATGGTGTCTCAATAGTTTAATACCTAACTACTAAATTCAACGAGCGCTGAGAATAATTTCAAATCAAAATTCAGATATTTCAAATTATGCACGTTTTCCACCTTAAAATTCCGTCATTAATAATTCAAACTGATTTCTACTAACCAAACTCTATAGGATGACGAACTTATTACGCTGATTTAGGGAGGTATCTATCATGTTGCGTAAAAACATTCACTTCCTCTATGGTGGAGGAATAGGAATTCTATTAGTAGCGGCGGTAATTATCTTTAATCAATATCAAAATTCGCAGCCACAAGAACCTATTAAAATCTATAAAGGCACTGTGCCTTCTCAGCAAGTGCCTGAGAAGGTAGAACCGGCTGCATCACCTGAAATCGAGGCCCAACCTGAACTCAACACTGTGGACGATCCGTCTATCAAAGAAGCGTGGGACACCGAAATGGAAGAATCAATCGGGGTATCTGAAGAAGAGGAATTCACTAAACCCGCAGAATCACTTCCGGCATCAGAGAAACAAGAATCCTCACAAGAGGACCCAAAGGTTGTCCTACTCAAAGAGGTGTTTCCTGAATTTGACAGACACCTGCGTGAAGGACAAGAATTCTTGAAGGATATCCAAGAAGCAGGAGGATGGACTTTCGAAAATCGTGCAGCGTTTGAGGCAAGAGGGAGGGCATTAGAAGCAGAAATGTATGATTACTTCCAACGTATTGCCGAGGAATTTCCTGGATCTGTAACCTTCGCACTTTTTGAAGGGGAAGAATGGACATATGACGTTGATTTTCAGATGTTAAAAGATTCGATTAAAGGCTCTATCCCGTCCGAGTTAGAACCGTATTTTCGTTACGCGAGTCTGCGAGAAATGTTCAGATTGCGCAAAATTCCATCTAAACAACTCCAGCAAATGCAACCGACGAGAAGATAACCAAACCACCCCTATATCTTCAAAAACATTTGCAATTACCTAATTTGTATAGTATAATATATTGCAAATACACAGTACGAATAGGTCTGCATTCTTGAAAAACCGCAAATTTGTTTCTAATATCTTCCTATTATTTGTGATAGTTTGTTATGTAACAGTGCTTGGCTTTGGTCCGCTGTTGCACGACCATGGAAATGCACACGACCACGACCATGAGCATGAGCATGAACACAATCATGAGTCTGAACACGATGAATCCTCCCATTCATCGGAAAGTTGTGCAGCTTGTGTATTTATCAATTCGTCCGTAGGATTCGTAATCCAACCAATTGCTATAGTCCTACCTTCCCCTTGTTCTGATAAACCTTCACCGAGCAAGGTTGTTTTTGTCCCCTTAATACCAGCGACAAATATCCAGAGTCGCGCACCACCTATATTCTCCAATTCCATCTAAAATTAATTTGAATCTAAAGATGTGATCTATCTTTGGTTATAATTTCTTGCAGAGGGACCTAACTTTGTAGAAGCCATAAAGGCGGACAATGGATAGGTATAATCGTGCTTGCATAGATTTGCGCGCCTTCGTCCCTATCGTTCCATTTCCTTCTGCGATTTATCTATAGTTTGTAGTAAAATCCGAAAATATGTTCACATTTCAATGAACAACAATCCCTATACCATCGCGCTGGTGGGGTTTCCGAATCTCGCTAATGTCCAGGTGATTGTGGATTTTACTATAAGGATGTGTAGGAAGTGCGATATTTTTGCGCACCTTTCTGTGGACGCTATCTTTGCACCTATACATCTACTATGAAAATTTCTGTATTGTATCAAGCACGCTTTGTGCTATAGTCATAAAAATTTTCAGGCACGTAATTTTGTGCCGTAAAACAAAAATTGGAGAAAACAATGTTTACGTATTTTTTTGAACGCGACTTGACTGTCACTATTTCACGTTTATTTTTATTTGCTTTTGTTGCGATGCTTCCTTTTATGGGTGGTTGTGGTGAAGATGACAACCCTATTATTGATGATGATCATGACCACGAACACGAAGCGGATGCCCCTATTCATGCCGATGTAGACGGCTTCTTTTTGGAAGTCGGAGAGGAGGAGGTCTATCGTCAGTTTAAAGACACCCGTACCGGCGGTCTAACCGTCAACGTTGGTGAAGAGATTGAGGTCCATGCCGTATTTCTTGATGCGAACGGTGACGAAGCCCACCTCCATGAAGTAGAAGCCGTGGATGAACATGGTCATGAGGAAGAATTCGCCTTGGGCTTGACGGGGTACGATTCCGCTATTATCGAGATCCATCTGGACCACGATGAACACGACCACGGTGAAGAAGAACACGACGATGAAGAAGACCACGGTGACGAGTTACCGTTTGGACTTGAGGGATTGAAGGCAGGCAAAACGGAAATCAAACTTCAACTCCTTCACGGGGACCATCCCGATTTCACGGCAGCATTTCTCATACCGGTAACTGTTCAATAAGGGGGACCCCATGTTAAGCACTTGTGCTTGTTCGCATAGGTCTCCCACGGTAGGGATGCTTAGAAAGCGTCCCTACCTATTCGTGTTGGTGTCTGGGGTAATGGTATGCCTATTTTGCTATCTCAAGGATTCCCAAAGTGCTTCAAACACTACGCGGTCTCTGGAGGGAGAGGTTGTTGAAACACGGAGCAGTACCCGAGTCGGGGGGGTTACGGTCCGTATTAAGGGACTTGAGAAACGCGTCCGAACCGACGCAAACGGTCGGTTTAAGTTTGATGCCGTGCCGGAAGGACAGCAGACGCTGCAGTTCCTGAAAGTCGGTTACCAACGATTTGAACAAGTAATTGATGTCAATGGCTCTACGCCTCATCTCAAGATTGAGCTGGAGACGTTGTCGTTTCAACTGCAAACCATCAGGGTATACGGTTCAAACCGCTCTCTTTCACAGTTTGAGGAAACAACCGACTTAGCATTGAGTGAAGCAGAACTCCAAAGACGGTTAGGTATGACCTTGGCGAACACCTTGGCAGATGAGATGGGCATTTCACAACGAATGATGGGACGGGCGATCGCGCGTCCTGTTATCCGTGGATTAGGCGGTGACAGGCTGCTTATTCTCGAAAACGGCGAACGCACAGGCGATAAATCCGCCTCCAGTGCCGACCATGCCGTATCTATTGATCCGACCACTGCCGAAGGCGTTGAAATTACCCGTGGCCCCGCATCGCTCATTTACGGATCAAGTACGTTGGGTGGTGTTATTAATGTCAAAAGCAATCACATACCGCAAATTCTACCGAGACGGCTTGATATGCATCTAACGTTCCAAGGTGAATCTGTAAACTCAGGTTTGACCGGAACAACAGGTTTTACGTTCCCGATTGGTGATTTTGCGGGCAATGTAGAATGGAATCGGCGCCTTGCATCTGACATACAAACGCCGATAGGTGTACTCGAAAACACCGCCCTTTCAAATGTTAATTTTTCAGGCGGTGCTGCGCTGATTAAGCCGTGGGGTTTCATCGGTGCCTCTGGAAGCAGTTATCGTTCAGATTACGGCGTTCCCGGCTCACCAGAGGGACATATTAACGGGGTTAACATCAAACTCGACAAGCAACGTTATGAAGGACAGATGGAGTACCGCTTCAATACAACAATACTTGAAAAGGTAAAACTCCAGACTGCCTATACGCGTTATCAGCATCAAGAGTTCGAGTCTAACGGGAGACTTGGTGTCGAATTCGGTCTGTTAACCTACAACGTCTCAGCGATGGCTCATCTATTAGACAACGCGATTGCAGGTGTTTGGTGGGAATACCGAGACCATGCCACAGACGGATTTTACTGGACCCCGCACACCCGTGAGTTCGCGTTGGCAGGATTTTATCTAAACCAGCGTAACTTCAACAAACTCACCTTACAGGGGGCTATCCGCTACGACCTTAGACGTTCGGAACCGTTTAGGCCTGGGGCAGTTGTCCGAGCCGGAACCGTCCAACGCCGCGATTTCAACGGTTTCTCTGGGGCAACCTCCGGAATTTATCATTGGACAGATAGGCTGAGTACCGGGGCTACCTTAATGAAAACGTTTCGCGCACCGGGTATAGAGGAACTTTTCAGCGATGGTCCCCACTTAGCTGTCTATTCCTACGAAATCGGCAATGCTGAACTGGGACCCGAAAACGGATACGGCACTGAACTCTTCGTCAAATACGCAGACGACAGGTTCAGACTGAATTTTGCGCTCTTCAGAAATCAGATACAGAACTATCTCGTTCCGATGAACAGCGGAGAAAAAGAGTGGGGAAGCGGCGCAGCAGGATGGTTGTGGATTTATCAATACATGGGACACGACGTTGTGATGGATGGGGCTGAAATCCAAATAGGGGGTGAGGTACTGCCGCAGGTCCATCTTCAGCTCAATATGAGTTACGTCAACGGAACGATTCAAACCAATGGGCGACCGCTGGAGCGTGTCCCACCCCTCAACGGTAAATTCGTCATCAGCTACACGCCTGCCCCTTGGCATTTGTATATCGCGGCCCGTTTCTCAGGCAGCCAGACTCGGCTCGGTGAATTTGAGGAACCGACAGACGGCTATTTCGTTTATGATATTGGCAGCTATCTCAATTTTTCGTGGTGGCAGCTTGAGAACATGGTCGTTTTCGAGATTGAAAACCTCTTGGATACAACGTATCGCGAACATCTGTCTCGCATCAAAGCAGCAATGCCGGAACCGGGACGGAATGTGAAACTCTTGTATAAACTTAATTTTTAAAACTGTAGGACGGGGCGATGATTTCTATCATCGTCCCCGTCCTTGATTTTCTAAGGAGAAAAAAATGAAAAAATATTTTAGTCAAGAATTAGTAGACAATACTGGCGCGTGTCTATCTTTTACATGTGCGATCCATTGCATGGCGATGCCGCTTTTAGTAACCATTTTACCTTTGATCGGTCTCAGTTTCCTTGCGACTGAGCGTGCTGAATTGGTTCTTATCACTGGCGCAATTGCACTGGCAATCGGGAGTTTAGCGTGGGGTATTCGAAATCATCGAAGCTGGCGAGCATTTTTGATATTGATAGTGGCGTTAGTATTCATCGCCACCTCTCGGACAGTCGTTGAAGGCTCCTTTGAAGTGGTCTTCTACAGTATCGGTGGGATTTTACTCGCCTCCGCACACCTTGTAAATCGGCACCTATGTAAGACCTGTCTCACATGCGAGCCGGAGGATGTATAAAATTGTGCGAAGAAAAATTATGCAGAGAATATACATTTCAGTGTGTTTAATAGGTATACTGGTATGGTCTGGCTGTGATCCAAAGGAACAACCGGATGCTGCCACAGGCGATAAACTTCGCGTTGTTACCACGATCGGTATGATTACTGATATTGTTAAAAATGTTGGCGGCACGCGCGTTGAGGTGACCGGGATAGTCAAACCTGGAGTAGACCCACACTTTTACAACCCGACGACTAAAGATGTTCAAAGACTCGGTTCAGCACACATCATCTTCTATAACGGGCTGCACCTTGAATTAAAAATGGCGGACATCCTGGCAAAGATGTCAAGGGATACGCTGACGGTCGCCGTAACTGATGCAGTAGATCGGAGTCTACTGCTAACACCCGCAGAATACGAGGGACTCTACGATCCACACTTATGGTTTGACGTGAAGCTTTGGATGCAAGCGGTCAGAAAGGTTCGCGATGTCCTGAGTGAATTCGATGCCGATCATACTGTCCTGTACCGAAGCAATGCCGAACGCTACCTCACAAAACTCATGGAACTTGATGAATACGTAAAGTCGCAAGTGGAACGCGTGCCATCTCAGCAACGCGTCCTTGTGACGGCGCACGACTGTTTTAACTACTTCGGAAAGGCGTACGGGTTTGAGGTACGCGGGTTACAAGGGGTTAGCACCGCGACAGAAGTCGGTATCGCTGATGTACAGAAATTAGCAACGTTTATTGCGGAGCGGGGTATTCCTGCTATTTTTGTAGAGTCATCCATCTCTTCACGGAGTCTTGAAGCAGTGAAAGCCGCTGTGAAGTCAAAAGGATTTGATGTGAAGATTGGTGGTGTGCTCTTCACTGACGCTATGGGAAACGAGGGAACACCTGAAGGCACCTACATCGGGATGATTCGACATAATATTAGTACGATTGTACATGCTTTGATTGGGGAATCGGAGTTATAAACCGTTGGTTTAGAGGACTGTGCAACAGGTTGGCGTAGTTCCGTACACGCCTCCCACAGAATAGAGACCGCGGACTTGAGAATAATCTGGTTAGAATCGTGTGTGATGACCGATTCGTGGCGAGATTCAGGTATTATAGTTAAATCCGAAATATGTTTACATCTCAATGAACAACGATCCCCCATACCATAGCCGCTGGCGAGGTTTCCTAACCTCGCCAGTGTAAAGGTAATTGCGGATTTAACTATAACCGCATTATATGCAAGGAAAGGAGACTATACAACAGTGTTGAATTATTTCAATTCACAAAAAGAGAGTGACCCACGGCAACTTGCCCAAGTCAAATCGTGGGTCTCCCAAGCCTTTGACCTATCAGAAGACATCTCCGTGATGATTACTCAGTTGCAATGCACCGAAGAAGGCTGCCCGCCTATTGAAACGGTCATTGCAATCATGGAGACGCCGGGAAAGCCCCGGCAATACAAAATTCACAAACCGCTGGCGGAGGTGGAGCAGACGGACATCGTTAGCTTGACCGCTGGCTAAATTCAACAAGGAGAGAAAATGAACACAGCTATGCTAAACAATCAAGTCCCCGTCACCGTGTTGACGGGCTTTTTAGGGTCTGGTAAAACCACGCTTCTCAACCGTATTCTCACCGAAAACCATGGCAAACGTATCGCCGTCATCGAAAACGAGTTTGGCGAGATCGGTGTCGATAATGATTTGGTCATCGGTGCCGAAGAAGAGATTTTCGAGATGAACAACGGTTGCATCTGCTGCACGGTGCGCGGGGATCTCATCCGTATTTTGGGAAATCTGATGAAGCGTCGCGATAAGTTCGACTACATCATGGTCGAAACCACAGGACTTGCGGACCCCGGGCCAGTTGCTCAGACGTTCTTCATGGACACCGAAATGCAGGAGAAACTGCAATTGGATTCCGTCACGACGCTGGTGGATGCTAAACACATCTGGCAGCACATCGATGACAGCGACGAGGCGCGTGAACAGATTGCCTTTGCCGATGTCATTTTGTTGAACAAGGTTGACCTTGTGACCGAGGGAGAGTTAGATCAACTGGAAGCCAGAATTCGCAGCATGAACGCTGCAGCGAAGATTTATCGAACGAAAAACGCAGTGGTTGAAATGGACAAGATTCTCAATGTCGGCGGATTCGATCTGGACAGGGCACTGGAGGTTGACCCACAGTTTATGGAACCGGAGTATCCCTTTGAATGGGCTGGTGTTTATAACCTTTCGGTAGGCACGCATGAACTGGTTCTCCAAGAAGGTCCTGACCCGACGATGAAAGTCGCGTTGGTGCCCGTAAATGAGTCCACCGATGAAGCTTTGAAAGCCGCTGTTGAGCCAGTCGTTATGGTTTTTTCCGATGATGAACATGAACTTTCGGTGGGTGGTACCCTTCAACCGAGTGGACAACTCATTGAGTTGAATCTCACAGCAGACGAATTACGTTTTGACGTGCAGATTGACCGCCCCGGTGCTTACGCACTGTTTACCGAGCATCACCCCGACGAATTCCAAGCACAACTCTTTGGCAGCGGTGCTCTTGTCAAACCAGTTGTTGAACGCGAATTTAAGCCAGACCACGAACATGATGACGAAGTCACATCGGTCGGTATCACAACTCCCGGCGACCTCAATGCTGACCGGCTAAACGATTGGATTGGCAATCTGCTTCGGACAAAAGGTGTAGACATCTTCCGCATGAAAGGTATTCTGAGCATCAAGGGTGAGCCAAACCGATTCGTCTTCCAAGGTGTTCATATGCTCTTTGACGGTCGCCCTGACCGCCCGTGGGGTGATGAACCGCGTTACAATAGCCTCATCTTCATCGGGCGCAACCTCGACCGGACCGAATTGACTGAGGGGTTTAAAGCATGTCTCGCTTGAACAACATGAGCAACCGCTTTTTCCAACCCTCTCAACTGCGCGAAAATTGGGCCGCAACCATCAGCGACCACGTCATTGATCTGGCGTGGTCCCCTGATGGGAAATACGTCGCTGCCGCGTCGGTTCTCGGTCCGGTAACAATTTTTGAAGGTCGTCGTAGAGCGGTTATCCATGCCTTTGAAGGGCATGAATTCGGCACAATGTCAATCGCATGGCGTCCAGACAGCAAGGTACTTGCAAGCGCAGGACAAGATGGGAAAATTCGGTTGTGGGATATGGCGAGTGGCGAAGTGATCCATTCGCTTGACGGGGGTGCAGCATGGGTTGAGCACCTATCTTGGACTGGCGGCGAAAAACCGATACTCGCCTCTGCCGCGGGGCGTAAGCTGAAGCTCTGGAACGCTGTCGGCGATCTTGTTCGCGAATATCCCGACCATCAGAGCACAATTTCTGATCTCCAATGGAAACCGCGTGCAAGGCAACTCGCCTCGATTGCCTACGGCGGTGTCACGCTGTGGAACCCACAACAGTCGGAAGCTGTCCGCCGATTGGAATGGAAAGGATCATCACTGGTAATTGCGTGGAGCCCTGACGGCAAACACATCGCCACCGGAGATCAAGATTCGACCGTACATTTCTGGATTATGTCTACCGGTGAGGACTTGCAAATGTCTGGCTATCCCACAAAAGTGCGAGAACTCTCGTGGGATGCCACAAGTCGATACTTGGCTACGGGAGGCGGTCAGGAAGTTACGGTGTGGGATTGTTCCGGCCGCGGACCGGCCGGTAGCAGACCCATTACACTTTCCGGGCATCAGGATTTTCTCAGCGTTGTGCGTTTTCAACATCATGGAAAACTGCTGGCCTCAGGCGGTGCCGACGGTCTGGTCTACGTCTGGCAATTGCGAGGCAGACGCAGTTCTCTGGCGGTTCATGAAGCCGCTCTGGCAGCGGGGGTCACAAACCTCGTTTGGTCACCGAATGACCAGGATATTGCTGTCGGTGACGAGTCGGGTGGGGTAAGCGTTTTTTCAATAAGTTAAAGTTCAACATTCAAACGGAGTCAGTTGTCCCAGTTCTTACTTTGGTTATTAATCAAGTTAAGATCTTAGGCAATAGTTTATAGTAAAGTCAAAAAAGAGACATTTCAGTGATTGCGGAGACCGCCTCCTCGCCCGCTGTGAAGTGTTTCATTAATTCTGAAATCCACTATAGTTGCGCATCTTGGAACACGGGGAATGCCTAAAGACGAATGCGCGTATGGCATTCGCCATGATTCATACCGTTGATTTACTAACAGTTTGCGCTACGAGAATGCTTATACCGAATTCACATTAACTTATGTTGTATGGACAGGTCTATTATTGCTGTCCATACAATTTTAGGAGAAAAATTGAAAAAATATTTTAGTCAAGAATTAGTAGACAATACTGGCGCATGTCTCTCTTTTGCATGTGCGATCCATTGCATGGCGATGCCGCTTTTAGTAACTATTTTACCTTTGATCGGTCTCAGTTTCCTTGCCAGTGAACCCGCGGAATTACTTGTCATCGGTGGGGCAGTTGTGCTTGCCCTGGGAAGCATCGTTTGGGGAGTTCGTCATCACCGAAGTTGGCGGGCATTCCTTGTACTCGTTGTGGCATTAGCATTTATCGCTACTGCTCACATTATGGCTGAAGGCATTTATGAGGTGATTTTACACAGCACAGGAGGTATCCTACTTGCATCGGCACATCTCGTAAACCGCCATCTGTGTAAAACTTGTCCTGCATGTGAACACGAACATGCTGGTGAATCGCATTAATCACCGCTTTCCATATCATGCAATCAATTTGTCATAGAAATACCAATTAGCTGAATGCAGAACGGCATTCGACCAATTGGTATAAGTTCAATAACAGGACGGTAGAAGATAATCTTTATAGTTCAATCCGAAAATATGTTCACATTTCAATGAACAACAATCCCGACACGCTCTCGCTGGCGAGGTTTCCGAACCTCGCTGGTGTAAAGTGTTCAAGTAATTCTAAAATCTACTATAATTTGTCAATTAGATCGGTATTATTTCAGATCACATCTGAGAAAGGATAGCTGTGCTGCAGTAAAGAATAGGATATTAAAAAGGATCAGCAGTCCGATCGGAAAAATAATGCTTTGATGTGAGATGTGTTCTTTAAACCTTGGTACAGTGTCTGGATTCACCAGTTTTTGAGATAACCCCTCCCTCACAGGGTAGATATGGAGGCTTTCTGGATCACCTCTATCTTCCGATTTAATAAAATCTATAAATATGTTTCTGTAACGGCGCACCTGTTTAACGAAATTCATATAACTGGCGATCCCAGTATTTGCGAGTCCTTCCATGGCGTATTGGAAACATGCTGTTGGCGAGATTTGGGTAAGTTCGCGGGTAAGTTGCACCTGTCTCAATTGCTGATCTACACGCGCATCTGCTATGCGGGTTTGCACTTCAGACCTTTCTCTGAAGTAGGTCGCCCATAGGAGCGTTGCTGATGGGTTGTCAACAGAAGGGGCTTCACTGAGTTTTGCTGCTTGCCCCAATTCTGCTGGGCGAAATTCATCATCTATGTTCGCTAATTGCAAGCGTTTTTCCGCGGATATTCTTTCTATTGATGGGATTGGATCAAGGGTTCCGACGAATAGTCCAAGTAGACTCGGGAAGATAAATGCTAAACAGACCCAAGTTAGCAATAGCCATACTAAACTGGTGATGGCATTTGAGACGCGACTTGAGAAAAACAGGCCCAAAAAAATGAAGATAGAAATATGCAACGCGAAGAGTCCGATCATTCCTAAAATCCGAAGCCAACTGCCTGAATCAAAGGGGATGTTCCCTGACAGGTAGATGATAAGAAGGTTCATGAGGACTCCAATCAGGAGTGGGATGATGAGCGTAAAAAATGTTCCTAAGTATTTCGCGAATAATACCTGTCCACGAGGGATTGGGTTGGACATCATGAGGCTGAGTGTTCCGCGAACACGTTCCCCAGCAATAGCATCGAAAGTAAATAAAATAACAAAAAAACTCATGAAGACACCGATAAATACCCAGTCAATTTTGATGAGCGTAGTTGCATCCCCACCATGATTTGAAGGTAGATACTCTAAGTACCACAACTCCCGCCAACTATAGCCTTCAACCAAGTCCTCGTATTCGGGCCGTTCCCAATTTATGCGATATGCGATCGTGATAGAATGGGGTATGAGGGCATCAGCGCCATCGGCACAGAATTTCAACTGGGGCGGACGCTTAGGTATCTCTGCTGGACCGGTCATCGCCAACTTCCCTAAACCCTGGGCAGCATATTTTTCAATATGAGAGCGTCCTTGGTTTACTTTACGGTTATAATCTCGTACTTCTGCTGTATACCCATTATTCCCGAAGCCATATATTAGGGCATTGGCGATCATCAAGATGGGCAACAGAATTATCATCAAGACGAACCGTAGGGTCATCAGATTGTGGTATATTTCTTTTTTTGCGATGTGCCAAATCATATTCGTCTGTTTGCCTCACGAGCACCTATTGATAGTTAGATTGTTGGGTTATTGTTTAGCTTATTTCATAGCGAAGGAACGACACATACACGCCTATAAACAGGACGACATTCCACGCCAACAGGATCAGGATATCGCTTGATGCGCGAGAAAAACTCTGAAATAGAGAAGTGTGTAGGTTCTGAAAAACAGGGAGATCTTTAAACTCCGCTGCCCCTTGATCGCTGGAAAACCATGCTCTCGCGGAAAAAGCGTTTTTATCGCTAAGATAGTCGACAACTTGACGTTTATGACTTCTTGCCCGTCTAATAAAGTCTTGGTAACTCTCCCTGTCTGTATCGGTTATTGCGCCAACGGCAAATCGGTATGCGTCTGCGAAAGAAAATCGGGAAATATCTTTGGCAAGTTGTCTGTTCCTTTCTTCAACCTGTTCTCTCTGTTTGAGGAGTGCCTCCGCTTGATTTGCATAGTCGATACGTAGGGGTTCTTGGTAGCCCAATACTTCCTGAAATTTGGAGACATCCACGATGTGGATCTGTTTGATATAATAGAACTCATTGTACCCGATTTCCTCTGGTGAACTCGTGTACATCGCTACTAAAAAATTTCCATCGCTTATCGGAGAAACCGCGCTCGCTGGATGTTCGTATCCCCATTTCTTAAGGATGTAAGCATCCCGTTCTTCCCTGAAATCTTCCCATCCCTGCTGAATATGCTGCAGAATCTCCTTTTCAGCTTGTGGTTGATAGGGCGGGAATTTCATGACTGCGAAGGTTGCTATATTGGAATGTAGGATTGTTAGGATTCCCCAAATGAACATTGAAAGGATGAGTGTGGTGGTTGCTTCCTTTGTCCATACGGATAGAAGCATCCCTAAAAGGTAACACGTTGACACGTACAATAGGGAAAGGATGAGCACGGCAACGAGCCGGAACAGATCAGAGCTATTGAAATCGGTCGCAGGAGAAGCGTAAGCGATAAGGATTCCGATGATAAAGCTGATAACCACCATTAGAAATAGAGATAACATGCCGCCGAGGTATTTCCCAGCCACGAGTGTATCCCTCGGAATCGGATTGGATAACACTAATTTTAGGGTGCCGTCCTCGTGTTCCCCTGAAATCGTATTGTAAGCAAAGAGAATCGCCAAGGCACTGAAAATGATTTTGAAGACAAAGATAGCATCAATTGCAAGAAAGATGGAGAGGAATGGGTTATCAGATCCGTGTTTCTGTGCCGCTTTCTCCCAGATAGGTGTAGCGAGGTCAATACTTACCATATCCGCACCAGATTTTTCCATTCCGACGTTGAAGATACTGAGCGGATTGGGTTTTCTGTGTGCCTTGGGATTAATTTGGCTGTAGAGGTCCCATGTCTGGGCTGTTTCTTGATGTTCCTGAACGGCGGTGTGATAGGCTGCCAAGCGTTTCTCATAATCTTCAACCTGAACGAAAACCGCAGCAGCAGTTGACATGAGGCAGATGAGAAAACCGATCATGAATCGGGATGTCAATACATTTGAAACGACTTCTCGTTGAATAACAAACCAAAGTGTTGCCATGGGTATATACGGAGTATTCAAAGGGTAGTAATTTACTCACTGTGTTACGGTAGCGGTGTTTTTTAAGACGTATTTACCTCGCGTGGTGCACAAGACATATACATTATTCAACGGAATTAGTCGTTTTGGACTTGAAAAAATATAAATTTGACAAAAAATACAAAAAATTCTATAATACTTAGAATGCCATTTGGTAGTGAATTTCATCTGTCTCGTTTGAGGGAGTCGCTATATCTTACCGAGTGGAATCGGAATGGCATTTTCAGGAGCGCCGTTTGGTAGCGAATTCCACCTGTCTCGTTTGAGGGAGTCGCTATATCTGCTGAATGGAATCGGAATGGCGTTTTCATCCCAAACCTGAAGGATCGGGCTTCCACACCGAAGATGCGGTAATACTACAATTATTTAGGACTTACGCATTTTTCCCGTTTTTAAGCATTCCAGCATTTGTAGTAACACAATTTATTAAGCGTTTATTAGCGATGATACTTGTCAATTTAGCACACGCTTCATTTTTGCGCAAGTACTGTTATTGTTATAACCTAAGTTGCTACGGACAAGATTTCGAGATGGCGGACACTGCTTTTTGCTAAAAAAACAAGGCATTTCCGCTGATACTTATGTTTTCTGTTATCAATCGGGGTTAGAAACCCCTCCTACAAGAGCATTCGCAAATAGGTGGCAACTTGGGTTATAATATACTATTCTATTCGTAAAGCCTCAACCGGAGACAAGGACGATGCTTTTATAGCAGGATACAGTCCGAAAAGGATGCCTATTACAGACGAAAATAGAACCGATATTAATATCCACTGGACTGAAATAGCAGCTGGCCAGTTTGGAACAATTTTGACAATCTTAACAGCGAGAAATGCTGCACCTTTACTGACGAAAACGCCCAATCCTATTCCAAGCACGCCGCCAACGCCACACATCGCTATTGATTCCATTAAAAACTGTAACAGAATATCTGTCTGTTTTGCGCCAACTGCCTTTCGTAATCCAATCTCGCGAGTCCGTTCACTGACAGCGACCAACATCATATTCATAATCCCGATACCACCCACAAGTAACGAAAAACCAGCGATGCTTCCCAAAGCAATTTTTATCACTGTGCTGATTTTATCAAGCTGCCGCATGCCAGACTTCATGTCCCAAATGACGAAGAAATCATCTTTGTTCCGATGCCGTTTCCGGATTGTCGCCTTTACCTCCTCCATCGCGATCGGAATATTTGAGACTTCTTTCGTTTGAATTGATAACATCTCAATCTTATCAGAACCAGTAAACCGCACCTGTGTCGTTGTAATAGGGATAAAGATTTGCGCGCTCAGACTGAAACCGAACTGCAGGTATCGCTGCCGAGGCATCATAGTGCCGATAACTGTCATACGTTCCTTCTCTCGGTTGTTCCCCGCACCTCTTGCAATTTTTATCTCTTTTCCTATAGGAGATGTCTCTCCAAACAGGTCTGAAGCGACTTCTGCTCCAAGTACACAGACTTTTGCAGCATTTTCAATATCTTCATCTGAGATAAAACGCCCCTCTTGGATTTCCCAGTCCATTGCTTCAGCATAAGTCGCATTCACGCCGTTATAACCGGTGCGAACCTCAGCTCCGCCAGCCACTTGTGCAAAAACACCACCCCACGCAGGAATACGAGGCACTGTTAACTTAACAGAAGGGCATTCTGCCTCAATTGCTAATACATCTTCATACTTGAAGTATTCATTGGAGCGGTTCGCAACCCAAACGTCTCCGACTTTTTTGATGTTTACGCAATACATCGTGAATTGGTTTACGCCACCCTGTTTCCGCGCCTCTTCAAGCACTATCGTTTTTGCACCGTCCCCAATGGCAATCATCGCTAACACGGAAGCTACACCGATAATAATACCGAGCATTGTCAGCAAGGAACGGAGCTTGTTAACATTGATTGCAGCAAAGGCGATGGATATCCCTTCACGAATACGCATATTTTTTACGATTTTACGGTGTTTTCTGTAGAGTTATACAAATTTCTGTAGAGTTATACAAATTATAGTAAAAACCCTAATTATTTACATACTACGGTAGGTATGGATAGGAATAATCCGCGTCTTCCGTGTTCTCCGCGATTCAGACAACACATAAACGGACAATGCCATAAAAACTGATATTCTTCTTATAGTAAAATCCGAGAATATGTTTCCATTTCAATGAACAATAATCCCCACACCATAACGCTGGCGAGGCAGGGAATCATGGCGAATACCATACGGGGAATCATGCAGAATGCCACACGGGGAATCATGGCGAATACCTTATGCGTATTCGCCATGATTCATACCGTTGATTTGGCGCATGCTGCCACGCGCATTCATACCGTTGATTTCTTCCTAACTTTGCCAATATCCATCGCGCTGGCAAGGTTTCCTAACCTTGCCAATGTCCCGGTTTTTATGGTATTGTCCGTTGTGTCCTTCTGAATCGCGGATTTTCGCGGAGGACGCAGATTTCGCGGATTATTCCTATTCACTTGCTGGACACATAGACAAGAAATAAATAAACCTGTCTACTTATCCTCTCAAAAACGACACCGCAGCACCAATAATATAATCCGCGAAATCCGATAAATCCGCGCTAATCCGCGATTCTGACAGGAGACAAGGACGCTAAATTGACAGTTATGGCAGAATACACCACATCAACGGTATGAATGCTATATAGCATTCCCCGTATGGTATTCTGCATTGGTTAGGAAACCGCACCTACCAGGATGAATCACGTTAATTTGGATTAGGCACTATGACTCAGAACGTTCAAGACAAAGCACACCACGATGTTCCGTGCCAACGAAGAAGGTATCTCCATCAACAACGAGAGAAGTGATGGCATCCGGAATTTCAGGCACAATTTGTTCCCACGTCCCTGTTTTCTTTTCTAAGTGATAGATGCCATCATCATTCGCGCCATAGACAGCATCTCCCGCTGTTGCTAACGACTTAATGATTACGATTTCCCCCGTTTTATCAGGGATTGCATCCCAAACAACACCATCTATTGAATTGAAAACCCCTTTGTCAGTTGCGACATGAACTGTTGAGTCGGTAATGACGATCTGATTGTAATTTTCAACCGACTGCGGCAGGTTTGAGGTGACATCTTTCCAACTATCACCACCATCAAGCGATTGAAAGAGTTGTCCATCACGTTTACCAACGTATACTTTCTCACCTGATGTAGCGATTTTAAAACTTCTCGCCATATTTTCACGGGTAAGTTCACAAGTTTCTTCAATTCCAGTATCAATCCACCAAGAGTCACCAGGTTTCCATCGGTAGAGCTTATAGTTGTACTCCATGTAGAAAGTTTCACCACTCACCGCGAAGTTACCATATAAACCTTCTAACATCAATCCATAAGCGAGTTGATAATCATCATCCATGTGCTCCAGTCGATTTAAAAAGACTTCTGCACCAAACTTAGAATCCGACAAAATCTCCTGTTTTGTTAATGTATCGGGTTCGCTCCAAGGATGTGTAGAGGAAGTGATTAGTATACTTTGTCCTGGAATCCTATCACCTTCAAATGCAAAAGTAACATTTCCAAACACATGCCACATTAATGTTCCTGAATCTAATGAAGGAATCTTTTCATCATCTGGTATAAAGCCGTCAAGTGGAAGTAAATATGGTTCATCTGGAGCAATACGATAATATGCAGTTTCATTATTACGACGTATGACTTTTGCATATAGATATCCATCGTCCTTGGAAATTTGGACAATTTTCGGTGTACATTCTCTAAATTTTGTTTTTACACCTAAATCTGGAATTGTCTCAGTCCCCCTTTTTAAGAATATGTCAACAGCTTCCCACGAAACACCTTCATCTAATGATTTGACCAAACTCCCAGAAACCATCGCATATAACGTAGTGGACTTCTTGTCAGCATTATCTGCCTTGATACTGATTAGATTATCAACACGACACTCAAACCTTGTGTTGAATCTATGCCAAGTTTTGCCACCATCTGTAGAACGATGAATACCAGTAATTCCCCCAGCATAAAAGGTGTTTTTATCTAAAGCTGTAGAGCAGTTAACACTAAACTGAGTAGGTGTGATGCCAGAGGACTCTTCGGTTTTCCAAGTTTTCCCAGAATCTATCGTCCGAGCCACAACACCTTCTTCCCCACCTATTAGTAAAAGTGTGTTTCCAGATGCAAGCAGTTTTATTTCCGGTAATGTCTTCATTATCTCACGAACATCTGTTGGCGTTATATCGGTCCACGAATTGCCATTATCTGTTGAGCATAATACCCACCAGGATTGTTTCCCTTCTTTCCCCAACTCAAGGTAATTCTCTGAAGGTGTACCGTCACCTTCCAAAATATTTACAGCAACGGCTACATAAATCTTGTTGCCACTGACTACCAACGAACAGACTCTAACAGGAGCGTCAATTGGTAACTGAAGATGTTCCCATTTTTTCTCGTTATATCGGTATACACCCATAGATGTTCCGACAAACAGAGTGTTTTGGCATACCCTCAGTGATTTAATGCCAGCTTTCTTTTTCAAAGTGCTTTCTAATCCACTGTTCATCTTTTTCCACGACCTACCACCATCATCGGATCGAAAAACACCTTCATTAAGGGTTAAGTAAAAAGGTTCATCTGTGATAAGCAATTCCTGGACATGTCCTTTTGGACAAGGACCGATAGAATCCCAAGTTTCACCCCCATCAGTTGAGGCAAACATTTCATGAGATGGGATAATATAAACCGTTCCATTGTGCTCAGCAATAGGGATATTCCCCTCGGTCTTTTCAGGAAAAAAATCAGAGTTAACGGGTTGCCATTCATTTTTATCCGCAGGTAATTTGTAGATGTTCTCATATCCCATCACTGCATAGATCGTCCCATCCGATGTTTTAGCTAATGTACCTACTGAAGCAGCAACACCCGGTTCATTCATCTGAATCCACTGCATAATATTTTCAGTAAAATTATCTGGCAATTCAAAGCCACCTAATGTTTCGCGAACCATCAATTCCTCCTCCTTTAATCGTTTTCTTGCCCGATGAAGTCTGCTCTTAATCGTATTCACCGGAACATCCAAAAATTCGCTAATATCTTCACAACGCATTTCACCGAGATAGTGAAGCGTTATCACAGTCCGTTCATTCTCAGGTAGTTTATTGAGAAGATGTTTCACTACCTCATTACGTTTTTCATCAGCCGTCACTTCGCGTTGTTTATCAAGATATTGATCATACAAAATTTTTTCCAACTCTGCCTCAGGCATTGTATCAAGAGATACAAACGGCAACTGCGTTTTTCTATAAGAAGCTAAACAACAATTCTTCGCAATAGCATGTAGCCATGCAGCAAAACGGTTCGGATCTCTCAGTGTCCAAAGCTTTTGATAAACCTGAAGAAAGGTGTCCTGCGTAATCTCCTCAGCGAGATGGAAGTCACCTAACTTCCGCCACGCAAACGCGTGTACCTGCTTCTGATATTTTTCTACCAAAACAGTAAACGCGCTTTGGTCACCACTGAGGGTCTGTTGAATAAGTGTAACATCGTTATTTTTCATAAGTGCCTCCTAAATGGAATTCCCTTATGATATAATGATACATGCAAAAAGGAAAAGGTTGCATAAAATGCAAATTTTTTCAAATTCTTCTGAAAAAGTGTGCAAATGTTTTGTTAAGAGGTAGGATTGACGGGTGTTAAAGGTATTATACCAAATTAACAGAATTTATCCTATTTTAGACGGTAGGTGCGGTTTCCTAACCGCTTTTAGAGTAGCACAAACTTTTAGTTTGTGCATCTATAGAACGCAAACTAAATAAAGATTAAGTTTTTAATTCGGTAATTTTCGGTCTACACGAGACATGCGTACCCCGCTGCTTGCGAGGTTTCCTAACCTCGCCCAATTACCCAATTTATTTTTAATTTTCATGAAACCGAAATGAATTCCGTTAATTTGGTATTATTCTAATTCAAGGTGTTCCTTAACATTCTCTTTACCAAAAGCCCACACTTCGCCCCCAAGTTCCATCAAACGTGAAGCGAAAACAGAGTTTTCTATTCCGTCTTTAAGAAAATCGGTCAAATATGGATAGAGAAAGGTAAGCAGAAGCGAAATGATAAGGACACTTGACGCAATTCCTATCGCTATTCCGAGCAGACTGTTCAGCCACCCCAAAATACCTTTCTCAAAAATCCGATGGAGCCGCTCAAAAACTGTGTCGGTTACAATAGATGTGATAATTATCAGGACAATAATACTGATCCATTTTGCAACTTCTTCACTTGGGATAAGTTTTTGGAGGGGAAAAGCGAGATGCTGCCACAATTGACTCGCCACGATAAGACCAGCACCGATAGCAAAAATACCCCACACACTTCGAGTAAAACCCGCCTTGTAACAACTAAATCCGGCTATTCCAACGATGATGAGAATGATAATATCTAAAATGGTCATAATGAGGTAAGAGATAATAGTAGCACAATCTGGACGAGGTTCCCTAACCTCACCAGTAGAGATGTACACCTGCTGGCGAGGTTTCCTAACCTCGCTATATTACCGAATTAATAACTTAAACTTCATTTAGATTGTGCCTATGAAAACACAACTCACAGTTCACACTACGGACTCCTCCGAAAATAAATCGTTCTGTATAAAAACGGTGTTTGCAGGTCTAAAAGCTTATAGGTAGCAATTTGAGTTTTGAAAAGAAAATAGAAAGTTAAGAATGGGATCCACTGAGTCTCTTTTGATCAGATTAATTTGGGATTACACGTTTTTTATACGTTTGCCGCATCGCAGTTTCAATCGGGGTGTTATCTCCTAAATGACAGAGGAGTTGTCGGATAGAGCGGAATCCGCCATCATCAATTAAGGTCGCAACAATCGCTGCTGAGTGGAGATAGGCAATTTTCCGTTCCGACGTAGAAAGTTCAGTAAATGGCTGGCTGAGTTCCGACAATGTTGGCAAAGTACCGTTTTTAGCTGCCTGTTGCAGGGCAAGTTTTTCAAAAGATAGTAACGGACGCGCTACGGTTTGCGCAAGTCCTTCGTTAAGCCAAATCGGACAATTCCCGTGTGTTAGGATATCCACCAACAGATGTGTCCATTCATGCCGAATCAACGCATATAAAACACCAAGTTCTGGCTCTCCATCGGCACAATAATTCAGATGGATATGTCCATCGTAACGACCACTTGCCCATTTCGGAATGTCCGTTTGCCGTGCAGCATCATGCGTATTTATGATTGAGATAGATATTGGGTGACGAGGATAACAGTCAAGTAGGATACCGACTTCACTATGTGTTTTTTCAATGAGTTGGCAGATGTACCACACTGTTTCTGGCGAAACGGCAGGTTGAACAGTCAGTTTAAAAAACTGGCGTTCTATAACATTCTGAGGACGTAACAAATTTTTTGATGTGAAGTCCGAGGGCAGATCGTCCACTAATCTACTCTCGCGGATTAGAGCTTGATAATACTCTTTTTCCTCATTGATACGCGCTTTACGCCTCAGAACTGTCGGTGAGTCAGGGCATAACTCAAGCGCAATATCTAAATAAACCAAGGCTTGTTCCCATTTGCCAACCATTTCGTAAGCTTTTGCAAGGTCAGCATAAATATGGGAACGACTCTTATCATACCTTAAACCCGATAGATAATGTTGAATTGATTCAACGTAACGGGCCTGTTGATAACAAGTTGCCGCCTGTTGAAAGTAGGATAAGGCGAGTGCAGACGTATCACGCACGGATTCTCAATTTCTCGGTTGATGAGAAACAAAGGGGAGTAAACGCCGGTATATTTATGAATGACATGAAGCCGAATTGTAAATTTGGCGACTACTCCCCCGCTCTCGTGAAGTTAGGGTTTTTCAATGTCAATGATTTGCAAAGTAATATCTCCACACTTAAGCTCCGCGCCTTCCTCAATAGGAGCAGAATCTTTTACGCGTACCCCTTCAATATACGTAGGGGTTGAACTTCCCATATCTGTGAGAGAGACTTCATCATCTTGCATCTCAAAAAAGAGATTCAGATGAGCCAGTGTTCGAGAATTAGTAGATTTGACATCTTCAGGATCCTGCCAGTGCCCCACTTCCTCTTCAGTCGGAGCGAGTGACGACACTGGAAAAACATCGGTATCTACGTTCCCCATCGCTTGTGGACTATAGGCCGCCTGCGGATTAAGCGTAACAGGCACCTCTTGCGTAGACTCCTGTGTTTCACCTCGGATCGCTTTCATAAGTTTTACACCTACGCGCTCTTTTGAACCAGGACGCGGTTTAACGCTTTCTGTCTCCTGAAAACGATAATGTGCAAAATCTATCAGGTCTTTTGTCTTATGAAAGTGGTTTGATTCCTGAATATTTTTTAGTAGACTTTTCTGTTTGCGGCTGAGCTTTTCGTTCTTCAGCCAACATGTATAAGCTTCTAAAATCTCAGATTCTTTAATATCGGTATCTGTATACCGAGCGGATTTTGGAGTTTTTCTAAAAAACTGCATTAGTAACCCTCCATCTTTGAATATATAGATATAAAATTAAATTATTGAATCCAGCGGATTCCTTTGTTAATCAGAATTTGTCTCAGTTCTTGAGTACATCGGAAAATCCAGATTTTTACGGTTCCATCTTTCCGGTTAAGAATGCGCGAAATGTCGGCAACACTACAACCTTCAAGATGTCTTAAGATCCAGGCGATGCGGTGGTTGGGCTTAGTGACTTGCTCAAGGGCACTTTCTAAAATTTCTTGTGCTTCTTGCGCTATAATATGTTTATCAGGCCCAGGCCGCCCATCTTCATATTCATTTAACGGTAAATCATCCTGTTCTTCAAGGGTGAGCAGTGATTCACGTATCCGATCCCTCTTCCGTATCGCATCAATAATTGTATTCCGGGCAACTATATTCAACCATGCCTGGAAACTCCCCTTTTCGGGGTCCCATTTATCTTTGTCAAGTTTCTCCCAGACTTTCGTAAAAACATCAAGACTGACCTCTTCAGTATCTTGATGGTCCCCCAGCATCCGATAAGCTTTACTATAAACCCAATTATAGTGCTTCTCAAATAACTGACTAAACGCAGATTCATCACCTTGTTTAGCTTGAGTGGCTAAATAAGTATCTTCTGTAGCCGATAAGTCATTTTTCGCTTGGCGCGCCATAGACTAAACCCTCCTTTGTCCTCCTTTAGCCAAAGGATTATGAAACCAATTCACATAAATATAAAACGAAACTATCGCTATTACGTTTCAGAAAATTATAAAATCTTCCTAACACGCTCTCGCTGGCGAGGCGGGGAATCATGGCGAATACCTTACGGGGAATGCCTAAATGGCAAGGGTCCCCATAGCGATAGCGTGTGGGGAGACTATCGTTGATTTTTCCTAACCTCGTCAATGTCCAGATAGGTGTGGATTTTACTGTAAAATGACACCTCTTCCCACTTATAAACTATGTTATCAGAATATCAACAAGTTTTCAAGTATTACGTCTGTAAATATTTTGTCACTTGTATGTACACAGATTACGTGAATTCTGTCTGGACGCTCCGTATGCGTCAATTTTAGCGTCACCCAAACCTACAACCCTTGGGTATTAACTTTGAGTAACCTCAATAACGGAAAACTCTTAAAACTAAATAACCCTGCATGAAGATAGAAGGAGTTGAAAAAAGTTAGCAGATTTGATAAGCTGCGTTTGCATGAGATAGCCTCCTAATGCATAATGAGTTCTCAGTTTTTATCAATTACTGAAGTTTGGATAATTTCTATTAGTTTCATGTTGAGTTTCAAGTATTTTCTTCTTTTTCTATGAGTTTTGTGTAGGAGCCTAACTCACAAAAAGAAACATATTGGAGCAGCCCCAGCGGGGCGAAATGTGTCCGAATAAAACGGATTCTAATATTTACGGTTTGCCATAAGCTATCCGATCAAACAAAAACTCTTAAAATTGTCCAAACTATAGTATCAATTAGGATGTCTCATACGCTAAATGTCAAACAAAATCTTTAAAACAAACGCATTTTCATATTTTAACCCAAGTTGCTACCTATAAGTTTTTATAGTAAAATCCGAAAATATGTGGACATTTCAATGAACGACAATCCCCACACCATAAAGCTGGCGAGGTTTCCTAACCTCGCTAATGTAAAGGTAATTGTGGGTTTCACTATAACAGAGAATAATGCGTATTTCGCAAGTTTTCGTAGCGCAAACTGTTAGTTTGCGGACTAATATGCACAATCTAACAGATTGTGCTACATAAGTAGCAACTTAGGTTAATTTACTATATCGAATTGAAAAGTTGTTATCTTGTGTTATTGTACCGACATTTAGAACTTATCTGTAAACAGGTATAGAAATTTTCCACCAAAGGAGAAATCAATGGATAGATACCGAGTTGCTATTTTGGGGTGTAGAGGACGTGGAACAGCGGCTGCACGCGCATATCACGCGCACCCACACACCAAAATTGTTGGGCTTTGTGATTTGATTCAAGAAAGACGCAGCACATTGGGCGATGAAGTCAACGTAACAGCACAGTTCGCTGATCTTGATGAGATGATTCAACAAACGTCACCTGACATCGTTGCGATACCCACTGGTACGGAGTTTCACTACGATTTGTGTATGCGTGTTTTAGAACACGGTGTGCACATTGAAGTGGAAAAACCGATGTGTGTTGATCTTGTGGAGGCTGATGCTGTGATCGCAAAGGCTGAGGGAAAAGGCGTGCAGGTGGCCGTGCATCATCAAGGGAGAGTTGGAGCATCTATGCAAGCGATTGCGCATGCCTTCAATGCCGGCAAAATTGGTGAATTGCGCTATATGTACGGCAGTGGAAAAGGATACTACGGTGGTTATGGTTTGATGAATATCGGCACACACATGCTCAATAACATGCTACATTTTGGCAAGCGATGTGAAAGTGTTGTCGCACAATTGACAACCGGTGCAAAGCCAATCACACCCCATGACGTTGCCCCATCCCCAAGTGGGATGGGAACTATTGCAGGTGAATATATCACGGCAACAATGCAGTATGAAGGCAACGTTACCGGCACACTACTGCAACACCGTTTTGGTAAGATGGACACCAACGCTTATGCTATGGAACTCTTTGGCACAGAAGGCAGGCTCTTTTGGAAAAGCGGTGGTGCATGGTATTTACCAACTCCACACTATCTTCCCGATGGCACAAACGACAAATGGGAAACGCTGGAACTTATCTATCCTGACCACTATGACCCGAAAAGCAGTGCAGCTGAAGCCGATTACTGGTTTGTTGAGGAATATGTCAATGCTTTGGATGAAGATAGAGCACATACCTGCAGCGGTTATGCCGGAAGACATATCATTGAGATGATGATGGGCATCTTTGAATCTGCGGCTTACGGTATACGTGTGAATCTTCCGCAGAAAGATCGAAAACATCCATTACTACGGTGGCGTGAGGAATCAGGATTACAACCACCAACAGAAATGCCACGCGGTTACGGTGAGTGGTTAACGTTGGAATCCAAGCGAATCAGTCAATGAAATCGTGTAGTAGCTGCGGTTTCCTAACCAATGCAGAATACCAAACGGGGAATCATGCAGAATGCCACACGGGGAATGCCTAAATGGCATTCATACCGTTGATTTGGCGCATTCTGCCACGCGCATTCATACCGTTGATTTGGCGTATTCTGCATTATGCGTCAATTTAGCGGTTCGCCACCCAGTAGGCGCGTTTTGATGAAGATTAAAAAATAAATTGGGTAATTTAGCGAGGTTGGGAAACTTCGCCAGCCGCAGGTGTACATCTCTGCTGGCGAGGTTTCCTAACCTCGCCAAATTACCGAATTAATAACTTAAACTTCATATAAACGCGCCGAACCCAGACAGCAGACGCTATAAACGGCGCGTTTCCAAAACGCGCCTTCCTTTGGGGAATAAATCGGGCTTCCAAAGCCTCCAACAAGAAAATCTGGCACTAAATTGACGCTTCTGGTTCGGTTTCCTAACCGAACCAAATACTTTACACCTATTTTTTCTACTATTGACAATTTAGTGGTGCTACGTTACAATAACTATTCGTAAAACAGTTGTACAAAAAATTACAGAGGATACACAATGAAATTCAAACGCGAAGAAATTTTAACACATTTACGCAACAATATTGATGTAGGCAAACCCATCATCGGCGCAGGGGCAGGGACCGGTATTTCCGCAAAATGTGAGGAGGCTGGCGGCATTGACTTGATTATCATATACAATTCCGGCAGATTTCGAATGGCAGGCAGGGGTTCACTTGCCGGCATGATGCCTTACGGAGACGCAAACCAAATTGTCGTTGAGATGGCAAGTGAAGTGCTCCCTGTTGTCAAAAATACGCCTGTGCTTGCAGGTGTCTGCGGGACCGACCCGTTCCGTTTGATGGATATATTCTTAACGCAAATAGATGCTGTCGGATTTTCCGGTGTACAGAACTTCCCCACAGTCGGATTGATTGATGGCACATTCCGCCAACTCCTTGAAGAAACCGATATGGGATACGGCCCCGAAGTAGAAATGATCCGCACTGCACACCAGATGGGTTTGCTTACCACACCGTACGCATTTAACGAATCGGAGGCTGAACAGATGGCAGATGCTGGCGCAGATATTCTCGTCGCGCACATGGGGCTTACGACGAAAGGTTCTATCGGGGCAAAAACTGCTTTTACTCTTGAAGATGCTGCAAAACGTGTGCAAGCCATCCATGACGCTGCAAAAGGTGTCAACCCTGAAATCCTTGTAATCTGCCACGGTGGCCCAATCGCCGAACCTGAAGATGCCACGTACGTCCTTGAAAATACCAAAGGCGTTGTCGGATTTTATGGCGCGTCAAGTGCTGAACGCCTCCCGACAGAACGTGCAATTACAGAACAAATTGAAGCTTTTAAAAAAATAAGGTTATAGCATTCAATACCTTCACCAATTATAGTGAACTGTAGCACAAACTGTATGAAGTTTAAGTAAATATTTCGGTAATTGGCAAGGTTGGGAAACCTTGCCAGCATCAAGTGTACATCTCTGCTGGCGAGGTTTCCTAACCTCGCTACATTACCCAATTTATTATTTAATCTTCATTTAGTTTGTGCATCTGTGGAACGCAAACTAAATGAAGATTAATTTATTAATTCGCTCCTTTTCGGTCCGCACAAGACACGCGGACCCTGCTGCTGGCGAGGCGGGGAATACCTAAATGGTATTCATACCCGGGGAATGACTAAACGTCATTCATACCGTTGATTTCTTGATTTCTTCCGAACCTCGCCACATAACGATGTAGCACAAACTGTTAGTTTGTGCATCTGTGGAACGCAAACTAACAGTTTGCGCTACAGAAATGTCCCATTAATTATAGATTTTACCAAAAACATATTTTGGGAGTAGTAATATATGACAGAAACGAATGAACGTGTTGATGGCGGCACACTTCCCGATTGGGAAGTTGCTGAATTACCAGCACCGCCACATTATAAATTTGGTAGAGCATTTAGAAGTATCTTAGGGCCAGGGATTATAGCACTTGGTGCTTCTATTGGCAGTGGAGAATGGTTGCTAGGCCCTAAAATTACAGCGCAATATGGTGGGACGCTGCTCTGGATCGCAACAATTGCTATACTACTTCAGGCAGTTCTCAACACAGAGGCAATCCGTTACACCCTTTACACCGGAGAGCCGATGTTGAGTGGTTACATGCGGAGTAAGCCAGGGCCACGGTTCTGGGCAATATTATATTCAAGTATAGATTTTTTTGCCATTTGGCCTGGGTGGGCGATGGCAGCTGCAACTGCCCTTGCAGCTGCATGGATTGGTTATATGCCCACTGATGCTGATCAGAACACCGTCCGAATCTTTGCATATCTCATTTTTTTTGGTTGCCTTGCCATTGTAATGTTTGGTGGAAAGATTTACAATGCCCTTGAAAAAGTACTACTCTTCATGGTTGTTTGGATTATAGGATATTTGGTGATCGTGGACGTATTTATGGTGCCGCTAAATGTGTGGTGGACCGTCATTAAAGGGTTCTTTAGTTTTGGTGCATTGCCACCGGAGGTAAGTTCAGGAGAGTTTGACTGGTTGTTACTCGGTGCGTTCGCAGCTTATGCAGGTAGTGGCGGCTTAGGCAATATAACGATTTCTAATTATGTCCGCGATAAAGGATGGGGCATGAGTAGCCTGGTTGGGGCAATCCCCTCAATTATTGGTGGACAAAACGTGAAGTTGTCTCATTTAGGTAAAGTGTTTCGCATCAACCCAGAAAATCTTGAACGTTTCCGAGAATGGTGGAAATATGTCAGATTTGAACAGTATTACATCTGGGTTATCGGTTGTTTCATAGGGTTAGCGCTTCCAGCGATGTTAACATTGGCTTATCCACCTGCAGAAATCATGAATGATTGGTCAGCTGCAGCATACCAAGCGGATGGACTTGCAGCTAAAGGTGGTAGAATCATGTGGTACCTCACACTGTTATGTGGATTTTGGGTGCTTTTCTCAACACAACTTGGCAGTGTAGACGGTGTTCCACGACGATTTACAGATATTATTTGGACGGGCTTTAAGAGTGCACGAAAAATGGGGGATCACAATGCGAAATGGATCTACTATCCGATTCTCATCGTCTACATCCTGTGGGGCGTTATTGCGATGTATTTGGCAAAGCCGTTACTAATGATTATTGTATCTGCGACGGTGGGCGGTTATCAACTTGTGATTTGTGCACTCCATACACTGTATGTTAACCGAAAATTCTTACCGAAGGAGATACAACCGCCGATATGGAAACAGATAGGTCTACTGTTATGTGCGGGGTTCTATTCAATCTTCGGAACAATCACGGTCTATCAACAGGTAATTGTCCCCCATATCCTGCGGCTCTTTCAGTAATGGCAACTTGTTTAAAAAACAATTCAGGCTAATATGGTATACTACCAAATTAACGCGTTCCCTCTCGGTCGGCGCGTTTTGATGAAGATTAAAAAATAAATTGGGTAGTTTAGCGAGGTTAGGAAACCTCACCAGCAGAGATGTACACCTGTTGCTGGCGAGGCGGGGAATACCTAAATGGTATTCATACCCGGGGAATGACTAAACGTCATTCATACCGTTGATTTCTTGATTTCTTCCGAACCTCGCCACATTACCGAAATATTTACTTAAACTTCATGTAAACGCGCCTAATGCCAAGGAAACAAGATAAATCCTGTTAATTTGGTATAAGTTTACTTTTGACAGTGCAGTCAATCAACGCAAAGAAAATAGGCAGATACTCAAAGGGGTACCTGCCTGTGTGAATTTATTATCGGTCAAGGCTTTACTTCTTAATCGTTCCCCACGTCACTTTTTTTTACCGCGTGGGTCAACGGGCAACACATCATCACTGATCCAATCTAATATGCTATCCTTGCCCGGATGGTCTGTGAGTCGCGTAATCTCACGTCTCTTTATGTGATACTTGTAGATATTGCTCGGGGTGATGTCAATACGACCTACTATCGGTTCGTCCATAGGTATGCCAACCCGTGCCGTGAAAACAACAGATTCACCCTCATCCATCCAGTCAATATCATAGCACATCCAGTCTCGCGGTATAGAGAGTTTCCGGAGACTGTCACTGGCGCGATCGTAAATCATATACCGAAACGCTTTGAAGATAAGCACGTTATTGAAAGTTCGCTCTTCCTCTGTGAACACAACTTGCCGACCATCGGGCGACCAACGCGGGCTTGATCGGTGACTAAAAAAATTAACCTGTCGCGGACCCGGATTCGGGAGAAGCGGACGCGGTTTATGCCCATCCGCACCCATCACCCAAATCGTGCTGCTCCTACCAGGACTGGTCGGCTCCGCAAAGAGAATATGCCGACCATCCGGCGACCAATCACAGGAGACTACCGAACGATCCAATATGACTTTCCGCTGCCCCGTCTTAATATTCAGCACCTCTACGCTAAATTTCTGTTTGTTATTTTCTGTCCGACTTCTATCATAGACGATAAATTTACCGTCCGGCGAAAATGAAGCTCTAGTGCCAGCATCTTTTTCTGTCAGTTGCCGAATGTTCGTGCCGTCCGGAGCCATCAAGTAAAGAGCACTTCCTCTATCAAACAGGATACTTGTGCCATCGGGAGACCAACTCCATGGGACGGGCCACCCCGCCCCTTCGATGAGAAGTGTCTGGTTGCTGCCATCATCGTCCATTATGTAGATGCCCTTCACACCGTTGCGTTCGGATCTGAAAACGATTTTGGCGTGTGCTGCGGTTGATAAAAGCAATAGAACCAAACAGAACAAACAGACTTTTCGGGTGTTCATGGCGATCCTCCTCAAAAAGTGTGGCAGGGGCACGTGTCCCTGCCGTCAAAAGATGTTACAGCGGACATCTTTACTCCTTAATCGCCCCCCACGTTACTTTTTTTTTACCGCGTGGGGCAACGTGCAACGGGCCTTCTATCCAGTCTGGACTCTTTTCATTTACTTCCCCATCTGTCAAGCGCGTGAGTTTTTGTGTATTGAGATCATAGCGATACATATCATAATTCGGGTTCGGTTTATCACGCAACTTTATGTCTAAAAGCAGTGATTTGTCAGCGTGCATCCAACACGCAGTGCCATAAATCAAATTGTCGCCATGTTCTTTATAAAGCCCCTGGACTTGGTATGACTTACCGCCTATTGGCACAATAGTGAGCCGGTGTCGCAGTTCCTGTTGCAGTTCGTTGCCATGCACCCAGCAATCATCAAACAGAACCTTTTTTCCATCCAGAGACCACCGCGGAAAAAACCGCAGCCGATGTTTCGCCGGCCCCAGATCCCGCAGCAGCGGGCGTTGATTCGTGCCATCCGCGGACATCACATAAATATCTTTGCCAAACTCTGTAAACTTTTCATAAACAATCTGGGCACCATCCGGAGACCAGTCGGGAACAGTGGAACTTCCTTCTTCTCCGTCTTCAAGCCCAGTGAGCCGCGTGACAGCCCGCGTCGCCAGGTCCATCACATGCACCTCCCAGTTTCCACTTCGCGAACTCCGAAAGACGATTTTCTTCCCATCCGGCGACCAAGACGGGAAGCCGTCGTCATCGTTGTCGTCAGTGAGCCGTTGCACGTTTGTTCCGTCTGCGTTCATGAGAAACAACTCCGACGATCTTTGATTGTCCTGATCCATGTCTCGGACAAAAACGATCCTGTCGCCATCTGGCGACCATCGGGGGTATGTGTCTCTTGTTGGCGCCGTGTTTTGGGTGAGCCTGCGCCGCTTCGTGCCATCATCTTCCATCACATAAATGTCACCATCTATACGGCAAACAATCTTCGCATCCACAACAGACGTGCTTGACAAGAACAGACAACCGCTGAACAAAATAGCAATTAGAGCGCTGAGATATTTCATTTAGAGAGACCTCCTCTTATACGGGAGCATTTTAGAGAAGCGATGCGGAAACACCGCACCGCTTCTGTTTCTATCTGCCTTCCTGTTATTTGATAGTAAATTCTAGTGTTTCGGTCGAGCTGAACGTTTGAGAGTCATCACCCTCGTCACCGAAACCACCATTCCCATTCAAATCGAAGGTCAACTCTAATTCCGCTTCGCCTACCGCAGTGAAATCCCCTTCTCGTCCTTCCATATCGTACGTGAAGTTGTGGTAAAAGGACATCCACCAATCGTCGTTTTCGTCCCACCACGTACCCGGCTGTAACGTTCCTTTTTCTGATTTAGGGGGTGGTGACCAAATCGAAAATCTCCTCTGTCCATGGCCCAACCACACAGAGGCTTTGATGGTGACATAGTATTTAACAACAAACTCACTCGTATTCCAAATGCCCCCATACCCACCAGCTCTGACTTCCGGGTCCCAATAGTGAGCAGCCGCGCCGGTCTGTGCTGAAAGACCATGGACAAACCAATTGTCATGGTCAGCGGACAGATCCATCGAAAACAGACAGATTGTCCCAAAAAGCACGATGAGTGCGATAATCAAAGCGTTCCGTAGATTTAACATATTTTCTTCTCCTTTAGAGTAGATAGACTCTCTTGAGCCTATCGTTGATAGATACCCCTAAACGCTCTTTGCGTCCAGCGGTCATTATTGATTTTGACAGTCCCGAAAGGAGAAATGTTGGCAGGAAAATGAAAAGTTGCTGTCAACTGTTTCCTTCGGGCCCGCTGGTTTTCATATTCCAATCACAGTCCATCCGTGATATAATGAAAACCAGCCCTGTCATTCTATCTCAATGGCATGGCCGCGCGTTGAGAGTGGTAGTAACACTATCAGCGCGCCCCAGCAACAAGCTGGGTAAGCGTGCCCAGGTGTAACACACACATCTTGTGTATTTATTTATCACACCTTTTGTAAAGTATACAGTACTTTACTAAAAATGTCAATTACTTTAGTACGTAATTTCACATTTTTATGTATTATACAATGTTTAAATTTTTTGCGCAACAACTTTTTTGGGTATTTTTTGCGTATTGTATGTGGGACGGACGCAATTTCCTCATTTTTCAGGTGTTAATGTTGAGAAAAACTTGAAAACAGAACACCTCTGAGGGAAATAAGAAATTGACGCAACGGCATAATCTATGTAAAATTCTAAATAGACAGTACAGGCACAGTCCCTTATCAAGGGACTTTATGAAGAAATGCGTAAGTCCTGGATTCGACACAATTAGCTGTCTGTGTTAATTTAGCATATACGAGTCTCCGCAACAACACATCCCTATCACTGTCTATTTTTTCATCAATCTGTCCAAAAAATAGGCAATTTTGCCAAACAAACCGCCCAAAACACCCTTTTCCGTTGGCATAAAAATTGCTCAACGTGTAAATATGCCTCCTTAGGTGAGTCGGAACTGCAACCTCTGAAACGCGCAATTGGTAACCGATATTATATGCGTTAGGTTAAAATCCCTGATATTTTTCAACCATTTAGAGACGTTGTTTCCGACTCTTTTTTTATTAGAAATCTCTCGCTGGCGGGGTTTCCTAACCTCGCCTCAATCAGAAATCTCTCGCTGGCGAGGCGGGGAATCATGGCGAATACCTTATGCGTATTCGCCTAACCTCGCCTCAGAAAAAACGCTAAGAATCCAAATGTGCGTCTATCTGCTTGAGAACATTTTCATAATCTGCCTCTAATTCCAGGGGGAGGTTAAGGTAGCGGGGTTTCGGTTGATCGGCAACACTGTGATATGCCACTTTGAAATCTGGGAATTTGAGTCCGTTAGCGGTAGAAATCACAATAACCCTATCATCTTTTTGGATCTGTTTGCGTTCAACCATTTTTATAAGTACAGCCAACGCAACGCCTGTGTGTGGGCAATTGAATAGTCCTGTCCTATCCGCTCTGGCAGCTGCGTCAGCCAACTCCTCTTCTGTCGCCTGATCAACAATACCATCAAACCGACGTAAGACACGGATCGCACGATGAACAGAAACAGGATTACCAATCTGGATCGCAGTAGCTTGCGTGGATTGTGCGGTAATCGCGCTAAACTCTTTGAACCCCGTTTGAAAACTTCGATAAAGCGGATTGGCGCGTTCAGCTTGCGCGCATGCAATGCGCGGCAGCTTATCTATAATACCAAGTTCCAACATCATCAAAAAACCTAAGCCAAGTGCAAAGACGTTGCCAAGGTTACCACCCGGTATGATAATCCAATCAGGCACCTCCCAATTAAACTGCTGCACAATTTCAATGCTGATCGTTTTTTGTCCTTCAACGCGAAGGGAGTTGATAGAATTAGCAAGATAGAAATCTTTTCGCGCCGCAAGTTTTTGCACGATTTCCATGCATCCATCAAAATCTGTTTCAAGCGAAAGTGTTAAGGCACCGTTCGCAATCGGTTGGATAAGTTGCTCGCGGGTAACCTTCTCTTTCGGTAACAGAATGATAGCCGGGATCCCCGCTGCAGAGGCATACGCAGCCAGAGAAGCAGAGGTATCCCCTGTAGAAGCACACATTACAGCACGGATATTGCCAGATTCAGAAATAATCTGCTTTACCATGGAGACAAGCACGGTCATTCCAAGGTCTTTGAATGAACCTGTATGACTGTTTCCACACTGTTTTATCCAAAGATCAGAGAGGCCAAGTTGTCCACCAAAACGTTCTGCCCAAAACAGATTGGTACCACCCTCATACATAGAGATGATGTTTGCATTTTCAATATTCGGGCAAACAAGCTCCTTTTTACCCCAAACACCGCTTCCGTAAGGATATTGTGTTCGCATGTAACGTTGTTCAAAAAGAGATTTCCAATCTGCTGCGCTGCGTTGTTTCAACACATCCAGGTCATGGCGGACCTCTAATAATCCATTACAATTTCTACAGCGATAGATAATTTCTGTGAGTGGATAGGTGCATCCTTTTTCGCACTCAAACCAGGCATTGTAATTCATCATTCCATATCTTCCTGAATAGCATCGAGATGTTCCATACTGTTTGATGTAGACAAGAGCTGTTCAATCTCTTCAAGAGATGGTAACTCAGACGGGTTTTTCAATCCAAATTGTTGGAGAAAAGCATCGGTAGTCGAAAAAAGCAGTGAACGGCCTGCACCCTCTTTTCTGCCTGAAACGCAAACGAGATTTTTCTCAACAAGCGCATTGATAACACTATCACTGTTTACACCGCGAACTGCTGATACGTCACTGCGTGTAACAGGCTGTTTGTATGCAACAATCGCAAGCGTTTCTAACGCCGATGGTGACAACGTTACACGCACCTGTTGGATATAAAACTTCCGAATCCATTCCGAAAATTCTGGACGGGTACAAATTTGATAACCGTTCGCGATTTCAACCAGGTGAAAACTTCGGTTCATCTGTTGATACTCATCACGAAGTTCTGAGAGTACTTTCCGAATTTCTCGAGCGTTTATCCCCGGCATTGCGTGCTGAAACTGTTTCACCGAAATCGGTTCGCTCGCAGCAAACAGGATTGCTTCCAATATCGATTTTATATTCTTTTCTGGCGCCACATCTGGATTGTCCATCAGATGTTCAGTTGTAACATTTTCCAAATCCATTTTTCCGATGATTCCTATACTTTCTATGCGGTAGTTGTAGTATTCTCTCTATCAACGACTTTAACAATATATATACTTTCAAATAAACCTGTTTGTACAGTAACGATCTTTCCTATTCGGATAAGTTCTAAAACAGCGAGAAATGTGACGATCAGATCAATTTTACCTGAAGAGGGTGGAAATAGACTTTCGAAAAGCAATTGGCCTGCACCCTCTAATTGGTTCTCAATAAAGGCTATTTTGTCCTCAACGGTAATCGTTTCCTCTTCAACTGTCTCGTACTCCTCATCCGGTTCAACCTGAGCAATTCGATCATTAATATTCTTAAAGGCAGTGAGTAGGTCAAAAAGTGTAGCTTTTATCTCATAAGTACGTGTACCATCTAAATCAGCGTGTAACTTTGAACTTCTGTTGTATATTGAGGTGCGGCGTTCAGCATAAATATCTAAAACTTGTGCTGCTTCTTTGTAACGTTTGTACTCTAAAAGTTGTTGAACAAGTTGCTCTTGGTTACCTATCGGATGCTCAGAATATGAGACAACCTGCGGCAGAATGCTTTGGGATTTTATATGCAGCAGTGTTGCCGCCATCACCAAAAAATCGGAGACTATATCCAAATCTAACCGCTCCATCAGGTTTACATATTCCAAATACCGATCCGTAATTTTAGCAATCTGAATATCGTAAATATCCATCTCCTCTCTCTGAATCAGATGGAGAAGCAGATCGAGTGGTCCCTCAAAACCGTCTAATTTGACAGCGTAAATGGGATGTGTAGAAGGATTAGTAGGTGAGAAATCTGTTAACATTTGTTGTTCTATCTGACTTATATCTATACGAGTTGTGCTAAATAACTAATCGTAATATATTTTTTCACATTAGTAGATTTATTGTCCGTAGACTACTACAGCGGATTTATCCCTTAAATTGACACCTATGGTGTTCCGTTTCTGCACAACCTAACAGGTTGTGCTACAAAATGTCCCTTTAATTCTAAATGTCACTATATTAACGAACTCCAACGATTTTGGCAATTATATCAACTATATCCTGAGTTATTATAGATAAGAATCTAAGCGGACCTGGTATCGGTAATATATAAGGTAAAAAAATCAGACCTATCAGAATTGGCATTCCATAAGGAGCAAGTTTTGAAAACTGGCGCGATGCACTTTCTGGCAACAATCCGTTGACAACACTAAACCCATCTAATGGGAAAAGTGGTAACATGTTAAACACCGCAAGGAACACACTTATGTGAGCAGAAGTTAATAAGAATCTGTAAATTGCCAAATGTGTCTCAGAATTATAGGGTTGAAAATCAAGAGTAAGTTCCAATATTCTAATAATACTGAAAATCGCGAAGGTCAATAGGATATTCATAAATGGACCCGCCGCAGCAATCAACATAATATCACTTCTCGGATTTTTAAGATTATATGGATTAACCGGCACAGGTTTTGCCCAACCAAAGAATCCGACTCCCGCAGAGAGTGCCCCAATCAAAGGCAAAAATAGCGTTCCGATAGGATCAATATGCGCTGCTGGATTTAAGGTCATACGCCCCTGGTCGCGCGCGGTTGGATCACCTAACATATTGGCAGATTTGGCATGCCCCCATTCATGAAAGGTCAACAGAATGATGAACTGTGTTATTATAAGGATTGCTTGATATATTCGTTCTGGCGAAAACATATTTATCCATTCTTACGTGCGTATTTTGTATCACAATCTGTTAGATTGTGTCCCTCGCGCTTTGTATCACAATCTGACACACGGCTCCCACCGCTGGCGAGGTTTCCTAACTCGCCACATTCCCCAATTTATTTTCTAAACTTCATTTAGATTGTGTCTTACGTGCTTTTGTATTACAATCTGTTAGATTGTGTCCCATTTGGACTTCATCCAACTTCATTGACGTGTAACAGCTGCCCTAAGTTGCCGAAAGTATGAATACGCATCTGATTTTGATTTTATTTTTCCATCCAATTGCGCCGCAAACATATCCCCCAGTATTGATCCAAAATCTTTCCCCGGTTTCTCACCCCATTGAATCAAGTCATCACCTGTGATAATGGGTTGTATCTTCCGCAAAGTATTCAGATAATCTCCAATACTTTTACGTTGTACGTCCGATAGATTTGTATCTGAATATCCTAAAACAAGTGCTTCAAGCGAAAAAGGTTTTAGGATTTGGTAAATTTTGCTCGGTGCGGTTGTTTCAGTTAAAGAATCCAAGATAGGCAACAATTGGCGATATGCGGTTATTGGTGTCTGTACTTTATATATAATTTTATTTTCATATACGTAAGTTAATCTGTTTTCGGCATCAACGATGCCCCATTTTCCGTTATGATCCCAAATAGAAGCATTTTGAGATAGTTTCAAACCAAGTTTTTCAAAAACGAATCGGACAGTTTTTTTTGAAGGAATTTCTTGATTCAACACTTGCGTTGCACTCGCTATGCGGCGGAGTTGGTGTTCCAATACAAGTCTAAAACAGAGTGCCTCAATCTGATATATCGGCATGCCATGCAAATTGCTTATCCCGAACAGCGACATCCATCGCACAATATTCGGCTGAAAATCTTCTTCAGTAATATGCTCTGATGCCCAGGAGATTGCTTGTTGTGCCGTTTGAAAATCAGACGAGAAAGTCCGAGAAATTTTCCAGCCCGAAAAGATTGCCTGATATACACCCAACTGAGCAAGTTCTTGCACAATTTGCGGCGCGTTGTTTTCAAGTAAGACTCTGTCAATTTCATTCCGTCCCCGTTCACCGCTTAGGTGCGCTAAAAGTGGGATCGCCTCTTTAATTAGTAATACATCAGCATCTGCAATACGAAAATCATAACGTCCTGCATACCTGCAAGCACGGAAGATACGGGTTGGATCGTCTATGAAACTTTTGCTGTGAAGAACGCGAATGGTCCGAGTCTTAAGATCTCCTATCCCCTCAGTTTTATCAATAACGTCCCCAAAATTAGCCGCGTCTAACCGCATTGCTAATGCGTTGATAGAAAAATCTCTCCGCTGTAAATCCTCTGTTATCGTGCCACTTTCTACATTAGGTAACGTGCCGGGCTTTTGATACGTTTCACGCCGGGCAGTGACAAAATCTACTTTTGGTTTAGTCGGATCTGCTGGTATAACGGTTGCTGTGCCAAACTGTTCATGCACCTGCAGGGAACCCTCCCAACGTTTTTGCATCTCTTTTGCAACCCGAAGCGCATCTCCTTCCACCACAATATCAATATCAAAAGTGGGTCGTTTTAGCAGAAGGTCTCTGACTGATCCACCAACAAGATAGGCATGCTTACCACCGACTTCACCGATTTCGTGTAATATGTCTAAAAGCGATTCGGGGATATCAGGTATCATTTTCTTTTCTAAGGGAGGTTCTTGCGCAAGCATTGCTAAAGGATAGCATCCGTTGCTGCAATCTTATACAAACGCGAAAACGCGGGTCGGCGCACCAGAACTTCTTGCCAACTTTAACGGCGCAATTACTACATAGAAGTGTGTCGGCAGTTGACTCAAATTGCACAAATCTTCAACGTGCGGAATGCCGGCTCCCAGAAAAACGAGGTGCGCAGGGGGTAAGCCATCATATAACGGCGGATGCCCTTCCACAGCGTCAATACTGCATGCATCTGTGCCGATTACCTTAATTCCTTTTTCAACAAGAAATTCAGCTGCATCCTCACTAAAGCCAATCCATTCGCGATTAAAGTTGTCTTGATAGACGAATCTATCCATTCCTGTCCGCATAAAGACGATGCTGTCTGGCGGAATCTCTCCGTTTTCTGTTATCCAAGTTTCAACATCTTCCGCAGTCACTGCCTCATTCGGTTTCTTAATCGCAGAAAAGTCCATTAACACCGCATGCCCAGTCAATTTTTCCTTCGGAATTTCGGCAACAGTAAACCCGTCTGGATACATCAAACAGGAAGCGTCAATATGTGTGGAGCAGTGACCAGACATATCAACACGGCTTTCAAAGTAACCATCTTTTTCTAATGTTGCCTGGTCATAAATATGCACAGGATCAATCGGTAATTCTCGTGGGCTATTTTCGTCAACTACGTAAGACAGATCCAGCACGTTTTGAAAATCAAGATGCATTTTGTTCTCACATTCTATTTATCTATTATGGATATAGTATAGCACATTTCGCATCACAATTCAAGCAGTAAAATGGACAAAATTCGGACACACTCCTGCTGGCGAGGCGGGGAATCATGGCGAATACCTTATGTGTATTCGCCAATGGCAAGGGCCCCCATAGCGATAGCGTGTGGGGGAGACTACCGTTGATTTCTTCCGAACCTCACCTATTGTCTGCATCACGGAGGGGCACAAATGACAAAATACGGGTCCGCCGTGCTCCTCTGTGATGCAGACACTAAAAATGTAGCACAAACTTTCCAGTTTGTGTCAAAAAACGCAAACTAAAAGTTTGCAGTACAAAAGACAAAAGAAATAGGCAGGCACCCAAAAGGGGCACCTGCCTGTAAAAAGTGAAAACGATTTATTGAGTCACGTTCAACGAGTAACTGGCCGTAAACGCAGAACCATCCGACGCCCACGTACGAGTCATCATTGGGATAATGTTATCCAAGTCGATTGAGTGAACGCAGAACCATCCGACGCCCACGTACCCGACACCGTAATGGTACATAATCCAGGGTTCCAACCGGATGTAGAGAGGTTGAACAGCGACGTCAAACTCCCCGAAGTATCCTGATATATCAACGTCCCCGGCGACAACTCCCACGGCTGCTGAACATACCAGAACACATAACTTGGTGCGGCCCCCAACGTCAAAGTCGCTCCGAGGGTATCCCCCAAAGTCACACTATCTGAGTCAGGCACTAAACTCACAGAGGGCGGCGCAGGCGCGGGTGCGGGCGTTGGGGCAGGCGCGGGCGTTGGTGTCGGCGTAGACGTAGAGGTAGAGACCGACACCGTATAGCTGGCCGTAATCGCAGAACCATCCGACGCCTGCGTACCCGACACCGAAAACACATAATCCCCACTCACACCTGTGGGGAAAGTGTAACTCAACTGCGACGCCAAACTCCCAGAAGTATCCTGAAGCATCAACGGCCCCGGCGACGACCCACCCGGCGACTGAACATACCAAAAGATATAGCTCGGCGCAGCCGTTAACGTTAACTCCGCCGTGTGACTATCCCCCGCAGTGGCAGCATACAAACCCCCCGAAGGCGAAAGCAACGCACTGCCGCTACTCTCCGTGCCAAATGACCAGGTTTTTGTCTGCGGATCATAGACTCTCTTTTTCCCTTTAGGAATAGGAGGGGCAGCCTGCCGTGCTACAGCCGGCTCTTTTAGATCATAGTCACTATCGTGATGACTGTGATATTGCGTTACATACCACGCATAACGATCCGTGTATTCCCACAGATAGCAGTCTAAGTCGGTATGATTCGGACAATGATTCAAGTTGACACCATGCCCGAGTTCATGTGCAACGACGTAGGCAGTGGTACCGGAAACTGTTAGCCCCGTAAATAGCACTTGTACTCCTACCCTAATACGCTCGGTATAAATATCCCCGCTGTCCCAGAGGAGGGAGGCCCCCACCCCATATACCCCCAACGTTTACCAGGATTTTTATAATCAAAGGCATCAAGATTGCTTTGGAGTCTGATGGCGTAAACACTGAGACTTGATGCTTGATAATCCAATACCTTACCACCGTCATGAGTCACCTCATTCGGTCCCATGTAATGCGATGTCATCCCCGGTAAGCTTCCTGCGGAGCTGAGTCCATCTGCAAGCCTGATAAATACATCCCACGCCTCCGGATCCGTATCTGTCCATGTGCCGTTGCGGTAAAACCCGCGATACTCGTCCAGCACCGTCATGTTATCCCCCAGCTCTGTATTCATTCGGGCCGTGTCTACATCCGCACTCGCAACATAACTCTTGGTCACATCATTTCGCCAGCAATCCGCAATCTTATTCTTATTAATATCGCGGGGGATAACGATAACAACCGGAAGTGCCTCTGGAATAGAACTGCCACCCGTTGAGAACGTCAACTTCCCATACGCACCGTAATCTTCACAGGACACTTCAAGGGTCATCCACTCCGACTTCGGAGAATTTGTTCTATTCCTTCCAATCGGATGCGTAAGTGATTTTCTCGAAGTTCCGGCACGCCACCCACCGTTACGAAACGAGGATTGACGTAATTCCAGATCATTGTAGGAAGAGAAACGATTACCACATTCCCCCGGATAGTTCGTCACCTCAGAGAGTGTGGCGATCAGGCTGCCCCCCGAATAGTGAGCCGGTTTGGTCACTTTCACGCGAAAACTCAAGGAACTCCCCGCTGTAGGCCGCCAATCTGTTGGCAGATCCGTGGCAAGATACGGGACTGCAATGATTAATTGTCCTGAACTTTCCGCAACGTATCCAAACGTCCCAAGAAATACGAAACACAGAAAAAATAAGCCCTTTCTTAAAATTCTTGTCATCTTCATAATTTTCTCCTTTTTTTGTCATGAGGCAGGTGTACCCGCCCGCTGGCGAGGCGGGGAATCATGGCGAATACCACACGCGTATTCGCCCAATGGCATTCATACCCGGGGAATGACTAAACGTCATTCATACCGTTGATTTCTTGATTTCTTCCTAACCTCGCTACATTAGGCCGGGCACCAGTTCGGTTAGGAAACCGAACCTACCTCTGTTGATTACGCCGCCGCGGCGGTTGTCGTTTCTCCTCAAGAAACTGTTCCACCGCTGCCGCAAGATCAGGGTCCTTCTCTTTAAGACGGCGCAGCCCCTTCGTTCTGCCGTGCCGTTCCATCAGTTCAAACGCACGCACAAGTCGCTCCGGAGACACCTCCGATTTGCCACCTGCGAGATGTATTGCCAGTTCTTGCGCCAGAAAGTCATCGGTTTCACGCACAGCGTCCTCCTCATGCATAATGCGTTCTGCCCATTTGATGAACTTGTCAAACTCTTCCTGCATAGCGGCTTGTTGGAGACGTTGAAACTCTGCACGTTCCGCATCTGTCGGTTCATTTCCCTGTGGATGCGTCTCCCGCGAAGGAAACTCCGGCAGCCAAGGTGTCTCTTGCGCAGCAGGAGGTTGTTGCGCTTTCGGGAGGGCAGCTTCCGCATCTATAACCGCTTCCTCACGTGGCAGAACCGTTTGACGTTCCAAATGTATTGGCGTATATGCAGGGTTACCTGCCTCAATCCTCTCCATGTGTCCTGTAGCTAATATATCACTAGGCCAAAATGTTAGGTGTTTCCTGTAATAGAGCCACGCAGTTTTCAGATCCCCCAGACGCTCATACACCATTCCAATACCATTTAAACCAAGCGTTGGATCCAGTTTGTTCCCTTTTGTGAAGTATTCTAACGCGCCCTCCGGATCGTCGAAATGAATCCGCCCACCCAAATTGAGCAAAGCACCCAGGTGGTTAGGATCCTTAGCAAGTATCTCTCTATACCCCGCCGCCGCTTTTGCATCGTCCTGCTCGGAAAGCAGTAATTTCTCCTTCGCCTCAAAATTGTCTGGATCTTCTGCGAGTGCTTTTTCAGCGTATTCATTCACTTTTTGCCAACTTGCACGGATTGCCTGAAGATATTTAAAAGCACGGTGCGCAGACACTTGATCTAAGATCGCCTCATTATATTGACCATGCTCCTCCAGAAAAGCAATCGCTTCTTCAGGGGTCATCCCTTCCGTGAGTGCTTCCAGTTCCATTTGGGATGCTTCCAATGTCATGGGCCCCCTATCTCCCATTTCCCGATGTTTGCCTGCATGTATCAACTCTTGCAGCTTCGGATGATTACCCAGCCGTTGCCGAGCATCCGCGGGCAGTGGCGGGGTCGGTTCCGGATGCTCATGATCGACGTGTGTAGCCCCAATGGATGCGGGGTTTTTACGTGCAGCCGTATTAATACGCACAGGTCTACGTTTTTTCAGCACATCGTCATTCAGTGTCTTGCGTTCCGCATCCGGTGTCTGTTCTGCAGACGCAGGTGTCTTCTGCTCTGGCTCACTTTTCGGCGTCCGTTGGTGCATAAACAACACACTCACAGATACAATCAGGACAACAGCCAGCAGACCGTATAGCACGTATTTCGTTGTATATTTCACGATAGACATTTTTATATCTCCTTTCGCTTTGTGCGAAGTTAGAGGTTAATGTTGATGCGACACTTGGACGTCATGTCGCTGACTCTTCCCGTTTATACCTGCTGCTATGTCCAGCGGGCAAGGGGTTGGGTTTGGAAGCGGACAAATGTTTTGTCCGCTTGGTAAACATAATGTGACGATAATAGCAAGCATAATATCTCGCTGGTATCTACGTATATTGCGAAGGTTCATTTAGACCCTTCTCTTGATTTATGGATACCCTATCGGAGGTTTAGTGCCGGATGCCCTTAAAACACTACAGGCACCCTGGCATCTAAACCATAAATATCTAATGTAATATTAGAACGGGCACCCAAATTGATATTTATGATTTTAGATGTGATTTATATTATACAACCTTTTCATTTGTTTGTCAACATTTTTTTCATATTTTCAAAAAAGACGATCAAATTACCTCACAACGCATTTTTAAGGTGGGTCTGTTATTTTTAAACTATTGCTTCTCAAAACGCTCAGATTTCCGCCGCGGCGGTTGTCGTTTCTCCTCAAGAAGACGTTCCATCGCTGTCGCAAGGTCCGGGTCTTTCTCTTTGAGTCGGCGCAGCCCCTTCGTTCTGCCGTGCCGTTCCATCAGTTCAAACGCACGCACAAGCCGCTCCGGAGACACCTCTGATTTGCCCCCTGCGAGATGTATTGCAAGTTCTTGCGCCAGAAAGTCTTCGGTATCCCGCACAGAGTCCTCGTGCATAATGCGTTCTGCCCATTTGATGAACTTGTCTAATTCTTCCTGCATAGCGGCTTGTTGGAGACGTTGAAACTCTGCACGCGCAGCTTCTGCATCTGTCGGTTGATCTTGCTGTGGATGCGTCTCCCGTGAGGGACGTTCCGGAAACTCAGGAACCTCTTGCGCAGCAGGAGGCTGTTGCGCTTTCGGGATGGCAGCTTCCTCATCTACAACCGCTTCCTCACGTGGCGGAACCGTTTGACGCTCCAAATGAATAGGCGTATACTTCGGTTCACCTGCCTCAAGCCAACTCAGGTGTGATTCAGCTAATGGATCACGAGGCCAAAATATTAAGTGTTTCCTGTAATAGAGCCACGCGGTTTTCAGATCACCCAAACGCTCATACACCATCCCAATAACTTCCGAACCACGGGTCGGATCCAGTTTGTTCGCTTTTGTGAGGTGTTCTAATGCCCCCTCCGGATCATCGTAATGCGTCCGATAGGCTAAATTAAGCAAAGCACCGAGGTGGTTCGGGTCCTTAGCAAGAATCTCTCTATACCCCTCCGCAGCTTTCGCATCGTCCTGTTCGGAAAGCATTAGATGCATCTTGATTTCAATGTTGTCAGGGTTTTCTGCAAGTGCTTTTTTAGCATATTCATTAGCTTCCCTTCTTGCACGGATCGCCATAAGATATTTAAAAGCACGGTGCGCGGACACTTGACTTAAGATCGCCTCATTATAATGCCCATGTTCCTCCAGAAAAGCAATCGCTTCTTCAGGGGTCATCCCTTCTGTGAGGACTTCCAGTTCTCTTTGGAATGCTTCCGGTGTCAATGTGGGCCCCGTCTCTCGCCAGTCCCACAATTTGTCTGCCGCTGCCAACTCGCGCAGCTTCGGATCCGTATCCAGCCGCTGCAGAATATCTGCTGGCAGTGGCGGGGGTGGTGCCGGATGATCATGACCGACGTGTACAGGCTTTTTGATGGCTGAGTTTATACGTGCAGCTGGGTTGGGACGGATAGCTCCCGATGTTTTGCGTTCGGTGCTATCGCGCGCTGTACGCATCGGGGGTCTGGCAGCATCCGGTGTGCGTTCTGCTACTTCAGGCGTCTTCTGCTCTGGTTCACTTTTCGGCGTCCGTTGGTGCATAATCAACGCACTCACGCAGACAATCAGGACAACAGCCAGCAAACCGTATAGCACGTATTTTGTGGTATATTTCACGATTGACATAATCAATATCTCCTTTCGCTTTGTACGAAGTTAGAGGTTAAGATGTGGCTACACGTAAAAAGACGATCAAATTACCTCACAACGCATTTTTAAGGTAGGTCTGTTATTTTTAAACTATTGCTTCTCAAAACGCTCAGATGTCAATATTTTCATTTTTGAGGTACAGGTACACAGATTCTAACACGTTCACCCCTTTTCTGCAAATCCACTTCGCAACGGGTGAGTCCAGAAAGTGAATAGCAATAATCCGCGCAATCCGATAAATCCGCATAATCCGCGATTCAGACAACATAAAGCGCAAACCTATTGGATATCTATGGGGTATCTATGGTTCTCCACATCGGTTTTCCTCCAAATGCGATGCCAGTATCAGATAAAATATAACGTATGAAAAACACAGAAAAACCCACTCCATCAGAACATGATACGCGTACCGAAGAAGATAACAAACGCACTATCAATCGTCTCCTCAACCTATACGATACGGTGCTGGATGAATGCACCAGCCTCATGCAAGAACCTGAACCCGAGCAGAACCTCACGTACGCAGAAAAACTGGACCTGCTCAAGAAACTCGCTGCTATCGCAAATCCGCTCATGCAACGCTGGAATATCACACATCAAGGATACGACAGCAGCGTTCGCATGGCACAAACCAAGCAAGACGACAGTAGCACTCCCACGCCACAAACCAAACCCACTGAGCAAAACGAGACAAACGAACTTCTCCATGTGAGAGAAATCGAACCCGGTGTGATGGAAGCATTTACCCTATCCCCATCTGGGGAAGAACAGAACAACGAAATTATCAAAGTAAAGGAAATTGAACCCGATGTGTTTGAGGTAATAGACCCACCTGGGCAAAACGGCCCCATAAATCTTCGGATAGTCCAACATTACCACCCAGACATGTTAGATATACTGAAAACAATGATGGTCCCGTTCCCAGAGGAAGAAGACGAATCCGAATCGACCTCCTCAGTTGATACGCCAGCTGTCAACCCAAACGCCCCAGATACTTGACGCCAAAGCAATAGTTCGGTCTCCTCCGTTAAAGATTTAACGTTGGCACTTCAGTCTGTTTTGTAGCACAATCTGTATGAAGATTAAATAAATATTTCGGTAAGGGAGCGAGGTTAGGAAACCTCGTCAGCAGCAGGTGTACATCTCTGCTGGCGAGGTTTCCTAACCTCGCCAAATTACCCAATTTATTTTTTAATCTTCATTTAGATTGTGCCTATAATACCAAATTAACGCGATTCGTCTCGGTAGGTTAGGAAACCGCATCTACCAGGAGTGTGTATATATTTTAAGTTTTGCTATAAAAGGTGCATCCGTTTAGATGTTTATAATGAAAACTATTTCGCGAGATAAGGAGACTCATGCGTAATACAATTACATATAGACATTGGCAGCCCGGTGATGACGATGCAGTTTTAAAATTGTTAGTACCAGCTGAACAATGCAGAGAAGACTATTACCGAAAAAAGTTTAACAGTCCATCCCTTGAGCCAGAAGGAATTCGCATAGCACTTGTTGGGCAAAGAGTTGTTGCACATGTACTGGGTTCAAGAGCTTCGCTTTTTCTTGAAGAAAGAATCCAAGATTTTGGTTTGGTGACGTTTGTATTTGTTGCTCCAGACATGCGCCGACAAGGTATTGCGACCCGCTTGATGCAAGACCTAAATGCATACTTTGAAAGAAAAGGTTATAGAGGAAGCATCCTATATGTTGAGACTGCAGAGGCTTATCAACTGTATGAAAAAGTTGGATATCAAGAGGTTACCAGAGAGTTACGAACAGAACTTCCTGCTCGTCCCAATTCCTCTCAACTTAAATGGAAAGAAGTGGCCCCTGAAGATTTCAATATCTTACATGAACTTAAAAAGTGTTGGGGGACTCATAATTTTCCTGTATTTTGGAATTCTCAAGCTATAGGGATACATCAGTTCAATATGAAGCAGTATCGTGTCCTACACCGTGGAAAGAGAATTATCGGATATGCAAAATGGGACGAACCATCGGAACACCGTCCACAAGGATTGATCCATGATCCGATAGTACCAGATGAAGATCCGATGGAAATCATTGCATCAGTGCAGGCAGAGATCACAGTAACACGTGCATGGAAAACTACTCAAGGGAGTATATATGAAAATCCACTGCGGTCGTCCTATGGTTGCATACTCAAGCAAGGAAAGATGGTTGATATGGTTGCATCTTTAGGCAAGGATATTGATTTGACCAAGACCCACCGAACCGTGTGGTAAAGAGAATGTACCCAAATATATTTGACAACAATTTATGAATTTACATCATTGTTCTTCAGTAAAATAATCAAGGATTGTATCATGCAGAATCCCATTCGTTGCCACCAGTGAAGCGGTCTCTTTCGTGATAGCGTTCCCTTGCACATCTGTCACCGTTCCACCCGCTTCTCGTACAATAACTGTAATCGCAGCGATGTCCCAGATACTAATCGCCGCTTCAATCACAGCATCGACTCTACCAGAAGCAACAAGGTGATACATATAAAAATCGCCAAACCCTCGGGTACGGGCTGCATCGTTGATAAGGTTGTAAATACCGGGGAAAGTGCCTGTTTCTACAAACCATTTCAGTCCGCCGTGGCAGACCATTGCATCTGCAGATTGTGAAACATCGGAAACTTTAATCGGTTCACCGTTTAGAAATGCACCTTTGCCTACTTCAGCGTATAGAAGTTCATTTAAAAGCGGGGCATTGGAAACGCCGAGGATAAGTTCTTCATCCTTCATCAGAGCAATCTGTGTACCAAAGATTGGGATTTTCCGAATGTAATTCTTCGTAGCATCAATCGGATCAATAATCCATAAATACGGTGATGTTCCCTCTTGTGTACCATATTCTTCGCCCAAAAATCCGTGGTCAGGGAATGCTTGTGTGATGGTTTCGCGTATCGCTTTTTCCGCTTCGGTATCAGCGCGGGTAACAGGGGTTTCATCATCCTTTAGCTCAACATCCAATGCATCGGCTGTGTAGTATGACGTGATAATTTCTTCAGCGTTTTTGGCTGCCTCAAGTGCAACATTCAAAAAATGACTTGTCATGGATTCTCCTATTCAACATACGGTTTATTTTAATAACGTAAGTTAGGAAATAAAGTAACGTGAGCTGAATGTCCAAAATAACTTGAATTTACGAGTTGTGCTAAATAACTTTTTGTAAAATATTATTTCACATAAGCCGGTAGGTGCGGTTTCTAACCACACCCGCCAAATGCCAAAAGCGCATTTGGCGTTGATTCACCGGCCTGGGGTATATAGCAGGTGTTAAAAATTTGTCCGAAAAACCGAAAACTAAATAACCCTGGTTAGATTGTGCCTGTGCGGACGCAAACTGACAGTTTACGGTACAATATTTCACCAATAACGAACTGTTCACTATTAAAAACGGTGTCTGCATGTCTAAAAACTTATACGGAGCAACTTGGGGTATAATAGATTTTACAATTTAACGATACATTTAAACTTTTGACTTGTCCCCGCATCTATGCTATAATAACATATCCAATAAAGAAATCGGGGTACAAACCCCACGCACAGAAGGAGCCAAGACATACTAATGGCAGATATTATTAAAGGTGCTGTTCTCGGTTATGGAGCAGCATTCAATATGGGCAAAGCACACGCAAATATGATGCAAGGCACAGAAGGTATCACATGTGTGGCTGTGTGCGACATAGACCCAGAGCGGACAAAAGCAGCAAAACAGGATTTTCCCGACGTCCGAACCTATAACGCTGTTGAAGACCTTGTGGCTGACGAGGATGTCGATCTCATCGCGAACGTACTTCCACACAGTCTCCACTGCGGGCCAACTGTGGCAGCCCACAATGCAGGCAAACACGTTGTCGTTGAAAAACCGATGTGTGTCACAATCGCAGAAGCCACCGAAATGATTACCGCAGCAAAAGAAAACGGTGTGATGCTATCAGTTCACCACAACCGCCGATGGGATGCCGATTTTTGGACACTCCGTGAACTTGTCCAGTCTGGTGTTATCGGAAAGGTTTTTAGTGTTGATATGTGGAGCGGCGGTTACGGTAGACCCAACCCGAATTGGTGGCGGAGTGTCAAAGCCATCTCTGGCGGCCAATTCTATGACTGGGGCGCACACTTCCTTGACTGGCTACTGAACATTCTTGAAGCGCCAATGATCAACGTCACCGGCTTCTTTCAACCGAACCTCGTTTGGAAAGACATTACCAACGAAGACCACGTGCAAGCGGTAATTCGGTTTGCAGAGGGTGAATTTGTCGCGGATGGCGCATCAGCAAACATCCAGATGTCTAACATTGCGAAGGTCGGCGGACCTAAATGGAAAATGCTCGGTTCACACGGATCTATTGTTTCTGAAGGTGGACAATATCATGTCTTATCCGAAGTTGAAGGGCATCCGAAAGAGCAGAAAGTTGGGCATCACGGCAGACCTGGACCTCGCTACTATGAAAATATCGTTGCACACTTAAACGATGGTACGCCATTGCTTGTGACGCCTGAGTCTGCCCGCCGTGTTATTGCTGTCATGGATTTGGCAGAAAAATCGTCAAAGACGCACCAGTCCGAAACAGTCCCTTACGAGTTTGAATAGACATTATACCATTTCTGATATATAATACCTCTTTTTGTAGCATAAACTTCATAGTTTGTGCCACATTCTGCTTGATTTCTAACAACCGCTAATGGATAAAAATAGATAGAAATGGTATTAGACGACAAACTCCATCAACAAGAGCGGGGCAATGCTTCGCTCTTACAACTTTCCACCAACCAAACTCTCTTTATGAAAGCCATCGTTTTTGAAAAAATCCAGCAGTTAAGCATCCAAGACAAACCGATTCCTACGCTCAATGACGGGGATGTGCTTATCCGAATGGAGTTGTGCGGAATCTGCGCGTCCGACCTCGCAGCACTCTGTGGCGATGTATCCGACTATGCACCCCCTGTTGTAATGGGGCATGAACTTGCAGGCGTAATCGTTGAGAGTCGACACCCTGACGTTAAAACAGGCGAAAAGGTGACCGTAAATCCGATGCTTTCCTGCGGAGTCTGTATCCATTGCCAAAATGATCGGGACAAATACTGCAACACGATAGAAGGCATCGGACACGACATTGATGGTGGTTACGCTGAATACATCCGAATGCCGAAACGCGGCGTAGACACAGGCAAATTGATCCAAGTGCCTGATACGATCCCACCAGAAGAACTACTTTTCCTTGAACCGTTAGGCTGCTGCTTAAATGCAATGCAGGAAACCATTTTCCAAAACTCTGTTGCCATCCTTGGCGCCGGTCCCATCGGGTTGCTGTTCACCCAATTGACGAAACGGGCAGGCTTAGCAACCTACGTCTTTGACCCGCTACCTCACCGTAGAGCTATCGCAGAAACCGTAGGTGCCGATGCCACTTTTGACGCTTCTCCTGCCGATGTTGCACATCTCCATGAAATCACCCACGGTGGTGTTGATACCGTCATCTCCGCAACGACAAATAAAACGGCAGTAATTACACTTGCATTTCAGATTGCGCGCAAAGGCGCATGCATCAACTTCTTCGGTCTTGCGCCAGAGGGTGAGGAGATCCGTATTAACTTAGAAGAATTTCACTACACTGGACATAAACTCATGGCATCCTGGGCATTTTCACGTGCAAGCCTTAAAGAATCCCGCCAACTTCTGCTACAGAAAGCAATCAATTTCAAACCCTTGCTAACCGATCAATTTCCTATCACACAAGGTTTGGAAGCTTTTGACAATGCTATCGCGCAGCGCGGTATTAAAACAGCATTACACCCCTAAGATAACCTACGTTGTCACATAAGTAGCACCAACTAACAGTTTGCGCTATAAAGACTTTTACCGAACTTACGTTAGAATTGGTATAAGTCATGGATAGTGCCTTTTTGAATATACAAAAAGTTCCAATTTTGTAACTTTTTCTGAAAAATATAGTTTATGCAATAGTGGTATTGTTCAAAATTTTACCGAAACAACTGTTTTACGCGATGTAACTTTGTAAGTTCAGAGTCAAAAAATAAGGAGAATCAAGTTCTGGGAACTTGCTATAAAAATATGGTCCTCGGTGCACATGTTTCTACTGCTGGTGGAATACATAATTCTATCAAAAATGGTGATAATCTCCAATGTGATGCAATTCAAATTTTTCTTGCGAACCCAAACCGATGGGAATCAAAACCGCCTACGGCTGATGTGCTTGAGGCATTTTGTGAAGCATGGGTAGAATCCCCTATTCGGGATGTAATTGTTCACGATATTCATCTTAGTAATTTGGCTTCACCGAAACAGGATGTATTAGAGAAATCACGCGTACAGTTTAAACGGATGATGGAACTTGCACAGCAGGTAGGAATTCACTATATCGTTACACATCTGGGGGCACACCTTGGTGAGGGGGAAGAGTTCGGGTTGAAGATGTTAAGCGATAGTTTTGATTTACTATTTGAGACAGCAGAGGCACCGGATGTTATCGTTTTGCTTGAAACAACCGCGGGACAGGGAACAAACCTTGGCTACTGCTTTGAACATTTACGGGATGTGATCGGTATGTCAAAATATCCAGATCGGTTTGGCGTCTGCCTTGATACATGTCACGTTTTTGCAGCTGGCTACGACATACGCACCGAATCTGATTGTGATACGACATTTAATACATTTGACGAAATTATCGGTTTGGAACGGCTAAAGGCATTTCATATCAACGACGCAAAATCGGAGTATCAGAGCCGCGTAGACAGGCATGAGCATATCGGTGAAGGAAACATTGGCGTAACGGCATTTGCTTATATCCTTAACGATTCACGATTTGCTGAAATACCGCTTATTATTGAAACACCAAACATGAACACTATGCACGGTAAAAACCTCACAACCCTACGCGGTTTAGTAAAAGATAGTTAAAAACGTTTTAGACTCAATTTTGGATAAACTACATAGCGAAATTTAAGGGTAAAAATGCATATCGGTCCGTGGGAGGTAGCGTTTCTTATTCTGCTACTTTTGGGAATAATTCTGGTATCTCGGATAGTCACGCATTTACAAACAAAACGTGTCTGCCCTGATTGTGGATTAGCAATGCACACTAACTTATCAAATTGTCCTTCATGTGGGCGTAATTTAACGTCAAGAGGGAAAAGAAAATCTGAATAATCGATTGTCTTTTGAAGGATTGGAATTTTGGATACATTCAACAGTAAGTTCATAACAACAAAGGTAATATGTCAGTTAGAAGTATGATTTATAAATATACGCGTCTATTTTCTAAACAGACGCAGACTTAAACAAAAGGAGAAACCGTCATGGCTAAAATCAAATTAGGAATTCAAGAAGCATCTTGCCAACACCGTGCGAAAACATTCGCTGATACACTAATAGGCTTTAAAAACATTAACTGTTTGAAATTTCTCATCGCATTTGTGATCTTACTTTTTACCGTAATCGGATGTTCCGAAACACCTTATACCGGTCCTATACTTACTGTGGATAATGTAGGGAGGTATCTCAATTCAACAGGTGATGATAAAATCTGCCTACAAGATGGATTTGATACGATTTGTCTAAAATACACACAAGTGGAGGCTGGTATTCAGGGAGATGGTGCGGCGTTTGTTCACGTTCATCCGACAAGCGTAGCCTACATTTTCCATTTTGAAGATATTCCAATCTTGTTGGCTGAAAGGGCAATGGACACCACAGACATTGTACAAGGGTTGGTAGATTCTGAGAGAGTTCAGCTGCCCCCAAATAGTTTTAAGCCAAATGCGGGGAATGCTAACGATATTGGCGAAGGATGGACCCTCCAAATATACTATCCCCAGTCATTTCCAGAAGCAAATCGTGGCAGAACCCCTCAAGCCAGCGGACTCGACATCAGGATTGCAGCAGGAATGAAACTCCGAATTTCTTCATGGGAAGAACTCGCAATAGAAAACTTTACACAAGTCGACGGATCGGATGGCACCCGTGGCGTTCAGTTCTCTATTGACACAAGGAATTCTGACATAACAATTCATGTGGATGGCTTGATCCCCGGTTATACAGCAAAGTTTTACGTCAACGCCGATGATGTTGTCGCTGATGAGGACAGGAGTATTTTTCAATTGGAACCTTTACAGTAGATCCTACAAGGAGTGGTATCATGCAGAAAACCAAATCTTTACTGCTAAAACCGATGTATGCCATACTAATTATACTTGCCTGCGTAACCGGATGTTCCGATACGCCTTATATTGGTTCTACAGGTTCGATGCTAACACCTGACGACATAGATAAATACATTGTTTCGCCTGACGGGAAAACGCTGTGTCTTCGGACCGGGTACGATTCAATTTGCCTAACACTTTATCCGAAAGGAGAAGGTCCTACTTCACCGATAATCCACATTTATCCATCACGTATCAGGTACGTTTTCTCCTATGAAGGTAAGACTATCTTGCAAGCAGAAAGAGTGAGGGATAACATTGATATAATAGAGAGTTTACCGCCAAGAGACGGTGGACCAGGATCGATTATTGACCTTTCTGGTGATGGTGGCACGCCGCCTAATACAGGTGGCACCCCACCGAACACGGGAGGCACGCCGCCTAATACAGGTGGAACGCCTCCGAATAATGGTGGCACGCCGCCTAATACAGGTGGCACCCCACCGAACACGGGAGGCACCCCACCGAACACGGGAGGCACACCGCCTAATACAGGTGGTACCCCACCTACAGGAGGCACACCGCCCACAGGAGGCACCCCTCCGAATAATGGAGGCACCCCTCCCACAGGTGGCATACCACCTGATGACGACAGTCCTCCTAACAATGTTATTTCACACTACGTTTTTAGCAATCCTCCGAATAACTTGCGTGGAGACGAATGGATAGTTTGGATATACTATCCGGATGACTATAGCGGCCCGCGCGGTTTACCAAATTCCGATGAGGGATACGGGTTTACTATTGCTGTAAATGGTGGTGAAACAACTGAGTTTGCACAAGTTACTGGCGGTGAGAGAGGTTCCGGTGTTAGGCTCGTCATTAGAACATATCAGCCAGAAACATATATTACCGTAACATGGAATCCTCCCTATACTGATCGTTCCGCAACATTCACCCTTAAAAGTGACATTAACCTTGCAGATTATAAATATTGATCAGAATTCAAGAAATGTCCTGTCAGTCCAAGGTATGCAGCAAACTATTAACAAGGTGAGTTTGATAAAAGAATTCAATTTGGATTCCTCTAAATCGTAGAGTCAAACTCACTTTGATATTATTCAGGACAAGCGCAAACTTGGTAAAAAAGAGTATCTTTGGACGCGAAAAGCCGTTATTGAGACACTTTTTACCTAAGTCCCCTGACGGGGGACTTAGGTAAAAAAAAATTGCACAAAAATGCATCTGCGTCGTGATAAAGAGGATGGCACTTTAAACACCGCGCGCATTATCATTTCCAACCTAATAGGGTCAATAACTAAAAAGAGTTTTATGGCAGTCATAAAAACCTTATCTTTATCATTAATGTTTGCTGGCGGTATTCTGATTATGCTCTTCGGCATAAACAGTTGCTCTGATATGCCGTATACAGGTTCAATGCTGCAACCCGGTGATGTAGATAAATATCTTTTCTCGCCTGGTGACGGGAGAATTTGTCTTACCAATGGATTTGAGACAGCTTGCTTGACACTTGTGCCAAAACGAAGAGATGGCACCATACCCATCATCCACATCTATCCATCAAGCATTAAGTACATTTTTTATCATGAAGGTGTGCCTATCTTACAAGCAGAAAGACTGATGGACACTACTGAAATCGTGGAACAGATAAAAGATGCGGAAGAAGATAAGCAACCGCGAGATGACGACATTGTTTCGGTAGATATACCGCCGCCTCCACCTCCAGAGGATCCGCTTCCAGTAGATCCGCCCCTACCTGATACAGGTAACGGTGAGGGGCAGCCCCCTGGTGATATAGACGGTGGTGGCAATCAGCAACCTCCTGGTGGGAACGGTGGCGGAAATAATAACGGTGGTGATCAAACACCTGGCGGCAATCAGCAACCTCCTGGTGGACAACAACCTGGCGGCAATCAGCAACCTCCTGGTGGACAACAACCTGGTGGCAATCAACAACCTCCTGGCAATACTGGCGGTGGTGGCAATCAGCAACCTCCTGGTGGTCAAACACCTGGTGGGAACGGTGGCGGAAATCAACAATCTCCTGGTGGACAACAACCTCGCGACAATGGTGGTGGCAATCAACAACCTCCTGGCAATACAGGTGGTAGTGGGAACGGCGGCGAAAAAAACAACAACGGTGGTGATCAAACACCTCCTGGCAATACTGGCGATGGTCAAACACCTCCTGGCAACAATAATCCTGGTGGTAGTGAGAACGGTGGCGGAAATAATAACGGTGGTGATCAAACACCTCCTGGCAATACTGACGGCGATCAGCAACCTCCTGGCGGCAACGGCGGCGGAAAAAACAACAACGGAGGTGATCAAACACCTCCTGGTAATATCAATCCTGACGACAGTAATCCTGGTGGACAACAACCTCGCGACAATGGCGACATAAATCAACAACCACCTGGCAATACTGGCGGTGATCAAACACCTCCTGGTAATAACAATCCTGGCAACAACAATCCTGGTAATAACAATCCTCCGCCTAATAATCCAAATCCCAGTGGCCACAACCCGCCCGACAATGTGCTGTCACATTTAGTTTATGGGCACGCTGATGACGATCCTGCCCACTACAAGGGAGATGGGTGGGTAATATGGATTTTCTACCCGCACAATTATGTTGAGCAAGGCCATCCACGAGGGGATATAGATATTGGTCAATCGAGTGGATTCACGTTGAGCGTAAGCGGTGGTACGAGAACCAACTTTGTTCAAACCAGCGGCACCTGCACCGACGAACTTATCGGTCCTCCACCTCCCTTTGATAGTGTTGACAACCGTCAGCCGGGTAAAGACAACCGTGATGATTATGACGACACACCTTGCGGCGCAGACGGAAGTGATTATAGTGTTCAGTTCTTCGTTAAATCAGGTACTGATAAAATAACAATTACGATAACGTGGACTCACGGGATGTACGCTGGCCAGACTCAGAGATTCAACATTATGAAAGAAGTTAACATGCGAGAATATGATACTAACCCGCCACCAGACCCAGGTCATACTAACCAAGAAAGATGGAATTAGGAAAAAAAGTGTAGAGAAATCGAATCCTAATCTCTTTTGAAGTGTGGTATAGATGGATACGGCAAGAATTCAGATCAAAGCAGGCAACGGTGGTAACGGGTGTATCAGTTTCCACTGTGAGAAATATGTGCCGCGCGGCATGAGATCAGGGTTATTTAGTTGTTTTAAGAATTTTTAGTTAATAACGTGAGTTTGATAATAATACTAAAGATAGTTGACTGAATGATTTAGAGGAATCTAACACGATATATCATGGCTATTCAACTTTGATGCCAAATAAATTGTAGCACTCCAGCGGAGTGCTATGTATACTGAAATCTGGCTTTCCGCCCCTACGGAGCGGAATGCTGCGTCCGATAGCTGCTATAAACATATTGCTCCTAATGAAGATAAAAAAATAAATTGGGTAGTTTAGCGAGGTTAGGAAGAAATCAAGAAATCAACGGTATGAATGACGTTTAGTCATTCCCCGGGTATGAATGCCATTAAGGCATTCCCCGCCTCGCCAACAGAGATGTACACCTGCTGCTTGCGAGGTTTCCTAACCTCGCCAAATTACCGAATTAATAACTTAAACTTCATACGGAGCAAAGGTATTTGCTTTGGTTTTTGTGTCCGATTTCCATGCCAAGATGAATGTAAATGAAATACAACATTCAAAATTGAATTCTTTTATCAAACTCACGTTAGTTAATATGTATTACTCATAGTTATAGTTTAGAGAGAAACGTTTATGCGACAATTTATGTAGAAATATTAGTTTAAAATGAACAGGAGCAAACGCTTTAGTCCCGTGAATCAACGCCAAATACCATACGCGTATGGTATTTGGCGTTGATTCACGGGACTAAAGACATATAAAAGATGGCAACACATAAAATTAACGTCATAGCAAAAAATCATCAAAAATATTTAAAACTGAATAACCCTGGCATGAGATACGCTGTATTGACTTTATGCGTTGAATTTGCTATAATTTCAATATTAGGAATATACGAATAAACTTTAGTACCGTTAACGTGAGTTTGATAAAAGCCTATTGTAGCGCAAACTTTCCAGTTTGCGCCCATAGCACACAAACTGGAAAGTTTGTGCTACAAGAACCGCAAGGTGGGCCTTCGGGGAAAAGCCCTATTATTGAGAGGATGTTATTTATTATCAAACTGGCGTTACCGTTAGGAGAATTATATGAAAGTTGTTGATGCGATAGCCAAAGTCCTACAGACTGAAGGTGTAGAATATCTATTTGCATATCCAGTAAACTATATCATTGAAGCCGCAGCAAAACTTGATATCCGACCTATAGTAGTTCGTCAAGAGCGTATCGGATTACACATGGCGGACGCATTGAGTCGGATGACATCAGGAGAAAAGATAGGTGTATTCTGTATGCAGAGCGGTCCAGGTTCAGAAAACGCATTCGGTGGTGTAGCACAAGCCTACGGGGATTCTGCTCCTATTGTAGTTTTACCAATGGGGTATCCCAGAACTCTATCCCAAATTCAACCCAACTTCAGTTCAGCATTGAATTATAAACATATTACAAAGTCATGTGAACAACTCACCATAGCAGAAGCCTTACCAGAAGTGATGCGGCGTGCATTTACGCAAGTGCGAAACGGTAGACCGAGACCAGCACTGGTTGAAATCCCGTCTGATCTCATGAGGGAGGAAATACCTGAACCTTTTGACCCGAAACCTGTTCCAGCAGTACGTTACGGACCGAGTAGTGCAGAAATTGAATCTGTCGCTGAAGCTTTATTAAATGCTGAGTGTCCAGTAATCTATGCAGGACAAGGTGTCCATTATGCACAGGCATGGAACAAGTTAAGAGAACTTGCCGAACTTCTTGCTGCACCTGTTACAACCAGTTTGGGTGGAAAAAGTGCATTTCCTGAAAATCATCCGTTGGCATTGGGTTCTGGTGGACGTTCCATCCCAAAACCTGTTCATCATTTTTTACAAAAGACTGATCTGTTATTTGGAATTGGTTGCAGTTTCAGCAGAACACATTTCGGAGTTTCAATTCCAGAAGGAAAACGTGTTATCCATGCGACATTAGATCCATTGGACATAAACAAAGATGTACCAGTAGAATCTGCTCTTGTTGGTGATGCAGGATTGATTTTAGATGGATTGGTTGAGGCTGTTAGGGACCGTTCCAATGGTGCATCCGAAAGTAAAACAGCAGAAGTCACAGATGAAATTAGCAGTGTGAAAGCAGAATGGCTTGAGGATTGGATACCAAAACTCACATCAGACGAAGTGCCGATGACACCTTATCGTGTAATTTGGGATCTGATGCATACAGTGGATGTGAAAAATACCATCATCACGCATGATGCGGGGAGTCCCCGTGACCAACTATCCCCATTTTGGCAATGTGAAACACCACTTTCATACATCGGTTGGGGTAAGACAACCCAACTCGGCTATGGACTTGGATTGGCAATGGGGGCAAAGCTTGCGAAACCAGAGGCACTATGTGTGAATGTGTGGGGAGATGCAGCCATTGGATTCACGGGAATGGACTTTGAGACAGCAGTCCGAGAAAGAATTCCGATACTATCTGTTCTATTCAACAACTTTTCTATGGCAATTGAGATACCAATCATGCCGGTGTCAACTGAGAAATACCGTAGCACTGATATATCTGGGCATTATGCAGATATGGCAAAAGCATTCGGTGGATACGGTGAACGTGTTGAAACACCTGACCAAATTATTCCTGCTATTCAAAGGGGAATACAAAAAACGCAGGAAGGAGTTCCTGCGTTACTTGAATTTATTACAGCAAAGGAAATACAGATTTCAAAGTTTTGAGATACCTTCTATGTCAACTATATAGAGCGTATCTCATAAATCCGAATTTGTTGATTTCACAATGTTTAACTGACGCGCTGTTAGGCGCGTTTTTTCTGAGAAAAGGAGATTTTAACAATGGCAATTACGTTTCACCACGTCCATCTTCGGTGCGAGGACTTGGACGGTGCAATCAGTTATTACGAGAATATCTTTGATGGAAAAGTCATAGAAACAGCCGATGTTGGCGGGGTAAAAGTCGTCCGTATGGAAATCGGTGGACAACGGGTATCCTTCTCTCCTAAATTAGAGGATATGGAGGTAGAAGATACCAGCGGCAATCCACGCTGGGGACTCTACCAACTTGCATTCACTGTAGAAAACCTTGACGCGACCGTTGAGGAACTCCAGGCGAATGGTGCAGAAATCGACTATCTGAGACCTGAGATCAATAGGGCGTTCTTCAAGGGACCTGACAACGTTCAGATCGAACTCCTTGAGATGTAATCGTTCTCAGAAATCGTCCCCTCGTCCGGACAAATCGTATGGGTGAGGTATCATACATCACCTAAGAATTATGATAGAAAAAGAATTTAGAAATGAAGACCCACCCGGTAAGATTGTTGCCCTTGTATTGTCTACCGTTTCTCTCTTGGGCGGGAATTCGCTTGCTGTTAAGATCACTTTGCAAGGCATTCCGCCGCTGAAAATGGCATTTTTTCGTTATATATTAGGGATTTTGGCTGTTGGCGGTGCGGGCTTTTTTCAGGGAATGTCAATGCGGTTGCGTTTTGGGGAATTGCGCCGGTTGATCCTAATTGCGGTACTGCATGCATTGCATACCGTTCTATTGAACATCGGCACTGAGCTCACGATAGCTTCTCGTTCAACTATTTTCTTTACGCTTCACCCAATTTTTACTGTCATATTCGGACACTTTTGGCTTCCGGATGATCGGCTTTCTGTTAGGAAGATATTGGGGGTTTTTGCTGCCTTTGGTGGTGTTATTGCAGCTATCGCGCCGAACTTACGAGGCAGTGGCACCTTGGAATATCTCATCGGAGACCTGATTGTGACGTTGGCTGCCTGTTTCTTTGGGCTCCGCATTACACTCACGAAGGTGTTTGTTCAAGACATTTACCCGCACCGACTCCTTATCTGGTTGTTAAGTTTAAACATTCCGTGTTTTCTGGTTTTGAGTTATTTATTTGAGCGTGGGAAACCGATTGACTTGACATTGGCAAGTGGAGCAGGAATGCTCTATCAAGGCTGGATACTCACCGGTTTCTGCTTTTTGGTGTTGACATCGGTGCTAAGAAGATACAAGGCGAGCAAATTGGTAGTCCTGTATTTTTTCATGCCTATGTCCGGTGTATTATTTAGCAACTTGTTTTTAGGTGATGAACTGTCGTTGAGTATATTAGCAGGAACTGCATTGGTAGCAGCAGGAATTTATCTCGTAAATATGAGGCGTTAAAGCAGGCATCACCACGGTAGATGCGGTTTCCTAACCGCACCAATTCTCAAAAAGTGCTTACGCCGAGCTCACGTTAAGATGGCAGTGATAAAACAGATACTTCATGAGGATAACAGCACTGTAATATTAGGTCTATAAAGCATGGACACAGCAAGGATTCAGGTCAAAGCAGGTAACGGTGGCAACGGGTGTATCAGTTTCCGCCGTGAAAAATATGTGCCTCGTGGTGGCCCCGATGGCGGTAATGGGGGAAACGGTGGTAACGTTACCCTTGCCGCTACACTTGGGATGAGCACGTTGATTGATTTGCGCCATAACCCGCGCCAAGTCGCTGAAAACGGTGGACATGGTACTGGTAAACAACGTGACGGTGCGGATGGTACAGATCGTATCATTAAAGTTCCTGTTGGCACTATTATCAAAGATTTCAACACAGATCAAATACTTGCAGATCTAACTGAACCGGACGAGGCTGTTGTAGTAGCACGCGGTGGTATTGGGGGCAAAGGTAATTCCCGCTTTAAAAGCAGCACCTTTCAGGCACCGCGCGTAGCAGAAAAAGGTGAACCGGGTGAAGAACGCGAGATAAGTCTTGAAGTCAAACTTATCGCGGATGTTGGGTTAGTCGGTTATCCGAATGCTGGCAAATCAACTTTGTTATCCCGCACTTCTGCCGCTACTCCCAAAATCGCTTCCTACCCATTTACCACGCTTATCCCAAATTTAGGCGTTGTCCGCATTGATCAAGAACAGAATTTTGTGCTTGCGGATATCCCTGGGCTAATAGAAGGCGCGCATGAGGGCGCAGGTTTAGGACATCAATTTTTGCGTCACATTGAACGCACCAAGATGCTTATTCATGTCATTGACCTTAGTGCCACAGATGGACGAGATCCTATCAAAGACTATGAGCAACTGAACCTTGAACTCAAACACTATAACGCTATGTTGACCGAGCTACCGCAAATCATCGCACTCAATAAGATTGATATGCCGGAAGCGGAGGTGAATTTAGCACGCGTGCAAGATTTTTTCGGCAAACGAAAGGTTTTCCCTATTTCTGCTGTTACGGGCGAAGGCGTAAACGCTTTGATGCAACAGGCATACCGTTCCCTACAGTATCTTGAAGCAAAGGCACGGGAACAAGCTGAAACAACAATCACCTTTGAACATGAGTTGCCACAAGAACCACGAGCGCGGTTTGAACTCCATAAAATTGATAACGGATTTGTCGTCACAGGTGATGAACCGAAACGTGCTGTTGTTATGACCGATATGGAAAATGAACAAGCGTTAATGCTACTGTTTCGGAAATTAAAAAAGATGGGCGTAATAAACGCTCTTACCCGTTCTGGCGTCAAAGAAGGTGATGCAATTCAGATTGATGAGTTTGAGTTCACCTATAGTCCAAAAATAATCAAATGAAGCGACACGGAATGGAAAAATTCGGTGAGATTTTCACGCAGACACAAGCCAACGGTATGGATCAACATCAGCAAATTCGAGAACGCGAATGTTTATCTAACGTCCAACGCATTGTTGTAAAAGTTGGTAGCAGCACGATTTCAGACAACCTACGCATCAATGAAGCCTCACTCGATGGGCTTGTCCACGATTTAGCCACTGTCAAACAGAAGGGAATAGAGGTAATACTTGTTACGTCGGGAGCAATAGCGGCGGGGTGGCCCTACCTCGGACTCAGTACAAAACCGCAGACTTTACCTGAGTTGCAAGCATCCGCTGCTGTCGGACAAATTCGATTGATGGCAGCCTACGAGGAACGTTTCCGTCACTATCAACAAGTGTGCAGTACGCATCTGCTCACACAAGATGATTTCTCTGACAGAAAACGTTACACCCGTATGAACGATGCCTTGCAGGCACTACTTCAACTTGATGCTATTCCTATTATCAATGAAAATGATAGTGTTGCAGTAGATGAAATTAAGGTTGGCGACAACGATACACTTTCTGCCTATGTAACAAACCTTGTTCAAGCCGATCTCCTCGTCATTCTCTCTGATCAGCAAGGGTTTTTCACCGAGGATCCGAGGCAAAATCCTGACTCGGAATTAATTCATACCGTGAACGTTATTTCGGAGGAAATGTGGAAAGCCGCAGGGCAAGCTGGCACCGCCAGTGGCACTGGTGGGATGACCACAAAGTTACGCGCTGCTGAAATTGTGACCGCTTCAGGGGAAATGGTAGTCATTGCTTATGGGCGAGAACCGCTTATCGTCACGCGTCTCCTAAAAGGTGAGCTGCTTGGTACACTTTTCCTTCCCAATTCTCGTATCTCTGGACGTAAACGCTGGATCGCCTATTCGCGTCCACCCAAAGGCTCCCTTGTGGTAGATAACGGAGCACAGAATGCACTTGTGCAAGGTGGAAAAAGTCTGTTGCCAGCGGGTGTACGGCGCGTGGAAGGACACTTTAATTATAGTGATACGGTTTCATGTTTCGCCGAAAACGGAGCCGAATTTGCTCGCGGTTTGATAAACTATAACTCCACAGAAGTTTCAAAACTTGCAGGCAAGCAAACGCAAGACATAGAAAAAATTCTCGGATACCACGACTACGATGAAATTATACATCGAGATAACCTGGTATTGCTCGGTTGATTCAAGATTGCCATATCAACAATTGTAAAAAAGAGGCGGGCAGAAGGGTGTGTAAATATTTTGGCAAAGTTTGGGTTAAGGTGCGTTGTCTGAGACGTTTCCCTTTTTTCTGTCTGAATCGCGGATTACACGGATTACGCGGATTATTGAGTTTGGGACTCCCAAATTTCTATTCAAAGTTTGCTGAAATCTTTTGAAAAGAAACTAATATTGCCAACCTCCCATCCGCGTAATCCGCGTAATCCGCGATTCAGACACACATGCCAAAAACTTTACACGCCCCGGGCAGAAGAACAACTTGCGATTTAGTCTCAATATATGTTATAATTGACCTGAAAAATGGAGAATAATGAACAACGTTTTTACCAGGCTAAGGAACAGTCGTAATATAACGTTGCCAATAGATAAAAAGGAATAATATGGACAGAAACATCCAGCACATGATTCAAACAAAAGCCAAAAAAGCAAAAGCTGCAATGCGTATTTTGTCGCGCAGCTCTGCTGATATAAGGAACAACGCGCTTTTAGCGATGGCAGAAAATATCCTTAAATCGAAGGACGAGATACAGGAAGTAAATCGCTTTGACCTTGAAAACGGAAAAAAAACAGAATTGGCTGCGCCACTTATGCAGCGTCTTCTAATTGACGACCCGAAAATTGAACGGATGGCGGATAACCTTCGGCAAGTCGCTGCACTGCCGGATCCAATCGGTGAAGTCATCAGTATGGGGGAACGTCCCAACGGACTCAAAATAGGCACAGTGCGAGTGCCTATCGGTGTGGTTGGTGTGGTGTATGAGTCGCGCCCTGACGTGACCGTTGAGGTGTCTGCACTCTGCATCAAATCTGGGAACGGGGTTATTTTGCGAGGCGGTTCCGAAGCGATTCACTCTAACACCATACTTGCACGTATCCTTAGCGATACCGCCGCTGCAGAAGGCGTACCAAACGCCATTCAGTTTGTTGATACCACTGACCGACAAGCAGTTTATGAACTTATCCGTCTCCCAGAATATATTGACCTTGTTATTCCGCGCGGTAGTAACGAATTCGTCCAATTTCTGATGCGGGAATCAGATATTCCAGTACTCGGACATGCAGATGGTATCTGTCATATTTATGTTGATGAAGCCGCGGACCTTGAGATGGCAACAAAACTCTGCATGAATGCAAAGGTTGAATATAAAGTCGGTGTGTGCAATGCTGTGGAAACCTTGTTGGTTCACGAGGCAGTCGCAAAAAAATATCTACCTATAATCTGTGATGCGTTGCAAGATGCTGAAGTTGAAATCCGCGGATGTGAACGGACGCAGCAGATTTGCCCCACTGCGAAACCGGCAACGGAAGAAGATTGGCGCACAGAATATCTTGATTACATTTTATCTATCCGAGTTGTTGATAGCATGGACGCGGCGATTGACCATATTGAAACCTACGGCTCACATCATTCAGATGCAATTATTACAGAAAGTTATAGTGCAGCGGAACGATTTCTCAAAGAGGTCGATTCAGCTGCCGTCTATGTCAACGCCAGTACTGTCTTTACAGACGGCTATGAATTTGGGTTAGGCGCAGAGGTTGGTATTAGCACACAGAAACTTCATTCTCGCGGTCCGATGGGACTTGCAGGGTTGACGAGTTATAAGTATATTATCTATGGGGATGGGCAGGTGCGTGCGTAGGAACGGGTGAATAGTTGTAAACCTGTAATTAGAGTGAAAGCCACAATTACCTGGACATTGGCGAGGTTAGGAAACCTCGCCAGCAGTTAGTACACCTGCCTTGTGCGGACAGAAAATTACCGAATTAATTAATAAATAAATCTTCATGAAGTTTGTGCTACAAAATGTGGTGATATCCGTAGAATTCTTGAGAATCGGTCCTTTATATTTATCTATTTGCAGGAAGAGGTGAATACCATGAACGACTATAGGGACATTATTACCATTGAACCGGGTAAACGCAGCGGGCAGCCTTGTATTCGGGGAATGCGGATCACCGTTTACGATGTCTTTGAATACCTCGCATCGGGTATGACAGTAGCAGAAGTTCTTCACGATTTTCCCGAGTTAACCGAGACAGACATTCGTGCCTGTTTTGCTTACGCTGCAGACAAGGAAAAATCACAGGTGGTCGTTTACACAGATGAAACTTCTATTCGATCAGAACCTATCCGACCAACTGGTGACGCTACTGGCGGATCTGTTTCCTAATTCTACCCATGTCAAAACCGTAGCGTTAGATACAGCAACAGATATCGAGTTATGGGATTATGCTGTTGATAATGATTATTCATCGTTTCAAAGGATACAGACTTCAAGAATAGAAGTGTCATTCACGGCTATCCCCAAAAGTGATTTGGATTAGGATAGGGAATTGTTCTACGAATGCCGTCGAATACAATTTGAGAAAACATTTCGCTGATATTGAAGAGTTTGCGGCAGATGTAAATGTGGGGTTATTTGTCCTGCGGTAGTCCAAAATTCAGGCAGCCGCGGTGCATTTCTCTGATACCACGCGCTTTCAATTCGCGTAATCTGCTAAATCCGCGATTCAGACAATTCCGAAAACTTTACCCGCCCGTACCAAACTCAATTGTTGACAGAGTATGTGAATAAAAATATAATTTGCAATAGAAAGCACATTTCCCAAGTCTTACAAAATCAGATCGCTTAATTCGCTTAAGGAAAATCCGTATATGTCAATAAGAATATTACACACTCTTTTTATTGTTATCTTTATATTCCTTATCTCCATAACACCTGGAAGGGCACAAGAACCTTCAAACACCGATTACTTCGACCACATCACCCTTTTCTCCGATGGCAGAATCACCCGCTTCACACAGATGCCGATTCAGGTATATATTTCACCCATCATAAAAGAGAGTCCGTACTTACCAGAAATACACTACGCGATGCGCGAATGGGAAGCTGCCACTGAAGGACTAATCCGCTTCCAAGAGATAGATGCATCTGTGGACGCAGATATTCGAGTCAGTTGGGGATATAGTAGCCTGATGGATATTCATGACACGCGGCTCGGCAGTGCTCGGTTAAGGCGTTTGCAAGACAAGGTAAGAACTTTTTCACACGCTACCGGGTACACCGACATAGACAGGCCAACACAACAATCCGCAGCCAATAAAAGCGAGACAAAAGAGCACCTGGAGAAGGAGTCCACAAACAAAGATAATTTCAAGGTAGAAATTGTTCTCATGCTGGAAGGTGATGATACCATTGCGGAACTGTCCCAAAAAGAGATGCGGACAGTGTGTCTACACGAGTTTGCACACGCCATCGGTTTGTGGGGGCACAGTCCACACCCTGGCGATATCTGTTATCCCACGGCAACAGCACAACATCCGACACACCGTGATATAAACACGTTGCGGAAACTTTACAACACACCCATTGATACACCGCAGCATGATACTGCTATCAACGTTTTGAAAGCCGAGATTGGATTGGCACCGAGGCAGCATTATCCGCATTACCTGTTGGGTGCTGTTTATTTTGACAAAGGTGATATGGAATCCGCAATCGGTAGTTTTAAGGATTGCCTTAAACGCAATGAAAATTTCCAACCCGCTATTGAAAAACTGCTGCGTGCTTACCAAGAAACAGAGCAGTTAGAAACAGCGGTTAATTTGCTTGAACAGCGGGTAAAAGAAAAACCTTCGGCTGCAGACTATAACACACTCGGAATTCACTACTATCATCAAGGTGCAGTGAATAGGGCAATAGATGCTTTTGAAAAATCTGTGAAGCTTGAGCCTTACCATAAAGCTGCGAGAAATAACCTACACCAACTTTTCAGAGAAAAGGTATATTATGCCTTGAATGCAGAAGATTTTTCAGCGGCAATAGGCATCTATAATAAGATAATTCAACTGAACCCGTTAGACTCAACGACGTATATGTTGATGGGAGATGGGTACGCACACGCCGAACACTATGCGACCGCGATTCAGTACTATCAAAAGGCACTGGAATTGAACCCCGTCAGTAGGTTAGCAAAACGGGGACTTGCACAGTGCTATAATAATCATGGGGTTACCCTTAGAAATAGCCAAAAATGGGATGATGCTATTGCTGCCTATCGCAAGGCACTGGAAATGCAGCCGAAGTTCCATATTGCCCGTGCCAATTTGAGCGACGCGTTTTGGCAGAAAGCGAACAGCTACCGCAGATCGGAGCACGTAGATAAGGCAATCAGTGCTTATCTTGAATTGCAGAAACTCCACCCTGATGACACCCGTATTTCCAGTTTACTCGGTGAGTTATACCTCAAAAAACGTAATTTTTCAGCTGCTGTCTCTGCTTTTCAAAAGGCTTATAAGGCAGAGCCCGATTCCCCTCAGGCTCAACATAATTTGATCGCAGCGTATCATCAATCTGCCCAGGACCTCATAAATCAGAAAAAATATCGGTCTGCAATTGCGCTGCTTCAGAAAGCAGTGGAGATTGTTCCGGCTGCATCTAATCTTCGTGTTAGTTTAGCGCATGCTTATCAAAACATAGGAGATTATCAGCGCGCGCAAGCTGAACTTACGCATGTCTTTAAGGACGAACCCAACAACCAGCCAGCAGCAACCGAACAGATTAACCTCTACATTCGCCGTGGAAACGTCTTAGTGAAGCAAAAGAATTATCCTGCAGCACTTGCACAGTTTGCCGCAATCCCCGAAACCGAAAGAGACCTCGTTATTGAGAACGTCATCGGTTACCTATATCTCGTTCAAGGCGAATTTTCAGAGGCATTAACAGCGTTTGAAAAGGTTATTGCCAAAGATCCACGTAATACATCAACATATCTAAATTTGGTTTCGCTTGAATCACAAGTTGCTAACCGCCTTTTTGGCAGAGGGAAAACAGATAAATTGATTCGCGCACGCTGCGCACTCGCAATCTGTTTGTTGAATCAGAAGCAACCTGACGCTGCACTCACGAAGTACAAACAGGCAAAAGATAGCAAATCAGAAAAACATCAACAAATTTTATTTAAGACGGGCATACAATTGGCAAAAGGGTTTGAAGCACAGAACGATGCGGAGCGAAGTAGGACAATTCGGCAGTGGCTTGGCGAACTAAACTACAACTCGAATGAATGGCTTGATGATCGTTAGGAATAATCTCTTGTTTCTGGGAAGTGGTTGAAACATGCGGAATATCATAAAAAAGGTCGGGTGAGCACACCCGACCTGATTGATTGTTTTCAAGACATTATTGAGAGGGACGTTGCCCGCGTTGTCCACCCTGTCCGCCTTGGCCGCCGCCACGAAATCGGTTTCGTCGTGCTTGCTCTGCTTCCTCACGTTCCTTTAATGATTTCGTGAGTGCTGCAAATTCTTCTTCAGTTAAAACCTCTTTCAGGCTTGTGCTAAGTTCTTTGATAGTTTTTACCCTAAAAGTTTGGAATTCTGCAAATCCAGCACGCATATCTCCAGATTCAACAATTTTCTTCATCTTTGTTTGAAGCTTATCTCGGGCTACTTGATGAATGGAACGCGCCTTCATGAGGATTTCATCCCCCACTTTCACCTTAAATGACAAATCCAACCATGAATTATCAACGAAAGAAGTTGCATTGAACATTCCCATCATGTTTCTACCACCGCGTTCGCCACGTTGGCCTTGTCCAGGTTGCGAGTCTCGATCAGGGCGCTGGGCTGACGTTGCATGTTCAAATACAAAAAGACCGACTACTGCTATAAGTGCGATTGCGCCGAATACGAAAAATTTCTGCTTCATTTCTTTCTCCTTAGCGGAACTTGTAACCTTGATTCAGATAAGGTTATCGTTCCAATTATAGTGATTATACCAACACTCCATTGCATATCAAAATAACGTTGTCAAAAGAGTGTTCAATTTAGTTTCGTTTGTTTAGTCAAATTTATTTAAAAAAGGTTCGTTTTTTAATTTACAGCTGATGGAACATAAGCATTCAGAAAATCCGCTGCCTGACAACCAATGCTTTCTCTTCTCGCCCTTCAGCAATTGCTTGTTCAATATCAGTCTGTACTTGTTCTTCGCTCACTGTGGGTACTTTTTCCCATATTTTCTCTAACACCGAAAAAGGTTTCTCTCGCTGTTTGAACATCTGTTCATAGACTTTAATTGGAACAATCGCAGCAAGTGGCTTGTCAACAGTTTTGACGATCACTTTATCTCCGTTCCTATAAACTCCGTCAAGAAATTCACTCAGCTTTTGTTGTTATTCCATTGCAGAAACTTCTTTTTTCATTGTTTCACCTATTATAGTAGACTTTAGAATTAATTGGACATTATGTTCGGTTCGGTTGGAAACCGAACCTACCAGGGGGGTTGTAGCACAACCTGTATGAAGATAAAAAAATCGGTAATGTGGTGAGGTTAGGAAGAAATCAACGGTATGAATGCCCTTTAGGCATTCCCCGCCTCGCCAGCAGCAGGTGTGTATCTCTGCTGGCGAGGTTTCCTAACCTCGCCAAATTACCCAATTAATAACTTAAACTTCATTTAGTTTGTGTCCGTACCTGCACAAACTAACAGGTTGATGCTCAGAAGTGTCCCATTAATTATAGGTTTTACCATATTGTTGGTTTGCCACGCGTGTGATATTTCTCCAAAGTATATCACAATTCTACCGATAAATCTACGGTTTTCTGTTGTTTATAGTAAAAACCACAATTGCCTGGACATTGGCGAGGTTAGGAAACATCGCCAGCGCGAGCTTGTCAGGGTTGTTGTTCATTGAAATGTGAACATATTTCAGATTGGACTATAATCAAACATTGATACGCCCTAATTTATGTGGTATAATTGAATAAAAGGAAGGGCATAATGGATTGGAAAGACGCATTACCGGAAATTGTAATCCAACCTGGCACACGGATAAGGTTTGAAGAACCACTTGCTAAGCATACACACTTTGGCATTGGTGGAGAAACAACCGCCTACGTAGAAGTTAGCACTATAGAAGAATTGGCGGCATTAGCACATTTCCGTCGAAAATGGGAAGTTTCCGTTGTGATCATCGGGAGAGGTTCAAACCTATTGGTAAGCGATAAAGGTTTCAAAGGTATTAGTGTTAGGTTAATCGACGAATTAGCAAAACTGGAGGTCGATGGGAACGTAGTTACCGTTGGCGCGGGGCTTTCATTACCACGGCTTTCCAAAGTGATGTCAAAAAGTGGGTTAAGCGGTGTAGAATTTGCACTTGGTATCCCCGGCTCTGTTGGTGGTGCGCTGATTATGAACGCTGGTGCATGGGGGAGTAGCTTCGGTGATGTTGTCACGGATGTTACCGTGATGCGTGGGACGGGTGAACTTGTCAAGTTAACCCACGCGGAAGCAAACTTTGAATATCGGCACAGCGGATTAGATGCTTATTTTTGCGTTGTCGGTGCTACTCTCAAACTCCAACCTGGGGATGTAGGGACAATTACGGCAGAGATGAAAGACTTCTACAAACAGAAAATGGAGACACAACCCTTCACTGAAGAGAATGCGGGATGTATGTTCAAGAATCCGCCTGGCGATTCTGCGGGGAGGTTAATAGACATCAGTGGTTTGAAAGGTCACCGTATCGGCGGGGCAGAGGTATCTACAATTCATGGCAATTTTATTCTTAATATTGATAACGCCACAGCCGCAGATGTTTTAGAATTAGTTGCATATATTCAGAAGCAGGTACGCGAAAAAACAGGAATCTCGCTTCAGACAGAGGTAAAACGTTTAGGATTTGACGAATAAAACTTATCCCACCAATTATGGAATGATGCCGATGAAAATCTCCTGTCGTTGGTTATCCATTATTTTTTATCTGCTCATCAGTCTTTTTGGTTTTTTAGATGCGCAGCCTGCTATCGCCCAAGAAGAATCTTACAAACTCGGTGAAGATGCCCTTCAGAGTGGTGATTATGCACAAGCTATTCAATATTTTTCTGTCCACCTCCAAAACGGCTCCATAAAAGAAAAAGGGCAAACACTTACCCGTTTAGGATACGCCTATTCGCAACTTGGGCGATATGCGGAGGCTATTCGTGTTTATCAGGACGCTCTCCGCTTGTATACACGCAAAGGTGATAGTCAGCAAACTCACGTTGTAAAAGCACAAGCACTTTTAGGATTAGGCTACATCGCTTACCAACAAGCAAAATTTGATGATGCGATTCAGTTCTACGTAAAAGTGGTGGAGCAAGGCACGGCAGGCGTTGCCGAAGCATATCACAATCTCGGCAGAATCTATGCTGGGCGTGGAGAGATAGAAAAAGCGATTGACGCGCAGCAGCAAGCAATCGCGAAAGACCCAAATTTCGCTGATGCGTACTACCATCTTGGTGTTCTATACAGTCGAAAGCAGAATTGGAGCGGGGCAATCACGGCATATCAAAAAACTGTTGCATTAGTTCCAACGATGCCGAATGCTTATTATCAACTCGCGCGATGTTATCGTCAAATAGGGGAGATGTTGGCAGCAGAAAAAGCGATGCAGCGGTTCCGATCATTGGAGAAAGCGGATGCGGAGATCCAAAAACAGCTTGAAGCTGTTTTCAGTGCAGATGCAGATGAAAAAGCGGAAATGTTACTCAAACTCGCGAATATCTATCTCAAATACGAAAGATATGAAGAGGCTATCCGCGAGTTTGAACGCGTCCCTAAACATAGCAGATCAGATATTAACATAGCACAAGTGTCTGTAGGTTTAGGCAGGATTGCCTTGGAACAAGGAAATATTACACAGGCAATCACATACTATAAACAGTCCATTCAACTCGGTTTAAAAACTACTGAAATACACCATTATCTCGGTATTGCATATATGCAGAATAGAGATGGACAGAACGCTATAAAGCAGTTTCACAAAGCACTTGTGCTAAATGCGGATTTTCCGGAATCGCATCTCATGTTAGGCACACTCTATGCAACAAACAGAAAGTTTGAAGACGCAAAAAAGCATTTTCTACGTACTATTGTTCTCGCGCCGGAAATGGCAGCTGCATACCACGGACTTGCGTATCTGTATGGACAACATGACCGCAATTTGGAAGAAGCGATCGAATTGGCACGCAAAGCGATCAAACTATCCTCAAAATCCGCGCCGTACCATAATACGCTCTCATGGTTGTGTTACAAGACTGGAAAATATAACGAAGCCGAAACTGCAGTTTTAGAAGCGATAAAACTTGCACCTGATAATCCGCTCTATCAAGAGGGTTTGAAAGAAATTCAGCAGCACAAGAAGTAAACTAAAAACCCGTTTTCAGTTTACCCCATGTGGTTGTCAACTTGCTTTCAGGGTCAACCGCAAGGAATCCAGTTGTTCTTTCAAGACCTTCTTCCATAATGGTTTTTATGTCCTCCTGTGTAAGTGGTACGTTAAATAGCGCAACCTCATCAAGTAAACCTTCACACTGATGTCCACCGTTAGAACCGTCACCAATCCGCATCCGCGCGGGATCGGCATCAAGGCTCGGTTTTGAGTATGGTTGTTTACCGACTTCTTCGCCATCGGTGTAGATCACTAAACCCTCATCTTCTCCGATAACGCCAGCGAGGTGATGCCACCCATCGCCTGTAATTTCTGGACCAGCCCTTGGACCTCCCCATGCGCCAGGGGCTCCCTTAGTGATACTAAGCTGAAGCGTTTGACTATCTTTATCCACCGCCAACAGATAGTTACGCGGGTTCTGTCCACGCATCATGATAGACTGCCAGCGCGCGCCTTGTGATGATTTGAGATTTGCCCACGCGACAATTGTTAACTCTTCAAGGATAATGCTGTCGTTTGCTTGCACCTCAACATAAACATCATTGCCGTTGAATTCAAGTGCCTTCCCGAACTTTCCATCTTTCCATGCTTTAGGTCCTGCAATAGTCCCATCGTTTCCTGCATCAGAACTATCCTTTGCAACATCGCCGCCACCTTCTTCAAAAAGCCACATGCCAGCAACGGTATCAGGGTCAATTTTCCCGAACGCATGCGGGCTTGCGATAAGCATGATGACTGTTATAATACCAACAACACAATACTTCGTGTTCACTTGAATTACCTCCTATGGTAAATTAACGTTTAATTAGGACTTATGCAATTTTCACGATTTTCAATGATTATGACTAATACCAAATTAACAGGATTTATCTTGTATTATTGGAACCAGGCAGAATACGCCAAATCAACGGGACCAATGCCATTGGGCGAATACGCGTATGGTATTTGTCGGGGACGATATGTTTATCTTTCTATGCCGTTCCTACGGAACTCAAGAGGGGACAGACAACATTTTTCTATAAACATATCGTCCCTACGGGACTAAAGGGCATTTCTCATATTTGAAAATCCCTAAATTGACGCATAAGGCAGAATATACCAAATCAACGGTATGAATGCTATATAGCATTCCCCGTATGGTATTCTGCATTGGTTAGGAAACCGCACCTACCGAGATGAATCGCGTTAATTTGGTATAAAATGGTGTAATTTTGAGCAAAATTCTGAGTATCCAGCGCGTTTACAAAACGCCAAATCAACGGGACCAATGCCATTACGGCATTCCTCACCTATCGCTTGTGCGTAAGCCATGGTTTAACTGAAATGATACCATCTCCTTCGCGAATTGTCAACCACTGATTACTTTTCACATTTTCAATAACATCTTGCACACCATTTTGCCAATGAACAACTATCCGATCCACTTTTTCTGCCGCGTTTAAGCCAATCAGAAAACGAAACGGATTTTGAGATAGATAACTGCTGCCGCTTTTCACCTCGCGAAGTAAGCGTATATCTCCAATTTGGAGTGTTACCTTTGCCCCTATCCCATCTCGATTTGACTTTTTACCGACAAGTTTGATGCTTAGCCAGTGGTGAATCGGCTGTGTATCATTCCGCAACAGATCTGGCGTGTCGGCGATATTCATGACCAGAATGTCTATATCCCCATCATTATCGTAGTCTCCAAATATGGATCCTCGGCTTGATTTCTCAATTAACACCCCATTTCCACACTTATTTGAAATATCCGTGTATAACCCATTTCCTTGATTGTGGAAAAGCTGGTTACGTTGTTTATAAACCCCTACTTCCTCCAATTGTTCAATATTGTCGTGAAGGTGTCCATTTGCAAAAAAGAGATCAAGCCAACCGTCATTGTCAAAATCAGCAAAGTTTGTTCCCCATGCAAGCGGTAATAGCGTCGGTTCGCCCAAACGGCTCTGTGCAGTGACATCCCAAAAAATTCCGTTTCCGTCATTCTGGTAAAGTGTATTCGTCTCAGCTTGATAATGCGTGAGAATGACATCAAGATCCCCATCGTTATCATAGTCCGCAGTATCAATTCCCATGCTACTCTCCGCATCGCCATGCTCGTTGCGGGCAATTCCGAATAGTTCGCCTAACTCAGTGAATGTGCCATCGCCATTGTTATGATACAGAAAGTTAGCGTCTCGGTCATTTGCAATGTAAAGGTCAAGCCACCCATTGTTATCAACATCTGTCCAGACGACACCGAGTCCTCTGCCAAGTAAGGTAAGTCCGGCATCCTGCGTTACATCGGTGAATGTGCCATCGCCATTGTTTCGGTAAAGGACATCTGGGGCAGGGGCGAAATCTTCTGGACGGCAATACGCTGGAATTCCATTTTGTGAACAATCTGGGGCGTTCTCCAAATTAAGCAACACATAATTTACCACAGCCAAATCAAGCCAGCCATCGTTGTTGTAATCAGCAAAGGTACATCCAGCAGAAAAGTGTTTTTCATTCATAATTCCTGCGCGTTTTGATACATCAGTAAAAGTGCCATTACCGTTATTCTGATAGAGAATATTTTGCCCGAAGTTGGTCACAAAAAGATCACGGTCACCATCGTTATCGTAATCCGCAACACAACAACCGATGCCGTAACCAGTATCACCAACGCCTGCTTGTTGCGTTACATCAGTAAAAGTGCCATCTCCATTATTTCGATAGAGTTGATTTGTGGGAAGCATATCCGGAATGTATTTAGTGAGCGGTGCACCATTCACCAGATATATGTCCAAGTTGTCGTCATTATTGTAATCAAAGAAAGCGGCGCCACCACCCATTGTTTCAACAAGATGCTTCTCTCCTGTCGCGCCGTTAAAATGGCGAAATTGGATGCCTGCCTCCTCCGTCACGCGTGTAAACTGGACATCAGCGTGTGTAAGGCTTACCCATAGTGTTATAGTAAAAAGCACAATTACCTGGATGTTGGCAAGGTTAGGAAACCTTGCCAGCGAAAAAGGGTCGGGATTTTTGTTCATTGAGATGTGTACATATTTTCGGATTGGACTATAAAATTTAAGGACGAATAACCGTTCCATCCATTCGGCGCACGGGTGCCCAGCCGCCGTTGAGTGGGTGTTCTGGAAATGGGAATTGTGCGGCGAGTTCTTCGTTAACATCTATACCGAGTCCTGGGGCTTCGTTTACCCAAAAACAACCATCGCGAATTTCGGGACAACCTGGGAAAACCTCTTTGGTGTTTTCACCGAATACGTGCTGTTCCTGAATCCCGAAGTTATAGCATGCTAAATCTAATGCGACGTTGGCAGCATGCCCAACGGGAGAAACATCACCTGGTCCGTGCCATGCGGTGCGTACACCAAAGAATTCACAAAACGCGGCGAGTTTCCGAGCAGGACTAATACCCCCGATCTGCGAAATATGCACCCGAATAAAATCGATAAGACGATCTTTGATAAGATGAACGTACTCATTCGGATTGTTAAACAGTTCTCCCATTGCAATTGGGATGCTTGTCTGTTGGCGCATCAGTTGGAAATAGTCGACATCTTCTGGGGCAAATGGGTCTTCCAGAAAAAAAAGGTTATACGGTTCCAGTCCTTTGGCAAGGTTAATCGCTTGAATTGGCGGTATCCGTTCATGTACATCGTGCAGCAGTTCGACCTCGTCACCCAGCTTTGTTCGCAGATGGTCAAAAAGTTTAATGACTGTGTTAACATAAGGTGTCGGTTCAAATGCGGGCGAACTCCGTTTTCCACCACCAGCGCCATAGGTGGTATAGCCGGGGATTGCGACCTGTGCGCGTACATACCGATATCCCTGTTCCATATACTGTCGGACGCTGTTTTCTACTTCCTCAAAGCTGCCGCCGCCTGCGTGTCCGTAAAGCGTTGCTGCTTCACGGCACTTGCCCCCAAGTAGTTGATAGACAGGCATGTTCGCGCGTTTGCCCATAATGTCCCACAGCGCGATATCTACACCGCTCAATGCGTTGTTCAGCACTGGTCCATTTCGCCAATACGAACTGACAAAACTCGTCTGGAAAATATCTTCTATATTGGTCGGGTCTTTTCCTATCAGAAAGGGTTTAAGGTATTCATCAACAGCGGTTGCAACGGCAAGTGGGCGTTGGGTAAAAGTCGCACATCCCACCCCATATAAACCGGGTTCGCTTGTTTCAACTTTTACAACAACAAGCCGAATCCCATCGGGGGCAGTCAGAATTGTCTTGACATCTGTTATTTTCAAAATAGTCCTTCTCCAATTATTATTGAGTAGTATTGCTATCTTTTGATACTCAAATTTACCAAACTGGATATAACTTGTCAAGCGAAACCTTACGAAAGCAGGGTTATTTAGTTTTCGGTTTTTCGGGTATATTTTATCCCAAATGTTACTATTCTATAATAGCATTGTAGGTCGGGTAGAGCGTTAGCGAAATCCGACAGGGCAAAACGTTTCGGGTTTCGCTTGCGCTTCTATCCGACCTACGATATAAATTTTCAGTAATATTCGTCAACTGGCAATTCATAAAACTAAATAACCCTGTTCCGAAAGGGTGTGTAAAGTTTTTGGCATGTGTGTCTGAATCGCGGATTACACGGATTACGCGGAAGACACGGATGGGAGGTTGGCAAGATAAGTTCCTTTTCAAGAGATTTAGGCAACTTTGAGTAGGCGTTTAGGAGTCCCAAACTTAATAATCCGCGATTCAGACAGCAAAATGGGAAACGTCTCAGACAACGCCCCTTAGCCCAAACTTTGCCAAAATATTTACACACCCTTCCGAATCTGCTGAAAAAATCAGTTGAATTGTTGGTTGAAATCTTGTATAATATCATAAATCTAATACACACTAATTCATTTACAAACAGATATAAACATAAAACTTGGAGGTGTTCACTATGTTAGGTTGGTTTGACCCGATGTATTTCGTATTTCTTGCGCCAGGACTTGCGCTATCTCTATATGCGACGTGGAAAACAAAATCAACATTTTCAAAATATTCACAAGTCGGTTCGCGAAACCGAATGACAGGTGCACAGGCAGCAGCGCTGATGTTACAGAGAAACGGCATTGATGGTGTTAAAATTGAGCACACGAGTGGATGGTTGAGTGACCATTATGATCCTCGCCACAAAGTGTTACGGTTGTCTAACGATGTGTATTCAAGCCATTCGCTTTCTGCAATCGGGGTTGCATGTCATGAAGCGGGGCACGCGATGCAGGATGCACAGGGTTATGCAATGCTAAGCCTGCGGAGTGCGCTTGTTCCAGCTGCTAACTTCGGCTCGATTTTTTCCTATATCGTGATGATAGCCGGTTTCTTTCTTCAGTTGATGGGTTTGATATTGGTAGGTGTATGCCTATTTTCAATGGTTGTGGTATTTTCATTGGTAACGCTACCTGTGGAATGGGATGCGAGTCGACGTGCCAGAATCGCTATGGATGAAGCAGGGATGCTTTCCTCTGAAGAAAGTCGTCATGCAAGCAAAGTGCTCAACGCTGCGTTTTTAACGTATCTCGCCGCAGCAGTCACAAGTCTTTTAACGTTGCTTTACTACTTGTTCAGCTTAGGACTTTTGGGTGGTGATGAATAAATTTGTGGAAGTGGCGCGGTATCAAACCGCGCCTGTTGAGGCGTTAGCGATTTAACCTTTGCTTTCAATATCTACACCGGGCCATTGGTCGTCTCGTTCGGTAATATCAACGACAATTCCGTCCGGGTCTTCAACTTTGAAAGCTTCTGAAGGCAATTCATCGGAATTCGGGTCGTAAGGTTTAGTGCCGTCTAAACCTTCCCAAGTGATTTCAAAGCCGAGGTCTTCACATCGCTGCGCTGCTTCTCGCAAATCAGGAACGCGGACACCGATATGAAGATAGTCTAACATCCCTCCGACATGTTTGGGACGGTCAGGCCCGTTGTGTTGAAACACGCGAAAATTGTGATAACCGTCGGTCAGATCGTAGCATCCGTTCTTCGTTGAGAAAATCTGTAATCCGAGGGCATCGCGCCAGAAACGGATACTTTTTTCAAGATTTGTTGTGCGGACACCGATGTGTACAAGTGTTGTTGGCATGAGAAAATCTCCTTTGTTACGGCACACGGAGTGTGCCTACTACTTTTAAACCCAGAGGGTTGGTTCACGGTCTTCAGCGCGGTGTTCATAAAGCAGTTTGACATCATCTGGGAACTTATCATAAGTTTCACCGGGAATCGTAGCGGTGTTAACACCAAAGAGTTCCAAATTCAACCACCATGGGGCATATCTGACAACAACAGCAGTTCGGCGGCCATCGCTCGGATTTTCCGCATTAGAATGCCAAATCCGGCTGTCCATGATAAGCACACTGCCCGCGCTGCCAACGGCTTGCATTTCACCCTCAAGTGGATTGCGATCGCCGATACCGTCCTCTTTACCGCGTGGATTTCTGAGATCGACATGTGATTTTGGCACAATCCATGTGCCACCATTTTCTGTTGTAAAATCGGTGAGCATCCAGAGCGTAGTAATACCGATAACAGCAGTCGGAAACGGTTGGGTGATATGCCATTTCTGGTTCAAGTCATACGGAAAATCGGAGTGGTATGCACGCACCAATTGATAATGTGGGGGCCGAATCTTATACTCTGTTTGAGAGATACGTACCTGTGGACCTAATAATTCACGGATAACCGCAAGCAGCCGTTCGTTTGCCAGATGTGATGCAAAGTTTGGCATAAAACTTATGACATTGCGTTCCCATCTGCCATTGTCTTTGCTGAATGCGTTATAGTCCGCTTCGGAGGTTTCTACCTCTTCGCGAACTGAATCAACAATGTCTGCCGGAATAACATCTTCTAATACACACCATCCCTCTTCACGCATCTGCGTAACATAAGGGTTGATGGTTTCTGATAGATTTTCTGTAGGCATTCTACTTCTCCTTTTGAATATTGGAATTGGAAGGATAATAGAGTTTATGGTGAAATCCACAATTACCTGGACATTGACGAGGTTAGGAAGAAATCAAGAAATCAACGGTATGAATGACGTTTAGTCATTCCCCGGGTATGAATCATGGCGAATGCCATACGGGGAATGCCATACGCGCATTCATACCGTTGATTTGGCGCATTCGTCTTTAGGCATTCCCCGCCTCGCCAGCGTTATGGTGTGGGGATTGTTGTCCATTGAAATGTAAACATATTTTCGGATTTTACTATAATAAAATTGGGCGACAATCAGTTGCGTTCTTTGTTATGTCGGATTGCTGCTTTAATGAGCGGTGTAAGACGCATAATTTTGCCAAGTGAACCGGCAATACCGATTTCACGTGTTGTGATCGCCCCCATAACATTGAGTTCGCCTGTCCAAAATTTGTGTGCGACATCTCCTGTCATCGTCAGTTCTACGTCGGGGGTTGCATCACTACAAGCATCGCGAGAAATAGTGTATTCACCATTCGCTGCGGTTAGCGTCATGACACAATCAGGCGTCTTGTAATTAAATTGCACGCATAAGTTTAGTGATTTTAGTGCCTCTTGCGCTTCTGGTAAGGTGGCAATTTCTTCAAAAAGTTCGTTGATATAACTATAAAGTTGGTCTGATGTTTCAAAAATAACCATAGTTTGCAGTATAGCATACCTTATAATACAGAAGAAGGTCAAATTAAAATGAAGAAGAAACTGTTAAAATATTTTATTCATGACTTTGAAGAAAATCTGGACACTTACGATGAAAAAATAATATCAAAATCATTCCAAGATTTTTATGGTTCGGATAATCTCCGATACAAATTGCCTATTGGACATATAGATATAATTCAAACACGTTCCCACATTTCACATATATTTTTTAACGACGATTCCAGATTTTATGAACCGCCGTTCACCCCACAGACTGAGTTGCTGAGGCGCACAAAGGATATATTGGATCGATATTTTGATGGTGAACCAGTAGACTTCCGAGAGATTCCAGTTAAAATAGAGATGGGAACAGACTTTCAGAATTCGGTGTGGGATGCTATTCATCAGATTCCGTATGGTGAAGTGCGCAGCTACAAATGGATAGCGGAACAGATTGGCAGGCCGAAAGCTGTGCGCGCTGTCGGAAGTGCTACGGGCAGCAATCCGATTACAATTATTATTCCGTGCCATCGTGTAGTAGGGAGTAATGGCAGTTTGGGTGGTTACGGAGGTGGTCTTGAACGAAAACGCCAATTGTTGACGCTTGAAGGCTATCCAATTGAGGTGTTAAAACAATCGCGTGAGGGTTCTTGATTGTGGAAAATAAGAAATATAAGGGTAAATCAACTGAGGCTATTCATGCGGGGGAAACATTTTCAACAGGAGTGCAAGATCAGCAGTCAGAAAAAACAGGTATTCCATTATTACCGCCTATTTATCAAAACAGCACTTTCCGTTTTGAAACAGCGGCGGAATGTGCATCGGCATTCATTGATGAAGAGAGTGGCTACGTCTATACCCGATGGGGTAACCCTACACAGAAAGTATTAGAACAGAAACTCGCAGTCCTTGAGGCAGGAGAAGCTGCATTAGCAACAGCTTCGGGGATGGGTGCAATTAGCACCGCGTTGCTCACTGCCTTAGCAGATGGCGGGCACGTTGTTGCCATGGAAACCCTTTACTCTGCTACGTACAACCTGCTAAATGAAGAATTTCCTCGGATGGGAATTGAAACGACGTTTGTAGATGCTACCGATCCAAACAGAGTTGAAAGCGCGATTCGTCCTGATACGAAGGTGATCTATCTCGAGAGTCCTACCAACCCGTTGCTTAAACTTGTTGACCTTGCTGCTTGTGCTGAGATTGCAAAAGCACACAATATAACCTCAATTATTGATAACACGTTTGCAACACCTTGTAGTCAACAACCGATTGCGCTTGGAATTGACGTGGTGCTGCACAGTATGACGAAATATTTGAGTGGTAACGGGGCAGTTATCGCTGGTGCAATAGTTGGGGAAAAAGAGTTCATTGTGGAGACTCAAAAAGGGGCTTTACGCAACTTCGGGGCAGTTATCAGCCCATTGAATGCATGGCTCACACTGCTCGGTGTGCCAACTTTGCCGCTTCGGTTTGGGAGGCACTGTGAGAACGCAGCGCGCATCGCAGCATTTCTTGAAGCACATCCTGCAGTCGCATGGGTTCGCTACCCTGGCTTGCCCAGTCACCCACAGTATGAGCTCGCGAAACGTCAGATGAACGGATTTGGCGGTATGATAACGATGGAACTCAAAGGGGGACGTGCTGCGGGGGAAAAACTTGTGAACCAACTTCAAATCTGTGCACTGGCAGTCAGCTTAGGTGATGTGCGTACCTTAGTTTGTCATCCGGCATCAACAACACATTCACATGTTCCGATGGAAGTCCGGCAACAGACCGGTATCACAGATGGTTTGGTTAGGTTCTCAATCGGTTTAGAGGATACTGAGGATATTATCGCTGACCTTGAACAGGCATTGGGGACGCTTCCTTTTTAATCCTGGGGCCAGTACTTCCTGATCGTTCTGGTATCTACGTTTAGTGCCTCAGCGGCTTCAGCAAGGCTTCTGTATATGTATCGTGCTCGGCGATAAATACTCTCTTCAATTTGCGAAAAACTCATGCCGCCGAAATAGATATAGCCGTGCTCCTCAGCTAAACGTTTAGATAGCACTTTCAAATCGAGGTAGACAATCTGTATCTGATTATCCTTTTTGTCTCGCCATTCCCTACGTGAAAAAGGCTCCAAAACGAACAATTTTACGGGTTCTATAAGAAGTCTGTTGATCATATTATCAGGAATTAGTTCGGGCGGGCGCGAAGACGTTGTAGATGTCAAAGATGAATCTGTGGCCTCATTCCTATCATCTTCTGTCGAATATGACAGATACTTCTCAAGCTTCTCAAGAGAAGTATCCAATTTTTTTGCGGCTTTTTCTTTGTCCCCACCATGTGTCTTTACAACCTCGTGTAGAACCGCAGCAAGGCTGCCTTTGAGGGTTTTTCCTATGATACTAACTGGCTCAGCTTCCTCTATGAGTTTGGTGCCTTCTTCATCCCGAAGATTTGGTAATATAGAAACAGCATCGTTAATCACCCTCTGAATACGGTTCGATAAATTAGGAAACGTTAACCATTTCGTGTACCAATCGACCAACCAATCATCAATTTCGCGTTTGGCTTTATGGGCACGGCCCCTCCCGTCATTAGAGAACTCTTTCCACCACTCTGTGATTTGGCTACCAGTGATATATGACTGTCCATCGGAGAAAAGCTGACAGAATACCCCAATCGGCAGATCAAGCAAGTTCTTATATATCGGTGTTTCTGGCGTTTCCGAGAATCGCATTTCCGGCCCGCTTTTCTCTGAACCCTCACCCTGGATGAATTTTGGAAGATCGTTCAGCAAAATCACGTCGCCTTGGGAAGCTTTTGCCGCCTCTTTGATGACGTTTTCTAACTCGCGCACGTTGCCGGGCCAATTATACGCTTGGAACAATCTCATCACGTTTTTAGAAACCCCGTACATTTGCTTCCCACTTTCTTTCTCAATACGCTGCAGAAAGTACGCGACGAGTAACGGAATATCCTCTAACCGTTCTCGCAACGGCGGCAGGGAGAGCTTAGCGCCGCGGAGGCGGTAGTACAAATCCTCTCGGAATTCCCCTTGCGCAACCATTTCCCTCAAATTCCGATTGGTAGCACTGATGACACGCACATCCACTGTGCACGTTTTATTTTCGCCCAATCGCGAGAACTCTCCTGTTTGCAATACAGTCAGGAGTTTCCTTTGTAGTTCGAGGGACATATTGCTAACTTCATCAAGGAAAAGGGTGCCGCCATGAGCCTCTTCAATTCTCCCAGGTCTATCTTTTGCATCGTTGAAGGCGCCCTCTACACTACCAAATAGCTCAGCTTCAAGGAGTGTATCAGGCAAAGCCCCGCAATCAATTAAGATAAACGGTTCTTCTTCACGTTGACTTTCTTGGTGAATTAAGCACGCAACCAGCCATTTTCCGGTGCCTGTTTCACCCTCAAGCATCACTGAAATTTCATCATCGGCTACACGTCCAATTTCTTTATTTAGTTCAAACATAGGTTCACTCTTTCCAACGAGAGAGTCCTGGTCCGTAGGCATTTCTACTTCAGGAATCGGGAATGTGTTGCTTCGGGTAGATAGCCTGCGAAACACCGCATCAAGCATCTGATGGATATGTTCCATAGTAGCGCGTTTAGACATAGCGTCTAATGCTCCCTGAAGTATTGCCTGTCTTGCTGTGTTTACCCCTGCTCTGATCACAATTACAATTATATCTGGGTGGTTTTCCTCAATACGCCTTAACGCTTCCAGACCATCTATCCCGGACAATTCCACATTGATCAAAACAACTTTCAGATTTTCGGATTCCTCAATTTTTTCTAAGCCCTTGTCAACGTTGTCAACAACGACAACAGAGTAACGCTTAGCACTAAGGAAATCCTCCAATCCATCCGAACCTTGATTTTCGTCAATGATTAGGACATTTTTCATTAGCGTGTCTCCTATGTTTATTCTCGTATGCGTTCAACTTAAGGTTTTATCAGAAAATTCAGATCGATTTCCCATCCAGATAGTATCTGTTACAGCAGCCTACCTATCAAATCCGCGTTTGCCTCCGTCTATGTTGATCCAATATAGCATATTATTTCAGATACATCAAGTTTCCGATTTTCTTGCAAATCCTCTGCGGATTTATATTTTTACAAGACTTGTGCTGTTTTTTGCAAAGCTGTTGCTGTTTTTTACATAGTTTGTGCTGGAATCGCCATTTTTTTGCCCAATACCTGATAAATTTGCTTGGCATGAATCTTGCTCATATTGAACGTGAATTCAATAACAAAAATTAGGTTGATAAAAAAATGTTGTATTTTATTTTTATTTCTGCTATAATTTATTTTGGCATCCGTAAAATCCTTTACAGGTGGTTCGGCGAGAGTGAGAGTCTCCCGAACCGCGGCACTGCCAAGGTAGAGTTGCCAGTGCGTGTTTAAGTATATCATACATGACTTTTGACATGTATGACATTTTTAAACAGCGTTATAATTGGACTTGATTTTTTTCGGAAGATCTTGGATAATTATGAGTGGACGTTGGAGATGGATTGCCGGGGTAGAACCTTCTACCCTCCATCTCCACCCAACTGGCAGTTGGGTATGCGTCTGAAAATACAACGTCCAAATACCCTAATTTTTTAATTCACTGCTGGTTGTGTATCTATAATTTCTACAACGGAAATAGTCACCGTTGACCTGTCTACGTAGACAAAGGAGAAGAAATGATGAGATTTTATGTAATTTTTCTGATATGTGTTTTCGGGATAGGGTGTGCAACACTCCTGACCGAACAGACTTATGTCCGAATTGACACGCCAGTAACAATAAGTAATACAAGAGCCGGAGTCGCGTATGCTTTTTCTGAGGAAATCCTGGTTCGAAAAATTCGTATCCTCGGAGAAGGAACAGTTCGAAACATAGGGATTTGGGGAGCAAAACCGGTCAAGGATCTGTTTGATGGACAGGACAAATATCGGTGGATATTGATCAAAGAGATTAAAGAGAAAATGGTACTCCCGATTGACATCAAAATTCCTATAGCTTCGCCGACAGAGGTTATTCAGATCACAAAATCGTCTGCTATGAAGTCAAGTTATAAAGGGCGGGTCTCTGTTGGACGAATTGATGCCGTTGAATTTTACACAACTGTGTCAAAAGATCAATAGTTTCTGTCCTCATTTCGTTCACATTTTGAAAAGATGTTTGCCTCGTGCTGCATACTGGGATGGTAGAAATGCACACGGTGAAGCTGTGGCAAGTGGTGTGTATTTCTATACATTATAGTAAAATCCGTAATTATTTGCACACCATGGTAGGTTCGGTTTCTAACCGAACCGATGTAAATGGTGCGGTTAGATGAAGTTTAAATAAATATTTCGGTAATTGGCAAGGTTAGGAAGAAATCAACGGTATGAATGCCATTGGGCGAATACGCGTGTGGTATTCGCCATGATTCCCCGCCTTGCCAGCAGCAAGTGTACATCTCTGCTGGCGAGGTTTCCTAACCTCGCTACATTACCCAATTTATTTTTTAATCTTCATGAAACCGAACCTACCGGGCATGTGTAAACATATTTTTGGATTTCACTATAAAAGCAGGCGATTTTTCTGCTACGCGAAAAATGTTGATGCGGAAGTAGAAACATTTATGGAGGATAAATAATGATGAGATTTTATGTAATTTTACTGATATGTATTTTCGGGATAGGGTGCAGAGCGCTTCTGACCCAACAGACATTTATGGATGACCATACATACGTCCGTATTGACGCACCCGTAACTGTTACTAAATATGGGGGCGACGTAACCGTGTATGCCATTCCAGAGAAAGAATTCGTTCGAAAAATCCGTATTCTTGGCGAAGGCGAAGTTCGGAATATTGAGATTTGGGCGCAAGATGACAAACACGGTCAGAGGCGACTGAAAGCAATTCACAAAGGCACTCCGCTTATCCTTCCGATTGAAATTTTTATGCATCACTTACCTTTGACTTTTAAGACGGATGCGATTCGGATTGTAAAAGGTAAAAGTACGGGAACTACTGTTTTCACACCTGATCAAGCAGAACAGATTCCCAAGGGAAAAATTGATACTGTTGAATTTTACACAACTGTGTCAAAAGATCAATAGATAAGGAGAACTTAAAATGTTTTATGCATTGTCCATCAACAAATTTTATATAACACTCATAGTGTTACTGATTTTCTCGGTGACTGCTCATGGTGTAGAATCCACTACTCAGGAACAGGTCCGCTTACAAGCTGTTGCAGACGCTCAAAGAGATGCGCAACTTGCAGTAGGCAAGACAACATGGCAGGCGACTGGTTGCGTTACCGGTCCCTTTGGTGTAGGAATAGCACTTATTTACGAACCTCGCATACCCACAGATCGTCTCGTCGGTAAATCACCGGAATATGTGGAGTATTACGGAAACGAGTTTCGCAGAGAGACAAAGGGTCTCCAAGTTTTCCACTCAGCAACGGGTTGCGCCGCGTTTAGTATCGGTTATTTTCTGTGGTTTATTTTGGGTTAAGTATTTAGCGGGAAACTATCCAAAATCAACAAATGGCACTTCTAAAAAGGAGAGTTACAATGAAACACTTGACATTACTTTTCTTCTTTCTGTTTATCCCTACACTCCTCATTGTCGGATGTAGCGAAACAGAGAACATAACGGATACAGAATCGGAAACAAGACAACCCCAAATAGACCCGATGAAAATAGTGGTTATTCCTGACGAAAACTTAGCGAAGTCAATAAGAGAAGCACTTGAACTTCCTGAAGATGCTGATATAACTGCCGGACAACTCGCAACATTAGAAGAATTATGGTGTAGCGATAGCAGAAGCGGTCCTATCACGGACTGGACAGGCTTGGAGTATGCGACTCAACTGGGGGCTCTGTATCTTAGATATTGTCTATTATCTTTTAACCCTGTGACTGGCGAAAGGGAAAGTATCTGGGACTGGGACAAGGAAAGTGCTGACCTAACACCCCTTGTTGGTTTAAAAAACCTTTACTTAGACTTGTCTATTAATGGGATAAAAGACCTAACCCCACTTAAAGTGTTAAAAAATTTGAAATGGTTAAATCTAAGGGAAAATTATATAGAAGACCTAACCCCGCTTGCAGAATTAAAACAACTGACAATGTTAAACCTATTGGGTTGGGGGGAATCCAACAGCAACATAAAAGACATTACACCGCTTTCGGGATTAAAACAGCTGACATCGTTATCCCTTGATGGTAATTTTGACGACATTACACCGCTTTCGGGACTAAAGCAACTGACATGGTTAACTCTCCATGGCGATCAAATTAGCAACATTACACCGCTTTCGGGATTAAAGCAACTCACATCGTTAACCATTAATGGTAATGTTGACGACATTACACCGCTTTCGGGATTAAAGCAACTGACAAAGTTAAACCTCTCTGATTTTTATGGCCAATTTGACAATGACATCAGCGATGTTACGCCGCTTTCGGGATTAAAGCAACTAACATTTTTAGACCTCATGAACAATGACATCAGCGATGTTACGCCGCTCACAGGATTGATAAATCTTGAGTATTTAGATCTTCGGGGTAATCCGATTGAAGATAAGCCCCCTCTTGAAGAGCTCCGTAAGAAAAATCCCAAAGTGGTAATATTTATAGATTGAGTAAAATTCAGCAATATCTAACGATTTCAATAAGGAGATTTACAATGAAACACTTGACATCACTTTTTTTCTTTTTTAGTATCGGTGTTTTTTTGTATATTCTCGGTTAAGTATTTATAGTAGATTTTAGAATTTTTTATACACTCTGCACCAGCGAGGTTAGGAAACCTCGCCTACCGTGGGAGGTAAGTGAATAATTATTTGTATTTTTCACCATAGTGGGAAACCTGTGCAAGTCCATCAGTATTGAACAGATAACAGGTTTCCTCCAAATTTTCAAAATTTATGGGAGGTGTTTTTATGCGTTACATACGCTCAGTTGTGGATTATATTGATTCGTTGGCAGCTGGCGATACATTCCGAAGAATGTTTTCATCCGGGTTAAAAATTTCCGGCGTGTTAACTTTAAGTGTCAGCGTTTTGTTAGGAATTGCGATTCTGTATTGGGTCGGTGAGAATGTACCATCCGCGATGGCTGCTGCCATTATTGTGACTGCAACCGTCGTTCACTTTGGTATAGCAGCTATTATGCTGTATTGGAATCGCTCCAATAAAATATCAGAGCTTGACGAAGAATCACATCTTACGTTTGCCCCCATTATGACTGTCACGTGTCGACTTACTGGCGAAATTTCCGGTCTTTTCTTCATTACACTGGGATTTAGCCTCTTTATCTGTCATTGCTTTGCGCCTATTCTACTAAAATCTGCTCTATCTGAAATCACATATAGGGGAGATTTTTCTGAGGTTAGCTTTACTCTAATAGTAATCGGGACGGCTCTATTTATCTACTGTGGTCTCATTGGGATATTTTCATTGGTATTCTTTTATATTGTTGCGGAGTACCTCGGTTTGATCGGAGACATCGCAACGAACATCAAGAAGATTGAGATGACGTTATCGACGGAAGCGGCTGCCACCCCAGCACCTGAGTCGGTACCATCAGAAGTAGTTTCATAAAATCGGATAATTGTCCTCTCATCATACATAAGGAAACATTTTTATAATGAACCGAAAAAAGATGGAAGCGACTTTGTCAATTGAGGAAAAACCCTCAAATTCATAAAAACTGTACTATATTGGCTAAATTACTAAATTACTAAATTAACGACTTGTGTTAGTTAACTATTTGTTTATATTATTTTCGCATATATTGAACTTTTTGTTGGACACATATCGTCCCTACGGGACTAAAGAGCGTATCAACCAATAGGAAACATGGATAAAACGTTCTGTGTATGTAAAATAAATGAAGATTAAAAAATAAATTGGGTAATTTAGCGAGGTTAGGAAGAAATCAAGAAATCAACGGTATGAATGCCTTTGGGCGAATACGCGTATGGTATTCGCCATGATTCCCCGCCTTGCCAGCAGAGATGTACACCTGCTGCTGGCAAGGTTTCCTAAAGTTATTTAGTACAACTCGTTAAATTACGTTAATACCCGTATTCAGGAGGAAAAATGGTTACTAAGCGTATCCTATTAGAGAAAGAGAATGCCAGCGGTACTTTAGCGGAAGTGATCCGTGTGTGGAAAGTGATGAAATTGGTATCAATAATTTCTTTAGCGTTTGTAATGTCCATAGGTTGTGGAGAGCCTAACTTGGAGAACCCGAAAGTTCGTGAGAGGATTCTTGCCCAAGCGATAGATTATCGCAACATACAGAACCGCTCCACCCCCTCAGGTGAAGAATTGGCTTATGCACCTAATCAAAACCATCCCTATACAGGATGGGTAAAAGGAAGTGGGCCAGTTATGTACGAAATCAGCGATGCTGTTGGTGCTATTGGATTTCTTATTCATGCCCAGGGAGGTAAACCCAACGTTTATATTAGTTGGTACCCGAACGGGCAAATTTCAGAAAAAGGCACCTTTAGGAATTTCAAGAGAAATGGTGTGTGGACAAGATGGTATGAGAATAGTCAAAAGTATGAGGAAGGAACCTATAAAAATGACGAAAAAGATGGCTTGTGGATTCAATGGAGCGAAGATGGAGAGGAGGTTTCGCGTGAAACCTATTAAACCTGAAACATCGAAGTTTTTTTAATTGTATTGGTCTCTACTAAAATCTGAAGTTTGTAGGTCGGGTAGAGGAACAAAACCCATAAATCAACGGTATGATTCCCCGCCCCGTCAGCGTGATGGTGCGGGGATTGTTGTTCATTGAAATATAACATATTTTGGATTTTACTATAAATGACTCTATAACAATTTGGATAAACTTTATAAGTTTGTGAATGAGAAGAAAAAAATGATAAAATTTCAAACGATTTTGTGGGTTTGTGTTCTCTGCATCGGGTGCGCGGCACTGATGACAGAACAGAAGTATCTTCGCGTTGAAACCACAGTGACAAAAAAGTATTTTATCGATGCAGCAGGGCACGAATACCCCGTGTATACCATTCCAGAGAAACACGATATCCGAAAAATACGTCTCCTTGGCAAAGGAAAGATAATCAACGCAAAGATTTACGTGCTAAGAAAAAGCAGAGCTGTTTCAATGTGGAAAGAGGTCAGACGGATTAATCAGGGTGCGAACTTCCCGATCGATGTCAGACTAAATGCATATACGGATGTCGTTCGGGTTGCGGGAAAAATCAAAGGACAGATACACACCGTTGAATTTTATACGTTTGTGCAATGAAGCTCTATTAAAATTTTCCATTGCAATTGCTCTCTTTATCATGTAAAATAATTGGTAAACAACTTACGAAAAAAGACGTTAAGTGTATTATAGCAATTCTTGAGCTTACCAAATGAATACGTGAGAGTAACCTGCAATGCCAGAATCTAATCAACCCGAAGACTATTTAGAGCGGCTTCGTCATTCTACTGCACATATTATGGCTTATGCCGTGCAACAACTGTTTCCTGATGGTGAACACACTGTCAAATTAGCGATCGGTCCCCCGATAGAAAACGAATTTTATTACGATATGGAGGTGCCTCGCCCGATAACGCCAGACGATTTTCCTGAAATTGAAAAGCACATGAAGGCGATGATTAAAGCCAACGTGCCATTTGTGCAGGAAACTTGGACTTTTGATCAAGCGCGTGAGTGGTTTGCTGAACGCAACCAAAAATTTAAACTGGAATTGATAGACGGAATTTCTGACCAAGAAGTCAGTGCATCGGATGAAGGTGTTGCTGACGAAGGTGTCTCTATCTATCACAACGGTGATTTTACCGATCTCTGTAAAGGACCGCACATTGAAAAGACAGGTGAGTGCAGGCACTTCAAGCTGCTCCGCGTTTCAGGTGCGTATTGGCGGGGTGATAGTAATCGTGAACAGCTACAGCGGATATATGGCACAGCGTGGGAAACAAAAAACGACCTACAGGCATATCTGAAACAACGTGAAGAGGCAGCAAAGCGTGACCATCGGAAATTAGGGCGCGAATTGGAACTTTTTCAGATGCATCCCGAATCTCCGGGTAGTGTCTTTTGGCTTCCGAAAGGTGCGTTTATCTATAATCACTTATCTGAAAAGGTAAGAAAACTCTATCTCAGTGAAGGTTACCAAGAGGTTCGGACACCGCTCATTTATGATAGTAGCCTATGGGAAACTTCGGGACATTGGGAACATTTTAGAGATGATATGTTCCTGATTGAAAATGAAGAAGGCGATCCGACGAGTGCGCTGAAACCGATGAATTGTCCGGCGCACATGCTTATTTACAAAAGCGTACGCCACAGTTATCGTGATTTACCATATCGGTTACATGACCAAGGTGTGTTGCATCGGAATGAAGCGACTGGGACACTGAGCGGTTTATCTCGTGTTCGTCAATTGTGCCAAGACGATGCGCATAACTTCGTTACTGAAGACCAGATTGCTGATGAATATGAACGTATCCTTGGGCTTTTTCAACGCATTTACGGCACGTTTGATCTGCCGTTCCGATGTGATTTCAGCACACGCAATCCTGATAAATTTATGGGGGATGTAGACGTTTGGAATCGTGCGGAAGATATACTTGAATCAGTACTGAAAAACAACCAGATTGAATATGCTGTTGACCCAGGAGAAGCGGCATTTTATGGCCCTAAACTTGATTTTCAAGTTCGGGATTCGTTAAATCGGGATGTGCAATGTGCAACGGTTCAGCTCGATTTTCAGCTGCCTGAACGGTTTGAATTAATATATATTGCGCCTGATGGTTCTGAAAAGAGACCGGTTGTAATTCATCGCGCGATTTGCGGTAGTTTTGAACGGTTCATCGCTATGCTGATTGAACACTATGCAGGTGCATTTCCAACATGGCTTTCCCCTATTCAATGCGTTGTGATGACAATCAGTCAAAAATTTGTGGATTACGCTACAGAAGTTCAGCAACTGTTGTTACAGAAAAACTGTCGTGTTGTGTTGGATAATAGTGATGACAAAATTGGAGCGAAAATACGGCAAGCCCGTCTACAACGGGTGCCGTATATGTTAATTATTGGGGAACGCGAACAACAAAGCAGAACTGTCAGCGTCAGAAGCCGTGATGAAGGTGATATTGGAGCGATGCCGCTTGATAGTTTTGTTGATAAAATTATTCGTGAAGTTGATTTAGATTTCTAATATATCAAAAGTTTATGCAGGTTTTTAATTCCTGTTGTAGAGATAGGTCACGCACCTATCACTTATAAAACATTTAATAAGGAGCAATAAAATGTATAAAGTATTGTCGTGCCTGCTACTCATCGGGATAATCGCTTTGAGCGGATGCGGTCCCACAACACAGGTCACTCGTATTGATCCCGATACCACCGTTGACCTTTCTGGTAGATGGAACGATACCGATTCCCGTATGGTCGCCGAAAAGATGATTGATGATTGTTTGGTACACATTTGGCTTAACAATCACAACCAGAAATCCGGTGAAAGACCTGTTGTGATCGTAGGTGGTATTCGGAATAAAAGTAACGAGCATATTGCTACGCAAACGTTCATTAGTGATATTGAGAAAGCATTTATTAATTCCGGTAAGGTCCGTCCCGTTTCAGGTAAAAACGAACGCTCTGAAATCCGGGAAGAACGCGCCGATCAGAGTGAACATGCAGCCATTGAAACCATCAAGCGGATGGGACGTGAACTCGGTGCTGATTACATGATGACTGGCGAAATCAATACCATTGAAGATCGGGAAGGTGGTAGGCAAATCGTGTTTTATCAGACGGATCTCACGTTGACCAATATTGAGAGCAACGAAAAAGTTTGGATCGGTCAGGAAAAAATCAAAAAATATATTGGACGAAAAAAGTTTAAAATGTAGTCCAATTTATACTCACTCAATGTTGAATTATCGGGCGGGTACTTATGCCCGCCTATTCCAGTGAAATCTATAATTACTTGCACGCAATTGTAGCGCAAACTTTTAGTTTGCGTACACTACTGCACAAACTAAAAGTTTGTGCTACAGCACAGTCTGGCGGTTAGGTCCCACGGACCAAAAGTGTGCATATATTTTGGATTTTACTATATAATTTTAAACTCTGTAATACAATGACCAAATTTCTACCCTTTCTCCTTATTGTTTCTCTTATGATGGGGTGTGCTGGTTATAATTTTGAAAAGGTTGAAGTTAACCTAAAAACCGGCAAACCAGAAGATGCCTATAATTACCTCAAGAAAAACACACCGAAAAAACCCGATATTCCACATCAATTTGAATTAGGGTTGACCGCTCATTATGCTAACCTCTTTCCGGAAAGCAGCAAGGCATTTGAGCAAGCCGAAATGATCGCTGAGGATCGTTTTACCAAAAGTGTTTCCAAAGAGGCGCTTTCACTTGTTACCACTGATAAACTCCGTCCTTATGCGGGCACACGGTATGAACGTCTTTTAAGTCACTATTACCATGCGCTAAACTATATCTATCTGAATAAGTTGGACGATGCGTTGGTAGAATGCCGCCGCGCGACGAATCTAATTCAGTATTTCAAAGGTGAAGAAAAGGAATATAATTTCTTTGGTACTGGGTTTCTTTCACATTTTTGCGGCATGGTTTTTGAAGCATCGGGAGAATGGAATGATGCTTTAATATCGTATAGACAGGCAGCAGAATATTATAAAAACGCTGCTGTGATAACAGGTGTTCCAGTGCCTGACGATGTTGGACATTCTTTGGTGCGACTGACACGGAAACTCAATTTTACTGATGAGTTTGAGCGTTACCGCACACAGTACGGCGAACCGCCTCCACACCCTGAAAACTATGGGGAGTTGATCCTTTTTTTTGAAACGGGTTATGTGCCTCGTAAGAGAGAAGAGACCTTGACTTTTCCTATCCTCAAAACTGATAAAGTTGACAAAAACAGTGCTGATGAGTTTGCGGTCACACTTAGAACACGTGAAGGGTTAGTTGTTGAGGAAATTAAGCTGGAATATCTTTTACATGTGGCAATGCCGGTAATTCGTTCTAATCGTCCACACTTTGCGGGCATACAGGTGTCAGTAGGGGAAGATATGACACGGGGTGTGTTAATAGAAGACGTAGAGACGATGGCGATTGAGACTCTCGAATCTGAACGGACCGTCATCCTCATCCGCACGTTAGTGCGCGCATTGGGAAAATACTTAATATTCCGCGAAGCAAAGAAAGAAAATAAAGTTTTAGGAGCAGTTGTTAATCTTGCTGGTGTGCTGACTGAAAGTGCGGATACACGTTCATGGCAAACACTTCCGAATCAGATTTTATTGGTGCGAATGCCGCTCCCCGCTGGCACGCATACACTCAATCTTTCCTTTTTAAATTCAAGGCAACAAATCAGTAGAAGTGAATTTGTCCAAGATGTTAAGATTTCTTCGAATCAAATTACTTTTCTTAACTACCGAACATACGATTAACACTGTAGGAGCGACCTCCTGGTCGCGACATGGTTAGGAACATGCAACGTATTTACCTTGATTACAATGCTACAACCCCACTCCGTCCTGAAGTCCGAGACGCGATGATGCCGTTTCTAACAGATGCGTTTGGCAACGGATCCAGCATTCACGCTTATGGGCGTGAAGCACGCAACGCTATTGACACAGCACGCGAACAAGTGGCAGAACTCATCGGTGCAAAAAGTCCCAGTGAAATTGTGTTCACTGGAAGTGGCACCGAAGCAGATAACCACGCCATCAAAGGACTAACCGAACTGCAAAAGAGTCGAGGAGAGGGAAACCACATTATCACGTCTTCTGTGGAACATCACGCTGTATTGCATACCTGTCAATACTTAGAGCAACGAAGTTTTGAGGTAACGTATCTTCCCGTAGATCGATACGGACGTATTGATATAGATCAACTCCGTTCCGCCATTCGCGACACAACAATTCTTATCTCCATCATGCATGTTAACAACGAAAACGGTACTATCCAACCGCTTGAAGAAATTTGCCAGATTGCACAGGAACATGAAATACCAGTGCATACCGATGCGGTGCAATCAATTGGGAAATTAGATGTTAATGTGCAGGAACTCGGTGTTAATCTGTTGTCGCTTTCTGGGCATAAAATATATGCGCCAAAAGGTATTGGAGTCCTCTATATCCGCCGCGGCACTCGTTTGGCGAATCTTGTGCATGGTGGATCGCATGAACGCAACAGACGCGCTGGGTCTGAAAACGTTCCTGCTATCGTTGGACTTGGGGTTGCCGCGGAGCTTGCTAAACAGGAACGTGATGCATACACGCAATATCTAAATAAATTAACGCACCGACTCCGTGATGGACTTGACGCACACATTGAGCGATTACACTATAATGGACATCCAGAATACTGTGCCCCCGGCACACTTAACGTCTCTTTTGAGGCTGTGGAAGGTGAAAGCTTAATCTTACGATTAGATATGGAGGGAATTTGTGTGTCAACAGGGTCTGCATGCACTTCAGGTTCTATGGAACCGTCGCATGTGCTTGCTGCGCTCGGTTTGCCACCCAGATTAGCACAAGGTACCGTGCGTTTTTCGCTCGGAAGAGGAACGACTGAAGTAGAAATTGATACGGTAATTGCGAAGTTACCGAAGGTGATTAAGCAGATGCGGACGTTGTATAGGAGTTAATAGAACCTATAATCTGAAATATGATACAGCTGGATAAATATGTTTTATTGCAAACCAAGCTTGGTGCATGGTATGATGGTTATGGTTGGATTGTAAACTTGAGAAAACATCATAAAGGAAATTCAGATGAAATATGAAAACAAATTATTAGCTGCCGAAACTTACTTCCAGTCTGGGAATAAAAAAAGTAAGTTAGGTGACTATAAGGGTTCTATAGCTGACTATGATGCGGCAATCAACCTAAAACCAGATTTTGCGTATGCGTATTACAACCGAGGGTGCGCAAAGGATGAACTCGGACAGATTTGTGAGGCGGAGTCGGATCTTCAAATTGCTGGCGAATTAGCGAAACAAACTGGCGATGTTGCTCTCAAAATCAGAATTGGACAACGGCTGCGATTGAGTCGAATTACTTTGAATCCACAGCAGTGTGGTGGACGTCCTTGCATTCGAGGCATGAGAATTCGAGTGACTGATGTTTTGGGATTGCTTGCAAGCGGACTTTCCTTTAATGAGATTCTTGAAGAGATGCCGGATCTGGAATCTGAAGATATTCTTGCTTGTTTGCAGTTCGCCGCAAATAAAATGGATGTTCCGATACTTACCACATGAAGTTTTGGATTGATGCCCAACTTTCACCCGCACTTGCACCTTGGATCAGTGACACTAAGGATAATGATTTCCTCCATTTATTACAACGATTTGGACCCCCACCGCAGATTGTTTGGATAATATGCGGTAATATTCCAAATGTTGTTATGCGTGAAATTCTGCACCAACATTTCCCAAATGTCATTTTACGTTTACAAACTGGTACTGCCTTGATACAAATTCCTGATTTCACATAACCGGCACTGAACATCACTACACTCTCTTCGGATTCCAAAACGCACAAATCACCGCAGTGATCGGAATGGCTAATACCAAACCGAGTGTTCCTGCAAGCAACCGAACAATCTCCGCAGACACAACCCCAACGCTCAGTAACTGCACCGTTGGTTCCTTGAATAATTCAGCACTTGGTGCAATAATTGTAACCACCAGTAACAATTCCACGCCGAGGTAGGCGAATACCAACGTATTGACCATTGTGCCGAGGATATCAGTGCCAACATTAAGCCCAGATGCAATCAGCCGCCACGTTGGCATATTTGGGTTTGCGCGGCGAATCTCCTCCATACTCGATGCTACTTCAATTGCACCATCAACTGCCACACCTAAAACACCCATCAGCATTCCTGCCAACAGAATTTGTACAAAATCAAAAGGGGGTGTCCGTGTCGCTTCGACAATATCAGCTGCAATCGCTCCCTCTAACCCAGTAAAATGTAGATGTTTTTGTGCAAAGAGGACGATCAAACCTGCCACCAGGATCCCCCCCATTGTACCTAACACAGCTGAAAAAGTTTTCCGACTCGGACCGATAACAAAAACTAAAGATACAAACGCTACAGCGCCCGACGTAAGTGTAACAACGAGTATTGCGTTCATCCCTTGTGCAATCAGCGGGAGCATGAAAAAGTATATGACTGCCCCAGAAAATAGCATTGCAAAAACCGTGCGGATGCCTTCAATCCTACCAACAAGGATGATAAGCAGAAACATCCCGCCGACAAACCAGATAAGATATTTATCGCGCGCATATTCTTGTATAATGTTGTGAAGACTAATCTGGTCTGAATTGCCGCCAACTCGACAGAGGACGATATCCCCAGGCTCCGCAGGGATACTTAACAACGGCATGCTGTGATTGACAATATTTCGTAAAACTAAATGTTCTCCTTTATACATACCGCTGAGAATCTTAACCTCAAGCACATGGTGCTCGGTTTCTGAATCATATACGTTGAGAGTGTTTGTGCCATCTTGTGCAGTCCGAATGCTATAAGTCTGTTCATACTCGTTATCAGAAATCAACCATCGACTGTCTTTCCACGGTTTAATAGAGACAGCGGCATCATCAGATAATTTAATTTTTTTGTTAGCAAATGCCTCCCTCAAAGCAGCAGGTACAATTTTCTTGTCCAAATCGGTTGCATTAGATGCATCAATAGTGAACAAAAAATTTCCGTTTGATTCAAGTAATCGGATTACCTTCCCCTTCACATATTCTGATTTGTCAAAAAGTTGTCCCTGTTCATCATACGACTCGGCAATTGTAGCAGAAAGCCCGCGCGTTCGATAGTAAACAAAAATTGTGCCTATCAGGACGAGCAGCATTGCGAGTGGTACAGCAGATCGCCTGGAAAAAATACGAGTGCTGCTATGTGCTGACTCACTACCGAATAATTCTTCTAACTCCTCTTCTGTAGGTAGGTTCTCATGAATCTCCGATCTGCTTACTTTTGTATATTTTGTGAGAAAACCTGCAACTGTTGCTGCAATCGGGACAGTGAGCACGAGGCCGATTGTTCCGACCACAGCTTGGATAATCGCTACTGCTGTTGCTTCCTCATTCACTAATCGCAAAAACGGGTATAGCATGCCTGACTCAGGAAATTCAATACGTGGCAGCAACATTGTGATCATGTGCGCGCCGAGGTAAGCAAAGATAAGTGTATCTGCCATGGTCCCCATAATATCACGTCCAACATTCAGTCCTGCCCGGATAGATTGTCGTACGTTTATATTCGGATTTACCTGCTTGACTTCATGCACACTGGAAGAGATAGACATACTCACATCCATCATTGCACCAACCGCACCTAAAATGATGCCGGCAGATAAGATGCCTGTGAAATTCCAATGATGTGAACCCGGTGTGCGCCAAAGTGAAATGCCGAGTTCCAAAAAACCGAACTCTTGTGCCAACCCCGTTAGTGCCATTAGATGTTGACTCAGAATAGATAGAATACCAACAGCAGTCAAACCTCCGAGTGTTCCAAGCACCCCAGAAATGACTTTATAACTGAATCCTGTAATGAGAAGGAAGGTCATTAATGTTAGAAAGGCAGCGATCAACAACGCAACAACAATCGGGTTGTAGCCACTTACAGTTAGCGGAACAAGAAGATACACGACAGAAAGGGCAGTAACAAACAACGTTAGGATCGCACGTACGCCCTTCATTCCTGCAACCAGTATCATCAGAACCCCTAAGGCTCCTGCAAGATACAGTAGAAATGGGGTTCGGAAGTACTCTCGCATTGACACAGATTCAATTTTCGGGTTCTGTGGATCACGGATTGGAATCTCTAAGAATAGCACATCACCTTTGCTCATGATGCGATCACTGAAAGCACGCCCGATCCAGATATTATCTACTTGAACCGTTTCACCCCGGAATTGCCCAGAGAGGATACGGAAGGATAGTATTTGGTCTGCCTCGTCACTGGTATCTATGTTAATTACACGCCCTAAACACACCAGAACTTGTAAGTTACCGTCATACGTCATTTCAGCAAAACGGTAGAGTTTCAGGTGTAAAAAGGCAACGCTTAGCAGAATAAGCAAAATACCGATAATTTTGATGTTTGTTTCTCTCATTTTCTTGATCTCAGTTTTGTGTGATCTAACGATAGGTTTTGAGCAAATTATATGCCAATACAAAAATATGGTGTTTCCGAACAAAACGCACTTAAGCACCCACTAAAGTTGCACGATAACGGGCAGAACAAATTAAAAAGCACAAATTCGGGCAGCTTTATCAAATTAGAACAGGATAGGATATCAGAGTTACAAATTTAGAGATGTTTTCGAATGTTTTCTGCAACGTTTCTCGGAATACCTTTCACAGAGAGAAGTTCATCCAAACTTGCCTGTCGAATTGCATCAATCGAACCAAATTTTTGTAGCAAAACCTGTTTCCGCTTTGGACCAATATTTGGTATTTCGTCAAGGACAGACTCGCTAAGAGCTTTTTGTCGCAGCTTACGGTGATAGGTAATAGCAAACCGATGCGCCTCATCCCGTAGCCGCTGCATTAAGTGTAAAGTAGGGTTATCTTCCCTTAGGATGATCGGCTCAGGGTTTCCCGGAACGAAAATTTCCTCAATCCGTTTTGCCAAGGCAATCATCGGTATCTGGGTGGGGACAGGATCCAAATTCACTTCAGCAAAAGGTTGAAGTGCAGATTGCGCAGCACTCAATTGTCCCTTGCCACCGTCAATCAATATTAAGTCCGGTAATTTATTAAATTTTTTATCGCCTGTCTCGGCCCGTCGAAAGCGGCGTGTAATCACCTCTTGCATCATAGCGAAATCATTCTGCCCGATTACATTACGAATTCGAAACTGCCGATATTCACTTGAGGCTGGTTTCCCATCTTCCAAAACTACCATTGACCCGACAGCAAACCTATCCCCCAGGTTTGAAATATCGTAAGCTTCAATCCGCCTGAGCGGATGATTTATCTTGAGAAGTTCCTGTAGTTCAACCAGTGCTGGGTTCACGGCGCTACTATAAACCACACTCTGTTCCCGCTGTGATAGGAGGACCTCTGCGTTTTTGGTTGCTAAAGTTTGCAAACGTCTGAGCCTTCCTGCCCTCGGCACATGCAAAGATACATGGTTTCCACGCTTTTCAGTAAGCCATTTTTCAATCAGCTCCACCGATTCAATAGGCATCGGCAAAACAATCGTTTTTGGCACAAGGACAGCATTTTGATAGTACTGGGAGACAAACGCACTTATAGCAGTCGGTATTAATTCAGGATGTACATCGTTTAGATAATAATGCTCACGTTCCAGCAGCTTGCCATCTCGAATGTGCAGCACTTGTACGCAAGCAATATCGCCAAGACGGCTTTGCAAATCGTGTTGAAAAGCGGTTGCAATACCGATAACGTCTTCATCAACGGTTGACACATTATCCAGACTCTGTTGCGTAGTTACTGCTTGTTGAACGTCTTTAAGCATATCTCGATATTTCGCCGCTTTTTCAAAATCTAATGCTTTTGCTGCAGCTTCCATTTTGTGTTGCATTTCTTGGACGACAGCATCCGTATTCCCGCCTAAAAACTGACAGACCTTATGAACTATCTTTTTATAATCCTGAACGTTTATTTTATTTGCACAAGGTGCTGGACACCTACCGATGTGATAATCGAGACATGCGCGGTATTTATTTCTGGTTTCTTCAAGCGGTAGTGTACAGGTGCGGATGGGAAACAATTTAGTCAACTGTTTAATAACTTGTCGGGTGGAACGAACACGGACAAAGGGGCCAAAATAACGGGTGCCGTCGTTCTCTGTCTTGCGCGTAATCATAATGCGCGGAAAAGGCTCATTTGTTGTTACACGCAAAAATGGGTAACGTTTATCATCTTTTAGTTTTACATTATAGCGTGGCTGATGCGCTTTTATTAGATTATTTTCCAGAATCAGCGCCTCTATCTCAGTGCTTGTGACAATATAATCGACCTCTGTCACGTACCGCATCATTTGCGCTGTGAGAGGGTTTTCAGTGAGCCCACTCTGCTGAAAATAGGAGCGCACGCGGTTCCGCAAGTTTACCGCCTTACCGATATAGATAGGGGTCCCGTCGGAGGCTTTCATTAGATAAACTCCAGGGGCACCTGGAAGAGATTGCCACATTGTCGGTTGATTTTCCTTCATTTTCCGATTTACCTCAAAACTGGACTTTCGCATAAATTGCGCGTACAGCCAACTGACATTCTATTGATGCTAACACAAGTATATCATCAAGTGCACGGAATTCTCTTAAATTCCAGTTTCCATTTTGACGGACATACTGTTCAACATGCACACCGTTTTGCGAAACAAGGATATATTCTTGGAGAGATTCAAGAGTCTGATAGGACCAAAATTTCTCATGTCGATCATAATTCTCGGTTGATGGAGATAGCACCTCTACGATGACAGTCGGATTGAGAAGTGTATCAAAATGATTATCCTCAAAGCGCGGTTCATCACATACAACGACAACATCCGGATATGTGTATAGACCACTATCGCTTACCTTTACCCGCATATCGTTAGTATAAGCTTCACATGTCCTATCCAGAAATTGTAAATAAAACTCACCAAATATATTACCTGATAATAGGTTATGCGGGCGACTTGCCCCGGGCATTGCGACAATCTGCCCGTTCCGATACTCGCTTTTGAATTCTGCTTTTCGTTCTTTCACAATATATTCTTCAGGTGTTAGAAGGATTTTTGCAGCAACAGTTGCCATTTTTTCTCCTAATTACATTTCTCATAAATCGCCCGATAGATTTTCCTGCCTTCTAAACGATACTTCATTTCAAAATTAGTTGCGATATGTTCATAACCACTCGAATTCAGCGGGATAGGCTTTAGCTTAGTCAACTGAGCGAGTCGTTCTTGGATTTCACTGAAATATTCGGCAAAATCTGTTACTACGTACAACTTTCCGTCATTTAACGTGAGCGTTCGCGTGATTGCAGAAAGAAAATCCTTGTTACGAAGGATTCTTCGCTTTTGCTGCCGTGCTTTTGGCCACGGGTCGGGAAAATAGATATGGTATGCCTGCACCGATTCATCAGGCACGTACCGCGTCAAAAAGTAATTGGCATCAGTCCACGCGAGGCGGACATTTTCAAACATACCCGAAGTTTTATCAACCGAGAAATGCCGCATATATTTCCTAAATCGTTCACGTGTAATTTTCACATACTTTTGCGCGCGCTCCACACCGATATAGTTTATCTGTGGAAACTGCTTTGATGCTTCTAATAAAAACCGCCCTTTGCCGAATCCGATCTCAACCTCCACCGGATATGTGTTGCCAAAAAGTTTTTGCCAGTCAATTGGGGAAGGTAGATCGTGTAAAGAAATAGCATTCTCTTGCACCGCGTCAATTATCTGTGAGTGAGAAGTGGTGCATTTATAGTAGATGTCATTGTAACGGGGTTCTGCATTCATTCTTCGTTTTGCATAAATTTATGTAGATGTGTTTTTATCAGGTTATCCTGTGGTTTATAACCTAATACTTCAACTGCACCGCTGATGTCAAGGTAACTCTGCTGATACCCATCTGAATTTGCTGATCGTCCATACGTTATCAGATATTTGACAGGTCCCTCGTAATCTACAGCTAACCCGAACAGCTGCACACAATCGCGTGGTGTCAGGAGTGTGCTGCAGTGCCTAAGCCCGTTTGGCTCATAAGTGCCGTTAAAGCTGCCAATACGGATGCTGATAAACCGCATATTATGTGCGTCAACAAGATACCGTCCTGCTATCTCTGCCATGCCTTTCATTGCGCCATACCAACCGTCAGGTCTGAATTGATCGCCAGTAGAGAACTTTGGTGGTGTACTCAATCGTTCATTCCATCCTGATACATGATTTGTGCTTGCATATACGATCTTTTGGATACCACCCTCCCGTGCCGCTTCAAACAAGTTCATTGATACAGTTATGTCACTAACTTCATCCGAAACTTTGCCAAGTGAATAGTTGCGGAGATATGCGAGATGTACTAAGACATCTTGTTCTTGACACAACGCTTGCATAGCAGTGTAATCCCGAATATCCGCCTGCTCTACGCGAGACGTTGATCTCTCAATTGGATTGATGTCCGACAAGGTTAAGGTGTAAGTATCCTGCTTTTCCCAGGCCTTCCAGAGCGCTGAACCGACTGTCCCTGCTGCACCAGTGATAAGTACTCGTTGTTTCATCTTTTTCTCCAACCCGATAAGGCAAGACTGTGCGCGTGCCTCTTTTCATAAATTGGCGCGTAAGATGCGGTTTCAAACCGCATCTTATGTGTCAATTTAGTGAGTAACATTTGTGCATCTGGGACACCTATCGCCCCTCTGGGGCTTGCTATTGGCGAGATCAACGGTGCTATACACCTATCACCTCTCTGAGGCTTTGGCAAATCCCATATTAGTACCAGCGGTGCGGAAGGTGTATAGAATTAAATTGACACATTAGGTGCGGTTTCAAACCGCACCTAATACCTAATTGTTAACATATTTTGGATGTCACTAATTAGGTATTAGGTGCGGGCTTGCAAGCGCGCGAGTTGTTCTCGGAGTTTTGCGGCTTCCGCTTCTGCTTGTTCAGCGCGTGCTTCAGCAGTTTCTGCACGGACAGATTCTTGTTCAGCGCGTGCTTCAGCAGTTTCTGCACGGATAGCTTCTTGTTCTGCACGTGATAGTGCTGACTCCGCAGGTGTCTGAAGCCACTCATCTGCAGATGGGTCATAAATACCTAAACCCACATTATCAACATGGAAATCTAAACCCAGAGCAGCAGAATGTAAACCACCAGTTGCACCTGCTGAAATCGGAGTATACACATCATCAACCAACTCAAAACCCATCAGCGCAGATGGTAAATACAATCCCTCCGCATCATATAAGAAGTAGTCTTGTATGCCCAATAGACCGTAAAGTTCCAACTTCTTACCTAAGTCGTCTCGGTATGTGTTTTTGCTTGAAAACTCCATTGCGAAATCAGGCACTTTCCCTTCCTCCCAGACTTTATACGTCCGCCGGAGCTTCTTACCTAAACCGAAAGAGACCAGCACATCCGGCGCAACTGATTTACGCGGGTCCCCCTCCACATAATACATCAGTATATCACCAGATACATAGACTTCCGGTTTTTCTTCAAAATGTGTATCAAGAACTTGTAATGTTCGCATGAGGATTCGTCTGTGAAGGTCACTAACTGCCATCGGTTTTCCATCCGTATCTGGATAAATGTCTGAGTCATCTGTCTGTGCATAAGGGATATCGAGTCCTTTCTGATAAGTCGTCATCGGTCCTTCTCCTTTGCCATAAGATACATGAAAATAGAGGTCGGCAGTTGATCCACGGTTTGCCTTATGTGTGTTAATTGTAACCAAAAATTGAGAAGGTGTCAAGCACGTTTAGAGGCATTTTGTCAGAGTCTGATGGCACTCACATTACTCATCTGATGATAACTCCGCTAAAATTTGATCACGTACCTTTTGTGGATCAGCAACGGGTTGCACATAAAACCGATCAATCGCTTGTCCACCTAAACCGGAACATTTACACATCTCCACGTTCAACTCCAATTTTGCTAAGATTCCGCTGAAATAGTGGAGAAAACCGACCTTCTCTTCGCCAGTCACCACGATTTCTGTGTAGTTTCGTGCTGTTTCTACAGTGACATCGTCAATTCGCCATGTGCCTGTCGGGTTTACATAGTGCTTTTCAAAAATCTGTTCAAGTGTTACTTCTCGTGCCATCAAACTTCGGATGTCAAAATCCAAATCACGTTTTAATTCTTCGTCAAGTGGCATCGGTTCAGCGGTGGAATGTGGCGGTTGATGTACGAGACGGTAAATTTCCAATTCAACGTGCGTATCCTGTTTTGTGTAGACGCGGGCATCGCGGACATCAATGCTATTCGCAAAAAATAGACCGCTTACTGTGTGCAACTTCCCAATACGACTATGTCCACAAAGATGTAGTTCCGTAAAACCCTGCTTGTCAACGAATTGGAGGATAGCTGCGTTTGCTGTCTGATTCGTATCATTAGCGGGTGTTGCCTCCGCTTGTGAAATCATTTTTATATGTATTGAGATTTCTTCAGGTGCAACGCCGATACGGTAAGTAACTGGCATCTGATGGAGAAACTGCTGAAATTCTTCTGGCGGCGCGTAGGCACCCCACTGCGATTCCTCTTGTCCGCCGAAACGCACCCGTACAACTTCGTACAATCGCTTGAGATTATGCTTCACAAGGTCGCTAAAGTTTTGGGAACCATTCGCTTTTGAATCGCAATAAGTTAGCAGATAAAGCGCTGTCAACCGTTCAAGTGAATTTACCTTTTCGCAAAACTCTGATATTGTGCTCTCATCCCATTGGTGGTAACGTGCCAATGTAATCATTGAGAGGTGTTCCTGAATTAGGAAGGAAATTTCATCTGTTTGTTGTGGATTGAACCCAAATTCTGGGGCGATACGTTTCGCTTTTTCTGCTCCTGTTACCGGATGAGTCGGGTCAGGTTTATCAATATCATGTAGAAAAAGTGCCATGTATAGCGATGCTGGATCGGAAAGGGAGCGAAAAGCGGTGTTCAACTCCTCTAACTCAGAGCTTGGCGAGGGTGTCATCGGTTGACCGAGGCGTGCCCCTCCAAAAGGACTACTTGATTCAGTTCTACGAATTTCATCAAGATGTCCTATCGCAGTGAGTGTATGTTTACCGACGGTATATGGATCAAGGCTGCGTTCACTCCGTGTCATCATTGCTTTTTCAAAACGTTCACCTCCCTCACCGAGGCGAGACAAGATACCGAGTCTATGTAGACGGGTTAGCGTTTTTTCAACATTTCCGGGTGTGTTAATGAGTTCCGCCATTCTCGGTTTAAAACGTTCCCAGTCAAACGCATCTAAGTATGCAAAGATAAAGGTCGCAAGCGATGGGTCAATCTCAAAATCGTACTGTTGGAAGTAGGAGAACAGTTTAAAAATCTCATCCGTATCAAGTTCGCCGAAGTTATTATCAATACAGTAAAGCACGTCTGTTCGCACACCGATTACATCGGTAATTGGTATTCCATTGGCGAGAAACTTTCGTATCAATAATTCCGCCTTGAAATGCAAGTACTTGGCTTTTGCATAGTAGTCTGCCATAAATTCATAACGGGATTCTTCTGCTTCATCTGAATAACTGAGGGCAGAAGCAATTTGTGCCTGAAGTGTATCATCTTGTTCTGGGTAATAGGAGAGCGAATCGTGTGGTGCGTCTGCTAAAACGTGTAACAAATTGCGAACTTTAAACATAAAATCGAGAGACGGCATCAACTGTTCGTCATCATAACGTTGGTAGAGTTCAAGTATTGAGGTAAACTGCGGAAGTCCGCATATCCAAAGCGCATACTGAAGTGTGCGTAATCCACCACGTCCTGTTTTTATATCGGGTTGATTGAGGTAGATGGTATCTTCTGATGCTTTGAAGGAATCTGCTTTTGATTGCAGGAGGTCTAACACAAGCGAAATATCGGATTTTTCGGAATAGACTGCTTTTCGGAACTTTTCTGTCAGAGTCGTATCGCCAGCGATAAACCGCATATCAATTAAGGCTGTCATGTCTTGGTAGTTCCACTTTGCTATATCTGCCATCGGACGATAGATAAAGCTAAACTCAAACCCAGGAATTACTGAATGGAGACTGTCAAAAAAATCGTAAAACCAACGAACGAGTTCCAGAGTGCCCTCGTCATATACATCCTCAAGATCAACAGAAGAGGTATAGACTACATCCACATCTGAATAGTAGCAGAGTTCATTCCTGCCGTAACTGCCTACACCGTAAAGCGCAACATCAGGTGTCCATTCGTCAGGAATGTCATCTGAGAAATCACTGTAATCAATACCGGGTATCTTGAGAAGCTCTTCAACTTGTTTCGTGTATTCATCCTGAATTTGATAGGCAGCGACTTCGTAAACTTTTTGGATAACGGCATCCCATATCTGTGCGTGCATAGCACACGCAGAAAACCCACTCTCTCCATCCAAGATATGGGTTTTAAGCTGTTCCCGCTCAGATTGAATGAAAGCGGCTAACTGTTGCTGCAATACTTCTTGAGAGATATTTAGGTTTGGAACGAATTGGGTAAGTCGGTTTTCTATCTGTATAGACATTGATTTAAAGATACTTTCTGGTTGAGATAGTTTTTGGGAAACGTCTGTGAGGTTGAACATTTATCGGTTAACTGCATTATACACATACAATAAGTAAAATACAAGGTTTTTTCAGGGTGTGTCCAGTTTTTTGCATGTGTGTCTGAATCGCGGAAAACGCTGAGGACGGTATTGGGGACTCCCAAACGTCTATTCAAAGTGTGCCTCACCCTCCTCCGCGATTCAGACACTAAAAAATGTAGCACAAACTTCATAGTTTGTGCCACAAAACGCAAACTTTATGAAGTTTAAATAAATATTTCGCTAATTTGGCGAGGTTAGGAAACCTCGCCAGCAGCAGGTGTGTATCTCTGCTGGCGAGGTTTCCTAACCTCGCCAAATTACCCAATTTATTTTTTATCTTCATAAAGTTTGCGGTACAAAAGACAAAATCCGCGTCCTCCGTGGTAATCCGCGATTCAGACAAAAGAAAGGCAGGCACCCAAAAGGGTACCTGCCTGTGTGAAGTTTTGAAGGTTGTTGTCGGCTTATGGTAAATCGTGATAGTTGTATTCCGTGCCATTGCTAAAGCAACCACCGCCACCCGTGTTTTGACACTTGGTAAGTGAAACATTACAGCCCGACCGCTGACACGTCAGCGGCGTTGCATGCCAGGCAACACCACTCGTACTACACGTCCAATAACTCTGGCTACAATTGCTACACGTGATTTGATGATCTGTGCTTGAACTCAGCATCTCCGCGCAATTTGTCCAAGACGCCGCACCACACGCAACTAATGGCGGCGGAGGATAGGTATGCGTATGCGAAGGCCCATAAGACGGCACAGTCGGATGCAAACACCGCCAGAACGTATACGTACATCTATCACCGTTGGAGTTCGTGATGGTGCATTGTTCCTGAACATGCGTCAGACCATCACAAGCATAGTGACTTGCATGTCCACACCCCGCAGCCGCATGGTTTGATCCATCGCAAGCATAGTGCCCCGAGGTGCCACAACTCGCTGCACTATGATCACCGGATTGCCACGCCTGATGAACATTACATGCATGCATCGCCGGTGGAGAAGGCGTGGGTTCTGGCTCTGGCGCAATGGTCTGCTGCGTAGTTGTAGAGCTTCTATTCGGAGAGTCAGAATGCACGGTTTCGCGGTTCCAAATCGTGCTTTCATCATGATCCTTCTTATGTTCCATACACCTTCTAAAACTATCACCGCACGTTTTGGTGCCACCGCCACTTTGGGGGATTTTTATTTTGCAGGTGCGCACCTTATGACGTTCTGTTTGCGTTGCGTAATCTGAGTCGCAACTATACCAATCGTCACCACACCCATCTGCCACGCTCCGTTTAGCCAATATCGCTCGAGTCGTCCGCCACGCCGATCCGGATGTGTCCCCTATACTTAAGGTTAGCAGCATATCTGATATGCTCTCTGTCCCTTCCTTACCGCATTTTTCGCGGTGTGTGTAGTATGCCTCATAAGGTGTTCGGAACATTTCTCTACCGTCACCTTTGCACGGGTATTTTTCCGGGAGGTCCGGTTTTACCACAAAATCGGCAAATGTCATAAATTTTTCAAAAACATGGTCCTCCCCGCTATGCTCGTCTCCATCGTGAACCCTTTTATGCTTCCATCCCTTCAAACCCCCACCTTTAACAGCAGGCTCCAGGTATTCTATCGTCAGCGTCTTCACATTCCTGTAGTCAGTACCTACATACCACTCGTATGCATTCAGATGCTGCACCGCCATACCCAAATACGCATCATATTCAGGATCATAGCCAGGGGTGTGTTCCAGATAGACGACAGGTCCTACAGAAGCTCCTGGCGGTTTCTTATCCAGATACCCACCATTATAGGCTGCGTTTACGTTAGAACGTGCCCTATCCATCAGAGACAATAGGTTACTCATCGATGTGAGATACGCAGACTTTTGAACGTTGTACTTTGATTCATTATATTCTAACTTTGCCTTGGCTACTGCTGCCACATACACCGCTGGATATAGAGAACCCCCGCTCGCCACACTGATAATCGCACCTGTAATTGCAATTACCGACAAAAGTTTCTCGTTATCGTTAGCAATTTTAGCCTCATCCCATTCATCTATCAACGTCTTCAGATCAACCCGAATGGAATGATACTGATCACGTTCTGTCTTCATTACTCTTTCTGCGTTCCTTACAGCTGTCTCTGCATTTGACCAAGTGGTTAATCCCTTGCCTGCGTAGGATATGTTATTGATAGAAACAAAAGAGAACACACAAACAATAATCATTATAGAAACTAAACTTCTTGTTAACATTTGAAATACCTCCTTATTATTTGGGAACATCAATGAAATCTGGAAAATAGTCCGAAAGGAATATACGCGCCCTACCGTAGCGAGTCATACCCCCATAGGGTGTAATTTTACCCGCATCAGTAAGTGGCCACGTTAGTCGCCACAAATCCATTTCACGTGCAGTTGCAGGATCAGCAACCGGAAATTGAGCATCAATAGCACGATTTTGCGATTGATGCGCACGTATTGCCCTACCGAGTTTTGGGTTACTTTCATCGCCAGTACTTACATAATAGTTTATCAGATATATATTTCTGGCATACTCTTGTGCTTCTGTGTCATCTGTTGGGAATGGCGGTATATGCTCTGCACTCCAGTGTCCGCGTTCTTCCTGTTGTAGACGCAGTGCCTTCACCGGATTCGTTTTCAGTAGTTCCTCGTGGTAGGTTAACGGACCGGTATACGTTGGCTTTACGGGTTGCTTCACTTGCGCAGGTTTCACTACAGGCGTTTGTTGTGGTGCCTGTGCAATTGGCATTTCGTGCCAGTGGTCACCGTGCCATTCCCACTTAAAGCCATCTTTCGCTTCTCGTGGCGGTTCATTCGCTATGCTGGGTTGTTCAGGTTTATGGTTTCCTTCTTCCAGCATTTTTGCATCTTGTGCAGCTTGTTCTTTCATCTGCTGCACTGTTAACATTTGCCAGAAGATGAAACCCCCGGCAGCAATCAGTAGGATAATGAGGGCTGCAAACCCCCATACCATTTTTCTGCCCATTGCTATTTCTCCTTATTATATTGTTCACTTTGCGCCGCTGCGTCCAGTGGGCAAGGGACGTAATGTTGAATTGCGTCCAGCGGGCAAGGGACACGTTCTTGTTGAGGGGGACAAATCGGTTTCGGCATATCTTTGATACACTCCGACTTGATCCGTTGTTCACACGGGGGCGGGCCTGTTTGTGTGGCGCGCGTTATATTTTGCGCGCCGATAAACAGACAACCACCGAGCAAAACGATTGTCAAAAAGGTGGCAACCGTTTTTAACATAAGTGTCTTCATTTAGTTAGTACCTCCGAATAGTGCTTTGCTTAGTCGTGGGGTTGCCTACCATCTTAAAAAAATCGGGGCACCCCCCAGCGACCAAGCTCGTACTACCTAATATAAATTTTAGATATTGAGGTACCCATATTAGTATGAGTACGATCTTGGTCATTTATTATATTATACAACAAACTGTACAAAAATGTCAATTAAATTTAAAAAAAATGTAAATTAACTGAAATTGGGGCATTTTTTGCAAACTGGACATTGATGCTTCTCATCATGTTAAGACACAAGATTATGTCCGAAGGGTGCATGATGTGAAAAAACGCTGCGTCCGAGCGAGGTTTCCCTGCCCGTGCGTGTTGTCTGAATCACGGATTACGCGGGTTACGCGGAGGGCAGTATTGGGGACTCCCAAACTCCAATTCAAAGTGTGCTGCGATCTCTTGAAAAGAAACTTATCTTGCCAAACCCTATCCGCGTGATCCGTGTTTTCCGCGATTCAGACACTAAAAACTGTAGCACAAACTTCATAGTTTGTGCCAAAAAACGCAAACTAAAAGTAAAATCAACGGTATGAATGCCTTAATGGCATTCCCCGTGGTACAAAAGACAAAATCCGCGTGCTTCGTGAAATCCGCGTCCTCCGCGATTCAGACAAGACAGATGCCAAAAACTGGACACCCTCGCGTGTAATAATTTTCTTGCAACTTTTTTAGGTTTTGGTGTATAATATCTATGAAGCATATATAAATGTGAATTTTGTTATCTATTTTCTGACGAAACAACGGAGTAATAGAGCGATGTTGCGAAAACATTGGCAGTTTCCCCTCTTATTTGCGGTGTTGATCTGTGTTTATTCTGTATGTCCGCTGTTCTGTGCGGCTTTTGGACAAGTGTTGTGCGGAAGCGTCCCCGACACAATGCAGATGGCGCATACTGAAACCGATTCGGCTTGTTGTCAAAAGACGAAAACAGACTCTACAAGTAAATCTGAGACACCTTCAGAAGGTGAAACAGCTTGCTGTTTAAATAATTTAGAACTGATTTTGCCTGTAGATTCATATAATGGAGACGCTATCCGTGAATCGTTGACACAGCAAATCGTTTCTACTGTTCCGTTCTCTACGACTTTCCCTGTCGATCAGGAGATATTACTTTATCTCTCGCCCCCACCTAAGTTATTTATATCTCACTTAAATAGCGATATATCCCGTCGCGGTCCTCCGGCCACCCGTTCTTAATTAATTTCTACTACTCATAATTTTGTGATTTCCTTTCCCTGCCTTGTGTGAGGCAGCGGAAAATTGATCTATTTGAATTTATATTTAACTTTTTACGGGTTAATATTACAGGACTTACGCGATTTTGACCCGTATGCCACTCTGTCCGATGGAGCGTGGTAAAAAACAGAGAAGTTTTTGTGGCACAACCTAACAGGTTATGCTACAAAAGAACAGCATGCGTAAGTCTTATATTATGGAGGAATTAGAATGCAATCCCGAATTTCCGCGTTTTTCAATTTTCGTTTTACAATAGCAATCGTTGTAACTATTTCATTTTTTCTAAACCTCGGCTTTGCCGAACAACACGAAAAGCATGACACACATAAGGCACATAAAAGCGATGCCTTAAATGTTATGCTTCACACCGAACCGCAAAAGATTCAGGCTGGAGAACCTACGACTTTAATGTTTCATCTTACCGATGCGAAGGGTGAACCTTTTACGGATCTGATGGTGCATCATGATCGGATTCTCCATGTGTTAATAGTGAGTGAGAATTTACAGATTGTAGGCCATATTCATCCTGAAGATTTTGAGTCTCGCGACCTGATGGCGGAACTTGAAGGTGCTTATACAGTGCACTTTACTTTTCCTGTAGCGGGGAGATATATTCTTGCACTTGATGTGATGACAGCGGATGCTGAATTCGCAAAATATCTATATGTAGATGTTGAAGGTGACAAGAAGATGCCTGATATTTCTCAAGATTTTGGCAGGGAAAAAGTTGTTTTCGGGTATACTGAAGAGGGCGGTGATCGGTATACAAAAGCCGTTTCCATAGCAGATGGAAACGGGACATCTACATATCATGTGAAAATGAATGCGCCAGAAAAGATTACGGCAGGTGAGATGGTTCATATCACCTATCACTTTTCGCGTGATGAAAAACCGATTACCGATCTCGTTCCGTTTTTGGATGCACCGATGCATTTTGCTATTGTCAGTACCCGTTTAGATGGTATACTACATACGCATGGTACAGTTCCGATGACTGGAGATATGGTTAAAATGAAGAAGAAAGACCCGCATGCCGGACACAAAATGAAAAAGCCAACTACAACTGGACATCAACATCAAGGCAAAACGCCAGAGAAATTCGGTCCGGTTGTAATGCTTATGACGACATTTCAGAAACCGGGTGTCTATCAGATTTTCGGTCAGTTGAAGCATGAGGATCAAATTCTGTTTCCCACTTTCATGGTCACAGTTGAGGAGTCTGACTAAACCACTTTAAACTGGTAGGGCGGGTTTCGACTCGCCCTATCAATGTAAAACAAGGAGAGAAAAATGATTTTCCAAATTTTCCGTCTGTCTCGTGCGGGAATTCTGCTTGTAATAGTTTCTTTGCTGGTAATTACGCCACTACTGAGTGATGCACATGAAACAGAGTGGCCGGGGAAGAAACTCGCAGCTATTTTCCCGAAAGCGAAGAAATTTGTTCAGCGAAGTGCACCATTGACAAAAGAAAAAATTGCTTCTATTGAAAAAGAACTGGGTACTAAACTTCGGAAAGAAGACCAGAAACCGATTTTTTATATTCCGATTGGTGAAAATAAAAGACCGATTGGCTTGGTCTTGTTCGTTGATGTGCAGGGACCGCGTGGTGTTATTGACGGTGCCGTTGGACTCGACATGAAGGGTAAGGTCGTGAAAGTAGCTGTCTATGAACACAAGGAATCAGATGCGATTGCATCAGAGAAGTTTCTCAAGCAGTTCATCGGTAAGGGCATAGATGATGCTTTTGCAGTCGGTAAGGATATTGAGGCTGTTAAGGGACAAGAAGCGGCTTCAAAAGCGGTCGCTTTGATCCCGAAAAAGACGCTTGTCATGAGTTATGCGCTATTTCTAAAACGCAAACCAAAAACGGATGTGGAAAAAACACCGCAACCGGAAGAACCACCAGAAGAATTGCCTGAAGTTGAGGACTTAAAGGAACTCATGATTTTAATGGTGGATGCCTATTGGGAAATCGTTGACTACTTTGACAAAGGTGAAGGCAAAGCAGAAGCGGTAGCCGCAGCGAAAAAACTTGCCACTTACGCCAAAGTGATCTCCGATTTTGAACCGACGAAAAACGCTGATCAGAAAGAAGAGTATGCTGAGCTGCAGGAGAAGTTTGGTAAAACGCTCATAGAATTCGCTAAAGCACTTGATAAGAACGGAATTTCTGATGAGACGCGTAAGCAGTGGGATGCAATCGATGTGTTAATAAAACAAGCGCACATCCGATTCAGCGAAAAACCAATTGACCTTGAAGAGTATTAAAGGTTGAAGGCTCGGAGGGCGGATTCTAAGTTCGCCTTCCATTCATTTTTATAATATATAGTAGATTTTGGAATTACCTGAACATTTTGATCCATGCGTTTAGCAAACCTAACGGACTGCGTGTGTTGTAGCACAACCTGTATGAAGATTAAAAATTAAATTGGGTAATTTTGCGAGGTTAGGAAACCTCGCCAACAGAGATGTACACCTGCTGGCGAGGTTTCCTAACCTCGCCCCTTACCGAAATATTTATTTAATCTTCATACAGGTTGATGCTCAGAAATGTCCAAGTAATTATATGCTTTACTATAAAGGAACTTATCATGCGAAAAATCTTTTTTCTCTGCATGATAGCACTCTTTTGTGCTATGATTGCGGATCGGTCGGCTTATGCGCTACCAGCGTTTCATAAAATGTTCAAGGCTAAATATAAATGGGCAGGTGGGTGCAATGTATGTCACACCTCAAAGAAGGGTGGGGATTCGCCTAATCCCTACGGCAGAGCATTCCTACATAACGGTATGAATCTGTTGACGTTCACACGGATTGAAAAGACGGATTCAGACAAGGACGGATTTAGCAATATCGCTGAGATTATTGCTCGTTCTTACCCAGGGGATGCTGCCAGTACACCCGAAAATGTTGAATTACCTGACAACCTCTCTGAATCAGGTGATGCCTTAGACTCGGATGATGTTTTTAGTTTTGATGACGTAGAGACAACGGAGGATGCAGGTGGCTCAGATTTTCTTGGCGGTGTGTTTGGAGACTTGGTCTTTGGCGGTGCGTTGGATATACGCCGCATTACCCGCGGACAAGATTTAATCCCAGATAGGAACAATTGGGACAGTGGCACTACACTGATTCATGTTGCCGAATTTGTTGTGACAACCAGTGTTGGCGATCATGTTAGCATATTAGGGGAGCAGCTGTTGACCACTTCTCCATTAGGAACACAGGTAGCGGACGATCACGGGTTTGTTTACGCTATTTTGACAGGACTGCCTGTTTTACCGAAGGGGGCTTCTCTGAAAATTGGTCGATTTCGGCACGGTTTCGGTATTGATACAAAGTCTGATGCTGCAGCGAATCCGCTGTACAATCTGGTTCGGAAGAATATCGGTTTTATTTCTGACCGTGGATTTCAACTCAACGGTTTCGTGGGACCGGTCTCCTACACACTATCGCTTGCGGATGGACCAGACTCGCTCCGCACTGTTACAGAAGGCACGGTGGCAACAGGCATCCAAATCGGTCCGCACGGTAGTGGGGGCGGTATTCTGAAACCGATCCGCAACAACAGTCCGCCGCTGTTTGCTCATGTGAACGGCACGCTTCCTGTTTTCGGCAAACGGATTTGGCTGGGTGCATCTTATTTTGACGGCAATAGTTATCCGTTTAATCCGATTAACGGTGATGTTAACCCGTCAACGTTGGTCTACAAACGGCGTGTTGGTCTTGCGACAAGTTTCAAGTTGTGGCGGTTTGATCTTGCTGCGGAATGGGTTCGTGGGAAAGATACACAACTCTTGAAATACCTGCATATTCCGATTCCAACGGAAGATCGTAATGCAACGGTGGAAGGTTGTTATCTGCACGCGGAGTTGCCTTTAACGGAGACTTTAGATATTCGGTTGAAGTATGATATATGGAATCCGAATACAGAGAAATTTAGCACGTTCACGTTCAACCGAGAACCTGATGAACAAGTTTGGTCAACACTTGGAGGTGCGTTGACATGGCATTTTGCAGAAGGTGCTTTCACGCGGCTTGTTTATCAAGTGAATAACGTTGAAAAACCGACGCGAAGTGCGGCAATTATTCCGCAGCTTTTAGTTGAATTTTGATCGGAACTCAATTCAGCATACAGTTGCGTTAATTTTCAACAGCACTTGTCATAATTTATGAGATGGCCTGATGTTGTATATTCGGCATGGCGAGGAATAGTTTTTTCCTCGCCCTAATCGAATAAGAGTGTCCATTTTTGAGGGTTTTAACTATATAAACCCAAGTTGCTACCTATAAGATTTTAGACATGGAACACCGTCTTTAATTAAAAATAATGCGTATTTCGCAAGTTTTCGTAGCGCAAACTGTTAGTTTGCGGACTAATATGCACAATCTAACAGATTGTGCTACAGAAGTAGCAACTTAGGTTATATAATGATGCACGCATCTGATTAAAACGCTTATACTCACAATTTTAGAGAGGACTGTCCATTAGGGTCTCTTGGAAGTCTTGAAAAGAGGCTGCGAGTGAGGCGTTAAGGCTAATCTGCTTGAGCAGGTTGATGTCAGTGATGGCTTCAAGTCTCTGTCTCAGTGCGTTGACATCAGTATTAGAGAAGCGTGCTTTGAGGACTGCCAATGTATTTTCAATGCTCATTTGGCGCGCCCCTTGTTCAATGCCTTGTTCAATGCCGCGTTGCATAACGCGTTCATAAAAAGGAGATTCTTGCATAATTGCCTCCAATATAGGATCCTGAAAAAACTCAGGTGGATGTGCTAAACTCCCGAAAAGCGAGAGCGCAAATAAAAGGGTAGCCCGCATCTCTCTGCCAACATCAACTGTCTGCGCGGTTTCTATACACTTTTCAACCCAAGCTTGAGGTGTCATGTCTGTGGGAGGCTTCATCAAAGCTGTGAAAGGCAGTAACCCAACGGATTCGGGATCCAAAAACGATTCACCTTCTAACTCATAGATACGGATGACGTTATACTGAAACCACCCGCCGCCCCGTTGCGTGTTTCCATATCTATAGAAACCGGGGTCCGTTTGCCCCGCAGGCGGGCGGAAATACAACACCGTTGAATAGACATTCTTCTCATGCTCAAGAGCGAGAAAACTTGAATATGCCAGCATCCGTAGAGGCATCGGTTTATGCGTGCTGTTGTCGGTTTGTGCCTCTATATGTAAGATCGCCTCCTCATCAGGGAGTCGGACATGAAACGTCATATCACTATGATGCATTCGAACCGTGGCTTGCTCTGTATTCAAGCGATCTCCGACTTCCACTTCTGAGGTCTTGAGTGCCAACACTGCTAAGCCATACGGGAACTCCCCGGTAACGTGTTTGAAGATTTCATCATAATAGGGCATATATACGTATTATATCCGCATTCATGGAAAATGTCAAGAGTTTTTACGGCAGGGTTATTTATAGTAACTTTAAAAAATCATAAGGGTTTCGGTGCATCACAATTTAGAGAGGCCGCCAATTGTCGTATCATAATTTAGTTAAAACTCTCAATTCGCGAAATCCGCGCTACTTTTTGGGTTGCGGACTATATTTAAGCACACCCGCTGCATCAGTAAAACGTAGATACAGTGCCCATGTCCAGCTGTTCTGCTCAATTCGGCACAAAACCTCGTTCCGTCCTGATTTCAACTGACACGGAATTGTATCTGCATCTGGTGTTATACGTCGGTAGACTCGCTTTCGGTGAATTTCTGTTCCGTTTAGCCATACTGCAACTGTTTCATCACTGCCTAATAGCAGGACGGTGTCCATCGCTTTTGGAGCATAGACGTAGGTAACCGCGTATCCAACCACACCCATATTCATGCCGATGTTTGCTCGCAAATTCAGCATGCCGTTTGTATTAGTCTCTGCTTCACGCCAACGAATATCCTTGTTTTCAACGCCTTTATAGGTTTCATTCAAATTGAGCGATTTTTCTGGGGAAACCGATGGAAAAGTCGTGTTAGCATCTGTCTTCGGAAATGGGCCTAAAACCATGTAACGCCGCACAAACGGAGAAGCGTGTAGGACTTGATAGGAATCAACGCCAACTTTGTTCCCTGCCGATTGGGTTGATTTACCGACACTCCTCAAGATAATCTGATTTTTTCCTTGATGCAACGGGACTGTGCCGAAAGTTACCAACGTTCCAGCAATCAGTTCCGGATGGTAGCAGTCATAAGGTTGTCCGACTTTCTTTCCATTAACGGTAAGTTCTGCGTGTCCATATTCCGGTCCACGAGTCAAGATAGCACTGATTTGATATAGGTTTTTGTGGGGAACTTCAATTCTTTGATGCGCCGCTGCGCCTGATATTTTAGCGTTCAATGCAACATGCCCACCCTCAATATCAATGCCAGCGTCACGATAGTTTTCTAACTTATACCCATTTGATTCCTGTTTGACTAACAAGGAAATTGCTGATTGTGTCTGCTTTGGTGGCAATTTCCACTGTTTTTCATACCAAAATTGTGGCAGCGCGTAGATATCGCGCGCTTCGTTTGTTAGATAGAGATTATATTCTTCAAAGCAGATTGCCTCACCGAGAAAATTGTGCCGCAATACCCACGGTTTACGTTGAATCATGCGCGCTAAGTTACCATCAGTGCTGTGGTATACCCAGAGAGAATTGTAGGTGCAAACAGCAAGCCGTTTTCCGTCCGCTGAAGTCCCTGCGCCTGTAACCAACTTCGCTTCTGAGAATTCACCGACCCGTTCCAAAACCTGCTTTGTCCCCGCTTTCAATGTAGGAAAACGGTAAAGCATCGCTCCTGACTGCTCTTTAGAGACAATATAAGGGACGCCATCAGCAATAAACAGGCCTTCTGCATCTACATTTTCGTCTGGATAACGATACGGATATTTCGCGATGACTTCCGCTTCTGTCTCCTTGTACGGGTTCGGTTCTTTCACAACAGCCACATTTAAATCGAACCGCATTCGGCTATTATTGCCGATGTCGCCGATCCAGAGTTGCCCGTTGTTATCAATGCCGAGTGCTTCCCAGTCAAAATTTCGAGCCCCGTGGATCTTAATTTCTTGAATTAGTTCACCATTCCGTTTTGTGGCGTAAATTACCGATGGGTTTCCAGAGTCGTTCAATGTCCAATAGACTCCTTCAAACTGTCTGCTTGCGACAATGCCAGAACTCTCTCGAATATCGGGATGTGTATATTTGCCTGTGGGTTGCCAGGGGGGTGTGCCAAATGAGGTAGGTTCTTCTGCAATAGCGGTTGTAATGACGAGGAAAAAAATGAGTGGGTAAAGTAGCAATTTCATTGATTGATTATTCCTTGAATAGTCGTGGTTTTAATGTGAAAAGTATAACACATCCAATCTCATCCGTCAAAACATTACAAGCGATTTCACTAAAAACAGATTGACATTTCCTTAAGAATCTGTTAAAATAGACTACACAGAAATAGATATACGAAATTTGAAATAATTAACTCTGTCCCAATTTGTAGAACGTTGAAACCCCATACATAAAAGTGTATAAATAATTTTAAGTTCTACTATAATTTTAAAAATTAAAGAGGGATCCCAATGAAAAGAAAAACAAACCTGAAAAGAGATACAATCGCCTATGCTGTTTTGATCTTGTTCGCTGTTACTATTACTGCAGAGGCATCACCAGCCACCCAACCTGACGATTTAGGAATATTAAGATCTTTTGAAAACGCTATTTCTAAGATCGTAGATCAGAGTAAACCTGCTGTTGTCAGCCTTACCGTTAGAAAAGAAGAACAAAAAGATAATAAAACTATTGATACATCAGGTTCAGGCTCCGGCTTTATATTTCGGAAAGATGGTTATATCTTGACGAATGAACACGTTATACGTGGCGCAAAAAGCGTTAGGGTGAGATTATTTGATGGCAGCACATTTGATGCAAGAATAGTTGGGAGCGATCTGAACACTGATATAGCGGTTATAAAAATTGAACGAGAAGAAGGATTTCCGGTTCTCTCCCTGGCGGATTCAACGAAGGTCCGAATCGGACAATTTGCTATCGCCATCGGTCACCCAATAGGATATAAATATACTGTGACATCTGGTATCGTCGGCGGCAAAGACCGTTGTTTTCATCCACCAAAAACAAAACTCTTTCAGTATCATAATAATTACATCCAAACAGATGCTTGGATTAACAAAGGGAGTAGCGGTGGTCCCTTGCTGAATATTCAAGGTGAGGTAATTGGTATTACTACCTTAAACCCGGGAGAGGGATCAAGCTTAGCGATTAATAGTGATCTCGCGAAAACAATCGGGAATAAACTGATTACACATGGAAGAATTATCCGTGGCTACATTGACGCGGATATGCAAAATGTTTCACAAGGTATTAAAATTACAAAAGTAGCACCTGACACATTCGCATTTCAGTGTGGTTTAAAACGGCATGACATCATCGTTGAATTCGATGAGGAAAAGGTGCCAGGGCTTTATGCATTCAGATTGATGGTTGCGGAGTGTCAGATCGGCAAGCCATATCCTATTAAGGTACTACGACAAAAACAGGAAATGACACTCAATGTGACTATTGATGAGATGCCACTTGAATTAGTAGGACGCCCCGCTAACACTAAATCCGTTTCTTGGAAAACACTTGGGTTAGTCGTGCGAAAGTTGGAGAATGGAATTTTTCAAAGATATACCTACCTAAGTGAAGAAGACCGTGGCATAATCGTTGAAAAAGTTAAGAAAGATTCTCCCGTATTCAAAGCGAATATTCCACGTAACGCGCTCATCACTGCTATTAATGGACAAGAAATTGTTGACGTTCAAACTCTTGAAACATTTCTTCAAGGTAAACAAGACGGACCAAATGTTACTTTTGATATTAAAAGTATCCAGGGTATAGAAAAGGTAACGGTAGAGTTAAATAATAATTGAGAGGTGTGCATAAATATTTGGCGCATCAGCACAGACAGGGACGGACTTTAGGTGCGGCCTTATTTCACAAAGTGCTGTTTGTAGTCGCGCAATTCATTGCGCCTCTTTGAACTTGTGGACGGCACACGGCGTGTGCCTACTACCTTTAAACGCATATTTAACATCAGAATTATTTATGCATACCCTCAATAATAATTAGTCTGTAACGGGTGTCAGAAAAAGTCTTGTATACCTGGTGCCCGTACATATTATGCTGAGCGCTTACAAAGTGTGTTCCTTGTAGATGTCATTCTTAGATTTTACTTTATAACGACTTGTGCCAGTTAACAAATTGTTTGTGTTATTTTCACATATATTGAATTTTATGTTGGACACATATCGTCCCTACGTGACTAAAGAGGGTGTGTATGCCGTTTTTCTATAAACATATCGTCCCTACCAAATCAACGCCAAATGCGCTTATGGCATTTGTCGGGACTAAAGAACACATCATCTTATGAAGTCTACGGACAATATAGTGAACTTTGAAATTATTGGGACACTTTGACAAATCTATTTTGGAAACATAATGGACAACAGTACTTGAGCATCAATCTGTATGAAGATTAAAAAATAAATTGGGTAATATAGCGAGGTTAGGAAGAAATCAAAAAATCAACGGTATGAATGACGTTTAGTCATTCCCCGGGTATGAATGCCATTTAGGCATTCCCCGCCTTGCCATCAGCAGGTGTGTATCTCTGCTGGCGAGGTTTCCTAACCTCGCAAAATTACCGAATTAATAACTTAAACTTCATTTAGATTGTGCATATTTGACGCAAACTGACAGTTTGCGATACAGAAATGTCCCATTAATTATAGGTTTTATTATAATTACCTTTAGGTTGGCAAGGTTGGGAAGAAATCAACGGTATGAATACGCATAAGGTATACGCCTTGATTCCCCGCCTCGCCAGCGAGAGTGTGTGTAGGGATTGTTGTTGATTGAAATGTAAACATATTTTTGGATTTCACTATGAGACTTAGAATTTGGTATAATCTTGATAAAACTTTCTGAAAGAAGGAATTGTTTGATGAGAAAAAAGATTTATAATTGTGTTCTACTCCTTTTTGTTGTTATTATCTCTTCGTGTGCCTACCGAACTGAACAACCGAGTAATTTGGAACTGCTAAGTGCGATTGAAAACGCATTTGTTGATATTGCTGCTACAAGCAAGCCCGCTATTGTCGGTATTTTTGCAGGACATTCAAATAGGGATTTAAATCGATCCGGTTCTGGATTTTTCTTTCGGCAAGACGGTTATATTTTAACAAATGACCATATTGTTCACGGTGCGGAATATTACAAAGTAAGGTTATTAGAAGGTAGCACACTTGATGCTAAATTAGTTGGAACAGATATTAACACAGATATTGCTGTTCTAAAGGTTGACAGAGATCAGGAATTCCCAATTCTGTCGTTAGCGGATTCGGAAAAGGTTCGGGTTGGACAATTTGCCATTGCTATCGGTAATCCTTTCCAACTTGATTACTCCGTTACGACTGGTGTTGTGAGTGGTAAAGGGCGTTCCATTCTTGGCGGCTTGCGTTTTATTAGATACGAAAACTTCATTCAGACAGATGCGTGGATCAATACCGGCAGTAGTGGTGGGCCGCTGCTCAATATCCATGGCGAAGTCATCGGCATTAATGCGCTAATCCGAAAAGTTGAAAACACACCTGCTCCGGCGAGAGCGGGGGCAGGGTTTGCGATTCCCAGTAATCTCGTTAACACAATTGGCACTCAACTGATTGCCAACGGTAAAATTATCCGTGGCTACCTCGGTATTCGGATGCGAGAAGTACCGCAAGGTATTCAAGTGAGAAACGTTTATCTGGATACACCAGCGTACCGTGGCGGTTTAGAGCGACATGATATTATTGTTGGATATAATGGGAAAAAGGTACAAAAAAGTATTGAACTCCAGATGCTTATCGCAGAATCACAGGTTGGCAAAAAATCTGTTATCAAGGTGTTACGGCGCGGGCAGGAAAGGACGTTCAGTGTAACTATTGATGAAATGCCACCGGAAATGGCAGGCATACCCTTTGAAAGTGAATCTGCTTCGTGGAAAATGCTCGGGTTAGCAGTTCGAAAGTTGGAGAAGGGGGATGCCGAGAGATACGCCTACCTAACAGATATAGATCGTGGTGTAATTGTTGAAAGGGTAAAGAAAGACGCACCTGGATCTAATGCAAAAATTCCGCGTGGTGCGCTTATTCTCGCGATTAATGGGAAAGAAATTGCTGACGTTCAAACGCTTGAGGCGTTGCTTCAGGCTGAGCAGGATGCATTGGAACTAATTTTTGATATTAAAAGCAGCCACGGCACAGAAAAGTTAACAGTTCATTTGCAAAAGTAATATCCGTTTTAGCGTTGATTTAAAAGTAGCAGGCACGCTCCGCGTGCCGTCCGCCACACACATTCTTTGGGGGTATAGACGGCACCAAATCAACGGTATGAATGCCATTTAGGCATTCCCCGCAGAGTGTGCCTACTACTTTGCATACCGATTTCTAAGTGTGTAGTTAGGAAATCGCACCTGATAGGGAGGTTCCAATTTAGCGTTCGCTTCAATCTGGCTGCTTGAGGTGTGCCCAGCGAATAGTGAGTTTGTCCAATGGAAACACAGCAAGCGTCCCACTAATCCAATCTGGGTGGAAATCCTTTGCTGGGTGTTTTGTCAGGTTTGTCAATTTTTTGCTGGTAAGGTCATATCTATAAATCTCCCAATTAGCTTCTGGTTCACCTACCCCTGCTTTTATACTTAAAAGCACTATGCGGTCATTTATCCAACACCCGTTGTTGATCGCATAATCTCGCGGAAAGTTATGTATATCGGTCTGTCTTGTCCTCACACTCTGGAAAATGAGCCGTGTAGGGCCTACCTTTTCAAAATTAGGCGTTAGGGTAACTTCTGAATACATGATGAATTGACCCGATGGCGACCAACTCGGTAAATACTTCAAAACCCTATTGATTCCTTCCTCAATCGGATGACTGAGGCGTCTGGGACGACTACCATCAGCATTCATGATCCATATCTGCGCTCCCAGATCATTTTCCCCGTGTATATAAACAAGCTGTTTCCCATCGGGAGACCAATTCATGTAGCTAGGGATACCTAAATCAGCGTGTTTCGCAGTGATAGCCGTTTCCGCACCGCTCTCTAAGTCTGCCACATGAATATGCCAATCTTTTAAGCGGTTGCTGAGAAAAGCAAGCTGTTTCCCATCAGGAGATACTCTCGGAAAACGATCCGTCCGGTGATTTTTCATAAAATGGTATTCTTTGCGAGGTTTGAGGTCAACGATAACGAATTCTGTGTGGAAGTTCGTTCCATCCCCACGTGACAGGTCTCTTTCAAACACAACCCGTTTTCCATCAGGAAACCAGTGTGGGCGCCTAGCATAATACGCGAGGTCTGTGATTCTTCGGACATTACTACCGTTGTCTTCCATCACGTAGATATGCGGAATATTCCCCTCTCGGTTAGATCTAAAGACAATTTTTGCATCCGAACTTTGCAAGATGGAGAAGCCGAAAAGAAGTAGAATAACGAGAGCTATATTTTTCTGGTAACGTGCCTGAAAAGGTTTATATTTCATGAGAAAACTCCTTTTATAGTGAAATCTATAATTACTTGCACACAATTGTTTATCAGGACGGACGCATTTTCACTTAAAGTCCCCTTGATAAGGGGGATTTAGGGGTTAAAAAGACGAAAAAGACTGAAATACCGAACTATTTAACCCCCTAACCCCTTATATGAAGATAAAAAAATAAATTGGGTAATTTTGCGAGGTTAGGAAGAAATCAACGGTATGAATGCCTAAATGGCATTCCCCGCCTCGCCAGCAGAGATGTACACCTGCTGCTGGCAAGGTTTCCTAACCTTGCCAATTACCGAAATATTTATTTAAACTTCATTCAAGGGGAATGCGTCCGTCATGGTTTATAAAACACAGGTGCCTTGTATAAAGACACCTGTGTAAGAAAACGTGTTGAATAATCAATCAAATTCTATGTCGACGCATCCCCATGCGAACCATACGTCGACCAGTTGTCCACGTTTTCCTCCTCTTGCTTCAGCCTGGATCATCGTCTCAGTGCGTGCTACTATACCTTGCAGCCAATCACCGCCAGGAACCATCAGGCCGTTCGTGTAAGAAGAAGGCATAAGAGTTTCACCTGGATCGAGTTGGTCCGCAACTACGGTAATAGGAGGAACGTACCACTGAGCTTTAAAATTGAAATTCGGGGTCAGTTCAATAACCCGAAAATCATACAGAACGGACGCAGATATTTTTTCAAGACTGACGTTCTCAACGTATCCCCATAACGTTACATTGGCATAGTAATCATTGCCACGCTTATACCATCCCAAGCCAACAACTTCTGCATGCCCGAAGGTACCAGTGTTTGGGCGAACACCGCTGTCAACGTCGGTAGGTCTGTTACAACGTTCACCACTATGAACCGTTAAATTAAACATCATGAATGCAGCAAAAATTACTGCGATTTGAAAGACTCTCTGTTTCAACATTAGAAAACTCCTTGTTTATATAGATTATGGTTGCCTCTATCTGTTTAAAAAAGAGGCGTTTCCTTTACGCCGATATGCGGCGTATTGATTATTCTAATGATGACAGACTTATAGGGGTGTTGGCGTACGCCAACAAAGAAAGGTTTTGGTAATTTGTCCCTATAGGGGCTGGTTAGCATTATAACATGGCACACAAGGGTGTCTACATGTTATAATGCTAACCAGCGCTGTCATACTAACTTCTATGGCAGTGCAAGCGTTCGCTGGTGTGGTATCACTAGCGACCGCACCCTAACCAAAATAGATTAGGAAGCACCCTGACGTAACCCACGCACGCTGCATGGATTCCCAACGTCAAATACTATTATAACATGTTGCAAATGAATTGTCAAGAAAAAAATGCACAAAAAATACCAAATTTGTTGAGAGACGGAAATCGAGACTAAAAAATATGTAGAAATGCGTAAATCGCGCCTATTGAAAAAGTGTAACAGGATAAGAATAATTCCAAAAAATACGCGAATTGCCTGCGTCACGATTTTGGACTTCCCTCTTATAGTAGACTTTAGAATTGATTGGACATTATGTTCGGTTAGGAAACCGAACCATAGGCGTCAATTTAAGAATTTTGATTTGTATTATGCGGTATCTTTAGTCCCGTGAATCAACGCCAAATATGCGTATGGTATTTGGCGTTGATTCACGGGACTAAAAAGAGGGTAAACCCAATAACCGGGTGTATCGAAAGTGAGCATAATAATTCTTATGTTTTCTTAAATTGACGCCTATGGGTATTCGCCATGATTCCCCGTATGGTATTCAAGCCTTGTGCGTACCGAAAATTACCGAATTAATGAATTAAGCTTCAGTTAGTTTGTGTCTGTGAGGATGCAAACTAACAGTTTGCACTACGGAATCTTGCGAAAAATGGATCATTCTCTCTAAAAAACGGTGTTTGCAGGTCTAAAACCTTGTCCTTAGCAACTTGAGTTATAAAAATCGAAACTAACGCTGTCTAATCGTGATACGTTCTGTTAACCAGATAGCAATAAATGCGACAACGGTTGAAATAAACACCAATCGATAAACCGTGATATCTTGTCCGAGTTGGACCGCATGATAAATACTCAGCGCCATTGTCTGAGTTTTACCGGGAATATTACCTGCCACCATGAGGGTAGCTCCAAACTCGCCAAGACTCTTAGAAAAACCGAGAATTGCTCCCCCAATAATGCCGCGAGATGCAAGCGGTAGGGTTATTGTCCAAAAGACTTTTATCGGTGATGCGCCAAGTGTACGGGCAGTGTTTTCAAGCTCGATCGGCACAGACTCCATCCCTGTTATAATACCCCGTACTAATAAAGGAAAAGAAATGATTGAAACGGCAATTACAACAGCGAAAGGTGAAAAAACGAGCTCTAAATTGAAAACGTTAAATAAGAATCCTCCGATAAGTCCATGTTTACTCAGGAGAATAAGCAGCAGGTATCCGCTTACGACAGGCGGGAGAACCAATGGCAGCATGACGAATGTATTTAAGAGAGATTTTCCCGGAAAATCCCGTTTTGCAAGCAGCCATCCGACAAGCAGTCCTGGCGGAAACATCACAATGAGGCTCAACGATGCAACTTTTATAGATAAGATAAGAGCGGTAATTTCGGCTGCGGTTATCCTCATTGCAATACAGCATATCCATTTCTACTGTGTAGAATCTGATGTTAAACAAGCAAATCCGTGTTTCTCGAAAATTTTAGTGGCACGAGATGTTTTTAAAAACGTAATAAATTGTTGCGCTAACTGTTTTTGTTGACTATCTTTCAGAACAACTGCAGGATATACTATAGGTTTGTGGGTTTTGTCAGGAAATTCATAAAGTATTTTGACATTTTTGCTCAGTGTTACGTCTGTTTGATAGACAATCGCTACGTCAACATTTCCTGCACTGACATAAGCAAGTGTCGCTCGCACATCTATCCCAAAGACTAACTTTGGTAGTACCTTTTTCCACAGGCCAAGTCGTTCCAAAGCCTCTTTTGCATAAGTGCCAGCAGGCACAATTTCAGGCTGTCCAATAGCAATTCGCGAAACAGCATCATCGGCAAGCGTATCAACAGTTTCTACAGATAAAACAGCGTTTTTATGAGAAACAAGGACTAACCGGTTTGACAAGATGTTGTGACGACTATCTGTTTCAAGCATATCACGGGTTTCAAGCGCGGTAACTTGTTGAGGACTTGCTGAAATGAAAACATCTACCGATGCCCCTTTTTCAATTTGACGTTGCAGCGTTGAAGATGCCGCAAAATTATAGCTGACTTTAACACCTTGCTTTGCAGTGAACAGCTTGCCTATATCAGTCAAAGCATCTGTCAAACTCACTGCACCAAAAACTCTTAATTCAGGGGCTTTTTGTCTATTTCCACATCCCAGAAGTTCTGTAAATATAAACAAAAACACAAAAAATGTGTAAAATTTAGCGTGTTGAAACATAATGATTTAGCCTAAATCGTGGGTTAACGCGAAAAAAATTATAACAAACATTTTAAGTTATGTCAATTCCTGAATGGTTCTGAATCAAAATGGCAAAACCTTGCATCCAGAACTTGCTTCTGCTATAATTACTCAAGTTGCTACGGACAACGTGAGCTTGTCGCACAAACTTTATGAAGTTTAAGTTATTAATTCGGTAATTTTGCGAGGTTAGGAAGAAATCAAGAAATCAACGGTATGAATGACGTTGGGCGAATACGCGTGTGGTATTCGCCATGATTCCCCGGGTATGAATGCCATTGGGCGAATACGCCAAATCAACGGTATGAATGCGCGTATGGCATTCCCCGTATGGTATTCGCCATGATTCTCCGCCTTGCCATCAGCAGGTGTGTATCTCTGCTGGCGAGGCGGGGAATGCCTAAATGGCATTCATACCGTTGATTTCTTCCTAACCTCGCTATATTACCCAATTTATTTTTTAATCTTCATTTAGTTTGTGCATCTGTGGAACGCAAACTAACAGTTTGCTCTACAAAGATTTTACCGAGTTCACGTTAATTATAGGTTTCACTATAAAGAGGTTGACTTATGCTTTCTTATTTTGATGTACACTGCCACATCGGCATGACGGTATCACGCGCGCCGGTTATTGGACAGAGTGTTGGACGATGTCTTGCCAGGATGGCTTCGGCAAATGTTATTGGTGCGATTCCGTGTCCGACAGCTGGCGGGCCGCAAGCGCGCGGTGTATTAGATACGCGCGCACAGAACGAGGTTATTGCAAATGCTTGCCGAAAGTACCCGGAACGTTTTCCCATCGGGCTTGGAATTGTAGAAGTGCGGCATGAACAAGCAGGCGTGGACGAGCTGGATAGGGCAATGTGTGACGATGGCTTAGTCGGATTCGCGTGCCATCCGGCGTTATCCGGACATTCACTTGGTGGAGAATTATACGCATTCCTGGAAGTGGTAGCAATGCACAACGGGTTGTGTTTGCTACATCAGGCAGGTTCAACACAAAATATCGCTGCGTATGCACAAAGGTTCCCGACAATTACGTTCATTATCGGACATGTCTCAATGAACAAAGCAGGACACCTTGATGCAATTGCGCATTGTGGGAAACAAGAAAATATATGGTATGATGTTGCGCAAAAACCTGAGGGGGATGAAAGTTGGGACTTAGTACACCTTGTCAATAACCTCGGTAACGATAGAATTATGTTCGGTAGTGATCTGCCATACTATGATTTTCGCCTTGTTCAAGCACAGATTGAATCTGCACACCTTGATGATGAGACAAAAGAACGGATTGCATATCAAAATGCTGTACGGCTGGTTCAACAATTCCAACCAGACTGGACACCAACGTTAACCCCAATAACACCCCCACAGATTTACTCCGAGACTGAGATGTGGGATGCAAATAGGGCAAGATTAAAGTAGATATAGATGGGATAATGTAGGATTATTTAACAATTGATACCGCCCGTATCCGATGGCGGAGAACAAGGATACATGCAGCAGTCAAAGCAGCTAATAAAAGGAGTGACCAAGACCAATGTATATTATAACCACTTTCTAAACCAAAGAGGGCATTTCCAAGACGATCAAGATTCGTCCAGACCGAAACTAAAGCTACTGTGCTACTCGGGATCACCTCTTTAAGAATGAGATGAATGACAGGCAATCCAAACCAAACAGCGCAAAAACCGATCGTCGCATAGCGAGAATTTGTGGTGAGCGATGAGAAAAACAACATTAATAGACTGGTAATGATGGTGATTATTACGGAATAGATGATGATAGATAAGGGTAGCCAATAATTTTCTTTAAGAAAGGGTGTATCGGTTAACAACACATGTTCAAGAAATAGTAATAGTCCAGGAATTAACGTCATACAGAAAAGCAAACTACCGATCACAATAAATTTCCCGATAAGGTAATCTACCCATGAAATCGGTTTAGACAAATAGAGCGAAAGCGCGTTGTGCTTTAGATCATTGGCAATTAACCCCGCACCTCCAAAAATAACGACTAACGCAACCAAAAACGCAGATGGAAACGTTTGAAGCCTGAATAGAAATCCTTGAAAGAAACCGCTATCAATATCAAATTCAGTAGGTACATGTGGAAGGATATTAAAAATATAGATAAAGATTCCGTAGGACAGAATGTAGATTACCGGTGGAATCGCAACAATTAATCGGACGATTTTGCGTTGCGCAAGCAGTTTCAGTTCTGCTTTCGCAATAACCCACCACCGTGTATGATTGCGAGGTTTCAGTGTGCCTTCCCAATGGCGATAGTCTTGTGTGTGAATAGGCATTGTTATCTCTTATAAATAGCGGTGCTTTCTATGGTATCTGTAAAAGGTCCTTGTTTTTCGGTTTGGACTTCAACTGTAATAACGCCTAAATATGTATCGCGTTCAGGGTCTTCTTCAATGAGCCAGCGCGGAATTTCTGCGCTCAGGAGTCTATCAAAACTATTCGGTTCTTGCGCCCATCGGACATGGTATAATCTTCCATCGTAAACCTTCCGATGTTTCTTGCCATCCCGCATAGAGTAGACTTCTACGTTGGTGATAAAATCAGTTTCTGAAACAGTACTAACACCAACGTTGGGACTGAGAATGCTCTGGCTCCATATAAGAGGGGTTCCATGTTTATCAAGCAGATAAATCCTGATGTCTATCCGATCTGTACGTGGATCGGATAGAACCTGAATGCCCTCAAAATTTTGGATTTCCCCGCTTCCGCATGCAAGCAACGCAATTACGCAGATGCCTACGAGTATAATTCCCCGTAATTGCAGTTTTATCTGTCTCTTCATTATATCAAGTTCACCCAATCTGTAGAGTGAGGTCTCTGTAACTCACCGAATTTATCTCGTCGGAAATTCCAAAATAAGGTTAATTGGTATTATACTCTTTTTACAGAACGGGTGTCAATCTTAAATATGCTTTGTATCTACTTTTCATAATGATATAATGATTGTTATGAAAACAACAAAAAGATGACTTACGCATTTTGGCTATTTTCAAGTGTTACAGTGTTCAATCACAATTTATTGTGGGTTTTCTGTTGTCCCACCCTCAAATTACAAAATCCTGTCGGAATTAGGAAGGAGAAATCATGCGATTTTTTCGGGTAATTGTTATCTGTTTTCTTATATAGTGACATTTAGAATTAAAGGGCATATTTTGTAGCACAACTTGTTAGGTTGGGCAGAAACGGAACATAACCTAAATGAAGATTAAGTTTTTTAGTGGGTAATTCTAATTTCCCCCAAACCCGGTAGGTGCGGTTTCATGAAGTTTAAGTTATTAATTCGGTAATTTGGCGAGGTTAGGAAGAAATCAACGGTATGAATGCCATTTAGGCATTCCCCGCCTCGCCATCAGCAGGTGTGTATCTCTGCTGGCGAGGTTTCCTAACCTCGCTATATTACTCAATTTATTTTTTAATCTTCATCTAACCGCACTGGATATTTCCACGAATTACCTAATTTATTTTTTTATTCTCATACAGGTTGTACTACAGTGTCTGCGTTAGTTTCGGTTTTCTGACCAAACCGATCCTAATGTCCAATTAATTCTAAAGTTTACTATATTGGTGGCTTTTGTCCGTTTCATAGAAGATGGTCTGTTTCTTCACTTCATAATAGCAATTTATGGAGGGTTCTTTTTATTAATTCTTGACGAAGCACTCAATTTTCTAAAGAAGAAATTTGAATGATAACATTACTACCAACTGAAAAGCAAAAGGACGGTTATAAACACCGCCCTTCGTATACAGAGAAACGCCCATCCGGTTTTACCGATCATCGGTAGGTGGTGAGGAGGCGTTTTCAATTTGTTTACGAGGTTTAATGATTACTTGAGTTTCAACCTTAGGATTACCTTTACCTGGAACAACCAGAATTAACGGTTCTTTTTGGTTTTTGAGTTTGTTTTCTGCGTCGTTAATTTCATCCCACTCGGGTTGATTTGATGGTTTTTTCATGTGCCAACCGGATTGACGTGTGCCATCAGAAATGGCAGCTAATTGTTCATCCTGTGTTTTTGTTGGATCGTCAAGAAGTTTAAAGTCAATCTTACGAAACATGATGATGTTGCGTGGGAGATCAATCCCAGTTCGGGTATTTCGCAATTTGGGGAGCACCTCAACTTTTTCATTAACATTGCTCATCCTGTCAACTACTCTAACTGTTGTTGCCTCTGTTGCATCCGGCATGGCACCGTAGGTCAATCGAATTTGCCAATTCTTTAGGTTGATACGGCTTTTTGTTGTGTTATAGAGTCTAATCAAGACTGTATCACGATTTCCTTGAACTGCCTCCGTAAAGATAACGTTGTTTCCATCCAGCTGTTTAATCAATTCTTCCTGTAGTGCAACATCATCTACTGGCGTTTGAATTTTAAATGTAAACTCTACTTTAACATCTGCATGTTTTGCAGCATCCACTATATTAACTGCAGGGTTTGCTTTGATTTGTCGAATAACAAGGGCCTTAGAGTGAACAATAGAATCCAAAGGTTTTAACAATTCAATCGTTACACCCTTAGTAGCGGCGGCTTTGTCTGTTTGTTTTACAGATAAAGCATTCGTAAGTCTCTTTGTTTCATCATCGGTTAGACCTATATGTCTGGAGAGATCTAACATTATCGTAGTTCCGCCATCAATATGATGTGGCAACATAATGTTCTTTGCTATAGAGTTCTCTTTCGGCTTTTCTTGTGCGAAATTTGCTGTAGGAATACACAAACCTATCATTAGTAAAGCAATGATACCGATTATCGTGAACGTGACTTTAACTTTCATGATATATATCTCCTTCAAAGATAGTATCTCAATGTGAACATATTATACACGGTAAAATGTATTTTCAGCAACAAGAATCAAAGAATTGGCACACACTATCCAAGAATGTCTTCCATATTGGGCAGAAAATTACCGAATTAATAAATTAATCTTCATTCAAGGGAGATGGGACTTTTGGGGTTATTCTGTCCGTTCTACATATAATAAATGTTTAGCGAGTAAACCACTAAACCAAGGTTGACATTTATTTGGTAAACATTTGCACAGAGCTTGAATATTCCGGCGGCATGGAATTTATCAACGCAGCTAACATTTGATTGTACCTTTCTTTGTTCTTTGCATTCTTGCTTGCATCAACGACTTGTTTCCAAAAATAGTCTAATGAAGCATCAGCAGATAGAATACTTAGAGCATATTTGAAATATCTAAGTGCATCATCATAGCGATCATTTGCAATATGCGCACGTCCAAGTGTCATTGGATAGTGATAGCTTATTTCCGCATAGTCTTGTAAAGCACGTGTCGCATATTTTAGTGTAGTTTCTGGGAAGAGACCTTTTTCAAGGAGTTCTTCAGCAAACCAACGTTGGTAATATGCTTCCTGTCCGTTGACCTCTTTCTGTCGAATGTTCAACCACTTAGCATTAGCAATTTCAGCTTTATCGGAATCACCTACTTTATTGTAGAGATCGCCCAAAAGTTCGTGCAGGACCACACTCTCCTGCATTTTAGGTTCTATTTCTTCAAGGATAGCAATGAGTTTAGCCTCTTGTCCTTCGTCAGCGTAAAGTTCGGAGATGGCGCGAATTAAGGAATCATGCCTCGCTTGTGTCAACGGTGCGTCTAATGCTTGCATATATACCGCTTCAGCATCAGAAGCCTGATTCTGTTTTATATATAAATTTGCTAAGTCAGTGTAGCGTTGGTATATTTTGGGATTAAGTTCTATCGCTTTTTCATAATAGGCTACTGATTTTGTAAAGTACTCATCCTTTAAACTTGCCAAAATTGGACGGGTGTAAGGTTCAAGTTTAGCATTTCCTATGAGTTTGCCATCATTTTTATGAGGTGAACTATCGGAAACGCGTCCTTGGGTTTCTGCGTCAAATTTCCAATATCCGACTAATCCCGCTTCATCTCCGTCCAACTGCTTGTTCATATCGGAACGAATTTGTTTTTCAGTACGCGCGATGTTCCAAATTCGCACTTCATCAATTAGCCCTGCAAAAGATGCGTGCTCAGATATTTCTTCTTCATGTGAACAACCGATACGGAATGGCAGTGTTGTCTTGGTCAAATTGTTCTGACCTTTGAAATTACTTTTTCTGATTTCAGCACCGTTTAGAAATAACTTCACGCTGTCATTCCTTGCATCAATGGTTGCTGCAACGTGGTACCATTCATTTTTTTCGATAGATTCACTATTAGACGCAATCCATCTTATAAATCGTCCGTTTGGAGATGCGTCAAAATAAGCACAACCTTCATCAAACAGCCAAAGCGCGAATTGACGATGAGAAAGATTAGGTGTTCGTTTGTCGCCTTTGAAAAGGACAGTCGTACAGGTGTTTGGAAAACCTGTGGGTTTGATCCATGCAGAAATCGTAACTTGTTCGGAGATATTGTTTATGATCTCACTGTCCACGATTTCCACGAAACTCCCATCTCCATCTAAGCTAAGAGCATTACTTTCAATTACTTTGCCTATCGGACGATCCACTCTTTGAAACAGATCGCCCAACTTTATGTACCAGTAGGCATTTTCTTCAGGTTGCAGTTTTGTAAGTTTTTGATACTGCTCAATTGCATGTTTAATTTTATCTGTGGCTTCATAACTTTCAGCAAGTTCCGAGATGAGGTTGGGATCGTTAGGGTTCATCTCAACCTTTTTCAATTGTTCCGGTATCCATTTTTCATAGAATTTTCCTTCTTTGGCGATTGCACGGATTGCATTTTTTGCCCTACTTCGTGTGTCTGATTCCTGATATATATCATAAGCTTCTACATAACGTTTTGTCTCACGGTAACTTTTCGCAAGTATTTCGCGCAAAGTATCTTGAATCCTACTATCTGTATCGCTATCACTCTTATCAATCGCGGATTTGGAGAGTTCAATTGTCGGCTCATACATCCTATTTTCAATGCAGATTGTTGCAAGCGAACCAAGAAACCGCGCATCATCTTTTTCACTGCAGGATGCAAGTGCCTGTTTAGCTTGATTGAGCATCTCTTTGGCTAATTCAGGCTGTTTGTTTCTTTTCAAAGCAGCCGCAGCATAATAGAAATAACGGACATCGTTAGGTTCTGCTTTGCCGAGTGCTTCATACACTTCAGCAGCTTTTTGATAATTCCTTTCATCCCAATATATTCTTGCCAATATTGTGAGTGCCACCGGATTATCTTTATTTTTTTCAAGTTTACCCTCATAATGTGTTTTTAACACTTCAAGTTTATCTTGGCTCTTGAAAGCAGCAATCAATGAATCGCGTGCAATCTCCATTTCGTATATCGCTGCAATTCTTGCAGATGTCACTGTAATTCTTTCCGCAGTAAAGGACCTTAGTTTGCTGTTTGTATCCGAATTCGCCTCTGTCTGATATGGTTCTATTGCTGAGTCCATATCACCGAGTTGTACATATATCTTGAGCAATTCAGCAGAGATTCTTTCTTTTTGATATGAACTGATTGTCAGTTCTTGTGCTCTCTTATAAGCATTAAGAGCTTTTTCCAATTCACCAATTTTGTGAAAATTTTCGGCACGTGCTTTCTGCATCTCATAAGTGATTGTGCCATCATCTTCAGCTTTTTGTAACTTCTCTTCTAAATTCCCATGATAGCGATAAAAATTGAGCAATTGTTGTTCAATCTCTTGCCGCTCTGATGCTGATGTGGCTGATAGAATTGCATTCTTCAATGCGATTTCGGCATCATCTATGTCCTCATTGAAAAAATTAAGTCTTGCGAGTTTGAGATACGTTTGCTTATCACCATATCCTAATTCAATTGCTTTTTCATAGCTGGCGATGGCTGCAGTTTCATTACCTTCTGCTTCATAAACTCTTGCGAGCCGTGCGTAATGGACGCCAACTTCCGGCTGCGTTTGAATGTATGCCTGCGCGATTTCAAGTGCCTCATTGTGTTTGCCAGCAGCTTGTAGACTATCAACAAGTCCATCTTGATACGTTATGTTTTCTGGGTCAGTTTCAAGCAGTTTGCTGTAGGTTTGCGCAGCTTTTTCGTGCTGATTTGTGTGTGCGTAAAGTGTTGCGAGTTGTGCGCGAGATTCAAAGTCTTCAGGTGTCCCCTTTAGAATTCGTTCGTAGATTTCTATTGCTTTGTCTATTTCACCACGTTCTATGAATTTTTGTGCCGCTGCGATGAATTCTTGTGTTATCAAGCGCTCTTGTTCGTTACTCACTTCCTCTACTCCAAGTTCGGCAACGAAAGTAACCACTGTGATTAACAGGAAAATGATTATGAAGAAAGATAATTTTGTGTGTGCCATTAAATATATCTCCTAATGATTTTTTCTATACACATTTTCGGATGCACCTTTGCACTGTTTAGCGAAAAAATTTACTCACTTAAACAGAGCTATTCAGTTTTTATGCGTTTTTGTTGTAAAGTCGCGATCGGGCGGTTGCCGCTACGGAGGAGGCACCTTGATCAGCAGATAATATAGTAAACTTTAGAATTAATTGGACATTATGTTCGGTTCGGTTGGGAAACCGAACCATAGGCGTCAATTTAAGAAAAGAATTATGCACTGAATGCCCAGGCCGGTAGGTTCGGTTTGTAACCGCACCATAGGCGTCAATTTTAGAAAATATTTCTTGTTCTAAAAGCCCTTCTGAATAGGCATGACGATTGGAACTGTCCACATCTTAGTCCCGTAGGGACGATATGTTTATAGAAAAACGTTGAACAACGCCTCTTTAGTCCCGTAGGGACGATATGTAAAAAATATGTCGTTGGGATACACATATCGTCCCTACGGGACTAAAGACATATATACATTTCATATCTATAAACATATCGTCCCTACGGGACTGAAGACACTGCCAAATGGATTTACCCCTTAAATTGACGCCTATGGTTCGGTTACAAACCGAACCTACCGGGCCTGGATGCACGCTAAATTGACGCCTATGGTTAGGTTTGCTAAACGCACAGATCAAGAGTGTTCAATTAATTCTAAAATCTACTATATTACACATCTTCCAAACGTTTGCTTCTGCAATAATTTTGGATGTCTATTTCTGTGAGGGAACCTGTTCTTTTAGTTCTGATATTTGGTCACGTAACGATGCTGCGAGTTCAAACTCAAGGTCTATGGCAGCCTTACGCATCTGACGTGTTAAATCGTCAATCGTCGCTTTAATATCTTCCTCATTAGCCTCTTCAATAACAGGAACAGGAACAGGAATAGGAAAAGTTTTTTCAGATTTCTTCGTTTTCTCTGTTATGTATTCCTCATTCGTTTCAGAGATAAGCTGCTCAATTGCTTTCTGAATCGTTGCAGGTGTGATGTTATTTTCCTCATTGTATTTCAACTGTATATCGCGTCTGCGTTGTGTCTCTGCCATGGCGTCTGCCATTGCTTCTGTAATGGTGTCGCCATATAACAGGACTTCTCCGTCTACATTCCGTGCAGCACGTCCGGATGTTTGAACCAATGAGGTAACGGATCGAAGAAAACCCGGACGATCCGCATCCAAAATTGCAACGAGGGAAACTTCTGGTAGATCAAGTCCCTCGCGGAGTAGGTTAATCCCGATAAGTACATCGAATTCTCCCTCGCGGAGTTGCCGCAAAATTCGGGCGCGGTCGAACACATCAATTTCAGAATGCATATAGTTTGCACGAATGCCTGCCTCTATAAAATACTCGCTTAAATCTTCTGCCATCCGCTTTGTGAGCGTTGTGACAAGTACCCGCTGTTTCTGTTTTACCCGCTCCTGTATTTTGCCGATCAGATGGTCAATTTGCCCACGCACAGGGTGAACAGTAATTTGGGGGTCAATTAATCCGGTAGGGCGAATAATCTGCTCAACGATTTGTCCTCCTCCTTTTTCTTCTATCTCATACTTGCCGGGGGTGGCAGAAACATATATAACTTGATCGAGATAAGCTTGTACCTCCTCAAAACGGAGCGGTCTGTTGTCTAATGCGGATGGCAAACGGAATCCATACTCAACGAGTGTTAGTTTTCTTGCGCGGTCGCCTCGATACATTCCTTTTAATTGCGGAATTGTTACATGCGATTCGTCAATGAACAGTAGAAAATTCTCGGGAAAATAATTTAGAAGACAATACGGAGGTTCTCCAGGTTGTAACCCGGAGAGATGGCGCGAATAATTTTCAATCCCTGAGCAATAACCTACCTCACGCAGCATCTCCAAATCAAAGCGGGTCCGTTGTTCAATACGTTGCGCCTCCAACAATTTATTTTCTTTTTCAAATGTGGCAATCCGTTCATGAAGTTCAAGCTCAATATTAATAAGTGCTTCTTCAAAGAGATCAGCATCTGTCATAAAGTGTTTGGCAGGATAAATTTCAAGCGAGTTTTGTTTTCCTAATATTTCACCGGTAGTCGTGTCAATTTCGCAAATTCTATCAACTTCGTCTCCAAAAAGTTCTATGCGAAATGCGCTTTCACTATAGGCTGGGAACACCTCAACAACATCGCCACGGACACGAAATGTGCCTTGCCAAAAATCAACATCGTTCCGCACGTATTGGATATCCACCAAGGAACGTAGAAATTCATCGCGTCGGATAGTGTTACCGATTTCTAAATCAACTTTCTGCCCTTCAAATTCGCGTGGTGATCCAAGACCGTATAGACATGAAACACTTGCCACAATAACAACATCACGCCGCGACATAAGGGAAGCAGTAGACGCAAGCCGCATTCGCGTAATCTCTTCGTTAATCCGCACATCTTTTTCAATGAACGTGTCTGTTGAAGGGATATATGCCTCAGGTTGGTAGTATTCGTAATCGCTCACAAAATAATGGACAGCGTTATGTGGGAAAAAGGTTTTGAATTCATTGTAAAGCTGGGCAGAAAGCGTTTTATTTGGAGAGATGACGAGTGTTGGCCGTTGAATGTTCTGAATCACATTCGCCATCGTGTACGTTTTACCAGAACCCGTAACACCTAATAGCGTTTGTGCTCTATCGCCGCGTAGAATGCCGTTAGTCAATTTATCAATCGCTTGCGGTTGGTCGCCCTGCGGTTCGAATTCTGAGACTAACTCAAAAGGCTTTGATGGTATTTCTGGATTTACATTAATAGGAGAAATTGTGGGGCGTGCGTCAAAATGCTCTCTCATTTCTGTTCCTTAGTAGGGTCCTTGTGAGAAATCATGTGTTTGTGTTTAGGATATATCTTTTAGTATATCATATTTTTCTTAAAATTTGTAGGAGAGAGTTTATGTGGTGTGTAAAGTTTTTGGCATGCGTGTTGTCTGAATCGCGGATGACGCGGAAGTACGCGGATTATGTGTTTGACATTCCAAATCGTCCTTGAGAGGATGGCGGATAGAGATGTATACCTGTATACGCCTTGTGTTAATTCTTCTTGGATGTGTTTATTTGTATAGGATAAGAATAATCCGCGTCATCCGGGGAATGCCATACGCGCATTCATACCGTTGATTTGGTGAAATCCGCGATTCAGACAGCAAAAATGGGAAATGTCGTGGACAACGCACCTTAGCCCAAACTTTTGCCAAAATATTTACATACCCTTATGTAGGGTATTAGGTTTCACAGTGTTTAATTCAACCTACGAACTAAAAAGCGTGAAATATTGCAACCTAATGTCGATCACAAATTTTTGTCGGCTCTTGTCCTCTAATAAAAGGTTCGTTGCTAATGTTTTCTGGGGGACATTGGTCTTTATTTCTGAGTAAACCTGTCACGTTATCAATTTCCCAGAATTCAATTCCTTCGGGTACAGGAAATTCCTTTTCTGGCCCGCGCGCTGCTTCTTTGATAAAGCGTGCCCAGATTGGTAGTGCAGCCCATGCGCCTTGCTGGTTGTAGTTTTTCAGATTCCGCCCCTGTTTATCAAGTCCGACCCAAACACCTACAATCAAGTCGGCGGTATAACCTACAAACCAAGCATCTATGTAATCATTCGTAGTGCCTGTTTTTCCAGCTATTGGTCGAGTTATATGATATTTTGATATAGCACTACGCCCCGTTCCCTGTTTAATAACACTTTCTAAAAACGAAGTGATCTGGTATGCAACCTTTTCATCTAATACACGGGTTCGGTCTTGCTGATACCCTTTAGGTGGGTAGATCAGTGATCCGTCCTGATCGGTGATATAATGAATATAACTCGGTTCTACTTTAATACCGCGATTAGCAAAGATGCCATACGCCGAGGTCAATTCAAGCACCGTCACACCAGATGCCCCTAAAACAAACGCAGGTTTTTTAGGATTCAAAGGTGTTGAAAATCCTATCTCTTCAGCAAATTTTACAATTCGGACAATCCCTTCTCTATAGCCATCCTCATTTTCAGGGGTCTCCCAAGCTGCTTTTGCTGTTGGAACGTTAATAGATTTTGTGAGTGTTTTCCGGGCCGTGACAGGTCCATAGTGCTTGCCCTCAATATAGTTGTCCACTGTCCACCATTGTCCAGGAACGTGTTGGATCGTCCAGGGTTCATCAACGATAATTGATGTGGGTGTTATTAAAGCAGGTGTTTCCATCAGTGCGGCGAAGACGATTGGTTTGAATGCTGATCCTGGCTGGCGTTTTGAATTTCCTATTGCCCGGTTGAGGTAATTAATCTCTTTTCCGGCAATATGATAATCGCGTCCCCCTACCATTGCTTTAACATCTCCGGTTCGTGGTTCAAAAGCAATAAGAGCAGCCTGCAAGTAATTTTTTATAGGATCAATACCTTGTGGATTATTCTTATTCGCGTCGTAATTAGGCAGATGTCTACCGTAGAGTCCATCCAAATAGCGCAGGTGGTCAGCAATAGTATCTACCGCCACAGATTGCATCGACATATCTATTGTGGTGTAGACTTTTAACCCGTCGTTATATAAACTATTTTTAAGTTTGGATATTTTTTCAAGTTCCGACTTAACATGTGTTATAAAGTGTCCTGCAGTATATTCTTTCGCTTTAACGGAAGAATTTGATGCCTCTTGTATTTGGAGGGGTTGATTCCGACTATATGCGTACTCTTGAGATGTAAGTAATTCTTGGGCGTACATAGCCCGTAGTATCACATTGCGACGTTTTTTAGCATTTTCAGGGTTTTTATCTGGTGAATAAAGTGTTGTCCCTTTTGGTATACCTGCAAGCAGAGCGCATTCATGAAATTCAAGTTCAGCTACCTCTTTACCGAAGTAAGCCATGGCAGCCTTCTGAACACCGAAAAGTTGCTGCCCTCTAAACCATCCGAAGTCAATATAATTAAGATATGCTTCCAGAATTTGTGGTTTTGATAGCTGTTTTTCTATTCTGAAAGCAAGCAAGATTTCACGAGTTTTTCTGGCTGGAGTGCGTTCCCTTCCGAGGTAGATATTCCGCGTTAGCTGCTGTGTCAGTGTACTTGTTCCCTCAATTTCACGACCGCCTTTAAGAGAATCCTTAATTGCCCCGATGAGTCGGATAATATCAATTCCGGAATGCTGATAGAATCGTCGGTCCTCAATAGCAATAAAAGCGTTGACCAATTTATCAGGCATTTCAACGAGTGGAATAATTTTGCGTTTTATTTTCCTATCATCTTTGGTAGGTTCAGCGATGAGTTCCGGTTCAAGAAAAAAACTAGAGATTGAGTTTCCCGCCTCGTCTTGGATAGATCCAATTTTTCCGTTTTTTACGAAGAGAGTAACACGTTTTGCTTCTGTATCTTTTTCCATATACGGATAGTCAAATTGGCGTAAGTATATTTGAATAGTCCCACTTCGTTTACCAATTTCTCCACTCAGTTGCACTGAATATTCACCAGGAGAATTTATGCCTTTACCGCCTTGTTTGATTTCTTCGTACGCCACGCGCTGTAGTTTATCTACTAAAAAAACTGCGGTGTCTTTGAGCTGCACTTTGCAAATAGTTGAATATATCTCAAGATTCTGCTGCCATGTTTGTCGGTCTGTTTTGTATTCTAAGTTTTTTAGATCGAGCGCTGCCACATCTTCCCAACATCCGAGCATAAATCCGCCTGCAACGCCGATTCCGAAACAGATAACAAAAAATATAAGAATAAAACTGACGAAGATAACACTTAGAATTACTTGTAAGCAATTAGACAAAAAGCTGCGCATGTGTTTCTCCAATGATTTTTTGAGAAAGTAAAATAACGTGAGTTCAGTATAAGCGATCTTTCGTAGCGCAAACTTTAGTTTGCGTTCCACGGATGCACAAACTAAAAGTTTATGCTACAAAGTGTGGTTAGGAAACCGCACCTACCGTGGCTATCAGAGTAGAATTGAGCATTGAGAACTGTATATCTTACTCCGAACTTACGTTAAAATAGACTTTTTACTTCTATTCTAAGGGGTTCGGTCTAAATCTGCTTTTCTAACCCGTTTGATCGTGCAACCGATTGCACGCGTTTTTTTCTGCTTATCTGGAATAGTTTTTCCGTCTAATATCAGATTTAGTACATTCCGTAGATATTGGTTTTCAGGTGTTTTTCGGCTATTGTCAATAGCACCTCTATACCGTAGTATGTTGTTTGCATCTATAAGAAAAACCTCTGGTGTTCTACGTGCTTGAAAATAGTCTGCTATTTTGTTGTCAGGGTCCTTGAGAATGGGAAATTCAAATTTGTGTTTCTTGCGATACTTTTTGATTTCTTCTGCTGTTTCGTACTTATTGGAATGAATACCAACAAATTGGACATCTTTCTCTTTGTAATCTTTAACTTGGGTATTGATGCGCTCAACATAATCATCCATCGCTGGACATTGCGTAGCAAGAAATATTAGCACAACCGCTTTTTTCTCCTCACTAAGTTTTTTTAGTGAATGCGTTTTAGCCTCAGTATCTTTGAGACTCCACTCCTTGACCTTTTCATCAATTTTGACAGACTTTTCTGCTGCTAACGCGAAAGCGGTAAGGGCAAATATGAGTCCGAAACTTGTGATGAATTTCCGCATTTAATGTCTCCTCATGTTAAAACGATGCAAACCCAATTTCGTTTATAATCTGAGCATGCATTAGGTTGCTACGGATGATAGAAAATCGCTCAATTCGTGCAAATGGGAGAGTTGTACATCTACAACGGATAAGTCTAAACACGCTTTTGTTTGGTTTCCGACCATCCAAGCAGTCCACATACCAACCTTTTTCGCGCCTATCATATCTGCTTTATAGCTATCACCTATATAGATAGCCTCTGACGGTGCGACACACAGTTCAGACAGCGCGGCTTCAAAAATACGTGGATCAGGTTTTGCTATACCAAACACAGTAGAATCTATGATTACATCAAACAGTGGGGTAAGTTGATATTCATTACACCATCCACGCGTATTCCCAAAGTTATTACTAATTACACCAAGTTTATAATTACCATGAAGTGTTTTGAGCCATTGACGGTTCTTTGAAAGACTCTGTGAGACTCCTTGGCAAAACCATTCCACATATTCGTCTTTCAATTGATCACTCAAATTAAGGCGTTTAAAAATACCGGTAGCGATAGTATCGGAAGTTTCTCGCAAAGTGCAACGTGCAGCCTTGCTATTTGCAACCGCGCCGACAGGTAACATTGAACCTTCTTGATAAGACCAATCAACAGAAGCGTCACCGAATGCGAATTCTGTTATTGTTGCTTTATCTGCAACATCAAATTCCTCTCGTGTGATTTCAGGATGGCGTTTCTGAATAAACTGGTACGTTCGCTCTAACCAGTGGATGCCGTTTCCATCCAATGTGCCACCAAAGTCAAAAATTAATGCACGGATCATCTATATTCGTTATTCCTTTTCTAAAAATTTTATGCGTAGTTGTTAAGATTTATCTGGCTGAGCTTTTTTGTTAATGTTTCTACAACTTCAGTTGTGTTTATTTCTTGCATGCACAGGTGCGGTGTATCCTGGCGATGACAGGTACGTTTGTAACACGGTCTACACGAAATGGGTTTCTCAATCACAGTGTGGCCAATGCCGTAAGGTCTGTGACGCTTTGGGTCTGTTGGTCCAAAGAGTGCAACTGTCGGGGTGCCGACAGCAGCCGCTATGTGCATCGGACCACTATCACAAGTTAGACATATCTCACACCGTTCTAATAACGCACCGAGCTGAAATATGTCAGTATTTCCTACGAAATTTATTACTGATTCTGAAAGCGACAATTTTTCTACGATTATTTCTTCTGAGCCTGAACCAGTTAAGACAATTTTGACATCAGGTCCAGCGTTTGAGATTTGATTGATAACCTCGGCGAAATTACGCGCGTCCCAACGTTTTGTCTGCCAAGTTGTGCCTACATTAACTGCTATCAACCGCTCATTAGGAGATACGCCTTCATTCTCAAGCGCTTGTTGAATCATTTGACGATCCGCATCTGTATGCCAAAATTCTAAATATGTTGATGAGAGACTACCGGTTATGTCCACGGACTTTTCAATAGGGACTCCGTTAATATTAAGCAGGTGTAGTACGCTTAAATAACGATCAACTTCATGAAGATTAGTGTTGTTTGGACAGGATGATGTTAGAAAAAATTCGCGTCCTTTGTAGTTTGCCCCAATACGTATCGGAATTCGTGCCAAATAAGGCAGCAGTGCATTTCGGAATGAGGTGGGATGGAACACGATAGCGGTGTCAAAGGTGTTGTCACAAATTTGACGCACTAATCTTATAAATGATCGGTAGATACCTTCCTGTTTTGTATCAACGATGTAGCTGTCAACGTACGGATTTGTATTCATCAAGTTAGCCACAAGCGGGCGCAACAGTACCGTCAGGTAGGATTCGGGATATGCTTGTTTGAGCAAGCGCAAAGCCGGCGTAAGTAGGACCATATCCCCGATCCAAGCCCCTGTGTGGCACACAAGTATTTTTTGCATTAAAAATAAAAAGGATTTGACCAAGCCTTTTTGCCTGTCTCATCCGTCACTTCAATTCGGACATATTTTGTACCGCCAGAAACAGTATACGTTGCTTCTGTTAGGAGTCCACCATTCGTTGGCAGGAACCGCCTACCACGACTGCGTTCAGCTTTGAAAACGATTGATTGTGCCTCTGAACATTTAACAGTAAGCTGGTTATCAGTTAGATTTATGTCGCTGATTTCTGGTCCGAGTGTGGAATAAAAAGCACCTGTACGTAGAGCTTCCATGATGCTATCCAGTGTCAGTTCCTGTGCTTTTACCATTATCCATCCGTGGAAACAGTCATGTTCTGTGCCGTGTGCATCATCAGCAGCGATGCCGTGCACGGGTCCGCATTTGTCCAACAAGTCGTCCCATGCCTGTTCAGAAAATCCCTTACCGATAGTCATACAGGTATCATTGTAGACTTCAACAGCAAAGTAACCACGCAACGGCAAATAATCAGAAATTGTATGTCCACACCAGTAAGGATGGCATAGCACTGCTTCTCCGCCTTGTTCCTTTATGTCATTAATAACAGCATTTGGATGCATCTTTGCACAATTTACAGGTTCATGGATATTTATCGCAACAAAGTGATATGTATCACCTCCGTAAGGATTTGATGGATGCACTTCGCTTCCCGATATTGCTAAAAAGTCGGATGTACTATAAGCTTGGACATCGTTCACTTTTCGATGATCTGTTAGGACGAGGAAATCGTAACCTGCATCTTGATACGCTGCGAAGCGATCTGGAATGGAAAGCTTCCCATCGGATTCAGTGCTGTGGCTGTGTGTATTACCTCGATACCAATGTCCTGGCTGTTGAAAAGGGTTTGCATTCAACATTGTTTACTCCTTGCGAATTAATAATGCTTCTGAAGAGATATTGATGTGATCGCTGCGTGTATTCACGCTCACAATTACAACAGTACACTATTTAAGTATAGCAGATTTGTAAGTCTTTTGTCAATACGATCAACATTAACGGGTGTGTAAATATTTTGTCAGTTGTCTGAATCGCGGATTGCCACCAAATCAACGGTATGAATGCCATTATGAAGATAAAAAAATAAATTGGGTAATTTTGCGAGGTTTCCTAACTTCGCAAAATTACCGAAATATCTATTTAAACTTCATTCCCCGGACTTCGCGGATTATGACTATGATGCTGACAGATTTTTCTGCCAGCAGAAGAGCATCGTTTGTCTATAGGATATCAGGACGCTGATTGGAGTAAAACACTTCTCGGACAGTGTGTTAAAATCCGCGCAATCTGCGCAATCCGCGATTCAGACAACACATGCCAAAAACTTTACATACCACATTAAACAATTGAGTGGAAATTAATTTTGGAATAAGGTAACATATTTAAATATTGATTCGTCTGAAAGAAAGTGTTATTTTTCAATCTTGCCAAATCAAAAGGCTGTGGATGTCTTAATAAAATTCTGAAATTTCATTACAACATTTGAGAACCATAGTGACGAACATACCTGAATCATTTCATATCATTTAAAGTTAAAGGAGCTATCATGGCTGAAAATACTTTTGAAATTACCGACGATACGTTTGAAGGAATGGTGCTTACATCTGATATACCTGTCGTTGTTGACTTTTGGGCAGAATGGTGCGGTCCGTGCAAAATGATTGCGCCTATTTTGGAGGAACTTGCCTCTGAAAATGCGGACACTTTCAAAGTCGGAAAAGTCAACGTGGATGATAACCGTCAAACAGCAATGAAATATAGTGTGCGCAGTATTCCGACACTACTTGTTTTCAAAGATGGAGTGGTGGCGGATCAGATTGTCGGCGCAATGCCCAAAGATGCGCTGAAGAAAAAAATCTTGGATGCGCTTTAATTACGAATTACTGTTGGAGGGGTTTCCAACCCCGATGTAGAAGCACCTAAGCCGAAGCATGTCCCGTTTCGGCAGGCTTCTGCAAGGGGTTCGCGGTATCAGCAACCTGCAGTCTGTTTTCCTTAGCGAAGTATTATGTTTTGGCGATTTGTCTACAATGCGTTTGCACTTCCCGTTATATTTATCGGTTTTCACTTGGCAGCGTGTTGCAATCGCAAAATCCGGGAAGGTATCATCGGACGGAGACAAGTATTTGATAAATTGATTGACCAACTCCATGACGCGCGAAATTTAGAGAAAACAGCATGGTTTCATTTTACTTCTGTCGGCGAATTTGAGCAGGTAAAACCGCTGATTGAAGCGATTTATGCAGATGCCCGCATTGTATTAACTTTCTTCTCCCCTTCGGTTGCGCCGAATGTTGAATCCTATCAGTACGCGGATGCAGCTGTTTACCTCCCTTTTGACACACCTCACAAGGCAGAACGTTTAATACACCTTATTAAACCTACGTGTCTGATTTTTTCGAGATATGATGTTTGGCCCAACCTCGTTTGGAAAGCATCTAAACAAGATATTCCTATCATTGTTATTGCTGGCACGCTGCATGCTGGATCGAAACGTCTTGGTAGATTCGCAAGGTGCTTTTTCAGGAGTGTGCATCGGTGTATTACGTTGCATTGTGCTATTTCGGAAGCGGATGCCGCTCGATTTCAACAACTCTGCCCTTCAGAACATCAGGTTGTTGTTACCGGCGATACCCGCTATGAACAGGTTTATCGACGCGCACTTTCAGTTGAACCTAACACTGAATTTTTTCCCGGGCAAGCGACTTTAAATCGTCCTATCCTCCTGGCTGGTAGCACATACTCAGAGGATGAGAAAGTTCTATTGGAGATGTATCAAATGCTTCGTGAAGATATGTTTGAGCATAACCTACACTTAGTTTTAGTGCCACACGAACCAACACCTAAGCGAATAACCGAAATTCAAGCAGAATTGAATAAGCGAAAATTCACATATCGTTGTTACTCAGCACTTAATTGCGATGCAAATTTGGAAGAGATAGATATTCTTATCATTGATGCAGTAGGACTTTTAGCAAAGTTGTATCAGTTAGCGGATATAGCATTTGTCGGAGGGAGTTTTCACGGTAGTGTTCACAATGTGATGGAACCTGCTGCAATGGCAAAACCGGTATTATTTGGCCCTACTATCCAAAATTCTTATGAAGCATCTTTGTTACTGGAGAGAGGCGCGGCAAAACTTGTAAATATGCCACAACAGATGGCATCTGTTATTACTGAATGGATGCATGACAAAGAAAAACGCACAAAAGCTGGAAATATAGGCAAACGCGTAATTGAAGAAAACCTTGGCGCGGTCCAACAGACATTGGTACATTTGCGGAAATATCTGTAAAATGCTATTAGTGCTTAGTCAAGTGTTCAGGACTTGCGCATCCCCCCTTGAATGAAGATTAATTTATTAATTCGGCAATTTTCTGTCTACATGAGACAAGTGTACACCTCTGCAGACGAGGCGGGGAATCATGGCGAATACCTTATGCGTATTCGTCATGATTCATACCCGGGGAATGGCTAAAGACGAATGCGCCAAATCAACGGTATGAATGCCTTAATGGCATTCCCCGTATGGCATTCGCCATGATTCATACCGTTGATTTCTTGATTTCTTCCGAACCTCGCAAAAGGACCGATTTGCTATCAGAATCGCGAATGATACGGAGGGTGGAGTTTGTTACAGTAGCAGGCACACGCTGCGGGGAATGCCTAAATGGCATTCATACCGTTGATTTGGTGCCGTCCGCCTGTGCGTGTTGTCTGAATCGCGGATGACACCAAAAAATGTAGCACAAACTTTCCAGTTTGTGCCACAAACCGCAAACTAAAAGTTTGCGATACAAAAGACATGCCCGATATTGTGCAGCTGCAGCGGCAGCTGCACATTTTTGTGCAGAAATTGGTAGAATATCGGTTTTGAAGTTGGCATATAAATTGCGTATTGCATAGGAGTAGGCACGCGCTGTGGGTATCTGCCCGCGCGTGTTGTCTGAATCGCGGAGAGCGCGGAGGACGCGGAAAAGGGTTTGTTGAAATAAGTTGCTTTTCAAGGGATTACGGCACACTTTGAACCTGTAGCACAAACTTTCCAGTTTGTGTCAAAAAACGCAAACTAAAAGTTTGCGATACAAAACCCGCGCTCTCTGCGATTCAGACAACGAGTACCAAAAAAATATGCCAATTTCAGTTAATTTACATTTTTTAAATTTAATTTGACATTTTATTATTTACGTTGTATAATACTTATACTACTAAAACGGATAACAATATGGGTGTCCTTTAACTAAGAATATTAGTTATCCGCTTTAGTAGGCAGGGGTGCCCGTTGTTGTTTTAAAGGCATGGGTAGCCTTCCCGCTAAAGCAACAGATGGATATCCATAAATCACAAGGTGTTTCGCATGCACGGGTGTGCATGTGTTACACCGGGGCACGCAACCCCTTAGGGGGCGCGCTGAGAGTGTTCGCGCACTCCAGCGCGTAACCGTGTCATAGAAGTAGTATGACAGGGCTGGTTTTCATTCTATCACAGGCACAGGGTCTGTGACTATTGAAAGATGAAAACCAGCGGGCCCGAAAGGTTAGAGGCATGAGGAACCGTTCCTTTTCACTTTTTCTTCTTTCGGGACTGTCAAATCAAGAATAACCGATGGACGTAAAATGCGTTCAACGGAGAAATTATCAGATATGCTCAAGAGAGTATATCAACCTATAAAGGAGAAATCATGTTTTACAAACTTTTATCCCAAAACGCTGCTATCATCACACTCATAGCGCTTTTTGCGACACTCTGTCTGCTTCCAATGGATCTGTCCGCTCATCACCACGGTGACCACGACAATATATCGATTAACGGTGTTCACGCACAGACCTCGCTGGGTATTACTTATATTCACCCGTATGTCAAATCCGGTTCGTATGCGAACATTGATAATTACAGTGGTAATGAAACTGTTCGGTACTATTGGTCCGACGAACTCGCTGTGTATCGGGAAGGCTCTCCAATTCCATTTGATTCGGACGAGGACTCAGACAAAGGATCGGTAGATCCGGGTGATTGGAAATCCTTTTTCCCCGACTTCTCGATCGATATGACAGACGCGCGAGATGGGAGGAGATACACTGCATACGGATACGTGAGCTTAGGCTTGAAATTCGATTTCAATGGCGACAACGTTTGGGATGACGGGAAATCAGTCAGATCGTCCGCCTGGCTTAGATTTACGGTCGAAAAACCGTAACGCTGATAGAAGCAGAAGCGGTGCGGTGTATCCGCATCGCTTTTCTCAAATAGGAGGTATTTATACATGAGACGTCTAAGCCCTTTGATTGTTATTCTGTTCAGCTGTTGTCTGTTCTTAGTAGATACGTCTGCTGTGGATGCGAAGATTGTTTGCGTTATATATCGTGACATTTATGTGATGGAGGACGATGGCACGAAGCGGCGCAGACTTACAAAAACCCAAAAGCCAATGTATAACGTTGACCCCCGATGGTCGCCGGATGGCGAGAGGATCGTTTTTGTCCGATGGATTGAGAACGATCAAAAATCGCCGGAGCTGTTTATTATGAACGCAGATGGAACGAACGAGCAACGGCTCACTGATAACAACTTTAGTGACGAATATCCCTCTTGGTCGCCAGATGGGACAAAGCTCACATTTTCGAGTGAGCTCAACAGATCTTTGAATGTGTATGTGATGGACCTTGCGACGCGGGATGTTACGCAGCTCACAAGGCATGAAGGTGTAGAATCTGCATTTTTTCCCGACTGGTCGCCGGATGGTCGCCAGATCGTGTATGAAAGGATTACAGACATAGGTAGAAATATTTATGTGATGTCGGCGGATGGCACGAATCAGCGCCCGCTTCTTGACCCGAAACCGGTTAGGGGGATGCAGCGGTTCATTCCGCGGTGGTCTGCGGATGGGAAAAGGATTGTGTTTGACGATTGCGCGTGGCCAGAAGGCAAACAGGAGTGCCGCCTGAGCATTGCGACCATTGGGGGCAAACACCATCGGGGCAGAATAAGCATCGTCCAGGGCTTTCATGACAAACTCGGCGACGATCCGTTTATCATCAGGGCGGTTTGGATGCACAATGACAAATCTTTGCTTTTAGACGTAGAGTTGCGCGATAAACCGAACCCGAATTACGATATTTATCGCTACGATCTCAACACGCAAAAACTCACGCGGTTGACAGATGGAGAAGCAGATGAGACGTATCCGGCCTGGATAGAAGGCTCGTTGCCTGTTGCACCGAAGGATAAAAAAAAAGTCCTGTGGGGAACACTAAAAAAGGTCACCCCTAATCTGTTTTAAGTGTGAAGTATGGGGTCTTTATCATTACCTTGCAGGCAGGTACTCTTCAGGACTTACACATTCACCCTTGATAAGGGGCTTAGGGGGGTTAAAAAGTCATTCATTATTTTAAGTATTTAACCCCTCTAAATTCCCCTTATCAGTGGGACTTTAAGAGAAAATGCGTAAATTATGAATAACAGAAACCTTAACATTTTTAACGTGGTGGAACGGTTCCTGTTTCCGATTGTGTTTGGTACCGAATCGTTAACACTGGACGCAAGTTTTCATCTGCTGCCTCTTTTGAAGAAAAAATGATAGGCACACTACCATCCCGTAAGGCAAAAAGATAACCGTAGTTGTAATCAGGATTTTTTACCCAAAAGCGGATTGCATCGGTGATTAAATCGCCTTTGAAAGTATAATGTTTTCCTGCTTCTTCAATCTTGAAAGCACCATCAATTCGATGCGCGACATCCTCAGAACCGTTGTAATCACTCTCATTATCACCATCTATTCCTGCTAACATGGCTTGTGCGGGTGCTTTATTCCAAGGCAAGTTGCGATGTAACGCGCTATTATAGGTGAGTTCGTTCTCTTCTGCTCGGGTTGATGTGCCTCTGCCTTCACGCCAGGGCAGTAGGACGCGCCGGAGAATAACGGTTTGTGCAATATCTGAATCAGATTGTTGCACATGCAGACTTATTGATGCCTCCAATACCTGCTTCGGTTCTCGGATACCCATATCTTCAAATGCATCAAATAGGTCAAAGGCGACGAAGAAAACGGTTCCAGTCGGATTACATGAGAGGGTTGGCTCAGCACCAGCGTTGTTGTTTCGTGTTTTACGGTCTTTATTGACAATCAAACTGGTATCCTGCAAGCCACCAGAGAATGTGACTGTATTACCAGTCCCAAAAGTTATTTCGTTTTCGGCAAGAAGTGTTATGTCCATCTCCGTTTGTGTATTTTTTAGTGTGAGGTGATAAGTTTTCCCTATCTCTAACGGAGAAGTGAGCAGCAGAACACGATTCAGACGCTCATCAAGCCACGCGAATTCTATTTTTATTTTTGGCGCAATCTGATAGAGTTCAACGTTTTCAGCAGTTTCTGCTTGCAGCTTGCCATCAAATTGGAGTTGAATCGCTGTTTGTGAGAGCGGCACCGCCTTTAACAGCTTGGGAATGTCTTCTGCTTGTTGACTGTTTGATACTAAAAGTGCAAGACAGATGACGCACACAACTGAAATCCAAAAATAAGTCTTCACGTTCTAACCTCCAAAATTGAAATTAATCCTCATCCATCGTAATAAACGCTGCATTAAGCACCTCCCGTTCCCGCTGTCCGGAAGGCTTATTGACAACTTCATCATTAACAACAAATGTACTTGAGGATCCGCCATCAAGATTGATCGCTTCTGTTGCCCCGAGTTCAAGGAGTATGCTGGCGAGTTCGTAGAGTGTTAAGCCAGTGCTATATTTAGGTTGCCTCCCGTCAGCGACAATTAAAAACAGGGTATCGGTATTGTAACCGAGTGCAGTTCGTGGTTCATGGCTTAGGTTTAGTTCTTGACTGCGTTTGCCCGGAGTATGCTTTTTTTCTTTAAAGTGCATGTCCACAAGTTTCTGATTTATTTTCCCATTTTTGAGGAGACGAAGCCGTCCGCCAATTGCATGCTGCACTTGATTCCACTCAGGTGGTGAAAGGGTAATTTTGAGTTTACCACTTACACCAGGATTAAATTGGGAAACTCCAATATCCTTTATCCGAGAACTAATCCAGAGAACAGCACTATCTTTACGAATAACACTGTTTCCATCGTTTGAAACTTTTTCTACTTGATAGGGGTGTGCATAGTTTGGTGTTAAAGGTAGTGGGAGGCCGCTGAGTATTACTTCTCTACCTCTGCGGCGGTTTGTGTGTGTAGATTCACCGAGGCGTGGTGTGTAAAGCGTTACCTGACATCCATCCAGTCTGCGCTGATTTATACATCCGAGCGGCAGCGTGTACGTTCCTATCTGGACGCTTGCATTCATTTGCACAGGCGTGCTTAAGAATTCGCCGGATTCAGTTACACCGAAGCATGCTTCTGTATCCGTTGGTTGTGTGATGAGTTCACCGTCTTGGATGTGTAGGTTTTCCAAAACGCCACCGTAACCTCTTATATCACCGAGAACACCGAAACCACCATTAACTGCTATAACGACGCGCCGATCACCTCGTTGCGTGCGGCGTTTTGCCATGGAACGTACAGTCTCTTTTCCAAGAACCTGTGAATTTCCGAGAGCAACTTCAAAGCGCAACGTTGGATCATGCCGTGACATCTCGGCAACATAGAGGACACATGTTTCAACATCCCAATCATAACGGTAAACATTGAGTCCATCCGACAGGTCAGGAAAGAGTTGTGTTTTCTTTCCGCCCGCTTGTGTCATGGTACTAATGAGACACAGAAATAATATGAAGGTGCACAATCGTTGTGTAAATCGCATTCTTACTCCTTTGGACGACAGATCTCAACGGCAAAGTAGGAAATTGGTTGTTCTATCGGTGGGTGCAGTTTTTTGACGGTCAGCTGGACAGTGTCTATTGAGAATCGGTTTAAAATCTCTGTAGCTATTGTTTCTGCAAGTGCCTCAATCAGTTGAAACGACTGTTGTGTGCCAATATTAACAATGAGATCAACAACGCTCGCGTAATCAATTGTGTCCTCAAGCGCATCGGTTCTGCCAGCGTTCACAAGAGAGCAATGCAATGTCGCATCAATTTCGTAATGTCCACCGACCTGCCGTTCCGCTTCAGGCACACCGTGATGCCCGTGAAATCGAATACCTTTTATGATGATACTATCCATGTTTGTTACTATGCTTCTGGTCCATATCTGTTTCTATTTTAACCTAACCAACCTAAGTTGCTACGGACAAGATTTCGAGAGGGCGGACACTGCTTTTTAGTAAGAAACAAGGCATTTCCGCTGATTCTTATGTTTTCTGTTATAAATCGGGGTTAGAAACCCCTCCTACCAAGAGTATTCGCAAATAGGTGGCAACTTAGGTTATTTTAGCAGATGATTTGCTAAAATTCAACGCTAATTTGACATATCTGCACGTTGACAGAGTGCGTCTCTTTTTTGGATTTCTCCATAAAATTCAAAGGTAGGTTTAGACTTCAATGGAAAATGGGTGTGTAAATATTTTGGCAAAAGTTTGGGATAAGGTGCATTGTCTGAGACATTTATCGTTTTTTCTGTCTGAATCGCGGATTACACACACGCCAAAAACTTTATACACCGAAAAAATAAAAATTGACTTTCGTATCAACTTACAGTATAATAGAATCAAGATGGAGCATTCCCCTTGATAAGGGGTAGGGGGGTTAAAAAATGGCGACAATCGTAAAACACAATACAACAGGGAAAAATTACTGCTTACTCGGTACAGGATTTGGTGTTTTCCAATCCTCAAAACCGAACATGTTTTTGGGAAATTGGTTGGCAGATGTAGATGAAGGTCAATACGCCATGGTCTGCGTCTGTGATAGCACAGGTAAAATTAGCTGGATACAAGCCGAAGAGGTTACTGTTGTTAGTATTGATGGACAAGACATCAGTGGACTACCACTTGCGTAACTGAAGTACATTTCTAAGTTCCTAAGAGAGGGCAATCTCTCCAACCGTTTTTCTACTCACGAAAGGAAACTTTTTATCGAATGGATTTACAGCAAATTAATATTAAGGTTTTTGCAACTGAAGATAGCACGGTCAACTACACCAACTTCATTAAGGTCTTTAACCGCTGGATAACGGAGGCTGATTCTGAGGATTACCTGAACTATGCCGACTATTCACACGTTGATGCGGGACCGGGGGTGCTATTGATTTTGAAACAAGCTAATTATAGCATTGACAACGCCTACCATCAACCTGGATTGCTCTATAACAGGAAGCATGATGTGGAAGGTGATAACGAGGAAAAGATTCGCCTGGCACTCACTGAAACGCTTTCTAAATGTGAACTACTTGTAGCATCGGAAGAATTGGAAAACGCTATCCATTTTAACGGTTCAGACATTCTGTTTATGGTAAACAACCGCCACATTGCCCCGAATACAGCAGAAACAGCGGAAAAAATTCAGGCAGACCTTGAACCTGTACTAAAACAGATGTATGGCAGCGATGATTTCAGAATAGAACGCACCTCTGAGGATACACGCGAACGTTTCGCTCTCCGAATCTCAGCGAATTCAGACAAACCAATTTCAGAACTCATCTCCAATCTCGGAGGATAAGATGTTTAACTTTACGAATGAACAGATTGAGCGGTATAGTCGACATATTATCCTTAAAGAGGTCGGTGGGATGGGACAAACGAAGCTGCTTGAGTCAAAAGTGCTGCTGATCGGTGCGGGTGGACTCGGTTCGCCTATTGGCGTTTACCTTGCAGCGGCGGGGGTTGGCACGCTTGGCATTATTGATGACGACGTGGTTGATCTCAGCAATTTACAGCGCCAAATTCTACACGGCACAAGTGATATTGGCATCCCGAAAACGAAATCCGCAGAAGCCACTATCGCTGAGATGAACCCGGATGTTAAAGTTATCCCTCACAACGAACGGATCAACTCAGAAAACGCTTTTGAGATATTGGAACAGTATGATCTGATTGTGGATGGGTGCGACAATTTTCCGACGCGCTATCTGCTCAACGATGCGTGTGTTATGCTCGGTAAACCGACTGTGCACGGCAGCATTTTCCAATTTGAAGGACAAACAACCGTGCTTTATCCAGGGAAAGGTCCGTGTTATCGATGCATCTTTCCTGAACCACCACCGCAAGGTATGGCACCGAGTTGTCAAGAGGCAGGTGTCTTTGGTGTGTTGCCCGGTATTATCGGCACAATTCAGGCTGTTGAAGCGATTAAAGTTCTTTTAGACATCGGTGAACCATTGATTGGAACCCTCCTGCTTTTCAACGCGCTCACAATGGATTTCAAACGACTGAAACTCCGTCAAGACGAAAACTGCCCGATGTGTGGTGAAAATCCTACCATTAAAGAGCTCATTGACTATGAAGAATTTTGCGAAGTGCGGTGGTGAATATTAATTTAGAATTTATTTAACTTCAGGGGACTAATACAATGACAATAGAGATTGCATTTGGTATGTTTCTTGGTGGAATTATTGGAATGCTGATTATTATTACGATCACTTTAGGACAGATATCTAAAACGCTCAAGAGTAATGGCGAAAGTTTGTCCCAAATTGCCAAGCACCTTACGCAGATCGATGAGGAAGACAAAGATTAAAACGGTGACGAAACGCTGCGATACCTTGCTTGTTCCATGTTTTTCCAGAGTCGTAAGGGTGAATGCACAATCATTTAACCAGCAGAAATCTTATAATGAGCACCTGCAGGTGAAATCGGGAACTGATAAAAAGAGAATACAGAATGAAACGCATAAGTAATATCTTCTTGGTAGTTTTCTATGTATATATTTTCATTATCGTTCCTACAGCATACGCGCAAGAAGCAGGATTTATGGATAGCAGCGCAACGATCCGAGGTAAAGTTGTTGAAGCAACTCCTGAACAAAAACCGATTAAGGGAGTTACCGTTATAATTGTCAATACTGCCATAGATGTGAAATATACTGTGACAACCGATAAGGATGGTGCTTACGAAAAGACAGGATTACCTGCTGGCCGCTATACAATTAGTGTTTCCAAAAAAGGATATGGCAGCCGGGTCAGTAGATCGAAGGTTGTTTCATCAGGGGGTGAAATCTTTTACAATACCAAGATGGTAAAAAATGAGACTAAAATCACCTTTTTCCTGAACCGATTTTTCACCGGGCAACTTTTGATTGGCTTTCTCGTTGGTTTTGCTATTGGCTTTTTTGTGGCGTCACTTCTAAATTCTCGCCCATCGCGCGCTTGAGAAATGTGTTCAGGCATGTTCTTGAGCATGGATCACGTTAATTTAGTATGAGACGCAAACTAACAGTGGACGCTACAGAAGTGTCCCATTAATTGGAGATTCCACTATACATAATCATATTCAACATAAGAGAGGTCAGATCTAATGAACGTGAAAAGAGGTTTGATTTTGACTCTAACGATTTTGGTTTTGCAGACGAATTTCGTTGAGAGCCAAGTTGTTAGAGACGGATTAGTTAGTTATTGGAGTTTTGATAATGCAGATGTTAAGGGCGATACCGTTAAAGACCTTGTGGGTGGCAATGATGGAACGATTGTCGGTGCACCTCAGCAAATCAAAGGCAAAGTCGGTGAAGCGTTTGAATTCGGAGGGGAGCCAGATGTGATTGATGTTGAATCTCCTGCCAACGGTAGTCTGGATTTTGGCGATGACAAAGATTTCTCTATGATGGCATGGATCAAAGTAGACAAACCACCAGAATTGGATGGCGGACAGTCTACAATTATTAGCAAGGGAGATGGCGGTGGTAACGCCAGAATTCTCTGGAAAATAGTGGGGATTCAACTACAGGTGACAATAGCAAATGAAGGCGGTGGAGGCCCCAAAATTGACTTTAATTCTGCTGGTAATGTTGTAGATGGAAATTGGCATCATGTCCTCTTTGTGGCAGACAGATCGGATGCGACTCGCATCTATATTGATGGCAAACTTGATGCTGAGGGAGGGCCCTCTGAAGGCACAGATGTTACCACAGAATCTCCATTGTTCATTGGCGCATCTGTCCGAATCGGCAGAACCACGCGTAGATATTTTGAAGGACTAATTGACGAGGTGGGCATCTATAATCGGGTACTGACAGATAACGAAATCGAACGAAACTTTAACTCACAAGGACTTGCAGTCAGTCCTCAAAAGAAACTCGCTATCGCATGGGGAGAGATAAAGGTTTTTAGGTAACGTGAGTTTGATAAGAAAAACTCAATAAATCATTCCTACCTACAAGTGAGGTATTGCTTTCTCCTTCAACGCAACTTAACTTTGCTTTGATGCGGTCTTTTTCGTCCAGGCCATAGCGGCAGATCCAAACACAGCAAATCCAAAAAAAGTAAAAGGCATCTGCCACAGAAGAAAACTCATGTGTGTATGAATGTATGAGTGCGCTTTGAAGATAACAAACCACGATAAAGGTGCAAGAATTGAAAACCAGGTCGTCCAGATTAACGCAGTGTAGTGCTGTCGCTTCTCCGCTATTATCTTTTTGCTACGTAAAAATAGTGGAACGGATATCGCAATAAAGAGGACTATCAGATAGTAATAGCGGACTTTCAATAGATGTTTAGAAACGAGGGGATTAGTGTTAGATAGATAGTTGTTGAAATCAAAGAAGACACCGTTCATGTAAGTAATGACTACACCCAACGGACCCGCGTCAAGGCTGGCAGCATATACTGGTGGAAAATCTTCTGCATTTGCATACGTGCGCTTACCAAAAGACCAGATCACATGTTCAATCCCATCCACAAACCCACCTTTTACAGCACCGATTTGGATACATAACATGATAAGACTTAAAAAAATCGCTACCCCAGAACCGATCACTGCTGCAAGCGTCCATTTCAAATATTGCTGTCTGTTCCACTTATCCACAATGGCATAATAGATACACGGTGTCATCATCATTATCAAAGTGGTTGTAATGTACTCGTAACCGTTGATAAAACATTTAATGGACATTGATATGAAAATCAATATTCCAAACCAGAGATACTGTCGGTTCGATGGGACTCTGTGGCGTTTAAGGAAGTACAAAACGGCAATCATTGGCAGATAGAATGCCCACAGACACCACCAAAGATTCTTTCCAAAGACTGTTAACCATTGCGAAAGCAGAGCTGAGCCTAAGACGAATGTAGCGGTCAATAAGCCAAACTCTCCATAGAACCAGCCTATAATGGATGTCAACGCGATTGCAGAAAGTAAAGCTGTCAAGACATAGAATAACCTTAATTTCTTTTGAGGCGATAACGGAATTAGTCTATTAAGTAGACTAAAAATCATGCCTTGACCGCCAGGTTGTGAATTGTAGGTTGAAAATTTATCAAAGGTGAGATTGTGAAGATAAGCTGTATATTGTGGGGTCCTTTCTGTTGGCGGTATCCACTCCGTATCAGTAATTTTTGCTGTACCCCACCCATTCAAACCACCAGCCGAGAAGATGCCATCTTGACGTGATTTGACCATTCTTCCCATAATATGGCTTTCGGTGTCTTTCTGATGATTGTCAAACCACTGCTGTTCAGCCACGCGCCATAAGTTGGTGTAAAATCCGCAAAATAGGAGTAGAGTTGACACTATCCAAATTCCCACCTTCTTTATATGCTCTGGCTGACTGAAGTGATGAAGCAGTTTAGAATACATTTTGTTGTGTTTGGGATTACGCAATATTAATGATGAAGTTGTTCTATCTTCCAATGAATGCTACATTCTCGTTTCGTCGCCTTGGTACTTCTCTTACCATTGGTTCGCCGGTGCCATTTTCCAACCCGTTACGTCTGCCTTAATGTCCCCACCGATGCTGTAAAGGCATATCCCAACGTCTTCTGGCTTATGCAGTTGCCTGTGTACGACTGCCTGACGTTCATTGATAAAGACTTCCACCAATGCCCTGTCAATGAATATCCGTAAACTCAAATCCTCTCCCGCGTTCAACTCAAACGGCGCAACGCCATAAGGTTGGGAACTACCATAAGGTTTTTCCGTTTCTTTGCCATCACCTATCGAAATCGTTTTCTCGTCGGCTGAATAGAAGATCTCCATCCCATTCTGATTGTCTTTGTCGCAGAACACTTTTACGCCATAATCCTTCGCTCCGGTAGGTTTTATTGTTACATTCAATTCAACCGTATCCCCTGAGATCTCCTTCAACCTGTAGTCCTCGCCATTTTTGACAACGATGTTTTTCTCAACCGTTTCGTTGTAACGCAGACACGCAAGCTCACGAACCGGTTTAATACGCACAATCCCATCATCAGGCAGACTCAACTCCCAGGGCAATGAAAATGCACAGCTCCATAAAGTATTGCCAAGGTTAGACAGTAGACTGGTAATAACAACTCGACGTCCGTCTGGTGTGAGAAGGGTTTTGGGTGCCCAATAGATAGGTATGCCGCGATAATTGTTGGTCCAACTCATCTTGGTATGAAAGTCGGGTGTGAATTTGTTATCCTTCCATTCACCCAGATAGTATCGGGCACCCCAGCTATGACTGATAAGCAACATCATGTGCTTGTGACCGAGTTTGAAGAAATCGGTGCAAGAATGGTCGTGATGTTCAAGTCCTGGTAACTCTTTCGTCATAAATTCACCAAGAAATTCCCACTTCTTAAAGTCTTTTGAGCGCATAAGTGTTGTTCTCTTATACCAATTACCTAATCCTGGCCGTGTATCCTCCATAGCGTGATCACCAGTAAAAATGTAATAGTAATCTTCCTCTACCCAAGCAGTCGGATCCCAGAATGTCCAATAATCAGCATCGCGTGCCTCTTGCGGTACATCAATCTCTATCGGTTTAGACCAGTTCTCCAAATGCTCATCTGATGCTTCTATGTATGTTGGACGGCCGCCAAATATACCGACAAAAATAACCTTCTTGCCGTCTTTGGTAATAATCGTACCGCCCGTTCCACAACCTCCGCTGCCCAATGCACAGTCCCCACGTCGTCGCCAATGAACAAGGTCAGTACTGGTGAAGTGACCGAAAGCGTGCTCGTCGCCTTTTAACATATAACCGAAATGATATTGACCTTTCCAGTAGATCATGAAATTGGGATCCGTCGAATAGTTCCTTTCGGTATCACCATCGGAATTAACCAGATGGTATGTCGGGCGGCTCGGATCATGCATCAATCGTTGACGAAAATCACGAGCGATACGGACAGCTTCGTTGTCCATGGTAAACATGTGTCTGTCGTCTCGATCGAAAACAATATACGCATCTTCTTCATTCTCTTTTTTCGCTGCAATGTTTCTAAACTCAGGAAATTTTCCTGTCCGATCATCCCACCAACCATCTATCGAAAAATCATACCAGCTAAACGGCTGAATTTCCGATGGCTCGTTCGGTCTCAGCTCCTTAATCTGTTCTTGCGTCAAAGCCTGTGCATAAATCCTTACGTCTTTAACCTTTCCTTTGAACGATGTTGCGTAGTTAGGATTTAGATTGACCGAACCGATTACCAGTTGTAGATAGGGACTGTTAAGGAAATCATACGGTTCTTTGATAGTATAGCTGGCGTACACTTCCCCATCACGGTAAATGGTGACCGTGTTGTCCTTGTAAACAGCAGCCATCATCATAAACTGTCCAAGTACAATTTCTTGCGCTGGATTTTGCGCGAGTTGTTCGGGAGTTTGCGTGCGTGTGTTATCTTCGCTGGCGATGGACCACTTACCTGGGACATCCTCTCCAAAAGCAAGCGCATCATACTTTTCAGCCGCCTGCACGGTAATCACGCTGCAGTTTTTGAGGGCTTCCTCATCAAAGCAGAACCAGCTTACGAGCGTCTTGTCCGTCGTTTTGAACATAAGATACCTACCCTTCAGCCTATTCCCGTTTTTCACCCGGTTTTCGATACTTTGATGAATAACTATCCCCTTCCGGATCGTAGGAAACGGACACTTGTCCATCATGCACGACCAGTCGCGGTACAGTCCGGTGACGGCCATCCCTTTCGGGTCCTCGCATTACAGCAAATTGTGCCTCAGTCATATCTTCAACCATATCGCCCCATCGGTCTTGCGGATCGACCACACCGCCGCCCCAATTGGTATTCTTGGACTGATACTTTATCAATACCCCACGTCTTGGAATTGGATTCTTCCACGCTAATGCCCCATGTGTGCAACCACCGTCCATAAAGAAGAGAACATCTCCAGCGTTCATAACGGGTTGTACTACTAATCCCATCGTATCATCACACGTCCGAATCCCACGGGGCATGGAATACTGTGTCTTGTGAGATCCGGGCACACATGCAAAACCACCCAGTCCCGGCTCGACGTCTCGCAATTGCCATGTAATGGTGACGGTTTCAGCATAACTACGACCGTTCTTAAAATAGTAGCCGCGTGATGGTGTCATCGGTTCATTGCCATCATGCAGCGCGTGCCCCGATGTTCCTTGAACCGCGCAGAATACAGTCGCGCCTCCTGTGCGATAGCCACTACCGCCCATCCAATTGAGTCGCTGCACTACGGTAGGATGCGCAATCATACGTCGAAATGGTGCGTTATAGGGATCGGGTAGGTCTAACAACCCCGGCAGAAGTGGGCGACCTGTACCTGCTTGACTTACCGACCCTCCAGCGAGTTCACTACCTACGACGATACGATCTTGGAATTTATCCACCGCCTCATTTGCCTCCGCAAGCCACTGCTCATCCATTATACCACGTACTACCAGATATCCATTCAGATCCCAAAAGAAAAACTCTTTCTCATCAATTCCAGAATCTGGGTCGCGGATATAAATTGATGGATGAATGATGGAGTCGTCTTCCTCCACCCATGTCTTTTCACCATCTGTATTCAATACTGGCGGAGGACTTGAATCCTTATACCCAGGTCTATACATAACCGCCTTTTGTGCAGGCGTTGCTTTGTCCGCCCATCCGGGTAAAGATTCGGTTTCTGAGTGAGGTCCAACTGGATTAAATTGAACTGCTGCACGTGCAGCATAGCAATAGGTCAATAACCTTTTCGGTTCATTTTTCCATGGTCGAACACCTTGGAGCGTAGGTGCCGCGACCAAAAATAGATCGCCTGCCTTGAGTGTTGGTTGTAGCACTAACCCCATATCATCAACCCCTGATGCCAAGTCGTGAGGGGTTTCAACATTGCTCTTGTGGCTTGCCTGAACAACAATCAGTCCACCTTCCCCTTCTACTACATCATCCAATGCCCAAATCGCTTTTACGCCCTGACAGCTTCTCCGACCGTTTTGTTGGCGATATGCTAAAGACGGATTTCTCGGTTCATCGCCACCGGCGAGTGTTGTACCTACTACATCTTCTCGTTGCCCTATTAATTGAGGGGTTTGATCAAGTCGGAAGCCGTGACCAACAATCTGGTTCAAATACCACACTAATTTAGGATGTACCAGCAGATCGCGGAACAGCTCGCGGAGTGGGCTGTCTCCGCCTAATAGTGTTTCATTTTCTCCTACTGCATCTAATGCCTCATTCAGTGCCGCTACCTCTTCTTGGTTTAGAACCCCCGGAATATGTAAGTAACCTGCTACATCAAAAGCATAATTTTCCTCATTACTCATTACTTCGTTTTCCATTTGTTCCTCCAAAATATGCCGTGACTATTCCCAATTGTTGCTTATTATATCAATTGCTTACTTGACGGTCAATAAGAATCAAGGGCTATTTAGTTTTGGACATTTACTTGTTTTAGCTGAAAAGTCGCGACCGGGAGGTCGCTCCTACAGAAGAGGGATACAGAACAAATTATAGTAAAATCCGAAAATATGTGGACATCTCAATGAACTAACAATCCCAATACCTTCTCGCTGGCGAGGTTTCCTAACCTCGCAAATGTCCAAGTAATTGTGGGTTTTACTATAACGTAAATATGAAGAACTAAATAGCGCTGGCGATTCCTATTTTGATTGTGCTCCGTTTCTAATCATGCTAAAATAGCGCGAGTTTGACTCAATAACCTAAAGATCAATATTTGATATGAGACATACCGATTTTATTAAAGCACTATCTACAGATGATTTAGATGCTGTAAAAGCAGCACCTAAAACGGATGTTCACTGCCATGCTTTCTTCAGTGCACGACGGGGAAGTGTAGAACATTGGCTAGGGCATTCCCTAACCAAACCACCCTCTAAAATGAAAGGTATTGAGGGGATGATGGAATACGCGGATGCGGTTTTAGCGCCTCACATAAAACACCGTGAAGGTTTTGAGTTTGTCGCGGTATCAGCGATGGACAATGCAATCCAAGACGGTGTTGTTATGCTTGAGATGAGTTTCGATATCCGACTGGCAGAGTTCTATCCCGATGGATTAGCCGGACTGTGCGTATTTATTGAAGCGTTAGCTGAACGATATCAAGCACAGGCAGATCTGCGTCCAGAGTTGGGCTTTTCACGTGGGTGTGCTGATGACCCAAAGCTGATGGCGTTAGCGCACGAAGCGGTAGAATTAGGTATATTTTATTCAATTGACCTCTATAGTCGTCAAGAAGTATGTCCTCCAGAAGTGATGAAGCCACTGTTTGTTAAGGCACGTACAACAAACATGAAACTAAAAGCGCATGTTGGAGAGTTCGGAGGTGCTGAGGAAATAAGGAGGACTGTTGAAGTCCTTGACTTAGACGAGGTGCAACACGGTATCGCAGCTGCAGAATCGGTTGAAATTATGCAGTGGCTATCCCAAAATCAAATTCAATTAAATGTGTGTCCCACGAGCAATGTGATGTTGGGTGGTGTTAAGGAATTATCATCTCACCCTATTCGTATCTTATTTGATAACGGTGTGCCTGTGACTATCAATACAGACGATTTGATTATATTCGGACAAAGCGTTTCCGAAGAATATCGGAATCTCTATCAAGCAGGCGTTTTCAGTGCGCAAGAACTGGACGATATCCGGCACGCTTCACTTACGAGTTTCGCTCTGGAGTAGTCTATGGGGAGCAAACTATGTATCATGACTGCTTACGCGGACGAAACCTTGGCACTTCTCAATGCCTTAGGACAAGGCGTGAATGAAACTGTTGACTGGAATGGAAGATTACAGTTTGAGTGTTGCAATAGAGGTAAGCAGTGGATTATCATGCAATCCGGTATGGGCAAAGTGCGTGCAGCATCAATGTGTCAAATGATAATAGACGAATATGAAGTAGAAACCTTCTTTGAGTTCGGATTTGCAGGTGGATTAATTGATACCTTAGAAATCGGGGAAGTTATAGTGATTAACGGTGTCTCAGAACATAACGTTTCAAATAGAGTAGAGATTCAACGTGAGCAAGATGTATGGAGGGAGCGTCTTTTCAGTGCCTCCGCTTCTTCAATACACAGGTTCACAACGATTTTATCAGAAAATCCCAACGTCACTCTCACAAAATCTCCTGTAATTTGTGGAGATATGGACATATACGACCGTGAAATTAGAGATAGGATTGCTAAGGAAAGTGGTGCCGTAGCTGTCAATTGGGAATCGGCGGCGATTGTGGATGTCTGTGCGATTAATAACGTCAAGTACGTTGGAGTACGTATCATATCTGACCTATGTGTTGAAGAAGATAGTGGACCTATTTCCAAAGAGAGGATTGAGTGCTTGCGCAAATCCGCAACTGTTTATATAAATGCTTTAGCCAACTTCAGTCAGGAAACAATTAACATATAAGATGAGGAGTAGACCGTGCAAAAATTGATAAGTCAATATAAGACTATAGCAGAAAAAGGAATTAGCAGACTATTTTATTTTGTAATTACCAGCTTAATGCTATTTTCAGTTTTTATTTCTGTAGGTTTCACCGATGAACTAAGTATAGTTTCCGAGGTGGAATTTCAGCCTTTAGCCTCAGCAACACAGCGGCTCATTGAGGCGTTAGATTATCTGGGCTCCCCGCTATCTGAAGACGACCTGACGGCGATCAAGAAAGTGTTGGTTTCTGAAGACCAAAAACAAGCAGTTGTTGATATTCAAAATATTCTGGACGCATACTGTTTGGCTGGAATTAATATAAATCCTGAGAGTCGTGTGAAGGTTAAGGAAGGTTCGGCAAATAAGGAACTCATGCAACAAGGTTGGCGAACCTTTTTAGTGAAGGTTCACAACGAGGCTGGTGTGACAGCACCCCTTGCAGCTGAGAGCAAAATGCCGCGCCGCTTTACAAGCGTTCCACTGGAAGTCCTGAACCACAGGCAGCTATCTCCCAAAGCGACATTCCAAATCGTTTTCTTGAAATTAGTGTTTTCTCTAAACCACCGCTAAAACGAGACCTTTCTGGCTTGGAATTAGAGTATAGAATCATTCAACTCTCCAGTCGTGATGCTGGAAAACGAGAAGCGATAGTCAGTTTCAATGTTGGTCAAGGAACACAAGATATTGGTTTCCGAAGTGAGGTACCTATCTTATTTAAATGTGTCCCAGCGGTAAACGTAACATTAGAAGTCTTGGACTTTGATGGGAAACCAACAACTGCATCATTTATTATTCGTGACCAATTGAATCGAGTTTATCCATCACGTGGACGACGATTGGCACCAGATTTCTTCTTTCATAACCAAATCTATCGACACAACGGAGAATCGGTTTTGCTACCACCCGGCAAATACAGTGTTGAATATACGCGTGGACCTGAATATCAGGTTAAGACAAAAACTATAACCGTTCCCAACGCTGAGAAGTATCAAGAGACATTTCGTTTGGAAAGATGGATTCATATCGCTGCAGAAGGTTGGCGTTCTGGAGATCACCATGTTCATGCTGCAGGTTGCGCTCACTATGAAAGCCCTACCGAGGGTGTGACACCTGAAGACCTGATGCGACATATTTTGGGCGAAGACCTTAATGTTGGGTGTGTGCTATCTTGGGGACCCTGTTGGTATTTTCAGAAGCAATTCTTTAACGGCAAAGTCCATGAACTTTCTACTGATGATTATGTGATGCGTTACGATGTGGAAGTCTCAGGATTTCCTTCTTCCCACGCGGGACATCTTTCCTTATTAGGATTAACTGAAGATGACTATAAAGGTGTTGAACGTATTGAGGAGTGGCCGAGTTGGGCTCTCCCTGTGCTTCAATGGGCAAAGGAACAGGGCGCGGTTACGGGTTTTAGTCACAGTGGTTGGGGTTTGAAAGTAGATGGAGACGAGCCCCAATTATAACATGCCGCCTTTTGATGGTATCGGGGCAAATGAATATATTGTAGACGTTGTTCATGACGCTGTTGATTTCATCTCTACGGTAGACACGCCAGCTGTCTGGGAATTGAACATCTGGTACCACACACTGAATTGTGGCTTTCGCACCCGAATCAGTGGCGAGACAGATTTTCCTTGTATTTACGGAGAACGTGTAGGATTGGGGCGGATATATGTGAAAATGCCTGACGGTCCCCTCAACTTTGATGTCTGGGTAGCAGGTTTACGTGATGGACGTTCCTACGTTGGAGACGGCAAAAGTCACCTGTTGGATTTTACCGTGGGAGGTGTGCCAGTTGGTGAAAAAACAACGACTGGCGAAATTAGTCAGTTGGATTTGGAGAGACCTGACACAGTGACTATCACGGCTCGCGTAGCAGCGCGACTTGATGAAAAGCCCAATCCTGAGATACAGAATCGTTCTTTGGATCAGCAACCGTATTGGGATATAGAACGCTCTCGGATTGGTGAAACTCGTAACGTTCCCGTTGAACTGATTGTCAACGGTCAAGCAGTTGAGAGAAGAGAGATTGTGGCTGATGGTAAAATCGTGCCCCTTCAATTTGAGGCATCTATTGATAGGTCCAGCTGGGTTGCGCTCCGTATCTTCCCATCGTCTCATACAAATCCAGTTTTTGTTATTGTCGACGGTAAACCGATCCGCGCGAGTCGCAGAAGTGCGCAATGGTGTTTGGATGCAGTAGAGGTCTGCTGGAATCAAAAGGTAAACCTTATTAGAGAGGAAGAACGCGATGCCGCTCGCGAGGCGTACGATGTAGCATCACAGACATATCAGTAGATTCTTGAAGAATCTGATGTTAACTGATACTGAAGTAAGGACTGAAAAGTAAAAAGTCTCTTAAAATGAGGAACCTTTTAACATGGAGATAATCCGATGCAATACGACAAAAACAGATTCGAAATATGGGCAGTACCTCACCCCTTTATCTTATTCTGGGTACTGTTCCCAGCAGCAATATTCAACGAACTGATTTTGGGACAACGACAACCCAAAGTTTCGTTGGTTGACAAAGAGAGTGATAAACCTTGGGCGGAACGTTGTTACATTCCCTGCCCGCACTGTGAAACACTGAATGACGCCCGTTTGTGGGCAAAATGGAGTGCTTTTGGGAATTGGTTTGGCTTTGTTTGTCCAAGTTGCCATCAAGTAATTCCATGTCTATGGAACATTTTTAGTCTCGCAATATTGATGATTACATATCCGCTATGGTATTTCCCTGCACGGTTCTTCCGTCCAAAATGGCTGGAAAAAGAAAAGGAAAGATTAGCGAATGCTCTTGAACGTCCGTTAATTCAAGCAAAGTCCATAAATTGGCTTTTTAGAGGCACCTTCTATTTCGGTGGACTCATGTGGGTAATTCTCGAAGTCATTCCGCAGATATGGAATCTTCTGAATAGAAAAGAATTGGATTTGGTAATGATGTTTATTATGTTACCAATTTGGTTGCTAATGGGCTTTGCGTGGGGTTTATTCATGCGTTTTTGGATGAACCGAAAGGGTAAAAGCAGATAGATATGAATCTGATTGGAGAAGCCATTGAGGTCTATAATCAGATTGCTGATCGATTTGATATGCACATCCTGATCATGTCTGCTTACAGAGTCAGAGTTCCAAACGTCTCAGACAAGCAGTGGCGGATTTCCCTCTTGCGAGGAAATAATGTCTATGTATTTTTATAATCCACAATAGGAGTAGTGTAATGAAACTTATGCCCCAAGAGGTAGAACAATTCAAACGTGAAGGTTATCTTAAAATAGACAAACAAGTTATTGATGATGAACACCTTGCCGTGCTACACAAACATTATGATGCGTTGTTTACGGAGAAACGTGGCACAATCGGTGAGGGGATGCGTAATCTTGCAGTTGTCGGGGACTCGGAAAGTGATAAAGACGCTGATCGTGCCGAAGAAATGTTGCAAATCATGGAGATGTGGCGTCATGATGAGGAATATCGGAAATTACTCTATCACGAACCACTGTTAGACATCGCAGAAAGTTTAATCGGAAGCAATATCCAGTTATTTCATGATCAGGCACTCTACAAACCCGCCTATCACGGCGGCGAAGTGTATTGGCATCAAGACAACGCATATTGGCAGTGCAAGCCGCCCAATCTTGTGAGCATCTGGATTGCACTTGATGATGCTGACGAGGAGAACGGTTGTATGAACGTAATTCCCGGCAGTTATTTAGAAGGATTGGCAGCGCACGGCCGCGCTGAGTCAGAGAAAGGTAATGTGCCAGCATTGTTGCAGGTGGAGGCTGATGTGGATCGTGCAGTGCCTGTACCAGTTGCGGCAGGATGCGCGATGGTTCATCACTGCATGACACTCCACCAAACGAATCCGAACCGATCATCCCGAGACCGTCGGGCGATGGTCATCCATTACATGCCATCTGGCACCCGAAATCGCGATGGCGAAGTGATGAAAGACAACCTGTTGTTACGCGGCACGTTGACGTAAAATAGATCGTTATAGTCCTTTGTGGAATCCCTGATGTGAATCTACCTAAAATTTGACACATTCTTATTAGCATGGGAAAATATGCTAAAAGGAATTTTTGGGTTATGCGATATGTCTGTCTTACGATTCTGATATTTTTTCTTAGTGTTTGGAAAGGGGTTATTACTGCCGAATTAAGTTCTGCTGCGAAAAAAACACTTGCCACTATAGAATGGGTTGCTATACCAGAAGGCGAATTCATAATGGGCTCCACACCACAGGAAGCAGAAGCCGCTTACAGGGACGCAAAATTACGAAGTTCCCTGCTCGAAAAACACTCCTTTGACGCTGAAGTGCCACAACATAGCGTCTATCTCTCAGCTTACCAAATTTCACGGCATGAAATTACCAACGCACAATACCGAGCCTTCATTGAAGCAACCGGACGCCCGCCCCCACGTGGGGCTCAAGGTGAAGAAACATGGAAAAACGACAACTTCAATGCCGATACACAGCCTATCGTAGGTGTAACATGGTTTGACGCACAAGCTTTTGCAGAATGGATCGGTGGAAGTTTGCCGACTGAGGCACAATGGGAACGTGCAGCACGCGGCACGGATGGGCGGACATATCCGTGGGGAAGTGAACTGCCAAAGGCACGACACCATGCAAATTTTGCACGCCGCTATAACTGTCCAACACCTATTGGACAATTTCCACACGGTACATCTTCGAACGGTATTGCCGATCTTGCTGGAAACGTCTGGGAATGGTGTCTCGACGAATATAACCCTTCTTTTTACCAGCAAAACAGCGAAGATGTGAGACAAAACCCACTAAACCTTCGTTTCCGCGATGTGTTGCGCGCACGAGTCATTCGTGGTGGTGCATGGAATATGGGTAGTGCGTTTCTACGTTCGAGTTTACGTTTTAAGTCCTATCCACTCGATTCAACACATACGATTGGATTTCGGGTCGTGCGTCCGCGCCCAAAAATAGAGAAATAAACCCGTTTTCAGGCTATTTAGTTTTATAGTGAAATTCACAATTACCTGGACATTGGCAAGGTCAGGAAGAAATCAACGGTATGAATGCCATTTAGGCATTCCCCGCCTCGCCAGCGTTATGGTACAGGGATTGTTGTGCATTGAAATGTCCACATATTTTCGGATTTTACTATAATCCCGCTGAATACGCTTGTGGTATTCACTATAAAAAATAAGGCAGGTGAAGATGGCGATATGAATATTCACCTATCTTCACCTGCCTTAAAGGTTAATACTTGGACACGTTTACCGATTAAACAAGAAAGAACGGGATGAAATAAGTGCCCAGAGTAGGTCCTCTGTGTCATCGCGCCTTGTGGCATTATCGGCAAGATGTGTCGTAGCCGTTTCGAGTTCCGCTTCGGTGGGATGACGACTCAAGGTCATTAGATACAACTCCGTAACCAATTCTGCCGGTTGTAACTTTTCCCCCGTCTTCGGTTCAAGTAGCTGGGTAATTGTGCCGTTACGACTTCTCAGCTTGTCGTTCACATAACCGGAGTTGATGATGTGAAGTGCTTGCGTAAGTGTCGGTTCAAGCAAGGGATCTAAGTTCCCCAAGAACTCCCTATCGGAACGACCAAAAAGATTCAGAAAACGTGAATTGAACGGGAGCTCTACTTCAACAGAGCGGAAACCTGTCGGATACCGTCCATATTTCTCTGATGTTCCCGTAACATCGTTTAGCACATCCAGCAGCACCTGTGCCATTAGAGGCCGTGGCATGAAACGGGAGAAGAATCTATCGTCTAACTCGTTCGTTTCATTCGGTGTTGCAGAGAGTTGATAGGTCCGGGAGTTAAGCATCAATTTTATAATATGTTTGGTATCATACCCGCTGCGCACTAACTCTTCCGCTAATGCTTCCAAGAGCCCTTCAACACTTGCAGGTGTAGTCGCGCGCATATCGTCAACGGGGTCAACAATCCCTCTACCGAAATAGTAACTCCACAAACGATTGACGGTCGCTTTTGCGAAATATGGATTTGAATCGGCAGTAATCCAATCTGCGAGATGATCTATCGCCTTCGCTCTATGCGCTTCAGGAAGCGTTTCGCCACCCAGGAACGTCGGTTGTGCAACCTGTCCCCGATTTCCTTGAACAGATTGGTTAATAACGCGACCCGCTGGGTTGTGATAAACGACCAGTTCCTGGTAGATTCCACCACCACGGGTGTTAACCTTGCCTGTAAATGCGGCGAAGTTCCAATAATCATCAGTTGTCCATTCGTCAAAAGGATGTTTGTGACATCGAGCGCAACTGAGACGAATGCCGAGAAATACTTGTGCAGTCGTTTCAGCTCTACCTGAAGGTTGCCGTTCAATCCGATAATAGTTGGTAGGACCGTTTTGGTAGGTACTCCCCGTGGCTGTCAATATTTCGTGTACAAACTTGTTGTACGGTTTGTTTTCGGCAACGGAATCCCGGATGAATTCGTGGAATAGGACAGCAGCGCGTTCGCCGAATTGTCCATTTCCTAATCGCCGTGGATGCACACGTAACATATCTGCCATTTTTAATGTGCGCAAATGAACCCAGTCGGGGGTTTCCATTAGCGCATCAATCAAGCGTGAACGTTTTTCTGGATCTGAATCAGCGAGGAACTTTCTGACGTCATCAGATGTAGGTAACTTTCCGACAGTATCCAGATAGACCCTTCGCATGAATTCAGAGTCTGAAGAGAGTTCAGAGGGACGCACATTCAATTTTTTAAGTTTTGCCGCAACGAATTCATCAATGAAATTGTTTGTTAGAATTTCTGGGTACGGTTTCTCATCAGCTTCTCTTGGAACGGTAATAAAAGAGGAGGAGACGACTCCTAAGTATCTTGCTAAGATAGCAGTCCCACCCCAACGTTCACTTGTTACCAGTCCAGATTCCGTGACAGCAGCAACCGGTTCATCTTTAGATTCATAAACTGCCTGCTTTGTAACATCTTCAACTGATCCGTCAGTAAAACGTGCAAGGACCTTTAGCTGCGTTGTTTCACCAACAGCAGTAAACGCAACTTCACGCGGTTCAATTTCAAGTTTTTCCAAGCGTGGTTCGTCGGGTGAGAAAGGCGCACCAGCGGATATCCATCGAAGAATGGTCTCCGCTTCATCGGAGTTAGCCCCAAATCTCACACCCCCCGCATGCGGAATCTGCCCAGTCGGTTTTAGATACAAGAGACTCTGCTCAGGTTCAAGCAGATTGATACGTCTCCCACGGTTATGATGCACAATCGGTTCATAATCACTTTCTGGGTTCAAAGTCAGCAAGGATAGATTCAAACCGCCTTGTCCACCGAATTTTCCGTGGCAGAGTCCTGCGGAACACCCTTGCTTATCAAGGATAGGTGCGATATCTTTCAGAAAAAGCGGCGCACGTTCTTTTGTTTTGTTATTAAGTTTTACGTTGTCTGTATTTCCCCAACAGGTTGAGGAAGTGAACATGTATGTATATGCAGCAATGGCACATACTATGAGGAGAGGAACTATGCTGTTCCATCTAATGCTTTTCATGTCATATCTCCTTACCTTAAACAAGGAATTCATGGTGATGTTGTGATCGCCATCTTAACAAGGTTAGGTGGTGTTTCGGGCGCTCAACATTATAATTTTACACTATCATAAGGTAATTTGTCAACCTATTCTGCTTAAAAATATTTCTAAAAGTCATACAAATACCTCAGAAAAAACTTCGTCCATATTTTCTACAAAGAGGAATGCAAGCCCTTCTTGGATATCCTCTGGAATTTCAACAAAATCTTTTTGATTACCTTGTGGCACAATAATTTTCTTAATACCTGCCTGTTTGGCGGCGAGGATTTTTTCTTTTACGCCTCCAATAGGTAGTACTTTACCTCTTAGCGTCAATTCACCTGTCATGGCTACTTCTGGGTTAATACCCCGCTTCATAGCGATGGAAGCAAGGGCAATAGCAATTGTGATACCTGCTGAGGGTCCATCTTTTGGAATACTTCCCGCAGGCACATGAATATGAAGATCTTCCTGGAGCGCAAGTGTGTCAAATTTTAGGGCAGATGCTTGGGATTTGACATAAGTGAGTGCGGTTTGTGCTGATTCCTGCATCACATCACCTATCTGTCCAGTGACAAGAAGTTCTCCTTTTCCGCTCTGTTTTTGGGAGGCAGTCGCTTCAACAAAGAGAATTTCACCCCCCGCAGGTGTAACAGAGAGACCGGTAGCAACACCGACATCAGCCGTTCTGCCTGCAATTTCGGAATCGAACTTCTGAGGACCGAGATAATTCGGTATTTCCTTGACGCCAATCTTGGTGCGATCAGTTTGCCCTTCAGCTACGCGGCGCGCAGATTTACGGCACAACGTGCCAAGTTCGCGCTCCAAATTCCGAACACCTGCCTCGCGTGTATATTCTTTGACCACTTTTCCAATTGCTGCATCGGAGATACTCAATTGTTTCTTCGTAATGCCGTTTTCCTTTAGTTGGCGCGGAATCAGATACTGTTTTGCAATCTGCTTCTTCTCGTTTGAAGTATAGCCGGGCAACTCAATCGTTTCCATCCGATCACGAAGTGGCGGCGGAATTGTGTAAATCTGGTTTGCCGTTGTGATGAACATTATCTGTGACAGATCAAATGGGACATCTAAATAGTTATCAGTAAATGCGTGGTTTTGTTCAGGGTCAAGCACTTCAAGCAGAGCAGCTGCTGGATCACCCCGAAAATCGGAACCGAGTTTGTCTATTTCGTCAAGCATAAAAACAGGATTATTAGATTCTGCATGCCGTATCCCTTTAATAATACGGCCGGGCATTGAACCGATATAGGTCCGGCGATGTCCACGGATTTCGACTTCGTCGTGCATACCCCCCAGGGAGATACGGGCAAATTTTCTACCAATAGCGCGTGCAATAGATTTACCGAGAGATGTCTTTCCCACCCCTGGTGGACCTACGAAACAAAAGATAGGGCCCTTCATGTCAGATTTGAGAATTTTGACTGCAAGATGTTCAACAATACGCTCTTTGACTTTCGTTAAATTGTAGTGATCCTCATTGAGTATTTTCATCGCCTTTGTAAGATTAATAGAGTCTTCCGTGTGAACTGACCACGGTAAATTGAGGATCCAATCTAAATAATTCCGTGAGACAGTGGCTTCTGGAGAATAGGACTGCATTTTGGAAAGACGATTAAGTTCTTTGGTAGCCGCTTTGTGTGCTTTTGGTGGTAAATTGGCATCTTTCAATTGTTGATGCATTTCGTCAATATCAGAAGCTAAATCATCTGATTCACCGAGTTCCGATTGAATTGCTTTGAGTTGCTCACGGAGAAAGTATTCCCGTTGTCCTTTATTGATAACGGCTTGTGCGTTGGATTGAATTTTGCTTTCCAACTCATGCAGATCAACCTCTTTAGCAAGGATAACAGCAAGTTTATTAAGACGCTCAGGAATAGAGACTGCCTCCAGTACCTGTTGTTTTTCTTGCGGTTTGAGGTCTAAGACAGCGGCAATATAATCGGCTAACCGTCCAGGTTCATCAATGTTTTTCGCCATGATGCCATGTTCTTCTTGGTAACGTGAGGAAAGTTGGACAATGCGCTGAAACATTTCATCAGTGCTTCGGACAAGTGCCTCAATTTCTAAATCATCTTCGATGTCCTCTTCAAAATCCTCTTCATCTTCCAAAAGGCGAACACGTGCTTTCAAAAACGGTTCATTGTGTAGTATTTCCTCAATTTGAACCCGTGCGCGACCGTTGGCGAGAAATAGTACATCTTCATCATCCTTTTTCGCGCGGAGAATATGAATTAAGCTGCCGATAGGACTTAATTCTTCCAGAGTCATATCTTTAACTGCGCGCGGGTCTATGTCCAGGCTGCGCCCCGAATTAGTTTGGAAAATACAGAGCACCCGCTCACCGTTTAGCATTGCATCATCAACAGCATCCATTACCATCTTTCCTGAAAGGGCAACATGATGCGGTGGAAAAGGTGGCACCGGTGGCATATAAGGAAAGATGACAAGATCATTCACCGGTAATATGGGTAGTTCCGCTGTTTCTAAGATTTCTTCAGAATCTTCATGTTCTGTAGTAGATTCGTGTTCGTTTTCCATTGATATTTTTCTCCTTTTCATATTTCTCAGATCATCGCTAACTGCTACGGATGGTTCATTATTCAAACGCTTTACTGGGATTTGTGGCCGTTGTTAATCCATCCGCGTTCTCCTTCAATGATTACCTCTGTTTTGAGTGCAGCGCACCGTTTCTGATACTCTTGCAAAGTCTCTATGGCAGATTCTTCCAAATTTTTATCAGCAGCCTCCGCGGTAGAACCTTTAGCTTTGAGAAGAATTGGCTGAGGAATTGACTTGTCCAGTTTATCTACCAAAATCGGAATCAATTCAATAGATTTGAGTGTTCCTTCTACAAAAGTCACTTTCGGAATTACTGTGCGCGCATACTGTAATGAATAGGTATCATAGATGAAGTCTGCAAGACTATATACAATCGGTTTCCCTTTGTAGAGTTCAATACCGCCGAGTGTATGGAGTTGTTGACATAAAACCAGATCGGCACCAGCATTGATAAGTGCTTGCGCAAAGATACGTTGCCGTCCGATACTTGCTTGTTGTGCCGTGGGTTCTGCGTCCCTTTTCCCCCAATGTAACCAAACGATGACAAGTTCTGCAGCATTATCTACCTCTTGAACAGCACGGACCATTTGGCTGTAGGCAGCAGAGGCGACAGGGTCTAACGATGCCATATTGAATTCATTCCCGCGCAAATAAGCGAATAGGGCAATTTTTTTAGCCTTAACTTCTAACCATGCAGGTGCATTTGCCGCAGCGGGTGACTTTCCCGCCCCCATATACTTAACGTTATACCATTCCAAATTGGTTACCGTATCTTGAAGTGCTTCAATTCCAAAATCCATGATATGTGGTGTTGCTAATGAAACTGCATCAAATCCTGCATTTGCGAGTGCGCGTGCGAGTCCGGGAGCAGCGCGAAAACGTGGGTCGCGCCTTGGATCTGGCTCTCCTCTGTCCGAAATACTGGTGTTTAACGATACTGTGGCAACATCCGCTGATTGAATAATAGATGCTGTCCCCTCAAAAAATGCACCTGCTCCCTGCCGTTCAATGAATGGTGTCAAGTTGCTCCCTATTGTTATATCGCCTACGGCAACAATGGAGATCTCTTCGGTATCCAATTTTGACGAGGGGGATGCTAATGTAATGCTACACGGTATAAGCAGAAACAGAAAAATGAGAAAATATGTTGTAGTTTTCATGATTCTTTTTTCAGTTGCGTGCCGATTGCTATCAACGCATCGGCAAGCGTTTGTCGGTCTGACTGTCCTGTATTTTGGAGCATTTGAGTTTCCGTTCGAAGGCCATCAATTTGCACCTGAAAGTCGGTTGCAAACTCATTGATAAGCATTGATAACTTCTCAAGGTCGTTTTCACTACGGCTAATAAGTTCGTCAATACGATTATCAACGCGTTGTACAATATTATCCGGTATATCTCCGTATTGTGCTTTAACCGCCGCAATTTCCTTCAACAACCGCGTTTCGACTTCAACAATACTCTGTTGGACAATTTCAAGTTCTTGGGTCAATTTTTCAAGTTTTTCATTATAATCACGGAATTCATCTCCAAATATACTCTCTCTGAGATAGGCTTCTAAGTTTTGCGGTTTTGTCTGTTGTGATTCTTCTGTATCTTCAACCACAGGTGGTTGCTGTGTTTCTTTCATTAAATATCTCCTTCGCAAATCTTAGTATTTTACATCATATATCTTATCTGATATAGCTTGAAGTAAACTCCACGGACTAAGCGTATCATGGATAGTTGTACAGGTTCTCTGGCGTTTGGTCCTCTCGTTGAAGGTCTAATGGCACTGTGGCAGTCTCACTTTGCTCTACAGGTTCATTTTCTGACAAAGCGCGGCTTGCATTAAATTCGCGGAGGATACAGTTGACAATTTCTTCGCTATATGCTTCCGCTGAAACTTGCCTCTGATTTGCCTCCCACGCCATTTGTGCTACTGCTTCAAAGTACTCTGCGTGTTTATATGCCTCTAAAACGTCTGTCCCGCGTGAGAAAGTGCCGTGTCCAATCCAGTAAAGGATATGGCGCATTGGATCAGAACCGTTTTCAAAAAGTCGTAAACTCTCATAAGATAACTCCGGTATTCCCGGTACCCGTTCCTGAACGAATCCTATTCCGCCAGATGCATCATAAATGATAGGTGTTTCCGGTTCGTACCCCTTAAGAAAACTATAAAAACGATCAGGACGACCGTGTTCTGTCCGTGAGATTAGGTTTAGGAACTTCGGCTGTAAGTGGACTAATGCCTGAAATCCGTGTTTTTCAAGTTGCTCAAAAATTAGGAGATAATGGAACATCTCGCTTGTTGGTACACAAGAAGATGTGACATTTTCTGCCTCTGCAGAATTACCTATCTCAGCCTGTGTCTGTGTGCCAAAACGCATTCGATAATGCGTTCCATCCTGTTCTACCTCAATGACCGTGACATTTAGTGCTGGATGTTCTATACCTATCATGTCCAACCGTGAACCTGATTTGGTCAAAAGCACATGTCTACCAGCTAACCCTTTCACGACAATCGCGGCAGGTAATGCGTACCGTGGTGCCTCATCATAAGGGATAAGGCATTTCGTATCTACCGGTTCTGATAGTATTACCCCCATATTACCTGCTGAAGCCCATAAGTAGTCGTGGGCATGGGCATGGGCCCCTACCCATCCCATTTGCCCAATACATGTGCCTAATTCACTATCAGGTGAAATAGGATGGAGACCTGGTTGATAACCCCTGGCACACCACTGTCGGTACAGATAACTGTGTGCAGGTGGCGGCTGATAATGTGTGAGATACGGATTAGCTAATGTTAAAACCACTTTTATTTGTTTTCTCTGTTAGGATAATTTTGTTCTCAGTTTTATTTTTGGACTTACGTAAATTTAGCATACAGTCGTAGATTTTGGGTATGTCCATTGTGTCCGCTTGTGTTCTGCTATCACTCTATGGAAATAAAATCCGTGATTTCACCGGTAACAACGTAATCGTCAAGTATGAGTTCCTCCTCAATGTCTTTTAAAGAACCGTTAGCTTCCAGCGTTACCTTGATCGTTCCCGGTTCTGATATTCTGTCTTGTCGTTCCTCAATAAGTTCGTCAAGCGTTTGCGGAGGGCCCTCATCTTCGGTGTCGCTATCAAAATCGAGATCAAAATCAAAATCAAAAATAAGGTCAAACAGGTCGACGGCTTGGGCTTCTACTTTAAGCTCTACTCTTCCCGTTTCAAAATCGGATGGGATATTAAGCGATATGTCTTTTTCAATCGTCCGCTCACCATCTTCGGCAACACTCCAATGCGGTAATAGCACAACCGTGATCGTTACCTGCGTTCCAGTGCGAACGTTATCCGGCACCTTTACATCTATTATTTCTGCCGATGCAAGCTGCGGTTTGTCCGTTATCTCAACAGAAATCAATTTCAAAGTAGCCTTTCCCGCAGCATTTTTCAATGGGTCTGTGAATTCGCTCACAGCATAATCGAGATTCTCATAGGTATCAAAAAATGGGTCCGGCGAAACATTCCGCCACCGGTGCGTATAAGTTTTTTTGGTTTCCTCAAACGATAGCACCAATGTCCCATCTGATGTGCCACCCGTCCATTCACGTCTGAGTGCGTCTACTGTCCACGCCACAACAGGTGCAATTGCCCATTCTTGCCCATAAGCCACCTCAGATTTTGTCTTTATCGGTTTATCACTGTTGATCGGATGATAAGACACCGTGACAAGTATCATGTCCGGTGGATCACCAAGTTCACCGACAACAGCAGCACTCAAATCCTTCGTGAGTGTACCGATTGGTTCTCCGTACTTAACCACAGATTTATAGGGGATTTGTAAGTTAGCAACGATACCAGCGGTCATCGCTTGATATACAGGCAATGAAACTGCGCCATCATATCGAAACGAATGTCCGAATGCTACAAACGTACCGTCATTATAGACTTGTGTCACCGTGCCGTAAGCAGTAAGATCGACAACATCGCCTGTCGCGATAGCAACACCTATCATGTCACCAGCTTCTAAATCACCCGATACAGTTGGTGCGTTAGCGGGAGCACCCCCGACATCAGCAACAAAATTGATCGCATCAAATCGCGATGACCTAAGACGTTTGCTAACATCTTCAACCCGACGCTGATTTATTCCGCTAACGACCAATGGGGTTTTAATTGGCGCCCATCGCGTGTGAACACTCGGTGCCCCCGGCGCATCCATGAACTCGCCCAATGGACTGTGATCTCGCGCCTCCTCCATCGCATCAATAGCGGTTGCCCAGAAACGATATGGTGCTGTGCCGAAACTATCCCCATACGCTAACGCTCCTATCACACGCCCTTCCGGACCCACAGGACTGCCCGACATGCCTTGGGCAATACCGCCCATTTTTTCAACTATCGGATCCGTCAACTCAAACTCATAGAGCGGAAATCCGAAATTGAAGTCACGCATACCTAAATACTTCACCTTGATTGACACTTTGTCTGTTCCATCAAGAACAGTTATCAGGTGAAGTTCGCTGTTCACCTCTAACTCACGCACTCCCGCTTCATACATACTCGTCAGATTCACTTCTGGTAGTATCGGTAACCCATAATTACCCTGGTCGGTGCCCATAACTTCAGCTTCCGGAACTTCTGTTTCCGGCATGGTTTTCACTTCTTCATCGGATCCACAACTCAATTGAAAAAACATCAAAAAAATAACACCGACTAAAGACAGAATATATTTCACTTACAAATTCTCCTATTTGAATTGATTTTTTACGTGAGTTCTATAAAAATGGCATTGTGTGAAGGCAGAGAACCTTTGATATAGATGATCAAATTGTAGTCATCACATTTAATAATATCATGTTTCAGAGGCTTTGGCAAGTTAAATCGTTGAATTGTCAATAAAACCCTGCTGTTGATTGCCGGTCGCGACCCAATAAAAAATTAAGAAAACTAAATGGCCTGCCGTTGTTTCAAAATTGTTGAAATCAATTCGGTAGTTAAGGTATACTAATAATGGAATAACGATGTGAAGAACTCTTAGATTGATTAAGAGTCAAAATAAACTTTGAACAACTTTTTCTTTCAATGAACGGTTTCTTGCTCCATAATTTCTTGTAGAAGCAAGAAACAAAGGATATACTTTAAATTTATTTGCTTAACTTAACCCAAGTTGCTACCTATAAGTTTTTAGACATGAAAACACCGTCTTTAATAGAGAATAATGCATATTTTGCAAGATTTTGTAGCGTAAACTGTTAGTTTGCGGACTAATATGCATAATCTAAATGAAGATTAAGAAAATAAATCGGTAATGTAGCGAGGTTAGGAAGAAATCAACGGGATGAATCATGGCGAATGCCATACGCGCATTCGTCTTTAGGCATTCCCCGCCTCGCCAGCAGCGGGGTACGCGTGTTTCGTGCGAACCAAAATTACCGAATTAATAAATTAATCTTCATACAGATTGTGCTACATAAGTAGCAACTTATGTTAACCTAAGGAGACTTTTATGAAATTCAAAGCATTTCAGTTACCCCTTATCTTTCTAATAATTTGTATAATTTCTGTTGCAGTGCCTTCCGCTGTCTTTGCAGACGCACATGCGTCTGAAGGGGAAATGGCACCTGAAGCCGAAATGGCAGAAGAAAAACCGGGTGTGTCAGGATGGTTTCAAGTTGACGTTGATAGTTTAGGCACCTATTTTTTGGTTGGTGCCAACCATCCGATCGGAGGTGAAGGTGTCTCAATCGCTTCTAATATCTATGTAAATGACCATCTCGGTGAATTTGACCTGGGTGTCTCATTGCCCGCAGTGAAAACAGAAAGTGTATCGCTTGATCTGGTGCCTATGCTCGGTATTGGGTTCGACTACACTGGAGCGGATGGCCCCGATGCACTTTTTCCGCAATTCTTTGCTTTTCTGAGCGCACCTAACATCTACTTTTTCCACTGGACAATCGGGACAGTTTCTACCGTATTTGATGATACCGCTACCAATGAACTTTACAACCGCAGTTTTCTCACCTATTCACTGAATGATACCATCGCCATCGGTCCCCAAGTTGAATCAGTTTTCGTTTTTGCCGATGAGCTGGATAAACCTCTGAAACTAAATTTTGGTGGACGCATTAACATCGGTTACGGAAAGGCTAATATACTCGGTATCTATGTCGGGTATGAAACGAAAAAAGCTGAAGGGGAAACTGGACTTACTGGTAGAATGAATTTTACCCGTTTCTGGTAGCATAAATTCAATAAAGGCGCGGTTACTTGCCGCGCCTGCTTTACTCCACCAGGTAAAGCAGCATCGTCCTATCTTTTGCGCGCGAATATGACGGTAACGTTTTTACCAGGTGACTTCGTTCGCGTATCCAATTACGCACAGTCATATCTGAATCAAAGACGTTAAAACTTGCCACATCTACGATAAACCATAACCTCTTCCTACCTGCATTTTTCCACTCTCTTTCAAAAGCTGCTCTGTCTTTTACCAATCTATCAATGTCGATCGTTTCCATTTCGGGCGAATAATACCGAGCCATTTCAGGTTCTGATAGTACTAATACATCGGTAGGTCTATGCTCTACCTGGATTGCTTCAAATGCCTCTCTCCATTTGGGTCTCCCTCCGTTTTCATAGCGAAAATATAGATAATCTTGAGATAACAACACAACAATAATTAGACATGGGAGTAACACTTTGAATAAGTTGGATTTATCTGCAGCTATTGCTTCCCAGATATAGGTGCATGCAGCTGCCGCGAGGATAAAATAAGCGGGTGTTGTCCAAAACAGATAATAGCCTGCTACATTTTGCAACTGAGATGCAATCAGTAGAAGTACCAAAGGCACACCAGCGAAACAGAGTAAAAAGCGGGTAGCACGGTCACGCGGATTTACGACAGCAGCAAAAAAAGCAGTAACCGCTATCGGAATGCTAACTCCTTGGACAAGTGTTAGAACAATGTAGAGCGGACTACGTCCCCATTCATTATGTCCCCAACCAGAAAAAAGGTGCCCGCGAATCTGCGGCAGGGCAAGCATCAAGACAGGTATAGCAAACGACAAAAAAAATAGAAGTAGATTTATCCATCGCTTTCGGTTACGTTCTTCTAACAATTGAAGTATCGCATAAACCGCTAACGCAGGCACAATCGTTGCAGCCAATAAATGCGACAGGATAAGACAGATACAGAAAAAGAGTGCACATATTGTCAACAGTGTCGAATCGTTTTCAAGGGAGCGGTAGAAAAACCATGCTGTCAACACCGCAAACAGGAAGGTGAAGATATAGGAACGCGCATTTTGTGACCAAAATAGATGCCAATTTGATAACGCAACAAATGCCGCAGTGAATAATCCTACTCTACTATTGTATAAAGTTTGTCCCAAACGAAAGACTATCGGAATGGAAATGATTCCTGCAATGCAAAAAATAAGACGACTGTTCCATTCACCGCTCCCGTCTATGATAAATGATAACTTTTCACTTAAAAAAACAGAAAACTTCGCTGCGATATAGGGTATCGGATTAATCGGAGAATTGGAAAGAGAAAATTCTTCGGCATCAAGTACAGTCAGCACCTCATCAATCCAGAAACTCCACTGTCCGAGATTCCAAAATCGAAGCAACGCACCGATGCTGACGATACAGACAAGCAGAATATGCTTATTTTTTAGGCAGTTTTGTGATGAAAATTTCAGCATTTTTGATAGAAACCAATCTCCTCAAAACATGTAATTTCACTAACTACTTTGTCATATTTTTGCCACTTTATGGTGTAGGTTAGAATAAGGATAAACTAAAGTTACGCTTATATCAACCTTACATAGAAGATTAGGTAAAGTTTACAAATATTATACAATTGGCACGCATATTGCTTTAACTGAGGCAGTGCAATTAAGCACAGATTCTATCACAAGTTGATGCCAGAATCAAGAGTTAGCAATAACAATACTGGCACAATTCATTATGGCACGGTGTTTGTTCGTGTCGGAATTAAATAAATCTAAGGAGATTTAAATGAAAATTAAAGCGTTTTGGTTACCTCAATTATTGGCAATAGTTTGCATCCTCGCGGTTGGTAGCGTCCCGATGGTTTACGCTGATGCCCACGAAGCGGGTGAAGAGATGGCAATGGAAGAAGAGTCAGGTATTTCCGGTTGGTTCCGGACGGATACAGATAGTCTCGGCACACAGATATGGTTTGGCGCAAGCCATCCGGTTGGAAGCATCTCTATAGATAGCGATATTTATGTTGTGGATACCTTCGGTGAGTTTGATCTCGGTCTCGGTATTCCAGTTGCTGACAGTGATTCTCTATCACTCAGTTTCCTCCCGATGGTTGGTATAGGATTTGATTACGGTACAGCGGATGGTCCCACAACATTGATTGCACCGCAGTTGTTCACATATCTTACTGCTGGTTCCATCTATTTTGAATCATGGATTCAGATGTTCCTCAATTCACCTTTTGATGAAGAGGGGGCAGATTCATTCTATACACGCGATTTTATCCTCTATTCTATCAATGATACCATTGCCGTCGGTCCACAAGTAGAAACAACAATTGATTTAGGTGACGATGGTGGTATGAGTAGTATGGTTGTTGGCGGACGCATCAATCTCGGCTACGGTGAAAACAACACGCTCGGGCTCTTTGTCGGTTTTGAAACCCAGCTTGATGAAGATTCTGAAGATACAGGACTTACCGGCAGAATGACTTTCATGCGCACTTGGTAAGAAACATGTTTGTGAGGACAGCAAATTTGCTGTCCTTTGCCTATAGGTTAAAATTATCGCGAATTAGGAAACGCACTTGATTCGTGATGAATCCAATGTATCACAAACGGATGTGACTTACAGTTCTTCGGAGTTTAAGAAGCATTTTTATTGAAATATAGGAGATCTTTTCAAATGAAAAAAAAGATTATCATAACAATTCTTGCATTCACCTTCCTGCTGAGTCTCAACGCTTTTGCCCTGAATGGTTTGACAGATAGCGATGGAACTCTTGAAAAGGTTGATGATGCAAAATATATGGCAGACACACTGTGGGTGTTAGTCGCTGCGTTTCTCGTATTCTTTATGCAGGCTGGCTTTGCTATGGTGGAATCTGGTTTCACTCGTGCTAAGAACGCCGTCAACATTCTCATGAAGAACCTGATGGATTTTTCAATGGGTTCAATCGCATATTGGGCAATCGGTTTTGCTATTATGTTCGGTGCAGGTAATGCGTTTATGGGAACAAGCGGATGGTTCGTTCCGTCTGAGGCACTTGAGGCAGGAGCAGCAACCGATACCAGTATTTTTAGTGCATTAGAATGGAGTTCTGTTCCAACTTATGCAGCGTGGCTTTTCCAACTCGTGTTTGCTGCCACAGCCGCGACAATTGTTTCCGGTGCAATGGCAGAACGTACGCAGTTCAAAAGTTATCTAATTTATAGTGTGTTTATCACAGGTATCATCTATCCGATTGTTGGTCACTGGATTTGGGGTGGTGGCTGGTTAGACGGTGGGTTAGTAGAATGGTTAGACGTAAACGACTTTGCTGGTTCAACAGTTGTTCATTCCACAGGTGGTTGGCTTGCATTGACAGGTGCCATTGTCTTAGGCCCGCGTCTTGGAAAGTATGATAACGACGGTAAACCGAGACCGATTGCTGGACACAATTTACCGCTTGCTGCTCTTGGTGTGTTTATTTTATGGTTGGGCTGGTTTGGATTTAACCCTGGTAGCGAAATGGGTGCAAGTTCCGCAACTATTGCGGGAATCGCTGTAACAACGAACCTTGCGGCATCTGCAGGTGCTATTACAGCCATGATTACAGCTTGGATATTCCTCGGCAAACCCGATGCTGGTATGTCACTCAACGGTGCACTTGCGGGGTTAGTCACAATTACTGCTGGTTGCGCTTCCGTTACGCCGACATCCGCTGCTATTATGGGAGCACTCGGTGGTATTGTAGTTGTTCTAAGTGTCTTGTTGTTGGAAAATCTTCGCATTGACGATCCAGTTGGTGCCATTTCTGTTCACGGAACATGCGGCGCGTTAGGTACTCTGCTTGTCGGGTTCTTCGATTCGTCAAGCGGCGTTTTCGCTGGTGGTGGATTTACACTCCTCTGGGCACAGTTTATAGGTGTCGTTGCTGTTTTCGTATGGTGTCTCATAACAGGTTTTATTCTCTTCTACGGAATTAAAGCAGCCACAGGTTTGCGGGTTACGCAAGAAGAAGAGCAAGCAGGGCTTGACTACGAAGAACACGGGGCAAGTGCTTATCCTGACTTCAATGTCTCGTCAATACGATAAACATTTTCAGAAACCCTCAATTGAAAGATTGGGGTTACAAACCGAATAAGGTTCGCCCACAAGAAGTTCACTTTATCCCTGAGTTTTACTTCTTGGCTTGTGGGCGTTCCTCATTTGTTGGAAGGTGTGATTTTGTTTACCGTTGATGTAATCACTTGAAACCTTTGTGATATTTTGGTAAAATGCTAAATCAAAACTTGTAGAACGTTAGTAGGTCATATTACTTTCTTTTATAGTGAAATCCAAAATATGTGAACAATCTTCGGTAGGTTAGGAAACCGAACCTACTGTAATGTCCAAATAATTATAGATTCTACTATAAAATTGAAATTGGAAGGTAGACAAAGTTGTTTGCCTTGATAAAAAATAACTTAACAAGTATTATCGCTTGTTAATACTAAGGAGGATACAGATGCAACAACGATGTGCATCACATTTTTTAAAGAAGCGTTTTAATTACTCGCTAATTGGAGCGCTCATATTAATTTTACTGATATCTGGTGTGCCAAGCTTAATTCTGACACATAATGTGTTTGCAGACCAACATGAGGCAGAAGCACCGACTGAACAGGCGGAAGATAAACCTGAGCCAGGTGATACCGCAAAAGATAAACTTGATTCAGGTGATACCGCATGGATGCTTATTGCAACTGCTCTCGTGCTATTTATGACGATTCCGGGACTCGCCCTCTTCTATGGTGGACTTGTGCGCGTACAGAATGTACTCTCTGTACTCATGCAGTGTTTCGCACTAACAGGGCTTATCACTATCTTATGGATTGCCATTGGGTATAGTCTCGCTTTTAACACCGCTGGGATGGAGGCAGGAAAAATAACACTTAACTCTTTTGTTGGAGGACTCGGCACCTTTTTCCTGAAAGGAATTGGCGTAGATACTTTAAGCGGAACTATTCCTGAAACTGTTTTTATTGTCTTCCAAATGACGTTTGCAATCATTACACCTGCTCTGATTGCTGGGGCATTCGCGGAACGTATGAAGTTCTCAGCAATGCTGCTCTTTTCAGCAATTTGGTCACTAATCGTTTATGCACCTCTCTGCCACATGGCATGGTCAGGCGATGGTTCACTATTTGGTGATATTATCGGCGCGCTTGATTTTGCTGGTGGAAATGTAGTGCATATTAATGCGGGTATCGCAGCATTAGTTGCCGCAATTTTAGTCGGAAAACGGATCGGATACCAGACAACAGCAATGCCACCGCATAGCTTGACACTCACAGTAGTTGGTGCGTCAATGCTCTGGGTGGGTTGGTTCGGTTTCAATGCTGGTAGTCAACTTGCTGCTGATGGTGCCGCTGGCATGGCAATGCTTGTTACCCAGGTTTCAACCGCTACTGCTGCTGTCACATGGATGTTTATTGAATGGGCAAAACATGGCAAACCGAGTGTTCTGGGCATAGTTACAGGTGCCGTTGCAGGATTAGTTGCGATTACGCCTGCTTCTGGGACAGTTGGCCCGATCGGGGCGCTCGTTATCGGGTTTGCCTCTGGTGCAGTCTGTTTCTGGGGTGCTACCAGTTTGAAGACAAAACTTGGCTACGATGATTCACTTGATGCGTTTGGTGTTCACGGCATCGGTGGGATTGTCGGCGCATTGTTGACAGGTGTTTTTTCTGCTACAGTTTTAGGTGGTTCTGAAGATATTATGATAGGAAGCCAGCTTTGGGCGCAGTTCCTTAGTATCGTCATTACCATCGTTTGGAGTGGTGTGCTTTCGTTTATTATCCTTAAGATCGTTGACGCGATAGTCGGCTTACGCGTTGAAGAGGACGATGAACGTATGGGTCTTGACCTCTCACAACACAATGAACGTGGTTACAACCTCTAAACAAGGTGAAAAATCCCTAACAAGAATAGGCGCGCTTCTAAAGCGCGCCTACAGATTAACTTAAATTGCTCTTTAGTAACACAAACTTCATGAAGATTAAATAAATATTTCGGCAATTTCTTTAGTCTCGTGAATCAACGCCAAATACGCGTTTGGTATTTGGCGTTGATTCACGAGACTGAAGAGCACTTAATATGTTCTGAATATACATAATGAAAAATTACCGAATTAATAACTTAATCTTCATCCAGTTTGTGCACCCATAGAACGCAACCTAAATGAAGATTAAAAAATAAATTGGGTAAATTTAGCGAGGTTAGGAAACCTCGCCAGCAGAGATACACACCTGCTGCTGGCAAGGTTTCCTAACCTTGCCAATTACCGAAATATTTACTTAAACTTCATAAAGTTTGCGCTACAAAATCTTGTTGTAGTAACTTGGGTTAATTACAACTCCGCTATCCTTCCAGCTATCTCATCATCTGACATCTTTTCATTTCGGACAAGTAAATGTTGTCCTGCACCGATATCCTGATACACCTCTTCAATCCATGTTGTGTTAAAGACATTACCAGTATTGTGGATAATAAGATTTCTTGGAGCAATAAGTGTTCCAGCGGTGCGAAAATCCCCTACTTTACGCAAACTTGGAATGGGTAAAGTTTTCAGATAGGCATCCTCGTGACTATTATCAAATTGTGCTGCATCAACGACAACGTTTTTGATATTCGTGAATCCTGCTGCAAGTAGCCCCCATAAACCTGCCTCACCGATTCCGATTAGACTGACTTCTGAAACGTCACCTCTGGTTGAAAAATAGAGTAACGTCGTCAAAATATCCTGCACGCGTAATGCCGCAGTTGTTCGGTTGTAGGTCGTAAAAAAGTTCGTATCTTCAGACCTTTCATATTCACCGTGTTCCCCCGTTCCGAAAACATCTACAATCAGTACCTTACGATCAGAACTTATCAAATCGATTATCATTGGCATAGGTTCACCTATCTCGGAATCGATTAACTTCTCTTTACCTTCAGGATGCACGATGACAACTACCGGATCATGTCCTACCAGTGGTTCTGTACGAAATAGTACTGCGGGAATAGTGTCTCCGATACCTTGCCTGCCGATGATAACGTGACGCGCAGAATAGCGTGGCTGATAGGTTGTCGGAAAAGCACCTTCAGGTTCAACAAGAGTTATCTCACTGCTATTTGGTAAATGCAATCCGAGTGAATGTTGCAGCGCACTGCCCATCTCTTCTCTAAACTGCTGATGTTCTTCTGCATTCGTTGGTTTACGCTTTTTAATCGCTTTGTTAGATAGTCCCCCCCAAGCAGTTAGAATGTCATCCTGTTTTAGTGCATGCTTAGGCAGATCACGATCAGAGAAAACCAATAGATCATCATCCGATTCCACCTGATAAGGCACCTCTTTGAACGCAGACGTATCCTCTACACCTAACAACCATTTTGCGAACCACGCATACACTGCCTCGCGACTCTCTTTATTGTAGTTATGTTCAGCGTCAACCTGAACCTGATGCACCTTATCTTCCGCATCAAAGTGGGCATAAATGCTTCGGATAGCAGGATATTCAACCGTCGGTGTATTTGCTGTCCAATCCCCTGTACAAGACACAAGCAGAAGTGGACGTGGTGCCATCAATGCCCCAATTTCAAGGTTGCTTGCTTCCAATCGCAAATTCGGTGCATTTTCGCACAGACACCCACCCTGCATAGTTGCAGAAATCATATTGACAGGCACGGAGACTTTAATCCGTTCATCAATTGCCGTTAAAATAAAGGTTTGCGTTCCACCGCCCGATGCGCCTGTGCAACCGATACGTTCCTTGTCCACATCCGGTAGGCTTTGTAGGAAATCAATAGCGCGAATGCCATTTTGAAGTTGCAGCCCCATTGCGCTTAATCCCCATAAAGCTTCTTTTGCGCCGCCGAAACGATGGTCAAGCTGCTTGCCACTATCATTATAGCCTATCATATCGTAAGCAAAGATAACATAACCCTGTTTAGCAAAATTGATACAACGAGCAGGAATCGAACCACGTTCGATATCTTCTAAGCGTCCGCGTCCCCAATGTCCATGCGGACTAACAATGCCTGGAAATGGTCCGGTTTTTCCCTTTGGACGATAGAGGTTACCTGTTGTAAAAAAGCCAGGAAAAGGTTCAAAGGACACCTTTTCAACCGTATAATCTTCACGTTCAATTTTTCCAAAGATTTGCGCGTTGAGCGGTGTCGGTTCTTGCTTTGGTAGCAGTCCGTTTGCAACGCGAATCTGCTGACGTAATGCTTCGGCTTTTTCTGTCCACTCCGCTTTGGTGTAGTTTGGAAAAGTCCAAGGTGTGTTGAGATCGCGTGCGACAGCGCCTCGTGCATCGTTAACTGTTTGTGAAGGCTCAGCAAAAACGTGAGCGAGTTCGTGGTGTTGTTCAGCCATTGTTTGCTCCTTTTCTTAAAATGATGTGAAAATAAGTATCAGGGTATTTCTTCACCATCCTTATAGGTTTTTCGCGATATCTCCTCTCCGTTTTCGTTCCACGTTGTCCACATACCGTCTTCCTTGCCACTCTTGTAGTTTCCTTCACTCGCTTTTTGGCCGTTTTCATACCAATAAGTCCACATACCGTCTTCCTTACCACTCTTGTAGTTTCCTTCATTTGCTTTTTGGCCACTCTCATACCACTCGGATAATATACCATCTAAATCTCCATTTTTGTAAGATATTTTACATCTCTTTTGACCATTCTCAAACCATTCGGTCCACAAACTATCCTTATTACCATTCTTTATAGTTCCTTCTCTTTGCTTTTGCCCATCCGTGTACCAGTAAGTAACTAAACCGTGTATCTCACCATGTCGAATCTGTATGAGACCACGTAGAAAAGGTCTGATCGGCATACCATCTTCTTTGAAATGAACATTTTCTGTCACAAGAATATCCTCTCTGATATCAGTATTTGTAAAATACACATCGCTACCTTGTAGTTTTGCCCATCCGGTATAAGGTTGTTTTTGATTTGGCGCGTAAACTAGTTCCTCACCCAATGGAGAATGCCGTCCCTCCAGCATACGCGAGTCTATTGCTTCAGCGAAAATTATTTCGCGAACTTTTGGATTTTCCAATTTTGCCGACATGCTTTCGATGTCAGCAAAATTTATTTTAAATATCTGTTGTCCACTTTCGTTCCAATAGGTCCACAAACCGTCTTGAATACCGTTCCTATAGATACCTTCACGCTTTTTTTGTCCGTTGTCATCCCAAAAAGCCCACATACCAATTTTCTCACCGTTCCTGATAGTGCCCTTTTCCGAATTCTGTCCGTTACTGTACCAACTGATATAAATCCCATTCGGTTTCCCATTCTGATATTGCTGTAGGACACGTTCGTCTTTTACCCACCCGGTATAAGGTTGTTCCTGATTCGGTGCATAACGCAGCTCTTCTCCCGACGGTGTTTTTCGAGTTTGGAGGTTATCTTCGTCTATCGCTTTAACAAGTATTTTCTCACGAACTTTCGGATCATTCAAATTTGGTTGCCCACAACCAATAAGCAATGCGCTTATCATACAAAGAACTGATAAAAACTTCATTGCTTTCCATACACTATTGATACCTATCATAAAATTTGTGGGTTTTACTTTTGCTAACAAGATACGTTGATTGGTCATTATTTTTCTCCTGAGTATAGCTTGACGCAGCGATACCCTTTAAAATACTACGAATCTGAAGTTGTTTCCTCAGCTGATAACGTTGTTTCAATCTTTTTAAGGTTCGTTGCCATATCCGCAAATAGGTTGATAAGCTCTGCTATGAAATAATGGAAAATCAAAACTATTGCCCCACCGAGAACATACATAACTAAAAAAATCACTCCAATGATAAAGCTAGCGTTGCCGTACATTTGCAAGTCACGCAGCGCAAAGTTCAAAATACCCGGAAATCCCGAACCGAAAATTGAAGACACTAATCCTTGAATACCTGTTCCAATGAGTGAAAGAAATCCTACTTCACCAAACAATCGGATTAGGATAACCGCAATTGGTATTAAAGTAAGATGTGACTCCTCGCCAAGCGCGCTGATTTTATTGGCTCTGTTCCAAAACAACATTGTGAGAATTGTCCCAACGATAATGTTAATGCAAAGTGCCACAATTGAACCAATTACAACAAGCGTCTGAGTACCCATACCCACATAGCTTCTGGCAGCTAATGATCCAACCAAAATCATAATTCCCCACACAACAGCGCCAATCAAAGTAAGCACGCCCAGAATCTTGAGAAGAATTGATACCCACTTCCGAAACTGTCCGCCAGATTCAAATGAAGCAATCCAAGTTACAATACTACGTAAATATTTCAAAATATACCCTCCAATACATCAAAGTTTAGTGTGAATATAGTATAACAGATTTTGAAATTAATCTCAATTTTCGCCTGTCCGCTTGATATGTCCTCTAAAGGACTAACTTAATCCATATTCACATAACGTTCTCTTGGTTCATTTAACTCGGCAAGTACTTTTGTTCCCACTTTAAGATACCTCCCATTGAGCATCATGAATTTGTCTCCACGTAAAAACAGGTGCTCTCCCTCAAATTCTATTTTTACATCTGTCTCCGAAGTTGACATCGCTGCGAAGCCATCATCAGAGATTAGAAATGTATCTGTTACGTCATTAGATTGGACTGTGAAACCGGTTGCTAATACATCTGGATCAGTATTGACCGAAACAGAATGAATCTCGGGACGGTGTTCCACGTTGGGTTTCATCGGAAATAGAACCACATTAAAAACTGCAGGTAATTCACATTGAGTTTGATATGTGAGACGATTATCATTCAATTTAACGTCAAGGTTAGTCGCGTCAACAGCGCCGATAAATATACTACTATGTCCAGATTTCTGTGTCCATACCTGCCCAGCATCTGTCGCAATATGTGGTGTGATAATTTGCTCCCCGCATGCGCCAAGATGAAAAATTTGCTCCAGCAAGTGCTTTCCATCACCGAGAACAAGGTCATGTAAGATAAAGTACTCCCCTTTAACAGAAAAAATAGAACGTTTATGGTGGTAATTAGATGTTTTGTACCATCCTTCCACAAAATTAAATTCAGAAGTCATAATCCAGCGTGTATCTGGGTCAGGGACAATTTCCGATTCGGTCGAATGCCTTTCTCCATCTATCAGAATAACGTTGTGTGCTTCGCTTGCCGTGCTGGATGAATTCTCATCTTTATTTCTATGGTCGTGTGTAATCAGTTGTTGTCCATGTGCGTACAACACAAAACTCAACTTATCTTCATATCCCGATTTTCCCAACGGGCCGCTATCAAAAAGTAGATATTGTGCATTAGATTCCCAACTATCTCTCATGACATAATAGCCGGTATAAGGGAACGCGTACGATAATGCCTCGCACTTCCTATCTTGCCGATTAAAATTATTAAGATTACACAGTTCATCAAAATTCAAATTATCAGGAACATTAGTGCCGACAGGTGGAAAAGATAAATCTGGTTGACGAATATAGATACATGTTTCTAACAGCTTCTGTAACAACACCTTTATCTCTTCAGCATTTTGAAAATACCTTAAATGCTTTAGGCTTTGATATATTTGCAGGAATCTGGAAAAATGGGTAATTGCTTCTGTTTGGGAACGTAGTGATGTATCTTTGTGAAAACCATCCGGATAGAAAAATGCATCAACGATCCACTTGTAGCGGCGAGATGCTAACATGGAAAGTTGTTCACTAAACCGAAATTCTGGGAAGAGAAGTGATGCAATTCCGATTTCTGTAGTTGCATAAATTGAGGGTGTTGGATAAATAGACAATTTAAGCAAACATTCAAGATATAATTTTGTGGTGTTAAATGTATCTGCTTGTTCTAAATGTGAGGTTTCTTCAAAATACTTTAGAAACTTTGTGCGAAATTTTGTATATGCCGATTTAGCTGAGGCTATATCTCCCTTTAAAAAAGCAGATTTAACATTTTCCAATCCCGGAAAGTCCAGATTCAGATAATGGAAGAACGTATGATCGCATAACGGAAACTTTAGCTTATTATTAGCAGAAAAACGACGGTTCATAACCGTGTTGTAGCATTTAATTGTGGAATCCAGAATTGGAAGGTTTCGTTTATTGGCGAGGGTAAAAGCTGCTGCAAGCGGTTGGACAACATGCATATCCGATGATGTCGGGGCTACTTCACTGAGATTCGCAGCGATCCGTCCAAATCCCGCGAGTCGCCATAGTTCGGATTGTGGTAACAAAGTACAAACGCTACTCGCTAATGCCAACGCATTGGCAGCCGCCAATTTTTCGCGTGCTGTGGGTGCTTCAGGAAATGTCCAGAGATATTCCGTATGCTCTAACAGAATTTGGGCAAGTAATCGCCAGCCAATATCATTGAGTGGTTCATGCACAGCGAGTGCTATTGCCTCTATTACGCGTGCTGCCACAGATTCAAGATGCCATGCAGGATGTTGTTCAGCGAATTCAATTGGGATGGGATGCGCTTCAGAAAAGGTAAGGAGTTCTTCAAAATCGGCAATCGGTTCAAATTGATCAATTATTGGCAACTCTCGTTTTGCAAGTTCTGATGCTAACAACTCTACCTGTTCGGATTGAAATGTTGTGTATTCACCTAATGACATAATTCCACAATTCGGGTGTGTAAATATTTTGGCAAAAGTTTGGGTAAGATGCGTTGGCTGAGACGTTTCCCATTTGCTGTCTGAATCGCGGATTACACAGATTTCGCGGATTATTGAGTTTGGAACTCCCAAATTCCTATTCAAAGTTTGCCGAAATCTTTTGAAAAGAAACTAATATTGCCAACCTCCCCTCCGCGTCCTCCGTGTAATCCGCGATACAGACACACATGCAAAAAACTTTACACACCACAATTCCACTCACTTGATTTCATTTATCGTATGTGGTATAATAACAACATCTTGGCATTTTGTCAATGGTGCTTTAGAGAACTGAATTAACCAAACTTTCCTCTTCGCAACCATTTGGCAAAAGTTGTCCACGAAACGATACAAACAATTCTTGGATAAGGAGTCCTTTTATGGCATTTACATTTCATCATATACATCTCAGATGTGAAGACCTTGACGGTGCAATCGAATATTACCAAAAGATGTTTGACGGAAAGGTTACCGATACCGTTGAAGTCAGAGGCTTAAAAATTGTACGGATGGAAATTGGCGGTGAAAACATTTTCCTTTCACCCAAATTTGGCGATATGGATGTTGAACCGACAAGCGGCAATCCCCGCTGGGGTGTCTATCAACTTGCTTTTACTGTCCAAGACCTTGACGCTGCTGTCGCCGAGCTACAAGAAAAAGGTGCTGAGCTTGAAGACCTAAAACCTTCTGGACTCATGATGGCATTTTTCAAGGGACCGGATAACGTTCAGATTGAGCTCATTGAGGCTTAAATGCTTTTGAGAAACAGTGTGTCTCCTTCTTCCTAATTCTAACAGTGAGGCCCCTATGAAATATAGCGAACTGTTTCATACAATTCAGGGTGAAGGACAACTCATAGGAGTTCCATCTGTTTTCTTCCGAACAAGTTACTGCAATCTGAGATGTACTTGGTGTGACACACCCTACACATCTTGGCAACCTGAAAACAAGGATATTACTGTTGCCGAAAGCGTTGCAGCGATTGCACAATTCGGATGCAAGCATGTTGTTATCACTGGTGGGGAACCGTTTATTCAAACCAAGGAATTGATAGTTCTTTGTCGTGAGTTAGATAAACAAGGGCACCACATCACAATTGAAACAAATGCAACGTTCTTCGCGAAAGTTGCTGCCCATTTAATTTCAATGAGTCCTAAGTTGCGTAATTCTAATCCCTCATTAGAAAATCGTTTTTATAAACGGCACGAACGGTGACGTATCTGTCCTGAAGTTATCCGCAAGTTTTTGGACACTTATACGTGCCAAGTAAAGTTTGTCGTAGACACACCGGACGACCTTGCGGAAATTCAAACCTTGCAGGGAGATATCGGCATTCCAGCAGAAACTATCATGTTGATGCCTCAAGGCAAAACCTCACGGGTGCTAAATCAGAAGCAGGAATGGTTAGTTGAACTCTGCAAAGAAAATGGGTATCGCTATTCACCGCGTGTGCATGTTGATATCTGGGGTGAAAAACGTGGTGTTTAACACATGAAATATGATATTCTACTCAAAGGTGGGACTGTCATTGATTCCGCGCAAGGATTAAATGCCCTTCGTGATGTTGCGATTACAGATGGAGTTATCACCGCTATTGACCACGATATTCCAAAAACTTTGGCGAAACAGACCGTTTCTGTTAAGAATCAATACGTCACACCGGGGTTGATTGACATCCATACACATGTCTACTACGGTGTGACAACGTGGGGTATCAAAGCAGACAACGTCTGTTCCGCTTCAGGCACAACAACCGTTATTGATGCTGGTAGTGCCAGCTGGGCAACTTTTCCAGGATTCCGTGAATTTATTGCAGAACCCGCACAAACTAACATTTTAAACTACGTCCACATTTCTGGTATTGGGCTTGTCTATGGTCCAGTGGGAGAGATGCATGATCTTGCCTATGCAGACCCGGATCGCGTTGCTGATACGTTAAAAGCTAATCGCGACATCACCGTCGGTGTAAAAGTGCGGCAAGGTAAAACGCAGGTAGGTGAAAACGGTATTCAACCGCTAAAACTTGCTATCCAAGCGGCCGAGCAGGCTGGAATGTCTGTGATGTGCCATATCGGTGCAGGTATTCCACTTCCAGATGTTTTGGAATTAATGAGACCGGGTGATGTAATTACCCACTGCTTTCAAGGAAATGGGGATAATATCGTTGATGAAAAAGGAAAGGTTATCCCAGAGGCATGGCAGGCACAGCAAGAGGGTGTGATCTTTGATGTTGGGCACGGAGCGGGAAGTTTTCATTACGAAATTGCACAGCGCGCGATGGAACAAGGTTTTATTTCCGATGTTATCAGTACTGATTTACATACCGGCAATATTAATGGTCCCGTTTACGACCTACCAACAACTTTATCAAAACTAATGCACCTCGGACTTTCGTTTGAGAAAGTAATTGAAAAAGCAACTTTTAATGCCGCTAAAACGATCAAACGCGAGAAACAACTCGGCAGCCTGAAAATTGGGACAACCGCGGATGTTGCTGTTTTTGAATTGGTTGATGGCGAATTCGAATTCTACGATGCACACGGAACAAAATTTATCGGTGCTCAGAAAATTAATGCTACTTTAACGATTCGTGAAGGGAAAATACTATAAATGTCACTTATAGCACAAAAAATTAGTGGTTGTTACCGACGTGTACTTATCTTTTTGTTTTTGATTCTCATTGTAAGTATAGGTATCGGATTATTTGTTTACAACCGAGTCGGAGGCACTGAAGGCATGCGGTACTGGGTGGCAATACGCGCCTTAAACGGCACTGAAAAACTCCTCATCACAAACCGTCCGGATGGTGTCCCGCAAGAAACTGTAGAGGATCAATTCCAGAGTGTTCGCGATGCCATTCACAGTCGACAGATTGACTTAAAACTGCTCTATGATTTACTCAACTCATATCAAACTAAATTTCATAACGCAGGATTATCAACAGAAAAAGTTGAGCCATCAACACCGGAAGTAGAGGAATTCCTGACAAATCTTAGGGCGACAATTATCAGTGATGAGTAGGTTTCCATTCTACAAAATACTGGTGTGAAATTCTCTAATCATTTTACGGATTTGGGTAATGGACGCGTCATCACTCAAATCAGCGTTAATTATCAGCGAAATCGTCCGTTGGAATCTCAAGCGTGCATCTCCCCATGCTTCCAACAGAATTTGGCTTTCAGGTGTTTCGGGTCTTGCAACAGCGTGTAATATCCGAAACACAATTGAGAGATAAAAAAGTAAATGATGCCCATCTATGCGTGCAGTAATGTCGGCCGGAGAACATTTTTTGCGATGGTTAACTACCCACGCTGCATAAACATCTACTAATTCACGGTTCAGTAAAGAAACGAAGTTAGCACCTTCCTGGTACGCACCAATACTATTAAAATATTGGACGAACCTTCTTTCTTGCCAATCCCACCCAACACTTCCAAAATCAATAAAATACGGAAGCGCACTGTCAATCACGATATTATGTGCTTGGTAGTCAAGTCCCCCCAACGTTGGCTGTGCCGCTGATAGCCGGTTGGAAAGAGATGCCCATGCTGCGTCAAGTTGCGCTATTTGTGATGTAGTAGGCGGTGTACTATTCAGACGTTCCAAGTAACCGATTGTTTTTCTGCCTTGTTCAAGTAAATGTTGTAAGGTCTGCTTGCGTTCAAAATGGAATACATAAGGTTTGAATTGCGCCTCGTTTTTCCGAAAGATCTCTTCAATATGACAGAATACGTTAAGAATAGTGTGTAGCTCAGGCATAAGACTTGATACCGATTCGTTTTGTGCTAAGGAATCGAGTGTCTGGTCTCCACGCCATTCTAACAATAACGCATGCTGTTGTTCAGATTCCCAAATAATTCGTGGTACAAGGCATCCACCCTTGTAAAGTGTGGATAACGTAAACTTCTCAATTTGAAATGGTGTGAAACCTGATTTGGTAACTGACTCAGTAATATCGTGTTGTTTGAGTAAATAGCTTTTTCTTCTGATTCTCAGTCGGGAGACGTTCTGCTTTTGTTGTTTACCGTGGTAAATCGGTTCTACTCTAATTTCAGAGGAGTTTATTCGGAAATGTTTTGCAATCTGCGCAAGTAAATTTTGCATTTTGGACTCCAGACTTTGCAAAATAGACGTTGCGACAGCGTTTAGGTTGAAATACGATTTAGAAACTTTTCCAATGAAATTCACGCCAGCATATAGTAAAGTCTATAATTATTTGGACACTGCTGTCCCGTAAACTGTAGGAAGATAAAAAAGATTCGGTAATTTGGCAGAGAAGTCTGGTGCGTTTAGAAAATCACACCTACCGGGTTTTGGTAAAATTAGAATTACCTAATTAACAAGTTAATCTTCATTTAGATTGTGCCTGTGAGGACGCAAACTGACAGTATGCTCAACGATATTTTTTTAGAGGTGAATTATTTTCTATTAAAAACGGTGTCTGCATGTCTAAAAAATTATAGGTAGCAACTTGGGTTATGTTAATGATTTACCTATGTGTCTCCATATACGCTCGGAGCACCGTATTTATCCGCATGTGATAATCTTGTCCCCGTTCTTTGAACCATTCTAAAATTTCAGGTTCAATTTGGAGGTAATTTTCAGGGACAATCCGATTGGCATTTTCCCAAAAGTCATCATCTAGTTCAGGAATCTCTGATGTGTCAATCGCGTCCTCAGGGAGACTCTCGATTTCAGATAGCCGTGTCTTTGAAAGCTTCATAATATCTTCTCCTTTCCTTGAAGGTTGCTTTTCTGGCAGAGATAATTCGCTTCTTCCTATTCCGATGTGTGTGACAAACAACCAATACTGTTCCGCCTTCAAGTGTCCCAATGGTAATCTCTCGAATCTCTGCTTGACTGTGTTTGTCATAATAATCTCTGGGATCAACCTTTGTGAAGTGGACACTTTGAAAAATAAGTCTCGCTTCTTCAAAGCGAATTCCATGTTTCTTGAAGTTTGTTCGGTTTTTGCGCTCGTCCCAGTCGAATTCCATAATACCACTTCGGTTCATTTCATACAACGTAAGTTCGATGAGGAAAGAGTACTTTTTGACAAAAAGAGAACCTTCAATATAATGGAGGACGCAAATCACTGTAAAAAACAATTCTCTATGGATATTATATCACATTTTGGTAAAAATGACGAATCATCTCAATTCTATATTTTTGATGCTCTGAAATATTGTTCTTATACCGTTGACATTTCTGTAAAAAAGTGATACCCTGCACATCAAGGAGGACGCATCATGGCAACTTTAACGCAAACCGAAAATCGTATTAGACCGCTTTATATTGATGGATATACCGATCAACTGAGTTACGCGCCTGGTGAGGAGATTGCATTCAATGTCTCAACGAGTGCGGGGGACTATTCTTTGGAAATTGCGCGCATAGGTGCGGAACGCGAGGTTGTATTCAACGAATCAGGACTTCCGGGTAAGGCACAACCAATTCCCGTAAATGCTTCATCACACGGATGTGGCTGGGAGGCTACCTATACGTTTGAAGTGCCTGAAACGTGGCAAAGTGGATATTATGAAGGCACACTCCGAGCGGCAGATGGCGGTGGTGATCCCATTTATAGAAACCATCGTACCGCTGAAAGTTCTTTGTTCTTTATTGTTCGTCCAGCAAAACCTGGAGAAAAAACCCCGATTTTATTTCAACTCTCTACCAACACCTATAACGCCTACACCAACTGGGGCGGATTTAGTCTTTACGGGTATCATGGACAGAATGGGATGCAAGGGCGTCGTGTCTCATTTGACCGGCCTATTGGGAGTCAGTTCAGGACTTGGGAGTTGCCCTTTGTTGTCTGGGCAGAGCAGAACGGATATACACTTGATTATGCTGCGAATAATGACCTTGAGTTCCGTCCTGAAATGCTGGAACATTACAAACTGGTCCTGAGTCTTGGGCACGACGAATACTGGTCTGCTCCGATGCGTGATAATCTTGAGGCATTTATTGCGGATGGTGGAAACGCAGCATTCTTGAGTGGGAATGCAGTGTGTTGGCAGGTGCGTTCTGAAGACGAAGGTCGCGCACTTGTTTGCTGGAAGCAAAGCTACAACCAAGACCCTGTTTACAAAACCGATGATCACAGTACGTTGAGTACTTTGTGGAGTCACTATTTGGTGGGCCGTCCTGAAAACCATTTGACGGGTGTCGGTTTCTTGCAAGGCGGTTATCATTTGAGTCATGGGCAATTTATGGATGGAGATGGTGCATACACGGCGCATCGTCCGAAACATTGGGTGTTTGAAGGGACAGACTTAGCAAGGGATGAGAAGTTCGGTGGACAAAATACCATTGTCGGCTACGAATGCGATGGCTGCGAATTCACACTTGAAGATGGTTTACCTGTGCCGACCTATCAAGATGGCACCCCTGAAGGATTTACAATTCTCGCGACTGCGCCTGTTCGTTGGCATCCTGATGATTGCGAATGGTATGAACATTGGGAACAAGGGTATACCGGTGCTGCAACGATGGGTATTTATACGAAAGGTGGTACTGTCTTTACTGCTGCTACGACGGATTGGTCGCACGGATTGTCAGGTGGCGATGCTGTTGTTGAACGGATTACGCATAATGTACTAAAACGCCTTACAAGAACTTGATGAACATAGAATCAATTTTGTGAATTTATATCGTAGGACAGAATCAACGCTGAATACGCGTGTGGTATTCAGCGGGCCTCTGTGCTCCGTCGTTGTCTGAATTGGTATAATAGTTAAACTGCTGGTTTAACGTTTTTAAACTTGGAGATTGAAATGTCTGATGAACGTCCGAATATCGTATTAATCACCACTGACCAACAACGCGGCGATTGTCTGGGTATTGACCCTGACGGTCCCGACTGCCTGCAGACACCGAACCTTGACTGGATTGGTCGCTCTGGCACGCACTTCCGGCGCGGTTACGCTGAATGTCCGAGTTGTATTCCTGCCCGGCGCGGTATCATGACTGGGACCGCACCAGCAGCCAACGGAATGGTTGGATATACAGGAGCACAGTGGGATCCACCACATACGCTGGCTGGCGAATTGTCAGCCGCTGGTTATCAAACCGAGATGATTGGCAAACTACATCTGAGTCCACCGCGTAAGCGATACGGTTTCGACCATCTCCAGCTGTCCGATGCTACGCATGGAACCGCTAACAACGACTACGTCGAGTGGTTGCAGCAATATCATCGCCGCAACGATTATGATCCGGGAATGGCACACGGTGTCGCTGCCAACGGATGGGTTGGACGCCCACATCACCTACCCGAAGAGCAGATGCACACTTTTTGGTGTGTCGACCGCGCCCTCAAATTCCTACGAAAACGGGACCCTTCAGTGCCGTTTTTTCTCAATATCTCCTTTATAGACCCGCACCCGCCTTTAACACCACCGCTCCACTATTACCACCGCTACATTCAGCGTGACCTTCCACCGCCCATGGTCGGTGATTGGGCGCCAGAATTTGAGGGTGCGCAGAAAGGGTTGAATCCAAATGCTTGGGAAATTTGCCTTGACAACCACGATATGCAGTGTGCCCGTGCAGCCTATTACGGGATGATTAACTTCATTGATGACCAGGTCGGTAGACTACTCCAAAACGTCGGCGGATTGAATGACTGTCTCGTTATTTTCACATCTGACCACGGTGAAATGTTAGGCGATCACAATATGTTCCGTAAAACCTTTCCTTACGAAGCCTCTGCACGAGTGCCTTTTCTCATGCGCGCACCAGCGAAATGGGGTTATCCGAAAGAATCTGTCTGCCAGAGTCCTGTCGGTCTGCAGGACATCATGCCCACTATTCTTGATGCTGCAAATATTGATATTCCCAGCACATGCACCGGTAAAAGTCTCCTACCCATCATGCGGGGTGATACTGACCGGGTACGGGACTGCCTACATGGTGAACACTCCGGTTGCTACAATTACAAGCATGGCAACCACTATGTGACTGACGGACACCACAAGTACATTTGGTATTCTCAGACCGGCAGAGAACATCTCTTCAATCTGCAGGATGATCCACACGAAACACACGATTTGGCAAGCGAAAGCGACGCTGAAACTCGACTAATGCCTTGGAGAAATAGACTAATTGAGTTTCTACGCGACCGTCCTGAAGGCTTTACTGATGGCACAAGTCTCATAGCAGGGCAACCCCATAACGCTTTGCTGCCGGATTATGCTCCCGATTCTACTTATCCTTTTTTATAAACTCCTGCTGATTTCAAGATTGCGATGCTGTTGTAGAACGGATTACGTATAACGACTTCAACGGCTACCGAAATGGTGTGTGAGTCAGCGATCTATCCGCTTACGATGTCATATTTCTTTACGTTGAAATGAAACGTGTGCCCCCGCAAATAGCACAATGAAGAATAGGAACAACAGCATCACGTCTGGAATTGCTTCTTGAAACGCATCCTCTAAATGCACTCTGTCATGGAATTTGGGTATGCTTTCAAAGGAGACAGGTTTGTCGGACATGCCTTCTCTTACAAAGGGAACATGTAGACTGTCTGGATCTGCGCGGTCGGCGGATATAAGGAAAGAGTTGAATTCAGTCTCATAATTGTCAGCGTTTTTCATGAAATTCAGATGTCTTTGGAATCCGGTTCCTGCAAAAGATTCAATCGCATACTGCAAAATTGCAGTTGGTGAAACACGATTGAAACCCCTTGCCACCTGAATCTGATATATTTGCGCATTTAAAAATTCTTTGTTCAATCTTTTCCATTCTTGTGCTTCTTCATCAAGGAATTCTGCTGCGAGCAATATTGCTGGAGAGGGTGGATAAGTACGCGTCAGGGCTTCATCCTCCAAGCCTCGTTCCTTGTAGCGTTCAAGAAGTCCGTTCCGCGCGAAAAAGACCGGACTGGGACCGCTATCAATTGATGGCAGGTTTAACCCACTCATGATTGTTCCAACCATTGAGGGAACAAGAATTACCCAAATTACCCATATAAGGAGAAGCATTACAAGGCTTGTTGAGGCATTGTTAGTCAGAGTAGACACGAAGAGTCCAAGGGCAATAAAAACAGAGATATACATCATTCCCATCACGAAGATTCCTATAATTCTACCCCATTCTTGCACATTTAATTGGAGTGTTCCAGAGAGGTGTAACAATAAAAGGTTAACTAACACACCGATCAGCAACACAACACCGAGGCTAATCAGGCTACTTAAAAACTTACCGGTGAGTACTGTGCGTCGTGCAACGGAATTTGATAAGGTCAGTCGGAGTGTCCCATGCTCCACCTCACCAGAAATCGCGTCGAACGTAAAAATGAGCGATAGAAAACTGAGGACACTGGAAATGATCAGTGTCCAATCAATTTTTAAGAAGATTGGGAAAATATCTGTTGCTGTTATAGGTGGAAAAGCATCATACTTGAGTCTCCATAAACCAGAGTATCCTCCCCAATGCCATCCTGACCCCCGTCCTAATACAAGCCTCGGTAAATTGTTTTCACTACCGTGCGCACAGAAAGACAAGGGTGAAGGCATCTTGTGAAGTTCACCGGGGCCACGAAGGACGAGGTTATAAAGATTACTACTTTTCTGTTCCAATTCTGCCAAAGACTCTGCAACCTTCTGACCATATTCTGCTTGTTGCGTTTTGTATTCGTCAATGTGTCCCAAGGCATTAACAATCATCAAAAAAACAGTGAGCAGCATCGCAAGGGCGAAACGGAGGCTACTTGCTTGTTCAAAGAGTTCCCGTTTGACAATATGCCGAAGCATTTCACACCTCCTGCCGACTGAAAATCATAAAGGTAGTTATAAATAGCACAAGGTTAAGAAGAAAAAGCAAAAATAAGTCGGGCAGTGCACGGGAACTGGCATCCTCAAATACGTTAGGTGGATGATAAACGAATCGTGGCGCATCATCCCAACGAACTGCCCCTTTATCGCTTGCAAACCATTGTCGTGAACTGAACGCCTTTTTGTCATGGAGATAGTCCAGTAACGTTTGTCTGTATTGCCGCCCAGTTTTGAAAAAGTGTTCCATCCTGGCAAGGTCTGTCCCCGCCCAAGCCTCAGTAGAAAGATGATATAAGCCTGCTGGAGAAAATCGCAAAGCATTTCGGGCAATTCTGGACTTACGGATGTAAGTTTCAGCAAAGGCGTTTTTTCGTATTTGCCAAATTGTTTCAGCAGCGCGAATCTGCAGAGATGTTAAATCTTGAAAATAGGCTTTTACGGTAGGGATATTGGGTTCGGATTCATCTGGAATATACGTCAAATTTTTACTCAGGTGTAGATATCCTCTTGATCCCCCACTGCTGATACTACCCTTTAGTAGAGATGGACGTTCAAATGGGTTTTGTAGTTTCTGTTCATCCCGATAATAACGCTCCGAAATCTGATCAATCTCTCGATTCACCTGTTCTATTCTCTCCTCCGTATTAATGAAACGATTCACAAGGAACAGACTCATGTTCGGGTAGAGTAACGTCAAAGTTACCCAGATAAACATTGAGACTATTAGCGATGTAGTCGGGCGGTGAATCATGCTTGAAATAAACAATCCGATAAGATAAAAAGTGGAAATATAGACAATCGTGGTGAATAAAATGCCACCGATTCGAAGGAAGTCATCCGCAGTATATTGGATAGCACTTGACTGAAGTTGTAGAAGCAATGCGAACAAAAAACTAATCAGGAGAGGCAGTGTTAGGCAAACTATGGCACCGATATATTTTCCCAGTATAACGACTCCTCGCGCAACAGGGTTAGCGAGGGTAAGGCGTAGTGTGCCGTTCTCAAGGTCACCAGCTATTGCGTCATAAGCAAAAACAAGAGCGAGGAGACTTAACAGAATTTGGAAGATAGATACCAGATCAATATCAGAGAGTAAATGTCGGAAAGGATTTTTAAATCCTGTGCTTTGATGTTGATATACATTCTCCCATAGAAATGGGACCTTTCCAATACGGATTCGGATAGAGTTTTTCGCTCGCTTATCAAGTCCTTGATTAAAGAGGCTTAATGGGTTAGGTGCCCTGTCAATTTCTGCTCTAAAAGATGAATACGTTTTTGCAACAAAAGTTCTTTCTTGGTGTGTTTGGAAATCCGCGTTATAACTCGCGAGTCTTCGTTCATAATTATCCGTTAAAACGACCGTTCCGACAATTACAAGCGACATACATGCAATAACCGTAACACAAAAGCGGAACGTCATCAAATTTGTTAGGATTTCACGTTGGATCAGCGTCCAAATCATCGTAATACGGTTCTCCTTTTGTTATTTCACACACGTTTCATTTATACACATGATTGGATGCACTTTTCGAGCGTTTAGCAGGGTTATGACGTTTGTCAAAATTGACCACGAACTGAATTATGTTGCGTATTCGGTGATGGCGTGCTATCCTATTTAGCATGGACAAGGAAACACAAACCTTCTCAGCGATGCACGCCCCTGGTGCAGTCCTTTTAATCTCCTGTTACGAACTTGGACACCGACCAATAGGATTGACGCGTCCACTCGGTGCGCTTGAAACTGCTGGGTTTTCTCCTGATACAATTGACATCGCTGTTGAACCGCTGGATGCTGAAAAGGTCAGACGCGCTCGGTTTATCGGTATTTCGGTACCGATGCATACTGCTTTACGACTCGGTGTTCACCTTCTCCAACGAATTCGCGAACTCAATCCAGATGTTTCAATATGCATGTATGGACTTTACGCGGAACTTAATGCTGACTATCTATTCTCACACGGCGTTGATTTTTGCATCGGTGGTGAAGCGTCTACGCAACTTGTTACGTTAGTGCAATCCCTTGTAGAGAAAGAACAGATAAAGGAACAGAGACCTCGTGCTACAAAAAATAATGGTAAACTCCCTACTTTAGAAAAGTATGCACGATTTGAGAACAACGGTGAAGTGCGCACCGTCGGATATACAGAGACAACGCATGGATGTAAGCACCTTTGCACCCACTGTCCTATTCCACCCGTCTATAACGGCAAGTTTCTCGCTGTACAGCGAGAAACTGTGTTAGACGAAATTCAGAAACAGGTTGTTGAAGGGGCAACACATATCACATTTGGCGATCCAGATTTCCTCAACGGACCGATGCATGGACTCCGCATTCTCCGCGCAATGCATGATGCCTTTCCTAACCTTACTTTTGACTTTACAACCAAGATTGAACATATTATTAAAAACAGCAAACACTTTCCAGAATTTGCAGAACTCGGATGCCGGTTTGTCATCTCTGCTGTGGAATCGTTGAGTGATAGGGTGTTAACGATTTTGGAAAAACATCATACCCGCGCTGATGTTGAAGCTGCACTTGAGATTGTACACGGTTCTGGCATCGCGCTCCGTCCAACTTGGGTACCGTTTACACCGTGGACAACATTAGACGACTACCTTGAGATCCTTGAATTCGTTGATACGCATTGCCTCGCCTACCATGTTGACCCGGTGCAGTATGCTGTTCGGTTGCTAATTCCGCCCGGTTCCTATCTGCTCAACCGTCCTGAAACGAAAGCACTTTCGCTGACACTTGACCAAACTGCCTTTAGTTATATTTGGGCACATCCCGACGCTCGTATGGATGAACTTCATAAAACAGTCAATGCGCTTATAGAAAAAGACGCGCGAACCGGTGTTGATGCGTTGGAAACCTTTTATCGGATATGGGAACTTGCTTCTGATATGCATGGTAGTAGGCACACGCCGCTGTGCCGTAACAGGAAACAAACGCACCTGCCCGCCCCACGAATTACAGAAGCATGGTTTTGCTGAGCGGAGCCTACTGAGGGGCAGTTCGCTCCGATTAGCGTTTAGATTTTATCTCATAAAGGAGAAAATATGTCAGAACAATTACAAGAGCTACTCAATTTAGAAACTGCGCCTGTCGCAGTAACATTTCACGAATCACAACCGGATGATGTTTCCCGCGTGGAAAAAGCTGAGGCATCCGGCTGTACCTATTGGAAGCGCGCATCGGAAGGGAAAACCTTCTATACCGAAGCATCCGACCACTACAACTGTCCGATTGGGTGTTATACACATAACGTTGAACTCCCAGACGCACAGATGGAGGAATTGGAAAACACGCTTGGACTGATGGGTGAACTTGGCTATATCAGTATGGAAGAGGTCCCAAGCATTCCGCGTCGAGATAATCCGTTTCAGAATGCAGTTTACGCTCCTTTAGGAGATGCCGCTGACATTCCGGATGTTGTCATTGTCTCTGGCACGCCGAAGCAGATGATGCTCTTGGCTGAAGCAGCAACCGCTGCGGGAATCGGCACCGAAAACGGTGTGATGGGCAGACCAACATGTGCTGTAATACCTGCTGTTATGCAGTCTGATAAAGGTGCAAGTAGTTTGGGATGTATCGGCAATCGCGTCTACACGGTACTCTCTGACGATGATTTTTATTTTGCCTTCCCGGGCAAACATATTGATCTACTCGTTGAAAAGTTAGAGACAATTGTAAATGCAAACCGGGCATTAGAAGAGTACCATCAGCAGCGCCAAGCGGAGCTTTGAATGGAAAGGGTTGCGGTTGTTACTGGTGCAGCAAATGGTATCGGACGGGGCATGGCGGAACGGTTCGCAGCGGAAGGAATGGCGGTTGTCCTTGCAGATATTGAAGAAGAACCTTTAGCAGAACTTGAGGCAGACCTGCGTGCTAAAGGGGCAACCGTGCTTGCCGTTAGAACAGATGTCTCAAATGCTGAAGATGTTGAAAATCTTGCAGTCCAAACATATCACACTTATGGTGTGGTGCATATTCTCTGCAATAATGCAGGTGTTGTGTGCAGTCGTCCTATCTGGGAGCATACCGTCGCTGATTGGGAATGGGTGTTAGGCGTTAACCTATGGGGTGTGATTCACAGTATTCGTGCTTTTGTGCCGCGCATGCTTGCACAAGAGACTGAGTGCCATATTTTGAATACAGCCTCTATCTTAGGCATGGTGCGAAGTCCGGGGGAAGGCATCTATAAGGTGAGCAAACACGGCGTGGTAGCACTTTCAGAAACCCTTGCTGATGAATTGGCACAAAAAGGATCGCAGATTCAGGTGCATGTGCTGTGTCCCGGTTGGGTGCGGACCGGTATCTTGGACTCTGCTCGAAACCGTCCAGATGCTTTACAAAACACAGAATTGGAAACACAAAAAACTATAGGCGATTCTCGGAATGTGCGTGCTGAAATGGAAGCGGGGATGTCACCTACTAAAGTAGCAGACTATGTTTATAACGCTATCCAGAATGGTACTTTTTATATTTTTACACATCCAGAACTGAAAACGTGGGTTCAGGAACGTATGGAAGGCATCCTTGGATAGTACCGCCTTATAGTAAAATCCGAAAATATGTTCACACCTCAATGAACAGCAATCCCGACACGCTCCCGCTGGCGAGGCGGGGAATCATGCAGAATGCCACACGGGGAATGCCTAAATGGCATTCATACCGTTGATTTGGCGCATTCTGCCACGCGCATTCATACCGTTGATTTGGCGTATTCGCCATGATTCATACCGTTGATTTTTTCCTAACCGCGCCAGCGTAAAGGTAATTGTGGATTTTACTATAATAACCTAAGTTGCTACTTACAAGATTTCGAGATGGCGGACACTGCTTTTTACGAAAAAAACGAGGCGTTTCCGCTGATACTTATGTTTTCTGTTATAAATCGGGGTTAGAAACCCCTCCTACAAGAGCATTCGCAAATAGATGGCAACTTGGGTTATAATGTCACAACCCTTCAGGATACTGAATGCTTACCTCTCCGTCCACTATGGATTTCTTGAGCGAAGCAAGGAGTTTTTCCTGAGTAGTATCAGGAAATTCATAAGAAAGTCGCAAATATTCGGTGACAATCTCATCGTAGGCGCTCATATATTCAAAGAAAAATTCGCCACCAGTCATATTTTCAAAATCAAATTTTGGAAAGTAAAAGGAGAGGAAGTCCACATAACTTTGTGCCTCGGCCTTGGACTCATCCTCTTTACCATCTGCAAAGAGTCCTTGAACGCGTTCATCATGCGCGTCTTCCCAGGTGTCTAACAATTCTTGCCAGGTTTCTGCACCAAAACCGAGTTCTTCTTGGAAGATTTTTTGAGCAACAATAAACAGAACTGAAAAATCGTCCGCTTCTTCAGCTTTTTGATATTCCTCTGTTCTTCTGTCATTTACACGCGTCATTGCTGCTTGCGCTTTTTGCAAAGGTGTTTCTACCACCATTTCTTCTTCCATTTCCATTTCTTCTTCCGGGTCTTCTCCGCAACCGAAAGTGAATATCGTTGCGAATAACATGAAAAATGCTAAGATTCTCATTTTTTCTCCTCTGTATTTTATGTTAAACTTAAATTTCATTAGAAAGGGTGTCAAACTCTTATGTAAAAAACGTGAAATCTCGTTTTGGGTTTATCCATTGGAGCTTTAGGCTATTTGATCGTGATATCTATTTTCGTCTGGAAAGATACGCTGACAAAGCATGATCAAACGGAGTAGTCGTATCCATTTGCACATAGTCAATCTGGCTTGCACCACATCCGCGCCGGTAATTCTGAATAAACTGGTTTAGGTTCTCAAGATATGCGGTTTTAAGTGAGTCGGCTTGTGTAGAAAGTGTCTGCCCAGTTTCCATATCTCGGAAGATGACAGAACCGTTATACGGGAAAGTGAGTTCAGCATGATCAAGCAGGTGAAAGACGATCACCTCATGTTTCTGGTGGCGGAGATGTTTCAGTGCTGATATGACATTCGAAGGTTCATCCAGCAGGTCGGAGATGACAATAACCAAACCACGCCGAACAATCCGTTTCGCGAGTTCGTGAAAGAGGCCGCTCAATTCGGTTTCCTGCCCAGGCGTAGCATTTTCAAGCGCAGACATAATTGCCCGTAGGTGCGTTGCTGCACCCCTCGGTGGAATGTATTGCGTAATATCGGTATCAAAAAGTGCTAAACCCACAGAGTCGCGTTGCTTCAACATGAGGTAAGTGAGTGTGGCAGCAAGATAACACCCGTATTCAAACTTTGTCAACGTGTCATCTTTATGCTTGTAGTTCATTGACGCGCTGGTATCAAGCAGGATATAGGCACGCAGATTCGTCTCTTCTTCAAACTTTTTGACATAATACCGATCAGATTTTCCATAGACTTTCCAATCAATATATCGGATTTCATCACCGGGCATATATTGCCGATGCTCAGCAAACTCAACGCTAAATCCTTGATATGGACTTTTGTGTAATCCGGTAACGAACCCTTCAACCACAAGACGGGCAACGAGTTCCATACCTCCGATACGAGAAAGTGCGACTGGGTCAAGATATCTGTGAGATGTTTGCATCTTTTTCCTTTGATGAATTACTTAAAAACCGCAACTGATATAGGGCGTTTAGGGGCAACTTTTTCACGATCTCGTTTTATGTGTTCAATTTCCTTTAATGTATCTCGACTTAGGTAGTTTTCTCTACAATTTGGACAATAGATTACTGGTACATCTTCAATAACAAGTAAATCTTCATCTTTACCAAAACTTTGGGGCATAAGAAATACTTTAGCACCTTCATTATTACAGAAATCACACATGGTTATCTGAGTTATCTCAGTAGGGTAGCTTACAGGAACTGTATCAATACAACCTTCGCTCCAGTCTATAGGGTGAAAATACACATGGCGAATTGCTAATTTTTCAAGTGTTAAGCCAAAGTGCAATTTTAATTCCTCTTTGCATTCTTCTTGCACCGTTTCAACAATTTTTTGCCGTCTCTTTATCAGATCGGAACTCTGAGTTTCAGCAACAACACTTCTTAAGATATTTTCTACTTTTGACTCAACCAACTCTTCAAAAGTTTCAGAAGTAATCAATTTATCACCGAAAGCGTGCGATGCTTTAAGAATATCTTCCTCATCTGAAGCAATTTTAACATATAAAACAACTTCAACATCACACCGTTTGAAATCGTATGTAAGGCATGATTTTTTATTTTCTAAAACTATTTTAATTTCGTATCTATTTAAAGGGATTTCTTTTAACTTATAGACAATCGGGATCATCCAAATGCCGCCTTTAATTGCAACCTTCTCTTTCGATTTACTTGTTCTAATCAGTGCAGTACCTGCTTTTAGTATCCTATACTCACTAATTAGTGTGAGAAAAGCAAACGGAAGAACTGTTACTATAGCTGCTATAGTGGCTATCCATAAACTATTTCCTTCCTCAAAATATGTAAAACCGAGATACCCAAGCGAACTGGAAAGAACAATAGTGAAGAAGATCACAAGTGCAATTCGCATTAGTTACTCCAGATCGTTTGAACTGACTCAAGGTATGGGAACACTTACAAATATATCGACTATTTGGTGGAAGAACTCTCAGTTGAATTCTGATACATAACGGGAATTGTCTTAATTATAACAGAAGATTTGCCGTATATCAAGTGAATTGATAACAATCCAATTTACCTATCATAAGGGTTTTATGTGTAAAAAGGAATGTGTAAATTGCAGACAAAATGATGCAACTATTGGCAAATTTTATCGTTTTATATTTCGTTGGAAACAGATTAAAACCTCATGGATTTTTCTGCATACACTATTACCTTAGCCTATTTCCATGGGCATGCAATCATTCATAATGTTACTGATGTTAAGATTAGAATACGGAGTATATTTCAATGGGTAATCCTGTTACATACTTTGAAATAGCAGCTAAAAACGGCAAAGAGTTATGTGATTTTTACAGTTCTGTATTTGGTTGGAAAATCGAACAATTGCCTGGCGGCGATCGCGGTATTTACTCTTACGGTATTGACGCACAGTCAGAAGATGGAATAGCTGGGCACATTTTTGTGTTGCCAGAATTTTTTGACTACACAAACCAAGTCACTTTTTACGTTAAGGTAGACAATCTACAAACCTATCTTCAGAAGGTGGAAAGTCTTGGCGGTCATACCCTTATACCACCGCAGCAAATTCCTGGTAACAGAGGGTCATTCGCATGGTTCGTTGACCCGAGTGGTAACTGCTTAGGGCTGTACAGGCAACCCGAATCGAATGCGTGATGTCCTCATTTTTTCGTTCAATTTGTGATTAAAGAATTCAATGATAGGAGAAATTAAACAATGGGAAACCCTGTTGTGTATTTTGAAATAGCCGGTAGAAACGGCGAAAAGTTAAACGATTTTTATTGTTCCATCTTTGGTTGGAAAACGGATAAAAACCCTTACGGTGGTACTTATATGGTTGACTCGCAGTCGGATGATGCGGGCATCCCTGGACACATCTTTCCGGTAACAGAAGAAATGGACTTTAATAACCATGTCACCTTTTATGTTGAGGTGGACAATCTTCAAGCATATCTTGACAAGGCAGAAAGTCTTGGAGCCAAGACTCTAATCCCACCGCAGGAGATTCCTGGAAACATGGGTTCATTCGCGCTTTTCCTTGACCCAAGCGATAATTGCATTGGGTTATATCGACTCCCTGATTCAAATTAGTTGTATCTCTGTTTATCCCAATGTCAATTGTAGGAGAACACAGAGACTTACCAAAAGGGTGGCGAACGAAGGTTCACCACTCTGTTTTTATGATTATTGAAAATTAGATTTCTTAAGGAGAAACCTCATGGGAAATCCTGTTGTGCATTTTGAAATAGCAGGCGAAAATACGGAAAAATTAAGCAATTTTTATGGCGCGTTATTTGATTGGGATATACAAAAGGACAATGATGGCTTTTACAACATAATACCAGTTCCAGATTTAGAACAGGGTATATGTGGTCATATATTACCTACTGATGAAATGTCTGTTTCTAACTTTGTTTCTGTTTATATTCAGGTTGATGATCTTGAGGCGTCGCTTGAACAGGTAGAAAATCACGGAGGAAAGACACTTGTTCCGCCGCAATCTATCCCTGGCAGCGGAAGTTCTTTTGCTATGTTCCTTGACCCAAGTGGCAACTGCATCGGTTTGTATAAAGCATAAATTGTATACCAGTTTTCATCTTAAAACAATTTAAAGAGGAGAAAATTCCAATGGCAAATCCTGTCACGATTTTTGAAATAGCAGGTAAAAAAGAAGATTCCTTATGCGACTTTTATAGTTCCTTGTTCGGTTGGGATATTAATCAGGACGATGATTGTGGGAATACCGTCAATACAGGATCGGATCAGGGTATTCAAGGACACATTGTCCAGACAACCGAACAGATGCCGATTACAAACCATGTTACCGTTTATATAGAGGTAGATGACATTGAGGCATCTGCGAAGAAGGTAGAGAGTAATGGTGGAAAGGTGATTATGGGCCCCATGCCTATTCCAGATGGGGATAGTTTATTCGCGATGTTCCTTGACCCAAGCGGTAATTGTCTCGGTCTGTTCCAATCTTAAGCAGTAATTGGTGGATAGTCGCTTCATTATCCGCAAGGTTCGTCTGAAAATTGGAGCGACACCTATTTGAGATGGAGAAATATCATGGGTAGTCCCGTTTTGCATTTTGAAATCGCTGGAAAAGATGTTGAAAAGTTAATTGATTTCTACAGCACCGTGTTTGAATGGAAAATTTTCCCACTTAACGATGAATTATACATTGCGGATCCGCAATCAGACAAAGGGATAGAAGGACACCTATTTCAAACAACCGAAGAAATGGAATCTGCAAACCTTGTTATCATATATGTGCAAGTTGATGATATATGGGGCTGTTTGGAACAAGCAGAGAGTCTTGGTGGAAAAATCCTCATACAACCGCAAGAAATACCGGGAAATGCAAGCCACTTCGCTATGTTCCGCGATCCGAGTGGCAATGGTATTGGTTTGTTGCAACGCAGATTGTCGTAGTGATAAATCCATTCCGAACCAGTCTAAGGAGCAAGTCTTAATGGGTAATCCAGTCGTGAGTTTTGATATAGTTGGTAAGGATAGCAAAAGCTTAGGCGATTTTTATCGTTCCGTGTTTGATTGGAAGTGGACAGAGTATACTGAAGGCTACTACGGCTTTGAGACGGATTCTGAATCTGATAACGGGATTAAAGGACTTATGTATCCGCCAAATGATGAAATACCGCTCGTAGACGGTGTTCCTTTCGCAAACAATGTTACCATTTATGTAGCAGTGGAAGATATTCATGCTACTGTTGAGAAACTTGAGGGTCTTGACGGAACGCTTCTTATGCCGCCTACAGTTGTATCCGATAAAGGTGAGCTATTAGCGATGTTTCTTGACCCAAGTGGTAACCGAATTGGTTTATATCAATCAAAGGAGTAATATCAATGGGTAATCCTGTCATGTTTTTTGAAATAGCCAGTAAAAACGGTGAGTTATTGCGCGATTTTTATCACGACCTATTTGATTGGACAATTCTTCCGTTTGATTGGAATATACCACACTTTCCGAATGATATTTTTGCTATTGATCCGACACCGCCGCCGTTAGACGACAAAGGGATAAAAGGACATATTTATCCGTTATCTGATGATATGGATTTCTCCAATCGCGTCTCAATTTTTATACAGGTTGAAGACCTGCAAGAAACACTTGAAAAGATTGAGAGTCAGGGTGGAAAAACACTTGTTCCACCGCAGGTACTTCCTGATAGCCTGGGATCAATCGCGATGTTTCTTGACCCAAGCGGGAACGTTGTCGGTTTACACCAAATATAGGTGTAATTGTTGCACGCAACTTGAATTAAATTTATTAACCATTAACAATGCAATGATATAACATATCAAAAGCGAATCAAATAATTTGAATCAATTTCATTTTTAATTTAAAGGAGAAAATACCAATGGGCAATCCAGTCATGTGGTTTGAAATAGCAGGGAAAAATGGTGAAGAATTATCTGAGTTTTACCGTTCTCTTTTTGGATGGGAAATTTCACCAGAAACGAACGGTGTTCATCTGTGTGATCCGTCGCCAGATCAAGGCATAAAAGGACATATTTTCCCAACAACCGATGAAATGCCAACCACAAACCATGTAACAATTTATATTTCCGTAGAGGACCTTGAAGCATCCGTAGCAAAGGTCGAGAGCAATGGTGGGAAGATCATCATTCCACCAACAGAAATTCCGGGTGGCATGGGTTCATTTGCTTGGTTTGCTGACCCCGGCGGAAACCTAATTGGTCTACATAAACAATAGATAGTATAAACAGTATAAATTCCGGACTTTTAGAATTAACAAAGAACAGAGTGGTGAAAAGATTTTGCTACTCTGTTTTATTTTATAGGAGTAGATTTCAATGGGAAATCCTGTTACGCATTTTGAAATTGCCGGCAAAGACGGTGGGAGGTTAGCTGAGTTTTATCGTTCCCTTTTTGATTGGGAGATTCATCGATTTGATTGGGAAATGATCCCGTTTGCCAAAGGTATTTATGGTGTGATTGCCTCTTCGTCTCAGGGGTTAAAAGGACACATTTTCCCAACAACTGACGATATGGATTTCTCTAATCACGTCACGATTTATATCCTTGTTGATGATCTTCACGCTACACTTGAGAAAGTAGAAAGTCACGGAGGCAAGATTCTTATCCCACCCCAGGAAATTCCTGATAACAGAGGTATGCTTGCGATGTTTCTTGACCCAAGCGGAAACGTCATCGGCTTGCACCAACAATAGATAGTATTGTAAAACCTATAATTAATGGGACAAAAGAGAAGTAGATTATCAGAAATGGAATAATAAGAACAGAGTAGTGAGTAGATTTCGCTACTCTGTTTTATTTTAGCACAGTCCAAGATGTGTAGCAACAAGCTTTTCTAATCTTGCAGCCCATGCTTCAGGTGAATGTACTTTTCCAGAACGCGCATCAATAACTTTTCCATTAGTATCAATTAGGATAAAAGCAGGTAGTTTAACTTTACGAATTCCTGAACCATGTCCGAATCCGAACTGTTCAGCCAGAGGACTTTTCAGCCTACTACCGCCATAAATGTGGTGTCCTTGATAGTTTCTCTCACTGATTTTGCTGCGTAGAGTCTGTTCATCTCTCATTCCAAAGTTGACACAAATGACCTCAAACCCTTTCGTGTGATATTCTTGGTAAATCGTATCCACACAGGTCATTTCTTGTTCAGAGTAGCCAAAATAGAGTAACACAACCTTTCCTCGGTAAGCTGAAAGTGAAACGTGCTTGCCATCAACATCAACCGCTGAGAAATCTGGAACAGCGTTGCCGACACGTGTGGTCTCTGTCCACTTCACCAGTTGACCAAGTTGTTCACCTCTTGTATCTACAGAGATTATTTTTCTATTCCTGTCAATAAACCACTGGGAAGGCACCTTGGTTATACCAAAATAGTGAGCAAGATCACCTCTCCCACCTTCTTCATCAAAAAGCTGCTGCCAAGGGATTTCATGTTCCTCAATGAATTTGCGGAGTTCTGTTTCGTTTTCATCCAGACTGACACCGATAACCTCTAATCCTTTGTCGTGATGCTCCTCATAGACTTCTTTGAGAAACGGGATTTCTGGTTCACAGAAACCGCACCACTTCGCACAGAAATTTAGCACCAACATTTTGCCATGGTAATCTGAGACAGATATAGGTGTGCCATCAACCGCGGTCGCGGAAAAATTGGGAAGTTGTAAGCCAATCCATGCCTCCTGATTCCATCTAAACTTTGGATGCGGTTCCCATGGATATTCTTGTGCTAATTCAATTTCACCTAATGTTTCATAAATATCACCGAGTCCGCGTAATGCATACCAGTCATTAGGTTTGTGTTCCAAATGATGCTCAAAAGCCTGTTGTGCTTGTACAATCAGTGATTTGTAACGTGTAATTAACTCGGCATTTTCCTCCGGACTTTTCATTAACTTCCGATAGCTCACACAAGGTGTTGTCCCTACCTCTTTATACAGTCTTACCAACCAATGGTACAATTCTGATTTGCCTTGTCGTTGTGCCCTTTCAAACAACTCCTCAAGTAACGTAAGCGAAGTATTATAACTAATTACATAAAAACAGATTTCTGCGTCGTTAGGCACCAACTTTATTGCTTGTTCATTAAATATACTATAACCTTTCTGCTCAATTACCGCTAATATCTTTGCTGCAGCACCGTTTTCAGGTTGTTTTTCATATACCTCTTCAGCGAATTCTCTCAGTTCCAGCAGCATCGCATCAGGGAACAGTGGAACGTACTTTGGAAGTTGTGATGGTAACGTCGTCAGACCGTCAATAACCCCTGCTTCTATTTTTCTTTTGAAGTAATCTAAAAGTTTTTCTTGCACCTTGGGTGTCAGTTTCCATCTGGGTACTGAAAGTCCACGGTCTTTCAATGTGTCAAGATAAGCATCCCAAAAATCCTTTTTCTCAGATGTTACATTCTCAAAGACGTTTGAGTCGTCTGATTCTTCTATCATTACTTTGTTAAATGCCGCTTGTTCCTCGGATATCAAATCTCTACATTTCCCAATTGTGCCTTTACCTTCACCTATTCCCATAATCCTATCCTCTTCCCGCTTTTCCCAATATCGTTTATCGAATGTTTTTAGGCTTGTATATACTGAATAGGGTGTTACTCTCTGTCGCCGATAGAAAAATCTTACTTCTTGGTAACGGGTGGAGTTATTTTGTCGTTTTGCCCACTCAAATATGTTTTCAAGTGCGGTGAAAATTTCAAACTTCCCAGTTATGTGTCCGTAGGAACCGTGCCTTCTCCTATACTCTTTTATCAAAAGCAGATTCAGACCTGGATCTTTCGGTAGCAGTGTTAATGCTTTTTCCACAAACGGCAATACCTCATTGAACCCCATCTCCGTATATGCAACAATTGCCAATAATGAAGCTGCCGGTCCATTGTCAGGATCCGTGTCAAGAAAACTTTCTGCTAATGACCGGAACTTTGGCAACATCTCTTCTGAGAAACGCCAAAAATAATCGGAAAGCGTAGGAGGGAGTGCGGTTTCACCATTCGTTACACCTTCTTCAATTTTTTCTTTTAGATAGACAAAGAGTTTCTCCTGCGTCCCCTCATCCATCTCCAATTCACCTTTTCCAGCTGAGAGTCCCTCGTTGTATAGTGAATTGATAAAGGTATACCAGAACTCTGTGGAATCGTATTTATTCGACATTACGGTTCTCCTAATTATTGTCCGTAATACCTTGTGTTGATATTACAGTGTATCTCATAAATGCAATTTTGTCCAAATTCACCGAATCGTGTGTTTGGTAAATCGGGGTTAGAAACCCCTCTTACCATTTATGAGATAGGTTGTAGGAACTTGGATTATATCAACTGCTCAACGAGTTGACCAAGTTTTTCTTCTCTTGTATCTACAGAGAGGATCGTTCCATCCTGATCAATGAGCCACTGTGACGGGAGACTAATGATACCGAAATACCGGGCAAGTTCTGTATTCCAGCCTTTGCCATCATAAATCTGTGGCCACGTTATGTTATGCTCCTCAATATATTCTTTTAGTTCCGCTTCGTTTTTATCTAAACTAATACCGATTACTTCAAAACCGTTGTGGTGATGTTCTTTGTATGCCTCTTTAATATAAGGAATTTCTGACGCACAGAAACCACACCACTTCGCACAGAAACTTAGTAGCAGTAATTTGCCTTTATAATCCGAAGCAGTTATTGATGTGCCATCATGAGTGGTTGCTGAAAAATCTGGTAGTTTTCTACCTACCCATGCTTTCTGATTCCATACGGTTTCTATGTTTGAATGGCCTTTCCACGGATATTTTTGTGCCAATTCGGTTTCACCCAAGACTTCATAAATATCACCGAGTCCACGTAAAGCGTACCAATCATCGGGTTCTTCTTCAAGACGTTGCTGAAAAGCTTGTTGTGCTTGATCAATCAGCAGCTTACATCGCTTAATCAACTCAGCGTTTTCATCTGGCTTTTTCATCAGATTCCGATAGATATGACAAGGGGTTGTACCTACCTCTTTGTATAACTTTGCTAACCAACGGGACAATTCGGTTTTACCATGCGATTGTGCCCTATCGAACAATTTTTCCAATAACGATAATTCATCAAAATTCCTGTTACTGCTCATCGCAAAAAAGCAGATTTCTGGGTCGTTCGGTACCAACGGCACTGCCTGTTCAATGAATGGGTTTCCTGACCGAAGTAGATTATCATTCTTTTCCACAACGATGGCTAACACTTTTGCTGCAGCTCCGTTCTCTGGCTGTTTTTCAAGCATTTCTTCAGCGAATTCACGGAGTTCCAAATGCATTGCCTTGGGAAAGCGTGGAACATACTCAGGAAGGTCCAATGGTAATGTCGTTAATCCATCAGTAACACCTTCTTCTATTCTCGTTTTGAAGTATTTCAGTAGTTGATCCTGAACTTTCTTGGTGAGGACCCATCTTGGGGTTGAGAGGCCCCGTTCTATCAGTGAATCAAGGAATGCTTCCCAAAAATTGACATTTTCGGGTGATTCATCAACTATGAGTGGTTGCTCAACTGCAGCTTGAATTGCTTCTCTATGAAACGTTTCCTGTTCTGCGTATATCAAGGTTCGGCATTTTTCAATCGCCTCTTGGCATTTTTTTACAACCCCAACTTTTTCTCTCTTTTTCCATCGTGCCTCGATTGATTTAAGGTTTGTGTAAACTGAATAGGGTGTTATTCTCTCTCCAAAATAGAAAGATCTCGCATCTTGAAAGCGTGCAGAATTATCTTGTCGTTTTGCCCACTCAAATACATTTTCAAGCACAGTGAGAATCGTTTCTTGAGCTTCTACAATTTTAGCACCGCCATAGTACCGCCTATATTTGTAAATCATAAGCAAATTCAGGCATGGATCTTTTGGTACCAGTGTTAATGCTTTTTCTACAAACGGCAATGACTCCTCGTGTCCTAAGTCCGTATAGGCAACAGTTGCCAATAGCACGGCTGCTGGTCCATTGTCAGGATCCGTGTCAAGAAAACCTTCAGCTAAAGACCTTAGTTTTGGTAACATCTCCTGTGGTAAACGCCAACAATAGTCTGACAGGCTTGGCGGGAGTGCGGTTTCACCGTCAGTAATTCCCTCTTCAATCTTTGTTCTGAAGTATGCAAGAAGTTTTTCCTGCATCTTTTCGTCTATTTCTGATATACCACTTCTTGCAGAAAGTCCAAAGTTATAAAGTGAGTTCAGGAACGTGTACCAGAAATCTGTTGAATTGTATTTATCCATCATAATTCTCCTATATTAAGTTTACAAAATAGTGCTCAGATACAAGAGATCACTGTGCAAGTTTTTAAATTCTCTATAGATGCTCGGTAATCAGTTTTTCCAATTTCGCTGCCCATGCTTCAGGTGAATGTACTTTTCCTGATCGCGCATCAATTACCTTTCCATCGGTATCAATTAGGATAAAGGCAGGTAGTTTAACTTTACGGACTCTTGAACCATGTTCGAATCCGAACTGTTCAGCCAGTGCAGCGTGTTCTCCATCATGAGCCGCATAGATATAGTGTCCTTGATGGTTTTCTCTGCGAACTATATCGCGCAGGACATCTTCATCTCTCCACCCACCAATATTGACACCAATTACCTCAAATCCATTCTTGTGATGTTTCTCGTATAGTGTGTCAATGATTGTGAGTTCAAGTTCCTGGCGGATATAGCCAAAATGGATTAGGGCAACTTTCCCTCGTAATGCAGCGGAAGAAATAGTATTTCCATCCACATCAACTGCGGTAAAATCTGGAATCACGGTCCCTATACGTGTGGTCTCTGTCCACTTCACCAGTTGTCCAAGTTGTTCTTCGCCTGTACTAACCGAGATGATTTTTTCGTCCCGGTCAATAAGCCATTGTGAAGGAATACCATTAATACCAAAATACTGTGCAAGTTCAGTTTGCCAACCTTTACCATCAAAAATCTGGGGCCACGGAATTTCATGTTCCTCAATATATTCCCGTAATTCCGCTTCGCTTTTATCTAAACTGACACCGATAATCTCTAATCCTTTGTCGTGATGTTCCTCATAGACTTCTTTGAGAAACGGGATTTCTGGTTCACAGAAACCGCACCACTTCGCACAGAAATTTAGCACCAACATTTTTCCGCGGTAATCGGAGACTTTTACTGGTGTGCCATCAAAAGCAGTGGCAAAAAATTCGGGCAGTTTCTTACCGACCCATACCGCTTGTTTCCATTTATGTTTTGGATGGGGTTTCCAAGGATATTTTTGCGCTAATTCAGTTTTGCCTAACGTTTCATAGATATCCCCAAGTCCGCATAAGGAATACCAATCATCTGGATCATGTGTAAGCTGTTGTTGAAATACATCAAGCATCTGTTCTATCAATGGTTTACACCTTGCAATCAGTTCGGCGTTTCCTTCAGGATTTTTCATCAGATTCCGATAGATATGGCAAGGCGTTCTGCCGACCTTTTTGTATAATTGTCTCAACCAGGGATATAACTCGGATTCACCAAGCTGCTTTGCTCTTTCAAACATTTGTTCAAGTGCAGTGAGTGTCAACTTAAATAAAGGATCATAGGATTCATCATAATGACTAATAGCAAAAAAGCAGGTTTCAGGTTCGTTGGGTGTTAACACCATCGCTTGTTCAAGCCAGGTAAGGTCACTATCCGATTCCCCACGACGTACGCGTTTACCATCCCACACAAGGACTGCTAACATTTTCATTGCAGCACCATTTTCCGGTTGTGATTCAAGTGCCTCTTCAGCAAATTCACGGAGTTCCATGTGCATCACTTCAGGAAAATTTGTGATGTGTCCTTGTAGTTGTGCTGGCAGCGTTGTTTTACCTTCAACGATCCCTTCTTTAATTTTTGTTTTCAAGTATTCCAGAAGTTGATCTTGGTCATTCGGTGTGAGTCTTCTTGGCGGTGCATTTTTATGGTCTTCAAGCGATTTCAGATACGCTTCCCATATATCTGTATTATCGGCTGCTGCATCGGCTAAGTCTTGTTGCTCCTCCGATTGTTGCCCAAAATTTCTCCGGAATGCAGCATTTTCCTTATCAACCAAATCTCTGCATTCCTGAATAAGAGATTTATATTTTTCAATTTGGGGCATTTTTTCTTCTAAACTTGCAGTTTCTTCAGCACGCTGCTTAAGCCCCTGAAGTGCGTTTCTTAGGTGCTTATACACTGTGTAGGGGGTTATCCTATGCTGAATATAAAATGATCTTGCTTCCTGATAACGAGCGGTGTTCTTTTGATGCGATGCCCAAGTATATAAACGTACAAGCGTCTTGAGAATTTTTTCATGATGTTCAATATCATGAGAAAAACTGATTTTGAGTCTATATCGATCTATTATAACCAAATTCATACACGGATCATTCGGTAACAGAGCCGCTGCTTCATCAATGTACGGTTCATTTTTAGCATCCCAGTCTGAAAGTTCCACAATTGTGCGAAATAAGGCTGCTGCGCCGTTGTCGGGATCTGTTTCAAGATAACCTTCCGCTAATGATCGTAGTTTTGGTAGCATCTCTTTTGGAAGTCGCCAAAAGTAATTGTGAACTCCGGGTGGAAGGGCAGTTACACCATCAACAACCCCCTCTTCAATCTTTGTTCTGAAGTATGCAAGAAGTTTTTCCTGCATCTCTTCGTCTATTTCTGATATGCCACTTTTTGATGAGAGCCCAAAGTTGTAAAGTGAGTTGACGAATGTATACCAAAAATCTGTTGAATCGTATTTATCGGTCATAATGTGCCTCCATGTTACGGATTTTTCAGTTAAAGCTAAAGAATGTTCCCTTTTTCATCAATGTAGACAACTTCCCATCCCTCAGGTTCTATTCCTTTATCCTGTAAGTCAATTCTCTGTTCCTCAGAAAGTTTCGGTTCAGCGTTAGAAGTTTTTTTAGACTTAATCTTGAAACCGGATTCAGTTTTGCAAACGTACATTCTTCCCGGTATAGAGGGTAGCGCATTTTCACCAATCATTGTCCAATCTTTCACATCGGGATTAGTGCGCCTCGCTTCTTGGATTCGTTGATATTTTTTAATTTCTTTATCAATATATGCTGATTGTTCGGAGGCATCTACATCATCGTCTGCAAGGTACTCTTCCGGAAATAAACTCGTGCGTATGTCAAGATATTCCTTATAATCTTTGTAATCGTCTATCCTTACACCTTTTTCAAGGAGCATTTGGATCCATTGATCACGCGGGTATTTAGCATCAACATCTCCTTGCGTGTACTCTATACAAAGAGTTCGGCTACCAGATCCATCTGTTATTGTCCTGAAAGCAAAATGTTCTACCTCTGACATATCAAAACTATGAAAATATTCCTCAGTTGTAATGGTTTCGTCAAAAAACATCTGTTGAATCCGTTTAATACGTTCAATACGTGGGTCTTTAGTATTTTCATCTATTACTTTAACCTCTACAGAGGAAGCTGGTTTGGCATTTGCTCTTTGAGAAGTGTATTCGGAATCAAACGCTTGCATGAGAGATTTAACATTTTGGGGACCGGCATATTTCATGGTTTTTCTCCTCCTCTAATCATTGAGACTTATAGGGGTTTATAATTATTTGAACGATCTGTGGTGAGGTTAGTATGCCTCACCATAAGCGTCAATTTTAGGAAAATGTATCGGTTTTTGTGCATTATTGGTTTGTGTATTTCTGAATCACGGATTAGGCGGATTACACGGATTTCGCGGATTATTCTATTCTGTGCAGAAACGGATATCCTATAAACCTACCAATTACAGCGACCAGGATATTGCTAACACCTTTATCTGCTAATCTATGAAAACGACTTGTCATCTCCAGGTGTTCAATCCGCGAAATCCGATAAATCCGTGCTAATCCGTGATTCAGACAGGAGAAAAGGACGCTAAATTGACACTTATGGCAAGGTTAGTATGCCTCACTTACCGTTGGGATGAAAGTGTTTATTTTTTCATTTACCATATATCTTGTCCTTAATTCTCCACATTTCGATTGATTTTCAAATCATCAAAAGCTTGTCCGTTTTGGTCTGTGATGCGGAGGTAAAATCCCCATCCCTCTTCTTCTTCACATACTTTGACAAGGATACTGTTTTTGCCTCGCTTGAGCGTTACAGGGATAATGTATCGGTCAATTTCTGCACTATGTGATTTTGTATGTGCATATACCTCTACACCGTTTAGCCAAACTTTGCCCTGATCATCGCTATCGAATCGGAATTGGACTTCCCGCTCATCAGGTGAGGTAATAGTAGCAAAGGCATAAGCGACACGCCAATCAACATCTTTCCCAAGATGAATATAACCGTTTAATGTATCATCTGTACATTTTTGCCAGCTCACTTTTCCATTGAAGGAATCATATTTTGCGGTTATGTCAACTTGTGCTGCGTCTTCTGGAATGAATGCCCTGTCATATCCGCTCCCATTACTGTTATCAAATGGACCGAGGATTAACCACTTATCTTCGGTAATAAAACCGGTTTTTTGTATAAGTTCTTCAGCTTTTTCAAGCATGCCATTTTCACGATAGAATTCAGCCAAAACGAGGCTGGCATTTAATCGCACGCTCAACTTGTACGACATATCTTGAATTATCTGATTCAACATATCAACGTAACTTTCTTTGTCTTTGGTGTTTTTGATATCTTCGGCAACCTGTGCAAACAATCTACGTTCAGAACTTGCGGAGGTTATTGAGGTTAACTTGTCTTTGAATTGTTCTAAAGACTCTTTATTTTTATTTTCGAGTGAACTTTTTCGTATTGCATCCCAATCCCAGACAAGGATTGTGCCACCGCCTTCTATGCTTGCCAAACTTTTGCTATCAGACGAAAATACCAACTTCCCCACTCCATTCATATCTCCGTCAATTGTGGATAATTTGTCACCCGTTATCATATCCCATAACACGATTTTGTCGTTTGATCCAGTTACAAGCATGGTATCATCGGGTGAAAACACTAACGTTCCTGATCTTGGTATCTTCACTTTATCAATACGAGTTTGTTTCTTGCTATCAAACAAAAAGGTCTGTTTTTGGTTACTCACAGCAAGTAAGTCACCATTTGACGAAAATGCCAGATCATTAATAGGTTCGCTACCGCCTACCCTAATGGAGCGTTCTCCGCCACCCTCTCTTATTTTCAGCGTTTCGTTCAGATCCAACCCTTCAAAGAGGGTAGTTAATTCATCTCCAGTTTCCACATCCCACATCTGTACACGTCCGCTCATTGTTCCACTGACAAGTTTTTTTCCATCTGGTGAGAAAACTAACGCAGTGATTGACAAAGGTGAAAAGGAAAGGGTAAACATTTCTTGTGGATTTTCCGCTGGATCTGTAAGATATATCTCATATTTTTCACCAGTCTTAGTTTTCCACAAGTGTATTATTCCAGCATCACCGACAGCTAATGTACTCCCATCAGGGGAAAACACCATTTTTGACACGGAATTGATGGTATTAAATCGGCAGGTAAAAGTTGTCAACTCTTGTCCGGTGTAGACATCAGTTAAATGAATCTTTCCATTGTACACCGCGATTGGTCGCACAGGAAATGGTTGAAATTCACGTTTTTTGCTTTCTAAACGGATACTTGCGATTTTTGTTCCATCAGGAGAAAACGCGAAATATGGGAACCAAGCATTTCCTGTTCTTATACCCATGAGCCTGAACCTACTTATAGAATTGACCTTGGATTTATGTAATGTCTTCAGATCCCAAAAAGTCAGTGTTCCATTATCCGCGATACTGGCAAGTATAGAGCTGTCCTTAGAGAAAGCCGCCGTGTGTACCTGCGCCGTGTGTCCAGTAATATGTGTTGGTAGTGGTTTCTTTGTCTCAATATCCCATAACCGGACGGTGTCGTCTGAACTGGCAGTAGCAAGTGTGCTGCTGTCTGGCGAAAAAGCCAAGGCAGTAATAGCGCTGGTATGTGTAGTGAAAGCTGCAAGAGATTCACCAGTAGTGGCATCCCACAATTGGACTGTTGTATCACTATTTCCAGTCGCTAACATTTTTCCGTCTGCGGAGAATGCTAATACGTTTGTCTCCCCCTTATGTTTTTGGAGTGTGAATAACTGGTTGCCAGTAGTGGTATCCCACAGCAACACGGTTTCATCCCGGCTTCCACTGGCAAGACGCGTGCCATCGGGAGAAAATGCTACCGCCGTAACATAGTTTACCATACCTATTATTTCTGCATGTCCATCAACGGTGGATACCTTTTTGCCAGAAACTATATCCCATAACTTAATTAGACCATTTTTTCCACCAATCGCAAATTTATCATGCGTTAGTGCATAAACTTTAGGATATTCCAATGACGAACCAAATTGCTTTTTAACATCCTTTACATCTACCTGTTTAGTGTCAAGATTTATCGTACTTATTGAATCGATCCCACTCTTGCTGTAATTTCCTGATTCAATGCTGATAAGCGTTTTGCCATCCTCGTCAAATCTTAATGCAACTGACTTAGGAGGGATTTTAGTAAGTGGCATTTTACGAAAAGTTATGGTATCCCACATCTGGAATTCTCCGCCGCTGAACCATTTACTTCCCCCATTTACGAGGTAGCGTCCATCCTGTGAAAAAGCAAGTAAGCCGCACGGGCCAGGGAACAAGTGAAGTTCTTTACCTATTTTTACATCATAAAGCCATATACCAATAGTACTTCCCAGCGCGAGCTGGTTGCCATCTGGTGAGAACTGCATAGCAGTAATACCACCTTTACCCAAACGCGCTTTCGCCATTTTTGGCAATTCCCATTGGACATAATTTTCGGTAGTTTCATCTGCATGCGTCTCTTTAGATGGCGTTGAGGTATCTTTAGACTGTTGATCAGGAACAAGGTTTTCACGCTGCGCGTTTGCACTTCTGAGTTGTCTCCGCACATCCGGTTCTAACGCAAGGTTTGCCATAACAGGTGCTTCAATAATTTCAACTGTTACCTCCGAGTTGGCATCAAAATTATAGGGTTGCTGAAAACGCGTTAAGTATTTGCTGTTTCCAATACCTAACATGAGCAACACGATTACAACTGTTGACGCAGCGAATAACCAGGGAACAAACGGTTTACTTGCAGAAGGGGCAGCAGGTTTTGTTTGTGAAATTTCCTGCATGATGTTTTCCGTGAGATTCGGTGTGATTTTGAAATGTTCTAATGCCTCTCTTATTATCGGTTCATGTTTCTGTAAACGCTGCTGCGCTCGGCGGAGCCGACTCTTAATCGTGTTTGCGGAGACACCTAAAAACTCGCCAATCTCTGCACAGGTCATTTCCCCGAAGTAATGCAATGTCATGACAGTGCGTTCACTCTCTTGTAGTTTGGCAAGCAATTTTTTTACAACATCGCGCTGTGTTTCTGCGGCTGTTCGTTCCTTTTCCTTAACAACATACTCTGAATATGCAGCCTTTTCTATTTGTTCACTGTCTGATTCTTCCAGATGTTCAAGGGACTGTGTGCCCATGCGTTTTTTGCGCAGCCATGCAAAGCACCTACGTCTTGTAATCACAGACAACCAACCTGCAAAACGTTGTGGTTCCTTCAGGTTTTTCAACTCCATATATGCCTTCAGGAATGCATCTTGGGTAATTTCTTCAGCGATGTGGAAGTCACCGATAATCCGCCACGCAAGCGCGTGAACCTGCTTCTGGTATTTTCTCACCAGCGTTGAAAAAGCATCGTCATTGCCCGAAAGGATCTGTTGGATGAGTTCAGTATCATTGTGTTTCATGTGTCACCTCTTGAAATAGATAATTTCATTGTCCTTTATATTTTGTGACGCGCCTTAGTGCAGGGCCGGGTGCATAAATTTACGAGAATTGGAGGAATATGAGTAAAAAAGGTTACGATACTATCTTTTTTATAGTAAAACTCACAATTACCTGAACATTGGCGAGGTTAGGAAGAAATCAAGAAATCAACGGTATGAATGACGTTTAGTCATTCCCCGGGTATGAATCATGGCGAATACACGCAGCCTCGCCAGCAGCGATGGTGTGTGGGTTCTTGTTCATTGAGATGTCCACATATTTTCGGATTGGACTATAATGAGACATTTTTGTAGCGCAAACTGTATGAAGTTTAAGTTATTAATTGGGTAATTTTGCGAGGTTAGGAAACCTCGCCACCAGCAGAGATGTGCACATGCTGCTGGCGAGGTTTCCTAACCTCGCCCCTTACCGAAATATTTATTTAAACTTCATTTAGTTTGCGTTTCATCTCTAAAAAAAAATCGTTATACCATACTGCTACAAAGCAAGGTCCCATAAAAGCACAGAGTGATCTTCACTGCCACTGGCAATTGTGTCGCCATCCGGAGAATACGCAACACTTCTCACAGAACCTATGTGTCCTTTGAGTTCATTTTCCACTTTCCCTGTAACAGCATCTACTAAACGGACTGCTCCATCCCTACCCCCAATTGCGATTGTGCCACCATCCGGGGAATATGTAACGCTCCAAATATAAAACTTGTGCTCTGTGAGTGTACTTTTGCGGCGTGCTGTGAATGCATCCCACAACCGCACTGTGCCATCGGAACTCCCTGTAACGATTGTGCTACCATCCGGAGAATATGCAACTGAATTGACAACGTGCGTATGTCCTTTGAGTGACATTTTGGATTGCCCTGTAGCAGCGTGCCATAGGACCACCATCTCGTCTGAACTCCCTGTAACGATTGTGCTACCATCCGGAGAATACGCAATACTTCTAATAGAACCCGAATGGCCTTTGAGTGTGGCTTTGGGTTGTTCTGTGGTGATGTCCCACAGTATTCCGATATTGTCTGCGCCACCACTCGCGAGCGTGCTGCCATCAGGGGAAAATGCTAATGCCCTCACATAGTCCCTATGTTCTTTAAGTGTCGCCTTCGGATGGCCGGCCGCACTATCCCATAGCCATATCTCTTCATAGCTACCTGTAGCGACTGTTTCACCATCTGGAGCATAAGCAACACTCCAAACATATTCTGTATGTCCTGCAAGAAGACTAACCTCTTCACCGCTATGTGTGTCATATATCCATGTTCCGATGTCGCCAGCAACAGCGAGTCGAGTACCATCTGGAGAGAAGGCGACATTGCCTATTATACTACTCTTGCCAAGCCGAAATTTTGCGCCTTCAGGTATATCTGATTGTGATGTGCTTTGATCAATATCTGTATTCATTATTATTATCCTTTCAAAGTTCTGAATAGAGTATAACACAGAAATATGGATTAAACAATACTCAGAAAAGTTTGATTCCCAATTTGCATTGACATCGGAAGAAATAATCTGCTACAATATAATAAAGATAGAACGAAATAAATTTAACTGATAATTGATTACAATATCAACGAATATTCCAAAACATATTTTCCTGAGGTAAAACGATATGAAAAACTTTGTCGTGGCAATTTTAGCCATACAATTCATCTTTATCCCTCTCGGTTTTGCACAAGAGAGCTGAGGTGCGTGAAGCAACCCCACAATCCCACAAGGTGGGGGTAGTGAAGTTAGTTTAACTTCAGAGCAAAAGAAATTTCAAATCTCCTTTGGCACACGAACATTTAATGCACAAGGTGGACACGACGAGAATAAGGGACTATCTTCAATTGGTAGTTTACCCGAAGTTGTGGCAGCTCACAAACATGAAGTTGAGATGAACGTTGTGCGGTTTGATGTCGGTCTAAAATATCAGCTTAACAAGCATTTTCGACTGGAAACAGTAGTGCCTTATGAGATAAAAGATCAAGATGCCAACATCGGTGGACTTGAGAACATTGATGATCCTGAGATGAAAAGGAAAATTTTACTTTATCAAGAAATTCATCACCGTGACGAAACCTATCAAGGCATATCGGATATGGATCTTTTGATAGCTTATCACAAACATGGCATCTTTGGACAAAATGATATGCTGACAGCGAAATTTGGCACAACAATTCCATTTGGTAAGACCGAGGATGACCCGTGGAAACTTGGATCTATGGGCAAGCAACATCTCCATATCCAATTTGGGACAGGCACGTTTAATCCGATTGCGGATGTGCGCTACAATTTTCCTGTCTATGGCGGATTACGCGGAAATGTGAGTGTGCGGAGTAAAGTTCCATTCTATGAAAACAGCAAAACCTATCGCGGTTCGTGGGATGTGACCTACACTGGTGGGTTGAATTATCGTGTCACTGATTGGTTGTCTCTGCAGACAAGTTATCTTGGACTTTATCAATCTTATGCACATTGGGATGGTGAGATTGACATCAATACAGGATTGCGTTTTAGCATGGCATCGTTGGGTGCGTCTGTTGCAACGCCTTACAACGTCCCGTTGACCATTACATTGATGCTGCCAATACAGCAGGAAACCCTTTACGATGATACAGCATCTGGAAACGATGCGTTTAAGTTGGGGTCGCTGGTTTCCGTTACGGCATTGTATTCATTTTAATATCATAATCCAAGTTGCTACGGATAAGTTTTTAGACATGCAGACACTGTTTTAATCAAAAGTAGCGCACTATTTGCAAGAGTTTGTAGCGCAAACTGTCAGTTTGCGCACGCACAGGCACAATCTAAATGAAGATTAAAAAATAAATTGGGTAATTTAGCGAGGTTAGGAAACCTCGCCAGCAGAGATGTACACCTGCTGCTGGCAAGGCGGGGAATGCCTAATGGCATTCATACCGTTGATTTCTTCCTAACCTTGCCAATTACCGAAATATTTACTTAAACTTCATACAGATTGTGCTACAAGGTGGGTGGCAACTTAGGTTATTATAGTGGGAAAAAGAAATGCCATACAGTGAAAATAATCTGATTATCAATGAGACCTGCAAAGTTGTCCTATTGACACCCTCTTTGAAAGAGGATACCATGACAAACGGATAGCCGATACAGTAGGCTATTGTGTGCTACAGAGAAGCACCTTGTCCGATATGAGAGAAGTTACAATTAACCAGTATACAGATTGGCATCCGCTAAGATGCCTATTTTCTAATAAGGTTGAGAAGTCCATGAAGTTCGGTTTTTACAAATGTACTGTCTTCATCATTTTGAACATAATTGTAAAGTTTTGTAGCAAGTTCATCATTAAACGTAATTGTTGCTTTTAGCTGCTTCACCATCCGGTTTTTGAGAAATTGCACCAACCGCAAACGGTCTTCTGGATTGCTTACCTCTTTATTAATAAGTAATAACGACAAGTTGCCTGCTAACCCTCTTGTAAGGCCGCCTGCTTCAATATAGGTAGCGAGCGTATTTAAAGCCGCTTGCTTTGCTTTTGGACTATGCTCACTCTTGATGATATCTACTAATGGGGCAACAGCCTCTTTGGTTTTGTAGACAGAGAGTGCTTTTGCAATGTCAGTAACTACCTGTGAATCATCGTCTTTAAGTGCTTTGATAAGAGTGTTTGTGTTGACATCCTTGAGGTTAACCATTGCTTTTGCTGCAGCACGTCGCACTTCAACCTCATTTGCAGTTAGCCCTACGAGGATCATAGATTTATATTTTTTATCACCGAGCTGATATAAGGTCGTGTAAATTGCCATTTTGAGCGCATCGCTCATGTTGGTTGTATCAATGGATTTTAATTTGGCAGCCGTTTTCTCATCACCAATCTTGCCAAGTACTTGAATTAGTTTTATTTTTACTGCCGAACTCATCTCTGCGTCGACTATACTATCCAAAATAGGATCAATCACCTTAGTTCCCATTTGCTCAAGTGCTAAAATAAAATTATCATGTATTTCTGGATATAAATCTTTGGCAAAATTGTCAATTATTAGAACTGCAGCGTCTGTGCCTTTCTCGACCAATGCGCGAAAGCCATCTCGCTGTACCTCTGAACGTTTACTGAGAATTTCGATCATTTTGTTGATCTCTGCTTCATTCAAGGCAGCTATTCTTTCAGTTCTCTGTTTTTTGTATTCTGCTTCAAAGTCCTGCCCTTTTGCCGCGCCTGATGCAAGTGCATGTGAGTATGCTATTACGAGCAGCGCACGCGGTTCTATTTTATTTTTTTCTTGCTTCTCTGCTTTTATGAGATGTTCAATTGCCTCTATTGTGAGTCCACTTTCAATAAGTTTATTTTTTCCAACCGACAGATGACTAGGGCCTTTCTGTTTTGTGTCACAGCTAAAACAAGCAAATAAGATTAGAATCAGTGGAATTATTGCAAGATTTTTCATAAATCTTTTGTGTTCCTCCCATAACAAATTCAAGCCAAATTTAAGATAACCAATTTTGAATGTAAGATTAACCAGATATATAGTCCTAAGATGCTCAATAGGTAGTTTATATCAAACACTTCACGGTAATCACGAACTCTTTAAAAACTTATATTATAAAATACCACAAAAAATCAAAAATGTCAAATCAAAGATAAGATAATTTAGTTTTCGGTTTTTTCTGGTGTCCTTTTCTGATATATAATGTCTCTCTTTTGTAGCATAAACTTCATAGTTTGTGCCGTATTCCGCTTCATTTCTAACAACTGCTAATGGAGAAAAATTAATGGAAATGGTATAAGACTACTTTTGACAGTGCTGTCAATTAACGCAAAGAAACAGGCAGGTACCCAAAGGGGTACCTGCCTGTGTGAATTTATTATAGGTCAAGGCTTTACTCCTTAATCGCACCCCACGTTACTTTTTTTTTGTCTTGTGGGGTGACCGATAACACATCATCACTAATCCAATCTATAGAACTGTCATGGCCCGGATGGTTTGTGAGCTGTACCATCTCATTCGTCCTAAGATTATACTTATAGGTATTAATCGGTGGGAACTCTCTCTCTTTAGGCGGCACTCTATCCAGGACCCGCTCCTTCCCAGTGAATAGGATAAATTTGCCACCGTCCATCCAGGCAAAATTCCCAGCATCCAAGTTTTTCGGCACCTTTAATCGTCTGATCGTTCTGCCGTTTCTATCGCAAATCACAATGTAAAACGCTTTCCGGACCCAAGCGATAACATTCGGGGCTTGTTCCTCCCAAACAAAATTTTCTTGTGAATACACGATCTGTTGACTATCGGGCGACCAGCGCGGCCCCCACCTCGCGATATTCAACTCACCCGCTGCAGGAGGCGAGACTATCTCACGCGCCTTGCGCCCCTCAGCGGTCATAATCCAAAGACTGTTCCCAAAGCCCCCTAAACGAAGCGACGTTGAATACACAATATATCTCCCATCCGGAGACCAATCAGGACCAGCAGCACCTACATCCGCTATCTTTCTGATCTTGCCCGTTCCAATATCTAATACATGCATGCTCCAGACAGCTTTCCCATCAATACGTTCCTCCCAGTCAAACAGAACCTTTTTCCCATCGGGTGAAAAGGCTAAAGCGTGCAACGTCCCACCGCCACCGAGATCAGCGAGTTGCTCAAGACCTGTGCCATCCGGATTTATCCGGTAAAGCTCATTCAGACTTCTAAAAAAAATCTGTCCGGTGGGAGTCCAGTGCGTGTCCCGCATCCTGGGTTTCCCATCATAAACAAGTGTCTTATTGCTCCCATCGTCATTCATGACGTAAATAGCTCTATCTTTAACAAAGGGGGTTGGGGCGGACAGAAAAACGATCTTTGCACGCGCCACCATCGGACAGAACAACAGAATTAAAAGCATACATATCCATTTCCAAAACTGCATCGGATCCTCCTCTTTGTCCCACAATCTGCCAGTTTGTGCTGTTCCTCTTTGTAGCATAAACTGCCAGTTTGTGCTGCTTTCGAACTTTTAGAAGCAGCCCCTTTAACAGGGCTGCTTCAGTTAATCAGGATGAGGCATCCTACTCTGCATCTGCACTAGTAAACGTCTCAGTATTCTCGATTACGTACTCGTCTTCCCCTTGCTGTCCAACGACAACAAGCCGAATGTATGCCCCCGAGTCAACCCGCTTATCATCTATGAGATCCACATTAGGGTGTGTAAGGGTATCGGAGTGAGAATAACTGGAATTCGGACTAACAGTTTCGGTCGTAAGCTCGCCTTCGTCAGTCAGCGGATGATCGCGTTCAATCTCACGGCGTCCCGTCAAAGTATGTCTAAAACGGGAGTAAGCTGACCGTGACCCCTGCGAGCTAGACGCATAAACATAACCCGACATCACAATATCACTCCCATCATAATACTGTCTCGAAAGTTCGGCATACCCCGAGATATTTTTGTGCTTTTTCGGGGGTTTCTCCGGTTCGGAGGTGTATTTCGGTTTATAGACCCAAAACGTCTCCGAATCGGTATCCGATACATCATCCTCACCCCAGAACCAGACTGCTGCTTCTACCTCATATTTTTTACCTCTAATGGCACCTATGAGTGTGAAGTTCTCAGTGACGGTGCGCGTGTCTTTACTATGCATCGTCCACCTTTCAACGGTCCCGTTTACAGACCATCTAATATACAGTATGTCAGCGTCTGTGCCTAAAGAGACGGTGACGTTGGCACCATCGCCCCAATCATTCGGAGGATATACTGACATATACGTGATAGACGCTGCATAACTATTGATAACAAAACACAAGGAAAGTAGCATCGTCGTGACGATGCTGATGGATCTAAACGTTCTTACTTTCATTTCTTCTCCTTTATAGAAGTGGATATACTCTCCCGAGCATATCGTTGAATTTATCGGACTGGACGAAAAAAGCGTCCAGCGGTCTGTTTTGATTTTGACAGTCCCGAAAGGAGAGATGTTGGCAGGAAAATGAAAGTTGCTGTCAACTGTTTCCTTCGGGCCCGCTGGTTTCCATATTCCAATCACAGGCCATCTGTGATATAATGAAAACCAGCCCTGTCATAGTTACGATATGGCATGGCCGCGCGTTGAGAGTGGTACCAACACTATCAGCGCGCCCCAGCAAAGCTGGGTAAGCGTGCCCAGGTGCGACACACAAACATCTTGTGCATTTATTTATCACACCTTTTGTAAAGCATACAGTACTTTACTAAAAATGTCAATTACTTCATAAGTAATTTACATTTTTAAGTATTATACGGCTTTTACACTTTTTGCGCAACAATTTTTTTTCAGAACGGACGAATTTCCTTTTGAAGTCCCCTTGATTCGGTAATTTTGCGAGGTTAGGAAACCTCGCCAGCAGCAGGTGTGCATCTCTGCTGGCGAGGCGGGAAATCATGGCGAATACCACACGCGTATTCGCCCAATGGCATTCATACCGTTGATTTCTTCCTAACCTCGCTTATTGTCTGAATCTCGGATTATCTCGGATTATTCCTACCCTCCGTCTATACACATAACCAAAAAATACTTGTCCACACAGGAAAATGTGCAATTTATATGCCAATGCCAAAGCCGATATTTTACCGATTTCTGCACAAAAATGTGCAGCTGCCAGTTGCTGCTGCACAATATCGGGCATGTCTTTTGTACCGCAAACTTTCCAGTTTGCGTCTTTACTGCACAAACTTTATGGGGTTTAAATAGATATTTCGGTAAGGGAGCGAGGTTAGGAAACCTCGCCAGCAGCAGGTGTACATCTCTGCTGGCAAGGCGGGGAATGCCTAAAGACGAATGCGCCAAATCAACGGTATGAATGCGCGTATGGCATTCCCCGTATGGCATTCGCCATGATTCATACCGTTGATTTCTTCCTAACCTCGCTAAATTACCCAATTTATTTTTTAATCTTCATCGTATAAATGTATACACGTGGACTTTACAACGAAATCTTGTAAAAAACAATTTCGCATCAACAAAACACAATCCGATAAATCCGCGATAACCCGCGATTCAGACAGATAAGTGACAAAAACCTTACACACCCCCAGCATTAAAACAGGTTTGCTTAAGTCATAAATTTGTGGTAATATAATACAAAAGTTGATCTTTTGAGGTAAAATAAAATGCATGAGAGTTTTCGTGTTGCAATTGTCGGCGCAACAGGGGCAGTTGGCAACACTATGTTGGAGCTTTTAGAAGAACGTTCCTTTCCTGTTGGTAGTCTCAAGCTGTTGGCGTCACACAGGTCAGCAGGGGAAATCTTGACTTTCAAAGGCGCACATATAGTGATTGAAGAGTTAACACACGATTCGTTTGAGGAGATAGACCTCGTCTTTTCTTCCGCAGGTGCTTCTGTAAGCCGGGAATTTATGCCTACAGCAGTGAAAAAAGGGGCATTGGTAATTGATAACACAAGTGCCTTCCGCATGAACGATGATACCCCCTTAGTTGTACCAGAGGTCAACATGGATGCTGCTTTAGAACACAATGGGCTTATCGCAAATCCGAACTGTTCAACTATCCAGATGATGGTCGCACTCAAACCGATTTACGACGCTGTCGGCATCAAACGAATCGTTGTATCCACATACCAAAGTGTATCTGGTAAAAGTGGACGCGCAGTGAATGAGTTGATTCTACAGACAACTGAGGCATTGGAAGGCAAACCTATTACCCTTGATCGATTCCCACATCAGATGGCATTTAACGTCGCTTTTGATTGGCCTTTTACTGACACCGGTGATAATGAAGAAGAACTGAAGATGGTAAACGAAACCCATAAAATTCTTGCTGATGATTCTATAGGAATTTCGGCAACAACTGTCCGTGTACCTGTGTTCTTCGCACATTCTGAATCAATAAACGTTGAGACACATGAAAAACTCACACCTGCACAAGCACGCAAATGGCTTGCTGATGCCCCCGGCGTGCAATTAATTGATGATCCGGACAATTATAAATATCCGATGGCTATAGAGGCTGCAGGAAAAGACGATGTTTACGTCGGACGAATTAGAGAGGATTCATCAATCCCAAACGGCTTAAATATGTGGGTTGTTGCTGACAACCTTCGTAAAGGCGCTGCGTTGAATGCAATTCAGATTGCAGAAAAACTTTTACTATAGATAACTAAAGTTGCCTCATAGTAGCACAATCTGTTAGATTGTGCTTGTAAGAACGCAAACTAACAGTTTGTGCTACGGAATCTTGCAAAAATGGATCGTTCTCTATTAAAAATGACATCTGTGTGTAAAATTTTATCCGTAGCAACTTAGGTTATAGATAGAGACTTCTTGTCGGTTGTTTTTTTCAAAAGATGGAACTAAACAAAGAAACCATTATCCAGTATCTACGTGAACGTCAGTCTGAAATAGGTTTTTTTGATCCGGATGCAGACCTGCATTCCGAAGAAATCGGAGACGGAAATCTCAACTTTGTTTATCGAGTTTCCGATACAAAACAACCAGAACGTTCACTCGTTTTGAAACAGGCACCTCCTTATATTAAAATATTGGGACCTGATTATCCATTACCATCTGAACGCTTGACTTATGAATCTCGAGCGCTTGTGGTCTACAACCAATTTGCAAGTGAGACAGTACCAGCGCAGTACTATTTTGACAGTGAGGCAGCAGTAATTGTAATGGAAGATCTTCGTGGATACCGTCTATTACGAGATGATCTCATTGCAGGAAAAGTTAACCAAACGGTTCCTGAACTGATCGCCAGATTTATGGGGCGTGTCCATAGCCAAACTTATACCGACAATCTTGACAGTGTTTCAGTAGATAAGTACCGAGATGATTTTGCCAACACCGTCATGCAATCAATAACTGCAGATTATGTTTTCACACTGCCTTTTACCGACCATGAAACGAATTTCTATACGGATGGATTGGAATCTGATGTCAAACAATTAAAAACGGATAAGGACTTCTTACAAGAGGTAGAAATACTAAAGAGTATTTTTTTGAAAGTACAGCGTGGGTTAACACACGGGGATCTCCATACTGGCAGTGTAATGGTCAACAACAAATCTGCCAAGGTAATAGATTCAGAGTTTGCTTTTTACGGGCCTGTAGGTTTTGATGTTGGTCTATTTTGGGCAAATTATTTGCTATCCTATTATTCACATATAGACAACGCCAAAGTCCAGTCGGAAATAATTACCGCTATTATTCAAACATGGGAGACCTACACAAAAGAATTTAAGGTGGATCCCTCCGTGAAGTTTCGTGCTTTACCAATTATCTTCCACGAATCGGTAGGGTTTGCAGGAATGGAGATGTTACGACGGGTCATCGGAGCAGCGCATGTCAAGGACATTGAAAGTATTATAGATTTACAGCGAAAAACGCGGGTAGAAACCGCTATACTCAAATTCGGTAGAACACTCGTAAAAGAACGCCATAACATCACTACTGTTGATGATATCGTTGAATTATTGTAGAACAATATTCTAAAAGCAACAAACTTTGCTAAAAGTAATAGTATAGGATATAATGAGAGACTACTACGAAATACTTGGTGTTAAGCGAAACGCCACCGCAGACGAAATAAAGAAGGCATACCGCAAATTAGCAGTCAAGTACCATCCCGATAAAAATCCCGATGACAAAGCTGCTGAAGAGAAATTCAAAGAGGCATCCAATGCCTATTCGGTGCTGTCTGACCCAGAAAAGCGAAAAGTCTATGATACCCGTGGGCATGCTGGTATTCACGGTATGGGTTTTGAGGGTTTTACCAATATGGACGACATCTTTGCAAACTTCAACGACATTTTTGGACGTGCAACTTACGGTGGGTTTGGTGATGCCTTCGGTGATGTGTTTGGACAGAGACGTCAGACAACTCGTAACTATCGTGGCCGTGACCTCCACATTAACCTGACTATTCCCTTTGTTGATGCAGTACTTGGCGCACAGAAAGAGGTCAGCGTCCAAGGCAAAGGGATAAACCTTAAAATTCCTCCCGGTATTAAAGATGGTCAAACACTACGAGTTCGTGGACACGGAGAGACTATCAACGCAGGAGTATCAGGGGATCTGTTGGTCAAAATATCAGTACAGCCGCATCCAACTTTGACACGTGACGGGTTTGATTTGGTAACAGATGTGAAGGTCCCGATGACAACCGCAGCCTTAGGCGGCACCATTCGAGTACAAACCCTAACGGAGAACGTGGAATTTAAAATTCCTCCAGGCGCACAACCGGGGCAGCAATTACGCCTGCGTGGACAAGGTATAGTAGACCCATCTGGACGAAACGGCGATTTACGAGTCCGTATTGTTGTGGAAATCCCTAAATCATTATCACGAAAACAGAAAGATTTACTAAAACAGCTTGCAAAGACGTTACGATAAAAAACTTTCTGAATCGGACGTAGCGCCGCAGCTAATTGTGGAGTGTGCATAAACAATTCCGATGGTAAATATGCGCTTAAAGGTAGGCCGTACGCATCGCGTGTTGTAACTAAATCCAAAGAGGCGCAATAAATTGCGCGACGACAAACCACGCAGAGCTAACACCACACTATTATGGCCAAACTTGAAGTTAAGAATATAACACATGCCTTCGTCCAAAACAATACACAATTGCAGGTGTTGGACAAGTTAAACTTTTCAGTTGATACGGGAAGGTTTGTCGCTTTGCTCGGTCCTTCAGGGTGTGGAAAAAGCACTTTGTTCAATATTATCTCTGGACTCCTCAGACCGCAAGCCGGAGAAATTTACCTCAATGGGAAACATATTCAGAGCAGTCCGGGGGCATTCGGATATATGCAACAAAAAGACCTTCTTTTACAGTGGCGGACGGTCTTAAAGAACGTAATGATTGGACCAGAAATTCAGAAGGAATCGCTTGATAAGACAAGAAAAGGGGCACTCAAACTGTTAGCGCAGCTTGGTTTACAAGGATTTGCGAATAGTTACCCAATGCAACTTTCAGGCGGAATGCGTCAACGTGTCGCGTTAGTACGGACGCTCCTTTTTCGAAAAGAAATTCTGCTTTTAGATGAACCCTTTGGTGCGTTAGATGCAATGACGCGTACTGTGATGCAATCCATACTTTTGGATATTTGGGACAAAGGTGGACAGACGGTGCTGTTGATAACGCATGACATTGAGGAAGCACTTCTGCTTGCTGATAAAATATATGTGTTAACAGCGAGGCCGGGGTCAATAAAGGCGGAGGTTGAAGTCTCATTACCACGCCCCAGAAGCATCGCAGACAGAGATTTAATCAACTTGAAAAGCGAATTATTTGAGATGTTGCAGGTAGAAATGCAACAGGTGTTTAATATAAACTAATGTATCTATAACCTAAGTTGCTACATAGTAGCACAATCTGTATGAAAATTAAATAAATATTTCGGTAATTTTGCGAGGTTAGGAAACCTCGCCATCAGCAGGTGTGTATCTCTGCTGGCGAGGCGGGGAATGCCTAATGGCATTCATACCGTTGATTTCTTCCTAACCTCGCTACATTACCCAATTTATTTTCTAATCTTCATTTAGATTGTGTTTGAAAGGAGATAATTTGTGAAAAAAGGGTTATATTTTTTACCAATAATTCTTGCATGTATTTTAACCTTGTCAATAATTGGATGTGGAGAAGATGACTCGGTAGAAATCCAATCTGTGGATCCCCCTGATGCAAGTGATATAGCTACAGATGCTACTATCACTGTGAGTTTTAGCGCGCCCCCACAAAATCTTACGGTTTCCAAAGGAGAAGTGACTACATCTGATAATACTGCCACTATTTCAGGTCCCTTCCCATTAGGAAAGCTTGACATAGAACTCACATGGGAAGGTGGCAATCGTAGACTCACTTATACCGTAAAAGACAAGGTGGGCGAACCCGTAGTCCCTGAAGGCATGGTGCTAATTCCTGAAGGAGAATTTCAGTTAGATAGTATCAGCGGAGATGCAGGGAACGTCGAACAACCAGGACATACAGTCTACCTCAACGCATTCTATATGGATAAATATGAGGTAACGAATGCAGACTACAAAAAGTTTGTAGATGCCAACCCGGAATGGCAAAAAGGGACGATTGCCAGCAGGTTCCACGATGGGAATTATCTTGTCAATTGGTCTGAAAATACCTATCCAAGTGGAAAAGCAAATCACCCTGTCGTATCTGTGAGTTGGTATACTGCCGCAGCGTATGCAAATTGGGTAAACAAACGACTTCCAACTGAGGCTGAATGGGAAAAAGCTGCACGCGGTGGTGTTGAAGGACAAAGGTATCCATGGGGAAATTCAATTGATGATAGCAAAGCAAATTACAGCCTGAATGTTGGATATACCGGAAGTACAACTCCTGTAGGTGATTATCCGCCTAACGGATACGGTATATTTGATATAGTAGGGAATGTTTTGGAATGGTGTCTTGATACGTACGACAAAGATTATTATGATGATCCACCTAACAAAAACCCTTTTGCTGGCCCCGATAGTATTGAAGAAGTAGTAGAAAATTTTAAGAATATTACATCTTCTCGTGCTTTACGCGGCGGTTCATGGGTTGAAAGCGGTCAACCTCGCGTATGGATTACCTATCGCCGAGGTAATGGGCCAGCACGCACGAGTCATTTGATCGGTTTTCGTTGTGCCAAGTCGGTAGCACCTTAGGGGATAGATTGAATATTAAGAAACCTATTCCGCATCAGATTCTTTAGTCAATTCATGCCAAAAAGAACGTGATTGCCGGTTCATGTTGTCTAACATCTCATAACTTCCCTTCTTGCAAAATTCATAAAGTGCTTCTGCAAGTGGAATTTCAAATCCTGATACTTCCGCCTCAGCCAGAAAATAGGGCAATTCAGGAAATTTGACAACGAGCTTTTTTCCTCCACCATCCAAAATCCGTTTGGCAATTTTGTCAAACTCACTGCGCCAACCGTCTCCCATGCCAACAGCATTCCGAATTGCTATCGGATCCACACCTGCACAAACCCCGAACGCCATAGCTTCCATATAAGCCGCTGCGCCCAATCCCATTGCCAATTGATTCACGCCCTTAACGATTTGTCCTGAGCCGCTTGCCCCACAATAAACAACATGTTTCGGATCTCCAAGAACTTCTAAGATTGGTCGGCACTTTTCAACAACCGCTGCATCGCCGCCAACAAAAATGCGAAGCGTCCCTGTTTGAGATCCGTGTGGTCCACCACTCACAGGTGCGTCTATCAGTGTGGAACCCCTTTCAGATAAAGCTTTTGCTAATTCCCGTGTTTTTTCTACTTCAGAGGTGCCCAAGTCTATGAATATTTTACCGTCTGTAGCATTGGGAAGGAAATACATTTCAGCTACGTTGAAAAAGACATCTGAGGAGCGCAAACTGGTCAGAATAACATCGGTTTCTTTTACAACTTGGGTAGAGTCGTTTACCGTTACCACTCCAATTGTAGCGACTTCCGCACATTTAGTGTTATCAATATCATAACCGATGAGCGAATATCCTGCGTTGATAAGATTTTTCGCCATTCGACTCCCCATGTTTCCCAGTCCAATAAAGCCGATTTTTGGATATTGTTGTGATTTCATATTATCCTCTTCTGATTCTTTTCTAAAAAGTTGTGCCATAGACAATCTATGAGAGTTGTTTCTAAGCAAAAAATGCAAGGCAGATTATAGCATCTCATACTGTGTGGAGCAAGAGAATCCAGATTTTCAAAACATGGGACTTCTTCATCTATCAAAAAATCAGAGAATTGCAATTTAGAGTATAAAGTACTTTTTCCTTGAGTTTTTTATGGTGTGTGTTATACTGCAGGAAATCAGACTTAGAACAATTCGCATGTGTGAACTTTATCCACATCTTTGTTGAGCAGTAGGCACGCTTTGTAGCGTGCTATTAGTAATGTTTTAATAATTCAAGTTTACTGTGAATTTGAAGACAAAATAAATGGAAGGCATTAATTATGACAAAATGTGCATTGATCAGTGGTAGAGGAATGGGTATGATGCATGGTGGAAATTTCCACAATCATCCAGATGCTGAAGTTGTCGCTGTTTGCGAAATGGACCCTGAACTTCTTGAAAAAGCGAAAGAGCACTTTGACGTTCCAGGGTATTTATCTATTCAAGAGTTGTTAGCAAACTGTGATGCTGAACTCGTCCTCCTAATCGTCAATGAAACACGCCGTATTCCACCGTTGCGTGAACTACTTGAAGGTGGACGGAATGTGTTCACTGAAAAACCTCTATGTGGACTACAGGGACAGGCTACAGTTCGAGAAGCAGATCTGGCTATCGCAGCACCTGCTATTGCTGCGTGGCGCGACTCCAACCTAAAATTCGGTATTGACTTCAACTACCGTTTTATGGAACATTTCAGAAAACTCCATGATGATGTTGTGGAAGGTAGGTTAGGAGAAATTAAAATGGTGCATGCACGGGCGCACTTTAACTGTTGGTCACATATCATCGACCAGATTCTCTGGAATATGGGTACGCCTGAGTGGGTAAGTGTTGTTGGCGACCCGAATGAAGGTGGGGGTTGGAAACGTCTAATTCATATCGGTTGGGAAAACGGGGTAATCGGTTCACTTGCTGGTACAAACCTTTGGGGATACGATGACCATCCGCTTCGAGTCAAAATACTGGGCGATAAATCTTACGCGGAAGCAAAAGGTTTAGACGGGTCATATTTGCGGCGTAAAGCAAATAACTCTGAAGTAGAAGAAAAATGGGAAAACGAACCCGGTAAACCAGAAATGCCAGAGTCTTTCAAGAGAATGGCTGATGGTGTAATTAAAGCGATGCAGGTTAACCAACCGTTTCCTGCAGACGGTGAAGCAGCATGGGCAGAACTTTTGTTTGAAGCAGCAGTTCATCGTTCCGCTTTACAGAATGGTGCCCGTGTCTTTTTGGCAGATGTTGACAGAGCCGCGTTTGTCTAAAGTAACGAATGTGAAGGCACTGTGGCGGGTGTAGCAAGAAAACTGTACCTACCACAGTGTTTAAAATATCCAAACTGCCATCTGTCCGTCACCACGGTTACACCATGCATAATAAGGGATAGCAGTAACCGCCATCCGCTTCAAACTCGGTTTCGGATGATAGAGACTATTTTCCCAATCGGAAGCATCAAACACTGTGCCGGTACCACGGATGAGCGTAATACCGCCGAGAAGTTCATTATCAAACATAGCTTCAACTGCCGCGTCGTTAACGAGTGATAAGGTATCAAAAGCACCATCAGGATTGTCAACATCCTCAAAACAGTAGACCAGTGGTCCCCGACGTAATGCTGACCGTCCAAGATTATCCCGGACATAAGGATGGGCATAAATTTGTTCTATCGGCATATCCAAATTTAATTCCACTGTGTCGTTAGCATGCCACTCTCTGTTAATTGAAAGGTATCCGTTAGACGCTGCTTTAGCATTATAGGACTCGCCATTGATGTTTATATCAAAATTGTTACACCAACCTGGGACCCGCAGATTTAATGTGAACTTTGCGGGTGTATCAGGATCAACTGTGATTTTAACTTCTCCTGACCACGGGTAATCAGTTTCTTGTGTTAGTTTCAGAGAGACATTCTCTGCAACTTTCACGGAAGCGGTGCCACCAACGTAGAGATTAATCCATAGGTCTTTTTCGGATTGCGCGTAGATGTACTGTCCGAGAGAACCGAGTAGGCGTGCAATATTCGGTGGACAACATGCACATCCGAACCAAGGATGTCGATGTCTACCACCACGGCTTGCTAACGGATTTTGGTAAAAGAAACCTGTCCCATCAAGCGAAATTCCAGAGAGTGCACCATTGTAAAGAGCGGTTTCCAGCACATCAACAAAACACGACTCACCTTTCAATAAGAACATTCGGTGTGCCCAAAAAATCAATCCGATTGATGCACATGTCTCAGCATACGCAGAGAAATTAGGCAATTCATAATCTTGTGTAAATCCTTCATTGTGTCCAGACGGCCCGACGCCGCCCGCCACATACAGACGTTTCTCAACATTTTGCCAAAGTGCATCCAATGCATTTGTAATACCGACATCGCCAGTTTCAGCAGCGATATCCGCAGCGCCAGCATAGAGATACATCGCCCGGACTGCGTGTCCCACACATTCTGTCTGCTCCTGTATTGGTAAATGTGCTTGTGAATATGTACCTTCATATTTTCCATCACGTGTGTAATGATGTTGGTACGCGCCGAGACCACCCGGTAAATCAGGATTTTCCAATTCTTTTTCAAAAACAGACGGAGAATGTCCGCGTTTTGTGACAAAATATTCCGCGAGGGACATATAACGCGCTTCACCTGTCACACGCGCCAATTTCACTAACGCAAGCTCGATTCCCTGATGTCCCGGCAAACCGTCACGTTTCCCAGGTCCAAAAGTGTTGTCAATCAGATTAGCGAATTGGCAGGCAACATCAAGCAGTTTTTGTTTGCCTGTTGCTTGATAATGTGCGACTCCTGCTTCAAATAGGTGTCCAGCACAATACAACTCATGCATCATACCGAGATTCTGCCATCTCTTTTGCGGTTCAACCAGCGTAAAATAGGAATTCAGATAGCCATCCTTTTGTTGGCTTTTGGCAATTGTGTCAATAACTTCGTCCAGTTCGGTTTCCCATGCAGGATTGGGATGTGTTTGCAGTGTATAAGATGCTGCTTCCACTAATTTGTGAACATCCGAATCGTTAAAGAAGATACCTTCAAAATTGCCTGATATTAAACCAGCGGCTTTCGCAAAGTTATTTATCCTGCCAGTTGTTCGGCACTCCTCCAGTTCATGTGGGATAGTTTTCTCTGAATTCGTTGCTTGGCGAGGTGCCCAGAAACGATCTTTAATAGTGACATCTGTAAAAGGGACTGTTTTCAAAATATTATCCTTCATTGTTTTTATGGTGAAATAAAAATTTAACCACCTACCGAAAATGGTGAAATAAAAATTATGGAAATAGGATAAATTCCGTTAATTTGGTCCTACATGTTTCTGTCCTGTCGGTTAGCGAGCTGCGCCCGCAGTGTTTCTAATTCAGCTTCAAGCTCCTGCCGCCGTGCAGCTTCTTTTGCTGCCATCATTTCCGCCTCTTCTCGGAGGTTCTGTTCTTGTATGCGGAGGTTCTGTTCTTGTATGCGGAGGTTCTGTTCTTGTATGCGAAGGTGTGCTTCTTCCCTGGATGTTGTTATCAGGGTCCCATCAGGTAGGAACGGGCGTAAAAGCCTTACGTGACTATCCTGTTGTACTTCCCATCGAAACCAAAGATTTAAGGCTTCGCTGAATATTCCACCTTGTGCATCGGGTTTGATCTCAAGGATGTTACCTGAGCGACTTCGCTTCCATCCATGAAACTCCGCAGGTTTTTCGATTTCAGGTTGATGGATGAAGTATTCTTGAACACCCATATCAATCAGATACAACTGAACTTTTTTATGCCGGTCCTTGTTTGCTGTAGCGTCAGAAAGAAACTCGAATACTGCAACAGGAATTGCACCTTCCGACCACGTATAAAAACTGCGACGCTGCGGATATTTTTCAACACCAAAAACAACGTAAATATCAGGGGCAACGAACTTTGTGACATCCCCTTCACGATAATAGATGAAATTGTCAACACCGATGTATATATGTTCATTGATTGCGAAATATCGCGAAAGTTGATCGGAAAGAATAGTAATTTGATCAGCGTGAAATCCTGTCGCTGCCATAGGTTCGTCGTCCTCAAACGGGTAGCCTTCGATGTAAACGGTCGGTTTCCCACTCGCTTTTGGAAAGATGGGCATATACTTTTTTCGTTTAAATTCAAATTCGTGGACGGTATCCATGATTTACTCCGTTGCATATCAGAATAGGAATATCTTTTCTCTGTGTGAGAGGGTAAAGTATTCCCCAACCGTTTTAAAAAAGTAAGTTTTTAACTTTAACATTTTTCTTACAATTTTAACCCAAGTTGCTATCTTATCGTAGCAACTTGGGTAATTTTAACAGAATATGGATTCTTTATCAAGTTGAATTTTAGGTAAACTTTGAAGTATACTTCAGAAGAGTAGAATAGAGATTATCTGGGCGATCACTGTAGCCCTTCCAGGCAAAGCACGTTATTCTCCAAGATTGAAGTAAAGCATGCCACTATTTTGCGTGCCTACGTATAACGTATTCCCATCAACAGCAAAAGAGGTTACACTATCAGGAATTTCTGAGACGACCTGTTCCCATACACCGCTTTCCAAGCTATAGATACCTGTTTCTTTAGTGATGCCAAAAAGCGTTGTGCCATCAGCTGTCAAATGCTCCATAATAAGATTTGTTCCCTCAGAGTCAGTAACGACTCGCCAATTTCTTCCATCATCGGATGTAATGATACCTGCGTCTGTTGCCACATAAACGGTGCCCCCAGCAACCATAATCTCTTTGAAAACCGTAACAACAAATGGTAGCGCTGGCGTGAGATCAATCCAATTATCACCCCTATCATACGATACAACAAGGTGTCCATCCCGTTTCCCTACATAAACTGTATCACCTGAAACAGCAAGTTTGAGATTTCTTCCTATGTTCAAAGATAATGCATCCGTTTCTTCAACACCCATAGCCTGCCATTCTGTATCCCCGGGTTCCCATCGGAAAAGCTTAAAATTGTATTCTATGTAGAACGTGTTACCACTCACGGCAAACGCACCACGCAACCCAGATCGGCGGAGTCTTCTTTGCTGTTGCTGATTTTTTTCAACTAATTGTCTGAAGAACACCGTTGCACCAGAGAATCTTTCTTGCAATTGTTCAACGAACGCTTCATCTGACATGTTAGGTTCTCTTTGAGATAGTTGGCTCGCTATCCAAGGGTCAAAGACAGGCATGTCTTGAATCGGCACTAACGTATTGCCATCTGTAGACAAGCGATATATACGTGTATCTTTGTTACCGTAAGCACTAAGACTAAAAGAACTGGAACCTTTTGCATAAATAACACCTCCAGATTTAACTATCTGAGTAATTTCCGGTGGGTATTCTCTATCCCACGTTGTCATTGACAAATTGGTCGGAATCGTTTTCCAAGACTTACCCTGGTCAGCAGTCTTTAGCATATCTCCAATACTTCCATAAATTATCGGAAGTCTGTTCTGTTCCTTAATATCTTTTTTAAACACAATTAGACTACTTATCCCACTCATTTCCGGCGTAACATTTACCACGTCCCATGATTTACCGCTATCAGTAGAACGTTGAAGTCCTTCATCAGGGCTGCCGAGATAAAAAACACGCTCGTTCAATGCTAAGGCAGGAGAATTAGAAAACATTGTAGGCGAAATACCTTGTGCTTGTAGCGGCATCCATGTATCTCCGCCATCGGTAGAGCGCACTATACCCTGCTCTATTGCCAGAAGCGTATCACCTGCAGCAACGAGTCTTATATTGATTAACCATCCCACTCTTGATTTCCAAACGTGTGTTGGCGTAATATCTTCCCATGAATTTCCTAAGTCAGTTGAGCGAAAAATCCACCAGCCTCGTTCTCCTTCCGCTGCTTTGTTAGGATCAAAAGCAGAGTTAATTGCGAATGCATACAACTTATCTTTCGTTGCTGTAATGGAAAAACATGACTTTGCTTGAGGTACTGGGAATTCTGCTAAACGTTGCCAACTACCGGCGTTCCGTCGATAGACATTACCTGCTAAAGCAAATACCGTGTCTTGGACCGTTACAATATAATTAGGTTTATTGGGAAATTCATCGTTTATATTTTTCCATGTTTTGCCTTTATCCTCAGAACGGAAAACACCGTTTTGTTCAAATATGACATAAAACGCTTGTTGTGTTAACAACAATTCATTTGGCGCATCATATTTTTTCGGCCATTGGTAAACTATATTCCATGTTTTACCATCGTCCTTTGAAGCTAAGAGTTTATTAGATGGAACAATATAAACGGTATCGTCCCATTCCGCCATAGGAAAGTCAATTAGCCAATCGTTAGTTAGCGTGCTAATGTCGCTAACCTGTTGCCATTCAGCACTATCGTCTTGCAATCTATAGATATGTCCATCAGAAAAAGCATAAAGCACTCCCTCAGAGGTTGCAAGTAGACCTTCTACCATACTTCCTGCAGTAGGTGTTGATTGAATCCACTGCTGTTTCGGGGCAGAAATGTCCTCTCCATCGGTCTGCGCCGCAGCCAATAATATTTCATCGGGTTTCTGGCCGTTATTATCATTTTTACCAAATGCGTTTGAATTCCCAAGTTCACGCCGTACATCTGGTTTCACGTCAACATTTAGCACAATAGGCGCGTCAACGAGTTCAATGGTCGTTTCAGTCTGCGCATCTAAACTATAAGGCTGCTGAAAACGCACTAAGTATTGACTACCTATCCCAAGCATTAAAATAATCAAAACGACACTTGATGCAGCAGCTATCCACGGCATAAGCGGTTTACTGCCAGAAGGTGCAGCGGGTTTAAGTCGTGCTACTTCTTGCATAATGTTATCGGTTAAGTTGGGTGAAATTTGGAAATGGTCGAGTGCCTCTCTAATCATTGTTTCCTCCTTTTGTAAACGCTGTTGTGCTCGGCGGAGCCGACTCCGAATCGTATTTGCCGATACACCTAAAAACGCGCCGATCTCTGCACTGGACATATCGCTAAAATAATGTAGGGTGATAATCGTGCGTTCACTCTCTGGTAGTTTCGCAAGCAGCTTCTTGACGACTTCGCGTTGCGCTTCTACTGCTGCCCGTTCCTTCTCTTCAATAACATATCGCGAGTAAGTTGCTTTTTCTACCTGTGAACTATTTGTCTCTTCAAGCGGCTGCGTCCAAACACGCTTTTTACGCGCCCATGCGACACATTGGCGTGTAGCTATCACATAAAGCCAACCGGCGAAACGTTGCGGTTTCTTTAGTGTGCCTAATTTCTGATACACTTTCAGGAAAGTATCTTGTGTAATCTCTTCGGCGATGTGGAAATCTCCAATTTTTCGCCAAGCCAGTGCATGAACTGACTTTTGATATTTATTCACAAGTTTGGTGAAAGCGGTATCATCACCATCAAGAATGCGATGAATGAGTTGAACATCATCGTTTTTCATGGATCACCTCCGATCGCTTTATAGTGACGCGACTTAGGGGGAAAACTGGTGCATAATTCTGCATGTCTACAAATTGGATGGTAGGAAACAGTGAAATACTATTTTACCAAATCAGGTGGGTTTGTCAAGAGGTGGGGTTTGTTGGTAAACAAAACTTGTGTAAATTTACTTGTAGGCGCGCTTACATGAAAATAAAAAAATGAATTAGGTAATTTGGCGAGGTTCGGAAGAAATCAACGGTATGAATCATGGCGCATTCACCCTGATTCCCGCCTCGCCAGCAGAGGTGCACACCTGCATTAGACAAAAAAATTACCGAATTAATAACTTAATCTTCATCAAGCGCGCCTACAGGCGGGTTTGCAGTGATTACGCGTTTTATACATTATTCTTTGAGAGTAAAATGGAACATTCCGTTTATTTCAGTGCTTACATACAGCGTCCTGCCATCAACCGCTAAAGAAGTAACGAAATCGCCTATTTTGAGATTTACGATTTCCGGTATTTCAGTTACAACCTGTTCCCAAGTACCGCTTTCACTATTTAAACGGTAGATACTCGTTGTGTTGGTAATACCATAGAGCGTTGTACTGTCCCCGGCCAAATGCTCCATGATAATATTAGATCCTTCAGAATCAGTGACGATCTGCCAATTTCTGCCATTATCTGATGTAATAATACCTGCGTCCGTTGCTACGTAAACGGTGGTACCCACAAATACGATACTTTTATATGTTTTAACCTGATAGGGTAGACCTGGAGTGAGATCAACCCAATTATTCCCTCTGTCAAACGATACTACCAATTGTCCATTCCGCTTTCCGTAATAAACAGTATTGTCATACGCGGCAAGTTTGGGAATTATGAAGTGTGATTTGAATGTGCTTATGAATAATTGATCCAAGGGAAAGTCACCAACGTCTTCTTGACCAGTGTCGTGCCACTCTGTATCCCCAGGATTCCATCTAAAGAGCTTAAGGTTGTATTCCGTATAGAATGTGTCACCACTGACAGTAAACGGTCCACGAAGGCCAAGTCCTTCAAGTTTAATCAGTTGTTGAGGGGTTGACTTAAGCATCTGTTGGAAGAAATTCTTTGCGCCAGAGAAATCTTCTTGCAACTCTTCTATCGTAAGATCTTTAGACGAAAATAGATGCATCCTTAATTCAGTTGAACTGAAGGTTGGCATGTCCTGAATGGGGACTAAAGCGTTCCCGTTGGCAGATACTATGTAATGACCTACCTTTCCCTCACCAAGAGATCCTCCTTTAACATAGATATCATCACCTGATTTAACAATCTGGGTTATTGTGGGTACGTTTCCTCTGTTTAGTGTTGACATCGGTGTATCAACACGAACAGTTTTCCAAGACTTGCCATCATCATTAGTTCTTGTCATCTCACCGACTTCAACTATCCCATAGAGTTTCGACATCAGGTTTTGACTTTCGTCACTATTGTTAGTAGCGATTAGATTAAACAATACACGTCTTCTCATATCTGGCGCGACTCTCACTAAATCCCACGATTGGCCTCCATTAGTTGAACGATGTAAGCCATCGCTGCTTCCAACATAATAGGTGTCTTGATTTACTGCCACTGCATTATATGTACTTCTCATTGAAGGCGTGGATCCTGGTAACTGTGGCGGCAGCCATGTGTTCCCTCCATCGGTTGAGCGAACCATTCCCTGTTCCATTACCAACAGCATTTCTTCAGATGCAATCAATTTGAAATAAGGTGGTTGCCCTTCTGTGGACCAAGCATTTGTCGGTGTTATATCTATCCACGAATCCCCAAAATCAGTTGAACGGAATATCCACCAACTACGCGCTTCTGTAACCGATTTTGATGTTACCGCAACATAAAGTTTCCCATCAGTTCCTGCAACTGAAATAATACTCCTGACAGGTACTGGAAATTCCAAGGAGTTCAAACCCTCGTCATCCAATCGGTAAAGACTCTTGTATGTTTCAACAAACAACGTGTTTTCGACTTTGACCAATGAGTTGAAATACTTTATTTTTTCATCATGTATTGCTTTCCAAGTCTTTCCTGAATCTTCAGATCTATAAATGCCTTCATGAAATGCAGCGTAAAACGCATTATCCGTTGGTAGAAAATCAATCACATTATGTTCATCAGACCAAGTGTGAAGTGATTTCCAAGTTTTTCCTTCATCTTTTGATGCAAAGAGTTCGTTATTAGGTATAATGTAAAAAGTATTATTCCACTCTACCATAGGCACGTTAAATCCCCAAACAGTACCTGATGGGTAGCCATCCATAGATTTCCAAGTTTTTCCATCCGATGCTAATTTGAGGATGTTAGGACTTCCTAAATTACGTACAAGAACATATAGCCCCCCTTCGGTGGTGCCTTTTAGACTATATACTTGACTGCCTTTGATAGGTTCAGCCTGTATCCATTCTTGTTTAGGAATGGATACCTTGTCCTCTTCTTCGGTTTCTGCGGCAGCCAATAAAACTTCATCTGGTTTCTGACCGTCACTATTGTTTTTGCCAAGTGCATTTGCACTCCCAAGTTGATTTTGAATATCTGGTTCTACCTCCAGATTTAGCACAATAGGCGTATCAACAAGTTCAATTGTTGCCTCAGTTTGTGCATCCAAACTATAGGATTGTTGAAAACGCACTAAGTATTGACTACCTATCCCAAGCATTAAAATAATCAAAACGACACTTGATGCAGCAGCTATCCACGGCATAAGCGGTTTACTGCCAGAAGGTGTTGTAGGTTTAAGTCGTGCTACTTCTTGCATAATGTTATCGGTTAAGTTGGGTGAAATTTGGAAATGGTCGAGCGCCTCTCTAATCATTGTTTCCTCCTTTTGTAAACGTTGCTGTGCTCGGCGGAGCCGACTCCGAATCGTATTTGCCGATACACCTAAAAACGCGCCGATCTCTGCACTGGACATATCGCTAAAATAATGTAGGGTAATAATCGTGCGTTCACTCTCTGGTAATTTGGCAAGCAGCTTCTTGACGACTTCGCGTTGCGCTTCTACTGCTGCCCGTTCCTTCTCTTCAACGACGTATTGTGAATATGTCGCTTTTCCAAACTGTGAGTTTCTTATCTCTTCCAGCGACTGCGTCCGCAAACGCTTTTTACGAAGCCACGTATTACTATTGTTAGTGGCAATCACGTAAAGCCAACTCGCAAAGCTCTGCGGCTTCTTCAGTGTCGCTAATCCTTGATATGCCTTTAGGAATGTATCCTGTGTAATTTCCTCGGCAATATGGAAATCTCCGATTTTACGCCATACGAGCGCGTGAACCGGTTTTTGGTACTTTTTCACAAGTTCAGTGAAGGCAGTATCATCGCCATTGAGAATGCGATTAATGAGCTCAACATCAATGGTTTTCATGGAATTACCTCTGATCGCTCTATAGTGACGCACGTCAGGAGGAAACTGGTGCATAATTCTGCATATTTACAAATTGGATGGTTGGAAACAGTGAAATACTATTTTACTAAATCGGGTAGGTTTGTCAAGAGGTGAGGTTTGTTGGCACAGGGTTATTTAGTTTTCGGTTTTTCGGACGAATTTTTAACACTTGCTATATACACAGGCCGGTGAATCAACGCCAAATGCGCGTTTGGCATTTGGCGGGTGCGGTTTCCTAACCGCACCAGAGGTGTCAATTTTAAGATTTTCTAAACATGGAAACCTTCTTCAGTCCCGTAGGGACGATATGTTTATAGCATTATGTTCAACTCACCTCTTTAGTCCCGTAGGGACGATATGTGTAGAACAAAGACATTAGATAAACATATCGTCCCTACGGGACTAAAGAGGGTTGTTCACCGTTTTTCTATAAACATATCGTCCCTACGGGACTGAATGTGGGCAGGCCCAATCGTCATGCCTATTCAGAAAGGTTTTTAGAACAAGAAATATTTTCTTAAATTGACGCATAAGGGTTTCGCAGTCTCTACCCGACCTACAATTCATTCGCGTTTAGACTATATTTCGGTCTTAATGTTATTAAATACGGACGATTAAATCATTATAATGTCTATTATTCTTCAAGAGTAAAATGAAGCATACCGTTTCTTTCAGTGCTTACATATAATGTGTTTCCAGCAACAGCGAGAGATGTTATGATATCCCTCATTTCTAATGTGCTTGGTATACTGGTAACAATTTGATTCCAAGTGCCGTTTTCCAAACGAAATATAGCATTTCTTTGAAATACACGTGTCATTTTGGTAATTCCGTAAAGTGTTGTTCCATCGGTAGCTAAATGCTCCATGATAAGATTCGTTCCATCAGCATCAGTGACGACCTGCCAATTTCTGCCATTATCTGATGTAATAATACCTGCGTCCGTTGCTACATAAACGGTGGTACCCACAAATACGATATCTTCAAAAACTTTAACTTGAAACGGCAAACCCGGTGTGAGATCTACCCAATTATTCCCTCTATCAAACGATACAACAAGGTGTCCATCGCGTTTTCCGTAATAGACAGTGTCACCTAAAGCTGCAAGTTTGGGAATTATGAAGTGTGGCTTAAATATGTCCACAGACAATTCAGCGGTTTCTTCCTGACCTATGTCGTACCATTCAGAATCTCCAGGATTCCATCTAAAAAGTTTAAAGTTATATTCCGTATAGAATGTGTCAGCACTAACTGCAAAGGGGCCAAGTAATCCAAGTTCTTCAAGTTTAATTCGCTGTTGAGGGGGAAACTGGAGCATCTGTTGGAAGAATTGGGTCGCACCAGAAAAATCTCTTTGCAACGTTTCAATAGAAAGGTTTTGTGTCTCATACAAATGCACTCTCAATTTAAATGAGTCGAAAGTTGGCATATCTTGCATAGGGACTAAAGTGTTTCCATCTTTAGACACTTTGTAGTGTCTTATCTTTCCTCCACCAATAGATCCGCCTTTTGCATAGATCACATTTTCAGATTGAACAATCTGTATAAGTGTTGGTAGGGGTTCAGTCAGTTGTTTTGTCATTGGTATATCAACTTGAACGTCCTTCCACGACTTACCATTGTCGGCAGTTTTTGCTATTTTTCCGAGTTCAGCTATTCCGTAGAGAGTCGGTGTCTTTTCTTGCTCTTTTTCGTTTTTCTTAGAAGTGATAAGATTGTACAATACCCGCCTGTCCGTATCCTGCGTGATTCTTACCATGTCCCAGGACTTACCACCATCAGTAGAACGATAGAGACCGTCATCGCTGCCGACATAAAAGGTGTTTTCATTTAACGCTACAGCATGGTTTCCACTCCGCATTAACGGTGATGTGTCTGGTAATTGTGGTGGCATCCATGTGTCCCCACCATTGGTAGAGCGTACCATACCGCGTTCCACTACCAGAAGTGTATCACCTGTTGCAATCATCTTTGCATCGGGTGGCCATCCTTTTATGTTCCAAGCGTTTGTTGGTGTAATATCTTTCCATGAATTACCAAGGTCAGTTGAACGGTATATCCACCAACCACGCACCAGTCCCTGCTCCATTTTTTCTATGTCTACATTTGCTTCTTCCCAATTGAAAAATATTAAAACATAAAGTTTCTCTTCAGAAACTGCAACAGAAATAATCCTCCTGACTGGGGCTGGAAATTCAATCGGTTCCCATTTATCGTCCTCCAAACGATAGAGTTTTCTGTAAGTTCTTACAAACAGTGTGTCTTGGATTTTGAATAATGATTCAATATACTTTATCTTCTCATCGTGTATTGATTTCCATGTCTTGCCAGAATCTTCTGATTTAAAAATCCCATTTTCAAATGCAATATAAAGTGCTTGTTGCATTTGTACAAATTCTGTCGCATTACTTCCCTCTTCCCATGAATAAAGTAAACCCCATGTTTTACCTTCATCTTTTGAAGCGAAGAGTTTGTTAGACGGTAAAAGGTAAAGAGTGTTGTTCCACTTTGAAATTGTGGGACTGATCCTCCAACTGGTATCCAATTGGATGTCTTCTGATATAGATTGCCAGATCGTTCCATTGGCTGGCAATTTGTAGATACCACTATCAAAATTGTAAACGTAGAGATCACCTTCAGGTGTCGCGTGGAAATTCGTAACCCGACTCCCTCTGATAGGTTCAGACTGAATCCACTCCTGTTTGGGAACGGATACCTTGTCCTCTTCTTCGGTTTCTGCGGCAGCCAATAATACTTCATCTGGTTTCTGACCGTCGTTCTCACTTATACCTAACGCATTTGAATTGCTAAGTTGATTCCTAACATCTGGTTCTATATCAAGATTTAGTACGGTCGGGACATCAACGAGCTCAACCGTTGTTTCTGCTTTTGCATCCAAACTATAAGGTGGCTGAAAATGCACTAAGTGTTTACCACCTATACCAAGCATCCACATAATTAAGATAGCACTTGAAGCAGCAACTGCCCACGGCAAAAGCGGTTTGCTCGTGGAAGGCGTAGGTTTAAAACGCGAAATTTCTTGCATAACCTTCTCAGTGAGATGGGGTGTGATTTGGTAATTTTCTAAAACTTCTCTAATCATTGTTTCCTCCTTTTGTAAACGTTGTCGGGCACGGTAGAGCCGATTCTTAATTGCACTGACCGATACACCTAAAAACCTGCTTATCTCTTCATACGTCATTCCCCCGAGGTAGTAAAGCGTGATAACCGTACGGTCACTCTCTTGCAACTTCGCAAGCAACTTTTTGACAACTTCGCGCTGCGCTTCTACTGATGCACGCTCGTTTTCTGCACTGACATAGCTGGAATAGGTCGCTTTTTCTAACTCTGTAATATCGGTATCTTCCAAAGACTGAGTCGGCAAACGTTTCTTACTAAGCCATGTCTTACAGTGGTTCGTTGCTATCACATAAAGCCAACTTGCAAACGAATGTGGTTCCTTCAGCGATGACAATCTTTGATATGCCTTTAGGAATGTTTCCTGTGTGATATCTTCTGCAATGTGGAAGTCTTGAACCTTCCGCCAGGCAAGCGCGTGAACAGACTTATGGTATTTGTTTACCAGTTCGGAAAACGCAGTATCATCACCATCAAGGACACGTTGTATGAGTTCAACATCTGCATTTTTCATTGAAAACCTCTGCAAAGGGAATTTATCATTTCACATCAATATATAATGACTCGACTTGGATTGAAAAAGTCTCAAGTTTTTTCAAAAAAGAGGAAAGAGAGGATAATGTTCAATTATTATACCATTATCCTCTCTTTTTTTATATTTGTATAAATATGGTAGGTTTTATAGTAAAATCTGAAAATATGTTTACATTTTAATGAACAACAATCCACACACTATAGTGCTGGCAAGGTTTCCTAACCTTGCCAATGTCCAGGTAATTGTGGATTTCACTATAAAATTAATTGGACATTCTGTTCGGTTAGGAAACCGAACCTACCAGGGATGTTGAGCATCAAACTAACAGTTTGTGCTACAACATGTCCAAATAATTATATACTTCACTATACTACGTTGTTAGCGTCTTCAACATTTAGGATAAAGTGTTAAAGGATATAGGAAGGGATTGGTTGCATTGGATATCTACTGAATAAGGTAGATTATTCTTCAAGAGTAAAATGAAGCATGCCACTATTTTGCGTGCCTACGTATAACGTATTCCCATCAACAGCAAGAGAAGTTACGCCATCCGGTATCTCTGAGACGACCTGTTCCCATACACCGCTTTCTAAACGATAGATACCTGTCTCTTTAGTGATGCCAAAAAGTGTTGTTCCGTCAGCAGCCAAGTGTTCCATAATGAGATTTCTATCATCTGAATCGGTAATAGTACGCCAATTTCTCCCATCATCTGATTTAATGATCCCTGCGTTTGTTGCAACATACACGGTGGACCCAGCAACTAAAATCTGCTTGTAATTTCTAACAGGAAATGGCAGCGCTGGGGTGAGATCAATCCAATTATCTCCCTTATCAAACGATACAACAAGGTGTCCATCGCGTTTTCCGACGTAGACTGTATCACCTGAAACTGCAAGTTTGAAATCTCCCCCTTTTCCCTGTGAAGTTTCTTCTTGCCTGATGTTTTGCCATTCTGTATCACCCGGTTCCCATCGGAAGAGTTTATAGTTGTATTCCATATAGAATGTATTACCGCTAAAAGCAAACTGCCCCCGAAGCCCATTTCGGATGAGTGTCTCCTGCTGTTGAGGAGTTGCTTGGAGTAACTCTTTGAAGAATTGAGTCGCTCCCGAAAATTCTTCTTGCAACGCTTCAATAGAGAGATTTTGAGACTTACGCAGATAGTCTTTTAATTCCCTTGAGTCGAAGGTAGGCATACCTTTAATAGGGACTAACCTGTTGCCATCTTCAGATACGCGATAGAAACGCAATTCTCCGATTGGATAATGACTACTACCTTTGGCATAGAGTACACCGTCGGATTGGATTATCTGCATAATCCGTGGCGGGTCTTCTCTTATAGGTGTTGTTATAGGTATTTCTACCTGAACTGTCTTCCAAGACTTACCCATGTCAGTAGTTTTTACTATCCTAAGTCCAGCTATCGCGTAGAGAGTCGGCAACATGTTTTGCGTTTTTTCGCTCTCATGATATGTAAGTAGGTTGTCTAAAAATAACCTTCTTGTCTTATCCTGAGTGATTTTTACTTTTTTCCATGATTTGCCGCCATCGGTTGAACGATGAAGACCTTTATTGGAATTGACATAAAAAACATCTTCGTTTAATACCGCAGGGGGTAAAAAACCGAGTAGTTTCATCGGGAGAATGGAAGGGGTTTGTGGCGGCATCCAGGTATCTCCTCCATCAGTAGAGCGCACCATGCCTCGTCCCATCACCAGAAGTGTTTGATCAGCAGCAACGAGGCGGATATCAGGTGGCCACCCTTTTAGGGGCCAGGCGTTTGTCGGTGTAATATCCTCCCATGAATTCCCTAAATCAGTTGAGCGGAATATCCACCAAGTCCGCTGCCGCCCCTCCCGTACTGCTTTATCATCAAAAAAGTTAAAACCCAATGATGCCATTACATACAGTCGATCTTTAGTGGCTGCGGCTGAAGTGATCATTATTGCTTCAGGCACGGGGAGCTCTAAACGTTCCCAGCTGCGGGTATTCCAACGATAGAATCCGGTGTATGTTCCAGCATATAACCTGTTTTGTATCGCTACTAAAAAAATGTAACCTTCAGGTAATTCATCGGTTACATTCTTCCATGTCTTACCCTTATCTTCAGAACGGTATGCACTGTTGTAAAATTTGATCCAAAACGCTTGTTCTGTTAGGACCAATTCGTACGGCATACGCGCACCGTCTGTCCATGAATGAACTGTTTTCCATGTCTTTCCATCATCTTTTGAAGCCAAGAATAAATTTTCTAAAACAATATATAGTGTATTGTTCCACTCTGCAATAGGAACTTTATTTAAACCATCAATTTTAGTTAGTTCGTCATGATAGTCTCTGATGTCACCACTCACTTGTTCCCATTCCGTTCTACCTTCTTGCCATTTGTATATGTGTGCATCATGTACAGTGTAAAGTTCTCCCTCTTCGGTTGCAAATAAACCTTCTACCGCACTTCCAATGATGGGTTCAGACTGAATCCACTGTTGTTTAGGTACAGAAATGTCTTCCCCTTCCGTCTCTGCAGCCGCCAATAGGACCTCATTCGGTTTTTGACCGTTACTTTGGTTTTCACCAAGTGCATTTGAATTTCCAAACTCGCGCCGCATATTTGGCTTTGCTGCTACATTTAGTACAATAGGTGCATCAACAAGTTCAACCGTCGTTTCAGTTTGCGCATCCAAATTATAAGGTTGCTGAAAACGCGCTAAGTATTGGCTGCCTAACCCAAACATTAAAACAATCAAAACGACACTTGATGCAGCAGCTATCCACGGCATAAGCGGTTTGCTGCCAGAAGGTGCAGCAGGTTTAAGTTGTGCCACTTCTTGCATAATGTTATCGGTTAAGTTCGGTGAAATTTGAAAATGGTCGAGAGCTTCTCTAATCATTGTTTCCTCCTTTTGTAAACGGTTCCGCGCACGTTGCAGTCGACTTTTTATAGTCCCTGCAGAAACCCCTAAAAACTTGCTAATCTCTTCAACCGTCATTTCACCGAGGTAGTGGAGTGCCATCACCGTACGTTCGCTCTCTTTCAGCTTCGCGAGGAGTTTCTTGACCACTTCGCGTTGTGTTTCAACGGCCGTGTTTGCTCGTTCTTCTACGACATGTTGTGAATAAGCATCCCTCTGTCCCATCGTTATCTCTGTGTCCTCCAACGGTTGCGTTTGAATCCGATTTTTGCGGAGCCATGTGGCGCATAGGTTTGTCGTAATCACATAGAGCCACCCAGAAAATTGGTTTGGATTTTTCAGTGTGTGAAGTCTCTGATACACTTTCAGAAAGGCATCTTGGGTGATGTCCTCAGCGATGTGGAAATCCCCAATTTTTCGCCACGCCAGTACGTGAACCTGTTTTTGGTACTTTTTCACAAGTTCCGCGAAAGCGGTTTCATTACCAGCGAGAATTTGTCTGATAAGTGCAATATCATCGTTTTTCATCAGGTGTCTCCAAAAAGCGATAGTTTGATTATTAACATATCAACCTATAATGACGCAAATTAGGAGGAAAACGGTTGCATAATTCTGCAAAAGAGGAAATTTTGGAGGAAAAGATAGGAAAAAGGACGACATGCTGTGCTGTCCTGATATGATTAGTTATTGTTCGAGAGTTAAATGCAGTATACCTTCGAATACTGTACCTAAGTATAAATTGCTGCCAGCAACAATAAGAGATGTGCCGTTAGCCGTTACATCCATAATTGTACCTTCCGGTATCTCTGTGATGATCTGTTTCCAAGTACCAGTATCATTTTCTAAAATATATAGATCCGTTTTTTTGGTGATACCATATAGTGTTGTGCCATCAACAGCTAAGTGTTCCATAATGAGATTTCTATCATCTGAATCGGTAATAGTACGCCAATTTCTCCCATCATCTGATTTAATGATCCCTGCGTCTGTTGCAACATACACGGTGGACCCAGCAACTAAAATCTGCTTGTAATTTCTAACAGGAAATGGCAGCGCTGGGGTGAGATCAATCCAATTATCTCCCTTATCAAACGATACAACAAGGTGTCCATCGCGTTTTCCGACGTAGACTGTATCACCTGAAACTGCAAGTTTGAAATCTCCCCCTTTTCCCTGTGAAGTTTCTTCTTGCTTGATGTCTTGCCATGCAGTATCTCCTGGTTCCCATCGAAAGAGTTTAAAGTTGTACTCCATATAGAACGTATCATCACTTACTGCAAAGATTCCGTTAAGTCCTCTTCGGATGAGTCTATCCTGTTTTTGAGGAGATGATATAAGCAACTCATTGAAGAATTGAGTTGCTCCAGAAAACTCTTCCTGTAGCTTCTCTATAGAGAGATTTTGAGATTTACGCAAATGGTCTTTTAATTTCCTTGAGTCGAAGGTAGGAATTCCTGGAATAGGAACTAATCTGCTACCATCTTCGGATACACGATAGTATCGTAATTCTCCAATAGGGAAATCACTTTGACCTCTTGCATAGATTACATCACCAGTTGTAGTCAGCTGATTAATCCTTGGTTGGTCTTCTCTTATAGGCGTTGTCATAGGCATTTCAACCTGAACAGTGTTCCAAGACTTACCTTGGTCAGTTGTTTTTACAATCCTTGATACATCAATCCCGTAGAGAGTAGGATGCCTGTTTTGCATTTTTCTGTTCTCATTGAATTTGATTAGATTTTCTATGATATACCTCATCTTATCCTGAGCGATTCTTACTTTTTCCCAGGAGTGACCACCATCAGTAGAGCGGTGTAAACCGCCTCTTGAAGCAAAAAATGCGCTTTCATTTACTGCTACAGGAGCTATATCAGAGGAAACTTTCATAGGGAAAGTGGTAGAGGCTTGTGGAGGCATCCAAGTATCGCCTGCATCGGTAGAACGCACCAACCCTTGTCCTATCAACAGAAGAGTTTCACCAGCAGCAACCAGATTGATATCAGGTGGCAACTCCTTTACAGGCCAGGCATTTATTGGCGTAATATCTTCCCATGAATTTCCGAGATCAGTTGATCTGAATATCCACCAGGTCCGCTGTTGTCCCTTCCGTGCTGCTTTATGATCAAGAAAGTCACTACCTAATGATGCCATTACGTACAGTCTATCTTTGGTGGCTGCGGCATCGGTTACCGATAATGCTTCAGGTATGGGTAATTTTATACGTTCCCATCTATCTGTGTTCCAACGATACAACCCGGTGTTTGAGCCAGCATATACTCTGTTTTGTATTGCTATAAAAAAGTTGGAACCTTGAAATAACTCAACATCTACATCCTTCCATGTCTTGCCTCTATCCTCTGAACGGAAGACGGCATTATTAAATTGGACCCAAAATGCTTGATCTGTAAGCACTAATTTGTAAGGTAGCCGATAATCATGTGTCCATGAATGAACTATTTTCCAGTTCTCCCCGTGATCTTCTGAAGCTAAAAATAAATTTTGTAATACGATATAAAGAGTATTGCCCCACTTTGCTATAGGAACTTTACTTGCACTATTGATCTCAATCTGTTTATCATGGACTTCTTTGATGTCACCACTAACTTGTTGCCATCCCGTTCGATCGTCATGCCATTTGTATATGTGTGAAAAATTAACAGCGTAAAGTTCTTTCTCTTCGGTGGCACACATACCTTGTACTTCGCTTCCATAGATAGGTTCGGAGAGTATCCACTGCTGTTTAGGAGTTGAAACATCTTCTCCTTCTGCCTGCGCAGCAGCTAATAATATTTCATCGGGTTTTTGACCGGTATTATCACTTTTACCAAATGCGTTTGAATTCCCAAGTTCACGCCGTACATCTGGCTTCGCGTCAACATTTAGGACAATAGGGGCATCAACGAGTTCAACTGCTGTTTCAGCTTGTGCCTCCAAACTATACGGTTTTTGGAAACGCGCTAAGTACTGACTACCCATGCCAAGCATCAACATAATCAAAATTGCACTTGATGCAGCAGCTATCCACGGCATAAGCGGTTTACTGCCAGAAGGTGCAGCGGGTTTAAGTTGTGCCACTTCTTGCATAATGTTATCGGTTAAGTTCGGTGAAATTTGAAAGTGTTCGAGTGCTTCTCTAATCATTGTTTCCTCCTTTTGTAAACGTTGTTTAGCACGGTAGAGCCGATTCTTAATCGCACTTACCGATATACCTAAAAACCGGCTTATCTCTTCATACGTCATTCCCCCGAAGTAGTAAAGCGTGATAACCGTACGGTCACTCTCCTGTAACTTTGCAAGCAATTTTTTGACAACTTCGCGCTGTGCTTCTGCGACTGTTCGTTCTTTTTCCGCAATCACATAACTGGAATAGGTCGCTTTTTCTAACTCTGCACTATTTGTATCTTCCAACGGCTGCGTCCCCAAACGCTTCTTACGCAGCCAGGAGTTACAGCGATTTGTTGCTATCACATAAAGCCAACTCGCAAACGAATGTGGTTCCTTCAGTTCTGGCAGTTTCTGATATGCCTTCAGGAAAGTTTCCTGTGTGATATCCTCGGCGATGTGGAAATCTTCAACCTTTCGCCACGCAAGCGCGTGTACCTGCTTTTGATATTTTCTCACAAGTGTGGAAAACGCAGTATCATCACCCTCAAGGACACGTTGGATGAGTTCAACATCAACATTTTTCATCGGATACCTCTGAAAGAAGGGAAATTCATAATTTTACAACAACATATAGTGACGCTACTTGAAGTGAAAAAGTCTCACAATTCTGCAAAAATGGGAGTAAACTCAGTGTTGACGAAATATTGTAGCGCAAACTGTATGAAGTTTAAATAAATATTTCGGTAAGGGAGCGAGGTTAGGAAACCTCGCCAGCAGCAGGTGTACATCTCTGCTGGCGAGGTTTCCTAACCTCGCCAAATTACCCAATTTATTTTTTTAATCTTCATAAAGTTTGTGCTACTATGTGGCAACTTAGGTTATACGTGAATACGGAATCGAGATACGTTCAGTATAATATTATTTTTTTGTAACCATTTTTTCGATAAAGGCGTTATTGCAAGTATAAGGAAATTTGCAGTCATAGAGGACGAAAAAATGCAGACACAATCCGTTGAATTCTATTCAAATATAAACCCACTTGTTGGACTTTCTGCAAAGACTTTACGTCTATATAGTGCTTTGGAAGTTTTTCGAGGCAAATCAGAATCCCTTGAAAAACCGGAATGGTTCCAAACTCCGAATCGGGATGAACTTCTCACAAAGGTCGGGTTTTCAAAAACAGAAATCGATAAAGGCATCACAGAATTAATAGACGCTGAATTATTGCAGATTCAGGATAGAAACAGCGATCAATGGTATTGTTTGAAATAATAGGGCTATGCCTTTCTTGAAAGTTCCGCGTCTCATTTTAGCTTCTGCTTCCCCGCGCCGTGCCAATTTATTATCTCAAATTGGATTGAAGTTTGAGATATATCCCAGCAATATCCCAGAAAATCCACCTAAAAACAGTGCGTCTCCTGAGTTCGTAACCAAAGAACTTGCCCTACAGAAAGCACGATCCGTTGCTGAACGTCATACAGAAGGGTTTGTGATTGGAGCGGACACGTTAGTTTCATTGGAAGATGAACTGCTTGGCAAGCCAAAGAACACGACACAGGCACAGGAGATGTTGACCTACCTTAGTGGTACATGCCACAACGTAGTAACTGGCGTTGCCCTCATAGATGCTAAACGAAAGACAGAAAAAACGTGGGCAGAAACGACACAAGTGTATTTCAGAGAACTTTGCCCCGCAGAGATTGCTGCTTACATTGAAACTGGAGAAGCAACAGATAAAGCCGGCGCGTATGGAATTCAGGGGCGTGGCGCAGCTTTTGTAAAACGGATTGAAGGGTGTTATTTCAATGTTGTTGGCCTGCCTTTGGCGAGCCTTGTCCAAGAATTAGTGGAATTTGAACATGATGCTGGGACCTAAGCATTACACAACTACTGAAGGATACACACCCCTTATTGCCCCTGGGGAATTGGGCATCACAAACCTGCATTTCGGTATCCTCAATCTTGCTCCCGAATCAACATTTTTTGATCATTCTGATGATTGTGAAGTTGTCTTGGTTGCGTTAGGTGGACACTGCACGTTGTTGGTTGGTCATAACGGTAACAAAGCGAATGGGGTTTTAGGTGAACGTGCAAATGTTTTTGATGGAAAAGCATGCGTTGCCTATATTCCGCACCATACAACCTATGAAGTTATTACGAACAGAAATGGGATTGAGATAGCAATTTGTAAAACGCCATCACACAAGGATACAGCAGCCATCCTTTTAGAAGCAGGCGAGATTGAAACTGAAACTGATTATCAACTTCGTATTATAGAAAACGACGTTTCAAGTGAATGGGTTGGGGAAGCAATTTGTTTCTATCGATTTCAAGATGAAAATGGATCAGCAACACTACAATTTATTGATCCTGAAAAGAAAAAAGCGCGCACTGTTCTGCACAACAATGATCTGCTTGTGATGCCAGAAAAAACCCGCGCGCGTTTGATAACCTGTGAAGGTGTGTGCTATCAGCTATTGATAACACATTCTACTCCCCTTCAATGAGCTCACCGCCTTTTTTGAGAAAAGCGACAGCACTCAACGATATATGCACCTTCACTTCCTGATTGTTCAGTTCCCCGACAGAGAGCAGAAGAATCTTCTTATCATTGTCAACGCCAAGAATTTTGCCGTGCAATCCGCCATTTGTTACGATCTCATCCCCTTTTGTTAGATTCTCAAGCATATTTTGGTGTCTTTTCCGTTTTGCTTGTTCGGGTCGCAACAAAAGAAAATAAAAGATACCCCCTATTAGTATAAAGGGAATAAGCATACTTGCAATTGATTCCATAAAGGACCTCCTTCAGTTTTATAGAATTAGCATTGCATCGCCGTAGCTGTAAAACCGATATTCATGTAGTAGCGCTTCCTGATAAGCCTTCTGTATCAAAGCTCTATCAGCGAAGGCACTTACAAGCATAAGCAATGTAGATTTCGGTAGATGGAAGTTGGTAAGCAACACATCTACAATTTTAAATTGATAACCGGGATAGATAAAAAGTTCGCTGTCCCCGTTATAAGGTTTAACGGTGCCTGTTGCACCGGCTGTTTCTAAAGCCCGCACGACCGTTGTTCCGATAGCGACAATTTTTGAACCTATTTCGCGCGCTTGTTGAATCCTATTTGCTGTTGTCTCAGCAAGGTGTATATATTCAGCATGCATTTTGTGAGTTTGAACGTTCTCTACCTTGACTGGTTGAAATGTCCCAATTCCCACATGCAATGTTAGCATCGCTGTTTCTACACCATTACTGCGCAATTTCTCTAACAATTCTGGTGTAAAGTGCAATCCTGCTGTTGGTGCAGCGATCGCGCCTTCGTTAGTAGCGTAAACTGATTGATAGCGCACCTTATCTTCTTCGTCTGGCAGACGCTGAATGTAAGGTGGCAATGGCATCATCCCTATCTCTGCCAGGATTTCGAGAAAAACACCCGCATAAGTGAAACGAACAATACAATTTCCACTGTCAGGTTTTTCCAAGACTTCGGCATTCAAAACACCGTCACCGAATATAAGTTGTGTGCCTACTTTCAGCTTCCGGCGGGGTTTCGCGAGGACCTCCCAAGTATCGTTTTCCTTTTCTTGTACGAGAAGCAGTTCAATTTTACCACCAGTTTCACTTTTATTTCCGATTAACCTTGCTGGGACTACCTTTGTGTCGTTCAAAACTAACAGTGCTGGATTTGGTAAATGTTCCGCTATTTCTGAAAATTGTGTATGATGCAACTCCCTTGTTTGTCGATCAATAACCATAAGTCGTGATGCATCTCTACGTTGTAAAGGCGTTTGCGCTATCCGATCAGGCGGTAGATCGTAATCAAAATCTGTTAGCTTCATATTTTATAACGTAGGGCAACCGGTAGAATTTTGAAAATTTGAGACAGGTCATACATCAAAAAGTGTCGGCTGATTTGGTTTAGGGTATCCAAAATATTCATAAGCGGCTTCGGTAGCGACACGTCCACTTGGTGTAAGTGCCAAAAATCCCTCTTTAATATAGTGCGGTTCATAAACTTCAGAGATAGTTCGCTCATCTTCGCTGAGGGCAACAGCAAGTGCTTTTAACCCAGCGCGACCATTGAAATTCTGAATCAATACACGAAAATACGCGTAGTCTTGCGCGTTTAAACCTTTTTCATCAATATCGAAAAACTTCAGTGCTTCCTCTACGACCTCAAGCGTCAAAATACCGCCACTTTTTACCTGTGCATAGTCTCTGATGTTAGCAAGGAGTTTATTGGCAATGCGCATGGTGCCACGGGCACGCAATGCTAACGCAAATTCAGCCTCCTCTTCTATTTTAATGTTAAGCTTGGCACTGTTGATCCGGATGGCTTGCTGAATATCTTCAGGTGTGTAGTAATCAAGATGTATGTGAATTCCGAGTCTTGATCGAAAAGGACCGGTAAGCAAGCCTTCTCGTGTAGTGGCTCCGACCAAGGTAAAAGGGGCGATGGAAAGTTGTACAACTTCAGAACCAGGGCCTTGACCTAAAGGTAGATCGAGTACAAAGTCTTCCAGAACAGGGTAAAGCGACTCCTGGATTGTCGGTTTCATTCGGTGGATTTCGTCGATAAATAGGATATCACCTTCTTCAAGATTAGCTAATGTAGAGGAGAGGTCAATACGTTCCATCACTGGCCCGATCGCTTGTTTAAAATTAGTGTCAAATTCATTGGCGATGATTTTGGCAAGTGTAGTTTTACCAAGTCCGGGAGGTCCAACAAGGAGGACATGTTCTAAAACATCATCCCGACTTTTTACAGCCCGTTTACTTTTTGCAGCCCGCCTACTTCTTACGGCATCAATGTGGATACGTAGTTGTTCTTTGGCTTTCTCCTGTCCGATAAATTCATTTAAAGTTTCTGGACGGAGACTATATCCAAAATCGTCATCGGTATTATCATAATTATCCATATTGTTGTCCTAACACAAGGATGGTAATAACAGTTTGTTTTAAGGTAAGTTTCGCATTTTAGCAAAATTCACGTTGCTTATGGTATAATATATCAGAAATTATCTCAACACTGATGTAGCGCAAACTGTGAGTTTGCGTCCGTACACGCACAATCTAACAGATTGTGCTACTATGTGGTAACTTAGGTTATGATAATAAAAAGATTAATTTCGGATATATCGGAGTGCTTCCTTCACGAGCTCATCCCGTTCAGCAGCGTCACCGAGTGTTTGTTGTGCCTGTTCTACTGCTTGTTCTGCCTCAAGTTCTGAAGCGCCGAGGTTAACCAGGACATTAATGACAGCATGATGCGTTGATCCATCTCCGGCAAGCTCCGTTTTTTCTTCTAATTTGACTTTGGCGATGTTTCTTTTCAATTTTAGGATAATAAGCTGCGCGAGCTCTTTACCTAAGCGAGGTACCCGCATTAAAGTTGCCATATTCTCTTTTAGGACAGCTTGTTGAAATTGTGATGGTGATAGTCTTGTAACAATATTTTGTGCAAGTGAAGGCCCAACGCCTTTGACAGTCAGTGCCATTTCAAACATTTTAAGAGCATCCTGTGAAGTGAATCCGTAGAGTTTAATTTCATTATCCCGATTTTGGGTATAATAGGTATAAAACGTGATGGGTTCTCCGATAGGAGGTAATCCATTGATTGTGCGCTCCGCAACTTCAACTAAATAACCGACACCGTTTACATCAACGACTACTTCTTTTGTATTTTTACGGGCAAGCGTTCCTTTTAAATGAGCAATCATGCTAATGTGATTTCCTTTGACCGAATAATCGGTAAGAACAGTTTAGGTAGATTTTCGACCAAGTTTTTGCTGAATTTTAAGGAGTTTGTGGGAACGAGCGTGACAAATTGCTAAACTCAAAGCATCAGCGGCGTGGTCAGGTTGGGGCAATTCTTTTAGTTTGAGTAATGCCTGTACCATTCTTTGAACCTGAAGCTTTGTTGCTTTTCCGTATCCAGCGACAGCTTGTTTAACTTGCATCGGTGAATAGGTTGTCACAGGCGTACTGTTGTTTGCTGCTGCCAATTTAACTATGCCTTTCACTTCGCCGACAATATAAGCGTTGTTCACGTTTTTGGTAAAAAATATATCTTCAAGTACTACAGATTCAACGTCAAATTGTGCAATCAGTCCAGTTATGGTGTCATATATTATTTTCAAACGTACCTCAGATGCAGTTTTAGGACTGGTTTGGATATGTCCGAAGTGAAGCGATTGAACACGAGCTGCGTTAGATTGGACGATGCCATAACCTGTATTCGCAATGCCAGGGTCAATCCCAAGAATAATCATTAACAATTGGTCCTATCAACTATGCTGCTGCTTCAAGAATGTCGTCAGGAATATCAAAGTTAGCGTAGACCTTCTGCACGTCATCCAATTCATCAAGAGCTTCCATAAGGCGTAGCATACGTTCTGCCTCTTTTCCTTCAAGCTTAACGGTATTTTGAGGGATCATGCTAATTTCTGCTAATTGGACAACTGCCTCAGTGGATTGGATAGCAGTGATGACGTTATCAAACTGTTCAAAAGGCGTTATGATTTCAATAGTCTCTTCTAATGGTGTTAAATCTTCAGCGCCAGCATCTGCAGCAACCATAAACAACTCTTCCTCATCAATACTATCTGCATCAACGACAATGAGGCCGCATTTGTCAAATCCCCAAGCAACACATCCACGTTCACCTATCCTGCCGTCAAACTTGCCAAGCGCGTGTCGCACAGCAGCAATTGCACGATTACGGTTGTCGGTTATCACTTCTATCATCAAGGCGACACCGCCGGGACCATATCCCTCATAAACGACTTCTTCTATAGATTCACCTTCAAGTTCGCCAGTGCCACGAAGAACAGCTTTTTCGATGTTATCGTTGGGAACATTGCTTGACTTAGCGGTTGCAATCGCAGTGCGGAGGCGCGGATTCATGTCAACATCTCCGCCGCCAAGACGCGCTGCAGCCGTGATTTCCTTAATTAGTCTTGAAAAAAGCTTACCGCGTTTGGAATCATTCGCTGCTTTTTTATGTTTAATCGTTGACCATTTTGAGTGTCCTGACATAATCTGTGTCCTTTCTTAAATTCAGTTTTACAGAATGGAACCTGGTATGCATCAGGGCATACAAAACTGAAGATATGAAGTTGGATAATACCTATAAATATTATAGCATATAGTCGTAACAAGATACAAATAAAATGTGGATTAAGAATTGGGGTTGAACAAAACGAACACGATGTGTTACAATTGCCATATCTATAGTTTTACGGAGTTACACAAGTTGTTATGTTGCCTTTTGTCCTCAAAACTGTTGAAGAACCGGTACACCGTCTTCATGTTCTGAGCAGTGAAAACAGCACTGTAGACGTTGACGTACAAACAGAACTTTACATCAGTGAATCTGATAGTTTGCAGTCGGATGAGCGCGCTCTTAATCTTCAGAGACAGAATCTTGCGGTTTTACGAGGTGCTCAGGAAGCAGCATATAAAGCTTTTACAACATATCTGCAACAAATTTCTGAGCCGCAATCTTTTCTTCCAATTGAACTTTTATCCCAGTATCCATATCAGCGATACGCTTTAATTCTATCAGTCACCCGTTTTTATGAACTCCATGAAATGTTTCAAAATACTCCAGATATTATTTGGATGGACCGTGGCAATTCTATCTTTGAATATGGCGGTTATGAACTTTCTCTAAGTGCTAAGCATCATATACTTGATTCATCGGCTTATTTGGTAGCACCAGGGAAATTCACAGTATTCGTCCGTCGCGTGAATGACCGTGAAACCATCCGCTTTTTTCGCAGTGGATTTATCGACCTTACCAGTAATTCGCCGCCTCCACTTCAACTCAACGCACAAGAGGTAATTGAAGCAGTACAACAGGATATTGCCAGCAGAGAGTCTGCTATGCCGATAGGTCAGTTGCTCATGTTCCCGCCATCCGCTGAAACTGAGACTGATGCGGTTGAGCATTTGACGAACTGCCCAGAATGTAACGGCGATGTAAAACGAATCAGCAAAAGTTTTTTCTGCTTGGAATGTGACTGGGATAACCTACCGCCTTTAGCGGATCAATTATCTGGTGAATAATCACATTTTTCTTTACCCCGATATTGGCAGAAAATAGTAAAGTAGCATCGTATTGACAATTGCTAACAGGGTTCCAACGACGGTTTGGAGGAGTGTGTGCCGCTCGCGGTAAACGCGTGCCCAAGCAATTAACGGAATAAGTAGGAAAAGCCACACTAAATTAGCATCAACAAGGAACACTAATACCATAATACATCCGGTTGTTACACTTGTGTGGAAACTAATTTTCCATAAAGGCGTAATGACTAAAAATACAACACTATTTACGATATAGGCTATGCACGCCCAAATGATTTTTTGGTTTGCCCCAATTTTGCCCAGAATTAGAGTTCCTAAAACCATGCTGATTAGCGTGAAGCAGAGGGGCATCAGTCGTTCTTCTTTGTTGGGCAGGTGTAAATTGCTCACCTTTGAAAACCGAACAAGCAAGGTAATTGCTAATATCGGTAACACTGTAACAAATATTGCTACAATCGTCAGCCAAAGGGCAATTTCCTTGCTTGTGCCTGCATGTTTGTGAATAACGAAGACAGCAGTTACAATTGGAACAATAAACGGGCTAAAAATAACTGATGTCCCCAATGCAATCCAGGCAGGAACTGCCGTTATAGTCTTTTGTATCATCAACTATTTTTTTGACGTGCCAACGGTTTTTAGGAAATTCACTAAATCAGCACCATGCGTACTTGGGTTGACCTCTTTGTCAATTTTCACGATTTTTCCTGCTTTGTCAATGATGACCGTCAACCGCTTGAAACGTTTATCGGACTTTTCTACGGCAGCACCAAAGAGAAAGGCAAGGTTTTTCTGTGTGTCCACTAAAAGTGGAAAGTTCAGTTTATTTTCTTCTGAAAACTTCTGATGCGACTCGGCATCATTGATGGTAATTCCAAAGACTTGGACATCGTGTTCAGCAAAACTACTCGACTCATCACGGAGCGAGCAAACTTCAGCCGTTCAGCCACGTCCAAAATCACGCGGATAAAATGCTAAGACCACGTTCTTTTTATCTCGTAATTTGCTGAGTTGATGCAATTTTCCTGCACCATCCTTGGCAATGAAATCAGGAGCAGGTTGTCCAACTTCTATTTTTGGCAGTGATTTTTTAAGCAATTGAACAACGTCTTCACCGTGCGTCTGCACTTTGACATCTTCATCAATGGCACGAATATATCCTGCCTTATCAATAACAAAAGTCACTCGTTTTGAAGCATTGAACCTTTCCATAATACCGCTGTACTGCTTGCTTACCTCAAATTCTGTATCTGCCAGTAATGAAAATCCGAACTTTTCTTGTTCTTTAAATTTTTTATGTGAGTCAACGTTGTCTACGCTGACACCAAATAAGACAGTTTCGGTTTCTTTTATCTCGCTCAATTTATCCCGGAGCGACTGAAGTTCAGCTGTTCAGCCACCGGTAAAATTTTTCGGATAAAAGGCGAGGACAACGCTTTTCTTGCCTAAGAATTCACTGAGACTTCGTTCAGTCCCTGTTTCATCTTTCAACGTAAAGTCTGGGGCTGTCATACCCACTTTTAGTTCTTCTGGTTTTTCCACTTCATTCTCCGCTAAAGCTAATGGAATTGAAAACGCTGCTATTAGTAGCGCAATTCCAACAAATTTAATAAATAGGTTTTGAAACATTTTTTATTCCTCAATAATAGTTAAACACACCTTACCAAATTGATCAACCACTTCGTCAATCGTTGCCTTGTGTATCCCTTCAGGTAATTCACCTGCATCATTTAGATTCGGAAGTGGCATTCAATTTAACCCTATTGTGGACACTTGGCAATCCTATAAATCTGCTAAATGCCGCACGTAACATGAAGTGTGATTAGAAAAAATCAGAGATTCAAACAAGTGGCGCATTGAATTGCACTACTACCAACCCAAGCACTTATCGGGGTTGAAAACCCTTAGTGTGCCAAAATGCGCACGCTGGGTTGATTCACTCCCACAAGGGGTCAATACATGGTAGGCAGGGAGTGGTAACCCCCTTGCACCCACGATGCGATTTAAGCATATCACAGACTCGATATAATGTCAAGTTTTAAGTTGAAATGACACCTTTTTCCTCAAGCCAAACTTTCAAAGGGACATCCACATCCTTTGGAGAAAAATGTCCATTTGCGTTTGTGCCGCCGCCAAGCAATTGTTGCCGAATTGGATCGTTCTGTTCAAAAATCTCAGAAGGAATGGTCATATCGTCCTTACTGCGTAGCCACCGATATCCGTATCCGTAAAAAAGTCCTTTGCGTGTGATGTCGGAGTCGTTTTCACTGCGGGCATGCCAAATACGTCGGTCAAAAAAGACTGCATCGCCAGGTTTACAACACACAGCAGTCGCACCTTCAGGCAGTGAGCCGTCTTTTGGTCGTTCAAGTGTATCCCACAGGTGACTACCGGGGATAACATAAAAATTTCCTCGCCCTTGCGCTGAGCAGTCTGACAACCAATAGACCACTTTGATAGATAAACGGGGACGCGGTGAACTCTCAATCTCAATGTTAACGCGGCCACTGTCTTGATGCCAACCGAGGGGCGACTTATTACCACGTGAAGATTCAGAGCGCGGCGGCGTAATAATGAAATGACTATGATAAGAGTAGATATTCCATCCTAAAATGCCCCATACTTTTGGAAAAGTCTTATACCAATCCAAAACGTTGATAAAGATTTGGTCTTTACCGAGAAAATTCGGATAGAAAAAGTTGTCGTGTGGTGTCATCTGTCTTTTGGCGTATGGGTCATATTCAGCATCTAAATGCGTTTTATAGATAGCATCAACGCGTTGTTCTAACTGGATAACAAGTTCCAAAGGCAGTGCATCTTCAACGGTAAAATATCCATCCGCATTTAACGCGCACAGTTGTTCGTCAGTAATTTGATGCTGGAGATGACGTTCGTCAAGCATCTCTTTAGCCTCCTAATTCACCCTAAGGTAAGGGACCCTCTATTTGGTCAACAAGGTGGATAGAGTGAATGACATCACGTAGGTCAGTCAGTGGAACTTTTTTATTTTGTACGCAGTCTATAAAATGTTGATGCATTGTGAGCACACCTTCATAACTCGGAGAATCGCGTTCGTCTACGCCGTCAACTTCCCAGCCTCCCATTACATTCCTTTGGTTATTCTCATAAATTTCTATTTCTTCTGGGATTTTCATGTAACATCCGATGCCGACCCCGTGCAATTCAGAGCGCAGCACACGCCCACCTGATGCACGATTACCGAAGACAACGCCTGTGACATTGTTATCAAAACGGACAAAAGCGGTGTAAAAGTTGCGTTGTTCTGCACCGAAGGTGTCGCGATGTGCTGTGACTTCAACCGGTTCGCCACCTGCCATATAACGCAGTAGATCCACCACGTGACAGACATCGTTCCAAAGCGTTGTGGTAAATTCTCGATTACCACCGATCATCTGCTTGTTAAATGTTGTGACCGCTAATGAAACGGGACCTTTTTCTGCAACGCGCCGCATCGCTTCGCGCGTAACAGCGGCATATCTGCGTTGAAAACCGACCATGCAGTAAACATCGTTTGCAACTGCTGCTTCCAATAATTGTTGCGTTTCATCACTCGTTGCGCCGGGCGGTTTTTCTATGAACAGATGCTTCCCCGCATTGAGGCAGTCTAATGCTGGTTGCAAAATCCATTTTTCGTTCATCACGCAGTATACAACGTCTAACTCCATTGTATCCAACATTTTGCGGTGGTCTGTGAACGTATGTGGAAATTCATATTTTTGTGCCACCTGTGCCAGTTTTCCCTCATCAAGTTCACACGCTGCGGACATCTCAACATCATCTTCAAGACGATTGACGCTTGGATAGTGCGCGCCTTGGCTGCGTCCACCTGCTCCGATAAATCCAGCTTTTAGCATTTGAGAGATTCTCCTGAAATTTCGTTAAACTTGCGCATATTTTATAATTTGATCCGATATATTGCAAGCAGATTTTGATTAACCTGCGACACAGAAAAAATAGTTGACCAATTTATGCAAAATTGCCACCTATAAAATTTTAGACATGCAAACACCGTTTTTTATAAAGAATGATCCGTTTTTCGCAAGATTCCGTAGCGTAAACTGTGAGTTTACGTTCTCACAGGCACAATCTGTATGAAGATTAAAAAATAAATTGGATAATTTAGCGAGGTTAGGAAGAAATCAACGGTATGAATGCCATTGGGCGAATACGCCAAATCAACGGTATGAATGCGCGTATGGCATTCCCCGTGTGGTATTCGCCATGATTCCCCGCCTTGCCAGCAGCAGGTGTGTATCTCTGCTGGCGAGGTTTCCTAACCTCGCCAAATTACCGAATTAATAACTTAAACTTCATACAGATTGTGCTACTATGTGGCAACTTAGGATAAAACGATTCAACAAATTACCAAACTTTACAATTTTCTGCTCTAAAAAATTTGACAAAGTTTGTGGTGAAATGTATACTTAAGGATACGGTATGCAAATGTTTAGAATATTGCTGCACGCCAACGACTTAATACTGGAAAATAATTTTGGTTGACATTTTTTGTAACCAATGTCATAATAAGTAACGTTAACTTAAAATAGCAAAATCGGTTTGCCGGAAACTTACGATAATCAAACCGAAACCCAAAAAACGGAAGGTCTGCTCAACGAACATGCATAGACCTGAAACCAAAGGTTCGTTCAGAAGAGATTTAAATCCCTGAATCTGTTCTTGATATTTCAAATTGTATTTTTGGGAGCGATCCTACGCATATCGTCCCAAATAGTTATTAAATGTTTAGTTAGATTTTTATGAGGAGAAATTAATGCCTACCGTTTCCTGCACAAGCTTAAGTGTGCAGCTTACAGTTACGTGTTTTCTCATAACTCCCCGTATTAGTAATAACTAAATTTTCATTTAGTTTGTGCTATAAAGCAAATTACACAATCTTGTCAATCCAATAACTCTGCAATTTTGGCTTAGACAAGAAAGATGGGTTCATGTTCTAAAATTGGCGTTTCTGGTGAGGTTTCCGAATCGCACCAGAAACGCCAATTTAGTGAACCGTCACCCTGGTAAACGTGTTTTGTAAACGCGCCGAGTCCAGACATCAGACAATATAAACGGCGCGTTTACAAAACGCCAAATCAACGGTATGAATGCGCGTGGCAGCATGCGCCAAATCAACGGTAGTCTCCCCATACGCTATCGCTATGGGGCCCTTGCCATTGGGCGAATACGCGTATGGTATTTGCCATGATTCCCCGTGTGGCATGCTGCATGATTCCCCGTATGGTATTCGCCATGATTCCCCGCCTACCGCTTGTGCGTAAGTCCTGAAACTAAATACCCCTGCATCATGGCATTTTCGCTTGATTTACTTCTATGTTTAGGCTAAAATAGAGGAAATCAGATATGTCTCGGAACAGAAAATGTCAAGTCCTGCTTACATCCTTTCAATTGATCAAGGGACAACCGGTTCCACGGTCCTACTTGTAGACGCACAGGGTAACATTGTATCACAAAGGTATCAGGAATTCGATCAGCATTACCCACATCCCGGATGGGTAGAACATGATCCTGACGAAATATGGGATGTTACACAAACCGCTATTACAGATGTGTTACAAGAATCTGGAATCAAGGGTAACATCTTGGCAATCGGTATTACCAATCAACGCGAAACCACTGTTGTATGGGATCGAAAGACTGGAAAGCCGATCCACCCAGCGATTGTGTGGCAGTGCCGCCGCACAACCGATATCTGCACCTACCTCAACTCGCAAAAAGGTGTAGCAGCACACGTAAAAGCCAAGACGGGACTTGTGATTGATCCTTATTTTTCTGCAACAAAGGTAGCATGGATTCTTGACAAAGTAAGTGGTGCACGGAAAAAGGCAGAACGTGGTGAACTTGCTTTCGGGACTATTGATACGTGGCTTCTGTGGAAATTGACAAATGGGACCGTCCATAAGACTGATTACACAAACGCCTCGCGGACTTTGCTCTTTAACATTGATACGTTTTCTTGGGATGAGACGCTCTTAGAGATTTTTAATGTCCCGAAAGCGATTTTACCGGAAGTTTGCCCATCTGCAAGTCGTTTTGGCGCAGCAAAAATTCCACTTCTGGCGGAGATTCCAATTGCCGGTATTGCTGGTGATCAACAATCTGCGCTGTTCGGTCAGCTCTGTCTGAAACCGGGAATGGCAAAAAACACTTACGGTACCGGATGTTTTCTGATGCTAAACACCGGTACAAATAGAGTCGAATCAAAGTCCGGACTGTTAACGACACTTGCTTGTAGCCTTGATGAGAAACCGATGTACGCATTGGAAGGGAGTGTATTTATTGCGGGTGCTGCTGTGCAATGGCTCAGGGATGGTCTACAAATAATAGAATCTGCAGAAGAGACAGAGATTATTGCAAATCGTGTGGATGATTCAGCAGGGACTATTGTTGTGCCAGCATTCACAGGGCTCGGTGCTCCCTACTGGAATGCTGAAGTTAGAGGGGCTATCTTCGGGTTAACGCGAGGCACAATCCGTGAACATATTGTCCGTGCTACATTAGAATCAATTGCGTATCAATCAGCAGATGTGGTCAGTGCAATGTTAGGAGATGCTGGTCCTTCGCTTGAGCGTTTACGTGTGGATGGGGGTGCTGTCGCCAATAATTTCTTGATGCAGTTTCAAGCAGATATTTTAGGTATAGATGTGGAACGGCCTGAACGGATTGAAACAACTGGACTTGGCGCTGCTTACCTGGCAGGAATTACTATGGGTGTTTGGAAGGATATTGACGAACTTGAAAACCACCGAAAAATTGACCGCCTCTTTTCGCCTCAGCTGAACGCTCAGCAACGAAATGAAAAACTTGCTGGCTGGCGTGGTGCAATTCAAAGGTTAAGCGCTGATGTAAATGGGATGTAGTGATGCGTTTGCAGTGGAAGTATTCTTTAATCATAAACTTAACAGTTGTTGCTATCCTCGTCGTTTTCTACTTTTTGGACAGTGTTCGAATTCGTAGAGAGATGCGGGCTCTTCATGCCTTAGGGGCAGAACAAAGTGATACGTTAAAAAGGCTCGCTGAGAATACCATCCTCAACGCAGTTGTTACGGAACTTACTATCTCACAAGCCTTTAATGTCAAAAGTATTAATCAGATTCTTCTTAATCTTAAACAAGATTCGGATATGAAGGATGTTCTGAATGTTCAGGTTACTTTAGGAAATACGCGCGTCCGTTCCAGTTTACTTACACAAGACGAGGCAACTGTTTTTTTCTTAGGAGAAGACGATATTCATCAGATTAAAACTTATGGGGCAAAAATTGATACAATAGAGGGGCAAGATGCAACAGCCATTACTGTTAAATATACTATTCCACCAAAGAAGTTAGAATCTCAAACATCTTCAAACGTTGAACAAATTTCGCCTGAAGAGCTTGAGGCATGGGAAAAGCTTGTCCGCGAAGGAATTGGTTTGGCACCGGACACACCCGTTTTAATTGAGGGCGTAGGACCTGAGTTCATTTATCAAATAGCACTTCTTAACCAGGGAAAATTTCATATTGATTTGTATCAGATGTTTGTATCGAATAATATCGATCTGTCTCCGGATGCAACGGTGGCAATAGATCAAAAAAACAACCGATGGCAAATCACAGATACAGAAACAGAGCACGTATATAATTTATGGCTGGAGGAAAATAATTTCTGGATTCACACGGCGCATGCTAACAGCGGTTATATCCGAGTGTTGTTTGATGTGCCATATATTGCGAAATCTATCCGTTCATCACTGTTAACACTTGCGATTTTCACTGTGATTGTTGGCGTGTTGCTTGTTGTTTTAATTGATTTGATGACGAACCACTTCATTATGAAACCGCTTGCCCGAATGACCGAGATCATTCAAAATGCTGAAACGGGTAAATTCTCATCCTACTTACATCAGAATTACGGCTCAGATGAAATCAGCAAAGCAACCCGTAATTTAGTTCGGATGTTTATCCAATTGAAAACATCACATTCAAGAAAGATAGCAGCACTCGGACAATTCGCTGCTGGGGTTGCACACGAAATTCGGAACCCCCTCAATTCAATCGGAATGACAGCTCAGCATTTAAAATCGGTCTTCTCTCAACCCAAAGTCAGCCCGGAAGATATTGAAGAAGCAAAAGAATTTTTAGATATCGTTGATGAGAAAATACAGGTGCTAAAGCAGACTTCAGAACAATTTTTGACGCTCAACCGACCGCAGAAACTTAATTTAACAACAGTCAATTTGAACGATCTCTTGAACGCTGTTTTATCTGAATTTGTGCTCGTTACAGAAGAAGCGGAAGTTCAAATTATTCGGAATTTTGATCCAGAACTCCCTGATATGCAATTAGATGAGATGCTAATGCGTCAAACTATTTTTAATTTTGTCCAAAATAGCGTCCAGGCAATGCCTAAAAGTGGCAGTATTTACCTGACGACAACCTTAGAAGAGGTAGGTGGTGTTTCTAACGTTGCACTTGAAATTCGTGATACCGGTATTGGCATTCCAGAAGAGAATCAGGAACGGATTTACGATGCCTATTTCACGACAAAAGAAGCGGACGGGGGGGTTGGTCTTGGGCTTGCGATTTCACACCAAATTATTACTGCACATCAAGGCAAGGTTGAGGTGAGGAGTAAGATCGGTATGGGAACGGCTTTTAAAATCACGCTACCTCTTAAAAATACAAAAAGTTAATACAGATCGTTTCGCCATCGTAGAGCGGCGAAACGTGTTTTAAGGTGTATTATAGCAAGCGTAGGATTTACTAGATCCTGCGCTTGCTGCGTTCTGATGAAATTAAGTATAGCATTAAAAAATTTTTAATTGCTAATCTGTTTTTATAAACATTCTACTAAAATCAAAGTTTCAGTGTGTTCAAAATCGACAACTGACGAGAAGTTGAAACCTAATTCTATAAATGCAATTGCTCTATTAAAATAGAGAACACTAATATTCGGATTTAGCCTAATTGCTCTGTTGAAATTTGCTATTCCTAAATCTAATTCCTTATTTTCACATTTTTCAACACCCAAATTATTATACCTTTCAACCTCTGTTGAACCAGATAATCTCTTATAATCGCTCATAGTGCTATCCTTAAAATAAAGGACAGACAAAGCATGTCCTTTAAGGTTAATTAGTGTTTTGCAATTCATCACTAATAGGCGTTGGTGGAAAAACAAGTTTTTTGTCAATCGTAATAGGTGATTCAGCCTGAATTCTCCATAAGCCTGTTGTGTAAATTTTGATCTCGTATATCCTGCAAGTAAAAATATATCTTTGGTTTGGATAGACAGGAGACTTTTCACCATCCTCATCTATCCAGTATATACCCGCACCGCGAGTTGTTATATGGAATTCTCTGTTTTTCCTATTCGTATATAACTCAGGATCACTGTTGTGATGTATCGTTTTCACAACCGCCTCAAATACTAATAGTTTATCCATATAACTTTCTGGGTCTTTCAATATTTCTCCAAAAATAGCTGGAGTGTCAGCAATAATCAACTTTCTGTTGGACAAAGTTGTTAAACATTCACTACTAGCTTTGATTATAATATTGCCATCTTCATCTATTTCAGGAAAAGATGTTAGACATTCAGATAAACTATCTATATCACTTGAATCTTTAAACATGTTAATAAAATAATTGGGTTTAGCATCTGTTCCACAGCCTACAAAAAGCAAGGATACAAATATCGTGAAAATTATTGAAAGGTTTAAACACCTTGAAACAAACATGTCGATTCCTCCTATTGGTAGTAAGGAATAGCTGCTACCCCTTGCCAACATAAAATCGACACATTTTCAGATCTGTTTATCGGTTTTAGATCCATGGTCCTGAACAGAATTTTTTAGGTCCAAGGATGTACTAATAATTTTTTTGACAAACAGATATAATCATGCTACAATTAAACGCAGCAAGGGATAGCAAAACTGTTCCTTGTTAATTTAAAGTTGATTGCAGGGTTATCTTTAGCTCGATTGCTCTGCAATCTTAACACCTCAATTATACATTAACTAAAAATATTTTGTCAAATAAAATTTAAAAGTCAATAGAGTTTGTGTTTGAAAACAATGTCTCTATTGACTTTGATTGTTATATAAAATATTGCAAAAATAAACGACATGGTTTTGGAAGCAAACCGGAAACGAACCGAAGCTTATAACTTGGAGCAGGAAGCGTTGAAAGTGCTTGATGAGAAGGTAATCTATGCGCGGTGAGAAGCATTAGAAATAAAATGGAGTAAAAATACTATGGTACGACATCAAAATATTAGGACTTACATACTGATGATGTTGGTAGCAATTTTTATATTGAAATTAACCATTCCATTTGCACAAACGAATGATGTTCCCGAACCAGAGAAAATAAACACCAAAGAGAGTGCTAAAATAGTTGATTCGGCAACTGAAAATGAAATTCAAGACAGATTTAATGAATTGAGGAAAGAACTACTTGACACACGCAAAACCTCTCTTGATCGATGGATGTGGTTTATTGGAGTCCTTCTTGCATTTTTCGGTTTTATTTTGCCTATAGCAATTGCTATCATATCCCAAATCTTAGTTAGACACCGGGTCCGAGAATTTGAATCTGAAGCAAAAAAGTATGTTGAAGAAGCGAAGAAGTATGTTGAGGAAATCAAGGAACATCACGCAGAATCTAAAAAACTTCTATCTGATATGACTAGTGAGGAAACTGATGATACTGATAATCTTCCAACTGTTGAGAAGGCGATTGAAAATATCCATGCGAATCCCGAACCATCTCTCATAGATAAGGTGATTGTCGAAATTAATACATTACGTCATGATGGAAAAATAGAGGAAGCAATTGAAAAATGGCGTTCCATCGCCAATTTAGCAGAAGGAAATGATAATGAACTTGCAGCACGTGCATGGTTATCTATTCGATATTTTCACACAAAAGAAGAGGACCGCCTTGCTGCTTACAATCAGGCAATGAAACTAGCACCGGATTATACGCGGGCATATATAGAACGACAAAAAACTAAATATTTACCGCGTTCCCCTCATGGAGTTGTTGTCAATAAAGTACTACATTATTTTGAAGATCCAATGTATGACAAATTGTCAACTGCACAAGAATATAGATTAAGTTCTGATCCATATCGGGCAGATGTTGTTCTTCAGGATGAAGAAGGTCAACTTGTCGTAATCGTAGAGTGTAAAGTACATGATTACATTCATGAAAATACTTTAGCTATGTTGAAAAGATTTTTTGTAGTCAGCAATGCTCCATTTGGTTTACTTGCTGCTGGTACAGACATTTCAAAGTGGTTTTTTTACAAAACATCTGATGGTGAGATGATTGAGATAAGTCGGTCTGAATTTGAGACTGGTGTAGAAAAGTTTAGATCCACTTGATTCAAACTGAAGTAGGAAAATTGATTATCATAAATGTAACACTTTCACAGCGACTTTGCAAAACACAAAACATACCCATCATGATCCTTCAGTTCAAAAGCACGCAAACCATCATCAGTATCTTCCAACGGTTCGTGAAATGCTAATCCACGAGACTGATACTCCGCATAAAGCGCATCCGGATCAGGTGTGTAAATAAATGCATCCCATCGTGCCCACGCATGTCGAGTGTGATTTGGCACTGGGTGAATATATTCAGTTATTTCCTTGAGCAGTATTTTCACATTATCACGACTGACGATACCAAAAAACGGATCGTCTTCTGGGACAAGTAAATCTGTTTGAAAACCGAGTTTTTGATTGTAAAATTCTATTGACTCTGCAAGGTTATCAACAATGAAAAAGGGATAGATTCTCTCAAGTGTCGTCCTGTTTGCCATCGTCTGTCCTCCTGTTTCTTCCCAATATCCTAACAGGTTTCTTTTTGACATTCAACGGAAAAAGTTGGACATACTTTCGCGCCTTCAGCCTTAAAGAAGCAGTTGAAAAATTCAGCGTTTTACGGTATACTCATTGCAACCACCTTACAAGTTATAAACAAAAAACTGAACGTTTACGAAAAGGCACTCCACCATTTTCAGCAGGCACGCGAGCTTGGACTGGATATTGTAGAAATTGACTTCTATATCGGGAACACTTACGCTTTCTTGGGCAAATATGATCTGGCACTTGAGCATTTGCAGCAGTCACTTACCCAGAATCCAGAAATTCCCATGGTACACAATAGCATTGCCCTGGTCTACATGAGGCAGGGTAAGTTTGAAGAGGCGGAAGAATATATAACCGACGCGCTTTTTTTAGATTCTAACTGTGAGGCCACCTACGAAGTTTTGGAACTGTTTGAAAAAGAGCAAGAGGCACAAAAACAGGAGGAAAACAGTTGATAGCAACGCTCAGATGGGGTATACTCGGTTGCGGCAATGTCGCAGAACATAAAGGTGGACCGCCACTTTATACCGTTGACGATTCAGAACTTATTGCAGTGATGCGGCGGGACCGTACGAAGGCACAAGACTTTGCCAATAGACACGGTGCCAAACGTGCCTATACCGATATTGACCAACTCTTATCGGATGACGAAATCAATGCGGTTTACATTGCAACGCCACCTTATCTTCACTGTGAACAGACAATCCTTGCTGCACGCGCAGGTAAGCATGTCCTCTGTGAAAAACCGATGGCGATGACAGTCCAAGAGTGCCAACAGATGGTGGACGCTTGCCATCAAGCAGGTGTTACCTTGATGCTCGCTTACTACCGAAATCACTATCCGAATATTGTGAAAATGAAAATGCTGATAGATGAAGGTGCTATCGGTGATGTTGTACTGGCACGTATCAACTGCACAGGTTACTATAACCCGAATCGTCAAGACTTGAAGAATTGGCGGATTAACCCAGAGATTAGCGGTGGCGGTGTGCTAATGGACATAGGCAGTCATCGCATTAGTCTGCTGCAGTATTTGATGGGCGACATTACATCGGCACGCGGTTATGCGGAGACAGTACATTTAGATGCTGCGGTTGACGATTCTGCTGTGTTTTCCCTCCGTTTTGAGAGCGGCGCGCATGCTGTTGCAAATATCAATTGGAATGTCGGTATCGGCATTGACGATGTTGAAGTTTACGGCACTGCAGGTTGGTTACGGTGTTCACCGCTGAATTCAGGCAACCTAACACTTGAGACAAAATCAGATGGACGGATAGAATTGCATCAAACGCCATTACCACATACGCACACAGGACTTGTGGAAGATTTTATCAATCACCTCAAGACAGGTGAACCGATCCGATGTTCAGGTGAAGCAGGGTTACAGACAAATGCCATCATCGCGCAGATAATGTAGAGGTCCCTCTTTGTGTCGTTAGCGCGCCAATTCATTCTTTTAGTATGGAAGATACCCAAAAATCCTATACCCTTATTCAGAAAGACGAAAAGACCGAAGCACGTGTTGGCAAATTACACACGGCACATGGGGTTGTGAATACCCCAATTTTTATGCCTGTAGGCACCCGCGGCACCGTGAAGGCATGCACACCGCAAACGCTATCCGAACAGATTCGTGCCGAAATTATCCTTGCGAATACCTACCATCTTTACCTACGTCCAGGGCACGAAATTGTCCAAGAAGCAGGCGGTCTGCATCAGTTTATGGGGTGGGAGAAACCGATACTAACCGATAGTGGCGGGTTTCAGGTCTTTAGCCTCGGCCCGCTACGTAAGATAACAGAGGAAGGGGTCACGTTCCGTTCCCCTATAGATGGTACAGAAAGGTTTATCAGCCCTGAACGTTCCATTGAAATTCAGAACGCACTCGGTGCAGACATTATCATGATATTTGATGAATGCCCTGCGCTGCCTAACGAATATGAATACCTCAAGAATTCAATGGAGATGACGTTGCGTTGGGCAGAACGCAGTAAAAAGGCACACCAGAACCCGCATCAACTACTTTTTGGAATTGTGCAGGGTGGCATGGAGCGTGACCTACGCCTGGCAAGTGTTGAGGGGACGGTATCGCTTGATTTTCCGGGATACGCTATCGGTGGACTGAGTGTTGGTGAAGAAAAGGATTTAATGAATGAAATGTTGGCATACACCGCACCGCTGTTGCCAGAAGATAAACCGCGCTACTTGATGGGGGTCGGCACGCCAGAAGATTTAGTCCACGGTGTCCGCTGTGGTGTTGATATGTTTGACTGTGTGATGCCGACTCGGAATGCCCGCAACGGTTCGCTCTTTACATCTGAAGGCATTGTCCGAATTAAAAACGCAAAATATACGCGCGATTTTAACCCTTTGGATCCAGCATGTAGTTGCTATACTTGCCAAAATTTCACACGTGCTTACCTTCGCCATTTACATGTTGAAAATGAGATACTCGGTTCGCAGCTGCACACGCTGCACAACCTGCATTTTTATATTGGTCTCATGCGCGGGATTCGGCGTGCTATCTGTGATGGTAGTTTTGCAGCGTTATCTGCTGACGAACCGGATATTGCGGCATTAGTGCAGTTAGGGCAGCCTAGGGATGTGGCAAATCTGCAATAGTTCTGCAGGAATCGTTCAATTTTGAGGGAGATTCCAGAGAAATATCACACCATCACTGCTACCACTTGCAAGGGTTTTACCGTCCAAAGAAAATGTTAACGAGTTAACCCAATCGGTATGTCCTTGTAGGGTAGACAGCTTGTTTCCAGTAGTAATATCCCAAAGATAAATTGTCCCACTGCTACTTCCACTTGCAAGCATTTTGCTATCAATGGAGAACGCCAAAACGTTGCATGACCATTTTTGCCCTTTCAGAAAACTTATCTGTTTACCTGTAGCAACGTCCCATAGACGAATTGTTCCATTCTCGCTACCACTGGCAAGGATTTTACGATCTATAGAAAATACCAATGCCTGGAGCTTCTCCGAAGAAAGACTTAACATCTCGGTGCCGGTACTCGCATCCCAGAGTCGAATTGTTCCGTCGTTACTTCCGCTTGCAAGCATACGACCATTAGGTGTGAATGCCAACGCGTTTATATTATCTGTATGTCCTTTGAGAATGAAATGCAACTTTCCATCGGGAACTTCCCATAAAAGTATGGAAAAACGATTATCTTGTTTAGCTCGTTCTATATCGTCATCATCCTTAATTCGCTTCTCTGTTGGTTTCCTTCTGGCAGGTTCTTCATTTGTAACCTTAGCAAACATATAACCGTTTTGAGAAAACACAGTTGGTCCGCCCAGTGATTCCATTGAAGTATGTGTAGGTTTCTGTCCTGGAAGTATTGTGTGCGATTCAACGGGAAAGTCAGAAAGTTTATTCCAGTTGCGTGCATCCCATAGACTCAACGAACCGAGTACACTTTCCGTGGTAGAAGTTTCGCGGACTTGTTTCTTAAAACTAAACCCTCCTGAGGTAATCAATGTCTTCCCATCCAGTGAAAATACCAAAGATGATATTCCCGTATCAGAGTCTATACGTTTAGAAGTTCTAATAAAGTTGTGTGTATCCCACAACAAAATTGCACTACCATTCCTGCTTACTAAAGTCCTGCTATCAGGTGAGAATACCAATTTACCAGCTCCGTCCGTATGTCCTGTTGAAAAAGAAGATATTTCGTTACCCGTGGTAACATCCCAAATTCTTATAATTCCGTCTTGATTCGCCTCTGTGATAGTCTTAAAATTGGATGAAAATGCAGACGCCTGAATTGAGGTTTCTAATTTCTTTCCAAACGTGGCGTGAAATGTCTTAGTCGCAACATCCCATAACTTTATTTCTCCTGACCTTGCCTGACAAATCAAGGTTTTACTATCTTTAGAGAACGAAAGTATACTGTCAAGACTCGGATTTTTCAAAATCTTCACTGATTCTCCAGTTGTAGAATCCCATAAATGGAGCGGCCCATTAAGAGGCTGAGCAACAAGAAGATTTCCATCTGGTGAAAACCCCAACCTATAGACAGGTTGATCACCAACTTGAAGCGTTTTCAGATGCCGTCCAGTAGTTACATCGTCCAACCGAATTTTACCATTATCGTACCCGAGTGCCCACATACCGTTGCCGTTCTTTATATCAAGGTATAAGTCAGCAGTAAAAACGGACTGTCCAAGAAAGGATCTCAAACCTCCACCAAGTCCGCGTAAAGATGCCGCACGCAATTCTTTTTTTGTATCTGTGGTGACATCCCATAAACAAGCTGTGCCATCATGATATACACATAAGAGGGTTTTGCCATCTTCAAAGAATCTTAAAAACTCTAACCTTACATCATTTCCTTTGAAGGATTTTAAAAGATTTCCGGAGGATATATCCCATAGCAAGATTTTCTCACGCGATCCAGATGCCAGGGTTTTACCATCCGGTGCGAACGCTAAGTGATTATTTCTTGACACATGGTCGGTAAGTAGTGTCAGTTCAATTCCGGTCTTAGCGTCATAGATCCAAACGCCAGTAGCACTTGCTACAGCGATTTGAGTTTCGTCTGGTGAATAATTTATATTATTTATACGTCCTTTGTTGAGCCGTGCTTTTGCCTCTTTAGGTAAGTTCCACTGCGTGTAGTCTCCATAGTTACCTAAGTTCTGGTTTTCCTCTTTAGCTCCACCATCACCTTTGCCGGGAACATCAGATTGTTTCCCTGGTTGATTTCGGACATCCGGTTCCGCCTCAACATTCAGCATAACAGGGGCATCAATCAGTTCCACTACCATCTCAGACTGTGCATCTAAACTGTAGGGTTGCTGGAAACGGGCTAAGTATTGGCTACCTATTCCGAGCATCAGCACAATTAAAGCAATACTTGCCGCGCCTATTGCCCACGGCACTAACGGTTTACTCCCTGAGGGGGCAGCAGGGTTGGTCCGTTCGATCTTTCGCATAATGTTTTCAGTAAGATTTGGGGATAGTTGGAAGTTGCTAAGTGCTTCTCGTATCATCGGTTCCTCCTTTTTGAGACGTTGCCGCGCACGGTGAAGACGGAGCTTGATCGCACTTGTAGATACACCTAAAAACCGACTGATCTCTTCAACCGTCATCTCGCCAAAATAGTGAAGTGTCATCACTGTGCGTTCACTCTCTTTCAGTTTTGCAAGCAGCTTTTTTACCACTTCGCGCTGTGCCTCTGTCGTGACTTTCGCATGTTCCTCTGCGACATATCGGGAATATGCGGACTCATCTATCCACTCGGTGTCTGTCCCTTCTAACGATTCAGTTTCAATCCGTTTTTTACGAAGCCATGTGAGGCATTGGCGGGTTGCGATTACATAGAGCCACCCGGAAAACTGATTTGGGTCTTTCAAAGTTGACAGTTTCTGATAGACTTTGAGAAAGGTGTCTTGCGTTATCTCTTCAGCGATATGGAAATCACCTATTTTCCGCCAAGCGAGTGCATGCACCTGCTTTTGATATTTTTCCACCAAACTGACAAAGGCAGTTTCATCACCCGCGAGGATGCGGTCGACCAGTTCAACATCTTCGTTTTTCATTAGACACCTCAAGAGAGTGAGAGAGTGATAGATTGCTTAATGTCTTATCAATATATAGTGACGCGGGTTAGGTGTGAAATGGTTACATAATTCCGTAAAAGAGTTTGATGTGTTGAATTTGTTCAGTAGAAACGGCAAGAAATTGTCTTGGAAAGTTTACCGATTAGATATTTTAGCAAAAATTTCTGAACCCACGCAACAATAAAGGAGAACGATCAGGGAGTAGCAATCGGTCTTGATTAACACCCTGGATTCTGGTACAATAACTCAAGTTGCGTCACATTCCGTGTCCAGATGATTTCAGATTTTACTATATACGCGAACAATGCCGATGATCAGGAGAGAAAAATGAGACGTTTTGAAACCCGAGGTCCCGTAAATCCGCAGAAGAATTACATCGTTTCACGATCAGAAGAGACCGCTGATTTTATCAATCGCATTAAAGAGGGGCGTTATATTGTCCTCTTCGCACCACGGCAGACTGGCAAAACTACCTTTTTCCGGCACGCTCTTGACAGGCTCTCAACAGAAGATACAAACTACTTCCCAATTCAATTAGATTTCCAAATACTGCGCAATGTCTCACCTAATGTTTTTTACGAACGGTTCTATGAGCTGGTCCGTGGTCAAATAGAAACTGTTTTACACCTGCGTAGAAAGAACGCATCCGGGGAACTAACGCAATTTTTGGAGCGGACACAACTCACCGACTCTTTTTCAATGCTGCCATTTTTTAAACATCTTGAAAATTTACTTGGAAATCCACATATTGTGGTTCTTATAGACGAATTCGATGGCATTCCAGAAACAGTTATCAGTGATTTTCTTTATACGCTGCGTCACATCTATCTTTCTAATGAACTTCACTGCCCATATAGTGTCGGCATTGTCGGTGTCAAAAGTATCACGCAGTTAAACTATGACCGATCGATTTCACCTTTCAATATCCAAGATGATTTCAACTTACCCAACTTCACGCACGAACAGGTGCAGGAACTGCTATCGCAGTATACCGAAGAAATTGGACAAACTTTTACCCCAGAAGTAATTGAAATGTTGCATAGACAGACAGGTGGGCAGCCCTTTCTCGTTAATCGGTTCGCACAGATTCTTACCGAGGAATCGGATATCCCGAAAACTGAAACGATTCGCCTGGAACACTTTCTAACGGCACATGCACAAATGTTGGAAGAACAGAATATCAATATAACTCATTTGCTTACCAATATACGCAGAGATCCAAACTTTAAAAGGATTCTGATGAAAATTATCTCTTATGAAAGAGGTATGAAATTCAGTTTGGATAATGAGATTATTAATGAACTCGCCACTTACGGTGTCATTGCTAAAGGCACTGATAGCATGTGTGAGGTTATTAATCCTGTTTATCAACATCGTATTATGCAAGCATTTACCCCTTTAATTAACGGGCTTGAACACGATTATTTTCCGGAAGACACCGATTTTGAGGATTACCTCACCCCTACAGGACATATTGATTTAGAACGGCTCCTTGATAATTTCCGTGATTTTATCGCCCGCGTCGGTTTTCGTATACTCCAAGTGCCAGACACACCGCAAGAATTCGTCGGACAGGACCTCCTTTACACGTATCTTGACCAGTTCGTCAGCATTGTACGCGGTGCTATGTTCCTTGAAGTGCAAACAGGACGCGGTAGAATGGATCTCGTTATTTTTCACAATGGACGGAAATATGTTGTGGAAACAAAGATATGGGAAGGCGAAAAACGTTATCAAGCAGGTAAAAAGCAACTCATGGCAGATCTCAAATTGGAAAAAGCATTGGAAGGTTACTACGTAGTCTTTGATCATCGTGAGAACCCAACACCCCTCGTTGAATTAGAAACAGAGGAAGATGTGAGGATCCGTAGTTACGTGATCCCTGTGATACAGGAACGGCCTTCATCTACAACATTCGAAAGATAATACCGAAAGTTATAGTAGACTTTAGAATTGATTGGACACTATGTTCGGTTCGGTTAGGAAACCGAACCTACCGAGGGTGTTGAGCATCAACCTGTTAGTTTGTGTCCGCATCTGCACAAACTAAATGAAGATTAAGAAAATAAATCGGTAATGTAGCGAGGTTAGGAAGAAATCAACGGTATGAATCATGGCGAATGCCATACGCGCATTCGTCTTTAGGCATTCCCCGCCTCGCCAGCAGCGGGGTACGCGTGTTTCGTGCGGACCAAAATTACCGAATTAATAAATTAATCTTCATACAGTTTGATGCTCAGAAATGTCCCATTAATTATAGGTTTTACTATATATCGTCAGTCAGGTTGAGTGAGTGAAACCCAACGGACAATCTATTATAACTCAAACCCTAATTCTCCGACACCCAATCCGCCGTGGCTTCCGCAAATTCCTTAGAAAGCTCTTCAGAAATGGTCTGTTCAAGTAGCTGAATAAGGTCCTCTCGGAATTTCACCCAATCATCACCACGACGGGTAAACCGATGCAGCCCAGCAATTTCAACAAACATTGTATCCTGTGGTTCAGACATTGATTCAAGATAACGATCAACTTGCATTTTTTCACCTCATTATAATTTCCGTTGGCTCATACCAGATTAATTTGATTCCAATCTATCGGGGTGTTGAGCATCAAACTGTATGAAGATTAAAAAATAAATTAGGTAATGTAGCGAGGTTAGGAAACCTCGCCAGCAGAGATACACACCTGCTGCTGGCAAGGTTTCCTAACCTTGCCAATTACCGAAATATTTACTTAAACTTCATTTAGTTTGTGTTCTGTCCCTGCGCAAACTGACAGTTTACGCTACAGCAGTGTCCCAATAATTATAGGTTTTATATATCTATGATGCTTGCATCCATTCATGGATTTCCCAATCTGTTTCAAGAGCTTTTTGACGAAGTGCTTTGCTCGGATTGACAGCGACCGGATTCCCCACGGCTTCCAACATCGCCAGATCAGATTGACTATCACTATAGGCATAGCAGATATCGAGGGATATGCCTATTTGCTCAGCGAATTTTTTCAGCACAATTGCCTTTTGCTCTCCGATTAGGGGTTCAGTTGTGAGTTCGCCAGTAAACTTTCCATTTTGTTCAGCAAGCTCAGCCGCTAAAACAGAATCTACCTCAAAGAATTCTGCAATCGGTTGGACAATGAAGTCAAGCGAACCAGTTAGGAGAACAACAAGGTCTCCCTGCTCTCTATGCTCCTCAATTTGCGAAATCGCCTCAGGAAATATCTTTTGACGCAAGTAATTCTGAAACATATCCGTTGCTAATGTTTTTACCGATGCTGCGTCCATGTTGCGATAATTCCGATAGAAGACCTGATTAAATCTTTCCCTGCTAATCCGATCAAGGATAAGGTAGTACACAATCTTCGGGAGGAAACCAATAATCCAGAAAAATTTATGGATAGGAGACAACGCGGAAGTCCGAAGCCAGATGTAACAATGTGCAATAGTTGAACTCAGCAAGGTGCCGTCTACATCAAAAAACGCGATAGATTTTTTCTCAAGCGATTCCATCTTAAATCCTAAGATAATGTTTCTCTAAGTTTAGTAACTCGGTTTTCAAGTTCTGTCAAAAATTTCTGGTATATCTCCGAGTTCTCTGTAATGTCTTCCGATTTTTGTGAAACTTCAAATAGAAGGGGTTCTCCAAAAACGATCTGAATTGGATGTTTTTTTGGAAAGTTCTGTCCTTTGGGAAGCACTTCAAATGTGCCTTTTATGTAAGCAGGAATAATCGGTACTTGTTGTCCATAAATCAGAAGGCTAAGGATACCTGGTTTGAAAGGCTGCAGTTTCCCATCAAGTGAACGCGTGCCTTCTGGAAAAATTAGCAATCCACTGTTTTGTTCTGTCACTTCATTAGCCATTCGCAAATCCTTCAGAAACTGTGAGAAATTGCCATCCCGTTCAATCGGAAGCGCATTGAGACAATTGTGTGCGAACCATCCTTGGAACCGATTACCGAACCAGTAATCCCGCGCGGCAAGTGTCCACAATCGGTGTGAATCCTGTCCGAGCGCGGTAATAACTGTCAAGGTATCTAAGTGGCTTGAGTGGTTCGGTGTAATAATGTAAGGTTTATCTTGGGGAATATTCTCGAGCCCGTAACACTCAAACGAAAAACGGTGTCGGTAGATACTTCGAATACCAGCACGAAATGCGCGCGCATACCAATGCGGTTTTTCACGGAGTTTTAAGGGTTTTGCCGCTGTTTCGGACGATTTTACAGATTCAGTTTTTTCAAAAGCCTGTGTTAATTCAACAACATCCTTCACCGTCTGCAAATTAGCGAGCATTGCATCAGGAATTGTTTGTCCTAATCGTGATTCAAGGAGCATCAGTAGGTCAAGCCGTGTGAGCGAATCAAGCCCAAGATCAGTGTCCAAACGGCTATCAAGGTGAATCTTGTGGGCAGGCATACGTGCTAATTTGGCAAGTGGAGACAAAATCTCTTCTGGGACATTTTCTGTCGACTGTGCGTCATCTTGTCCACTTTGCTGAACAGAGGCTTGTTCGTCTGCCAGATATTCCACTAATTGTGCTTTAACGCGCGGACGATCAATTGTTCCGTTCTCAGCCTTTGGCAAAGCATCTTGAAACAGATGTGATTTGTGAAATTGTTGGTAACTCGGCAGCTGCTTTGCTGTTTTCTGTAAATGGTTCTGAATTTCTACTTCAGTCGTCGCGTTATTGGCTGTTGGTACAATCACCGCATGAATAGCAGTATCAGAGCCATCTTCGTAAGGAATGCCAACGACACACATCTCAGAAATAGCTGGGTTGTTCTGATACAGTGCCTCCAATTCAATAGGATAAATGTTTTTCCCAGAAGCGGGCACAATAATATCCTTACAATGCCCCGTAAGATAAAGATAACCGTCTTCATCAATATGTCCAAGGTCACCCGTGTAGAGCCAGCCGTCACGAATTGCTTTTTCGGTGGCATGCGGATTTTCATAGTAGCCTTTCATATTACTGGGGCCCTTAGCAATAATTTCACCGATACCATCACTATTCGGATTTGCGATATCAAATTCCACGCCTTCTACCGCTCTACCAACGGACCCACGTTTGCTATTTAGATACGGATTGACGCTAAGTACAGGAGCAGTCTCGGTCATGCCGTAGCCTTGATAAAGTGTCAATCCAAATTTTTGAAATGCATCATAAACTGCATCGGAAAGCGCAGCACCGCCACTGACAAGAACGCGAACGTGCCCCCCCATAACTGTTTGTACTTTTTCAGCTAAAGTTTCTCCAGATACATCTTCTCGCGATGCCTGCCGCTCAATAGTGCTTTGAAGCATCTGAAAGAGTCGTGGCACTCCAATAAATGCGGTGGTCTTATCCTCACGCATTGTTTTGAGAAGTGTTGTTGGGCGGAGTGCATTGACATAAGTAGCAGTATTACCACTATATAGCGCCATCAACAGACTACATGAAAAACTCAGTGCGTGATACAAGGGGAGTGCTGACAAAATCCGTTCTTCATCTGTAGGTGGCAATGCCTTTGCTACTGCTTGTACGTTTGAAATAAAGCCGCTATGTGTTAGCATTGCACCTTTAGCATCTACTGTCGTGCCCATTGTGAAAATTATAGATGCGACGGTTTCGGGGGTAATCTCTACGTTGGGAAAATCTGTTGGGATTTCTTCATCTGAATCATGTATCTCATTGAACTTATTGATATTTTGCAACGGGATATTAGCATCAATCAGTTGTGTGTTTGACTTGGCTAAAACAATATCGGATGCTAAGATTGCTTTTGCGGTAGTAAACTCAGCAATGGCAATTATTTCTTGTGTAGGTGTCTGCGCGTCAAGCGGAACAACTGCACAACCAATTTGTGATGCGGCAAGGTAAGCGATGCACCATTCCGGTTGGTTTTCCGAGACTAAAACAACCCTATCGCCTTTCTGTAGACCGCTCTTCCATAATTGGAATGCTGCTTGGCGTGAACGTGCGTGGGTTTCTTTGTATGTATACCGTTCCCATTCATCACCGTTTACCATTTGTAGGGCAATTTTATCGGGAATACGTTTTGCCTGAATCTCAATTAAATCCACAATTGTTTGTGGAGAGATACTGTCAATCGGGTTTGATGCTGGAGCAGGAACCTCATCTGTTTCTTCAGGGGCGGATGTTTTTTTTCCCTTTGGCGTATCCGATGTTTCGTCCTCAATTTTAAGGACATGGCGCTTAATGCCTGGGATGTGAATTTCGTGGAAATACTGCTGCCAATGAATTTGTGAAACATCAAACCCGAAGTGCTGCTGCTCTTCGGGTGAAAGTGCTTCGTAAAGTCCGCGCATCTTGTCAGTTTCAAATTCGAAGTTCGTTCGGGTGTAAGGTGCGTAAATTCGGATGTAATGCAGTAATGCTTTAATACTGCTCTGCTTTACGATTAGTTTACGGCGGCGGCGTTTCGCTGATCGCGTTGGTAATAACGTCAGTGCTTGAATTGCCCGATCAAGGAGACGCATCTTACCTTCCACTTTCTTTTCGAATTGTTCCAAACTTGGATATTGCCACACAGGAACAGGAATCGGTTTCCCTTTTTCCATCATAGGATTTTCAGTGAAATACCCGTAAGTTGCATCAACAATGCCGCGAAAATATAACGGATTCTGTGTGCCCGTTGCAACATGATACACCTCAATCCCACCGCTTTTTGAAATAGCCTCGGCAGCGGCTAACATTGCATTCACTACAAAATCCACAGGTATAATATCTAAAATTATATCTGGGTTGGCAGGAAAATCGGGGATACGTCCCTTCGCGAACCCGACAATCAACGGTTCAGACATCCGATACTTGCCGAGCCACCCCGGATGCGGTTCGGCAATACTACTTTCAATAATCGATGGGCGAATAATGGCAGTAGGGAGGCCGCCGCGCAACTCCATGATTACCTGTTCAGCAAGGAACTTCATGTAGGTATAAGTATCATTCCATCCCCGTGAATGTGCGTGTTTAAGTCCGGTTTCAACAAGGCGAGTTTCAAGCCATTCTGCTTTCGCTTCCTCAGTGAGTTCCTCAAGACTTTTTCGACTCTTACGTTTATCCACTTTTAATTGTTTTTGTGCAATCTGCTGAAAATGTCTGATCTGTTCTGGCGTATCAGCTTCATCGCGGATAGATTGGTTTAGTGTAAGCAGATAGTCGATTTCTTCTGATAACGTTGGTGGAATTTTCGTTCCATTTTTTTCGTTGTGTTGCTGTGCGTAGTCTTCGTAAGGTGGATGGAGCTCTTCTGGAACTTTTCCTGGTTTATCACCGCAGACGTAAGCTGTTGAAACATGGAGGAAAACAGCATTAGAACATCCTTTAGCGAACGTTACAACATGTTTGGCTGCGAGTGCATTACCCTTTAGGGACGCATCAAATGGTGGGTCAAACTGAACGAGTCCTGCGATATTAATAAATACATCTACCTCATTCTGAAGACGTTCATAGTCAGCATCGCTAAAGCCGAGGCGCTCATCTGTCAGTTCACCTTCAACAGCATTGATTTTCTCTTTGACCCATGCCTCAAACTGCCCACCGTGCAGCTGGCGTAACGCGTCAAAAACATCAGAAGCCAGTAGTTCTTTTTCAAAACGCTCTTGGGCAGAGGTGACTTTACCATTCGACTCAATACGGCTTCGGATAAGAAGATAGATTTTTTGAACCTCTGGAAGGGAAGTTAAAATTTTGGCAACCATTGGTTGCCCAAGGAAGGCGGTTCCTCCTGTGATCAGTAATACCTTCCCGCGAAAAAAATCGGTTATTGACATAATTTCCTTTTGTTTACTTCAATATTGTTCTTACCGACAGAACACTACAACGATCCTACTGGTTTTGTGCAAGTCGTGGTTAGTCACATCGCATGTAGATTTGAGGGTATTAAATTTAGATAGTTGTAGTGTAACATATTTGGAATTAAAAGTCAAGCGTATCGATTCGTATCCAGGGTTATTTAGTTTTAAAAATTTTCTTTGTTTTTTGTATTACGTTAATGTTGTGTGGTAGCCTCTTATCCTTAGTCTTTAATCCCGCCAAATGCCAAAAGCGCATTTGGCGTTGATTTGGTAGGGACGCAATGTTTATAGAAAAATGTCGTCCCTACCCTCTTTAGTTCCGTATGAAGATTAAAAAATAAATTGGGTAATGTGGCGAGGTTAGGAAACCTCGCCAGCATAGATGTACACCTGCTGCTGGCAAGGTTTCCTAACCTTGCCAATTACCGAAATATTTATTTAAACTTCATTAGGAACGACAAAAAATAAACATATTATCCCCGACAAATACCATCCGCGTATTCGCCATGATTCATACCGTTGATTTGGCGTATTTGGCGTTGATTCACGGGACTAAAGCAGTTACTCATATTCAGATAGAATTTATATTCACCTGTGGTTTCGCGTAAACTTTACCTACCTACACTATGACTCTAAGTAATACACATCAACTAAAAATTCATAAAACTAAATTACCCTGGAAATATAGTAGTATTTTTGCGCGAAATATGCTATCCTATTATACACCATGCAAAGATCTTTTTTTGTAATTTCTCCATGTGTCTACCGAAACCTTTTGTTGCTCATTCTATTCGCGATTCTCTATTTCAATAAGGAGGATTCCCAATGAGACTTATAACTTTTTGTTTGCTTTTAGTGATAGTTACGTTAACAGCACCTGCTGTTTTTGCACTTCATGATGAAGACAAGGGACCGGAAAAATTTGGAAGTTACGAATTCAAGGAGCAGGACATCAAAGCAGCAACAGATGCTTGTGATGCAGGCGGTAAATCGGGGCCCGAATTTGTGCCAACAGTTCGGGATAATCAACCGAATTTAGCACTACTGAAAAATGCGAAACCGGATGCTTCTTCACTGTTAGGGGGTTGGTGTCCACAACGGCATTGTACAGAATACCTTAACGATGGCTTCTATAACAACTGCCGTAGTTGGATTATCGGTGCAATACCCGGTTGGGCACAGATCGACATCGGTGCTGTTGCGAATGTGAACCGTATCTATTTCGGTAGCGATCATGCGCAAGACTTTGGGGATAGAATAACGGCAGACTTTGATATACTTGTCGCAACAACTAAGGCGGATGTGAACTCCGAGGCAAACACATGGACAAAGGTTTATACTGAAAAAGGTGCAGCAATCAGCAAAACCACTGAGATAACCTTTGACGATGTAGAGGCACGATGGGTGCGCATTCACATTCGCTTGAATGATGGTGCGCGTATTGATGAAATTGAGATTTATGGTGGTAATGATCCGATGGCAGTTGAACCAACCGCTAAACTAACGACAATTTGGGCACAGATTAAAACTGATAAATTCTAACAATATAAGGAGATTAAAATGCGATATATAATTTATTTAACACTGATTCTGTGTGTTAGCACCGTTTCAGCTGAAATTCTATTTGAGGATGATTTTGAGGGGGGTGAAGTTGACAAAGCAAAATGGGCTTCACATGGCACTTGGGTGATTGAGGATGCTGACGATCACGATGTACTCGGCAAAAAAGTGCTTGCTGTCCAGAATAGTGAGATTGGTCTCAGCGTTGACGAGTTTCCTGAAGAATTCGATTACTACGCCGATTTTAAAACCGTTTCGAACGGCTTGACAGGTTTTTGTTTTCACTGTCAAGACAGCAATAACGTATATATGCATCAGGTGTCAACAGCTGGTTCCGGGCATACACCGCAACACATCCGATGGCACAGAAAAGTAAACGGCGGGTACGCTGTTGAACCAGATCCGTTTGCAGATAAAGTGAATCGTGACCAAAATGTATGGTACCGTGTAAAATTTGAGGTACGTAAAGACTACAAATTTAAGGTATATCTCGGTGATGTCGGCGCAGAAGATAAAGACCTTACGCTTGTGAGTGAATGGACAGATAGCCAAAAATCTTTTAAGATGGGCAAAATCGGGATCCGGATGAGCGGTGGTGAACGCGCACAATACGATAACATTGTCGTTGCTACGCCTGAATTTAACATCTTTCCCGTTGAACCGAGAGACAAACTCGCGGTGACGTGGGGGAATCTTAAAACGAAATAGGCCGTCAAAAGGCGACAATCCTGCACTTACTCTTTCATAAAGTAGTACATCTTACTTTTGATTACTTCCTAAAAGGAATTAATGGTATAATTACAAACAAATTGTAGTAGAATTAACTGCTACATTAAAATAATCTAAATTGATAAAGGTTGAATTAGCGGCGCAGCCGTCCAATTTTACGCTTTATCACAAGGAGATGATATAAAATGCGATATTTAATCTGTTTAGCAATGATTTTGTGCGTTAGCACCGTCTCTGCTGAACTTCTATTTCATGATGATTTTGAGAGTGGAAACATTGATGAATCAAAATGGGCGCCGCAAGGCACCTGGACAATTGAAGACAATGCCGATGGGCATGATGTACTCGGTAATAGTGTGCTTTTCGTGCCAGGTGGCGAAGTCGGGCTTAGTATTGATGATTTCCCAGAAGAATACGACTATTACGCAGATTTTAAGGCGATGCAGAATGGCTTAACAGGGTTCGTGTTCCATGGAACGGACGGTAACAACATCTACATGCACCAAGTCTCCACCGATGCATCTGGTCATACTCCCCAACACATTCGTTGGCATAGAAGAGTCAATGGTGGATGGGCTGCGGAACCCGGTGCATTTGAAGATGGTGTTGATCGGAAAGCAAATGTCTGGTACCGTGCGAAATTTGAGGTGCGGAAAGGTTCCAATTTTAAAGCGTACATTGGACCAGTAGGTGGCAGTGTTGACGAGTTATCTTTTGTGAGTGAATGGACTGATTCACAAGGTGCTTTCTCATCCGGAAAAATTGGGTTCCGCATGAGCGGTGCTGAACACGCCCAGTACGACAACATATTCGTCGTAACACCAGGCGGCACCGCAACACCAGTTGAACCGCAAGGTAAAATTGCCGTGACATGGGGTAACTTAAAACTTAAGTAATGCAACAAAAATCCACCGCGAGCACAGATGAGCGCGGTGTTAATCCTTTATCTATCGGTATTATCGGCGCTGGCAGGATGGGTAGACATCACCACAACGCAATAACCGGCTACGGAGCGCGGGTGGTTGCTGTCCACGATGTCCGGCTTGAATCAGCACAAGAACTTGCAACGTTTGCTGAAGCTGAACTTGCCACCGATAAACTAAGTGATTTTTTTGATATAGAAATGCACGGGGTGGTGATTACAACGCCACCCCCTGTTCGTTTTGAACCTATCCAGATGGCGTGTGAACGCGGTATCGCTTTGATGGTTGAAAAACCGCCTGCCCTGAATATAAGCGATGGACAGAGATGTCTTGAATGTATTGAAAAGGCGGATGTGATGGCAGCTGTTGGGTTTCAACTTCGGTATCATCCACTCTATGAACAACTGAAGACATTAATTACTTCAGAGACAGTTCATCTGGTGCGAACAGTTTGCACAATCAATTATTATCTCGATTTTCAAATGCCTACATGGTTTCTACAGTCTGAGATTAGTGGTGGTCCCTTAGCAGAGCAAGCAGTGCATGTGCTGGATTGCGCACGATACGTTATGGGAAACCCGAAACCCTTACAAGCGCATGCATTAGCAGTCAAAAATATGGCGTTAGAACGAACCGAATTCGACGCAGAAAACGCTATCCAAATGACTTACGAATTGGACAATGGTGTTTTTGGAACACATATGAATCACTGTGGCACCGAAGGATTCTGTTTTGATGTTGAAGTCGTAGGGCCACACTTACGCTTGCAAGCGAATATGACAGACAATGCTATCCGTGGCTATTTCAATGGTGAAACAGTAAATGAACCTGCTGCTTCACAAAACAGTTTAGGTTTAGACAAAACGGGAGCGTGGTTACGGGCAATTGAAACAGAAGATAGGACTTTAATTCGTTCGACTTTTGCTGACGCGCTTCAAACACTCACATTAATTGAAGCGGCAATTAAAAGTCGCAATACTGGTAAATTTTTTCAGGTGGAGGAATTGAAATGGTAGATTGGCTCTATTTTCGGAATAGCTGAAACTCATGCAAAAAAGTGCAAGAGGTTCTTGACACAAACAACTTACAAGCAGAAGACAGAACAGATGCTCGAAAAGAGAAGTTAGAGGCAGATGCTGTATGGGACTTAATGAGTTCTGCTGATCAAATTGTGGTAGCAAAAGGCAAAAGCATAGAAACCTTCGTTCCCGATGAAGATAACCGTGAATCAATTCTCAAAGTAGTTTTAGGACGTAGCGGTAGTTTGCGTGCCCCAACGGTTAAGGCTGGGAATGCCTTTTTTGTTGGTTACAACGATGCACTCTATACTGACGTACCGTTCGCAAACGGATAGTTGAAATCATGGCAATTGAAAAGGTCCTGATTACGGGTGCCGCTGGCTACCTCGCGCAATTTATAATTGAGCGGTTACACAGTAAATATCAACTGACGCTGACTGATATTATTGAACCAAATATCGATTTTGATGGGACAACATTTATCAAAGCAGATGTTACAAATGCTTATGAGATTGAAGCAGCGTGTGCAGAACAAGACGCAGTCATTCACCTCGTTGCATTGGTGCGGGAACGGCACGGTAAACCACTCTCCTTATTCGCTGATGTGATGGTAAAAGGCACATGGAATGTTGCCGAAGCTTGTGTGAAGCAAGGCGTGCAAAAATTGGCTAACGTTTCCAGTATTTCGGCATGCCCACCTGCCTCTGGATCCAAATTACCGTATCAGGTAGATGATCCATTTCAGTTCGGCGCAGGCGATCTCTATTATGCCCTGGCGAAACATCTTGGTGAGCAGATAGGTTTAGCCTACCACCAGGCACACGGTTTAAAAGTTATTCATATTCGTCCGGGCGTTATTGCAGGGGATGGGCTTAATCCCGGTCCCTCAGCACCTGAGGTTGTAACCGATCCCTGGTTTGTCTATGTTGATCCGAGGGATGTCGCACAGTGTGTGGAATGTGCGATTGAAACAGAAGAGATTACTTACGGCGCGTATAACGCAGTCGCAGGACGATCAGACTCGCGTTTTGATTGGAAGCAAGCAAAAAAGGAATTGGGTTATTCACCCGAACACAATTGGGATGAGATACCGAACCGTGATCAATAGGGATGTTTATGACTTTTCAAGGAAACGAATTTGAATCGCAAGCTGCAGAGCTGCGTGACGAAATCACTGCACTTGACGTTGAACTCACCGAAGAATTCAAATCGCAATTCTCAATAGCCCCTTTTTTGTCTCGGAAGATCGTGAGCTTTCAGGGAAACAAAGACAAACCTGCCTATAATTGGTATAAATACAAAGAAGCATTTTCAGCGGGACTTGTTGAATACTTTTTGAGTAATTATGAAGGTGGCACACAAGGGAAAGTGCTTGATCCGTTCGCGGGGATAGGCACGGCCTTGTTTGCTGCAAGTGAACAAAATATCCACGCTGATGGAATAGAATTACTACCTATTGGACAAGAAATTATCCAAACACGACTTTTATTGCAAAGTGGTTTGACCACAAGTGAAACTGCTACACTTGAACGATGGATCGCCTCACAACCGTGGAAGGAATTTCCGCAAAGAGTGCCGTTTAGTACATTTCGGATTACGGAAAGCGCTTATCCCTCTGAAACAGTAGATGCAATCGAACGTTACAGAGGAGCAATGCAGCACGAAGACGAAAAAATTCAAGCAATTCTTCGTCTGGCATTATTGTGCGTTTTAGAATCAATCAGTTATACGCGAAAAGATGGGCAATATCTACGTTGGGATGCGCGTTCGGGCAAAATGCGACCAGGTACAAAGCCGTTCAACAAAGGTGTAATTCTTCCATTTGCATCTGCGGTAACCACCAAGCTAAAAGAAATTTTATCAGATGTAACTTCTGATGAGATACCTACAACACTTTTTCCTGTTACGCAAACATCATGTGATGTTAAGTTGTTCAAAGGCTCATGCCTTGAGATTCTACTCACTTTAGAAACGGAATCTTATACTGCGATCATGACTTCGCCTCCTTATTGTAATCGATACGATTATACTCGTACTTACGCTCTTGAGTTGGCGATGTTAGGTCTCACACATGCAGAAGTTTCTAATTTACGACAGGAAATGCTCAGTTGCACCGTAGAAAATAGAGAGAAAGATTTGTTAAAAATCTGCCCAAATTGGTCTCCGTTTATAGAAACAGCCAATAATCAGAAATTGTTCAAAACAATTAATACCTATCTTGAACATGAAAAGGCAGCTGGTACATTAAACAACAACAGCATTCCGAGAATGGTGCGCGGCTATTTTTCTGAAATGGCGTGTGTCATTGGAGAGTGTTTCCGTGTGCTAAAACCGAATGCACGTCTTTTCATGGTGAATGACAATGTTCGCTACGCGGGCGTTGGTATTTCCGTAGACTTGATTTTGTCTGATATAGCAAGAACGTTGGGGTTTGAAGTTGAAAAAATCCTCGTTGTGCCAGGAAAAAAAGGAAATAGCAGTCAGCAAATGGGTATGTATGGCCGCATACCACTTCGTAAATGCGTGTATGTCTGGAAAAAAAGATAATGTCGAATATTCAACATTTATCTAATAGCAGTGATCTCATAACTCCACCTGAAGAAATTCGCTCCGGTTTTGTCGCTCTTGCATTGGAAAGGAATCGGCAGGCAACGCCTTTTGTCGAGCAAGCACGGTCATTGAAAGTTTTTGCATCGCAGGCAAATACCCCTCCTGACTTACTCAAAATCAATGAAATTCAAACTGCATTATTAACAGCGGCAGGATTCTCAGATAAGGCACTTGGGTACACAGATGAGGTCAACCAAACAAGAGCAATAGAACAATTAATAGAGAATTTTTTAGAGCCTGCTGGCAGAGAGTTTGTAGAGGAATTAGTTTATCGATTTCTGTTGACACGTGGGGATTCGTTAGGTGGTGCGATGCGAAACATTGCGGGCAAGTTAGCAGAAAGAAAACTAACCCGAGCAATCATTTCTGCCCTGACTCTAACTGAAACAGCTTATCAATGGCTTAACGCTGTTAGTAACACATGGATTGAGGGAAAGAATGGTGAAGCGGATATAGAATTGAGTCTCAAAGCACTTAGTTGGAAAAGGGATGGTGAAATACGAACGCTAATTTATAATCGAACTATTCCATTAGTGAAGAAAAACATTGATATGTGTCTACTTCATTGTGCTCCAGACGAAATTAAGCCTGCGACTTATAGAATTCCTGAAAAATTTATTGCTTTTGGCGAACTAAAAGGAGGAATTGATCCAGCAGGTGCGGACGAACATTGGAAAACGGCACAAACTGCGCTAACTCGTATCAGAACAGCTTTTGCATCTGAAAATTTATCACCAAGTCTCTTTTTTATCGGGGCTGTTATTGTTGATAGCATGGCACAAGAAATTTGGAGACATCTTGAGGAAGGAACGCTTAAGAACGCAGCTAACTTGACAAACGCAGATCAAGTTGCATCATTATCTAATTGGCTTGTCAGTTTATAAATTCCAAAACACATTTTGAGATTCTTACAAGGGTACTACACCAACATATTTTACACCTGTCAAATACGCAATCTTACGTTGCCAGGTGATATTGACAATTAAGAACATAGATGAGATATGTTTAATCTATAGGTCTGTTTGAATATCAGATGTTTCTTGTTCCAGTTGCGCAAGACGTTGGTCTAATGCTTGCTGCTGCTTCCCCAATCGCACTAAGTAGAGCATAAAAACCAACCAAATAACAAGATAAGCAGAAACAAGGTATTTGAGACGTTTCTGTTGTGCCGATTCCAGCTTTTCTATTGAAAGGGTGACAGCCTGTCGGACAGTATCTTCATCTTCTGTTATAACTTGAGATTCCGACATTGCTTCTTTGATTGCTGTGTCAATCTTTTTTTGATCCAAAGTGGGCACCTGAATTGCCAAGAACACTAAACCGACAACGATTAGAAAACTAACTGTAATTACAATTCGCATCAAGATGCCTCCTCTATATGTTTCCGGCGAATCACTTCATACCGTGATTCTGTCCTTTTGATCTGATACTGCAAAATTAATAGTAATGAAAAAAGTCCAATGAATACTATTAAGACGACAAGCCATGTGTGTCGTATCGAAGGTAGCGTGTTCATTTTTGCACCACGCTCAGGATGCGCTCCCGCCTCCCACAATTTTGTGGCAAAATGGACTATCGGTACATTAAAGAAGGCGATAATTCCAAGCACCGCTGAATAGAGTTTGCGTTTATCTTCAGCTAATGCTGAACGCAGAATGAAGTAGCCCACATACATTAGCCAGAGAACAAGTGTGCTTGTAAGTCGTGCTTCCCAGTTCCACCATGTATTCCAAGCATATTTTGCCCAAATTGGTCCAGAAAGCAGCACAATAGTACAAAAAACAAGACCTATTTCTGCTGCTGCTACTGCCAATAGGTCATCATCAGGTTTGCGTTTGATTAGATATTTGATGCTGAATATAAAGTTTACACCGAATGCCAGATAAAGAGTCATTGCAGCTGAAACGTGGAGGTAGAAAATTTTCTGTACCTCTAACATTGTTTTTTCAACTTCTGCATATCCGAAGATAAGAAAGAGGGAGATGAAAAACATGGCTGCGGCAATAGCAAAAGCCATTCGAGATTGATATAAAATTCGGAAGGCAGAAAATATTTCCTGAAACTCTGCAGCAACAAAACGTAGCGAAGAGCAAAATCCCTGTCTGCAAACTCGAAGGATAGCCATTAAAATTTTTCCCATATTGGACTCTCCGTTAAAATCTCGGGCCCGTCCGAAAGAACAGCCACCGTATGTTCAAAAAAGGCAGACAAACTACCATCCGATGTCATAACACCCCACCCATCTTCCAAGACATCTACGCTTGAGTGTCCAGCGTTGACCATTGCCTCAATTGCCAGGACCATCCCCGGACGCAAACGGGTACCACGTCCCGGCTTGCCAGTAGTTAGCACTTGCGGTTCTTCATGCAAGTGTCTACCGATACCGTGTCCAGAAAAATCCTCAATTACGGAGAACCCTGCCTTTTCAGCAACATTTTGTAGTTGGAAAGAGACATCCCCTATACGGTTCCCTGGCTTCGCTTCCGCTATTGCAGCATACAGCGAGGCTTTCGTCACATCAAGCAACTTTTGTGCATCGAGTGAGATTTTTCCTACCGGAAATGTGAAGGCATTATCCCCGTGATAGCCGCCAACGCTCACAGCGGTGTCTACACCGATAATATCACCTTCCATGAGTTCTTCTTTCTTATCAGGAATACCATGAATGACTTTGTTATTGGGAGAGACACAGATTGTGGCGGGAAAAGGACTGTGGTCCGGAATTACATATCCGAAAAATGATGGTTTAGCGTTTAGATTAGCAATCGTTTTGCGAGAGACCATTTCTAATTCGTAAGTCGTTATGCCTGGTTCAATTGCATCTGAAATCGCCTGCAAAACCTTTGCTGCGGCTTGCCCGCTATGCCTCATTTTTTCTATTTCTAATTTGTTTTTTATTTTAATCTTTTGCATATAGAAAATGTGTTATACTAACTCAAGTTACTACCTATAAGTTTTTAGACATGGAAACACCTTTTTTAATAGAGAATAATGCATATTTCGCAAGTTTTCGTAGCGCAAACTGTTAGTTTGCGGACTAATATGCACAATCTAACAGATTGTGCTACATAAGTAGCAACTTGGGTTATACTATTGAAAAATGTCACCCTCTTTGCGATAGTTATTAATCCATCTCAACGGGCTGTCTTTTTTTCTATTCGGTTCATGGCATTTTATATATTGTTCCAAAAATTCATATTTTGTAAGCCAATATACACCACCATTTGCACAAGAATTTCCATTCCAATCAACCGCTTGGATTCGAGAGATTAAATCTTCGACTGGAATTTTTGACTTAAGGAAGTATCCTCTATTGTTTGGTGTCGGATTTTTTGTAATTCTTTTTGGCGAAGCACCGAATACAAATATGTCAAAATCATCTTTATTGGAGAATTTAAAATCGTTTGTTTCCGTGTAGGCATTCGGATCAACTCTTAAATCTTTTCCTGCTGATTTATCAAAGATGAAGAAACTCGCTGGCACATGGTAGTCTTTTCCTTCTAATGTAAAACAATTCTTTCCTAATGTTGTGATGGAAACTATTCTCCAATTATACGGCAATATTTTTTGCCGTGTGTGTTTTTTATAAACATCTGGTAATATAAAAGCAATTGTTTGGACGTTACGAAATGAAATAGCATGGGATATAAATTTTGAAGAGAGTTTCTGATATTGACCAAACGGTGGATTTCCTATAACTAATACACGCTCGTAATCTTCACCTATATTGTAATTGAACCAGTCACCTCTGACAATCTCATCATGTTGCGGATCAATATCAATTCCTATTTTGTTGTCATGTTCAATATTTTTATAGAAAGCACCATCTCCCGCAGAAGGCTCTATCACGCAATCATAGGTGTAAGGTAATTTATGGACTTCATCTAAACACCTTTTGACTACTTCCTGCTTCGTGTAGAATTTATCAAGGATTCTACTGCGGTCTGTATATTCTTTTCTCCAAATGTGAGCCATGCTGGTATCTCCTTTAGAGAAATCTTTATCACTTACTTTTCTTATAATATCACAAAGTCAACATAATTTCAAAATATGGCCGTCCAAGAGCAATGGTGTTAGCAGCCGGACCCAGCAATTTCTCCTATCAATGTATGTGCTGTAGCAGAATGGATTTCAACATTCACGATGTCACCGACCTGAGCGTTTTCCTTTGAAAAAACTGTCGTTTTGAATGTATCTGTCTTACCGTGATATTGTTCTGCGTCTCGTCGACTATCACCCTCAACTATTACAGAAGCAGTAGTCCCTATCACATTTTGATTGATCTCGGCAGATATTCGCTCTTGCAATTTTATTATCTCATTGAGTCGTCTTGCCTTTTCAGTCTCAGGAACGTCATCCTCTAACGACTTGTTTGCTAACGTGCCTTCTCTGTCTGAGTACTTAAACATAAACGCTGAATCAAATCGGATGTCTGCCATTAGTTGATAGGTTTGCATAAAATCTGCTTCAGTTTCGCCACAAAAACCGACAATAATATCCGTTGAAAGTGCAATCTGAGGGATACGTTCCCTGAGTCTTGAAACCAGTTCGCGATATTCTTCTGCTGTATAGGTGCGCCGCATCCGTTCTAATACGGGTGTTGACCCAGATTGTAAGGGAAGATGAAGTTGTTTACATACCTGTGGACAATTTTCCATCGCATCAATCATGCTGTCCGTGGCATCTGCGGGGTGAGGCGAAGTGAATCGCACCCGTTCCACACCATCAACTTCAGCAATACGCCATAAGAGTTCACCAAAATCATGGTTGCCATCGTGATAAGAGTTGACTGTCTGTCCCAAGAGGACGATTTCTTTAAAACCTTCATTGACAAGTCTTTGGACATCATCTGTAAGGTTTTTCAGTGGTATACTCCGTTCTCTACCTCTCACAAACGGAACGATGCAAAAGGTACACATCTTATCGCATCCACGTTGAATAGTGAGCCATGCCCGAATTCCTTCCTTACGAATAGGCGCAATGTCAGCATAGTCTTCACTTTTATCCAGCTGTAAACCGAGAAAAGGATCGCCGTTTGCTACAGCATTGAGTGCCATCGGTAGATTGCGATATGCATCCGGTCCCATCACAAGATCAACATACGGTGCCGCTTTCAAAAGTTTGTCGCGCAGATGTTGTGCCATACATCCGCAAACCCCGATGATTAGATTGCCTTCTCGCCTCTTCCGATGATTCAAATGCTCAAGCCGATTGATAACTTTAGTTTCAGCGTTCTCCCGTATTGCGCAGGTGTTCAGTAAAATTACATCAGCGTCATCAATGTGGGAAACAGTCCGATGCCCTGATCGCGTCAAGATACCTGCCATCAGTTCGCTATCACTGACGTTCATCTGACACCCATAAGTTTCAATATAGACATTGCGCGGAGCGTGTCCATTGACATCTGCGGGACGTACACTCATTTCAGATAGTGGTAATGGAGGATGGGAATTGTAGATGGGAAAGGATAATTTATCTTTCATGAATTTTTACAATATTTGGCAGGAGCGTTTACATAAAACTTAACCATTTTTATGGCTAATATAGTTTTGATAATAATTCCACACGTCAAAGGTAAACAGGTCTCCAAGATAGATAAGCACGCGATAGTTTAATTCTCGCTTTTCTTTGATGTTTAGAGAGAAAGGTGCTGTGTTGGCAAATAAAAATCCTTTGTACGCATCTTCAGCGAGGAAAAGTGTTTGTCCGTTTGCAGGGTGCGGAAGGATTGCCACGCCAGTGGCAGTATCACCATTTATCCCACACAACGTTGCCCACTCTGATTCTTGTTCGTTTACTTCAGATTCACCAATTTTTCCATTGGCGTTAGCTGCTTTCCTATGCTCCATCTCAACAGCTTGGTAACTTAAACCAATTTTACCGTCAAACGTTATAGAGGTAGAAGCTGCTTGTAAGATTACTGTCAGGTCAAGTATCCGAACATCATTTTGGTGTGGATAAACTAAAACTTCACATATTTCTGTTAATACGGGATTAGCGGCTTTCCAAGTTGTCTTGCTAACGAATTTTGCTGATTCTTCAGCTGCAGCTTTAGAATTTTCCCGATCAATTGTTGGAGTACTTCGACACAGTTCAATAGGTTTTCCGTTTTCATCGCTCACTATGCCAAATGTGAAACAGATGCCAGGTAGATGCTGTTGTCCAATTTCCGCCATTCCCTCCGTTACCACTTGTCCATTCGGTGCATAGAGCGGATGAAAGTGTGAAAACGATAACGACTCATCATAGCAATAGGTGAGCATCGACTCACCCTTTTCTGTTATGGTTATCTCTTTTCCGGACACTTCGTCCAACATAAATATCATGTGCTATATTATATCATGCATGCCCTGTTAATGCAAATGTAATTCAGTTCGAATAAAGTAACGGAAACTGAATGTCTGAAATAACTGGAATTTGGGTGTAGATAGATGGGTGTTTTTTGTCTATTTTACCATCTAATCACCAATAGATTATAACTTACGCAAAGATGTTCGTTATACAACTTGTGCTAATTGACTATATGTAATACATTTAATACTATATTGTATGCTTATGCATAGACAACATCTTTTCATGCCATTAACTTACGACCTAAACATTTATTCATGAAACACCGAGTGCAAAACCACCAAACTTATTGTTCATCCGTGTCAGTAAGCTCCGATGAGTTCGGGCACGGATCCATGATATACTGAATTGGTCGCATAGTTGACTTATCGTTGTTTCAACCCGTCGTCTTATTTTTTGACGCAATTTACGAAACTTTGGTGGATATTGTGCTTTTTGGTTCTCACGCCGCGACTGTGTCAATATCTGTCTGAGTTTATCACTCATATAGCATAGGTTTCTCCATCTCCTATTGAAGCGAGAGCGTTCGGGTAAATGTGGGAGTAGATCGCTGAGTTCTGTTCTGATCATTTTGTATCCAGCGAGTTCACTGTCCTTGCCGATAAGCTCTAATAGCCAGGCGATGCAAATAATATCACTATCTGGACAACGGCTTTTCGGTCCTGGACGAAGTTCTTTGGCACCCAGGAAGTAGGTATCGTAAAGCGTTGCGGTGATATTTTTTACGACTGAGGCTGCGTTTCGTAGCGTGCGCGGTTTATTTTTTAGTTGCATTACATGCTTTTCTAATGTACTTCTGTAAATCCATCCTTATGCTTCTTTGTGTAAGAATATGCTATAAAGAAAAGCATAGGGATGGATTAAAGTAAAGAAATATTTTCAAATCCATAAATAAGTAAAATAAAATATCACATAAATATAATTAACTGGCACAAGTCGTTAAGATATTATCAAATATTATTATAAATTTCATCAAAACGCGTGGTAAAAGTGCATCCGAAAATATGTATAGATGAACCATTATCATTTTATCGTTGTCTTGCGAAAAGTAGGATTCCAAAAGAAAACAAAAATCTACAAAAAAGGAGTTTCACATAATGCAAAAACAAAAAATTGCGGCGAGTTATCAAAAGTTCCACGTCATTACGCATGATTTGGACGAGACAGAAGACCTCAAAGCGGAATGTAAGGCGCAATTGGGTGAAGGCGTTCGACTTGCTGACTGGAACGACATAGTTGCCTACGTAGAAGCGGGCGGTTCACTGGATGATTTTATCAAGGCTCTCAAAATACCGCTTGAGTATATCAAGCCAGAGGATATGGACCCGGTCCCGAATACCTCTTATCGCATTTCAATGAACGGTGAACTGCATTGGAGTGGGGATCGCCACTATTTCTTTGCGCGCCATGATCACAAATTACGTGGAGATTTTTTGGCACACAGCAATCTTGATAATTACAGACTGTCATTGGGTTCATGGTTTGGTGCGGGTGGATTTGCACTCTGCTACGGAGACCCAGACAGCACGGTGGCACCTTCTGAACCAGAAATTCGAGAACCAGTGCAAACATCGGGTGGCTGAGGCTGCGGATGCTAACGCAGTGGCGGTGCCATTGCCCGTTTATTTTTCAGTAGGCGCGTTTACAAAACGTACATACCTGATGGGATTCTAATTAGCGGTTAACCATGGCGGACACCGAACGTCTGTGGTTGCTAACCCCAATTACGTTTGATTTTACTATCAGGACTTACGCATTCCCCCTTGATAAGGGGTAGGGGTTAAATAGTCCGGTATTTCAGAATTTTTAGTCTTTTTATCTCCCCATACGCTATCGCTATGGGAGCCCGCCCCCTAAATCCCCCTTATCAGTGGGATTTTAAAAGAAAATGCGTAAGTCCTGATTATGAAATTCAATGGAAAATAAAAAAACCTTGTAGGCGCGTTTTTGAATCGTACCATAAGCGTCAATATTTTCTTGTTGGAGAGCTTTGGAAGCCCGATTTTGTGAAATCTAATCCGTTAAATCGGGGTTTCAAACCCCTCCAACAATAGGATATTTCCTTAAATTGACGCCTATGGCGCGTTTTCGAATCGCACCTACAAGGTTTTTTCCGTTATATTAGTTTATATAATCATGGATTTCCTTTAACTACACCCACGGTTCCAACACAACCTTACCACACTCACCAGTCGCTTGCAATTCCCAGGCTTTCTGCACTTCACGCATTGGGAAAGTGTGTGTGATATAGGTGTCTAATTTATCGGCAGATTCTTGGATTACCTTCATCAATTTCGGATAAAAACCAAGGTTATAGTGCCAATTTCCGCGTAGGACCAGACCTTTACGAATCATATCTCTGCTTGCAGCAAGCGGAAATTCGCCACCTTCCCCAACGAATGTGACCTGTCCTTTTCTTCGGGCTGCATCAACCATTAAACGATGCGCTGCAGATGCCCCTGAGCAGTCAACTGCTTTGTCAATACCGATACCTTTTGTTAACTCACGGATTTGACCGAGAATATCTTCATCATTTGGGTTTAGGACGACTTCTGCGCCTAACTTTTTGGCAAGTTCGGCACGATACGGATGGCTTTCCACACCGATAACACGCGCACCGCGATAGCTGGCATTGATGATACCACCTAAACCTACAGGGCCTAAACCGGTTACCATAACCGTATCTAACGCATCAACCTCCATCTGTTCCATTGCACCAAATGTCGGTCCGAGTCCGCAGCATGCCATACCCCCGTGTGCATAACTCATCCCGTCAGGAATTGGAAATAACAGGTCCTCCATTTTGTGCATATACTGTGCATAAGTCGCTCCCGCCACATCCGTACCGACCATTTCGCGGATGTTACGTCCACCCATACAGTGGATATGTTCACCGATAACACACATATTACACTTACCGCATGAATTCTGCGGCTGCACCACGACGCGATCCCCTACTTTCACGCGACCGGGTTGCGCTACTTCAACAACTTCACCTGCTGCTTCGTGTCCGAAACTTTCCCCGGTACCGCCACCTTTGAAGCCTTTGTATTCGGTGCACATCGGAACTGCATGGATTTTTACAACTACAACATCTCCTCCTGCCTTAGGGTCAGGTTTGTCGACCACACCACCTTTGCCTTCACCAAACATTGCTGCTACTTTCATATTTGTATCTTGCCCACAAACCTCTATACCAGACAATGTAAATATCATTGTTGAGAGAAAGGGCATACCTCCTTGTAAGATGTGTTAATACCATAGCACTTGTAATAATATCCGTCAAGGTAATTTGACAGGGTTATTTAGTTTTAAGAGTTTTTCGTTATTGAGATTTATTCAAAGTTAATACCCCCAGGCCGGTAGGTGCGGTTTCCTAACCGCACCGCATCCTACGGGAAAAGTCGCTATGAGGGTTTTTGATCCAAATCCGGCAGAATACGCCAAATCAACGGTATGAATGCTATAGCATTCCGCGTATGGTATTCTGCATTGGTTAGAAACCGCACCCGCCAAATGCCAAACGCGCATTTGGCGTTGATTGTCCGGCCTGGGGTATATAGCAGGTGTTAAAAATTCCTCCGAAAAACTGAAAACTAAATAACCCTGCTTCTTGCCAAATACCCTTGACAAACGAATTCCGTTAGGATAAAATAAGAATTAGCTTTTCACAGACTAATTGCATATCTAAATAACGTGAGTTTGGTAAAAGTCTTTGTAGCGTGAACTGTTAGTAAATCAACGGTATGAATCATGGAGCATGCCATACGTGCATGCTGCTTTAGGCATTCCCCGTGTTCCACATAAGCAAAAACTAAATGAAGATTAAAAAATAAATTGGGTAATTTTGCGAGGTTAGAAACTTCGCCAGCAGCAGGGTAAGCGTGTTTCGTGTGGACAGAGAATTACCGAATTAATAAATTAATCTTCATACAGTTTGTGCTACAGTTGATTCCCTAATAGTGCAAACAGTGATTTGAACCTGGTAGGAGAAAAAAGAAATACTAATGAGTACATTTTACGTTACTACACCTATCTACTACGTCAACGGTGAACCGCACGCAGGACACGCGTATACCACAATCGCAGCTGATGTTTTAGCACGCTATCACCGTATCAAGGATAATAAGGTTTTCTTCCTGACTGGCGTTGATGAGCACGGTGCCAATGTACATAAAGCTGCTGAGAATGCAGGTCTTGCCCCGCAAGACTATTGCGATAAGATGGCGCCTATGTTTGTCAAACTTTGGAAACGGTTGAATATCTCGCACGACATCTTTATGCGGACAACAAGCGATATGCACAAGCGCGGCGCGGAAAAATTCCTCACTGCCCTCCACGACAGCGGGGATGTCTACAAAGGCACTTATGAAGGACACTATTGCCGCCCATGTGAGCGGTTTGTTCCTGAAAAAGAGTTGACAGACGAAAAGATCTGCCCGATTCATAAATTACCTTTGGAATGGCTGGAAGAGGAAAACTACTTCTTTCGGCTTTCCAAATATCAGGAACGTTTACGTGCACATTTCCACGAGAATCCGGACTTTGTCTACCCTACAGCCCGACGTAATGAGCTTCTAAGCGTCCTCAATTCCGGATTGGAAGATATAAGCATATCTCGTTCCTCCGTCTCCTGGGGAATTTCTTTGCCTTTTGATCCTGAGCATATCGTCTATGTCTGGATTGAAGCGCTGATGAATTATATGACAGCACTCGGATATGAAACCGATAGTGAGCAATACCGCGCTTTTTGGCCCGCAGATGTTCACATTATGGCAAAGGATATCTCCCGTTTTCATGCGTTGATTTGGCCCGCCATGCTGATGGCTGTTGACTTGCCACTTCCCAAGCAGGTCGTTGCCCACGGGTGGCTCACGAAAGATGGCGAGGCGTTAAGCAAAACGCGTGGTATTGTCATTGATATGGACACAGACATTGAAACTTACGGATTAGATTCGTTCCGCTATTACCTTCTGCGCGAATTTAGTTTCGGGAACGATGGTGACTACCGGCCTGCTCGTTTGCATGAACGTTACAACGCGGACCTCGCGAACGATCTTGGTAACCTACTTAATCGCGTCCTCGGCTTGGTCAACAAAAACTTTGAAGGAATACCAGCACCCACGACACCAGATGAACTCGACAACGAAATTAAGGACATGGCACAAAAGACGCGTGATGCATTAGATGTACACATAGAAACTTATGCATTTGATAGCGCATTGGAAACTATCTGGGAGTTTGTACGACGCGTCAACCGCTATGTGCAGCAGACAGAAGTCTGGACCCTTGCGAAGCCGGAAACAAAACCAAGAATGGGAACGATCCTTTACAATAGTTTAGAGGCGCTGCGGTACGTTTCAGTCTTGATTTCACCTTTTATTCCGGACACCGCGGAGAAAATTCAGAAGCAAATCGGTTTAGCAGAATTTGATACCGTTGCTGAGTGGGGACGTTTACCTATAGACCTAAAGGTTAGTAAAGGTGAACCTATCTTCCCGCGTAAAGAAAAAGCACCAAAATCAGAAAAAACGGCTAAAACGAAAAAGAAGGTGAAAAAGGAAACTGCTAATCTCATCTCATTTGCCGACTTCCAAAAACTGGATTTACGCGTAGGAAAAATTATCTCCGCTGAACCGATTGAAGATGCTGACCGACTCCTCAAATTACAAGTAGACCTCGGCACAGAAAAACGGCAAGTGGTCGCAGGCATAGCAGAGCATTATAAGCCAGAGATATTGATCGGCAAACAGGTAATCGTAGTGGTCAATTTAGAACCCGCAACGATTCGCAATGTTGAATCACACGGCATGATTCTCGCAGCAAGCGGCGATTCAGTCGTGTTAGCAAGTCCCGAAACAGAAGTCTCACTTGGCACACAAGTAAAGTAGCAAACACACAACGTCTGCTGTAACTCTCCAAAATGCAAAATATTGAAGACGTCCTCAAAACTCGTATCCAAAATGACGATGCACATACCTTTATTGTTATTGTCCCGACTGATGCTGCACGTCTGAAACGGCAACGTGAATTGATTGCGTCTCACCCGAACTGTGCTGTAGTTAATTTACACGTTTATGACATTGAGAATTTTGTTCAGAGATTATACAAACGAGTTCGTCCATCAAAACAACACATATCATCAGGGCTTCAAAACCTCTGGCTGTATGAAATAGCAAATCCCGACGCGAACAATACCGATATTGACAGTTATGATGCCTTTCAACCGAACCAAAGTGTTTCCGTTCCAGATAGCACACTCGCGCTCATAGCAGAGACGATAAATAACCTTAGAGAACGCGGTGAAACCGTCCAAAATATTGCTACAGACAATCCAACCCAGACGAACCTCGCGCGTATCTATAACAATTATGAGGCGAAACTTGGAAACCGATGGATAGATGACAAAGGAAAACACCTTTACCTTGCAAACAATTTCAAAGGTGATTTCGTCAAGAATTCATTCCCTCATGTCGATCTTATTGTTGTTGAAGGTTTTACTGTGCTTTCAAAAGCCGACATTAAAATCTTGAAACACATTGCCGGAATACCTGAGATTGAGATGTGGTTTCGGACTGATTGTTTGCCAGAAAATGAAAACCTCTATAAAAATATTACGGCTCTTGTACAGGAATTTGATGACGCAAAGGTTTATATTGATTCTGCATACAAACGCGATCATGAACGACACCTGCATTTTGCCAAAAATCTGTTCCGAGTGAATGCTGTCTCGGTTGAAAAAGACGATCTAACAAATCAGATTAAGGTTTTGAAACCATCTGATCGATCTGAAGAGGTGGAACAGATCGCGTCCCTCATTCAAAAGCATGTATCAGATGGTGACTGCAAACTCAGTGACATCTGTGTAGCATATTACAACTTAGGTCAATATCAGCAACGTATCGCTGAGACTTTTCCCGCTTACGGTATTCCGTATTCACTTTCAGAAAGCATTCCATTGACAAAATCAGAAGTTGTTAAAGAAATTTTTTCTCGACTCTCAGCAAACCGAATATATGTAGGTAGCACGTATTTCTCTGAGGTTGAACCCGCATCACACACACGCACGTTTTTACCCGATGAATTTCAGGAATATGTCCACAATTTACTGAGTAATGGCGAAGTTCTCCGACGTATTCTAAACCCGATGCTATTAAGAAATCCGGAAATCGTTGAAGGTGAAGTTAACGCATACCAGCAATTGAAAAAAATCGTTAAAGAACTGTGTACCGTATCAAAATCGGAAGGAAATAGGTCAGACCGTCTTGAGAACTATGTTAAAAAACTTCATTACCTTGCTAAACACACACATTATCAAAGCACCGCGTCAACAAAGGAAGAAACCGTCAAAATTGTCACACTCGGAGAACTTAGAAGTTTAGAGTTTGATACAGTCTTTTTAGGGGATTTTGTAGATGGCGGATTTCCACAGACGTATCGTCCCGATCCGCTGTTTCCAGAAACCCCTTACCGTACTGAAGACGAACAACTGCACGATAATCGATTCCTATTCTATCGAGTTCTTAAATCTTATCGGAAACACCTATATCTCTTTGTTCCCAAACGCGAAGGTGAATCTGAATTAATTCCCTCCATATTTTTGACACAATTAGAAGCAGTCGCTAAGATCGGAACGGAAGAAATTGAAAATTCTACACGAAAGAGTGTTTCCGGTTTTCTCAGTGTCTACGGCAATTATGTGTGGGCAGCAGGGATCACCTCCGACACGAAATTTCCTACAGCTATTGCGGAGATGCGTCCCGTAATTGAACATGTTGTTTCAGTTGAAAAGAGCCGCGAGGAAACACACGAACACTTGACTTATGAAGGGAAATTAACAGGTGAAGATACATTGACATCCATTTATCTCTCTGAACCAAGTCAACAACAATTAAAAAATTTACGAGGTAAAATCTATTCAGTCACAGATTTGGAGACTTACGCCAAATGTCCATTTCAGTACTTTGTTGCCAACGTCTTGGGTTACAAGGATAAAGATGATAGTGAAGAAGATGAACCATCCAGCCTTGAGAAAGGAAATTTAGCGCATAAAATTCTATACACTTTCTATACGGAACGTAGGAGACGAGATGATTTATCTATCAAACAATGTAACGACGATGAATTTGAAGAAGCAAAACGACAATTAAATGCAGTGTTAGAAAGCGAATCAGAAGTAAAACGACACCAACGTCAGGAAATCAATCAATACAATCTTTTTTGGAAAATAGAGATTGAGAAACTCTGGACTGCTCTATATAAGTGGCTTGAAGCAGAACACACCTACGATCTGCATGTTATGCCACGCTTTTTTGAAGTTAGTATCGGACCAGCGAATCAACCTGGGGATTCAGAACTCAGTTGTGCCGAACCGATCCCTATTGGCAACGTGCTTATGAAAGGTAAAATCGACCGTATTGACATCGGTGAAGGAGTCTTTAATATAATTGATTATAAAACCGGAAGTTCAACGATTAGAATTCGAGATATTCTTGAAGGGCGGAGTCTGCAACTTCCGATCTACCTCCAAATAGCAAAGAAATTGTTAGACCAAAAAGGTATCACCGGGTTTGAACCTGCATCAGGCCTCTATCATAAAATCAGGTTAGACGCATGCACAGTTGAACTTGGCATCGGTGCGGAATCCTTCAATGATATTGCGTATAGAAACTTCAACGGTTCAAAGTGGGGATCAGTTGGTTCAAGTAATGGTCAGTTATTAGAGGACGAACTTTTTGAAAGACGACTTGATCGCGTGACAGGTTATGTTCAACAGTCCGTTGACAAGATATCTAACGGTATCTTTCCCCTTATCACATGTGTAGATTCGTTTATAGATTCAGAAGATGAAGGCGACACACCGATTACGCCTAAAGATATAACAGCACCGTGTAATTATTGTGCTTACAAACGGGTTTGCCGTGTCGGTGCATTCGCTGAGGCTTCTCAAACCGACCTATAATTCCCTTCTACAGTCTTATCCTTTCTAAACCAGTGTACTAATTTGTTTTTACGCGCCTACGCTTATCTGTTAGGTGTGTCCAGTTTTTAGCATGTGTGTTGTCTGCATCGCGGATTATTATAGGTTTGGTAATGCTATCGTGCAGTGCCAAACACTGAACACACCCGCTGCGAGATGGATTTGCAGAAAATAGGTGAACGTGTTAGAATTTGTGTACCTCAAAAAGGAAAAATAAATATTTTTACTTCATTGTTATAGTCATCAAAGTGTTGTCCAGTGTTGCCTCAGCATGAACCTCTAACTTTGCACAAAGCGAAGTAAAGGAGAACTTTCCTTATGTTATTGAAACGCATTGAACGACGACATTACAGATACAAACGATTCGTTTGGGGCTATGCTGTTATCAGTTGTATTATAGTATTTGTTCTGCTTGGAATTATCGGTTTCATAAGTGCATTAAGAGTCAACAGTGCATCAATAGTCAACGATGATCCAGAGGGGATATCCCTCAAGTTAATGATTATTGATTATCTTCGGGCCCCTGAGCTTCCAAGAGTTCCTGAGCCTCCAAAACAACCGCTCCCGGTTCCGCCATCTAAAACACCTATTGAAATACCGGCAAATTCAACGCCCACGTATACCCTATCTACTTCAAGCGGTTCCTATACTGCGACTGCGGGGGACACGCACACGGCGAACTTTTCAGCAAGTGCAGCAAATCTTCGTGTGTGTTGGTATGTTGCGTCCCCGGGTTGGTATGTTGTATCACCGGGTGAAACGTGGCGTGGCACGCTTGTAGATACGGATATCGGGGATGGTAGTAACAGCACGACATCGAGTCTAAGTTATACCTTTCCCACTGGCATCATGGGTGATTATGTGATCACTGTGTATGCGTATAGTGGGGATGTCTCGACTACTTATGAAACGAGTTATACCGTTTCCGTGAGTGACAGCACAAGTACACCGCTGACAGTGCCTGTCTGGGGTGATATACCGGATCCATTTAAACTTAGTGTAGGTGATAGTTTTCGTTTAGATTTAAACAGTTATGTAAGTGGAAGTTCAACGATAGCCATTAACTTGGGGGATATCCCCTCTGGATTATCGTTGAGAGGTGGTGTCTTAGGTGGAAAGGTGAGGGGTGTTGAAACACGGAGTCTTCAATTTACTGCGACAAACGCCGCGGGGACAGCACATAGTGAATTGGTCACAATCGTTGTCAGTGCGTACCGAGAGCGGCGACTACCGGGGAGGCAATAGAGAAGAATAACCCCTGTCTTCGTAAAACGCGAAAGGAGATATTGATATGTCAATCGTGAAATGGACGACAAAATACTTGCTATATAGTCTATTGGCTGTGGTTGTGATCATTTGTATTGGTACGTTGATTGGACGCCAACGTACTCCGAAAGCGGTTGCCCCGGTGGCTCCATCGGAGGCAAACGTTGAACCCCCTGTCCCCGCCCTGTCTGCGGGTGGGCATTTTCATGCAGATGGCACGTGGCATGCGGATGCAGCGGCACCGGGCATTAGCAATCCGAATCCATCTGTGCCGAAACAGGGCCGCCCGAAACGTCGGGCACCGCGGCAAAATGCTGCGCACGGAAGCAGTCTCGGCTGGATAACATGGAAATATGGCAGCACCAGTCGCGATGTCAGGTCGTATTCCCCCTATCGCCCAGATTGGACACCGCTGCCTCAAAAAATAAAAGATGCCATTAGCTCATTACTAAAGGAACAGCGCGTACGCGTAAGCCTGAAGAATCGCGTTATGGAAGCAAAACAGTTTGGCGAGGAAATAGACGTAGTGGAAATAATTAATCACCCCGTCATAGGCCATACCGATACATGGCCGGATGCGGAAGCGTTATTACTGGACGCGGAAGGGAATCCGCTGCCGCCGTTCACTGAATCGGAATATGCAGAGGAAGAGCTGCGCAGGCTTGTGGGGGATCGCGATCTGGAAGAAGCGGCGCAGTTTTTGGAGCAACATGGACGCTCTAACGCTCTGCTGCTGTCGCGTCTAAGCGATGAACGGGCGTTTGACTATCTCTATGCGATTGGGACTCCCATTGGGGATCCTGATGAGCAGACGCGTAGATACGCGGAGCGTGTTGTTTCAGCGGATCCCGATCATCTGAAAGCGCGTTTGTATTTGGCAGACACGGATTCTGATTTTGCGTCTCGGTTAGATCAATATGAATCGATACTTATAGATCATCCGGAATCTGCGCATGCGTGGATAGAAGCGGGGAATGCACTTGCGATTTCAAGAAAACCTTTCCAAGCGCTTGCGTTCCTTCAGCAGGGGCATGAATTGGGTGCGCGGCAAGGACATGCTGCTGCAGCTCTCGCGTATGCACAGATAGGTGACTACAAGATGGCGTGGGTTTCTCTGCGGAAGGCGCTGCAGGTTTCGGATAAAAGCAGCCACACGGCGTTTGGGATAGCGAAGTCTTTGAAAGCGATAGAGATGGGTGTGCCGCGTGTGAAGCCGTTGCCTATAGAGCAGTTAGATATTGCGGAAGAGGCATCTGTTCTGCTGCCGCCAGTTTCTGATGTTGCTTTGGAGATGCCGCCTGCTGAAAACGCGGTGCCATCGCTGTTGGAACCGGATATATCGGATGAAGAGTTCGATTCTCAGCGTGCCCAGGCGCGTGCAGCAGCAGAGGCGGCGCGGCGCCAAGAGATAGAGCGGCTGCGGCAGCTGTCGCAGCAAGAGATAAAGGATTTCATAGAGTGGGCGGAGCAACTGATGCGGGAGGAAGCAGTGGCAGCACACGCAACCGATTTCCTTGCCACAGAGCTGGCAGCCCATCTCACTGGTAAACCCGCCCAGTTTAGTGCCAAACGGATTGTGCGGGCGAATGAACTGATTAAACGTTACGGCTACGAAGAAGGACTGAGTCGGATTATCCCCGAGGATCCCGAACTCGCGATCCAGATACAACTCAGCCGTAACCAAGAACCTGTACCTAAAATAAAAAAATAAGAGAAATGAAAATTTTTACAATTTTCTTGACAAACAAATGAAATGATTGTATAATATAAATAACGACTAATATCAAACATTTCATATTGGGTGCCCTTTTCTCTAACAGATACGTTGAGATGTTTGGTTTAGTCGCCGGGGGTGCCTATAGTGTTTTAAGGACACCCCGGCACTAAACCTCTGATGGGGTATCCATAAATCAAGAGAAGGGTCTAAATGAACCTTCGTAATATACGTAGATACCAGCGAGATATTATGCTTGCTATTATCGTTACATTATGTCTACCAAGCGGACAAATCGGTTTTGTCCGCTTCCAAATCCAACCCCCTGCCGCTGGCATCAGCGGCACCAGGGACAACAAAGTAAGAAAGGAGAGAAATAAGATGTCAATCCTCAAGTATGTGATTAAATACACGTTTATCGGTGGGCTTGTGCTACTTTTCCTCTTCGGTATCAGTCAGTTGGTACTGCGCCGGAGTCCCCCCACGGCCGAGGTGCCACGCGCGTCTGATGAGAAGACACCACCTGCTGTGAACAATCCACGCGGCGCGCAGCCGTCTGTGGGTGGACACTTCCATGCGGATGGCACGTGGCATGCGGATGCAGCGGCGCCGGGCACCGGCAAGCAGAATCTGTCTGTGCCAAAACAGGGCCGCCCGACACGTCGGGCACCGCGGCAAAATGCTGCGCACGGAAGCAGCCTCGGCTGGATCACATGGAAATATGGCGGCACCACAATCCGATCGCGTTCTCCCTATCGCCCGGATTGGACACCGCTGCCTCAAGAAATAAAAGATGCCATTGGCTCATTGGAAATGGAACGGGAAGCCCGAGAAGTACTGAATCAGTGGGTTCAGGAAGCAAAACAGTCTGGCGAGGAAATAGACGTAGTCGCAGAAATTAATCACCCCGTCGTCGGCTATACCGATACATGGCCGGATGCGGAAGCGTTATTACTGGACGCGGAAGGGAATCTGCTACCGCCGTTCACTGAATCAGAATATGCGGAGGAAAAGCTGCGCAGACTTGTGGGGGATCGCGATCTGGAAGAAGCGACGCAGTTTTTAGCACAACATGGACACTATGATGATTTCCTGGTCTCACAGCTCAGCGATGAGCAGGCGTTTGAATACCTCTATGCGATTGGACTTCCCCTTGGGAATCCTAATAAGCAGACGCGTCTGTATGCGGAGCGTGTTGTTTCAGCGGATCCCGATCATCTGAAAGCACGGCTGTATCTTGCGGATACGTCCCCGCGTTCATCTGCCTCGGACTATGAGGCTGCGTTAGATCAATATGAATCGATACTTATAGATCATTCAGATTCTGCGCATGCGTGGATAGAAGCGGGGAATGCGCTTGTGAATTTAGAAAGGCCGTTCCAATCGGTTGCGTTCTTGCAGCAGGGTCATGAATTGGGGGCGCGGCAAGGACATTATGAGGCCGGTATTGCGTATCAGCAGCTGGGGGACTACAAGATGGCGTGGGTCTCTCTGCGGAAGGCACTGCAGGTTTCGGATAGAAGCAGCCACCAGGCGTTTGGAATAGCGGAGCATTTGGAGGCGATAGAAATGGGGATGCCGCTTGTGGAGCGTTTACCTATAGAGCAGTTAGATATTGCGGAAGAGGCATCTGTTCTGCTGCCGCCGGATTCTGATGTTGCTGTGGAGATGCCGCCCGCTGAAAACGCGGTGCCGCCGCTGTTGGAACCGGATATATCGGATGACGCGTTCGACGCTCAGCGTGCCCAGGCGCGTGCAGCAGCGGAGGCGGCACGGCGCCAAGAGATAGAGCGGCTGCGGCAGCTGTCGCAGCAAGAGATAAAGGATTTCATAGAGTGGGCGGAGCAACTGATGCGGGAGGAAGCAGCGGCAGCAGAAGCGACCGATTTCCTTGCCACAGAGTTGGCAGCCCATCTCACCGGTAAACCCGCCCAGTTCAGTGCCAAACGGATTGTGCGGGCGAATGAACTGATTAAACGTTACGGCTACGAAGAAGGACTGAGTCGGATTATCCCCGAGGATCCCGAACTCGCGATCCAGATACAACTCAGCCGGAAACAAGAACCTATACCTAAACAAAATAAAAAGGAGCAGAAACGATGAAAAGATTTGCTATGTGGACACCCCTATTTATTCTATTTTACGCTTTGCTGTGTATGCCTATTCTCAGTGAAGCACTTACCGTCACAGTCTCAAAAGTGGATCCGACATGGATCCCTGAAGCTTCCACCAGTACAAACCTGTCTATCGCCTGGGTGAACGTCACCATCAGCGGTATAGACAAAAGAAAGGATCAGTATAAACGGATTGAAGTTACGCTCGACGCGTCAAAAGAGCCAGGTATCTGTTGTAACGCCGAGGCGAACTATGGCACGATCAAAGACCTGGTCTTTACCAAACAGGAGAACGAGGGAGTCTGGGAAGTTGTGGACAACGCTCGACTCCGATATGAAATAAAGAGCGATTCAGAAAATATACCCGATACCCTCGTTTTACCGGTCGGGGTTCGGTCACTGGATTACGGCGGGTATGGGACGGTCTCTGTCGGCGTTCGGAAAAGACAAAAAGGATTTACCGACAGATATGAAACGGACACGTCTGTTGAGAGCGTCTCTTCGGATATACCGAAGGACGACATCGGCAAGAACAATCAGGGCAATCCGGGCAATAATATCGCGGATGCTTGGGAGTATGACCATGCTAATCTGACGGCAGGCGAGGATAATGACACGTCTTTTGGCTCGCAAAACCAAGGCGATAATCTGACGGCTTATGAGGAGTATCGGGGATTTATGACCGATTCGACTAGACCGCCATCCAGTCCCAGTGTTTCTCACACGCGCACTTCCCCCAGTACCAAAGACATGTTTGTTGTGAATGAAGATGCCCACACAAGTAGTTACGGCACCGGCACCGGACCGTCACACATCTCACTGCATTTAGTCCCCTCAACGCATGTTAACGCAGACGGACGGGTCAACTTCAAAGGGAATAAGGGATTACTCGCCTATTCTGCCAAAATTGTGTCAAGCGATACATTCACGACTGGCGAGAAGGTAACTGTAGGCGAGGCACCCATAGGCCCCCCAGGACCAGGTGAGGCAAGAGTAGCAATTATCTATACAACCCAGATAAAACGGAGTATCGCGAGAGGGGATGTAGGAAAAGCTATGCGTGATACCGTCGGGCATGAGTTGGCACATCTTGCGCATCTGGATCATTGTCCGAAAAGCGATGTGAAAGATGCCAACGGCAACGACAAAGGGTGGGCGACAAAGTGTTTGATGTGGCCGGATTACGTGTCATCACAAAGTGAGTTTGCTTCACATCACGATCCGGATTATGCCCTGGCGGCCCCTCTCGGCCCTCCGCAAGAGGCTGTGGTGTTGGGCCCACAAGGGAATCCCAAACCGAGAACGGCGGCGCTTTCCCGAGCGAGTACCAGCAGCAACACGGCGACAGCGGGGGATAGCCACACGGCTAACTTTACGGCGCCGAGCCCGTATACTTCGGTGTATTGGTATGTCAAATCGCCTACCGATACCTCTGCTTATGGCACGACGATAGAGATTGATCAGGGGAATGGGACGTTAACGACTGCGGATTTCACGTATACGTTCCCGAGTGGGGTATCGGGAAATTATTTAATAACGGCGTATACGTATATGTCGGATAATACAATCGCAGAGCCGAGCTACACGGTGTCGGTATCCCTTACTGCCCCGCAGCCCACACCGACCCCTCCGGCTACGCCGCCCTCTGTGAGTTTAGTGCCTGACTCAGATAGTGTGGCTTTGGGAGAGACCATCGGAGCGACTTTGACGTTGGGGGCCGCACCGAGTTATGTGTTTTGGTATGTTCAGCAGCCGTGGGAGCTTTCGCCGGGGACGTTGCTGTCCCAGGATACTTCGGGGAGTTTGACGTCGCTGTTCGGTCACTCTACATCCGGTTGGAACTCTGGAACATGTACCATTAATGTGTCGGGTACGTGGGCGTCGGATGGTTCTGCGTTCACTCAATCGACTTGGATAACATTATCTCAATGAGGACGAAACATTTTCACAGGCAGATATTCGTTTTGGGTATCTGCCTTTTTTATTGTCTGCATCGCGGATTTCACCAAATCAACGGTAATCCGCGATGCAGACAACACACATGCCAAAAACTGGACGCACCCCTTATCTATAAAAAACTTGCACACTTTGTATAAATTTGTTATACTTTTTTATAACCTAAATTTTGCAGGAGGCTATTTTAAATGGCACACACATTACCAAGACTTCCTTATGCACACGATGCTTTGGAACCTTATATTGACACACAAACAATGGAAATCCATCACGGCAAACATCATCAAGGTTATGTAAATAATCTGAATGCTGCATTAGAAGGTCATGATGACCTTGCTAAATTAGATGTAGCAGAACTACTTAAAAATATTGATCAAGTACCAGAAGACATTCGTCAGGCAGTCATTAACAACGGGGGTGGGCATGCAAACCATTCACTTTTCTGGTCCATCATGTGCCCCAATGGCAACGGTGGTGACCCCGGTGGCGATCTCGCCGCTGCACTAAAATCTGCCTTCGGTTCACTTGAGGCTGCAAACGAAGAGTTCACGACTGCTGCAACCAAACGTTTCGGTTCTGGGTGGGCATGGCTCGTTCTCGGTGACAGCGGATTGGAGATTTACTCCACAGCAAATCAAGATAGTCCAATTATGCAGGGACATACTCCGCTTCTCGGGATTGATGTGTGGGAACATGCATACTATCTGAACTATCAGAACCGTCGTCCAGACTACGTTGAGGCGTGGAAAAATGTTATCAACTGGACACGCGTCAACGAACTCTATGCGGCAAATGCCTAAAATTTGTAGGGGCGGTCTCCGAGCTGCCCCATAACTCTCAATGCCATATTTACATTTACCTATGAATCCTATCCACTCCGTTTGAGTCTACCGACACGTTTCGCATATTTTTCTGCGATATGGAAAACCCAAAATCCAAGCGGAATAAGCACAATTCCAATGATAAGGAGTAGCAATAGATTTCCTGCTTGACTTTCAACCGATGCGTTTTCCAACATCGCTGCACGGATGGATCGGAGCGTATAGGTTGCTGGTGAAATCTTTGAAAATGGCTGAAGCCAGTCCGGTAAAACCGTTATGTCGTAATAAATACCGGAAATTAACAGCAGCACAGATTGGAGAATCCCTGTTGCCGCTTGTCCTTTTTCAGGTGAAAGCAGTGGAAAAATAGCAGCCATCAAGCCAATACCGATAAACGATAGACTTGAAACTGCAACCGTGACTGCCATTGTAATCCAATTTGCGCTCCCTAAATCAATGTGTTCACCAAAGAAAAACGGCATAATCGCCAAAACTAAACCTGTTCGTAGTAGTCCATACAAAATTGCAAACAGACAAGAACCCACAAGGTGTGTGATGCGATAAATCGGTGCCATAAACGTATATTCAATTGTGCCTTCCCACCGTTCCCATGTAATTGCATCGCTGACTTCACGCATCATAATGGAGAGAAAACCCCAGATCAACGCGCCAATAACAAGGTAAAGCACATCTGCACTACTTCCACGCCCGACCATAATCAAGCCGATTGTGAGCGCATTCACAATAGAGTAGCTAAAAAACAGAATTTCCCAATTCAGATACCGCTTGAGTAGATTAAAATTTCGTTCAATGAACGCGTAGGAAATAATAGTTTCTCGCTTGATATTCAGCATCGGTTTATTCATCTCCTTCTTCTAAATCTTTTCCTGTCAATGCGATGAAAACATCTTCAAGCGTAACAGGTGCATTGTCATTTGGTGGGACCTTAGCGATCAGTTCTTTCACAGTGCCTTCAGCAATAAATTTGCCGTTATCTATAATAGCGATCCTGTCACATAACCTTTCTGCTTCTGCCATATCATGTGTCGTCAGCACAATAACAGCATTTCGATCATTTCGTATCTCCTCAATGAAGGCTTGTACATCGCGTTTAGATTTCGGGTCAAGCCCAGTTGTGGGCTCATCAAGTAATAGAAGCATAGGTGTAGTTAACAGGGCCCGTGCAATCGCAACTTTCTGTTGCATCCCGCGCGAAAGTTGTTCCATCTCTTCGTCCATCCGTTTCGCGTCAAAACCGAGTCGCTCTAAAATATCGCGTGCCTTTTTCGTAGCTTCTGCTGCGGCGATCCCGTAAAGTCGCGCGGCGTATATCAGGTTTTCTGCTGAAGAAAGACGCTTAAAAAAAGACGCTTCAACAGAGACACGGTTCATTACACGTCGGACCTTCATACTATTGGTAACGACGTCATCTCCAAAGACGTGTATGCTTCCCGCATCTGGTAAGAGAAGCGTTGAGATAAGACGGATAAGCGTTGATTTTCCTGAGCCGTTAGCACCCAAAATGCCGTAAATTTCACCGATACTCACATCAAGGGAAATGCCATCAACAGCGCGAATCGTCTCTTTTTCCCGTTTGAACAAACGGAGAATCTTTTGATGAAAACGCAGTTTTTCGTCTGACTTTTTAGTCCTGTGAAAATGCTTTGTAACTCCGCGGACGGTCAATCCATAAATTGGTGCTTCCACCTGTTTTCCTTTCGTAAAATGGAATGGTAACCAGAGGCATTCAATTATCACACACCTCTCCAACAATAGCAAAACTCAACAATTGAATGCCTCTGGAATGATAACTAAAACAATTGACATTTCAGATAATGTCTTATATATTATACTCAATTTTTGTGGTCATTTTGCAATCTATTTTGCGTAGACTTGGGAGTGAGAACACAACTTTATTAAGATAACCTAAGTTGCTACTTACAAGATTTCGAGATGGCGGACACTGCTTTTTACTAAAAAACAAGGTGTTTCCGCTGATTCTTATGTTTTCTGTTATCAATCGGGGTTAGAAACCCCTCCTACAAGAGCATTCGCAAATAGGTGGCAACTCGGGTTAAGATACAAAAGGAGATTGAAATGAATGCATCAAGCGACACACCCCGTCACGATTATGAACCTTTCCGCGTCGGATTTTTGAATGTAGCCTCGTATTCACACATGCCGTTATGGGCACCAGCCATCAATCCGCGTGCCGGCCAGAAAGATACACCGTTCACGGGAATGCGCATCACACACTGTTGGGATATTGAATACGACAAGGCAAAAGAGATCGCAGAATCTTACGGTTGTGAAGCGGTGAAGAATTTCGATGACATGTTAGGAAAGGTAGATGGCGTAATTTCAGGTGGATACTATAACCATCCGTGGAACCATATCCTGCATGAACCCTATCTTGAAGCGGGTTTACCGAACCTTATCAATCGTCCATTTGCTAATTCTCTTGCCAAAGCGCGAAAAATGATTGCGTTGGCGGAGAAACACGGCTCAACAATCCTTGCTCCCTCAAGCCACGAACATAACGATCCAATCTCGCGCGCGAAGGCATGGGCAAACGATAAACAAATCGTCTGCTACACAGCCACTAACTCGTTTGACGACTATCCCACACACGGTATTCACGGTGTCTATATGGTGTGCAAGGCGATTGCTGAAGCCGGAAATCCTGTTGTATCCGTAGCATACCAAGCAGATAGTTGGCATAGCCCTCCCGGTGTTATCACTTTTGAACACGTTAATAGTGAGGGACACCAATTTTATGGGACGCTTCATCAAGTAAGCGGATCCTGGGGGACTGTGCAGATTCATACGCACGCAGCTTACGGTGGAGAAAATTTTAGAATCCATACCGGCACAGGTTATCCTTTTGATAAGACAGAAATCTGGGTGCCGACAATCTGGGCATTTCAGAACATGGCACTACACAACGAAATGCCGCAAACCTTTGGGCAGCTTCAGCACAAGACCAACGTCTTTCTCGCCGGGTGGAAGTCAATTTTAGAAAACGATGGGAAACCTGTGAAACTGACAGATGTTTCCGAAGAGTGGGAGTCTCCTGCTGAACTACCGAATCACCCTGATCACGATACTGTATCGTTGTTTCAGAAGAAGTTTGGGGACGGTTCAATATAGGAAATCAGAAGATTTTTCTGAATTTCGAATCAAGCAATAAAGGCGCGGTGCGTGACCGCGCCTTTATCATTTGCATAGGAAAGGCAAAATCTATTGAGACCCTTTCACATTAGCCCATGTAGTTGCCAGTTTAGCATTAGGATCAACAGCGGCAGCGCCAGGCTCCATACTCTGCTTAATTTCGGCCTCGCTCAAAGCCCGATCCCATACCATCACTACGTCAATGAGACCGTTGAACTGATGTCAGGTGTTTTTATTAGGGTAGGTGTGTAAAGTTTTGCTACCATAGGTGTCAATTTAAGAAGACAAGCGTTCGTAGTCGCGAATTGATTGCCAAACGCGCGTTTGGAATTTGGCACTTCGGACATTCTGTAGGAGCGAGCTATGCTCGCGACCGTTCGTCCGCTGTCGCGAGCATAGCTCGCTCCTACAAGAAGAAAATCGGGTTGCAAACCTCTCCAACAAAAAAGAGCAATGGTTAATGACAAAAACTTTACGTATCCGGTTATAATAATTACTTGACATAATCCACTATAAGTGTTATGATATATAAAACTTTTCATTAGAATGATGGAGAAATTGTCCAACGCATGTCAAAACCGAAAAGAAAACGCAAAAACAGACAACCTGAAGACCGGGGCGTAGACGAGGTGCCACGTTTACCAAAAACAAAACCGCTACAACTCCGTTATTACGGTGACCCAGTCCTACGCAAAAGAGCCGAACCCGTTCAGGTGATCACAGACGCTGAAAGCACACTTGCTGAGAAGATGTTGATAACCCTCTACGCTACAAACGGTATTGGACTCGCAGCAACACAAGTCGGTGTTTTAAAACGATTCCTCATTGTTGATATAGACCCAGAAGATCCAGACTATCAACCGCTCATGTTGTTCAATCCTGAAATTTTGAGTGTTGAAGGTGAAAGTGTCGCAGAGGAAGGATGTTTGAGCATCCCTGACCTCCATGCTGATGTGAAACGTCCGGAAAAGATAGTCGTTAAAGCAATGAACTTAGACAGCCAAGAAATTGAGATTGAAGCGGATGGATTGCTTTCACGTGTGCTGCAACATGAAATTGACCATCTCAACGGCACCCTTTTTATTGACAGGATAAGCGGTTTAAAAAGACAATTGCTTCGTGATGAATTGGAAAAGATACAACAAGCTGATAGACCGTTATAGCTCCTTAGGATGTGAACAGATGTTACCAAAACAGCTACAAACAAAAGTAAACCGACTCTATGATTGCTTACGGGACTATGAGAAAGTTATTGTCGCTTTCTCAGGTGGCGTAGACAGTACGTTTCTCGCCGAAGCAGCGCAACACGCCTTAGGTGATAACGCACTTGCGGTCACTGCTATCTCCGATTCCTATCCTATCCGAGAGATGAAAGCAGCACAAGATATCGCTAAACAGATCGGCATCCGATTTGAAACGGTTCACACCGAAGAGTTAGAACTCGAAGGATATGCAAGTAATCCTACCAATAGATGTTTCTTTTGTAAAACAGAATTGTTCGATAAACTACGTCCAATCGCGGATAAATACAGCGTAGGAACTATCGTTTACGGTGCGATTCCTGATGACGTTGGCGACCATCGGCCTGGAATGGACGCCGCGAAACAGATGGGTATTCAAGCCCCTTTAATTGATGTTGACCTCGCAAAAGTGGAGATACGCGAAATTTCAAAAGCATGGAATTTGCCAACATGGGATAAACCGGCATTTGCCTGCTTATCTTCAAGGTTTCCTTACGGCATGCGCATCACACGTGAATTGCTTCGTCAGGTCGACGCTGCAGAACAATTTCTTTACGATTTAGGCATTCGTCAATTCCGTGTACGTCATCACGGTGAACTTGCCCGAATTGAACTTGATGCAGAAGAAATTACCCTGCTGGCTAAAAAAGAAACCCGAAGTCAAATTAGCAGCCACTTTAAAACGCTCGGGTACGCCCATGTAGCAGTTGATCTACAAGGTTATCGATCCGGCAGTTTGAATGAAGGGATAACCAAAATCATCACAGGGACGTAAAAATGGAAACTATTCATGCAGTTTTCATCATAAACGACACTTTATACGCCGCACCGGACAGACCTCATCCAACTGATCCTGCTCACTTTCTTCCTATAACAGATATGCTTATTGGTATAGCTATCTTATTCGGAACCGTGGGATGTGTCGTAATTTTTCGTATTTTATACAGAAAATGGAAAAGCGGAATTTATAGGAGGAATCCCGCAGATATATTGCCTACACAGAAGAAAAATTTGACAGAATATGAGAAACGGATGCTTGCGGACAAGATTAACGAAAGCAGACAGGGTAATATCAAGAAAAGTTTCGCTGGCACAGTCAGTTCCAAAGGTATGATATTTGCTACAATTGGCTTGATTGTGTTAGTCCTGCTTTGGTTTACCCATGCAATTTTGGAAAGATTTCACCGATAATATATTATGGTTGGATAAAACGCAGTATACATGTCGGATTTCGCTGCGCTCTATCCGACCTACAAGACTACGAAATACAAACGTAATAAATTTTATATGTCCACCCAACAAACACAACCGCTAATCGGGACAGACACCTTCAGTTGGAAAAAATGGGATGCCTGTACACATTGTGGTCTCTGCTTACCTACCTGCCCAACCTATAGAGAATTAGGATTAGAAACCGATTCCCCCCGAGGCAGATTATACCTCATGGGGAGTGCGTTTAAACCGCAAGATGCCACGCCGCTCAACAAAGAATGGGCAGAATACATCTATCGGTGTCTGGATTGCCGCGCTTGTGAGACCGCCTGTCCTTCTGGCGTCCACTTCGGAGAACTTCTTGAAGAAGCACGCGCAATCTATGAACAAAACGCGCATAGATCCGCAAGTTACCGATTTTGGACCAACCTCGTTTTCAAACAAATTCTGCCGAACAAAGAACGGTTAGACCTCATCTTTGAACTGATGTGGCTTTACCAAAAACTCGGTATCCGATGGTTAGTCCAGAAAACAGGAATTCTAAAACTGATGGGACAACTTGGAAAGATGGAGTCCTTACTACCGAAAATTCCATCTCCGCGTCTCAAATATACAATGCGCGACATCACGCCCGCAGCAGAAGAAACCCGATACCGCGTAGGATTTATTCCTGGCTGTATCATGAACCAAGTTTTTACGGATACCAATTTGGCGACTATCCGTGTATTAGCACAAAACGGTTGTGAAGTTGTCACACCTCGCAAGCAAACCTGCTGTGGCGCGCTGCATCTACATAATGGCGTACGCGATGTGGCATCAACACTTGCAAAACAGAACATTGACGCGTTTGAAAACGAGAATTTAGACGCGATTATCATAAATTCTGCTGGTTGTGGTGCAACGCTCAAGGAATATGAGGCACTTCTTGAAAATGACCCAGTTTACGCAGAGAAAGCAGAAGATTTTAGCCATAACATGCGTGACATCAGTGAATTCTTAGCCGAAATTGAGATGGTCCCTCCAAAAGGTGAGATCCAACGACGTGTTACCTATGATGAGCCGTGCCACCTTCTACACGGACAACGTGTGAAATCACAACCCCGTAAGGTTTTACAAGCGATCCCAGGGCTTGAACTCATCGAGTTGACTGAATCCGAGTGGTGTTGCGGTAGTGCGGGTATCTATAATATCACACAACCTGAACTGTCACAAGAGATTCTGGAACGGAAAATGGAACATATTGCCGAAACAGACGCGGATATTGTCGCAACTGGTAACCCCGGATGCTTGCTCCAGATTCAACTCGGTATCCAAAAACACGGGTTAAGTATGAAAGTGATGCATCCTGTGACGCTGTTAGATTATGCGTATCGCGGTGTTGCCCCAGAAGATTGGAAGGAATAACATCAATCTTCTATATTTTGTGTGAACAAAACGGAACAGTAAAAAAACGTGACATCTTTGCAAAATTATGGTAATATTAAAAAATGATTTTATCAGATGTGGATATTCGTCGATATATAAGCGAAGGAAAAATTAAGATTACTCCAGAACCAGATTTAAGGACACAGTTAGGGAGTTGTTCTATTGATTTCAGGTTAGGCAATACTTTTCGTGTGTTTGAACACAGCAAATATCCATTTATTGATTTAAAGGAAAAGGTTGATGCTGATGATTTGATGCGGAAAGTTGATGTGGCTGATAGTGAGGCTTTTACGATGCAACCGGGGGAGTTTGTGCTCGCTGCTACACACGAAAAACTGGAATTAGCTGATGACGTGATGGCGAGGCTTGAAGGGAGAAGCAGTCTTGGCAGACTCGGTATAATCGTCCACAGCACCGCAGGTTTGTTTGATCCCGGTTGGGTTGGAAACGCGACTTTGGAACTTGGCAACCTCGGACGGATGCCAGTCAAACTTTATCCTGGCATGCGGATTTGCGCATTTACCTTTGAACAACTTTCATCGCCATCAAGTATGCCTTATCGCCTAAAACCAGCCAACAAATATGCTGGACAAGACGGTCCTGAAACCAGTCGATTTGCTGAAGACGTTGAACTAAAAAAAGAAAAAGAATCGTAATTCTGCTGAAAATTTGGGCAATTCTATGCCTAATAATTTAGCATATTTTTTCATGTTTTCTTATGTTATTTTTTATGCTCAATGACTTTTGGCGATACTGCTATCTATGTTCTGTATGATTGATTCTATTGTTATTGATGTATGTCCTATGTGTCAAAACAGAGACGTGTATTTAATTGGCATAGACTTTGCATAATCTTTTACAAAGCATTCTTGTTAAATCAAATAATATAAGTTGCATGCTCAATATGATGACACATAACGAATTACGATTACTATATTGATTCATTAGGAGGAAATGCGAATGACACCAAGTGACGTGGTTGCACTTGCAAAAGAAAATAATATTAAGATAGTTGACCTCAAATTCATGGACCTGCCAGGGATGTGGCAACACTTCTCTATTATGGTTGATGAATTAAGCGAGGACCTGTTTGCAGAAGGTATCGGTTTTGATGGGTCAAGTATCCGTGGTTTTCAAGCTATTAACGAGAGCGATATGTTGCTCTTTCCCGATCCTGCAACTGCCCTGGTTGACCCAGTTTGCCAGGTACCAACGTTAAGCATTACGTGTAATATCAAAGACCCAATTACTTTGGAAAATTACACGCGTGACGTACGGCATATTGCACAAAAAGCGGAGTCTTATCTACAGTCCACAGGTATTGCTGATATTAGTTATTGGGGACCTGAAGCAGAATTCTATCTACTAAACGATATCCGTTACGGGCAAAACCAAAATTCTGGATTTTATCATGTTGATTCCGTTGAAGGTAGTTGGAATTCTGGGAAAGAAGAAAATCCTAACCTTGGTTACAAACCGCGTTATAAAGAGGGTTATTTCCCCGTTCCGCCATCGGATACGCTTCAAGACATCCGTTCTGAAATCTGCCTTAAGCTTATTGAATCCGGTGTTGATGTTGAAGTACATCACCATGAGGTTGGAACGGCAGGGCAAGGTGAAATTGACATCCGCTTTGATACGCTTACGACTGTCGGTGATAAAATTGCGTTGTATAAATACATTATCAAAAATGTTGCCCGTTCCCACAATTTGGTAGCTACTTTCATGCCAAAACCGCTTTTCCAAGACAACGGTTCAGGGATGCACGTGCACACAAGTTTATGGAAAGACGGAAAGAACGTTTTTTATGATCCGCAAGGGTATTCACTTCTGAGTGAAACAGCCCTCTATTACATCGGCGGTTTACTTGCACATGCGCGTTCGTTATGTGCTATCATTGCTCCGACAACCAATTCTTACAAACGTTTGGTTCCAGGGTATGAAGCACCCGTCAATATCGCTTACTCTCAGAGAAATCGAAGCGCATGTGTCCGGATTCCTGTATATTCTAAGAGTGAAAAAGCCAAGCGGGTTGAGTTCCGAACCCCGGATCCGTCCTGTAACCCATATCTCGCTTTCAGCGCGTTGATGATGGCGGGGCTTGATGGAATTCAGAACCGAATTCATCCCGGCGATCCTTTGGATAAAGACCTCTACGACCTTGAACCAGAGGAACTTGACGATATTGAATCCACACCAGTCTCTCTTGGTGATGCGCTTGATGCGCTTGAGGATGATCACGAATATCTCCTCAAAGGCGATGTGTTCACAGAAGATGTACTTGATGTTTGGATTGATTACAAACGCGAAAATGAAGTAGATGCCATTAATATGCGGCCACATCCGTATGAATTCTTCCTCTATCACGATATTTAGTATCTCTACCATAAGATAGTTTCTATTGTAAGATTATGAGGTGTGAACCCCGAAGCTGAGGCATCGCATCAGCGCGAGCGTTGATTTTCTTGTGTATTGTGAAGGATAAACATCCAGCAACATGCATTTTAGATAATTTGCAAAGTAAAACGCGTTAATTTGATGCCTCAGTCCATTGTAAAAATGAATTTGTATCTGTTTATGATACCCTTATGAAACGTAAGGCGAATCTCCGGATCCGCCAAGACAACCCTATCCAATTTGTGTAGGTATTAGGAGAAATTCCCATGATAAAATTAGAGTGTATTATCCGCCCCTTCAAACTGGAGGAAGTTAAAGAAGCTCTCAGCGATGTCGGTGTCCGGGGAATGACAGTCAGTGAAGTTCGCGGATTTGGACGTAGCCGTGGGCATACCGAACTCTATCGCGGAAGCGAATATACGATTGAGTTTGTTCCAAAGTTAAAAATAGAAATCGTTGTCGCAGAAGAGAATGTAGATAAAGTCGTTGATGCCGTTCAGCAGGCAGCCTCAACCGGTAAGATCGGGGACGGAAAAATCTTTGTCATCCCCATTAATGAAACGATCAGAATCCGTACAGGTGAAAGAGGTCCCGCCGCTATCTAATCTGTATCTCTGTTGTAGATTTTAAAGAATAAGTAAGGACAGGTATTTATGCTTGTCCTTTCTGTTTTTACCCCCTTCTTACAAAGGTTTTAACAAATATATTTACACATCTGGTAGAGCAAATTTAGATTGCAAATTTGTTAAAAAACGGTAAAATTCCTTAAAATTCAAAAAAATCGCATTTTTTCTAAATTTAACTTGACAAACCATGTTTTAACAGGCTATTGTATGTACGATGATGATTTAATTGTGAGGTTGTGATAACACAAACTCTGAAGTTTACGACTTGTGCCAGTTAACTAATTGTTTTTGTTATTTTCACAGATATTAGGTATTGTCATATAAACATATCGTCCCTACGGGACTAAAGAGGGGTTATTGCCGTATTTCTATAAACATATCGTCCCTACGGGACTGAAGGGCATATCAACCAATAGGAAACACGGATAAAAAGATTATTTTATGTGAAATAATCTTTTGCAAAAAGTTATTTAGCACAACTCGTGAAGTTTAGTAGAAAGTTGTGTAGTCTGCAACGCGTTTTAATGACTACATCGGGGTCAAGCTGCGTTAAGACTGGCAAAAGACTCAATCTTACTCGTGTAACGATCCCAGTTAGACACAACGGTTTAACTGGAAAAAATTCAACAAACATTCACCATAAACGTGTGGTGAAAGGAGAACCGAAATGGGAACCAAAAAAATGCTTGTGAACCCTGAACCAGTTTCTGATGATTCTGAAAAGACGGCGGAAGCTGAAGCACACGAGGCATTACTTCAACAACAGATTGATGAATTACAACGTCTTCTTAAAGAATGTGAAGACGATCCGACCCTCATAGAATGCATTGACGATCCAAAAGAAAAGGATGTAGCGCTTCAACTCGGTAGGGAGATAGTGGCAGAATTGCCCGAATTCCTGAGGTCAAAACTGCCCGATTCTGCAACTACGGAGGAAAAACGTACAGAGAGGCACAAACGTTCGGCCGCTTTCCGGGAGAAGTTTGGGGCGAGACTTGTAAAGGTGATGAAATCCAGAAAGGTAGTTACTTCAGAAAGCTGCGAAAAGGACGAAGCTATCATGAAGTTTTTAGAAGGTAACTGATACAGATGAGCCTTCCAAACCTGAAGAGAAAAAGCGGGACGAAAGAAAATCATAAACTTTGAACAGGTACTTTAGATGTCTGTTAGTCGTAAAAGGTGCTAACGGACACCGAATACTAATTGATAATAAAAGGAGACTTTACATGGTATTACATGGACACCTGAATATCAAGAAAAAATTAGGATTTTCGTATGATGTGTGGAATGTGAGAGACTTGTGATTTTCTTACAACACTTGACGTAGAAACCGAGCAGTATGCGATTCTTCTACTTCAGCGACTTCCTCAGGCGTTCCCATCGCAACGAGATTTCCACCGCCTTCACTTCCCTCCGGCCCTAAATCAATAACCCAATCTGCTGATTTGATAACATCTATATTGTGTTCTATAGTGACAATTGTGTTGCCTGCATCAACGAGTTTATTCAGTACGTTGAGTAGTTTTTGGACATCATCAAAGTGCAAGCCTGTTGTAGGTTCGTCCATAATATAGAGGGTTGTGCCGGTTTGGCGGCGGGCAAGTTCTTTCGCAAGTTTAACGCGCTGCGCTTCACCTCCTGATAGTGTCGTCGCGGCTTGTCCTAATTGAATATAATCTAAACCGACATCCGCTAACGTTTGGAGTGGGCGTTTAATGCGATTGATGTTGCTGAATAACTCAAGAGCTTCCTGCACTGTCATCTGTAGGACCTCTGCAATGTTTTTGCCCTTGTATCGAACTTCAAGCGTTTCTGCATTATATCCTGTGCTATTACAGTTTTCGCAAGGTATCCATACATCAGGAAGGAAGTGCATCTCTACCCGATTAAAACGCTGCCCATCACATACTTCGCACTGTCCATAGGAAAGGTTAAAACTAAAACGTCCCCGGTTAAATCCGCGGAGTTTAGCATCCGGAAGCTCGGCAAACATTTCACGGATTTTGGTGAACAGGTCGGTATAAGTCGCAGGGTTTGAACGCGGGGTTTCACCAATCGGTTTTTGATCAATGTGAATAAGCCGTTCGATTGGACTCGTCCCTTGAATACTATCGTACATCGCAGTTCCATAAGGACTATTTGTTCGTTCTTCTCCTTTTCTGATAGAACGTCGGGTCTCCAATGCTGGTCGTAATGTGCCTTCAATAAGTGAACTCTTGCCACATCCTGAAACCCCAGTAACACAAGTGAGCGTTCCATACGGAATTTTGATGTCAATATTTTTAAGGTTGTTTGTCTTCGCGCCAGACAACTTCAGCCATTTTCCCGGTCCTTTGCGTCTAACGGCAGGAATAGGTATTTGCATTTCATCGGAAAGATATGCTTGTGTTAATCCTTTATCATGGGAAGTAGGCGTTGCTTCATCTGAGTCGCTTTCGGTCTGTTCTGAGAAAGAGATAGGTTCCGAATTGGTAAAGGCAGTAGGTGAACCCGTAGCGACAATTTTACCGCCCTGCTTGCCCGCTTTCGGACCGAAGTCAATGATATGGTCTGCAGATAAAATCGTATCCCTATCGTGTTCAACGACGAGGACGCTATTGCCAATATCGCGTAAATCCTTCATCGCTAAAATCAATCGTTCTTGATCGCGCGGATGTAGACCGATACTCGGTTCATCAAGGATATAAATTACCCCCGTTAGACCGGTACCAAGTTGACTTGCGAGTCGAATTCTACGGATTTCCCCGCCAGAGAGTGTCGGTGCTGGTCGGTCTAACCCAAGATAACCGAGTCCGATGTCCTCCAAGAACTTTAGACGTATCTGAATTTGCCGTAGCAATTGTGCCTCAAACTCGGGGGAAGTATGTGTGTGAAGCGTGGTATGCGTTGCCCTTGAAGTTGACACGTCTCTCACCTGATTTCTGGCTGCTTTCGCTTCTTCTGCACCTATACTTGTTGTGAGGTGTTTTTCAATCGCGTTTATCCGCGTGGCAAAAAATTTAATTATGTCTGAAATCGGCATCGCCATCAATTCAGCGATTGTAGCTTCAGAGAACTTGACGTTACGTGGAAATTCATCTAACCTTGTCCCATTGCATGTTTCACAGATTTTTTGGTCATCCGAAAGTGACCTACCGATCCCATCACATGAACTACATGCCCCTAATTTATTATTAAAAGAGAAGTGTCGGGGAGTCAACTGCGGAAAATTCCGACCACAATTTGAACACATCGCATGTTCACTAAAGAAATGTCTGTTTGGTTTCCCCTTACTTTTTTTCTCCTCTATAATAACAAAACCGTTACTCTCTATAAGTGCTAATTCAACTGCTTCCGTGAAACGGCTCTTTTCATCATCAGCAAGTTGGATGCGGTCTATTACGAGAAAAACTTCATGGCGCCGACGTTTATATATTTCAGGCGTTTCATCAAGTCGGTAAATTTCACCATCAATTTGCACACGCGCGAAACCTGTTTTCTGCAACCTGCGAAACGCATCCGCGTAGTCCTCGTTCCCTTTCAGGCCAGGGGTGCGTTCAGCATCTATTACCACTTCAGATTCAGTCATTTGAGATAAATTATCCGCGATTTTCCGGATGTTTCGAACACGAAAGTTTGTAAGCGGTGCCAAGATATCCACCCTTTTTTCTGGTAAAAGTTGGAAAACATGTTCAACTATTTCTTGGGCGGTCTGTGGAAGTACCTCTATTTGGCAATCGGGGCAGTGCGGTTGTCCCCATCTCGCATATAGCGTCCGTAAACCGTCGTGGATTTCGGTAATTGTCGCTACTGTAGAACGTGGATTTTGACTTGGACTTGAGTGCGAAATCGCAATCGCTGGTGATAACCCCTCAATTTTAGAGACTTTCGGTTTCTCCATCGTACCTATAAATTGGCGTGCATAAGTACTCAGTGTTTCAATATAACGCCGTTGCCCTTCAGCATAAATCGTATCAAGTGCAAGCGATGTTTTGCCAGACCCACTCACACCAGTGAATGCTGTCAATCTTTGGTGTGGAATTTCAATATCAATATTTTTAAGATTGTTCTCTTCTGCTCCTTGAACCATAATAGATTTGGAAACTTCGGAACCTCTCCCATCAACATCGTCTTGCTTATCCCCTTGATAAGGGGGATTTAGGGGGTTACCGTTTTCTGCTATGTTCTGTTTTATGTCCTCGGTTTTCCAGAGTTCATATTCCCCGCGAAGTGCTTTCCCGGTATATGATTCAGGCATATCAGCAACCTCTTCAGGAGTCCCTACAGCAACAACCTTCCCTCCATCAGCACCGCCTTCTGGTCCCAAATCAATCAGATAGTCTGCTGAATTGATCACTTCAAGGTTGTGCTCAACCACCACCACGGTGTTACCTTCATCCACCAATCTGTGAAGAATAGTTAACAACTTGTTCACATCGTCAAAGTGTAAGCCCGTTGTAGGTTCATCAAGGATATAAAGTGTTTTACCAGTGCTGCGTTTAGAGAGTTCTTTTGAGAGTTTAATCCGTTGTGCTTCTCCACCAGAAAGTGTAGGTGCAGGTTGTCCAAGTTTGATGTAATCTAAACCAACATCGTGAAGTAGTTGTAATCCCCTGGCTATTTTTGGCAGGTCAGCAAAATGTGCAAGTGCAGTTTCAATATCCATTTCAAGCACATCAGAGATATTTTTGTCTTTATATTTAATAGCCTGGGTTTCGTTGTTATACCGTTTGCCGCTACATACATCGCACTCCACCCAAACATCAGCGAGCAACCCCATGTCGACCTTTTTCGCGCCATTGCCATTGCATGCTTCGCATCTGCCACCGGGAACGTTGAAACTAAACCGCCCCGGTTTATAACCACGTAGTTTGGCATCTGGCAGCCCCGCAAAGAAAGCTCTAATTGCGTCAAACACCTTTGTATAGGTAGCAGGATTAGAACGTGGGGTACGTCCGATAGGTGCCATATCTATGTTGATAATTTTATCAATAACATCAGGGACGGGCACGGTTTCTTCGTCGATAATGCCCTGAATATTGTCATATTCCCCTGGCACAGTTTTTGCCCGCATGAGGTCTCGGGCAAGCGCACAGTAGAGAATATCATGAATGAGAGAGCTTTTACCAGAACCGCTCACACCTGTCACACAACAGAGGGTCCCCAGAGGTATTTTAGGATTAATCTCTTTAAGGTTGTTTTGGCGTGCATTGCAAATTTGCACCCACTTTTCACCTGTCGGACGTCGTGATTCAGGATGAACAATCTCTTTTTCACCTCGCAGATATTGCGCTGTAAGCGAGTCGTTTTCCTTTATCAATTGATCCGGTGTTCCCACACCAGTTATCTCTCCACCTTTTATACCAGCGCCAGGCCCGAAGTCTACTATCCAATCTGCTACCAGCATAGTCGCTTCATCGTGTTCAACGACAATAACGGTATTACCTTGATTACGGAGATTCATTAGGGTCTTCAGCAAGCCAGCATGATCACGGGGATGTAAACCGATACTGGGTTCATCAAGGACATAAGTTACATCGCGTAAACCTGCTCCCACTTGACTGGCAAGTCGGATGCGTTGTGCTTCTCCACCGGATAATGTCGGTGCAGAACGAGATAAGGTAAGATACCCTAACCCCACGTCCATCAGAAATCCTAAACGTGATCGAATTTCTTTCAACAGTTCTGAGGCGATAAATGCTTCACGATCTGGAAGTACAAGGGTATTAAAGAAGGAAGTTGCGTCCTGAATTGACATATCCAGTACCTCTGTGATGTTAACGCCTGCTATGGTAATAGCTTTAACCACTTGATTGAGGCGAGTTCCATCACATTCTCTGCACGGCATCTTGACAAAATAATCAGGAAGGTGAGAACTGCCATCTCCCTCTTCGTTAAGGTTTAACCCAAAAAATTGTTGTTCATGGGGAGGGATCAGCCCTTGAAACCTGCCGCGAAACCGTCTGCCTCTCCGTCTACTATCCTTTGCAGGTTGGCGAAAAGTGAGCACGGTGTCGCCTGTGCCATATAGGATAGCATGCTGCTGCTCAGGCTTCAGATCTTTCCAAGGGGTTTTTAAACTGAACTTCAAGTGTGAGGCAAGCGCCTGAGCTATCATCCGCTCTTCAGGATCGGGTTTTTCCCATAAGCTTATGGCACCCTCTAAGATAGTCCGCTTTTCATCTGCAATAATTAACTTCGGAGAAATTGCCATTTGTAAACCTAAGCCTCGACACTGCTCACACATACCGTACGGACTGTTGTAGGAAAAGTGACGAGGCTCAGGGACATTGTAACTGATTTGGCAGTTTACACAGGCATACTGTCTACTAAACAGTAAATCTTCATCTGCTGACTTTTTTCGTGACGGACTACTTTCTGAAGACATAACATTTACAATAAGACTGTCATCTCCGAGGGAAAGTGCTGTTTCTACTGCGTCAGCGACGCGGCTCTGTATATCATCTTTGATGATAATCCTATCGACAACAATATCAATGTTGTGGCGTTGATTTGGATTGAGAGCAATGTTAGCACTGATTTCGTGGACTTCACCGTCTATTCGGGCGCGAACGAAACCCATCTTACGAGCGTCTGACAACTCTTTCCGATATTCTCCGCGCCTACCTCGGACGATAGGTGCTAAAATCATGAGGCGCGTGCGCGGCGGAAAACTCAGAATGTGTGAGACAATATCAGCGACCGTTTGTGAACCGACCTGTTGTCCACATTCAAGACAGTGAAATTCTCCCGCGCGGGCAAATAGCACACGAAGATAATCGTAAATTTCGGTTACGGTCGCAACCGTTGAGCGGGGATTATGTCCTGTAGAACCTTGATTGATGGCAATGGAGGGGGATAAACCGATAATCTTGTCTACTTCTGCTTTACCAAGTTGTCCTAAAAACTGCCGTGCATAAGCGGAAAGTGATTCTATATATCGTCTTTGTCCTTCTGCATACAACGTATCAATTGCAAGTGAAGATTTACCTGAACCGCTAACACCAGTGAAGACAATCAGTTTATCTTTTGGAAGCTGGATATCAATATTTTTTAAGTTGTGTTCTCGTGCGCCGTGTACATCAATTGACGCGCCTGCCATAGTATTATGCCCTCATTTAATGGTTGTCGGATTTCGGCACTCGGCTATTAGAAAAACTTTGCTAACAGTTTTTAATTGTAATTTCCTGCCAACGATGTTCTTCTATAGTAGAACCTATAATTAATGGAACACTTCTGTAACGCAAACTGTTAGTAAATCAACGGTATGAATGCCTTATGGCATTCCCCGTGTCTCATCGGCACAATCTAACAGATTGATGCTCAACTTTTGTTGTGCGTTATGTTGCCAAAATAGGCTTATCAAAATGTCCCAATACTTTCAAAGTCCACTATATTAACCCAAGTTGCTCCCTATAAGTTTTTAGACATGCAAATATCGTTTTTTATAGAGAATAATGCATATTTCGTAAGAATTCGTAGCGCAAACTGTCAGTTTGCGCCCTTACAGGCACAATCTAAATGAAGATTAAAAAATAAATTGTGTCCTTTAGCGAGGTTAGGAAGAAATCAAGAAATCAACGGTATGAATGACGTTTAGTCATTCCCCGGGTATGAATGCCATTTAGGCATTCCCCGCCTTGCCAGCAGAGATGTATATCTGCTGCTGGCAAGGTTTCCAAACCTTGCCAATTACCGAAATATTTACTTAAACTTCATACAGATTGTGCTACAAGGTGGCAACTTGGGGTATATTATAAATCTAAAAAACCGCCTAACTCTTTGAGTTTGCGCGCGTCTCTCCGCCAATCCGCTTTGACAGTTACATATAATTCCAAATAGACTGAAGCATCTAAAAACTTCTCTATATCAAGACGTGCTAATTTGCCAATCCGTTTAATCAACTTTCCGCCTTTACCGATAATTATCTGCTTTTGGGTTTGCCTTTCGGTATAAACGATTGCGCGGATATATATGATCTCTTCTGCGTTACGCCGATGTCTTTTTTCAAATTCCTCAACGACAACAGCAGATGCATAGGGTACCTCTCGTTTTGTAATAAGCATAATTTTCTCTCTGACTGTTTCGGAGATGAAAAAACGTTCGGGTAAATCACTGAGTTGGTCTTCCGGGAAATAGAGAGGCCCTGACGGCAAATATGAACCAACTTTTTCAAGGAGGAGCGGTACGCCATCACCGGTTTTAGCGGAGATCGGTATCATATCATCAAATTCAAATTTTGTACTGAAATTCTCAAAAAGAGGCAGAAGTGTCAGTTTTTCAACAATATCTACTTTGTTGAGAACGAGCATTGTTTTGGCAATTTTGGCGCGGCGTAACCTTTCTAAAATCTTATCCTCAGTTTCTTCAATAGGGTGTGCAACATCAATAACGAAAAGCACGATGTCTGCATCGCGTAAAGCCCCATAAGCAGTTCGAACCATCTCTGATTGCAAACGATACTTCGGATCCATCAGTCCTGGCGTATCCACAAAAACCATCTGATGTGTGTCGGTTGTGACAATTCCGCGAATCTGATTACGGGTTGTTTGCGGTTTTGGGGTTACAATTGCTAATTTCTGCCCTAAGATAGTGTTCAGCAGTGTGGATTTGCCAACGTTCGGCGCGCCAATAATGCTTACGTATCCGGACCTAAAGTTTTGATCTTCAGGCATCTGTTCCGCATCTTGATATGAGGTTTTTGACATGTTGTTTTCCAAATGAGAATGATTTGCTGTCGAATAAAATATGTACAAACAGAATTTTAAAAATTATCCTTATGTTGAACGTTTGTGCCTTCGCTCTCCTTTGAGAAATCACGACCACACGAAGGACAGGTTGGTATTCTCGTTAATACTCTCAAACCGCATCCAGGGCAAATTCGTCCAGGATAGAATAACGATCTGCGATATTTTCGCCCGTGTTTGTCCGTTTCAGTATAGTTCAAAATACGAATAAGCACTACTATAAATAGGACAGGAAACACGATAAAACCAACTGCCACTACATAGGGAATAAATTGAAAAAAGTTGAACAATTCCACTATAGTTTCTCGTTTATAAGGTTTTCTCTATTAACGACTTGTGTTAGATAACTTTTGCTTTTGTTCTTTTCACACATATTGGATAAAAAACATAACATATCGTCCCTACCAAATCAACGCCAAATGCGCTTTTGGCATTTAGCGGGACTAAAAAGGGAGTATATGGCGTTTTCTTCCCTAACTGTCTTTTGAAAAATGACGATTACACGTAGGACACTTAGGGATATTTGTTATTATCCTTCTCCCACACCCTATGCAGAATCGTCCAAGATAAAATAATTTCCTGCGGTATCTACGTCCGAATCTATCAGTTTCTGTATAACTTAAGCTCCGTATATCAAAATCTGAAGGAAGAAGAGATTTAAACACAATAATTCCTACTATTACCGCAAAAGGCAATGGAAAAATGTAGAGCAAACCCATTACAACCTCCCAAAATGTATCCAGCAATATCCTAATTGTCTGATTTCCTGATAATCATTTCTACCGTTTCGGACGCGCAGGTATCTTGGTTTCAGCAGATTCGTAAATCAGATCCATCAGTTCAGATTGGATAATTCCGTTCATAGGGTTTGTGCGCGGTTCCGCTCTACCCAAGATAGCATCAATAAAGTTGTCATCTGGATTACCCGCAGACATCTCAGGTGTAATCGGAGGCGGGTTTAATGCCTCGCCACCTTTCCAAACACGAATCCAGCCGCCACCCCAACCATCAACTTCAATCCTACCGTTGTCAAAGATGAGTGCCATGTGTGTGCCGCCAGGACTTGGACAATTTCCGCTTATTACCATTGACGCAAGCACACCGTTTGCAAACTTGATGTTAATTGAGGAATTAATATCTACTTCTGTCTCCTGATTGTCGGTATAAGCGTATACTTCTTCCACTTTTGCTTCCACAGTCCAGCAGAGACTATTGAGGAGATGTGCGCCGCTATCATAAGCTTGCCCACCACCAGAAAGTTCCGGTTTTTGCCGCCATGCACCAACCGTAGCGCGTTTCCAATTTTGTGTAATATAGCCTATGACTAATTCCAACTTACCAAAATCACCATTGCGCACAATCTCTCGGATATAGTGAAAATTAGCAGAACAAGGTGTATTGTAACCAATTGTCAATATAAGTCCTGTTTCCTCAACCTTCTCAGCAAGTGTATACGCATCTTCGGAAGAGGTAACCATCGGTTTTTCCATCAAAACGTGGCATCCTGCTTCAAGTGCCTGCATGCCTTGTTCAAAGTGTAACGTATGCGGCGTAGAAATTACCACTGCATCCGGTTCTGTCTCTTTAAGTATTTTCGCTATATCATCATAAGCTTTAGGGCGCGGGTTAAGGTCTGATAGATTGCGGTCAATATAGCCGTTAGCAATATCGGTATTAACATCACAGGTGCTAACGATTTGCACGTCGGGGTTTCCGTTCATACGTCGCGCATGTCCCGAAGAGTTGCCGCCACATCCAATCATGGCAAGCCGAATTTTTGACATAATTACTCCTAAAATTGTTATAATAACCTAAGTTGCTACTTGTAGCACAACCTGTTAGTTTGTGTCATAAGTGCGCAAACTGGAAGTTTACGTTACATGAAGTGTGCCATTAATTATAGATTTTACGATATAACGCTTATGCAGTTTTCGCTAAATTTTCCACGCTCAACGCACCTTCACCAAAAACACGTCTAAAAGATCCGCCGCGATGGGAACGCGTGTCGCCATGCATGTAACACACACTGAAAGCACGTCGCGGAATGTCCGTCTGATTTGTGCCAGAACTGTGCAGTAACCAATTGTGTAGCAAAACAACCTCTCCCGCCTCCAATTCTAATGGTAGGGGTGTAGCGTTTTCAACAATGTCGTCAATCTGTTCCTGTGTGAGAAATCCAGAACCGTGGGAGGGATTAATCAGGTCACTGTGTGAACCGGGAATAATGTGGACACATCCGTTTTCAATCGTTGCTGGATCTAAGGCAGTATAGATGGTAATTTGTGGGTCACGGTCAAGGTCTGTCCATCTGTCTTGGTGCCAAACAAGGTAAGTGCCTTCGTGTGCTGGTTTATTCATAAACATCGCACGGAAACACAATATTGGGACACCTTCCCCGTAGATTTTTGCACAAACTTCCTTAAAGGTAGGATTCTGAAGATACGTTAAAAAGTATGGATCAAATTCGAGATTCTGAATTTTCCGATATAACAACGTTGCGCCTTTATGCCCTGAAGATTGCGGACCGGGTCTGTCTGTTCCAGGTTCCCTGTCCAGTTGCATCATAATTTGGTTATAATCAAGAGGGGCCTTGCCAAGCATGATGTCATCCATGCGTTGTTGTAATCGCGCCAATTCGTCATCAGTGGCGACTTGCCCTATGCGCACAAATCCGTATTCCGAAAAATGTTCCCACTGTTCATCTGTTATCAGTTGTTCCATTCCTTTCCTCCACCCATGTGAGTGTATAGTTAAAAAATCTTTTTCATTGCAGCCTGCTTATATTAAAGTATAGCATGTTTAAGTATAACATAATTGCCAAGAAATTGAAAAATTAAATGAAGATAAAAAATAAATTGGGTCCTTTAGCGAGGTTAGGAAACCTTGCCAGCGTCCAGGTAATTGTGGATTTCACTATAAAATTCACCATAATTTTCTGCTTTTAATAAAAAAATGCAACAATTTTTGATCTAAGGTGCGTCTAATTAATCAAGGGATGCTAAAACTCCGGAGGATTCCCATGAAAAAGAAGGATGCTGAACTGATTCAGCGAACATTAGACGGTGACCAATCAGCGTTCACCGCCTTAGTAGAAAAATATCAAAAGGGCGTGCACGCGCTTGCATGGCAGAAAATCGGTGATTTTCATATTGCACAGGAAATTACACAGGACGCTTTTCTGAGGGCATACCAGAAACTCGGCACTTTGAAAAACCACAACCTGTTTTCTGGATGGCTCTATGTTATTGCGACTCGCTTGTGCTATGACTGGCTCCGAAAGAAACGCCTGCCGATGCAATCCTTAGAAACCGTTGATAGCAAAGAGGTGGACCAAGTGGCTTATACACGATACGTGGAAGAACAACGAGAGGCAGATGCTAACGAAATTCGGCGTGAACTGGTGAGAGATTTGCTCAAAAAATTACCGGAAAGTGAACGAACAGTTATGACGCTCCATTATCTTGGAGAAATGACGTGTGAATCTATTAGCGAGTTTCTCGGTGTATCCCCAAATACCGTGAGGAGCCGTCTGAGTCGCGCCCGTAACCGATTAAAGAAAGAGGAAGCAATGATTAAAGAAAACCTTAGCAGTTTCCAACTGCCGACACAAATGACAGAAAACATCATGAAGGAAATTTCACGGCTTAATCCGACAACACCTTCAGGCGGTAAACCTTTGATGCCGTTAGCAATGTCTGCTGCTTCTGCTGTTTTAGTCCTATTGCTGATGGGACTTGGCACACAACGTCTAAAAGATTTTCAGAAGCCGTACAACTTAAACGCACAATCAGAACGGACGATTGAAATATCGGAAGCGCAGCTTGTTATTGATTCCCCAGCAAAACCATCAGTTAGAAATCAGATCGGACATGCGGATTTAACAGGTGAAAGCAATGGGGTAGGGCAGAAACCTGATGAGCCACTATTCGCTGCAGCGAATGCTGACGAAACTGAAGTCTCAAAGGCCAAACCACAGTGGGTTCAAACAAAAGGTCCGGAAGGTGGTTCAGTATCTGGTCTCTTCACAACAACCCGCGGAGACGTGTACGCAGGTACACGGCAAGGTCTATACAGACTCACTGATGATGGTACTGCGTGGAAACTCATTAATAACATTAAGGGGCCTTCACATACTTTACTGACACCTATACCAACGTGGTGGCCCGTAGTAGAACGGCAGGATACACTTTATCTTGCTACCAACACAGAAATTTTAACTTCCACAGATAGAGGCGAAACATGGGAAGTGCTTTGTGAGTCTCCAAAAAGTAAACCTATCGAAATAGTAATAACTGATGGAATCCCAGGTACACAAAGCAGTATGGCGATCTACATGGCATATTCTAACGGCGTATTCCGAACGGATGATGTAGGTAAATCATGGACTCCATTGCCTAAAGGCCTAAAAGACAAGAAAATTCGCGCAATTGTCGCTATTGAAAGTACCGTCTTTGCGGGTACCGATAAAGGCCTCCATCGCCTTAATGGGAATACATGGGAGCAAATGCCTATCAATCCTGAAGATGCACAAGATGAGACACTGGATATCGTGGCGTTAATAGCTACAGAAAACCATCTCTATGTTGCAGCAAAATTGGGATGGGTGATATTTGCGGATAACCTATCATATAAAGTCGGTTCAGAAGGTCCCATCACAACTGTTATTTCACCTTCTGTTAAGGAATTGCCAGGCTGGATAGAATTAAGGGGAAATGAAGGCCAGGGAATCGCATGGTCCCTTTTACACTCAACCGACCGCGGTAATTCGTGGAAATCTATAACTCCGAGGCATGATTTTCCTGACAAGAAACAGCTTCAGAGCCGTCGTTCTTCAAAGAAAAAATCACAAGTAAATAAATTAGCAGAAGGCACTCATACTATATCAGAAATAGTATGGGGAAAAATGGCAAATCCAATGCTCAAGATTACCGCATCCGGAGAAAAAGTGATGGTGATAGACGGTGAGGACCACTTCTACTCAATTGATGCAGGTGAAGCGTGGACATTTTCAGTTGATGTTAGAAAAAAAATAAGTAGTGCTACCGCTGCAGTGCTGTCTGATGCAAGTACTTTCTTTACAAGTGGAGTATACGGAATTCATCGATCAACTGATAGCGGTAAGTCGTGGCATCAATTTAATACCGGACTTGTGAATACAAATATTCAACAATTAATTGTTCTTAACGGGATTCTTTACGCGAACACAGAAATAGGGCTTGTGTATTCAATTGATGGTGGAGAATCGTGGACGCCCTTTTCCAGCGATACGAGTAACCTCATACACATTGAAGAATTCAATGGAGAACTCTATGTGAGTAAAGGTAGAGAAGAAACATCTCGTTTTTTGCGATTGACTTCCGAAGGAAATAGCTTCACAGATGTTCCAGGAGTACCAGTTTTGAAAAATGCACTCGGTTCAACAAAGAGCCAAAATTCGTATGAGTGGATTGTGCTTAGTCAAAACAAAACCCACGAAATCGAATTTTTGATTGCGCCCGGCCCCAGAAGTCTCAAGGTTACAGACACAGCTTACTACGTAAATTACCAAAACAAACTCTTTAGATGGCGTATTGGAACCCTGAATTGGTACAACACAGGAATAGCGGATATAGGTGGACCTATTCATATAGACTCATTTTCCAAATTTGTCATTGCTAAGAATTTATGGTTTGCCGTTTCAGGAAAAACTGTTTACGTCGGTAAACGGGATGGACGCCTCATGCAATCGTTTGATGAAGGCGACACTTGGAACGATGTTACTGCAAATCTGCCATTTTCTGTTGAACGTTTTAATGCAATAACTTTCGTTGGGCAAAGTGTCTATGTAGCGACAGACAAAGGGGTTGCTCGGTCAAGTAATGGCACTGACTGGCACATACTCACCGATGTAGAAGGAACGCCGCTCGTGATAGTTACGTTTGCTGTGGATGGCACAACGGTGTACGGTACAGCTCGGCGAAAAGTGTATCAACTGAAGGAGGGGGCAGACGTATGGAATCAAGTTACACCGGATATCCCACATCCTGTTACCAGTTTTGATGTTGATGGAAATACGATCTATGTTGGCACATTCGGGCGGGGTGTGCTACGTTTTACGCTTGACGAATAGTTTATACGAACTCAACTGAATCTCCCTTAGGCGCGCTTTCCTGCGCGCCTTTCTCTTTGTGCCAAAAACCCTTCTTGTGTTTTGGCAATGGATATGATATTATCTGTCTATCATGGAAAGAACAACAGACACTATTCCAATCTATACCATAGGTTATGGCAGCCGCTCAATAGCAGAGTTCATTGAAGTGCTACAGCAATATGAGATTGCTTATCTCATAGATGTGCGCTCTATTCCGCATTCGGGGTATAAGCCGGAGTTTTCCAAAAAGCCGCTTGCGAATGAATTGGAACAACACGGCATTCGCTATGTGTATATGGGAGACCTGCTCGGTGGGAAACCTGACGATGAATCGTGCTACGTCAATGGTATAGTTGATTACGAAAAAGTCAAGGAGACAGAATTCTATCAGCGCGGTATTCAACGTCTCCACGCTGCCTTTTCGCAACAGCAGCGCGTTGCGCTTATGTGCAGTGAGGGAAAGCCTGAGCATTGCCACCGAACTAAATTGATTAGTACTACCCTCACGGCTCAGGATTTACCTGTCGTTCATATTGATGAAAACAGTGAGCATAAGACGCAGGAAGAGATTATTGAGCGTATTACGGGTGGACAGATGAATTTGTTTGGTGAGGAGGCGTTTCACTCGCGGAAAAAACAAACCTAATTCAGTATGAAAATTAAAATTGTGACCATCGGCGTATATGGGTTTGACGAAACCAGTTTTTTTGACGCTTTGTGCAATGCAGCGGTTGATACGTTCTGTGACATTCGTAGCAGGCGAGGTGTACGCGGTGCAACCTATGCATTTGCCAATAGCAAGCGGCTACAAGCACGACTTGCCGAACTCGGCATCCGATATATCCATAGAAAAGACTTGGGACCGACAAAAACCGTCCGAGAAAAGCAAGCTGCAGCGGATAAAGCAACAAAAACGGCTAAACGTAAACGGACTGAACTTGGAGAAGCATTTATTGAAGCTTATCATGCCGAATGCCTTGATGTGTTTGACCCGCAAAGCTTGCTTGACGAATTAGAATCGAATGCAAGGGTTGTAGCACTTTTTTGTGTGGAAACTGCACCAGAAGCATGCCACCGCTCATTGGTAGCGGAAAAACTTGCGAAAACATTCGATTTGGAGGTTGAAGATATTTTGCCATGAGAGTTCTTATTGTTGCGAAAACGCGAATGGGGAGCGGTGCTTGTATCGGCGCGATTACAGAAAAAGGAGAAAGCGTCCGGCTTGTTCCGTTTAATGCTGATCCGCATGACGGTGCTAATAGAGAATATGAAGTTGGCGATGTTTGGGAAATTACTGGTGAACCAGAAACTTTATTGACTCCGCCGCATAACGAAAATTTTGTCGTCCATAGTAAGTCTCGGCTTTGTAGGATGGAAGACATGAGAGAATTGATCGGGGCAATTGAGCTTTTGATGCCTCCGAAAACTGGGCATCCACGAATGCTCTATGAAGGTTTGTTACAAAACACTGAAATTGGGCGGCTTCATATCGCTGAACAGAGTGGTATTCCACCTTACAGCACGACGTTTTGGAGAACAGATCAACCACTGATTCTTGATATAGAGAAGCAGAGGCCCCGGTATCGTTATCCTACTGAAAACGGGGGTTGTACATTTACTTTCGGTGGTTTTCAAGAACCACTTGAGACAATTTCTACTGGTACGCTTTTGCGTGTGTCGTTGGCACATTGGTGGCGGCCCGAAGATGAACCAGAAAAAGAAAAACGTTGCTACGCGCAAATTTCTGGCTGGTATCTTGAAGAAGTGAAACCAGAAAAACAGATACCTTCCCCTGAAGAAAACCTGCCTCCATCCCAAACGTTAACGCAAATTCCTTTAGAAATTCTCAAAAACGATTTTGGACTTGAAAAGTTCCGTCCATTTCAGGAGGAAATTATTACGCATATCCTCAAAGGACAAGATGCCCTGGTTGTTCTACCAACAGGGGGTGGTAAGTCCCTTTGTTACCAATTGCCAGCACTTGTTTTTGATGGTTTAACCATTGTTGTTTCACCTCTAAAGTCGCTTATGCATGACCAAGTAATGCAGCTGGAACAAAGAGGTATTCGCGCCGCGTATCTCAATAGTGACCTCAACTATTCAGAACAAGAAACCACAATGCGTCGCGTCACACAAGGTGAAGTGAAACTGCTTTACATGGCACCTGAGACGTTGGTGAAACCTGGAACACTGTTGAAACTTGATGAATCAAATGTATCATGTCTTGCGATTGATGAAGCGCACTGCATTTCACAGTGGGGTCATGATTTTCGTCTGGATTACCGAGAGTTAGTCTCTATTCGTGAACGATTTCAATCTGCTGTCTGCGTTGCGATGACTGCTACTGCTACTCCTGAGGTTCAAGATGACATCAAACAGTTATTAGGAATTCATGATGACAACATGTTTATTGCCAGTTTTGACAGAGAAAACCTTTTCATCGCCGTTGAACCGCGGTTTGACTTACTCGGACAAACATTAACATTTCTTAATAAGCATAATAATGGCTCCGGTATAATCTACTGTCAAAGGAGAAAACAGGTTGAATCGCTTTATCAGGATTTAGTAGCACATGGGATTTCGGCACTGCCCTATCACGCAGGACTTGATGGTGAAACCCGTAAGCAAAATCAAGGGGCTTTCATTAATGGTGACATCCGGGTAATAGTTGCTACAATTGCGTTTGGGATGGGCATAGATAAAGCAGATGTACGCTTTGTCCTACATGCTGGGTTGCCAAAGAATCCTGAATCTTACTATCAAGAAATTGGACGGGCAGGCCGAGATGGGCTCCGGGCAGAGTGTCTTTTGCTATTTGATAATGGAGATGCCGAAATTATTAACGACTTTATTGATCAAGGCGCACTATCTGAACGGGAGGGACGACTTAAAAGATTGCAAACGCTTGTTTCATGGACAACTTCAACAGAGTGCCGCCGTAAGGAATTATTAGGCTATTTCGGTGAAGAATACGAGACACAGAATTGTGGAATGTGTGACAACTGCCAAAATTCTGAAATGGAGAGGATTGATTTGACAGAACCAGCGCAAAAATTTCTTTCTGGCGTTTACCGGACAAATCAGATTTTCGGGGAAGTATATATTGTCGATATTTTACGAGGATCAAAACGTAAAAAGATTCTTGATAACGACCATGATAAAATCAAGACCTATGGCAAAGGTAAAGAGTACAACAAGGATCAGTGGCGATATTTAGCACATCAATTCCTTAAACACGAACTATTAGAGCGAGATTCACGGTCCGGTAGTCTTCGTTTGACAAAAAAAGGATGGGACGTACTTAAAAATAGAGAGAAATTTTGGGGACTTCCGGTGGATAGGATAAATCAAGTAACCGAAGTGGTAAATACTTATGAATCAACATCCGAGGTGCCAAACTTATCCGATCTTGAGCTTTACGACCAACTTCGCGAAAGACGCACAATGTTAGCAGGGCATGAGAAGTTACCAGCATACTGCATTTTTAGCAACAAGACATTGCAAGAGATGACAATCAAATTACCGCAATCAAAGGAAGCATTTCTCCAGATTAATGGTGTTGGTGATGTGAAAGTTGAAAAATACGCAGATGATTTTTTACCGATTATCCGAGACTATTGCAAAGGACAAGACATTAATTCCGTAGTGGACGCACCTGCAACATTGAATACTTATGAGACTACATCTGAAGAACAAAGTTCATATTCTCAAGAGCTTTTTGAACTACTTCGAGAAAAGCGTAAAACAGTTGCTGATGAGCAAGGAGTTTTGGCGTTTGTCATCTTTTGGAACAATACGCTGAAAGATATGGCAACCTATTTTCCTCGAACAGAAGAAGAGTTTATGCAGATTCATCGTGTTAGCTCCAAGAAAGTTAAAAAATATGCCCAGGATTTTTTACCAATCATACTAGACTATTGCAAAGAAAATGGGATTAATTCTATAGAGGACGTATCTGCAACATCTGAACCTGAACAACCAAATGAATATTCCTGTGAACTCTTTGAATTACTGCAGACTAAACGAGACAAAATCGCTAAGACAAAAGGTGTACTGCCCTATGAAGTTTTTCATGATATAGCACTGAAAGCAATGGCAACCTATTTTCCGACATCTGAGGAATTGTTTAGACCTCTGTCTGGTGTTGGCCCTAAGCGATCTGAAAAATACGCCGATGATTTTTTACCGATTATCCGAGACTATTGCAAGAAACATGGAATTGACTCAATAGCGGAGGGACCTGAAACATTGAATATTTCTGAGGCTATCTCCGAAAGACAAAGTGGATATTCTCAGGAACTTTTTGAGCAACTTCAAGACAAGTGTAAAATATTAGAAAAGGCAGAGCAAGAAGGAATTTTCACTAACGGGACGTTAAGAGAAATGGCAACCTCTCTTCCGAGAACCAGAGAGGCGTTCGTGCAGATTCGTGGGATTAGTCTGAGGAAAATGGAAAAATACGCAGATGATTTTTTAGAAATTATCCAGGACTATTGCAAGGAACATAGAATTGACTAAACCACTCTTTTTTAGCCGATTTCGCGAGTACCTTGACTTCCTGAGGGAAGCTCCTGCAGCACAGGAATGACATAACTCCGAATCGTCAACCCCTCAATCGTCTCCGTCTCTACTTGTGGTTCAGGATTCTCCCGATGATCAAAAACGATATAGTACCCCTCCTTTATGCCCTCAGTGTTGAGATAGACAGCAAGTTGCTTTTTCCCCGCCTGATAACGATTGTCGCCTCTCCAAATTTTTGTTTCTACGATATATCTTTGCTGGTTGTGGGTGATAATGATGTCCATCCTACCTCTGCCTGTTTGCACTTCAATGTGCATAAAACCGCCAATGATTTTAACAAATTGGTCAAGATAGGCAAGTAGGAGATGTCTGCCAACAGATTCTTGTGGTGTATCGGGGACTTGTAAAATCCTGAAACCAACGCGTGCAATGAAATCACGGAAATTATTAAGTAACGACTCCATATCAATCAACCCAGTGGGTGTAAGATAATTAAAAAATCCTTCATTGCCACCTCCAGGAAGGTACTGATGCTCTAACCCATTTACTGTTGGTTTAAAGGTTCTCATGATGCGATAGAGATAAATCGGATTCAGTATCTCACACATCCCATCAGTAGATTTTCTGATGACTCCATAAGTGGCAAGTTCGTTAATGATATCATCATCCATGTTGAAGTCGACACCTTCATCACGCGCCATAATCCGCATTAGCACGGTTTCAAAGCGCGGGTCTCTGCGGATATTGGTTGTTAAATGCTCAATGTTTGTGTTCTGTTCATTTAGAAGTTGTGCATGTGCCTTTGAGAAGTGTGCAAGCGTAATCGGTTCAGTTTTCGGGATGTCCAGCTCTTCCGTAAGAATCTGCGCAAATCGGTTGACAAGCACAGGTTGCCCAGCGGTCTGTTTATGAATAGATGCTATAACCTCTGGTGCAAAGGGTTGTCCGACTTCATCCGTATATTGTACAAGTAGTTCCTGCACCTGTTCGGGAGTAAAGTTAGGTAAATGGAACTCATCTTGGATATTGAAAGGTGAAATTGAGCGGTCATAGTTGAGCTGCGCAATACTCTTGACTCCAACAATGCCGACACTATGTGGACATCGCGGCTTACCGGAAATATAGATATGACGGAGTGTATGTAGGAAATCGCTTAGCGCAGCCTGCGGAATGCCATCAAATTCGTCAATGATTATGACGAATTTCTGGTGTGTAAGTAAACGTTCGAAGTGTCTGAAAAACCTTCTCATTGCATGGTGGTCTGTTAGTTTTGTGTTCGCCAATAATTGACTTAAAGCCTCAGGCTGTGTCTCGTCGCGTCGCTGAAACAGTTTCTCAATTTCCTCGCGAATATCTTGGTGAAGGTTGTCGTAAAAATCGGTAACAGACGTGTTCTTATACACATCAAAATTCAGTTGAATAGGGAAATAGTTAAACTTTGGAGCGGATTCGGATTGCATCCCAGCGGCGTTTGGCACAGTACCCACGGCGAGTGCTTCTAAGGCAGCTTGAAAGAAGGTGGTTTTGCCCGTTTGGCGTGGTGCAAAAAGGACAACATATTTGCCTTGTTCGACACGTTTGATATAGTCGGCAATTTCTTCAGTACGCGAAACAACGTAGTGCTCTTGAGGATTAACAGGGCCTTGCGTGCCAAAACGTCTCATTTTTTCTCCTTTTCGCTAACGCATTATAGTGAAATCCAAAAACATGTTTACACTCCGTGGTGAATCAACGCCTCATTGCGCTTGGCAGAATACACCAAATCAACGGTATGAATGCTATATAGCATTCCCCGTATGGTATTCTGCATGATTCGGCGGGTGCGGTTTCTAACCGCACGATTTTACATAGGTTCGGTTAAAAACCGAACCTACCATTGTGTCCAAGTAATTATGGATTTTACTATAATGAATTATTTTATCAGTTTTGCTTGATAAAATCAAGAAACGGGTTTTGGCACGGTTTCAAACCGCGCCTACAAAGGAATATGGATATTTTTTCGGATATTCCCCAAAATATATCCAACAACATCCGGTATTACCTCCCGATCTATCCATTCAATACGCGTATCCTTACGAAACCATGTTAACTGCCGTTTTGCGAATCGGCGTGTGTTCTGCTTTAATTGTTCAACCGCTTCCAGATATGTACATTTCCCATCCAGATATGCAATCAACTCTTTATAGCCAAAACTTTGGAGTGCAAAAGTCCCACGCGAATATCCCGCTGCTATCAACGATTCAACTTCAGCAATCAATCCATTTGCGAGCATTACATCAACACGTTGTTCAATTCGATGGTAAAGTTTTGTGCGTGGCATTGTCAGGCAGAAAGCAGTAAATGGATAACGTTGTTTTTCCTGATGCCACTGCTGCTGGTGTTCGGACATTGGAATGCCTGTCAGTTCATAGACTTCAAGAGCACGAATGACTCGGACAAGGTTATTAGGATGGATTCGGTCAGCAGATGCTGGATCACAAGTTCGAAGACGATCATGAATTACCTCAACACCGTGCTCTGATGCTTCCTGCTCAAGTTGTTTTCTGAATGAAGGATCGGCGGCAGGTCCTTCAAACAAACCATCAACAATAGCGCGAAAATAGAGACCTGCACCACCGACAAGTAGCACCTGTTTGCCTCTATTTTGTATATCAATGATTGCTGTGTCCGCAAGGGATTGATAATCTGCAACGGAGAAGGGTTGGGAAATGTCCACACAATCTATGAGGTGATGTCGTGCTGCTTGCTGTTCTTCAGCGGTAGGTTTAGCAGTGCCAATATCCATCTGCCGATAGATTTGGCGGGAATCGACAGAGACAATTTCAGCATTGAGGTGTTGTGCAAGTTGAATCGCTATCTCCGTTTTACCGACTGCTGTAGGACCGAGCAGACAGAGGAGTTTAGATTTCATCTATCAAATACTATTGCGAAGAAATGGAATCAGTCAACTTCGGGAACCACCGTGAAAAGAAATCGATCGCCTCAGCATCCTGGCGATGGGGGGCAAGCTGATATCTACCTATGCAGGATTCTGAATAAGATATGGCATAGATACCAATAACATTTACGCCGATCGCGACAACACCAACGGCATTACAACCGATTGCGATCACTCCAACTGCGTTTGTACCGATAGCAACAATCCCTAAAGCGTTGACACCGAATGCAAACCCGCCGACCACATTAATCCCCATAGCGATTATGCCCACGGAAAAAATGCCTAACGTGAAAATGCCGAGGGTACGAATGCCTAATGTAATAACACTATAATGAATGTTCTTTCCATCAAACGTAGCCCCCATATCCATAAACCAAGAAATGAGTAGTTTTGAAAACTCCCAGTTAGTTATAGATATGCAAATAGTAATGAAAGTAATGAATGTTATTATTATTGCATAAACGATACTCAATCCAATTAAATATGGTTTCAACAAATTTTTAAAGTTCTCAAAGTTTGTTATATCTTGCGGGGTATCTTTCATCTAAGTTGTCTCCTTATTTTAGCTGGGTGTTGCCAGAATTAACAATCCATCCACCACCAAGAACATATTCACCGTCATAAAAGACGGTAGCTTGTCCGGGAGTGATTGCGCGGCGCGGTGCATCAAACTTAACAACTGCTTCTGTATCACTGATAGGTGAAATAGTGGCTGCCTCCCCCTCGTCACGGGAACGGATTTTGACGTGTGCGCGGACCGATTCCGTCATCTTCTCAATGGAAATGAGATTGATATGTTCAACGTGCATGGTATCCTCAAGAAGATCATCCGGTTCACCGACAACGACAGTATTCTCTTTTGCGTTGAGCTGCGTCACATAGAGCGGTTTGCCTACCGCTATGCCGAGACCGCGCCGCTGTCCAACGGTATAAAATGGCACCCCCTGATGCTTGCCGAGAACTTTGCCATCCTTGTCAATAATATCACCACTTTCAATCTTTTCAGGAATTCTATCTTGAAGGAAACGTCTATAATTGGTATCTGCCACAAAGCAAAGTTCTTGGCTTTCAATCTTTTCGGCTGTTCGTAATTGATACTTACGCGCAAGGTTGCGCACCTCAGTTTTCGTGTATTCACCGAGAGGCATCATAGCGCACTGTAATTGTTCCTGAGTGAGTGCTGCGAGGAAATACGATTGATCCTTGCTGACATCAAGTGCTTTACGTAAAAGATAACGTCCTGTATCAAGATGCTGCTCAATTCGGGCATAATGACCTGTTGCGATTGCCTCACATTCCAACGTTTTTGCGAGGTCAAGGAGTTTGCCGAATTTGAGTTCTCGGTTACAAACCATACAAGGACTTGGTGTCCTACCGACAAGGTATTCCGAAACGAAGTAGTCAATGATCTGTTCTTGGAAAATATCCTCATAATTCACGCCGTAAAAAGGGATGTCGAGTTGGGTAGCAACACGTCGCGCGTCCTCAATGCCCTCCAAAGAGCAGCAATTGGGACGTTCCGGTTCCACCTCAATTGTGTCAGGCGCACCGAGGCGCATCGTGATGCCAGTGACATCATAACCTGCGTCAACCATCATGGCAGCGGTAACGGAACTATCTACGCCACCGCTCATTGCGACGAGAATCTTTTTCATGGGATTACCCAGTAAGTTAAAAGTCTGGTGCAAAGTACAACACGCTTAAGCCAGCAGTGTATCTATCAATTTTGCTTATAATTATACCACATAATAGCAGATTTGTCAGGAAAAATTCGGGGACCATCCAGAGACATTCAATTGTCGAGTTTTCTAATCCAATAGTGAAAAATAGCGTTTCCAAAGGTTGAAAGAGACGCAATAAATTGCGCGTGATGAATGTGCGTTTGACATTCACACTAACGTGTTTTTTGTTAATGAGAAGTTATCATTCAGAAACGGTATTAGTTAGGCAATACCCTCTAAAAAGCAAAGCCAGCCGAGATGGCTGGCTTTGCTTTTTAGACTCTTTAGTGTACTGGTACTGAAGAAGTAGCTGAAGTCATTTTCTTTATCGGTTGTTCTTTAATTTACCCCATGTCGTCGTGAGTTTGTCCGTTGCCTCCACAGCAGCCCCTTCGGCACCACGCGTTAGGAATATCCAGTACATCGGAGCCAAGTTTGCAGGTGCATCGTTATTACCACCGAGAGATATGTCACCTGCGGGAAATTCCTTGTTCAGAAGGACGAAAATATCCGTATCCTCCTCATTGGTTTGCACCAAATAATCAGGCTGCTCTTTCCATCCATTACCTTCTGAGGCCCATTTTGGCGGATTCTCCCATCTTTTGTCAGTAGCCAGCCAAACGACTATAGGGACTTTAACTCTAAATGTGATGAAATCAGCACCTTTAGAACGTTCATCCTCCATTGCTGTCATGATAAACGTTGCGCCTTCGAACTCTTCTGACATATCCTTGACAAAATAATCCCTGTCAATGAGATAGACACTACCTAATTCAAGGCCCTCCTCGCCCACAACGTACTTGCCGACAACACTTCTCGATTTGAGATCAATGACTTCTATATCCTCGACAATTATATCCTGTGCCAGAACTTTAGGAAAATAAATAGATGCCAAGATAAAACAAGGCAAAATTAAACACGCAAATCTTTTGATATACATCATATACTTCTCCTTTTTTCTGTTCATATAGTAAAACATATAATTACTTGAACACTATTGGTGGCGCGCTTACAAAGCGTGCCTACCTGTGAATGTCCAAGGCGCAATAAATTGCGCGACTACAAACGCCGCTAACCTAAATAAAATGTAAAGATATATTTAGATTTCACTATATACCGCTGCAAGCAATGTCGGAACTATCTACGCCTCTGCTCATTGCGACGAGACCTTTTTTCATTGGATTACCTGGGAAGTACGGCACAAGGGCCGTGCCTACTATTATGAGACTTGCCAATGCTCATTACCAGCATAACGGGCATCATACACATCTTGATTGAGTTCTAAACCGAGTCCGGGAGTATCAGGCACTATGAACGTTCCATCGTTGAATCCGTAGCCAGAGACATCAATCACATCGCTGGTAAGGGTTGCGACTTCGCCGTACAAAAAATGTGGAATCGTCTTTGCGAATTGGAGGCTGAGAAAGAAACCGAGCAGCGAACCCCAGTTATGTGGTGCACACTTGACATTGTGTGCAGCGGCCATATCAGCAAGTCGCCTCCAACCGGTAACACCAAGTCCCTTCATATCATGTTGGATCACATCTATTACGCCTGCTTCAAAGAAGGGATCGTAGAATTCGAGCGGTGCACGGGTGCGGGTTTCGCCATCGGCAATTAACGTATTCAAGCCCTTTTCTTGGATATAAGCCTTCAGATTACGGTATAACTCAACATCCTCTTCAAACATCTCTTCTATCCAGAAAACATCACAATTGCTTGTCTCGTTTAGAAAGGTAATAACTTCATCGTAAGTATACGCGTTGTTAGCATCGACGAGGATTTTAAAACCATCTCCAGCAGTACTACGGGCAAGTTGGACAACTTCTATGTCACGTTGTAGTCCTGCCTTACGTTCCATGAGATGATTGCCGCGTCCCATTTTCATTTTGCACGCAGTAAATCCATTAGCTAAACTTTTTTTGACATCATTTTCAATCCGTTTGAGACCTTCAACTTCCGTTTCGTAGAGTAGATCGTTGAAATAGATTGTGCTATCATAAGCGGGTAACCCATTGCCATAGGATTTAGTTCCCATAAGTTTATAGGCGGGTTTACCAAGTATTTTCCCGATTGTATCCCATAATGCGTTTTCAAATCCGCGGTATGCTTCAACGACTCCATCTTCGGGATTCAACAGTTCAAAGGGATTCTTGTTTAGAGCCGATTTTGCTTCTTCAGCAGATGTCCCCCAACTGGTAGCCCCCCAACCAAGAGTTCCATCGTTGGTGTAGATACGGGTAATCCCTTCACGCCATTTCCCATTTGGGTCAGGTTGTTTTATCTCTTTGGCACCAGAATTACAACCGATAGCGGGCTGGTCAATCTCAACTGTAACCTGCTCAATTTTGGTAATCTTAATGTCTGATGGATAGTTCTGCATGGAATTTCTCCTTGTTCGTGACGAAAACTCAACTATCGGAGAAGAGTGCGATACTTGTAGGAATTCCTACAAACGTTATGATAATCCATGATTATACATTTTCTACTTATTTTTCAAGCTCAAGTAGTAGTTCGTTGAGCACACCATTTACCGTGGGGTTGGTTTCTTTATTTTCATAATAATCGTACAGTTTATGCTGTAAATTATCTAATGGATTTGCTGCTTGAATTTGCTTGATCAGTGCTGGTTTATTAAGCAGTTGGACAATAAAAACTCTATCTTCATGCCTATCTTCGTGCTCAGGAATCTCAATGCTTATCAACAACGTGATTAGACGTGGTGCCAACCCATCTGCAAGACCATTTTCAGCATAGTGACTTAGGGTTTCCACAACAGCCTTTTTCGTGTTGATACTGGAATTGTTGGTTAGCATACTAAACAAGTTATCTACTGCGTTTTTATCAGTATGTTTTTCTAATGCTTGGACAATAGCTAACCGAACTGAATCATCAGAGTCCTTAAGTGCCTTGATCATTTTGTCAGTAGACGGTTGATTAAGCAATATCATTGATCTTGCGGCGGCTTGACGGGCTAAAATATTATTATCGGTCAAACCTGCCTCAATATCTTTTTGGTATGCTTTATTGCCGAGTCGATATAGGGCGGAAAGAATCTCTATCTTCAACCCAGTATCCGACACTGTATTTTTAAGAGATTCTAACCTTTCTTGAGCCGAAGAATCTCCAATATCTGCGATAATACGTATCAGTCTATCCTTAACTGGAATAGAGGTATCTGCGCTATTTACTGCGGTAAAGAGTTCATCAATGCCTTTGCTGCCAATCTGTGTCAGGATATCGGTGAAATCTTCATGGGCATCGGAATACTTATTTTCAATAAAACTCTTTAAGATGAGTGGTATGACAGGGAGACCTTTATCAATTAGGATTTGGATAGTATCCTTTTGAACACGATATCCGTGATTAAGTACTTTAAACAATTCCTCTATTTCGGAGGCATTAAGTTCTTTTAGGCGTCGGGCTCGCTCGTTCCGATATTCGGTTTCCTTCTCGTTATTTTTTAGCCACGTTAGGTTCGTAGAAAGTGCGTGACTATACCCAATTAGCAAGAGTGCGCGAGGCTCATCCTTATTTTCCTCTTCTATTTCTGCGAGTTTGAGATGATTCTCAATGGCGTCTATTGCGAGACCAGCTCCCAACAATTTATCTCTGCCCGGCGAAAGTTCAGGTATGATTTTTTCCTGTTTACAGCCAAACGACACAACCCATATTAAAACGAGGCATATCGCTAAAAGTTTTTTCATGTTTGGTTTGTTTTCCTCCTAACATCAACATAAATACAAATCCGATGTATACTGTAGATTCGGATAAAATCTATCAGTAATTAGCATTTAGAATATAATAAAACAGATATATTTCTGTGTCAAGAAAATATTAGACATTATAATGAACTGATATTTTCCTTGATCCATATTTTCCTATGACCGATTGTGCAGGATAATAACCAAATTAACAGGGTTTATTTTGTTTTTTTAGTTACAGGCAGAATACGCCAAATCAACGGTATGAATGCTATATAGCATTCCCCGTATGGTATTCTGCATTGGTTAGGAAACCGCACCTACCGAACACAAACTACTTGAAAACCATGAAGAACAAAGACATTTAAAAAAACTGGGGTAAATCAGTTCATTTAGTCAATATTTGAGAGAAACATCGTAACAAAACCGATCAAAACTAAATATTTGACACATAAATCGGTTCTCCGCGCATTGAATTCGGAATGTCAATACTGAATTCTTTTAGTACTGTCGGCGCAATGTCGTATATGCTTTTTGTGGGAACAAGTCCGCGCGGTTGTTTACCGTCTTTGAGAATAAACATGCCCATTTCCGCGTGGTTACAGTCGTCAGGGCCGGTGTCGTTTTCGTAGGTATAAATGCTATTATATCCAACACTCCCGACCGAACGCCAAAAAAGATCGCCAAAGTAAACGATAAGGTCAGGCGCAATGTTGCGGCACTCACGATATATCTCCTCCGGCTTAAAAACGCGTGTCCTGATATTCTGTCCTGATTCGTCTACGATTCCCTCAAGTTGTGTTTTTAATTTATCACGGACACTCTCGTAATCTTGCGCATTGACAATTCCATGAGGCTCTCTCCCGTCAACATTGATAAAGATGCGGGCGTAATAGCCACCTTCTCCCCATGCCTTTGTTTGCTGCCAATCTACCATATCTGTTGTCCATCGGGTAATGCCTTGCGGTTCGGCTTTTAGCGTCAGATAACCGTGCTTTCGTAGCCATTCATTGACACAGATACCCCCATCCATCCGTTTTGCGCCGTGATCGGAGACAACCATGACGGTAGTATCGTCATCAACATACGTCAACATTTGTCCGAGTTCTTCATCAAGCGTTCGATAGTAATTTCGCACTGTCCCAGCAAACGGCGAATTCGGTTCGTACTTATGATGCGTCTTATCCCAAAATCGCCAGAACGCGTGATGAAGTCGGTCAGAACCCATTTCCACCATCATGAAGAAATCCCACGCTTTTTTCTCAAGCAGATAACGTGCTAATTTGAACCGTGCGCGTGTCATTTTGAGGAGCTGCTGTTCCAATTCTGCACGTTTGTCGGTGCGAAAATTTGGAATATCAATCATGTAGTCCGGGGCGACTTGCGCGATTTCACGCGTCAACCTTGATGGAAATGTCCATTGTAGGTTACGCTGTGTTAACGGAGCATTGAGATCGCATGGGGTGAGAAAACTGGTAACCATCCATCCCGGAAACGGCTTTGCAGGATAGGTAAGCGGCACTCCCAAAACAACAGAACGTTTTTGTGCTTGTCCAAGAAGTTCCCAGAGTGTTGGTACTTGCAAAGCGTGTGCGTTAGCAATGGTGAGCGCGTTGTATGAGTAATCCGAACGGTTACGAAAGCCGTAAATACCGAGTTCACCCGGATCACGACTTGTCATCATGCACATCCACGCTGGTACGGTGATAGGCGGGACCGTGCTCTCCAATTCACCATAGATACCTTCTTGCATCAAGCGGTATGTATTGGGCATGTCGTCTTTGAACGCATCAAAAACCAGTTCAGGTGCAGCACAATCCCAACCGATAATGAGTACTCGCTTTTTCATACTTTTCCCTTATGCCCATCTCGGATTTCTTCCACCAAACCGCTGCTCGCTGATGTTCCACAATTCTGCTAATCCGAGTTGTCGGATATGGTCCAACCCAGGAAGACATGGATCGCTGATTCGGGCAAGCCACTGCTGAAGTTCTGCCTCTAATTCTTCTTGAAGTGTTTGTGAGTTTGCATCATCAATGAGATTGTTCATCTGATACGGGTCATTATCATTATCGTAAAGCAGCCACCCCGTGCCATCATAATGGCGTGCATACGTGTAGCGATGGGTTCGGACACCCCGCCATTCACGGAGACCGAAATTGAACCCTTCACTGCCGTGTAATGGGATTTCCAGCAGAACAGACTGTGGTTCGTCAATTGCCTTTCCAAGCATCGCATCTGAAAGGTTAATACCTTCAACGCCCTCCGGAATTGGAAGGTCACACAAGGATAGCATGGACGGCATGAAATCGACAAGACTTAGTAAAGTGTCACGCGTAACGCCTGCAGGGATTTTGCGCGGATAACGGATCATGAAGGGGATTCGACTTGATTCGTCCCACGGACGCTCTTTTCTCACATGCCCGTGACTTCCGAGCATATCGCCATGATCAGATGTATAGACAAGGATAGTATCTTCTGCAATGCCGATTTCATCTAATGCTGCCATTAAACGCCCAAGGTTTTCGTCTAAAGCCGTAATGTGCGCGTAGTAACCAGAGATGTTCTTTCGCGTTGCAGGTGTATCTACAGCATTCGGACGTAATTGAATTTCCTCTGGTGGATACATTTCTTTATACCTTTCTGGCACATGTTCATACGGATTATGTGGCGGTCCCCAACTTACATAGAGACAGAAAGGTTCATCAGCGTGGGCACGGCAGTATTGGATAGCCTGATCGGTTTGAAACTCCGGTTCGTAGCCTTCAACCTGCATTCGGTTTCCATCAGAATCGTGGTAGGGTGCATTGAAATAGTTATGATGACAATTCCATCCGACCCAATGATCAAAACCGAACCGCATTTCATGGGTAATAAATTTATCCCTCGGCATGCCGCCAAGATGCCATTTGCCGATATAGCCAGTTGCATATCCTGCGTCTTTGAAAACTTCTGCAACACCTGTTTCAGACAATGGCAGCGGCAAATCGTTGGAAACTGCTTTGTGGCTTAACGGGTGTTTACCAGTCATCAAGCATCCACGTGCGGGGACACAGATCGGGACGTTGGTAAAGGTGTTCGGGAAGAACATCCCTTCCTGAGCAAGTTTATCCATAGCAGGTGTTTGTACTTGCGGGTTGCCTGCACATCCGACATCACATTGACGGTGTTGATCACCGAAAACGAAGATTAAATTAGGTTTTCGTTCCATTATTTCTCCTATTGCTGTGTTCAAGTTATCTTTACTGTAGCCAGGTATATATTTTTCTAAGCAGATTTTCACTCCGTGTCCACAACGATCTTTTGAATGGTAACACTACTTTAGTATAACTACAGAAATCATTTTTTTGGGCGCGATATTGTTCCTTATGTGCGATTAATCCTTCGTTTTCCGGTGGTGATGCACCGAAATCCACCCATTCATATCCTTCCTTACATGCCCATGTGATAATGTGATGAAAAATTGCATTATTTGGACGGTATTGTAAATATTCAGGTAAAGAAGCTTCGCACCACAAAGTTACGGTACGATTAAAATAGAGATAGAGTAATCCGGCAATGATAGTGCCTTGATATGTAGCGATAGCAAGTTTGGCAACACCGTGCTGTAGTAGCGTTTTCATGAGCGCACGAGGTTTCGGTGTCCCTCCTAAACGTTTCACGGTTATTAGATACATGTCGTAGAATGTGGATAAATCCTCACCGCTTTCGGTATCAGTAACCTCTACACCCGATTTTTGCGCTTTACGAACTGCTCCTCTGACCCGTTTATTGTAAGCACGCCAGAGGGAATCAATATCTCCGTTTGTCTTAAGAATATGGGTAAACCGTTCTGTTCGCTCATACCCTCTGTCTGTTAGCAAGTCACCATATTTTATTGTGTCCTCAGGTGAGAGTGTCCAACACAACTCACACCACCCTTTTTCCGCTGATGCTGTTTTCAGATAGGTCTCAATCGTTGAAATCAACGATACAGTTTCTACTTGCACAGAATTAATCACCTGCGGACCCCCGAACAAATTCCATGGCATTGAATGCCACAATCGTATACCCGGCATCGGCTCAAACACAAATGCAGGGACTCCCCCAATTATCGATTCATCCTGTTTAATAAGCAGATATACAGGGTCAAGCTGCTTGAAGGAATTGGCAAGTGCATCTCGCCATGTAGTACTCTGAAAAGCATCGCTATTCGGGCATTGTTGGATGATTGAATCCCAATCGTCACAATTTTGAGGTGTAAGCGGTTCTAAAGTGTACACATACACATTGTAATTGAAAAAGAGCTTTTTGACAAGTATTGGGTATTTTGGGGTGTGTAAATATTTTGGCAAAGTTTGGGCTAAGGTGCGTTGTCTGAGACGTTTCCCATTTTGCTGTCTAAATCGCGGATTGTCACAGATTTCGCGGATTATTAAGTTTGGGACTCCTAAACGCCTATTCAAAGTTTGCCTAAATCTCTTGAAAAGGAACTTACCTTGCCAACCTCCTCTCCGCATCTTCCGCGTCCTCCGTGTAATCTGCGATTCAGACACACATGCAAAAAACTTTACACACCCGCAGAATGATTCAATTGCTTCTGCTACCTTCCGTTTTTACCTGCAAAAAATGTCAAGATATGCTAAAATAGATATAAAGTGAGGACATAGCGTAATGAAAAACCGCATTCTAATTGGCTGCCTATTGCTTTTATCTGTAGTCAGTGTAATCTTTCAATATCACTACCGTGTAGAAGCGGATTCGCGTGAAGGGCAGGACGCAACCGATACACCTTTTTCCCATGACCTATTTAATCAGGTGTTGCAAGAACATGTGGATAAGGGAAAAGTTGATTACGCAAAACTGAAAGCAAACCCAGAAAAACTGGAAGCGTATTTGGATCTACTGGCAGTTGCGAAACCTGCAGAGATGTCTTACAGCGCACAGTTAGCATTTTGGATTAATACATACAATGCACTTATCATAAAAGGCGTTATAGACCACTATCCCACAAAGAGTGTGCGCAAGATAAAGTTGTTCGGTGGGTTTTTCTCTCGACTCAAGTTTCAGGTTGCTGGTGAAAAATACTCACTTAATCAGATTGAACACGACATTATCCGCAAAGAATTTGTTGACCCACGCGTTCATTTCGCGCTCGTGTGTGCGTCAAAAAGTTGTCCACCTTTAGAAAACAGTGTGTATCTGTCTGAAACAATTGAGGAACAATTAGACGCTGTCACACTCAAATTTGTTACCAATCCAGAGAAGGTCCGATTAGACCGCGCGAAACGCCGCGTGTATCTTTCAAAAATCTTTAAGTGGTATAAGAAAGATTTTACGGAAGGTTATGATGGTGTCCCAGATTTTCTCGCGGATTATCTACCTGTTGAAGACGCAGACTTTGTGTTAGCAAAAGATGTTAAATTTCACTATTTAGGCTACGACTGGACACTGAACGATAAAAAATGAAAGGGAACATCGGCTATCCTCGGAAGCCGATGTTGAAATAATATGATAAATACCGCTGTTATTGGTTATGGATATGCCGGACGTGCATTTCATTCCTATCTTGTTGGTTTAGCGGATGGGTTAAATCTATATGCGATTGCAACGCGGAATGAGGAACGCCGCGCAGCTGCACGCGAAGCGTATCCAAACGCACAAATCTATCAAACAATAGATGAAGTGATCGCTGACGATAACGTTGATCTCGTTGTTTTAGCCACACCGCACGATACGCATGCTGAGCTCGCTATTAAAGCGATGGATGCTGGCAAACACCTCGTCACAGATAAAATCATGGCGATGAACACCGCTGAAGCAGATGCGATGATTGCTGCAAGTGAACGCAATGACGTTATGCTCAGCGTTTTTCATAATCGCCGATGGGATTGGGATTATCTCACCGTCAAAAAGGTAATTGCTGATGGTCTACTCGGAACACCCTATCTTTTTCAAGTGGCGATAATGCGCTACGGTGCACCGGGCGGTTGGCGCGGTGTTAAAAGTCAAAGTGGCGGCATTCTTTACGATTGGCCCGCACACTTCGTAGATCAAGCATTGCAGTTCGGAGAAGCACCCGTTGAATCTGTCTATTGTGATATTCACTACAACACAAAATGGGACACCGATATTGGCAACTATGCAAACCTCATCATTAAGTTTGAGAACGATATGCGGTATCAAATTGAGATTGGTAATCTATCTAAAGCGGAGAAACCGCGTTGGTATGTTGTTGGTGACGAAGGCGGTTTAATCAAATACGGCTTAGATCCGCAAGAGGGACCGATGCGTGAAGGTGATATTGATGCTGCTGAAGAAGACCCCGCGAACTACGCGAAAGTTTGGACAGCGGCAGGGGGTGAAAATCGTGAACTTGTGATTGAGAGTGTGCGCGGCACATGGAAGTCTTATTATCAGAACATAGCCGATGTCCTGAATAAAGGGGCAGAATTGGTGGTTAAACCGGATGAGATGCGTAGAGTGATGCAGGTGTATGATGCTGCAATGCAATCTGCAGAGACAGGGCAGACGGTGCAAATCTAAGCTGGGTCAATGGGAAATCAATGAAATATCCGTTTTTTCATTTCTTTATTTTCTTTTTTATTTTTTCGTTATGTTTACCAAGTATTTATGCGCAAGACTCTTTGCAATGGCATTTGCCTGAAGGCGCAAAAGCGCGGTTTGGGAAAGGTCGTATCAACGATGTTGCGTATTCGCCTGATGGCAACACCCTCGCCGTAGCAACCAATATCGGTATTTGGCTTTATGATGCACATACATATCAAGAACGTGCGTTGTTAGGTGCGCATACAAATCCTATCAGAAACATGGCTTTTAGTTCCGATAGTAGTACACTCGCCGCCGCAATTCAGGAAGAAATAGTGTTATGGAATGTTGCTGATGGCACACAAAAAGCAACGCTTACGAAAAAGACAGATTATGTTTCAAGCATTACATTTAGTCCCGATGGCAACACATTAGCAAGTACTATCCGGGAAGGCAAAATTATTTTATGGGATGTTGTTAAAGCTAAAAAAAAAAGAGTTCTCTCTGGACATAAAGAAGGTGTTAATTATGTAGTTTTCAGTCCAGACGGTAAAACACTTGCAAGTTATAATTACAAAGGTCCCATTCATCTCTGGGATGTGGAAACCGGTAAGCAGAAAGATGTGATCACCCAATATACAGAAAAAATAGGAGACCTTGCGTTTCATCCTATAAATAAAAATATGCTCGTGATTGCTGGATGGAATGAAAAAAGTCATGGAATAGTATGGATATTCGATCTTGACACAACATTCGTTGAATCACTTGAGGTCCGCGCACAAAGTGTTATGAGTGTGGCATTCAGTCTGGATGGGGAAACACTTGCATTGGGAAGTTATAATGAGATGCAGTTGTGGGATGTAAGCACCCGCAAGCGAATAGCAGTACGGCAGCAAGGATATACAAGTCATGTGATTAGTCTTGCTTTCAATCCAGAGGGCAGCATCTTGGCAAGTGCAACAGATAATGAACTTATTTTTTGGGATATTGCTGGTGCCAAACCGAAAGCAACATTCAAGGGACATGAACATAGAGTTAATAGTGTAGCATTTAGTCCGGATGGACGCACACTTGCCAGTGGGAGTGAAGATAGAACAGTGCGCCTATGGGACATCACCACAGGAGTACAAAAAACGAAATTGCCAGAGCATATAGGTCATATTTATAATGTGACGTTTAGTCCAGATGGTAAAACCCTCGCGAGTGCAACTGATGATGCTGTTTTTATCTGGAATGTTGATAACACTGCCTTGGAAGCTACGCTCACTGGACATACAGGTCATGTTAATGGTGCCGCCTTCAGTCCGGATGGAAATACGTTTGTAAGTGGCGGTAAGGATGGCACTGTGATTGTATGGGATCTGAGTGCTGGAAAACACAAATTTATACTTACAAATCATACCAAAGAAGTCAGAAGTGTTGCGTTTAGTCCAGATGGAACTACTTTCGCCAGTGGTGGAGAGGGTGGTACTATACTGTTGTGGGATGCAAAAACTGGTCAACAAAAATCCGCACTCATAGCATATAGGCGAGATATAACGTGTTTAGCGTTTAGTCCGAATGGTTCAAGACTCGCAAGTGCTAATGGAAGAGGTAAAGTGATCCTATGGGATGTGATTACCAATAAACAAATATCCACATTTAGTGGAACTAAGGATGATTCACTATTTCTTAAAAACTTTGCTTTCAGTCCGGATGGCAGAAATATAGTACTGAGTTCTTGGAAAGGATTATATCTGTGGGATGTGGTGACAGGAAAAAATACGGCTACCTTCATAGGACATGCATCACAGGTGTTAGGTGTCGCATTTAGTCCAGATGGCAACACAATTGCATCGGGAGGCATTGATTCTACAGTACGACTCTGGGATAGTAACGGTGGACAACATACAACTCAACTTCATGGACACATAGGGGATGTTTGGAGTGTTGCGTTTAGCCCAGATGGAAAAACATTTGCACGGGGTGGAAATGGTTGGACGATGTATGAGTGGGATGCTGAGAATACAAACTATAGGGAGGCATTTATGAAAACTGCTCCTGAACCTTTAAGTATGGCATTCAGTCCGGATGGAAGTACAATTGCAATCGGAGCTTTTCATCCGAATGTATTTCTGTTTGACGCTGTGAGTGGTGGGGAAATAGCACGATTTAAAGGGCACGCCATATCTACAGAAAATAAAGGTCTAAATTGTGTAGAAAGTGTCGACTTCAGTCCGGATGGAAAAATGCTGGCAAGTGGTTGTAGAGATAACACAGTGATTCTGTGGGAAGTTGCCACAGGACAGCAAAAGACAATGTTCACGGAACATAAAGATTCGGTAAAGAGTGTGGCATTCAGTCCGGATGGAAAAACGCTTGCAGGTGTTAGTGATGATAGTATGTGTCTTTGGGATGTCACCACTGCAACCCAAATAACGAAATTCACCAAGGATAATGTTTGGATGAACGGTGTTGCATTTAGTCCAGATGGAAGTACCCTCGTTATGGGCATTGAAAAGGCGGTACATCTCTGGGATGTTGTAACTGGCATCCAAAAAGCAACACTCACTGGACCAAAACCAAAGGTGCGGGGCATTGTTTTGGACGTTGCCTTCAGTCCGAATGGTAGCAAAATTGCTGGCGTAACAGGAACTGAGGACTTTGGTGTGTATCTCTGGGATGTTGCAACAGGCACCCAAAAAGTAAAATTTAAAGGACATACAGCTCAGATTAATTGTGTGGTGTTTAGTACTGATGGCAACACCCTCGCAAGCGGAGCCTCGGATGGTACGGTACTACTTTGGGATATCTCACGTTATTAAAGTGCTTTTTCATAAGATAAACTCATACAAGTATAAATGATGTAAACAAAGATATTGTTCAAAAAATGGACAGTATTGTTCATTTTCTGAACAATTATCGCAAAATTAGAAGTTTTTGCCCGAAATTTACCTTTGGATTTTGGCATCGTATTTGCTTATTTGCTATATAATCGTATTTGCTATATATTTAATCAACTTTTCATAGGAGAATTGAAATGAAATTTAAAAACTTGATCGGGTTAATGCTGGTGTTCCTGATGGTTGCAATCACCGTCCACATCGGCGCACACCCAAACCACGAAACAGATACTGTTAAATATGACGCATTAAACAAACGTGTTACCGCCAGTATTGACAAGGGATTAGAATGGTTAAAGACACAACAAGGTGAAGATGGACTCTTTGCCGACCATCCTGGAATAACTGCGCTTGCAATCACTGCATTTTTGCGGCATCCCCAGAAGAAATATTCAGATGAAAAACATCCATTTATCCAGAAGGCAATTGATCGGTTAGTTGCGATGCAGCAGAAGAACGGGGCTATTTACGATATAAGCAAGCAACCTGCGCTGCCCAACTACAATACCTCTATTTCTGTGATGGCTCTTTCTTCAACTGCAAATCCAAAGAAATATGAAGACGTTATTAAAAAAGCACAAGGTTTTATAAAAGGTCTTCAGGTTCAAGATGAAGAAAGCGTGTATTATGGCGGTATCGGCTATGGTAGTCGCGAATCCGTACACGATCTTTCTAACCTAAACCTTGCTATTCAAGCGTTGAAAGAGAGCGGGTCTGATGATGATGAAGTTTGGAACAAAGCGATTAAATTTCTGGAACGCACCCAAAACCGTAGCGAAAGCAACGATCAGAAATGGGCAGGCAACGATGGTGGATTTATTTATTCACCCGATGGTGAAAGCAAGGCAGGCACGGATGAAGCTGGTAGTCCGCGATCCTATGCCAGCATGACATACGCCGGGTTGCTGAGTTTTATCTACGCAAATGTAGATAAAAATGATGACCGCGTGAAATCTGCTGTCCAATGGATTGGAAAGCACTTCACGGTCGAAGAGAACTACGGCATGGGGGCACAAGGCCTCTACTATAACTATCACACGATGGCAAAGGCGTTGCGTCTATACGGAAAAAATACCATCATAGACGCGAAAGGCGTTTCACACGATTGGTATCAAGAACTTGCTGAAAAATTGATTGAAGTCCAAAAACCTGATGGTTCCTGGGTGAATGAGAACAGCCGCTGGATGGAAGCACTCCCTGTGTTAGCAACCAGTTACGCTATTCTCTCACTTGATACTGCTTACCCAAAACAAAAATAAAATTATATTTCACCTCACAAGGCGGATATTCATATCCGCCTTTTTTATTTCTACCAGATTCTATATTTCTATATCTTATACCATTTCTGAAAATATATCTCTCTTATGTAAACGTGAGTTTGAAAAAGAATTCAATATTGAATGTCGTGTTGTTTACACGCATCTTGGCATGGAAACCAACACGAATATCAGAACAAATCTTTTGCTCCGTATGAAGATTAAAAAATAAATTGGGTAATTTGGCGAGGTTAGGAAACCTCGCCAGCAGAGATGTACACCTGCTGCTGACGAGGTTTCCTAACCTCGTCCCTTACCGAAATATTTATTTAAACTTCATTAGGAGCAATATGTTTATAGCAGCCTCCTACGCATCACTCCGCTCCTAATGAAGATTAAGTTTTTAATTGGGTAATTCTAATTTTCCCCAAACCCGGTAGGTGCGGTTTCTAACCAATGCAGAATACCATACGCGTATTCTGCTGGATATTTCCACGAATTACCTAATTTATTTTTTAAACTTCATTAGGAGCGGTATGTGATCCAGCACACATAGCATTCCGCTGGAGTGCTGCAATATATTGGGGATCAAAATTTGAATACCCATAGGCGTCAATTTAAGAAAAGAATTATGCACTGAATACCCAGGCCGGTAGGTTCGGATTGTAACCGAACCTACCGGCCTGGATGCACGCTAAATTGACGCCTATGGGGATCAAAATTTGAATACCCCTAATATATCGTGTTGAATTTCTTTAAATCATTGAGCCAAATTCACTTTATTAAAGTATTCTCAAACTCACGTTATGTAACCTAAGTTGCCACATAGTAGCACAAATTTTTAGTTTGTGCATATTAGTCCGCAAACTGAAAGTTTGCTCTACACTATTTCACCAATAACGAACTGTTCTCTCTTAAAAATGGCGTCTGTGTGTTTAAAATCTTATTCGTGTGCCGTAACCTCTTCGCTTGCGGATGGCACGCGGAGCGTGCCTACTACCTTTAAACGCAAATTTAACATCGGAATTATTTATGCACACCCTCATTTAAAATAAACGTATTTTTCTCAATGACGTATAACACGTATATTTGTAATGGTATGTGAAAGTTGAAAAGATTACATGAGTTTAATTGAAGGGCTATCAATTGGGATTGCCGCGATACGTGCCAACAAAATGCGATCATTCTTAACAATGCTTGGCATAATAATCGGCATCGCGGCGGTGCTTGCAATGATAGCCATTGGCGATGGTGCAAAAGAGATTGTGCTGCGTGATGCCCAGAAACTTGGTGGCGCGAATCAGTTTACTTTATATCGCAAGTCCACTAAAAAATTGGGAAAACACAACATTCCAATCCGTACGAAGGAATATCTTAACTATGGTGATGTGCTTGCGATAGAATCAGAATGTGCGGCGGTAAGTGATGTCGCGCCAAGAATACGAAATTGGAAAGGCTGTTTGATCCAAGCGCCTGGCGGTTCTGAAACGCGTGCGGGGTATAACGGTGTAGATACATCCTTTAAAACTGCAATGGATTGGAAAGTACAAGAGGGTAGATTTATTAGCGACGAAGACGTTAAAAACGCAACTAAAATTTGTGTGCTTGGCGATGAAGTTGCAACTGATCTATTTGGTGATGGGGCTCCTCTTGGGCAAGAAATAAAAATTGCTCGGAAAGTAAGATACTATGACCACCGAGGAAAAAGACGGAGCAGAAGGATAACTGACCGGTTCACGGTTGTTGGTACAATGATGCCAAGGGGTAGAAGTCTACGTTTCGGGTGGAGTTTCGATAGCATGGTCTTTTTCCCGATAACAACTACTCAAGAACGTTTTACTGGCGACGATCATATCCAGGAAATCGTAGTCTATGCCAATTCCGTTGAAGATGTTCCTAATGCCGTACGCGAGGTGAAACAGGTAATCCGTAAACGTCACAAAGGCGAAGATAATTTTGTCAAAATCTATGAGATGCGGAAAGGTATTCGGCAGTTAGAAAAAATCAGTAAGATGATAAAAATTGCGCTTGGCAGCATAGCCGGTTTTTCACTGCTCGTTGGTGGTATCGGCATAATGAATATGATGTTGGTTGCTGTCACTGAACGTACTCGCGAGATTGGTTTGCGGAAAGCGCTTGGTGCAAAACCGTTTGATATAATGTTCCAATTTCTTATTGAGTCTGTTATCCTGTGTGCCGTAGGAGGAATTATAGGTATCGGATTGGGCATCTTTATAGGAGAAGGTATGTCCGTTCTGGCAGTCAAGATCGCTAAAATTGTGCCGGAATGGCCAGCAGTTGTCTCTGCACAGTGGGTTTTGATTTCGGTTTTATTTTCTGCTGCCATTGGAATATCTTTTGGGTTGTATCCTGCAATAAAAGCCTCTATGCTATCCCCTATTGAGGCACTGCGAAAAGATTAAATGTTTTAGTTCAAAACCTGCCTTCTATTTTCACTCGTCCAAGAAATAATAAACCTATTTAGCTAATCACGTCTAATTGAAATCAATACCTTAAGTTGATTTTCGTAGATTCTACATATAAACGAGATTTTCGGATCAGCGCGTTTACAAAGCACACCTGATAAATTGGTTTCCATTGCAAATATATTTATAAAGTTTTGAGAAGATAGTATGCGAATAATAGAAGCAATTGCTGTCGGGATTACCGCTATTCGCTCAAATAAGATGCGTTCGCTGCTGACGATGCTTGGGATCATCATCGGTGTCGCCTCTGTGCTGGCGATGATCTCAATCGGTGATGGTGCTAAAGAAATTGTGTTACGTGATGCACAAAAACTTGGTGGCGCAAACCAGTTTACTATCTACCGCACATGGTATAAACGGGTAGGCACGCAATGGGTAAGAATCCGTAGCAATGAGTATATGAAGTACGGAGATGTATTGGCAATTGCAGCGGAATGCCCCTCCGTGAAAGCCGTGACACCAAGAATTCCAGAATGGAGAGGTGCGTTAATTGAAGCTGCAGGCGGCGCGCAAACTCGCGCAGGTTATAATGGGGTAGATGCTACCTACCATACTTCAATGGACTGGGATATTCAAGAAGGTCGGTTCATTACGGATGAAGACGTAGAAAATGCATCGACCATCTGTGTGCTTGGAGATGAGGTTGCAACGTCTCTGTTCGGTAACAAATCACCGCTGGGGCAAGAAATCAAAATTGCCAGAGGCGATGGACGCTATGACCGATGGGGGCGAAGGGATAAAAAGCGGTACACAGAGCGTTTTACGGTTGTAGGCACGATGAAACCGAGAGGTAGAAGTCTCCGATTCGGATGGAGTTATGATAACCTTGTCTTTATGCCGTTAACAACTACTCAGAAACGTTTCACTGGCGATGATAGGGTTCAGGATATTGTCGTCTATGCAAACACTGTTGAAGATGTCCCGAAAGCAATTGAAGAAGTAAAAGCAGTCATTCGTAAGCGGCATAAAAATCAAGATGACTTCATTAGAATTTTTGATATGCGTGAAGGCATGGCACAGTTGGAAAAGATCAGTAGAGTGATAAAAATAGCGTTGGGGAGTATTGCTGGTTTTTCGCTGCTTGTTGGCGGCATCGGTATAATGAACATGATGCTTGTCGCTGTTACTGAGCGGACACGTGAGATAGGGCTGCGGAAAGCACTCGGTGCAACACGGTTTGATATCCTCACACAGTTTTTAATGGAAGCTGTTGTGATGTGTGGTTTGGGCGGATTGATAGGCATAGCTTTGGGTGTCTTCGCTGGGCAAGGTATGGCACTTCTCGCTGTCAAAATCGCCAAAATTGTGCCTGAATGGCCTTCAGTTGTTTCAACGGAATGGGTGTTAATTTCTATATCCTTTTCAGCGTTGATCGGTATCTCATTTGGGCTATATCCTGCCATAAAAGCGTCTTCACTTTCACCTATTGAGGCGCTGCGTACTGATTAGATCTTTTCCCCGGGCATTCCATTATAAGTGCGTCCATCCAATTCTCTTCCCGTTTTTGATTTACGTATGCCGCCCCACTGCTTAAAGAAAAAAGGCACTCCGTCTCTTTTACACTGATCTCGGATTTCAACAACCCATTTCTTTTTCATTTCGCGCGCGCCAGGACCAGACTCTCCACCCACGATCACCCAATCTATACCGCTCAACTCCAAATCCGGTAGAGGACCAATAAGTGGTTCAAGCGAAAGAAATTTAATTTTTGCCTCCGTTTGACGTAGATCGTCAATCCGATCCATCACGCGACTATCTTCAACACTAACCCCCATCCAGACGTTTGAAGGCCACGGCAACTTCGGGCTAAATTCCAGCAGCCGTGATGCCCGCTTCGTCAAAACTTGGAATTGATGCCAATCTGCCTTTTCCATCACAGAAAAAACGTCTTGAATATAGCGCAATTCAATCTTTTCATGAAACAGATCACTCATTGAGTTGACAAAAATTCTACGAGGTTTTTTCCATTTTAATGGTTCGTTAAGGAGTGCACGAATAGTACGAACTTCCCGCGTCCATTGTGGACCAGTTTTCGTATTTTTTGCTAATCCTTCGTAAGCCATGCCTTTACCAGAAAACCGTGCTGCAATACGTTCGGCGTAACAAAACCTACAACCTTCAGATACGCGGGTGCAGCCGCGCACAGGATTCCACGTAGATTCTGTCCACTCAATACTTGAAGATAAGGTAGCCATTTATTAATCCTTTTAGTGTGAGAATCCTTGACGCAACTGTCTTAAAAGTATATCTTGCGCAATTTTTACCGCTGTTTTAGCTCCGCGTGGATTTCCTGCTGCAAAACACAATAAATACAATGGAACATTTTTTGAATTACGTAGAGAAAGCGGATTAGTTGCTACACCAGCAAAAATTCCTTGTAGTCGCTTCATGAAGTATTGTTCAATTTCTGTAAATATATTACCTGCTTTTTCCCATCGTTCTTCTTCACCAAATAGTGAATTTTCATAAGCCAGTTTGTAGAATATCTCATACCAATCTTCTTCACCAAAAAACTTGTTTAGTTTTTCTTGAATAGCCTCACGGATTTCAGCATCCCTTTTTAGTAATCTATTGACGGTACCAATTGGGAAAAGCAACCATAAATCAATTGCTTTTGTGTCTGCAATTAATTTAATTGTTTCCCATTCCACCTGCATACCAAAAGGATCGAGAAATACTAATGCCCGATGTCGTTCCCAATTCTTATTACAAACATCAGTCAAATATTCATTTGCTTCTGTGAGTATACACTCAATACTATCTTTTGAGAACTCATCCTTGAGCAAAAATTCATCCCTGAGTTTCTCTAATTCGGAAAAATTATTCTTATCTTGTTCTATGAAAATATATTTTTTGAACGGTGGTTGGACTTCCAGAGCATTACGGGCAGAACCTTGTCGAAAGTTTACTACTTCTTGAGTGTCAAGTTCTGGAAACAGTGCCTCATTTGAGTCTTCATCAAGCATAACTTCACGGTAACCAGTCCCTGCAAAGGCATCTATGTAAGCAAATTCAAATTGCTGTCTATTCATAATTGTTGTGTAAGCTCGTAAATATTTTCGCACACATTCCAACTTTTGCTCTGTCCAGTCTCCACCAAACGTTTGGCCAATACTATTCATTTCCTCTCCCAATTTAAGTTAAACAGATTATCACCATATAACATTATATCAATTTTACTCATATTTTGTCAAATTAGTTTTTTGGATAATCCGTTCATTATTTTTTGCAATAAACCCATTTCCCAATTTTGACGTCAAAACAACAAAATTGCATTCTAACAATAACATCAGTAAACTCTTGGCAAATTAAGAAAGGAGTTTGTACTCTCCTCTTTTTCTCAATTGTCCGAACCTTATCTGCTTTTTTCTGTCTAAATTACAAGGTATAAAAGGTTAATCTTTTGAAAGTCTTTGGAGACAAGAGATGCGTATATTTGAGGGGTTATCCGTTGGGATTTCAGCAATTCGCAGCAATAAACTACGATCATTGCTGACGATGTTAGGTATTATCATCGGGGTTGCCTCTGTGCTTGCGATGATCTCAATTGGTGATGGTGCGAAGGAGATTGTGTTACAAGATGCACAAAAACTGGGTGGCGTCAACCAATTCACGATGTATCGCAGCAGCTACAAGCGGGTAGGAAGTCGTTGGATGCCAAACCGTAGCAACGAATACTTCAAGTACGAAGACGTATTAGCGATTGAGGCGGAATGTCCATCCGTAAAGGTGGTTGTTCCCCGAATTCCAGAATGGCGGGGTGTCCAAATTCAAGCTGCTGACGGATCTGAAACTCGCAGCGGTTATAACGGTGTGAACGCCTCATTTTCGGAAGCGATGGATTGGAAAATTCAGGAAGGACGTTTTATTTCCGATGAGGATATTGAAAACAAAGCGAAAATCTGCGTTTTAGGAACTGAGGTCGCACTTAACCTATTCGGGAACAAATCCCCAATAAATCAGGAAATCAAAATCGGTCGAGGTGGTGGCAGATTCGATAGATATGGTAGAGGGGATCAGGTCCGGATCGCTGAACGTTTTACCGTTGTCGGAACAATGGAAGGCCGTGGCAGAAGTCTCCGATTCGGATGGAACCTTGACGATATGGTTTTCATTCCCATCACAACAGCACAAGAGCGTTTTACCGGTAACGACCACATTGTCATGTTATCTGTTCACGCCAACACCGTTGACGATGTTCCGAAAGCAATAGAAGAGGTGAAAGCAGTCATGAGGACACGTCATAAGAATCAGGATGATTTCTTCAGTCTTAGGGATATGCGAGAAGGTATGGCGCAGTTAGATAAAATTAGTAAGGTGATAAAAATAGCGTTGGGAAGTATCGCTGGTTTTTCTCTACTTGTTGGTGGTATTGGCATAATGAACATGATGTTAGTTGCTGTTAGTGAACGCACGCGTGAAATCGGTCTTCGGAAAGCACTTGGTGCCAAACGTTTAGATATTATGCTACAGTTCCTTATAGAATCTGTTGTGATGTGTATTATAGGCGGTGCAATAGGGGTTGGGTTAGGTTATCTTGCGGGTGAAGGTATGGCACTTCTCGCTGTCAAGATTGTCAAAATGGTGCCGGATTGGCCCTCAGTTATCTCTATGCAATGGGTTATTATTTCGGTTTCATTTTCTGCGTTGATTGGTATCTCTTTTGGACTCTATCCTGCGCTAAAAGCGTCTGCACTTTCCCCAATAGAAGCACTACGCACTGAGTAGGAGGATATTAAAAAATGAATCTATTTGAATGTATCATTTTAGGCATTACCAGTTTGCGGCGGAACCCATTACGTTCAAGTCTGACAATTTTAGGCATTATTGTCGGCGTTGGGTCTGTTGTCAGTATGGTTTCTGTTGGTGATGGGTCTTCTGCTATGGTGCTCCGTGAGATTGAACGGACAGGCGGCACAAAGATCATTGAAATCTATCGTGATGATTGGGATAAGCAGTCTGGCACGTTAAGTCGGGCAGCGGGTGAAGCCGTCAGGGGCAGGAGTCGTTGGCGTAGGAACCGTGCAGAGCATTTGGAAACAGATGATGCTTTTGAAATCATGAAGAGCGCGCGCGGAATCGTTGACGTTGTCGCGGAAGATGATATGCCCGGTTGGAGCGTGAGTTACAAAGGGCGTAAAAAGGAATCCCGAATTGTGGCGTCAACAGCAGGATATGATCGTTCTCATAACTGGTACACGTCAAGCGGTAGATTTTTTAATCCGGAAGAGGTAGAAGCTGCCAGCAGCGTTGCTGTGATCGGTTCAAAAATTGCGGAAGAGGTTTTTCTTAATGAAGACCCAGTTGGGAAAGAGATAAAAGCTTCTCGTCCATCTTATTGGCGCGGGAGAAGTGGTTTGTATGAGGTGCGCCTCAAAGTTATCGGGGTCATGGAAGAGAAAGGCGACGCAATGGATACGACTGGTTGGGATGACAGGTTTATTATTCCTATCACTACGCTCCAAGAACGTTTTAAAGGGCGTCAAGATGTTGAACGGATTCGCGTTGAAGCAGTGGATATAGATGAAATTCCACAAGTTATTGCAGATGCAAAACATATTTTGGGCAGAATACACAACAACACAGGCGAAGAATATAACTATTGGACTGCCGAGGAGGAATTGGCTACTGCCGGTAAAGTCGGTTTGGTCATGAAAGCTTTGATGGGTGGTATCGCGGGTATCGCATTAATGGTTGCTGGTATCGGTGTGATGAATATTATGCTCGTATCTGTAACTGACCGCACAAAAGAAATTGGTTTGCGCAAAGCACTCGGTGCAACCTTCAATGATATCATCACCCAATTCCTGATTGAAGCATCTGTCCTCACGTTAGTGGGAGGAATTTTGGGCTCAATCTTAGGGGTATTTATGGGACAAGGTACAGCTGCTCTCATTTCCAGGTTTGTGTGGGAAGGTAGCAATTGGCCCTCAGTGATTTCATTTGAGACAATGTTCATTGCGTTGCTCGTATCTGTCGCTATCGGTGTATTCTTTGGGCTTTATCCGGCACATAAAGCGGCAAAACTTACACCTGTTGAAGCACTACGAACTGATTAGTCCGTTATAAATGGTTAAACACACGGACAGATAGAATTATCGATTTAGAACTTTTACATATTAAAAAAGGTGTCCGTTTGTTATACACCTTCCAAATTTTATAGGAGGAATAGGTTTTGAAAAAGTTAATTATTACTGTTGCTATCATTGTCGTTCTTCTTGGGGCAGTAGGATGGGTTGTACTCAGTCGTAGCAAAAACGGAGTTGATCCGGCACTTGCCCCCAAAATTGAGCTCGTCAAACTTGGTGATTTCCGAATGACCATTAGAGCTACCGGCAATTTAGAACCGCTTATTGACGTAGAAGTAAAATCCAACGTCGAGGGAGAAGTCGTTAAACTCCATGTTAATGATGGTGATCCCGTCGAAGCGGGGGATATTTTAGTGGAACTTGATCCTAAAATATATGAAGAGGAACAGAAGCAGGCTGAGGCGGATGTTAAGGCTGCTGAGGCGCAGCAAATGCAAGCGAAATTAAATATTGAACTAAAGAAAGAACGTTTGAACAGTGATCTTACGCAGAAAGAAGCTGCTGTTAAAATCGCTGAAGCAAGTCTTGAAACTACTAAAGCGGAATCGTTAACACGGATAAGCTCCGCTGAAACCGACATTCAAGCCACAAAGAATTCGTTAGACCAAGATAAGATCGCTTTAGAACAAGCCAATATTTCGCTTGAGCAAGCGAATTTAACACTTTCAGAATATGAAACGTCGCTTACGTCTACAAAGGTTGCTTTGGACACTGCCAAGTCAGAATTTGAAAGGAATAAATCCCTTTTTGAAGAAGAACTGGTTTCCAAAAAGACGTTGGAAGACGCAGAATCTCGGCATGCCAGTGCCGACTCATCATACAAAAATGCGAATAAACGGGTAGAATCACAAAAACAAACCATCAAATCACAAGAACGCACTGTTTTGGCACGTAAAACAGCTATTAAGACGCGTGAAGCACAGTTGCAATTACAAGAATTAAACCTTGAACACCTCAAAAAGACGCGTGCCAAGGCAGAAGAAGAGAGCCAAATTCGTTTGGATAATACTAAAACACAGTTAAAGGAACTTCAATTAACAATTGACAATGAAAAATTGTTAACAGAGCAATCCAAAGTCAGTTCCGATGCCAATCTCCTTCGCCGGCGAAGTAGTTTGAAGAATCAGGAGGAACGGCTTGGTTGGACGGTTATTAAGGCACCTATGTCTGGCACTGTTACGCAGCTTGAGATAGAACAGGGTGAGATTGTAACATCTGGGCGTTCAGCTTTTTCGCAAAGTCCTCCGATTATGACGATTGCGGATCTATCAAAAATGGTTGTCAAAACCTTTATCAACGAAGTTGATATGGAACGTCTTGAAGAGGGACAAGGTGCAGAAATCAAGATTGATGCTTTCCAAACAAAAAAATTTAATGGCACGGTGTATGAAATTTCCCAAAGCGGTCAACAACAAGATAACATTATCTCGTTTGAGGTAATGATAGAGGTTAATGATACATCGGGGGACATCCGCCCCGGTATGAGTGCTGATGTTGACATCATTACGTACGAAGAAAAGAATGTCTTGCTGATCCCTATTGACGCTGTAATTAACAAAAATTCTGCTACCGTTACTGCCCAAGTGGGTAATACGTCTCCCTTCAAGGTAGGGAAATCGGTGCAAATGCAGACCATCAGCGAGAAAATATTCAATGGAACTGTGCAATCTGTCGGAAATGGCAGCGTTACAATTGATTTAAACCCTGCGCAACGCGGTATTGTTCCTGGTGATGCAACTGTCTCACTTTTAATCAATGATGAAAAGAAAGCTGACGGTGTTTCGGCACAAGTAAATGTTTTAAGAGGAAAGTTTGTGATGTTGGACAGTGGTGGTGATAAAGGGGTTGAAACCCCTATTGAAACCGGCATGCAAAATGAAACGGTTGTTATCGTTAAAAGTGGAATCGCTGAAGGGGATCGCGTTATCTTACAACGAAGACAAAGACCACAGGGAGGATGGGGGAGATAGAAGTAGCGAAGAACATAATCTCATAAACGTATTCTGTTAAAAAAGCAATCAACACCAAATCCACTCTTGGAATTTGGTGTCGATTGCTTTAAGCGATAACTAATAACAAATTACAACATAATCACTTGTCCATCATAGGCGAGGTAGGCGTTATCGGGGAGATCAATGTTCTGTTCCGCACACTGATCCTTAAAATACCGATGGTCAAGCCGATGCATAATATGTGTAAAATAGGTCTCTTTTGGCTGCAACGCAGCGCTAATCTCCAATGCTTGTCCGACCGATTGATGGGTAGGATGTCCCGGGTTGAAACTTAAGGCATCAATAACAAGCACCTCTATCCCTTCCAGCAGTGCTTGCGATTTTTCTGGCAATTGTTTTACATCAGGTATATATCCAAAGTTGTCAATCCGATAACCGTTTGTGTCAACGTTACCATGTTCGACTGGGATAGGCGTGATGTCAAAACCGTGTAACTGAAACCGTCCGTTAATAACATTCGGTAGTAGATGACCGACACCGCCGCCTTGAAAAGTTTCTTTGGTAAACATATAATAAAAGTTACGTTGCAGAATTTCAATGGTCTGTTCAGGACCATAGATCGGCATGTCCATCTGCTGTTTTCGGCATGGCATTACGATATCGTTTGTTCCGCTGATATGGTCTGCGTGGCAGTGCGTAAAGATGACCGCATCTATCCATTCAATTTTATTCCGATTGATTTGATCCATGAAGTTTGGACCGAGGTCAAATTGAAGATGTTTTCCATCCTTTTCAATATGGACAGATGAACGTGTGCGGTAGTTTTTTGAACCAACCTGCATAGAATCTTGACAAGTTTCGCATTCACATTTATACTCAGGAACACCTGTTGAGGTGCCTGAACCCAATATCGTTATCTTCATTCACAAAGTATCCTTTCATCATAAACAATGGAAAAACTAACACCTGAAGAATGCCTTACTTTAGCAGATGTTATCGGTGATACACCGATAACGTTAAATGTATTAGACTGTTTAAAACAGGGGATGTGTTGTGCTTATGTCTTCGGTAATCTGCCACATATAACCGCGTCCTTAGTTATTGATACGGTTTACGATGATGCGTTCTGCTTTGCTACAGGTGTCCATGCTTTGTGGCATCTGTTAGAATTTCAGACAGATTTAGAACGTCTCATTATCAACGTTGACCCTGGACACGCCGAAACCCTTGGACAACGCATATCAGCAAAAACCGGTATACCTGTAAATTATCACGTTGAAATCCATCAAGCCCTTTTAGAACCTATTCGTTCCTATGCCAATGAAGTCGTTAGATTATTAACTTTGGCAGATGTAGAACGTTTAGCAAAGGCTACAGCGGAAGTCCAGGAATACCCTTTTCAAATACCGCAAGAGATTTTAGCAGATAGTCTCGCAGCGGCGGCTATTGTGAACGATAACATTGTCTCTATTGCCCGTACTTATGCCCACACGGATTTGCATGGTGGTATAAGTGTGTTCACATTAGAGAAATGGCAAGGAAAGGGTTATGCTACTTCAGCTGCATCTCTCGTCGCGCAACAGATTCAGGCTATGGGCAAAGTTCCTGTTTGGAGCTGCGGCGAGGAAAACATCGCTTCGCTTCGGACTGCCCAAAAGTTAGGATTTGTTGAAATCTCAAAGCGCATTGATATTGTCTCAAGCTCTCAATAATGCTTTAGAGACTCAACTTGAACGTTGTTCTATCCCAAAGCATCGTCCACTTTATTGATAGCAGCTGCCATTAACCGTGCATGTTCCTCCTGCATATTAACGTTAAATCCGAATCTTAGCGCACGACCAAGAATAGAAAGCGTTTCGGGACACATATCTCGCGAATATTCAACGTTTCCTTTGTATCGTGGGTCACTCCACGGGTAACCTGCCTCATTGGGTGAATGCTTAAACAGAATAGAATCCCAATAGGTGTAAATATGTCTATCAGGGAAACCTTCGTTGTAAGCAGTGCCTGCGCCTAATCCTTCTGCTCTGAGTGCCTCGGTATACTTTTTGGCAAGTTCTACATCTCGTATAATAATGGCCGCGCTAATACCACATTCTCCGCTTGGATCATCTACGTGCTGCCGTATGTACCCTTTTGGGTTGTCGGAAAGTTCAGCAATGAATGCCTTTTTGAGCAAGCGCGTATGTCCAAGAATGTCATCCAGTTTTGCAAGCTGCACGCGTGCAATTGCACCTAAAATTTCACCGGGACGATAGGTTTGGCAAGAGAATGGTTTATTTTGCCATTCTGAATCACTCATCCACATCGGCAAACCTGGCTCAGAGGCAAACGCTGCGCGTTCATACGTATCGTAATCATCTGAAAAAACTAAACCACCTTCTCCACACGTGATTACCTTGAAGTAGTTGAGGCTCCATGCGCCAGCATCGCCCCAAGTACCAGCATATTTGCCTTTATACTGTCCACCGACACATTGACAACAATCTTCCACAACCTTTAGATTATGTTTTTTGGCAATTTCCAGAATAGCATCAAGTCGGCATGGTACACCTTGCATGTGAACAGGTAGAATCGCTTTGGTATGCGGTGTAATTTTTCGCTCTACATCTGCGGGGTCCAATCCGAGTGAATCGTCAATTTCTGCAATGACAGGAATAGCACCGACCCCGACGATAGCTGCTGCTGTTGCGATAAAGGTATAGCCAGGTAAAATTACCTCATCGCCAGGCCCTATGCCTACCCCCGTGAGCGCACAGATGATTGCTGATGTGCCAGAATTTACCATTAAGGCATGTTTGGTCCCAAGTCGTGCTGCAGATTCTTTTTCAAAAGCTGCTACATTTGAATTTTCAACAAATCTAAAAAGTTTTCCACTTCGTAGGACTTCTGTCACAGCATCGATCTCGCGATCGTCTATGACACTCGGTCCATGCATTCCCCCTGGAATCGGTTCTGCGATGATAGGTGTTCCCCCATCTATTGCTAAACGTTCTGACATCTTTCCCTCCATTTGACAACATCAGAATTTGTGACACTTTACCCGATGCTACTTTTTTTGTCAAGTAGGATTTCTCTACGTGTATTCCACCAAGCGCATTTGGAGACTTCCCAACCTTGTTGATACAAAGTATCCAAATAATTCTAAAACCTAACCATAAGCAGATATATTAAAGTGCCAAGAAGAAATAGAAAAAGGTGAACAGCGTTCCATAGTCCTCTCTTTTTCCTTTTTGTCATCTCGATATCGCTGAACCCACTCCTCAGACACACTGTCCGCTTGTTTCAGTAAACGTCTTTCCCCAAATACAAGATTTTCAGGATAAGAAATTTTTAACCAATCCATTATCCGCAGTGCTGTTTCCTCATAGTAAGGTACAAAATCCTCATAAATTACCGTAAAAGGAGTTATATTGTATCGCGTGAAATACTCCTGCCATGCTGCTTCGTGTAAAATAATCTCTTGAACCAGATAATCAATTGCCGCGAAGTTGTACTCCAGTTCTTTTTCCAGTACAGGTGTAGGGTCCCCAATTCTTTTCCACCAAGCTAACCCCTGTAGCCCCTTCCAAAGAGATACTGCCTGACGCACTTTATCTCGACGCATAATCCAGATATAATTCAGATTTGGAAATAATTCCGTTAATACTGCATAGGGCGATAAAGAACGATCTTTGAATTGCGGTGTTTGAAGCACCTGGCCGATAAACCTTTCAAAATAACCCCACATAAGTTTTGTGCCAAAAACACCGTTCAGTGTCGTGCTTTTCTCTTTCACTTTATTGAGAAAATCGGTATAGTCCGTTGCCCCCCATTTTTTTGCCCACTCTTTATCATCCCAAAAATATTCTCCAGGGATCCCAGCAAGGCCTGTATTCTCCAAAGCTTCAAATAGTAGGTAACCTCCACAACGGGGTGTCGCACAGATTAGATATGAAACGGATGGTTTCACAGAATACGCTCTCCTTTCTTATCAGTTGTCAGCTGATGGCTTATTGTTTTGCTTAAATTAAGATGAAATGCGGGATACAGCGGCATTTCTTGGACTTCAGGGGGCCATATTGTACTATATTTATCTCGGATTTTTCTTGCTGTTGCCCCAAGTGCTTGCAGGTAACCGTATTCTTCAGTTAACTCTGCCAACATCCCCAGCCGGTAAAAAACACGCCTGCGTACAGCAGGTAACCCCCAATGATTGTAGTTCGGGTCAGTCCGCAATGCCTCATAATCGCCAGCGGGGCGATCATTTATGATATTGCTAAACACATTTTTTGGAGGTTCAAAAAATCGGTAAATACAACGGATCGTCTCATAAACACATGCTTCTATGGTACGTTGATAAAACCACTGGTCATCTTGTGCTTCAGGACAAGTTGTGGCAAGTTCAGATCGGTATATCCTTTCCATTTCTTGCCTTACGTCGTCAGGAAACCGCGAAACCTCTGCCCACAAATCAAGATGCACACGTATCTGGAAGCCATCAACAAGCACATGTTGGAAGTGTCCAAACTCATAGTCAAAAATATATACTTTTGATTTTGAAGTAGATTGATATACATTTACAGGGTAAAGGTCACCGTGTGTTAGCCCATGGAAACGATTGGAAGGTTCAAGGAATTCAACAAAGGATTTTAACTCAGAAAAGGCTTCTTGGTAGGGGGTAATCCCTGCGGCATCACATATCTCTGTCAACTTTTCAGCATAAACACTAAGCAAATCTTCAGTTTTCTCTTCAATAGGGACAATCGAGTTCCGGACTTTGAGGAATGCCTCCGCTTTCCCTATTGAGTGTGCGTTAATCTTTCCAAGTGCTTTAGTACATTCAATCAGAACTGTTTTCGCATTTTGGCTATCAGCAGCGGATAATATTGCCCTTAGATTCTGACCGTCTCCCATATCTTCCATAACAATAAGCGGCACGTTATTTTTTCCAGTATATCCACCACCATAAAAGCGCGGTATAACGCCAATTTTACCCATCTGTTCATTCAGGAATTGTAAACACGCCCATTCAACACGAATTCGCCGCGCCCGCTTCCGTTTAACAAAAACACTTGTCGGCATATTTTCGGGCCCCGAAACAATCCTATAACGATATAGTGATTGCGGATGGATATTTTCACCTTTATCAAGACACACCTCCCCACCAAATCTTTTAGAGAGTATCGCTTGAACTGCCGAGTTTACATTTTTGAAAGACGGACTGTTATTTGTTACCATAAGAGATTCTCAGGAAAAAGTCTCATAATAAATTCTACGGATATTTTCGGAGATTGTTACATCCTCAAATCTAATTACTGATTATATAGTAGATTTTAGAATTACCTGAACACTTTTGAGCTGCGCGTTTAGCAAACCTAATGGACTGCATGTGTTGTAGCACAACCTGTTAGGTTGTGTTCCGTTTCAGCACAACCTAACAGGTTGATGCTCAGAAATGTCCAAGTAATTATATACTTTACTATATAGTGAACTTTGAAATTATTGGGACATTTTGATAGTCTATTTGGAAAAAACATAACGGACAATAGAAGTTGTAGCACAAACTGTATGAAGTTTAAGTAAATATTTCGGTAATTGGCAAGGTTAGAAAGAAATCAACGGTATGAATGCGCGTATGGCATTCCCCGCCTTGCCAGCAGCAGGTGTGTATCTCTGCTGGCGAGGTTTCCTAACCTCGCTATATTACCCAATTTATTTTTTAATCTTCATTTAGTTTGTGCCGATGAGACAATAAAGTTTGCGCTACAGAAAGTGTCCCATTAATTATAGGTCCTACTATATATTGACTTGATTACTGCCTGCCAATCAACCGGAATTATATCTGTGTGTCCAATATTTTCACTTGTCTATTTTACACAATTTTGCTAAAATCCTTTTCAAAATCTTGAATCAGATAAATGATTTAACGTTCCACATTTTAGTGAACATTTTACAATGGAGGGAAAAGTGAAAATTCGTAATCAAAGTAGATTGATGGTCTTATGGTTAAGTATCATCATCCTTACAGTGTCAATTGCCAGTGTTAGCCACGCTGCAGCTCTTGAGAAAGATACGCTGGAGGTTGCTTACCTGTTTGACGGGAATAGTGCCGACGTTGTCAAAGATATATCTGGAAATGATCGACATGGTGCACTCACTGGGGCAAAACGTGTTGAAGGTGTGTTCGGAAAGGGTTTAGAATACGATGGGACTGATGACAACGTAATCGTCACAGGTTATAACGGCATCGGTGGCACTGAACCGCGAACAACCGTTTTCTGGTTTAAATCTACAACAGTCCGTGATCATTCCTGGGTCAAATGGGGTGTGAATGTGAATGGACAAAAATACTACATCCGCGCACACGTCCGCGGAAATGAATGCAACTTACGGGTGGAAGTTAACGGCGGCAATAATTTCGGCACAGACAACGTCTGTGATGGTGAATGGCATCATTGTGCGGTGGTTTTTCCGATAGGATCAGATGCGGTGAAAGATCACGATCTATATGTAGACGGTAAACTTCAAGAAAAAGAGGGAACCGAATTTGTGATGGACACCAACGTTGATACCCAAGCAGTTAATATGGGAGCAAGGTTGGCTCATCACACCTTTATGCTCGGTTCATTTGATGAAGTTGCTATCTTCAATGTAGCTTTGGATTTGAATCAGATTAATGCTATCCGGGAAACTGGGTTACAAACAGCACTCGGTGTAGACCCACAAGACAAATTAACCACAAGTTGGGCAACAATTAAGAGGTATTAATCCCACATATCAAGCCCCAACAGCTTTCGTCCCAACGGTGTCAATTCCGGTGATCCATAGTTTTTTGCTTCCCACCCGCGTGGATCGCCGGGATAAGGCCCGTGTCCTAATGCTCTGCGCTCTCGCCACAGTGTAAGACGTTCCTGCCGCCGTTCTTCATTCATAGGATTAGGAGCACGATAATAGTTCATATATTGCGCTAATCTCGGTTTGTCGGAAGTATTACGACCGTTGCCGTGTGGAAGTGCTATATGCCATATAAGTAGTGAGCCTGCCTTCGCTGGCACTTGTATGAATTTTTCCCTATATATTTCCGGCGTAAGTTCTGGTACCCATGGGTTTTCTTCGTCAATTAGAGTTTTATGTGCCCCAGGCCAACAGACAAAAGACCCTTGATTGGCTGCTGTATCTCTGAGGAACAAAACACCCTGTGTGCTGAAGTGAACCGGAAGTTTCGTGGTGTCCGCATCCCAGTGATACATCCCAAGGTGATCCCATTCCGGAAAATCAGGATGTTTGGGAGGCTTCATGTTGACTCTATCAATATGAACCCAAATTCGTTCAGTTCCATACACCTCACTATAAATCTGATGGATTGGTGGATGTTGATAGACGTTCCACATGGCTTGATGAAAATACATCTCTACCATACCCGCACCGGGTTTGTGTGGTGCGCGATACCAATCATTCGGATCTGAAGGATCCATCTCCAAAAACGCGAAAATCGCATCAACAACTGCCTCGCAAAGTTCAATCGGGACAGCATTTTCAATGACCATATAGCCATATTCGTCAAAATGATCGTGATGTGCTTGTGTTAATATTGGCATTTCACTCCTTGTTTTAGTGTATGTTGCGTAAGTCACAGTGTAATTTCGGGTTAATTATAACACCTCCAAGTGAAAAATACAAGAAGAACACAAGTGTTTCTGTAGCCGTAACGCGTTGTATAGGATCAATCACTGAATAAGGACTTCTCCTATACAACGCGCAATATTGTCCTAACAGTTAATCCTGATAATGATAATCTTCAGGATTCAGATAGACGGTTACCATACCGACGAAGTTCAGAAAATAGAAAACAGCGTCGTTTTTAGGTTCGATGAGATCGTCTTCCGTACGCTTCACTAACGCTCCATCTGCTAACAGTTCCACGGTTTCTTCCATCTCATTTTCGGAAATACCACAGCCGTTTGCCAAATCTGTAACCGATTTCTTGCCTGTCACTAATTGTCTTAAAACAGCGACTACGGTAGGGTTTGTGAAGAATGTCGCAAGTTTCATGATTTCAGCATCCGGTGCGAACGATAGGAAGTGATCAAGGTTAGTCGTCCAGACTGAGCCGCGGCTTGATTTCTGGCCAGGGGCGGCCTGATAGGCGCCCGCGTAGCACCACGTGATTGGGTCTTTCACATGATGAGAGAGTTGGAGTAATACATCAAGTGCTTGTTTTTTGTCTGAGTCAGTAGAAGCATCGGAGTCAGCCACAAAGCGATGTTCTACATCACTATCAGTAACAGTAACATCCGTATATTCAGTAGAAGCATCCGAGTTAGCCGCAATGCCCTTAATTTGCTCTTGTAGATCGGTGATCTGACGCTGCATTTCTTCCAATCTTGCGTCCACATCGGATCCGTTTCTCACTTCGTCTGCCATGTTAATTTCTCCTTTTAAATGTTGTTGTGAACGGTGGTCCCCTTCAATTGTAATATCTAATTCCTCTTCAATCATAGATTCGAACTGCTTCAACCGCTGTCGTGCGCGATATAGCCGACTCTTAATCGTATTTTCTGGTATTCCTAAGTAAGTCCCTATCTCATCAGTTGTCATCCCATCAAAATAGTGGAGCGTGATTAACTTTCGGTCACTCTCCTTCAACTTCGTAAGCAGTTTTTTGACGATGTGGCGCTGTGCATACGCAGTCGCTTTCGCATGTTCGGAGGCGACATACCGAGAATATGTATCTGTCTCAATTTGTGAGATATGGATCTCTTCCAGCGATTCAGGTTGAAACCGTTCCTTTCGGTACCAAGCGATACATAGATTTTTTACAATCGTATATAGCCAAGTTGAAAACTTCTCTGGGGCTTTCAGCGTGTCCAACTTCTGATAAACTTCCAGAAAGGTCTCTTGGGTAATGTCTTCAGCGATCTGAAAATCACCTATTTCCCGCAATGCATAAGCGTGAACCCGCTTCTCGTATTTGCTAACTAAACTGGCAAAAGCGGCCTCGTCACCTGCAAGGATACGTTGAATCAACGTAACAGTATCGCTTTTCATTTGACATCTCCAAAATGGATATTTTTCAAGGGGAATTATATGGTTGAGCGTTTCTCGGATAGAACACTTATCAAAAGTGTGCTAAGAAACGCTAATCAATACACTTCGCTATATAGTGACGCGAATCAGACGAAAATAGTTGCATATATTTATGGTGAAATAGAAGATATATGCACTTTTCTCTGGGTAAGCGGCGGTTTGTAGTTTCGCCATTCATTGCCAAATCAACGTAGCGTGCGCGTGTAGCACGCTATGCCTCGGACTTTCAGTGGTAGGCGCGCTTACATGAAGATTAAAAAATAAATTGAGTAATTTGGCGAGGTTAGGAAACCTCGCCAGCAGAGATGTACACCTGCTGCTGCTGGCGAGGTTTCCTAACCTCGCTCTCTTACCGAAATATTTATTTAAACTTCATCAAAGCGCGCAGTGATTAGGGAGCAATCCGTGTAAATCCGAGATCCAAACAATTCCTGTCTTCACTTCAGATGTTTTTCAAACCAATCAATGATACGTTCCCAACAATCGGCTCGATGTTCAGGTCGCCAAGTTATCGAGCCATGTCCTTCGCCACGATACCAGACAAAAGTCGCTTTCTTTTTAAGTCTGCGTAATCCAGAGAAGAGCTCTCCAGATTGTGGGTAGTCGAAACCATAACTAAAACCTTCACCACAATAGATTAAGACGGGAGTCTCAATCTTATCCAGATGGAATATCGGAGAGTTATCAATATACCGCTGGCGTTGTTCCCAGAGCGAACCACGCATACCCCCCTGTCCACCTTCTGACCAACCAATACCATAACTACTTCCCTGTTTCGAAAGGATCCCGTAATGGCTTGTTAAATTGTAGAGTCCGCCACCGCTAACTGCGGCTTTGAAACGGTTGGTTTGCGTAATCAGTCCAACTGTAGCGTATCCACCGTAACTGTATCCTATTATCCCCAAACGATTCTCATCAGCGATTCCCATCTCAATAACATTATCAACTGCGGGGAGTACGAGTCCTGAAAGTTCTATCATAGGGTCGTTGGATTTCAATGGCGTATCAACCCCAAGAACAGCATAGCCACGGGTCGCTAACAACTGAAAGTTAATCTGCCCCGTTAACCCAAAATGATAAGCATACCCAGAAAGGTTACGACCTCCATAGACCCACGTGACTAAAGGATAACGTTTTCCTTCCTCATAGTTGATAGGCAACATCAAAACACCCTGTAAAGGCTGACCCTCCGCCGTTTTCGATTCGATGAGACGCACCTCACCAAAGTGTAAATCGCGCAGATGTGGATTGAGGTCGGACACCTGCTGTCGTTTCCCAGAATCTGTATCAAGCATCCAGATTTCCTCTGGTTGTGTCACATCCTGTGCTCTGTAGACAATCTTCCCACCACAACCTACAGATATTATGTCGAATTCGTCTCCCAAACGGCCGTATATAGAAAGTGGTTCTTCAAACAGACTGGTAGTACCTCCTTCTGTAGTGTTTAACAAATAAAAACCATCTTTCCTTGTTTCATGATCATGAGTATGGATGCAGATAGATTGTGTTTCGTTTGGTTGCCAAACGATATGAGTATCTCGCTTTGCCACGACACCGAAGACTCCTCGCCCCAAACCATCTGTAAGTTTCTGCGCATTACTACCGTCTGTTGCCAGTTCCCACACATGTCCATCAAAACCGCAGAAGATAGAGGTGCCTGATGGGCTCCATAGTGGACGCATGAAAAATCGAGGGTTTTCTGCAAGGTTTGCCGTGAGATTTTTCTGTTCACCATCTTGGACTGAAACCAAAAACAGTCCGTCCGGATGTCCATGAATCAGATGCTTGCCATCTGGTGCCCAACTTACGATTTGCGATCCTGATCTGATACCTGTTGCTAAACGTTGTACTGGCGTTCCATCTAATGGCACCAATAGCAGCTCAAAAATGGCTTCTTGAGCTGTCAATTCTCCCGCTCCTACTATGTTGATCACAGCAACTGCAGCACTGTCTGGAGACAAAAACATATCTATCGTATACAATCCACTTGTAAGAATTAACACATCACCTGTGTCAAAGTCAAATACCCCTAAATCTCCCTTGAGAAATGCAACTCGATCTGCTTGCCCCTCTAAAGAAGACGGTTCATACGTTTCAGTTTCCCACACGTTTATCGTTTGTGGATTGGTATCGGGTGAGATAAGTTTGGAAATATCTATATCTTCTGGACGTAACTTCGCAATGAGATGTTTTCCATCCGATGTCCATTGTGGTGCTTCAAAACCATATATTGCAGTAATCGGTTTCTCACTAATTCGTCGCACTTTATTTTTCATCTTATCCCAAACCCAGAGATGTGGTGCCCCCATTCGGTCAGAATAGAATGCTAAGTAGCGTCCATCTGGAGACCACCGTGGTGCCCAGTCAACTCCTTCATCTGAACCGAGTTTATAAGTTTCCTTTGTTCTGATATTGGTAACCCAAACTGCACTACTATGATGTTCAATGAATACTCCAGTCGGTAGAAACCTGGAGAATTCTGTAGTTTTTTCTTGGAACGATGACTTGTGATGAGGGTCTTGCACAACATAGGCAAGAAACTCTCCATCAGGGGAGAGCTGCAATCGTGAACGAGATGAAAACGACTTAATTTTAAGAATATCCGGAATCGTCAATGTTTTGTGAGCCATTTGCTCGTCTTTTGTGTCTTGTGCAATGGTGTTTAGCGAAATAACACATATTGTCAACCCAATCGCTAAAATCAAAGCCAATGTTTTTTGCATGAGAGTTTTCCTTTTTCCCTTTTACGACTTAGAAATTTAAATCACTTAGATAATTAGCAATCTGCTTCGGTTGTCCATCAACGGTCGTTTCCATGGCGGCGATGACAAGCGCAAAACTTTTGATGTTATCCTCAACCCGTGTTTCAGAAGGTTTACCACCGTCAATCCAATTTAAGAATTCATTGAATAAGTGGTGGTGATGCTCATAGTGGACTGGCGGTGCTGCGTAAACTTCCGTTTCACCACCAACACGATGGATTACCATCTGGTTTCCACCGCCTATTTCGACTGTGCCCTCTTCAAATTCGGCGCGGTAAGACTCATGGTTCCAGCAGTATTCAATGCCAGCCGCCGAACTGTTGCCTTCATAAGAGGCGTGAACACCGTTGTCCATACGCATAAGATAGAAACCGCTGGAGTAGTGTCGGAAACTCGACCATTCAGGATTCCACCCAAATCCGATCAAGGTTTCGCAATCGCCGCCAGAGAGAAACCGAAGCATGTCTAAGTGATGCACGGCACCTTCAATGAGAAGTCCGAAATCCATATCGTGGCGCCAGGCTCCCCACTCGGAATAGCGGCGAAAGTCGCACCCATATCTACCGACAACGTATTGAAGACCTCCCAATCTACCTTCATCACGGATACGAATCAATTCTTGTTTATTATCCGCATAGCGGTAATTTTGGATGATGGCACAAGGTGACCCTGTTTTTTGCGCGGTGCGCACCATTGCTTTCGCGGCATCCCAGGTATCCGCGATCGGCTTTTCACATATAACGGGCATCCCGTTCTCCATAGCAGCAATTGCGGCAGGACTGTGGAATTTAGGTGGAGTAGCAATACCACAAAAGTCTGCTTTGACCTCTACACACGCCTCGTTAAAATCTGTAAAGCATTGCGAAGTGTTGAGTCCTAACGCTTTGCTTTGTGCTGCGAGAACCGCTGTATTCACGTCTACTAAACCGACGATTTCAACCCGATCACTGAAATTATCGGTGAAGATTTGGATCCAGTTAGCTGCCATACCACCGCCACCGATCATCAAACATGTTCGTTTTGCCATATTCTTTCCCTTTTTAGATTCTTATGTATATTGTATCAAGCGAACCTGAAATTTGCCATAACCGCTTTTGTTGAAAAAAGGTGAGACTTTTTTCACTTCAGATGCTTTTCAAACCAATCAATAATACGTTCCCAGCAATCAGCGCGGTGTTCAGGTCGCCAATACCTCACGAGAGATCCTTCACCACGATACCACGCAAAAGTCGCTTCCTTCTCAAGTCTGCGTAATCCAGAGAAAAGCTCACCAGATTGCGTATAATCATCGCCATCAAACCCTTCACCACTATAGATTAAAACTGGTGTTTCTACCTTGTCTAAGTGAAAAAGTGGTGAACTGTCAATATATCGTTGGCGTTGTTCCCAGAGCGAACCACCTATATCCATACTTCTCTTTCCTTCTATCCACCTAATACCAAGACTTCTTCCCCGTTTCGTAAGATTCCCGTAGATTCTGGTCAAATTATAAAAACCACCACCGCAGACTGCGGCTTTGAAACGGTTGGTTTGTGTAATCAGTCCGGCTGTGAAATATCCACCGTAACCGTATCCCGTTATTCCTAAACGATCTGCATCGGCGATACCCATTTCAATGACTTTATCTACCGCAGGCATCACGTATTCGGACAATTTTTTCAACGATTCGCTGGACCTTGATGGCACATCGACACCAAGCACGGCAAAACCACGTGCAGCAAGGAGTTGGAAGTTCATGACAAATCTATCTAACCCAAAAGTATAAATATACATTGATAAGTGCCTGCCCGGACGGACCCACGTAACTAAAGGATACTTTTTGCCTTCCTCATAGTTGGCGGGTAGCATCAAAACACCCCGCAAACGCTCACCTTTCTCCGTTTCTGATTCGACGAAACGGACCTCACCAAATTGTAAGTCGCGCAGATGTGGATTGAGTTCGGACACCTGCTGGTGTTCTCCAGAGTCTGTATCAAACAGCCAAACTTCCTCTGGATGTGTTGCATCTTGCGCTCTGTAGACAATCTGTGTGTCGTTACTGACAACCCTTAAATCGTGTTCGTCTGCGATTTGACGGGTTATACTAATTGGTTCTTCAAACAAGCAAGTCGCACGTGCCTCCGCACTGTTTATCAAATAGAAGCCATCTTTCTTTGTTTCTGGATCATGCGTCTGGACGCAGATAGATTGCGCATCGCTTGACTGCCAGACAACATGCGTATTCACTTTCGCGACAATACCCATGATGTGTTTCTTCAATTCTTCTGTTAGTTTTCGGGCATCGCTGCCATCTGCTGCGAATTCCCATATATTTCCGTCGATGCCGCAGAAAAACGACTCTCCTGATGGTCGCCATAATGGACGTGCGTAAAATCGCAGTTTCTCTGTAAGGTTGGCAGTGAGGTTCTTCTTTTCACCATCTTGAACTGAAACAATATATAGACCATCTGGCTGGGCACATAAGAGATGCTTACCGTCTGGTGACCAACTTACGAATAGTGCTTTGTCCGTGATATTTGTCGCTAAACTTCGGACTGCCGACCCATCTAAAGGCACTAATAACAACTCATATAAGGTATCTTGAGCTGTCAACCGCTCTTCTCCTATTACGTTGAGCACAGCAACTGCAGAATTATCTGGAGAGAGTGTAATGAATCTGGTTAACAATCCGCGAGTGAGAATTTGCACATCACCTGTGTCAACGTTGAACACACTTAAATCCCCTTTGAACCCCATGAGTTGATCTAATTCTTCATCTACAGACGACTGTTCATCCGTATGCCAAACGTTTATCGCTTTCGGAATCGTCTTATTTGAGATAATTGTGGAAAGGTCTATATCTTCAGGGCGTAACTTTGTGATGATGCGTTTTCCATCTGAAGTCCACTGCGGTGCTTCAACACCATGTGTTGCAGTAATCGGTTTTTCGCTCACTTGACGCAGTTTATTTTCTACCTTATCCCAAACCCAAAGATGCGGTGTCCCCATTCGGTCAGAACAGAACGCTAAGTATTTTCCATCTGGAGACCAACGAGGCGCCCAGTCAACCCCTGCATCTGCGCCGAGTTTATAGGTTTCCTTTGTTTTGAGGTTGGTAACCCACACCTCCTGACTATGATTCTCTATCAATGCGCCTGTTAGTTGATACAGTGAGAAATCATCGGTCTGTTGTTTGAATGATGATCTTCGGTCAGGGTCTACTACTACATAGGCAAGCCACTCTCCATCAAAGGAAAGTTGCATTCGTGATCGGTCTGATAAGGACTTAATTTTGAGTATATCCGCACTCATTTTATCTGCCATGCTCATTTCTCCTTGTAAACTGTGTCCCTTTTCAATAGAACTCTCTATTGTCTCTTGAACTAATAAATCGTCCTGTTTTAACCTTTGTTTTGCGCGTCGCAGTCGGCTCTTAATCGTATTTTGTGGGACGCCCAAATAGTTACTTATCTCAGCAGATGTCATCTCATCAAAATAGTGGAGTGTGATTATTTGCTGATCGCTTTCCTTTAGCTTTGAAAGTAGTGTTTGGACTAATTCGCGTTGTGCTTCAGCAGCATCCCGCTCGTTTTCCAAAGCCACATACCGTGAATACGAATCTGTCTCGGTCTTCAATGTATAACTTTCACGTAACAATTCGGACATTGATTGATTTTTTCGGAACCACGCTATACAGAGGTAATTTGCAATCGCAAAAAGCCATGTTGAAAACTTCGTTGGGTCTCTCAGCTTCCCCAGATTCTGATAAACCTCTAAAAATGTTTCCTGTGTAATGTCTTCAGCGATGTGGAAATCTCCAACTTTTCGATACGTGTATGCGTGAACCTGCTTTTGATATTTATTAACCAAAGTTGCAAAGGCAGCTTCATCGCCCGCAAGTGTAAATTGAATTAACACAACATCGTCCGCTTTCATCTGACATCTCCGAAAAGGTTTCATTACATATAATTATAGTATAATCTGTGAATAAATGGACAGGACGTTTCTTAGATAGGATGCCCAATGGCACGAAGAAACGTCTAATTAATCACTTCACTATATATAGTCGCGAATTGGGAGGAAAAGGGTGCATAATTTTTAGTTATCGACTGTCAGCGGTCAGCTATCAGTAACTCAACGGTATGAATCATGGCGAATACGCATAATACCTTTTCTAATTGACAAAGTATCATTCCGATTTTCGAGTCTCTTTGTAGGAGGGACCTCTTGGTCGCGACCGGGAGATCCCTCCTACAGAAGAGAGTGTTGTATTCGGACAACCGATTTATGAAATAATGTCCTATCATTATTTAGAAATGGTATAAGGTATTTGCCATGATTCCCCATGTGATATTCTGCATTGGTTAGGAAACCGCACTTATGAGAAAACGCCACATATTTCAGGATGAATTAGGGCAGATTCGGTTTTCTTAACAGATATGCAGGGGGTAATTCACCGGTTAAGGATAGGAGAAATTCCACTAAATCATTTATTTCTTGTTCATTCAAGTTGATCGGTTCAAGTGTGCCTTCGCGCATGCCAGCAAATTCGGTTGTTGGTATTTCTGCGCCATTGAATTCAAGGATGGAAACTAATGTGGGAAAATCGCCTGTGTGAAAGTACGGTGCGGTAAGTGCGACATTGCGGAGTGTTGGTGTTTTGAACTGTCCTTTATGTTGCTGTGTTGGCTCCAGAAAATTCAATATCCTTTTGGGAGTCTCAGGACTATCGCTATAGATACCTCCACCATTAAATGGATTTTCTAATAGCTGCTTAATTCCATCGTATCGACCTGTGTCTTCTGGCAGCCTTCCTTGAGGAACACCAATATTATGGAAATCGCTGTCTGTAAAATTTGGGTTATCGTGACAGAGAATGCATGCGCCTTTACCAATAAAGGTCTTTAAACCGCGCTTTGCTTCAATACCAATTACATTCAGATCACCTGCGACATATCGATCAAACGGCGCATTGCCACTGATCAAGAGCCGTTCATAAGCCTCAATTGCTTTGCCGATGTTGGCAAAAACAGTATTAACGGCAATCTTATCTTTTTCGGACATATTGTCAAACTGAACATCACCGGGTTTGCCCTCAAGTGGAAAGCGGATTGTATCTGCTAAATTTGGTAATGGACCAAACACGCCTTCATAATCTTTTTGATATAGGCGTTTGATGAGATGTGCATACTGCAGCCGTGTGCCTGCTTGTTCTTTTTCACCTTCAAGCGCAATTAGGGCTTGTGACCAGAGTGTATCTGCTCTCCCATCCCAAAACTGCCATTTGTTATAGGCAACGTTGAGTAAAGTTGGTGCGTTTCTTGTGCCTCTCCCTGCGCCTAATGAAGTCGCTTCAACGTCTGCGAATCCGTGAAATGGTGAGTGGCATGTTGCACAGGAAACGGTGCCATCTTTTGAAAATCGTTCATCAAAAAAGAGCATCTGTCCTAATTGTGCAGCCTGCGGATCGTCTGCCACGCGATTTGTCGGACTTAGCGGCGGTGTGGCGGGTAGAGGGGATAAACGTTGAATTACCGCCCATTCACGCTCCGTGAATATATCTACTTCTGTTTCAATTTTTTCATTGATTGGTAAAGAACCTTCATCTCCACAACCGATGACGGATATTGTGATACAGCATATAATCCGAAGTGTTATTGAGCAGATGCGCTGCATTTCTGAAGTGGAAACAAGAAACGACATCCTGTATTTCCTTGTTTTATAGTAAGACTATGATTAATGGGGCATTTCTGTAGCACAAACTTTTTAGTAAATCAACGGTATGAATACCTTTGGACGAATACGCGTTTGGTATTCGCCATGATTCCCCGTGTTCTATGGATGCACAAACTAAAAGTTTGATGCTCAACTACCGTTGTCCGTTATGTTTCCGAAACAAGTTTATCAAAGTGTCCCAATAATTTCAAAGTTTACTATAGCAAGCTTGGAATTACTTTGATGTAGGTGCATCCATCGCGCATCGAAATCCGATAATCTGTCCGCTGGCGACAATATCGTCATAATCTCTGTAAGCACACCGCATGTGGTCGAAACCGGCAAACCAACTGGCGCCGCGCCAAGATTTTTTACCCATACCGTTGTTTTCAGGCCCCTTCGGATTTTTCCTTGGACTGACTAAATAATAATCCATGTCAAACCAGTCTGAGACCCATTCTGCTACATTTCCGACCATGTTAACTGCACCGTAGGGGCTTGCACCTTCCTGAAAACTATCCACTGGTGCAGCCATAGCAAATCCATCCAAGTGTCCATCAAATTTTCCTTCATCGTCAAAGTTGCATTTGGTTGGATCAAATTCATTGCCCCAGGGCCAGATGCGTCCGTCTGTGCCGCGTGCCGCTTTTTCCCATTCCGCTTCAGTCGGCAAACGTTTGCCAACCCATTCTGCATAAGCAACGGCGTCCCCCCATGTAACACCGACAACCGGCTGATCCGGATGATTAAATTTTGGGTTGTCCCAAAAGATAGATTTTCGATGTCCTGTTGCTTCAACAAATTTGGTATAGTTAGCATTAGAGACTTCAAATTTATCAATAAAAAAAGCATCCAAATATACCTTATGTTGTGGGAATTCATCAAGCGGATCTGCCAACGGGTCTTTATCTGGATCACTTCCCATCAGAAAATCACCGGCAGGAACATAGACCATTTCCTCTGGAATGTCTATTGTTTCAGCCTCTTCTTGTGGATTTTCTACTGCATCGGTTGGTTCTTCAACATGGATTTTCTCGTCTCCACCGCAACCGGACAGGGTAGCCATCAATACCATCAAGACATATATCAAAGATTTGAATGAGACTTGTACTTGCATGGTGAGATGTTGTATTGTTAGGGAATGAAAACATTTCGTGACAGCAGAAATGTTAAGGTGTTTTAGCACAACGAAATCCAACAGAACTACTGTGGTCGCTGCATTGTGCGGGATAGATATAAAAAACTGTAGTGCGTGTATCTGCAGGCCCGTTAGTCCATGAACCGCCGCGAATTGTGTAGATTATTCCGTTGGTCAGTTCTGAATTAATCTTTGCAGTGTGTACATCTATAGCATCATGATCGAGTGTACTCATTACCCATTCCCAAACATTGCCTGACATGTCATGTAGTTCGTAAGGACTTTTGCCTTTGGTAAAACTTCCTACTGGAGCGGTTTCCATAGCATATCCATCCAATTTCCCATCCATTTTACCGTTGTCATTAAAATTTCCCAGTGATGCGTCATATTCATCGCCCCAAGGATAGAGACGACCATCTGGACTACGTGCCGCTTTTTCCCACTCAACATCAGTAGGCAATCTTTTCCCAACCCATTTGGCATAAATCTCAGCGTCTTCCCAATTGACGCCAACAACAGGTTGATTAGGTGCATTGAGCGTTGGATTATCCCAAAATTTCGGTTTCCGATGACCTGTTTCTGACAAGAATTTTGAGTATTGTTCGTTTGTCACCTCATACTTATCAATATAAAACGCTTCAACAAAAACGACGCGCTGATCGGCTTCGTTACCAAACGTCAAACCTGTTTTTTCATTAGTGCCGAGGGGTACTTCTCCTGCGGGGATTAAGACCATTTCATCAACGTCAATTACGGCAGAGTTTTCTTCAGTGTCAAGTTGAATAGGAAACTCTGAATTATCGCCGCTGCAGGCAATCAAACCGCTGCATAATACGACACAAAATAATGAATAGCAGTAGATTTTCACAATCTTCGCCAGATACATTATACATTCTACTCTGCAGTTTCAGAAGTTAATGATAAGAATAACTCCTCTAAACTTTTTTCATCGGTGCGCATTTCAAGCAGATTCCATCCATGTTCAACAATTGTTTGGGCTACTGCTGCCCGTATATCATCTGTGGGAGTTGACTGTATGTGAAATGTCAAAGTTTCATCTGCGTTGTCTATGATGGACTGTTCAACTGAAACAGTGTCAGGAATATTTGTGAGTACATCCATTATTTTATCTGGTTGTCCACCGGTTACCACAAGCGTAAGGCTCTTTGGAGGAGCATCACTTTCTTCTTCAATTGGTGTGACGCTTGAAACAGCGCGACCGTTGGATAATTGAACGTCCCCCGTTATTTTGCCTTTACTGATAATCAGCAACCGTTCACACGTCTGACTTGCTTCGGTGAGGATGTGTGTGCTAAAAAGAATCGTACGCTCTATACCGAGCGCCTTGATTAGTTCGCGGATTTCAACAATTTGACGTGGGTCTAAACCGGATGTCGGTTCGTCAAGAATTAGGACTTCAGGGTCATGTACCAGAGCTTGTGCTAAACCAACGCGTTGCCGAAAACCGCGTGATAGCTGTCCAATAATCTGATTGCGTCTTTCAATTAAACCGCACGACTCAATAGCAGTATCCAACCGTTCATTGATCTGTGAACGCGGAACACTTCGGATTTTTGCCATGTAAGAAAGATACTTTGTAACCGTCATTTCGGTATAAAGCGGAATGTTCTCAGGGAGGTATCCGATGCGTTTTCGCACCTCACGTGACTCTTTGAACACGTCGTATCCGGCAACGGTCACCTTTCCGTTACTTGCAGGCATAAAGCAGGTCAGAACCCGCATCGTCGTAGTTTTACCGGCACCGTTGGGACCGAGAAATCCTACGATTTGCCCTTTATCTACACTAAAGGATATATCATTGAGTGCCTGAAATGGGCCGTAGTTTTTTGAGAGGTTTTGGACTTCAATCATTTTTTGGCCATTTATAGTGAATTATAAAATAAAGCGAACATTCTTAGTATTTGCAGCGTTTGTGTCGCGCAATTCATTGCCTCTCTTACATCTACACCGGTAGGCGAGGTTTCCTAACCTCGCTGGTGCAGAGTATCCAAAAATGGGAGTGTCTGTCAAAGCTCACCGATGCAAAACACGGTATTCTTTGCTTCTAAACTCCGAATTTCGGAATAGTGGTAAACTTGGGTAACTTCCACTCCATTTTTAATGATGGCTGTGGGGCGTTCGATAACAAAGTCAGCGAAGTGCGATGCGTTGAAAGCAACGTAAGCGAGGCTGAACGTCTCAATCTGCCGATCATATCGCTTTGACAGATCTGGAAATAAAGCAATTCCTGTATCAACTTGGTAGATGCCTGCGTTTTCATCTATGTTCATCGTTTTAACCGGACACTCGATAATTGCCCGCTGATGTGTATCGGTATCCCATATTTCTGTGTGCGTTACGATGGGTAGACATTTTTGTGTCGCCTCAATAATGGCTGCGTTGCTATCAAGGACCCGGGCCTGCGATGCCTCCTGAACATCAAACAGAGGGCCTCCCCAATAATCCTGCACCGGTCTATACTCAACGTAATTATCGTTACAGTAAGCATGCCTTCTGAATACCGCTATATGTTTTTCGCCAAAAACGGGGAGGAAGTCATAGTTTGGATTTATGAAGAGATTTTCTTCCGCAAAGGTGTGTTCACTCTTACACGAACCACATTGGTAATAATCGCTGAAACTTCCATCTGTGTTATCTATGATGCGGCATCGAGATTCGACCCAAAAGCGGGGAGCATTTCCGTTGCCAACAGTGTTAATAAAAGAAAGTCCATAATCAAGGCAATTCATTGATTTTCCATTAGGTGTGGTATATGATTCATTAACCATTGACTCCATGACGCTGCCGTTGGATAGTAAATTTCTGATCCCTGGGACGACCTGATAGATATAGATTATTGTCTGGATTAACCGCTTCGGATTCGGCAAGCACCTCTGGTAGATCAACAGGCACAGAATTAACCTCAACTCTATCCGGATAAACATGAACTTGTCGCCACATCATCGGATAACATATAATACCAGATGTTACAATGCACAATAAACCTTGTTCTCTAAAAACGCGATTGAGGTGTTGATGTCCACAAAAGAAACCTAAAATTTGTTTTTCAAAAGGTGCAACAATTTCCAGTATCTCAGCAGAGTTAGCAATTCTTGAACCGATCCCCTGAAATTCTACACTCGGAAACGGCAGTTGATGCGAAAAAAAGAAAATTTCTTCCCCATAATCTGCGGCTTTTTTCAATTCACGTTCTACCCATGCAAGCTGATTTGTACTGACATATCCGTGCGTTAAGTCTTCAGGTACTTCCTGTGCATCAAGCAGAATAAATCGGATGTTTTCTTTTGCGAAACTGACAGATCCCATACCATTTATACCAAATCGCTCTAAATATGAAGCTTTTGAACCGGTCTCTGGATCAAGATCATGGTTACCGGGCATATAGTAACAGGGCATATTTAGACGTTCACCAAGTGATTGAGCGGTATTTAGCGCTTCTATATACTCTTCTGCTGACATGTGAAAACTTTGTCCACCGCAAACGATGTCTCCACCATGAATTACGAATTCAGGATCAAATGCGTTAAGTTGTTCAATCATCTTTTCATAAAGCGCAACACTGTTCTTTTGCTGTTGTAGTCCACCTGCAAAGTTTTGTGTGGCATTAGGGAAAAGATGTGTGTCTGTTATAAAGGCAAATTTGAAGGGTGTCATGGTGATACTCGTTTTTTCAAGATAGCAACATAAGTTGGCTTGTTAGAGTCAATATAGCGTTCAATTGTCCAACTTGTGCCAACAAGAATATCTTCCAGTTCCGATTTTGAAACGAACAGATAGTCGTACCAAGGAGTGGCATATTGTTTGTAACGTATCCGCAGCCTTATTTGTCCGCTCATTCTACCCCGTTCTCGGTTGAATTGGTGGTAAGTGAGATGGGCGGAATTTTCCGTTTGGTATGGGTCCATTGTTTCAACGATGATCTTTCCGTCATCTGTTGTCATACTCGCGAATCGTTTCAATAACCATCGTGCTCTCTTAAAACTGCTAACAAGTCCAAAATTGTGTCCCATCATGATGATCGTATTGAAGACACCGAGTTTGGTGTTGAGTTGTGTAATCGGTGCTACCAAAGTGTTTTTGAGACCTCGTCGTTGGCAAAGTTGTACAGCTAATGGTGAAATGTCAGTAGATAAGACATCATGTCCTTTCTCTTGAAGGTAGAGGGAATGCCGTCCTGCACCACAACCGATGTCCAAAACACGTCCAGTAGCATATCCCATAGCGAGTTTTTGGTGTTCTGCCCACTCAGTATATTCAGCGAAATAGGTGAGTGGTCCTAAGCGGCTTATGTCAATGTAGCCATCCTCTCGCTCAATGATTTCAACGTTTTCCTCTCCGTTCTGATAATCGGTAAGCAGGTGTCCGAAAGCATCTTGTTTGTCGTTTAACACACTACTGCCTCACATATCCGGTCGTACCGTTCCGTTCTTCCTTATGTGCTTCCCAATAGTCTTCAATACCTTGTCGCCACGTTTGTGCGGCTTCTGTTAACTCAGCTGTAAGTTCTGGGTATTCGTCTTTCAAATTAGTTGTTTCACCCATATCGGTTTCAAGGTCAGCAAGGTGCACATCATCTTCTGGTGGTGTGCCTTCTACCAATTGACCATTCAGTACTAATTTCCACTTGTCCCGACGCATCGCAGTCTGGTCTCCCATCTCCCAAAAAATATCCGTGTGTGGAGACCACCAGCCATCACAAACCATCCCTATTAGATCTGATCCATCAACTTCATATTTGGATAGATCGCCATCAGCAGCGGATAGAAAAGTGGGAAAAACATCCATTGCTGCACCTACAAGATTTAATACGTTTCCGGGAGGAATTTCGTTAGGCCACTTCATAATCCCTGGTGAACGGATTCCCCCTTCATAGAGACTGAATTTATGTCCTTTGAGTTTTCCTGCACTGCCGCCATAATATGGGTCTTGTGTGCCATCCAACCAATTTCGTGTTTCTCTTGATGGTCCGTTATCACTCTGGAAATATGAGAAGGTATTATCAGCGATACCTTGCCGCTCCAATTCAGCAAAAATTTCACCGACACTATCGTCAACGGCACTTAGCATAGCAGCCATGATTTGTCTATCCCAAGGTAGATTTGGAAACCTATCTACATATTCTTGTGGTGCATGCATCGGATAATGCGGGGCATTGTAAGGCACATAGAGGAAAAATGGCTTATCCTGTTCAACCGCTTTTCGGATATACCGGACTGCGTATTCCGTTATCAACTCAGTAAAATATTCACCGTTTCGGTATATTTCCTCTCCATTTTCCCAAAGGTCGTGGGTTTGGTCGAAATCGGGTCGTCCCAATGCCCAATAAAAGATATGCGAATAGAAATCAATGCACCCCGCCATAAATCCGAACCAATCATCAAACCCGTGATCCTCAGGTCTTGAACCTTCAGCGAGTCCTAAATGCCATTTCCCTGACATTGCGGTGTAATAACCGAGTTCTTTTAGGGCTGTTGCAAGCGTAGGTACGGAAGGAGGCAATCCTGTTGCAGTGCGATGTCCTGCCAAGATTGATCGTACCCCTGCATGGCACGGGTACCGTCCTGTTAACAATGCAGCACGAGACGGTGAACAGACAGGTGAATTGGAGTACCAATCTTTAAAAAGGATACCTTCAGCTGCCATTCTATCCAGATGTGGTGTTTTAAAATCTGTAGCACCCATACAGGAAAGGTCCCCGTAGCCTTGGTCGTCAGTTAAAAAGATTATAAAATTAGGTTGCATTTGTCCTCCTCGTTCTTATCTGGCTATTTGCGGAGTAGCATCCGCCGTGTTGACGTGAAATCCCCGGCAGTGAACGTATAGAAATGGAGGCCACTTGCGATGGCTTCACCGCGCTCGTTTCTGCCATCCCAATAGGCTGTACGTCCGCAGCTGCTCCTAACCAATACGGGAACCACGTCTCCGGATTAAACAGGTTCGGGTAGTTTTGAAAAACGACTGTCGTTTTAATCTTTCCCCAGGTTGTGGGTGGTTGGCATAGGTGTGACGGGCCACAACAGCACTGTGCCGTCCGAACTGCCACTGGCAAGTATTTGACCATCTGGACTGAACGCTACGCTACAAATCCAATACGTATGTCCTTGTAGTGTTTGCTTGTGTTTACCTGTTGCCACATCCCATAAACGGATAGTTGAGTCATCACTCCCAGTTGCGAGTGTTTGTCCATCTGGACTGAACGCTACGCTGCCGACCGCACCCGTATGTCCTATAAGCGTTTTCTTGTTTTGTCCAGTTTCCACATCCCATAAACGGATAGTTGAGTCATCACTCCCAGTTGCGAGTGTTTGTCCATCTGGACTGAACGCTACACTTCGAACCCAACCTGTATGTCCTTGAAGTGTTTGCTTGTGTTCACCTGTTGCCACATCCCATAAACAGACGGTCTCGTCAAAACTACCACTTGCGAGCGTCTGACCATCAGGACTGAAGTCTACGTTATAGACATATCCTGTATGTCCTTGTAGTGTTTGTTTGTGTTCACCTGTTGCCACATCCCATAAACGGATGATACCGTCCCCACAGCCACTTGCAAGTATTTGACCATCAGGACTGAAGGGTACACTATAGACAAGCCTACTATTATGTCCTTGTAGTGTTTGTTTGTGTTCACCTGTTGCCACATCCCATAAACGAATGGTACTGTCTAAACTGCCACTTGCGAGTGTTTTCCCATCAGGACTGAAATCTACACTACGGATATACACGGATATACCATGTATGTCCTTTGAGAGTATGCTTAAGTTTGTGTGTTCCCATATCCCACAAACGAATGATGTTGTCCCCGCCACCACTTGCGAGTGTTTTCCCATCAGGACTGAAGCATACGCTAAAGACATATCCTGTATGTCCTTGTAGTGTTTGTTTGTGTTCACCTGTTGCCACATCCCATAAACGAATGGTATCCCAACTTCCACTTACGAGTGTTTTCCCATCTGAACTGAAATCTACGCTTTCAACATAGGAGGTATGACCATTGAAGGTTTGCTTTTGTTCACCTGTTGCCACATCCCATAAACGGATAATGTTATCGGCATCACCACTTGCAAGTGTTTGTCCATCTGGACTGAAGGCTATACTATTAACATTCGAGGTATGACCATTGAAGGTTTGCTTTTGTTCACCTGTTCTCACATCCCATAAACGGATGCCGTCTGAACTTCCACTTGCGAGTATTTTCCCATCTGGACTGAATGACACGCTTTCAACATGCGAAGTATTATTTAGGATTCGCCTATGTCTTAGGATTTGCCTATGTCCGCCTGTTCTCAGAGCCCATAAACAGATAGTCTTGTCATCACTACCACTTGCGAGCGTTTGTCCATCTGAACTGAAGGCTACACTACGAACCCAACCTGTATGTCCTTGAAGTGTTTGCTTGTGTTTACCTGTGCTCACATCCCATAAATGGATGGTGCCGTCCGAACTACCATTTGCGAGCGTTTGTCCATCTGGGCTGAAGTCTATGCTTAAGACAAACCACGTATGTCCTCGGAATGTTTTTTTGTGTTCGCCCGTTCTCACATCCCATAAACGGATAGTCTTGTCCCGACTACCACTTGCGAGCGTTTGTCCATCTGGACTGAAGGCTATACTAAATATAGACCTTGTATGCCCTGTAAGTAGTGATAATTCTTGATAGTTCTGCGCGTCATAGAGCCATATACCAATATGAGTCGCAACTGCAATGGAGTTCCCATCTGGAGAATACGCAACATTTGTAATCTCCCCTTTACCCAGACGCGCTTTTACCCCTTCAGGTAAGTGCCACGTTGTATAATCTTGGGCGAAAGTAGTCGATAAATGTACATTAAAAATTAAAAATCCTGCCAAAACAATCGAAAACAATAACTTCGTTTTCATCAAATCGCTCCTTTTATTTTTTCCAGAAACTCCGATCTAAACTCCGATATTGTATTGCTTCAGAGACATGCCCCGGTTCAATGTTCGGATTTTCGTCCAAGTCGGCGATGGTCCGTGACACTTTTAGTATACGATCATAAGCTCTTGCGCTCAACCCTAATTGATTAATAGCAACACGTAGCAGGTCCTGTGCTTGTGATTCAATCGTACAATATTCTCTAATCTGTTTAGATTCCATATTGGCGTTAGCGTGTATCGTAGTGCCATCAAAACGTTGGTGCTGGACTTGGCGCGCTGCTTCCACCCGTTCGCGCACCGTTGCTGACGGTTCACCAGCTACCTCTGCGGAAAGTTCAGCATATTTTACTGCAGGCACCTCAACTTGAATGTCAATCCTATCTAATAGCGGGCCGGAAATGCGAGAGACATACGTCTGAATCTGGTTATGGGAGCATTTACACTCACGATTTGGGTCGCTGAAAAAACCGCATGGACATGGGTTCATTGCTGCCACTAACATAAAATTGGCGGGATAGGTAAGCGATGCAGCAGCACGCGAAATCGTAACGTGACCATCTTCCAACGGCTGGCGCATGACTTCAAGCACGTTCCTACGAAATTCGGGCAGTTCGTCAAGGAAAAGAACGCCGTTATGTGAGAGACTGACCTCTCCAGGACGCGGCACATTCCCACCACCGATTAGTCCAGCGTCAGAAATAGTGTGATGCGGAGAACGAAACGGACGCGTCATTACCAGTGGCGTATCGCTCGGTAAAATGCCGACAATACTCTGAATCTTTGTCGTTTCCAAAGACTCATCTATAGACAACGTTGGCAGGATCGATGGAATTCGCTTGGCAATCATCGTTTTACCGGAACCGGGTGGACCAATCATAATCAGATTATGTCCACCTGCTGCTGCGACCTCAACTGCACGTTTCACATGTTCTTGTCCTTTTACATCAATTAAATCAAGCAGAGATTCTACGTCTTCTCTATCTACCGTAGTGTTAAGTGTATGTGGTTCTGGCGGTATATCTTTGGTGGAATTCAGGAATGCAGCAGCTTCCGATAAACTTTCAACGGGGTAAACTTTCAACGCATCAACAATAGCTGCCTCTTTAGCATTTTTAGCAGGTAGGATGAGATTCTGTACGCCATTCTCTTTTGCTGCAATGGCAATAGGCAGTCCACCCTGTATACTCCGAATGTTTCCATCAAGTGCAAGTTCGCCCAATATCATTGTGCTTTCAAGATTCGCTAAATCTACCTGATTCGTAGCAGCCATCACACCGATGGCGATAGGAAGATCAAACGCAGAGCCCGTTTTTCGGATATCCGCGGGTGCTAAGTTCGCAGTAATTCGACTTGGTGGGAAGTAAAAGCCGGAGTTTTTTATTGCCGCTGTAACCCGATCTCTGCTTTCCTTAATAGCACTGTCTGGTAAACCGACAGTGCTGAATGCGGGCAGACCATCAGCAACATCTACCTCTACTTTGACGATATAGGCATCAATTCCAAGCACTGCGCTGCTTAGGACAGTTGCGAGCATACGGTTGCTTCCTTTTAAAATATTTAAGACAGTTAATACTTTCTAACGGGCATCCTCAGTGAGTTTATGAAGTGTTTGCAGCTGCCTTTGGTCAGATATTACAAAAAGCGCGTCCCCTGCTTCAATTTTCAAGTCTCCAGAAGGATTGTAGATATATGTTCCGTCCTTACTGCGAATTGCTATCACAACCAGCCCTGTTTCTTCTTTTATATTCGCTTCTTCTATTGTAATACCATTAAGTTTAGAGTCAGGTTGGATAATAGACTCTGCAAACCGTGTTGTTTGTCGACTAACCTGCATTTTGGCAAAAAAATCAATTAGATGCGGTTCAAGTATACCGGAAGCGAGTCGAATTCCGCCGATATGGTCTGGTAAAACAACCTCATCCGCGCCTGCGGTTACAAGCTTATCAGGTGAATTATTTTCCACCGCTTTGGAGACAACCCGCAAACTTGGGTTAATTTTTTTGGCAGAAATCACAACGAATAGATTATCTTGGTCCCGGCTGAGACATGCTACAAGTCCCTTAGCACGTTCAATACCAGCACGGATAAGCACATCATCATCAGTAGCATCACCGTGTAGATATAAGAAATCGTGGGTTTCAGCAAGATGTTCTAAACGTTCTTCATCCGCTTCAATACCGACAAAATTGGCATCCGCTTTCACCATCTCTTCAAGTACATGAATGCCGGTGTCTCCGATTCCACAAACAATATAATGATTAGATAATTTTTCTACATCTCGTGTCATTTTTCTATGTTTGAAAAAACTCAATAATTGTCCTTCAACCAAGAATGCTGTTATGACAGTAACACTATAGATATACATTCCAATACCACTGATGATTAGAAACATTGTGAATACACGCCCGGCATCACTCATTTCCATATCACCATAACCCACTGTTGTTACCGTAATTATGGTCATCCAGACTGCATCAAGAAGATTCCACCCACCTTTCTGATTATCCTTTTCAATAATTGAATAACCGATGGTTCCTATGATGATGAGACCTAACAACAGACCGAAGGCGATAAATATCCTGCGTTGATAACTCATTGTCCTCCGTTGTAATGCAGTTTACTGGTCTGTTTCTGTTGAACTATTGTCCGCGTTAGGTGTTTCCTGTTCAGGTGCATCCTCTGATTCCTCCTGTTCAGGTGCATCCTCTGATTCGTCCTGACCAGATGTGTCTGTTTTGCTATTAACAGCGCGGACATATCCCATTCTCAAATCATAGAGAGAATTTGCTAAAAAATTAGACTCAGGGGCAGTTAGGTTTCCTTTTGTTTTTTCTTCTAACATCTCTAAATTATCAATCATTCGCTTTGCTAAGCCGAGATTGACAATTACCTTTTCTGTTTCCGGATCGCGGAATCCTTGAAGGTAGAGATGTGCGGTTGTGATCAGGTCAGAGATAAAAGACACAAAATCAACTGGGGGGAGTTGTACCTCTTCCTGAGCTGCGGTTTCTTCCATTTAACTTCTCCTGACTTGACGCAATAATTCCGATAAGATATCAGAAATTTTATCAAAATTCTTTTTGGATTAAATGATATTATTCGTCAAAAATAATAATTTGTGCAAGTAAACTTCCCGCTTGGTTGTTGTTGTTAGGATTTTCGTTCATAGCTAAAAAAATAACACCATCTGCGGGGGCAGGGTTGTCATAGCGTGACCCGGCTGCGAAAATATTACTTCCGATTTTGGCAATGAGAGCACCAATATTCGTGCCGGGAAGCAAATAACCGTCTCCGGCGGGTGTTTTCGGGACACCGTCGGCACCGCACCACCCTGTACGGTTTTGCAGGTCAGGGGACCAAGCGCCATCAGCATCAATTACGAGACGTTGTCCTTTTTTCACGCGTACATAACTTTCTTGCCAAACTGGACTCGGACGCGCTGTCCGAATAACTGTTAACGCCATTCAATTCTCCTTGCAGCTTTGAGATTAGGCGATCTCAGCGTTATTGCTCAACCGCCCAATTTCTTACTCATTATCGCGTTCGCGAATTGTGATATCCACAATTTTATCATTCTTTTCTATACTGTCTAAAACATCTAAACCTTTGATAACTTTTCCGAGGATAGTTTGGTCTCCATCTAATGCGACAGCGTCTTTACAAATCATGAATTCATCTCCATCAGTAACGCTTGCGCCATCTTCCTTTACCATCAGCACTGTGCCTTTTTCAAGAGGATGATCGCTTTTTTCGATGGAAAGCTTATCATCAGCAAAGCTGTAACCTGCTTGGATATAGAGCGGTTCAACAGTATGAAAAGCTTCACCTTTGTAAAGCCCGCTGCTCGCGTTTTTGATGAAGTTTTTTGAGGCTTGCGGTGCATCAGATGCGAAAAATTCGAATTCAATGTTGCCTTTCGCCGTTTCAATCACCGCGATTGCATCCGCTGGAGCAATTGCAGGTTTGGCTTCTGGCTCAGTTTTTTCACTATCCGCAGGTTTAATAACTTCTTGTGGGGTTGTTTCAGTTTCCTGTTTATCTTCTGTCTGTTCAGTGTTGGATTCCGATGCCTTTTGATCTTGTTGAGGACAACCAGATACAAACGTTACAAACAGACACATCAACACCAAGATTGTAATAGGGAATTGATTAATTTTCTGCTGCTGCCTTAACATATTTTGACTTTGCCTCCAATCGGATTGTAGCCATGACATCACCGACCTTCAAAAGGTCAACGACCTCCATGCCTTGTATGACACCCCCGAAGGTGGTATATTGTCCATCAAGATGCGGCTGCGGTTTGAGGCAGATGTAGAACTGGCTTCCGGCTGAATTGGGTAAACTTGTTCGCGCCATTGCCACCGTACCTCTCATGTGTTTCCGTTGATTCGGATTTGTGTACTCGTCCACAATAGTCCAATCGGGCCCACCTGTACCATTCCCTTTTGGACATCCTCCCTGAACAATATTCAAACCGGGGTAATTCTCTATACGATGAAATGTTAATCCATCGTAGAACTTCAGGTTAATCAATTTTTTGAAATTTTCGACTGCCACGGGGGCAGCCTCTGTATAGAACTCAATTACAAATTTACCTTTTTCAGTAGTGACGCTGCGACCTGTTCCAAGGTTTCAGTCGGCGTAGTTTGATCAGGTTTTTCGACTTCGGTTTGAGGGATTTTAGCTGCCGCATCTGTTTTTGGCGCGGTATTTTCTACCGGCGCCAGGGTTTCAGTTGGGGCAGTTTCAACTGCAGTTTGAGTCACGGTTTCAACATCCTTTTTAGGCAGTTCCTTTGCAGACTGCGTGCAACCAATTAAGGTGTGCGTAGCAATAATTAGTGGTAATAAATAAACCAATATCTTCATTTCTTTCCTTTGCTATATGAGTTATTTAGACTTGAGACGCGCCCATGTTGTTGTTAACTTGTCTTTGGGAAGAACAGCCGCCGCATTAGGATTTTCCATATCTGTTAGGAGTTCCTCTTCGGTTAACGCGTAGTTGTATATTTTGATTTCGTCAAGGGCACCGTTGACAAAACGTTGGTTTCCTCCGCGTGCGCCAATAAAGAGTGGTTCATTGTTAGCAGTAAGCTTCCCCTTACATTCCAATTCTTTATTGAGTTCACCATCAATGAACAACTTGATTGTGGTGCCATCCCACGTGCCTGCAAGAAAGTGCCAAGTTTCATCTTGTATACTGTCGCCAATATTATGTTCGCGACAGTTATCGGGTAAATCGAAAAATTGGAGGAGCGAACCGCCTCGGTACCATGCAGCGAGCGTAAACAATCCTGCTTTCCACGTAGTGCCTTTTTCAACACCGGTTTGTACATCACTACCTGGTCCACCAGCACTTGGACGTAAATTTGCCCAAAATTCAACAGTTATACCATCCACAACGTGCAGACTGTCGTCGTCTGCCACTTCTCCCCAAGATGCACCATCAAATTCAAGTGCTTTTCCAAACTTCCCATCAACCAATTGGGTTTTACCTTTGAAGGTTGCATCGTTACCAAATTCAGAGAGATCTTCTACGACGTCTCCTCTCATCTCATCAAAAGAGAGGTGCAAAACAAGATCATTTGCAAAACAGATATCGGTTGTGAAAATAACAGTGAACAACATAACACACATTGCAATGTGAGTTAGAATTCTATCGTTTTTTGCCGAGTACTTCATATTATATATACCTCATTCAAAATTCAAAATTTTTATAATGTCCTATCTAATGGTCTGTTTTCAATCTTTAGTGAGCACGGTTTGCATGCCAAGAAAACCAAACATCCTAAAGTAAGTGACTTACAATATACTATTAAGAATACCAAAAGCATCAGAAAAAGTCAAGGATTTTCTTAAGTGAAATTTGGATATTGGACATTTTAGATTTTACTATAGATATATTTCTTTCATTTTAGTGGGCAGATTATGCAACATTTTGCTCCAAAGATCCCATCTTTATAATTAAGACAGGGCTTACGCATTTCTTCTTTAAAGTCCCATGATAAGGGGGATTTAGGGGTAAATCACTGAAATAACGCCTTTTTACCCCTAACCCCTTATCAAGAAGGGAGAATGCGTAAGTCATGATTAAGAGTATAATATACCACATAATTGAGGGGTGTACATAAATATTTGGCACATCAACACAGATGGGACAAACGCCAGGGCGGCTTGATTTATGGAAGGCAGAATGCGCTTCTGGCATTCTGCATGGTTTGTAGTCGCACAATTCATTGCGCCTCTTGAACTTGCGGACTACCTTTAAGCACGGACATAACATAGAATTATTTATGCACACCCTTCACATAATTAATGGTATAATATACCGCGCCTAAAGTAGTGTATCGTTGAGTATAAACTTAAAACGGAGGAATTACGAACATGAAATATGATTGGAAACATTTTGTAATAGCAGCTTTTTTAACTATTGCGTTATGCTCTGGGATTTTACTCTATAATAGATGGGATGTCCAACGTTTTGAGAAATCGTTAGGTGAGGCAGGCCCGCACGCAGTACAAAATGGTGAGGCAATAGAAAAATCTGCTAAACAGACTTCCCCAAGAATAACAACATTGCCCAAAGTAACAAAAGAACTTGAGACTTCTAAAAAACAAGAGACTGAACATGAGGTGAATGACAAGGAATCAGAAGGTACACAGGACGCATCATTTGAAGATTTCTTAGGATTTCTTGATGAACTTGATGACGAAGAATTTGCTGCTCTACTTGCGAGCCTTGATCTTACAGATGCTGAGAAGGAAGCCTTTGCAGATATTCTTCAGAAGCAATCTGGAAATACCCCAAAAGTTCACCCCAGCCTGATGATTATTGAAATGATAGAATCCGGTGTCGCAACACTTTCTCAACTCATTGAATTGATGGAATCATCTGTAAACAACATGTCTGAAAGTGCTCAGGTAAAGTTTCAACCTGTGTTAGAAGAACTCCGAACGCTACACGCGAACGGTGGAAAAGTAGCAATTTACCGACCTCCAGACAACCCAAGTAGTTGGTATCTTATGTATTTGGATGTGGCAAGACCATTGCTTCAGCCTGATATGATTAGACGTAAACTTGAGAGTGCCGGCATTTTTCGGTCTGAGGATATTGATAAGATCATTGACAAGGTCCGTGGCAACGAAACCGAATTTTTTCTCGAACTGAATGATGGCAATACCACTACTCTCAATGATGGTAACACTACCATCATTGAGTAGGGTTTGCTACAGGAATTGTCTGGACCAGGATTTGCAGGATTACGAATCAATGGTAAGCGCGTAATACTATAACGACTTGTGCCAGTTAACTAATTGTTTTTGTGGTTTTCACAGATATTAGGTATTGTCATATAAACATATCGTCCCTACCAAATCAACGCCAAATACGTTTTTGGCATTTGTCGGGACAAAGGGACCGCATCGGACAAATCAAAATTCTTAAATTGACGCATAAGACAGAGGACGCCAAATCAACGGGGCCAATGCCATTTGGCGAATACGCATAATACCATTTCTATTAATTTTTATCTCATTACCGGTTGTTAGAAATACAATGGGGGACAGCAGTGTCCAATTAATCATAGACTTGACTATAATGGAACTACATGACACAGACACCGAAAACACTGACGCTTAGAGATATTTTTAGTCCTGACGGTATTATTTCGCAGTATCTTTCGGGATATGAGTTTCGTGAGGAACAGCTTCACATGGCAAACGCGGTTGCTCGTGCGTTTGCGGCATCCGAACATCTGATTGTTGAAGCGGGAACTGGTGTTGGTAAAAGTTTTGCATATCTTATACCTGCCATCTCACTTGCGCTCAAAACAGATCAAACAGTTGTCGTATCAACCAATACGATTAGCCTGCAGGAGCAGCTTGTTACGAAAGATATTCCGTTTTTGGAAAGCGTGCTTCCGCGTGATTTTAAGGCGGTCCTTGCGAAAGGGCGAAGGAACTATCTTTCGCGGCGGCGATTAGAAAGTTTACTTGCTTACGAACAGGCGCTATTTGACACAATGGAAGAGGTTGATCGTATCCAGGAGATTATTAAGTGGGTAGAAACAACCGACGATGGCAGTCGCGCTGATCTACCAATACAGCCGATGCCACAAGTCTGGGATAAGGTTGCATCTGATAGAGATAACTGTCTTGGTCGTAAGTGTCCCACCTATGATGTCTGTTTCTATTTCAATGCGCGAAATGAGATGTACGAAGCGGACCTGCTTATCGTCAATCATCATCTCCTTTTTAGTGATTTGGCAATCCGAAAGAACGATCCATCCGCGGGGATTCTTCCTGACTTTGACCATCTAATCATTGATGAAGCACATCATTTGGAAGCCACCGCAACGCACCATACCAGTATTGAAATTAGCAATACGAAAATCAAATGGTTCTTAGATTCACTCCACAATCAGCGGAACGACAGTGGAACAGCGACACGATTTAACTCATCAGATCTTGTTGATGCAGTTGATGAAGCACGTGAACAAGCTAATCTGTTTTTCGAAACGATTGCGGCGTATTTTGCAGATATAGACGGATACACCGCGACAAAACGAATTGATGAGAGTAATGTTGATGCGGTTTTTCCGAAAGGAAATGTATTAGAGGTTCCTTTATCACAAATTGAAAAAACATTAAAACAACTTCACGATAATGCCACAACAGATGACGATGAGCAGGAGCTGACTGCGCCCTACAACCAATGTAAGCGGCTCAGAGAAGAATTGGATCTGATGATTCGACAACCCGACACAGATTATATCTATTGGGCAGAAACTTCAAGGGGGAGACGGACACCCCGCATTCTTCTCAACGCTACACCTATAAATGTTAGTCAGATGTTACAAGAAAATCTTTTTGATGTAAAAGAGAGCGTTGTGATGACAAGTGCGACACTGGCTACAAATCGGAATTTTGATTACTTTAAAAAACGTGTCGGTATAAATGAATGTAGAGAACTGCTGCTGCATTCTCCGTTTAACTTTAAGGAACAGGTAAAAATCCACGTTCCGCGTTCTATGCCGGACCCAAATAATGCTGAATTTATCCCTGCTGCTATTCGTGAAATAAAGTATTATCTCAAATTGACGCATGGCAAAGCATTTGTCCTGTTTACGAGTTACAAAATGATGGATGAAGTTTACGAAGAGGTTGCTCCCTACCTCGCTGAAATGGGTATTGATGTTTTTAAACAGGGCGGGGAACTCTCACGGACAGATATGTTACAGGCGTTCCGTGAGGATACAGATTCTGTCTTATTTGGCACTTCCAGTTTTTGGGAAGGCGTTGATGTGCGGGGTGAAGCACTAAGTAATGTAGTTATTACAAAACTTCCGTTTGAAGTGCCGACACATCCGGTTATGGAAGCACGCGTCAAGCAGATCAAAGAACGAGGGGGAAATGAGTTTATGGAATTCAGTTTACCGGAAGCGATACTCCATCTCAAACAGGGATTTGGGCGTCTCATCCGTACACAAACCGATCGGGGTATCGTAGTAATTTTGGATTCGCGTATTAGGACTCGTAGCTATGGCAAATCATTTTTAGATTCTTTGCCGCCTTGTGATATCGTAGTCTGAATTTCGGGTTGTCTGCTTTGTAAGGCAATTTTCCATCTTCTATCGCCCAATCTACAATTACCTGGACAGTGGCGAGGTTAGGAAACCTCGCCAGCAAGAGCGTATCGGAAGTGTTATACCAAATTAACGGAATTTATCTTTTTCCGACGGTGAATCAACGCCAAATACGCTTTTGGCGGATGCGGTTTTCTAACCGCATTTAGCAAGACAGATCACGTTAATTGGGTATAAGGCACTTCTATTACATTCTTAGTAACGGTGGGGCGCAGGTTGTACAATCCGAATCCCTCTGCTGTGAGTAAACGGAAACTTAAACTCTACTGTTTGGTAACGCTGTATCCCGCCAGAAGGCGGAGCTTTTTCAATCGGCAGAATGACGGTAAGTTCAACAGCATTTCGTTTAACTTGTCTAAATGGAACGAAACCCTCCGCACTCTTTCCAGGCTCAACACCGACACGATGTGCGCCGACTTGCCTCTCTACAATGGGCATTCGCTTTTCAAGCAAAATCTCTCGTGCTTTTTCAAGCCCGTTTGTTACATAAAGCCCCGTGGCTTGTGACATATAAGAGAACCGTAGCCTTAAATCTTCGTGATTAAGACCTGGGTAGAAGTTTTCACCTTGGTCAACTACCGTGCATTTTTTTACATCAAAGATGATGTGTTCAGTTCGGTTGTTGGTAATTTGCACGTAATACACATCCGTTTTGTCCCCTTGGTTGAGTGTTTCAGTCTCGTAAAAGGGAGAAAAGGCGTTCCCACGATTATACTTCCGATCCAGATCTGCTCTACGCCAATAACAGATGGAAACGGTAATTCCATCTTGTGTCTTGGTAAGAATATTTTGTTTCGCCTGTACTTCAAAAGTTTGTGGATTATCTGAGACAAGTATGACGTTCACTCTCTTCCTGTCTTCGTTTTTCTTGGGCAATTCAATCTGTGGTTCCACCTCTGCCCAATCTGTCAAAAAATTATTCCAATCGTCAATAGAATAAGCGTACTCTGGAAAAGCAAGCATATATGTTAATGCTTTAGTGTTTGCCTCGTTCACCTTGGCTAGGCGAAAACCGACTGTTTGTAGTCCATGCTTATCTAAAACAGGCTTTGCCAGGTCTTCGGAAGGAATTGCTGGAATAACCACTTCAGGGGAAGGATCATTTAAAGCATCTGCGATATTATGTACTGGCTGAATTGGAGACATACTTGTTAAGGACTGCCCACCACAACCTGATACGATAAGTCCTAACAAAAAGAGCATCCCCAGATTCAGTAGTGCCCAATTTCCGTGTTGTACCTTAATTTGCCTACTTTGGCATGAACGCCTTCCTACATATCTTAACGCACTCACGCAAGATTTTGTTTGCCTATTAAACCATTTCATAGATAAAATTGCCTCCTTGTTTGCCATTATGATGAAGATTAAGAAGATAAATCGGCAATTCGGCAAGGTTAGAAAGAAATCAACGGTAGTCTCTCCACACGCTATCGCTATGGGCCCTTGCCGTTTTGGCATTCCCCGCCTTGCCAGCAGCGGTTTACGTCTGCATTGGACAGAAAATGACCGAATTAATGAATTTATCTTCATGAAAATGACAGCTTAATTAGTTGTTTGTCATAAGACGTGACTTTAAGATACCATATCCACAAATTTTCGTCAACAAGATAATAGAGTTTTATTTGAGGTGGGCGCGTCTCAGTATCAAATAAATTACCTGAGGATACTAAATTTGCCAATTTGTCGGACAACCGTATCTGCTTGTGTTGCAGCGATGTGGTAAATATAGATGCCTGCAGCGAGCGGTGTTCCACGGAGGTTTGAACCGTTCCAATGAAATTTCCCGGGGGCTAATACACCCCGATGTGTTTTACTATAGATCTTCTCTCCTTTAATCGTGAAGATTTCAAGGGACACGGAGTCTGCGGACTGGGAGGCAGAGAGTTGATACGCAAACGTCATTTCCGATGTAGAGGTTGATGGACGAAACGGGTTCGGGTAAACACGGGTCTGTGTAAGCGCAAAAGATTCAGGGTCGAGTTGTTCTACAAATAATTTATATGACGCGACGCTGCTGAATCCGCTATTAGATGTTACTACGAGATATAACGTCTGTTGAGTAGAGGATTGGTAAAGAATTTGGTAGCCGAGTAAATCAGCTGCTTTTTCACCTATTGCTAACGTCTCTCCTGTCATTGTCAAGAGCGATAAACGGTAATCCAGATTTGCTGGAAAATCTGATAGTGTTGCGCGGACTGTTACACCGCCAGCAGTTTCAATTTTATAAGAATCCTGGGTATCCGAAGCATCATATAAAAAGGAGTAGTACGGTTGACCGTAGAAAATAGGAAACGCTGTTTCTACGGTATTGTTCGGTTCATAAGTATCACCAAATGAAACGAGTATCTTCATGACCGGACCTTCAGGACCAATATTAGTGATAGATATACCGGTTGGCGTTCCATTGTTTGCACTGCTGTTGGGCAGAGTTCCTGGGGTGAACGCTGTTTGGTGATCATTTGCAGAATAGGCTGCGCCTTCAGTAATAGTTGTAATGTCTATAATGTCCGGATCATTGGGATGAATACCGAGGTGTTCAGGGTCATTTGGGTCTTCAAGCCATACCTGTAGTGTAGCAAGATAACTACCAAGGTCACGCACCTGTGTCTCATCAATGTGCCAAATGAGGATACCAGATTCGGGTAAATAGGTATCAAAAGTAGCCCCAGAGACTTTGTACCGGTTTTCGATGAGAAAAAATTCTTTGTTAGTCCCATCGCGCGCTCCCCGTACATGTGGAATATCAATTTTGAAAAGTTTGTCTGTTTTGGGTGACAGCTCAAATGCTGGAATAGATACTTGCCCACTTTGAGTGATGTTAACAGGTTTAATCCAACCAACGCGCCCATTTTCTGGGCGGGCATCAAAGTCCCATTTTAGATACCCCATGATATGGCTGGGTGCCAATCCATTTCCGACAGTGCCGTCCACTGGACCTTGGAACGGACCGAATTTTCCCATCAAACCCCACTTGTGATCACGAGGGCCTGTGAAGTGTGGTTGGTAAACATCAGGCGCGCCGAAGTCGTGGAAGAATTCGTGAAAGTAGATACCTAAGTGGGGTTTATCAAAATCCGGTTCTTCTGCAACAACGACAGCGGTATCAACTCGGACACCATCAACGATAACATTGACATCTGGTGTTAAGATTGACCAGATATCGAAATCCTGATCAGTGGTTGCTTCGTCATTCCCTGCATGAATGAGAAAGAGATGATCAACGACTCCGTCTTTGTCGCGATCGTACTTTGAAAAATCGACGGTTGCGTCTACAGCACGACACGCTTCTGCAATTAATTCCTGATAACGTGCGACATTTCTTAATCCTTCTCCATAATAACGCATCGGTTTCTGCGCGCGAATCCATTTGTCACCTTCAGGGAGAACACCGCCAGCAGGTCCCGGCTGCACATCCATCTGTCCGTAAGAATTTTCGCGAAAATAGGTTTTTAGGGAGACACCGGTTTCTGCAAATAGGTATTCGTTGAATTCCGCGCTGGTTCTTATGCCGGGTTGGTCACTGAAATCGATTTTGAGGGCAAGGATATATTCAATGCCATCCGGTTGTAGGACACTCTGTTCTCTTGCGAAGCAACAGCCATCCAACGCTTGTAAATATTTTGAAGTGCTGAGTTCAGAATTCTGCCCCGCGGAAGGTTTCGGTTTCATTTCACCGGTAACCGGATCGATGTCAAAATAGAGATATGGATTAGGGGGAGCAGCAAGACTAAATGTTGTAGCCGCGAGGAGACATCCCAAGCAGAACAGTATGAATGCAGAAGACCTGTTAATCAAATTCACCACCACATTTTCTGCATAAGATATAAAATTGAATGTCATCAGAATGGGCGTGTTGTTTGATGAGGTCCACTGCTTGGTCGGGTAAATCTGCTTCACATTTTTGGCATTTATAGAGCGAACCCTCAGGTTCAGGAAATTTTCTGATATCCCCCCAGATATCATGGAGCCAGTATTTAAATTCCCATGGAAACTCAGTCTCAACAGCTTTTGAAATCTCTACTGCATGGCGAATTAATTTTTGACACTCTTCAAAGGTTGCTGGTTCGTACGGGTGGAACTCTGTGTTGAGGGGGATCGATTTGCCTTCGGAAGCGGTTTCTGGGTTAAATCTGCGAGAACGTGTGAGTAGGATTTGGTCTAACCGTGTCCCCGGTTCTCTCCCTTTTGACCAGATGCGGTAATAGCCGCGTCGTTTGACATTAAAATAACCGGGGATTGATTTCCCAAGTGGATGTGTTGAAGTATCCCATATCCAACGGTTCCATTTAGAGTTGTCGCCGGGAACTGCCCAAATTTTGATTGCATTCGGGCCGCCCTGTTCGTCCCAAGGATAAGGCTCTACATCTTCAATGCCTATCCAGTAAGAGTCTTGACTGCCCGATTTATAAAAGGTGCGAATCCATACGTACCATTTGCCAGTTTTCGGGATGTAAACGTCATAAATGCTGCGAGCCCCTCTGGCGCTATCAATGGCTTTGCCGTTAGAGGCTTCTGCCTCGTCTACAATCGTCACACCGTTATCAAAATGCATTGCAGTTTCTGCTTCAATGATAAGTGTATTTCTTGGGACACGAATTAATTCTTGTGTAACATTTTTTTCTTCCCGCTCAGTATCTTCTTCCTCTTCTGGAAGTGCTTGATCTGGTTCAGTATAACTATTGCCGAACCGTTGGCATGCGCGTTCAAATTGTTTTTCGGAAAGGTTTGCGTCGTAAAAGCAATCTCGGACACCTTTCTTCCAGAGGTCCAGGAGAAGAAACATAGCTTTCAGATTCCCGTCGGGTCTTTTACGGGTACCGACAACAATAAGCATGCCGGTATCTCGTGAACGACTGACAAGACACAAGTGGAGTGGATATTCGGGTGGTGCAACTTTTCTGCTTTTCACTATGAGGGGGCTATAGTATTTACAACGATGGTCACATCCGGGTATTTTTGCCCGTTTGGCACTACAACATTCTGGGCAAATTATCATGCTACTGAGAGCCGGGCATGCACGTTTCCCATTACTGGAACGACATGTCCGGCATCTGTGCTGTTTGGTACGTTTTTGTGTTTTAGAAAATCTATGATGGCGCATGGCTTAAATAATGGGACAATGTTTTTCTATAAACATATCGTCCCTACCAAATCAACGCTATGAATGCGCTTTTGGCATTTGGCGGGTTTCGCAAGTCTACCCATAGCCGCCAATTTAAGGAACACAACCTCTTGCGGGAGGCATTTTCAACTCCGATAAATCGATATGCAAAGTAGTAGGCACACGCCGTGTGCCGTATATCTCCCCAAAGAATGTGTAGCGGACGGCACCAAATCAACGGTATGAATCATGGCGAATGCCATACGGGGAATCATGCAGCATGCCACACGGGGAATCATGGCGAATACCATACGGGGAATGCCATACGCGCATTCATACCGTTGATTTGGTGCATTCGTCTTTAGGCATTCCCCGCAGAGCGTGCCTGCTACTTTTAAATCAATACAATTTACTATAAACAAAACTGTTAACGAAGCGTTTTGCGATTTATTCGGCATCTACATCTACATCTACATGCACTTCGGGAGCGTCACTTGGGCGGTTAACCAGATCAGCGAGGTATTCTGCGATTTTGTCTGCGATTTGCCCGGCATCTACATCGGCAAAGTTAAAAAGTTCCTTGAGCATCGGTGAAATCGCACCTGTGTCAAGCAACGTATTTGCAAGACGCCCCATGCTGCTTCGGTTGATACCGCCTTTGCCATCATTGTTGCCCATATCAAGAATTTTGATGCTATCAATTTGCTCTACGGGACGCATCATTTGTTCAATAATATCGGGAGCTTCTTCAATCAGTTCCAGGATAGCTTCTTGGACAAGGACACGTTGTTCAGCGACATTACGTGCTTCGTATTCGGCCATTTCGCCCTGTGCTTTGGCTCGTGCTTCCGACAACACAGCATCTGCGAGACGTTCAATTGGTTGTGCCTGTGCTTCGGCGCCGAGGATTGCAACATCCCGTTGCCATTCAGCACCCTTTATCTGTTCGGTGGCAGTAACATTGACTTCCGCCCCCATGCGTTCTGCCTCAGCCTCTAACTGCTCTTTCTCTGCAAGTGCTGTAAGCTGCTGTTTATTAGCAACGTCAATCTTTCTATCTTCGTCAGTAAGCGCGACACGTAATTCTTGTCCGATACGTGCCTGCTCCACCGTCAACAACTTATTAATTTCAGTAAGTTCCACCTGCTTGTTTTGGTCAATCTGTGCGGTTTCAACGACGAGGTTTTTCTCAATTTCTCGTTGTTGCACCTGTTGTTCTTGAGCGAATTTGGCAGTCTGCACAGTCAACTCTCGTTCAACATCTCGCAACTCAACACCCTCTTCCTGAGCGATGCGGGCTTTTTCAACGAAGAGTTGTTTTTCAAACTCACGTTCTTGTACCTGTTGTTCCATACCGATTTTATTCACTTCAACAGCTAACGTCTTGGCGATCTCTGTGAGTTCCACCTGTTTATTTTGGTCGATCTGTGCGGTTTCGACAACGAGGTTTTTCTCAATTTCTCGTTGTTGCACCTGTTGTTCTTGTGCGAACTTCGCAGTCAACACAGTCAAGTCTCGCTCAACATCTCGCAACTGCACACCCTCTTCCTGAGCGATGCGTGCTTTTTCTACCATCAGCTGCTTCTCTATTTCGCGAACTTCAATTGTCTGTTCCTGTTCAATTTTCTCCATTTGCACAGTAAGATGTTGTGCAATTTCAGCAAGCTGAACAACTTTGCTTTGGTCAATCTGAGCAGTTTCAACAACGAGGTTTTTCTCAATCTCACGTTGTTGCACCTGTTGTTCTTGTGCGAATGTTGCAGTCTGAACTTCTAATTCTAACTCAATATCCCGCAACTGCACACCCTCTTCCTGAGCAATACGGGCGCGTTCAACCTCTAACTTCATTTCGTATTCACGTTCTTGGACGCTCTGTTCCATCTCAAATTGGAACTTTATGGTTTCAGCTTCCCGTTCCGCAGCATAGATGGCGATATTTTTCTGTTGATCAGATTCTGCCCATGCTTGCTCTTGTTCTGCTTCAAGGATCCGAATACGGGCTTCAACATTAATTTGTTCGATGGCAACCTCTTTCGCTTTAATGGCAGCCTCTTTATCCCGCTCTTGTTCGGCAGTAATTTCAGTGATTTCGCGGATACCGACAGCGTCAAATCGGTTGTCGGGATTGAGCATTTCCATAGGTGTTTGATCAACTTGGATAATGGAAACGGTATCAAGTGTCAATCCATTATGGAGTTTTAGGTTTTCTCCGCAAGCATCTTGAACGTTGTCAGCGAATTCAAGACGTTTCTGTAGAAGGTCTTGAATTACACTATCGGCAGCGACACTTCTTAACGCACCATCCAACATCGGTTCAATTAATTCACGGATAGTTTCTGGCGTCATGGATTTATCGCCGAGGGCTTGTGCAGCTTTTAATATCTCATCATCATCAGGATTAACCTTAATATAGAAAACGACTTCAACGTCGGCTCGGTTGAAATCGTTTGTAATTAAGGAGTCAGTGGCTTCGCGAACCACCTCAATTCGCATGGTGTTGAGGGAGATCTCTTTGATTTCATGAATAATCGTGTTAACCCAGAGACCACCAGTAATACGGATCTTTTCCTTCGCACCACCTGTTCTGACCAAGGCGACATCTGCTTTCGGTATCCTATAACGGATAACAGAGCCGATAAAAGCAGCCAAACCTCCAATGAAGACAACCGCTATAACACCCATCCACCGCAGAACGTTAGTTTGGTTATCAGCATCAATTAGCCGATCATAAGCAAAATACCCGATGACACTCACAACGACAATTAGAAATATAACAGCAAGAATGAGACGCATTAATTTCTCCTATGGTAAAACTCTACGTTTGAAAAAATGTTTTTATTCGAACATTATATCATTGTTCTGGCTTGTCCTATAACGTCCCTTGAGGGGTTGGCGTGGAGAGGTTTGCCACGCGAGGCTCGCAAGATAACAGAGTGTATTTTCAATTAAAGGTTTCGCGACAGCAGTTTTATGAGCGTCCCGTGTATCTACGGCAAAGCCGACGTAGTATCCGTCCCCCCACTGTAACTGGATGCTGATTGGGCCGCCATTGTCTTCTCTAACGACCAACTTTCGATAACTTGGGTCATTGGTAACCCAATGGTCATCTGTCACCAAATTATCCACATTGATCTTATGGGGCCATGTAAACATACCTGTTTTTTGCCCATCCTCGGTAATCGTAACGTTGGCGTCTTCAGCACCAACGACGTCAATAGGATGACGATCTACAGGTAGCCAGTCACCACGCCATGCCGTTTCAGATGCGTGGACTCCATCAGGTGGTACGATATTGTTATCCATAGCGGATGTCCACACGACACCCCCTTTTCTTACGAAGTCTTTGATTGCATCATCCGCGTCTTCAACGAAATACTCTCCATCATGCCCCGTGGCAAACCAAGTGAACCAAATAATATCATAATTGGAGAGCGTAACATTGGAGAGTTTTATCGCATTATTTGGGTCACCTCGGTTATCAGGGTTATCGTTAATATGGACTGTTGTATATTGAAATTCTAAACCTTCAAGCGTCGTGAGAGATTGCAAAACAGCGGGTTCGCCCGTTAGATTATCACCTACAACAATTAGCACGCGGAAGACACCTAACGGCACAATCTTTATGGAGGACATGATGTCGGAAAACGATTGTGAGTGGGGTAGCTCGCGAAGATTCCTGACTGACTTCTGGAATTCTCGAGAGTTTAAGTCTAAGTTGATCCTACGTCCTTCAAAATTGACATGTTCGTAGAAGATGATATGGCATCCACTAAAAGGAAAATTCGGCCCGCGCTGAATACGGACAGAAGAGATCATATCATTCATGCCGATTTCGAACATTGAACTGACATCGCGCATGATAAGACTCCGCTGACCGCTGAAATCCACATCGCGAAACACCTCTATGATAACAGGGACTGCTCCATATACTGGCGGGGTCGGATGTGCAGCTGGACTAAAACTTATAGCTGTAATCGCATCACCGAAATTGTAAGGTATTTCGTGGATGTTTGGATAGAATCCAGGAGCTAAGACCAATCGCCTGCCTTTATAATTGGCATGTTCATGAAAAATTGCCTTGTAGTTCGGAGACGCAGTGAAACCGGGCCCTTGGTATATCTTAATAGAAGAGATTACGTCTTGGGCGCCTATTTCTGTTGTATTCGGTATGGATTCTACGAGGGTTATCTTGCGTCCATGAAAATTGACATGTTCAAAGACTTCAACGACTAACCTCGGTGTGCTTGCCATTTATTTCCCCTTCGCTGAAGGTCATTGTATCTATTTTAGTTTAATAATTTATTATATCATTGATTTAAGGGATTGTCAAGGTAAAAGGAAGCAAATGTCACTTTTTCTACTTGACACCTCAAAAAAAATATGATAGTTTTTAAAACAATAGGAGATTGACGCAGACCATTTGGACAAGGATTTTTGGAAATATAAATAATTTTTACTGAGCCATTCTTGACCTCATTTTTTGACAAATCTGCTACCCAAAGATTGAGGGTAACACCGTGCGCAATAACAAAATTTTCGTTTTATGTTGTTTTATGTGTGTCAGCGCGGTCCTGGTTTACTTTCTGATAAGGATAGAAGACGCTGATCGGAAAGAGAAAGCTGCCTTGATTCCAATTGAACTTCCGTATACTTGGATGGGCAATATTAGCAAAACACCGATTACTGAACCGTCTGGTGTTACCTATCATCCGGGACGCAGGACGTTGTTTGTTGTAGATGATGAGGGACATATTCATGAAATTCGTCCAGATGGTACGGTTATCCAAACGAAGGCGTTGCAAGCACGCGACCTTGAAGGAATTACGACTCACTTGATAACGGGCTGGCTTTACGCAGCGGTTGAGGATGATGAAGCCATTTTGGAAATTAATCCGCAGACACTTACGATCCATCGGGAATTTAAAATCAATCGTACTTTTGAAGGGAAACCACTCCTAAAAAAGGGAGGTATGGGGATAGAAGCAATAACTTTTGTTCCAGATGCAACGCACCCGGAGGGTGGAACATTTTGGATTGGTAATCAATCATTTAGTCGCAAACCTGGCGGAGAACCTTCGGTTATATGTGAAGTAAGTGTGCCGCTTCTTACGTCTAACGCAACAGAGGCTGAAGGTACTATTATTCGTTTTATTGAGATGAATCTCTTGGATATTTCTGGACTTGCTTACAATGCAAAAGCAGATTCACTTGTGCTAATCAGTGATACAACAAACCTTTTGATAGAACTTAAACGAGATGGTACACACCTTCAACGCTACCTATTGCCGGGTGATGATCAAGAAGGGGTAACATTAGATGGACTCGGTTATATGTATATTGCTCAGGAAAGTGGACAAATCATTAAGTTGGCGGATCGAAGGCTTCGTTGAAAGAGAAAATGCTATGTTCACTCGGACTCTTGGAGGCGTAGCACAGCAACTCCCGGCATTAAATCTAAAATAGGGTTCAGAGAAGCATATTGTTCAGCTGTGTACCCACAATCTATACGCCATAACACCTGAACATTCCCTTCATCGTAGATAACACCGGTGGCAAGTTTATTCCCTTTCGCATCTTCTAATTGAAAACTTCTGCGGCGTTTTGTGTCCATAGCGGGCCACCTGCAATTCAGATTTCTAAAAGCCAATTATTTTAACTTAAGTTGCTACTTATGTAGCACAATCTGTCAGATTGTGCATGTGAGTGCGCAAACTGACAGTTTGTGCTACGAAATTCCACGAATAGTGAAATGTTCTCTATTAGAAATGGCACCTGCGGGTTTAAAATCTTGTCCGTAGCAACTTGAGTTATTTAAAGTATCGTAAAGCATATAATTCCTTGGACATTTCTGTAGCATAACTTGTTAGGTTGTGCTACAACACACGCAGTCCGTTAGGTTTGCTAAACGCATGGAAAAAAGTGTTCAGGTAATTCTAAATCTACTATAACGCCAGTTTGATAATAAATGACATCAACTCAATAATAGGTCTTTTCTCCGCAGGCCCACCTTGCGGTTCTTGTAGCGCAAACTTTCCAGTTTGTGTGCTATGGCGCAAACTGGAAAGTTTGCGCTACAATAGGCTTTCATCAAACTCACGTTACTATACACATCAAAGTTCAACAAAATCAGCATTTACGTGATGTGGGATCACACCAGCTTTATGACCACGGTTAAGCAATTCCTGTACCGCTTTTCTGCCGCTTTCTCCATAGTCCAAAGTATAATCATTAACATACATGCCAACGAACTTATCCGCGAGGTCAGTTTCCATGTCACGTGCATAAGTCATTGCATATTCAAGCCCGCGCTCCCGATGTTCAAGTGAATATTGAATACTCTGTTTTAACAAAGATGTAATAGTGTGAATTTTCTCGTTCCCAAGATTGCGGCGGATAACATTTGCGCCGAGAGGTAGTGGCAATCCGGTTTCTTCGTACCACCATTCTCCTAAATCAACTATTTTGTGAAGCCCTTCGCGAGCATAGGTCAGTTGTCCTTCATGAATAATGAGTCCTGCGTCAACTTCGCCTTGTTGGACAGCCTCAATAATCTTGTCAAAGCGGTACGTTTTTGTTTCAACATGGGGTTGGAAGAGTTTCATTGTCAGATAAGCAGTGGTCATCTCTCCGGGGATCGCAATACGTTTGCCGGTAAAGGTTTCCATTGGTGTTTTAGAAACGATTAGGGGTCCGTACTTATCCCCGATGCTTGCACCGCAAGGCATAAGTGCATAATTATCTGCAACATACGCATAGGCGTGAACGGAAATCGCAGTAACTTCAAGTTCAGCTGCGAGTGCCCGTTTGTTCAAGGTCTCAATGTCTTCTATAACGTGTACAATTTCAAACGGTTCAGTTGGAATAAGCCCTTTTGCGAGGGCATAAAACATGAAGGCATCATCAGAATCTGGGCTATGCCCAATCCTAATTTTCTCATTCTTTGGCATCAAGTGTTCCTTTCTAACATTGTTGTTTCCGGATGTTTGTGTTATCATGACAACATGGTAACACAAAAATATCTCTATCTTATGGCGATTCCGTCTCAACTTGCAGAACTGGCATCAGCGGAATCGGTTGCGTTAACGGGTGCTGCTCCGGATACGTATGGTATCACAGTTTCGGATACGTGTACTAATGTATGCCGAGGTGCTTACCTCAAAAGTTGTACGGAAGTGCTCTTTGAAACCGGAAGCGTATCAGAGCTCTATGCGAATATTCGGTCTGCAGATTTACATGCAGACGGATTTCGGGTATCAGTTGTTAAAAAGCCCCGCACCCTGAATGTTGACTCCATGGCATTAGCGCATCAGATAGGAGGTATCATTGGCGGTAAGCCAAATTTGTCGTCTCCGCGAGTTGTTTTTTTAATCGTTGTAACTCCCGATAAACTTTGGTTTGGTAGACTTCTCTCTGAATCTGATGGTCTGTGGGTTGCACATGATCAGCGTCCGCATGTGACTTCCAGCTCATTACCTACAAGGCTTGCGCGCGCGCTCGTTAACCTTGTGGCTTCTCCCGGCGAACATCTGCTTGATCCGTGTTGTGGTACCGGTACGATTGTCCTGTCGGCAGCACACTGCGGCGTGCAAGCATCGGGCTATGATATTAACCCGCGTATGGTCGGTGCAACAACGAAGAATCTGAAGCATTACGGCCTCATGGCTGATGTTCAATTGCGCGATGCGCGGACGATACAACGACAGTTTGACGTAATTGCTACAGACCTACCTTATGGCATAAGCCTTGTTACAGATACTGCCATGACCACTGAAATTTTGGGAAATCTACGAACACGCGCGCCAAAAGCAGGGTTTATTGATATCCGTGACCTCAGTCAACCGCTTGCTGATTTAGGGTATCAAGTTGATAGCATTATTCCTGTTCCGAAGCTGCGCCTTGTTCGGCGTATTTTTATTACTTCCAGTGGTGATCAATAATCATCAATATTTTCATAAAAATCGGTTTCTGGTAAGTACTCGCCTTCATCAAGTTCATCTTCTTCGTAGTCTTCGTAGTCTTCTAAATTCAAAAGTGAGTCAAGTTCACTCAGATTGTCGATGTAGATTTTGCAAATCCAACCATCACCTTCTGGTACACTGTTGATGATTTCAATATCTTCTTCAAGAGCTGTATTGACTTCATAAATCTCGCCAGCGACGGGGGCATAGAGATAAAAGTTTCCGCCAGTTTCGGCTTCGATTCTACCAATAATTTCGCCTTGTTCGCATTCTTGCTCAGGGGACACATCAACAAAAATAATTTCGCCGTAAAGATGTTGGGCGCGTTCTGTGATGCCAATAGTTCCCTCTGTGCCAACAACTTCAATCCATTCGTGCGTAGTTGTATATTTTACTGTGCTCAACGTGCATTCCTCCGATAAGCTATAGTAAACCTACAATTAATGAGACACTTCTATAGCGCAAACTGTTAGTTTTCATTTTATCGACACAAACTAACAGGTTGATGCTCAACTTCTGTTGTCCGTTATGTTTTTATAGCAGATAGATCTGAAGTGTCCCAATAATTTCAAGTTCACTATAAGACCTTACTGTAATTCTGTTTTTGTAATTCCAATACTTTGAAGCTGTGCTTTGAAAGTTTTTAACTCTTTTTGCTGAATCTGAATTGCGATATTTGGAGTTGGGTCATATTCAATGTTTATTACTTGACCTCCCAAGCGTTTACATAGTGTGACGACTGTGCCTATATGAGAATAGGGAACATTTATTTGTAAGTTGTGATAAAAAGTACGGGTTTCTAAAGTTGCATTTTTAAGGCATGCGCGTGCGCATGTGCCATAAGCTCTAATCAATCCACCAATTCCAAGGTTGGTTCCACCATAATACCGCGCGACAACGATTATCGTATTAGATAATCCGGTAGCACGAATTGCAGTGAGGATAGGGGGACCTGCGGAATGTATTGGTTCACCTGCGTCAGTAGCATATTCAAGATACTTATTCCCACTACCGATGCAATAAGCATAACAGTAGTGGGTAGCTTGACGTATCCGTGATCTTACATCAGCAACAAATTTTTTGACTGCATCGTGGCTATTTACTGCCGATGCTTCTCCAAAAAATCGTGATTTTTTCACTACGTGTTTAGCGGTAGCGATTCCGACAATTGTTTGGTACTCGCCTGACATAATTCATATTTCCATAACATTGGATATTGCATCTATATAGTGACATTTAGAATTACAAGGACATTTTTGTAGCGTAAACTTTTAGTTTGCGCACTGATATGCACAAACTAAAAGTTTATGCTACAACACCGCTGTTAGATGCGGTTTCCTAACCGAATGTCCGATTAATTCTAAAGTCTACTATATAACCCAAGTTGTTACCTATAAGATTTTAGACCTGCAAACAAAGTTTTTTATAGAGAATAATGCATATTTCACAATATTTGTAGCGCAATCTGTTAGTTTACGGGCTAATCTGCACAATCTAAATGAAGAATAAAAAATAAATTAGGTAATTCGTGGAAATATCCAGCAGAATACGCGTATGGTATTCTGCATTGGTTAGAAACCGCACCTACCGGGTTTGGGGAAAATTAGAATTACCCAATTAAAAACTTAATCTTCATACAGATTGTGCTACAATGACAAAGCGCGTTTAAAAATCCTGCCCGATTGAAAAGGTATAGACAGCAGTGCCTTGGACGATGTGAATGCGTTCATCCTCGGACACACTCGGCTTGAATTGAGGGGTATAAGCGGCATTTAGTGTAATGTTTCCGAACCGTGCACCAAATCCGAAGCAGAGACCTTCTGCTTTCCAATTTCGCTCCTCCATTTCAAACGTAGCATCTTCTAAAAGAAAAACCGAGGCGTAACGCTTTTCAGTATCCCTGAGATATCCGATTCTACCGCCAATGCGATCGCGGAACCAAACTTCAGCACCAAGGTTCGCTCGGACACCATCACTAAAAGGAGGGTGTAAATCAAATCCGAGGCGTAAAGACATGTTTGAAATTTCGCGTTGATAAGTTATACCCGCAATAACATCGCGGCGAATTTTATCTGGAATAACGGGATCAACAAACGACAATCCATTACTTAAATTACGAACAACAATGCCTGCCTGAAGTGCGTTTCCAAATTTCTGAATGAGTCCGATATTATAGGCGTAACCACGTCCGAAATGCTCGGCACCCAACGCATCAGTAACCTTAGACCGTAACCACTTCGCATCAAACCCCACGACAGTGCTCCCAAAGCAATTTAAACCGTAACCGATCCCAATAGCAAGGTTATTTTCTGGAAAACTATTGAGTGCTTTTCCTTCGTGGTTGACGCGGCGAAAGGGGCCTTCATGTGCTGTGGATAGGGCGACACCTATAGTACCGAACCTACCTATTGGAAATGCCCAATTCAATGTTTCAATACCAGCAGCACGTTGTTCATACTGACTATAATCCTCGTAGTTTGCATTGAAATTCGGTTTAGAAAGGAGGGCAACGGTACGTGGAAAACGTGCCATGTGAATTACAAATCGGTTTCCCTGAGCAATACCGATGCCAGCAGGGTTGTTACCAAGGGCGTTTGCGCCATCGGTTGCCCCAACAAAACTACCCCCCATTCCACGATGTTCAGCACCGATCAACTGTTTAAGAAACCTGTCTGCTTCTGCTGTTGTGGTTGCTTCTGCGGCGGTCCCATTTAAAACATAAAAACAGGAAACGAAGTAGAATAGGCAAATCAACAGCGAGATTTTTAAACACTGTAGTTGATGGATCCGACTGCATGAGAATTGCAAATTTCTTTTCACTTTTCTTACTCCAAGGGCATGTATTAAGTATATTATGTATATAAGAATCTGGTAGACTTTGCACACGAAAACAAAAGCGTGAAATTTAGTTGATAAAACGGGACTTTTTCTTCAATAGAATGGTTTTTCTTAACTAAGCCGAACAAAGTGTCACTTGTGCGACAGCATAATCAACTGCGTGCGATAGGCTGACAAAGGTTGTTACAATACCGAGTTCTGATGCATATTGCTTGACTTTTCCGTGCAAAACAAGCGACGGTTTTCCAACAGCGTCCGCGCAAACTTCTACATCCTGCCAATTCATCCCCACCGTTAATCCTGTACCGAGTGCTTTCAGAGTTGCCTCCTTTGCAGCGAAGCGGGCGGCAAGCCGTGCGTAACGAGTCTGTGTTTTTCCGCAATAGGTAAGTTCTTGAGGCGTATAGACGCGATGCTCAAACCTACTTCCCCATCGAAGCGATAGACGCCTAATTCGTTCAACCTCAATAATATCAATACCGATTCCTTGGATATTTTGTTGGAGCATCAATTTTTGTGAGTTGTTTACGTTTTACCGATAAAGAGTATCTATCATCCGTGCTGCACGGACCGTAGCCTTGACATCATGGACGCGTACAATATCTGCGCCATGTATGATTGCCCAACAGGCCGTAGCGAGAGAACCTTCAACCCTTTCAGTTACAGGAAGGTCTAATAGGTTGCCAATAAAAGATTTTCGTGATGTGCCGATTAATATCGGCTTGTTTAGCTGCTTGAATACGTCAAGATGTTTTAAAATCTGTAAGTTCTGTTCGATAGTTTTGCCGAATCCGATACCAGGGTCTACAATAACACGGTCAGGGTCAATACCGTTTTGTGTTGCATCGTTAGTCCAATTCTCTAATGCTCCATAAACTTCTTCCACAACATTTTTATACTGTGGAGAGCGCTGCATGGTACGCGGTGTACCCTTCATGTGCATAAGAATAACACCTGCTTCCATTTCTGCTGCAACGTGTGCCATAGCGGCATCCCCACGAAGTGCGGTAATATCGTTGATGATATGTGCCCCAGCTTCAAGGGCTTGTTGAGCTATCACTGCTTTTGTGGTATCAATAGAAAGTAGAACATCCAGTTGTTCAGAGACAAGGGCACGGATAACCGGTATTACCCTGTGTAATTCTACTTCTACTGGCACCGGTTCCGCCCCTGGGCGCGATGATTCCCCGCCGATATCAATAATAGTTGCCCCTTCTACTACCATGGTTTTCGCATGTGCAATAGCCGTGTTGACCTCAAGATAGTCCCCGCCATCCGAAAATGAATCGGGGGTAACATTTAGAACACCCATGATATGGGTGATACTGCCAAAAGAGATCGATTTACCACGACAGTTCATGTAAGGGGTTTAGCTGGCAACTGAGGCCGGGGGCCGAGTATCTCTTCAATTTCTTCGGTAATTAATGTTTCCCGTTCTAATAAGGCATCTGCGAGCAATTTTAAACCGTCAAGATTCGTTTCTATAATATCTTTTGCCTTTTCGTAACATTCCATGATGATGTCGTAAACGGCTTTATCAATAGAGATCGCTGTTTCTTCACTGTAATCCTGGTGTACTGCCAATTCTTTGCCGAGGAAGACCTGTTCGTCTCTTCTGCCGAAAGCTAATGGTCCCAACGGGCTCATTCCCCATTGAGTGACCATTCGGCGGGCAAGATGGGTTGCCTGTTCAAAATCGTTTTGTGCCCCAGTCGTCTGCTCTCCGAAGATAATTTCTTCAGCTACACGCCCACCGAGTGCAAAAATAATATGTGCAAGGAGTCCCTTCTTATTTAGATTATGTCGTTCTTCAAGTGGTAGCTTAGCTGTTACACCCAATGCTCTGCCACGGGGGACGATTGTACATTTATAGTTAGGGTCACTTTCTGGCACGAAATGCAACATGAGAGCATGTCCTGCTTCATGATAGGCGGTGATGCGCCGTTCTTCCTCACTAATCACCAAACTACGGCGTTCGGGGCCCATTAAGACGCGATCTTTAGCTTCATCAAAGCAGCTCATGTCAATGGTTTCTTTGTCTTGCCTTGCGGCAAGGAGCGCGGCTTCGTTTGCCATATTTTTTAGGTCTGCTCCTGAGAATCCAGGTGTTGCTTTGGCTAAGATCTCCAAGTTAACATCCTCAGCAATTTTATAGGGTTCTTTTGTGTGAACGCCGAGGATCGCTTGCCTGCCTCGCACATCGGGTAAATCAACGATAATCTGACGGTCAAACCTGCCGGGGCGCAATAGGGCAGGGTCAAGAACATCAGGACGGTTTGTAGCTGCAATGACGATGACGCCTTCAGACGACTCAAAACCTTGCATGCCGACAAGAAGTTGATTTAAAGTTTGTTCGCGTTCATCATGCCCACCGCCGATGCCAGCACCGCGATGACGACCAACAGCATCAAGCTCATCAATAAAAATGATACAGGGTGCGTTTTTCTTGCCTGTTTCAAATAGGTCACGGACTCTGGATGCCCCAACCCCGACAAACATTTCCACAAAATCGGATCCGCTGATAGTAAAAAAAGGGACATCTGCTTCACTTGCAACGGCTTGCGCCAACATTGTTTTACCAGTACCGGGAGGACCGACTAACAGCACACCTGTAGGAATTGTCCCACCCAGTCTCTCAAACTTTTTAGGTGCTTTGAGAAATTCGATAATTTCTTCAAGAGCTTCTTTTGCTTCATCCACCCCTGCGACATCTTCAAACTTTGGTAGCTTGTCATTTTCAGTATGGAGTGTGGCACGGCTTTTACCGAAGGAAAGTGCGCGGTTTCCGCTCCCTTGCATCTGCCGAGATAGAAAAATCATCAACCCCAAAAATATCAATAATGGAACTATTGTTGTGCCGAAAACGAGTAACCAGTTAGGAAAATTAGAGGCCGGTTTGGCATTGTACGGGATTTTCTTTATATCAAGTTCCTTCTGAATTCCATAATCCTCATTTGTATCACGACTTGCCTTAAATTCTCCTGTCCATTTTTCAGGCACCACCACATCTTTACTTTTCAATTTATCCGTAACTTCCCACAGATCGTCCTTGTGAAACTTACCTTCAATCCACTCGTCATCAAGAATTAGAGGCCCGTCAAAAGGATTATGGTCTTGCTTTATGTAATCATGAAAGTCGGATGTTGCTAACTGGATAACAAGGTCGCCACGGTTGATTAGTTGGTAGATAGCGACAACAACAACTAACCCCAAAATAAACCATACAAACATGTTTTTCGTGTTCTTGTTCACAACTTATTGCCTCGTTTCGATTGAAATTTACCACACTTTGAGCGATGCTGTAGACTATAGCAGGCATTCAGAACAGCCACTCCAATTATGCAGGCTCACGTAATTTTAGCGGCAACCTGCTTATTCTGTGTTTGTTTTTAGAAAGATGTTTGAACTTTTAAGTAAATTAACCTAAGTTGCTACTTACAAGATTTCAAGAGGGCGGACACTGCTTTTTACGAAAAAACAAGACATTTCCGCTGATTGTTATGTTTTCTGTTATCAATCGGGGTTAGAAACCCCTCCTACAAGAGCATTCGCAAATAGGTGGCAACTTGGGTTAAATTATAACACACTTTTTGCTTAATATCAACTGAATTTTAAAAATTCCTTTCTCATGCCGTTACTAATAGACATTATTATAATGTTTTAATTGTGAATTGTTCAGGACTTATGTAAATTTGGATGTCCCTGTTCAGAATTTTGTTCTTTCAAGGATTTTAACCTGATTTTTTGCCCTTTTCAAGGGTTTTCCCCTTTATCCTCCCAATTCGCATGCCATACGCGCATGCGATGGTGAGGGAATGTGTAAGTTCTGTTATCAAAATCAATCAATTTTCAATTTAAAACTTGATTTTAATATTCATATTGCATAGAATAGCTTTAAATATCCTTTTTGCATCTAAAAAGAATACTGTTTTAAAAATGACCAAATTTCGCTATTACAAAAGGAGAGAAATAATGACATCAAAATTAGGTAGTTTGTTTTTAATATTTTCTGTCGTTGTGTTGATTGGGCTTACGGGTTGTCAAAGAGTCCAAGACGTAGTAATGGATTCTATACCACCAGAAGACAACATGGTGGAAGCGATTCCTATGAAGATTGTTTTGTTAGTTGACTACCCGGAAGGTGGAAAGGATGCCTACATTGAATGGGTTAGATCCGTTGCTCCAACGCTGCAAGCCTTTGAAGAGGTCCGCCGGATACGTTCTTATGACAATCAAGACCCAACTATGAGTCCAAATCGACTTGTTGAGTATGAATTTGATAGTTTTCTTGAAATGGCAGCATATCTGAATCGTCCTGAGATAGCTGAGATTATGAGCGAACTCCCAAACCATGCAAGCGATGTGAACCTGTACACATTTATCCAGCGTTCCGACTACTCAAAAGGCGAAGAAGGGAACTGGCCGGTTAAAGGCGTTTTGTTGATTGATTATCCCCTGGGTGGAAAACAAGCATATCTGGATTGGGTTGAATCCATTTCTGCTACGACAGTCGGACCGACTCAGTTGAAAACAATTGCTTCTTACGACAACTACTATGGTGAAACTCCACACCGGCTGGTTGAGTTTGAGTTTGCTAACGAAGAAGATGCCACTGCCTACGGTGAATTGGAGGATATTATGGCAAATGAAGCTGAGCTTGATGTGCGCACAGGTAGTTGGGTATCACACACGTTTATCTTGCGTTCAGATTACATTAATGAATAACAGCTTAAATTTATAGGAAGATATTGCTTGCCTAACAAATGAACTGGCCATATTATAGTAAAATCCATAATTACTTGGACACAACGGTAGGTTCAGTTCCTAACCGAACCTATGTAAATACGGCAGAATACGCGTACGGTATTCTGCATTGGTTAGAAACCGCACCTACCAAGGAGTGTAAACATATTTTTGGATTTCACTATAATTAGGTGGTCAATACTGTTCTTTTAAAATCTGTGATCATGCAGAGTAAAGGTATTTTCATGCGAAATAACCAACCAACAATCGGTGACTACCTTCTGAAAAAATTAAAGAGTTATGGAATTGATCACATTTTTGGCATACCTGGCGATTATGTCGTACAGTTCTTTGATATGATTGAACAGAGTTCTATTCAACATATCGGTACAACGCGAGAAGAAACCGCAGGATTCGCTGCAGATGCTTATGCCCGGACAAATGGCATGGGAGCTGCGTGTGTGACGTACGGTGTCGGTGGTTTATCTATGATCAACGCTGTCACTGCTGCCTACGCAGAAAAATCACCACTTGTTGTCATTAGCGGTAGCCCAGGGATAAAGGAGCGCACTGAGGGTGCACTTTTGCACCATAAAGGTAAAGACTTTTTTACACAACAACGTATCTATGAGGAGATAACCGTCGCATCAGCACTTCTTGATGAACCTTTCACTGCTTTTAACGAGATAGATAGAGTGTTAGATGCAGTCTATTGGCATAAGCGTCCGGGCTACATTGAACTGCCACGTGATATGGTGGGAATACAAGGATTAGTCCACAAACGTCCTTCAACGGGTGGACACCACAGTGACACCGAAACGTTAGATGCTGCTCTATCTGATGCGATTGCGTTCATAAATCAATCCGAAAATCCTGTTATTTTAGCGGGTGCTGAACTTCATAGATTCGGATTTCGAGACAAATTACTTCGGCTTGCCGAAGAAAAACAGATTCCAGTGGTGACAACGTTGTTGGGGAAATCGGTGATGCCAGAGGCACATCCACTCTATTTGGGTATTTATGGTGGCGCAATGGGCAGAACAGAGATCACAACACTTGTTGAAACCTCTGATTGTCTTATTATTCTCGGCGCATTCATGACCGATGTCAACCTTGGAATTTACACGGCAAATCTTGCGCGAAGTCGTAGTGTCTATGCTATCTCAGATAAAATCACTGTCTGTTACTCCACGTATGAAGATGTTATGTTTGAGGATTTTCTGGATGGTTTGTGTTCTCCGCAACTCCACAAACGCCCCGAAGTGAACTTGGAATGGGTATTGGAAGTGGCAGAACCCTTTGTGATGGTCCCTGACCAAGCACTAACAGTGAAACGCCTATTTCAACATCTCAATCTATTCCTGCATGATGACCTGACGGTTATTCCCGATGTGGGTGACTGTCTTTGGGGGGCTGCGGATTTACGTCTTCCGAAACAGACAGAATTTATTTCTCAGGCATACTATACCTCAATGGGGTTTGCAATTCCCGCTGCTGTTGGCGCGCAGCTGGGCAAATCTGGTTCCAGACCACTTGTTATTGTCGGAGATGGTGCCTTCCAAATGACAGGCACTGAACTCTCAACGACAATTCGCTACGGGCTTAACCCGATTATCCTTGTTCTCAACAATCACGGTTACGGTACTATGCGTCCTCTCGTTGAAGGGCCTTTTAACGAAATAGAAAATTGGGACTATACCTGTGTGCCGGAACTCTTGGGCGCAGGTCACGCATTTGCTGTCCGTACCGAAGGTGAATTTGACACCGCTATGAAGGCTGCACTTGCAGAAACGCAACATTTTGTCATGATTGAAGCAGAACTTGAGAAATCTGACATGTCCCCTGCACTAATAAGGTTGGCTGAGAAGGTGTCTAAGCAAGTTTGAGTCTAAAAATAATGCAAGAAGTAACTTCTGTGCTTGTATTCAGGGTTATTAGTTTTATAAATTGCAAGTCAATGAGTTTTACTAATAGTTAGTTATGATTGCATCAATGCAAAGTAGTAGGCACACTCCGTGTGCCGTAATCCACTCTAAAGACGGCACGCGGAGCGTGCCTACTACCATGTCGGATTATGTTTATTATCTAACCTTCAATACATTAACATTTGTGATAAAATGATTCAGAAATACTGAAAACTAAATAACCCTGGGTTTGTCTTCCTTAACCGTTGACAAAAAAGATAAACCCCGTTAAAATTACGGAAATCCTCAAACCAATACAGAGGGTAAATTATAAATGTATAGCATTAGAAAGGAAAAATTATGTTACAAACACCCCCAGAATCCGCTGTGATTCTCTTTGATGGAAAAGACCTTAGTAATTGGGTAGGTCGTGACGGCGGCGAACCGAAATGGAAAGTTGAAGGTGACGCTATGATTGTTGAACCACGCACGGGTGACATATCGAGCAAGGAAACTTTCATGGATCATTTCCTCCACCTTGAATTTATGTGTCCTGATATGCCCGAAGCAAGTGGACAGGCAAAAGGAAATAGCGGTGTCTTCTTCCAAGGAAGATATGAGATTCAGGTCTTGGATTCCTATGGAATTGAAGTGCCCGGCAAAGGCGATTGTGGCGCAATCTATAACCAATTTGCAGCACTTGTAAATGCTTGTTTACCCCCACTTCATTGGCAAACTTACGATGTTATCTTTCGTGCCCCTCGGTTCAACGATGCGGGTGAAATGACTGAAAACGTCAGAGTGACAGCACTACAAAATGGATTGGTAATCCTCAATAATGTGCAGTTGCCAGGCACTACAGCTGGTGGTGCTGATTCAGCGGTGGCTAAACCGGGGCCGCTACGTTTACAAGATCACGGCAATTTGGTTCAGTATCGGAATATTTGGGCTGTGCCGTTGCCGCTTGAAGGTTCAGATCAATATTAGCGTTTTGTCAACTATGAATTTTAGCGTTAGTTATAGGGCGAGACACCTCGTCCTATAACTAACGCTAATGTAAGGAAATAGATCTTTTTTTCTAATGATCCTATTGTAGGTCGTCTTGACCTCAATACATTTCTGTCATATACTCCGATGTAAGTAGTATAAAACAATAGGTGATATTATGAAATTCCAACTGAATATAGTCGCTTTTGTTCTACTCCTTTTAGCCAGTGTTATTGTTGTTGGTTGTGCACAGAAACTTACCGAGGAACAGACTTTGGCTGAATCACAGGCTATATCGGATTTTATTTACAACTATTCAGTTGCCAGACAACAGGCTTTCGAAAAAATGAAACAACGTAAAAACCTGCCAGGCAACACAACGATAAACCGTATTTTTATGCCTCCTGTAAAAAAGGTCGGAAACCGAAACAAAAGGCTTGTCTTACTAAGTCCAAGAGCATCTTTAAGATGGCTTCATGCATACGGTTTTAAAATTAATATAACGAGTTATGCACAAATTATTTCACTAAGAAAAGGTAATTCTTATCAAAGATCTTACAGCTCACATCCAAGGAAATACTCGAAAGTTGATAACCCGCAATACTTACGGATAGGTAATTCTCGAATAAGAATGACAGGATTTTCACGTTGGGGCGATGTAATTTGGATATATGATCAGTTTCGCAATATACGCGTTCTGACGTATGAATAGGGCAAAACTATAGAGAACGAGTTGTGCCAAATAACTATATATAGAACTCTATTTCATAAAAGAAGGTGTTTTGAAAGTCATTCTCCTATATTTATATGGTCTTCAGTCCCGTAGGGACGATATGTTTATCTTTCTATGCCGTTCCTACGGAACTCAAGAAGGGAGGGACAACATTTTACTATAAACATTGCGTCCCTACGGGACTAAATAAAGTATTCTGTATTTTTTTCGTAAAACCAACAATTTTCTTGTTGGTTTTTTTATACGCTATAATATAGTTACATACAGAGTTTATTTTATAATTGTTGAATATTATTATATTATGTCGTATAATAACCAACAGAAAGGACGCACTTTGCTCATTTTCAGGTGTTACGGCGTTTAATGTGAATGCCACACAGGGAACGCCAAAAAGGCTTCATACCGTTGATTTGGCGCATTCACCAGGCACAATTCATTGTGCGTTTTTTAGTCACATATCTCAATTTTGCTGATTGTTTCGGACTTTTGCGTAAGTCCTGAACTTAAAATTTATTCAAAAGGAGACCAGAACGTAATGAAAACAACCTTAAATATTTTTGCCTTAACCGTGCTATGTGTTACACTCATCCTTCCGCCACATAGTTTTGCCCAAAATTTCATTGATGGACAGATACCTGACGCTTTCTTGAACGTTGGATCATCGGTACGCGATATCAACTTTTCCCCGGATAGCACTACGCTCGCAAGTGCGGGTGGGGACAATACCATCAAGTTGTGGGATGTTGCCACCGGCACACTCAAAGACACATTGGAAGGACACACGGAAAGCCCCATTCTGAATGTTGCCTTCAGTCCGGATGGCACTACGCTCGCAGGTGGGAGTGCGTTTTATATCATGCAAGGGATAGTGGTGGACAGGGGTACCATCAAGTTGTGGGATGTTGCCACCAGCACACTCAAAGATACATTGGAAGGACACACGAGCGGTGTCACTAGTGTTGCCTTCAGTCCAGATGGTAAGACGCTCGCAAGTGGGAGTGGGGACAATACCATCAAGTTGTGGGATGTTGCCACCAGCACACTCAAAACTACGCTGAAAGGACCAAACCGAAGGACCTGGCTGGCTGATTACGCTGACAAGGCGGAGGATGGGGAAGAGATTCCTGTTGATAGCGATTTTGGTTTTGCCTTCTCTAGTGTTGCTTTTAGTCCGGATGGCACCACAATCGTAAGTGGAGGGTGGGAATACATTAGAATAACGTTTGATTCCGTGAATGGCCATGATGAAATCGGCGTAATTGAAACTTTATTGGAGATCCAGATTAACAATCATGACAGCCAGCGCTTGCGAGTTGTTCCATCCGGCCGTGATAGATCACGGTATCGGAATGATTGGGTATTAATAGCCTATGAAAGTATTATTGATTTATGGGATGTTAGGTCTGGTAAACTCAAAGCCACGTAGGAAGGGCACGAGGACAGAGTTTATAGTGTTGCTTTTAGTCCGGATGGCACCACGCTCGCAAGCGGAAGTAGGGACAATACCGTCAAACTATGGGATGTTACTCGACAACCCAAAGCTCCCAAAGCTACGCTCAGTGCCCATGGAGGTAGCGTTAAAAGCGTCACCTTTAGTCCTGATGGAAACCAACTTGCAAGTTACAGCGCGGATGGTGCGGTACGATTGTGGAAAGCTCTACCATCGGCTAACGGAGATGGTGTTGTCAATATAGCCGATTTGATAGAAGTTGCCCAAAATTTTGGACAGGTAGGGGAAAATGACGCGGATATTAACGGAGATGGTGTTGTCAATATCATAGACCTCATTTTAGTTGCTGTGGCACTGGGTGAGGTTGCAGGCGCGCCAGCTGCACATGCAGAAGCGTTTTCGATACTCACTGCGGAGGAAGTCGAACAGTGGCTCATAGAAGCGAAGCAACTTCAAACTGCGGATCCCAATTATCTTCGTGGTATTCTTGTTCTTGAGCAACTCTTGGCACTGTTAACCCCGCAAGAGACATCGCTATTGCCCAACTACCCGAATCCGTTCAATCCAGAGACATGGATACCGTATCAGTTGGCAAAATCTGCAGATGTGAAGTTGACGATCTACGACATTAATGGGCACGTGGTGCGTGCTTTAGATTTAGGACATCAACGGGCAGATATTTATTACAATCGGAACCGTGCTGCACATTGGGATGGTTGTAATACACAGGGTGAACCTGTGGCAAGCGGTGTCTATTTCTACACGTTGAAGGCAGGCGATTTTACCGCTACGCGGAAGATGTTGATTCGGAAGTAGGGGCTCATTTATCGTTACAAGCATTGGAGCAGGGAGTTGGACGACTCCCGGCTTTTTTGTCCAGGTTTCCACTTGACAAGACAGAACGTTAAATAGTACAATGATTACTATGGAATCTCAAAAGAGGTATGAAGCCATGACACAACAAGAGTTTCACGAAGTCACGCAAGGGGTTCTCACCCCCGAAAAAGTCTCTATGACATTGGCAGAATTTCTTGAAAACGATATAGAGGGTTATGAATACGTTAAAGGAGAATTAGTGCCGATGTCACCAGCCACAAGAACACATAGTAAGGTTAGTGTTAGGGTCATCCGGTATTTAGATCGATATGTGGACGAGAATCAATTGGGAGAAGTACATGTAGAGGCAACTTTTCGGGTCGGTGAACGAGGACTGAAGCCTGATGTGGCGTTTGTTTCAAGTACCCGATTAGATGGAGACGAAGACACAGGTTTTCTGGTCCCTCCCGACCTGGCGATTGAGGTTATTTCGCCGACAGATGTTCAGTCACGCGTTGTGGAAAAAGCGTTCGCCTATCTGAATGCCGGAACACGTCTCGTCTGGATTCTTGACCCCCACTCCCAAACGGTGACAGTTTATCGTTCTGAAAGAGTTATTGCACTGCTCACGTACGATGACACGCTCACGGGTGAAGATGTTGTGCCGGGATTTAGCTGTCCCGTCTCACAACTCTTTGAGTAGTTGTGTCTTCTATTAATCTTTTAGGTGTGAGAGATATATAAAAAAGCGGAACAAGAAGCATTTTGCAAGATAAAAACTGACATGACAACTATTGCGTAATGTGTTGTAACTGGTCCTAATGCAATGCATCGCGCGCTTATCAGGAGAAATATTATGGCAAATCAATCATTACCCACTATTCCTCGCCGGCGGTTGGGAAGAACAGAATTAAGTATCCCTGTTGTCCCTTATGGTACACAAGGTTTCGGTAATAATTTCGGCTTTGTTTCAGATGAGGATGCCGTGGCACTGATAAAACACTCAATCTCTATCGGTGTAAATCATTTTGATTGTGCGCGTTGCTATGGTGATTCGCAGCGGAAACTTGGTTTGGCGATGAAGGAAATTCCGCGCGAGGATGTCATTATCACTGCAAGACTTTGCTGCCACTCTGCAGCAGATTGGGGCGGATACGGACAGGGCAAACCCAATTATTCTGCGGACCGCGCAATCGCTGATCTGGAGGACCAACTTGAATTGCTTAATGTTGACTATCTGGACGGAATGCTGATTCATGACCCGCATGAGATTGATCCTACCCTTGAAAAAGGCGGAACGCTTGAAGGGTTGCTCAAATGTAAAGAACGTGGACTTGTCAGATTTGTCGGTTACGGTATGCGTCAGCACGATTTCCATCTCAAAGCGATTGCAACAGGTGATGTTGATCTGCTTTTATGCTTCAATGACTATAACCTTGTCCGACAAACTGTACAGGATACAATTCTCCCCGCCGCTGCTGAAGCAGATGTTGGCGTGATGAACGGATGGTCTATCCTTCGGGGTATCCTCACAGGTGTTGATCTTGATGCCGAAATTGAACGGGGACGCTGGAAGAAGGAAGGTGATGTTGCAGCATCATATCCGATCTGGGAATGGTGCGTTGAAGAGGGTATCAGTTTGCTGCAGCTTGCGCTTCAGTTCTGTCTGAAAGAGGAGCGGATTCACGGCAATAACATCGGCAGTCTCAACGCTGAGCAACTTGAGGCAAACGTCATCGCTGCCAGTACGCCGTTACCGGACGAAGTGTGGGAAAAATATGAAGCAAAGTTTGGTTCATAGAATTAATTTATCCAGAAATTTGTGAGTCGCACGAGGGATCGGATAATCCTGTAGGGCAGCCACCTCAACCCATTTTGCATCTATCGGTCCGTTCAGAGTTACCTCACCCGCCTGATATTCGCATTCAAAAACATCCACAACTATTTTGAAATGGGTGAATGCGTGTCTGACGCGGGTGAGGGACTTTAAATTGGTAACAGAAAGATTGACTATATCTGTAATGCAACGGATACATGCCTGTTCAGCAGTTTCGTTTTCGCCGATCTGTCCATTGGGGAATTCCCACAGTCCACCGAGCAACCCGTCAAGGGGTCGTTGAATAATTAAAACTTCTGATCCTTTATAGATCACGCCCGCAGCGAGATGATGTTCGGGAACTTTCGCTGTTTTAATCCGATGCGGAAATTCATCTTGACGGGCTGTGTGGAATGCCTCACAAAATTGGTTCACAGGACAGACAAGACAGGTTGGAGATTGGGGGCGACAGACAGTTGCGCCCAATTCCATCATGGCTTGGTTGAATAGTCCGGGTTCTTTCTGATCTAAAAGATTGTCTGCTTTTTGTTGAAAGTGTTTCGCTGATGATGCCTCGTTGACAGGCGCATCCATCAGGAAAAGTCGTGCCAACACACGTTTTATGTTCCCGTCAACTGCAGCGTAAGGTGTATTAAATGCAATACTTTGCACTGCCGCAGCGCTATAATCTCCTACGCCTGGTAATTTCCTAAAAGTAGCATAATCACTCGGTATTTCTCCTTTAAACGTCTCTACAACGATCTTTGCCGCTTTATGTAGGTTTCGGGCCCTCGCGTAGTATCCTAATCCTTCCCAGACCTTTAGTACATCTTGAAGAGGCGCAGCTGCAAGTTGCTGGACATTTGGAAACCGCTCTATAAATCTTTCATAATACGCCACAACCTTTTTGACTTGCGTCTGCTGGAGCATCACCTCAGAAACCCAAATAAGGTATGGATCCTGAATGCCGCGCCAGGGCATTTTCCGTTGATATTTTTTGAACCATTTCAGTAATGCATCACGGAATTCAGGTTGTGATTCTGATACATGTTGTTTAAGCATTATTATGATTTTTAACGTACCTAACAACCAATATTTTTTACAAGTCTATTGCGATGCGAAACCCAACATTATGAACCGCACGGATCGGTTCATACGCGGCACGATTTGCACAACGGGCAGCGAATTCACCGCGAGGTAGCCAAGAACCGCCTCGAATAACCTTGCGCCGCCCCTCAACTGCCCCCATCGGATTATCTGCGGGCGAGTATTTGTATGTGTCAATATGAAACCAATCGCTGCACCAATCGTAAGCGTTTCCAGCCATATCGTAGCACCCGAAAAGACTGATACCGTCTGGATAACTGCCTATCGGTGTCAACTGTTTCAACCGAGATTCCGAAGTGTTTGCCTTACTTGCATCCCATACGTTTCCCCAAGGATACTCCCTGCCATCGGTACCGCGAGCAGCTTTTTCCCATTCCGCTTCTGTCGGCAGACGATATGTTTCTCCTGTTGCACTGCTAAGCCATTCTAAAAAATTGATTGCGTCGTACCAACTTACACCGACGACGGGAAAATCTACGCTATTGAAACGGTCATCTCCCCAATACAGTGGTTGTCGATATCCTGTTGCCTCAACGAATTGCGCGTACTGCACATTCGTGACATGATAGATGCCGATAGCATAAGCATCCAGTGTAACACTGCGTTGTGGTTCTTCGGGATCGGTCTTCCGCAATCCTGTTGGATAAGTTCCCATCGTGAAAGGGCCGGCAGGAATTTGGACTAAAGGGTAATTAAGCGCTTTGATGTGCATGCTGGTGCATAAATCCTAAAATAAAGATTAGGGAATTTACTGCTTTAAGTATAGCACATCTGAAGCTTTGTTGCAATTTGTTAGGGCTATTTACAGGGTTATTTAGTTTTCGGTTTTTTCCTATATTTTTTCACATTTCTATAAACTATCTGTAAGTAGGGTAGAGCAGCGATAGCGAAACCCACCAAATACCAGACGCGTATTTGACATTGATTTGGACATGGTACTATAAAGGTCAGGTTTCGTTCACTCAACCGACCTACAATATTATTGTAAAAAGTTAACATTTGTGATAAAAAACGCCAGAAAAACCGTAAACTAAATAATCCTACTCTCCGATGTGAAAATTGAAATTGCCCTCATATTCAATATCTATCCCGTCTTCGTGTGCCATTTGTTTCATTTGTTTGGCAATTGTGAGCATTTCAATAGCGTCTTGGATACTCTCAAGTGCTTCAGGTGGACTAATTTTGGATACAAGTCTTTCCATCGCCTCCATCCCTTTAATTGCATCGTCAATTGTCGTAGTACCGTTATTGCCGCGCCTGATAGTTTCTACAAGGATGTCAACATCAGGGTCATCACCGTATTGTTCACGAAAAGCATCGTCAAGACGTTGATAGGCATATTCAGGATCGCTCTGAAGATGGGCGTTGTAATCGTCAAATCCTGCTTTAACGATTGCCATATCGTAAGGAACTTCCAGAGAAACATCAATGGAGTCGCCTGTTGTTTGCTCAAGCCATTGGTCAAAAAAACTGTCCATGCCAGCACCGTCCGAGGCGGCTTCCGCTACATCAGGGGATTCTGAAGGAGTTACAGCGTCAGGTTTATTCGTTTCTTGTTTGGCTTCGCGTATTGGGGTAGACGAAATTGCACTTTTTGTTGTTTGGGCAATTTCCTGTGGATGTTCCGTTTGCCTTGCGGTAGTTTCCTCACCAGGTGCTTCCATAACCGATGGGATTTGTAGCGATTCTTCAAACCGCTTTGTGTCCCACTGGGTATAAAGCCAAAACCCTGTACAAATAAGGACTGTTAGAATCAGACCACCGACGATGACACGCAGGTTCACAGTTTTCATAGTTTTCTCCTTTAATGTTGGTTGCACAGTGAAATTATTTCGGCGCAGGGTTGAAGGACATTTTCTCGTCTGGGTTACCTTGGCGTTCTAATATTTTCTGTACACTTTTACTTTGTTCAATGACATTTGCTAAGTTTTTAATTTCATTAGCATATTTCTCAGCGTCAATATCTGTGAGCATCTGCTTTTTTAACTCAAATACGCGAATCGCTTCTGAGAAGGTGGCTTTTTTGTCTCGGCAAAGACGGAAATAGAGTTCCTTCCATTCTTCGGTGAGAAGGTGGTTATCAAATACAAGTGTGGCAAATATGTCAAGTACGGCACGAGCGGCTTTAGGGTTGTCAGGGAGCAGCTGAAAAAAGGCCTTATTTACTACATCCGACGTTTTAGTTGTGCTAACCGTTTTTTTTAAAGGTTGATCACCGACCACTTTGTGGAGGTCTTTACAATGTTTAAGTGCTTCCTGATGCAGTTGAATCTGCTTTGCGTGCTTTTCAGCACCAATAGCTGTCAACATTCGGATTTCGAGTTCATAGACACGTTTAACATCCGATAGATGCTTGGTTCCTTCACTTCTAATTCGGAAGTAGAGGGCTACCCACTCTTCGGCGAGTATGTGTCCTACGAAAAGTTTTTTGGCAATGTTTTGGAGTTCGGCATGTGCAGCTTGCGAATCCTTCTCTAAATTTAAAAGTTGCTGAAACGTTATAAAGTGTTTTCCCCACGGCACGGTATCAGCCTCTTTAGTGTCAGAATGCTCATCAGAATGAACAGCAAGTCCGCCAATAGCGCAAAACATTAGAACGAGTGAACAATAAGTTAGAATTTTCATGAGTTTCTCCTATACTCAAAGATGTGTAATAGCCGAGTAATTACCTGCGAATTGCAAGATATCTATACCGAACTCACGTTTAAAAAAATAGCATGTTTCATTTTACAAAATCTCCGTTCGCCCATTTTAGAAAGATATCGGAGTTTGAGAAATCATTTAGAACCTGTGCTAATCTTAATGGATAATTCAATGCCAACATAATTATACCGTCTTCTTTCCCATATTCCTCGAATAATTGATAGCAGAGTGCGGTGTCTTCCTCTTCTAACTCATCACTGTACAATCCAATATCCACAGTAAACAAAACCAGTCTCCGATTACTCGGAAATCTCTCATTTAGCCATGCCCACACGTGAGGTTCAGCAATCGTATCCGCAATATAATCCTCTGCAGCATCTTTAGGATGACCATGATATTCAAGCGCGGATCCATGCCTAAAACTAACGCTAATATAATATGTAAGGAGGTAATCCACATCATTTGGCTTATCAATCCAATCTTCGACGAGTTCTTTATACCAATCCTTAGGGGGAGAATTCGCAACTACGAAATCCGAGAAACTTTCATATTCTACATCCGGTGAGATAAACTGCAGATAAGTAGTGGAATTTACTAAAGCATTTATTGTCTTAAATTCTACATCAAGGACATCGTCACCAAACTCTTGTTTTAGCTGCTTGAGTATTTTTTCAGCGGAGGACTTAGTTGCGACTTCGGCTGGTGGCACATCTTGTGACAACACGTTCCAACGTGCTTTTTCATCAGGATCTTCACCACACCCTAAAAAACAGATCGAAAAACTTAGGCAAAGTATAAATAAATATCTCATCTGTGTTCCCCATATTAGGTAATGCCTGGTCACCTAATGATATAAACAGGTGACCAGGCGATAGTATTAATCATCATTAAGTGAAAAACGTAGCACACCTCGCCCTGCCGTTCCAACATAGAGTGTGTCTCCATCAACGTCAAAAGAAAAAATGAAATGTGGGATTTCCGGCGTGACCTGCTGCCATTTGCCAGTGTCCCTATGCAATTGATATATTTTATGGTTATGTTCGCCGTAAACCGTTGTGTCATCGACTGCCAATCTCTTAATAGCGAGAGGTGCCCCTTCAGCATCAATGAGTGTATCCCATTCTAAACCATTGTTTGATCGCACAACACCTTTGTCGGTAGCCACATAGACAGTTTGCCCAGCGAAAGTAATATCATTGAAACGTCCAACAGAAAATGGCAGATTTGCGGTAACATCGTTCCATATATCGCCTTCATCATGCGATAGCATAAGGTGTCCATCTCTTTTGCCGACGTAAACGATGTCTCCCGATACAGCGATTTTGAAACCGATAGAATCAAGATCGTCAATTTTGCCGCTAAAGTGACCAGATTCGCCTTCATCTACTAAACCAGTGTCATACCATTCAGAAATACCGGGTTTCCATCTAAACAGTTTTTGGTCTGATTCCATATAGTAGGCTGCATCGCTGACAGCGAAACTACCAAAAGAAACTTGAAAGGATCTATTTAGATTCTTCTGCACAATTTTATTGTAGGTTTCATTGAACGTTTCTGCGTCAAAATGTTCAGGATCAATCTTTTTTTCTGCTTTGAGGTCTATCTTAGCCTTCTCCTCAAGTGTAGCAAGAAGTGCATTTCCGATTTCATCATCCATTAACTTGTTAAAGTCTGGCACCTTAAAAATCGGCATTCCAGGGACAGCGGTTATCGTGTGGTCCATAGTAGTTAAGCGATAAAGCTTGGGAGCCATTTTTTCCGAGCCTTTGACATAGAGAACACCATTGGATTCAACCATGCCATTGATGCTCCTTATTCTACCAAGTCTGGATGTCCAGGATTCACCACCGTTAGATGAGGCGACAATTTTCGAACCAATATTCGCATAGAGGGTATTATCTGCCATGACTAAATTCATAACGTGAGTATTCACCAACCCTGTGTTGAGTTGGGACCATGTTTTGCCCGCATCGGTTGTGCGATAGATGCCATCATGCCCATGGCCATTACTGTAAAACGTGTTTTCGTTTAACATTACGATAACGCGTGATGAATCACGATCTAACAAACTTATTGGTAATGACTTCCAATTATTACCAGAATCATTTGAGTAATGATTATCACCCTGATCAATGACTAATAGGTTATCTTGGTGTGCAACTATTTTTATTGTGTTAGGAGGTTCCGAGTTGTTTTTGTCAGGGAACCGAAAACTCGTTGTTCCAGACATTTTCATTGGACCTTTTTCAGGATCTATTGATTCCCATGAATCACCTAAGTCTGTTGATCTATAAAACAACTTGGAAGGTTTTTGGGTCGTCATCATTGACAAGAATTGAGAAGTTAATTGATTCTTTGCTTCTTTTCCCACGGCAACATAGAGTCGATGTCCGGCACTTGCCAACGCACGTATATTTTCCACTTTACCGCTTACTGGTAGTTGTTCCCATTCTTCTGATTTATAGCGATATAGTCCTTTATCGGTACCAGCAAAGACGGTGTTTTCAATTGCAGCGATTGCATGGATTTTCCTGTCTGTCATTCCATCGGTCAGCGGTGTCCACGATTTACCTTCATTATCTGTGCGGAATACACCGTTAGTGTAAGCCAGGTAGATCGTCAAATCGTCTTGCGTTTCTGGAATTCCATCGGTTATCACCATACCAACAAGCTGCCCTTTTATACACTCACAGAATACATCCCATGTTTCGCCTCTATCTGTAGAAGTTAATATCTCTGTTCCAGCAGCAATGTAAAGGGCATCTTGCCGCTCTGCTACAGGCCACCATGTTTTTCCAGTGTATTGTGCAGTATATGAAGCATCTTTGATAGGGTTGACGAGTTTCCATGCTTGTCCATCATCTGTAAGCCTGTAGAGGCCGCTGAGTGCTCCTGCATATACATCTCCGCGGGTTGTTGTGAATAAGGTAGCAACTGGTCCACCTTCCGGACCTTTTGTTTGCAACCATTGCTGCTTTGACTTTGGAATTTCTACGTCATCTATCTGTGCTGCAGCGAATACGGACGAATCTGGTTCCTGCCCTAAACCATTGCTCTTACCTGTTACATCTGAACGTCCAACCTGATTTCGAACCGCCGGTTCTATCGGAGATTGCAAAACAAGTTGTGTCTCAACGATTTCAATCGTTGGTTTTGATGTTGCCTCTATACTATACGGTCTCTGAAACCGAATTAGATTTTGTGCGCCAGCTCCTATCAGTAATAAAACCAAAATGGCTGATGCGGCAGAAACTGCTAACGGCACTAATGGTTTACTTCCTGATGGCGTTGCTGGATTGAGACGTGAAATTCCCTTCATAATGTTCTCTGTCATTTGTGTCGGCAGTTGGAAACCGCCCAAGTTTTCTTGAATCATCGCTTCTTCCTTTTTTAGTCGGTTACGTGCACGGTGGAGTCGACTCCGTACCGTGTTGGGAGATACACCCAAAAATTTTCCAATATCTTCACATGTCATTCCTGCGATATAATACAGATTTACGACGGTGCGCTCACTTTCTTGCAGCTTACTGAGCAACTTCTGAACCACTGCACGTCGTTTCTGATTTGCTGCTTCTTCGCGTTGTTGAGTCATATATTCTGAGTAATACACCTCCTCTAATTCAACAGGGTCTGTCGTTTCTAACGATTGCGGTTGTGGTGACTTCTTTCGGTGCCACGCAATACATTTGCGGTTGGCAATCACATAGAGCCACCCCGCAAAACGATTATGGTCTGTGAGCGTAGAGAGCTTTTGGAATGCTGTGAAGAACGCATCCTGCGTAATCTCTTGCGCAATGTGGAAGTCACCAATTTTTTGCCACGCCAACGCGTGTATCTGTTTTTGGTATTTTTCCACAAGTGCAGCAAACGCTTGCTCGTCACCCTCTAAAGTTTGTTGAATCAGGTCAGAATCATCGTATTGCATCTGAAACCTCAATAGGAAATTGATCTTTTAATATATAGACGCGATTTTGTGGTAAAGAATTGCATATTTTAGGAAAAAATGCAAATTTGGAGGGAAGATCTATTTTTTTTTCAAAAAAGAGAAAAAGATTTATGCAGAATTATAAAAAAGCACACCATAAGCGTCAATTTAAGGGATAAATCCGTTGTGGTAATGTCTTCAGTCCCGTAGGGACGATATGTTTATAGTTATGAGATGTCCATATGTCTTTAGTCCCGTAGGGACGATATGTTTATGAACTTGTCATTGGTACCCACATATCGTCCCTACGGGACTAAAGAGACCTTGTTCAACGTTTTTCTATAAACATATCGTCCCTACGGGACTGAAATGTGGGACAGTCCCAATCGTCATGCCTATTCAGAAGGGTTTTTACAACAAGAAATATTTTCTTAAATTGATGCCTATGAATTATAAAAAAAGCAAACCTACTTAATAGGAGCGCATTATAATCTACTGGTAGGCGCGCTTGAAAGCGCGCCGAAAAGAATTATGTAAACTGAAAACCAACTATACACAGTTTATTTTTCAAGCCGAATCTTATACACGCCGCTACCGTAAGTGCCAGCGTAAAGAAAATCTTCAACTACTGCTAAGGATGAAACTTGTTTAGGAAAAGAACCAATCGACTTCCAGCGTTGTTTTTCCTCTATCCATTGAAAAACATTTGTAACATCTGGAAATGTGCTGACATACACCTCAGTACCATCTGTTCCAATTGATGTAGCAGATGTATCATCCAGACCATCGTTGATGGTTGTCCAAGTATCACCTCCATCCTTGGAACGAAATACCCCCTTGTCATAACAGGTTGCATATAGCGTTGAACCAACCCTCTTGAGATCAGTCAAACCGCCATCAATCATTTCTGCTGTGTGAATAGGCTCCCAACGGTTCTCTTTGAAGCGGTGGATTTCACTATCCCCTATAACCGCAATCACATTCTCACTATTTGCAGACAACACCGAGATGCGGTGACGTTCCAAACCAAGTTTGGTTATACCCGTTTTCTGATCCCACTTGAAAACACCACTTGACCCTGTGCCCATATAAAATGTATTGCCAATTCCATCCATACTTTCAATTAGTGACAAGTCCCTATGTGTGAAAAGTTCAACCAAAGTGTTGTTTTCTCTATTCAACCTATAAACACTACCTCCCTCACCGCCAGAATGAGATGGAAGAATAAATTTATCATCACCAAAGTAACCACCAATGTAGAGCTCTCCATCTGATACACAAAAGGTTGGAGAAAAATAAGCATATTTGCTCTGTTTTGAAGGATCGTTTATAGGCAGCCATGTATCTCCACCGTCAGCAGAATAGACAATGTTTTTACCAACAACGGTGTATAGTTTATCACCAATGACCTCTAATTTTCTGACATCTGTATTTATTATGCCAGTGTTGCATTCTACCCAAGAATCCCCTGCATCTGTTGTGCGAAAGACTCCATTGTCCGATGTGCCTATGAAGACAGTATTATCATTGATTGGTAACAATGTTAAAACATCATCATACATTACTCCATCATTGATTGATATCCAGGAATCACCCATATCATTCGAAAGATAAATCAAACCGTCATTAGTGCCAGCATATACCCTCTCACCTTGCACGGTAATTGTCTGAACGTCATCACTTTCTTCTTTCACTTTTTCTGGGATGATGAGCGTCCATGTGTCGCCTACGTCATTTGAACGGAAGATCCCAGATTTTTTCCCCATACTTCCACTCAAAAAAAGTAAATGTTTCATCGAAGCTAACGACTCAACATATAAATCAGATGAAGAATCTTGCTTAGGTGAAGGATTTGATTCTGGTTTATCTTTCGAATTGTTTTCCGACTCAACCCCATCTGAATGCTCAACGACAACTGGTTTGATAGGTGTCCACGTGTCTTCATTTCCTGTTCTACGAAAGAGTCCTTTTTTTGTCGCAGCGACCAGCGTTGTCCCAACACTTGAGAGTCTAAAAACATACATCGGTTTTACATCAATGGGATTAGGATTCAGACGCGGGTCGTTCTCTAAGAACATCCCATGAAATGTCGTTCCAAGTCCATCATTGATTTGTACCCATGAATTACCATCATTTGACTGCCAAACACCTTTGAGTAGTGTACTAACGTAGATATGGTCATCAAGAATCACAATACCACTGATTTTTCCAGGGACTTGGATAGCAGATACAGGTTGCCAGGTGTTGCCAATATCAGTAGAAATATATAATGCCTCCTGCGTGCCAATATAGATCTTATCCCCCTTTTCCGCGATTGCAGAAACTGTCAGGGATCGTCCATCTGGTTCATTGTATAATCCAGTATTAACAGGTGCCCAACTATTTCCATGATCTGTGGAGCGGAAAACACCTGCCCCATCTGTCCCCGCAAGAAGCACGTCATTAGTGGTTTCATAAAGCGTAAGAATCTTGCCACCATAAGGGCCGCTCGTTTGGCTCCAGCTGCCTTTAAACTTATTGCTTTCTGCATCATCCGACTGTGCTGCAGCAAACAGTGATGTCTCCGGTTCCTGTCCAGATCCATCATTGTTACTGAGTACATCAGAACGACTAACCTGATTGTCTATTGCAGGCTTGACAGAAGATTCCAAAACTATTGGTGTGTCAACGATTTCGACCTTTTGCTCTGATGTTGCTTCTAAACTATACGGTTTCTGAAAACGAATTAGATTTTGCGCACCAAAGCCTATTAGTAAAACAACTAAAATGGCTGAGGCGGCGGATATTGCTAACGGGACCAAAGGTTTACTTCCTGATGGCGTTACTGGGTTGAGACGTGATATTTCCTTCATGATGTTTTCTGTCATTTGTGCTGGCAGTTGGAAACTGCTAAGATTTTCTTGAATCACTGCTTCCTCCTTCTTTAACCGTTCTCTAGCTCGGTGAAGTCGGCTTTTAACTGTGTTCGGAGATACGCCTAAAAACTTGCCGATCTCTTCACACGTTAAGCCTGCAAGGTAGTGCATCGTTACAACTGTCCGTTCACTTTCTCGGAGTTTACTGAGTAGTTTCCGAACAATTGTTCTCCGATTTTGATTCGCTGCTTCTTCACGTTGCTGAGACATATATTCCGAATAATACACTTCTTCTAACTCCATTGGGTCAGTTTCTTCGAGCGATTGCGGTTTGGTTTTTTTCTTTCGGTGCCACATATTACACTTGTTACTGGTAATCACATAAAGCCATCCCGCAAATCGGCTGTGATGTGTAAGGGTTGAAAGTTTTTGATATGCAGTGATGAAGGCATCTTGTGTGATCTCTTGTGCGATGTGAAAATCACCAATTTTCTGCCACGCCAACGCATGTATCTGCTCTTGATATTTTTCTACAAGTGCAGTAAAAGCGTGTTGATCACCTTCAAGTGTGCGTTCAATCAATTCAGCATCATCATGTTTCATGGGACACCTCACAAATAGACTAATCTTTTAATATAAAGATGCTATTTGGCATTCGAAGGTTGCATTTATGTGAAAAAAGTCTGTGATTCAAAGAAAAAACTAATTTGTGTAGTTTCCTTCAGGAAGCAATCTCTTTTGAATATTGCTTTAAAAAGAGGATAGCATAAAATTGGGCAACTGCCAACTATAGTAAATCAAATGAGGTGTAAAATGAATCGGAAGGTGTGTGAATTTTTCTTAAAATCCACATGGTGCTGTACGTCAGTTGCTCGCGAATCATCGTCAAGTGCGCGTGTGTGGCACTTGACGTTGATTCGCTCTTTCAGAAACGAGGTATTATAATTCAAAATATAGGGTTCTATTGCGAATATGATGTGAAGTGTTATAAAAAATTATTGTTCGCTTTTCTCTTCAAAAAATTTTTCATTGAAGTTTTCAACAATGTCTTTTGCGATTTTATCTATACTTTCAACATTGCTTAAAAACATACCAACTTGCGAATCTTTTATCAGATTTTCTGTTTGCATATTAACTCGTCCCCAATTTGAATCTGCTACATCTGATTTCAGAACGGTATTGTCAAAGTATTTTCGAGCATGTGAGCAGACGCCTATATTGCCCGTTTTGCCTTGTACTGATCTTGCTTGAACGATAACAACGGACATTGCAAATGATATATTTGGTTCATATTCAAAAACTACAGAGACATCCGGCAATTTGCTAAATGCTTGTAAAATAGATTTTATGAATAAGGGTCTCAAATCATTTTCAGCAACAACTTTAAGATAAATTTTGAATTTTTCGGGTTTATCTTCTAAAATCGGTTCTAAATTTGCATCATTTTGTTGTTTGGATTGATCTGGCAAACTTTCTAAGGAATATCCTATGCATGTCAAGACTCCAACAACGATTGAGATAATTATCATAACGCGTTTCATGTTATTATATCCTTTGAATTTTATGGAGAATTCGTAAAAAGAGACGTACTCTGTCAACTTGCAGATCAACTCTCTAATCTGCTATAGACTGTCCCCTTATATATCATGATGCGGAATTTATGAAAAAGGGTGCATAATTTTTGCGCGTTGTAAATCAACGCTAAATGTGCATGTCACATGCAACGCTGATTTGTCGGGTTTCGCTATGGCTTTAGGAACTGGTTTGTATACCATTTCTATCAATTTTTGTCCATTAGCGGTTGTTAGAAATGGAGCAGAATGTGGCACAAACTGGAAAGTTTATGCTACAAAAAAGAGACATTATACTCACAATTAGAAGTTGAACAGACTGTCACTTAATATAAAATGATGATTCACCTATACACAATCTTGGAGGCACTTTTATTAGGAATGGTAGTAGAAAGTCGAAGAGATGTCCGCAGTTTCCTTTTTTGAGGATCACCTGTTGAGGTTAGGAAGAAATCAACGGTAGTCTCCCCACACGCTATCGCAATGGGGCCTTTGCCATTAAGGCGAATACGCCAAATCAACGGTATGAATGCGCGTATGGTATTCACCATGATTCCCCGCCTCAACAGCGTTATGGTGTGGGGATTGTTGTTCATTGAAATGTGAATATATTTTTGGATTGGACTATAAATGTAAGGAAACCAAAATGCGACATTTCTTAAAATGAAAATCGGCTCAAACCGAGTTATGACTGGGTTCAAGCCGATTTAGAAAATGTTCGATATTTGCGTTTATCGGGAGTTTTTGATGCTTCCCCATGTGGTTGTGATCTTGGCTTTGGGGTCTACGGGATAACTATCATCGCCGAAGTACTCAATTTCGCCAATTTGAAAGTTTACATTAGCGGTGTCAAAAGCAATGAACCGAAAAAACCGATACCCGATTTTTTGCTTGTCGTAATCTTCGCCTGCATCAAAACGGATGACTTGCAGTCGCTGATCCCAAAAACTATCCCCGTCGTGAGAAAAGATGGTCTCAAAATCCTCGCCGTCGTTTGACCCCTGAATCTCCCACACTGTTGGGTCCCTCCCAGGAACATCGTTTGCTGAAGATACGGTGAAGTGTGTCAACGCGTATGCCTCCTCAAACTCAGCTGTCACGTGTATACCTTCCGCCGGAAGGTTTGCAGGTCCTCAGCACCATTTGGCATTGCCGGGGCCAAGTTGGTTATCGAAGACGTTAAACGCAAATTCCCCGCCACCGAATCCGGGTTCCTCGCTGGATGTGAAAGTGGCGTTGTACCCGTCATTTGCATCAGGAGCACCATCGTCTTCTGGGTCGGTTAGGTCTCCTCCAATCAGTGCCCCTGTTCCTGTTCCCAAGACTTCCTCCGCTTGTACCATGTTGATCGTGCCGATAACACAATAGGCTATCATCAACACAAATCCTGCGAACACAAACATAGTTTTCATACTGTTCTACCTCCTATAGAAATGAATCTCACTTTTACGTGAGTTTCGCGTTAAGTTTCATAACATAATATCTAATTAACGTGATTCGTCTTGCTAAGTGTGTGGTTAGGAAACCGCACCCGCTAAATCATGCAGAATACCACACGCGTATTCTGCCAAGCGCATTTAGCGTTGATTCACCGTCGGAAAAAAGATAAATTCTGTTAATTTGGTATAAGTTGTTATCATAACATAAGTTTCGGGAAATGTCAACTTTATTTTACGAAATTCCTTAGTTTTTTTATTTTTTTGAAATTATAGTAGACTTTAGAATTAATTGGACATTATATTCGGTTCGGTTAGGAAACCGAACCTACCGGGGGTGTTGAGCATCAAACTGTTAGTTTGTGTCCACATCTGCACAAACTAACAGTTTATGCTACAGAAGTGTCTCATTAATTATAGGTTTTACTATAAATTCCGAAAATGAAAGGAAACAAAAATGCGACATATCTTAAAATGAAAATCGGCTCAAACCGAGTTATGACTGGGTTCAAGCCGATTTAGAAAATGTTCGGTATTTGCGTTTATCGGGAGTTTTTGATGCTTCCCCATGTGGTTGTGATCTTGGCTTTAGGGTCTACGGGATAACTATCATCACCGAAGAACTCAATTTCGCCAATTTGAAAGTACGCTCCACCCGGGTTCGCTACGGTGTTAAAAGTAACGTGCCGAAAAAAACGATATCCGATTTTTTGCTTGTCGTAATCTTCGCCTGCCTCAAAAAGGACGACTTGCAGTCGCTGATCCCAAAAACTATCCCCATCGTGGGAAAAGATGGTCGTCCAATCTTCGCCGTCGTTCGACCCCTGCACCTCCCATTCTATCGGGTCCCTATTAGGAACATCGTTTGCTGAAGATACGGTGAAGTGTGTTAATGCGTATGGCTCTTCAAATTCAGCTGTCACGTGTAGGCCTTCCTCCGGAATGCCACCTCCAGGTCCTCAGCACCATTTGGCATTGCCGCCGCCAAGGATGTTATCAAAGACGTTAAACGCAAATTCCCCGCCCCCGAATCCGGGTTCATCGTTGGCTGAGAAAATGGCATTGTAACCGTCATCTGCATCAGGGGCACCATCGTCTTCTGGGTCGGTTAGGTCTCCGCCTAACAGTGCTCCCGTTCCTGTTCCCAAGACTTTCTCCGCCTGTGCCATGTCGCTCGTGCCGATAACACAATAGGCTATCATCAACACAAATCCTGCTAATACAAACATAGTTTTCATACTATTTAACCTCCTATATTAAAATGAATTTCACTTTTACGTGAATTTCGCGTTAAGTTACGTAAGTTTGAATAAACTGCACCCATTTTACCATTATGGCGTGCGGTTTTTCTTTCTGTTTACCAACTTTATTCGGCTTAACATAGTTATCATAACATAATTCCCAATTAACGTGATTCGTCTTGCTAAGTGTGCGGTTAGGAAACCGCACCCGCTAAATCATGCAGAATACCACACGCGTATTCTGCCAAGCGCATTTAGCGTTGATTTACCGTCGGAAAAAAGATAAATTCCGTCAATTTGTGGTATAAGTTGTTATCATAACATAAGTTTCGGGAAATGTCAACTTTATTTTGCGAAATTCCTTAATTTTTTTATTTTTCTGAAATTATAGTAGACTTTTGAATTAATTGGACATTATATTCGGTTCGGTTAGGAAACCGAACCTGCCGGGGGTGCTGTAGCATAAACTGTTAGTTTGTGTCCACATCTGCACAAACTAACAGTTTATGCTACAGAAGTGTCTCATTAATTATAGGTTTTACTATAAATTCCGAAATGAAAGGAAGCCAAAATGCGACATTTCTTAAAATGAAAATCGGCTCAAACCGAGTTTTACTGGGTTCAAGCCGATTTAGAAAATGTTCGATATTTACGCTTATCGGGAGTTTTTGATGCTTCCCCATGTGGTTGTGATCTTGGCTTTAGGGTCTACGGCAGTAAAATTATTATCGCCGAAGTACTCAATTTCGCCAATTTGAAAGTACGCCCCAGCTGGGTTCGATGCGGTGTTAAAAGTAACATGTCGGAAAAACCGATACCCAGTGGTTTGACGGTCATAATCTTCGCCTGCCTCAAAAAGGACGACTTGCAGTCGCTCATTCCAAAAACCATCCCCATCGTGAGAAAAGATGGTCGTAAACTCCTCGCCGTCGTTCGATCCCTGAACCTCCCACACTGTCGGGTCTCTTGCAGGAACATCGTTTGCTGAAGATACGGTGAAGTGTGTTAATGCGTACGGCTGCTCAAATTCAGCTGTCACGTGTAGGCCTTCTTCTGGAATGCCGCCCCCACGTCCGCAGCACCATTTAGCATTGCCGCCGCCAAGGATGTTATCAAAGACGTTAAATGAAAATTCCCCGCCCCCGAATCCGGGTTCTTCATTGGCTGAGAAAATGGCGTTGTACCCTTCATCTGCATCAGGAGCACCATCGTCTTCTGGGTCGGTTAGGTCTCCTCCTAAGAGTGCTGCCGTTCCTGTTCCCAAGACTTCCTCCGCCTGTGCCATGTCGCTTGTGCCGATAACACAATAGGCTATCATCATCACAAATCCTGCTAATACAAACATAGTTTTCATACTGTTCAACCTCCTATAGAAAAATGAATCTCACTTTTACGTGAGTTTGAATAAACTGCACCCATTTTACCATTATGGCGTGCGGTTTTCTTTCTGTCTACCCACTTTATATGGCTTAATATAGTTATCATAACATGAGTTTCAGAAAATGTAAACTTTTTTGCGAAAAAACAAGAAATTTATGAAATTCTTATGTTTTTTTCTATTTTTAACAAATTATACACGCGAATTTAATTTTTGTCAAATTAAATTCGCGTGTCCAATTTGACGGTAGGTTTACCAAAATTAAGGTAATCAGCGATTCGTAAAATAAAGTGGTATAATTTACAGAATTCGTATAAAATCTTGGTATACATCATAAGAAAGGAAACGAAAATGAAACATTACTTGATATGTGTCGGGCTGCTTTTGATTTCAACAGTAGTCTTGGCACAAACATTAACTTTTACGTCAATAGATTACCGAGAAGACATGCTCTTGGCAAAAGAACCTGTGATAACGGGGTTTGAAGGGGCATCAGTCGTTGTGGTGTTTGAAACCTTAATAGATACCCCTCCGGCTGTGGCTTACTACGGTGTTCCGCATACAGAAGGCAACTTGACTACCCCCCGATATCGTAAGGTTGCAAAGGGAATACACATTGAAGACAACAAAAAACGGCATCAAATCAAAATGGATATTTCCAAACTTGAGGATGTGCATTACGATACTGGTTTGATTGCCAATAATGGTGGCACGATAGCCTATCGCATAGAGATTTTCGATTCACGCGTCCAGACAACACGTGCTTACGACCGGCGTTTGCGCTACAAACGGGATGGTGAACCGAAGACCGGTACCTACACATCACTTGTTACCTTGACAGAAGGGCCTTTTGTCGATCTCATTACGCATGATTCCGCAATCATCTCTTGGGAAACAGATACCCCAACGGAAGGAAGGGTTTTGTCGGACAATCGGGAATTTTTGTCCTTGGATCCTTCAGTCCGACATGAAGTCCGTCTTACAAAACTCAAGCCGAATACCGTCTATTCTTATCAGGTAAATTATGGTATCTACACACCACCGTATACTTTTAAAACGGCACCTGCACAGGGAACAAGAACCTCTTTTAAGTTTGGATTTATGTCGGATTCACGGGCTGGAGTTGGTGGAGGAGAGCGCGCACAGAATGGAGTCAATGCGAAAGACCTTGGACGTTTCGCAATAGAACTCTATAACAAAAAAGCGGATTTTGTCTGTTTCGGTGGTGACCTTATCAACGGTTATACCTCTGATGTGCAAGATTTTGAGTGGCAACTTGAAACGTGGAAACGAACCATTCAACCAGTCGGTGCGAATATCCCTTTTTATGAATCCATTGGGAATCATGAACAGGTCGGAAAGTATTATAAAGTTACCGCGCCGCATCTCAAGCAAGACGAATACTATATTCAATTTGCAGGCACAGTCGGTGCAGAGAGTGCTGAAGCGATTTTCGCAAAAGAGTTTGTCAATCCTCGTGGGAGTCGCTACGAATTGGGTGTACCAAAGCCGGAAACAAAAGGTAGACGTGATATGGGCGGTGAGGATGTTGGACCATCTTACGATGAAAACGTCTACTCATTCACTTATAGCAGGATTCATTTTATATCTCTGAACTCAAATTATTGGTCAACAGGGTATAGGAATTTAAGCGCGTTCGGTCAAAAATCGCAGGATAAAACAGCGATAAATCTTGCTCTAAAACACCTCGGCGGCAATAGGGAAGGATATGTTATGCCAAACCAGATGGAATGGCTGCAGAAAGAATTGGATGCAGCACAAAAAGACCTGAATGTGGATTGGGTTTTCATCATTCTCCATGAGCCTCCTTTTCCGAACGGTGGGCATGTCAAAGATGCAATGTATTGGGGGACTCCAGGACAAGGTGAACTTGGTGGTTACAACGATAAAAATGTCCCGATGGGTGATGTGCTTGATATGCGAAATAGGTTTTGGAAAATTGTGTCAAGTAAGTCCAAAGTGTTAGGCGTGCTTTGTGGTGACGAACATAACTATAGTCGTACTTTGATAGATTCAACAATCAATCCAGAATTCAAGTTTCCTGTATGGCAAATTATCAGCGGCGGATGTGGTGCGCCATATTACGTTCAAGACAAAACTGTGCCTTGGGTTGATAAGGTTAAAGCATTTGCTATTGATAAACATTTCTGCTTGTTTTTAGTTGATGGGACGCAAATTGGGTTGGAAGTCTACAATGACAGCAACCAAAAGTTAGATAGCATTTCGAATCTGACAACAATTCGCGATATGCAATAGTTGTTTATGAAAAACAACAATTTTGTATTATTTTTGTAACAATTGGGTGTTATAATTTAATACAACGTGAGTTTGGTATAAGCAATTTTTTGTAGAGCAAACTGTTAGTAAATCAACGGTATGAATGCCTTTAGACGAATACGCGTTTGGTATTCGCCATGATTCCCCGTGTTCCACGGATGCACAAACTAACAGTTTGTGCTACAAGCAGAATAAGCGTGAGGAAAATTGGTGACAAAAAGAAACTGGATAAGTTACGCTATCATAAGCATTTTCGTCTTTTTAGTATGTGGATTTGTCATCCTTGGTCGTTCATCAGATAAAACAGAGGTAAACGGTGCTGATAAAAAAACAGGACGATCTATTATAAAGAATAAAGGTTCCGATACGATGGTAAACCTGGCGCAGGCGTGGGCAGAAGCATATAGAGGTGTTGCTGACACTGTGTCTGTTGAAGTAGCTGGAGGCGGGTCAGGAACAGGCGTTGCCGCGTTAATCAACGGCACTGTGGATATTGCAAATTGCAGTCGTCAGGTAAAGGACGGGGAAAAGCAAAAAGCCTTAGAGAACACAGGTAAAGAACCTATTGAGTTTATTGTTGGATATGATGCACTCGCTGTTTACGTCCACAAAGAAAACCCTTTGGACAAAATTACTATTCCGCAACTTGCAGACATATATGGTGAGGAAGGGGACATAACCAAGTGGGATCAGCTTGGCATTGCAAATTCTGGATGCAAAAGTGATAAAATTATCCGAATCAGCCGCCAATCCAACTCTGGGACATATTTTTATTTCAGAGAAGCCCTGCTTGGTAAAGATCGTGACTTTGGACTTGGCTCGTTAGATTTACACGGTTCTAAAGATGTAGTGGAAGTTATCGGACGAACACCTTGCGCTATCGGTTATAGCGGCATGGGATATGCAACCGATCATGTGAAAATGTTAGAGGTGGCAATAACTTCAGATGAACCGTATTACGCACCGAACCTTGAGAACGTTATTGCCAAAACATATCCAATTGCGCGCCCTTTGTATATGTATTCTCTCGGTGAACCGACAGGAGAAGTGAAGGCATATCTGGATTGGATTTTTTCTGAAGAGGGACAAAAGATCGTTGAGGAACTTGGTTTTGTGCCGTTAGAAAGTAAGTAAAAGGAATATCCTACATAAATGAAATTTCTCCAAATCTGTTTCTCGTTTAGAGGGAGAATCAACAGAGCGGCGTGGTGGCTGCTGAATTTGCCAATCTTTACAATCTTTGCAATCTCCGTAATTGCTTATGATTTTCCTACCAAAATTTCACTCGGATTTATTCCATTATTAGTCCTTGCTTGGGTTCACTTAGCAGTTACCGCAAAACGTTGGCATGACAAAGACAAACCGACGTGGTGGGTCCTGTTTCATTTTATCCCGTTGGCGGTTTTTGTACATTTATTCCAGTTGTCGTCTGGGGTGTGGATATTAATATATCTGATAGCAATTATCAATGGGCTTTGGGCACTCTTTGAATTGGGATTTATGAAAGGCACAGAAGGGAGTAATCAGTTCGGACCGGACTCAGAAACCTCCTCCGAATCTGTAATTGATGTTTATATTAGTTTATGTGGAATTAGTTCAATTATCTTCGTTTTTGGTATTTTCTTTTTCGTCTTCAAGGAGGGAGCAGGATTTCTATTTGGTGGTTTAAATGTGGGGGAGTTTCTAACGAGTGAAGCGTGGTACCCAACATCCCTCAACAATAAAAGGTACGGCACTTTCGCTTTAATTCTTGGAACATTTAGCGTTACTACATTAGCGATGTTGTTAGCTGTTCCGTTTGGTCTTGGTGCAGCGATCTTTGTGTCGGAATTCTGTAGTCCAAAGTTGAGAGAAACATTCAAGATTATTATCGAATTCCTCGCTGCAATTCCATCAGTTGTATGGGGATTCATCGGATTAACATTGATGAATCAGTTAATTATTGCTGTTTTTAATGCGCCAATTGGTTTAACGATGCTAAACGGTGGTATTATGCTGGCACTTATGAGTGTGCCGATTATCGTTTCAATTGCGGAGGACGCGCTGAAAGCGGTACCAGATTCCTATCGTGAAGCAGCAGAAGCACTTGGCGCAACCCGATGGCAAGTGATTTACCGTGTGCTTTTACCTGCAGCGAAAAATGGGTTGTTGGCAGCGGTTTTACTTGGTGCGGCTCGTTCTATTGGCGAAACGATGGCGGTTTTGATGGCAACAGGACACTCAGTTAATATCCCGACAAGTCCGCTCTCTTGGATTCGTACACTTACAGCAACAATTGCAGCGGAATTAGGTGAAGTGGCACGAGGTGATGAACATTATCAAGTGTTATTTATCATCGGTATCCTACTTTTTTCTATCACGTTTGTAGTGAACCTCATCGCTGATTTGGTTATCAAGGGTATTCGACAAAGTTAACATCAGCACTTATAGTAAAGCCTATAATTAACGTGAGCTCGGTCCAAGCAATTTTTTGTAGCGCAAACTTTATGAAGATTAAAAAATAAATTGGGTAATTTAGCGAGGTTAGGAAACCTCGCCAGCAGAGATGTACACCTGTTGCTGGCAAGGCGGGGAATGCCATACGCGCATTCATACCGTTGATTTCTTCCTAACCTTGCCAATTACCGAAATATTTACTTAATCTTCATTCAGTTTGCGTTCTACGGATGCACAAACTGGAAAGTTTGTGCTATAAGGAAGTATGAATAACAATACAGATATATCCCCAGAAGCAATGTTTACGGAAACAGACATCGGAAGACGAAATAGATTTATAGAAAACGTCTTCAAAACATTCTTTTTTATAATGACCTGTCTGATGATTCTGCCGTTGCTCCTCATTATCGGATACCTTTTCTATAAAGCACTACCAGTGCTCTCTCTTGACTTTTTATTTACAAATCCAAAGGATAACATGCGGGCAGGCGGATTGTGGGCACCTTTCCTTGGCACAATATATCTGGTCGTGGTTTCGCTGATGGTAGCAGCACCGATAGGTGTATTCTCTGCGGTGTATCTCAACGAGTATGCACGTGATAATTGGTTCACCCGAATTGTTAACTTAGCAGTTGTAAATCTTGCTGGTGTGCCAAGTATTGTGCATGCGTTGTTTGGTGTGGGGGCATTTGTGTTGTTCGCTGGTTTGGGCGAGTCAATTTTGGCAGCATCCCTCACTTTGGCAATTATGACGCTTCCGGTTATCATCGCAAGCACAACTGAGGCACTGAAAGCGGTGCCGATGTCCTTCCGAGAGGCGTGTTGGAATCTCGGTGCCACCCGTTGGCAAACAATTAGGCGAATTGTGTTACCGAATTCAATCAGCGGTATCTTAACAGGTGTTATTTTACAGGTATCTCGCGCAGCAGGTGAAACAGCCCCGATTATGTTCACAGGGGCAGTATTCTATAAAGCTATTGCGGAAGGCAACATTTTTGCATATAATATATGGGACCAGTGTATGGCACTTTCATTACACCTTTATACGATTTCAACACAAGTGCCGGATGTGGCAGAAGGCATTCCTTATGGTACAGCAATTGTGTTAGTCGGTAGTGTTCTACTCGTAAACGCTGCGGCAATTGTGCTACGGGTATATCTTAGAACGCGAAAGAGGTGGTAAGCTTCGGATTTGGGAGACTTAAGGTGTCACAAGCTGGTAACCTTGCTTCCAAACTGAAGTTTGCTATCTCACCAAGAAGGCATAAAATAGGATGTTGCCCATGTTGAATAATGATTACGGAGGACAAACTGACCTACAGAAAAAGTTAGGGGAAATCGTTGAAGGGGCTGTTTTTAGCGGAATCATTCAATTTCTGATTCTTGCTTCAGCAGTTGCCTTTGTACTAGAGACAGAACCAGCATTAGATAAGTATGAAAATTATTTTACAATTGTAGATTGGACTTTTCTGGTACTGTTTTCAGTGGAATATATATTACGTATCTACACCGCACCGGTCAAAAAAGAGTTTATATTTAGTTTCTTTGGGATTGTAGATCTACTTGCAATTTTACCGGCTCTCGTGTTGATTCCTGGGTTTCGTGTGCTACGTGTTCTCAGATTCTTACGTGTTTTCAGAATATTTAAAGCCACGCGGTTTATTTTAGCAGTGGATAGAATGATTGACGCATTAGGTGGAGTCAAAAGGGAACTTCTGGCACTTGTAATTCTATCCTCACTGTTAGTTTATTTAGCTGCCTGTGGCATTTGGTTCTTTGAAAAAGATGCACAACCTGAGGATTTTGGGTCTATCCTTGATTCGATGTGGTGGGCAATCGTATCACTAACCACAATTGGATATGGTGATGTATATCCTGTAACTCCTGGCGGCAAAATTTTCACTGCTTTAGTTGCTTTAGTTGGTGTAGGACTTATCGCTATCCCATCTGGATTGTTAGCTTCTGTTCTCACTGAAGCACGGGTGGAAGAAGAACTACAAGAAGAGGAAAATGTAGAGGAAGATGAATAACAAAATTGAGATTTCCGACCTGAAGGTTCATTATGGAGACACACTTGCACTGAACGGAGTTTCCTTTGATGTCTACGAAAACGAAATTCTCGGTATCATCGGTCCGGCACAGTCAGGAAAAACGACTTTGTTAAAAGTCATCAATCGAACGTTGGAATTTACCCAAGACACTACCGTTGAAGGCTCAGTAAAATTGGATGGTGTTGACATCAATTCAATTGGGGATGTGCACGGGTTGCGTAGACGTATCGGGATGGTCCTACCGCTGCCAGTCGGATTACCACTGTCTATCTATGATAACGTGGCCTTTGCACCGAGAACCGCAGGAATGCGTAAAAAAGCAGAATTAGATGAAATTGTTGAGCGATGCCTTCAACAAGCAGCCCTATGGGATGAAGTCAAAGATCGATTGGATAGCCTCGGCACGAAACTTTCAGGTGGGCAGCAGCAGCGATTGACAATTGCAAGAGCCTTATCCCATCAACCGGAAGTTTTGTGTCTTGACGAATTTTCTATCGCAGTTGATCCAATAACTACGATGCGTATTGAAGATGTTCTCAAAACACTAAAAAATGAGATGACAATTTTACTCGTCACAAATTTGGTTCAGCAAGCAAAACGGTTGGCAAATCGCACTGCCTTTATGCTGAACGGGGACCTTGTAGAAATTGATAAGACAGATGTAATCTTTTCCGATAAGCCTGCAAGTCAATCCACCTATGATTATGTAAATGGGAACTTTGGGTAACAACAGAGAGGAGTATCTTACTTGGAAACAAATAACCACAGCATTGAAACCAAGAACCTTAGTCTTTGGTACGGTGATTTTCAAGCGCTTATAGATGTGAGTGTGCATATTCCTGCTGGTAAAATTACATCACTTATTGGTCCTTCGGGATGTGGAAAGACGACACTGCTCCGTTGTTTTAATCGAGTAAATGAACGATACGGTAATGTTACCACAAAAGGTGAGATAAAAATATTAGGAAAAAATATTTATGACCCAGATGTGTCGCTATTGGAACTGCGAAAAACAGTGGGTATGGTATTTCAACGTCCAAATCCGCTGCCGATTTCAGTATATGATAACATACTATTCGGTTTACGAATTCATTCCCCATTTAGAAGTTTGACGCGTTCCCAATCTGATGAGATCGTCCAAGAAGCGCTTACCTCTGTTTTTCTGTGGGATGACCTGAAAGATAAACTGAAGACACGCGCGACATCATTGCAACTTGAGCAGCAACAAAAACTCTGTATCGCGCGCCTATTGCCCCTCAAACCGCAGATTATCTTAATGGATGAACCGTGTTCGGCACTTGATGCGAAAGGCACTCTCGCTGTTGAAGAATTAATGTCGGTTCTTTCTGGAACTTACACATTTTTAATCGTGACACATAATATGGCACAGGCACGCCGAGTCAGCAGTGAATGTATTTATATGTTTCTCGGAGAACTTATTGAACATAGGGAGACACAGGCACTATTTGAAACCCCTGAACACCCAAAAACAGCAGATTATGTGCAGATGCGATATGGATAGATAAAATCTGCGTTTATTTTTAAAGTTTGTAACTTCAAAAGGTTTTTACCATACGCCTATTCGGAGAAAGGCATTCAGTTTTGATTGGAATGCTAATATCATGAAGAGGGCAGAACTAATATTTCAGAGCATCGCCTTAATTACATTGGCAGTTGCATTCATATTTTTTTGGAATTTCGGCAAAGGTGTGTCCTTTGTAGAAAATGGTTTGCTATCTGATACAACTGCTACAGACTCTTATGTTGTTCTGCAAGAAAATCTGTATCGGATGATTCCTATTCTATTGGGATCAATATTATTTAGTGTTGCAATTGCTTTTTACTTGGAAGAATATTTGGCACGAACAGGTTGGAAATATCAAATTATAGCGAGGCAAATTGTAATATTGGCATCTATCCCATCGTTATTATACGGATTGTTGGGGCTTTACTTTTTTGTTTTTCAGTCGAAAAAAGGTTCGTTTTTCACCCACGCGTTAACTGTTGTTTTACTTGTAATGCCGAGGGCCATTCAGTCAACGCAAAGGGCTGTTAGAGGCGTTGACGTATCAATTCGTGAAGCGGCTTTCGCTTTAGGAGCAAAAAGATGGCAAGTGATAGTTGATCATGTTTTTCCGCACGCTTTTTCTACTGTTATGGCTGGAATTTTTACTACGATTTCACGTGCGCTTGCCATTGCTGCGCTAATCATCGTAGTTTATGTATGGACCAAACATACGCCGCAATCAGAAAATACTTTTCTTATGCCAGGTAGTGTAATTGTTCTACTGTTATCGTCCCTGCTATCCAGTGTTTTCTCAAGTTTTCTTGAAGCGAAAACGAATTGGGACTAAATATCCTTGATTTACGAGATTTTTTAGATAAGGATCTGACAAAGCATGCAATCACAAAAAACGGATCCCATCTTGCATATACACGATTTAAATGTTTGGTACGGCAAAAGTCAGGTACTTAAAAACCTCACTTTTGATGTCCTACCGAGGCAAGTAACTGCGTTTATCGGTCCTTCAAATAGCGGCAAAACCACCTTAGTGCGTTGCTTAAACCGATTAAATGATTTGAATGTGAACTTTAGGTATACTGGAAAGATTTTCTATAAGGGTGAGAACTTGTATGCCCTGAAGTTAAAAGCATCTAAGATTGCCCGGCAGATAGGCATGGTTTTCCAAAAGCCAATACCGTTCCGCAAATCTATCTATGAAAATGTTGCATATAGTGCCCGGCTTCGCGGAATAAAACAACCTGATCAGCTTGATACTATCGTTGAAGAGAGTCTCACAAAGGCACAACTCTGGGATGAAGTGTGCAATGACCTTGATGCTTCCCCCGATATTTTGTCTAACGGTCAACAACAACGACTCTGCATTGCACGTGCATTGGCAAGCGCTCCAGAAATTCTAATTTTTGATGAACCTTGTGAACAGTTAGATGCAGCTGAAACACCTAAATTGGAAGCAATTGTTCAGAATCTTAAAAGTCATTACACTCTCATCTTTGTTACTAATAAAAGACGGCAAGCTGCGCGAGTGTCGGATGTAGCCGGATTCTTATATAATGGGGAATTAGTTGAATTTGGACAAACTGAACAAATTTTTACGAACCCAATAGACAAACGAACGGAAAACTACGTAACTGGTAGGTTAGGTTAATCAAAACTTGTGGGAAGGCAGCGATGCAACATTATCTTGAATCAGAACTCAAAGCACTTCAGCACCAACTCCTTAAAATGGGTGGGATTGCAGAAAACATGTTGCGGGATGCTGTTGAATCAGTCTTAAACCGTGATGAGGATTTAGCACAACGCGTTATTGAAGCTGATGATACAGTTGATAAACTTGAAAATGAAATTGAAGCGAGATGTATCCAACTAATTGCCCGACACCAACCTGTAGCTTTTGAGTTACGCTTTTTAACAATGGCACTGAAAGTGAATAGGAATATTGAAAGGTTAGCTGACAAGTGTGTTTCTATTGCCAGACGTAGCCTTGAACTTTTGGGGTATCCCCCAATGCAACCGTTTGTTGATCTTCCTTCTGTAACCCGTCTAATTCAAGGGATGGTCCAAGATGCGCTTGATGCACTTGTCCATCGGGACGCAGAACTTGCAAGAGAACTCCGAGAGCGTGATAGTAAAGTTAATACTGCATACGAACAGATGGTTCGGGATCTGTGTTCTATTTTAGCCAGTCAACCGCAACTTATTCAGTCTGGCATTAGCGTTCTGCTTCTTTTTCGGCATTTGGAGCGGGTTGGAGACTTGGCAGCGAATATCGGGGAAGAAGTTTACTACCTTGTTGAAGGGGAGGTAATTCGACATTCTGGCACTACAATAGAAGCGTCCGTAGAATCGTAGTGACCGCTGTCCCCTATTTACTTCCTACCGTTCTTCTGGGTAAAAATGGACATCTCGTTGTGGGAAGGGGATTTTGATGTCGTATTCCTTAAACTTTTCCCAAACCATAAAGTGAAGGTCACTTGCAACATCAAAACGTTCAAACGAGTCTGGAATCCACGCAAATAATTCAAAATCTAAGGACGACTCACCAAAATTAGTAAACCGGACAAACGGTGCACTGACGTCCTCCATTTCAGACGTTGGTTCTTTAATTACTTCTGAGTGTGCATGTGCTACCTCAAGTAGTGCTTTTTTGACAAGTTCTACGTCCGAACTAAACGACACACTTACCGGAATGCGAACTCGAAATTGATTGTTATAATGCGTAAGATTATGCACCGGTTCCGTAATCAACTGCGAGTTTGGAACAATAACTTCCTTTTCATCAAGCGCCATAATCACTGTTGAACGGAGATTGATACTACTCACCCTACCAAATATGTCAACATCCATGATTTCTACTAAATCCCCGATTTTGATGGGCCGTTCAAAAATTAGAATTAACCCCGAAACTAAGTTTGAAACCAAATTCTGTAAACCAAAACCGATACCGATACTCAAACCTCCAAAAATAATGGCTAAACTTGTAAAACTGAGACCTATAGTTCTTAGACTGATAAGAACGCCGAATGCGATGATAGTGAAGTGAAAAAAACGGAGGATGATGAATCGGGTGTGCCTCTGAATTTGAAAAGCTTGTAATACTTGCCGCTGAAGTATCCATTGTGCATATTTCGATAGGACATACATCCCGAAGATAATAGCAAACCCGTAAAAGAGACTCGCTAAGGTTAATCTGCGGGCACCGTCATCAACTACTGCCGGTTTTCTGCCGAGAAGTGTTTGGAATAGAGAAGAAATCCCTGTTGGACTCTCAGTCGGTTTTTGGGAGGGTTGAAATAGTTCTGCAAGTGGATAATTAAAAACTCTACCGAAAATCCCAGTACTAATTCCAGCGACTTTGAATGCGACAGATATTCCAACTATCATGATAATAAGAAACAGAATCGCAATCAGTCGATTTTGAGTGTTTTCCTGTATTCTCAATCGATTAAAAAGGCGTCGGAACCAACGGCGTAAAAACCCAGCAATAAAAAAAGAAGCAACCACTACTCCAATTAACAGAAATATTTGACCGAACTTTACATCCTGTTCTAATGTGATAGCAGTTCTTCCAAGAAATTCTTCAAGTTGTTGTCTTAATTCGCCCATTTTATGCTATCCTAATCCAAGTTTCTACTTATATAGTTGACTATAGAATTAATCGGACATTTGGTTTCCTAACCGAACCGATCCTAATGTCCAATTAATTCTATAGTTTACTATACTAAAAAACAAGGCATTTCTGCTGATTCTTACGTTTTCTGTTATAAATCGGGGTTAGAAACCCCTCCTACAAGAGCATTCGCAATAGGTGGCAACTTAGGTTATAATAGAGAACAGTTTGTTATTGGTGGAATAGTGTAGCGCAAACTTTATGAAGTTTAAGTAAATATTTCGGTAATTGGCAAGGTTAGGAAGAAATCAACGGTATGAATGCCATTGGGCGAATACGCGTGTGGTATTCGCCATGATTCTCCGCCTTGCCAGCAGCAGGCGTGTATCTCTGCTGGCGAGGTTTCCTAACCTCGCTACATTACCCAATTTATTTTTTAATCTTCATTCAGTTTGCGTTTCCACAGGCACAATCTAACAGATTGTGCTACAAGGTGGCAACTTAGGTTATCCTATCCAACATCAAACACGATTGATCCTTAATCGATTGATATTTGTTCAATTGAGTGGACAAACAACACATCGTTCACACCTTGGTATCTTTGCAGCACGTAATCTAAGTCTTCGGAATTTATGTCTTCTGCAGTTAATCCTGTGATGACTAAATCTGCCTGCGCTGATCTGTGTGCTACTTCTTGTTCCAATGCTTCTTCACTTTCATAAGACACGGATGTGACATTCTGCGTTGAAATAGGGAGTCTCCCTTCTTGGATGACCGTTGAGAGTCGATCAGCATCAAGTTCAGTATCCCAAGACGTGGAACATGCGAAGAGGCGGATCTGTGCCCGTTTCCATTCTGGATGTCCCACCAGAATATAAGCAAGCAACAACATCATTGGGACATTATCTAAATTGTCATCTGTTACCCACACATGAATCGACGATCGATATCCAAAGCGATGTTTGGTAGACCGTAGAATCATAACGTTAAATAGCGATTCCACAGCGAGGCTGGCACCTTGCTGTACCTCAGGGATTTCTTCAGGTTGGTTTTTATCAAATTCAAGTAGGATAGTGTTATTTGGTAAGCCGGAAATTCCAGGCATTTGCAGCACCTGTGCCAAGGCGAGTCGGAATGTCGGGCAAATCAAGGAATCAACATAAATACCTGCCCCGCTTGCCTCCGATTGTTGGATGAGTGCATCAACATGTATGCGTGCAGAGAGTTCTTCAGAAAACGAATAATCTCCGGGGAAAAATTGAATAAATTGTCCGAATCCCTGCCGATGACAAAGCCAACGCAGCAGATCGAAATGTCCGAGCCGCCGTTCGCCGAACTGGGTAATGCCCACAATTGAAGGTTGCCAACCACTTTCGGAGAAATTCGCCCTATTTTTCTGTAAGGTGGTCTGTAGCCAACGGGTTAACTGAAACATTGCGCCCTGGAAGATGCCTATCATACCGCGTTGTTCACTGCGTCCCTGGCGGAGTCCAATGTAAATTGCTACTATGAGAAAAATTGAGAGGAATGCGTAAAACACACTTATTTGAAACATCATCAATCCACACATAACAGCGCCTAATAAGGATACATACCAGCGTGAATGGAACGTTGGGCGATAGGATGGATTGCCAGCAAAATTTTCGAGGAACGAGACAACACACAGGGCACCGTAAGTCACCAAAAAGAACATGGTTAGAATCTGTGCAATGAAGTTAAGCTCTCCGATAGCGACAAACACAATGGCAATAGCGCCTGAAACAAAGGTCGCGGGTATCGGTTCCTGTGACTTTCCAACACCTGTTCGCATGAGACGGTTCAAAGCTGGAATCGGTAAGACGTTGTCACGCGCAAGTGCTTGTAGCGTTCTTGGTGCTACCATGATTGAACCGAGCGCGGAGGAAAACGAAGCTGCGCCCAACCCAATGAAAATAGCTGGTCCCCATGCGGATATATCCGCCATAATAATTCTGTCTGTATCAGCAAGTTGCTCTGGTGTGGCACTTTGCCAAAGTTTAATTGCAACAAAAACATATATGATCATACCTACCAACGTTGCTGCGATAGTGCCAAGAGGAATACTGCGTTGAGGGTTTCTCAGGTCACCGGATAATCCTAAACCCGCAATCATTCCTGTGAATGCCGGAAAACAGATAGCAAAAACCATGCCGAAGGGAGCACCATTTGGAATACTTGCTGTGATACTCACACCGATCGAACGGGGTTTCTCAGGTTTCTCAGGTTCCTGTTCTGCAACGGCGGGGGTTTTATTCTCAACTTCGGGTGCCTCGACTATAACTTCAGATGTCCCATTTACAGCCTCAGGGGCAGTGTCTGTAACCTCTGTTACTACTCCACCCATAAAAAAAACGATAAGTGATATTGCCAGGATTGCGCAAATCCCCCACAACATAGACACTCCCATATTAGCACCTCTGGTCAACATAATGACGATAAGTATCAATGTAAAAGGGATACTCAAAAAACGAGGTTCATAAGACAAATTAAAAAAGTACTGTTGGAGAATCGTAGTATATAAGGGTTCAAAGGCTTCTGCAAACGCTACCATATAGAACGCTATTGAAATGGCTTGCGAAATATATAAGGCAAAACCAATTGTTCCACCGATACTTGTACCGAAGGATCGGCTCACAATGTAGTATGCACCACCACCGGCAACACGCCGGTTTGTTGCGATCTCAGATACAGCCAGAACAGTCGGAATGGTCACAAGATGTCCAAGTACTATAATAGCAAGAGTTCTTAAAAGACCAACATTTCCTACGGCGTAACCAAAACGTAAGAAAAGTATTGCACCGAGAATTGTACTGATCGATGCAAGAAAGACAGGAGCAGTGCCAAAGCCGTGTCCGTGTTGTGATTGTGGGGAGTTACCACCAAATCTGAATTGATATTGTTGTCCCAATTTTGAGAACATTATTAAATTTCCTTCATTTTAGAAATGTATTCATTAAATAGGTGTGTTTCGAAATATTGCATATCCTAAAAAAATCTAACACTAACCCAATATCATAATATTGTTTGCAGAGAATATTCAAGCACAATGTGGTAATTAATGTGGTAATTATAGTGTGACTCGCAAAATTGATAGATATTTGTAATGTAAATTATCAGTTAATGGTGCACTATTGTAAGTTAAGGATCCACTCAAACGCAATCCAAATCGAGTTGTAAGGTTAAAAGTAAGCGCAGGTTCTGCCGAAAACCTATAATTTTTAAAGCCTACTTCTGGCGTAAATTTCAGCACTGTATTCAGTTTTTTCCACCCTATAGAAGAAAACGCCAACCATCTAAACGAGGTAGGATCGAATTTCCTTATTGTAAGGTCTTTGTAAGGTTGAATATTCTCAATAAAGTAACCAATACCTCCAGAAATGCGAAGCGTCCCTTTTTCGTATATCCCCGGACGAATATAACTCCCGATCTGTGAGGTCAAGGCGCTTCCTTTACTAATGTTGCGTTCTAAGTCTGTAAATGCTTCAATCCCAAATTTGTCAATGCGCATCCCACCTTGTAGATGGACCTTCATGATCTCTGAATCTACTCCGTCTTCATCAGAAGTACGCGAACCAAAGACACCGCCCCAACCATTTATATTTTTGAATGGTAGAACTGCAGTTAGAGAGAGCGTTTGCGAACCTCTGTCGCCGGAAATTCCAAAATCTACTGTTTTTGCATCGGTTGGCAAATCTGCAAATTGAGAGGACGCAGGCATAACATAACAAATTGAGAAGATTAATGCAAATGTAATTTTATGCATGTCACCGAATTTTATACGTTTGTCTTTTTATGATTTGTTTATCTGTTACGTTTTTCATATTTTCACTGTGATGTCGTGCCGTATTTTTCAGGGACATCCAGCTAATTGAGGGTGTGTATAAATAATTCCGATGTTAAATATGCGCTTCCAGGAGGAAGTCTTACCTTATGAGAGTATCTTTTAAATAGATTCGTCAGTGGATTGCTCAATTGATTAGAACCTTCTTGTATTTAGAATTAAGTGATAGAAATACAATGCCTTACATTATACTTTAGTCATGAATTGTTTGTCAAATGAAATAACGATCTGTTCTTAAGGTTTTTCTTGACATATCCGCCTAAATTTGATATGATATAGATATGTGTTTTATTTTGGAACTGACACAAGGTAGTCATTTATGTTACATCAAACAACTACTTAGACTGCAATAAATGCACTTGAAGTAGTTCAACACTAAATTATGTGTTAAAGGATTTTATAACTGAGGAGAAGAAAATGGATTTCAAACTTGACGAAATAGACGGTTTTGAGGAAGAAGGACTTGAACCTTCTGATAAAAACGACAATTTTACAGATGAGGATGAGTTCGATCCTTTGGGTTTTGACGATGAAACTGACGAGGAAGATGCGGATGACGCGGTTTATGAACCAGAAGAACCAGAAGATGCGGATGACGACGAAGATGAACTGGCGGAAGAATCTCCCTCATTAGTGTTAGAACAACAGGAAGAAATAGCACCTTTTAATCCGCAAGAAGCAAATAACTTCGCTTACGCTGAAGCTGTTAGTGCCTACTATGAAGAAAGAAATTATGAACAAGCAATAGAAAAATTTTCAGAAGCTATCAAAAACGAGAAAAAGCAAGCGAAAGGGAAACGGTCCTCAGCGAACGAAGTCGTTGCCAAATCAATGTATTGGCAGGCGGAGGCTTATGTCAAAACCCAAGACATTCCAAAAGCGATTAAGACTTTTGAATCTCTTGTAAAAACCTGCCGTGAGCATTATCTCACTATATCGGCGCAGCGCCGAGTAGAATTTTTGAAAGCAAAACACTCTTAAAAAAGAAAGGAAACGCGAAATTTGTGGATACCTTGAAGAATCTTCTCAAACAGAAAGCAACTAATTTACGAATTCACTCCATTATCTCTACATCAGAAGCAGGCTCTGGACATCCAACAACGTGTCTTTCGGCAGCAGATATCGTCTCTGCTCTCTTTTTTCATGCAATGCGCTATGATTGTGCAGACGCGCAAAACCCGAATAATGATCGGTTTATCTTATCAAAAGGACACGCCGCCCCCTTGCTTTATGCTGCGTATGCTGAGGCAGGTATTATTCCAGTAGACGACCTGATTACGTTACGGCAGATTGACAGCATTTTTGAGGGACATCCCACGCCCCGTTTCGAATGGACAGAAGTGGCAACAGGTTCCCTTGGACAAGGTTTGTCGCTCGGGCTGGGTATGGCACTCAATGGTAAGTACTTAGACAAATCCGATTATCGTGTTTATGTGCTTCTTGGTGATGGCGAAACCGCTGAGGGTGGCGTGTGGGAAGCTGCTGCCTTAGCATCACATTATCAGTTGAATAACCTCATCGGAATTGTAGATGTGAACGCCCTTGGACAGAGCCAACGTACGATGTATGCGTTTGATATTGACACCTACTGCAAACGTTTTGAGGCGTTCGGATGGCAAACCATCGGTATTGATGGACATAATTTTGATGAAATTTTATCTGCATTGGAGCAAGCCAAAACCTCAACTGATAAACCGACAATGATTGTGGCGAAAACATTTAAAGGGAAAGGCGTTTCATTCCTTGAAAATGAAGATAATTGGCACGGGAAAGCCGTTCCTAAAGGAGAACAACTTGATAAGGTATTAGCTGAACTTGGTCCGCTGCAGACAGATATTTCGCTACATATAGAAACCCCAAACTCGGTAGAAAAGCAGATTACTACCCCTAAGGGATGTGAACCACCGAATTATCCATCTGATGAGGAGGTCGCGACACGCGGCGGTTACGGCACTGGACTTGCCAAACTCGGCACAGCGAATCCCAATGTTGTAGCTTTGGATGGTGACACTAAAAACTCTACTTACGCAGAACAATTCATGGAGCTCCATCCAGATCGGTATTTTGAGATGTTTATTGCAGAACAGAATTTGGTAGGCGCAGGTATCGGTCTGGCAAAACGCGGGAAGATTCCATTTGTTTCTACATTTGCAGCGTTCCTATCTCGCGCCTATGACCAAATTCGGATGTCTGCAATTTCACAAGCGAATATCAAATATGCTGGTTCTCACTGTGGTGTTTCAATCGGTGAAGACGGCCCTTCGCAGATGGGATTAGAAGACATTGCCATGTTCCGTGCAATTCCTGAGGCTGTTGTGCTATACCCAAGCGATGCGGTTGCTGCCGAACTTCTTGTCGCTGAAGCTGCCGCGCACGAAGGAATTGTTTATATCCGCACTTCGCGCCCCAAAACCCCTATTCTTTATGACACTGATGAGACTTTTCCTATCGGAGGATGTAAGGTCATTCGGGAAAGCAGTGAGGATAAGGTAACAGTCGTTGCTGCAGGTGTTACGCTACACGAAACCTTAAAGGCACATGAAATACTCGCCGCAGAAGGCATTGCAATTCGCATCATTGACTTATATTGTGTCAAACCGATTGACACGGAAACACTGCTGGCATCAGCTGCTGAAACGAACAACACCTTAATCACCGTTGAAGACCACTATCCTGAAGGCGGTTTAGGTGATGCTGTGTTAGGTGCTGTCGCGGCTAACGGTGTGAATGTCCACAAACTTGCTGTTACAGGAATACCACGATCTGGTAAGCCTGATGAGTTATTGGAACGTCACGGCATTAGCGCAAATGCTATTGTACAAAAAGTAAAAGACATCGTCTAATAACCCAAACAAATTTCGGTCCGATGCAACGATAAGGAGAATGACTATGCCACGCACTGATTATACCTCCGAAGTTATTGCTGTTCGTGGTAAAGAGATTTATCAGCAGCAGATTCGGGACAAGGTTGAACCAAAACACAGAGGCAAGTTCTTATCCGTTGACATTGAAACGGGAGACTATGAAATTGATACTGACGATTTGTCTCCAACGATGCGGCTGCTTGAGAAACGTCCCGATGCGGTCATTTACAGTTTACAAATAGGGTTTCAGGCTGTCCATCGTATCGGCTTGTAGTAAAATCCGAAAATATGTGGACATTTCAATGAATAAGAATCCCGACACGCTCTCGCTGGCGAGGTTTCCTAACCTCGCTAATGTGAAGGTAATTATGGATTTTACTATAAGATTTTAGTCCCAACAGAATGATCTTAGAAAAGTATGGACAGTGAGGTTTACTAAGAGGTGCAGCAAACTATTGTTTGGATTGTAGTGTTAGGTGTTATTCTGCTGGTAGGCATTGGCATGATTTTCGCCTTACGTGCGCCGCGCACTGCCGCTAAAACATATCCTGCCGATAAAGGACCAAACTATATTGATGTTTCCGAGTATCCACAGAAGATGCAAACACTTTATGAGTTATTTACTCGGAAGTGTAGTCGATGCCATACCGTTGCACGTCCAATTAATTCTACCTTTGCACCGGAAGAATGGCGAAAATATGTGCATAAAATGCGGCAAAAGCCAGGTTCAGGACTTACCCTCAAAACAGCGGAACAGGTAATAGAATTTTTAATTTACGATGCCCAGCATCGGGAGAGAAGTGCACCATGATGAAACTAATACTTACGACTTGTATAGTGCTGTCTTTTGCTGTAGGATTACAAGCAGCACCTGTCAAAAAACTTCAAATTTCAATTGATAATCAACTCATTACATTTACCTCAGCACCCATATTCAAAAACGGTGTGTGGTTAGTGCCGATAGAATCTATATGCCAACAATTAGGCTTAAAGATTGAAACGCCAGATGGCGGAGAGATGGCAGTTATCTGCGGCGAAGGTGAAGAAGCGGATTTGTGTGTGCCACTACAATTTGGTGAGAGTGCATTCGACATTGATGGCGTTACTTACGCTAAACTTGAAAAGATCACTGAACCGTTCGGATTTGAAATTTATAAAGCCTCAGAAACCGAATTAGAGATTGTTCGACCAGAACAACTCGCCCCTCAATTTACGTTACCTGATCTTGACGATGCCCCCAGACGTTTACAAGATTTCCGCGGAAAGAAAACGCTCCTCTATATTTGGGGTTCCTGGTGAGGCTGTCGTGGACAACTGTCAGGATGGCAGAAATTCTACACGAAACATCGTGATAAGCTAAACCTTGTATCCATTGCAATTGATGCACAGGGTGAGTCTGTAGTGAAACCGTGGCACGATAAGGCTAACGCTGAATTCATCACGCTTGTTGACTCACAAAATATATTGGGCAATCGTTATAATCTCAAAGCAATTCCCTATGGCGTTATGATTGACGAGGCAGGACGGATTGTCAAATCGCCTTTTAGCATAAATGTTGCGAAAAAAGAAACTATCGTAATGCTTGAGAAGTGGCTATCCGATACCACTTACAACGCAACCCTTCTTCGTAATTTAAAACCGCTCAACAAATCGCAAAATCCGAAGGTTATTGAGGCGAATGCCCGTTTTCAACTCGGACTCACCCTGTTGGAGATAGGAAAAAAGACAGAGGCAATGACAGAATGGCGAAAAGCACTGGAATTGGATCCTAAAAATTGGATTATCCACAAGCAGATATGGGCAGTTGAGTATCCAGATAAATTTTACGATGGGAATGTGGATTATGGATGGCAAAAGGCACAGTTAGAAGCAGAAAAGAGATAGAGTATAAATATTCTGTTGACAAGTAGACTTAAATATGATTTACAATATCAAAAGGAGTGAAACGTGATGTTAAAATCCATTTTCTGTTTTTCGGTTTGTTTAGGGGCAATTGCATTACCTGTCCTTGCTGAGTTGACACCTCAAGAGCTTAATCAGATACGCTCGATCATTAAAGAAGAGATCAAGGAAGAAATCAATCCTATAAAAACTGACATCGCTTCTATAAAAACTGACATCATTTCTATAAAAGAGGACGTTGCATGGTTACGTGGCAAACTTGATACCTTTGACAAACATTTCACGTGGCTAATGGCTCTAATTGCAGTAGCCGTAGTTATCCCACCAATCGTCATCTCATGGCGTGACAGAAAGGATCGCGTACAACAGAGGCAAATTGAAACAATTATGGAGGAGATAGAGAAACTTAAGCAACAACGGATTGTAAACCCTTGAAAGCCCAGTCTATCCCATCGCAAGTCGTTTTTTCTGTTCTTCTAACATTTTCTTTTGACGTTTGACCCGTTCTGGCACCAATCGTTCCCGCGGTGCTGTCGGTTTGAAATTTAAACGATCTTTGCCCAATCCCGATAAGACAGCTAACTCCACTGGTGAGAAATCGTCCGGATTCTCACGATTGAAATTCATCGGTTCTTTAAGTGCAACTGGCGGATTTGTGATAAAGCGTGCGCGTCCCGATGGATTTTGTGATGCAGAGTGCAAGATGAACGGATGTAAGAGAGCAACATCCCCCGCATTCCCTGTAATTTCCACAAAGTCTTTGCATTCTTCATACAACTGACCAAAACCTTGTCCCGGTAGTAACCCTTCCGGATGTGCGAATAGATGCTGTGCCACGTGTTGCACCGAATCGCAGGCAACAAACGTTCCACCGCTTTTCGGAAAAATATCTGACCAAACAACGATAGTAAGCAATCCCTGCTCTGGGCTATCTAAAAAATGCCGAAAGAAATCACCATCTTTGTGCCAACCGGTGTAGTGCGACTCAGGTGGTTGCCATTCTGAATCCACACCTAATTTAAAGTTGATGATAAATCCATCACCCCAAGAAGGTGCTGTATTGGCAATTCTGTCTTCACCCCCGAGCAGGTCACAGATAGCGTCCCATGCTCTCGGCGCGATTTCTCGGAGTGGCATACGATTCATAGAGGGTAGATGGATGCGTGGTTCTTCCCAAGTTGTGGGGTCATCGGGGTCATAGCCGAGCCGTTTAAAGGCAAATGCCCGCCACTCTGCTGCCAATTCTCGTGAAAAGCAGTCTTTCAGGACAACATGTCCCTTCTCAACGAAATGGTTTACATCTGATTCTGTAAGTGTCTTGTAAGTTTTTGGCATTTTTATTCTTTTATTTTACCTCAAATTGCTATCTATAAGATTTTAGACCTGCAAACACCGTTTTTTATAGAGAATAATCCATCTTTCGCAAAATTCCGTAGCAATTTAGTTTACGTCCGCACAAGCACAATCTAACAGATTGTGCTACATAGTAGCAACTTGGGTTATTTTAGATTATCCAACAACGTTTTTGCAAGCTTCGTAGCGAATTCGTCATCGTTGATATGAGCGTCCATTTCAATGACCGTAACATTGTCACCGATGTGTGCCTTTAGATTCTCTCGCCACGCATCTCGCGCTGCGGGTGAATCAAAAGGTTGCCCTGTTTTGTCAATTGCAGATATGCCTTGTGTCGGAATGAGGACAGTTGTCTGCCCTTTCGCTTCACTGAGTTTGCGTGCCATGATCTTGCCTAACTCGGCAGTCTCTTCAGGGGTCGTCCGCATGAGTGTCACTGTCGGGTTGTGTTGATAGAAATGTCGTTCACTAAACTTTTCTGGCACTGTGTCAGGAGGACCAAAGTTCACCATATCCAAGGCACCGGGAACAATTACTTGAGGTAAGCCTGCTTGTCCTGCGGCTTCTAATCGTTCGGGGCCGGCACTGAGAATTCCGCCTACCAATTCGTCTGCAAGTTCTGTCGTCGTTACGTCTAATACGCCAGCAAGGAATCCGCCTTTGACGAGGTCCTCCATGGCGCGTCCGCCTGTGCCTGTCGCATGAAAAACAAGCACTTCGTAGCCAGAAGCCTCAAGAATCTCGCGCGCTTTTGTGACACACGGGGTTGTTACACCGAACATTGTGGCAGCGATTAGAGGTTTATCGTCTGCTGCCTCTGGTGCTTCTGCGGTTACCATTCCGACAATTGCGCCAGCAGCGTTTGCGAGAATCTGTCGTGACAAGCGATTGATACCTGCAATATCAACGACAGAATACATCATACTTATGTCTTTAGACTGCACATACGGGCTTGTGTCGCCTGATGCCAGTGTTGAGACCATCAGTTTCGGGACTCCCACGGGTAACGCCTGCATCGTAGTCGTTCCGATCGTCGTGCCAGCAGACCCTCCGAGTGAGATGATGCCATCAATCTCACCAGCAGCGTGTTTTTCAGCAATAAGCGTTGCTGCTCCTTGTGCCATTACGGCAACACTATTGCCTCGGTCTCCTTCGTCCCGCAGTGCCTTTAGTGATGAACCGCCAGCTTGTGCCACTTCATCGGCAGAAATGTCGGGTGTCAACTGTGATTCTCCCAAGATTCCTGTATTGACAACACACGTTGAAACGCCACTTGATTCTATCTGTGCTTTGATGAAGCCAAATTCTATCCCTTTGGTATCCATTGTTCCGACAATACAAACTGTTTTCGCCATCGGCAGAAACCTCCGTTATGTTTGTTGAATTGTGTTGGCAATTATATGATGATGTGTAAAATGTGTCAAGTTAAAAGGCACTCCACATAAATTGGATATTTTTCAGAAGTTATGGTATTCTTTAAACAAGAGAAGGGAACAATGCAAAAATTGCGGAAAGAGACAGATAAAGCGGTAAGACAAAAAAATAACAATGTTCCAACGCCTGCTGAACAATTGCAGGACAGACATCGTAATAAAAATGGTGGAGGATACCAGACTTGAACTGGTGACCCCTTGCATGCCATGCAAGTGCTCTCCCAACTGAGCTAATCCCCCACGTGATTTAATTCTTTTAATGATAACATATATCTACGTAAAATGCAAATAAATTTTAGTTTTTCAGGGAAATTATGGATAATAGTGAAATGGATGTATTCTTTTATTTTGCAGATCAGCCGGATAGTGAAGTCGGACTCGCCACCGGTGCGTTACTTATTGCACAAAGTGAATATCCAAATGTTGATATTGACGACTACCTTCAGAAATTAGGTAAAATGGCAGATGAAGTGCGGGAGAGGATATCTGAAACGTCACCACCTCACGAACAGATCGCTGAATACAATCGTTATTTCTTTACGGAAAATAGATTCAAAAGAGAGATTGTCGGTTTTTACGATCCCGCTAACAACTATCTCAATGATGTGATTGATAGAAGAATCGGCATTGATGTAACGCTTTATGTGTTGTATATTGAAATCGGTAGGAAAGCGGGTTTGCCACTTTCAGCAGTAAATGTGCCCTCCCAATGCATTGCCAAGTATAAATTCAAGCATTTTGATATTTTTTTAGATTTAGGTGACGAAGGACGGATTATTTCGGAGGAAGCACTCCGAGTGAAGTTAGAAATTGCATACGGAGATGAGGCTGATCTACAGCGTAGATCGCTCAATGAAGATGCAAATAAGGAGACGTTAGCTCGGATCTTACGTAATTTGGCACGGATATATACTGATGAGAATGAATTCGACAAAGCAATTCAAGCACTTAAACGGATCACATGGCTTACACCACAGTATATGACTCCATACCGCCGCCTGGGAAATCTCTTCTATCAGATAGGCAATTATAATGAAGCATTGACCGCTTTTGAGACATATTTAGATGGTACAGAGACCCCATTCAACGAAGAACAGGTGCTTGAGAATATTCGGATGCTCCGAAGGATACTTGCGAAGATGAATTAGGGAGTTTTCATGATAACCAAAACCGAAATTACCAACGAAAAATTAAATCCTAATTCACCCTTTTTTTCTGTTGTCCTCGCGCCAACCAATGAGGAACAGCAGCTGCTTTTTGCGCTCAAAAACCTCGGCAAACTACCAGAGGGTTTTGATGGTGAGTTGTTTGTGCCTTTACTGGAACACCACAATCCAAAAATTCGGTGTCTCGCTGTAAAAAATGTCGGAAAATTAAAAGATGAACGTTTTTTACCAAAACTCGTCACGTTTGCCAAAGCCGAGAAAAACACAATCGCTCGCCGTGAAGCAGTATCAGCAATAGGCAGACTCAAAACAGAAAACGCAATTCCGATTTTGACCCAATTTACCACGGACACTGATCCAAAGATTATACTGCAGGCACTGCGCGGTTTACTTTACTTCAGAAAACACCCTGAAGTCCAATCAGCGTTAGCCTCTCTTGCTGAACACCCTAATGAATTGATTCGAGAACAGATAGCGAGAGAGTTGAAAGGGCCTGAAAGAACAGAAACCGCCAAAACGCGAAACCACGCTGCGAGTCCAGAAGCGCTTAAAAATGTAATGGTCCGTGCCGATGTTCAAGATGTGTTAAAAGTTATCCCAGATGAGTCAGTCCATCTTACTTTTACATCTCCACCGTATTACAATGCGCGCGACTATACCATTTTTCCGAGTTATGAAGCGTATCTTGATTTTCTAACTGCTGTATTTAGAGAAACGCATCGTATTACGAAAGAGGGAAGGTTCTTTGTCCTTAATACATCCCCTGTTATTGTGCCGCGCATTAGCCGCGCCCATTCCAGCAAACGATATGCAATCCCTTACGACATTCACCCGCGTCTTACCGAAATCGGATGGGAGTTTATTGACGACATCGTATGGGTAAAACCGGAATATGCCGCGAAAAATCGAAACGGCGGATTTTTCCAACACCGTAAACCCCTCGGTTACAAGGCGAATTCAGTTACTGAAAGCGTTATGGTGTACCGTAAGAAAACAGACAAGTTGATTGACTGGAATATACGGCAATATGATGACGATACTATTGATGCAAGCAAAGTTATGGGTGAGTATGAAAAAACGAATGTCTGGCAAATCAATCCTGCAACAGATAAAATTCACCCCGCTGTTTTTCCATCTGAATTGGCTGCGCGCGTTGTTCAGTTTTATTCTTTTAAAGGCGATCTTGTCTTTGATCCATTTGGTGGAAGTGGGACCGTCGGATATGTTGCCCTTGCTCATGAAAGATGTTATTTTCTTTGTGAAAAAGAATCTGAATATGTTGAGCGGGCAGAACAGATGCTTGATACTGCTTTGTTTTCTACAATGAAACCTCGGATACTTTCATTGGCAGAATTAAAAATTGAAATGGCGGAAAGGAATCAAAAACCATGACTGCTACTGGTGCCGTTATCAAAAATATCATTCGCAAACTTTTCGCAGGAGAGGATTATCGCACCGAAGTTCTGGCTTTGATTAATGCTGAGTTTTTGCAGTATGCTGTAGACTTTTTCAAGCGCGTAGCTTGTGCAAAGTTAGATAATAAATCTGTAACGGTTGACTGGTACAAAAAGGAATTTCTCAATTCAGATACATTCCGTCCAGAAGAAATTGCTATTCATTCAGGGCTAAACAAGAAAACAATTACAAATGCATACAATTCAGCTAAGAAACAAGTTGTATTAGACGCATCTTTAGAACATTATGATACACTCTATAACGCTATCAACAGCTTGACTGAACAAGATGAACTTGATGTGGCACTCACAATAAAATTCCGAGATGTAAGTGTTGATTTGAATATCAATGAGAGTCTAATTGTTATCAATACACTTGCTGTTAAGCGTTTGGCACTTCAAGGTGGATATTGGAGTACTGCAGGAAAACAGGTCGAAAAGCCGTTGATGATAACGCTTTGCGCTCTTTTCCAAGTGCCAATAAAATGCTTTGACCAGAAGAATCTTCCAGAATCGGAACGTGAATCTGACTTTTATCTATTTGATGAAATAGGAAAAGATTATCCGTGTGAAGTAAAGCTGATGGGAAAAGGCAACCCCGAAAGTGCTGATGCAGTGTTCGCTCGTGGTAGCAGCGTTCTTGTCGCTAATAAACTCTCTGATACCAACAAACAGCAGATGGATAGAGATAGTATTCTCTGGGTTGAACTGCAAACTCAAGACGGGTACAAACGGTTTGAACAAGTGCTAAAGGCACTATCAATCCCCTGTAAACCTTTTACAGGAAATCTCGAAGAAGCGTTAGAAAATATTTTATCTCTTATTTTGTCCGATGATGTTCAAGATTCTGTAACCCCAGAAGTGGTTTTGCAAGAGAATTTGTTTAACGACAATCCCAACTCAGAATTGCTAATTGAATTTGAATGAAAATCTTAGGCATTGATACCTCAACCCCTATCGGCAGTGTAGCCCTTATAGATGATGGCAACATAGTTGCTGAACATACCCTTAATATCGTCCATGCCCATTCCTCCAGACTGATGCCTGCAATTGATACTGTTCTGAAATGGGGAGAGATTGCACCAGATGCCTTAGATGGCTGCTCTGTGGGTATTGGGCCAGGGTCGTTTACTGGCATCCGTATTGGTGTAGCGACAGCAAAATCGCTCTGCTATGCTGTTGACAAACCAATCGTTGGAGTATCAACATTAGAGGCTATTGCGTATAATCTGCGATGGACAGATGGGTTTGTCTGTCCGATCCTTGATGCGCGGCGGCGTGAAATTTATGGTAGTATCTTCCACGGTGGCACAGAATGGCAACGTCTCACGGACGATCTCTGCCTACCGATTGATGCGTTTTTAGACGAACTGGATGGCCATATCTCATCAGATTCTGCTATTACTTTTGTAGGGGACGGACTTTTAAGTTATGGAGACGCGGTCCGGGAGAAATTTGATAAGACAAAATCGGAGTTACAAACCCCTCCTACAGGAGAAGACACGGTCCACTTCGCAGATGCCATCTTTAATGTGCCGCGCGGCGCAACGATTGCCACACTCGGTGCGCAACGCCTAACGCAAGGTGACAGCGATAGTTATTGGACTTTGGTGCCGAACTATGTTAGAATTGGGTTATATTAAACTCGGAAGTATAGTTAAGGTGGTATATGTATGTCAGTAGATTGGAGTGGGATGACTATCGCGTTGAACATATTGCTTGACATAATGTAGAACCTTATGAAGTGTGGGAAGTTTGCGAAGATCCACTTCATTTAGCTCGTCGGCAAGGGATTAATCGATATCTTGTTTACGGGCAGACAACGAATGGACGATACCTGTTTCTTGTTTTAGAACATTTCCAAGGAACTGTATATAAACCTATTACCGCACGAGATATGACTGTCCGTGAGAAACGAAACTTTGGGAGACATCAAAAATGAAAAACCTACAGGTACCAGAATTCTCAACCTATGAAGAAGAAGCTGATTTTTGGGACAATTTAGATACTGCCGATTTCATAGAAGATGATGGACAATGGTTTCGTTTTGAAACACCGCATAAGCGAGCGATTCGTGTCGCCATACTTCCGGAGGTTGCTGAAGAACTCAGCCAAAAAGCATATGCGCAAGGTGTATCAATCGAGACCTTAGTAAACACCCTTCTGATTAATCACATACGGGAGTCAACGCTAACGAATTAGATGAACCGTATTTTCAAAAACACATCTACATTGTTTAGTGCCCACCTTATCGGCCGCCTCGGCTCACTCGTCCTTATGCTTTGGTTGATGCCTCGTTTTTCGGAGAGTGCGTTAGGCGGTTATTTTGTTGCAATCGCCCTAACAAACCTGATTGTGAGCCTGACAGAACTTGGCATACATAACCCGTTGATTCGGGAGATGACACTAAATCTTCAGCAAACGCGTCATTACCTTGGTAATACACTCCTCGTCCGCCTTGTTTTATCAGTTGTTGCATGCGCGCTTATGATTATCAGTGGTGTATTGCTCGGATATACCTCAGTAATCGTGACGATGATAGTCTATTTAGGATTGGCAGAAATTGTCAATTCCATCGCACAACTCTATAGATGCGTTTTCCGCGCTCATGAAGAGATGAAGTATGAAGCGTGGACGGTGGTTGCAGAACGCGGTGTTTTTTTTCTCGGCGGCGGTGGGGCAATTCTACTCGGATATGAACTTGTAAATGTGTGTCAGGTGATGTTAATTGGGAGTGGAATTAATCTAATTTTGAGCATCGGATTCACCCGGTCCCGTTTCACACCACTCCGTTTTGAACCGAGTCGTCGGATTATGGTAGTGCTGATGCAGCAGGCACTGCCGTTTGCAGTTGGCAATTTGTTCCATCTCATCTATTTTCGGATTGATGTGATTATGTTGTCAAAACTGAGTCCCTATGGCGTTGATGCAAATACGTGGTATGGGTTGGCGTATACGATTGTTAATGCTTTCACGATTCTACCGGGCGCTTTCATGGGTGCGATGTTTCCTTTGCTATCCCGTTTATATGTAAATGAACGCGATAGATTACCTCAGGCATATACATTCGGGGTGCGGTGGATGGTGATCTGCGGCGTGCCGTTTGCAGTTGGTCTTGCAGCACTTTCCCATGAAATTATCGCTGTGTTACCTATTACCTATGCGCCCGATGCTTTAGAGAAAATCGCAACAGCACTGTTTTGGTTAAGCGGATCAGGTGGATTGATTTTCTTGACGACCGTTGTCTTGACGATGCTGCGGGCTGCCGATAAACGTCGCGCATTTTCAGTTCTGATGGGAACAACGGCACTACTGAATATCGGTTTGAATCTGGTGTTGATTCCGCGTTTCAGCCATGTTGGTGCTGCAATTGCAATGGTTATCAGTGAAGTTTATCAGCTTGTTATCGGGTTTGGCTATGTTTCAAAACAGATTGCAACACTGACTGAAACCCGTTTTGTTTTTAAATCCATTCTTCTTTCTGCTGTGATGGGCGGAGGTTTGGTGTTGTTGAAAGGGATTCTGTCTATCTGGATTCTGATTCCGTTGGCAATGGTGTTTTATGGTGGTGGGATTGTTGTTTTAGGTGAATTTCGGACAGAATTTGCGTTTGATTAAATTTAAGGAACTTTGCATTTCCGCAGCAGGGTTATTCAGTGTAAAAAAAGGATTTACGCGAATCCTCATTTTCAGGTGTTACAGTGTATGTAATAACATAACGGTACAAGAATGACATCACTTTCCTTCATAATCTGGGTTCACCCATTTAAGCATATCTGTTGTGTACTCAGGTTCATCTTCACCGTATGCTCGTGCAAGCATTTTCATTGAGAGATCGCACCATGCTTCATGTTCCGCAGAAGCAAGTTCTGGCCATATATCTTGAGCAGTTTGTATTTCGTTGACCATGCTAACTCCTTATTAGAGTCCTATAATTGTCCAAAACTCAATGCATGTATTATAACACATCTTTGATGAAAACTCAGTTGTTTTTTAGATTTATAGTATAATACGAAAATATGTTCACATTTCAATGAACAATAATCCCTACACGCTTGCGCTGGCGAGGTTTCCTAACCTCGCCAATGTAAAGGTAATTGTGGATTTTACTATAAGGCATCTAAAATTGCCTGAATCTCGGATTATAGCTTTGGAGTGGAATTGTCTGAACGAATCAATGCTGAATACACGCGGACAAGTTAGTTTCGCTTGCGCTCAACACAACCGACGATCTACTATGTCGGATATTATTTGTTCTCAGATTTTGGTAAGTATTGCCACCACTGATCCTTAACATATTCATAGAAACCTTCTACTGGCTTGCCGCCAGATATTGGTGCAAGTTCTTGTCCGATTTTCGTTAGGGAAACCCCTCCCGCCTCGATTTTTTTATAATTTGAAGATACTTCCAAATTGAGTGGAGTTTCATAATAGTGCACGACATATGTTTCAACGTTTGTATCTAAGAATTCCCATACAAAATTAAAAGCATAGTCAAAATGAATTAACCCAATACTATCGAGGTGGCTTAAGTTCCCAAAACAAAGTTCATGTTTTATGTATATTTTGCTATCACAATTAAAAACTAATGGTACAAGTTCTCCTTCGATCACCCAACTAAATCCACATAGTTTGGTAAACAAATCTGCCTCTTTTTTGTCAAGTTCCGAAACGAAATTAACCGTCCTTTTTGAATAGGTTCCAGGCGAATTCGCCTCTCCAGCTAAAAGGCGCGCCCATAAACTTTGCATCTCACTGTCTGATATTATCCTACATTTATCAAAGAAATTTGCAATCCAATCGTTGTCCATAGCTTCAGGATTGGCATCTTCGTTTATATGAGGAGCTGCCTTAGCAGTAATATCCTCCATGTTCTTTTGGTTTCGTGCTTCTTCTTCAAGCCTCCGCTGTTCTGCTCGCATCTGCAAGTCGGTTATCTCAATCTCAGTTTCTGCCTTTATCTTTTCAGCCTTAGCTTCCGCTTTGGCAACGTTTCTGATTCGACGTGGTTCGTAGAGAGTACCCACCGCTTTTGAGGTTTTTTCAATAAGGACAGTAACAGGTTTTGATAGTTCACCTAAATTTACAAGAGAGTTATCTGACATAGTAAAATTCCTCTTACTTGATTTATCATAATTACATAAAAGATATAGGAATCTAATATTCCTTATAGAACATCCAAATTAGCTGTTTTCCTCGACCTCAATGTTTTCAAACACCTCGACTCCCAGTGTGTTCTTAATTCGGATAAGGTCCTTAGTTAATTCCCCTTCAATGGCAAGCAAAGCGTCGGCCTCGTAAGATCCAATCTCAACGCTTCGGCATGCTTTTAGAATAGCACGGTACTTTACGCATTGGAAGAGTCCTCGTTTAAGGTCATTTTCATTTGATTTACGGGATTTTACCTCCACTGCGATTCGAGATTTTGAATTTTGGAATAGCACATCAGGAGTATCTCCTGATGGAAGTTCTATCTCAGTTTCACCTGGACCTAACGACTTTTTTAGTCCAACGATCTCTGGATGGTCTGCAATATATTTTTTAAGCCGTTTGTGTGCTACACTTTCACCACCTTTACCTTGATGTGTAGTTGATTCTATGAGTCGCGAACCCAGATTATCAGGCGTCTTTAAACCAAGTTCATTTAGTACAAATGACCATTTACCGTAGGAAAAGACATCCGCCAATTCTTTATTGACTCTGGCTTCTTTTTGCCGAGGGTCTAATTTCTCCCTAATGAAATGAACACTGTCTCCTGGCAAACCAGTCTGTTGATTAACAACGATTCCATTTATAAGTGGAATTTTATCTTCTGCTGGTAAAAACTCATTAAGTTCTAAAATTGCATTACCGATACAATCAAGCACGTCATTAAGATTTCGCGCATTGGGCATGTCAAGTTCTTTCGCCAGATCTCCATAGTAAATCTTTTCGTTAGCCATGGCTTGCTGCACAAGAATCGGTAGGGCATTTCTCGCTCGTTGTTGATATAATTGTTCACCAGATTTGAACTTTTTTATTGCATCAATTCTACGTTTATTCATCTGTACCTCCTACTATAAAATTGTAAGTATTACTAAATTTTTTATTTCCTATGTATTCGTTTATGACAACAACCGCACACAGCAGTTAGGTCACTGAGTCGTTCTCTGCCAATACGTTTATATGTCTCGTGATGCACCTGCGTCGCGCGTCTCTTCTTACACCTCCGACATTTATATCCTGCCCTCTTCATAATTGCACGGCGTTTGCCTTCCATTGTTTTGTTTTTCGGTATCTGCTGTATGATTTCTTTCGCATAGTTTTCCTCAAAATGGTTGAAATTATAAATGTTACTTACAGCGATATTAATTATAACACATATTGAAGGGTTTGTCAAGAAATATTGTGCTAAAACAATCCATAATCTGTCTAATCCGAGATTCAGATTTCACACTTGACACAACCCCTATTTTCTGCGAAAATAACCGTATGCCACGCAAAAACAAAATCCTCAATATAGGTGATACTGCCCCCCTATTTTCACTGCCATCACATCGGCGACAGGTTGTTTCACTCGCGTCTTACCGTGATGAGCAACACGTGGTTTTAACCTTTTTCCGAGGCACCTGGTGACCAAACAGCCGCCGCCAGTTGGCTGCAGTACAAGAACATTCCAACGATTATACTGAATATAACGCAACACCGATCGCTATTGCGGGACAGTGGCCTCGTGAACTGCGAGGTTTTGCTGAACGAAACGGAATTACCTATCCACTATTAGTTGACAAAGATCGGAGCGTTATCAAGAGTTATGGCGTATATCACTGGCTCAGTTTTGAGGCATATAACATTGCCAGACCAGCCACCTTCCTCATTGATAAACTTGGGACAATTCGGTATATGTATATCGGGACGCACCAGTTTGATTTGGTAGATCATACTGAGGTGCTTGAATGCTTGAAGTCAATAGATAGCGATAAAATGATTTTGAATTGCAATAAAGATGTGGTATAATATTATATGTACAGCATTGTAGGTGATGCATGCGATGAATGAGACGCACGTAGCGTTTATGAACCGCGCATTGGCTTTGGCGCAGCAAGGAAAGGGACGCACAAGTCCGAATCCGCTTGTCGGCGCGGTGATTGTTAATGCTGGGAAGATTGTTGGTGAAGGGTGGCATCAGAAAGCAGGTGAACCCCACGCGGAAATACACGCAGTGCGCGCAGCTAATAAGAAAGCAGAAGGTGGCACACTCTATGTAAATCTTGAGCCGTGTTGTCATTGGGGACAAACACCACCTTGCACTGATGCGCTTATTGAAGCGGGAATTGTCCAGGTTTTTGCTGCACATTTAGACCCGAATCCGGAAGTTGCAGGAAAAGGTATTCAGCAGTTAGCAGAAGCAGGTATAAAAGTTAACGTAGGAGTGTGTGCAGAAGCAGCGGAAAATTTAAATGAGATTTACATAAAACATGTGAAAACGGGTTACCCGTTTGTTATATTGAAAATGGCGATGAGTTTGGATGGAAAAATCGCAACGTCCACAGGTGAATCGCAATGGATTACGTCTCCAGCATCACGCCAAAAAGCGCATGAGGTCCGCGATGAAGTAGACGCAATTCTTGTCGGAATTGGGACTGTTACAACCGATAACCCTGCTCTAACGACAAGACTACCGAACAAACAGGGAAAAGACGCAACGCGGGTTGTTTTAGACTCACACGGGCGAACACGGACATCAGCAAAGATTTTTAACCCAGAAAGTGAAGCTGGCGTTATTATTGCTGTTACGCCGCAAGCCCCTGACAAAAACATCGCTACTTTGGAAAAGGCGGGTGCCGAAGTTATCGTTACACCTGCGAAAGAAGGACGGGTCTGCTTTAAAACATTGATGAAGACATTAGGAGCGCGCGGGATAACAAGTGTTTTGGTAGAAGGTGGTGGCAAAGTCAATGCGAGCGCATTAGCGTCAGGTGTTGTGGATAAAGCGATGTGCTTTGTTGCTCCTAAATTCATCGGTGGCAAAGATGCACCGGGCGTGTTTGACGGTGAAGGGATAGCGCGTTTAGTTGATGCACCCGAATTAGAACGACTGACTATCACCCAACTTGACTGTGACCTATTGATTGAAGGATATTTCAAAAATATAACATAACGTGAGACTTGAAACGTGTGATTTAGCGTGTGCTGTAGCATAACCTTCCAGGTTGTGCATCAAGGACGCTACAAGTATGTGAAAGTTATTATAGATTTCACTATAATAACTCAAGTTGCTACCTATGAGTTTTTAAACATGGAAACACGTCTTTAATGAAAAAATGCTGATAATTAGTCAGTATTTTGTAGCACGGGGAATGCCTAAAGACGAATGCGCGTATGGCATTCGCCATGATTCATACCGTTGATTTCACTTCCAGTTTGCGCTCTTATGCCACAATCTGGATGAAGTTTAAATAAATATTTCGGTAATTGGCAAGGTTCGGAAACCTTGCCAGCAGCAAGTGTACATCTCAGCTGGCGAGGTTTCCTAACCTCGCTACATTACCCAATTTATTTTTTGATCTTCATGAAGATTGTGCTACTATGTGGCAACTTAGGTTATAATACTGAAAACTGATGACTGAAAACTGAAAACCATTATAATGTTTACCGGAATCGTTGAAGAAATTGGCACAATTACCGAAGTACACCCACAATCCAGCGGTGTAACTGTCAAAATTAAGGCAAAAATGGTGCTGGAAGATGCCAAAATAGGTGATAGTATTGCTGTTGATGGTCCGTGCCTAACAGTCCGCGATCTTGAACAGGGAACGTTTATTGTGGATATAAGTGAGGAAACTCTCCGCAGAACCACCTTACGTTCAAGCAAAGTCGGCACACGTGTTAATCTGGAACGTTCACTTCGGTTAGGGGATCGTATTGGCGGGCATCTGGTGTTAGGTCATGTTGATGAAATTGCGACTATTAGCGGATGGAAGAACGAAGGCACCTCTGCAGTCATGCAAGTAACAGTTAGTCCAGAAGTGAAACCCTACATCGCCTATAAAGGTTCTATTGCTGTTGATGGCGTGAGTTTAACCATCGCGAACGTATCTGATAATAAGTTTGATGTTGCGCTTATTCCCCACACTTTACAAGTTACGACCCTTGGAGATAAGCGCAGCGGCGATAGCGTGAACATTGAAGTTGATGTGATGGCACGTTACATTGAAACCCTGATGCAAAACCATGTCCCACCATCGCAAACAATAGACTTAGAATTTTTACAAAAACATGGGTACGGTTAAGGAAGTGAAGGCGAGAAAATATTATGAAATTTAGTACCATTCCCGAAGCACTTTCTGCTATTAAAGCAGGTGAGATGATTATTGTTATTGACGAACCTGACCGCGAAAATGAAGGTGACCTCATTATGGCGGCAGAGAAGGTAACGGCAGAATCTATTAACTTTATGGCAAAGCACGGGCGCGGATTGATCTGTCTTCCCACTTGTTCAGAACGTCTCGCGGAACTGCAACTTAATCCCATGGTCATGGACAACACAGCGCAGATGCAGACTGCGTTTACTGTGACGATTGACGCGAAAGAGGTCACTACAGGGATTTCTGCTCAAGAAAGAGCTTACACCATTCGGAAATTTGTTGATGAAAACGCTGTTCCGTCAGATTTTGTCCGACCAGGGCATATCTTCCCGTTGGAAGCAAAACCGGGCGGCGTGCTACGCCGCGCGGGGCATACGGAGGCAACGGTGGATTTAGCACGACTCGCAGGATTATATCCTGCAGGCGTTTTGTGTGAAGTCCTCAACGATGATGGCACGATGGCGCGTGTCCCTGAACTATTTGAATTCGCACAACAACACAACCTCAAAATTATCACTATTTCTGACCTTATCGCGTATCGCCGCCGCACCGAAACTTTGATTAAACAGGTTTCAACGGCAGAAATCCCGACTGCTCACGGAGAATTCAAACTACACGCTTATGAGAGCAACGTTGATGGGGAACCTACACCGGGTGAGCCAACTGATACACACATTGCGTTAACGAAAGGCACAATTGCGAATGGAGAACCTATATTGGTGAGGGTGCATTCACAATGTTTAACAGGCGATGTCTTCGGTTCACTCCGTTGTGATTGTGGCGAACAACTCCAAATTGCGCTTCAAAACATTGAGAAAGAGGGGAGGGGCGTGTTGTTGTATATGCGCCAAGAAGGGAGAGGTATGGGACTTAAAAACAAAATTCGCGCTTATCATCTCCAAGACAACGAAGGGTTGGACACTGTTGAAGCGAACGAACGGCTCGGATTTCCACCAGATTTACGTGATTACGGTATCGGCGCGCAAATTCTCGTGGATTTAGGCGTGAAAAAGATGCGGCTTATGACCAATAATCCGCATAAAGTCAAAGGATTGTCAGGTTATGGGTTGGAAATTGTAGAACAAATCCCCTTACAAACAACACCGAACCCATTTAACCAAAGCTATCTACAAACGAAGCGTACAAAACTGGGACATCTCCTATAAATAAACCAAGTTGCTATGGACAAGATTTTGTATCGCAAACTTTTAGTTTGCGTCCTCACAGGCACAATCTAACGGATTGTGCTACAAAGTTGCAACTTGGATTAAAATAAACAAATTATCTTTCAGGATTAAAAATAAATATGCCAAACATATATGAAGGTGATCTCAATAGTACTGGACTGAAATTCGGGATCATTGTAAGTCGGTTTAACAGTTTCATCACGACAAAACTCTTGGATGGCGCACTTGATGCCATTAAACGGCACGGGGGTAACTTAGATGAAGTGGATGTTGTCTGGATTCCCGGTGCTTTTGAGATGCCAAGTATCGCGAAACAACTTGCTGAAAGTGAGCGATACGATGCGCTTATTTGCATCGGTGCTGTTATTCGCGGTGCTACACCGCATTTTGATTATGTTGCGGGTGAAAGTGCCAAAGGTATCGCGCACGTTTCTCTGAATACGGGTATTCCGATTATCTATGGAATTATTACCACAGATACGATTGAACAAGCGATTGAGCGCGCAGGGACAAAAGCAGGAAACAAAGGTGCTGAGGCAGCTGTAACCGCAATTGAAATGGCAAACCTCCGTAAACAACTTCAAACGCTATCAAGTTAATTTGGTATGAGTGAGTAAACAAACACTATCCGTTGGTTACTAACCTGCGGGGAGACGCAAATCCCCGCACTAACAATCTAAAAGGAGAATACTATGTTAGTTACAGAAACTCCAGATGAAATGGCTTATATTTTATCTGGTAATTGCAGTCTACGTGTTCAGGAATTAGATGGTATGTATCATATCATTAATGTGGAAGACAACAGCAAAATTTATCTCTCTTATGATAATAAACCAGAAGCCGAAGAAAATCTGAATGACCTTCAAAATGTTCTGGCTTCTGGTTTAAAGGTTGGAGTTTTAAAAGCGAGAGTAAGTTAGGCGAATGAACGTCCAAAACCGAACCGTATTTTCACATGACAACTTACCTATCCTACGCGGAATAGACAGCGAGTCCGTTGACCTTATCTATCTTGACCCGCCGTTTAACTCTAATCGCAACTATGCGGCGCCGATTGGCAGCGAGGCAGCTGGGGCTGCGTTCAAAGACACGTGGACGCTCTCTGATGTAGACAACGCATGGCACGGTGAGATAGCTGACCGAGAACCCGCATTGTATCAGGCAATTCACGCGGCGGAGTTGACACACGGCAAAGGTATGAAATCTTACCTGATAATGATGGCAGTGCGGTTGCTGGAGATGAAGCGCGTGCTGAAAAACACAGGGAGCATCTATCTGCACTGCGACCCGACTGCAAGCCATTATCTCAAAATGCTGATGGATACGGTGTTTGGTGAGGGGAACTTTAGGAATGAGATTGTGTGGCAACGCGTAAACACACGCAGTCATGGTAACCAGTATGGCAGAATTCACGACACAATACTATTTTATAGCAAAAGCAGCCAAAAGGTTTGGAATAATGTCTATACGGAACACAATCCAGAATATGTAAAGAACGCTTATCGCTACCGAGACGAAAGAGGATTTTTTCAAGTTGGTGATCTGACTGCAGGTGGTGTCACAGAAAAAGGAGAATCTGGTCAACCGTGGCGGGGTATAGATCCAAGTCTTGTTGGTAGAAACTGGAGTACACCTCAAAGATCAGCGTGGCCAGAAGGTGTTGAACCGCCTGACAATTATGAGCAACTTTCTGTTCACGAAAGGTTGGAGGCTTTGGATGCCGCGGATTTGATTTATTGGCCACCAAAAGGCAGGGTTCCAAGATTCAAGCGTTACCTATCAACATCAAAGGGTAGAAAAGTAAACGATGTAATTACGGATATAAACCCGCTTTCAGGTAAATCTAAAGAACGTGTCGGTTACCCCACACAGAAACCTGTCGCGTTATTAGAACGTATCATCAAAGCAAGTAGTAACAAAGACGATATCGTGTTAGACCCGTTCTGTGGATGTGCAACTACGTGCGTTGCTGCCGAGCGTCTACAACGTCACTGGATCGGTATAGACATATCTCCGAAAGCGGTAGACCTTGTGCGTGTACGGTTAGAGGCAGAGGTCGGTCTACAAGGATTTATATCGGGACATGTTATCCATCGCACAGACATCCCGAAACGGAGTGAGCGGCTCCCCAATTATCGCACACACAAACATACGTTGTTCGGTAAGCAGGAAGGGTTATGTAACGGATGCCGTACGCAATTTCCGTTTCGGAATATGACGATTGACCACATCGTGCCACAATCGCAAGGCGGCACTGATCACGAGGATAATCTACAACTGCTCTGCGGTGCGTGTAATTCAACCAAAGGCAGCGGCACGCAGGCACAACTCATCGCTCGCTTGAAAGAACAGGGCGTATTACAGTGAACAGATATGGTAGAAGAAAATGATTACATTAGTGTTAATTTAGTGTCTGGTTTCTTGTAAGCCCGATTTATTACCCAGAGTAGGCGCGTTTTGTAAACGTGCCGTTTAAAGCGTCTGATGTTTGGGATCGGCGCGTTTACATGAAGTTTAAATAAATATTTCGGTAATTTGGCGAGGTTTGCTAACCTCGCCAAATCACCCAATTTATTTTTTAATCTTCATCAAAACGCGCCTACTTAGGATGGCAAACCGTTAAATTGACAGTTATGGGTGTGTAATAGAAACTCTCTATCGGAGCCACAAAACATAAATGATTGCAATAATAGACTACAAAGCTGGCAACCTTACAAGTGTCGCCCGTGCTTTGGATCATCTCGGTTATGAGAACCAGATTACGGATGATGCAAAAACTATTCTTGATGCTGAACGCGTTATCTTTCCCGGTGTTGGTGCTGCTAAAGCAACTATGGGAAACTTGCAGAATCGCTCTCTTGACGATGTGCTTCTCAAGTTCTACGAATCTGGTAAACCGATGTTAGGCATCTGTATCGGCATCCAAATCCTTTTTGAACACAGTGAGGAGGAGAATACTGAATGCCTTGGGCTACTATCAGGTCACGTGAAAAAGTACTCTGCACATAACCGTCTCAAAGTACCTCAGATTGGTTGGAATGAAGTCCGGCAAGTTCGTCCACATCAAATTTTTGAAGGCGTGCCGAATCCTGCTCACTTCTACTTCGTGAATTCCTATTATCCTTTACCAGAGGTGGAAGAAACGATTATTGGAAAAACAACTTACGGTCTCGAATTCTGTAGTGCAATTGCCCATAATAATCTCATCGCAACACAATTTCATTTAGAGAAAAGTGGTCGCGTCGGATTAAAAATGTTAGAGAATTTTTTAAAATTAAAAGCGAGTTAAATCCATTTGTTGAACGACACGCAAAAGTCCCATGAAAACACTATTTTTAGCACTCGGTGTACTGTGTGCTAATATTTTCATATATGTATCAGAGGCGCATCACTACTATTTTACCGTTTCACACCTTTACTACGGTGTGATGTTGTTAGCCGCGATTTATGAAAGTTCGCGTAACCAGAATTTATTGCTTGGATTGACAACTGCCGCCAATTGGGTATATGTTTTACAACATCCGCTACAAATAGAAAGCTTTGCCGTAGCATTCTTATATCCGATTGTGGCGTTTCTGTTTGTCAGGACAATTCGTCAACTGCGGCTCCAGCGTTTGAATCGTGCCAAAGAGATGGATAGGATTAGTACGGCAAAGACAACTTTAGAAAAACGCGTGCGCGACCTGTCCATCGTTTTTGAGGTGAGCCAAGCGGCAAATGACGCGCTTGAATTTGAAGAACTTTTTCAACGGATTATTGAAATCCTTTCAGAACGACTCGGAATCTATCGTGGCACCTTGAATCTTTATGAAAATGAGGAAAAGGTTACGTCCGTTGAAGTGATTTTAGGATTAACAGCAGCAGAACAGAAACGTGGAACTGATCACCAAATAGAGAAGATTGAGAAAAGGGTTCTTGCAGACGGTAAAGCAATTGGCGTTCCGCAGCAACGCATCCCAACGTCATCTGTTAAACTTTTTTCGCCTGAACGGGTTGAATCCAAAGACAATATCGCATTCTGGTGCTTACCTGTAATTGTTGAAGACCAAATCATTGGAACTTTGCGGATCGACAAAGCAAAAGATGAACTCTCAGCTGCTGAAGACCTACAGGTATTAGAAATTATCGCCTCAATTATTGCTCAACGTGTTAAAATTAAGCAGACCATTGACGCACTGGTTCAGTCAGAACGTCTGGCAGCGCTCGGTAAATTGGTGACGACCATAGCACACGAGGTACGAAACCCACTCGGCAGTATACGGTTAGCCACACAGCTGCTTAGTGAACCTGTTGACCGATTCGCACCGTTGCCTAAAAATGAACAAGCAGAAATTGACGAATATACATCAATTATTATTAAAGAGGTAGACCGACTTAACCGATCTATTGAGCAACTACTTGCTTTCGGTAAACCAGCGATGACAGATGCAGAACTTTGTGACGTTCACAAAATGCTTGATAACTGCCTCGCTACCTATCAACCCGAATTCGACCGACACAATATCAGTGTAGTCCGTGAATACACTAAGTGTCCATCAGTTTATATTAATCAAGATGGTATTACACAAGTTGTTCTAAATCTATTTTCTAATGCAATTGAAGCGATGGAAGATGGTGGTACTTTGACGATTCAGACGTACACACAAGCAGAATCCGAAAATGTTTATATTCGTTTTCAAGATACGGGTCCAGGTATTCCCTCAAGCGACGTTGTAAACCTCTTTGACGCTTTTTATACCACAAAACAGAAAGGAACAGGGCTTGGACTTTACATCAGCCAGAAGATTTTAGCAGAACACGGGGGCAGGATTGAAGTTGATGCTGATCTCGCAACCGGCACCGCTTTTATTATATCGCTTCCTAACACAGTTTAATTTGACGTAAGTTTGATGTATAGGTTAGAGAAATCCGATACAATATATCACGTTTATTGCAGATTTGACGATAGATATGTTGCCGCACTCCAGCGGAATGCTGTGTGTGATGAACCTATACCGCTCCATAAGCGTCAATTTAAGAAAAGAATTATGCACTGAATGCCCAGGCCGGTAGGTTCGGTTTGTAACCGAACCGGAGACTACGCAAAAACCTGCACCTATCCTGTCCACTAAGCAGTGCTGCGCAACAAAACACCCAGGATTCGCCTGGGCTCGGTCCGGTTCGGTTACAAACCGAACCTACTGGGCCTGGAGGCACGCTAAATTGGCGCCTATGGTGATGAACCTATACCGCTCCTACGGAGCGAAGATATTCATTTTGAGATGTTGGATTTCGCTTGCCTTCGATTTAACTTATGGAAACCACAGTTGATTTTTTATTTAACTTACATTTCTTTAGCAATGATGTGCCAATTATAGTGAAATCTATAATTAATTGCACACAATTGTAGCGCAAACTTTATGAAGTTTAAGTTATTAATTCGGTAATTTGGCGAGGTTAGGAAACCTCGCCAGCGGCAGGTGTGTATCTCTGCTGGCGAGGTTTCCTAACCTCGCTATATTACATTTTATTTTTTAATCTTCATTTAGTTTGCGTAACTACAGCACAGTCTGGCGGTTTAGGTGCCACGGGCCAAAAGTGTGTATATTTTTGGATTTTACAATAACTGACTGCTGATAACTGAAAGCCAGAAAAAGTGAGCAAAAATTATGTCTTATTCAGTTCTAATTGCCGATGATGACCACAGTCTGCGTTCCGTTTTAAGTGCTGCCCTTAATAAGGCAGGATATCACACAGTCAAAGCACGAAATGGAAAAGAGGCGATTGAGTGTGTTGAAAAAGATGAGTTTGATGTCATTCTGCTTGATATTTTTTTAGGTGATGCTGACGGATTAGAATTGATAGAATCCATTCAGGCGCTGAATCCAGCAGCGGCGATTATTATTATCACTGGGCACGGCACAACACAAACAGCGATTGATGCAGCAAAACGTCAAGCTTATAGTTATCTTACGAAACCTGTTGACCGAAATGAATTACTTGATGTGGTAGATCGCGCAGCATCCGCCGCCAGTATTACAAAAGAGGAAACAGAAATTGGGGCGGCACAAACCGTACAATCAATTGATGGGCAAGGTAGAATGGTGGGACAGAGTCCTACTATGCAGGCTGTTTATCAGATAATTGGACGCGCTGCAGTCAGTGGCGAAACAGTTCTGATTATGGGGGAAAGCGGGACTGGCAAAGAATTGGTGGCAGAGCTGATCCATCAAAATAGCCCGCGCAGTGACAATCCGTTTGTGGTGGTTGATTGTAGTGCTATCCCGCCAAGCCTGATTGAAAGCACGCTTTTTGGACATGTCAAAGGTGCGTTTACAGATGCACATGCTGATCGGAAAGGTAAATTTGAACAAGCAGATAGCGGCACAATTTTTCTGGACGAAGTTGGCGAATTGCCGATTGATGTGCAGATGAAATTGTTGCGCGTGCTCCAAGAGCGAAAAATAGAACCGGTGGGTAGTGATAAAACACAACCTGTGAATGTCCGTATCATTGCTGCAACTAACCGGCAACTTGATGCAGCAATATCGCAAAAAAAATTTCGTGACGATCTTTACTACCGCCTGAATGTCATCACTATTACGCTACCGCCTCTCCGGGAACGGAAAGAGGATATTCCAGAACTCATTGACCTGTTTACAAGCCAATTTGCGCAGGAATATCAACTGCCAAAAATAGGAATTTCTTCTGAGACAATAAAGAAACTCATTGAATACGAGTGGCCCGGCAATGTGCGTGAACTTGAAAACGCCATCAAACGGGCACTTGTAATGTGTTCTGGGCAGATGTTACTTACTGAACATTTTTCACAAATTTTTGACAAACCGATTTCAGATAGCACAATAGATAACCAAAATCCTGACCAGCAAATTCAAACACTTCTCCAGGGTGAGGTGGAACGGTATTTGGAATCCGATGCGGATGTAGGACAATTATACGCTGCAATTCGTTCTGTTTTTGAGAAACCGCTCTTTGAAATTGTTTTAAAACATACTGACGGCAATCGCAGCAAGGCGTCAGAGATACTTGGGATTAACCGAAATACCCTGCATACTAAGTTAAACGAGTACGGCATCAAATAGCAGTTTGAATATAAAAAATGAATTAAATGGAATTGAGATTATACTAATGGACATAGGAAAAGTTATTGGCACCGTTGTTGCCACCCGAAAAGACCCGAGTTTAGAAGGCACACGCCTTCTTGTCGTGCAACCCTTAGATGAAAAACATAATCCTATTGCCGAACCTCTTGTCGCAGTAGATACGTTACAAGACGCAGGGGTAGGAGAAATCGTTTACATAGTTACCGGAGGAGATGCAGTAGGTGTCTTACCCGGAAAGCGAATGCCGGTGGATGTGGCAATTGTTGGTATTGTTGATTCCCTTTCGCTACTTGAAGAACCGAGCAAAACTACATCGTAACATCGCTTAGTTTCAGTTCTATAACCTAAGTTCTACATAGTAGCACAAACTGTTAGTTTGTGCATATTAGTCCGCAAACTAACAGTTTGTGCTACAAAAGTGTCCCATTAATTATAGGTTTTACTATAAATCTTATAGGTTTTTATGTACCTTGCAAAAGTAATTGGAAAAGTCGTATCTGTGCTTAAGCACCCAGCATATCAAAATCGCACGCTGCTGCTTGTGCAGCCGTTGAGTCTAAGATCAGAACTTGTCCGCACACCAACAATCGCTGTTGATTATGTCGGAGCAGGCGAAGGTGATACGGTAATTGTGGGCGCAGGCCCCGGTGTTGCCCAAGAGGTCTTCGGTGTAGAAAACGCCCCTATCCGCGAACTTATAATGGGTATTGTAGATCATTTTGATGTAGAATTTCTGGAGGAAACAAAATGGCACGAATAAGTACAACGTTCCGAAAAAATCTATTCTACGGTTCTTGTTTACTTGTTATCTGTTTAAGTATGAGCGCATGCAATCTTGCAGCGGTATTATCAACGCAGTACAGTGAAAATATCGCGCAAGCCAATTTTGGGACTGAAGCAAACCACCCCGGCCTAAACGATGGAAACCGCGAAACTGTGGCAACCGTTCCTGCAAAGAATAACCGCAACTTTATCATCCGATTTGCTGAAGTGCATCCCGTCCGCAAAATTGTCATTTACAACGAAAACCTATTTCGTTTCCAGATAGATTTTTTAAATCCCGAAACAGGTGAATGGGAAACCTTTCATACTGTCATTCAGCGGCGCAACCTGAAAGGCAAACGCGCCCAACCCATGTATGTTTTTGATAGGTTAGATTTTCACACACAGATGATTCGGATTACCGTAACTCGGACCGTAGACGATATCGTTGTGAACAAATTTGTCCTTGATGATGGTGATAAAGTGGTAGGTCAGCGTGATACGATAGCTGGCCAATATGCGCCTCACTACCGTGTGATCCGACCTTCGATCGCGCAAGTCCGAGAAATTGAGGTCTATCACCTCGCTAAAAATAAGTAAGATAATTCCACACTCCCAATTTCCCGATTAATATTTGGTTATTAAAATGAAGCATACTGGACTATTTACAGCAATTCTTGTGTTTTTTAAAATAGTATTTTTCTTGGCCGCTACATGCACAGAAGCGGTACCAATTAATCAAAATCATCAATCATCCGAAAGCGCAATAACGACCAACAGCGGAAAAATTGAATTGGTGAATGCTACACCACAAAGCGTAACGATTCAACTGGTCATCGTCGATGCAGATTTCAAAATCGAAACACTGGAACACAACGACACACAATATCAGACACTTTCATTCCCAGAATGTCGCTACATCACAGGCCCAGAAGTGCCGCGTCTTCCCATGCAAACAGCTCTGATTGGTGTCCCACCTGACGCGAGTTTTGCATTACGTATCGTTGAGAGCACTGATTTTAGCACGTATAAACTCACACACACGCTTGCAGATCACAGCGTTAATTACGGGCAACATAATTTTGATGCTGTATCAAAACCGAGGTTGAATCAAATTAATACAACCAATCGCTTTTTTCCAAACAACCTTGCTGAAATTGGAACTGCGGGATGGATTCGGGAGAACCGTGTTCTTCCTATTCAACTAAACCCAGTTCAATATAACCCTGCCACTGGTGAGGTTAAACTCTACCATCGGCTTGTTGTTGAAGTGAAATTCAATGGGGTAGGTAGTGCGCCTTCAGCGGTTCAAGGATTCCCGCGTCCAGAATCTTCTGTTTATGAGGAAATGTTTGAAAATCTACTGATTAATCCCCAAGCTGCTAAGCAGTGGCGTTCCCCTGTTATGCGTGCGATCCCAAAAGATGGCACACTCACTGCACACAGCCCTGCCTTTTCTGTACCCAGTGCGCCTGCAATTACTTCATCTCGCTACAAAGTTTTTATTGCTGAGTCGGGTATGTACCGGATTACAGCAAGCGACTTAAGAGCAGCTGGGGTTGATATAACAACTATCAGCCCCGCTACATTGGCACTCTCTAACAAAGGAAAACAGATTCCAATTTTTGTGCGGAACGCAGACAACGGAAGTACAACAGATAACACTACTGGTTTTGATGCAGCAGGTGAAATTATTTTCTACGGCGAACGTCATAGTGGTGAAAAAACTTATATTGATCCTTATTCAGATGAGAATGTATATTGGCTTTCGTGGAATGCGGGACCGGGACTTCGGATGGAAACGAAAGTCATCTCTTCAGATATACCCGGACAGTATGAACCCAGGAACTTTCTTACACGGGCCCATTTTGAAAAGGATAATCACTTTCGACGGTTTAAAAATTTTGGTTTACCAGAAGGAAGCCAGTATGACGAGTTTGGTGGGGGGCTCCTGGAACGCCACTTCGTTCTTGAGACTTTACCTGAGTTGCCAAACGACAGTTGGTTTTGGACACAACTTAGTGCGCCAGAGATAAAGAATTTTCCTTTTACACTGAACGGTGTTGCTGGAACCGGTCAAAGAGCAACCATACGGGTCTCATTACACGGTAGATCAGAAGGTTTACACTTTGCAGAACTGTGGCTGAATAATGATGATGTGCTTGGAGAACCAGAATGGAATGGAGATATAGAATATCGTTTTGAAAACCAACGAATTTCACAATCCTTTCTCAAAAAAGGCAGAAATACAATCGGCATAGATTGCCCCGGAGGAAGTGGGCAGGACCTGATCATGTTGAACTGGTTTGAAATAGATTATTGGCGAACTTATGACGCAGCAAATAATGTCCTCCCTTTTTCTATCACGTTAATGCCTGACAACGGAACCGGTAATATAAATACCAATTTTAAGGTTGAGTTAAAAAACTTCTCTAATCCCAACATCGAAATTTATGGCGTTGATGGCACACGGTATGTTGGTTTGGCACCAATGGAAGATGAGAATCAACCAGGGATCTATAATGTCGATTTTCGGGCATCACAAATTAGGAATACTCCCCAAAATCCGTTTGGTGAATCGCTTAACACAGATATCCAATACAACACAGCTATTCAATATATTGCGCTGACGCGCAACAAATTCCGCAAACCTAAAAAAATTATCAAAGATTCACCCTCCGATTTACGCGGTCAACACAACGCTGCAGATTATATCATCATCACATATACAGAATTTATGCGCGATGTGCAACCCCTCGCAAACTTTCGTAGTCAACAGGGACTGCGAACAAAAGTCGTTGATGTCCAAAATATATATGACGAATTTAATCATGGAATTCACAATCCCTATGCTCTTCGTGATTTTCTTAAGTATGCTTATGAAAATTGGCAGCCCCCTGCACCTACCTATGTTCTACTGATCGGGGATGCAAGTCGTGAAGTTGAGAACACTTTTGTACCCACAATTCAGGTGCAAATCCCTGGTTACGGTTCATCTGCCAGTGATCACCAGTTCGTTACTTTCCGCGGCACGGACAATTTTCCTGACATGTTTGTTGGAAGAGTACCAGCAAACAATAGTGTAGATGTACGTATATTTGTTGAACACGCAATAAACTATGAAACCACATCCGAATTTGGGCCCTGGCACAAACGCGTCCTTATGCTTGCTGGTTCAGACGTCAGATTTCACACCCAAACGGATGTACTTATTACAGAGAGAAATCTTCCCGAAAAATATGAAACTGTCCGAATTTACGCGCCTGCTACTGCGGATGCAGAACTGACGTTAGGTGAAGGCACCACGCCTGTCGGACGACAGGTGATTGATGGATTCAACGATGGAGCATGTCTTGTAAACTACATTGGTCATGGCGGTGGCGGTGTCTGGTCATCCTACCGTATGATGGGTTTGGAGGATCCGCACAAAAACTTATCTAATATTTTGCAGCTGCCTCTTGTGATTAGTATGACCTGTTATACCGGCCAATTTGACAATCCTACAAGCTGCCTCGCGGAAGAGTTACTCCGTTCAGAAAGTGGGGGGGCAATCGCGGTCATCGGTGGAACAAGCATCGGAGAATTAACAGGGGATCATCACCTAAATAAAGAAATTTTTGAAGTTATCTTTAACGATAAGACACAATATATCGGGGCGATTCTCGCCGAAGCAAAAACACAATTTCTGATAAACTCACCGCAATACTTCGATCTTAATGAAGTTTTCACCCTTTTTGGTGATCCCGCAACTCGTTTGAGATTGCCACACACACAGCTACAGGTAACATCTGAAATCGAAGAGGTATCTGATCGAAACGACTTTGAGGCAGAAACGCAGTTATCTGTTTCAGGGAAACTACTTAACCCCGATTTTAATGGGGACGCAGAAATTACGATTCTTCCGAACCCTCCGGATAGAAGAATTAAAAGGAGACACGCAAGACATAGACCTTCAGATGCAGTTAGTCAACGTGCTATAGACACTGCGCCTCGGAAGGAAACTGTGGCTGTAATTGATGGACAGTTCAAAGCCCAAATTCCGATTCCATTTAATAGCGCGTTTGACGCATGGGATTTGAGAGTTTACGCATGGAATGCGGAAGAAGATGCAATTGGTTACATGAATTATACGCCGCTTGATCGATACATCAAAAACGTTCGTCTTGAACCTTATCCTGTCCCCCCTGACCGACCTGTTCATGTTTACACAGAGGTTGTCAATGAAAGCGCAATTGATGAAATAACCCTCTATTGGAGTGAGTATTTGATAGAATCCCGCCGCGAAGATATTGAAGTTTTCGCAATTCCAATGGTTCAACATAAGGGAACAACCTACAGAACAGAGCAACCTATTCCTGCCGATCCATCAACTGGTCTAATTGATTATTACGTCCTCGTTAAACCCAAGGATGGGCGTACACTTCAGACAGAAGTTGTCACCTACGAAGTAGGGATAGCGGATCTCACCGTTTTTGGACACACTATTAACTGGAGTACAGATGCCCCCTTTCTCCTTTCGGCACAAATCAGGAACCGTGGCACGCTTTTTGCCAAAAACGTGCCTGTCCGTTTTTTCCAAATGCCCGCAACTGACAGCGCTACAACGCAAACAGTGGCACTTGAAGAACTTAAAAATGCAACGCCTATCGGAGAGGAACAGATTATTCCAGAAGTGCCTCCCGATGGCTCTGTTGTAGCAAGTGTCCCATGGCAACCTGCTCCTGGTACGTATCTTGTCACGGTATTTGTGGACATGCCCTCGGAAGGACGACCTGAAGGCATGCTTACTGAAGTTAGAGAGGGAAATAACAGTGCGTCACAGGAATTTGTCAATAATCAACTCTTCCTTACCCCTGAAAGTCTCGATCAGCCAATTCAGAGCACAGACGGTCTTTTCCGCATAACGCTATCACCAGAGAGCCTTCAAGGACGTTCCGTGATGACGTTTGAAACAGAAAAGTTGATCATAACAAACCAACCGGATATTATGTATGCTTCCATAACAACTGACGATGCCTCCACAACAACTGACGAGTCAGAACCTATAGCCTATCGTCTTAACTTCAGCCAACAAACAGAATTGACAGGGACAGCATCATTTGTGAAAACCGAGAATCCAGATGCACACATCTATATGCGGGATGACGAGACAGGAAACTGGATTCGAGTCGGCAAAGAAACAGATAACGGTGAAACTATTTCCGCGGAGGTGAAACTGCCGGGAACATTCGCTTTGCTATCACACACAGATTCTCGCCCGCCTGTATTGGAATTAACCGTTGAAAATCAAGGGTTCATTGATGGCGATTATATTTCTGATACACCGACTATTTCTGCAAGAATAGAGGACGCAAACGGAATTGACCCTCGTCCAGAAAATATTATACTCACCAAAAACGGCAATCGCGTTCCGCAAAACGAGTACACAATATCCGCTTCTCCCACAAGTAGTAACGTCCTCCTGATAACTTATTCCCCAGTTAATGCGCTGCAGGCAGGTGAATACCGAATTCGGCTGCAGGCTCAGGATGCAAACGGCAATGTTGCGGACACTGATCAGACAGCAAGGGTTGCAGGTGGGTTTGAAATAAAAAACATAGCGAATTTTCCAAACCCGTTTCGTCCTGGGCAAGGTACTGGAAAGGGAACAGATTTCGCCTACTATCTCACAGAAAGTGCGGATAAAGTTACTCTCAAGATTTATACGCTCACCGGCAAACTTATCACCACCGTTGATACGCTTGACGCGGCAACTTCTTATAATGAATATCATTTTGATGGTTTAGATGCCGACGGTGAACCGCTTGCGAACGGTGTCTATATCTATAAATTCACTGCTACGAAAGGTGATGTGCGCGCCCAGAAAGTTGGTAAGATAGTGGTTATCAAGTAGAAAAGCATATCTGTTATGCTTCACGTCCAAATACCAAAGCGTCGTAATGTTGTCCGCCATAAGTGAATTGATTTTTGAACCGTCCTTCACAAGTAAAACCCGCTGCTTCTAAAACTGCTGCCTTCTCCTTTGCACCACTATCAACATAGCATTGGACTTTCAATTCAGGAAACTCCAATGCTGAAAGCAGTGCAGGAACAGATTCAGTAAAATTGGGGTGAAAAAAGAGGTCAAGGATAGCAACGGCGTTCCGCCATTGGCTATCTCTACACACAGTTGCCCATCCAACAATTGCACCACTTTGAGTGACCATTAGCTTAGCATCATCGTACGTATCGTCAGTTTCCAAAACGTGTTTAAAACTCAAAAAACCGCTTTCAAGATTCGTGGGACCATAGACATTCCACTTAAGACTTCGCAAGGTATCCCATCCCACAATGCCTGACAACGCTGTCAACTTCGGCCAATCATGCCATTCAACAGATTTGGGGTGGGCAGGGGCAGGTGAGAAATAACGTACTTCAAAATCTGTATTCACATGATACTTCATAAACCCAGATTCAGGGATAACGCTCTCAAATCCAAAGCTATGATAAATATGGTAGGGATGCCCGTTGTATCCGGTTCCGAGATAAAGTGCGCGGCCATTTCTCTGCCGAAAATCCTCCATCTGATAAGCCATTGCACCTTTACACGCGCCTTTTCTACGTTGCTCTGGCAATGTAAAAACATGCCCCAAAATACCGATCCCTTCATGCTCAACTGTCATGATATTGGTAATAACATTTCCATCAATTTTTCCAACATAGAAACGAGTTTCTAACGCATCAAGTGATTCGGTTACACACCGCTCAATGTGCCACTTAAAGTTCCCTGGCTTATGCCCGAGAAATTCCTTTATCTCCTCGGCATGTGGTTCATCAGGAACATTAATCACACCGACTTCCATCTGTTCGCCTGTTTTTAGTACTGTGTTCCCCAATTTTTCGTACATTTCTACCTCACACACCAAAATTAAAATTGACAAAATTTTAATTTTATCATATACTTAACAAGGTTAGGTGTCAAGAACGAACACCGAATTTTTTAATTATGTAGGAACTTGTTATAAAATTGATACGGAGTTGATATGGAAGTAGAACAGACACTGATTCTGGTGAAACCGGATGGTGTTCAACGCGGACTTATTGGAGAAATTATTTCCCGCTACGAACGAAAAGGACTTAAACTGATTGGATTGAAGTTATTACAATTCCCGCTCACAAAAGCAGAGGAACTTTATGTTGTTCATAAGGGACAACCGTTTTATGATAGACTCATCGAATTTATGACCTCAAAGCCAATTGTTGCTATTGCTATTGAGGGGCCGAATGCTATTAAATTAGCCCGTCTCATTAACGGCGCAACCGATCCGTTAGAATCTGCACCGGGAAGTATTCGCGGAGACTACTCAATTGACATTACACGTAACCTTGTGCATGCATCGGATTGTTTGGAGAACGCCAAGCGCGAATTAGCCATCCTGTTTTCGCCAGAAGAACTCTGTTAGTACTGAAAAAAATCTTGCTTTTAAAGTTCAAGAGATTTATAATAAGCTAACAGCGCGGTTCACTGTCTGGTCTATCGTAGAAATTTATAGGTTACCTGCAACTGTAGTTTCCTAACATTGACGAAAACAATGGACAATTTTATTTTTACCACTTCAACTAAAAAATTAGCAGGTAAAACACCCAAAGCATATTCCAACACGTTATGGGGAATTAGCGTTTTCGCGCCGTTGAACGCTACAGAATTATTAACTATTAAATTATCACCCCCCCCCTTACATTTATTATTACTAATAGTTATTTATTTGCCTGCTGTTTTAAGGTTGTTCATACTAAAACAGCAGATACGTTTATCATATTTTCTATTAATCTTGCTCAATTCAGCACCTTGGCTTTCCCAGATTGGGAACCGTCTCAAGGTGCTATTTCTGTTTGGCAGCAAGAATTCTATCGTTTTCACAATCCGTTTCACTTTAATCTGGGGTGCAGCAACGCTGCCCTTACAAATAATCTAATATAGGAGGTTAACATGAATTTTGTTAATATGTTTAGAGAATTAAATAGCGGCAAACGTATAGGGCGTTTTGCCTTTATCGTAATGCTTATCATTGGTGTAGCTTTTAGCGTGTACGCTGCAAAAGACGACTGCACAAATATTGATGGTGATGGTGCTGTCCCGATTCAAGAGGTTGATGAGGAAGACGTGGGTGTTGCAAACGATTACGATGAAGTCGTTGAAGAGGACGACCGTCCAGGTGTTATTTACCTCGCTGTAATTGGTGGTGCTCAACCGAAAGCAAATGCCTGCGGACTTATTCCGAAGAATGATGCGGGTGCATGGACAGGTTGGGGTGGTCCCTTAAACTTTGACAACGTCACTATTGGCGAAGGTGGCGGTAGCCGCAACCATATTGTTATCGGTGGTACCTATTTTGAACGCGGTATCGGGGCACATGCTATTGCTACCTTTGTTTATGATTTAACAGGTGATAAATACCTCAAATTTGAGGCGTATGTTGGCATGTCCGATGAAAAAGACCCGGGTGGCTGTGGACATGGTGGCAGTAGCGATTACACTTTTTCTATTGATGGAGAAGAGGCTTTCAAATCCGAACGTCTTACGGGAGCAGATGGTGGCGAAAATGTTGAAGCGGTCAAAGTTGAATTTGACATTCCCTCAGGTGCCAAGGAACTCACAATCGTGATGGGAGATGGCGGCGATGGGATTGGCTGCGACCATTCCACTATTGGAGATGCCAAACTTCTCACTGGCCAAGCACTCGCGGTAGAACCCGCTAACAAACTCCCGACAATTTGGGGGCATCTGAAAGCACGTTATTAACATTGTAACTGTAGGGATGGATATTGTTTACACATATCTATCTGTTTTTTATAGTAAACTTTAGAATTAATTGGGCATTATGTTAGGTTCGGTTAGGAAACCGAACCTACCGCGGGTGTTGAGCATCAACCTGTTAGTTTGTGTCCGCATCTGCAACTAACCTAAAGTTAAATTAACTATACGCATTAAACTGCGTTTTATCAAAATGGAGGTTCAGAACATTGAAATTTACGAATTTATTTGCTTTAAGCATTTTACTAATTGTTGGTCTTGTCTTCAGCGTTTATGCTGACAAAAGCGACTGCACAAACCTTGATGGTGATGGTGCTGTGCCTATCCAAGAAGTTTCTGACGAGGATGTCGCCGTTGCAAACGATTACGATAAAGTCGTTGAAGAAGATGACCGCGAGGGTGTCGTCTATCTTGCGTTAATAGGTGGAAGTCAACCGACACCGAATGGATGCGGTCTGATACCGAAAAATCCCGTTGGCGAATGGACAGGTTGGGGTGGTCCCCTAAACTTTGACAACGTCACTATTGGTGAAGGATCCACTACCCGCAACCATATCGTGATCGGTGGCACCTATTTTGAACGCGGTTTCGGGGCACATTCCATTGGCACTTTTGTTTACGATTTAACCGGGGCTGATTACGTCAAATTTGTGGGATATGCTGGCATGTCTGATGAAAAAGACCCAGGCGGTTGTGGGCACGGCGGCAGTAGTCATTTTGTTTTTTCACTTGATGGAACAGAGGTTGTTGCAACCGATACGTTAACGGGTGCTGCGGATGGCGAAAATGTTGAACCGTTAATGGTTGAATTTGACATCCCCGCAAACGCCACAGAACTCACAATTGTCATGGGTGATGGTGGTGATGGATTAGGCTGCGACCATTCCTGTTTAGGAGATGCAAAGCTTCTCACCTCACAAGCAACGGCAGTTGAACCTGCCAATAAACTCCCGACAATTTGGGGGTCTCTGAAAGCACGTTATTAGGGTTTAATCGTAAAATCCGACGCGCTTTGCTGGCGAGGCGGGGAATGCCTAAATGGCATTCATACCGTTGATTTCTTCCGAACCTCGCTACTGTCCAGACATAGTGAACTTTGACATTATTGGGACACTTCCATAAACCTGTTTTGGAACAGAACAGACAACAGAAATTGTAGCATAAACTGTTAGTTGTGCATAATGAGACGCAAACTAACAGTTTGCGCTACAGAAGTGTCCCATTAAACCTATAACACATTCCATACTTACGAAATGTGTTAAAACTTACGAACATTAAGCCTGATCCAGTCAATTCTCTTTCGTACTGGCTGAATCAGGCTTTTTTTATGATTTATTTAATTTTTCCCTTTCCTGATAATTCTTTTATAGTCCAAAATGAATAACAACACCGACACCCTCGCGCTGGCGAGGTTTCCTAACCTCGCAATGTCCAGGTAATTGTGGGTTGGACTATAATGAATGTCCCTTGAAAACATATATAAGACACTGTATAATAGACAGAAAATTATGTTGAGGTGCATTTAGGTGAGCGATGTTCCAAAATCACATCCACGTTATTTATCGCTGACATTAAGAGATACGATAGTTGCAGGTGTTGAGAAAGGGATTACCTCTATTCACGGTCTCATTGCGCATGGGCGCGGGGAGGCTTATGACTATCTCATCGGGGAGAAAACACAACCGTTTGCAAAAACGGCAATCCGTGCCGCTGCGGTGATGTTGTGTTTGGCAAAACATCCTACTATCTCCGTGAATGGCAACGTAGCAGCATTAGTTCCGGACAATCTCATTGAATTAGGGCAGATTCTTAAGGCACCTTTAGAGGTAAATATCTTTCATACTGAATCAGGGCGTGAACAGAAAATCCAACAGCATCTACAAAATCATGGTGCGTCTGACGTGCTAATGCCTACCGCTGAAGCCCAACTCTCCTATATTGACTCCAACCGAAAGTTTGTGCACCCAGAGGGGATTTTCAAAGCGGATGTCGTTTTTGTTCCACTTGAAGATGGTGATCGATGTGAAGCACTGCGAAAGATGGGAAAAGATGTTGTGACCATCGATTTGAATCCGATGTCGCGAACCGCAAAACACGCAAGCATCACAATCATTGATAACGTTGTGCGGGCATTGCCGTTGTTATGTCAAGAAATAAAGACATCATCAGCAAACGCTGCAACACAAAAAACCTTGGCACAATATAGCAACGAAGCAGTACTGAAGGAGGCATTACAGCATATTAGCAGAGGTGCAAATGGCTAACGAAAAACGGCATCGCGTTAAGCCGCATATTCTGCTAATCGGGTTAGCACTCGTTGCCTTTAATAGCTACTGGTGCCTGATGGGAACGGAGGTTTGGCACTCCACACAGTTGACAATTGCTTCTTTATTTTTTAATGCCGTCTTCACCCTTCTTGTCTTTGTTGTTCTCAATCTACTGCTCCAACGATTTTTGCCTCGTCTTGCAATGTCGCAAGCCGATTTACAAACAATCTATGTGATGGTTGTGATGGTAACAACTATCAGCGGCCATACGATGATGGGATACCTCATCCCTGTTCTCGCGCATACCTTCCAGTTTGCCACGCCAGAAAATGAATGGATTTCACTCTTCGGAAATAACATCCCGAACTGGATTGCCGTCAAAGACTCCCGTGTTTTGGATGGATTCTACAACGGAGATTCTACACTCTATAATTCCGCTACGCTAAACGCTTGGATTCCGCCTGTGCTTGCTTGGTCAAGTTTTGTGATCGCACTATGGTTAACATTGTTAGCAGTGACGGTATTTCTCCGTAAGCAGTGGACAGAAAACGAACGCCTTAACTATCCGATTGTTCAACTCCCTTTGGCACTCACCAGCAATCCGAAACGTTTCTTTAGCTCACCGTGGATGTGGGTTGGATTTGCTATTGCAGGGAGTGTCGAACTCCTAAACGGCTTGAGTTTCCTGTTTCCAGAAATCCCTTCCTTACCGATTAGAAACAAAAGGTTGGGACAATTCACTTCAAAACCGTGGAGTGCGATGGGGCCTATTAACATCTCATTTTATCCATTTAGCATCGGTTTAATGTTCTTTACACCACTTGACTTATCTTTTTCCTGCTGGTTTTTCTGGGTACTCACCCGTGTTCAACTGATCGTGACAGATATGTTCGGGGCGCGCAATATCTATAATCTTGAGCAGCAGACAGGCGCGTGGCTGGCATTTGGATGCATTCCGCTGTGGATGGGGCGGCGGCACTACGGACGTATTATTCGAAAAGTTCTCGGTATAGCGCAGCGTAACGGTGAATCTACGCCTGACGATTCGGGGGAACCGATGCGTTACCGATCTGCAGCGATATTGTTTACCGTTGGTCTGCTATTCCTTTTCTTTTTCTGTTTTCAGATGGGTATGGCATTATGGGCAATTGGCCTCTTTTTCCTACTTTACTTTCCGATGATTTTGGGCATTACACGGATACGTGCTGAAATCGGGCCGCCGCTGCATCAACTTATCCTTGTCGATCCGGGGCGAACAATGGTATTGGGATTAGGCACACGACGGTTAGGCGTAGGTAATCTTACGGGGTTGACATTTCTATATCCGTTTGTGAGGTGTTTTCGTGCGCACCCGACACCGAGCGAATTGGAGGCGTTTCGGTTGGCAGAACGGAGTCGTATTGGGTATCGCCAACTGCTTATCGGAATGATCTTGGCAATAGCGTTTGGCATTGTAATAACGTTTTGGGCATATCTGCATGTCCTATACGATATGGGAGCAGGAAGTAAAGCACGCGGCTGGATCGTCTATATGGGATGGGAAACGTTCAACCGATTGCAAACGTGGCTTGTGAGTCCACGGGAGACGGGTGTGCCGGAACTGGGCGTTATCGGTAGCAGTTTCCTATTTACCATTTTCCTGATGGTTATGAAAATCCGATTTCTGTGGTGGCCTCTGCATCCGGGCGGTTATGTCTTAGTAAGTGGTACAGGTATGGGACGCTTGTGGTTTCCGATTTTCTTGAGTTGGTTAGCAAAGGCAACTGTGCTAAAGATTGGTGGAGTAAAACTCTATCGGCAAGCAGTGCCATTCTTTTTAGGACTAATCTTGGGAGATTATACGCTTGGATGTGTATGGAGCTTAATTGGATTGGTGATGAAAATGCCAACTTATATTGTGTGGCATTGATGTTATAGTAGACTTTAGGATTAATTGGACATTATGTTTGGTTAGGAAACCGCACCTTATGCGTCAACTTAGTGCCCGATTTTCTTCTTGTAGGAGCGAGCTGTGCTCGCGACATCGGACACGTAGGGTCGCGAGCACAGCTCGCTCCTACAGAATGTCCGAAGTGCCAAATGCCAAACGCGCATTTGGCGTTGATTCACCGGCCTGGGGTATATAGCAGGTGTTAAAAATTTGTCCGAAAAACCGCCTCAGACCCAGGCCCTGTAGGTTCGGTTACAAACCGCACCATAGGCGTCAATTTAAGAAAATATTTCTTGTTCTAAAAGCCCTTCTGAATAGGCATGACGATTGGAACTGTCCCACATCTTAGTCCCGTAGGGACGATATGTTTATAGAAAAACGTTGAACAACGCCTCTTTAGTCCCGTAGGGACGATATGTAGAAAATATGTCGTTGGGATACACATATCGTCCCCGACAAATACCAAACGCGTATTTGGCGTTGATTCACGGGACTAAAGACCTATATACATTTCATATCTATAAACATATCGTCCCTACCAAATCAACGCCAAATGCGCTTTTGGCATTTGTCGGGACTGAAGACACTGCCACAATGGATTTACCCCTTAAATTGACGCCTATAGTGCGGTTACAAACCGCACCTACCGGGCCTGAGACGTTTATTTTTCTAAATTTGACACTTCTGATTCGATTGGGAAACTAACCTACCGGGGTACGAAAGTGTCTCTTTATTTTTTGGATTCACTATAAATAATCCTGTTTTTTGTGTTTGGACTTGACAATTTTTCGTATTTTTTGTATACTTATGTGATTAGATGTTAAAAATGTAAAATTTTCTTGACATTTAAACATGTATTATTATATACTTATGTGATTAGATGTTAAAAATGTAAAATTTTCTTGACATCTAACATGTATTATTTTATAATACATAAATAGACATTAGAAATTCATGGTAGATACGTGGATTTTTAACGTCGGGAAGGGGTGCTAAATGCACCGACAGTGTAAATTCCACTTGACACCGTCGATGCTTAGCACTGCCGTATCACATATTTAGGAACTCTACGACAGCGCTGGTCTCTATTTTATCATGGAAAATCCGTGTAAGTCAATTTAGGGACCAGCAACCCCTACAGGGATTATCCCCACTTCGGACCTGCCCCTGTAGGCCTGTCTAAACATTTAACTTGCTTCATGATTTAATAAAGGAGCACAAGATGAGACAGTACTACAAACCACTTCTCATATCAATTCTAATTACGCTTATGATAACAAGCGGTTTGCTGCTGCTTGGCACTTATGATGCCACGCAGGCAGACACGTTTGACTGTGAACGGATAAGATTGGACTGCATCCCACGTGGCGAAAGACCGATCTGTCCGGATATGAATTTAACCCCACGCTGCCCACTGGATGCAGCAAAAGAGAGGAGAAACTGACATGCAGAAAAAAATGTTATGGGGACTCGGTGTCCTCGTGCTACTGATCTGCACTGCGTTTGTGTTTATGACAGTGCGCAATCGTGCTGAGATTCGGCAACTCAAAGAAGGGACTGCCGTAGCAGAAAAACCGTTAGAAGCGCGCGACGAATCCACACAACCGATTGCGGATAACAAACCGCCCCGCCCCGCAAGAGCCGGTTTCAAATGGGAATGGCACGGTAACCACTGGCACGAGATGCCAGTGGTACAGGCGGATGTGCAGGAGGTTGTTGTTCCCGTTGAACAGATGACCGCAGCACAAAAAGCGGAATGGGAAAAGTATTGGAAAGACCAAGGGCTTGAACCACCACCAGTGACCGCAGCACAAAAAGCGGAGTGGGAAAAGTATTGGAAAGACCAAGGGCTTGAGCCACCTCCTCCCCCTGGATACGTTTATGTAGAAGATGAAAACGGAAACATTTCTCTTCTTAAGTATGATACCCCTTTGTTTGAAGTTAAGTGGTCGAACACACTTGTTCCCGGTCAGGATTTTTACAAGTTGAATGAAGAAGAATGGCTCCGTTATATCGCCTTAGAACATATTGCTTCTGAGTCCCTACACCGACTTGAGCCTAAGCACTACAAGCTTCTTGCTGAGGGCAAAGAATTACCGAAGGCTGTTTACTCTCCAGGGGTTGTTGAACTTGCAAAAGAGTGGGCGGACGTTCTTTACAGAAAAGCCTCCGGACCAACCCCACGTGTGGTTACCACAATAGCTTGGAGTCATGATCCCACGCCCGAAGACAAGGCTAACGTTAGTCAACAAATTAATGAACTACTGAACGCTGCCAAAAAACAGCGTAGACCCACCCCAAAAAACTGGACTTACAATTTAGAAACAATTATCAAAGAACTGGAAAAAGCAGTTCAAAGGAGGAAATAGTTATGAAATATAGTAGAGTTTTGGGAGTTGCCGTTTTTGTTACCCTCGCGAGTGTTGTTTCCATTTTAGCAAGTTATAAAATGGTAGAGGACGCAAAGGTTGAAGGCAATTTTTCATATCCCTTTGGTATAGGTTTGACAAAAACAACGGATTCTACAATCACTGAAGTTTGGGAATGGAAAGCACTAGATACCCCAAATCCATATTTAGCCATAAAGTCAACAGAGCCTGCTGAAATACACGCATCCGTCGTAATAAGTGCAAAACTGAATGGACATGTGCGAACTGGCATGGTTGTCGCAGGCAAGGTAGCAGGCCCCGATTCCTACCTATTGGATCTGGGTCAAGAGATAGGCTCAACAACGTCGAACAGCGTTGCAAGCCCTCACTATAGCGTTGAACGCAATCTTTATTACGTCCCTGTGTCTAAAATCACAACGGGATCTAGTTCAACTAAAAAGATAGGAGTCTACACGCTGACAGGGGGAGGGTCTCTTATTCTAACAGATCCGGGTGGCGGTGGCGGTTTTTCCGCACAAGGATATACACTTAGCTATTCAGGTGGGGGATCGTCATCTATCCCAGGAACTCCTATAGTCGCTGAACAAAAAACTGTAACAGTCACGAAAGATGTAGATAAACCGCAAGTATATGAATGTGCACATGTTAATTGCAACATCCACCTTCCCAACGAATATCATCATCGGATTCCATGTCCCCACAAAATCCCACGTGCGTTCAAACGTGGGCAAAAAGATTGTCCTGGTTATACATGGGCATGCCAATCGGGTTCTGTCTGTGAACATGTAGATGATCATTTGAAACCTTGTGCTGGTGGTTGTGGTGATGAGTTGCATTCCAGTCGAGAGCATGTCCACCGCAGACAGTGTACCCCCACCTCAGGAGAGAGCGTCGGCTCATATGGTGCAGGAAATCACTACTATTACAATTGCACGCAAGAAGCACGCAACCAACACGCGCGCATAAACGGACATTGTGGACATCGATACCGTAATTGCGTAAAGGGTGACCATGATCAAAGGTATACGAGTTGTTCTGTTTCATTGACTCAAAATGGACAGACGGTATATTGCAACGGGGCTATTACAGGCTGGAAATGCGGACATACACACAACTTTCCCAGTGGCAGTGGCAGTGGCAGTCAGAATAACAATGGCGGTGGGGCGTCACCACCCAATGGCGATCAGAACAACAACAACGGCGGCGGTGTAGGGGAAGACACCAACCAAAACGTTGACCCAGGCAATGGCGGTGTGCCATCATCCAATGGTGGCTGCAACACACCCCCGGCAAATGGTGGCTGCACCACAACGCCAACGCTCGTCAACTGCGATAAGCGTTATGAATATAGCTGCGACGTCAAAGTAAGTAATTCTTATGAACACTTGGTGAATTGTCCCGGTTGTTATGAGGGATATTGGACGTGCAACAGTTCCGATGTGGCAGAACACGGGCTACGTAGCTGCACGCGCCCGAGGCAACATGGGGGTTCTCCGTGTGCCAACCAGTGGCGGCGATGCGCTCATAACCCATATACGCCAAATGGAGGTATTGAGTATTTTGACACCGCACCGCGGTGTAAGACATCGCCGCGTTACCTTGAGTGTTCAGGCCCTGTATTACCTTAATTGTTAAAAGGTGTTTTAACCATAACTCAAACCCAGGCAGGTACTGCAGTACCTGCCTCTCTCTCATTTTTATAGTCCAATCCGAAAATATGTGGACATCTCAATGAACAACAATCCCACACCATCGCTGCTGGCGAGGCGGGGAATCATGGCGAATACCCATGGGCGTCAATTTAAGAAAACATAAGAATTATTATTCTCATTTTTCGATACACCCGGTTATTGGGTTTATCCTCTTTTTAGTCCCGTAGGGACGATATGTTTATCTTTCTATGCCGTTCCTACGGAACTCAAGAGGGGAGGGACAACATTTTTCTATAAACATTGCGTCCCTACGGGACTGGAGACACTGTTACAACGGATTTATCCCTTAAATTGGAGCCTATGGGGAATCATGGCGAATACCATACGCGTATTCGCCCAATGGCATTCATATCGTTGATTTGGCGCATTCGTCTTTAGGCATTTCCCGCTTCGCCAGCGGGGACCCTTTGCTGGCGAGGCGGGGAATCATGCAGCATGCCACACGCGCATGCTGCCACGCGCATTCATACCCGGGGAATGACTAAACGTCATTCATACCGTTGATTTCTTGATTTCTTCCGAACCTCGCCAATGTCCAGGTGATTGTGAGTTTTACTATATGAAAACGACTCGTTACAAAAATCTTGTTTCCTGCCTTCTGCTATTTGGCATTCTGTTTCTCGCTTTCTGGATACGCATTCAGAGCGCTGAGACACTCCCTGATGGACAATTCCTTGAAAATGATGGTTACTTTTACTATTGGCAAGCAAACACAATAGTGGAACAAGGCAAACTTCCACCGCGCGATATGCACCGATGGCTGCCGCTCGGTAGAGATAACGGATTGCTCCTGTCACTGTATCCACATCTTCTGGCACGGACCTATAAAGCGGTCAACCTATTTTTCAAAGACGTATCGTTGTATCACGTCAGTCTTTACCTACCGACAATCTGTTTTGTGATCGGTTTAGGTGTTCTCTGTCTTTTCCTTTATAGCACGTTCGGTGCGTTTGTGGCGAATACCACAGGAATCTTAATTGCAACGCTCCCTGGTACAATAGGACGTAGTACTGTCGGATTTGGTGATAGAGATTGCTGGTGTCTGCTGCTTGCTATTGTTGTTATTGTTACCTACCTCATCGCGTTGCAAACACAAACCCCGCGCAAACGGACTGCTTGGACACTCATTAGTGGGTTTTTTACCCTTCTCGGTGGGTTATCATGGGAAGGATTTGGTGCATTTTTGCTTATCATCTACGCGATAGAGATATGGCGATTTCTCACTTCAGAAAGAGAAACAGACATCTTATATTATCTACTTTGGGTTTGTTCATTTGTTCCCACGCTTTATCTTATCGCGCCTGCGTATCGTCGCGGTGAATTCTTTGCGGCACACCTTGCAGCCTTTGTCCTTGTGCTACCTATAGCGATTTTGGCAATGCGCGCACTCCGACACCTACTCCTTACAATCCCACAGGCAGCAGAGACGTTAAAAAGTCACAGCCGGAAACTTGCACTCGGGTTGACAGTCTTAATGCTCGGCATCGGACTTGTCTACTTTTTCACACAACTCAAAAACTTTGGGACAATAACAATCCTATTGAACACTCCGCTCATGCAAACCGTTTCTGAACTTCAAAATTCCTATTTTAACTTTTGGATGGGCAGGTACGGAAGCGGCTTTATTATTGCAAGCATCGCGCTTGTAGCTGGTGCCTACTACTGGAAACGCTTGATACTTGCACTACCGCTCTGTCTTTTCGCATTAACCACCTTTGCAAGACAACCGATAGACGCACTCTTCGGTGAATTGACAACCACGGTTCTCTTTTTTGTGGCACTCGCTACCTGCGTTCTTGGATACTTATACACCGCTTTTTGCCAACAAAAGCAAACGGATAAAGCACAACTTGCATATATTTTCTTGGCTCTATGGTTCTTTTTATGGGCTGCACTCTCCCGCGACGCAATGCGTTATGACTTTTTCATCGGTATATCCGTCGCCTTCTTTACTGCGCTCGGTATTAAAGCATTCGCTGAAGCATCCGGAAATTTCGTGAGCAACACACGCGCTGGTACAATCGCAGCAACCACTGCACTTGTCCTCATCCTTTTTTGGGCACCCACAGGTGGACATGCGCGTTTCTCACTTTATGCTTCAGAGCAGATGCGGACTGCAATACCCGGACAGCACTCTCAAATTAACAACACTTTTCATTGGATAAAGACACATGTTAAAGGCGGTGTAGTTGGTGCACATTGGCGGTTCGGTAGCCAACTCAATGTGCTCGCTGGTGTCAAGACGATCACCGATCAAGACCATTATATACCCAACTGGATATACCTATACAACCAACACGTGCACCATGCTGCCAACGAACGCGAAGCACTTGAATACCTAAAAACACACGAAGTTACACACATCCTTATCACACCTGATGATCCGCATGACTCCTTCCTAAATAAAAATCCACTTGGCAACAGAGGTTTCAAACCCTTGTTTCCCAAATCCCACTTTGACACATCCTCCATAAAACTCTGGGAAATTCACTATCCACCCGATATAGAAGTAGACGCGAAATATCTTGAAATGGCGGTGCCGTAAAAATAGTTGGGTATGTAGTAAATATAGTAAAACTTATAATTATTGGGACACTTCTGTAGCGCAAACTTTATGAAGATTAAGAAAATAAATGGGTAATTTAGCGAGGTTAGGAAACCTCGCCAATGTGCAGGTAATTGTGGATTTTACCATAAAACTGACTAAATTGAATTCGTATTAGATGGACATTAGCCTATCATCTAATCTAATATTGAACTCACCGTAATTTTCTTGAGCCTCTCAGCTTGAATTCCCTGAAGTTCTTGAAACATCTGCACTAACTCTGGTGAAGCTTGCAACGTATCCGTAAAATGAAGCATCAGTTCTTTATCCACGGACGTAACAAGAGAGTCAAGGGTAATTTCGCTTAATGAACGGGCAGGAAGGTACCCTTTTGTATCGCCTTGCACCTCATAGATGAGGTTTGCATTTTTGAAGTGATCGAAGATTCTTTGGACAAGTGACTCAGAAACTTTAGCGGTTGCTGCTACATCTGCAGCTGAGCATGCGCCTTTACCGCTGTGGAAATGTGATGCAACGATGAGAAATAGTGTTATAATCCCCGGAGCACTGATGTAGCCATTTTTTTCATTTGGCAGCTTTCCAAACGGTTTCTTCAGATCCATGGATTGTTGAATTGAATTTGTGACTTCGACCCCTAACAGAATTATAATCCAAGTTGCGTAGATCCATATTGCCAAAATTATCAACATTGCCAATGTGCCGTAGATTTCACTATAGTTTTGCCACACTACTTCAAAATAATAGGCAAATACGATGCGCGCGACTTGAAATAGTGTTCCTGCCAAAAATGTGCCAATTAATGCAGCTTTCCAGTTGACTGTGGTGTTAGGCAGTGCTACATACATTAGAAAAAACAGACAGTATACCGAGATCCACGGAAAAAGGTGAGCAAAAAATCCATTTGTTATGGCAGAAAAAAGAAACCAGATAACGAGTGGTCCTATCAACAACAGCATGTAAAACACTAAGTATTTCTGAAATGCCTGCACCAACGGCAAACGCTTACGACTTCCCCATATATAATTGAAATGGTCTTCAATGGACATAAACAGGATTAGGGATATAATCAGAAATAATAGAAAACCACCAACACCGAGTCCTGTAAGATTTCTGTTGGTAAATTCAGAGATACCAGTTACAATTTCGGCTGCTCCGTAGCGTGGAAGGAAATTATTTAACGCAGCAATCAGTGGAGAATTCTCATTTTCAACAACGCCAAAGGTTTTTAGGAGGAAAAGCGCAACTGCTGATAACGGCACAAGACAAAGTAGCGTGTTAAAGGCAAGTGAGGCAGCCTGATGCGGGCATTTGTGTTGCCTAAACTGATGCAGCACGTTCTCACTGATGCTTAAAATATTCGTGGGTAATGACCGGAATAGGTGTAACATTTGAGTTTTATTTGAAACGAAAATCCCTATTTTTTATACTCGTTGAACTACAATCGCTGCGTTCATTGTAAATATAACATATTTACCAAAAATAACCAAGAATCTTATGTCTAAAACTCAACTTACGCACCTTGACACCCAACCTAATTTGTGTTAAAATTTGGAATTGAAATCTCTATTAGAAAAGGAAGACCTGAGTAAATGGAACATACAACCCGAATTGAACTCGAAAATCTAAAAGATCTGCATTTGGCAGAAGCAAACGTTCTCAAACCTGAAGACGTGCGGAGACTTACCATTGAAGATGCTCTGGTTGATACTGGTGCAACGGGACTTTGCCTTCCAAATTCGCTCATTCAGCAACTCGGACTTACCCCGATCCGAAGCATTCGGGTGCAAACCGCAAATGGCACTACTGAACGCACTATTTTTTCAGAAGTAAAATATACCGTCTTGGAACGAAGCCACTCCATCCAGGTAACAGACCTGCCTGAAGACACACCTGTCCTCGTTGGACACATGGTTTTGGAAGCACTTGATCTCTGTGTTGACATAAGAAACGGCCTGATTCACAACCCCGCACACGGCGGTGCATGGACGATTAAAATTCTCTGAGAAGATAGAATACTCCAGAGGATTTCGTATAATAAAACATTACCCAAGAGGCACATCTAATGCACATTTCACCTGCCTATCAAGAAATAGTTGATTTTATTGCAGCTGGGACAACTCCTCAAAATTTAGTAGATTTTTGTCCGTCTAAAGAGGCTAAGGAACGTATAGCGGATCTGATTCATCGCGAGAAAACAACCGGATTGACCTCTGAAGAAACGGCGGAACTTAATCACTGTTTACAACTTGAACACCTAATGCGTCTTGCCAAATCTCGAGCTCGGAACTACTTGAAAAATGAGTAAGACTTATGTTTCCGTTGCATTAAGACAATTGGTGAGAACACGTGCGAAAAGTTTATGTGAATACTGCTTGATCCGAGAAGAAGATACCTACTTCGGTTGTCAGGTAGACCATATTATCAGCGAAAAGCACGGCGGAATTACGCATGAGAATAATCTTGCCTACGCGTGTTCATACTGTAATCGCAACAAAGGAAGTGACATCGGATCTATTGTGCGGCAGACTCAACAATTCTTTCGTTTCTTTAACCCGCGCAGTGATCAATGGAAAGACCATTTTAGATTAGATGACATTAGGATTGTTCCGCTTACACCTATAGGTGAGGTGACTTCCCATATTTTGAATTTCAATCACGTGGATCGCCTTATTGAGCGTCAGGAATTGGCTGCTCTCGGCTATTACCCTTCGTCTGCTGCTTTGGTATTGATTTCATAAGAGTCTGGAATTCAATTTTCGCAGGATTTGAGGTTTTTTAGCCTATTGGCAAACGGCATTGCGCTATAGTCAGCGATGACACGTTTTAAAATAATAGTTATGACAGATCACAATAAATTGAAAGAGAAGCTACAATCTCGTATTGCCAAATTTGCAGATGAAAAGCGGAAATTATGGTTTGAAAATTACATTAAACATGATACCAAATATCGTGGCGTAGAAATCCCTACAATTAGAACCGAATTGAAAGATTGGTATAAACAAGAAAACATAGACAAACTCACACTTGATGAGCAGTTGGATTTAGCACTTTCATTTTTTGAAGAGGAATATGCAGAAGATAAACTTGCTGGCATTTTATTCTTGCAGCTTTATCTCTATAACAAATTTGATTACAAAGCGTTGCTCACGCTGTTTGAATCAATTTTTGAGAACGGATATATTTACGATTGGAGTGTGTGCGATTGGTTTTGTACCAGAGTGTTACGGCAGATGATAAAAGCCAATGGTAGAAAATGCGCCGAAGCAATCTCTGAATGGCATACCGCAAATAATGTATGGCAAGCCAGATGTTCTGTGGTTGCTTTTACCACATTAACAAAAGACAATCAATACACATCGCTTTTACTTAAATCAAATGCAAAATTGATTAAAAGAGAAGAACGATTTGCTAAGACTGCAGTGGGATGGATATTGCGTGAATTATCAAAAGTGGATAAACAGATAGTAGTAGATTTTATTGAAGAATACCGTCAGTCCTTTTCAAGGGAAAGTCATGAAAATGCAATAAAGTATTTTGATAAAGATGAGAAGAAAGAGATGCGGGAGTTATTTAAGTTTAACTCGTAAATCGTGAGAGGCTTATAAACCGATTTACAAATTCACCTTTCCTTCCTGCCCCTTATACTGCAATTGATACAACCGATAATAGATACCCGCCTTCTGTAACAACTCATTGTGCGTGCCAGTTTCTCGGATTTCGCCACGATGCATCACAATAATCTTGTCAGCATTTTGGATTGTGGATAGGCGGTGCGCAATCACAACAGATGTCCGATTTTCCATCAAACGACTGAGCGCATCTTCTATCAAGATTTCAGTTTCGGTGTCAACACTTGAGGTCGCTTCGTCAAGGATAAGAATACTCGGATCGGATGCTAACGCACGCGCAAAAGCGACTAACTGCTTTTGTCCAACAGATAACCCACCGCCATCCTCTTTGATCTCGGTGTCATAAACGTCCGGCATTTTTTGCACAAACCTGTCTAAATGTACATCTTTAGAAGCGCGCACGACCTGTTCAGATGATATAGACGTATCACCCAGACTAATATTGCGTTCAATTGAATCGGAAAAAAGAAAGATGTTTTGTTGAACAATACTAATCGCACTTCGCAGCTCTTCCAAGTTCATTTCTCGAAGGTCCACACCATCAATCAGTATCTGTCCCTTGTTGATTTCATAGAATCGGCACAACAGGTTGATGATAGAGGTTTTTCCTGCACCCGTATGTCCCACAAGCGCGACCTTTTCACCCGGCTTCACTGTAAACGACACATCTCGTAATACATAATCGTCATCATTGTAGGCGAACCAAACGTTCCGAAATTCAATCTCACCTTTTAACGTTTCTTTTCCGCTTTTATCTACGTTAGAAACGATAGTCGGTTCGGTATCAAGCAGTTGGAAAATACGTTCGGATGATGCCATTGCATTTTGGAAAATAGTATATTTTTCGCTAAGTTCGCGGATGGGCCAAAAGAACCGTTCTGCGTAGCGGATGAATGCCACTAACACCCCAAAAGTCAACGCACCTTGCACAATTTGTCCTCCGCCGTACCAGATAATCACTGCTGTAGCAAGTGATGCCGTTACTTCAATCAAAGGATGGAAAAGGGAAAAATAGAAGATGCTTCTCAAGTTTGCTGCAAGATACCTGCGGTTGCGTTCATTAAAACGGAGATAACTTCGACGTTCTTGTGCGAATAACTTCATAGTCGTCATGCCAACGATATTTTCTTGCAAAAACGCGTTGATACGTGCATATTGTTTGCGTTGTTCACGAAAAGCGCGGCGGGAATAAATTTGATATACAAGCGTTGCCCCAAAGATAATTGGTAATACTGTGAAAGTTACAAGCGCAAGTTTCCAGTTATAGAGCAGCATCGCCACCATAATACTCAATATATCCAATAGGTTAGCAAAAACGGTAATTACACCCGAAGTAAATAACTCGTTGAGAACTTGGACATCCCCCATGACACGTGTCATCAGCCTACCCACTGGATTCTTATCAAAATACTGCACGTCCAAACGTTGTAGGTGCGAAAAGAGAGTTTGGCGAAGATCGTGCATTACCTTTTGTCCGGTCATTTGTGTGTGGTACTCCGCAAAATAGGTAAATACAAAATCGCTCATCAATCCCAGGATAAGAAAAATCGCTATTGTGCTCAAACCGTCTAATTGACCAGGTGTAATATGCTTATCTATACCGATTTGCCAAAGATATGGCCCGACGAGTCGCGAGAGTGTGCTTCCTACAGTAAAAAAAGCGATGAAAAGTAATTGAAATTTGTAAGGCCTGAGGTAGGCAAGCAGCCGCTTCATCAATACCCGGTCATACACTTTGCCGAGGTCTTGCTCTTCATCACTATATTCATATAGGTTGCTACCCATTCCAAACATAAGTGCGTTCCTCTCTAAAGTTCTTCTATCCAACGTTTGTAGGGGTGGTTTCCTAACCGAACCCTCTCAGTTCCACCTACGGTAGGTGCGGTTTCCAACCGCACCGAATCCAAAAAAGTTAAAATTCTTCAAGTTCATCCTGCAAGAGTTGTGTTTCATAGATGCCAGCATAAATACCGTCCTTTTCAAGAAGCTGTTCATGTGTGCCAGATTCAACGATACTACCATCATTCAAAACGATAATATGGTCTGCTGCTTTGACTGTTGAAATCCGATGCGAAATGAGGATAGTTGTTCGCCCTTTCATGATTTCAGCAAGTCGCCTGAGAATTGTATCTTCAGTCTGTGTGTCTACATTCGCAAATGCATCATCAAGGATAAGGATTTTTGGTTTTATTATAATAGCGCGTGCAAGTGCGCTACGTTGGCGTTGCCCACCGGATATTGTTATCCCACGTTCACCGAGTAAAGTCTGCAATCCGTCTGGAAATTCCTCAATTTGCGACAACAGATCCGCACTGTGCGCTGCTTCCTTTATCTCATCATCGTTCGGAGTGTCCACACCGTAAGCGATATTATTCCTTAAATAATCTGAAAACAGAAACGGTTCTTGTTCCACAAATCCGATATTCGATCTAAGGACGCTCAAAGGTATATCCTGGATGTCTACACCATCAATAAAAACAGTACCGCGCTCAGCTTGGCGGATGCGCGGAATGAGATTGACAAGACTGGATTTCCCTGATCCCGTTCCCCCTACAATTGCAAGTGTAGTTCCTTGTTTGATTTTAAGATTGATGTTATTTAGTACGGGCTGTCCATCAGGATATGAAAAACTTAGATTCCTAAATTCAATTGAACCTTCAATGCCTTTAATGTTCCACTTGACGTTTTCACCATCGTAAATTTCCGGTTTTTCATTGAGGATTGCGTTTATCCGATCCATAGATGCGGCACCACGTTCAAATGTGTTGACAATGAAACCGAGCATAATCATTGGGCGAACAAGCATCATCAGGTAGGCACTGAAAGCGATAAAATCACCAAGTGTTATTTTTTCTTGAATTACATGGAGTCCCCCCATCCAAAGCACGACTACACCAGCGATCCCCGGGAGGAAACGGAACAGTGGAAAGAAGAAGTTCATCAATCGTATCTGCTTGTGATTACGATTGACAAATTCTTGATTCAGTTCCTTGAAGTGTTCAACCTCATCCGACTCAAGCGTGTATGCTTTAACAACCCTGACCCCTGACAAGTTCTCTTGAACCTTTGTATTCATTGTTGAAAAAGCTTCTTGGATTCCCTCGTAATGGGCATGTAAGCGTTTTGCAAGTAAACGAATTATGATTGCAAGCATAGGGAAGGGTAACAAAGCAATAAGCGTCAGGGTGGCATCAATGCGAAGCATGATCACGAGTGCTAATCCAAAAAACACCGTGGCATCGGCAGCATACATGATAGCACTGCTAAGAACCATTCGAATAGCGTTAAGATCACTGGTCGCTCGTGTCATCAAATCGCCAGTGCGGACATTATCGTAATAAGAAGCAGAGAGCTTTTGGAGATGAAGAAAAAAGTCGGCGCGGAGATGAAATTCCATCTGCCGAGCGACACCTTGAATCGTGCGGCGTTGGACGAAACGCAGAATTCCACCAAAAAGTGCGACACCAAAAATAAGGGCAGCGAAAAAGAGAATGCGATCCTTTGACACCGTCAAGTTTGGGTCTTCAGATGCTTGATGTAATTCATCAATAAACGCTTTCAGTATCTGCGGACTGATTAGCAAAAGTCCATTTGTTAAAAGGACAAGGATGAAACTGAACAAGATGGCGTATTGATAGCGTTTAACGTATTTTTTGAGACCGAGTAGGCTGCGAATGGTGGACATCCTTCCCGCGCTAGTAAATTTGGACCGCGTGCGTTGTACAAATAGGTATTGCATTTTGACGTGAATTTGGGGTGGGTGTTTAATTGAGTTTTACAGCAAAGGTGATAGGTGTTGCAATCACACTTTTTTGTAAAGTGCATCCAAGAATGTGTATAGGTGAATCATCATTATTTATATTACGTGACAGCCTGTTCTGCTTCTAATTGTGAGAAGGAACACGATGATAATCCAAAATATATCAATTATCAAGAGGACAATTTATGCAAAATAGTGAAAAATGGTTGTCTGCTATTAGGCAGGCTGAAAACAGTAAAATAATTACCTTGGCATTACCTGAGAGTTCTCTTGCCCGATTAGGACAAGGGAACCTAATGGGGAATGTAGCGTTTTCACCGGATGCCACGTGTTTTGTCATGCCAACTAACATTGGACTTTGGTGGTATAATTTATCCACCATGAACCCAATTGGCCTATCGGAAACAGAACGCGGTATTATTACGGCTGCATCCTTTTCTTCGAATGGGCAGTGGCTTGCAACTGGCGATGGAGATGGTCTCGTCAAGGTATGGGATGTGGAGAGTGCCGTTTGTGTCGCTCAGATGGAACGAGATGAAGCAGAGAAACCTTATCATTTAGTTTCTCGATTAGTTTTTTCGGATGATAGCTTGTATCTTGCTGCCTCCAGTAGTCGCGACTATATTCTATATATCTGGCATCCAGAGACTGGTGAACGGATTGCAAAATTCCATGAGGAAACAAATTTTAGGTGGTCCCGTGGGACCGAACGTCCTATAGCCTTTTCCGCAGACGGTAGTTTGTTAGCGTGTACCATGCCAGACGATAGTTTGTTTGCAAGTGCGGACTACCAAGGTAGAATTCGGTCTTCCGACCATTCTTTCCACAAAATAGCAGTATGGAATATGGAAACTGGTGAACGAATAGCGTGCCTGACGGAACACACCGATTTTGTGTATAGTCTTAGTTTTTCACCTTGTGGTCAATTTCTTGCTGCAGGTGGTCAGGATGGCACAGTTCGAATCTGGAAAGTAGTTACTTGGGAATTGGCTAATGCTTTCCACAATTATGGTATAGATAGGAAGCAAGTATTCTATTCGCCAGAAGGTGTATTGTATGCGGCAAGTGCGTCTGAATCTACTGTTTCTGTATGGGACGTAGCATCAGGCGAAAAGCCCTACACATATCAAGACGAACATCACAGTATCCATGGCATGCATGTTTCAAACCTGAATCAGTTAGCATTTATTACCGTTGAAAAAGAATTACAGACAAGTTTTAAAACGTTGTCGTTAAGGAATTCACAAGTGCGAACAGTAAATTATACGCATATTGGAACTCCTGATTCACTCCTCTTTTCACCGGATGGGAAAATCCTTGCCAGTCTATGTCGTGGAAAAGGAATAATGTTGTGGGATATTGACAATCTCTCGCGCCTTCCAACTCGTTTCAATGCTCATGGAAACTATGCTAAGTCTGTTACAGTATCACCAAATGGGCAACTTCAAGCAATTGTGCCTGACGGTACCACTGTAAAGGTATGGGAGAATGGAAACGCTGAGATGCCAATTGCTTTTTTTACACTTCCGGATCAGAGAAGCAAGCTTCCTGATCAAGAAAGGCAAGTGACAGTAGTCGCATATGCCCCAACGCGCGCCTTGCTGGCATGTGGGGATAATGATGGCATACTGTATGTGTGGGATGTGCAGCAACAACACATACGGCACGCGATCAAAGCACATGATGGATGGATTCATTCGATGGTTTTTAGTCCAGATGAAAAACTACTTGTAAGTATCAGGCAGGATGGTCCCGTATCCCGATTGTGGGATGTTGAAAGTGGTGATGATATTGAGACATTTCCAGATGCGAATGTGTCCGTAGTGTTTTCACCGGATAGTAATCTAATTGCTTGCGGTATGCGACAAAAAATCTTGTTGTGGAATACCGAATGGAATGAAACCATCATGACATTGCCACACGCCCAGGACAGCTGGTGGCCAAATGCGTTAGTATTTTCTCCGTGTGGTCAGTATTTGGCTTCTGGTTCTTCGTGGGAACGCGATATAGGTATGAAGAAGATCCCGATCAGATTGTGGAGTGTGGAAAGCGGTGAAATTATTGCCATATTCCGAGGACACCCAACAGATGTTCACACTCTGACTTTTTCACCAGACGGCACGCTTTTGGCAAGCGGGAGTTATGATGGTGCCATCCTCCTTTGGGATATGAAACCTTATATAGACTTCTAAACACCAACAATTATAACGCCTATACTCAGCAATAAATAATCTCTAATCCAAATTTATAAACCTTACAAGGAAACTGATTTTATGCAAAATAATGAAAAATGGTCGCCTGCTATTAGGCAGTCTGAAAGCAATGATATAACAACTTGGGAACTTCCTGAAGGCGCGATCGTCCGATTAGGACGAGGAATAGTAGGGCGTGACCCAACATATTCTCCTTGTGGGAATCGCCTTGCATTCGGAAGCGATATCGGGGTATGGTGGTATGATATATCTACCATGTCCCCCACTGCTTTGTGGGATACAGAGCGCGGATATATTTCATCTGTCTCAATTTCTCCGAATGGCAAGTGGCTTGCAACTGGCGATGGCGACGGGCTCGTCAAAGTATGGGATGTGCACCGAGGTGTTTGCATTTCTCAAATGGAACGAGATGAAGCGGAGAGACCTTATCATATTGTCTCCCGCCTCGTCTTTTCACCTGATAGCCAACTTCTGGCTGTCTCCAGTCAGCGTGACTACATCTTATACGTCTGGAACACTGAAACAGGGGAACGGATTGCAAAATTTCACGATAATACCAATTACAGATGGTTTCCTTCTCTACGACGCCCTATTGCCTTCTCTCCAGATAGCAGCTTGATCGCGTGTACAATACCTGATGAGAACTTATTCGCACATGCAGATCGCGGCGGTACAATCCGTACTCCCTACCACTCTTCCAACTATATTGCTGTTTGGAATATCAAGACAGGTGAACAAATAACTTGTATTACAGAACATTCTGATTTTGTTTACAGTATTATCTTTTCACCTCGCGGAGAATCCCTTGCATCTGGAGGACAAGATGGCACAGTGCGGGTTTGGTCAGTCGAGGATTGGGAGTTGATCCAGACTTTCCAGAATTATGGGACAAAACAGAAGAAGGTTTCTTATTCGCCAGAGGGAGTTCTGTACGCTTTAGAAATATCTGATAATGCTTTCATCGTGTGGGATGTAGCGCGCGGTGAAAAGTGCAACTTCTACCTTGAAGAGCATAGTTCTCTCCATGATGCCCACGTTCCCAAGGGCACCCCATTCGTTTTAGCTGCCTACAATCCCCGTGAATTTAAAAAATGGACGGTGGGTGATTCAGAACCGTGTTCGTTTCCTCATTTACATACTGGCGTTTCTTTTTCGCTTGTTTTTTCACCAGATGGAAAAACGCTCGCAGGAGGATGTTGGAGCGAAGACGATAAGGTAGTATTATGGGATATTACCCAGCCTCCCTCTCCGCCATCCAGTTTCAATCTACCTGGAAGAGAATATGAGGTATCTGTGTCATCACAGGGAAAAATATACGCAACCGGTCGTGATAACACAATTGCTAAGGTGTGGAACATTGGAAACACTAAAACACCGGTTGCCACTTTTACACTTTCTGAACAAGAGCGGCAAGTGTCGACAGCAGCGTTTGCACACAAAAACAACCTACTTGCATGTGGGGATAGTGAAGGTACAATGTATGTGTGGGATGTGCAGCAACAGCACATAAAACAAGCCTTCAAAGCACATGATGGATGGATTCATTCAATAGCTTTTAGCCCAAATGAGAAACTACTTGTAAGCATTAGAAACACTGGACCTGTCGCGCGATTGTGGGATATTGAAAGTAGTGACCCGATTGAAACGTTTCCAGAAAAAGTTTATGCGTTTGCTTTCTCACCTTGTAGCCCCTTAATTGCCATCGGTAAGGGGAAGGAGATTCTCTTATGGGACATTGAGCATGGTGAAACTGTCATGAATTTCCCTCAACCAAAGGACAGTTGGAATCCATTTGCGTTAGCATTCTCACCGTGTGGTCGCTATTTGGCTTCTGGTGCGTGGTGGATACGAGGTTTTGGTATTAAGAAGTGTCCTGTAATTTTGTGGGATGTTAAGACCGGTGAAAATATCGCTGTTTTTCGAGGGCACTGTAGTGATGTTCAAAGTCTCGCTTTCTCTCCGGACGGTAGTATTTTAGCGAGTGGGGGTTATGATGGGACAATCTTGCTTTGGGATATGAAACCTTATATAGACTCCTAAACACCAACAATTAACCAACAAGTATAACGCTATACTCAGCCACAAAAAACTCTAATCCAATTTATAAATCTTACAAGGAAACGGAATTTATGCAAAATAGCGAAAATTGGTCGCCTGCTATTAGGCAGCCCGAAAACAGTGATATAACGACTTGGGAACTTCCTGAAGGAGCAATTGCGCGTTTGGGACAAGGGGGAATAATGTCTGACATAGCATATTCTCCTGATGGAAAACACTTTGTATTCGGTAGTACTATAGGGGTTTGGTGGTATGATTTATCTACCATGACCCCTATTGCGTTGTGGGATACAGAGCGTGGTATTATTTCTGTAGTTTCCATTTCTCCGGATGGTCAGTGGCTTGCTACTGGGGATGGCGACGGGCTCGTAAAGGTATGGGATGTGCAGCGCGGTGTTTGCGTTACGCAGATGGAACGGAATGAAGACGAGCGATCTTACCATATGGTTTCACAGCTTGTATTTTCACCAGATAGTCAACGCCTCGCTGTATCCAGCAACCGTGATTATATCCTTTACGTCTATCAACCCGAAACTGGTGAGCGTCTTGCGAAACTCCACGATGACCCGAATAAGTTCAGATGGCGTGGTCGCATCAGGCGTCCCATCGCTTTTTCTGCAGATGGTAGTCTATTGGCATGCACAATGCCAGATGAAAGTCTTATGGTGCGTGCAGACTCTAATGGTGAGATTCGTTTCCCTGATGGTTCTATCGATTTTATCGCAGTGTGGGACGTAGAGACCAGTGAGCAGATTGCTTGCCTAAAGGATACCGAACGATTTGTGCACAATCTCTGTTTTTCACCGTATGGACGTTTCCTTGCCTCTGGTAGATGGGGTGGTCCCGTTTTTGTTTGGTCGGTTGCTGATTGGCAACGGATACATGGCTACCACGATTTCGGCACAGGACGGATGCAAGTCTTTTATTCACCATCGGGTGTTCTGCATGCCGCCCAAAGGTCTGACGACACTTTTGTCGTGTGGGATGTGGCACGCCGTGAAAAATGTGAACTATCCGTTGAAGTGCAGCGTGTGCTTCAGGGTACTCACGTTCCTAAGGGCACCCCATTCGTTTTAGCTTTCTACAACCCCCGTGAATTTCGAAAATGGACAGACGGAGATTCTGAACCGCGTTCGTTTCTGCATTTACATACCGGCGTTCCTACTTCGCTTGTTTTTACGCCAGATGGGAAAACACTTGCAGCCGGGTATTGGAGTGATAAGGTGAGGTTATGGGATATGACCCAACCATCTTCACCACCCTCCCGTCTCAATCTATCTGGGGAAAGTTATGTTGTCTCTGCATCAACACAAGGAAAAATATACGCAGCCGGTAGTAGCGATGGGAAAACTGCAGAGGTGTGGGACATTGGAAACATTGAGACACCCGTTGCTACTTTCAAACTTCCCGACGCAGAAAAAAAATCTAAATTGGTCATGTCAACGGTTGTTTTCGCATACCAAACCAACCTGCTGGCATGTGGGGATAGTGAAGGCACAATGTATGTGTGGGATGTGCAGCAACAGCACATAAGACACAAGATCAAGGCACATACTGGTTGGATCGATTTTATAGGGTTTAGTCCCGATGAAAAGAATATTGTGAGTAAGACAGAGTCCGGGCTTAACTCTCGCTTGTGGGACGTTGAAAATGGTGAACCGATTGAAGCGTTTCCAGAAAGAAATTATGCGTTTGCGTTTTCGCCTTGTAGCACGCTGATTGTCCTGGGGCGAAGAGAGGAGATTCTTTTATGGGATATCAACTGTCGTGAAACTGTTATGAGTATCCTCCCACCGAAGGATAGTTGGAGTCCGTTTGCATTAGCATTTTCACCGTGTGGACGATTTTTTGCTTCCGGGGCAACGTGGATGCGAAACATGGATATAAAGAAATGCTCGGTGCGATTGTGGAATGTTGAGAGTGGCGAAAATGTTGCTACCTTTCGTGGGCATCCTACAGATGTGCAGTGTCTCACTTTTTCACCGGATGGCAAAATTTTAGCGAGTGGGGGTTATGATGGGACAATCTTGCTTTGGGATATGAAACCTTATATAGATTTCTAAACACCAACAATTAACCTAACAAGTATAGCATTATACTCAGCCACAAATAGTCTCTAATCCAATTTATGAGGAAACTGATTTTATGCAAAATAATGAAAAATGGTCGCCTGCTATTAGGCAGTCTGAAAGCAATGATATAACTACCTGGGAACTACCCGATGGTGCAATTTCCCGATTAGGACAAGGGGGAATAATGTCTGACATAGCATATTCTCCTGATGGAAATCACCTCGTTGTTCCCAGTACCATAGGAGTTTGGTGGTACGATGTGACTACTATGACTCCAATTAAACTATGGGATACAGACAGAGGATTTATTTCTGCAGTCTCCTTTTCACCAAACGGCAAGTGGCTTGCTACAGGCGATGGAGACGGACTCGTCAAAATATGGGATGTGCAAAGAGGTGTTTGCATTTTCCAAATGGAACGAGATGAAGCGGAGAGATCTTACCATATGGTCTCCCGCCTCGTCTTCTCGCCTGATAGTCAGCTTCTCGCTGTCTCCAATAAGCGTGACTACATCTTATACGTCTGGAATACTGAAACAGGGGAGCGGATTGCAAAATTTCACGACAATACCAATTACACATGGGCTCCTTTTCTACTACGTCCTATTGCTTTCTCTCCAGATAGTAGTTTAATCGCTTGTACAATGCCTGATGAGAGCTTATTCAAACATGTAGATCGCGGCGAGAGAATCCCTAAAACCGAACATACTTCCAACTATATCGCTGTATTGAATATAAAAACAGGTGAGCAACTTACTTGTCTTACAGAACATCCTGATTTTGTTTATAGTGTTGTCTTTTCACCCTGTGGAAAGTTCCTCGCATCTGGAGGACGAGATGGCGCAATCCGGGTTTGGTCAGTCATAAATTGGGAGTTGCTCCATACTTTTCAGAATCTTGGAACGGAACAGAAGAAAGTTTTCTATCCTCCAGAGGGTGTGCTGCACGCTTTAGAAGTTTCTGATGATGTCTTCATCGTGTGGGATGTAGCGCGCGGTGAAAAGAGCAACTTCTACCTTGAAGAGCATAGTTCTCTCCATGATATCCACGTTCCAGAGGGTGCCCCATTCGTTTTAGCTTCTTACTACCCGCGTGAATTTAAGACGTGGACGGTGGGGGATTCTGAACCGCATTTATCTCCACATTTACATACTGGCGTTCCTTTTTCGATGGTTTTTACGCCAGATGGGAAAACGCTTGCAGGCGGGTATTGGAGTGAAGGCGAAGAAGTGATGTTATGGGATATTACCCAACCATCCTCGCCGCCATCCAGCTTCAATCTACATGGAAGAGAATACATTGTCTCTGTGTCGTCACAAGGAAAAATCTATGCAACCGGTCCCGATGGGGAAACAGCAAAGGTATGGGACATTGGAAACAGCAAGACACCAATTGTTACTTTCACACTTCCCAACGAAAAAAGCCCTCTTGCCGAACAAGAACGGCAGGTATCAACGGCAGCCTTTGCACACAAAACCAATCTACTGGCATGTGGAGATAGTGATGGCACAATGTATGTGTGGGATGTGCAGCAACAACAAATACGACACACGCTTAAAGCGCATACGGATTGGATTAATTTTATAGGATTTAGTCCAGATGAAAAGAAAATTGTGAGTTTGACGCGGTACGGGCCTGTCTCCCGGTTGTGGGATGTTGAAAGCGGTGAAGCAATTGATACGTTTCCGAAAGGAGCTTATGCGTTTGCGTTTTCACCTTGTAGTGCCTTAATTGCCATCGGTAAGCAAAGGGAGATTCTCTTATGGGATATTGAGCATCGTGAAACTGTCATGAATATTCCACAACCAAAGCACAGTTGGTATCCATTTGCATTGGCATTTTCACCGTGTAGTAGATATTTGGCTTCTGGTGCGTCGTGGATAAGGGGGTTCGGTATTAAGAAGTGTCCTGTGATTTTGTGGGAAGTTGCGAGTGGCGAAAACATTGCTACCTTCCGTGGGCATCCTACAGATGTGCAGTGTCTCACTTTCTCACCTGATGGTACTATTTTGGCGAGTGGTGGGTATGATGATACCATTCTACTTTGGGATATGAAACCTTTTATAGACTCCTAAATACCAATAATCAACCTAACAAGTATAGCATTATACTCAGCCACAAATAGTCTCTAATCCAATTTATAAGGATACTGATTTTATGCAAAATAATGAAAAATGGTCGCCTGCTATTAGGCAGCCTGAAAACAGTGATATAACAACTTGGGAACTTCCTGAGGGCGCAACCGCCCGATTAGGACAAGGATCCATGATGAGCGATGTAACGCCGCAACCAATTGCTCCATCGCCAGATGGAAGGTATCTCGCCATCGGTAGTACAATAGGAGTCTGGTGGTATGATCTATCTACTATGACTCCTGTCACCTTATGGGACACAGGGCGTGGATGGATTACCGCTGTTGCATTTTCTCCAAATGGCAAACGGCTTGCAACCTGTGATGGGGAAGGGATCGTAAAAGTATGGGATGTACATAGCGGCGATTGTATTTCACAGATGAAACGAGACGAGACGAAGAAAATTGCACAAAACATGATTGGAGTTAATTTCGTTTCACATTTAGTCTTTTCCCCTGATAGTCAGTATCTTGCATCCTCAGCCAATGCGGACTATATCGTTTATGTTTGGCACACAGAAACAGGCGATAGGGTCACAAAATATCATGTCGAAACCAATTTCAGATGGTTCCGTGGCAAACCTCGTCCTATTGCCTTCTCCGCTGATGGTTCACTACTTGCCTGCACAATGCCCGACTACAATTTGCTTGCTTGTGCAGACTCTTTAGATAGAATTCGAATTCCTGAAAACTCCTTTAACTATATTGCAGTATGGAATTTGAAAAGCGGTAAACAGATCGCTTGTCTAACAGAACCTACGGATTCTGCCGTGAGTCTCTGCTTTTCACCGTGTGGGAAGTTTCTTGCATCCAGCGGGCAGAAAGGTACAGTTAAGGTTTGGACACTTACCGATTGGAAAATGACACAAGAATTCCACGACTATGGAACAGAACCAAAGAAAGTCTTCTATTCACCAGAGAACGTCCTATATGCTGCTGAAATCTCAAATGATACCTTCACCGTGTGGGATTTAGAAAGTGGTGAAAAGTCCGACACGTACCTTGAAGCACATCACGGACTTCAAGGTAACCATTTACCAAAAGAATGCCCTTTCGTCTCCTTAACCGAAAGGGAATTTAAAGTATGGAACGTTGGCGACACCCAACCCAAGACATTGAGTTATTCGTACATCGGTGTACCTTATTCCCTCGCCTTTTCTCAGAATGGACAAACCCTTGCAGCCTCATGTACAGGAAATACATTGATGTTCTGGGACACTGCCAATCCCTCTCAACCGCCAAGTCGTTTTAAAGAAGCGCGCGGGAACTTCACTTCTATGTCGCCGCTCGGTAAATTGTATGCGGCTGCACCTGAGCAGGACACTACGAAGGGACGGATTATAAGTGTATGGGAAATTGGAAACGACAAGATACCAATTGCCTCTTTCACGTTCCCTGAGCAAGAAAATCGAGTAGCATTGTATAGTTCAGTATTCGCGCCAGTCCGTAACTTGTTCGCATGCAGCGACAATGAAGGCACACTTTATGTGTGGGATGTGGGGAAACAGAAGATGTTACATAAACTCAAAGCACATTCCTCTTGGATACATTTTATAGCATTTAGCCCAAACGAAAAACATCTCGTGAGTATCAGGCATGCTGGTCCCGTATCACGAATGTGGGATATTGAAAGCGGTGCAGCAATCGAAGCATTTCCAAATAAAGCCACGCACATCGCGTTTTCACCGTGTAGTTCTATTGTCGCTTGCTGTGGAGAAAAAGAAATACTATTATGGGATATTGAGCATCGTGAAATGCTCAAAACCATTCCGCAGCCGAAGGATAGTTGGGAGCTACTGTATGCGTTAGCATTTTCACCGTGTGGACGATTTCTTGCATCCGGCACCTGGTGGGACAAGTGGATGGATAACATGCTAATTAGATTGTGGGATGTTGCAAGCGGCGAGAATGTCGTTACTTTTCGGGGGCACAGTAGCGATATTCAAGATCTTACCTTCTCACCAGACGGAACGATTTTAGCAAGTGGGAGTTATGATAGGACTATTCTCTTCTGGGATTTGAAACCTTATATCCAATGTTAGTCCCTCAGCGTGTGTAGGGCAATTGCCAACTATAATTTTATGTTACATCAAAATATAATCAAGGAGTTAATATGAAACAAAATAGAAAACCCGCATCATTCAATGTTGTGCCAGGTGATTCCGAAGGAATTACCTGGGCATTGCCAGAAGACGCAATCGCTCGACTGGGGAAAGGAAGAAGTGCTAAATTTGCACTCTCACCCAATAATGAGTATTTCGCTGTCGGAACACTTATTGGACTTTGGTGGTATGAAATGTCGTCAAAATCGCCTATTGCCTTGTGGGAAACAGAACGGGGAATGATTTCCACTCTGGATTTGTCACAAAGTGGTGAATGGATTGCTACCGGAAGTTACGACGGCATCATTAAAGTCTTGGATATTGAGAGTGGTGAGTGCATGGCGCAGATGAAACGGAGGCAAGAGCATAATGTCTATTGGCACATTGCCTTTTCCCCGGATAGCAAGTGGATTGCTACTTCGAATCATAAGGGAATCATTGAAGTATTGGATGTGCATGAAGGTGTTTGTGTTGCCCAGATGGACCAAGGTGAAAGTGAAGTTAAAACACATAATAGTTACCGATTAGAATTTTCTCCAAATGGACAGTTCGTTGCTGCTACTGCAGATAACGTTGGTAAAAAAGGCACACAGACTTACATCTGGTGTCCTGAAACAGGTGAGTTAATTTTCAAGTTTGCGGGTAGAAATTTTGCTTTCTCTGAAGATAGTCAACTATTGGCGGGAGTGATATCTGACGAATCCATTGGTGATGCTGATCCTATTAACCACTACGTCTCAGTATGGAATATAACATCAGGTGAACGGATCTCCCACTTTAGAGTGAAAAGTGCATGGATGGATACTATTATCTTTTCACCTTGCGCTGAGTTCCTGGTATTAAGTAGTAGAGATGAAATCCTTTTCGTATGGGACGTGGCGAAGGGCGTGGAAAAGAAAGTTTATACTGATTTTCAAACGACTCGGGTAGTACCATTCTACTCCGAAGAAGGGGAATTATTTGCGATTGTGGATGGAGAAGGGACCATTGAAGTTTGGAATGTGGAACGTAAAGAAAAACTTCCCATTCCAGAAATTCATCCTCGCAGCATTGATGCGATGTGGTTTAGAGAGTTCCCACAGCTGGCTTTTACAGACATCACACTAAATAAAAAACCTATTGCTGGTTCTAATATACACTTAATTTCAAAAATTCACAGATTTGACAATGTTCCGCAACCTGTTCTATTTTTACCGGATGGAAAGACGCTTGCAAGCACAAGTGATCGTAGGGGAATTGTGTTATGGGATATTGAAAGTAAGCAGGCGCAGGAAACATTACTTGAAGATAAGCGCATTACCTCTTTCACTGTTTTACCATGTGGAAACATCATCGGTGCGTATATCCAAGCCAACGATGACTATGGTTGTGTATGGGATGCTATGAAACCTGATGAACTGATCGCTGAATTTACTGAAGAGGCACAATTGACTTGGAAAATAGCATTCTCACCGACAGAGGACGGACTGGCTGTCGGAAGTAGAGAAGGCACAATCTATCATTGGAATTTCAAAAATAAGGAAAAGTTAAAGCCATTTATCGGACATAAAGATTTCATTTGGTCAGTTTGCTTCTCTCCTGATGGCAAAAGACTCGTAAGTGGTTCAAGTGATAGAACTGCTCAACTGTGGGACGTAGAGACAAGCAAAGAGATTACCACATTGCCTTTGAAGGAACGTTGTATACTTATGAACATAGCATTTTCACCGTGTGGGAAAGTGATTGCTGGTGGAATGTTCGGTGAACTCCGGTTATGGTGTGCAGAAAACTTAACAACACTCTTTGCAATACCACAACCTCAATCAGAAAAACCTTATGCCTTGGCATTTTCACCATGTGGACATTATCTCGCTTCCGGCACTTGGTGGCAAGAGGGAATGGAGAAGATGGCAATTAGATTATGGGATGTTGCAAGTGGTGAGAATATCGCTACCCTCTGGGGACATCCGACAGATATTCAGTCGCTTGCATTTTCGCCAGATGGCACACTTTTGGCAAGTGGTAGTTTTGATGGCACTATCATGCTTTGGGATATGAAACCTTATATGGATGACGAGTGTTTATAATAGATCATGACTATGCAGGTTTTGGTATACTCCCCCAGCTGAAGCAGGGGAAGTATGTCAATTTTGACTTTATAATACAAACCTGCTATGAAACCAATCTATTCGTCAAGCCAACTCATCATACTACGTAAATTCTTGCCAACTGTCTCAATTTCCAATTCAGCTTCTTGTCGGCGAAGGGCTTGCAGTACAGGTTGATTTGCCTGATTTTCAAGCACCCATTCTCGTGCGAAAACACCACCTTGCACGTCTTTCAGAATCTGGCGCATTTTTTCCCGAACATCATCGTCAATCAGTTGTGGGCCGCGCGTCAAGTCACCATATTCAGCGGTATTACTCACATCGTTCCGCATCTTGCTCAATCCGCCGGTATAGATAAGGTCTACGATTAGTTTTAACTCATGGAGACATTCAAAATATGCCATCTCTGGTTGATAACCTGCCTCAACGAGTGTATCAAAAGCAGCTTTAATGAGGGCAGCAGTGCCACCACACAGCACGGCTTGTTCACCAAAAAGGTCGGTTTCAGTTTCCTCGCGAAATGTCGTTTCAATGACCCCAGCGCGTGTGCCGCCAATGCCTCTTGCATAAGCGAGTGCGATATCGCGAGCAGCACCAGTGGTGTCTTGATGGATAGCGATGAGACACGGCACACCGCCACCACCTTCAAATACTTCACGGACGAGAGAACCAGGACCCTTCGGAGCAATCATAGTGACATCAATATCGTCCGCAGGCACAATCTGTCCGAAATGGACGCTGAATCCGTGTGATACCATCAGCATGTTTCCTGCTTGCATATTCGGTGCTATCTGCTCGCGGTAGACGGCAGAATGTTTTTCGTCGGGGATCAGAATCTGGACAATATCCGCCATCGTTGATGCTTCTTCCACCGTTTTGACAGTTATGCCTTCTGCTTCCGCGCGTGCTTTTGAACGGCTACCCTCGTATAACCCAACGACAACGTTTGCGCCGCTATCTTGCAGGTTTAGTGCTTGTGCTCTCCCTTGCGCACCATAACCGATGATGGCGACGGCACGCTCCTTCAGTAAATCAAAATTGGCATCGCTATCGTAATAAATTGTTGCCATACAATTTTTCCTCTCTTTTAAATCTTTTCTGATAAAGTATATCCGATCTCTATTACTATTTTAACCTAAGTTGCCACCTGTAGCACAATCTGTTAGAATGTGCCTGTGAAAACGCAAACTAACAGTTTGCTCTACAAATATTGGCTAATTATCAGCATTTTTTCCTTAAAGACGGTGTTTCTATGTCTAAAAACTTATAGGTAGCAACTTAGGTTATTTTAGGTATTCGAACAATACCAACCAAAGTCCTGTCCCCGAGATAGGCACAAAACACCTTTCCTCTAATAGGAAAACCAAAACTGCAAGTGATTATTTGATACTATTTCAGGATTAACATTTTCCGCGTAGCAGTGAAATTGCCTGCCGTTAGCGTGTAAAAATAGATACCACTCGCCACAGACTCACCCACACTATTTCTACCATCCCAATACGCTGCACGGCTCCGACTCTGATAGATACCCGCAATCTGATGTCCTAATGCTAACGTGCGAACAACAACACCATCCGCAGCATAGATGGTCAAAGTTACCTCGGCAGACTTCGCGAGGTGATAAGGTATCCATGTCTCTGGATTGAAAGGATTCGGGTAATTCGCTAACAATGCTGTCTTTTCTGGAAGCAATGATGCTAACAGTTTCTGCAGGTTCGCGATCCCGCGCTGAAATGCAATAGAGCCGTCATCTTCAAGCTGTGCCTGTTTTATCCATGCTTGTACCGTTGCAGGTGTCAGTTCACTGCTATCTCCTGTGAGTATAGCAGGCGCAGCAGAGGCGTCTATCGATTCATCCATGTTTTGTGCGACAAGAACGAGGTCTTGGATGTTGATCTCCCCATCGCCATTGACATCCGCTTGTGGATTGGCCGAAGCATCTTCTCCAAAGTTTCGAGCAACAGAGATTATATCCAGTACGGTGACCTGTCCATCTCGGTTCACATCTCCAACAGCAAATTGCGTTTTTATAGTGATAGACACCTCACGGGGGCCAGCAGGAATTGTTTCACTGGTAATAGTTCCAAATTGAAAGTTGTTCAGTGTCAATCGGGTGTCACCATCTATTTTCGCTAAGAAAGTTACTGACAGTAGTGTTCCTGTACCAGTGACACCATCCGAGCTGATTCGTGCTGAACTGAGACCGTTTATCTTACCTGCCGCGTTATCAATGGATCCCTGCAGAAAATAGGTATCCACCCCGTCAGCCTTCAGGAAATCACCTTCGTTTACTTCAATCGCTTCAAGCACAGCAGGGTCATAAGCAATGTCAAATTGCCACCCCGCCATATCATAGACATCTTTTGCTTGGATATCAAGGGTGAAGGTTTCGTCTGAGTAAATTGGTGTTTTAGAAAAAACGTAGTCTACACTCGGAATTGCCACCCTATATTCCGTGCCGGTTTCAAATCCAACAAAGGCACTGCCTACAAGGTTAATCTTAATTAATATAATATTCCTTCCCTGCTGAAGTGTAACCGGTAAAATCTGGGTATATGAGTCTACCTTGCCACCATAGTCCCCACCTGCAAAGACCACAGTTCCGTTGAGCCAGGCTTTTATACCACCTTGCGCTCCGAGATACATTGTAGTTTCCTGTTCGCGTGGTGAATGTACGGACACAAAACCGTAGAGAATTCCGCCGGAGTCATCATGCACAGGTGAAGGAAGGTTCAGGACATCTGCAAGCATCTGTTTATCTGTAATCCTTCCCGTAGGTAGGAGTTTGTGGGATGTCCACACGCTACTGCCGACAGATTTTCCCTCTATTGCACCCTGGGTAGCAATCCCGACCTCCGTTACCGCCCCACCACTTGCTTCTGATAGAAAATCTTTAGAAGAGATTCCTACTCCTGCAGGTGTCTCTGGAAAATTGACCCATAACCACGGTCCCGCTATTTTCGGTCCTCCTTCTGGGAATCCTGGATTACCGTGCCAAATGAATCGTTTTATATTTTTGCGTATCCCATCCAAAGGTGAAAAGTCAGATATGTTGTTGTTGTTAAGTCCCAGTTGTGTCAATCCTGTTAAGCCTGCAAGAGGTGATACATCTGTGACGTTGTTGTCTCTGAGTTCTAAATCTGTTAACCCAGTCAACCCCGCAATGGGTAATAAATTCGATACTTTGTTGTCAGCAAGACGTAGTGCTTTCAAATTTGTTAATCCCGCCACAGGCTTAAGGTCTGATATTTTTGCCCCGCATATATCTATGCGCTCCATTTGTGTTAATCTTGCAAAAGGGGATAAATCGGAGACAGGACTGCCCCACATTAAAAAATCTTTTAAGTTTGTTAATCCTGCGATCGGCGATAGGTCAGATATACGATGTCCACGAGGCCACAGTACAGTGAGCTTTGTTAAGCCTGACAGCGGAGATAAGTCAGATAATTTGCCACTGCCAAAAATCAACGTCTCAAGATTGATTAATCCTGCAAGTGGCGTTAGATCAGTTACTTGACTATTATCAAACCACATCCCCGTCAGATTTGTTAATCCCTTTAGTGGAGATAAATCGGATAGAGGGTTTCTGTTGAATCGAAGTTCGGAAAGCTTGATTAATCCTGCAAGTGGTGTTAAGTCGGAAATGTTATTGTCATTGATAGCTAACCAGTTCAGATTTATTGCAAACTCAAGTCCTGTTAAATCACTGATGTCCTTGTTGTTCAGATTAAGACGTTCCAGTGTTGCCATCTCCACTGCTGTGATCGTTTCACCGGGTGCCTTGTTCAGTTCCGTTTCAATTACTGCACGTAGGTTCGGGTCGGTGAAATTGACTTCGGTAGTATATATCTTTGCATTTGGATTTTTGAAGAGTTCGTCTAAAGGTGAAAAATCAGATATCGGGTTATCCTGTAAACCTAATTCTCTCAAGTTGATTAACCCTGCTAAGGAAGAAATATCTGATATGTTGTTGTTGTCCAGGTACAGTTTTTCCAAATCTGTTAACGCCGCGAGGGACGATATGTCCACTATTTCGTTTTCCTGAAGATTTAGCCGTTTCAAACCTGTTAACTCTGCTAAAGGCGTAATGTCTGATATCTTGTTTTTCTCAAGACCCAACCGTTCTAACCCGGTGAATACCGCCAGGGGCGATAAATCCGATAAAAGTTCGTCTTGAGCAATATTAAGCTCTTTCAAATTTCTTAATCCTGTTAAAGGCTTAAGGTCTGATATCTGCCCACCACAAATTGATAAGGATTCCAGTTTTGTTAATCCCATAAAGGGGGACAAGTTGGATACACTGGTGCCCCACGTCCTGAACCATTCCAGATTGACTAATCCTGTGAGGATTGAGAGGTCAGATATTCGCACCCAATTAAACTCCAGTGAGATAAGATTTGTTAATCCTTTTAGTGGCGATAAGTCGGATACGAGGGTGGTGGAAAAATGCAAATGCTCAAGAGTGACTAATCCTGCAAGTGGTGATATATCAGAAACTTGCCGATTTTCCTCAAACCACAGGACGGTGAGATTTTTTAAGCCTCTGAGCGGAGATAAATCAGACACAGGATTCGCGCTGAACCTGAGTTCGGAAAGCTTGATTAATCCTGCTATCGGCAAGAGATCAGCAATGTTATTTTCATTGATAGCTAACCAATTCAGATTAATTGCAAACTCAAGACCTGTTAAATCGCTGATGCCCTTCTTGTTTAACTCAAGACGTTCTAGTGTTGCCATATCCGAAGCTATAATTGTCTCACCAGGTGCTTTGCTGAGAGCCGCTTCGATTGCGCTACGGAGGTTCACATCGGGAATGTCAACAATCTCTCCATGAATAAGTCCTGGACGCTCAACAACTGGTGGAAGAGCACTGTCAGGGGTATTCAACGCAGAAATCACATCGTGGAAATTTGATGTCCATGCATCCCGTTTTACAGTGCCGTTTTCATCTATGAGTGTTTGTAAACCCAAGTTTTTTAAGCTCTGTTTCTCGCGTATCAGTGTGAGAAATTCCGTTGTTTCTAAACCGACTGCGGCGGCCGCCTGTGAAGCATTTAGTGGTGTTTGAAACGCCTCATGAAACCGTTGGACCGGTTCATTTTCATGTCTCTTGATGAATTGCTGTCTCGATGCTTCATCCTCAAATGGACCACCAATCTTTTCTAATGCCTGTAGGAATCTATTCGTATCTTTTTGCAGTAGTTCATCAAGTACTGATTGCTCAGGATAGAGGCGTAAAGCGTGTTCTTTATCATAAGGTGGGTTTTGATCCTGCTCAATCGCTGCGCGCACACTATCTGTAAACTTTTTCATGCCTTGCGTATGACACCCTATACAGGAAAGACCGTTACGTACCGTAGGATCACTGGCGGCTGGGTTAGAAACAATGTCAATTGGTGCTTCGTCCAGCCGAGTACCATTAGCATCAACCAGAAAATATGCTTGCAACCCATTCGGTAGATTGAAGATTATTTCACCACCATCATGTGTAAAATCAAGCGGATGAGTAAAGATGTGCTGAGAACCTGTGCTACCTGCAAAGTCGTAGCTTTTCCAATACGCACCATCGCGGGACGTATGTCGTTCCACAACGCGGTTGTTTGTTGAAACACCCGAATCGTTGAAACCTGCACGCCAGACATCTATACCCGGCGCATTTCTGATATTACCTGCTACATTTACCTCTAATTGTGCTTCCAATACACGGTCTGTTTGTGGCAAATCCAAAATGTCGTGGTAGAGGGGTGGCAATGAGGCGGTGGCAAGAAACCAATCCGCATTAACAAACAGCACCGTGCTGCCCGTTTCAGTCTGTAGTTGTGTCAGTTTTTCAATTAGTCCTGCTTGAGTTTCAGGATCAAACTCAATGTTGTAGGGATATGCCTGCTCAATCAGTGCCCAGACATCCGTTCTGGTATTCCAATCATAGTGTCGCAAGTCAATATGGAAGATTGTTTTGGCAGTATCAATAGGTGTCGGGTTTGTGATCTCAAATTTCCAAGAGAGACTATTTATCAGTTTAGAGAGTGCAATCCGATAGTCGCTAAGCGTCTGAGGGTTTTCACCTGCATTATAGAGATGTGTCAATGTAAAATACCGTGCGGAGGGACGGTCAAAGGGATCAAGCGATGTCAGATGGGTTTGGATAGTATCAAGTATTGCATCTGTGGTTATAAAATTGATGTCACGCTGAACATCCCAATCTGGCGCACCTTCAGTGATCCAACGGGCAATCGTTTCAATGGCTTCCTCTGAAAGCGGTGGTAGATTGAGCGGCATCTGCGGGCCTTTTTCGGTGGGACCAAGCAGTCGTTTATAGAACTCTGAATTTACTGGATTACCCGGAATGACAACCTGCGTGTCAACAAGTACTGTGCGGTCAATTAGGAGACTATCCTTATATGCCCCGGATTCTCCATGACAACCTAAGCAGGATTTCTCAAAGATCGCATACGCCTCTTGTGCGATGTCTTGCTGTGCTTCAACACATTGATAACCTAAAACCAACATCAAAAAACAACTGATTGTAATAAAATTTTTGTGAAACCTCAATTTAAATTCCTCCCTTCTTTGACTTGTTTTGATTCTTTCTATAACACTTTTGAAGGTAACACCAACAGAATATCTTACCTTAAGGTTTTTGTCAAGTAGCCTATTAATCAAAACATTCAATTCTTGAGAATTATTCTCGTAGGAAAAGGCTTGTGTGCGTCAATGCCACAGGTGCATTTGATATTGAGTCATAATGGAGAGGACTTGAGGAAGGTAAGACTACTGGAACTTGAACGGTTCTACGACAAAATTATTTTGTAGCACCGCGCATCATCGCAATTTTGCCAGTGCGCGCTAACTCAATGATACCGTACGTACTGAAAATATCAATCGCCGCTTTCAATTTACCCTCATCCCCAGTAATCTCAAGCACAAGAGAGGCAGGTTTCATATCTATAACCCGTCCACGGAAGACCTCTGCGACTTGTAGAATCTCGGTGCGTTTTTGTGGATCATCGGTAGCAACCTTGATAAGAACAAGTTCACGTTCAACATGTGTGCCAGTGGAAAGGTCTGTAACCTCAATAACGTCAATCAATCTGTTCAAATGTTGATAGATTTGCTCAATTATCTGTGCGTCGCCATGCGTAACAAGAGTAATCTGTGAGATGCTCTCGTCGTGAGTCTCAGCGACGTTGAGACTATCAATATTAAAACCGCGCCCACTGAAAAGTCCTGCGACGCGTGCAAGGACTCCAAATCGGTTTTCGACCAAAACTGAAAAAATGTGTCGTTTTTCTTTATTCATTATATTCACTTGTACTATCTACTAATACTAAATTAACACGATTCTTCTCGGTAGGCGCGTTTTGTAAACGCGCCGATCCCAGATTTAAGACGATATAAACGGCGCGCTTACAAAACGCGCCGACCATTATTAAGACTAAGAAAGCCCACGGATAACATCGCCAAGCCCAGCACCTGCGGGCACCATCGGGAATACGTTCTCATCTTCATCAACAATGAAGTCAATCACGACAGGGCCGTCGTTAATCCCTTTTGCCTTCAGTAATGCGGGTTCAACATCTTCAGGGTGTTCAACGCGTAGACCGGTTGCCCCGAATGCTTGTGCAAGCAAGGCGAAATCAGGGTTGTCGTGGTAATCCACAGCAGAATAACGTTTATTATGGAAAAGTTCCTGCCATTGCCGCACCATCCCTAAATACATATTGTTAATGATAAAGATTTTAAGTGGTAACTTCATGGTAATCGCGGGTACTAATTCTTGAATAGTCATGATATAGGAACCATCACCATTGATATTGACAACAGTTTTGTCCGGACATCCGAGTTGTGCACCGATGGCGGCAGGCAAACTGAAACCCATTGTACCGAGACCACCTGAGTTCAGCCATTGACGCGGTTCGGTAAATTTGAAGTATTGTGCCGCCCACATCTGGTGTTGCCCAACATCTGCTACAACAATCGCATCACTGTAATGTTCATAAATCTGCTCTATAACATATTGCGGCATCACTTTATTGGCTTTTTGCTCGTATTCAAACGGATATTTCTGTTTCCATTCCTGAATTTGATTACGCCACGGGTCAATATCCGCTGTGTCAACCAATTTATTTAGTTCGGTGAGAACGTTCTTGGCATCGCCAACAATTGGGACATCTGCTGGCACATTTTTCCCGATACAGGACGCATCAATATCAATATGGATTTTCTTTGCATTCGGTGCGAATTTATTGAGGTCACCAGTAACCCTGTCATCAAATCTTGCACCGATAGCAACGATGAGATCCGAGTCAGTAAAAGCATAATTCGCACAGCAAGAACCGTGCATGCCGGGCATCTGCATTGCCAACGGATGCGTTTCGGGAAACGCGCCGAGTCCCATCAATGTGACGGTGATAGGAATCTGTGTTTTTAGCGTTAACTCCCGCAGTTCTTCGCTTGCATTTGCGAGCACAACACCGCCGCCAGCGTAAAGCATCGGCTTTTTTGCTTCCTTAATTAAGGCTGCGGCTTTTGCGATTTGCGCAGGATCACCATGCACTTGCGGTTTATAACTGCGAATATCGACTGTCTCCGGATACTTAAACAGGGTCTCACTTTTCTGAGCATCTTTAGCGATGTCAATTATAACGGGACCAGGTTTTCCTGTACTTGCAATATGGAATGCTTCTGCAACAACATCTGCTACTTCATCACAACTTTTGATGAGATAACTGTGCTTACAGATTGGTCGAGTTACGCCGATAACATCACATTCCTGAAAAGCATCGCTTCCAATAAACTGAGTTAATACCTGTCCGGTAATCGCCACCATCGGAATAGAATCCATATAGGCAGTTGCGATTCCAGTAACGAGGTTAGTTGCGCCGGGGCCGGAGGTAGCGAGTGCAACACCGACCTTCCCAGTGACGCGCGCATATCCATCCGCAGCATGTGAAGCTCCTTGCTCATGCCGCATCGGAATCAATTTTACTTCTGTTTCGTCGTATAGGGCATCAAAAATCGGCATTGCCGCGCCACCGTTCACACCGAAGATATATTCGACACCTTCACGTTTAAGACAATCAACCAGGATTCTTGCTCCTGAAAGTTCCATGCCAATTTCCCTCATAAACGGTTCTAAGGCACATTCCGTTGTGCCGTAAGTTTGTTGAAAGTAAAAAACCTTCTCGTTCCAACTTTGGAGACGAGAAGGATACATAAAATGACCTTACCGTGGTACCACTCCAATTCTTTCCCTGTTTTCAAGGCAAAGCACTCTTGGGATGCGATAACGGACATCACACCGACTAACCCTACTTATAGCGATTCGGAGATCGCTCCTACAGTTGTTCAGATTAGCAGCTCCAGGGCGACCTTCAGTCGTAGGAACTTGAGAAGACTTTTCAGCCTGTGAGTCTTCCTCTCTTGCAAGCCCGATGGACCTACTCCTCCCCTTCAACGCTTTTCAGTAATCTATTTAGTTGTATTATACACACCGTTTTGCTAAAGATTACGGTGTTTTGAAATCATTTATCTTTCCTTTTTAATTATAACACCTCATAACGGAAATGTCAAATAAAATTTAACCTTGGAGTGTGTAAAGTTTTTCGCATGTGTGCTGTCTGAATCTCGGATTTCGTGGAGGATGCGAATGAAGGTTGGCAAAATAAGTTCCTTTTCAAGAGATTGAGGCAAACTTTGAATTAGGAATTTGGGAGTCCCAAACTCAAAAATCCGCGAAATCCGGGGAATCATGCAGCATGCCACACGGGGAATCATAGCGAATACCTTATGCGTATTCGCCCAATGGCATTCATACCGTTGATTTGACGCATGCTGCCAAGCGCATTCATACCGTTGATTTGGCGGTTTCCTAACCATATCATAGGCGTCAATTTAAGGGATAAATCCGTTGGGCAGTGTCTTCAGTCCCGTAGGGACGATATGTTTATAGAAAAATGTTGTCCCACGCCTCTTGAGTTCCGTAGGAACGGCATAGAAAGATAAACATATCGTCCCTACGGGACTAAAGAGGGCGTTATTGCCAGACTTCTATAAACATATCGTCCCTACGGGACTGAAGAAGGTTTCTATGTTTAGAAAATCCCTAAATTGATACCTATGGTGCGGTTTCCTAACCAATGCAGAATACCACATGGGGAATCATAGCGAATACCTTATGCGTATTCGCTATGATTCATACCGTTGATTTGGCGTATTCTGCCTGTCACCAATAAAACAAGATAAATCCTGTTAATTTGGTATCAGACAAGCACCTTAGCCCAAACTTTTGCTAAAATATTTACACACCCGTATCAAGTTACTCTTGACATTAATCTATATCTATGTTAAAACCATGTTATGAAAAAAATAGTAATAAAGATTATCTGCATTATTTTCTTAACAGGTTTCTATCTTGGGAGTCAAGGGTGCGCCCTCAATTTTGACACGGGCGGTTCTGTCTCAGGTATCATTGAAAAATCTGGTGAACTAACAGAAAACGAGGTTTGGGATGGACGTATCCATGTAACAGGAACAGTTATCGTTCCAGAGGGTATAACGTTGACTATTCGTGCGGGTACAATTGTCGGCTTTGAACCATCAGACAATCCCATTGAACTGGTTGTACAGGGTGAACTCTATGCAGAAGGCGCACCTGATAGAATGATAGTCTTTGGTTCTTTAGGTAAACAATCGGCAGCAAAAACTGAAACAGATCCAAAGAGCACAATGTCGCAAACGTTAACAAAAGATACGATAAAACAGCAAATTACGATGCCCCCTGGATCTTCAACTCAAGCGATGACCGCAGCGCCGCCAAAAGCAGGCGATTGGCTGGGTATCACAATTGAAGCGCAAAGTCCAAATAGTCGACTCACGTACTGTCGTATTCAGCATGCCACTACTGCTATTTTTTGCGGAACAGATTCTGTCCAAATTGAGAGATGCCTCTTTAGTGAGAACAAAATCGGGGTGCTTTGCGATAATACGAACCCAACTATCTCCGCTAATGAGTTCAACAGAAATGGGAGTGGTACGCAATTCCGCGGGACTGCCGCGCCTGAAGTAGAATATAACGAATTCAATGCTAACCGATATGGACTGGTATGTGAAGATGATTCACGCCCACGTATCCAACATAACAATATCCGATCAAACTATGAATACGCTATCATCTGCTATTCTACCGCCTCTCCAGAGATCATATCCAACAATATCACGTTGAACAGCGGGTGGGCAGTTTACGATGGTGGCAGACTCCGAGACAATTATATTAGTGGAAATAAACAGGTCGGACTGAATGTTACTGAACTGAGTATTAGCACGCAGAGTGACCAGTTTTATGGCGTTGATGAAGTATTTGATCCAAGAAATACACCTGTCTCAGAAGCTGGTGTGCCAAACGATAAATTTTAGTCAAATGAGCCGAGTCAAAGCATATCTTGAACTCATCCGTTATCCGCTTTTTGCAATTCCAATCGTCGCGACGCTACCAGGGGCGCTTATTGCGAGCGAAGGGAAATTGACGTGGCGTGTTATTGCTGCACTCATCATTGCGATGTTCGGCTACTTTGCGGGGATGATAAAAAATGACTATTTTCACCACGAAACAGATGCTCGGACAAATCCTGAACGTCCGCTCCCTTCAAATCGGTTAACGCCTAAGCAAGCACTTGTTCCAGCAAGTGTTATCTATGCGCTCTGTGTGATCAGTGGATTTTTGCTAAGCGTAAAAGCAGGTTTGTTGGTAATGGCGTTAGTTGCTATTTCGCACCTCTATAATGCGATTTTCAAAGCGAAAGGAATCTTAGGGAGTTTGACACTGCCCTTAGGAATTGGACTGTTGAACGTTTTCGGTGCGTTGGTCGTAAGTGATGGTGTTCCACGATTAGTGTGGTATGCGTTTGCGGCTACAACGTTCTACGACTTAGGTACGCATATTACAACCACGTTTAAAGATATTTCCCGTGACAAACAGCAAGGCATCACGACAACACCCGTGCAACTCGGTATTCGTCCGGCACTGTTTTTGTCTGCTGCTGCAACGATTTTAGCATTCGTCATCGCACTTTTACCGTATTGGTTGGAACAACCGCTTGTCCAAAAATCCTATGCAGTCTGGGTAATTCTGGGTTTGGTTGCTGCGGTTGTTACCCGTATCCCGCTCTATCTCCAACCGAACGAGAAAAACGGTTATTTTGCTTTAAAAGGGTCAATGATTGGTTCAATACTCTTTTTTCCGTGTCTGATTGGGGCGCAAGTTTCTTTTGTTATCACTGTATCTATTATTTTGCCGTTGTTATTTATTACAGTCCTATTGTTGAGAACATCACAGCAAGAGGTATAAGATAAAAACGAATAAAGGATAAAATATGAAAAATATTGTATTACTAATTACAGACACGTTCCGTTATGATAACCTCGGTGAACGGGCAGAAAAACCTATCCGTACACCGATGCTTGATAAATTTGAAGCAGAACGCGCAACTGCTATAGACAAATTTTATATGAGCAGTTTTCCCACAATTCCACACCGAACTGATGTTGCGACTGGCACATTGGGATGGCCCCACTATGGATGGCAGGCGATTGATCTGAGCGGTCCAAACCATATTGCACAACTTTTAGGTGGACAGGGATATGCAACGCAGCTAATTTGCGATTGCCCGCATCTGTTCAACGCCCGCTTCCAGCAAGGATTTCAGGCTGCATTCCAACACCGTGGACAAGAAGGTGACAAACCGTTACTCCATCTCAATGATGAAATACAGACAATCATGCCGGATGAGAAAACCCGTCCGAATCCTTCGTTTCGAGGAAACACCTTACCTAATACACACCGTTGGACAAACCGATACTATCAATACGAAGCAGAGACGTTTTCTGGGAGGACATCGCAAACCGCTATAAGATTTTTAGAGGAGAACTATCACTCAGGTCCTTTCTTCCTTTGGGTTGATTTCTTTGATCCGCACGAACCTTGGGATCCGCCTGAATACATTGTCAAACGTTACGATCCAACCTATTCTGGACCGCCAATGCTTCATCCGAATTATGGACGATCATCTATTTATACAGATGCGGAGTTGCACAACCTGTGGGCACATTATGCTGGCGAATCTGAACTTGTGGATCGACACATCGGGCAGATTATCCAAAAAGTTGATGACCTTGAACTTTGGGATGATACGCTTGTTGTTGTAATGTCTGACCACGGCATGTCTATCGGAGAACACGAAAGGACAGGGAAATCAAATATTGATCCTGAAGACCCGCGGTATTGGCCAACTTATCCTGAAATTAACCATGAGGTTTTCTTAATTGCTGGTGGCGATGTGCCACAAGGACAACGTCTTGATCTAATTGCTCAACCGATGGACATTCTACCAACTTTGTGTGATTTAGCAGGTGTTACACTTGATCCGCGGAAACCTTTTGAGGGACGTTCTTTTGCAGATGCGCTTCTTAGTGGTGATTCTCAGCACAGGGAGTATGCAGTAACAGGAACTCATATCGGTTCACGCAATGGCACTGTACCACGCCGCGCGATAACCCCCTTCCTTGTCACTGAACGTTGGGGGTACGCTCCTGTTGGTGCGTACGGCACACCTGAGTTGTTTGACTTGACAGTTGATTCAATTGCAACGAATAATCTTGCGGAGGATAACGCTGCGCTTGTTACCGAATTGCATCAACTCTTTATGGCACACCTTTTGGAACACAATGCGCCAGAGAATTTTTTAGCACTTTGGCAAGAACCTCCGTCGGGTGAAGGTAAAGGAAAGTGGTCAATTGATTATCCGGAAGAAGATAAAGAATAGAACAGACTTTCAGTTTTACACGACACTAAATCCTTTTACTATCGCGAAGGAATAAGAACGAGATGGAAACTTCAAATTCGTTGGCTGATGAACTCAAGCATATTGTAGGCGAGTCTGGCATGTTGCCGAAGGAACAGATTTCGGCATATACTTATGACGGTATGATCCCAAAGGTAGTCATAGTCCCGTCATCTGTTCAAGAAATACAAAATATCCTTCGGTTTGCATCAGATCAGAGCTTATCTATAATGCCTGCAGGTGCAGGGACAAAACTCGGAATTGGCAACTTAGCTGAAGAAATGGATATTGTGTTGGTAATGACTCGGCTGAATAAGGTGGTAGAATACGAACCGGCAGATTTGACTGTGACAGTTGAAGCGGGCATTAGGTTGGCTGAACTTCAAACTGAGTTGGCACAACATCGGCAGTTTCTTCCGCTAAATCCGCCTTATGCAGACCGGTGTACTATTGGTGGAATTGTTGCCACAAATGCCAGCGGTCCGCTACGTCTTCAATATGGGACTCCGCGAAATTTAGTTTTAGGAATGCATGTCGCACATATTAGTGGCACGGTTGTTAAGAGTGGCGGAAAAGTTGTTAAAAACGTTGCGGGATACGACCTTAACAAACTGTATATCGGGGCATTCGGAACGCTCGGTATTATTACCGAAGTAACTCTTAAATTAGCACCGCTGCCTGCTCATCAGGCAATACTTGCCGCGCAGTTTCAATCCATTCACGACACAGTTAATACTGGATTAAGCGTCGTCAGTTCACAGACATTGCCATCGTTCGTAAATCTGTTAGTAAATGTGCCTATCAATCAGTTTCAGGAGAAGAAACCGACACTAATAGTTGGATTTGCTGGGGATTCTGAAACTGTAGCATGGCAACTCAACTCAGTCCAAACACTTGTGGAACAAAATGGTGCTTTAGGTGTGCAAATAATAGAAGGTGAATCGCGAGTTAACATTAGTCATGTTGTGCAAGAGTTTTCAGCGGTTGATAATGCTTATGGGACTTCGCTTGTAAAGATAAATCTCAAACGATCAGATATAGCCGAATTTGCTGAGCAGCTTCGTAAAGGGACTAATGAAATAATGGCACTGTTAGGAAACGGTGTGCTATATCTTAAAATTACTATTAATTCTAACACCGATTTTCAACTACTTGCAAACACCCTAATAGGACTGCGTCAACGTGCTATAGATTTGGGAGGCAATCTTATCATAGAGACAGCACCACCTGAACTCAAACGGCAGATTGATGTGTGGGGGCCAATAGGTAGCACAGAAAACTTAATGAAACAGGTTAAAGCAAAATTTGATGCGTCTGGGTTGGTGAACTCTGGGCGTTTTGTTTCAAGTATCTAATCTGTGTTACGCTTGTCTATATCGCTCTTGAACTAACGTCTTAATATCTTTTATCGGATGTTTCTCCGGTTACTTCCGTGTAAAAAAAGGTGAAAACATGGAAAAGACAAGGAGTATTTTGTGGATCGATTGTACATTAAAAGCACCACCTGCAAGCGCACATTTAAAATCTGAGTTGAAGCCTTATATTCGATTTTTAGAATATCAAGGATACGATGTTTCATTAGCAGATAACAGCGTTCAGGGTATCACTTTATTACGGGATATTACATTTCACGCAGTATTATTAAATTATGATGTCCCGACAGGAAATGATGACTTACTTTCATATATCCGTAAAGAGGATGCACATATTCCACTCATTTTGTTGACGCAGGCGGGCGATCAAGAGGTGATGGCGCAAGCGAGTCTTCATGGTGTTGACGACGTGTTGATTATGCCTACAAATCCCAGGCAGTTGCTTTCATCACTCACATTTTTATTGGAAAAGCACAACCTACAAGAAGCATATACGCCTCAAGCTTACGTAGAGAACTTTAATAAGCAGATCGCTTTGGACCATAGTCAAGCGCATACCACGGTTGATCACTACCGTGATAATGATTGGCAAGCATGGATAGATACCTACATCCATTTCGTTGAATGGGATATAAAATTAGATGGACTTTCTAACGTTGAAGAGTTGAGAACAATCCATGCCAGCGAAAAACGTGAAGCCAATTCGACCTTTGCAGACTATATTCAAAACAACTATAGTCGGTGGCTTGAGGGTGAAAACTCGCCCACTTTATCTGTAGATGTTTTCTACAAATACGTAATTCCTGAGATCCAAGTAGGAAAATCTGTGCTATTTGTCGTAATGGATTGTATGCGGTTAGACCACTGGTTGAAAATTGAGCCGCTGCTCTACCGTGATTTCCACATGACAAAACATTATTACTATTCTATATTACCGACGACAACGCACTATGCTCGCAATGCTATTTTTAGCGGTCTGTTTCCAAGAGATTTGGCCGAACGATACCCCGCTCTATATGCCGAACCAGATGAAGAACATACAAGTATCAACCGTTATGAGAAAGAGTTGATGCGTTTACAACTTGAACGGCATGGGATTGCACTCAAACCGTCACCACACTACTTCAAAATTTTTGATGCACGCGGAGAAATTCAATATCTACAGTGGTTAACTGACGCAAACCAAATAAGTTTAGCAGCTGTCGTAGTTGATTTTCTTGACATGCTGACACATTTACGAAGTGACTTGGCACTTTTCCAGCAACTTATTCCAAATGAAGAAGCGTTTCGGACACTTGTACAAACTTGGTTTCGAAATTCCAGAATATATAAAATAATTAAGCTTGCAGCCGAACGGGAAATAACTATAATAATGACATCAGATCACGGTTCGGTGTTATGCCAAAATGCTGCGAAAATATCAAGTCAGTATGAACTTTCGAGTGGACTTCGGGTAAAAGAAGGCAAGGAAATATCTTGTGATCCTGAAGTGGGTTATTTTATAAAAAATCCAGAAACATATCGATTACCATACGAGGCATCAGAGAAAAACTATATTCTTGCTAAAGAGGATTATTATTTTGTTTACGAAAGACAGTTTAACGTCTACAAAGAGATGTTTCACGGGAGTTTCCAACATGGAGGTGTTTCTTTAGAAGAGATGATTCTTCCGTGTGTTGTGCTTGAGCCGCGGTGAGGACTGTGTCCGAGTAGTGTTTAATCAATTAACACCATAGGTGTCAATTTAATGCCTGATTTTTTTCTGGGAGGACTTTTCAATCCCGATGTCCTCTGTAGGAGCGAGTTTCGCTCGCGACCGTTCGTCTGATGTCGCGAGCATAGCTCGCTCCTACAGAAGATAAGAGCTGCACAAACGCGCATTCGACATTAATTTCTGGACTGAACACATCCAAAGGACAGATAATATTCCTTAAATTGACAGTTATGGTGCTTAATCAATTAACACCACATAATACAATACCATCTAAATTTACTTCTCTTTCTAAGGAGAACTAATAATGTTGAAAAAGATCGAGCTAAACAAGTTTTTATTATTAATTCTGCTAATAGGTTTCACGACAATACTCCCTATTTATACACAAGCGCAATTCCCAGACTTTGACCTTCCTGACAATCAACCTGTTGAAAAGGTAAGTGCTGAAGGATATATCTCTTTGAACAAGGTACAACCCGGAAGAGACTTCCAAATTGCAATTGTTGTAAAGATAGCAGAAGGATGGCATGTTAATGCTAATCCTGCTGGCGAAAATCTTATCCCGACTGAAATAACACCCCTTGATACGCCGAACTTAACTTTTGGAGAAGCGATATACCCGATGGGGGAAACACTTAATCTCGCTTCAATAGGAGAGACACCGGTCTATCACGATACGATTACAATCGGTATTCCAGCAACTTTGCTCCAAAATGCGCCGATTGAACCTATAACTTTGGATATGCAATTTCGCTATCAAGCGTGTAATGATGAACAGTGTCTGTTCCCTGAAACACTAAGTGTCACCATACCGATTGATGTTGTCAGTGTAGCAGAAACTTCGCAACAGACTAATGAGGCTATTTTCGCCAATATCGCATTTGATAACACGACAAACGGCAGCAGTGAAGATCAAGGCGGAATTGCAGGCGCACTGTCTGGTGGAAATTTATGGCTTGCATTTCTGCTTGTTTTTGCCGGGGGAATTGTAACAAGTTTGACGCCTTGTGTATATCCTCTAATTCCGATAACCGTCTCGATCTTCGGGGCGAATGAGTCTACTGGAATACTAAAATCTTTTCTGCTCTCTGTTGTATACGTCTTTGGGATCGTTGTTACCTATTCAATTTTAGGTGTCGCTGTCGCATCAACAGGAGCCGTTTTTGGTCAGATAATGGCAAATCCGTGGGTAATAGGTTTTATCAGTGTGATTCTTGTTTCGCTTGGTTTATCAATGTTTGGTGTTTTTGAGATCCGGCTTCCATCTTCAATGCAAAATAGGCTCAATACTGTCGGTGGTACAGGATTTATTGGAGCGTTTGGAATGGGAACTGTCGCGGGTGTCATCGCAGCACCCTGCACAGGCCCAGCTTTGGCTGCTGTCTTGGCATATATTGCGACAACAAGCAGTTTAGTGCTTGGGTTTTGGTTGATGTTTACCTATGCCCTCGGTATGGGTTTATTGTTCATTGGCATAGGTACGTTTTCCGGTTTACTCTCTGCCCTTCCCCGTTCAGGCGGGTGGATGTACGTTTTGGAAAATATCTTTGGTATTGCGATTATTACAATGGCACTCTACTTCCTCAAAGATGTCAAAGTCTTTGCTCCGTTAAAAAGTTTCCTTCAGAATTCACTCCCATTTTTCTGTATCGCGGCAGGTTTAATTCTTATAGGGCTGCTTCTCGGTAAGTTAACACAACGTTTTAGCGGAATCTCTGCGGGAATGAAAGTCCGTAAAGCGTTTGCTCTTTTGCTGGTAATAGTTGGAGCGTTTATGATAGTCGGTGGGCTTCAACAGCCCGTTGCTGGACCACATCTGAACTGGGTTTACGACGAATCTGCAGCATTACAAATCGCTGAACAGGAAGATAAATTGGTTATGCTTGATTTTTATGCAACTTGGTGCGGTGCTTGCAATGAACTGGACCACAAAACTTTTTCTAATCAAGATGTTATTGATAAGTTAGAGAATTATGTTACTGTCAAACTTGATTTTTCGGTTAAATCCGATAAAGTATTGTCAGAGAAGTATCAGATTCGCGGATTGCCTGTTGTCATTTTTATGGACTCCCAGCGTAATATTCTCGAGCGAATTGAAAAGTTCGTTGACGCAGAGGAGATGCTCAAAATAATCGAAAATGTTGAGCCTAAGGCTAAATCTGCTAAAGCTAACACTTTGTAAAGGAGCACACATGGAATCAAATAACGAGCCAAAAAGAGAATCACTTTTTTCCTTTGATCGTTGGTTTTTGTATACCGAAATTATTGCGATTATCGGTTTCATAGTGCTTGCAGTTTTTTTTACGCAACGAGGCGGTGCTGAACCGAAATCGCCTCCGTTGTCTGAAGCTGAAACCTTTATTACTGAGGCGGATGCGTACTTTGATGAACAACACTTAGGCAGAGCTGTATTCCTCTATTGGCAAGCACTTCAGGCATTTGAAACTGAAAAAACAAAAGAAAATAGAACAGATCGGTTGCATGCCAACCTTCGTATTGCAGAGATTTACTCTCAGCGTAGCTGGTTAAAAGATGCCAAATCACGGCTTGACTATGCAGCGTATATCCAACCGAACCATGAAGATGTCCTCCTGTTAAGTGGTAAGCTTTTTCGTGATGCGGGCGAGCTTAAAGATGCAACTACACAGTTTTTGGCTGTATTGGAAAAGAACCCTCATAATGCCGAGGCGCACTATCTTCTTGGCGTTCTGTATCAAGGAAGTAGACAGTATGAAGCGGCATCAAGACACTACAGAGCCGCGATTGAAAGTGATCCGGAATTCGCACATGTTTCATCAGAAAAAGCACCTATCGGTGTGCTTGCACGTCTTCAATTATCACGGACCTATAACAAGATGTTCCAAAGTTATCGATTTCTTGACCGAGAACTTACTCATGAAGATATTGCAGAAGCTTCACGACTTGAAACACAGTCAGTTCTTCTTTTAGAAGAAGCAGTTCAGCAACAACCGGAAATGCAAGAGATTGTCAACGACTTGATTGGTTTGCTCTATGTACGTGCCAATGCACTGAAACGCGAAGCAGCAACAAGACCTTATGCAGACGCATTAGAAGTCTATGAACGGGTTGTGGAGCTTGATCCGACAGAAATTCAAGCATGGCAGGAGATGGGGGAAATTTATGCAGGGTTCCTTGGAGATAAACCGAAAGCACTTGAAATGTACCGAAAAGTCTATGAACTTGAACCGCATGCGACTTTCTTAGCAATAATCAAATCACTTGAAGAAGAAATTGCTGCAGAAAATGAACCTTTGGAATAATGGAAACCTGCTGTAATTTGGAACTACTTCAATATCAATGTTCTCTGTTACATGACGTTTTGTTAGTTTCATCATGAGTTGATTCCTTCTTTTGTCCCGACAAATCATTCAGCGGACCACACGCGTATGCTGAATGATTTGGTAGGGACGTGAAATGTCATCAATTATCAGTGTATTTACACGGGTATGTAAATATTTGACATTTTTTTCTTGCTATCTATTGATATATATGGTATCGTAACGAAAACGCCAGTTTGATAATAAATGACATCAACTCAATAATAGGTCTTTTCTCCGAAGGCCCACCTTGCGCTACAATAGGCTTTTATCAAACTCACGTTAACGAAATGAATTTCGACCTCATAAAAGCGGGCAATTCGTTTAGTATGCAGAAAAAATTGATTAGTATCCTCTTCATCTGTAGTTTGTTTCCAATTCTCGCTAAAGCGGCACCGCCAAAGATACGTACTCATCTGCTGCCAAATTCGGTTGCGATGAGTGATGATGCTTTAGCTACTTTTTTTAACCCTGCCGGTCTCGGTACTAGCCGCGCGCTGAATTTATACTACTTACGCACATATCGCAGCAATTTGCCCGGTGACGATGCTTTCTTTATCTCTGTCCCTGGTGGCGGATTCAGCATGGAATTTGCAAACGCTTTGAACGATATTGATTTTACGCGTTATAGCCTCTCTGCTGGACATCATTTCGGGAGTGCCCTATACTGGGGAACAAGTTATAGTTGGATTGATTCTGACAACAGATTTTATGACCGATATAAATCGCTTTCTGTCGGGTTAATGTATCGGCGCCGCTATATCTCAATCGGGGCAATAGGACGCGACCTGAATCGACCAAAAATACAAAATCAAAAGTTAGGACGTACCTACGACTTAGGTGTCGCGCTGCGCCCAGGAACATGGCGGACCACTTTTTCCATAGATATGCGGAAAACACAAGATGTGGACGGAATTGATTTGAGTTACGGCGTTGAAATCCGTCCGATACGTGAACTTATGCTGCGCGGTACATACAATAGTGATAGCAGTTTTGATATCCGCTTTGGCATTAATGTCGGAAACTTCGGTATTGGTACTGCAAACTATTTTGATGAAAATAGTAAAACAGATACTGGTGTGGGTTACTTTCACTTCTCAACAGCTTCTATAACGAAACCGATCCCTCGAAAACGTCTTTTTCTTGACCTGGACATGCACCAACTTGACTCAATACTCCGAATTGCTAAATGGGACGAAGATGTAGCGGGTGTTTTAATCCGAATGAACGGGAGCGGGTATGGAATGGGACAATTCCAAGAAATACGTGATGCAATTTTCGAATTCAAGGAATCGGGTAAAGTCGTTATGTGCTATATCACCGACTGCTCTACTGGAGATTATATCGTTGCCGCTGCATGTGATGTGATTTTGATGCATCCAAGTGCAGAGGTGCGTCTTATCGGTTTACGGTCAGAACGCACTTTTTACAAAGGGGCGTTAGACAAACTTGGCATCCGTGCACATCTTGAACATATCGGTGAATATAAATCCGCATCGGAACCATTCACTCGAAGCGATATGTCCGTACCACATCGCGAGAACCAAAATGCGCTCCTTGATGACCTATATGATCAACTCACTAAAAATATCGCTACAGCAAGAGGGTGGACATCTGAACACGTTAAACAACTAATTGACCACGGGCCCTATACTGCTTTTGGCGCACTCAGATCTAAAATTGTGGACGAACTTGTTTATGAGGATAGACTGAAGCACAGAGCAAGTAAACTTGCGGAAGGTGATGTTACCCTTGTTGAGATCAATGAGTATCTAAATAGCGGTTTGTATCCTCACGATTGGGTGGTACCAAAACCCAAAATTGCAGTTATTGAAGCAAAAGGGTTGATGTTAACCGGAGAAAGTTTTAACGATCCTTTTACTGGTACGACGGTAATGGGAGCAGAGACGATTGCTCGTGCAATCAAGTATACGCGTGAAGACACATCAATTAAAGCGGTTGTCTTGCGAATTGATAGTGGCGGTGGGTTAGTTATCGCTGCGGATATTATTTGGAATGAACTTATATGGCTCACGCAGGTAAAACCCCTTGTTGTCTCTATGGCAGACATCGCCGCTTCTGGCGGATATTATATTGCTGCGCCTGCGGATGTTATTGTCGCTGAACCAGGGACAATAACTGGTTCGATCGGTGTCATCGGTGGAAAGTATAGTTTTAAAGGATTGTATGAAAAACTCGGTATCAAGAAAGAAATTATGACTCGCGGGGAACATGCAGACTTTTATAGCGATTATAGTGATTATCCACCTCACGAGCAGGAAATTGTTCAGAAACAGATCAACGAAATTTATGAGGATTTTATCTCTAAAGTCGCACAGGGAAGAACGCAATTAACGAGAGAAGATGTGGATAAAGTTGCCCGCGGCCGTGTGTGGACAGGAAGACAAGCGAAAGAGAAAGGATTGGTTGACGAACTCGGTGGATTAAGCAAAGCTCTTTCAATTGCAAAGAATCTTGCAGGATTGGAAAGAAAAGTTGTTGAGATTGTTAGGTTTCCTAAACGACCTTGGATAACACAATTATTGGCAAATATTCAACTGATATCTAAGAAAAGAATGTTCCAGCTGTCAGATATTCATCAATCTTTAGGACATCAATTGTTTGGAAATACCTTGAGCTTAAAATTAGTCAATATCATCAAAAAGCATCGGATTTTTCTTTTGATACCATATCAAATAAATGTTGGTTAGTAATTCAAAATTGATTTAGATTGTAATTTCACAAGTCAGGGTACATGATAAAATTCAAGGTAAGTATTCAATGACACAAGCCGATGAATTTGCTATTGCCAGAAAAAAGATGGTCCGGGACCAAATTGAAAATCGAGATATTCGGAATCCGGATGTATTGGCTGCGATGCGAAAAATTGAAAGACATCTTTTTGTTACATCTGAATTTCGTAAATGGGCATACCATGATAGACCCCTTCCAATTGATAAGGAACAAACAATTTCGCAACCCTATATGGTTGCTTTGATGACAGAATTACTAAGTTTAAACCCTCATTCGAAAGTGCTTGAAATCGGCACAGGATGTGGGTATCAAACTGCCGTGTTAGCAGAACTTGTCCAGAATGTGTATTCCGTTGAAATTCTATCAGAACTTGCTAAAAGTGCTAAAACAAGGTTAAAGGCACTTAACTATCAGAATGTCCATATTAAACATGGAAACGGATATCACGGTTGGATAGAACATGCACCTTATGATGCAGTACTCGTAACAGCTGCGCCCAAAAAAATTCCGCATCGACTTACACAACAACTTGCTGAAGATGGACGAATGGTTATACCTATAGGTTCGGATATGCAAGAACTGTTCTTAATTCAGAAATATTGTGGTAAAGTTGAAACCACAAGGATAACTGGTGTTAGTTTTGTTCCGATGACAGGTAAGCCTTAGGAGAAAAAATGACGATAATTAGATTGAGATGCTATTTCATACTGTTGATGTCCCTATTTTTCAGCTCGCCTACTTTTGCTGCTTTTAATGACATCGGCGTTGGTGCGCGTCCCCTCGGTCTCGGTGGGGCGTTCGTCGCGCTCGCTGATGATAGCAATGCGGCAAACTATAACGCTGGTGGTTTAGCTTATATTAGGAAGATTCAGATCGGTGCAACTTACGCACAGCGCTTTAATGGGCTTATTACCTATAACACGATTGGCGGGATTGTGCCACTCGGCAAGGTGGGAACACTTGGGGCAAACATCGGTATCCTTACGGAAAACTCTGATATTTATCAGGAACAAACACTACGTTTTTCTTATGGGAACACTATTTTTAAGCAATTGGGGGTTGGTGTTAACCTAAAGCTGCTTGGCATTAACTTTGATGAAGAAAACGAATTTGTTACTGAGAATCCATATTTTACGCAAACCTCAAGTTCAGCTTTATCGTTTGATGTTGGTCTGATTGCCAAGCCGTTCAATAGTCTAAACATCGGTATATCTGTAGAAAATCTACTTCCTGCCAATATGAGTATCTCCGAGGCTTATACAGATTCAGTCCCACAAAATATTCGCGCGGGTATAGTATATAGGCTTGAATCTATTGCTGCAATGAGTGCTCAAGGTGCTGCGATCAGTAATTTGTTGAAATCAACTTTAGGTACTGTTGAGGTGTTGTCACGTAGTGGTGAAATTTATACGCGTACAGGTGTAGAAATTTGGTTGAACAAAGCCATCGCTATCCGAGGCGGTTACGGAATGAATAGCGGGGGAAATTCTGCTACTACCTTTAGCCTCGGTGGTAGTGCCAAGATTCCGATCAGCAGCACATCCCTGCAACTTGACTACGGATTTCAGTTACTAACGGGAAACTTCCAAGATAATACAACACAGCGATTCTCTGTAAATTTGCTATTTTGATGAAGGAATTATACATTATGAAAAACGCAATCCTAATTTCAATTTTTATCATTAATCTTTTATGTAGTCTCCATAGTTACGGTGCTGTTACATCAATCGGTGAAATTAACGTTGCGGGCGAAACCAAAGGTATTGTTCCTGCCAGTTCAACGGTGCCGCTGATTGTGACACTTATAATTGACAGGTCATTGGCAGAACCCGGTGAAGAAATTAAGACTATTGAAATAATATTACCCACAGGATTTGTTCCGCAAGTGTCTGATTTTGATAGCATCTTACGAGATGAAAAAAAACTGAACGCAAAAGCAGTCATCTCCGGAAATGTGCTGCGTGTTGAACTTGCGCTAACGATCACCGATGATCAAAATTCCATTTTTGAAATCGCATTTGACTGTAGAACATCAAATAAGGTTTTTGAAGCAGTGTTCAGAGTACTGCTGCGTAATAACACCGATGCACCAATCGGTGAATTTATCAGCCCGAGACCAGCAGATGGCAAATCAAATAACGATGACTTTACATTACAAGTAATTCCAAATGTGCCACCCGCGCCTGTCTCCGGTTTTACTGCAGAAGCCGATAAAACTGGTGAAAATGACGTAACACTCCGTTGGCAAAAATCAACAGATCCTGATGTTAACGGCTATCTCATCTATAGAGACGAGGATTTCCGAATAAATGTAGAAAATCGTGCGTCAACAACGTTCCGTGATGTAAATGTACTTCCCGGAAATCATACTTATGAGATAACTGCCTATAAGACACTTTTTTTACAATCTGACCGCTCAGCTGAACAAACTGTGGAGGTATCAGAAGATACAGCTGCACCTGAGCCGCCGAGCATGCTTCGCGTTGTTACTTCAAGCGAAGGGGTAGAAGTTTTATGGACACCGAGCGTCAGTCGTGATGTATCAAAGTATAAAATTTTGTTCGGATCATCAGAATCTGGAACTTTGGAGCTGCTTCCTAATGGTGAAATTTCTGCTGAAAAACCAACAAACGAATCTACAGAGTATAAATTTGTTGACAACAGACTCTTGTCAGTTGGCAGTTTTACTTATGCTGTAGTCGCAATTGATGAGGTAGATAATGAATCCGCGCCCATAAAGAAAAGGCTTCGAATATTTGATAAACCTTATCCTAACCCATTTACACCGTTATCCACCGACCCAGATTTCAATACCGTTGTCTTTCCGGCTCGTGCCATTGAAGATGTCGAAGGAGAATTTAGTGTGCTTCTCTTTAATCTGAACGGCGTGCTTGTAAAAACCTTGACTGCACAACTTGGAGAAACGGAACTGAAATGGGACGGTAAAAATGAGAGCGGTGAAATTGTTGAAAGCGGCATTTATATTTATCAATTACAAGTTGGGGATAGTTATAAAACAGGGACAATCATTCTGGCCAAATAGGGTTACATCTATATTCTGCCGTTCATAAATTACTGTCCTCGTTTCCACACCAGAAGTTGTTGGAGCAATATAGCGAAACAAAAGTGTTTTATGAAATAGTTTTTGGAAATATTGACTTAATATTAGATATACAGATATACTATAAATAAGACTCTTCTCAGAAGAATTAAAAATTTAAAGGAGTTATCATGAACAGATTAAAGTCGTCTTTACAATTATCAAAAATCATTAGATTTTCAATTATTTGTACTTTAGCAATTGCCTTACCAGCTATGGCAGGATGGGTTGTAATACAAACAAGCGATCCAGGACATCGTGATTATATGTCTATTACATTTACAGGAGAAAATACTGGATGGGTTGTAGGTTCAGCACTGCTTGATGATTTAGATAACCCTGGCTTCATCGGATATACGATGGATGGTGGGAAAACGTGGCAAAAATCGGATGTTAAACTCAGAGCAGACTTAGCCGGAATCTATTTTTTAGATGCTAATCATGGGTGGGCAGTCGGAGCAGATGGCTTAATTGTCGGTACTACTAACGGTAAAGACTGGGAACGCCAAATATGTAAGGTGGACAAAGTCCTTCAGGTGAACACCGCACTTAAAAGTGTCTATTTCATTGATAAGAATGTTGGGTACGCTGTGGGGCAGAACGACACGATTGTCTCAACAAAAAATGGCGGAAGATCCTGGGTAGCCTTGCAAGGTGGAAAAGTTGGAGCCGTAGGTGATGATGAGACCAGTATGTTCAATGCGATTCAGTTTCTTGACGAAAATACCGGATGGATTGCTGGCGTACGCGTTTTTCCTAAAACACAGGAGCAAAAGACGATTATTCAGAAAACGACAGATGGCGCAACAACTTGGGAAATGCAAGAAACAGGAACAGAGGATATTCTTGAAGATATCTTCTTTCTTAATGCTTCCGTAGGGTGGGCAGTGGGGGAAAACGGCCTCATTCTCCACACAACCAATGGCGGTAAAACTTGGAAAGTCCAGACGAGCGGAACCACAGAAATACTTCGAAAGGTCCGATTTGTAGACAAATATGCTGGATGGGCAGTCGGAGGCGATTTCGGAGTCGGTGTTGTACTCAGTACCAACAGTGGCGGAAAAAAATGGGAAGTTGAAGAATCAGACCAGAAAATGGTCAGTGTATCTGTACTTGATAAAAAGAATGTATGGTTAGTAGGGGGACGTGGTTTGATCATGAAGGCAGAATAGTCTTTTAATACATTTGGAAAACGTAACTGCCTAAAAGATGTCCGCAGTTAAGGAAATAATTAAGGCACGCCGTGCCTATGAACTCGCGATGAGTTAAAAAGGAGGAAATTTTGGGAAGCCCTACATTCGCCAAGCGGATGAGCCGCTTGGGAACAGAATCTGCATTTGAGGTGTTAGCCAAAGCCAAAAGCTTAGAAGCACAAGGTAAAGATATTATTCATTTAGAAATAGGTCAGCCAGATTTTTCTACGCCCATGAATGTGTGTGAAGCCGCATTCAAGGCAATGAAAGACGGACATACCGGTTACTGTCCATCAGCAGGGATACCTGAATTTCGAGAGGTTGTCGCAACACACATTTCTGAGACGCGCGGTGTAGATATCCATCCAGACGAAGTAACCGTTACCCCAGGTGCAAAGCCGATTATCTTTTTCACAATTTTGGCATTAGTTGATGATGGCGATGAAGTAATTTATCCTGAACCCGGCTTCCCTGTCTATGAATCTGTTATTGATTTTATTGGTGGTAAAGCAGTACCGCTCGCGCTTCGTGAAGAGGTTGATTTTCGCTTCCGAATTGAGGATTTAGTCGATGCAATAACTGAACGCACAAAATTATTGATACTTAATTCACCCCAGAACCCAACAGGTGGCACCCTAACGGAATCAGACCTCGTTGCAATAGCAGAACTCGCCAAAAAACATAATTTTTATATTCTTACAGATGAAGTCTATTCACGTCTCTTATATGAAGGAACTCATCAGAGTATCCTGAGCCTTCCCGGTATGAAAGAACAAACAATTCTGATTGACGGACATTCTAAAACGTACGCTATGACAGGATGGCGGCTCGGATATGGTGTCGCACCTCAAGAAATAGTAGATAAGATTACGCAGTTAACAATCAACTCAAATTCTTGCACTGCGACTTTTACACAAATTGCTGGAATAGAAGCGTTAACGGGGCCGCAAACATTTGTCACGCAGATGGTTGCAGAATTCCGAAAAAGACGCGATACTATTGTAGATGGCTTGAATGCAATTGATGGTATTAGTTGTATCAAACCGCTTGGTTCGTTCTACGTTTTCCCGAATGTTACAGAACTCCCCCTTTCCTGCGAAAAATTGGCTGATTATTTGATGGACGATGCGGGGGTTGCTTTGTTGCCTGGTACAGCTTTCGGAAAATACGGGGATGGATACCTGCGTCTTTCCTATGCAAATTCGCTGGAAAATATTGAAGAGGCATTACACCGAATAAAAACTGCAATTGCAAAGTTATAGATAAAGTAGGAAATTTCTCGTATGTCTCGTAAAGTAAGTGCGCGTATTCCTGCAAGCACCACAAACCTGGGCCCCGGATTTGATGTGTTGGGTCTTGCATTACAGCTGTACAGCACCGTATCATTAGAAATTACTGGAAGCACGACAGAAGTTATAATTAGCGGAGTAGATGTTGACAAGATACCAAGTACTCCTGAACATATCGCATTTCAAGCTGTCCACTCTGTTTTCCAACGGAGTGGTGTGCAAAAACCGAAAGGTTTAAAATTGAGCATTGAAAATGGCATTCCGGCGATTCGCGGTTTAGGGGGAAGTGGCACAGCCATTCTCGGCGGTCTCCTGACAGCTAATATTTTATGTGGGAATCCATTTTCTCGTTCAGACCTACTCAATTTTGCAACATCCATAGAGGGACATCCCGATAATGTCGCTGCTTCTTTGTACGGGGGCGTGGTCATTTCTGTACAAGAGGAGGATCACGTCCATACGATTCAGTTAACATGTAATCCTGCTCTTCATGTCGTCCTCGCTATTCCAGAATTTACATTGTCAACACAGAAAGCCCGGAGCGTTTTACCAAAAACTGTTGATTTTACTGACGCTATTTATAATATAAGTAGAAGCTCCTTATTAGTTGCTTGCATTGCTACTGGAAAATTGGAAATGTTAAGAGTGGCAATGAAGGATAAACTACATCAACCTTATCGCAGCACCTTGATTCCTGGATTTAATGATGTCGTTGAAGCTGCAACATCTGCAGGAGCACTCAGTATCGCATTAAGCGGTGCAGGCCCAACCGTCGCGGCATACTGTTTGAATAATATGGACGAGGTTGGAAACCAAATGCAGGATGTTTTTAAACACCATGATATCCCATGCAAAATCATGGTGCTCAGTGCTGATCTGGAAGGTGCTAAAATTTGGGATAACAAAGACGCAAATCTATTATAGTGAAATCCAAAAATATGTTTACACTCCCTGGTGAATTAACGCCTCATGCGCTTGGCAGAATACACGTATGGTATTCTGCATGATTCGGCGGGTGTGGTTTCTAACCAATGCAGAATACCATACGGGGAATGCTATATAGCATTCATACCGTTGATTTGGCATATTCTGCCGTATTTACATAGGTTCGGTTAGGAAACTGAACCTACCGTTGTGTCCAAGTAATTATGGATTTTACTATAGTATAAAATTTGATATTTTTGTTAGAACGTGAGATGTTAGGGTAAACTATGTCCAATTTTTATGAAGAAAGTATCTCTTTTCTGTTAAACCAATTCAATACCGATCTGGAATACGGTTTGAGTCACGCTGATGTAGAAAAATTACAGGAACGTTATGGTGAAAATAAGCCAAAGTCCAAGAGAAGCGCTTGGCAGATAGGAACGTTTTTTGAGCAGGTACTTAACTGGAGATTACTTCTTTTAGCACTTGTCATAGCAGTCTTCGCATTTTTACCGGATGTTCCGAGAGTTTCGAGAATTGCCCTTATCGGTAGTATTTTGATTCTTTCTTTTTGCTGGGCAACTATAGTTTCAATCAATTTACAGCGTAGACACAAGAAACGTGTAGCACACTTTGACATCACCGTTTCGGTAATTCGCCAAGGCACACAAGAAAAATGTCTACCTCCGGATATTGTACCAGGAGACTTACTTCTACTTAGACCTGGTGACTATATACCAGCCGATGCCCGAATTGTACATGCAGATGGCTTAAAAGTTAACGAATCCGCCTTATTTGGAAGTAGTGGTTCAGCCACAAAAACCTCCAAAGGACTAAATGAGGCTGGACTCCCTCCAGAAAAGCAGACAAATATGGTTTTTGGTGGAACGTATGTTGATGCTGGTATAGGTAATGCAATCGTAGTCAGGACAGGCGATGAATTAGAAATGCACCAGAACCACGGAAACACACGCGCTTTACCCAGCGAAATGACTGTTGCAGAAAATCAAATAAAATTTTTCAAAGATATATTAAAAGTAACAGGGCTTGTTGTGGGTGGAATCGCGATTACCGTTTTCTGGTGGCAAAAATCACAGCAGGGTACTCCAATAGATTGGGAAGAGGTTCTGAAATTCGGTTTAATTTTCGCTATTGCTGCAACCCCTTATGATTTAGTATTGTTACTACACTCCATCCTTGATCAGAAAACCTCTGGTGTACTCAAAAGGGGAATAGCACTCCGCGATAGGCATTTTCTTGAAAAATTGAACCGTCTCACTGCTTTTTGTTCCGATGAAAAAGGCATCGCAAGCACAAAATCTCTTACTATTTCGGGTATCTTCACTGATCTACAAATGGTGAATCGTTCAGTATGGGAAAATTGGTTAAACTCGTTCAAATCCGAGCCACCTGAAGAAAAAAGCAAGCGAGCCAACAATATTCCGCCGCGGTTTCAAATCCCACAAGGCGCGCCCGGCCTGGTGTTGACAGCAGGATTAGGGATTTCCGGTGAACGATATGATGATAGACCAGGAGTTGATGATACACATCAACTCGTTATCCAAGATACAATGGAACAACTTGGATATAAGTTGTCGGACCTTAAGTCTAATATGCGGCTTGTTTCAGAATATCCGTGGACCTCTAACTTCGGATATGAGCTTCATGTCTTTGAATCGAGCGAAAACGAATATCTCAATATTGTATTTGGTGATGCGCGCAATGTCCTTGAAGCGTGTGATTCTATTCTGGTAAACGGAGAGGTAAATGATTTCTACTATGAACAGTACGAAATGTGTAGTGAAATCCTGGATTACATGCAAAACCCCAGGGATACGGTCTACGGTGTAGCCTCATTAAATTCTGAGGTGCCGCTAACACCACAAGAAGTTCAAGGCATATCAACCTTCTTAGGATTCATCGGTTTTTCCGTCACTGATAATGACGCTACAAAAGAGGTAATCAAATCATTTTTGGACACTGGATTAAAGGTTATCCTAATGAGTGATAGTGATGAACAAGCAACAACTGATTTAGCGCGAGAGTTAGGGCTTGTCCATACTCGCAACGCAGTCGGAACAAGAAAACAGCTCATGCGCCTCTCTACACAAGAGTTCGACAAAGAGGTGCCAAATTGGAATGCTTATTCTCAACCGACTCAAGAACAACGCAGGAATATTGTGCTGAGTTTAAAACGTCATAACCACTCTGTGGGTTTTTTAGGTCAAAATGTCCAGGATCAACGCGCCATGATTATTGCAGACCTTGCATTTGCAGATACAAGATACGCCTCACATTTTGCCCAAGAACATGCCGACTGCCTGATAGTCGAAAAAGGCTCCAAAGCAGTAAAAGACTGCTTACTTTTTGCGCGAGAAGCGTATCAAAATATTTCAGGAGCTCTTCGGTGGTGTTTTTCGTGTACATTAGCACAATTTTTCACCGTTGTTTTTGGGTTAATTTTACAAGGGGCATTCAATTTTGAGATGCCGCTAACACTAACACAAGTGGTCTGGGTTCAATTTTTAACGACGCTGCTGCCAGCAATCGGGTTAGGGTGCGAAAAAATATCCACCACTGAAAAGCGACATCGCCCTGGCAGAACGACCATGTTTCTTCCAAAAACTGCTGTGATTGATATCATTTGTCGGAGTCTTGTTATCGGTTTAATGACAATTATTCATTTCTTGGTCCTAACATCTTCTGTAATCGAATCTAATCTTGAAGCGGCGCGAACTGCGGCTTGTACTACATTGATCTTTACACAGATAGCGGTTTACTTCCAATGTACGCGCTATCCCTGGGAATCTCTTTTTAAAAGGATGTTCTCCAACGTCCGTCTCTTTGTTATTTTCATCATTGCTATTGGCATTCACCTATCAGCGATGTACATTGGACCTATGCAAGATGTTCTGGAAATCGTACCGCTTGGGAAGGAATGGATAGTAACCTCTTTATGCAGTCTGATCTTGCTGCTGTTACCTTTAAATCTGGCAATAAATCCACACAAAGACAGAGCTTAAACCCAGAATCCATAGGTTGGCATACCTACCACAATCCCTATAATTGTCCAGATACTGCCTACCGTGAACTCGCCAAGAATAAGCCCTAAAAAGAACGGTGCTACCTTTCTATACCTCACGGGGCCGCCGTATTTGAGGATAATCAATTTTATTAACCAGCTCATGAAAAGACAACCCCATGTAACATGCATGCCCCAACTGGTAGAGATAGCAAACCCAGCAGGATGAAACGGCCACCACACAAATCGCATTCGAAATAACATCAACACAGTTGTCATCAGAAATCCGAATCCGGTAAATAGACTTTCTGGGATAAGCATATCAGTAGGAGATTGAAGCCAACCTGTTAGACGGCGGTAAGGTTCTATACCAAAGGCACTCAAAGATGGCCAATACGCCCGCACTTCCATTCCTAATTGATAACCTCGGTCAATTAAAGCCCAAAAACCTGCTAACGACCCTAACACTGCGGCTAACATTAAAGCGAAGATTATCCGCCGCATTGTCATATTCGTTCGTTCCATAATTTTAAAGCCTTCTAACTGATGGGGCATCGGGTGGCTTCGATACGCACGATTGATAAACCAAAACATTGAGAACATCACAAGGTTATCTCTGCCCAACCTACGTGTGCCGACTACCCGTGTTAAAATTTGGTCAGGACCAGAATAGTGCAAATCATGCACGGGAGTTCCCAACTCAGCACGCATGCGTGTGATTGCAATAGAAATCAGATAGTAAATAACGAAAAACGCAAGCATAATGCCAATGTTTGCACCGCCATAGTAGCAAAAGATTACTAAGAATCCCAGCACAGCGATAAGTCCAAGAACAGCAACTCTGTAAGAAATCGGTTCATCTCTATCTTCTTGCGATTTGTCCTGACTAAAAAGGGATCGTCCTATCTGAAGCAGATGTCTGCGACTTGCCCATATAGCTAAAACGCACAAGGCAAGGTAGCCACCAGAAGCTTGCTCGTTTGTATAAGGAAAACCGGGTAAATTTCTAAATCCAAATGCTGCACCTACAACGCGCATTAACCGCCAATACCAAAAGAAAAACCAGCAGGAAAATGAGAGATCAAGTGGAATAAAGAACCCAAGTCCAATTGCAAATGGATAGAGCGAAAAAGGGATCCTACCCATCGCGTTCCAAGGGCTTTCCGTAAAAATCTGATAACTCTGAATACGTGTACGTAACTCAGGTAGGAACGGGTATAGAAAACTAATGCCATTCCATAATGCCAAGCCTCCAGCAACACCGAAACCGATCCACATGAGTTTATTCTGAAAAAGACGATTAGAAGGGGTTTCTGTAAGATGGAGGGGGAGGTGTATAATGGGATAACTTAGCTTTTCATACTCTATCCACTGTTTTCGGATAATAATATTGATGCAAAGCATGCCGAAAACCAACACACTGATAAACGTTGTCCACCACAACACAGGTTTTGCCCAACCGAGTAAGGTCTCAAATGTATAGAGTGGTAGATCGCCTTCATAATAACCTTGCAGTAGGTTGCTGTTGCTAACCGTGAGCCATTCTGGAAGGAAGGGGAGAAACAGTTGTTGCCATTCATTTTCAGGTGTAGCGAACCGAAAAGCATGCCCTAACATCGGCACTAAAATCTCAAGCATATCGTGCCCAGTAATTCCTGAAGCGATGGAAAGCATTAGATAGACAATGACTAACTCGCTTTGGACTAATGCAATTCGTGGGAGAAAACGTTGCAGCAACTGGTTGAAACCGATAACTACAAACAGGCTGAAAATAACATTGAAAAAGAGTGAAATTGTAACAGGGTGTCCTGAATAACGGATAACTTCCATCTCAATTACCCAATAGCAATTTATCGGAATTAGGATAACAGCGATTAGAATGGATTTGAGCGTAACCCCGTGGGCAGGAATTTGTGAAGGGGTTGACAGCGGGGACTTTTGGGTTTCCATGTAGAAGTTGAATGATTTTTACAGAGAATTATTTTATAGTAAAATCCAAAAATATGTTACATCTCAATGAACAACAATCCCGACACCATAACGCTGGCGAGGTTTCCGAACCTCGCCAATGTCCATGTAATTGTGGATTTTACTATAATGTAGTCTACCGCAATATGCTTGGGTTGTCAACTGCTATTTCACCGATGGGATAAGCGTGTGATACTTACAAGAGTCAATTTAGCCATCTTCTACCCTTGGTAGGTTCGGTTTCCTAACCAATGCAGAATACCATACGGGAATCATGGCGAACACCTTATGCGTATTCGCCATGATTCATACCGTTAAAAAATGTAGCACAAACTTTCCAGTTTGTGTCAAAAAACGCAAACTAAAAGTTTGCGGTACAAAAGACAAAATCTGCGTCTTCCGCGGTAATCCGAGATTCAGAAAAAAGAAAAGGCAGGCACCCAAAACGGGGACCTGCCTGTGTGAAGTTTCGAAGGTTGTTGTCGACTTATGGTAAATCGTGATAGCTGTATTCCGTGCCATTGCTGAAACAACCACCGCCACCCGTGTTTTGACACTTGGTAAGTGAAACATTACAGCCAGACCGCTGACACGTCAGCGGCGTTGCATGCCAGGCAACAGCACTCAGATTGCACGACCAATAACTCTGGCTACAATTGCTACACGCGGTTTGATGCTCTGTGCTTGAAGAAACAGCCGCCGTGCACCTTGTCCAAGACGCCGCACCACACACAATTGCAGGATATGCATGCGTATGCGGTGAACACGCATAGAAACTACCATATTCACACGACTGACCATTACTATCGGTCGGACACGTCTCTGACCGATGACTATAGGAGTTAGCAGTCAAATCCGTATGCCCACATGCAAACGTCTGATGCGGTTGGCACTCATAAAATGAACCGCTGTAACTTGTAATCAAGGTGCTATGATCTGATGAGACTTGACACAGATACCCGACATGCGTAACATCACCACACGGAAATGTGCCCCATTGGTGATCAGACGCGGTAATTTGACAAGCATAGCCAGCATGCGTTGAATCGCCACATGCAGGGGTACCCCATTCATGGTTACTTGCTTCACTGGACGTATGGGTTCCGTTACAAGCAAAGCAGAGTTGATTTGTACTCTCAGGTGGCGGGTCAATAGATCCTTGTCCCAAGAGATCGTTATCAGGTGAAGTGTAGTCTTGTCCTGGGATCCCAGGACATTTTTGGCCATGTCCTAAGGGTATATCATGCTTTTCGTCTCCGGTGCACTTGGGAGTTGAAGCTTCTGCAAGGTTTATATCTGGTGCGATACCTACATGAGCTCGTCCGGCAATATTGACGCTGGTAGAGGCCCATGGGTTAAGGTCGGGGAGAGGTGAGGGGGATCCTGTACTTGAGAAATTACCTTCGGCACTTTTCGTATGGTCAAAATCTACTCTTACAAGTCCACCTCCGGGGAATATACCTCTTTTATTGTAAAGTGCGGCTATTCCTCGTTTAAAGGAAACTAAGGCCCATGCTATGCCGAAATTATTTCTAAACTTTTCTTTTAACATCGTTTCCGGGTCGCCGGTAACAGTATCTGGAATCCTACCTTTGCCGGGAGCTGATACCAAGTTACTTGCAGATGTCGCTTGAATCCAAGACCGGCATGTCCATTCGTCTCCAACTCCCATGACTTGGGTGCTTACTCCTGCGCTCGCGTGACCCATTCCACGGGTTGAGTAAACGGTAGTGCCACTTGTACTGTCTCTTGTCTTGGTGGCTTGCTTAGAGGCATAGACACTTAGGTAATCGCCTTTCTCTTGATCCTCTTCAGCTGGGACCAATCATGGTCATATAGATGATAAATATCACCGATATATCTGTTTGCTTTCCCTTGGGGCTGCGGAATCGCGAAAATTAATAAAATGAGTAAAAAGAAAAATGTATTTTTCATTTTGAACCTCCGATTGCACTACGTAGTTTGTCTACTACTTGCGCTGTTGCATTGGGTGAGAGTGTATAAAGTCCTGTTGCGTAAGGATCTACGTTGTAATTCCACCCGCCCAATTCTTCTAATTCTTCATCAGTTGTTTCTGCTAACTTTATTTCTATTCGTTCAGAAGTAGGGGCATGCCCAAAACCGCTTTTAAAACGATTGGTAATAGGTAGTCCCTCCGAGTTTAGATAGGTCTCTTCGAAAATGATATCGTACTTGTAATCATTTCCTGCGTAAAAAATTCTACCATCGTCAAGTTTATGTTGGTTCCAATTGGAAGGCCAGTGACCTATCAAAACTTGCCTTAGGAATTCACTACGCGGCGAGTCAGTATGTTGGAGTACCGTAATTTCGGGAAAATCCAGAAGATTTTGAAACTGCCAATCCAATCTACCGCGTGCTTCACCGGGGGATGCCTGTTCTGGGTCTGCATTTGCATAATAAAAACGTTCTGCTTCTATATATGCTGACCAGACTTCCGTAAGTGGTCGCTCAGGGTTATACTTTGTCAAAATCTCCACAATAATCGGGTATGTCACGCGATGAACTTCAGATAGGTCCTCCATCTCGCGCTCATAAACACCTACAATTTCTTTTGGACATTGCAGATGTTCTGGAACGCCATCTACGAAAAGTGGATTGGTAGATGTGAATCCCCTCCTATGAGGTATGCCTCCGAATTCGTCTGTTAGTCCATTGTTAAAAGTTGTAGATGGAGCTTCTGTCGCTATCTTATGCCAATGATCGCTATGCCAAACGTATTCATTTCCATCGTTCGGTTTAGGCGGTCTATTGTCCGCGATCGGTTTATTGTTTCCTTCAAGTATTTTCGCATCTTGTGCAAGCTGCTCTTTCAGCTGCTGCACTGTTGACAGCTGCCAATAGATAAACCCACCAGCAGCAATCAGTAAGATAATAAGGGCTGCAAACCCCCATATCGTTTTTCTGTTCATTGCTATTTCTCCTTATTATCTTGTTCACTTTGCGCCGCTGCATCCAGTGGGCAAGGAACGGGATGTTGAACTGCATCCAGTGGACAAGGGACGTAATGTTGAATTGCGTCCAGCGGGCAAGGGACACGTTCTTGTTGAGGTGGACAAATCGGTTTCGGCATATCCTTGATACATTCCGACTTGATCCGTTGTTCACACGGGGGTGGGCCTGTTTGTGTGGCGCGCGTAATATTTCGCGCGCCGATAAACAGACAACCACCGAGCAAAACGATTGTCAAAAAGGTGGCAACCGTTTTTGATGTAAATTTTTTCACTTAAGCACCTCCTGCGTGCATTGCTTGGTTGTGGGGTTGCGTACTATCCTTAAAAAACTGGAGGCACCCCCCAGCAACCAAGCTAATAATCCAAAATATGATTTTAGATAAGAGGCACCCATATTAGGATTATTAGATTGGTTATTTAATATATTATACAACAAACTGTACAAAAATGTCAAATAAATTTAAAAAAATGTAAATTAACTGAAATTGGCGTATTTTTTGCAAAACTGGGCATTGATGCCTCTCATCATGTTAAGACACAAGATTATGTCGGAAAGGGTGCATAGTGTGAGAAAATTCTTTGTCCGAGCGGGGTTTCCCTGCCCGTGCATGTTTTCCGCGATTCAGAGAATAAAAATGTAGCACAAACTTTCCAGTTTGTGCCACAAAACGCAAACTTTATGAAGATTAAAAAATAAATTGGGTAATTTTGCGAGGTTAGGAAGAAATCAAGAAATCAACGGTATGAATGACGTTTAGTCATTCCCCGGGTATGAATGCCATTGGGCGAATATGCGTATGGTATTCGCCATGATTCCCCGCCTCGCCAGCAGAGATGTACACCTGCTGCTGGCAAGATTTCCTAACCTTACCAATTACCGAAATATTTACTTAAACTTCATAAAGTTTGCGGTACAAAAGACAAAATCCGCGTCTTCCGCGTACCTCCGCGATTCAGACACACATGCAAGAAACTGGACACATCCATAATTTATGTTTCTGTTTTCTTAACAAGGTTTTCATGGTATAATTGAGAAACAACACAATTCGGCATAGCATTTCACTGTCCTACTGATATATCCGATCGTCCTCCGATGTCAAAAGTCGGTCATTGATAAATTGAAGCAGTTTACAAAGGGAATCACATGCATCCATTCAAATTCCTAAGAAATAAAATAGAAAAACGATTTTACAACGCGTATCAAAAACGGTTAGAAGCGGAAGCAGGTACGTGGAATATACCGCGCCACATCGGTGTCATTCTTGATGGAAACCGACGTTATGCCAAAGCGAGTGGATTAGACAATATAATTAAAGGACATTATGAAGGTGCAGATAAACTGGAAGAAGTTCTGCATTGGTGCGATGAACTTGGGGTTGAAATCTTTTCAATATGGATTTTCTCACTGGATAACTTCAAGCGTGCAGATGATGAAGTTGAGGGTATCTTGGGATTAATAGAGAGGAAAATGCGAGAATTGGTCACTATTGAAGGACTTCATGCAAACCAGATTAAAGTGCGGGCGATGGGGCAAATTGAACAACTGCCCCAAAGCCTTCAAGAAGCAATCCGGGAAGCAGAAGAAGCAACAAAAGATTATGACAAGTTTATTCTGAACGTTGCTGTCGCTTATGGTGGGCGTGAGGAGATAATTGAAGCATTTAGAGGACATCTAAAGGCAGAAATTCAGGATGGGAAAGATGCTGACCAAATCGCTGCAGAATTGAGTGTTGACAAAATTGCCCCGTATCTATATACTTCCAATTTGCCTGACCCAGAGTTAATTATTCGGACGAGTGGTGAGGTTCGCCTCTCTGGATTCTTATTGTGGCAGAGCGTCTATTCAGAATTCTATTTCTGTGATACCTATTGGCCCTCGTTTCGAAAAATTGACTTCCTTCGTGCCTTGCGCGACTATAGTCATCGTAAACGAAGATTCGGAAAATAAAAAGGATAGATATAATGAATTACATTATAACATATAAAGCAAAATTAATGTTTAGTTTTGTACTCTTGTTGGGACTTCTATGTTATGGCATAAATGTCGTAACTGCACAGTCCCCGAACATCATTGCCCAAAGAACCAAAGCCTCCACAGTACTCTTGGAAATGAAGGGGAGCGGGGGGAGGTCTTCACAAGGCAGCGGCTTTTTTGTTGGCAGAGGCCTCGTGGCAACTAACTATCATGTTATTAACGGTGCCAAGACAGGCACCGCAAAGTTAGTCGTTCAGCAAAGACGGTTTGAAATTGAAGGTGCTGTTGCCACTGATAAAGAACATGATCTTGCAATCGTAAAAGTTACCGATCTTAATGCGCCGCCACTCCCTCTTGGCAATAGTGATAATGTTGCAGAAGGCGAAATTGTTTATGCAGTAGGTAATCCGCGCGGCTTTGAAGGAACATTCTCATCGGGCGAAATCAGTAATATTCGTCCCCAGGGGACTGCTCGGATCAAGGACAAAGTGCTTCAGTTTACAGCCCCCATTTCGCGTGGTAGCAGCGGCGGCGCAGTGGTCAATCGATGGGGACAAGTTATAGGCATTGTTTCTGAAACCAGAGACGATGGACAAAATCTTAACTTCGCTGTTCCTGTAAACACATTGAAATCCCTACTTAGGCAAGTAGGTCCCGTCACATCCTTTCCTAATGATACATCATTACCTGGAATAAAAAAACAGGTACCGTATCCTATAATTTTGCTCACCATGAGTGTTATTGTTTTTCTTATAATTTGGTTTTTGCCAATGGTGAAAATTGAACAGTGGCAAATAGCTGTAGGGGTAGCACTCGGATTTGGTGTTATTAAAACCCTGCTCACAGCAATTCTTAGGTCCGATTCATTACCGCTTGGTATAAAGTCTTTTCTGGCATCTGCACCACCTACAGACATTGGTCACGCCTTAGGGTGTCAGGACTGCATTGTAGGACTCATATTTTATGTAATTAAATTACCGATTTACTTTGTTTTTATAGCTTTTCTTCTTGGCATTACTAATGTAGCGGTGCGTAAGTTTGAACTAAATGGCTTTTTTAGCACTTTTTTCGTGGCAATGTTGATTGTTACAGGTGAAATTTTACTACGTCTGCTCTTGCCAGGGGTTTAGCGCGTACGGAGAAGCAACTTATGCGATTTGGAATATGTACTGGTTTAGACAATATCAATCAGTTAGCAGAAGTCGGATACGACTATATTGAATTAGGGGTACGAAGTGCCTTGATGCCAGAAGCGGATGAAACCGAATTTCAAAAAATTCGGGAACAGGTAGCAGCAGCACCCTTGAAACCTGAGGCTTATGCAGGATTTATCCCCAGAGACCTGCGCGTTGTTGGTGAGACGGTGGATTTTCCGCGCTTGTCTCGCTACGTAGAAACTGCATGCCGTAGAGCCAGTGAAATTGGGGGGAAGATTATCGTTTACGGCAGCAGTGGTTCGCGGAACGTGGAAGAAGGTTATTCAGAAGAACGGGCATTAGCACAGATCGCAGAATTTCTTGATATGGCTGCCGACCATGCGGAAGCACACGACATCACAATTGTTATTGAACCGATCTGCATGAAAGAGGGAAACATACTACGTACCGTTGCAGACGGCGTTACTATGGCGAAACGGGTTAATCGAAAAGGGATTAAGGTATTGGCTGACCTGTATCACGTTTGGCAGGAAAACGAACCGATGCAAAATATTGTTGATGCCGCAGAATGGTTAACGCATGTGCATATCGCTGAACCTGTCAAACGTTCCTATCCTGGAAATGATGACTTTGATTTCACTGATTTTTTTACAGCACTTCAAAATGCAGGCTATGCCGGACGTGTCTCATGTGAGTGTAAATTTGACAACTTTGATGTAGATATAAAAACAGCACTGAAGACAATGAAGGAATATGTTTAGAAATCAATCATGCCACGCAGATATGTTTACTTTACCAACAATTATAGTAGATTTTGCAATTTATAGTAAACTTTAGAATTAATTGGACGTTATGTTCGGTTCGGTTAGGAAACCGAACTTACTGGGGGTGTTGTATCACAAACTTTTAGTTTGTGTCCGCATCTGCACAAACTAAAAGTTTGTGCTACAGAAGTGTTCCATTAATTATAGGTTTTACTATATTGGACATTGTCACTCAACACGGACAAGTGTGCTACAGTTTTAAAGTCGCGACCAGGAGGTCGCTCCTACAAGAAGAGGCGTAATGAATTGCACGACTACTATATATGTCCAGCTGTAGGTCGGATAAAGCTTGCGAAACCCGATAGGTTGGAACTTAAATGAACTACTTGCAGGAGCTAAAATTCGTACAGACCAAATTAGGGGGTGGCGTTTATTCTTACCCGTGAACAAGGCAGGGTCATTCGGGCACGAACTGGATTTTACGACGTTCAGCACGGTGAACTTGTGCTGCGATGCACATTACGCGGTACCTTAAAAAGAAAACGGCGCTCCGAGACAGGACGGAGGCTTTACGCGGATCCAGTCGCTGTTGGGGATCAGGTGATTTTCACTCAACTTGATTCAGAAGAAGGGGTTGTAGAGGAAATCCTTCCGCGCCAAACCAAATTCTCACGGCAATATGCGGGAAAACATGAAGAGATTGAGCAGATTATCGTTGCCAATGCGGATCAGGTAGTAGCTGTTGTTTCAACGCGGATGCCGCCACTTAACTTTCGCACCTTGGATCGATTCCTTATTTTAGCGGAGGCAGGAGATATGGCAGCCGTTATCTGCTTGAATAAGATGGATTTAGTAGATTCTGTCCAACGTGACCAACTCCTGTCTACCTTCAAAATCTATCAAAAACTCGGTTACCAAGTATTGTACACGAGCATAAATACGCCTATTTCACTTGAATCTCTGCAGGATGCTCTGATAGATAAATTCAGCGTGATTGTAGGTGCATCCGGTGTCGGAAAATCGAGTCTCCTGAATGCGATACAACCGAATCTTAAACTGCGAACTGCGGAGGTTGGTGAAAAAACACGCAAAGGCAGACATACAACTACGCTGGTAGAGTTGTTTACACTTGAGATCGGAGGTGAAGTCGCAGACACACCGGGCATTCGTGAAGTCGGTTTGTGGGGGGTTGATACAGAAAATCTTGAACTTTATTTTCCCGAAATGGAACCTTTTCTTAGTACATGTCGATATAACGACTGTGCGCACGTTAAAGAGTCTGACTGTGCCATCCAAAGTGCAGTTGAAGCTGGGGATATACACCCAGAACGTTATCGTAGCTATGTTGTGTTGAAAACAGGCGAAACTAATGAATTTTAAGGAGATAAAATGAAAAATAAATATTGTATTTTAAGTCTTGTTCTGGCATGTCTGATCAGTTTTTACATTGTTGGTTGTGGTTCGGACGATAGTGATGAACCCGACAATCACTCACCCACTGTTGACACTTTTGTTGTTCCCACGGAATTCAATCCTGGAGATATTCTTGAATTCAAGGTCATTGCTTATGATGAAGATGGCGACCCATTGACCTATACATGGACAGTGAGTGCAGGAAAACTAAGTTCAACTACGGGAGTGAGTGTTAAATGGACTGCGCCTGCACCTTTCGATATTGAGTCGGTTGCAGTAACGGTGATTGTGAGCGATGGTTTTTCCAAATCTACAAAGCGAGTGAAAAAAATCGCTAACCTAAAATTTGTCCCACCAGATCCTATAGAAGAGATCGTTCCAGATCCGCCTCAAATAAATCTTATTGTGCCTGGGAGGAGTGCCGCTGGTATAAAGTTAGGGGATTCGTTTAAAAATGTTAGAGATCTTCATGGTGAACCGGATGGTCCTCTTGGTGTAGCTCGATGGTTTTCATATCAAGATAAAGGGTTATCCGGTTTTGTTGATGGTATAGGTCTTGTTGAAAGCGTATCCTTGGATAGACCCAATAAAGCAAAAACGGCAGGAAGGAACGGTATTGGAAGTGCGCTCAAGCGAGTGGAGGAAGAATTTGGTAAAGCAGAAGAAATTGACAAGAACAATTATTGGTATTGGAAAAGAGGGATTAAATTTGCCATAGACGAAGATGAAAGAGTGGAAGATATTTATATTTTCAAACCGATAGGTGCTGCGCCAGGAGTAGCAGGCGCTCCGCCACAGCAACAACAGTAAATGCGAAAAGCAGCTATTGAAGACTTACATCGTAGAAAAACTTTAGCATTGCAGTCTGGGAATTAAACAAACTTGTTTTTATGAGGACTTGCTTGCCATTGCGTATGCCACGTATCCCACGAAGTTGGACATTGTCCACTGCTACTTTCACGAGCGGGACATGCAATTGCTTCGTGCCAGAGTCCATCCAATGATGTGCCAGTTCGACTAAATCGAAAATCAACTGACCAACGAATGGTATCGCTACAGTTTAGCAAAGAACGGTGAAATACCAGATTATTAAAAATCAGTAGATCGCCTTTTTTCATCTCTAATGTGTCAATGTCGGTATGAGATGACGTTGGCGGTAGTACTGGCACAGCGAACGCTTCACCTTCAACACGGTGATAAGTTTGTAACCCTGCAGTGTGGCTTCCGGGCAAAAATTGGAGCGCGCCGTTTTCTGTTTGGACATCTACTAACGGGAGCCATAGTGTCAGGTGTGTATCGTTTTCTGTATGTGGCATGTAGGCACTGTCCTGGTGCCAAGGCAGTGTGGTAAGTTTTTCATTGGGCAATTTTGGTCGCACCCAAAAGTCACCGTTAAATTGGATTTCATTACCGATAAGTGTTTCTACCACATCTAACACTTTTGGATGTGTGATTAAGTTAAAGAGCGCTTCACTAAAAACGAGTGTATGCCAGCCAAACACCTCATTTTCTCTACCACATTCCTGAAGGATTGCGTACCAGCGGCGTTCAAAAGGCAGGTCTTCAAAAACATCTGAAATTGTCCCAGCATTGTAGAGTTTATCTGCACGTGCATCTACAACTTCAGAAATAACAACAATTAAAGGTGCTAAATCTTCTGATTGGAGCACGTCCTCTACAACGAGGTACCCGTCTTTAGCGAATTTTTCAGCATTGGTATCCATCGTTTTGTTTTTAGTGCCGAGTTTTTAAATTGCCCCAAGTGGTTGTGAGTTTTCCCTTTGGTTGGATAGGTGATGGATTCATGGACTCCTCAACAGGTATTGCCTCGTTCCAAAATGCAACTTCGTCAACAACACCAGCAAAGAAGTTTTGTCCGTTTCTGCTACCAATAGTAAAGGGTAATCCTTCGGTTATGTGGACGGCACCATTACCCGCCATTTCGCCTTCTAACTTGCCATCAACATACGCCTTCACTGATTTGCCATCGTAAGAGCCAAAAATATGATACCATTGGTCAATCTTAAGTGCAACATTGCCTACACAGCAGACAAGATTATTCGCCGGACCTGTAGAAACTTCAAACGAAAGTGTGCCATCCGGTTCAATGAAGAAACCGTAACTCCAATTTAGATGTATACCTTTCTCTAAAACTGCTACCCATGCACCGTGTTTTTTAGGTTGAATCCACGCGGAGATAGACAATGCATCTAATTCCGAAATTGCTTTGTGATCTGGGATCGCAACATAGTCGGTGGATCCGTTGAATTCTAATGCATCGCCAACCTTGCCTTCTACCACCTGTGGTTTTCCGTGTATGATTCCATCGTGACCGTTTCCAGTCAGGTCAGTCGGTCCATCCTCTATATCAAATGACCAATAGCCGACTAATTCACCCTCTGCTGTGAAACTTGTGACGCAAAAAAGGATTAGGATTGAAATGGTATAGATAATTTTTGAAATGGGCATCAATTTATACCTCCATTTTCTCTCAAATAAGTGTCTATTGCCAAATTTAATAGGAACTACGGACACATAAATACTATAACCGTTCCCTAAGCGCATCCATCAAACCATCTGGTGGATCAAATGGTAACTCAATTATCTCGTTTGTTATGCCGCTATAGTATATACCTAAAAGCAGGTTGAACTCTGCAAGCGACTGCTTTAGATGTGTTGGATGTACTTTGTTTTCATCATCAAGCCACTCAAAAACAGCGTTGGTGAGATTGCCTTGTGCAACAACATCCTGCTGCCCGTAGTTGAGCGGGCCACCTTCGTAGCCGCCTTCTCTGGTCGAACGTTCCCAACTATTGAACCGCCAATGCACATATCCGTCTGTGCCAACAACAAAGACGCGTTTAATAAAGAAAGCCTTCGGATCATCGGAGCCAAAGGGTGCGATTGCTTTCCCAAATGCGAAAGAGACATGCAGTCCATTCTCATACTGTACTCTTGCAGCAGCATATTCTGGAGATGGCTGCGCAGAATCTAAATGCGCACCTCCAGAAATTTGCCCTAATACGCGGACCGGATGCGAATTGTCAATATAAGATGAAACTAACTGAAGGACGTGTGGACCCTGATCTACAGGTGTGCTGAGAGCGGTTGCATCAATAAACTTGATTTCACCGATTTTACCTTCTGCTACGTCCTGCTTCAGTTCAAGGTTTTGTGGATGAAAGTTGAGCTGCGTGTTGACAACAAACTTTGTTTTTGTCTTTTCAGCTAACCCCGAAATTTGTTTCCAGTCTTCACTTTCAATGGCAATCGGTTTCTCTACAATCGCCGCTGGTACACCGTGGTCTGATGCTTGCTTCATTAGCGGATACCGAATCCGTTCATTTGAACCACGAAACAATGGTGCTGTGACGATGTGAAGCACATCGGGTTTCTCTTTTTCAAGCATCTCATCTAAATCCGTGTAACGCGAAGAGATACTGAAATCATCTCCAAATTTGTTGAGGAGTTCTTCGTTCATATCGCAGATAGCTGCGAGTTTGCCACCTTTAACAAAGCGATACGCGTCAGCATGCGCACGCGCACGACTACCACACCCTAACATCGCTGTTTTATACATAAAAATGCCTCCTTACATAATGGAATCTAAAATATATTGACACTCCCTGGTAGGTGCGGTTTCTAACCGCACCAGTTTCCAAAAAATGCTAACACCGAATTCACGTTAAGTTTGTGTTCTATAGTTTTTCTCTCAAGACATCAATCAACCCATCGGGCGGTTCAAACGGGAGTTCAACAATCTCGTTTGTTATTCCGCTGTAGTACATCCCTAAGATAATATTAAACTCAACAAGGGATTGCTTGAGATGTGTCGGATGCACATTGTTTTCATCGTCTAACCAATCAAAAATGGCTTCGGTGAAGTTAGCCTGCGCAATGACATCTTGCTCTCCGTAGTTAAGTTGACCGCTCTCATAGCCATCCGCCAGCGTTGAACGTTCCCAACTACTGAATCGCCAATGGACGAAACCCTTCGTCCCAGCAACAAAAACACGTTTGTGACCATAGATACCCGGGTCATCGGATGCCATTTGTGCCATCTCTGTTCCAAATGCAAGAGAGACATGGAGACCGTTCTCATACAAAACATGCCCAACTGCATGCAGCGGAGAGGGATGTGAGTCAGAATTCAAATTTTGACTTCCAGCGATCTGTCCAAGAATCCGCACGGGACGTGAGTTGTCAATGTATGAGGACACCAACTGAAGCATATGTGCTCCCTGCTCGGCAGGTCTGCTACGCACGCTTGCATCAACAAACTTAATCTCGCCGATACGTCCCTCTGCGACATCCTTTTTTAACTCCAGATTTTTTGGATGGAAGTCAAGTTGTGTATTGACGACAAATTTCGTTTTCGTCTCTTCTGCTAATCTTGCAATCTGCTTCCAATCCTCACCATCAACAGCAATCGGTTTCTCAACAATCGCCGCAGGAACACCATGGTCGGATACCTGTTTCATCAACGGATAACGGATACGTTTCTCACTACTCGGAATCACAGGGCTTGTGACGATATGCAGCACATCAGGTTTTTCTTTTTCAAGCATCTCGTCCAAGTCGATGTAACGAGAAGAAATATTAAAGTCATCTCCAAAGTTGTTGAGTCGTTCTTCGTTCATATCACAGATTGCTGCGAGTTTACCACGTTTGACGAAGCGATAAGCATCTGCGTGTCCACGAGCGCGACCACCGCACCCCAACATCGTAGTTTTATACATAGAGATGTCTCCATTATATAGTGAACTTTGAAATTATTGGGACACTTTGACAAAACTATTTTGGAAACATAACGGACAACAGTCCTTGTAGCATAATCTGTTAGATTGTGCCTGTGAGAACACAAACTAACAGTTTGCGATACAGAAATGTCCCATTAATTGTAAGTTTTACTATAGTACAAGACTTATACAGTTTGGAAACCTACACGGTAGCAACCCTTCTGTTATAAATAAGTTTATAATTTTTCACGCAGGATATCAATCAACCCGTCAGGCGGTTCAAACGGTAGGTCGACAATCTGATTAGTTACGCCACTGTAGTAAATGCCGAGGAGGAGATTGAATTCTGCAAGGGACTGTTTAAGATACGTTGGATGCACTTTGTTTTCATCGTCAAGCCAATCGAAAACAGCATTGGTGAGGTTGCCTTGCGCAATGACATCCTGCTCTCCATAGTCGAGGGGTCCGCTTTCGTAACCGCCTTCTGGTGTTGCGCGTTCCCAGCTGCTAAAACGCCAATGCACAAAGCCTTTTGTTCCCACGACAAATACACGTTTATGTGTGTGATTTCCTGAATCTATAGGCACTCGCGTCCCTACACTTGCCCCAAATGCAAGAGAAACGTGAAGACCATTTTCATATATTACCTGAGCAGCTGCATGCATTGGGGAGGGCTGAGTGGAGTCCAAATCCTGAGCGCCAGCAACCTGCCCGAGTACCCGCACCGGACGCGAGTTATCAATATAGGAAGAGACGAGTTGCAGCACGTGAGGTGCTTGGTCTACAGGCGTGCTGCGTGCACTGGCATCAATGAACTTGATTTCACCAATTCTACCTTCTGCGACATCTTGTTTCAATTCAAGGTTTTTTGGGTGGAAATTGAGTTGTGTGTTAACAACGAACTTTGTTTTTGTCTCTTCAGCTAACCCGGCAAGCTGCTTCCAGTCCTCGCTTTCAACGGCAATCGGCTTTTCTACAATTGCTGCTGGCACACCGTGATCAGATGCTTGCTTCATCAACGGATACCGAATCCGTTCACTTGTGCCGCGCAAAACAGGTGCTGTGACGATATGCAGCACATCGGGTTTCTCTTTTTCAAGCATCTCATCTAAATCTGTGTAGCGGGAAGAGATACCGAAGTCGTCTCCGAATCGGTTAAGCAATTCCTCATTCATATCGCAGATAGCTGCGAGTTTACCACCTTTCACAAAGCGATACGCGTCAGCATGCGCACGCGCACGACCACCACACCCTAACATCGCGGTTTTATACATAGAATGTCTCCTTTAATATCCCAATATTGAGTAACAAAGCGAAAGAATAACAGTTCAATTATTTACTATTTTCATTCAACGCTCGCATGAAATCTTCTGCGGTATCCACCTGCATTGCAGTACTAAACAACTGTTCAAGGTGCTGCAGGTCGTCAATTGCCTCCAGTGTTGATTTAAAAGTTTGCGCTGCGTCGAATTGTAATCGAAGGGTTAATACCTCAAGGATGTGCTTTCGAGTGGTTTCTTTAGCACCTTGTTGAATTCCTTGTTCACGGGCTTGTGGTGCGACATATTCGACAATTGGGGGTTGTTGCATGGTTTCCTCCGAAATAATATTCAAAATTGTTTGTGAATCGTAAACTAAATTCCCCAAGATTGCAAGACTTCCAAGATACTCTGGCTTGTTCACGACATCAATTCTGTCTGCAGTTTGAACACATCGGCGAAGCCACTGTTCGGAATCTAAATCTGCTGGACGTTTCATAAGCGGAGCAAAACTTGCCATTTTCTACGTAGTTTGCGGAGGCAGACGATATGCCTGCCTCCTGCGATTTTATTGATTTACAGATGCTCCTTGAGAGAAGCCATTAGTCCATCTGGTGGATCAAACGGGAGGTCTATAATCTGATTTGTTATACCACTATAGTAAATTCCCAGAAGCAGATTGAACTCAGCGAGGGATTGCTTGAGATGTGTCGGATGCTCATTGTTTTCATCATCAAGCCAGTCAAAAGCCGCTTCAGTGAGATTGCCCTGCGCTTGAATGTCTTGCTCACCATAGCTGAGAGGACCACCCTCGTAACCACCTTCATGTGTGGACCGTTCCCAGCTACTGAATCGCCAATGCACAAAACCTTTTGTGCCGACAACAAAAACACGTTTATGTGTTACTGTGCCGCCACCCTCTGATGCTAACGTTCCCATGCCTGTGCCAAACGCAAGAGAAACGTGCAGACCATTTTCATAAATTGCTTGTCCAGCGGCATGCATCGGAGAGGGTTGCGCTGAATCTAATTGCTCTCTACCTGCAATTTGACCTAACACGCGGACCGGACGCGAGTTGTCAATATATGACGACACCAACTGCAATACATGTGGCGCTTGGTCGACAGGCGTACTGCGTGCGCTTGCGTCAATAAACTTGATTTCACCGATTTTACCTTCTGCGACATCCCGCTTCAGTTCAAGGTTTTTCGGGTGAAAGTTTAGTTGTGTGTTGACAATAAACTTTGTTTTTGTCTCCTCTGCTAACCCAGCAATCTGTTTCCAATCTTCGCTTTCAACGGCAATCGGTTTTTCAACAATTGCTGCTGGCACGCCGTGGTCTGACGCTTGCTTCATTAACGGATACCGGATGCGTTGATTGGTACCGCGCAATACCGGTGCCGTTACAATATGGAGCAGATCGGGTTTCTCTTTTTCAAGCATCTCGTCTAAATCTGTGTAGCGGGAAGAAACATCAAAGTCGTCACCGAACTTATTGAGGAGTTCTTCGTTCATATCACAGATTGCCCCGATTTTGCCGCCTTTAACAAAACGGTACGCGCTTGCATGCGCACGCGCACGACCACCACATCCTAAAAATGCACTTTTATACATGGAAATTTCTCCTTTAAAATCGATTTTGTTCCGTGGAACATCTAAGTGTTCTGAGCACGGGATATAGTAGATAGTTGTAAGTACTGATATCACCTAAGCTGCCACTATGTAGCACAAACTGTTAGTTTGTGCAGACGCAAACTAACAGTTTGCGCTACGGAATCTTGCTAAAAATGGATCATTCTCTCTAAAAAACAGTGTTGCAGGCCTAAAATCTTATAGGTAGCAACTTGGCTTACTATAGTTTGGACAGTTTTAAGATTTTTAGATACAAAAAGTAGAAAAGGGTTTATCCTTTCAGACCAACTGTTTTTTTTGAAAGGAGATTAAAAAAACACCTCTTACCCACTTAAATTCTATGTTATCAGAATATCAATAGGTTTTCAAGTATTATAACCTAAGTTGCTACTTACAAGATTTTGAGATGGTGGACACTGCTTTTACTAAAAACAAGACATTTCTGCTGATACTTATGTTTTCTGTTATCAATCGGGGTTAGAAACCCCTCCTACAAGAGTATTCGCAAATAGGTGGCAACTTAGGTTATTATACGAACTTCATAAAATTAAATTACCCCAGATTGAGCGTTTTCCACTTGTAATCACGCCCAGATTCTCATATAATTGCCGTTGGATCAAATATCGGTAAACACAAAGGGGACACCATGCACGATCTTAATATCAAGATCACGCACAAACCGATCAAAACATACTACGCGGAACTCGCAAAATATGCACAACTCGGCGCAGAAAACGAGGGTAGTGTCCGAGCTGCATTCCAAAACCTATTCCAGCACTATTGCGGACAATCTAACCTCACGCTTCTGTGTGAAAAAACACTCCATACTCCACAAAACAAACGGATAACGCCTGATGGCGAAGTCGTTGATGCTTACGGTCTACCGCACGGCTACTGGGAAGCAAAGGATACACAGGACGACTTACACATTGAAGCAGACAAAAAATTCGCGGCAGGCTACCCGTCCAAAAACATCGTATTTCAATCACCGACACATGCACTGCTCTATCAAAACGGGCAGCTACGACTTGACTTAGACATCACCGACCCGAAAAACCTTGTCCACGTTCTCCAGACATTCTTTGCATATCAGGAAGAAAATATCTCGGCATGGCATGCGGCTGTCGCAGAATTCAGAGAAATTGTACCCGAACTCGGTGAGAAATTAGCAGAATTAATCGAAACGGAACATCAAAACAATTCACATTTTCATGAGGCGTTTACCAAATTTCATCAGCAGTGCCAAACCTCTATCAACCCGAATCTCTCTATAGCAGCAGTTGAGGAGATGCTGATTCAACATCTGCTAACCGAACGGATTTTCGCAACTATTTTTGATAACCGCGACTTCACCCGCAGAAACATCATTGCACGCGAGATTGAAACCGTCATTGACGTGCTAACTGAACGCACCCTGAACCGATCCGAATTTCTCCGTCCCTTGAACCGGTTTTATGTCGCAATAGAGAAAACCGCGCTCACGATTTCCGACTTCTCACAGAAGCAAGGGTTTTTGAATGCAGTTTATGAGCAGTTTTTTCAAAGCTTCTCCGTGAAGGTAGCAGACACACACGGCATCGTCTATACACCGCAACCGATTGTGGATTTTATGGTGAAAAGCGTTGAACACATTGGGCAAACAATGTTCGGGCGTTCTCTGTCTGATAGTGGTGTGCATATCATTGACCCGTTTGTCGGCACAGGCAACTTTATCGTCCGCATCATGCAGGAACTTGACCCCATCGCATTGGAACGAAAATACATCGCCGACCCGCCAGAACTCCAGTGCAATGAGGTGATGCTCCTGCCTTACTATATTGCCAGTCTCAACATTGAACATCAGTTTTTCACGACAACGAACCGATACGCTGCTTTTGAAGGCATCTGTCTCGTGGATACTTTTGAGATGGCAGAAGGACAGCAGATGCAGCTATTTTCCGCTGAAAATACCGCACGCGTTGAAAAACAGAAGCAGACACCGATGTTTGTGGTTATCGGTAATCCGCCCTACAATATGGGTCAGGTGAATGAGAACGACAATAACAAAAATCGGAAGTATGAGACGATGGATAAAAAGGTTAAGGAGACGTATGCGAAAGACTCTAAAGCTACTAACATAAATAAACTCTACGATCCTTACGTCAAAGCGATTAGATGGGCATTGGATAGGATTGGTGAGGATGGGATTGTCGCTTTCGTAACAAACAACAGCTTTCTGGACGGTATTGCGTTTGATGGCATGCGGAAACACCTCGCGGAAGATTGCGATGCAATTTACATCCTTGATTTAGGGGGAAATGCGAGAAAGGGATTGAAGGTCTCCGATGCCAATGTGTTCGGCATTCGCGTAGGTGTGAGTATCAATCTATTTGTGAAAAAAAAGGCGGATTCGCTAGATGCACCGCAAATTTTCTATTATCGCACAGATGACTTGTGGAACAAAAAACAGAAATTTGACTTTCTCAGTGAGCGGCAACACGTAGGTGGTATTGAATGGCAACCGATTCAACCGGATGCGCGGCACACATGGCTCACCGAAGGACTCCACGCTGAGTTTGATACCTTTATGCCGATGGGTACTAAAGAAGCAAAGGCAGTGAAGGAAGCGGAGGTGAATGTGATTTTCAAAATCTACAGTTTAGGTGTGTCCACAAACCGAGATGCTTGGGCTTACAACTTTGATAAAAATACATTAGTTGAAAACGTTTCGCGAATGATAGGAACATATAATACAGATATTGCACGATGGCTACAAAGAACAAACAGAGAAACAAACGTTGACGATTTTGTGGAATCTGACGACAGAAAGATTAGTTGGAGTGAATCACTAAAACGGAACTTACTAAGAGCTCGTAGTGCTGATTTTTCTCAAGAAAATGTAAGATTGTCTCTCTACCGTCCATTTACAAAATCATATCTCTATTTTGACAGAATAATTAACGAAAGAGTTCGGGAGTTCCCATCCATCTTCTCTACATCCGAAACCGAAAGAGAAAATCAAGTGATTTGTGTCAATGGTATAGGAAATACCAAGCCTTTTCACACTTTAATGGTTGATGTGATACCAGATCTTCATCTCACAGGCGATTCCCAATGTTTCCCATTCTACACCTACGACGAAGATGGCACAAACCGCTGCGAAAACATCACCGATTGGGCATTGACACAGTTCCGTACACATTACAAAGACGACTCTATTAGCAAGTGGGACATCTTCCACTATACCTACGGCATTTTACATCATCCCAACTATAGCGAGAAATACCAAGCGAACCTCAAGCGTGACCTACCGCATATCCCGTTTGCTCCATCTGTTGAAGCTTTCTGGGGTTTTGCTAAAGCAGGCGCGCGGTTAGCCGAAATCCACGTCAACTACGAATCCCAACCCGAATATGACAAACTTAAGCCGATTCAAACCCCACCGCTCAATTGGCGCGTTGAGAAGATGAAGCTTTCCAAAGACAAAACCTCGCTCGTCTATAACGATTTTTTGACACTTGACGGTATCCCTACCAAAGCGTTTGACTATCGCCTCGGCACCCGTTCTGCATTGGAGTGGGTCATCAATCAGTATTGCGTAAAGACTGACAAACGTAGCGGCATCGTCAACGACCCAAATCGTGCGGATGATCCGCAGTACATTGTCCGGTTGATTGGGCAGGTGATTAGTGTGAGTTTGGAGACGGTGGATATTGTTGCGGGGTTGCCTGCGTTGGAATAGTAGGGAAGCTTCATGGTCTCTGTAAACAAGTTAAAAGGAACGTGAATCGTTAAGTTAGAAAACTTAGACACAGAAAGGAAATCTATGTTATACAATAGCCATAGAACAGAACAGCAAGATACGATGCAGGTATGCCTAAATGGACATGTTATCAACGCTGAATATTACAGACAACCGAAATTGAATAAAGATAATTGTGATCATTGTGGAGAAAAAACTATTACTCAGTGTCCTAACCCTGAGTGCAATCAGCCAATACCTGGTTATTTGCGAAAAGCTACTGGAATGACTATAAAACCTCAATATTCAGCCCCTAATTACTGCCAATATTGTGATAAAGCATTCCCTTGGACGAGCAAAAAAGAAATAGCAGGTCTTAAATTAGAACAAGAAAAGCCGATAGAAGTCCTGCAAAGAGTGTTTTCTAAATTTCACTTAATTGCCAAAAAATTAAGTGACAGATATAATAATAGAGAAACACTTGATGTTAAAGACGAATATGATGTGCAAGATTTGTTATTTGCTTTATTGGTTTTATATTTTGAGGGTATTAGACGCGAAGAATGCACACCAAGTTATGCAGGCAAGTCTGCCAGAATGGATTTTCTACTTTATGAAGAAAAAATCGTAATTGAAGTTAAGATGACACGCGAAGGACTTGCGGACAAAGAAATTGGAGACCAGTTAATTATTGACATTGAAAGATATAAGACACATCAAGATTGTGAAACTCTTATCTGTTTTATTTATGATCCTGAGCGCAAAATTAAAAACCCAAAAGCTTTGAGAAACGATTTGCAAAGCCAGTCAAAAGATGATCTAAAAACCTTAGTTTTTATCAATCCTTCATAATCACTTATAAGATTGACTTATTAGCCCAGAAGTGTTATTATATTCTTAATACGGAACATCAGATTCAGTGAAAACAATTGAGGATAAATCAAATGACTGCAGCAGTTATTATCATAGGTTCAGTTGCCGCAATAGTGGGTATTAGTGTTGCGACTTGGTCTATCATAAACACAAGGAAAACGGACTATAAAGACTATATGCGGAGGAAACGTGGCACAAAAGATTAAGAGTTTCATCTATCTTGATGAATACAAAATGTATTCTATTTCGTCTCAGATTTTTGAAGGGATTACAGAATCTGTAATTGATTTTCAAGAGGATACAAGACAAGAAAAAGCAACGGAGGAAGTTACGACAAATAGTGGGCGAATCATAGCAGATATCTTGAAGTCCGAATCGGGTACTCAAGAGAAGAGATTTCTTCATGATTATGCTTACACGCTTTTCGAAAAATATCTTAGGGAATCAGAAAAAATTATAAGTATTTCAGCTGGTGACATTGATGAAAAAATATCACAAATAGACAATGCAGGGTTCGTTGAAGTGAGGGGTAAAGCAATATTCAGTGATATGAATATTCTTAAATCTACTATAGAGAATTTCAATGATTTAGGCAAAGCAGCTGTTTACTTCCAACACTATTCACAACAACAAGTTCGCAACCAATTGGATAATATATCTGAGCCTAACAGAGGTAGAAATCACAGACAAAAACAGAGTAACACACCCAATATTGAAAAATTAGCGAAAGAGGCCGGAGCACATTTAGATAAAGAACTTATAAAGAAACTTACTCTTATTTTGGATTATGGGTTTCAAGATCAGTTTTTAGTACGGATGTCTGTGGGATCATACAAATTTTCTGCAGATTGTGGTAGAGAGGATCTACGGGAAAATGAACAATTATTAGTGAGAAAATACGGCAGAATTTCGGAAAAAGAATTTGTACTCGTCGGAACTGTTGCGCAAAGTTCAAGTAAACCGATTGAACTTGGAAGGGACTACAAGAATTACGAATTCCAGTCTCCTAAGGAAGCTGTTATGAATGTTGTTGAACATCTTTCAGCATTGGAAACTCAATTGATTGGAAGATCAGCAAACGAAATTATTATTGCTCCAATTGCTATATATCGAGAAATCTGATGCGGTATAGTTAACTTTAAAATAGCAGAATTTCGTGATAAGAATGTTTTCAATCTTGAAAATCGGTTCAGACATTCTACCAAAAAAACATCACTCATCCTCTGGAACAGACAACACTTCACGTTCAACTTCATGCACCTTATCAGGAAAAGTCTCACCACGAATCCACATTATAGGTTGCCCTCTATATGTTCCATCCCCTTTTGCCCATTCTGCTTGCGCGCTTAGGTAATGTGAGACATAACTACGTCGAAACCGCAAACTGTGATTATCTGTGCTTTTATGTAGGAGATGGCTGTGAAACCAAACGACAGCACCAGGTGGCACTTCTACAGCAACACCGTCTTCATCGCGTGCGCCACGTGCCAATTTAAATTCCCGCTGTTGTGAACCTTCAAGGTCATCATGTTCATGAATATCATCTTTATGGCTACCGGGGATAACGTAAAGACAACCGTTTTCGCGATCCGCTGGGTCAATAGCCGTCCACGTCCCGATGGTCGTTTCCGTATTAAACCTGTTCCGAAAATAGAACTTATCTTGATGCCAAGGAAAACCGAGACCGATCTTAGGTGCTTTCCAAATAAACAGATTGTTGATACCGAGGACATCTGGCCCCATTATATCAACAAGTGGATCGGTTAACCGTGGATCCCGCACACGTGCAAGGAATTCTGGGACGTAACAACTCGGATGATGGATTTTGTGCATCGCATAAATGCCCTGTTCCTCAATCTTTCCGTCTCTCACAAGCGCGTTCTGATCGATGTGTGCGGATGGAAATGGGCGTTTACCGTCAACAATATCTTCTGCCACTTGGCGGAGCGCATCATTTTCTTTAGTGGTAAATACCCCCAAACGCACCAGATAACCGTTTTCGTTCCAAAATGAAAGTTCTTCTGCGTTCAAGCCAAACCGCCGTTTCTCTGGCGTTGATTTTGTGTTCATCACATCTCCTGTTTTATAGTAAAATCCGAAAATATGTTCACGTTTCAATGTATAACAATCCCGACACGATCTCGCTGGCGGGGTTTCCGAACCTCGCCAATGTCCAAGTAATTGTGGATTTTACTAAAATACGCCAGTTTGATAATAAATGACATCAGCTCAATAATAAGCCTTTTCTCCGAAGGCCTATCTTGCGCTACAATAGGCTTTTATCAAACTCACGTTAAAATGTATAATTTGAGAAAATCCTTAAACTTTGTTGGTCATAATTGCCTGTAAAGATAGTAACATTTTTGATAGAAAAAGTCAATGATACGCAGTCCTGAAAATCCTATTGTCTTGAAATAAAATTCGAAATACGATAAACTAATCAATATCTCAACAAGTTCGCTCAGAAGCGAGGAAATAATGCAAGAACATACTGATTTAGTACCTGAAAATAATAATCAAACCGTTACTACCGCTATGCAACCTATGAGTTTCACAGATATTCTGGATGGCATGTTTACGCTTTATCGGCGTCACTTTCGCATGTTTTTGGGAATTGCAGTCGTTTATCTCGTGATCGCGTTCCTTATAGATCAAATGTATGCGCTTACAGCATTCAACCTCGGTATGGAGGGGGACCTTTCTATACTGTTCTATCATCTTCTGGGAACATTTTTATTATCTCTATTGGTAGGCGGCGCTCTGATTTATGCGAGTGCCCATGTGTTTTTAAAAAGAGATATTACTGCGGGAGATGCTTTAAAGCAAACATTACAACGTTATTTCCCACTTCTCGGTAGCGCGCTGCTTTGGGTATTAGTTATTTTTAGCCCGTTTATAGTCATCGTAGGTATGCCATTTTTAATCTATTTTGGAGGCCAACTTGATAATGCGCTGCTCTGGGTGTTAGTGGGTCTGGGGGCATTTATCATCGGCATTCCATTTTCAATCTATTTTGGTGTGCGGTGGGGACTTTACAGTCTTCCAGTGTTATTTGAAAAAACTTCAGCAACGAAAGCACTCAGCCGCAGCACAGAACTGGTTATAGGCACTTGGTGGCGAGTCTTTGGAATTATGGTGGCGATTTTTGTCATCACCTTCATGATAAGTTTTATACTACAGACATCTTTCTGGGCACTCTTCAATTCTATAACTGGGCCTACATTAGTAGAAAAAATAGTCGAAGAACCGACTGTCTGGGAGTCAATCCGTATTTTATTTATTCCTACACCGAATGATATCGGATGGTCCGCTTATTTGATCCGGAGTTTTGTTACGCTAAGTATCGCAGCACTCTTGATGCCAATTGGATCTATTGGTTCAGCACTTCTCTATTTCGACATGCGGATTCGGAAGGAGGCTTACGACCTTGAGGTGCAGGCTACGGATTAAGAATTTACAAGATGCTTTCAAGATTGGTAAAAAGATCAATGACTAACAATCTACGTTCTAACTTTATAGGAACGATTTTCACAAGTTATCATAACAATTTCTGGTTGTTTTGGCGTATTATGATACCGGTGGCTATCATCGCAATTTTGTTAGATATTGCGGTGTTTTTTCGTTCTGTGGATGCCGTTGAAAAGCATGTTGAGGATAAACTTGATTATACTGCAACCGCAACACTGAATACAACCTATGGAATTATTCCTATGGTCTCTATACCTGACCTATTTAGGACAGTTGAATTAACTTTTGAGGATCATTCTTCAAATGGAGTTAAGGATACCATATCCTCCCCTGACGTGGTTTGGCAATTTTTTCCTGTCCCGATTGTTGGTACAATTAACAACGACGACAAAAGTTCCTGGGGATGGACACTTAACTTTCAAACCTACGACTATACACATCTAAAAATCCTCATGTTACTCACACTTTGCCCATTATCGTTGGCTGTTGCGCGGCTATCGTCCAATTCACGATTTTCTGATGTTTTACCGGATTCAACCCTTCTAAATGCGCGTGAGGTATGGCGACAAACGGGAAAGAAGGCGTTTAAATTATTGGGTGCGTTTGTGTTGTTTGTACTTATTGTAGATGTGGTAAATACCATCTTTCTCGGACTTGGATTATTGATTCCTTCAGTGATGGACTTGTCGTCCACAACGTTAATTACAATCTTGATAATGCTTGCGCACATCTATTTTCTGGTAACGTTAAGTCTCTACAACCAGTGCCTCATCCTTGAGAACAGATCCATTATAGGTATTTTTAAGCGAAGCCATGCGCTGGTCAGCGGTGCAAGGTTGCGTTTTTTGTGGGTATATCTTTTGACAGGATGGATCGCTGCTGTTTTCACTTCGGTTCTGCTGGGTGCAGTATTATTACTATTTTCGGTCTTTTTCTCCGAACTTACCCCGATTCGAGAAGCGTTAACACCGCTAAAATTTTTGTCCCTTTTCATCGGTGGAAATGTGGCAGTAGAATTGCCGGAATTACCGGGTATTTTTCCTACTATATTGATCCTCATAGTCAAAGGTATAATCACAACTTTTTTAGTGCCGGTATGGGCCATTGTAACTACGCGCCTCTACTTAGAAAGAATAGAAACAAATGCTGAGGCTAAATAAGAAGCGTATAGTAGCACAATCTGTTAAATTGTGCCTGTGAGTGGGTAAACTGACAGTTTGCCCTACGAAATCTTACGAAAAATGAGCGATTCTCTCTTAGAAAAGGTGTCTACATGTCTAAAAACTTGTCTATAGCAACTTGGGTTATCATAGTGTACAGTATTTGTCTGATTATGCTTTTGGCAGCCGCTGCAGAAGAACAGACATTCCGCGATGAATTGAAGTCGAACCGTTCAGAACCCACGGTTTCTTATGAAAAATACCAAAAAGAATTAGCGAAACTTTTTGAACCTGAACCTGAATGGACTTTTGATATCAAGTACGTGCTATTTCCACTTAGTGCCATAGCATTTGGAATTGTAATAATCTTTTTTATTAAACAAATTCGGCTGAATCTGATTCGCGAAGTGCATGGCGATGAAGAATTAGAAATAACATCAGAGCATGTAGAGACTGAAAAAGCTGCGCTGGCACGCGCGGAGACAGCAGAGGATTCAAATGACTTTCGCAGTGCACTTCGTTATCTTTATCTCTCTGCTATTTTACATCTTCAGGAACGGGGCATCCTTCCTTACGATAAAAGCCTCACCAATCGTGAGTATCTTCACCAATCACCAACGGATATTGACCTACAAGCAACGCTTGGACCAGCAGTTTCAGTTTTTGATGAGGTTTGGTACGGGCACAAACCTTGTAATGCAGAAACTGTTGCGAGTTATCGGGACCTATTACAAAAAATCTATCGTAGTTAGATTAGACGTAAACAAATGAGAATTCTCCAGAGATCTATTTTTATTCTGATTTTAATAGCACTAATTTGTTCACAATTTTCATGTGATATCTTAGAACAAGGCAGTGTGCTCTATCTCATTTTGCGTAAACTAAAGTTCCGTGTCACAACAATTGCAGCAGAATATCCTTCCCGCCTGAAAAGTTACGATGTTTTGTTTCTGCAAGACCTTAAAAAAGCACTTTTAGAAACAGAGATTAAAAAGATTCAAGATTTCGTTAAAGATGGTGGCACTTTAATCGTAAGTGGCGGAAATCACCAAGCAGTGGGTGGGCTTGTTGAGACGTACGGCTTAAAATTACATAGATTACCGAATAGGTTAGAATTCTCACAGAGACTTAGCGAAGAACCCTTTTTTGGGTTATATCCAGTTGACGAAATTCATGCACAGGCATATTTTGTTATTGATACTTCCGAACGAAATGCTGTTGTGCTTTATGGGACAGAAGATAATGCAGTGGTTTTATCATTACGCGATGGTGAAGGACGTGTATTTTTTACAACATCTACGTATCTGTTCAACGATGGCGGATTGCGGCATAGTAGCAATGCAACGTTTCTCTACAACCTTATGTCAACGCTACCCCGCAACGCCCGCATTGGTCTTGCTGAGGGTAGATATTACACTCATGAGTCGAAACCATCTAATTCGTTTACGACTCTCGTGTTCAAAACGCCCGGTGGTTTAGCTGCTGTCTATATATGTCTTATTCTTTTCGTTTTCCTGACACTGCGAGGAAGACGGTTCGGAAAGCCGTTGGATGTGCGGGAAAATAATAGGCGGCTTAGTTCAGAGTACGTTTATGCAATGACTGCACTCTATCAAAAAGGCAATACGCGCGGGGATATTTTACAGCATATCCGTGATAAATTCCGGGCAGATTTGGGAACACGCTGGCGTGTCAATCCGAATTTAGATACGACAAGCTTTTTAGAGGAATTGACACAACGTGGTGCGGTTGATGAAGAAGGAACTCTTACAAATCTTGTTCGAGACCTTGAAAGGTCTGACAATATATCGGAATCGCAACTACTTGAAATAGCGAGGCGAGTTGAGGCATACCGTGAAACATCAAAGATCGGTAGGGCAAAGTAGAACGTATTTCATAAAACCGCTATGATAATTTGTCAATTTGATATAATAACGTGAGTTTGATAAAAGAATTCAATTTTGAATGTTGTATTTCATTTACATTCATCTTGGCATGGAAATCGGACACAAAACCAAAGCAAATCCCTTTGCTCCGTATGAAGTTTAAATAAATATTTCGGTAATGTGGCAAGGTTAGGAAGAAATCAACGGTATGAATCATGGCGAATGCCATACGCGCATTCGTCTTTAGGCATTTCCCGCCTTGCCAGCAGCAAGTGTACATCTCTGCACCTCGCCACATTAGCCAATTTATTTTTTATCTTCATTAGGAGTAATATGTTTATAGCAGCTATCGGACGCAGCATTCCGCTCCGTAAGTGCGGTATGTGATTTCAGTATACATAGCACTCCGCTGGAGTGCGAGAACTTGAAATCTGGCTTTCTATAAACATAGCACTCCGCTGGAGTGCTGCAATTTATTCGGCATCAAAGTTGGATAGCCCTGATATATCGTGTTAGATTCCTCTAAATCGTTGAGTCAAACTATCTTTAGTACTATTATCAAACTCACGTTATAATACAATCTTTTTCTTTGTTCTTGATTTTCAATTACATAAAGGATAAAAAAGGCAATAAATTATGGAGAATTTAGTTCAAACAGTTTTTGAGAGAATAAAACAAGAGGCGCAAAAAGTTATTGTCGGACAGGCAGAACTTTTTGAACTGGTGGTCGTAGGTCTGTTCTCAGGCGGACATATCCTATTAGAAGGTGTTCCTGGCACTGCTAAAACACTAATTGCTAAAACGTTAGCAATGGTAGTCTCCGGGCAGTTCAGTCGCGTACAGTTTACACCTGACCTAATGCCATCTGATATTGTCGGCACAAGTGTTTATGATTTGACGACAAACCAATTCAATTTAAAGCGCGGTCCCGTTTTCACAAATGTGTTACTTGCAGATGAAATCAATCGCGCGCCTGCTAAAACGCAATCAGCTCTCTTAGAATGCATGGAAGAGCGACAGGTTAGCATAGACGGTGTCCGTCACGAACTTCCTGCTCCGTTTATTGTATTAGCAACGCAAAATCCTATTGAATATGAAGGGACTTATCCACTTCCCGAAGCACAACTCGACCGATTCTTGTTTAAACTACACGTGGATTATCCTGGCACAGAAGTAGAGACGCAGATTTTGATGAATTACCACCAAGGATTTAGTGCCACGCGTTTAGAAGCGGTAGGGGTCGAAAGCGTGCTTGACAACACATCGCTCCAAGAGTGTCAAGAAGCGATCCAAACAGTCACAGTAGAGGATTCAATCTTCAACTATATTGTCAATTTAGCCGATGCGTCGCGTGTATCAAACGAGTTAGTGTTAGGGGGGAGTCCGCGTGCCTCAATCGCACTCTTGTTAGCGAGCAAAACTTATGCGGCTTTACAAGGACGCGATTATATTCTGCCTGACGATGTGAAATACTTGGCACCCCATGTCTATCGGCATCGTATCCTTTTGAAACCCGATGCTGAAATTGAAGGGTTAACCTCGGACGATATAATTGACCGACTGCTTGCTGAGGTAGAAATTCCCCGTTAAAAAAGATGTATATAAGCAAACGTTTCCTCATTTTTCTCCTTCCAATAGCCATTCCGATTGTGCTTTACACTGTCTCACCAAACTTCTTGTTCATCGGTGGTGCGTATCTGGTGTTGTTATTTGTTGTCGGTATCATTGACTATGTTACGAATCCTCTATTTGAAAAAGTTGAAGTCCATAGAGAGATGAATTCTAAATTTTCGTTGGGAGTAGAGAACATCGTGAAGTTACAAATTGTCAACCGTTCGCGTCATCATTTAAGGATACGTCTTAAAGACGATTTTCCTGACGAATTGCTGCATGAGAAGGTGATTTATGATTGCAGCGTTTCACCTATGGATTACGCGGATGTGTCTTACCATCTCACACCGTTGCGGCGGGGTATCTATCAGTTTGGAGACATTCATGTACGGTGTTTGGGTGTATTAGGTTTTGTTGTCCGCCAACGTCGGGTGCCAGCGGAAACGGAGATAAAGGTTTATCCGAATCTACGATCAGTCCGTCAGTATGAACTCTTAGTCAAACGTGGCATGCTCCACCGTATGGGATTAAAAAATTCACGCCAATTTGGTGAAGGCACAGAGATGGAAAGGTTGCGCGAATATTCCCCTGATGACGATTTCCGCCGTATTGATTGGAATGCCACTGCGCGCCACCGCAAACCGATTGTCCGAGAATTTGAGACCGAACGGAGCCAAGATGTTGTGATTATGTTGGACACCGGTAGGCTGATGGCTTCTCCAATCCTTTTAGAAACGTCTGAAATACCTGATGCTGAATCAAGATCGCAGAAGGCAATGTTAAAGTTGGATTACGCTATCAATACAACTTTGATGGCTGCCCATGTCTCAACTTTGAAAGGCGATAAGGTCGGGTTAATTGCTTTTGCGGATACCGTTCACCAATATCTTGCGCCAAAGCCAGGAAAGAAACAGTTTCTCACAATGTTAGAAACGATCTACGCATTGCCAGTGTATCCGGTAGAACCAGACTTTGAATCGGCGTTCACCTATCTTGCTGCAAAACAGCGAAAGCGCGCCCTTATTATACTTTTTACTGACATTCTCGACAAAGATTCTGCTGAAGGGATAGCCGCTTATGTTGCGCAATTCTCCAAACGCCATCTCGTCGTTTGCGTAACATTGACGGATTCTGGTATCGTTGAATTGGCTGCTCAGAAACCATCGAATTCTAAATCGGTCTATCAGAAAGCAATCGCAGAACGACTATTGCAGGAAAAACACGCAACTTTAGAAATTTTACGCCGCCAAGGTGTTATCACAATTGATGTTCCCGCACATCAGTTGACAATGGCGGTGGTAAATAAGTATTTAGAACTAAAGGCGAAATCTAAGATATAGCGTGATGTATAGGTGTCAATTTAGCGTATTGGTTAGGATCCGCTCTGGTAGGAGCGGTTTTTGGAACGGATTAAAAAGGAAAGCACAGTTAGGACTTTACCCAAGTCGGTTTTAACGGGGTTTCATCCCAAAGAGATAGGTGAATAGTACGACTCCAGTCAGCGCACCAAAACCGATTTTGACCGCGTTTGATAACTCAGAAGGTGACACAAAACCTTCTATAGTACCAGCTACGATGAGTAAAGCTACACACCCGCCAAGCATTTGAATTGCAGTTCGCGCAGCGTTTATCAAAGCACGTTTACGCGTGTATTGCGATGGCGCGATAAGTGAATATCCCAATTTCATGCCTGCCCCGCCAGCAATAAAAATCGTTGTTAGTTCAATGTAGCCGTGTGGTGACACAAACGACCAGAGTGTCAGCGCTACTCCATTGACATGACACAACCCCGCAACAGCACCGATGAGAATCCCATTGTAAACTAAAATATAGACACTGCCCACCATAAACATAATGCCCCAAGCAAATGCAAAGAACGCGACTCGAATATTATTCGTCATCACAAAAGAAGCAAAAAGATTTCTGTTTTCTGCTGATGTATTATTCCAAGCACCGCTACCCAGTTCTTTGATGTGCTTTAAAGTGGCTTCAGGAATAAGTTGTTCCGCAAATGCGGGAGTTCTCAAAGCACTCCAATATGTACCCGCAAACGCAATGGTGAACATAAGGAACGCAGCGCCAACAAAATGGATATTTTCTCGGAATACTTGTGGAAAACCGTACTGAAGGAACTGCCAAAGTGATCCACGTTTCAGTGGGGTAGTTTGATAAACAGTGGAATGTGCACGGGATGCCAACTCATTCAGATATGTAACACATCTGTCCTGTGGAAAATCGCGCCGCGCTACCGCTAAATCGGACGTAACACGCCGATACAGATAGCCGAGCCGGCTAAGTTGCCGCGCATTTGCACTTCGGGGTTGGTTCAACAATGCCTCTAACTCATCCCAAATCTTCTGTTTTTTCTCAATAAATTCAGCAGTCGTCATGAATTAATCCTTGTCCGATATTTATAACGCCAGTTTGATAATAAGTGACATCAGCTCAATAACAGGTTTTTTCTCCGAAGGCCCACCTTGCGGTTCTTGTAGCACAAACTTTCCAGTTTGTGTGCTATAGGCGCAAACTGGAAAGTTTGCGCTACAATAGGCTTTTATCAAACTCACGTTATTTATAGTAAAATCTACAACTTCTCTCATAATCATTTGTAGAGTGGGTTTCAGTGCCTGTCTTGGTTAAAGAAACAACGATCAGGCACTGAGACCCGACAAACACCATACGTGTATGAGGCGTTGATTTGGACATGGTAGTATGCACGTTCCGCGTGCCGTAACCTTTTCGCAAGCGGACGGCACACGGCGTGTGCCTACTACTTTGCATTGCTCATCTTTCTTAAATTGACGTATAAGGGTTTCGCAAGTTCTACCCATAACTGTCAATTTAGCGTGCATCCAGGCCCGGTAGGCGCGTTTACAAAACGCGCCGTTTACAGTATCTGATATCTGGGCTCGGCGCGTTTTGTAAACGCGCCTACCGTTTGCTTACTTTGCATGTAAAATGCTTTAAGGGGTTAAAAAGGCGTTATTTCAGTGATTTAACCCCTTATCAGGGGGACTTAAAGAAAAAATGCATAAGTCCTGATGGTATTATTTATTCCACTGCTGCTTTGAACTGTTGCATATATCATACACTAACTGTTCAAGAAGAACCTCCTTATCAAAGGGGGTTGTTTTCAATTGAATTTCTACCTCTAAGGTTTTTTCCAAGGCATCCATTAATTCTTCAACAGTGAATGCATGTAAAGTTTGAAAAATCTTGTAAGCGGGAAATGGGCTCCCTTTCAGGACGTTATGTCCGGCAGAATTCGGTAGAATTTCTCCAACTTCTTGAGCCAGCGGTTCAAAAATTTTTGTGATGAAATCAGGGTAGCGCATCCGTTTTCCTATGGGTTTCAACCCTTTTTTCACGACTATCAACTTCGCTTGAAGGGAGGATCGGATATAGGTTGCAATTGTTGCGGTGAGTGGAATTGGTCCTTGGCCGCTTGCTAACACTTCGCGGAGGCTTTTCAATGCCTGTCGGGTTGAACGTTTTCCAATAGCATCGGTAAGATCAAAAATTCTGTCAAAAGCCCTTTGTGTTACCAAATTTCGGACATCAAGTTCATCTACTTGCTGTTTATCACCGACGTAGTTGATGATCTTGTTGATCGCCTCAGCAATTGTGTGCATATCGCCACCAGTTCGGTTACGGAGTAGTTCAAATGCACGTGGCGTTATTTTCTTATTGAAGGTTGCGAATTTCTCCATAACCTTTTTGTAAAGCGGGTCCCGGTTGAGTGATGTCCCTTTTTCTAAAGGATCAAAAGAAACATATCTGCCGCCCACTTCTTGAATCGCTTTAGCAAATCGGTTTGTCTTACTTACCTCATCTTTTACTGTAAAGATAAGCACACTCGTCTTAGGAAGATTGCCTTGCAGCCATTCCAACAACAGGTCTGCATCACTATCGCTGTCTCCATTTTCAGAATGGGTTTCAAGTTGTGCGGCAAGTTCAGGTAAACGTGTAAGAAATGCTCGGACATCTTCAGTTAATCCGCCACCAAGTGTTTCACTGATCTCTTCAGCAGCACTGCTAAAATCTGGATGTTCATCGGCAATCTGTTGTGTAGAAACGCCAAGAAGTTTAGCAATATCCGTAACACACTTTTGAACATCCTCCGCTTTAACCTGCATCGCATTATGGATAATAGTTGTCGGTGAGGCGTTTCGTTTCTGTGTCTTGTTGAATGCGGAGAAATCTTCCACTACGACAACTCGCCATTCTGCCATCATCGGATACACTTCAACGTTACTGAGAATGTCTCTGACAGAAACAGTATTACCATCTAAAATAGTTAGGTTGAAATCGCGGGTATCAGAAGGTAGGAGCTTATCCAACATCTGCTTGAGCGTGCCTTCAATAAGAAAGGTCTCTTTTCCACAGAGCAGATAAACAGGAGCAATTTTGTTCGCTTCTATTTCACGAAGGATATTTACGGGTTTTGCTTCGGGATTCTGTTTCATGAGGACAAACTGTCTCTAATTTGGAAGTGCTCAGGTTCCACTATCCTTAGCAGTTTCCTTTTGGGTTGCCATAGCTGCAAATGCTGATAAACGTTTTTTGGTATCTTCAGTACCACAGTCGGGACATTTCAGAGCTTTCTTCGTATCATTTGTTCGTTGTAGCACTTCGAACTTAGTCTTGCAGGCGTTGCAGTGATATTCAAAAATAGGCATTATTTTCTCCCAGAAGTTTTAATTGGTATTTAACCCACCGCATAAACTTGTGGTTGAAGACTCATATCGGACGGATGATGAGCTTGACCTTTGTGCCTTTAGGCGGAACTACATCGGTATTGACGCGATAGGTACGATCATCAGTACTACCGGGTAATGGATTATTCAATAGTGAATCCGGATCACGGTATACTGCAATAATATTATGAGTGAGTTGGGAGGTGAGTTGGTTTTTTCTCTTGCGTCCGCCAGTGAAAACCCAATGGGTTTTTTGCATCGGTTGTCCAGACATTACATTCCAGACCAAGTCTCGTGCGAGGCGTGAAACAACTTTTTCTCCCTGTTGCCATTCAACCCACATCTGTACGTGAGAGCCCTCAGGATCGCGCGGATCACCTTGAACTTCAAGATTCATGCCTGCTTCAAGGTCTAACAAACCGAGTGCCGTAAAAAGAAAAAGTGGTTCGGTATCAAGCATTAAGATGCTTTCATGGGACGGTCCGCGTGTCCCACAAGCAAAGAATTCAATTATTGTATCATCACTTGCGATGTTAATTTCGCCAGTGGCAGTTATCTCCTTTTTGTGAATATCAACAACAACAGTTCCCATCTGAAATACAGTTTCAGAAACTTTCTTAATATCTACCAGTTTTGTGTCAGTAGCATCAGTGGATTTTGGGTGAACATTCAGCGTTACAGATTCCGTATTATCGTTTTCATCTGTATCCTTAAAGTCCACGTGAACAGAAATCTCTGTTTCACCTTCCTGTTTTGGCACCCAATCAACTGAAACAACGGACTCATTGAGTGAGGATGTCCAAAAAACTTCTGCTGTTTGCACTTCAGTGTTGTCAGCGTAAAATTTGACGTTCAGCGTTTTGTCAAAAGGGGTGCCAGTATTCCAAAGCGTTGCACTGAGTTTGACTTCTTCGCCAACGCGAGGAGATGGCGGTGAATATCGCAAACTTTGTGGCACTACACCAATATTAGGGGCTGTGGGCCCAACAAGGGCACGACTCAAAAACATCACTGCAAAACAGGTCGACATAAAATCAGTCGCTGCCCCCGGACTATCCCAACTACCGTCCGATTTTTGTTCTGTGACCATCATGTTCGCAATTTCATTATACCAGTCATGGCCGGCTATTGTTTGTTGCTTCGGTGGGATGTCACTAAAACGCTGCAGGGATAGAAGAAAGTAGTAAAGCCACGAAGTCGATCCTGGATTTCGGGTAAGCGACCAATGCTTTCCTATCCAGTCAAGTCCTTTTCGTATCTGAGGATCATGAATGGAAACATCACAGGCACGGAGTGCCCACAAACCTGTCGCGGTCATGCTACCGTAAACCCCTATTCCCCAAAGTGATCCCTCTTCAACTAAATTATAGAGCCATCCACCTGTATCGGTCTGGTTTCCGCGAATCCACTTCTCGGCACGTGTCCATGTATCTTTCGGAATTTCAAGTCCCCACTGTTTTGCAGCATAAAGCGCGTAGATGACCATGTTCATGTGTGCCCCATCTGCTGAGTAACCGTACCCCCATCCGCCGTCATCTCTCGGATCAGCAAACTCACTCCCTTTTACAGGAAGTTGCTTTTTTACTAACTGGTTCACTGCAAATTGCGCGCGTTCCCGATGATCCGGGTTTTGTATTGCTACCAATACCGGAACGAGGACAGCATATTGGTACACATCAAGATTATTCCAATCCCGTTCAAGAAGGGCTGCAAGACCTTTCTGCACGGATAGGTCAGATGGTGTACGTCCCGCTGCGAGCAACGCTTGTAATGCTAATGATGTTTCCTGTAGCGGGTCTTCGCCAAAACTCCAAACTGAACCCGGCACAAAATTTTCTGCTAAACCTTTTAGACTCGCCCCACAGATAACACAGGTTAAAATCAGTTGGTTTTCGATACCACATTGCAAACAGGTCCGACTACTTTTACCCTGTTGTGATTCTATCCACGCAATACCTCGATCAATAGATGCTTGAATTTGTTCTGGGGTTACTACCGGGAACGTCCTCTCGGTAGCGACTATTGCAGCGTGGGCAACGTTGTTCGTTTTGTTAGATTCTACTATATGTAGTTTCCCTGTTGGGTTGACAACGGCATATATCTCAGTCTTACCGATAGGAGGCTGCCACTGTGCCTCTACACGCTTCGTTTTCCCAGGTTCCAAATCCAAAATGACATCATTGCATAAAATCTGGAGTGGAGTTGTTGCAGGATCGCCCTCATAAAGATCGACTACTAAATCTTCATTCATCGTAGGTGTGCCGGTTCCAACGTTTTTTACATCAACCCCAATTGTAATCTCTTCCCCTTCAACAGGTGTCGAGTTAGAGAAGGTTATACTTTCGGCATCAATCTGAAAATCTGGGAGTTGTACGTCTGCATTTCCGATAATAGCAACAAAAAACATTCCAATTGCAAGGGCCAAAAATCTTTTCATAATACATCTCCCAAATTATCAGCAATAAGTCCTCTTGTAGGAGGGCTTTGTCCGCTCGGTTTCTCGTTCTCAATTATCCTTAATTTCGAATCATTTTCCTTCCCAAAACCCAATTGAAACGGTAGAAGGCTGCGGAATAGCATTTGCAAAACGCATCTCGCCAGTAGCTGTCCATTTGCTAACTTGCCCCGTGAATGTTACACCAAGCATATCAGCAATCCAGATTTCGCCATCGGCAGGTGAATAGGTTACTGCGACAATTGCTGCTCCAACCTCAAATCCTTTAACTTTTGTGCCTGTTGACGATAAATTGATCAGCGTTGTGTTATTTCCTGCCAACCATACACTTCCATCTTTTGGATTGACACTGGGTGAAACCGGGTTAAGAATATCGGTTATTTTTACCAATTCTTCCCCATTAGGAGAGTAACGGACAATGATACTTGCCTGCGTATCTGCTATCCAGACATTCCCTTGGTAGTCTACTGACAAACCGCCTTTCGGTTCGTTCAGCGGTGGAGCATTTGCAAGCAAATTTCCATTTGCATCATAACGTGCAATTGGTCCTTTTCCATCCGTTATCCAGCAGCTGCCATCTTTTGGGTTGACAGCCACATTGAATCTGCCCGAGTCAAGATTCGCAGGTCCGTCGGGCGGAATTACTTGGGCAAGAATATTTTGTCCATCAGCAGAGACTTTTCGTACACCGTCAAGTCCAGCGATCCAAACCGTACCATCAGTTGGGTTAACTGAGATTCCCGTAGGTGCTTTAATCTCAGGGGTTTGTGTGAATTTATTGGCCGCCGGATCATACCTGAAAACAACATTATTTGCAGGAACTGCAATCCAAACAATCCCAGTAACAGGATTAACTTGCACAGTACTTGCATTTTTTAATCCTTGGATAGCAGAAGGATCTGCTTTACCATTTGCATGTAATTTGTAGACAGTATCTCCACTACTAACAACCCAACATTCACCATTATATTCACTGTGACCGGTAGCGACACACATCAGGAACAGCATCACTACCCATATCATTTTTTTCATTACTCGTCCATCCTCTTTACCTTTAGAATATAGGTTTTAATAAATCTTATACTTAATAGAACGCATCATTTAGATTTTAGCATTTTTCAATGTAATTTTCAAGGTATTTTGTGTAAAAATAAGAGACAGTGATTTCGTGATTAATCGTCTTACGAACAATAGTAGCAAATGTGATGCCAATTTAAAGTTAACGTTAGACAGTGTGGAACCGCCACAAGTTCTTTGGACGATAGTTGAATTGATTGTTAGAAAATGAACATAGCTGTCTATAATTTGAACACTTATAAATGCGGAGCGAAACCTGACATATACCAGACGTGTCGGGTTTCGCTCCGCTCTACATATAGGTGTAAACTTAAGGAATTTCTGAATATGAGAAATGCTCTTTAGTCCCGTGAATCAACGCCAAATACGCGTTTGGTATTTGGCGGGGGTGATATGTGTGTGCAAATTGCGTTACGATAAATATGTCGTTCCTATAGGAGAGCATTTCAAGCCCGATGTCTTCTGTAGGAGCGAGTTTGCTCGCGACCGTTCGTTTGATGTCGCGAGCATAGCTCACTCCTACAGAAGATAAGAGCTGTCCAAACGCGCATTCGACATCAATTTCTGGATTGAACACATCCAAAGGACAGATAATATTCCTAAAATTGATGTCTATGGTGTGGTTAGGAAACCGCCAAATCAACGGTAGGCTCCCCAAGACGCTATCGCTATGAGGCCCTTGCCATTGGGCGAATACGCGTATGGTATTCGCCATGATTCCCCGCCTACCGAGAATTATCACGTTAATTTGGTTTTAGGTTATATTAGGATGTTAAGGTAAGCGATAGTTAAAAAATAAATAGGGACAGCATAGAAGCTGTCCCTATATTGTATATAAGTTGTAGAATTAGTCACGATGCGTTTTCAATTTTCCCCACGTTGTTGCCAGTTTATCTTTTGGTTCAACAGGCAAAAGCAGACCATCTTTAACATCATTAACATCATCTACGCTGAGAGCTCTGTTAAAGATATAGAGATCATCAAGATGGAACGTGGCAGCCCTATACCTGGGACTTTTACCGATATACAATTTATCCGCACCCTGGTCAATTGCGGCAGGAATATCGTTATATTCGGCTTTTGCTACTCCATCTACATAAAAGGTTAATTTTGTTCCTGCTCTAACGCCAGCAATGTGATACCATTTTTTGGTTTGAAACTGGGTGTTGTTACCATCGGGACCAACGTAACCAGCACCTTTGTTACCTGGGTTAAACCGGTAGTGAATCCCTAATTCAGCAGGACGTACCCAGATACCGGGTGAGCGATCTTGACCTGGAGCAGGCTTAGCAATTATTTGGCTCCAAGCACCGTTTGAACCTTGAATGAAGTTGATCCAAAAAACATAACTGTTATCTTGATATTCTGCTAACTCTTGGAAAGATTCAACCTGGACGCTTGCGTTCTGGTCTATGATTTCCAGAGAGCCTGCTCCGTGTACTTTCTCCTGGGTTGTTATTTCTGCACCAGCAGTAAGTGTACCGTCATTCCCTCCGCCAGTTCCATCTTTAACCGTTCCGCCACTTTCTCTATCAAAACCGAGGTAGAGAATCAAACCATCATCACTAACAGCAGCGTGTGACGACAATTGTCCTCCCCACATAATGGTAAGGGTTGCAATACATAGATACGTAAGCAATTTCATTGTGAATACCTCCTTTAAGGGACACAAATAAGTTTAATGTTACAGCTACGGATCGTTGCGGGTGATCCGTATATTACTTTACAACTTAAACAATTTTATCAAAAACAATTAAATTAATCAAGAAAAATTTGAAATTAATTGCAGTTCACACCTTGATTTTTTTCAAGGCTCTTTGTATAATTGAAGCAGTAAAAAAGAAGTTGTACAAATTTTCAATTTTCCCAAATCAGGACTAAAATGCCAAACAGTGATAACCATCCCATCTATGTAGTCGGTTTATGTGGCAGTCTACGACAAGGTAGCACCACACATGCAGCATTGACGATTGCCCTTGCAGGGGCGAGAGAAGTCGGTGCAGAAGTGGAATTGTTAGATTTGAATGAATACCAGCTCATTTTCCACGGCGCAGTTGCAGACGAATCTGAATATCCGTCCGATGTTTTCAAACTTAAGGAAAAGGTGAAACGCGCGCACGGTATTCTTCTCGGCACTCCGGAATACCATGGAAGTTTCAGTGGTGTTCTCAAAAACGCATTAGACTTGATGAGGTATGAGGAATTTGAAAATAAAGTTGTAGGATTAATCGGTGTTTCGGGGGGTAGGATGGGGGCAGGAAATGCATTGTCTATGTTAAGAACAGTAGGGGCAACACTACGCGCGTGGGTTATTCCTAACGATGTTTCAATCCCTCGTGCTTCTGAAGCTTTTGATGAAAACGGCGATTTATATGACCCAGAATTGACAGCGCGCGTGAAAGCGGTCGGACGCCAAGTCACCCAATTTGCTGCTCTCTGTAATTCAAGATAGATATAATATGAATAATATACACAGCTGGAATGAATGGATAGGCACAGATGAGGCGGGAAAAGGCGACTACTTCGGTCCGCTTGTGGTTGCAGGCGTTTACGTAAATGCTGAATGCCGTGAGGAATTTTTGGAAAAAGGTATTTCTGACGGGAAAGGTGTCTCAATTCCACGCGTCCAAAAACTCGCTGAGTGGATGTGGAAACACTATGAACAACACATCGTTGTTGAGCAAAAAATGCCAGCGGAGTACAATTCTTTCTATGAATCTCTCAAAAAGCGCGGTCAAAATCTAAATACGATGCTCGCAAAACTACATGTTGAGGTCATTCAAACGCTTGCTAACCGCATGGAAGCGAAGCACGTGCTTGTGGATAAATTTGCAAGTAATGACGTTATCACACCACAGTTGACAGAGCGAGATATAAAGGTAAAGCAGGAAACTAAAGCGGAAAGAGACATCGCAGTGGCAGCTGCTTCAGTAATAGCGCGTGATGCTTTTCTGAAAGGCATAGAATCATTATCTCAAGAATACGATTTGCGGCTGCCGAGAGGGGCATATCAGGTTACAGAGGCGGGCAAAGAATTTATAAAATTGCACGGAGCCGATGCATTACGGAACGTGGCAAAACTCCATTTTCGTTTAACAAAGGTTGTTCTCAACGTGAGTTGAAAATATAGTAAGATCCGAAAATATGTGGACATTTCAATGAACAACAATCCCTACTCTATAACGCTGGCGAGGCGGGGAATCATGGCGAATACCACACGCGTATTCGCCCAATGGCATTCATACCGTTGATTTGGCGCATTCGTCTTTAGGAATTCCCCGGATGGCATTCGCCATGATTCATACCGTTGATTTCTTCCGAACCTCGCCAATGTCCAGATAATTACGGGTTTCACTATAAAGTAACATGAGCTGGATGTCCGAAATAATTTGAATTTGGGTGTAGATAAGTGGGTGTTAGGGAAATCAACTGTAGCACAAACTGTTAGTTTGTGCATCTGTGGAACACAAGCTGTATGAAGATAAAGAAAATAAATCGGTAATGTGGCGAGGTTAGGAAGAAATCAACGGTATGAATGCCCTTTAGGCATTCCCCGCCTCGCCAGCGGCGGGGTCCGCGCGTTCCGTGCGGACCAAAAAGGACCGAATTAATAAAATAATCTTTGGACAGTTTGCGGGACAAAGACTTTTATCGAACTCAAGTTATGCAAGGATTAGTAGCGATGCATTATACCGAAAAGTTATTTATTATTCATTACGCTGAAGTTGGGTTGAAAGGAAAAAATAGAGTGTTTTTTGAAAAGAAACTCACCCAAAACATTAAACGCTCACTGCGCGGTACAGGTTATGCAAAAGTCCAAAGACTTCACGATAGGATCGTTGTTCATCTTAAGCAAGGGACAGATATTGCTGAAATTGAGAAACGGCTGCGTGGGGTTATGGGTATTGCACATTTTGAACTTGTTTATCAAGCAGAGAAAGATATTGCTGCAATAAAAGACACTGCTTTGCAGCTGACTGAAGGTAAATCTTTTGAAACACTTAAAGTTGAAACTAAACGTTCCGACAAATCCTTTCCGTTAACTTCGCCAGAAATTAGCAGTGAGGTAGGGGCGCACTTGATTCAACAGACTGGCGCTCGGGCAGATATGCATAACCCCGACCTGCGGGTATGGGTAGATGTATCACATCACAATGTCTACATTTATACGGACAAGCTTCGAGGTACAGGGGGCCTGCCGGTTGGTGTTAGTGGTAAAGTTCTTGTGATGCTTTCTGGTGGAATTGACTCTCCCGTTGCAGCGTGGCAAATGATTAAACGCGGCGCAAAAGCCATTTTTATTCATTTCTACAGTTACCCTTATACTGATAAGGCATCTTTGGAAAAGGTAATGGAACTAACTAATATTTTGGCAGAGTCAAACTACCGAAGTGTAATTTATCTGGTACCATTTGCTGAACTTCAACAAACTATCGTAGCAGAAACACCTGCCTCGTTTCGGGTTTTGCTGTATCGGCGTATGATGACGCGCATTGCACAACGTGTTGCTGCTTTTGATGAAGCGGAGGCACTCGTTACAGGTGAAAGCCTCGCCCAGGTAGCTTCACAAACACTTACAAACCTCCGGGCAATTGAAGCGATTGCAGACATACCGATTCTGCGTCCCCTTATCGGTGACGACAAAGCTGATATTATCGCAAAAGCAGAACAGATAGGCACCTTTGAAGTTTCTACGCTCCCACACCAGGATTGTTGCTCTCTTTTTGTTCCGAAGCATCCCGCAACGCACGCATCAGCTGCTGAGTTAGAAAAAGCAGAGGAAAGTCTTGATATAGCGGCACTCGTAGAAGCAGCAGTGGATCAAATTGAAAAGAAAATTGTAAGTTTTTCTTATGAAAATGGGGCACTTCTGTAGCGCAAACTGTAAGAAAATTAAGAAAATAAATGGGTAATGTAGCGAGGTTAGGAAACCTCGCCAGCAGCGGTGTCAGCTTGGATAGATGTGAAACCTCTTAGCTAAAGTTAAGCCCTGACAACTGAATACTATAGTAAAATCCGAAAATATGTTTACATCTCAACGAATTAATTACAAACCCGACACACTCTCGCTGGCGAGGTTTCCTAACCTCGCCAATGTAAAAGTAATTATGGATTTCACTATAAATTAAAAATCATGGAAAAAATCTTACTCATTCGCCTCAGTTCACTCGGAGATATTGTGTTGACAACCCCAGCAATTCGAGCTATCCGCGCTCACTTTCCTAATGCTTATATTGCGATGTTAGTCGCAAAACAATCAGCAGATATTCTCCAACAAAACCCACACCTTAATGAGATAATTGAGTTTAATAGATCCGCCAAAGACAAGGATACAGGAGAAATGCTACGGGTTATCCGTATCTTACGCCAACGGAAATTTGCGTTAACATTCGATTTTCAACGTAAGTTTCGTACGGAGTTGCTAATGTATTTCAGTGGGGCATCTGAACGGGTTGGCAAAGGTAAACTTTGTACTGTCCGTGTTCCGGAACAGGGGAACAAACATGCAATAGAACACTATTTTGATCTGTTGCATGCAGCCGGCATACCAGCAGAAAATCGTCAATTAGAACTTTTTCTTGCAGAATCTGAACGTGCAGATGTTCATCACTCTTTTGAAAAAGCGGGTATAGTAGAAATGCAGTTAAAGGTCGGCCTGTTTCCAGGGGCAGGATGGAAATTGCGGGAATGGATGCCAGAACGTTTCGCAGCCATTGGAGATAGACTGGTCAGACATTTCAAAGCACAAGTCATCATTTTCGGTGGTCCGAAAGAGATAGACCTGGTCCATTCCGTTAGTAACCTAATGAACGAACCTGCTATTCCATTTGCAGGAAAACTCCACATTCGGCAGTTAGCCGCTTGCATAGAAAAGTGCGACCTTTTTCTCACAAATGACACTGGCCCGATGCACATTGCATCTGCAGTGGGAACACCTACCGTAGCACTGTTCGGTCCTGGCAATCACATCCGATTCCAACCGCTCGGGGACTCCCACACAATTATCCGCCATGATGTACCGTGCAGTCCATGTAAACAGTTTACAGACAAGTGCAAAGATAATATCTGCATGAAACAGATCTCGGTTGATGAAGTGTGGGATTCTATCTGCCAAATGATTGAGTGATTATTTATACTGTTAGGGAGATACGCGCGCTGTGTAAATAGGCACACATAGTAAGAATCAAATTGGATCAGACACTCAGGCATGTGCCGGAATCTGTTTTTTAGTTGAAGAAATGGGTTCGTCCAAACTCTGCTCATCACCGATTAACTCGCGACAAACATCCGCAATATGACGTGCGGCACACCCGTTTTGCACGGGTGTCAATTGTCGGAGTTCATCCATATCCAGAACAGAATAGACTTCTTTGCCAAGCGCTAAGCCTACATAGATCGTTGATGAATAACTTGTAATCAACGCTTTAGCGTTGGCTATCATCTCTTCAGCACTGCCAGAGGTGTATACGAGTGCGTCGGGTGCTAATTTTTTAATTTCAGCGGTGCGCCGCTCAAACTTTTCATTAGGATGAAGTTTAAAAATCAATTGTCTACCATTGGCAATTTCAAGTGCTTTTTTGATGAACTTTTTCCGGTTTTCATAACGAAATTTTTCACGTAAATCGGAGGTACAAACAAGCACATACCCTTTATGTGGAAAATCATTATCGTAGTATTTTTGACAATTGTCAAAATTCGGTATACCGGTCACGCGAATTTTTTCGGGTTGAACACCTTTGCGAATGAATAACTCACGATAACCTTCGCCAGCAACACAATAATAGTCAAAGTTGTTGCTAATCCCGTTTGCAGATGTGCCAGCAAACCATTTTGGAAGGAATTTGAAAGTTTTTACGAGATGGAAGGAAAATCTTTCAGGGTCCGTGATGCCTTCTTGAACGACAATCCGTTTTTTGTCTTTAATATTTTTTTGCACCACGAGGTCACTGCAAGTGACAATTAAATCATAATCATGCTGTGTACCACCATAATCAATAGACAGTTTCTGTTTTTCGAGATAACGGTAGCATTCCCCAGCACGTTTATCTCCGATAATTGTAAATTCGACAAGTTTAAGCTTATTAAGAATTTTGATGAATCCGTCTGCATAAAACGGTGTGAAATACTTATCGTATTCAGGTAACTCTTGAGCGATTTGTTGCATTTGCGTTGTAATATTCATTGAGCCGCATATAAACAGAATCTTTTTTTTCATTAGAAATCACCTTTTAAGTTCCTTTTAAAATAGCATCTTTACTACATGGCAAACCACATTCCTATCTCAGCAGTGCAAATTCCAAGCAATGCACCTGCGAGGACATCAGTGGGATAGTGCACTCCGAGATATACACGTGCTACACCGACCATTGCCGCCCAAATAAACGTTCCAATTTGTAGTACTGGAATCTGGAAGAAGCTTGATAGCAATGTCATTACAAGGAACGCCGAAGCCGTATGTCCAGATGGAAAACTGAACTTGTCTGGCGGTCGGACTCGAAAATGAACTTCATCAATTGTTTCAAAGGGGCGGTCGCGTTTCATCGCCTGTTTAAGAAAGTGATATAGTAATCCCTTAATGGGGAATGCAACAAATGCAGATATTAAAAAAGGTTTACTTAACGCATCCCCATAGTTGCGAAATACATATAGCGCAACAAATGGATAGAGATATCCATTAGCACTCCAGGAGATTAAACGGAACGAACGATTCAAAAATCGTTTATCCCCCCAACCAAAGATGCGGTGGAATAGCAACGTATCCCATCGAGTAACACTGTTTGTAAATTCTCTTAGCATAGGTAATTGATTAGTGTATGCGCAAGTGGAGCGCCCACTACATTTCTGTCCATTCAACCGAGAAATTTGGTTAGGACATTAATGTATTTTTCCTCCTTAATCTTTCCATTGCATTTTTTTTTCATCTGGATAAACCCGCTTAGCACTATCACCGAGAGAGGATTCAACGGTGCGGATATATTTAATCTATAAACAGGCTGTCCCATACCGACAAGTTTTCTCCTTATGTCTATTTTAGTGTTTCTGAATGCGATTTTAATAACGTAAGTTCGGTCCAAGCAATCTATTGTAGCGCAACTTTTAGTTTACGGACTAATTTGGTTGACTCGCCAAGATTTTATGGCGAGTCAATCACTAAAGCAGGTTTAGACGGAATTATGTTTTCAGATTGTTTGTTTCACACACCTTCTTTTGGGAAGTCTATATCAAGGTTGTTACGTGATAACTTCCATTCTGCGTTTTCCCAATCTTCAAGGGTATCAATATCGGTGCAGTACTTCGGCTCAATGATTAGGGGTAGCACCCGTTCACCTGTAAGCGATTTCTTTTTAGTAATAGTTTCATAACGAATTATGTCAAGGTGTCCCGTTTGCCAATAGGTTTTCGGTAATTTCTGACGCGGCATGTTGTAGGGTTCAGGAAACTCATCACCTAATAGTGGGGTAAGATATTTTTCGTCTGTCCGCCACATTTTGTAAGGGTTCTGTTGAGATGGAATCACAGTCCGAACACAATCTGCGTAGTTATCCTCTGATAGCAATTTGACTGCTGTATCAATTAAACCTCTCGGACGTAGCGGCGATGTCGGCCGTAGTTGAACAATGATTTGCGGGACATAGTTTTCATTACTTTTTAGCCATGCAAGTGCATGCTGAAAAAGAGGAAAATCTTGTGCGTCATCAGTTGCCAATTCATCTGGACGCATAAAAGGCACCTCAGCACCATAAACTCTTGCCACTTCAGCGATTTCATCGTCATCAGTAGAAATTATGAGCCGCGTGATAGATTCCGATGCAAGTGCGGAAGCGATGCTATATGTGATCAACGGGTATCCGCCAAGGTTTCGTATGTTTTTGCCCGGAATACCTTTTGATCCACCTCGCGCCTGAACAACACCTAATACCTCCAACTTTTTAGAATTCACAGATAGATTTGAATTTTGATCTACCATGCTGTCCAACCCCCATCAACTACGAGATTTGCACCTGTCATATAGGATGCTGCATCAGATGCTACAAAAAGGAGCGCTCCGCAGTATTCCGATTTTTCTGCCATGCGCCCCAACGGTGTACGGTAACTATAGCGTTTTACAAACTCTTCGTCGTGTTTATTAAATACACCGCCCAGTGTCAACGCGTTGACCCGTATGTTTTTACCTGCCCAATATGTTGCGAGATAGCGTGTTAAACCGAGTACAGCACTTTTTGTAACAGAATAAGTTATCGGTTTATAGGTTTGAGGTTGTGTCGGATCATCGCTTTCATATAACCTTTGATCGGGACCAACGACTCCATAAGTTGAACAAATATTTATAATTACACCGTTTTTCTGTTGAAGCATTGGTCGTGCCACTGCTTGTGAACAGAGGAACATCCCAGTTAAATCAACTGCGACACTCTCATTCCAGAGTTCCAGCGGATAGTCTTCAAAAGTATTTGTATGTTCAGATGCGTGTTCTGTATCAAATTTTGGATCAAGGGCAGCATTATTAACAAGAATATCAACTCTACCAAATTCGTCAAGGGTTCGGGTAATCATAGACTGCACAGATAGCTTATCCCTAACATCAGTTTCAACGCCAATTGCCTTTGGTTGTCCTTCTGTACTGATTTGGCTTGCGTAATCCTTCGCAGCACCGCCTCGCACATCAGCGATGACCACATGGGCAGAGGCTTCAGCAAATGCGCGGCAATACTCTTTCCCTAACAGGCCTGCGCCCCCTGTAATAATAGCCACTTTTCCGTGTAAGTCAAACAGATCTTTTTTCATCCGAAAACCTTTATTGCGTCAACACCACAGCTATGAAATAATTATTTCTTTTCTTTCTGTACTCGATTCCTTTGCTGCAAGCACAATCATTTGTGCAGCAATTCCATCTGCAAGATTAACGCACGGTTCTGTGTCATTTTCAATGCAATTGAGGAGGTGTTTTACTTCTTCAATAAAGAGTGTATTCCGCTCAAAGTCAGGAGACATCTCTTTAGTTTTCCATGTTTCTGTCCCAGTCTGATACCAGTGCACTGCTCCATCTGCGTTATCCCAAAGAATACGTCCGCGTTGCCCTGTAATTTGTAGCGTATGTGTCGGTGGGCGTTGAACATAGTCAAGATGAACAGTTCCGAGGGCACCATTCGTAAATCGGAGCATCACATTTGCAGTATCCTCAACTTCAATGTTTAATCCACCTTCTTGTGCTGTCATTGCCGAAACTGCTTCAACCTCTCCAATTAGCCATCGCAGATAATCAAACGGGTGACACAATGTTAGCAAAACCCCGCCACCAAGGTCGCTGCGTGCTGCATATCCTATGCGGTAATCTTCCCAAGGATGCCACGCAGGCAGATGTTCACCCCAGTGGATGTGAACAGATACGACTGGACCAATAGCATCACTGTCAAGTAATTGTTTAATGTGCCGTAAGCCAGGGTGAAACCGAAATTGAAACCCGACAAGCACTCTCACATCTTGCTGTCTCACAATGTCTGCTAAAGTTGATACACGATCCATCGTATGAGAAATAGGTTTTTCTAATAACAGATGACAACCCGCTTCAGCAGCACGGATTGCAACATCAAGGTGCAGCGAAGTCGGATTTGAAACGACTACAATATCAGGTTTATGTTTCTGAAGTGCCTCCGCTAAATTATGTTCAGTCGGCAAACCTGCCAATTCATCATCAGGAAGTGTAGAACGACGGGTACGTAACAACACACATTCCCCCGCGTTCAACGTTTGAAAATTTCGCAAATGTCGTCTACCAATAGAACCTAATCCTGCAATTAGAATTTTCATTCTTCCACGACTATCCCTATTAACAACAAACTTCATATTTTGATATAAGAGAAAAAATGCTTAATAAGTATACAATATAAATTGATATATTTCAAGAGTAAACCACGACCCAATTTAGTGGTATTTCATTCCTATAACCAGATTTCAATGTAAATTGTAATTGAAAAATGTTGCGTAAATATTACTTTAATTTGAAAAAATTGGTAAAATGAGATGTTTAGTAGAAAAGGACTATTCACTATATCAATTTATTGTATAGTGAACTTTGAAATCATTGGGATACTTCTGTAGCACAAACTGTTAGTTTGTGCAGATGCGGACACAAACCAACAGTTTGATGCTCAATACCCTCGGTAGGTTCGGTTTCCTAACCGAACCATAGGCGTCAATTTAAGGGGTAAATCCATTTGGCAGTGTCTTCAGTCCCGTAGGGACGATATGTTTATAGATATGAAATGTATATATGTCTTTAGTCCCGTGAATCAACGCCAAATACGCGTTTGGTATTTGTCGGGGACGATATGTGTATCCCAACGACATATTTTTTACATATCGTCCCTACGGGACTAAAGAGGCGTTGTTCAACGTTTTTCTATAAACATATCGTCCCTACGGGACTAAGATGTGGACAGTTCCAATCGTCATGCCTATTCAGAAGGGCTTTTAGAACAAGAAATATTTTCTAAAATTGACGCCTATGGTTCGGTTTCCTAACCGAACCGAACATAATGTCCAAATTAATTCTAAAGTTTACTATAAATTGATATAGTCGTTTAGGTCTCGGAGTGCGATGACAGTATAACCGTTTTCTGCAAGATACACCATATAGGCCTCAAATGCTTTCGGTTCGGTGTGAACCCACGGATGTTCAAGGTCAGGCACACCGTGAAACGTCAGGACTGAGATATTTCCATCTGTTGCTTGCTCAAGTGCCCATGTGAAATCGTCAAAGTTCCAATTTGGTCCGGATGCACCTGTCGTTGGAATAAGGAGAGGATGATGAACTGTCGGATTATAAGCAGGACCGCGCCCACCTTCTGAATCGTAAGGAAACTCTGGGGCAACGCCGCGACGAGCAAAATGAAAACCGTGCTCCGCCACAACCTTGACAGCCGCTTCGTTATGACTATAACCTGGGTAGCAGAAGGTAGTCGGACGGGAGATAGCGTATTCCTTACAACGATCATCAATATGTTGCAGGTCGTTTTTTAACTCATGATCTGATTGTTGTGTGACATTTCGGTGATGGCGGGTATGGTTGCCAATTTCAAAGCCTGCTTCATGTAGATCACGCACCTCTTCCCATGTCATATACGCTTCTTTATTGCTGAGAAAGTTGAGTCCTTCAGTAATATAGAAGGTCGCTCCGAAGCCGTACTGTTTCAGAATCGGTGCGACAAAAGTCGCTTGCGATTTGCATCCATCATCAAATGTGAGGACAACAAATTTATCAGTAATCGGTTTATGTAAAGTTTGATCCATGTTGGTAAAAACCTGTTTAGTAAGTTTAATAATGTCTACACTACCTCGAATACCATTTTATTATACATCACGAAATAGTGTAGGTCAAGAGGCAGAGTTATTTGGGTGTGTAAAATTTTTGGCAAAGTTTGGGATAAGATGCGTTGTCTGAGACGTTTCCCATTTTGCTGTCTGAATCGCGGATTGCCACCAAATCAACGGTATGAATCATGGAGCATGCCATACGTACATGCTGCTTTAGGCATTCCCCGGATTTCGCGGATTATTAAGTTTGGGACTCCTAAACGTCTATTCAAAGTTTGCCTAAATCTGTTGAAAAGGAACTTATCTTGCCAACCTCCCCTTCGCGTCCTCCGTGTAATCCGCGATTCAGACACACATGCCAAAAACTTTACACACCCGTTATTAGTTTTCAATAGTTTTGATGTATATTAAAACTAAATAACCCTATTCCATTATCAGAGGCATTCAATTGTCACAAAACATCTTTGTTGGAGGGGTTTGTAACCCCGATTTTCAGGCTGTATATTTGAATCGGGGTTACAAACCCCTCCAACAATAGCGGAAATCGACAATTGAATGTCTTTGATTCCATTATGGTTTGATATTGTTTTTTTGTCCAACTGATGCTATAATAATGTTAATATGGAATCTGTCAAGTATTTTAAGGAGACCTAAATGAAAGATTTTGCATTTACAGGGGGCAGGCCCGACCCCTATACATTTCCGACTGAGGCGTTGATTGAAGCAAGTGCAAAAGCACTCCGTAAATTAGGCGGACAACTGGTCAATTACCCTGGTGAGTCTGGTTACCGCGGATTGCGTGAACTCGCGTCAATGCGATTTGAACGTCGGGAAGGCGTCCCACTTCCAGTGGATAACACTTCAATTACATCTGGGTCAATGCAGGCATTGGAATTAGTGTTAGGAACTTTTATTAAGCCCGGCGATACAGTGTTAACGGAAGAATTTACCTATAGCGGCACACTTGGTATTATGCGGCATCTCAAAGCAAATATTGTCGGGATACCGATGGATTATGTAGATGGCATGAATATGGATGCTTTGGAAGATCAGTTGAAAGCACTTAAACGCCAAAATGTCACACCTTCTCTCATCTACACGACTTCCAATCACCAAAACCCGACTGGTGCAATTTTGTCGCTGGAACGGCGGCACCGCATGCTGGAACTTGCGGAAGAATACGACACGCTTATTGTGGAAGATGATTGCTATGGCGATATTGATTTTGTGCCGAACCCTACCCCTGCTTCGTTGTTTAAGTTAGATACATCAAACCGTGTTATCTTCATCGCGACATTTTCAAAGATTCTGGGGGCAGGCGTGAGGCAAGGATACTTTGTTGCCAAGCAACCCTATTACGGGATGATCCATCGCAATCGCTGGGACGGTGGGACGAGTGCACTTGCAAGTGCTATCGTGGCTGAATTTTTCATGGAGCATCTTGAAGCACATCTCGAAAAAACAAATGCTGCTGTTGGAGCTAAATGTCAAGCCGTAATAGATACGCTTGAAACACATGTTAGTGACCTCTGTACGTGGACGAAACCGCGCGGTGGGCTTTTCCTCTGGATTGATCTGCCAGAATCGACCAATATGAATAAGCTAAATGAGTTAGCATCCGCAAAGGGAGTCGGTTATAGCAACGGTAGTGCTTTCCACTATGCAGGCGATCCGGTGAAAGCCATTCGATTAGCCTATGCGTATTGCCATGTAGATGATATTCCGGAAGGAATTACTTACTTGGCTGAAGCGATCCGAAGCGCGCAAGTAGCAGTAGTTGATGTCGCTGCAGCAGATTAATTGCAATTACAATCCGGTGATGGTTTTATATCTTAGGGAAACTCCTTGGAGAAATTTTGCGAAATATTATTCTTTTTTCATTAGACACGCTCCGCGCGTCGAGTATGAGTTGTTATGGGCATAGCCATCTAACAACCCCACATATTGATGCGTTGGTAGCAGATGCAACCCTTGTTGAAAGTTGTATCAGTCCACATATCCCCACGCATCCTGCACACACGACGATGTTCACAGGGAAAGATGTGTTGACGCATCAAATTATAACGCAGGGCGGACGTTTGAATCTTTCTGAAAACATCAAGACTCTCCCAGAATTGCTGAGCGAAGCAGGTTATTTTACTGTAGCGGCAGACAATTTAGGACGTTGGTTTCAACGCGGTTTTCCTGAGAATCAGTATCTCGGTTATCAATGGGAAACGCGATACCGGAATGCGCGCAAAGCCGAAGCGGTGAATCAAACAGCGATAGAACTGTTGGAACTTGCACAGTCGCAAGACAAGCCGTGGTTTGCGTTTCTGCACTATTGGGATCCGCATACGCCTTACTTGCCACCGCTTCCGTTTGAACGGATGTTTTATAGTGGTGATGAATGCGATCCAAACAATCGGAGTATGGATGCCGTTTATGCATGTGAACCGTTTACAGATTATTTTCGACAGTGGATGTGTAAGCCGGATCCCGGTGATCCAGACAATATCGCGAAAAAACAACTTTGGACAGATCGTAGATATGTAAACTCGCAATACGATGCTTCAATTGCTTATATGGATGCATCTTTGGCGCAGCTTTTCCAATATCTGCAGGATAACGGACTGATGGAAGAGACGCTTTTGGTTATGACGGCTGACCACGGTGAAGAACTTGATGAACACGAACTTTGGTATGATCATCACGGTTTGTATCAAACGAATTGCCATATTCCGTTGGTGCTTCATTGCCCTTCCGTTATTCCGAAAGGACAGCGGCTTGAGGGGTTGGTCTCGCTGAAAGATATTGCCCCAACTGTTTTGGATTATGCTGGACAGAGTACATTAACGAAACGTGAAAAGATGGAAGGCGTTAGTCTCCGAACTTTGATTGAGAATGGCACAAATGACGGTTCGTATGATGCGATCTACCTCACGGAATGTGGATGGATGAAAAAGCGCGGATGGCAGACACGAAAGTGGAAGCTGATTGTAGAGACCGGCGACACGCCTGCCGTTTATAACACGCCCGATATTGAACTTTATGACCTTGAAGAAGACCCCGATGAGATTTACAATTTGGCTGAAGAAGCAGATGATGTTGTGGCGCAATTAAGAAACGATATGGACGCTTTTTTGAGACGCCGATTGGCTGAAACTGGACTGCCAGACCCGACAGTTGAGCAGGATATTACGATGCGGCGGATTGGGGATAGCACAAAGGCAGTGCCGCTGCCATAATTATGGTGAATTATAAATAAATAGACACTTTCACCACCTCGCCGATGCAAAGTGTAAAAGTCCTTCTAAAATCTACCTTATGTGCCTATGGATAGCGTGCAATGCAGTCAAACCGACTCCAAAAATTCTTTGACCGGTATGTCGGTATTCCGATCAGTATATTATTATTTCTCATTACTTTTCTAAATAAGAAAGTCAAGTTTTCGTCCCGGAACGAAGCGGACACCCCAAAAAAGATTCTATTCATTCAGCTCTCCGCATTGGGTGACACAATCTTAGCAGTTCCTACCATTCGTGCCATCCGTAAGAGTTTTCCGCAGGCAGAACTCTCGTTTTTGGCATCACCAACGAATCTCTCATATTTGGAACAATGTCCCTATATTGATCATCGAATTCTATTTTCTTATCCACTCCATCAGTTAATCCGGATGCTTCGGCAGGAGCATTTTGATTTAGTGATTGATCTGGAGCATTGGTCACGATTTAGTGCGCTTTTGGCATACGCAACCGGTGCGTCTCGCCTTGTCGGATTTAGTGCCGGGCATCAGTACCGTCATTATCTGTTTACTGACATCATTCCACACATTCCAGGAAAGCATGAAGTACTTAATTTTCTGAGCATTGCACATGAATTGGGATGTAGTGCAGAGGATACAGCGCTTGCGGTTTGGATTGGTGAAACAGAACGCGAATGGTGTCAGAACTTATTGGTACAAGAACAGATAGATTCATCTGATCCACTTGTTGTGCTACATCCGGAGGCGGGGCGGCGCAGGGAACCGCGGCGACGGTGGCCACAGGAACACTATGTGACATTAGCAGATACACTGGCGACACGTTACAATGCACGAATCGTTTTGACTGGGGCACCGGATGAGGTGACAATTTCGGAATGGATAGCAGGACGGACAAAGTGTGAGACGGTTTGTCTTGCTGGACAAACACAGGTGAATCAACTTGTTGCGTTATTTGCGCGAGCGGATTTGGTTATTAGTGGGAATTGTGGGCCGATGCATCTCGCTGCGGCGGCAGGAACACCGATTATCGCACTTCACGGACCGACGAATTCTGTCCAGTGGGGTCCCTGGAGTGAAAAAGCAACGTGTCTTGAAGCAACTGTGCCGTGTAGTCCCTGCCTTAATCTCGGGTTTGAATATGCGTGCCAAGCGTTACCGGATGGAACGTCTCCTTGTATGCACACATTTGCAGTGGCAGATGTGTTGAAGGCATGTGAAGTGTATTTGGGATAGGTGTTATCAAACCACTGACGCTGTAGATCGGAGGCTTTCTCTTCAACATAGTTTGGATAATTCCAACACCTCATTGGCATCGTCTACATTTCGTTAAGCAGATGAGGGGTGCTGCTGCATCATCGTCATCATCCTATCAATCGTTTCAGGTCGACTTCAAGGAGGAATGCGTCCCTATTTCCTCTAAGCTTTGTGCGGTCATGGCTTGCTCTAAGAGCTCGTCAAGAAGCGGTAGGTTGTGGATATTGCAGATTTCACGGGAGAGCGTTTCAGGCACGTTCTGAAATCGGAGCTGCAGGAGTTTGAGGACTGCCTCCTGTTTACCTTCTGCCCTGCCTTCTGCTCTGCCTTCTGCTTTACCTTCTGCTTTGCCTTGTTCTATGAGAAACTCAGCCGTTGTCTGTGCCATTGTGTCTAACTCCTTATGGTCTTGAATGTGTTGTCTAATAATATCTACAAATCCAGTGCTTCCTGCAATCGTTGAATATCATCCTCGTAACTGACATTCTCACCACACTAAAGCGTAGTGGTTCATTTATCTGTGTTTAGGTGAACAGTTTTACTGTTACGAATGATTGTCTATTTAGACAAAACACAAGCGTATACCCTTGAGAGAGGCACACGCCCGACAATCTACTTGACTGTTAACCACAACAACTATCTGTTCAAATTTCGCAACCTCATTTATTGATTAAATGAGATTTGTGTGCGTTTTTTAATAACTTACAATCATGTCCAATTGCAAATTTAGTTGCCCCTCTAAATTGATTTAAATTTATTTTTTGAACTACATGCTCATCTTGAATTAAACCGTCTCTCTGTGACGGTGTTCTATACACATAGAATCCAGTTATAGGGTTCAAAGGAAGAAAATAGTACGTGTCTTCTTCAATGGAAAAGCTGGGTGGCTCCCAATAATATTTCACGACTTTTTTATTATCTTCCATTCTGGCATTTTCGACATCCCCGTACATCCGCATTTGACCTACTTTAATAGCATCAATTCTGTTTGTATCAACGGGATTGTCGCTTGTAATAAATAAATCTTGGTATTCATTTGGTTTTACCTCTTTAACACGATAGATATAAGATTCCCAAGTGCCTAATTCGTCTGCTATTAATTGGGTAAGCATTAGTGTGAGAGCACCTTTTCGATAAATACCGTCTTTGATCTCTAAAGCGTTTGTGCTTTCTACTACGTTATCTATAAACCCCTGTCTGGTGCGTGGTTGATTAGCGATTAAATATCCAACATAACCGCGAACATTTTCTAAATCAATATTACGGAAGTTGCCATCTATTATCCTACGTATAGAACTAGCTGCAAATTTTTCCAATTGTCTAAAATCATTTTCTTGTTGTTCAGTGTTATACCCTATCTCATGACATATAGATTTAATTCTCCTTCCATTGTTTTCAATATTTTCAATAACACCATTATGATCTAAGGTATAAACTTTTTGCTGATTCTGAGGTTTATGGGGAGTAGATGTGAAGTTTCTATAGTAAAATTGAGATACAATATGGTTGCGACGGGACTTGCTCATTTAGGTATTTCCTCCACGGGCATTCTTTTTCCAGTCATTGAAAACCTCCATTAGTTTATATACCTTTCAGATACCCAGAAACAAATTATATGGCAATTATACGATAATTTGCTATTTGTTAACATTCCAAAACCTCATTCAGCAAGACCTCACTTTTCTGTTGCAGTGCGGGCATTTTATCAGCAATCACTTTTAGTTTGCTAAGTGTGCGGTTAGGAAACCGCACCTCCGCTATGAATCGCGTTAATTTGTATTAGTAAAAGAAATCGGGAGGATTAACATCCTCCCGATTTCTATAACGAGATTTTTCTCATAAACCCTACCCACAGACTGAGTCTGCTTACTACTTATGAGAGGTTCTCTTGGATTAGTACATGTCACCACCGGGAGGCATTGGAGGAGCTGGGGCTTCCTTCTCAGGAATTTCAGCGATGAGCGTTTCGGTGGTAATCATTAATGCTGCGATGCTTGCCGCATTTTGAAGCGCAAAACGGACAACCTTAGTCGGGTCAAGGATACCTGCTTTAAACATGTCAGTGAAACGTTCTTCATTTGCATCATAACCGATGTTTCCGCCTTCGTCTCTAACCTTCGCGATAATGACAGAGTCTTCTTGTCCAGCGTTTTTGGCAATATGGCGAAGTGGGTCTTCAAGTGCGCGAGCGACAATAGAGACACCAACCTGTTCGGTAGCATCTTCAAGTTCGAGTTCGGCAAGTGCGTTTTGTGCTCTAACGAGAGCAACGCCACCACCGACAACAACGCCTTCTTCCACAGCGGCGCGTGTCGCGTGCATTGCGTCTTCAACGCGTGCCTTTTTCTCTTTCATCTCAACTTCGGTAGCTGCACCGACATTAATGACAGCGACACCACCGGCAAGTTTGGCAAGACGTTCCTGCAATTTTTCGCGATCGTAATCGGAGGTGGTATCTTCAATCTGACGTCGAATCTGGTCGATACGCCCCTGAATTGCTTCGGTACTACCTGCACCTTCAACAACGGTAGTATTATCTTTGTCAATAACAATACGGTTGGCAGTGCCAAGATCGTTTGGTGTGACGTTTTCAAGTTTGATGCCGAGGTCTTCAGAGATAACGCGCCCATTGGTTAGGACAGCGATGTCTTCAAGCATGGCTTTCCGACGATCACCGTATCCTGGGGCTTTAACGGCGGCACAACGGAGTACGCCGCGAATCTTATTGACGACGAGGGTTGCAAGTGCTTCACCTTCAACATCCTCAGCGATAATCAATAGGGGTTTGGCTTGTTGTGCGATGAGGTCAAGCAGCGGTCTGATGTCTTGGAGACTGCTGATTTTCTTTTCATGAATGAGGACCACAACCTCTTCTAACACAGCTTCCATACGGTCAGGATCTGTCACGAAGTAGGGTGACAAGTAACCTCTGTCAAACTGCATTCCTTCCACAACGTTAAGGTTCGTATCAAGGCTTTTTGCTTCTTCAACAGTAATCACACCGTCTTTTCCGACTTTATCCATTGCATCGGCGATGAGGTCACCGATATCGGAATCATTGTTAGCGGAGATAGCCGCAACTTGTGCGATTTCTGTTTTCTCCGAAACTTCTTTGCTGAGCCCTTGAATAGAATTAACGACTGTATCAACGGCTTTTTCAATCCCGCGTTTAAGTGCCATCGGATTATGCCCTGCGGCAACGTTTTTGAGCCCTTCGCGGTAAATAGACTGTGCCAAAATAGTTGCCGTTGTGGTTCCGTCGCCAGCGACATCACTTGTTTTAGAGGCAACCTCTTTAACCATTTGCGCCCCCATATTTTCATAGGGGTCTTCCAATTCGATTTCCTTTGCGACAGTCACACCGTCTTTTGTGATTGTAGGTGCTCCGAATTTCTTATCAAGAACAACGTTGCGTCCTTTCGGACCGAGGGTAACTTTGACCGCTTCCGCTAATTTGTCAACGCCCTGCTTGATAGAATTCCGAGCTTCTTCATCAAACGCTAACTGTTTTGCTGCCATGTGTGTAACTCCTTACTTATTTAGTTAATCTTAGCTAATATCTCGTCTTCGCGCAAGATCAGATATTCGACATTATCGTGGGTTATTTCTGTCCAACCAAATTTTGTGAACAAGACTTTATCGCCGACTTCAACGTCAACAGCCTGCCGTTCGCCGTTATCAAGCATACGGCCGTTACCGACCGCAACGACTTCACCTTTTTGAGGTTTTTCTTTGGCGGTGTCTGGAATGATAATCCCACCACTGGTTTGCTGTTCATCCTCTTCGGAACGTATAACAAGGATTCGATCGCCAAGGGGTACGAGTGCCATATCTATAATTCCCTCCTAAATGGGTTATTAACGTATTTCGGGTTTTGTTTATATTTTTATTGTAAACCCGAACTATATAATCAAATACGCTTTAAGATATCGCAAGATATGTGCCAATTCTCGAAATGTGGGTGTACTCTTATTTAGCGGGTTTTCCGGTATTTTGGGTTGTGTAAAATCGTGACAATTTGTCTCTATTTTTTGGAGTTGTGCAGAAAGTGTGTCATTTTGGCATAGTTCTCTGAATGATCGACATCAAAGTTCTACCTCTATACACATTGAACAAATTGTCTGGTACGGGCGGATTGGTATGCTGCGGATAAGATAGTGTTTGCCTTTAAACCGTCGTTCCCGCTGGCAAGCGGCGCTATTCCTGTCGCCACACATTCGGCAAAATGTTCAAATTGGTGTTGGTAGAGGTCCTCGTATTGGGATGGAATAACCTGCTTTTCGCCATCAAAGCATGTATGGATTTTCCATCCATCATCATTTAAGACGGATACGGCCCCTTCTGTGCCGTAGAGTTCAAGGACAATGTCGCACTGTGCAACAGAGAAACTGAGATCTGTGAAGCCTTGCGCACCGTTTTGAAACCGCATCAGAATACCACCGGTCTCCTCTACTTGGTAATTATGAATTGCGCTGTCGCAAAATGCAGTGACTTCGGTGACCTCGCCGATGAGATAACGTAGCAGATCAACACTGTGCGGTCCTAAGTCCATGAAGCACCCACCTCCACCTTTATCAGGTTGTGCGCGCCATTCGTCTGCTGTCAACAAGTATTTTTTCAGGAAAGGCATCCTACCGTGGACTATCTGTCCGAGCCGATTTTCATTAACCCATGTTTTAATCTGTTGAAAACAGGAATGGAATCGGAAGAGGAAACAGACCTGCAGATGCACATTGTTTGCATTGCATGCGTCAATCATCTGTTCACATTCTTGAGGATTAAGTGCCATCGGTTTATCGCAAAGGACATGCAATCCCTGTTCTGCCGCTGCGATCACCTGTTTGCAGTGGAGATTAACAGGGGTTGAGACGTAGATAGCGTTAAGTTCTGGATCGGTGAGTAGGTCATCAACGCTGTTATATGATGTGGTAGCATTATGTTCTGTTGCGAGTTGTTTAGCGCGTGCCGCGTTTCGGGAGAAGAGAGCATGTAGTTCTGCGCCTGTTGCTTTTTGGATAGCGGGCATTGCTCGGCGTTGGGCTACGCTGCCTGCACCGAGGACACCCCATTTTAATGTCATTATTTTAACTCCATGGTTGTTTGGTTATCAGGTTTCCAAAGTTTCCTACAAGAAGGTTTTAGCTAAATAATAGATGTATACCGGTTGCGAACAACAAAATTAGCACAATTCTGGAAAAGATTCGTTCTGAGAAACGACTGTTCAGATAGACACCAACTTGAACACCGAGTCCAACAAATGGTAAAAGCACTAAAGCCTCTATGATGATTTCGAACGGAAAAAATCCAAGTTGGTAATAGAACGGAAACTTAACAAGGTTTATGAAAAAGTAAAGCACAGTGGTTGTAGCAACGAATGTACGATTACCTAACCTTTGTGGTAATAGGTACATGACGATGATCGGGCCCGCCATGTGCGCAAGTGTGGAAAAAATACCTGCGATGATCCCTGCAAGCACACCATGCCACATTTTGAAACGAACAACGGGTTCTTTGTCCGTAGAATCTGGATTTAGTCGCTGCATGATGCGGGGCCGGAAAAATTCTAATACGGCAAATAGACAGACAATTCCACCAATGACTTTCTTTAGATGGACATCTGAGATGTCATTTAAGATGAAACTCCCGAAAGCGATGCCGATGATAGCACTGGGTACGAGTTGCCAAATGTTTTGACGGTGCCACTGCTTCCAATAATGCCCCAGTGAAAAAACATCTGTTGAGAAGAGGAGAGGCAGCATCAGGCCGAGAACATTTCGGATGGGGCGGAATTGCGCGAATAGTGGAACAACTATCATGCCGATGCCACCACCGAAGCCTGCTTTACTTACCCCTGTTAACCATGTCCCAAAACATAAAATGATTATTTCGTAGATAAGGTTCTCCTGACAAGATTCAATGGTTATTGTGCAGTTTATGATAACGGATTTGATTGGTCTTGTCAAGTAGCTAATAATCAAAAAAAGTTGACATCTGCCCTCAGATATGATATACTACTATAGTAATTTTACTGAAGGAGGATTGTAAACATGGTTCAAGTTGAAGTTACGGTCGATTCAGGCGAATCCTTTGATAGAGCACTTGCTCGTTTTAAAAAGCTGTGCGGTAAAGCGGGTGTTGTCACCGAAATCAAAAAACGAAGTTTTTATGAAAAACCGAGTGAGAAGCGCCGTCGAATTGAACTGAAACGGCAGCGGAAAGTAAAGCCGCGCACGATGGAATATCGCCCACGCTATGATAATAACAGATAAAGCGGCTTCGGGAGGTAGTATATGCCCGTTTGGGATGTTGATATTGCAAAGACTGATGGAAACTATAAAGGACTTTTAATTGAATATTGCCAAGAACGCGGATTAAGCCAACCTCGCTTTTCTGAAACACAACATGGCACACCAGACGCACCAAGTTGGAAAGTTACAGTTCATTACGGTGACCGGATCCATGAAATGTCTGATCCGATACCAGGATCAAAAAAAGAGGCTCACCAATTCGCCGCGAAACAAGTGCTTGACACAATCACTGAAAACCGTGAACGCTTGTTAACCGATGAAGTTGAGACACAAGATAATGTCGGACAGGAATCGGTTGAGTTGCCAGTAATTAGTGAACCGCTTGAGGTTGCATTACCGTTGATTGCGAACTCAATGGCGATTGCAAATGAGCGGCTCAGCTCATCGCAACCATCCCGGTACCGTGGTATTTCGGATGCTGAATTTTCTCGAAAATTAGCGCGATTGACGATGCAGATTGTTAGAGATTTGGCTAAGGCGGCGGATGAAGCGAATATAAAGTTTCCTGATGTAGATGTATAAGTCGGTTATGGCGGGGTCAGAGAGAGTTCTGACCCCGTTTTTTTTTATTGTCGGATTTGAATGTAAGAGGCGCAATGAATTGCGCGACTACAAACGCACGCAAGGTTACGGCACACGGAATGTGCCTACTACTTTTAATATGGTTGAACGGATTAAACGTCGATTACGGCAAAACCGATTGTTAGCACCTCTGATGGGGTGTCCCTATCCTGCGCCGCGTTGGAAGCGGGCTGTTAAACGGGTGATTAGAGAATTGGGACCTGAAGCACGAATTTTAGACCTGGGTTCAGGCACACATCGCCGTGCACCGAATGTCATAAATCTTGAAATTGAGGCAACACCTACGGTGGATATTGTGGCAGATGGACACTCGCTACCGTTTGCAGATGACGTTTTTGATGTCGTTATCTCTGAGGCAGTGCTGGAGCATGTACGTGATCCACAGTGTGTTGTGGCGGAAATGTTCCGTGTACTGAAACCGGACGGGTATGTTTGTGCTGCGGTGCCATTCTTACAAGGTTACCATGCATCGCCTCACGATTATCAACGCTGGACGACTACAGGGTTCGTGGCGCTGTTTTCTCAATTTCGCGAAGTTGAAAGCGGTGCATGCGCAGGACCGACAACAGCACTCCATTGGATTTTTCGTGAATATGTTGGACTTGTGTGTTCTTTTGGGAGTTTGTTAGTTGCGAAGGCAGTATCACTTCTGGTGGGGTGGTTGACGTTTCCGTTGGTGTGGTTGGATATGTTGTTGTTACTGCACCCGCATTCGCATATTTTGGCATCTGCGGTGTATTTTGTAGGACGGAAATAACCTCATACTACCTGTAGGCGCGTTTTGTAAACGCGCCTACCAAAGGTTGTTATTCCACCGGTTGAAACTCACTTGCATCCACATAATAAATAAAACCGATACACATTTCGTCCGTGGTTTTGTCTCCCCAACCGACAGGAATAGGTGGGTCATGCGGGTTGGCGGAATTAGAAGCGGAGTTATCAAAATGGGCGACAAGCGAAACCTGTGTGCCTGCCGGTAGGAAGATAGGTTTGCGGTAATGGTAGATGTCCTGCCAGTTGAAATCCCAATCCTGTATCCAGATAAGATCAATTGAAGCACCTGTTGGCGGCTTAGCAATAATCCGCATGTCGCGGCCGAGGAGATGCATGTGCGGCATGGTGGCTAACAGATAACTGTCTTTTTTTACACGTCTGGATGCGTGGACAGCATATTTCGCCTCGCCTGCTGGAATCATAAATTTATCGTTGATTGCCGAGCCGATTTGCAAAGGGACTGTTTTCGCTGTTTTGGAGAAGTAGAGTCCCATCCGCGATTGGTCGCGCTCTGTATGTCCAGTGCGGTAGTAGTGTACCTGCAGGACGATATCTGCACCTTTTGGCAATAGATACCCAACGCCTTCAGGTAGAACGGACGGTGTAACACCAGGTGCCCATCCACCGAGTGTTCCCGCGACATCTATGCCGGGGCCCGTGCCTTCTGTGACATATCCGGGTTTTGGGTCTTGTGCGGCAAGTTTTCGCCCTTGTCCCTCTGTATCCAGATATGCAATGACGTGATGTACCGTTTTTCGATTGCCCGGTTGCACGTCCACTGCTTGAACATATATATCCGTGTCAAAGTTGGTGGGAATAATAAAATGTCGATATTCATCTTCACCTTCCGGTTCGATCTCGTATTCGACAGGCATTTCAACAATATGGTCGGGTTCTCCGAGTGCCCATCCGTTATGAAATTTTGGGTTCGGGGGTACCGTTGAGAGATCGCCTGCGGAGGCACCAGCCTTTGCCCATGCAGTTATCATCTGAATTTCTTTGTCGGTTAATCTACGTTCATTTTTAAAGGCACCGTAGCCGTGTGCGGGTTTCCAAGGGGGCATCAGCCGTGCTTTGGTGTATTCAGCGATTTCGGTTGCCCATGCTTTTGCCTCACGGTAGTCAGTCAGTGAAAACGGGGCAACTTCGCCTTGTCGGTGGCAGGTTTGACACTGCTTCTGTAGAATCGGGGCAATATGTTCACTATAGGTAATCTCTGCTTGGAGAGTCGGTACTAACAATACGAATGTAATAAGTATGATTAAGAACTTTTTCATTGTTCAGGGTTATCCTCCGGTGTGGTTTGTTTATATTATAGTATAGTATGATTTAGAGGAGATGTCAAGTTAATTGAGAGGTGGGGTTTGTAAAGTTTTTGGCATGTGTCTGAATCACGGATTGTCACCAAATCAACGGTATGAATGCCATTATGAAGATTAAAAAATAAATTGGGTCCTTTAGCGAGGTTAGGAAACCTCGCCAGCAGCAGGTGTGTATCTCTGCTGGCGAGGTTTCCTAACCTCGCCAAATTACCGAAATATTTATTTAAATTTCATTTAGGCATTCCCCGGATTACGCGGAAGACGCGGATGGGAGGTTGGCAAGATAAATTTCTTTTCAACAGATTTAGGCAAACTTTGAATAGGAGTTTTAGGAATCCCAAACTTAATAATCCGCGAAATCCGGGGAATCATGCAGCATGCCACACGGGGAATGCCATTAAGGCATTCATACCGTTGATTTGGCGCATGCTGCCACGCGCATTCATACCGTTGATTTGGTGAAATCTGCCGATATCCACTATCCACATATTTTCGGATTGGACTATAATCTACCCTATTTTGTTACAGTATCTATAGATCGATAGGTAATATCAAGGAGGGAATTCAATTCTGAAATTGAAATTTGTAAAGGCGGCATCAGGACGATAGTATTGACAAGTGGTCGGAGCATTGCACCTTGCGCAAGTGCAGCTTTACAGACTCGGATACCTACCTTCTCCTCAAACGGATAAGCGGTATAGGTGTCCGGGTTTTTCATTAATTCTATGCCTGCAGCCATCCCACAGACTCGCACATCACCAACATGCGGTAGCATATAGAATTCCTGAAGCCGATTTTGGAAGTGTTTGATAGTTGTTTGAAGGCGATCCAGCAGATTTTCCCGTTCAAAAATTGCTATATTTTCCAACGCGACAGCACATGCTAACGGGTTCCCAGTAAAGGTATGTCCGTGAAAAAAAGTTTTAAGGTCACTATATTCACCGAGGAAGACATTATAAATCTCATCCGTAGTTAACGTTGCTGCGAGCGGAAGATAGCCAGCCGCGAGCCCTTTTGCCGTACATAAAAGGTCAGGCGTAACGTTCTCATGTTCACATGCCCACATTTTTCCTGTACGACCAAAACCAGTCATCACCTCATCAACAATCAGGAGCGTTCCCCACTTTTTTGCTAATGCAGCGAGCCCTTTCAGAAACCCTTTCGGAGCAATTAACATCCCACCTGCCCCTTGGACTAACGGTTCTAAAATGATGCCTGCAATCTGTTCGGAATATTTGGATAATGTCTGTTCTACCGCATCAAGCCAACGAGTTTTTAATGTCTCAGCAGAATCGTCTACAATATTAGAGGAACGGTAAGTTTCAGGAGCGGATACGCGAATACTCTTAAAAAGGAGGGAGTTAAAAGTGTTATGAAAACTCTCGATACCACCAACACTCATAGCACCGACTGTGTCGCCGTGGTAGGCTTTATCAAAGTGGACAAACAGCTTACGTTGCGGTTGTCCTTGATGCTGCCAGTACTGAAACGCCATTTTCAGTGCGACTTCAACCGCAGTTGAACCGTTGTCGGAATAGAAAACCTTATCAAGACCTTTCGGCGTAATCTCGACCAATTTTTGGGCAAGTTGAATGGCGGGGATATTGCTGTACCCAAGGAGGGTGGAATGCGCTATCTTATCTAATTGGTTTTTAAGGGCAGCATTTAGTTCAGGATGATTATGCCCGTGGACGTTTGTCCACATAGAGGCGATCCCATCAAGATACCGAGTTCCGTCAACATCAATCAGGTAAACCCCTTCACCCCGTTCAATGATAATCGGTTCTTCTGCCAGCCAATCACGCATCTGTGTGAAAGGATGCCACAGGTAATCCTTATCCCACGCAGCTAACTTCTCTCTATCCCTTAAGTTTTGCATAGTGGACAGGTTGTTCTATTCCGAGTTCATGATATGTTCCGGTTTTCGGCACGACAATTTCAAGCATCCTATTCCGATATTTTGCATGGAAATCTTCTGGTTGTCCGGGAATAGGAAAGATGTTTCTGAAACCGTCTGGAAATGAACTGGTACGTCCAACAACTTTTTCAAACCGTGGATCGGCGAACTGTTGTGGTTTTTTAGGATCCCTGGGAAGCTGTGTTTGCACCGTCACAACGCTCTCTGATGTAGGCGTTGCATCTGGAGCATAAGGTGAACTAAGATAAACTTCATAGTCATAATGTGGCATTCTATCTGGAAGTTGATATGTTTCTTTGGCGGCAGAATTTGGCACCCATTGTGGAAATTCAATTTCTATCTGATAGTAGTCTGCCATTTCTAAGACCCGATTGACCATTCCGTAGCGGCGGTATCGTTCTTTTATATCATCTGAATAAACCGCACCATCGGTTTGAACGGCACCAGGCATGGTTGCCCGTTGTGCTTCGGGGGCTATTATCAGAGCAGAGCGCATGGCTTTGAGAAGGGGTGTAGCAAAGAGTGAGGGTACCCATCCATAAAATGACGCACCGTAGCGGGATTGTTCATCGTCAGTTGTAGAAGTGAGTTCAGATTTAAAACGGAACATACCTTCGGCAATAGCGATCACTATACCCAAAAAGATCATAAAATTGCCCGCAGGCGTGAAAAAACTATAACCTCCCTGTTTCATCCCGATGAAAAAAAGCACAAGTGGATAAAGAATCAGATTGATTAAACTATTGATACCTGTTGAAATAGCAGCACTGAAAACACGGGGATTGCCTGCCATCTCTTCTAACTGCGCTTTGAAACTTGCAGAGAACGCACCCAAGATCGGTTGTCCGAGCATGGTTAGCAGACCCAAGGGCGCACGCAGAGACGACCCAACAGCATCTGGCAGCTGCACAAATTCTTCAGGGATACCTTGTTCTTTCCCCTTACTTTGTCCTGCACCGTCAGCTTCGTCACTATCCTTTTCAGGATAAACGAATGTCTCAAAAAACTTACTATTTATATCAATATACGATTCCCATTGGCTTGGAACTTCACTTTCCATATAGATTGCTGTAACAGGACACTCGGGTACACACGCTGCACAGTCAATACACACGTTTGGATCAATGTAAAGTTGATTTTCACCTTCGGATGTGTGTATGCAATCTACTGGACACACAACAACACATGCAGTGTCCTTCACATCTACGCAAGGTTCAGTAATTATATAAGCCATACCTATCTTCACTCCTTTTTAGAATACCCACTTTAATTATATCACAATTACGTATAGATAGCAAGTTAATCAAAACGAAAGTGGAAGGGTGTGTAAAGTTTTTGTCACTTATCTGTCTGAATCACGGATTACGCGGAGTACACGGAAAACGCGGATTTTGTCTTTTGTACCGCAAACTTTATGAAGTTTAAGTTATTAATTCGGTAATATAGCGAGGTTAGGAAGAAATCAACGGTATGAATGCCATTTAGGCATTCATACCGTTGATTTCTTCCTAACCTCGCTATATTCAGTTTGCGTTTTTTCTGTCTGAATCGCGGAAAACACGAAGGACGCGGATTATTTCTCTCCTGTCTGAATCGCGGATTACACGGATTTCACTGATTTCGCGGATTTTTGAGTTTGGGACTCCCAAACGCCTATTCAAAGTATGCCGCAATCTCTTGAAAAGGAACTTATCTTGCCAACCCCCATCCGCGTCTTCCGCGTAATCCGTGTAATCCGCGATTCAGACGGAGAGCAGGCATAATTCGCGCAATCTGCAATAATCCGCGATTCAGAAAATTCAACGCTACACACAAGAGTCTATCTCAAATTGGAGGGATAGTTGGTGGGAATTTCAGCGTATTAAAATTTGTATAAGGATTAAAATTGCCTCAAATTCGGACTTTTTCCGAAAAATATAATGAAATTTCAAATTTTTTCTTGACATTCGTTGCACAATAGTGTATAATTACATGTAGGCGTAGAAATTCGCGCTCGCGCGGATTGCGTCGGAGGTGCTTTTTATTGCACCGAATATAGACATATTATAAAAATAGTTGACATTTTGTCACAATTTTATTATAATATGTCCTGTTAAGGATTTATGGATAATTCTTAACGGGTGGAGGTGTTTCTCAATGCACCGACAGTGTGAATACCACTTAACACTGTCGATGCGAGGCACTGCCAGAACTGGACTGACAGCGCTGGTCTCTATTTTATCAGAGACCTGATGATAGGGCAATGCATATCATAGAGACCGGCGGCCTCTGCGGGAATAGCTAAAACCTACCTATTTCTGTAGTCTGTCATGAACAATTAACCTACTCTCTAAAGAGGAGGCACAAGATGAGACGAGACTACACAGTTCTTCTCACCACACTTATTGTTTTCACATTCGTGATTAGCGGTTTCTTGCTGCTTGGCACACTTGATGCTACACAGACAAGTCCGTTTGATTGCGAAAAACGCATTCAACAGGAATGTCCATTGAAAGAAGAGGGACAGCTACCCGAATGCTGTCCGAATCCGAGACCCCCTTGTCAGTTGGGAAACCAGGGTAACCCCCCTGCCCCCCTTGTCAGTGGGGAAACAGGAATTAGGAGGATAGATAAATGACGAAAAAAATGTATTTGGGCATAGCCGCCCTAATTGTTTTCATGATTGCTGCCGGTGGGTTCATCTATTGGAATGTGTCAACAGTGCAGCAGATGAAAAAACAAACTGCACTCTTTGAGAAACTACTTGAAGAAGAGAAGAAACCGGTCGCAGCGAAGGAGCCGCCCCCCGCGGCCCCCGGCAAGAAGTGGGTGCCGCATGGTGACCACTTCCATGAGGTGCCGATTGACGCACCGGATGTGTGGCAAGGGGGAGCGCATGAGTCTGTTGCAGAAGAGATCCCCGTGTATCAACCGCCTGTAACCGAAACTTATGATGGTCCCTTAACATTTCACGAGGAACTGCTGAAAACACATCCTGTCCAAGCACTCCGCCTACAAGCAGAAGAACGCGGACACTGGATGACCAAATGGATACCGCCCTTTTCTGCGGATGATCACGAAGCGAATGAGTTGGCACAAGTTGTATATTCACTCATCTATCATGAGCATGTGGGTGACTATCCAGAGATAAGTCCCGAACGAGAAACAGCGTTGAAACGAAAGTGGAATCTCATCAAAGAATACGGCACCCGTTATCCTATTGAAAGTGATGATGTTAGTGTTCGAGCCCGTAATTGGGATCTTACAATGTTGACTTGGGCAATGATGCCATATAGGTTAGCTACTGACGATGAGATAAGCAAACTTCCTTCTGAATTCACAAAATAATGAGGAGAATCATAATGAAAACCAAACGTTGTATTTTGACCTTTATATTATTCTCACTCATCTTTTATGTCTTGCCTGTGGATGCCCATGATCCCGGTTTGCTAATCGATACTGCAAGGTCGGATAAAAATGGCAAGTATAATTTAGCAAACGAAGCGGATAAGAGGCTGATTGAGTGCCAAAGTCTCATGGCGTTGCTTGCCTTGAAATACGATTTGAAGCAGGCAGAGATTCAAAATGGAACGCAGGTGCTACTGTCAGATGTCTTTACGGGAGCAATAGCTGTAGCTGTTACTGCTACGACAGGGGGTGCTGCCGCACCCGTGATGGTTCCTACTGCGCTAAGTTCGCTTGTCAAGTCACTCGGATTAGCTGCCAGTATAAACAGTGAAGTCGGAGTATTGTCTGCCTATGAGACCGCAATTGACGAGACCATATCCCAAATAGAGACGACAAGGACGGCTGTCACGAACTATGAAAAAAGTTGGAATGCCTATGACACGTTGGTTCGAACACATAATGATGCGGGACCTCATAAAAATTCGAAGTCCGGGGACCATCCGATAGATATATTTATACCGATGGACCCGAATTACAATTTGCCATCCTACCCTTGTGGGGGCAGTTGCAACGAGTCATTTCCAAAACCAACAAGTCCACACAAAGCGCCATGCATGCATGAGCACGCCGTGTACGACATGGTGAAACGCGCTAAAATAGGAATCCCGAGTCCTGCGTATTGGCAATGTCCTAACGACCCTTCACCTGATAGATGTCCAAAGTATTTAAAGCATGTTAAGCAATGCCCGGGTGTATGTGATGAATACAATGTAATTAACATAGCTAAAACTACCAGTAATGTTATTGAACTCCATCAAGTAGATTGTAAGGAGCAAGTCTATCGAGATCTTAGCAATTTGTGGCTTTTCACCGAATGCCCTGGTACGTATTATAGTTGTGCAGGCGTGAGTACTTGTACAAGTGCAAGCAAACACGTTAATGGCAATGACGAGACGGCACAGAACCCACAAACGCCGGTGGACAATTCCCCGAATTGCGATAGTTGTACCGGTTCGTGTTCCGCGTGTACGCAGCCCACAACGCCGTCGATGCATCCCTGTGGTGTTCATGCCACGTCTGAATCGGGGGATCATTCGCTGCAGGCGAGTTGCTCGCTTTCAAATAATTGGATGCGCACTTGCACAGTGACAAACTTTTATGCGTGTCAAACGCATACGTGCGTGTTCCCGACTTTCCAGTGTGGACGGGCCGCTTGCACGCAGGCGGTAGCCGATCCCAACGAACACAGAAGAAACTGTATAAACGGCCACAATTATTGGTCGTGTAATACGGGCCCGAACGGAGTGGAGTACCACAAGACTCGCACGTGCACGCGTAGAAAGGTGCTTTATAGAAAATGGATCCGGCACCTGGGAACTTATAAAGGTATTTGGGGTGTGTGCAATGAGTCCTGGGCGAACTGTGATCGGAGGAGTTGCATGGATGTTTACAGAGCGGTGCGAGATCACGAAGAGTGATTGACAAGTGCCAAACATCATAAACTTTCACAGGCAGGTATCCGTTTTGGGTATCTGCCTTTTCTTTTGTCAGAATCACAGAGGACGCGGATTTTGTCTTTTGTACCACGGGGAATGCCATTGGGCGAATGCGCGTATGGCATTCGCCATGATTCATACCGTTGATTTTACTTTTAGTTTGCGTTTTTTGGCAAAAACTGGAAAGTTTGTGCTACATTCTTTGTCTGAATCGCGGAGGACACGGATTACGCGGAAGACGCGGATAGGGGTTGGCAAGATAAGTTCCTTTTCAAGAGATTACAGCAAACTTTGAATAGGCGTTTGGGAGTCCCAAACTCAAAAATCCGCGAAATCAGTGAAATCCGTGATAATCCGCGATTCAGACAACACACATGCCAAAAACTTTATATACCCACCACCTCTCCAAAATTTGACAATTCACCCATTTTATGTTATAATAAATTGAGAAACCCGAATTTGAGAGGAGAAATATCTTGCCGACTCCTGAGAGTCAACGCACTATGACCACGAACAAAAAGATTCACATAGCACCTTCAGTGATGTGTGCTGATCTCTGTAATTTGGAAACAGATATTCGTGAATTGGAAGAAGCAGGGATTAACCTGCTGCATTTCGACTTGATGGATGCACACTTTGTGCCAAACATGCCGATTGGGTTGGCGCTCATTGAACAATTACGGCAAAAAACAGATTGTGCTTTTGACATTCACCTGATGGTGCAAAATAACGATTTTTTTGTGGAAGCAATCACAAAAATAGGTGTTCAACAAATCGCGGTTCATACAGAATCTGCTACACATCTGGATAGAACTTTATCGGTAATTCAAGGACACGGTATAAAAGCAGGTGTCGCTTTGAATCCAGCGACCCCGCTTTCTGCGATAACGTATATTATTGATCGGCTTGACTTTGTGCTGATTATGACCGTGAACCCAGGGTTTGCCGGTCAGAAATTGGTGCCAGCAACCCTACAAAAAATTTCGGATTGTCGTGCTTTTTTGAACGAACGCGGTGTGAACCTCCCGATTGAAGTTGACGGTAATGTCAGTTTTGAAAATATACCGAAAATGGTAGCAGCTGGGGCAGACATCTTGGTAGGCGGCACCAGTAGCGTTTTTCATAAATCAGGTTCTCGCGCAGAAAATATTCAACAGATCCATCAGGCTATTTCGCTTGGACTTGCAAAAAGAGGAATGTGATGCATCACGGTTTGATGGAGGCACTTGTGCTGCACGGTGTTGGAGATTTACGCCTGTCACAGATGCCTATTCCAAACGTCTCCGAAGGACAAGTCCGAGTCCGAATCGGTTTTTGTGGTGTGTGTGGTTCCGATATACCAAGGATATTTACTAAAGGCACTTATAGTTTTCCCACAGTTTGTGGACACGAATTTGCTGGAACTATAGACTTATGTGGTCCAGGTGTTGAAGGGTTTGAACAAGGCGATAGAGTCGTTGTTTTTCCACTGATTTGGTGTGGAAAGTGCGATGCTTGTGAGAGCGGGAAGTATGTTCAGTGCAGCAACTACGACTATCTCGGTTCACGCAGTGATGGAGCATTTGCCGAATTTGTCGTGGCACCGAAAGAGAATCTTATCCGTGTACCGAACGGGGTAACTTTGCAAGAGGCAGCCCTAACAGAACCTGCCGCGGTAGCACTCCATGCACTTCGCAGGGTGCAGGATTCACTTGTTGGCAAAACAGTTGCAATTTTTGGTGCTGGTCCAATCGGGTTAATGGTAGCACAGTGGGCAAAAATAATGGGCGCAACGCAGGTGCTACTGTTTGATATTGTCACTGAAAAACTTGAATTGGCAAAATGTCTCGGTTTTGAAAATGTCTTTAACAGCACAGTAGAAGACCCCGTTGACGTGGTAAACGCGCAGACTGAAGCAAAAGGAGCACACGTCTGCATAGAAGCAGCGGGCGTCCCACAGACATACCTTTATACGTTGGGTAGTGTTCAACGGGGCGGTAGTGTCGTATTGCTTGGAAACCCGGTTGCAGATGTAACCTTACCCGCATCTCTTATCTCACAACTTATGCGGCGCGAGGTACGTCTATTGGGGACATGGAATTCCGATTACAGTATATCTGGTAATGACGACGATTGGCAAGCAGTGTTACAAGCAATGGCTTCTGGCATTTTAGACCTCACTTCGCTGATTACACATAAGGTGCCGTTGACAGATAGCACTGAAGTACTATACATGATGAAGGACAAAAGCCAATTTTACGCAAAGGTTCTTATTCATCCATCGTAAGTTCCGGCAGAGAACAAGGAGAAATATGAAAGCGGCTATACTTGAAAGCCTTGAAAACTTAAATGTTCAGGATGTTCCAGAACCGGAAATTGATAACGACTCCGCATTAATGCGAGTGGAATCTGTCAGTATATGCGGTTCCGATGTGCGTATCTTCCATCACGGCAACCCTCGTGTCAAACCGCCAACGATTATCGGACACGAAAATTCAGGTGTGATTGTCAAAGTCGGTAAAAACGTTACCCGTGTCAAGGAAGGTGATCGCGTTTCCATCGGTGCGGATGTGCCGTGTGGGCAATGTCATTGGTGTAGGAATGGACTTGGCAACAACTGTGATATTAATTACGCCATCGGCTATCAAATTCCCGGTGCTTTTGCGGAATATATGAAACTACCCCGTCTTGTTTTGGAAGAAGGACCTGTTACCACATTTGATACCACCCTCAGTTTTGATGAAGCTGCCCTCGCTGAACCCCTCGCTTGTGCTATCAATGGACTTGAATTAGTGAATATGTCTCTCGGTAAGAGCGTTGTCATTATCGGTTTGGGACCGATCGGGTGTATGATGATTGACCTCGCCCGTGTCATGGGCGCAACGAAAGTTATTGGTGTTCAAAGAAGCAAACTGCGGATGGAGATAGCAAAGTTCTACGAAGCGGATGTCTATATTGCCTCTGAAGAAGAAGATGTAGTGGAACGCTGCCGCGAAGAAACGGATGGAGAAGGACCGGATATCGTCATTACAACTTGTGCTTCTGTTGAAGCGCATGAACAGGGTGTTGAGATGGTCGCACACCGTGGGTATGTCAACCTGTTCGGTGGATTGCCCAAGACTATGCGTCCAATGAGTGTTCTCTCAAATACAATCCACTATAAAGAGTGTTTTGTTACCGGTTCCCACGGATGTGTGCCGCGTCATCACGAATTGGCAGTCAAGCTCCTTGAAAAAGGTTTAGTTCGTGTACAACCGCTTATCACACACCATTTTCCACTCGTTGAAATTGACAAAGCTTTTGAAGCAATGGAATCCCGAAAGGGTATGAAGATTATGATTCATCCCCATGCTGCAGCTCCGTAAGACGAGACAGCACAAAGTTAGAGTAAATGCGTATGAGCGATTTTTCTAAATTTATTCGAGAGATACCGAATTTTCCAAAACCAGGTGTTTCATATAAGGATATTACACCCCTTTTAGGAAATAGATTTGCCTTTAATGCTGCAATTGAGGTATTCGTAAACCGGTTTAAATCTGAGAGGATTGACGTAATTGTAGGGATTGATGCACGAGGTTTTATTTTGGCTTCAGCACTTGCCCATCGCCTCAGTATCGGTTTTGTTCCTATCCGTAAAAGTGGAAAATTACCTTTTGATTGCTACGAAATCACCTACGACCTTGAATATGGCACTGATACGCTTGCTATTCATCAAGACGCTTTTCCAAGAGGGAGTCGTGTGCTTATATGCGATGACGTTTTAGCGACTGGCGGAACACTTTCTGCCTCAATTGAACTCGTGAAAAAACTTGGTGGAGATGTAATCGGTATTGCCCTTTTATTAGAACTTACAGAATTCGAAGGACGAAATAAAGTTGCGGATCAACCGGTCTTTTCTCTCGTTGAGTTTTAGCAATACTTTGTGATGTTTTATAGTGAAATCCAAAAATATGTTCACACTCCCTGGTAGGTGCGGTTTCTAACCGCACGATTTTTCATAGGTTCGGTTAAAAACCGAACCTACCGTTGTGTCCAAGTAATTATGGATTTTACTATAATAACCCAAGTTGCTAATTATAAGTTTTTAGACATGGAACACCGTCTTTAATGAAATATGCTGATAATTAGCCAATATTTGTAGCGCAAACTGTCAGTTTGCGCACTTGCAAGCACAACCTAACAGATTGTGCTACAAGGTAGCAACTTAGGTATAATAGATAGGACAACAAATTAGACATAGAACGGAATTCTAACAATAAACGCGCCTGTAGCTCAGGGGATAGAGCAGGGGCTTCCTAAGCCTCGTGTCGGGGGTTCGATTCCTCCCAGGCGCACCTGAACCATTCTACTATAAATTCATAAGGGAAAATCTCTTAAAATATATTATTGTGATCCTCTCGTTCGGATGTATACATCGAATTCTTACATCCATAAATATAGTTTGAGAAAATAGGAGCATTTAATGTACAGATTCAATATCTGGAAAATTGTTTTAATACTTGGTGTATTGCTATTATCAGTTTTATACCTTATTCCTACGCCAGATCGTTTCTACCTCCCGTTGTACGGAAATCTACCGCTCTGGATGCAGGAAACACTCCCACGTTTTGAAATCACCGAAGATAACGCTTTCAAAGTGGACTTGTCGACCGTTAACTATCCAGAGGGTAAAAACTTCCAAGACGCAACCGATGAACTTCAAGACATCTTTAAAGTCCATTTGGAGAAACTTGAACTTGAAGAAACGGTTGACTATCAATTTGACACTACGGAAGCAAAAGAATTTTTCGTTAAACTCACCTCTGACAAGGCAAAGGAAAATCCGACTGCTACCTTAGAAAATTTACATCTATACGGTAGTCTTCCAACTACATTACGAAGGATAATACCCGACAACCGACTAAAACTTGGTTTGGATTTGAAAGGCGGTGTTCATCTCGTACTTGAAGTTGATTTGGAGAAGTCAAAAACGGAGTTACTCAAAGAAAATTCATACTCGATTCCCGAAAGGCTCAGATCAGAACAGGTCTTATGCCGGCAAGCAGAACAGGTAAGCGGTGAAGATGCGCTCAACGTACTTGTTGAAATCCCCTCTCGACTCAGATCCGATCCCAAGGAAAAGAAAAAATATCTCGAAAAAGCTGTCGACCTCTTAAACGAAATTGATTTTTTTGAGGATGCCGAAGTTATTGCTGAAAAAGACGCACAATCCACTTATCGACTCCACCTGAGTGACAGGGGAATGAAAGCATACAGTGACCAAGCAATCCAACAAGTATTGATAGTCTTACGAAACCGGGTAGATGCTTTTGGGGTTGCCGAACCGTCTATTGTCCAGGAAGCAAATCGTCCACGAATTATCATTGAGTTACCGGGAGCAAAGGATTCCTCAGGACCACTTCGGATTGTGCAGACGATGGGTCGATTAGAATTTAAGATGGTGAAGAAATCACCATCTGGCGGCAGTTTATGGTCAGGTTCAGCAGATACACCCCCACCAGACGATCTGCCCGAGAATACCGAAATTCGTTATCACTATGAAACTGGCAACTGGTATGTTTTGGAAAGTCCTGTCCTCCTAACCGGCCATAATATTAAAAATGCCAGACCTGGTGCTGGAAATACAAGTTTTGAAATCGTCGTCCTTATGGATTTTGATGGTGAAGGTAAAAGGAAATTTGGCAAAATCACTGGCGACCATATTGGTGAACATTTAGCGATACTGCTTGATGATAAAGTCCAGTCTGCACCTGTCATCAACTCCCAAATTTTCGGTAGCGCGATGATTGAAGGTAACTTTAGTTTTCCGGAGGCAGACTATCTCTCAAATATACTTAAAGCCGGGGCTTTCCCAGTGGGGGTCAAAGTGGGCGAAGAACGCGCTGTCGGTCCCACACTCGGCCAGGAATCCATTGATAACGGTATCAAAGCAGCCGTTATTGGGCTGGGGGTTGTCCTGATCTTCATGATAATTTATTATAGGTTCTCAGGCATCATCGCTATTATCGCACTCGTCTTTAATATGATTATTATTCTCGGTGCTTTGGCAGGCTTTGGCGCGGCCTTAACACTCCCAGGTATTGCAGGACTTGTGCTGACTATCGGCATGGCTGTTGATGCAAATGTACTTATCTTTGAACGAATCCGCGAAGAGTTACGAACAGGGAAGGCTGCCTGGGCTGCTATTACCAGCGGCTATCAACGCGCATTTATAACAATCTTGGATGCAAATCTTACAACGTTCTTTACTGCACTCGTCCTCTACCACTTCGGGACAGGGCCAATCAAGGGATTTGCGGTTACACTCGGTATCGGCATCTTGGCGAGTATGTTCACAGCAATTGTTGTCACACGCGAAATATACGGCTTAACAATCGGAAACCGGGATGTGGAAAAATTGAGCATCTAATTTGTCAGATACAAGATCTGAAATATGCCCGACATGAAAAACAGTGATTTCCTAACGGGCAAATCGAATATGGGAAGGATATAAAATTGCAATTATTAAGTGATACAAAATTTGATTTTATCAATAAACATCGCACCGGATTTTTATTTTCTGCTGTGTTGATCGCGATCGGCATTACATTCCTTATTGTTAATGGTGGACCCAATTTCGGAATTGACTTCCGAGGCGGTGTTAAGATTGAAGCGAAATTCAATAGGGCGGTCACAGAAGCCGAGTTGGAAACCATGTTGACTGAATTGGACTACGAAGATGTCAAAATACAACTTGAACCTAACGAAAACAAGGCTTTTATCTCTATGGGACACCGGCCCGAATTTCAGGAACAGTCCATTAGTATACCTATTCTGGCTGACCCCGGAGATGCAACTGCGACAAGCCTTCAGGTGAGCAGCACAGCAGAAAAAGTACACCTATTGACCGTTGGGGATACTGTGGAGTTAGTTGATGGCAATGAACAACGGCGCAACGAAATTAGTGACGTTAAACCTATGCCTGAAGCTACAGCGATTCAACTCACTTTTGTAAATGAATTCGGCATAGACCTCACAGAAAATGCCACTATTCAAACACAAGCAAGTGTTGGAAGTATTCTTACAGAGGCACTTCTTGCAGGTGGAGACGGATGGCAAGCGGAGTCCGAAGGCGTAAATGTTACGGAAGTAGGCCCCAGCGTCGGGCGTGACCTCAAATGGTCCGCACTCTGGTCTGTTCTCTCATCAATTGCTATTCTACTGGTTTATATTTCTTGGCGGTTTGAATTCCGTTTTGCTATTGGCGCCATCGCAGCGCTTGTTCACGATGTGCTTATCACTTTAGGTATTTTCGCTATTCTGGCGAAGGAAATTAACTTACCTACCGTCGCTGCGTTCCTCACAATCATCGGATATTCGCTCAACGACACAATTGTCGTGTTTGACCGAATCCGAGAAAATGGACAATCTTTAAAAGGTGTTGAGTATGTTGAAGTCTTAAACCGAAGTATCAATCAATCGCTGAGCCGAACTGTTATTACATCTTTGACAACCCTATTTGTTGTCCTTGTTATCTTCACACTTTCCAGTCCGGGAGAAGAAATTAACACATTTGCATTAGCACTCATTGTCGGTGTGTTAATAGGAACGTATTCATCAGTCTTTATCGCCAGTCCGATTCTGCATATATGGCAGCAAAGGGAGCAGAAAGCGAAAGCATAATTTCATGAAAATATTGATTTTTAACTCTTACACCACAGGGCAGAAACATAAACTTGATAACCCGCTCAGTGCCGAAGATTGCAGTTCACCTGACCGACTCAAGTCAAAAATAAAAGAACTGTGTGGTTTCAATGCAGAGGGGTGGTACGATAAAAATAGGGACTACCGCTTGCCTGCTGCGGAGATGTTCACAGGACCTTTATATGTTCAGTTAAGGGAAGGTTTAAAACAGATTCGGGAACACGAGCAGTACGGCAAAACAACCATTGACCTTTATTTTCCATGGTATCATTGCCGAATTGATGGAAAGATGAGTCCTGTAGGTGAAAAAGATATTATTGTTCCTTTTGACACTGCCCCTTTGCATGAGCTTCCGGTTTTAGAATTCGGTGAGAACGGCGTCCCTGAAAAAACAGTAGATTTACTTGAGGGTTACGACCTCGTTTTTTCGTTATTGCGGCAAGATGATATTAAATCATTACAACGTGTTTTTGAGGTAGAACGGGCAACAACACTCATTTTCCTACTGCCAAAAAGTCAGCGAAAGGCGGTGAATGCGGATTTGCTGAATGTTCACGTTGTTGAAACTGGCAGTGCTTTACAGAAAAGCCTCCGCACCACAAATTGGGCACTGAAAGGTGTTGTTATGAGAAGATTGTGCGAAGCTGCATGTAGTCAAGGTTTTCAAGTGTTTGAAGATGTGAAGCAAAACCCACAACAGATTCTTGACATTATCCAATAAGATAGCGAACTATAAAAATGAATAGATATTTTCTTATAAGAATAAGAAAAAACCTATGTAAATCGTTATGGGTTCAGTTGCTACTTTTATTCGTTGTGGGCATATTTGTCTATTATACTTTTGCCTATGCAGAAAATGAAGAAGACTGGATGCCAGATCCCGCGCTACGGCAACTTGTTCGTGAAACTTTAGAACTACCTAATAATGTTCCACTAACACAGTTAGAAATAAAACGGCTTACGCAACTGATTCAGTATAAGAGTGATATTCAAAAACTTACCGGATTAGAACATGCGACTTCTTTGGAAAGGCTTGAAATCTATGGAAGTCATATCACAGATTTATTTCCCATTAAGGATTTAACAAATCTTACACGTCTCGGTATTGCTTGGAATAGGACTCAACTATCAGATATTTCGTCTCTTGCAAAATTAACGAACCTAATCATTTTGGATTTGAATGCAAATGCTATTTCGGATATTACGGTTCTGGCAGGACTCACAAAACTTGAAACACTAAAGTTACATTTCAACGTGATTTCTGATGTAACCCCGCTCGCTGGACTGACGAATCTTATTCATTTGGATGTATCGGTTAATCCAATTTCTGATTTGTCACCAGTTTTACATGTTCCCAACCTGTTGCCAATGTTAGACATAGTGTGGGAGCTGCCAAAAAAATCTATTGAAGATCGTCTCGCAGATAGGATTCGTCCAAGTACGTTTGCTGCGTTTGTTTTAGGAGCATGGGGGACTACGATTTACACTCCTGCTCTGAATCTCCCGCAAACAGATGTTTATGAAGAAGGATTGCAGCGTCTCGGTTTATATGACCTTTATTTCGTAGGTGCCAGCTATCATGAAAATCTAAATGGTTCGTGGCGGCTTGAAATAAATGAAAAGTATTCTGAAGTATTTAGGGATGTGCAAACGTATAATGACAATATGATATTTCTTGCGGGTATTTTAATGCGTGGAGCAAATTACAGAGATTTGCCTGCAGATTATCCGTATTGGCTTCGCGATGTAAATGGCAAGCGTGTTCAAGATTCCGATTATCCTGATACCTATCTTTTAGATTTCACGCAAGAAGGTATGCAACAAGACATGATAGAACAAGCAGTAACTGTTTCGGAATCCGGATTGTTTGACGGTATTTTTTTTGACTGGTGGCATGAAAACGGTGTTATACTTGCTGATAGCAAAACCACATGGGGAATAGGTGAAGATGATGGATATAGAGGATTCACCGCAGAGCAAACTGCACGCGATAAGATACTAAAAGGTATCCGTGAGCGTGTGCCTGATGATTTTCTTATCCTCGTCAACACCAACCGCAACAAAATACCCCGCACATCATGGGGCATCAACGGTACTTTTATGGAAACTGGTCGTGATCATGAATTCGGTTTCCCCGATGGTTATACCCATGAAGGAATTGAGCAAATTGAGGACACGCTTCGGTGGTCTGAGAAGAATATGCGATACCCACAAATCAATTGTCTTGAAGGGTGGGGTAATCCGAAAGAATTGCCGGACAGTCCACAAAACAGAAAAAACATGCGTTTGTTCACAACAATGCATCTGACACATTCTGACGGGTTTGTTCTCTATACCGATGGTGTTCAGCATGACCATTATTGGTATCCATTTTGGGATACAGAACTCGGTAAACCTGTTTCGAAAAAATCAGTTCCTTACGAAGAAACCGAAGGACTTTATATCCGTGAGTTCACCAACGGCTGGGCGGTCTATAACCGTAGTGGAAAAGCCCAAGAAATTAGCCTCCCGATACAAACTACCGGCGTAGCAAGCGGTATCACCAGTTTCAAACACACTGTCCCTGATTTAGACGGCGAAATGTACCTGAAAACTGAGGTAACTGCAGATGTGAATGGAGATGGCGTTGTTAACATACAAGACTTAGTGATTGTGGCAAATGCGTTTGGTGAGGCGAAGCCCGATCTCAATGGAGATGACGTTGTTAATATACAGGATTTAGTGATTGTTGCGAATGCGTTTTGAGTGTAAAGTTTGTTCATAAGTTATCAAAGTCTCGGTTCATAAAAGTCACGTGATAGAAATTCTGCTGTAGCAACTTGCATTATAATTTAGGCGAAACCTATCTCAAGGGAGACAAGAATGAATCTTCCAACACCCCTTACCGATCCGAATGCATTCCCCATTATCGGTGAATCCGAGCAGATGCAGGAAGTCTGGCGCCAAGTCGCGCAGGTCGCGCCAACAAACGCGACTGTCCTTATTACAGGCGAAACAGGTGTTGGAAAAGAGGTTGTTGCACAGACTATCCACGAAAACAGCACTCGTTCAAACCGACTCTTCAAAGCAGTCAACTGCGGCGTGCTTTACCAAGACCTTCTACAAAGCGAACTCTTTGGACATGAAAAAGGGGCTTTCACTGGTGCTACGAGTCAACGCCGTGGCGTTTTTGAACTTGCAGATAGCGGCACACTCTTCCTTGATGAAATAGGCGAAATGTCGCCCGAAGTGCAGGTAAAATTTCTGCGTGTCTTAGAAACACAAGAATTTGTACGACTCGGTGGCGAAAAAAACGTAAAAGTAGATGTCCGAGTCATCGCCGCAACAAATGTTGACCTTGAAACATCGGTTAAGCAAAAAGATTTTAGACAAGACCTCTACTACCGACTGAACCTCTTCCGTATCCAGATACCACCTCTACGTGAGAGACGCGAAGACATCCCCCTTTTTGTAAATGCTTTTATCTCCGAATTAAGCACAAAACATAATAAAAACATTGTCGGCATAGAGCCTGATGCACTTAACTATCTCGAAAATGTTGATTGGCCCGGCAATATCCGACAACTCAAAAATGCTGTTGAGACCGCTATCATCGTAGCCACTTCCGAGGAACTTGAACTAAAAGATTTTCCCACAGATTTAGAATTTGGAGATACCAAATACCTTGTTCCAATTAATAACGATGCGCCAGGAACATCTTTACAAGTTGCCCGCCCGAACACCGCAGACACAACAACAGAAAATATTGCCGCTATTTATAAAATGATTATAGCACTTATTGCCTATGCTTCCCGCATGCATAAATCACCACCTATCCATAACGATCATGACCCGTTTTCCGCTCTTGATGAAGACAAAGATTGGACGCGTATTGCCGAAGCAGACAACGCATCCGAGATTTTTAGGAAAGTATTAGAGATGCTTTCAGCAAGTGAAGAAGGATTTAAAAATCTGACACAAGACGAAGTCACATCAATTGTTACGTCGGTGGAACAACACGAAGGTCCGCTGGATTGGGGAGAGTATCTGCCTGTGCATGATGAGGAAAAAATAGTCGGTTGGGTTGGTATGACTATGGCGGAAATTGAAAAGGCTGCAATCTATAAAACGCTCATAGAAACTGGCCAGAATAAAACAGAGGCAGCCAAAATTCTCGGTATCGGGGTGCGGACACTCCACAGAAAATTAGATTCTTACAAACGGGAAGCCGACAAGGAACTCAATACACTGGATCAGGAATAGAAGATTAAAGTCTGTAACAATGCTGTTTCAAACGAATAGATCCTGCACCCGGCACTGGAACCCCTCAATAACATCCCCGCCATCAAGGATGTTATCGCCACGCAAAACGGTAATCTCTTCAGGGGACCTGTACACCTCTACAGTTTCTCTACGCGGATTCACAACCCACACCATCGCACAACCTGCAATTAACCATTCATCCACTTTTTCGTCGACCTCAGTATAAGTGTCGCTTGGGGAAATAACTTCAACGGCAAGGTCAGGAGCACCTTCCCAATAACCTTTTGGAATGCCTTGTTTATCAATTGCAGCTTGGCAAACAAATGCTGTATCTGGCGCCCGCACGGTATCGGGGTCTTGAAAAATTTTAAATCCTGTTCCAGCACTGCAAACGTATCCTAATTTGTGTTTTCCAACGTGTTCGCAAAGACATCCTCCAATTTTAACCGTTTGAATCCCATGCTCAAATCCAGTCAGCGGCATTCTACGTATTATTCCTTTCACCAATTCATACCGATACCCATCATCCGCCTGTTTCCATAGGTCTTCAGCGGTCAGAAGTATCTGTTGCGCGGATGGTAATTCCGATCTGGATAGATTATATTTTCTATCTTTCATTTTATTTGCCTCATATAATCTGATGGGAGTTCAACAATTTCAAGAACTCTTTGAAGTCGAGCGGTAGTTGGATCGTAGCCATAGTTGATCTGCCGCATCAATTCAAGTGCTTCCAAACGTTCCTGTGGTGTTTTGGAGAGCCAATATTCCTTGTCATTTGATTTTTCAGAAAGCGTTGTGACAGAAAATGCGGTTTTGTCCATTTTAAAAGGGTTTGAGTCCGGTAAATTGGAATTATCTTTTGCTTTTTTCATATTACATTATACCTCTGGCGGATCCACTTTTTCCAACAACTGTGAGATAATATCTAAACTACTGATCCCATCCGCTTCAGCATTGAAATTGGTCAAGATTCGGTGACGTAGCACAGGTTTTGCTACTGCTCTGATGTCCTCATAACTTACATGATAGCGCCCATGCATAATTGCGCGTGCTTTTGCACCTAAAACAAGATATTGGGATGCTCGCGGCCCTGCCCCCCAGTTCACCCAATCCTTAATAAAATCGGGCGCGTCGGGATGAGTCGGGCGCGTGTTAAGACTCAATTCAACTGCATAATCTACCATCGCCTCAGCAATCGGCACCTTCCGCACAATCTGCTGTAACCGCAATACCTCTTCACCCGTGATAACCGGTTCTATATCGGGATCATAAGCAGAGGTAGTCGTCATAACAATCTCTTTCTCCTCAGACTTCTCAGGGTAATCAATGTAGATATTGAACATAAAGCGGTCAAGTTGTGCTTCAGGCAATGGATAAGTGCCTTCCTGTTCAATTGGGTTCTGTGTGGCTAACACAAAAAACGGAAGTTCCAATGTGTATGTATTACCACCTGCTGTGACTTTATACTCCTGCATTGCTTGCAAAAGCGCTGCTTGTGTTTTCGGAGGCGTGCGGTTAATTTCATCGGCAAGCACAATGTTGGCGAAAACTGGTCCCTTGATAAAACGGAATGCACGTTTACCTGTATTCACTTCTTCTTCAATTATATCCGTTCCAATAATATCCGAAGGCATCAGGTCCGGCGTGAACTGAATGCGGTTGAACGGAAGTTCAAGAATTTGGGCAAAGGTACTGATAAGCAACGTCTTTGCTAACCCCGGCACCCCAACGAGTAGGCAATGCCCTTGTGAAAAGAGGGCAATCAGAAGTTGATCAATCACATCACTTTGTCCTACTATTCGTTTTTTCAGTTCAGTCAAAATGTTTTCACGAGCCGTTTTTAAAAACTCAGCAGCTTCCAAATCTGTTTCAATTGGGGTAGTTTCCATGAATCTTCCTTCCATCGTGTATTGAGGATGCTTTTTGTTTACGAAATTGATAATAATAGAAACGGCACACAGAATGTGCCGAATAATTTAGTAGGGGTGGTGAGTCTGTAGTCTTGTATACCTATTCTGCTCTCCATACTTGAAGCCCATTAAAATCAAAGTTAAAGTCAATAACTTGTGTTCCTGCTTCTTCAAGTTTCTGTCGTACGCTATGCTCCCGTGTCGGTTGGCAATAAAAGAGGAGGCAACCACCACCACCAGCGCCACACGCTTTGCCACCGATAGCACCATGTGCGTTTGCTATGTGAAAAAGTTTATCTATCTGTTCATTTGTTACAGACGAATGTAGTTTTTTCTGATTTACCCAATTTTCAGTTAAAAGTTCACCAAAATCTGTTAAACGCCCCCGAATCAACGCAGTTTTGGTAGACTCTGCAATTGCTTTTAGGTTTTCTAAAGCTTCCCGAACACCCGCTTCGCCGCTTTTATACGCTTGCGTTACATTTTGATGAATATTACCTGAGAGACGAGACTGTCCGGTGTAGCAAAGTACAAGATTTTTTTCCAGCTCATAACGGATATGCGGCGGCAGTTTTAGAGGTGATGTTTTTACCTCTTCGCCTTGAAATTCCATAAAACTAATACCCCCGACAGCACTTGCATAATGGTCCTGCTTACCGCCCAGGATACCCAATTCATGACGTTCAATACTGCTGGCAAGTTCGGCATACTGATAGGGAAGATACGTCACATCCTTAAGCGCGCCAAGCACGCCGATTAACGTTACACCCATTGCTGCGGAGGTGCCAAGACCACTTCCGGGCGGCGCGTTTGACTGCGTGATCAGATCAAAACCTCCGATTTGGATAGACATTTGACGGACAGCTGCTTTTACGAGGTCAATGTTGCCATCGTATTCAAGTTGCCGTACATCTTCAGCCTCAACAAATGTATCAAAGTCAGCGGAATAGATGCGAATCTTTTTATCCAGAACGCGTTGCAGTTCAACCGAGTCAGCAAAATTTGTTTGGCTTTCGCAAACAAGCGTTGCATAGGCATATCGATTGATGGCACCATTGACAACAAGCCCTTTGGACTCTTCTGTGAAAAGGGCAACATCACTCCAACCACCAGCGAAATCGATTCTAACAGGTGCTCTGGTCCTGATTAACATCAAAGTTCTCCTGAAATCAACTCTTTACTATCATATCTTTTGCCTCCAATATATTACTGAACACTCAGCTACAGTAAAATGGAGGCGCATATCACCTATATAGTAAAACCTATAATTAATGAGACACTTTTGTAGCGCAAACTTTTAGTTTGCGTCTTATCTGCACAATCTAAAAGTTTGATGCTCAACTTCTGTTGTCCGTTATGTTCCAAAACAGGTTTATCAAAATGTCCCAATACTTTCAAAGTTCACTATAATAATAGCATAGTATTAGCGTATTTTCCAGTTAATTTTTCTGGAGAATTTAAAGAAAGTTACGTCCAGAACACGTCTTATCACGGATGAGTAGGAATCGGAAAATGTTGGAAGATAGATAATGTTTCTAAAAAAAGAAAAACCGTAGAAATACCACTCAAAATGAGGTGTACTCCACGGCTTTTTCTGTTAGACGAGTTCTATGTTTAGGAGACAGCGTCTTTAAGTTTCTTACCAGCTTTAAATGCAGGAACCTTTTTCTTTGCAATCTTAAGCGGTTCACCTGTTCGTGGGTTTCGGCCTTCTCGCGCAGCGCGGGTTCTGACTTCAAACGTTCCAAAGCCGATAAGCCCAATTGAATTTCCTTCTTTCAGGGCGTCTTGCACAGTCTTAGTGAACGCTTCAACGGCAGCCCCCGCATCTTTTTTGCTAAGCCCCGTTTCTTCTACGACGCTATTGATGATGTCGTCCTTCATTAATTTCTTCGCCATGATTCAACTTCCTTATTATAAATTAATTTTTCAGTCAATCCAACTCACACACTCAGATTCGGGATCACAAAAGTGAGGAGTTTTGGTATCAGACTGGAGGTAATTAGATAGAAACTACATCAAAATGCAATTAAACTTACACACGTATAAAGTGTCAAGAAAAAGTTAACATAATATAGTTTCTGTTTATAATGATACCACAAAATTCAAGCGTTGTCAAGATAAACCTGAATTTTTTCAAACCGTTAACTTCCATGATTCCCACGTTCAAAAACGCCGGAATCCTATTCATATATTACTATAAACGTTGTTTTGTAAAAATGGTTACTTATTAATTTACTTTTAACTTAGTGTACATCGGTAAATAGGGTTCTGGATCAATAATTAAGTAAAAAACAGTGTCTGCATGCCTAAAATCTTGTCTGCAGCAACTTGGGGTATTTAAGTATAATCAGGTATATTGAGTCCAATATATTTTTTGATAATTCTAATTAGCAAAGTTTTGGTTGAAAAACCGCATATTAATCTGATAAACTGTACATACTATAGTCAAATTCCACAATTGCTAAAGGGACGATATGCAAGAACTTTACGATACACAAGCACCAAATCCACCCTCTCGTGCAATTCTTGTCGGTGTAAAACTGCGAGATACCTTAATGCACGAAACAGAGGAATCGCTGCAGGAACTCCGACAACTGACCGAAACTGCAGGAATTGAAGTCGTATGTGAGACAATTCAACAGCGTAGTGTGCCGAATCCAACCTACTTTATTGGAGAAGGCAAGGTTGAAGAACTTAAAGATGTCGTTGCGGAACTTGAAGCGGATGCAATCATCTTTGACGAGGAGTTATCACCTGCGCAAACGCGAAATATTGAAAATGTACTTGATATTGCGACCGTTGATAGAACGGGGCTTATCCTACAAGTGTTTGCACAACGCGCATTAACCAGTGAAGCGCGGTTACAAGTCGCCTTAGCACAATTGGAATATGCGCTCCCGCGACTCACACGGATGTGGACACACCTTTCACGGATCGCAACCAGCGGTGGTAGCGGTAGTGGTGCCTTACGTGGTCCCGGTGAAACGCAGCTGGAAATGGACCGTCGATGGGTCCGTAGGCAAATTTCTCAAGTCAAAAAAGCATTAGAAACGGTCGAAAAGCGGCGGCAGGTGCAAAGACAGAACCGTTCAGAGAAAGTCAAAGTATCTCTCGTTGGATATACCAACGCTGGGAAATCAACGCTTTTCAATACATTAACAGGCGAAAATGTCTTGGCAGAAGATAAACTGTTTGCCACCTTAGATTCAACAACACGGCGGGTGAGTTTACCAGAAAATCAGAACATTTTGTTGAGCGATACTGTCGGTTTTATCAAAAAATTGCCGCATCAACTTGTTGCTGCATTCAAAGCGACGTTGGAGGAGGTTACAGAGGCTGACCTGTTATTACATGTCGTTGATATTAGTCATCCAGAAGCGGAAGCACAAATCGCTGCGGTAGATACGGTACTGCAGGAATTGGATGCATCTGATATTCCGATGGTCATGGCGTTCAATAAAATAGACCAGCTTGAAAAGGAAGACCAGCTACATATTCTTAAGGCTCGTTACCCAGAGGCAATACCGATTTCGGCACAACGTGGAGACGGTATTGAAGTGCTGATGGAGGCGTTAGCACGACGTTTTGCCTCGCAAGCTACAATGATCGATCTGAGTATCCCTTATACGGAGGGAAAAGCATTAGATATGCTATATAAGCATGGGACGGTGTTAGGCACAGAATATACTGAAGATGCTATTCATGTCAAGGCACGTCTGCCAAGCCGGTATCTCAAATCGGTATCGCAATTTGCAATTTAGAACGTGAGCTCGGTAAAGTCTTTGTAGCGTAAACTGTCTGAAGGTTAAGAAAATAAATCGGTCCTGTGGCGAGGTTAGGAAATCTTGCCAGCGGTGGGGTACGCGTGTCTCGTGTGTACCGAAAAGGACCGAATTAATAAATTAATCTTCATTTAGTTTGCGTTCCACAGATGCACAAACTAACAGTTTGTGCTACAATTGTGTGGTAATCATGGGATGGTTAGACAGTATTGAAATCGGACACGATTTGCAAATCTGTCCGGATTGTAATCGTGAATATGAAGTGCTTGAACAGTTTTTAGGAAAAACTCAGGATAAACTAACAGACTGGATTGATGCTGTGTTTAACGATGCATATTATATTCAACTTCGGTGTCCACAATGTCTTGAAACGCGTTACTTATGTATACAAGCATTGACACCTACACAGTTCTATACTGAAAAGGAGAAAGATAATAAAAAATGAAGATAGGTGTTACTCAAATAATTCTCGGCAATATGTCACTTGATGATACCCTTACACTCTGCCGAGATGCTGGCTACGATGCAGTTGAACTTACTTTTGGTGAAGGGAAAGACACAGACATAAATATGAGCGATGCTGAACTCAAAGGTATTGCTGCGAAGTGTGAAGCTGCTGGTATTGAGATCGCCAGCATAACAGCGGGATATGCAAATCGCGGAAATCTGCTTAGCCCTGATGCAGAGCAGCGTAAGAACGGGGCAAAATCGCTTGCGCGTGGGTTAGAGGTTGCAGGCGCTCTTGGAGTCGGTGGAATCTTGCTACACCCAGGACAACTTTCCGTTGAAGGTACATACCAACAGGTATGGGATAACCTTGTCGGAATTTTAAAAGACCTTGCGCCTTCTGCTGAAACACACAAAGTTGCCATCGGTCTGGAAAACGTATGGAACAAATTCCTGCTCAGCCCGAAGGAGATGCGCGAGATTGTAGACGAAGTCGATAGTGATTGGGTTGGAACTTATCTTGATACGGCAAACATGATGGCGTATGGCTATCCTGAACATTGGATCCGTGAGCTCGGACATCGTATCAAGCGGGTGCATTTCAAAGATTTCTCGCGTGGTCAACACCGATTTGTGAACTTATTAGATGGTGATACAGATTGGGCAGCGGTTATGGCAGCGTTCCGCGCTGTCGGTTATGATGGTTACGTGGTTCACGAAGTTGGTGGGGATAGGGAAGCACAAATTGATCTTGCGCAACGGATGCGCAAAATTGTTGCGATGTAGGGACTAAAGGAGAGGCGATGGCTTTTCAAAACCATCGCCTTATGCCGGAGGTCGGACTCGAACCGACATGGACCTAGGGCCCGCTGGATTTTGAGTCCAGTGCGTCTACCAATTTCACCACTCCGGCAGTTATAGTAAAATCCGAAAATATGTTTACACTCCTCGGTAGATGCGGTTTCCTAACCGCATCTGTGAGACTGAATAAATACCGGTTCGGTTAGGAAACCGAACCTACCGTATGGTTTTTACTATATTATAAACGAAAACAATTAAAATATACCATATTTCAGGAGAAAAGTCAAAAAAATTATGGCGAACCAACAAAGAGGACTTGCATCTGAAAGTATCTTTAAACGGGTTTTTACTGCCGTGAAAGCGTTTTTGTCCCTATTGATTGAAAAGGAGACATGGCAAGCAGTCGTCCGTTGGGGATTGTGGCGCGTTTTGCCGAAGCGGCGGCGTATCCTTAAGTTAGTGCAAGAATTGAAACCGCTGGCTGAAAACGCTGCCCCGGAAATGCATACCTTACGTGATGAAGTCTTTTCAAAAAGTTGTCTTGAACTGCGTCAACCACAAGATGAACAAATTCTATTGGAAATCCTCAACCATGTAGAACAGCCGCTCGGATTAGAACAGATCTTTTTCGCTGCGCTCTACCCAGTTTTAGTCAAGCGCGATTTGGAGGCAATTCCGATCCCAACGGAGACACCGCATCGACTTGAAGTGGAAATCGGTTATCTTGCGCACAATGAAGATTACTTTTTCTGGGTGTTCGAAATTGACAGTAACAGACGGATGTCTCTGAAAACACCACTTGAGGTTCGGGAAGCACAACGTGATGACAAACGCTATGTAACCTATACGCTCGGTTGTACGGGACTCGTTGAAACAGACTTCGCGGCGTATGCGGAACAGTGGCTTCTGAATACCCAGCGTTTAACAATTGCGTTGCCACTTCTTGCCACGGCGTATGCGGAACAGTGGATCCTTAACACTCGGATATACTTTGCACACATTTTACAAGATTTGAAAAAGCGAAATTATAAAGTTACAGCAGAGGCAATACCTGATTTTGAACGGGCGCGGTTGTCAATATTACGCCATCTCTCCCTTCTCCGGCTAAATAGACGTCAATTTCAGTCCGAACGCCGAAATCGGTGAGATAGATACCCGGTTCTATTGAGAAACAGATACCGGAAATAAGTAACCGTGCATCTTGTGTTTCCAGATTGTCTAAATTTACACCGTTTCCATGGATAACAGTACCGATGTTGTGTCCGGTGCGGTGGATAAAATATTGTCCATATCCTTTTTCGGTGATATACCCGCGGACACAATCATCGACAGCGTATCCCGGAATTGGTTCGTTTGCTGCCCATTTTTCACGGATGAACGCCACTGCCCTATCCCGTGCTTCCCTCACGATTTCAAATATTTCAACATACTTGTCGGGAACTGTTCTCCCTGCGTAAGCCACCCACGTTGTATCTGCGAAAATAGCAGCTCGGTCTTTCTGTTTTGCCCATAAATCTATTAAGATAAAGTCTCCTGGTTTAATCTGTTGTGTGCGAGTTTCGGTGGGTGCGTAATGTGGGTCGCCACTGTTGGCGTTAACAGCAACGATAGGTGGATGATCGGCTACCAACTCCATTTCATCGAACTGGTGAAGAATCTGTTGCTGAACGTCGTATTCAGTGATTTTATTCCCCGCTTTAAGTTGTTCACCAATCCAAGCGAAGGCATAATCTTTCGCTTGCAGGACTAAATTCGCAGATTTTTGATGTCCCTCGTACTGTGCTTTACTTAAACGTGCCTCAATATATTGAGCAAGTTCCGCTGAAGAACGCACCTCAATTCCATAAGCACGAATCCATTCCAACGTTCCAGCGTCTACGCGTGAAATATAGGGAATTGAGGCGTTAGGCGAATATTCCATCGCAACCGATTTGACACCATTGAGAAAGGCGTTCATCTCTTCGTTGAGTTCCTGCCACCCTGCGTAAAGCGAGATAGTTCCCGGCACATCGGTGAAATTTGATGTTTCTATCCGATGAATTAGCCATTTGGGTTCTCCTCGCACAGGAATAAGGCAGAACCAACGCCGGGTGATGTTTGCACCTGTTAAACCTGCTACGTTCTGTGAAATTGGGTTGATGCCGCGAAAATCATATAGCAGCCAGGCATCAAGGTTTAATGTTGCTAAAGCGGTTTGAATTTCAGATATTTTCATATTTTAACCTAAGTTGCTACCTTGTAGCACAGTCTGTCCGAAGATTAAGAAAATCAATCGGTAATAGGCGAGGTTCGGAAACCTCGCCAGCAGAGATACACACCTGCTGCTGGCAAGGCGGGGAATGCCTAAAGACGAATGCGCCAAATCAACGGTATGAATGCGCGTGGCAGCATGCGCCAAATCAACGGTATGAATGCCTTAATGGCATTCCCCGTGTGGCATGCTGCATGATTCCCCGTATGGCATTCGCCATGATTCATGCCGTTGATTTCTTCCTAACCTCGCCAATGCGTAAAGGTTATTGTGGATTTCACTATAATCTTCATACAGATTGTGCCTGCAAGTGCGCAAACTGAATGGGACGAAATCTTGCGAAACTTGAGTTACATAAGAGTGAATAATTTGATCTACGGACATGTCTAAGCAGTTCTTTGACAGATAACGATATTTTCTTCGTGCATCGTTGTTGAGGTTTGACCCGCAACATTGGAAGGACTATTCTTAATAGGCATCCGTTTATTCGGAATGTTCCTAACGATAGTTTCCTTATGTGAAAATCCGTGTTTCCCAAATGCAAAAACTACAAATTCGTCTGTTGGCAACATAACATCTTTAACCCGACGGTTTCCGACAACATAGCAAACTGTGGAACGTGGTGAAAGCGTCTGGACCACTGAATTGATACTCTGTTCCAGGTCAATGTAAAAAGCGGAAACCTCACGCGCTCGCTTTTCATCAATTGAACGAATTTTGTCTATAGCAGACGAAACAGGAGTATCCGCCAATGTCTCATGAGAATTCTGTCCGCCCATTGCAAGCCTATCAATTTTCCGCGCGTTCGGCAAACCGAGCCATTCTGCAGATAGCCGAGAAAATTGTCCATAAGCAACCGTCGTGTGTGAATCTCCGTATGGTGGAGAGGTAATAACAAGATTATATCCGCCAAGCGGCCGTGGTATTGGGAACTCTCCATTAACAGTATTGGCATCACAAACCGAAGCCTCCACATCTTTACGTTTTTCAAGATATGCTACCAAACCTTGTCTGTTCCTATTCAGCTTTTTGCGAAAGGTCCCAAAAACATCAGGGTTAAAGTTTTCAAGTTTCTCTGAAGGCATTCTATGCAATTTAAACGTACTCGTGCGGGTATAGGATACCTCGCGCACCGTTTCAGAAAATGCTACCAATATGAAATCTCTAACTGCTTGATCTGCTATCTTGTTAATACAATCTAATAGATAAGCAATACTTACAATAATCTCTTGAGAAAACCAATAATCCAAATTCGGAATTTTCGGAATTGGCGCGTCATGCACCTTGTCAACTCCGAATTCAACTTGAAAAAGAACGTCATCTAACTTTTTCAATTCGCTGTCGAGTGTGTTCAAAGGGACAGGTGTTAATTTGGCAGTTGCTATGAGACGCACAAGCGGATTGATGTCGCATCCAACGCTATGCATGCCGAACAGAGATGCCTCAACGAGTGATGTGCCAGTGCCACAGTACGGATCCAGGAGCCATTCACTTTCCACACCATACTGATTTAGCAGCCTCCTTGCTATCTGCGGAATCATCATTGCTGGATAGGTGTGGAAGCAGTGGGTGTACTCTTTGGTATCTGCTGTTCGGAAATCCCATGATTCGTCTTTGTGTTTTAGATCACCTATTTGCAAGTGTATTCACCAAAAGATTGCTTTGAGATTCTACCTCTAATTCACACCATTGTGTTCTATCAGATCACATCCAATAAAATTTCGCCCTTTTGAGAGTGCTGCTTCCATGACAGAAAAGGAACCTGCAGCAGGATCAAGGACATAATCGCCTTCATTACTGACAGCAGCAATAAGTTCAGCCTGCAGACCGACAGGTTTTTGATGGGGATGTTCTTTTGTTTTTGTTCGTTCGAGCCAGACATCGCGAATATTGTGGACTTTCCAAACACCTTTAGCCTTCCTGGGATGCTTCTGTAGCACAACACAATATTCGCTCACGCGTCTGGAGCGGTACCCCATGCCAAACCTGTCTTTGTTCCAAACGATCAAGTCAACAATGTCTAACTGTGTGTCATCAAACCATGTTTTGAACCCTTGGCAAAGGTGAAACTTATCCATCCACAGAAAGAGATGTCCAGAGGGAATCAGCACATTGTCAATACCTCGAATGAATTCGCTAATCAATTCTTCAGACATTTGCATCAATGAACATCTACGTTTCTCTCTACTTTTTCCCTCATTACCGTAATTCATTTTGTCAAGCACGCCTCTATACTGTGGATCGAGAAATGCTACAGGGACAGATTGCATTGGTAGATGCGATAGAAACTTCAGACCATCCATCTTTAACCTTGTATTCGGTTTCAGAAAATCGGGTAGATCTATAGACGGAGCTTGTACGATCCGCTCAGTGGAGAATACACTGTTTGTGGTCCCATCCGTTGTGTCAGAGAAAAGACTGAGATTTTCATCTGTAGGGGTTGATTTATTCATAAATTCGCCTTGTTCATATCTCGGTTTGGATATCCTAATTTTCTGACAAAACCCGCGTCAAAATCTGATTTACGAGTTGCGGATTTGCCTTCCCGCGGGTTGCCTTCATCACTTGACCGACAAGGAATCCGATAGCTTTCTTTGTGCCATCACGATAATCTTGTGCAGGACCCGGATTTTCCTCAACCACTTGGAGAACAATTGCCTCAATCTCGGAGGTGTCAGTGATTTGGGACAACCCTTTTTCTTTCACAATCTGTTTCGGCATCTTCCCAGTTTCAAATGTATCATCTAACACCGATTTGGCAATCTTTCCACTAATGGTATTGTTACTAATCAGCTGAATGAGTTCGTTGAGATGTTTAGGAGTAACTTTGGAATCCTGGAGCTCAATTTCTGCTGTGTTCAGTAGACGGGTAAGGTCACCCATAATCCAGTTTGCGCAGGTTGTCGGTTCACCGCTAAGTTGTGCAGCCTCATCAAAGAAATCCGCAAGTTGTCGCGTAGTAGTTAGGAATTCGGCATTTTCAGGAGAAATGTCATAGTCTGCAATAAACCTTGTACGGCGGGCAGCGGGGAGTTCGGGAAGTGTCGGTTGTATTTCGTCAATCCATTCATTATCTATCTGAACGTGAACGAGGTCAGGTTCAGGGAAATAGCGGTAGTCGTCCGCCTCTTCTTTGCCACGCATCGCCACCGTTTTTCCTGTGTTTGCATCAAACAACAAGGTTTCTTGAACAACCTCACCACCAGAATCAAGGATACGTGCCTGTCGTTTAACTTCATAATCCATTGCATCAAGCAGCTCTTGAAACGAGTTTTTGTTTTTAATTTCTGTACGCGTACCTAATTCTTGGCTGCCTCGCGGACGTAACGATATATTCGGTTCACAGCGAAGACTCCCCTCCTCCATGTTGCAATCGCTCACCTCAATGTATTCTAAAATCTCTTTGACTGCACGGCAGTAGGCAATCGCTTCTTCAGGCGAGTGAATTTCGGGTTCGCTTACAATTTCCATGAGTGGCACACCTGCCCGATTGAAGTCCATAAAACTTCGGGTAGGGTCGCCTGTGACTTCGGCATGAATAGATTTTCCAGCGTCCTCTTCCAGATGAATTCTACGGAGTGCAACGGTCTTGGATTGTCCTTCAAGTTCAAACGTCACCTCACCATTTTTACACAATGGCAGGTCATACTGCGAAATCTGATAGTTTTTTGGAAGATCGGGGTAGAAATAGTTTTTACGATCGAACTTACTGTATGATGTGATTTCACAATTCATTGCTAAGCCAGCACGAACAGCGAACTCCAACGCGCGTTGATTGATAACTGGCAACGTTCCTGGCATCCCTAAACAGATTGGACATGTACAGTCGTTGGCAGAAGCACCGAATGTATAAGCACAGTTGCAGAATAACTTACTCTCTGTGCATAATTCTGCGTGGATTTCTAAACCGATAACTATTTCGTATTTTTCCATGAATTCTCTCTCGTTTAGTTGCGCTTTATAAGAAACAGCGCGAGTATCCGACCTTGAAATGTAAGGTAGGATACTTCGCGCTACAATAAATAATAATCTGTTATAAGCCGTTCTCCGACAATTCGTTAACAACGGCTACGTTTGCTTCCACTTCAGCCTGAGAAGTCATGCCGATAGTCATGGCGTGGACGCAGGGCAATCCCATCACAAATTCGATCGCTTCGCGCTGATCATCTGCATCTTTTGCCAACTTCCCCATACCTAAGACTTTCATGCCGTAGATACCTTTCCCAACAAACGCCATCTGCTCCATTGTTCGGATAACATCGGCAGGCGATGCATCCATAGAAACACCCGCATGATTAATCCGTGCCAATACAACCTCAACCCATTCGGTCATAGCGGATGTTTGGAACGCACCGAAATCGTGACAAGATACGCCGTGTGCGCGAATCAACCCCTGCTCTTTACAGCGCGTGAGTGCTTCCATCGCATCCGGATAACGACTCGGCCAATCTACTTGCGTTAAGCAGTGCAGTAACACGATGTCTACATAATCAGAACCGATCTCTTTGAGAAACCGCTTCACATCTGCTTCAACAGTCTCGCGTGTTCGGGATACCGTCTTTGTCGTAATAGTCACACTGTTCCGAGGCACATGGTTAAGTGCCTCTTTGATATGTGGATGACTACCATATTGGTCAGCAGAATCCCAAAACGTAACCCCGTTTTCGTGTGCAAACAAAAGTAAATCCCGCAGTGCTTCAAACCCTAAATCTGTTTGATTTGAACGCCCATTCCAACCGTTCGACCCAGTCCCAATTGAGAGCCGTGAAACATCTAAACCTGTTTTCCCAAGTGCTACAATTTCCATCACAATTCTCCTCTCTGTCTTGAAATTAAAGAAAGTATACCATATTTTTTTAAATATGACAAACAAAATCTGTTTCCTGTTGTAACGTGCATAACCTTCATTTTAAATCTATGTATCAAAAAAATTGCCCGCTAAATCCACAACAATCAACATTAACTATCATTTTTTTGTTGTCATTTGTTTAAAAGTAACGTTATAATAATATCATTATTTACAATGGGAAATCTATTCCTATACCAAATTTTGCTATTACGACTCAATTCACTTGGATTTAAATGAGGAGGATAAAAAGCGTACATAACGCTTATCGCTTAATAATAATGGAAACCGTACAGTCTCTTGTTAAAACACAAATCCCTAAAATTCAGAAATTCCTCATAGGTTTATTTGCTCTTGTCCTATGCTGCTTCATATCTGGATCAGTGATTTCTGCAGATGAGGAACACAATCCAGCATTACAGGATGCCCTTCAATGGGTAGATAAAGGTAACCGCAAACTTGCTGTCTCAAAATTAGAAAGTTTGTTGAAAACCGGTCTATCCGAATCAGAGAAACTGCAAATACACCATGCTCTCGGTTATAACTACGAAAAACTACGAAATCGCCCACAAGCAGTTCGGCATTACGTAAGGGTTATTACACGGAATTACCCGCTCGCGGATAGTGCAGCGTATCGCCTCGCAAAGCTATATGAAGGTATGAATAACGATGTAAAGGCGATAAAATGGTATACGCGGCTTGCACAGGATTATCCGACAAGTGCTTATCTCGCCGAGGCGCAATGGACACTTGCTCAACTACACTTAAAATTTAAGCAGTATAAAGAAGCAAAAACATTTTTAGTTGAAATTGTAGACAAACAGCGTTATGGACGAGAGGCGACTTATGCATTAGGCCGTTGTGAAGAGGGATTAGGCAACTTTTCAAAGGCGTTTCAAATACACCAAAAACTTATTGCTCAAAAGCATTCAGACGCGGTTGCAGAAGACGCTATGGGAAAGTTGAAAATGCTGGTGCGTGATCGTAAATCGCTTATGTTGACTGTCAATGACCGTTTGAATTGCGGATTAGTGCATTATTATCATGGAAGTTGGAAATCTGCAATCACAGAGCTTGAACGTCTGACGGCAAGGTCAGACATGAAACTGAAGGGACGTGCGCTCTACTATATCGGACAGAGTTATCAAGGGCGGAAGTGGTATAATACGGCTATAAAAAAATACAGTAGCGTAATCGCTCTCGGTGCAAAATCAGATTATTTAACCCGTGCACACTACCAAATTGCACAGTGTTATAGAAAAAAAGGAAGTCTTACAACCGCTGTAAACCGCCTTGAAAGTTTTGTCAAAACCTATCCGTGGAGCAAATTGGTAGACGAGGCACTATACGATATTGCAAGTATTCATGAAAAACAGGAAAAGTCAGAATTAGCTCTCAAGGCTTACGCAAAGTTGATTGAAGTTGCCCCCGGTGGTGAATATGCGGATTGGGCAGGGTGGCGAATCGGATGGCAACGTTTTAACGAAAAACGCTACGAAGAAAGTTACAAAGCGTTTGAAGGCTTAAAGAAAAACTTTCCGGGTAACCGTTATGCAATGGGAGCACATTTTTGGATGGCGAAAATCAGAGAACGCCAGAAAAAACCGCAACTTGCTCAAGAAATATATGCCGAAGTAGCAAAGGCACGCTACTGGTACTACAGCGCCAGAGCAAAGGCGATTCTCAGAATCACTACCTCCGAATTAGAACCGAAAGCAGTACAAGATGCAAAATTACCGCCACTGGAAGCGTGTCCCGATCATCTGCCTATATTGATGGAACTGAGACTCTATGAAGACGCGGTGTACCAATTAAGCCGTCATATTGACAAAACACCAAATGCTGCAAAGGAATGTTTCTACGCCTTAATCACAAGTTATGAGAATTTGTCAATGTATGACAAAGCGCGTGAAGTAGCAGATAAAGCACTCCTCAGTCCATCATTTGAAAACCAAGCAAGCACCGATTTAACTAAACTGCGTCAGAGGCTCTATCCGCTGCACTATGAACAATTAGTTAAGAAATATGCTAAGCAGTATAAGGTAGACACTTCCCTAATTTTCGCGATGATCTTGGAGGAAAGCAGATATCGCAAAGATGCGATTAGTTGGGCAGGTGCGATTGGTCTGATGCAGATTATGCCTGCGACAGGCAGACAACTTGCACGAGAACTCAAAATCCGTCGATTCCGCACATCAATGCTAAAAGACCCTGAAATTAATATCCGAATGGGAACTAAATATATCGGTTATCTCAACTCAATTTTTGATGGGAATGCAATGCTGGTAACTGGTGCCTACAATGGAGGCCCAGGACGCATGCGGCGGTGGTTAGAATCGAAAAATATTAAAGACCTTGACGAATTCGTTGAAAAGATTACTATCCGCGAAACACGGCTGCACATCAAAAAAGTTATCAACAGCTATGATAATTATGTAGAAATTTATGGGCAGCCAGAAGTTCCAGCAGTAAATTCCGCTTTAGATGCTTCGAAAAAGCAACTCAAGACTCCTATTCTCGGGCAGTTGAGTAAATGAGTAATTTATAACAGGACTTACGCATTCCCCCTTGATAAGGGGGTAGGGGGTTAAAAAGGCGTTATTTCAAGTATTCAATCCCCGAAATCCCCTTATCAAGGGAACTTTAAGAAAACTGCGTAAGTCCTGTTATAATTAACGATTCACCGTTGATTGGCGCGCTTCTAAAGCGCGCCTGCTTGTTTTATAATTTATTTTGTTATAGTTCAACAATTTCGGGGTCATTGTCTCTGGTCATGACGATGCGTCGAAGCCAATCAACATTATCTTGATCAGGGAAATCTGTGCGGTAGTGGCCACCACGGCTCTCCGTTCGAGCGAGTGCTGTTTGTGTGATTATCCACGCGACATTAAGCATATTTAGCGTTTCACACAACGCCACATCGGTTGTTTGAAGATATGTTGGCAAAGAATGGGAGAGACCAGTCACTGCCCCTATTTCTTCTAAATCATTCAGTGTTTGTTCTAAACCTTCACCATCGCGTTCAATTCCGACATTCTCCCAAAGCGTTTCACGAATAGCATCCTTTGTTGCGGATATTAAATTTTCATCTGAACCTGAAGTTTTTTCTTGAGTACTTGGAATCTGGATATTTGATGGAGGCTCCGCTGTTTGAGATGTGGCATAAGCTGCAGCGTGGTTTCCAGCACGCACGCCGAAGACCAGGCATTCTAATAGCGAATTACTTGCTAAACGATTAGCACCATGCACGCCAGTGCAGGCAACTTCACCACACGCATATAGACCTTTGAGATTTGTTTCTGTATCGGTGTTGGTACGAATCCCGCCCATCATAAAATGCGCACCAGGACGAACTGGTATTAAATCAATATTAATATCTAAACCGTAGCGTTTAGTTGTATCGGAGATCGTCGGAAACCGTTCTTGAATAAAATCAGCGGATTTGTGAGTAATGTCAAGATAGACGCACGGAAATCCTGTTAGGTACATCTCATTTTGGATCGCTCGGCTGACAACATCGCGCGGAGCAAGTTCTCCTTTTTCGTGATATTTCTCCATAAATCGTTCACCGCGAATGTTGATAAGTCGTCCACCTTCTCCGCGTACTGCCTCGGAAATCAGAAAATTAGGGGCTCCATCAAGATAAAGTGTCGTTGGGTGGAACTGAACGAATTCCATATCTATCATTTCGCATCCTGCGCGCCATGCTGCGGCGAAACCATCACCAGTTGCCACCTCTGGATTGGAGGTGCAAGGATACAGACGACCAAGTCCACCTGTTGCGAGAATCGTTGCTTTAGCGTAAAGACAGACCAGTTCATCCGCCACAATGGCAGTAACACCGTAACATGTGGTACCGTCTTTTTCCTGAGATAATTCTGCATCTGTAAGTAGGTCTATTGCAAAAGCATCTGATAGGACACGAATACGTTCTGTGTTTAAGACTCTTTGAACGAGAACGTCCGTTGTTTCACGCCCGGTTGCATCCCCTTTATGAACGATACGTCTACGACTATGTGCTGCCTCTTGGGTAAAACGCGGAAGCGTCCCTTCCCAATCAAAATTAGCACCCCAGTCTAACAGTTCCGTTACGCGTGGAATGCCTTCAGAAACCATAGTTTCAACAGCACCTATATCACATAAACCGCATCCTGCACTACATGTATCTTCTACGTGCAGGTCTATTGTATCATCAATGTTCATGGCGACAGCGATGCCACCTTGTGCATAAAGCGTGTTGCTCTCTTTGAGAGTTGTTTTCGTAATTAGGGTAACATCCGCGCGTTCACTCGCTGCGAGAGCAGCGCGCAGCCCAGCAGCACCACTACCGACTATAAGCACATCTGTATCCCAACTTGAACGCGCTTCTGAATTCAGCACAGAAGAATCTGTTTCTGTGTTCATATATGTTTGCAAGCCTTTCGGCATCCTATTCTAACCTAAGTTGCCACATAGTTTTGTAGGATGTCACGAGCGAAGCTCGCTCCTACAAAATCCTATTCTAACCTAAGTTGTCACATGATAGCACAATCTGTTAGATTGTGCCTGTGAAGACGCAAACTAACAGTTTGCGCTACGGAATCTTGCGAAAAATGGATCATTCTCTATAAAAAACGGTGTTTGCAGGTCTAAAATCTTATAGGTAGCAATCTGAGTTATTCTATTGAGTTGGAGGCATAGAGGTGTAACTTTCATCAACCGGCATAACCTTGCCGGTACCAGTAGCGATGAGGGTGCTATCACTCAGTTTTATTTCCGCCTTCGCTTCTACTAATCGCCGTGTAACTTTAGTCCGTTCTGCAAAAACAAGTAGTTTCACGCCTGTTGGTGCAGGTTTCCGAAAACGAACTTCAAGTTGTGCTGTAACCGCGGGGCCATCAAAAGTTCCTATGCCAATATGGGTTATCGCCTCGTCTAATAGGGTACTAATTATACCACCGTGAAGAATGTTTGCCCACCCTTGCATGTGTTCAGGTGGTGTGCATTCTATGTGGACTTCAGCACCTGCATCTCTGATTTCCGGTTCCACTTGCAAGCCATACGGATTATTTGTGCCGCAAACAAAACAACGGTTGTTATTTTCTATTGCCATTTTCAAACTTGCTATTATTACGAAGAAGTAAGCATCGTAAGACTTCGTGCCAATTTCTCCTGTTCAACTAATAAACGTTCAAGTAGTTCCCGTTTTTGTGCAACAACTTTTTCGGGTGCACGTTCAATAAAATTCGGATTTTCTAATGTTTTTTGCGCAGCTTCAACGTCTTTGACTGTCTGATCGTAACGTTTCGTTAGCCGAGCTTTTTCTGCTTCAAAGTCAATTACGCCTGCCAATGGAATGTAGATGGCAAGGTCTCCAATCACTGCCTCCGCTGAGGCGGGAGGTTTCGGTAAGGACTCTGCAATTGTAATGTCCGATACCTTCGTAAAAGCAGGTAAATACTGCTCCAGATATGTTTCAAGCCGATTTCGAACTTCAGCATTCGGCGATTGGATGTGCACTTCTACAGATGATCCGATCGGCACGTTCAACTCGCCGCGTATACTTCTGATATTATCAATCACTTCCATGAGAGTTGACATGGTAGTTTCTGCGGCTGGGTTTTCTTCGGTTGACTTCGGCCAAGGTGCAACAGTCACTGATGCGTTTCCATCTACATCAGAGTTATTCCCGCCATGCGGAAGTTGCTGCCAAATCTCCTCTGTTAAAAACGGCATAATTGGGTGTAGGAGACGCATTACCTGTTCCAAAACATCGGTAGCAACCCACAATGCTTGCGGTTCATTTTTAGATAGACGTTGTTTCGCAAATTCCAGATACCAATCACAGAATTCATGCCACAAAAAGGCATAAAGGATTTGCGCCACTTCGTAAAATCTAAAGTTTTCGAGCGCATCGGTTACTGATTGTATGGTGTGACTCAGACGACTCCGTATCCATTGGATCTCTAAAAGCTCCTGTGCCGCTTCTATATTCTCTGTTGTCGGAATAGGGTGTTTTTCTACATTCATAAGAATGAACCGAGCTGCATTCCACACTTTGTTTGCAAATCTTTTGCCCGCCTCAATTTGAGATTCAGGCAGTGGCACATAAGGAATAGGTGTGCTTGCGTTTGCCAGCGCAAAACGGAAAGCATCTGTGCCATAAGTAGCAATCGTCTCCAATGGATCAATGCTATTCCCTTTCGACTTGCTCATCTTTTGTCCCTTCTCATCGGCGACAAGACCGTGCAGATAGACGGTCCGGAATGGCACTTCCCCCTTGCATCCAAGTCCAAACATTATCATCCGCGCAACCCAAAAGAAGAGAATGTCCCAACCAGTAACAAGCACTGATGTCGGATAAAAGGTTTTTAACTCATTTGTTTCTTCTGGCCACCCCATTGTAGCGAATGGCCACAGGCCGGAACTGAACCATGTGTCAAGGACGTCTTCATCTTGATGGAAAATAGTTGCACCGCACTTGCACTGTTGCGGGGTTTCCACTGCGGCAGTAATTGCCTCGCATTTGTCACAGTACCATATAGGTAGCCGATGTCCCCACCATCTTTGGCGCGAAATTGGCCACGGTTCGATATTCTCCATCCAGTGAAAAAAGCGCGCGGTTTCGCGTTCCGGGATAAATCTGACTTCACCTTTTTTTGTTGCTTCTATTGCACGTTCTGCAAGCGGACGAACATTTAGAAACCACTGCGGCGATATGGTAGGTTCTACTACAGTATTGCACCTATCATGATGTCCAACAGCATGTCTGTGCGGCACAATTTTGACAAGAAAATCCTCGTTCTGCAAATCTTCCACTACCATTTCTCGGCAATCCCATCGGGATAATCCTACATATTTTTCAGGTGCATTTTCGTTGATATGTCCGTCTTGGGTAAAGATAGTACGTTGTTCAAGGTCGTGCCGCAAACCGATTTCATAGTCATTCACATCGTGTGCAGGCGTAACTTTTAACGCACCCGTCCCAAATTCTGTATCCACATAGTCATCAGCTATAATCGGTATCTCTCTATCGCAAAGGGGAAGATGAGCTTTTTTTCCTATCAGGTGTTGATAACGTTCATCATCTGGATGTACCGCGACTGCAGTATCACCTAACATCGTTTCTGGACGCGTTGTTGCAATCTCAAGTTGGACATCACTGTCCTTAACCGGATAGTGGATGTGGTAGAAGTTGCCATCTATCTCAATGGGCTCCACCTCCAAGTTGCTCAAGACGGTGTTGCAGTGCGGGCACCAATTTCCCATATAGGTTCCACGATAGATGAGTCCTTGGTTATAGAGGTGAAGAAAGGCAGTATTTACTGCTTTAACGAACCCTTCATCATAAGTGAACCGCTCCCGCGCCCAATCGCAAGAGCAGCCGAGTTGTTGAAGCTGCGAGACGATATAGTCGCTGGTTTCCTCTTTCCATTCCCACATCTGTTCAACAAACTTTTCTCTGCCGAGTACGATGCGGCTTGTGCCTGCCTCAGCGAGCCTTCTTTCCATAATGAGCTCGGTCATGATGCCAGCGTGGTCTGTTCCGGGCATCCATAGCACATTGTAGTCCTGCATGCGTTTCCATCGGATAAGGCAATCTTGCAGCGTGTTATCAAGCGCATGTCCGGTATGTAGATTACCAGTGATGTTTGGTGGTGGGATCACAATTGCGTAGGGAGGCTTATCAGAGGTGGCTTCGGCATGAAAGAAGCCGTTGCTTTGCCAAAACTGATACCATTTTCCCTCAATTTTCTGAGGGTCGTAAATCTTTGGAAGACTTGTCATATTATTTCCTGAAAACAGCTCTATTTTAATTAAACTTGTTTTTGGAGTATAGTAGGCGCGATTTGAAATCGCGCCTACCGAGGCTGTTCATATAATGTTACGTAAAAGACGGCTCTACCCAACCGTAAGCCCCATCATCAGATTGGTAAAGCAGGTTCACCTGCCGCGTATCTGAGTTTAAAAACATCAGCAGAGTTTCTCCGGAGGTATGAAGTTCAGTTGCAGCTTCACTCAATGTAAGCGGTTTTGCGGCAAACTTCTCCGAAACTGGGACAATAACCGGAGCATCTGTTGAATCCACATCTGGCGGGATTTCTGATGCCTCCGGATTCAATTGGGCTACCACCTCCCGATGTGGCACGTTATGCCGTTTGTCTTTCACACGTTCTTTGTGTTTACGAATTTGGCTAATAACTTTGTCTGCAGCACCGTCTATAGCAGATATGATTTCGTGGGTATTATTCTTTGCGTAAAACGATACTTTTGGTGCTGAAACTATTATCTCCGCTTCAAAACGATGCTTTTCTGCTTTCAGATTAATATTAAAATCTTGCATCTCTCCAAAACGCGATTCAATCTTCTCAGCACGTTTTAGGATATAATCATGAAGATCATCCGTAATTTTCAGGTTATGTCCAGAATATGTAATTTTCATAATATTTCTCCTGCATAAGTATCTAAAGTTTGAAAATATTTCTCTATCAGGTTATATTAAAATCATAATAATTTCATTGTGAAAAGTATGTTCAATGGATCGAATTTAAGTTTTTTTTCTTTGACGAGAAGAGAGGATGCCGAGTTCTTCACGATATTTTTGCACAGTCCGCCTTGCGACAACCATACCGCGTTTTTTCAATGATGCGCTTATCGCTTGATCACTTAGCGGTTTGGCTGGATTTTCTTTACTTATCACATTTATAAGGGCTGCCTTAACCTGTTCTGAAGACACTGAATCGCCTTGAGTTGTAGCTAATTGATTGCTAAAAAAGAACTTCAACGGATAAGTACCAAGGGGTGTCTGAACATATTTGTTACTCGTGACGCGACTTACGGTTGATTCGTGAACACCTGCCATATCGGCAATCGTTCTCAATGTCAAAGGTTTAATGCTCTGTGGACCTTGTTTTAGGAAATCAGATTGGACTTCAAAGATAGCTTCCGTAACCCGTTCAATAGTACGACCTCGCTGTGCTATACTGCTGAGTATATCTACGGCATCATTATATTTTTTTTGAATCCATTTTTTGGCTTCTGAATCTAACGTCTTACTATCATCGCGCATTAAGTTAATATAGTAAGGATTCATACGTAAACGCGGAATATAATTATCAATCGGTAAAATATAATAATCTTCACCATTTTTTATTATCTGCACATCAGGAGTGATCCCTTGGATTGTCTCTGGTGATTTAACCAAATTTTTGACAGATGGATCAGAAAAGTAACGTCCCGGATACGGAGACAAAGTGCCAATCCATTGTGAAGCCTTAAGAATCTCGTCTCTGTCTAACTCAAGTGCTTCAGAAATAGCGGACATTCGATTGTTCAATAAATCCTCTAAATGATGTTCAACAATCTCTTTGGCAAGTCGAAATGGCACAGGATATGGGGATAGTCCATTTTGCTTATAATGCTGCATTTCATGATGGCGAATTTGTATAATCAGTGTTTCCTTGAGGTCCCGATAAGCGATACCAGCAGGTTCAAATGTTTCTTGTATCATGTGCAGCACTTTTTCAACTTCGGATACTGTACATCCCGCCTCAAATGCAATATCTTCTAATGTAAGTTCATAAAGATTTAGTTCGTTCCCTTCGTGCTTAACTGTGTATGTTTTCTTGCTAATGGTATCAACGATTTTCCAACGCTTAGATTCGCTTTCCAAATTTGGTGGCGCTGCTACGATAGAATTGACCTCAAATAAGAGTTCTTTGACTTCTTCCTTTGATTTTTTATCATTATTCGTTATAGTACTGAGGTTTTTTGATAATGTTTTCTGTAATACTTCTGAGAGACATTCATTTTCAAAATCACCAACGAATTCAATAGGGAGAGAAAACAGTTTCAATTGGAGTCGACCATCATCGTTTAAATTCCCAACAATTAATTCTCCGATAGCACGTTCTGTTTTAGTGAAAGGTGCTAACTGGAGTTGCTGATATAGATAATTTTGGAGAGACAGGGCTTCAGCGATGTCCGGTTCTGGAGCATCGGAATCATACTGCTGATTTACTTGAGTCACAGGTGGTCGCATGTCGTCAAACACGGCATGCCAGTCAATATCAACAGAAGTATCCTCACGCTCAATATTTTCCTCAGGGTTGTTCCATTCAGGTGCGGTATCATAATTTTCCATGGACAGTGCTGTCTCAGGCTCTTCCTCAATTTCTAAAAGTGGGTTTTGGTTCAACTCTTGCTCTATAAATTGCTTTAACTCAAGCTGCGGCATCATAAGTATCTTAATTGCCTGTTGCAACTTGGGTGTCATAACAATTTTATTTGTCATCTGCGGAGTCTGAGTAAGTTTCGGTTGTATTTTCATTACGCGGTACTCCAATAAATCACTATTAGAACGTTAGCGTGTTTGTGCCTGCAAACGCTTTCAGAAAAGTAGTTCTCAAGCGATAACCGATGCTAAAGTTCTTCTTATGAGTTGTTCTCCTCTTTTGCATAATGAAAGTTATGACCGAAGTAGAGTTCTCTTGCAACTTCGCTATTGATAAGTTCTTCAGGCGTGCCTGATAGTGTAATTTTCCCATCCGCGATAAGATATGCACGATCAACAATATTTAGCGTTTCAACAGCATTGTGATCTGTAATTAGAATTCCAAGGCTGCGGCTTCGTAAATGTAAAATCAGCTGTTTTATGTCCGCAACTGCAATCGGGTCAATTCCAGAAAGCGGTTCATCCAATAAAATGAACTCAGGTTGTGCGGCAAGTGCACGAGCAATCTCAGCGCGCCGACATTCACCACCCGAAAGCGTATATGCTTTACGATTTAAAAGATTTGAAATGCCGAGTTCATCTGTGAATTCCTGTATGCGCGTTTCTCGCTCATCTTTTGACATTCCGCGCGCCTCTAAAATCGCTTCAATGTTCTGTTTCACCGTCAATTTACGGAAAATTGATGTCTCCTGTGAGAGATAGCCAATTCCGAGTCGCGCACGTTTGTACATCGGCAAGAACGTTATATCTCTATCCCCGTAAGTGATGCGACCCGCATTTGGACGAATAAGACCGACCACCATGTAGAATGTCGTTGATTTTCCAGCACCGTTGGGTCCCAACAAACCTACTATCTCACCTTGCTGTAGTGATAGACTCACTTCGTTGACGACGACTGGCCCTCGACGTGTATACCTTTTAACAAGATTATGTGCTTGTAGCTCTGTTGCCACGTTGCTGCTATCTGTGTTCTCCATATTTACAAAAAACATTATGGAGTAACGCGAAAAACGACGTTACTCTGTCTCCTCAGATCCTTCTGCTTCATCAGTTTCTTCAGATTCGGTCGGTTTAGTTTCTTCAGATTCAACGGGTTCAGTCTCTTTATCTTTTTTAGATTCAGAGTCTTTTTCCCCCTTTTCTGTTTCGGAAGGTGTGTTTTTTTCTTCGTTATCTGTTTTTTCGGAATCAGATTTGTTTTCAGTCTCTTTTTTTGTTTTTTCAGAGGCAGCCTTTTCGTCAGTTTTATCTGTTGTTGCGGAGGTATCCTTGCTCTCAGAACCGGCTTCTTCCGATTCCTCTGGTGTGGCAGTTGGTGTTGCTTGCGTAACAGTTACTTTGAATTTAACGTTCCCCTCGCCGGTCTGTTTTCCTGTTGTCCTATTGAAAGTAAAGAGTTTGGTTTCAAGTCTATCCTTGTTTTGTAAAACAACAACATTATCTTTTAGTGTGATGATGTTGGTCAGGTTGTTCATGGTTGCATTATCACAGGTTGCAAAGATATCTTGATCACGTATCTCTACATTGCCTACAGCAATAATTTCTGTCGTTTGTCCTGTTTCTGGATCAGTCTTGAGTGTAATTCTATCAGCATTGAGAAATCCGATTTCAACACCTTGTTCGTTCAAACGGACTGTCTTAGCCTGGTTTATCTCTCCGATAAGGATAGTAATGCCTGCTTTCTGATCTCGCTCCATTTTATCTGCAGTGCCAGTAATTACTTCTTTAGTGGGTTCGGTCGTGGCACCATCGCTATTAGAACTTGGTGTGTTAGCATCTTTTTTAGCGTTCTTGTTTTCTGCTGATTTAACAGAGTCCGCTGGTTTCTCTTCGCTCTGCTGGACAACTTCACCGTCCTTTTTTTTAGTATTTGGCTCTTCGTCTGCTACCACTGAAAATGTCACCAAACAAATTACTGCACACAAAAAGACAAACAAGTTTCTAACCAATTGTGGTAGTTTCCATGACATGTCACTATTTATTTTCGGGATGATTTTCTTTCTAATCATTTATTTCCTCATCTTTAGGATAGAGTGTAAATCGATTTTTTGACATCTTTACGGTTTCAAGGTCCGGATTAGCCACCATTTCGGTCCCATACCATGTAGAATCTCCACGCACGATCTTGACTTCAGTTGGCGAATAAAGCGTTCCTTCTTTGTTTTGCCACTGGAGTTCTTCTGTATATAGTGTTCCATTTTCGTTGACACCAACCACTTCGCCGTTGAGATATAGATTATCTTTTTTCTTTCCAACACTGAAATATTGCCCTGTCTCTCCGGTCAATGTTATAGAAACTTGTCCTTTCTCATATATTTGAACTTTCGGATTTTGGACGATCACTGTGTTTCTTTTCATCTCAGATGCCTCACCTTCAAGAGTCCACTTTAAGACCCCCGCCTCTCTGTGCTGCATAGAAAACGTTTCAAGCTGCTGGGTCGGTGTAGGCTCTACTGGTTGGGTTTCATCTTCCTCACGTTCACAACCTATAACAGCAAAACAAAGAATTAGAAGAAAAACAAGGCATTTATTGCCCCAAAACGTTAGCATTCTTATTAGTTGGACAGGTATTGGGACGCGTTTTCCACCGTTTATGCATCCAGATCCACTGCTCTGGATATTTTCGGACGTAGGTTTCAATGATTTTGGTGAATTTCTGTGTATTGATAACAAGTTCTTCCTCTTTTACATCGCACCGTTCTAATGCTAACGGAGGCTCAATTATTGCCCGATGTGTACCATCAGACTGACGGACAATAAAAGTTGGTAATATCGCTGCACCCGTTTTTAGCGCAAAAGCGACAGGACTATAGGGCGTGTAAGCAGGTTTACCGAAAAAGTCAACAAAAACACCGTTTACAGTAGTATCCACGTCAGCGACAATGCCGAGCAGCTCGTTGCGTTTCAGACATCGCAGTGCCTGTCGGACCCCAGTATCCCTATCTATTGTAGCATATCCTGCTTTTTCTCGGTAACGACTGACCAACGCGTTTAACCGAGGTGAACGCAACTTCCGCACAATTGGTGTCAACGGCGCCACAGTAGCACTGATACTTGCCGCCAGAAGTTCCCAATTCCCAAAATGTCCGGTTAATATGATAGCGCCTTTTCCCTGTGCTAAAGCACTCTCCACATGTTGGATACCTTCAAAATGAACATATTTTTTAATCTGCTTCGGATTCATACGTGGGAACCGCATGAACTCAACAACAGTTTTCCCTAAATTTTCAAAACATTTTTTCGTTATTGCGTTAACACGCCGTTCATCGGAAATATCCAAACTCTGACTTATGTGTTCGCATGCTAACCTTCTGTGCTGTGATGCAAACCAAAAACTGAGGACACCCAACCATCCACCAAGAGCCAGTGATGCTGAACGCGGAAGACGAGATACACAGAATCCAATCAGTTTGGCGGTAAATCCATAACACAAATCCTTCATTAGGATATAGTATACCAAATTTCCTTTAAAATTACAAAGAAAAATATAATGTCCGGACAATTTAGCCGTATATAACAGTTTGTTGCATTACCGACGGTTTTTCTTTGTAAATTTTAGAGACACAACACTTTCAATCTTCATCATCAACATAACTTGATTTCTCATTGTAATTTCAGGTAAACTCTATAACAGAAACGGAATCCCTTTATGCAGAAACCTGAAAACATCAACAAACAGATAATTCGGCTCACCATTCCGAACATCATAAGCAATTTTTCTATTCCACTGCTTGGTGCTGTGGATACTGCGCTGATGGGACGTTTGGAGTCCAAACATTATCTTGGTGCAGTCGGCATTGGTGGTATTATCTTCAGTTTTATCTATTGGGGATTTGGGTTTCTCAGGATGGCGACAACTGGATTGACCGCACAAGCTTATGGAGAAAATGATAAGACAGAATGCGGGCTTTTACTTCAGCGTGGTTTAGCTATTGGCATTATGGTGAGTCTGCTGTTGTTAATCTTGCAGTGGGTTCTTGCGGATGTCAGTTTCGCGCTGATGGCTACAGGTTCAGAGGTAGAACAACTCGCCCGCACCTATTTCCATATTCGCCTCTATGCTGCTCCTGCCACGCTTTGCCTACACGTTTTCCACGGTGTGTTTTTAGGTTTACAGAATGCTCATTATCCGATGTTGTTGACAATTCTCGTCAACTGTATAAACATCGTTTTGAATCTGATATTTGTGAATGTGCTTGACATGAAAGTGGAGGGTGTTGCCTTAGCGACTGTGATTGCACAGTATGTTGGTCTCATTCTGGCGAGTGCGCTTTTCTTCGGACGGTATCGTAGTCTCCTGACAACCTGGGATTTCCGAATAATCCTCGCGTTTTCTAAACTCAAACGATTTCTGAGCATCAGTAACGACATTTTCATTCGCACGCTCTGTCTTGTATTTAGCCAGGCTTTTTTTATTGCGAAATCAGCTGCATTGAGCAATACTGTCTTAGCAATAAACATTATCCTGCTCCAGTATATCAATCTCATGTCCTACTCAATTGATGGGTTCGCTTTTGCTGCGGAGAGTATGATTGGCAAATACAAAGGTGCCCAGGATATGCAAAATTTGAAACGGACAACGCGCCATATTTTTGGGTGGGCATTTCTGTTCGGAAGCGTGATAATGTTAATTTTTGCTCTATTCGCGCAGGAGTTGCTTCATCTTTTCACGGATCAACGCGATCTCATTGAACCAGCGAAACCTTATCTCGTCTGGATAATTGTCGCGCCTGTTGTGAACGTCACTGCCTATATTTGGGATGGAATTTATATCGGTGCGACTGCCTCAAAAGCGTTGCGGAATTCTATGTTTATCGCAATGTTGTTCTTTTTAGGTGCGGTGTATTTGTTGATGTCCTATGGCAATCATGGTCTTTGGGGCGCGTTGACGTTGCTTCTGGTTATGCGTGGTGTGTTGTTGACGGTGTTAGCACCGAAGCATCTTTTTAGATGATTGGCAGACTTTTAACGTTGCCACCCCCCACGAATCATGTTAAAATACCGACAGCATGAATCAACACGATTTAAAAAATCCGCATAAAGAACTCCTTTCACTTCTTGGCACACGTTTTAGCATAGACGACACCGTTCGAGACGCACATGCACGGGATGCGTCACATCACCAGGTTGCACTTCCTGATGCTGTTGCCTTTCCGAAAACCAACGCTGAAGTTTCCGAGATCGTCAAAATTTGTGCAAAGTACAATATCCCGATAATCCCTTACGGCACAGGCACCGGCGTAGAGGGAGCAGCTGTCGCAACCGAAGGAGCACTTTGTATCGCTTTAAACGAAATGAACCACATCCTCAGTATTAACGAGGACGACAGAGACGCCACTGTGCAAGCAGGAGTCACACGCTTACAACTAAACAGGCATCTTACCAAACTTGGAACACAACTCCACTTTCCTGTTGATCCGGGGGCGGATGCCTCATTAAGTGGAATGGCGGCGACACGCGCTTCTGGGACAAGTGCTGTCTGCTACGGCACCATGCAGGATAACGTTCTTGGTTTAACCGTAATTACTGCTGATGGCACACTTATCCACACAGGCAGCAGAGCGCGGAAATCCGCCGCTGGTTATGATCTTACGCGTCTCTTTATCGGTTCAGAAGGCACACTCGGCATCATCACAGAAATCACACTCAAATTAGCACGGTTGCCAGAAGCAATCGCTTCCGCTGTCTGTGCGTTCCCAACCGTAGATGCTGCTGTAAATGCCGTTATTGAACTGATGGGAGCAGGTGTCAGTATTGCTCGCATAGAACTGTTAGATGAGCTTCAGATGGATGCTGTCAATAAGTATTCAGGCTTAGAATACGAAGTCGCGCCGACACTCTTCTTTGAATTTCACGGGTCGACTGATACTGTCGCCGAAAGTTCAAAGATTGCTGGTGCTATCACATCAACCCATGGCAGCGGTGATTTTCGATGGGCGACAGACGAAACTGAACGCAAACGACTCTGGCAAGCTCGATATGATAGCTACTACGCTGCGCTCAACCGACGCCCCGGCTCCGTAGGATATGTCACCGATGTCTGTGTCCCGATCTCTCGCCTTGCCGAATGTATCGCAAAAACAAAAACAGTGCTTAAAAGTTCAAACCTCAGCGCGACAATGCTTGGTCATGTCGGCGATGGTAATTTTCACCTCGTTTTTCCGCTTGAACCCGGCAATAAAGATGAATTGGCAGAAGCACAGCAGATCAGTGAGCAGATTGTAGATTTTGCATTGAAAATGGATGGCACTTGTACTGGCGAACACGGTATCGGCATTGGCAAACGGGCAGCGTTAGAAAAAGAGCATGGCGAAGCTGTTGAATTAATGCGTACTATTAAGCACGCTCTTGACCCACAGAATTTGATGAACCCAGGTAAAATTTTCTTATGATTCGGTTTCTAACCGAGATTTAAAACATGCGAAACAATTGGAAAATCCTCATAACCGATTACGTTTGGCCCTCTATTGAACCAGAACGTCAAGTGCTTGCCGAAATTGGCGCAGAACTTATCGTGGCAGAAACAGGTGACGAAGAAGAACTTCTCACCCTTGTACCAATCGCGGATGGCATCCTTACATGTTGGAAACCTGTTCGTAAACGTGTCATTGACGCAGCCAAAAATTGCCAAATTATCGCTCGGTACGGCATCGGTCTTGACAATATTGATGTGGGAACTGCTACCGAAAACGACATCATTGTTACCAATGTGCCTACATATTGCGTTGATGAGGTGTCCGACCACGCGATGGCACTTCTCCTCGCCTGTGCCAGAAAAATTCCGCGTTTCAATACGGCAGTTAAATCTGGCACTTGGGATCAAAACATCGGACCACAGATGTACCGATTACGCGGAAAAACTTTAGGTATCGTAGGATTTGGACATATCGGAAAGGCAATTATCCCAAAAGCAAAGGCATTTGGGCTGGATGTGAAAGTCTATTCACCGCGCACATCACCAGAATTAATCAAATGCCACGATGCAGAAAAAGTGTCTTTTCAAGAACTTCTCAAAACAGCTGATTTTATAACGATCCACGCGCCATTAACAACTGAAACGCAGCACATGTTCAGCTATGATGAATTTCGTTTTATGAAACCAACAGCGTTTTTGATTAACACCGCGCGTGGCGGAATTGTAAATACTGCAGCACTCACCGCAGCACTTCAAAACGGTGAAATCGCTGGCGCGGGTATAGATGTCTTGGAAACCGAACCACCAGAAGCAGACGAAGTACTGCTCACACTTGACAATGTGGTTATCACGCCGCACGCTGCTTTTATCTCTGAAGAATCGATCCTTGAGTTAGAGATAACCGCTGCCAGGTGTGTGGCACAAGTCCTAACGGGACAATTACCGGAATCAGTTGTAAACCCATCGGTTTTGAAACGTCCAAACCTCCGCGCGAAATCACTCATAAAAAAGAAAACATAATTTCACATCTAAACACAAATAGGAGAAATCACATGCAACAACTCCCTGATGCTACAGGACACTTCGGACAGTTCGGAGGCAGATATGTCCCCGAAACGTTAATGCCCGCACTCATAGAATTAGAAGAGGCTTACGCTTCACTCAAAGATAATCCCGATTTTCAAAAGGAGTTTCAGTATTACCTCAGTGAATATGTTGGGCGTCCGAACCCACTCTATTATGCAGAACGTCTTACGGAAACTCTTGGCGGAGCAAAAATATACCTCAAAAGGGAAGACCTAAATCATACAGGCGCACACAAAATCAATAGCGCAATCGGGCAGATATTACTTGCGCGATGGATGGGCAAAAAACGGATTATTGCCGAAACAGGGGCAGGACAACACGGCGTTGCCACTGCTACCGTCGCCGCAAAATTTGATATGGAATGTGAAGTCTATATGGGTGAAGAAGATATAGAGCGACAGGCACTCAACGTCTTCCGAATGCAGTTGATGGGAACAAAAGTTGTGCCAGTGAACTCAGGTTCGCGCACACTGAAAGATGCCATCAACGCCTGTTTCAGAGATTGGGTCACGAATGTCCGCACGACGTATCTGCTTCTCGGATCAGTTGTTGGCGCGCACCCTTATCCGATGATTGTTAGAGACTTTCAAGCCGTTATCGGTGAAGAAGCAAGAACACAGATTTTAGAACAGACGGGTGAATTACCAGATTGTGTCGTTGCTTGTGTCGGCGGAGGTAGTAACTCTCTCGGCATGTTCTATCCATTCTATCATGACGAATCTGTCCGTCTCATCGGTGTAGAAGCGGCAGGTGAGAGCATCCGTAGCGGACGACACGCAGCACCACTCACTGCCGGAAGTGTTGGTGTTTTCCACGGGGCAAAATGTTATCTATTGCAAGAAGAAGATGGACAGATAACCCCTGCACATTCAATCTCTGCGGGATTAGATTATCCTGGCGTGGGGCCGGAACATAGTTATTATCGTGAAACCGGTAGGGCGGAATATCTCCCAATTACCGATGCAGAAGCAGTGGAAGGATTTAAGTTGTTATCGGAGACTGAGGGGATTATCCCAGCGTTAGAATCCGCGCATGCCATTGCATACTTACGTGAACTCGCGCCGAAACTTGGTGAAGGTAAAACCATCGTTCTGTGCCTATCTGGTCGTGGTGACAAAGATGTCTACACTATCGCAAAGGAATTGGGTATTACCTTATAGGAAAATTCTAACGAAGCGGGTGTACCCTTCTGCTGGCGAGGCGGGAAATACCTAAATGGTATTCATACCCGGGGAATGACTAAAGACGAATGCGCCAAATCAACGGTATGAATGCGCGTGGCAGCATGCGCGTGTGGCATGCTGCATGATTCCCCGTATGGCATTCGCCATGATTCATACCGTTGATTTCTTGATTTTTTCCGAACCTCGCTACATTACCGAATTTATTTTTTAAACTTCGAACAGTTTGTGCTACAACTTCTGTTGTCCGTTATGTTTCCAAAGCAGATTTATCAAAGTGTTCCAATAATTTGAAAGTTCACTATAAAACAAATTGCCATTGGACAGGATACATGCTATAATTCTCACAATTCACCACTATAGAGATAGTACAATGGTACACGAAGTTTCGGATCAATCTGGACAACGAAAGATTCGTAGGTTGATTCGGTTTCTTTCACACAAAGACGGTCCCTTACGAAATTGGCGTTTTTTTCCTACGCGGTTTTTACTGCGAAAATTGCGATCTGAATCTGCTGAAATGCGCGCTTATGCTGCCGAAGGGTTAGGTGGAGTCGGTGATGTACATGCCGTCCCACCACTAATTGACGCACTATCCGATGATAACATAGCTGTTCGCCGTTTTGCTATATCCTCCCTTGGACACCTTCGCGATGAACGTGCCATTGATAAACTTATTCCGTTTCTACAAGACGAAGAATCGGATATGCGGTGTGCTGCCGTTGTTGCGCTCGGTGAATTGGGACTTAGTGAAAAACGGATCGCAAATCCACCTGTGCAGGTGATCGATGCACTGATAAGCAGCGTTACCGATACAGATAGATCCGTCTGCTCCGCTGCAGTTGTCGCTTTAGGTAGAATCGGCAATCCGCAAGCGGTTTCTGCTCTCAACACATTAGCAGAAACCACCGAAAGCGAATGGATCCGTCGATATATCAGTGAAGCATTGCATCAAATTGAAGGGCAGACCCTAAATGGATAAAATAGATTTTCTGTCAGGGTTATTTAGTTTTAAGAATTATCAATTGATGAGTGTTACTGAGAGTTTATTTCGTAGGTCGGGTAGAGTTTACGAAACCCGACTTTTTATAGTGCCATGTCGGGTTTCGCAAGCTCTACCCGACTTACAATATGTTATGACAATTTGTCAATTAGAAATGGTATAATAATTTGATCTTTTACCATTTAAATGTTCTAATGAAACATCAAAAAATTCCACAAACCGATTCAATTCAAGAACTTGCGAATTTTTGGGACACTCACGACTTAACCGATTTTGAGAACGAACTTGAGGAGGTACAGGAATCTGTTTTTGAATCTATAGTGCCACTTACTTTAACACCGGAAGAAGCCGCAGCTGTTACTGCCGCTGCGAAATCACGCGGCATACCGCCTTTGATGTTGATTCGAGAATGGGTTACCGAAGGTATCAAGGCATCGGAAAATCAGCAAATTGACCTATAAAAATTACTTCAATGGGTTCGTTGATATATCAGTAAAGCATTGCATCAAATTGAGGAACAGAACATATAACAAATGCGCATCCGCTTCAAAAAAGGCAAAAATCAACATAAACATAGGCCTGACACACTTACCTGTGTTCGCGGCGATGGGAGCATAACTTGGACGCAGATTCATCGTGGATTTGTGCAACATGACTTTGCTCATTATGTCGTTGAAACCACGTTGGGTTTCCAAAATGCATTCTTTGGACTTGTTGCAAAAGGTTACGATATCCCTGATTTTAGCCTCCCTACAACAAAGCGTCCCTTTAAGATTCCACCTGAAGCGATCAATGTAGAACCGATTGTCGCGCTGCTACAAGCAGAACTGTGGGAAAGCTTCTCGGATCCACTGCTTGAACCTGATAGCCAAGAACTTCCTGCTAACGTAACCACTGAACAGATTGAGACAATGCGCCGATCTCTACGAAATTTGCTGCAGCAATGGGAAAACTTACTGCCCGGCGAATCAATGGATTTGCAGTTTGATATGTTAGGAGAAAAATAAGATGGACATCTTGCATAGCATTCGAGACGCATTGTTAGATGCTCAGGATGTACTCAATCAGTTTATCCAAAACCAGGATAATATCACAACCATTGCAGAAACAGCAGCCTTAATGCAAGATGTTTTTGAACAGCAGGGCAGAATTTTTACATGCGGCAATGGTGGGAGTATGTGTGATGCCATCCACTTTGCAGAAGAGTGTACCGGAAAATTTCGGCATAATCGCAAACCGCTGCCAGTCATCGCTCTTAGCGACGCAGGACATATCACATGCACTGCAAACGATTTCGGGTTTGCCGAGGTTTTCGCGCGTCCGCTGTTAGCGTTAGGTCATCCTGACGATCTATTAGTTGTCCTCTCAACGAGTGGGAACTCTGAAAATATTGTGCGTGCGGCAGCAGCAGCAAAATCAAGACAGATGCATGTGTTCGGGTTGATAGGTAGAGATGGCGGTAAGCTCAAACACCACTGTGATAAATACCTAATTGCACCAGGTGAAACGGCGGATAGAATACAAGAAATCCATATAAAAGTATTACATATTCTGATAGAACATGTGGAACGTTTGATGTTTCCAGAGAACTATTGACAAAAATACTGTTTTCTGATACTATTTTATTATTCCTACAAATTTTACCCAAAGTTTACATTTTCGCGGAGGATAGTTTATGAAATCTTCTGACAATAAAAAACTGTATTGGCGGAAAAATCTTCAATATCTTGCTATTCTACTCGGGATTTGGTTTGTTACCTCCTTTCTTTGTTCAATTGTGTTTGTGGAACAACTTGACAAAATTCGGTTTGGAGGGTTTCGACTCGGATTCTATTTCGCACAACAAGTCTCTATCTGGATTTTTGTTGTGTTAATTTTTGTCTATGCCTGGTTGATGAACCGTTTAGATAAAAAATATCAGGTTGATGAAAAGGATGCGGAGGATTCGGAATAAGTATGAATGTACAAGCATGGACCTTCGTAATGGTGGGTCTTTCCTTCGCATTGTATATCGGGGTAGCGATTTGGTCTAAAGCACGTTCCACCGGTGACTTCTATGTTGCTGGTAGCAACGTACATCCAGTTGTAAATGGAATGGCGACTGCTGCAGATTGGATGAGTGCTGCGTCTTTCATCTCAATGGCTGGGATGATTGCATTTCTGGGAAGGGATGGTTCCGTCTATCTCCTCGGGTGGACAGGCGGATATGTACTCCTTGCACTTTTATTAGCTCCCTACCTCCGCAAATTCGGTAAATATACTGTTCCCGATTTCGTTGGGGATCGGTATTATTCACAATTGGCACGAATTGTTGCTGTTGTGTGTGCTGTGTTTGTTTCATTTACCTACGTTGCTGGACAGATGCAAGGTGTCGGTATAGCCTTTTCCCGGTTTTTAAATGTTGATATTACTTATGGTGTACTTGTCGGGATGGGAATTGTATTCTTTTATGCTGTGCTTGGCGGCATGAAAGGCATTACCTATACGCAGGTCGCGCAATACTGCGTTCTCATTTTTGCGTTCCTCGTTCCTGCTATATTCATCTCTATCCATTTTACAGGTAATCCTATTCCCCAGTTGGGGTTGGGCGCGGCAGACGATTCAGGGGTTTACCTTTTAGACCGCCTCAACGGTTTGCACGAAGCACTCGGTTTTGATAAATACACAGATGGAAGCAAATCTAAAATTGATGTCTTTTTTATCACTGCTGCTTTAATGTTAGGTACAGCCGGTCTTCCACATGTTATCATACGGTTTTACACTGTACGTAAGGCATCTGAGGCACGCGCTTCTGCTGGATGGGCATTACTGTTTATCGCGCTTCTCTATACTACTGCCCCTGCAGTTGCCATTTTTGCGAAAACAAATTTACTTAAGACTGTGACTAATGAGCAGGATGGTGAATTGCAAGATATTAGATATGAGGACGTTCCTGAATGGTTTACAAATTGGGAAAAAACCGGCCTCATAAAATTTAATGATTTAAATAACGATGGTTCAATCCAGTACCGTGGTCCAAAATCTGCTGTGCCGAATGAACTTGAAATTAGCAACGACATTATGGTGTTAGCTAACCCTGAAATTGCGAAGCTACCGAATTGGGTTACAGGGTTAGTTGTAGCGGGAGGTTTAGCTGCAGCGCTGTCTACTGCTGCAGGCCTATTGTTGGTTATTTCAACAGCTATTGCCCATGATCTACTCAAGGGGTGCATTGTAAAGGATTTGTCCGAAAAACAGGAATTAATGGCAGCGCGAATCGCTGCAGGTTTGGCAGTCTGCGTAGCAGGCTACTTTGGTATCAATCCCCCTGGATTTGTTGCACAGGTCGTTGCATTCGCCTTTGGCCTCGCGGCAAGTTCATTTTTTCCGGCAATCGTCATGGGAATTTTTTCTAAGCGTATGAACAAAGCAGGGGCAATAGCAGGCATGATTGTCGGTTTTACCTTCACAGCAGCGTATATTATTATTTTCAAATCTATCCTACCGGAGGAAATGAACGTCTCTAAAAACTGGTTGTGGGGAATATCGCCGGAAGGTATCGGCACTCTCGGCATGGTGTTAAATTTTATTGTTGCCATTGTCGTCTCTATTTTTACACCACCGCCACCTGAAGAAGTACAGGAATTAGTTGAAGATATTCGAATTCCATAGAAAAGGAGGTTTTTTGATGAGATTTCAAGTTTTAGTACAAAACCACAATTTACGGTCACAACCTTGGATAAACTTACATAGACTAATTATTTCCATTTTCTTAATAGTCGGTATCCCTATTTTCGCAGACGCAGCAAAAGTGAATGACTTTATTCCAAAGGAAAGTGTTTTTTACATACAACTGAATGATTTTAATGAAATTTACAACGAAATTCAGATTTCAGAAGATTGGGAAAATACACTTGATCAAGTGCTGGACGAATCTGATTTACAAGAGATGCAACAGGGGATGTTGGCGGCACAAGGGATTATCGGGACGGATCTGTTCGGTGTAATCGATACTATCGGGTACCAAACAGGTTTTGCGATGTGGGATGCAGGAATCAATAGCATTCGCGGTGGCATTGTTGTGCACTCAGGTGGAAACCTTGCTGAACTGCAACGATTAACCAAAATCTTGACCGGTTTTATGGGAATGTCTGGCGGCATATTAAAGCTTGATGCAGGCGAACATAGGAAGGTAAAATACAATACACTCCAAATGCCAGATGTTCTGTTCACTTATGGATTTGTCAGTGATTTTCTTGTCGTTGGTATCGGTGAAAACAGTTTTGAAAAATTGATTGATACCTATCGAAAAAAATCCTTATCTATTCAAAAAAACGAATCGTATTCAAAAGCTTTCAAAAAGTGTGGTGTAGGACAAGTGACAGGATTTATCAATGTGTCAGGTTTATTACCGCTGCTACAAGATTTATCAGATATTGAACGGACACAGCTACAAACTTTTAAAACTGTTTTTGCTCAACTTAATCTGTTGGAGGTTGAGCCACTTTTTCAGCTCTACACAGAATTTGATTCGAGTCTTCCAGAAAGCAGAATTGCGCCTTTCCTAAAAGAAGGGGACGAACTGGAGATACTTAAAAGTTTATCAGGGAAAGAAGACCTATTTATTGCTGTTGCTCCAACCGTTTTAGATACTGTTTGGCAACTTATTTATAATGAAATTGAAAATGCAGAAACGGATGACGTTCATGCATTTATCACCTTTCTGGAAGGCATTTTGAATCTCGATTTTGAAGACGATGTTGTTGCAGGTCTGACTGGTGAACTCGCCTTGTCTGTTGACGATCTAACGTTGTTTGAACCTGATGATTTAGAAAGCCTTGATATTAACATAGATGGAACCTTCCAGATTGATGCAGGAAACGTATATACACACGGGAGTTTAATTTTTATTCCGAATAACCCAGCCAAATGGGATCAAATAGGTAATAGTTTTTCTAACCTACAAAATACTTCTGTTTCTAAAACAGAGTATAAAGGTGCAACGGTGTCTGAATTTGGGTCAAATATCTACTATGCCGAAAGGGATAGATTGTCTCTTTTAAGTTTTTCTGAAGAGCAGATGCATTCACTTGTTGACACGCTTCAAGAAAAAAAGAGACCATCTTACTTAAAACAGCTGCCAAAAACACCACTTGTAGTCGTGAACTTGAATATATTGAAATTATTCAAAGCAATGAATGAAGGTATGCCGATGGAAGATGATGTTATAATGCCAGCTGAAATATCTCCGCTTCTTGCTTGGATTACAGTAGAGAAAAACGAAGCAGTATTGGAGATCAGTCTTTCAGATAAAGAATCACCGATCGAAGTATTTGCGAAGATTGCGCCGCTTGTTGTATCTCAGATGCGGTTTTAGGTGGAAGTTTGTATGCTATATGACCGTATTAAAGACTTCTTTGAAACTGCAAAATGGACAAAGAAATTGGTCTGTATTATGTGCCTGATAAACGGACCATTTCTCATCTTTGGTGCAAATTCTTTTTTTCAAAATATTCCAAATCCGAAGTCGGCTGAATTAGTTGTTATTACTGGTTTAATCTTTATAGCTATGGGTTTACTGGAAATTCTCATTCAAAATACATTAGCGTCATCCATAATTAAGATAATGTTAGCGATAGTAGCCTTGATAATTTACATTAATGCTTAGACCTAAAAATATGACGATTCTTATAGAAAATACTATAATTCACGAGTTGTGCTAAATAACTTTTAGTAACCAATTGTTTCACATAAATAAAGATTTGTCCGACTATTCTTTATTAGTTGAGACGCTTTTTAGTCCCGCTGAATGCCATACGTGCATTCATAGCGTTGATTTGGTAGGGACGATATGTTTATAGCAAAACGAAATAAACACCCTTTTTAGTCCCGTAGGGACGATATGTTTATAGCACAAAACCCAAAATCCGTAAAACAACAAAAACAAGCAGTTAACTGGCACAAGTCGTATAATTCAATGCTATTAGAAATATGGGTATAAATTGCTTATTAATACTTAAGATAAGGGGGCTGCGTTTTCTTTCTATATGTCGTTGAGGTGCGACTATTGTGTATATGTTCTTTCCTCATTTTTCATATAAACTGTAAAAATGCAGGATAATATTATGATTGATGTATGTTTTTTTGCTGATGAAGTTTCCAGAGAAGATTTTGAGGAAGCTATCAAACTCGGTGTTGCAGCTGGCGCCACGACTGTGGAGGTGCGGGGTGGCTTTTGGGGAAAACACGTAACTGAAATTGACAATGACGATGTGAAACGCGCACAAGACGTCCTGAATACTTACGATGTTCGTGTCGCGAGCATCGGTTCACCTTTTGGGAAATGCGCAATTGACAATCCGCAAGAGTATGAACGCCATCTGCGTCACTTTGACCGTATGGTTGAACTCGCACATGCCTTCCAAACACAGATCATTCGTGGATTTGCTTTTTGGAATCCAAATCGGAGACTTAAAGAATCGTCTCGTCCAGATATAAACGACTATTTGGAGCAGATTGTTGAAAAACTATCCGCCGTAGTTCCAATCGCTGAAAGCGCAAATGTTATCCTCGCTTTTGAAAATGAAGATGCCACGCTCGCTGGCACTTGTGAAGAGACGCGAATTGTTATTGACGCGCTCGGTAATAGTCCTGCGCTTGCCTCATGTTGGGATGTTAATAACGGTTTACACTGTGGAGAAATGCCCTTACCAGATGGATATTCATATATTAAGGGGCTCGTGCGGCATGTGCATGTAAAACCGAATCGTGAGAAAAATCTGGACCCGATTAGAGATACAGACTTAAAATATGAACAGGTATTAAGAACAATACTTGACGATGGATTTACTGGTGCTGCAAGTATTGAACACTGGGGAAATCCACAGCAGATGTTAGACGGTATCCGACAACTTCGTGTTGTCGTTGATGCGATGTAACCACATTTAAAAAGTAAGGAGAAAAATTAAAATGCAGTTGAAACCAGACACCCCGAATCTGAATTGGCAAGGTGTTGTGTCTGTTGAGAAGACAGACGGTTCTATTATGCCGTGGCGAACACCTCATGAAATGCACGTGCTATTTCCTGAACCGTTATTAGAACGTTCCGCAATGCCAGCAGGGGTACGTATCAGTTTTCGGAGTAATACGACGCGCATTTCGGGAGGTATTGTTGAACAACGCGAATCTGGTATGCTTGATCTCTGTTGTAATGGGGAGTTCATCACATCGTTTGATCTGAAAGGGAAAAACAGTTTCGTCTTTGAGAATCTGTCAGATCAGAATAAATTAATTGAACTTTGGCTACCACAATTCGGTAGGTTTCAACTCCGAAATTTAGACATAGATGATGGCGCAACATTAGAACCGTTCATTGATAAACGCCCGCGATGGATCACTTATGGAAGTTCTATCACGCAATGTCGTTCCGCAGCATCACCGACACAAACATGGCCAGGGATTGTTGCTCGTGATCGGAATTTCAACTTAACCTGCCTCGGTTATGGCGGCCAGTGCCACCTCGATTCTATGGTTGCGCGAATGATTCGTGACCTCCCTGCAAACTACATCTCAATGTGTCTCGGAATTAATATACAGGGCGCATCCAGTTTGGGACCTCGTGCGTTCCGTCCAGCGATTATCGGTGCTGTGCAGATTATTCGCGAAAAACACACAGACATACCTATCGTCTTGATGTCCCCTATCTATTGTCCAAACAGAGAGGAAAACCCTAACGCTGTCGGTTTTAATCTGCAGAAAATGCGTGAAGAGGTGCAAGCGGCTGCCGAAGCACTGAAAACTTATGGAGACGACAATATCCACTATGTTAGTGGTTTAGATGTATTCGGTGCTGATTATGTAGACCTGCTCCCTGATAACTTGCATCCGGACGCAGAAGGATACAGGGTAATGGGAAAGAATTTTGTTGCTGCAATTGCTAACAAATTTTTTGCTGAATAAACTTATAGTGAAATCTACAATTACTTGGACATTGGCGAGATTCGGAAGAAATCAACGGGAGTCTCCCCACACGCTATCGCTATGGGGCCCTTGCCATTGGCAGAATGCGCTAAATCAACGGTATGAATGCGCGTATGGTATTCGCCATGATTCCCCGTATGGTATTTGTCATGATTCCCGCCTACCGAGACGAATCGCGTTAATTTAGTATAAGGAGATCAACAATGGGTATAGCCGAAGAACAACAGCACAAAGATGCAAAAATGCACGTCGGTGTCCAAGGAATAGGTACATCCAAAAAAGAGTTGGAATTCCTTGTTCGCCATGGTGTAAAACACATGGATGCCTCAGTCAGAAACAACCAACCTGAAACCTTAATGGAACACAAAACGGAAGCGGATGCAGCAGGTGTCAGCCTTGAGATGATTCACATAGGAATCCCAAGAAGCATTACACTTGCTCAGGACCCACAACGCGATAAAGATATTGATGGGATTTGTAAAACAGTTGAAAATGCTGCAGCGGCAGGTTTGCGAGGTTTGAATTACAATTTCTGCATTCTGAATCATCAGCGCACGAAAAGCACGCAGGGACGCGGCGGTTCATCTTACAGTACATTTGATTTCTCCAAGTACGATAACGAAACACTTTCAGATACGGGTGAAGTAAGCCGCGAAGAGGCGTTTGACCGAATCGCGTATTTTCTTGAACGCGTCATTCCCGTTGCCGAAGAAAACAAGGTACAGATGGCATGCCACCCGAACGATCCACCTGCACCTGTTTTACGGGGTGTTGAACGTTGGAATTACCCTATCTTTGAAGGATTAAAACGTTTCGTAGAAATTTCGGAAAGTCCATACCACGGTTTTAATTTTTGTTGTGGCACCGTCTCAGAAGGTTTAGACGATCCTGGGACAGAACTTTACGAGATTATTGAATATTTCGGCAAGCGAAAAAATATTTTCAACATTCATTTTCGCAATATTCGCGGGGGTTTACATAATTTCCAAGAAGTATGGCCCGATGAAGGTGATGTAGATATGTATAAGGTTGCACAAACTTTGCGAGATGTAGAATATCCCTACATGCTGATGCCTGATCATGCCCCATCTCACCCAGATGACACTGCTCCTGCTGGCGTTTCTGGTCGTGTGCGGCAGGCATGGGCATTTCAATTCGGATATATCATCGCACTGATTCAGGCTGTCAATTCCGAAAAGTGAACTGTTCAATTATTTATTGCTACAACAAAGAAGATGTGATAAAATTCATAAATACCATTTACAGGCACAGTGTAATAAAAATGGTAACTAATAAGGGTATTACACTAAAACCAAATAATTCTTAATCTTTGGGGAGAAAAAATGAGAAAGATTATAAGTCGGTTAGCGATAATCAGTATAACTTTATTCGTCATCACGTTCACATTCTCATCGCAAATTGATGCGATTGAACCTGGGAGTGCTATGGCAATTTGGCTTCTTGACGAAGGTAATGGCAAAATTATCAACGATAGTTCTGGAAACGAAAATCATGGAGAACTTAAAAGTGGAAAATGGGTTGATGGTCCCTCGGGTTCTGCCTTGAGTCTAAATGGAAATGATGACCGTGTAATCATTCCAGATTCCGACAGTTTATATGCGGACAAAGCATGGACAATTACCGCCTGGGTTTATGTGAACGGTGCTGAGAACGGTTATGGACATATTGTCGGCAAAAGAGCTGCGGCTGGCGCAGTGGCAAATTACGCTTTCCGAACAAGCCCTGATGGAAAACAGTGGGATGCCTATTTTAGCCGAGGCGGTTGGAAAGGGGTATGGAGACAAGGAAGTGTAAAGAAGGATACTTGGTTGTATATGACAGCAACTTACGATGGGGTGAATACCATTAAACTCTATGAAAATGGAACCGAGTTCAGTTCTACCGATGGTTATGGCGGCCCTCCACCAAGAGATACATCTGAAGTTAACATCGGTGGTTGGACAAACAACACTTCAGAGACACTTAATGGCATGCTCTATGATGTCGCTGTTTTCAATGTTGCGCTGTCCGAAGCGGATATAAATGAACTGATGGACAAAGGTTTATCGGGGTTACTGCCGGTAGAACCAGCTGACAAACTTGCAACTACATGGGGTAAGATCAAATCCCGAAAATAGTTTCTTTTCATATAAGGCTAATGTTATGATATTACGCCTATTTGTAATCTGATGAGGACAGATAAAGATGAAAAGGAATCATCGCGCTGAAAATATAGAACGTGCCCGAGAACTGAACCGCTCAGCATGTAATCACATTTCGAATGGTGATCTCGAAGAAGCGAAAGATACCTTAATAGAAGCAATCCGTATAGCGCCCAATTTGGCTGCACCGCACACCAATTTGGGCGTTTTGCATTGTTGGGATGGTGAGTTAGATGAAGCAATTACGCTGCATCTCAAAGCGCGTCGCCTGGATCCGAATTCTTCTGGACCGCATACGAATCTCGGTGTAGCTTATGCATGGCAAGGACAGCTTGACGCAGCTATACAATCACTTGAAGTAGCATTACAGCTTAATCCGAATTCTGCAGAAGCACATACCTGTTTAGGTTTTGCCTATATTTGCCAAGGAAATCTTTATGCTGCGATAACATCATCAAAAGAAGCGATACGCCTCGGTGATGGTGGCGAAGCGAAACTCAATCTCGGATTGAGTTATACTTGGCAAGGCAGATTTGATGAGGCTGCTGAACTGTATAAAGAGGCTATTGAAACGGATCCGACATTGGCAGAACCGCACAATAACCTCGGTCTTATGTACCTGTTTCAAGGTGAGATTGAGAATGCGATTGATGCGTTCAAGACATCAATCGAACTTGACGGTGGTGAAGAACCGCACACCAACCTCGGATTGATCTATAGTTGGCAAGAAAAATTTGATGAGGCGATTGCCTTACATAAAGAAGCACTTGATATGGCACCGCATTCAGCAGAAGCACATATTAACCTCAGTTTAGTGTATATCACACAAAATAGGCTTGATGAAGCAAAGGTAATGTTAGAAGGAATGCTCCGCATCGCTCCAGATTTTCCTGAGGTACACGCCAATCTTGGGATTGTCTATTGCGGACAAGGTAGATTTTCGGAAGCGATTGATTGCTATAAAAAGGCTGGTGCACTGGCTGAAGCACGAAATAATCTGGGAATTGTCTACTTTCAACAAGGAAAACAAGATGTAGCAATTGCAGAATTCAAAGCAGCAATAGATATGGAGGATTTAGAGGAAGCACGGACCAATCTTTCAATAATTACTTCTAATATGCAAGACACAGACGCACCGGAATTCTGTGTCTCTCTAATTGGCGCACCAATTGGTGTCCCTGCGGCATGGTGTGAAATAGTAGATTGACCGCACATTTTAACATACACGGAGATGGCTATGGCAAAATTACCCAACATTTTACTTATTCTCGCTGATGATCATGGATATGGCGATATTTCAGCGCACGACGGCCCCGCAATTCAGACACCTCATATTGATAGGATCGCTGCAGAAGGAACGCGCTGTACACAATTCTATGCGAATTCTTCTGTCTGCTCGCCAAGCCGTGCATCACTTATGACTGGACGCTACCCCGATAGAGTTGGTGTTCCCGGCGTGATACGCACGCATGCACAGAACAACTGGGGCTACTTTCGTCAAGACGCTATCACGCTTCCTTCAATGTTGAAACAGAAAGACTATCGGACAGCACTTATCGGAAAGTGGCATTTGGGGCTTGAGGACGAGAATCACCCATGTAAACGAGATTTTGACCATTTTCACGGTTTTCTCGGTGATATGATGGACGACTACTACACACACCTTCGGCATCAAATTAACTACATGCGGCACGATTTTGATACGATTGATCCGAGAGGACACGCTACAGACCTTTTCTCGGATTGGAGCGTGGACTTTATTCGGACTCATGCGCACACATCTCACCCATTTTTCCTTTATCTTGCCTATAATGCACCGCACACCCCGATTCAACCACCTGAAGACTGGATTGAACGGGTAAGAGAACGGGAGCCAGATATTTCACCGCAACGCGCAAAATATGTTGCACTTGTTGAGCACATGGATGCTGGTATCGGACGCGTACTTGATACACTTGAGGATACTGGTCAGCTTTCCAATACACTCGTTATTTATACATCAGACAATGGTGGTGCTATGCAGGTTGGTGCTAACAATGGACCACTACGCGGGCAGAAAGGTGAGATGTACGAAGGTGGCATACGCGTGCCTACGTGTGCTATGTGGCAAGGACATATTCCAGAAGGGCATGTTACGGATCAGGTTGCAATGCTTATGGATATTTTCCCGACAGTGTGTGAGGTTGCTGATGTACCCATCAAACACGAAATTGAGGGACGTTCAATTTGGCAAACACTTCAAGGAGAAAAACAGGACTTCTCTGAACGGCTTTTTTATTGGTTGCGAAGAGAAGGTGGGCAACAGTTCCTTGGACAGTGTCAACATGCGATTCGGCGAGGTGACATAAAGTTGCTGCATAACAGGCCTTTTGAACCTCTGGAACTTTATGACTTGTCAAATGATCCATTGGAAGCGACAGATACTTCACAGACAGATACTGCGCTTTATAAGGAGATGGGGCGTTTGTTTCAGGAAGAGACACAGAAAGCGGGAAGTGTGCCGTGGCAGAATTAGACATGCAGATACCGTTTTTATAGTAAAACCTATAATTAGTGGGACACTTCCGTAGCACAAACTAACAGTTTGATGCTTAACACCCGCGGTATGTTCGGTTTCCGAACCGAACCGAACATAATGTCCAATTAATTCTAAAGTCTACTATAATTGTAATGGATACCTCACTGCTGGCGAGGTTTCCGAACCTCGCCACATTACCGATTTATTTCCTAAATCTTCGGACAGATTGTGCTACTATGTGGCAACTTATGTAATTTTAGCAATAGAGAGATTGAATATGAAAAATACAAATGATTATGTTTTATGGTATAACAAACCTGCCGAGCAGTGGACAGACGCACTTCCCGTTGGAAACGGACGGCTCGGTGCAATGGTGTTCGGCGGCGTGCAACGTGAACGTATTCAACTTAACGAAGATACGCTATGGGAAGGTGCTCCTCAGGATACCAACAACCCAAAGGCTTTGGAAGCACTCCCCAAAGTGCAACAACTGCTTTTTGAAGATAAAAACGACGAAGCGACAAAACTTGCAGGCGAAACGATGTTGGGTGTGCCACATCGAATCAAATCGTATCAATCTTTGGGTGATCTCATTTTAGAATTTCCGCATGATGACGTTACGGGCTATCGGCGAGAACTTGACTTGGACACAGGCATAGCCAAAACAACCTATCGCTGTGGTGATGTGAATTTCAGTAGGGAGGTGTTCGCTACCGCAGTAGATAACGTCATTGTGATCCGAATTGAATGTGATCCATCAAAGCATATAACTTTTGATGCAACGATGACGCGGGAACAGGATGCCAGTGTTGAAACTATCTCAGACAATACCATTAGACTCAGTGGACAGTGCAGCGATGGTATTGTTCGGTTTTCAGCGTATTTACAATTGAACGTTGAGGATGGACAGGTTCAGTCAAAGGATGGCCGAATCTCTGTCAAAGAAGCGAATGCTGTTACCCTTCTACTTGCAGGTGCAACAAGTTACATTAATCAAAAAGATGCAAGCGGTGCCCCGCATGAACTTTGTGAAAAGTATCTTGAAAGTGTTGAGACAAAATCTTATGAAGCAATTAGGGAAGACCAAATTGCAGAACATCAACCCCTTTTCCGAAGGGTTGATCTTAATCTCGGTTCTACTGATGCCGAAAATCTGCCAACCGATGAACGTTTGGCAGCAGTGAAAGAAGGAACGTCAGATCCCGGACTCGTTGCACTTTACTTCCAGTATGGACGCTATCTGCTGATGGGAAGTTCGCGACCGGGTTGCCTCCCTGCAAACCTACAAGGGATTTGGAACGAGCACATGAAAGCACCTTGGAACAGCGATTTTCACACGAACATCAATCTCCAGATGAACTATTGGGTACCTGAAGTCTGTAACCTTGCTGAGTGCCACAAACCGCTATTTGATTACATGGATACGCTTGTTGAACCGGGCAATCAGACTGCGAAACGTCACTACGGTGCTGAGGGTTGGGTTGTCCATCATCTCTCCGATGTGTGGGGATTTACAACACCTGCTGATGGAATCTGGGGTATCTCTCCAATGGGGGCTGCATGGTTGTGTGAGCATGTATGGGAACACTACCTTTTTGGCGGAGATGTGGAATTCCTTAAGGAACAAGCCTACCCGTTAATGAAAGGTGCTGCCCGTTTTGTACTTGATTTCCTTGTTGAAGCACCTGAAGGGACACCTGTTGCAGGTAAACTTGTCACGAATCCGTCACACTCGCCTGAAAATAGCTTCCTAAAGCCCGATGGTGAACGTTCCCTTTTTACTTATGCTGCAACAATGGATCTGGAGATTATCCATGAACTCTTCACGAACTGCATCGCTTGTATTGATGTACTTGGTGGTGATGCGGATTTCCGCGCAGAATTGGTCTCTGCGCTTGAACGGCTCGCGCCACTTCAGATTAGTGAGAAAACGGGAAGGCTACAGGAGTGGGTATTCGATTATGACGAACCGGAGCCTGGGCACCGACACATGTCCCACATGTATGGACTGCATCCGAGTTGTCAGATAACGCTGCGTGGCACACCCGAGTTGGCGGCAGCAGCAAAGAAATCTTTGGAGTATCGGTTAGAACATGGGGGCGGACAGACAGGGTGGAGTCGCGCTTGGCTCATCAACTTTTTCGCAAGGTTTGAGGAGGCAGAGGCGGCTTATGACCATCTCCAAGCACTCCTCGCCAGGTGTACTTTGACGAACTTGTTTGATACGCATCCGCCATTCCAGATTGATGGCAATTTCGGCGGGACTGCTGGCATTGCTGAAATGTTGCTACAGAGCCATGCTGGTGAGGTTAATCTACTGCCTGCACTTCCGAAGGCATGGGGGACAGGATACGTCAAAGGGTTGCGTGCCCGTGGTGGTTTTGAAGTGGATATGGCGTGGGAAAATGGCAAACTCACCCAAGCGCAATTGTTATCAAAACTTGGGAATGATTGTTGGGTCCGAACACCTGGCACTGTCTCTGTGACATGCGATGGTCAACGAGTGAAGTACTCACAGTCAAAGGATGTTGTTAACTTCCACACGGAAGCAGGCAAAACGTATACAATTTCGGCTTAGCTTGATGATATGAAGTGCAAAGCTATTCAATTTTCCAATAATTCTGCCTTTTCTCTAAAACCTCTTCCTGTAGGAGCGACCCTCCAGGTCGCGACTTTGGAAGGTCGCTCCTACAAAAGAAATCGGGCTTACAAAGCCCTCCTACAAGAGTACTTCGCGACAATTGCTTGTCAAGTATGAGATTTACATTGGCAAACAAAGTTGATCAGCCCACTGTCTGATTCGCTCGTTTGCCAATTTTATATATTCTTCTTCAATATCGTATCCCACATAGTGTCGACCTGCTTTCACGGCACTCAAACAAGTTGTCCCGCTCCCACAAAATGGGTCTAACACCACATCTCCCACGAAAGTGTAGAGTTGAATTAGTCTATGCGGCAACTCTTCAGGAAAGGGCGCAGGATGCCCGATACTTTTGGCTGAAACTGAAGGGAATGTCCAGACACTTTTTGTCCACTCTAAAAAATCCTCTTTACGGATAGAATTTTCCTTGTCATTACGCTGCCGGGAAAAGGAATCTTTTGAGAAGACGAGGATATATTCATGCACGTCTCTTAGCACTGGGTTCGCCGCTGACAACCAACTTCCCCATGCAGTGGAACTTCCCGCACTTGCAGCTTTGTCCCAGATGATTTCCCCGCGCATATAGTAACCTATCTCCAACATATCTTCTATGATATAGCTATGTAACGGAATATAAGGTTTCCTACCTAAATTAGCGATATTAATGCAAGCGCGCCCGCCAGTTACCAATTTCTTGTAGGTTTCAGCAAATACGGCACGGAGAAGTTCTCTGTATTCATCTAACGATAGATCGTCGTCGTATTCCTTTTTGGCATTATAGGGTGGTGACGTAACCATCAGATGTACGCTGGCGTCTGGAATTTCGGACATCTGCTCGCTGGAGACGCAATAGAGTTGGTCAAGGTTTTCAGGAAGAATTGGGTTTTCTATCCAGGCTTCAGGTTCCGGAGGCTCTTGATTGGCATAGAGCTTTCCTTTGTAAAATTCACTGGAATCGTGGTTTATCCTTCCGGGTGTTCCGAACGCGCTTGTCTGAGTGCCCTGTTTTCGAAGTTTTGTATTAAATTTATTCATACTCTCCACCCTTTAACAGTCCGAGGAATATTTCTGCCTTCTCTTTATGTGTTGATGCTTGATTAGCAGTCTCAATTAGTCTACCAAGTTCTTCTTTGCTTTTCATTCCAGAAAAGAAATTCATTGGCATTGAAAGCAATTCAACGACAGAATCCTGAAGAGATTCATAAGTGTCAAATCTTATAAATCCTTCTTCATGTGTGGTTTTTAGTGTTTCTTTTTTGTCAAGAGGTTGGGGATTTACTGACCAAAAACCCTGAGTAATTCCAGCTGTTTTTAAATGGTCAACTTTATCCAAATAACTCTCTGTAATAGGTGTGTTGCCGATTACAATAATGGGTATAGTAGAAGAGCGATGGCTTGATACCCGAATGTTAATCGATTTACCGATTGCTTTAAGCATTGAATCAGATCGTAAAAGACTTGGAATGCCTTGATGGGTTTGGAAATTTCCTAAACAGATTAATTGGTCATTTTTCAATTCCCAATTCCAGACCACTGACATTTTTACTTCAAAGATGACAAGAATATCCTCTGGATTTAAAATAACGGTTTTCTTTCGGGCGATAACGACATCGGCAGGAGACTTAGGAGTTAGTCCAATTTCCTCACATATCGCACCTTGCACTGCAAATAGGTCTTTGCCCATCACACAATTTTGAATTAGTTCAGTAATCCAAGTTTCTGTAAATTTGCCTATGAGGGAATTCCTACTTTGCAGCGTTGATTTTTTGCCTTTATAGTTTTTTGGCCAGTACGCAACAAACCTATTATCATCAGTAAGATAAAAAAGTTGCTCAGGTGAAGCAAAACCGCGCACTGCTTTTTCAAAAAAACTTATTTCAACGTCCTGATTCCATAAATTCTGCATTTTTTTCACTAAATTCCTTATAGTAGAAACGTCAAATTGTAAATTTCAGTTTCTTAATACCGATCTGGGGACCAAAAAATGACATCGCGCTTTGGAAACAACGTTCCTAAAAACGTGGAAACCTCTGGAGACACTGAATCATCTAAATTCGTCTGCTCCCATCCTATTTCACCGAACAGCAGTTGCCAAAAGTCTCCTTCGCTGATTTCCAAGCTAACTGCATCTGGGGCGTTATCCATAATCTGAATTGTATTGTGACCATCGTAACGCAACACTGCTTGTTGGTTGTTAACAACAGGAAACTTAACAGTGATTTGTGGAAACGATTCCTCGGAAGCAGCAATCTGCGATTCCCACTCCACTACGAAGCGTCGCAGTAGCACTGGTAAACGGACGGCATAGAGCATCATGGCAGTATCAGTAAGTGGACTTAGTTCTCCGTTACACGTTGTTTTGAGGCGTTGGACAAACAGATGTTGTGGTGAGAATATGCCTTTTATCTCCTCAACTTTATTTGCTGCACACGTTTGCAAAAGGTCGAGGACAAGCGCATCCAAAACATCTGGATTATCAGGTAGATACCCGACTTCGCGCACCTCTGCACGCGCTCCATCTATCTCATAGTTGAGATAGCCACCGATGTTGCCATTTTGATGTGCGATAACAGTCGGCAAGATGCCACGTATGCGCGAAGGTTCCATATCCCAATAGGCACGTGTGCGAGAAATGGTGCCGCTCTGTTGTGCATTAGCAGCGTCATATATTGATGCTACGGCGTCTAAATCGGTTTCTAATTTGAAAGTTCTAATTTGCCACGCCGAGGGTCTTTTAGTGATTGTTTCTGAGTTTAAATGTAAATTGAATCCGTGTAGAGGCAATGAAGTCCACCCGAATCTGTGGTAAAATTCTTCAGGTATAATCGTAAATAGCACACCAATGTCACATCCTATCGTCTGCAGATAACCGATTGTGTCTCGCATGAGCGCAGACGCATAGCCAACGCCTCTATATTTTGGATCCGTGCAAACACCACCGATACCACCCATTGTTACGAGGGATGCACCAACTCTGATTCTACGTTCCCATACGCGCAAGGTAGAAACAACCCGATTGTTCACAACAACGACTCGGGTCTGCGAAAGTCTATAACTACTATCACCCCGCACATACTGCCAATACCGTTCATGCTGACCCGGATTGAACGCGATGCAGTTGAGTTCAACGACCTGTTCTAATTCTGATTCTTTAGCTGTTCTAATTTCCATTCATTTGTCCTAAAGTCAGTTTATTGCATTGAGAAGATAACACCTAACGCTTCATTTGGTGTTTGTATCAGTTTTTCGCATGCCTCAGCGGCTTGGTCAATTGGCACAATATCAGTAATTACCGCTTGAACATTAATTTTTCCCTCCGACATTAGCCGCAGTGATAATTCCAAATTGCGCTGCGTCGGCCACGGCACAAATACTGGCGGATAATCCGCGCCATGCTCGTAATCTTCATCGTGGTAGCCGGGACCGGTGCGTGCTGCGCTTATTACATCAACGTTTCCCAGTCCTGCTGCAAATCCGTGCGTAATGCTTGCACCGCCGACAATGACAATCCGTCCCATCTTGTGTGTGTCCGGTGCTGTTTTCAGCATTGCACGGATCTGTTGAAAAGCACTCGTGGCATCTCCTCCGAACGCTATAATCCCACAGTCCATGCCATAGCCGCGGGTAAATTCCTTCGCAATCGGAATTGGATCTGTTTCAGAGATATTTATTGTATGATCTATCCCTGCATTTTCAGCAATCTCTATCCGCAACGGCAACCTATCTAAACCGATAACATAAGCACCAGCAGTTTTAGCAATCTGGCTCGCAAATTGCCCAAGTATGCCCAGCCCAGCAATGACAACGTTTTCACCAATGCGGATACGCCCGCGTTGCACAGCATGCAGTGCTGTCGCCGCGAGGTGGATAGATGCTGCTTCCTCGGACTTGACATTATCAGGAATCTTCGCGCATAAGTTATGCGGCACACAGGCATACGTGGCGTGTAGCGCATAACCACCTCCCATGCCTGCTACCCTATCACCAATCTCAAATTCATCACAATCTCCTTCTTTGCCGATGACGACACCTGCATTCGTATATCCGAATGGACGTTGCTTTGATGCGTCACCCGGATTTTCGCGTCTCCGTTTAATACCGCCAAGCTCTGTCCCCGGACTGACCATGGAGGCGTGCACCTCAATTAGCAGTTGTCCCTGTTTCGGGGATGGGGTTTCCTGTTCCTCTGTCCAGATACGTCCCGCTTCATTCCGCATCACAACTTTTCTTGTTTTACTCATAAATGCTCCTCAGATTTATTCTCATTGATTGGGTCTTGTCCGAAGGATTTGCTAACTGTATTTTATGCTATTTTGCTTTTATTGTCAAATCAACTATGGACATTTCAGTACCAATTGGCACATGTATATTACGATTAAATTAGTTATATACAGACATACAAAATACTTTCTAAAAATATACGATTTTATGTCGGAATTCTCCCCAAATTTACGTGAATATTAATGAAGGCAGTGATTATATCTACTGAGGGAGGAGATGAATGATAACGTCCTAAATCGGCAATTTTTGGAATCAGGCAGCGAAGAAGCACTGAATCTGCTTATGCAAAAGCATTATGAACCGATCCGTGCTTCCGTTACCAAGATTATAGAAAATCATCACGATGCCGATGAAATTACGAATGAAACCTTTCTCAAAGCTTTCAACAAGAGGGAAACGATCAAGTATCCTGATAAACTTGTCGGATGGTTATATGTCACCGCGAAAAATGCGGCGATTGACAGGGTAAGAACCAGACAAGAAGAAGTCGATCAGATGTCTCATTTCGTCTCTCTTGATAATTTACATGGTGAAGTAGAAGCTGCATCAATGCTTGCAGCAGAAAAAGCGCAGCAGGCTAAGACAGATCAAGATTTATTGAAAGGGCTCCTGCGACTTTTACCCGAAAAGGACCTTGAGGTTGTTGAACACCTATTGGCTGACCTAAAGCCGAAGCAGATTGCTGAAGCGATAGGTTCCACTGCTGAGGCTGTTCAGAAAAGATGGGAACGGATACGTGAATGGTTAAGCCCAATCGCTCACAATTTAGATGAACTGCTCAATAATCTTCCACCTCAAGAACAGAAGATTATGGAACGGTATGTAGACAATCAACCTCTCAAAGAGATTAGTGAAAAATTAGGTGTCTCTCCGACTGATATTGAAGAATGCGTGAAACGTGTGGTAAAGCGGTGGAAGAAAATCGTAACGCAAAATGCCACGAAACAGAGGTAAATATGATTCGCGACATCTTAACAAACAGATGGTGTATCGGTGGTTTCGGTTTTCTGATTGTTTTTGCCGTGCTGTGCCACCTCTGGTACCTACACGATGTAGCATCATTTCAACAGCAGTTATCGGCTACCGATGATATTACCCTTCAAGCGGATATGCCGCAAAAGGCACAGAAAATTGTCCAAACAGACGTGCCACCGACAGAATCCCTTGAATTTGTAGAAAGTAGGTCTGAATCTGTGGAAGATACGTCGGTTCCCACAGAGGAGACAACACAAAAAACCGACACGTTTGAGAAAAATATAGACTTAGCTGCGGACGCGCGGACCTCTCCCTTTGGATTTGGCCCGTATCCTGAAGTTCCTGCCGATTATCCGAATCGGGCAAGGGTACAGCTTTGGGATAATGCCACGCCAGAGCATGAGCTGTTAGTCCGTATTAAGTTATGGAAACAGGGCACACAAACTACAGGTGCCATCTTTAATAATAGCAATGGTCTCATTTATCCGACTATTCCTGGTGTCCTTTACGTCCAATGGCATTACGTTGAAGAAGGCCCCCCTGAATTCGTAGGGCGACGTTATGCCGAGCGAATAATGGGTGATGGAGCGGCTGCTGAAAAGTGGAAATCTTCACACCTAACTGACCAAGGGTTTGAACCCATAGACGTAAACAGTGATATTGAGGCATCAGATATAAAGGTTTATGAGTATCCAGATGGGGGTATAGCCCCCTACCAATTCCTCGATTTACCGAGGTAAGGAGAATATAATGAAACTGTTCAGTGTTCTTTTACTAATTGTCTTTTCATGCACTACTCTTTTCGTTGGTGTAGTTGGTGATATTTCAGCAGCTACGGATTCTGACGGTCCCTATGAAGCTTCCGCATCGGCCTATCGTACTGGCGGAGTTTATAATAATAGATTACATGTACATTTGTTTGCAAGTGCTCAATGTGATGATCCCTTTGCAAGAGACGGTAGTTATAAATTAACATTCTATAGAGTATTACCCGCTGTGCAAGAAGAAATTGCTAAGAAAACGCAAGCGGATAATCCTAATCTTGTCCTAAATGATGATGGCACTGTTGATGGTGTGTTCTACGATTCGAAATATCTACCCCTTTTTGGTGAAAAACACCAATGCCTTGTTGAGGCAGATTCTGACGGAGAAACGTCAGCCGGCATTTGGCACTTAGCGTCTACTTTCGCGGTTGTGGGACCGATGCCTGATCCTCCTAGTGAGCTTCCACCACAACCAAATCCTGATGATCCCGAACCACAATTGGGCATATTCCCCATAGATCCAACTGATACTCCTTCTCCCGGCGAAACACACGGGTATGTGCTTTACACAGCTGATCCCTATTATTGGGTGGATTGGTATGTCAAGGCACCTTGGCATACAAGTGAACGCGGAGAATATATAGAGGGGGACTCTGGTGACGGTACGACGACTGAGGCAACGATGTCTTATACGTACCCAACCAGCGGCACCACGGATGCCACCGGTGAATATCTGATCACAGCGGTTATTTACCGATGGTCAGATCAGTCTCAGTATGAGGAGACTTATACTGCAACTGTGTCGTTAGAGTAAAATCATGTCACACTTATCAGTCCGAATAACAACAGACAGGTGGCTTTACAGTTACCTGTCTTCTCTTTTATAGTAGACCTTAGAATTAATTGAACATTATGTTCGGTTCGGTTAGGAAACCGAACCTACCGGGGGTGTTGTCCCACAAACTGTATGAAGTTTAAATAAATATTTCGGTAAGGGGCGAGGTTAGGAAACCTCGCCAGCAGCAGGTGTACATCTCTGCTGGCGAGGCGGGGAATGCCTTAAGACGAATGCGCCTGTGGCATTCGCCATGATTCATACCGTTGATTTCTTCCTAACCTCGCCAAATTACCCAATTTATTTTTTATCTTCATGAAGTTTGTGCTACAGGACCGATAACAATGTCAAAGTAATTCTAAAATTAACTATCTGAAGGGATAATCCGCGAAATCCGATAAATCCGCGATTCAGACAGAACACTTGACATTTAATCCAACGCATAGTAGAATAAACGCAACGTTAAAATGATTTATATTTAGCCCACGTTTTTCTACCCAAATAGATGTTTTGGACAATAAAAAGGAGAACACATCCATGAAAAACAGGTTGTTTTTAATTTTACCTGCACTATTGATAACACTCACATTTACATTTAGCAATCTCGCCCAAACCCCACAGGATGATCCACAACAGGGGGATCCACAACAGGGAGATCTCCCCGATGGCGCGGAAGTGCGGTCCGGACCTGGGCAAGGTATGATCTACGATATAAAGTTTTCCCCCGATGGCACACGCCTTGCAGTGGCGAGAAGCGACGGTATTTGGCTCTTGGATGTCCAGACAGGTGACGAACTTATGCAATTCATCAAAATAACAGAATTTACGAATTCAGCCTGGGGAATGGCATTTAGCCCGGATGGCAATATGTTGGTAGGGAGCATGGAGGACAATACCGTTCGTTTGTGGGATGTGCACACAGGTAGGAATCTCCGAACATTCAAAGGACGCAATAAGAATTGGACAGGGAGGGACGTAGCGTTTAGTCCGGATGGTAGAACTATCGTAAATGGGAGTTTCGGCAAAACCTTCTATCTGTTGGATGTGGACACAGGAAAAATCCTCCGAACATTCAAAGGACATACGAAAACGATACGAAGTGTTGCGTTGAGTCCGGATGGTAAAACTATCGTAAGTGCTGGTGAAGATAAAACTGTGCGTCTGTGGGATACACACACGGGCAAAAACCTTCGAACACTCACCGGGCATACGGAAAGGATATGGCAGGTAGCATTTAGTCCGGATGGCAAAATGATAGCAAGTAAATGTAATGATAAAACTGTGCGTCTGTGGGATACACACACAGGACAACCCTTACGAACAATATATACGTCTGCTACCTTCAACTTTGCATTCAGTCCGGATAGCAGGATGATCGCATGTATCGTTGGTTCTGGTATTATCGATCTATGGGATGTGAACACGGGACAACGCTTACCAAGAGTCATAAAGCCCTACAGACGACTAGCTTCTCCACTTGCTACCGGACGCTTAATTGCGTTTAGTCCGGATGGCAGGATGATCGTAAGTGGCGGTCCATTTGAAGTCCATTTGTGGGATGTGAAGACGGGACAACTCCTCCGAAAACTCATAAGTCATCCCAAAGGCACTGATGTACGATCATTCCAAAGGAACTAACTAATGAAAAATAGATTGTGTTTTATTTTAACAGCACTTTTAATTGTACTCACATTTACATTTAACAGTCTCGCCCAAGATTTACCGCAAGAGGATATAGAGGATTTACGTGAATCAATACGAGAGAAATTAGAGGGTGCAAGGCGAGAGAGTTTACGCGATGGCGTGAAAATGCAGAAGTATAGAATTAATGATATGAAGTTTTCTCCGGATGGCACGCGTTTCGCGGTGGCAGGGAACTTCGGTATTTTGCTCTACGATGTTCAGATGCGTGGAAAAAAGGTTCAGAAAGTTGATAATCCTGTTAAATTGGAAAGACATCAGGGGAGAGGCTGGCGGGTAGCGTTTAGCCCGGATGGCAAGATACTTGCAACTCTCAATGCTACTGGGTCCCTTCGTCTGTGGGATACCAAAACGGGACAACCCCTCCAAACAATAGGGGCTTCAGGTATGGTAGCGTTTAGTCCGGATGGCAAGACGATGGTAACTGGTGGGAATGCTGACTATACCCTCAGTGTGTTCGGTTTCCATCTGTTTGATGTGGAGACAGGGAAACGCCTCCGAACTTTCACAGGACATACGAGACCTCCCAGTTCAGTGGCGTTTAGTCCAGATGGCAGGATGATCGCTACGGGTGGTTCTGTGGGTGATAGCACAGTGCGTTTGTGGGATGTGAAAACGGGAGAACACCTCCGAACACTTACAGGGCATACGCATAATGTCCATAGCGTGGCGTTTAGTCCAGACGGAACGCTGCTCGCAAGTGGCGGTCATGACAAACCCGTCCGCTTATGGGATGTGAAAACGGGGCAACAAATCCGAGCACTCGAAGAAGGGGGGTGGAGGTATTCTACGGGTCCGAGGGATCTGGAAGGAGGAAGACTTAGCGGTTTTTTCGGTCCGGCTAATTGCGTTGCATTTAGTCCGGACGGCAGGACTCTCGTAAGTTCCAATCTTTTGGGCGTTTATTTATGGGATGTGAAAAGGGGGCGACTCCTAAGAAAATTCAGAGAGCGGAACGGCGGTCATGGCAGCAGTTTTCTGGTGTTTAGTCCGGATGGCAGGACTCTTGCAGTTTGCGGTAGCCAGGAAATTGATCTTTGGGATATGAAAACGGGTAAACAAATCCAAAGAGTCCCGTTAGAACAAAATAAATGGGAAACTTACCGATGAAAACACGTTATGGATGAGGGACCGTGCCCGAACAGGGACATCTACCGCGCGATAAGCGATGGAGAAATAGCAATGGCTAAAATCATTACCGGAAATCGCGTTGGGCAAAATGGTGTAATTCGTGTTGGGTGTTCGGCTGTTATTTTTGATCCGCAGCGCGAAAAGATTCTATTAACGAGACGCGAAGATAATAACCAGTGGTGCTTGCCGAGTGGAGGAATGGAGCCTGGGGAGAGTGCAAGTGAAGCATGTATTCGAGAAGTAGAAGAAGAAACCGGTTTACAAGTGAAAATAAAGAGCTTAATCGGTGTTTACACAACCCCACATGAATTGATTGTGTATCAAGATGGAAACAAAATCCAGTTAGTGGCATTATGTTTTGAAGCGGAAATAGTGAGTGGTGAACTTCGGCTTAGCTGCGAAACAACCGAATATGGCTACTTTTCTTATCAAGAGATACAAGAATTGGATTTGCTTTTGAACCACGCGCAACGTATCAAAGATGCCTATAGTGGAAAAAAGACAACTTTTATCAGGTAATGAATCTCCCGAATAGAAGCACATAAATTTCAGTCGCAAAAGATAGAAAAATCTATTCGAAGAAACTTACAAAACTGCTGTGGTTCAAGTCAAAATTAATCTGATTAAGTCAGAACCATTCAGATTTAGGTTTTTCTCAATATTAAACAGGGGAGCGACCAGGAGGTCGCTCCTACAAGAAGAGGTTTTAGGGAAAGGAAGAAATAATTGGAGAATTGAATGACGCTGTGATCAAATAATCGGACGATGCGCGTCGATGAAACAGTTATTTTCATCCTTGCGGCGGGGTGGCGGCAATGCGTCTGCTTTTGTTTGAAGTCTTGAAAGTACATCTGCATAATCAGGATCGTCTATCAGGTTATTTCGTTCATCTGGGTCTTTGGAGAGGTCAAAGAGTTGATCAGGCCATCCCTTATCGTTATTAAAACGAAAATACTTCAAGCTTCCTTCCTTAACCATTACAGAAGGTCCGTTTTGTGCACGCCACAGTTCGCTATAGACAGTATCATCCCACTCATCAGTATTCCTTTCAATCAACGGTACAAGCGATTTGCCATCAAGTTCTTCAGGTGCGGGGATTTCCGCTAACTCACATAACGTTGGGAAGAGATCGACCAAAGATACATTCTGTTCAACAATCTTTGGCTCTTGTCCAAACTTTTTTGGATACCAAATTGAAAGGGGAACACGAGCAGAGACTTCAAAATAACTCTGTTTTTCCCACAGTCCTTTTGTGCCGAGCATCTCACCGTGGTCGGAGAGAAAGACGATGATAAAATCGTCAAGCACATTCAGGTGTTCCAATTTCTCAATTACTCTACCAAACTGTGCATCCATCCATTCAATCATTCCATAATACGCAGCCGTAGCGCGATGTGCCTGACGGTAGGTTACATCTTTACCTACCTGAACTCTAAAAAAGTTGTCGTATCCAAACTTCTCATTTGGTTCTTCAACAATCGGTTGGACGCGTTGCATGTAATAATTGAACAGGTCAAGCGGGCACTGATACGGATAGTGCGGTGCCCATAGACTTACAGCCATACAGAGCGGATTTGACTTAGGTCGGTCGTAAGAGGCATTGACAAAAAACTCTTCAAGAAACAGCAGTGCGCCATCTACGGTGTATTGATCGTGGAGCATCCAATGCCCTATACCGGGTTGCGCATCGCGGATTTCCTGAGCGACTTTGTTCTGTTTCATGCCTGTTCCGGGCTCTCGTTCGATCTGTGCGGTGTATTCGTCTTTCACAGCGGGATGGGGGTATCCATTATTACCAATAATATCGCGTCCAACCCGTTCATGCCAACCGTGCATGACATCAGTGCCGACAAAGTGCATTTTGCCTGCACAGCATGAATGATAGCCGTAATTCCCCAGATGTCCGGGAATGGTTCGGACTTCCGTTGGCATTGGGTCGCCGAAGTTGAGGCATCCACAGTTGCGTGGATAGAGTCCCGAAAGAAAACTTTGTCGGGCAGGCACACAAACTGGCGAAGGCGTATAGGCATTACGGAAGTATGTCCCCTCATCCATAAATCGAGAAAGTGTCGGCGTGCGGATAGCCGTGTCACCTTCTATTGGCAATATATCGGGGCGGTGTTCATCGTTGATGAGTAAGAGAATATGGGGTTTATTTTGTGGCATGGCTGTTTAGGTGTGCTACTTACAAAATTTGAGCAGTTCTAAATTGGGGTTACAAACCCCTCCTACAAGAGCATTTGCCAAATAGGTGGCAACTTGAGTTGCTTTAGTAAGGTGTCATCAATCCTTCGGCACCCGGTATCAGTTTTCGTTCGAATTCCGGTGTAATCCATCTTTCACCCGGGTCTTTCCCCGGTTTATAATATCCATAAACGACTGTCCATCTGGTGTTGCTATCCTGTTTTCTCGGTGTTACGGCATGTGCCGCATGTGTCCACATCAGGACGACCGTTCCAGGCGGTACGGATAGCGTCTGGATCTTCAAGGGTTTGCCAGTCTCAGGATGCGTTTTTCCTGCCAACCAACTTTCTCGTAATACTTCATTTGTTGCTGCCTGAATTTTGGGATCACGGTACAGATGACTCCCGGGGACTGTCTTCAAACCGCCATCATCTGCTTCAAATCCATTGACATAGAAGAAGATACGGACATAACCATAACGGGGATCGTCTTCAGAGTATCCGTGGCTGTGCCATCCGATACCACTATTGCCGCCGGGGCGATTGAGACTCACACAGTGGTCATAACGTATCTCTTCGCCAAGCACTTCGCGTGCAAGTTTAAGCATTTGCGGATGTGGGATAAGACTTTCGAGGTAACTATCATATTCCGCGGCAAATCTGTTCGGTTCATATCCTTTTTTACCACCAGGGATGAGCAATTCAATCCGAGCCAACGCTTCTGTCAATCGTTTCTGAGCATTGGTAGTAAGAAGTTTCGGCAGCACATAATGACCATTATGATCTAATTCCTTGCGCTCTTGATCACCGAAGGTATAATCATGGAAAATCGGGTTTTGTGGCATAAAATTCCTAAGTTCACACTTTTTTAGTAGATTTAATAAAGGGACATCAACCCTTCTGCTCCGGGGATCGGCTTTTGTTCAAATTCGGGCGTAATCCAACGGGCTCCAGAAGGTTTGCCGGGATTGCGATAGGCGTAAACGACGCACCACCGCGTATCACTATCCTGTTTTCTTGGCGTTACGGCATGTGCCGCATGTGTCCACATCAATATGACCGTTCCAGGCGGGACGGATAACGCCTGAATCTGTAAAGGTTCACCGGTTTCTGGATGTGTTTTTCCTGCCAACCAACCTTCTCGTAATGCATCATCTGTTCCACCATGAATTCTTCCATCTCGGTACAGATGGCTTCCAGGAACAGCCTTCAAACCACCATCATCTGCGTCAAATCCGTTGACATAAAAGAAAATACGGACAAAACCGTAGCGCGAATCATCATCTGAATATCCGTGGCTATGCCAACCAATACCGCCATTGCCACCTGGACGGTTGAGACTGACGCAGTGGTCGTATCGGATATCTTCACCCAAAACCTTTCGTGCAAGTTCAAGCATCTGTGGATGTGCAATCACACTTTCGAGATAAGTATCATATTCGGCAGAAAATCGGTTGGGTTCATGTCCCTCCTTACATCCAGGTATTAACGATTGAATCCGAGCCAACGCTTCTGTCAATCGTTTCTGAGTATCAGCAGCCAAAAGTTTGGGAAGAACATAATGCCCGTCACAATCTAATTTTTTGCGCTCTTTATCACCAAAAGTGTAATCATGAAAGATCGGGTTTTGTGACATTAAAACTCCTAATATTGTGCTTCTGATTATTTTAACTTATATGTTTCAAATATATCATTAATTGCTTGTTTTTACAATTGAAATTCTGGATATTTCATCAGGAATCTATTTTAGTTCTGGTCCTGGTGTTCGATTCCATTTGGTGGGTTCAACATCACCTTCATAGACTGGGGCAAGTTCTGCAATTCGTTTCCAGTCTGAATCTGTCCATGCGAATGTCTGCCGAAGTCTACCGATATGTGCCTGCATGCTTGCTGGTAATAGGGCAAAAAATGGATGATACCAAAGCGTTATGACAGTGCGGCGTTCATCTGATTGATTGCCGTGCGACGCGTGTAAAAGCCGAGAGTCACCGATTACGAGGTCGCCAGCATTTACTGGTATGTCAATTTCATCTGGAAAGTGTTTAAATGCGGGATGGTCGGTGTTTTCCACCCGTTGTAGTTCTGCCCCGTGTGCGCTTGGTAGTATATCATGGAGCGGATGCCGTTTGAGATGCGAACCTTTGATAACACGAAGGCAACCATTATATGGCGTTGTATCAACCAGATAATACATCAGAAACAACTGCTGAGGTAGTGCCGTGTAGCTGCACGAGTCGTTCCAACCCCACCAGTCTTGATGCCAAAATAGCGGTGGACTTTGAGGTGGTTTGCTGATGACGTATCCTGACGACCATTTAGGTCTCAAGAAACCCAAAGCCTCAAGTGTCTGTAAGGCACGAGGATAAACGACCAATTCTGCAAACAGTGAATGTTTATAGACACTAATCATGCTACCAGAGGAGCGGTGTGCGGTACGTTCATCTTCCGTTTGGGCATCAAGTAATTCTTCAGTTACTGAACGGAGTTGGGAGAGCATGTCTTCCTTCAAGACATTCTCAATAACACAGTAACCGTCAGCGATTAATTGATCGTATTTCTGTTTTGGTTTTTCGACTTTCATAGTTAGATCCGTTAGGTCTCCGTTTAGTGCGTAATCGCCTTTATTTTATCACCACCCGCCAAAAATGTAAATCTGCAAATAGTAAATTCCATGTCACTTTATCATATTTCATCACCCTGAGGTGTCAAATTGTTGAGTTCTTGAATTCGTTCCTCAATCAGCACTTTGAAATCAGCGTCCCCCTGCTGCGCTGCCAATTCCAAAGCAGTTTGCAAATCTGATTTCGCTTCGTCTATGCGATTCAAAATCACCTTTGCCTCCGCTCGATCTGCATAAGCAGGAGCATCATCTGGCCTAAGTCGGACAACTTGATTCAAGTCGGCAAGGGCTTCGGCATGTTGCCAACTCATTGCTTTTATTGCCGCTCGGTTACGATAAGCTGGGGCATAATTTATACTGAGGTTGGTCTTCATAGTGAACGTGCATGTCTGCCAGCCTCAACAAATTCCAAAATTAGGTTTGAGTAAAATTAGTGAAACTTGCTAACAAAAATTGACAATAATCGGAATATAAGTTATGTTTCTTTTCAGAGAGTGTAAATGTATTCATAATAGAAGAGTATAACATAATTTTATAATAATGCGTAAGTCCTAAATAATTAATGTCTATGGATTATGGGATTTAACTTTATGTAACATTTACCATAGAAGTAACGTATTTTCTTATGCTATCGTAATTTTTCGAGTATCTATTACGAGAATTTTCCATTATCATACAAAAATCTACTATGAAGCAATAATGTTTTAATGTAAGGTATAAAAGGGGTTAATAGAGTGGATAAATATTTTTTAAAAAAGAGTTTATGTTTTTTCGGACTATTGCTGTTTATATTTGCTGTTGGATGTCAAAACGACAAAACAGAAGACATCACAAATGCCAAACCTACGGTTGAGAAGAAACTTAACGTCGTCGCCACAATTAGCATGATTACTGATATTGTAAATAACGTTGGCGGCGATAAAATTGATGTTACTGGGATTATCGGTGAAGGAGTTGACCCACACCTCTATAAACCGACAGCAAGAGACGCGAAACGACTCAAGGAAGCGGATATTATCTTCTATAATGGCTTAAATCTTGAAATCAGAATTACAGGCACCGTCCTTGATAGAATGAAGGATAAAACGAAAGCTGTCGCTGTTACGGATGGGATTGATCGATCACGCCTTCGGGAAGCGACTGAATTTTTGGGTGGATATGATCCGCATGTTTGGCATGATGTGTCGCTCTGGATGAAAGCATCTGAAAGGGTTCGCGACACATTAACACAAGCCGACCCTAACAACGCTGAATATTATCGTTCTAATGCAAAAAGTTATTTGGCAAAGCTGCAAACTTTGCATGATGACATGCAGATACTTACCGCACAGATACCTGCTAAACGCAGAGTTTTGGTCACAACACATGATGCGTTTGGCTACCTTGGAAAGGCTTATAATTTTGAAGTACGCGGACTCATGGGGATAAACACAGAAGACGAGGTAGGTATCACTGATGTCAGAGAACTTACTAAGTTTATCATTGAACGTAAAATCTCAACGATATTTGTTGAAACCTCAGCAGCACCACAAGGTATCCATGCGGTTCAAGCGGCAGTTAAAGCGAGGGGCTTTAATGTTAAAATCGGTGGCAATTTATTTGCTGATGCGATGGGAACACCCGGAACGTCTGAAGGAACTTATGTCGGGATGATGCGCTACAATATTGATACCATCGTAAATTCGCTTCAAACAGAGTTAGCTTATCAGGAGTAGTGAAGATGTGAAGTGTGGTAGGTTAACGTCAAAGTGATTTGTGATGTAAGGCGGGGTCTATGAACCCCGCCTTTTTTGATTTAACATACACGTGTTTGTAGTTATGCAATTCATTGTGTTCTTAAAACTGTTATGGCACGCGGAGCGTCCCTACTATTTCAAAGCAATATGCCAGTTTTTTCGTTGATTTCTTCGCAAAAATAGTGTATACTGCATTACGGATATAGTAGGACATATTTGGAGTGAACCATTATTATGGAGGAAATTTTTAATGACAACATGGTTTAAGCGTTACTGGCAAGTTTCGTTTATCGGCACGCTGATTTTAGCCCTATGCATCATAACCTTTACAGAGAGAACTGAATCGCAGAATGACGCAAAAACATATCAAATAGATGCAGTGCATTCATCCGTATTATTCCGTGCAAAACATTTGGGAGTTACCTATTTCTATGGGCGATTCAACGAATTCTCCGGTAATATTACAATGGATGAAACTGATGTATCCAAAAGTAAAGTTGAATTTGAAGTGAAAACTGCAAGCGTTGATACTGCGAACAAAAAACGCGATCAACACCTCAGAAGTCCCGACTTTTTCAATACCAAGCAGTTTCCTGTAATCACCTTCAAAAGCACAAAGGTGAGTGCAAAAGCAGGACAAGAGAATATGTTGGAAGTTACGGGTGATTTCGCGTTACACGGTGTGAAAAAATCTATTACCGTTGATATCGAAATTACGGGAAAGGGGCAACACCCACGAGCAGGAGAATTGATTGGATTCGAAACGACGTTTGCTATTAAACGCAGCGATTTCGGCATGAACTACGAATTGAAAAACGTCAGTGACGACATCCGAATTACGGTAAGTATAGAGGCAGCACATAAATAGACATCCCAAGCAAAAATGAAAATACAATAATGTGAGGTCTTAAGCAGTGCCAACTTTCAATCAGTTGTTTTTCAATTTGCTTTTGCCTGCTATCGTTTGCGGAGGGATTTATGCTGTCGTAGTATACCTGAGAGGACGCGATCAAGAAAAGACATATCTGCTATGGTTAACGACTGTTGCTCTCGGAATAGGATATATCATCGGGTATCTCGGAATAGAGAAAAAACCTACTTTTCCACCAAGAGAAGGTATACATTGGCTTTTCTACTTTGCTCTTTTTGCACTTTTTAGCAGTACTTATTGGAATTCTTCTCGTTGGCATCGATTGGTATCACAGATTATCTATTCTGTCGCTTTACCGCGTATATTATTGAATCCATACTTTCAGCACACTTGGGGAACTGTTGAAGGAATTATCTGGTGGGTCGGTTTAAGTGCTGGAATTTTTGTCTTTTGGAATATCGTGGAACAGAGTTTTTCCGCAATACCGTCTCAAACCGCTACCCCATTTGTCTACTTTGGGCTCTCAGGCGGAACCGCTTTAATTATTGCACTTTCGGGAAGTTTGCGAATCGCTCAACATGCAGGAATATTAACGGCTCTTTTCGCTACGATTTGGATTCTCACTCTTATTCTACAACGCGGTAAAAAAACTAATCTCAATAGTAACCAGCACGTTTTCTCTATTAGTGTATCCCCAGTCGTAACGTTCCTTTTTATTGGCGTTTGGTTAAACGGATATTTTTACGCGGAGGTTCCGTCAGCAAGTGTGATTCTATTAGCAGTATCACCTTTTCTGGCACAGGTCGGACGAAAATCAGTCTTTTTACAAGTTGGGCTTATAGCACTTTGTGTAAGTATTGCTCTAATTATTGCAGTAGTTCGCTCAGGTTTTTTTGGTGGAGACGCTTATTAACTATTCAATCGGAGGAAATCAGAATGCAATTCAAATATCGTGATTTTTCAGGGAGAAACCGACAAGGTATTATCGTTTCATATACTATTACTTTTATTCTTGCAGCCATGCTCTTCATCAACGGCTGTGTTAAGATGGAAGCGACACGTAAAGCGGATTGGGAAACTAACTTTACAGACTTACACTTTGTTAACGCAGAACAGGGATGGCTTGTTGGACTTGGAGGCGTAATTGTCCATACAGCGGATGGTGGGGAAACTTGGCAGAAGCAGGAAGTAAAAACTACGGGCGACTTCAAAGCGGTCTATTTTGCTAACGAAAAAGATGGATGGGCAGTTGGCGATGAAGGTTTAATTGCAACGACTGATGATAGTGGTAGACACTGGTACTTACAAAAAAGCGGGACTGTCGCAATGTTAAGCGATGTCTTCTTTGAAAATGCAAGAGAAGGATGGATCGTTGGCGAAGATGCTCATGTTCTCTATACGAAAAACGGTGGAAAAACATGGAATCGATATGAAAATGTGAGTGAATTTCCACTTAACGGTGTATGGTTCATTGATGATGACAAAGGGTGGGCAGTCGGTACGTATGATAGAATTTTTCATACCAAAACCGGCGGTGAATCATGGCAGGAACAGAGTAATCGCTTTGAAGGTGAACGTGATCGAATGATTAATGATAACAAACAGGTTTTCTTTATCAGTGAAAATGAGGGATGGATTACAGGGAGTGACGGTTCAATCTTTCACACGACAACTGGAGGAATCAATTGGGAACGTCAGGATAGTCGTATTCCGCTGATTAATGGACACGTCCGAGATACCATTAATAGTATCCATTTTGTAGATGAAAACTATGGAATTGCTGTTGCGGATGTCGGTTTTATCACCCGTACAGAAGACGGTGGGGATAACTGGCAATTGATGGAGAGTGGAACCGAAAATAATTTGACTGGAGTTCAGTTTACCACGCAAAAAGAAGCTTGGGCAATCGGATGGTCGGGGACTATTATGCGGACGACAGATGCTGGGGCAACATGGGAGATGGTGAGCGGCACGACAGCCAACGATCTGCAGAATGTGCAGTTTACTGATGCTAATCGCGCCATTGCAGTTGGTAAACGCGGCACGATGGCTATAACCAACGATGGTGGAAAAACATGGAATGAATTAGACACAGATATCTGGGACGGCATTTGGAATATCTATTTTGCGACTGATAAACACGGCTGGGCAGTCGGTGAACGTGGGCTTATTGTGCATACCAACGATGGTGGGGCAAACTGGGAACGTCAACGCGCCCCTTCAGCATTTACACTTCGTTCTGTCTATTTTATTAACGCCAAGATAGGTTGGATTGTCGGAGACCTTGGCACAATTCTACATACAATTGATGGGGGAAAAAATTGGTTACCACAAATCCCTGTCGGTGATTTTCACTCACTTATGCTAAAAGGTGTGTTTTTCCTTGATGAAAAGAGAGGGTGGGCAATCGGATGGCCGGGTATATGTATCGCTACACAAGATGGTGGATTGACATGGAAACAGCAAACTACCGATACCTTCAATGAACTTTACGCTGTCTACTTTGTTGACGAAAACATAGGCTGGATTGTCGGGCAATTTGGCGAGATTTTACACACAAAAAATGGTGGAAAGGAGTGGAGTATCCAGCACAGTCGCACACAAGAAAATTTGAATAAACTCTATTTTGCTGATGCACAGCACGGCTTAATCGTTGGTGATAACGGTGCTATGCTTACCACAATCAACGGTGGGAGAAAATGGGAACTCCAAGAAAGCGGCACCGAAAATGACCTTTACGGATTAGCACTCTCACCGGATGGAGTGGTCGCTGTAGGTAAAGGTGGGATAGCAATGCGTTACTCTGTTGAAAAGGCGCAATTGCCAGCGAAATTACCGCCTGTCGCAGAGGAACCAGAAGTCGTAGCTGTTGAAGAAGAAACACCTATTGTGCCTGTCGTTTACCATTGGGATATTATCCGTCAAGCCACATGGCGAACTGATTTTGCAGATACACATTTTGTTGATGCTGAAAACGGATGGGCAGTCGGGTCTGGTGGCGCAATTGCTCGCACAACAGATGGTGGAAAAACATGGCTGCCACAACACAGCGGCGTAGATGAAAATTTACGAGAAGTCGAATTTACAGATGAAAAACATGGACGAATCCTTGGTTCAAGCGTTTTACTTCAAACAGCAGACGGGGGAGAAACGTGGAAACCTATTGTCAATACAACGCGTCAGAACCTACCACGCATAAGTATGATGCAATTTATAAATGAAAACGAAGGATGGCTTGGCGCATCAATCGGGCAAATCTTACGGACAACGGATGGTGGAAAAACCTGGGAAGTCCAGAAAACCGGTACAACAAATGCAAATATCACGGACCTCCACTTTATCAATAACCAAGAAGGTTGGGCAGTTGCCCCGCAACGCCGTGATGGTGGATTTATTCTACATACTGTTGACGGCGGCAATTATTGGAAAATCCAGGCGAAAACCAATCAACCCGGTATTGCTGTCCATTTTGATGACGAAAAACATGGTTGGGTTATTCTCGGCAATGGGAATTCCTTGCTAACTGAAGATGGCGGAGAAACATGGAAACTTCGGTCTACTACACGGCCACCGCGCGGCTTGAGACGTATTACCTTCCGTTCACATACACATGCGTGGGGAATTGGGGGTGGCGGTGCATATATCACGGAAGATCAAGGTGTAAACTGGAAACTTGTTCCTGTTTCTACGGGAGATAATATGTTCGCAATGCGACAACCGCCACCACAAACACTTGAAGATTCTGAAAAAGAAGGGACCGAGGATGGAGAAGAAAGTACGCAACCTACTGAGGAATCGCTCGCCGATATATTCCAAAGACAGCTCCGGCAACAGCGACAACAGCCTGGCCGCTTGACACCTGATGGCACATTGCCACCTAACGCTGAGCAAGCAAGTCCAAATCCAACAACACAACCGCCGCCTGAACGGAGAAGACGGTTCGGACGTGGTGGTGGAGGCGGAATTGCCAGTGTTTACTTCCTTGACGCACAGCACGCCTGGGCAGTCGGGAGTGCGGGGAGCATCTATCACACGGTAAACGGTGGGGAAACATGGGAACGTCAGCTTGGTGAACAGCAGCGTAATGAATTCCGAGAAGTCCTCTTTTTCAATGACAAAATCGGCTGGATAGCGAATAATGATGGCACCTTATTGGAAACGCAAGACGCTGGACACACATGGGAGAAACTGGCAATCCATACCCGCCAGAATCTCATCGGTATCCACTTCGCCAGTCTTGAACCCAAATGGGGCTGGACAATGCGACGAGACGGAACTGTCCTCTATACCACGGATGGAAATACCTGGACAGCAGGTGAAACACCTGAGCGACCGCCTTTCTTTGAAGGGGAATCCCCTGGCAGATTCTCGCTAAATGATGTTGCGTTCGGTAAGTTTTCTGAAGGGTGGGCGGTCGGCAGATTCGGAGACATCATTCACAACAAAGATGGCGGCCCCACGTGGACTCTCCAACGTACCACGACAAACGATACACTTGTAAGCGTTGATATGAAATTTGCCCCTCTCGGTTGGGCAGTAGGGCAAAGTGGAACCATCCAGCGGACTATCAACGGCGGCGACTATTGGCGATTGCACGAATCCAATACGGTTTATGACCTGAATTCGGTTTCATTTATTACGAAACGGATAGGCTGGGCAGTTGGACAAGGTGGGCTTGTGCTAAAAACGGTGGATGGCGGTTTTACATGGCAACCGAAAATGAGCGGCATTGCCAAAACGCTACACGGTATTATCGCACTTACTGAACAAGAACTCTATGCAGTTGGTGAAGAAGGGACAATCATCCGTTCAACCGACGGTGGTGAAACGTGGGAACAGGAACACACCGATATTGACAATAACCTCTATGTGATTACGCGTGCGAAAAACGGTAAAACACTTTGGGTTGTTGGTCAATGGGGTGTAATTCTCCGCAGAAAATTAGACACTTCCCTGCAAGCATCAGCGCGATGATTAGTAGTCATCAGTTTTCATTGTGCGTCTTATAGTCCAATTCGAAAATATGTGGACATTTCAATGAATTGCGCAACTACAAACGGTGATATTGTAAAACCGAGTAAGGTGGACGGCACGCGGAGCGTGCCTGCTACTTTGCACCGAGTTTGCTGAGATTATTCTCTGCTTCACGTTTCCATTGCTCAGGTGGATTTAATTTAATAAATTGTTTCCACTGTTCTTTCGCTAATTTTGTCCGTTCTGTATACTGATACATCAAGGCAAGATTATAATTAGCAGTCAAGTTGCGGGGTTCCAGTTGTATTGCTCGCTCAAACTGATCGGATGCGGCGCCAAGCATATCCATGCTGTAAAATACGTTAGCATATACTATAATGGTGGGAACGTGCGCGTCGTTTAGATCAAGAGCCTTTTCTAACATATCTTTCGCCTTATTAAATTCCATTTCAGAATTGTAGTAGAGATCGCCGAGGCGTTGATACGCTTCAACAGCTTTATCATCAATCGCTATCTCTTTCTCATAAAGCTGGATAGCTTTTTTCCAATTTTGTTCCCGTTCAGCAAGTTTTCCAAGCTGCGTGTGAACGCCTTTGTATTTTGGATCCAGTTTTATCACTTTTTGGAACGTTTCTTCAGCGAGTTGGTGCTGCTCAATATAGAGCTGCAGTGTTCCGATATGATAGTGTGCATCAACATTTTTGGGGTCTAAATCTGCAACCTGCTTGAAGTCTCCTATAATCTGACTACTACGATAAAGCGTGCTTCCAATCCGTTTATATCGGTTTGTAATCATACCGCGATAGAAATATGCGTCAACATATCCCGGATTGAGTTTGATTGTGTCAGTATATTCTTTAACCGCCATTTCGGCATGTTGATGGAAGTCTTCAAGTGTTTCCGCGTAAGTATCTAATAAGCGGGCATAACTATAATGCCATTCAAAATGCTCTGGGTCATGTTCGTTTGCTAATGCATAATGATGAAATGCTTGCTGGATATTGTTTTCGTGATCTTCTTCGGGACCTTCCTTGCTCCGTTTTTCAAAGATGACAGCAAGTGTATGGTGGACATTGGGATGATTGGGTTCCAAGACCAACGCGGGTTGATACACACGGATCATGTTATCTTCGTCTTTGCGTTTTTGATAGATACCACCGAGACGGAAGAAAGGTTCGGCATTTTTAGGATCAAGCTCAATGGTTTTCTCAAAATACACAATGGCGTTGTCAATATCGCCTTTCTTTTCGTATAACATGCCAATTTGATATTGTGCGTCAACATTGTCGGGTGTGAGACGCACGGTTTCCAGAAACGCAGCGAGCGCTTCATCGGGCTGTTCCAGTGCGACGTGAGAAAGCGCAGACAGATAGTGTGCTTGTGCGTCCTCTGGGTTGATAACGATGATTTTTTTCAAGGCATCTATCGCGTTTTCGTGAGAATCTCCGTCTCGATAAATATGGACCATTTTGTAAAGCACATCTGGTCGATTTGCATCTAACTGCAACGTTTTTTCGTAATAGACAAGCGCGTTTGCTTTATCTTCATTTGCCTCGTAAGTCTGTCCCAGAAGATAGGTAGCGTCAATATCTTTCGGAAATAGGATAAGATGGACGGTTAACGGCTCAACAGCATCTTTATAGTTACCCGATTCAAAAGCAGTTTTGCCCTGCTCCCAGAAACGATTGGCTAAATCAGGATTGAGTTCAAGTGCGCGGCGATAATGTGTTGCCGCCGTTTCCAGATCGCCTTGTTGACGATATAGGTCGCCCAATTGTAAATACGAATCGTGAAAGTGTCCGTGTGGCAGTTGCATCTCCAAATAACTTGGGTCTGCCTCTACAATTTCAAGCGTTTTTTTGTAATGTTCTATCGCTTTCTCTGAATTGCCCGTATCCGCTTCAAGTTTTGCCATATAGAAATGGGAGCGCGGATCATTCGGCATAACTGCCATCGCTTTATCTAACACATCACGTGCCGCATCTGCGCCCATTGTTCCTGCAAAGTACGGTTCTAACGGCTTATAGATTTTTTCTTTAAGGGCTGGATCGCTTGCGATTGCCTTTTGATAATGGATAACTGCGGTATTGACATCGCCTTGCGCGTAGAGGACATCAGCGACAGCAAAATGTGCGGGACCGTGGGTTGGATCAATTTCCAGTGTGCGTTGATACAATTGGACTGCGCCCTCTGTGTTGTCTCCCTCAGCGAAAATGACGGCAAGCTCAAAGACATCTGTTGCGGTGTAAGGTTGATATTCCGCTGCTTTTTGATATTCCTGTAGTGCCTCATCAAAAAACTTTTCCTTTGCAAGCACTTGCCCTAACTTGATATAGGCGGGTGCGAATTTTCGGTTGTTTTGAATGGCACGTTCAAATGTTTCTCGCGCTTGATTCAGGTTGCCTTGGGCAAGATAAACCAACCCTCTACCATAAACCGGATATTCCCATTTCGGGTTTAAGGTTTGTGCAGTTTCAAAGGATTGGAGTGCTTCGTTATATTTGCCCTGTTTGAGATAGATTTCGCCTATGTAGTAGTGCGCAGGATAGGATTCTGGATTTATGGAAAGACTCGTTTGAAATTTGGTGAGTGCCTGATCGTACTTTTCCTGTTTTTGATAGATTGCACCGAGACTATAATGCGCCCAAAACATTGATGGATCAAGTTGGAGTGCTGTTTCGTAGTAACCGATTGCTATTTCTTCGGCATCCGCATTCTGCTTTGTATCGGTGAGGGCATAGGCGTAACCTATCCCGTAGATGAATGCTGCATCGCTTGATCGATTGGCTTTTTCTGTCTCATAGAGTTGGGTGAGTTCTGCAAGGTGTCCCTCTTTTCGCCATTTTGCAATTAATTGGCGATGTTTTTCGGGGGCATCTTTTGTCGCTTTTAGGACCTTCGCGAAATCTTTTTGCATATCTTGTTGCCATTTTTCTTGGGCTATGGTTGCGGTAGTGATTGCGAAGATTGTAAGGGATATTATGAGTAGAGTTGTTATTTTTTTCATTTTTTTCTCCTAAGTGTCTGCCGTTAATGTTATACCGTTGAACGTGTCCAAATCAATGCCAAATACGCCTGTGCATTCGGCACCTCGGACATTCTGTAGGAGCGACCTCCTGGTCGCGACCAGGAGGTCGCTCCTACAAGAAGAGGTTTGGGCAGAATATCAAAATTTTTGTTTCTGTCGTTATGTTTACCTTTCTGAAAGGATTGCCTCAATTTTTTCGTGAGTCGGCATTGACGGTGTTGCACCGAGCACTGTGACTGCGGCTGCACCTGCTGCTGTGGCAAACTTCACTGCCTCATATAGATCGTTGCCATTTGCGAGTGCCGTTGCCAATGCACCGCTAAACGCATCTCCCGCACCGGTTGTGTCCACTGCATCAACCGATAGTGCTGGAACATGTATGGATTGCGTTGGGGTGTAAAGCAAAACCCCCTGTTCTCCGAGTGTTAACACGACAGCGGCATGGGAATCTGTCGCTATCTGTGTTTGTAATACTTCTGCTGTAACGATTCCTGCTTCAAGTGTGTTTACAGCATGTCCCGATAGCAGTGCCGCCTCCGTTGCGTTTGGTGTAAGAATGTCCACTTGTGACAGCAAACTTGGCGGTAGCGGTCGCGCTGGTGCCGGATCCAGAATGACAATTGTGTCGTTTGCTTTGGCAATCTCCGCTGCGCGTTCGGATGCGTCAATCGGTGTTTCTAATTGTAGCAGCAACACATCTGCATTTGCAATGCAATCTTTTGCTTCGTCTATATCTGCGGGTGTGATCTGCATGTTGGCGCGTGGCACTACGATGATGCTGTTGTCACCATCCGGCTCCACAACGATGGTTGCGATACCGGTACCGCTCTCTGCATCGGTTTTGACAAATCGGTTGTCAATCTGTTCGGACTCTATTGCGGATCGGAGGACATCAGCGAACGGGTCATCCCCTATTCTACCGATAAGCGTGACTTGTGTGCCTAACCGGGCGGCAGCTGTTGCCTGATTGAAACCTTTGCCACCAGTGAAGATGTCAAACGTTTCTCCGATGAGGGTTTCGCCTCTGTTTGGCATCCGTTCGGCGCGAATGACAAGGTCAACGTTTGCACTGCCGAGGACGGTGACTTTGGGGTGGCTCATTTTGTGTATGATTGTCAAATAAGCGTGAAAATTGGAACTCAGGGATCAGGTTTCTTCGCCATTTTCAACGTCTGTTTCATTTATATTATCTAATATGGATTTTAATAGCAATACTTGAATTTGTGCTCCTGACTTGGTATTTTGTATATAACGCGTCACACCGTTATATACTCGTTCAGGAAAATATGCGCTATGCTCTATATCTGCAAATCCAAATTGGTCAGAATTTGAAGAACCTTCGTCCCATGCAATCACCAATTTTAGTTCGCGAGGATCCTTATCTTCTCTTTCAAGATCCTGAATTAACCGAGAAGCAGTTACCTTAAACTCTATAGCTGATAGTTGTCTATCATCTTGTGGCACCATAGGTGAATTCTTGTCCCCACTCCTATGTATAAGAAATCTTCCATCGTAGCGATCTACTTGTGACAATCCAAAACTTTGGTAACCTTTGATATATCCTCTACCAATTAGTTCAAAGAAAAGGGCGATTACATCATTCTCATCCCTGGGAACTCTTTTAATCGAGAGTTCGTGGATACTAAGACTTTCTCGGCGTAAGAAAAAATCAGTTACTTCATCATCAACAGGTGGTTTTACTCGTCCAACCCATTTGCTTGCTGCATTTTGAATCGTAGTCGCATAAGCATCGTTAATAAACCGACGTATACGACTAACTAGATGAGTGTCAGTTAATTGTGTTAATTGTGATTTACCATAGTTAAGCTGCGCATTTACATCTACGACTAAATCAAAACAACGGACATAGGCTTGATTTTGGCCTCTAGTTAGATCTATTGGGTGTGTTGTAACCACTCCGTTTACAGAAATCACCCGTTGACTTCCGCTTGGTAGATATTCATCAAACAAAGGAATTTGTCCAATAGTAAGGAGAATTCCGTTGATTCTAGGGAATAATTTTTCTCTGTATTCTTCTAGTGATTCTCTTACTCCTAAAGGAAAATCTCCATGTTTGTTGGTTATAAGTTTTTCATAATCTTCTTTATCAACATAACGGCGAAAATTAAATCCTTTCCAAGTTTTAGATAGATTTTCACCTCCACGGCCCAGGGATAAATCATATAAACCTGGACGATTTTCCTCTGGTACCCAACTACGGGTATCAGAGACAAGTAAGTATTCGGGTTTAATTTTAAATGAAAATTCTTCTATTCCATCAAAAAGGTCTCCAATCTCCTTCTCAAAAGCATGGGATGGGTCTGAGCAGATGACGTTTACTGTAATAATTGTATTTCCTAAATCCTTTTTCCGACCAAGATAATTCAATATGTCTCCAGCATAGGTATAACGACGAAGAAATGCCGCCATTAATCCTGCAAATCGATTTTCAAAAAAATTTCGTTTTACAGCTGATTTTAGAATTTTGCCGAAACCCTTGTCATTCCCATGTGGTAAGCATTGTGCGTGCATGTTTTGCAAGAACTGTTCAATAGGGTCGTATGCCACTTTGTCGGGAAATTGATAACAGACTTCTGTCCCTCTTTTATTAAGAGATGGGTCATTAGAGAATCGTTGTTTAGGAATACGTAAGTTTGGTGGAGGGTTTTTCCCAAATAAGTAGGCATCGGAAATGTTATAAGAAAATGCATCTTCATCTGAACATGCACGAATACTAAATTTCTTTGAAGAAAACAAAACAACCTTTATTCCTACACCTACAGAACCAAAGATCCGAGGGTTACCTTCACGTTTTGTTCCACCCCCAAGAAATAGGAGTTTTGGATCGTTTGGAAAACCTATTCCAGTGTCGGAAACTTTAACAGTTCTTTTGTCTAAGTCAAGATTTATTGTTATTTCATGTGAAGTCCCATCCGCTTGGACGATAGCGTCAATTGCATTCTGAAGGGCTTCTCCTAAGACAATTTGTGTGGGATTGTAAGCACTTATTGTCTGTTTAAGTTGATGGCGATAATTCTCACGCAACTCGTCCGAGGACGGATTTAATAAATCTAATTGTTCCATATTATATGCTCCGTTTCAATTAATCACTTGTGGCAAATCAGGCAAGGTTCCTCGTCATCCTCGTCATCGTGAACATCCGTAAGGATTTCTATGAGTCGGCGGTTCGGTTTTTCCTTTTTCTTGGATGTCTTCGCTTGTTCTGTGCGTGCTTTGATTTCTGCTACCCGTTCTGGTTTAGATAACTCTTCTAAGGTTTCACCCTGACACCACGTAAATAACTCTCCTGTCTTTGACTTTGGATTGGGCTTTTCGTATCCTTTGGCAAGTTCAAACAGGTCGGGGTGTTGCTCTAAGAGTCCTACCCATTCGGATTTGCGTTGGAAGAAGCAGAAGTAGCACCCGGAACGCGTGCGCCACTGGTAATAGTCAGGCAAACCGAGTCCGCTCTCCTCAAGGATTCGGTAGACATCCTCTTTGGTGATGCCATCATCTTTGAATGGGTATTTAGGTTCAATGTTGTGAAGGGAGGATATCTTCGGTGGTTTGTAACCAATGCGATCTTCGTCAGCACGGATAGCGATATAGTGATACACTTTATCCTTGCCAACGTATTCCTCAAAGGGTTTGATTTTGAGGTTTATGGTACACCAACGGACTTGAGACGATGGCAGCAGACCTTTGTATAATGTCAACCAATGATCAAAATCACGATTCTTGTTGGGATCGGGATCCATATTGAGGCGTACAATAGGTTTGCCGAGGAATGTCTCTAACCGATTCAAAAATTCGTAAGTCTCTGGCAGTTCTTTTCCGGTATCAGTAAAAAAGTATTCCATCTCTGGCACTTTGTCGCGCATGTGAATGGCAAGTGCTGAGCTGTCTTTTCCACCTGAAAGTCCGAGAAGATGACGTATTTTTTGTGCCATGTTGTTCTCCTAAGATATGTTTATTGAACTGCTGCGTTGTTTCTTTCGGAGACAAGTTTACCTGCAAAGTATTCACGATCAGGCCCTACCGTTCGCACCCGTAACTTTTTTAAGTCATATTCGGGCAAAAGTTCGTCTTGTCCTGCTGTTTTATCCTTTTTGATATTCTTCTTTCCCATACAAGTTATTATACCATAAGTACCAGAAAAAAATCAATACAAGCTATTTTTTAGACTCTTGCATTAGTTTTTTTGAGAGGCGCGCTAAAACAGCAAGACAAAATTCGGGGTTTCTGTCTACATCAAGATCATCAAGAACCTTTGTAATCGCTTGTTCGACTTTTTCCGCATGTTCTGTATTAGTTAAGCTTACAACCCGTTCCTGTTCGTGTTCATTCGGTGTCGTGATGCCTATCCGAATTGTCTCGCTTGATGATTCAATGTGTTTTAGTTTCTCGTATAATATCGCTTCAAAATGTCGGAATTTCCTGGCAAATTGAGAAAGGCTAATCTCAAATTGTGCTTTATCTGCGTCTACCCAAGATGCGGGCGGTTTCTTGAAGATAAAAGTTGCAATTGCTTCAAGCCAACTGTTGAAATCAAGCTCACTGTCAGAAATCCGCATTAAAAATCCTGTGAGTTGTGTGCCTCTTGTAACTCCCTCTAAAGGTTCAGCTATATTTCTTAATTCTCTGCAGAGTTCATCACCTTTGTATTCTAAAGAGAAATTAGATGCTATCTGTTGTTCGATGGAATTTAGCAGAGAAGGGTAAGCCTGTTTAAGTTCTGCCAATACCTTTCGAAATGATTGGAAGAATTGGTTTGTCTTTGGATTAGTCTCTGTCTCTGCACTGAAAGGCGTACACCCCATGACTTTTGGTAAATCATAAAAGAGTAGTGTATCAGGTTCGCGCGCATCTAAAACGGCTTTACGGAGATTTTTTGCATTTTCACTCAAAGTTTGAGTCGCTAAAGTGTAATTGGGCAGCCTGGCAACAAAAAGCATAAGTGGCGTGGCTACTGCTAACAGATTTAGTGGGTCTGTATCTGAGGTATAATCTGAATCATCTAAGATTTCATTTAGAGCATTAAAATATTGTGCTAAAACATCTGTCCGATGGTCTGTCATTCGAAACCGTTTCAGTTCAAATCTATCAGGTGCTTTCAGCAACCGTTCAAAGACAGGCATTGACAGATCAGGTACAAAGGAACCGTTTTCGTAGAGTGCGACTTCTTTTCTGTAACACAGCATCGCAGCGCACAACAGAATTGGTAGTGGTCCACTTCGTACGCCAAACGGTTGTTTCATGAGACGTTTATAAAGTTTTTCAACTGGTTGTCGTTTATTTTCACACTCTGTAAGGAATTCCTCGATTTTATCCCATGTGTGCCACATTCTGTTCTTATCGTCTTTTTTCTTAGGTGGATGGAATCCCCATTTACGATTTTTACGGCGATGTATTCCTGAATTTAATAAGAAGGAACGGTAGATGCTCATTTTAGGTGGATATCCCTTGATATTGAGATCTTTTTTGTTTCCATTTTCAAGCATGTGTTGAATTAATTCTCGCCTTGCTGCAGTTACTGTACCCGATATTTTACGTCTATTGATAAGTTCATTTCTAATAATTGGTGTCTTATTATAAATTTGTTTACAGATATCTGTTAAGTATGCATTTCTTGTTTTATAGGATCTAATAGGTAGCCGTCCTCCTTTGTAATACCAGCTGCAAGTATTTTCGTTGTCTTCGTCAAAAATTGCTTTTAATTGTCTTGAAACATCTGTTTCTGCCACCAAAAGCCTAACAGAAAGTTCACGTCTGGCAACGTCATCTTTCTGCAGCTCAGGAGTATTTTGTTGAATCCAACGTAATCTTGCAACCTCAATGACTGCTTCTTGCAAAAAACCAATGGAGTTAGGGATTGCAATTAATACTTTTTTTCGGGTTGCTTTCTCCGCTTTTTTGCGTAGCTGTTCAGTTTCATGTTTGCTTGCAGGCAATGCGTAAAGTATAAGTCCGTCGGCATCTTCATGCGGTTCAGTCAAATTCGCATCAAAGTTCTCAAAATTGGTGTAACGAACAGTGAAGTGTCGCAGGGTGCCGGTTTCGAACAGGTGCCGCCTTGCAACGAGGGGACGTGTTGGCATGTAGCGGGCTAAATTTGCATCAAGGGCAACTTTCCTGTCAACGTGTGTTTCAGCTTCATGAAGTCTCTCCTGAAAGTCAATGTCGCTTCCTCCCCAAAGCACGTAAGTATCATTGTAAAGACGGTGAATAGTAATTGAGCGATTTTTCAGTATTGCAAGTGTTTCTGCAAATTCGGTATCAAATTCTTCCGTGTTATCGTCAAGTGCGTAGCGGAGCAACAGCTCTGATGCTTTAAGATTAGGAATTGGTTCACTAACAATTCCGAGCAGACCAATGGTCTTAATCATTTTGACTGTCAAGTCGGAAGGGTCTGACAATTGCATTATTACGGATTCAATTTCTGCCCATTTCTTGCTGTTGTTAGAAGTATAGAGTTTATTGCCATGCGTTATGTTAAGGTAGTCGTATAGGTCCGAGAGTGAGAACATTGGCAATCGGTTACCGTCGTAATGTTGATTTGACAGGAAGTCTTGTAGTCCGTAGGGTTCACTTGAGCTGAGAAAAGCGAAAAGGGAACGTTCATTCTGTGCAAATCGCCGAAAAAGCGGTCCGATGAGAAGTGCTACAGTTGGATGAAGTGGGAGGCAGTTTTCTAACAATTGAATTAATTCGTTATCGTCAAGTTGCTGGGTTTTCAGCCCTAACTCAATAACAGAATTAAAGTTGACATTCCCAGTAATTTTCGAACGATTTTCTAACGCAGTTCCAACTAAGCGTAGTACTTGTTCAATAGGTTCGATAAAAGGAACATCTTCAAACCTACCTTGCATCTTTGCCCATTCCTCGCGTTGTGATTCAACGGCATGTTCCGCATACCTCTCAAATGCTTGGTGAAGGATAGTCAATAAAAATAACGGTGTATCCTTACTTCGATGAGCAAATTCGGCAAGTGTTTGTAAAACAAACATATCCCCTTGTGCAGGATGATGGATAGCATATTCAAGAAACTTCCCAAGCTCATCAATCACAAGCAACAGTCCGCTGCCGCCATGTCTCTTAATTTGGCGCGTTGCTGATGCAAAGATTTCAGTAATTTCAGTGGAATGTGGGAGTGTCCCATCTTTCGCTGTGTTCAGTAAGGTTCTGATTTTCGGTAGAGGGGCATAGTTTCGCGGTATGCCGTTAAAAGAGGTAAGCCCATGTTGCAAACCTCGCAAAAGGGCAAGTGAAATTGGCGCGCGTTCTCCAGAAATAAGCACAGGGCAGAATCCAGACGAAGAAAACTTTCCGTTACCGTTTATATCAGTAAATCGTTTATGTAATGAAATATCTCCCTGTTCAAGAAGTGCTATTGCTTGTTCTGAATTTCCAAGCAGATTTGCAGTAAAGAGGGCAAAAGCAGATTTTCCCGAACCATAAGCTCCGGTAAGAGACCACGCTTTTGGTGACTCATTATTTTCTAAGGTTGAAACGACACGACCTAATACATCACGTGCTGTCGTTGTTAGCACGTACCCTTCCAATAGGTTTTCATTGGTATAAAAATCGCGTTCAAGATGAACTGAACGTCGGAAACGTCCCTTAACGCTAAATAGGTCAGATAGTGTTTTACTCATAAACTTTCTTTAAAAGTTGGAATGAATCTAAGTTTTTGTGTCGGGATATCTGCTTTAAGCCATCGGTTTCACCGTAAGTCAAGGCTTTGTCAGTAATCAATTCAAGTTTTTCGAGGCACATTACCATTGTATTCTCATCTATTTTAAAGACTTGACCAGGACTATATTTTGAATACATGATTTCTGAAAAAGAAAGTGTGTTCCTGTTGTTTGAAAACCAACGATTCCAAAAATCGATTATAGTTAGAGCAAGCATTGGTTCAGTTAACGATGGTTTCGCACCCAAATTGAATTGGTACCTGTTTTCGCCAGGCACTTCACGAATTAAATCGAGCTCAACAAGCGGAGAATCAAACGTATCTTCAATAATTGTGCTGACTGTTGAGCGCGAAAGGCAATATGTGCGGATAAAGCAGCTAACATCATGCTTAATTGTATTTTCGGAAGGTTGTTTCCTGATATATTCTTGTTGTTTTATCCAGTCGATAAGGTCTTTCTTAAAGGATTCGCGTGTAAAATCTGGATAATTCAAAAAATTAAATGCCCAACACCATGTGGCTGCGTGTTCATTATTTGTTGCAATTTTCCAATGGATCCACCACAAGGTGGCTGGATTTTCAAGATAAGGGTCAAATCCGTTACTATCGTTGAAAATTGCTTCACCAAAATCAGTAACCTCAAATCCTTCACTATGATCTGAACTTTTTCCGATTTTTTTGATAAGATTGGCAGCCAAACACCAATGCCGTATGGAACGCACCATGTTTTTACCAACACCTAAAATAACTGGCGCGTCTTCATCTGTAAAAACGTTTGCATTTTCTCCCACCGCATCAACGCCCTTTTTCAACCACGTATAACGAAATGGAAAGGTTTGGTGTCCCGAAAATGACGGGTTAACCAGATATGGAGCAGTTGAGTGTTCTGCAAGTAGAAAGTTTTCCATAGGTTTTATTGTAACATAATTACGTGGAAAATAGCAAGGCAAGTTACAAAAGTTCCAGCGGCATTCAATTGTCAATATTTGCCCCAAAAAGTGTCCGTGTTTCCTTAACGCACCTTCAACAATTGAACGCCGCTGAATACGCTTCTAATTTTTCTTGACATTTCCAAAATTTCATGTTATTCTTTTAAAGTATTTTATCCTAAGAGGACGTTGGTTTGAAATCCTTTTCGCCAACCGCATCCCTATACTAAGAACTGAAAGACGTAATGATTGAAGTCAGAGAACTCACAAAATCTTACGGTCCAACACTTGCCGTTAATCACGTTTCATTTGACGCGTATGCTGGAGAAGTTGTCGGATTCATCGGCCCTAACGGTGCTGGCAAGACGACAACCATGCGCATCCTGACCTGTTATCTTACCGCGGACGCTGGCAGTGCGACCGTTGCTGGCTACGATGTGCTTGAACATGCGATTGATGTCAGAAAAAACGTAGGGTATCTGCCCGAGAGTGCGCCGCTCTATGCGGATATGGGAGTCGTTGAATACCTCAAGTTTATGACAGAAATTCGGGAAATTCCCAAAAGTCAACGGAAAGAACGGCTCAGATCGGTCATTGATATCTGTGGACTTGAGGGAGTCATTCAAAAAGACATCGGTGAACTCTCTAAAGGTTATCGACAACGCGTTGGTTTAGCACAAAGCCTCATCCACGACCCACCTATTCTGATATTAGATGAACCCACCTCTGGACTTGATCCAAGCCAAACAATTGAAATTCGGAATCTGATTAAAGAGATTGGGAAAGAAAAACTGGTACTCTTCAGCACACACATTTTGCCTGAAGTGGCTGCCACTTGTACCCGCATCCTGATTATCCACCGAGGTGAAATTGTCGCGAACGGGACACTGGGTGAACTTGTCAGTCAGGTTCAGAGTGGCGGCGACAAGATTCACGTTGCTATCCGAGGATCGGAAGAAGCGATTACTACAAGACTAAAAGAGTTGGACGGTATTATTGGGTTTACACATGTCAAAACAGATGATGAAGTCGTGATTTATGAAATCACAGCGGCAGCTGGCGGCGATAATGCAACTGAAGCCATCTACCAAGCGGCTGTCCAAAATGAATGGGGTTTGATAGAACTTCACAAAGAATCTGTTGATTTAGAAGACGTATTCCTCCATTTTACATCTGGGCAGATCAGTGATAAGGTCCCTGCTTCAGAATTGTCAAGAGAAGAGATACCTACAGAAGAAGAGTAAATTTAACGTTTACATAACCGAGCGCACCGCGTCCCAAAATAGAACACTATGCAGAACATCAACGCTATTTTCAAAAAGGAATTCAGAAGTTATTTTAATTCACCCATTGCGTATATTTTTATCACGTTTTTCCTCGCGATTTCATCGTGGCTTTTCTTTCGTGCTTTTTTTATCGTCGGCCAAGCCGAAATGCGAAGATTTTTTGGGTTAATGCCGTGGATTTTTCTTTTTTTTATTCCTGCTGTAACGATGAAACTCTGGGCTGAAGAGAAAAAATTGGGTACAGCCGAGATTTTAATGACGTTACCTATTCGGGATTACGAGGTAGTTCTTGGTAAGTTTTTAGCAAGTTTTGGATTGCTTGTCGTAACAGCCCTATTTTCACTCGGTCTTCCCTTTTCGGTTATGTATCTTGGCGACCCAGACGGTGGCACTATTGTATGCGGCTACCTCGGACTTTTATTGATGGGTGGGGCTTATCTCGCGATTGGGCTTTTCGCTTCAACGTTGACTGAGAATCAAATCATCGCCTTCATTTTGGGTATCTCTGTATGTTTTGCTTTTTTGATTATTGGTGAGGATTTTGTGCTTTTCAGCACGCCGGGTTGGCTATTCCCGATTTTTAGTTATCTCGGTCTTGGTGCTCATTATAGTAGTATTTTACGTGGTGTTATCGATTCCCGCGATATTATATACTACCTTTGCATCATCGGATTTTTTCTCTATTTAAGCACTTTATCGGTTGAAAGTCGAAAATGGCGCTAAACAAGGAGGTAAACTGTTATGGCTGATAAACGGATCAGACACGGTGGCAACATAGTTGCATTTATTGCACTTGTCTTAGGTATCCTGGTACTGGTTAATTTCCTATCCGCGCGCCGTTTTATACGCGCTGATCTCACTGAGGATAAACGTTACACTGTCTCAAAAGCCACAAAAGATGTTATTAAGAATTTAGACGATATTGTTACCATCACCGCTTATTTTTCCACAGAACCTGCACAAGTTGCTCGTATCCGTGGTGAAATTCGAGATGTTCTTGACGAATATGAGGCATTTTCCCAAAAACTTCAGATCGATTTTATCGACCCTGCCGATTTTGATGAGGCACAGAAACAGGAACTCCGTTTTAAAGGTATCCCTGAAGTCCGATTCAATGTTTATGAGAAAGACAAAGCGGAAATTGCAATCGTCTATATGAGTATTGCAGTCGGGTATAGTGGTAAAGAGGAAGTCCTTCCGGTTGTGCAATCAACTTCTAACTTGGAATATGATCTCACCTCCGCAATTCTCAAATTGACCACGAAGGAAACCAAGACAGTAGGATTTTTGGCAGGACATGACGAATATAATATCAGCGCTCAGACACAAGAAAATCAACTTCGCGCACTCTTGGATAAAAATGCTCAAGGGCAATATAATCTTACGACTGTTGATCTTCAAGCAGGAGGACCGGTTGATGAAACTGTAACCACATTAGTTGTTGCAGGCCCAAAACAGACATTAACAGAACGAGAAAAATACCAGATTGATCAGTTTATCATGCGTGGCGGTAGGGCAATTTTCTTGGTTGATCCCATTACAAGACCGCCTCAAACGCTTCAAGCAACACCTCTCAGCACCGGTTTGAACGATCTGCTTGAACATTACGGTGCCAAACTTGGAAATAATCTAATTGCTGATCTAAGATCTCATGGTAATCTCGCGTATCAACAAGGACTGTTTACCGTTTCTCAAGGTTATCCTTATTTCATTAATATTCTTAAAGCTAACTTCTCAGCTGAACATACCATCACAAATCAACTGGAAGCGTTAGTATTACCTTGGACAAGCTCTGTAGAGGTACTAACAAATGAAGACGTAATTGCAACGCCATTAGTAAAAACAACTGAATTTGGGCGAAGTGTTCAAGGGGCTTACAACCTGATGCCGGGCACTCCAATTCCACAGGTTGATTTACAAGCTTATACCGTTGCTGCTGCTTTGGAAGGAAAGTTCAAAAGTTTCTACGCTGATAAAGAAGTTCCACCTGTAGCATCCACAGCGAACGGTAATGACGAAGTTGGCAATGATACACCTAACCCGACACAGGATACGGCGGATCAAGCAACTATAACCGAAGGAGCAGAAACACAAATTATTGTAATCGGCACAGCACAAATTCTTGATCGGATAAACGAACATGGCGCAAAATTTTTCTTAAACTGTGTAGACTGGTTAACTCTCGGCGAAACCCTCATCGGTATCCGTTCCCACACCATAACCAACAGGCCCCTAAAAGACACCTCCGGTTTTGAAAAAAATTTCATCAAATACATGTGTACTATCGGGATCCCACTGGTAGTAGTTCTCTTTGGGTTAATCAGATATCTCTTAAAAAGGAGGGTAAAACGGTTGGTCGGCACCTACGGTTCACAATTTTAAACTTTCCCACAAGTTTTTTGTAGATACCAACCGAATGGAACGATGAAAAAGAAACAACTCCTAATTTTAGGCGGCACTTTTGTTTTTCTACTACTCGTCGTCCTAATTCTTGAGAACCCATTTAGAAAAAGTGAGTATCAAAAGAAAGTTGAAGAGGCGACCGCGCTGTTCCCGAATCTCAATAAGGAACAAGTTGCAAAAATTGAAATCATTGCTAAAGGTGAAACCACAACGCTTTCAAAACAAAGCGATCAATGGACTGTTGCTTCTATGGATAACTACCCGGCAGATAGCGAGGGCGTCAAAGATTTGTTGGAGAAAGTCGCAGAATTTGACAATGCTAAACCTGTCTCTGATAACCCTAAAAATCAGGCGGAATTCCAAGTAGATAGCTCCGGTGTTGAAGCAAAATTGATGGATGCAAACGATAAAATGTTAGCACATCTGTTTGTCGGAAAAAATACACCTGGATTCCTGAGCAGTTACGTGCGTGTTGCCGATTCCAACAATGTCTATGAAGCACAAGGTTATCTACAATCTGTTTTTGACAAAAGTACACGAACTTGGAAAGATCGTACTATCTTTAATTTCAACAAAGGCATTGTTACACAGATAAACATCACTTCCCCAGAAGAAACGGTTGAACTGCGGTTAGATGCCGAGAATAAGTGGCAGATGCACCAACCGATAACAGCTGCTGCTAATCAGACCGAAGTTGATAATCTACTCACTGCCTTCAGTCAATTAAAGACTGATGATTTCGCAGAAGCGAAAGAACTTGCCGAATATGGATTAGATACGCCAACTTCATCTATCTCTGCAATCCTCAACGATGGAACAACTACAACTCTACATGTTGGAAAAGAAGAAGGTGGCAAACTTTACGTCAAAAGTGGAGATAAAGAACCGATTTTCATGCTGTACAAATCAAATGTTGATAATTTAATAAGGAAATCCGATAAATTTATGGTAAATGTTACTCCCCCAGAAACGGAGAACACAAATCCAGCGGAATAGAGATTTTTAGGAGAAAAAATGAAAAAATGTAATTGTTGGTTATTTGTAATCTGTGCGTTACTGATTTCAACGCTCACCGCTTGCGATTCAAATGTTGTTTCAAAGGTCTTGACACCTTCAACAAGTGGAAGAACTATCCATGTTATGGGGAGCGGTTCTGTCACGGGAGAACCAGATATTGCAACGCTCAATTTAGGTGTTTCCGTGGAGAAAGAGACAGTCGCTGAGGCACGCGAAGAAGCGGCAAGTGCGATGACGGCGTTAATTGATTCTCTGAAAGCAAATGACATCGCTGAAGAAGACATTAATACTGAAAATTTCAGTATTTACCCGCGGTACGATTACACAGAAGGTGGACGCGTCCTACGCGGTTACAGTGTAAACAACACCGTTCGGGCGAAGGTGCGGGAATTAGATACTCTCAGCGATGTGATTGACGATGCCGCCGAAGCGGGAGGCGATTACATCGTTGTAAACTCCATTCAGTTTATGATTGAGGATACTACCGAATTTCAGAAGCAAGCCCGTAGTTTGGCTGTCAAAAATGCTGAAGCGAAAGCACAAACCTTAGCGGATGCAGGCGGTGTAACGCTTGGAAAACCTGTTACCATTACGGAAAATACCTATTTTGAAAGTCCACCAATACCGTTCCCAGTAGCAGAAGCGGCCTTTGCTGACGATAGCGCGCGTACTTCTACTCCTATTGCGCCAGGTGAACTCACCGTCACCGTGAACATTACTGTGGTCTACGAAATTGAGTAACGCGATAATTCTCGGTAGGCGGGGAATCATGGCGAATACCACACGGGGAATCATGCAGAATGCCACACGCGCATTCATACCGTTGATTTGGCGGTTTCCTAACCAATGCAGAATACCATACGTGTATTCTGCCGTAACTGTCAATTTTAGGATTTTCCAAACATGGAAACGGCTTCAGTCCCTAATGAAGATTAAAAAATAAATTGGGTAATGTGGCAAGGTTAGGAAACCTCGCCAGCAGAGATGTACACCGCTGCTGGCGAGGTTTCCTAACCTCGCTACATTACCGAAATATTTATTTAAACTTCATTAGGACTGAAATGTGGGGCATTCCCAATCGTCAAGCCTATTCAGAAGGATTTTTAGAACAAGAAATATTCCTTAAGTTGACACCCGCTGAATGCCAAAAGGCATTCATAGCGTTGATTTATGGATTTCGCTATCGCTTCTACCCGATCTACAAAATAATGTAATACCATCATATAGAAATGGTATAAGTTCGAGAAGGATTTAGAGCTCATGTGTAATTTGTGATAGGGTTTATACCCAGACACAACGACCAATTCAGTTTTTACTTCATGATTATGCGAAGCTAAGTTGAGGTTAGGTTATCTTGAGGTTTTTAGATCTCCCCAAGTGAGTGCTAACTTATTTACAGCCCTTACAGCAGCCCATCCTCCTGCATTCATGTTCTGGTTGATTTCGTCTTCGCTTAGCGCTCGATCATAAACGGCAAGTTCGTCAACAAGGCCTATGAGGTAATAAGCAGCATTAGCAGGGAATAGCCTCGTTCCAAGTAACCAAGCTGTAGGGATCGGACCTGAATAATCTTCCGATTTGAGTTCACCCTTTAAAGCCCCATCAACATAAAGAAGATATTGGTCATCAAAAACAGCAGTGATATAATACCATTCACCCCGCGTTTCAAGAACTCCCGCTGCAGAATTCAAATCTCCACCGCCAGGAGGCCATTGACCAACGTTCATTCCACCGTCATTTCGAACGTAAATATAGTTTTTCGTCGCTCCAGTAGCTGCACCACCCTGCCATATAAAACTGGCTGACGCATCCTTGTTATTTATGTACATCGACACTGTAAGTGGCGGATCTATATTCAAACTTTCGGGAGCTCCGAAATCCACATAATCATCACCATCAAACTCCAAAGCCTGACCAACCTGACCTTCAACTACTTTGGGGTCTCCCTTCATGCTACCATCATGTTCACCAAATACGTCTTTAACAGTATCACCATCTACATCAATCTTATCAAAGGTCCAGTAGCTAACCAAACCGTCAGTAACCACTTGAGCTTTCGCCATGTTTGCACACATAAAAATGGTTGCTATAATGGCAAAAACTATGACCAACATTTTGTTAAACATTTTGATCTCCTTATTCTTTTCCGGCAACGGCAAGAATTACACTAAAATGTTTGCCATTGCTCTGTTGATTGAACAAACTGAATTTGATTCATTGAGCTGAGCAAAAACCCTTCTACAAATTTCATAAGAACCCTAAATCTTTTTTAGAATCCACGTGGATAATAGCATCATTCACTCTATATATCAAGTTAATTTTGGAAAATGTAATTATGCTATTTTGTAAGATTCGCATATTATAGTGAACTTTAGAATTAATTGGACATTAGGATCGGTTCGGGTAGAAAACCGAACCTACCAGGGGTATTGTAGCATAAACTTTTAGTTTGTGCTACAAAATGTCCCTTTAATTCTAAATGCCACCATATTAGAATTTTCCAAAGACCCGTACAAATATTTCCATGAAGTTTTGATCGTTGACATCCCCGATTGCGCGCTGGTCTATGTATCGCGCCCCGATATGTAGAAAAAGCTGCTTCCGATAAGCGAAAAAACTCTTTTCCATTTCCGCTAATAGTGCCTGACGAACAAAATCGTTATCGTCCTTCAGCAGATCATTGAACAGAAGTATCTGTCCACCACCAGTTAATTTGATCGTTTTCGTAAACTGATACACGACCTTGAGAATAAGCGCAGGAGTCATATCACGCACATGTGCTTGTTCAATTTGGCGCAATCGGAGTTTACGTGAGATGTCCCTATCGTCAATCCTGGCGTGTAGATTGAGATATTCAAGATTGTCTTCTGCCATACGGAAACCGTTACGGATAGTGTATTTGAACATCGGACTGATTTCCAACGATTTGGAGGGTCGTAGCCGGTACAGCGTTTTGAAAATGCCGACTTCATAGTGTTCATTATCGTCATCAAAATCTATATCGTATTGCAGCTTGGCGCGGACTGTTGTAATCATGCGGTCTATACCGTGATATTCCCATGTAATTTTAGCAGTATTAATCAGATCGTTCTGCATCAACAGCGGGTCTGGACGGCGTTTTTCGACTTCAGTCCCGCCATCAACATAGAAAAACTGCAAGTCCCCGTCCTCCACCATATCCTGGATTTCTGGTTGTGATCGATAGATTCTTTCATCTTCTCTACCCAAAAATCCAGCATAATACCACGTTTCATCAGGAATGTTGTCCTTCACAAGTTTGAGTTCATTTTCAAAAATAAGCGAAGAAGCGCGTGGCAATTCTTTTTTGTAAACCATATTAGCGAACGCTTTTCTGGAGGTGGGGATATTTCTGAATTTTAGGTTTTTTTCGAGTTGTAGCCCCAGGTCCAAGTCAATAACGCTTTTTTCGCGACGCATCGTCTGGTTCATGAAAAGCCGTACACCTTCTAATCCGACATCAAATTCGTAATTCGGATCCTGATCGTTCTCTTCCTCATCCCGTATACCGTTGTTGTTTCGATCAGTTTCATCCAGAAAATCCTCATCAACATCAAATAGCAAAATATCGTCCTCATAGTCGAAGGTACCGTTGTTATTTTTATCCAAGTCACCGGGAATAATCAGGGAAGGTGGATCAGGAAATGTGTTATCTGAGTATCTGTCTTGATCATCGTTATCGCCGACAGATCGGGAGGCATCAAATCTTGGACCGACGCGAAACGCCTCTGCTTGAAACAGCGTATCTCCGACCGTTCGGAATGCCTTGAACACGGTTGTCGTTGCGTCAAAACGTGAACGTAAGTTTTTCTGTAGTGCGTTTTTCGGTGTTACCGCTATCTCTGCCTTCAATCCATAATTGGTGAAATTGGTTTCCATGTCCACCGCCCATACAGGTGTTTCTCGGAAATACCAAGAGAGTCCTAACTGTGACTTGCCGAATTTTGTTACTTCGCGTAAACCGATACCCGAACCTTCAGTTTTATCTTCTTGACCGTTCAGTCGGTTGAGCGTGCCCGGGACCATTAGGATTGTCCAATCGGTGTGGTTAGAACGTACCTCCCAACGGACACCGTTTAGATCAATCTGATCAAAGGTAAACTTTGTAAAAGTTGTTGGCACTTCACCGAGACTCAGAATGTTTTTGACATTACCGGCGGTCTCCTCAATCACCAGGACACTATGGAAACCGCGCCGAAAGAGACGGTCGAAATCAAAATTGTCTTGCCGGACACGCTCTTCCTCTGTATCTGCAAGGAAGTTTCGTCTGTTTGTAAAGTCATATTCAACGCGTCCGGATAGGAACAACTTACCGAATAGACTGTACACATCCTCTGCTTCAGCGTAGAACATAGAGGAGAAGTTTAACAATAATAGAAAAAAGCACCAGAGTAAAGATTTTCGAGTGCCTGTTTTTATGTCCATATTTTATTGTTTTTAGCAATCAGTTATCGGCTTTAAATCCGTTAGTTGTTGGGTTTCGCTGCGCTCTATCCATAGGTGTAAACTTAAGAAAAAAATACTGGATTTACTCTTGTTGGAGGGCTTTGTAAGCCCGATATTTCAAGATTCAAGCAGAAAAATCGGGGTTGAAAACCCCTCCAACAATGGATGCGGTTAGGAAACCGCACCTACCAGGGGAGGAGAAATCGGTAAATCGACGACTATCTCAAAATATCTTCAGGCCCATAAGCCTCTGTAAAGGTTGTCCAAATTCCAGTGCGTTTATCATAACGGCTCAATCCACGATAAGTGCCGAACCAGACATACGTGCTACCGATAGCCATAGAGAGTATGCCGTTATGCGCCAAGCCATTTTCTCTCGTGTAAGTTGTCCAACTGTTTTTTAACTGGTCAAACCGACTGATGCCAGCATTGTAAGTGCCGATCCACACATCAGTCCCATCAACTCCGATAATCGTAATCTTGTCACTTGCGAGACCGTCCTCAGTTGTATAGGCGCGCCAATCTTCTGTTCTTTCATTGTAAAACGTTACCCCGCGGTCGCTGCCAAACCAGATGCGGTCACCATCAACGGCAATACAACTGACTTCATCACTTGCGAGTCCATCCTCTGCTGTGATTGTCTTCCAGATGTCCCGACCAATATCGTATTTGCTTACACCCCTACGCGTTCCAACCCAGACATGTTTTCTGCTTGCCGTGATACACCAAATTTCATCGGTAACCAATGATTCAGCGAACTCCTTGGACACAGCAGTGGGTTGAATTTCAGTACCAGAAGTATAAGCGATCCAGGCATTGAGATCGTCTGCAGTTCGTGGATACTTTCCTATCCCAGAATGTGTGCCAACCCAAATATTGTTGCCATCAGTGCTAACAGATGTCACGTTGTTGGCGGGTAATCCATGTTCAGTTTTATATTGATCCCAACGGAGCGCGATCTTATCAAACCGATTTGCCCCATCGCGAGTACCTACCCACACATACTGTTCATCAGCCACAATTGAACTGACGGCGTTATCGGAGAGCATGCCTCGTGATTTCGGTCTATGACGATGCCAATGCCCATTGTGCGTTGCTATTTCCTCGGATCCACCCGTCTGTCTATAGTTTTTCCATGTGCCCAAATCCTTATCATATCGAGATAACCCGCTGTCCGTTCCAACCCACACGAAACGCTCATCTGTATCCACCGTGCGGACGGTGCGTCCTGAAAGAGTCGGCAAAGGAGCAAGAGGCATCCAAGATTCCCGATGTTTGTCATAACGGGAGAGTCCACGGATTGTGCCAACCCATACATAGTCTTCATCAACTGCAAGAGCATACTCCCCGACATGATTATGCAGCAGTCCTTTAACATCTTTAAATGTTGTCCAAGTCCCGGAGGAAAAATGGAACCGCCGCAGCCCTTCATTCGGTGCGGCTAACCAGAGGTAGTCATCATCCGCAGCAAGTTCAAGCGTTCCACGACCAGAGGTGATGGTAGTCCATTCTTTATTGCGCCTATCATATCGGGTTACAACGTTATCCCAAGGTCTGTATTGTATCCAAACATCGTTTTCTGTTGCGATAATACGCTTAATGGTTTTTGCAGCAAGCACGTCATTGGTAGAGAACGTCGCCCATTTTTTTGTCTTTTTATCATATCGGGATAATGGACGGTTGCTGCCTCTATCCCATTCGGATCGCGCAACCCAAACGAAATCTTTGTCAATTGTAATCCATTCGGCGCCCCTGCCTGCCAAACCATCTCTCGGTCTAAATTCCTTCCACTCCTTAGTATTATCATTGTAACGCGTGAGAGCATCTCCTGAACCAAACCATACCTCCGGTCCATCAACAGCAAATCCTCTTAAGCTTTCCCTATGTTCTTGCCTTTCAGGTTGGGTGATAACCTCCCAAGTGCCTGATGCTTTATCATAACGGTTCAACTCCATGCCCGCCATCGGAACTACCCACACACTCTTTTCACTGACAGCAATCTTGTCCAGATCGTCCACAGAAAGTCCATCTTTCATTGTAAAATGTTGCCATGTATCTTTTGCTTTATCGTAGCGGAGTACACCAAAATCCGTTGTGAACCAAACAGCGTCTTTATCTACATAAGTCCAACGCAATACTGTCATCGTTTTTTTCTGAGTAGACTGAAAAATATCTAATCGTGTGAAACGCTGCCATGTTTTTGATGGACGGTGAAACCGCAAAATTCCACCGTTCCGCGAAAACCGCCAGTTAGAAAACCAGATGTAATCCCCATCGAATTTGATGTGTGAAACCCTCGTTTCAAGTAAGGGTTCCCGCATCGGACGGGATAGGTGTGCTACCTCATCACCACTTGATAAGTGAAATTCAACGAGACCTGTAGAGGTTGCCAACCAAAGTCTACTATCTTCATCACACACAATGTCACGAATGTTGTGTGATTTTTTAAGAGGATTCCACTTTTCAGTTGCTATCGCGTAGCTACCCAATCCTTGTGGTGTCCCGATCCAAAGCACACCCTCTCGATAAGCGAGGGCTGTAATACTTAGAGGATGCAATTGTTCTTTTCCGCTTGACTCTAAAGATATAGATACCCAACAATGCTTTGTGCTATCGTATTTTGCCAGACCTCCTTGCGTCCCTGCCCAAAGTACGTTATCTACTGCAAGCAACACGTTAACGTAAGGGTTTTTAAGCCCTTCGGTAGCCTGATGCATTTTTTTATCTGCAATTGAATATCGCCAAACGCCCTTTACACCGCCAAACCAGACATTTCCATCATGAATTAGAACGGACAATATCAATGGATTTTTAGGTGAGGTTGGTAGCGTAAGTTGCGTCCATTTTTTAGAATTCACGTCATACATTGCAGGACCTAAATTTGTTCCAAGCCAAATTTGTCCTGCGTCACCAAGATTGTCTGAACCATTTCCAATAGCAACTGCTGTCACAAAGGCTTCACCTTGAGCAGGGCGGTGAAATGTCCATTGACCACCAAGGTGTGTGCTTGAACCGAGTCCTCGCGCTGTGCCGATCCATATCTGTCCCTTTGGGACTTTACTTAACTTGCTCAATTCAGATTCAGATGATTGTGATGCTATATCTACTGACATGACATAAGGGGTTGGCAATCCATCTTCTTTAGAAATAACCTCCCAACTACGCGTTTGGGGAGTGTAAACAGAAACTCCGGCAACTGTGGCTATCCAGAGGTTTCCATCAGCATCACGGACTATATCTCGGACATCGTTATCCGCCAGAAAGTCCGCTTGTTTGTAGATTGTCCATTTACCGCTTACTTTGTCAAAGCGACTTACGCCATCTTCTTTGCTTGCAAACCAAACATCATTGCCTTGTGTGGTAATCCAACTCACATTATTACTCGCCAATCCGTCTGCTTTCGTATAATGCACCCAAGTATTGACAGGCTTGATAAAACGATGCACGCCTGCATTGGCGGTACCAAACCAAACCTGAAACCCGTCAGAGCGGATAGAGGAGATAAAATTGCTTTTTAGCAGATCGGTTTTGGTAAACGTTTTAACAAACGTCTGGTCAACCTGATTGTATTGACTAACGCCTCTGTGTTGTGTGCCGAACCAAACACTATCGTCATCCACGGCAATCGTAGCGATTTCATTGTCTATCAAGCCATCCGACCTTGTATAGTTATTCCAAGAATCGGTGTCTCGGTGATAACGACTCACCCCGCCTTTGCTAAATCTCGGATCCTCATCCCACCCGTGCGGATCGGGATTTATTTCTTTGTCAGTGCCGACCCAGACATACTCAGGCTCCACAGCGATTGTTGTAACTATCCTGCTAACTAAGCCATCTTTTCGGGTACGGACTGCCCAACTGTCAATCGTTTTGTCATATCGGTTTAGTCCGTTAGATGTTCCAAACCAGACGTAGTTGCCATCTACAGCGATGGAGGATACCTGATCACTTGCGAGTCCATCTATACTGCGAAAAGTTGAAAAAGTGTCGGTTTCACTATCGTATCGACTCACACCTTCATCTGTGGCGAACCAAACCCATTTTCCATCAACCGCAACAGCATTGACCATATCATTTGCTAATCCGTTTTCCATCGTGTAGTGAAGCCACCTGTCTTCGCTACGTAGCCAACGCGAGACACCTTTCGCCGTTGCTATCCATACATTTTCAGAATCGGCAGCGATGCAGTTGACTTCGTTACTGATAAGCGTACGTTTTACGGGCCAGGTCTTTTTAGGTTTTGAATTTGGGCGGGAATTGGCGAAAGGCGAATCGGATTGCGGATCAGTTATGCCTAATGGACCGCATCCGATAATCAGAGAAAGGGATAGCAGTAATAGGATACATACTATCGGAGTCGGAGGCATGTAAACTGTTAAGGGAGGATCGCTTTCATCTAATTTCTTTTTCATGCTAACGTTATTCCTTTAGTCTGTTTAGGTTATGTGAATAAATAGCATTTTTAGGATCATTACATTAAGACGTTTCATAAGCAAGAAAGGTATAATTAAAAGATAGGGGATCAAACATCATTTTGATTCACCTTGAATCAGTTTAAACTTATGCGCAGCCTCTTCCAAACCAACGAACCGACTATAAATCGCCACATGGCTAAGTTTACCTTCCCAATTTCTACCGCCACTTGCTTCATCGCCGAAAACGAGCGGATATAACTCCCAATTGCTGAAATCTCCCTGCGTACCATTGCTAACATGGACAAGTTCGCCGTTAATATAGCAGTAGACGTTTCCTTCAAAATAACTGACGATGACGTGTGTTGGTTTGTTTGATTCAATCTTGCCAAAGGAAAATTCACCACCAAGACCATTTTCGCCGGTGCGCGGTGTGCGAATCCGCATTGTAAATCGGTTGCCATCTTGTCCCAATGTAAAATTGCGATGGGTAACATCCTTTGAAAACGAGATAATACGCGCCGGACCGCTCTGATTCAGATTATCTGTGGTGACAAGACATTCAACCGTTAATTGATTGCTTTCTTGGCATGTTGCAAATAGTGTCCCATTCACATTCTGAGCGAAGAATGCACCGTCAGTGAGATCCATCTGTCCATCTTGAGTAATTGATGCATCATCACGCGCTTCAATTTCATTCCTATCCTCAAGTGTGCCGTGCCAGAAAAACACAAGTCCACTGCGTGAACCGGGGAATTCTGTATGCGTAAGAATGTCTGCAGGTGCTTCAGGTAAAACATTAATTGTGAGGGCTGTTGTTGATGTCGCACCTTCCGCGTCGGTGACATGGAGCGTGGCGGTGTATTGTCCAAGTTTTTCATAGATGTGTGTCGGATTAGATTCATCAGATATTGTGCCGTCACCAAAATTCCAATGCTGTGTTAAATCACCTGCTGCCGAGAAGTTAACAGTAAGCGGCGCGCTACCTTGCATGACATCTGCGGATGCTTTTGCTTCAGGACGAAGTTTTTCACCTGGGGCATAAGGTGTAAAACGGTATGCAAAATCACTATGTGGTGAAGTGAACGTATATTCTCCAGGCTGTGCTGTCCCGATAGGTAATATCTCCATGTTCCACGTATTAATACCATCAATTTTATATGGCTGGTCTCCGTGCAGTTGTATCGTGATCGTCTGCGGCTGGGTAGTATAAGCAAGGTAATACTCTCCCTGTTTTGCATGGACATATCGTCCCTTATCATCACCAATCGGTTCAAGTGTATCAAATGGCGGTGCATCTGCCATGAAATCTTTGAGAAATGCTATCCGAGGCGGACTTTCACCGCGCAAAACGCCTCCTTTTGCCCACCACAGCAGGTCTTCAGGATGTTTGTATGTTTCGCCATGCCCGACATAGCAACCTGATACGGTGCCAGCCCAAAAGTTTTGCACCATCTGTTGAGCGGAGATATTTCCCCACCCTTGCGGGACATCCCCTTCATAGCGGCACTCGTCATAGATAACAGGTTTGCCGTATTGGCTGCGATAACGGATACCTTGTGCCATATTAGAAGTTTGAATGCTGGTGTGCGTCACCCACGGTTTGCTGTGGTCATACCAACCTCTGCAGTTGTGAATGCCACGCAACCGTTGATACGGATCATGATCGCGGATAATCTGAAAAAACCGATCCCAATCAGATTCTTCTTTTGCGGGCATGATGTCATATTCATTTGCAAGGGACCACCACACGTTACGGAAAGCAGCTAAACGGGCTACTGCATAGCGTATATAACGATCATCGCTTTCAGCATCCATATTCTCAAAATCCCATCGGTCATAGGTGTGAAAAAGGATTATATCCGCTTCAATGCCGAGGTCTAATAAGTTCTGAACACGTTTCTCAAAATGTTGCCAGAATTCTGGGTTGAATTTTGTGAAATCCCAATCTTTTAGCGGTTTTCCTTCAAACGGATAGTAGACAGGTTCATTTTTATTGTAGACGTAATCTTTTGGAAAGATACACATCCGCATCTTGTTGAAAGGTGCCTCAGCGAGGGTTTTAAGCGTCTGTTCCTCCATCGCCTCGCCTTGATGTGCCCAAGCATAACATGTCGTGCCAAACTGATGATACGGTGTGCCATCAGCATATTGTAGGTAGAAATCCTTATATACTTGCACTGGTCCGTGGTTTTCCTCGGATGGCGGGATGCACGTAAATTGTCCTGTTTTACCGTTGAGTTTAGTGATATTACTTTTTGTGGTGTATGTCCATTCTCCGACTTCGTCGGGCATGAATCGGACTTTATAAATTCCGTTTCCATCATAGAACCCGTGCGGTTCAAAAGTCCGATCACCCTGTTTAAATTCTGCTGTTAGTTCGACCTCAGTGAACGGATTACCCCTATCCGGACCGTTCAGCGTCACTTCATATATTGCCCAACGTTCAACCATAGACTTCTCCTTATCTTGCTTTACTTTGCCAAAGTTTCCCAAACGAATACTGCGTAAGTATACTTCAAAAATTGACGCGCGTCAAGAGATTCTAAAATCAGGGACTGATTTGAAGTTAAGGACTACTTTTTAAACAAACCTGTTCAGAAATTGAACAGTAACCAAGCAGTTTGTTATGCGAATCGCTACAAATCCTTGATTTAATCCTGTTTTGCCATTGCATTATCTTTGGCATAAAAATTGCCCTATGTTAAGGAAAACTAACAACTACGTGGGGAGACCTCAAGCGTTGATTTTATGTAATAGAAAATTAGTAGTTATGGTCAGTGAATGCACAAAATCGTGCAACGTCAGTAAAAGCTGCACGTCTATGTGCAAGTTTATTGTATTCAATACCGCCTCGTATTTGATTTTCTGCGTTTCCCGCCCCAAACCGCCTTTGGCATGAAATTTGCTCTTATATCAATACGAGACGAATTAATGTGCCTTCGTCAGCTACGGAAATCCATCGTTCAGTGCATCTTCTGGTGAGACGGCTTTGGCACTGTGTTGAATATACTTTAAAAATGGAGATATGACATGAAAACGCTTGCCCCCTTTTTGAGACGAATCCTAAAAGTTCAAATTGCACTCATTTGCCTTGTTTGTGTGCCGCGTGTTGCGTTTGGAATTGAACCTTTTGCTGTGTTCGGACAACTACCTCCAGAAAAGCACGCCTTTCTCACTAATCAAACCATATTGCGTGTTCCCTATTTAGGTACAAATTTCCAGATTGTTGACCGTGAAACAGGAAAAATAATTGACGAATTCGGGAACCGCCCCAGAGGTAGCGATATTGTGTTTAGTCCAAATGCTACACATTTTACCATCTTGGACCGTCCTTTGGGTTCAAAAACAATTACCGTAAATATTTGGGATACTGAAGCACGAGAGGTAATATCCGAGTGGGAAACAGCAGTCCCTATCTTTGAGAACGCAGCATTTAGTCCTACGCAACCGTTGCTTGCAATTTCTTATGATAACGAAATATATCTATGGAATTGGCAAACTGAGGAATTCATCGGGAAAATGATTGGTGAAAGACGGCAGTGGGAAGAGTGTTATGTAAAAATAATTAAGCATGAATACGGCGAAAGTATCTCTAAGTCCTGTTCAAATTCTGCAAAAGAACATGAAATGTTGTTTACGCCAGATGGATTACATCTCATCGTAGCCTCAAAACGACCAGATATAGAGCTGTGGAATGTGGAAACACGCGAATTGGTAGGACATTTTGAAGGGCACACAGGAAACTGGGTTGATGGCGTGGCTATCAGTCCAGATGGAACGTATCTCGCATCTTATGAAAGAGAATCAAATTTTGTCTATTTGTGGGATATCGCCACAAGACAGCTGCTATGGAGAGAGCCAATTCGCGAAACCGGAATTTCAGACATCGTTTTCAGTGCAGACAGTCAACAGTTATATGCTGCGAATAAAAATGTGTATATATGGGATGTTAAATCGGGTCAACAGGTTGACTCATTCGGTAACGATTATTCTGGATTACGCCAGATGATATTGTCCCCCGATGGAAAAACGATGCTACTTCAATACGATGGAAGTGTTTTCTGGGGAAGTGTTGTTGTGCTTTGGGACACCAAAACGAAACAAAAGTTGAAAGAATTCGCTGATTATATCGGTGGTATAGTCAGACTAAGTTCGGATGGGGAAACCATGATCACTGTAGATTCCAATTTTATTAAAGTTTGGGATATTCCCTCACAACAAGTACGTTTTGTGATTTCTGCAGAACATTCCTATGGATTTTATTTTGACAAAGGTGTTGCCATTTCTCCAGATAACAAACGAATTGCTTATAGCAAATATCCTGGGCTTGAGGTGGCAGATATTCAAACCGGTAACGTTGAAGCGCAATACCTACATCACTTTGGTTTTCTTAAACATGCCTCCTTCAGTTCTTCTGGGAGGTGGCTTGTAGGAGTGAATGAATGGGGAAATCTTTTTCTTTTTGATGTGGGTAATCCAGAGGAAATTCACAGAGTCCGCATAAATCTTCAACTTAATTGGCCTAATGATTTCTATCAGGTTGCTTTCAGTGAAAATGATGAATATATGGCTGCTTCTGCCCGGACAGGAAAACACAATAACTATCAGTACTGGATTCTGTTGTGGAAACGGGAAGGGGAGAATTTCGAATTTCAATATAAATGGGAAACTACAGAACACAGCGATTCTTTACATTCAACACTTGCCTTTGCTTCAACTAAAGACGGTGCCACCGTATTGGCAGCAGCATTAATAGATTTGGAAACCCGAATATGGAAAATTCTACCTCAGAATGCTCAGCTTGTAAATACGCTTTTGGCTGCAGACGCACCGATACACTTCAGTCCTGATAAAAGATACCTCTTTACTAATCAGTACAGCGAACTTCAAATATGGGATTGGCAACCAAGTAGACTCATAAAATATCCATCAATTCCAAATTGCCGTGGTATTAGTCAAGACGGGTCAATTTTAGTATCCAAGGACGAAATCGGACGATATCTTATTTGGGATGCCAAAAATTTATTCTCTTCACTTCCTTATCCCGTTGAACCTAAGGGAAAGAAGCTTGTTACGTTGGGACAAATTAAGCGGAACCAACTTTTACAGAACTTTCCTAACCCGTTTAATCCCGAAACATGGATTCCGTTCAAGCTTGCGGACGAGAGTGATGTCACGATTCACATCTATACGCCGACAGGCAAGTTAGTTCGATCACTAACACTCGGAATCAAGCCTGCAGGGGATTATTCCTCACAATCGCAAGCAGTTCATTGGGATGGACGCAATGACAATGGTGAGCGGGTCAGTAGTGGTGTTTATCTCTATACTATTGATACGGGAGACTTTTCAGCTACACGCAAAATGCTTATTCGGAAATGAGAACGGTTATAGTAAAATCCATAATTACTTTTACATTGGCGAGGTTAGGAAGAAATCAACGGTATGAATGCCATTTAGGCATTCCCCGCCTCGCCAGCGCTATGGTGTGAGGATTGTTGTTCACTGAGATGTCCACATATTTTCGGATTTTACTATAAATCGTAACCGAAAGCCACAAACTGAAAGTTGCAGCACGGAATCTACACGAACTTTTACACTGCTCATTTAACTCGCCTATAAGGAGTAACAAAGCTAATGAACAAGTTAAAACGAGCAATTAATGGACTGTTTATAGTCAGTTGCATCCTTAGTATTGCGGTGTTTTATGGCTGTGGAGCGGATAGTCTTGGTCCGTATGAACCCCTGTTACCTGCAATTGAAGGTGAGGCAAAATTCGCAGATAGATACAGCTTGGAAGAAGAATCACAATTCCTCTATGACCTTTATGGGAAGGAAATTGTAGAAGGCAGCGAACTCAGCAGATACACTCATGAGAAAGAATTTGATAAGAACGGAAAATTAGTTGTTGGCTGGACAGGTCAGCTGGATAGTCTGCGCTTCACAACTCAATTGGACCGGGCCATCTTGGTTGAACAAACCTTCCTTGGTAGATATGCAGAGTTTGCTATTGGCGATCAACTACGATTCAGACCCGATACGCTGTTTCCAAACCGATATATTATTTATAAAACTGAATTTGATGGGCTTCGTTGGGACATCTCTTTTGCCCAAGAGCACCATCTCTTTTCCCTCATCCACTCACGTATTTCTAATCCTATGCTATTAGAAGAAACACCAGACGAATCGCAAAGACTCGCAGGGGATCTTGGGCGCAGAAGTGGACTCAACGAATTGTCCGGGGTCAGAAACATTGAAGACGCACGACTCATCGGTTTTCGCGGTCAGGGGCTTTTAGGTGAAAATTTCCGAGTCGGATATACGTATGTAAATTTGCATAAAGAACATCCGGAACGCCTGATAAATTCATTGATGGGAACCGTGGCAAATACGCCGCCTGAAAAAATATCCGTTGTTTTCCGTGATGATTCGCCTGAGGATAATCACATCAAGGCATTCACTCATTTTAATAATTACGATCCTGACGTACATTACGATCATATCCAAGATGGTGTCGGTGCAGCTTTCAAAAGCATGAAGATTACCATTATCACACAAGAACTTGAAGAATTAATCCCTGAAGATATAGAAGAAGGTATTGAAGCTGATCATCTACCTGAGCAGACTCACCAATTTGAAGTTTATGCTGACCAACTTGTTCCGATTAATCACGCTCGAGGCCCATCCGAAATACGTAATTCCGTTGATGGGCAATGGAGAATTGTTAACGGTTTCAATAAAATGAAATACGACCTCAACCTTACTGATGAGAAGATTAACATTGACCCGAGAACAGTCAAATCTGTTGTTTTTGACATGGTTGTTGCCGGTGATTATAATATCGCGGTTATCGGCTTTAGTAGAGCAAATCAAGCATCGTCAAACCCCGAACTACAAGAGTGGATAAAAACTGAAGATGGTCACATTCAGATGCCGTATCGCGATATAATTCAGGCACCAGGGAATTACGGACAATCTCCAGATTACATCAAAAACAGAAAAAAACTTATAGATAATCCCAGTGCATGGAAAGGTGAAGGCAGACCTCGGAGAGTCCGCTATCGTTATGGTGCTGCCCGTGCTGCATCACTCTATGGACTTGATCTTGAAGGGACTATCGGTAATGTTCGCGTCAGAGCTCAATACTCTATTAATGGAAAATACAAACAGTATCCGACTATTCCCAAAGATAAGGTAGGGTTTAGTCGAACCAAAACCACAATTAAGACCCGCAACGGTGAAGAACCAACGGGCGTCTCTATTGATCGACGCAGCGGACTCCCAGTAGATGCAAACGGCATTCCCACCTATTCAGAAACTGAAGGTGAACGATTTGAAGCTTTTTTAGGCGGGGACGGAACTGATGTAGATGGCAACGGAAAACTCGGTAGAGAAAAAGCATGGTTCGTCCAACTTGAGTCCCGCTTTGGAAGACTACACTTAGAAGGTGTCTTGTATCATATCGATCCAGGCTACACAACCAACTACGTGAATTTCGGGGCACATCCCAACCGAGGTCAACTTTTCACGCTTGAACGTGCTCAACCTGTACAACAAGAACCTTTAGAAGAATTGGATTCATGGGATGCAATTAATTATACACTGATTGAGGATGACGATGATGACGATGGGTGGCCCGATGACATTGACTTTGACGGGGTAATTCCACCCGCTGATGACCGAGATCAAAACGGGATATTAGACTTCCGAGAAGATTTCCTCATCTTTTATGCTGATCCACCTGTGTTTTCCAACCTTATTGATTTCAATAATAACGGCATCATCGACTCAATTGAAGATGACTATGAACCCGAATACGAATACGGAATAGACCGTCAGGGGTATCACCTCAAAGCTGAATATGACCTGCTTGATAACCTCTCTGTCCAAGTCGGTTGGCTAAACGAAAGCGAAATTTCAAGCAGACGCCAAAATAACTCTAAATACATATACCTGACTTATAAACGCGATATCCCCGATTTTGGCAACTTTCTTTTTCAAAATCAATTTGTCCGAGTAAGAGACGATATTCCAGATTACGCTATTACCTTGCCTGTAGGAGAATTGGAAGTAGTTCACATTAATGACGAACTTGATTTTTACAACGCACGGTTAAATAAAACAACGCTCCAATGTCTCTATACTGCCGTGCCAAATTTGACACTTGAAGCGAAATGTCTGGTAGTCATGCAAAAACAATTTGAACAGAATGTAGAAAAAGCACTTTTCACAGATGTTGAATACGACCCAGTTTCAAAGAACTTTGAAACTGATGAACGCGTCGACTTTATGGTGCCCATTGAACAGGTTCGCACCTCCGGGCAAAGGCGAGTATACCCGTTCTATCCTGATCACGGAATTAACGCACTTGATCCATCTGACACCGGCTTAATTTATGACACTTGGAACTGGAAAAAACGCCGTTACCTTGAACGGAATATCCGTAATCAGCTGACCATTCTGAAAGCGAGTTACGAGGTGCCAATTCAGGGTTTCCCGTTTATCAACAAAATCCCTTATGTCAACAAGATCCCATTTATCAACAAACTTGGCGTTGATATAACATTAACACCTATGGTTAAGTACGTATGGGACCGCGCTTTTGACCGAACTGCCGATGAAATTCCAAAAACACTCAACCCAGATATATTTCTCCCAACCGACGATCAAACGGTTGAATATTTGCGATTCAATCGGCGAAGTCGTGAAGATATTCTCGGTGTCCGTCTCGATTATCAGTTTACACCGAGATTAAATATCCTTGGAGGGTTCCAATATAGGAAGTTTACAAATCGGGATAATAACTTCAAGAACTACTTACGAAGTTTCCCAGCTAACATTAGCGTTCCAAACTTATACCGCCCTGACTTGCGAACTCGTATTCTTGAAATCCAAGCCATTAACCAAGGGAGTTGGGCAGGTTTCCATATCTTGATTCTCGCGGGGCACCGGAGAACCACTCATCTATTCCAGCATACGATTAGTAATATGACGTATATTCGAGTCCTGATAGGTTTCTAAATATCAACCCTGAAAATATTATAATTCAGTCAAGCCCTCAACGAAATTACATGAAGTACTTACAAGATTCAGCATATAGAAATCGGAGATTCATCATGAATAATCGCGGTTCTTGCGTCCTTGGATTCGATCCGTTTGATACCGTAGACGGTATCCATCTTGCGGTTCACATTGACCCCCAGGAATAGAGTCTCGAGGATCCGAGGACATCTACTCGTTAGTTTAACTCCTGGGATCATTTGATACAACTATATAGTAAAACTTACAATTAATGGGACATTCTGTATCGCAAACTGTATGAAGTTTAAGTAAATATTTCGGTAATTGGCAAGGTTAGGAAACCTTGCCAGCAGCAGGTGTGTATCTCTGCTGGCGAGGTTTCCTAACCTCGCTAAATTACTCAATTTATTTTTTAATCTTCATTTAGTTTGCGTTCTCACAGGCACAATCTAACAGATTGATGCTCAACTTCTGTTGTCCGTTATGTTTCCAAAATAGGTTTGTCAAAGTGCCCCAATAATCTCAAAGTTCACTATAAATACCAGTCAATGAGTGTTACTGAAAGTTTATATTGAAATGCGAAAAATACAGCAGAAAATTGAAAACTTAATAACCTTACTAATTGACTTGACAATTTCATCAATCAATTCTACAATTAAAAGATAGGAGGTTATAGATTTATGAAAAATCGCAATTTTTGGCAAATTGTCCGTTATAGTGCAATCGTCTGTTTGCTCACATCAATGTCTGCATGGATAGGCACTGCAAATGCAGCAGACTCATTCGGCGACCCGTTTGAGGGTGGCGAATTGCAAAATCCCAATTGGAAATGGCAAAACGAGCCGCCCACATGGGATATTGATAAAACCCGAAAAGGGTTCCTATACATTGACAGTGAAAACAATCGAAATGTATGGGCATCGGACGCTTCACATTTCTTGTATCAGGAAACTGAGGCTGACATGTTTGATGTTGAAACTCATTTCTCCGCTAAATGGGATACGAATTCTGGGGTCAATGGGCTTCTTGTGAAAAGTCCTACTGACAATAACTGGGTAACCATTAAATTCTGGTCTCGAGATGCCGCTAACAGAGGCCATATCCAGTATCAAACCAGACAGGCTGGTTTAAGACCAGGTGGTGATATTGGATGGAGACCGGAATTTGGTGATACTGAGTTATTTTTTAGGCTCAAGAAAGATGGAAATCAGTATTCGGCATGGTATAAAACCGAAGCGGATGGAGATTGGTTGGTAATCCACGAAAATGCAAACTTTAACCTGACGCCGCCACTTTGGCTCGGTATCTATGCTGGCGTTGCTGATGCTGCTGGCAACCTTGAAGTTGAATACGAATATTTCCAAGATAATATCAACGTCACTGATGTTGAACCTGAGGGAAAGGTGGCAACAACGTGGGGTATGGTAAAATCCCGTTATTAGTTCTAAGGTGGGGTAGATCGTGGTCTGCCCTACCTTTTCTGCTTACAAAAAACGTTCAAGAACTGTAGACAATATTTTGTTTACGCAAATATGGTATGGTTAAAATTTATAACAAGGATATTTTAAATCTTATTTTAGGAGATAAAAATGAAAAATCGCAATTTAAGTGCTTTTTTACAGAATTCCCATCTTACAAGTAGGAAATCTCTTTTTTGTAGCATCATCGTCTGTCTATTCACTACGCTAACGATTTGGGTAGGCGGCGTAGACGCAGCTAACTCATTCGGCGACCCGTTTGAGGGTGGCAAATTGCAGAATCCTAATTGGGAATGGCAAAATGAGCCAGAAAAATGGGATGTTGGGGAGACCCGTAAAGGTTTCCTATATATTGACAGTGAACATGACCGTGATAGAAATCTATGGCAAAGCGATGAAAGTCACTTTCTCTATCAGGAAACTGATACTGACATGTTTGATGTGGAAACCCACTTCTTCTCTAAATGGAATACCACTTCTGGGGTGAATGGACTCCTTGTAAAAAGCCCTTCTGACAACAACTGGGTAACTATCAAATTTTGGTCGCGAGATGCCAACGCCAAAGGACACATCCAGTATCAAACCAGAGGAGCAGGTTTGCGACCAGGTGGTGATATTGGATGGAGACCGGAATTCGGTGAAACCGAGTTGTTTCTTAGACTTAAAAAAGATGGAAATCAGTATTCGGCATGGTATAAAACCGAAGCAGACGGAGATTGGTTAGTAATCCACGAGAATGCAAACTTTAATCTGACTCCACCTCTTCAACTCGGTATTTATGCTGGTGTTGCCACAGCTGTTGGCACTCTTGAAGTTGAATATGAATATTTTAGAGACAATATGAATCCTTTTCCTGTTGAACCCGGCGGCAAAGCGACAACAACTTGGGGAGCAGTTAAAACCCGATATTAAGGAGGACATAAAAATGCGATGCAGCTTAATCATAATTCTCTGTTTCTGTGTCGTTCCCTCTTTATTTGCTGCAACTTTCACAGATGTGAGTCAAGCAGCAGGCGTTCATCAGCGAGAAACTCCAATTGATGAGAATTCTGGGGCCTGGATGGGCCCCGGAGCCGCCGCTGTAGATTATGATAACGATGGTTGTTGGCTTGACATTTTCGTTGTTGGAGACGGTGGTTTGCCCAATGCGCTTTACCATAATAATGGTGATGGGACATTTACAGATATTGCTGACAAAGCAGGGGTTGCAGATACACCAAACGGACGCGGATGCGTTTGGTTTGACTATAACAATGATGGCTGGCGCGACCTATATGTAACCTGTGCCGGACCAAACTTTCTCTTCATGAACAATGGGGATGGTACCTTCACAGATGTAAGTGAAGCGGCAGGAATCGCTGATGCACAGCACGGCACCAGTGCCTCAATTGCCGATTACGACCATGATGGTTGGTTGGATATCTATGTTGCGAACTGGGGGCGTCCTGCTTCCCTTTTAGTTTTTGAACCTGCGCCCAGAATTAACGTGCTATATAGAAATAAAGGGAATGGTACCTTTGAGGAGGTAGCACAGGCAGCTGGTGTTGATGATGGCGGCATTGCTTGGGGCGCAATTTTCTTTGACTACGATGGTGATACCTGGGCTGATCTGTTTGTAGCAAACGACCACGGTCCCGATAAACTCTATCGCAACAAAGGTGATGGTACTTTCGCAGATGTATCAGAACAATCTGGCATTGTTACGCTCATCAGAGGAAAACCGACTGGCGCGATGGGGCTTTGTGTCGGGGACTATGATAACGATGCCGACCTTGACCTTTTCGTTACAAACTACGATGAGGATCTGCTCTGGCGAAACAACGGGAATGGCACTTTTACTAACGTCGCTGAAGCAGTTGGAGTCGCAAATGTAGGTGTAGGGTGGTACGCCACCTTCGTTGACTTTGACAACGATGGCTATCGCGACCTTTACGTTGTCAACGGTGATGTAGACAATTCACAAAAGACAAACCTTAACCGTCTTTATCATAATAATCGAAACGGAAAGTTTGTGGATCGTTCTGATGTGTTCAACACAACTGTTGATGCTGTCGCACGTGGTGCAACTGCTGGAGATTTTGATAACGATGGGGATGTCGATTTCTTTGTCGTCAATAACACTGGCAATACACTTCTTCTAAACGATCTTGATCCTCCATGGCAGTCCGATGATCCTCCATGGCGGTCCAATGAGCATGCTACCCGGCGCAACGTATCAAAAAATAAACGCCTCCAAATTAGATTGATCGGCACAAAAAGCAACCGCGATGGTATTGGCACACGGGTTGCAGTGAGAGTCAAGGACTTCGTTCAGACGCAAGAATTAATCTGCGGCACCGGTTTTTTGGGTAGCGATAGTTTAGAACTTGAATTTGGACTCGCAGGTGCTAAAATCGATTCTATTACGCTGACATGGCCCTCCGGAATTGTCGAAACTTATCAATTCGAATTCGGCATTGGTGGGGATGCCATTATTTTTACTGAAGGCGAAAAAGAAAAATTTGTCGTAGCGGTTGAACCAACAGGAAAACAAGCGACAACGTGGGGGAAAATCAAAACTGCAGAGGTGTTTCAAAACTATCCTAACCCGTTTAATCCGGAAACATGGATTCCGTATAAACTCTTTGAATCCAGTGATGTGGAATTTTCTATCTTCACCCCCAGTGGTGAATTAGTGCGAAAATTTAAACTTGGACAACAAGCGCGTGGAGAAAGGAAATTATATTGGGACGGTAAAAACGCAAATGGCGAGACTGTTGCCAGTGGAATCTATTTCTATCAATTTAAGGCAGGTAACACCCAAAGCGTACGGAAAATGTGGTTAATGAAGTAGATTTGTCTACAAAATTAGTTCTATGGTGCATTATAAAAAATTAGACACTTTCGCCCCTCGGTAGGCGAGGTTTCCTAACCTCGCTGGTGCAGGGTGTCCAAGAAATTCCAAAATCTACCATAATAAAACAGAACTGATTAAGTAATTGGAGAGAAAAAATGGCTTTAATAATAGAACAGGGCGAGGTGAACAATGGCGGCATTGTTTTATCTAAACCTTTGTCATTGCCTGAGGGCACCAAAGTCCGCATACAAATTGAACCGATTGATACCGATGAAGACAACCAAAGCACTACAACCGATGACCACGAAGACTTTAGGAAATTGCCTTTCTTCGGAATGTGGGCGGACCGAGAAGATATGCGTGACAGTGTAGCATGGGTTAGAAAACAGAGAGAAAAATGGTTAGAACGAATAACGCGGACAGAATAATTGATACAGATATTCTTATTGGTGCTTCAAAGCAAAGTGAAGATGCAATCACTTTTTTGGCAATGCAGCAGGACGTTGGAATCCAAATTAGCATTATCTCTGCAATAGAATTAGTTGTTGGTTGTCGTAACAAAGCTGAATTAAATCAAACACAGAAATTTCTTGAAGGCTGTGCCGTTCTGCCTATTACTGTAACTGCTTCAAAAGTTGCCTATCAATTAATAGAAACATTTGCTCTCAGTCATGGACTTCTCCTGGGAGATGCTCTAATTGCAGCAACAGTTCTGGAACGCGGAGCAACCCTTTATACGAAAAACATTCGCCACTTCCAAATGATCCCGGGATTAAAAATTATTAGACCTTACTGAACTATAAGGAAAAAAGGGTTTTCGCTATGGAAAGCATATTTCTGAGATGGTGGGGTTGCGGTGCATTTGACGCACTTTTGGGTGATGTGAACATCGCTTATGACCCCTATCTGTTCAATCAGAACTTAGCGGATGCCGAACCGATATACGACTATATCTTTATTTCGCACGAGCATTTTGACCATTGTCACCCTGCGACCTTACGAAAATTGTGCTGCGGCACGCGTTTTAAAAAGTTATTTGTCAATCCCGGATGCATCACACCTGCCCAGCCTATTAATGAGAAATACGGGGATGCTGCTTTTGAACGCGACCTACCCATAACCAAGCATGTCCCTGCCGATAAAGTCCAGATTTTATATCCCAAACACCTCAATGATAAACAAGGTACGTCACGCGCATTTCAAGGTTCAGAGACGCTTGACCTCGGCGATATTTACGTTGAAACGATTGAAAGTGGCGAGAACCAAACGCCTGATTTACCAACAAACGGCTATCTCATTACACATCTTGCCAAGAACGTCTCTATCCTACACATAGGCGATTTACATGAACCTTATCCAGCGTTAGCAAACCTTCGCGGCAAGGTTGATTTTCTGATTCACATGAAACTTGGTCTTGGAAAAGGGCTTGAGCGGCGGTTAATTGAATTGATAGAACTTATCCAACCCCGCTTTTTAATACCGACCCACTATCGCACGGATCGGAAATCCGATCCGGTCCCGGAAGGGCATTGGCCGCCAAATGTCACTGATGAAATGGCGTTTATTGAGTCAATCCGTGAAATTGTGGGTGATAAAACTCATATCCTGCCTTTTACTGCAGGCATAGAATACGAAGTTAAAATGCCGACAAAACAGGTTATCTGGAAATGGGATTGGTTTAACACATGGACTGTACCACCTTGGCGTGAAAAGTAATCTAAACACATAACAGAGAGTGCATTTATTCAAAATCCTTCTTTGAACAAAATAGGAGAGATATACTTTGGCAACAACCTCAAGCATCCGCGTCGCATTTTACGGATGCGGTAATTTCGCTAAAAACACCCGAATTCCGAACCTTTTACAGCAGGATTCCGTTAATATTGTTGCAGTGTGCGATAGTAATGTGAAAACGGCGCAGGAAACTGCCCAACATTTTAACATTTCACACGTCTACCATAATGAGAATGGTGGCGCACACGAAATGCTTGAGACACAAGATTTTGACGTGTTATACTCTATCGTGCCAGCGTATGTACGAACTGATGTTGAAGTAATCGCTGCAAAAAAAGGAATCCATATCTTTAGTGAAAAACCGCAGGCGATCACAATGCAGGTCGCCAATAGGATAGACGAAGCGATTCGGCAAACAGGCGTTATCAGTACTGTCGGATTCCGTGAGCGGTATCGCCCTATTTTCCAAAAAGCCCGTGAATTTTTGGATGACAAAAAGGTTGTACATGTCCGCTTCCAAAGTTATGGTGGATTACCCGCGGCTGCAGGCAACGAAGCAAAAACGTGGTGGGCAGATATGAAAAAATCCGGTGGGCGTGCCCTCGATTGGGGTGTTCATGCAACGGATTATAGCCGATTTATGACAGGGTTGAACGTTGTTCGTGCGCAAGCGTTCTATTGTGAACGTTCAACTTATGCCACGCCGCTGTCGTGCAGTTTCAATTACTGCTTCAACAACGGTGGGACGATGACGCTCAACTTTGTTTCTGCTGGTGCGAGTCCGAAAGACGAACCGTGGTTTACCGTTTTCTATGAAGGAGGTCACCTCACAATTTACCGATACGATAGGATTGAGGTAAACGGTGAGAAAATTTATCAAGCAGAAGAATTCAATCCGTGGTTAGAACAGGATAGAACTTTTATTCGTGCTGTTCAGACGGGAGATGCAAGCATTTTGCAAAGTGATTATCCTGACGGACTTTTCTCTTTAGCCCCTGTTTTGGCGGGTTGGGAATCTTCACGCCGCAATGGAGAATGCATTGATCTGGCTTCGTTTATGAATGCCTCTTAATAGTAGTAGGCACGCTCCGCGTGCCGTCCACAAAATTAAAGTGGCACTATGAATTGCATAATTACAAATGCTACCAATCCGAAAAAACGTATAACTTTTTGATTTACTTATAATTTGGAGGATAAATAAAATATGGATGCAAAATTAAAAAAGATACAAATTACACCGATGAAGTTTGACAAAGACGGTGACGTGCAAAAAGAGGAATTTGCAACCCTCACAATAGAAGTGCCGATGGATAGCGCGGGACAACGTGAAGCAATTGTTTCGATACTACAACTGCTGAGCAGAGAATGGGTTGTTCTACACGTCGAAGGTAAAACACCCGGAGCTGTAGGCACCGCTTAGGTCAATCATGAAAAAAAAATACCTCTTTACGCCAGGTCCAACGCCAGTCCCGCCAGATGCTTTGTTAGCAATGGCACAGCCAATTGACTATCACCGAAGTGAAGATGCTATCGCGCTAATTAAGGATGTTTTAGAAAAACTCAAGCACGTTTTCCAAACAGAAAACAATGTGCTTTTCTTGACATCGTCTGGCACAGGTGCAATGGACGGCGCAGTGGCAAATCTATTGTGCCGTAATGATAAAGTTTTAGTTGTCCAGAGCGGCAAATTTGGTGAACGGTGGACTGAAATCTGTGAGGCGTACGGCGTTGAGGTTATCCCTATTGATGTAGCATGGGGTAATTCTGTAGCACCTGAAGCAGTGGAAACACTGTTAACTGCTCATCCCAGCGTAAAAGCAGTTTTCGCCACACTGTGTGAGACTTCAACAGGGGCTTTGCATGATATTCAGGCACTCGCGGGTTTGACACAATCCACTCCAACACTACTTGTTGTTGATGCAGTTAGCGCGCTCGGTGCAGATGATTTACAGATGGACAATTGGGGGGTAGATGTAGTCGTATCCTGCTCACAAAAAGGATTGATGACTGCTCCGGGGCTTGCTTTCGCTGCGCTCAATCATAGGGCATGGGAAGCGACTGAACGGTCTGATCTACCGAAGTACTATCTTGATTTCCGAAAAGCACATCAACGAGGACTTGAAGGCTCAGTGCCTTATACGCCAGCCGTTACACTTCTTGCAGCATTGCAATGTGCCTTAAATCATATTTGTGCAGAGGGTATTCGTAATACGATTGATCGTCATAACCGTTTAGCAACGGCAACACGAAGTGCTGTCAAGGCGATTGGACTCCCACTGTTTGCGACATCTCCTGCAAACACATTAACATCAATTCGGTTGCCAGAAGAAATCGACGGAAAGGCGTTTATAAAAATGATGCGCGAAAAACATGGTGTTACGTATGCCGGTGGACAAGGCGAATTGAGTGGCAAAATCGTTCGCATTGCGCATCTCGGTTGGATGAACGAAAACGATGTTATTGTTGCTATCTCTGCCTTTGAAAGAGGTTTAGCAGAAATCGGCTATGATGTTCCGCTTGGCGCGGGTGTCGCCGCTGCCCAAGAGGGACTCAGAAAGTGGAGGAAAAAAATATGAATGTAGTTCCAAAAGAATTTATCCGCGTTATGCCAGATGCAATGCGTGAATTCATCAGTGAAGCTTTCCAGAAGGCGGGCACCTCACAGGAGGACGCAGCACACATGGCACACCTGCTGGTTCTCACGGATCTGCGCGGTGTGTTCAGTCATGGCACGCAACAAACACCGGGATACGTCGGAATGATGCTTGATGGTAAAGTAAATCCACGTCCAAATGTCCAATGCATTGATGAATCTCCAACAACAGCGGTCTATGATGGCGATGGCGGTATGGGGCATTTTGCATCGTATCATGCTGCGGAGGCAGCGGTCAAAAAAGCCAAAGAGATGGGATTAGGTGCAGCAACGAGTCGGAATCATTTCCACTTTGGGAGTGCTGGCAAGTATACACGGCTCGCGCTTGAAGTGGATTGTGCAGGATTTGCGGTCTCTTGCCACCGTTTTCGACACAGCCCCGGTGGTGTGATTGCCACTGCAACGGGTGCTTCGCCGATGAGTTTCGCGATTCCAGCGGGCAACCAACCACCTATAGTTGTTGATATGGCAACCGGTATTGATGCCAGACTGCCGTTGGAGCAGGCGTTTGGGCAGAGTCCTGCTGCGTTTTTCAAGATGTTAGGGTTGAGTCATGTGAGCCATGCACTCGGTGGGTTTATGGCAGGTATCTGGTTATTTGATAAACCGCCGGACCCGCCAACAATCTGGGAAGGTGCTAATCAAGGTGCTTTTATTGCGGCGATTGATATTTCGCGATTCCGACCGATTGACGAGTATAAAGCGGAGATTGACCAACATATCCACGATGCACGGCAGATGCAACCGGCACCGGGTTATGACCGATCAGACCTGCCCGGCGGCTTAGAATGGGAGCGCGAACAGGAATGGGCTGAAATCGGTATACCGATTGGCGAAGGGCATCAGAACAGTTTGAAAACTGTTGCTGAACGAGTTGGCATTCCTATTCCCTTCTAAATGCTTTTTGACTTTGCATTTCAGGATAAAATATATTATAGTCTCGGATCAACGGTTTCACTTTCAAGAGCTAATACACCGAAAACACATTCATGAACCTTAGACAACGGTTCACGATGCACAAACCGTTCAAGTGCTTCCACGCCCAACGCAAATTCTCGGATGGCAAGCGAACGTTTGAGGGATAATCCTCTGGCGCGCAGTCGTTCTAAATTGTGGGGTAATGTGTATTCAGGTCCGTAAATTATACGTAGATATTCCCTACCTCGGCACTTTACAGCAGGTTGAACGATCCCGCGTTTGCCCTTAACGATAAATTCTAAAGGTTTGATGACGATACCTTCGCCACCTTGTGCGGTGAGTTCCTCCCATTGACGTATCGCTTCAGCTTCGTTATTGGGGTCGGTTAGATCAACCGTGCCGTACGAAGTTGCAAACAACAGATTATCCTCTGAACTATTGCAAAGTTTTGAAAGAGTCTCCATGTGCCACAGATGGTCTTTATCAAAATACACTGTCCCTTCTGCCGCCAATAGATGAAAGGGCGCGAGTTTGAGGTCTGTAATAGATTGCACAGACCAACAATATCGCTGATAGGCATTTACATATTCGCTAACAGCAATTGAACGTTGTTGATAGCTGGACAATATCTCATTCACCTGAATCCCGCGCTTCTCTGTAGCTTCTAACGACGCAATTACATCTCCGATAGCAACACGGGCAGAAGTACCAACGGGTGCGTACTGTTGCCGCAATAACTCTTGTGCTTTTACAGACCACGGCATTAACTCACAATCGAGACAGAACCAATCCGTTTCCAGAGTTGCCCACAAACCAACACTATCTGCGGCATCCTTGACTTGTTTCAGCAGTTCCGTTTCCATCGCAATATCATCAAAAAAAGGTCTGCCTGTCCGTGTATAACAGACACCAACCCTATCTTCCGAAGTACTGAAGCGTTTTTTGGCTGCTTCTGGGGTTTGGCATACAATAACGATAGCACGCGATCCCATGTGTTTTTCCTGCCAAACAACCTTGGATACACCTTGATTGCGATAATAAGCAAAGCCTTCAGCAGGATGTTCCAGTAAGTTGGATATCTTTGTAGTTTCGGTTGGAGACATTGTTGGCGGTAGATAGATAAGCCATTTTGGGTCAACTGCAAAACGGCTCATTACCTCAAGTGCTGCAATGGTATTCTCTTCACGGATTGTTACATTGTGATTTAAGCGGGTACTGATGACTCGCCTTCCTATAACATCATTAATGTCCAAGACACCTTCATCAATTTGCTTTTCTGGTGAAGCTCTTCTGTCCGATTCATCAAGAATCGGTTTGGCCGGTTCATAATAGGTCTGGTGAGCGGGGATAGAAACGAGTTCCTTTTCAGGATAGCGTAATGCTGTTAGGTTGCCACCAAACACACACCCGGTATCAATGTTAATAGTCCGATTAATCCATTGTGGTTCAGCAACCGGCGTGTGTCCATAAACAACAGTAGCAGCACCACGATATTCCTCTGCCCAATTAAGCCGAATAGGTAAGCCAAATTCATCTGTCTCCCCAGTAGTTTCGCCGTAGAGTGCGAATTCTCGGACGCGACCGGATACCCTACCTTGAAACTCTTTTTTCATTCCAGCATGGGCTACTACCAGCTTTTCGTTGTCAAAAACATAATGGCTTGTTAAACCTTCAATAAATTCTGCAACTTGTGTCTTAAATTCTTCTGATTTATTCTCTAATTGAGAGAGTGATTCTGCTAAGCCGTGTGTTGGATTCACATTTTTTCCGCGAAGCGCGCGCGCAAGTTTTACGTCATGATTCCCCGGCACGCAAATTGCCACGTCTGTTTTGTGCATCTCCATAACCAATCGCAGCACTTCAACAACTTTTGGGCCGCGGTCAACATAATCTCCAACGAAAATGACTTTTCTGCCATGCGGAGAAATAATAACAGGATTGCCATCCTCTTTTGTTGTAATTTCATAGCCGAGTTTTACCAGTAATTCAACAAGTTCTTCGTAACATCCGTGGATGTCACCGATGATATCGAATGGGCCATGCTCATCTGTGCGATTTGCCCACAACGGCTGCCGTTCCACTTGCGCATCTTCAACCTCTTCCGGATTAGACAGGACATATAGGAAGTTTCGAAAACCTTCACGTTTAAGACTACGTAGTGATCTGCGCAGCTGACTGGTCTGATTACGAATGACATGCGGTTTGAAATTTCGGTCAGGACGAGTTTCGTTTCTCTCTTGACAAACTTTTGGTGGAATGTTCAGGACAATAGCAACGGTTAAATAGTGGTATTCACGCGCAAGTGATTGCAAAGATTTTCGTGCATCCGGTTGAACATTTGTTGCATCAATCACCGTCAATCTTCCAGCGGCGAGTCGCTTTGCAGCAATGAAATGCAGTACCTCAAATGCATCAGTTGTTGCAGACTGGTCGGTTTCGTCATCAGAAACAAGACCACGGCAGAAATCGGATGAGAGAATTTCTGTTGACTTAAAATGCTTGTGTGCAAAGGTAGACTTGCCCGAACCTGAAGCACCGATGAGGATTACAAGTGAAGGATCAGGAATTTTGATAAGCATATTTTCTAAAACATCTCACAAACAATTATCATCTATTTAACGTAAGTTCGGTATAAGCAATCTACTGCTGGCGAGTTTTCCTAACCTCGCCAATGTCCAAGTAATTGTGGATTTTACTATAATGGGACACTTCTGTTGTAGCGCAAACTTTTAGTTTGCGTCAAATACGCACAAACTGGAAGTTTATGCTATCACTTCCATTGTCCGTTATGTTTCCAAAATGGGTTTATCAAAGTGTCCCAATAATTTCAAAATTAAGATTTTTCACCATTAGGATTTTCACGAGTAAACACAGCCATCTGAGTTGGTGAACCAACCTTTTCATCTGTCGACCCGATCGAGTGAAACATCACAGTGTAATCGAAACGTTTAGAAATATCCGATGCCCAAGATTGAAATTCGGTCCGTGTCCACTCAAAACGATGGTCTTTGTGCCTAAAACGTCCAGCAGGCAGATTTTCAAACTTTATGTTGTATTCTACATTAGGCGTGGTCAACACAACCATTTGGGGGCGGGCGAATTCAAAAAGAACCCTCTCAAATGCTGAAAGACGTGAAGCATCTAAATGCTCAATTACCTCTATCACAGATGCTGCGTCGTATCCCGCCAACCTTTTATCTCTATAGCAAAGCGAGCCTTGGAATAGGTTAAGACGTTCCTTTTGTTTGTCTGGTAATCTATCATAATGCAAACGTTGTTGTGCTATTTTCAACGCTTGATGTGAAACATCTATCCCTACGATCTCTTCGAACTGTTTTTCTGCCATTAGTTTACGAAGAAGTTTGCCCTCGCCACACCCTAAATCCAGAACACGTTTTGCCCCAGAATGTTTGATTACTTCAGTAGCCTTAGCTAAACGGATTTCGTTCAAACCGAGTCGTTCCTCTATCTGTACTTCTTCCTGAACCTGTTCTTCAATTTTATCAACATCTGTTTCACGCAACTGAGCGAGTGCTTGACGGGTAAGCCTACGTTGATATTTTAGATAACGATTGACAATAGATTCTTGTTCTGGATGATCGGGAAGCCAATCACTGCCATGTTTTAAGAGCTTTTCGATCTCTGCTTGATCAACCCAGTAGTGTTTTTCATCATCAAGCACGGGAATTAAAACGTAAAGGTGTGTGAGGAGTTCACGCAAACGGCAAGTCGTATCAAGCGTGACGGTAAAATATCGGCTCTCACCCCAATCCGGTGACTGTGCATCTAATAAATGCCGTTCAAAATTTAGCGTATAGCCAAGCGGTTCAAAAAGCCGTCTCAAGAACTTTTCCCCACCCCGACAGGGTAACGTGGGCAACTTTGCAGTTAAAGGTATAGGTGTATCTGCAAGTTCAGGGCGTTCTTTACTCTGCCCAGATAAAGCACTTCTAAAGACCCGAGCGATTGCTACACTCATAAATGAGGAGGCAGCATAAGGACGGTCGTTGACATACTCAGCTAACGCAAAATTCTCGCTAACCTGTCCGCGATACCGCCGAACCAACCCAACGGAATCAACATCAAGCAGTAATGCAGCGGTACATTTTTCCTTATTCGCTTCAGGATAAAAGACATGTGCTTGCCCGAAGGTAAGTTCAAAGGTTTGAAGTCGCTCAGGGTGTTTATGCAACAGAAACCCAAGGTCCGTTGCAGGAGAATAGGTCGTAGTGATTGTTAATAACATTACATTGGAAGATTGAAATAGGTTGTATGGAGTCCGCGTTTTCTATTATATCTTTTATTCTGCATGTTGTCAAGCGATTCAGACAACACACATGCCAAAAACTTTACACACCCGAACTCAAGATTGCGGGTTACAAAAGTGCCTGAATCTGCTGCCATGTCTCCATATCTATCGGGATACCTTCTTGTTCACGTTTGCGTTGTTCTTCCCAACCGCGTTCCCCAGGCATCTGAATTACGTCAACCCCAGCAGCACGCCTCGCAGACTTGAGATACGCTATAAATCGCGCTACTTCAGTGCTGAACCCAGGAAATTCTCTAAAACTTGCGACATTCATCACAAGCACAAACAGACCATTGCCGACACGTGCATCCTCGCTACGACTACATCCCGCGCTTGTCAGCGCGCCTGCAAGAATATCTACAATCACGCTGAGTCCGAATCCTTTGTGTGCAGCAACTTCACCGAAAGGCAATATGGCAGCGGGTGGGACTCCATAGAAATCATCGGGATTAATGGTTGACTCTCCTTCCGCGTTGATGAGCCAACCCTCTGGAAGTGCTTCGTTGCGATGCTGTTTGACACGAATTTTGCCTGATGCGACAACGCTTGTAGACATATCTAACACAATCGGATTCTGTCCCTCAATAGGCACTGCACATGCAATCGGATTGGTAGAGAGACGTCCTTCAATGCCGCCGTGCGGTGCAACGCATGTACCACCGCCATGGTCGTTTGCCATGAGTAGTGCAATCATTTCAGCATCTGCAGCGAGGCACACATATCCGCCTAATCTCCCCACCTCATTGCAACGTGACACAGCAACAGAACTAATATCTGTCTGCTTTGCCTTCTGAATTGCTAATTCAACAGCACGTGTTGCAATGACGGGACCGAAACCCCAATTGCCATCTAATATTGCGATAGAGGCAGATTCGTGCAACGTCTCTATTGACGCACTGGGTTGGATTAACCCTGCTTCCAACTCTCGCACATATTTTGGGAGGTGGATAACACCGTGCGAATCGTGTCCAACGCGGTTGGCATCCACCATAGAGCGGGTTACTATTTCTGCTTCGGATGTTGGGATATTCAATTTTTGAAAGACGTTGAGACAAATATCGGTGAGTTCTTCTGCAGTAAGGTTCGGCATTATGGGAGTCCTGTGTGTCTCGTCAAAAGTATTTCATGATTTAATCAAAATTTTGTGCGACAATGATCAAGTCTTGAATATTCACAACGCCATCACCATTCAGATCAGGCTCCGCTTGACCAAGTGCGTTTGCCACAATAACCAAGTCTTGAATATTCACAACACCATCACCATTGACATCACCTACTATGTCCATGTCCATTGCTACGTCTATGTTCCACGTCTGTTCCCAGCTCTGCCCATCTCGGACACTTTCCAAGAAACCGTGTGTTCTAACCAAGTCTTTATCTCTCAACATCCAAGGTGCACGGATGCGGATGGTTGGTAAAACGTTCCATACTACGTAAGCCTCCTGAAATTGTTGGTAGCGTTCAGGCTCTCCGTCTGGGTTTGGCACATGGAAGCCGTAGGGGATTGTCCAGGTCGAAAATAGAAAAGAACTAATGGGATGTGGCTGTTTGTTATGAGAACCCCACCGTTGTGCTAAGTTCGTATTGAAGAAGGTGACTTCATGAACATTTTCCCCACCGAGCACAATCCCCGGCATCGCTGCGGCTAACTCCTGATGCAGCAGAACGTTCCCCTCTGCAGCGGTTAATCCGTCAATAAGCCCATTAGCATGGTTTACAACAGAGGTGTTGATGTCCAAATGCAATGCATCTATCGGGTAGGTTTCGTACAGCGTTTTCATTTGCTCAACCATATATTTTCTAAACTCCTTTAACGCTGGATTGATATAAGCGGTAGGGTAATCGTATGTTGGGTCATCCAACGCATAACCGAGTTTATGTCCTCGTATTGGGTGTCGAAATTGATATTTCTCAAATTTTGGATAGAGTGGACTATACGGCGAACACCCATGAAAAGTTATGCGCGGCATAACTCGAAAGCCATGGGCATGCGCCGTTTCAAGATAATCACCCCATTCGGGAACAGGTGGATAATCAGGTTCCAGCCCCATGGTGGGATCGTACCATCCTATTACATATAATAAGGTGGTTGAAGGATTTACGTGTTCTGCAAGCAGTGATAGAACAGATGGATCCAGGGGGTTATAAGGCGCGTAGATAACTAATTCAAGTTCTTTGACCCATGCGGGCGGTTGCTTGGGTTGGAAAGCGGTTTCCATCCAGTTTCTGTGAATTTCCGCAGGAACTTGCCAGTCGCCTCGGTATGCATTCAACCGCCACTCAACAGATGTGATCTCATTCTTTTCCCGGAAAGGTGCGAAATTGTCTGTCTGAAAACTGATACCGAAATGTTCGCCACTCCGCACATAGTAGGCTTCTTTGAATCGAAACGTTGTATCTGTGCTGCGCACAAAAAACCCGCCATGTTCACCTTGCAGGATGGTGAGTGGCGTTTCCCACTTGTCTGGATACTCATAACCTCTCTTGTCAATCTCAGACGAAGCATCAATAATCTCACCACAATGTGCGGGAATTATTAAGTCAACCTGCTGGCTATTGAGGTAGCCACATCCCCACGTTATCGCGACGATGTGCTGTGAAATGCCGTGCTGCTGAATAACCATATCCCCTGTATTGGCATCTATCCCAATGTGAAACCGAACCGTTTTATCCAATTTATGTCTATGATTAAAATGATACGCAACTTCTACACTCAGAGGTGTTAACCTTTTGGACTCTACTTCCCAAGCATCATCTATGAATTCATGCCGTCCATATCGTCCCTCCTCATGTTGGATTGATAGACCACTTCGGGCATTTGAGGGACCTTCCGGAGGGAATGTATACGTTTCGGCAGTGAGTTTATTGTGAAAATGCATCAGCACGCCATCTTTAAAGCGCACACGATAGCGATCCGTCTCTGCGAACACTTCACCATCTTCATTGAGCGTCAAAGTATTTGCCAACGCAACAGAGACTAAAACAAACTGTAATATCAATATATAAACACATTTAGTACAGATATTTCTCATAAATTCATCTCTTTCTTGTATTATTTCGTGTTTTCTATTCAAACGCATTTGCCACAATCACCAAGTCCTGAATATTCACAACACCATCTCCATTCAGATCAGGCTCTGCTTGACCAAACGCATTTGCCACAATCACCAAGTCCTGAATATTCACAACACCATCACCATTGACATCACCGACTATATCCATCCCGATATCTATGTTCCATGTCTGTTCCCAACTCCGTCCTTCTCGGGCACTTTTCAAGAAACCGTGTGTTCTAACCATATTTGGATTCGTCAACATCCCAGGAGCGCGGATGCGAATGGTTGGTAAGACACCCCACACTATATAAGCCTCTTGAAAGGGTTGGTAGAATTCAGGCTCCCAATCTGGATTTGGGACATGGAAGCCGTAGGGGATCGTCCAAGTTGAAAAGAGAAAAGAACTGATGGGGTGTGGCTGTTTATTATCATGACTCCACCGTTGTGCTAAGTTCGTATTGAAGAAAGTGCCTTCATGGACATTTTCACCGCCAAGCACAATCTCCGGCATCGCTTCCCTTAATTCCTGATGCAGCAGGATGTTTCCCTCTGGGCAAGTCAATCCGTCTATAAGCCCGTTTGCATCATTTCTAAAAAGTGTATTGATATCTAAGTGGAATCCGTCTATCGGATAGGTTTCATATACCTCTTTTAGTTGCCCGACGACATATTTTCTCCAGGTGCTTGAGGCTGGATTAATATAAGCCGTTGAGTGTGGATATGAGGGATCGTCCCATCTGTAGCCAAGTTTATCTCCTGTGAATGGATGTCGAAGGTGAAACTGCTCAACTTCTGGATACAACGGATGATTCGGTTCACAGCTTACAGGATTTGCATAGGGCATAACTCGAAACCCATAACTATGCGCGACTTCGAGAAAAGCACCGAATTCGGGGGCGGGTATGTGGTCGGGGAGCGTCTCACTTCCGTCAGGAGTTGGATTTCGCCAACCCAGTAGATATATCAAGGTCTTTGAAGGATTTACATGCTCTGCCAGCCTCGGTAGAACCTCTAAGTCTAAATTAAGGTAAATGACTACTTCAAGGTCTTTGACCCAGGCGGGGGGTTGCATTGGTTGGAAAGTGGTTTCCATCCAGTCTCGGTAAATCTCCGCAGGAACTTGCCAGTCGCCTCGGTAGGCGTTCAACCGCCACTCAACGGAGGTTATCTCGTTCTTTCCGCGGAAGGGTGCGAAATTGTCCGTCTGAAAACTGAGACCAAAATGTTCGCCACTTCGAATATAATAGACACTTTTAAATCGAAAAGTTGTATCCGTGCTGCGCACAAAAAATCCGCCATCTCCACTTTGTAGGATGGCGAGTTGCGCTTCCCATCTCTCTGGATATCTAAAGCTCCACTCACTAAATTCAGTGGAGACATCAATGATTTGACCGCAATTTGCTGGTAATATCACGTCAACTTGTTGGCTATTGAGGTATCTACACACCCATGTAATCCATACAACATTTTCTGAAATGCCGTGCTGCTGAATAATGAGATCTCCGGTATTGACATCTATACTAATGCGGAATCGAACCGTTTTATCCAATATAAAATCATAGTGATAAGCGATTTCTACACTCAGAGGCGATAACCTTTGAGTTTCTATATCCCAAGCCTTGTTTATGGCTTGAGGTTTTCCATTGTGTCCTTCCTCATGTTGCATTGCAATACCACTTCTTCCCTTATTTGAATGACCTTGAGGTGGCGGTAATGTATAAGTCTCCTGTGTGAGTTTGTTGTGAAAGTGTATCAGCATGCCCTCTTTAAAGCGCACGCGATACCGATCCGTCTCTGCGAAAACTTCACCATCTTCATTGAGCGTCAAAGTATTTGCCAGCGCAACAGGGACAAAAACAAACTGTAATATCAAAATATAAACACATTTAGTACAGATATTTCTCATAAATTTATTCCTTTCGGCTCTTTTCAATCTTTTCCTTGAGTTTGGGTATTAGAAATACAGGTAGGATTATTTATTTTTCGTTTGTTTGAAAATTTGAGCGATCCGTTCAGCAAAACGGAATGCACTGTTGTCTTCTGGCGCATAGCCTATGACTTCTCGTGCATTGGTGATGCTCCAGAACTTATGTGAATTGTCACTGATACCGTAGAAAATTTGGAATGGAATTCCGTTTTCGTCTTCTATATTCTCTGTTTCAATACTCTTGACAAAGAGTTGAACCTGATCACGCACACTCAAGTATGCGCCAAGTGCGCGATGCATTTTTTCATAATTGTCCGCTGTGACATCATCCATATCTGTCTCGCGCGGTGCACCGATGCGTATTTGCACATTCTGTAGTTTTTTATTTTTCCTAAACCCAGTTGCAAAGACAAAACCGAGATGTTCATAAGCCTCTTTCGCCCATCCGTAAAAGTTATCTGATAACGGACGCATCTCGGGGGTTACGAAATCCCATTTGCCTGCCCAGATAAGACGTTCATAATAGTCTGCTGCGTGGTTAGAACTACAAACCACGACTCGTCGGACATCCATTTCAAAGCAGGTATGGTAGATATTATATGCCATCTGAATGTTGTTCAGTTCATTTTCAAAACCGCCGCCTTGGAAGGCACAGTGGACAACCGCATCAACACCTTCAAAATAGTGTTTGTATAGGTCACGGTCAGGGTCGCTAACGTCAACGATCTGAATATCTTTGACTTCTTCTCCCTGTCGATTTGTGTTTCTCACGTCAAGTAGAACAAGGTCGTAACGTTCACGAAAATCGGGTAGCATGCGTCCGGCGATATAGCCTGCTGCGCCAGTGATAAGGATTTTTCTGCGGTTTGGCATTTATTTCTTTTCCTTCTGTAGGGATACAATAAAGTTTTCAGGAAATCGGATTATGTGCTGTAATTTTTTGCTTTACTTCTTCCATTAATCTGTCCAACAAAGGGTGTGATCCAGGCATCCTAAGTGCAAAGTTGTAAAGGGCATAATCGTTAAGACTCGCTCTTTCAAAACCGTGGGCGGGTTTGCTCAGAAAACGAACCAGTAACTGGAAAAGTTGTTTTCCTCTAAGTAAAAGTTGGTACGCGGATCTGATTTGTTGAACACGATCAGGATCAGGAATGCGGAAGCCTTGGCGTGTACAAAAATCCGCGTCCAATTCAGTTTTGCCAGGCGGCACCATTTCATCACAATGCAGATCAAGTGTTGGAGAATTTCCTGCTAAATATTCCTCAACTGCAAATGCAAACCAAGTGCTAAGTGAATCCAGAATTTGTTGATGTTCCGCTGTTTCGTTTTCATCTAACAAACGTTCCAAATTAGCATCTGAATACAAGTCATTTTCAATACTGTATCCGCTTGTCCAAATTACATCATCGTATCCTTGTTCAATACCAGAAAACAACCACATATCTTGGTCTGCGATAAAAGCAACAGGTATGTGGCCAAATTCACTTCTTCGCTCATAGACTTGTAGTAAATTATTCCTTCCTCCAGAGGGCCGTAAAATTACTTCAAGTATTCCAATTCTCTTAGTTAACTCCCGGTATATGATGACATCATCATCTCCTTCAACGACAATATTTGGTTTTTGAGAACGTTGTAGAACACCAACTAATTTCTCCACTGTCATTGGATTCTGTGTTGGCATTAAGTTTCTCCTTGATATCCCCGAGTATCGCTTAACATAAATTCTTTGTCCGGGTACAAGGTATAGATGAATGGTGAATGGGTTGCAACAAAAAATTGATTGCCTGTTGACTGATCAAGCAAAGTAGGTAAGAGGAGACTCTGCCAATCTACGTGGAGACTTAGCTCTGGTTCATCAATAAAAATCGCAGTGTTTTTACTAAAGGCATTGTAACACAAAAAACTAAGCATCTGCTTTTCACCCGCAGAAAGTTTATCAGAAAAGATAGCGTCCTTCGCCTTCCCAACTGTAATTCCATCTTTCCCATCCCTTAAAGTAATCCCGTCACTCATTTCTCCACGAATAGTTCGTCCAGTAACATGTATTGCATTATATTGTAGGATCTTCCGAGTCAACTCAGACAGCACAGAAAACGGTTTACTCAACATGTTTCGTTCATTGTTAACTTTTTGGATAGCCTCCAGAACCGTAGAAGCATCTTGAGGATTATCAGAAACTTCGTCCTTATCTGGATTGTTTTGCATTTTTTCTGAAATATCTTCTAATACATGAGACTGGAGGATAGTGATCTCTTCATAAATATCGGCATATTTCTGCGTTAACAATTCGCCTATATCTTCTGTAGAAATTGAGGCAATAAACTTATGCCCATTGACTGACACATCAGATGAAAACCGCATCATCGTAATCTGAAGCATTTTTGATAATGGAAGTAATCTTCCAACCGAATCCTCTATATCTCTTGAGTCTTTAGAAAAACTCCCTTCAATTCTTCTAAAGGTTGGAAAAAACAGACTACTTTTCGTTGTTTGAGCAATCCGCTTCTCAAGTTCATTCACCTCATCTATATTCTTTCGATCAATCACTTTCGTTTTTGGATCTATATTTATGGTTTTTGGGATCGGTTTTTCGCCAGTAAACTCCGATTTTAGTTCAATTTCGTCAGTTTTTGTTTGTGCCATAGTCAAAGAAAACGTATCGGTTTCAATTGAAAGAGAAGTAAACGGGATTTCAGGCAGAATTTGCTCAAAATGCCCGCTGATAAGGTACCATATTAACTTCAGCAATGTTGTCTTGCCCGAACCGTTAGGTCCAGTAAAAATGTTCAAGTCTTCATTGAACTCAAATGATTGGTTAAGTTTATTATTAAGTCCCTTAACTTCAAGGTATCGTATCATGTGTTTTCACCTCCTTTTGATTTTCAATTCCAACGGAATTAACTTTCAGAAACCTAAATAGATTAAAATCATTATAACATATCTCAGAAAAAACTCTCCACTTGAAACCTAAATATTTACGGAATCTTCAACTTTTCTTTACAGTGCCGCGCCAACATTTTCATCTCATAAACAACCTGCGTCTCGGTTTGCATCAGTTGACTATAGAAAGGCGGGACAGGTTCTCTTCTAAAGAGTTTGTCAAAGAAACTGCGTTGTGCTTCCGCTGGTACCTCAATGCGCGGCATTTCGGCACGTGATGGATCTATTCCCAAGTATTCAATTGAGAGATAGTGTGCTGCGTCGTCTTTCTTAATTTCTCCTTTTTGGATACTGCCGGTAATCTTTCGTCCGTAACTCACGGCATAGACTCTGCCTGTCGTTTGACTTAAGACTGTATAACCACCTTCGTCAATAGATTCATTCCAGCACTTCTCAAATCCATTCTTCGGGAGCCGTTCGCGGAGTTCTTCAGCAGAACGCACCACAAATCTGTTTTGATGTAGGATTTTAGTGATAGAAAATTCCTCATCCTGCTCTGTTAGTGGGAGAGGACCTGTCAGCAGATCGACACTATCAAGCGTCCAAACAACACCGTCTCGGGTACCTTTTGCTAAGTTCAGATGTTCTTCAACAAACTCTCCGTTTAGCGGATGGAGACAATAACCTTTATTACCATTAAACACAGCGCGCAATTTTCGGCGATGGTCTATCACAGAAAACCGCTTTTCAGGAATAGGTATCTCTAACTGGAGAGTATATCCTGTATCCAAATCGGTTGTTAGGTTAAGTTGTGATTTACGGAGTTGTGCAAGACGTGTCAATGCTGTTTGACTTTTAGACAAAACGCGTCCAATTAGATATTCACTTCGGAGTGTGGGGATTTCTGTGGCGAGTCGTTCAAGCGTAGCGGCATCAAGTTTCTCCAACATCACTTTGTGTTCCCATCGTGTGCCGCGTTCATGCGCCAAGATTTGAAACTGCTGTTTATCACCGCTGGTACGGATATATCCGAGTGCTGTCCACGGGTCAAAAGTTGCACGGTAGTATCCACTTGTTTCAACATCGCCACCCGCCAAGGCGCAATCTCGACGCTCGTATCGGGAATAGATACCGAATTGAAATTCGTAGCTTTCATAGTTTTCCAAAGCCTTCCGCAAATCGCGTGCAAACTCGCTGCCGCGTGAATACTTTCTGAAAATTTGCTCGGTACGTTGTGGTTGATTAAGCGCGTCGAGAAACGATCCGATAGGGATACCTGCCTCTTCCACACCTTCGTCTTCACTTTTTCCAAAGACCTTTGTTTTGGTTTTGAAAGGCGGGTTGCGAAGCGATACGTCACGTTGTGAAACAAGTTGCAAAGCGGGATCATCTGCCATCCCTGCGATGGTTGGTGCGTCACCGAGTATCTCCGCTAATTTTGCATCGTCAATTTTTTCCATTAAAACCACACCACGTTTGAGTTCGGCAAAATGGATAATGTCGTTGAGGTTATACTGAAGCGGTGCACTGGAAGAGAGGTTGTCGTAATTGGAGCGATGGAACCGGATACGCGGCTTAATTCGAAAAACAGGCGTGAGACCGTAATCCTTTAGTAACGCATACAAGGTCACAGTATAAGATTCTTCGTGGACCTTCTGTGCCAGAATGCCGCGCTCGTTTGGCTTATTGTCCACGATTAACCGCTCTTGTACGAGACGACTATCGTTGCCAAAAATCATCATCCGATGTTCTTCTCTATTATCATCAACTAACATGGATCCGTCCCCCCTTCATTTTGAGGTCTTTATTATCCCACTTTGAACCTCTGCCTTGCCAACGCAGCTGCACCAAGTACACCCGCGTTATCCCCCAATTCTGCCTTTACAATCTGAACTCCTTTTAATGTATCAGGTAGTGCATATTTCTTCGTAGCTTTGCGGATACCGTCTATGAATTTATCATCAAGTGCTTCAACGACACCACCACCTAAGACAATCATCTCCGGATTTAAGAAGTTGACAATTGAACCGATACCAACGCCAAGATATTTTGTTGCTTCTTTGAAGATTTTCAAAGTTAATTTGTCTTTGCTACGAAGTGCTTTAGCTAAGGTGCCGCTCCGAATTGAACCGAGATCACCGTTGGTAAGTTTAGTAAGAACGCTTTTTTTACCTTTTTTCAGTATTGCTTTTTGGAATTGTTTTGTCATCGCTGTACGACTTGCCAACGCTTCTAAACACCCGCGGTTACCACATCCACATTTAGGCCCGTCTGCTTTGACAATGATATGTCCGATTTCTCCAGCAGTCTTGCTTGCACCGTGAAAAAGCGCACCGTTCAGAACAATACCACCTCCAATGCCAGTCCCGACAAAAATACCGACTAAATTCTGCATACCACGCCCAGCACCAAACGTGTGTTCACCAAGCGTTCCTACGTTCACATCGTTGTCAACAAATGTTGGAATGTCGATGCGTGTTTCCAATTCAGTTTTCAGTGGTACATCTTTCCATCCGAGATTCGGTGCGAAAATAACGACTCCTGTTTCCGGGTCTAGCGGTCCCGGTGCGCCGATGCCGATTGCCTGAATAGAATTCGCTGCGACGCCTGATTTTTGAAAAGCCTCCCGGATACAGTCTGCAATCCTATCAATCACGATAGACGTATCGTCTTTCGCTTGCGTTGGAATTTTTGCTGTGCTGAGGATATTACCTTCTTCATTAACAACGGCGGCGAGAATCTTCGTGCCACCCATATCTACTCCGACAACATTCGTGTTCATTTTCATTTCCTTTTGTATCAGTCGTGTTTTATAGTGAAATCTATAATTACTTGCACACAATTGTAGAGCAAACTTTTAGTTTGCGTACACTACTGCACAAACTAAAAGTTTGTGCTACAGCACAGTCCAGTCTGGCGGTTTAGGTACGACGTACCAAAAGTGTGCATATATTTTGTATTTCACTATAATGTGTGTTTTCTATGACGCAATAATCGTGAGTAATTTTTGTTTAAAACCTGCTGTTGATAATTGCTCCCATCTTTCTAAAAACGCCTGATAGTCCGCATTTCGAGCTTCGCTGGTACGTGCAATAAGTGTATCAACCCCTGGCAAATCAGTGGGATGCCGGTTTTCCTTATACTCTGTTAGGACCTCTAAGACAACATCATTATCGTGGACATCGCCGAGGATGTCTTGTAAGCCAATAATAGTTTCAATAAAATCAGTAAAATGTTTATCGTAGTTTATAGCGAAAAACTCCATTGTATACCGAAGCCTTTTCATTGAAATCCGCATGTTGTGGAGTTCTTCACGCCGTTCTGGGTCTCGTATAAACTGCTCCCATGCGTAAACCTCTTCAACCTTTTGTGGAAGAATGGTCCGGGCATTTTCATGAAAACTTTGTTTCGGGTTGAGTCCTATGATTTTTTGCGGTTTTGCCATTTCATTCATTTACCTCAAAGAACGTCAGAAATTGTGTCCCAAAATCGCTTGCATCAAGTTCAGTAAACAGGTTTAACATCGGTTTTCTCGCTTCTTCCCGTTCCTGGTGTAGATGTTCAATCAATCCTTGAATATCACCTTGTTCCACTTCTGATAAGGTTTGCAACTCGTTTTGAAAACGCGCGATAAGGACATCAAGATCACGGACAGCTCCCATTGTCCGTGTGATTGTTCGAATCTGTTTATAGTGTTTTTTGAACGGTTCTTTTTGAAAACAGTCAGCGAAATTATCCATTGCCGCACGCAGCCGTCGAGAGGTAACACGCATATCATGCACGAATTGAATATCTATACCATCAATTGCACCTTCCTTGTGAGACATCATTTCTCGGAAATAAGACACAATAATCTGTTTTGCACAGGTTTCCAAAGTTTTATCGGATGCGATTCCTTTGATTTCAATTGCTGTTGACATTTTAGATGTCCTATGTTCACGGTGGTGAATCAAGTTTTACTAAAAGAACCTAAGTTGCCACCTTGTAGCACAATCTGTATGAAGATTAAAAAATAAATTGGGTAATTTAGCGAGGTTAGGAAACCTCGCCAGCAGAGATGTACACCTGCTGCTGGCAAGGCGGGGAATGCCTAAATGGCATTCATACCGTTGATTTCTTCCTAACCTTGCCAATTACCGAAATATTTACTTAAACTTCATTTAGATTGTGCCTGTAAAAACGCAAACTAACAGTTTGCGCTACAAAGACTTTTACTAAGCTCACGTTAAAAGAGAAAGATTTTCGCTAACAAAAAATAGGTAAAAATCCCAATCACATCAATTGCCGTTGTAACGAACGGTCCAGTTGCAACTGCGGGATCAATACGTACCCGTTTGAAAAACATCGGAATGATTGTACCCACCGTTGCTGCAATCATCATGTTTACAAAGATCGCAAGTGCAACAACAAGCGGTAACTTCCAAGCATATTCTCGGAATTGCAGAAAGAGACTGGCAAACCCTCCAAGCAAGACTCCATAAGTTGTTCCGAGCAATGCCCCTGTGCTAAATTCACCCCACAACACTCGCCATGTATCTTTAACACCGACCTCACCAAGAGCGATACTTCGCACAATGATGGTAGAGGATTGTGTACCTATATTCCCTCCCATTCCCATGATGATTGGAATAAAAGCGGCTAAAACCGCAACTTGCTGCAGTTGTGCCTCAAAAATGCCGATGATATAAACAGCGAGTAAACCGCCTCCGAAACTTGCGAGCAGCCAAGGCAAGCGTGCACGGGTATTCCTAAAGATTGAACGAGAAGTAATATCCAGATCACCTGTTCCTGCCATCTTTAGCATGTCTTCCGTATTTTCTTCTCTAATCACATCAACTACATCGTCAATTGTAACAACACCTACCAGTTGTGTTGTTATGATCGTTTGACCTTCCATATCTGTTTTCGTAATTTTTCTTTTTATAGTGCAAGTTTAGGATTTCGCTTGGTGTCGCAGGAGATGATCGGCGAGAACAAGTGCTGCCATAGCCTCCACAATAGCAGGAGCACGCACCAACACGCACGGATCGTGCCGTCCGCTTGCCTCTAATGTCACCTCGTTTCCGTCTATATCCACAGTCTGTTGCGGTTTGCCGATTGTTGCTGTCGGTTTGAAAGCGACTTGAAATACGATATTTTCACCGTTTGAAATACCACCTTGTGTGCCTCCAGAATTATTTGTGCGGGTGCGAATCCGTCCCGACTCATTGTAGAATTCATCGTTGTGTTCAGAACCTGTCATCGTTATGCCATCAAATCCTGACCCGATTTGAAATCCCATCGTTGCAGGTAATGACATCATCGCCTTCGCTAAATCTGCCTTGAGTTTGTCAAAGACAGGTTCGCCAAGACCAACGGGAACATTACGGCAGACTGACTCTATTATACCGCCAAGAGAATCCCGATCGCGGCGTGCTTGATCAATACGTTCTGCCATTTTCGGGCTAACAATTGGATCAGGACACCGCACCGGACTCGCTTCTATCGCCTCAAGTGTTACCGTGTCTGCATCTACTGAGGCTTCCAATGTATGAATCTGTTTGACGTACGCAAGTGCCTCTGTATCACATCGCTCACGCAGAATCTGTTTTGCAATTGCACCTGCTGCGACGCGCCCAATAGTTTCTCTCGCACTTGCTCTACCACCTCCCTGCCAGTTCCGAATGCCATACTTCTGCTGATATGTAAAATCGGCGTGTGAGGGGCGATAAAGGTCTTTCAAGTGATTGTAGGCATCAGGACGCGCATCCTTGTTCCACACCAGCATGGAGATAGGCGTGCCAAGTGTTTTGCCTTCAAACACGCCAGAGAGTATTTCAACGACATCTCCCTCCTGACGTGGTGTGGTGAGATGGCTTTGCCCCGGTCTGCGACGATTGAGTTCGTATTGGACAGCGGATATATCAAGGTCAATCTGTGGTGGACATCCATCAACAACAACACCGACAGCGCCGCCGTGCGATTCACCCCAAGTAGTAATCCGAAAAAGGTGTCCGAAAGTATTCATTTATTCTTATTCCCATTGACACATTTTGAGGTCAAAACCCTCATTTTTAGGTGTATATTTACATTTCTTGTGATATACTATATCAGATTGCTAATAAACATGCAAGCAATTTGACATTAGCATTGATATTACTCGCATAAGGTTGCTTTTACAATGCTCACTTACTGCGAAACGTCTACGTATTTTCAGGATTTTCTACAGAGGATAGATGATGGTACTTTTTAAACGTTATATTGCTTTACTTTTAATTTTCATCGCTATCGTGCTATTGTGGAATACTATGGTTATTTATCCGCTCAAGATTTTCGTTGTGTTTATGCACGAAGTGAGCCACGGACTTGCAGCGATTGCTACCGGAGGCAGTATCGTCAAAATTGAGATAAATCAACATGAAGGCGGTCTTGCACTCACTCGGGGAGGGTCTCGTTTCTGGACACTATCCGCTGGTTATCTCGGTAGTCTGTTATGGGGCGGGGTTATCCTATTATTAGCAGCAAGGACTCGCCTTGGTAAAGTGGTGAGTATGTTCATCGGCATCGGTATGGTGGCAATCACCATCGGTTTTGGTTCCGATATGTTCACTTACCTTTTCGGCATCGGTTTTGGGGTAGTACTAATTCTTTTGGGATTGTTTCTGCCTGAGGTGGTCAATGATTGGATTTTACGCATCATTGGCGTGACAAGTTGCCTTTATGCGATTCTTGATATTAAAAGTGATGTTTTGGATCGGTCAAATCTACGTTCCGATGCTCGGATGCTGGAAGAAGTAACGAACCTTCCAACACTGTTTTGGGGCATATTGTGGATTGTGATTGCCATCGGGTTGACCTTCTGGTTTCTTTACATAGCAGGAAAATCTTCTAATGCCACAGGGACAGACAGCACAGACTCCGCTACTACAGAAATGAGTTAACCCTTAAGTAGACCATAGGTGTTAACTTAAGGAAATTTGCAACTAAATACCTTAATCTTGTAGGCGCGTTTTGTAAACGCGTCTACCGTGGGTAGTGAAACGCTAAGTTGACAGTTATGGGTTAATTATTAAGCGGACCAAAGTCTATATTGTAAAAGTTAAGCAGCCACATACAGATACCTAACAGAAAAAGCGGAATACAGATAAGGAGAATAAGAATAAAGACTCCCCATACCCAAGAACCTTTGGACTTTGCGACGGTTGCTAACCGCGCGATCAACACCCCGCCGCCAATTATAATTAAAACGACAATTCCGAATATTACGATTGTCATTTCTTTCCTCTGTGTGAAACCTCCAACGAAAATCCTACCACGTTTTGGGCAACGCTGATTGGGATTGCCTTTTTGCTTTTCTACCTATTTTTAGGAGGTGTTTCTAACTCCGACTTCCTAAAAAAGACTGAGTTGCTGTGCAGACTGTTCTGATGGAAATTGTTTACTCCCATTCAGAAGCGCGAGATAATAATCTTTATTCCTGAATATCTGTTTATCAATCAGTCCATTCTTGGATAATGAAACAAATAGCGCAGCGGCACGTGCTTGGCAATTCAACGAACGATTTGGATTGAAAACAATATCTGAAAAACCTTGATATGTTTCAAGTTCTTGCATCTGATCTTTCTTGTTTTGAAATAACGCAGTAATATATAACCAATCATAGAAAGCCGTTTTAGGTTCAGTAGGAAAATCTTCTCCACAGAAGTTAAAAGCGAGCTGAATTTTGGAGAAAATTGAAAGGATATCGGTATCAATAAATACCAAAGTTTGCTATTCCTCAGTCTTGCTATTTTCTCTGTGAAAACTTTTGATGCGCGAAACACCTTCATTCAACTTCTCTACCGAGCCGACCTCAACGACTTTCAAGATACCTCTCGCTTTTAAAACCGATTCGAACTCAAAACGATGCATCCCTGCAAACTCCGAGGCTTTCCCAAGTGTCACTTCTCCAGCTTGATAGAGTTGAATTGAAGCATCAAGCCGGGATTTCTTTTTGTTATGTAGCAGTTTCTCAAGGGCATCAACGATCAAAGTGTGAGAAGCAGGATAAAGCCTAACCCCGATTAAGGCATTAACCTCTTTTTCCAGATCAGGCGACTGAATTTCAATCTGTAGCATCAGATATAACCTCCCAAAACTTACAAAAAGTCAAATTCACAAGGACACCGCTCTGTCTTCGTCTGTCCGCTTGCGTCTATAGATAGCAAATATCACTGTACATTGAAATATAGGATGACATATTTTGCTTAATATGTCAATTTGGACAAGTACAAGGTATATTTTGGGTATTTCTTGTCTGAATTGCCCTACTGATCGCCAGCCTGCTGACGTACAGGCGGATTCTCCGGTGCTTCAGGTTTAGGACGCTGATCTAACCACCAAGAAAATACGACAACGAGGCACGCAAGTACAATCGCACTGAGTGCCATCGGGATTCCCACCGTTTTTTCACCATCGGTAAGGCTTTCTGCCTGCATACGTATCCTGAAAAACGCAATAACACCAAATAGTACCGAAACCGCAGCCAACACAAGGTTTACCTGCCATGGAACACTGAAAAGCAAAGTGATAACCGAAATCACAACCGCTGTCATACTCAATAGAGCAAACGAGTTGTAAGGTGTTGTATCTGTTTCTGTCTCGGAAATATCAGCGTACTGACGAGGTGGCGCAGGAACGGGCGCATCATCTTGATACGTCATCTCAATGAGTCGAACGAATTCAGCCAGCATTTTTTCTTCTTGAATCCACTCAAAAAGTGCCGAATATTCGTGTCGGAGTAGCATAACAAACTCTTGACGTTGCGCGCTAAAATCTGTAAACTCTTCCCAGTCGTTTTCTGCTATGGTGGTATAAGGCTCCGGGCCAACACGGAGTTCATACCCTTGTCCCGCAACATAAACAACACTGCCGATATCTTCACGTTGTGCAAGAATCATCTCTCCAGAGTCGGCAGTCATTAATTGGTCTTCCTCCGTAATTGCTGCCATATCCCGTTGTTTGAGTGTTTCTGCCATTTCTCCAGATAAGGATTCCACCTCATTATTTGCAACTGCCACGTCAATGCGGCTCACCAACTCCAGTGCTATTACTTCATGTTCCGGTGCCACGAAAAGAGCGGTTTGCCGTTCCTGTTTTACCTGTACAGGACGACAGCGGATCTGCTGTGCCCCCAAAGTTGCTTGGATAAGTTTCACCTCCCACTCATCGCTAGTGCGATAAATTTCAACCCAATCGGAGGTGTCACCAACTTCCTCACCTATAAACTCAGAAACTCGATTTAATCTGCCTTGGCTAACTTGTGCGTCCTGCGTCGGACTACTCAGTTTTCCTCTTTCCCCATCCATTGCGACTCCTTGTCCAAGTTTAGTAAATTTAGGCAGCAAATGCCAAGTTTTTAACATTCTGTTAATAGTTCTGTATAGACAGCTTCTGTGAATGCCGTATTCTTCTCACTGCTAAATAACTGCTCGGCGCGCTGACGTGCCGCTTTTCCCATTTCTGCCAACTGTTCTCGATCCGCAGCGAGTTTTGCAATAGCAGATGCAATTGCTTCAGCATTCTCAGGTGGCACCAAAACTCCGGTTTCAGGTGTGACCAGTTCTTTGCTCCCTCCAAGTGGCGTAGCAATCACCGGTTTACCCACTGCCATCGCTTCAATGATGGTACGTGGGCAAGCCTCTGGGATAATAGAAGGCACTAATACGATGTCAAGCAAAGTCGTTATGACGCGCGTATCCGATAAGAAACCGGTGAAAATGACAGAGTCCACAACCTCTAAGTCGGCTACCTCCTGTTTCAGTGAGGCCATATAATCATGATCCTTCTGAAAATAGGGACCGCCGACAATTAACAATTTAACGTCAACCGAGGCATCAATAAAAGTCTTTTTTAACTCAGCTACCGCCCTCACAAGAAAATGGATGCCCTTCTCTGGTGTTATCCGAGTCACAACACCCACAAGTATTGGCAGCTTCGACTCACTCTCTATAGGTTTCGCATTTTCCGAAAAGAGTTCTGCACGAAGAGTTTCTACTTCTGTCTGTGATGCCTGAAATGCTTCTAAATCCACGCCGTTATAGATGAGGGTCTGCTTTGCTTCAGGTGCGAAATCCCATCGTGTTGCTTCTGACACCAAAATCACGCGATGTAGCAGTTTCGCACAAATCTTGTCCAAGATACCGTAGGATGTTGCGTAACGTTTGTGCATTAAAATTGGGATGCGGTGCAATCTCGCTACGATACCGCCAAGTAGTGCTACGGAAAGTGAATTGGCATGAATTAGCGCGATTTCATGCTGCTTTACTACCCGATGGAGTTGTGGGATGACCTGCAGTTGCCGAAAATCGTTGAGCAAATCTCGGAACGTAAATCGCTTAACCTTATCGGTTTTGTTATGCGCTTCAGGGAGAGATAACGGCACAACCTGCACATCTGTCTTTGCCACTTCCGCCGCAAATGGACTTCCACCGAGACACCCAACAAAAGGTGTCCAACGTTGTTTATTTACCAATTTCAATAATAGCAGTAGGCTTCGCTGTCCGCCGCCAATACCTGAACCGCTATCAAGATATAGAATGTTGTATTTTGAAGGTTCGGGTGTTTTCATCTTCCCACGTAATGTGTATCTTTATACATGTATCGGGTAATTCATCTGCCATTCGTTCCGCCCACTCAATAATGCAGACACCATCGCTCTCTATATATTCACCTAATCCGAGGTCAGCAATCTCTGCAGCAGTTTCAATCCGATACAGATCGATGTGATAGATAGGAATCTTTCCGTTATATTCGTTTATAAGAATATAGGAAGGACTACTGACGACTTCATCTGGCGTAATACCGACTCCACGCGCAATACCTTGTGTTAAGCACGTCTTGCCAGCACCAAGGTCACCGATAAGTGCGATAACATCACCGGATTTCAGCGTTTTGCCGAGTTTCTCGCCGAGAGTTTGCGTCTCCTCTGGACTCTCTGTTTTAAATACCTTTTCCATTACGCTCCTGCTGCACACCGCAAGATATCCTCTTGCGTCAAATTTTCGTTGACAAATTCGCCTGTAATTCTGCCTTCGTGTAACACCAAAACCCGATCACTCATTCCTAAAATCTCTGGGAGCTCAGAAGATACCAACACGATCGCAACACCTGCGTCAGCAAGGTGCGCAGTTAAGGCATGAATTTCCGCCTTCGCGCCGACATCAATCCCGCGTGTCGGTTCATCAAGAAATAGCACCGTCGGACGCGTCATGAGCCATTTACCTAAAACAACTTTCTGCTGATTTCCACCACTAAGCTGACGAACAGGAACATCAAGTGAAGCTGCTTTTATACGGAGTGAATCCACAGAGTGTGTGCTTTTCTGATACTCTACCTGCCGGTTGATCATCCCATACGATGTAATTTCTCCAGATGCACTGAGACTTGCAAGCGTCATGTTTTGAACAACATCGTTATCCAAAATAAGTCCATACCGTTTCCGATCTTCACTGACTAATGCCATTCTCCGCCGTATCGCATCGCGTGGTGAGCGAATCTGGACATGTGTCCCATCCGTATAAACCTTTCCACTCCATCGTCCGGAATGTACCCCAAAAATAGTATTTATTAATTCCGTTCTGCCTGCTCCCATTAACCCTGCGATCCCAAGTATCTCCCCACGGCGCACCTCAAAACTGATCTTCTCAAGACGCGGGGGTTCTAAAGGATACGTGCTTAAGTCTTCTATCCGTAGTGCTATTTCCGCTTCTTTTGAAGATGTCGTAAAATGTTCACGATCCGGGAAAAGTGTCGTCAATTCCCGACCAACCATTTGCGAAATCAGGCTGTCTTCGGTGCATTCACCAATTGATTGCGTAGCGACCGTTTTGCCATCGCGTAGCACAGTCACCCGATCAGCAATCTGAAATATCTCCTTGAGTTTGTGGGTAATATAAATACAGGTTACCCCTTTGTCTCGAAGTTGCATTAGAATCTGTCGAAGAATGTCCACTTCGCTTTTAGTCAATGCCGCTGTCGGTTCATCAAGTACAAGTAAACGTGCATTTCGGGATAACGCCTTTGCTATCTCCACAAGTTGCTGTTGCCCAATACCGAGTTTATAGACCTGCCCCTGTAGCGGAATTTCCAATCCAAATTGCGCCAACAACTGCCCCGCATCGTGATACAAGCGTGATTTGTCAATTATACCCAATCTGCGCGGTTCCCTGCCGAGATAGATATTTTCCGCTACCGTCATTTCTGGAATCAATGCCAATTCCTGATGAATGACAGCGATGCCAGCGTGTTCTGCATTACGCACGTTGCGGAAACGTTGTTCAACACCGTTGATGTATAGTTGCCCTTGATATGTGCCGGACGGATGCACCCCACCGAGAACCTTAATCAACGTTGATTTGCCTGCCCCATTCTCACCACACAAGGCATGAATCTCACCAGAATGCACTTCAAAACTCACGTTATCTAACGCACGTACACCGGGAAAATCTTTCGTAATTGCTTGCATGCTGAGAAGTGGGACTGCCATTTTCTTTTGTACTCCGATACTGAGATTCCCGTTATTATAGCAGGATCAAGTGCAGTTTTCAAGGTTTTTGTCCATCTGGATATGTAAAGTTTTTGGACAAAACGTGAGTTCGGACGCGGCAAACATTGTCATTTACAATGTTTAACGAGGTAATGTCTCTTGTAAGTTTATACATTTTTATTTTTCTTGCACGAAATTACACGTTATAGTATCATCTTTAAAGTTCCATTCCGTTATTTTATTCTTGAAGGAGGGAATTATGAATTGGAGTACGGCGTTCACTGAATTACCGTCAGCATCAATGCAAGTGATTTATCACGCAATTCAACAGATTGCAACATCAGATATTCCGATTATCATTATTGGCGAAACTGGTGTTGGTAAGGAAGGAATAGCGAGATACATCCACAACAGCAATCCGAAATCAGACAAACCGTTTGTAGCAATCAATTGTGGTAGGTTTTCCGCTGAGTTGCTGCAAAGTGAACTGTTTGGGCATGAAAAGGGGGCTTTTACCGGGGCAGAACGTCAACGCAGCGGTGCTTTTGAAAAAGCAAATGGTGGTGTCCTCTTTTTAGATGAGATTACCGAAATGTGTCTTGATGCCCAAAAGATGTTCCTCCGCTTCTTAGACACAAATACATTCACGCGGCTCGGTGGGAATCAAGTGTTGACAACGGATGTCCATCTGATCGCAGCGACAAACAGAAGCATCGGTATGGCAGTTGCCCAGAAGGAATTTAGAGAAGACCTCTATTACCGTCTTGATGGCGTGGTGCTTCGGGTGCCGCCTCTACGGGATCGGCCTGAAGATATTGCGCCTTTAGTCCGATTTTTTATTACTGAACTTGCTCCTAAACACGATAAGAATGTTACAGGGATTACGTCAGCAGCACTCAATCACCTTGAACAAGCAAAGTGGCCTGGCAATATACGGCAGCTTAGAAACACTGTTCATGCAGCGATCTCGCTTGCCAAAACAGATCAACTTGAACTCGAAAATTTTCCAGACAATTTACTCATCGCTCCAGATTTGGAAAAACCTGTCTTACCCTTTGACATAAAAAAAGACATATCCTATTCACTGGCTGTCCCGAATTTAATTTCACAATTAAAAGCACTTCCTGAAGAAACACAACACGAAATCGTCCGCGAAATATTAGAACACCTGCCCAATCTTGAAAAAAAAGAAATATTCTATACAGCAGGTATGAGTTGGCACCAAATTCTACATCAAATTGCCCAGGCACGCGCTGAGAAGTATCCATCTATAACTAAAGCAGCCGCTTCATTAAGCATTGATAGGCGAACTCTTAAAAAATATGTAGAATTGGATACTGATAATGCAAACGATGTAGCCGATGGATTTGACTTTTTCTAAATCCATCGGCTCATATAAAGTAATGTATGCTAATGAAAAGTTTAACCCGTGTGGTCATTGCCTCTATAAAAATAATCGCGCACACTTTTTACATCAGCCAATTACTTGGATATTTCTGAGCATCAACCTGTTAGGTTGTGCAGAAACGGAACACAACCTAAATGAAGTTTAAATAAAAATTTCGGTAATTCTAAAATCTACTATAAGGAAGTTTCTTCAATTACGTTTGAACTTTTATCTCCTCATCTTCTACAATGACAGGATAGGTTCTGATCCGTAGACGCGGATCAGTTTGGCATTCACCCGTTTCTGTCCTATAGGCATACCCATGAACTGGGCAAACAATAATCCCGTTCCGGACCCTTCCTCTACCAAGTGAACCCATTGCATGCGGACAAGTATTATCCACAGCACAAAACTTGCCGTTTTCATTCAAAATAGCGATCCGCCTTCCGTTGACAGTAAAAGATTTTCCGCGCCCTTCCTTAATCGCAGATGTTTTTGTGACCGTTGTCCATTCAGACATAGTGTTTACTCCTTCACACTTCCAAGGGTAATACCTTGAACAAATTCGCGTTGCATTGCTAAAAAAAGGATTACGATTGGTAGCAACGACAGCAGCGTTCCTGCCATTAACATGCCGTAATCTTGCCGATAGATACCCACAAGATTTGCTAAACCGATGGGTAACGTATATTTTGCTTCATCGCGCAAAACAATAAGAGGCCAAAGATAGCCGTTCCATGAACTCAAAAAGGAATAGATAGTCAATGCACCAAGTGCCGGTTTGATGATAGGTAAGACTATTCTATAATATATGCCAAATTCGGAACAACCGTCAATGCGAGCAGCATCAAGCAGTTCCGATGGAATCGTGACAATAAATTGACGCATCAAAAACACACCGAATGCTCCCACAGAAAATGGAATTATAATCGCTTTGTAGCTATTGAGCCAACCGATGTCGTACATCAATCCAAACAACGGAACAAGTAATACTTGAAACGGCACCATCATGGAAGCAAGCAGGATACCGAACAAAATTGTCTTACCACGGAACTGATATTTTGCAAATGCATAACCGCAAAGTGAACAGAAAAACAGGGTGAGAAGCGTTGACGCAGTCGCAATGAAAACGCTGTTAATAAAATACCGATTATACGGCACTGCTTTCCATAAATTGCGATAGTTAGAAGTGAGTTTATGCCATACAATTGACAAGTAAGATGGGCGATGAATAGTTAATTGTAGGAGTAACCTGTTTCCAGCGTTTGTTTCTAATGCTTTGTCAGGTGTGCCAGTTTCATCATTTACCTCAATTTGCCGCATTAGAATGTGAGATGATTCTAATTCACCAGGAATACCATGCAGCCGCCAGACAGTATCCTCCGGTAGAGCAGTACCTAAAACAAAAGGATGTGTTGGTTGATATGTAGTGCCGTTCACTGAAACAGCTAAAGAAAGGTGATGATAAGACGCATCGCCTTTTATAGGCAGTATAATGCGGCGGATACGGTTTATCGGAATAGGGGATGAAATAGTTGTTGTCAAGCGCACATCATTTTTATCTTGGTAATTATAAGATAAAGTGGTAATAGGTTCTGGCACATCGGGATCCAAAATTTGCTGTAATGTTATTGAATCAGCAGCCCATTTTACGGATTCAACCTTCATTCTGTTAAATTCTGTATCTTCTATTTCAATAGTGCCTAAGGTAACCTGACGGTAGACTGAGTCCCAGATAGTTTCAACTGTTTCAGGGATAATAGAATTCTCTACTTCGTTGACAATAGACGCTGTTGTGTTATTCCACACTTCAGCCGGCAGTGTAGCAACATGCTGCTGCCAGACACCTTTTGTCATTTCGGTTTGTAAATCCTGTGAAAAGTTAGAAGTGGCAAGTTGTGAATTTTCAGCAATGTGTTTCTGTACATTTTTCCAGATTGCTTGTTCTAATTCAGGTTGCAGATTTTTCCATACATCAGGATCAACTGAAGCAGGTTTTTTTATTTTTGGATAGGCATTGTTGACAATGTAAGGTGAGGATGTTACACGCGGTGGTAGTTTAGGAAACCACCGAATCGGCACAGCAAAAACTTCATCAGCTGTTTTGAAAGAGGAACTTAATAACCACAGAAGTGGCACCATTGTGCAAAAAGCGGCAACAAGGAGAAGTGGATATCCGATACTGATGAAGATTTTTCTTTGAACACGTCGGTGTTTATTGCTTCGGTCCATCTGTTTGCTCACTCAACTCCACTGTCCGGGCCCGTTGAATGTCATCTTGATATTTGAAGACACATCCAAGGGTTTCAGCGACGATATCAGCATCCAATTGTGTTTTGCCGAGTGCTAAAATCGCTAATCCCCAATCCAATGTTTCGGCAATCCCTGGTTTTTTGAAGTAATCGCCTTCTCGCCACAGTTGCATCATCTGACACAGCTGCTGTGCAAGGTATTCATTGATCTGTGGCAGCTTCGTCTGCACAATCGCCAATTCCTTCTCTACAGTCGGATAATCTATCCATTGATAGAGACAACGGCGTTTGAGTGCCTCATGTACCTCGCGTGTTCGATTTGAGGTCAGGACAACGTAGGGAATCTGTTTTGCACGGATCGTGCCGATTTCGGGGATCGTAATTTGAAAGTCGGACAAAATTTCAAGCAGAAATGCCTCAAATTCACTATCACTCCGATCAACTTCGTCAATAAGTAGGACAGGTGGGACATCCCCGTTGCCTTGGATCGCTTCAAGCAGTGGTCGTTTTAGCAAAAATTTTTCGCTGAAAAGATCCGTTCCAATCTCTTTTTTATCGCGTCCTTGTGCTTCATCTATACGGAGCTGCAAAATTTGTCGAGTGTAATTCCATTCATATAGCGCGCTGTTCACATCTAAGCCTTCATAACACTGCAACCGAATTAATTTTGCGCCTGTAGCATCTGCCAGGACTTTTGCTACCTCGGTTTTGCCAACACCCGGTTCACCTTCCAAAAAGATCGGTTTTTTGAGATGGTGGGCGAGATAGAGCGTTGTTGCTAAACCCTTATCTGCGATGTATGCTTGTTTTTCACATAAAGCCTGGACGTTTTCAATTGATTCAAACATAGTTTTTGCGTTGTAAGTCCAAATATCCTTGGGGTTATCTATTTTTGCGTAAGGCCTGTTCATAATCTTTACGATAGTCAATATCGCGTAGAACATCATCAGTGTCCACGGGGACGTAATGAATATCTTCACTGTGCGATTTAAAAAGAGATCGGACTCCACCACTCTCTTTACCTAATGCTAAAATTTCATTAGCGTACTGATGCTGAAAAATGACAGGGTGCCCGCGCTTATAATTGTAACTCGGCAAAGCAATGCCTTTATCAGTTTGTGCGTAGGCATCAATTACCTTGTCAATCAATGCAGATGTAATAAAGGGTTGGTCAACCAACATAAGTGAGAATGCATCTCTTGCATTTGCGAAGTTAAGCGTACGGATGCCCGCCTGCGCAGAGGTTAACATGCCTTCACGGTAGTTAGGATTAAAAACGATTTTAACCGGACGTTCTCCCAATATATCTTGAATTTGCTCAGCACAGTGTCCAACAACAACGATGACCTCACTAAACTTTGCGTCAAGCATATTGTCAACCACAGTTTCAACGATTGTGCTTTTGCCAAAAGGAAGCAACTGTTTCGGGTGTCCCATCCTTGTAGATAGCCCCGCAGCAAGTAATATTCCTGAAATTAACGGTATTTCCACCATAACTCAATACCGTATGTCAAAAGACTTATAATCACCTGTGAAGGCGCGCTCCTCAATTTTTAGGTCGTCTACCTTTGAAGCGGGGGGACCTTGCCGTAGTTTTCCCACCAATGCATCTAACTGTATTTTATCGCCTTCCGCGACGACCTCTACCTTGCCATTCCTTAAATTCTTAGCATAACCGTTAATTCCGAGTTGCTGGGCGTTCCTTCGCGTGAAATTACGGAAATTGACTCCTTGCACCTTGCCACTTATTAACACATATAGCTGCATTTTCCGGTTTACCTCAATAATCAGTTTGATGGGAGTTCCAAGTTCTGGCAATAAGTCGTCATTCTTTTTATATAGATTCTCCTCTTCCGATTCAGGTAACGGGTTAATAAACAGTGTCGTCGGGTCCACATGACTGAGTGCGGCCATATCGTTAGTGGAATATGCCAATGGAATCATTACGTCTTCATCCTCTCCATCAAGATCATATACCATTCGTGAACCTGTATAGATCCAAGCGACATGTTTCATAGGTTTTTTGGTTTTCACATTATATAACAGGTCTTCACCCCGTACTTTTTTTGTTTCTTTGTCAACCGTCCATTCAACATTGATGATAACAGAAGGACCTTTAGCAGGAATCTTTTCCTCCGTTTCCATGTCTTGGTCAACAGGATTGCCAGGCTTCACCCCAAGTTTGTCCATCGCTTCATATATTTCTTGCGCTGATGCATCAACAACAATGATACTTTCATACTCTTTACCGTTAGGACCACAAAAAAGATATTCAACAGCACCTTTTAGGTGTGAGTCATATTCACCAAGTGCTTCGGATATTTGCCCTTTTAAAACGATTTTCTTCTCTTTCTCCATAATCTGAAGATGACCATCTGTCCAAGCAATGTTTGATATAGAGAAAATGCTTAAACCTAAACAGATAATTATAGCGGTTGTATAACACAGAAATTTCATGAGAGAACTCCTTGTTGTATTAAAACAGTGTTTTAGAAAGTATAACTTAAGTCATCAAAAATTTCCAGATCATGTTTCGGAAAAATATTGGTGTGTAAAGTTTTTGGCATATAGTTAATTAAAAAACATTGTGGCGTTTGTCATCACATAAACCGTTATATGTTGTATCAAATATTTTGTAGGAGCGATCTTCCGGTCGCGATATCTTCCTAATCCGAGAAAATCTGCGATTCAGATAGAAAATACTGCATTGGACAAAATAGCCGTTTAGCGTTAAAATAGAGAAAACTTTTTCGTATATCAAACGACGGAATGTAAACAATGCATAAAATTCTTATAGATACAGACCCGGGAGTAGACGACGCGCTGGCAATCCTCCTCGCGATGAAATCACCAGAATTACGGGTAGAAGCAATAACAACCGTGAGTGGAAACGTGAACGTTGAACAAGCAACGCAAAACCTACTGACGATTTTAGGTGTCCTTGAATTATCTGAATTTCCTATTGTTGCAAAAGGTGAGGCGCAACCGCTTATAAAACCGCTCGTGAAGGCAGAACATGTACACGGTGAAGATGGATTAGGCAATATCAGTAAACTGCGCAATTCTGATGGAAGTCTATGTTATCCATTGGCGAACTGTGAAATTTCAACACTTGCTGGTGTTGACTTGATACTTGAAATGGTAGATCGTTATCCTGATGAGCTGATTGTAGTTGCTTTGGGGCCCTTAACAAATATTTCGAGAGCAATCCAAAAAGACGCAGAAAGCATGCAGAAACTTCGGAGCATCGTCTTGATGGGGGGTGTATTTAGAGAATATGGGAACGTTACAACTACTGCAGAATTCAATATCTTCGTTGACCCACATGCTGCGCAGGAGGTCTTTAATTTCGGTATTCCTGTTCACATTGCCCCGTTAGATGTGACACATCAGGTAGTTTTAACAGGTGAACGACTGAATGCAGAAATCGAAGGGCGAAGTGATAAAATATCCTGCTTTCTTATAGAATCCACCCAAGCCTGCATGGAATTCTACCGTGAGCATATAGGTTTTTACGGATTGCATATCCACGATGCACTACCTGTTGGCATGTTGACACATCCAGACTTTTTTGAGAGTGTTGATGCTAATGTGCAAGTTGAAACCGAGGGTAATTTGACAAGCGGTATGACTGTTGCTGACCTGCGGCGCGAACGTCAAGGGACAATCTCGAATACCAGCGTCTGTGTTCAAGTAGAGGCAGTTCCCTTTCTAAACCACTTTTTCCAGCGAGTCCTCTCGTAATCAAAATTTGCGTAATACCTAAACCTTTTTCGTTAGAGGATACAAAACCTAAAAAACGAATTTCTGAATTCTTCAAAGAATTTAAGGTTGACAATTACGCTTTAATTCGGTATCCTAATAGTAGCAAATAATCAGGTGTTCACGAAGTAAAAGAAGATAGAAACGGAACATCACACCCTGAAGAGACAAAATGAAATGGAGGAACAGATGTGAAAAATTTTGAGTATTTTGAACCGACCACCCTTGCAGAAGCGTCCCGCCTGTTTGCACAAGAACACGCGCAGCTCCTTGCAGGTGGGACAGACCTTGTTATCGGCATGAAGGCATATACCGAGATGCCGCAATCTGTAATAAGTCTACAGAAAATTCCAGACTTAGATGGTATCACTACCGATATTGATAATGGCATAACCATTGGTGCGATGACGAAGGTGCGAGAAGTTGAATTATCCGAAGATATACAGAAACATCACACGGCATTGGCAGAAGGTGCATCCGAAATTGGTTCTATCCAAATTCGCAACCTTGCGACTATCGGTGGCAACATTGCACACGCCTCTCCCGCCGCAGACACGGTTGCAGGCTTGCTCGTTGCTGATGCACAGGTCAGCATCGCGAGTGCTGAGGGTGAACGAACTGTACCAATTAATGAGCTGTTCACCGGTCCAGGGCAGACCGTCTTAAAACCGGGTGAAATTATAACGCAATTCCATCTACCGAGCCCTGCATCTGGTTCTCACTATATCAAACATAAGATCCGTGAAGTCATGGATTTAGCATTTATCGGTGTGGCTTCTGCAGTCAATTTGCAGAACGGTGTAATTAAAGACACGCGAATCGGACTTGCGGCTGTTGCCCCAACACCAATTCGCGCTACAGAAGCAGAGAATCTTCTAAAAGGAAAAATATCCACACCTGAACTTCTGCAACAAGCAGGTGAAGCAGCGGCTGCTGCAGCCAGTCCGATATCAGATTTACGATGCTCCGCTGAACATCGCAAGGAGATGGTTGATGTCCTTACAAGACGAACCCTCCGATACGCTTTGGACAGAGCAACAAGGTAAAAAACATTCATATCTACGCGAGGATTGACTCTCACATCGTATTTAAGTTAAGGAGAAAATTATGGCAAAACACCCTGTCAGTCTAACAGTCAACGGTGATGAACACGATTTACTTATTGAACCGCGCAAAACGCTACTTGCAGTACTGCGCGATACAATCGGTTTGACAGGTACCAAAGAAGGATGTAGCACGGGGGACTGCGGTGCATGCACCGTCATCGTTGACGGCAAAGCCGTCACGTCATGTATGGTGCTCGGTGTTACCGCTTCTGGAAAAGAGATTACCACTATTGAAGGGTTAGCCAGCGATGGCGAATTACACCCTATTCAACAAGCATTTATTGACACCGGCGGTTATCAGTGCGGTTTTTGTACTCCCGGTTTTATCATGGCATCGAAAGCACTTGTAGATGAAAATCCTGACCGGACTGAAGAAGAATTCAGACATGCACTTGGTGGAAATATCTGCCGTTGTACCGGATATACAAAGATACTTGAAGCGGTGTTACAAGCCGCAGAAGAGATACGTACAACTTCATAGAGAACAAATAATTCTGATCTATTTAAGTTAAAAAAGGAGTAAAACATGGCGAAAACACATCGTGGAAGTGGTATAAGACATCTATACGTTGCTCCGAACGGAACTGTCCATGAAGGCGAGTATAATAATGGTCGTGGGACGTGTCCCGCTTGTGGCCGCACCGGTGTAAAGGTCCTTTATGAACGGGAAGTCGATGAAAATACCTTTAAGGTTTGTAAAAGATGTAATACAGCTATTGGGCGTGGAAAAATAGAACTCCCTGCTGCAAGCAAAGTTGCAGAAGAATAGCATGTACCAAGTGTTAACATACAACTTAACGAAAGTGAAAGGAGAATTGCATGTCAGAATATAGTGTTGTCGGTCAAAAACTACCGCGCGTTGATGCAGTTGAAAAGGTGACCGGTGCCGCACAATACGGTGCGGATGTACACCCCGCTGGAATGCTCTACGGCAAAATCGTCCGAAGTAAGCATGCACACGCCAATATCCTCAGTATTGATACAAGCGAAGCTGAAAAACTACCTGGGGTCAGGGCAATTATCACGCAAGATGATGTGCCGAGTGGTCGCCGTGTCTTCGCGACTGATAAGGTGCTTTATTTGGGTGAACCGATCGCCGCTGTCGCTGCTACCGACCCTGATATTGCCGAAGAAGCGGCAGAACTCATAAAAATTGAATATGAAGTTTTGCCCGTTGTGCAAGATGTGATAGAGTCAATAAAGTCTTCTGCCCCTCGTCTACATGGAGATGCAACAAAAGATGGTCCAAATCGGAGAGACATCAATGCTAAAATCAAGAAATTAGCTGATCAAGTGGACAGCAATTCCGATGAAATTCGTAAACTTGAGGCAGAATTAGAAAAATACATAGATGAAGTTTACTATAATATTTCTGCTGAAAGCCATACCGAAGCAGGTGATGTTGAAAAGGGATTTGCCGAATCAGATGTTGTCGTAGAAGACACATACTTTATTCCGCGTGTGCATCAGACCTACATGGAACCGCATGTTTCTGTTGCCAGTGCAGATTCATCTGGTAAGATAACTGTCTGGGCATCTACGCAGGGTCCGTTTGCTATCCGTTCAGGTATTGCAGGTACGCTCGGCATCCCATTGACGCAAATTAACGTTATTGGCACAACAATGGGTGGTGGTTTTGGAGGACGTTTTGGTGTAATTATTACACACGTTCCTGCTGTGCTACTCTCACAGAAAAGTGGGCGCCCAGTTCGTGTGCAAATGACGCGTGAAGAGGAATTCCTTGATGGTAGACCTGCACCTGGATGCGTTATCAAATTGAAAACTGGCGCCACTAAAGACGGGCATATCCTCGCGCGGCAAGCACTTGCTTTTTGGGATTCCGGTTCAGTCTCTGGGGCATCTATTGGTAGTACTATCCGAGTTCGCGGCGTCTACAAGATTCCAAACATCAAGGTAGACGCTTACGGTGTGCATACCAACAAATCTGGCACTGCTGCCTATAGGGCACCGGGCGCACCACAAGCTATTTTTGCAGGCGAATCGCAACTTGACGATATTGCTGAACAGATAGGAATGGACCCCGTCAAATTCCGCCTGATGAATATGCGTGAAGAAGGTGACGCTGTCCCCGCAGGTGGAAGTGAACCGAAAGTCGGGTACAAAGAAACTTTGGAAGCTGTTGCTGATGCCGCTGGCTGGTGGGATCGAGAAGCAAGTGATAACCAAGGTTGGGGCGTGGCAGTTGGTGATTGGACAAACGGGTGCGGCCCCGGTGGCGTTTATGTTTCCGTTCACGAAGATGGCAGCGCGCGGATTTTTCACGGGTCCATGGACATCACAGGAACGGATACAGCAATCACACAAATTATCGCTGAAATCTTGACCATTCCATACAAAAACGTTACAATCCGACGTGGTGATACCGATTCAGCCCCTTATTCTACGGGTTCAGGCGGTAGTGTTGTCACCTTCACCATGGGGAACACTGCTAAACTTGCAGCTGAAGACGCACGCAGACGTATCCTTGAACTCGCCTCTGAAAGACTCAATACAAATGAGGACAATCTTGAACTTAGAGACGGTGCTGTTCATGTGATCACTGCAGACCCGCCGAAATCCATCTCATTAGGTGAACTCGCGGCGTTTAGTCTCTCAACAACAGGTGGTCCCATCGTTGGTAAAGGTTCTTTTGCACGGCAACCGAGCACGCCTGCACTCGCAGCACAAATCGCTAAAGTTGAGGTGGACCCCGACACTGGCAGAACGAGAGTCCTGAAGCTTGTTGCCTCTCAAGATGTTGGCTTTGCCATTAATCCGATGGCGGTTGAAGGACAGATAGAAGGTGGGACTGTGCAAGGCTATGCTTGGGCTATGATGGAAGAGATGCAATACGGTGAAAACGGAAACATAAATCCCGGATTTGTTGATTACCGTGTTCCGACCTCTGCTGACCTTCCAACAGTTCAATCTGTTATTGTTGAAGTACCTGCGCCCAATGGTCCCTATGGTGCTAAAGGTGTTGGTGAACCACCCATCACGCCTACTTTAGCCACGATGGCAAATGCTGTCAATGATGCTATCGGTGTCCGTATTACCGAACTGCCGATCAAACCCGAAAAGGTTGTTGAAGCACTGAAGAATAACGGACACGGCAAGTAACCCCTCTTTACGGTTTGCGAAGTATGTATACTTCGCAAACCGTAAACATTTACACAAGTCATATTTCACAGATTATTTCATATAGGATATTTAAATGAAAGAGAAACCTGATCCACCAACCGATCCCGTCCTTGAAAAAATCTATCGGGAGAAAGCAGAATTCAATGCCCAATTCAACTCAATGGAAGAACTCAATGCTTATCTGAAAGAAGTCAATGCACAGGAGAAAGCACGCGGCAGGAAATACCGCCCCGCGCCGCCACCGCCACCTGACTTTGAAGAAAGAATAGAAAAAATGTATAAAGAACTTTGAATCGTAAGGAAATCTGAAAACAAAGTTACTGATAAGTAGTTCTGAATCTACTTCTTACACATCATATTAAATTATTCATATTAGGAAAACAAAGAACTTATGTTTGGTGAAATTAGAAACGAACACGGCGAACGCCTTGACTACACATATCACAAAGGCAAAGATGACAGAATTGTGATAATCGGGCACGGAGTCACTGGTAATAAAGATAGACCTGCCCTCATTGCTTTGGCAGAAGGACTCGCTGATGCTGGTATCTCTGCCTTGCGCTTCTCATTCTCTGGCAACGGTGAATCGGAAGGTGCATTTACAGACTCCACTATCACAAAAGAGGTAGCAGACCTCGGTAGCATTATTGATGCGCTCAGTGATTACAAAATTTGTTATGTTGGGCATAGTATGGGTGGTGCGGTCGGTGTGCTGCGTGCCGCTATCGATGAACGGATTGAAGTACTTGTCTCGCTTGCGGGGATGGTGCATACAAAAGCATTTGCTGACCGTGAATTTGGCGATGTGACACCAGACAAAGGCTTTATGTGGGATGAACCTGACTGTCCCCTCTCACAAACCTATATGGACGACATGGCAACGATTGATAGTGTCGCAAAGCAAGCGAGTAAATTTGGCGGCCCATGGCTCTTGGTTCATGGATCAGAGGACGATATCGTTCCAATCCAAGATAGTATTGATATCCTCCAGTTCGCAAACGAACCGACAGAACTCCTTGACCTCTCCGGGGCAGACCATGTTTTCTCTGGTGATTCCACTGCTGTTATGGTCGAAAAAGTTGTCGCGTGGATTAGCCCAAAGTTATAAGGAATCAATCAGCATGGCACGTATTGATAGACTCAAGGAAGAAATTGGTTGGCTAAAGGTTATATTCGCTATTTCAATTGCAACGGATATTTCTCTGATTGCATGGTTGATTCAAAGTTATGGAAAAGTACAGTTATTTCTTTCTATATTTGGAGTGCTTGGGGCACTTGTGATTATGTATGTAATTGACCGACTTGATAGTATTGCCCGTAAAAAAATGAATGAATTGGAGGATTTGTAATGGATTGGATGGAATGGGTCATCGCTGGTGTAATTGTAGCATTTTTCATTACCTTAGGGAGAATCGTACGAAGGGCTACAAAAAGCACTGATAAATAAATTTGAAGGATTATAATGAAATGGATTCCAATTACTGCCTTTGCAGCGTTTCTCGTTGGCATCGGTATAGTAGTACGAAGAGCCACAAAAAAGTAAGACTGTTTTTTAGAAACTTGTAGTAGTGATTTTAAAATTCCAACTTTGGAGAATTTATTATGCCAACACCTCGCCTTTCCGTCTCAACGTGGAGTTTGCATCGTCAACTTGGAAAACCTGGATTTACCGGACCTGCTAACGACATGCAAATCCCTACTGAAACGCATAACAAAGGTTCCATTTCGCTTTTGGATCTGCCCATGCGTATCGCTGAATTCGGTATTAACACGGTGGAGATTTGTCATTTCCATCTCCCATCGATTGAAAAAAGTTATCTATATGAACTCCGCGCCGCACTTCAAGCTGCTGATGTTGAACTTTTCTCTTTATTAATTGATGATGGCGACATCACCCACTCATCCGAAGCAGAACGCGACATCGCATGGATCGAAAAATGGATTGACATTGCTGGTGAACTCGGTGCACAGTGTGCGCGTGTCATCGGCGGTAAAGCAGCACCCTCTGCAGAAACCTTAGCACAAAGCCAACATGCACTCTCCCGACTAACTGAACGCGCAGAAACTGCGGGCATCCGTTTGATGACCGAAAACTGGTTCTCAATCTTTTCCACACCTGAAAATGTCAATACGATTTTAGGCAAATTAGATGGGGAGGTCGGGCTATGCCTTGACTTCGGCAACTGGCGTGGTGATACAAAATATGCTGACCTCGCAGTAATTGCTCCGAAAGCAGAATCGTGCCATACCAAAGCACATTTTGATGCCCCGCGCGAAATGGATAAGGAAGATTACGTCCAATGCCTTGAACTCACACAAAAAGCCGGATTTGCTGGACCGCATACCCTTATCTACGACGGACCCGGTGATGACGAATGGGAAGGTTTAGCTATTGAACGCGAAGTTGTGAACCCATACCTCAACTAATTTGGGAGGATCTAACAATGGCTTCTAATGCAATTACTACCATTACCAGAATGATGGAGACACTACCAGAGACAATACAGGATCAGATTGTGGAACATCTACGCGAGTATATTACTGAGTTGGAAGACGAACTTCATTGGGAAACCTCTTTTAACAATATGCAAGATCAACTCATTGCAGCTGCACGACGTGCTAAACAAGAAATCGCTGAAGGAAAAGCTGAACCAATGGATTTAGAACGGTTATGAAGTCTACAACATTACCTTTTTTTCTTAACTTTTCAAATTCTTAATCAAATTTCATCAAAAGGAAAGATATGATTTCGTCACTTCCCTTGTTTATGCAGTAAGTTCAATTACTGCTTATACTGATGTAGAAAGTGTGATAGAATTCAAACTCAAGGTTAAATGAAATTATCACAAGGTTACTATGAATCCATTATCGCGGATTGTGATGAAGTACTTCGTATAGAACCAGAAAATATAGATGCCTACTTCCGTCGAGGTTTCGCAAAGTATAGGTTGGAACAGCGCAAACTTGTTACTGAAGATGTTGATGATACAGTCTGCATAAAAGAAGATGATCCTGATGCTTCCATTTGGCGTTGGATTATAGCAAAGGAAATATTAGAACAACGATATAAGCCTGCTATAAGAGATTTTAGCAAGGTTATTCGTTTTAAACCAGATTGTGTAAATGCTTATTATTTCCGAGGGCGTGTGCAGGCAATTTTGGGTTTATATGATTGGACTCGATATGAGAGAGCTATAACAGACTTTGGCAAGGCTATTCGTCTTAAACCAAATAACGCTGATTTTTACTTCCATCGCGGTCTTGCAAAGTCAGATTTAGGACGATATGAGCGAGCTATTATAGACTTTGACAAAGCTATCCGACTTAAACCAGATTTTGTTTATGCCTACTTTTATAGAGGCAAAGCAAAGGTAGAACTACTGTGGGAATATAAGTCCACTGCTCTCAAAGACTTTGACGAGGTTATTCGTCTCAAACCTGACTATGTTGATGCTTATCTTAATCGCGGCAGTGCAATGGTAAAATTGAAGGATTACAAGGCTGCTATTATGGACTTTAACCAAGCCATTCATCTTAAACCAGACTTTGCTACAGCTTACCGCTTTCGAGGTATAGCGAAAAAAGCCCTGGGACAATCTGTTGAGGCGAATTCGGATTTCCAAACCGCATTAAAACTGAAAGAACAGACTCATGAAGATAAACAGTAAACGCTTATCAGAACGCCCCTTGTTTCTATGGATAAAATTATGTTCTCACTATCAAAAACACAACACAGTTTAACTATTTCTTGGGACGAACAACAAGTCTTAGGTTACCATTTTCCTGAAGATGGCAACCGTCCGTTTTGTCATCCGTTGAACCTCCCCGGTGCGCCACCGCTCACAATGAACGAACCCGGCGATCACGTGCATCATCAAGGGTTATGGGTTGCATGGAAAAAGGTTAACGAGGTCAATTTTTGGGAACAACCCGCACAAGGTGCTGACCCGACAGGCTTCGGTAAAATTGTCCATCAACGGATTATTTCGCTAAATACCACAGCAGATAGCGCGAGTTTAACAACAGAAAATGCATGGGTAGATTGGCAAGGCACAACACATCTAACCGAACACAGAAAAATAACCGTTCATGCGCCTACCACAGATGCCATGCGGATTTCAGTATCGTTAACCCTCCATCCAAACGACCGTGAGGTTGTGCTTGACCTACGGCGCGGTGAACCCGGTGCAGATGGCAGATACTACAGCGGTATGGCAATCCGATTTGACAATATCATCACACCGGGCAACCTATTGGATGCAGATGGACGGACCGAACCGATGGACATTTTCGGTAAACAGAGTAAATGGTGCAGTTTCACTTCCACACATCCCGCTGACAACGAAACTTATGGTGTTGTAATCATTGATCATTCCGATAATCCCCGTTATCCAACAACGTGGTGGGTGCGTAACCGAAAAAACTACTGCTTAATCCATCCCTCACCTGTTTATTATGAACCGTTCCGTCTCGCCTCCGATGAAACTTTGACGTTGCAGTATAGTGTTGTTCTCTATCGTGGTGAAGTAAAAAGCGTAATATTTGAGTAGTGTGCTTGCTTATTGTCAATATGGTCGAAAAATAATTATGCCAAACAGTGTAGGTACTACTATGTACGGAGGTAAAAATGAAAGTTAATTTTCAGGAGAAATTTGAAGAAGTTTTGAAAGAAGAATCAAAAGGTTTTGATATAGATTGGTCATTAGTAGAAATTAAAAGCATACGCTATCAGTCTACACTAATGTCTGCCCTCCCCGTAAAACTTGATGAATACATGGTTAGAATTAGAGTGGTAGAAGTTGAAGACGAAATTCCCGAGATGGAAATAGATAACTGGTCCAGATCTCATAAGTTCATCTATGGCATGATGTCAAAAAGTGTTAGGACTGACTCGGAACAGACTGATATGCTAACATTTGATGTAGGAACCATTGAATCTATAGCCATGAAAACCCGTGATGCATTCAGAGATTTTCAGGGCCAGTAGACTGACGCATTCGCTTTGAAAGAAGTATTTTATGTCTAAAGAACTAAAAGGTATCGGACAACCCAAAAATAAAGATACTTTGTGGCGATACATGAGTTTTGAAAAGTTTGCCAATATTCTATCAAAAGAATCCTTGTTTTTTACAAGAGCCGATAAGTACGATGATAAGTTTGAAGGATACATACCTGAATCAATAATAGTGTCTTACGAATCCGCGGGCAGTCAGATTGCTCCAAACTTTCGTCAATACATCATGTGTAACTGCTGGCATCATGGCGACGAGGAATCCATGGCAATGTGGGACAAATATCACCTACGCAATAACGGTATAGCAATCAAAACAACTATGGAGAACTTGAAGAATAGTTTGCCTGATGAACCTAATGTATTTATCGGTAAAATAGAGTACATTGAGGATTACAACCAAATTGATATGGTTGAAGATGTACCCCCAGAGATATGGCTGTATTATCCGTACTTCTATAAAAGAACACCTTTTAAATATGAACAGGAAGTACGTGCAATCATTGATGTTGTATCATGTTTACAGGATGACCCTTATGAATTTGGCAGGCCCCTTAAAATCAATGTGAAAACACTAATTGGTGAAAATAGCGAAAATAGTGAGGTAATCGTATCACCTTATGCTGAAAAATGGGTTGCAGATACGATTGCCTTGATAGTTGAGCGGTGTGGATTCCAATTTCCCGTTAACCCATCAAAACTTTTAGATCTGCCAACTTGAATTGGTGTAGGCGCGTCCGTGTGAATTATGGGTCTCAGCCTTTAATCTCTTTTCCCTTTACATTTTTCAGAAAATTGAATATACTCTTATAATATAGTCCATCCGAAATAGTGTTATCCAAAAATAAAAACAAAAATCTTCAATAGGAGGTCCATTGTGCAAAATCTAACTTCAACCCTTGAAGAAACCGGCATCGGTTCCATAAACGTCGAACCAATTCCACCACCAGAAATAGACGAAACCCAACTTATCTACCACCAACTCTGCCCCGCTGAGGATTTTGAGGAACTGGAAGGCAAACCCTTCCATGTCAACGGCACACACCTCGCTGTTTTCAAAAACAACGACAAATTCTACGCAGTTGACAACCGTTGCCCACACATGGGGTACCCGATGTCCAAAGGGAGTATCCGCGATGGTGTGCTAATCTGCCATTGGCACCACTGGGAATTTGATCTCAAATCGGGAGCGTGTTTCTTAGCGTCCGGTGATGACCTGAAAGCATTCCCTGTTGAAGTTCGGGAGGACGGTTATTTATACGTAGGGTTAGCCAAAGGTGAACGAGAGGCAGCAAAACAACGTGTCATCGCAAACGGCAAACGTGCACTTGAACGGGGTCTTAAGGACCGCAGTACCTTTTTTATCGCCAAAGCTGTCACAGCACTCCGTGATGCAGGTGCAAACCCAGCGGAGATTATTCAACAAGGACTCCACTATGGCGCCCATAAAAGCAGTGACGGATGGTCGTCAGGTGTAGCAATCCTCACACTTGCGGCTAACATGTGGGATGATGTTGACCCGGATGACCATAACCTGTTTCTCGTACACGGGTTAAGCCAGATCAGTCGTAGGACAACGGGAAGTGCCCGCCCCTATCGCGCCCCCTTTCCACGCGTCAAAGATGATCACGATCTGGGCACACTAAAACGATGGTTCCGTTATTTTGTCAATAAACGCCATAGAGGTGCAGCGGAACGTATCTTGCTAACACTCAATGATAGAGACTATGATAAATCTGTCATTGCAGACTTCGTGTACACAGCAGCAACAGACTTTTACTTCACTGGCGATGGACACGCGCTTGATTTTGCGAATAAAATGTTTGAAGCGTTGGATTACGTCAACTGGGAAGGATCGCACGAGATTTTGCGTCCGATAGTCGTTGACCTTGTGAGTAGAACACGCCATGAGGAAACATCTCGATGGGCAGATGCTGTACCTGTCTTACGTCCCATCTTTAAAAGGATCGATAGTATATGGGAGGACAATCAAGCGAACGAAGCAGAACTGGATATATCTGCATTTACACAGACGCTCCTCGCTGATGAGTTTGAACCTACTGTTGCTACAGTTGAGGAAGCACTCCGCAACGGAGTCAAGCCGACTGACATCTGCCGCGCGATGACTTACGCCTCTGCAATTCGCACTGCTCGGTTCCATCTCAAAAACGAAGGCGACTGGCACGATGTCGCGAACATTTACTCTTACGCTCACGCCCTTTATCACGCTTTTCAATATGCACCAAGTGCTAACCTATTGCGTGGTATATTTCACGGTGTGGTTTACTTGGCATACCTGCGCTGGTTGAACATGCCTGCTGCTCGCATACCTAAACCCGGACAACGGATCCCAGATGAGACTTACGATTCGCCTAAAAAAATGTTAGAACGGCTACAAGAATTCGCTGACTTCCAAAAAGTCTATGAAGCAGAGATTTTGGTAAATCAGTATCTTGAAGAGGGGCATGACATTGACGCGCTAAAGCGAACACTTTCACACATCCTACTCCGTGAAGACGCAGAACTCCACATGTTCCAGGTCCTTGAAGTCGCCTTCCGGCATTACGATTTGTCAGACGACTTTGAAGAACAACGGATGCATCTATTGGCAGCCACACGTTACATCACAGCACAGAAACTGATGAAGAACATTCTGTGGTCTACCGAAAACGCGGAACGTCTCGCGCGAGGTGAGTTGCTTAGCGAACGCGACGATGATTAGATTTATCAGTTTCTAACGCTTCGGGCTGGAGTCCTACTGTTTTCGTGGTAGGAGGAAATCCCTCTCTGTTGCAAAAAAAAGAAGTATCAAATTGCGAAATAAAATTCCAATCATGCAAAACGCAAAACACAAACCCATTTTTACAGATTGGCTTGAAAATATTCCTAACTCAAGGCGGGATTTTCTCGCCACGGTAGGCAAGGGCGCGTTGCTTGCAAGTTTGGGCATGTTTGGCGCAGGATGTGAGGCTGTTAACCGAGGCCTGTTGGATCGGGGACTCATGCCCGTTGTCTTGGAAGACCTGCCAGCAGCGGGACTCCCAAAAACTGACATGCTTGTCCATTCCGAGAATCCTTTTAATGGTGAGTTACCGCCGCACCTCCTCAATGACGATGTAACACCGACAGCGCGCCACTTCGTACGCAATAACAGCGGCATTCCAGAACGAGCGATTAAAAACGATCTGCATGGGTGGAAACTGATAATTGATGGTGAAGTGCATAAAGAACTGGCGCTGTCAATGGAAGATTTGCTCCGCTTTCCGCAAGCCACCATGCAGGTAGTGTTGGAATGTGCTGGCAATGGCAGAAGCCTGTTTATCCCAGAGGTTGATGGCACGCCGTGGCAACGCGGCGCAGTTGCTTGTAGTGAATGGACAGGTGTGCGATTGCGTGATGTCTTGCAAGCCGCAGGTTTGAAACCGAGTGCCGTCTATACGGGAAACTACGGAGACGATCTTCCCTCTGACGGAAGTGAGCAGTTTTCACGCGGTATTCCGATTGAGAAAGCGATGGATGAACACACACTCATCGCGTTTAAAATGAACGAAGAGATTTTACCCGCAGCCCACGGTTTTCCCGCGAGATTGATTGTTCCGGGATGGATCGGCAGTTCCATGCAGAAATGGCTTAACCGCATCTGGGTGAGAGATCAGGTTCACGACTCAGAAAAAATGAGCGGGTACTCCTACCGCATCCCAGCGTATCCTGTGGAACCGGGAAATAAACCGCCAGTAGAGGATATGCAAATTGCGACATCATTACGTGTTAAGTCGCTTATTACGCAACCTGAATCTCATCAAAAATTCAGTAAGGGGATCCCTGTAAAGGTCCGAGGGCATGCATGGGCAGGAGAAAACTATATCAATAACGTCCGTGTTTCAACAGATTTCGGTATTCGATGGCAAGAAGCCATGTTGATCCCGCCATCAAATAGATATACCTGGACCCATTGGGAAGCAGAATTGACTTTTGCAAACAGAGGCTATTATGAAATATGGGCACGCGCTTTTGACGATGTAGGCAACGCGCAACCTTTTAGCCAACCGTGGAATCCGAAAGGGTATCTCGGTAACGTCATTCACAGAGTGCCTGTTTCAATAACCGTATAAATAGAAAGGATTTAGAAATGAAACTTGGTGTAATGTCCGACAGCCACGACAACATTCCAAACGTCAAACGCGCTGTCGCGCTTTTCAACGAAATCGGTGTAGACCTCGTCGTCCATGCAGGTGATTTCATCGCCCCGTTTGCGATTGACCCGTTAGCCAATTTAAACTGCCGCGTTGTCGGTGTTTTTGGAAACAATGATGGCGAACGTGTTGTCCTTGTGAAAAAGTTTGAAGCCATTGATGGTGAGGTGCATCCCAACCTTGCCAGTGCATCACTCGGCGACAGAAGCATCGCTGTGATGCACTATCCCGAACTCGCCATCCCCATTGCAAAGAGTGGTGATTACGACATCGTCGTCTATGGACACACGCATAAGATAGACATCCAAAAGGAAGAATCTTTATTACTCAACCCAGGGGAAACAGGTGGTTGGACAACAGGGAAGGCCACAATCGCAGTTGTGGATAGTGAAATACTTGAGGCGAAAATATATGAAATCTGAATGAGAGACCTTATCATGAATAGATAACATCCAAGGAAACATGGTAATGCAACACCATCTCGCTATTCTAAAGCAACCTTGGCTTGATCTCATCTTAGAGGGCAAGAAAACTATAGAAAGCCGATTCACCAAAATCCGATGTGCACCCTACGGCAGAATTAATACGGGTGATGTCGTTTACCTGAAAGAAAGTGGAGGCCCCGTCAAAGGGCAATTCACTGTTTCCAAAGTGGAAACCTATACGGATTTGACATGTGAAATGCTACTTGATATCAATAGGCGTTACCATCGCCATATTTTTGTTGATCCACAATTTCAAGGATTTTGGGAAAAATGGTCCGCCGCAAAGTATGCAACACTCATTCACGTTGACAATGTAATTGCATATCAGAACCCTTTTCCATTCCAGAAAAAAGATGCACGAGCTTGGATAGTATTAGACAAACCGCTGACCACTTCTTGACTGTTGGAAACCGATTGAAATTACTCAATATATCCTAAATTCCTTAACCTACCCTCCAATATCTTTTTCTCCTCAGGTGTGGAGACTTGTGCTTGCAGGTGTTGATAATTAGAATTCATCAAAATCTCGTCGTAAGTATCACGGAATCGTTCTGGGTCTTCGCAAGTCCTGTTTTCACTGCTCATAATGTGCCGATACACAAACTCACCTGTCTGCTCGTCTTCACGGTAAAGATATTCACCATCCGTTAGTGACCAGAGGCGTACCCCTTCCGAGTACCTGCTAATCTCTTCGTTGTCAATCGTTATGCGAGAAGTCACGCGGTGATGTGGCATCTCCAAGTTCTTCTGACTGAGAAAACCGATGCCGTACAGGCTATCTAATTCTGACAATATCAAGCGGTTGCCATCAATTTCGGACGGGGATAGTAAATCCTGTCCATAGCCGTGATAGTCAACGCTAATTCCAGCAAGGTTCGTAATTGTTGGGAACAGATCAATTGCTGAAATCGGTGCGTTTGGAAACTTTAACGCCTCAACACCAGGGATATGTGCTAAAAGCGGTACGTGTAACACGTTTTGATTAAGCGTGCTACCGTGATCAATTATTTCATCGCAAATTCCCTCACCGTGATCCCCAAAGATGAATACTGCCCATTCTGGAAGTTTAAGTTGTTTCAGAATTTCAACCAGTTTAAACTCAAGAATGTGCGTAGCTGCGGCGTAGTAAAACCGTAACGCTTCATCTGTTCTACCATGTTTCACAAGGGAACCAAGACTCGGTGCGCCCGGAATACCGCTCATGCCGTATCCGCCATGCGTATACCAAAAGTGCAGAAAACAGAATTGCGGTGTCTCCGAAGGTTGCTTGAGATTTTGTATGACATCTTCAAGCGAACCGAGTTGTTGTGCTTTCGCGTTCGGGTCAATTGGCGTTATAAACGACTCATAATCAAGGAAACGAAATACCTCCGCGCGTTCCGAACGCCCTGTAATATGATATCCTGCATCAGCAAACAACTGAAATAGATTCGGGATTCCTTCAAACATCTTGAGATAGGTTTGCCCATAAACACCGTGTTCAAATGGATAAAGTCCAGTAAAATATGAGGTATGGGAAGGACGTGTAGCAGGAGCAGCCACAAAAAACTTCTCTGCAAGTGAGAAATCTTTGGTTAGTAGGTCAAACTTTGGTGTATTGAAGAGAGGGTTAGTACGACTGAGTGCGTCATATCGCCAACAATCAATTGAGATGAGTAGAAATTTATTGACAGGTTTGGTTTCCATATTTTAATCGATTAACCTTGCATTGTACTGCCGTGCAGTGTGTTGATACCCCTCATATCGGTCATGATGAAAAGGATGGGGCGTATAAATATAAACAGCATCGCTATAGGGATCGTAGAGGATAACCTCTTCACGAGCATCGCCGCAGACATCAGCAGGAAAGCAGTGATACCACCCCATTTTACCACCAGTCGGTGGTGGCAGGTCTGGAAAAGTTACTACTTTGTTTCCAGTACCATCATGGAGCGCAGCAGGACTATAAATCAATTCAGGGTTGCCGAAACCGTGCCAGCGGATAACCTCTAATCCTGTATTATTCGGTGTTTCATTAACGCGGAACCGACTCCGAATCTGTCCATTGTTGTCCACAACTATCAAATCAGGATGATGTCCATTATAGCGGATAACTAAGTTTGGGGACGCATTCGGCAGTAAGTTTCCATATCGAACTTCCTGTCCATGCGGCACAACGTCAAAACCGAGTGAGAACACAGGATTACCTTCAGCATCAACGATTTGTCCACCGCCTGAGAGAATAGCCCGCATTTGACCATCCCACTCCTCAACCAAAACCGAGTCGATATTTTCCCCAAGGTATTTATCCCAAAGAACTATCCCATCAGCAGCAAGCCCAAAGTTGCCGCCGTTAACTTCATCAAGACCATCACCATTGAAATCACCAACTGCGGGGATGTATGCGGAATGCTTCGGATACCGAAACCACCTATCTGTATACTGCCAAAGCAGCTCAAGTTTATGGTTAAATGCAAGCACATTAACGCCAACTTTGACCACAAAATCTTGCGGTTGGGAATTCCCACTGAAATTGGCAATCATCAACCGTTGGTGGACATAATTGGGAATATGAAGTTCACCTTCTGCGTAGGCGTTACACTGCCGAAGTTCCTCACACACAGCAGAACGTTTGATAGCACCCGTTGCACCGTCTAAAATCATCAGCCGAATCGCAGACAGATCCCATTTGCTCGCTTGCGCGACATCTGGGTCTATCCAAAAGCAGATTATCTCTGCCTGTCCATCTGCATCAATGTCGAAAATTGCAACGGGACCTGGGCGATCAGGTGATAGTGTTGTTAGGGTATTATCCTCCGTACCTGCGTCTCTGATTTCCAGATGTTTATCTCCTAAAGACCAGAGCGGTTCACCTTCAAGCGTCCAAGCACCAAGAAAACATGGGTGGATACCGCCAAGTGACTTGTAAACCAGAAAATCGACGGTGCCGTTGCCTGTCAGATCACCAATGCGGATATCACCACCCCATGACCTTCCTGATGTTTCATTCAGAAAAGCATCCGGAATTGCGACTCGTTTGTAAAGATGTGCTTCTTGTAGCATATTCACTACACAAATGCCTTGAAAAGCCCAACGTAGAGTGCTAAGACCTTTTCGGGGTCAGGTCCCGTGTAAGCGCATTCGTTGGAAATGTAGCCTGAAAAACCGATACGGTTGAGCCATTCAAACATTTGCCGATAGAGTTCAAACGTTTCTGGTGCTTCAACTTTATGTGTATGCACTGAAGTAATATGGCGTGCAACACGTGAAAAGAGGGGTTCAATACTTCCCGTATCACAACCGATAAATTGTGAATTAAAGACAAAACCGACATTCGGGAGACTTACACTTTCAATCACTTCCATTGCTGAATCCGGGTCAGTGAAAGAACCGTGCATCTCAATGGAGACAGTAATATCCTTCTCACCAGCATAAGTGCCGAGAGCCTTCAATCCATCAATGACGTAACCGACAACTGCGTCACGGTTTTCATCAGAATACCGGTCACCAAGCACACGAACATGGTCACATCCCATATATTCTGCCATGTCAATTACGCGGGTAACACGGCGGACGGTTTCTTCGCGATCAGACGCGTTTTCTGAGTGAAAATTTTGGCAGCTCGTTAGGGAAGAGATTACAACACCACTTGCATCTACTTGTGATTTTAAACCGTCCCACTCATTTTTCGGTGTATCCCACTCAAAACCATGTTTCTGCTTGTAATCCATTAACAATTCAACGCCATGATAGCCGGTAGCTTCAGCGGTATCCAAAATCCGCTTGAGCTCCCAGTCTTGACACGTTTGATATGTATTTAACGCCCATTTCATATAATTCTACTCCTGAATTGGAATCGGGTACCAGAGTCCGCCAGTTTTAGATGTTAATGCGCGATGTGTGGTATGATTAATACCAATCACATCTACTGTGATCTGGTTCTGTTGACACTGACGTAGCACATCTAATAATTTATATGACCCCTTGCTTGCCTCGTCGGTTACAAGGACAAAACGCCTATTTGCCCCTTCTCGAAATTCAACGCGCCGAATCGCTTTTATGATTGCATTGTGCGCGCGCTCATCACCTGCTGCCGCCACTACGTGTGTAGTTAGTAACCTTTTATACCTGTCACTGTCCCGTGTCTGTGGATGGATAATTGTATCACGCTCAAGGTACCTAAAGATAACAATACCGAGCGTAAAGTCAACGTTCTTTTCTTCAAATACTGTTACCATTGCATTAAGTTGTCTGCCGACAGCGCGGATATTATCTATCATACTTCCGCTAATGTCAAGCAAAAAAACGATGTCAACGGCACGTTTATCTTCACTATCAGCCACGCTTTCGGCTATTTCTTCTAACGCTTCACCCATTATTCCGTCTCGGTCAACAGGTAGCGGTGCCTTTTCTGGACTTTGTTGGGTTGTTTCCGATTGTTCCTGTAATTTTTCAGCGATAGGTGTAATTGTAGGTGATTGCGGATTTGCTACTGCTATTGATTTCCATTCCGGTTTTTCAGTTGCGTTTTCACTTAGCAATGTTTCTGCCATTGGCAAATCTGCGTCTGTTCCGAATGCTATCGTCGAGGCACCAGTCGTGACAGGACGTGCCGAATTCATCGGTTGTGCCGCATTTTGCTTAGTAATCTGCACAGCTTTTGATGAAACTGACCGGCGTTTTGACATTGAACGTTTGCGCTCACTGCTCATGTGGAAACGTTTAACTGTTGACACGATGATTGCTTCTTGAACCAAAGGATCCGAAGAAAGCATTGGACGGTACCACCGGACGTAACTCAAGCCCGTAAGTGCTATTACGACAACGTGCAAAACTACAGACACCAGAAACGCACGTCGGGTTTTTCTTCGTTTCTGTTTTAGTTTTTCTGAGTAGTTATCAAAAAGCATATCTGTCTCTCTGGTTTAAGTGAGGTACTTTATTAGATTAACGCTAACAATCCGAGAAAAGCAACGCTATTTATTTTGCAAACAATCCTTTTCAGCACGTATAATTGAAACCGTTCCCTGATTACCATCAATCTGAAGCGTTTGTCCGTCAGTTATATTTTGGGTGGCATTCGGGATGTTCACAACAGCAGGAACTCCGTACTCCCTTGCGACAACCGCTCCATGTGATAGTAACCCGCCGCGTTCCATCACTAACCCTGCTGCATGGATAAAAAGCGGTGTCCACGCGGGGTCCGTTGACGGACAGACGAGAATATAATCCCGATCAGATGGTTGAATATCAGCGGGTTTCAATAACACACGTGCCTGCCCTTTCGCTATACCAGCGGAAACACCTACGCCTACATAAGTATCCGCTCCGTCGATTGGCAATGCGGTCCCTATGCGGTCCAGCGAATCGCTAAAGATAACATCCGGCATCTCAATCTGCAGCAAAAGTTCACGTTTCGTCTTGCGTTCAGCAATCACATTACTGAATTCTTCACCGTTAATAAGTCGTTCTAATTCATTTGGCACCAGGTAGAAAATGCCACCATTAAGCGTATAACGATTATCCAACTCAACTAACGCACGCCGAATCTGTTCATAACCGAGCATCAGATAAAATTTCGCTGTTTCCCGAAAAGGCATATATCGCCTTGTAAAATCCAGTTCGCTTTCAATCTGTTTTCGCAAACTTGTCTTTTTTCCAATAATTTCAGCAAGTTCTTTTTCTGCGGCTTCCCGCTGTTCTATTTGTCGTGCAAAATGTTGGTTATTCTCTTGTGTTTGCCCATCAAGTTTTGACGTTTCTTGAGAGAAAGAGGCAATTATCTGTTCAAGGTACGTAGTATCTTCGCGCCACCGCGGTTGTGCCAATTCAAACTCACCTACCGCACGATGACCATAGTCTTTTAGAAAATCAGCAAGTGAAATTTGTCCCCTCGCAACTTCCCACAACTTTTCATTTGTTTCAACGGTGAGGTTACCAGAAAGTCCACCGATAAGTTTGCTTGCTAAACTTTTTGCCGATGTTTCATCAGTACATTTCTGAAGTAAGGCTTCTAATCGTTGAAGTGAAAACGCAGCCAGAAGTGTAGCTGTAAGGACTTTCGGTGCAAAATCATTCAGTGTTTTTTCACACCACTCTTTGAACTTTTCGATCAATTCCACATCAGAAAGTTCTGAATAAGACAAAACCTGTTCGGTTTCAACTATCTCACAAAACTTTGGGAATTTCTGCTCTGTTAGTACATGCTCAAAGTTTGCTCGGCACTTCCGTAACCTTAATTCCGCTTTTGTCATGCGGATTATGTGAAGCGGGAGTTTAAACCAGAATGATGGTGTGCTATGTTTAATATTTGGCGTTGCTTGTGCATACATCGCTTTTTGTGGATTCTGTTTCAACACATCAAAATCGTATGTGAACGGGAAACCGTCAAAGAAAAGTTCTGCCTCACGGTTCAAATTGACATAAATTCTGCCACAGATTAGGTCTAAAATACTTGATCTATCTACCCGTTTGCTTGGATAGAAACCTAAACCCCGATACGCTCTGCCTAATCCGCCTGACCCCGACATAAATTTTTTGATAACCGCCCATGTCATCGGCAGCGGTGCAGGCAAGACCTCTGCAAGGTTATGATGACTCCAGATCGTGCATTGGGCATCTGCAAGTGTTTTGAGTATTTGGACTTCTGCCTTGCGAAGTTTCTCAATTTCTCTGTCTTTTTGGTCAATTGAAATAGGCTCTTGCGCGAGTGTTGTAATCGGTCTCGCCTGCAACAGAACAAACTTTCCGTCTGCAAATGCCCACTCAATATCCATCGGTTGTCCATATAATGTTTCAACCTGAACCCCAAGTTGACACAGTTGTTTCAATTGTTCGTCTGTGAGACTTGGCACATCCCGCTTAGCAGATGGCACTTCATCTACACCAGATGCAGTTATCATCTCCTGTTTTGTGGCGACAGTTCTTTTCAATATCCCACCTTTTTCCCGCGAAATTTGGAAACTGTCAGGTGTAATTTCCCCAGATACGACCGATTCTCCTAACCCCCAATTTGACTCAACAATACTGACATTTTCATTAAACGGACTGACAGTAAAAAGCACACCAGAAACATCTGCCGCGCACATCTCTTGAACAATCACTGCCATTGCTAACCCTTCATCTGGGACACCCTGTCTGCGGCGGTAAGCCATTGCCCGCTCAGACCAGAGAGATGCCCAGCACGCTTTTAGCGCGTCCAAAATACCATTAGACTTTACATTCAAGAAAGTATCTTGTTGTCCTGCGAAACTTGCTTCTTCTAAATCTTCGGCTGTTGCACTGGAACGCACAGCCACAGTATCTGTCCGCAATTCCTCTCGCGCTTTTCGGATCGCATCAATCAGTTCGGACGCTAACACCACGTCTTTAACGTTACTCGCGTTCTGTTCAGGTAAGTCTTGAACAGAAAATCGATAGGCATCTGTGGTAACACAGAAACCTCGCGGCACTGAAAAACCTGCCTTCGTCAATTTTCCAAGATTTAGACCTTTTCCACCAACTTGTGATAAGTCAGCCTCGTCAATTTCTGAGAAACGTTTGATAAATTGCATAAACTAAGATGCGCTTGAGAAAGGTTAAAACAGTGAAAATAGTATATCAGAATCTTTCTGACAAATGCAAATAAGTTTGGGTTTTCTGCAGCACTACCCGGACTGATATGCGTGCTTTTTCGTCAGAACTGAGATTTTCAGGATTTTTAAGGGCAGTGTGTGAAAATCCGTGTACATAAGCGTCAATTTAAGAAAAGAGTTATGCGCTGAATGCCCCAGGCCGGTAGGTTCGGTTTGTAACCGAACCGAATTTTACACGAAAACCTTCACCTGTCCTGCCCACTCAGCAGTACTGTTCAACAAGACCCCAAGGATTCGGCTGGACTCAGTCCGGTTCGGTTACAAACCGAACCCGCCAAATGCCAAACGCGCATTTGGCGTTGATTCACCGGGCCTGGATACACGCTAAATTGACGCTTATGGTGTGTGAAAATCCGTGTAATACAGATAGACAATCAGCAAGCGATTCAAAAAAGAACATATCCTGTGAATAGCACCTTGATACACAAACTCAAAAATCCGCGTAATCCGCGATTCAGACAACTGACAAAATATTTACACACCCACTTTTCAAAACTTATAGGAAAAAAACAGGAAATGTGATATAATTAATTTCACATATATGGATTTTGTATCCTAACAATCAGCTTAATTTATGAATTCCCCAATTAATATTAAAAAAATAAGAAAGATGGTTTGATATGCAGTTAACAGAAACACAATTCACCCAATTTAGAGAAATTGGTTATCTTGCAATTGATGGTTTTTTCACGCCAGCTGAAGCAGATGCGCTTAGACTTGAGTTGGGACGAATATACAACACCGAACTCGAAAAAGGAACTGGCATCAATTGCGCAGTGCAAGAAGATGGCACTAAACGCGATAACGAAGGTGAACGCCAGAATCTACAAGTTATTCCGCTGAACAATCGCAGCGACTTGCACAAAGCATTACCTTTTCATCCCAAAGTTGTCTCCGTTGTCAAACAACTCATTGGTAATGAATTCATGTTACAATTGGATCAAGCGTTTTGGAAACCGCCGAAAGTCGGCATCGGCACCAGTTGGCATCAGGATAACGCGTATTTCAAAATTGCTGACCCATTACGCGGCACTGCAATGTGGATTGCTATCCACGATGCAAATGTTCAAAATGGATGTATACACGTTATCCCCGGCAGTCATCGTGAAATGTATGAACACTATCGTGACCCGTTGAGCGACCACCATATCCGTTGCGATCCGCCTGAAGAACGTGCTGTGCCGATTGAATTGAAAGCAGGTGGTGTGCTTTTCTTCTGTTATGGCGTTGCGCACTGTACCAGATCAAACCTTTCTGATAAAGAACGTGCTGGGGTTGCGCTGCATTTTATCCATAACGATTTCGGTGGTAAGGAACTCTGGGAACGAGGTAATGCCACCAAACCGATGATTTTAGGTCCTTTGGCAACAGGTGGAGAAAAAGAGTTCGGCGAAAAGTTTGAGGGTAAATGGCAAGAGGTGATGGATAACGTTCTCGCTTCTGCCTAAATGTCCCTTCATCAGATCGGTGATATTAAAAATTGTTTAATTGCGCGCTTCCCAAAACAATAAAACCTTAAGGAGACTAAACATGGCAAGGATGGGACCAATGAATGTCAGTGCGGGTAACGATACATACACATTTGTAACTTATGACTTAGCGGGACCAATTTACAATGCACCGGGGGTCTACATCTTATCAAAAGGCACACCGAATTCACAAGGTGAATTTGAGCATCAATTCCTATACATTGGACAAACAGAGGGTTTTAGAACGCGATTGAACCCAGGTCATGAAAAATGGGAAGAAGCTCTCAAGCTAGGTATGAATGCTATCGCTGTTTATGTGCCTCTACCTTCAGAATCACGTTTTGATATAGAAAATCGGTTGATTACACATCTTAGACCACCACTTAATTTTAGACGTTAAGGAGTTAACACCATGTCAACAGTAAAAGAAATGACAGTAAAAGAGATGCAGGAACAGGCTACCCTGAACCAATTAAACCTTGCAGTGAGGGACCTTATCAGACTTATGAAGATAGTCAGCAAAAGTTTCAACGCCGGGTTACTAATTTGGAAGTAGAACATATTACTTGGAACATTTTCCATAACATAAAGGACTTACTCGGATTTGAATATAGAGATGATTATAGTTCTATTAAACAGGAATTCAGTGCATATTCTGGCAAATTACACTTCTATAAAAGAGCTGAATTCAGTATAGGTTTTTTTGAAAAGAGGTGATATTCATTTATGAACAAACTCTACTTTGGCGACAACCTTGAAATCATGCGTGAAATGCCCTCAGAAAGCGTTGAGCTCATCTGCACCGATCCACCATTTAATAGCGGACGCAACTACAACGCCTTTTTCCATGAGTCAAAAGCACAAAGCAAGGCATATACAGATATTTGGCAGTGGGACAAGGCAGCGCAAAAATCACGCACTGAGATACGAAAACTTGCAGGGGCAAGTGATACCTATAAAGCATTGGATGCTTGCTTGCGCGGATACGACCTCATGCTACAAAACGCTGTGTCCGGGAACAAAGGTTCAATGCGCGCCTACCTTGCGTTTATGGGGCCGCGTCTTGTAGAAATGCACAGACTACTCATTGATACAGGAAGCATCTACCTACACTGTGATCCAACCGCAAGCCACTACCTAAAAGGTGTGATGGATGCGATATGGGATCAAAAAAATCTGAAAAAGAATGAATTTTATCGGAATGAAATTGTTTGGAAACGAACTCATGCACATAATGATGGGCATCAATATGGAAGGATACACGACACAATTCTATTCTACAGAAAAGGGAAAAAAGGTGTATGGAATCCTGTTTATGCAGAACCTGATCCAAAATATGTGAAGAAGAATTATACGAAAACAGGCAAATGGGGGCTCTACCAACCTATTACTTTAACAGGTTCTGGGACTACAAAGGATGGTGAATCGGGTAAACCTTGGCGAGATATTAGTCCAAGTGATAATGCTCCGAGGCACTGGACTGCACCAGAGAGAGAAGCTTGGCCAGAAGAGGTCCAACCCCCAGATAATTATGAATCTCTTTCAGTCCATGAAAAATTAGATGTTTTAGATGATAATGACCTTATTCATTGGCCCAAAACCTCCAGAGGTGAAAAACCAAGATTTAAAAAATATTTATCAACCTACAAGGGAAATAGAGTACAGGATCTGATAACAGACATAGAGAAAGCAACAGGTGACGAAGACCTTGATTATGACACACAAAAACCGCGCGCTCTTTACGAACGAATGATCAAAGCGTCCAGCAACAAGGATATGCTTGTGATGGATCCGTTCTGTGGATGTGGCACAACTATAGACGCAGCACAAACACTTGAAAGGCTATGGATAGGGATTGACATTACAATCATTGCACTTGACCCAATACAGCATCGGATGAAAGATCGACATGGTTTGGAACCCGACAAAGACTATGAGATTGAAGGTTATCCAACAAACATGCAGGAGGTTTATGGACTCGTGCAAGATCGAAAGAAACGGCATGATTTTTCTAACTGGGCAGTAACACGGCTCGGTCTAAAACCGACTCCTGACGTGGGTGATGGTGGTAAAGATGGTGTTGGACATGTGATGCTCTGGAACCCTGACACCGATGAAGACACACCACAACGGATACTTGCGGAAGTAAAAAGCGGTAAACCGACAATCGCACATGTCCGAGAATTCTGTCATACGATGAGCGAACAAGATGCTGTTGCGGGTGTCTTTATCACACTTAAGCCGCCGACGAAAGGTATGAAGCAGATCGCTGAAAATATGGGAACTTTTGAACACATCAATAACCAAGAGTATCCGCGCTTACAGTTCTGGCAGATAGACGACGACTACTTTGAAGACCCTGACATATTGGAACACCGAATTCAACTGCCACATAACTGGATACAACCGAGAAAGAAATCTGAACGGCATTTTGGGAACGAGCAAATGTCGTTACTAATATAACGAGTTGTGCTAAATAACTAATTGTAATATATTTTTTCACATTAGCAGATTTATTGTCCGTAGACTTCATAAGATGATGTGTTCTTTAGTCCCGTAGGGACGATATGTTTATAGAAAAACGTCATATACACCCTCTTTAGTCCCGTAGGGACGATATGTGTCCAACATAAAATTCAATATATGTGAAAATAACACAAACAAATTGTTAACTAGCACAAGTCGTTAATATAAGTAAAGTAGATATAAAATGGTTGTAGGTGAATTGAATCAACCTATTGAGATGCAGATGATCTGTTATGGAAACCCATCACACGAAATCTATTTATTAATTTTAATGGGTAAATTCAATTTTCTGTTCACACCTGCCACCTATCTACACATGATGGAGGTCTTTGAATGTTTCGACGAGTAAGAAGTTCAATTGTCGTTTGTTTGTTGTGTCTTTTTGTCTCAACACTTTTTGTTTTGACTACTACCTTTGCCCAAGATGTAACGAGTGATGAGAAAATCATTGAACGTTATAAGCTGATGCTGAGCCGTAAGCCAAAAGAGGGGAGTACATTTGACCGACTCTATCAGTTTTACCTTGAAGGTGCTGGGTTAGAGACGATGCTTATCGATTATCAGGCGGAGGCACAAGCAAAACCTAACGATGCTAACCTCCAACTCATCTTAGGGCATATATATAAACGGTTTGGGAAAGATGCTGAAGCAGTTGCAGCATATCAACGCGCTGTGGAACTCAAAGCGGACAATTATTATCCCCATTTTGCGCTCGGACAGATGCATGCGGCTTTGCGTCAGCATGAAGATGCAATCCAAGCGTTAACAAAGGCTGCAACGTTGTCTGAACAAGCACAAGATGTGCCACCCGAAGAGTTAACAGCAATCTATAAAGCACTCGGGAACGCCTATTTTAGCCGTGATAGAGTTGACGAGGCAATTCAGTCATGGCAGAAAATATCTGAACTTGATCCGCAAGACATCTTTGCGCGTATTGAACTCTCCGACCTTTTTCGTGAACAGGAACTGTATGAACAAGCAATCGCACAGCACGAAGCAATAATACAACTGAAAAAGGATGACCCGCACCGTATCTGTTTGAGTCACCGAGAAATCGGAAATATCCATGAGGCAAAAGGCGATTATCAGGCTGCTGTTAAAAGTTTTGATGATGCACTTTCCCTAACTGCTCCAGGCAACTGGCTACGCAAAGACCTTCAACACCGCATCATCGGCATTTTCGCAGCAGACAGCAATTGGGAAGGCTTAATTGAATATTATCAAGGCAAACTTGAAACAACGCCAAATGAACCAGAGCTCCTCGGACTGCTTGCTGCAGCATATATTGAGAATCAGCAGCTTGAAGAGGGCATCAGTACATACCGTAAAGGACTTGAACTTGCCCCAACCGACAAAAACCTACGTTTGAACCTTATCGCTTCCTACCGCAATGCTGAAAGATTTGAGGATGCAGCAACCGAATATGAGGTGCTCAGTGAACAGGACCCTGATGATTTCGGTATCTACCGCGAACTTGGTGAGTTGTATCTGCATCTTGAAAATCAAGACAAAGCGAAGGCAGTATACCAGAAAATGATTGATCGTGATCCGAACAATCCAAGCACATATCTCATCTTAGCTGAGATTTACGCCGGACATGAGTGGATAGATGATGCTATCGCTCAATATGAAAAGGCTATCTCGCTTGTGCCTCATAATCTCGATTACATTGAATATTTTGGCGAATTTTATTTTCGTCAAGCGAATCGTGAGAAAGCACTTGAGACATGGAATCGGATGGTGGCTGATGATAAAGGCATCGCAGAGAATTACAACCGACTCGCACAACTGCTCAATGCGAAAAATTTCAAAGCTGATGCTATCGCTGCAGTGCAAAAAGCGGTTGCGTTGATGCCAAATGAATACCGTTATCGTGAAACATTGGCGAACCATCTGATGGAGAATAAGAAGTTTGATGAGGCACTCGCGGAATACACAGCGGCGATGAAACTTGCACCAAACGAGTTTTTCGCTGAAAAGATGGATGATAAAAGAATTGAACTCTATCGTCGGCAGGGTACACTGGCTGAAAAGATTGAAGCGTTGGAAACTGAACTTGAAAAACCAGAGTTAGCAGAGATAGACAAATTTACGCAGCAAAAGCAGCTCGCCAAAATGTATCTCAAGTTAGGGAATATAACTTATGCGTTAGAAGTACTTTTGAAAGCGAAGCAACTTAAACCTAACGATGTCGTTGTGAACCGATGGCTTGCCGAGGTTTACAACCGCCAAGGCAGACGTGATGAGGCAAATGCTCTCTATCTGCACTTAATCGAAGTAGACAGTGCAAATGCTCGCGAATACCATGCGAACATCGCAAAATCCTACCTGAACGTGATGGATTTTGAGGCAGCAACAGCAGCAGCAAAACAGGTGATTGCAAACAGTCCTCGCAATCCTGAAGGCCATCAACTGCTTGCACAAATTGCAAAACAATCCAGAAACTATGATACTGCTATAGACAGTCTAAAACAGGCAATTCGCTTGCGACCAGAAGCCATTGATACACGCGCCGAATTAGCATTGACATATAAGCTTTCAGGAAAACTTCAGCAAGCACTTGCACAGTACTGGCGGTGTTGGGAATTGAGTGATAACATTGGCGATAAACTCACTTTTGTCAAACCTCTCTCTGAAGTATATTATGACCTCGGTAGAAGCGGGGAATTTGAAGTCAAATTGAAGCAGTTAGCAAAATCAAATGTTACCTCGGTGGCACCTGTTCTGGCACTTGCTAAGCTTTACCGAATGGAAGGTGATCTACCGAGCGCGCGATTCCAGTTGGCGCAGGCTTTAAACAAACGACGCGAAAATCCTGAACTTTTGAACCACTTAGTCCAAATTAGTGTGGACCTTGGGGATATACAGGATGCACTCTCTTATCAGCAGCGGCTTGTTAAAGCAGACCCAGATTCCATCCACCAGCAAAAACTTGGGGAATTGTTGTTTGACGCCGGACGGGAGCAGGAGGCGATTCAAGCATGGACGAAACTGCTACACGCAAAAAATCAGACACTTGAAGCGGATGTAAAACTCGCTGCCTTATTGCTTCGGCACGGACTGTCGGAGGAAGCGTTTTTGGTACTTGACCGTGCAGCTGAAAAAATTACGGGTACAGACGCGCACATTCCACTTTATCGGCTTGGCGTTATGTTGGTTGCAATGAATGAATCAGAACGCGCGACCACCTATTTCCACAAAATTCTCGACATGCCTGAACCCGCTCAAAATACGTCAAAGCAGAAGGATAGGAGATCAACAATTTTCGCTTCTTCTTCCATTCCCGGGGTTGACATAAATAAATTTGAGATTTCTCGTAGCAGTGTCGGACAAATTCAGAGCAAACCGACTTTTGCGGGTGGGCGTACACCATGGATGCCGAAAACTTTTGAAGAGGCACAAGCTGGCGCTCTCGTGCAATTGACGACAATTGCACAGCAGCAGGGAAAATTGCCTGAACTTGTTGAACATTTTGAAGCTGATGCCGAGACAAATCCTACAGACATTAAGACACTTGAAACTTTAGCACAGTTTTATACCTTGATCCAGGACAACGATAAGACTAAAAATGTAATTGACAAGTTGATTGAAATCTCGCCTAATGATTTGGCATACCAACCACTACGATTGCAGCGTTCACTGCAGGAAGACCTTAGTTATGAAACGTTGAAAAAGAATCTTGACAAAATGCCCGGATTGATTCCCGAAGCAAGACTCCGATATATCGCTGAATACGCTAAAAAACTTTATCGTGACGATAAAGAAAAAGATGCAACAAAACTGATGCGTGAAATTGAAGATGTGAAAGTTACTGACTTCAGCACAGGTTATGTGTTAGTTGATGCTTTCCATGTAGTTAAAAAGATGACTATCGCAGAGAAAATTCTTGTTAATCTCCCTGTCCCGCCGCAAAAGCAGCATGGACAGTATAGATATCTGTTTCAAAAGCTCACAGATGCTTACCTTGATAAAGGAAAATTTGATAAAACGGTTGCGCTTTTTTGGACTTTCTGTGAACGAACCAAACCTAATGCATCGAATCCCAGACGCGTTGATGCACTTGCCCTGTCAAACTATTATTATGGAAGCTATAGACCGGTTCAGACCACTTATCCCACTCCGACAACATACTTTAATCAGGAGCGTTTGAATTATCTCCGTTCAATTTTTCGTGAGTTTTGGATACGGGATCAACAGGAAGTGTTATATAAAAAATTCCAAAAAGAATTAGACACGGCAGAAGGGCGGGACAGGACCTATCCCGGTTTGGCACTTAGTTACTGCTATTGGTGGGATGGCAAACGTGATCAGGCACAAAAGGTTCTCTCTGCATTGCAAAAGGAATTTCCTGATGACCTAACACTGAAACTCAATACTGCATTTGTCTCTATCCAGACCGGGGAATTTACGGAGGCATTAGTTATGCTTGCGGATCTCGCTGAGAGAGAACCGAGAAACCGTCGCCAGTATTATGATCTTTTACTGCAGCTTGCCATTCATACAGGCGATACTGTTACTTTACGCGACTTGATCGCAAAGATTCTTAACTCGCCAACTGGTGCCCAGGAACTGTATGATTTCTCAGAAAGCCTACAAGATGCAGGTTTCACACAATACGCGATTGCTGCTGCCAAAAAATCTATGGCATTAGCAATGACGCAACGCAGCCCGAATTTTTTGATGAATTTAAGTCAACATCTTGGGCAACTCGGCAGAGGGCAGGATGCAGCAGTCCTTGCAGAACGGGCATTACGTTTTGCCAACCAACCTGATCGCTACGGACGGACGATGTATGCATGGAACTTTCAACAAGCTGCAAATATCGCCGGCCGCTCAAAGAGTATGCAGGACCGCGAAAACCATTTCATTGCTGAAGTCCAAAAAAATCCGGATTCATTCCAAGCGCAGCTTAGACTTGCAATGTTCTATGAGGGTACCAATAAGATTGACAAGGCCTCAGAGGCGTTCAAAGCTGCGTTGAAATTGCAACCGAAGGACAGTGCAACCCGCCTCCGATACATTCAGATGTTGGAGCGAAACGAAAAAACAGTGGATGCCATCCCCGAATATACGGTCCTACTAAAAAACAACTCAACTGCTCTCGGATACAATTATCGCAATGCCATAGATGCGTTTGTTGAAGCAGAAAAAATGGACGAACTTATTGCTCTCACGAAAGAGATAATTCTGCCTGTTGGACAATACGCAGGCAACGATTTCACCCAGAAAGTCGCACAACGTTGTCTGACCGAAGATAGACCGCAGGATGCTGTTGAGATATTCGAGAAGATACTTGAAGTTCACCCAAGTTGGGACTATGTGTATCAAGAATTAGCATCAGCATATCTTGCTGCTGGTAACCCTGAAAAAGCGATTCAGTACTTAACCGAAAAGCAGAAACTTGGGAAGACATCACTTTCGCAAACGCAGTATGTATTAAAACTTGCGGAATTCCATGAAAAAGCGGGCGGACGTGAGAAGGCAATCCAATATTTGCGTGAACAATCCAAAGCTGACGATATATCTAACAACCAAGTATCATACATCTTAAGACTTGCCAATCTCTATAAGCAAAACGATGAATCAGAAGATAAGAAAAGTGATGAATTAGCAAGTTTTATTGCAGAATATGAAGCGAAACTCGCCGAAAGTCCTTCAGACGCTAAACTCCTATATCTTGTGGCATCCATGAAACTTAAGGCGGATGATATTAAAGGCGCAAGTTTGCACGTCAATCATCTCCTTGAGAATGCACTTACGTCTGTTAGCACCCAGCGGCTTTATAATCTTGCTAACGCATGTGAAGGTCACGAACTTCAATTCCGTTTACTTGAGGCTGCCGCAGAGAAACTTAAAAGTCAAAATTCATGGGAACTTGAAGAGTGTTACAAGAAACTGGGAGAGGCTTATGCCAAGGCAAATGAATTGGAAAAAGCACAAAACGCATTTCGTAAGATGGGTACCATCCAAACTATGCGAGATAGTTCAAGAAGCGTGTATGAAAAAAGACAACTCGGCTCGAAATACATGCAGCATCAAATGTGGGACGATGCAGAAGCTCTCTTTACCGAAATTATCAACGATCTTTCTGCCTCTTCGTATGACCGTGAGTATGCACAAGATAGGTTCATGCGGATAAAACAGCAACGCGGTGATCTTGATGCTACTGAGGTGCTTGCCAACAAAATCCAAGAGATGAGTATCGGCATGCAGCGCGCGATGGCAGCAGAACTCGTGCAACGTAATGAAGAAGATAAAGCCATAGAAATTTATGAACGAATCGTGAAAACGGTGCCTGAAGACTTCAAATCTCGCACGCAACTGGCAAGGCTCTATACAAGCATGGATCAACACGAAAAAGCTTTCCAAACATGGAGGGAACTGCTTGAAGCAGACCCAGAAAACACAAAGTCCCAGGATGGACTTGTCAAAAGTTATCAAGATGCTGGTAAACTCAACGAGGCACTTGAACTTGCGAAAAAACACATTGAAGCCGAACCGGAAATTGGTGTCCATTACGTACGACTCGCTAAACTCTATGCCGATGAAGACAGGGCGGATGAGGCTATTAAAACTTATGAAAAAGCAATTGAATTAGCGCATGGAGACAGGCAAATTCATCTCAATATGGCAGCACTTTATTTTTCCAATGATAACATAACGGAGACTGAAAAATCATATAGGGATGCTATTCAATACACAGTATCAGATTATGATCGGCGAAATATCGAACGGAAATTGATTAACCTATATCGTTATCAGGGAAATTTAGAAGAGATGCTACAAAAAGCTGAAGACGAAGGCACACTTACTTATGAGATGCAAAAAGTACGTGCCGAACACCTTCGCAATAGTGGTGAATTGGAAAAATCTGTTGCGGCTTATAAGAAAGCACGCGACATGACAACCAGTTCTTATGAGCAAGAAAAAATCTCTGCTGAATTGCTGGAAGTATACGTGGAACTCGGCGAAATGGACTCGGTCATAGAAACCTACGAAACACAAGCGAATACGAATCCAAGCAGCAAGATACTCAGCTACAGTTCTACAGGTATTACAGCGAGATACGATGTAGATACCGCGCGTGATACTTTGGTGAGTGCTTTCAATAATCAAGGTAAGCTTGATAATTTAAAAACACATTATGAAGGTAAACTTGGAGAGAATAAGGAAAATCGTGTGGCACTCACAATATTGGCAAAAATATATTGGGACGCAGAGGACTATCAAAAGGCTGCTGAAATGTATGAAGCACTCGGCAAAGCAAAATCTGATAATTTGCGCAATTTATACTATGCCGCAGCTGCTTTGAAAAAAAACAAACAGCCTGAATTGGCGAAAGACATGCTCAAACGAGCTGAAAAGGCACTTGCATCCAGCAGCCGCCAAAAAAGTGATATGTGGTTTCTTGGCACGGTCGCCACTTTCTGCATTGAAAATAAGATGTTCGAACCAGCGATTGAACTGACTAAATCTGCGCTTGATGAAAGTAGCAGTAGTTCGACTCAGCGTACTTTGCGCAAAATGCTTGCGAAAAGCTACCGCGAGACAAAACAGTACGAAGAAGCTATTGATACATATCAAGAGATAGCAAGCAAAGCCACATCTGACAGCACACGAAATTGGGCACAAAATGCAATCCGTGAAATCGCTAAAGATGGAAAACTCTATGAAAAATGGATACCGGAACAACTAAAGAAGGTGGCGGAGAACCCCAACGATTCCAATCTCATCTTGAAACTTGCCGAAAGTTATGAAGTGATCAATGAAATGAAGGAAGCGGTTGCGCAATATGAAAAACTTTCTACATTGCAACCCCAAAAAACGCAGTGGCACCAAAAACTTGGCGACCTTTATCAGAATCTACCGCCAGAGAGACGGAAGACAGGTAAAGTAACTGAAGGCACTGCACTTAGCTTAGATGGCAATGGAAGTTACGTCGAAATCAACGATAGCGAGTCATTAAACAACATTATGGATCAGGTGACGGTGTCTGCTTGGATTAAACTCACCGCGTTTCCTGAAGATTATGCGCCTATAATTTCCAAAACGGATGAGAGGGATCCCGAGTTCAAAAATCGAAGTTACTTCGTGAATCTTAAATCGGATGGATCGATTCGGTTTGCAGCATCCCCAAAAGGTGAGAGTGACGTAAACCTTTATTCTCCAAAGAGTATCATTAGACTCAACACTTGGCACCACATTGCAGGTGTTATTGATGCCCAAAACGATACCATCAGATTTTTGATTGATGGTATTGAAGTGGGTAGTAGAGATTTTAAGGGAGTGAAAAGTATATATAATAGCAAACTACCGCTCCGTATTGGGTGGACTCAAGAGGAAATTGATGCCCATGCCTCTGTTAACGGATTAATTGATGAGGTGCGTGTATGGAACGTTGCACGTACTATAGATGAGATTCGTTCCGACATGTACAAGCAGTTGAATGGAGACGAAGCCGGTTTGGTCGGATATTGGAAATTTGATGAAGAAACGGAAGGTAAAATCTTTGATAGTTCACCGAATAAAAATGATGGGAAACTCATTGGCAATGCTAAACTTGCACCTTATACCCGTCCAATCTTTGAGAGTGTTGAAGGCACTGCACTTGCGCTTGGCGGCAACGGAAGTTTCGTTGAAATCGGTGACAGCGAGTCTTTAAACAACATTTCGGATAAAGTGACGGTATCCGCATGGATAAAGCCAACCAGTTATCCAAACAATTATGTGCGTATTATCTTTAGAAGTGATGAGCTAGTACAGGACAATGAGAAACGAAGTTACGTCTTAGCTATTAGAGAGGATGGTAAACTAAAAATAACCTCATCGCCTAATGGCGGAGGTTACGCATCCCTCTATTCTGCACCTGGGCTCATCAAACTAAACGAATGGAACCACGTAGCAGGTGTCATTGATGCAAAGAACGATTTCATGAAGATTTTCATTGATGGCGTTCAAGTTGGTCATAGAAATTATAATGGAGAAGAAAGTTTCTATCAATGCCGTCTTCCATTACGTATAGGTGCTACACATAGAAAGGACCAGGAGACACAATCCTCTTTTGTAGGACAAATAGATGAGGTGCGTATCTGGAATATCGCACGTACTGAGCAACAGATTCGTTCCGATATGAACAAACAGCTAAATGGAGATGAACCGGGTTTAGTCGGTTATTGGAAATTTGACGCAGAAACGGAGGCTGTTGTCGACGATTCTACGTCTAACAAAAATGATGGCAAACTCATCGGAAATGCTAAACTTGAGTCTTACACCCGTCCAATCTTTGAGACCTTGAAGACTGAGCATTTGACAAAGGCGACATCTTCTTACGAAAAAGCGATTGAACTCAAACCAGATTCATATCAAAATTACGACTCATTGGCAAAATTATTTGTAAAAATGAACCAAACCGCTGATGCAGAAAAGATATACCGTCAAGCGTTAGCTGCTTCTCTATCACAGAGCAACTACAATTCTGCAATTCGCGCAATTTCTGAACTCTACGCTGGCGAAGGGCAGGAGAGCAAACGCATCGCTATTCTTGAAGAGTTCAAATCAATTGTGGAAAAGAGTGCTACACATCAAGAAAAGTTAGCGGATCTCTATAAAAAAACAGGTGAGACTGAAAAGGCTGAACTTGCCAACGCCAAGTGGTTGAAGATTCGACAGAAAGCGGTCAACAAACAGAGTGCATATTACCAACGCAGGTTTGCTGAAGAACTCCTCGGTAAAGAACTCTTTCCTAAAATAGCACAAAAGTATGCAAAACGGGCGTTACAAGACTATACGGGAACGAGTTATTATTACCCCATGACACTTGGGCATGCGTGTGTTGCGAATGGACTCTATGATGATGCGTTAAGAAATTACAGATACGCTTTAAGTATCATGTCCGCAAATTCTTCATCCAACTATTTTTGGGAACAAGTGGCTGAAGCAAGCAAGCGAGCAAATGATATAGAACGTTATGCTCAAATGCTGAATACATTGACAGATACTATTCCATCAGATAATTCAAGTAATCGTGCAAATGCTTACCGTGTTTTAGCACAGTACTATAGTGAAAATGATACGCCTGAAAACGCCGAAAACTATCTTTTGAAAACTGGGTTTATACCTGAAACGCGTTGGATAACGCTCGGACCGTTTAAGAATAGAGATTCAAGTGGCGTTTTATATGCCTATATCCCTGAGGAAACCACACAAATTGATACAACTGCAAAATACTATGGCAGAGATAAGGATAAGCTCATCAGTTGGGAAAAACCGAGCGATACTAAATTAGATGGACGTTTTGACTTCGGCAACAAAAACGGTATCAACGATGACAGCGCTGCCTACGCTTGGACAATCGTTATCTCTCCAGATGAACGCGACATCACAATGCGATTTGATAGTGATGACCAAGGAACAGTCTGGCTAAACGGCAAACAGGTGTTTTACCATGATAGAACCAGTGGTATCCAAATTGATCGCTATACCATTCCAGTTACATTGAAACAGGGAAAGAACACCATCCTTATCAAAGTCTGCAATTCACGACAAACTTGGGATTTGTATATGCGGCTTACTGACGCTGACGGCAATTCGTTTGAGGATTTGAAATTCAAAACTGCTGATGCGTTATTGAACGCGCCGCCTCCCGAACCAACATTCCACTTAAATGTCAACCTCGGCTTAGCGGAATACTACAGTAAAAACAACATGTCCGATAAGGCAATGGAACAGATGCTGCCAACCGGTTTCATCCATGAAAATGCGTGGTTGGTTCTTGGAACATTCGACAACAACGGTGGTATCGGATATAATACTGCTTACATTGCCGAAGATACTACGCAAATTGACCCGACTGCAAAATATGAAGGTGTAGGGGAGCAGATAAGTTGGAAAAAGTTTACAGATGATGCTTTCGATGGGTTTATTGATTTGGGCAAGGACATTAATTGGCGTGTTTCCTACGCATGGACTACGATTACCTCACCTGATGAACGGGAAGTACAATTCCGTTTTGGTAGTGATGACGAAGGTAAAATTTGGTTAAATGGCAAAGAGGTGTTTGCGAAACCAAATGGTGGATGGGCAGTCGTTGATGATAGCATTATTCCCGTAACGCTCAAAGCCGGCAAAAACACTGTCCTTGTCAAAGTCTGTAATGGTGAATTGAGTTGGGGTTTCTATTTACGTATTACGGATACGGACGGAAAACCTTTTTCAGATTTGATAATTAATGAGGCGCCTGACAAATAGCAGAGATGTTCAAAGTGACAAGGAAAAGTGTGATGAAGTATTACTGTCTTTTATTTATATTGCTCATAGTGATTGTTGGGTGTGTGTCAGAACCTGTGGAGATACCTGATCCGAACTTAGCTGCGGTTGTACGAAAAGCGTTGAACATAGCCCCAAATAAACCGATCCGCCTAAAGAAATTAGAAAAGTTGGAGAGTATTAATGCATCGGAAAAAGGTATAAGTGACTTAACGGGCTTGGAAAAAATGACGGGTTTAACAGGTTTATATCTTAACAGTAATCAAATCCGCGATATAACCCCATTAGCAGGTTTGACACAATTGAGGACGTTATGGCTTTCTTATAATCCAATTGGTGACATTACACCACTTGCCGGATTGACACAACTTCAACACTTAGATTGCAGGAATTGCCAAATCAGTGACATTACAGCTGTCACTGGAATGACAAAACTTATAGAGTTAGACCTAAATACTAATAAAATCACCGATATTATCCCACTTTCAGACTTAACGCAGCTTACGAAGTTAGACCTAAATACTAATAAAATCACCGATATTACACCTCTATCGGGGTTGATACAGCTTAATGAGTTGTTGCTTTGGATGAATAAAATAAATGACATAGGAGCACTCGCTAATTTAAATCAATTGACACGCTTGCGGCTCGGCAGTAATCAAATCGATAACATTGCCCCACTTGTTGAATTGACGAATCTAAAAGAATTATCACTTGGCAGAAACCGAATCAACGATATTACTTCGCTCGCCAAATTAAAGCAGCTTAAAGCGTTACAGCTTACCAGTAATCAAATCAATGACATTACCCCACTTGCAGGTCTGACACAACTTACAAAGTTAACACTTGGAGAAAATAAAATTAGTGACCTTACAGAACTTGTTTCCCTTCTTGACGGATTAACGCAGCTTACGCATTTAGGACTTGACGATAATGAAATAAGTGACATTACACTTCTTGCGGGATTAAAGCAGCTTATCACGTTATATCTTAGTGGAAACAAGATTTCGGATATAACACCCCTTGCAGAACTAACAAATCTCAAAGTGCTAGATATTTACGACAATCAAATCAGTAACATTACGCCTCTCACAGGATTAACACAACTTCAGCGTTTATTTATTTGGACAAATCAAATCAGCGACATCACACCTTTAACGGATTTAAAACAGTTGACAATGTTACATCTTTCACGTAATAAAATTGTGAATATCACACCTCTTGCTAAATTAACACTGCTTCAAATTTTAAACCTTGAGGAAAATGAAATAAGTAACATAACCCCACTCACAGAATTAAAAGAACTAAGGATTTTAACGCTCGGAGGAAATAAAATATCGGACATTACACCGCTCAAAGATTTAACAAATCTTACAGTGTTAGGATTAGGTATGAGTGCCTATAGACCAGGACGGGACAATAGCGACAATCTAATTCAGGACGTAGGTCCTCTGGCTAAATTGACGCTGCTTAAGGAGCTAACCTTAGGACATAATCAAGTCAGCAACATTACATCCATTAGTAATTTAAAACGGCTTAAACGTTTAGAACTTCAATATAATAAAATAAAAGATGTTACTCCACTTGCAGATTTGACACTTCTTCGTGAATTATGGCTTGACAACAATCAAATTAGTGATATAAGTCCTCTTGCAAGTTTGCCACAGATAACACATTTATACCTCAACTATAATCAAATAGAGAACATTATCCCTCTCACAAGCTTAAGCACACTTGGGAGTTTAAATCTCAACGGAAATCCAATTCAAGACATGGCAACAATTGAGGAACTTCGTAAACAGGTTCCGAATTTAACATTTTATCCCAAAAGAAACCAGAAATAAAGGGCATTGTGTGGTGTTCATTGGCGTGTAATTTACTATCATTTCTTTCTTTTTCTATCCTTGTAGCGTAAAAAACATACTGCTGAGAGAATCAAATAAAAAAGTTGCATTTCAGATGTGCTTTTGATATATTAGATATGAAAGTAAAATAGGTTAAAATTCTATTGAAACCTTAATAGGAGGATTCCTGATGGTACGATCAATAATATTTTCCCTCTTAACCATACTCATGTTTATCACAGTTAGCACTCTTACGGCAGCTATTGAAGATGACCTTGTTGTCTACTTCACGTTTGATGACGTTGACGGTAAAACGATTCGTGATAGTTCCGGAAATGGACTGGACGCAAATATCGTGGCAAACGCTGAAATAGTCAAAGGCAAAAACGGTAATGCGATCAAAATCACTGCTGAAGGGGCAGATTGTGTAAACGTTCCCGCTGACGAAAAGCTGAAAATTAGCGGGGAGATCACGATGGCAGCCTGGCTCTATCAGGAGGCGTGGAGTAATGATGGGCAGTGGTTCGATAAAAATTGCCATAACGGAGGTGAGCATACTTCCTACGGTATGGGCGTTTTTGAGAACGGTAGGAATATGAATATGTTTTTGGGAACAGGTAATGACCGTCCCAGATTGAACAAGGCACATTCGCTGAAAGAAAAAACTTGGCAATATGTCGTGGGAACCTACGATGGTAGCGCTATGAAAGTCTACGTTGATGGTGAGTTGGCACTTGAACATGCTCAGGAGTTTAATTTTACTGGCACAAACGACCAAGACTTACGGATTGGTTGTGCCAAAGACCGAGCGCATTACGCCTTTGATAACGGTATGATTGACGATGCAGCGATTTGGAGTCGCGCACTTGATGCCGGTGAAATAAAAGAGGCAATGGGCAGCGGCCTCCTCGCTGTTACACCGAAAAATAAAGCTGCCACTACATGGGGCAATATCAAGCAAAGACATATTGCCTATTAACCGTCAGCTTTCGTTATGTTTTTTAATGGCACAGGTGTCCGCTTCACAAGTTAGGCATCTGTGCTTTCTTCTGTAAAAAAGGATACAAAAATGATAAAAATCGGAATTGTTGGCATCGGGTTTATGGGAATGATTCACTACTACGGCATCCAACGAGGGAGGGGGGCGGAGGTAGTCGCTATCTGTACGCGTGATCCAAAGAAACTGGATGGCGATTGGACCGGCATTCAAGGTAATTTTGGACCGCGCGGCGGTATGGAAGACCTCTCTAATATCCGAAAATATAACGATATTGACCAGCTGCTCGCCGATGAAGAGATTGATCTGGTTGATATATGTTTACCGACACATCTTCATAAATCTGTTAGCATTGCATCTCTCCAAGCAGGAAAACACACCCTCGTTGAAAAACCGATCTCTATTGACATTGACGATGCAAATGAAATCGTTGAACTTGCTGAACAGACAGACAAAGAATTTATGGTGGCACACGTTCTCCCTTTCTTCGCTGAATATGCGTATGCCAAGAAACTGGTCGAAAGTGGAGAATATGGTGAACTTCTTGGCGCGCATTTTAAACGAATTATCTCTAAACCGAGTTGGTCGCGAGACATCGCTGACATTGAAAAGAGTGGCGGTCCTGGTATTGATTTGCATATTCACGATACACATTTTATTCAACTGCTCTGCGGTGTTCCCGATGCGGTGTTTTCACAAGGTAAATTGGCAGGTGGGAATTTCGTAGACTTTTTGACAACGCAATATATCTACAACGATAAGGAACTGACGGTGAGTTGTTCATCAGGCGCAATATCACAAAAAGGCAGAGCCTTTTCGCACGGATTTGAACTCTTCCTTGAAAAAGCTACACTACTGTTTGATTTCTCTACCCTTGCTGGTGAACCTTCTACGGCAATGCCGTTGACGCTTCTCACAGAGGATGGCACAGTTGAACAGGTGGATTTGGGCGAAGTTGACCCGATTGACGCGTTTACTGCTGAGATTCAATACGCTGTTGATGCTATTGATTGGGAGGAAGAACCCACAGCATTGTCTGGTGTTGGGGCAAGAGACGCACTCCTACTCTGCTATAAGGAAGCGGAATCGGTAAGGACTGGGGAAGTTGTTGCGGTTCGCTAATCCACGTTGCTCAAATGAACAAATTCTATTCTGTTAGTCCTATCGGTGAACTCTACGTTCCTACTGAATGTCGCGATGCGGTTTTTGCACGGGGAAGCGTAAGATTGTTTGCGCATCAAGACTTAAAAAATATCGGACGTATCTTCACACACATTCAACGTGGTGGTGTTGCTGTTGCCGAAGGTGAATGGGAACAAATTACCATCATAATGGACTATATCCAGCAACACAAAAAGGAATTGTCTGCGCCAAATGCTGACCGAGCTGAAAGAGGTAAGTCACGTTACCAACGCAGCAATCCGAAACAGGATCGTGAACAAGCATTATTGCGGCTAATGTGTTGGGCAAACCATGAGGGCATTTTACAGGTTGAACCTGCTCCTGTTGGACCTTATTTATTGGAATTGATTGGCGAACTGCCAGATGCGAATGAAGATTGTCCGTTTCTTGTGCCTGTCGTTACAATTCAACGTATTCAAAATGCGCTTGAAGACACATATCCTATCCGCGCCTTAGATGCCTCCCTCGTTGCATCTGAAAACGTTCTCGCGCCGCGTTCCCAAGAAACGATTGAATGTTTTCAAGAGGCATTGCAAAGTGTGAAGGGCGTACACGATCAGAACAATCTTATAGTTGCAGACATCGGTTGTGGCAGCGGGTGTTTGACACTGCTTGCACGGCAGGAGTTAGGTGAAGCAGAAATATATGCATCTGACATACTTCCAGAGGCGGTAGCAACGACAAAACTAAACCTTCAACGCCTACTTCCAAATTCAGAGAATGTGCAGGTTATGCAGCCTGGTGATCTGTTTGATCCGTTCCCGTCAGTCCAATTTGACATCGTTATTTTTAATGCACCGTGGGTTGTTGCGCGTGTCCGAAACAGAGCGGAATTGGCAATCCATGATGAAAAACAGCAAACATTGAAACGTTTTTTTGCACAGGTGCAGAACTATTTAAAACCTAATGGCACCTTGCTATTAGGTTATGCAGATGCCTCTGGACCAAAAGCAATAGCAAACCTTGAGACAATAATAGATGAAGCGGGTTTTGTCTGCAAAAACCTTTTTAAGAAACGGGTTGCAACACATCGGTCTAAACGAAAGTGGGAACACATTCAGGTTTATGTTCTTGGGAAGAAATAAACAGAGCCATCATTTCTAATCCCGCACAACTGAAACCGCCATCCCATCCTTAAGTTTGTGCTGACCATCAATAATCGCTTGTGTTGCCAGTGCAAGGCGCGAGTTAATTTCAATTTCATTACCATATACTCCGCCAACGTTTATCTGTTTTAGGCGCGCCACACCTCCCTCAACGACAAAAATGCTCCCTTTTCCATTCTGAATCTGCAGCACGGCACGACGCGGTAACAGCAAGACATTTTTTCGCTCACCTGTCTTGATAGAGATAGTGATCGATGTGCCTGGTTTTAATGCGCTATTGTCAATTGGCGCAGGAGAACCGTTTTCAGTGTTCATGCCTACAAAATTACGTAGCGTTGCGTGAACAACAACCGTATTTTCTCCCTGCTTGACAGTAGGGCTGATGAAATCTATTGTCCCTATAATGTTTTGAATACCGGATGCTGTAGAGATAAGCACCATATTTCCGTTCTTAATTCGGTTTATATCGCTCACAGGCACTGTCCAAACGGCTTTGAGGACGTCTACAGCAACAACCGTATACACAGGTTGACCAGAAGAAGCGGCGGGTTTGGCATAGTCCCCAAGTTCCTGGTGACGCCGCGCAATCACACCATCAATTGAGGAAATAATTGCTGCCTGATTCACCTGTTCCCGTGCAAGTTTCAACTGTTCTTCTGCTTCACTGACGGCAGATTTCGCAATAGCAATTTCGCGTTCCCAAGCTTTCGCGTCTACAAGTTTTTGAGCAGTAACCAAGTTCGCTTTCGCTTGCGTAATTTTAGATTCAGCTGCAGCTATTTCACGCTCCCACCCTTTGCTCTCAACTATTTTCTGTGCAACAACTAATTCTGCTTTTGCTTTCTCCACAGCAAGTTGGGCTGAACCGTCTTTAAACTGATTTGCTGCGGCAACTGCTTCTTCATATCGGCTTTTACCCAGTTTGTACCGCGTTTCTGATGATTCAAACGCGCTGTCACTGATAAGTTCCTTTTCGTGAAGTTCCTTATCCCGTTCATAATCCGAAGTCGTTTTCGTAAACTCTGTTTTTGCACGTTCCAGTCCCTGTTCTGATGTGACTTTTGCGCGTTCAAGGTTCGACTCGGCAACTTTGAGGGCAGATTCTGCTTGTATCAACTGATTACGAATCCGGATCTCAGCGAGTGATTTTGTTTCTTCATGTTTCGCCTCCGCATCCGCAACTGCTTCTTTTCCTGTCACAAGTTGCGTCTCTACGCGCGTTTGCGCATTTGCTTCTGTCGTTGTGAGTTGCGACTTTGCAACGCTTAATGCTACTTCAGCTTTTATTGCGGCGATGCCTGCCTCCCGCGCGCTGATCTGGGCAAGCATATCCCCTTTTGCTACCTTCTGTCCAGCTTCCACATTGAGTGAAACAATTTTACCTGGAATATTGGCAAACACTTTCACTTCTGCACGTGGTTGCAAAAATCCGTTATAACTCTTTTCTGAAACAATTGTAACACGTCGTGGTGTTTCAACTTGGACAGATGTTGGTTGTTCCGTCTCTTGGGAAATCACATCATTACCACTAAAATAACACATAAGGAAAGCAATGAATATTACGGTTATACAATTCGGTTTCAATACTGTTACCTCCCATTAAAAATAAAAGTTCTCGGAATAAAGAACACATGTTATTGGCTTTATCAGAAAACCTTATATGGATTTAAGTTTATCCTTAAAATCCTTTGTAAACTTTTTCATTTTCGGATGAATTACGAATTGGCAGTACGGCTGTTTCGGATTCAATTGAAAATAGTTTTGGTGATAATCTTCAGCTGGATAAAAGACATCAATTTCCGTGATCTCTGTGACAATCGGGTCATCCCACGTTCCCGATTTATCCATTTCCGCTTTGGACTCTTCGGCGATGCGCTGTTGTACTTCGGAATGGTAGAAAATTGCAGAACGGTACTGTGTGCCAGTATCGTTTCCTTGTCGATTTAATGTCGTTGGATCGTGTGTGTGCCAGAAAACTTCCAACAGTTCTTCAAAAGAGATCACTTCCGGGTCAAACGCTATTTGCGCCACCTCTGCATGTCCTGTCATCCCCGCACAGACAGCGCGATAATCGGGATTTACGGTTGTGCCGCCTGTATAGCCTGAGACGACTTTATGCACGCCTTCCAACTGCTGAAAAACTGCTTCAACACACCAAAAACACCCCGCACCAAATGTTGCAGTTTCTAATTGCATTTCTTCTCTACGGTTTCCACACTTTGGTGAACACCGCAATGCTCCTACAATCTGGAAATTCTTTTTTCAGTGAAAGTATAATAGCACAAGTGGATAAGTTATGCAACCGGCTTCTTGTTCAGGGTATGAAAAGTGATTGACAAAATATCAAAATGATGGTACCATAAATAAAATTATAGGCACGTTTGGTATATCATATAGGTGAACCGATGAAAATAACGAAATTAGAAACGTTTCTTGTGCAGCCGCGTTGGCTTTTTCTAAAAATTCATACTGATGAAGGATTAGTCGGTCTCGGTGAACCGATTTTAGAAGGACGCGCGAAGACGTGCGCGCAAGCAGTCGATGAACTTGCCCCTTACCTGATTGGTGAAGACCCAAGGCGTGTTGTACATCATTGGCAAGCGATGTATCGGCACGCATTTTACCGCGGCGGTCCCATTCTTACGAGTGCGTTGAGTGGCGTTGAACAAGCACTCTGGGATTTAGCAGGAAAATCGCTGGGTGTTCCAGTGTATCAGCTTTTTGGCGGACCGACTCGCGACCGTATTCGGTTGTACAAAGGTGGTGGCGATCCAGAGGGTATTAAGGAGTGGATTGACAAAGGGTTTACCGCATTTAAAACAGGTGTGGCAGGTGGCAGACCCGCACGTATCATTGAAAACAAAGCATTCATAGACAGAGCTGTTGAGCATTTTGCGGCACTGCGTGAAGCCGCGGGCACAGAGGTTGATTTGGCGATCGACTTCCACGGCGCGGTGAGTCCACAGACAGCAAAGGTGTTGATTAAAGCATTGGAACCGTATCAACCGATGTTTGTTGAGGAACCGATACAGTGCCAAAATGTAGACACACTTGCAGAAATAGCGCGCAGCACACATTTACCGATTGCGACAGGTGAGCGGATTTTCACCAAGTGGGGATTCCGTGAGATTTTAGAGAAACAGGCGGCGTCTATTTTACAACCAGACCTATGCCATGCGGGGGGTATTAATGAAGTGCGTATCATCGCTGGGATGGCAGAAGCATATTACGGCGGCATTGCACCGCACAACCCGCTCGGACCTATTTCGTTAGCGGCATGTATTCAGTTAGATGCTTCTATTCCGAACTTTGTGATGCAAGAACATACAACCCTCGGTGAAGGGTATCTCAAAAATCCATTTGTTTTCAAAGATGGATTCGTTGAACTGCCGACAGGTCCTGGTTTAGGCATTGAACTGGACGAAGATGCACTTGAAGATAAAATTGACCACGATTGGAGAAATCCAGAATCCTACCATCCAGATGACGGCTCTGTTGTGGATTGGTAAATATCGGACTAACAACTGACAACTAAAACTACTATGAAATTTATTATGTTCACAAAACATCTGGAAGGTTTAGGAATTCCAGAGATTATCACTGCATTACAAGCAGTGGGTGTTGAAGGTGCTGACCTTTGTGTGCGTCCCGGTTATCCGGTGAATCCCGAAAATGCGAAGAAGGAATTACCTGCAGCCGCGAAACAGTTTGCGGAAGCAGGATTATCTATTCCACTTGTCACAACGCCCGGAGATTTTTTAGACCCTTCTAAAGACGAAACAGTCCGCGTTTATGCCGCTGCAGGTGAAGCAGGTGTTCAAAATATCAAGTTAGGATACTGGCATTGGCACGCTGGAGATAGCGGGTACTGGGCTCAGGTTGATTTTATTCACAGACAACTTGATGGGTTCGCCAAACTTTCTGAGAAATACGGCCCCCGAACCTGCATTCACAACCATTCGGGAACTTCTATGGGGCTAAACTCATGCGCGGTGATGAACCTCGTAAAAGGATTTGACCCACAACACGTCGGCGTTTTTGCGGATACGGGACACCTGTCTATCGTCGGCGAACCGATCAACATGGCACTTGATATTGTCAGATCACACCTTGCTGTTATCGCCTTTAAAGACCTTGCGCGTTCTCCCGGTATGAAAAGCGGTAAAGTCGTCCGCATGGGAAAAGGTTTTGTTGATTGGGAAACAACTCTTGACACGCTAAAAACGATAGATTTTTCAGGACCCGTTAGTTTTCATAGTGAATACGGTGGTGAACCTGTGGACAGTGTGATTGATCTTGCTCGCGTAGATGTGCGATTCATTCGCGCTTTGATGGACAAATAAGGAGATAGCATGGGACAATTTCAGTTGGGGTTAAATACAAGCACAATTCGCCCTGCCGATTTGATGGATAAAATTCGGATTGCAGGGGAAACTGGCTATACAGCGATTGAGTTGTGGAATAACGATTTATCGGATTACGAAGAGCAGGACGGTTCACTTGCTGATGTGAAAAAAGCACTTGATGATCATGGACTTGCTGTACCAACCGTCATTGCTTTGCACGGGTGGCTCAATGCAACTGGGGCTGAACTTCAAAATGCATTGGAGGATGCCAAAAAACGGATGGCACAAGCTGCGGCTGTCGGTGCAACCTATATTATTTCAAGTCCGCCGCGTGAGGTAGCAGACCTGCAATTAGGCGGTCAGAATTACCGTAAACTGCTTGAACTCGGACGTGAATTTGGTGTTAAACCTGCAATGGAATTCCTCGGTTTTGTTGATGGCGTTAATCAGGTGAAACATGCATGGGAAGTGATAAAAGTTGCTGATCATCCCGATAGCACAATTGTGCTTGACCCGTTCCATATCTATCGTGGCGGTGGAGAAATAGCGGATATGGAGGGTATTCCCGGCGAAAAAATTGCTGTGTTCCACTTCAACGATGCACCTGCTGAACCTGCACGTGCAGAACAGACTGATGCAGATAGGGTTTATCCGGGTGATGGTATCCTTGACCTAAAGCGGATGATCTCTATTTTGAAAGATGCTGAGTATTCAGGTGTTATCTCGTTAGAGTTGTTCAATCCGAGTTATTGGGAAGACGACCCTGCGAAGGTTGCTCGGATTGGGTTGGAAAAGATGCGTGCTATTGTGGAATCGTAAAAAGTATCGCTGCCCTTTGTTCTTATAAATTAATACGCTAACAGTGGGTTTGGATATAATAGGAGGTTCATACCTATGAAATTATATGACAGAAAACATAAAATGTGTGTTTTTATCGTTTGCCTTATAACTATCGTTGTCCTATCTTCCTGCGGTAAATTGGAAGGTGAACCACAAGGTGAACCACTTTACAAAGATGATACACTTGACCTATTTGAGGCATTTTTTCGTTATAAATTTGAAAACAATCACTCTGGAGCACAACAAAATGCAGATGCGTATTTCTTGCAAATTGAAAAGAAAGACCCTTCTCCAAAATTTCTTGGACGGTTTAAGAAACACTCTCCACCGGTAAAGAAGGGTTCGGAATTTGTAATGGGAAAAGGTCTTCTGTTCCGAATTGATAGTTATAAACAGGTTGGTAGGAATAGTGTTGAAATTCGTGGGGGATACTATGAGGGTAATCTTAGCGCTTCCTGGGCCACCTATATTGGATTGAAAGAAAAAGGCAAATGGACATTTAAGTCTGTTGGTCCAGTGATAGTTGCATAAAACTTCAATAAACTCAAATTATTTGTAAAACGGGATCATAATAAAATAAGGAAACACTAAATGAACTATGTTGATGGATCATTGTCATCGTTGACGCGCGTAAAAGATGCGCGAACTGGCCGCGCATCCTCGTGGGACACCACAGGACGCAACAGCGATGCATGGAAAATTGCGTCCGGTGAGACCCGCGTCCTCGCCGACATCAAAGGCCCGGGATGTATCAATCATATCTGGATGACACAGCGGGACGGATATCGGAACGTGCTGATTCGGATGTTTTGGGATGATGAGGAACATCCGAGCGTTTTGTGTCCGTTAGGCGATTTTTTCGGTCTTGGAAACGAAATCGTGAACTCTTACGATTCTATTCCGTTTTCAGCCTCTACACACAGCAACAATCAATTTAATTCAGGGTGTGCGCTCAACTGCTACTTGCAGATGCCGTTTAACCGTTCTGCCCGTATTGAACTTGTCAACGAAGGCGACACATCACACCGTCAATACTTTTATATTGATTATGAGCTTTATCCTACGCCGCACGGTGAGGATACTGCTTATTTTCACGCGCAATTCCACCGTGAAAATCCGTGTGATGGGTGGGGACACGAAATTAAGGTCAACACAGCAGAAGCAAATATTATCAATGCTGAACGTCTCGCGTGGGATAACAACTATCTTATCCTATCTGCAGAAGGTAAAGGGCACTATATCGGTTGCAATCTATCTGTCAGCAACTTCCAAGGCACGTGGTGGGGGGAAGGCGACGATATGATTTGGATTGATGGCTACAAGTGGCCTCCCGATTTACACGGCACTGGATCAGAGGATTATCTCAATCAAGCGTGGGGCATGCAACATAACGCGTTTGCCCATAACGGTTCATCTATTCACGAAAACAGGACCAACGGTTATCAGACGTCTTATGTGTATCATCTGGAAAATCCTATCCGTTTTGAGAAAGAGATTCGGGTGACAATTGAGCATGGACACGGTAACCATCTTAGCAACGAGACGTCCTCTGTTGCATACTGGTATCAGATAGAGCCGCATAAACCGTTTGGTGTGCTACCCGTTGCACAGCGCAAACCGGTGCTAAAAGATGAAGATGGAAATTGGGTTATTGATGAGGCAAACCAAACGCCATCATCTGACCTTGTTCTCAACGATGAAATGAAACAGAAAAAACAGCAGTGGCAAGAGAAACAATAGATAACATGATCTCGGTATAAGGAATTTTTTGTAGCGCAAACTTTATGAAGTTTAAGTAAATATTTCGGTAATTGGCAAGGTTAGGAAACCTTGCCAGCAGCAGGTGTGTATCTCTGCTGGCGAGGTTTCCTAACCTCGCTAAATTACCCAATTTATTTTTAATTTTCATTTAGTTCGCGTCACACGGATGCACAAACTAAAAGTTGCGCTATAAGTAGAATATGCGTTTGGTATTCTGCATTGGTTAGAAACCGCACTTACCGTTGTAATTAGCGAAAAATTCAAAACATTAAGAACCTCATATCTTACACCGAGCTCACGTTAGATATAAATTTTTGCCCTAAACTGAACAGAGGAGATATAAAATGCTGACGTTTTTCCAACATTTCCTTATCGGGAAAATGGAAGAAGAAACACAAAATGACGAGGAGGTAGTTGATCACGAACAACCGGAGTCTGAACATCAAAATGAAACTCCTACTCCTGATTCACCTGAACCTGTTGAAGAAAATACAGCAGAGGAACCTCATGATAGTGAACAAGTAGAGACTGATTCTGACGTTTCGCCAGAGGTGCCTGAAACACCTGATTTAGAAGAGATACCTCATCCTGAAGAAGTACCAGAAGATGTTGTCCTATCTGACGTAGAAGAAACACCTGAACCTCAAGAGGCGTCTGAAGTTGAGATGATATCTGAGACAGATATATCAGAGGGACAGGAGGTTTCTGAAGTTGAGATGATGTCTGAGACAGAAGAAGTCCCTGAAGTTGGTGAAACATCTACAACTGAAGAAACGCTGGAGGTACCGACGACACTTGAAGTAGAGGTAGTGACGACACTTGAAGTAGATGAAGATGAAGATGTAGAAGAAGAACCTCAGCCAAGTGAACCGCAGATACCCTATTCCGTTGGTGAAAGCGAGGAATTATATGATTTCGTAGCGATGTTTGAGGAGAGCAAGTCCTCCGGTGCTGAACACGTATCTGCAAACATGGCAGATACTGCAGGTGGTGTTACAAAACCCGCGCTTTTTGAACACCCATCATCTACCGATTCCGCACGAATTGTTTATGAATTAACCCTGCCTTCAGTTGAAGAGAACGAAAATCTCTTTCTATATTTCAGTATCGGGTTAAGAGATGGTGTTATATTTGATGATCCGCAAAGACAACCCGGTGGTGTTAAATTTGCTATTGAAATTGCTGGTGAACAGTGTTTTGAATCTGTTTCAACAACGTGTAATTGGGCTGAAAACGGAGTCGATTTAACCCGCTACGCAGGCGAAAAAGTGGAACTTGTCTTTATCACACAATGTAATGTTGAGGGAAATAGCAGCTTTGCATGGGCATTGTGGGGACAACCGAAACTTCTCAAACTCACTCGGACTGAAACCCAGCACAGAACGCCTTCAGAAATCCAGTGTGGACTTGCGATTGCGAAGTTGCCTGAGGATTGTACGGCGCTGTTTGAATTCAATCGTGATAGTTGGACACCTACACATGAAATCGCGGCTGAAATCCACAATCAATTGGACGTGGAGCCAATTGATTTAACGCTTTACGCAGCACAACCGAAATTAGAAATCGTGAGTGTGGGCCCCACAGCAGCGGTCATTGGTGCAGGAGAAGCTTATGAGATTCAATGCACGATCAGAAACATTGGTGCGGGCCCACTTAGAAGGGACAGTAGAACACGACTTAGCATCAGTGATATTAAGTTACGACGTGGACGATCCACACATTATATCAATACGCTTGCGCCCGGTGACACGTCAACTATTGTATGGTATGCAGGTAGTGTCCTACGTCCGACGGCTATTAATTTCAGCGTCTCGCTTAAATCTCGTCATGTTGAAGGCGTAGCAAAGGTGGAGGGTGTCGTTCACATCCGCCCCGCACTGCCAAGGCTCGAAACGCAGGTCGTACCAGAAGTCCATACCTACATGCACGGCGAACATGTGGTACTGGGAAATAAGAACCTTCGCATCGTTCTCGTCCATAACGGTGAACAATCTCAATCGAGGAGTCGTAAAACCGGTAAGAATTCACAAAAAAAATCCGAGGTAGGTTTTGAATATTATGCGATTTTCGTAGCGAAAGGGAATGTCTACCTACAAATTGCGACCTCCAAAATGGTTGCTGAGGCAACTTACCTATCTAATGATACTGTTCATAACCTAAAGTTTGTTCCAAACGATGTTCAATTAGCTGGTAATAGTCTTGGAGAGTCCATCGTCCGTATCACAGGTGAGCATAAAGATTCGGATGGTATCACGTGGTCGCTTGAGTTGCAGTGGGTCCTCACGGAAGATGCCAAACGTGTTAAAACAACATACCGATTAACAGTTGATGGAGAGCGTGAACTTCTTGCGTTCCGAGGTGCCGAAATCTACGTTGGACACAAAAGCTCTCGCGAAAAGAAAACCGCAGCACTGTTTCCCGGTCTTGAATTTCTTGAAGGTGACGAACCCTCTTCAAATACACGTGATGCAGCACCACCGCTCAACAACCGACTGGTACCGCATCCGTATAAAATCACTGTGCCGGTGATGGCACTTGAGATGCAGAAATCGGTTATCGGTATTGCTTGGAATCCATTGCAAAGTTGGGATGGTAACGCACAAAATGTCTCTGCTGTGTTTGCTTCACCGAATTGGCATCACCAAGAGCGAAACCATCTAATCGGGCTTTTTGTTCCGACTGTGCCAGAATGGGTAGAAGAGAATACGCTTGTTGCCGAAACTGCTTACCGACTAACGCCGGAACAACCCATCACAATTGATTATGAGATTATTGCTGATGGAAACGCTTCTATCTTAGACGCGATTTCACATTGGACATCCGCGTTTGGCACGCCTGAACCGCTGGAACCCCCTCGCAAAGATGAAGAAGCGGTACTGCTCTCACGACACGGTTTCATGCATACTGTCTGGGATGAAGAGGCAAGGCAATCCATGCATTGCGTAGATTGGGCTTCCCATAACGAACCTGGGTTTGCTACCTTACTTTGGTATGATTACCTTGTAACGAAATCGGAAGATGTTAAGGAACGGGTCAAAGAGATAGCAGAAAAAACGATTGCTGATACTGATGCAGGCGGCTTGGCGGCACGTGGATCGTGTCACATACTAAGTGGAGAGTTTCCATTCTATTACGGACACTTGGATGCTGCTTTAGGATACTATGAAGCTGAAGTGCAACCCATACTTGAGTCTCAGGCAGAGGATGGCAGTTGGGGTTTTCAACCGACTTCTGAAAAAACAGAGAACCTTGGGAAAGCTGGCGATGTTGTTCTTGGCACTTGTGCGGCAAACGCGTTGAAACTTTTGAAACATGCACGCATCATGGGGAACAACGTCTCGCTTGAAGCGGGGAAAAAAGCACTTTCGTTCATGGATCGTTTTTCAGTACCACGCGGGGCACAAGTGTGGGAATGCCCACTGTATGAACCAGATATTCTTGCTGCAGCACATGCAGTCGGTGCTTATGTGGAGGCACATGAAATCACCGGTAATAAAACATATCTGAAACGCGCCGAATATTGGGCAGCAACAGGACTGCCGTTTCTTTATCATTGGCATCTTCCTGACCGCCCCGGTATGCGATTTGCTTCTATACCAGTTTTCGGCACAACGTTCTATACGCATTCTTGGTTTGGCGTGCCGGTGCAGTGGAACGGTTTGGTTTACGCCTACTATTTGCAACGCCTAAATCAACACACACGCGATGAAAGGTGGCGGCAGGTTGCTGAAGGCATTACGATAAGTGCCATGTATCAGCAGTGGACAGATGGAGAACTGAAAGGCACATATCCCGATGGATTTTATGGGTTCTGCACTGAAGGTAAAGGTCCACACCTCAATCCTGAAGATATTATGGTCAATGTCTATACACTCCGTGGACTTGATCCAGGTGTAAAAACCGCTATCACAGGTTCAATCCATTTAAGCTCTGGTGCAACCCCTGAAGCTGTAACCACATCCAGCAATGGTGAACTAAAGTGGTCGCTTAACTATGCGGAAAACGAAATAAGCCACACACTGATTATCGGTTATGAACAAGTTCCATCTCTCATCCGTGCGCAAATTGCAGAGAACGATGATAGAGATGATTCTGCATTTGATATTCCACAAGTCGATTCTCTTGAAGATGTCACATCCGGATGGCGTTATATCCAAGAAAAAGACGCAATCCTGATAAAACAGGTACACATTACTGCTGATATGCAGTTTCAACTCCTTAAAAACGTTGAATAAATTACCAAAATTCTGTAAAGTGTCTAAAGTTGTATAGATTTAGATTGGACATTGCTGTAACGCAAACTGTCAGTTTGCGCAGATACAGACACAAACTAACAGTTTGTGGACAATACAGGCGGTAGGTGTAGTTTCCTGTCAAATGCCTTATATGTATTTGGCGTTAATTCACTACACCGATCACAATGTCCAATTAATTCCAAAACCTACTATATTTACAAAGGGACATACGTGTCCCAATAGGGGGAACCATGAAAGCGCAAAGAATTGTATCAACAACATTCTGTTTAGTTATGATAGCATTATGTGTTTTTGCTATATTTACAACAACCGTTATGGCACAAGATGACGGTGCTGCCGCAGAGGATACCCCACTGTTAAACTTTAAAGCCCTTGGGATTCTTATTATTGAAGGGATTATCTTTAGCATTGTGGGATTAGTTGTTTTAATGGTCGGGTATAAGGTCTTCGATATGGCAACGCCCTATGATCTCAACAAACAAATCGCGGAAGAGAACAACGTCGCCGCTGGTATTGCAGTTGCAGGTGTTCTTGTCTCACTCGGTATTATTGTTGCTGCTGCTATGGGATAATCTATCCGTTGTAGCTGCGAAATGACAATCCAATTAGGCGGGGTTTCGGCTCCGTCTAATTCGTAACTACAAGAGGTGCCTTATGTCTGAAACGGTTTATTTATCGGAGCAGGATGTCAGTCCAGAGCAAATTCAGGAATGGGTGGAAACCTTCCACCGTGATGGATGCCTATTTCTTCAAAACGTGTTGACTCCCGCTCACTGTGCAGAACTTCGGCAGGATTTAGAGTGGTCACTTGAAAACAATCCAAATGGCTTGAACAGTGGTAACTATGAATCAACCATGCATCTATGTCACCGCATGTTTGAACACAGCAAGGCGAACCTGCGATTGTTTGACCTTGAACCTATTGTCTCGTTTGCGGAAGCACTGATTGCTGGAGAATGCCACGTAATCCACAACAACTCCTTTCAAACACGTCCTGGTGGCGGAATCACATCTTGGCATCAGGACGACTCACCACACTATCTCGTCACGGGAGGAGAACCGCCAAAAAACGTAAAACTCCCTGTGCTTCTCTTTACCGCGAACTACTATCTCACGGATGTCACAGAGATTGAGCATGGTGGAACAGAGGTTGTTCCCGGTTCACATCTTTTCGGTGCTTCGCCTCCCAATCCGATAGAGGGTACGGAGTGGGAAGATAAGGTCCAATATAATCTCGGAGAAGCGGGTAGTGTCATTATGTTCAACAATCAGGTCTGGCATCGAGGTGGTCCAAATCGGACCCAACGGACCCGGTATATTACGCAGGTAACCTACGCGCGCCGACTGGTGGGGCATAAATTCTATCCGTTCATGAATTATAATATGCCAGAATCGGTTTATCGGGACGTAACCCCGCGCCTACGAAGGTTGTTAGGGTTTCTCAGTCATGGTGCTTACGGTTAGAGCTTTTATACATACTGGATTGGATGTAGAATGAAGGCAGTTGCGTTCACGAAACAAGGCGAAGTTGACGTATTAGCGTATCAAGAGATGGAACAACCTACCCTTGGTCCTGATGAAATTCTCGTTAAAGTCAAAGCATGCGCTGTCAACTATCTTGATATCCATGCACGGCGCGACCGCCCTGAAATAAAGCAGAAACTCCAAGAAACGGGCACACCCCACATTTTAGGTTCTGACATTGCAGGCGAAATAGCCGAAATTTCCAGCACACACCCTGAACTTACTATCGGTGACCGTGTACTGCTCGCGCCATGTATTCCGTGCGGTGTCTGTAGTGATTGCGTCAACGGTTACGAAAATCTGTGTGACACACAACAGCTACTTGGATTCCAAACTGACGGCGGTTATGCTGAGTTCGTCAAAGCACCAGCCAAGAATACAATTCGTATAGCAGAAACGTTGTCTTTTGTTGAGGCATCAGCATTGCCAATTGCTTACCTCACCGCGTGGCACATGCTCATCACGCGCGCACAACTCCGCGCGGGTGATGATGTGCTGATACTTGGTGCGGGAGGGAGTGTCGGGAGTGCGGGGTTACAAATCGCTAAACTCGTTGGCGCACGCATCTTTGCTACTGCCAGCACTGACGAAAAATTAGCACGCGCCAAACATTTCGGTGCTGATATTACCATAAACTACACCGATGTTGACTTCTCAGAGGTTATATTGGAAGAAACAAAAGACCGGGGGGTTGATGTTGTTCTGGAGCATGTTGGTGCTGCAACGTGGGAACAGAGTATTAGCAGTCTCGCCAAAAACGGCAGGCTTGTGTCCTGCGGTGTAACAACAGGCAATATTGGACAAATTAATATCCGCAAGATGTATCAAAAACAACTCACCATCATGGGGTCTGCGTTAGGCACGCCTACCGAACTGCGAACCCTTGTCCGCCTTGCAGAACAACGACAATTAACCCCCATCATTGATCGGACACTACCTTTAGCACAAGCAGCTGAAGCGCATCAACTGTTGGAGTCGCGTAAGAACTTTGGAAAGGTGTGTTTGCTTCCTTAACCATAAATGTTAACTTAAAAAAGAGTTATGTGCTGAATACCCCAGGTCGGTAGGTGCGGTTAGGAAACCGCACCATAAGCGTCAATTTAAGAAAAGAGTTATGCGCTGAATGCCCCAGGCCGGTAGGTTCGGTTTGTAACCGAACCGAATTTTACACGAAAACCTTCATCTGTCCTGTCCACTAAGCAGTGCTGTTCAACAAGACCCCAAGGATTCGGCTGGACTCAGTCCGGTTCGGTTACAAACCGAACCTACCGGGCCTGGATACACGCTAAATTGACGCTTATAGTTCGGTTTTCTAACCGAACCTACCGGGCCTGGACGCACGCTAAATTGACACCTATGGTGGGTTATCGGTTATACACTGTTCAGCCAACAGATATTCCTTAGAATCGCCGATATCTTTGAGAGTATTGGTGTTTTTGAGGTAACAATTCAATGTTTTTGTCCATCCACTGCAGCCGAGTTTGCAGCCAGGTTTTCATTTCGTCCACTTCACCTTGATATGTGGGGTGTCCCGGTCCGGGATTACCAAAAAGTGAATGTCCCAACACACGCCATCTCTGGAAGTTTCGTTTTTGTGCTTCTGAAAGGTATTCAGCGGTTCGATCAATTTCGCCAAGGATTTCCGATGTAGCGAGTTCATTTTTGCGAAGCGTTTTCCATTTCTTTTCGAGTTTCTGTTTGAAATTTACATCTGATAGCAGCCGATCCCACCAAAAAGGAACAGGATTTGTATAAATAAGCCAACTATCAGTTTCCCAACCGTTATGGAAAACAGTATTTCCCATTGAAAAATTGAAATCCCAGACCGGTCCCGCCGTTAGTTTTCCACCTCTGTCTTTGTACATATATGCGCTGAGGCGGAATCCATCGGTGTTTTTGAAAAGTTCATTGATAATGAAATGATCAATAAAAGAATCTACATCAATATATTTAGCATATCCGTGCTTTGAGTCTTTGAATTTCGGACTGGCTAAGGCGGTTTCAAAATTGCTCATATAGTTTTGAATCCACACTTTTTGAGCATGAGACATTTCGCGTCCTTTCGGATATACGTGGGCAAGATGTGTCCCGCGTCGCGTATAAAAGAAAGTTTCTTGTGAATCTATTTTATCGATTTTCAGGATATATCCGCCAGTGATTTCAGGAGGCTTGTTGTGCGTTGATTTCAACGATTGGATAGCGATCCGTTCTTTTCCACGTTTAATCTTTTCTATGAGCAAATAGACTCCGACATAATGCTGCGCCTTAATTGTCTTATCACCGTTCGTATTGAGAAATACTTCAACAAACTTTGTCCTGCTCGCGTATCTGCCGATTCTATTGCTAAACTTAAAAGCTAAGTAGTTCCGCATGAGGGTTTTATCTGAATAAGGACCATTCAGCACCCAATCCGATTCAGCTGGCAATTGGAATATGGATACATCTTTGTCATTACCCCCATCATCCTGAAATTCAAAACCGTACTGTTTTTTCGGAAACATCTGTGAAGTCTGCCCTCTAACCTCTATACCGATTTTTCCCTCAAAATGAATATGGGGGTTATCCAAACTGTTTCTGCCACCAGATTCATCATAAATAATCTTGATGCGCGCGGGAACTTTAGGTTCATTAGGAATCCAGCTGCCATCAGTATCAATAATCACAATGGGCAAATTGGAAGTGTGTGGCCAGGGAATGTTTACATCACTTTGACGGTTCACAAAGCCCTGGTGCCTGACAAAATCTTGACGGTTTTCGGATTTTTTCAATTGATAGGATTTACGGTCAGTATCGGCAGAACGACTCAGGAATATGGCTAATATGATACCGCCTAAAAGCAGAAGTATGAGTTTCTGATAACGATTCATCGTCGACAAAGGCTCCGTTGAGCAAATCGGAAGGTGTCAGTTTGAAGATATCTATTTCAAGAACACGTGATATACCAGTATATCAGAATAGAAAGGATCTTGCAACTAAAAATGAAAGCGGGTTGACAAACACGCTGACGGCAACCGACTGCGTATCCCGGAAGCGATAGCAACTCGGACTACTTCGGAATAGGTGCGTAAGTATTAAAGCCATCTGTCCTATCTTCACCTTGCAATAGATAGATTTTGTGCGTCCGACGCCACTCCGCACCTGGATAACGAACATTTGCTGGCATGTAACGCATTGTGTAACCACACCTCCGTTTTTGAGAGATGTTTGGACTGGAATTGTGGATTGTCCATGCATCATGAAAATGGCACTCCCCTACCTCCAATTCTAAATTTTCCGCTTTTGATTCGTCTAAGTCTGCCTCCACAACTTCGCTGCCAAAGAGATTATTGTCACGACTCACCGCTTCATAACGCCGATCACGCAACTTGTGGCTACCGGGTATGACACGCATACATCCGTTTTCAACCTTAGATTCATCAACCGCCAACCACATCGTAATAACGTTCATCGGTTCAAGAGATTCACCCCAATAGACACCGTCTTGATGCCACGGTACTGCCATCCCATCGTTCTCGCGTTTGCTGATAAAATGACTCGACCAGAGCACAATATCCGGCCCGATAAACCGTTCAATGACCTTCAACACGCGTGGGTGCGTGAGGTATTTGAATAGGTACGGATGCTCAAAATGTGGGACATCCATCTGTTCTGGACGTCTGCCTTCAGGAAGATTCTTTATCATTATATCTACATAATCACGAAGTTCGTCTAACTCTGATTCTGTAAAGATCCGTCCGAATGTAAGATAGCCGTTTTCCTTGTAAAATTTCACTTGTTCATCAGAGACTGATGTTTCTAATTGCCAACTCATGTGTCACCTATTTATAATATGAAGCAAAATACAGTTTAGCAAAGTATAACACATCACCGTTTTTCTGACTACAACCTTATAAATAACCAAAACCTGAACTTGATTAATTGCCCTGCTTATGCTAAACTCCATATTATGAAAATCGTAGTAGCGCCGGATTCATTCAAAGGAAGTGTCACAGCATTGGAAGCAGCGAATGCTATTGAGAAAGGACTTCGCCGCGTGTTTCCAGATGCTATCATAGAAAAAATTCCGATGGCAGATGGCGGTGAAGGCACTGTACAATCCCTTGTTGATGCGACTGGCGGACATATCCGTACGCAACGCGTGTGCGCGCCCCTTGGAAACGAGGTTGACGCACAATTTGGTATCCTTTCGGACGGTGAAACCGCAGTTATTGAGATGGCATCTGCTTCCGGTCTCGTGCTCGTTCCACCTGATAAGCGCAATCCGTTACGAACTACCACTTATGGCACAGGTCAACTTATCCGCGCAGCTTTGGAAGCAGGGTGCAGACGCTTAATCATCGGTATCGGTGGAAGTGCAACAAACGATGGTGGAGCTGGCATGGCTGAGGCACTCGGTGCAAAATTTCTGAATGCAAATGGAGAACCGATTCCACACGGCGGCGGCGGACTGAATGAATTAGCATCAATAGACATAACAGGTTTACATCCCGCAATTGCGGAAACAGAAACGGTTGTTGCTTGTGATGTCAATAATCCGTTGACTGGTCCAGAGGGCGCATCACACGTTTATGGTCCACAGAAGGGGGCAACGCCTGAGATGGTTAAAACGCTGGATTCCCATCTCACTCATTTTGACAAGGTTTTGGAGCGCACTTTTGGGCAATCCTTTAACAATATTCCCGGTGCGGGGGCTGCTGGCGGTTTAGGTGCTGGACTGATGGCATTTCTCAACGCTGAATTGAGACTGGGTGTTGATATTATGATAGACACTGTTAAACTCAAGGAACGGATGAAGGGAGCATCTCTCGTCTTCACAGGTGAGGGACAATTAGATTTTCAGACTGCGTTTGGAAAGACTCCTGTTGGCGTTGCGAAGGTTGCGAAGGCGGGCAAAATTCCCGTTATTGCAATTGCAGGTGGTATTGGCGAAGGTGCTGATGCCGTTTATGACGCTGGTATTGATGCGATGTTAGGCATTGTGCAAGCACCGATGTCGCTTGAGGATGCTGTTACAGATGCCCCGCAACTGATAGCGGATACTGCTGAACAGGCTGCGCGATTAGTTGCAATTGGCAAACGTGAACTCTTTAGACGGGTCGCGGCTAAGTTAAAAGAAAGATTGGGAAGGGCGAAGGCGCGTGATGCTAACCCGCCAACCTCCCATTCCTCTACGTAATCTTTAACTCTCAACTACGCACAACCTAACGAATCAACGTCAAATACGCTGTGGTATTTGTCGGGTTATGCTACATTGGCAATATAGGGACATCTTTCATAAAATCATCGGTTTCATTTTGCCATCTTTTCATCTCAGCAGCCAATGAATTAATGCGTTCAGCATGTTCGGGAACATCAGCAAGGTTATTTGTTTCCCACGGATCGTTTTCAAGGTCAAATAGTTGGAGGAAATCTGTACCTTTACCTGTTTCTTTAGAGACATAATATCGGATGAGTTTCCAACGTCCATCACTGACAGTGCGATGGATGTCTTTATACGCGGCGAAAACGGTATCGCGAACCTTGTCAACACAGCCTTCCATTAATGGGACTAAGCTGCACCCTTCAGTTGTATCCGGACAGTCAACCTCGGTTAGGTCACACACGGTGGGAAACACATCGTAGAGATAGGTCAAAGCGTCTACTGTAACGCCTTCGGGAACTCCTGGTCCAGCGAATATTGATGGGACACGGATACTATGGCTATAGAGGTTCTGTTTACCGAGCAATCCGTGTTGTCCGACAGCGAGGCCGTGGTCTGCTGTATAGATAACAATAGTATTATCGAGATGTCCTTTTTCTTTTAAGGTTTGGATAACACGTCCCATCTCCGCATCCTGACTGGTAATCATACCGTAATAATCGGCAATATGTTGTTGGACAATTTCAGGAGTGCGTGGAAATTCTGCCAGCACTTCGTCACGAATTCGCATCTCTCCGTTGTCAAATGGGTGTTCCGGGAGAAAGTTTTCTGGAACAGGGACATCCTCAGGTTTATACATCGTCGCGTATTCTCCCGGCGGTGTCCGCGGATCATGCGGTGAAGTAAAGGAGAGATAAACGAAAAACGGATCCGTTTGGTCGTAGTTTTCTATAAATTGCACGGCAGAATCTGTAAACAAAGTAGAAGAAAACTTATCACCAATATATCTGGCATCTTTCGGATATTTTCCTGTTGGATCAAAATCGAAAATTGGCACTTTATATTGATTGCCCATGCCACCAAAGAAAATTGTGGCACCGTCATCAAAACTATCTGCAAACGTTTGTCTGTCATTGTGCCACTTACCACTAAAGAACGTGTGATAACCTGCTTGACGCATCACCTGGGGCCAAACAGCATAATCTCGGTTAATCTGGTTTGCACCGCTTCGGAATAGCCCTGCACTTGTAAGAACAGCGGCGCGACTCGGAACACAAACTGCTCCCGAAAGCGAACCCATGATATGAGTTTGATGGAACGTTGTGCCACGTGCCATCAGTGAATCCATCGTTGGTGTTTTGACTGTTGGGTCACCCATACCTGCAATGGCATCCCTTTGGTGGTCATCGGCGATCATGAAAAGAACATTGGGTTGTGAAGGCATAATTTCTCCTATAATTGGTTGTCAGTTATCAGTTTTCAGTTAAATTTAGCGATGTTATAAAAACTTGTAAAGGAAAAATTCTAATGAAGATTGCAACTATTGAACAATTCTATCCACGCCGTCGGATGCGGCTTGTAAAAATTACGACTGACACCGGCATCGTTGGATGGGGTGAAACCACACTTGAAGGTAAACCGAAAAGCACATGGGCAGCAGTTGAAGAACTTGCCGACTATTTTATTGGTAAAGACCCATTACGTATTGAACATCATTGGCAGCATGTCTATCGATCCGCTTTCTTCCGAGGTGGCAATATCTTAATGTCTGCCCTGTCTGGAATTGATCAAGCGTTGTGGGATATTGCTGGCAAATTTTACAATGTCCCCGCCTATCAACTCTTAGGGGGTGCTGTGCGTGACCGTATCCGCGTTTATGCACATTGGGGCATCGGTAGTTGGGGCAGCGGCAGCTTAACTGACGAAGACAAAGCCTCCGCAAAAGAACGACTTGAATTTTTACAGCGAAAAGGCGGCTATACAGCGTTTAAAAGCGGTCCTGGTGGTAAATGGCGCGGTCATGAACCTCCTGCGATAATTGATGCGTTTGTTGAACGCGCCTATCTGATGCGCGAGTGGGTCGGTCCCGATGTTGAACTTGCCTTTGATTTTCACGGCAAGATGACACCTGCTCTCGCTATTGAAATCTGTCATGAACTTAAAGGCATGCGTCCAATGTTCGTTGAGGAACCTGTTCCACAAGAAAACGTTGATGCCCTCAAATTGGTGTCCGACCATGTGCCATTTCCGATTGCCACCGGTGAACGTCTGCTAACCCGATGGGGATTTCGCGAAGTTTTTGAGAAACAAGCAGTCGCTTATCTACAACCTGATACCTCCCACGCCGGCGGTATTACCGAACTGAAAAAGATTGCCAATATGGCGGAAGTTTACTATATGCATATTGCACCACATTGTGCGATTGGACCTGTTGCTTTTTCTGCCTCCCTTCATGTTGATGCTGTTGTTCCAAATTTCTTGATTCAAGAGCAAATTGATGACGGTTTAGGTGCTGGTTTGTTCACTGAAGATTGGCAAGTTACAGATGGCCACATTGAATTGCCGACAAAGCCAGGACTCGGATTTGAAATCAATGAACAAGAAGCGGAACAGACACTCGATACCTATTCTGAAGAACTTGGCGGTGAGTACTATTATGACACCGACGGTAGCGTTGCGGATTGGTAAGTAGTTTCAAGGTTAATTGGAACTCAAATGTAAGAGGCGCAATGAATTGCGCGACTACAAACATTGTAACTCTAAAATGATGTCTACTTTTTTATAGACTTCATATATTTGAATATATTTGAAACTACTCGCTCCGAAGTAATTTCCTAAACAACCGGTTTACGGTGTGCTACATAAGGTGGTTCAAGCATCAACTTCTGATCTTCATCTGTCATCAGATCACGGAGTGCATCGTCATATCTGCCTTGTCCCCATGAAGCATGCCCTGGAGAATACTTGAACAGAATGGAGCGGCGTTGATGCGTTGCAGTCCACGGAAGTGTGCCATGCGTCAACGCTTCCGTGAAGATAACAACATCGCCTGCCTTTTGATGCACAGGTGCCATACAGGTTTTGTTTTCCACTACGGGACGGAACTGCGGCGGACACGGATAGTTGCTCTTGTGGCTACCGGGGATACAGCAGAAACCTCCGTGCCCTGGCAGCATGTCTGTCAATGCCCACGAGGCAACGGTCAAACCGTTATACATCCGATCATTTCGGAAGACGTAGTATTGTGATGGATCGTAGGGCGTGCCGCCACCGTGAAGTGTACCCCCCGGATTTCCTTCTATCATCAAGATGCCGTAGACATGATCGAGCCGAAATTTTGGACCGACGATCTCTGCTAAACACGGCATAATACGCGGGTGATTGAGAAGTTTCCGAAACGCATCATTTTCCCAACTTAAGAAACCACCGAATCGCTGTGAATGGATGTTGTCGTCCGCAGGATCAGGATAATCTTGAGCGTCAATCAAAGCGTTTAGTTCAGCAAGTTCTTCCGTCTCTAAAACACTTTCTATATTGACATATCCCCATAGGTCAAACAGATATTTTTCTTCAGCGTTCATAAACCATCTCCGTTGCTGTATTGATGTGCACAATCTGGAAGATTATGCTACGTGTGCTGTTATTGATGTGGCGAGCGCGAGGTCGGTTCCATCCGTGTAACAACGATTTTTGATCTGTCAATGAGTTCACCGACACGTGCTGAGATTTCGTTTACCCACCGGTCGTCTTCGTAAACCGCCGCGTAGAGTTGCTCCCGCTGTTCCTCGCTTTCAAACCTGCGGATCCAGACGTAGAGGTCATCCTCTTCTTCACCGATAAAACTACCGATGACGACCATTCCTTTAGAAATCTGAAACGGGATAACCGTTTCTTCCATGTATTTGACCCAATTGTCGCGTTGCCCGGGTTGGGTTCGATATTGTCGTAATTCAAAAAATGCCATAAGAATCTCCTTGTTGAAAATTTTAGTTCTGTTGTAAAACCTATTACTACATGTCATTGTAGGCTTAATTCGTATCGGGGTTAGAAACTCCTCCCGCAAGAAGCAAATCGCGCCTACCTGTTTTATTTAGGCTATAACCGATCATAGCCATAACCGTTGCCAGTAATTTCAAAAAGCGCGGATGCTGCTAAGAAATGGATATCCGCATCTGCGTCTTCTAAAACTGTTTCCAGAATCTGTGTTGAACTACTGTTTTTTGCATCGCCGAGTGCTCTTATCAGATCAGCGCGGAATGCGCGTTCTGTTTGTTCAGTATGCAATTCGGTGAGTTTTGCGACGAGTGCTGAAACTGCTTTGTCGGTGGCAATTTTGCCGAGTGCGCGTGCTGCATCTCTGCGGATTTCAATATGATTATCCTCGTTATTCATGACTTCAATGAGTGGGTCAGTTGTTGAAACAGCTGCAAGTTCACCTAATGCTTGCGTTGCTAATCGCCGGACATCTTTATTGTCCTCATTTTCTCCGTTTGCGACAAGGATAAGGTCTGGGACTAATGCGGTTGTTCCCGTTTCTCCAATTTTCCGCGCCGTATCTTTTCGCGTATCAACAACTGGGTCCGCGAGTGCTTCCCTCAATTCTGCAACATTAAGTGACCGAGTGCGTGCTAATGCAACGGACGCAGCATTTCTGATTGGATTTCCTTCCCATTTATCGTTTGTGCGTGCCTGCATTTTTTCTCCGATGTACTCAGGTAGGTTAAGTTTTTTCGCAGCACCGACGATAACTTCCCAACTCCAGTTCCTTTTCCTATCGTTGAGTGCCAAATTGCGTCTATTTGCTGCATCTTCAAGTGCAACAATATATTCCGTTTCGTCTATAATAAGATTAGCAAGCGCGTTCGCTGCCTTTGTCCCCTCAATTGCGCCAAGTGCCACAGCAGCTTTTATGCGCGGAGAGGCGTTTGCCAATACAGCCGTACTGGCATCTAAAGGAATTCGTTTGTCCTCCAAGATTGCGATAAGGCGGGGAACGGCTTTCGTGCTTTTTAATTTTCCGAGTGCTGCGATTGCATTATTAGAGATATTACCGATTCGGACATCAAGCGAGCGGATAAAGAGATCTTCTGAGGCTTTATCGCCAATGTTGCCGAGTGCAGTAACAGCTGCAGCGCGGATAACATCGGTTTCTAACTGATTCTCAACCATTTCGCTTAGTTTAGACACTGCTTTTGCATCCTTTATACTTCCCAATGCAGCAACTGCTTGCAATCGAATAGCACTGTTTGCATCGTTGAGTGCTTCTCGTAGTGCGGGTGCTGAGCGTTCGTCACGAAGGGCATTTAACGAGGCAACTGCAGCAGCACGGATAGATATTGCTTCCATTTGGTTTTCAAGGATTGCGATTAAGGGTGCTACTGTCTTTCGGTCTTTAAAACCACCGAGCCGAGTAACAACTTCTTTACGAATAACATAACTCGGATTTTCCAATTCGGCAAGCATAGTGTCTAATGCTGAAGCGTTATGAATGACACCAAGCATATAGACAATTACCCAGCGAGTCCATTCGTCATCAGCAGACTTGAGCGCGTCAAGTAACAAATCGGTTGTGGTTTCATTGCCATTTTTTACCAGTGCACCGATAACCTCATTTTGAATAGATTGGACTTCATGACCGTTTTCGAAACTGCCACGTCCTTTTTTAATGATGTCGACCAGCCCCTTATCAACGAGGTCAGGACTGATTTCTCGGAGTGCTTTTGTTGCCTCAAGCCGTGCAGTTTCATACTTATCAGTTCTGATTATATCCAGCAGCGGATCAGCACTTTTCGTAGATTTGATAGTGCCTAAAGCAATCGCAGCTTCTTGGCGTACGACACCCTGTTTGTCCTTTTTTAGCGCAGTAATCAGTGCGTCAACAGCCATGTCACCCCCGACTCTGCCGAGTGCCCATGCGGCACTGCGCCGCACCGTTGCCCGTTGATCGTCTGCTAATGCGTTTGTCAGTGGTTCAACAACGGTATCACCTTTGAAAATACCGAGCGAGCGTGCAACTTCACTCCGAACAAGACTGGGAATAGGTTTAAGTTCACCCCATATCCGATAATTAGAACGCGGATAATCTGCTGTCCATTCAATATTCAGGGAGTCAAGATGCGCTCTCAGCGCGTCAAGTGTTTTATATTTCCGTTTCATGTGGCGCTGAAAATCTGATATGTCATCGTACTGCATTGACAAAACCCAGAAAAGCACAGGAAGGGTTTCTGTGTCTTTAATGCGGCTAAGGACCTTGACAGCGTTTGCTCGGATAACAGCACTCGTTTCATCACTCAGCATGAGCAATAGCATCGGTTGCGTAGCATTTTCAGGTTTCATCTGCCACAAAGCGTTAATAGCAGCGGAGCGAACTGTTTCGCGACGTAGTTTATCCATTGAAATCGCAATCAATTTTCGGATCGTTTCTTCATCAGAGACATTAATTTTTCCGAGTGCCTCCGCTGCTTGTGTGACTGTTGTATCGTCCAATTCAAGTGCAGCGGTAAGTTCGGTAACAGCTGCGTTGTTTGGACCGCGTGCACGCATGTTTCCAAGTCCTTTTGCAGCAATAGCTTTAACCTCTTTGTTAGCATTACCTGTTAAGATGTCAATAAACGGCTGGACAGCACGGCGATCACCGATACTGCTCAGTACATTTGCAGATTCTAACTGCACACGGTACTCACCAGTTTGTAGTGCGTCTATAAGTGCTGGAACAGCGACTCCCCGCATTAAAATTAAGGCGGCACTCGCTGCACCTTTTAAATCCTCATTTGCCAAAAGCTGAATCAAAGGCACAACTGCCGTTTCCGCTCTGAGTCTTCCTAAAGTATCAATGGCTGCGGATTGCGCTCTTAAGCGGTATTTTTTCATCCAAGAATCGTCAATATATGCACTTGCGATATATCGGTATTGCTCGGAAAAACCGTCATCTACGTCTGGAATGATGTTGTTCGCACCTGTTTCAAGAACAGCCAAAAGCGTTTCGACTGCGGGCATACCAATCCTGTCAAGTGCATCTATAGCGGTGTTTTTGACATAAGCATTGGAATCTGCCAATAACTTTACTAAATCGTCAATAGCTGCTTCGGTTTGAAGTTTGCCAAGCAGTTTCGCTGCGTGCATTCGCACTTGCGCATTGTTATTTCTTGTAGCAAGTTGAAGGATTGAGACTATTTCGGGATTTGGTTGAAATTTAGGTTTGCAGAGTGCACCTACTGCCACGACAGCACTATAAGCTACTTCTGGAGCTTCATCCGTTTTGGTGAGAATTAATTTATATGTCGGGATGAGTTCACTGCTTTGTAGTGTGCCTAATTCACGGATCGCTGCTTTTCTAATCTGCGGGTCTTGGTGTTGCGTAGCGTTTTTTAACAGTGTCGTAAGGTTAGCATCTGTACCTTCTGTTTGACTACGTAGTTGTTGCAAAAGTTGTTCTATCGATTGAAGGACAGCCGGTTGATAACATTTCTGTGCCTCTAATAGTCCTGTAACAACGACAGCATCTGACCTCTTTGCTAAATCTAACAGCAGTGCGGGTTGTTTTTCAACTGCCGTTGCAAGCGCGGTAGCGAGCAATCCCGCAATAGAATTCCTGGACCTTATAAAACGTTCTTGTTGATCAAGTTCATCTGAATCCGGGTCTTCAAGGACTGAAATTGCATCAATACCAGTATTCAACGTTTCAAGATGTGTCAATGCTTGCGAGATGGCTTGGTGCCAACTGTTCGCATCTGTGCTGTTCCGCAACTGCAGAAAACGGTTGAGATATACTGCTTCCTGGTTTTCAAAATCGTTGGTGAGCGATTTTTGAACAGCAGACTCCGCTGCTGCGTAATCGCCTTGGACGATTGCTTTGCGTGCAAGAAGAATTGCCTTGTCTTCTTTCTCACCGCACCCGATGAGAAATGCAATGCTGAGAATGAGAGGGATACAACAGAAAATAGAATATTGTTTCATAAGCAAAATGTTCACTGAGTGCCGTTAAGATTTTAAATTGTCCAAACTATAATAGCGTTACTTGCGTATTAACATCTTCCGTGTGGCAGAAAAATCACCTGCGGTAAGTGTATAGAGATAGATACCGCTTGCCACAGGTTCTCCTTGTGCGTTTCTACCATCCCAATACGCCGCACGGTTTTTATTTTCATAGATACCGACAGGTTGATGCCCTAAATCCAGCATCCGAATGCGTTTACCATCTGTAGCATAGATAAAAATGCGGACATCCGCAGGTTTTGCCAACTGATACGGTATCCACGTCTCTGGATTGAATGGGTTAGGATAGTTTTGGAACAGTTGGTTGCGCTTTATCTGACCGAGTGTGACAAGTTTTTTACCGCGTGACTCAACGGAAAACGGTTCATCCAGATCTGTTTCATCAGCATCGGATCTGTAATTCCACAACAGCACGGTTCCGTCCGCACTGGCACTTGCGATAGTTTTTCCATCCGGACTGAAAGACACACTCCAGACCGAATCCGTATGTCCTTCAAGGGTGCGGAGCTGCGCCCCTGTGTTGGCATCCCATAGACGGATGGTGTTGTCCCAACTGGCACTTGCGATAGTTTTTCCATCCGGACTGAAAGACACACTCCAGACCGAATCCGTATGTCCTTCAAGGGTGCGGAGGTGTGCTCCCGTGTTGGCATCCCATAGACGGATGGTATTGTCCCAACTGGCACTTGCGATAGTTTTTCCATCCGGACTGAAAGACACACTATAGAACCAACCCGTATGTCCTTCAAGAGTGCGGAGGTGTGCTCCCGTGTCGGCATCCCATAGACGGATGGTGTTGTCCCGACTGGCACTTGCGATAGTTTTTCCATCCGGACTGAAAGACACACTATTGACCCAACCCGTATGCCCTTCAAGAGTGCGGAGGTGTGCTCCCGTGTCGGCCTCCCATAGACGGATGGTTATGTCCCAACTGGCACTTGCGATAGTTTTTCCATCCGGACTGAACGACACACTCCAGACCACACCCGTATGCCCTTCAAGAGTGCGAAGGTGTGCCCCCGTGTCAGCATCCCATAGACGGATGGTGTTGTCCCAACTGGCACTTGCGATAGTTTTTCCATCCGGACTGAACGACACACTCCGGACCACACTCGTATGTCCTTCAAGAGTGCGGAGGTGTGCTCCTGTGTCAGCCTCCCATAGACGGATGGTGTTGTCCCAACTGGCACTTGCGATAGTTTTTCCATCCGGACTGAAAGACACACTATTGACCCAACTCGTATGTCCTTCAAGGGTGCGGAGGTGTGCTCCCGTGTCGGCATCCCATAGACGGATGGTGTTGTCTCCACTGGCACTTGCGATAGTTTTTCCATCCGGACTGAAAGACACACTATTGACCCAACTCGTATGCCCTTCAAGAGTGCGGAGGTGTGCTCCTGTGTCAGCCTCCCATAGACGGATGGTGTTGTCATCACTGGCACTTGCGATAGTTTTTCCATCCGGACTGAACGACACACTCCGGACCCAATCGGTATGCCCTTCAAGAGTGCGAAGGTGTGCCCCCGTGTCTGCTTCCCATAACCGAATGGTTTCGTCCTCGCTGGCACTTGCGATAGTTTTTCCATCCGGACTGAACGACACACTATTGACCACACCCGTATGCCCTTCAAGAGTGCGGAGGTGTGCCCCCGTGTCAGCCTCCCATAGACGGATGGTGTTGTCCCCACTGCCACTTGCGATAGTTTTTCCATCTGGACTGAAAGACACACTATTGACCCTATCGGTATGCCCTTCAAGGGTGCGGAGGTGTGCTCCCGTGTCAGCCTCCCATAGACGGATGGTGTTGTCCCCACTGCCACTTGCGATAGTTTTTCCATCTGGACTGAAAGACACACTATTGACCCTATCGGTATGCCCTTCAAGGGTGCGGAGGTGTGCTCCCGTGTCGGCATCCCGTAGACGGAAGGTGTTGTCCCCACTGGCACTTGCGATAGTTTTTCCATCCGGACTGAAAGATATACTGGTCACACGCACATGTCCCGTGAGTAGGTCAAGTTCTTGTCCGGTATGTGCGTCATATAGCCAAACACCGATACTACTCGCAACAGCAAGACGTGTGCCATCTGGTGAATACGCTACTTGGCGTACACGCCCTTTACCAAGTCGTGCCTTGGCACCTTCGGGTAGGTGCCACTGTGGCGAATCTTGCGCAAAGGTGTTCGTTGCGAAACTAAATAGCGTCAAGAGTATGGTTATTATACACAATCTTATTTTCATTATATTTTCTGCTTATGTTTTGTCTGAATCTCCGCTGTAAAATATAAGTTCACAACCCATCATCTCTATCTTTTTCACTATTGAATATGCAGCACGGTTCATGTTCTGATTAAGTCCAATATTTCCTTTTTTTATTTAATTTGCGTCTGTCCTGCTCAATATCATGATACTTATTCTCCTGCAATTACCAACTTCGTAAGATCGGCTACAGCATAGATAGGTTTCGCGATACGGTTTAATAGTGCTAATCTATTTCTGCGTAGGGTGGCATCTTCTGCCATTACAAGCACATCGTCAAAAAATTTGTCTATTGCGGGTTGCAGTTCTGCTAATTGTTGCAATAATTTTGAATACGTGCGTGCCTGAATGCTCTTCTCAAAATCAGGTTCTGCATCGGTAATGCAAGCGTTTAGCACTTTTTCAGCATCATCTTTTAGTAGTACAGCATCTACCGTTTCCGGTGCATCTTCAGGTAAGATTCTCAGTACCCGATTGAGAGCATTATATACTTCCTCAAAATTGGGTGTCAAGCGGAATTCAGCAAGTGCGCTGGCACGCTTGAGAATATCCACAATGTCAACATCACTGACTGCCAAGACAGCATCGGCAAGGTCGGGTGTGTATTCCTGTGTTTGCAGGATAACGCGTAGACGTTCTTTGATGAAATTCAGAACGCTCGTTTTCGTCCCGTCAACTAATTCCATTTTGTGTAAAGAGATTGCTTTTTGGACGACTGCATCTAAAGAGAGCGGCAACTGCCTATCTTGAAGGATACGGATTGTGCCGAGTGCATGTCTTCGTAAAGAGTATGGGTCTTGTGAACCTGTGGGACGCTCCTCTATGCCAAAATAGCCGACAATGGTATCAAGTTTGTCAGCAATAGCGAGAATCGCGCCAACTTCGGTTTCGGGCAGCGGTGTATCCGCGCCAAGCGGTTGATAATGCTCAGCGATGGCAGTAGCGACAGGTTTAGGTTCACCAGAGTTTTTCGCATAATACTGACCCGTAATCCCTTGCAATGATGGGAATTCAATGACCATGTGTGTGGTTAAATCTGCCTTGCAGAGCCATGCTGCACGTTCAGCATGATGTACTGTTGTTTCTGCCAACTTCAATTCTGTACTGATGAACTTAACCAACGTTTTTAGTCGTTCCGCTTTATCCAAGAGCGATCCGAGTTTTGCGTGAAAGACAACTGCCCCTAAACGTTCTACTTTATCAGCGAGAGTTTTCTTTTGATCCTCACTGTAGAAAAACTCTGCATCGTTGAGGCGTGCATGTAGGACACGTTCATTCCCGTGTCGAACACCGTCAATATTACCTTCTGTACCGTTGGAAATGGTAATAAACTTCGCGGAAAGGGCGGTATCACTTTTCCACATCGGAAAATAGCGTTGATGCTTCTTCATTGCGGTAATCAACACTTCAGTAGGTATTTCCAAATGCGACTCGCTGAAATTCCCGACAATCGGTTGTGGATTTTCTACGAGGTAATTGACCGTATCCAACAATTCTTCATCTAATTTGGGGAGACACTCTTCGGTTTCAAAAACGGTTCTAACCTGTTTTTTGATTGTCTCTCTGCGTTGCTTCGGACAGGCGATAACACCAGCAGCGTCCAATTTCTGAATGTAGGTGTCCACATCTGCCGATAACAAAGTTATCGGGTCAGGATGTAAAGAACGGTGTCCATAAGTGATACGTCCTGCATGCGCCGCACCGTAAGCACAGTTGATAACTTGATCACCAAGTAGTGCCACAAGCCATCGGATAGGACGTGCAAAGCGGGCATAAACGCTCGGTTCTTCAGATTTTGTCTCCCACCGCATTGTTTTGGGAAAGCGGAGCGCTTCGATCCATTCGGGCAGGAGCGTTCCCAATACTTCTTTCGTTGATATTCCTTTTTCAAGTTTAGATGCGGCGATGTATTCCCCGCGTTCAGTTTCAATGATACGGAGATCGGAAATTTCAACACCTTGCGATTTTGCGAAACCGACAGCAGCCTTTGTCGGTCCACCTTTTTCATCGTAAGCGATGCTTTTGGGTGGTCCTACGACTTCAGTCTCTTGGCTTTCTTGAAGTATATTAACATCCTTGATAGCAAGCGTAATGCGCCGTGGTGTGCCGAATGTTTGAATTTCGCCAAACGGTATTCTGTGTTCTGTAAGGGAATCGGTTGCGATTTTGCTGAGTTGTTCAAGGGCAGGTGGCACATAACTTGCGGGTATCTCTTCCGTGCCGATTTCAAATAACAGTTCCACAGTCCCGGTGCGATTAGAAACCGCACCTACCGTAGCGGGGACCGGTTGAGTACGGTTAGAAACCGCACCTACCGTAAAGGGAACTGATTCTGTGCTGAAACTTCCGAGTAGGGGGTGCCCCATCTCATCGCGTTGTGTGACATAAGCGCGGGCAATCCGTTGGGCAAGCCGCCGCACACGTTCAATATAACTCACCCGTTCCGTGACGCTAATTACACCGCGCGCATCCAGCATATTAAAGGTATGCGAACATTTTAAGACATGATCGGTTGCGGGAAGGACTAAATCAGCATCTAAACACGCGTGTGTTTCCGTTTCGTAGGTGCTAAACAGGTCAAAGAGCATATCTACGTTTGCGTGTTCAAAGTTGTAGGTTGAGTATTCCACCTCGCTTTGGTGGTGGACATCTCTGTAGTTGAGGTGTTCATTCCAGCGAATGTCAAAGAAGGTGTCAACATCCTGTAAATAAAGTGCGATACGTTCAAGTCCGTAAGTAATTTCTGCGGAAATCGGAGCAAGTTCAATGCTGCCCATCTGTTGGAAGTAGGTGAACTGTGTCACTTCTGCGCCGTTCCACCAAACTTCCCAGCCGAGACCGGATGCACCAAGAGTCGGTGATTCCCAGTCATCTTCTACAAAACGGATGTCGTTTGTACGGGGGGAGATGCCGAGATGGTAGAGGCTTTCAAGGTAGAGTGGCAGCACATTTTCTGGTGCTGGTTTCAGTATTACTTGATATTGGTAGTATGCGCCGAGGCGGAATGGGTTTTCTGCATATCTACCATCGGTGGGTCGACGGACAGGTTCTACATAAGCGACCTGCCACGGTTCTGGACCGAGGCATCGTAAAAATGTGGCGGGGTTAAATGTGCCTGCGCCGACTTCTATATCGCATGGTTGTTGAATGATACATCCGTGATCTGCCCAAAATTTTTCTAATGCTAATATTATTTCTTGAAATGTCATATCTGTTTTTTGTTATCTGCTCCGTTTGTGTTAGTTGATTCGGAATTTATTGTAGCATAAGGAGAGGTTTTACGCAATGGATTTTCAGAAATGATTGAAAGATACTGACGAGTTCTGGCAAAATGGGTTGACAAACATTGATATCTTTGGGTAAAATACAATAACGTGAGTTTGATAAAAGCCTATTGTAGCACAAACTTTCCAGTTTGCGCCCATAGCACACAAACTGGAAAGTTTGTGCTATAAGAGCCGCAAGGTGGGCCTTTAGAAAAAAGACCTATTATTTAGTTGATGTCATTTATTATCAAACTGGCGTTACAGTAATAAATCTATTTTACAAAGGAAAACAAAATGGCAGACGAAAATGATATGAACGAAATTAATGAAAATACAGATCAAAATGCTGCAGGCAGTGGATTTGTTGTAAACGTTAATCAGATACAATCCATTGATATTCCGCATCAATTTAACCGCGTCAAGACAGATAATGGTTGGATTATCAATATGCTTGAACCGGGACGCGTAACAATAAACTTCTTAACCAGTATGAGAAAATTGGAGAGCGCATTGGTCGCGGGGGATAGTCTTGAGCGAGATGGTGACGACCTTTTTATCCTGCGAAGCGAATCAGCCGATACGTACCGAACACAGCGAGCAACATCTACGTTAGCGCGAACTCGCGAGGAATTGCTGGCAACTCCATCATCCGATGAATGACAAAGGGTTTAAGTTATATATATCCAAGTTGCCGCCTATAAGTTTTTAGACATGCTGACACCGTTTTTAACAGAAAATATCGTAGCGCAAACTGTTAGTTCGCGTCCGCACAGGCACAATCTAAATGAAGTTTAAGAAAATAAATCGGTAATGGGGCGAGGTTCGGAAAAAATCAACGGTATGAAGGTATGAATGCCTAAAGATGAATGCGCCAAATCAACGGTATGAATGCCTTAATGGCATTCCCCGTGTGGCATTCTGCATGATTCCCCGTATGGTATTCGCCATGATTCCCCGCCTCGCCAGCAGTGGGGTAGGCGTGCATTGTGCGGATGGGAAATTACCGAATTAATAATTTAATTTTCTTTTAGTTTACGTTTATCACAGGAAACCCAATCTAATAGGTTGTGCTACTATGTGGCAACTTAGGTTATAGGAGGACCAAACCATTTTAGAACGCATCTACAGACTTATTTCAAGTTTAAAAGGCGGAACGATGGTGCCAACTGCTGTGGTGCTCAGTCCCGAAAGTTACGCAGAAGTCGTTGCTGAATTCCTTGAAAGATCCGAGGCAGAAAGTGATGAAACGCACAAACTTGAGTGCCAACTTGGGTTGCCTCCTATCTCAGTTCAGTTGGAAGATACGGATATTGTTGTTGTAAAGGAATTGGTACCGAACCCCTGTCCAATTTGTCACCATCCGCTTAAGTTTCTCCGCGAATTGATTGAGCGTTTTGAGAATGAGGAGACTAACCTGATTAGATGTCCACTTGGACACCGTTATTCAGGAATCATGAAGGTCTACCATCTGAACATTTTTCAGCAATCGGAAGAGCGAGAGGCGATGGAAAAAATTGCTGAATGTCCTGCGTGTGGCGGTAAAAAAATCCAGTATTTAGGTCCAGCGGAGATGTTTTGTTTAGATTGTGATTGGGATAGTGGTATGATTGCTCGGTACAAGATATAGGATTTACACCCAATTAACAGGTTTTGTCCTATTCCCTGACGATAGGTGCGGTTTCCTAACCAAGGTTATCAAATGTTACAGCAACCCTCTGAAAAGCCGCGGGTGCTTCTTCTCCTCCCAACGCGCAGCTACCGCGCCACGGACTTCCTTGATGCTGCGCTCAAACTCAATGTAGAAGTTGTTGTTGCATCGGAAGAACCCGCAACGACAGCAGACCTATCCCCGCGAGACTCTTTAGTCCTTAACTTCCGCGATCCAACCGCTGCCACACAAACAATCACTGAATACGCTGAGGTACATCCTATTGCTGCCATTGTCGGTGTAGATGATGATACGACCATGCTTGCCACCACTGCCTCTGCAGCCCTTGGGCTTCCACACAACCCAGTTTCATCTGCAAAAGCCACACGCGATAAGTCCCTCTTACGACAGGCACTTGAAAAAAACGGTGTGTCTGTGCCGAACTATAGACGTTTTTCTATTCAAGAAAATGCTGAGGAAATTAGCACACAGATTAATTTTCCGTGTGTTATCAAACCGCTTTCCCTTTCAGCGAGTCGTGGTGTGATACGGACAGACAATCCAACCGAATTTACAGAGGCTTTCCATCGCATTACAAAACTTCTCAACAAAGTAAAAGAATCCAAAGATATAGACACCGATTCTTTCCAATATCTTCTGGTTGAAGATTACATTCCGGGCATAGAGGTAGCTTTAGAAGGTATTCTCTTAAAAGGAGAACTCAAGACACTTGCTCTTTTTGACAAGCCCGATCCGCTTGAAGGTCCGTTTTTTGAGGAAACGTTATACATCACACCATCCCGTCTTTCAACACAGATTCAAGATGAACTGTATTGTGCAACGGCAGTAGCGGCGACTGCATTAGGACTTTGGCACGGACCTGTGCATGCCGAATTGCGATATAATGAACAAGGCGCACACTTGATTGAAATTGCTGCGCGCACAATTGGTGGGTTATGTTCACGGACTTTACGGTTTGGCACAGGCATGTCGCTTGAGGAACTGGTTATCCGACATGCAATTGGACAACCGATGGAGACGTTCTCTCGCGAGAAACAGGCAGCTGGGGTGATGATGATTCCTGTCCCAAAGGCTGGCATCTTAGGTGAAGTACGCGGTAAAAAGAGAGCACGCAACGTTAACGGTATTGAGGAGGTTAACATCACGATTCCTATTGGTGGGGAGGTTGTGCCTTTACCGGAAGGGGATCGGTATCTCGGTTTCATTTTTGCCCGTGCGGAGACACCTGAGAAGGTAGAGGCATCCTTACGTGAAGCGCATCGGCTTTTGGAATTTGTGATACTGTAACGAAAGGGCCCCGTCCCTCAGCGCGGTAAAATGGTATGACAAAACATGAGTGTCTTCCCGATAGCACGTCAAAAGACTGTTTTTTCGGGACCCTGCACTTTTCACATTGACATTTTCTCTCTCCCAGTATATAATACTTCTATGGCACAAGATTACGATAATATGGGGAAAAATTTATGGACAGATCATGCCGAAGACCTCTCAAAATTCGTCCTGGATGTTGACGATGTTGAAGTACTTGATCATCTTGACACCGAACAACAGACTGTCATCGCGAAGCGCACCGACATCACAAAGCGCATCCGAATCGACAATCAAGAAGCGATTTTACACGTCGAATTGCAACTCCGCGAGAGTACAGACAAACCGATGTGGGCAAGAAACGCACAATATCAGGGATACCTCGTCGGCAAATACCAAATGCCTGTCTATTCTAACGTCATCTATTTCCATCCTAATGCCGGCAAGTACGATCCAGGCGGATACACCTACAAGCGGAACGGCTACGAACACGTCAATCGCTATAAGGTCATACGACTTATCGCAATAGAAGGACAAGCGATTTTGGAGATGCAGGCACCAGGACTTCTGCCCTTCACTCCACTCATGAAACCGCCCGCAGGGATGGACCTTGAACATTGGTTACAACAATGCGTTGACGCGACACGTTCCACCCTTGTTGATCAGCGGACACAAGCAGATTTGCTCTGTGCAATCTCCCTTTTTGGCTCGATTGTGCATAACCCACAATTTTTTCAACAACGCATACCGGAGGGACTCATGCAAGAATCTAAATTCTACCAACTTCTAAGTGAAAAGTTTACCAGACAAACCACTATTGAAAACACTTTGGCTTTGCTTGAAAGGCGATTCGCTGTGGATGCAGTGCGCGCCTTAGTTCCAGCACTCCAAAGTATTACCGATTCACAAAAACTCAAGCAGCTGCATCTCGAAGCTGCTGATGTGCAAAACATTGAAGCGTTCGCACAAATGCTAAATGAATAAAAACAGCCAATGCGGACAAATTCACAGCAAACGCCGCAATGCCTGGCAGATAGTTTCGGCAAAAGGAGTTGGAAAGGAGCAATCTTCTAAAAAGGAGACGTTTTACATGAAAAAGACGCTATTTTTATTTTTTACGATATACCTCGGATTACACCTATCTTCATTAGATATTTTAGCACAAAGTTGTACACAATCGACAGACGCATAGTCTATAGATGAAAGACCGATTAAATGTCTTGCCGACAGATCCATCGGCTGTAGTTGTAGATGATCCTGAAATAGTCTTTTTTGAGGAGATAAATGTTAAAAACAAATACAGAACAAGGTAATTTCTCACGAACCTTTACACGACGCGGCTTTCTCACGACCAGCTTGAAAGCTGGCGCAGCAGCTTTCACAACAGCACTCCTACCCAGATTCCATGCAGATGCTGCAGGACAAAACAATGTGTTGTTTATCATGGTTGATGACCTACGGCCTATGTTAGGCTGCTACGGACACGCAGAGATGCATACACCTAATATTGATAGACTTGCTCAACGTGGCACACTTTTTAATCGTGCCTATTGTCAATATCCGCTCTGTAGTCCATCTCGCACCTCAATGATAACTGGATTGCGCCCAGAAACAACAGATGTCTTAAATAATTCAGCAGATTTTCGGCAGAAATCGCCTGACATAGTAACACTCCCGCAGCATTTCAAAACATTTGGATACCATACACAATCTGTCGGTAGGGTTGCCCATCTTCCAAGACTCCAAGATGATGAAAACTCATGGAGTGTTCCCTCCTGGAGACCAACTTGGATACCTTTTGACATAAAGACAACTCCATCTTGGCAGGCGCTTGAAGTTGAAGATGATGAACTTAGAGATGGAAAAACTGCAAAACGAGCTGTTCAAGTATTGAAACAGATTAAACAAGAACAATTCTTTTTGGCGGTAGGATTTTACAAACCACATCTCCCTTTTAAGGCACCCCGAAAATATTTTGAGTTATATGATACCCAAGACTTTGACTTACCTGCTTCTACTATGCCGCCTATAGATGCGCCTGAATGGGCACTCACTAATTGGAATTCTATCAGAAGATATCAAGACCTGCCTGCCGGAACAGAACCACTTTCCGACGAGAAAACCTTGGAGTTGACTCGGGCATACGCAGCAGCTACAAGTTACACAGATGCACAAATTGGACGCGTATTAGCACAATTAGATGCTCTCGGTCTCACTGAAAAAACTATCATCGTTTTCTGCGGGGACCATGGACATCATCTTGGTGAACATGGGATATGGGGGAAGCAGACTTTGTTTGAAGTTTCGCTCCGTTCACCTTTAATTGTAAGTGTCCCAGGGCAACAGGCAGCAAAAACGAATGCCTTATCTGAACTTGTTGATATATATCCGACTTTGTGTGAGGCATGCCGACTCCCTACGCCTACTCAGTTGGAAGGTTTGAGTCTGATGCCAATCATTGAACAACCGACACGCCCCTGGAAAACCGCTGCCTTTAGTCAATTCAGACAGGGAAACTCCATGCGGACAGAACAGTACCGATATACCGAATGGGGAAACAGTGGGGAGCAGGGAACGGAACTTTACGATTATTACACTGACCCGAATGAGACAGTCAATATTGCACATCTTCCAGAAAACAGTGAACTCGTTGTCCATCTCAGCGAAAAACTGCATGCTGGCTGGCAAGCTGTCCTATCTGAAATACAGGAACAATTCCGTGTTTCACAAACGTCGCCTTGGGATGTGAATGATGATGGCGTCGTTGATCTCCAAGACCTTGTCCTGATATCAAACAATTTTGGTGATGATGTACCTGAAAATCCGAAAGTTGACGTGAACAAAGATGGGAGCGTTAACATCCTTGATCTGCTTATAGTTGCCGCGCACCTTGATGAATCTACTAATCCGGCAGCACCAACAACAAATATTGAGATTTCTTCAACACATCTTAATCTCTTAGCGAAATGGCTCACAGAGGCACATTTAGCGGACGATGGCTCTAATGGTTTTAAACAGGGCATCGCTACCTTAGAACGATTACTTAATATTGCAATTCCAGAAAAGACGGTGCTTTTACCGAACTTCCCAAATCCTTTCAATCCAGAAACTTGGATTCCTTACGATTTAGCACAAGACACAGACGTAAACATCAATATCTATAATCTAAAGGGAGAAGTCATTAGAAAACTAAATATAGGTTATCAGGCTGCGGGCACTTATCGGACCAAAAACAGGGCAGCATATTGGGACGGACGTAATTCCGTTGGAGAATTTGTTGCAAGCGGTGTCTATTTTTACTCTCTCAACACTGGTAAGTTAAAAGCAATCCGCCGGATGACAATTCTTAAATAAAAAGTTTTTGATTTATATCATTTCCTGGAGGCAGAAATCCCATGTTTTTACGATGCTTTCTTATATTCTGTATAGTTACACATTTCTGGTGTTTACCGTGCGTCGATGCCGCATCACTTATAAACGTGCCACTTAATCCAGATATAACCGATTTTAATAGTGAAACCTACCGCTTTATTCATCGTTTACTTAATAAACGTGTCGTGTCCGGTGTAGCGCGAGGTTCTTTACCGTTTACACGAAAACAGGTTGCATCTTTTTTGGTGGAGGTGTCTCAAAAACTGGATAGTGGCGAATTAGCGTTGAGCATCAACGACCAAAAACGCTTGAATGAATTGTTAGCCTTTTACACAGAGGCTGGAACACAAACGCCTCCCAATCGGCGATCACATTTATTTTCGCTCAGTGACAACACCACCTATCGCTTTTCATTTGATTTAAGAGCGAGACAGCGAACAATCACCAGGTTAGTGGACAACATGTCTGAAAAAGAACCTGTTGAAGGAACTATGTTTGTGACAACATGGTTCCCACATCTTTATGGGCAAGTCAAAGAGGGATTTGCGTTTACAACAAATATGGCATACAGATGGTTATACGGTGATGTTTTTGACGATTTTTATCCGGATGAATCAAAATATCGGCAACTGGAAGGTGAACTAAAAATTGGACAGAAATATCGAACGGCGATCAATGCTTATCTTAAGTTTAACTTCCCTTGGTTTGAGTTACAACTTGGACAAGACAATCTGCAGTGGGGCCCAGGTTATCACGGCAATCTATTGATTTCTCCAAACCCTATTGCTATAGATATGCTGAAGTTGCAAACTACATACAAAACTACCACCTTCACCGCATTCACCGGTATTTTAGAGGACATGGCAGATGAAATCAATGAAAAATATATTTCAGGACATAGGCTTGAGGGGTATTTCTGGGATAGGGTTGGGTTTGGTATTTCTGAGGTAATCATTTTTGGAAACCGTTTTGAGCCAGGATATCTCAATCCGGTCAATGTATACTTGATAAACGAACAGACAATTTCGCGTGCCGATAGCCGAGTCCCGGGTAGTGGCGACAATATACTGATAAGTGCTGATATGCGGATTCGTCCTATAGACAATTTTGAAATTTATGGTGAGGTAATGGTTGATGATGGAAATCCAATTTCCGTTTTTAAACATTGGGATACGAAATTCGGAATCCTCGGCGGTATTTATATTACAGACCCTTTTGGATTGAAAGATACCGATTTCCACGCCGAATACGCTTTTATCAACCAATACGCCTATACACACGTCAATCCAGTAAACGTCTATAAACACTTTACGACACCCATAGGACATCATATTGGTGCTGATGCAGATAATTTATGGATTGAATTACGGCGTCGATTTACTGATAAGCTTGAAACTGTTTTTGGTTACGAACTTGAACGTCACGGTCAAGGAAACATAGACAAAAATCATCCACCTGACGCGCCAAAAGATGACGTATGGACACCATTATCTGGGATTACAGAAAGTGAGCATCGCTTAAAGATCGGTTTTAATTGGGTTACCGTTGGTCATTATTCATTCTACGGTGAATGGGCACGGATTTGGAGACGAAACATTGAAAATCACCAAGATGTACATGAAACTGGGAACGAAATTCAAGCGAAAGCCCTATATCGATTTTAAGCCGTAACCTAAGAATTTTATTGTTGTTTCCCTTGCCATTAGAGCGGAACAGGGAACTCCAATTGAAACAGCATTTTAAATGAAGATTCATATTGGTTAAAGCATCAAAGAAATTGTTTTGTAGGTACATCTTGGTATTATCCAGAAGGATTTAAGATGAAAATTCGCGTGTTGGGTATTCGAGGGCTTCCGGGAACTTATAGTGGGTTGGAAACTATCATGGGGGAGCTTGCACCGCGCTGGGTAGAAGCAGGGCATGAGGTGACTGTCTATTGTCGAAAAGCAGTTTTTAAAGAGAGGCCCTCCGAATGGAAAGGCATCAAGTTAGTCTATCTACCCAGCATTGAACATAAAGTATTTAGTACCCTCAGCCACAGTTTTTTAGCAACGTTACACGCTTCGTTTTCACCCTCTGATGCTATTCTCGTATGGAATGCTGGCAACGGTCCCTTTGGCTGGTTTTTCCGTATTGCTGGTAAAAGTGCTGTTATCAACGTTGATGGAATGGAGTGGCTTCGTCCAAAATGGAAAGGTATAGGTGCAGTCTATTTCAAATGGGCAGCAAAAATGGCTACTGCCGCGTTTCCAATTGTGATAACCGATGCCGAAGAAATGAAAAGGCTTTATCTTGAAGAATTAGGCGCTGAAACTACATATATCGCTTACGGAGCTAACATTGAACCATCGGAGCATCCAGAAATACTTGAAAATTATGGTCTTGAATCACGGAATTATTATCTAATAGCGAGCCGTCTTGTCCCCGATAATAATGCAGACCTGATTTTGGAGGCATTTGTTAACTCAAATAGCCAGAAAAAACTCGCAATAGCAGGAGGGGCAGACTATAAAGGCAACAAACTTGAAAATCAATTTTTGGATAAATTGAAAAGTATTGCGAATGAAAACGTCATGTTTCTCGGACATATTGATAATTCAGAACATATAAAAGAACTGCACCATCACTGCTTCGCTTACATTCACGGACATCAATTTGGCGGTATCAATCCTTCTATTTTGAAGGCATTAGGATTTTCTAACTGCATCCTTGCCCTAAATACACCATTTAACCATGAAGTCCTGGAAGGCGGAACTTACGGTGTGCTATTCGACAAAACCTCAGAATCTCTCAAAAATAAGATAGAAGTATTAGAACAGAACCCTGAGAAGGTTGATGACTTCCGACAGCGTGCCCCTGAACAGATACGAAAACGATTCAACTGGGACCATATCGCAGAACAATATATTGATGTTTTTGAAAAACTACAGAACAAAAAGTGAAATCCACGAATTTCGTATAGGTAAAGGATAATGGCACATTTGCCAACAAAATTTTACGTCTCCAAATCTGACTTTGCATATATGAACGACACAGCACAGCCTTCAGTTAAAAGACTTTCTTCCTTCTACGCAAAGCGAGGAAAATATTTACTTGATTTTGTGTCAGCATTTTTTTTAATTCTTCTCTTTGCCCCACTAATGATTCTCATTTCAATATTGATTAAATTATCTTCGCGTGGACCGATTTTTTTCTCACATAAACGGGTTGGGATAAATAATAAACTTTTTGTCATTCACAAGTTCAGAAGTCTTCATATTGATACGCCCTCCTATTCTGAAAAACCGGATTCAACAGAAGATGTTCGCATTACGCCAATCGGTAAATGGATTCGAAAAACAAGTTTAGACGAGTTACCTCAGTTATTTAACGTGATTAAGGGTGAGATGAGTCTTGTCGGTCCCCGTCCTGAAATGCCTTTCCTCGCTGAGAATTACGAGGATTGGGAAAATCAACGGCATCTCGTGCGCCCAGGAATGACAGGGCTTTGGCAGTTAAGTCCACGGCGCCGCGGATCAATCCGTGAAGGTATTTCTGTTGATCTGGAATACATTGAGAATTTGTCTCTGTGGAACGATTTTAAAATATTGCTCCGGACTTTCAAAGTTTTTTGGGATGACAACACCTATTAACTTATAACAGATTGATTCTAACGTACAATTATAGTAGATTTTAGAATTACTTTGACTTTGCTATCGGTCCGGCTGGAACAGCACCTACCGCATATCTTGTAGCACAAACTTTATGAAGTTTAAGTAAATATTTCGGTAATTTCTTTAGTCCCGTGAATCAACGCCAAATACGCGTTTGGTATTTGGTGGGGACGCAATGTTTATAGAAAAATGTTGTCCTTCCCCCTTTAGTTCCGTAGGAACGGCATATTTATTGTTGATGTGCTTTGAAACATATCGTCCCTACGGGACTGAAGAGCACTTAATATGCTCTGTATATACATAATGAAAAATTACCGAATTAATAACTTAATCTTCATTTAGATTGTGCTTATGAGCCCGCAAACTAAAAGTTTGCGCTACAAATATTGGCTAATTATCAGCATATTTTCATTTAAGACGGTGTTTCCGTGTCTAAAAACTTATAAGTAGCTACTTGGGTTATTATAGCCGTTAGCCGTCAGTGATTAGCAGAAACTGACAACTGACAACAGTAAGAACTTGATGCAGCACATGAAGATAAAAAAATAAATTAGATAATTCGTGGAAATATCCAGTGCGGTTAGAAACCGCACCTACCGGGTTTGGGGGAAATTAGAATTACCCAATTAATAACTTAATCTTCATTTAGATTGTGCTTATGAGCCCGCAAACTAAAAGTTTGCGCTACATCAGTGTTTAGATAATTTCAAATTTTACTATAAAACATATATGATACGAACTCTTGGGAATCTCAAAAAGATTTTACAGTGCGGTTTTGGACTCAAATGTCCACGATGTGAGATAGGTCCACTTTTTCAAAAACGGTTCACGATGTATTCCCATTGCACTCAATGTGGATTGAAATTTGAACGCGAACAAGGATATTTTATAGGTGCGATGTATATCAACTATGGTGCAACGGTATTCCTTGTCTTTCCAGGCTATTTTATTTTTGATATTTTCACATCTATCCCTTTCTTATTCAACTTTGGCGTGTGGGGTTTAGTTTCCGCCATTTTTCCGATCTTTTTCTATCGCTATTCAAAAAGTTTGTGGCTGAACATTGACTACACGCTTAATCCAAATAGGTGATAATTTCCAAATACAGTTTCCCATTGAGCTATCTTGTAAAAACCTGTCCTCGCATATAAGCCCCCTCATCTGAAGCAAGAAATGTAAGGACCCTTGCAACACCTGCTGGATCACCAAGTGATTTCAGTGCATTGGCAACAGCTGCATCTGGATCATTTCCGTCTCGCTTAGCGGACTGGGCAATTTGTCCGAGTTTAAGGGGTGTAGCGAGTCCACCGGGACATATCGTATGCATACGGATGTTTAGAGAGGCTACTTGATTTTCTACAGTCATCACAAGACCATTAACGCCACCTTTACTTGAAGCATAAGCAACTGACGAACTGCCACCTCGAACACCTGCGCCAGAAGCAATACAGAGGATAACCCCTCCACCACTTTCGCCCATTATCGGAACAGCATGCTTGAGCGCAAAGAAAGTACCTTTAAGATTAACATCAAGTACGGAATCAAAAGTAGCAGCTTCAAAATCTTCAATACGAACGCTTGCCCCTTCCAAGATACCAGCACACGTTACTAAGGTATCAATTCCACCATAAGTTTCTTTAGCAGTCCGCATTAGATCGGCAACCTCTGTTTCGGCAGTTACATCGGTGCAGCAGAATTTAGCCACACCTCCGTTTTTTACAATTACCTTTAACGTTTCTTGCCCATCAAGCTCGTTTACATCTCCCATGACAACTTTTGCACCAGCTTCTGCATACGCGATGGCTGTTGCAGCACCAATACCTGTGGAAGCACCCGTAATAACCGCTACTTTATCTGAGAGTTGAATATTCACAGATTATTCTCCTGAGTGGATTAAGATATAAAAAAGTATAGAATGAATCTGTTTACAAGGCAAGAGATTTCTGAATCAAAAGAATTGAGACGAGTTCGCCAGATTACAAGGGAGGCAAACTGAAAGGGATATGAATTAGTTTTTCAAACTAAAACGATATGGAATGCGAAGCCGTTGACTAACGGCAACTTTGCCCTGCATCGCTGGTGTGAATAACGAGGATTTGAGTGCCTGAATTGCTGCTTCTTCACAACCAAGCCCACTAATTTTTATAACCTCAACGACCTGAATGTTTTGCGCTTTTCCATCTATGCCTATAGTGGCTTCAAGAATGACTAATCCCTCTTGATGCGTGGATCGGGCAGATTCAGGATATATCGGCTCAACTTTTTTCATAAAACAAGCGTTTTGTGTAGGCTCGTTTATAGTTGGTAGATTTAAAGGAATAGTAGCTATTTGTAGATTGTCTGAATCTACGACTGGCACATTCGCCTTCCGCTCGGTTTTTTGTGGAAAAAGGTTGACAGATGACGTAAAAACTGGTTTTGTTCCGACTGGTACTGCAATTGGATGTTCAACATCAGATAAAGAACTTTGTGGCGCATTCAGTGTGAAATTTGCTGTTAGTGTCGGAGTTTGGGTCAATGTTGTAACCTCTGGGGTTTCGGTCATTGTCAAAGGTGTAACCAGACGAACCGCCTTCGGCTGTTGACGATGCAAGCGAATAGGTTGCGGGGCAACTAATTTGGGGATATGTTGTTTGGTAGGTGGACGGATCGCAATAGGTTTCGGAGCAGACATAGAAAAAACATTCACTTGCATAGCATTGCTATTACTATCTGTCATATTGACAGGAGATAGACCGACAATTGATATACCTATTAGATGCAAACAGACTGACAACATAAATGACGTATTCGGTAAGAAACTACTGGAAGAAAGTTTACCAATGCCAAAACCTTTTTGGAAACGCTGCCCTTGACTTCTTCCTGCTAAATATGAGAGTTTGTTCACAATTTGAACAACGATGTTCATTTTCTATACACCTTACACTATCTATTTCTTCTAATCTCTTTGTAAAACCGCTATAATACTTGTTGTACCACACAATGTCATTTTATTTCCTTTTACCTATTAACCTTATTGTGCAAAATCCGTGCCATTTGTTGTTACTACATAGAACTAATGGGCAAATAGTAAAATTCTTACTATGTGGTTTTTGGGGTGTGTAAAGTTTTTGTCACCATTGACGTCAATTTTTAAAAAAAACTCGTAGGTTAGGTAGAACGGAACCGACAAAGAGGGTATTGATAACTAATACCATTTCTAATTGACAAATTGTCATAACATTTTGTAGGTCGGGTTGAGGGACGAAACCCGACATGATGCTATAAGAAGTCGGGTTTCGCTATCGCTTCTACCCGACCTACGAAATAATGTCCTATTATCATATAGAAATGGTATAACATATCTCAAAACTACATGCCTACACATGCTCTCGAGGTAGCAGTGAAACCCAACAGATTTACTAAGTTGGGTTTCGCTGCGCTCTACCCTATAGGTGTAAAGTTAAGGAATTTCTGAATATGAGAAATGCTCTTCAGTCCCGACAAATGCCATAAGCGCATTTGGCGTTGATTTGGTAGGGACGATATGTTTATAGAAAACGTTGGATCCTTCTTTTTAGTCCCGTAGGGACGATATGTGGGCATAAGTGAAAATATAACATATCGTTCCTACGGAACTCAAGAAAAGGGGACATCTCTAAGCTATAAACATATCGTCCCCGACAAATACCAAACGCGTATTTGGCGTTGATTCACGGAACTAAAGACACCCAAAAATGGATTTAATTTTCTTAACTTTACACCCGCTGAATGCCAAAAGGCATTCATAGCGTTGATTTATAGGTTTCGCTGCGCTCTACCCGACCTACGCACTCAACGGGATTGCAATTTACACAATGGTTAGGTATAATATTATAATCAGGACTTACGCATTTTTATAAAAGGCAATAAGTAGATGGGGGATTGCTGTGGAAGAGTTGAATATTCGCAAGGCACATGCAAGGGACAGTGAATTCGTCTTTACCGTAAAAGAAGCGGCATTCCGTGAATATGTAGAACAGGTATGGGGTTGGGATGATAATTATCAACGAGAACTACATGATAGACGGTTTGCTGCCCAAGATATTCGCATTATCCAGTTTTGCGGGATTGATGTCGGTTTCTTGGCAACGTCCAGTACTCCTGATGCACTCAAGGTTAATCAACTCTTTATTCTTCCTGAATATCAAGGGAGAGGCATTGGTTCTGCGTGCATGAGGTGTATTGTTGATGATACCAATCTTGAACAAAAGCCTGTGGTGCTTCAGGTACTAAAGGTCAATACCCGTGGTATCGCCTTCTATAAGCGGCTGGGATTTACACTCGTCGATGAAAGTACTACCCACGTTCAGATGGTAAAATTGCCTAAATAAAACGGAAAACTGGAAAGCTGAGGTAGTCTAGCATTTCTGATTTATCTGCATTCTTAATTATATGAGGGGTGTGCATAAATATTGATAACAAAATAGTATTTTTTTACACCGTGTTTGTTTAGCGAAATAAGATAATCATTCTTGATACCTCTCTGCAAGGTCTGTTCCAAATTGCGTTCACGATCATTGTCAGTTGTAGCAGAACAACTGACAATAACAGAAAAGTTCGGACATTTTCAATTTGAGATACTTTAATATATTATGAGATATTCCACAGATTTACGCAAACGCGTTTTAGATTTTGTTGTATTTGGTATAGATTAGATTGAAAAAACTCGGTATAACGCGAAAAAAAGACACCCGGTTATAAGGAACGATGCTATCAAAAACGCAAGGCCTACCAAGAGCAACTCGAAACTGAAAAACAGAATGGCAAATCATTAGTTTTTGTGGACGAATGCAGTTTTCCAGTTATATCGTAGGTCGGGTAGAGCTTGCGAAACCCGACCTACAAGTGGGTTATATTGAAATGTGAAAAATATAGCAAAAAAACAGAAAACTAAATAACCCTGATACTTCATAGTGATAGGTTGTAATTACACATCGGTTTTGATAAATAGTGACATTTAGAATTAAAGGGACATTTTTGTAGCACGGGGAATGCCTAAGGACGAATGCGCGTATGGCATTCGCCATGATTCATACCGTTGATTTCACTTCCAGTTTGCGCACGGATATGCACAATTTGTAGCATAAACTTCCAGTTTGCGCACGGATATGCACAATTTGTAGCGTAAACTTCCAGTTCGCGCACGGATAGGCACAATTTGTAGCGTAAACTTCCAGTTCGCTCACGGATATGCACAATTTGTAGCGTAAACTTCCAGTTCGCGCACGGATAGGCACAAACTGGAAGTTTATGCTACAACACCCCTGGTAGATGCGGTTTCCTAACCGAATGTCCGATTAATTCTAAAGTCTACTATAATATCCGCACAGAGTTGAACACGGATAAAGGATATGTTATGAAAGCTTTTGAATATATGGAACATACTGCAGATGCGGGAATGCGTGTTAAAGGCAAAACCTTAAAATCGCTTTTTAATCATGCAGCACAAGGGTTATTTGAAATGATAGCTGTTGTGGACACAATTGATGAGAATACATCAATTGCCGTAGACATTGTGGCTGAATCTGTTGAAATGCTATTTGTTAAATGGTTAGATGAATTAATTTTCAGGCACGAAACAGATGAGATTTTCTTTAAACGTTCAAACATTCAAAACATTAATAGTAATGAATTGTCTGCTCAGGTGTATGGCGAACCCACAAATTTTGATAAACATATCGTATATACAGAAATTAAGGCTGTAACCTACCATCAATTATATGTAATTCAAAACCCTAATGGTGTTTGGGAAGCTCAGGTTATTTTTGATTTGTAATGGATCAGGAACTGGTATTACTTACAATTCTTCTTCAATGACAAATAACTGATTCGGTTTGACATCTTCGGATTTACTGATTTTGCCACTGGGCCAAAACACCTCAATAGTTTCAATAATTTCGTCTTTTTTTAATCCAAATATTGCTGTCAATTCGCTCTGAGAACAGTAACTTGAACCACTTTTAACAGTTTGAATTTGTGTGCCAATAGCGGAAGTAATCTGAATGCGTGCGCCTATACCGTTGCGGTTGCTCAATCTTCCAAGAAGTTTTATCTTAATCCATCTATTGCGATTACCACCATCATTACGGTATAGATGTGCGCGTCCATTAGATGTTGTAATGAGTACATCTAAATCACCATCGTTGTCTATGTCACCATAGGCTGCCCCTCTACCAACAATCGGTTTTGCCAAGTCCGGTCCTACTTTGTGCAGAACATCGGCAAACTTTCCATCGGAAATATTGTGAAATAGGTGTTGCTGTTGCGCGTAGGTAACTTCACTCTGAACGATATTGATGTCTGTTTCCACATGTCCATTTGCCGTAAAAATATCAAGATTTCCATCAAGGTCAAAATCAAAGAAGAAACACCCGAAAGTAAGTGTCAATAAACTTGTTTTGCCGAGTTGCGCAATAGGCGCGTCGTCTATAAAAAAATCACCTTCATTGTGGTAAAGATTTAACATTTCATTGGAAAAATTCCCAACAATTATACTTTCTCTACCACTACGGTCGTAATCAGCCGCATCAACACCCATTGCGCCGGTGGCAACCCCACTTTCGTTATATGCTACGCCTGCCAACATCCCGACTTCAACGAAAGTGCCATCACCCCTGTTTTGATAGAGTTTATTCGGTTGCGTATCATTTGCTTCAAAAATATCGGGGAGTCCATCTTGATTATAATCGAGGATGCAAACACCTAAGGATTTACTTGATGCATCACTTATCCCCGAGATATGTGAGACATCTATAAATGTGCCGTCTCCGCGATTTTGGAAAAGTTTGCTTGCTTGGCCTGTATACGATTCGGGTGTACAGTAAGATTTGTTCTTACCGTCAAGTGTGCAAAAAATGTCTGTCTCTATGCTCCATTCGACATAATTAGCAACATAGATGTCAAGATGACCATCCCGATTGTAATCAAACCACGCGCAGCTTGTTCCGAAACCAGGGTTATCAATCCCAGCGGCTTTCGTAATATCTGAAAAAGTGCCATCCCCATTGTTTCGGAAAAGTCGGTCAGCGTTGAGACAACTCAGATAGACATCATCATCTCCATCATTATCGTAATCTGCGACTGCAACGCCCATGCCGTATAGAGGAATATCCAACCCAGCAGCTTTGGTGACATCAGCAAAAGTGCCATTCTGTTTGTTTTGGTAGAGCGCAAGAGTTTGTCGCTTTTCAGTTGAATGTCCCTCCCAATCCTTTCCATTAACTAAAAGAATGTCTTGCCACCCATCCGCATTGAAGTCAAAAAATGCACATCCGGATCCCATTGTTTCTGGTAGGTATTTTTTCCCAAACGCACCGTTATTGTGGACAAAATTTATACCCGCTTTTTGAGTAATTTCAGTAAATAGTGGCAAAATATCTGCTGAGACACTCATGATAGTAAAAAAGCAGATGAGTAAAACACTATATGTCAACATTTTGGAAAAAACTGAATTAGTGAAAAATGGTCCGGTAAGTTGGCAGATGCGCCCTTCTCTATTTCTATTAATATTCTCTGTTTTCATTTCTCTCCGCACTACAATGGACATTTGAATGTTCAAACCTCACTTCATTTTAAGTTTTGCCCAAGTCGTTGTAAGTTTTGCTTGCGGGGCAACAACACGGGGTGTTCGTCTTCCGGGGCCACCATTTGGTATATTATCTCCGGTTATTTCAACATCATCAAACCGTGCGCGAGCATCTGCGACGACAAGACCTGCCTGCCCTCCTGGTAATGGTTCGGGATCAAATGCTATGAATACTTGGGGATCGGCATCAAGCTCCGCATCCAAATTTTGTATTCTGAACTCAAGTGTTCCATCTTCAAATACAGTCGCAGTCAGTTGATACCATACGTCTTCTTCTGGAACAAATGGAAATGGCATCATTAACCAATCGTTAAAAGTAGCTCTTACAATTCTGGCAGTGTCAAAAATATAATCAATAAAGAATAGATAACGGCTATCTTCCCAACCTCTATCGTGGAGTGTGAGTCCAATGGTTGGTGGTTCATTACTATCTTTAACTAACTTCGCGCGGCAGGAAACACTATAGTACTCCCATTTGAGATCGCCTGTAAGCCATAAACTCATAAACCCCAGTTTGAAGATTTCACCAACTGCCTCATCATCATTAATCCACCACTTTTCATCCTGGCGAACATGGTTAAAAATTTTCCATTCCTGGGTGTAATTATCTTCAAAATCATCCCGCCACGTGCCTGCAAAGGTTGGTAACATCACGCACATTGAAAAAACAATAACAGTGATGCCAATAATTCGTACAACAATATTTTTCACAGTTATCTCCTTACAGGTCGGTGATAATACACTGTCCCTGTGAATCTGCATACGGACAAGAACAGCAGTGCTCAAGATTCTTCGTAAAAATTCCTTGCTGCAGTGATGTAATTTGTACGTGCAAGTGTTCAGAAACATTTTGTAAATCTTTCGTGCTGAAGAACACCTGTTCGTGTGCGTCTTGTGCAGTAGCATAAAAATTAAGGGTTACAATAGGTTCATTTGGATAGGCTTTATGAAAAAGTAGTGCATATAGTTCCATTTCCGGTTTCCAACATTTTAAATCTTGTATACCAGAAGTTTTGTAATTGATAATTTGCCAATGTCCTGTTTGATCTCTAAAAAGTCTATCGAGTTTACCTGAAATGATGTGTCCATTGATATCGGCATGAATTCGGTAGTTCGTTAGTATTTCAGATGCAGAAAGTGCTGTTTTTGCGAGCTCAGAATTCAGAAAATTATTGATATGTGTCCTAAGGACCGATTTTCGTTCTTTCGTTGTTGGTTCATTTACGGCTTCTGGATAATTTTCTAACGCGGTATCAATTAGGTTGTCTACATTTTCTGCATGTGGATGATGTTTGATTTGGTTGAGAACGTGATGGATTGCGACATCCATTTCTGCTTCATCTAAGTCCGTTTGCCCCTCTTCAGATGTTGGAATTCGCAGTACATTTTCCAACTGGTATCGTAGTGGACAACGCGCGTAGTTCGCAAGTTCAATGACAGAAAAAGATGTGCTGAAATCAGATGGTTTAGGTACAGGAAAGGGGTGTTGTGGAAACTGTGCTGGCGTTGTTTCATCGGATATCTTATCCGCATCAATAGTGCCATAAAGTTGTTTGATGATCGGGATATTTAATTGGAAAGATTGCTCACTGGTAGTGTTATCTGAATAAACATTTAACGTAACAGGCAGCTCCAAAGAGGCACCTGCTTCACCGATGTCAAGGTGTTCATAGAGCCATTTTAACATGTTGTCCGGTTTATAATATGCATTGAGGGAACCGGATAAGATAAGGCGATGCTCGGCACGGGTGGTGCCAACATAAAACAAACGTTTCTTTTCTGCCTCATCTTTAGCATTGGCGCGGTCTTTCATTAGTTGAACAATCTCTGGAGCAGTTTTAGCATAACCTTCGTTCGGTTTAAGCGGACTGAAACCAATACCCAGTTTCTCATCAATAAATGGTTCTTTTGAAAATTGCCCGCCACGATTTAGACATGGAAGTATGACGACAGGAAATTGTTTGCCTTTTGCTGAATGGATAGTCATAATTTGAACTGCAGTACTACTTTCCTCAATTGGGGATTGTCCCTCCCGAGGTTCCTCCGTAATCAATATATCCAGAAATTCAATGAAATCAGCCAAGGTTTGTTTGTTTTCATCACCATCAAAATTTCGAGCGAGGTCTAAGAGTTTTTGATAATTTGCCCACCGCTGCGGTCCTTGTCTGCCTAATCCTAATGTTCCAATCATTCCTGTTTCGTTAACGATGGTAAGAATAAGTTGGTTTATAGACAGACGATGGGCAATCTGCATGTGTTTTTTTAAGGTTGCAACCGCGTTTTTGAGGAAATCTGAAAGTGTTTGATGGTTTTGTGTTTTTTGCCAGAAACTGTTGCCTTCTTGCAGCGAAATTTCGAATAGCTCGACATCCGAAATACCGAAAGCTGGACCGCGTAAGATGCCAACAAGAGATGTGTCATTTTGTGAGGGAGCATTAAGAAAATTAAGATAGTTCCAAATATCGTAGATTTCTTGACGTTGATAGAAACCGACACCGCCTGTGGTAAGGTAAGGGATACCTGCTAAAAGTAACGCCTGTTCAATATCGGGTAGCTGCCTCCTGCTCCGGATGAGTATGGCGATGTCACCATACTTAATTGGTCGTGGAAGTTCACCTATACCTTCACCTTGCCTCCATATCTTTTCCTTGTTCACCACCATTTTTTTGATGTGCTGTGCGATGAGTGCATATTCGTTCGCATCCTCGTTATCCTTTTGCCCGATAATAATCTCGACACTACCATTTGCATCAATAGGGTGCGCTTTTGCTAAAGATTCATACGGTACTTCATATTCAGTTTCAGTTCCATCTCCCATTAAACGTTGAAATAAATAATTGACAAATCCTACGTTATCCCGTAGAGAACGAAAATTTTCTCTGAGGATAATATCCTGTCCGCCTTGTTCAACGATCTTTTGTTTTGTCTTTTGAAAGACTTGGACATCTGCGCCCCGGAATCCGTAAATACTTTGTTTCGGGTCACCAACAATAAATAGATTCGCATCTTTGAGGTTATTTGTAAGCAGCATGACCAATTCATATTGCAATTCATTTGTATCTTGGTATTCATCTACCATATAGTACTTGTGCCGTGCTATTAGTTTCTGCCGTATTTCTTCGTTGTTAACGAGCAAGTCGCGTGTTTTAATCTGCAGGTCAGCAAAGTCAAGTTTACCTTGAAAAAGTTTGTCATTTTGGTATTCGTCAAAAATTTGAGAATACAGGGTGAGCAGGTGGTCAGTTATGTTAAGTAGAAATTCGTTATCAGTTTCGTTTTCATCGATATCAAGAGGTGGCGCGGATTTTATCTTTTCTGCTGCCGATTCCAGAAATTTGATCTCGTTCTCAATGCCGGTTGTGTCAACTCCTCTTTTCAGAAAATCAGTTTTTGCAATGCTGCCGCTTTGGATTGTAATTAAATCCGCTATCTTTTTAAGTACATTCTGCACATCTGGCGAAGTTGGGTTTTTGTCGGGGAGGCTCTCTAATTTTGTAGTTAAAATACCAACCTCTGCAGCATTTTTACCTTTAGCCACTTGTAAAACAGTTTTTAAACATGGGATGAATTCAATAATCTCAGTTTCCGATATCAATTTCGCACTAAAAACGTGTTGCCACGCTTCAGGTAGTTGCCCTTCGTCACGATTGCTATAGACTTCCTTCATGAGTTTTGCAATCATATCTCGTTTGTCTACCATCGTAGAAAAGAGGTCAACTAATTTTTGACGGTTTCCATAACTTTGCAAAGAATGACGAAGTGCGTTGTGATCTTCGTGCGTTGGGTCTGTTGCTATCTTTTTAAGGGTATTTTTAATGATCTGTCGCAGTAAGAGTTTTTGGTCTATGCCTTTCAGAATGTTGAAGTTCGCAGGGACACCCGCTTGGAAAGGGAATTCTCTCAAGATGCGCGAGCAGAATGTGTGTATCGTTGAAATTGGCGCTGTGCTCATCTGCTCAAGATACTTCTGGCGAATATCTGTATTTTCATCTTGAGCAAGCCTTTCAATGACGCGTCCCTTCATTTCTGCTGCGGCTTTATCAGTGAACGTGATAGCAACAATCTGCTGTGGCGTAACGTTTCCATTCTGCAGGATTCTAAGGTAACGCTCCACTAACACAGCGGTTTTTCCTGAACCTGCACCGGCAGTTACACAAATATGATTGTTAATATTAAGGGCATCTTGTTGACTGGGTGTAAATTTCATATTTATCAGTTGTGGTAATTGGGCATTGAAAATCGTTATTCATTTGTAGGCAACGGAACAATTGCTTTCGGAGACATTGAGATATCAACGGTATCCCCCGGTTTTTTGGTTTCAGTACCAGGATTATGAATAATAGCCTTAAGTTTTAACGTGTCTGCAATTCGCAATTCATATTCTTCAACCCTGCCTAAATAGGTAACCGCACCGACTTTTGCAGTTAATTGATTGAGGGGAGAATTGCCATTGAGGTGAATCGTCTCAGGACGAATGGAACAACTGACCTCTTGTCCGGGAGTGAAATCGTGATATACACTTTCTGTGTGAAGCACACCTACAGGTGTTTCAATCTTGGCACTGCCATTTGCTATTTCTTGAATATTACCTGTTATGAAATTCGTCTCTCCCACAAAACTTGCAACGAAAGGATCAGCAGGGTATTGATAAATTTCGCGCGGTGTCCCAACTTGGACAAAAACACCGTCTTTCATAATCGCCATTCGGTCAGCCATAGAAATCGCTTCAACCTGATCATGTGTAACATAAAGGGTTGTTATCTGTGTGCGATTATGGATGTCTTTAATTTCATCACGGAGATTTTGACGTAGTGCAGCGTCTAAATTGCTAAGTGGTTCATCAAGTAGAAGAACACTCGGTTCAATTACTAACGCCCGTGCAAGTGCGATGCGTTGTTGTTGTCCACCCGAAAGAGTGTTAACGGGGCGGTCACGGTATTCAGACATCTGGACCATCTCAAGCGCGTCTGTAATTTTTTCATGTCGGGTAGGTTTATCAAGTTTACGAAGCCTTAGACCATATTCAATGTTTTCAGCGACGGTCATGTGTGGCCATAATGCATAGTTTTGGAACACCATGCCGGTGTTGCGTTGATGTGGTGGCACATCATTCATAACCTCGTCATCAAATCGGAGTTCTCCTGTATCTGGACGATAAAATCCGGCGAGAACGCGGAGTAACGTCGATTTTCCACATCCAGAAGGGCCGAGCAGAAAAAACAACTCACCGGGCGCAATCGTCAAAGATATATCATTGACAGCAACGGTGGTATCAAATGCTTTTGTAATATGATTTAATTCAACACTAATTGACATATAACGGATACCTTTACCTAACATGACGACTTGTGTTAGGTAACTATTTGTTTGTCCTATTTTCACATATATTGAACTTCATGTTGGACACATATCGTCCCTACCAAATCAACGGTATGAATGCCATTTAGGCATTCCCCGTATGGCATTCAGCGGGACTAAAGATAGGGTATTCAACGGTTTTCTATAAACATATCGTCCCTACGGGACTAAAGAAGGAATCAACCTTAGCACAACTCGTTAACATGGTAGGCTTATACCAAATTAACGCGATCTGTCTCGATCAGGGTGCGGTTAGGAAACCTCGCCTACCGGGGAAGGCCCCAATTTATTTTTATAATTCGCCAAGAATAAAATGATGTGCTTCTTATTCATCTACATCCTTCACACAACGAAAACCGATAGTGCTACCTGTCGTTAGGTGATACCATCGGTCAGCAACACGTAGGTCTTCAGCACTTCCACCCCATCCACCACCGCGTAGAATACGAAAGTTTTCATTATTAGGAGCGAATTCTCTACCAAAGCGCGGATTGTTTTTGGGAGACGTTTGATAGAATTCACCGTTGTACTCGTCAAAACACCATTCCCAAACGTTTCCTGCCATGTCATATAAATCGTAACTGTTAGGTGTAAAACTGCCAACAGGTGATGTCTGTTTCCATATATCTATACCGCCTACACCCCCAAAATTAGCCGCATCATGCGTTATTATATCACCAGATGGATACTTTTTTCCAATGAGATTCCCACGTGCTGCATACTCCCATTCAGCCTCAGTCGGTAACCTTTTGTTTGCCCAGTTAGCATAAGCAACAGCATCGCGCCATGTAACATTAACGACTGGATCGTTAGGTTTGTTAAATTTAGGGTCGTGCCACAGAGGTGGAGACGGATATCCGGTTGCTAACACGAATTGTTGATAGCGTGCATTCGTAACTTCATGGACATCGATGTAAAAGGCATCAATGAACACCTCATGAACAGGGTACTCATCACTGTCCCCTGTGCCTTCCTGCGGATTTCCCATCAAAAAAGTCCCAGATGGAATTAGACGCATTTGTGCGCCATCAATGTGAGAAACAAGTTTTTTAGCTAACTCCTTTGATGGAACAGTATCTTGAGTACTTTCCGTGCATGCACATAAGAGGCAGATTGAAAGCAGAAAAATGCCTTTCATACTAACTTTCAGGCACACCTCCTAATTTTGAAGCCACCTCTACTGCAGTTTCAATTAATTGTTTTTGTTCTCTTTCGTAAAGGGTCCGCACATCAAACCATAATTGATCGTTTTCAATACGCCCAATAATAGGTGTGCTCCCTTGTCTGAAATGTTCAGCGAGTTTTTCAGCCGAAATCTGCAAAGGGTTTAGCACTACAGCAACACTCGGTAGTGTTTCAACAGGCAGCGAACCGCTTCCGATTTGTGAATATGTCTCAGTAATTTTAATCTCAAGAGTTTCTGCAAAAATAACCGTGAGCTTGTCAGCAATTTCGTTAGCAGTCCCGTGTAGTTCATCAATAGACCGAGCATACCGCTGAAACATAGGGAATTGCGTTAAAAGGGCATCCGGATTGAAGTATGCTTGCAGAGTTGCCGACAATGCTGCGATGGTCAATTTATCTACGCGTAAGGCACGCATTAAAGGGTTCTTTCGGATTTGCTGAATCCATTGTGCTTTTCCGGCTATAATACCTGCTTGTGGCCCTCCCAGCAACTTGTCACCGCTAAAAGTTACAATGTCAACGCCGCAAGCAATTCTATCAGCAACAACGGGTTCGTGAGGGAGTCTATAGTTAGAAATATCAATTAGCGCGCCGCTCCCTAAATCTTCCATCGTAGGAATGCCGCGCTCAGTACCAAGTTCGGTCAATTCCTGCATCTTAGGTGTTGTCGTAAAACCGACAATCTTATAATTACTTGGATGCACCTTCAGAAGTAGTGCTGTGTTTTCATTAATCGCTTCAGCATAATCACGGAGATGTGTCCGATTTGTTGTGCCTACCTCTCTGAGTATAGCCCCACTCGCTGCCATCACGTCAGGAATGCGGAAGGCGCCCCCTATTTCAATTAACTCGCCGCGTGATACGATGACTTCCTTTCCCTGCGCTACGGTTTGTAATGCAATTAACACGGCCGCCGCGTTGTTATTCACGACTGTAGACGCTTCGCATCCAGTCAATTGTTGGAGGAGAGGTTCCGTAATCCGATCCCTATGTCCGCGCTTTCCTGTTTCTAAATCGTACTCCAAATTAACGTAGTTCTGCGCCGCGTTCTGGAGACTTTCACACGCAGCAGATGATAGCAAAGCACGCCCAAGATTTGTGTGTGTTACGGTTCCCGTCGCATTAACGACTGTTCGGAGGCGGGACTGTGTTTTCTCTTCAATTCGTTGACGCGTTAATGCTGCATATTCAGATGGTTCCGGTAGTGTCAGATCTGCTTTTCCTTGCAGAATTTGGTCTCGAATGTCCGCAACGACTGACCGCAACGTATCTGTTACAAGCGGTTGAGTGTATGCAACTTGCAGATCATGCATCTCCGGTAGCGATAAGAGTTTATCTATTGCTGGGAGTTGACGTAGCAAACTATTACTGTTTTTGCTATTTTGTGCATCTGTTTTGATAGTCAATTTCTTTTCCAGAATAAGTAAATGGAATAGTGCTTACATATTTATTTCTTTCGCTATAGATTCTATCAAATTAGCCTTCAAATGTCAACGGGTTGTAAAAGTATGCGATGGGTGTGTAAAGTTTTTGTCACTTATCTATCTGAATCACGGATGACGCGGGGAACACGGGAAACGTGGATTTTGTCTTTTGTACCGCAAACTTTTAGTTTGCGTTTTTTGGCACAAACTGGAAAGTTTGTGCTACATTCTTTGCCTGAATCTCGGAGGACACGGATGACGCGGATTTCGCGGATGGGAGATTGGCAAGATAAGTTCCTTTTCAAAAGATTTAGGCAAACTTTGAATAGGCGTTTAGGAGTCCCAAACTTAATAATCCGCGCAATCGGTGAAATCCGCGATTCTGACAGGAGAGAAATAATCCGCGTTCTCCGCGTTTATCCGAGATTCAGAAAATTAACAATTGTCACAGTGAAACCTGACCTACGGAACATCCCACAGCAGCACGATGCCATCCTTACTCCGACTGGCCAGGGTCTTTCCATCTGGACTAAACGCCACATCCAAAACCCTATCATTGTGTCCAATAAGAATGCGCGGGGGTTTGCCAGTTTTCGCTTTTAATGATATTGGCCACAAAAGGACAGTCTCGTCCTCACTGCCACTGGCAAGCAGCTGCCCATCTGGACTAAACGCTACACACGTAATATTATCAAGATGTCCGGTAAGTGTCCGTATATGTTCACCTGTCGTTGTATCCCACAACCACACAATATCGTCCCTTTTACCTAAGGGCGTTTTATCCACCATACCCGTTGCAAGCATCTTACCATCCGGACTAAATGCCACTCCCCACAAATATCTTTTCGTTACTGGCACAGTAAGGGAACATATAAGTTCATCTGCTTTTATATCCCATAAACTGCGGTTACTGTCCTCATCCTGAACCAGTGCAAGCACCTGTCCATCCGGATTGAACATTACGGGACCAACCCAATGTTTCGGTTTAGTGAATGTGTGGCGAAGTTCGCTTGTTTTTGTATCCCGAAAATCGATGATGCCGACCAGAAATTCAGTAGCGAATGTCTTCCTATCTGGACTAAACACTACATTACGGACTATACCCTTATGCCCAATGGGAGCGATCAGGGGTTTACCAGTTTTCGTGTCCCATAAAATTACAGTTTTGTCCTCATTCCCGCTACTGGCGAGGGTTTTTCCATCAGAACTAAACGCCACGTTAGAGACCTCACCCTTATGTCCAATGAGAGTGTTGAGAGATTTACCCGTTTTCGCGTCCCATAAACTGACGGTATTGTCCTTATTCCCAGTGGCGAGGGTTTTCCCATCCGGGCTAAACACGACATCCAAAATAGCGGTATGCGTGATGACAGAACGTAGATGCTCTTCTCCTGCTTGTGTGTTCCATGAATGGACAGATTCCTTACTGCTACTCGCGAGGGTTTTTCCATCAGGACTAAACCCTACACTAAAGACATCATCTTCATGTCCAATAAAAGTGCGGAGGTGCTTGTTGGTTTCCATATCCCATAAATCAACAAGCTTATCTTCACCACAACTGGCAAGCAGCTTACTATCTGGACTGAACGCTAAATCTAAAACTCTCCTTATATAACGTTCTTCAGGGCCTTTAAGGAATTGAGTGACTACACCAGCTGTCTTATCCCATAAGTTAATCCCGCCAGCTCCCAATCCGATTGCGAGTGTCTGCCCATCTGGACTGAAGGCGAGACTGTCGAATGAATTCTCCTCGCCATCCACACGACCCAAGAGTCGTATATGCTTACCTGTTGCCGTCTCCCACAAACGAATTTCGGTGCCCCTCTCATAGTAGCCTGCGCTGACGAGGGTCTTCCCATCCGGACTAAACGCTATGCTATGAACCGGTCCCGTATGTTCAAAGGGGAGCCGACCTCCCTCTTCACCTCCCATACCGGAAAGCAATCTGATATGTTTACCTGTTGCTGTTTCCCACGACCTAAGATAACCCCAGGCATGTCCACTAACAACCGTCTTTCCATCTGGACTGAACACTACGCTAAAAACACCTACCTGACGCCCACTGTTGAAAATGCGCAGCGGTTCACCCGTTGCCATATCCCATAAAACAAGATTATGTCGATTGCTGCCACTCACGAGCGTCTTCCCATCTGGACTAAACGCTAAGCAAGATACGCCAGACATCGGGAAAAGATCCAACGCCTTGCCCGTTTCTATATCGTAAATCCAGACACCAATAGAACTTCCTACTGCCAGCCGAGTACCATCGGGAGCGTAGGCTAATTTGCTTATCGCACCTTTACCGAGCCGCGCGATTGCACTTTCGGGTAAGCCCCGCAAATGCCAATCTTGTGCGTTGGTGTTTTGTGACATAACACATAATGAGAACGCAATCACTAAAATCAAAACCACTGTTTTTTGCATGAGAACGTTATCCTGTTTTTATGAAGATATTGTTTTAATTTATATTGTACCATCTGCAAATTGTACATTGTAATTACGTAATTGTCAATAGTGATGTGGGTGTCGGGTGCAAATCCCTGCTGCAAATAGAAAATGGTGAAAGATGCACCTGAATAAAGCGAGAACGATTACAAATTTAACATTTTACAGAATTTTGAATTAACAGACCATCTAAAGTAAACTTGCTTTTTGCTTTTACGTTACAATACTTCATATAGCAATAAACATTCATGGAGCACACTTTTGAATCCACAGCATGCAAATAGATATATATTCCTGTTTACACTCGCCCTCTGTATTTTTGTTTTTGCAAAACCAGCCTCGACTGCGAAAAAAGACGAATCCGATCCACCTCCTGAACAGGAGAACACCTCTCTGTCTCCAGTGGAAAACCCGTTTCGTAAAATGCCCAAAAAAGCCCCGTGGCCTGGGAGTGAATCAAAAACAGAAACATCAGACACCCCGTCAACAACTGAAGATACTTCTTTACGTCGTCAAACACTGCTGCCCTATTTAGAAACGTTAAACCGCTGGAAATATCCACCTGATCTTGGCGACCTCTCCGAACTGTATGACTGGAAACCGCGCCGCAAACCTGATACCAAAGGAATTGATCTTCCTATGGAGTCTAACCTACAGGTAAAAATTGACCAATCAGTGACAATAGAAGTCAACAAAACCCACTATTTTGGAGAAGGTGATCTGAATCGCTACGGCGGCTACGGTTATGGAAGTTATGGTGACTACGGTTCGGGACTTGACCTTGGGCTTTCCTCCTCCTACGGTTATGAAGATTTTGGCTACAGCAGTGGATTTGGCGGTGGATATGATAGTTTCGGGGGTGGTTACAGTAGTTACGGCAGAGGCGGTGTTCCGCGTGCTACCGGAATTAATATAAGGCAACAGCAAATAATCGGATTACATGGGCGTGTAGGAGAACGTGTGCATATAGCGGTGGATTACAATGCAGGTGATACTTTTGGCGGTGGGTATGGTGGATATGGTAGCAGCTACGGCGGATATGGACTCGGGGGTGCAAAAGAGCAAAAGATTAAAATATGGTATGAAGGCAAACCCGAAAGTTTCATCAAAACAATCTCTTTTGGTGACATTACGCTTAGCTTACCGAACACCCGTTTTCTGAATATCAACCGTAATCTGTTTGGACTTGAAGGTGTGTTTGAATATAAAAACACCCGTATGACTCTTTTCGGATCGCGGAGTAAAGGTGTTCGTGAAGTACGGACGTTCCGTGGACAATCGCGAAGGGCGAGTTTCGGTTACGGACCGCGCGGGATTCAGATTGCGGATACAAACTATATAAAAAATAGATACTATTTAATTCATCAAGGCGAAGACGGTTTACTACACAAGGCATATCTGCCAATAAAACAGGGAAGCGTGCAAATCTATATTGATGATAGCGTTGTTGGGAATAACCAAGGTGGTCAACGCACCAGTCAAGGCTACTTCAATCCACAGTTTCCCGGACAAGACTACAACATTGACTATGAAACAGGTGAGATTGAGTTTTTGTCTCCTATCGCCTCCAGTTATACTATCGTTGTTGCTTACGAATATCTGGGAGATGGTGGTGGCAGTGTCGGAAATTCTGAGAACGTCTTTGCCGACGAGAACGGAGACGGCTCTATTGATGAAGAGGGCGAAGAAATTGGTTATGTTGTGTTAAAAGAGAAAGGGTTTCGCGGCACAGTCGCTGATAACGTCTACTTCCTCAGCAACCGAAACATCAATCCGCGTGATTTTCAGTTGACAATTATTCGACAAGGCCAAAGTGAAACATTTCAAACAGAGGACGGACTTGTACCATATATTGAAATTTTTGGGTTAGACCAAAACGGTGATGGCATTGTTGATTCTGAATTCATTGACTACGACAGAGGAATACTCCGTTTCCCAAATTTGCATCCCTTTAAAATTGATGATCTACAACATCCTTACTACCGATACCGAGATTCTCTCAACAATGAAGCTATTTATCTGGAATCCCTCCGTAGCACTGACCAGATTTATACAATTGTGGCGGATTATTCCTATCAATCTGAAACCTATAATGTAGGGCCATTTGTAATTCCAAATAGCGAAACCGTTCGGTTAAACGGGAGAGTGCTAACGCGAGATACGGACTACCTGATGACCTACGAATATCTTGGGACCATTCGTTTTTTTACTGAACTTGATGAGTTCGATGAAATCGTAGTGGAATTCGAAAAGACACCGTTCGGTGGTTCGCAGCAAGCAGTTGCGGGGGTATGGTTGGAATATACGCACAAACCGAAACCGAAATCTGTGAAAGAACAAAATCTTGAAGATAGGTTCAACCGTCTGGGTGGTATGCAGATGACACAAACCGGTCTGGATAGTAACCTTACGGGTGACCGGATTTCTGATGGATTTCCTGCTACTGGTACGCGTTCTGGCAGGAGGTTCGGTAATACTAGCTTTGGTCGCACAGGCTTTGGCGGCGGAGGTTTTAGTAGTGGATATAGTAATTTTGGCAGTTTCGGTGGACGTTCCCGAATCGGACCCAGTTATTTTGGTGGGTATGGTACAGGCATGAATTATTTCAATCCTGTTTTCCAAAAGGGATTTACCGTATCAACAGGTTATATCTTAACAACTGGACAGAAACCTGCTCTGGTCCCGAATGTGAACGAAGCTCCGAATCGCTTGCAGGCATTTAATATTAATACAAGTTTCGGTAGAGCGTTCAACATAGCATGGCTGTTAAACCCGTTACCTTTAGTTAATGTACAAAATTTTCCACTCTCAATTGACTTTAGCGGAGAATCGGCTTATTCACATAATAACCCGAATAGTGTAGGGGTCGCACTTATTGATAGTATGGAAGGTGTTAAGGAAACTACAACAATCCCTACTATCAAATATAGCTGGAAACCGAGCAGCGTGCCGTACGTTCTGGAATCGTTACAAACAGACACACCACCACATAATTATAGTGTGTTACCTACACAGGAGAATAGAGTTCTTTTTAACGTTGTTCTGAAAGATAGGGAAGAAGCGGAAGCGGTCGGTAATTATATGCGCAACCGAGATGTCCCCGCCTCGTCAATTCAGCCGCTTTCTCTCTCTACAGAAGAGCGATTAATTATGGAAATAGGTTACGATTTTACGGATGTCGTGGAAGAGTGGGGTGGTTTCTCAAGTGGCATTTCAAAGTCTGGTGTTGACTATTCCGAACGCGGATTTATTGAGATGTGGATGCGCGTGCAAGGTGACGACGATGTGACACTCTATCTCAACCTCGGCGCTGTGAGTGAAGATGCGGATGCAGATGCACGCCTTGATAGTGAAGACCTACCACAAACGTTAGAGGATACAAACAACGACGGTAATGTTGATGCACTTGACCTTGATCTTGAAAATCTGCCAGACGCACATCGACATCGTGGTAATGGTAGATCGGATACAGGCGAGGACGTGGGTTGGCACTATGACGGTCCATTTCAATCTGTGCCTTTTGGTGCGGACAATCAAATTTTAGATAGTGAAGATTTGAATGGTGATGGAGTGCTTGATAGCGTTGATGCATATTTTCAGGTTGCTATTCCACTCAATGATATTCCGAATGAATGGGTTAAAGGCAAAAATCAAAACGGATGGACGTTCCTTAGCATCCCACTTTCGAAATTTTTACCGGAAGGCTCCCGTGTTCCCAGTCTTGTGTTTGTTCAGCACTTCCGCTTTTGGTTAATGAAAAACCGCCCCGGCAACGTTCAGGGAACATTCCAATGGGTATCTATTGAAATTGTTGGGAATAAATGGGAACAGGGTGTCGTTACAAAATCTTTTGCTGAGACAACCACAGGACTTTCCGGCCGTCAAGTTGTTGAAGATACACTTGAGAAGTTCATCGTTGGTACAAAAGATAACTTTAGTTTTGATGATTATCAGAGCGCGTATATCGAAATTGAAGATGACGAACTTTTTAGAAAACTACACCCGTTCGCGGCAACGTCGCTCGGTTTTCAAACACAGCAACAACGTGAACAAACGCTTAGCCTCGAATACTATCTCTATCCCGACTCTCACGGCATTACATCTAAGCAGCTAAAAGGTTTTACGCAAAGTGAAGGGCAAGACTTTAGCAGGCACGATACACTCCGACTTTGGTTATATGGTGATAAAAGCCACACTACTTTTGTCTTACAGCTCGCCCCAAGTGTAAACACAGGTTACCGCAGTTCCTTCTACAGTTCCGATCCTTTCCTTAACCGACCTGAACAGGAGGAAGATGTCAACATCTTTGAGAATCTTACAGATTATTATGAATATACCGTGCCGATTGATTTTGAAGGATGGAAACTGATTGAAATTGACCTACGTGACCAAAACTTAAACGAGTATCCGGATCGGATTGAGGAGCAAAATGTTGATTCAGAAATGTCGACTCAAGAATTAGAAACACCACTTACACAAAATGCACCTGATGGACATCCGGATGGTTTTACCATTAGAGGCACAGGAACAGGCGTGAACAGCACCCGGCTATCGGTTAAAAATATCGGTGGTATTTTGCTCGGCATCCGAAACGATACGGATAGAGAAATTAGCGGTGAAGTTTGGGTGAATGAAATCCATCTCGGCGATCCACTTGTCCGTTCAGGGTGGGCACGTCGTGGAAACATGTCTGTCTCATTTGGTAGTATCGTCCGGCTGCGTGGCGGCTATGCAAGCCAAGACAAAGATTTTGAGAGCGGCGCAGGTGAAATCGGACGGCAACGTCTATCTTCCCGTGGCTACAGCACGACAAACAACGATTACAATATTGACGCTGATGTTACACTCTTTTCATGGCTGCCTATTCGTTATTCTATTAGCGAACAGGAATCTGAAACAGAGGCGCTGCGAGGTAGTTATAGCACTTTTCAAAGCGGAAAGAGCGAAACTCTCAACCGAGATGTATCCGTACAATTCAATCGAAATCCTTTTCCAAACCTTGGATTTGCATACAATTACCAAGACTTCTGGAACGAAAGACAAGGCACACAGATTAGCCATCTATACACAGGGACTTTTCGATATAATCTCGGGTCAAAATTGGGGTTCAATGTGCAGTATCGTCATGAGGATATTCTGGCTAAGCCTGAAACAGCAACGGATACAACCGCAACATCTACCTCTTACTATAGTTACGGTTATGGCAGGAATCGAGATGAAAAAACAGATAGCGGATCCATATCGCTTAATATCAGCCCAATAAATGCTTTTAGTCTCAATCCGAGTTATGATGTGCGGCGAACTCTTGAAAGACGCGATCCGAATCGTTATAGTACCTCGTTTTTTGCGGGAGGCGAAACGGACCCTAATTCTACTGCGGAAGAGGATTCTGATACCGTACCAGGTTTTTCTATTGCTGCACGAGATCACCGGGTTTCCCTTACCCCGCGCCTCAATCGCGATCTCCTTGGATTGCGTCCCACAGTGACAAGCCGTGTGAACTTCAGAGAAAATTGGTTCACTGAAAAGAAAGATGCTTCACTCAACGGAAACGTTAGTCTCGGTTTGAACCTACGCATTCAAAAATGGTTCGGATGGATTTTTGCTGAAAAAAAACCAAAGACGGTTGAAGCAACACAAACGGAGGAGAATGGAAAACTTGAAAAAATTGATGGACAGACACCAGTTGACCAGCAACTTGAAAAATTCCGTGAAAACGGTATTGATGAAACTCGAATCCAGAAATTAGTTGAAGATCAAAACAATTGGATTAACCGCGATAAAGCAGAGATAGAACAAAAACAGCGTTCCAGGACAGTAACACCAAGACCTCTTGCTCCACAACAGCCAAAACAGGAGGGGCTCCTACTTCGGATTATCAATACATTTACGATCAACACCAGTGCGAATTTCAACGCGGCTGAATCCTTTCGCCAACTTGAATCCGGTCAATCGTTAATAGAAATTTGGGAACTTGATCGAGAAGCCGAGGAACGCACCAATTCTCGGAATGGCAACCGTTATAATGTTCGGACTTCTGTGGACCCGTGGAAGTGGCTTTCTTTCGGAACGAATTTCATCACAGCCGATAGTTTTCGCAAAAGTTACGGTAGTACCTATACGACACACGCGGAAACCTACGAAGCGGATATCAAGCTGAATGCCCAACAAGCATCCAGCTTTCAACTTCGGTACAGTTTCACAATACGCAACGAGGCAAACCTTGAAGTTACTCTGAGCGACAGTGCTGCACACACCCCATCGTTAAGTTGGCATCAAAAGTGGAGTGGAGAAACCAGAACCTCATTAGGAATTCGTACTACGCTCCGTGATCATCTGCGAAGCGGAATTCAGAGTAATGCTTTCATTATTTCTCCTAATTTTAGTATTGATTATCGCTATCGCACCGAGGGAGGTATACGTTTGCCGCTTATCGGTAGAATATCACTTAAGCACGACCTTGACCTGACCAATACCTTCTCTTTAGCAATCCGTAGGGAAAACTACGGTGCGAATAAAGAAGAAAGATCTGAACGTTATGAAACAACGTTACGCGTTGGATATAAACTCAGTGATCATCTCACTGCAAATTTACATTTAGGACTTAGCTACAACCACGATAGGGTTGAAGAGGGTAGGGATTACCTCTCCGTTGCAAGTGCACTTACGGTAAGAGGTCAATTTGAATAATACCAAATTAAAACGAGACGTGAATAAAAAATGGTATCTGTTTGATGGACAAAAAATGTAGTTCAAGTATCAAAAAGGTTGGTAGTTTCCTTTAAATACAGCAAGATCAAGTTGATCCTAATGCCGCGTCCACTGGAATTTTCAACGGTAAAGCAATTCGAAGGTACTACGAATCAGGTAGGTAATGCTGCTGATTTTGCAGAGAGATAACAGAACATCACAACAAAGATATCTTTACTCGGTAGGTAAGTGAGGCACTACCTTTAGCAATGGGGCGTACTGGATTTGAACCAGTGACTTCTACCGTGTGAAGGTAGCGCTCGTACCCCTGAGCTAACGCCCCATGAGAAGAGATGGGCCCACTAGGACTCGAACCTAGGACCAGCCGGTTATGAGCCGGCGGCTCTGACCACTGAGCTATGGACCCATATTATTTATAAAGTAATTATACTTCGTTTCCAATGAAAAATCAAGTATTTATGTAATTGCAACAGTACATTTTCCTTGAACAATTAAACCAAATCTGTTAAAATGCGCTATAATTAGTCCTCACCGATTTTGAGTTTTGTGCTAAAAAAATGAATGCTATAAGAGAAGCACGCTACAATTTGGGCATAGCGTACCTTAATGTTGCCCAGTATAAAGAAGCAATTCATGAATTTGAGGCTGTTATCCAACTTGACGCAGCCTGTATTGATGCCCACTGCGGACTCAGCTGTGCTTACCTTGAATTGAACGAACTTGATAAAGCAGAAACATCTGCCTTAGCAGCATTAAGTATCGATGCCGACTATCCCTCCGCGCTTTCATTGGTTGATGCCGTAAAAAATTCACGCTACGATAACGGTATTACCTATCTGAACGACGAACGTTATAACGAAGCAGTATCAACGTTTCAAAAAATCGCAACATTAGATCCAGATTTTAAACAAGTTCACTACAATCTTGGCCGTTCTTATATTGGTCTAAAAGAATTCGACAAAGCCATCGATTCATTTCAATCTGCTATTGATTCAGACGCTGCTTTAGAAGATGTTCACTACCATATTGGCTGCGCTTATGTTGAGCAGAAACAATTTGGTAAAGCGATTCCACATCTTGAACAGGCGATAACTATTGACCCGAATCTTAAAGAAGCACACGACATTCTTGCATCCGCCTATAGAGAATCTGGAAATTTAGAAGCATCCACAAATACATTAAAATTAGATACAGATCACCAACCGCCCCGCGATCTCGTTGAAACGATAAAACAGAAACACTATAATAGAGGGATCGCTTATCTGAACGCTAAACGCTATAGCAACGCTGTTGATGCATTTCAAAACGTGTTTACCCTTGATCCCGACTTTACAGAGGCACATTTCAACCTTGGCATAGCATACCTGAAAATGGAAACTTATCCGCGTGCGATAGAGGCACTCAAAAAAACAGTAACCCTCGATCACACGCATAAAGCCGCATATCACGCACTTGCCCTCGCTTACTTCGGGCAGCATGAGTTAGAAAAAGCAAGGCACGCAGCACAAGAGGCTTTAAAAATTGATTCTAAATATCTGCCAGCATTGTCTTTTTTAGAAACAATTGACCCCAATTTCTCACACTCTCCGGTCCCCTCTTCAACAGAAACACAGGATGCTCCTATTCAACCTGAAATAGGTCCTGGTGAAGACCAATTTATTGAAAAAAGTGAACAAGCGCATGCTATTGAAAACGAATCTCAATCGACAGAAGCAGAAAAGGATATGCAAGAGAGTCCTGATATAAAAATGGATTTAGAACGCGGGTTGACTTTCCTCAAAAACCGGCTGTATAAGCAAGCTGCTGCTGCATACAAGCGAGTGATTAATGCAGATCCAAATAGTATAGATGCCCATTACGGTTTGGGAGAGGCTTACTTGAAAATTGGAGCGTTTGATGATGCTAAAACTGCTGTATCGGCAGCATTGAAACTTGATCCGCATCATCAGCCCTCACGTGGACTGCTCCAATCAATAAAGCACTTAGCAAACCTTGAGAGAAACGAAAAAAAGCGGGAGAAAGCTCTTTCATATACGTTAATTGTGGCAATGATCGCTTTAGGTGTTTTTATCGTATATCGGTTTGGGTTGATAACGATTCCTGATTTTTTTATCCCAAATAACGGCACTGAAAATAGTGTGGAAGGCAATCATAATCAACAGCTACTGCCTCCTAAGATCTCAATTAAAGCTTCTTTAGAAGAACCTTCAGGTAACGGTTTCATTGATGCAGGTGAAACAGCACATTTGAAGTTAATAATTACTAACAGAGGTGGTCCAGTAAGTGATTTTAAGATAGCGTTTAAACCGAAGTCAATCCGGGGGTTACGGTTTAAGATGCCCACAGAAACTTTTAAATTAAGTAAAAATGGATCGAAAACTGTTAAAATTGAAATGAAAGCGGACGAAAAAGCACAAGCGCGAGATACATCTTTAGAAATTCAATTGATTGGAGAAGGCCGATCTCCCCTCAAAACAGAGAAGTTTGATTTTAAAATTATGCGCGAAGGCCCGGAACCTGAACTGGTGAGATAGGAGATTAATTGTATGGAATCGAAAACTTGGGGAATTATAGGTGGTGCTGTATTTGTAATTGGGTTATTATATTTTCTTTTAGGCAGTTCCAAAAGTGTGGAAATGCACTATCAAGATGCTGAAACCATGTTCCAGCATAGAGACTATAAAGGCGCTATTGAAAAATATAAGAAAGCAATCAAGGCATCTAAAAAACCTGGAGCAAGAACCGATCATATTGATAAAGATTTTCCAGCTTTGGCAAATTATAAAATCGTGCTTTGCTATGACAAACTCGGTGAGACTACTGAAGATATTCATTACTACACAAAGGCGCAGACACATATCCGAAATACCCTGGGGGAAACGGATGTCTACAAACATAGAGAGAATTTATACTATTTGTGGGCACGGATTCTTTACAAAACTGAGAGTGTTAAAGAAGCAGAAGCAAAATTTACGTATTTCATTAAAAACTTTCCAAATAGTACTTATGTTGAGGAGGCACTATTTCACATCGGAAGGATAAATTATAATACACCTAACAATACGAAGGCTCAAATCGCTTTTGAAAGACTGATTGATGATTTCCCAACCTCTAATTATCGTAGAGAGGTAGAATATTATATCGCTCAGCTATTAGTCGCTATTCATCAACTACCTGACCCTTTTAGCAAAAATGTTGACGATCCACACAAGCAGCAACAAGTACTTGAAGCTGAGAATATGTACAAAATCGCTATTAGTGTATTGCAACAAGATAAAGATTATGAAGCTTACCAACTTTTTTCAGCTATTATTAAGCAATTTCCTGAAAGTGCATATATCTCTTTCGCTTATGAGGGAATAGGTGATATCTATAATGACTCTGAGAATTATGTGAAAGCTCGAGAGAATTATGACTTGGCAATCCACAGTACATCTGACAGAAATAGAATTGATAAACTTTATGATAAATACCATCACACCTATCTTGTTCCAGAATATTCAGAAAGAAAAACTCAGCCAAAGCTTAATTCAGAACTTTTCATAAAAGCAATCCTTTTGCGAAAGGAAGGAAAATTCGAAGCAGCTGCTCCACTTTTTGAAACACTTTCTAACAGTCAGATACCTGCGGAAGATATCGTCTATGCGCTTTATTGGGGTGGTTATTGCTATTACCAAGCTGCTAAAGATAGTGTGACGTTATTTAGTAAATCAGCAGATTTATTTGGTAGACTCATCAGGAATTACGGAGACAATCCAGAGATTGTTAAAACGTATTACTACCTCGCTTTGGCATACTTGGAATGGGGAAATGCTGTTGGAGGTGGCGAATCCAGATATCAGTTGGTTATACAAACTGTTGATGAAGCAATCAATCAATTTACTAATATTGAAAATGATTCTGATCAGAGATGGTTGAATCAAATGCGTGATTTAAAAGAGAAAGCAGTTAATAATTTACCTAATCAAATTCCTCCAGTGTCTGATCCAACAATACCAGATAGTCAAGAAGATATGAAAGTTAAACACTATGATCGAGGATGGGCTTTTCTTGACGAAGGTCTTTACGATTATGCAATTGTCGAATTTGAAAAATGTATTGACATTGACCCTAAATTTAAAAAGGCGTACTGTAACTTAGGCGTGATTTATATAAAGTATAAAAACTATTCAAAAGCAATCAATGAACTTAAAGAAGCAATAAAAATTGACCCACAGTTCAAGGAAGCACATTTCAATATAGGTCTTGCTTACTTACGGCTCGGGAGATTTGAAGACGCTAAAAACGCCGCCAATGTAGCTTTACAAATTGATCCAAATTATGAAGCAGCAGAAGTGCTTAGGGATTCTATTGCAGATTAGTTATACAAGAATTCGTAAAAGGTTGATTTCAGATTAATCGTGTGCTAAAATAAGTTCATACTATTAATCTCTAAACATCGTAATGTGAAAACGTCCAAGCGACTCAATGCTAATAAAGGGTTGTGTAATATGAAAAAAATATCTTTTTTAATCTTGACTCTTCTATTAATAACATTCCAAATTATATCCAGTGTTTCAGCCCAAGATACTATGAACCAGAATTCTCAGAGGTTTGTTAAAAATCGATTAGGAAAAGGTTGGATTCGGGACTTAGAATTTTCGCCCGATGGTAAACAATTTGCTGTAGCAACAACTATCGGTGTCTGGATATATAATAGTCATACTGGAGAAATTGAGAATCAATTTGAAGGGTACATGGGAGGCGTTTATGCGATTTCCTATTCTCCTGATGGGAAATATATTGCTGCTGCACATGATGATCATACAATCAGATTATGGGAACCTCAGAATGAAATTCAAGATGACCTAGTACCAGCTCTCAGGGGTCATAGGGGTGAGATTTACGCGGTGACATTTTCACATGATCATACAGGCAGCATGCTTGCCAGTGCAAGCGCCGACAAAACGATTCGACTTTGGAAGCCCCACACTTCGGACGGTAATGAGAAACTTGTTGCGATTCTACCTTATAATGACTCCGTTCGGACAGTGGAGTTTTCTTTAGATAACAAAATGCTTGCGGGGGGAAGCGACGATGGGGTTATTCAAGTTTGGGATGCTGGCACAGGAGATAGAATCTACGAGTTTAATGAACATACCGATTCCGTTCAGGAGGTACATTTTTCAATTGACAGAACCCAGCTAGTAAGTGTAAGTCTGGATGGAACTGCTATATTATGGAGCCTTGTCGGAGAAGGTGGAAGACTTCACCCTCCAATACAACATAATAGTCCAGTGTATACGGTGAAATTCTCTCCCGATGGGAACTCATTTGTCACTGGTAGTGCAGATAAATTGATTCGCCTATGGGATACGAACACGGCTGAGCAAATTAATACCTTAATGGGACATAAAGATTCTGTTTCAGATATCGATTATTCTCCAGATGGCAGCTCGCTTGTTAGTGGTAGCTCAGATGGCACTGTATTTTTATGGGATATACTTGGAGCAAGAACAAGATTTGAGATTCTTGGACACACTGGTGGCATAAAGGCTTTAGCGCACACAGCAGATAACCGCATCCGGGCATGCGGAACAGGTTTAGATGGAAAACTCCGAATATGGGATGCAGGAACAAGCAGCGAACTCTCTATAATACGTGATCATATTGAATTAACACAAGCAGTAACTTTTTCTCATGACGGTGAAAAAATTGCGAGTGGTGGAAGTATAGATGGAACAATTTTTTTATCAGACGTGCTTGGGGTTCTTAGAAACAACAATTTTGTTGAAGACAGTCTGTTAGCTACATTTAAGGGAAATCCACACGGCATCACTGCCCTTGCATTTTCGCCTGCAAATACTATACTTGCAAGTGGCGGTTCTGATGGTAGAATTCATCTTTTAGATGTAAGTAATAGCAGAGAATTGAGAATTTTAAGAGGGGCTCAAAGTACTGTCACTGCCTTGGCATTTGTCCTTGACAGTACCCACCTTTTCAGCGGTGAGGAGAACGGGACTATTCGAAGATGGGATTCTCTAACAGGAAAAGAGGTGGGAGATGGGTATATGGGTTCATTCAGTGCGATTACTGCCTTAGCATTTTCTCCCAATATTCGTATTCTTGCCATCGGAGATGTAATGGGTACAATTCGGTTATATGATTTCGAAGAAGAGCGTCAAGAATTCATAGTCACACAACACACTCGTAAAATTACCACACTTTTATTCTCAGAAGATAATACTACGCTCATTAGCGGTAGCGAAGATGGGACAATTCTCCTTTGGGATATGCCTGAAATACTTAAAGACACAGAAAAACAAGACAACAGTCCAGGGAGAGTTATCATTCCCCAACAAACTACCCCTGCAGACAATAGTAAACCTGAAAAAAGTGCTGAAGAGATTGCTCGAAAAGCTTATGCATCTACAGTATACCTCAAGATGCATAATGCCAACGGTGATATTATAGGACATGGAACTGGTTTTTTCGTAGATGTTAATAAACTTGCAACTAACTACCATGTTATTGAAGGCTCTACATCAGTATATGCTAGACAAATTGGCAAAGAGAATTGGCACCTTATTGAAGACACCTTAGCAACTGATAAAGACCATGACTTAGCAATACTAAAACTTTCGGGTATTACTACATCCATTTTGTCTTTAGCAAATAGCGATACAGTCCAGACAGGTGAAACAGTTTACGTTATCGGTAACCCTAAAGGATTAGAAGGCACATTTTCTAAAGGTATTGTTAGTGCTGTCCGCGCAATCGGTATCAACAAATGGATACAAATAGATGCTTCCATCTCACCCGGAAGTAGTGGTGGAGCAGTACAAAATAGTAAAGGTGAAGTCATAGGTGTGGTAAGTTGGAGTCATAGAGATCCTAAAGCACAAAACCTTAATTTTATTGTTCCATCAAATTATCTCAAAGCACTACTCAGTACTATAAAATAATTGCACATAAAAACAGCGGCATCGTTGAAAAATCACTCTTTCCACCTATACCGCTGCTACAGTCATATTCTTCAGTCCATTCTGGATTACCTAACTATCCATGCTATTCCTTAATCACAAAGAATTTCTCCTCTTTAATCCGTTCTTCCGGAAAACGCGCACGCGCCCAGATCGCTTTAGCATTCTCAATCATCTGTGGATGTCCACATGCATACACAACTGAGTTTGTGTAGTCATACCCCATCTGATCGCCGTATTTTCGGATAACATCTTCCGCACGCCCACTTTCACCTTGCCATTCCGCATCTTCCCACGGACGACTTACCGTCGGAACAAATGAGAACCATTCCTCCTGTGCTGCGAGTTCATTGAGTTCATCCATGTAATATCCAAGTTCCCAAGAACGGCTTGCACCGACAATCGCAAGAATCTGATGCGGACTGGATTTACCCTGTTCCTGCTCAATTTTCTGTGTGCGCGCAATACTGATGTACGGCGCAGCACCTGTGACAGTCCCTGCCATGATGTGCCGTGTCATCCCACTCTCCGTGTCCATCACAAATTTGCCAACGAGGCGGTCTCTGATGAATACAGTGTCCCCAAGTTTTAGTTCCCAAAACAGAGGAGTCGTGGCACCCTCCGGCACCAGTTCAACAAAAACTTCCATAAAAGGTTCGTGTGGTGAGGAGACAATAGAATAGGGACGTTGGACAATCTTTTCGTTAACTTCAAAACCGATAGTAGCGTATTGCCCTGGAATAAAAGGTAGTTGCTGATCGGTTTTGAATTTAAAAGCAGCTAAATCTTCAGAAAAATCTTCACGTTCAATAAGTTCGCCTATACAGTATCGCGATCTTGAGCTTTTTCTTTGCATAATCGTTTCCTTCAATATAGAATAGTGGAGTTCTGATTGTCTACCCTATATTATACTTAAAACCGAAATCTATATCAAATATTTTTTCTCAGTTATGAATCTATGAATTCTTATAGTTATGAAAACTGGGTAAATCAGAAATTGATGTAGCGTAATAAAATGATTTGCACATAAACCAAGATTTTGATAAAATTGATACATGATGAATCCTTTTTTCTTTGGCAGTAGAGGACGCGGGATATTTCGTTTTCTACGTATCTTTCTCCATTTTCCGAACTTCATTCGGTTGACGATGCGGCTTTTCCGTGACAGACGTGTGCCTGTCTATCGGAAGGCAGTACTTGTTATTTTTCAAATTCTTGCCGGGGCTTTTGCGATTGCTTACCTTGTTTATCCCTTTGATGGCGATTTTATCCCAATTTTTGGTCGTATAGATGATCTTGTTATCGGCGCGTTTGTGATCCTTGTGCCAGGCGCGTGGTTATTTATCAAGTCATGTCCTGAACATATTGTTCGTGAACATGTCGATAGGATTTCTCGTGGCGAATAAACTATAATTTTTATGAACTTTTTTGCAACTTTATTTTCTCATAGGTGTGTTTTTAGAGCGTAAACACTAAAAAAATTAAAAAGCTATTTTTCGGACTATAAAATAATTGGAGGTTTTATATCATGTTAAATTTCAGACACATACTTCACAGACGCGCAGCACTACTTTTAATATTAGCCGGACTTGCCGTTGCAGCAGGATTTGTGATTAATCAAGGGGCAGATGAGTTTGTTGTGCCGACTGCAATCGGTGAAACGAACGAAACGCCTCAAGAATTAGAAGATTTTCAGTATTTAGAACGCGCGAATCGCGCATTCATTAATTTGGTAGCGCGAACAAAACCATCTATTGTGCAAATTACAACAGAACGAAAAGTTCCGTTGATGTCTTCCAGAATACGAGTAGTTCCACCGGATGGACGAGGACGAATAATTCCACCGGAAGGAATGAATGAAGAAGAATTCAGACGTAGATTACCTGAATTGATTCCCTGGGGCGAAGAAGAGTTCAGACGTAGATTTAACTTTGAAGACCTCATACCAAACGAACCTGCCCCACCACGTTCCGTTGAAGGTATCGGTTCCGGTGTAATTATCAGCGAGGATGGCTATATTCTTACGAATAGCCATGTGATTGATAAGGCAGATGAAATTACTGTCACCCTTCCAAATGGCAAGGAACACGGTGCTGAATTAATTGGACAGGACCCCGGTGGTGATGGAGTCAGTGGTACTGATTTAGCAGTCCTCAAGATAGATGCTAAGGACCTCCCTGCCCTTCCGTTTGGTGATTCAGACGCGCTTGAAGTAGGGGAGTGGGTTGTCGCAATTGGAACACCGTTTAATCTTTCACAAACTGTCACACGCGGTATTGTGAGTGCGAAAAACCGAGCCAGCAGAAGTATTCAGTATAGTAACTTCATACAAACAGATGCTCCAATTAATCAGGGGAACAGCGGTGGTGCACTGATTAATATCCGAGGTGAATTGGTCGGTATTAATACTTTGATTGCCACCAACGGGATAAACTTTGGAAATGTAGGCATAGGTTTTGCCATTCCAAGTAATACTGCAGAAAAGTTGCTGCCTCAACTGATTGAACATGGGGAAATCGTCCGTGGGTGGCTCGGGATAACGATGCGATCAGTGAGTCACGATTTAGCTGAAAAACTTGATTTTGAGAAACCGCACGGCGCGCTTGTCATTGAAGTGGGTCCAGAGAGTCCTGCAGAGAAGAGCGGAATTCAGCATGGAGATATTATCCTTGAATTTAATAAAGAGTTTATTCGAGACTCTTCTCATTTGATGCATGCTGTCGGGGCAACGCCGGTTGGCACATCTGTCCGAGTAAAAGTTCTCCGACATGGAAAAGAGAAAGAGTTGACTGTAAAATTGGAGAAACGGACTGAAGAGGTTATAGCACGCCTTCGCTCACATGCTGCTCCCGAACTCGTCCCGATGCCTGTTGAAGAACCACCGGAAACGGAGGAGTTTGCTGGGATGCAGGTACAAAAGTTGACACCGGAACTTGCCAAACGTTACGGACACCCAGATGAAACAGGTGTCATCGTTATGAAGGTTGAGGCAAATAGCGAAGCTGCGGAAATGGGCATTCAAAAAGGGCACCTCATCAAAGAGATAGATTATAATCCCATTGAAAACCTTGAGGACTACAAAAGAGTCGTTGAAGAATTGAAAGAAAGCGACGAAAAATTCGCACTCGTTTATGTCACAGACATGAATCAACGCGGGAATTATGTGATGTTAGAGATTAATCCCAAGGAGATTAGTCCCGAAGACCGGTAGGTTTATAGTAAAGCCTGTAATTACTTGGACACAGCTGTAGCGTAAACTTCCAGTTTGCGCCCTTATGACACAAACTGGAAGTTTGTGCTACAGCACAAGCGGTAGCGAGGTTTCCTAACCGAACTGATGTAAAGTGTTCAAGTGATTCTAAAATCTACTATATGAGTAGACTCTAAATTAAAACTTGAAGGATAGTCGTTTTTGTGATACACTTCTGAAAAACGGCTATCCTTTTCTATTTTCAGTAAAATCCGTAATTATTTACACACCATGGTAGGTTCGGTTTCCTAACCTCGCTGGTGTAAATGGTGCGGTTAGAAACCGCACCATAGGCGTCAATTTAAGAATTTTGATTTGTATGATGCGGTATCTTTAGTCCCGTAGGGACGCAATGTTTATAGAAAAATGTTGCCCCCTCCCCTCTTGAGTTCCGTAGGAACGGCATAGAAAGATAAACATATCGTCCCTACGGGACTAAAGTGAAGGATTTTAACGTTATCTATAAACATATCGTCCCTACGGGACTAAAAAGAGGGTAAACCCAATAACCGGGTGTATCGAAAGTGAGCCTAATAATTCTTATGTTTTCTTAAATTGACGCCCATGGTGCGGTTAGAAACCGCACCTACCGGGCATGTGTGAACATATTTTAGATTTCGCTATAAGAGGTTTGAGTTTCATGAAAGGACAACGGGTTATTTGGCCGGATCGTGCCAAAGTTGATATCGAGGAGTTTGACCTACCCACTATCAAAGATGATGAAGTTCTGGTTGCAACGGAATGTACACTTATCAGTCCCGGCACGGAACGTGCGTTCTTATTAAGTCTGCCGAACGCAAAAGGCGGTTACCCTTCCCGTCCGGGTTATAGTAATATCGGTAAAGTGGTGGAGATCGGCAAAAATGTCAGTGGATATGTGGTAGGAGATCGTGTCGCGTCAACACAGGGACACACCAGCCACTTTGTCGCATCACCGAATCGTCTGTTAAAGGTAGAATCGTTCGATGCCCCAGCAGAAGAAATGGTCTTTTTTAATCTGGGCGCGATTGCGTTACAAGGGGTTCGAAAAGCTCGGATAGAATTGGGAGAACCCACGTTAGTTTTAGGACAGGGACTCATCGGTTTGCTTGCATCGCAACTCTCAAAACTGAGCGGGGCAGTGCCGGTAATTGCAGCAGATTTGACCGATAGTCGCCTTGAACTCTCTAAAAGTATTGGTGCAGACCACACATTAAATCCTGAAGATACAGATTTTTCGGAACGGTTAAGCGATGCTACTATGGGCAAAGGCCCGACAGTTGTTATTGAGGCAACAGGACATCCAGATGCAATTAGCACTGCGTTAGCTGTGGCAGGTTGGGGGGCGCGAGTTGTGTTGTTAGCAAGTACACGCGGTGAAACGCCGAGTGTCAACTTCTATCGGGATGTACACAAAAAAGGGGTTATTCTTTACGGCGCACACAATTCAATTCGTCCGCGTCAAGAATCCTCTCCGAATTTCTGGACGAGTGAAGACGATAGTCGTTTGATGTTATCGCTTATCGTACAGAGACGTTTTATTGTTGCACCCATGATTAGCCACCGTGTGCCGGGGCACGATGCCTCGAAAGCGTATCAACTGCTTATGGAATGGAATCCGGGGTTGCTTGGTGTTGTGCTTCAATGGAACAGTGATATGTAGAAATACTGTGTAGGCGAGGTTTCCTAACCTCACCAGATGCAGAGTGTTCAAGTAATTCTAAAAATCTACTATAGCTACTTTTTATAAGGAAATAGATGGCACGCGAATATCCAATAGAAAACGTGCGCAACATCGGTATCGCAGCGCACATTGATGCAGGCAAAACAACCACTACCGAACGAATTCTCTTTTATACCGGTAAAAAACATAAGATCGGTACTGTTGATGACGGTACTACAGAAATGGATTGGATGGTGCAGGAACGGGAACGCGGTGTAACAATCACTGCTGCCGCGACAACATGTTTCTGGCGAGACCATGCCGTACATCTGATTGATACTCCTGGGCACGTTGATTTCACAGTAGAAGTGGAACGTTCACTGCGGGTTTTAGACGGTGCTATTGCCTTGTTCTGTGCTGTCGGAGGCGTGGAACCGCAGTCCGAAACGGTGTGGAATCAAGCAGAACGTTATCAGGTGCCGCGCATCGCATTTGTCAATAAGATGGATAGAGTGGGGGCAAATTTCTTTCGTGTCCTTGAGATGATGGGCGAACGATTTGAAACGAATCCTGTGCCGTTGCAGATACCGCTTGGTGAAGGACGCGATTTTGCCGGAGTGATTGATCTTATTGCAATGAAAGCGATTCATTGGAATACCGATGACCAAGGGAAAACATATCAAGAAGTAGATATCCCGTCCGAATTTCACGAGGCAGCAAGCACCGCACGCGAGTCTCTTATAGAGAATGTCGCGTCTGAAGACGATACTCTTCTTGAAAAATATCTTGAAGGTGGCGAGATTACTACAACTGAATTAATTACAGGCATTCGCAATGCCACATTGAAAGGAAGTTTAGTGCCGATATTCTGCGGCAGTTCCCTAAAAAATCAAGGAGTTCAGCCGCTCCTTGATGCGGTTATTGACTTTTTACCCTCCCCAATTGATGTGCCGCCAATTGAAGGTGAGATTCCAAAACCTTCAAAAGCAAAATCTTCCAAATCCAAACATGATTCTTCTCGGACTGCAGATAGAGTCACTCGCCATGCGGATGATTCTGAACCTTTTTCTGCATTAGCATTTAAGGTTGCAAGCCATGATACCGTGGATAAACTGGTCTACTGCCGCGTCTATTCTGGCACTCTTAAGCGTGGTGAAGTGGTCTATAACGTGGCGACAGAAAAACGGGAGCGAGTCAATCGTATTTTACAGATGCACGCCAATAAAGAGGCGACTTGTGATACCGCGTATGCAGGGGATATTGTTGCGCTTGTCGGGATGCGTAGCACAAAAACGGGACACACATTGAGCGATGTTAACCATCCGCTGCTGTTGGAATCAATTGAATTTCCGCCGCCTGTTATCTCCGTTGCGATTGAACCTGAACGCGCCAGCGATACAGATTCATTAGAAGAAACGCTTGAAAAATTGATGGACGAAGACCCGACTTTTACCGTCGGTATTGATGAAGAGACAGGACAACGGATTATCTCAGGCATGGGGGAACTTCATTTAGAGATTCTCACTGACCGCATGATCCGCGAATTTGGTGTGAATGCACGGGTGAGTAAACTGCAGGTAGCGTATCGCGAAACGATTAGCACGACTGCAGAGGCACGCGGTACACATATCCATAAAACTGATGAAGAAGGTATTTATGGCGATGTTCTGCTTACCGTCGAACCGTTAGAACGTGGAGAAGGGTTTCAGTTTGAAGACAAAACTGATGAGACACAAATCCCTCGGCAGTATATTTCATCAATTCAGAAAGCACTTGAAGGTGCAATGGGAAGTGGTACGCTTATGGGATACGCATTGCAAGATATTAAGGTGACGCTTACTGGTGGTTCCATACATTCCACTGATTCATCGGAGATGGCTTTTGAAGCAGCAGCTGTGCTCGCTTTTGAAAAGGCTGTTAGACAGGCGAATCCGCTACTTCTTGAACCGATTATGCAGATACATATCACTGTCCCAGATGAACACGTTGGCAAAGTAATCGGCGACCTCAATGCCCGGCGCGCGCAAATCAACGAAACAACAACTCAAGATACATCTAACGTTATCAATGCCATTATTCCGTTAGCAGAGACGTTTCAATATACAACCCGCCTTCGTTCTATGACGCAAGGGCGCGGCGCATTCACACTGGAATTTTTGCGTTACGAAGTGGCACCGTCATCTGTCAGCACTACTAAGGCAACCTAATCAGGATTCGCTGAAAACTTCCATCCCTGTAGACCCATCTGCAATTTTGCGAATCTGTTTTTCAAAACCGGGCGGTGAAAGCGTCCATGTAATCCAAAGCGGTTCATCGCCTGTATTGACAAATCTATGTTCAACGTTCGGTGGCAAATAAATCACTGTGCCGGGTTTCAATTCTGCTACCTCATCGTCAACAAACGCTTTCCCTTTCCCGCCAAACACAAAAATAATCTCCTCTGCTTCACTGTGTGAGTGCATCGGAATTTCGCTATTCGGGTCAATTTCCTCTAATCCCATTGCGAAGTGTTCTGTATCTCTGGTATTCGGTTCAATGAGTGTGTACAGTGTTCGCGGTGCATCACCTTCAATCCGAACAACTTCGGCATCTTCTTTGTGATAGATATATTTCATTGTCTTCCTTTCATGCTAATAAATATGTGGGGTTATTATACCGATTAAGAATTTTGATTTATCCGATGCGGTCCCTTTAGTCCCGTATGAAGATTAAAAAATAAATTGGGTAATTTAGCGAGGTTAGGAAACCTCGCCAGCAGAGATGTACACCTGCTGCTGGCGAGGTTTCCTAACCTCGCCAAATTACCGAATTAATAACTTAAACTTCATTAGGGACGATATGTTTATAGAAAAATGTAGTCCCTCCCCTCTTGAGTTCCGTAGGAACGGCATAGAAAGATAAACATATCGTCCCGACAAATACCAAACGCTTATTTGGCGTTGATTCACGGGACTGAAGAAGATTCCCATGTTTAGAAAATCCTTAAGTTGACACATACGGTGCGGTTAGGAAACCGCACCTACCGAGAATCATCGCGTTAATTAGGATGGCTTATTTTCAAAATCAGGGTCTAATTCCTGTGCCTTTTCAAAATCGGTTTGTGCTGCTTCGTGCTGTCCGAGTGCCTCATTTGAAAGTCCGCGGTCGTGATAGAGCAATGCTTTCTTCGGATTTAGGCGAATGGATTCATCAAAATCTTCTATCGCACCGTGATGATCACCGAGACCGGCTTTTGCTGCACCGCGCGTATGATAGGTAGCAGACCTCAATTTATCATTCTTTAGCTCTAACTGGAGTGCCGCATCTGTATCGGATATTGCTTCTTGATATTGGTCTTGTGCTTCAGTTACGTTTCCTTGTTTGTTTTCAAATTGTCCTAAAAGATATTTGCCCCATCCCCTGCTATTATAAACTGATGCATTCTTCGGTTCCAGCTGAATAGCTTCTGTACAATCAACCACCGCTGCTGCATATAACCCCCGTGCTTCTTCTATATCTCCCTGGTCGACTTTAGATTCACCGAATTCCTGCTTTGCTCCTGCTCGATTGCTATACAAATTGGTATCTTCAGGGTTTAGTTTGATAGCCTGATTAAAGTCATCTATCGCACCTTCAAAATCATCAAGTTTGCTCTTGGCGAGCCCGCGATTATTGTAAGTGCCCGCATATTGAGGGTCAATCCGAATAGCGTTATCGTAGTCATCTATGGCACCTTGAACATCATCAAGATAGTCCTTTGCAATGCCTCGATTGTTGTAGGTGTAAACATCTTCAGGGTTTAATTTGATAACATGATTATAATCCTCTATGGCACCTTCAAAATCACTAAGGTCGGTCTTTGCAATACCTCGATTTTTGTAGGCACCAGCATATTCAGGTTTTAGTCGGATAGCATGATCAAAGTCATCTATCGCGCCTTCAAGATCGCCAAGATCGGCCTTTGCTGCCCCCCGGTTGTTGTAGGCACCAGCATATTCGGGGTTCAGGCGAATAGCACTATCAAAGTCCCCTATAGATCCTTTAAAGTCTCCAAGGTTGCCTTTAGCGATACCCCGAACGTTATAAACTATCGCCCTATCCGGATTGCGCTTGATCGCTTTATTATAGGCGGCAATTGCACCTTTATAATTGCCCTTTTCAAACTTATCGTCTCCCTGAGACACCTTTATGTATGCATGTATCCGCGGCCGTTTTTGCCACGCCTTTAAAGATTCCACAGGCAAGGAGGCTGCACTTTCCAGTTTTTGGGAAGAAACTTCTGTTGAAACAGGTTCTAATTTACTCTTTGATCGAAACAAAGTGCTTATCCAAGAACGGACTCCTGGATAAACACTCAAAGCATCCGGTTCTATCTGTCTTGTCCCAGTAAGCAATTCCTTGAGTCTGTTTACCGGAATAACATCACTAAATTCGTCAGTACCTTGGCACAAAATTGCGATGACTTCACCCTTGTTGTTTAGCGCGGGAGCGCCACTATACCCCGGACCAGCATCCGGTATGTTCAACTCGATCAATTTGCCATTATTTCGAATAGCACTTACAGTTCCTTCTGTCCTGCTTTTTTGTGCTTTAGGATAGCCAATGGTGTAAACCGTATCACCAATTCCCACTGTGTCGCTATCGCCAAGCATGAAAGGCACCCCTTCCTCTGTGACCTTTAGGACAGCGAGATCGTTTTTATCATCAAATGCTATAATACCTTCAATGGCGTATACTGTTTCTGTGTCTATGCACTTTGCAGTGACTTTTGCCGTCCCCGCAAGAACATGGATGTTGGTCGCGATCTTGTCGGTTGATATAAAGAACCCACTGCCTGTGGTCCACTTGGATGAATGGGCATATTTCTTTTGCAAAAGAACTGTGGTGCCCGGGGTTTCTTTCGTGTTCTGCTGAACCTTGTCACTTTTTTCGTTTTCCATGGTATTGTATATTATACACTAAACATCAGAATTGATGCTAAAAGATTCCCGGGGTTATTTAATTTTAAGAATTTTCAGTTAATGAGTTGCTCTCAGTGTTTAGGTATTGAGGGTAAGTGCGGTGTCCTATTCATAATAAAAAACCGAAAACTAAATAATCTTGCATATAAAATGGATGTGTAAAGTTTTTTGCATGTGTGTCTGAATCGCGGATTACACAGATTACGCGGATCGGAGGTTGGCAATATTAGTTTCTTTTCAAAAGATTTCGGTAAACTTTGAATAGGAATTTGGGAGTTCCAAACTCAATAATCCGCGTAATCTGTGTAATCCGCGATTCAGACAGCAAAATGGGAACATCTCAGACAACGCATCTTATCCCAAACTTTGCCAAAATATTTACACACCCTATAAAATAAATTTCCTTGACAAAATCCCCGAAAACCTATTTAATATTACAAGTTGCTGCAAAAATATTATGTTTGCGGCACGTTAGATTATGAAACTATTTGGGAGATATTAAAGAACATGAAAATAGAAAAACGACTTGAAGAATTGGGGATAGAATTACCGCCTCCTGCGACACCCGTTGCGAATTACGTTACCACAGTGCAAACCGGGAATCTGATCTTTACCTCCGGACACGGGCCAGGCACAGGTGAAGGTCCAATATACAAAAGCCAACTCGGCACAGATGCGACCATTGAAGAGGGGTATGAATCTGCACGCCAAGTTGCAATTGGTTTGGTCAGCACGCTTAAACATGCGTTAGGCGATCTGGATCGGATAAAACGCGTTGTGAAGGTTGTCGGTTTTGTCAACTCATCGGCAGATTTCACGGATCAACCTGCTGTCGTCAATGGCGCATCAGATTTCTTTGTAGAAGTATTTGGTGATAAAGGCAAACATGCGCGGTCAGCGGTCGGTATGGTGCAATTGCCCGGCGGTATTCCGGTTGAAGTTGAAATGGTCGTCGAAATTGAGGACTAACCGCTTTAGAAAAAAAGAAGGATAAAATGTCAGTTCAAATTGTTAAGCCTCGGATTCGTGGTTTTATCTGTACAAATGCGCATCCTGCTGGTTGCCAAGCAAATATTCAAAATCAGGTAGATTTAATTAAGGGAAATGCTACACACAAAGGAACAGGTTTAAACGCACTTGTTATCGGTGCTTCAACCGGTTATGGACTCGCTTCTCGTATTGCGTTGACATGGGGATACGGTGCCAAGACGTTAGGTCTTCTTTATGAGCGCCCAGCAGACAACAGACGCACAGCTTCTGCAGGTTATTACAACACCGTGGCATTCCATCAACAAGCACAACATGATGGTTTTTTGGCAGAGAGTCTCAACGGAGATGCTTTTTCCGATGCGATGAAGCAGGAGGCGATAGAACAACTCAAAGCGAATTTCGGCAAAATAGATGTTCTCGTTTATAGCATCGCTGCACCGCGCCGAATTCACCCACGTACTGGCGAAACGCATAATTCTGTATTGAAGCCGATCAGTGAATCATACACAGGAAAAACTATTGACCTGAATGACGAAACTGTTGTGCCTGTAACGATTGAGCCTGCAAATGATAAGGAAATTGCTGACACAATCGCTGTGATGGGCGGCGAAGACCTTGAAATGTGGGTTGAAGCTTTAGCAGATGCCGAATTACTCGCGTCAGAGGTGACGGTTGTTGCTTATACCTATATCGGCAGTGCATTGACCTGGCCAATTTATCGAGATGGCACTATCGGGAAGGCAAAAGATGATCTGAAGGCATGTGTTGATACGCTTAATGTAAAACTTGAAGATCAGCTCGGCGGCAATGCTTATGTTTCGGTGAACAAAGCTGTTGTTACGCAAGCCTCTGCAGCAATACCTGTTGTGCCTCTCTACATCAGTATTCTCTATGATATAATGAACGCGAAGGGTATCAATGAGGCACCGATTGGACAGATGCAGCGGTTATTCTCGGAACATCTTGGACCGGAACTGCAGCCTCAACTTGATAGCGAACGTTACATTCGGTTAGATGACAGAGAACTGCGACAAGATGTGACCGATGCGGTTACTGAACGTTGGGAACAGATTAGTACCGACAATTTCCATGAACTCTCTGATTACGCTGGCTACAGAAGACGTTTCCGCAACCTCTTTGGATTTGAGGTTGAGGGTGTTGACTATGATGAAGCAGTGGAAACGGAATTAACGTTCTAAGAATAACAAACTTGTTAGGAAGCGGATTGCGAGTTAGAATTGGATGATATGGTGTAGATTTACAAACTATCCGTGAGAGAGTTCAAAATGGTGACTATCTTGTTAAAAGCCATGCGATTCTACATGCACAAAAAGAGGGTTTTCAAGTTAAAAACATAGTAGAAGCAATTCTTAACGGGAGAATAATTGAAGCATACCCAGAAGATCAGCGAGTTTTGATTTGTGGACGTTCAACTCTTTTGGAAAACATTGCAGTTTATCTACATGTTGTTTGCGAATATTCGGATCCGCTTTATATTGAGTTTGTGACTGCTTACATCCCTGATGAGAATCAATGGCAATTTCCTCCATTTGCCCGCGTAAAACGTAAAAGGAGATAACTTATGACACCAAAACAACCACCAATTTGTAGAGAACATAATAAAGAAAAAGAGTGGAGGCAAACCGTATTTGCATATAGCGAGGATGGTATTTCAATTCGTATCCCAAACGTCTATGCCTGGGTTTGTCCTGAAGATGGTGATACCTCTTTCACTCCTGAGACTGCTGATGAATTGATTGTAGCACTACGCGAATTTATTGATGCTGCCAAGCGTGCCAAAGAAAGGCGGTCTGTGTTGACTGAATACGTCGTTGCTGTTGAATAAACTTATTTTCTTATACGGTGTAATTACAAACAATTTTTAATAATAAGGAGAAACTTATGTCACAACCTTTAGTTACAGTTTGGAATGAATTTAGACACGAAAAAACGAACGAAGCTATCAAAAAAATATACCCGAAGGGCATTCACACCGCGATTGCCGATGGGTTAGGTGAACACGAAATTGAAACGTTAACCGCAACGTTAGATGAACCGGAACACGGTTTAACTGACGAAGTGCTGGATAAAACAGACGTGTTGATATGGTGGGGGCATGCTGCGCACGATGCCGTTGAAGACGCAATTGCGGATAAGGTGAAAGCGCGTGTGCTGCAAGGAATGGGACTTATTGTGTTACATTCTGGTCACTATTCCAAACCTTTTACCCGCTTGATGGGAACGTCATGTAGCCTGAAATGGCGCGAAGCGGCCGAAAAGGAACGCATCTGGGTGATTGAACACGGACATCCAATTGTTGAAGGACTCGGCGAATACTTCGAAATTGAGCATGCCGAAATGTATGGCGAACCGTTTGACATTCCTGAACCCGATACGCTTGTCTTTATTAGCTGGTTTCCCGGCGGTGAAGTGTTCCGTAGCGGTTGTTGCTACTACCGTGGTAGAGGGAAAATCTTCTATTTCCGTCCCGGTCATGAAACCTACCCTATCTATTACGATAAAAATGTTCGGCAGGTGATAGCAAATGCTGCGCATTGGGCAGCGCTTGGAGATGCGCCAACACCTATTTTTGGACATTCACAACCTCTTGAACCTCTCGGTTAATCTGAATTTCAAAGGAGATGAACCATGGAAGATACGAAAACCAAAATTGACCAACTACTACAAGACGGTTTCATTTTATTAGAGAGTGCGTTGTCCCCTGAAGAAACCGAAAATATTCGCCAGCGGGTTAACTATGCACGCGAACAAGGCTGGGAAGAGGGATTGAACGCAGTCGGTAATATGTGGTTTGATAGCCTGCTTGATCGTGAACCGGACACCTACGCACCCCTTGTCGGGCATCCGAGCGTCCGTCCTTATCTTGAGGGTTTAATGGGTAAACAGTGTCAGTTGCGGAGTCTGCGTGCACATATCAATCCAGGTCCTTACCTGCAGGAATGGCACATGGACTTTTATGGCTATTGGCACGAAAAGCGATATGTTGAAGAACATCCGTTTGCGATGGCACCTGTCGGTATCAATACCACCTACTATTTTCAAGACAATGGTCCAGGAGAAGGACATCTCAAGTTTGTTAAAGGTGGACATTTAAACGAACCGCCGCATCTGTATCCGTTGGATCGTCCGAAATTTGAGGAATGGTGTGAATCACAAGAACATGTTATTCTGTATCCGAAAGCAGGCGATTGTGTCGTGTTTATCAACCACATGCCACATCAAGGTGCAAAGGAACGTGATGATATGGAACGGAGCAATGTCGTTTGCCATTATCAGGTAACCCCGATGTATGATGGTGTTTGGCATGTTTCACGTCCACGCGGATATCAAGGCACCTTCCCGTTTGCTTAAGAACGATCCTCACTGTTTTTCGGTGGATATTGTTGTACCGCCTAAATTCAATCTATTGATCCAATTTATAGTGAAATCTATAATTACTCGCACACAATTGTAGCGTAAACTTTTAGTTTGCGTACACTACTGCACAAACTAAATGAAGTTTAAATAAATATTTCGGTAATTTTGCGAGGTTAGGAAACCTCGCCAGCAAAGAACCCACCGCTGGCGAGGCGGGGAATCATGGCGAATACCATACGGGGAATGCCATACGCGCATTCATACCGTTGATTTGGCGTATTCGCCCAATGGCATTCATACCCGGGGAATGACTAAACGTCATTCATACCGTTGATTTCTTGATTTCTTCCTAACCTCGCAAATTACCCAATTTATTTTTTAATCTTCATAAAGTTTGTGCTACAGCACAGTTTGGCGGTTTAGGTCCCACGGGACCAAAAGTGTGCATATATTAAAGAGGTGAAACTCATGCGAAACTTTATAGTTATGTTTTTTATATCTGTATTTCTGGCAGCGAGCTTGCAAATTACTTGTGCAGCCGAAGAATTGAAAGGATTAGTCGTTTATTTTAACTTTGAAGATGGTGCAGGTGAAACCGTCACCGATCAGTCTGGAAATAGACAGGATGGGATATTAGAAGGCGACACAGACTGGACCAAAGGCAAGTATGGAAAAGGACTCAATTTTGGTGGTGAGAACGGAATTGTTCGGGTTGTTCATTCTCGTCAGTTCGAATTTACAGAGGGCATCACCATTTGTGCATGGATTCGTCCTACATTGAAAAGAGGTCCAGGTGAATGGCAACTAATAGCAGCAAAGGGACCTGATGTAGATGAGTTTTTCGAAATACTCCTCCATCCAGATGGTTTTATCTGGATGGGATGGAAACTCTTAGATGGGCGTGTAGTTCCTCAGAAAAGTCCCAATAAGATTGCAAAAGATAAATGGCAGCACGTTGCCGTTTCGTTTCAGAGAGAAGAGTGGTGGACAGTTTACCTTGATGGTGAGGTGTTAATTGATCATCCAAAACAAGATAGCAAATTAGTTCCTGTTGAATCACCATTGCTGCTTGGTACTGAAGAACCGTTCAATTTAAACCGCTATTATAATGGTGATATGGATGAGTTCGCTATGTTTAACCGTGGTCTTTCCAAGAAGGAAATAAGAAAGATTCAGGGAGGTATTGAAAATATCTTGGCAGTTGAACCGACTGATAAATTATCAACAACATGGGGCACTCTGAAACAGAAGTATAATATGCGTAGCGTGTCAAATTGACATTCGCCATTGAAAGCGCCATTGAGGTTAAAACTGCCAATTTGGCACACTTACTGTGAAAATCCAATTAATTTAAATGTGAGTCCGATAAAGTAGGTCGGGGAGAACAACGTGAAATCCGATAATTTAACACATCTCTGGGGTTGTCGGGTTTCGCTGCGCTCTACCCTTATGTATCAATTTAAGGAACACAACCTCTTGCGGGAGGCGTTTTCAACTCCGATAAATCGGTATGCAAAGTAGTAGGCACACGCCGTGTGTCGTATATCTCCCCAAAGAATGTGTGGCGGACGGCACCAAATCAACGGTATGAATACCATTTAGGCATTCCCCGCAGAGCGTGCCTGCTACTTTTAAATCAACGCTTATGGGTCTCGCTGCGCTCTACCTAATCTACACTTAAATCCTATTTCGAACTCACGTTAATTTAATGGAATAATGTTGGCATAGATATTGCACTTATATTTTACTAACGATTAAAAAAATAAATAATTTATGGATATTGGAGATTAAAAATGGGTAAAGTAATTGGAATTGATTTAGGAACAACAAATTCATGTGTTGCCGTTTTAGAGAGCGGTGAAGCAAAGGTGATCGAAAACGCAGAGGGGAATCGGACGACTCCTTCAGTTGTCGGTTTCACTAAAGAAGGGGAGCGTCCCGTCGGGCAAGTAGCCAAAAGACAAGCCATCACAAATCCCGAAAATACAATTTTTTCTATTAAACGGTTCATGGGCAGAAAATATAGTGAACTTGGAGATGATACGTCGCGTGTGCCTTATGAATTAAAAAGTGATAAAGATGGTGATGCTGTTGTAAACATTGAAGGTAAAGAATACTCGCCGCCCGAAATATCAGCGATGGTTTTGCGGAAAATGAAGGAAACCGCAGAAGCGTATCTTGGGGAAGAGGTTACACAGGCAGTTATTACTGTGCCTGCCTACTTCAACGATTCGCAACGCCAAGCGACAGCAGATGCTGGCAAAATAGCAGGTTTGGAGGTTCTTCGGATTATCAACGAACCGACCGCTGCTTCACTCGCCTACGGGTTGCAAAATGAAGGTGACAAGAAAATCGCTGTTTACGATCTCGGTGGCGGAACGTTTGACATCTCTATTTTGGAAATCGGGGATGGCGTGTTTGAAGTGAAAAGCACAAATGGCGATACGCACCTCGGAGGCGATGACTTTGACCAAGCGGTTATTGATTGGATGGCTCAGGAATTCCTTAGTAGCCAAGGGATTGACCTACGGAACGACCAGATGGCGCTGCAGCGCCTAAAAGAGGCAGCAGAAACGGCAAAGTGTGAGCTTTCCAGCACGCAACAGACAGACATCAATTTACCCTTCATTACAAGTGATGCCAGTGGTCCCAAGCACCTTAACTTAACGCTCTCCCGCGCAAAACTGGAGCAAATCACGGATGATTTAGTCCAACGTTCCCTTGAACCGTGCAGGCAAGCACTCTCCGATGCCGAAATACAACCTTCTGCAATTGACGAAGTTATACTCGTCGGTGGGCAAACACGGATGCCGAAAGTACAGGAAGCTGTGCAGCAACTCTTCGAAAAAGAACCGCACAAAGGTGTTAACCCCGACGAGGTTGTTGCTGTTGGTGCAGCAATTCAGGGCGGTGTGCTCGCTGGTGATGAGGAAGTCAAAGATATTCTGTTACTGGATGTTACGCCCCTCTCACTCGGTATTGAGACGCTCGGTGGGATGTTTACGCGGTTAATTGAAAAGAATACCACGATTCCAACTAAGAAATCCGAGAAGTTCACTACAGCGGAAAACAACCAAACAGCAGTTGATGTGCATGTGCTTCAAGGTGAACGGGAACAAGCTGTTTACAACAAAACGATTGGCAGGTTCCGCTTGGGTGATATTCCACCAGCACCCAGAGGTGTTCCACAGATTGAGGTTACTTTTGATATTGATGCAAACGGTATTCTCAACGTGTCTGCTAAAGATACTGCCACGGGCAAGGAGCAGAAGATTACGATCACTGCTGCCTCTGGACTTAGCGATGCCGAAATCGAACAGATGGTAAAAGATGCTGAGACACACGCTGAAGAAGATAAACAGAAACGCGAAGAAGTTGAGACGCGCAACCAAGCGGATTCTTTGGTCTATGAAACCGAGAAAAATCTAAAGGAATTTGGGGACAAAGTAGATGATGCAACTAAGGAAAAGGTTAACGCTGGTGTTGAACGCGTCAAGCAGGCACTGGAAGCGAACAACAATGCTGAGATAAAATCTGCAACGGACGACCTGATGCAAATCTGGCATGAAGCATCAGCGCAGCTTTACCAACAGGCTGCTGATGCTGATCCGGGGGCTGCGCCTGAAGACGCTCCTTCTGAAGATACTCCACCTGAAGATGTGGTTGATGCTGAATACGAAGTCGTTGACGAAGATGAAGAGAAGAAAGAATAATTTCTTGATGCTTTCGTTCTGTTCTGGAGAAAACAGATATGGCTTATAGCGAGTTTACCTTAGAATCTGTAGTCCCGACGTTCCAACTTGAAAAAATTGACACCATAGGGCTTTTTTCAGAAGTTGAATCGGTTCCTCCAAGTGACCATCTGACGACTGCATTAGGAAAAAAAGCTGCTTTAGCTACCGCTATCGGCACAGAGAAAGCGCGGTCGGAACTGATTGTCGCCGATGTGATCGTTGAACTCCTTGAACACTTTGATCGCCGCATTAGTTTCTTTTCTGGGATTGACTTCAATGTAGATGTAGAATCGGGTTTAACAGGGGTGTGTGATTTTTTAGTAAGTTTATCACCAAACCAATTTTACTTGGAAGCACCTATCGTTATCCTTGTTGAAGCGAAAAATCTTGACTTGAAACTCGGACTTGGACAGTGTATCGCTGAGATGATCGCTGCCCAACGATTTAATGCTGAGAAAGGAAATGACATCTCTACAGTTTATGGCGCAAGCACAACAGGAGTTGAATGGTTATTCCTCAAGTTGCAAGGAAAGTGCTTGCAACTTGATATGGCAACCTACCAAATCGCGCGATGTGACAGAATCCTCGGTATCCTCTCCAGTATGGTTGCACAAAAGGCGTGATATAGCGTATAACAACGTCTTCAACATCATAGAGATAATTTTTTGTTTACAAACCTACAACGCACATTAAATAATTACAAAGGAGAATAATAATGGCTACGAAACATGATAAAACCGCACAACATATTGCAAACCAGAAAGGTACAGACTATAATAAAGGACAAGGTCCAGATATTCAGACACCACGTCAAGTCATTGAGGTGGAAACAACTGATACAATTGGAGACGCTGCCCGACAACTTCAGGGATTTAACCGTCCTGTCTACGTGGCAGGTGCAGATGATGCAGCAGTTCAGGCTGCTTTGGAACACTACAAAGACACAACAATTGGCGTTATGGATCCGTCAGGTAATATCCTAAAATCGTCATCACGTAAAAAGTCATAGAGATTCTGACAATAAGGGGTTGCATGCAAATGTAGTTTTGATTATGAACGAAAAAGAAACGCGTATCAGAAATATAGATCCAATGCTGAGAGAGGCTGGTTGGAGTGATTCAAACAACCCGGCCGTACCGTCGTTTAAACGTGAACATCGTTTCACCGACGGTAAAATACAAGGCGAAGGGATACGCGGGAAAGCAAAACGTGCAGATTATCTTCTCTATTACAGGCAACCCCATTTTCCTATTGCTGTTGTTGAGGCAAAAGCGGATTACAAACTTCCATCTGATGGTCTCCAACAGGCAAAAACTTACGCTCAAATGTTAGGGCTTAAATTTGCCTATTCTACGAACGGTGAACTTTTTGTAGAGTTTGATTTTATAACAGGTGTAGAGTCTAAATTCTACAAAATGCCCGAACCATCGGAACTTTGGGAACGCCTAAAAACGCATGAAGGTTTTACTTCTGAAGAAAAAGAAGATCTTATTTTATCACCGTTTGAACTTACTGGCGGCAAAACTCCCCGATACTACCAACAAATTGCGATTAATAATGTTATCTCAGCCATAGTAAAAGATCAGAAACGAATTCTTTTGACAATGGCAACAGGAACAGGAAAAACCACTACTGCCTTCCAAATCTGCTGGAAACTTTGGCAACAGCGTTGGAATCTCAAGAGGAACCCGCGTCAGCCGAAAATTCTCTACCTATCTGATAGAAAAATCCTCGTTGATGACCCAATGAATAAAGAATTTGCTGCTTTTGGTGAGGCACGACATCGGTTAGAACATGGTGAAGTTGTCAAAAGTCGAGGTGTCTATTTCGCGCTTTATCAGTCTATCGGTCCCAGAGAGAATAATCCAGGTATCTATCGCGAATACGCAAAGGATTTCTTTGACCTTATTATTGTAGACGAATGCCACCGCGGATCTGCTCAAGATGATAGTTTGTGGCGGGCAGTTCTGGAATACTTTGAGCCTGCAGTACAACTCGGTATGACTGCAACGCCCCTTCATGAGGAAACCCGAAACACCTATCAATATTTTGGTAATCCTGTCTATACCTACACACTTAAACAGGGTATTGAAGATGGGTTTCTTGCACCTTATCGCGTTCGACATGTTAAAACTACAGCAGATGCGGAGGGTTGGCAACCTGATCCAGGGCAAACCGATCGACATGGTAAAATAATACCCGATAAGCAGTATAACACTGAAGACTTTGAAAATACACTCGCTTTAAGACCGCGTACGGAAGCGATTGCTAAACATTTAACAGGTTTATTGGAATCTGATCCGTACGCCAAAACTATTGTTTTCTGTGTTGACCAGGAGCATGCAGATACAATGCGAGAAATTCTCTCTAATCTAAACGCTGAGCATGTCCAAAGACACCCCGACTATGTAAGTCGCATCACCGCCGACGAAGGCGAATATGGGCGTGAACGCCTCAGCCGGTTCCAAGATATTGAGGATGATTCTGTTATCATTGTAACTACCTCTAAACTCCTTACCACGGGTGTTGATGCACCGACAGTGAAAAATATCGCCATTGCACGCGGTGTTGGTTCAATGGTTGAATTTAAGCAAATGATCGGTAGAGGTACTCGTGTCTGTGAGGAATACAAAAAATTTACTTTTAATATTATTGATTACACAGGCGCTTCGTTTAAACATTTTGCAGACCCCGATTTTGATGGCGAACCAATAGACGAAGATGAAGAGGTTATAGAAACAGAAAACGACGATAAAAAGAACGGAGGAAAAGGAAATGGCACTCCTGTTCAACCGTCAAAGGGGCAAAAGTTCTATGTTGATGAAGGCGACATAACAATTGCTGAAGATGGGGTTTATATTCTAAATCCTGACGGAAGTCAGCAACATAAAACGTATGTAGAATATGTTAGTGGTAAAATCTATACGCTATACGAATCTGAATTAAAACTGCGTGAAAAGTGGGTTGACCAACAATCGCGGAGTGAAATTATTGAGGAATTGGAACAATTCGGTATTGATAGAGAACAGTTAGTGAAAGAATTACAACTCCCGGATGGTGACACCTTTGATTTAATTGATTTGTTTTGCCATGTCGCTTTTGAAGCTGATCTCCAAACAAGAGAACAACGCGCGCAACGGGTGCGAACAGAAACTGACTTTTTGAATCAATACACTCCTTTAGGACAGTTTGTGCTTGGGGCATTGCTTGATAAATATAGCCAACACGGACCCGACGAACTGAAAATCCCTGATGCTTTAAGGGTTCCTCCTATTTCTGAGTTTGGCAACATCCGTGAAATCCTAAAAGTATTCAATGGAGCAGACCAACTCCGAAATGCTGTTGAAAAACTTCAGAAGTTGATTTATGAGGCATAATATTTGCATTGAAAGGAAATAATATGACACAAAACCCAAAACAGTTGCAACTTTTAGAGAAATTAGAAAACTCCCAAACAACGGCTCAGGAGTTAAGCACCCTTATCAAGTCTGCACGTGACATCATGCGTAAGGACAAAGGACTCAGCGGTGAGTTAGACCGCATTCCGATGCTGACTTGGATTATGTTCCTTAAATTCCTTGATGACATGGAACATATCCGAGAATCAGAAGCTGAACTTGCTGGAAAAGATTTTTACCCACTTATTGAACAACCTTACCGTTGGCGAGATTGGGCAGCAGATGAAGGCGGCATCACTGGAGAGGATCTGATAAACTTTATCAACCTTGAAGAGGCAAACCTACCAGATGGCACTAAAGGACAAGGGCTTTTCACTATTTGCGTAACCTTCGATCTGCAGATGGGAAGGGCAGAGAAGATGTCATCGCAACTGTTTTCAGAGGAATTATTAATCGAATACAATCTGGTTACCTACTCAGAGATGTAGTTAACAAAGTCAATAGTATCCATTTTGATGCTTCTGAGGAAATGCATACACTAAGTAGATTTTATGAAACGATGCTTAAAGAGATGCGCGATGCTGCGGGCGACTCTGGCGAATTTTACACGCCTCGTACTGTTGTCCGATTTATTGTAGCGGTAACCAATCTTCAACTCGGTGAAACTGTACTTGATCCTGCTTGCGGTACTGGCGGTTTTCTCGTTGAGGCATTTACACACCTTGAAAAACAGGGCAAAACTATTGCTGCTCGGCAAACACTTCAAAAATCAACTATCTATGGGATAGAAGCTAAACCGATGTCTTATCTTCTCGGTCAGATGAATCTACTTTTGCATGGGTTGGAAAATCCACAGATTGAGTTTGGCAACTCTCTGACTATCAAGAGATACAACGAAATTGGTGACAGTGACCGATATGATGTTATCCTTACCAATCCGCCCTTTGGTGGTGAAGAAGAGGTTAGCGTTAAAAACTATTTCCCAACCAACATGCAAACCGCAGAAACTGCGCTGTTATTTCTCCAGATCATCATGCGAAGACTTAAACGTCCTGAACGCAATAAGGGAAAACCGGGGCGTGCCGCTGTTGTCGTGCCAAATGGAACGCTTTTTGAAGATGGAGTCTGCGCTCGTATCAAGGAGGAACTCCTTAAAAACTTCAATCTTCATACGGTTGTTAGATTGCCAAAAGGGGTTTTCGCGCCGTATACTGGCATTCCAACAAATTTACTCTTTTTCGACCGTTCTCATCCAACCAAGGAAATATGGTTTTATGAGATTCCACTTCCTGATGGGCGAAAGAACTATACCAAGACAAAACCTATGAAATTTGAGGAATTCTCAGATTGTATAGATTGGTTCCATCCGATTGCAGAACGGGAAGAAAATAAATATGCATGGAAGGTTGACGTTGAGGATGTTTTGAAATACAATGAAGAAGGTCAAATTGCCTCCGCGGATTTAGATATCAAGAATCCAAACAGTGCTGAAGCCATGGCACATCTACACCCAACTGAAATTGCCAATAGCATAATTTATAAAGAGCAAAGAATCTTGGAATTGGTAAGGGAAATTCAAGCGGAAGCTCTAACAGAATCTTTAGGGGGTGAGAATTAAGATGGCAGAGTGGGAAGAGGTTCAACTTGGTGAAGTCCTGACAGAACGTAAAGAAACTCCAGATCCTGTTGCACTTGAAACAGGTGAAATTCGTATTGTTTCCAAGATCGGTTTTAATACGGGTGAAATGGAATTTCGGGACAGCACTGCTACAAAAACCAAAATGATACAGTTTCAACCCGGCGACTTAGTTTTTTCAGCCATTAATGCAGTTAAGGGAGCAATTGCTATTTACCCAAGTAATGCAGAAAAGCCTGCCTCGGCCACTAACCACTACTGTGCATACGCTGTCAATCCGGAACGGGCAGACGTAACATTCCTATGGTGGTTGTTTAGGAGTGAAGCATTTCAGCACATTCTGTTTCGGACTCTGGCCGGTGGAATCAAAACTGAATTGAAACCTAAACAACTTTTGCCAATATCAGTCAAACTCCCGTCTTTATCTGAACAGCACCGTATCGTAGAACATATTAATCACTTTCTTACGAAAATCAATGAGGCTCTTATGCTACGCGAACAATTAGAAACCGAATTATCTATGTTCGTTAGTTCAGTTTATCGTGATATTTTAAAACCACGTAAAGGTTGGATTGTTAAAACCGTTGGTGAGTTGTGTGAGAAACCACAATATGGGTATACTGCTTCAGCTGCAACTGAACAAATTGGACCTAAATTTCTCCGCATTACAGATATTAAAGATGGTTCGGTCAGCTGGGAAACGGTGCCATACTGTGATTGTCCAAAACCGCAAAAATATCTTCTTGAAAAGGACGATATCCTATTTGCTCGAACTGGCCCAACTGGTAGAAGTTTCCTTGTAGAGGACTGCCCTACAGCCGTGTTTGCATCATATCTGATTCGTCTTCGTGTTCGCGAATGGGTTACACCACAATATCTCTATGCGTTTTTCCAGTCTCCAGACTATTGGACGCAAGTTTCAGCAAACACCAGCGGGAGTGCTCAACCCAACTGCAACGCAACCAAACTCGCAAACCTCAAAGTTCCAATTCCACCACCTGAGGTGCAGCAGGATATCGTAACTTATTTGAGTAACTTCCAAGAAAAGATAAATCGCATCAAAGTCCTCCAATCTCAGACAACCAATGAACTTGATGGGATTTTACCTTCCGTTTTTGATAAAATCTTTCGGCGGGATAGGTAACTCTACAGCACAAGGTAATTCTCCTATTTGTAAAATAATCCCTGTTTATCGCTAATTTACAACTCACACAAAACCTTGTGGATTTCGACTGTAGCAAGCGTATCTAACTTGCAATATTCTCTCAAGTTTTTAATCATATCGCTTTTTTCTTTTTCATGTGTGGTATTGAGCATTAAATTCCAAATAGCTTGTGCCTCCAAACCATCTTGAACATCCAAATCCTCATAGCACAATGAAGGCACTAAAACAGGAAGCACATCCTTGAGAGAATTAGAACCGCAAAAATCAGGATGCATATAATGTTTTTGGAATATCACTAACTGATCCCAAAGTCTATTGATGATTGATTGAAGTGTTAAAGTATGTTCGGGGAAATAGGTTGCTAAATCCTTAAGCACTCCTCCTTCAGTACTTGCTCTGTAAACAACTACAGAACCGGAAGCAGAGATATGTTTAAGCAAAGATTCTAACAAGTGTTTTCTTGGATCAGATGTATCGGTATGTAGATATTCGTGATGTGTAACAGATCCATCCAATTTCATTACGTGGCAACTATACTGAAATGGAAATTGTTGGTACGGACGTAATCCATCAAATATCGGAATCGGAGGATTGTCTGTTTCAAAATCAAGAAAATGAATTGGATATTCTAATTCAGCCAAAAGACCTTGGATCGCGGGAATATCAATCATTGATTGTTCATTTTGGACACTATTGACGTACATTCTTTGTTTATCGCTCAGTTGAAAATCAGTAGGTACATCTTCAAGACTAACGATATCATTTTCTATCAACTTGTTCTTCTTAGGCCAAAGAAGATTCGGAATAGTGAAAATGGATTTTTCAGGAACATCCTTCCAACAATACGTTTCCTTAAACGGACAAGTGTAGGGTTTATTACAGTGGTCCCCAATCAAAACTTGTGGTTCATCGTTTCCGTTGAGAATTGTTTTGAACTTTTCTACATTGTTGGGAACATCGTCCATCAACTGATTTACTTGATCCGTTGCATCCTCAATTGTGAACAAATTAGACAGATCTGGATAAAAACACTCCTTACTATTTATAAGCATCAAGTGCGTTCCAGAGATAGATAACCCATTTCCCATCAAGACGTACTTTTGGATTGCCAAATCGTGTAAATATTCTTCTTTGTCTATTTTTGATTTCTTAACTGTTTGATTAACTGTTGATGCTTTCACTTCAATAATTTTCCATGAGTTTGAGTCTTTCTGAAGCATGTCGCATTTAACCAAAACATCATTGAAAATGAAAGAAGCTTCAAAAATACATGATTCCCCACGTTTTATAGCTTCTTTAGTTTGTTCTACGGAAACCAGAGGGTCTATGGCATTAATAAGCACTCCCTCTGGAAAATAGGCACGAGCTAAAATTCCAACCTCTTTACTCTGATCAAATCTTCGCTGTTGTGATATGGAAATTTCTGCAGCTCTATCTGGGTGTTTTTCTTCATTCCAGAGACGTTTATAACACTGTAACCCATTCATGTATTTTGATTTTGTAAGATAATTCGACAATGTTTCACCTCTCAAAATTTTATTATATTGACTTGAGTGCCAACTTAGTAACCCAACAACGCAATCCCCTCACGATACGTCTGTGCAGATGTTTGCAAAGCACCCAGCTCATCATCTGTCAATTCAATCTCAATAATCTCTTCAACCCCATTTGCACCGAGTTTAATCGGAACACCGATATAGAGGTCATTGATACCGTATTGTCCCGTGAGATGTGCAGAACACGGCAGTAGCCGTTTCTTATCCAAGATAATCGCTTCTGCCATCTGTGCCAACGATGCACCTGCAGCATAATATCCACTTGTTTTGAGAAGATTGACCACCTCTGCGCCACCGTCGCGAGTGCGCTGTGCCATCGCTTCAATTCGCTCCGTTGAAATCAACTGCGGGATTGGGATACCGTTGACGGTTGTATAGCGTGGTAGCGGCACCATCGTATCACCGTGCCCACCAAGCACGAGGGCATGGATGTCTTCTACCGATACGCCCAGTTCAAGCGAAATGAAATAACGGAACCGTGCCGAATCCAGCACACCCGCCTGTCCCACGACGCGATGTGAGGGAAATCCTGATACCTTCCATGCGTGATAGGTCATGATGTCAAGTGGGTTGGTGAGCATCATAATGATAGTATCTGGTGAATGCTTTATCACATTTTCTGTGACGCTTCCAACGATATTGGCGTTTGTTTGTAATAGGTCTTCGCGCGTCATGCCCGGTTTGCGTGGGGAACCCGATGTAATAATCACTAAATCTGAGTCTGCGGTAGCGGAATAGTCGAGATCACCACTAATCGCAGCGTCAAACAACTCCACTGGTCCCATCTCCGCCATATCCAATGCCTTGCCTTGCGGCACACCATCAACGATGTCTATCATAACGACATCGCCAAGCTGTTTCTGCGCGATAAGAAATGCTGCTGTTGCGCCGACGTTACCTGCTCCGATTACACTAATTTTCTTTCTTGCCACTTCTTCCTCCGTTTTGTATCAGATTACTTCATCTTATTGCTTGATAACAAAAATTACATCTGCTTCAGTTGAGTATGTTTCTCCATCCCAATCAAAGTCAAGTTGAAAACCGACATCTTGGTCAATTTTTTCCAGATAATCGGTTACGTGTTTGGAAATTAAAGATCTAGCTCTTTTTAATTTCCATGAATCAAAAAAGTTAGTTTTATCTACCAGCACTAAAAACAACCGATTTGAAGCATCAAAACGCCGCACGCCTTGATTTTCATAAAACCATCGTCCTAATGGTTCAGGATCCGCGATAGATATGTTTAATAATTTTTCCCTGGATGTGTGTAGTTCATGTATCAATTCACGTGCCTTATCACTGGGATGGTCATCGAGTTTACTCCATAAATCAGGAATTAGGACCGAGGCTGAAACAGATTTGTCAAAACCAATATTTAATTCTCGCGCTAAGACTTTCATTAAGGTCAACTCAGGACGCAATCCACTTGCTTTCCGATGATCTTTAATGTAGCCTTCAGGTAGGTATGTGACTTTCAAATCGAAAGGCTTATCATTAACAAAAAAGTCAATTTTCTTTATCTGTCCCACTGCTGGGATTACGCTCACATGCTCCTTAAAAATATCTTCAATAATGATCGAAGTCCAATGGTTGTACCATGAAGATAATACGTAAGCGCGTAAACTATTGTGAAGATCTCCTTCTATTGCATCTGACAATGAATTGTATGAAGTTATCTTTTTCACATACCTATTTACAATAGTCGCTTCTAAACTGTTTTGATGTAAACCTCCCCACTCAAAAGACTGAACTTTATACAATTCACTTATCAATTGCTGCTCAGTTTCACGCCGCGTTTTTCGTTCTTTTTCGAACAATTCTTGTATAGCTTCATTGATATTTATCGAATGTAGATCTGACTCATAGATTAATCTTAACTTCTCACTGTTTGTCTTAATGTGTCCTATATCTATTTCAAATTTATTGATAAGATAATCAAGATGTTCTTTTCGTGAAAGCGAACGCAACTTTAAAAATTGCATTCCTTCATCTGTTGCGGAAAGTTCACGAATTTTGTCATTCTTGAACAGGTTTACAGCAGTATTGAAATCCAACATACCTATTCACATTCCTGCGGATAAAGGGTTGTCCAACCCTTTATATCGCTAAAAGCTGCTACAGTTTCACCTCGGTTCTCTTTGCTTATCTGTTTTCCGTACAGCAAAACGAAATCTGATTTTAATCCTCCCTTTCTATTATCTTGCAGTACTGACCCCGCAGAATAAGTACTTGGATAACATCCAATGTATGTAAGTCCTGCAGCTGCTTCCAATTCTAGGAAACTTTGCCAATGACACTCTGATCTTGTGTTAAACAGAATTGCCATAAATCCATTCTTTTTGAGAACACGAGCACATTGGTAGAAAATGACAGATAATTTTTCATTATATGATTTAATATCTTTTCTACGCTCTTTCGCATTTGAAACAACGAGTTCCTCTTCATAGTTAGAATCCAGTCCTATGATGCTGTTCCACATCTCACTAAGTTCTAAATACGGAATCCTGTCTCCGTGAGGTGGGTCTGTTAAGATGACTTTAATTGATCCTGTTGGAATATCCTTGAGAAGTTGTTCAGAATCACCTTGTTGGACATAAACGGTTTCTGCAGCATTTAGGAAATCATTCAGAGATTGTGAAATCGTGGCAGATTTTATATATCTATCTTCTTCAACAGCTTTTAACAATTTGTTGGCTTTGGTTGCATAACAATTCCAGGCGTTTATCTCAAAGTGCTGCGCTGGGCACCAGTATCCAACGACCCAACTCCCTACCTCAATTTTGTTTGTTTCGATGCCTTTGGTTTTCCCTCTTTTTGATATAGCAAAAACCATGTTAGACATCTGCCCCACAGATGCCGACAGTATTAAATGCAATGCTCTCTTTAAGTCACCAGAGTACTGCTCTATTTCACCCTTGATTAAGTCAATTGCTCGTAATGCCCGTGGACTAAAAAGTTTTGTAAGAGATAGATTTTTTTGTGAGTTAATTCTTGTGTTATCAAACAGACAGAGTTCCCTTAACCTAATTGGCTGATATTCTTCCACACTTTGGAGATTCTCCAGTTCCAGTTTTGTGAGGTTAAGCTCAACCTTTTTCCTACCATTTTTTGTCCAAACTCGCGTTATCTGGTCATTGTCCCACAATAAATGTGTCGCTATATTTCCATCTGATAATTGATACATAGAATTAATTAAAGGCTTTACGCGTCTTTCAATTTCATAAATCGCTTTTCCCAAATCTATGTAGTTTGGAGGATGTAGAAAAAGTTTCGTTAACTCAATACTAATTGGGTTAACATCAAAACCAATAAACCGACAATTGTGATTGACACATTCTTTCGCGATAAGTCCTGAACCGAGGAAAGGATCTAAAACAATATCATGGGGTGACGTCAGTTTTTCTACCAGAAACCGCCATACCTCGGTAGGTTTTTTTCCCCAATATTTGTGGAATCCAGCAAAACCTTTATAGCCTTGAGGGGGTTTTTGGTTGTCTATTGCACTTTTTTTATCAAAATTGAATAATGTTTGTAAGTTATTCAACATTTTGGTTATCTGGATCCGTTGGCGGTTCGCCATTATTAAGTTCTTGCTCGGTGTGCTGTGATTTTTCAAGCTCCGCTTTCTTCTTAATTGCTTCATCAAAGGACTGAATTGTACCTGCTACACCATGAAAATGAGAAACATCCTGTGCAACACTGAGTCCAGGAAGACTGTCTCCAGCTGTCCTATTTGCCCAATATTCCGAGACTGTGCCTACAATCTGAATTCCATCTGCGGGATTGCTATGTATCACTGGCCCACCGCTAACACCGTGAATACCGACTCCATCAATTAAGTAAGCTTTTCTGCCTCCATACTGTTCACTGCTGTATTGCCGCAAGGCACTGATTTTGCCGGAAAAAAAGCAAAGATCGTAAGGGGCAACTGCGGGAAAGCCAAGCCAAATAACCTCAAAGCCTATATTAATACTGAAATTGTTTGGAAGAAGATTTATAGGGGTTTCTGGTAGAAAAGGAAAATCGTTTTTCTCAAACAAAATTACTGCCGAATCAGTTTCCAAGTCGGTAATAATTGATCTGCGACTTGACTCTAAAAAGACAGTTTCACCTGACGAATGATGTCGAATTCGAATAGGTTGCTGCCACTTGTCGGCATCAATGACAACATGTAGTGCTGTTGCGACCCCACAAAATGTTTTGTTTTCGTTATACAATAGTAAAAAACCCGTTCCATGACCAGATTGAGTTTCAATTTTTACAATATGAGGTGTAATTTTTTCAACTATTTGGTCCCAATTCATAATAATTTACCTGTTTTAGTGTTGGTTTCAATCTACTTTGATAACGGTATAGTTAAATGTGTGACCACCTTCACCGTTTGTCCAATTAATTGTTAGGGCAAGTGCACCGATCGGGAAAGGCCCCTTGACAGTTCGGGACTTACCAGATCCCTCAACGGTCCCGGCACTGACTGTAACATCACCCGGGTTATTGTCCCATTTGACAATAATATTACCGTTTGCCACGAGATCGCCGTTTGCGGGGGTTGCACTTAATAATGCTGCGCTGGGAGGTGATTTAACAGTGTAGTTTAATATTTTGCGACCTGTTGCCCACGAGATTATAATAACGTAATTCCGACCAGAGGAGAATTTCGAATTCCCACGAACAGTAAGCGTTTGTCCATCTAATTCCCACAAGAAAGCTGTGTCTCGTTGACCTTGAATTTCTACATTTAATGTTATAGGTGTATTATCAAAGAGAACAGTAATAACCTCATCTGAGTCAATTGTGCTGTTGTTGGGTGGGTTTGCCCTTACAAATACAGCATCTTCATCATTTTCCCCGCAGCCAATCATATAAACAGCAAAGGAACTATATATTACTAACACGAAAATTTTAAAGAATTTTTTCATGGTTACTTTTTTGTAAATGGAATGTGTGTTGTGTTTATACAAAACATATCTATTTTTCAATATGCTCACGAATTGCAATAACTTCCTCCAAAATACGTTTGTGAAGATAATAGATCACATACACCATTACAAAACCAATACCTGCTAATAAACCTACACTAAGTATAATTTTAGTTTTTAATGACATCTGTTGTTCTCTTGTAAACCGTAACAAAATGTTTTTACTGAAAGTTGTCAATAATTGCTTCACCAAATTCAGATGTGCGAACTTTTGTTGCACCCTCCATCAACCGTTCCAGATCATAGGTTACTTTCTTTTGCAGAATAGTTTTCTCAAGTCCTGAGATAATCAGGTCAGCAGCTTCTTGCCAACCGATATGTTCCAGCATCATCACCGCAGAAAGAATAAGTGAACTCGGATTGACAACATCTTGGTCAGTATATTTCGGTGCAGTGCCGTGTGTTGCCTCAAAGAGTGCGACCTCATCGTTGAGGTTGCCACCCGGTGCCATGCCGATTCCACCGACTTGTGCCGCCGCCGCATCAGAAAGATAATCACCATTCAAATTCGGTGTAACAATCACATCATATTCATCGGTTCGTGTTAGAATCTGTTGTAACATGCTATCCGCGATTCGGTCATTAACGATAATTTTACCATCTGGGACGTTACCATCATATTCGTCATAGAGTTCCGCTTCCGTAATGGTTGAGTCAGCAAATTCCTCTTTCGCGAGTTCATATCCCCACGCACAGAATGCCCCTTCAGTAAACTTCATGATATTCCCTTTGTGGACAAAGGTAACACTGCGTCTTCCATGGTCAATTGCATATTGAATCGCCATGCGTGCCAAACGTTTCGTCCCGAAAATGCTTATCGGTTTTATACCAACACCAGAGTCTTCTCGGATTTCTACACCCATTTCAGAGCGGAGCAGGTCAATAACTTTTTTTACCTCAGGTGTGCCCTGTTCCCATTCAATACCAGCGTAAACATCTTCAGTATTTTCTCGGAAGATAACAACATCCATCTTTTCAGGATGTGTAACAGGGGCGGGTACACCTTGAAAGTAACGGACAGGGCGCACACACGCATAAAGTTCAAGCACCTGACGTAACGTCACGTTTAAACTACGAAAACCACCACCGACAGGGGTTGTTAGTGGTCCCTTCAGAGCCACACGAAAATGCTCAATCGCGTTGAAGGTATCTTGTGGCAACCATTCGTTATATTTGTCCATGGCGTTTTCGCCAGCGTACACATCAAACCAGACAATCTGATTTTTACTACCGTAAGCGGTTTGGACAGCAGCGTCAACGACACGACGAGTCGTTTTCATAATGTCTCGCCCAATGCCATCCCCTTCAATAACAGGGATAATCGGCATGTTCGGTACAACCTTATGTCCATTGGATGTCTCTATCTTTTCACCTTCTGTCGGGACTGTTAATTGGTCAAATTCAATCACTGGGATTCCTCTCTGATTCGCACAGAATCTCTATAGGTTTAGCTCACATTTTCTATTTAATAGGGACTCATGACCGAAGTTTTTCCTATTGGTCAAATGTATTTGCTCCTGCCATCCGATTGTGTAATGCAACGACCTCATTAGCAATCGTCATATCATCGGAAGGCTTAGGAATAATATCGGGGTCTGGCGGGATAACGGGTCGGATAATCTTGAGTTGAAGTTGTTCGCGGGCATCCATCATCCACCCAAATCCACGGAAGATGTAGGTTAGGAATGTCCTATCGGTTTCATAAATGCCCAATCCTTCTTGGACTGCCCACCCGCCAAAATCAGTGTTAGGGGTTAAGCGGAGCGGCGGTTCGTTTTCACGCCCCGGACGCACAACTCCTTCAATAAACGCTATTTGGTAGATGCGTTGCATAATTGCTAACCGTATTCTCTGTTTATCGTTCAGTTGAATTTCCCCTTTATCCACTGCCTCCAGAAAAGGATTGAAATAGATCGCAGGGCGCGGATCTTGCTGAATTTCATCTGCTCTACCCGCAGCCGCGATTTCAGGATGTCCGAAGGTTGGCAGTGCTGTACGCATCCGATCGCGAATTGCGTCTTCTCTCTCAGTGGTATCAAGCGATTCTATCTGATGGATGAACGCTGTCATGTCGTGAATAGCACCGAAATGTCGGTCACCATCTAAAGCCATCTGTGCAGCAACAAAGAAGTCGGAGACTGCACCCGTATGTAAAGTAGCGAGATAGCGTGCAACAACGTTTGAACCCGCGGAGCCGTGGTGTGTCTGTATTACACCCATACGTTCTAAAATATGTGCTTCAATCGGGCTTGCTTCTCTACCTAAAAGGAGGCTGTAACATGTTTGGAATGCGGTCTTTCCACTTTTTTGGTGTTCCGCAATAAGATCGTTTGCTCGCATCGCCAGAACTTGTGGGTGCAAAGCACTGCTTTCCCGTAACTGGTGTCGCATGTAGACAGATATTGTACCTAATGCGACGTTTTCCATGTGCGTATCGATAAACTCTGACAGTAAAGAGCCGGGATCTCTTGTGCTGTTTATCCCTTCTTGGTCTGGAACACTAAGCTTACGAAGTGTTGAAAAATGTTGGATGGCTGCTTCAGGTCCAGCTTCGGGGAAGGTTTTAACAAAATCTGCAACCTGATTGATGAGGCGTTGATTGCCTGTTAGACCGTCTCTGCGGGTTTCAGTAAACTGATAAAACTTTTTGTCTATTAATTCTGAAAAGAGAGCTGCTTCGTCTATATCATCGGAGGGTTTTTCAGGTCTTCTGCCGAAAAGACCGGCAAAGATAACAAACGCGGGGCTGAGTTGGTTCGCAATAATCTCACTCTCTGAAACAATACCACGAATTCCAAAACTCCGAATATTCAGAGTAATTTGCGTCCCTCCACAGTCCACGGCGGTCTGGTGTAACACGGGATTCGCAAAAACATTTGTGGATTGCGGCATTGAACTAAAACTCTTTAGTACCGCCGCAATTTCTCCTTCGCCTAACGTTGTCGCCTTAGCCATCGACTCTGTTACGGGAGCATACGTCGAGGCTTCGGGAACTTCAGACACGATTTCTTTGACCGCCGCTGTCCGTTTTGCCTCCAAATTTTTGTTCAACATGAAATCTCCTTCGTCAAAAATCTGATTTGTCCAGAAACACATAACTATCTAAAAGCACTGCTTGCAAGCCTACCTAAAAGTTGCGCGTGGACAGATGGGATTTTCAGATTCTGTTTTTTTAGAAAGTTTGCTAATTGGTTGTTTTATGTCTTTAACATATTGTATAAAAATTCTGATTAAAAGTCAAGATAAAAGGTTTTTTTGGCATATTGGCATTTGACGCTTGACATCTTACTTAGCAGAAGATAAAATAAATCATAAGTTTAAGAATTAACCTAAGTTGCCACGTAGTAGCACAAACTTTTAGTTTGTGCATATTAGTACGCAAACTGAAAGTTTGCTCTACAATATTTCACCAATAACGAACTGTTCTCTCTTAAAAATGGCGTTTGTGTGTCTAAAATCTTATAGGTAGCAACTTATGTGAATTAGAGAAATCTGAGTAAGATAGGGGAAGTAATGTTCAAAGCAATTACATTTGATTTTTGGCAAACGCTTTATGCGGATACACTTGAAAACTGGCAGAAACGTCAGGCTATACGGGTGGATAATTGCCATAAATATTTGCTTAACCAGGGTTATTCTTGTAAGGTGTCTGATATAGAAATTGGAATGGAAGACGCTTATGGGGTGGCGACGTCTCGGTGGCATCAACACAGAGGCGTATCTGTCCAAACATGCATGCTAAAATTTGCTGAAACACTTGAACTTACGCTGGATGAGACAGAAATTGCTTCTCTGATTGTGTGTCTTGGCAATGCGTTTTTAGCATCTCCGCCTATTCTTATATCGCATATTAAGCCGGTACTGGCGAGGCTCAGTGAAAATTGCCCGCTGGGGGTTATCTCAGATTCTGCTCTCACACCGGGCAGTTATGCACGGCAACTAATGGGACGGGACGAAATTCTGCATTACTTTTCGGCGTTCACATTCTCCGATGAAACGGAGCACACAAAGCCCGAAGTTGTGCAATTCAATTCTACTCTGCAGCAGCTAAACGCTAAACCGGAAAACGCAGTGCATATCGGGGATATTGTGCGGACAGATATTGTGGGGGCAAAAAATGCTGGTATGAAAGCAATTCGGTTTGCTGGATTCAACAAAACAGAAACAGATGATACACTCAGCGATGCAGTGATAGATGACTATAGACAGCTGGAAGATACCATTGCTGAGCTTTCAAAATAAACAGATAATATTTTTATATCATGGTAGGCGCGGTTTGAAACCGTGCCTACCAAATGGAGGAAAACAGTGAATAATGTATTGGTCACAGGGGGAACTGGTTTCATTGGAAGCCGAGTCTGTGATGCCCTCCGCGAAAAAGACTACGCAGTGCATGTAGTGTCTCGTGACCCCGCACGTGCAAAAACAAAATTACAATCTGCCCAAGAAATCCACGGTTGGAATCCCGAAACAGAGCAGCTTCCTTCAGATGCAACATCCGACGTGCAAGCAGTCATCCACCTTGCAGGTGAATCGATAGCTGGCAGATGGAACGCTGAGAAAAAACGGAGAATACGAGACAGCCGCATCCTCTCTACCCGCAATCTTGTTGCTTCGTTTGCTGATGCTGATACTAAACCCGATGTGCTTGTTTGTGCTTCAGCAATTGGGTTATATGGTGACAGCGGAGACGAAAGCTGGACAGAAGAATCGCCTGCAGGCACCGATTTTCTTGCAGAAGTTTGCCAAGAATGGGAAGCGGAATCACATAAAGCGAGTGAATATGGCACACGCGTTGTTTCGGTCCGTATCGGACTTGTGCTTGGCATAGGTGGAGGACTTTTGGAACAGGTGCTTCCGCCCTTTAAAATGGGGGTCGGTGGTAAGCTTGGCAGCGGTAATCAGTGGATGTCGTGGATTCACGTTGATGACGTGGTCGGCATTGTGGTACACGCTTTGGAAAATGAAAACATTAGTGGTGCATTGAACGCTACAGCGCCTACTCCCGTTAGAAATATTGAGTTCACAAAAACGCTCGGTACGGTTCTCCGAAGACCAACGATTTTTCCTGTCCCCACGTTCGGGTTGAAGTTAATGATGGGTGAATTTGCCGACTTTGTTGTGCTGAGCCAGAATGTTCTCCCCGAAAAAACAGAGGCGAGCGGCTACGAATTCCAGTATCGCACGCTTGAATCTGCCCTCCGGGATTTACTATAAATAGGCGGATTTCAACAACCAAAATGAAAATTCGCGATGTTTCGCTTTCTGAATACGGAAAAGCCTCAAGTATTCCATCACCCGTAAACCGAATGATGACCGATTTTGCTATCGGTTTTCGAGATGGATATGATATTAACCTCGGCGTGGGTTATGTCAACGAAAGCACAATCCCACGTCAACAAATTCTAATCGCTTGCGAAGCGGTTCTTGCTAATCCGCAAAAGTACCGTGCATCCCTCAATTATGGTGGTGCGCAAGGCTCTCCACACTTGATTGAATCAATCAAAAAATTCCATATTGACAATAGAATTAACGGCATAACAGAAGACACTTTTAACACGAGAGACGTTGTTATCGGCGCCAACGGCTCGACCAGTCTATTGGAGAGCATTACGCATCTACTCCCCGCGGGCATTGTATTCACTGCCGATCCGATGTATTATATCTATTGTAACGATCTTGATAGAAAAGGCTTTACCGTTGTCGCAATACCGGAGGACAATGAGGGACTTCAAACGACTCTTTTAAGGAAAAAATTAGAGGCATTAGGAAACAGGAAAACGTCTATTCAGTTTTTCTATGTTGTGACGGTTAACAACCCAAGTTGCACCATTCTCTCTAACCACCGAAAGAGGCAGCTCGTTGAGATTGTCACCGAACTTTCGCACAAAGTCGGACGAAAAATCCCGCTCTTTTTTGACAATGCCTACAGCGATCTTGTGCATGACAGCACCGTTGAACCTCTGGAATCTGCGTTGTGCTATGATGAACTCGGTATTGTATATGAGATCGGCACGTTGTCAAAGATACTTGCCCCTGGGTTACGTATCGGTTACCTCATCGGTCCTAAAGGTGCATTCCTTGATAGCATCATCCAACGCACAAGCGACATCGGTTTCAGCGCACCACTTATCAATCAGGAAGTAGCAAGTTATCTGCTTGATAACAGTATTAAGACACAAATTGAGAAAGTCAATAAGGGGTATCAAGAGAAAGCAAAACAGGTCAAAACATGGATAGCAGAATTGCTTTGTGATAATGTTGAAGAATGCCGTGGCGGAAGGGCAGGTTTCTATTATTACCTAACACTTGCAAACATTGCAACCGATACAAACTCCGATTTTTTCAAGTTTTTGACGCGCACAACCGGGCAGGCAGACATAGATGGTCCCTCACTTAATCCGCATCCCAAGGTGATTTACATTCCCGGTGAATACTGCGTCCATCCGAATGGTGATATGGTTAGTGTTGGAAAACGGCAGTTCCGTATCTCTTATGGGTTTGAGGAACTACCGCAGATTTATGCTGCGTTGAAATATATGAAGGATGCGATAGACTATTGTAGTGAAAAGGTATAATGCTGGTAAGCGCTTTTATTGTCTGAACCATGATTTTCACGTTTTTGGAAATACTTGACTTTTCTCAAATTATAACGTATCCTATAACTAAAATTACAAGTTATCAATTCTTAATAAGGGCATACAATACTATATTTGACACATAACAATTAAGTATGTTTTGATATATCGTAGTGTTAATTATATCGCTCGGTAGTCAATAACATGCAAAACGAAAGGACTACCGAGTTGGGATGGCCAGACTTTTATCCAAAAAACTGTCCGCCTGCAGGAGCTGAACAAGCCTCTGGTACAGTTTACCATCTTGTGCAACACGATCCACCACAAACGGAAGATTTTATAACTTACTATGAAGAGAATCCAAAGTTTTTTGAGAGTAATCCTCATCTAATCTGCAAGGGTTGTGGCGTTTCAGTTTATACAGATCTGAGAGACATTAGACGACTCAAAAAAAGAAGTAAAAAACTCAAGAACAGACATATTGCTGAAGGTGAACTTAATCCAGCCCTTGGGAGGATTCAACACACACCATCACTAAGGAGGAAATCTCATCATACTTGGTGGGTTCCCATTGGAGTAGAGTCTTGGTCTATTTTTAAGGTAATAAGCAAATAGAGAAATAGTAATTCAAAATGGAGGTATGAGGTGGCTGATATACTCAATATCCCAACGTTAGGTAGACTTGAAATTGTAGAAATCTATGATTACTACGATCAACCTGTACTATTCTCTTGCAAAGATACAGAGGACAATCTTTACCTTGTCGTAGCTGCTGATGAAAACGACCAATATGAAACTTGGCTCTATGCGAAAGTTTCCGTTGACCGTCTCAATCACATTCAATCTGACACAATTGACCTACATGATGCATTTGCGAATACCGAAGATGGTTCTGTACTTCAAGTAAAGTTTCCATACGATGAAACTCTACCTCTGACTGAACTCGTCAAATCAGATCAAATACCTGATGATATGCTTCCAGATCCTGGTGAATATCTTGATCTTAAACCACAAGGACCACCGTTACCATTTACTATCACTGGTGCTTTAATAGGTGTCTTACTAAGATCCAAAACATTTGAAATAGAAACTGTAGAACAGACCTATACTGGATATATTACAGACGAAGCGTTTGAGACTGTGAAAAACGCGACATTGAGCAGAGAGTACACCGCAGAAATTCAAGAAGTTGTCCAGAGAAGTGGATCTACAAATAAAAACACCAATCCAACATACCTCCTCTTGAGTCTTAACTGAAAAGGAAATTAAAAATGCGATTGAAAGATAAAGTTTTGTTAATTGGTGGTGCTGGCTCAAATATGAGTCGCGCATCAGCACTGCTTTTTGCACAAGAAGGCGCGAAGGTGGCACTTGCCGCACGCACAACTGAAAAGATGGAAGAGACAGCGGAACGTATCCGCGCGAACGGTGGCGACGTGCTAACACATCAGACCGATTTGACAGATGCCGCACAAGTAGAGTCGCTTATTGATGCTACGGTTGCCGAATTTGGTGGTGTTGACTGCTTTATTCACGCTGCGGGTGGATATTTCTCAACTGAACACGATATTACTTCCATGGATCCTGCGTATTGGGATGGCGCACTGCAAAACAACTTGCAAACCCTTTTTAACCCTGTCCGTCTACTTGTACCGATTTTAGAGAAAAGAGGCGGCGGATGTATTCTCACTATTTCCGCTGGGGCGCGCGTGCGCCAAGATGCAAACGCCGCTTACGCTGCCGCAAAAGCGGGCATGGTCGCTACAGCAAAAAATCTTGCCAAAGAACTGTATGATAAAAACATCCGTGTCCATGCGTTATGTCCGGGGATTATCTGGGATCCGTTGCCCGAAGGAGAAATCACTCCAGTAGCGACACAATTAGAACGTCTCGGCAACCCCATTGACGTGGCGTTCGCTGCGCTCTGGCTCTGCTCGGACGAGGCGGCGTGGGTTACCGGATTGGAATTGACAATTGATGGTGGTGATGCATTGTTCATTGATTCCCCAATTCGGCGAGAAGTTTTGGCTTGATATGTCTATGTCCTCCGCGATTCAGAGATCAAAAAACGCAATCTGGAAGGGGACTACTGCAGCATAAACTTCCAGTTTGTGCATAAAACGCGATCTGAAAAACGGCTCGTCATCACCAAAACCCCTTCCGCGCTAATCCGCGATTCAGACAATTTACAAAAACTGGACACACCATTACATCTTGACATCCTCCATTGAATAGGTTATCATATTGTTAACAAAATATTTAATTCGCATTACAAACTTTACTGTATAAAGGAAGCATTCAATTAACCATAGAAATAAATTATTGTAGGCTATCCACCGAGTTGTTATTTGTGTTATAGGTAATGTCGATATATCTACCAGTTATCAAAACAAAGGATTAATGAAAGGAGAAATTGATGATTGAAATACTTGCTCCGTATGCTGCTATAATCAGTGCATTAGCGGCTCTTATTAGTGCCCTAATTGCAATGCTTGTAATTTTTAAGAAAACAAGAAGAGATAGAATTGACGAGTTGAAAGTTGAAATGCAGGTGCTATTTTCAAAAGGCTGGAACGCAACGAGGGTGAAGACTAAAAGTGGTGTAGAAGAATTCTTTCAAAACCTTAGTCCTAAATTTCAAAAACACAAGTACCAAGTGTTACACCAGTGTGCATTTGATGAATTAGGATATGAAGGGAAAAATGAGATATTTAATCTTTTGGAGTTCCTGAAAGAGAGATATGAAAAAGGCAGGATTGTAACCCCTGAGGGAGGATTTGTCGAATAACTCAGGGGATTCTTTCTTGCGCCATGGCTTGATACCTATTTTTTCGGTGTTACATTCCATGGTGAAAAAGTTTTAACAATATCTACGATTGGAATTTCATCAAGGCTCATTAATGAATGTAATCGATCTATAGAAGCGGGAAGTCGAGCAAAGCCTGGGTGAGACACGTAAGGTTCATAGGTTTCTGTATCTGTGGGAATACCTACGAACTGAATATAGTGTAAATCCATCAATTTTCCAAAATCTCTACTAATAGAATGAAAACTCGTCCGTTCGCTTTTAGACATTCGTTCGACATCACTATGATCTAGGCCATGATATTCAACTTCCTTATCTGTGAGTAGAACTGTAAGTCTGATTATACACAATTGCCTCCACGATAACGATTCTATTGTTTCTAAATATGAAAAAGCAGTGGCTTCATCTATATCACTATTAGATGTAAGGCAAATATTGACCCAGAATTTAGCAATATATTCACTCTTTCTTTCTTCAGAGTCATTGATGATTTCTTTTATGGTTTTCTCTAGTAATTGAGATGGAATACGCTGATTAGATACTTCATTTTCAGCAAACCAATCATTTCTCCATGCATCTTCTCTATTTTTTTCCTGCATGTGTTTTGACATCAGATCCAAACTACGTGCAAGACGCTCTTTTACATGAACAGGTTCATGCCTTGCAAAGTAATCAATAATCCATATACTTGACTTAATTATTGATATACCTGAACTTGAAACTCTAATTATTTCAGGTAAGGTCTCCTGAACAAGATTTAAATCCACTATTATTGCTCCTTATTTGAAGGCATATTTTTTCCTGGATGGTGTTCTACCTATAGAACAGCCAAAGACAAACATTTTTCGTGTAGCAGAATCGCGAACAGATTCAAGATTCTCTATGTCGTAGAACGCCTATCCAAAGAATGAGAGGAAGAAATTATGAATCACTCGCAACCTTAATCCGATTTTGTGCACGCGCAAGTGCCGCTTCCGCACGCGGACGATTCAGATCCGGTGCATCTGCAGCAAGTTATTCTTTGGCACGTTCAAGGGCACTTTCAGCACGTGCTACGTCAATATCCGAAAAACGCTTTTTATGGCTATTAGTGTGGGCTTGGTTCTAAAGTCCATCCATTTTTAGTAGCAAGCTGAGCAAGTGCGATTTGTAGCAATTTAAATGCATTTTTCTGCTTGCTCTTAGAATCAAAAAATTCGGGTTTTACAATAATTATGGCATGGGCGGGATTTTCACAGGTTGGATCAGGGATAACATCTACGGCATGAACAGCTATCACTTCATTTTTATGTTTTGTTTTTACAGTTCCTATTGCGCGAACATCACCCGCTTTAATACTAACAATCCCATTCGTCTCACATAATAGAGCCGAAGCGGGATCGAAATCTTTTAACTTCGCTCTATCTACAGACGGTTTCAAAGATGAATCCCAAAAAGCATGATACTCAATTATGAGTTTTCCTTCCTGAATAGAATATTCTTTATCTTCCAATTTGCCTCGTACGTTTCTATAGAGTTCCTCATTATCTTGCACGGGTTCGCTGCTATTCATCAATTAACCATTTCCAAAGTGGTAGATAATTTTCAGGTTTTAGGAAGTCTACATCCATTTCTGTATCAATATTCGTTCCCCAAACTTTGAAGTATTCCGCCTCATGTTCTCCGATTTGAAGGTGTAATTGTCGTTCGTTTTTGTACCATACTGCGGTTACATAGCCGTCTCCGTCGCTGGAAATAGATGGCATATCGCACCGATATCCAACGGAAGTGACAGAATCTAACAATGCGTTCATAATCACTTTCGCGTGCACTAAGGTTAATTCGGTTGGTTTTTGTGAACCGCGTCCATCCCAGTTATCTTCCCGTTGTGATAGGATATCAAATTGCGCTGATATTTCACGCTTTTGCTTTTCGACTTGGGACTTGCTGAGTTTATATTCGGCAGGTTCATAATTCTCAAGGCGCATATTGCAGACAAACCTCTCGTAGACTTAAAAATTATTTTAACATATCACAGAAAAAATATCAAGAAATTCTTGACAAGAGCGTATAAGATTTTAATTGGAAAATGGACGCAGCGGAGTGATGCTTACGAATTGCTCGCAACCTTAATCCGATTTTGTGCGCGGGCGAGTGCCGCTTCTGCTCGCGGGCGATTCAGATCGGGGGCATCGGCTGCAAGTTGTTCTTTGGCACGTTCAAGTGCACTTTCGGCACGGGCCACGTCAATATCCGATACCCATTCTGCTGTTTCAATCAGGACAAAATGTTTGAACGATTATCATGTATTGTTATTTGAAGCATTTGATACTTTTGCATCAGGTTTTTAAGGGATAATGGTAGTGAAACTGAATAACTACATTTAGTCTAAAAATAAGATGAAATTCGATTATCTCTGTGATATACTTAATAACGCTTACAGGTTTGCTTTGGTTATCACGGATAAACTAACATATCACCTTCCGTCTGTTGAGGTTAATTGCCAGTTATTCGGTTGTTACTATGCCAAGAAAAATACGACAACTTATTTCGGACCTTGAAAAAGCAGGTTTTGCCAATAAAGGTGGAAAAGGTAACCATAGAAACTATAAACATCCAAAAGGCATGCGTGTTACTATTTCAGGAAAACTTGGTGATGATGCTAAGCCCTACCAAGAAAAGGAAGTTAAAAGAAAAATTGAGGAGTCTCAATAATGACAGATAGCGCGAAGTATATTAAAATTGTGAAATGGTCAAATGAGGACCAATGTTTTATAGGGTTTTGCCCAGGAATTATTGGCACGTGTTGTCATGGTGATGATGAAGTTGAGGTGTATCGCGAGTTGTGTAAGATTGTTGATGAGTGGATAGAAGTTGCACGTCAAGAAAATGAAACACTTCCACCACCAACTATTAAATGGAATGTCGAAAAATTGTTAAGGTCTGCTTGACAGAGATTAGAAGATTTCTAAATGTCCTGGCAACTTTTGGCAAAAAACTTTACACACCTGCGAAGTGATACTTACGAATTGCTTGCAACCTTAATCCGATTTTGCGCACGTGCAAGTGCCGCTTCTGCTCGCGGGCGATTCAGGTCGGGGGCATCTGCAGCGAGTTGTTCTTTGGCACGTTCAAGTGCACTTTCAGCACGTGCTACGTCAATATCCGATGCCCACTCTGCTGTTTCAACCAATGCGGTGACGCCTGTGCGTAGTACTTCAAAAACGCCGCCACTTGTCGCCATTGAGCGCGGCATTTCCGATTCATTGACACGGATTTCACCGACATCTAATGCGGTGAGGAAAGGGATGTGTCCATATAGAATCTGGAAGTTACCTTCAATTCCCGGCGCGTTAACGCTTGTCACATCGCCTTCATAAATCAGTTTTTCTGGTGTGCGTATTTCAAGGTGAAAACTTCTATTTTGCATATCTATGTTGTTCCAGGAATGTAAGAGGCGCAATGAATTGCGCGACTACAAACCTTAGTCTGCTGCTTCTTCCAATTCTGCTGCTTTCGCTTGCTCAAACGCTTCGTCAATCGTGCCAATATAACGGAGCGACTGTTCAGGTAGGTCATCGCAATCACCGTTAAGAATTGCTTGGCAGCCTTGCACGGTATCCTCAATTTTGACATATTTGCCTGCGCGTCCAGTGAAACGTTCAGCGACAAACATCGGTTGTGTGAGGAACATCTCTATCTTCCGCGCCCTATCGACAACCAACTTTTGATCATCCGACAATTCATCTACACCGAGGATAGCGATAATATCTTGCAAGTCACCATATTCCTGTAACACCTGCTTGACTCTAAATGTGGTCTGATAATGTTCTTCACCGATAATCTCTGCGGTGAGAATACGTGAACTTGACGTGAGCGGATCCACTGCGGGGAATCTCCCCTTCTGAACGATGCTGCGTTCCAATCGTGTTACCGCGTCAAGGTGTGCAAAAACAGAGACCACAGCCGGATCGGTGTAATCATCAGCGGGAACATAGACCGCTTGAAATGAGGTGATAGACCCGTGTTGCGTAGAGGTAATGCGTTCCTGCAGCTCACCCATTTCTGTTGCGAGTGTTGGTTGGTATCCGACAGCGGAGGGCATACGTCCGAGAAGCGCTGACACCTCACCACCTGCCAATGTGAAACGGAAAACGTTGTCAATAAAGATAAGAACGTCTTGTCCCTGCTGATCGCGGAAGTATTCCGCCATAGAGAGACCTGCAAGTCCAACGCGGAGACGTGCGCCCGGTGGTTCATTCATCTGTCCGAACACCATCGCTGTTTTGTCAATAACGCCATACTCGTCAAGTTCAAGCCAGAACTGATTACCTTCGCGTGTGCGTTCACCGACACCACAGAAGACAGAATAGCCGCCGTGTTGTGTGGCGATGTTGTAAATCAGTTCAGCGACCAAAACGGTTTTACCGACACCAGCACCGCCGAAAAATCCGACCTTTCCACCGCGAACAACAGGTTGGATTAGGTCAATAACTTTGATGCCTGTTTCTAACATTTCGGCAACTGTGGTAAGCTCAGCTTGTGGGGGTGGTGGTCTGTGGATAGAGTATCGCTCGTCTTCACCGACATCGCCTCTTTCATCAATAGGTTGACCTGTAACGTCGAAAACGCGCCCGAGCACTGCGTCACCAACGGGAACGGTGATAGGACCGCCTGTATCCGTTGCAAGTGTGCCGCGCACTAATCCATCGGTTGTGTCCATAGCGACTGCACGTACACGATTTTCGCCTAAGTGTTGCTGAACTTCAAGTACCAACTCGCTTCCGTCGTAACGTTGAACCTTGACAGCGTTGAGGATATCCGGCAGTTTGCCTTCCGAAAAATCTATGTCTACTCGTGCGCCGACAACTTCTAATATTTTTCCTTGGTTCATGAGAGATTCCTTTTTATTCGTTACGGCACGTGGAACGTGCCTACTACCTTTAACCTTCCAATGCCGCTGCGCCACTGACAATTTCCGATATTTCCGTTGTAATCTGTGTTTGACGTGCCCTATTACGTTGTAAGACTAATTCCTCAATGAGTTCTTTTGCTTTTTGTGTGGCGTTTTCCATCGCTGCCATTCTCGCGGCTTGTTCCGCCGCGTTTGAATCTAAAAGCACTTTCCACATTTGCATGTTCAGATGCTTACCGAGTAACATTTCAAAGAGTTCTACCTGTCCCGGTTCATAAGTATAGTCTAAGAATAGTGTATCGCCTTCAGGTTCTATCGGTTCTAATGGCAGAAGTTGTTCAACGAGCACCGTCTGGAGAATAGCAGACTTGAAGTTATTGTAGATAACCTCAACCTTGTCAATCTGTTTGTCAATATAAAGGTGTTCAAATTCGTGGACAACATCAACAGCCGTCTGAAATTCAAGTTGACGGAAAATATTAATATACGAATCAGTGATGTCGTAACCCCGTCTGTCAAAATGTTCTTGTGTGCGTCTACCGATGCAGATAAGCGTCACGTCAGCACCGCTATCTTGGTAGTGTTGTATACGTTCTGTAGTTGTTCGGATGACGTTGCTATTGAAACTGCCACATAACCCGCGATCGCCGGAAACGGAGATGATACAGACATGCTGAACCTCGCGTTCTTCAAGCAGTGGATGTGTCAACGCCTCTGCCTCAACATCCATCTGTGAGATGAGGTGTCCGAGAATCGTGTTGAGTTTATCCGCGTAAGGGCGCGTTGCCGTGATATTTTCTTGAGCACGGCGGAGCCGCGCTGCAGCAACGACGCGCATCGCATCTGTAACCTGCTCAATGTTTTTAATGCTAGCGATACGGCGCCGAATTTCTCGTAACGTAGCCATTGTTATTCACCTTCTGTCGGTGTTTCCGCTGCTTCTGTGCCTGTATCCTCGTCTGTTGGCACTTCCTCAATTTGTGGTTGCGCTGGTGGTGTATCACTCCAATTTTCCTTGAATGCTTTGGCAGCAGCGTGCAAAGTTTCAAGCAATTCATCACTTAGCAGACCGGTTTCTGCGATTTCTGAAAGGAGTTCTGCATGATTCCTGTCAAGGTATTGCAGGAATTCAGATTCAAATCGCGCTACTTCTGACTCAGGAACATCGTCTAAATAGCCGTTTGTGCCGCAGAAGATAGAGGCGACTTCTCTTTCAACAGGCATCGGTTGATATTGCGGTTGCTTCAGCAATTCTACAAGCCGTGTGCCGCGTAGGAGCAGAGATTGTGTTAATGCATCCAAATCTGATCCGAATTGTGCAAAGGCAGCAACTTCTCTAAAACTTGCGAGATCAAGTTTTAGCGTGCCTGCAACCTCATCCGACTTCATCGCTTTAACCTGTGCATCGCCTCCGACACGCGAAACAGAAGTGCCGACATCAATTGCGGGTCTCACACCTTGATTGAATAGATCCGTTGTGAGATATATCTGTCCATCGGTGATGGAAATAACGTTTGTGGGAATGTATGTTGTCAAATCACCTTCAAAGATTTCAATAATCGGTAGCGCGGTGAGCGAACCGCCCCCCAATTCATCACTCAGTTTTGCAGCACGTTCCAATAGACGTGAATGTAGATAGAACACATCACCGGGATACGCTTCACGCCCTGGCGGTCTCCGTGAAAGCAGCGACATTTGTCGGTATGCCCACGCATGTTTTGTCAGATCATCGTAGATGATAAGCGCATGTTTACCGTTATGACAGAAGTATTCCGCCATTGATGTACCAGAGTAGGGAGCAAGGTATTGCAGCGGTGATGGCGCGCTTGCGGGGGCAGAAACGATGGTGGTATATTCCAACGCATTATGTTCGCGAAGGGTATTCGCAACTTGCGCCAAAGTTGAACCTTTTTGACCGATAGCAACATAGATGCAGTAGACATCAGTATTCTTTTGGCTCAGAATAGCGTCTATTGCGATTGCGGTTTTGCCTGTTCGGCGGTCACCGATAATGAGTTCCCGCTGTCCTCTCCCAATCGGTGTCAAACTATCAATAGCTTTTAAACCTGTGTAAAGTGGTTCGCTGACGGGTTGACGTTGAACGATACCTAACCCTTTCTGTTCCACAGGGAGTCTGTGTTCTGTGTGAATGTCCCCCAAGCCATCAATGGGTTGTCCGAGAGCATCAACGATCCGTCCGAGGAGTGCCTCACCGACAGGCACTTCAGGCAGCCTATTTGTGCGTTTAACGGTATCGCCTTCATGTATAAGTTGGTCTTCACCGAACAGCACACAACCGACGTTGTCTTCTTCAAGGTTAAAAGCGATACCGTAAATATCGTTAGGGAATTCGATCATTTCGCTTGCCATTGCGTTGGCAAGCCCATGCACCCGTGCGATACCATCGCCTACCTCCAGCACAGTGCCAGAGTCATAGACATCTACGTCTTGTTCAAACTGTTGCAGCTGCTGTTTTAATATATTCGATATTTCGTCCGGTCGGACTTCTCTTGCCATATTTTAATCCTCTATGGGGAATGGTTATCAGTCTTCGGTTTTCGGTTAAGAGTTTCTTGTATAGTAAAACCTACAATTAATGGGCACTTCTGTAGCGCAAACTTTTAGTAAATCAACGGTATGAATGCCTTATGGCATTCCCCGTGTCTCATCGGCACAAACTAAAAGTTTGTGCTACAACTTATATTGTCCGTTATGTTTCCAAAATAGATTTATCAAAGTGTCCCAATAATTTCAAAGTTCACTATAATAATCTATCTTTTTTGGCACATGTCAAATCGGCGCAAATTGTTACAACCCATCTCTTAACTGATAACTGATAGCCAATAACTATTACCCTTTTGCGAGTTGTCGTTTCAAACGTTGGAGTTGTGTCGTGACACTTGCGTCAAAAACGGTGTCACCTAACTGCACAATGAAGCCACCCTGAATCTGTTCGTCAGTTTCGGTTTCCAGTCGCACCTGTTTCCCCGAATATACGCTTAATTGCTGGACAAGCTGTTGCTCTTGGTTTTGCGTAATTGGCACTGCTGTTGTTACTTTTGCGACAACCCTGCCAGCAGCTTCATCAACAATTGCAGAAAAGACATCCATTATTGCGACAAGATAACGTTCACGTTGCTTTGATGCAAGAAGTTTGAAGAAATTAAGAGTCAACGGATGCATACTATCGGTAAATAGCTGCTGAAACGTGTCGCTTTTAATTTGTGGAGTCAGCAGCGGTGAATTAAGAAATTGTGTCAATTCCTCTGACTGTTCAAGCAACTCTCGCAGCTTATCAATATCAGTAGTAATAGATGGTAGCGCATTTTGTTCAGATGCCGCTTCATATAACGCGCGCGCATAAGGTTTTGCAACCCGAATGTCTCTCATAGTTCATTTTACCTATAATAATTCATAGTAAACCTATAATTAATGGGATACTTATGTAGCGCAAACTGTTAGTTTGCGCTACATAAGGCACAAACTAACAGTTTGTGCTACAGCTCTGATAACTGGTAACTATTCCGCTGATAACCTGCTAATGGATGCATCAATAATACTTTGGTGTCTTTCAGGGGTCAGTTCCGCACTGATGATTTTGCCGGCTGCATCAATCGCGAGTTCAGCCACAACACCCCGCAGTTCAGAGATAGCCTCGTCTTTTTCGCGCTGAATCTCAGCACGTGCTCTTGCGATCTCATCTTCAGCCTCTTGCCGCGCTTGCGCAACGATCTGCTGACGTTCGGTGTTTCCCTGCTCAATCGCGGCTTGGATTTTGGCTTGCGACTCGTTTTCAATATCACCTAAACGTTGTCGTGTTTCAGCGGTGAGTTGGTCCAATTCTTCTCGGTCAGTCTTCAATTGTTCCAACTGGGTCACGATTTCAGTTCGGCGTTCCTCTAAAAGCCCGCCTACCTTGCCGAAAACGAACTTCCAAAGTACTAAGAGTACAACAAGGAAACCGATGACTTGCATGACGATCGTCTGCAGATTAATCCCGAGCAAACCTAAAAGCCCACCTTCTGCGGGCGCATCCGCGGCAAATACACTGGTGATACACATTCCCATTAAAATGAGACAACATGTATATATCTTTTTTCTCATGAGTTCTTGGACTCGCTAATAGGTCCCCAACTTTTTTGGGGCATTTCTTTCGGATGCCCCAATATGTTGGAGGTTGCGTTTATTCGTTTTCGCCTGCATCTTCCATTTCAACACCGTTACCGTTAGCGGCGTCTTCCTGCACCTGTTCAACCGGAGCATTTCCTGCATCGGCATCAATCATTCCTCTCAGCATGTCGCCTTCGGGAAGTTTTGCTTGGAGAATAAAGAACATTAATAGTGCGTAAATAACAAGCGATTCAATGAGAGCCAAACCGATAATCATCGCGGTCTGAATTTTTCCAGATGACTCAGGTTGACGCGCAATTCCTTCAAGAGCAGTACTTGTTGCCTTTCCTTGCGCCGTTGAGGCAAAAATAACAGCGATCGGCAACCCTAAAGTTACACCAAACGCTAACACTGCTAAATAAATCATGAAATGTCCTCCTTGGACGGATAGGGGCAAGTTGACACTTGACCCATAGAAAATTAATGATGCGCTTCATGCGCTTCTTCGTCGTGTTCTATGAACAGCACGATATAGATAGATGTTAAAATTGTAAAAACGAATGCCTGCAAAAAGCCAGCAAACAAACCGAAGAACAGCATTGGTATCTGAACTGGTATTGGGAGAAAAAATGATCCTATGGTAATAATCCCCAGAGCTGTGAGTTCAATGACAACCGATTTTTCACCAAAAATATTTCCGAAAAGCCGGACAGCAAGTGAACCCGCACGCGATAACTGCGCAATAACTTCAAGTGGGAACATCAAAATCCCTAACAACGGAGGATCACCAGCTAAATGTTTCAGATAGCCTCCTATCCCAAGCTCTTTAATAGCAATAATTTGAACGCCTAACACAGCCGTTATACCGAGGGCAAGCGTTGTGTTCAAATCTGCTGTTGGGGGTTGAAGCCCCGGAATGATTCCAAGAAAGTTCAGGAAGAGAATGAAGATGAAGAGGGATCCAACGAATGGGACATACTTTTTGCCGTGGTCGCCCAAAATACCGCCGAAGAAGTCCATGATACCGCCCACAAACACCTCTAACAGAGTTTGTCCTTTCCCTTCAGGTATCCGTTTCAACTTCCGGGTGACCAAGATAAAAAACAGTGTTAAGACGACAACAGCAAAGTATGTGTTGGGAATTAGATCTGGTTGATGCCACCGAGTCGGTTCAGGGATGATGTTATCCGGTAACAACTTTGAAATCGGAGAGAGCAAACTACGGTGACCATTGTCGGCTGCGAAACTCCCGGCTACAACAACCAAAGTGAGTCCGACAACCAAGCATATAAACGATATTTTTTTCATATTTTGTTTTTTTATGTTTCTTAAATTTCGGATTACTTCATCCATTTTATGGTTGATCAGGATCCTTTTTTCTAAGAATATTTATCATTAAACCGATTGCTTTGATAATTATAGCACCTTGAACTAAAACAATTCCACCACCGAACGCATAGATATCTAACCAATTCGCTTTAAACAAGAAAAAGAGTAGCACACCGAGTACTGTGTATTTACCGAGAGCGATAAAGCCAAGTAGATACTTTGTTTTCTGCGTTTTTCCTGGACGAATCAGTCTTCGAATCACGAATTCTATTGACCAGAACATACTCAGACCAATCCCACTACCGATTAGAAAACTGGGGAGTGTGAGACGTTTGAAACCTAACAATACAGCACCAATCACAACGGTGAGGCAAATTGTTAAGATATAAACTTGTCGAATAAACCGGTCACCAAATTCAAGTGTGGGACCCATTTTAAGTAGGTGACTCCTTTGTCAATTTCCTTTATTTCTAACATACATAAGATTGAAAATTCTTACGCAAGATCGAAAATCATCCGAATCTTTTAGGTCTTCTAAATACTCTACGAAACCTATCTGCAGGAGAAACCTTCATTGAGGCTTCAAAGGATTCACCAACTGAGACCCAGAGGGATTCATCCGTTCAACGGCTTTTTGCCAACTTTCTGGAGATGCTAAAACTTTTTTCAAACTCACGTTAGGTATAGTGATAAGTGCTAATTTGTTTTTCCCATCCCGCTCAAAATGAAACCAGAACAGTTCACCTGAGGTTAACATAGGAGCATATATTGTGAATTCCTCAAGTGAATGGATCTCAAATTCTACAAGTGGCTTTTTCTGACGATTAACAACTTCAACTTTCTGGCTGATGATTTTATAAATGAGGTCACCGGATCTCAGATCAATCCCTAAAGGACTTTCTGGCGCGATGCTCGTGACAATAATACCTCGGTGTTTTTTGTACTTTCCAGCTTCTTCACGGTTGGGCTGCTTGAAAGTGATCCCCCATCCGAGTGGTGTGTAATTCCATTGCAGAACTTTAGGCCGTAATTCAACGACAGTACTCAGCGGGAATATAGTCTGAAAGTAGGTTGTCCCTGATCTTTCAAAATGGGAATTTGGGTTAATTATAGGTCGCCTAAAGAAAAAATAAATTTTTTGATTGATAGGTAAGAGACGCGTCATCGTTTTAAAGTGCCTTTCGTTTTCTATGGGAGCAACTCCATCAAAAGCCGCCGTTTCTATGGGAGCAACTCCATTAAAAATCGCCGTTGCTTCAGGTTCTGGCGGCTCATCCTCTGACCTCCTGCGGCTCGATATAAAATCACCGACTTTGAGCCCGGCATTATCAGCCGGACTGCCTTCATCTATATCGGCTACGTAAACGCCTGAGTAATTAGGCATTCCATCATCCGCGAATCCGCGGGGAGACGAAAAGGCGGAGAGACCCGGACCATAAGGAATTCCTGTCTTTTTGATCAAGTCAGAGGTTAAGGGTTGTGTGTGAATTCCAAGATAGGGCGGAATAACACAACCATGTGCAATAAGCTGTTCCACAACTTTTTTTGCGTTGTTCGCAGGTACAGCGAACCCAATACCTTGTGAGCCTCCGCTTGTGGTCCTGATAAAGGTGTTTATACCGATGAGTTGTCCGTGTATATTTACTAACGCGCCGCCACTGTTGCCCGGGTTAATGGAGACATCTGTCTGAATCATTTCTGTATGGAGCCTATTTCTCTGAAATTTTCCGAGGAAATTTCGACTGGTTGCACTGATAATTCCTGCAGTTATTGTTGGATTTGCTTGTGCCACAGGAGCATAAGGATATCCGATTGCAATTGCCCATTCTCCTACTTGCAAGTTTTTGGAATTTCCCCACTCAATTTCGTCAACTTCGGGTCTACCCTGCATACCCATAGATTTCAAAAGGGCAAGATCAGAAAGACGATCATAGCCGACTATAGCCCCAGAAATCCCCCTCGCTATATCCTTACGATAATCACTATTGGGAAAGATAACTTCGATCTGATCCACATTTTTATTTTTAATAACATGATAATTCGTTAGAATATACCCCTTGTTTTTGTCAATAAGAATGCCAGCCCCCCCGGAGCGATTGCCCTCTGTGTTATAAGTGATTATATGGACAATTGCCTGTTTGGCGCGATCGATCGCTGAGGTAAAAGAATTTCTCTGAGGTTTTTCGATACTTTCCAAACGCCTCAAGATTTCATCATGGGTGGCTTCCAAACGTTCTATTCTGTCATCAGGATAAAGTTTGGAGACAATCACTTGTATGCCGACAACAACCACAGTAAAGAGTAGTATTATTGCTATTCTTTTGAAATATAAATTTCTAAAGATCATCGTTCTTTCCTTATCGCTTTGATTACAAAATTGTGGAAAAAACCCGATTCCACAATACTACACTTTCTTCTAAACCACTCTATATAATCCAATATATATTTTTCGGCGTATCTCAGTGCTTAAGAAAAAAGTTCCCTCAATCGCACATATCTTTTACATGAGCAGTTACTCTTTAGCTTTAGTGACAAATGTGTGTTCAACTTCTGCTTCGTTGCCAGCACCATCACGGACTGTGCCAGCAATTGTGTACTCGGTTTCGTTGCTGAGTTCTCTACCAGCAATTCCTGTTAGGGTGATTTTATTGCTATTAGTCCGGGACCACCAACCGACATCAAAATCGCCATCCATTAGCATGAGGTCTCCGATGACAGGTTCGCTGAATGTAACCTCTATGCCATCTTCAAACAGCTTCGCGGGGTCAACGCCTTCAGCACCATTCTCAGGACTGCTGGCGGTAACATACGGTGCGGTTTTATCTACGACAGTATAACGAAGAAGTTTGTAGCCACCGTTTTCCCATTGAACTATAATGGTAAGTGAACCAATTGGAAATCCATCCGCGGGGGCAGAGATTGTACGTGTCTTACCGGAAGTAGTGACTGTACCAGCACTAACTGTTACTTCACCAGGAGTGTTGTAAAATTTGATGGTAATACTGCCGTTTTCTTCAAGTTCTCCACCACTGGCGGGGATAGCTTCTAAAAAAAACACTTCATCAATAGTTTCATACTCTATAGGTGTTTTTTCCTTATCAATCTCTGGCGGTAGGTCCGGTTTCCCAGGGTCTGAGTGAACATATAGATCGCTCCCAGTGAAATAGGGTGAAAACACAAAATCTGATGGGATAACGTATTCATCATCAGTTTTCAGCGGCGGACGATTAACAAATCGGTTAAGACCCTTATTCCACGCGTCTTCTTCAAATCCCGCGGCTTCCAATTCATCCCGTATTTTTAAAAGCAAGTCTCGTAGTGGGAGTACGTCAATATCAACTGGTGCCACTTCTTCAACCCAACTCCAGCGGTACGCATATCTTACGCTATCTTCTGCAGGCAAAGCCGGATACCTTCGTGCATAGGTATCCTCAGCGGAAAGATAAAGAACCCGTGGTACCTCATCTAAGGGGGTATAGTGCCAACCGTCATCTTTCTTCTCTATAACCCATACCCCCGTCAAAACGGGTGCCCTCCAAATATGCATCAACGTCCCATTGACTGCTCCTATAAACGCCTGACTGATATGTGAGTCATATTTTCCGAAGCTCCAATCCCCACGGGGTCGTAGGGATTGATATTCCTTAGAACTATTTTCATTTTTCCGTATAACCAGTCGTAAAAGGGATTCATCAATTTCGACAAGCACAACTAAATCCTCTCTTGTTGGAATAGGATCGGCTTTAAGTTGCCACCAGAAATGTGTGTCATCTTCGCGGGTTTTTTCCGCACTGATAACCGGTATTTCTTCGTCTGGAATCAGGTTACCATGTTCGTCAACCAAAGGTAACTGTTGAAATGAAATATCGTAATCTTTGTCTTCTGTTTCTGTGCTTTCACTGCACCCCAACATGAGTCCGCAGAGTAAACAGATGGACAAAACCACCCTAATTATGAGAGTAAAACGTATACGTGAAAACATGTGAGTTTCCTTTTGATTTGTTCTTATTTTGACGATAGATGCGGAATATCCACGTTTTTATTTTAAAGTTGCGACCACGACAACGGCAACAGGGACACAGATGGCGATCCAAGATTTATATCTGTCCAGAATTCGCCTCGTCCTCCACGCACCTATGCTAAATCTTGCTCCATCAGTGAGAGTCTATCTTCAATGGACGACATTCTCTTGTCCATCCTATTTTCCATAGACGACATCTTATTCTCAATAGACGACATTCTCCCATCAATTTTGGAGAGTATATCTAATATAAGTTCACTGAGAATCTTTGTCAATCCTCAAACGGTTAGAAATTATTCTCCTTTATCCTCTTGTGCTTGTTGTGCTTCATCACGACGTTGTTTTTCCATGCGTTCCATTTTTCTGTTCCATCGCGCTATTGACCGAAACATCTCCATAAATCCGGCAGCGACACCGAGTACGAACCCGATGTATGATCCGATTTCCGCGTAGCCTAATTTGCCTCCGATCCACTTGCCTCCGAAATAACCGATAGCAATTGCGAGTGCAAGCGTTATCCCGATCGAAGCAAGGTCAAACATCCCTATATTTTCATGTTTGAATTGGTCTGACCGTCGTTTAAACATGGCGATTGCTCCGATATTATGAAAACGGTGTTAGTACTGATTCCCTCCTTAAGCAACGCTATAAATTATACTACAAGATTTGTGTTAATGCAAAAAATTTGACACATTTTCTTTAGTTAAATTCTGAGTTTCCAGCGCGTTTACAAAACGCGCCTACCGTCTATGTGTAGTCTCGTTTATTTTGTTTGAATCAAAACTGCCCAATGTGCTTCGGTTGGTGCGGTCAATGTTATGCTATCGCTGAAAGGGATTTCCGCTTCTTTTTTCCATTCGCTTTTGAGGATATTCAACCATCTGACTTTTACCGTTTTGACATCTGCGTTTTTGTCAACACTTAAATTTAGATCAACCGAGCCACCTTTTGGGAAGTAAACAGCATATTCTTTCCCTGGATTAGCAAAGGTGTATGCTTCGTTATCTTCTCTGTTGGAAAGCAGGTCATTGTGAGGTTCGCAGATAAAAACATCCATCTTGTCTGTTATCATTCGCATACTTTTGAGGCTCGCTTGTGCAGTTTCGGTCAAACCGAGTCCGTTGGGCGGACGATGGAACCGTGCAGATGCTAATCCACCAAATATATTTCGCCAGAACCGTTCCAACCCATTTCGCGTCGTACCGTATTTTCCAGTATCGGCACCGTAAATTTTGACATTATTCATGGGGCGTATCGGCGAGAGTTCTGCCCTATATTTCTGAGCGTTATCCCAATGTGTCTGTTGCTTCTGCATATTATTCTGTGATATATCACAAAAAGAATATATTTCTGGATGGTCCTTTGTATTGCGATGTTGTTCATGGTACAATTCCCACGGATTCCAACTCTCAGTCGTTTCAACACCACGTCCAGCCTCAGCTGCTTGATTCTTGATGTAAGTTGACCAATATTCACCCCATGCAGGTGTAACTGCAGTCTCGTTGTCCATACAGTAGAGTATGTGTCCATAAGGAAGCGTCTCTGAGAGTAGTTTATTTACATACTTTTCTTGATATTTCAAGACGATTTCCTGATTGTTCTTTTTCGGCACAGCCCGGAAAAAGTCATTTTTCGCTGCACTTGGGTGGCTATTAACGACAGTGGGTAACCCTGTCTCCTCAGCAGTATAATTGCTATTATTTTTAGGATTGAATGGATTGACATCCCAGTAATCTCTATAATAGTTGAAAGTTGCCCACACCTCAATTTGGACGATAATATCCATCTCGTGTGTCCATTTGATGAAGTTCCGAAAACGCGTCCAAAATTCATCGCCCCACTGATTTAAGTCATACAGATCACCGACTTTTTTGAAGGGCGGCACATCGACTGCCTCCGTCCATCCCATCGTAGACCGTACATAGTTTCCTCCGACAGACTTCAATAACTCAAGATGCTCTTTGAGATTCGGTATCTGAAACAGATTGTCATCAACAGAACCACCGATTAGCAGAACAGGTTTGCCTTTATATTGCCAGTAACGCGGATTTTCTTTGTAAATCTGAATTCTATTCTTTTCCATTTCTATATCCTTTATGGCTTCGGTATCCCATGCTACTGCTGAAAAAACGAAAAGAAATATGAGTAAAACCAACACGAATTTGTTGATAACTAAGTGTAGTCGCCACATATTTTTCATAAGGTTGCCCCTGAAATATGAAGACATCTTATTTTACTTGAACCAAAACTGCCCAATGCTCTTCGGTCTCTGCGACTAATGTTATGCTATCACTAAAGGGGATTTCTTCTTCTTTTTTCCATTCACTTTTTTGGATATTTAGCCATCTTACTGCCAATTTATTGGTATCTGTTTTCTCAATAGCACTTAGGTTGAGGTCTACTGAACCCCCTTTTGGAAAATAGACAGCATATTCCTTTCCGGGATTTGCGAAGGTGTATGCTTCGTTTTCTTCTCTCTTGGAAAGTAGGTCATTGTGGGGTTCACAAGCGAAAATATCCATCTCGTCTGTGATGGTTCGCATACTCTTAAGATGTGCTTGTGCGATTTTGCTCAAACCAACGCCGCTGTCGGGACGGTGGAACCGCGCTGAGGCAAACCCACCAAAAATGTTTCGCCAAAACCGCTCTAACCCATCTCGCGTACTGCCGAATCGCCCGCCATCAGCACCGTAAATCTTAATATTATTGATGGGACGAATCGGTGAGAGTTGTATGCGAATTTTCTGGGCGTTATCCCAATGCCGCTGCCGTTTCTGATGGTTATTCTGTGATATATCGCAAAACGAATAGGTTTCGGGATGGTCAAAAGTGGCTTTATGTTTTTTATCTGATAGATCCCAAGGATCCCACATCTCTGTCGTTTCAACGACACGTCCGGCTTCCTTTGCTTTCTTCTGGATATATGTTGCCCAGTATTCACCCCATGCAGCCGTAACGGCAGTTTCGTTGTCCATACAGTAGAGTATATGCCCGTACGGAAGTGTCTCTTCCAGAAGTTTATCTACAAACTTTTCCTGATATTTCAAGACGTTTTTCTGATTGCGCTCTTTCGGCACAGACCAGAAAAAGTTGTTCTTTGCTGCCACAGGATGGTCTTTGACAACAGTAGGTAACCCCGTTTCCTCTGCTGTGTAGTTGCTGTTATTTTTTGGATTGAAAGGATTGACCTCCCAATTATCTCGGTAATATGTGAAGGTTGCCCACACTTCTATTTGGACGATAATATCCATTTCGTGTGTCCATTTGATGAAGTTCTGAAAACGGTTCCAAAATTCTTCGTTCCACTGATTTAAGTCATATTTGTCACCGACTTTTTTAAAAGGTGGTATATCGCCTTCATCATTCCACCCCATCGTAGACCGCACATAGTTGCCACCGACAGACTTCAAAAGTTCAAGATGTTCTTTGAGATTGGGTATTTGAAATAAATTATCCTCAACTGAACCACCGATTAGTAGAATCGGTTCGCCTTTATATTGCCAGTAACGCGGGTTTTCTTTGTAAATCTGAATTCTGTTTTTTTCCATCTCTGTCCCCTTTTGGTCTTTAGTATCCCATGCTATTACTGAGCAAACGGATACGAATATTAGCAAAGTCAAGACAAACTTGCTAACGAAGTCCGGTCTCCACAGACTTTTCATAAGATTGTCTCCTGAACATAAGGGTTTATTTTCTAAAAGATGTTTAGCGACCTACTATTTTTTAACCTTATACCATTTCTAATTGACAAAGTATCATTTCGATTTTTGAGTCTCTTCTGTAGGAGCGACCTCCTGGTCGCTCCTACAGAAGAGAGCGTTGCATTCTTACAACCGATTTATGAATAATGTCCCATCGTTATTTAGAAATGGTATTATTTATTACACGCTTACAACGTTCTGTTTATATATTTTGTCCTTAAATAAAATACCTCTCATGTCATATATTATAACATGAGAGGTAGCAGAAATAACTAACCTGATTATGAACAACACACGGATATCCGTGAAAACCCTAAAATGCTCGGATAACTTTTGCTATTAGACGTTGTTTGAATTCTGGGGCGTTTGGATCGCCGAGGATAATGAAAAAGTCTGTGCCAACATACCCGGAGCGGCGTAACGCGAAGTAGATATTAAATCCTTCTACTTGCCAAATTAAACGGCTACCGAGGCTTAAGGCGGGACTGAAATCGTAGCCGAGGGTTAGAATTTGTTGGTAGCGTTTCTCAAAATGCCATTGGATACTGGAGGAGAGGCCTGCAGTAAAGCCGTAAGCACGGAGATTCAGGTTTCCACTGATGCGATGAAGCCGCTTATCCGCTTGTTCACCCCAGTTATAACTAATATTGACATTGTTGAACTGATCCGAGGTACGTGCTCTTAATCTGATGCTAAAAACGCTATCAGTGAATTCTTGAAATCGTCCACCATACCAATTAACAGAAAGTCCGTAATCACTATGTGTCGAGAAATTTGAAAAGACAGAGACATCTTGCTGAAATAGTTCACCATTGTAATTGTTAGCAGCTATGAAATTCGCTCCAACGAAAATGCTACGGATTAAGCCTTGCCGCCATTCGTTTGAGATAATTCCTTCTACACCACCGCCACGGAGGCCGGTGAACGGTTGATAGCCGAGGTTATTTATGAAATCTGGATCCACAAAATATCCAAATAACGTTGATTGAAAAAGCGATCCATTGTATTTTATATAGGCATCTCCTTTTCTTCCATCCGACTCCTCTTCCCAACTTTGGGTGAAACTTGATTCCGCCGAAAACTTACCGTGTCTAACACTACCTGAAAGACGACCGACACTGTTTGTATCTGTGTCCGGACGGTGGTGTGATAGGAACCCCGCGATGATGTGAGAAGTAGCTGTCAAGGATTGTTTTGCGCGTAGAATAAAGTTCTGGTTGTTGCGATGATAGGTGCCTAATGTGCCGACTGACGTGTTTTTTGCTACTTTTCCAAAGAGTTTAAGCCCTCCGTCCATGTCCATTATCCTACGCGAATAGAAAAGGTTCCCGAGATTGTAGACATTCCCGCCTTCAGAAAAGAACGGACGGCGGTCATCTACATAACGTTCACTGTAAGAAAAATCAATACCTTCCACAGATTGTTCAATATTATCAAAATCTGGGTTAGCTGTGCCGATGAGACGTAGTTGTGGCGTAACTTCATAGCGTAGGTCCGCTCCCGCGCGGGCAGTATATTCTCGTAGCGACTCGGAGGTTGCTCCTACAAAAGTTTCTGTTTCACTAATGCCGCTAATCAGGTAGGGTAAGAATTTTAGGTCGCGTTTTCGCGGTGGGGGTAACACATCAATCCAATGTCCATCGTTTTCTCGGAATTCTTGAACGCCAAGATTACACCACCATGAACGTTCGCCAGTACGCTGTTGAAATCTATCAAGATTGATCCCCATCCGAACGGGTTCTGTTGTGTCGGGATAATCCAATATCTGCCATGGGATTTGCATTTCTACAACCCATCCGTCTTCTACTCTCTGTGCTGCCGCTTTCCATAGTCCAATCCATTCGCTTTTTGCGGCACGTCCTGTAGCGAGATGCGCAAATTTCGTTCCAAGTGGATTTACCATGAAGAAATTTCTATCAGAAAACTGGTGTGTGTGAAATGGGTCAAGACTAAAAGAAACCCAGTCTTCTCCACCGATTCCCGTTTGATCTTTTGTTTGGCGCGCCACGATTTTATCGGGCATATCATCATATAGGTGAAGTCCAACGTAGATAGCTTTATCTGTGTAAACGATCCTACCAACAGACTGATTCTTAGCCGGTTTTTCGGTACGTTCATCAGTAAAACCAACGGCTTGCGGTGCATCTTGCCAACATGCATCATTAAGAACACCATCAATGGTAGGTGGTTGTTCGGTTTTGACTGCGGGGAGTTCTTTCTTAACGGTTTGTGTGTTCTGTGCTGCTACGTTCTGTCCGTTTACCATCAAAATAAGCGATAGTGTAATAAGCAACACTATCGCATAAGTTTTTTGTAGTTTCATTAATTAGTTTTCTCCGATTTTAGATATTCGTCAAACCAATTTAGTACCCGCTTCCAATAATCGGCAAGTTTTTCGTTTGACCAGAAGCCCTGCCAATGGTCTGCTTCTTTGTATTTCAACAACACAACCTCTTTCTCAAGATTTGCAAGTCCCATGAACATTTCCTGCGCCTGTTCAAAGGGTATGAAATCTTGATCTCCGTGAATCAGAAGCAAAGGCGTTTCAACCTTATCCAGATGGAAGACTGGTGAACCATCAATATAACGTTGTGGAAATTCCCATAAGGAACCACCCATTCCGGCTTGTCCAGCTTCGTGCCAACCGACACCAAGCCCACTATTAAGGTATCCACTGATTAAGTTGCCGATAGATGCAGCAGCGACTGCAGCTTTAAATCGCGTTGTTTGTGTGATAAGCACATTCACGGTATAACCACCGAAACTATGACCGATGACTCCTAACCGTTCTACATCCACCTTTTTAGTCGCAATTGCAGCATCAATTCCTGGAAGAAGGACACTCGAAAACTGCTTGGAAGGTTCAATCTCTGGCACGGGAAAGTCAGGTAGAAAAAGTGCATAACCTCGTGAGACAAACATACCCGGATGGGCACCCCCTATATTCTCACCGAAAGCAAAGAAGTTGATCAGTGTTGAAGGTTCATCTCCTGCATAGACGCTTACAATCATCGGTGCCGGATTTTTCTCAGATGCCTCAGGCGGTAGCACGAGGATTCCTTTAACTGTTTTTCCATCTTCAAGTGCCCACTCAATAAGTTCGCTTCTGCCAAAGTCAATTGTCTTTAAGTGTGGATTAATATCAGTAATTTGCCGTGGAGATTCAAAAGCAGTATCGCTTATCCAGATATTTTGCGGTTCTTGGTTGCTTTCAACAACATAAATAAATTCCCCTGTTTCCTCTGCCACATCTTGATGAAAGCGGCTTGCATGAACAGTCCGATGCTTATCTTCCTCCCGTAAAAGTGTAACCGTGTTTTCCTTGAGACAAAGACGATAATAGCTGTGGCAGCTCTGTTTGTGGTCATAAACTTTTATTGTAACAGCATTGTCAACCGTCCAAGGTGTATACCCTTCGCTCGGGTAAAATACATCATGAGCAGAAAACTCAAAATTTTCTGTCAAGTTTCGTATCGCGTCGCCGTTCAGAGGCACCTTCCATATTTGTCCTCGCGCGATGCAGAGAAGTGTGTCGCTTTCTCCTATCCAGAGAGGCGGTTTATATGATCGTCCAAGATCAACGTCATGGTTTTCTGTGAGATTATGGGCTACACCAGTTTCTATATCAACGATGTATAAATCTCCGGATGCCAGATCGCCTTCTGTTGTGTACGCAATGTATTTTGAATTCGGTGACCAACTGATAGTAATTCCGGCATATCCGAGTCGGATTTTTCGCGCAATCGGTTCAATTTCCGTAGTTGGAGCATCGCTGAACTCCGTTGACAGTGGCAAGACGTAGAGATCATATACTGTTTGTTGAGATGTAGGTGCTTCAGGTCCCAGATTAACCATGACAGCTACCTGTTCACCATTAGGGGCAATATCAAAACTCCTAATCTCATATCCTTTCATCAACGAGAATGTTTTGCCGGTCTTAGTATCGGCAATAACCAAGTCTACTATAAGTTCTGTCTTTTTTGTTTTATGTTGATTTTCTTCAAGTTGTCCGTTTTCCGACTCAATTTCTCGTTGTTTAAATCGTCTTTTAGGCAAGTCCCATACTTCAACGAAAGATGTTTCTTGTGAAGTTTTAGGTGAAACCTGAGATTCATCTTGTGCAGATTCATCAGAAATTGGTGCATCTGCTGAAGAAACGGATTTAAAAAGAACAAAACGTCCGTCCGGTGTCCATTTCGGCACTTCAAAGCCAAAGAACGTCCGAACGGTTTCCGATGCAAACTCCTGCATGTCGTCAGATTCTCGGTCCCAGACGTACAAATAAGGCTTACCCATCCGATCCGAGAAAAAGGCAAGACGCGTCCCATCAGGAGACCATCTCGGCGCCCAACTTGAACCCCAATCATGAGTGAGGTTACGATGTTCACTCGTACGTGTATTCGTCACCCAAACTGTTCCGTACGCCATTTCAATTATCACACCCGTTTTAGAATACAATGAGTCTCCGCCTCCACCTTCATACTGTTCACGGTTCTGCGTGTTGTAGGCAATCCAGTTTCCGTCGGAGGTAATATCAATAGGGACTCTAAAAATAAACTCGTTAAATTTGAGCAAATCATCAAGTGTTAAAGGATTCATTTCTTCTCCCTCGCTAATTGTTGTTGACGTAAAAGCCACAAAACATAAGAGTAAGCCATAGCAAATGTTAACAATGTTTTTGAAATTCATTCTATTCTTCTCCCATACGTAAAATTAACAATACGGTTCACACTCTCCAATATCTAAAGGCGAAACTTTGATCAGAAAACGTGCATTATGCGAAAAAATGAAAACCCTGAATTTTTTAGGACTTGCGTGGCACGTTGATAAGCCCTCTGATAAGGGGATTTAGACGGTTTAAGCACGTTTGAATATTAATTTAGGTTTTTGATCCTCATAAGCGTTGGAAAGTTGGAAGTATAGAAGATAGCGAACACAGCCATATTCTAAATTTCAACACGTACAAAGGCAAGGAACGCTCCGGAGAGAAAAACAACGAAAAATAGCGTTAGCAATAGTAAATCTATTGCTGCTGTGTTGAAATCACGGCTAAGACTGAGCGTATCTTCAAACGTCGGAATTGATTCAGGGCTGATGGGCTTTTTCGACATACCTTCATAAACCCCAATGATATGGAGACTATCGGGATCTGCTCTATCCATATCCGAGACAAATCTTCGGTATTCACGAGCGTAACGCTGCACATTTTCCACAAATTGTTGGTGCCGTTCAAACCCAGTTCCAGCAAAAACCTCAAGAAGATGCTGGACGAGCACAACGGGTGAGATGCGGGTGACAGAACGCGCTAATTGAATTTGGGCATGCTGCTGAGTTAAGTATTCATGGCTCAAACGTTCCCGCTCCGTTACATCTTTGATAACATATTCACCCGCTAACTCTATTTTTTTCGCTGAATCCTCACGCGTGCCTTGCAAACGAGCGTCGTATTCACCCCTAAGTTCATTTACAAGTTGTCTCGCGCGTTGGTCGAATTGACCATAAGTCATCGGTGTTGAAAATCCACTTGCAATGGAGGCAAGCGTGCTCGGCATAAAAACCACGAAGGTGACCCACGTTAGCAGAAGGACCACAAGACTCGCTGCACTGTGCCGCACACGTGACGACACCAACAAACCTAACGCAAGAAACAGAGACAGATACAGAATCGCAATAAAAAAAATAATACCTAAACGGTTCCACGCCTCAACGCCAAGTTGCACATCGTTGGACGTAGAAATTACCAAGAGATTCATTAACACGGCAAGCGTAAACGGGACACTAATACTGACCAGTGCGCCTAAAAATTTCCCAATCAACACGGTATGTCGCGGGACCGAGTTCGCCAATGTCAAACGTAGTGTACCACGCTCGTGTTCGCCAGAAATAGAATCAAAGGTGAATAGGATCGCGATGAGACTCAAGACGTACCCGATCACAAACTTCCAATCTATTTTGATGGTGTCTGGACGAATATTTTTTGAATTGAGAGTTGCAGGCATATAATCTAACTGCCAGAAGCCTGCTAAGTCATCGGTGGCCCAGGCGACAAATCCGCCGTGGACATTATCTGGCAAAAAAGTCTCACCACCATCTGCACAGAAATGGAGAGATGACGGCTTTTTGTAAAGGTATCCGGGCCCCTCTTGCGCAATGTGATACAAATTCGTGCGAGATGTTAAGCGATTCAGCGATCCTGTAACGGCATCGTGATATTTCTGCATCCGCACAGGATGTTCGCCGAGATGCACAACGGCATTAATCAGCATCAAGCTGAGAAACAACACTGTTGTTAGCGCAAACCGGAGGCTATTCAGATTGTCGTAAATTTCTCGTTTCGCAATATGCCACATTTTTTATAGTTATCAGTACGGATTACGCAGTGAGCGTACTGAACGCTATTCTACACTTCACTTTTGATGAAAATAAGAAATATTAATACGAACAGAATTATGTTAAGCATGACCAGTATACATACATCTGGCAACGCCCGCTTAGCATTTGTGACAACGTCAACCCTTTGAAAAGAAAACTGAGGCAAACTATTCCAATCTACCGCGCCCTTGTCGGCAGAAAACCATTGTTGCGATCCGAAAGCGTCCTTATCATAGTAATAATCAATCAAGGTCCGTCGGTGCCTTCGCGCCGCTTCAAAAAAATCTCTGAGTCCGCGCAGGTCTGTCCCTGCCCACGCTTGCGTTGCCGCGTCGTACATCCCGACTGGCGAGCCTCTCAAGAGGATGCGATCAATAACTGCTGGTTGAAAAAAGATAGTTTCGAGTGCCTGTTTTCGGACAAGCCACGCGCGTTCTGCGGTGTTGATGACCTGCGGCCCGAGGAAGCGGTAATAATCCTGTGCATGTGGGACCTGGAGTTTGGATGCTTCACTAAGCTCCTCAATGTTTGAAACAGCGTGGTAGTCATACCTAAGTGTTGATGAATCTCTATGAAAGTATTCGTAGTGGTAACCTGATCCCCATATCTGGTTGAAATTCGGATCTGCTCCTACCATACCAAAATGCGGATCTTCTCCTGGAACGGTATCACTCGCAAGAAAGTGCTTTCGCTCTCTGTCGAATGCTTCCCATATCTGTTTGATTTCTTCGTAAGCAGATACCATACGTGGTTGGGAAGTCTGAGGCGGGACAATCGCGGCGAGAACCGCGTTTGGATACACCAACACCCAAAACCCCCAGATAAACATAGCAAGCATCAGCGCGGTACCGGTTCTGCGGGTTACTGCTGAAATTAGCATGCCGATGAGGTAGAATACCGACAGATAGACAATTGAACTCAAGATAATCCCACCGATACGGAGGAAATCACCCGTACTCAGAGAAATGAACGTGGATGTTGTCAGCAAAATCACAGCGAGGAGTAGACTTATCAGCAACGGGACAAGCAAGCAGAGCATCGCACTGATGTATTTCGCAAGCAGGATTTGACCTCGACGCACCGGATGCGTTAGAACCAAACGCAATGTGCCACGCTCGCGTTCCCCCGCAATGGCATCATAGGCGAAAATAAGTGCTATTAGGCTCAGAACGACCTCAAAGATAAAAACAATATCAATCGAAGTGAAGAGGTTGAGAAGTGGATTCGTCAATTTATACGTTCCAGTATCCCACAGCGTCGGCACAAAACTGTGAGATATCCAAATCTCGTTGCCCAGCCGTTTATCTAACCCGACATTGAAAATACTCAACGGATTTGGTGGGCGGGCAACGTGCAATCTTCCGCCCGAATAGGTCTTCAATTCCTGTGATTGCCGATGCTGCGTTTTGAGAACAGTGTTGTAAGCTTCTAACCGTCGTTCATAATCCTTGATGAGCACAAAGGTATTGGCAACGACGAGCAACAACATAATTAAAACAGCTGCGGCGAAGCGGAACGTCATCAGGTTGTCAAGGAGTTCTCGGCGGATGAGCGTTGTTAACATGAAGTCTTCCTTCTATTAGAACGGAACCTACGAGGTGGGATTTCAGATGTCTATATACTTTCTCCGAATCGCGCCCTATTTGTCGTCGGGAATCGGAGTTCCCTCCTACCATTGAGATCTTTATCTCTATTCAAGCGTAGGAGCGATCTCCGAATCGCGGTCTGTTTGTTTGTTTGTCGTCGGGAATCGGAGTTCCCTCCTACCGCACTGAGTTCAATTAGAAATGGTATTACTTCTGCCCCAGGACCTTCAGAAACTCTGGGTCATCCTTTACATCCGAAAATTCGGGGGTCTCAAGAAATTCCGGATAGTAGCTATTCAGATAATTGTAGGAGGTAACCACATACTTGTCCTGAGCGACCTTCAAATGGTGTAAAGTCTTCTCTCTATTTTTCTCAGATGCCCAGATGCTCACAGCGAGCATGAAGTAACTATGTTCATTCCAATTTTCCAAATCGACGGCGAGTTGTAGCAAAGGTTTCGCCTCGTTATACTTCTTCGACCATACCAGACAACAACCGATATTGTGAGCAGCCCAAACAAGTTCGTAAGTATTTACAGGAAAACCTGCATTCAGTTTTTTCAACTCTCCTTCAATAAATGTGTTCGTTTCCGTATAGACTTGATCGAAACGATCCCAATTTTCCTGTTTGCTATACAACAGCAGTTGATTCTCTCTTATAGCCAACCAGAACCTAAAATAACTCCTCCAACCGGGTTTGCCATTGGCATGTTCCAACTTTTCTATTTCGAGAAGTGCCGCCTCTAACCTGTCGTTCTTTCGGAATATCTCTGCTCCGAATTGCAAAAACATGCAACGACTGTACTGACTCACTTCAGGGTTCTCTAAGCGTTCAGATGCCTCATTATAAAGTCGAATCCAGTCATCAATACGACCTTCCGCTTTCCAACATCCGGCAGTGGTTAGATTGGAGACAACCCGCAACACATATTTTTCTGAGTGCTTGCATGCCCAACGGTAAAGACATGTCTGTTCCTCAATAGCTTCTCGATTTCTCCGAAGGAAAGCGAGACTATGCACTAAAGATTTATGCGACCAGTAACGTTCTGTATCATCTGACGCGTCATTCATATACTTACGGAGTAGAGTCACCCGTTTTTCCATGCCGAGACTACCCATACGCGAGTACATATCCTCAACTACAAGATGCACCAACTCAGGTGTGATTTCACCCCTAAGCGCATCTTCAATCTCGTTGGCTGCCTCCTTAAGAATATCTTCTCTTGATGCAGGGTCAGATTTTACTTGTTCCATGAATGCATCGAACTTACTGCGAAGTTGCGCTAATTGACTCATAATATTCTCCTTCAGATTATCAGTTAATGCTAAATACCCAAAAAATTCTTGATCTAAGTGTTCCTGATCAGTTTGTAAACGTTTTCGCGCGCGTTGGAGTCGACTCGTAATTGTATTTACTGACACTCCCATGACTTCACCGATCTCTTTCGTTGACATTTCGTCAAGATAGTAGAGTGTTACGACCTCGCGTTCGTTTTCTGGCAGTTTTTCCAAGAGTTGTTGGACAAGCTCATGGCAATACTCAGTTCTCTCTGTCATCCGTTGTTCCGACAGATGTTGTGTATAAGAGGATTCATCGATTTCTTGCGGATGTGTTTCTTCCAGTGATTGCATCACAGGTTTTTGCTTTCGGACCCAATCAATGCAAAGATGATTTGCGATGACATGGAGCCATCCAGCAAATTGGTTGGGATTCTTGAGTGTCGAAAGTTTTTTGTATGCCTTAAGGAAGGTGTCTTGCATAATCTCTTCCGCATAGTGAAAATCTCGAATTTTCCGCCATGCAAGGGCATGAATGCTTTCTTGGTATTTTTCGACCAAAATGCTAAACGCAGCGTCGTCACCCGATAAGATTCTGCGAATAAGTTCAACATCATCTTCTCTTTCCACGAAACTTCCTCCTATTGAAAACGGTTTATCCTTCTATTATTTAATGACGAAAGTTTGAGCAGAAAACGTGCATCATGCCAGAAAAAATGAAAATCTTCGGAATTTTTATCGTGTTTTCACAAGTTTGTTGCAAGAGAATTGAAATAAATTATAGGCGTGACCTATCTCGGTAAGCAAGAGAGATCGCGCCCTCTATGAGTCGGGAGCGTTCACAACACTCCTCAGGAAAATTGTGTGGTAGAAATAGGTTTATGGTAGATACTATAATTTTTTATACACTTTGCACCAGCGAGGTTAGGAAACCTCGCCTACCAAGGGGTGAAAGTGTATAATTATTTTTATAATTCACAATAAAATACTCAAATCACTACCAACAAGTAAGAGTAACCCTATTTCTGCCCAAGGACTTTCAGAAACTCTTTATCATCCTTTACATCAGCAAATTCAGGTGTTTCAAGGAAGGCAGGATAGTACCTATCTTGATTCCAATAATTCAGCACATAGTCCGAAGCGAGTTTTAAGTAACGTAGCGTCTTTTCTCGATCCTTTTCTGTTGCCCAGATGCTTACAGCAAGCATGAAGTATGCATAATCGTTCTTATTCTGTAAATCAAGAGAGATTTGTAGATTGTGTTTTGCTTCCTCATACTTCTTCATCCACACCAAACAGCAACCCACATCGTGAGCAGCCCAAATAAGATCATTAATATTCACAGGATAGCCTGCTTCATGCTTTTCCACTTCCAGTTCAATGAACCTTTGGAGATCAGCAAACACTTGATCAAAACGATCCCAGTTACCTTGTTTTCCGTATATCAAAAGCCTATTTGTTCTCACAGCCAACCAGAATCTGAAATAATGCTCCCAATCCTGGTCTTTGTTAGCAAGTTCCAACTTTTCAATACCAAGCAATGCCTCGTCAAAGCGGTCATTGCCTCGTAGTACTTCTGCACCTATTTGAAGGAAATCGCAACGAGAGTAGTCACTCACTTCAGGCTTTTCAAGACGTTCAGATGCTTCATCAAAAAGTTGGAACCATTCATCAATACGCCCTTCTTCTTTCCAACATCCCGCGCTGGTGAGATTGGAAACAACTTCTAACACATATTTATCTGACATATTTTTGCATGTCCAACGGTAAAGACTTTTCTGTTCATCAATAGCCTCTGCGTTTCTATCCAGACAAGTTAGGCTATACACTAAGTGTTCATGTGCCCAGAAACGTTCCTCATCATTGGGTGCTATGTCTTGATACTTTCGGAGCAACGGGATCCGTTTTTCCATACCGATTTTGCCATAATGAGCAAATATCTTATCCACAGCGAGATGTGCCAACTCAGGTGTGATTTCACCCTTGAGTGCCTCTTCCACCTCATCGTAGGCTTCCTTGAGAAATGCCTCACCTGAAAGAATATCCTCTCCAGAAAGCGGATAAGATTCCACTTTTTCCATGAATGCATTAAACTTGCCGCGAATTTCCTCTAATTTACCTGACATTATATCTCCTTTCTGACCACCCCATATCTCGCGAATCGTGTGTTCCTCCTTCTGCAGACGTTTACGAGCACGGTGGAGCCGACTTTTGACCGTGTTAGACGAAACACCTAAAACCTCGCTAATGTCCTCACATGATTTGTCATCAAGATAGTGAAGCGTTACAGCAGCACGTTCACTCACTGGCAACTTTTGAAGGAGGTTATTGACAACTTCGCGTTGCCGTTCACTCACGAATTCTTCTTGTTGATGCGTGTGGTATTGTGTATAAGCCAGATCCTCCAATTCCTCTGTTGGCATCGCATCTAACGATTCCATTGGAGGACGCTTTTTTTCAAACCAAGCGAAACAGTAGCGCGCCGCGATCACGTAAAGCCATCCTGCAAAACTATCCTGATTTTTCAAGGTGTTGAGTTTATGATAAACTCGGAGAAATATATCTTGCGTGATTTCTTCAGCGATGTGGTAGTCACCAATTTTTCGCCATACAAAAGCGTGGACCGGCTTTTGGTATTTTTGCACAAGTGTGTTGAAAGCAGATTGGTCACCTGCCAATGTGCGTTGAATCAATTGTGCGTCATCGTTTTGCATGCCTCAGCTCCAAAAACGAATTGTCTTTCATAATGTTAAGATAGGTTATAGAAGCGGCAGGGTTGCATAAAATGCAATAAACAGGAAAAATGATGAATTTATTTTTCTCTTACTTTCTGGTTCATATAGGTTAGACGGGGCCATAGAGACCCGCCCTACAACACTGTTGGTACTTTAAAGACTTATGCTATATATTGCGTAACCTATGATACCATAGGCGTCAATTTAAGGACTTTAGATCTACTTCTTGGATATGTATAGCCTCGTAGAGGCGGAATGTTTATAGAAACGGTGTCAGATCCTCTTGAGCTCCGTAGGAGCGGTATGTGTATCCAATGGCGTCTCTATAAACATATCGTTCCTACGGAACTCAAGAAAAAGGGTGTCGTTTTTTCTATAAACATATCGTTCCTACGGAACTCAAGAATCCCAATCTGGGTTAGAAAACCCTGTTACAAGAAAGATCAGACACTAAATTGACGCCTATGATTGCGTAACCTATGATACTAAAATGCCCGAATCACTTTTGCGACAAGACGTTGTTTGAATTCTAAAGCATTTGGCTCACCGAGAATGATAAAAAAATCCATACCCGCATAGCCAGAACGGCGCAATGCGAAATATACGTTAACATGCTCTGCTTGCCATATTAAGCGGCTGCCGAGACTTAAGGCTGGACTGAAATCATACGTGAGCGTTAGAATCTGTTGATAACGTCTCTTGAAGTGCCACTGGATTTGTGAGGAGAGTCCTGCGGTGAAGCCATAGGCACGTAGATTAAGATTTCCGCTGATACGATGAATCCGTTTACCTGCTTGTTCACCCCAATTGTAGGTAATGCCAACATTATTGAACCTGTCAGAAGCACGCGCACGGAATCCAATGCTGAAAACACTATCGTTGAATACTTCAAATTTCCCGCCCCGCCAGCCAGCGGCAAGTGCATAGTCGCTATGTGTTAGGATAAGTGAAGATATGGATAGGTCACGCCGGAAAACCTCACCTTCGTAAGTATTGGACACCTCGCTTTGGACAGAAGCAGATACTCTGCGGAAGAATCCTTCACGCCATTCGTTACGGAAATAACTCCCTAAACTTAGGCCGCGATAACCTGTAAATGGATGGTATCCGAGTCTGTTGATGAAATCTGAATCCACAAAAAATACAGATAAATACGGCTGAACGAGTTGTCCTTGATAAATTACATTGGCATACCCGTCCCTTCCGTTTGATTCGCCCGCCTGACTTTGCGCGATAGCGGATCTTGCCAAAAACTTGCCAAGTCTCACATCACCTGCCAAGTAACCTATATTGTTCGCTTCATTGTTCCGGTAATGATGCGAAAGGAACGACGCGCTAATATTAGAGGTCGCGCTTAACGATTGCGAAGCTCTAAGAATAAAGTTCTGGTTGTTTCGATGGTACGTACCTAAGGTGCCGACTGATGTGTTTTTCGCCAGTTTCCCAAAGAGTTTAAGCCCGCCATCCATATTCACTATTCGCCGTGAGTGAAAAAGGTTCCCAATGTTATAGACATTGCCACCTTCAGAAAAGAAAGGGCGTCGGTCACCTACATAGCGTTCGCCGTAAGAGAAATCAATCCCTTCGACATCTTGTTCAATATTATCAAAATCTGGGTAGGCTGTTCCGATGAGTCGTATTTGTGGCGTCACCTCATAGCGGATGTCGCCACCTGCGCGGGCAGTATATTCCCATCGCGACTTGGAGGTCGCTCCTTCAGGAGTCTCTGTTTCATTGATGCCGCCGATTAGATATGGGAGTAACTTCAGTTCACGTTTTCGGCGTGGTGGTAACACATCTACCCAATGTCCATCGTTTTCTCGAAATTCATTAACGCCAAGATTACACCACCACGATTTTTCTCCTGTACGCTGCTGTCCTCTATCTATGTTAATCCCCATCCGAATAGGTTTGTTTGTGTCTGGATAATCCAGCATCTGCCAGGGGATTTCTATCTCTACAATCCACCCATCTTCTACTATCTGAGCCGCAGTTTTCCACAGTCCGATCCATTCGCTTTTTTCTGCACGTCCGGTAGCAAGATGTGCATATTTCGTGCCGAGCGCATTAACAAGAAAGAAATTTCTGTCAGAAAACTGGTGTGTGTGGAACGGGTCAAGGCTGAAGGACACCCAGTCTTCACCTTGAAATCGCGTCTGATCTTTGGTTTGACGTGCCACAATTTTGTCGGGCATATCGTCGTAAAGGTGAAGTCCGATATAAATGGCTTTATCTGTATAGACGAGTCTACCAACAGATTGATTTTTTGCGGGTTTTTCAGTGCGTTCATCGGTAAAGCCGGTAGCTTGTGGTGCGTCTTGCCAGCAAGCATCATTGAGAATACCATCAATAGTTGGCGGTTGTTCGGTTTTGATGGCGGGGAGTTCTTTCTTAACGGTTTGTGTGTCTTGCGCATGTGCAATTTCTAAGTTTATGATTGATATAAGCGATAGTGTAATGAGTAAAACTATTCCATAAATTATCTGTGGTTTCATCAATCAGTTTTCTCCGATTTCAGATATTTTAATGGGCTTTCGACAATGTAATCGCCTGAATCTTCAAGAAACTGCTGAACCAGAAAAACATGCCCGGCACCAATAATCAGCAAAATTCGATCTTCGGCAGATTCGGTGATGCGCGTCAGGTTCACAAAGATTTTGAGGTTTCTCTCGTACCAGCTCAATAACCAATCCAATCCGACATATTGGTCCGCGACACCGATTTGGGCGAGTGTGAACTGTGGAAACGTATTAATCTCATGTATAACACGAATGGTCTCTTCCTGATTCAAAAAGCGGAGTATATCTATCACACTCCCAGTTTTTTGGATCTCCGTGAGGGTAGCGAGAGACTCTTGTGCTATAGCTTCAAGCCTGGCATTGGTTTTTTCCAGTAATGCACTTTGATTATGTGTCTTTGCAAAATCTTCAACATCCACTGTTTGTTCCTCACCTGTACCTCTGAACCAGTCAACACAGTAAATCTTCGGATGTTGCATCTCTTTTGCCAGTGGAAAACTTACTTGATCACCTTCACTTCGTCCCGGTTGATATACTCCATTTAGATAATCTTGATACTCAGCATTGACCTCAGCGTCAAGGCTGGTATCTGCCTCAACGGCTATTTTAGTCGGGGTAAATCGCGCGAGTTGTTTGACAAGTTGATGAAGTTCGCGCTGCCTTTTAGGAGCTAACACGTCATCTGCTTCAAAGTTGACAGCATCCGCTCCTGGGTTGTCCATGTGATAAGTGCCAAGAATCGTAATTGTCGGTTTTATCATTTCGCGTTCCCCTCCGCTGTAACCTGTAAATAGAAGTGATGTAAGTAGAAAAACAGTAAAACTCAAAAATTGGTTCAATTTTTTCATTGAGTTCTCCTTTCAATTTCAAATTAGATGATTACTGATATTATCCGTTGCGTACTTTCTCCTTTTGATATTTCAAACATTATAGCACGCTTGAAAAACCGATGCTATTGTAAAACTAACAGTAAGAAAGTCATTCAGTTTGCTGTTTCTGATAGTAGAATCCGAAAATATGTTCACAATTTAATGAACAACAATCCCTACACGCTCTCGCTGGCGAGGCGGGGAATGCCTAAATGGCATTCATACCGTTGATTTCTTCCTAACCTTGCCAATGTGTCCAGGTAATTGTGGATTTTACTATAATTTAGAAGCTACTATGTGCATGGTTTTGAAACAACGATGCAAAAAATTGACACCGAATACATATATTGCATTCGGCATCAATTTAGTACGGTTACATACATTTGTACAATCATGTTGGATAAGGGAGCATTCTACTGTCGGAAATCAGGCATGCCAGGACCTGTATCACGTTCGATCCTATATGAGACACCTTCATATCGACTAAAAGTACTTTGTACACTTACAAATGAACCTAATTCAATTGGTTGCAGCAATTGATTGTGGTTTCCTCTGTCAAAATTTCCATCACCGTTAAACTGCACGATGAGACGAACTGAATTGGAACTATTTTCGCTCATAGAGTCAATCTTAGTACAGGTTAGTTTGACTGAAATACGTGGTTCCTCAGAATCAAATGATATTGTCTCACTAAAATCCTGTGTAACGGAGTATTCTTTTTCCTTATTGTGGATGATGACTGTACTACCGAAGTTGTCCTGCTCTTTACTGTAGTCAGTAGAGATAAGCAGTTTGAATTCTGCTTCTGCGGGTACTTCTACGGTCACAATAGCACTTTCAGGTAAATCAGTATCAAGGAACATCATTTCACGTTCCGTTTCAGCACAACCGGTAAGAAAAGGCAATGTAAACAGAGAAGCAAAAACGGTAAGTTTTAAAAACTGATTCAATTTTTTCATTGGACTCTCCTTTCAATTTCAGTAAGATTAAAATGTGCGGGACCATTTAAAATTGGCTTGATACCCACGATCTTTCTCAAGGGCTCTTGCAAGGTTTACCCTGAAGATACCGAATTGGAAACCGACACCGAGATTAGCCTTTGGGTAAATATCCGTTATGTCCGCAAGGCGGTGATATGCTTGTCCTATATCTACAAAAGGCACAATGTAAATTCTATTTGCTACGCTATGAGCATACTCCATATTAAATAGAAATCCGTGGTTACCCACGAATTCGTAGAGTGAGTATCCGCGTAAAGTTCCAGTGCCGCCAAGGACAAATTGGCGTTGATAAGGGAGCATATATGAAGTAGAGGCAAGACCGACTTTAAAGCGTGTATCAATCCGATCATCTCCAATGGGGTGGTAGTTACGGAGATGTACAATAAAGCGAGCGAAATCATAATCAGACCCCATTGCAGAATTCGAGTGTTCAACAAGGAAAGTGTTATACCACTCGTTATTGTTACCTCGGTTTCCCAAGTCGTATCTTACTTTAGTGTTTTCCCGAGTGTCAAAATCATATTTTAAGGAAATACTATGCATTCTACCATCGTATATTGGAGAATTCGGTCTTAAATCTGTGCCCAAGTGGTAACTTGAGGTTCCGATTCTGAAGTAAGAGGTGCTATCTTTCCATATACTTTCATGTTCTTCCAAAAGCAGGGATAGTCCGATCGTATGCTTTAAAGATGCATGCTGCCATTGCAGTGCCATCACGCCGCCTTGTCTTGTATAGTAGTCATTGAAGTCCGCATCAGTGAATGCTCTCAAGAATTGCTCACTGCCGCTTAACAAAAGGTCTCTGTCCCTGGCAGATGTTAGCCTATGAATTTGGGCGCTATACGTCAGATTTGATTTCTCACCGAATATGACACCGCCACCCAGTCGATAATTAGGGGCTTCTGTCCGAAGCGCATAACTCATGGTACCAAATACAAATGGTTTCGGTGATAGGCTGGATCGTCCACCGAAATCGTTTTCATCAATACCGTTTGTTGCGTTTGGACTTATATCCCGTCGAATCGTTTCACCGGATCTTTCAAAAAAGAGTGGATCGTAATACCATCTTTTTCCTATTTCAAATCCACCACCAAGTCGTAACCCATCAATAGAGTTTAAGCCGCTGGTATTGACGAGTCGAAAGAAATCCTTGCCAACCGGAGAACTTTTGCCTTTCTCAAACGCATCTAACATCCCTTGCATGCGTGATGATTTTGATGGCGGTAGAACTCGCATCCAATTGCCATCGTTGCTGTATAACTTTTCAACACCGACATTAGACCACCAAGAATGCTCACCTGTCCGTTGCTGTTTTCTGTCAAAGTTAATCCCCATCTGAATCGGTTCGGTAGTTTCTGGATAATCCAATATCTGCCAAGGAATTTCCATCTCTACAACCCATCCGTCTTTGACAGTGTTAGCTGCGACCTTCCACTTGTCAGCATATTCGCGATTCTTTGGACGTGCAGTGGCAAATTGAACAAATTTTTTGCCCAACGGGTTTGCCATAAATAAGGTGCGTTGCGCGGATCTGTGCGTGTGAAATGGGTCAATGCTGAAGCAGACTGAATCCTCGTTCACAAATCGTATTTGATCTTTAGTTTGGCGTTTTATGATATTTTTTGGATCGGAATCGTGCATTTTCCATGCAACATAGATCGCTTTATCCGTATAAACCAGTTTAACTATAGTTTGATCTTTGACCGGTTTCTCGGTACTCGCATGCGTAAATTTGTCGGTTTGAGGCGCGATTTTCCAGCATTTATCATCAAGTTTTCCATCAATTTTTGGCGGTTTTTCGATTTTAACCGCGAGCATCCCTTTTTGAACGGTCCCTCTATCTGGGTTTAGTTCTGCCTTTACCTTCAATTTGTCACCGAGATCAATATCTGTAGTCCCAAAATCGCTCAAATTACCAAGCAAATCGCTAATCCGTTCTGTAGCGATTTTGCCGACAATGTTAACAAAGGTGACTTCCTTACGCTTTTCAGACTTATCGGCAACCACAATGGCAAAGATACCGTAAGCTACATCTTCATCATATAGCAGATTGACTTCAACCATTTCGTTCGCTTCCTTGATTTTGATGAAAACTTCCCATTTCTCTTTTTTAAGTTTCTCTTGATAGTATTCAACAAGCATTGTCCCCTTTGTCCCGTGAGTTACTATAGGACTATCATAAGTGCGGACATAGATACCATCAAGCATTTGGACTACCTCTTTCACCTCTGGTGCTGAATTCATGGATTTAGTGACCAGATTGATGAGTTTATCTGTCAAGTTGACTTCAACCTTCGCTTCGGGGTTTTGCGGGTGGTCAAAGGGGATGAGTCCTTTTTTCTTTATTTTTTCTGGGGTTGCTTTTTCCGCCAACGTATAATTGATCGGTATAAGCAACATCGCCAAAAAAGTTGCTGTGAATATTAGTGTGAGGTGTTTTTGCAGTTTCATTTTATTCTCCTTTTGTATATACTACTTTTGCTTTGATAAGCGGGATGTTCAACCACTTAACTGAGGGTAGTTCGTAGATGAAGTTTGAAAATGTTTAGATAATCAGTCTCCGAATATATCTGTGTAATGAAAATAAATTCAACAGGACTTACGTATTTTATACATGTTTGTGTATTGGCATTATCAAGTTGATTACATGTTAACGTTTCGTCTTCAGTTCGCCCCAGACTATAGGTAACTTTTGAGTGGATTCAACTGCAAGACCGATACCAGAAGCAAAATTTTGGGTCACTTCGTTATGAGTGAGTGCACGATTGTAAACCCGCACTTCATCAATACTGCCTCGAAAATAATATTTGCTTGGCTTTCCATCATTATTGGTAGCACCAAGATAGACAGATTGCGTATACGGGACAAAGTCGTCAGGATTCGTTTCACGAGATCTGCCTAACGCCTGACGTATGTTGTCTATATAGATAATATTTGCACTCCACTTCTGACCAAACTCATCTATATAACGGGCACCACTTACATAAACAATGTGATGCCATTTTTCATCTGAAATTGGGGATCGAAATCCATTGGAATCCGAACTACACCCATTTCTTCTCAAATTAGCATATTGAACAACCATGCCACCCTCTCTGGCAACAATGTCAGCATTAGGAAGTTTGATCGCTGCGTTGATATGTATCCCCCAACCTGTGTCATTTTTGGCACATGGTGACTCAATAACTTTAAATATAGTAGATGGTTTGTCATTATGAGCGGTTTTGAGCCAAAATTCAAAAGAAGATGGACCAATCCGAGTTCCAAAATTGCCAAGGTTTGACAAGATCACATAATCCCCAAGGCCATTAAATGCAAGTGCTTGTCTTAAATGTCCATCGGCTATTTTCGGATTACCCATAATCGTCGCATCGTTTTCACCCCAAACATCTTCAGCGATGCCATCTTTAACATTATGCAAATCGAAAGTCCAATAACTTATCAACCCATCAGTCACAATAGTTTCAGACTGTGTAGGGACATTCGTCATACTTATTAGCGTCAGTATTAGAACAAACAAAAATTTTTTCATAAGTAGATATTGACAATAATCAAGACGTGTTGGTTTTGTCATTTTATAAACCTCCTTATAGACTATATTAACCGTAGGAGAGAAATATTAAAAGTATTTTGTGTAAGTCCTGTAAATTCAATCTTGTTAGTAAATGAAGAAAACACAAATTTACTGTTTCTTCAAAACTATCTTTTTTGCTGCTGGGGCAACCAGCGTACGTTTGTCACCTTGCAAGACAACATTGGATTGCTTGAAAGTTTTCAAAATTTCATTTCTGAAAGCTTGATCAAAGTCGGCTTCTGCTTCTTCTATAGTTAGAAAATCAGTTGCCACTTGGATATAATCTGCAGGGTCGGAAATGACATTTATATCTGCTACTGTAGTAGTAAGGAAGAGTTTGAAATCTTCAATAATGTAATAGCCTGACCATTCTCCAATTATATTAAGTTTGCCATCAGGAGGCAACTCCGGATCAGGTGGGTTATCGGAAAAATCTAATGTAGATTCGAAGTGAAGATTCATTTTCCATGAATCATCATTGGAAAAAACTATGAGAAATGTACTAAGTGAAATGCTAATTTCTTCGAAGTCTTCGCCTTCAGGTGATTCGAGAAATGCTTCGGAAGTTAGGCCATTGATAGATACAACTTCCCATGTCCCAAGTATATCTTCCTTTGTTAATATAGGTGCAGCGGGTTCAACGATTGGCTTATCAGGTTTTTCATCATCGTTGCCGCAACCAACTATGCCTAATAATACGATACCAATAAGTAGAGTTGAAATTACAAGTCTTTTCATGATCATTTCCCTATCATACATTTAAAGTTTTCCACATCCTCAAACTCTGTATCTCAACATCAATTTGTTTAAGCATGTGTTACATAACATCATCTTTTTTTAGGAGCATCTTGGGTATTGTTCTATGCGAAATTTTTTCTCAATTTTCAGGTTTTTCCAAAACTCTGGTTCGGATTCCATAATTTTCCCAAAGACGGCTTTGATCTAATAGTTTTGTAGACCTGATGACCGAGAAAGCCTGTATGCCCCGTTAGTAATAGTCTCAATTTTCTTTTCTTATTGCTTTTACTACCTTTTCTACAATATCTTTCACAATAACATCATAAGTACTTTCTGTGCATAAAAAAGAACCTATATTACTCAACCTTATTAAGTCTTTTGTTTGTTCGTTTATAAATTTCCACGAGTCTGGAATTGTGTGTTTTCTCAGTATACTGTTATCAAAATATCGGTTGAAATTCATGTTGATGGCGCGTAAATCCAGCACTTTCCCAGTTTTTTCATATTCCTCAATTATCATCATATCAATAGAATAATCTGGTTTTATTTTTTGTTTATCAACTACGATAATATCTTTCATATTGCGAAACTCACGTCGCAACAATACTTTTACCAATTTTGTTTGGCTTTCATTGCCAGCAATTGAAATAGATAGTTTTTTCGCATTCTCATGTTTCTGGTCCTGTCCATCAATAATCAGAGACTGCATATTGAAGTCTTTTACAATCATGTTTTTCGCGTTTGGAGGTGTATCGCTTTGTTCGTTTATATCTTGAGTAGGTATTGCCCACGACATAAATCCAATAACAACAAATACATTTAGACACACAATTGTACTTAAAATAACCTTCATCCTTTACGCCCTCCTTTGTAAAGCATTTGGTTATTGTTCTATACGGAATTTTTTCTCAATTTTAAGATTTTTCATAAACTCTGGTTCGGATTCCACAAGTTTTCCAAAGAGAATTCCGAGTTTTTGAAAATCGATCTTTCCAAAAATGTTCACAAAAGTAGTATTGTGCTCGTCAGTGAAGACGATAAAGATTCCATGTAGTACGCCGGGGTTATCGGCAAAGAGTAAACTGACCTGAAGTTGGTCCTTAACCTTAATAAGATTCTCCCACTTTTGTGTTTTGAGGATTTTGTGGTAATGGCTTTCCATTTTAGTTAGGTTTCCGGCATCTTTATCATAACAGCGGATAAAAACGCCTTCTATCATCTCCGCATACTCCGCATATTCAGGTAAATTTACCGTAAAATTGATAAAGAGTTCAAAAACAGATTTGTCTAAGTTGATTTCGACCGTAGGTGTCGGTGCAGTGGGGGAGTTCATATCTATTTTGCCACGAATTGCATCGATTTCCGCTATGCCATTGCCAAAAAAGCAGAGAGCAAGTAAAAGGGTTAGAAGGCTAAATCGTTTCATTGTGTATTTCCTCCTTGGATTGGTAAGTTGGGTTTTTCAGAAAAACCCGTAGGGTGTTTAGTTTTAGATGTAATTGTCCCTGAATTTGGAACATCGCCGGTTAGGCGGTTTAGTATACCTAAACTTTTATTGATTGCTGAAGAGATCTTTGATGTTGATTTGAAAGCACTGCGTGATGCTTCGTTAATCTTAAGAGATGTGAAACTATCATTTACTGCAAGGCCTGTTTTATGGAGCGCGTACTCCATCTTATTCATTGCATAGTTGAAATCAGTTTTTGCTTGTTCTATTTCAACATGCCTTTGATGTTGATGAATACCAAATAACACTATTCCCACAAGACAAGCAAGTGCACTTACACGAAGCAATAATAGACGCGAGTTTTCCCAAGCGAAAACATTGAAAAAACGATCCATCCAACTATTGCCACCAGGATTTGCCTGAACATAAGCCGTAACCTCACTTAATATGTCAGGAGGTGACGTTGGTTTTGGAAGAGCATCTAACACCGTCCCAATTGTTTGTGCCAAATTGAGTTCGTGCTGACACCTTTCACAGGTCGTAAGATGAGATGCAATTGCGGATTCGGTGGCAGTATCCAATTCCCCCGCAATATATTCTTCAATTTGAACTTGGCAGTCTGTGCAAGTCATTTCGTGTAGTGGATTTTGCGTCATCGGTTATGTCTCCATGAGGCGGTTCAATATCTCCCGCAATTTCTTGCGAGCACGAAACACGGTCGATTTGACGGTGTTTTCAGGTTGTTTCAAGACCTCTGCGATTTCTTTATAACTCATTTCTTCTAATTCCCGCATAATTACGATTGATCGCATAGTTGGCGGTAATTCGTCAATCGCTTGATGGACTAACTGCTTGAGTTCCTGCTTGATGGCAGTCTCCTCCGGGGTTGGATTTGACCGATGTGAATGCGTATGCAGTAGCATTTCAAGCGTTTCACCCTCTTCTTCGGATAAATGCACCCGAAATTTTCGGCGTCTTAGTTGGTTAAAACAGAGATTCTGCACACATTTCAGCAACCACGAGCGAACGGTTTTCTGCCTTATTTTCGTGCGATGTTGCCATGCCTTGATAAAGGTTTCTTGTGTCATATCCTTTGCGTCTTCGCTGTTTTTGAGTAAATAAAGTGCATGCCGATAAATCTGATCTTGATGCTTGCGGACCAGTTCAAGGAATTCATCTTCTGTCATATAGTAACTCCGCGCGCATTGAAGTTAACCTTACTACAAACAAGTTGCAAAAAAGTTGCATGTTTTTTGTGTTTTTTATGGCAGATTTTAGAATTATTTGTACACTTTGTGCCAATAAGGTTAGGAAACCGCTCCTACCAAGAGAAGTTCGCAAAATTAAGGAGTGCCAAAAACAAAACCTTAATGCCGATTTTGAAGGTCAAAAACCTACATAAACCGACACTAAGGCTGATGTGTAAATGTTATTTTACGATTGGTGTAACTTATAGTGAAATCCAAAAATATGTTCACACTCCCTGGTGAATCAACGCCTCATGCGCGTATGGCATTCGGCGGGTGCGGTTTCTAACCAATGCAGAATACCATACGGGGAATGCTATATAGCATTCATACCGTTGATTTGGCGTATTCTGCCGTATTTACATAGGTTCGGTTAAAACCGAACTATAAGCGTCAATTTAGCGTGCATCCAGGCCCGGTAGGTTCGGTTTGTAACCGAACCAGACCGAGCCCAGGCGAATCCTGGGTGTTTGTTGAGCAGCACTGCTTAGTGGACAGGATAGATGGAGGTTTCTGCGTAGACTCCGGTTCGGTTACAAACCGAACCTACCGTTGTGTCCAGGTACTTTATGGATTTTACTATAATTATAACACTGCATTTTGCGCAGGATTAACCAGTAGCGATGGCAAAATACCAATCAACAAAACGCCAATTGCCGCGAGAACTAATCCGATGACTAAGGTTGAGGGATACGGATTGAACTCCAATTCTTCTTCCGGTTCACGCATGTACATTGTTACAACGACGCGTAGATAATAGAACGCTGAGATGGCAGTATTGATTGCACCAACAACAACAAGTGAGACAAGCCAAGTGTTGACTACATCTGGTTGAACTGCGGCTTGAACCGCTGATTTAAAGAGATAGAATTTACCGACAAACCCTGCAGTTGGCGGGAAACCTGCCAGAGACAGCAGCATTAACGTTAAAAACCCGCCGAGTAAAGGTTTTCGGAAGCCGAGTCCTGCGTAATCGGAAATCGTCAAACTTTCCCCATCAGCAGTTCTTGCCAAAATAACCGCACCGAATGCCCCAATATTCATTACGCAATAAATAAGGAGATAGAGCATTGCGCTTGATTCGCCATCACTGTTTGCTGCTGCTAAACCTATCAACACATATCCCGCATGTGCAATACTTGAATATGCAAGCATGCGTTTGATGTTTGTCTGTGCTATAGCAATGATGTTTCCAACCGTCATTGTCAGCATTGCCAATAGGACAACAACCCCACCCCATTCGGTTTGTATATCTGGCAACGCTTCCATAAAAATCCTAATAAACGCTGCAAATCCAGCTGCTTTCGGTCCTGCAGAGATGAAAGCAGCGATTGTGGTAGGTGCGCCTTCGTAGACATCAGGTGCCCATTGATGGAACGGAACAATGGCTACCTTAAACCCGAACCCAACGATGAGTAGGAAAGTACCTGCTAAAAGGAGTGGAGATTGACTCTCGGCGGTGAGTTTCTCTGCAATCCCTGGAATACTTGTTGTGCCAGCAGCACCGTAAATTAAAGCGATTCCGTAGAGGAAAAATGCACTTGCAAATGCACCAAGCAGTAAATATTTCATACCTGCTTCGCTTGAAGCAGGACTTTCACGAAAATAGCCTGCTAACACATACAACGATAGTGACATCAATTCTAAGCCGAGAAAAATGATAATCAGCTCATTGCCAGCAGCCATTAGCATCATGCCGAGCGTTGCAAGTAGGATAAGTAGATAGTACGGTCCCTGCTTCTTATCGTCTCTTCCCAAATAACTAATCGAGATTAAAGCAACCAAAATTGTTGACACGAGGAAGATAATGTTAAAGAAGAGCGAATAACTATCTATCCTAAACATATCGTTGAATTGGTTTAAATTTGTGCCTGCTTGCAGCATCTCAATAGACTTCCATAAAGCAATCCCCGCGCCAACGATTGTCATCCATCCCAGTACCTTTTTTGAGATTGCGTCAATCATGTCAAAGACAAGGACGATGAGCAACGTTGTAACGATGACAAGCTGTGGCATCAACAGTGACCAATTAATATCAGGTATCTCAACTGGCATTCAAAACCTCCGTTTTTAATCTCCAAAATAGCAATAAGAATGTAACATCAAACTTGAAATAAGGATTTTTTCTTTTAGGCAATGCGAGCTCCTATCGTAAAAATACGAATGTAACGACCACAAAAAGCGGGACTAAAATTCCGACTGACCAGATCATATATCCAAAGAAACTCGGCATGCGGATACCGCTCTGTTCCGCAATTGCTTTAACCATAAAATTCGGTGCGTTCCCGATATATGTATTCGCACCCATAAAAACTGCTCCGACAGATATACCGGTTAGTAGTCTCACAAACGTTTGGTGATTCTCTACTGTCAATTGCGCATAAGGTGTAGACAAAATTTCCGGTACTACAGATTCGGTAAGCTGTAATTGTCCGAGAGCAGTGTTGAAGAACGTCAAATATGTTGGGGCATTATCTAAGAAACTGGATAAAACGCCTGTTACCCAGAAGTAATGTATCGGTTCTTTTATTGCGACGATTAACCAACTTAGTGCTCCCTCTTTACCGACTCCGAGAATCGTCAAGGCGGGAATAATAGTGATAAAGATACCCGCGAAAACTTTTGCCACCTCTTCAATCGGTTCCCATGAGAATTCGTTTGATTGCCGCAATTCACCACTAAAGGGTGTAAATTTAAGCGACAACAGTCCCATCAAAACAATCAACACATCACGAGCAATGTTCTGCCATTTCACATGAACACCGAGGATGTTGATTTCACCCCATTTGTAAGTGCCACTCATTAGGACTGCGGCAATGATACCGAACAAGAAAACGAGATTAAAGAGACCATCAATCCGAATCGGTTCATTGGTCCCATCATCTGGTACTACACCGCCTTCCCGTTTGAACATAAATGTGTCTATGACAAAGAAAAGTGCGATTAAAATAACACTTATAAATAACATGTGTGGGAATAGTGCTGATGTTGTCCAGAAGAAAGGCACACCGTGTAGGAATCCAAGGAAGAGTGGTGGATCACCAAGAGGCGTTAAGGAACCTCCGATATTGCTTACTAAAAAGATGAAGAAGACGATTAAATGCACTTTACTCTTTCGGTAGGCATTTGCTCTAATCAATGGACGGATGAGGAGCATGGATGCGCCTGTTGTTCCTATCCATGAAGCTATTACAGTGCCGATTAATAGTAACAACGTATTGACTATCGGGGTGCCGCGCAACGTTCCTCTCACGAGAATCCCGCCTGCAACTGTGAACAATCCCCACAATAGAACAATAAAAGGTATATAGTCTATTAAATAAATGTATAAGATGTCATGAAAAGCGTCACCTCTATAAGCAATAAGGTATGGAATGCCGAAGATTAACGCCCATGCCAATGACATCTTTCCACCATGATGGACAAGAAAATGAGAATCTAATAGAAGTGGAAAAAGTGCAATTGATAAGAGGATACCAACAAATGGAATTATACTCCAAAGCGGTAATTTAGTGCCATCAACTTTATAGTGTCCACCCTCACCATGTGTCTCATCAGCAGCAAAGGTTTCCACTGAGACAGAAAGGGTTAGTGCCAGAATAACAAAAAGTATAAAACAGAAGACGAGTTTTGATTTCACTATTTCGTCTGTGCCTCCTCTTTGATCAGTTGTAGGGTTGCTGTTTCAACTTCCGGAACAGTGTCTTGTGTTTCACCATTAATAATTATTTGCCCAACAGCGGGTGTATCAGTAGTGTCTTTAACTTTTACCTTTTCCGCGACTGCACTTACAGACTCTTCCATCGGCTTCAAGAAGGTATTTGGATACACACCGATCCAAACGATGAATAGTAGTATGGGTAATAGTACCGCAATTTCACGTGGTTTCAGGTCGGGTAAAGCTTCATTTGTGCTGTCTGGCGTTCCGAACATGACGCGTTGGTACATCCATAGCATATAAACCGCTGCCAAAATCACACCTGTTGTCGCAAATACTACGTACCATTTTGAGAACGCATTTCCAACAAAACTACCGAGCAGAATCTTAAATTCGCCAACAAATCCGTTGAGCCCAGGCAATCCTATGGACGACAGTGTTACAATCAAAAAGATAGTGGCGAAGATAGGCATTTTCTTTGCTAATCCACCGAAATCAACAATCATTCGGCTGTGCCGCCTTTCATAAATCATGCCGACTAAGAGGAACAGCGCACCCGTGCTTAACCCGTGATTGATCATCTGTAAAACGCTGCCCTGTATACCTGCATCACTTTGCGAAAATAGTCCTAAAACAACGAAGCCAAGGTGGCTTACACTGGAGTATGCAACTAATTTTTTCAGGTCCGGTTGCACCATTGCTACCAATGCCCCGTAAATTATACCGATGACAGCAAGCGGCACTATCCACGGTGTAGCGTCAGCTGCTGCTTGTGGAAAAAGCGGGAGGCAAAATCGGACTATGCCGTACGTTCCCATTTTAAGTAGCACCCCTGCAAGGATAACACTGCCAACTGTGGGTGCTTCAACGTGTGCATCGGGTAACCAAGTGTGAAAGGGAAAAAGCGGAACTTTAATCGCAAAAGCGATAAAAAATGCAAGGAATAAGAGCATGGCAGGCTTAAATGTTCCTCCTGCCTCTAATAGTGTTACGAGATCAAAGCTGTTACCGTTTTGGAAGTAGAGTGCTAAAATGCCGACTAACATGAGCGCACTACCCGCCATTGTATAAAGCACAAACTTTATAGTAGCATAAATCCTACGTTCCCCGCCCCATATTCCGATGAGGAAATACATTGGAATCAGCATTGCCTCCCAGAACACGAAGAACAGGAATAGGTCTAAGGCACAGAAAACGCCCAACATGCCGGTTTCCAGCGCGAGAAGCGACATCATGAAACCGCCGAGACCTTTCTCAACTGAATTCCATGCGGCGAGAATACATATTGGTGTTAGGAAAGTTGTAAGTAACACTAACCACAACGAAATACCATCAATGCCGATGTGGTAACTTATGCCTAAACCACTAATCCAATTCTGTTTCGCACCAAGCTGAAACATTTCATCTGTTGCGGTTGCATCAAACCCAGTGTAAAGCCCTATTGAGATAACGAATGTCAACAAACTAATGACGAGCGCGATGCCTTTAATAGCAGATGCGCCCATATTTCTGAGCAATGCTATCGCTATCACACCGAGCAGTGGTAAAAAAATAACTATTGAAAGTAGCAAATAGTAACTCCTTTGATATGTGGTGCTGATCTACCCTATAATACAATTCCGAGCGATATTTCAATATAGAAATAGAACATTACAATTTTGAATTGCCCACTAAAAACGTGTAAATCACCAATTCCAATTAAACAAGTAGTCTAACATCATCCACAACACTAAGATGCCCCAAGTATAGACGTCCGATTTACCCTTATCTAATGCCAATTCACGACGTCTCTTTGAATAATATTCAGGTGGTCGAAAAGTTTTTTGTTTCATTTCTTCCTCCGTTAGCATTCTTGAAAAAAGAAAAGATTTCAAGTTATAAGAATATTATTTACAATCAAGATAAAAGTGCCTCAAGCAAAACGGACGGTGCAAACTGAAAACTTGCCCAATGTGATTTTATTCTTCATAAAGATACTGCAAATTACTATCTCCTGAAGACTTTAGATAGTAACCACCATGCTGGTGAAATCCAAAATGGAATAGATGGTTCTTTAGCATTTAATTCGCGACGACGTTTTGTGAACCCATTTTGAGGCATTTTGCGCTGCCACGAATATTTCAACTTACGATTAAACTTATGTACTTCCTCAGATGATCTCTCACAATTGTTTAGAATCCAGGCACCCAGTTTTACATCGTTGGTAAGCCTGACAGCTGCATCTTGGAAAACTGCTGCTGAGATACCGAGGAAGGATAAAATTTCTGTATCTTGTTCAGAATCAGCACCGTATTTATAACTTCCAATTTCTCCAGCATGGACAGCCCGCGCTTTATCTGTCAGTCTTGCAACACCGCAGATGCCAGCAACTTCCTTATTAGTGATATTTCGCGGTCGAAAAGTTTTTTGTTTCATTTTCTCCCTCCGTTAACATTTCCTAAAAAAGATCGTGGAAATTGAACTACATTACAAGATAATCTTTAAGAAAAAAACAGATAATACGCAAGGAACAAAACAATTCCTATAACCATTGACACGATATATACTTGGACGAGGCCTGTTTGTAATCTTCGTAACGTTCCACCAATCACTCGGATAAGTGCTGCCACACCATCGACAATTCCATCAATAATCCCAGTATCAAAAAGTTTCCACAATAGAAAGTGAGAAGCGTTTTTGATGGGTTGCACGATAAAAGTATTATATACCTCATCAACATAGAATTTGTTGGCAACGAGTTTCTGCAATGCGTTTGTTGGCTCATCAGAAGGCGCACGATTTTTATAACGTGTCCACGCGAACGCTATGCCTGCAATGCCAACGATTGACGAAATCGCCATAAACAGATATACATTACCTGATGCCTCAGGTGCTTTTGGAAAAACATTTTCTGTAAAATGATAGAACCAACTATGGTGGTGTCCTCCCCATCCTAACAGTAAACCAATCAAGGCAGAGGGGATAGCAAGAATAACTAAGGGCACCCACATTACTCCTGGCGATTCATGGAGATGTGATGCAACTTCAGGTTCAACGCGGGATTTACCGTAAAAGGTCACAAAGATCAAACGGAACATATAAAACGCTGTCAGGAATGCCGTAATTAATCCGATTACATAGATTGCGATTGAACTTCCGCCTGCTCCCCACGCGCTGTGCAAAATTTCGTCTTTGCTCCAGAACCCGCTTAGGAAAGGTGCACCTGCAATTGCCAATGCACCAACCAAAAATGTGGCATGGGTAATCGGCAATTTGTTTCGCAATCCCCCCATTTTTCGTATATCTAATTCGTTTGCCATTGCGTGCATCACACTACCAGCAGTCAGGAACATTAGCCCCTTAAAGAATGCATGTGTTACCAAATGAAAAATACCAGACGCATACGCACCGACACCAACACCGACAAACATATATCCCAATTGACTTACAGTTGAATATGCCAGGATACGTTTAATGTCGTTCTGTTTGAGAGCTATTATTGCGGCGAACAACGCTGTTAGGACACCAATCCATGCAACAACCACTCCTGTTTCTGCGATGTTATACAGCACAGCGGAACGCGCTATCATATAGACACCCGCGGTAACCATTGTAGCGGCGTGTATCAACGCACTGACTGGGGTTGGACCTTCCATTGCGTCAGGTAGCCAGACATAGAGAGGGAGCTGTGCCGATTTACCGACTGCCCCAACGAAGAGCAGCAAAGTCGCAAGCATAATTCCGTTTACACCGAAAACGACTTCATCACTTTTTGCCTCAGCTCCAGAAAATATCGTTGAGAAGTCAAGGGAGTTGAACACAGCAAACAACGTAAACATTCCCAGCAGGAATCCGAAATCGCCTATTCTGTTGACAATAAATGCCTTTTTACCTGCATCTGTAGCGGATTGTTTCTCATACCAGAACCCTATCAGCAGATAGGAGCAGAGTCCAACACCTTCCCAACCAACAAACATCATCAGATAGTTGTTGCCGAGAACAAGGATTAACATTGCGAACACAAACAGGTTAAGATACGCAAAATAACGGGTGTAGCCTGCATCGCCATGCATGTAGCCGATGGAATATACATGGATGAGAAATCCGACACCTGTGATAACCAAGAGCATCACGGTTGTTAGGGCATCTACGTGAAATCCAATACTAATATAATCAGAAATCCAAGGATATAAGATTCCTGCATCTCCCTCAAGCGTAGTTCCACCTTGTACCGAGACGAATGCAATTATTGAACAAATAAGGGAGACAAGCACCGCAAAGGCACCGATTCCTCCGCTCAGTTTTTCATTGCCTTTTAACCATTTGCCAAACAATCCGTTAATCAGAAACCCGACAAGTGGCGAAATTAACAAGATAATAATTAGTTCTTTTGACATGTTTTACCCTTTCAGCGAATTAACTTCATCCACATTAATTGTTTCCCGATGCTTGAAAACACTTACAATAATTGCTAATCCGATTGCAACTTCGGCAGCAGCAACAGCCATCACAAAAAAGACGAACAACTGTCCCTCTACTTGACCGAGGCTACGACTGATTGCTACAAAGGCGAGATTCGCTGCATTTAGCATCAGTTCAATACACATAAAGATGATAATCGCGTTTCTGCGAATGAGAACACCGATAACGCCTATTGTAAACAGAAGCGCACTTAAAACAAGATAGTATTCTAAACCTAATTGCATATAAAACCCTTTTTTCTAAATATATTGTTAGTTTTCAGTTTGGTTTTCGCGTTTCACCAAGACAATAACACCAATCAGTGCTGCTAACAAAATAAGCGAGGTGACCTCAAATGGTAAGAGGTATTCACTAAATAAAAGTTCACCAATATCATAAGTTTTAACTGTTTTTTCGGCGAGGGCAGCTGCTTTTTCCTTTGCTTCCGCCGATCCAACCTCTGTATTGTTGAGAGCATTAACCGCAATATAAATGCCTTGAACAGCCAAGAGAATACCCAAAACTATTGCAACACCCTTTAGTTTTCCTGTGAGAGCACCTTTTTCAGAGAGTGTGCCAAGGTTCAGTAGCATAATCACAAAAAGGAACAGCACCATGATTGCCCCAGCATACACAATTACTTGAACAGCAGCAACAAAGTGCGCGCCTAAAAGCACAAACAATCCCGCTTGTGCGAAAAACGTTACAATAAGCGAAAGCGCACTATAGATCGGGTGCCGAAACGATATAACAGCGATCGCTCCGATTAGTGACACTGCGCCAAATATAAAAAATAGAATCATTTCTGGATTCATTAGCACGCCTCCTATTCTACTGCGTCCAAGCCGCGCAGCGGTGCGGCGGCGGGTGTGTTTTGCGCTGCAGATTTACTGTTATTGTCCATTGCAAGTATCCCTGCTACGATTGCTACAACAATAAACGCAGCGGCTACGTTGCCGATACCTATCCAAAGACGATTGCCAGCCGTTGCTATATATAATGTGCCGGTAACAACAATTGACGTTAACGCAACGGGCAACAGGAATTTCCAACCGAAATTCATCAGTTGATCATAGCGGAATCGTGGAAGTGTCCAGCGTACCCATATAAACACGAACAGGAAAACTCCCGTTTTAATAAAGAAGATGGCAAATGAGATAACCCCGCTCCAGAAAGGTCCGCCGATTGCTTCTAATCCAAAGAAATGCCATCCACCTAAGAAGAGCGTTACAACTACTGCGGAACCCACAATCATATTCATATATTCTGCCATGAAGAATATAGCGAATTTCATACTGCTATATTCGGTGTGATAGCCAGCGACAAGTTCCTGCTCCGCTTCGGCAAGGTCAAACGGCAATCGGTTTGTTTCTGCAAACATTGCTGTTGTGAACGCAAGAAATGCGGGGAAGTGTATGAGGAAGTTCCATTTCCACGGATACGATCCTTGTCCTTCAGCAATTGTGCGAAGACTGAGCGATTCGGAGAGCATCAAAACACCGATAATTGCCAACCCGAGCGTCAACTCGTAACTTATCATCTGTGCAGATGAACGTAGACCACCCAGAAGTGAGTATTTGTTGTTTGATGCCCACGCACCGATAACAACACCGTAAACACCGAGTGAAGTGATTGCCAATATGTATAATATGCCAATGTTGATGTCTGCAATTTGGAGAGGTATGTCAATCCCGGCTATCGTGATAGAACTTCCAAACGGCACAACAGCAATCGCAATCATTGCAGGGACTAAGAGCATGGCAGGGGCAAGCACGTAAAGTGGCTTATCTACGTGATTCGGGATGAGGTCTTCCTTAAAAAGAAACTTAATACCATCTGCGATAGGTTGGAGGAGTCCTTGCGGGCCGACACGATTCGGTCCGAGTCGGTCTTGCATCCATCCGCTCACACGTCGCTCAGACCAAATCATTGCCATTACACCAATAATAAGCAGATGGGCAATAAAAAGAATTTTAACAATTGGAATAATAATATCTTGCAATAGGTCTATATCCATAATTTCTCCTTTTTGATAACGCGCATGGCTGAAGTTAGCAGGTTAGTCTAACTTAATACCCGCATCTCCAATGTTTTGATGTGTTGCGTCCCCGTAGCCCGGTACATTCTCTGCGATCGCGATTGCAATTTCACCCGCGAAATGGTAGTCAATCTCTCCACCGAGTCGCTTCGCAATCTGCTGGGTAATTTCCCAGTCTGCTTGTGCTTCACCTGGTGGGTCAATCGCCTTGCGGATTCGTTGTACCCATCCTGTTGAATTGGTGAAGGTGCCATCTTTTTCTGCGAAAGTTGTTCCCGGTAGCACCACGTCGGCCAATTCCGTAGCCGCTGATGGTAAAACATCTTGCACGATAAGGAAATCAACCTTTTCTAATGCTTCTCTTTCGGAATCTTCAAGGGATCGTTCTGGCACACCACTAACAAGATAGACGACCTTCGCGCCTGCGACTTTTTCCCAGAGCGCATCACCCTCTAAAACAACATTTCCGTTCGCATAACCGAGGACTGTTCGCGCGCCTGCAGTGTTCGGGTTCTTGTCCGCTTCAATGGTAAACTGTGGGAATTTGTGTTCTTCACCGTGTAGCTGACCAAAGAGTCCCAACTGCGTTGTTTTTAATACGTCGTGTGCGAATTGTTGTAATACGTAGTTATCTTCATTTGTGCCTTGTGCAGAACCGATAACAACAATATCTGCAGCGTCAACTTCCGATAAATTTTCGGTAATCAACGTCAGCGCATCTGCCCACTGAGTCGTAACAAGTTCACCATCAACCCTCTTTTGGGGTAGTTGGAGTCGGTCCTCGCTATTGACATAGTGGTACCCGAGTCTACCATCGTCACACATCCAGTGCTGATTTATATCTTCATGGAAACGAGGTTTGATGCGGTATACGCCATCTGCTTTATACTCAACCGTGACGTTACAACCGACACTGCATCCTGAACATACACTATTTGCCTTTTCCATAAACCACGGACGAGATTTGAACAGAAAATCCTTGCTAATGAGCGCACCAACAGGGCATATATCAACGACATTCCCTGCAAGTTTATTATCAAGCAGCTGAATGGGAATTCCCTCATGGCTTCGGGGAATATCAATTTCATCGTGAGAACCGCGATTTATCAAACCCAGTTCACCACTCCCTGAAACCTCATCACAGAATCGGATACACCGCGTGCAGACAATACAACGTGTGGAATAGAGCAGGACATCAGGTCCCAAATCCTTTTTCGGTGGCACGTTTTTGACTTCTATATAGCGGCTTTTATCGTGTCCATGCCGGTAACTGAAGTCTTGTAGATCGCATTCGCCTGCTTGGTCACACACGGGACAATCAAGTGGGTGATGCACCAAGAGAAATTCGAGGATATCCTCCCGCGCCTTTTTAACACGGGGACTATCTGTTTGGACGATAGCGTCATATTTCTCTTCCAATTTTCTTTCAGGTGGCGCGGTCCGAACGCTCAATGTACAACCCGTTGCTAATTGTCGGGCTGGACCAATTGTACCTGGCGGAGCACCCGGTATGGGACCATAAGGCTCAACGAGGCACATCCGACAATTCGCTGGACGACTCAATCCAGGGTGGTAGCAGTAGTGAGGCACTTCAATGCCGTGCTCCCGTGCAGCCTCAACTATATTCGTTCCATCTTCAACCTCTATTTCAAGGTCATTCAGTTTAATAAATGCCATAAATATTACTCCAATGACTTGGCTTAGCCCTCAATATTCTGTCAGTTTCCGGACTGGGATAGTTAGTTCTACAGGTCAGCAAACTCTTTCGGAATAAACCGCTGTTGATACGCGTAATTTTCCTCTGGAGGCACTGTCGCTTCAGCAACAGGCAAGGTGACCAATTTGCCTTCTCGGATAGCGGCTTCAAATTCAGGTCTGAACTTGCGCATATAACTGACTGCCGGCCACGAAACAGCAATACCAAACACACAAATAGTGTTCCATGTCATCGTATCTACATTCGCAATGTTATTCGCAACGTTTTCCAACAGATCAAGGTCTTCGTAGATTTCCTCTGTTTCGCCAGTATCACCCCATCTACCGCTTTCGGTGACGCCGAACTTTGGCCGTGTTATAGTGTCTTGTCTCCCCTCTCCATCTGCAATTCTTTGGACAATATCACGCACCCACGGGGTCCCCCATCGGCACGGTGTGCATTGTCCACACGATTCATGTGCGTAGAATTTCATGATATTGAGCAAACAATCAACAATATTCCGAGTTTCATTCATCACGATGATACCACCTGAACCTAACATCGATTTTGCAAGTGTGAGCGAAGTAAAATCAAGTCGTGTGTCTAATTCGTAATGCGTCAAGATCGGTGCAGAACTGCCGCCAGGGATAACCGCTTTTACCTCTTCACCACGTAAACCGCCTGCGACTTCTATGAGTTCAGTGCATGTCAAACCGAGTTCCAATTCATATACACCCGGTTCGTTGACATCGCCGCTGATGCAGTAGAGTTTTGTGCCTGTGTTACGATCCGGTTCTGGCGGATCTTTGCGTGTATCGGCATACGTTGGTCCCATCTGGGTGTACCATTCAACACCGTTGCCGACGATAAAGGGTAAATTGCACAAAGTTTCCACATTCTGCACGACGGTAGGTTTCATGAACACACCTTGTACAGCGGGGAAAGGTGGTTTGTTGCGGGGTTGTCCCCGTTTTCCCTCAAGCGATTCAATTAACCCTGTCTCTTCACCACAGATATAAGCACCAGCCCCCGGATGTGAATAGATGTTAATAGTTTGTCCTGTGCCACGGACATTTTCCCCAAGGTAACCTTGTTCGTAAGCCTCTTTAATAGCAGCATCTAACATTTTTTTGCCAAGCGTGAATTCACCGCGAATGTAAACATAAGTGGTCTCAATTCCCATTGCATAGCAACAAATTAAGATACCTTCAATTAATAGATGCGGATTTTTCTCCAACACATAACGGTTGCTGAAGGTGCCAGGTTCACTTTCGTCAGCGTTGCAACAGAGGTAACGCGGCTCAATATCCCTTGGGACAAAACTCCATTTTTCCCCAGTAGAAAAACCGGCACCGCCTCTGCCTTTCAAACCCGCATCCCACACCATTTGCGCAATTTCTTCAGGTTGATATTCGGCAATCGCCTTTTCAAAACGGGTGTAACCCTCATGTTGTCGAAAGACATCAAAAGTGTTTATATTCGGTATATCCAGATGCTCGTAGAGAATCCGTCTTTCTTGAACCATATTTTCCCTCTACATATTGTCTCTTATAGTTTTTTGTAGGTTGGGTAGAACGCAGTGAAACCCAACAAATTCCGATTTATGACATGTCCTCTTAATTGGGAAGTTGTTCTAATATTTCATCAACCTTTTCTGGCGTCAAATTCTTATATAAATTGTCATTCACCATGATAACAGGTGCGACATCACACGATGCAAGGCACTCAACTTTCATGAGGGTGAACTTACCATCATCAGTTGTTCCTTTTGCGAGATTTGTTTCTGAAGCAATGTCTGTCCCAAGTTTCGTTTTGAGATGTTCTAAAACCACCTTACAGTCACGCAGTGCGCAAGGCAGCGTATGACAGACACGGATAACATACTTGCCCACAGGTTCCTCAAAGAACATCGGATAGAAGGTTACCACGTCTTTTACCTTCATCACGGAAAGCTCCAACAGTTCCGCTACATACTTCATGACAGCAGGACTAATATAACCCGCTTGCCGTTGCGCCAGGTGGAGCGTTGGCAACATCGCAGCTTCTTTAACGGGATACCGACCAATTAGTTCGTCAAATTCTCGTTTGTTTTCTTCGTTAAACTGAAATGGTGTTTCTATTTGGATTATTTCATCTAACATCTATGTTTTCCTTTTATTGGCTTATCAGTGGTCAGCAATTAGCAATCAGCAAGAGCGTCAACATTTACGGATAAACACCCTTCAATTGCTTCATAAATATTTTCAAGTAATTCTTCAAAAGTGTCACCTTGTGTAACACAACCGACAATTGATGGCACTTCCACCCAATATCCACCCTATTCAAACTGACAGCGTGTTAGCTGCGTGCTTTCAAACGTGCAAGTTCTTCACGGAGTTGTGCGGCTTCTGCTTCAGCGTTTTCTCGTGCAATGGCTTCTTGTTCTGCGCGTGCTTCAGCGTTTTCTGCGCGTGCTTCAGCAGTTTCTGTACGTTCTGCACGTGTCTGAACCCATTCGTCCGCAATAGGATCATAAATCCCTAATTCCAGTCCTTGAAGATGGAAATCCAAACCTAACACAGATGAACGAATACCTCCGTCATCATCAGGTGGGATAGCCACATAGACACCATCTACTAAAGTAAAACCCATCAGTGGAGATGGTAAATACAATCCCTCTGCATCGTATAAGAAATAATCTTGGATCTCCAGTGAAGCGTAGACATCCATTTTCTCATCTAAGTCTTTATCATAAGTAGTTTCACTGGAAAACTCCATCACGAAATCAGGTGCTTTTCCTTCCTCCCATACTTTATACGTGCGCCGCATCTTCGGGTTTATGCCAATACAGACGAGTACATCCGGAGATATAGACTTCCAGGGATCCCCCTCTCTGTAATACATCATTATGTCACCGGAGATATAGACTTCCGGGTTCTGTTCGAAATGTGCCTCAAGTACTTGCAGCGTCCTTATGAGTAATCTTAAATGGTAATCGCTTGCTGCCATAGGCTTTCCATCTTCAGAAGGGTAAAGGTCTACATCATCAGTAGGGGCATAAGAAATAGAGGTATCTTTGGAATATGGCCGTGCCATTATGTTCTCCTTAAAAAGTTTATAGTCCTTTCATTTCCTATTTCCCAACTTCATCTATAAGTTAGTATTTTCCCACAAACTGAATTCGGTTTTTCTCTGGATCTCTGATATCAAAAATCCCATAACCACCCTCATTTTTCAAAGGTCTCAAACGTAACCCCTTTGACTTTAAATGTTGGTGCATTGCATTCACACTTTCAACCTGAAGCATTAACTTTTGTCTACCCTCATTTGGTTTACTTGCACTATGGAGACACAGTTTACACTCACCTGTATCAAAACGGTAAAAACGATGTTCTGGAAATGGTTGATCTTCATCGGGTGTCAATCCGATTACATCTCTATAAAACGCGATGACAGTTTTCATATCTTTTACAAAAAGCATGACTCCGCCAAGACTTACTTTCATTTCTGACATATTTATACCTCTATCATATTATACCATTTAAGGTGCGACCCAATTTCCCTTCTATGTAAGGGTATTATTACCTATCCAACTCTCCGGCAATTACGTTTAAACTTCCCAACACAGCCACCGTATCCGATACCATGCCACCTTCCAACATGTGCGGCAGTGCTTGGAAATGAAAGAAACTCGGCGGACGTATCCGAATTCGATATGCAGTTCCGCTTCCATCGCTCACAATATAGAATCCTAATTCTCCATTTGGCGATTCTGTTGCGCAATAGTGCTCTCCTGTAGGCGGCTGTACACCGTGTCCATCCATAACGATTTTAAAATGATGAATTAACCCTTCAATATGCCCATACGCATCCGATTTGTCGGGCATCATGATTTTGTTGTCTTCAACACTAAATGGACCATCTGGTAGATTATCCAATGCTTGTTCAACGATACCACAGCTTTGTATCATTTCTTCCATTCGCACTAAATATCGGTCGTACGCATCGCCATTAGTGCCAACCGGCACCTCAAATTTCATTTCATTGTAAGAGGAATACGGTTCGGCCTTGCGGATATCATGCGCAACACCGGTTGCACGTAAGCAGGGACCGGTTAACCCGTAATTAATCGCATCTTCCGGTAAAATTGCGCCAACCCCTTTTGTCCTGTCCATCCAAATCCGGTTGCGAGTTAACAAGGTATGTGTCTCTTTTAACGCCTTTGGGAAGTTAGTGATAAAATCACGGACATCAGTTTCAAATCCATCATATAGGTCGCGAAATACGCCGCCTACACGGGTATAACTCGTTGTCAGCCGCGCCCCTGTGGTTTTTTCAAAGATGCTGTAGAGTTTTTCACGTTCTCGGAAACTGTAGAGAAAAACAGAAAACGCCCCCAAATCCAACGCTGCAGTTCCGAGCCACAATAGATGGTCAGCCAGTCGAGAAAGTTCTGCCATCAAAATTCGGATGTATTGACACCGTTTAGGCACTTCAATACCGAGCAATTGTTCCACTGCAAGCACATACCCAAAATTGTTAGACAATGGCGACAGATAATTCATCCGGTCAGTTACAACAATGTACTGATTGTAGTCTAAGTGTTCACCCAGTTTTTCAAATCCGGTATGCAAGTATCCAGCGTGTGGTGCCGCCTTCAAAATGGTTTCACCATCAAGTTCTAATACAATCCGAAGGGTGCCGTGCGTGGCAGGGTGTTGTGGTCCGAAGTTGAGGACCATCTTTTCGCCTGTTGTGCGTTCCATCTCGCTTTGCATTGAAACTCCTTTTTTTAAAAATTCGACTTACTCTTTTCTGTTTTTGCGTTGTTGATATTCATTCAATGTTTTCAACACCATTCGCCGCATATCACACTATTGCGGAGTTCAATTAAAATATTGATACACCCACCGCACAAGATCCGCGCAAAAGAAAACAAGCATCCAGAAGACATAGACTGTCCCAATAACCAAAAATGACATTTTGACGGTGTTCAGAATCTTCCTTTTCATTTTTGTTTTGTTATAACCAAAACAATTAGCAATTCACTCTTGCCAGTTATGTTAAACATTCTGCTTTTCAAAGTTGAAACGTTCGCGCTCACCACGTCCACGTAGCGGATAATCCTTACGGAGTGGGTGTCCCTCAAAATCATCGGGCATTAAAATTCTACGTAAATCGGGGTGTCCTTCAAAGTCTATCCCGAACATATCGTGGGTTTCTCGCTCCAACCAGTTAGCACCCTTCCATAACGTTGTCACCGAGGCGATTTTCAAATCCTTTTCATGCACCGGGACTTTGACTCGGATGCGAGGCGTTTCTCCTTCAAATGTATAGAGATGATAGACGACCATGAATCGGGCATAGTCATATTGCATCAATTCCGATTCTAAATTGGAATTGTCAACTGCTGTTACATCCACAAGAAACGAATACGCGAGTTCTGTTTTTAGATATTCTAACAACGCGTAACTGTGTTCCTTGTCCACAACAACAGCAACACCGTTGGTAGTTTCGGCATCCGATAAGAGCGCATCTGCAAACTTTTCTCTTAGTTTTTCAAGCACAAGCGGTTGCGTTTCTTCCGTAACCTCTTTTTCTTCATTCATTGTATGCGACCTCAGAACCTTTGGGGAGCTCACCTTTTTGGATTTGCCGTTGTACTTGCATTACAGCGTCAATCAAATCTTCAGGGCGTGGTGGGCATCCGGGAATATAGACATCAACAGGAAGGAATTGGTCAACACCTTGTATTAAGGTATAAGTATCAAAGACTCCGCCACAGGATGCACATGCACCCATTGAGATAACCCATTTTGGGTCTGGCATCTGATCATAAATACGTTTCAGTACAGGCATCATTTTGATTGAAATTCGCCCTGAAACAATGAGTAGATCAGATTGGCGTGGCGAGAAACGAATCGCTTCAGAACCGAATCGAGAGAGGTCAAATTTGGAAGCCAAAGTTGCCATCATCTCTATCGCACAGCAGGCAGTACCGAACGGCATCGGCCACAAGGAATTCTTGCGTCCCCAGTTGACGACTTTGTCAATAGTCGTTGTAATGATGTTACCATCAGTTTGTTCGGTGCTTGCCCCACTTTGTATATGGGTTTTGGCTAATCCCATGTTAAGCCTCCTTTTTTCCAAGCATAGATATAGCCCAGAAGAAGAATGCCGATAAACACCAGCATCTCAATTAAAATAAATAAACCGTTATCTGCAGACATTTTCTTAAAGACCACCGCCCACGGGTAGAGAAAGACCACCTCAATATCAAAGATGATAAACAGCATCGCAATGAGGTCAAACCGAATAGTGAATCTTTGTCTTGCATCACCAACGGGTTGCACGCCAGATTCATAAACGGAAAGTTTAACACGTGTGGGCTTTTTAGGTCCAAGAAGATGGGTCAGGGCGAGATTAACACCTGCAAAGAGGACTGCAAAGAGTCCTAAAAATACTATCGGAAGATAATCTATCATTTGTTCTATTCTATTTAAGCCTCCGGCAAACGACAGATATAAACATCATCTATTATTACTTTGTCGGATGGACTTCTGACGTTGCTAATAATTAACTTAGTTGTGTTCAAATTTGCAAACGAATTTGTTAAACGTTCTTATAATTTTACATATTTAAATAAAAGTGTCAAGTCTTTTTCAATAAAAATTACGATTTTTTCAGATATTGGAGTGAAAAGAGTGAATTGATAGTTCAAATTTGGAGGGTTTTGGGCTACGTGTGTTTCTACTGTATCCGTGCCAGATTGTAGACCTTGCATGCCCATCACCATGAACTGGTAAGCAAGTATTATTTCACCTGCTTTATGCCCATGTTTATCCATCACACCAATCGGCGCGTGACTATCGGGACGCGCCATCATAGGACCTGTAAAAAGGACAGACAACAAACAATAAAAATAATAAGGCAAAACATGTAACGTCTCAAATATTCTCCTTATGTGCTTTCCAAGTAAGGTTTCATATCCCAAAGCAAGATGGTGCCATCATAGCTGCCACTCGCCAAGATAGTGCTATCGGACGAAAATGCGACAGATTCCACATCACTTTTATGCCCCGAAAATTCAACGATAAGCGTCTGAGTAATTATATTCCAGATTTGAATACGATGCTCAGGCCAGGTCCCACCGATAGCGAGAAGAGTTCCATCCGACGATAACGCTAAGGATTCGATTTTCACTGTGTCAAATGTCGCGAGTTTTTCCCATGTCTTTGTGCACCACAGGTTTATATGTTTCGCCGACGAGGTCACAAGAAGGTTTCCGTCACCGGAAAACGCAATTCGGTTCACCCATCCATGGTTCTCAAGTGTCATTATACATTTCCCCGTCGCCACTTCCCAGATTTTGGCAGTCGTATCCATGTGGCCATCTTCACCGAAGGAAAAATGATAACTCTTACCATCTACTATCTGGAACATATATGTCACATCAGGAAGGTCTGTGCTACTACCATCTTCATCTTCATCATACTCCCATGCGCGCGCCCCGCCGCTTACCAGATGCTTTCCATCAGGCGAAAACGCGAGGTCATAGACTTCTCCCGTGTGTCCCGTCATAACCCGAATTGGCTTCTCTGTTTCTACATTCCAGAGTGTTATGGCATTGTCCAAGCCCCTCCTGCTGCTAATAAAGCCCCTCCTGTTGCTAACAACGTGAGATCCGGTGACACAGCAGCTGATCTCACAGGTAGTCTTGGAGTGGTTTTTTCTGGGGTGAAAGTTACGCGGACCTCCTCATTTTGCAATACGACCTCCGTGCCACCATATTCTAAAATACTCGTTACAAGGGAGCGTTCTTCGGGAGAACAAGTGAGCGCGTGGCCTCGAAACCAAACATCAGCTGTCCCATCCCTACTCACCTTTTCAAGCAACCGAACCCTCTGATCGCTTCCAATATCCCAGCGTCTTAGGTTACCGCTTCTGTCTAAACTTACAATGTGTTTTGTCCCGGGGATAAAAGTAACAAGCCATCCCTCTCCGCGGATTGGCTGATTTAGAAGGAAATCCTTTCGTTCGGTATCACTCCAAATCGTGAATACATCACCACTTAGACAAAGGAGCCGATTGTTAACTGAATATCCAATCAAATGTATGTATGCCGGAAGTGAGAAACTTGTTACATCTGTGCCAGTATCAAGTTGCCATATACTGACTTCTTCATCCCGGCTGTCTGCTCCCAAAAGTTGCCCGCTTGGTGTAGAGGTAATGAAACTGACCTGTTTTGATGGAAAACTCCGGCAAAGTTCTCCGGTGGCAACGTCCCACTGTGTGACTATCACTTCGCCGTGCAGTATCCTATTCATCCGTTCAACAGTATCAACAAAATCAGGAATTTCACGACTTACAGTTGTGAGTATCTGGCTATCTGTGGAGAATGTTATCGCACTCACAGTCATACCCGCAAGCAAGGTTAAGTGGTTTTTCCCTGTAGTAAGGTTCCACAGTATCACGCCTCCATGCTGAAAACTTGCTGCCATATATTTCCCATCTGAAGAGAATACAATCGACTCCACTGTGCCATTAGCATTGAAAGTCGCAAATTTCTCCTGGGTATTAATATCCCACAGCGTTATTTTTCCATCCCAATCTCCTATAGCAAGCTGGGTATTCTTGACAGAAAAGGTAACTGCCGAGACGACGCCTGTTTCCGCTACAGCAATCAATGAAGAAAAGTTGCCTGTATGTGTATCGTACAACCACACACCGATACGAGATGCCACGGCAATCAGACTTTCGTCGGGAGAGAGCGCCGCATCGGTGATACCACCTTTTCCTAATCGGACAAACGCGCCATTTGGTAAACAGAGAGCGTGTTCTGGTAAAGGGTTTTTCTCTAAAACTTCGGATAGCATATCAAAAGGCACTCTGTCAAGTTTTTTGCAGAAAAATTTGCTTTTTCCAAATAATTTCGCATTTTAGTATAAAATTTGTATTTTAGCAAGCAGTTTAAAACAATTTGTAATCTCTATTATACCATTTCTAAATGATAATGTCTCATTACTATGGCAGAGTTTAGAATTAATTAGACAATCTTCACAGCGAGGTTAGGAAACCTCGCCTACTGTGGGAGGCAAGTGTATAATTATTTGTATTCTTCACCATAATTGGAAAAACCCTAAGTCCTCCTTATCAAAGGGGCTTAGAGGAAATACTTAAGACCTACAATTAAAGTTCCGCACTAACGGTCATTTCCAATCGGTGTTCAGGTTTACGCTGCTTTGTTGAAAGCAAACGGTAATTAAGGCGAAACAGCAGATCGGTAAATTTGCGTAATCTATAATTCGCTGTTGCACGGATTTCATGACTAACGCCTTCATAAAAGTAGTATTGTGCAAAAGGGACACCACCATCACTTTTACCGTAGCCGAGTTTATGATTTACCTCAATGCGTCCCTTACCGAAAATGCTATGTATGATACGATTTTCAAAAGAGAGGGTGCGCGTCTTGGCAGTAGACTCTTCATCGAGCTGTTCAATATCGGTTGTGCGGTTATATCCGCCTGTGCCGCTCCATCGGACCGCGCGGCTCAGTTCATACTGAAGTTTCAATTCCGTTATCTGCTCAAATTGACGAAGGTCAGAGATCGGTGTTGGTAAAAATTCGTTAACGCTTTCCATAGTTTCAGATTCAAGAAACCCTGGGTCATCAAAATGGAGTTGGCTATACTTCTCAGTTTCTTTGCGCTGCTCCCAGTTAGTACCAATCGAGAAACGTTGCGTTGGATTGACTGAAAAAGCCACATCCCACGTTCGGTAATTTCTTAACCGTTCCTGTGTGTTAATCCGTCGATTGAGCGTGCGCCCTGTCCGTAGATTGACTTCAAAACTAAACAGCGGCGAAGGTGAAAATTCAATACGATGATGTTGGTTGACCCGACCAAAAAGCGTTTGTGAACCTTGTAGACTTTGGAGCAGATAGAGAGAGAGCGTATCTTCCGCTTCCTGTTCCTCTGTTAACCACAAACGCATCTGGATTCTGAGCGCGTTTAAAAACCACGTCAATGGTTTTGGGCTTTCAACTTTCGGTTTTTGGCTATCTCCGGTAGTAAGTGAAGAGAGGGTACCTCGACCTATGAAATCTGTTCTGGATTGTTGATTTCGGGCGCGGCGGGCAAAAAACTGGCGCGGTTGAAGACGGAGGCGAAATGTAGCATCAACTGCTGTTGTCGGTTTGTCTCCGACATTCTGGTATCTTTTTATATATGTTCCTTCCTCTGGGTCTTCCACATAACGTAAATCATCTAATTTGACGTAAGACCCTTCGCCGGGCTGGATTCTATGCCCCGTGAGCGGGTGAATGTCGGTGTAAATTTCGCGCCGCTGAGTCGTCAGTTTTTTATCTAATTCATAGGTAACTTCAATATCAATCGCACGGCTGAAAGGCGTTAATTGGATTGTTGCATCTGCTAATTGTGTTGTTATATCTGTCTCGAGATCCGAATGTGCTTTTAGCATACGGCGTGCAAGATTTGTTTTTATATTTACCCAGTTGCCTTGTTGTGAAAAGAGACCAACTTTCCATGTTCGCGCCGTAGTAGACCGCATCCAATCAGAAATACCCAAACTTTCACCATCAAGCGTCAATAACGGTTCTTTGGCAAAAGCCCGTTCCAATTCGTAGCTTGTGTGGACAGATACCCATTTGAAATCAACCAAGTTGACACGTCCAGAAGTTCGGTTACGTCTGCGGTTGCGGGCAGCAGTGTAATCATCAATTGAGGCAAACCGATCATAAGTGCCAACAAATTCAAAAGGTGAAAGAAGATAAGATAGACTTCCCTCTTGCCTTGATTTTCGAAAATTTTCTGCTGTACCTGTGGTCGCCTCGTTTGCTTCTATAAGGGATGTGCTACGATAATCATTCCAGCGAAGGTTTGGAAATTTTGCCAGAATAGAAGTTTTTTCTGTCGGAGTCTTGCGGGAAAGTTCGCTTTCCACAGGCCTTGATCTCCGCACATCGTCAATTTGATATTGTGAGGATGGTCGGAATAGATTCTCAGTTTGCTGGGATATAGGTGAAAAAATATTGCTCCTGCTTGAACGCGGTGTAAAATTTGCTCCCCAATTGAGATTATTACGGCGTGTAGTCTGTCCTTCCGCTGCCGCTTCAATCGTCCTACCACCACCTACATCAAATCGTAGCCATTGATATGGCAGTAGCTTGAAGTCAAGATTTAACGTTTGTTCATCGGACGCTTTCAGAATAGAAGTGGAATCCAACAGAAACACGTCCTCAAATCCTTCTGTCGCGTATTGTGTTCCGTAACGATTGCGAGTTCTATTACTAAGGGAAGCGCCAACAGGTAAAAAACCGGCATCCATGGCTCGCACGTCAATATTTCCTATGAGTTTTGGACGCAGTGTGTTAGACCATGTCGGAAAGTCCCAATTTGTGTAGCCGATTAATTTCCAAGCTTGATTTGTGTCTTTTCTGTCTACAGTAGAATAGGTGTTTCTATCAACTGCACTAAAAGCGATTTCTCCGTCAATCCATGTCTGTTCGGCAAAATTCAGGCGACTCTCTAATCCCCATACCGTATGTTTCTGTGGCGGTGTAAGGAGGAATCCATCTCCATCCGGATCCAGCGTATTTTGACGGAGTGCGTCCAGATCCTCATCATCAAAAAGCACTAAAGCCTGCTCAGGATCATCTAAATCTGCTTCCACAGCGTAAGATGCACCAAGCGATAACCATTCCCCTGGAAACATGAAAACCTTATTGATACCGTAAAGATTTTGTTGATACGTCCGGTCTTCAGGAATATATTCAAAGTCAACACGAATTACATCGTTACTTGTTATGAGATGCTTGCTGTTGAATTCAACGATTGGATCGCCGTATTCACGGATAATATAATCGTTGTTTTCGCCGCGCCGCATCTTCTCACCGTTCAGCCAAACAATTTCACTCCCTGCTTTAACGATAACAAACTGATTGTCCACATCAAGCCGATATTCACTTCGTCCCTCTTGACCACGAATCACTTTGCTTGTGGATTGTCCCTTTGGCAGCGCGCTGGGAATGAGATGGAATTTGGTTCTCTCAAAATTCCCTTCAACTTTGACTCCTTCTAATGCGCGCGGGAAAAATATAAACTCTGACGGGCCTAAGGATGCGTCAAAATCACCTAATGTACCTGTCACGTTTGGATGCATGATGCGAATTAGTTTCTGATTGATGTCCTGAATATCCTCCGTCATTCCCTCTGGTTGAATAGGTAAATCTTGGTCAGAGAGCATAGCAAGCACCTCAATGTTATCTGATACGTTGCCTCGGACATTGATACGAAACTCCTGATTTTGCGACAACGCGCGGCCGCTACCAACAGAAATGCCAAACGTGCGACTACCAGAATATTCTAACTGTGAAGATGGCGTTGCAGCAGATGTGTCGGGAACTGTCGGACGGGTTTCTAAATCAGAAGGAACATCTGGACTTGGTGTTGATTCTAATTCCACATCAAGTGGTGTTCCGTAGAGGTCCCGCTTATATATTTTTAGAAAAGTGAAGGGGATTGAACGGTAGGAGATTGACCATGTTACGTCTTTCCGTGCTATGACTGATTTTTTGAAGGTAACCTTACCTGATGAATAGTCAATCTGGTAATCTTCCCCTTTAACGAGTTTCTGTCCATCATTACTCGTTATTTGTTCACTATTCGGAAAGATAGGTGGGTATTTAACTGTCCACTCCGCGCTGTCTGTTTCTAATCGAAAATTTTCTATCTTCTCAATTATAGAGAATGTGGGGAGTTTAAGTGGCGGATTCTGCTGTGGGTCTTGCGTTTGTGCATCTATAAGAAAAAGGAAGCAGAAAAAAATTGAAAGGATGGAAAGTAGGATTTGTATATGCTTTGCCATCCTTCTACCTTTCCATTTTTGAGTCCTTTCATTACCGTTTTTGCTCTTCTGCTTTCTTTGCATCGGATTTGAATATCACCTGAAAAACTTTAATATTTCCTGCATCTGTGTCGCTCACAAAAACCTGTCCTCTCTGTGAAACAGCAATCCCACAAGGATTCAACAACGTTTTTATAGTGAATTCTATGACAGCGCGTCCTTCTGGGGTGAAAATCTGAATCCTTCTATTTCCACTGTCTGTGACATACAAATAGTTCCAAGTGTCAACGGCAAGTCTTTTCGGTTCTCGGAACTGTCCGAGCGCACTCCCCTTCTCACCCCATGTCCGAATTGGATTCCCACTAAAATCGTAACTCTTAATACTGTGATTACCAGTATCCACTATGTACACAGTGCCGTGTGGATTTACAACAAGGTCGGTTGGATTCCAAAATTGTTCTCGACTGCTCCCAAAGCTTCCCATAGTAAGAATAGGCGCGAGGTTCCTACTAAATTGGACCCAGCGATGATTACGGGTGTCAACTACAAAAACTTCACCGTTCCGGCCGAGACCGATACCCTCAGGGGCATCAAATTCAAAGTCTTGGGAAGTAGTCATAAGTGGGTAGAAAATGCGATGCACCAGATTGCAATGCTGTACTCGGTTATTTCCTGTATCCGCGACATAAAGTGTATCTAAACTGAGTGCTACGTCATTAGGGAAATCAAACTCACCGTCACGCCATCCATAACTACCGAATTCGGCAACAAAGTGTCCATTACTGTCAATAACTTGCACGCGGTTGTTCCCCGCGTCCGCCACGTAAAGCTGCCCATAGGCATCTATAATTAGACCCATAGGCATCAAAAATTCACCGGCTCCTTGCCCTGCTCTACCGATGGTCTTAACGTAGCTGACACCTAATATTGGAGGAGCTTCGCGCACCCGAATTGAAGGCACGGCATCTACATTGGGAGATATCGGAAGATGCAGCGCATCTGTACTACTCGGTTCAGGCACGGTGCAACTTGTATAACATAGGAGAGAAATACAAATGAGAACAGCCCCAGGGCGGGCTAAAGTACTGTAAATAAAATAAAAAAAAGAATTTGAGAAATGATCCCCTGGATATGGTGTTGACAGGATTAATTGGATATTAACCCCGCTGTACTTTAAATTTGAAAACAAACGTCGTCTGTTGATCATTGAATTCGCTCGTTACACCGGGGACAATAATACGCAGGCTATTAGATTTGATACTGCGTTTTGGAAAATAGAGATAGAATAACGAACTGTTTTTCGGCATAACGTTCGTTTTCTTGTAATCATCAGTCGGTAGAACAGGAAGCCCCCCTTGCACACGAATAGTCTTGTCATATCGGAAAACATCTGCTCCGAACTCAGGCGGCAACTTTGGTTTAAAATTTTTGCCGAAATAAAATGATTGCTGCGACCTATCTATTTGTTTTACAATATTGCCTGCTTGATCCAACATCCGACAATCCTCTTTTTTATAACTGATCCAGTGGTTTGTTTTGTTGTAAATAAGAACTCCAAACGCATCAGCCTTTTTCACATCATTGAGTGCCACCGTCATTACGACTATCCCGTTTTCTACATAAATAACGGTGCCTGTCTGTGGTGTAATTGTTGCATCCGGATCAAAAACCGGAACTATGCGCTCTGGTCGGAATACATTCACGAGTCCATCCCGCATTTTTGCACATCCAGTTACAGATATAGAGAGTGCAAACATCACTAAAATTTGACAAGTCCGCACCCAAATCAAAGATGAATTTTGTTTGGTATTTGTAGAATCACCGAAAAATCTCATTAAAAACATGCTCCTTTTTGTCCGTTATCAGTTGTATACCAGCATCGCAGCGCCAACGAGTCCCGCGTCGTTTCCCAATTTCGCTGGAACAATTTCCATACCACCAGGAATGTCCATTGCGCGTTTGGTAAATTCCTCACGAATATGTTGAAAGAGTAGGTTTTCCCCTGCTGCCGCGATCCCACCACCAATGGTAGCAATTTGAGGGTTAAGGATATGTGCTATAGATGTCAACGCAATACCGATATATCTGCCAGTTTCCGAAAAAATATCAAGTGCAAGTTCATCTCCTGCAGTTGCTGCTTCTGCGATCTGCTTCGGAGTCAACGCTTCAGGATCCAAACAGGTTTTCCTACCGTCTGCTATCTGCTGTTGTGTTCGCTCCACAATATGCCTCGCGCCAGCGTAGGCCTCAAGACAACCGTGATTACCACATCCGCACTTGCGACCATTCGGTTGCACCACTGTATGTCCCAATTCGCCTGCTGTATTCCAGCTCCCATGATAAACTTTTCTATTAATGACAACACCACCGCCAACACCTGTGCCGAGTGTGAGTCCTACGACATTTTCATACCCGACACCCGCACCGTGATGCAATTCACCTAACACCATCACATTGACATCGTTGTCAATATAGAGTGGCAGGTCTAAATCACCAAGTTCAGCAGTAACATAATTCAATAACGGGATATCGCTCCATCCGGGAAAGTTCGGTGAAAAGTGGATAACGCCACTCTCAGCGATGATGAGTCCTGGTGCCCCTAAGCCGATACCGACAATTTCCTTTTTGTCTTGCTTTTCTGCTACTTCAAAAACTTGGTAGATTGTTTGCGCAATACGCGCTGCTATTGCTTTTGCACCTTCATTTACATGAGTAGAAACGACTGTACGGCACGAAAGTTTACCATCTGCCGCCAACAAACCTGCTTTAATATGAGTGCCGCCAAGATCAATTCCGATACTATATTTCATTTTCAAAGACTGTCAGTATTCGGCTATCGGCTTTCGGAAAATCACACCTTCAGCTGCAGATTGATGACTGCCGATAATTTCCTAACTATGAGAATTCCATTTGATACGCGCGCCATCACCAACGTTACATATATAAATGTCCGGTTCAATGCCGGTCCGTTGCGTATATTCTTCCATTACCCGGGCCCGAAACGCCTCTACAGTGTCTTGGTAAACTAAATTCACTGTACATCCCCCAAAACCTGCTCCTGTCATCCTTGCGCCAATAACACCATCAATACTTTGTGCAATATCCGTGAGTATATTTAACTCATCACAGCTGACTTCGTAAGCATCACGTAATCCTGCATGTGAAGCATTCATCAGAGCACCGAAAGTGTCTATATTCTTGGCTGTAAGGGCATCTACCGCTTTTAGCACTCGCGTGTTTTCTTCAACAACATATCTACACCTTTTTTGTGTGATCTGAGGTAGTTCTGCTTCATATTTTTTGAAATCCGCTAACGTTATATCTCTAAGTGAGGTAATAGCAGGCATCCACTGCTTTAAAATCTCAACACCTTTTTCGCATTCAGCACGCCGCTTATTATACTCTGAAGACGCCAGTTCCCGTTTGACATTGGTATTACATATTACAATGAGAATATCGGCTAAGTTGAGTGGGATTTGTTTGTATTCAAGGGAGCGGCAATCTAAAAACAGCGCGTGATCCGCTTGCCCTAATAATGAGATAGATTGGTCCATGATACCACAATTAACACCAGCGAATTCATTTTCTGCACGCTGACATAGTGCTGCTAATTCCATCGATGGAAATTCTATCAACTCAATATCACTATTAGAATTTATACTTGTATTTGCTACTTCTAAGCCAGATGCACCTAAAAAAGCGAGTGCTGATGCAACTTCAAGCGCAGCAGAAGAACTGAGCCCAGCACTAATCGGGACGTTTCCAGTAATTACAGCAGACATACCGTTCAAAGTGTGACCACTTTTTTGTAAGACCTGTTCTTGTAAGAAATGTGCAACACCCCTCAGATAATTGCCCCACGGAGGCGTCTTTGTGTCCTCAATTGCCTCCAAACTGAAGGTGCATGCCTCATTCAGATCTAAAGCGTGGAGGTGTACTTGGCAGTCAGAGCGTTTGCTGGCGGCAATGTGGAGATATTTGTCAATAGCGACAGGAAACACAAAACCGTCATTGTAATCTGTATGTTCACCGATGAGGTTAACCCTTCCTGGCGCAGATACAATGAATTCTGGTGGATGACCGAAACGTTCGTTATATTTTTTCTTCAATCTATCGCTTAGAATAACTTCTTCTTGTGTCATCCTATACCTTCCATAGTTAAACCATAGCTGTTTGTAGGTAAAATTTGTAATGTGTCCGGTTATGCTCAATCAACTGTCGGAGTAGACGTAAAAAACCTTAATAATCGCACTAACACTGTGTGCAATTCCAGACGTGGAATATAGCAATCTACACTAATGTCTGGGATGCTTGAGTTCAGTTCACGATTTTTTTCAGGTAGGAGCTGTTCTTCAGGAGCATGTAAAGCAGGTTGTGGTTGGAATCGATGTGCATTTTCTGATAGCGATGCACATTCTGCTATAACGATTTCACCAACAGGAAGGTGTGGGGCAAACTGTCCAATACTCGTTTCAGTCAAAATAGTTAGATGTGGAAGTGATTTTTCCGCTAATTCTTCTAACTGTAGCAGCAGCGGCACAATTTCAGAAAAGGAGATTTGTACATCAATCGGGCTCGCAGTGCAAACAGAAAGCAGCGGGATTGATTTATTCAACGCACATGTAATCGCTTCAGAAAATACCGTTAAATGTTGTTGTAGTAGGGAAGACTCAGGATTCAAAATAAACAGGCTGACTGGATATCCTGTAATGTTTTCCTCAATAGCGAGGACATCATTTGTAGGGTCAATGGTCTCGCTTGAAAGTGCATCTGTAGTAGTAAGCGTGTCGTCCCCTTTAAGAAGTTTCAGACGATTTTCAATCGATAAATAAAATAATTCCTTGCAATTCGGACATGTAAAACCGTTCCGTTCTAATTCTCCTCGGAAAGACACCTCATTACACTGTGTGCATTTGTGCCATAAACCGATTCCTTCCTCTGCTATTTCGGCGTTTCGTGTAGTTTCCATATTCTAATCCATTAGGGTTTGTAAACGAGCAATCTATGCATAGTCGGCATAAATTTAGTAATAATTAACGTTAGAAAAAACTTGCAATTGCCTCCGCTTCAGTATCATATCGGTCAAATATGGTCACAAGTTTAGCCATAACAATGAGACTTCTAATGTTTCCACCGATATTGAGGAGAACCACTCTGCCATTATTGCGTCTAATTGAGGCGTAGGCAGCAACAATTACACCTAATCCGGAACTATCCATCATTTGAACTCGCTCCATATTTAAAATCATAAACACCGGTTCACCACTGGCTTCTTGGATTTGGTTGTCAATGATGTTTTTAAGTGCAATTGTATTAGGACCGACAAGGTTACCTTCAATATCTAAAATAGTAACACTCCCTTTATGCCGTAGGTTGATTTGCATATATACTCCTTCTTTTGAAATTTTACTTTCCTGCAAGCACACCCAAGCCAACTGTGCGTGAGTATAAACATTTTGGATTAGTATCTGTTAATGGACGTAGCATTTTCCAGTTATCTGGAGGGTCTACAAATTTGGGCTTTGCTTAAATTTAATCATCTTGACAATGGTGCCTTCAGCCTCGTAGATCACTTCGTCCATGCACGCTTCCATCAGGAAAAGGCCGCGTCCACTGCTTTTCAGTAGATTTTCTGGTTCAAGTGGATTCGCGACCTCTTCGCGCTGAAACCCAGGCCCTTCATCAGTTACAACAATCGTGAGTTTATTATCTTCAATAAGAAACTCAAATGTCGCAGTCTTATTAATATCTTCTTTATTGCCGTGTTTGATTGCGTTTGTCCCTGCTTCAATGACAGCTAGGTTTACATGCTCTTGCGTTTCTTCATCAAAATTCATCTCTCTCAAAATATCACTGATAACAGTGTCAAGGAGATAAATCAACTGCATTGTGCTTGGGAGAGAAAGGAAAATTCTGAGTTGAGTTTTCTCGCCCACGTGTTAGACTCCTTCCTTGCGAATACAAAATGTCCACGCTAATGTTTCAGATAGTTGCCCTAAATCAAAGCCGAATGCACTTACAACCTTCGGCGTAATTTTAGGCTTACGTTGGGGTTGTCTCATCAGTAGTGCGCTTAATTACAACCACCGCGCGGTCATCCTTAAGTTGTGTAGTTCCGCTAAATTCCATCAGTTCCGTTTGAAGAACATTACAGAGTGATTCAGCGGAAAGTGTTAGATTTTTTGAGAAGCAGTCAATCAAACGTTCTTCACCATAGAAATCGTTTGGTGTTTGCCCCTCAGTTTCGGTTACCCCATCGGTATAAAGTAAAAGAACGTCCCCTGGAGATAATAGACAGGTTTCTGACGAAAAAGTTGCGATATCAAATGCGCCTATTAGCATTCCACCGGTTTCAAGTAATTCAACTCGATTCCTGTTTTTTTCGGTTTGTTTGGGATTTTCTGGGTCTGTAATGAAGTGGATCGGTGGACAGTGTCCTCCGTTGGAATAAGTAAACCTACCCGTGTCTATTTCTAATATACCGTATACCATTGTAGCAAATTGTTCAAGGTCAGTGTTATGAAAAAGTAAAGTATTAATGCGTTTTAAAACTGTTGCGGGCAGATGCGCGTTTGGCATTTGCCCTGAATCCGCTTCATTACTAAGCAGACGTGAAGCTGTCTGGATCATTACCATTAAAAGTGCTGCAGGAATTCCGTGTCCTTTTACATCACCTAACACGATGCCGAGGTGTGTGTCGCTAAGTGGGATAAAGTCATAAAAGTCCCCAGAAACAGAGGTTGAACTTCGGAACATAGTTGCGAAGTCAAAGTTAGAAAAGGTAGGCGGCTTTTCTGGAAGTAGCTTGAGTTGAATTTCGGCAGCGGCTTGTAGATGTGAACCGAGTTCAGCCACACCTGCCTCGCTGAAACTTTCTCCCATTGCATTAATTAATGGGTTGATGTATTTTACAGGGCGGGTTCGCCCTAAAACTGCGTTAATCCGAGCAGTCACCTCTCGCAAGTCAAAAGGTTTTGTAATATAGTCGTCACCACCAATTTCTAAACCACGTAGCTTATCCTCAGTCTGTGTCTTTGCTGTTAACCATAGGACGGGAATTGCGTTTGTTTCAGTATCTGCTTTTAGTTTCTCAATTACTTGTAAGCCGTCCATCTGCGGCATCATAACGTCAAGAAGAATCAGGTCCGGTTGGTCCGCTTTGGCAAGTTGGAGTCCTCTGATACCATTATTGGCGGTAATGACATGGAATCCATCAGAAGCTAAACTCATTTCGAGTAGAGCAAGGATATCAGTATCGTCATCAATTACTAAGATAGTTTCAGCTGTTTGTGTGTTTTGAGACACAAAAATTGTTTCAGACATATTTTTAGTTTTAAGTTTGCAATCTTAGAATTATTATCCATTTTGCAGCAGCGAGGTTAGGAAACCTCGCGAGCAGTGGGTGAAGGTGTATATTTATTTTTATCATTCACCATAGTTTGTGCATCCATGGAACACGGGGAATCATGACGAATACCAAACGCGTATTCGCCATGATTCATACCGTTGATTTACTAAAAGTTTGCGCTACAAAAGAGCGCTTATACTGAACTCACGTTAGTATTTATAACAGGACTTACGCAATTTTCTATATTTTTGCAATAATTACGGCTAAAATGGTGTAATTTTCAGTAAAATTCTGCATTATCAGCGCGTTTACAAAACGCGCCTACCGCTTGTGCGTAAGTCCTGTATAATTTTTGTCGTAACAAACTACATCTCTTAAGATAAAAACGGAATCCAGAATTGGAAGTTGCAACCTTTATCGTTTTCACCTGCATCTACCCAGATTTTACCTTTATGTGCTTCAACGAACCCGCGTGCAATTGGGAGACCTAAACCGGTGCCGCCCTGTTCCCGAGTTTGGATATTACTAAGTTGGCGGAACTTGTCAAACACGTTTTCACGTTCATGCTCAGGAATACCAGGGCCGGTGTCTATGACTTCTACGTGAACACCATCGGTTTCATCCGTAACGCCATCTTCTTGTAGCGGTCGATCTTTTTGGGTAAATACGCGTGAGGTATTTACCATGATTTTCACGTTTACCTCGCCGTTTGATGGCGTAAATTTTATGGCATTTCCAACCAGATTCGTAAGAATCTGACCAAGGTGTTCCGCATCCCCCGTTAGATCAGGTAAATCAGGTTGAACGTTTAAATCTAATGTGATTGTTTTCTCATCGGCTTGTGGCTTGAGCTCTTCAAGACGCTGCTGCGCAATTTCAGCGAGGTTCACTGGTTCAAGTCTCGTCACAATACGTCCTGCTTCAATACGGGAAATATCAAGCAAATCATTAATCATCGTCGCGAGGCGTTCCGACTGACGATGTGCGCGGGTCAAACTCTGTTGTTGAACTTCGTTAAGAGGGCCTGCTTTTCCATCAAGTATCAATGATAAAAATCCGATGATCGAAGTCAATGGCGTGCGTAATTCATGTGAGACAAGTGCGACAAAATCAGATTTCATTTTATCAATTTCATGTTCACGGGTTATATCGTCAAAGACATAGACCATTCCTGCCATATCTGTATTTTCATCAACAGAAGTTTCAATAGAAGCAAATTGGCTTGTTACAACACGGAGAATACGATTTTCTTCTTCTTGGTCTAAGTTAATTTCAACTGTTACCCGCGTATCCTGCCCATGCGTATTTGCCAAAACATTTAGGTTGGTAATCCGTAGCAACTCGGTGAAACGATCAGGGAACTCGGATGTTTCATTAAAGTTAAGCAGATGCTTAGCAGCAGGGTTAAAGTAAAGGATTCGGTCACGTGTATCAACAACGATGAGTCCTTCCCCGAGACAATCAACGATAGTCGTCATTTGTTGTTCGGCATTGATAAGCTTCTCAACAGCGATTTTCAGGCTGAGGTGCATGTCGTTGAATTCTTGTGCCAGCATTCCAACTTCGTTTTTCGCATCAACAGAAATCATATCAGATTCTACATTTTGGTACCATTGCATATTTGCTATCTGTTTACGGACTTGATCGGATTCTTCTTGGACAACTTCTTTCGCTTCTTGTCCGATGCGTTTCGCTGCTTGTGCCAGCTGCATGACCGGTCGAGAAATCCGCTTTGCTGCCAAATACGCGACCGGTATAACAATGATACAAGATAGAATGGTAACCCACAAGACATACTGGTTCAGTTTAGCAACGCCTGCGTACGCCTCTGAACTCGGATATGAAACAAAAACAATCCAGTTAGCGAAATTTTGGTATGTTTTCCACGTTTGTCGGAGTAAGGGTCGTGTCCTCACCCATCCGTAGACACGGGATTCACCAAAACGATCTACTTCACCATCAGCTTCGTACCCATAGTAATTCCCCATAACATCTTTTTCGGCTTCAATAACGGCCCTGGTTACAGCACGTTCTGTTACTATTCCATCGCCTATACCGTAACCACTCTCTTCTGACGCTGCAATAACTTTTCCATATTCCGTTGTCAAGATCGTATACGTTTCTTCCCCCGGTTGTATGTCCACTATATTTGAAATCTCACGTAAGAGCAGATCAATCTTGAGTACTCCGATAGCCTTGTTTCCATTTTCTGGAGATGGTCTTTGGTTTCTTTCGCGGATTGGAAGTGCCACCGTAAGATGATGTGCTTTCCGCTTGCTATCATAGATTATATCCTCGGCATAGTCATGGCCATTTTTGTTGTTATAGGTTTTTAGCCACCAATCCTGTTTTCCAACGTTTTTTACCTGATGCGATGGATATTTTCTCGGATCGAAATCTAATTCTGGATTGGTTGAGTAAAGTACATCCCCATTTTTATTTGTAATGGTTATCTCTATTTCACTACTACCGCTCCTTCTATACCTGCTACCAGCATAAGTATATAAAAGTCGAAGACTTCTACTATCCTTTAAGCTGCTCCATATTTCAAAAAAATTTATCTGATTTCTATTAGGATTGTTAGATTTAATTACTACATCTCGAATATTCGGTATTTCTAAACGTATTCTTCGTATTTTTTCAAAAATAGCGCGGTCCGCTCGGGAAAGTTTTTCTCGTGCCAGTAAGACCAATCTGTCACCAACGCTGCTTTTCAACGCATTCTCACCTAACACCCTGATAGTCAGTGAAACTACTAATAGCGGCATGAGCGAAACAAGTAGAAACAGGACAACTTGTTGCCCGCGCAGCCCCATCTTAAACCGAGAACGCGTTGCGGGTTTTTTCTCTTTCATTCCTGCTCTCCTGTAGAAGCAGCTTCATCACATCCACTTCAGAACTCCTGCTGCACTATGGAGTGATACCAAATTTACTGGATTTATCTTGTTTTCTTGGCATTAGGCGCGTTTACAAAACGCGCCTACCGGGAAGAATCGCGTTAATTTGGTATGATATGTAGAACCCGCTAATCCCATACGCTATTTGCTATGGGAGCCCTCCTACGAAAAAGCGTTGAGCGCGGCTTCTTCAGTTTCGTACACCTCTAAAATTGATGTGAGTCGTGTAACTTCTAAGACATTCCTAACCGCTTTCTGTGGGTTTAGCAGCACCAATTTGCCACCCGATCTTTGCAAAGCTTGCAATGTCACAATTATGACACCAAGCGCAGTACTGTCAAGGAGTGAGACATTTTTTAAATCAATAACAAGTTTATTATTCCCATTTCGCAGCTGTTGTTCTATTTCTGCTCGAAACAGAGCAACTGTATTACCAATTATTTTTCCTTGAACGTGGACGATCGCTGTATTTTGAGCGTCCATTGTAATATCAAACATTGCATAAAACTCCTTCATTGGTGAACTGCTATTGCCTTACATGTGTAAGCCAGTGAAAGAAGAAATTACCGAGTATTTTAGATCCCACCATCAATCCTACGGATAACAATGTAGCAACGATTAAGTTGTGCTACTCGGCTATTGTACATCCCTTCAATTTCTCCACCAAGTTCCTTTAGTACATCCCTGCTTTGACGAATCTCAACGTCCTTCTCACTGGATTTATAGGCTATCCATTTACCTGTAGCATTCAGCAATGGCAAACAATATGTGGCTGACTTCACCAATGAGGCAACGTAACGTGTTAAGACCCAATCAAAAGTATTCACAAATGCATCGCTTTCAGCACAAGTTTCAGCGCGCTCCGCTAAGACCTGAATTGACGGATCTAACCCCAATTGATAAATCAGATATTTGAGAAACGCCACCTTCTTTTGTGAGGCTTCAACAAGCGTTAGGTGGACATTGGGGATATAGATTTTAAGCACAATTCCCGGAAATCCAGCACCAGTACCAATGTCAATAACTGTGTGTCCGTCTTCAATAGCACAATGTTCAAGAACACTCACAGAATCGAGAAAATGTTTGTGAATTATTTCTGCATCGTCGCGAAGTGCAGTTAGATTTATATGTGAATTCCACCGTTCCAATTCGGAGCGATACACAGCCAACTGTTCGATCTGCATTGGGGTCAGTGGAAATCCGTTACTGTTGAACACTTCTTCAAGCTGATAACAGAATTGCGTTTCCATGTTTTGTTTAGCAATTATCTTTCAGTTCAGTGTGTTAATACCTCACCTGCTTCAAACTATTGGCTATGCTGATGTAGCATCACCATTAAAATTGAAATGTCTGCTGGCGAAACGCCAGGCAGACGTGATGCTTGTCCTATAGAGGCAGGACGAATTTTTTCCAATTTCTCACGCGCTTCAGTCTTCAGTCCGCGCACATTCACATAGTTGAACGTATCCGGAATACGGAGATTTTCCAATTTTTTAAACTGATGGATTTGTCGTTGCTGCCGTTGAATATAACCATCATATTTAATCTGTATCTCAACCTGTTCTTTAACCGCAGGTGGTAGTTCCGCCGGCGGCGGTTCCAGAAGTGCTATATGTTCATAACAGAGTTCTGGGCGTTTGAGCAGGTTTGCCAATAAAGTAGGTTGTTTCAATTCACCAGTTTCAACTATGTTCGCTAATCTATCAACAGTCGCTGCGTTTGGCATCAAACGCGTTTCGTCTAACCGCTTCAGTTCTGCTTCAATAAATGATGCTTTCTTTTGGAATCTGCTGTAGGTGTCATCATCCACAAGCCCAATCTGCCTCCCGATTTCGGTGAGACGTAAATCAGCATTATCTTCTCTTAACGCCAACCTATATTCTGCACGCGATGTAAACATGCGATAAGGTTCACGGATGTCTAACGTAACCAAATCGTCAATGAGAACGGCTATGTATGCTTGGGATCTGTCAAGGATAAGCGGTTCTTTGCCTTTAACCTTCAAGGCAGCATTGATACCCGCCATTAGTCCTTGCGCGGCGGCTTCCTCATAACCGGTTGTGCCGTTGAGTTGTCCAGCAAAATAGAGACCAGGCACCTGTTTTGTTTCAAGCGTTGGTTGGAGTTGGGTGGCAGGGGCAAAGTCGTACTCAACTGCATATCCAAAACGCATTATCTCTGCGTTCTCTAAACCTTTGATACTATGCACCATGTCTACCTGTACATCTTCTGGCAAACTTGCAGAGATACCGTTGAGGTATATCTCATCAGTATCTAATCCTTCTGGTTCAACGAAAACCTGATGTTGGGTTTTTTCAGCGAAACGGGTAACTTTATCTTCAATCGAGGGACAATAACGAGGCCCTATACCAACAATACGCCCGCTGTACATCGCTGATCGGTGAAGATTTTCTCGAATTACATCGTGTGTTTTTTCATTCGTGTAGGTAAGGTAACACGGCACCTGTGGCTGCATAATTCGCTCTGTGGAAAATGAGAATGGAAGGGGATCTTCATCACCCGGTTGAATCTCCATCTGGCTAATGTCAATAGTGTGTGCATTGACGCGGGGTGGTGTGCCTGTTTTCAACCTGCCAATCTCAAAACCGAGATTCAAAAAACTTTCAGAGAGTTTTTCGGCAGAGGATTCGCCCGCCCTGCCAGCACTATACGACACATCTCCGATATGAATTAAACCTCTCAAAAAAGTGCCTGTTGTTAGAATGACAGCATCTGCATAATAAGCGGTTTGTGTTTGGCTTTTAATTCCAATGCACTGCCCATTCTCGACAAGCAATTCTTCTACTAACACCTGTTTGATGTCGAGGTGTTCTTGTCCTTCCATGACGCGCTTCATCTCATCTTGATATGCCTTTTTGTCTGCCTGTGCGCGACTGGATCGTACTGCCGGGCCTTTTTTGGTATTCAAGCGGCGGAATTGGATGCCGGTCTTGTCAATGTTTTTTGCCATCTCTCCACCTAACGCGTCTATCTCTTTGACGAGGTGACCTTTGGCAAGTCCACCGATAGCAGGATTGCAAGACATCTTTGCAATGGTATCCAGATTGATCGTTACGATGAGCGTTTCGCAGCCCATACGCGCAGCGGCAAGCGCGGCTTCACATCCTGCATGACCTGCTCCTACAACAATGACATCGTAATGTTTGTGATATGTATTCATTATCTACCTCCTTTATAGGAGGAATTTTTACTAAATATGTTAGAGGCCTTCATAAATAATGTTGACAACAAGTTTGCCGACAATTTCCAAACTCTTTGGACTACATTTGTCCACCGTATCTTCAAGCGTATGCCAGTACGGATAATCAAAGTCAATGATATTTACCATTGGTATACCAGCTCTGATTAAGGGAACATGATCATCCATAACTGCGGGGCCTAATTTACGTTGAAAAGGGACTAAGCCGAGTTTTTCCGCACGGCGCCAGATAGCAAGTGCAAATTCAGGGTTTGCATTCCAAGAGAATCGTTCTATCGGTATCTGCAAATCTTTGTCACCGATCATGTCCAAGAGAATGCCGTAGTCCGGTTTCCACTTTCCCATATTTTTTGCGAAGTAACGGGAGCCAAAGAACATTTGATCTGTTGTTTTTCCATAATCTTCACCATCAAATAAAATAATAATAATTCGACGTGGTGGTGGTGTCGCTTTTAAAATTCGTGCGATTTCAAGCAAAACGGCTACACCTGATGCACCATCATTCGCGCCAAGTATAGGTTCGCGCTGATTATCTGTGTTCGGGTCTCTATCAGCACATGGACGTGTATCCCAATGTGCTGCCAGAAGGAGTGTTTCGCTGTGGTTACTGCCAAATTCAGCGATAATATTGTTCATGTGAAGCGTTTTGCGTTGAGGTGGGTCGTCAATCGTGTCTACTTCAGATTTGTAGGGTTGAAGGGTAACAGTATCAGCATATTTTTTAAGTTCCGTGAAAAGATAGTCCTTAGTTTTCCGATGTGCCTCTGAATCTGGGGGACGTGGACCGAATTCGCACTGCTTTTTCAAAATTTCAAAGGCGCGGTTGCTGTCAAAAGGCAAAGGGGTCTTTTGAACAGGTGGGTTCGGTGGTTCTGCACACGCCCACGTGAATATACTACAACATAGGATTAAAACAAGAATAGTTAATTGTATGATTTTCATCGACTACATCTTTTTCATTTTAAAGTAAATATGGAAATCAGAGAGAGAATTTAAAATTGAATACTTTCAATTTATCTCATCTGACTTCCTATTTTACTATTTTAACGAATTTTACTATAAAAAAACGTTTACACTGCGCGTCTACCTTCCAACGCCTTCGCAAGGGTTACTTGGTCTATATACTCTAAATCTCCGCCAACGGGAATACCGTAGGCGATTCGGGTAATGGTTGCCTGAAATTGCTCAAGTTGCTGGGTAAGGTAAAGTGCTGTTGCTTGTCCTTCTGTGTCCCAGTTTGTAGCAAGGATAACCTCCTTGACAGAGCCGTTGTGCATTCGGTTAAACAGGGAATCTATTCTCAGAGAATCTGGGCCGACTCCATCTAATGGCGACAAAACACCACCAAGAACATGGTAAAGCCCTTTGTAACTTTCAGTGCGTTCTATTGCCCATAGATCGTCCGACTGTTCAACCACACAGATTTTCTGTTCGTCCCGTCTTGGATTTGAACATATCTGACACGGGTTTATATCCGTGATAGTACCACATATCTTGCAATCTGACAAGTTTTCTTTAACTTCCCTGATCGCTTCTGCGATTTGGTTAGTTTCAATGTCCGGGAGTGTTAGCATAAAAAAAGCTAAACGTTGCGCTGTTTTAGGACCGACCGTTGGAAGTTTTTGGAGCTGCATGATGAGCCGCTCCAACGGTTGTGGATAGCCTTGCATGTTTTTGCCTATTGACGTTATGGAAGTCCGGGAATCTTGAAACCGCCGGTGAGTTTGCTCATCTCCTCAGACATCAACTCTTGTGATTGCTGCAATGCTTCATTCACAGCCGCGACCACTAAATCTTCAAGCATTTCGGTGTCATCAGGGTCAACTACCTCTGGTGTAATACGGAGTGAAACGAGTTCTTGCTGTCCGTTGACAACTGCTGTGACCATTCCGCCACCGACAGTTGCTTCAATGGTTTGGTTCGCGAGTTCTTCGCGGATTTCAAGCATGCGCTTTTGCATCTGTTGCGCCTGCTTCATTAAGTCATTCATTTTCATAATAGTAAATGGCTCCAATTCTCAAAAGAGAGCTGGAAATATCTCCTTATTGAGTTTCTAAAATTCTTGCGTCAAATAATTCAAGCACGGGTCTGATCTGTTCATCTTCTTCGGCTTGCTGTCTACGCATCATAGGTGTTGTTTTTACTTCTTTCTCAACCGGTTCAGTGTTTTCGTCTTGTTGTGTAACCACTTCTCCTTTAACAAGCTCAATCTGAATCGGCTTTCCTAAGACATCTCTAAAAGTATTTGTGATATTTTTTTCTGTTTCATTATAATCCAAAAAAACCGTTGCTGCGGGGTAAACAATTTTTATTTGATCTTCTCCGTTTACCGTTGGCACAGCATCCTTGAGTGGACTGTGTGCTAAATAGGGTGAAATTTTCTGAAGTCGTGATATTACCTCTTCCCAAATAGCAGACAGTTCATCTAAACTACGAACTGCTGTTTGATCGGGCTGCTCCGTATTTGAAACCGATTCACTGTTTTCTGTAACGGGTTTGGGAGGTGCTTGAGATGAGGTTTCTGATTCTTGTGAGGAGTGGATAGGACTTTTTTCTTCAAAGTTCGACTCCAGGGTTTCACTAATGCGATTGCTACTGGGAAATGTGTGTTTTGATGTCCGTTCGGATTCTGTCTCGGAACTATCCATTTTCTGTTCTATGGCAATAAGCTTATTGATGATTTCGTCAAGCTGAATGGTTTCTTTAATAGCGTTAATTTGAATTAGTGCACTTTCAAGTTGCAATTGAGCATAACCGTACTCTTTGATTTCACGGTTGGTATGCATCAGAATCTTAACGATTCGCGATAGCCGCTCTACTGAAATCTGCTGTGCTTTTTCCTTGAGCGCCGGCAACTCAGATTTTGGGTTCTGTATCAGTTCATCAAGTTGACTATCAATCGCGAGGAGTCGTAGATCACGAAAATAAGCGATGAGTTGGTGAAGACATTGTGCTAAATCCATCCCTTGTTTGGATAATTTGTTTAATGTTGCAAGTCCTACAGCAAGGTTGCGCTCTTCAATTGCCACTGTAAGTTCGTGAAGCAGCAAATTTGAACCGAGTCCGAGCGTCTCTTCAACGTTGGTGAGTGTCAATTCTTTTCCGGCAGATGACACTAAGCGTTCAAGAAGATTTTCGGCATCACGAAGACATCCTTCAGATTGACGGGCAATCAGGGTAAGCACACCATCATCTGCCGAAATATCTTCATCGTCAGCTATAAGTTGTAAGCGAGGGATTATTTGTTCGGGAGTGAGATAACGAAAGTCAAAGTCTTGACACCGAGAGGCAATAGTTTTTGGGATTTGGGCGTGTTCGGTAGTCGCCATAATGAATATCACATGCGAAGGTGGTTCTTCAAGCGTTTTCAACAATGCGTTGAAACCTTCTGTCGTTAACATGTGAACTTCATCAATGATATAGATTTTATATTTATAGGCTGCGGGAGAGAGTTTAACGTTTTCGCGAAGGTCCCGAATAGTGTCAATTCCACGGTTTGAGGCAGCGTCCATCTCTATTACATCAAAGGATGAACCTTGTGTAATGTCCTTACAAGCATCACATCCATTGCACGGTTCACCTGTAATGACCTGCTCAAACTCAGTTTCTTGCGTGGGATTTAGGCAGTTGACCGCTTTGGCAAAAAGACGCGCTACTGTCGTTTTACCTGTACCTCTTGGTCCCCAAAAAAGGTATGCATGACCAAGGCGCTCGGACCGAATTTGATTCTGTAACGTGCCGGTCACGTGCGCCTGTCCAACAACATCGCGGAAGTACTGAGGGCGCCATTTCTGCGCGAAAACTTCATAAGACATGTTTTAATCCTTAGACAGATAATATCATCCCTACCCTATATTGCATTTAAGTGTGCGCGTGTACAGGTGTACACACTTCATTTTGCAATGTGAATATAATGGCTATGCACCCAGAGTTGACAAGACTCTCCGGGCGTTGCCCATGTCGTTGGCTCAAGCCAGGCTACCTTGCGTCACACGAGAAGACTTATCTGCCGCTGCTTCCTTCCAGACCTGACGGGGTTCAACAAGCTCTCGTTGCTCAAGACCCAACTCTCAACGCTACGTGCATGGGACAGTCCCCACAAAGACAGGCCGCATACTGGGGATTCAGTTCTGCTATAGCGGTTTGCAGATACAGGGCACCGCTACCTCCCCACCTAGCATAGCCAAGTCGTTAAAGTTATTCATTGGATATGAGATACGCCGGTTCTGCGACATTCAATTCAACCAATACCGACGCAACTCCCAAAAACTGGCGGAGAGAGTGGGATTCGAACCCACGGTACTGCAAAACAGCACACATGATTTCCAGTCATGCCAGTTCAACCAACTCCTGCATCTCTCCGAAAAGTGTTAGCAATGGAGCAGACGGGATTCGAACCCGTGGCCTCATCCGTGCGAGGGATGCACTCTCCCAACTGAGCTACTGCCCCAAGAAAATCGGATTTTCGCTTGTTCAAGAAATCTATTGTAGCACAAACTGTTAGTTTGTGTCGTCCCTGCGCAAACTAACAGTTTGCGATACAACGAGAAAGAACGGAGAGAGTGGGATTCGAACCCACGGTGACTTGCGCCACAACAGTTTTCGAGACTGTCCAGTTCAACCGCTCCTGCATCTCTCCCTATTGTATATGGCTATCAGCAATTATGTAGTTGTTTATCTGTGCATTATTTGATCTTGAAGTGCTTTTGCTTCTGAGCTATAAAAGTGATACCATATTAGTTAATTCTTGAATTTTTGTTTTTGGTGTATTTAATTAGATTTTAGGACTTTATTCTTCTGGTTCTGCGGTATCATCAAAATCAAGCACCTCTGCGCCCCAATCAAAAGTCTTCGTTCCTCCGTCATAAGCGACCGCGTGATGAGCCTCAATCAATGCTTCTGCAACGTTTATTTCTGTTCCCTCGTGATAACAAAACACATCAGCGAGCACGCGTCCAGCCCATGTTCCAAAGTCTGGGTTGCGAATTTCGATTGCCTGTAGTACACCGTTAATAGCAGATTTTTTTATCAAATCCCTCAAAAAATCCGTTGATGCGGCTGCGCGCGCTTTTATACGCGATCTTTCTTCTTCAGATTTCTCTGTTGATACCCTATGTTCTGGTGCGTCAATACCACGGATTCGTATGTCGGTTAGACTATAGATGCCATCTGTGTAACGTTGAACACCCGGCCAAAGCGATAAATTTTCAGTTTGAGGACGATTGAACTTGTGTAGCAATACTAAAACATCTTGGATCGTGTCCCCATCGTAAACGGTCTCAATGTCCTCAATAAATGCATTATATACAAGCGGTTCGGTATCGGATTCAATCTGGGCAAGCGGCCCACACGTGATATAGACATTCTCGTCATCGCTGGTATAAGAGCATTTTTCATCATTGAGATAGACATTTTTACCAAAAATCTCATCGGATTCAGACAAGATTAGAGTGTTGTCAGTATCACATCCTACCAGCAATGCAGAACTAATAAAAATTACGATTAGAACCCGAACAATTACAAACGAAATTCGTTTATATATATCTTTCATCATTAACGATGGTTCTTAAAAAACGATTTCAACAGCGTGCTACTCTCCTCAGCACAGATACCACTAACTAATTCTACTTGGTGATTCAACCTTTCGTCTTGTAAAATATTATAGAGTGTGCCTGCTGCGCCTGTTTTTGGATCGTTAGCGGCATAAACAACCTTCGGAATACGCGCCAGAACTATTGCCCCAGCACACATCGCGCACGGTTCCAGAGTTACATACAAGGTTGTTCCCGTTAAACGCCAATTGCCAACCTTTTGTGATGCTTCCTGGATCACCAGCATTTCGGCATGTGCAATCGGATTGCCAGATAGTTCCCGCAGATTATGAGCAGCAGCGATGCAGGTATCGTCTTTAACAAGGACTGCCCCAACAGGCACATCACCTTTTTCAGCTGCCTGCCGTGCTAATTCAAGTGCCTTCTCCATCCACAAGACATCACTATTCACAATTTTCTCGGCAGAGTCGGCGTTTAACACTGTTTTCAATTGTTGAACCTTGAACGTTCACAAGACTCAAAAGCGCCTGAGAGGATTCGAACCCCCGGCCTTCTGATCCGTAGTCAGATGCTCTAATCCACTGAGCTACAGGCGCGTTTTCACCAACAACATGGTGGTTAAAATGTGATTTCGTTGGGTTTCGCTATCGCTCTATCCAACGGACAAAAAGATGTATAACTTAGATTAACTATAAATCAAAAACGGAGAGGGTGGGATTCGAACCCACGATGACTTTCGCCATAACTGCTTAGCAGGCAGTCCAGTTCAACCACTCCTGCACCTCTCCAAAAACATGGCGGTGGGAGTAGGATTCGAACCCACGGTGACTTGCGCCACAACGGTTTTCAAGACCGCCGCTTTCGTCCACTCAGCCATCCCACCATTTTTCATAATTAAGCAATTTTAATTATAACATAAATTAAACCTTATGTCAAGTGAATTAAGAATATAGAGGTGTGCAAAAATTTTGGCAAAAGTTTGGGATAAGGTGCGTTGTTTGAGACGTTTCCCATTTGGCTGTCTGAATCGGGGATTATCGCGGAGGACACGGAAGACGCGAATGGGAGGTTGGCAAGATAAGTTCCTTTTCAAAAGATTTAGGCAAACTTTGAATAGACGTTAATATAGGTATACGGGTTGTTCACTTATAAAGGCAAAAGGACATCGGCCAATAACACCCGATGTCCTTAATTTTTATGCCACAGCAATATATTACTGCTACTCGTACTCCTTCAGAAACCCTCTGAATTCCCTTCGGTGCGTTTCTTCGTCCGCGAGGAGACGAATGCAGAGGTCCTGCGTAACGTAATCTATCCCATCACATAGTCGGATGATCTTATTATACTGTTCAATTGCGGCATCTTCTGCTTCAATAACACCGTGAATTGCTGCCACAACATCTGTGGTGCTTTCTGGCGGTTGAAGTGAAAATTGTACCGGTTTAAACTCAAACGACCCTGGCACCTTCCCACCAATCTCCTTTATACGGGCAGCAAGATCTTTTGCATGTGTAATTTCTGTTTGGATATCCGCTGCCAAGGATTTCTTAATCTCTTCGGCACGAATGCCATCCAAATCTACGGAAATTGCCAGATAATTAATTGTCGCTTCCAATTCCATCCAATACACCTTAGTCAGTTCTTGAATAATTGTGTCTCTCTTTGCTTGATCCATGATTTCTCCTATCATAACGTGTTGCGTTCAAAACAATGTTTATCATCTATAGAAATGTATGTCATAAAACTAAAAATCCGAATAAACCTTATAAAATATTCAGGTTCGGCATCACACATGAATAACCACCTGGATGCGTTAATATATTAAACGATATACCGTAGGTTTCGGTTAACATTTTTTGTGTTAGAACATTTTCAGGTGGACCGGAAGCAACAGAAACACCATTTTTTAATATCAAGAGTTGTTCAGCATATATTGACGCGAGATTTAGGTCGTGAATAGCAGTGATAACGGTTTTGCCTTGATCGCAAATCATTTTACACAAGTTGAATATCTGCACCTGATGCTTCGGATCAAGGTGGTTTGTCGGTTCGTCTAACAAGAATAACCCTGGGGCTTGTGCAAGGATTCGGGCAACGTCAACGCGGCTTGCTTCACCGCCAGATAAGGTGGGATAGAGACGTTCTGCAAATATATCCGCTTCAACGTTCCGTAGTGCTTTGTGTGCAATTGCAATGTCACAATCAGTCTCTTTTGTGCCGTTGAGATACGGATAACGCCCAAAAAGGACAACCTCTAAAGCAGTGAAAGGAAAATTTACATCGCGTTGCTGTTGAAGGTATGCTCGGAGGCGGGCAAGTTCTTTCGGTTCAAAACTGCTAATCGGTTTTCCAAAAAACCTTATTTCACCGGTTGTTGGTATGAGTTCACCTGAAATTAAACGTAAAAGTGTGGATTTACCTGCACCATTTGGACCAACAAAACCCCACAACATTCCATTTTTTATTGTAAGATTAATGTCCTTGACTAACCAATTGCCGTTGATTTCGTAACCAACTTTTTCCAATTCAATCATGACTTTATTCCATCATTCCCTATAAACCTTGAAACATGAATCTATAGAAAAACCTCGCGTTTGAATCTAATGAGAAGCCACAAGAAAAATGGACCGCCAATTAACGCTGTAACAACGCCAACTGGTAATTCAGCAGGAACAACAACGGTTCTTGAGAATAGGTCTGCCAAGATCAACAGTATCGCTCCACCCAATGCGGAACCCGGTAGGACATACCGATGATCTGCCCCTCCCATAAGTCGCAGAAGATGTGGAACGACGAGCCCAACAAAACCGATTCCTCCGGCAGCTGAAACCGCAGCGCCCACCGTTAAAGCAACTCCAAAAACAGACCATCTTTTCAAGGATTCAGTCGGTACGCCAAGGTGGTATGCTTCAGATTCACCGAGACTGATCGCATTCAGTGCGGATGCCTGCTGCAACAACACCAACAACCCTACGATTGTAATCGGAAGTGTCACAAGGACAACATGCCACGTTGCGCCGCCAAAACCACCGAGCAACCAGAAAGTAAGACTTCGCAGTTGTTCATCATCTGCAAGAAACGTCATTAATCCGATGCACGCCCCCGCAAGACTGTTGAGCGCAATTCCTGCCAGCAATAGTGTTACTGTGTGCACTTTACCTTGCGTTTCCGATATTTTCCAGACACCGATGGTCACGAACATCCCACACGCAAACGCCGCCATAGGAAGTCCCCACATTCCTAATGCTCCACCACCAATTAGGACAATCCATAACGATGCGCCTAAGCCTGCACCAGCTGTAATACCAATTAATCCTGGATCCGCCAATGGATTACGAAAGATACCTTGAAGGGTTGTCCCAGAAATTGCTAACATTGCGCCGACAAGTGATGCTAAAACAACGCGTGGAAAACGAACATAGACGAGTACTGGGAAACCATCCTCTTGGAATAGAAGAACTCTTGGAATCTTCCAAGGAAGAATTTGATATGCGCCCATGCCTGCTGCGACACAAATTGATACCGGTAATACCCCGATGAGGGTAAGCAGAATCTTAGTTCGTTTTTGCATATTCCCTTGAGTATTAGGATATGTTATTCACCTGTCGCGATAAAATGTCCTTCAACTTCATAGATCCCTTTGAAAAGGTCAAGCGCTGCACGCCCAGAACGCGGTCCGAATCCAGATAAATATTGCCCATCTAAAGCAACAACACGTCTATTTTTCCCCGCGGGCGTGTGTGCCAACCCCGGCAATTTGAGTAGACCATCAACACCGCCAACAGATCTCAACCCTGTGGTAAACAACACATATACATCCGGTTGTGCAGCGATGACTGCTTCCGCTGTCATCGGTTTGCTTCCTTTGATGTTCCCTGCAGCATTCTCTGCACCGACAATATTAAACATTGCGCCAGCTGCAGTGTCCTTGCCTAATACCAAAGTAGTTTGTGTGCCACGCAGATATAAAAACAAGACTTTCTGTTTTGGTTTTTCTTTTCGTGAGTTGAGTTTCTTTTCCAATTTCTTGACATTTGCTTCTAAAGCTTTTGTCAATTCCTTAGCTTTTTTCTCACGTCCAACTGCTTTGCCGATAGTTAGCAATCGTTTTTTGGCGGTTTTAAAAGTACGAGGTTCTTTGAGCAATAAAACAGTTACACCTGCCATGCGGAGTTGTTGGACAACTTGCGGCGGTTTCACATCGTCGCGTCCGATTACCAACGTCGGTTTCAAGGAAAGGATTCCCTCCGCGTTTAGTCCGTACTGATATCCGACACTCGGAAGTTTTTCTCTTATACCTTTGGGATATGTGGACGATGCATCACAACCGACAACTTTTTCACCGACACCCAGCGCAAAGAGAATTTCAGTGGTGCTACCGTTGAGACTCACAATACGTTCCGATGAAGTAATAACGACGGTTTTACCTTCTACATCTGTCACTTCAATTGAAGCGGCGACAACAACACAGAGAAAGATTCCAAACAGAATAAAAATAAAAACACTTAATACCCATGCTTTGCATAAGTTTGAGCGAATAATTTGCATTATGTACTCCTACAAATGAGCAGTTGGGAATGGAACCTATTGAGGTTAAGGAGATTTTGATGCGAATTTATGCGGACAGCATAAATTTCTATCTAAAATAGGTCCCATGTCCAACGTCCCATGAACTCAGTGTTCAGTTGTTCTGTATATACAATAGAAAGAATATTTTAGGAATATCCTTATGAGACTTAATAAAAACATGCTTTTAGTTCAAGCATGACCAAAAATTAAAAATTACGACTTCCGTCTGGTTGATGGACGTATTCAAACGTCACAAAACCGCTGTCCTGCTTGTTTTCGTTATCTTGGTAATACCCTATAAAACGAATTTTTGCGAAAGTGCCATCTGCGGCTTTAATCACAAACACGCGGTCTTCTAAAGGAAGAATCCAGTGCGCTGGTGGCCCCGTATAGATGTACCATCCCTTTTCACTTTGCGGAACGATTGCAAGTGTGTCCTCTGTATCTGAGCGATACCCGTCTTCTGGCGCAACCGTTACATCTTCAAAAGTTGTTTCTGTAAGCATAACAGCACTTCCCATTCCGGGTCCGCTGATCCCACCGTTAAATTTGACTTTTGTTTGTTGAAATCCAATATCCCATGCTTCTGAATTGACAGCATTTGCAATTTCAACAACATTGCCTGTCTCAAAAGAGAAGTACGTCCACTCCTCTCTGTTAGTAGCATCAATTGTGAACGTGTGTGCATCCAAGCCAACAGGTTCGTCAATCGGTGCCGGATCCCCAGTGGTCGTAGACGGATCTGACGTTTCATCTGCAATGTTAGGGTCCACAAGTATTTGTTCAACGTTGCTATCATCAACGGAAACACAACTGAAAAAGATGAAAACACCAAGGAAAAATATTAACCAGATAGCTACATTCCAACTGAGGTAATCTTTGATTCTATTCATGACATTTCTCCTTTTAGAGTGCCATGGTCGGCGCTCTACATTTGGAAATTTAAACTTTTTGCAACACTTCAATGTCTACAAGGCTGATTCTATCTGTCGTTGGTTCTTCAATCTTACGCAAGGCACGTAAGGCATCGGTAAAGACTTCAGCAACTTGATAAAATTCATTGGGATCCATAGTAATGTCTAAGGACCGGTATTTAAGGTGGATATGACCAGCAAGGCATTGATAGATGGCACATGTCTCGGATTGCGATAAAAAGTTGGTTTCGTAACTCATTTGTTTCCTCCTAAATTACGTACTCTAATTTTGTTTGATTTCTGCCCACGTCGTTGCTAATTTCTGTCGTGCAACAACGTCGGCAGAGTCGGATTCAAAAAAGTTTCGGGTGCCATTATCTTGCAAAACATATTCAATGCTAATGTACCCCGAACCTTCTTTTGTTTCGTTGTTCTCGTAATAACCGATAAAGCGAAGCTTGGTAAAATTGCCATTAGCAGTCCGCAGAATGTAGACCATGTCATTCGGCAAAACCCAATGATTTGGCGGTCCGGTGTAGGTGTACCACCCATCACCTCGCGCGAATGTGGCAATCTGATCGGTATCAGAGATGTAATCTCCCCCTGGCGCTTCAAGCACATCTTCAAAAGAGATATCCTCCAAAGCCATGGCGCCAGCTTTACCCGAACCGCTCACACCGCCGTTGACGATGACAGCAGTCCGCCTAAAACCGAGGTCCCAGTCAAGGGAGGTTGCAGCATCTTTGATGTCAACAACCTTACCCTCAAACAGGTTGAGATAAGTCCAATTCTCACGGTTGGTTGCATCGACCGTGAGAGTGTTTTGATGAAGTTCAGCATACGCAGTAAAAACTGCGATGCTGAAAGTTACCACGAAAAGTAAAAGTGTGCTAAAAATTAGGTTGTGTATGCACATGAACCTTTTCATCAGATAACTCCTTTTGTTTTTTAGACAGAACACCAAAAAGTATTCTGGTAAGATTATTATAATCAGTAATTTTGCGATTCGGTTAATTCTCAGCAAGACACTTTGGAAGTTCCTACCGAATGGCTAATATGCTAAAGATAGACCGCCATAAAATGAACGGCCAACAAACGTGTAAAATGTTGGAATTTTGAAATTAAAAATATTATTACATCCAATTGAGGCTTTGAGTGATTTGAAAAGTGTCTTTGCAGCGCGAATGTTCCATACCCAATAACTCGGTGCAAGTTCCTGAGATTCAAGAACTTTGTCTCCATCGTCAAAGAAACCCCACTGGCTTGCGTATCGTCCGCGCAAATCAACCTGAAAGCCGCTGTTAAGATGCAGGTATGCCAACTTGAACGTACCGTTATGCGTTGAACGGTTCAGCAGCGGGAGTCCAGTTATTTTATTCGCACCGCGAAGATACGCATATCCGACAGCCGAAGTGAATCCGCCAATACTGCCGACAATGATTTCCGCATCGACTCCTTCTGTGTATGCTTCGCTGATGTTTTGATATTCAAACTTGCTTCCACCTGCTGCGCTTTGTCCAATGCGTTCTGCTTCAATTAGATTGTGTAAGTCATTGCGATACATGTGGATTCTGCCAAGCAGTGAATCAGTTAGTTGATATTCTATTCCGAGATTCCAGTTATGTGAGGATTCAGGCTGAAGACTTGGATTGCCCAAAACTTGATAGCCGGATGTGACATTTGTGAAGTTGAGATATAGATTCTTAAAATCTGGTGCGCGGAAGCCCTGTCCATAAGAAGCACGAACCCGGAAATCGTCTGTCACACGATATAAGGAACTCAACTTTGGACTGAAATGTGTCCCGAATTCGGAGTGAATGTCTAAACGTCCACCGATGACAAGAGCAAACGCAGAAAAATGCCGAAACTCATTCTGAAGAAAGAGAGAATTCGTGAAAATACCGCGTTCCCCACCTTCAATCCGCTGAGATTGGAGATTTTCAAGAATAACTTCACCGCCAAGCGTTAGTTGGTGTTTTTTCCAAAGAGTCGTATCAAACTGAATTTCACCCTTGAGGAGGTCTTGAATGTTGAGATTTTGGGAAGATGTTTCTTTCGTTTCACTATTGATAACGGTTGACTCATCATCATATCGGGTTGCGTAAATTTTTCCTGCCAGTAAAGTAGGAGAGATTCCCTGTAGATTTCCAAAGCCGAATTCGTGTTCTACCCCTAAACTTCCACTGAAGTTTTCAATATCACCAAGACGGTCAAAAATGATAGAATCGTTTTCGCTAATACCTTCTTGGTCTTGTGTGAAATATTGCCCAGAAAACAGAAGATTTGTTGTTGGTCTAAGTTGATATTCTGCCCGAATTGTGCCTGTTATGTTAGCATAACCATCAATTGTGGTAGAGAGATTTGAAGTATCTAAATCAATTGGGTTTCGGCGATTGGCACTAAGCGTAAATAACCCATTGAATCTGCTCTGTTGCAATCCAACAGTGCCTCTGCTATCAAACGTGTTGTTTTGCTCAATGCTTTGAGAAACTTGGATAGAAAAGGGAGATGTTGCTTTACGAGTAATAATATTTATTACGCCAGCGAGTGCGGCGTTACCGAAAAGAGAGGATGTTGCGCCTTTCACAATTTCTATCCGCTCAACATTTTCAACAGCCATCCGTGCCATATCAAGTTTGCCAGCAATGCGTCCAACCTGCGGCTCACCATCCACAAGAATCAAGATGTATTCTGAATCAAGCCCTTGAAGTTGCACACCATCGCCATGTCCATCGCGATGAATAATAATCCCAGCGCTATGCTCCAGCACTTCGCCAATATTTTCTGCGCCCGTTGCTTCAATTTCCGCCCGTGTAATCAGATCAGTAATAACGGGTGTGTCTTTTAGGCGGTGCGGTGTCTTTGTAGCCGTCACCACAACAGGTTCTAATTCCACAGAATGGTCGGTTTTAGATGCTTCGTTCATGTTTTCCGAGTAACTTGGTCCTGTAGGTACGAGCCACAAGATTAGTATTAGCAAAATCCATTTTTTCGAATTGAAAACCATAACATTCTCCTTCACTTGAATCATCTTGTAATTTTCTTGACAATTATAAGGATGATAGTGTATCCTAATAGATACAGAAAAGGCGCGTATGCGAAAAACCCGCAAACGAAAATGCGGTTATTTCACAATCAATTTTTGATTCTTTTAGAAACCTGGGTAATGACTTACAATTGGCAGTTGAGAGTATACCCTGTTCCTAACGTTGCTTTTTCTGCTTTTATTTTAATGAACCTTAAACGGACCTCCCCGCGGTTCTTCTTTTAAGTCAGGTTGAGTAGAATCCAGAAATACCTCGTGTAATTCCAATTTGTTGGATTGTGTGAACGCCTCTTTTGGCATAGTGCCGGATTGCGCATGTCCCTTACGGAATTCCTCAGAATTAACCCAGTTTTCAAAATCCTTCCGTGATGCCCAGAGTGTAAAGACCACGTAAGGATCACCCTCATTGACAGGTCGCAAAACCTGATTAGAGATAAAGCCCGGCATTCCATCAACGAGACGTGCTCGGTTTCGGAATCGTTCCTCAAATTCTTCATGATATTCAGGCGCGACATAGATTCGATTTGCTACTGTTATCATAACACGTCCTTATTAAAAATGAGCCTCAGTATTAGAAAAAGTTTTAGATTAGGTGAGGATATGATATCCTCACCTAACTATTTGGAATATGCGCTGAACGAACAGACTGCATCCATGCAGACAGCATATTCATTCTAACTTAACCATACTATTTGTCTATTGAACATCTGAGTTTAGATTGCTTCGGTTGATTTTAGAAGGACTATACTCAGATTGTTCCTTATGTAATATTTATTCCTAAGGAGGAGGAATTTATCTAACCACACTCTAAATTGAAAATGAATCTCATTATCATTTATAGTATGGTTAAAAACAACTCACACGCTGTTTTTAATATCACATACTTATATTATACTATATCTTTTAAAAAAATGTCAAATTTTTAATTCAAATTTTCTATAATTTTACCGAATCAGTTCTATTACTTCCTTACCTGCTTTAAATAGATCATGCAAATGTAAATAACGAAAAAGTGAACTTCTACCTGTGAGATAAAGATTTTCAAACCGTGCAAAGTAATTTACGAGGTGCTCCACATTTTCTTCAAACCCTACCTCAAGCACTGGATAAGCAAAAGGCAGCTTGTAGGTTTGATAATGGATGATCTCATCAGAGTGTAGTGGTTTGACGCGACACAACGCTTTCCATACATCAGCGTGAAGGGCTGCTTCCGACAATTTCCACACCGGACTTTCAGTGAAGCAGGGAATTTCAAGCACGATTACCGTTTGTCCTTCAGGTGCCATATAAAGACTACGATTCTTGGGTTCATATAGGCGCGTAAACGGAAATTCTTCGCTCGGAAAATAGATTGAGGCATTAGACGAAAAAGAATCTCGATTCAAGCAAAAGACACAAAGCACAAGGTGTCGATATTTAATTGCATCTGCAATAGCGCTGAGTTCTGGTGGCGGCGTAGGTTCTAACATTCGCATTGAAAGTGTTAGTGGCAATGTATTAATCACTGTGTCGACCTCAATCTCAATATCATCGTTTAAAACAATTCGGTGAATTTTTCCATCTCTATGAATTATGCGGTTTACTCGATGTTCCAACTTGACGTGTTCATTGCCGATAAATTTACACAATTTGTCAGGAATCATGCCGATACCGTGTTTCGGGTAAAAGAAAGAGCCATCTAAATGTGTTGGATTCTGCGGTGTACCGAAAACAGTTGAACGGAGAAAGCTCCATAGGTCCAACCCTTTGAGACGGTTACCTGAAATAGCAGTAGAGAGTTTGTGCGTTGGCTCTCCCCACAGTTTTTCAGAATAGTTCAGCAGAAAACGTTCCGCCAATGTTTTGCCATATCGGTTGAGAGCAAGTTCTTTGAAGTTGTTCGCTTGTTTTCCAGGGCCACTGCGCAGTTTATCCCATACAATTTTTAGTAAAGTCTTCGTCTCCAGTTTTCCGACCAGATCGCTAAGTGTTAACGGAAATCGATAAAACTTATCTTGGAAAAAGATTTCGCTTGGTGCGCCTACTCGTAGCAAGTCATCACCGAGAAGGTGTTTCACCTCTGCTGTCACTTCTGGGTCTTTATCGTGGAAGCGGTGTGCCCCTGTATCAAATCGGAAATTATCCAACTGGAGTGTACGGCAGTTTCCACCGACGTGCGCGCCTGCTTCGAAAATCAGAAATTTGAGGTTCTGTTTCTTAGCGTAATAACCCGTTGCCAATCCAGCAGGTCCTCCGCCAAGAATATGAATATCAGTAGTATCCATCATATTTCATGCCTCACGAACAGACAGAGTCGAAATTCGTTTTAATTAACTCAGTACTCTAACAGCGACAATTCGGGCCACATCCGATTGACATAAGGGTTGTGATAAAAAATCTTTTCCACTTTAGGTATCCGATTTGGCAACGGACCGCCAATAGCAACAATTCCTGTTTCCAATTCATCAAGTTGAGCAAGGTCTGCCTCGCTTTTAATCGGTATGTAATTTGCCTCAACTCCTTGCGATACTAAGTAGTATTTAATCAACGGCACAGAAACAATACGCAGCTTTTTACCTTGTTCATTTTGTTTGTCGTGTAGGTATTTATGTATCTGCGCAATCGCAGTCGGTTTTGTGTGTTGAACAACGGTATAAAGTGTAACATAACTATAACAGATGAAAAATATAACGACAACCCCCCATGCAAACGAATGTTGAATTTTATGTTGTTTGCTATTGATTGCTGTTCCTTGAAATGCTATGATTCGGTGGCAAGAAAACGCAATACCCAAAGCTAAAAAAGGTAATAACGGTAAAACGTGCCTGCTTTTATGAATAACGTTCTGTGCTAAAAATATCCAAACGAAGTAAAGCACACAGCCAAGAAAAATTGGATTCAAAAATAGAGACTTACCTCCAAACTGCTTTCTTACAAACCGCTGCTTAACTGTTTGCCAATTGGCAACGATAATAATTCCGATTAAGATTAATGTTGTGCAGGCAGTTATGGGATGGCGACCAAGCCAATAGAGTCCAAATCCATCTGCAAATATACTTTCAAAAGTTTTTGTGAATCGCATCCACAATTCGGGATTAGTAGAAACAGTCCCGCCAAAGTCTGAAAAATGCCCGTGACTTTGTGTTTGTGCAGCTGTTATCAGTGTATTCAAACCAGTAATCCATAGCAATGGAATTAACCAAATCAGAATACCGATAGTTCCTGCTCCGATAAACTTTAATCTATTAGTATGCTTTAATCCCATCAATAGCGCAGGCACCAACAGCGGTAGGTATGAAAGTCGTATACCGAGCAAGATACCTGCAAGGAAAAACCCTATTGTGTTGCGACATAATAACGTGTTCCTACCACTTTCTGCTTGTGCCATTGTAAAGTAAAGGCTTGCTAACAAGCATGCAACGCCCATTGCATCGGGCATATAACGATTGCTCATCAACCACAATAAAGGAGTCGTAAAAATCACAAAAATTGCGATTTTTCCCAATGTTGTTACGCTCTGAATCTTCGCTATCTTTAGTGCAAAAAAGATTATAAAAAAAGTCGATAAACCTCCAAGTAGTGAAAATGCTAACGCATAACGACGGATGAGTGTATAAAAAAGCTTAGCGATAAAACAGAAAATAGGATATGCCGGAAAATGTGGTTGCAACTTGGAAACATCGTATTCTACCATACTCAATGCAAAGCGCAGGCTATCTAAATCTTCAATATAATAGATTGTGCTAAGCAACCGAGAACCTATACAACCGACAAAAACAATACCCCAGATGAAAAGATTGGAAGATTGCAGTTGTCGCCCCATCTCTCTGTCCATTCCCTAAAAGATTGAAAGAAAGGAGATTAGATAGCAATCTTCTAACCTCCTTTCCTGCTACTTACTCAATCTTCTAAAGTGTTTATCCTTTCTTATAGCGATGGTTACCAGTTTTCCATGTTTGCGCTGGAGAATCCATAAGCAGTTTGCAAAACAACCTTAGCACGCTCATAATTTGCTACTTGTGTATTGTATGCACTGCTGCCCGGTGCATCATATTTGGGTGCTTCGCCCATAATACCATGCAATTCTCTAAGCTGTCCATCGCTAATCAACTTGAAAGGATTGTACTGCAAAGCGACAGTATAACCTTTCATTTCTGCCCAGTGTTTATTCAAATTAGCACGATTTTCGTCTGCTGTACCTAACTGAGACATATCACTGAGCGTATCGTTGATGTAGTGAACAACCGTAGCAGCAATCACCTTCTCCATACCTTCCGCAGCGGCTTGACGGTGTGCGCTGATTTCCTCAACTGAGCCTTGATTGGTAATGGCGGTACGTCCGGCAAGAAAAGCATCAAAGATATCCTTTGTGAAATCCACGCCTGTGCCACCTTTATCGCGCTTGCCAGCGTTTCTGGAAAGTCCGAAGTTGTATTCCGATTTGAAGTCAATACTTCCATCGCTGTCAGAGTCGAATGTGAAATCATCAACCGATCCGGCGAGTTGATCATCGGAATAACGCGCGTAATCGCGAGCTGCACCGAAGTATCCGAACGCTTCATCCCATGCATGCTCCATTGCAGTATACGGATCCTCTCCATCTCTCGCTTCGCTATTATCACGTTCAAGCAGACCGTTGAGATAGACACCCGTCGCTTGATAGTAAGGGACTGCACCGATAAGCACCTTGTTAACCATCTGCGACATGTCAACACCGTCATCGGTAGTGTAAGCCATCGCTGTGCCGAGTTTATTGGAATCTTGCGAATTGTCCGCAATTTCCTTGAACCATTCCCGCACTAAATCATCAGCAGTGCGATTGTAACCGATGACTGGATCGCCAGAAATTTTACCAACAAGATTTTTCCCTGTCGAAAGTGCAGAATAGTGACTTTCAAGTGCGGCTATTGATCCTGTAGTTGTGAGCGTTTTTAGGTTCATCGCATCATCATAAGCATAAAATTGAAGCAAATCGTCTACAGTAACAGACTTTGCTCCATCTTTACCTACACTGTCAGTAGTTGCTTTCAAATCTTGCAACAGTAGATTGCGTACAACCTGTCCTGAATAAGAAACACTGCTTTCGCCTTCTACAAAGCGGCTGTCAAAGACATACGCTTGGGGAACTTCTATTTTAGTTTCATCTGTTGGGTCAGGTTCGACATCATCGCTTCCACAAGCGGATAGAAATAGACTGACAACAATTAGCAACAGAGCTAACCATTGAAATTTTTGTGTCAAGAAATTCATGTTTTCTCCTTTAAATTAAAGATAACGAGTCTCATTATCTTTATGAATTATTAGTTGTGAATAGAAACTTTTATGAAGAGAGCAGTTTTAAAACTGTTCTCTTCATCTTACACCAGAATTATAAACCTTGCTTGATACCAAAAAGTATCTGTCGTCTCGGACCGATTAGGATGCCCGAACTTAAATTGGCTTCAGGTTGTCCCGCATTTGAATGCAAGCGCGACCCGATATAAACTTTGTCGAAAATGTTTTTGGCAGTGAAAAATAGCTGCCACTGTGGAGTTAATTTGTAATCTATACTCGCATTGATAATTGCGTAACTCGGAATGGGACCGGTATCGCCACGATTTTTAGTTTGTTGGATGTTTTCAAAATCGGTGAAGACTTCATCTACAAACCGCATATCAGCGCGCATGCGGAGAACATCACCAAGATGTTTTGCCAATCCTACGGTAAAAGTGTGTTGAGGGGCATAAGGCAATTCATTGCCGTTTAACTCTACATCAACATTACCGGCAATCGTTGCAGACTTGACAATACCATCAACAATTTCTGTTTGAAGGTATGTATAAGAAGCATTAAGATCAGGTAATATTGACACGTATTCTGATATGTCTAATCCCACCGCCATTTCCAGACCAGATAGATTAACCTTACCTAAATTCTTGAACGCAGTGCCACGCCCAGCCGCCACCAAGTCTTCAACCGCAATAAAAAATCCGGCAGTTTCTATCGCAACGCCTCTCATCCACGATCTGAATCCCAGTTCCAGGTTCCAACTCTTTTCGGGTGCAAGGTCGAGCCCACCAGCATCAACATTTTGCCCGAAGTTAGTAACTTTTAGCGCACCGCTGGAAGGCGCTGTATACCCTCGGTGAATGCCTCCGAAAAGATTGAATTGTCCAATCTGATAGTTCACACCGATACCCGGCAACAGCACTGAAGATACCTTGTCTGCCAGTACTGAGCCGCGTAATCTGTCTACGCGGTCCTGTTTGAAAACTTCAAATCGTGTGCCAAGTGTAAGCGTGAGGTTTTGCAATTCAAGTTGTTCTTTGGCATAAAGTGCCAATGCCATCGTTTCGTAATGATGACTTTGCCCGACAATCTTCACTGGGGCTTCCGTAGAGCCTGGTGTTCCTATATAATAAACACCATCACGGGCATTTGGTGCATCACCAATTTTCCTATCGTCAATAAAACGTTCCCAGTGCACCCTACCACCAATTTCAACACGCCCAGCATTTCCACCAATTCCATGTTTGACGGTATAGTTCTGCTCAAGTCCTCCCACATAAAAAGTACGGAGAATGCCGAAGTTGCTTTTACCATTACCAGTTCTGATAATGTCTCCTGTTTGGAAATAGGGCACTGGCACCAGATTTCCGGCTTCAAGGGATGCAGGACGCACGAATATATCGTCTTCACGCCACCACCGCCTGTCAAACAGGCTTGTATACATCGTCGTATTACTTACCAGATTTTCTGTGATTTTGTTGGTATAGATCAGATCAAGTGATGTCCGCAAAATCTTAAAATTGTCATCTTCTTTAGGGTTAAAGTTGGGATCCGTTTCAAAAGTATATTCTGTCAAACCTGTATAGGTTGCATTTGAATTTTCATAATTACCGTTTAGCTTAAGGTAGAGAGTCTTTTCTGCACTCAGCTGAAAAAGCGTTTTAAGAGTTCCATTAGCCTGATCAAATGTGTTATTATCCCTAAACCCCTCCCCATGTTTGTAGAGAAGTTGCAAGTCTGACGATACTTTTTCGGGATTTCCAATACCTCTCAATTCTGAAAAAGCACTGTAATACCCGTTGTTTCCGACTGTGATCTGGTTTCCAAATCCACGTGTTCCATCAGGTTTTCGTGTCGTATAATTGATGACTCCGCCCATCGTTTGCGGTCCATAGCGGACTGCAGCACTACTTTTAATTACCTCAACAGCATCAATTCGATCAGCAGGCGGGTTGTAGTAGGCATTCGGATAAATGTAGACAGCGGGTTGTATTGGCACACCATCTTCAAGTATAAGCACACGCGCGCTTCGACGTGGGTTTAGCCCTCGAATCCCGATACTCAATCGTGAGTTGCCGAACCCATCATCCGCATAGCCGTTGATACCCGGTATAAATTCAAGTAATTCTTGCGTTCCAACGGGTTTAATGAGATCAACCGCTTCCGGTTCTAACTTACTCATTGTTCCTGTCAGTTTTTTATGTTCACGCAGTGATTGACCAATGATTTCTATCGGAGCTAATTCAAAGGTCTGGCTTGATAACGCTATTTCTAAATAATATGGTGAATGTGGGGTAAGAACAAGCGTTTTCCTATAGGAAACATAACCGATTGAACTTACCTGAATCTGTTGATCCCTTGTGACTCTTTGCCTAAATTGGAAACTACCATCTTTGGCAGTTGTTGTCTCTTCCAAGACTTGCCCATTTGATGCAATCTTAACAACAGCGTCAAAAATAGGGTCTCCCGTTTCTTTGTCAATCACTTTACCGTTAATTTCAGTTGAACTTTGGCAAAAATTGAGAACGCCGAAAAGAAGGGTTAATCCGATTAAGATTAGTAATATCCTATTGCCAGTTTTTAATCCACAAGATTTAATAAAAAATTGATACATGGATTCTGTTTCTATACTCCTATACATTTAAAAGCGTTTTGGGTTAGTAATTTTTTGGCGGTTACTGTCAATTTTTCCAGTTTGCACATCTTTGGTTGTATTTTCTGTATTCTCGGTTGTATTCACCGATAGGTTGGTGTTGCCATAACTACCACCAGCTTCTTCCTCAACTTCAACCTGAGGTGAAAGAATAGGGTCGCTTTCACAAGCACACAAAGCCGTACCGATAATTACAATCAGTACTAACAATAATTTTCTGAGTACGATAAAAATTCGATTCATCTTCTAAATCCTTTTGAATGCGTTCTGTTACAAAGATTCTAAAAACGCGATAAGCGCATCGCGTTCCGTTTTTGACATCTCCAAGACGGCTTGCCTTGATTTTTCCGCTTCGCCGCCGTGCCAGAGAATCGCCTCCATAAGGTTGCGCGCTCTACCGTCATGAAGAAAGTTGGTATGTCCATTAACTGTTCTTACTAAACCGATACCCCATAAGGGGGGTGTCCGCCATTCGCTACCACTTGCCTGAAAATCAGGACGATTATCTGCCAAACCAGGTCCCATATCGTGCAATAATAGGTCTGTGTAAGGGTGAATCGTCTGGTTACTGACAGATGGAACACCGGACAAAACACCGGTTCTTAACGTAGGAACATGGCAGCTTGCACATTGCGCTTGTGCAAAAAGTTGCTCGCCGTGTTTGACTTGCGGATCATCCACATTCCGTCGTGCAGGTACCGACAACGTTTGAACGTAGAATGTTACCACATCTAAAATTTCATCGCCCACTTCCGGTGCTGGCCTGTTTTCCTTAAGTTGGGATTGACCCGTTGAATTTTCTAAAGGAAACAATGAAGTCGTAACACCCATATCATCGTGATATGCAGAGGCAACCTGTTGAAGAAGTGTTGGCTGATTCGCTTTCCATCCGAAACGACCAAGTCTGTAAGTCTTTTTAACTACATCCCATACATAATTGGGTTTGCCAGAGATTCCATCTCCGTTAACATCAGCCTCATCAGCGTAAGTTAAGATAGTTTTTTCAGGAATTGCCTCTAACAATCCGAGTCCAAACACCACCGGTGCCACACGCGGTGATACCTCTACATCCTTAGGTAGCGGCTGATAGGTGTCCGTAACAGTATAGTTCGGATAGCGAAGATGCACACGTGTCCCATCTGCCGTTGTTAACGGTTGCTCGGAATACTCAATTTTGACTGTTCCTTCTGCGGGTGTTCCATAGATTGCACGGTTGTTCAACTGGGTTCCGTAACCCGGAACTGGAATCGGAGATTTTCCATTCCCCTCGTTTTCAGCATTCGGAAGACTCAGCCTAAAGAGCATGGATACAAATTTCTCATCAACCCCTGGTGGGCGTCCGCGCCCGTCACGGGCATGGCAGTTAATGCATGAAACATTGTTGTAGATGGGGCCAAGACCAGGATTCACCACCGCAGGAGCCGTGACAAAGACCGCTTCAAATTCAACATCACCTTCCAAGTGTTTTTCAAGTGCTGCCGCGGAAAGATTGGGAGCAGGAATTGAGAACGCATGGCTTGATGCGTCAAAGATAGTCGTGTCTCCACCAGAAAGCGCACCAGCAGAATCTATAGGAGAATTATAACTTAATATATCCGTTGATTGTTCGGAATCACACCCAATTACGATAAATACCAACACTGTAAGATACAGAACTGTGTAAAAATACTTCATATTTGTCTAACTCGTGGATTTGTTCTTCGTATAAGCATTAAAATGTTTGAAATTGACACAAAGATTATACCTACGACTTTTGTGGAACAACCAACGACTGTTCCCAACAAAACGAAATAGTCTTTGCGTGCTTACAAAACACGCTTACGTAATCCTAATTAAACTCACTCCGATGAACAAGTGGCTTTATATCTTGCTCAAGCGTTAACTGAACCTTGCTAACAGCATCAATAGCTGCTTGAATAGCAGAACGGTTGTCAGTAATCGAGTCACGGAAAGGATCCGGAATTGCACCGATAGTATCAATCGCTTTCTGCACCTCTGACTGAAAACGGGTATCTAAGTCTGCATCTTTACCGTTCACAAATTCGTTTAACCCTTGTCCATCGCTTTTGAATTTCCCCATGTAAACGTTCTGAATTCCACGGATATTGTCTTGGAAATCAGAGATGGAGTTGAAACTAAACTGGGATTCAACCAAGGTTGTATCCTCTTCGTTGTATGGGTCAGATATTTTACCGTTTGCTACCTCATCAGCAATAACAATCATACCTCCGACCACTTCTTGTACTGCAGCACTCTGTGACCGATAGACAGCATTTCCCTCTCCACCGGCTGACGCAACCGTATTGCTAAAATTTTCACCTTCTGGTGCCCACGCCAATCGCAGCTGAGAAGTACTCACTTTTAGGACCTCTGTCGTTGCAAGCAGATACTGCAGTTCACGTTCAGTTATATCGTCTGCCTTGCGCTGATCCCCTTCACGGAATAGCAGAAACTCAATGGTATGAAAACCTTTCTGTGTATCTTCTAATCCAGCGACATAATCCACCGTTAAGTCATCACCGCTATCTAAAACAGATTGCAGGTTAACATGGTCAACGGGCCAACTATCTAAAGCTGGGTCAAGCCCTTGTGTATCAACGGGACCGAACAAGAATGCCTCGCTCTGTTCCCAAGGTGTTCGCGTTGCTTTCCACGCTTGTTGTGCCTTTTCAAGATTTACTTGGGTAGTATCAACCTCTAACGCTTTGACAGCAGCCAACAAATCTCCCGCTTTACTATCTAAATCAGAATAGGTGGCTAATACCACAGTGTTAGCAAAGTCGTTTAGCATAGTCGCAGCATCATAGACTTCATCTGTAGGATCTGGTTCGTTGTCACCATCGTTTCCACATCCGATAATGAATGTAAATGCAAGTAGCAGACAACAGAACAACGTCCAAATATTTTTTGTAGTAACTTCTTTATGAAACTTCATAAAATCCTCCATTTTATTGCGCGGTTACTTTAGAATTTCTAAGCAAAAATCCGCGCTTTTACTTGCGTAAATCGCATATTTTTTAGTATTGAAAACCGAGGCCAACTGCAAAGGTCCTTTCCTTATTTAAATCTTTTTGGGCTAACTGCCGTAATGAGTAGTGGCATTTGAAAACCAATTTAGAGTGAACGTGGTAGTTAAAACCAAAAGTCCAGGTGGTTCTTTCCCACCGAGGATTGTCAAAGATGATACCTTCAACACTTGCCATCGTATCGTAATAATCGTAACGTGCAAACATATCCAAAACATGTGAAGATGCTTCAGCTGTTCTGAATAGTGATAGCACATCGTAGCCTACTTCAATATAGTAACCGAGTGCCGAACTGCCTATCGGTGTTCGCTTTACGTTGAGATTATTAGAGAGGGTCCGATTAACTTTAGACAACCGATCAGCGTTTTCAAGCGCTCCCCACAGGAACAATCCTCGCACTTTTACAGCATTTACCTCGTAAAACCCATGCAGGCTCACAATGCCAACATGAGCGTCAAAATTCACGTCCGGTTTTGGTCGATTTGCCGCGGTGTTTCCATAATAACCAGAAATACCGACGGTTGCGTTTTCACGAAATGCATAATCAAGTCGTCCAACGAACGCGGGTGCTTCAGCATTGACCGTCTCAAACCGGAGTTGATGTCCACGAACTATCCAGTGTCGCGAACTAAAACCTGTTGAATCTAAACCGTTAATAATTTGCGCTTGATATTTCAGTGAACCAAGCGAACCGAATAGTTCAACACCAGTTTCATGCCAAATAGTTGGAATGAGATGTGTTTCTGCTTCGGGACGGGTTGTCGTTAAGTAGTGTTGTGGACGGTGCCGTTTGGAAACGAGACCTACTGGGACAATAATATGCCCAACGCGGAAGTTGAGAGCAGGTTGGATAGAAAAAACAGCGGCGAGCTTTTCGACAATAATTTCACCGCCTTTCTCAATTTCCGTTTCGAATTCGCCAAACTCTTCAAATTTGTCAAATTCCATCGTGCTACCGGTGCCACCGTGTTCAAATTCTATTTCCGCTTCAAGGCGAATTCTATCGTTGATACGGTATTTCGGAGCGACAACGAAGCGTTCCACGTCAATTGCTGCACGCCTATTTGGGTCAAGTTCCCAATCAAAGTTGGCATAGTTGATGATACCGTATCCAGAAACAGAAAATGGGTTGGTATCAGCAACAGCACTGGTCCTGAGTAAAATTAACATCCCCAGAATTGCTGGGACAATCAAAAGTTTTTTCATAAATTTTAATAGTTGTCTAATATGATATTGAGTCTCAATATCATATTAGACTGTAAGTTAAATCAGATTCCAAATAGACTCGAAAACTGACTATAAATTGATAACGAATCTCATTATCCTAAATAATATCTCTAATTAAACTGATGTTGGAAATCACGACATATTGCTTACAATTACACGATTTTCGTTAATTATACTTGGTATTTTCAGGAATGTCAAGAAAATCTGCAAAAAATGTCAAATTTTCTCATAGACTATGCCAGCGAACATTTTATCTAAATTTCACAAATGATTATATTGATAACGATATTCATTATCATTGATATTAAGTCTCATTATTATATTTAAACAAGTTAGCAAAATACATGTCCCACTACGATATTGGGTTAAATAATCGTATAATTATTTTTAATTATACTTGCTATTTTTCAGCCATGTCAAGAAAAAATTACAAACTCACTTACCCATTTGTCTGAAGTATAAGGTAAGGGGGCTGTGCAAGAGTGTAAATATGAGAAACCCACATCAAAAAATGCTTAAAAAGCTTATCCTCTCAACACCGCCCTGCTCGCGAATTCTGAGAAACCTTAACGGAAGGTTACCGATTCGCTTTTGCTGTTTTCGCCTCCTCAAAGTGGTGGATCGCCGTGTCAAACTTGTCGCGGCACCCTGTGTTGCAGAACCCAACAACATAGCCGTCGTACTCGGTCAGCGAGTCGGCCTGTACCGGCTTGCCGGACCAAGGGCAGGTCTCGTTGATGCAATCAGCGATGTCAAGATCATTCGTCCTGCCCCTGCGGTAAATAATCGGTTTTTGGTCGTGCAAATCCCCGTTCCTTCTTTATCTGCAATTTAAGACGATGAAAGGATATGATTGGATAAAACCTCTTATATTATTGTACTTTTCGAGGAATATAGGCGGACATGATGTACCCACCGACAGCAAAAAACATTACAATTAGCGATTCTGTAAAAGTTCTTTCAAGGCTGCTTTCTTCTTTTTTTTACGGCGTAACTGACGTTGGCGAATCTGTGTTCGGCGTCTGACTTGACCGCTTTTACTCCGTGCCATCAGTGTTCCCTCCTTCTTCATAAGTTTTCGCGAGATACATTACAGTAGATTGGCAATGATCCTCAAATTCATCCATTGCCATATCCAATTCTGCTTCAGAATATGCATGAAGTTGCACTCGACTTTCGGTTACGGTGATATAAAGTTCCTGTTCTCCATCAAAATAATCAAGTTGTGTTGCTGTCTCTTTTTCAAGAGTAGGTCCCTGCCATTTTTTTAAAACTTCTTTGATTGCTAAACCTTCAAAATTCTTGTAGAGTGCTTTCGCTGGCAATGAATCCGGAAAAGGTATAGATTCTGACACAGGTGGATCATCTTCGGTTTGAATAATCAATGTGTCTGAGGAATCAACCGGTTGCGCCTCAACATTTGCAGCGGAATGTTCTCTACCGATAGCATCTGAAAACATATTTGACAGTGTTTCCTTACGTTGAGATTCAGAATCTTCATCATCGTTTGCTAACACTTCCGAAAGTATAGGTCTTATAGCTGGATGTTCCTCGTTCAAAGACGGTGGATTCTCTACCAACAGACGTAGCGTTTGCATACCAAACGCTTGAATCAACGGGTGTTCTACAAAAACATCAGGCGGCACTTCACTAAATAGAAATTGAGCGAAAAATGCTACCTCAGCACGATCACGCTCCCCTGTACGTCTGAGACGATTTTCACATGCTGATAATGCAGAAAGCAAAGTACGCATAAATTTTGGTGTAATTAAACGCCCTATAACCTCTGTTTGGAATCTTTCAAAAATTTCATTTGTATCTTGCGATTCACTTTCCATATCATTATTGAAAAATGATATGTCCGATTTTACATCTAAGATATCGGGGGCAGTATACTCTGAGAAAGCAGAATTTCCTTCCGGTTTGATGTCTATGAGAAATTTCGCCATCTCATTGTACATCAAGTCTAAATCGAAGTGTAAACTTTCAAGTTCCGGCTCCTCAATCAAATCAGGGGTTTGTATAAGGCACGTGTACAAACGTTCCTCGTCCATCCTGCCGTACGGAAGCTTGCGTTGCTTCTCAATTGCTAATTGTTTATGTCTGGCTTTCCTGTCGCGATTGCGCTTTTCCCGCTTGCGGGCAACATTCGCTGACCGGCTTTTTTTCTTCGCCATGATAATATTACTGTATTTGATTGAACAATTATATTTTACATCTCGCGTAAAATGTAATCCGATCTGAATTTTGTGACTATTAAGTATATACAAACATTGTCTTACTGTCAACATTAATTTGTCATAGCTATTCAATTTCCCAATAATTTCTATTTTTTATTTAAACCTCTTCGTGTGGGAGCGATCATGTCTAAAATATTGAGAAAACTCGTTAATTGAATGCTTCTACCCTGCTAACGGGTGTGTAAAGTTTTTTGCCTGTGTGTTGTCTGAATCGCGGATTACACGGATTACGCGGATGGGAGGTTGGCAAGATAAGTTCTTTTTCAAGAGATTTAGGCAAACTTTGAATAGGAATTTGGAAGTCCCAAACTCAAAATCCGCGCCAATCCGTGATTCAGACACACATGCAAAAATGGGAAACGTCTCAGACAATGCCCTTAGCCCAAACTTTTGCCAAAATATTTACACACCCTACTAACCACAATCATTGCCGAATCCCCAACTTTGTGTTATAATAAAACTGAGATTACAGGAAAAATTATCGCCATTAGGAGAAAGGGATGATAGATAGAAAAGAAATCGGACATAACGGATTACCTATTTGTACTCTTGGCGCAGCCGGACACGGAAAAACAACATTAACAGCAGCAATTGCGAAGGTTATCGCAAAAATCGGGTCAATTCGTTCAAACGTTGGTAATCAATTTGAACAGCAAGTACCGCTTCACCATCCTATCCGAGAAGGTGTTAGCATTACCTATCGATCCATTGATTATGAGACCAGTGGAAAATTCTATTCACAGATCGATTGTGAAACACATTTGGACATCGTTAAATTGCTGGTTAGCCGTACATTTGCTATCCAAGGGGCAATTTGGGTGGTGGATACTGTTGATGGTGTTACGCAAGAGGCTGAGGCACATCTCCGCATAGCAAACCATATAAATATACCTACCATCATTTCCTTTCTCAATACACGAGACACCGCAAAAGATGATGAACTGATAGATATTTGCCAACAAGAAATGCGTGATTCACTTACCAAATGTGGATGGGAAGAACAGAGCAGCCCTATAATCGTTGGCGATGCCGATAGAGCATTAAGCTACAAAGGCGATCGAATCGGTGCTGATCATTGGAAACCGATTGTTGACTTGATATTTGCGATGAATCGGTGTATGCCAGCACCTATCAACCCTGAAAACTTACCGCCCATTATGCCGATCTATGAAATTGTTGAGGAACTAAAGGAACGTGTCACTGTGCGTGGTGAAATTGTGCAAGGACACCTCGCTGTCGGACAAGCGGTGGATGTTGTTGGTAAAGGCGACCGAATAAAGACAAAGTGCCTTAGTATTAAAGAAAATGAAGTCACTGTAGAGTCTGAACCTGATTGGTTGTCTATTGGGCAGGTGCTGTGTCCACCTAAGACTATAAAGGCACATTCTGAATTTACGGCTCTCGTCTATCTACTTACACAAGAAGAAAACGGCACACATATCCCGCTTATTGAAAACGATAAACCTGAAGTCCATTTGTGGGGTATTGATGTGTCAGCGCGTCTACAACTTCCATCAGAATTATCAATTGTTACACCCGGCGCGAATGCCCATGTTTCTTTTATCCTTGAATTACCGCTGGCAATGGAAGTCGGCACAACATTTGAGGTAAAAAAAATGGGATCGCGGATCGGACTCGGTGTTGTGACTGCGGTCGTGTAATTCCGGCCTACAGTAAAATCTAAAACATGTATATTTCTTTTAAGACACGCCCTTTTCCAAACCTGTAGGCGCGCTTTGGTGAAGATTAAAACATAAATTGGGTAATCCATAACCATGTCCAGTGCGGTTCTTAACCGCACCGATACCACCACCCCATAATCTGTCGAATCCGAGATTCAGATAATCAGCGTGCTTAGAAAGCGCGCCTATTAGTGAAAAAAAATCCGCGTCATCTATGTAATCTGTCTAATTCGAAATTCAGACAGGAAGAGGTATCCGGAGGATCTGGCGGCGTGTATCTACTACAGGAAGAGGCAGACAGCATGGCGGCGCGTGCCCGCTACTTTGCATCGAGGTTGGAAACCCTCCCACAAGATACCAGATACTATTCTACAGTAGCAAACGGGAGTTCCCACAACAACATGGTGCCGCCCCAACACGTACTCGCCAATGTTTTGCCGTCCGGACTGAACGCAACTCCACTTACAGTTTTTGCATGCCCTTTCAACGTCGAAATGAGTATGCCAGAGCGCACATGCCATAGACGCACGGTGCGATCACCACACCCACATGCCAGTATCCTTCCATTAGGGCTGAATGCCATGTTTCTGACATAACCGGTATGCTCTAACGTCCGAAGCGAGTCGCCCGTCTGTGCATCCGACAAATTCACGGTGTTGTCAAAACTCCCACTCGCTATCGTCTTACCATCCGGACTGAATGCAACGCACGTAACATCACTCTTATGTGCTTTGTACGTCAAAAGAGGAATACCCGTTTTTGCATCCCACACACGCACGGTGTCGTCCATACCTCCGCTCGCGACCTTAGCACCGTCAGAGCTAAACGCAACACAATTGACAATTTTCGTATGCCCTTCCGATGTCCAAATCGATTCACCTGTCTGTGCATCCCACAAACGGACAGTTAGGTCCCGACTCGCACTCGCCAATGTCTTTCCATCAGGGCTAAACGCAACACCATTGACGCTATGTGTATGCCCTTTCAATATCTGAATCGATTTGCCTGTTTGCGCATCCCACAAACGGATAGTAAAATCCCAACTACTACTCGCCACTGTTTTACCGTTCGGACTGAACACTGCGCCTGTAATATGACGGGTATGCCCTTCCATCGTGTGGAGCGATACCCCTGTGCGTACATCCCACAGACGGACAGTCAGGTTCTCACCGTTACTTACCAACAGAGAACCATCTGGGTTGAACATAACGGTTCCGCTCCCAGTCTGATGTTTTATCATCGTCCGCAGTTCTACGCCTGTGCGCACATCCCACAGACGGACAGTTTGCTCCCAACATGCACTCGTCAATGTCCTACCATCCGGGCTGAACGCTATGCTCAAGACTGGTCTAGTATGCCCTTTCAATGTCCGAATCGATTTGCCTGTTTGTGCATCCCATAGACGTACGGTATGGTCTTCACTTGAAGTTGCCAACAACTTCCCATCCGGACTAAAGATAACGACATAAATGTCATCATTATGTCCTTCCAACACGCCGCTTAATTTGCCTGTCTGTGTGTCCCACAAGTGAGCGGTGTTATGATTACTTGCACTCACGATTGCCTTCCCATCCGGACTGAACGCAACAGTTTTTATTTCATCTGTTTCATATAGTTTCATTGTCTGCACCAATGCGCCTGTCTGCACATCCCACAGCCGTAACGTTTTGTCATCGCTTGCGCTTGCCAGCGTCTTCCCATCCGGACTGAGTACTATGCTTCTAACAGCCCCAATGTGTCCTGTCAGCGTCCGAAGATGTGTGCCGGTGCGCACATCCCACACACGGATAGTCTCGTCCATGCTTGCGCTTGCCAGCGTTTTGCCATCCGGACTGAATGCCACGTCTGTGGTCAGTTGTTCATGTCCTTGCATTGTCCGCAGTTCTATGCCGGAGCGCGCATCCCACACATACACGGCGGCGTCACCCGCACTTGCTAACAACGTCCCGTCCGGACTGAACGCCACGTTCCCAACCCCACTCATATTCCCTGTCAGCAGATTGAGTGGTTTGTCCGTTTCTGTGTCATACACCCAAATACCAACGCTACTCGGTACCGCCAAACGTTTCCCATCATGGGAATACGTTATCTTTCCTGCAATCCTACCTTCACCGAAGCGCGCTTTGGCACCTTCGGGTAAGTGCCGCAAATGCCAATCCGCTGTGTCTTGCGCGATGGCGTTTTGCGGAATAACACATATCGCTAAAATCAAAAACAGTGTTTTTCGCATAAGAAAATTATCCTTTGTAAACAAATGCAAACTACAATTAACGATTTCAAAACTTAAACTTTATGTAAGCGCGTGATCGAGAGAGTGCAAGTTCTTATGGTGAATTCTAAAAATAAATTGACACTTCACCCATCGGTAGGCGATGAATCATGCTGAATGCCAAAAGTGCATTCAGCCAAGCGCATTCGTACCCGCCAAATGCCTAAATGGCATTTGTAGCGTTGATTTCTTGATTTGGAGGTTTCCTAACCTCGCCAATGTAGAGTGTATAAATAATTCTAAAATCTGCCATAATTAAAGGTTAACTACAGAATCTATCTACCGCGCAGCATCGATTGTATTACATAATGCAAGGTCACCAGTATACAATGCACGCCCAATAATTGCACCACTGGCACCGATAGCCTTTAATCTTTTAATATCAGAAAGCGACGTGACACCTCCTGATGCAATGACATCTGCGGAAACTGCTTTAACAATATCCGCAGTAGCGTCAACGTTAGGTCCTTTGAGCATACCATCGCTTTTAATGTCAGTGTAAATAAGCGTCTGGACTTCAGCCATCTCCACAGCAAATTCAACAGCAGATTTTTGAGAAATCTCTAACCACCCGTGTGTCGCAACCATACCGTCTTTCGCGTCAATACCTACAGCAGTCCGTTCCCCATGTTTTGCACAAGCCTGCTTTACTAAACTCGGTTGTTTAAGTGCCGCAGTGCCTAAAATAGCGCGGTGCACGCCTAACGCTAAAACGGCTTCCAACTGCTCCATATTTCTAATGCCGCCGCCAAGTTGTACGGGGATGTCAAGCACATCAACAATCTCTCGGACAATATGTAGATTTGCCGACTCACCTTGAAACGCACCATCTAAATCAACCAGATGCAAGTATTCTGCTCCCTCTGCTTGCCACCGCTCTGCCATCTCCACAGGCGAATCTGAGAAGACAGTCTCCTGTTCCGCAATCCCCTGCACCAGATTTACACATTTGCCACCACGTAGGTCTATTGCCGGTAAAATTTGCACTGTTGTTCCTTTCCACTATTCTTCTCGGAAAACACCAAGTAATTTCAATTGCGCTATTGAGATAATAGCAATTATGATAAAAAGCACCCATCCGATTGTCGCTGCGTAACCGAGACGCATGAACTGAAATCCGTTTTTGTAGAGATACATCACGATAGTTGAACCAGCATCAGCAGGTTCACCACCATTCGTTAAAATATATGGCAGGTCAAAAAGTTGGAATGAACCAATCATAGATACAACAACCACAAAGGCGATAACGGGTCGTAAAGAGGGTAATGTGATATGCACAAACGACTGCCACCAATTCGCACCGTCGACTGCCGCTGCTTCATACAATTCTTGCCGAATTCCTTGTAACCCCGCTAAAAAGTAGATCATGTTGAATCCTGCCCACTGCCAAACACCTGTTAGAATAACCGCAGGCATGACATATTTGCCCTCACTGAGCCACCCTATTTCCTTACCGAAAAGAATAAATTCGTTATTGATTAACCCTGCTCGTTGGTCAAAAATAAGATTAAAGATAATGGCTACAAACACACCAGCAACCAGAACAGGGGCAAAAAAGGCGAGACGTAGAAAATTTTTCCCCCTCACGAACTTTGCGTTCAGCAGAATAGCAAGGAATAACGCTATCGGCAATTGGAGGATTAATGTGCCAAGCGCAAAATATGTCGTATTCCATAGCGATTTCCAGAAGATCGGATCGCGAAGCAGGTCTGTGAAGTTACTGATACCAACAAAAATTCGACTCTGAAATCCGCGCATCTCATAAAAACTCATAATGAGCGATGAGATTAACGGATATCCCATAAATATAATAAAGAGAATATAAAATGGCGCAATAAAAAGATAGGGAGCGATTTTCTGTTGTTGATGCCAAAAGTTATATCTATTCCGTTTCGAATTCATCTCTAATCCCTTCTCCCCAACGCTCCTGATCTTTCGCAATAATTGATCTGACCTTTTCAGCAAGCTCTGTCAATGCGTCTCTTGGTGTCTGCTTTTCTGTAACAGCATTAAAAATTGCATCATTCAGCAAATCCGCCGCTTCAGACCAATACGGATTCTGATAGCGCGGTGGTAAATCAGGCGCAAGTTCAATAAACAATTCGCCAAGCGGTTGTCCGTCTAAGTAAGCGTCCGGTTCTTTATAAATTGGCGCGTCCCATGCATCTTTGAGAGGCGGAATAATTCGTGTCGTTTCGTAACGATTAATCAATCCTGCTTTGTCAAAATAAGCGAATTTCAGGAGATCCCAAGCCAATTCAGGGTTTTTGCACTGTTTTGTGATACCAACCATTGTGCCGCCACGGGTTGTTGTGCGTCTTCCACCAGCCTCCCACGCTGGCATACCGATAGCCTTCCACTTGCCAGCCATCTGCGGCACCTGACTTTTGAGGATACCGACATACCAATCTGGTGCAAGCACAGAAAGTATCTTACCGTCTTGCATCGCAGCGAAGTTGCTCGGATCACCATGCCATGTCCCATAAACTGGCGTAGCAATTTTGTGTTCATTAAACAGTGATGTAAAAAATGCTAAGGTTTCAATCGCAATTTCGTTATCAATAACAACGTTTCCGTCGACATCAAAAAATCCACCACCTCTTTGCAGTAGTAGATTAAAATAATCACTTTCTGTCTTGTTATCCAAAACTATTGCATATTGGTCAATCTTGCCGTCACCATTAAGATCGCGAGTAGCCTTCTTTCCCGCAGCAATGAAGTCATCCCACGTTTCAATCTCGGTCATCTCAACACCAGCTACTTTAAAGAGATCGTCTCGGTACAGCAGAACAACAGGATGTAAATCATGGGGAATACCAAATATTTTTCCACGGTATGACCACGGCGTAAAACGGCTAATGACTAATTTTTCCATCCAACCTTCAGCTTCTAAACGGGGACGCAGATCAATAAAACCTACTTCGTCAATATCCCCCTTTAAAAAACGACCAATAGATGTGATTTCTACTTCCACGACATCCGGTGCGCCAAAATCGGATAACAAGGCAGTGAGAAGTTTATCATGCATCGTACCACCATAATTAATGAGTTTCACATTCACACCCGGGTGCTGTGCTTCAAAAATTGGCACGCGTGCCTGGTATTCTTCGTAATGCGTATTGGCAAAAATCCAAAATTCTATATTCTCGCCTTTTTGTTCAGCAGGCGCAAAAATGAAGAGGCAGGAGATAAGAAAAAGAACCAACATGACCACCGGTCCCTTGCCAAGTGGAAAGTTCTCTAAATCATAAGGAATACGCATAAGTGCCTCAAATATAAAATCTGGCTGATTGAATTGTCAAATTTGACTTGACTTTTTCAAATTTAACTATTAAAATTTATCAAATCATGTGTATTTTATCAACTAAGAAATGAATGGAAGGAATTTCTATATGCCTACGTACGAATATAAGTGTCTTGAGTGCGATATTCAGTTTGAAAAATTTCAAGGTATTACAGCACCGCCGCTTGAAGAATGCCCTGAGTGTAACGGTAAAGTTAAACGGCTTATCGGAGCAGGTGCAGGATTGATTTTCAAAGGCTCTGGCTTCTATATTACTGACTACCGGAGCGAAGGATACAAAAAATCCGCTGAAAAAGAGAAAAACAAATCGTCAGACAAAAGTGATAAAAGCAATACAAGTGACAAAAAAGAGAAGAAAACTGACACAAGTAGCGAATCAAAGAGCAAATCCAGTGACTCTGACTAAAAAGACACAACACAGACTGGTTCAAGTTTGATTTTTAGGAGACGTTTTGCACAATCACAGCCACCAACATCACCACGACGAGGAAGGAGATGCACATAGTCATCAGACACACCTGCAGAAAAAATTTAAGATTGCAGTAGTCGTTACGTTTCTTGTCTTCCTTGGAGAACTTATCGGAGGAATCTGGTCAGGAAGTCTTGCATTGCTAAGCGATGCTGCACATATGATGTCGGATGTGCTGTCACTTCTAATCAGTTGGTTGGCAATCTATTTATCAACTCGCCCTGCCACATCATCCCGCACTTTCGGGTATCATCGCGCTGAGGTTTTCGCCGCACTTCTGAACGGTGTATCACTTATCGCAATCTCCGGGTGGATATTTTACGCAGCATACAACAGGTACATTTCACCTTCTGAGATTAAGGTGACAGGAATGTTTGTTGTGGCGTGTCTCGGCTTTCTTGCGAACCTGTTTATCTTGTGGCAACTACACGGTGAGAGTCATGACAACCTCAATGTGCGGAGCGCGGTGCTTCATGTGATAGGGGATACGCTTTCCTCTGTTGCTGTTGTCGTTGGCGGTGCGATAATTTTTTGGACAGACTGGTATCCAATTGATGCGATCCTTAGCTTCCTCATCGGTGGTATTATTCTTTTTGGTGCTATTAACGTAACGCGAGAAGCGGTGCATATCCTGCTTGAAAATTCTCCGCGTAATGCTGACGCACACACTGTTGCTAAACATCTCTGCAATTTAGATGCCGTCAAGGATGTGCATGACATGCACATTTGGTCATTATGTTCCAATTATAGTGCCTTGAGCGCACACGTAGTCATTGACGAAAACACGCCCTTGCCGCATGATGAGATTCTTAAACAGATTAACACCGAATTGCAACTACGTTTCGGCATCAACCATACAACCCTTCAACTTGAACAAGTTGCGTGTACACAAGCAGGCAATCTGCTATGCAACGCACAACATTCCTAACGTTATCCATGTTCTTCCTTTAGGCGATGTGCTTTCCGAATCAGGGAGACATCTTTTGAAAACCTTTGGGTTGCCCTGACGAGTCCATCTACATGTGATACCATGTCCCGTTCAACCTGGACAATACGGTTCATCAGGTAAGGTTGATTGCTCTCTCGAATTGCTTTTCTTATAATGGAAAGCAGATACATATAAATAGTATCTGCTTCGCTTCCCTCAATTGCGATTGCTATTTCAAACGCCTCATCCAATGTAATTCTTCCACTTTCTACCTTCGATTCGTGAGCATCCAGAGCATCTGTAATCTCTTGAATAGAAATATCGGGTAGAGGTGCTATCGGTGAGGCAGATTTTTCGGTGTCTCCAGTAGAAGATATAGGCGTGTCAATTCCGAATGCTTCTACGCACAAAGCACGTCCAAAATCCACAAGAATATAGTGTTGCCACTCCTCAGTGCTCATCTTTTCCCAAAATCGCGCTATTCGTTCATCAACATCCCCTAAAAGTAATGCGAAAGAGGCATACAATTTGGCTTGTCGCAGTTCAAGGTCTTGGCAAATATCAAAAAGTCCTTCTAATGTCAATGTTTCTCCTTTCTTAAAAATAGTTGGCACACGCCGTGTGCCGTAACGCGTTTTCTAAATTTGAAGCGGCAAAGAAACCGCCGCACCAGAGGACATACTCCGCGCTACCGCTTCCGTAAACTCCATATACTTAACCCCGGTGTCAAAGTCGGTATGCGTGATAACCTCGTCGCCACGGATAGCGTTCACAAATTCTTCTTCTACACGCCATTCACCTTCTTCCTCTGCGGGAATATCAATCTCATTCAATTCGTTGTCTTCTTTTTTACTACCGTAGAGTTTATTTCCTGAGAATCGTAAAGTTCCTTGGCTACCAAAAACAAAGACCTCAGGTGCACCTGCTAACCCAGTCACAGCAGAGATTTGCATGTGCAGTTGTGCGCCGCAGGCAAGTTCACCGACAACATCAATATGTTCAGGAATACGCACTGCTCGCATTACACCGTCAGCATCAGGACGCATCTTAACGAACGTTTTACCCATCGCCATAATTTTTGTCGCTTCTCCGACCCAGCGCATCAATGCCTCATACCAAATTCCCATGCTCATGATGTTCAGGCCACTCAGGTCAAAATCTTGTCGCCACTGCAGCGGTGATTCGCTGTCCAAAAACGCGCCACCTGCACGCACTTCAACGGCAAGCACGTCTCCGATATACCCTTCGGCAATCAGACGCTTGATTGTCCTATCTACGCGGAGCGTCATCGGTGATGGGACAATCTGTGCGGTCAGTCGTGATTTGCGGCGTGCCATCAGACGCATTGCATGTGCTTCACGTGCGTTCATTGCCATGCGTGCCTCACACATCACATGCTTATTTGCCATCAGTGCTGACACAGTTGCACGGCAGTGCATATAGGGCCATGTCCCGATGACGATTGCATTCGTCTCTTTATCGTCAATTGCGTCCTGCCAATTGTCGTAAATTTTAGGGATTCCGAATTCGTCCGCTACCCGTTGCGATGATTCTCGACTCCGATTACAAACGCCAATAATCTCAACGTCTTCAATTGCTTGTAGTCCAGGGATATGTCGTGATTTTGTGTTTCTGCCTGCGCCAATGATACCGACTTTGACTGTTTCTGATGCCACGCCTTTACTCCTTACCTTTTGTGTTGTAATTTTGATTTTAGCAGAAAATCACAGTCCTGTCAATGTGTAATTTTCGTTGTTTAAAAGTTCTTGATAGATTAGTTCTATTTCAATTCTTCGTCAGCTTTAGCTAAAAAATGAATGTTTGATGCGGTTAGGTGAAGCGCGTAAGCTGCAAGGAACTCTGGAACATCTGTTTTTTCTGGTCCCTGCCCGTGTCCTGCCTCGCGATTTCGGACAGTAGGAAGCCCTGATTCCAATGTACTTTTCAACGCTGAAATGTGTGATTGCAGGTACGTTGGAATCAATTCATTGTCAAATACGATCTGAATTAGATACTTGGCATTAGCTCTATCTTCATCGTAGTGCCATCCTCTCTTTTTGCAAATTGTTTTGAGACAACTTTCAAATGCTTTGAGGCAGTCGTTCAAACACTCCTTGTATCTGTGCTTTCGGTAATGTGCGTGTGCATTCAAGAATTCTTCATTTGCACCTTTGTAGATTGGGTTGGAAAGAACGCAAAACACAGGCTTTACCACTTCATTGTGAACAAACTGAGAATTCACTATAATTATTTGACCAGATTCATACTGATACCCTACGCCGTGCTCACGAAATCGATTATTCAGTTCATAAATTGCTATATCAGGTGGCACATTCGAATAAGTGTGTATGTTGTTATCATCTGAAACCTCCGGATCAAAACATCGAAACGAGAACTCAATGACATCAATTACTTTTTCAGTTTCTTCTGTGTTCAAGAAAAAATTAACGACCCTCTCAAAAGGTATTTCCTCTTTACCAAGGCTAAACATCCCATACTCACGACACAATTTATTGTGAATAAACCTATATACTTCATAAGCATTATTGGAATGCCCCCAGTTATCATATTCAACTTGTCCCCAAACATCGTTCCAAATGTGAATAATTTGGATCCGTAATTCCGTAGTAATGGTTTCGCACTGGTACACATCAGGAACATCGCCGCGAATTCGCTTCTGACGTTTAGAAAAAAGTTCATAAATAATTTTCATATCGTTTTCCGTTTTTTCTATAAATATTCTATTTCACAAGGCTATTCCGCATCCAACTCAACCTTCGACTTCTTCCCACCGTGAATACTCGGCTCTTGACAGCATTTTCCGAAGCATGCAAGTTCTTGATTTTCAGCGAATGTCTCGCTGTCCGCTCAGATATTCCATATAGTCTCATCTGCAAAAGAATTTCGACACATGAAGTAACAATGGTGTTTTTGCTATTGGTGTCTTGGTAGAGCATGCATTTTTATTAACTTCAGTTACGCTATTGCTATTGTTTTGTTATATTATAACGTGTTTGCTAACAGAAGCCAACTGAATTTCGCGACTACGGATGTGTATTGTCTGAATCGCGGATTTATCGGATTTCGCCAAATCAACGGTATGAATGCCATTTAGGCATTCCCCGGATTGCGCGGATTTTGACTTGGTCCATCAAAATGCTGTCCTTATGATTAGCGTTTGCGCACAGCGAGCAGATAATCCGCGTCCTCTGTGTCATCCGCGATAATCCGTGATTCAGACAGAAAAATGAGAAACGTCTCAGACAACGCACCTTAGGCCAAACTTTTGCAAAAATATTTACACACTCCCTACCAGGTTAGGGTAATCGTGGTTGGAAACACCTCCAACTGTAGTAACTTGAGCAATTGAATGCATCTGGTTGATATATAAAAAAGCTTGACATTAATTCAGATTACATGTAGATTATATCTATAAAGGGAAGAAATGGAGACTAAAAGATGAGTCCCCCCAATGTAATTTTAATGATGTGTGACGACCTGGGATATGGCGATGTAGGATTTAACGGAAATGAGATAATCAAAACTCCGAATTTGGACCGCCTCGCGAGCAATGGAATCCGATTCACGCGATTTTATGCGGGAGGGCCAGTCTGCTCGCCAACGCGGGGGACGTGTTTAACCGGGCGACACTACTTTCGTTATGGCGTAACACATGCCAATCGCGGGCATCTACCCGCGCAGGAAATGACACTGGCGCGAATGTTAAAATCCTTTGGGTATGCAACCGGACATTTTGGCAAATGGCATCTGGGTACACTGGACCCGAATTATTCGGGCAAGCGTAATCGTAATCCAAAACGCAATTACGCCCCGCCGTGGGAGCGGGATTACGATACGTCTTTTGCTACGGAGTATGCAGTTCCCACCTGGGATCCCACAGTAGGTATTCAGGGGAATGGAAAGCGATTGGACCGTCCCTGGGCCTCGCCGTATTACGAAAATGGAAAACTGGCAACGGAAAATCTGGAAGGATGTGATTCCCGGGTACTGATGGATCGCGCGATTCCATTTATTGAACAAGCTGTTGAAAATGCCGAACCGTTCTTTGCGACAATCTGGTTTCACGCACCCCATACCCCAGTCGTTGCTGGACCGGAATATCGTGCGATGTATCCCGAATACAGCGAAGATGAACAACACTATTACGGCTGTATTACCGCCATAGACGATCAGGTGGGACGATTATATCACACATTGGCAGCATGGGGTGTATCCCAGAATACTATGATCTGGTTCTGTTCGGACAACGGGCCCGAAGGCCGCACAGGTCAAGATAGTCGCAACCGGGGATCAACAGGCGGCTTGCGCGGGCGAAAACGATCTTTGTTTGACGGTGGTGTGGGCGTACCCGCGCTATTGCACTGGCCGGGTCATGCAGACCCCGGGCGCGTGGTGGAAATGCCGTGCAGCACGTTGGATTACTTCCCGACAATCGCCGAGGTCATGGAATATGAAATGCCCGATAAGCGTCCGATTGACGGCATCAGTCTGCTACCGACCATTAAAGGAAACATGACAGAACGCCCCACTCCGATTCCGTATCGGTTCAACAGTGGAAAAGGCTCGATGTTTGGGGCACCGACCATCGCAATGATGGACAACCGTTATAAATGCTTGACCAACTTATCAAGTGATGGCAGCGAAGATTTGTGTTTTGACATGATTAAAGACCGCGCAGAAACGACCAACTTGGTCAATGAACAGAGCGAGTATATCGTGCAAACCCGCAAGAACCTGCGCGAATGGCTCCGCTCATGTGAGGTTAGCCACAATGGTGGGGATTACGACGAGGAATTTGAACCGGTCGCGCCATTTGAAGAAGTCACAGGAGACTGGCGCTCCAGATGAAACAGAAATTATAACCTGAGTTGCCACATAGTAGCACAATCTGTATGAAGATTAAGTTTTTAATTCAGTAATTTTCCGTCTGCACAAGTCATGTGTCCACTTCTGCTGGCGAGGTTTCCAAACCTCGCCAATGTAAAGGTAATTGTGGATTTTACTATAAAAGAATATGGGATGCCGCCCAGATGAAATTACACCTTTAGCAACACCCCACAACATTATAACAATATTTATCAATTACTTTTCCAATTCTGCAAGGCGCGTTAGATGCCAATTTGGATCCGCCAACGCTTCATAGACTACGCCACCTTCAACATTTGTAGGCATCGGCAACCCTAACAGATAACAGATCGTCGGCGCAACATCCACCACGCGTACCTGCCGTTCCAAAGCAACACCATTCCGAACACCCGCACCAGAAAGAATAAACGTTGAATGCTGACCACCGATGCCGAAACTAACCGATGGCAACTGCTTGCCGTGTGCACCATCAAATTCTGGGCGTAAAGCGTAAACAACATCACCGACAAGATCACCGTGAAGGTTCAACATCTCTGCATCTGCTCGCGTCACTGCCAATGAAAATGGATGTCTCCCGGTTTCCGCATCCTGATATGCATGTAGTGCAGCGATAATCTCACGTTGTGTAGCCTCGTAATCTTCTTGTGCAACAGTCCCGTTCGGTTCACGACCCGCAAGGTTGATGAAGATATGCACCAAGCCAACGTTGAGTGCCCGTGTTTTCGTCCAATCTATTGCACCATCTGTCCCCTTAACAATAAATCCTGTCTCTTCCAATACCTTTTCAATGTCTACAGCACGGAATTGATTCGGTGTGCCACCGTGATCCGCACAGATAAGCACAACCGTTTCCTCGTCTGCAAGTTCAGCAATTTGTCCAATCATTTGGTCTACAGATTGATATGTGCGGCGCAATCCCTCCCGACACCGATGGATTGTTTCGGGTGCAGCACCACTGATTTCATCCGCTTGGCTCAAGAAGAAGTGGCTCGCGTAGTCCGGCGCATGTGTTTCTACCATCAAAACATCCCAATCGTTCTCGGAAGCAAGATGTGTCGCAACATCTGCCAAACGTTGGTGGTGATAATCTAATAGTTCAAAATAGGTGTCATCGTCCACCTGTCCGAGGGCATCACGAGCAGGATTTTGGAGAAATGAACCGATATTTTGGTCAATTACCGTTGCCACCTCAGCAGGTACTGTATAATCGGTTCTGGGCCAAATCTGTGGCACAAAGAGTTCAAAGGCATTTGCGGTTGGTGTCAGCGTGACCAGTTTCATACGAACATAGCCTTCTACATCGCTACCATCAATTTCAAAATTATCAAGCCACCAATCACTCCAATCACCAACACCAAGCTCCGCAACAACATCATCTGCAGAACGACTGCTGCACACGCGTATCCGATCATAACCGTCTTGTCCGGAAGCATAAATCAGTCCATAAAAGGGTTTGGGAGTACCAGATTTACCCCGGTTCATATCTTTTCTGCCGCGTGCCAAAGGTTGAATAGTGAGTTCTACCGCCTGTACAGGTTTATTAGACTCAGGCAATGTTCCTTCCCATTCACCAGCATCAACAGGTTTAATTGTTACTGGATCAATGTGTTTAATTTTCTGCAATGCACTCGGATCAAGCGACTCTGGATCGCGTTGTCCGCCGATAGGACGCGGTGCCCATTTCCCAGCTACAAAGAGGTGATAGCCTGCAATTTGATGATGGTTAGAAACACCTGGTCCTGTCCCCTCTACCTGAATACCTTTTTGGACAGTGGGAGGCCAAGACATTTCCCATTTCACCAGAATCGGTTTGCCGCCCGCGCGTTCCACAAGATTCCAGAGATATTCGGATTGGCACAACCCGGTGTTAATACCCCACACCGTTTTATCAAGCGCCTCTCCTATAGCACGAATGTTAAAATCCATCACCCGATGCGTGCCTGGCCAAGAACCCGTCGAGAGTGCAGTCCACCCAGGTGGAGTCAATGTTGGAAATACGCCAATCATTGGACGGTGTACACCGGCATCGCGTAGTTTTGCCATATTCGGCGTGTGTCCCCACGCAATCATGTTATTGACCAGTTCCATGCTTGCTCCATCCATACCGATGATGATAGCACGTTTTGCTGGTGCAAGTCGTGTTCGTTTCACGATAAAACTCCTTTCAACTTAAAATATTACGCAATTTTTCTAAAGGATAGGTATTGATAACATCATCCTTCGTTAAACCACTACGGCGTGCTACATTCACACCATACTGATAACGTTCAAACTCTGGGACTGAGTGTGCATCTGTGTTAATAGCAATGAGAACACCTGCAGCTTTCGCCTTACGTACATATTCCGGTCCCAAATCCAAACGACTGGGAGAACCGTTAATCTCCAAAATAGTGTCGTTTTCTGCTGCAGCGCTGATGATCTCATCAAGATTTATCGGATACATCGGTCTTCTGCCAAGCAATCGCCCTGTCGGGTGTCCGATGATTTTGATGTATGGATTTTCAATCGCGCGGATCATTCGTTTTGTCATCTCTGCTTCGGATAACGTAAAATGGCTGTGGACACTCGCAACAACAACGTCAAGTTGCGCGAGAATCTCGTCGGGGAAATCGAGTGTGCCATTTCTGCGAATATCTACTTCAGACCCAGCTAAAATTGTGATACCGTCGGTTGCAGTATCTAATTCACGCACCTGCTTTATCTGTGCTAACAAACGTTCCTGATCCAAGCCGTTTGCCACAGATGAAGAAACGGAATGATCTGTAATAGCATAGTATTCAAAACCGCGTTTTATGGCTGCCGCCACCATATCATTCATAGTATGTGCGCCATCGCTCCAGTCAGTATGAGTGTGTAAATCGCCCCGCATGTCATCGAATTCAACAAGCGTGGGCAGCTTGTCTTCTACAGCTAACGCTACCGAGTCGGAGTATTGCCGAAGTTCCGGCGGAATATACGACATACCCAATTTTTCATATATTTCAGTTTCAGTGTTATCCTGAGTCTCTTGCCAGAAATCTGATGCTCTGCTCGGATCGCTAATTTTTAAAGGTGTCCCAGTAGGGAGCGCGGTAAAATGTTCGTTCGTTGCTGTCGTTAGAAATAGTGTTGTCTCGTATTCAGCAGATGAACAAAGGTAGATCGTTCCTGGAAAATCGTTGTTAATAAGCAGATGTATTCTTTCTAAAGATTGTAATAGAGATAGTCCATTGGGCGTCCCCTGAGCATCTACGATTTGCGTTGTAAAGTGTTCCTGATGTTGAGAGAGGTGTTCAATGAGTGCGTCTTGTGTTGTCCCAATATCTTTGGCACATTCAGCCACTATTTCAAGACTACGACACACCTCTTCCCGCCTACGTAAATCACCACTGAATTCGTATCGTGTTAGCTCATCGCAACTTTCGAAAATATCAGAAAGTTTTCCAGCAAGGTTCATCGTTTGCGAAATCAGACGTGTACCACGGTAGGTGGTTAGAAATTCGAGACTTTCTGATATGGTTACAAGCGTCTTTTTCCCTAATCCTTTCATGCCTTGCAATGTTCCATCTTCAAGTGCTTCAGCAAGTTGATTCAGATTTTTAATGCCAAGTTCGTTATAGAGTCGACTTGCAGTTTTGCTCCCAATCCCTTGGATGTCCAAAAGATCTAAAACCTCCAATCCCATCTCCGCGATGAGTTTTTCATAAGCTTGACATGTGCCGGTCTCAAGGATTTCTCGTGTCTTTTCCTCAATTGTTTTGCCGATTCCAGGGTAACTTTGGAATTTTCCTGTCTCAATTAATTCGCTGGCATCAACAGTTAACCCTTCAATTATATTGGCAGCTTTTTCGTAAGAGCGAATTCGGAACGAGGCATCTCCTCGGATTTGTAGAAGTGCTCCGATATTTCTAAAAATATTGCTAATCTCTATGTTTTTCATAATAAAGTTATACTTATGATTTAAGGGATGGATTCGGTGAGATTTCAATGTGCCTTTCCATGTAGGTACATTAAAAGACGGTTATCTTTCAGAAGGAGGTTGTTTTCATTGATAACCGAAAACTAAAACAACTGATTATTATAAGGTGTATGTTTTGTTTGTCTTTCTACGCTTATATGTTATTGACGTTATCCATATTATAATGTCTTTCTAAAATGATCTGAAATACTTTCGTTGCGCGAATATCCCCGCGAACAAACCGATGATTATACCGGCCACAACAATACCAAGGAGCTGATAATACGGAAGGAATTCAAGCACGCCAAGTTGAAAAGTCAGGAGGCAATAAAGGAGATAGAAACAGGTAATTCCCAAGATAGTTCCGCAGAGACCGAGAAAAATACCATGGACAAAGAACGGAAGTCTAAGATGCCCCCGTGTAGCACCGATAAAGCCTAAGAGTTGGATTTCTTCGTGGCGAGTTCGGGCTGTTTTAAGAACAGCAGCGCGGATTATAAAGAGGGCAATAAGAAGTGTGATGCAGATACTCGCAATTGTCATTCGGTTTGTCTGACGAAACAGATCCATCAGTATTCCTTGGCCAGTCAAGACTACATCATCAATTTCATCGTAGGATTCTATATCAAAAGCGATCTCTTCCAACTTTTTTCGTGAACTATCTATGGGATTAACATATATTTCTAAGGACGCCGGAAACGGATTGTTACCTGAAATTCCGCTTTTAATCAAGCCCCCCAATCGTCCAAACTGTTTCTCTGCTCTGTTATAGTTTTCTTCTTTAGAGATGTAGTCAATGTAAAGAATTTGATCTTTTTTCTCAATCTGGTTCGCAAAAACACGCGCATTTTCCTCAACAACTGTATCGTTAGCAAAGGCTACAAGTGAGGGCACCATTTCTTTTAGATCAAGTTCTTTGTAGACAGAACTATGGATGAACAGAAATGTATTCAGTAAAACTGTGAAAAAAGCAAGCGCAATAAGACATAATAGGTTATTTAAGCCGGTGCGACCAATATGTGTAAAGAGATTTTGAATTTTATATCGCATTTTAATTTAAACTTATAAATACAGTTTTATCAGCAATAGTGTTATGTCGTAATGCAGCCATCTTTGAGTTTAAAGACTTGCTTTGGTGCGGCATTTTTGGCGCGGACATATCTCTCAGGAAGTTCCGGGTCTGCAGTAGCAACTAAAACTGTCGTGCCTTGAAAATTGAGTGTGTCAAAAAGTGAAAGCATTTCAAGGGCAAGTTTTGGGTCTAATGTTTCTGTAGATTGATCTACAAGAAGTAACAAAGGACTATTGATAATTGCTCTTGCAATCGCAAGCCGTTGTTTTTCATTGCTTGAAATTTGGGTTGGTAGTGCATTCTTATGATGGATTAACCCCATTTGCTGCAAAAGATTATATACGTTTTCACGCAATATCTTTTGTTTCGTTCCAATTAGCTTTTGAGGAATGGCAAGATTTTGTTCAACTGTTTTGGTGTTAACTAATTTCCAATCTTGAAAAACCACACCGATTTTCCGCCTGAAAAATGGCAACGTTGAAGGTGTCAGATCAGCAAGAGATTGTCCCAGCACACTTACGGATCCCTCAGTAGGCATTAATTCGCGATAGAGTAGTTTTAGCAGCGTTGTCTTACCAGAACCGCTTTCCCCAACGAGGAAGCCGAATTCGCCGCGTTCAAGACGAAAGCTTGCTCTTTCAAGAACACTTAAGCTCTGGTAAGCGAAACTGACTTGATGCAGTTGAATCATAATTGCTCACATTTCACACAATTGCACGGAGGTATATTACAAGATTCATCAGTGTTACTCTGGTGTTTTGGTATAGTCACATTCTTTTGAAGCACAAGCGAGCAGAGTTTCACCTGATTTTTGCGCTTTTTCAACGATATAGGAAGCATCACATTGCGGACACGGTTCAGCAATCGGTTTATCCCAACTTGCAAACCCACAAGTTGGATAGTTGCTACAACCGTAAAACACTTTTCCACGCTTACTACGGCGTTCCCCTAAATAACCGTCACAATCAGGTTCTGGACAATCAACACCCATCGGAACAGGTTTGGCGTTCTTACACTTTGGGTAACCGCTACATGCCAAGAACCGAGCACCTGCGCGACTCTGCTTAATAACCATCGGTTTGCCACACTTGTCGCAGACCGTATCGGTTTCTTCTGGTTCAGAGGCAGCGGTATCATCGCCGTTCAAAGCCTTGATATTCTCGCATTCTGGGTAGTTGGAACATCCGAGGAAACGCCCATATCTACCCCATTTGACAATCATATTGCCGCCGCACTTGTCGCATTGCACATCCGATTCGGTTTCCATCGCTTTGCGCGCCTCATACATCTTATCAGGTGCCTCTTCCAGTGCTTCTTGGAACGATGGATAAAATTCACCGAGAGTGTCAACCCAATCTACCTCTCCTTCGGCGATAGTATCAAGTTTTTCCTCCATCTCCTTCGTAAATTCAACGTCAACAATATCGGGAAATCCGTGAATTAGGAGTTCATTGACAAGTTTACCAACATCTGTGGGGAAGAGTCTACGCTGCTCCATTGTTACATAACCGCGGTCTTGAATCGTTGAGAGAATTGTTGCGTAAGTGCTTGGTCTACCGATTTCTTTCGCTTCTAATGCTTTGACAAGCGTTGCCTCATTATAGCGAGGTGGCGGTTGCGTAAAGTGTTGTTTCGGGGCTAACTTGCGCAGATCAAGCGTTTCGCCTTCCTTAACATCTGGCAAAGTAGTGTTCCCTTCGTCAGTGTTGCTTTCATCAGTAGCGACATCATCTTGACCTTCCATATAGACACGCCTGAACCCATCAAACTTGATAACGGAGCCTGTCGCACGGAAAAGATAGCGTCCAGCCTTGATGTCAATCGTCGTAGCATCAAAAATAGCGGGATTCATCTGACTCGCGATGAACCGCTTCCAAATCAATTCATAGAGACGATATTGCTCTTTATTCAGATATGATTTCAAAGATTCGGGAGTTCGCAAGGGTAATGTAGGGCGGATCGCCTCATGTGCGTCTTGTGCGCCGCCTTTACTTGGGTGCGAAACGGCACGTGTCGGTAGATACTCCGCTCCATAAGTCGTAGTAATGTATTCCCGCACTGCCCCGAGTGCGTCTTGGGCAATACGCGTTGAATCGGTACGCATATAGGTGATAAGCCCAACTAACCCTTCTTTTCCAATATCTAACCCCTCGTATAGTTTTTGCGCCACCATCATCGTTCTTTTAGCAGTAAACCGAAGTTTCCGGGCAGCTTCCTGTTGTAAAGTACTCGTGATAAACGGTGCAGCAGTCTTCTGTTTTCGTTCGCGTTTTTGAACTTTTTCAACAACGTAGGGTTGTTCTTTTGCGTCTGCTGCTAACTCCTTCGCGCGTGCTTCATCAATACGAAATCCGTAATTATTAATTTCACCTTTTTTTGTCCCTATTTTATGTAATTTAGCTGGAAAGAGGTGTTCCTTTGGGGTAGGTGTCAACGTTGCTGTTAGTGTCCAATATTCTTCTGGTTTAAATGCTTCAATCTCTGCTTCTCGTTCACAGATAAGCCGCACCGCAACCGATTGTACCCTACCAGCACTCAGACCGGGTTTAACACTACGCCACAAAATTGGACTAATCTGATATCCGACAAGTCTATCTAAAACACGTCGCGCTTGTTGCGCATCAACAAGTGCTTGGTCAATCGTGCCAGGATTTTGAATTGCTTCTAAAATCGCTGTTTGTGTCACTTCGTTGTACACAATGCGATAGATAGGTTTCTTTGTTTTTTTGAGTTCGGTCGCGAGATGCCAGCAGATCGCTTCACCTTCCCTATCAGGGTCTGCAGCAAGATAGATACAATCAACCTTTTTTGCTTTTTCCTTGATCGCTTTAACGACTGGGCCTTTGCCGCGAATCAGCACATATTTCGGTTTAAAATTGTTCTCAACGTCAACGCCAAGTTCCTTCTTCGGCAGATCGCGGATATGTCCAACAGAAGAGTCGACGATATAGTCTTTCCCCAAGATTTTTTCGATAGTTTTTGCTTTCGCTGGTGATTCAACAACAACTAATGATTTCGGCATTTTCTATTCCGAGTGTTCCTTATATTATAAATGTGTTTAGATGTAAAAATGAGTATGCGATCATAAACCTAATTGCTATCAACATTCACTATACGCAAAGGCAGATAAATAACTGCTTTTATTAAAAACGTCTAAAATCTGATAAAGTGACAGAAAAAGGTGAGATTCGCCAATTCATACAGTTTTTGCATTGTGTGTAGGCAGTAATAAGAGGCGCGGCGTTAGATTAGTAGACGAATGAAATTAGATCGGTCAGCAACTGCCGCATGCCTGCGCGATGAACAATATGATCAATGAACCCATGCGCAACCAAGGATTCTGCTTTCTGGAAATTTTCGGGTAGTTCTTCTTGTAAACTTGCAACAGCAAGGGGGCCAGCAAAACCGATACGTGCACCGGGTTCAGCAATAATCACATCACCAAGTGAACTATAACTTGCAGTAGCACCGCCAAACGTTGGGTCAGTGACAACGGAGATATAGAACCCACCTTTTTTGGCGTATTCAGTGCAAGCGGCGACGGTTTTTGCCATCTGCATTAACGCTAAAGTGCCTTCCTGCATCCGCATGCCTCCGCTGACAGATACGATGACAAGCGGCAATTGATTTTCGCCAGCATGCTCAATACATCGGGTAACCTTCTCACCGATGACAGCACCGCACGTACCACCAATAAACCCGACATCTCCGATTGCGATTGCTACCGAAAAACCGCCAATTTCTGCTGTTCCAGAGAGCATCTCTGAACGGAGTCCTGTTTTTGCGATATCGCGTTCAAGTTTGTCTGGATACTCCGGAAATTCCAGTGCATCTATTGAATAGAGATTCGCATCGGTTTCTTCAAAACTGTCGGCATCCACAAGCAGGTCAAGACGTTCATGAGCACTCATCGGGTAATGTGCATCGCAAGCGGGGCACACCTTGAGGTTGTCAACTAATGCTTTTATTTTGATGTCTGCGTTGCAATTTCTGCAGACAAACGATTTTGGAGTGTCGTTCATTCTATTCCCTGCTGATGTAGTTTACAACTTGTATCCATTAAATGATACTGCGTAAGATAGGGTTTGTCAACTTTAATTGTGCTTTACTACAACAGCAGGCGTGAGCGACATCCATCAATTTCTATCGCGCAATATCCTATAATAGAGATACACGTTCTATCGCGAAAATCCGAAATCTTTAATAGATGCCCACCTTGTTGCAAGTTTGTCTTGAGGTTCAACAGAGAGAAACGCATCAAACCCTTCGCCCAAAGCGGTGATTTCATTCTCATCTAAAGCGCGGGAAAAGATAGATGCATCATCTATTGCACCACCATACCCTTCTCCACCTTCACCGCCAAGCCGATAAATTGTGTTAGCACCTCGGGTTTCTTGGAAGTCCGTTTCTTTAGCCATCTCACCATTCACATAAATTCTGAAATTCTTACTATCGCTTTGAACAACTACATGTGACCACTCACTCTTTTTAACCACGCCTCCATCTGTTTAGCATAATATTGTCCAGCCGCCGACCTGTCCTCGCCAAGACAACAGTCCTTCGTCTTTATTAACAAACAAGGTATTATGTCCGGAAGCACCGGGTAAACTTCGCCAAATTTGTTGCCAAGTCCCGCCTTCAAAGGTTGGATTAATCCAGGCAGAGATTGTAAATGGGTCGGTTTTAAAGAGGTCACCATGTAGTGTATCAGATGCCTGCATCTCAACGTGTGCACCTACATTTAGATGGATTGCGTCTCCAAATTTACCCTTATCCCATTGAGACTCGCCTTTAATCACACCATGGTTTTCATTTCCAGAAGAATCGTCAGCATCACCGTCAAACGAATAGTAAGCCACCAAAGATGCATCTTCAGCAGTAATACCGATATTTGTCCACACCAAGAGAAAAGTAAATGTCAGAATAAATATCAAAGTTTTCATCGTAATCGCTCCTTTATAAAATTCTCAACAAAGCAGAGAATTATGTTCAATTATGAATAGTTAGGTGATTGTATCCAGTTTCACCTTTAATAAACAAAATACTAACATACCTGATAAAAAATGTCAATTTTGGGTTTTTGAGAGCTATTAATGATTTTTGGTCGTGCAGGTTATTGCCTTTTAAGTGGTCGGTAGGGGACGGTGAGGTGGTGTGCGTAGATGTATTGTTTTCCTTTGAATTCAAGTGAGGGCATTGGCAATTCCTTTTGGTTTATCTGTGATTTAACAAGTTTGTTTATTCTTCTTGTTCATCCGAATCAAAGGGCGAATCAAACTTTATAGGTATTTTTCCTTCTTCAATTGACCGATTCAGTACTTCAATATCTTCATCAGTGAGATGCGGAGGTTTCTCCATTGCCTTGATCAGACGTTGTGCAGCAGCGTTCTTTTTTGTCGGTTCGTTTTGTAACAACGTAAGTTGAGATTCAAGGAAACTAAGACACTTATACATTTGTCCATTTTCATCGCTGAATTCAACCTCAAACGCTTCACCGTTCGAAAGGATTTCAACAACTGTACCAACTTCTCCACGCTTAAGATTATGTTCAGGGACGTCTTCTGTAAGCGCAACAACATTAAGAAGTTTGATTTTGGTTTTATCTGCTGATTCTTGATTAAGTTCAGACATACTGTCTATGCTCAAAGTGTCGTCAGACATTTTATTTTTCATTGTTTATCCTTACTTATTAATTAATGGAAACGCAGTTGTTAATTTTGGTATATCAGAATTAACTTCAATAATCCAACCACTCCGAATTGTCGCTTGTTTATCTTGCCACGTAAGCGTAAAATCAAGTGTATAGCGTTGCCCGCGGGCATCCTTTTTGCTAATTGTGCCTCTTGTCTCTTAACTGTTTCTAATAAGATGTTGCGTAACTCTTCTGCATCATCAAAATTCATACCGAGCAAGGAGGCAAATAGGCGAGCTTTATGTTTTCCTTTATTATGGTGTGGATTGAGACAATAATCTCGCAGTTTACGAATGTCTACAATAGCATGTTCAGCATTTGGTATTTTCATGAAATGTAATATACTGTGTCCACTACCATATCAGTGTTCAAGAGTTCTTATGGTATGCAAATGGTATAGACGGATAACCTGCGGTTTCACACACCTATCTTTGAAGTTTAACACAAATTTGGGAAGAAGTCAAGAAACATGAAACTATCCCTGCTGCAAGATAACATTCCCATACACATCAACAACCGCAAAGAAATTAAGTGGAACAACAGTCGTTGCACTGAATTCCGTTATAATCGCCGGCCCCTCTATCCGATTACCGGGGCGCAACGACTCCCGTTGATAGAAATTGGTCGGATAAACCTCGCCATCAAAGATAACACTGTTTTCTGAGATTCGTGCATCCGAAGGATCAGTATCTGCAAGCGGTTCAGAAGTCCGAGCGGGTTTTTCGGTTTCACCGATGGCAGAGAGACGTAGGGTTACCACCTCTACTGTTGCCTCAGGACGCGCATAACTAAATCGCTGTTCGTGCGTGGTGTGAAATTGACGCACAAAATCTGTGTCTACATTTAAATAAGGAACATTCAACTCATAAGATTGCCCTTCATACCGCATATCCAGCGAACGTTTGATTTTGAGTTCTGATAAAGCGAACCCTTCCGATTTCATATCACTTTCCGCGCGAGTGAGCAGCGCGTCAAAACCTTTCTCCAACTGTTTGTGCAGATTCGCGCCACTATCTTCAGTTTTCCATAGCACCGTTTGCGAATAATCCTTGACAACATCAGCAAACAACATGCCGTAAGCAGAGAGCAATCCGCCATTTGGTGGAATAAGTACAGTACGTATACCGAGGTTTTCGGCAAGAAACGCTGCGTGCAATCCGCCAGCACCGCCAAACGACACGAGCGTAAAATCTCGGGTATCAAACCCGCGTTCAACGGATATAACTTTGATAGCCCGTTCCATTGCTGCGTTTGCAATCTTCAGAATACCATCTGCGGTTTCAAGTGCTGACAGTCCAAGACGATCAGAAAACTTTTCGATATATTCCCGCGTCGCATCAGCTGCAAGCGACATCTGTCCCCCTAAAAACTGCGTTGGTGAAATACGCCCTAAGAAAAGATTAGCATCAGTCACAGTAATTTCTGTTCCATTGTTACCGTAACATATCGGTCCGGGGTCAGCCCCTGCACTTTCGGGCCCGACGCGTAACGCGCCGCCCGAATCCACAGTTGCGATAGAACCGCCGCCAGCACCGACGGTATGAATGTCAATCAACGGCACTTTGATAGGCAAACCGCTAATAGTGCTTTCGGTTGTCATAGAAATACCACCATCACACAGACTAACATCCGTAGAAGTGCCACCCATATCAAAAGTAATAATCTTTTCATATCCTGCTGTTTTAGCAATGTGATAAGCACCGATAACACCACCAGCAGGACCAGAAAGTACTGTTTGGATACCTGCAGACTCAAAATTTCTTGTAGAGATACAGCCGCCGTTGGAGAGCATCAATCGGAAAGATTTGGGAAATTTCTCTGATTCTGTTAGTGTTGAGAGATGCCTTTCCAAAGTGGGGCGAATATAAGCGTTTGCAACAGTAGTACTAAACCGCGCATACTCCCGATATTCGGGCAGGATTTCGTGAGAACATGAAATCGGGATGTTGAGCGAGGCAAGATAATCTGCGACAGTCTGTTCATTTTTCGGATTTACATAAGAGAACAAGAAACAGATTGCAATCGCATCTAATTTTAACGTTGCGAGATGTGTAGCGAGTGTCTTAAGATCATCGGTCGAAATTTCGGTTTGAATCTCACCCGTGTGCAGTGTTCGTTCTTTGATACCGAATCGACGTTCTGCAGTTACGAGTGGTGCTGGGCGTTGGACGAATATATCGTAAAGATTGGGGCGTGCTTGCCGTCCGATTTCTAAAACGTCTTCAAACCCTTTTGTTGTGACAAGGGCAATACGTGCGCCTCTACGTTCAAGTAAAGCGTTTGTAGCAACGGTAGAACCGTGAACAATATCCACGCCATCATGAGAATCTATGTTCTGCTGACTTAATATTTCACTGACACCTTTTATAACAGCGTTTGCAGGATTGCGTGGTGTGGAAAGTACTTTATGTGTCCAAAGCGAACCTTCCACAGACATGATGATGTCGGTAAAAGTGCCGCCAGTGTCAACGCCAATTTTTCTTATTGTATTCTGTTTTTGCATCTGTGAATATAGGATATATTTTAGAATTACTTGGATACTCTGCTTCGGCGAGGTTAGGAAACCTCGTCTACCGAAGAAGAGAACATAGATTTATTATAAGACACTATATATTAAGGTAACAGGTTGCGTCCCCGATTCATTTTATACAACTACATTTTTCGGGTTACCTTGTAAAAAAGCGATGATATTGTCAACTGCGCCTTCATTCAGAAGGTCAACACCTTCGGGCGTCATATCCGCGCAGTGCGGTGTTAAGATAACTTGTTCACATGCTAAAAGTGGATGGTCTGCGGGAGGAGGTTCTTGATCATAAACATCGATCGCAGCCCCGCCGATGTGTTTGCTGTTGAGGGCGCGAACAAGCGCGTCCGTGTCAACTATTTGTCCGCGTGCTACATTAATTAAAAGCGCGTTCGGTTTCATCATTGCAAGTTCACGTTCACCGATGAGATGAAAGCTATCATCTGTTAATTTAACGTGTAAACTGATAACATCAGACCTCCGCAGCAATTCTTTAAAAGACACATAGACGATACCGAGTTGTTTTGCGCGTTTTGCAGACGAATGATACGTCCAAGCGATGACGTTCATTCCGATTGCTTTACCGAGTCGTGCCATTTCCGACCCGATATGGCCTGTGCCGATAATCCCAAGCGTCTTACCTTGTAAATACACACTGTCCATACGCGGCCATTTACCTGCTTGCATAGCAGAAGTCATGAAAGCCGCACGTTTTGCGAGTGCAAACATTAAACCGAAACTGTGTTCCGCAACGACGGGGGCAGTTCGCCCCGGTTGATTACAAACAACAATTCCTCTCTTTTTCGCTTCATCCAGTGCAATCATATCGGTGCCGATGGAACAGAGAGAAATTAATTTCAGTTTAGGGAGTCGTTGTAAAACTTGGGCGTTCCACTTTACCATCCCTCGTGAGTTGATAAGAATATCCGCGTCTTCAGCGCGGCGGATTTTTTCTTCGTCTGATTCCGGACGATTGAGATAGAGTTGAACGTCGCCATAAGGTTTCAAGCGGTCAAGATGTGAGGATCCTTGAATTTGGGGTGGCGCGTCACCGGGAACAACAATTTTGAGATTTTCCACAGCTTATTTCCTTTTCTCAGCAGATTTGGTTTGCGAACGCAAATGTGGTACTACAATCTCTTCAGCAATAATTTTCGTTTTGAATTCCTCAACCTTTTTCAAAATATCTTCAGACAGCAATTTTTCATTGTCTTTATCAACAATATATTCTATACCGCCCTCTTTTAGACCGTAATTTTTTATCCCACCTGTGAAAGTATCGGACACAACATTTTCAATCATCTGATAGACAGACAATTCCACACCTTTAATAATACTTGTGAGTACTTGGCCGGGGACTAAACCGTTTCCATTTGAATCGACCCATATAATATATTTCTTTGTCTGTTTTGCTGCTTCGAGAACCCCTAATCCACTTGCGCCTGCTGCAGCGATAATAATATCTGCACCCTTATTGTACTGTGCGAGAGCCAATTCTTTTCCCTTTGCTGGATCGTCAAAAGCTTGCGGGGTAACCCCGACATAATTGACAAGCAGTTCTATTTCTGGATTAGTCGCTTTAATACCAGTTACAAATCCGATTTCAAATGCTTCAACGAGTGGGATCTTCATACCGCCGACAAATCCCACCTTTTTTGTTTCAGTTTTTAATGCGGCGATCACACCAGCGAGGAATGTTCCTTCGTGTGCTTTATAAATAAGCGATGCCACGTTTGGGGGTTTAGCGACAGCATCAATCAGTGCGAAGTTGACATTTGGATAATCTACGGCGACACGGTTCATCGGTTCACGAAAAAGGAAGCCGACCCCGATGATAAGATCGTATTTTAATTTTGCGAGTCTGCGTAATGCCATCTCGGTATCGGTACTTTGTCCTGGGTTAACCTCCGTAAGTTTAATATCCCATTTATCGGAGGCTTTTTTTGCGCCTGTGTAGGCAGCGTCACAAAAAGAGAGATCTCCTCGACCGCGCACATCGTAAATTAAGCCAACTTTAATTGCTGCAGGTGCGACCTCAATAATTACAAGGCATACAATTAAAATAGAGATAGAGAGACACAACTTTTTCTTCAAGACGATTCCTCCTGTTTTGAAATATTGGATTGAAGACATGAATTAGATTTATTACGAATCGCGTAACAATATTTAAGGTGTTACCTGTTACAGAAATTGGATAGACATGAAAATGTGAAGTCGAGAAAAATAACGGATAATGAAAGCGGTAATTCGAAATAAAGATAAAACAGGTTGTTGAAAATAATTTTTAATTAGCATACACTATCGCGAGTGCAAATGCAACATTTTTGTTTGGCGGGTGAGATCAAAAAAAATTTTGTGCATGTAAAGGTTGTAAATAGAAATAACAGAACAGGAAATGTAACTGTACAGGCATTTAATGACGTATTGTACGTGCAAAACGTCATTAAATCGTTGACCTAAAAAACGAAAAATGCTACAATCAAAATCGTCAATTTCTAACGGAGAACCGAATGGCGAAATCAAAAAGAAGAAAAACACAACAACCCCGAGTCCTCGACGAAGGACAACAGAGAATCCTTCTAAATGCACTCCAAAATAAAGAACGCGATAGAATGCTCGTACTCTTTTGCCTCCGAACCGGACTCCGAAACGCTGAAGCATGCGGCATGGATATCGGAGATGTACTCAAATTCGGAAACATTGTCACTACCTTAGAAGTCCGCGCAGAAATTGCAAAGAATAAGGTCGCAAGAAGAATACCACTCGTCCACGACGTCCGAGATGCTCTCCACGAGTTCCTGCTGTGGAAAACTGAACAAGGCGAAAAAGATGAATCCGACAGCCCACTGTTCTGCACGCTCCGCACAAAAAACCGTCTTGCACCCCGTGACTTTCAGCGAATCATGGAAGCCGCATCAGCAATGTTAGGACTTAGATTCACCCCCCACGATTTACGGCATACCTTCGGCACTGAACTCTATCGCGCAACACACGATTTAGAATCGGTGCGCATTGCATTAGGACACACAAGCTTAGATGCTACACTCATCTATATGCATACCAGTCCCGATATACTGCGGCAACGGTTTGAGACTGCGTTTAGTAGACAACCTCAAGACTAAAGTTTAGTGCGATTGAGAAACCACTAAACAAAATTTGCCCGTAAAAAAAAATTATGTGTAATATATCAGATTGGATAAAAAAATGCGGTGTACGCCAACGTGAACATCAATTTTTTAACCAAATTCAATAAATTTTCTCATCAGAACAATTTTTACTTCTCAATAGTCTAATTTCAACGTTGCGGCTGATTCAAATTTGTTTCGTAGAAATGGGAAGTGTAATCTTATAGTGGAATTTTTTATGGTCCGGTATAACCGTCTGATATTATTAATGATATTCACTATCGCTCTACTGGTATCTAAAGTGGACAATAGTAAGGCTCAAGAAATTGCCGCTATACATCAGAGAGTGCTTTTCGTTGATGTGACAACAGAAATCGGCATCCGGTTTCGTGATGTGAATGGCGAGAGTGGGAAAAAATACTTCATTGAACCACTCGGAAGAGGTCTCGCCCTCTTGGATTATGACAACGATGGTGATTTAGATATTTATCTCGTGAACGGGTGTGATTTACCCAATACTAACTCTCCAATTTCCTCAAAAAATACACTTTACCGCAATGATAACGGTAAATATGTTGACGTGACAACTGCAGCGTCTGTTGGAGACACTGGTTACGGTTTAGGTTGTTGTGTAGGTGATTACAACAACGATGGCTATATAGATATCTATGTAACAAACTACGGTCCGAATGTACTTTATAAAAATAATGGAAACGGTACGTTCTCAAATGTAACTGATCACATAGGCGTTGGCGGTGATCAACTCAGCAGCGGTTGTGCGTTTCTTGATTATGATGCGGATGGGCATTTAGACCTCTATGTTGTCAACTATGTTAAATTTGAACTGGATGCGAATCCGATATGCTCGCGCAAAGGTATTCGAACCTATTGCACCCCTGAAGCCCTTGAAGGGGAATCAGATAGACTTTACCGTAACAACGGCAACGAAACATTCACTGATGTAACGAAAGAAGCAGGGATTACTGCACTCCCTGGCAAAGGATTGGGAGCTGTTTGCGGTGACGTTGATAACGATGGTGATATTGATATCTTTGTTGCAAATGATACCACTCCGAATCTTCTCTATCTAAACAATGGCAACGGAACATTTACTGAAGATGCACTTTTTGCGGGGGTTGCTTTGAGCGAAGAGGGACGAGCATATAGTGGTATGGGGGCCAACCTCGGTGATTTTGATAACGACGGTTTTCTGGATATCGTTGTCACAAACTTTCAAGACCAAGTGAATAACATATATCATAACTCGCAAAGCGGGTTTTTTAACGATCTCAGCTTCGCCACAGGAATAGGTGAAAAGAGTTTGCCCTATTTGGCATGGGGGGTCGGTTTTGTGGATTTTAACAACGATGGGTGGCTTGATCTGTTTGTTGCTAACGGACATTTAGACGATAATATTGCTGAAATTGATCCTGTCGGCACGTATCCGCAACCTAATCAACTTTTTTGGAGCAAACAGGCTACCGTTTTTGAGTATACCGAAATTGGAGTGTCTCCAAAAGTAAGTCGTGGTGCTGCATTCGGAGATATTGATAATGATGGCGACGTAGACATAGTAACTACTAACTTGAAAGATAGTCCGACCGTTTTACGGAATGATGGCGGTAATTCTGGGAATTGGCTAAGTGTAAAGTTGGTTGGCACACATTGTACACGTGATGCAATTGGAACACGTGTGACAGTTACGACAGGTAAGTCTTCACAAATAAGAGAGGTCAAAAGCGGTTCGGGTTATCTTAGCCAGAACGACTTGCGCCTACACTTCGGATTAGGAGATGTTAAGCAGGTTGGCTCAGTTACAGTTCGCTGGGTTTGTGGACATATTGAAACCTTTAAAAATGTTAAGGCGAATCAAGTGCTTGTTATAGAGGAAAAAAGATAAATACTGAGTGCGATCTCAAATCTGCTTTTCAAGAAAAAGTTGACATTCTACAAGACTTTAAGTACAATGTCCTTTACAAATCGCATGACGTAAATAGAATATTATAGTGAAATCCAAAATATGTTTTCACTTCACGGATTTTACTATAAGATCATAGAATTTGAGAAAAAGAAAGGAGTTAGTATGTTTAAAAACTATAGTGTATTGACGAAATTAGTCGTTTTGAGTCTTCTCATTCTTTGTAGTGTGCTAATTTCTCTTTCAGCATCCGCAGGCACCCAACTGTGGGACTTTGAAAAAAATGCGGAGGGTTGGAAAGTTGCTAACGGCACGTGGGCAGTCAAAGACGGTGTCTACAAGCTTAGTAGAGGTGCAGAAGCCGAGCACTCTCTCGTTGGTAAAGCTGATTGGGATGATTACACCATTGAGGCGAAAATTCGGATTGATGAACACCATTGGGCAGGGCTTGCGTTTCGCGCCACAAGCGAAATGGAGTATTACGTCTATTACTTCAATGTACCTGATAACAAGACAGAACTCTGGCGACACAAAGCTGGAGCGTGGACCACACGTGACAATCTTGATCAGATTCCCGCGGTTGGCGGTGTCAAGATTAAGAACGGCGAATGGATAGATATGAAAGTAGAAGTTGAAGGGGACACCTTTAAGTTGTACATTAATGATGAATTTCAAAAAGAAAATAGTGATGGCGTATACAAAACGGGTCAAGTCGGTGTATGGGCATGGGATACAGCAGCAAGTTTTGATGATTTCACCGTTTCCGGTAGAGACATAGAAGACACGCTGGATGTCGACTCAAACCGAAAACTCACAACAACATGGGGTCGTCTAAAAGGGCTTCGTTGACAACCCTTGATACTGTAAGCGCGCTGCCAAAGTGCGCTTTTTACATTGATAGTACTCAGACTTGTGGAACTTGGACTTTTCTATAATTGTTCCATAAGTCTGAGGTATATTATGATAAAAAAAGGAGAATTATGAAACGTTTATTTTTGATTATGATCGGATTTTGCTTCATAGCCGTAATTACATCTACCGGTTTCGCAGGTGAGCAGCTATGGAATTTCGACTCCCATGCAGACGGGTGGACTGTGGCTAATGGCAACTGGAGTTTAGAAGACGGCATCTATAAGCTTAATAAAGGTGGCGCAGCGGAACATTCCTTTGTTGGTGATGTCGCTTGGACAGACTACACCATTGAAGCGAAAGTTCGCATTGATGAAGGTAATTGGGCAGGTATTGCATTCCGCGCAAAAAGCGAGATGGAGTACTATGTCTTTTATTTTAATGTGCCAGATAACAAAACGGAACTGTGGCGGCACAAAACGGGTGGTTGGACCGCCCGCGATAATATCGGGCAACTGCCGGGAAAGAACATCACAATTGAAAGAGGCAAATGGCATGACATGAAAGTTACCGTTGGTGGTGATACCTTGGCACTCTCAATTGATGGCGAAGAACAGGGTCAATTCGTTGATACTGTCTATGGTGCTGGACAAGTCGGTGTCTGGGGATGGGAAACTGGTGTAAGTTTTGATGACTTCATGGTCTCCGGTGATGATATTGAAGGAGACGGCACCCCGGTTGAACCACTTGATAAATTAGCAACTACATGGGGGCGCATCAAAAGAGATCGTTAATTACCTGATTCATGTATAGTAAACGAAGTTATAGCGAGTAAAACATAAGGATATGGTAAAATAGGAAAAGAAAAGGGATACTTTATGTCTTATTCTTTCCACTTCAGATGCCATTTACATTGAGTTCTAAGCTGTTACTCGCTATAAGTTCAACTTTAGAATTAACAAGACATTTTCAGTTGTCCGAGGGAACTCCGATTCTCTACTACCAGTAGGTTGGGTCGATATTTGGGGATCGCTCGGACAGAAAATGTGTTCCAATAATTTCAAAGTTCACCATATACGCGCTAATAGAGATGTTTGTGTCATAGTATCTTCGCTGTTTTCTCTACCAAAATCAAATCTCATATATCCACACAGGAGATCGAGATTGATACAATCAGCAATAAAAGGAGTTAAAGGTGAAATACAGAGTGAGCGTTATTACGGTTTTAGTCTTTACCATTAGTTTTTGGGCTGTGGGTGCTTTTGCAGCGGGGCTAAGTGATGGACTCGTTGGATACTGGCCGCTGGATGGTAATGGAAAAGATAAATCAGGCAATGGACATGATGCCGCCTTGGAACAAGGGGCAAAGTGGACCAAAGACGGTTGGATGGGAGGCGCGCTTGAACTTAATGGTGACGGTGCTCATGCGGTTGTTGATAGCAAGTTTGAGCTGGTTACAACCGCGATTACGGTGGTTGCGCGAATCAACGGTTGGAAAACGATCGACTGGTCTGGTATTGTTGTGGGGCGAAATGATCCTACTTCTTTCTGGATGGGTGTCGCTGCGAATAACACCTTGACGTATGTTTGGAATAATAACGCCGCAACGACATGGAATTGGCAAGGTGCACCTAATATTCCACAAGATAAATGGGCATTAGTCGCGATAGCAATTGAACCGGATAAAGCAACGAGTTATATTTATCACAGAGAAGATGGAAAACTCGATTTCGCTGAAAACGAGATTCCCCACATTGAGCAAACAGTGATGAACTTAAAGTTCGGATGGGATGAATGCTGCGGTGCCAGATATTTCAAAGGTATAATTGACGAGGTCATGATTTACAACCGGACGCTAAGTGCTGACGAAATTAAAAAACTTGCGGCTGAAGGACTGTCTGTTGAGAGCAAAGGAAAGCTCGCGGTCACCTGGGGAACACTTAAGAGTAAGTAGTCTGCCTTCAGTGTTCACCATAATCGGCCATTGTAAATATTCATTCCAAGGGAGGTGTTTCAGTTATCAAGAAGTGCCTCCCTTTTTACTAAATATATTGTACGAGGGTTGGGGCTCATAGCACAGTATTCTAAATGACCCAGAAACAAAGCAAAGGAATAATGAAAATGGTTTCTATAATCTTACATAGATTTATCGTTTTATGCCTACTCATTCTTTGTAGTGTGTTACTTCCTTTTTCGGCATCTGCCGTGACTCTACAGTGGGATTTTAGCAGAGGTGCCAAGGACTGGGAAGACACTAACGGCATGTGGCAAGTCAAAAACGGTGTGTATCAGGTTTTAAAAGGTGGTGTAGATCATTCCGTCGTTGGTGAAGAAGGTTGGGATAATTATACTATTGAAGCGAAAGTTAGAATTGATAAGGGCAGCTGGGCAGGTATTGTGTTCCGCGCAATAGATGAAAATCATTACTACACTTACCATCTCAACACACAGCTTGGCATAATGCATTTGCATCGATATAAACCCCTACCTCCTAACACTGTTGATCTGGGGTGGGGCGCCAAAGAAAGGCTTGAAGATCAGATTCGCCCTGTTGGCAATATTGAAATCGCGAACGGCAAATGGTTTGATATGAAAGTAGAGGTTGAAGGGGACATCTTTAAGTTGTACCTTAATAATATACTTCAGAAAGAACACAGTAATCACAGATACAAAACTGGTAAAGTCGGTGTATGGGCAGGGCAAACTGCAGCAAGTTTTGATGATTTCACTGTTTCTGGTGAAAATATTGCGCTGGCTGTGGACCCAAACCGAAAACTAACTACAACATGGGGACGTATCAAAAGTCATCGTTAGTTATCTGATTCATGTGAACATTTATTCTAAGAGAGGCGTTTCAGTTATTAGGAAGTGCCTCCCTTTTATAGTAAAATCCGAAAATATGTTTACATATCAGTGAACAACAATCTCTACACCATAGTGCTGGCGAGGTTTCCTAACCTCGCTAATGTCCAGGTAATTCTGGATTTACTATAACTAAAATTGCCCAAATGGAAGCCTTATGAAGCGGTATAGTTTTTTCCAAAAACGTATTGCGCTAATTTTCATAGTATGTTGTCTCTTGCTTGCTGTTCGGTCTCAAAGCGAAGAAAACCAGACGCGAAAAGCACAGATTGATTCCTATCAGAAACAACTTGCTGTGGACGCTACACGGGTTGATATTCGATTAAAATTGGCAAAGGTCTATCTTCAGATTGAGGCATACGCGCAAGCGGTTGCAGAGTATCGTGAGGTCATATCGTTCAGAGAAGCTATGCATGATCGTAATTCCGCTCTACCCGAAGGGTATTATGGATTAGGATTGGCTTATGCGGGACTCGAGAAATTTGATGAGGCAATTGAAGCATATAAACAAGCAATTCAGTACGCACCAGAGTGGGCACATATTCATGCAGCTTTAGGTGCAGGGTATGCAAGCTTGCACCGTTACGATGCGGCACTTAATGCTTACAAAACTGCCCATGACCTAAAACCTGACGATGCAATGATTCATCACCAGTTAGGAAATATTTACAGCAAACAGGGAAAACGTTCTGAAGCAATAGCACATCAGCAACGCGCAATAGCGATTTCTCCCACGTTAGCATCAGCACACTATCAGTTAGGTTTACTTTATACACAAGAGAATCGATTGACAGAAGCTATCTCTGCCTATGAAACCGCTTATTCGGCAGACCCAGAACTGATTGAAACACTCTATAATCTTGCGCAAGTCCATAGACGAAATGGGAATAAACAAGCTGCGCGCGAAAAGATGCAACTGTTTGAAAAACAAAAGGAAATTGTACAACCGATACAAGAGTTGCGAGGTGCATTGCAGCGAACACGTGAAACGACTCAAAGAGCCAAAATCCTTGCGAACATCGGAAGACTATATCTAAAAAATAAGCAGTATAAAAAGGCTGTTAAAGAATATGAAAAAGCGATCGCATTAAATCCAAAAGCGGTTGAGGCGTGTAACGGTGTCGGCATCGCTTATACGATGCTAAAAAGATATTCCGATGCCATTGATGCACAGAACAAAGCATTGGCGCTGCAACCTGATTTCGCGGAAGCGTACGCAGGACTTGGTTTAGTATACTTCATGCAAGAAAAATATAACTTAGCAGAAAATAGATACATGCATGCATTCGCACGCAGTCGCAATAGAGATGAGAATCGTAGACCTGAGTTTGAATTAGAGGTTTGCCTAAAGATTGGTATTATTTACTTAAATCAGAAACGGTATGAGGAAGCAGCTACATTCTATAGGACAGCGCTTTCCATTAATCCTAACATTGCGGAAGCATATCATAATTTAGGGTTGAGTTATGCGCATCAAGGCAAAACTGTTGAAGCATTGTCAAGCTTTGAATGGTCAGTCAAAATCGCACAAAAAAATCAAGGAAGTCTAAATGGAGATGTAGCAAAACCGACGTTTCTTCCTGAAACGTACTATATGATTGGTGAACTTCAAGCACAACAGAAAAATTTTGATGCAGCAGAATCTGCTTATCTATCATCAGGTTTGCCGAAAGCGTATAACGCTCTCGCGCAACTCAATGCCAAGATCGCAGGTACTTATGAAAAACAAAGTAAACGAAGTGAAAAATTAAAAAAGGCTGCATCGTATGCCCAAACCGCAATTCGCTTAAATCCAAATATCGCAAGTTATTATAACACGCTTGCCCTAATAGCATATCGAAATGGTGATTACCAGACAGCTGAAACATCTATCCGAAAAGCGATTGAACTTGACCCGAAAAATCGTAACTATCAAGAAGGACTAAAACAGATTTTAAAGAGATAACCTTACGGATGCAATTTTAGGCTTTTCCGTTTCCTTTTCACTACCCCATGCCAGCTACCGATTCATCAATGACGGTGTTAAAAGTCGTTGCATTGCACCCTGCCTTGTGATAGAATAGACATTGAAAAATATCTTTCATGAGGTTGAAAAATGGCATATTCCAGTCTCAGAGATTTTGTGAAAGCTCTTGAGCGAGCAGGTGAACTCAAACGCATAAAAACAGAGGTATCGCCTGACCTTGAAATAAGTGAAATCACCGACCGCGTGAGTAAATCTGGCGGCCCCGCACTACTATTTGAAAACGTAGAAGGCAGTGAGATGCCTTTACTTATTAACACCTACGGCTCTTACACACGCATGGCGATGGCTCTCGGTGTAGACGATCTTTCACGCATTGCCTACGAAATTGAAGGCATGATAAAAATCGGGCCGCCTGAATCACTTTTGGATAAAGTTAAAATCCTCCGAATTCTGTCACAACTCACTAACTTTCCACCGAAAACTGTTAAACGCGGTGCCTCGCAAGAGGTTGTTTTAACAGGCGAAAACGCATCGTTAAACAGGCTACCGTTAATAAAGTGTTGGCCAATGGATGCTGACAAATATATTACGTTACCCCAAGTATTTACACACAGTTTGAAAACGGGTCAACGGAACGTCGGCACCTATCGGTTGCAGAAACTGAATCAATATGCCTTAGCCATGCATTGGCAAATTCACCACGATGGCGCAGCACACCACAGAGAATATAAACAGGCAGGCGAACAGATGCCCGTAGCAATTGCTATCGGCGGAGACCCTATTATGTCCTATATCGGTACTGCCCCGCTGCCATCGGGAATTGATGAATTGCTGTTCGCTGGATTCTTGCGAAAATCCAACGTTGAAATGGTAGAAGCAAAAACAATTGACATGATGGTGCCTGCCGATGCGGATATTGTGATTGAAGGCTTTATTGAACCAGATGAAACGTGTATTGAGGGACCATTTGGTGACCATACCGGTTTCTATTCCATGCCCGATGAATATCCTGTCTTCCGTATCTCTGCAATTACACACCGCAAAGACCCAATCTATCAAACTATCATTGTCGGCAAACCGCCGATGGAAGATTGTTATATGGGAAAGGCGACAGAACGTATCTTCATGCCGTTGATTAAAACACAACTTCCTGAACTTGTTGATATGAACCTACCCCTGTTCGGTGTATTCCACAACTTTGCTCTGATTTCCATAGACAAACGCTATCCGTTCCAAGCAAAAAAGATGATGCACAGTTTTTGGGGACTTGGACAACTGATGTTCAGCAAAATTATTATCGTCGTTGACAAAGATGTTGATGTTCAAAATGTAGAGGAAGTCCTTTTTTATGTCGGAAGCAATGTTGATCCAAAACGCGATGTTACCATTGTTGAAGGTCCTGTTGATGTGCTTGACCACGCCGCACCGCTTATCGGTGCTGGATCAAAGATGGGTATTGATGCCACAACCAAGTGGCCAGAAGAAGGTTACCATCGGGAATGGCCCCCAGAAATTCAGATGTCTGACGAAATTATTGAACTTGTCAACGAGCGGTGGAAGAAATATGGGTTATAGTTACATCGGATGGAGTTGAATAGATGTCTGATACAATTTACGATGTTGCAGTAATTGGGGCTGGACCAGCAGGCACACAAGCAGCAGTTTCCGCAAGCCATCAGATGCGGCATGTGCTGGTGCTACATTCCGGCAAGGTGAGTTTCAGTCGTGGTAGAGCATATTGGTCAAAGTCGGTTGAGATTGAAGATGCCCCCGTTTTTCCCGGCATTATCGGTCCAAATTTTGCCAAAGAACTTATGAAGTGGATGGAAAGTCGACCTGTCGTCCAATTCATGCTTGGTGAGGAACACCGAAAAACAGGTATTGAGATCAGAGATGGTCTTGTCACCCGACTGACACGAAACAACGGTATTTTTGAGCTGGAAGCATCTACGAAAACTCTCAAGAAAAACACACCACTGCAGATAAAGCATTTCAAATCTCACACCGTCGTTGTTGCTTCTGGTTTTGATGATAAATGGCCCGATATTGAGTTTCAAGCCGATGCGGATCGTTTGTACAAACAGTACGCTACTGTGTTTCGCTATGCTGGCAATAAAAAAGGTTGGCATGTCTGCATCCGCTGCGATGGGCATTTGCACGTAAATGAGCATCTCGCACTCCTCGGAGTGGGTGATTATATCTATGAGGCTGCGATAGGCGCGCAAGATTTTACTGATAAAATCACTATCCTCACAAACGGGCGTCCCCATGAGATGTCACCTCCGATTCTCAAACAGATTAAAGAGAGAAACATCCATATCATTGAAACAAAGATTAAGCGACATATCGGTGAGAAAACTAATCTCCTCGGTTTTGAGATGATTGACGGCACTGAATTATATTTTCACGGCTTCCTCGTTGATGAAGGCTTAATTCCAAACACCAAGTTTTTGGATGGGTGGGACTACCAAAAAGATGAAGAGGGATTAATTATTGCAAACGAAGATATGCAAATGTTAGATAGTAACGGTGAACCGATTCCTGGGCTTTTTGCTGCTGGAGACATCATCTCTGGGGAGCGAAACCTAATTGCAACTGCTTTCGCGCTTGGTCAGGAAGCAGGTTTATCTGCATCTGACTCACTCCGAAAATGGCACTATCCAAAGTCTTGATTAATGAAATAGAATATAAGTTTTTTCGTTTTAATTTATAGTGTAGAAGTTCACCTGTTTTTAATTCCGCTATAAATCATAAGGAACATTTTATGACACCAAACGAAAACCCAAAAACGCTTTATATTATTGACACGCTCGCTGAAATTTTCCGATCATTTTACGCTATTCAAACCCGATTGGTAAGTTCTGTTACGGGCGAACCGACCAACGCAATCTACGGCTTTACTGGCACATTGATCAAACTCTTATCCGATTGCAAAGCACAGTATTTAATCGCCGCCATTGATATGCCTGGAGACACCTTCCGAAATGAAATGTATGAAGAATATAAAGGGCATCGTAGAACTCCACCGGATGACCTTGTAACACAAATTCCCCGTATACAACAGGTACTTGAAACCTTTGAAATTCCGGTCATCGGCAAACCGGACCTGGAAGCAGATGATATTATTGCCTCTGTCACACAATTCATATTGGATTCACCAGATACCCAAGATGTGCATGTTCGCATCATCTCTAAAGACAAAGACCTTGAGCAATTACTCTGTGACCGGGTTACGATGTTTGACATCCGTAATGAAAAAACGATTGATGTTGCAACATTGTGGGAAACGAAAGGCATTACACCGGACCAAGTTATAGATACCCTCGCGCTGATGGGGGATACCTCTGACAATGTGCCTGGAGTTGAAGGGATCGGCTTGAAAACTGCCGCTAAGTTAATTCAAGAGTTTGGTTCACTTGAAAACATCTACGCAAATATAGACCAGATTAAGGGCAAACGCCGTGAGAATTTAGAGAAAGCACAAGAATATATCTCCCTCTCCCAACGACTCGTAACCCTTAAACGTGATGCAGAATTGGATTTCTCGCTGGAACAAGCACGCGTCAAACCACCTGATCTCAGCAAAATCAATCCTTTGTTAGATCAGCTTGAACTCAAACGTTTCCATAAACCTCTCGCTGAACTCGCTGCAGGCAGTACGGTATCCGAGCCGGTCAAAACGGATGTTCAGACCACCAGAAAAGAACGATTAGATGCAATGGAGCAGCAAAAAGATGCCATTTTGGAAGAGGGAAATTACACAACCGCAGCGTCTGGCGACTACACGGCAATCACAACGGAAGAACAATTGGCAGACCTTGTTGAAACACTTTCAACACAGTCGATTATCTCTGTAGATACAGAAACAGACGGCTTGTATCGTAATTCTGCCTTGTGTGGTATCAGCTTCTCGTGGGAACCGAAGCAAGGCGTTTATGTGCCTATCCGATCACCTAATCCTGAAAAGCATCTGGATCAGGAAACGGTTGTTTCCAAACTCAAATCGATTTTAGAAAATCCGGAATTGCCAAAGTGTGGACACAACCTAAAATTTGATGCAAGTATCTTCATTCGACACGGCATTCAACTACAAGGCGTTGCTTTTGATACAATGTTGGCAAGCCAACTTGTTGATCCACGGCAACCTTCACATAATCTGGATAACCTTGCATTACTCCACTTGAACCATAAGATGATTCCGATCACAGACTTGCTCGGTGATGAAGAAGATTCCACATCAATTGATAAAATCCCTTATGAGGCGGTAACAAAGTACGCTTCAGAAGATACTGATATCGTGCTTCAACTCTATCATTACTTTAAACCGAAACTTGAGGAGACCGAAACGACTGAATTAGTCAGAGAGATAGAATCCCCGCTTGGTCCAGTGCTTGCCTTGATGGAGTTTAACGGTATCATGTGTGACACTGAGGAATTGAAAAGGCAAACCGGTGTGGTTGAACAACTCGTGAATGAACGCGAAAAAGAGATACACGAGTTAGTTGGCTATTCGTTTAATATAGATTCACCCGTGCGGTTGGCAGAGATATTGTTTGATGAAATTGGTTTCAAACCCGTGCGGCGCACCAAGAGCGGTAAACGTTCGACGGATGTGAATGTGCTTGAAACACTTGCCTCAGCAGAGGACGTAAACAATCCAAAAACGACTGTCCCACGCTTAATTGTAGAGTACCGTCAATATCGCAAACTCCAAAGCACCTACCTGGGACAACTGCGACACTCTGTTGATGAAGATACACGTCGTATCCATACACACCTATATCAACTGACGACAGCGACTGGACGATTAAAGTCTGACGGGCCAAATCTTCAGAACATTCCTGTGAGGACCGAAATTGGACGGCAGCTGCGCCGGGCATTCAGAGCACCAGATGGCTATAAGTTAATCTGTGCCGATTATTCGCAGGTTGAACTTCGCGTGCTTGCCCATTTCAGTGAAGACCCTAAGCTGACTGAGATCTTCACTCAAGATTTAGATATCCATACATCCGTTGCTGCAGAAGTTTTTAAAGTAGCACCAGAAGATGTATCACGAGAACTCAGAGACAAAGCAAAAACCGTCAATTTCGGCATTATTTACGGCGTTTCACCATCAGGATTAGCACGCCGAATTCAAGGGATGAATGTGGAGGAGGCAAGAGAATTGATTACAGATTATAAAGAACGGTTTCCGGGTATCAACGCGTTTTTCCAGGGATGCGTTCAACAAGCGTTAGATCAAGGTTATGTCTCTACGTTAACGGGGCGGCGTCGGGCTATCCCTGAAATCTTTGAACACTCTCAGAGCCGACAAAATTTGGGTGAACGGTTAGCTATTAACACCGTTATTCAAGGAACCGCTGCAGATTTAATAAAAGCCGCTATGGTCAAAGTCCAACACAGAATTGACAAAGATCAGTTGCCGATGAAGATGTTATTACAAATCCACGATGAACTTGTGCTTGAAACACCCGTTGAATTGGCTGAAACACATGCTGCAATTGTATCAGAAGAGATGGAAAATGCATTGCCGCTTCGTGTACCGCTTGGCACCGAAACAGGTATCGGGGATAATTGGATGGACGCGAAATAATTATAGTAACCCGAAAATTTGGTTACACCTCAATGAACAAAATCCCACACGCTCGCGTTGGCGAGGCGGGGAATCATGGCGAATACCTTATGCGTATTCGCCATGATTCATACCCGGGGAATGACTAAACGTTATTCATACCGTTGATTTCTTGATTTCTTCCTAACCTCGCCTATGTCTAAGTAAACAACCCCAGACGGTCTTGCTGGCGAGGTTTCCCAACCTCGCCAATATCCAAGTAATTGTGGATTTTCCTATAAATTGTAAAAACAAATTTGACAAATTTAATAATTTGTAGTATCATATTAACGTTTGGGAAATGTGATGGTGTCTGCGACCCAAATTATGCACAGTATTTTGACAGTTTTACGGTTTGGAACCAGAAGCATTCTTGAAGATTGTGAAGCGGCTTCCGAAAAAAGATTGATGAGAATCCAGAGTTCATTTTTACCAATCTTCGCTTACTGCCAAATGCCTGCTTATAGAACATGCTGACAGTACTCAGTTTTCTCACATTCCCGTTTATTTCAATTTCAAAAGGAGAAACGAGATGAACATCTACGTTGGCAATGTACCCTATGCAGCCACAGAAACAGACTTAGAAGAACTTTTTGAGCCGCATGGACCCCTGAGTTCGGTGACAATTATCCGTGACCGATATGATGGGCGTTCTAAAGGGTACGGGTTCGTTGAGATGGAAAACCAAGAAGATGGTGAACGCGCGATTGAGGCACTTGACGGTCAAGATTTAATGGGACGTCCGTTGAAAGTCAACCCTGCACGCCCACGCGAACGACGTTCTGGACCCCGCTACAGCCGCTACGAAGAAGAAGAGTAATGACATTTTGTGAGGAGAAATAAACCTCACAATTTATCAGTTCGCCTTTAGCGGAATTATACCCCTGTTGCATACCAACAGGGGTATTCTGTTTATAAGTGATAGATTTGTAGAAAAACAATAGTGTCAGGACTTACGCATTCCCCCTTGATAAGGGGGGTTAAATAGTCCGGTATTTCACTGTTTTTCGTCCTTTTATCTCCCCATACGCTATCGCTATGGGGACCCGCCCCCTAAATCCCCCTTATCAGTGGGACTTTAAGAGAAACTGCGTAAGTCCTAAGTGTATTGGAATCCGTTTATTCTCATGGTAGTGTGAACATATTTTCGGATTTTACTATAAAAAACCTAAGTTGCCACATAGTAGCACAAACTTTATGAAGTTTAAGTTATTAATTCAGTAATTTGGCGAGGTTAAGAAACCTCGCCAGCAGCAGGTGCACATCTCTGCTGGCGAGGTTTCCTAACCTCGCTAAATTATCCAATTTATTTTTTAATCTTCATTTAGTTTGTGCATATTAGTCCGCAAACTGAAAGTTTGCGCTACACTATTTCACCAATAACAAACTGTCCTCTCTTAAAAATGGCGTCTGTGCGTCTAAAAACTTATAAGTAGCAAATTAGGTTTTCAAAAAGAAAGAATTGTGAAAGCGAAGATATTTCACATTATAGTAAATGGCGAATATAGTCACGAAATTGGAATATACACTTAACGTTAGTAACTTTATAAAAATGATAATGAGACTCTTTATTATAGAAAATGAGTCTCATTATCATTTTCTATATATGATATTAAATCTCATTATCAAGTTTACTGTATTATTACTAATGCTCACAAATATACTTTTGCTTATTTTATTTATGCTATTTGTGAAATTGAGTAGATTGTGCGAAATTCAATCAAAGCATTAAAATATATGTGAGAATTAACTGGAATAAAGTAGACCTTTCCGTGTTTTCGGCGATTCTGACAAAATGAAATCGGATTTAAAATCCCTCCTACAAAAGAAAAGGGCGTTTTTATGTCAAATATTCACTTTTATATAAACGGTTGACATAGTTTAGGTTTTTATAGTATAATTCTTGACAGTATTCAATAGGATTACTATTTTGCAGCTTACTGAACGGAGAATTGTAGTGAAGCAGATGCTGTAACATTAGAAGCTGACTGCTTTCAACACATCAAAACATGAATGCACTCCGTCTATTTATTAACGGATTTCTGATAGGCATTGCTAACATTATTCCGGGGATGAGCGGCGGCACGCTTGCCCTTGTGTTAGGAATTTACGAACGATTAATTACAGCATTACGCAACATAGGAACTTCCACTGTTAAGCGATTGCTTAGAATCTTTACCTTTAGAAAGAGGGCATTTTCGGATTTTCAAGATGAACTTCGCCGTATTGATTTTAATTTCCTAATGATATTAGGGATCGGTGCTGTTGCAGCAGTCTTGGTCTTGTCCAATCTGATAGTTTATCTTTTAAACTTTCACCATGATGCGACTTATGGCTTCTTTTTCGGCTTGGTCTTGACATCTATTTTGATACCCGCACGGATGTTAAAAGGGTTCAGTTGGAGGGAGTTGTTAGTCCTACTTGTAGCTGTTGCGTTACTTGTTTTTGCTGAAGAACTCAAAAAGTCTGCTGCTGGTTCAACATTGGAGTCAGGTGGAGGGTTAGAAGTATCAATTGGGACGCTGGCGATATTTTTTGGGTGTGGCGCGCTGGCAATTTCAGCAATGATTCTTCCCGGTGTCAGCGGTTCATTTTTACTACTTGCATTCGGTGTCTATTTTCCGCTTGTAACAGCGATTAAGAACTTCATGGAGGATGTCCCAACATTATTTAAAGGGGACGTAAGTCCTCTAATTCTAAATAACGGATTGATACTCGCTATTTTTGCACTCGGATGTCTGTTCGGTTTATTAGCATTTACAAGGTTATTGAACTTTTTGCTTGCACGCTTTCGCAATCTGACAATCGCTTTTTTAATGGGGTTAATGGTAGGGTCTTTATACGGTTTGTGGCCGTTTCGTGATTCAGTGACAGTTGGTGAAAAACACTATGATACGGCGCATTTGCTTCCACAATTAGATATGAATTTGCTCATCACTGTTTGTGTTTTTCTGGTAGGGTGTGGGATAATCTTAGGGTTTTCTCGATTAGAGAAGGAGACGGAATGACGAAAAAGGTCGGTTTTTTTGTCAACACCACTAAGGAAAATGCCTCGCAAGTTGTGGTGGATGTCTCGGAGCTACTCAAGAAAGCAGGTATAGTTCCGCTGATTCCTGAAGAACAAGCAAAGGCACTCGGACTTCCGCTCACAGGAAGGACAACTGAGGAGATGGTCCAAGAGGCGGATTTGGTTCTGGTGCTTGGTGGTGACGGAACGCTTCTCAGTGCAGCGCATACACCACAAATTGAAAATGTGCCTATCCTCGCAATCAATATCGGGCACCTTGGATTTTTGACAGATGCGTCTCTTGATGAGCTTAAACCGACCTTAAAAGCAACGTTACAGGGTGATTATCGGATAGAACATCGAATGATGTTAGAAGTTGTCGTGAATAGTCAAAGTCCCCAACCGTTTCATGCGTTCGCGCTGAACGATGTTGTTATTCGGCATTATACACGGCTAATTGAGCTGAACGCTTATATTGATGGTGAACTGTTTATTCCGTATAATGCTGATGGATTGATAATAGCAACACCGAGTGGTTCAACGGGGTATTCACTCGCGTGTGGTGGAACGATTGTAGCACCCCAATTGGAAGCGATTTTGCTAACACCGATCGCACCGCACAGCCTCACAGTGCGCCCCTTTATTGCACACGGGAACGCGGAGATAAAAGTTGAGATGCATTCTACTTATGAACATCTGGATCTATTTATTGATGGACAACGTGAAACGCACACTCTCGCAAGAGAAGCTGAGATAAAAGTACGGAAGGCAAAACGGACAATTCAACTTATCCGATCTCAGAGTCATAGTTACTACAAAGCCTTGCGCGAAAAGTTGATGTTAGGTGAAAGAATCAAATAAGAGATATTAGGTTTTAAAGGAAACACCGTGATAGAAACAATCTCTATCCGCAACATTGCCCTAATAGACGAACTTGAACTGGAGCTCTCACCCGGATTGAACATCTTCACTGGTGAGACGGGAGCAGGGAAATCTGTTATCCTGAAATCAATTGGCTTGGTTTTAGGTGAAAGAACTTCTGCTGATATTGTGCGGGAAGGCACTGATTTTGCAGCAGTAGAAGTCAGTGTTATCCCATCATCACCGCTGCCCATAGACACGGAATCGGATGACACCTTAGTTCTTTCAAGACAGATAAGCGCAAATGGTAGAAGTAGATGTCGTATCAATGGGGAGTTAGCAAACTTAAAGCAGTTAGAAGAAATCGGAGCTTTATTGGTTGATATTCACGGGCAACACGAACATCAATCATTGTTTAGAACTGAAATGCATCTCGAACTATTAGACGACTTCGGGGAAACCGACACAGAACGGCAACATGTTAGCGAAAAATATCACTATCTGCTTGATTTACAACGGGAGATGGATTCACTGTTACATACATTGCGGACATCTGAACGCGAAAAGGAACTACTTGAATTTGAGGTAAAGGAACTTGCTTCAGCAAATCTCCAAGAAGGTGAAGAGGAAGAACTGACTGCTGAGATACAAGTCCTAAACAACGCAGAACAATTGTATGAATCCGCAAACTTAGTGTATGAACAACTTGATGGACAGGGTGATTTTGGAGGCACAAGTTCTACCAGTAGCGGTTCAGTGCTACAGAATCTAAGAGATTCCGCAAAAACTTTGACGAAATTATCCGAAATCGATACGAGTCTTTCTGAACTGAGTGAACGGATAGATTCATCATTATATGAGCTTGAGGATATCGCTTCACAAATTCGTCAATATACAGACACAGTGGAGTTTAATCCGATGCGTCTTGCCGAAGTAACTGACCGGTTGGAACTTATTTCTAAATTCAAGCGACGATATGGCAACACGATTTCAGAGATGATAAATTACCATGCTGAGGCAGAACGTAAGTTGGAGGATTTAGAACTCGGTTCTGAAAAGATTGATTCACTCAAAGACCAAATTCGTGAAATAAAACTGGAGGCGCAGGAATTGTGTATCGCGTTGTCCGAAAAACGCAAAAAAGTTGCTGAAAGGCTTTCTGCGTTAGTTGAAAAGGAACTCCAAGAGTTAGGCATGGAGAAAGCGGAATTTCAGACTTATGTTGAGCCACTTCAAGATGATAACGGTTTACTCCTGATTGATGGAAAACGGTATGCGTTCCGTGAGCACGGTATGGATAAAGTTGAATTCCTAATTGCGCCTAACGTAGGGTCTGAGTTGCGTCCTTTGGCAAGAATAGCTTCGGGTGGTGAGATATCGCGTGTGATGTTGGCACTAAAAACAGTGTTGGTCCAAGTTGATAACATCCCGACCGTACTTTTTGATGAGATTGACAGCGGCATCGGTGGCAAAATTGCTGATGTCGTTGGTATGAAATTAAAGGAGCTTTCTCAGTCTGCTCAAGTTATCTGCATTACACATTTACCACAGATTGCCCGTTTTGCTGATCGCCATTTTTTCGTTGAAAAAGAGGTCGTGGGTGAACGGACACTGATTAATGCTAAACCGCTGACAGAGACTGAACGAGTCACAGAAATCGCACGTATGCACGGTGGAAAAGAGACAGAAGTCGGGCTTGCCCACGCGCGTGAACTATTGAGTGGATAATCATGCAGAATGCTGGACGCACATTCTGCATGTAGCACAAACTTTTAGTTTGTGCATTCGTGGAACACGGGGAATCATGGCGAATACCAAACGCGTATTCGTCCAAAGGCATTCATACCGTTGATTTACTAAAAGTTTGCGCTACAAAAAATTGCTTGGACAGAGTTCACGTTATAGAATAGTAAATGGTTGTAGATAATTCGCTCGCTTAGTCCCGACTATGCGTCAATTAATATATGTTTCTAAATCCATTCACTTAAAGGAAGATTTAAAAAATGGATGAAAGGTTTACACAATCAAACGGCACCAACGTCTATACTGGCTGTGAGTTGCTTGTCAAAGGTTCATTAGAAAGTGGTGTTAGCCTGATGACAGGGTATCCCGGTTCACCGCTTGCTGAGGTGTTTGATGTCCTTGAACGCAATGCGGATCTCCTGAAATCAAATGGAATCATAGCACAAATAGCTAATAATGAGGCGTTAAGCATTGCGCGATTGAACGGCTCGCAAATGGCAGACATGCGCGCAATTGCATTTATGAAAAGCGTTGGGTTGCATGTTGCGTCTGATGCGCTTGCCATTAGTAATATGGCAGGTACAACCGGTGGTGCTGTCGTTGTTGTGGGTGATGATACGTGGTCCTATAGCACACAAGTTCCAGCTGATTCTCGTGTTTTAGCACGACACCTATATTTACCGCTCATAGAACCATCCACTTGGCAAGAGATGAAAAATTGGATTAATCATGCATTTGAAATTTCTGCTGCAGCAAACCTCTATACTTGCTATTTAACAACGCAGAATCAGGCAGATGGCGGCGGGATTGTTGAGTTGTTACCAAATTGCGAACCAAACATCAGTCATATATCTCAAACAGAGTTGAATACGGAGTTGATTTCTATAGATGATCGTGTGGTTTTGCCACCTGATACAGCTCGCATTGAGATTGAGACTCTTCGTGAACGGTTCCCCACCGCGCTTGAAACAGCAAAGCGGTTAGGTCTTAACGAAATTCTCTATCGGACAAGTAGTAATGAAAATTCAGCATGTAGAATTGGATTCGTGACGTCTGGTTTCAGTTATGTTTATCTGGAACATGCCTTAACTGAACTAAACCTCAGCGGTTCTGTTCCTATCCTCAAACTCGGTTTAACACACCCGCTTGATGAAGATATCCTCTATGAGTTTGCGCAAGAAGTAGATGAACTGTTTGTCATTGAAGAGAAACGTCCGCTCCTTGAAAACGAAATTAAGGCGTTTCTAACGCAGAAGTATCAAGAGGGGAATCTGGATAAGTATGTCAAAGTATGGGGCAAACAGTTTCCAGAAGGATTGCCCGGTATTCCAATAGAAGCGGGGTTGGACACTTCTATTCTGATTCAACATTTAATGTCCCTCTTTTCAAACAACGGGAAAAATGCTCAATATGCCAAAAGCGTCCCTATTGATACTGAACTTTTTGAAAAAGAAGCGCAGCTGCAACATGAGGTCGCTCACATCAAGACTGATATTCCAGCACGAACCCCAACTTTCTGTCCCGGATGTCCACACCGAGATTCCTCCAGCGTACTTCTTGAAATTACAAATCAATTTACAGATGCCACGTATATGCAGAAGCATTACGATTCCCCACCTGTTGATCTTGTTTTTCATGGAGATATCGGATGCTATTCAATGCTAAAATACGAACCTTTTCCGCGCTTGATGCACAATCTCTCAGCAATGACATTGGGCGGTGGTGCAGGAGCAGGTATTGATCCCTTCATTGTCAACAAACAGATCGTTTTCATGGGGGATTCAACCTTCTTTCACGGTGGTATGTCCGCAATCTCTGACTCTATTAAGAACAACCAAGATATTGCCTATATTATATTAGATAATCAAACAACAGCCATGACAGGACACCAACCGACACCTGCTGGCGAAATAGACATCCTCGGAAATCCAACTTTTGCCCAAGACATTGAGAAAGTTGTACAAGGATTGGCAGGTAATTCCGAGATTGCTATCGTTCGCGTGAATCCGGAAGATCGGTTGAACTATAAAAAATATCTTGAGAAAGCGATTTTGAGAGATGGTGTCAAAATCATTATTGCAGACAAAGAATGCGCGATCACGTTCCACAGACGCCTCCGACGTGAACAACAAGCAATTAAAGAGAAAAATGGCTATTTAAAGGTAGAAAAACATATCAATATTACACCAGAAGTCTGTGAGTTTTGTTTAGAATGCACAAAATCTACAGGATGTCCTGCCCTAAAAATTATTGATACTGATTACGGAAACAAAATCGCAATTGATCGTTCTAACTGCGTAACCGATGGCGCATGCGCGCGGATCAAATGGGCATGCCCCTCCTTTGAAGAAATAGTTATAACACGAAAACGCCCCCCTCGTACACAACCTGTTCATCAAATTGAAAAACCTAAACAGAAAGCAAATCAGTGGGAAGACTCAGGTATATCTGAATTACTTTCGCAACTCGGATTAAACGGTGGACATCCTTTACCGCCACCGCCACCGCAAACTTTTGATAAAGTTTGGAGTGTTTACGCTGCAGGTGTAGGTGGGATGGGTATTGGCACAATCTCTAAAATACTTGTTGTTGCAGGGTATCTCCAAGGGTATGATGTCCATTTTTGTGATAGAAAAGGGTTAGCAATACGGAATGGTGGTGTTTATACGCACGTCACCTATACGAATAATGGCCACAAGATTTCACCGATAATTCCTTACGGTAAGGCTGATCTTGTCTTGGGACTTGATATTTTAGAGACGGTTCGAGGCATTACTGCCGATTCAGTTTTCCGTGTTGCATCATCTGCACGGACGGCCGCCGTTGTTAATACCGCCAAAACAGAAACGATGACGACTCTCATCGGAAAAGATAGTTTTGAGACTGATGATTTAGAAGGAACTATTGAGAAAAATACTTATGCTTATGCTGGGCTCAATCTGTTTGACATTTCAGAACAATTGTTCGGGACAAAACTGTACGCAAATATCATGCTAATAGGGGTCGCATTCCAACGCGGCTTGATGCCACTTGCATTGGAACCTTTGAAACTTGCATTGAAGCAGATGGTCAGACGTTCCGATTTACAACAGAATCTCAATGCGTTTGAGATTGGCAGATACCTTGCAGTAAATGAAAATATTGATAGCACTCTACTGCAACATACATCCGATGTTTCAAAGCAGACTTATGCAGATACATTAGCGGAAAAAAGGAAGATTCTATCAGAAAAATTTCGTGGTAAACGTCTTGCGAATTCATACCTTAGCTTAGTTGAGGAGATCGTCAAGAAAGTTCAGTTAGATGAGTCAACACATCGAAGTCTTGCACTTTATATTTATGATCTGATTCAGTTTGAAAATATAAATTACGCTCGGTTATATACGGAAAAGATTGAGCAGGTTCACGAAAAAGATTCTGGGGACTACCGGGCCACAAAAGCTGCTATAAAGTATTTACACAAAGTAATGCTGATTAAGGATGAAATATATGTCTCACACCTATTGACAAGTAAAGAAAAACTTGCTCGCGATAAGATCCGCTATAATATAGATGAGAAAAATGGTGATAAAATACGATATCTACATCTCAATCGTCCGCATTTTACCGTGATGGGTTTTGAAATTGAACACGATATTGATGCCCGAAATTGGGTGTTGCACTTGATGAAACGGATGAAGTTTCTAAGGCAATGGCTATCGCAGTGGCACGCTAAAGAGAAAGAATTCCGAGATTGGTACATCCGAGAAGTGATAGATACATTCTCTCCAACTAATGATGAAAACTATGTTAAACATGTTCAGGCGTTGGAATGCGCCGAATCTGTTCGAGGGTATAGAGAAATTCGGTATCCGACAATGGAAGCGGCGAAACAAACGGTTAAGGAATTACTTGCTTCAGATTAGCATTAATTAATTGCCTCTTTTGGTTTTATGGGTATTATTTCACACTTCTGGAAAAAAAACGAAAACTGAATGGCTCTGGCCCAATGTCACGACTCACTATTGTTGGAGGGGTTTTCAACCCCGATTTCTTTTGTAGAAGCGACCTTGTGCAAAATATTGAAAAAGACTCGACAATTGAATATCTCTGACCTGTTGACAACTTTTAACAATATTGCTATATTACTGTTATTTAATGGAATATCTACAATGGAGTCCCTTACAACATCAACGGAGGGTTATGATGCATTTTTGGAAACGGACAATCTTATGCCTCTTGCTACTACTTTTTTCTACTATTGCAAGTGCTAAAATCGTTTTCCTTTCAAAACATGGCAAACATGTTGATTTTGATGGATTTTTTCGTTTTGAAGGTGTTTACGAAATATATGCTATGGAGGATAATGGCAGCGATTTAACGCTAATTACCACTTCACAGGACGCTACACACCCGCGTTGGTCGGCAGATGGCAACCAGATTGTTTATTCAGCTCACTCTACAATCCACCTGATGAATGCTGACAACACGAATATCCAACACATCACCCACCCCATAAAAAATAAAATGTTTGATTGCTGTCCAACTTTTTCACCCGATGGAGAAAAAGTTGCATTTACAAGGACTGAGGAAATAAACAGAACACAAGAGAATAACACCTTCGTGCTGCATCTTAAGACCGGTAAACTTGAAAAGATTGCTAATCATTACATAATTTCCCCGGATTGGTCACCGGATGGTAAACAAATTGTTTTTTTGATACATGATGTTCCTTTTATCGGAACAGGGGGCAATGTCTATATTATGGATTCCGATGGTGGTAATATGCGTAGACTGGTACCGGAAGCACCACAGGGTGAGTTTTTTATAACGCGACACAGTCCACGCTGGTCACCGAACGGTAAACAGATACTGTATACACAAGAAGAGTTTACCCAAAAAAGAAAAGATCCGAATGGAATAATAGATACCCCGAAGGCGTATCGGTATTATATCTGTAACCTGAACGGTAAAACGGTCAGGCAGTTAAATATACCGATACACTGGGATCCTGGAAGTATTGACTGGGCAGATAATGGCAAATCGGTAGTTTTCAGCGCGCGTCAGATAAAGTTAAACAAACCGGAACTGCCCCCTGATGAGGCTCCATCAAGTAACATCTATAAGTATCATATTGCTACCAAAAAAATAACGACCTTATTAGAACGTCCCGTCAGTGATATTGCAGTGGATTGGGTAAGTAATAGTCCGTATGTGGTGTCGCCTGCGGGTAAACTCACGCTTCAGTGGGGGCACCTCAAGCAAACGGATTGATTCATACACAAATCATGTCGGGTATTATAAAGGTTGACGTAATAGTTAGATGGATAAGTTACACACAATCACCGGTCACACAAAAATTGTTGGTGTGATAGGGGCACCAGTAGAACATAGCCGTTCCCCGCAAATGCATAACGCTGCCCTTGTGAAAGCAGGACTTGATTATGTCTATGTGCCGTTCCACGTGCCTGTTGACGCAGTAGCTGCAGCAATGAACGGATTTAAGGCACTCAACGTGGTCGGAATCAATGTCACACTTCCACATAAACAAGCAGTCATTCCGTTTTTGACATTTATCTCGCAGGAGGCGGAACTCATTGGTGCTGTAAATACACTTACTTTTATTAATGGAGAGATATATGGTGAAAATACAGATGCCCCTGGATTTTTAAGGGCATTGGAGGAGACAGGCGCGTCAGTACCAGTTGATAAAGATGTTGTCGTATTAGGTGCAGGTGGTTCAGCGCGGGCAGTTGTGGTCGCTTTAGCACTTGCAGGTGTGCGTTCAGTCGTTATTGCTAACCGAACAGTATCAAAGGCAGTCGCATTAGCAGAAGAACTTTCCGAAAAGATTAATGTGCAGGAGGAAACCGGACATAAAACCGTCCTTGAAGGCATCGGATTGCAGGATTCCCGTTTGCCCGATGCTGTGAAAGGCAGCGCACTGCTCGTCAATACTGCTTCATCAAGTATGGATACCTCACATCCACTTTTGATTGACCCGAATTGGCTGCAACCAAGTACTACCGTTTATGATATTGTATACACTCCGCCCATGACAACGTTATTAACAACAGCAGCTGAAAAAGGATGCAAAATAGTTGGCGGAATTGGTATGTTGGTGCATCAGGGCGCAATCGCTTTTGAACGGTGGACTGGTGTTGAACCGTGTGTGGAAACTATGCAGAAAGCACTTTCATAAAAAAACAGATTTAGTAATTTTCTCTAATTCTATCAAATCTCGTTTATAATCCAGACACAGCGGCGTAAATTATGAACTTTTTCTGAAAGGAACAGATATGCAAGACGAACAGCAAACTGATATACAAGACGAACAGCAAACTACTGAGGAAGAAAAACAACCTACTGGAGAAGGTAAAGCTATTCGTTTTGTTATTTTGGGTATCCCTTATTCTATTAGACCGACAGAGGAGTTAACCGCTGAGGACATTGAGATCTTGGTAACTTATGTTAAGCAGCGGATAGAAAGTTTTACACAAAAAGGCTACGACCATACACGAGTCCCGGTCCTTGCCGCTTTTGACATAGCAAACGAATTGCGGGATCTGCAAAAATACTATGAATTGCCTATTAACCGTGCTATTGACAAACTTAAGTTTGTGCTTGAACCAGAACCAGAGTAGGTAGAAATACACACCTACAAACAGTAGCATGACAACCGCACAAATGTTAGTAATTATACGACTTGTGGGCTCCAATAGGTAAGTTTTGGTACCGATCACCCTTCATGAATTGACTCACAAATTCAATACGTATGGATGAATGTGTGCTAATAAAATAGTTTATAGTAAAATCCGAAAATATTTTCACATTTCGATGAACAACAATCTTGACACGCTCTCGCGGCGAGGTTAGGAAACCTTGTCAGCTGGGGGATAGACGTTCTCGCTGGCGAGGCGGGGAATCATGGCGAATATCATACGGGGAATGCCATTAAGGCATTCATACCGTTGATTTGGCGTATTCGCCTAAAGCAGCATGCACTTATGGCATGCTCCATGATTCATACCCGGGGAATGACTAAAGACGAATGCGCCAAATCAACGGTATGAATGCGCGTGGCAGCATGCGCGTGTGGCATGCTGCATGATTCCCCGTATGGCATTCGCCATGATTCATACCGTTGATTTCTTGATTTCTTCCGAACCTCGCTAATATCCAGATAATTGTGGGTTTTACTATAACCTGCATGGCCATTGACTTCATTAAAAACAACAGTACACATTTTTCCGATAAAAATAGAATTCAGTAAAATATATAAGGATACCTAAATGCCGCGTCTGAGACAGTCAGAACTTTCCATGATAGACCTTTACAAAGAGGTAAAAAAACAGCATGAAGATGCCATCCTCCTCTGTCGGGTTGGTGATTTCTATGAAGCTTTCTTTGAAGATGCTGAGATAATCTCACGCCTCCTGGAAATCGCCCTGACAGCCAGAAGCCATAAGAACCAAAAAACACCACCGCCACCAATGGCTGGAATCCCACACCATGCACTTGACTCTTATCTTTACAAATTAGTTGCTGCTGGCCACAAAGTCGCAATTTTGGATCAGACTGAAGATGCGAAAATTGCACGCGATGAAAATCGCCTTGTCAAACGCGATGTTGTCCGAATTGTTACACCTGGCACTGTCACTGATCCAAAAGCACTTGAGCATAAGACAAACAATTATCTAATTTCAATTTATCATCAAAAAGATACTTATGGCATCGCTGTTGCGGATCTCTCTACTGGAGAATTTCAGGTAACGGAGTTCACAGATTTTTCACGACTTTGGGCAGAGGTCCACCGATTTTCACCAAAAGAATGTCTTTTTTCGGAATCTTTTGAAGATGAAAAAATGTTTGAACAGCTCAAAGTAGAACTCAAAGCCGTGGTCAATTTACTTCCTGATTGGCGGTTTGACTTTGATACTGCTCGAACCGAACTGCTTCAACATTTCCGAACGATTTCACTGGACGGATTCGGATGTGAGCATCTCTCTACTGCTATCTGCGCAGCGGGCGCACTCATCTATTATCTCCATGAAACGCAGAAACAGGAAGTCGAACATATCCTCTCTCTCCATACCTACACGCTGGAAGATTTTATGGTGCTGGATGCAGATACACAGCGTAATCTTGAGTTAACTGCTTCTATTCGCGATGGGTCTACAAAAGGCACATTACTTGAAGTACTTGATCAAACGGTGACTTCTATGGGCGGTAGAAAGCTGCGGCAATGTCTATTGCAACCGTTGTTAGATGTAGGAACTATTAAAGAACGACTTGACGCAGTTGACGAATTAAAAACACAGATTAATCAACAAGAGGAATTGCGGGAATCACTTGAACAGATGTCCGATATAGAACGTCTCATTACCCGCATCAGTCTCGGTTCAGTAAATGGGCGCGACCTACATTCACTCAAAGATTCACTTCGCCTTATTCCTGCTGTTAAGGAACAACTCCAAAATTGCCAAGCGCCGCTTTTAACTTCCCTGAATGCAGAATTGAATCCAATGACAACATTGGCAGAATTGATTGAACATGGGATTCATCCAAACCCACCTGCAACAATTCGTGAGGGAGGTGTGATTAGCGATGGTTATAACACTGAGCTTGATGAACTAAGACAAATTGTGGGGCAAGGTAGAGAATGGATGGCAGCACTGCAAGAAGAAGAGCGAAAACGCAGCGGGATTACATCACTTAAAATTGGATTTAATCAGGTTTTTGGCTATTATATTGAGGTGACAAAACCGAATCTTAATATGGTGCCTGAACACTATATCCGCAAACAGACCTTGCGAAACTCGGAGCGGTTTATTACACCTGAACTGAAAGAGCAGGAAGCGAAAGTCTTGAACGCAGAGGATCGGATACAAACGCTTGAATATGAATTGTTTTGCGAAATTCGGGACGAGGTAGCAAAATCCACAGAGGAAATACAAAAAATATCTGCTGTCATTGCGATGGTTGATGTGATAGCAAACTTTGCATATTGCGCATCGAGATATAACTACGTGAAACCTACTGTGGAGAATAGTGAGGAAATAATTATCCGTGATGGACGCCATCCGGTAGTAGAACAGATATTCACCCAAGAAGGTTTTGTGCCAAACGATACGATGCTTAACTGTGATGACGAGCAACTACACATCATCACGGGCCCGAATATGAGTGGAAAAAGCACCTATTTGCGTCAGACAGCACTTATTGTCTTGATGTCGCAAATAGGATGTTTTGTGCCAGCATCTGCGGCGAAAATTGGATTGGTAGATAGGATTTTTACTCGGGTTGGCGCATCGGACAATCTTGTGATGGGACAGAGTACTTTCCTTGTGGAGATGAACGAAACAGCGAATATCCTCAACAATGCAACTCGTAAAAGTCTTGTGATTTTAGATGAGGTTGGACGCGGCACAAGTACATTTGATGGACTTAGTATTGCATGGGCAGTTTCAGAGTATCTACTTGATGAGAAAAAAATGGGTGCTAAAACGCTTTTTGCCACACATTACCATGAACTTGTTGAACTGGCAAGCAAGTACAAACCTGCTAAAAACTATAATGTCGCTGTGCATGAAGATGGCGAGAAAGTTACTTTCCTGCGAAAAGTTGTCCCTGGTGGGGCAGATCAGAGTTATGGGATTCATGTCGCTCGGTTGGCAGGTTTACCGCACACTGTGATTATGCGTGCGCAGCAAATACTTGAAGTGCTTGAGCAGCACAATCTCAGCGTTGAGGCAGATAGCGCAGCAGAAAAACCGCAAAAAACAACCCAGACAATGCCGCGTCCAAAACGCCGCGTTACCCGGAAAACGTTACAGAGCGATTCGCTTCAGATGGCACTGTTTACACCTAAAACACATCCACTTGTAGAAGAAATTCGGCAATTAGAACTTTCACAAATGACACCTTTAGATGCTGTGAATATTCTTTATGACTTGAAGGCGAAAGCAGAGGAATCTTGATTTATCTTGAGTACCGGAAGTATCAAATCTGTTCTGTAGGTTGGGTAGCGTGTTGCGAACCTATAAGTAGAACTGCACTAATTTCCAAAATTGCTTATACCGAGATCACGTTCAATTAGAAACAGGATTAGAAGTTTTCAAACAAAGATTTTTAAACAATTGGAATTTAACACCTCTACCAGTCAATAGCGTGTAAACAAAATGATTGGTATTGTCGTTCAAAATCATGACTTTTATGAAGTTCAGACGTCTCGCGGGGAGACGTCAAACCTGACAAATGCGAAACGCGCATTTGATACTGATTCCTCGCACTATTAAAAATAAAAAGGAGCGGCTCCTATGATTATGAAGTGGACAGGATATACTATCCTGATAATTATCTGTTGTTTGTCTACTGCGTGTGAGCGGACCGTTGAGGTACTCAGGCCAGGCACAGACGAGAAAAGTATTGAGGCACGCCAAAAAGCAGTAGATGGTATAAAAAGGTATATTCAACGAGAATTTGAGTTAATCCAATCATTTGAACAACTTGCACAAGAAGAAGATGTTTTAGAGGCACTTTTAACCTTACCCGTGAAGGCAGCAGAAATTTTCATGGAAGAAACAGGCGTTGAATATCCAAACCCTGAATTACGGTTCCAGCTTTTAAGCATACAAATCCAAGAAAATCCTGCTGATGTAGATGCACACCTTGTTTTTACAGACGTGGAGGAAGAAATTGATATTCATGGCGAAATAAGTATGGATATTCTCCACGTGATTGACCCGCTTCAAATGATTGACCTTATTGAAGAATGGGTATACTTGTCACTGTTACACCCAGATGCAACGGAAGAAGCGTTGTTAACACTATTCCGAGAATCCGCAAAGAATGGTCAAACAACCTTCAGTTTTGTAGTAATCGCACAGACTTATGCAGATGCGTTCCCCACAGAAGAACCGTTATATGCACCAAACTGATCGTAGGTCGGGTAGAGCACGCAAAACCCATAATAGTCAATTTAATAAAAATGCTGGTTTTTTCTTGTGGAAGGGTTTTGTAAGCCCAATTTATTACCAAGGGTAGGCGCGTTTTGTAAACGCGCCAATATCCGTGCTAAAATTGCTTAACGGCGCGTTTACAAAACGCGCCTACCCACGGTTGGGGACCGCTAAGTTAACAGTTTTGGAGTAGAGTGTTGCGAACCCAACCTACAATGCCTACAGAAAACCTTAAGGCTATAATGTTACGGACTCACCACTCCGCGCGCATTCGTAGATAGCCATGTTGAGTGCAACAGAACGTCTACCTTCGTATCCGTCAACTGCTGGTTCTGCGTCATCGTGGATAACGCGTAAAGCATCTTGGATAACATTACCGGGATAAGAGGGGAGTTCAATGTCCGGTTCTTTGCCTTCGGGGAACTGCCACATTTCAGGTCCCAGACCGATGATTCCATGTTGACCGTGAATGTGAATCATAGACACGTTACCGCCAGGATACGTTGTGGTAGTTAAGACGTGTCCGAGCGCTCCGTTTTCAAATTCTAAAATTGCGGAGGTCATATCTTCGGTTTCACAATTTTCGTGGTCGTAAACATCAAAGTGAGCACCGACGACTCGTTTGACGGGTCCCATAAACCATAACATCAGGTCGATGTAGTGTACGCCTTGATTCATGATAGAGCCGCCACCGTCAAGTTCCCATGTGCCGTGCCAACCGACATAGTAGCTATCGGGGCGCTTCCATTTCATACGTAGTTCACACAGCAGCGGTTTACCGAGTGCGCCTTGTTCCAGTGTCGCCTTGATTTTCCGATTGTGAGTGCCGTAGCGTTCTCCAAAGTCAACAAGCAATTTGACGTTATTTTCTTCACAGGTTTTGATGAGCGAATTACAATTTTCAACGCTGACATCCATCGGTTTTGTGGTGATGACATGTTTTCCGCGGCGTGCTGCTTCCTCACCGAACTTTCCGTGGAGACCACTTGGAGTCATAATCATTGCCACATCAATATCATCACGGTCGAACATTTCCAGCGCATCATCGTGGCTTTCGCATCCGAACTTTTCTTCTGCTGCTTTACGCCGATCTTCAACGAGGTCAGCAACTGCTACAAGTTCAGCACCATCTGTACTGTGAATTACGCCTGAACGATTCATGCCCATACCTAAGCCGACAACACCGAAACGTAGATTATTAGCCATTAAATTTCTCCTAATAACTTACCTTACTCTGATTGCCTGATAGAACTAAATGAATATCTGGCAAAAGTTCAAACTAATTTTCAGCATTATAGCATACATACGGCAGATGTGAAACAAAAAACTGATATTCCTTCAAAAAAGTCAAAGTGGTTAGGTTATCTCAGTCAGAACGATATGCGGTTGCAATTCGGGTTAGGAAATGTTAAGCAGGTTGACTCGGTAACAGTCCGATGGGGCTGTGGCATCTTGAGACTTTCAAAAAAGTTGATACGAATCTGGTGCTTGTTATAGAGGAAAAGCGGTAATTAGATTCGGTTCAAAAAATAGTCACAAACTGATTGCAAACCACACGCTTGACATTGCGGTGTTTTCTGACATACTCTTGCACCATGCCGAACAATTAAGGCGTGGTATTCGTTGAATAGTTCCACTTCGTGCGGTAAGTTATCCATAAAAAGCGCGCGGAGTCTTGCATAGTGAAAGTTGCCCTCAACCCATCCCAATCGACTGAGCAGCCTATAAGTATAGGTATCCACAACAAAACTCGGTTTTTCTGCTGCATATAGAATGATTGAATCGGCAGTTTCGGGACCGACACCGTAGATAGAGAGCAGTTCCTCACGCAATTCGGGAACACCTTGTTCAAACATTACCTGCATCGGACGTTTGACGATATGTTCCACGAAGGCGCGCACCTTCTTTGTTTTCATTCGAAAATAACCAGAAGGTCGGAGCAGTTTTTCCAATTCGTCTTGGCTGATAGCGTGTATCTGTTCAGGTGTGAACGCATCTGCCTCTTTGAGGTTGTCAATCGCTTTCACAACATTTCGCCATGCAGTCGCTTGTGTTAAGATAGCGCCAAGTGCTACTTCAAAAGGCGTATCTGCTGGCCACCATTTGAGTGCGCCGTGTTCTGCGCGAAGTTGATGATATAGGTCAAGCAGTTTTTTATTGAGATTCTCTTCACAAACAATTCGCATATCAGTATAATTGGTATAATTTCCAACTTGGACAGTGAGGACAAAATATGAACATTAGTTTTAGCACTGGTGTTGGCGGTAATGCGTGGAGTCTTGCTGAATGCGCAGCGTGGGCAAAAGCGAATGATTTTGACGCAATCCGTCCCTACAATAACGGTCTTTTTGAACCGAACCAGATTATACAATCAGGCGGAGAAGAAGTCAAGCAGATTTTGGCTGAAACAGGCATCTATCTCGCAGCCTTAACGGCACATTGTAACCTTTTGGATGATGATTTAGAAAAACGCGAAAATGCAAGCGATATATTGATGCAGGCAATTGAAGCAGCACATATCCTTGAAATACCTGTAATAGTTACTTATGCTGGAAGTTCTGTCAGTTGGCATTTTTATGGGCAATTTTCTTCTGAACCGGGGAACCCGGGTGATCGTTCTATAGAACTCGTCCAACGATTTAAGCAGATGTGGACCCCTATTGTGCAATTTGCCGAAGAGAAAGGTGTCCGTCTTGCGTTGGATTGTGCTGTTCGCATGGGTAATATCGCATGTAATCCAGAAATGTGGGAACGTATTCTTAATGCTGTGCCTTCGGATGCGCTGGGGTTATCCTGTGATCCATCACACTGGCTGTGGATGGGGATTTTGCCCGCTGAAGACGCTATCCGTATGTTTAGCGGGAAGTGGTATTATGCGGATGTTAAGGACTGCGAAATTAGTCCACGTATGCTATTCCGGCAAGGTATTATTGGTAACTGGTGGTGGCAGTATCGGGTACCAGGACGCGGGCAATTGAACTGGGGAACGATTATCGGTGCGTTGTTGGAATCTGGTTACGATTATGTTCTCTGTGTCGAAAATGAAGATCGCGGGGCACCGGGATTAGAAGGTTTTGCTATTGGTTGTAGACATCTTCGTCAATTTTTGCCAAATTCTTGAGGTGTCGTGATATATATATAGTAAACTTTAGAATTAATTGGACATTATGTTCGGTTCGGTTAGAAAACCGAACCTACCAGGCGTGTTGAGCATCAAAGGTTTAGTTTGTGTCCGCATCTGCACAAACTGTATGAAGATTAAAAAATAAATTGGGTAATGTAGCGAGGTTAGGAAACCTCGCCAGGCAGAGATGTACACCTGCTGCTGGCAAGGTTTCCTAACCTTGCCAATTACCGAAATATTTACTTAAACTTCATAAAGTTTATGCTACAGAAGTGTCCCATTAATTATAGGTTTTACTATAGTACGACCATAATTAGGCACACTCCTAATTTAAATTGACATGTTTTGCGAAATATGTTACACTTAAATGATAAATGTAGGAAAACTCCCTACAAGGAAGAACGTCCTTATAGGAATTGTATATCCGCATTCCCGAATTAAAACGTACGTTTTCAAGGAGGGAACCGATTTTCAATATTGGAGGAAACGCAAATGAAATTTGTAAATCAGAGTGGGGTTATGTTAGTTTGGTTAAATATTATCATTTTCACATTGTCAGTCACCTGCATCACCCATGCTGCTTTGGTTGAGGAAGAAACAATTGAAGTTCTCTATCTCTTCGACGAAGGAGAAGGTGAGGTAGCTGTAGATTCTTCTCCTAATGGTCGGGATGGCGCGATCATTGGAGCACAGTATGCCGAGGGTGTTTTTGGAAATTGCCTATTATACGATGGACAAGATGATAATCTGATTGTTACCGGTTATACTGGCGTGGGAGGCGTAGACCCCAGAACAACGCTCTTCTGGTTTAAAGCCAATGGCACACGGGATCATTCATGGGTAAAATGGGGACCAAATACTTCCGGTGCAAAATATTACATCCGCGCGCATGTAACCGGACAGGAGTGCTACTTGAGAATTGAGGTTAATGGCGGACAAAATTACGGGAATGACGACGTATGTGATGGCGAATGGCATCATTTAGCAGTAGTCTTCCCCGAAGGGGCGGACTCCGTGCAGGACCATCATCTCTACGTTGATGGTATACTTCAAGAAAAGATAGGTAACGATAAAGAGATGAACACAAATGTTGAAGCACAAGAGATTAACATCGGAGCACGTCTGACAGGTCATACATTTTTGTTGGGCTTTTTGGATGAACTTGCTATTTTCAGTGCTGCCCTGGATGTGGATCAAATCAATGCTATCCGAGAAAATGGATTGCAAGGAACCGTTAGTGTTGAACCGCAAGACAAATTAGCCACAAGTTGGGCAAGAATTAAAAAGTACTAGGGAGTGTCCATCGTAAAATTGCAGGTAAAAAGTATTGCGAGTACGTTTGGATGCTGCGATATTCCCACCTTTCTGTAGGAGCGAGCTCCAGATAGCGACGGGGACAACTACAAAATTTAGACTGGACAGAACACTAGTGGTCTGTCCAGTCTAAAATATTTTACCATTATAACTATCAATTGTTCTAAACCCCTATAATACTTGGAGATAAGGAGATACGATTATGGCTGATAAAGAAGTTATTGAAGTAACTGGCTCTAATATTTCCATACCCCGTATACGATACGCTCCGACGAATGGGGCAATTATCTATCCTGAATCAGATGGGAAACCTATGGCAGAAACAGAACGCCATCGAGATGCGCTGATGGATGCGCTAATAATCCTTATTGAAGCTTTCAAAGATAAACCTGATGTGTGCGTTTCAGGAAATATGATGATGTACTATGTTGAAGGAGACCCTAAGAAATCAATCTCACCTGATGTCTTTGTTTCTTTTGGTATCGGCAAAAAACTGCGGCGCACCTATCGCGTTTGGGAAGAGGGGAAACCCCCAGACTTTGTGTTGGAATTTTCAAGTGATAAAACCCATAGGACAGACCAAAAGGAAAAGAAATTACTGTATGCCTCAATAGGTGTGCAAGAATACTTTCTGTATGATCCCGAAAGGCAATACCTCCCGACACCCCTTATGGGTTTTCGTCTCGTTGAAGGAGAGTATGTGCCAATACCGATGAATTCTGATGGGGGCGTTATGTCTGTAACATTGGATTTAGAACTGCGTTTAAGGGGTAAAACTCTCGGTTTCTATGATACGGTTTCGTCAAAGTGGTTAGAAACCCCAGCAGATATAGAGGCTGCACGAGCGGACGAAGAAGCTGCACGAGCGGATGAAGAAGCTGCAAGGGCAGACCAAGAAACCGAGATGAGAAAGCAGGCTGAAGCAGAAGCAGCGAGACTCCGAGAGGAACTTGAGCGTTTGAAAACACAAAACATGTCGTAGCATACAAACACTTTAAATAACCTCGCTCTATAGCAATAATGCGTTTTATCGATTTCTGGTCACTCCAACCGCTTTACGTACCTTTGCCAAAATCGGTACAGCGATATCTCGCGCTTTTTCCGCGCCCTTCTCAAGCACTTTATCCAATTCATCAGGATTTTCCATCAACGCAGTATACTGCTCACGTTGTGCCGAAAAGATAGTCTCTAACAACTCATTCAGTTCATTTTTCATATCGCCGTATGCGAGTCCGCCCTCAAGGTAAAGTTGTCGCTTTGATGCAACAGCATCTGCATCTGCAAAATGACGGTAGATCGCAAAGACATTACATTCATCTGGGTCTTTGGGCTCTTCAGGTCGTTTGGAATCGGTCACAATCCGCATCACCTGTTTCCGGACTTGGTTTGATGGGGCAAAAAGCGGGATAACGTTGTTATAACTTTTGCTCATTTTTCTACCATCAAGCCCAGTGATAGTCATCACCTCTTTCCGAATTACTGCCTCAGGAACTACCAAAACCTCCCGATAATTCTTATTAAAAGTGAGAGCGACATCGCGTGTAATTTCAAGGTGCTGCTGTTGGTCAAGTCCTACAGGAACGACATGCGTTCCGAATAGCAAAATATCTGCTGCCATCAAGACTGGATACGTATACAGTCCCGCGTTAATCCCTTTATCTTCTTCACGTCCTGCAGAAACATTGTCATCAACTATGGTTTTATAAGCGTGTGCGCGGTTGAGTAATCCCTTCGCTGTAAAACATGCCAATACCCATGCCAACTCAAACACCTCTGGAATATCTGATTGACGATAGAAAATTACATCATCCGGGTTCAACCCCAATGCTAACCAGGTCGCGGTCACTTGATACGTCAAATTCTCTAATTCTTTTTTGTTTTTCACTGTCGTGAGTGCATGATAATCCGCAATAAAGTAGAGTGCCTGATAATCTTGGGTGAGTTCCAGTGCTGGTTTGATCATACCGAGATAATTACCGATGTGCGGCTGGCCTGTGGGTTTTATTCCTGTTAGAGCGATCTGTTTCAATTTCGTTCTCCTTTTTTATTTTAATCCAATTATAACCTGCAGAAACCGGAATGTCAATCAAACCTACGCACCATAACAGGACCCCCATTTTTTAGCCCCAAACGTGCTTCGGCATTTCCTAAATTGATAGCGATTTCTAACAACCCAAAACTTCCTATAATTGCAAGAGGTTCACCTGCTTCCGATTCAGCGTAAGAACTGTTGAGTTTCTTAAGAGACGTATGCCCTGCCACAATTTCAAATTTTACTGACTCAGCGCGTTGATGAAGTTCAGCAACTGCAACCCTTTTTGATGTAGACGATAGCAAGAAAGCGGTAAGCGCGTTTTCCGAAATGTTGGTTATTAAATTTCCAAAACTGTCAACATTGATAATTTGTCCGGTCAATGTTCCTTCTGATATGCGTATTGCTGGGACAGGAAACCGAACAAGGTTATGAATTGGTGTGCCAATCTGTGCAAGCGGAATACCGAGCGATAAATGCGCAGCGACAGGTGCAAAAATATCTCTGCCATGAAAAGTGTTGCTGACTTGTGGTAAAAGGTAGATAGGGTTTTCAATGTTCACTGCATCAGGTATGCAGGTCTCTTCAGTTTCAATGTCCTGAAGCAGATAACTCAACACACCATTATTGGGACATACAAAAAACGCTCTATCAGTTTGGCAAACGATTGTTTGTCGTTTACTTCCAACACCCGGATCTACTACGATGACGTGAATTGTACCTTTTGGGAAATAGCGGTATGCTGCTTGAACAGTGAAAGCCGCTTCGTGAATATTCTGCGGCGAGATGGCATGTGTTATATCAACAATCTGTGCATTCGGATTGATGTTTAGGATGACACCTTTCATCACTCCGACATACACATCGCTCGTACCAAAATCGGTTGTTAAGGTGATGATAGGAGAAAATTTTAACATTGTTCGAAATTCGCAGATTGAAGATTAGGTATCTAATACTATGATTAGCAGATAAAAGAAAAAGAGAACAGTCCAGCAAAGATCAGAGAATCTCTGCAGCAGGATAACGTTTATCACCGGGCGATATATCAGATGGATCGTTCAACACAGCCGTTTCTGGTGAAACCATAATCTGATTTTCATCTACAGGATCGTCTGTATCAGTTCTCCATTGCTCTAACCGTTCGCGCATATCTGTCAAAACAATCGCGTAATCGGGGTTCCCCGCAAGGTTGTGCGCCTCTGAGGGATCAAATACGACATCGTATAACCGCTCCGATTCGACAGGTTGACCTGCCCAATCGTTCTCCAGCATATAAGATTTACTGATACTATCATCACAGTTAGGCAGTGCCCACTGTTGTGCGTTGTCATAGCGTCTAATATATTTCCACCGTTTGGTTCGGATAGCGCGTTGCGGTTCATAACAGCAATGATAATTGACTTCAGCAAAAATGGCATCTCGAATATCATCGGTCTCACCGCTCACAAGAGGCAGAATAGAATGTCCCTGTAACCACTCAGGCGGTTCAATCCCTGCCAATTCGCAGATAGTCGGAAATAGGTCAATCTGGCTAACTAAACCGTCAATGACTTTCCCGCCATCAAATCCGCCTGGACCTCGGACAATCAACATCACGCCGATACCGTGATCGGTAACGTGGCATTTCATACGCGGAAAAGCGAGTCCGTGGTCTGTTGTACATATCACAAGTGTATTTTCAGCAAGTCCGTTTTCTTTTAGAGCATCAATAACTTTTCCTATTTTCCAATCGAGTCTACGTGCAGCATCTATATATTCTGCCATATCCTGTCGGGTAACAGGATTATCAGGGAACGGAGCCGGCGGTTTTACGTAGCGTGGGTCAGTTTTTGGCTGACCATCTGGCGGCGGATCAAATCCTTTGGCACGGCGATGTGTCTCTCCGAATCCAACATCCAAGAAGAATGGTTCATTAGGTTTTTCGTCAAGAAACGTGCATGCCCGTTGTTCTGCGCCAGCGTTGCCGTTTTCTTGGGATAAGATTCGCTGATAACCTGTGTCCTTAACGTTCCGAACAACATGCTGGAAACCTGCTAATGCAGTCATGTAACCTGCTGTATTCAGCGTATGTGGGATGAGATGTTCGGACACAGGTAGATTCCAACCTCGGTTTGCTAATCCACCCATACCGCAGCTATGTGCCCACTGCCCGGTAAGCAGTGCTGCGCGCGATGGGGAACAGGTTGGATTCGCACAAAAGGCGTTTCGAAACAGAACGCCCTCTTCCGCTAATTTTTGGATATTCGGGGTCGGAATTGCATGCCCATAAGGCTGCACATACCGTCCTGTATCGTGAGAATGGATATAGATTATATTCGGCTTGTTCATCTTATACCTTTATGCAGTCGGTGATTATTGAAAGTATTATAGGGAGTCCCATCTAATTTGATGGTCCAAGTATATTCTAATCCGTAAATGATGTCAAGGATTTCTGTTCGTGAACAGAGACATTCAATTGTCAAAGATAAGTTGATATCTATCATTGATATTCAGATGGGCTTCACCTTTGAAGTTTCAGGGCTTACGCATTCCTCCCTTTATAGTAAATCAAATATGTGAACACCAGAGACATTCAATTGTCGATTTCGCTATTGTTGAAGGGGTTTGTGACAATTGAATACTTCTGATGTGAACACTTCTTGACATTCACATCAAAATGCCATATAATCTTCTGATACCAAAGGATATTCTATGGGCAAATGTAATTCCAAAGTATTTTTATAACAAACAAATTAACTGAAATTACGCATTGAATTTGTTTTAGGGGTTGAACGTTTAGAGCAGCACAATCCTGGGTAGAGTTTGCGAAACCAACAATTTTTACTTTGAACATTGCCGCAAAAGGTAACCACACAGTGATAGAAATTAAAACCTTTCGCGAGACACTCAAAACGAGAATCATCGGAAATCCGAACATAGAATTCCACACTGAGGTCTCATCAACAAACGACATTGCTATCATACGTGGAAAGATGGAAAATGCCGAAGAAGGAACACTTATCATCGCTGATTTTCAAACTACCGGACGTGGTAGATACGGCAGGATATGGGAAGCACCATCCGGAAAATGTATCCTCGCTTCGATTATTTTCAGGCATCGGTTGAAGCAGGATCAGGTGTATCTGCCGAACCTTATCGGAGCACTCTCTATCGCGCAGGGAGTCCATTCTGTTACCGGACTTGCGGCGCGGATAAAACATCCGAATGACGTTAGAATTGCGAAAAAGAAGATTGCAGGCGTTCTAACAGAACTTGAATACGATCAGCATCGTCAACCCTTTTTCGTGTTAGGATTCGGTGTTAATGTCAATATCTCAGTGGAGGAATTCCCACCGACACTTCGGGAAACAGCAACTTCACTACAGATTGCTGCATTGGAAAACAATTACACTGAAATTTGTCGTCCAGAACTTCTCCAAGCAATATTGTCCCATCTTGAGGAAAACTACCTGCACCTGAAAACTGGAAATATTCCAGTGATTGATAGCCAATTGAATGCATGGAAAGAAGATGAATGAAAGTACTTATCAGTGCATGCCTCCTCGGTGTTAATTGTCGATTCGACGGGGGCAACAGTCGCAATGAAGATGCAATCAAACGCCGCGAGACAGATGAACTTATATCAGTCTGTCCAGAAGAAGCGGGTGGACTCCCTACGCCGCGCCCACCTGTCGAGATTGTCGGGGGCGATGGAAATGATGTTTTAGATGGCAAAGCCAAAGTGATGACTGCTGATGGCGAGGATAAGACAGCAGAATTTTTGAAAGGCGCGAAGCATACGCTTGAATTAGCGCAATCACAAGGTGCGACGTGCGTTATTCTCAAATCCAAAAGCCCATCTTGCGGTTGTGGAACAATCTATGATGGGTCATTTTCGGGTACGCTTATTTCAGGGAATGGTGTTACAACTGCGCTACTTAAACGCCACGGAATAGAGGTTATTTCAATGTAGATATAGTAGATTTTAGAATTACTTGAACACTGCTGTAGCGTAAACTGTCAGTTTGTGCTACGAGGTGGCAACTTGGGTTATATTAACCAATCAATTTCCGCACCTGTTTCCCAATATCAGGGCTGCGCATCAGTGATTCACCAACCAAAATAGCGTTTATATCTGCTGCTCGTAACGATTCTACATCCGCCCGCGTATAGATACCACTCTCACTCACAATAACCTTTTCCGCAGGAATAGATTCGCGCAACCTGAATGTAGTTGCTAAATCCGTATGAAATGTCCGCAAATCACGATTGTTTATACCGATAATATCAGCACCAATATCTAACGCTATTTCCAACTCCGCTTCTGTATGCACTTCCACCAGAGATGCAAGCGAAAGTAAGGTAGCAATGTCTATGAAATCGCGCAGTTGCTTAGGCGTTAACACTGCTACAATTAGGAGAATAGCATCCGCACCTGCAACGCGCGCTTGATAGATATGATACGGATCAATCGTGAAATCTTTTCGCAGTAGTGGCACATCTACAACTTCGCGAATTAATGAGAGATATTCAAGGCTCCCCTCAAAAAACTGAACATCTGTCAACACAGAAATAGCTGCAGCACCATTTTCAGCGTAAGTTTCCGCTATTTGAACAGGGTCGAAATCTTCTCGGATAATTCCTTTGCTTGGGGATTTTTTCTTGACTTCGGCAATGAGATTGATATTATCGGATTGTGCAATTGCATGACGAAAATCCTTTGTCGGTGGGAGGTGCGCTAACTTCGCTTCTAATGTGCTAAACGGCACATGCTCCTGTTCAATCTGAAGTTCTTTCTGTTTATGAGCAATAATAGTATCTAATATCATAAAGGCACATTATTTATTTGATACCAATTTCAGGCTTTCCAGTTTTTCCAACGCGCTTCCAGAATCAATAGAATCAGCAGCAAGTTCCAAACCGTTTTCAAGGTTATCTGCTTTTCCACCAGCAACAATCGCAGCAGCAGCGTTCAACAACACAATATTCCGTTTAGGTCCTTTTTCACCGTTAAGAATACGTGTCGTTATTTCTGCATTTTCTTCTGGCGTGCCGCCAAGTAACGACTCTGGTTCGGTTTTCGGAATCCCAAGAGTTGTCGGATCCAGTGTGTAGGTTTTCACTTCACCATTTATAAGTTCAGAAACACGTGTGGTTGTTGTCGTGGTGATCTCGTCTAAACCATCGTTTCCATGCACTACGAACGCATGCTGTGTGCCAAGATTGTTGAGCACATTCGCGTGTAACTTTGTCAGTTCCGATGCATAGACACCAAGTACCTGGGCCCGCGCACCTGCTGGATTGGTTAGCGGTGCAATTGTATTGAAAATAGTGCGGATACCAATTTCTCTCCGTGGACCAATTGCATATTTCATCGCGCCATGCAGCATCGGCGCAAATAGAAAACCGATACCCACCTCATCTATACACTGCCCAATATGTTCTGGTGAAATCTCTATATTCACACCTAATGCCATCAGGACATTCGCACTTCCGCTTTGCCGAGTTACGCCTCTGTTGCCATGTTTAGCCACAGGTACGTTTGCCCCCGCAACCACGAACGCTGAGGTTGTTGAAATATTGAACGAGTGTAGTCCAGAACCGCCCGTACTGCAGGTATCAACTACTAACGGCTGCTCTGTTGGTACCCGCGTTGATTTGTCACGCATCACGCGAACGCCCCCGATAATTTCATCTATCGTCTCTCCTTTAAGACGCAATGCGGTCAAGAAGCAAGCAATTTGTGCATCTGTCGTCTCTCCTTCCATAATCTCGTTCATGGTTTCAATCATCTCTGCTTCAGTTAAAGGGTTTCCCTCAACAACCTTTTGAATAGCCTCACGAATCACGCAATGTTCCTCCTAACTATGATATTTTTCTATTTCTCTATAATTGCAACTTGTGTTGGTTACGGATTGTTTTGTTATTTTCACAATTATAGCATCATTTCAGAAAATGTGGTATAATATTGCAAGCAATCCCAGATTAAGCGTGATAATTGTTTGCCTCTTTCTCTAATCCAATGAATGAAGTTAAATCACGAATTAGAATAACGTGAGTTTGATAATTAAAATAACGGGCGCAAATTGAACAGAGAACGGACATATTTGCTTAAAAAATCGTTATTTTGGTGTTTTTAACCCCCTAAATCCCCCTTATCAGGGGGACTTTAAGAGGAAATGTGGAAGTCCTAACTATTTATCAAACCCCCGTTAGAATAGGAACGAAACTTGCAGATTATCTGGACTATAAAAAGAAACAGCCAGGCCCCAAAAGGGAACCTGCCTGTCAAAAATATGATGTTACAGCGGACAGCTTTACTCTTTAATCGCCCCCCACGTTACTTTTTTTTTACCTTGTGGGGAGACAGGCAACACGTCATCACTAATCCAATCCAACGCTACATCCATGCCTGGATGGTTTGTGAGTCGAGTAATCTCCCTTGTGCGGATATGATATTTGTAGATATTGGCAGGCGGAAAGTCAAAATCACGCGGTAGCACCTTATTCAAAGGGATAGCTGCACGCGCACTAAAAACGATGGACTTACCATCATCCATCCAGTCAACGCCCAGTGCTTCCTGATCCTTCGGTATCCGGAGCTGTCTGATGTTTTCTCCGTTGCGATCACAAATGATATACCGAAACGCCTTGAAAAAAGGCGATTCCCCCACATTCGGCACACGCACAGTTTTATACTCTCTCTCGGTAAACACAATCTGTTTGCCATCAGGCGACCAGCGCGGTCTTGAACGGTTAATCGTGAATTCCGCGCCGACAGGCGGCTTCGGTATGAGTGTGCGGCGGTTGTGACCATCGGCATCCATGATCCAAATCGTGCTATGGACTCCGGTCGTAATCCATTCTGAGAAAACAATATGATTGCCGTCTGGCGACCAATCACAATTGCTTGCCATAACTTGCCGTGCGATTTCTTTCACCTTCAACGTCTTTATATTTAACACATAGACACCGTATTTCAACTTGCCGTTTTTCTCAAAACTCCAATTAAAAACGATCGACTTGCTGTCAGGCGAAAATGAACCTCTACCGATACTACCGCCATCGTCATCTATGAGTTCCCGAATGTTTGTGCCATCTGAATTCATCAAAGACAATCCAAAAGACTGTAACAGGATATATTTACCGTCGGGTGACCAGCAATAAGGGAATCGTACACGGTCCGCTTCTATGAGAAGTGACTGGTTGCTGCCGTCATCGTCCATCACGTAGACACCTTTCACACCGTCGCGTGTGGAGTTGAAAACGATTTTGGCATGTACTGCGGTTGACAAAAGCAGTCCTAACAGGCAAAACAAAATAACTCTGCTCTTATTCATGATTATACTCCTAACATTTTCCCACTTGATAAGGGGGCAGGGGCACGTGTCCCCTGCCGTTGTAATAAGTCTATTTGTCTTTCCAAGTAAACTCCAGAACCCCTGTATCTGCCTCCCAGTGGTCTCCCCCTTGACCACCCTTTATTGCAGACACCACAAGGTGCGTGTGTGCATCAAAAAAAAACCTCTGCCCATCGCCTTCGACCATGTTACCGACCCAACGATCGACGACCATGCCATCGGGACTAAAATACGCAGCCTTGCTCACCTTCACAGTTGCTGTGGGTTTGGTATCCCGTTGTTCAGGACGCATTTCCCTCCCATTGAGTGCGGTGTACCGCTTCGTTCGGAACCAGGCGGTAACGTTCATGGGATTATCGTTGGGGTCTTTCGCCTTCGGATTATTGCTCGGATTATAGGCGTAGACACTTGAACTCATCACGACAGACGAACCGTCATAGTAGAAACTTGAGATTTCTATATAGCCAAAGGCACCCGTCTTTTCGCCGAAGCCATTATCCGCACTTGGGACAGGCTTGTAGACCCTGAACGGATCCGTCTCGGTGTCAATCGTACCCTCATCAAACTCAACGATTGCCTCGACTTTATGCTTTTCGCCTTTAATGCTACCTGGGATCTGGGAGAAGCTCTCATATACCCATCTCGTGCCGGGACCATGCTGCGTCGTCTTTTCATAGGTCCCGTCTATATACCAGTCAATAGCATCTATGTCTGCATCTACGCCTAAAGTGACGTTGACGTTGGCACCATCGCCATTATCCTCCCAAGGCGATGCGGACAGCGACGTGATAGACGCTGCATCACTGCTATTGAGAACAAAACACAAGGGAAGTAGTATCGTTGTGACGATACTGATTGATTTAAACGTTCTGACTTTCATTTTATTTCTCCTTAATATAGGTTGATATACTCTCTTGAGCATATCTAATAATTTATCCCGTTGAACGTCTGATGCGTCCAGCGGTATCTTTCTTGATTGTGACAGTCCCGAAAGGAGAAATGTTGGCAGGAAAATGAAAAGTTGCTGTCAACTGTTTCCTTCGGGCCCGCTGGTTTCCATCTTTCAATAGGCACAGACCCTATGTCTGTGCTAAAATGAAAACCAGCCCTGTCATAGTCTTGTTATGGCATGGCCGCGCGTTGAAAGTGGCGTAAACACTATCAGCGCGCCCCAGCAAAACTGGGTAAGCGTGCCCAGGTGCAACACACACATCTTGTGCTTTTATCACACCTTGTGTAAAGTATAGTATACTTTACTTTACAAAAAATGTCAACTACTTTATAAATAAGTAATTTCCATTTTTAAGTATTATACAACGTTTAAATTTATTGCGCAACAACTTTTTTCTTTTTGGGCATTTTTGTATATTGTATGTGGGACAGACGCAATTTCCTCATTTTCAGGTGTTAATTGTTGAGAAAAACTCTAAAATAAGAGGCCTCTGGGAGAAATAAGAAAATTGACGCAACGGCAGAATATATGATAAAATTCTAAATAGACAGGAAAGACGCAGTCCCCTTGAATGAAATTAATTTATTAATTCGGTACTTTTCGGTACGTCCGAGGCAGGTGCACCTCCTTTGCGGGTGAGGTTTCCTAACCTCGCTACATTACCGAAATATTCTCTTAATCTTCATATAAGGGGTTAAAAAGTTGCTATTTCAGTAATTTAATCCCCACCTCCTTTATCAATGGGACTACGTCTGTCCTGCTGATGAAAATACTAAAATTTCAAAGTAGTATTCTCTTAAAATTCCAATGAACCCGCATCCATACTAAGCGAATAGGCATTTTGCTACATGTTTTTGGTATTTTACTCTGAAAACTCTGAAATTTGCAACTAAAAACAACTTGCCTGATACCGTTTTCTTATGATATAATAAATCTTGACAACGCGGAAACTGTATAGCGAATTTGAGATTGTCCGTTCCTTTGGAATTAATCCGAAGTTATGTTGCCGAAAAAGAATATGTTGTTAGATGTCAAAAAGCCGAAAGCATCTCGAATCGCACGCATTGAAAACGATGCCCCAGATGTGTTTCAACAACTACTTCAAGACTATTGGATGTGGCACTATGACGATTCGCTCTATGATGCTGTTAAGCTACTCTTAAGCACTGATTTAGGTTGGGAAAACGGACAGCAACTTATAACACCTCCTATTGGAGAAGTAATTTCGCCTCTGGGGTACGCGCTTGCTCATGCTGAAAAAGAAGTTCGCGAGGCGGCACTTCAAATCTTAGATATAACCGTGTGTGTGCCTGCAGGAACTGCGCTTATCGGTGAAGAATGCACACCGTTGGAAATTGATGAATTTGAAATCGGTGTCTATCCTGTTACCAATGCGCAATACTATCGGTTTGTTCAGGAAACTGGATATACACCACCAAAGGAATGGCAAGATAGGACTGAGTTAAGTTATGAAAGTTATGCATTGAAGGGTGACCATCCTGTCGTTTGGGTGAGTTGTGAAGATGCGGAGGTTTACGCTAATTACGTTGGCGGAAGATTGCCCTCATTTGCGGAATGGCAGTATGCGGCACGCGGCGCTGATGATAGACTTTTTCCATGGGGATATGAAATAGATAAACCACGTTGCAATACTACTGAACTCGGTGCTGAAGGCACAACACCTGTCGGCGCTTTCAAAGATGGTATCACTCCCTTTGGATGTTATGATATGATTGGCAATGTTTGGGAATGGACCTGTACTCCTTATGACGATGCAGAAACTTTCCGTGTTGCTTGCGGTGGCACGTGGTATTACAATCACGACTACAGCACCTGCACCAGTTTCGATTTTTTTAGCACGAACTATGCAGAATTTGTGATAGGATGTCGCATAGCTCGTTGATGTTGCATCAACATCATTGCTGAACGAAAATCCTTATTAAGTTGCCACTTTTTTAGGACTTAGGTGTTAAAATAATTGAGGTTCAAGAAACGGAGTTAGCGGATGAAAGACAACAAACCTGATGAAGCACAGGTCTCGATCAAAGATGCGTCCGTCAACTCTCCGCTAAAACGTGATGAGTCGGTGATTTCATCAGAAAGTTTACAAGATAGAGTTATTCAGCGTGGACGTTTAGATATTCATCTTCATCAGGCAGCAGCGAAACATTTAAAACAGGGAGCAGATGCCTTAAACGCGCGTGACTATGAAAAAGCAATTGAAGAATTTCTTCAGGTAATTCAACATAATCGTGAATCTGCTGAAGCACACTTTCACCTCGGTTTGGCTTATTTTATGTTAGAAAACTATGAGAAAGCAATTGACGCTTACAAAATGGCGATTACATGTGAACCGAGCGAAGTGGCTGTATATATCAATCTCGCAGCAACCTATCGCATGCTAAAACGTTATGACGAAGCTATTGACGTTTACGAACACGCTATTCGATTTATCCCGAACCACCCAGAATTACATTCGGAACTCGGGACAGTTTATTCTCTTCAGGGCAAACGTCGCGAAGCTGTCGACGCTTTCAAAACCGCGATGCGATTGAAGTTAAAACCTTCTAAAGAATATCGGTCTACGAAAACAGAGGACACCGAAGAAGAGTAGAACAAGACTGTGACTTTACTAAAATAAAAGGAGAACATCATGATAGTTTCAGACGAAGAATTGATGTTGGAATGCCGTAAAGGAGATATGAGTGCATTTGAACTGCTTGTCAGAAGATATCAGGATGCCCTTGTCAATTATATCTATTATTCCATCAACGACTATCATCGCGCGGAAGACTTAGCACAAGAGACGTTCCTTCGTGTTTTCAAGAGTGCGAGTCGTTATGAACCGAAAGCGTCCTTTAAGAGCTGGCTGTATACGATCGCTACCAACTTGTCAAAAAACGAAATCAGAAATCGGGTACGGCGAAATACTTACTTTCTGGAAGATATGGTTGACGAAGGTGAGGATGTTTACGACTCCGAATTTATGATAGATACGCGTTACCAACCGGATATCCTTTATGAAAAGAAAGAACGCCAACAACTCATCAAGAAGGCATTAAAACAGCTTCCAGAAAATCAACGTTTAGCGTTAACACTGGTAACATATCAAGATCTTAGTTATGAAGAAATTTCAGAGATTTTAAATTGTTCAATAGGAGCGGTGAAATCTTTAATTCACCGCGCACGCCAAAATATGAAAAAATTACTTATTAAGGCTGGAATAGGGGGTGGGGTTAATGTTAAAATATAAAATAAACGAATGTAAAAACGTTCAAACACAACTTTCAGCCTATTTTGACAATGAAGTCCCTACGTGGAAGCGGCATCTTATTCGGTGGCATCTAAAACAGTGCCCGGATTGCGGTTGTCGAGCCAAAGCAATAGAACAAACAGATAAACTTCTTCGCTTTGTAGAACCGGTCAAAGCCTCTGACACCTTTCTGTCATCTGTAATGTTACGCGCAACGACAATAAAGGCAACTCAGAAAACGCACCAGTCCATCTTTAACCGCCTTGGGTGCTTTGTTGAAAGCTTGCAAATGTGGATGCGGGACAATATACGATCTTATAATCTCGTTTACACGTTTGGGTTAATATTTTGTGTATTTACGATGATAGGTGTAACGCTCTATTCACCTCGTATTGAGAAGTTAAACCCATTTACCCAATTCCGTTCTAAATCATCAGAAGTTCAACAAGAAAGACTAATTTCGTTTGAAGTAATTTTACAAGAAGAACCGAAACGTTCACTTAAAATTCGTTGATGAGGTATAAAATTATGAATAATAATCGTCGTACTATTAAATCTTTCACGCGAAGTGCTTTGTTAATTTCAATGGTTTTCCACGCTCTATTTCTAATTTCGCTGTTTTATTATATAGTCAGTAATGAATCTATTTTACCTGTTAAAGACAAGATTGCAGTATCGCTATCAACGGTACCGAGGGTGCTTTCACAGAAAACACCCATCAAGCCAATTACACGTCAACTGAAAACTAAATATGAGGTGACAAAACCGATGGCTACAGTTGAATCGATCAATCCACATAACGCGTTAAATGCTAATCTTGCGCCGACAACACCGATTATTACGGAACAACCCCGGCTTGAGGATACAAAAACTTCACCGGATGTAAATGTGCATGTGAGTACCGCACTCAATCAAATTCGTCCGGTTGAAAACGGATTATCAACTGTAGAAGCAGCCGAACCAACGTTAGGATCACTTGGGACAAAACGTTCCGGGACGCAAGGTGTACATCGTGCCCCGACCCGGTCTACGCTTAATATCGCTGGATCAACAGGTGTTGGTAGTGATGGAGCAACCAAAATAGGTGATGTCTTGGAGAACAAACCATTATTGCCAAATATCAAATTTAGTGATGTTATAAGAACCCTTGCTAACCAAATTGTTGGAACAAGTGAGGGCGGCCCGATTGATGTCGTATTTGTCATTGATTCAAGCGGTAGTATGGGGGATAACATACTTAATGTTGCGAAACATTTGGTAAATATGATTGATGTATACGAGTCTGCTAACATTGACTATGCCCTCGGTTTATCACAATTTTCAACGTATCGAGCCAACAACCACAAAGGTCCCACCAAAAATTCGATTCAAATTCTTCCATTGACAAAAGATATGAAAGAATATAAACGCGAAATTCGTGATATTATCATCCGAGAAGATGAAAACGCGTTGGATGCTATTGTGAAAACTGTCAATGAAATGCGGTTTCGTGCTACATCCAAAAAACATCTTATTGTTGTCACCGATGAACCGTTCACAAGTATAGAAGGCAGGACATTAAAAGATGCAATTGACATCTGCCGAGAGTTTGGCGTTTATGTCAACGTACTGGGTCTTCCTGAGAAGGAACACCAAGAACTTGCATCTGAAACGAATGGTAAATGGCACAAAATTCCTGGTGAACGAAACCCCCAGCTGATAGCACAAGAACGCAGTACCGCCTCAACATCAAGCACAAAGGACAATGCTCTTAAAAAAGCAAAATGGGAAGGTATTCAGCGAGTCGGCCTGGGATTGATTCAAAATACTCGTAATGAACCTGTGGATATTATTTTATTTATTGATGGAAGCAAAAGCATGGAAGACAAACTCCCACAGTTTTTAAAACAGTTCGATGTTTGGGTGCGGGACTGGGACAATGCGCTCCTTAATTATCAGTTAGGTGTGGTTAGATTTAGTTCGAATGATTCCGATAATACGGTAGATGTTTTCAATCCACCGCAATCATTGGTTCAGGTCCGCCAAATCATTGAGCTGCCCTGCCAAGATGATGAGTATCTCTTACATGCAATTGCTAAAGGGTATAATCAGTTAGAATTTCGACAAGGGGCAAAAACCCATCTTATCCTTGTCACAGATGAACCTATAAAACAAACATCTAAATATACTGATGTTATCCAGTTTTTAGAGAAAAAGCATGTTGTTGTAAGCGTTGTCGGCACTTTTGATGATTTTCAAGAAGAAGTAACTCTTAAGACCGGGGGTGTGTGGGTGCCAATCCCTGAGGGGCATTTAGTTGATGACGAAAATTGGTAAGGTTTAACAAGATTCATTGATGAGGTATAAACAATGAAAAAAATAAGCCGCCGGACCGTGAAATCTATAACGCGGAATGCGTTACTTATTTCAATGGTATTTCATATCCTTTTTCTTATTACGCTATTCTATTTTTCCGTCCGTAATCAACCACTTTTATCTACTCAAGACAGGATCAATGTAACACTGTCAACAGCACCAAAACAGCTGCCCTCAAAGAAACCGATAAAACCGCCAGTATCTCAACAACGCAGAACAACGGTGTATGAACCCACGAATATACCAGTTGCTAAAATTGAATCGATGAGCCCTCAAATTGCGTTTCAACCCCGTCTTGCGCCTACAGAACCCGTTATCACAGAACAACCTCGACTCAAACAGACAAATACTGCTCCGGATGTGAAAGTGAATGTCAGCACCGCGCTCAACGAGCTACAGCAAGTTGAAAATGGCTTGTCAAAGACAGAGGCAGCAGAGCCAACAGTCGGAAGTTCTTTCGGTTCAAAACGCTCCGGTATGCTGGGCGTTCAACGCACATCTACTCCTGCTACACTTGATATTGCTGGAGCAACAGATGCCAATGATATTCCGACTACTATACCAGATCTTCAAAAGAAAAAACCGCCTTTACCATATATTCCTTTTGGCACTGTTATGAAAAGTCTTGCAAATGAAATTTTGGAAACAAGTGAGGGCGGCCCGATTGATGTCGTTTTTGTTATTGATGCCAGCGGTAGTATGGGCAATAATATTAAGGCAGTTGCTGAACATTTAACAGAAATGATTGATGTTTATAAATCCTCAGATATTGATTATGCACTCGGTTTAACTCAATTTTCTACCACGAAAGAAAAAAACAGAAAAAGAAACTCTATTAAAGTTCTCCAATTAACAAAAAATTTATCCGTATACAAACAGAATATACATGCGATTACCCCTGGTAGAGACGAAAATGCATTGGATGCTATTGCGCAGACAGTTAATGAAATGCAGTTCCGTGCAACATCCAAAAAACATCTCATTCTCGTCACCGATGAACCGTTCACCAGTCTTGAAGGTTTAACAGTGGATAACTCAATCGCCCTCTGTCGCGAGTTCGGCATTTATGTTAACATCCTTGGCCTTCCAAACAAAGAACATCAATTACTTGCATCTGAAACGAATGGTAATTGGCACGCTATTCCTGAAGATCCAAAGAGACAACAAGCAGCACGCCATAATACACCCCAAACAGCAAGGGCAAGAGTACAGTTGCTTAGAAAGACACAATGGCAAAAAGCTCAAAGGATCGGTAAGAATTTGCTTCAAAATTCTGGGAATGCACCCGTAGATATTGTCTTGTTTATTGATGGAAGCAAGAGCATGGAAGATAAGCTTCCACAGTTTTTACAACAGCTGGATATTTGGGTGCGCGATTGGGATAACGCACTCATTGACTATCAGATAGGTGTCGTGAGGTTTCGGACAAGCGGCTCAGTAGACATAGTAAATGTTTTCAATCCACCGCAGACTCTTGGGCAGATCCAAAAAATTCTTGAACTGCCAGGTCAAGAAGATGAAAACCTTCTACATGCTATTGCTGAAGGTTTTAGACAGATAAAACTCCGCAGAGAGGCAAAAACCCATGTTATCATTGTCACAGATGAACCTATAAGTAAAAACTCATCAATGGCTTCCACAACAGCTACCCTTCTGTTCCTTGAGAAAAAATTTGCTGTAGTAAGTGTTATAGGAACTTTTGACCATTTCCAAGAAAAGGCGCCCCTTAAAACTGGGGGACTGTGGATTCCAATCCCTCTGGGACATACAACTAACAGCAAGCACCACTAAGACTTTATTAGTGAGTGTGTGCAATTCTACGACTTGCGAAAGCAATTTTTAATCACGAATAACGTTACGAGGAAAAGTACAAAGTGAAAATTGCGGTACTCGTTTCAGGAAGCGGCACCAATCTGCAAACGTTGATTGAACAGTTGCATGAAGACGAAACCAGCGGCATTGAAATCGCAGTTGTCATTAGTGATCGGCAGAAAGCTTACGCATTAACACGCGCAAAACACGCTGGTATACCAACACACATTGTCAGAACTCAAGATTTTGAGAATCGTGTTGCTTATGATTCGGAAATTTCAAAACACATTGAAAACTATTCGGTTGAATTAATTGTGCTTGCAGGTTTTATGAAGTTGTTTCAACCCCCGTTCGTCCGCAAATATCGTAATCGGATAATTAACGTGCATCCAAGTCTCTTGCCTGCTTTTCCGGGAGCAACCCCTGTTGCTGATACTTTAGCTTACGGTGTCAAGGTAACAGGCGTTACCGTGCATTTTGTTGATGAAGACGTAGATACAGGGCCAATTATCGCACAGACGGTTGTCCCCGTTTATGATACAGACGACGAAGAGAGTCTACATAAACGGATTCAGATTGAAGAACACGAACTTTACCCAAGAGTGATAAAGTGTTACGCACAAGGTAAGTTGAAAGTTGAAGGCCGAAAAGTTAGCATAGTAACATAAGAAATTTAAGACACCCAATCGCAAACCTCGATCTTACTTCGTTTTTTATCCTTTGTAAACCTAAAAAATGTTAGCAATTTCAACTATGTGGAACGCCCTAAAGCAACCGGACGGGGCTGCTTTATTTGATGAATTGAAAGACCTCGGCTTTGAAGTCATCGCACTCAGTCGTCATCTTACGCTTGAACAGGTGGAACAACTTAAACCGATCCTTCGGGACATCGGACAAATACCCCCGTGCACTATCCAAAATTTCTGCCCAATAATACTCCCTGAAACTTCACAATTCGAAGCAGAAAACGACAAAATTCTGCTATCCAGCCTTGATCATGATGAACGGAAGGAAGCGATTCGAAGAACTATTGAAACAATGGAGTTTGCCGTTGAAATGGAAATTACAACAGTGCTACTTCGTCTCGGTGAAGTAGACACTTATGATCGGTCGTATCTAATGACCGAATTCTATGAGTATGGCGAGCGTGAATTTGAGGCTTTTAGCAAAAAGGTGACTGAAGCAACGGAATGGCGAAAACACAAAGAGGCAAAACATCGCGATGCTGTGCTGCGAAGTCTTGATGAATTAAATGAACACGCACTCAAAATGGAACTATGCATTGCAATTGAGAATCGCCCGCACTATTATCAAATTCCGAATTTCGATGAAGTTGGATTGTTTTTTGATGAATTTTACGGTAGCCCAATGCGTTATTGGCACGATGTTGGACACGCAGCGTTGCAGGAAAAACTTGGACTCTGCTGGTCACACAAATGGCTTGAAACATACAGTGAACATCTTATCGGCGTGACACTGCACGACCTACAAGAGCTTGAACCTTATCATCCGCCTGGTAGTGGTGACTTGGAATGGGATGAGTTGTTCGCACAGATCCCCTCTGATGTCATGAAGGTAATTGAAATTCAGCATGGAGAAACGGAAGCAGTAATACAAGCAAGAGAATTGTGCGAATCGTTAATGAACACCCAAAGCGAATCATAATCTTTGCGACACTTTCATTGCCAGAACGTTTTCGCGCTCAAACGTTCTGACAATAGGTAAACGATCATTTCATAAGTGCCGTATGGAAGCTATGTGTCATATTATTCATCGCTCCGAAATTACTGATCCAACTCCCAAATAAGCACCGTCCCATCTGCACTTCCGCTTGCAAGTGTGCGCCCATCAGGACTAAACTTCACAGAATTAACGAACCCTCTATGTCCTGTAAACATAGTTTTTAATTGGTGTTTGTTGATATCCCAGAGGTGAATGTCCCAACCTCCACTTGCAAGTGTTTTGCCATCATGACTAAAAGCAAGAGACATGACAGACCTGTTGCCCTCTTGATCTGCTACGAAAATAGTTTTAAGGTTAGTGGTGATCGGGTCCCAAAGAAAAATTGTTCCACTTACATCAGCACTTGCAAGGGTGCGTCCATCAGGACTAAAGATAACACAATTGACTTCTTTCCTATGTCTATTGAAGCTCGCTTTCAATTCTTGAGTTCGCGTATCCCATAGACGGATAGTTTTGTCCAAACCTGCACTTGCGATAGTGTTTCCGTCTGGACTTATTGCGACAGAGCGTACTTGATCTGTATGCCCTTTTAAAACTCCTTTACGGTAACCAGAGAAAACCCCACGCAATTTTTCAAAACTCGATTTTTTCGGAGCTTTTATGTTCCATAACCGAACCGTCCCATCTGAACTTCCACTCACCAACGTTTTGCCATCAGGACTAAAAGCTACGCTGCTTGAATGGCATGAAGCTCCCTCACCTATGCTCTTTCCATGCCCTTTGAGTGTCACTTGGTATTTTCCTGTGTCCACATCCCATAAAAGAATCTCGGCTTTTGAAGCCGAACTCTGTGTACTTATACTCAAACTCGCGAGTGTTTTACCGTTTGGTGAAAATGCAACAGACTGAACCGATAACTGATATGGGTGACCTGTAAATACTTGTTTGACATTACCAGATGATACATCCCACAGTCTTATGTTTTCTCTTTCATACCCACTTGCAAGTGACTTTCCATCTGGACTAAACACAATTGAATGGACTCTCGGCCTATGGGTGGGCAGAAAGTACCGAAGACCGCATTTTCGAACATCTGCGGTGTCTATATTTAATAAAAAGATGTCTGATTCATTTCGCCAAGGGTTTCCTTTTTTCGCAGCGAGGGTGCGTCCATCAGGACTGAAGAGAAGATGGTGGAATGAACCTTTAGTTCTGAATTTTAATTTATATTTCCCAGTAACTGTATCCCACAACTGTATTTCATTTTGAGTAGAGAGCGCAAGGGTGCGTCCATCAGGACTGAAAACCATTGAAGATACTTGTTTACTTGAGATTTGGAAAAATAACTCGCCCTCATCAACATGAATTGTTTTAACAAGTCCAGGTCTTCCTTTGAGTGTTTTTTTGAGTTGTTGTGTCTGTAGATCCCAGAGTTGAACCTTATCGTTGTTCTGACTAACACTGGCAAGCGTCTTTCCATCAGGTGTGACTGATAATAATGTTCTCCAACGCGGTGCTTGAACTTTGAATGCCATTTTAATTTTTCCAGTCTCAGCATCCCACAAATGAATCCACCAATCATTGGTACCAACGAGTAGTTTCCCATCTGGACTATAAACTATTCTTCTTATTCTATCTGTGTCTTTTAGTTTCGCTTTTATTTTCGCTGTGTCTACATCCCATAATAGGAAATCCCCACTACTCCAACTTAGAAGCGTCTGTCCATTAGGACTAAACGCGACATCACTCACAGTATTATGTGGTGTCTGAATATGTCTGTGTTGTCCTGTGCCAATGTTCCATATTTTCATCACACCATCAAAATCACCACTTGCAAGAACCTCTCCATTGGGACTATACGCTATAGCAGTTACACCCCTTTTATGTCCCTCAAGTGTGGTTTGGAGTTGACCGGTGTGAAGGTCCCATAATCGGATCTCGGGATTTTCCCAATTATCTATTGGACTCGCGAATGTTTGCCAATCGGGACTAACAATAGTGTCATCGGGTTTCCCGTCCATGCTTCCTGTTAATAGTCTTATCTCTTTTCCTGTCTGGGCATTATATACCCAAATTCCGATTGAGGAAAATACAATAAATTCACTACTATCAGGTGAGAACTGAAATGAGGTTCTACCAGCAACATGGCTGATTTTTCCCTTGCCAAGCCTTAACTTCGCACCTTCTGGTAATTCCCATCGCGTATAATCTTCTGCAAAAGTATAAGAGAGAAATATTATGGTGAGCAAGAATGTTATAATAAAAACGCGTGTTGGTCTCATAACTTAATTCCTCCTCCTATAATATTCATGCTTAAAATATGCTTTTTGTTTAACCCATCTGATACAACATCAGATAAATAATCACGCCTGTGATGGAAACGTATAGCCATATTGGCAACGTGATTTTTGCAATGCGACGGTGTTTATCAAACTTTTCGCGCCATGCCAAGTAGAGGGTGCGCAATGCCAACGGCACGATTGCAAACGCCAACAGAATGTGCGAAATCAGAATAGCAAAATAGACAGGACGGATCCATCCCTGCTGCGTAAACTTGGTTGACCCTGCATTTGCATGATATATACAATAACTAATCAGAAAAAGCACAGACACTGCAAAAGCCGCAAGCATACATTTTTTGTGCGCAGCAATTTTCCGTTGCCGAATTAACACATAGCCTACTGTTAAAAGTATTGCACTAATTATATTTAAGGTCGCATTGACAGTTGGCAGGTCTGAAATCTCAAGCATGGATTCTCCTTCTACCGGGGCCACCGATATGCTTGGACACCTCTGGAATTTTCCAAAGCAAACTCCCACCGTTTACACCATGTTTCATAATCAGTCTGGCAAGCCTCTGGACGCAAGCGGCTCCGCATCAAAAACGCAGGATAGTAGGGTCTGCCCGTTGGCTGATAAACATCATGATAACGGAGATCAAAACTCCATCGGACAGTCTCAGATTCATTCGGTTTTGCACTGTGGAGTGTGTAATTGTGGAATAGAATAACACCACCTGCCCGTATCGGCAATACCTTCGGTGTAAGGTTTGGTGGTTGATGTTCAGGTAGAACCACTAATCCGGCATCGTTCCAAGTGTGCGTGAACAACCCCATTTTATGACTGCCCGGTAGCACTTGTAGACACCCGTTTTCCAACGTTGCATCCACAATCGGTATCCAGATAGTTAACATAAAATATGGGTCGACATCGGGCCAACAGACGCCTGCGTCCTGATGCCAAGGTGTCGGATGACGTTGCCAAGGTGTCGGATGACGTTGCGAATCTCGTTTCGGCAAAACAGCGCGGATGTGTTGGATAGGATTGCACACAATTTCAGAACCGACAAAAGATTCAGCAAGGTCAAGAATTTTCGGATTTTTGAGAAAATTGAATGCCGCTTCACCGCGTGCCCGCATAATATCCAAATCTCCCGTTACCTCTGGTGCCTCAGCGGCAAGATGTAGTAGCCGTTCGGTAAAAGATTTATCGGCATAAGTAGAGGTGACTTTTCCTTCCTTGTGCAATTTTTCGGCACGTTCAGCGATGATGTCTGAATACTCCGTAATCACAGGCCCTAAGTCCTTCTCGTCTAACACATCTTCAAGTAGTAAATATCCGTTGTCATGAAAAAATGAAACTTCAGATTCGGTTAAACGCATAATTATGCTCTCCTTGCGTTGGACTTTATCCTATCCAGGACTTACGCATTCCCCTTGATAAGGGGTTAGGGGGGTTAAAAAGTCGTTATTTCAATGATATTACAGTGATTTTAGTAAAACCCATAATTAATTGAGGGGTGTGCATAAATATAGTGTTGTTTGTAGTCGCGCAATGAATTGCGCCTCTTTAAACTTGTGGACGGCACACGGCGTGTGCCTACTATCTTTAAACGCATATTTAACATCGGAATTATTTATGCACACCTCTCAATTAATTATACATTTTTATGATTTGATCAATAGATGTTTCAGGGTTGTATTGATATTGTCGCTTAATGTCAGCGAAGTCCTTCTCAATTGGGTTCAACTCTGGAGCATACGGGGGTAAAAGTAGCAAACTCGCACCCGTCTTTGCAATCAACCTTGCCATCTCTGAACCCTTGTGGAAGGACACATTATCCATAATGACAACGTGCGTTTCATCAAGCAAAGGACATAACTGCTGCTCTAACCACGCAGTGAAGGCAAGCGCATCAGGGGCACCTTCAAAAAGCACAGGACGGTAAACTATCTCCGATGTGGGCCGCAATCAAAGTGGTAGATTTATACCGATACGAACCCGATATTTTATCTTGGACACAGACACCCTTCGGGGCATAAGCATACCGGCGCAGTTGTGAAGTCGGAAAACCGCTTTCATCAACATAAACCGGAGTTTTACCACCGACCCGCACTTCAAGATCAAACGCATCAAGATAGACTTGGCGTTTTTCTGGACACTGTTCTTTACACGTTAGCGTCTTTTTTTCGCGTGATGTTGAGTTTTCCAAACGCATACCAGATACAGTTCGTGGACACTCCGAAGTGTGTAGCCCGTTCCATCAGTGTGTGGTCGGGAAAATCAGCGACATGTTGCTTCAAAGCGTCATAGTCGAGCCGATGGGGCCCTCGGGGTCCTGGCTTTTTACAACTCAAAGGATCTTCAGCAGCTAACCAGTTATAGATGCAGGTTCGAGAGACGTTATAGATGCGTGAGGCTTCCGCTTTACTACCACCATTATGAACAAAATCAAGCACGCGTTTACGTAAATCTGATGAATAACTCATAAGACTTAGAGTCTTACATAAAATCAACAATATGTCAACTTATTTTTCGACTTTACTATTAACCCCCTAAATCCCTTTTCAGTGGGACTTTAAGAAAAAATGCGTAAGTCCTGCTATCTTTGTTCAGGGAGATTGGAGACAAATCTGTTAGAATTCGTAGCTGATTCCTGCCTGCAGATTTAACGGATTTCCCGGTGTAAAGTGAATCTCCGATACCGGTTGTGTCTCATCGGCTAAGCGTGACTCTGTATCAAATTGCGCCTCATTCCAATCAACATTAAAGAGATTTTCGGCGGCGATAAAATATTTAAAAGGACCGTACGTGTAGGAAAGTCCCAGATTTACCAATGTATAACCTTCTGCGGTCACGCTATTATCCTCATTCGCGGGCCGATCACCGATATAACGATAACGGATACTTGCGCCGAAACCGGAAGGGTGGGCAGCAGTTAAACCACCAGTTGAAGTAATGCGCGGCGCAAGCGGAATCTCGTTTGCATCAGAAGGTTCATCTAAGAATCTTCCTCTCGAAAAGTTGACATCTGCATCTATCCACATCCATGAAAGAATCTGTCCTCGGCCTTCAATGTCAATCCCGATCCGTCGTGATTTGCCGCTTATTTCTGTTTCCCCTGCATCTCCTACGAAAACTAATTCTTCGGCTAATTCCAGCCACCACCCAGCAAACCCGATATTGAATCGGTTCCAAAATCGATGACGCGTACCGATTTCAGCACCAATCGCACGCGGCAACGTATTAATACCAGCGTACTCACGGTTAAAATTCATTTGTGTGAGGCGCTCAGTAATTTGGTTGTCATCCAATCCTTGACGATCAAATGTTCGCTCCATATCCGAAATGGTTTGTTCAATTACGACATCACGGGCATCGTTGGAGTGGAACCCGGTACCGAAATTCAGAAACACATCTGACGATTCTATAGGACTAAAAACCATGTTGAATTTGGGATTGAACATTACTTGTTGTGCATATCCTGAAGCATGCGGTAAGACGACCATTTCATCCGACAACGTGTCAAGATGGTCTTCAACATTAAATGTGAAGTAATCACAGCGCAAACCGAGTTGGAATCGTATTTTTGGATTGATGATCAACTCTTCTTGTGCCCAGAGAAACAGGTTGTGTTCAATTATGTCTGAATTCACGTTCTGTGTTAACCGTCTGCGATTCGGACTGTGCCAGAGGCTAACAGCAATATTGTCAGAACGAAATCCGCCCCCGAAGGTTGTGTTGGACTGTATTGAATAGATAGATCGCTTGAATTGATATTCCGTGTTCAAACCAAGAATGGTGCGGTCATCAGTCTGTTCGATCATGTCACCGTTTTCATGATCTTCAAGAAAGAAGGTAAAATTTGAGAACAATTTAAAGTTATACCGGCTGAAATAGGGTTGGATCAAAAACCTACTATTGTCGTCATTTTTTAATGAGTAGGTCAAATTGAGATTCTGTCTGCCAGTCTGTCCACCTTCAAGGTTATCAATTGTTCCGAAGCGTGTAATTAGCCCGGTGTCAACAGCGCGTTGAGGAATCTGACCAGATGCGTCCCATGCAGAACTAAAAGAACTTGCTGAAAAAGAAAGTTTACTCGTTTCATTCAGATGTATATGGGATTTTCCGAAAAGATTTAATCGTTGGAAATCTTGCTTGCTTTCAACTGCCCCATCCGTATTGTAAAACTGTCCGGCAAAATAAGCGTTTTGATGTTCACTGATAGTAGGTAACTGGAACATGCCGGTAAATTTTTGTGTATTAAACTCACCTCCCTCAATTTTCAGTAGGTTTCTATCAATATGGTCTTTAGTACGGTACATAACCGAACCCGCAGTAGAGAAATTACCGTGTCTGGCAAAGTAAGGACCTTTAAACACGTCAATCGAATCCACTAATTCAGGAATAATAAAATGAAGATCTGCGTATCCTTGTCCATGTCCGTGTGATACCATATTTACGGGAACACCGTCAGATGAAATGGCGACATCTGTTCCATGGTCAGCATCAAACCCGCGTAAAAAAATCTGTTCAGCTTTGCCTCCGCCAGCGTGTTGCGCAATGACAAGCCCTGGTGCCAGTTGCAGCATATCTTGCGCCGTACTTACCGGGCGAACGTTCAGATCAAACTCTCGGATGGAGCTTGAAGAGGCTGTGGAATAGACCCGTTCACCTCTGACTAAAATTTTATCAAGCTCAATCACATCATCAGTAGATGTGGAATCGGATTCAGTTTTCACCTCTTCTTTCTGAATAGATTCTTCTGCTGCTTGAGATGTCCCTAAAAATAACAAAACCAATAAAATAGACAATAGTGTTGTTGATAGATGATGGAATGACAAAATATTTCTTTTCATAATTTTCCTTTATTGCACTCTCTTTTTTATGAAGTGCGTATTCAAATTTATATGCGGAAGTCTTTTATAGTGAAATAGAAAAATATATGCACACTTTTGGTCCGTGGAACCTAAACAGATGGACCGGAAGGTAATGTTGCATAAACTTCCAGTTTGTGCAACAGAATCACAACATATTAATAAACATTTATAAGACGAAAACAACGCCAAATGTGTTTATAATATTCGTCGAGTCTCTGTAACTTATCATTTTCAAAGAAATAAACATTATAATATCAATTCTATGAATTATTTTCTCTTTTATAACGCCAGTTTGATAATAAATGACATCAGCTCAATAACAGAGCTTTTCTCCGAAGGCCCACCTTGCGGTTCTTGTAGCACAAACTTTCCAGTTTGTGTGCTATGGCGCAAACTGGAAAGTTTGCGCTACAATAGGCTTTTATCAAACTCACGTTTTTATAGTAAAATCTAAAAGGACATTTACATTTTCTTTAGGTTAGTGGCGTTTGTAGTCGCGCAATTCATTGCGCCTCTTTACATTCAAGGTGTTTTTGAAATTCGGACAAGAACCAAAGTGTGAAAATAATTTTGGATTTCACTATAAAAAGAAATATAAGAGGCGCAATGAATTGCGCAACTACAATCGTCGCTAACCGATAGAAAACTGTGAGATAATTTTAGATTCATAATTTACTTTATCCCCATCTTTGTTCAGGCGGATCGAAAACAAAACCGTGAAAGAACTTCCGTTGCTCTGGTGAGAGTTGTGAGTTATAGAATGTTTTCGGATACCCCCAATGTTCCTGTGAAGCAATCATCCACGGATGTTCATAGGCGTAATATAGCATTTCGCGAGATCCCTCCGGTTTGGTGAAGATACCAGCAGAATGCCAGAGTGCATTATGGAATAGGATCGCACTTCCCGCTGGCGCACAAACTTCTAATGCCCCCGGGTATTGATATGGATACCGAAGGTCTTCATGGTTCGGGTCATGCATGGCTTTATGACTGCCCGGTATGAGCCACAGATTTCCCTGCCCTCCCTCCGTCATATCTGTCAAATAGTAGCCGACTTTGAGTTGTAAAAATGGTATCGGGCGCAAGTTTCGATAGCCGTTATCGTGTCCATCAATGTGCCATCCCATCGGGCGATCTATCAGTTCCGCACCGTGCTCAACAATTGCATCGGAGGCATGATGGTGCGGCATCTCATTGAGTAGCCCCGTGACGTAAGGTAGCATCGGTTGGCAATCCAGCAGTTCTAAGAACAACGGATGATCGCCAAGGATATAGAAGATACGGGTGCTTTTTTCACCGTGAATATGCGTCATTCCTGTGTGCGGTATACCTTTTGCTTCACATTCCCGGCGTTTTTCAATGGATTCGGCAAGCGCGTTTCTGAGGGCTGCAATATGTGGACGCTCAAGAAAATGCTCTAACACTAAATAACCGTTATTTTCAAAAAAGAACCGTTGTGCATCAGTTAATTCATGCGTCATATACGTTACCTCTGCTGAGTATAGTTTTGATGGTGTTATTCTGGACACTTAATCATTTAATGTGGACATCCATGTCGGGTTTCGCTTTGCTCTACCCGGCCTACGAACTAATGTAAGAGACGCAATAAATTGCGCGACTACAAACGCATGTGTTGTTTATGAAGAGTCACCACTCAGAAATGGTATTATACCATTTCTAATTGACAAAGTATCGTTCCAATTTTTGAGTCTCTTTGTAGGAACGACCTCGAATCAACGCCAAATGCGCTTGGCGGAATGCGCGTTTGGCATTCTGCATGATTTGCCCGAATCAACACCGAATACGCGTGTGGTATTCGGTGGGTCGCGACCGGGAGGTCGCTCCTGCAAAAGAGCATGTTGCATTCGGACAACCGATTTATGAAATAATGTCCTATCATTATTTAGAAATGGTATTAGATTAAATCAAACAATTTTGCAGCGTTTTCTCCGAAGATACGCGCACGTGCTGTATCAGAAATATCCATATCCTCAATCAGACCCACAAACCGCGGCATATCAACCCATGGGTGGTCTGTCCCGAACAACAGACGATGCTCGCCAGCAAACTGATATGCGAAGTACAGCGCCTGCAGTGATGGCGACACAGTGTCTAAAAAAATGTGACGAAGATATGTGCTCGGTGGTTGTGTTATATTCTCTCTCGCTCTGCCTAACACCTCAGTCTGATGGTCTATACGTCCACTCATATAGGGTAAAATACCTCCTACATGTGGCATCACGATTTGGAGGTTGGGATGACGTTCAAGAATCCCGCTCAGAATCAGGCGCAACAGCGCGAAGCTGTTATCAACCTGTAACCCCATCATACCGATCATCCAATGGTCTTTGATTGCCTCGCCCCAAACTGGCACGGTGGGATGCATCACAATCGGCATCTGCAGGGCTTCGGCATGTGCATAGACAGGTTCAAAGTGAGGTGCGTCAACAGGTTTGCCTCCGATATGCGAATAGAGCATTATCCCACGAAATTCCAATTCCTTAACCCTATCCATCTCCGTTATTGCCTCATCGGGATTTTGCCACGGTAGGCATGCCAATCCTGCAAATCGGTGTGGATGGGTGTCCACAAGTCCTGCAATGGCATTATTAATTGTTTGTGCGCCTTTGTTGCCAAGTTCTGCAGCAAGCATGCAAGGTGGCGGTATGTTGGTGCTGAGCAGTGCCATGTCTACGCCTGATGCATCCATGTCCTTCAGTTTACGTTTGGGATCGTAAGCTTCGTCCTGCAACCGAAATGTTTGGATTTCACCATAGGTGACAATAGCCTCACTTCCACGTTGAATTACCTGTGGCGGATACGGGTTTTGGGCAAGGATTTCAATATAGGCTTTTGGAAATATGTGGCTTTGGCAATCAATTCGCATTTTTAATATACCCAAAATGGAATGTTCGATATCTTCTACAGCAGGGATCTAACAATCAAATGTTACGTCCCGCTATGCGGACTCCACTTTATCATATAATCAGATGGCATCTCACAAATAAACATGGATGCAGAACGCTCACGGTCACCATAACGATAGATAGTGGAAGATAGGTAGAGTTGATCCTGTGCACGCGTCATTCCGACATAGAACAACCGTCGCTCCTCCTCAATTTCTTCTGGGGTCATATTCCGTTTCCACATCGGAAAACTACCCTCCTCCATACCAATGATGATGATAACCGGAAATTCAGTGCCTTTCGCAGCATGCAATGTCATCAATGTGACCTGCTCAGTTTTATCATCCATTTCATCAAAATTGGTAAGCAATTTCTGGTAATCCAAAAAGTCGGATAGACTTCTTCCATCGCCGATTTTATTAAATTTCAATAATAGATTTCGGAACTTCGCCTTTGCCTCTATCCATTCTGTATCTTCTCTGAAAATTGGTAGATCGGATTGTGCCAACTGATTGATGAATTCCGCTGCTTGTTCTTTTTCTGTGGAGTCAAGAGGGAGATCGTCAGGTAAAGTAGAATGATGCACTTTGACAAACCGCTTTGCAGCATTTAGGAATGCGCTTACTTCGTTCAAGTCGTTGTGATCTTCAGGAACATCTGCTTTGGAAAGGATACCAACCCCGACAAGTGGTAGAAACTCTGTGAGTGATTTCACCTCACGTTTTTGCAAATCAATCCGTATCAATTCTTTAAAGATTTGTCTATTGGCTTCAACATCTTCCATTGCTCTATGCAAACGTCCATGTTCAATCCCAAATTTCTCTGCAAGTGCATCAATTCCACGACGCTGCCGCGGTAAAAGCTTTCGCGCCGTAACAAGTGTATCATAGTACGGATTTGGTAAATTTCTCTTTAGATATGTCTGTAAATCGCGTTCGAGAATAGGGTTATCATATTGAGCCACGTTATGCCCAATTAGGATACGATCTTGAATAAAACTACAGAATTCGGGAAGAACTATTTCAATACTCGGGGCATCTTTAACGTCCTCTGTGCTAATTCCGTGGACCCGTGTAACCGCAAGAGGGATATGTCCTCCTGGCGGTTTTACCAATCGTTCAAAACTTTCAATTTCATTACCGATAACATTTAGACGTTTTGCGGCAATTTCAACGATGTCTGCCCTTTTAGGATTGATACCTGTCGTTTCTAAGTCGTAGATAACCATATCCGCCATGTTTGGCGTTTCAAAACGGCTTAAAAGTCGTTGACATAGTTTTAGCGCGGCGATACTTTGCACACCCTCTGATTGTATTTGAATCGCGCCTGTCTCTTTAGAGATAGTAGTGCCGATGAGAATTGTTCGTGCTGCTGTCCCCTTCTCTCCAAGGTCAGTAAAGTCGCCAATGAGCAGATTGACTGCGTTTCCGTTCAGTATTGGTTCACTTCCGCTGACACCCACAGTCGTAGATTGAGAACTTTGTTCCTCAACATTTAATTTTTTAGGCAAAAATTGGATACGCACATTTTTATTTAGATAGGTTTTGAGCGTCTGATGGATAATTTCTGCTGCACAATACGTATCAATTCCGTAACTCGCTGTAATCTGAATTGGCTCACCACGATCTAACGCGCTATAAAGCACATCCTGTGCAAGTGCCAGATTCTGCATCTCCGGTTGTTCTTCAATGACCGACAATTCTTTGGTACGGTAAGGAGAACGGAAAAGTTCTAAACGTGCAAAAAGTTTTTGCACAATTTTATCAATTTCTTCATCTTCAATATCGTCCGTCAGTAACTGAAGTTGTTCCCAAAATCTACGAACATTTCGGCGCGTCAAGGGCCCAACATCTTCTGGATATTCTTCAATACTCTTCAAGAGTTCTGCCAATGTCAAGTCTTTACGTTGGGCTAACCATTTCAAGCGAACCCATGTCAAATCGTCAATCCGTTTTTCAGGAAAATTGATGGCGTTTTCAAAGTCGCGCGGGAGTTGCCATTGGGTAAAACAGAGATAAGAGAGAATACCTTTAAGATTATCATCGTCAAAGGAGTTGGTCGCTCTAATTCGTTGAAATTCAATGCCGGTTCGTAGTAACTCTTCCTCTAAAACATCGGCAAGTTTGTGCGTCCGATAAAAAACCGCAATGTCACGATAAGAGAAGTTACGTTGTTTCACCAAGTTACGGATGATCTTGATTATAGAACGTGCCTCCTCCGTAGGAGTGCTGAATGTGTAGTGATAGATATTTCGCCCTTCATCTTTGTGGGTTATGAGAGTGTGCTGTTGCTGCCGTAGAGGGTTCTGTGCGATTACTTCCTGCGCAGCGTGTAAGATCGTCTCACTACACCGATAGTGATCATCTAATTCAACCGTTTGGGGTGTAAAATCTGATTTGAAATTCTCAATGTACTGCGGATTTGAACCTCGCCAGCTGTAGATGGATTGATCAGCATCCGCGACCACCATCAGATTATATTCTGGAGAAGTACAAAGCAGTTGTAAAAGCCGATATTGGACGCTGTTCACATCGTGATATTCGTCTACAAGGATATGAGAAAGCGTCTGATGATATTCCTGTTGCACTGCTGGAGTTTTTTCAAACAGCGCGACTGTTTTTATGAGGAGGTCGTCAAAATCAAGAGCGTTGTATTCGTCAAGTTTATGCTGATAGGTTTTGACTGCATTTTGGATGTTTGCTTCTGCATCTGGGTCGTCTATTTCAGCGATAATATCTGGATCAATGAACAAGGCATCCGATACATCGTTGCGTTTGCATTTTGCATCGCTGATGATATTCCGCAGTCGCCATGGTGGGTAGTTGTACGAATTCAGATTGAGTTCGTTGACGACTTCTAATAATATCTCATCTTGGATTTCTTGATCGAAGATAGCAAAGTTTTCGCTCAGTCCGATATGATGGACATGTTCGCGAAGAACTTTTACACAGAAAGCATGAAAGGTGCTGACTTTAATGTTAGAACCGTGCGGCTCACCGATTTCGTTGTTGACACGATCTCGCATCTCTTGTGCGGCTTTATTGGTGAAGGTGATCGCAAGGATGCTTTCTGGTTTAATGCCGTGTTGACGAATCAGATAAGCGATGCGGTGGGTGATGACTTTTGTTTTACCTGTGCCGGGTCCTGCAATAACGAGCATAGGGCCGTCTTTATGTATTACAGCTTGTATCTGTTTTTTATTCAAATCATGGAGAATGTTCATCTGTGTTTACCACAAGAAATTGTATTGTCTTTTAGGTTTATATGGCACAATATCACGACATCGCAGCTTCCACGTTCACAAGTGTTTAGTATATCCTATTTGACGTGAAAATTCAAGTCTTTTTGAGCAGCGGGGCGTGTAAAGTTTTTGGCATTAACCGTTGCTTTTTCTTATATGAACACTTGACATATTCCACAGAGATATGCTACAATGTACTTAAGAGTGAGTAAATTTTTTCGCTAAACAGTGTAAAGGTGCATCCGAAAATGTGTATAGAAAAAATCATTAGGAGATATATTTCCAGGAGGTAGACACATGGCTTTTAGTGATTTCAAAACAATTTCAGAAGTGCTGGAAAAATTTAGAATTACATACAAAGTAAAAGACTTCGTCCCAATTGAAGAAACCTCATGTGTCCCCTCACAACAATTTTTGCAAGAATTTGAGTTTTGTACACAATACATTGATATTTTTGCGTCTGAGGCAGCGCGTTGTGAGGCTATTATTTTTCCGATTTTGAAGGAGGTCTACAAAGCCTACGCGGACGATTACGCCCTCTGGATTAAGAAAACCATTACCTACGATGAAACATTAAGCGGCACACCGGATTACCTAATCTCTACACGGTCTGAGTTAGGCATTCCTGTTGTCGGAATACCGCTGATCATCCTCGTTGAAGCAAAAAAGAACGATTTTGACCAGGGTTGGGGGCAATGCATAGCAGAGATGCTCGCTGCACAAAAAATGAATGGGAATCCCGACACCCATGTCTACGGCATTGTGAGCGACGGGACAACATGGGAATTTGGACTACTCGTTGGTGACAACTTCACTCGCAATAGAGTAAGTGTGACGATGTACAATTTACCCCTTCTCTTCGGAGCAGTTGATTTTGTTTTCAAAGCGAGCTGCAATGGGCATCACACGCATGCACTGCGCGAGAATTCCACCGATGTATAAATTCTAAATTGTTTGATTCACTTTTCAGAATTATGCAACCGTTTCACCCTCAATCGGCGTCACTATATATAGATTACTTATACAATAATTTATAGTAGATTTTCAATTGACGATACAGCATTGATCGGCGCGTTTATAAAGCGCACCTACCCAGCAGCTGTTTACAAATTTTATATTCATCATAAATCGAAACAACCCTTAAGTGTTATTTTATTAGAGAGCCTCAGATTAAAAAGGAATAATTATGCAAACACCACAACACATTGATCAAATGGATGCCGATGACGTTGCGGCTATTGACGAATTACGCGATGTCTACGACCAACTAAAAAAAGCACTGGCAAAGATCATTATCGGGCAGGAGCAAGTTATTGAAAATTTATCGATCTGTCTGTTTTCGCAAGGGCATGCGCTGTTAATGGGTGTCCCTGGCTTAGCGAAAACGCTTTTGGTGAGAAAATTTGCCGAAACCATGGCATTAGAGTTTAGCCGAATCCAATTCACACCTGACCTGATGCCGATGGACATCACTGGCACCGACATCCTTCAAGAAATTCCAGGTGGCAGACGCGAATTTGAATTCGTAAAGGGACCACTTTTTGCCAACCTTATCCTTGCTGATGAGATTAACCGTGCCCCTTCCAAAACGCAGGCAGCAATGCTTGAAGCAATGCAGGAACACAAAATCACGGTAATCGGGAGAACCTACCAATTAGATCCGCCGTTCTTTGTTTTAGCAACACAAAACCCCATCGAACAAGAAGGGACATACCCGTTGCCGGAAGCGCAATTAGATCGGTTCATGTTCAGAATTGAGGTAGACTACCCCGCACGTTCTGAAGAAATTGAAATTGCTCGGACAACAACCGGCATGTCACTACCTACATTAGAACATGTCCTAACAGGCGATCGAGTCATAGCATTCCAAAATCTTGTTCGGCGTGTTCCAGTATCCGAGCATATTTATGAATTCGCAGTTGACTTAGCACGTAGCACAAGGCCAAAAAGCGACGCAGCCCCTGATTGGCTCAAGCCCCTCGTCGCTTGGGGAGCAGGTCCACGCGCAGTTCAATACTTAATCCTCGGTGCGAAGGCACGCGCTGCGCTTAGCGGTAGTTATATGGCGCGCCTTGAAGATGTGGTCGCAGTCGCGAGTCCTGTGTTAGCACACCGCGTCATTACTTCCTTCGCTGCCGAATCCGAAAACATTACCAGTCAAGATATCGTTGAACGACTTGTGGAAGAACTGTCTGAACAAGGGTAAAACATGGCATTACAACTCAAACGAGACTACCTTAATCAGAAAGTCTTGGAACGTCTTTCAACGTTACAACTGCATGCTCGGTTGCCGATGATAGGGAACGTATCTGGCAAACACCGCAGTCCGATTCGCGGTTCAAGTCTTGAGTTCGCTGAATACCGTAAGTACGTGCCAGGTGACGATACGCGAAGGCTTGATTGGCGTGCTTATGCCCGTAATGACCGCTACTATATCAAGGAATTTGAGGCAGATACAAACCTGCGAATGTGCCTAATCGTTGATACCAGTGGATCTATGGGATTCGCCCACAATGGGACCAGTAAACTTGACTATGCGCGCCGTATCGGTGGCACATTAGCCTATATCGCCGCGCTACAAGGCGATGCTGTCGGACTCTACTGTGCAGGCACACAGTTCCACAAAGAGATTCCACCGAAGCGCAGTGCGACACATCTCAGCGCAGTACTTGATGAACTTGGAGCAGTAGAGCCATCAGGTGAAACAGGGTTAGCAGAAGCACTTCACGAGACCGCTGAACGGGTCCCACAGAGAGCATTGATTGTCGTTATTTCAGACCTATTCATTGACCCAGAAATAGCGCGAAACTGTTTTGAGCATCTGCGATTCCGTAAGCATGATGTGGCAGTGTTCCATCTAATAGAACAAAACGAACTTGATTTTGAATTCGATCGTCCTATGCGGTTTGTTGATATGGAGGGTGGCGAACCTATATTGGCAGACCCAGTCATTGTAGGCGAGCAGTACCGCCGTGCGCTTGAAGTATACCTTGAAAACATGAATGAAGTTATCCGAGATACCGAAATTGACTACCATCGCATCTGCATTCACGAAGATTACGGGGACGTGTTAGCAAAATTCTTATTAGGACGAACCCCTAAAAAAGCATAAGTAGGCTTTCGGTTATCGGTAGTCGGTTTTCAGAAAAGACTGGCTGCCAAAGGTTAACAAAAGAATAAATATGCAAGATTTTAGAAAATTGCAGATAACTGACGGCTGAAAGCCGATTGCTAAAAGCCAATAACCAACTATGAATTTCTTACAACCCTTAGCATTAATAGCACTTCCCTTGATGTTACTACCGGTGATTATTCACTTGATTAATCAGCAGCGGCACCGGACCGTTCCTTGGGCAGCGATGATGTTCTTAATGACTGCGAAACGCATGAGCAAAGGTATGGCACGTATTCGTCATATTCTCATACTGTTGATGCGTACGCTTGCTATCGCAGCACTGATTTTTGTCATCAGTCGTCCACTCTCTGGGGGATGGTTAGGAAGTATCGGAATGGCTAAACCCGATGTCACTATGGTGCTGCTCGACCGATCCGCAAGTATGGAAACACAAGACCTGCAGGCTGGCGAATCAAAGAGATCCACGGCACTAAAAAGACTCGCACAATTACTGGAACAAGGAGATTATGGAACACATCTGATTCTAATTGATAGTGCCACAGGACAATTACAAGAAATAGATTCACCGAAAGCCTTATTAAGCCTACCTATGACTGAGTCGAGTGCTACGAGTGCCAATATTCCGCGCATGCTTGAATCTGCTTTAACCTACCTCAAGGCAAACAATTCTGGGCGTGCGGATGTATGGCTCTGTTCTGATCTCCATGAGAACGATTGGGCTGTTGACAGTGGGCGTTGGGATGCAATACGCGACGAATTTGCGCAATTAGACGGTGTGCATCATTTCCTGCTTGCATATTCAGCACCATCTTCGGACAACTTATCGGTCCGGGTGGAAAATGTCCAACGGTGGCAACGCGGCAATGAAGCAGAACTCATCCTTGATGTAATGGTTCGCAGTGATGGCAATAATGTCTCAACCCGAAAGGCCCCAATTGAGTTTGAAGTTAACAACGTGCGTTCTGTTGTAGAAGTTGAACTCGACGCACGCGGTGGTTCTTTACAAGGACATCGCATTCCTATTGATGGCACCCTTACTTCGGGATGGGGCTCTGTCGGGTTGCCCGGTGATGTGAACCCATTGGACAACCGATTTTTCTTTGTATTTTCTGAACCGCCCGCGCGAAAATCGGTGATCGTCAGTGATGATGCGAAAACTGGCGAAGCGTTTCGGCGCGCACTCGCTATCCCACCGGACGCCCGACTTCAACATCAAGCAGAGGTGTTTCCCGTGAATCGGGTTGGAGAAATTGACTGGGAGAGGACAGGATTATTGATCTGGCAAGCAGCTTTGCCTAACGGGTTGGTTGCCGAGCAGATTCAGAACTTCGTCAACAACGGACGTGTGGTTATCTTCTTCCCACCGCGTCAGAGTGCTGGGGCGCAAATGTTTGACTCACGTTGGAACGACTGGCAAACACCGGATGATGAACAGACTTCTCAGATTTCGTGGTGGCGTGGCGATACAGACTTGTTGGCACATGTAGATAGCGGTAATCCTTTACCTTTGAACGAACTACGGACATATCGGTATCGTGCTATTGAAAGTACTGGAACACCACTGGCAAGGTTTGACAACGATGCACCACTGCTAAACCGTGTGAATACTGACCACGGTGCAGTTTATTTTTGTAGCACACTCCCCACAGCGCAGTTCTCGTCTCTTGAACGCGACGGCGTAGTGTTTTATGTGATGTTGCAGCGTGCGTTAGCGGAAGGATGCCGCGCCTTGACTGATGCGTCTCAACGTGACGCTGCGCCCGATGCGCTTGCAGATCGTGAACAGTGGGAGGCAATTGCACCTGAAGGGGACACCATCTCAGTTTCGCAACGCGGCTTACATGCTGGTGTCTACCGAGACGAAGCATATTGGGTAGCGGTGAACCGCAGCCACGCTGAAGATATTGCTAAGGCAGCACCTGTCCAAACTGTTGACACGTTATTTGATGGATTATCTTATCGGCGAATAGATGTGGAAGTCGGAGATACCTCATCTTTAGCTAATGAACTCTGGCGTATTTTCCTCATTGCGATGGCGATAGCACTTATTGTGGAAGCAGTGCTGAGTTTGCCGAGTAAGAAAGCAGAGAGTAGTCCGATAGTGGACCTCGCGGCAGCGGGATAGAGTAGTCAGCAGACTACTGGAGTGGATATGCAAGATTTTAAGAAGTTGCAAGTGTGGGAAAAATCTCATGATTGAGGAAAAGAAAATGCTAACCTCTTTACTGAAGAAGTTGAGAACTGATTACTGACAACTGAAAACTAAGAATCGGAGATACATAACAAAAATATGCATGACCAACAAGGGCATCTTGAATTCTTCTCAAACGGCTCCGTCATAACTTTGGGACTAATTATTGTAATTGTAACTGGCGTCTTGTGCTGGTTCGCATGGTACCGTAGCAATTATCGCAAACGTATCGGATGGCTTGAGTTGCTGCGTTTTGTGCTTATATGTCTTGTGGTTATCACGCTAAATCAACCCGAATGGTTGGAATCACAGCCGCCGGAGCAACGTTCCACGCTTGCTGTGCTATGGGACAAATCTAACAGCATGCAAACACGAGATATAATTGACGATCAAGACACCACAGCGAAACGCAAAAGTCGCGCCGAAACAATTCAGCCACTAATGTCCGAAGATGTTTGGAAATCGGAGGAAGACACTGAACTCAACGTAGTATTTGAGCCGTTCTCTTCACTGTTAGACCCCGCAGAAGAAGCGACAGATATAAACGCAGGACTATTGCACGTTTTAGACAATCATTCCAATCTTCGTGGCGTGGTACTGCTGTCTGATGGTGATTGGAATATCGGAGAGTCTCCAGTAGCGGCAGCGACACGGTTTCACATGAAAGGCGTCCCTGTTTTCACTATGGGAGTCGGCAGTGAAGTGCCATTGCCCGACCTTGAGTTAGTCAGTATAGATGCTCCAACCTTTGGCGTCACAAAAAAGCAGCTGCGCATCCCGTTTGTTGTCCGAAACACCTTGGGACAGGACAGAGACGTGAGCATCACGTTAAGCATTAATGATGAGGCAACGACAACTAAAACTATCACTGTTCCCGCTATGGGACAAGCGCAAGATAATATCGCGTGGACACCACAAGAAACAGGTGATTACGACCTTACCTTACGGATTGCGAAAGATATACAGGAGTTAATTCCAGAAAATAATGAACTTTCTGCACCTATATCTATACGGAAGGAGCAGTTGAAAGTGCTTGTTATTGAATCTTATCCGCGTTGGGAATATCGTTATCTACGTAACGCTTTGGAACGCGATGCAGGTGTTGATGTTACATGTCTGCTTTTTCATCCTAAGTTGTCTAAGGTCGGAGGTGGACGCAGCTACATCAAACGTTTTCCGGATACAAGAGAACTGAGCAAATTTGACGTGGTGTTTCTTGGAGATGTCGGTATAGCACCTGAACAGTTGACGGTTGAACAAGCGCGGGATTTACGGCAACTTGTCAGTGCGCAAGCCGCTGGCATCGTCTTTATACCGGGGCGAACGGGCGCACAAGATTCGTTGACAGGCGGACCGCTTGCTGACCTCTATCCTGTTGTTTTAGACCCTGCTATACCAAATGGTGTCGGTTCAAGTGTCCAAGGATATTTCGCACTCACCGAATCCGGACAGCGCAGTTTGTTGACGCGTCTCGGAGATACTGACCTTGACAATAGCGATGTGTGGCGGACATTACCGGGGTTTTTCTGGTACGCTGGTGTCAGGCGGGCAAAGGTAGGTACTGAGATATTAGCAGTGCACGATCAAGCTGCCACAGTCGCTGGACGAGTACCGCTTATCGTCACAAAAACCTATGGCACAGGAAAAGTACTGTTTATGGGAACGGACAGCGCATGGCGTTGGCGGCACGGTGTTGAAGACAAATATCATTACCGCTTCTGGAGTCAAGTTGCACGCTGGATGGCGTATCGCCGACAGATGGCACAGAGCGAATCTATACGATTGTTCTACTCACCAGATAGACCACACGTTGATGATGTCCTAACGTTAAATGCTAACGTGATGGACAACGTAGGCGGTCCAATGGATAGAGGCACTGTTACTGTGCAAGCGATTTCACCTGCGGGCAAAACAGAAACAATCCGACTTCAACCGGGCATAGAAGATTCGTTAGGGTTGTTCGTTGGGACGTTTGTGCCGAAGGAGGCTGGTAACTACCGTCTTGTTGCGACCAGTAGCGAAACAGGTGCATCAGTTCAAACAGAACTTTCAGTGCAAGGTTTGAATCGGGAACAGCAAGGACGCTTAGCGCGTTTTGATGTTCTGGACGAAATAGCGAAGATTACTAACGGCAAATTAGTACCGATTGCTGAGGTCGGAACGCTTTTAGATCATCTGGCAGCCTTACCAGAACCTGAACCGATTGTCAAGCGGACACGTATCTGGTCACATCCGCTTTGGGGCGGGCTGATTATCTTGTTGCTTGGATTATTTTGGGTTGCACGGAAGATGGCAGGTACGATATAGTTACTGAAATTTAGATAAACTTCAGCAGGCTTAAAAGCAATAGGTGCGCACCGATAAGGTTCTGTAACGAAGGTAGTAGACACACGTTGATGAATTTCCGTAGTAATTTTAGGAATAATTATGCCAAAATTAGACATAAGCGAACTCTACTACATCACGCACATAGACAATCTGCCATCTATTCTTACGCGAGGAGTTTTTTCTCACGAAAGAATAGAATCAGAACGGATAGATTCAACACCTATCTATGACGCAGATATCGTGAGCAGGCGTAACCAGATAACGACACCTGATAAGAGGAATCTCTGGTCTTATGCTAATCTCTATTTTCAACCACGTAATGCTATGATGTACCGTGTTGTCCATGAAAAAGATCCAAAAAATCTTGCTGTTATCGGTATAAATAAAAAAGTGTTGAATGAACAAGGCGGCTTTATCACAGACGGAAACGCCGCGCATGAGACAACACAATTTTACTACCCTTCCAAAGGGTTGGAAGTCCTACGACAACAGTGGTCAATAATTCGGAACGATTGGTGGAATAGAGATGATGGGTCTAAACGCAAAATTATGGCTGAATGTTTAATTCCCGAACACGTCAAACCTGAATACATTCAGACAGTTTATGTAGCAAGTAATTCAGTGGGAGATGCTGTCAAGAAAAAAATAGGCGATTCCCATGTTACCGTTAGTTCCGAACCAGACATGTTTTTTCAACCGCACAGTCGGACAAGAATCGGTGACAACATTTCACTTATTGATGGAGATATGTTTTTCTCAAATCTACAGACACTCACAATCAGCGTTAATCTACAAGGCGTTATGGGAAAAGGATTAGCCTCACGTGCCAAATATCAATTCCCCGATGTCTATGTGGCATACCAGGATGTCTGTCGGGTAAAGCGAATCACAGCAACAAAACCTTATCTCTACAAGCGTGAAAGTTCATTAGATGAGGAATTAGCTGATATAGGGGCACCACTTGTTGCACCAAATGCTGTGAAGTGGTTTCTGCTTTTCGCAACGAAACGGCACTGGAAAGACAACTCACGTTTAGATGATATCGAAGGCGGTCTTGCGTGGGTTCGCGACAATTTTTACGCGCAAGGAATTCAATCGCTTGCGATGCCTGCCCTCGGTTGTGGGTTGGGCGGACTGGACTGGAAAGTGGTTGGGCCCTTAATGTGCCAATATCTACACGGTATTGGCATCTCGGTTGCAATTTATCTACCGCGTGAACGCCAAATAGAGGCACAATATAAGACAGAATCACATCTCCTCACATTCTAACGCTGGCAGAAGATTCTTTCCCAAATTATATAAACGACTTTTAGATTTCAATAATCAGTTTTAGAAAAAAAGAGATATAACTAACAATTGATAACCGACAGTTGATAACTATTCAAAAGGAGAACTTCAATGAACCAAACACAACCACAAAATAGTGGGGTGAACTTACCCCCACGTATGAAAAAAGCATTAGAACAGTATCGAAAACGGGTATGGATAATCAAACTTACCGAAGGCACGTTAGCGGCACTCTTCGGTCTTATCATTTCGTATCTCATCGTGTTTGGCTTAGACCGATTGTTTGATACGCCAACACTTTTACGCGCGCTCATCCTGGTAATCGGGATGGTGGGCATGGTGATTTTCCTGCCGCTGAAGTATTACAATTGGGTATGGCGGAATCGCACTTTAGATGGAATCGCTCGGTTACTACAACACAAGTTTCCCCGTTTTGGTGATCACGTGCTTGGCATCGTGGAACTTGCATCGGAAAGGTCGGATCAGTCATCAAGTCCTGCACTTGTAGCAGCCGCTATGCGTCAAGTTGATGAAGAGGTAGCAAAACATAATCTTGCAGACGCTGTGCCAAATCCTCGACATCGCCGTTGGGCATGGGCAGTGGGTTTGCCTTTAGTGTTAGTTATTTTTGGGGTACTCGTGATTCCCGCAACGACTCGGAATACACTTGCTCGATGGCTGACTCCGTGGCGAAACGTGGAACGATATACCTTTGCGCAGTTGGATGGCAACCCCGATCTTCGCGTCGTGGCTTATGCGGAACCCTTTGATGTTGAAGCACAGCTGAAAGATAACTCACCATGGAAACCTGAATCGGGTGAAGCACGATATGCGGACCAGGAACCTGTGGCTGCAGAACGAGAAGGATCAACATACAAATTCCAATTGCCACCACAAACTGAGGACGGAAAAATTAATCTTCGCGTGGGGGATGCGCGGCGTTCCATCCCAGTTGAACCCAAATTAAGACCAGCATTGAAAGAACTTATTGCCAAAGTCCAGCTGCCCGACTACCTGCAGCACAAAGAACCGCGAATAGATGATGTGCGAGGCGGAATAGTAAACTTAGTGAAGGGAAGCAGTGCCACCTTGGAAGCAACTACGACACGCGAACTGTCGGAGGCAACATTGAACAATCGTCCACAAAAGGTGGATGGGGCAACCGTGATAACGGAACCAATATCGGTAGAGACAACAACGGAGATGCAGTTGACATGGCGTGATCGCTTTGGGCTCGCTGCAAGTGAACCACAAGTGCTGCAGTTTGAAGCACAAGAGGATGCTGTACCAACAGTCGCCATCACTAAACTAAAAAACAATCAGGTAGTCCTTTCCACAGAGGTACTCACATTTGAAATTCAATCAGGGGATGACTTCGGTGTAAAGCGGGTCGGTTTGGAATGGGAAGGTATTGAGAATCCGATTCAAAATCCGGAACCAGCCGTTGGAGAAAAAACCGTGTCTTCAGGCAGTCCGACTTCGGAGGCACTCACTGTTCCCGCAACATTCTCGGTTGAACGTGAAAATGTTAAGCCACAGAGCCTGCGTTTGCGTGCGTTTGCAGAGGATTATTTCCCTAACCGTGAACGTGTCCGTTCACCGCAGATTGTGCTACATGTGCTAACACCTGCAGAACATTTTAAGTGGCTCATCGGACAGATGCAGCTTTGGGCAGGCGCAGCCAAAGATGTGCATGACAAAGAATTGCAGCTACACCAAACCAACCTTGAACTTCGCGACCTGTCTCCTACGGAACTTGACGATCCGGCACAGCGCAAAAAATTACAAAACCAAGCCGCGGCAGAACGGGCTAACGCAGCAAAGCTTGATAGTCTCATTGAAAGCGGTACGGGATTACTTCAAGAAGCAGCGAAAAATAGTGAGTTTGATGCGGGACAACTTGAATCGTGGGGTGAAATGCTTGAACAGTTGGAAGAAATAGCAGGTAAGCAAATGCCTTCTGTTGCAAATTTACTGGCACAAGCATCTGAGGCACCTGGTCAAAATAGCAATCAGCAAGGTAACCCTTCACAATCTGACAGTCAAGCAAATAGTCAACAAGGCGACCCTTCAAAATCTGATAGCCAACAGCCAACAACAGGCAACCAATCAGATAGTAAACCTGGCAAGTCGGAAGACGATATTGAAAAGTATGGCCCCGATAGTAAGCTACCATTTGAGGCATCAGACGCAGAAACGCCAGAAGATCCAAATGAAAGTGGTGATTCCATAAGCGTGAATCGGAGCAAACCCCCAGAAGGTGGTAAACCAAGTTTTACACCCGCGAATCCTACGCCAAATATTTTTGATATTGAATCGGGATTCAACCCATTTGACGACCCGCAAGAGGGACCAACCTGACAAGCCTTCGGAGGAATGGGCATTCCTAAAACTACCCTAATGGGAAGCGGCAGAAACGATCAAAACCAAAATGATGAAGAAGCTGCAACACCTCAAGCCTCAGAACTTGTTCTGGAGGCAGTTGAAGAGCAGCAAGAATTGTTAGATGCTTTTGCCAAATTATCAGATGAGATGAAAAGACTGCTTGTTAGCTTTGAAAACAGCACATTTGTCAAACGTTTGAAAGCAGCTTCTCGGAAACAGATTGACATTGCATCTGATCTTAATAATCTGGACAGTTTCGGTCTATCAAACAGAGAAGCGGACAATCAGAAGGAGCTAAAACGCTTAGCAACACTTGAGGGAACAGAGTCGAAAAACGTGACGACTATCATACAAGATATGGCAGCATATACCGACCGTCGTCCTAATGAAAACTATTTGCGTGTGCTTTCAGAGATGGAGAACGCTTCTGTATCCAACCAAATGCGAGACCTTGTCCGATCTATTAGCAGGAATTTTGTCGGACAATCGAGCATTGAGGCAGAATATTGGGCGGATACGCTGGATCGGTGGGCAGAACAATTGGTAGACCCATTGCCTGAGATGGAACCCGGAGGAGGCGGTCTGAACGTCTTGCCCAACCTACCACCGGAAATCATCGTGAAAGTGTTACGTCTTATCAATCGCGAAATTCAATTACGTGAAGAGACACGCGAGGCTGAACACGCAAAAAATGCGCTCACTGACGACAAATATTATGAGCGAAGCGAAGCATTAAGCGATATCCAATACGAAATCGCAGAAGATGCCCATGAAGTCGTCAGAGAAATAAGTCTGTTAGACAATGCCAATGAACCGCTGATCCGGCAACAACTTGCCAAAGTTGCTAAGGCAGCAGTAGTGATGGAAGAAGCAGAGTCAATCCTTGTGGAACCTAACACTGGTCCTAAGGCAATCGCAGCTATTTCAGAAGTAATCGAAATTTTGCTTGAGACACAGCGCGCTCCGAATGCCTCTGGTGGCGGTAGCGGACAATCCCCAGGCGGTGGTAGCGGTGGATTAGCAGCAATAGCTTCCGCATTAAGGCTCATGGGCGTTGGCGATGACACCGGAACAGCCTTCATTCAAAAACGTTCGCCCAGACAGGCAACAGGCAAAGCAGGGCGTGTATTGCCGGAGGAATTTCGTCAAGGGTTAGACGCTTATTTCAACGTTTTAGAAGGACAGTAGCAGACAATCTTGTGTGCCGTAAAATAGTAGGGTATTTAGTTCTACATAGTTTCGGTCAATAGTTCAATGCACCTCTTCTGTAGGAGCGACCTCTCGGTCGCTCCTTTAAGACGAAAAGTGCAAATCCGCAATTAATAGCCCAAGTAAGATAGAGGAAAACCGATGGCAGATAAGCAAAAAACCGTTATCCCGTTTGAGATATTTGCCAGTTTCAAGAGAATAGAAACAGGGAATCCTATCATCTCTCTTCCGCCACCTCTCTGGGCAGCGGCTACCCACGCGATCATCGTTGATGACACAGTACACTATATTTGGTGTAAACGTGATATTGGTGTTCGCTGGTTGCTAATGCATGCAACAGCACCTATCAGTGATCTCACCGACATCACACAGGATGCACGTAATCCTATTCTTGAACCTTCAGCGGACGGTTTTGATAATGCAGCTGTTGAGTACCCTTTTCCTTTTCTAAATCCTGTTGATGACAAATTTTACATGTATTATCGGGGCAAAGGAAAAACGACACCTGAACAGACGGGTTTGCTTGTAAGTGATGGAGACCTGGGCGAGTGGAAGCGCGTGCAGGACACTCCTGTCATCCCCGCAGATACCGAACATGAACGGCACGGTTCAAGCCACCCTTCAGTTGCGGTGGATGGTGACACAATTCACATCGTTTATACTGGTAAGGCGACACAGTCGTTTGGGGAAGGACTGACAATGTGTCATGCGACCGCCCCGACGAGTAATCCAGCGTTGATCAGAAAAAATCCTGCCAATCCCGTTTTTACAGGTAGCGGACAAGCATGGGACAGCAAAGCCGTCCGTGAAACCGAATTGTTCAAAGGACCGCAGTACTTTCATATTCTCTACGGCGGGTTTGATGGCGAAGTGTGGCGGATCGGGCATGTGCGAACTCGCGATTTCCGCACCTTTGAACCGAACCCTCACAACCCTATTTTTGTGCCTTCGGATGACCCTCATGCGTTTGATTGCGATGGTGTGTTGACGGGTCAGATACTTGAAATCGAAGACACCTACGTGATGCTCTATGCAGGCAAGAAGGGCAAAGAATGGCAAACCGGCTTAGCTACAATTCGGAAGAACTAATTAAGGGAGAGTTGGACAAATGACCCGTTGTAGTTTTGTGTTTACAGTAATTGTTTGTATCTATACTTCCACATGCATTGCACTTGCCGAAGATAATGATGCAAAGGGCGCAACCATACGAGGTCAGGTACTTGAATATGGCAAAACTCAACCCCCAATCGAAGGTGTGATAATCAAGATTATAAGTGCTAATGGCAAAGAGTGGACAGTAAAGACTGACGCCAAAGGTGAATATAAATTCAACAATCTTCCTGCTGGCAATTACATCCTCAAATACCTTCAAGAAGGATTTGAAAACAAGGGGAGGGGTAGTCAATCTGTTTCGGTAGTAAATGAGGGAGACCAGATTGTAGAACTCAAAACGGTTAACTGGCTCAATCGCGTAAAAGAGACTGTTGAATACGGAATTTTGCCTTTACTTAATCATGTTTCCGGAAATTTGGCGAAACATTATGGTTTAGATGAAACAACTGTCAACGCTCTTCAACAGTCAATTCATGAATCAGTTGAGGCTGCAATCAAGCAACGTAAAAACTTGTCAGACTTCTTAGTTAGATGGGATGATGACAGCCTTGATGTATTTGAGGAATTATTGTTACGTCAAGACATAAAAACGGCATTTACCAAACACTTAACCGAAACACAACTAAAAGATTTTACCAACACACCACGACATCAAGAAAAGCTAGCCTACGCCCACTATTCGACAGCATTGCTTGATCAAGAACTCAGCTTGACAGCAGATCAACGCCAAAAAATTGTGCAATTGCGACTTAACTCAGAAGCTGATGTATCATGGTTGGCTGTATTAACCGAGACACAGAAGAAAATTCTGCAGTTGGTGGAACTAAAGAAAAAAGCGAATATGTTGGAATCTCATGAACGAACAAAACAGCTCGCTGAAGCCGTACTCACTGCACATACTGAACAGTTGGGTACACTCGATAAGCATGCTTCAAAACAACTAACCCTGATTACCAAAGCCGTGGCTCAAAAATACCTTGAAGCTGAAAAAATCATGACAACCTATCGCGAAACCGAAGTGAGTCTCATCAACGCGATTGAGGCGAAAGAGATAACTCCTAAACAAGCAGATGAGAAACTCAAAAACTTGAGCAGAAAGCTATGGAATGAGAAAGATACAAACAAAAAATCAGATGAAACCCTTGATAATACAGGGCTTTTCAACTTTCATTTTTTTACTCGTTTTACACAGATAGCCGCACACAGGAGAGCACTCATAAACGGAATAGTAGGTGGAAAAAGAGGTTTCAATCGTGAAATTTATATGACTACTGAACTCAATTACCCGACCTATGACATAACATATTATGCCCTCTATCAACAAACCCTCAAAGATGTTCTTTCTGAAAAGGAGTATGCACAATATACCGCACTCCAATCAGAAAGAGAGAATTTCCGTCAACAAGCTTTACGTGATTTAGCTGTAGCAAACTTGGATACATTACTGCTTTTAAATGACACGCAGCGAAAACAGTTAAAAACGGCAGCAGCAAAGCTGAATGTCTCCCCTTTAGGTTGGGATGCTCCGAGGGATATGTTTGATAAACTTATAGCACAGATAGACGACGGTGTACTGAGTCGTTGGCAGCAAGATTATCTTTATCTTTACCTATCACTAATTGATGAAATTTGACAATTCGGGCTTTAGGTGCTAAATGCACTTATGTTCAACACAAGTAGGATGAAACGATAGCAGGGAGACTCAGAGGAATGACTCGTTTTAGTTTTGTGCTAATAGTAATTGCTTGTATCTATACTTCCACATGCATTGTCCTTGCAGAAGAAAATGCTGTGGAGAGCGGCACCATTCGAGGCGAAGTTATTGAAGCAACAGCGGAACGGGATCCGATTGCAGGTGTTGAAGTTAAGATTGTCGCGAGCGATGGAAAAACTTACACGACACAGTCTAATGCCAAAGGGGAATATAAAATTTCAGGTCTTCCAGCAGGTCGTTATACTATGAGCACCCACAAAGATGGGTATGCCAGCCGAAAAGGAAAATCCTTCGTAATCGCTCGTGGAGGTGAGATTTCCAATTCGATTATAATGGTTAAAAAAGGTAATATTAACCAAAGTAAAATCAAAATCAACCTTCAGAAAATTGAGTTTTTACTCCAACGTGTTGAGGAAAGTGTCGCCCAACGTTATAAATTAGACAAACTTGCTGTAGCCGCGCTCTGTCAATCAATTCTTCAAGAGGTTAACACCATATTGAAACAAGAAAACCAAAACTCCCGTGAATTCACAGCGGCATTGGTCGGTGACAACCTTGGATTATTAGAATTGTTATTGTCGCATCCTAACACTAAGAGGGCATTTGCCAAACACCTAACGGAAACACAATTACAAGATTATATTAATTTCACTAAGGCGCGGCGACAACAATATCAGCAAGCAGTCGTGCAGCTCACAACGGCATTTTTGGACCAAGTCCTTAGTCTGACAGTCGATCAACGCGAAAGTATTGCAAAATTGCTGCTTGACGGAATAAATGAAAAACCAGGATTGGACTTTATGAACATGTTGAGTTCAACTTTGCAGTGGGGAGTGGTAAATCTCATACATGATACATTGAAAATATCTCTGGATGACACATTGAATCAGACACAGGCGAAAATTTGGCAAGAAATTATTGATATAGTAGAGGACAAATATATAATGAAAGATTTAGTTGCTGCGGAGACTTTTGGACTTCCATCGGACAAAATAGCAGAGAAAGACGAAACGGATGCGGATACCCTTAAATCTCAAAAATGGATCTTGGCTGAAGCAATACTTAAAGCGCATACCGAACAGTTAGGGACGCTCAACAAAAATGCATCAAAACGTTTGGAACTCGTTGCCAAAGGCGTAATTCAAGAATATATAGAAGCACAAAATCCAGACGGTAAGGAAAAAGGTAAATATCTTGATGGTTTAAATGCTCTTATGGTTTCTGTTATGCAGCAGGATATACCCCGCGAACAGGCTGCCGAGAGACTTGAGTCCATGAAGAAAGCGTTATTGGATCAAAAAGGAGCTAACAAACGATGGAATAGTGGCGAACTGTACAACATTACAAATCATCCGCTCTTCCAACAAACAATCAGAGATGTTCTCTCTAAAGATGCCTATTTGAAATATGAAACACGTATAGTGGAACGAGAGATTCTATTCACACAGGCCTCGCGGGATCTTATTGTGGCTTTTATGGATATGATTGTGCTACTTGATAATGCGCAGCGAAAACAATTAAAAATGACAACGGCACAGGTGTCTTTGCCCTTATTGAGCGAAGAGGGAAAGCAAATGATGTTTATCGAATTTTTTATTAGAATGGACTCTAAGATTTTGAGTGCCTGGCAGATCAGTGTTCTCACAGCAGGAGGAATGTAAAATGGCAAAATACAAAATAATTTCAGGTTTACTGATAAATAAAAATACATTCATAATAGGATTTTCAGCTTTTCTAATGTTGCTGGTAACGCTCTTCAGCGAACCAACTTATGCCCAGGATCCTACCCTCCGCTACGGCACGGGTGTCCCACCAGCAGTCAGAAGCATCAATGACCGAAGTTTACGATACCTCGCTAATACACAGCTTGAAGATGGAAGTTGGCCAGCATCACGGAACGGTCCAGGCATAACAGGAATATGTGTTATGGCATTTATGGCAAGCGGTGAAGACCCTGATTTTGGTCCTTATGCCACACATATCCGTAAAGCCTTACGCAGCATCATTGCCAGTCAAAACACAAAAACAGGGTATATGGGAACGAGCGGACATGCATCAATGTACCATCACGGGTTTGCCACGTTAGCACTGTCCGAGGCGTATGGTGTAGTAAGTGAGAATCTGCTTTGGAAAGGAAGTGACGTGCCTGAAAATAGAAGACGCACCCTCAGTGAGGCCTTAGAGCTTGCGGTGCGATGTGCATTGACAGCACAAGAAAAAAATCCCTGGGGTGCATGGCGCTACTCACCACAAGCACGCGATGCAGACACAACCGTTGCTGGAACCGTTTTAATGGGGATACTTGGAGCGCGAAACGCCGGCATTGAAGTGCCTAATGAGGCTATTGACAAAGCATTGAACTTCTTTCAAACCTGCACAATGCGAGGGGGTGGTGTCACCTATATGCCATCAAGCAGCCATGGTGATGGACTCACCCGTTCTGCAATCGCAACCCTCGTCTACGCAATCGGCAAAAGGAAGGACACACCAGAATACAAATCCACTGCCGAATTCATCAAACGCAGAGCGAATTTTAATATCGGCAATCATTACATGTTCTATACGCTATACTACATGGCTCAGGCGTTGTTTCAAAGTGACTTTGAAGCATGGCAAGCATGGAATCAACGTACTATTGAGCGACTTCAGAAGATGCAACAACAAGATGGAAGTTTCAACAGTTCCTACGGCAAAGCTTATGGCACAGGAATGGCTGTGCTTACCTTAGCTTTGAACTACCGTCTTTTACCTATTTATGAAAGATAGACCCATGCCAAAAGGCGGATTTTATTGATATAAACTTCTCTAAAACCGAATAGACAAATATTGACTACTACAAGAAGGAGAAATGCAATGCAAGAGTATCCCAAAAAGATAGTGATCATTGCTATCGTAATCGCTATGATGTGGATCCCTATTACGACATTGGCTCAGGAAACACATTTACGCTGGAAAAATGGAGACGCGCTTTCCGGCAAACTATTAGAAAGCAAATCGGGGAAAATTCGCTGGGCATCACCATATTTTTCTGACGATCTCATGATCAACATCAACGTGTTGGATTCAATTGTCTTTTCAAAATTACCCGCACCAGCAACCGAGACTTTTCGCGTCGGCACAGTATCGGGCGATGTTTGGATAGCGGATATTGTCGATTCAGATGAAAATACCCTCCACTTTTCCAGCAAACGTCATGGCAATTTCCGAGTGAATAGAGAATTGATCTACTCACTTGAAAGTCGCTCACATCCCAACCTCATTTTTGATGGCTCACAGCTAAGCGCTTGGAAACCACCTAAAGAAAATGTAGGTAGGAGGGCAGTTGAAAATCAACACACCGGCTGGTATTCTGATCACAACGGACATCCACACACAGATCAAAAAAAGGCGAATATCTTTCACACAATCGAATGGCCAAAACGTTTTGAAATTGATCTCGAATTAGCGTCTACTATACCCAATCCCGGTTTTGTTCTTGCTCTCGGGAAAAACTTGTACGAAACACTACGGGTGGAAACCTGGATTCACGAACTCGTTGTTGTTCAAGGCACACTATTTGAATCTATAATGGCAATTGGACCGGATCGTCGCAGCTTCCGATTGCGGCTTGCTTATGATCAGGACCTCGGGATGCTGAAAGTGTTTGACTTGAATGGCAATTTACTTTTAAATCTGGAAAATGTCCAACCGACTCTTGCATCACCGGGGCTCTATATTTATAATCGAGGTCAAAATTTGACAATACGGCGGTTAAAAGTCTATCGGCAGCCTGCCGAATTCAAAAACCAACAAGCTGATTTCTCTAAACCTCGAGTCCACATGATGAATGGAGAAGTTTTTTACGGCAAATTGTTTGTAGAAAAAGACAAAGCTTATGTCCTTGACACGGATGGAGGGCGATCAGACATTAATCTAAAGCAAATTGATCGCGTTGTCCAACCGGGGAAAACATTGACAACAACCGACGAATCTATGGCGTTAACATATATTGATGGATCAGTTATACGTGGACAGATAGACCAACTGAACATGGATAGCGTTTTACTGCAGACTACATTCGCAGATCAACCGGTAACCTGTTCATTTGCTGGTGCTTCAATGCTTCGGTTTGAGTCTAAAGCCAAAATCAAAGAACGAGGACAAGATTATGACAAGATGTTCTTTCCATCAAACAGTCTCCGTGGACATGTGATTTTTGACAGCAAAGATACATCAAGCATTCAATTGCAGCCTGTAGGCACATCGAAGCCGGTGTCCCTTGCAAATACCCAATCTGTCCGTGTAGAACGGAATAATAAGCACGTATCAAGGTTACGCCCTTTTGATGTAGACATGTTTCCCCATCTGTTGCATTTGAAAAACGGAGAAGTCATCCCATGTAAAGTTCTAACCTACGATCAAACTGCTATCAGTTTGCGATCGCCTTTTATCAGTGCGACGCGTATAGACACCGCACATATCAAAGGCATTGAGTTCACACGTGGTAAAACGCAAACCCGAAAGGAAAACCGGAACCCAATCACCATTACAGGTGGAGATAAACATCGCATCATTTTAGAGGATGGCAGAAAACTGGATGCAATGATGCAGAGAGCCGAAGATGGTACCCTGAAAATAATAGTGAATAATAAAAAACCTGGAGAAAATCCGAAAATTATTATTCTCGGAGGAGATTTTGCCGCTAACGACGTTGCTGCCCTTCAGCACGGCGTTGAAGTTATGTTTGATCCGCTTGAAACCCAATCCGAAGCGTTAGATGTCAGATTAGAACGCGCGTTAACCGTTCCACGTTTCAATCGGGACAATCCACCGAACCATATTCTTGTGGCAAACAATGGCGATTTAAGGCGGGGAAAATTTCTGAGTTTCAATGGCGGAACAATTCTGTTTGAATCAAACTTGAAGAAGATTTCTATCCCGATTGATCGGGTAGCGCGAATTGTTGATATTAGCGTTGAAGACTCTGACACACCGGCAAAAGAGACAGTTGGCAATCAACAACCTACAGTCTCCCAGTCTCAAGTGCGCTTCGCTTTGATACACAACCCAATTCTGATTTTTGAACCGCTTGAAGTTAAAGGTGATAAACTGTACGGACGCTCACCGATCTATGGAGAGGTATCGGTCCCAGTAAAAAGTATCCAGTATCTCCATTTTGGAGAAAAAGCAAAGTCATTCAAATCTGTTTTTGAAGAGTGGGTAGTCCGCTCGGGAAAAGAACCTGATTATGGCGCTGACCGGTAGATCCATCCAAATTAACGCGGTTCATCTCGGTAGGTGTGGTTTCCTAACTGCACCATAGGCGTCAATTTAAGAAAAGAATTATGCACTGAATACCCAGGCCGGTAGGTTCGGTTTGTAACCGAACCGGAGCCTACGCAGAAACCTACACCTATCCTGTCCACTCAGCAGTGCTGCTCAACAAAACACCCAGGATTCGCCTGGGGTCGGTCGGGTTCGGTTACAAACCGAACCCGCCAAATGCCAAACGCGCATTTGGCGTTGATTCACCGGGCCTGGATGCACGCTAAATTGACGCCTATGGTGTGGTTTCCTAACTGCACCATAGGTGTCAATTTAGCGGTTCACCGCCCTGGTAGCGCGTTTACAAAACGCGCCTACCTTTGGGGAATAAATCGGGCGGACAAAGTCCTCCCACAAGAGATAATCCAGCATTTTTGTTCTTAAATTGACAGTTAGGGTGCGGCTTCCTAACCAATGGCATTCGCCATGATTCACACCGTTGATTTCGCGTATTCTGCTTGTCTTCAATAAAACAAGATAAATCCTGTCAATTTGGTATAAATTGCCCTGCTCATTTATAGTAATATCCGAAAATATGTTCACATTTCAATGTGTAAGTGAATAGATAACAGCATTGATACCTATTTTCAGTGCGATGTTAGAATACTCGCGTGGATAATAATCCTCTGCGGCATGTTCCCACGCATCGCCAAGGTCGGAATTGAAACATATCAACATCATAAGCCGCCCTTTGTCGTCAAAAACGCCCATATATCGTGCAGGGTGTCCGTCGTAGCGTTCATAAGTCTGCCCACTGAAGAGCGCGCGGAGACCAGGAATCTGTATCAATTTTTCTATTTTAAAGAAACATCGAAAAATCGGATGTAATACAGGGATGTCCACCGGTTCGCGCTTCGGAAAGATTTTTTTCAATTCAGTATAAAACGATTTCCACTCCAACCCGCCGTGAAAATCGTCAACAAAGATAAACCCACCACGCAAGAGATATTCACGCAGGTTTTTAGCATCTATATTGCTAAGCCGCATACTTCCAACCTCTAATAGATAAGCAAAAGGATAATCGAATAGTTCTTCCGACCAAACGGGAACAATTTTCCCATCAGGTGCAGCATCAATATTCGTCTGCTTGCGAAGTTGGTAGATAAAATTTCGGTCAGAAGCAGGGTAATCTACCTCCCAATTACTTAACTGGGTGAGTTTACCCCGATATTGGAGGCGAACAAAGGTAAAATCATGCTCCAGGTCCGCCTGAGAATTCCGAAGCGTATTAGGAAAGAACGTTGTGATGAGAACGGTTAATGAGATTATAATTCGCATACTCTTCTGTGCACTGGCAGTCCCGCAGAGAAACAGAAAACACAATATAACAAAAGGGTTTTTCATTGGATTCCCTTACGGTTCATTCTTCCATCTTTTTGATATGCTGCTTTATTTTTTTTAGTTCATCTGGATCGTCCGGTTTACCGGGATGGAAGATAACTTCGGGTGGTACAATCTGTTTTGGATGGTTTGGCGGTTTATAATACCACTGTAGTGAAAGCGAATGTCCTGGTCCTTGGAAATAGTGTATTTCAACAGGGTGAAAACCTGCTTGAAGCCAGATATGAGCACTACTACTTTGAGTAGGGTGAATACCGCCGTTATCTACAACTAATTTTCCATCTATAAAAAACTTTGACCCATCATCAGAGCTCAACTCAAACATATAAGTTCCAGGTGTATCCACAGCCAATTTTCCACGGAAATGTATAGCGAAATATTCAAGTACATCCTGTTTCTGCGGTGTGGGAAAACCCTCAGTATAATGTCTTGGAGCTACATCCAAATTAGCCGTTGCAAAGGTATATAGAGGTGTCATCTGCTTAAAATTAGGCATAAAACGAAATGTTCCACCAGGCACATAGACCTTACCTATTAATCCTTGTCCAGGTTTTACGTCATCGTCAAAGATACCGAGTCCCTTGATGTGTTCATCCAAAAATATTGAGCCGAGGTCCTCTACACCCTCCACACCCGCTACGTTTGACAATCCTCTGCCTATACCGCTGCCACGCCCAGTGCCAGTGCCGCCCCGTCCAGGGCCAGGGACGTTGCCTCCTGCTCCACGGTATTCTGGAGCGACAACGGGCCCCGCTGTTTCAGTATCTGTCCCAAAACTCGTGTTCGGTATTGCTGGAACGTTCGTTTGAGGTATATTTGCAAAAGTGACAATTTCTGGGACGACAGTATCGTGAATCGGGGCTTTTGGTGGGTTCACCTTCGGGGCATACTTTGGGGCTGCGCGCAAAAGAGTCGGTGCGCCATCATCGGTGCTACGTTTCGGTTGTACCTGCTGGTGTTGGCGCATCACACGTCTTTTTATCTGCTCAGGAGTATCTACCTTAAAAAATTCAAAAGAGAGAGCATCATCTTTTTCCTTGAAATGTTCGATCAAAAACGGTGATATAATCAACATCAATGCAAAATGTATCCCTAAAGAAATTAGTAAAAACATTTTGTTTTTGTTACTTTTCATAGCACAATTCACCTCATTATTTATTAAGTATTGCCGGACACAACTGAATTTATAGTGAACTTTGAAATTATTAGGACGCTTAATAAACCTGTTTTGAAAACACAACGGACAATAGAAGGTAGTAGCATAAACTTCCAGTTTGTGCCAATGAGACACGGGGAATGCCATTGGGCGAATGCGCCAAATCAACGGTATGAATGCGCGTATGGCATTCCCCGTATGGCATTCTCCATGATTCAGACCGTTGATTTACTAACAGTTTGCTCTACAGAAGTGTTCCATTAATTATAGGTTTTACTATAAACCGAAAACATGTTTGTCGTTAATACAAAGACATTATAAAAATGTTACAAGATTAAACAGATACTTTCGATACGGTGTTTACAATTTTAACAGATTATGGGTGTTGTTGTCAAATTTGGCATTTTGATGCTAAAGTGAGCGGTAAATGAAGAAAAGTTTTAGTTTACTTGGAAGGGGTTTTGTGAAAAAGAAAGGCGCACTGCAAAGCACGCCATAGGTTAGATTAGTCAGAAAATTATTTATCAGTTACTTCTCTCTCAGCTTGCACGCTGTCTTTTTCAAGGATTGCCATTCGTGTCCGACCAAAATGTGAGTTTTCTGATTCAACAGCGATCCACTTACCATTCTTGCCATGTAAATTTGGAGAGGACATAATTGCATAGTCTTGCTTTTCTTCATATTTGACTTGTAAATCGCCTTTTACGCCAAAAAACCTTAGTAATGCGGGAACATCGCGGGAAAAGCGATCATCAAGCTTATCCAGTTGGTATATTTGAGACGTTCTCCATTGTCCCACTGCCATTTACCTTCTTTTTGAACATCGGTCAACCCAATCCAATATGGTCCCATTCCAAAGACGGCTTCAAGCCATATCTGCTCAGCCTCGCTCGTGATTGTGACGAGATATGCATCTTCACGCGCGGCTTGGATTTGCGCATCCATTCTGGTATTACACTTGATCCACTTGTAAGCATGTCCATTTGCAGGATTGATGATCCACATACCGGGAAAGTTTGGCATATACAGTGGGTGTGCCTCTTTCGTTTCCCCGTTTTCAGTTGGTAAATTCTCAAGTTCGTCAGGATTACCGTTGAGCGTTAAAACTACAACTTCAGGCGGTTGTTTGCCTTGAAGAAAAAACGGTTTTGTTAGAGCAGAAAGCCCACGATAATTTACGGAGAGCCCATAGACTCCTGTACCGAAAACAGTCCGATCAAAATATCCATCCTCATCCGTTTGAATCGGCACAGGGAGACTAAAAGGATAGTCACTGGTTCCATCTAAATTGAGCTGCCCTATGTTAATTCCAAGGGCAGTTTCGGACAGTGGTTCTCCATTTTCAAAAACAATTCTGCCTCGGATATTTAGCGGGTTTTCCATCACGACTTTGAGATGGACATTTTCCATGTTTGTTCCGGGTTTTATAGCAAATGTTACAGCACCAAGTGGTGGAAAGAATGAGAATTGATGTGGGTAAAACGATACCTCACCGAACTGAATTAAATGAATTTGTGGGAGACGCGTGAAATTACCTGTTCCTAATTCTTGGATCGGCATCTCTTTTCCCGGCGGCATGGTAGGCAAAACCATCAATTGCACCATCTCTGCAGCAATGCCAGAGAAAGTAAATTTTCCATCTGAATCAGTCTTAGATTCTAAATAGGGTTGTAATTCTTGCATTTTCTGATAATTTGGCACTTTTGCACCGCTAAACATTGGTGGTATTTGAACAAGGAAAGGGTACTGTTTGCTATTATGTGGTAGGTGTATACCACTATTTTCATCTACTATGACGTAAAGAAGAAGGACTGGGACATCAGCAATCGGTTCACCTTTTGCATCGGTAGTGCGCCCAGATAATGTTGATGTTCCATCTTCAGCAGTGCTTTGGTATGCAGCACCAAAGCTAAACACAATTATGAGTGTGATACAAATAAGTGCTTGTTTTATAAAATCAAAATAAGTCATATCGAATTCCTTTTATGCTAAAGCATATATAATTGGACACTTTTTACAGCGTGCTTACATGAAGCTTCGGTAATGTAGCGAGGTTAGGAAACCTCGCCCAGCAAGCACATCTATCTCGTGAGGATAGGTTAGGAAACCTCGCCAGTAGGGGAGGCACACCTATCTCGTACGGACCGAAAAGGACCGAATTTAAAATTAATCTTTATCAAAGCTCGCCTATCAATGAATTGCGCGACTACAAACGCCTTTAACCTATTGCGGCCCCTTCTTTTCAAGGATTGCATGCTTCACAACAGGCAAAAATGGACTATCCGTTTCAATCGACATCCATCTTTTTGAAAAGAAATCCATAGCAACGGGAACTTTGGATTCATTGATAGATTCCTCCGTTGTTAACCAATTAATATAAGTGAGTGGCTCACCGTTGTCCCACTGTGATGACGCTTTATTTTGTGAAATGTTCAATCCTATCCAATAGAATAAGTTTTCAGCAAAACGTGCTTCTAACCATTTCTGTTCTGCTTCATCGTTAATAGCAACGAGATAGGCATTTTCAGCAGCAGCTTTGGCTTTTGCGTCATTCCAACTGCTGCACTGGATTTTTTTATAAACGTGTCCATTTTTAGGGTTCACTGTCCATATTGCTTGTTGCGCCTTGATGCGTTCTCTCCGAATTTTACGGTGTTTTTCTATATTTTTTAGTCTAAAAACCAACTTATCGTAACGTTGTCCTTCTTTAATATGAAACCATCTTGAGTTTACTTTTTCGCTTTCATATTCCACTGACACAGCGTATTCAGCTGCTTCATTTGGATGGTAAGATACAAAGTAGCCTTGTGAATCAGTTTCAGCACTCCCGCCTGTAGTTGAACTGCTTCCACTGCCGCGAAAGAAAAAGAGGAACGTCTCCTGATTACGTTGCCGAACAGTGAGTCCGATGTGTTCATTGGCAAGTGGTGTTCCATCCTTTAAAAGAATCCGTCCCCTAATTCGCATTCGTGGAGGTCTCACAGTCACAACCATATTCTTAAGTGGTACCCCCGGTTCAATTGCAAAGGTCATCTTGCCAAGCCAATTGGGCATATCCGAATGGTGCCCTGTAGAATAAAAGGTTACATCCCCGATATCAAGAGAAATAATCTCAAAATCGGATTCCGCTTCAGGAGACATCACCAATTGCGATGAGACTGAATCAATGTTGGGAAAAGAAAAACTACCTTGTTTATTCGTTTTCACTCTTTTCCAAGAAGAAAAAGGGGTGCGAGGTATCACATCTGTATTTGGACTTAAACTAAATTCAACCGGTTTTATTGCGAGTTGCAGCCCCGAAACAGCATTTCCATTTTCATCTACGACCTTACCAGAAAGAGACACAGTACCTTTCTGCGTAATATCATCTAATTTTGAGTTTTTTGTCGTATCTGTTTGTGTTGAGTCAACTAATTGTGGGTTCGGTTCCTGTGCAGCACCGTTGTTTCTATTTGGAACATCTGGTCGTCCAACCTTATTTCGTACCAAAGGTTTCTCAGGTGAATCTACAACTTGTTTTGCTTCTGTTATTTCAATTGTCGGTTCAGATGTTGCATCCAAACTGTACGGCTGCTGAAAACGGTAAAGATATTGTGCGCCTACACCAAGCAGTAAAAAGACCAAAACGGCAGAAGCCCCGGAAACAACCCAAGGCACAAGCGGTTTACCTGTAGATGGTGCTACTGGCTCAAGGTCGGATATTTTGTTCATAATATTTTCTGTCAGTTGTTTTGGAACTTGGAAACTACTTAGATTTTCTTGAATTATTGCTTCTTCCTTACGCAATCGGTTGCGTGCGCGGTGTAATCGGATTTTAACCGTATTCGTTGAAACACCGAGAAACCGGCCAATCTCTTCACATGTCAACCCAGCGAGATAGTGTAATGTAATCACTGTCCGATCACTCTCTCGGAGTTTGCTGAGCAGTTTTTGCACCACTGCACGCCGCTTTTCATTCGCTGCCGCTTCACGCTGCCGCGACTCATAATCCGAATAATAAGCCTCTTCCAATTCCATTGGATCTGTCTCTTCTAATGATTGTGGTTGGGGCTTTTTCTTTCGGTACCACGTTATACACTTGCGATTCGCTATGACATAAAGCCACCCTGAAAAGCGGTTCGGATGTTTGAGCGTACTGAGTTTTTGATACGCAGCAATAAATACGTCTTGCGTAATCTCTTGGGCAATGTGAAAATCACCAACTTTTTGCCATGCAAGCATGTGTATCTGATCTTGATATTTTTCTACAAGCAACGTAAATGCGTGTTGATCACCTTCCAGGGTGCGTTCAATCAGGTCAGCATCATTGTGTTTCATGAAACACCTCACAAATAGAGATAATCTTTTAATTTATAGACGCGATTTTGAATTGGAAGGTTTCACTTTAAGAAAAATAGTGTGTTTTTTTCAGAGGAAAAACTAAATTTTCTGATAAATTGAGGTATGATGACGGATACTTTGAAATGTGTAGTCTAAAGGATAGCATAAGGAGGGATAACAGTCAATTTAAAAATAACGGTTAATATAACTCAAGCTGCTACATATAGTGACATTTAGAATTAAAGGAACATTTTGTAGCACAAACTGTTAGTTTGTGCAGATGCGGACACAAACTAAATGAAGATTAAATAAATATTTCGGCAACGTGGCAAGGTTCGGAAACCTTGCCAGCAGCAAGTGTACATCTCTGCTGGCGAGGCGGGGAATGCCTAAATGGCATTCATACCGTTGATTTCTTCCTAACCTCGCCAAATTACCGAATTAATAACTTAAACTTCATTTAGTTTGTGCAGATGCGGACACAAACTAACAGTTTGATGCTCAACACCCCCGGTAGGTTCGGTTTTTAACCGAACCTATGTAAAATCGTGCGGTTAGAAACCGCACCTACCAGAGAGTGTGAACATATTTTTGGATTTCACTATAAAAAAATAAATCGGTCCTGTGGCGAGGTTAGGAAGAAATCAACGGTATGAATCATGGCGAATGCCATACGCGCATTCGTCTTTAGGCATTCCCCGCCTCGCCAGCAGGGAGGCACCTGCATTGGACAGAAAAGGACCGGATCAATAAATTTATCTTCGGACAGATACGAACGAAAATGAAAATTTGGAAAAGCAAGATGTAGTCTATTCCTTCGGTTTAACAAAAGCCTCAAGATCCCAGAGATACACGACACCGTCAAGTGCTCCACTTGCAAGAATTTGTCCATTTGGACTAAACATGACTGAGTTAACAACTTGCCGATGTCCCTTGATCGTAGCAATATGTGTCAACAAGAAAACATTCCAAAGATCAATTCGACTCCAACTTCCGACTGCCAATGTTCTACCATCTGAACTAAACGCCACAGACTCAACCCATATACTGCCTTTGAAGGATTCCATTTGTTTTCCAGTAGCAACATCCCATAAACGAGCGGTTTCATCGTCACTTCCACTTGCTAAAGTTGCACCGTCTGGGCTGAATGCAACCGAATTAACATCTCGCGTATGTCCCGTAAGCACAGCTTTTTGTTTTCCAGTGGTAATATCCCATAAACGGATTGTCGTATCTGCGCTTCCACTTGCCAACATACTACCGTTCGGACTAAATGACAGTGACAGTACGCGATCTGTATGACCTGTGAGTGTTGTTTTGAGCGCCCCTGTGACAACGTCCCATATACTCACAGTATTGTCTGCACTTCCACTTGCTAATATATTACCATTCGGACTGAAAATTACTGAATTAACAAAGTCTGTGTGTCCTGGAAAAACATCTTTTTGCTTTCCAGTGGTAACATCCCATAAACGAATAGTGTGATCGACACTTCCGCTTGCCACCATCTTACCATCCAGACTGAAAACTGCGGAAAACACCGCACCTGTGTGTCCTACTAACGTGGATTTAAAGGCTGCAGTGCCAACATCCCACAAGCGGACGGTAGTGTCACTTGAACTTGCCAACGTCTCGCCATCCGGACTGAATACTACGGATGTGATATTAGACAGATGACCAGGAATAGTATTGATATGTTCCCCGTTTGCCATATCCCATACACGAATCGTAGCGTCACTGGCTGCACTCGTTAGTGTTTTCCCATCTGGGCTAAATGCTACCGAAACAACAGGAAATGTATGTCCTTGGAGCGTGACAAACGGTGTATTTTGTAAATCCAGACCAGCTAAACCTACATCACGCTGAACATCCCACTCCCACAAGCGGATAGTTTTGTCCACACTACCACTTGCCAACGTTTTCCCATCCGGACTAAACGAAACAGATGCAACCGATCCCGTATGTCCATTGAGTATCGCTTTTTGGGCCCCGGTGGCAACATCCCACAAGCGAACAGTTCTGTCCCAACTCCCACTCGCTACTGTTTCACCATCTAAACTAAACGCGACAGATGTAACTTGCTGTGTATGACCTGTGAATATTGCTGTGAGCGTAGCGGTGCTGACATCCCACAGACGGACGGTTTTGTCGGAATTACCGCTCACGACTGTTCGTCCATCTGGGCTAAAGGCGATAGATTCAACACGTTCCTTATTCTCCTGCAATGTCGCTTTCAGTTCACCAGTGTCAACATCCCAAAGGCGGACTCCAGCACCTTCTCCAGTTGCTAACACCCTACCATCGGGACTGAAAACTATTGAATGAATAGGATATGACTCTTCTTGAACTGAAAGTTTGGATTTGACGGTACGAGTTTCAAGGTCCCACAGTGTGGCGGATTCACCATTTGCTCCACTTGCAAGTGTTTTTCCATCTGGGCTAAACGCTATTGAAAAAACCTCAGATGTTCCACCCATTAAAACAAGTTCTTGAGTTGTCTCAGCATCGTACAGCCACATCCCAGCATTACTCGCAACTGCAAATAATTTACCATTCGGTGAATACTTAATCTCGTTTACCGAGCCTTTACCAAGTCGTGCTATTGCGCCTTCGGGTAAACCCCAACGCGTGTATTCTTGTGCGCCAAATGCGCGTCTTATTTCTGTATCCCGCTTTGCAACTGACGGGTTACCATTTTCTGTTTTGTTAATTCCAAAATAGTACTGCATCCCAATTCCAATAAGTAATACAGCTGAAATACTTGCAGCAACAGTAATCGCCAACGGTGCCAGAGGACTCCCACTTGACGGTGCTATCGGATTAAGATGCGAAATTTCCTTCATCACGTTTGCTGTTAATTCTATTGGGAATTCGAATCCACCAAGAATCTCTTGAATCATGCTTTCCTCCTTCTTTAATCTGTTGCGTGCCCGGTGCAAGCGACTCTTAACCGTGTTCGTTGATATGCCGAGAAATTTGCCAATTTCTTCACATGTCAATCCAGTCAGGTAATGGAGCGTTATGACTATTCGATCATTTTCCCGCAGCTTGCTAAGTAATTTCTGAACCGCTGCACGCCGCTTTTCGTTCGTAGCTTCTTCGCGCTCCCGTGAGATGTGCTCCGAATAATAAGCCTCTTCTAATTCCATTGGATCTATCTCTTCTAATGATTGCGGTTGGGGCTTTTTCTTACGGTACCACGTTATACACTTGCGATTCGCGATGACGTAAAGCCATCCTGAAAAGCGGTTCGGATGTTTGAGCGTACTGAGTTTCTGAAATGCAGCAATGAATACGTCTTGCGTAATCTCTTGGGCAATGTGAAAATCACCAACTTTTTGCCATACCAACGTGTGTATCTGATTTTGGTATTTTTCCACAAGTGGAGCGAAAGCGTGCTGATCACCTTCAAGTGTACGTTCAATTAACTCAGCATCATCGTGTATCATAGGACACCTCACAAACGAAATTATTCTTTTAACTTATAGACGCGATTTTGAATTGGAAGGTTGCACTTTGCTAAAAATAATGTGTTTTTTGAGGGAAATAAGCAATTATTCTAAGAATGGACGAAAAGATCAAGTATACTTTTGAGAATAGCATAGGGGTGGATAGCAGTCAAATTAAAAACAACGGTTAATATTACTCAAGTTACTACATTGGACTGCATCATAAATATTAACGGTCACGATAAAAATCGCAAGAAAAACTGAAAACTAAATAACCCTGAGCACACCCGCAATTAATTGACTTCTATAGGTAGACCTTGTATAATAAATACAAACCTTTTTGATCTCAACACTTTGGAGCAGGGCATGAAATGTTTTGGCACTTACGGCCCCGTCCACCCAGAAACAAATTATGTTGTTTCACGTAAGGAAGAACTTGCAGATTTCATAAATCGCGTGAAACAGGGACGCTATATCGTTCTCTTTGCGCCGCGGCAGACAGGTAAAACTACTTTTTTTCGAAATGCGCTTGATGCCCTTGAAGCGGAAGAACACCCATATTTTCCCATACAGCTTAATTTTGAAGGATATGTAGATACGGATTCTGATACTTTTTACGCCTCACTTAGTAAAGAAATATGTAAACACATTAAGTACGTCTTCCAAAAACGTGAGGAAAATCCTTCTGATGATCTTTTCCGTTTTATGGAAGATGCACAGATTATCAATCCTATTTCAATGCGAGAATTTTTTGAACGTTTGGGAATTTTGTTGCCCAATCAAAGGTTTGTCGTAATCATAGACGAATTTGATGGTATTCCTCCCGAAGCACTCCGCGGATTTTTGCACACGCTCCGCCAGATATACCTTTCCAATTTAGGTCCCCGATGCCCGTATAGTGTCGGTATTGTCGGTGTTAAAAACATAACTCAACTTAACTATGACCGCTCAATCTCCCCATTCAATATACAAGATGAGTTTAGACTGTCAAACTTCACACTTGCACAGGTAGAAGAACTCTTTTCACAATACACTGAAGAAGTAGAACAACCTTTTGTCCCTGAAGTTATTGAGGCAGTCCACAAACAGACAGCCGGACAACCCTTCCTCGTTAACAGATTCGGACAGATCCTCACTGACGAACTTGATATTCCGAAATCCGAGCCGATTCAGATGCAACACTTTTCAGCAGCACATAAACAACTTCTGAGGGAACGCAATACCAATATCTCACATCTCATAACAAACATTAAAAGAGATCCACGCTTTGAAAAAATGCTTATGTGTATCACCTTTTATGAAGAACGCAGACGTTTTAATCTTGACGATGAGATTATCAGTGAACTTGCAACTTATGGGATAATTGGAGAAAGTGAGGATGGGATGTGTCAAATCCGTAATCCGATCTATCTGCACCGTGTTCTACAAGCGTTTCAGCCATTCATAAATGGACTTGAGGATCAATACTTTGCTGAAGATGGACCGATGGACTTTACCGAGTATGTATCAGAGGCAGGACAACTTCAGATGCAGACGCTTATTGAAAACTTCAGAGATTTCATTGCACGCGCAGGTTACAGAGTTCTACAAGTGCCTGATACACCGCAAGAATTTGTTGGACAGTATCTGCTTTTTGCTTATCTGGACGAGTTTGTGAATATGGTTCGTGCCACGATGTACCTGGAAGTTCCGACAGGGAGAGGGCGGGCAGACCTGATCATTGGGCACAAAGGGCAAAAATATATTGTTGAAACTAAAGTTTGGCGAAATGAAAAAGCATACCAGATAGGTAAACAGCAACTGGCTGCCTATCTGAAACTGGAGAATGCGGTAGAAGGTTATTACATTGTGTTTGACTATCGTGAGAAACCCAACTCACAGGTTGAAACGGACATCGTTGATGGGCTTACTATTCAGAGTTATGTTATCCCTGTCCTGCAACAACGTCCGTCACAAGTGGCGTAATAGAATTTCAACCAGTCTATGGATTACGCTATAAACTCCGAAACGAGAAGGTTATGCAACAACAGACGCTTCAAGACAAGACTTTTACAAACTCAATCGGCATGCAGTTCGTTAGAATTGAACCGGGCACCTTTATGATGGGTTCGGCTCAGGCAAATCTTGCTGATGAATTAATTGCAGGTAAAGAATATCTGCGGGATGGTGATTGGGACGAAAAACCGATACATCAAGTAACACTTAGTACACCATTTTACATCGGCATTTTTCAGGTGACAAACGCACAATACGAAGAATTTCAATCTGACCATAGCGAGTTACGCGGCAAATTAGGCTTCTCACAAGACAATGATGAAGCTGTTGTTTTTGTGGATTGGCACGATGCGACACGTTTCTGTGAATGGCTATCTGAAAAAGAAGGACTCCCTTATCGGTTGCCGACTGAAGCGGAATGGGAATACGTCTGCCGCGCAGGCACAACAACACATTATCATACAGGTGACACCTTACCCGATGAGTATCACAAAAACGTTGGAGAGAGTTGGTACCCGGATGTGGGACGGAGCCAAGGTGCAGAGGAAGTTGTCCCTTTGCATGTCGGTAAAACGACACCAAATGCATGGGGTGTTTACGACATGCACGGAAACGCTGAGGAGTGGTGCCAAGATTGGTATGGCCCCTATGAATCAAACCAGCAAGTTGACCCCATTGGAAGAGAACAGGGGCTTTACCGGGTGACGCGAGGCGGCAGTCATTCCACACTGCTTTGCTATTTACGTTCTGCAAATCGAATGGGAGCAGTGCCTGAAGATAAACACTGGTATATTGGGTTTCGCGTTGTCTGTGGCGAGATACCTGAAACAGCGACGCTTTTACCTGCACAGAAAGTAGCGTTATGGGGACGCGATGTCAAACAAGTTACGGCACAGCGGCATGTGCCTACTGACGCGCCGTCCTTTGCGGAACCTATTCCGTTTGTCCGAATTCCAGATGATTCTAACGGTCCGCTTTATTCAGCGCATAACCACGTGCCTGCAATAGTAGAATGTCCGAATGGAGATATGTTTGCAGCATGGTATTCATGCGTAACAGAGCGGGGACGTGAATTAACAGTCGCTGCAAGTCGGTTGCGTTACGGTGAATCGGAATGGGAGGTTGCCGAACCGTTTTGGGGACCACCTGACCGAAATAATCATGCCACTTCCCTATGGCGTAATGAGAACGGACGGATTTACCATTTCAACGGTCTATCAGCAGCAGCGACGTGGGGACCTTTAGCATTGGTGATGCGTTACTCTGACGATAACTGTGCAACGTGGTCAAAGCCCTGCTTTATTTCACCGGAACATCGTCTTCGACACATGCCGATCGCCTCTGTTTTCCGAAGACAGAATGGCTCTATACTGCTTGCATGTGATGCAGTGACAGGTGGAAACGGCGGTACCGCAATCTGGTTAAGTGACGATGATGGCGAAACGTGGTACGATCCGGGGGCAGGACAACCTATTCCCGAATTTGCCGTAGGAAAAAGCGGCGGCTGGATTGCTGGGATACACGCTGCTGTTGTGGAGTTGTCTGATGGTCGACTAATGGCCTACGGTCGGGGTGATACGATTGATGGTCGTATGCCGAAAAGTGTCTCTGAAGACGGTGGTAAAACGTGGGAGTACAGTGCGAGTCAGTTTCCTGTTGTTTCAGGTGGACAAAGATGTGTGTTTTTGCGACTTCAGGAGGGCCCGATTTTTCTTGCATCCTTTACGGGAAGTCGTAAGACTCCTGAAACGATGCCAATTATTGATGATTCCGGAAATGAACGCTTGGTAACAGGGCTTTTCGGTGCGCTCTCTTATGATGATGGTGAAACGTGGTCTCATATCCGCCTGATTTCAGATGATGGACCGGACCGAGAAATTGAAACGATGGATGGACGACCGTTTACAATGGGATTGAACAGTGCTGAACCCGGTGGGTACCTCGCTGTGTGTCAAGATCGGAATGGCATTGTCCATCTGATTAGTAGTAAACAACACTATCGGTTTAACTATGCATGGCTGAAAGAATCGCCACCATCAGAAGTGAGGACGTAAGATGAAGTTGCCTTTTTTGCATCAGGAAATAGAAGTTCGCACCGATTTACGAGACAGTAATGACATATTGGACAATCCAGGTGCGTTGCATGAACGGATGGCAGAAGATGGGTATTTATTGATCCGTGGACTACACGACAAAGAGACAGTGCTTGCTGCGCGCCGAGCAATTCTGGAGAAGCTGGCAGCGAAAGGGATGCTTGCTCCCGATACACCGCTAATGGATGGCACCTTCAACCCTGATTATTCTGAACCGACATCAACTGGATCAATGGGAAATAAACCTCTAACCCAACTGCCTGCATTTAAAGCAGTCGTTGACGGTGCGCCGATAATGGGTTTTTTCAAGCACTTTCTCGGTGGTAAGGCGCGGACGTTTGATTTCAAATGGCTTCGCACCGCTGGCCCCGGTTCAGGTTCACCAATTCATTATGATATTGTCTTTATGGGGAGAGGCACGCAAAACCTTTATTCCTGCTGGACTCCTTTAGGTGATGTCTCCTTGGATATGGGACCGATTGTCTTTTGTCTCGGCTCCAACCGATTTGAAAAAGTACGGGAAACTTATGGGCAAGCAGATGTTGACCGTGACTTAATTAAAGGACATTTTAGCGATGATCCACTTGAGATAGTGGAAAAATTTGGTGGACATTGGGCAACAACATCGTTTTCAGCTGGGGACGTTATCATTTTTAGTATGTTTCTCATGCATGCGTCTCTCGTCAACACATCTGACAAAATTCGGATTACAGCAGATACCCGTTATCAGCTTGCTGCTGAACCGATCGATGAACGATGGATAGGTAAAAATCCAAAAGGACATTACGCTTGGAAACGGAAAGATGCTGAGATTGAATCGTTGGAAGAATCGCGGCGTAGATGGGGTGTTTAATGATTGACCACGATAATGGAGTCCTGTGAATATGAATAATGCTTCAACGGCACCATCCAAGAGTAGAAATTCACGGTTTGTGCCGTTTTTTCTTATTTTAGCGGTTGCCGTTGCGATTGGGTTTGCAATCAGGCATTTCAAAGACAAATCTTACACTACGACTGGGGAAGGAGCATGGGAGGTATACTTCAGCAAAGTTGATGATAATGCTTATTCTTTAGAGAAACGGCTTGTCACAAAACTGAGTTTTGCCAAAAAACGAGTTGATGCAGCACTGTACGATCTCAATTCTGCGCCGGTGGCAAAGGCGTTAATTGATGCACACGCTCGTGGTGTGAGTGTTCGCGTCTTTACTGAGAACAACAATGCTGATAAAGAAGAAATTGAGCGGTTGCAAGATGAAGGTGTTTCTGTTCGAGATGATGGAGACAATGAGGGGTATATGCACCACAAATTTATAGTGATTGACGAACAGTATGTTTGGACAGGTTCTTATAATCCGACATACAATGGTACCCACAAGAATAACAACAACGTTATTTGGATAGATTCAGTCCCGCTTGCGTATAACTTTACACAAGAATTTCAGGAAATGTTTGTCTCGGCACAGTTGGATAGGTCATCAGATCCGCATATCCCATTTCCACATATTTCCCTTAATGATGGGACGCAGATTTCGACCTATTTCGCGCCAGAAAACGACACGATTTCACCCTTATTAAAGGAGATCACGTCAGCAAAAAAGTCAATTTACTTTATGGCGTTTTCATTTACACACGATAAACTTGGAGAGGCAATGCGCGATCGCTTTCAGTTGGGAGTTACAATGGGCGGACTATTTGATGAAAGTGGACTGAATGCGCATTCCGAATATGAACCGATGAAGAAGGCCGGAATACCGGTTCGGGTAGACAGAAGTTCGGGCGCAATGCATCACAAGGTGATTATTATCGATGAAGAAACAGTAATCACAGGTTCGTATAACTTCTCTAAGAGGGCAGAAGAGCAAAACAGTGAAAACTTATTGATAATCAAGGGAAATAAAGATATTGCTCGTACATATTTAACGGAGTTTAATCGATTAAAGTAGCCTAAGTTGCCATATAGTAGCACAAACTTTATGAAGTTTATAGTAAAATCCGAAAATATGTGGACATTTCAATGAATAACAATCCGGTACGCTCTCGCTGACGAGGTTTCCTAACCTCGTCAATGTCCAAGTAATTGTGGATTTTACTATAAGAAAATAATCGGTAATGGGGCGAGGTTAGGAAACCTCGTCAGCAGGGAGGCACACCTGGTTCGTGCAGACAGAAAAGCACCGAATTAATCTTCATTTAGTTTGTGCATATTATAGTAGATTTTAGAATTAATTGGACATTATGTTCGGTTAGGAAACCGAACATACCGGGGTGTTGTAGCACAAACTGTTAGTTTGTGTCCGCATCTGCACAAACTAACAGTTTGTGCTACGGAAGTGTCTCACTAATTATAGGTTTTACTATAGTACGCAAACTGGCAGTTTGCTCTACAATATTTCACCAAATTAAAAATGGTGTCTGTGCGTTTAAAATCTTATAGGTAGCAACTTGGGTCAAAGTAATAGCACCAAAACGCTACCGTTCACCGAGTTTGATAGTATAACTTTGCTCGCGCCCATTCCTATTGATTTTTAGAATGATTTTAGTATTCGGTGATGCAGTTCCAACACGTCTCAAAAGTTCGAGATAGTTTGTTACAGGCGTATTATTATATTCAAGAATAATATCCTTAGGCAAAATCCCGCTTTTGTGTGCTGGGCTATCTTCTACGACACGCTTAACATAAACTCCAAAATCACTTATTTCAATATCAACACCAAGCCAACCACGCGGCACCTTGCCATGTTTTATAATTTCGGTGGCAACGGATTTAACTGTTTCAATCGGTACAGCAAAAGTAATGTTCTGGCTATTCCACATCTGCATCGGCAGCTGCAGCTGAAGTGGGTTCCAATCGTTAGGTTCAGTAAGGACAGCAAGAATCATTCCAACGACCTCTCCCGATGTGTTTACAATTGCCCCACCACTATTCCCCGGAGAAATAGGTGCGTTGATTTTTATGAGTTCAGCGCACGGGTGAGCAGGTAAAGTTTCCCGACCACTTACAATACCGAATGAAACGATTGGATGTTTGCCCTGCGAACTCCCAATTGTAAAAACCCATGAACCCATGCCAATTTTATCTGAATCACCTTTTTTTAATTGAATAGATAATTTGTTATCCACCTTAAGCACAACAAGATCGGTCAGGTCGTCCATCCCGATGATTTTTGCTGGAACTTTCTTGTTATTATTGAAGACAACTTCAATCTTGCTGGGCATCATATCAAAAGTTGTTGTAGCAATGTGTCCTTCCTTATCAAGAATAATGCCGGAACTGATGTTTTCGCGCGGAATTATTTTAATTATTTCGGGAGGTAATTGTCCGGAGGTATGCGGAATTATTTTAATTATTTCGGGAGGTAATTGTCCGGAGGTATTTTGTGATGCGATGACTTTGACAACGGCAGGACGGGTAGTGGTGACAACTTTTTTGAATTCTTTTTCTATCAGCTGTAACACATTTTCCTGCCCAAAACTTGGTGTTATGGCGCAGATAAGAAAAATAAACGCACTTATACCAAGTAACTTGTATAGAATAGAAAATTTCGTGTTTTCATTTTCATTCTGTTTTAAATTTTCGAGAATCATTTATTTATCCTCATCAATGTAGGGGTCTGTTTTGTAGACATTCATACCAAAGAATTATAATCCGCCCCCAGTCGATACAGTGGAGTAACTTACTCGCTTTAAGGTATAGTGTTGTTGCATCGGTTGAGCGGAAATTGTATTTGAGAAATCGGATGATCCAGAAGCGCGCGGTAGAAATTGATTGTTGAGAGATGGTGATCCAGAAGAAAGTCCAGCACGTGGTGTACTAATCTGCTCATTTGATGGATCAATTTCACCATTAAACCAATCATTATGGTATAGGAATGTGGCTGTACCAGTAATCAAAAGTAATACCATCACGCCGCTGAGGGCCCATTTGGGCATGTTGAAAATACCTTGCAGCCGTTGCCAAAAGGAAAGTGTCCCACGCTGTTCTGCAGCAAGGCGTTGACTTAATGTCGGGATAAAATAGGGTGAAGGTTCAATCTGCGGCAATTGCTGTGATTCCTTGACAGATTCGCTGAATCGGGCGTACTCACGTTGACACGTTGTGCATTCCGCAATATGAGATTCAAAACGTTGTAACGTTTGATAATCAAGCGCATCTTCTAAATGTGCAGAAAAATTTTCTTCAGCCTGTAAACAGTTCATAATAACTCCATAAATGGTTTTAGTTTGTCTTTAAGCATTAATCGCGCTCTGTTAATACGCGATTTAGTCGTTCCGCTTCGCAATTCAAGTATTTTACTGATTTCCTCATAACTTAATCCTTGGATGTCCCGCAGGATGAGCGGAAACCGATACTGTTCTGGCAATTCAGCGATTGCTTTTTGGATTGCGTCGCGAAGTTCCTTACGTTCAAGTGCGACTTCCGGTTGAAAAGCGGCATCTGCCGGGGCGGTTGCGATGAGGTCAATTTGTTCATCGTTTGCACTATAGGTTTTATCGTTTGTCGCAATATTATCAACACGAAGACGGTCTCTGCGCCCTCTGTTCCGTATTTCATTCATACACAACCTTTTAGCAATTAAATACATCCATGTTTTAAACTGAGCACGTCCGGGTTTGTAACGATTCGCCGCTTTATACATGCGGATAAACGTCTCCTGTGCCAAGTCTTCAGCGTTATCCCTATCCCCAGTAAACCTGGCGATAAAATTGATCAACGGCTGCTGATGTCGACGTGCTAAACGGTTAAACGCGTCTTCATCGCCTTTTTGAAAGCGCTGCATTAATTCATCATCTAATTCAAGCATCAGGCACCTCCGGAAGTGCTTACCTACTTAATACACACCTAACAATAGATTCGGTTTCAAATTTTTTGTTTTTTACAGATATTAGAATTAAACTTTCACGCCTAAGACTTGACCCTAATACATTTTTCGTGTATGATTATCTCATCTTTTATCAGAATCAATACGTTTTGGGCATTAAAACTGTGGAGGATTGTATGTTCGATCAAGTGTTACAAGAGGTTGAGGCACAGTGTAGAGAAGTGAGAATTCCGATGTTAGGACCGGAAAAAGCGCAATTTCTCGCGGATTGGGTAGAAAAGGCAAAACCATCGCTGATTGTTGAATGTGGGACTGCTATCGGATATTCAGGTTTATGGATGTTAAGGGTGTTAAAAGCTGCTGGTACTGGACGCTTAATAACAATTGAGATAGATGCGAATCGAGCAGGTCAAGCGCGTGCCAATTTTGAACGCGCTGGCGTGGCGGACCTCGTTGATTCACGTATCGGTGATGCGCAAAAGGTGCTCAAAAGCATTCAAGAACCTGTAGACTTTTTGCTGCTTGACAACAACTTTGATAATTATTTTCCATGTTTCCAGGCGATTGAACCGCAATTGACTAACCCAGCAACTGTATTGGCAGATAATGTCGGCATCGGTGCGGATTCTATGGCGGATTACCTTGAACATGTCCGTGAAAACTATGAAAGTGAAACACATTGGTTTGAAATCAATCTGCCGTGGGTGAAAAAGGATGCTATTGAGGTGAGTATCTATCGTCGTTGAGGTAATTGTCTTGGGAGATTCTATGATACATAATTTTATAAATGTTGCACGGTTACCAGCACCAAATGATAACGTTGCTATTGCTACACAGAAATTGAATGGCGGAACGCAGATTCAACACAACAGTGAACAGTTTATTTTGTCCCATACTGTGTTAGAAGGGCATCGCTTCGCTATTCAACCGATAGCAGAAGGGGCTCCACTTTTGTCATGGGGTCTACCTTTCGGTTATGCTTCACGTCCCATCACCCCCGGCAATTATGTTTGCAATCAGAAGATGATAGATTCGTTATCAATTAGAAATCTAAATTTTGAATTGCCATCAAATCCTAACTTTTCCGATGTGATAGTGCCTTATGTATTAGATGAAGCAGAGTTTAGTCCGGGGAAGCGGCTGGAAAGGTATCCAGAAAAACGTAATTTCTTTGGCTATCAACGTGCGGGAGATCGTGGCGTTGGCACGCGGAACTATATCGTTGTAATGGGAACAACAGCACGCACCTCTGGCTTCGCAAAAAAACTTGTGGATAGATGTTCGGACAGGGCGCAAGAATATTCTAACATAGATGGAATCGTTTCGGTGACGCATACTGAAGGTGGTGAAGAAAAAACACCAAATAACATAGACATGTTGTTGCGGACGCTCGCGGGTTTTACAGTACATCCCAATATTGGCGCGATTCTGCTTGTTGACTACGGCACTGAAGCAGTCACTAACGATACGCTGAAGGGATATATGCAGCGCGAAAGTTATGAACTGGATAATGTCTTACACGAATTCTTTAGGATCGAAGGAAGTTTTGATGCGAACTTAGTTAAAGGATCTAAAATAATTGATAGATGGTTGGATTCAGTTGATAGTGTTCCACGGACTAAACAATCTCTGGAAAATCTCAAGATAGCGTTGCAATGCGGTGGTTCAGATGCTTTTTCAGGTGTGTCTGGTAATCCACTCGCTGCTTATGTTGCGAAGGAGGTAATCCGTTATGGCGGGTGTGCCAATCTTGCAGAAACGGATGAACTTATTGGTGCAGAGGCGTATCTTTTGCAGAACGTGCGCGACCTATCAACAGCACAGAAATTTCTTAATACAATAGAGGTATTTAAGGAACGCGTTGGGTGGCATGGACATTCAGCAGAAGGGAATCCATCTGGTGGCAACAATTTTCGCGGTCTGTATAATATCGCCATAAAATCGATCGGCGCAGCAATGAAACGGCATCCAGATGTCTGCCTTGACTACGTCATCAATTACAGCGAATTGATGAAAAACCCGGGATACTACTTCATGGATAGCCCTGGCAACGATTTGGAGAGCATCGCTGGGCAGGTTGCCTCTGGATCAAATATGATTTTCTTCGTTACTGGCAACGGCTCAATCACCAATTTTCCTTTTGTGCCGACAATTAAGATTGTCACCACGTCAGGCCGTTTTGAGATGCTTAAGAAGGATATGGATGTGAACGCGGGGGCGTATCTTGATGGCACACCGATGGAGCAGCTTGGTGAAGAGATGCTCGATCTCACGGTGAATGTTGCATCGGGTGAGCAGTCGGTGGGAGAAAAAGCGGGACATTCCCAAATTTCACTGTGGCGTGATTGGAAACAGACAGGTCCTACGGATCTAATACCTATGCTTGAAACATCTGAGGTTAAGGCTGGTGAACCATTACCGATTCCATCAGAAGAAACAGCGAGTTTTTCTATTGATGCGTACACATTCCGTGCTTTCCAAACAGTAGAAGGATATCGAAGTGATCAGCTTGCGCTTATTTTGCCGACGAGCCTCTGTTCAGGACAGATTGCACAGATGATTGCGCACCGATGCAACGAACACAAGATTGGAAAAGAACAAGGAATATCCCGTTTCGTGGCACTTGCACATACGGAGGGGTGCGGGGTATCAAGTGGGCGCTCCGAAGAAATTTACACCCGCACCATGATTGGACATCTGACACATCCATCGGTGGCACTCGGTTTGCTTCTGGAGCACGGCTGTGAAAAGACACACAATGACCATGTTCGGCATGAAATTCAACAATTGGGTATTTCCACTGAAAGTTACGGATGGGCAAGTGTACAGTTAGATGGCGGGATTGATGCTGTGATTGATAAAGTGCAAAATTGGTTTGCAGATGAACTTGCTAACAAACCTTCTGTTCCGATTGTTGATGCTGGGTTGGAACACCTTTGCATAGCGGTGACCTCTATTGGTGAGGCGACAACATCTGTTTTGCAATCGCTCATGCAATTAATAAACATAGTTGTCACTACAGGTGGAACAGTTGTCGTACCATCAAATGCTACATTTTTGACGGAATCCTTGGCGTCTTCACCTACCTTGGCTTATGGACAGAAAGTTAAAAAGAGCGGTTTGCACGTCATGGAAACACCAACCGATCAGCCAACAGAGACTTTGACAGGTTTAGGATCGACAGGTGTAGAACTTGCACTTGCACACATCGTTGGCGCGCCCTTGCAATCACATGTAATGGTGCCACTAATCCAAGTAACAACGGATTCTGAAACGTACGATCGGTATGGGAGTGATTTGGATCTGACGAATGTTGATATTGATGAGATGTTGGCGTTGATTGTAGAGGTAGCTTCGCGTCAATATACGCCAAAGTTACATGGCAAAGGAAATATAGATTTTCAGTTGACGCGGGGGTTGTTAGGGGTTTCAATGTAGAACTGGATATAAGAGGTGGTTACATATTTAGTTTTAAATTTGGTATCTTTTTACGAAGCCGATGAATCGGTGTCAAATCTTGAATAGGATTTCCCTTGATCCCTAAATCTTTTAAACTTGTGAGATTCTCGACTGCTTCTATGTTCTTAATTTGATTGAAAGAGATCAATAAACTGGTAAGCTGCGTTAAGTTTTTGAGCGGTGTAATATCACTAATTTGATTGGAAACAAGCCATAAATCAGTCAGTTGTGTTAAGTTTTTGAGCGGTGTAATATCACTAATTTGATTAGAAACAAGTAATAAACTGGTAAGTTGTGTTAAGTTTTTGAGCGGTGTAATATCGCTAATTTTGGCATACGAAAGTGATAATTCTTTTAGTTGTGTCAATTCTATAAGTGGTGTAATATCACTAATTTGGCTTTTGGAAATTGATAGATTGGTTAACTGTTTCAAGTTTCTAAGTGATGATATATCATTAATTTGGTCTCCACTTATTTTCAATTTTGTGAGTTTTGTCATCCCCGCAAGTGGTGTTAGGTCAGCAATCTGGTTCATTCGGAGATTTAAATCCGTTAGCTGTACTAAGTCAATCAACGGTGTGATGTCCGCGATTTGATTCCTATCAAGTTGTAGATTCAATAAATTTGCTGCTTTTTCAAGCCCTGTTAAATCCGTTATCCCAGCGTTTGGTGCAGACAGCGTCTGTAATTCATCCAAATTCTTTTGGAAAATAGGTTCGCTTGGTGCTAAACCCAATGCCTCTCGGACCGCTCCAGCTAAGTTCTGATCGGATATTTCTACCGGTTGTGGTGATGAACAACTGAGAAAAAGGATGAGGATTGGGAAGAGTTGATAAAAATGTTTCATGCTTACTAAGGCCCCACCTCTGTGAATACTTCTCGTTTAACACAGCTGCCCAAATTGAGACTTTGTCTTAATACGAATTTCTCTAAAAACATTTTCCGTTCAGACATAGATGTTCATCTTCTATTCTCTTGTTGCAATTATACATCTTCACGCTGGACTTGTCAATTGCTTTCAAGGTGATTGATGGATCACCCAGTATTCACTTTTCTGAGTGTGGTTTCAGAATAAATCGTGCCTACAAACCCACATGCAAGAATACTTTACCACAATTGATGTGGTTATTCGCTGCAGATCAACGACTTTGTATGAGAAAGTTTTCAGCTACGACAAATTTATCGTTTGTTTCTGGTGACCTATAGATAAGCGATAGAGATTCAACTTCATACTGTACTGGTTGCCACTCTTTTTGGAATTGCTGTAGTGTATCATTAAGGTATTTGTGCTGGAATTGTCCAACTGAGAGATGTGGATTGAATCCGCCAGGGAATTTCGCTGTGTCATCGTAGTCGGGAAGGTATTTTATGAGTGTCCTGTGTAGTTGTACAATGTCATTCTTAGGTTCGGGAACAAGGAAAAGTGTACACGATTTTCTGTGACGGAAAGCACTAAAAGATGCAAGTGTAACAGAAAAAGGGATTATCTGTTGTGCAGCTTTCGCGAGTGAAGGGATTACATTATCAAAATCACGCTGTGGTGCAAATGGATAGAGGAGCGTTATGTGTGGCATCCATCGCTCAAAGTTGCGATCATGGACTCGCCGAATTGCTTGAATTGATGGCTGTATCGTTTCTGGTGGGATGAGGACAACGGCTGTGGTGTGTGTTTTGTTGAGCATTTGAAAATCGGGGTTGGAAGCTCCTCTTACAAGAACGATATAATCGGACAATCAGAGTTGGAACTCCTCCTTCCAGAAAATTCTTCCTAACATTACTATGCCTTTGCACTGGCACCGCCATCTACAAGGAGGGATGCACCGGTAATCCATTCTGCATCGTCAGATGCGAAGAAAACCGCTGCGCGTCCAATGTCTTTAGGTAGACCAAAACGTTGCAGGGGTGTCTTTTCTAAGGATGACTCAATTTGTTCTGGTGTGAGATAGTCCTGGATTGCAGTCTCAATATAGCCCGGACAGATGGCGTTTACGGTTATTCCAAATTCGCCAACCTCTAATGCGGTGTCCCTAACCATATTAACAACAGCAGCTTTTGCAGAGGCGTAAGCCGGACCTGCACCACCGCCATAGGCATGGACAGAAGCGAGTTGGATAATCCGTCCAAACTCTGATTTTTTGAGGTGCGGGACAGCGAGTTTCGTTGTAAGGAAAACGCCGCGCAGGTTTACACCAACAACTTTGTCCCAATCGGCAATGGAAATATCTTGTGACCCACCCGGAATATGGATGCCAGCGTTATTGACAAGAATATCAAGTCTGCCGAAGTGTGCAACTGTTTGATGAATCATCTGTGCCACCTGCGATTCATCTGATACATCAGTTTTAATGAATATCCCTTGTGCGCCTAATTTCTCTATCTCTTGGAGAGTTGGCGTGGTGACGCCTTTCTCGTGATATTTGCCTTGCAGAGGGGATTCTTGTTTATCCGCAATGATGACACTGGCACCTTCGCGGGCGAATTCAAGTGCAATTCCACGCCCAATCCCGGAACTACCACCTGTCACGATGCTGATGCGATCTTTGAGAAGCATTAGTACTTTCCTTTAGTGTGTCTATTAGAAGAAGGAACGACCAAGCGAATTACTTGCACCAAACGCATTATACGGCACACCTGCTGGCAAGGTATGGAGTCCCCAAGTATCGGTAGTCGCGTCAAAACCGACACCCATTGAAACTGCTGGTTCACCGATCAAGTTAACCTGGAATGTGAAATCTTGTCTAACATTGTCAAACGGTGGATCGCGTTTGATTCCGACGCGACTCCACGAGATGCGCAAATTCCAATCATGCAAATTACGATTGATACTAACACGTTGTGAGTAAAAATCTTTTTCAATCGGATAGTAGATTAGACTAAAGTCAAATTCAAGGTCTTTATTAAAACGGTAGCGTCCGTTTGCAGTTACTGAGCGCGAGGCACGTTTAGAGGTGTGTCGTTTGCTAAAAGAATTTCCCACACTCACATACCATTTTTTGCGTGTGTATCTGATATTGGTACGCACACCGACCATTTTGAACTGTTTTCCGTCTACAGGATGTGGGTTTGGGTCATGTGTAAGACGAACAGTCATATTTAGATTACGACTCGGTAATGGAACGATTGTGAAATCGCTTTCAATTGGTTCGTATTTACGCCTGTATAACGATTCAAATTCAGTAAAATCAGCCGTAAGTCGGGTATCAAAATAGAAGATGCGATGTGCTGATTGACTGCGCCGGGTTTTTATCTCAATATTCGTATTGAAGTTGTAAGTAAGTCTTTTCCGTTCATAGAAATAGGTACTAGGCCCAAATGGATAAAGATTATCATTTCTATCAATAGGTGGTTGATAATCAAAAGTAAGGGAGGACTGCAATTCATGCCGCAATTTTCGCACACCAGGGATGAAACGTGGGGCATAAATGCGGAATAGTGTGTTGGCAGCTTGCGCCCTAACACCGTAAACACCCTTTATAATGTTTCTGTTTTTTTCTTGATCTTTCGCATGCCATATAACGTTTGTCTCCAGGTTTGTACTTATTTTGAGTTCACGCAAGGGCGTAATAAAAAGGTTGGTTTGCTTGCGGAGGTCGAAACCGAAGTCAAGGGTTTGGAGAAAAATATTGTTCTCATCCCCAAATTTGCCGCGATAAGTCTGCCTATAGAAGTTCCCAAACTCTATATCCATATCAAAGCTGGTGTCTTCAAGCGTAGGGAAAGCGAAGAGTGAGAGGAAAGGTTTGTCGGACTTCATCTTTTCCGATACGAATAACATCCCATCGTTAATAGTCTCAAAGACAGGGAGCCTGCTAAACCGCATCCGTGAAAAGTTTAATGTCAATTGCGGCAGTTTCTGAAGTGAAGTTGTCCCTTGGCCTGAAAAATCATGGACGTGTCGAACTTCAAGTCTACTGGTAATATCGCCGATAGGTTCCGGGGAATACGTTAGATTTCCGTCTTTATCCACATCTCTGTCACTCGCTACAGACAATGCGGATCCGTAGGTGATTATTCCAAAAGAGTTTAAAGTCGATTCACTCTGGATCCCTAAATCCTCTTTATAGTGCACCGCTCGCCATGCGGTTCGCCCGACGAAACTGAGAGGTTTTCGTCCATCTCGCCGGCTATCCCAAGGAGTATAGAAAGATTGCCTGTGTCCCCATCGCATATTCCAACGCCTACCGATCCGTGTAGCATCCTGTCTACTAAAGGAGTATTCGTCTGCCCCGTAGAAATAGATATCACCCCGATAAGTCCGTTTTTTATCAACTTTGATTAGACGAAATGATTTTTTTGTCTTAATCACCCGGCTATATTCACCTGCATATAGACTTCGTGCTTCCGATGCCACCTGTCTTGGGTCTTGCCATTGCCCGCGAAAACCGTGTTTTTTGTAGACTTCAATTTCTTCTTCCTCATCAACATTTTCCTCACTGGCAATAATTTCTTCACTTTTCGGAGGTTGGGTAGATGTTTCGGGCTCAACATTTTCGGTAACAATGGTAGGTGGAGAGCTATCACTACCATTAGTCTCCGTGGCATCATCTTTGTCGGGCGTAGCCGTTTTTTCTTCTTTGCTGGGTGCTGTTAATACCTCAGCTTCAAAAGTTTTCCATTCTACTTCAAACTGTTCGGCAAGTGCCTCAAATGTAGGTGTCTCTTCTTTTTTAATTAATTGGAAAATGTAAAGACCTTCAGGAGAAAAAACGGGTCTACTTTCGGTAATGTCTCCAGGATTCTCCAAGCGTCTAACAGAATATTGCCATCTGGTATCCATTTCATTCAGAGGTAATCCTTCACCTTCATTAATTTCAGACAGTTTTACTTCGGGAAATTCTGTTGCAAGTTGTTCAAATGTTTCGCCAGCAAGTGCACGTTCATGAATTTTCTCAGCTATATCTTGCACTGTTTGCTGTGTTTCAGTGCTTGCGGTGATGGCAATATCAATACGAAGTAGTTTAATTTCGCGTTCGCCATAAATATCAAGGACACGCTCAGCTTTGAGGATATGGAAAGTGGATTCAGTTTTTAAAACGCTGCTAATCTCACCTTCCTTCAGAGCGAATGCTGCTGCTTCCAAGATCGGATCAAGTATCGGCTCACCCTCTTTGTCTTTCTCACCTTGTGTGAGGAATCCCATATCACCACCGTCATAACGCGTTTCTGAATGGTCAGATTCTCTTTGGGCAAGTTGTGAAAAATTAGCATTTTCTTCATTGAGTTGCTTAAGGATATTTTCGGCTTCTTCCTTTGCGCGTTCAACATCTTCGTCAGTGATTTTATATTCCAGAAAGAGCTGTTTCAACCAATATCGATCATAATCACCTTCAAGTCTATCATATATCTCTTTTGCCTTTTCTTCCAATTTCGTACGTTGAGCAGGGGTTGCATCAGGTGGAACAGGAATATGAATTTCTCGGAACTGCGTATCACTAAATCGATATTTACCCTCGAATCCGAAGCCTTGTCCCCTCCGTGCACTTCTGTCGTATAGTAGCGCACCGTCGTAGCGTCTTTTGCGTGCTACAGGTAATATGATACTGATGTTGGGGCCTTGGTAGCTATCTGTTCCGACTCTGACGATAATCTTAGCGACTTTGCCCTTACGCAAGTCGCGCCGAATGACGGGGAAATAGAAGAGGGGAATCCCACCGATTCGCAAGACGATGTTTTTGGCAATCATCTCTTGGTTCATTTTCACAATTACTTCAGAAACGCTGAAATGATAGTGTGGATGTTTGAGGGAACAGGTCGTTAGGGTGCCACCACGAATATAAGACCTATTATCCTCTATTTTGAAGATTTCACTTCCACCGAAGTACCACGGGTCGCTGAATGTATAGCCGTTTCGAGCGATTCCCTTTTTGGTTTCAAGGTTGAAAACAAGTTCATCAGAATAAGTCTCCTCTTTACCTACCTTCAGATACACGTTTCCCGAAGCACGCATAAGGTTGTCGTTGAAATCAGCCCAGACGTGGTCTGCCCGTAAAATTACATCTTCATATTTGATGAGGGCATCACCATGAATTTGAACGAAGTTATCCTGCAAAATGACCTCATCCCCATCTCCGATTACCGTGTCCGGTTCAGGTGTCATTTTTTCAGGATTTAACACTTCTTTTGTCGAATCGGTCGTTTGATCCGTATTTTCAGCAGGTTGTGTATCAGTTTTTTCCGATGTGTCTGGCTCTGGGGTTTGAGCACTAAGTTGCTGTAATGGTAACAATAGGCAAATAGAAAATACAGCAGCAAACTGTAAGACACAAACAACTCGGTTTATACGATATGTCTTATCCGTGGATATGTTCTTTCCAAAAAATCTCTGGATCAACATCGCTACAGTCTGCGTAATTTTATTAATAGAAAAGTTTTCTTCGTTTTTCTGCACAGATTTCTTACTCAAACAATACTATGTTATACCATTTCTAATTGATAAATTGTCGTAATACACTGTAGGTTCGGTTGAGCGTCAGCGAAACCCATAGGTGCATAGGTGTCAACTTAGCGTTGATTTAAAGGTAGCAGGCATACTCCGGGGAATGCCAACAGGCATTCATACCGTTGATTTGGTATGCCGTCTGCCTTATCTTGTTACGGCACACGGAGTGTGCCTATTACTTTGCATGCAGATTTATCAGGGTTGGAAACCCGCAGCGGGCCATACGGGGAATCATGCAGCATGCCACACGCGCATTCATACCGTTGATTTGGCGCATTCGCCATGATTCATACCGTTGATTTGGCACATGCTGCTTTAGGCATTCCCCGCGTGGTATTCTGCATTGTTTAGGAAACCGCACCTTACCGCAATTTGATATTACTCGTCTTTGGAATCAGCAGTTGGCATCGCTGGCACGGCATCCGGTTGAATTTTGATATATGCATTTTCAAGGAGCGAATCGGTATAAGCGGTCCACTCTTTTTCAAAAAGTTGTTGGCGTAGAATACCGATAATCTGCTGCTTCTCTTGCTGAGTCAATTCAGGTGTTTCCCGTTCATCAACTTTGTAAATGTAAAAACCGCCTTTAGTTTCAACCGGTTCACTGTGCTTTCCGACCTCAAGAGATTCTACGACTTTCTGAATTTTTGGATTTAACGCAGTGAGAATATGCGCGCCAAGGTCGCCACCTTTATCGCGAGTTTCCAAATCATCAGAATGTTCTTTTGCAAGGACGGTGAAATCCTCACCTGTTTTCAATTTCTCTGAAACAGCATCGGCTTTTTCACGCGCAGCTTGTAATGCCTCTTCGCTAAATAGGAATGGAACAATCAAATGTCTAAATGAAATTTTCTCATCAGTTCGAGCCTCAACCATTAAAACATGGATGCCATCTGGCACTTCAATCGGTTCACTGATTTCACCTACTTTGAGTTTAGCGAGCACAGTCAAGAACGCATCAGGAAGCGAAAGCACCTCAGAGGGAGTGGTTTCCACGAGAAATCCCGCTTGAGCACTTAAATTGTGTTTTGAGGCGAGGCGGCGAGCCACAGCTTCAAATTGTGTTTTATCCGATAGAATTTCTTCAAGTGCTTGATTCACCTCATCAGATGCAGCCTTTCTATCTTCTGCAGTCGGTTTAAAAGCGATAAAGATGTGACTTAAACTGACTCTATCAGCTTTAGTTGGAAGTTGGTCTCGGTTTTCTTCAAAAAACTTTTGAATATCACTATCGCGGACTTGGAGCCTCGGTACGATTCTTCCCATAACCAGTTTTTCTGTCATCAGATCCCGTTGAATTCGTTCACGATATGCTACGACGGTGAGACCATCACGGTTAAGTAGCTTTTTAAACTCGTCGTCTGTTGGAATTTGGAACTTCGTCTTAAAATTTTGAATATATTCCTCAATTTCAGCGTCGGTGACCTGAATTTTCAACGTTAATGCTGCTTCTAACAGTAACATTTGGCGGATACGTCTATCAAGCAGTTCAGCACGTTGTTTTTCAGCTTCTTTAAGTGCTTCACTTTCGGTATATCGGTGAACTTGCTGCAGTTCAAAGGCGTACTGTTTAACCAACATGTCAAGCCGGCGTTTGGTAATAACATCATCATTTACATAGGCGATAATTTTATCAAATACCCTGGCGATACTGTGTGTCATGCTGCTACTTATGAGTAGTACAATTAGCAGTATCAAAATAATCGTTTTGGGTTTCATGAAGTGCCTCCATTAAGGTGATCTCGGTAAAAGTCTTTGTAGAGCAAACTGTTCGTAAATCAACGGTATGAATCATGGCGAATGCCATACGGGGAATCATGCAGCATGCCACACGGGGAATGCCATTAAGGCATTCATACCGTTGATTTGGCGCATTTGTCTTTAGGCATTCCCCGTGTTCCACATAAGCACAATCTAAATGAAGTTTAAAAATAAATCGGTAATGGGCGAGGTTAGGAAGAAATCAACGGTATGAATGCCCTTTAGGCATTCCCCGCCTCGCCAGCAGCAGAGTCCGCATGTCTCGTGTAGTTCAGAAACCTCACCAGCAGCGGGGTCCACGTGTCTCGTGTGGACCGAAAATTACCGATGCCAATCCTTTTGATGCAAATCTATTCCTCTGGCGATGTTTGTTCAGAAGGGGTTTCAGATTCTTCTTCAGCGGGTTTATCCTCCGGAATGCGATCAATAAAGGTCTTAACTTCAGCACGTTCGCGGAGTTGTGAAACCCACTCTTTCATCAGAGCATCCCGTCGTTCGCGTTCAACTTTCCTGATTACGTTTTTACGGACATCCTCTTCACTAAACGGTTTCTGATATGCGGCTCTGGCTTCATCCTTACGGAAAATCATATAGTATTTTTCACCCTGCACCTCCACTTCAATCACCGATGCATGGAGTGAATCTACTTCTGCGCTGAAAGCAGCATCCATAAAAGGCTCCGTTCCTTGTGGATAAGAATTTTTATTAATGAAGTCGGTGTCACCAGGGGATGCTGGATTAGCACCGGGCCCTACCAATTCACCTCTGTCAGACAGTTCTTGGGCTGCAACTGCAATATCTTTACCGGCTTTAATTTCAGCAAAAACGGCATCTGCACGTTCTTTGTCCATAAGTGTGATGCACGTGAGTCTGACCTGTTCGGGCCGGACGTAATCCTCTTTGTTTGCATCATAATATGCAAGATAATCATCTTCTGACAGGATAAGTTTGGTATCAACTTCCTGCGCCGTGATCCTGTCAATCATTAAATCGTGAAGATAATCTTGGACTTTCTTGAGAATTTCCTGATCCTCGTTGAGTTTTTGGTCTTTGGCAAGACAAAGGATTAAACGGCTTTCAGCCATGAGGGTCATATATTCTTCAAGCCCCTCTTTGTCCTGATATTGACGTTGTTTGTATTGAGGAAGTTCGCTAATTTCCTGCATCATTTCTTCAAGTGTGATTCGTTGTTTGCCGTTCCACTCAAATTCAGCGATGACAGTTCCATCAGCACCGATTGCTTTGTCACCACAACTGGATAAGAATGGAAGTGTGGCAAGAATTGGGAGTAATAAGATGAATGAAATATAAACATATTTTTTCATGAATGCTACCTCCTTTAAGGTAATGTTGTAAGCGCTACTTTTCAGGATTACTGGATTCTTCTTCGGAAGTTTCTGGCTGAACAGGTTCAGGAATGTTCTCAGGGTAAGTTTTGAGTTTAGCACTGAGAGAAATTGCATCTATCCATTCAAAGATACGGGCGCGTTTCATCTGTCGTTTAACTTTCCGTTCAACATCAGACTTGACTTCCTCTAATTCCTTTTGACGTTCTGGCTGATATTCCTCTTTACGAAAAATGAGGTAAAATGTTTCCTCATTGACATCAGTTTCGAAAACAGTATCGGTCATTTCCCCAATTTCCATTTCAAAAACTGCGTCAATAAATTCAGACCAACTCGGCGATGCATCTTTGCTAAAGAGTGGCGTGCTGCCTGGATCCTCCAGATTAGCACCCGGTCCGTTTGCAAATTTCTTTTCATCAGAAAGCTTCTTTGCCATTTCTGCTATGTCTGTTCCGGCTTTAATCTGGTCTAAAGTTTCATTAGCTAAGTCTTCATCATCAAGAGTAATACAGGTTGCACGCACCTTAGCTGCTTCAATGTACTCACTCTTGTGGTCTTCATAATATACCTTGAGGTCTTCATCAGTGTAAAACACTTTAGCATCAACTTCTATTTCGGTAAGTTTCTCAACCATGAGTTGATGGGTATAATCGTCCAATTTTTTGAGGTGTTCAAGAAGTTTGTCAAAACCTGCATCCTTCGCTTGGAGCAGTTTGAGTTTTTTATCAATATAATCCTCTAAGTATTCCGCTTTACCCGCTTTATTCACATAATTTCGCTGACGGTGAGATGGCAATTCGGCAATAGCAGCTTCTAATTCAGCGAGCGAAATCTGGTGGAATTCACCATTCCACTTGTACTCTGCTATAATTATTTGGTTCTTGTCTATCTTTTCTTCCGCAGATTCGTGGTTGTCTGAACGGACAAGAGACCAAGTGAGCAAGCAGGTGAAAACAACTGCTGCGACAACGAAAATAGATTTTTTCATTTTGGAATTCTCCTTTCAATTTCGCGGAGGCGTTATTCCTTCCGCGTGTATAATCCTCAATTAACGTGATCCATCTTGGTAGGTGCGGTTTCCTAACCGCACCGAATCCGAGAAAAGATAAATCCCGTTAATTTGGTGTAACATGTTCAATCAGGGACAACAAATATAGTTAAAATTCGTTGTAATTCGGTTAATAACTTCTTACCGGTTAAATTTTCTATACCGACCAACAGTTGTGCCGGTGGGCGCAATTCAAGTTGTGGATTTTCGCGTATTGCCTCAACAAACTGCGCCACGTCTATACGGGGTTTGTGTTCATCAAAGGCCACTTTAATTCGATTTCCCCCCGCGACAATCGCTGTGATACCGAGTTTCTGACAGAATTGTTTGATACTTGAGATTTCAAGCAACATCTCAACAGGTTCGGGTATATCTCCATATCTGTCTTTAAGTTCGTTAGTTAGTTCATGCTTATCTGTATCGGTTTTTAGAGCAGAAATTTTCTTATAGATAGAAATTTTTTGGCGACTGTCAGGAATATAGTCATCTGGGAGAAATGCTTCAATAGGTAAATTGATACTGATTTCAATTTCTTCTTCAACCTTTTCACCTTTTAACTTTCGGACAGCCTCATCAAGTAGTTTGCAGTAGAGTTCGTAGCCAACATTTGTGATATGCCCATGTTGTTGCGCGCCGAGGATATTCCCTGCACCCCGTATTTCTAAATCTCTCAATGCGATTTTGAAACCGGAGCCGAGGTCTGTAAATTCTTCTATAACACGGAGCCGTTTTTGTGCGCCTTCGGTAATCGGTTTATCTTGCGGGTAGAAAAGGTATCCGTAAGCCTGTTCATCGGCACGACCAACTCTACCGCGAAGTTGATATAACTGTGCTAATCCGAAAGCATCGGCTCGATTTATCATGATGGTATTAACGTTAGGAATATCTAATCCCGATTCGATTATCATGGTGCAAACAAGAATATCATGTTTGTGACGCACAAATTCTAACATAACACTTTCTAACTCACGTTCCGGCATTTGCCCATGGGCGATAGCAACACGCGCATGCGGAACAAGTTCTTGAATGGTTTTGGCAATAATTGCGATATTCTGGACGCGGTTGTGAACGAAAAATACCTGCCCATCTCTTGCTAATTCATTCATAACAGCGTCTCGGATGACCTTAGTGTTGTAAGGCATGACATGCGTCTGAATCGGCAATCGATTGGCTGGAGGTGTGTTAATAATACTAAAGTCTCTGATGCCAACAAGAGACATGTGCAAGGTGCGGGGAATCGGCGTAGCTGTAAGCGTCAGAACGTCTACTGTCTCTTTAAACTGCTTGATCTTCTCTTTGTGTTTTACACCGAAACGATGTTCTTCGTCAACGATGAGCAGTCCAAGATTGTCAAAAGAGACGGTATCAGAAAGCAGAGAATGCGTGCCAATAACGATATCCACGGTGCCGTTTGCGAGTCTCTCTTTAACTGTTTTTATCTCTTTTTGGCTGCGAAAACGGTTTAACATTTCAACATAAATAGGAAAGGGTTTGAACCGTTTTTCAAAGGTGTCGTAGTGTTGCAATGCAAGAATAGTTGTTGGTACAAGCAGCGCGACCTGTTTTTCTGCCATTACCGCCTTGAATGCGGCGCGCAATGCAACTTCTGTTTTCCCATAACCGACATCTCCGCAGATGAGTCTATCCATTGGTCTTTCAGTTTCCATATCAGTTTTAACGTCTTCAATGGCTTGGAGCTGGTCATCTGTTTCTTGAAAAGGAAAGAGTGCTTCAAATTCGCCTTCCCACGGCACTTCTGATGGAAAACTATAACCCGTGTTTGCTTGCCGAGCAGCATATAGTTTAAGAAGTTCGCCTGCCATTTCTTCAACAGCAGCTTTAGCACGTCCCTTTTTCTTCTGCCAAGATTTACCACCGAGATAGTCTATACTCGGTTCATAAGACTCATCTTTATTTCCGATATACTTTTGGACAAGATCGACTTGGTAGGTTGGAACATAGAGTTTATCGTCTTCCTTGTACCGAAGGATTAGAAAATCTTGTGATTGTCCATCAATATCCATGCGACGGATGCCTTCGTAAATCGCAATACCGTGAGAAACGTGGACAACGTGGTCACCTACTTTCATATCTACGAGGCTTAAAAGTGGTGCCCCGCTTTTGTCACGTTTTGCCGACACAACCCGCCGTTGACGAGTACCAAAAATTTCACTTTCTGAAATGACAATAAACTTCAAAGATTCACTCAAAAAACCTTCGGAGATAAAGCCTACAGATACGGAGATTTGCTCAGGTGGTAGGTCGCGCTCAATTAACATTTCTAAAACGCGCTTAGATTGTTGTGGTGTTTCACAAAAAACGTTAACAAAATATCCTTTAGTTGCCCATCTTTTGATGTAGTCAATAACCATTTGGTAGTTGCCTCTACCAAGTCCAAGCGACTGTATATCAAAATGTAGTTCCGAAATATCCATAGTTTGATTAAAATTATCGGACCCTTTTTCATTTTTTTGCTCGGATGCAGGGGACGCTAAAGAAATAGGAATATTAAGATAATTTCCCAATTCAGATTGAAATGTATTGGGGGCAACAAGTAAACCATCAAGGGGCGGCATTAGTTTCCCTTCTCCCAATTTCCTATCATATATCTCTTGCAGTTGTTCTCGCATCTGTTCTGCTTCTCGTGTTTGCCACCGAGGTTCAACCGTGACAACAATTGTTTCGGCTGGTAGATAATCGGTCAACAATTCTGTTTGCGGAAATAGCATGGGTAGGAAAGCTTCAATCCCATCAATCTCTACTGGCGGTTCCTCAATTACATTCAAACTTTTTGACTGCGCCCTCTTGAGACAATCTTCTATAAGCTGCGTCATTTCCCGAATAGTATTGATGAAATCAGTAGAATTTGTAGTTTCTTTCATCAATCGTTCGGTTTGTGCTTTCCAGTGCGGCATAGAGACATCAGCAAGACATATCTCGGACATCGGCGTGATAACAACGGAACTATCCTGCTCTATTGAAACTTGTGAGGTCGAGTCAAACAGGCGGATATCGTCAAGTTCATCTCCAAAAAAATCCAGCCGTACCGGTGCATCAGAAGTAAGCGGATAAACGTCAAGAATATCCCCTCTGTGCGCGAATTCTCCCTTTACTTCAACCAATTCAACCTGTCGGTATCCGCTGCGAATAAGAAATGTAATCAATTCGTGGAACTCTACCTCATCACCGATTTTAAGCGTGCAGCATGCTGAAGCTAATGTCTCACGTTGTGGAAGTTTATAAGATAACCCACGAACCGTTGTGAACACAACACTTTGCACAGAACGTAACGTGGCAGGCGTACTATTTTTCGTAACAAGATAATGAAGGCAACGCATTCGATCAACACGAATGTTTTTACTTGGTGCAGCACCTTCAAATAGTGTATTCTGCCACGCTGGAAAAAGATGTAGACTGTTTTTTCGGATTGCCAGTTCAGTATTGCCATTTTCGACGTTGTGGTTCTGAAATGCGCGCACCTCTTCCATTACCTGTTCTGCTTCATGATGCGAGGGAAACACGATGAGGAAAGCGTTATTTGGAAAATCTTCTATTAGAGTCGCCAAGAAATAGGAAGTTGAAGCGTTGCGTAACCCTCTGAGCCACGGAGGGTTTTCTTCATTCTTAAGGTATTCAATCAGTTTTTGATAATTTTTTGTATTTCTTAAAAACTCTTGCACGAACTGTTCCTTGTTTTTCTGTATGTTTGTCTTGTCTGGCAACCGAATGGTTTATCTTATAAATTCAATTTTTTCAAGGTTAGCTTTCATTTTGCCAATTTTTACTTCTGCTTCGATTCTCACAGGAATGTGGCGAGGGTCATCGGTCAACCAAAGTTGATAACCGTGTGATGTGCGTACCACAAGTGTTCTGACGCGACCTAAACCCTTGACTTTTAACACTTCTCCCTGCTTTACACTAATGGTCACTTTTGCGACTTTAGCTTTAGTAATTAGCGGGAAGAAGTAAGTATTGCCTGGTGCCAACTTCTTACACCGCAGAAAGTAGATCATAGAGAGTTCATCTTGTGTGCCGAATGGGATCTCAATTTTCTTTTTCTCACGTTTCTCCGGTTCATCGTGTCTGTTCTGTGAGATTTTCTCATATTCCGCCTCACCATCACGAAAATTGATCTCAACGCGAGCTCTATATTTTTTGTCTTGCAGTTGATTTCTGAAACTAAGCGGGAAAAACCCGACGGTATTCAGAAAAGTAGACTGACGGTTCTGAAAACGGTATATCCTGGAGGCAACAGCACCTGTTTTTACTTGAGAGGTAATATGGTATACGCTTTTCCTGTTAAACAGCAGTTTTTTCTCAATATGGTCAATTCGTCGTCCAGCAGAAACTGGCACCCACGAGACTTTGATGTTGTATGTTAATCTTTCACCAACTCTTAGCGGCTGTACCGAAACGTCTTCAACATCAACAAGTGGAATTTCCTCTTTTATCTGATTTTGCGGAGAAGCATTTTCAGATAGTGCTTCTTGTGAAACAATTTTAGATAGAGGTAAACCAACTCCTATTAATAAAATGACTATTGATAAACACTTCACATAATCCACATTAATAACTCCAGGGATATATCAACCTATTGCATATCAAAAAACGGTGTTCAATTGTGAAGTGTCCTGACATTAAATAGGTGCAAACCGAAAACTATTCAACCACACCTGAATAATAACGAACAAACTAAAATCGATGTGTAAAAACAAGCGCATGCATTCCTTGTTTAGTTTGTTGCATTTGCACAGAAATTCTTCGATTATTATAATCTTCTGCTGTTTTTGATGCATCAAGGATATTCCAGATATGTAAACCGATGCCTGTGATGAGGAAAAGTGTTCCGCGGATGCTATGATCTGACATTCTTGCCTTGACCTGGTCTTTGGTTAAGAAATTGCTTGTCCTTTCATCATAAAATCCTGTGCCAAATGTATGGTGGTTTCTATAATGTAGCGCACGGGCGATGTTATAACTTGCTAAAGAAAAAATACCTATCTCTGCTGTAAGAAAGAGCGTGGCTTTGAGGTAGTTTTCCGAATAAGCCTGCCCTAAACCGGGCATTGAGGCCGATAACAGCGATGCTTTCAGCGAACTTCGTTCTGGATAATATTGGTCTGCATGCTTCCGGAATAACGGATAAATCGGTTCCGTTTCAGCATCTTGTGTCGCGCGTGATACTTTCAGTTCTGAAATTTGCTTCTTTTCTGAAGACTGTTGTTCTACTGATAATGCCTCTATTTGGATGTAAACTGTAGATAAGAAAACAAAAAACAAAAAAATTAGGGACTTTTTCACAGTAACTCCTTTCCGTTTACGCCCTTAAAACATCTGATTATCTATCGATACCTTCGCCAATTATCCAGGGTTTGAAACGATTGTATTTTTTTTCAACATAGTTCAATACCCATTATCATTGAGGCTGTCCTATATTATGTTTATAGAAAACGTTGAACAACTCCCCTTCAGTCCCGTGAATCAACGCCAAATACCATACGGGGAATCATGCAGAATGCCACACGGGGAATCATGGCGAATACCATACGCGTATTCGCCCAATGGCATTCATACCGTTGATTTGGCGCATGCTGCCACGCGCATTCATACCGTTGATTTGGCGTTGATTCACAGGACTGAAGGCACTACCACAACGGACTTATCCTTAAATTGATACCTATGACTGTATTAAATTTCGCCACATATCCTAAAGACCAAATTAGATGTTACTCTTTTACCGAGGCAGCGCAGGTGCTAATTGAAGATTTTCTGGCTCGGTTTGGTATGCCCAGTCAAATTCTACAGCATCATCAAACAGTTTGCGAACATGAATTTTAGCGAAGTTCCCATCAGCGGTATAAATAACATAGATATGCCCTTCAAACAACTCAATAAATTCGGTTGTATAACCAAATTCTGGTGCAAAATCAACATCATCAAAGTCTTCGTGATACCCAAAATCTTGCATCTCAGTGCTATTTTCTGAATAGAGGACCCTAATATTGCGCTCTGTGTCAAGTCCAAAAAATATATCGGTGTTTCTATCGTCCCAAGCGACAGCGCCTCTGTGTGGCTGTGAAAAGTCAAAACCGCTGCGGTCAGGAGCAAGTTGGTAATCATCTAAGACAATATTTCTGCCTGCCGGACGAGGTGTATCCCAAGCGTTTTCAGGACTGGGGTCGCTCTCATTACCATTTGAATCGTAAGCGGAAACGAAATAGTAGTAAGTTCTTCCGTTCCGTACATCTCTATCTGTGTAGTGCGTAGTTCCGACAAGAATATCAGCAATTGCTTCTAAATTTCTGTTGTTTTCTCTGCGCCATACAGTGTATCCTTCCAAGTCAAATTCGGCATTCGGGTACCACTCAATACGGACGTACTCATCACCTGTGATAGTTCTGACACCTCGCGGAACCGCAGGCGGTTCAAGGTCAGTGTTGTCATCATTGTCTACATCAATATAACATCCAATTAGCGTTGCCACAAGGATTATACACAAAAATTGTGTTATGAGTTCTTTTAGTATCTTCATTCTTTTGGTCTCCTGTTGTGAAATCTAATATATGTCCAAGTGTAACGCTAACCTTATGCTATGTGTTGACATGTTTATTATATTATCATTAAATTCGTAAGAATGCAAGATGAATTTGATGAAGCCAAACCTTTAATTTATTGCGTTTTTTTCAGAATTATGTTATCATTTCTATACTTTGATTTAGATATCACTTGGTAGGTAGAATTTTCTCCTACCTTTATAATACTATACATATAAATCTCTCAATCCGAGCAAAATGCAAAACAATCAAAAACAAACATCCCCGCTTTCCCCTGAACAGATGTATCAATGGGAAAACGATGGGTACTTATTACTGAAAAACGTTGTTCCCGAATCTCTTATCAACGGTGTACGCGACAGGTTTGCACACGTTGTAGATGGTATAATTGACCAACTGAAAGAACAGGGGATCGTTGAAGATAAAGGGGCAGAATTTCCATTTGAAACACGGTTCTTGCAAGTCGCTGGTGAACATGCCAACCGCTTTGGTCGGTCTTGGCGTGGACAAATCGCAACATCCGAAATTTTCGATCTACACTACGCCGGCCCCCTTGTAGACGCAATTGGTCAACTCACAGGCACAGATGTTATTGGACATCCCGTTTTTAATGCCCGCCCCAAACTCCCCGGACAGCAATTGACTGTCGTTCCGTGGCATCAGGACAGTGGTTATTTTGGCACAGTCAGTGAACAATCACTCATTCCGACTGCATGGATTCCCCTTGTGCCGGTAGATGAGACGAATGGCTGTTTACAAGTAGTTGCAGGCTCACATCGGTTAGGTGTTGTTGACCATCATACTGAAAATCGAGAGGGTAAATTCCTTGAGGTGATGGATGAATTGGTGAAAGACTCTCATATTGTAACTTGTCCGATGGAGATAGGTGATGCGCTGGTGTTCCATAACCTCACACTCCACCGATCCTTACCGCACACCACAAGTGAAATTATCCGCTGGGCAATTGACATCCGCTATTTGCGTGATGGCGATCATCCGGGCAGCATTTATTGGAATGACCCAGATTTTAAGTGGGTCATTCGTAGCCAAACACAACCCCTGACAACACTTGTCCAATGGCTTGAAATGTGGTAGTGCCGTAGGTGTGTTTATAGTATATGCTTCAATAATGTAAATTCACTCTATTTCAACATTATTCAGGATGCTTCCGAAAAATAAGCATCTGTAGCGTCCCTCCTTTGGTAGAGGTTCCACCCGCCTAAGGGAGTCATCTCAAATTTGGCAACCAGCAATTTCAGTCGGGCATCTTTAATTTTACCCATCTATCTTCCCGCGTTGCTTCTTTCAACAGGTGCGGGCATCATCTCGCCAACAGAGTCTATTTATATCAAATCGTTTGGGTTGTCCTATACGTTGACAACCTTTGTTATTGCGGTCAGCGTTGTCGGAAATATTCCAGCTGGCATTTTGGTGGAGCGAATTGGCAGGAAACCTGCGATGTTGCTTGGCTTAGTGATGATAGGCGTTTCAACAATCGTGATGGGAACAGCACAAAACATTTGGCATCTTTTCGGTGCGCAGCTGATCGGCGGTATCGGCAATGCACTATGGATGCTCTCCCGACATGCCTATATGGCAGATATGATTCCGTTGGCAAAACGGGGTAGATCTATCGCGCTGTTTGGGGGTGTCAACCGGATGGGAACTTTTGTTGGGAAGTTTGGCGCTATCTTCCTTGGAGCAAATCTACGTCTCCCGTTCTTCGTATACACTGGAATTGCAGTGGTGACGCTAATTATCTGCTTCTTTTCTATACCCGGGCCAAAACAGTATCCAAAGACTCAAACACCTAATGCACAACAACCGTACCTGAAACAACTTCTCCATGTGTCAATACGTCATTTTGGGCTTTTGGCAACAGCTGGGATAGGACAGGTCTGTGTTCAAACACTACGGCGCGGATGTCATATTATCATTCCACTCTACGCCCAGGACGCTGTCGGCTTAACCACACGAGGTGTCCGGTCAATAGAAACGATTTCTTCAGCTGTTGATATGTCAATGTTTCCTGTGGCTGGGTTTATGATGGACCGTTTCGGTAGGAGATATGCAACAGTCCCAGGTATCTGTATCTTCGCTACAGGCATGGTATTGATGCCATTTACACAGACATTTACGTGGCTTCTACTGGCAGCGATTCTAATGCGGTTTGGTAACGGAATTGCATCAGGAACAATGATGACGCTCGGTGCCGATTTAGCACCGAAGGAGGGGACTGGAGAGTTCCTTGGATTGTGGCGGCTTACTGGAGATTTTGGCGGTTCAGCGGGACCTGTCGTTGTAGGAAATATCGCTGATCTGTTTGGATTAGGTTTCTCAGGTTTTGCTTTAGGAGGAATCGGTTACCTTGCGGTTGGCATCTTCCTTTGGTTAGTACCAGAAACGTTGCAAAGAGAATAGCATGCCGGGAAAGGGACTCGAACCCTTACGCGCGAAATGCACACTAGAACCTGAATCTAGCCTGTCTACCAAATTCCAGCACCCCGGCTTAAAGATACTACATTATACACAGATTTCTGGGAAAAGTCAAATTAAAAGAGGAAATATGCTATAATATAAATATGATGTTGGGCAGCGCGTAATAGTTTTGCAGGAGGCTAATTGCGAAGGATACGCAAATGTAATGGAGAAAATTTAATGAAACGATTGATTTTTGAAGATATATACAGTTGGTCGATATTTAGTGAAGTACGACAGATAGATTTCAACGGACATCTATGGGTTAGAGACGAAGGAAATATCGTTATTGACCCAGTTGCAATGTGTGATGCTGACCGTGCCCAATTTGAACAACTTGGCGGAGCGAAGTGGATTGTTATTACAAATCGTGACCATGAGAGAGAAGCCGCCGCGTTCCAAGAATGGACAGGAGCAGAAGTAATTGTGCATGAAGCAGATGCGGATTTGCTGGACATTAAACCTTCGCGAACGATTCGTGATGGCGAAACCGTTGTCCACGGATTAAAAGCAATCCATCTTCCGTATGGCAAAAGTCCTGGCGAAATAGCACTCTATTTTTCCAATAAAAATGCCGTCCTTTTCGGAGATATAGTCGCTGGTGAACCGATGGGACGTTTGACACTACTTGCAGATGGTAAATTAGAAGATGCTTCAAAAGCATCGATGCAACTTCGCAAAGTATTAGCATTGCAGTTCAGCGCTGTGCTCGTTGGGGATGGACATTCTCTCTTTAGGGAAGGACGACAAGAATTGGTGGAATGCCTACAAGCACGGAACGATATTTATATCAATTGTATCAACATTGATGAAATGGAATGGGTGCATAGGGACGGCCCACAGCCTTACAACTTTGAGTATAAAGATATCGATCCCCTTATCGGTGCGAAAAATATAGGATATTGTGTTTATCGTCTGCCACCAGGGAAGGCGAGTTTTCCGATGCATCTACACCATTTTGCAGAGGAGATGTGTTATGTAATGGAAGGCACATGCACACTCAAAACGCCACGAGGGGACTTTGAAGTTCGGCAAGGTGATTTTATCGCTTTTCCCACTGGGCCTGTCGGCACACATAAGTTTGTAAATGAAGGGAACGCGCCTGTCACATTACTAATACTCGGTGCTACCACACCCCACGATGTCTGTGAATACCCAGATTCCAATAAGGTATTATCAATTGCTGTTCAGGAAATTTACAGGAAAGGTGAGAGTCTCAGTTATTTTGATGGTGAGGTGTAATAGTTAGGTATTCCTGTCTTTCAATCTCCGCATTCTCTGGTTTGCTTTCGCCCTTGCATCTTCAAGTTCAGGATTGACAATAGCTTGCAGAGCATCTTCTAATTCGTTACGTATCGCAGCATATTCAGGATTCAACGCCAAATCATCATTTTCTAAAGGATCAGCGTCCACATTGAACAGTTGCGGTTGGCTTCCAACGTAATGACATAGTTTGTAATCCCCCCGTTTGAGCATAAAGCCAGCATTCAGCATGCCCATGTGGTGATATTCTGATAACACAGCGCGTGTTGTTTCGTCTCCTTGATGCCGGGCAATTTCCAACAGACTTTCTCCCGGTAAATCTGACGGTTTTTCCAAACCTGCTACTTCCAATAAAGTCGGTAAAATATCTACCAGAGAAACATTTTGTGCTATACGACCCGTTTCACCCGAAGGTAAACGGACCATTAAAGGCACTTTCACTGCGGGTTCATAGAAACACTGCTTTTGCCAAATACCGTGATGTCCTGCCATCTCTCCGTGATCACTTGTGTAGATCACAAGTGTATTTTCACTTAACGAAGACGTATCAATAGTTTCTAATATCCGTCCAATTTGTGCGTCAAGAGACGAGATAAGCGCATAATAAGAAGCTAAAGCACAACGAACAGTTTCCTCTGGTGGAGGGATGTCATTACGCCATGCCCAACGGTGATGTTGAATTATCGGATGTTGGGATTCAAGCGGTTCATTCCACGTGTCTGGCAGCTCAAGTGTGTTCGGATCATACCATGAGTAGAACTCTGGCGGGGCAATCAGTGGAAAGTGTGGGTGCATAAACCCACAATAAAGCAGGAAAGGTTTATCGCTTGGTGAAGCAGCTTTTTTGTGGAGAAAATCCACTGCCAAGTCCGCGACCTTTCGGTCATATCTCGTGTGTTCGTGGTCTCCCGGACCGCATTCGGTAACATGAGAATTAGAACCGCGACGTGCATCCGCAGTACGGCGTGGTGGATTCCCTTTTGTGTTGCACCACCGAGGCAGGTCATCTAATAAGCGATCAGAAAAACCGAGAAGCCGATCTGTCCCATTGAAATGTGTGCGGCCACATAATACGGTCTCATAACCCGTCTCTGTCAAATAATCTCCCCACGTTTTATGTTTCCGATCAAGTATTGCTCCTAAATCCCACGCTTCAATCTGATGCGGATAGTGTCCTGTGAGCATGGACAAACGCGAAGGCGTACAGATTGGACTGTTGCAATACGCGTTATCATAAGTGTAGCACTGTTCGGATAGACGGTCAAGATGCGGCGTGCGGACAATCGGATGCCCGCTATGCCCCATTACAGTTCCTGTATGTTCATCAGAAAATAGAAAGACAATATTCATCAATACACTCATATGAATTTATGACTGTTGTTTAATCATGGTCATGACCATCATGGTCGTGGTCATCATGATCATCGTCGTCATCATCGCCATAACGAAGGTTCGGAAAATCTGCTGGGTCTTGTTGATTTATCCAATCTCTGAAGAGTTGAATTTCCGCAGCAGTCAACGGCGGACCCCCCGGAGGCATTCTCCCTGAAACAATCTCTTCTATAATATTGCTGCTTCGGGCATCTCCGGGTATGAAAACTGACTCACCCTCGTCGTCACCACTTATAAAATTCTGATATGTTCTGAAATCGAGACCGTGGGGTCCATTGGCAACGTGACAACCAGAATACGCACACCTCGTTGTGAGAATGAGTAAAAGATTTTGTTCAAAGGAAGTTTTTGCCTTAACGGATGAAATATTATTAGGTTGTAAGGGATTATCGGACTCAGAATTACATCCCATCAAACAAAATAATAAACCAATAGGGAGTAGGAAGAACTTGAGTATATTTAAAATCATAAACTCCTCACTAATCTTGTAAAAAAATGATTTGGACAGACAACTTTGTTCCACCAAGCGGCATCCTGCCTGAAACAATTTCTTCAATAATCTACTTTTAACACGTTGCAAATATTGGACCGTTTCTTACAATAAGCAGATGCCTGTATCTTGATAAAAATATCTGTTTTTTTATTTAAAAAAATGGACTCGGTATAGACATTGCTATAGAGCTCCGTTCACTTTTTATTCCAGAACACCAATAGGAACAGGTTTTCTTCTACCTGTTCCACGTATTTACAAAAGAGATGTTTCTCAATGAGATACTTAGCAAATGCGACTGTCCAAAAATAGGTGGGGTAGGAGAACGGACCTTTGCCAGGAATTGTGTTGTGTCCTCCTGTTAAACCGGTCAGTGCATCGTAGCGATCCAAAAAAGCTGTCTCACCCGCTCTCTTGATAAACTCATCGTGCATGAATACAACAAAAAGACCTTTATTCGATAAAATCTGTTTTAGTTGAATTGTCATGTTTTCCAACGTCTGATATGATACCTCAACTATATTTGAAGGGAACAACGCAAGATCGAAAGAATTCTCCCTATAAGGCAGAGAATTTATATCTCCGATATTAAATTGACATTGACTCTTTCTTTTATACGCTACTGTTTTGGCATGGAGGATTGGAATTTCTGCGCAATCAATACCTGTTGCTATCGCCCCCATGTCTTCCATAGCAAAGGTGCAACGTCCTGCATTACAGCCTAAGTCTAATGCACGCATACCGGGTTGTACCAACTTACACAAGTGTTTTGCATATCTATCAACAACAAATTGCGATTTCGGATTATCCGGGTCAGTTGTCGGATGAACACCTGATGCGTTGTACAATTTCTGAATCTCATCAATCTTATTCATATCTAACTTTCCGTAACTCTAAATTGTGCAGGTTTCGCTGTCTATTTGTTTTCAGTGGATACAATATTACGTAAGTCCTATATCCGCAATAGTAAAACTAAAATCGAAGTTGAATGAGAGGCTTAACGGAAATCTTCTGATAGGTTTCCTCTGTAACGTTTTCTGAGAAGAACGGAGCAAAAAACGTATCTGCGATTTTCAAAAAATCAGGTAGATCTATCCCCATATAGTTTTGTGCTGCATCGCCAGATTCAGTAACAACCTGCCGTAATTTATCGCGTCCAGCAGTAGAGAGTGTGCGTAATGGTCGCAGCATTCGCATGTGATATTTGATGAGCGAAGCTGACACCTGAATTAATCCTTGCAAAAAAAGTCGATACGTATCTTCCGCTTGATGCCACAATCCTTCCCATGCTTCGTGTGCTTCCCACCAATATGCAAAGTTATAGAGATCAACACCATATAAGTACGCCTCGTTCTGTTTCCACACCTCTGGCGGGAGCGGTGTTTCGTCCAATTCTTCCTCTATGCCGTAGCTGTGTCCGAGCGGGTCACGAATCGGATGCGGTGTAACACCCGGGATATGACGGTATGGTGGGAAAGACATTTGTGGGCAATAGCGATTCCAATTTGGATCAAAAGGTTGGGGTTGTTTGTGGGTATTCATACGCTATTGCTAAATTTAGAGTTATCTACCTACACATAAGTAGTGGAAACCGGCATTTCTCGCTTCTTGTGGTGAAAAGACGTTGCGCCCATCAATGAGAATCGGTGTTTTCATCTGTTTGACAAGTTTGCGTAGTTCCAGTCTATGGTAAAGTTCCCATTCGGTAACAAGCACAAGGGCATCAGCATTGTGAGAAAGCAGGTACACATCTTCAATAAAATTAACGGAGATTTCTTGCAGGACTTGCTGCGCATTCGGAATGGCAATTGGGTCATGTGCGCGGACGTTTGCACCTTCAGCAACAAGTTGATGGATAATATCAAGTGCGGGTGCTTCTCGGACGTCGTCTGTATTCGGCTTAAATGCAAGCCCAAGAATACCGATAGTTTTCCCGTTGAGCGTTTTCAAAACGGTTCGCAATTTTTGAACGATCCGTTTGCGCTGTTCAAAGTTAACCGTTCGTACAGCTTCTGTAATCGGCATTTCGTATCCTGTCTGCGCAGCAACATTCAATAAAGCTGCAGTATCTTTCGGATAACAGCTGCCTCCCCAACCCAGACCAGCACGGAGAAATCTGTGCCCAATACGTGTATCAAGACCGATACCACGCGCCACCTCTGTAACATCCGCACCGACATCCTCACAAAGACCAGCAATTTCGTTAATGAAACTAATTTTTAGGGCAAGAAACGTATTGGCAGCGTATTTAATCATCTCTGCGCTGTTCGGGTCTGTCGTCATCATCGGTGGCAGGTGGTAAACAGTTGGGCGGGGTAAAAAAGTTGGTGGATCAAATGTCTGTTCCAATATTGGTTTATACAGGTGTCGTAAATCGTCTAAAGCATTATTGCTGTTTGCTCCGACTACAATTCGATCTGGATAGAATGCGCCTTGCAATGCTAACCCTTCTTGTAAAAACTCTGGATTGGAAGCAACTGAAACACTACCCTGCAGATTGCGTTCTAAAAATACATTATCAACGACTTCTGCGACACGCTTATTCGTGCCGATTGGCACAGTGGATTTGATAACAAGGGTATAGTGCCTATCTGGACGGCATACTTCTGCAACCTCTTTTGCAGCTGCTTCCACGTGCCGTGTATCCGCTTCCCCGCTCTGTTTTGGTGGTGTGCCAACCGCAATCATAATAAGTTCTGCGTCTGGGACCACCTCAGCAACACTCGATGTGAAACGTATAGTTCGCCCGATTTCGTCAAGAAGGGACTGAATACCGGGTTCATGGATAGGGCTTTTCCCTTCTTGTAAAAGGCTGAGTTTACTGTTGTCTTTATCTACTGCAGCGACATCGTGGTTAAGGTAGGCGAGAACAACTGCTGTCGTCAACCCTACATATCCTGTACCTATAATTGTAATTTTCATGTTTTGCCTTAAGTGAAACGCGTTCCTTACCAAAATTAGTCGGGTGTAGGCAAGGATTAACAATACGGGGTTTGAAATTTTTGGTCGTTCAAGATAATATAAATTATAGCATAACTAACGACTTGTGCCAGTTAATTATATTTATGTGATATTTTATTTTACTTATTTATGAATTTGAATATATTTCTTTACTTTAATCCGTCTCTATGCTTTCTTTATAGCAAAACTATTACTCAAAAGAAGCATAAGGATGGATTTACAGAATACATTAGAAAAGCATGTAATGCAACTAAAAAATAAACCGCGCACGCTACGAAACGCAGCCTCAGTCGTAAAAAATATCATCGCAACGCTTTACGATACCTACTTCCCGGGTGCCGAAGCACTTCGTCCAGGACCGAAAAGCCGTTGTCCAGATAGTGATATTAGTTGCATCGCCTGGTTATTAGAGCTTATCGGCAAGAACAGTGAACTCGCTGGATACAAAATGATCAAAGCAGAACTTAGCGATCTATTCCCACATTTACCCGAACGCTCTCGCTTCAATAGGAGACGGAGAAACCTATGCTATATGAGTGATAAACTCAGACAGATATTGACACAGTCGCGGCATGAAAACCGAAAAGCACAATATCCACCAAAGTTTCGTAAATTGCATCAAAAAATAAGACGACGGGTTGAAACAACGATAAGTCAACTATGCGACCAATTCAGTATATCACGGATCCGTGCCCGAACTCATTGGAGCTTACTGACACGGATGAACAATAAGTTTGGTGGTTTTGCACTCGGTGTTTCATGAATAAATGTTTAGGTCGTAAGTTAATGGCATGAAAAGATGTTGTCTATGCATAAGTATACAATATAGTATTAAATGTATTACATATAGTCAATTAGCACAAGTCGTTAAATTGACGCATAAGGTGCACTGATTATTCTTATCCTGTCTGAATCGCGGAGAACACGGAAAACGCGGATTTTGTCTTTTGTACCACGGGGAATGCCATTAAGGCATTCATACCGTTGATTTTACTTTTAGTTTGCGTTTTTTGGCACAAACTGGAAAGTTTGTGCTACATTCTTTAGTGTCTGAATCGCGGAAGGCACGGAGGACGTGGGGTTTGGCAAGCGAAGTTCCTTTTCAAGAGATTGCAGCACACTTTAGAATAGGCGTTTGGGAGTCCCAAACTCAATAATCCGCGTCTTCCGCATAATCCGCGTAATCCGAGATTCAGACAACACAAAACGCAAACTAAATGAAGTTTAAGTTATTAATTCGGTAATTTGGCGAGGTTAGGAAACCTCGCCAGCAGCAGGTGTACATCTCTGCTGGCGAGGTTTCCTAACCTCGCTATATTTCCCAATTTATTTTTTAATCTTCATAAAGTTTGCGGTACAAAAGACAAAATCCGCGTCTTCCGCATAATCCGAGATTCAGACAGAGAGTAGGCATAATTCGCGCAATCTGCAATAATCCGAGATTCAGACACACATGCCAAAAACTGCACACCCCCAATTACGCTCAGATATTTGTTGACAAAATCACATCTAACCATATAGAATTGTACCATTATAGTCTATTTTGACCTATTGGAAGGAATTAAAAATGGCATTAAAAGTTGGCGTAGTCGGCATGAGTGGCATTGGGAATAACCATGCGAATTGCCACGCGAACGATGATTTAGCAGAACTTGTTGCAGTATGTGATATTGTGAAAGAGCGCGCGGACAGCGCAGCGGAACGTCTCGGTGTGAAAGCTTACTACAGCTTAGCAGATATGATTGATGGCGAACCGGATATGGAGATCGTTGATGTTACAACAGGCGGAAATGAGAACGGGAGTTGGCACTACGAACCGACGATGGAAGCCCTTGACAACGGCAAGCACGTGCTTGTTGAGAAACCGATCTCTAACGACATCGGTCAGGCTCGTGAAATGGTTGCAAAAGCCACTGAAGAAGACCTCTACCTCGCCTGTAATCTGAATCACTACTTCACACCCCCCGCAGAACAAGCTAAGAAATATATTGACAATGGACAGATCGGAGAAATGGTCTATATTCTTCATAAGATGGGCTTTGCAGGTGGCGAATTCAACTACAGTTATTCTAAAGCGCCGCGTTCGGACGGTTTTCCCTATTTTCATGTGAAAGCGTTTCTCTCACATCCGTTTAGCGTCATGCGCCATTTTTGTGGAGACGTGACGCACGTACAGGCATTTATGGAACGCCCGCATTTTCGGCGCCGTGAAGGTGATTTAATGGTCTCCATTAATAGCATTCACCTCCGTTTTGAAAACGGTTGTATCGGCTATCTGCTAAGCCAACGTGGAGATGCTACCTTTGGACTCGGCGGGTGGTGGAGTGTTGAACTTGCTGGTACACGCGGTACATTCTGCATCGAAAACTGCATTGAAAAAGTCACGTTCTGGCCCTCCCCCGGTGCCCCTGAAGGTGGTGAGACGGTCGTAACTGAATCAGGAATTAGCGATTTTGGACAGACCTTCCCGTTAAGAATTCACGCGTTTTTAGAGGACATTACAAACGGTGTACCAAAAGAAAAAATACGCGCTTCAGGTAGAGACGCACTCGCTGCACTTGAGTACACCTGGGCAGCGATGGAATCTTATGAACAGGGCGGTATCTTGGTACGTCCGCACCCGCTTCCCACGTTGAGTGGACTATAAAGCAAACAACTGAATCAGAACAATTGCACTTGAAATTATAAAAAAGGAACGTGAGTCCGGAGTAAGAGATATACAGTTCTTTATGCTTAATTCTACTCTCATAACCGCGGTAGGTGAGGTTTCCTAACCATTGCAGAATACCGGACGCGTCTTCTGCTTGTAGCACAAACTTTTAGTTTGTGCATCCGTGGAATGCAAACTAAAAGTTTGCGCTACAAAAGATCGCTTATACCGAACTCACGTTAGAAGGAGAAAGAACATTTGAAATTAGGAGCAAATTCGGTGCTGTTTGGTGGTTACGATATGGAAACCGCCTTTAAGCATATCGCCATGGCTGGCTACGATGGTATTGAACTTTCTGCGATTGACGGGATGAGTCAGCACCTCGTCCTCGCAAACTGGCAGGAACTCGCTGATGATATTAAACGCCTCTCAAAAGAATACGCCCTTGAATTGTTAGCGATGGAGCAACCCTCACGCGATCCTGAAAGGATGGAATTGGCTTTTCAAGCAGCCGCTGAGATAGGCATCCCGATTATTAATTGCGGTCCTGGCGGTTCATCCGACAATGAAGATGCTTGGCCAGAGGTAATTGATTCTCTGGGCAGTCTATCAGAAAGGGCAGAACATTACGGTGTAACACTATGTGTCAAAGCGCATGTCGGTGCAAGCATTTATAATACACCGACAACGCTCCGTGCGATGGAAGCAATTACATCTCCCGCATTTGGTATTGACATGGATCCGTCACATATTCACCGCGCAGATGAAAACCCGGTGGAAGCAATCGCCGCAGTTGTCTCACGCGTGAAGCACGTACATATACGAGATTGCAAAGGCACACAACGCGGCCCTGGCGATCCAGAATTGCAAGCAAATGGGCGTGGAGATATTGACCTTGTCGGTTACATCCGTGTGCTACATGAAAACGGTTATGCAGGACCTTTAAACCTTGAAGTAATTGGTGCAAAAGCATATAGTTTAGAGCAGTGCTGCACAATCGCTGCTGAATCGCGCGGGCACATGCAAGCATGTTTGCAGGCGTGTGGTGCGCGTTAATTGATAAAATAGTAGGTAGGTTCATAACTTGCCTACTAAATTTTAGCAATATGAGGAACCCACCATGAAGCAAAATTCACTTATACTCCCATTAGTAGGTGGAGGCATCGCTTTACTCTGTTTCTTTCTACCGTGGATGAAAATTGATATGTCCTCTCTTGATTTAGACCAAGCCATTCCCCAATTAAAAGGAGCACAAACTATTTCAGGCTTTAAAATTGCCACAGGCAATGGAAACTTGACTACTCTTACTCTGCTTGCTGCTGTGGCGATTATTGGGGTCTGCATTTTTATGTTGTACCAAAAAACACCTTGGAAAGCCAGAATTCCAGTGTTAATCTGTGGCGGTATTGGGTTTTTACTTGTGTTGTTTATGCTGATTCGATTCATACAAGGAATCAGTGAAGCAAAGCGCTTATCAGGAACACTATTGGAATCTACTGCTCCAGAGATGGACCTAAGCAAAATTGTTAGTCTCCAATTTGGTGGATTTGGTGCAGTTATTGGATATATTCTGGCACTTATCGGGGCATGGAACATTCCAAAATCTGATACTTCTATGGAAGATAACGAACAAGAGGTTGGTACATAGAAAGACCTATTCTGCGAACAATTAATGTTCAGAACAAGATGAAACACTACTCGCTATTTCTTATGCTAACGGGCGGTATCTTAAGCGCGTTCTGCTTCTTCATGCCCTGGATAAAATTGGTTTTACCATCCGATGATGGCAAGTCGTTAGTCCCAGAAATCACAGGTCTCCCGCAAGCAATAAGAGGTCTAAACTTTGCAACTCTTCCACTTATCGCTGTATTGGCAATTCTCGGCATATCCGTTTATTACATTTTGAATCGGAGAATGCCACGAAAATTGAGAACCGTTGCTCAAATCAGTTGTATTATTGGAGTTTTATGCATTCTGTTAACACTGATTCAATTTGCAGCGTCGTACCAGTCTTACATTACCGTAGCTATTGGGACATACTTAGCAAGAAATCCACAGGCAGAATTTGAATTTGATCTTTATAAAATATATAGGGTTCAATTAGGTGGATATGGAGCAGTTATTGGGTTTATCCTGGCTTATATCGGGGCATGTAACATCCCAAAATCAAATGCTTCTGTGGTGAATAACGAATAGATTGAAGTGTTCGGGATGTTGTTGTGTCTACTGTAATATATCTATCGTGCCTATAAGGGGAAGAAAATGAAACAGCATTCAATTTTAATAACGTTTATAGGTGGAATTTTGGCACTTTGCTGTTTTGCACTAACATGGGTCACATTCACGAGCGGCGGGTATAAAAAAAGCTGGGAAACCGACGTGCAAACTGGAAAAATAGGCAATGCAATGTTTAGAAGCAGCAGGCCTGTCACAGAACAAGGAGCAATAATTAAAGGTGTACCAGCCAGTCACCACAAGTATTCAGGCTTCAATATTGCCATAAAAGGGAATTTAATTACGATTGTGTTCATTACAGCTACTGCCACCATCGGTTGCAGCGTTTATATGTTAACCCAACGAACACATGCTAAATCTAAATTTTTCGTTCTCATTAGCAGCGGGATCGGATGTCTTCTTGTCACATTTTTAGTCGTCCTGGTAATAAGCGATAATGGGATTCGCAGCGTGGGAAATACAAACTATACTTCAAATGGAAATATCCAATTAGGTAGTTTTGGTACAGTGATTGGGTTTGTTACTGCGTTTATCGGCGCGTGGAATATTCCTAAATCAAATACCCCAACAAAAAGCCGCACATAAATGCTGCCTTTATTATAAGGAAATCAAATATAGTTTGCCGTAGTATTATAGTAAATTATAGAATTAATTGGACATTAGGATCGGTTCGGTTAGAAAACCGAACCATAGGCGTCAATTTAAGAAATGAATCTGCTTTTGTGAGTATCTACTACACGGTAGGAGCGGTTTCCAACCGCTCCGTATTATCCCAATATGCTCTTGTAGGAGTGAATTAACGCTGAATACGCGTATGGTATTCTGCCAAAGTGCTCTATAAGCGTCAATTTAGCGTGCATCCAAGCCCGGTAGGTTCGGTTACAAACCGAACCTACCGGCCTGGGCATTCAGGGCATAATTCTTTTCTTAAATTGACGCCTATGGTTCTGTCAGAAAACCGAACCTACTGGGGGTGTTGAGCATCAAACTTTTAGTTTGTGTCCGCATCTGCACAAACTAAAAGTTTGTGCTACAAAATGTCCCTTTAATTCTAAATGTCACTATATTACTATAACCTAAGTTGCTACCCTGTCTCGCAACCTTTCAGTTTGTGCAAGGACAGAACATAAGCTATTTGTTAATGGAGAAGGTAATGCCAAAAAAATTAACCGGTATGAACAAGTATCAGAAGAAAGCACATCGAAGGCGCGAAGACAGGTTGCGCGGAGACGGGGTAGAATATTACCTCTCTCTTGCCTACTCCACTGACCCCGAAGATCGTGCGCTGGCAATGGAGAATCTCTGCCCATGCCACGTTCGCAAACGTATTGATGCTGTCTGGGTGGCGTTATACAAAGGCTTGGTTGACCCTGATTTACGTGTGCGCAGAGCCGCATGGCACACGCTTGATGATGGCGGAAATCCGAATGATCCGAGACTGCAACCGCTCCTACAAAAGATTGCTAAAATGGAAAACGATCCGATCTTACGCCAACGTGCACTTGATCTCATCAAAGCAACACAAAAGGTAGAAGATGAAAAACAGAAGCTCTTAGCACAAAAAACACACACCTTTTCTGGACGATGTGATTGGTGTGGCACATCAAATGTGCCAGTCAATTATGATTACGAAACAGAGTTTGAAACCGATGGAAATAAACGTTTCGCGCTGGTTTGTGAGGCATGTGACACCGTATAATTTTCACTGCAATAACCTAAGTTGCCACACGGAGTCTTGCGAAAAATGGATCACTCTCTATAAAAAAAGGTGTTTGCAGGTCTAAAATCTTATAGATGACAAACAGAGTAAATACTAAGAAAACAGCGATAAACATTAAATTATGTATACATTTGAAAAATATCAGATTATTTGCTATGGAACCATATTCATTATGATGTTAATCCAACCTATGCGGGGATATACCAAGGATATTTCGCCCGTATTTGAAAAAATTGATCCTTATCTAACAACCCCAGCACCAGGACATCTATATGAAATCCCGGTTGTCATTATGAGATTTCTACCTACCACAGACGGCGTAAATTTGGATGTTTCTAAAGCGCCTGATTTTTGGGAATTAGGGGAAATTCCATTAGAGGAATTGAAGGCAAGAATTGATCTTTTTGATAAACGGGTAAAGTTTATGCTTGAAGAGGGGACTCGGTTCAGAGGATATAAAAACCCTGCTGCTGTGCCTTCAATCGGTTATCGGGTGGTAGAATACATTACTATTTATGAGCAAACACCACAAGGTACGGTTTGTGAACACTTAAAGGATGGAACACCTCTCTATTCACCTGATTACCATAAAATCTTCAAACGATTCAACATGGAGCATTATGTTAATGATTTGGGCGTTAAAGAGATATGGATATGGATGGGGGGTGTGAACTCCGATTTCCCTTGTTATGACCCTGCTATCCATAAAGCTGAAGATTTCAGAAACTGGTGGGAATCGAATATGTCCAGCCCTCTGACAGGGGATATTTCAAATAGCAACCGAGATAATACCGACCTACCCATCTACAATTCAACTTATACAGTATACGGGCAGAATTTTAGACGAAGCCATGCAGAAGCAGTTCACAATCATGGACATCAGTTAGAAGCAATATTGAGTCATGTCAATCATCTACAATACGGAAATACAGACCTCTTTTGGAAAAAATTTGTCGGTCAAGACGAAAATGGTAACTTTATCACCGGACGTGCGGGGTGGACACACATGCCACCGAATACGACGAAGCACTATGACTATACCGAAACGATGACACTCGTTGAAAGCGATATTGAAGATTGGACACCGGATAATAGTGGAACAAAAAAATTGGTTAACGTTGATACTTATGGGAAATTGAAATATGCATGGCCAGATACCAATCCTGACAAAATTGTGCAACGTGTAGAGTCACAGTGGTATATCTACTGGATGCAAAATATGCCAGGGCACAATAATGGAATTCGATATGAGAACAAAGATATGACAAATTGGTGGCTGTTCACTGCTGACTGGGATAAGGCAATTTCAGCAGGTGTCGGTCTTGTTTCAAAAGACTAAGTGAAATCAGTGTGCATATATAGTAAAACTTACAATTAATGGGACATTTCTGTAGCGCAAACTGTTAGTTTGCGGACTCATAAGCACACACTAACAGACTGATGCTTAACTTCTGTTGTCCATTATGTTTCCAAAATAGATTTGTCAAAGTGTCCCAATAATTTCAAAGTTCACTATATAATGCCAAATTAACGCGATTTTTATGTATTATGATTAGGCGCGTTTACAAAACGCGCCTATCGTCTGGTAAACCCCACCTACCAAGGGGAGGGCTGCTGAATTGACATTTAGGATGCGCTGCTTAAGCACCACGACTCAACGGATGTTCGCGATTCTCAATTGGGAACGGAACCCTTTGACCTGTGAGCTGAGATTCATAGGCACCTAAAATCATTTCCAACGCAGCGACAGCATCTTCAGCAGCGGAGATCGGTTTCCGATCATTCTCAATCGCATCAATCAGATCGAGAATAGCGAGTTCATTGCCCTTTGAGAAAGGGGTATCGTCTAAATCAATCGCTTCCCATTCCTGTTCAGGATTTGAAGGTACTAATACTGGGTATGGATAAACCATAAGTCGATTAGCAACATCGCCACGGAGCGAGAAAGTCCCTTCACTGCCAACAATCTCCATGCCATATCTGCCTGAACCTGCCTGATCCTTACGCGACTCGAAGAAACCGGAGGCACCACTCTCAAAAGCAAAGTAGCTATTGATGCAATCACCAGCAACCGGTCCAACAGGTTCAGTCGGTTCGTGGTCATCACCATAAGCAACTTCTATTCCATCTTTGGTAACATGAGATTGCATCCAGGCAACATCACCAACAAAAAAGCGCATCATATTAAATAGGTGTGTGCCCAGGACAATCATATCCTCACCGCCCCCACGATGGTCCTGCTTACCACTGGCATAAATGGTTTGGACGGTGCCAATTTTACCATCATCAAGCATCTGTTTGATGGCATGCGTAGCAGGCAGGTAAACTGCCTGATGCGCCACAGCTACCTTTAATCCATGTTTTTTCGCTGTCACAACAATTATATCGCCATCTGCAAGTGTACTCGTCATCGGTTTCTCACAATAGACGTTGCATCCTGCTTCAAGACAAGCAGTTACCATAGCAACATGTTCCGATGTCCAGCGCGGACAGACACTCACAATGTCAAGTGTCTCTTTTTCTAACATGTCACGATAATCGGCGTAACTACGTAACGCCTTTGATTCTTCGACTGCTTTTGCCCTACCTGTTTCATCAGGGTCAGAGATAGCGATAAATTCTACGTTTTCTATGTTTCTGTATGCAATATGCAACCCGTGTCCGAAGTTTCCGGCACCGGTATGTCCAATTGCTGCCGCACGATATGTCTTTTGACTCATAAAAATAGTACCTCTTTTATAGGATGGTGAACTGTGTCTACCAATTTATCAGAAAAATGAGAATCCCGAATATCGGGATTAAAGCGAGCAATACTTTTACTTCAAGTAGACACTTTCTATAACGTTGAATGTGGGGATTTTCCTCCGTTGATCTATCTAAAAATTTGATTCTTCGGTCTATGGATGGGTGTGTATTGAAAATCTCAAGAATAAAACGAATTGTTTTAGGAAGTGCGCTCAGAAATCCGAGGCTTTCTAATGCGGATTTAAACGCTTCCCGATTGTTGGTAAGGTCAACAGCGTACAAATCTGCTTGATGTTCAAAACGTCGAGACAGATAATTAAAGAAGACTTTAAAATAGAGCACAAAGAAAATGACCGAAATAATTGATGAAATAATTGAGTATCCCGTGAGAAGCGACTTTAACGGGTTTCCTATTAATTGATAAAAAAGTATAGAACTTATCAAATAACCGAACACAAGGCAGCCAGAAATAAGGAGATGTCTATGACGAATGTGTCCGATTTCATGAGCTACAATTGTCTCAATCTGTTCATCTGTAAAATTGCGTAAGAGTGCATCAGTTATAAAGATTTTACGGTTGCGTGGGATTATGCCTGCAACAGCAGCATTTGCTATCGCTAAGCCTCCTGTTTGACACACTGCGATATCTCGGTACTTTATTCCGCTTCGTTCCGTTAACTGCTGCAGTCTTTGCTTCAGGACGATATTTGTTAGCGGTTCTGTTTTCCACAAGAATTGCATCATTAAAGGTGCAATGATGAATGGAAGCACGAGCAGTGGAAGAAGAAGCCCCAAACCTACAAAAGGTTGAATCGTTTCAGGGAGCAGATGTGTGAGGTCAAAAACCGCATTAATTACTAACAGTGGAATCAGTGGAAGGAGTAGCAATCTAAAATTGAAACTAAGTAATTCCCACCGTAGTTCGGTTCGTCTCTGCGGGATCTCCTGCATTACGGTGCGGATACCGAGCAACCCGACGAAAAGCGGAATTAGAGCAAAAATCTCACGTGAATGATGGACACTTTCCAAAAAAGCGAGATGTTTATTGATGAATCCCGGCAAGTTCATCTGGTATAGGATGCAAACGTACCCTACTAAACTCAAGATTTCAAAAACAATCATTGGGCGTAAGGTGGTGAGCCGCTTTGTGAGATATGCAAGAAGTACTGGGACTGTCGTAAGTATACATATCCAAAAGGCAACTTGCGCGTCATTGAATTGCTCTTCCGCTTCTGGTACTTCATAGCGAATCAAAAAGATAAGTCCGGCGATTAAAACGAAGCTTGTGTGTGCCATTATATCCTAACAATCTTGTTGGAGCATCAGCTATAGTAGGTTTTAGAATTACTTGAACACTTTTATCCATGCGTTTAGCAAACCTAACAGGCTGCGTGTGTTGTAGCACAACCTGTATGAAGATTAAAAAATAAATTGGGTAATTTGGCGAGGTTAGGAAACCTCGCCAGCAGAGATTTACACCTGCTGCTGACGAGGCGGGGAATCATGGCGAATACCACACGGGGAATGCCATACGCGCATTCATACCGTTGATTTGGCGTATTCGCCCAATGGCATTCATACCCGGGGAATGACTAAACGTCATTCATACCGTTGATTTCTTGATTTCTTCCTAACCTCGTCCCTTACCGAAATATTTATTTAAATTTCATTTAGGTTGTGTTCCGTTTCTGCACAACCTAACAAGTTGATGCTCAGAAATGTCCAAGTAATTATATGCTTTACTATAATCTCCGCTGCTACTCAAGCGCATCGGCATGTTTTGCGAATTTAAAGTCCAATTCGGTGATGCCATCCGCATCGTGTGTGCTCATGTCAATTGTCACGCGGTTGTAGACATTGAACCATTCAGGATGATGGTTCATGGATTCAGCGATTAAGGCGAGTTGTGTCATGAAACCGAACGCCGAAACGAAGTTGTCGAATTGGAATTCCTTATGCAGTTTACCGTTTTCAACGGTCCAACCGTCGAGTTTCTCTAAGTTCTTCTGAATTTCAGAGTCTGTAAGTTTTTTTCGTGCCATTGAGTCCCTCCGTAAAATTTAAGTGGAATATTAGATTAGATTAGGTTAAAATTGTAGTGGAAATATAAGATTATATCAAGTAAAAATAGTTCTAATAGATAGAAGGAGAAAAAATGGCACTTGCAACAACACTATATTTTCCAGAAGTCGGTCCCCAGTGGGAAGACTGGATCCAGGTTATCAATGTAGGCACAGAAGAAACCCGTGTGACAGGTATAGCAAGACACGCAGCAAACGGTCAACCTACTTGGTCTGATGAAAAAGAGATTTCCCCCTTTGAATGTTGGACACCAAACGTGGAGGCAATTAAACAGAATTCGTCAATGCAGCTTTCTGCTGATGAACCGATTGTAGCGGAACGACACATGCACAACAAAACGAACATCCTCGATTTTGTGGGTGCAGCGGAGGAATATGAAACAGTCGGATTGCGTTTGTTCTTTCCTGAATTGGTTCCAGGCGCATTAGATTGGTTTCGATTTTTGAACGTTGGTGAGGCAGATGCGTTGGTAAACATAATCGTCCGTAATCGACGCGGTGATATTGTCAGGCAACGCCACCATTCAATCAAACCCCAATGCTGTTGGGATATTGCCGAAGGCTTGATGGGAAATGTGCAAGGTACACTTGAAGTACAAAGCACACAACCCATTGTTGGTGAACGACATCTCCATTACCAAGGTGGGAAAACGTGCGTTGGACAGTATGGTCAAGTAATCTCTGATGCACCGAAAACCCTATACTTTCCAGAGGTCGGACCGGCATGGCAGGACTGGGCAATTATTGTCAACGTCGGTAGAGAGAGGGGTGATGTTACGCTAATTGCACATGACGATGGAACTGGAAACCCGGTGACGACGATGGAACGCGAATTGGATCCTTTTGAATGCTGGATTCCGAAAATGGAAGATATTAAAATCAAATCTTCTATCTTAATACGTAGTGATCAACCGATTGTGGCTGAACGACACATGCACAGTGGTACTGCCGTAATTGATTTGCCCGGTGCCTCCGAAGAAGGTGGACATGTTGGACTTCGCTTGTTCTTTCCTGAAGTTGCGAGTGGTGCAAAAGACTGGTTCCGTTTCCTTAATGTCGGAGAAGACGACGCATTGGTTAACATCATTGTCCGAAATAAAAGGGGTGATATTCGACGGCAAATTCATCGGCGGATAAAGCCAAGATGTTGTGCGGATGTTGATGAAGGCGCTATGGGGAACATACGCGGCTCTGTTGAAGCGCAAAGTTCACAACCCATCGTTGGGGAACGTCATTTGCATTACCAATCTGGACACAGAGGTGCTGTTGTCGGTGAATACGGTGTTGTCATTGGTGAGTAAGTTATGGCATGGATTCAAACTGTAGATGAAGCTGAGGCGACAGGCATCGTAAAAGAAGAATATGACGCAGCGATAGCACGGGCAGGTCACCTTTACAATATCGTCAAACTTTTTAGTGTCCGCCCGAAAAGCATGCGCGCTTTTGTTGAGTTGTACAAAGTGGTGATGCATGACCCTGAATCTCCACTGAGTAGAGCACAACGTGAGATGATTGCTACCGTCGTTTCAAAAGTGAATCAGTGCCATTACTGAACGGTGGCACATGCAGATGAGTTGCGTGACCAACTCACAGATAAACAGCTTGCCAAAGAGATTGCATCGGATTTCCGAAACGCCGATATTGACGATTCTACAAAAGCGATACTTGAATTCGCAGTCAAAGTGACTGAGGCAGCGCATACCGTCACATCAGATGACCTTCAACATCTTCGTAGCTATGGTTTGACTGATGACGCTTTGTTCGCTATTGTAGAAGTAGTTGGATTTTTCAGTTATGTTAATCGGATAGCAGACGCATTCGGAATTGAATTAGACGATTTTTTAGAACAGAGGTGGACCTGTGAATCTGAACAATAAAATAGCAATTGTGACAGGGGCAGGACAGGGCATCGGTAAAGCAATTGCCCTCAGACTTGCCAGATCAGGTGCTGATGTTGCTATCATGGATTTAAACCTACCATCAGCAGAAGTTGTTGGCAAGGAAATAGAAAAACTTGATCGACGCGCACTTCCTATTCAAGCGGATGTTTCGCAGTCTACTGATGTTCACGCCGCTGTTGACAAAGTACTTGCCGAATTTGGACGTATTGATATTCTCGTGAACAACGCAGGCATTGCTGGAAGAACGCTGCCGCTGACTGATTTAGATGAATCAGACTGGGACGCAGTGATAGGTGTGAATCTCACGGGTGTTTTTCTCTGTTGTAAGGCGGTTATTGACACGATGATTACGCAGGATTACGGCAGAATAGTAAATATCGCCTCAATTGCTGGCAAAGAGGGCAACCCGACTCTTATTCCGTATTCTGTGTCTAAGGCAGGTGTCATCTGCTTGACAAAGGCACTGGCAAAAGAGGTGACAGACTATAACATTCGTGTAAATGCGGTATCGCCTGCGGTAATTGGAACACCGATTTTGGAGGGCATGGCGCAGTCGACAATTGACTATATGATAAGTAAGATTCCGTTGGGACGCGTTGGAAAACCTGAAGAAGTTGCGGCTGTGGTGAATTTTTTAGCCTCGGACGAGGCGAGTTTTGTGACAGGGCAGTGTTATGATGTGAGCGGCGGTAGAGCAACGTATTAGAAAAAGAATTATATCAATGGAAGGCGATGTCTCGCTTATATGAAGATTAAGAAAATAAATCGGTAATGGGGCGAGGTTCGGAAACCTCGCCAGCGTTATGGTGTGTGGATTGTTGTTCCTTGAAATGTTCACATATTTTCGGATTTTACTATAATATGGTAAGTTTCCATCCACACGAAGCACGGATACCCCACTGCTGGCGAGGTTTCCTAACCTCGCCAATGTCCAAGTAATTATGGATTTTACTATAATTCGCAAAAAAAAAAGCGGGTACAAAGACCCGCCCTACAAGTCAAACTGAGTTGTCGTTATTTCGCGATACAGTAGAGATATCGGGTTCCCCGCAAGTATAATTCAGAACCGACAATTGCAGGCGATGCATTAAAACTATCTTCCAATTTGTTAGTTGCCAGAATTTCAAATTCAGGGCCGTGTTGAACGACAGCCACAGCACCGTTACGACTTGCGACATAGACTCGGTCAGCAGCCCCAACGATTGAAGCGTAGATGCCAGATATGCCATTTAATCTCTGAGGTCCATAGTGTAGTGTGCCTGTTATTCTATCAATAGCTGAGATAAGATTATTACCTTTGAGGAAGTATATAATATCACGGTGTAGGAGTGGTGACGGCACATAAGGTGTGTCGCGGTTATATTCCCAAGCAATAGCTTCCTCGGATCCGGTAATGTCACCCATAGCGTTTGCAAGATTAACGGCTTGCAATGCAGCACCTCTAAAACCACTGATAAGGTAAACTAATCCATCGGCGGCTATAGGTGATGGAATAACGTTTCCTGTCATACCCCCACATTCCCATAACACTTCACCAGTTTCTAAATCATAACTGCGCGACCTATTTGTAGCCGAGACAATTACCTGGGCATCTCCACCGTGTTCCACAACAATAGGTGATGTCCACGTGGTACGTTCGTCTCTATCCATTTTCCAAAGTTCATCGCCAGTTCGTTTATCAAGTGCAATGATAAAGGAAGGTCCTTCATGGTCCTGCAGAATAATGATCGTGTTGCCGTGGATAATTGGACAACTCCCTTCACCAAAGGTATTCTTTTTGTACATCTGCCCAATATCCTTTTCCCACTTGACGTTTCCTTCCATATCCAAGCAGTAAAGTCCGCGAGAACCAAAATATGCGTAAATATGTTCCCCATCTGTCACAGGGGAATTGGAAGCAAAACTTGCAGTGTTGTGGATACCTTCATGCGGTTTTATCTCGCGCAAGGTTTTTTGCCACGCAATACTGCCGTCACTTCGGTTGAGCGCAAGCAACTCAAACTTATACGGTGGAAAGGCTCTGTTTCTGCCGCGTCTCCTTCCACGTCGGGATTCTTCGGGTGGATTCTCCGCTTCCGTGTCCTCAGTTTGCGTTTCAGGCATCTCACCTTTAATGGCTGTTTGAATAAAGATTTTATCTTCCCAGATGATTGGTGTGGCATGCCCCATCCCAGGAATAGGAACTTTCCATTTAATGTTTTCAGTTTCACTCCAGGTAGTTGGCGGATTTGCATTAACTGCGGCACCTGTTGTAATAGGGCCGCGCCAGTGATGCCAATTTTTTTCAAATTTGGAGGTTTGTTCAATCTTAGTTCCGTGATGGTCAGCAGTTGTTATTAAAGTAAACGTTGCGAACACTGCTAAAACACAGATACATATCGTCAAGAATGCCGTTTTATTCATAATAATTCCTTCTTTTTTAGTTGAGTAAGTTGTATATGTGATTATTCTGCTATACAATATAGATGTTTAGTTCCACGCAGATATAGTTCTGACCCGACAATTGCAGGTGATGCGTTGAAACTATCGTTAAGGTGATTCAGTGCAATTACTTCAAGTGCAGGCCCGTCTTTTAAAACTGCTACATTTCCGTCTCGACCTGCAATATACACACGACCTGCCGCGCCAACAATAGATGCATATACATTGGATACACCTTTAACCCTTTCAGGCCCATATAACACTTCTCCACTATTTCTGTCAATAGCTGTAAGTAAATTTCCATTTCTTTTCAAGAAATAGATTATATTTCCACTCAATAGTGGTGAAGGAACATAAGGGGTGTCACGGTCATAATGCCAATCAACTGCCTCAGTACCAGTAATATCACCAGAGGCAAGCTCCAAGTTAATGGATTGTAGTGAACTTCCACCATGTCCACTAATCACATATATATGTCCATCTTTATGCATAGGAGCTGGAATCACATTCCGCGTCATACCACCACATTCCCAAACCAAATCACCATTGGCTAAATTATAACTACGGGTTCGGTTTGTTGCTGGAACGATCACTTGAGAGATACCGTTGTAATCTACAACAATAGGCGATGTCCATGTAGTAGGTTCTTTCCTATCCATACGCCAAAGTTCGTCACCTGTGTGTTTATCCAAGGCAGTAATAAAGGATTGTCCTTGATGGTCCTGTAGCACAATAATGGCATCACCATATATCACTGGGCAGCTCCCTTCACCGAAAGTACCCGCTTTACGCATCTGTCCAATATCTTTTTCCCATATCAGATTCCCTTTGAAATCCAAACAGTAGAGACCACGAGAACCGAAATAAGCGTAAATGCGTTCTCCATCGGTTGTGGGTGAATTGGATGCGAAACTTGAATGACCGTGCATACCTTCGTGAGGAGCAGTTTCCCGAAGCGTTTTTTCCCACAAGACATTCCCATCACTTCGTTTCAGCACAAGAAGATTGAATTTGTATGGGGGTATGGTTCTATTCCTGTTTCTTCTGTTACGTCTTCTTTCAGACTGTGATTCTTCAGATGGACTTTTATCTTCTGCACTCTCAGTTTCTGGCATCTCACCTTTAATGGCTGTCTGAATAAATATCATATCTTCCCAAATAATCGGCGTAGCATGACCTAAACCGGGAATTGGGACTTTCCAACGGATATTTTCTGTTTCGCTCCAAGTGGTGGGCGGATTTGCGTTGACAGCGACACCGGTCGAATGTGGGCCTCGCCAATAATGCCAATTCTTTTCAAAATTAGGGGTTTGTTCAGTCTCGGTTTCGTGATGGTTAGCAGTGGTTTTAAAAGTAAACGTTGCGAACACTGCTAAAGCACAGATACATATTGTCAAGAGTGCTAATTTTTTCATTATCTTAATTCCTTTCATTTTTATTTTGGTAATTCGTAGGTTGGGCGAAACTCAGCCAAACCTATAGGTATCAATTTAAGAACAAAAATGCTGGATTATCTCTTGTGGAAGGGCTTTGTCAGCCCGATTTATTACCCAAAGGTAGGCGCGTTTACAAAACGCCAAATCAACGGTATGAATCATGGCGAATGCCATACGGGGAATCATGCAGCATGCCACACGCGCATGCTGCCACGCGCATTCATACCGTTGATTTGGTGCATTCGTCTTTAGGCATTTCCCGCCTACCAGGGTGGCGAACCGCTAAATTGACAGTTATGGGCGGAACTCAGCCAAACCTACCAACTCTACTATTGGGTTAATATATCCTCAATCACAAGAGGTTGTGCAAGTTCGCCGTTTGCTTCTTCAAGTTTCTCACGACTTGAAACAACACAGACAGCTGCCTTATCCAGATTCTCCTCAAAAAGTTGGAGCAGGGCACGTTGTACCTCACTCGGTGTTGCACTACGAAGTCGTGCATAACGTTCCTCCCGCATCTCGCGCGTCTGTCCACTAATGTGGTGCCACTGCGCGTTACTTACTGCTTGGCTTGGACGAATCGGTTTTTCCGCATCTTTCGCGGTTGCAATAATCGCACGGTCAATATCCGTTTGCGTCCACTCTACCTGTTTGATGTAATCTACTGTCTGCTCAAAGACATTAATCGTGCGTGCCACGTGTGGATCTCTAAACGAGGATTGATATAGTGCCGCATCAAAAGAATTGTAAGAGAGCCTTGCACCGTAAGCATTACCTTTAAAGCGGATTTCACTCAATATGTAATCCATCCGGACGAGATGCGCGCCAATACTGATCAATGTTGAATCCGGATGTGAATAGTGTGGCGCTGGCATTACGTGCGCACAGTGCGCAATCTGAATCGGTCCTGCTAATCCTTCACGCGGCGGTGTGTTGTATGGCTGAAAGGCAATCGGGGCTGCGGAAATCGCTTCATCTCGCATAGCACTCAGCCATTCACCGAGTTTTGCACGTGTTGTCTGATAGGTGGAATCGGAACCAGCGAACCCAGCAGTTACACGTCTACGATTCAACAAGAAATCACGAATCTCTTCTATATGACCCATAAGGTCACCGTTTAGTTCGTCAAAACTGTTGAGCAGGTTTTCACTGTGTCTGAGTTGCGGCAGACCGTGGACGATTTCAGCCAGATGTGCTTGTGGTGAAAGTCCTCGTGACGCGTGATGAATTGCGGTACTTGAGCCGTCCTGAACCATCTCTGTCTGGTATTCAGCAACTGCCTGTACCATGACATCGTGAAGACGTTCAGTATCGCGTGGATTTAAAGAAAAAACCAGATCATGCAGCACATCAAGCGCTGAGTCCATATTATCATCAAGTGTTTTGAGATGAAAGTAAGCGTTTTGCAGTGAACGGTTAGGATCAAGTGCATGTGTCCGAAATCCCACACCGCATCGGGTTCCGCCAGTAACCGAAGATTTACGTAGTGCCATTTCAGCAAAATCCATTTCTGCTGCACCGAGTTTATGAATAGCATCAATATATCTTGGTAGATAAGTCCAGAGATGTTGCGGTAATCCCCGTATATCAAAATCTAACACAAAATAGTTAACCCCGTTCGCAAAAACATCATTGTGGAGAAGGTCTTGCCCACAAACTTTCTCTATAGTGGTGGGGATATGTTTCGGTTTATCAGGCAGGTCGCTCACTTTTAGTTGTGGTAGCTTAGCCAATGCTTCAGGCGGGTTTGGTTGCCCGTTCATCCGTTCCAATTCTGCGGCATCCGCAGCGATCTGTTTCGTCTGTTCATCGGTAAGTTGTGCGCGAATATCCTTCGTCCGTTGTTCCAATTCAGCGTCAAGTTTTGCTTGCATGTTCGGGTCAGGAGAAAGCACACTCGTCAATCGGTGTGGATTGTCAATAAGCCGTTCTTTGATCATTTCATTGAAGATACTTGGATTTTCCTGCCAACGTTGACGAATAGTCGTAAGACTTTCGCGCATCTTCAAGAAAGTATCCGTCCCCTTGTCATATATCCATGCGCTAATCACACGAAAAAGCATGTGGAGCGGGAACATCGGTGCTACTTCTTGATAGTGATAAGTTGACTGTTGGAAAGCAGCTTCTACCAATTCGCTTTCAAACTCGTTCTCAGCAAGTTCAGTTAAGGTATCATTGACTAATTTTGTGAACGCATCAGTACGGTCAGCTTCACTCCCCTTGAGTCCAACATAGAAAGTACTGTTTGGACCAATAGAACTTGCACCAGAATAAATGAGGTCAGTCCCCAATTTTGAGTCGATAATTGCTTTTTTTAGTGGCGCTGCTTCATTACCAAGAAGGATTAGGGTAAGGATGTAACACATCGCTACATCTTCTGGATCAGTCGCATCACCGATGAGCCAGCTTAACATCAGATATGTTTTTTCAGTCAGAGATTCATCTGGCGCAACGGGATAGGTATCAGTCACAGTCTGCGGGGATTTCCATCTCGGTTGGTGTGTAACTTCCACATCAAGAGGTCGTAGGGAAGCGATAATATCACTTCTGGGTATTTTTTCCAATCTATCAGCGAGAAACGCGAGATAATCACTTGTCGGAATATCACCATACAAGAAGAAATATCCGTTACTCGGATGGTAGTATGTTTCGTGAAAACTCTTGAGCTGCTGATATGTCAAGTCAGGAATAGCATCCGGGTCTCCACCGGATTCCTTTGCATAAAGCGTGTCAGGTAAAAGACGACTTGTCATGGAACGATACAAGCGGGATTCAGGATCAGAAAACACACCTTTCATCTCATTGTAAACGATGCCAGTAATTTTCAGATCACCTGTAGGCTCTTCCGGATTAACAGGCGCGAGATGGTGTCCTTCACGTTTGAAAGTTTCCTCTGTGAGCAATGGATGGAACACAGCATCAAAGTAGACTTCTGCAAGGTTGAATAGGTCTTTCTTGACATTACTTGCGACAGGATAATATGTATGGTCAGAGCTTGTCATGGCGTTGATAAAAGTTGCCATGCTCATTTTAATCATTTCAAAAAAAGGCTCTTTCACAGGGAATTTATGTGATCCCGCTAAGACAGCATGTTCAAGGATATGGGGTACACCTGTATCATCTGTCGGTGGTGTAGGAAAATTGATAGAGAAAAGGTTTTCTGTATCGTCCGTGTAGAGATGAAGTAGACGCGCCCCACTATGATTATGCGCCAATTCAATTGTAACCGCCCGCAATTCGTCAATTGGCGTAATGGCTTTGACTTCAAATCCGTGTAATTCTTGTCCGAGGTGAAGGTCAATGGGCGGGTGCTGGGACCCGCCACTACCAGCTGCGAGTTTTGTATCCATTCTTGTCTCCAGTTTTTATTCGATTTTATATTTTAGAATTATAGTAAAAACCATAATTACTTGGACATTGGCGAGGTTAGGAAGAAATCAACGGTATGAATGCCATTTAGGCATTCCCCGCCTCGCCAGCGAGAGCGTGTCGGGATTGTTGTTCATTCAAATGTCCACATATTTTCGGTTTTTACTATAAATAGTTTAACGTGAGCTTGACATAAACCCCACTGCTGGCGAGGCGGGGAATGCCTAAATGGCATTCATACCGTTGATTTCTTCCTAACCTCGCCACAGGACCGATTTATTTTCTTAAGATTCATTTAGTTTGCGTCACACGGATGCACAAACAAAAGTTTGTGCTACTATGTGGCAACTTAGGTTACATTATATATCCTCAATTTCAAGCGGCTGATCCATTTTCTTATTTTCAGTTTCTAATTTCTCACGACTCGCAATGACACAAATTGAGGCTTTATCTTGATTTTCTTCAAGAACTTCAATGAGCGCACGTTGGACTTCCTTAGGGGTTGCCCGCCGTAATTGAGCATATCTTTCTTCAATTATATCATTTGTCTGTCCTTCTAAATAATGCGACAATGCTCTTGATGATGCCTGATTTGGGCGAATACTTTGAAGGTATCCTGATGAATTAGCAATAATTGCCCGGTCAATATCAACCTGTGTCCACTCTGTCTGTTTTACATAGTCAACTGTCCGAGCGAAAACGTCAAGTGTACGAGCGACGTGCGGATCACGCTCAGAGCCTTGGTATATCAAGGATTCATAAGGGTTATATGAAAAACGAAAACCGTAAGCATTGCCTTTGAACCGGATCTCGGGCAACATGTAATCATTTACTAAGATATGCGAACCGATTGTTAAAAGTACCGAATCTGGATGTGAATAGTGTGGAGCTGGAATTATCTTTGTGCAATGTGCAATTGGAATAGGAGCAGCTAAGCCATCACGTGGTGGCGTATCATAAGGTTTAAAGCCTATTGGTGCTGGGACGATGGGTTCATCACGCATGGCGTTAACCCATTGTGCAAACCGGCTACAAAACACCTCAAAAGCTGCTTCAGCTCCTGTAAAACTTGCTGATATGCGATTTTTGTTTAATAGAAAATTCCGAATCTGTTCAATGCTGTCCGTCAGTTCTTCATAAACATTTTCAAAACTATTGAGTAACATTTCATTTGTGCGTAGGCGTGGTAGTCCGTAGACAATATCTTTGAGAAAACCGCGGAGTGACAGTCCACTGGCTGCACGATGGTTAGCGGCATGTGGCCAGTAATAGTCCTGTTTAGACGCTACTGCACGTTTGAGTATCTCGCGGAAACGTTCTTTATCGCGCGGGTTTACCTCAAAAATTAGATCATGAAGGATGTGCAATGCATCCTCCATTTTTCTATCAAGTGCTTTTAGATCAAACTGCATTCCAAAAACTGTGTGTGATGAGCCAAGTGCGTGTGTGGTAAATGTCGGTGTACATCCAATGCCACCGGTTGCAGCTGCTCGAAGTTGTGCAATCTGTTCGTAATTCATCTTACCTGCACCAAGTTTGCCAACGGCATCTGTGTATCTCGGTAGATACTGCCAAAGGTGTTGGGGTAACCCTCGCAAGTCAAAGTTCAACGTGAGGTAGTTCACACCGTTTGAAAAAATGTCGTTCCGAAGCAGGGGACGTCCATTAACCGTTTCAACGGTTGTAGGAATATGTAGCGGTTCTTCGGGCAGATCTGAAACGTGTAATTGCGGCAACTTCGCTAAATCCTCAGGTGAGTTAGGCTGTCCGCTGAGACGTTCAAGTTCAGCGGCATCGGCAGCAAGTTGTCGCATCTGTTCATCAGTGAGTTGCGCGCGAATTGCTTTCAGTCGTTCATTTTCTGTCGCATCAAGCCTTGCCTGCATATCTCGGTCAGGCGCAAGGATAGTTGTCAACCGATGTGGGTTGTCAAGAAGCCGCTCACGAATCAACTCATTGAAAATCTGTGGATTTTGCTCGTAACGTTGACGGACAGCAGATAGGTAAGTCCCCATCTTTAAAAAGAGGGTTGGTTCCTTTTCATATATCCATGTGTTTATGACACGCATCATCATTTGAAACGGAAAACCTGGTGTGACTTCCTGATAGTCATAAGTGATTTGTTGGAATGCGGCTTCCACTATCTCTTTGTCAATTTCTGCGTCTGCAATTTGCGTGAGTGTCCTGATGACTAATTCTGTAAAAACGTCAACGCGATCTGCTTCACTTCCAACTAAACCGACACTAAATGTTCTATTTGGTCCTATCTTACCATCAAAGATATTGTATCGTATATCAGTGCCAAGTTTTGAATCGATAATTGCCTTGCGGAGCGGGGCTCCTTCATTACCGAGTAGTATCCTGCGTAATATTCTGCACAAGATAGCCTCTTCAGGATCCGTTGTCCCGCCGATGATCCAACTCAGCATCAAGTATGTCTTTTCAGCGAGGGACTCATCTGCACCAATTGGGTAAGTATCCGTTACAGTCCGTGGAGATTTCCACTTCGGTTGTTGTGTGATTTCCGGTCGGAGCGGGTGTAGAAACCCGTTTGTATCTGTCTTTGGTATAGCCGCCAGTTTATCGGCGAGAAATAAGAGATAATCTTGTGTTGGTATATTGCCGTAGAAGAAGAAGTAGCTGTTGTGTGGATGGTAGTAGGTTTGGTGATAAGTTTTCAATTGTTCGTAAGTTAAGTCGGGCATAACCAGATAATTTCCACCACCATTGTAGGCATAGCAGGTATCAGGCAGAAGCCCACCGACCACCGCAAGAGTCAAGCAGTATCTCGGATGGGACAAGCCAATTTTCACCTCATTATAAACGATTCCATTTATTTTTAAATCTCCTGTCGGTTGATCCGGGTCCACAGGTTCAAGATGGTGTCCTTCACCTTTAAAAGTTTCTTCTGTCAGTAGTGGATGAAAAACCGAATCAAAGTGGACTTCTGCAACATTAAATAGGTCTTTTTTAACATTGTTTGAGGTGTAGTACAAGGCATGACCAGGCCAGTTCATTGCATTCGTACTATCATAAGTCGCCAGACTCATTTTCATTATCTCAAAGAACACCCCTTTTATCGGATAGTTCCGAGATCCTTTCGTTACGCAGTGTTCGAGGATATGGGGCAATCCTGTATCATCATAAGTTGGTGTTAGTGGACTGATTGAAAACAGGTTTCTGGAGTCGTCTGTCCAGAGATGCATCAGTCGCGCGCCGCTATGTGGATGCAAGAGTTCTATTGCTACTGCACGCAATTCATCAATTGGTGTGATGGCTTTAACCTCAAATCCGTGAAGATGTTGGCCGGGTTTTAAGTCTATAGGCGGGTGTGGGGACCCGCCCCTAACAGCTGCGAGTTTTGAATCCATTTTTCCTCCAGTTTTTTCTAATTGACCCAAGTTGCTACGAACAAGATTTTAGACATGCAGACACCGTTTTATAGTAAAATCCTAAAATATGTGGACATTTCAATGAATAACAATCCACACACCATCACGCTGGCGAGGTTTCCGAACCTCGCCACATTATCGATTTATTTTCTTAATCTTCATCCAGTTTGCTCACTCACAGGCACAATCTAACAGATTGTGCTACAAAGGTGGCAACTTAGGTTAATTATTTCTTTTCTAAGCTTGCACAAACAAGTTCATTATCATTTCGTGCAAAGACATGTTTGTAAGCAAACGCTGGGTGTGCCCACGTCACCCCGCCTCTACGGTTCAACTGCCCACGAGTAGGTTCAATCAATTTGGCACGACTGATAACGTTAAGTCCTTCTGGCGAAAGTTCTGTGATAAGAAGTTCACCGTGCTCATTGAACATCCAAATTTTATCTCCGTTTTGAACAAAATGGATATTGCTCCAGCGCGCTTTTCGGACAGCCGTAAGGTCTTCCCAAATTCGATCGCCGTTGCGCGCATCAAGACATCTAAGTTCACCATAACTGTCTACACCGTAAATATAGTTTCCAATACGGACCGGTGTTGCCATCGTTGTATGGAGCGCCTCAGTGTTTTGCTCATCTTTACCGCTGCGGTGCCAACCAAGTTCTACAGCCAGCTTGTCCGGTGGTAACTTCAGCATCAATGAACCTTGAATAAAATGAGTCATAAAAAGTTCGTTTTGGTCGAAAACAGGCGTAGCAATTGCAACCTCATAACGTTTCGGTGGAAGTGGAAAAAGCCAATGCACCGCGCCTGTTTGCGGATCAAGCGCGGCGATGTTACGACCAGTCCAGCAGATTAAGACCCGTTTGCCTGCCTGCGTAATTATGATCGGGGCAGAATAAGAAGCGTTATCGCTCAGCGCTTTCCACTTTTCCGCGCCCGTTTTTCTATCAAATGCGACGATGCATGCATCCGGTTTGCCACCAATTTGGACAATGAGGTTATCTGCTTCAACAATAGGCGCACATGCGATCCCCCAGATCGGCATATTGATGTTATATTCGGTATTCAAATCTTTTTTCCACACAATGTCGCCAGTAACAGCATCAAAACAGTGCAGATGTCCCATTGCCCCTAAAGCGTAAGCGAATCCATCGTGTACAGTGACATTCGCACGGGGTCCTGCTGTATATTGGATTGTGTATTCACAATCATAAGTATAAGACCATATTTCGTCACCTGTTTCCCAATCAAAACAGTGAACGCGTTCGACCTGTTTCGGTTTTGTGAGTCTATCGGTGACATAGACACGTCCATTGGCAACACTTGGACCACTATACCCACTGCCGATAGGCACACTCCAGCGGATAGGAATTTGCGGTCCATCAAATTCTTCAATGATACCGGTTTCTTTCCAAACACCATCTCGGTTGTCCCCGCGCCATTGAGACCAATCATCAGCAACGGTAAATTGTACCTGTCCAGATACAATAAAAAAAAGAACAGTAAATAGATATGTAAGTTGTTTCATTGACTTTATAAAACTCCTCAAATAAGGTATAAGGTATACGGGTGATAACACCGTTTGTTAGGTTTCATAGTTCACGGTGAAATGTTTTTCTCTGCTTGGAGACGTTCAAGTTCCGCTAAAACTTTGCTAAGTTCCGCCTCAGCATTTTCTGCTCGTGCTTCAGCATTCTGCCTTGCGATGCGTTCTTGTTCAGCTCGTGCTTCAGCATTTTGCCTTGCGATATGTTCTTGTTCAGCTTGTGCTTCAGCTTTCCGGGCACGTTCAGGTGGTGGTTGCAACCATTGCCGTGTTCCAGGATCATACAAACGCAAAATACCTTCTCGTTCTCCCAAATCTAAACCTAACACATTGGATGGAAGACGCGAATTCACAAAAGCTATTTCTTGATATGTCCCGTCAATAAGCCGAAAACCGATAAAATTCGGACATATTTCACCTTCCGGATCATAGATGTAGTATTCCTTAACTTTAAGCACCGCGGCGTAAAGATCCTTTTTCTTCTCTATGTCATCTTTATAAGTACTTCTGCTCGATACTTCTAACACAAAATCGGGTGTTTTGCCCTCTTCCCAGATCAGATAGGTACGTCTCCGTTTTTTAGCAACACCTTGAACTATAAAGACATCAGGTGATACCGACTTTTTCATATTTCCTTCTTCATAATATATTAGAAGATTTCCTGAAACATAAACAGGATCGTTCCTAAAATGATGTTGAAGCATCCAAATGAAATCCACCATTAGATCTCGATGTGTATCCGTTTCCGCCATAGGTTTACCGTCCGATTCCGGATAGACAAGTGTCGGCGCAGACTGTATTTTTGGCTGCATCGTGTCATCTCCAAGCAGTAGAGTACAAGGTAACAAATTTAAAATGGTAATTATTATGTAGTTTACCTTTATTTGAAGTGTTTGTCAATGGAAATTGCGCCAGACCTATCATTGGGGTGTGTAAAGTTTTTGGCAAAAGGGTGAAAATCTGCTATTGCTGGACACCTGTCGCTTCGCTGGGGCTTATCAGGAGTGTTTATCACGTTCCTATACACATTTCGCCCCACTGGAGCCACCACAAAGCATTGCAAACAGATAACATGAATGTCCGAGGCGCAATGAATTGCGCTTGGTGAATGTGCCAAATCAACGGTATGAATGCCATTTAGGCATTCCCCGTATGACATTCACATTAAACGCATGTTCTTTTAATGATGCCCCTTCATTTAGAAATGGTATTACAATCTAACTTTGAATTCTTTTTGACGTTGGCGTGCGATGTTGCGGCGTTCTTTCCGTTCAGATTCATAAGTGGCAATGCGCAGTTGACATGCGCCTTCAAGAGCATCGGGTCCGTCATTGAAGTCTCCTATAGGATATAACTCCATCTGCTTTTGGAATTCAGTAGGTAACTTTTTATAGAAACCGAGCCAGTGGTTGCGGATTGGTGCTTGGAGTGCGTCTATGCGGTCAAACTTGTTGCGTCGTCGAGTTATCCATTTTATGTTAAATTGCGTAGAATAGTTCCGTTTATCTCGTTCTGCCTTGAAAGTGCGTTCTGCAACTTGCTTTTGTGCATCCCATGTGTCTTGGACAAACCCCTCAATACCGAGTCGGATTCTGAAATTTCTTGATTTTACGATGCTGCGGACTTTGTCATGCATGTCAAAGCAAGCGCGGATTTGTGCTTCTATATTATCTCGAAATAGGTGTGCATTGAGGACATAACCGTGTGTTCCGCCAAGGAAGGATTGTGTGTTTGCGTTTCGTCCTGGTGTAGGTGTCCACAAAACACTGACGACTGCTGCATAAGCGTTATCTACGATGTCTTTGCCACCTGCCCAGTCAAGAAATATAGAAGCTCCGGCTATGTCTGCCCACTGGACGAGAACTTTATCATCGCGTAGCAATCCCTCTGCAACGATGTCAAATTTCAATGCGTTTTTCATATCAAAGAGTGTCTGTGATGGATCATAAGTTTCATTTTGGAATTCACGTAGGACTGGATAATAACCGACATCACATATTTCTTTTCGTATGTCGTAGTATGTGATTTGTTCTTTCCAGAGATGTTTGATATGTGGTTCGTGTGCTGTTTCAGCAAGATGTTGATTATAAAATTCGTCTGCTTTCGTGATGCGTTCTGCGTCCTGAAGTGAAAGGTCGGTATATATCTGTTCCCATTGTTTCCACTGATGCTCATGGGTTGGATGCCAGAGGTCTGCGGGTTCTTCTATTGCTCTGAATAGGTGTGTTCCCCACTGAGGTCGTTTTTGCAGGGTTGCTGCGATTGCTTCTGGATGCTTTAGGGTATCAATGTTAATGAAGTTTGTTGTGCGGTCAATTCTGCCTGCTTGCATCAAGTCTGAGTCGAACCACAACTGGTCTTTTGCCCGTACATTTGGGTTTTTTAGTGTTTCTGGGTCGTCGAGGTCATCAGAGATAATGAGTTCGGGACGGTGGTTTTTGAACAATTCTCCACGTAGCTGTGCGCCTCGTCCTTTGGCGACTATGAGTTGGGTGTCATTGTTACAGCGTAGTCTCTTAACGGTTCCATTGCATTTTATATGTCTGAATCGCTTATCCGTTTCTATCTTGTGTTTGATGTCTCTGACTCGTGATTCAGCGACTGCATGTGTGCGTGAGAGAATAAGAATGAAATGATAGGGTTCTATGCCGAGTTTCCGGTAGCAGTTTTTGAAGTAGATTGCGTGGAGCGGTAGGATAACTGCCATGCATGTTGATTTACCACTGCCGCGTGGTGCGAGTATATTGATTCGTTTTGCAGTATCTCCGGGCAGCAGTGTACTGAAGATTTGGTGATGATGTTTACCAAATGGCGCGGTCATATATTCCGAGCAAAATTTTTTGGCGAAGGCTTGGGGTGACCAGAAGCAGAAAGCGGTTTTGTATGCTTCAATCCTCGAATTCGGTGAGGTTTCGAGGATTTGTTTCATGATTGCTTTCTGTGTCTCCCACGGTTGCCGTTTCACTACTTCTGTCGCTTTCAGTTCTGCTTTGGTTGGCATTGTATTGTCGGGCGAGGAGGTTGTGGGGTGCGGCGCGGTCGATATACTCTCCATCCAATTTGAGAATGATCGAAAGGATCTTAACGATTTCATCTGCTGATGCCTCCTTGATTTTTTCAGGTAAGAGGGAAATAGCGGGAATTTCTATGGCTGCGATTAAATTGTCTAAAGTGAGTTGTCGTCTGTTGATACGTTGATTCAGTTCCTTAATCTTTTTTCCTGCTAAAAACGTCTTTTGTTCTTCAATGTATTTGTAATATTTGGAATCGGGTGGACAGTGTTTTGAATAATTCGGATTGGCTTGTCTGAATGCTTTTTTACACCAATCTCTGTCTTTTGGATCATCAGGCGATAGATCATAAGTATCATATTTTTCTTTTAGATGGGTTAGCATCTGTCTGTTGACTTCCGCTATTGCTTGCTGTGTATCGCCTAATTGTGCGACAAGTGTGGCGTAAAGCAGTTTTAGTTCTTCTGTGATTCGTGGTCGTTTTTTATGCATTGTTCATTCTCCTTCAAAAAAAATGGCACGCTTGGATTTACCAGGCGTGCCACCGCTAAAAAAAATAACATACATGATTTTATCATGCATGCCACCGCTTATTATGCCATTTCTAAAAAATTAAAGTCTCGTTAAATCATAGTCTCATATTTAGATTTTTTTGTAGCGATTCTTTAGGACACAAACTAAAAGTTTGATGCTCAAAAAAGAGACATTATAAGTTAGAGATGGTATTTCTATGAATTTATGTAAACTAATTTGTTTGACTATAAGTATTATAACACAAGATTAGATAAAATGCAAATAAAAAACGTAATCTTTCGAGTCGTGAATTATTGTCGGCACGAATCAATGCCGAACGCGCTTGGCAGATAATGCGTATGATATTCTTCTGCATGATTCGACACTTTTAGCATCCTATTCAAGTATTTTAGGACTTACGCATTTTCAGAATTGTGTTATCCGATAATACTATGATGTCCTATCAATTAAAATTTCAACAATTTCAAGCATTTTTGCATTTTTAAGATGAACTAATATTTTCTCATTTATGCACCCTTTTGACCTAATACTGTGTCTTATAATTATGAAGGCCCAAATACCATTGTTTGGGAAAATTATGACCAGGCATTTTGCGTAAGTTCTATATTTATGAGATATGTTGCATATATTGGACGAAATCACACCATGGTATCCGCTGGGACGTATCGGAAAACCAGTGAACATCACAAACGCCGCGCTGTTCCTCGCATTCGATGAGGCAAGTTTTGCGACAGGTCCGGTTTTTGTGATTGATGGTGGATTGACTACCGGTAATCACCAGTTTCCGATTTAGATGATTGATAGGAAATGGCAATATTTGGAGTTCTTTGAAATTTTGATTGCGAAATTTCTTGACATATTGTTATTATTCTATTATTATATCATTCACAATATAAAGATAGCAAATCAATATTCAACATGGATTTGGATAATCTTTCCGATATATCCATAATATTGAAGCAATAAGAACAGATATTTTTTGTGTTGGTACTGAAATATGAAACAAAACTATTTAGGTTTGAAAACGAGTTTTTTGCCGTTCTCCGTTTATCTATGCTTTTTTATTTTTCTAACAAGTTGTGATAAACCGGATATCCCAGAGTTTCAGCCCGATCCCGAAATAACGCTTGGTGATATATCGAACAGACTTGTTGCGCGCATCTATTTCGACGCGACACTCTCAATGCAAGGTTTTGTTGTTCCGGATTCAACGCTTTATACGCAAATATGCCCGTATTTAGAAAGCATTATTGTAAGCGGTTGGAAAAATGGAAAGGTAGATTTTTTTCGATTTGGTGAACAGGTTGAGTCTATTGATAGGGACACTTACTTGCAAGCAGGGTACGAAGTCTTTTACAAACAGGAAAATATTTACCGTGAAACCTTCATCCAAAAAGTTATCGACCATGAGAGTCAATTAGCTGAGGAAAGTCCAATACCTGAAGAACCAATAGAAACCGACCCCTCTACAGAAAAAGTCAACGATCGTAAAGCAGAAAACTCATTAGTCGTTATTGTGACAGACCTCTTTCAAGATAGAGGCGATATAAATCTATTGGTTGCGCAACTCAAAGAGAAATATATAAAGAATGGAATCAAGGTCGGTTTACTCGGGTTGCGAAGCCAATTTGATGGCACGGTTTACGACACCGGTATCGGACAAGCACCTATGCCTTATCGGAGTGATCCGAGCGATCCTGAAACTTTCCGTCCATTCTATCTCCTTGTTTTAGGTGAACACGCTGACATTGCTCACTATTTTGATAGCTTAATAAAAAAAGGATTTTCGGATGCAGAAACAATAATCTTTTCTCAGCATCTGATTACTCCTTTATTATCGTTTGAGGATGTTAATATTCGGACACTAGAAAATTTAATTAGATATAATATTGTTGAAGAACCAGATTCTCGTTTCAAAGAATATCGAATCTGGAATAGGAATAGTTCCTCTAAAATATCTGCTAAAATGAATTATGAACTATTGCCGCATACGATCCCTTTTGATTCTAACATATTTGAACCAAAAATTATTGTCGAACATAACAGGAACAGCTCTGAACGAAGAGCAGAAATTACGCAGGCTACTGAGAATTGCTTGGAAGTAACATCAACATTTGTAAAAAATGAAAATGGTGATGAACTTATTGTTGATTTCGCGTTAGACTCGCAAGTCCTCCCACGTAGGACGGTATATTTCTATAAAGTGGCACTCCTTCCGAAGACATATCAGATCCCCGAATGGTGTTCAGAGTGGGATATGGGAACGGGGCGTAACGGTGCAAAGACTCTCAATTTAGTTAATTTCGTTGATGGACTTACGGATATAGCTGTTAGTGAATATAAACCTAAAATCGCTCAATTTCATTTTTATATCAAGAAAAGGTAAGGAGTCGTTCAAAAGTATGAAACAACACGCAATTTGTATACTTGGTATTTTGTTTATTACCATCCTTTTTGTTTTTTTGGCTATTGTCGTAGAACGTCTTATTTTGAAGGCCTTTCCACCTCTACCTCCTACCTATCTTGAAATGAATCAGTGGCTGGAGAGTTTTGAATTGTGGGCACTTGTTTGCGTTGGTGCTGCTGTAGCGGCGAGTTTTTTGTGGTATGGATTTGGCCAGAACGTTTTTAAAGCGAATGGTGAGAAATCCTATGGGAAACGTGGTCTATGGGGATTTCTATTTATTTTACCTATGTGTGCTGTCATTTTTAGTATCTTGCTTGTTGAAGAAGCTGGCGGTTTATGGTTGGCATATCTGTTTTTTGGAGTGAATGCCTTCCTTCCTTATTATGTCTCAACGGTTCTCTTTTCGCCAGTGTCCGTTAAATATACACCAATAGGAGCGGGAATTCGTTCTCTACTTCCTTATTAGTTAGGAGATAAGTGAATGGGATATTATGCTATCGGTATCGGCGGAACAGGATCCAAATGCCTTGAATCTTTGATACATCTCGCTGCTGTGGGGATGATGCCGGACAAACAAGATCTGCATGTGCTTTTTGTAGATCCTGATAAAGCAAACGGCAGCCTTGGGCGTGCTGTGAAGACTTCTGAGTGCTATAAAACATTTTCAAATAATCCTCAGCTTGCACAACCACATTTATTACAGACCAAAATAGATTCTGTTGCCAATCCCATTTTTTCCCCATTTGATGATGGTGATGACGACAAACCTCCTTTAGGGAAATATTTCGACCATGCAGGTCTTAAGTTGGCAGATGATGGGGCAGCGGATCTCTTTGAAGTGCTCTATAGCGAAAAAGAGAGAAACACTCAGCTAAATCTAGGTTTTCGTGGTCATCCTTCTATTGGGGCAGCGGTCATGGCACAAACGGTGTTGGGAAGTGATGGACCGTGGAAGGCATTTCAGGCGGAAGTTGCAAAAGATCCAGCCCCGAAGATTTTCTTGGCAGGATCCATTTTTGGCGGCACAGGTGCCTCTGGATTCCCTACCATAGCACAACTGATTAAAAAGGCATTGGATGGAAAACCTATAAAAGAACAGATAGGTGGCGCGTTGATCCTTCCCTATTTTACCTTCATTGATGCTGATGGAAAAGATGCACTCAAAGCGAAGGCAGAGCATTTTCTAATGAATACCCAAGCAGCCCTTGAGTATTATCAACGCAATAGTAAGAATCTTGTTTACAACGCGATTTATCTCATGGGTGATGATTCTCAAGTGGAGGTTGAAAAATTTGCTCTTGGCGGAAAGGCACAGCAGAATGCACAACATTTTGTAGAGCTCTACGCTGCCTTAGCTGCAATTCACTTTTTTAGCAACGATAGTGCAGCGGATGGGGCCGATGGGATTCCTCAGTATTTCAGATTAGATCGATCCAATAACCCGCTTAAGTGGGAGGACATGCCAGACGGTAACGGAGGCGTAGAGATACAATCGAAACTTCGCAGCTTATGTCATTTCTCTGTTGCCTATTTGGATGTTTATATGCCGATGCTTGAGGATATTCGTAGAGGGCAAGTTAGTGGGAATGATGCCCCCTGGTATAGGGATTTCTTTGAACGGAATCAACCGATTAGGATTTCACTTAACGATGATCTGACAAAAAAATCGCTCAATAATGTCAAAGAGTATTGTGAAAATTTCCTTGTGTGGTTTGCTAATGTTCAACACTCTAAAGACGATGATGGGAAATTTGGCCCTATTGATGATTTTAACCTTACAGAGGTTGTTAATCGTATCTCATCGGATAATGATATGGAACCGTTAAGGACTAAGGCTTTGAACAGACTTTGGCGAAATATGTGCAGTGCTAAGGGAAAAAGTGATGGTGCTAATATTGGAAAATTTCTGAGTGCTTTATACCGAAACTGCGAAAAGATCAAATAAACTTAAGACTTACATTATGAATAACATTGCTACATGCAAAAACAGATTGGAGATTGTTAAATGGCATTTCCACTCCTTCCACCTTTAAAAAAGAAAGACGGTGACGGATTAAAACCAGTCCTCCCTACAGGAACTTGGCAACTGGGCCATCCTGTTGAACTTAAGAACATTGCTGATAACCTTCAGGTTACAAAGATTGATGGCAAATTTATTGACATTGACAGCATTCCGAGCATGTGGGCGCGGCCGCTGCTGTTTGAAATAGCACTTTATGATAAAGATCATCCGATGCATGACTGCGTCGTGGGCGAATGGCGCGGACTTTTGGCCATGTTAGCACTCAAGGAGCAATGGAAGTTTCTGATAGATACTAAGTTAATAGTAATTCCTGATGGAGATGGTGCACCCGAGTTTCTCCAAGCATTACGTAAGTTACTACCACAGCATACATTAGATGAGGCCGAAACGACGTGGGACAAACTTTATCTCATTCTGTTCAACGACAATCCAATCGGTATAACCTCACCAACAACACTTGTATGTACGTCTATTGACTATATTAAGCATATTACAGTGAACGATGTTCGCTGGTATAATCCGCCGTTCCTCTGCGATCCGATCCCGCATCTGGACGATGGTGAAAAAACTTCTGTAGCCGGTTGGCTTAATGACTTTCATAAAAAGACAATTAGCCCACTCCCTGGTTCTGATATAAAGAGAAATCTGGCTCCACGAATTCTTGATTTTATAAAGGACTTAGGGGGAGCACCTGATGGACAGCCAAAATTGGCTGATACACCTCTGGGGATGAAGGTGGGTATCTTCACCGGTATGAACTTCCCGATTGCTCCCAAGGAAAACTTCACCGAAAAACTTTTTGTAGTCCCCCGGGCAGATGCGTTTCTTAAAGAGAATATTCTTTTGCCTGCAGGTGGTGATACGCTTAAAGATGTAGATGGAAAATCTGTCACACCGATTCTCCCCATCGCAAAGGAATTGTTGAATGAATTCAGTGCAGACGAATTAAGCAAACGGATTACATTTAAAACGACTCCCGTTGGGATTGAGGTGGAATTAAAACTACCAGCCCCTGGAGGTGGTCCGGACGTTGCCATTCCTCGAGTCTATGTTAATCAGAAAGATGGTGATGCCCCCATATTTGATAAGCACGAAATTGTGGAAATTCCAAATTTACCGGTATTGGAAATCTGGCCGAATTTTAGAACACCAGACTGGAAGGGTTACTATACCTATTTTAACGGAAAAGGACAGAACACTTTTTACGCCGCCCCTTATCCTACAGATGGTGTACCTGAAGATGTAAAAATTACAAAGACATCTGCTTTTCCTGAAATGATGATTTGTAAATATGATAACGAGGACGCGGGATTTTTGTTTATCAAAGCACCTTCGGTAACAGTCCCCGATGCTACAAAAACTTGGAACGTCGGCATTGATTTCGGTACAAGTAGTACCACTGTCTATAAAGCAGAATCACCAGATGGCGGCCCTCCTGAATCTGTCACGTTAAGGGATCGTCTGCTACAAATTACCGATTCTCAAGCTCTACGCGCTGAATTACAAGATGACTTTCTATCCTATCACGATCAAGAAACACCTCTTTTTAGTCTGTTCCAAGATAAAAAACCGCTATTGCTTGATGGTGGGATAAAACCGTTGATAAAAGGGCGTATCTATTTTGTTAACGACTATAAGTCATTCAATAAAAATAAGGAAAAAGTTGTTAGCAACCTCAAATGGTCAGATGATCCGGTAGATCGCAAACGGACTCAGGCGTACTTGGAACAAATTTGCCTTCAATGTGCCGCAGAAGCAGCTGCTAACAGCGTTAGCAAGATAAATTGGCGTTTTTCTTACCCAATTGCTTTCTCCGATGCAGATAAGACTAATTTTGAGGTTATTTGTAAAACTGCCGCGAACAATATAAATGAAACGGGTTTTCAAATAGCGAATGTAAGCATCGAAACGGAAAGTATCGCCACAGCGAAATTTTTTAACGGTGAGTTTGGCTTTGGTGATGGATCGGTCTGCATAGACATCGGTGGAGAGACTTCGGATATCTCAATCTGGCAAGACATTACGTTATGTTGGCAAACATCAATCAGGTTTGCAGGTAGGCATATCTTTTTAGACTTGATTAAACAAAAGCCCAGTCTCTTAGGAGATTTCTTAGCTGATCCTAAAGACATCGCCTTTTATAGTCAAGCGGATATATGGATTGACAAACGGATTAATAACTCCGAACAAAGTTTGCAGGAAATATTTGCGCTCTACGGCGGACAGATTCAAAACACACCGTTCGTGCCGCTTATCGGACTTGGGATTTCGGGGCTTTTCTATTATGTTGGATTGATTCTTAATTACCTCGGTGAGAAAACAGAGTTTAGAAAAACGATGCCGAATATATATATCGGAGGTAACGGTGCACGTATTCTACATTGGTTGGAGAACGGCAAGTTTAAACAAGGTAGTGACAGCGGTGTACATCTCAAAGATATTCTCCTTACTGCATCAGGTTTCGACCCAGAAAGTTATTTCGATCTTGAGATTACACCAAATCCTAAACATGAGGCTGCCGCCGGTTTAGTTGATGATGGAGCGATTCTCCAATTAAATGGAGAACAGTTCGACTTTTTGGCAGGAGAAGTTTTTACGGAAAATGGACAAGATAAAGCATGGACAGAACTTCTGACAGCAGAACGTCTTGGGAACGGTCTGAGATCAGGTGATAAATTAGTGGAAATCGAAACATTTATCGAAAAATTCAACGCTGGACTTGGCAAAGTGCTCGGTCAAACTGTCTATTTTGATGGGGCAATGAGACATCAACTCGCCGGCAATTTAAATTTTGACCTCAAAGGACTCGCTTCGACTGATCCCGGAAAACGTATTGTTGAACCTCTGTTTATTCTTGTATTAAAGAATTTATTAAAGCGGGAAACTGCAAACTGGAAATAACGGCGTGGAGGACTTTTGATGCAAGGTATTAAAATTGGTTACGGACATCAAAATCTTTGGCACGGTATTCTGATGTGTCTTATCGTCGTCTGCCCGTTTCTGACATTGGCAGAGGAGCACGACATGCAATCCGAAACCCAAGAAACACCCCAAGTTCAGAATCAAAACCCTCCACAGGTAACTCGGCAGGACATTCGCGACATGAATACTATGTTGATTGAACAGCAAGAAATGCTCACGAATCATTTCACTAGATCTATGGTTATATTCGGGATTCTACTGTTTGTAATCTTGTTATCTTTCACTTGGTTGTTTTTCCGATATAGAAGTCTCGTTTCCGAATTGGACGATATTAAGAAATGGATAGGGGTGTTTTCAGATTTTAATAGCAGTTTTAAACGGGACTTGTCAGATATTAGCAACCGTATTCAAAAGCTTGCGAAAACATCTGATATGGAAAAGTTAGCGACTGAAAATCAAGATAGTATACAAGAAATTCTCAAACTTCTTAAACCCACTGTGGATGAGGCCATAATTGAGGTTTCGCCGCCATTTCAAGAAAAATTTGTATCTTCCGAACAGATAGCGGAAGATACAAATGACCTTAAGCTTACACCTGCTATTGCAGAGCTCTGTGACCACTACAATGCCGGCATTCAAGAGAAGAAAAAACAAAATGATTTCCTACAACGTTACCATAGTCCTTATAAGATTTATGTAGAAAATGCAACAGACCGGCGCGTAAAGCAGCAGATAGACCCTGTATTTAAAACACATCACGCCGCTGGTAATTTTTTAGGATGCCGTGTTGAAGAAGAAAAATTATATGCAGTTGTCCCGGCTTATCAATTGAGAATAGTACATGCGATCCTTCATTACGGTGCGTTTGTTGATGTGTTTGAATGCCCTGAACATGAATTTGACGATCCAGAAGGTTGTTATGAGGTTGTAAAGATTATCAAACCTGCAATCTTTGAACCAGATGATGCAAAGGAAACTTGGATACTTAAGGAAAAAGGAATCTTAGAATTACAAACGGCTTAGTTGAAAATCAACGAACTTACAAACTCACAACAGATAAATTCCAGCAATAGAAAACACTCATGCCACAATTTTTCAGCGAATACCTATTTCCTGCAAATCCGATCACTATAGGTATTATAACATTCTTGATCGGTTTCTTTTTGGTTTGGCTTATCGGACTAATCAAATATTGGCGTTGGTTGCGGACAGAACGGATACAAATCGAAAACTGTAAGAATATCCAACCGCTCGTTACTGCCCGACATGAACAGGATCGTGGGTACGAAGATAACGACCAGAAAGTCGATCCTGAAAACGCGTTCAGCGATTTTTGCAAGGAAAGCAACCTAAACAGACGTTCTCCGATAGCAAAACATCTCAAAGCAATTTTCTTGGCGGGTTGGGATGAAACACGTCTTGAAGTCGGTGAGTTAATTAACCACACTACAACTGACCTATTTAAATGGAACAACCTTTTTCGTTCTATGTTGGCCGTTTTTATCGTGATTGGACTATTCGGGACGCTTTTCGGACTCGCCGACAGTATAACAGGACTTTCTCCAGCTTTGAAGGAGCCTGCAGCAAACGAAATCTCCACAGAAAATAATGATTCGGAAGAGCCTGCAGCAAACAAAATCTCCACAGAAAATAACGGAAAGATAACCAAGGCGTTGGAGGGCCTTCTTAATAAGGTGAAAGGTGCTCTTGCACCGAGCATTAGTGGGATCTTTTTCACCATTTTGGGTGTTATTCTTTACGGCATCTTTCTACAATCCGCATGTACCCCTGTTAAATCCACCCTGGAGCGATTGACACTCACCGTCTGGGTTCCTCAACTCTATCCGACCACTTCACAGAAACTCATGCAAACACTTCAGAAAAGCGAATCTCAGATGCAAAGAGGGTTTGAGACCGCATCCCAATTTAGTGAATCTGTTCAAAAAGTGCATGGCAATATAGATGAATTCAACGAGAGTCTAACGCAGGCTATTGCTATTACACAACCACTATCAGATTCAGTGACACAAATTAATAAAGCAGCATCGGACATTAGTACTGCGGCTGATGTGCTTAACACAGGTTTTACGGAAAACCTTGATAAATTTTCAAAAGAATTTACATCCAGTGTTACCCAACTAACCGGTTTTCAAGATGAGATTCATAATCTCCATAGACAATTTCAAGAAGACGCAAATCAAAAATTAAATCAGTTTCAAGACGCAGCGAACCAGAAATTAGACTTACAAACGGAAAAGTTAGATGATCAGAATCAAAACATTTCAAAAGTCATTGAGACTATTGACCAGACCCTAAACGCACTAAAAAGTTATGAAACAACCTATACAAGTATATATACAGAGAACCAAGAGTGGTTTGAAGGAATGCAAGATCAGTTAAAAACAGAACTCGGACAGGTTCAACAAACACTAAATGACCAATTGGGTACTCTTGTCACTGAATTGGAAACAAATCTATCAGATCTTCAAAATAACTTAAATGGTAGATTAGACACACTTAATGATCGGTTAGAGAATTTCGATACGCCTCTTAGAGAGACTGTTGAAAAAATTAAAGAGGTCTTCGATGAACGGTTAACAACGCTTAATGAGCAATTAGAAAAATTACCTGAACCGATTCAAGAGTCTGCAGACCAAATGAGAGGAACGTTTGCAAATTTAGTTACTTATATACAAGGTATCGTTGGTGAGCTAAAGCAGGAAATAAAAGAGCAGAACGAAAAATATGAAAATCAACTTACCGGTGTCAAAAATTTAAATGAGAGTGTTAAAGGTTTGTTGACACAATTAGATGAAAGCAGTAAAAATCAGAAAGAGGCAGTTGATACATTGAGCTCAAATGTCGGTGGACTCACTGAAGATATAAACAATCTTGATAGTACAATTAAAGCCTTTACATCAAATTCAGGAGATCTCAGTCAATCAGTCGGAGCAATTAAGGGACATGTTGAAACGTTAGGCAACGCGTCCCAAGAATTAGTGCAAAAAGCTGACGTTACACCGCTGAACACAAATATCGAGAAGCTAAATGCAACTATTGAAGAGATCTCGCGGAACTCTCAAACCTTAGCAGGTGCTGTTGACCAGTTGACGAAACAGGTAGATTCACCAAGAACGAGTGAACCCGATCGAAACCGGAAGGAACGTTCACTTTTAAGCAAACTCAACCCACTTTCCCGAAGGAAAAAAGATGGAAGATAATACATTAGATTTCAATTTTTGGCCCTCCTTTTCAGACTTAATGCTGACACTTGTGTTGATATTAGTCATTGTAGTGTTTGCTGTGATAGCTGCTTTTTCTATCGGACCAGAAGAACCTCCGCCGGTTCCTGAACCAAAGCCGGATGGAAAGGTTATTCCGCCGGAAGTTGAAGAAAAACAGATGGAGATGGTCAGTGCAATTGCCTCCGTGTATGATGTTGAAGCGATAGAACGTGAACCTGATTTCTATGAGATTAGAATTCATCTTGAAGATAACAGATACACAAAAATAACAATAAAAAATGAACCCACACTTCAACGTTACAGTTTTAGTGATCGTATCTTGTTTGAACCAGATAAATATAATCTTAGCAATGATGGAAAAGAAACACTGCTTACTGTAGGACGTCAAATCAAAAGAAATCTGGGCAACATCAGTGAGATACAGATTCAAGGACATGCCGACCCCGACCCTCCTGCTTTTGTGCCTTCAAATTTGCACCTTGCAGCATTACGCGCAATTGAGGTATTTAAGTTCTTACAAAGGAGAATTAGGATAGACCCCGCAAAACATCTCATGTCAGCTACCTCTTTTGGTGAATATAAACCTGTTCAGCGCTTAGATGGGGATAGCACATATACACAAGAGAAACTCAAGGAACATAACCGCACCAGAGAATTGAAAGCCAAGAATCGTCGTATGGAAATTTTGTTATTTTATCGGAATGAACAGTCTGAATAACAGAAGGATGGCACTACATGAAAATTAGACTGCTTATCCTCTTACTCCTAAGTAGCTTTCTCATCATTGCAAATATCAATGCCGAAGACGCACTCAGTGATGTTCGGATCATAGAAGGAATTGTCCAGCAGCGTCCTCCAAATACCCGACAGACAATCGGGAAAAGGTATGTCTGGAATTTTAAAGGAAAATCTTATACTGCATTAATGACAATTGATATAGAAAAGTATAATTCCTACGATGGCAAAGAACGCTATGATATTCCGCAATTAGTTGAAGAAGGGAGAACAACAATCGGGAACCTTACACGTGAATTTCAGAATGTCTTCAGACGTCATCGTAAGTGGTCGGAACGAGATCGTATTGACTTTGTTCTGAGTTTTGTCCAATCCTTACCCTATACCCTCGACGACGTAACCACAGGTTACGATGAGTTTCGCCGCTACGCTATTGAAACTTTGATTGATGGAGGTGGTGATTGTGAGGATACAACTATCTTGGTCGCAGCGATCCTACGCGGTTTAGGAGAAAAGACTGCGTTGATTTTCACGCCGGGACACATTGCACTGGGAGTCAGTGGCGATTTTACAGGAGCCTCGGTCACCCACGGTGGTACAACCTACTACTACTGTGAGACAACTGGAACAGGATGGGGCGTTGGTGTTCTACCGCCGTCCTTCGGCACACAGGTGGAAGCAGTTGTGCCTTTAGCACCTTCTAAAGTAGATTCTGCACCGAAACCGAACAGGATAATAACACCCGAACCTACGCCTCGTAAACCGTCACCGGATATAACAACCCCGACACCGAGAACGCCGCCAATAATAACAATACCCGAAGCATCCTCATCCGAAACTCAAGCTAACACTGAGTCAAAGAGTCGCCTCGGTACTGCGATTGTTCTGCTTTTTATTCTAATCGGTCTCGGCATTTCTACAGTATATTTCCTGCACAGATCCTATAAAGAACAAGATGAATTCTAATTTGTCTATCCATACTAAAATTACGTGAGTTTGATAATTAAAAACTGGTAAATAGAGAACCCCTTTGTTATTATGAAGTATTCCAAATACTTACATAGGAGTTCTCTGATGGATATGATAACACTTTTCTGTGAAGTTGACGACTTTTTTCTTTTGTATGAACACTATCAAGCACAACACCAGTTGCCAGAAATACCCGGAACCCGCAATAAGCGTGGCAGACCCAGGTGCCTTCATCCGAGTGAAGTCATGACGATACTTGTGCTTTTTCACCAGAAGCGGTATAAAAACTTTAAAACCTATTATCAGGATTATGTCTGTAGCCAGCTGCGGTGGGCGTTTCCGAACCTTGTGAGTTATAGTCGTTTTGTGCAGCTCTCACAAGAGGTATTGACGCCGTTGTTTATTTTTCTCAATACCCGCTTCGGTGCGTGTAGTGGGATTTCCTTCATAGACTCAACACCGCTTCCGGTCTGCCACAATCGTCGGATTTCAACGCATCGCGTCTTCACTGGTTATGCGGAGCGTTCTAAAACCTCTATGGGATGGTTCTATGGGTTCAAACTACATCTTGTCATTAATGACCAAGGTGAACTTTTGTCAGCTATGGTGACAGCGGGAAACGTAGATGACAGGAAACCCGTGCCACAGTTGTGTCAAGGGCTCTTTGGCAAACTATTTGCCGATAAAGGATATATCGCCAAAAATCTGCGGGAGCGACTCCAAGAAAATGGGGTGACACTCATTTACAAAGTGCGTAAGAATATGAAACCTGAACCTTTGTCTAATGCTGATGCAGCATTTTTACGAAAACGGATGCTCATTGAGTCGGTGAATAAAGAACTCAAAAGTCAGACAGAGATACAACACACACGCCATAGAAGTTGTATCAACTTTCAAGTAAACACAGTTGCTGCCTTGATCGCTTATACCTGTCTGAAGAAAAAACCTTCACTCGAACATAGAGAACTACAAGAAAAAGACTGTCAGTTGCCAATGATATGTAACTTCTAAAACTATTTATCAAACTCACGTTAAAATTGATTTTTCAGAATAATCGGGAAACAGGATGCTCTCCTGCAAATCAAGATAGTCTTCCAACCCTTGATAGTTCAGTCGCTCCTATATTTGCTTGACTCTCTTTCCCAAATACGTTACCATTTTAAACAATTGATTGCCACTGAACTTAATAGGATTTTCGCTGAATACTTTTATCATAATTCTCGCTTTTATATGAACAACCAAGAAATCACTTTACCTGAAGTTTTTACACCTGAAGAACGAGATGAAAATGAAAAGCGAAAACGGGAGTTGATTGAACTTCTGGAATCATGTGAAGCGATGCTTTTAGTTGGCGCGGGAAGTAGTGCACGTTTGTCCTATGTAACTTGGGATGGTCTATTGACTGACTTAGAAAGTTTAGCTATCCAATTTGGTGACTTTGAAAAGAACGAAGATAAGCGAATAGCGGAACCGTTAGAGTATGCTGAAGATATCAAATCGCACATAAAAGAAAAAAGGAATGATGATCTTGGCATATACTATGATAGACTGAGTGATATCTTTGAACCAAAATCCCAACGTTCTGATGATTTCCATAGACTGCTTGTTAATCTTCCAGTAAGAGGGATTTTGACTACAAATTACGATACTGTCCTTGAAGATGCGTTGTTGGCAAAAAAGCTGGAAGCACAGATAAACCTAGAAGAGAGAGTTAATGTGGATGAAAAACCCTTGGTAATCGGACAAGATGCTCCTAGGTATATTCATCAATTCTTATTAGCCAGATATAATGACCCACATTTACCGCAACGGATTGCACATCTGCATGGAATTTATAGACATCCTGACAATATCATTTTAAGTTCGAATGACTATACGGAAACTTATGGTTTGTATGTTGAAGAAGATAGTAAGACAGAAGGTAGTAATCGGAGTGATATTAAAGAAGTGTGGACACTTCATAGAAAAATATTGTGGGCAGTTTTAGCAACCCGAAGAGTCGTTTTTGTCGGTTTTAGCATGGACGATCCTTATTTCAACAAAATGCTGGAAATTGTTGGTAAGGATTTATGGGTATGGAACAAACCCATTCACTTTGCGATTATGAGCATCTCATCTGATATTTCCAAGGCTTCACAAGCTAGATTGAAAGCAGAGAGGATTATGAGAGATTATGGTATTGAAACTTTGTTTTATCTTGATACTGATGGAAAACATCAAGGTTTAGTGGATATCGTATATGAAATTGCACGGAAGTTAGGTGTCCCGATACCTTTATGATTTGTCAATAGAGGAGTTTACAGTGAGAACACAAGATACTCTAAATAGAATTAATGCGTTGATGTCAAGATTTGTTGTTGAAGTAAAAGGGGCATCAGCAATGAATATGCTAGACATTAACAGCATATCTGAGGATATACTCATCCCATTGTTTTCCGTGATATTTGGATATACAGATTTAGAAAATCTCAATAAAACGGAAAGAGTAAATTTTCCTGCAATAGATTTAGGAGATAAAAAAACAAAAACAGCATATCAAATTACATCTGATCCTAGATCTCAAAAAATTAAAGATACATTAGCACAATTTGTTAAGTCCGAACTCTACAAAGAATATGATCGTCTCATGATCTATATTTTGACTGAAAAACAGAAATCTTATAGCGTAAACTTTGATAATATCATCCAAGATAAATTCTCATTTAATAAGAATAACGATATACTTGATTATACAGATTTATTCAAAGAAATCTCAGGATCTCCTTTGGAGAAGTTACGGGAAATAGAAACATTACTTGAGGATAATTTCGGAGAATATATACACAATACACCAAGCGATATAATGGATTGGATAGATTATGCAAATAAAACATCAGGTAGTGACCAAGAAACGAGTAAGATCAATATACAACGGGAGAAATTACGAAGTGATTTATTTGACTTTGTATCGCAAGGAAACGGAGTGGTAATTGGGAGTCCGGGTGTTGGAAAAACGCACTTACTTAAAGAACTTCACAACCATTTACAATCGGAAGATATACCACACCTTCTTCTCTCCGTTGATCTTCTCGGTAACAGCGATACTAATGAGTGGCCGGATGGATTATCATTTCGCGGTGATCTGATTGAAGGTTTAAAATCTGTTCCTGTTTCTGATAATAAAGCAGTTCTAATATTTGATGGTTTTGATTCAGCAAGAGACGATGAAAAACGTAAAAACTTATATGTTCTATTTCAAAGGGCAACTCAAGAACTTGATAACTGGAATATAGTTATTTCAGTACGAACCTACGATGCTGCCAAGTCGCAAGAGCTCTCAGAGTTGTTTGGAAAAACTGATGATTTGGCCCCAACTGAATACCAAACCAAGGATATCTTATGCCGACATTTCACAATTCTACCTTTCACTGAGGACGAAATACTACAAGCCTTAGTTCAAATTGGATGTCAAAATACTATTTATAAGAATGGTTCTAATGAGTTTAAGAAAATCCTTTCGAATCCTTTCAATCTCTGGTTATTGGAAAAGATCCTTAGTTTCACATCAACTAAAGATATTAGACATATCAGTCAGATTCGCTCTGAAGTGCAGTTGTTTGATCGGTTTTGGAAACAAAGAGTTGATAGTGGAACAAGTGAACGCCTTCTGCGAATAGTCTCAAATCAGATGGTGAAAGAGAGTTCATTAACTGTGAGAATGGAAAATGTTGATCACGAAGTGGACCTTGATAATCCAGCAAGAAAATCCGCTTGGGATAAGCTCCAGAGTGATGAAATTCTGAAAAAGGATTCTTCAACTGGACAAAGGCTCGCTTTTTCTCATAACATCCTCTTTGACTACGCAATAAGCGTTTTGCTCATTGATGACGAACCAAAACAACTTGAAGAATTTATCACAGAAGACCCTTCACGTCCACTCTTTCTCAGGCCAAGTCTTACCTATTTTTTTACACGACTTTGGTACTATAAAAACTCTGTATGTTTTTGGAATGCTTTCTGGTATATTTTACGAAGTGATCAATCTATCTCTTTACGTCTTGTCGCCCGTTTGATTCCACCAAGCGTAATTGCAAATGAAGCACGAGAAATTGAACAACTAAAACCACTAATACAAAAACTTCAGAACAGAGAACCTATTGCTGAGGAGGCAATAACGAGACTTTTTCAGGCACTCCAGACACTACAAATAAAACATGAAAAACCCTGGATTTATTTCTGTGATCAGGTATCGGAATACTTACACATTGATTTTGCTTGGGATTTGGCAAATCTAACATCAGATATACTTGAGAAAACAACAAACTCAAATGTAATAGATACTTGTGGACGTATTGGAAGACAATTACTCAAATGGGTCTGGCAAGAGAGAGAAACGAAAACGGACGATTGGTATAATCGATTTGGTGGACGTTGGGCAGTATCACTTGTTACCAAAACCTACCACACAGATGTTGATGAGTCCCGCGCACTACTTGTTAAGGTTCTCAAACTGACGCAGGAAGACAATTTTCCAATAGGATTTCTGACTTGGTTGACTGACAATGTTGATAACATATTCAGACATGATCCAGAATTTGCCATCCAAATTTATTTTACTACTTTTTCACACGAATTTAAAAGTGAAGGTGAGACGCGACGTGGTGGTTCTATTTTACCTATTACTACCTATCGCAGCCAAGATTTCGGTATGTGTCAATATCGCCTGGTAAAACACTTCCGAAATTTTCTGGAAGAAGAACCTATCCATGCAACACAAGCAGTAGTTCAGAGTGTAAATTCCTTCATTGAAAATGAATATATCTTACAGTTTTCTATGACAGAAATGACAATTGAGGATTTAAAAGAACCTTTTGATTTTCGAGGGAAAACTGCATGTTTTGTAAAGGACGATAGTCATGTTTGGGATGCCAGACAATCTTCTGATGAACCAATTGAAATGGTGGATGTGCTGTTTGAATTTATTGCAGAATTGGCAGATGCTAAAGAAAAACATTCGATTCTCGATTCACTACTCGATGTCTTTGTTGACCATGTGGTAGCTGCGTTCTTCTGGAAAAGACTGTTGAAAACAGGATCCCAGTTTCCAAAGGTTTTCGCATCCCCTCTGTCTGAGTTATGTATAGCAAAACCGATACTATTACATCTTGAGGTTTCTCACGAACTCGGTCTTTTCTTAAAAAACGCTGCGTATGAATTCACTCCTGATCAACTTTGTAAAATTGAAGAACGTATCTTAGCACTCCCCAATGAAGCAAGTGACCAGGAAAATGACGATTATCTTATAATGCATAGAGATAGTCTCCTCACACAAATACCTATGGAATTACTTTCCTCAGAAGATGCAAAGTCAATTAGAAAAAAAATGGAACAGGAAAACAAAGTTCCAGAGAATCGTCCTCCAATTTCTTTTAATACGTGGCGTGAACCCTACAGTGAAGAAAAATGGCTTAGAGACAAAGGTATTGATACAACTACACCTGAAAATAAGAAATTACAAGAATATTCCCAAATTCTTGAAGAATTTTGCAAAGATTGGAACAAGGATGAACCCACATCAGAAGCCATACAATCTATATTACCAAAAATGCAAACGGTTTATTCTACAATAAAGAACCATACAGAATCTAATGAGATCATTGATATACTCTGGCGCAAATTGACCGAATGCGCATCTATTCTCGCTGGAATTGTCAAAAACCTTAAAAACAATTCGTTTGCTTTTTGTCGTCAAGTCATCTTAGAAGGAGCAAAACATAGACTTCCGTCCCCAGATCCTCAATATGATGCACAATTTGATTCTACAGTATATTCACCATTTCCAAGGCATGAAGCTGCGAAAGGTTTATCATTGCTTGCCTATCACAAACCCGATGAAGAGATATTAGATGCAATTGAACTCCTTGCGAATGATCCTGTGCCATCTGTTCGGATGTTAACGGCAATGCAGCTCAGAAATGTATATGTCAAAAATCCTGATAGATTCTGGAAAATTATAAATCATAGGTCTGAATTTGAAGAAAACCTTGTCGTTCAAGAATGTCTCTATAGAACTTTAAACTTCCTTGTAGCGCATAGAAAAGAAAATGAAAACAAGACTACTAAGGCTATGGCAAAGTTACTACATCGTACTCCATCTCCAGAAATGAAAATAGGAACATCCGATCCATTTATTTATTTACTGATGTGGTTAGTGATAGAACGTGAAAATTCATGGGCAATAGATTTTATCAAGAGAACTTACTTCACCTCTCCCATACAATATTCAGATATGTTAACACGGGTTGTGATGAAGTCCGTAAAGACATATCTGGATCCAAAGCAATTTGAAGTTGATAAAGGAACAGAAAATGTTAAACGGGCAATCAATTGTCTCAATGAAATTATTTCCGTTAGTATCAATAAGATAAAGGAACTCTGTAATGCCCTGAATCAAAATTTCACTGAGGAAAATCAGCAGAAATTACAGAATACCTATAGAGTGATTGATCAAGTAATATCAAGTTTTTACTATGCATTTTCACATGGGAGAAGTCAATCTGAAAATCAGACAGAGACAATCTCTAAACATTTACGATGTCGTCTTTATGAAGAAGTTAAACCTGTTATGGAACAAGTTATTGATTTTGCTGATGACCCAAATACAGGCGTGATGTTTGCTTCTACCGCACACGATTTCATGCAAGTGCTACAAAGTTTTCTTGACTGCAATGCTAAAGAAGTTTTGCATTTTGCAGAACGAGTGGCAAGATCAAGCGAACGATTTGGCTATAATCTCGAATCACTGGCTGTTGCAGATGTTGTCAAATTAGTTGAAATTGTCCTCGCTGATTATCGGCATGTAGTTAGAGATGATGACGAGTGTTTAAATAGTTTACTAAATCTATTGGATCTTTTTGCCAAAACTGGTTGGTCAGATGCACTTAAACTCGTTTGGCGACTTGACGAAGTTTTTCGATAGGTTTAAGGTTTTTTGGTTCTAAGGTATATACACTATATCCTAATACTTTGAAAAACAATTTGTAAATCAAATCTAAAATCCGCGTAATCCGGAGAATACCAACAGGCATTCATACCGTTGATTTGGTGCAATCCGAGATTCAAAAAGCAAGCGAGCATTTAGAAGAATCGCGTTAATCGCAATTCATTGCAACTCTTACATTGTAGTAGTCAGTTCTAACTCGCAGCATATATTCAAAACCGTGTAATCCATGATTCAGACAATTGACAAATATTTACACAACCATCCCTCATTTTTTTAACTTACGTTCTGATGCAGTACCCTAACGCCAAATATGCATTGTGAGAATTCACGCAAATTTAGCGGATGTATAAGGGAGAAACTTGCTGAGCGAGTGATGATGCGCCTATGGTAAAAAAACTAAAGCATTTGGAACTGATCCAAAATGCCATCAACCGGTTAATGAATAGTTCATTTTTCTTAAAAGGATGGACGGTTATTTTCGTCGCCGCTGTGCTGGGGTTTGCTACAAAAGATTCCGAACCCATGTATGTTTGGTTAGCAGCGATTCCGACCCTCTGTTTTTGGGGATTAGACGGCTTCTATCTCAACCAAGAACGACTCTTTCGGCAATTATACGATACCGTTAGAGAAACCGAGGAAGATCAAATAGACTTCTCTATGAACACCACTCCATTTAAGAAGGAATGGGATTGGTTAAAATCCATTTTTTCTAAAACGCTTCTACCTTTTTACTTTACAATCCTAATTGTTATTGGCATAGTTTTACTTTGGCAATTGATTGGACATAATCAGGGAGCGTAGTATGGCGCGTAGAACTTTTTACAGTTTTCACTACAAACCGGACAATTGGCGTGCTGCCCAAATTAGAAACATGGGGGTTATAGAAGGCAACCGCCCAGTTTCAGATAACGATTGGGAACAAATCAAAAGAGGTGGAAATAAAGCAATTCAGAGTTGGATTGATGGACAACTAAAAGGTAAATCTTGTACGATTGTCCTAATTGGCGCGAAGGCTGCAGGAAGAAAGTGGATTGACTATGAAATCAAAAAGTCTTGGAACGATGGCAAAGGCGTTTTGGGTATCTATATCCATAATTTGTTAGACCGTGATCGCCATAAGTCTGCTAAAGGCAAAAACCCATTTGCTCACTTTACTATGGAACGTGATGGAAAAAACTTTCCAGTATTGCCAAGGCGTATGACCCACCATATGTAAACAGCAAGAATGTCTATGATTACATCAAGAAAAATCTTACAACTTGGGTGGAAGATGCTATTTCAATTCGGAATAACTATTAATCCAAGTTAGAGACATCACACAAAACTATAGTAAGCTGACAGTACACATTTTCGACTCCGTGTTTTGTTACTTGTTCAAACACTCAGTAATTTTTGCATCAATTTCTTTCCAATCCCACTTAATCTCATCACCTGCCCCAGGGACAGTACCGCTTGTCCTTTTCTGCGGGCGAGTCTGGAACATCGGTCTACCTTCCTGATTCGCGAATGCTACTTCTTTTTTAACACCAGGCGCGTTATGAGTATCTTGTCCTAAAACGACAATCACAATATCCGAAAGTAAAATTTGCTTTTTTGCTTCCTTGAACCAACTATTATCATCCGGACGAAGTGTTTCTTTCAGGGAGTAATCTTTAATCTCATAGTCAGAGTGCTTCTTGGCTTGCGCGTAGAAATTGGGTTGAAGTTCTCTATCTTTGTCAAACTCAAAACTTAGAAAAACCTTAACTTTTGCCATATTATACTTCTCCTTCATATTTTGAATATTTGCATTTTTATTTTCGGATAATTGTCCTACCTTAAACTGCCAGTTTGCTTGTTGCTGGACATAATCTAAAAGATCGGACTACGCAAAACCGTAATGCTCTCATTCCAAATCGGCATTGGATGCCGAATCTACATTGAATATCCATTCAGTATAACACGAAATTTAGAAATATTAAAGTGATAATGTTTATTCTTGACAATATAAAAGAAAAATAGTATACTTAATCAAATAAAGTAGATTTAGTATGTGAAAGGATTATGGGCAGTTTGCTGCTCATATAGTGATTGTATGGACCTCGGACTTACGAACAAAATTGCAGTTGTAGGCGCATCAAGTAAAGGGCTTGGAAAAGCAATTGCACTCGGTTTAGCACAAGAAGGTGCAAAGGTCACCATCTGTGCCAGAAACAGCAACACATTAGAGGCAACAGCGGAAGAAATTCGCAATCAAACGGGTTCCGAAGTATTAGCTGTACCGACAGATGTTAGTCAACCAGAGCAGGTTGAATCTCTGATAAATAAAGCGATAGCCCATTTTGGCGGTATTGATATTTTAGTTAACAATGCTGGTGGTCCCAGAGCGGGACGGTTTGATGACTTGTCTGCAGAAGATTATCTGAACGCTGTGCATTTAAATCTGATGAGCACTATTAATCTCTGTCGTGCTGTTGTCCCTACGATGTGCGCACGCGGTGGTGGGCGGATTATCAACCTTACTTCTGTCTCTGTTAAACAACCTGTAGATGGACTGATGTTATCGAATATGGCGCGAACAGGTGTGATCGGGTTTGCCAAGACACTCGCTACCGAACTCGCTCCTGACAAGATATTGGTCAATAACGTATGTCCAGGGATTATTTTTACAGATAGAATCAAGCAATTAGCAACAGTACGGGCGGAGGAAGCAGGCATCTCGTTTGATGCAGCCCTTGAGAAAATGACAGCGGATATTCCGCTCGGCAGAATTGGCGATCCAGAAGAATTTGCCAACTTAGTCGTTTTCCTCGCCTCTGAGCGTGCAAGTTACATTACAGGAGCAACAATCCAGGCAGACGGTGGCATGGTAAAATCCTTGCTCTAACTGGTTTAGATATTGATTAGAACATCTTTACCGACTGTTGAAAGCTGACCGCCGATAGCCATAGAAACGTAATGCAAAATGTTAGTATCCGTTATCATCCCTGCGTATAATGAAGAGCAAACGATTCGACAGGTACTTGAAACTGTGCAGGCATTACCTCTTGAAAAACAGATTATTGTTGTCAATGATGGGTCAACTGATAAAACGTATACTATCCTTGAGGAACTACGCCATAATAACGATTTAACTATCATCCATTGCCGGGAGAATCGAGGTAAAGGCTTTGCGATTCGGAGTGGGATTCCGTCTGTTAAGGGAAATATGGTTGTAATTCAAGATGCGGACATGGAACTTTCTCCGAACGACATTTTGCCACTGGTTGAACCCTTAAAAAATAAAGAGGTTGAAGTTGTCTACGGTTCAAGGTTTCTGAACGGTAGAGGTAACGCCAGTCTCCACAACTATATTGCAAACCGGATCCTCGCAATGTACACCAATCTACTCTATGGATGCCGTATCACAGACGAGTCTACGGGTTACAAAGCGTTTTCAAGCGATCTAATAAAAGAATTGAATTTGACATGTGAGGGATTTGAGTTTTGTCCTGAAGTCACAGCAAAGATTTTGCGTGCAGGCTATCAGATCCATGAAGTGCCAGTTTCCTATTTTCCACGTACAAAAAAAGAGGGTAAAAAACTCCGCTTTTTGTCAGATGGATTATTCGCAGCATGGACACTCTTAAAATATAGGTTTATTTCAAAAACAGAACTTTTCAAAAGTACTGCACATGATGAATTGGAATAATATCCAATGAGACTTGAAAAAGTGAAATTCTTATTTACAACCATATTTATTATCTTTCTAATGGTGGCATGTCTCATGAACGGTTTCTCACAAGAAGAAACCGCGCCTAAGAGTATGGTTCGGATCGTTTATTTTCTGCCGAAAAACAGCCAAGCACAACCGAATATAAACGTGAAACTTGACACTTGGATAAAAGACGTTCAGCAGTTATATGCCGACGGACTGAAGTTTCATGGGTTTGATAGAAAAACTTTCCGACTTGAAACCGATACCAACGGAAAAACCGTTATTCACCACTTCCACGGTCAATCCGATGAAACACATTATCATCAGGGAACGTCTTCCAAAGTCATCAAAGAGATCTCTCAGCGATTTGATGGCTCAAAGAATATCTACCTCATTGTTGTAGAGACAAATACCTTTGAAGGAGGCAGAAGTTGTGGACGCGCAAGGAATGTTAGCAAAATGGGCGGATATGCTCTGATTCCTGCCAAGGGACATTGTGTCGCAAAAGATGTTGTTGTAGGTTTAGCAGCACACGAACTTGGTCATGTGTTCGGATTGAAGCACGATTTCCGTAATGATGCATATATTATGTCTTATGGCTGGGACTTAAGACAAAAAATCTCGCGGTGTGCCGCTGAATGGTTGAGTGTCCATCCTTATTTTAGTCCACCTCAAACCGATGTTGACCAATCAACGACGATTAAGATTTTATTTCCGATCCAAGAGGTAGCACCTGACAAGCTTCGCTTCCGCTTTCATGTCTCGGATGCCGATGGACTCCTTCAAGCCCAGTTACATACCTTAACAACGGCCAAGCCCGTTGCTGCTGGATCGCCGGAGTTAATCGCTTGTCAGTCTTTAGTTGGCGAAAGTAGGACTCTGACATTTGTTACTAATGAACTGACCGTCCGCCCCGTGGAGTTTGTTTCGCTACAAGTGTTGGATAAGAAGGGGAATGTTGCTTTGATACCAGTTCCAATACAGCGAGGTTTGACTCCAGGACCGAAAATAAGGGGGCCTTGGTTATGGATGATCGTCCCAACAGGCAACCGAGGCGGTGCGGATGCGGCTAAGTCGGACATAGATTATCTCAAACAGGCAAGTAAAGGTAAGATAACGGAAAAACAGATCGCTACCAAGGGGGCAAACGCTGGAGAGACCGTCGGAAACAAAACCTGGACACCGGGTTGGCTTGCATCAACCGGGAATAATAATATCCAAGAAATGTTGAAAAGGATAGGTTTACGGACTAACGATGTAAACAACCATGTCGCTTATGGTAGTATTACACTCATGTCACCAAGAAAACAAAAAACTACGATGTTCGCAGGCAGCGATGATGCTGTTAAGGTCTGGCTCAATGGACAATTGGTTCATAATAATCCCGTCAATCGTTCATCTATCAACTACCAAGACTATTTTCCTGTCACTCTCAAACAGGGCAGAAATGTCTTGTTAGTAGCAGTTTATGAGAAAAGAGGCGAATGGAGCGGTTTTTTTGGATTTAGAAATGATAAAGAATGAGAACATGAACATAGTCGGAGCACGTTTTTCAGATTCACGATGGTCGTTTTTATCACAAAATTCTTTAAGTGAAGTCATATTGAGTAATACATTAGGGTGTGATAGAATAGGAAAAGAAAAGGGGATACTTTATGTCCCATTCTTTCCACTTCAGATACCTATTTACTTTGAGTTCTTAGATCTTACTCACTATGAGTTCAGTGATAATTTAGGTTATATCTAACAACTATTTGGAGGTTAAATTGTAAATTATGTATAAAAAAATAGCTTTTTCCATATCCCTCGTTTTGCTTATGGTTGGCATACCATTTTTAGCGTTTGGTCACGACGAAGGGTCGACTTTATTAGAAGATGTCAACAAGGATGGCGAAGTAAATATCCAGGACCTTGTGTTAGTCGCTGCTGCACTCGGACAACCTGGTGACCGGACTGCTGATCAAAATCCGGATGTCAATCGTGATGGAAATGTTAATGTGCTTGATCTTGTTCGGGTGTCAAACCGTTTTGGTGAAACTGAGCAAGGAGATAACTCAACCTATCATGATATTCAGGATAATATCTTTGATAAGAGTTGTGCAAACAGTGCTTGCCATGCGCCACCCCAAAACTCAAGGGATTTGAATCTTACTTACGGTCAATCTTACCATGATTTAGTCAATCGAGTTCCAAGCAACGCTGCAGCGGCAGCAGCTGGAATGAAGTTAATCGACCCCGGCAATCCAGATAACAGTTTTCTTCTGACGAAGTTGATGGGACCAGAAGCACCAGAATTTGGCGGACGTATGCCTTTTGGTATGGGGCCACTTCACAAAGGGAAAATAGATGCAATCCGCACCTGGATAGCTGCAGGAGCACCACAAGAAGGAAAAGTCCCTGGTATTGGTGATTTAGGTGTCCTCCGTGACCCCCAAGAAGTATTCAATCCACCGCCGCCACCAGCGCCGGGAGAAGGGTATCAAATCCATTTGCCACCTTTCAAAATTGAGCCGGGCACTGAACGAGAAGTATTCTACGCAACACAGATCAAGGATGAAAATGGACAACCTGTAGAAGGAGATATTTTTATTAACAGAGTTGAAATCTTCTATCCATCTGGAAGTCATCATTTCATCGTGTATCGACTCACGGAGGAAGGTGTGGCAAACGGTGTTCAAAAAAGAGGAGTAGACCTCAGCATCGGCGTAAATCCCGAAGATGAATTCCGAGAACTTGACCCAGAAGACCCACAGGTACTCGGTAATTTTGGTGTGGATAGACTCTTCGTAGTCGGAACACAGACCGATGATACACTCTTTCAATTTCCTAAAGGTGTGGGATTGCGACTACCCGGGAATACTGTTTACGACCTGAATTCTCACTACATCAATCTTCTCGGTGAAGAAACATTGATCGGGGAAACTTATGTCAATATCTACACAATTCCAGAAGAAGAAGTAAAGTACGAAGCTGTAGAGATTTTCGTTTCTAACCGGGGAATAAACGTCCCTCCCGGATTAACACGCGTTGCTAAATTGACATGGTATGTTGAAGATGAACTCAGAATACGCGGACACGACCCTGATACGGAGTTGAACGTCTTCTTGCTTACATCCCACATGCACAGACACGGTGAATTGTTTGAAATTTTTCAGGATTCAACAGACAATTTGCTCCATCGTAGTATCGCTTATGATGATGCCCCTATTGACCTCTTTGATCCAGTCCTTATCTTAGAACCAGACGATGGTCTTAGGTTCGAGTGTACACATAATAACTACGATAAAAATGTGCCGCTCCAATTCGGGCTTACCTCCGAAGATGAGATGTGTATTATCTTTGGGTATTACTATATTCCTGTAGAAAAGGCAGGAGATATAATTCAATAGTTTCTTTGCGTTGGATTCAACATTAAACATTTTCTCAAACTTCCAAGATTCCCCGTGTTTGCTGCGGTAGGCACGGGGAATCTCACATAACGTTTTGCTACGGTAGCAAACAGTATGAGTATCCCTCCCACAACAAAAGACAATTTCATAGAATTTCTAAAGCATCATGTCTTAGTGTGCGACGGTGCGATTGGAACAGAACTGCGGAAACGTGTCCCAGCAAATTTGCCTTGCGTAGATGCATGTAATATTTCTGATGAACATGCAGAGAAAGTTGTGGAAACTCACCGCGCTTACGCTCATGCAGGTGCTGATGTAATTCAAACCAATACCTATCAGGCAAATAAAGAGGCATTGGCAGTTCACGGGTTAGCTGATCAAGTAGAAGCGATTAACCGCGCAGGAGTGAGATTAGCACGGAGCGGGGCAGGTGAGTCATGTTATATTGCAGGATCGGTCGGGCAAATTCCATTTTACACGGAAGACGCAACTCAAACAAACACTGAACCGTCAACTAAAAAAATGCGTCAGCTTTTCAAACAACAGATGGACGCACTTGTTGATGAAGGTGTTGATCTGCTTTTGTTAGAGACATTTGTATCTCCTAAGCAAGCAGAGGTCGCCACAAAGCAAGCACTTACTTACGATATACCTGTTATTGTAGAAATAAGCGGAATTTCTGGTGGGACTGTTGGCACTGGTCTGGATGTCCGTGTCTTTGCCCAAGAATTGGAACAACTCGGGGCCCATGCAGTCGGCATCAACTGTAGAGGACCACATGATCTTGTGCAAGCGATGGAACTTCTTGCACCTGTCATCAAAACTCCGCTTGTTGTGCAACCGAACGCAGGAAATCCAAGAGTTGAGCAGGGAGAAATCGCTGTTTCATATACCGTCGGTGCGGATGTTTTCACCGACTATGTTCACAAGTTAATCAATCTTGGCGCGAACATGATTGGCGGTTGTTGCGGGACAACACCGGAATACACTGCCAAAATTCGCCAAGCAGTTACGGGAAAAAAACCTGTTAAGCGATATCCCCGTATCTTTGTCCTACCTAAACGTTCAGCGACACATAAATCACAAAGAGATAACCCTGTTCAGCAGGTATTTGAAACCCGGGAACATATTGTGAGCGTTGAAGCGCGGGCAAATACGTTTCCACAATTACGGGCATTACTCAAGGAAGCAAAAGTGCTCGCTGCACTGGGGGTCGACCTATTTGATGTCACTGACAATTCTGGTGCTGCGGTGAATATCGGGGCAATTGGCACATCATATAGACTTCAGCAAGCAACCCACATTCCGACACTAATCCATTGGACAACGCGATCGCGTAATCTCATCAGCATGCAGTCACATCTGTTAGAAGCAGAGGCGTTGGGAATTCGTGGAATAGTCGCATTATCTGGTGACCATCCAAAAGCCGGTCCGTATGAATCAGCGAGTCTTGTGCCGGACGTTCGCGGAGCAGTCCAATTGATGAAACTTATCTCTCGACTTAATCAGGGTGAACTTGCCGACGGTTCGTCAATTGGCGAGCCATGTGGATTCTACTATGGCGGCGGATTCACAATAGCCGAGAATCTTGACCCTCATGTTAAGCATTTGACGAATAAAGTAGCAGAAGGCGCGAAGTTTGCCTATACACAACCTGTGTGGACTTTTGAAGATATCGAGCGCGCACAGAAAGCAACTGAACATCTCGACATAAAAATTCTTTACGGTATCCTGCCTCTAACAAGCTTCCGCAGTGCCTCCTATTTACGTGATAATTTAGGACTTTACATTCCACAGTTTATCGTAGACAAATTCCGCGACCTTGGTGATACTGCGGGGAACGAACTTGGTATGCAGTTAACCCTCAATCTCGTTCGCGAAATCCGTAATCAAAATACAATTCCAATTGATGGAATTTATCTTATCCCACCTGCGCGTCTGAATTGGAAAAACAGGCGCGGTGTCATCTCAGAAATCGTTGAAACCTACCGTTAGCGATTATTTCTAAATCCTATTTGGATACTATGAACACTCAGAGAAGCCCAATCTCATCTACACGTATCACAGGACGTTCACTTCTCTTAGGTGTCTTGCTGATTCCTATCAATGTCTATTGGATGACGATAGTAGAGGTTAAGTACTATTCTCTCGACGGTTCATGCCTTCCGCTTTTTATTCAACCGATTTTCATAATGTTTGTATGTGTCGTTGCAAACTTCATTTTACAACGTTTTGCACCACAACAGATGCTGCACCAAGGTGAGTTGCTCACTGTTTACATTATGGTTGCGATCTCCTGTACATTTGCTGGGCACGACACGATGCAGAATATGTTCGGCAGTATCGCCCATCCTTTTCGGTTTGCGACAGAAGAAAATGAGTGGCAAACGCTCTTTTTTCGGTATCTACCGTCATGGCTTATCATTTCTGATCCGCAAAGTTTACAAGGATTTTATGAAGGTGAGTCAACCTTCTATACTAATCATAACTTTGCTATTTGGCTAAAACCTTTAGTATTCTGGGGACTTTTCTTTCTCATCATGATGTTTATGATGCTTTGCATCAACACACTTGTGCGGAAGCGTTGGGCAGAGCAAGAGAAGTTAGCTTATCCAATTATCCAACTTCCATTACGGCTTTCGGAAGAGGGTGGCAGTCGCCTATTGAAAAATCGGATGATGTGGGCAGGATTTAGTATCGCAGCAGTCATCGGTGTGATAAACGGTATTCATTACTTGTTTCCGCAGTTTCCAGAAATACCTTATATCAAGCGGACTGCCGCGTTTTATAATATCTTCACCGAACGCCCCTGGAGTGCGATCCGTGGAACACGCATCTCCATCTATCCGTTTGCTGTCGGTTTAGCTTTTTTTCTCCCGCTTGATCTCTCATTTTCGTGCTGGTTTTTCTTTGTTGTACGGTTAGCAGAATTTGTGATTGCTGCGGCACTTGGCACGCGATACTTTCCTGCTTTGAATGAACAAGCGTACGGCGCATGGGTTGCACTTTTCTTGCTTGCAATCTGGGTTACGCGTCGTCATTTAACGGAGGTATTGAAGAAAGCACTCGGTTTTAAATCACACCTTGACGATTCAGATGAACCGATGTCGTATCGCGCTGCACTGTTAGGCATTATCGGTTCGCTTATCGCGCTCGGCATTTTTGCGAAAATAGCTGGGATGGCGTTATGGATTGCGGGGATTTTCTTTGCAACCTACTTCCTACTCTCTTTTGCGATTACACGTGTGCGTGCGGAACTTGGTACACCGCATGAAATTTACTACGTAAACCCACACGACATGTTGGCAATGGTCGGCGGTACTCGTCAGTTTGATACAAGCAGCCTCACAATTATGTCGCTTTTCTATTGGTTCAATCGTGGTTATCGGAATCACCCGATGCCAAATCAGATTGAAGCGTTTAAGTTGGCAGAATCAACCAGTATGGGCAACAGACGCTTATGGATCGCGATGTTAATTGCGATTGTGATAGGGATTTTAGCGACTTTTTGGGCGAATCTTGACATCACCTTCCGAAATGGTGCAGTTGCAAAAGCTGGTGGATTCAAGGTATGGGTCGGTAGAGCGTCGTTCGGTCGACTTCAGCGGTGGTTACATAATCCAACTGAACCAAACATAATCGGTATCGGTTTTATGGGTATCGGTGCGCTCTTAACGTTTGTGATGATGTATATGCGGATGCATTTTTTGTGGTGGCCCTTCCATCCCGCGGGTTATGCACTTGCGATTAGTTTTGCAATGGACTATTTCTGGTTCGCTTTCTTTGTGGCGTGGTTTTTGAAGTTAATGATTTTGCGACACGGTGGTTTGAAGTTGCATCGCCGCGTAGCACCGCTCTTTTTAGGGTTGATTTTAGGTGATTATGTGATTGGGAGTACGTGGGCAATTATCGGACCTGTATCCGGTTTGCGTACTTACAAGATATTCATCTAACGTCGCTGTGTTTCAATTTTCCTTTGGAGTTTGCCAGTCTCCACATTCCACAACTGAATTGTGGTGTCAGGATATTTATTAAAGTGAACTTTAGAATTATTGATACATGTTTATAACTTCACGACTTGTGCTAAATAACTTGTTGTACAATATTGTTTCACATAAGTCCAATATTCAGCGAGTTTTCTTATCACAGATATGCTCTTTAGTCCCGCTGAATGCCATACGGGGAATCATGCAGAATGCCACACGGGGAATCATGGCGAATACCATACGCGTATTCGCCCAATGGCAAGGGCCCCCATAGCGATAGCGTATGGGGAGACTACCGTTGATTTGGCGCATGCTGCCACGCGCATTCATACCCGGGGAACGCCTACAGGCGTTCATACCGTTGATTTCTTGATTTGGCGTATTCGCCCAATGGCAAGGGCCCCCATAGCGATAGCGTATGGGGAGACTACCGTTGATTTGGCGCATGCTGCCACGCGCATTCATACCGTTGATTTGGTGACAATCCACGATTCAGACAACACACATGCCAAAAACTTTACACACCCTTAAAAATCTTTGCAATTCAGGCCTCAGATAACATATAATATATATCATATCAAAATAGGTTGCACTTGAAACCTACTTCTGATATACTATAAAGCAAGTGCATTCTTTCAATAACAAATATGATTCAAGTGCACTACCTTGCAAGGCATATACGGGAAATTGATTATCCCAATTACTATTACGAAATCACGAGGAAGAATCGATTGGCAGAACAGAAAGCAACTAATATTACGTGGCATGAAGCAACTGTCACAAAGCAAGAGAGAGAACAACTACTCAACCAAAAAGGTTGTGTTGTATGGTTTACAGGACTCTCAGGTTCAGGAAAATCAACATTAGCAAACGCAGTAGCACACTTATTACATGAGCGAAAACATCATACTTATGTTCTTGATGGTGACAATGTCCGACATGGATTAAACAAAAATTTAGGGTTCTCCCCCGAAGACCGCGAGGAAAATATTCGCCGCGTCGGTGAGGTGGCAAAACTTTTCGTAGATGCAGGGACTATTGTCATGACAGCGTTCATCTCTCCATACCGCGCCGACCGAGACCAAGCAAGAGAACTTATTGCTGAAAAAAGATTTGTTGAAGTCTTTGTTGAATGTCCACTTGACGTGTGTGAAGAACGTGACCCGAAAGGTCTATACAAAAAGGCACGTGCTGGAGAAATTAAAGAATTTACAGGTATCAGTGCACCCTATGAAGCACCTCACATACCAGAGGTAGTTGTCAACACGGCTGAACTGTCTATAATTGAATCTGCACAACAAGTTATAACTTTCTTGGAAAAAACGGCTTTAGTCCCATCTGAAAAATAACGAAAATATAGGGACATTTTTGTAGCGTAAACTTTTAGTTTGCGCACTGATAGGCACAACTGGAAGTTTATGCTACAACACCGCCCGTAGATGCGGTTTCCTAACCGAATGTCCGATTAATTCTAAAGTCTACTATACCTTTTTCAAAAGTCTTTTGATTAATATATAAGAAGCACTAACATAAGAAAGAATCGCGCTTCGAGAAATCACGGATATACTTGGAGAATTATGAAACTGATCCAATTTCACTTACCTAATTTAGGTAAGCGAGTCGGGATTGTTACTCGTGAACACACAGTAATTGATGTTACCAGTGAGGAATCACCAGGTGTATTAGAAATCCTTGAGCTTGCCCATAAAGAAAAGGTGTCTCTGGGTGTGCTTTTGGCAGATATACAAGAACAGGTTTCTCCACCGCCACCGATGCGATTCACGGCATTTCAAGATACTGAGGCAGTTTTAGCGGAAGACAATGGACTCTCTTTAGAGAAATTGGAAGTTGCACCGAATGAAAAAATACCACATCTATTAGTTCCAATAGATGCCCCTGAGGTATGGGGATGCGGTGTCACCTACAAACGAAGTGCTGATATGCGCGATGACGATAGTGAACAAGATATTTACAGTCGGGTTTACCGGGCAGATAGACCTGAAATCTTTTTCAAGGCGACACCACCTCGTTGTGTCGGACCGAACGATTTTATAGGTATTCGTAGTGACTCTGTCTTAACAGCAGCTGAGCCGGAACTTGCTTATGTTCTCGGTGCTGATGGTGAAATCCTCGGATACACGCTTTGTAACGATGTGTCTGCTTGGGATATTGAGCGCGATAACCCGTTGTATTTACCACAATCAAAAATATATTCTGGGTGCTGCGCGCTCGGACCAATGTTCATTACCCCTTCTGAAGTTGATGACCCGTATAATCTGGAGATGAAATGCACCATCCTTCGTAATGAAAAAGAAATTTATGTAGGTGAAGTAAACACTTCTCAAATTAATTGGAAATTTGAGCAACTCACTGAGTTTTTGATGCGAGATAACCCGATCCCCTTTGGCACTGTCGTTTCTACAGGTACCGGTATTATTGTTCCAAATGATTTACCGCTTGCCCCCAACGACATCGTCCAGATAGAGATTCAAGGTTTCGGAACACTTTCAAATCCTGTAAAACAACTGTAAGAGGTGTCGTATGCAAGATACCGATTCATATATCGGTAAACACAAAACTGAATTAGATACACCAGCCCTGTTAATTGATCTGGATAAAATGGAAACTAATATTCGGAGGATGGCGGATTATTTCACTAATGTTAACGCGGAGCTCAGACCCCATCTCAAAACGCATAAAACACCGATTATTGCGCACAAACAGATTGCAGCAGGTGCTATCGGCATTACATGCGCAAAATTAGGGGAAGCGGAGGCAGTCATCCATGCTGGCATTAGAGATGTCCTAATTGCTAATCAGATTGTCGGTTCACATAAGATAGCGCGTCTCATCAACCTCGCAAAACATTCTGAGATTATGGTTGCGGTGGATAACGCACACAATGTGCAGGCTATTTCAGATGCAGCATCCGCAAAAGGCGTAACTATCAGAATTTTAGTAGAAGTTAACATCGGGATGGATCGATGTGGTGTTGAACCCGGTCAACCGACACTTGAATTGGCACGGCAGATATGTAAAAGTCCAAATCTGAAGTTTGAAGGGTTGATGGGATATGAGGGACACACTGTCGCAAAACCGAACAGAACAGAACGTGAAACTGCTACACAAGAAGCTATGCAACGCTTAGTGGATACGAAATATTATCTCAAAAAGCATGACGTAGAAGTCTCAATTATGAGCGGCGGTGGAACAGGAACTTTTGACATTACAGGAAGCATCCCCGAAATGACAGAGGTGCAGGCTGGTTCTTACGTCTTCATGGATTCTACCTATCGCAATGTTGAAGGGATTGGAAAAAAATTTGACAACGCATTGTCCGTTTTGGCGACCGTCGTCAGTCGTCCAGAGCAAAATCGCCTTATAGTAGATACAGGGCTAAAAGTGCTGACAAAGGAGTTCGGCATTCCACAGCCAATCGGTTTGCCGGGGCTGGAAATGGTAGGTCTTTCGGAAGAACACGGAAAAATGACGGTTTCCAACGGAGATGTTTCCCTCAAACCGGGAGACAAACTTGATATTTTGCCCACACACTGTTGTACGACTGTTAATCTTCACGACAGATATTACGGCATCCGAAACGAAATGGTAGAATCTGTCTGGGAAATTTCTGCAAGAGGGAGATCACAATAATGATCACAACAACAACAAATACGATTGAAGGCAGACAAATTGGACAATACCTCGGATTAGTTACGGGTGAGGCAATCATGGGGGCGAATATCTTTCGTGATTTTCTCGCGGGTATTACAGATATGATTGGTGGGCGATCAGAAGCTTATGAAAGCAAACTTGCTGATGCTCGGGGCACCGCAATCCAAGAAATGCAAGAAATAGCACAACGTCAAGGTGCGGATGCTGTTGTCGGTATTGACATTGACTATCAGGTACTTGGTTCAAGCAACGGTATGTTGATGGTAACCGCAACTGGAACCGCTGTAAAACTCAAATAAATTGGACTTTCCTCTGCTTTTTTGTGCGTTCTTTGAATGTACGCGCAATTTGCTAAACATTCTAAAATCGTGAAAGTCCTAAAACCGGTTGTTCACTATCACAAATAAAATAATCCAAGTTGCTACGGACATGACTTAGACCTGGAAACACCATCTCTAATCAAAAAATGCTGATAATTAGCAGATATTTTGTAGCGTAAACTTTCAGTTTGCGGACTCACAGGCACAATCTAACAGATTGTGCTACAAGGTAGCAACTTAAATTAAAATAAAAAAAATTCACAGGAGGTAACTTCAATGCAAAAACTAACATCAATATATAAACAAAAGACAAAATATAAACGTCATAAAATAATAGGGATGTTCGCTGCGAGTATCTTTATGTTTTCACAGTTGAACGCGAATGCCTACATTTCAATCCCTTATACGATCCCGGAAATTGTGAGTGAGAGTACAAACGTAGTCTTTGGAACTATTACCGAAGTTAACACTAACCGAAAGACTGCTGATATTAAGGTTGAACAAAACCTCAAAGGTAAAAGCGAATTTGACGTGATTAAAATTCGTTTTGACATTTATAAAGGTGAAGCGGACCATAGAAAGGAGATCGCACGTTTTCTAAAAGTCGGAGAACCGATTGTTGTTTGTTATGAGCGAAAAGGGGGACGGATTAACAGTATTGCACATACAAGAGGAAAATGGTTTCAACTTATGGTCACAAAAGACCTAAAACAAGACCGTTGGGGTAGATGGGGATTCACCCATTTTGAAGTAAAACTCAATCAATTTAAAGTTTCAAAAAGAGATTCAACGCCTGAATTCCAGAAAGAGCTACGCGCGATGCTTGGTGAAAATGCTGTCCGACTTCTTCTCTTGAATACAGAGACATATCAGGCAGAAATTCCCATTATCTCTGGTATCAATAAGGTGAAAGATCGTTGGATCGCTTATGATCACACAGAGGATCGCAATCTACCGGGGCTCAACAAGACAAACATCTTGTGGCTCGGTTGTAGATCAATCGGCAGAGATGGCAGGTACAGGCTCAACAGCAGTCAAGAAAAACGGATTAAAGATTTTGTCAAACGTGGGGGCGTTGTCATCGTTTCTGGACAAGATAGTGACCCGAACCGTCCATGCGGTAGTGGTTGGTTACCTGAGCCACTCAAAGGTGTAGAAAGCGATCACCGAAATGATTTCCAACCCACGTCCAAAGCAGGCAATCTCTTTAAAGCACCGCACCGTATCCGTTCAGGGCAACTTTCACTTGACGATTCTTGGAACGGATGGAATGATAAGTATGAAGTCCTTGCGACAACCAATAGTGGCAAGCAAATTGTTGTCGCTAAATTGAGATATGGGAAAGGCATGTATCTTGTCACGAGCCTCCATAATAATAGAAAAGAACAAGTCAATCAAAATCGTGGGATGATCGAGAATCTTATGCATTTTGCCGTAGATTTTCTAAATAAATCCAAATAGTATTGGAGTTATTAAAAGTATGAAAAAAACCACGTGGATACTAACTTTAAGTCTTATATCGGTTTTTGTCTGTTTCACTGCTACAGCACATGCAGTTATTCCGCAGCTTCTCGGACCACTTACTGCACTGCTTAGCATTATTCCACAGATTCTCGCCTTTGTCGGTATTGCTGCTCTGACCGCGCTTGTATTCGCACGTGATACAACCAAGATGTTTTTTTACAAGGTGCGCGACTTTTTCACCGTCCGAAGAGTTATTGTGTCTGTTATTAGCCTGGTAGTCCTTGTTGGACTGGCGGTGTTAACCTATCAATTCGTTGGGAAGGGAATCGATCAAACCCCCACTGCAACAGGGGTAGACAAGCAGCAAAACGGCACGAAAAATTTGAGAACAGGCACAGCATGGCCAACGTTCCGAAGCAATGCAAATCGCACAGGGCACGTTGATGATGTCCCCGGTCCAACAAATGGAACCCCTTCTTGGGTTTTCAAAGCTAAAGGCACGAAAACAGTTAAATTCTTGTCATCACCTACTATTGTCGGTAACCGTCTCTATATTGGCGCTGCCAGCGGTGCAGTTTTTTCTGTTAGCGGCGCAACTTATTGTATTGATACTGATACGCAGGAAGTTGTCTGGCGGAACGACTCAGAAATACCTATCGTTTCTTCACCTGCTGTTGTTGCAGGTAGGGTTTACATAGGCGAAGGTTTTCATGAAGATAGTGGGTGCCGACTCCGATGTCTCGACGCAAAGACTGGCGATCCTATCTGGAGTTTTACAACTGCAAGCCATGTTGAGTCTACGCCATTCATTACCCAAGGCAGACTCTACTTCACCGCTGGAGCAGACGGTATTTACTGCCTTGACGCACTGGCAGGTGAACAGATTTGGCATTTTCCCGCTGTGCATGCGGACATGTCTCCAGTAGTTAAAGATGGAAAGGTATACTTCGGTACCGGTTATGGTCAATATAAAATTTATGCTGTGGACGCACAAACAGGGGTTGAAATATGGTCAAAACCGATGCCGTATCCGGTATGGGGCAGCCCAAGCGCACATGAAAACTTAGTCTTTTTCGGTTTAGGGAACGGGAATTTTACAGAAAGTGCGTCTATTCCAAAAGGAAAAGCTGTCGCTCTCAACGCCGACACCGGGGATATCGTGTGGGAATATGAGGCAGGTGACGGCGTATTTACAGCAATTACCGTACACGATGACTATGTGACGTTTGGCTCCCGAGACGGTTTTGTCTACACACTCACAGCTACAGATGGAGAACTCCATTGGGAAACCGATCTTGGGGCAGTTGTTGTGTCATCACCAGCTGTAACACAAGATGCTGTTTACGCAGCAACGAATGCCGGGCTAATTTACTGCCTCGCAATTGATGATGGCAGCATTATATGGAAATACGATTCACAAACTGTTAAATATGGGTTGAAACTTCTTTCTTCCCCAGCTATCGCAAACGGTAAACTATACATCGGTTCAAGTGACCGGTATATCTTTTGCTTAGGTGGCGAAGAACCTGTCCCAACCGTTGAAGATCGTTAATTTTGTTGTTGATTTGAACAAAATCTTAATTTATAATGTCTAATAAAAGTTACGAGTGAATTTGTTATTATAGGGACATTTAGAATTAAAGGGACATTTTGTAGCACAAACTTTATGAAGTTTAAGTTATTAATTGGGTAATTTAGCGAGGTTAGGAAACCTCGCCAGCAGAGATACACACCTGCTGCTGGCGAGGTTTCCTAACCTCGCCCCTTACCGAAATATTTATTTAAACTTCATTTAGTTTGTGCAGATGCGGACACAAACTAAAAGTTTGATGCTCAACACCCCTGGTAGGTTCGGTTTCCTAACCGAACCGATCCTAATGTCCAATTAATTCTATAGTTTACTATATTTATGGTAAATTAGAAAACACACTGACACTTTCGCCCCCTGGTAGGCGAGGTTTCCTAACCTCGCTGGTGCGAAGTTTCTAAGTAATTCTAAAACCTACGATATCTTGTAAAATGGCAATCTGCATAGTCAGTTGTTTTACAAATAGAAAAGATTTAACTTCTAATAAGGAGAAAAAAGATGAAAAAGTTTATGGTTGTAATTCCAATTTTGCTACTACTCACGAGTGTGGCAGCAGATGCCCAGTGGCGTAACAAAACACATGATGTTTACAATGCTCTTCAAAGAACCCTTGACATTACAATTGATGGTGAACTTAATGACGATGAAGGATGGGAAGGTGTCATTGATACAGTCAAAGGGACTAATGGTGATCCCTTTTGTGGTGTTGAATTTGAAGCCCTTGATGGCGCAGTTGACGTTTTTGAAGAACACCAAACCGGTAAATGGGACGGTGCCGATGATCATGAAACATGCTTTGCAATCGTTTGGGATCCCGATGCAATTTATATAGCACTAAGTGTTACAGATGACGAACATCAAAATGGTGGGGCAGCATGGAATGGTGACAGCCTACAGATGGCATTTGAACCAACTGGCAAGCGTGCTGGGACACTCTTTCTCTATAACATTGCATTAGCGGCAGATCTCATCATTCATAATGAGAGATTAAACGGTGCCCCAGGCTTTGTTGCGGGGGAAGATTTCGCCATAACCCGAAACGAGAACGAAAAAGAAACTTATTATGAAATTGCAATCACCCCTGAAGATTTGGGGTTGAAAGATCCGTTTAGTGAAGGCTACGAATTTGGACTCGGCCTCTGTGTAAACGATGGCGATTTAGGTGCTGGACAAAATGGGCAAAAAGGTTGGAGTGGATGGTACCCGCACTCTGTTGTCCACGGAAAGGATGCTGATAAAACAGGTCTCGTCAAACTTACTGATGAAACGCTCGCTGTTGAAGCAAAGAATAAATTAACGACAACTTGGGGTAGACTAAAATCTGTTCGATAAAGGTTTGGGTGTATCTCAAAACCCTTGCAACCGTAGCGGTTAAATTAAAATAATCGCTACATTTACTTACTATTTAGGCAGGAATCCCTGTCTCAATTACCAAACTGTAGCAACATTGCTGCACAATTTAAACTTCCACTACTAAGGTGGAAAACAATTTAATAAAGAGAGGAAAATTAGATGAAAAAATCAGTTTTTGTTTTAGCTGCACTATTCGCAGCAGTAACTCTATTAACAATCAATATAGCAGATGCGCAGTGGCGCAATCCAACACACGATGTATACAATGCCCCTACCGGTATTGATGTCACAATCGATGGTAATCTTGACGAATGGGGTGAGGTTATGGATGCTGTCACAGGTACCGACGGATCCCCGTTTTGCGGCGTTGAATTTGAGGGTGTTGGCAGCGAAGTTAAAGTTTTTGAAGAACACGGTGGTGGAAAATGGAACAACGCTGATGACCAAACAGTCTGTTTCATGATTGCTTGGAACCCCGATGCGGCTTATATCGCACTGAGTGTTACTGATGACGAACATCAGAATTCCGGCGCAGCATGGAATGGTGATGCCGCACAACTCGCATTTGAACCAACTGGCAAGCGCACAGCGGGGTTAGCACTCTTTCTCTATAACGTTGCATTGGATGGCAATGCAGAAAACCTCATTCTTCATAACGAGAGAACAAACGGACAACCTGGTCTTGAGGCAGGGACAGACGTTGCTATTGCTCGAGACGAAGGTGCTAAGAAAACCTACTACGAACTTAGATTCACTCCTGCGAATTTCGGGATTGACTCGTTTAGTGAAGGTATTGAAGTCGGTTTAGGCATCTGTGTCAATGATGGCGATGTAGACACTCCTGGGCAAAAAGGGTGGGGCGGTTGGTACCCGCATTCTGTTGTTCATGGAAAAAATTCCGAAAAGACTGGACTTGTTGTACTCACCAGTACTGCAGTAACCGCTGTTGAACCTGCGGATAAACTTGCTACCACTTGGGGTAATTTAAAATCTGCAAAATAGCAGCTTACAGTTTCAGTAATCTTTAGGATCATTATAGCGGTTCGTTTTTTTGAACCGCTATAATGTAAAAATATGTTTTCAATCAAATTAGATGTTCCCAGTGAACTCTCAATCCCTCTATCTGTATCAGGTTATAATTGTGAGAAACTCACTGAAGAGGCAAAACATTTGTTGGCAATCTCTTTTTTTGAGCGGAATGTCCTATCATTAGGACAAGCTGCAAAGTTAGCAGAATTACATCTGTGGGATTTTATTCAGTTGTTAAATCAACATGGAATTCCGATTGCTGAATATGATGATGAGGAAATTCAGCAGGAATTGAAAACAGTTGAAGCCCTCTTGTTTTCCAGTGTAAACTTATAAGAAAGCCGCCAACTTTGGCGGCTTTCTTCATGCGCTAATTTACCTAATGATCATGATGATCTGTTTTGTGGTAGTGCAACCGAAGCATATCTGCGCCGAAATCATCCTCAATGTGCCGCCATACCGAATGAATGTGATTAGCATTATTCTGTGTATTATCATATTCCACAAAGAAAAATGGACTGTGAAGTCTATAATAGTGCGGCATCCTACGTTCTTCACCGCCAGCCCATGCAAAATGGATGTCGTTAAAACTGATCTCGCGTAGTTTTCGGCGTTCAATCTCTGCGATCTCATCCGGAAGTCGATCAATATATTCATGCACTAATTGAATTAGAAGTTCGCGTTGATGCGTTTGCATTGTTTCAACTGCTAATCCCTCGACTGCTTCAAACTCTACTTTGGGGGCATTGCGCGTGAGAATGTCAGGTGGTGCCTCTGTATTAATAACGGCTTGCGTTTTTTGGTATGGTGTTAGACTTGCTAACAGTTGACGTGCCAAATCTTCTTCAGCGAAAAGTACTCGCAACCCTTTTTTCTCACCTGCTGGCACCTCTGCTGGGTTTGAACCAAAGAAAAAAGGATTTGGAGAAATTAGTTCGCGGTTGACAACCGTGAAATTTAATGATACATGATGTCCTTCAGCACGCCACCCCCATGCACCATTTCCTGTCGGATCACCGAATACAGTGAAAAAATAGTACTCAGGATCGCGTGAGAGTCGTGCCTCTCCGTCTGTTTTCTCAATTTCGCCAAGTATAGTTTCTAAATTGATAATTGCGCGGGCTTTTTCATATCCTTTTGCACTCAAACCGCTTTCCATGAGTGCGAACGCTAATTCCTGCTGGTTAACGTTCAGTTCTTTGAGTGAAACCCCTTGTCGTTCCCACATCTCTATTGGAATGTAGTGCCATCGAAATCGCTCATTCCCGTCGAAAGGTTGACATGCTTTTTCGTGTAAAGTAGGGGGCAAAACGTCTAAAAAATTTGATGCTGCCTGTGCCATGCGTTCTGCCGTTTCTGAGGCTGGAATTACGAATGGTGCTTGAGAGTTAGAATGTGCGTGTGCCACCGAGAATACCTCCGTTAGTTTTTACTATTATCATTCTAACCGAATTCGCTTCAAAAATCCACTTAAATTCATATAGGGTTATTTAGCTTTAAGAGCTTCCGTTATTGAGATTCACTGAAAGTTAAGCCCCAAGTGTGGTAGGTGTGGTTTCCCAACCGCACCATAGGTGTCAATTTTAGAAAATATTTCTTGTTCTAAAAGCCCTTCTGAATAGGCATGACGATTGGAACTGTCCACATCTTAGTCCCGTAGGGACGATATGTTTATAGAAAAACGTTGAACAACGCCTCTTTAGTCCCGTAGGGACGATATGTAAAAAATATGTCGTTGGGATAACACATATCGTCCCTACGGGACTAAAGACATATATACATTTCATATCTATAAACATATCGTCCCTACGGGACTGAAGACACTGCCAAATGGATTTACCCCTTAAATTGATGCCTATGGTGCGGTTTCCCAACCGCACCATAACTGTCAATGTAGTGCCTGATTTTCTTGTGGGAGGGCTTTGGAAGCCCGATTTATTACCCAAAGTAGGCGCGTTTACAAAACGCGCCGTTTATATCATCTGATGTCTGGACTCGGCGCGTTTACAAAACGCGCCTATTGAGTGTGGCGAACCGCTAAATTGACAGCTATGGTTGGAATGTGGAATTCACCTATTGTGTCAACGGCTTCTGACGCTAATTTCTTGAAATGATGCTGTAGGTAAATATTCTCCTAACACATTCTGGATGTCTTTTTTCGTGAGTTGCCGCTGTGTGATTAAGAAACATTGATTATGTGTATTCTTTGCCCAAGACGTTTCAAATACCTCGTAGGTCAGTTGACGTTTATTGAGATTAGCCGGATTATGAAGATGTACTACGTTCGATAGGTTGTCGTAATGGGTCACCGACAAGATTACCGGGGCGCGTCCTTGTAATCGAATTAACACAGTGGGAGCCCATCCTTTTGCAACAAATGCTTTTAAGACATCAAACGAACAATTGGTAACGATTGCACTATGCTGTCCTCTTTCTCGCATCTTGAGTTGAAAGTCATAAAAGATCCCTCTGCTGCGAGTACGCGGGAATTGTTTAAACGCATTTGTAATGTAAGGCTGCTTCTTCAAATCGACAGTAGCAGTTTCCGGCAAGTTCGCTGTGCTCTGTGCCGATTTTATTGTAGTTGTATTTTCAGCGGCGGTAGTTGTCGTTTCGGGAATATAGTGTTCCCCTGGCGGCATTGGTCCACAATTAATTGCCAAAAGCGCGAAAACAAACAGGACGACACAAGCGCATAGTATTGAATATAACGGACTATTTAGTAATGCCGAATGATCCTCTTTCAAAAAGGGTTTTTGGCGTTTCATGATTTGATTTCTTCCGTATTAATCGATTTTAACTGCAATTTCTCGTTTTTCCTTCCACGATTCCACGATAGCTTCTGTAACCCGCATAGCTTGCAAGCCGTCTTGTCCTGTTGGTTCGGGGAGACGATCATTAAGTAAATCATCTACCAAGGCAGCCATGCGCAGCGCAAAAGTCCCATCAAATGCAAGCTGCTCCATCCGAAAAATAGAGGGACGGTATTCCTCAACAACTTGATTATCGCGTCTCATCAAAGTTGCCTTACTCAGTACATTATCCACAACGATCTCACCGGCAGCACCGCAAATTTCCAGCCGTTCAATGGGATGAATAAAGTCACTATCCCAACTCGCCAGCAAGGTAGCAACTATCTCTGTTTCATATCGCACTGAAATTGCCATGCTTGTATAGCATGCATCCTCACCTTCGCGTGCCTCATGTTGTCTCGGCTTTGCCATCTCTGCACATACAGCCACAATTTCACCGCCGAACCATCGGAGTAGGTCAAGCGCGTGGGTTTGTAACTCGTAGAGCAGGTAGTACTCACCTTTCCATGTGGAGGCGGGGCCCCCTTGTGACAATTTCATATCCAGGTAATAGGTCTGTCCGATTGCGCCAGCGTCAAACCATTTCCTTGCTTGTACGTAACCGGGTGCGAATCGGCGATTATAGTCTATTGCGAGATGTACCCCTTTCTCTTCCGCTTTTGCAACCATCTGTTCCGCTTCATCAATTTCAAGGGACAGCGGTTTTTCAGAAATAACATGTTTTCCAGCATCAAGACATTCCATCACAGGCTCAAAGTGTAAATGGTCAGCGGTCACTACGTCGACCAGGTCACATTCTTCATTTGCAAGCATCTCTTTAATGGACGGATACCACTTGGCAATACCGAGTTCTTCAGCACGGGCTTGCGCTTTGGCAGTATCAATATCACATACTGCCACTAATTCTGCCCCTTGATGTTGGAGATATCCTCGTTGGTGTAGTAATCCGATTCCCCCGCAACCAACAGCTGCAACTTTCAGTTTCCCTGCCATAATCGTGTTCTCCTTAATAATATACAAATACCGGTTTCAGTTCCTGCTATTCATTAATAATAAACGATATGCGAAAAAATAGCAAGTAAGAATTATTAGGAGGGTGTGTAAGAACAACCGGCCCGATAACCCAACAGTTTTTTTATTTCATCAAACCGTTTGGAATCTGGGGATCCGTGTGAGATTCCACTTGATACTGCTTCTACAACGTGATATTATTAAAGCAATGAAACACAAAGGCTTTTTCATCACACTTGAAGGCGTAGAAGGTGCTGGTAAAACAACACAGGTCCAACGATTAGCAGATGCACTCGGTGACACTGTGCTTGTTACACGCGAACCGGGCGGCACACCACTTTCAGAACAGATTCGCGATATATTCTTAACCGCCGCGACCATGTCCGCAACAACCGAATTGATGTTGATTGCCGCCGCACGAGCACAACACATCACCGAACTAATTCTACCCGCATTAAATGCAGGACAGATCGTTATCTGTGACCGATTCAGCGATGCTACTATTGCTTACCAAGGCTATCGAAAAGGGATTGACCTAAAACTCATAGAACAAGTCAATCACATCGCGACAGGGGGATTAACACCAGAAATTACTTTCCTTCTTGACCTACCGCCAGATATCGGACTGCAACGTAAACGGGATTCAGATGAACCTCTCACTCGCCTTGAACATGAAAACCTTGCCTCTCACAAAAAAGTGAGAGAGGGATATTTAGCAGTTGCTGAAGCTGAACCGCAGCGCGTCCTGTTAATCGACGCACAACTTGATGCAGATACCATCCACAACCTTATCGTAACAGAATCTAAAAAAAGAATTCAGTTATCACAACCTTCTTGAAATCCAAATATCTCGGCATGTGCCACTATAGTGAACTTTGAAATTATTGTACATTTTGATAAACCTGTTTTGGAAATATTACGGATAACAATCCCGACACGTTCTCGCTGGCGAGGTTTCCTAACCTCGCAAAATTACCCAATTTATTTTTTAATCCTCATACAGATTGTGCTACAAAGCGGTAACTTAGGTTATATGAGAAAATGGAAAACGCAATACTCGGTCATCAAAACATCGTAACACAACTTCAAAACGCAGTCACCTCAGAACGTGTCGCTGGCGCATATCTTTTCTCAGGAGAACAAGGTGTTGGCAAAGAGACTGTAGCACTCTACTTTGCGAATCTAATTCTTTGTGAACAAAGGACAGCAGATAATGCACCTTGTGGAGAATGTCGTGCTTGCCGAAAAATAAAAAGCGGTAACCACCCAGACCTGCGAATAATCCGACCTGATGGCGCACAAATTAAGATAGACCAAATCCGTGAACTGCAACAACAAATTTTTTATCAACCACTTGAAGGACCGCGGAAAATCTACATTTTAGCAAACACCGAAAGGATGAGTAATCCGAACAACCCTGCAGCAAATGCACTCCTCAAAACACTTGAAGAACCCCCTGCTGCATCTACTTTAATTCTATTGACGGAAAATATTGAATCTATTTTGTTAACAATCCGATCACGCTGTCAGATCCTCCCATTTTACCCGATGCCGATTGAAGAATTAACAGAAGCATTAATAGATCGATTTTCTATTGATAAAGAGACAGCTTCCGCTGCCGCGATACTATCGCGCGGTGTTGTTGGAAAAGCTATCACGCTTGTCGAAAAAGGTATTACTGAAAGTGAGACAGTGCCAAAAATCCTTGAAGAGACCGACCCATTAGCCGCCTTCCGATTGGCAGAGCAATTTGTTGAAAAAGACTTGGACAGTTTAGACGAATTAATAACATGGTATCGCGATCTCCTTTTTTTACAACAAGACGCACCTATAGAATTGATGACACACACCAACGCATTAGAACAACTAAAAACACTTGTCCCACGCTACTCGCGTATACGGCTCCAACAAGCCATCAAGACCGTTTTTCAGACGAAGGAACTACTCAAAAGAACAAACGTCACCAAAATCTTTGCGCTTGAGGTCATGTGTCTGAAGTTGCTGCAAGGAAAATAAACTTGGTTACACCCGTCCGTAGGTGTAGTTTCCTAACTATAGTAAAACCTATAATTAATGAGACACTTCTGTAGCATAAACTGGAAGTTTGTGCAGATGCGGACACAAACTAACAGCTTGTGCTGCAAACTCCCGGTAGGTTCGGTTTCCCAACCGAACCGAACATAATGTCCAATTAATTCTAAAGTCTACTATAATATAAGGAATGTCTTTGGCAGCATACGCAGGGTGTGTAAAGTTTTTGGCATGTGTGGCTGAATCGCGGATTACACGGATTACGCGGATGGGAAGTTGGAAAGATAAGTTCCTTTTCAAGAGATTTAGGCAACTTTGAATAGGAATTTGGGAGTCCCAAACTCAAAAATCCGCTGAATGCCATACGCGCATTCATACCGTTGATTTGGCGAAATCCGCGTAATCCGCGATTCAGACAGCAAAAATGGGAACCTGCCGAAATTTGACACAAAAATATTAACATGCTATAATGCCTTACACAAAATCCATAGGAGAAAAACATGCTTACCCAAACCCAGGTCAACACGTTTCGCGAGAAAGGCTTTCTGCTCGGAAACCGTGTCCTAACTGACAAACAAGTTGAAGAATTGCGGTCAGAATTAGCGCGCGTTATTGACGATTATGAAAAGACCGATATCCCACAGCCAGTACGTATTGCGAACCTTGGCGGACGGGAAGAAAGCCCTGTCTGGCAAATCGTTAATATCTGGGAGGCGAGCTCTGCCTACCACCGACTTATTTACAATCCGGTAATTGTCCAAGAAATTGGGCAACTAACGTCCGCAACAGAGGTACGCGTCTGGCACGACCAAATCCAATACAAACCGCCTCAGATCGGCGGCGTTAACAAATGGCATCAGGATTCACCGTTGTGGGGTATTCTAATGCCGAAAACGAGTCAGGTAACAGCTTGGGTCGCTTTAGACGATGCCAATGAAAGCAACGGATGTATGCGCATGGTACCCGGTTCCTATCACTGGGGCCCTCAGATGAAGTTTTTAGGCAGTGTCGGAGACATCCATAAAATGCATGACCACTTTGAAGATAACGAACTGTCTGTGGAACTCTGTCCGGTACCGAAAGGACATGTACATTTTCATCATTCATTGACGTGGCACGGATCGCATGACAACAGCAGTGATGCCGCGCGACGAGCCATTGCAGTGCATTATATGACAAGCGAAACGGTTTACCATGAAGAAGGCAATCATCTCATGAAACCTTTTGTTACTGTAAATGGCGGTGAAAAATTGGCTGGTGATCATTTTCCGCTTGTTATGGAAAACGGAACACCGACAAACCCGATAACATGATCACTTAAAAAAGCACATGTGTATAGGAGACAAATATGCTCAACCAAGCCCAAATCGACACATTTCGTGAGAAGGGCTTTCTACTTGGAAGTCGTGTTTTGAACGACGAACAAGTTGAAGAATTGCGGTCAGAATTAGCACGCGTTATTGACGATTACAAAAAAGACGATATTCCGCAACCAGTCCATATAGCAAATCTCGGTGGCAGGGAAGAAACACCGGTCTGGCAAATTGTCAATATATGGGAGGCAAGTCCTGCCTATCATCAACTTGTTCATAACCCAATTATTGTTGAAGAAATTGGACAACTCACATCGGCGACAGAGGTACGCGTCTGGCACGACCAAATCCAATACAAACCAGCACAAGTCGGTGGAGTCAACATGTGGCATCAGGATTCCCCATATTGGCCAATTCTGACACCGAAGACCAGTCAGGTAACCGGTTGGGTTGCGTTAGACGATGTTGATGAAAGCAACGGATGTATGCGCATGGTACCTGGATCATACCATTGGGGTAATCAGATTTCCTTCCTGCATTCCGTTAAAGACATCCACTCAATGCCAGCCCAATTTGAAAAGCACGAATTAGAAGTGGAACTTTGTCCCGTACCTAAAGGCTATGTCCATTATCACCACTCCTTGACGTGGCACGGATCGCATGACAACAGCAGTGGTCAACCACGGCGCGCCATTGCAGTACATTATATGACGAGCGAAACACTTTATGATGCAAGTGGTAACCATGTGATGAAGTCCTTTGTCACAGTCAACGATGGCGAAAAATTGGCTGGCGACCACTTCCCACTTGTGATGGAAGCTGGTAGCCCAATCCAACCATAGCTGACCTCACCGGATGCATTATGTATCAACGTTTGGGGTGATGCAGCTATCGGTTTTACTGGGATAGATTTTAAAACCGCAGTGCGTGAACAAATTCCGATTTTATCTGTCCTATTTAATAATTTTTCTATGGCAATTGAGATTTCGATTATGCCTGTATCTGTATCTACCGAGAAATACCGGAGTACAGACATTTCTGGCAACTATGCAAATATGGCAAAGGCGTTCGGTGGCTACGGCGAGCAAGTCGAAACACCGGACCAAATTATACCTGCTATCCAGCGCGGTATCCAAAAAACACAAGAGGGTGTTCCTGCGCTGCTTGAATTTATCACAGCAAGGAAATTCAAATTTCCAAGTTTTAATATGTCCGATCAAACAAACCTCATGATCGTGACAAAGGAGTTTTGAGATGAAACTTATTACTACTGTTCTCCTCGTTGTCCTAAGCCTCAGTATCAATGCTTGGGCATTAAAAGATGACAAGGCACTCATGATGTATCTTCCTTTTGATGAAGGTGTAGGCGACAAAGCGAAGGACGCAAGCGGAAATAATCTTGAGGCTACGCTGAATGGGGCAACATGGTCAAAAGATGGCAAAATTGGCGGATGCATCCATCTGGCAAATATAGGGCAATTTGTAGAGGTTGACGCTGTTCCCGAACTTGATATAACGGATGAACTCACGATTCAAGCTTGGTTTTTCCCAGAACAAAACCAAGGTGATTCTAATCTGATGGGGCGCAGAACAGCAAACAACACTGGCGGGTATTGTCTCCAATGGAGTTCAAACCCTACCGGTGCTCCACAAATTGAGACATGGATGAACGTGGGAGGCGGATGGCAAGGCTCTCGTAATAAACAAACTATAAAACCCGAGTTAAACGAATGGCATCACGTATCTTCTACTTTCGATGGTGATATGATCCGTCAATACATTGATGGTGAGTTAGATGTTGAATGGAAACCACCTGGCAATGAGATTTTCAGCGTCGATATAGTTTTCCGTATTGGCAAATCCCAGACAGGACTCTCTGGCACAGTATGCCTTGTTGATGAGGTAGCCATTTACAACCGCGCCCTCTCCGAAGACGAAATCAATCAGGACATGAACAACGGTGTGTTGTTTGCAGTTGATCCTGGTGGGAAACTCGCCACAACCTGGGCAAACCTAAAGAGATAAGCAAGCACATTACTGTTGTTTAATATTTGCAATTCCGTTGTATGGGCGGGGCTCAGTACTCGCCTCTGTTATAGTAAAATCCAATATATATGCACACTTTTGGTCCGTGGCACCTAAACTGCCAGGCTGTGCAGTAGCACAAACTTTTAGTTTGTGCAGTAGTGTACGCAAACTAAATGAAGTTTAAATAAATATTTCGGTAAGGGGCGAGGTTAGGAAACCTCGCCAGCAGCAGGTATACATCTCTGCTGGCGAGGTTTCCTAACCTCGCAAAATTACCCAATTAATAACTTAAACTTTATACAGTTTGCGCTACAATTGTGTACAAGTAATTATAGATTTCACTATAAAATTCCAATTTGTACTAACCATCATAGTTTTCGACCTTCCATAATTTGAAATATCTTTTTAAGGAGGAATCAACATGAAAACTCAGAAAGTTATTTTCCTAAGCATTTTCTTAAGTCTACTTCTCTGTCAAGTTGGGTTCGCAGCCGGTGGTAAAGGAAACGTGGAACAACTCGGCAAGCAATTATATGTCTGGCACTTTGACGAAGGCAGCGGAAAAGAAACGAAAGACGCTACTGCTGGCTTAGTCGGAAAATTCAACGGTGATGTCAAATGGACTGACGGTATCCTCGGCAAAGCCGTTCAAATGGCTGGAAAAGTCGGAGAACCGAATTATATAGAGGTCGCACACTCCGATGAGCTGGATATAGATCAAGCCATTACGATGATGGCATGGATTTACCCAGACGAACTTCCTGCAGGTGGACAAGAGAACAAATCCACAATTTTCTACAAAAACACCTACTATTTGCAAATTGAACCAGGTGCCGGACAATTCGCGTACTATTTCTACGACACCGATAACCCTGGCTATCATATTTCTTTCGGTAAGGTGAAGGCAAAAGAATGGTCACATGTTGCGCTTGTGTGGAACGGAACAGAGGCACGTTTCTATATTAATGGCGAACACGATGGCAAGGTAATTCCACAAAAAGGAACTGGCAGAAGTTCACCTGATAGGACGTTGCGATTTGGCGGTGAGAGTAACGATTGCTGCCCACGTTTCTTTCAAGGGCGCATGGACGAACTGATGTTAGCCAACTATCCCCTTTCTGAAGCGGACATCCAGAAAATCGTGAAAGACACACTTGATGTTTCCGCCCGCGGAAAATTGGCAACAACTTGGGCAAATCTGAAAAGGTAATTCTGCTCAAAGCTATTTATAGTCCAATCCAAAAATATGTGGACATCTCAATGAACAACACTCCCTACACCATAACGCTGGTGAGGCGGGGAATCATGGCGAATACCTTATGTGTATTCGCCATGATTTATACCGTTGATTTCTTCCTAACCTCGCCACATTACCGATTTATTTTCTTAAACTTCATTTAGATTGTGCTTGTGATGACGCAAACTGACAGTTTGCGCTACAGAAGTGTCCCATTAATTATAGATTTTACTAAATATAGTGACATTTAGAATTAAAAGGACATTTTGTAGCATAACCTGTTAGGTTGTGCAGAAACGGAACACATAAATCAACGCTATGAATGCGCGTATGGCATTCAGCGGGTGTAAAGTTAAGAAAACGTTTATGATTCTATCAGTGCTTCTCAATCCGCATGGTGATTGAAACTATCCTATATTTAGTCCCGTAGGGACGATATGTTTATAGAAAAAATGTGTCCCCTCTCTTGAGTTCCGTAGGAACGACATAGAAAAACGGACATATCGTCCCTACGGGACTAAAGAGAAGGGTAGAACGCTTAGCTATAAACATATCGTCCCTACGGGACTAAAGAGCCTTTCATATATGCAGGAAATTCCGTAACTTTACACCCACTGAATGCCAAAAGGCATTCATAGCGTTGATTTATGGGTTGTGCAGAAACGGAACACAACCTAATAGGTTATGGGACAGTGCCTGCGGTAGTTTCGGTTTTCTGACCGAACCGATCCTAATGTCCAATTAATTCTAAAGTTTACTATATACTTCACAATAATGACATCAACTACATGCAAGCATTTTCAAACAGACCGGATTTGGCACTTCCGCAACGTTTCCTGTTTCAGTTAATTTACCTGTATCCGCATCAACCGCAAATGTAACAATCGTATTTGTTGATTGATTGGCAGCTAAAAGGAAAGTTCCATCAGGATTCAAACCAAAGTTGCGAGGCGTTTGCCCTTGCGTCGATTCGCAGCCAACATAACTCAGCATACCAGTTTCTTCATCAATTGCACAGATAACAATGCTATCATGCCCACGATTTGAACCGTAAAGAAATTTGCCTGAAGGATGGACGTGTACATCAGCACAGTGACTAGTACCATCAAAATCATCGGGTAACGTTGAAATTGTTTGGATTTCAGTGAGTGTGCCTGCGCTTGCATCATAACGAAAAGCTGTGAAAGTAGAATCCAATTCGTTAATCAAGTATGCATATTTGCCGTTTGGATGAAAATCGAGGTGGCGTGGACCTGCTCCCGGATGCACCCGCGCCCACGGTTGAGCATTAGGGACAAGTTTTCCGTTTTCCAAATCCAGTTGGTAAATAAGGATTTTATCAAGTCCGAGGTCAGGCGCAAAGGCAAAGCGGTTACTACCATCAATCATAATAGCATGCGCGTGCGGTTCTGATTGACGTCCCGGATTGACACTTGAGCCTTGATGTTGCACAAAACCAGATGCTTCCCCAAGCCTACCATCTTTCCCAATAGGTAATGCAGCGACACTTCCTCCACCGTAATTTGCCACAAGTAGATATTTGCCCGTAGCATCTATACTTACATGGCAAGGTGCGCCACCACCGGTAGCACGTTGGTTAAGGAAACTAATCTCTCCTGTACTCCCATGAATGTAAAATGCCGTGACTGCACCGCTTGCTTTCCCTTCAAATTCGCCTATCTCATTTACTGAAAAAAGATAACGACCATTTGGGTGAATATCCAAAAACGAAGGATTTTCTACGCCTGTTATTTTACTGGAATATTCTAACGCACCTGTTTCACCATCTAAACGATAGACGTAAATGCCTTCGCTATCTCCGTGTGTGTAGGTGCCGACGTAAACATAATAGTCTTGACTATTTTCTTGAGCCATTATTATATTCTCCTTATAGTGTATTCTATAAATAAATTCTCGAACAACCTTCAAAGCGTGCTTGTAAAGCACGCCTACAAACAATTGTTTTTTTAGATTCCCTATTTATGAACTGTGAATTTTAGAGATTTCTCATTACTCTCTTTATAACCGATACGAATTGCTTTTGCTCTGACAGTAGTTTCACCTTTCGGTAGACGCAACGGTTCGGTATACAACTGCCATCGGACATCTTCGCCTTGTTCGGTTGTATACGCAATTGATGCACCTTGTGTAGAACAGTGGAGTTGCAAAAGCAGGGGTGCTTCCCATTCTCCATTTTCATGAGCAGGTTCCCTTCCGGTGTTAGACGCGTTGATCGGGATGAAAATTGGTGATGCCGTTTGCGGTTGTGTGCCATCAGGATACCACCTTGCGACCATCTGCTCTTCAGATATATTTCCCATATCCCCGAATTCTGACTGCCATTGTACCAAGGTGCCTCGCATCCGTTCAAGCACATTAACATGTGCTGCGTCTTCCACCAAGTTGTTGAGTTCAAATTTGTCATTTTCAACATCGTAGAGCTCTTCTGTTGGGCGTGGCGATTGGAACATGACCAATTGATCCCCTTCTAACTTATCTTCAGCATACAGCCGCCACATCTCTTGCATCACAGGGTGTCGGTTGCGGTAAGGAATCCAGAGAAGATATGGCTTTTCGGGATAATAATTTCGGATATATTTATACTTTTTATCACGGACAGCACGTATCATATCATAAGATTCATCGTACCGATCGCGTGTCGCAAAGATATATTCACGCTCAACTGCTTGCGGACCGAGAAAAGGTTGCCCTTGTAGATGCTGCGGTGCTTGCACCCCACATAACGAAAGCACAGTTGGACCGAGGTCAATCAAACTTACCAATTGATCGCTTTCACTACCTTCGTTCAATTCTCCGTTCCAACGCACAATTAGTGGAATCCGAATCCCTGCGTCATAAGGCCACCTTTTACCGCGTGGGAGTCCTTCACCGTGATCGCTCCAAAGAAAAACAATCGTATTTTCTCCAAGTCCGTCTGCTTCTAACTGATCTAACAACTCACCTACACGTGCATCAGCAGTGGCGAGGTTATCGTATTGACGAGCCAACGCCTGTCTTGCTTTCGGCGTATCAGGTAGATAGGGAGGTAACTGCACATCATCTGGATTCGTGGTTGTGGTCAATGGGCGATCTTTCTTTTCCCACATACCACTTTCATGAGTAACAGTAGGATTAAAGACTGAGAAGAAAGGTTGCCCTGCCTCACGATTTCGCCAGTGTCCTTGATTGCTATTATCATCCCAAGCCGTAACAGGCGGCGTAAACTGATAATCGGTCTTGCTATTGTTAGTGCAGTAGTAACCTGCAGCCCTTAGATATTCTGTAAAGGTTTTGACGTAAGGTGGTGGAACAGCAGAATACGGTGTTGGCATGTCCGGAGTATTGCGGTTTGTGTGCCTTGTCCGCATGTGGTGTGTTCCGATAGAGGTCTGATACATACCCGTGATGATAGCGGAACGACTCGGCGCACAGACACCTGCTGTGGAAAAGGCGTTTGGAAATCGACATCCACCTGCTGCGAGGCGGTCAATATTCGGTGTGCGAGCGATTGGGTCTCCGTAACAACCGAATCGCGGTGTTGTATCCTCTAAAGATATCCAGAGGATATTCGGACGTTCTGTTCTGTTCATTCTGACTCCCTGTTTTTGACAATGATTTTATCCTAAACCACGATTTATGTCAATAGGGTTGTCTAAGCATTTAGGGGCATTTAGTTGTCTGAAACTGTGAATTTTAGAGATTTTTCATCGCTCTCTTTGTAACCGATCCGAATTGCTTTTGATCTGACAGTAGTTTCACCTTTCGGTAGCCGTAAAGGTTCTGTATACAACTGCCATCGGACGTCTTCACCTTGTTCGATTGTATAGGCAATTGATGCACCTTGTGTAGAACAGTGGAGTTGTAAAAGCAAAGGTGCTTCCCATTCTCCATCTTCATGAGCAGGTTCTATGCCTCGGTTAGACGCGTTAATCGGAATGAAAAGTGGTGATGCCGTTTGTGGTTGTGTGCCGTTAGGATACCATCCTGCGACCATCTGCTCTTCAGATATATCCCCCATATCCCCGAATTCCGATTGCCATGCTGCCAACGCTTCTCGCATCCGTTTAAGCACATTAGCATGCGCTGTATCCTCTGCTAAGTTGTTGAGTTCATACTTGTCATTTTCAACATCGTAGAGTTCCTCAGTAGGGCACGGTGATTGGAACATGACCAATTGATCACCTTCTAATTTGCCTTCGGTACGAAGTCGCCACATCTCCTGCATCACGGGATGTGCATTGCGGTAAGGATCCCAGCGGAGATACGGTTTTTCGGGATAATAATTTCGGATGTATTTATATTTTTTATCGCGCACAGCACGCAACATGTGATACGATAAATCAAGGCGGTCGCGCGTCGCAAAAATATAGTCACGTTCTACTTTTTGTGGGCCGAGAAAGGGTTGTCCTTGTAGGTGCTGCGGTGCTTGCACCCCACATAACGAAAGCACAGTTGGACCGAGATCAATCAAACTTACCAATTGTTCACTTTCACTCCCTGGATTAAGTTCTCCGTGCCAACGCACAATCAATGGAATCCGAATCCCCGCATCATAGATCCAACGTTTACCGCGTGGAAGTCCTTCACCGTGATCGCTCCAGAGAAAGACGATAGTATTTTCTGCGAGTCCATCTTCTTCCAGTTGATCTAATAACTCTCCGACACGGACATCGGCAGTGGCAAGGTTATCATACTGTCGAGCCAATGCGGCACGGGCTTTAGGTGTATCTGGTAAATAAGGAGGCAATTCCACGTCATCTGGATTTGTGATCAGTGGACTATCTTCCTTTTCCCACATACCGCTCTCATGTGTAACGATTGGGTTAAAAACGGAAAAGAAGGGCTGCCCTTCCGCACGATTTCGCCAGTGTCCTTGATTGCTATTGTCATCCCACGCGGTGATAGGTGGTGTAAACTGATAGTCTGTTTTACTATTGTTGGTGCAATAGTAGCCAGCACCTCTCAGGTATTCAGTGAAGGTTTTCACATAAGGTGGTGGAACAGCTGAATACGGCGTTGGTAGGTCAGGTGTATTTGGGTGTGTATGCGTTGTCCGATGGTGATGTGTCCCGATGGATGTCTGATACATTCCAGTGATGATAGCAGAACGACTTGGTGCACAGACACCGGCTGTGGAAAAGGCATTTGGAAACCGACATCCGCCTGCAGCGAGACGATCAATATTCGGGGTACGAGCGATTGGGTCGCCATAGCAACCGAAACGTGGCGTTGTATCCTCTAAAGAGATCCAGAGGATATTCGGATGATCTGTCGTGTTCATTCTGACTCCCTTTTTGACAGTGATTTAATGTCTTAGTTCCAACAGCCTTCTGTATACGCCTCACGATCAAATAATTTCTGACGGAATGGTGTTGCTTGTTCCATCCATTCCGGAGGGATTTCTTGGGTGTAACGGTGCGGTGGTCCCGCTTCTTTGAAAATGTCTATAGCAAAGATACGATAAAGCTGAGGGGAATCCACGGGTTTCGCTTCTACCCCGTGAAAAATGCGCGCGTCAATGTAGACCATACTTCCCGGTGGTAACTCAAGTCGTTTCTCTTTCAGTTTGCGTCCGGCTTCTGCGTCAAATTCACCTGCGAGCATACGCTCTGGTGTTGCTTCCTGCGTTGGTGCGACCTTGTGGCTGCCCGGTATTACTTTGAGATTCCGATCACCGCGCGTGAAACCGTTCGGATAGTACAGAATCTGGATATAGTAATTGTCGCGCTCCGCGAGGTTGATTGGGTTCTCGTGCTTCCAATGGTGATGGTCCTGATGGAATTGAATTGGACCAATTCCACGAGGTGCGATGTTGAGTGCAGAGTGACAGAAGTGGTACGCGTTGCCGATGGTTGCTCGTATCAATGTCGTAATAAAGGGATCGTCAATAAGTCTATCGCTGTACTCACGCCGTTCATTCCATGGACGAATGAAATAGGCGCGTTCCGGTTTTTCACCGTTATTCAACGCCTCAATGTACTGACGCGTAGGTTCAAAATGTTGTGTAATTTCCTCTATCAAACCTTCTCTTCCATCATCGGTAAAAACATCTGGATAAGCGATATATCCATCATTATGAAATGAATCAATGTCCTCCTGTGAAGGAGTTGATAAGCGAAAAAGTGAATCAAGTTTGGTTGTTTCCATAGTCCTACTCCTATCATCATTATAAGCACTATTACGCCTGCTGATTTTGTTTGACTTATAATTTCTTTAAGAGTACAATTCTATTATTCTTTCATGATGTGTGCAATAAAAATTTTTGGCTAGCTAATACACCAAATCTGATAGTAGGAGATGAGACAGTGAACAACCTTGACCGCATAACGTTTGACCCAAACGTTATGGGTGGTAAAGCGTGCATCCGTGGAATGCGGGTTACCGTCGGCACAGTTGTTGGATTGGTAGCGCCTGGCTACTCCAACGCTGAGATTCTAAAAGCCTATCCTTATTTGGAAGAAGAAGATATCCGTCAATCCCTTTTCTATGCAGCGTGGCGAGTTCAAGAAATTGAAGTTCCCTGAATACTTATGAAGGTGCGTAACCTCACATTCTACTATGTCCTTCCTGTTTAAACCTTTCCAACAACGCAGTTAACCGTTCCACAATTTCTGGTCGACTTGACCATAGGTTATCTGTTTCATACGGGTCGTCGAAAATATGATATAGCTGGCCAGGCGTATCTGGCTTGGGACCGCCATCGCTCGGTGGGGGCCATCCGCCTGAACCTTGTGTGCCTATAATCAATTTCCACTCGTTGTGCCGTATAGAAAAGACGCCATTGCTGGAATGATGCGCGATTGCCTCGCGTAGCGCGTGTTCTGTCTCTTCACCTAACAGGGCAGGTAAGATATTACAGCTATCCTGCCCTGCATCGTTGGGAACATCTTTTCCAACAATCGCCGCACACGTTTTCATTAAATCAGTTAGGCAAACCAATGCATCGGTTTCAGTGTTCGAGTCTATAACACCGGGCCACCTTGCAATCAGAGGTTCACGATGCCCACCTTCCCAGATGTGCGCCTTATAACCGCGCCAGTCTCCGCAAGATTTATGGTCGTAGAGATTATACGGCATAGGACTATTACCACCGCGAATTCGGTCACCAGGCAATGCTCCGTTATCGCTCGTGACGAAAATCAATGTATCATCAGTTTTTCCGGTGCGCTCTAAAGCATCCATCACCTCACCCACCATCCAATCTACTAACCAGACCAGATCACCACGTGGGCCAGCGGCACTCTGTCTGCGCGCGAATTCTGGTACGACCTCTTCAACACACGGTTCATGCGGTGCCGAGGGTGTCAAATAAAGGAAAAACGGAGCATCCGAATCGGCTTGCTCATCAATATATTCAACTGCCTTTTGTGCGATCATCGGGTCGGCATCTTTATGTTGCCAACTTGGGGCAGTCATACCCGGTCGGCCTGTAAAATCTGGCACGCCACGGTATTCACTTGGAATTTCAACAAAAGCGTCATTTTCAATAAAGCCGTAAGGCGGTTGGCAGGTCGGGCAACCTGCGGTCCCATAAAAATAATCGAAGCCAATATCATTCGGACCGCCTGTCAACGGCACGTGAAAATCAATATGTTCTTCTAACTCACGTTTTGCATTCCCCCACGGTAGCGGCGCATCAAAATCGTAATCGTATCCCGGTTTCGTAGAAAAACCGATCCCTAAGTGCCACTTACCGACACATGCTGTGTTGTAACCAGCGTCTTTCAGCAAACTTGCGACTGTCATACGTTCGGGTTCAATTAAAGCGGGTTCGTAACCGTAAAGCACACCACGTTTTAGGCGACTTCGCCAGCAATATCTACCTGTTAAGACACCATATCGTGTCGGTGTACAAACTGCCGATGGGGAATGTGCATCGGTGAAACGGATTCCTTCCTGTGCCAGTTGATCCATATTTGGGGTAGGAATTTTTGAATCGGGGTTATAGCATCCAACATCGCCGTAGCCCATATCGTCTGCCATAATAAAAACAATGTTCGGTAATTTTTGATTGTCCATATTACACCAATAGAGAATAGTAGTTAGAAAATCCTCCTATTGCAATTTCTCCTTTAATTCTGCAAGTTCTTTGTCAATTGCTTCGTCCTCTGCGTAATTTACAAATTCTCGATTAAGTTCTACATTCTTGAATTCAATATCTACTTCTGACGCTGCTTTCGCAAGGGATGCAGCTTCAGTAACGTTTTGTCCCATCTTCTTAAGCATCTCAAAAGCCTTATTGTCTTGCAGTTCAGACAATGTTTGTTGCAAATGTTCTTGTGCGTCAACATTTCTATGTTGTGCAATAACAACATCCCTTTCTCTCTGTGTTTCTTGAGTTTTCTGCTGCAGTGTTTCAAGTAGTGTGGTGAGGTGTGTGACTGCCTGTTTCTGTTCCTCCCACTGAGTTTTGTATTGGTTTGCAAGTTGGCGATATTCATTTCTTTGCGCAAGGTCTTCCCGTGCCAAGTCTTCGCGTCCTGCTTTTAGTGAGATCATTGCGCGTTCTTCACACCGTTCGGCTTGAACAATAGCCCCTTCGTGAGCATTTTGAAACTGTTTTTCTATTCCGATAGAGGCATCAACCTTCTGCTTTGCTGCTGAAAACTGATTTGTGATTTCAATGATTACGTCTTCTAAAACTTTTTCGATATCCTTTTCTTGGTTTCCTGTTTCAGATACAAATTCAACAAGAGGCGAGTCTAATTGGACTACAACCGTTTTAGTAAACTTATCAGCCATCCGCTGTCTCTCTTCTCCAAACGCAAATAACCCGTCAATAGGTTGAAATATACCTAAAAAACGACGGATGGCCTTATCCTTAAAGGTCGCAGGTTTTCCATCTTTCAGACGAATAACTTTAAGAGATAAGATACTTTTTCCGAATCCACCTCTGATACCGTCCATCAAAAGTAGACCAAGAATCGAAAAAGGAGCGATTTCAGAAAAACTTAAGCCTTCAAAAAAGCCGATAAGCAATAAAACAAGATGACAAAAGCCTAAGAGACCTATGTCAAGCAAAAAAGCACACAATCTTTTGAATCTGGAGGCCAACTTAAACTTTTCACCAGCGACCTTTATAATTGGCATATTGTGACTCCCTTCCTATATTTTAGAGATACTCCTACTAATGCTTATCAAGTGCTAATTGATGGGACTTGAAAAGGATCGGGAATCGGAGTTCCTTCCTACCCTAAGCAGTCTATCGGTATAAGCAATCTCCGAATCGCGACGGACAATAATATGGAGAGAAAACACTAAAAGGACGACTAAAATTTGTGAATTGTAAGTTGCTCCGCAAAATGTAGTGGAAGATAAATGAAAGTTTGGATAGCGTTAAAGAAAAGGAATTGTATCCTTCAGGATATGCCTATCTACTACTGTAATTTTGCTTTTAATTCTGCTAAGTCATTCTCAATTGATGCTTCTTCAGCATAATCCGCAAATTCTCGGTTTAACTTCGCATCTTTAAGAGCAATATCCACTTCGGACGCCGCTCTTGCTAACGTAGCGGCTTCACTTGCGTTTTGTTCCATTTTATTGAGAATTTCAAAAGCTGCACTGCCCTGAACCTCTGTCAATGTCTGTTGAAGGTGTTGGTGTGCGTCAACATTTCTGTGTTGTGCGATAACTATATCCCTTTTTCTTTCTGCTTCTTCAGTCTTTTGTTGCAATGTTTCAAGCAAGTCCGTGAGGTCTGCCACAACTTCTTTCTGTTTTTCCCACTGTTCTTTATATCGATTTGCAAGTTGCCTATATTCGTTCCGTTGTGTGAGGTCCTCCCGCGCTAAGTCTTCACGTCCTGCTTGAATTGCTATAGTTGCCCGTTCCTCACACCTTTCTGCTTGGACAACAGCACCTTCATAGGCATTCTGAAACTGCTTTTCAATTCCAATAGACGCATCAACTTTCTGTCTTGCCTCGGATAACCGGTTTGTCATTTCAAAGATAGCATTTTCTAAAACCTGTTCAGGGTCTTTTTCAGTTTCAGCTTCTGCTGCCATTTCTTCAAGATACGGTTCATATTTAACGACAACTGTTTCAGCGAACTTGTCCCCCATCCGCTGTTTTCTACCGCCAAGCGCAAAAAGTAGATCAAACGGTTGGAAAAAACCGGTGATTCTACGGACGAAAGAATCCTTAAAGGAGCACGGTTTGCCATCTCTTAACCGAATAACCTGTAATGATAGCACCCTTTTGCCGAATCCTTGTCCATTTTTGAATCCATCCATAAAAAGTAGTCCGGCACTCCATAGTACTAAATTTAACAACATCATAGGTATAGGGTTCATAAAAGAACGTTGGAACATGAATAGCAATCCAAAAAGAGTAGCTAAAATGGAAGAGAAGAAAGAGGTGGCAATTAGATCAAATAAGAGCGCGAACGTTCGAGCAGCTCGGGATGCTAATTTAAATTTTTTGCCAGCAATTTCAATTAACTTCATCGTAGGCAAATCCTGATTTCATAGGGAAAACCTATCCGTTGTTAAATTTATCTATGAGTACCATTACTCACTTGTATAAAATTTTTCGGGTTTTCCCTATTGTCCTCTTTCAATTTATAATAGAGTCTTCAAAGTTAAAAAGGATAGTCAAATTCTGCGGTTACAATGTCGGCACTGTTACTGCTACTTCGCGTCCGCCTGCTTCTGAAGAATCAATGACTCCCTGAATGACAACGTTTGTAAGCAAAATCTCATACGGGTCAATAGGGGAAGGTTTACCCTCTCTCACTGCATCAATAAATGCGCTATCTTCCTCGTGGAACACACTTACCGATTTGAATTCAGTGTAGGTTTCATCATGGATCTCACCATCTTTGTCACCATAAACACGAACACCATCTTGCGGCCCACGGACTTCACCGATACCGATGCGTAACCCGGCTTTTTTTCCAAGAAAAATAGTGCCACCAAGTGAATCCATATTCATGCACCAACATGTCTTAAACACTAAGCGAGCTCCGTTGTCAAAAACTACCCAACCGACACCGAAGTCTTCTACCTCTGTCTCTTTGAGCGCAGCATTCCATGTGTTGTGTAGGCTCAAATAATTTGAGGTGATACCTGAGACAGCAATAGGTTTGGGATGTCCCATTAAATAGAGGGCGGTATCTAAGGCATAAACACCGATGTCTGCGGATGCACCTAAACCAGCTGTGGCTTTACGGATAAAACTTCCACCGGGATTTCCACGCCGCCGGTCTGCGACAGTTTCGGCATAGTAAATCTCGCCAAGTGTGCCTGCATCAACAATCTCTTTCGCCTTGATGACTTGTGGGGAATAGCGGAGTTTGAGACCGATCATCAGAATTTTATCGTTTTCTACGGAAGCACGCCACATAGCAGTTGCTGCATCTAATGTTGCCTCCATCGGTTTTTCGCAGAAAACGTGTTTGCCTGCGTTTAACGCTGCAACGGTTGGGGCTGCATGCACACCTGTAGGGGTGCACACATACACTGCTTCAATCTCGTCCATTTTGAGCATCTCGTTGTAATCAGTAAATGTGTTTTTGATGCCCCACCGTTCTTTTGCTCGTTCCAAATTTGCTGGCACGAGATCCGCAGCTGCGATAATCTCTGCCCCCTCAATCTCTGCAAGCGTTCCGCAATGTGCCTGCGCAATACCACCTGCCCCAATTAAACCTAATTTGACTGTTCTCATAGCCATCTCCTCTTAACAGATTTGTACTATAGATTTTATCCTATTTTTTGGGTAGAAGTCAAGAAAATTTCTGATTCTGAATAATTGCTGATCGTTTTAAAAATGGATTTGAAGTTATGCAACTTATATTCACATTTTGTACGAGTATCAATATGTCATAAAATCTCCGTAATAGTGAGTCGTAGGTTAAATAGAGCTTGCAAAGCCCAACGGTAGACGCGTTTTCAGCAAGATTATAGAAAAATCCACATTACATGGACAGTAGCGAGGTTAGGAAACCTCACCAGCGAGAGCGTGTCTTGTTTTGACAAAGTTGATGAGATGTCCGGTTGTCTGTGGATGTCGTCAGGTGAGCAACATGGAGCGGTAGGGCGTGCAGACAGGCGCGGTGGCAATTGCGTTGGAGAAACGGTGTCTTCTTGGGCGAGTCTATCAATGTGTGGTGTATCAATCTGTTTTTCGCCATATACTGGCAATGAACAGACAATGTTTCAGAAGCAAATTACTTGGGGTAAATTTCAATAATCCCTGTTGAGAACGAAATTTTAATATCAAAATGTGACAAGAAATTTAAGCCTAATACACCATCTATAGTTGATCCAAAAGGTAAATCGTGGCATACGACATCAATATTTTCGATAGATTCTCCAATTGCTGTTAATTTACGTGCGGTAATGATTTTTGCGGGAACAATACCGCTGCCTGTGGTTAGAAGTATGACTTGTTTGGGATTTGAAAGATCATATCCCAAATCTGAAGCAATTTTTGTTGGAATTGAGGTATTTGATGATCCTGTGTCTAAAGCCACAATCAAATCTCGATAGTTGCCACCATTGATGCTTTCAACTTTAATCGGTAATCTGATTAACCTTTGTGAGGGATTAAACGAAATATGTCCCATTACAGTAAGTAATGCATTCCTTCCGGTAGTTCACCCGTATAACGAATCGCTGCACTGCCATTATATTGTCCAGAGACTTCATAAATATCATCTCGCGATTCACTATGAGCAAAAACAACCCCTGACAACAGTTCAGTATTTTCACTGTGTTCACAATCAATGATAAACAACCACTGATCAGGATATTTTTCAGTCATCTCTTCAAGGGTCATACGTTCGTTGGACATTTATACTTCTCCTCTTCAAGTAATATGCTACAGTTCATAAATTATACCTTTATCGTTGTATGTTGTCAAATCATTTCAGTAATGACCAATCGGGTTCGTCTTCTGGGTCACCGAGAGGGCCGTGAGCGTTACGGACGATGCGGCGTTGTGCGTCATACCAATCTGTGTAGCTTGTGGCAGGTTGGAGTTTGTCGTTTCGGGCATCCATTAAGTTTGTGAGGGTGTGTTCCATTTCATCTGCTAACGACTTTGCTTCGGGATTATCAATCAGGTTGTTCATCTGCAGCGGGTCTGCCTCAATGTCATATAGCATCCGTTTGCCGTCAAGCCAACGTGCGTAGCTATGCGTTTTTGTACGGACACCGCGCCATTCGTCACCATTAACGAGATAATCGTAGGTTGCACCGAAATTCATCGTCAAGACTGCATCCTGTCCAAAAGCATCCGTTTCACCACGCCAAGATGCGGACAAATCATAACCTTCCACTGTTCGGGGAGGTTGGATTCCACATAAACCACAGAGAGATGGAAATAGGTCTACGGGAGATGTAAGCGTGTCACAGGTGCGATTACCCTCAAAAACACCAGGTAGCCGCATGATGAGTGGCACTTTGATTGATTCCTCGTAAGGTTTCCGCTTTGCCCAGAAATTAATACCTTGTGCGCCGCCCTGTGTACCGTGATCCGATCCGAAAATGAGCAGTGTGTTTTCGACCCGTCCCGTTCTTTCAAGGTAAGCCATCAGTTCGCCAAGCATATCATCCACTGCTAACGTCATGGCGAGGTAGTGTCGATATATTTTTAGCGATTGTTCTTTTATCGAATCGGGAACGTTTTCTGGCAGTTGAAGTTCAGTAGGAAGTCGGTCATAGTACTTCTGCGGTGCAAAGTCGTAAGGTGTAGAGTGCGCTTGATGCGGAGAGATAAACAGACAAAATGGTGTGCCATCGTCTACGTCATCCATAAACTGAAAGGCGTATCGGTTCAGCGCGTCAGTTTCATATCCTTTCCATCTTTCGTTTCGCCAATCGTCAAGGTTTACAGTGCCGTTAAAATAGTCGGTATGAAAATTATAACCGCGCCAATGTTGAAATCCGAGGCGATCGCGTCCTTCAGGGACGTAATCGCGTCCACCGATTTCCGGGAATGACCCTGTATGGAGATGCCATTTACCGACCCATGCTGTCCTATAGCCGTTTCGATTGAAAACATCACCGAGTCCGATTTCATCGTGTCGGGTTTTGACGAAATTGATGAGATGTCCAGTTGTCTGTGGATGTCGCCCAGTGAGTAGCATGGAACGATAAGGTGTGCAGACAGGCGCGGTAGCAATTGCGTTTGAAAAAACGGTGCCTTCTTGGGCGAGTCTATCAATATGTGGTGTTTCAATCTGTTCTTCACCATATACTGGCAGTGAACAAGCACGGATTTGATCTGCAAGGAGATAAACGATATTGGGATTGTTTGTCATGTTTGATGTTTTCAGAAGCAAATTATTTGGGGTAAATTTCAATAGTCCCTGTTGAAAACGAGATATTGATATCAAAATGCCTGAGAAAATTCAATCCTAACAGTCCTTCAACTATTGAATCTTCATGCAAGTCATGACATAAAACATCAATATTGGTCAACAGTTTCGCCAATCGCGGTTAATTTGCGTACGGTTATGATGTTTGCGGTAATAATTCCATTTGTTGTTAGAATATCTACCTCTTGTTTTGGATTTGAAAGATCGTATCCTAAATCTGTGGCAACTTGTGTCGGAATAGTTGTAATTGAAGCACCCGTATCCAAAGCAACAGAAAAAGTTTGGACATTATCAATATTTATTCCACCGACTTCAAGACTAAGGGCAATTAGGTGGCGTGTACTATCAAATGATATTCTTACCATTATAAGAGGTACCCTACACCTTCTGGGGTTTTGCGTGTAGAATGCACCGCGACTCGTCCTGTGTATTTCATTGAAATATCACGTATCTCCTTGCGGGATTTACTATGCGCAATAAGTCTTCCTGATAGTAACTCAGTGTTTTCGCTGAGTTCATAATCAACAATAAGCAGCCATTCATCAGGATATTTCTGCTCCATTTCCTCAATGGTCAGACGTTCTTTTGTCATTGATTCTCTCCTTTTCAGTCAAGTAATGGTATGCTTTACCCAACTATTGAATTGTTGTAAATTATACCATATTTTGGCGAGATGCGGTAATTTCGTTTTGACTAATCAATACACTTAAAACTTTAGTCCTAAGCTGACACGATGTGCATTTTGTAGATAGTCAAAGTCCGCATAAGCGTAATCGAGAGAAAGCGTGGTTTGGCGGAATTTCAGGTGGATGCCTAAACCGAGCGTAAGTCCCTCTTCATCATCACTACGATCTGGACCTAAGCGAAATTTATAACCAGCACGAATCGCCGCCATCTTTCTGTACCAGTACTCTACGCCGAGGTTTAAGCGTTCGCTGTTATCATTCGGATGGTTTCCATCAAGCGCAATCGTAAGGAGATTGCTATCATCATCAACTAAATCGTAAGCCACACCGAGACGGAAATTGGAAGGTAACGGATATTCTATGGTTTCCAACTCCGCTTTTCGTGTCGGATTTGTCGTATCGGGGAAAGGGTGATAATCCGCTGTTCGTTTATCGCCTGCTTCTTCAACCCCGGTTTCAAGGTCAGTCCCACTAAAACTCATCTCAGGTCCAAAGTTTGAGAAAGACATCCCGATCCGTAAACTTCGCCAGCCTGTATGGTATAAAGTGCCAATATCAATAGCTACACCCCTTGCACTTTCACGATGGATCTGTTGGTGGATATACTTGGCATTGATACCAAATGAAAGATTAGCACCAGATTCTTTTTGATAGAGTTCCCTTGAATACGCTAACGACACCGCAGTATCCCACGCTGAATACCAAAGTCCCGTACCGTCCGGTTTTGCAAGGGTTGTGATTTCTGTGTCGGGAACGTTGAGAAAGGTAACGCTTGCCCCCAAAGTGCCTACCTTTTCTATCGGCGTAGCAAACGCGAGATAGTTGTAGCGAACATCTGCCAGCCATATCGTATGTGTATCTGAAAAACTGGTTTTTTCAAGTTGGCTTAATCCTGCTGGATTCCAATAGATGGTGGTGACATCGTTAGCGATTGCACCGAATGCGCCGCCTAAACTGTCCACTCTCGCGCCTGGTCCAATTTTGAGAAATTGCGCGCCCGCAGTTCCGACGTTAGTGGTCGCATAACTGGGAATTGTTGACAAAAGCAAAACAGTCACTAAAACCAAAATTGAGAAGAGAGAAATGCGGTACCGCTGTGTGTCCGGCTTTCTTATCTTTGCTGTCCTATAGTTTTGTCCATCCTGAGAAAAATTAGTATTATACATGTGTTTCTCCTAAAACGTGTTCGCTTATCGAATGATTGCAAACCTTCCGATCTTATTTCCGATGACTTCATTCTTTTCATCTTGTGCTTCAACATGAAAGATATAAACACCACTTGCCAGTGCCTGATTGTAGCGGTTGAGCAGATCAAACTCCGCTGTGCCGCCTCTGTCGCCTTGTGCTAACCGTTCATCTGGGTTGAAGGGAGTGTTACTTTCGTGTTTGATTTCACGCACCAATTCACCTACTAACGTGTAGATACGTATTGTGCATCGTGGTGGCAGATGTGTGAAGAATACCTTATCCGTTCCTTCAGAAATTACCGCTCTATTTGTGACAAAGTATGGGTTTGGCACGACACGGATTTTTCCAAGATCGGTTTTGATGTCTTCAGCAGCAAGCGACTCACCTTGTGTTGTTAGCAGCAGCTCGTCTCCATCCTGTGGTGCAGCAACGCCGCCCATTTCAACGGTGAATACATCGCCTGCGGATATTTCACCGTTAGGGTCAAAAATATAGACATAGGCACCACGGATGAAAATGCGGAAATAACCTTCTGTGTCCCCAGGCTTATATTCATCGCTCCAACCTGCAGCTGTTAAGATAGCATATCCATCAGCACGTTGGTCGTTGAATTTTATTTCTTCACCCGTATCTTCGTCTACAACTTTAACGTGTGTATCGTCAGTAAACGTGATAGTGTAGGTGTGCGGGCGGTAATAGGTTGCCCAAAAGAGGTTGGGCCAAGTGTTTTCGCCAGCCCCTGGAGATTCAATGTTCACCGACCAATCTGTAACTGTACCTGCTGTGAGTTTGACATTGTTGATCGGGTTTTCATCTGGGCTTCCGTAAGTAACATCGACCCCTGTTAGTTTCAAGATAATACCATCAAACATCGGAGAAAGTGCCTCAAACGCTTCAAAATGACCGGCATCGTACCAGTCGAACGTCTGCTTTTCAACGACTGTTTGATTGGTTGTGGTGTCAACGATTTCATAAGCCGGAGGTTGATGTCCGGGACCAGTAATATATGCCGCGTTACCTATCTGTTTCGCGCCATACCAGACAATTTTATATTGATGTCCCGTAACCTTGTCCGGTGCTAACACCATTGGCTCAACGGTGACAGCCAGCTTTTCTTGTCCTTCCACATCAACAGTAGGTTCTTTATACCCCGCAGGGTGTGCGCGGGGAACAACATGAACCATTGTCTCAATCTGACTGCTTTCCATTGCAGGCAATCCTTTTTTGGGATTACCTGTATCGTAAGAGGTAACCGCATAAGTATACTGGATGCCGTTTGTTAATCCTGTGTCAGAAAAGAAATTTTTGATACCTATGTCTTCACCGAGTGCTTGCGATGGGGTGGAAACAACACGGAAAATATCGCCTGCTACCGGCGGCCCTGAGGGGCCATCGGTTATTTTCACGTAGAGTCCACCGAAGTATATCTGTTCACCAGAACGGTACGTTCCATCCGGATACGGTTCCCCTGTAGCAGGATCCTTCACGACAACATACCCGCCACCGTTCGCTGGAAATTCGGCATTATATTCCATAACTTCCCACAATGTTGTGTTTATCACCTCAAAACTTGTGCTGGAATTGAATTTGATAGCGTAGGTTGCACTTTTGAAGAAGGCAGCAAAGAAAGGTTCATCACCCATGCTTTCAATTATAGCGTCTGACTGCTTGCCAACATGTGAAACCGTGAAAAAATTACCGGTTGCACTCGGTTTATCGAATTCCATCAGTAATTCCCAGTCTTGGACTGGATCGCCGGTGTTTTGATCATAGGCAGTATCCCGTCTATAAACTCTGTAGCCTTCAAAGATTTTCTCTGGGTCGGTTACGTCAACATATTCTTCAATACTTTTGTTGACTCCGTTATCAACCCATCTCTCAGCACTTTCCCAGATTAACGAGACTTGTCCGTCACCGGGATAAGCCGTTACCATGGGTGAAGGTGGTGGAGCTGGCGCGACATATTCATCGTCATATAACTTTTGTGCCCAGTCCGAAGACGCTTGCAAACCAGCAAGCCCTTCACCGATAGCCACTGCAATGATGACGTTGAATGTTTCTCCAGGAGCAAACGATTCAATTGGACCGTAGGACTGAATAAAACGTTGATCGTCATAGTTTGCGGGGAGCGGTTCAACGCCAGGGGTGCTGATTAAAGCGTACATCTCCGCATCAGTCGTTGGGTCCGTGTCTATCGTAATCCGTTTGTGTGCGATAAAAGGTATTTTTGCTGCATCATCTGCTGAGTCATCGCCCACATAAGCATCCAATACGCGTAAACCGATGTACCCTGGTGCAGACGCATTAGAGTACCCGTAAGAGAGGTATCGGTTCGGGTGCCCGTCGGGATTAAGACCGTCCGGTGTCTGATCCAATGCAACAAAGTCATCCGCTGAATAGCTCGCTGTACCCGTTTCGTTACTGGAAACATCCACGTCATACCGAAATGCCATAAACACGTCTTCAAGTGTGTCTTCTCCAACGTTTTTGACGTTATACTCAAGGATAAAGAAATCGTAAAGCGGTGCGTAACTCCATTGGAATCCGTTGACTTCAATTTCTAAACCGAGAACCAACCCTTTATTTGCATTCGGATTAGTGTCAGTACATTTGAACCGAATAGATTGACCGGTTGGCGTTCCTTTTGTCGTTACACCAGGTTTATTTGAAATAACCTCAGGCACATCATCAGTTGGCCAAATCTCGCTTTGTCTGCCATCTGCTTCAGCAACGCCAACCTCACCATTCTTTCTTGCACCGATCCAGATATCTCCTTCATAAATGTAGGAATCGTTTGTTCCGGCGGGCCACCATCCTGAGGGATTTTGGGTGGGGTTTTCAGGATAACCAACAACTGCAGTATTAAAAATAGCAGACGACAGATTTCCGACATCAAGTGCTTTCCAATCTTCTCCTGCATTTACTGATAGGGCAGTAAATGCTAAGACCGTCCATAAAAGACTAAATCTTACTAATTTCATATTTTACCTCCATATTGTGGGGTGTGATGACAAATCGTTATAATTGTAAAATGTGGCTTGGAATTCAGGGCACAGGTCGTAATGGATACGATTGAATCAAAATATCTGCCGAAATTCCAAGACCTTTGTGTAATCTCCGAATCATGTCCAAAGACAAAGGACGTTGTCTATTCAAGATTTCTGATACGCAGAACCGTGAACCGATATAGGGTTCAAGATCATGTTCGGTGAGTCCTTGACTCTCCATATAGTGAAGAATTGCATCAATAGGATCTGGGAACGGAATCGGATAATGTTCATTTTCATAAGCCTCCACCAGTGTTGCAAGAATATCTAATTTATCACCTTCTGGTGAGCCGTAACTCGCGTCCCAAAGTTGTTCTATATTTTTTAGGGCAACATTATAATCTGCTTCAGTTTTGATTGGTTTTACTTCCATAATTATTACTTTATAACCTAAGTTGCCACCTATTTGCGAATGCTCTTGTAGGAGGGGTTTCTAACCCCGATTTATAACAGAAAACGTAAGAATCAGCGGAAATGCCTTGTTTTTTTAGTAAAAAGCAGTGTCCGCTATCTCGAAATCTTGTAAGTAGCAACTTGAGTACTTATAGTAAAAACCGTAATTATTTACACACTACGGTAGATTAGGAAACCGCATCTACCGGGGAGTGTGAACATATTTTCGGATTTTACTATAAAACCTATAGTTTGATTGGTCATTTTGCATCAGAATACGGCGCGATATAATTCTCATGTGCGTATTATAGCATAACAACGGGATTGCGCTTCAGAAAATTTAGTCATTGCGTTTCCGTGATTTCATAAATGCGATACCTCTGTTTCTTATCATCTCCGATATCTACCTCACCTTCAATAAGCAGCGGGTAACTGTACTCAGTTTCTTTAACAGAGAAAAGATAGGGAATTGCCCCTGCTGCACGCGCTTCTCTTGCTTGTAGAGCAAAATTGCGCGGTGCTTTCGCGTGAACGTTATTAATCTGATAGGTTGACCGGTCAGCGTAATACATCAAGTCAAAGTGGGCACCAGTGCGTTCATCATCAAGGAAGAAACACGCATTTTCAGGCAACTCACGTTGGATACGTTCACCACTTACTACATATAGCGGGATCTGCACATTTCGCTCAGTAACCTGGTATGCTTTGTGGACATAACGTCCCGCGTAAAACATAGCAATTGTAAGTGCTACTATGCGAGCCCCAAGCCATACCCATCTTTGCCAATCTCTTTGACGTATTAGAAAATATATTCCAATAAATAGACCGAGTAAGATACCAAATCCGATGAGTTGTTCTGTGATCCAGAAATGTTTATGCATAAAAGGTGCGAAACTCTTGATCCAATCAATCGGAAGAACATTGCGAATTTGGACACGTCCATTAGTTTGAGCTGCTATAGAAGTAATGCTAAAAATAGACAGCATTGATGCACCCCAAATTGCTGTGTAAAGCCAATCCCGTCTTTGCCATGCCCTGCTAATGACCGCTGCCAGACAAATTAGCAAGGGTGGCACAGCAATCATCGTCGCCGATGGAGTCTTCGTTTGTGCAAGTGTGTGCGGAACAATGACACCGATAGCCCATGCTAATACAAATAATTCCGATAATCGCCAGCGTTTGAACATTATCACAAGCAGGCACAACACAACAGCAAAAAGTGCGGCATAGAAAAACGGATAAAACAGCGGCATATATTCAAATAGAGGTCTATCCCAACTTGCTTTCCACCCTTCAATGTTTGTGTTAAGATGTTCAAGAACCCGTCTGTGTTCCCATATATATTCCCGAGGGTATTTTATCAAGCAATAGACTGCCCAAGGCGCGACAGTCCCGATACCAACAAGAAAAAGTAATCCAACATCTTTGAGTCGAATTCGCGTGTCTTTTTCAGCTGACATAAGATAATCCGACTCTTGCATATCATCAGAAGATTCTCTAAGCGTTCGAATTCTGTGTTTGTACCATTCTACAAACCAGACGACAAACGCAATACCGAAAGTGATAAGTGCCAGATAACTTTTTGAGAGATAGGCGAGCCCCATCGCTATACCCGACAAAATATAATTTCTACGTTTGCCACTCCGAATTCCCCGAAGCAAAAACCAACACGACACTTGAACCCAGAGCAGCAGCGCGATATCAATGTGATCCGAAAAGCGATAGCCGTGAACAGATTCAAACAGAAACGGATTAAACGCCTGAAGAAACGCTGCAATAAGACCTGCCCGTTTATCAAAAAGAGCAGAAGCGATTCTATATGTCAACCAGGCTGACAAAACAAGACTAATGGCAGACGGTAAGCGAAGGGCGAAAGCGTTGATACCGAAAATAAAATGGGATAGACAGATTTTCCACATGGCAACAGGCGGTTTATGTAGCCAGATGTGGTTCCCTCCCCAATTCTTATAATCATATTCCAGCCACGGTTGGTCGTATAACGTGAACTTTAACGGATGTTTCGTCAAATTTCGCGCGACCATCGCGTGGAAACCCTCGTCCCAATAGTGAATCTTGCTATGTCCAAGGTTACGCAATACCAAGCAAAAGGATGCTATCAGAATACAAAATAGAATGATTTTTATCAGTATTGATTGACTTTTTACGTTTGAGTCTTCAGCGATCATCCGTTATGTCCTGAGTATCTAAGTAATGCTTTTCTTTACTTTTAGTGTTCTGTCCATATCAAAATGATAGGTGAAAGTATTTAGAACGCGTTAGGAAACTCCGCTGTCCGCGAATCTTCTTGTAGGAGCGAACTGTGCTCGCGACTTCCATACCCTTCAACTTTGGCATGGCAAAGCATTAGTGTCTTTAATAGATTTTTCTATTCATAGGATTTTTGAGAATAAAAGCACCATCCCAATTCCGCCAATGACCATTAGCCCTCCCATAACTACATAGAAAATACAAGTGGTGAGTTTTACTGGGGCAGATGATACGCTAAAATGCTTGTTCATTTCAGCGACTATTTCTGTAAGCAGTTGACGGTGCTCGCGTTGTTTGATCTTAATCATGCCTGATCCCAACCAAGACTGAATAGAAACTTGTAGGTCGGCATCAATAGATGTTAAGCGCATGGTAGAAAGGGTTTCTTCACAAGGCAACTGAAGTTTTTCAAGAGCGTTGAGGAGTGCTTCACGAAACGACGTATCGGTAACGCCATAAGCAACGTAGCCCTTCAATGCAAAACACATCATTACAAGAACAACTGTAAATATCGCAGGATTTAACCATTCCATCAAATCCATTTCTGTGAAATCCATGTCAGGTAACGCAAAATAGAAAGGCAGTAAAATGATTGGGATAAACGTCACAAACATGAGTACAAGCAACCATCTATTTGAGAGTAAGAAAGGACGCTTAGTCAAGATACCTCGCAGCCCGATTATCAAGAAAAAGGCTGCCATAAGTCCAAACATAATCGGGAACGCAATCAAGAATATGGGAAAATCGGTGTTCATCTATTTTCTCCTATGGCTTACGTAAAAGTTATCAGTTTCACTTATACCCACCCATCCTCAATCATCAATGTTAATGGAGACTCCATCTCTTCCATAGGCAGCTGAATTCGACGGCGTTTCCGAGATGACTCATAAATTGCCATGAGCAGTTCAAGCGTAGCATATCCGCAATGACCACTTGAGCGATGTTCTCGGTCTTCTTCAATGGCGTTAATTAGGTCCCGCACAGGAGTAATTTCGGGAGTTAGTTCCGGTGTCATCCATTCGCCACCGGTTTCTTGGTTCCGGAAACGGATACCCGGCCCGCCTGGGGCAGCGAGTTCCATTTCGCCTTCTGTACCGTAGCAGTAGATGTGATGATAACCGGGAGCGGTATCATTGCCTGATTCAATGATGCCTCGGACATTGTCTTCAAACTTAAAGTAGCCGATTGCGAAATCCTCGGAGTGTAGATCGTATTTGGTCGGTGTGCCAATGCGTTCAATCTGCCCTATCACCCAACTGACAGGGCGGTCACCGTAGAGATACAGCATAAGGTCAACGGTATGTGTAGCATTGTCCTTCAGGTCACCACCACCACAGATACCGTGAATACGAAAGATGTCGCCAATAGCACCGTCAACAATCATCTGTTGCGCATGTTGATAGGGCGCGCTAAACCGAACCTGATGGTCAATTGCCAACTTCACACCGTGCTGTGAACACACCTCAAGCATCGCCCGTCCTTGTCCCAGATTTTCCGCCATCGGTTTTTCAGACAGAATGCCTTTGACTCCGTGTTTCGCTGTTTCAACCACAATCGGGGCATGGTGTTTTGGACGTGTACAAACTGACACCAGATCAATGTCTTCTGTCTCAAGCATCTCAATATAATCGGTGTACTGTTTCTCTACCTCGTACCTTTCACCATAAGCTTTTAGACGTTCTTCGTCAATATCTGAAATCGCAGTTATCTCCGCCCTCGGTTCGTTCACATACCATCCGGCGTGCATGTGAGAAATGCCACCGCAACCGATGATTGCAACCTTATAATTTTTGTCCATAGAATATTCCTCTTTTATCAGCAGTTAAGCCGACATTTAGGACGCTCCTTGATGTAAAAATTTGCAACCTAATCGCCATAAGTATAGCATTTGTTTGAATTATCGTCAAACAAAATTAACCTGCATACAGGGTTATTTAGTTTTAAGAATTTTCCGATATTGAGGTTTACTCAAAGTTAATACCCCAGGCCGGTAGGTGCGGTTAGGAAACCGCACCATAGGCGTCAATTTAGCGTGCATCCAGGCCCGGTGAATCAACGCCAAATGCGCGTTTGGCATTTGGCGGGTTCGGTTTGTAACCGAACCGGACCGAGCCCAGGCGAATCCTGGGTGTTTTGTTGAGCAGCACTGCTTAGCGGACAGGATAGGTGGAAGTTTCTGCGTAGGCTCCGGTTCGGTTACAAACCGAACCTACCGGCCTGGGCATTCAATGCATAATTCTTTTCTTAAATTGACGCCTATGGTGCGGTTAGGAAACCGCACCTACCGGCCTGGGGTATATAGCAGGTGTTAAAAATTCCTCCGAAAAACCGAAAACTAAATAACCCTGACCTGCATATCAGAGGCATTCAATTGTTGATTTTCGCTATTGTTGGAGGGTTTGATGAAGTTTAAATAAATATTTCGGTAATTTTGCGAGGTTAGGAAACCTCGCCAATGTCCAGGTAATTGTGGATTTCACTATAATTTTAATTCGCTATCGTGTCCCATAGCCTACCTTCAATAGCGAAACTATTGCAACAAAAAGACTATTTGACAATTGCAGAATTAAGGTATACAATTAAGGTATAAACACTTTTATAGCAATAAATTGCTTTTAACAAATAAGGAGTTACAAATTGAAGAATTTTTTGATAATGCTGCTTATGTTAGGATTTGCAGCTATTAGCATTACCGGGTGTGAAAAGAAAATGGTGGATTCCATGATGGATGTTGCTAAACCATCAGAGACACCAACAAAGGATAATCCCGAGGCGTATACAGTCGCCTTAATACAAGCATCGATTGATCTCTACAAAACAGGAGGCATCGATGCAGTTGCAGCCTATCACAATGACCCTGCAAATATTGATGGGCAATGGTATGTATTTATCACAGATGAAAACGACATTTTTGTCGCACACGCGCCAAGACCAGATCTCATAGGCACAGATCTTAAGGATGTTGAATGGCTTGCTGAAGATGTTGAACGTCATGATGGATCGACTTTGGGAGCAAAAATCGCTCAGGCAACAGAGACAGGGCTCTGGATTGAGTACTTGTGGCCCAATCCAGAAAGCGGCGCAAATGAGCAAAAACGCACTTGGGCAATCCGATATGACGGATACCTCTTCGGTTCCGGGTATTATACCATTTCTAATTGATGATGTTCACGGTAGGCGGGAATGCTCTATAGCATTCCCCGTATGACATCAATCCAAGATAAGGTATTTTGATAAGTAAAGTATCAGGACGGGACGCATTCCCCCGCTTGCGGGGTTAGGGGGAAGGGTAAATAGGCAGAGGGGCATTTAATCACCCCCTAAGTCCCTTATCAGAGAGACTTTTAAACACATTGCGTCTGCCCTGAATGTCCGTGTATTGTCGTCTTATGAATAATCCGCATAGAATGAGAATAATCCGCGAAATCTGCGATTCAGACAGGAGAGAAGGACACTAAAGTAACAGTTATGGTGCGGTTTCCTAACCAATGCAGAATCATGTAGAATGCTATAGCACCAGTAACCTCTCATTGTTTCCCGCCAATAAGAGCACGGATCGCATCCACTGCGTTTTCCGTATCTTGGAGTGGTGTCCTTAAGGCACAACTTGATGCAAGTGCTGCTTCAACTTCTTGTAATAGATCATTCAGTGTACACCGCCTCACAATTGAATGTTGTTCCATATACGCATAGACTTTATACCGCTTCGGTTCTCTACGTTTTTTTTGTGAAAGTGAGAGAACGATAACCTTACGTCCACTACTCGCCGCCTCACATACCATCGAAAAACTATCGGCAGTAACAATAAGCAGATCGCTTAAGGCAAGGATGGCTTGATATGGGTCATCAAGTTCTGAAGGTGTATCAGGTTCAATAAAAAATGGACACCAGTCTGCACGCGCCAGTTGTGATTTCAAGTGTTCTGTCACATTTGTCGGTGTTCGACGTGAGGTTGTCACCAATATCTGTGCGTTCATTTTCTTAGCGATTGCCTTGCAAATTTCGCTCAAACGCTCAGCGTCTTCTATAGTGATAGTCTCGTGCCGATCTGTCCCACCGATAAGTATACCGATACGCCGACAGTTTGGAAGATTTAGTTTTTGCAGCAATTGTGTTCGCTCGGCATTTAGTGTCTCTGGAGATATGGGGTTTGGCACACCGATCGTTTTGCAGACATTCTCTCTGTCTTTAGCACTCTCCCACGAAAGCATCGGCAGAATGGCAAGGTCAAAATGACGGATGCCTACAGGTGAAGGTCTACGACAAGTGACCGTTTTGGCACTAAGAATTTTACCAAGGAGCAAATTAACTGCAGCTACGGATGATCCCGTTGAGAGAACAACATCTACATCTCGGATTCGTAAAATTGCGTTGTGTGCGGAAGTGGTGAGGCTTGACCGAAGGAGCGTGTGGATAAACGAGGTTGATAAAGGTATGCCTCCGAAAATACACATAAAAACGCGTAACAAGTTATCGCGCCATTTAGAACGGAATTGTATCTCAAGCCATTCTTTATGACATTCAGACATTTTTTGCACAATCCCCAAAGATTGTTTGTAATGCCCCGGCTTTTTGTCACTTAAGATAACAACTTTCATTTTAATATATATTCAATCAATTCTATAACACCGCTATCATCTTCAATTCTCACAATACCTATATGAGGAACAAACCAAATTGTTTGGTCGCGTATAATTGACTCCTCATTAGAAAAAACGGTCTGGACGATTTCTGTCCTATATTTAACTTGAAATGTGTTCTCAAACCTTCCTGCAAGTGTTTCAATGGCTCCTTCACTAACTACTTCGCCCCTAATAATGAAATGCACCTCAAAAGGAATTTGAAGGAGAGTCAGGTTTTGTAGCGTAATGTTTCCATTGACTTTTACATTAAGAGTCTCCCACTGGGAATTGGAGGTTAAAGATATCTGGAAAAAGAGGAGTTCGGGGTATGAAATTGGCTCAAGTGCCACATCTACTTCTAATCCTTCAAAATCGTCTTTTACTGAAGTAAGAAGTTCAGTTTGAATATAGCGATCTATCTTTTCTTTAACGTCGAAAAAGATTCTGTTTTGGGCAACGCGGAAGAATGTCGGTTTTAGAAAATCAATTTCTGCTTCAGGAACCAGAGGGATATAGGTAAAGGTCTGATAGTCTCCATCCTGAGAGTCGTGCCCGTCTGTAATTTCTCGTGTCCATTCGGCCCCGTCAACGTTTCGATAGACCCACCTGCTTCCGACCGCATCGGGGAAATAGTTCGGTTTCGTTTCAATAGGTGCTGGAATTTCATCAGAACCACAGGCAGATAATATCACAACGCTGCAGAGGGTAAGAAGAAACCTCATTTTACTCCTTTTAGCCTTCAACTGCCTATTAAAGAATATTGGGGTAGACGCGCCTTTGACCCATAGGCGTCAATTTAGCGTGCATCCAGGCCCGGTGAATCAACGCCAAATGCGCGTTTGGCATTTGGCGCGGTTACAAACCGACCCCAGGCGAATCCTGGGTGTTTTGTTGAGCAGCACTGCTGAGTGGACAGGATAGGTGGAGGTTTCTGCGTAGGCTCCGGTTCGGTTACAAACCGAACCTACCAGCCTGGGTATTCAGTGCATAATTCTTTTCTTAAATTGACGCCTATGGGTAGACGCGCCTTTGACCTTACTGCATTATTATTGTGAAAGAATTCTAAAGTCTTCCAGTATTTCTGTCTCTTTTATCACGTCACTCTTATGGTTACTTTCAATTCGTTATTATCCTTGATATTATCAGGATTAACTTGTGTCATTATAGTCAGTCCCATATCCAATACTCTTAGGACATGTCGCAGCATAAAAAGAATATCACCTTTTGAGACACCTGTGAGAAACAAGACTTCACAATAATCCTCATCCGTAAGTCTATGCATTTGTTTGGCAAGTAGTTTCGTGACCCTATCCAATCCATCTTTTTTAATTGGATCAGGCCCTATTATAATCCGAACCATATAGATTAAACTCTCCTTATACTTTTATCGTTCGCGCCGTGCTTTCGTTCAGTAGATCGGCATACTATCGACATACATAACAACTCTCTCAGATTACGCAAAGCCGATGTAGCGAGCAATAAAGAACACAGCGAAATAATGGACAAGTGGATTTACCTCTTTATGACGTCCAGTGACTAACTTTAGAAACGAAATAGAAATAAAACCGAATGCGATTCCTTCGGTAATACTGAAAGATAGCGGCATCATGAATACGGTCAGCGCAGCGGGGATTGCTTCAGTAAAATCATCCCAATTGATATTAATTAAGTCTTTTAACATCAGTCCGCCAACAGCTATCAAGGCAGGACCAATAATCGGATGGAGTGGAGTAGTTGCTGTTGTCGGATTCCCACTAATCACTACAGTTTGATCAAATAGAATTTCCCCACCAACAACTTTAATGAGAGGTGAGAAAAATAGAGCAAGTAGCATCAAAAGCCCAACAACAACTGAGGTGAGTCCGGTGCGTCCTCCCTCAGCAATACCAGAGGCACTTTCAATATAACACGTAACCGTTGAAGTACCGAGACATGCGCCGCCTACTGAACCGATCGCATCTGTCAAGAGTGCCTGACGACCTTTCGTAAGTTTTCCATCTTCAAGCAGGTCCGCCTCGTGTCCAGTGGCAGTGAGCGTTCCGATACTATCAAACATGTCAACAGAAAAGAAAACGAATATGATCGGAATTAACTCTACTTTGCTAAAGATATCTGGAAAACTGAGTTTAAAAAACGTCGGTGCTATGGATGGCGGTGCTGAGACGATACCATTGAATTTAACAATTCCAAAGAGTAAAGATAGAACAGTTGTGGCGAGAATTCCCATGAGAATGGCGCCCTTTACTCGGTGTGCCATCAGCCCCAATGTAATAAAAATACCGAAAATTGAGATCAGAACAGGTGTAGAATGGATATCACCAAGTGTAACAAACGTAGCACCGTGTAACGTAATGATACCACACATCTGCAAACCGATGAAAGCGATGAACAATCCTATTCCAACAGCAATAGCATTATGTAGCGAAGATGGCAAAGCATTCATAACGGCTGCACGTAAACCGACAAATGAAAGTATAACGAACAGCATACCTGATATAAAAACGATGCCTAAAGCTTGTTCCCATTCTAGGTTGAGTCCCTGACAAACACTAAATACAAAGTAGGCGTTAATACCCATACCGGGGGCAAGGGCAATAGGGTAATTGGTCATGAATGCCATCAGGATAGTCGCACCAGCACTGGCAAGACAAGTAGCGACCATCACCGCGCCAGGCTCCATACCTGCTATTGAAAGCAGCGCAGGTTGCACAAAAATAATATACGAGAGTGTCGCAAAGGTCGTACAACCTGCGACAATCTCTCGCCTAATACTCGTGCCGTTCTCTTTTATACGAAATAATTTTTCTAACATAACCCCTCCCTAATAGTGTCCATCGAATTGACAATTGCTATATCCGCTGTTTCACCTATTCAAAAGTATAGTCCGAGACTTGCTAATATTTAATGAGAGAAAAAATATCCAAGTCTCCCAATTTTTCTCGTCCGTTGAGTTCTGAGAGTTCAATCAAAAGGGCAATGCCAACTATGTCCCCACCCAGTTTTTCAACAAGTTCAACTGTTGCACTGAGCGTTCCACCAGTAGCTAAGAGATCATCACATATCAGCACGCGAGTCCCCTCTGGAAAAGCATCTTGATGAATAGTTAATATATCATTACCGTATTCAAGATCGTAAGTCACTTGATATGTGTGATATGGCAGCTTTCCTTTTTTTCGAACAGGCACAAACCCGACACCTAACCGATGCGCGACTGCAGAAGCAAAGATGAAACCCCGTGATTCAATTCCTACAATTACGTCAACAACCTTATATTTATAATAATTTGCAAACACCTCAACCGCAGCGTAGAAAACAGCACCGTTCCCTAAAAGGGGTGTAATATCTTTAAATGAAATACCCGGCTCTGGAAAATCCGGTATATTTCGAATAAATTTAGCAAAATCGCTCATACCCTACCTTAACTAACTTTAAGTTCCAATAGTTTTAGAACTTATACCATCTCTGATAATCTCTCTTATGTAGCATAAACTGTATGAAGTTTAAATAAATATTTCGGTAATTTCTTTAGTCCCGTAGGGACGATATGTTTATAGAAAACGTTGAACAACTCCTCTTCAGTCCCGTAGGGACGATATGTCCAAAATATGTCGTTGGCATACACATATCGTCCCTACGGGACTAAGGGGATGGGTCGTTCGCGCTGCTATAAACATATCGTCCCTACGGGACTGAAGATCACTTAAAATGTTCCGAATATGCATAATGAAAAATTACCGAATTAATAAATTAATCTTCATTTAGTTTGTGCCTTCCAACACCGCAATTCATGAAATTCAGTAATGTGAAATTATTTTTTAGAAATAGTATTACATATTTCCTTTCAAAGATCTCTGATAAGTTGTAGATGTAGGGCAACAGCCTGAAGCCACTTACCCTACAACATAAATTACTTCACTGCTATTGACTTTGACGTAGGCGGGTTTCTAATGCCTCTAATTCTTCCGACAAAGCCTCGGGCAGCTTATCCTCAAACCGTTCGTAATGTTCGCGAATAGACTGAATTTCGTTCAGCCATTCCTCAGTATCAACGTGCAGTAATTCTGTCATCTGAGCCTCAGTTACATCAAGTCCAGAGGTGTCAATTGCATCTGGACCTGGCAAATAACCGATAGGCGTTTCGACTGCTTCACCCTTCCCACTAATTCGTTCAACAATCCACTTAAGGACACGGCTATTTTCACCAAAACCTGGCCAAAGCCATCCGCCATCCGCATCTTTACGGAACCAATTGACGTAAAAAATGCGTGGCAGTTTGTCAGCATCAGTTTTTCCTCCCATTTCTAACCAGTGTGCAAAGTAGTCGCCCATGTTATAACCACAGAATGGAAGCATCGCCATCGGATCGCGTCTAAGTTCACCGACAGTACCTGCCGCAGCTGCAGTCCGTTCAGAAGAAGCAATAGACCCAATAAAGGTACCATGTTGCCAATTAAATGCTTCAAAGACGAGCGGGACAGTCGTAGCACGGCGTCCACCAAAGAGAATAGCAGAAATAGGCACACCTTTCGGATTTTCCCAATTCGGATCAATAATAGGGCATTGCGATGCTGGTGTCGTATAGCGGGAATTGGGATGTGCTGCCGTCTTTTCATCGCCGGGATGCCATTCTTCACCGAGCCAACTCACCGCTGTTTCGGGAGGTTCTTCAGTCATCTCTTCCCACCAAACATCTGTATCTGGAGTCAGCGCAGCGTTTGTAAAGATGGAATTTGAGCCGAGCGTGTGCATCGCATTCGGGTTGGTATCCATAGACGTTCCTGGCGCAACACCGAAAAACCCTGCTTCAGGATTAATGGCATAAAGTCGACCATCTTCACCAAACTTCATCCAAGCGATGTCATCACCGATAGTTTCTGCTTTCCAGCCTGGAATAGTAGGTGTTAGCATGGCGAGGTTCGTTTTTCCACAAGCACTGGGAAATGCTGCGGCGATATAGGTTTTTTCGCCTTCAGGGCTGGTTAAGCCCAAAATGAGCATGTGTTCTGCCATCCATTCATCGTTTTTCGCCATAATAGAGGCGATGCGAAGGGCATAGCATTTTTTACCGAGCAACGCATTACCACCGTAGCCGCTCCCGTAGGACCAGATAGAACGTTCCTCTGGAAAATGAACAATATATTTATTATCAGGGTTGCAAGGCCACGAAACATCTTCTTGCCCCGGTTCAAGCGGTGAACCTACTGAATGTAAACATGGAACAAAATCACCATCTTCACCTAAAATTTCCAACACATCTTTGCCCATGCGCGTCATAATACGCATATTGACAACAACGTAAGGTGAATCACTAATTTCCACCCCGATATGTGAAATCGGTGACCCAAGCGGTCCCATACTGAAAGGAACGACGTACATCGTCCGTCCCTTCATACATCCCTTAAAAAGCCCTTTTAGGGTTGTCTTCATCTCATCCGGGTCATGCCAATTGTTTGTAGGTCCTGCCTCAGCTGGGGTTTTGGCGCAAATATATGTTCGTCCTTCAACGCGGGCAACGTCTGCCGGATTAGACCGCGCGAGATAACTGCCCGGACGTTTATCCGGATTCAATCGAACAAATGTCCCATTTTGGACTAATTGTTCACATAATCTATCGTTCTCTTCCTGAGAACCATCGCACCAATAAATATCATCGGGTTGGCACAGTTCCGCTGCTTCCTGAACCCAACTGAGCAATTTACTATTGTTTGTCATCCAAATCCTCCATTTTACTTTGTCAAACTATATTATCACAGAATCAAATATGTTGCAATCAATTTAAAATAATGGCACGGAATTTCGCTCCATAACCTAAGTTGCAACCTATTTCGTTGCTCCTCTTGTAGGAAGGGTTTCTATAGTGAACTTTAGAATTAATTGGACATTAGGATCGGTTCGGTTAGGAAACCGAACCTACCAGGGGTGTTGAGCATCAAACTTCATGAAGATTAAAAAATAAATTGGGTAATTTGCGAGGTTAGGAAACCTCGCCAGCAGAGATGTACACCTGCTGCTGGCGAGGCGGGGAATGCCTAAAGGGCATTCATACCGTTGATTTCTTCCTAACCTCGCTCCCTTACCGAAATATTTATTTAAACTTTATCCAGTTTGTGTCCGCATCTGCACAAACTAACAGTTTATGCTACAAAATGTCCCTTTAATTCTACATGTCACCATAACTCCAATTTCCTAATACATTTTCTTATGAATTTACCGCGTTTGTAGTCGCGCAATTCATTGCGCCTCTTACATTCTTTTCTATACTCAAGACGTTTGAATACCGATAAGGTTGAAATCCATTTACAATGCGAAAACACCTCAAAACGCTGCCCCCAATTTCACATGTATTTTACCCCGTAGTGCAGAATCCCCCGCTGCAAGTCCATAATCCAACTGTATAATCCCACCTTTAGATTCAAGTCTTGCCCCGAATCCATAGCCAACTCGTAGTTTATCAAAAACAGAAGGACGATCAATAAAAGTAACCGATCCTAAATCAACAAAGGTAAAAATTTGTGAATTCTGTCCCGTGAGGAATCTATATTCGAGATTAGCATACGCGCGCCGTGGTCCCGAAAACCAATCCTCATCATATCCTCGCAGCGTAGTTGCCCCTCCCAAATAAAACAGTTCTGTTGGTGGTATATTGACTCCCCACGCAGCGGCACCGTGCAGTTCAATCGCAATTATTTGATTCTCCCACGTCTGAAAATACTGTTGAAGATCAAGCCACACTTTACGCAGTTTAAAATCGCTTCTGGAGAGTTCAACGGCAACACTATCGCGCCTACCTCGCGTTGGATTAAGAAAATAATCCCGTGAATCCCGTGTTAACCGCAAGGTCACACTATACTTCGTGCCGCGTTCCATTGGAGCAGAAGAAAACGTATCTGACAAAGCAGACGTGATGCCGCCAAAATGTATCCGTTTATAGCCAAGCGTTACCTCACTCTCATAAAATCGACCAAATTTCGTATTTCCGCTGACACTCGCTGCCCGCTCCTCAGATTCGGATTCATCAACAGGGCTGCGTTGTTTGAGTTGACTATACGCTACGCCTAACGTAATCGGTTTTCCTAAAATCCACGGTTCTTTGTACCCGATGTGCAGTGCCTTATGTAGACCAGATTTCCAATAGAAGTTGGCATCTCTCCCCGTTCCCAAAAGGTTTGTTTCACGTACTTCTACAACTCCAGTGAGCTGCGGCACAGAATCTGAACCTTCTACCGGCGGCGCATAGCCGAGAACCCCAATTAATCGTCCTGTTCGCGCTTCAGTGACTTTAGCGTGAAAGGTGATTAAATCTTCAGATGGCCCCGCTTCCAATAAATTGGGTTGGATATGGTAAAAATATCCTAAATTCCGCAAGCGATGATAACTCTGATCAATTTTACGTTGGTCAAAATAATCGTTCACTTTAACTGGAATTTCCCTGACAACCACATCGGTTTTTGTTTTCTGAAGACCACTTACCTTTATCTCATTTATCCTAACTTTAGCACCTTCTCGAATCTGCAAAGCGAAATTGATGCTACCAGTCGCAGCCAAAAGACCGGTAACAGTGGGTTCTATCTCAACTTTTGGATACCCATGTTCACTGTATAAGCGTTGAATCCGCTCAATTCCTTGCTCAAATGCGGTGCGTGAAAAAAATCGCCCCTTTCGCAAATCGAGTTCACGCAGAATCTTGGATTGAGAAAAAAGTTTATTCCCGATAAGCGAAAAATCCCCGATGCGGAGTCGTTTGCCTTCTCTGATTATTACCTTGATAGATACATGTGGACTGCTTGTAGAAATAGGTGAAACGGTTGGCGGGGATATCAGCGCAAACACGAATCCGTCTTTGCGATATGCAGAGAGGATACGTTCAAAACCCGCTATGATCTCCTTGTGAGAGTATATTTTTTTTGCCTCCCACCCGAACAGATCGCGCAACCTTCTCTGATTGAAATGTTTGTTGCCATCAAAGTTGAGTTGAGCAATGTAATATAACGGTATTGTGCTGATGTCCTCTGTTTCGTTTTCAGCAGGCGTCTTTTCTGAAGTGGTATCTTGCTCTATATCGTCAAAAGCAGGCATAGTTGCTAAACAGAAAAACAGTATGCTGATAAAAATGAGGAAGCGGTCTGAATGCATGTGATGGAAACCTTGCGGGTTAAATGGTAGGAATATTTTACCATGCGCAGTAGGATAAATGCAAATGTGTCTTGCGAACATCAGGGTTATTTAGTTGGGGGGTGTACATAAATAATTCCGATTTAAAAATGTGCTTAAAGGTAACGTGAGTTTGATAAAAGCCTATTGTAGCACAAACTTTCCAGTTTGCGCCTTAGCACACAAACTGGAAAGTTTGATGCTCAAGAACCGCAAGGTGGGCCTTCGGAGAAAAGCCCTATTATTGAGCTGATGTCATTTATTATCAAACTGGCGTTAAAGGTAGTAGGCACACGCCGTGTGCCGTCCACAAGTTTAAAGAGGCGCAATGAATTGCGCGACTACAAACAGCACTTTGTGAAATATAGTGACATTTAGCATTAAAGGGACATTTTGTAGCACAAACTAAATGAAGATTAAGTTTTTAATTGGGTAATTCTAATTTTCCCCAAACCCGGTAGGTGCGGTTTCCTAACCGCACCATAGGCGTCAATTTAGCGTGCCTCCAGGCCCAGTGAATCAACGCCAAATGCGCGTTTGGCATTTGGCGGGTTCGGTTTGTAACCGAACCGGACCGAGCCCAGGCGAATCCTGGGTGTTTTGTTGAGCAGCACTGCTTAGTGGACAGGATAGGTGGAGGTTTCTACGTAGGCTCCGGTTCGGTTACAAACCGAACCTACCGGCCTGGGCATTCAGTGCATAATTCTTTTCTTAAAGCCCTTCTGAATAGGCATGACGATTGGAACTGTCCACATCTTAGTCCCGTAGGGACGATATGTTTATAGAAAAACGTTGAACAACGCCTCATTAGTCCCGTATGAAGTTTAAGTTATTAATTCGGTAATTTTGCGAGGTTAGGAAACTCGCCAGCAGCAGGTGTACATCTCTGCTGGCGAGGTTTCCTAACCTCGCAAAATTACCCAATTTATTTTTTAATCTTCATTAGGGACGATATGTAAAAAATATGTCGTTGGGATACACATATCGTCCCCGACAAATACCAAACGCGTATTTGGCGTTGATTCACGGGACTAAAGACATATATACATTTCATATCTATAAACATATCGTCCCTACGGGACTTGAAGACACTGCCAAATGGATTTACCCCTTAAATTGACACCTATGGTGCGGTTTCCTAACCGCACCTACCGGGTGCTGAAAGTGTGTATTTATTTTAGAATTTTCTATAATATTATTACTCACTATACCAACTCGGAAAAGCAACCCCTTCCGCTTAAGCTCCATCAACTCCGCATCAAGATCACATGTAGACAGCTTCCCACCGTGAATCCTTGGCTCAGTGCAGAGTATAGTGAAAAATTGACAAAGCATTAAAGTGTCATTTTCATTGAAATGGAACATAAATAATTTGGTCGAGATACTCGTCATCAAACGATGCCCCAGCGATGAGTATCAGATCCCCAAGAATTACACCCATCGGTGCGTCGAGATCGATTGTGATAATGCCTGGTACGTGGAAACCCATTGCCAGATGGTCTGTGAGATGTTGAGGCATACTATTCCGATTATTTGTTATCAAAATAAAGTTGTTTTGCTCACACCACTGCAAGATTTCAGGATCTGGAGTGCTTGTGGCAGGAGCACCTTCATCACCAATCATCAAGACTGTTAACGTAGCATCGTGGTAGATCAATTGTTCACGGTAAGCCCTCGGAACATGTTCGTCAAGTAGATACAAACGCATCTCAATTGTGCTCTTTTAAGGTGGGAACTGGTGTGGAACCTGACGAACTCACTTGTGTGATATCCGTTTTTCCTTCACTAACAGCTTTTTCTTGTTCTGCTTTGAGTTGAAGCAAGCGAACAACAACGGGTGGCGGATTTTTCGCCTGTTCTTCTCGTGCCTTTCGACAGTATTCCAGATAATCTGCCAAATAAGCACCAACTTTTTCTCGGTTTTGCAGATAATATAGGATTGTTGCGTAAACCTGTTCCAGTGTAACCGTATAGTAACGATCAGCGATTGCCTCTGCTGTCTTGCCGTTGTGAACATACTCGTTCAGGACAGTTTCAATACCTATACGTGTTCCCTTGATACGAATATCATCTTCTGACAAAAAGTTAAAGTAATCTTCAATTTGCATGGTACATCTCTATGGATACAGGTTTATTTTTTCTCGGAAAGGAGCGCGTCTGCTTGTTCTGCTGCTTCCTTTGCCTCTCGCTCCAGCCGCTCACGGACAACTTTTCTTACTGCCCGCTCAATCTGGCGGACTGTAAGTTTCCCACCTCGCTTGCGGGGCGGAAGTTTGACAGTTCTTTCTCTTGCCATTCTAATACCTCCTTAAATCATATTTTAATCAACGCGACCTCTTTCAATCACCAACCATTTTCCTATTACGAAAATATAGTCATTAAAAGTCAAATCTGCAACATCTAATCGACACTCTTCAACTGTTTGAGGCAGATCCCGCAAAAAAGTCTGATAACGTTCCCAAATGATGTTCCCACCTGGAATTGTCTGCCGGCCCGAGGCAGTGCGGAGCCAATTCCGAACCACTCTCACAATCGCTTCAACTTCGTTATTATGTGCCTGAATATCTTGTCCAGCGATATCCGAGATAAACTGTTGATATCGATACAGTTCTTTGTCTAAGACAAGACATTTCTTTCTTTTTTGCTCGACTACCCCAAATTTCTTTGCCCCAAGGAAAACACCGAATTCCAAAGGCATATTGAATCGTGGAAACCCCGAATTCTCATCTAATTCGGTTCTGGAGATGTCATGAATACCATAACGACAATCCGCAATGATGGTGTAAATCTTATCAATGCGGACCTGACTTGCATCTTCCTCTTCAAGGGCACACCGGGCAATAAAACCACAATCATGCACCGTAAACACCATCGCATCAAACAATGGTTTATACACCGCATCAAAGGGACAATTGATGAAAACATTATCGGTATAGTGGGCTGATCTCATGATCTCCTACAATTGTATCGGATTTGGGCAGGTTTTCGCAATGTGAAATTGTCCAACCTTTAGAAATTATGCCATGAATCTACTGAAATATCAAGTGTATTTGCAAGTTTTTAGGGCTATTTAGTTCTTCATATCTTCAGTTGTTTGTGCAATATCTCTCTTCTGTAGGAGCGAGCTCCAGCTCGCGACTCCTTGACAAAAATGTGCAAAAACCCTAAAACTAAATAACCTTGTTATAGTATTTTAGGAGTTGCTTTCTTCTGACAGTTTCTGATACAATATCATTGGAATACATGATGAATACGAGCGGCGGATTAGATAACATGCATAATCCAAGAATGTTAAACTAAGGTCTTGCTGTAGATCTTTTATTCATCACCATACCAACTTGGAAATGCAATCCCATTTTTCTTAAGCTTTGCCAACTCGGCATCAAGATCACATTTCTTCTTTTTCCCACCATGGATACTCGGCTCAGCGCAGAGCATCTCGCGCAGAGTCTGCATAGATTCAAGCACGTTATCACTCGTAATGCCCAACACATCAGTCAATAAGCACCGATCTAACTCCGCTCGCACAGGATCATGCGCGCACTCATTGACAGGCAGCATCCGCTGATACTTCAAACGTTCAAAAATTGACTCAGCATTGGCTAACGCCGCATCGGAGAGCTCACGGACATCCAGCGTTGGCAGAGTTTCTAATGTTTGTTGGCGCAGTGTGCCGCGTCCCATCTGCTGTTTGCTGCTGTGTGCCCAGTGACAAAACAAACCTAAACTTGAATTGCACCACAACGTCCAAGCAATTTCGTGACGCGGATCGTTGAGTAAAACGTTAATCATTGAGCGGATTCCAATAGAGGATTTCTCAGTAAAAGAAGAAATAATTGAATTTGAGGTAAATCTCAGATTGATATGATAATGAGTTTTACTGAAACAGTCTAAAACTCGCTTGACCATAGCATTGTCATTTGAACGCGGTATCGCAGTAGAATCTGGTTCAGCAATCATAGCGCGTTGTAAAGGTGCGTCAACTTTCCATAGTGCGTCATAACCATCGCTGTTCGGTTCATACCCTTCAGTCATAATAAACGGACCGTCTTTTTCCCTATAAGAATCTGCAGAACCCACCCTCGCAATATCTTGTACTTCGCAAATGTGAATCGGTAAAGTGTCTCTTGACATCGGAAAGTGTAGTTTCCCAATTGTCAGCTTGTTTGCCATCTGTAGTAATGCCATAGATCTTGCTCGTGTTGCAATCCACGGAACACTATCTTTTATTGGACAATCCAACATCAGCCCATTGTTTGTATTTCCAACACTAATGGTATCACCGCCGTTGGGGGCATCTTCAAGTCTTCGTGTTTCGTTGCTTCGATTAATCCGATTTGCTATTTCAACAGATTCAAGTGAACTATGTGGTTTGTCAGTTAGACAGACAAACTTCCCGCGTCCTGTGTTTTCACCTACACCTTTTGTTGCAATAACAATACATTCTGCCATAGTAGTATCTGCAGAGAACGTGCAGGCTTCTACTTTTGCTTGTGCCATGGTTATCACGACTACGTTGTGATATTCAGTTGCCCACATATCACGAAGTTTACGTGTAGTGGGAGATCGCAACACTGTCAGAGGTAAAATGAATCCCATTATGCCACCATTTCTAAGTTTTTTGTCTGCTAAGTCTACAAAAGCAGAAACGAAACCGTTAGTCCCATCAGTTACCCGTGTCTTTTTCGATTTCAACGTAGCTTGCATCAACTTCTGATCTTGTTCGGGGCGATCACTACTTTGGAATGTAGATTTTGGGACATCGGAATTACTATCGGATCCCGGTCTTGTAAACGGAGGATTCTGAATCACAATATCAAAATCACTATGCTGGAACGTCTGCTGGAGTTTAACGACGGTGTTCTCCTCACCACCTACTTGCTCAGCCTCTGTGTCAAATAGCAACATATCATCAAGCAATTCCAATGAGCCGATAGCGTAATCTCCATTATCCATTACACCGTAAGGTGCAGTTACTATTTGAGTCCCACCGATTTTGACACCTGCGTACGTACTCGCAAGCGCAGCAGCCGTAAGGTGTGTCGCATTCGGCATAATATCTACACCACCAATGTTCTCCTCTAACATTTTCTGATGGATATCCCTACCGTTGCCACCTGCCTGTTCATATAGAGACAAAACGCGTTGATACATACCGTTAAGCAGCGCGCCTGTGCCGCAAGCAAAGTCTGCTACTTTCGGAAGTTTTCCTTTCGGCAGCTCAGGCATCACAAGCGTAGACAGCAACACCGCGCTTTCTGGAAGCGTATAGTTCGCCTTGACGTATTTCCTATCGGTGATTAACTTTTGGAACACAATCCCCGCAAGCTCGTGAATCTGCGCGATGCCGGTGTCAACAAGGTCTTTGGCAGCCTCACAGAGAAGTTTCAAGATATATTTGACAAGTCTATCATCCGTAGCAAGTGCCTCAACGAGATTTCGAGCATCTTCAAAGATCGGACGGTAATTAACCTTGAGTATTGTGTTCCAATCCTCAATAACATCGGCATAATCAATTGTCGGCAGGAGTTGACGGAGTGAGCGCACAGATTCCATCTCTGCTTTACCCGCAAGCGAACTCTGAAACACAAAAGCATCAGTGATAATCAATGCTGCCATGCGAAGCGTTTGGATGTTCGGTTTCTCTTCCGCGTTATCTTCCTCTTTAGAGAAAACCTCTTGGTGCAGAATTGTCTCAATCTTCTTGGCAATGGCAGGATGGTCAACGATAGCATCTTCAAGCAGGTAAGCTGCCTTGTTGATGCTTTTCTCCATCTCTTCAGCCGCCGCTTCAAGTTGAGAGTTCGGCATTGCACCAACATGGAGAGCGTTTGCGATGTCGCCTACGGTGCCTTTTGCCCATCCGTTTTCTGGGAAGTGTCCGACGGTATCACCTACGGTATTGACAAGTTTGTATTGTAGGTCGTCTGCCGTGCGTAGTTGTGGATTGATATCCCTTCCTGGCATCGTCTTAAAACGGTCAGGATAAAGGATTGCCATAACGTTATTGAGCGTTTTTCCAACAACGTGATATTCTGTTTCAAGTTCTAGAACAAGCCTTGTTTCTGCTTGTTCAATCAGATTTTTTGCGTTGGTAGTGGTAGCAAACTTCGCTTCAATCCCGACTGGTTCTCTACCGTGTTCAATGACGATGGCATCAAGTTCGCTGTTGCCCCTAATAAATGCGTTAACTTCCGTTTCGAGTTCCCATCCGTGGCGCATGTGCCGTAAGATGTTTACCAGTTCGTTTGTGATTGTCGTTTCGCGTCTTTTTGGCATGATGTTTCTTTTCCTTTTATAGTAAATTCCAAAATAAATACACACTTTCAGCACCCGGTAGGTGCGGTTTCCTAACCGCACCATAGGCGTCAATTTAGCGTGCATCCAGGCCCGGTGAATCAACGCCAAATGCGCGTTTGGCATTTGTCGGGTTCGGTTTGTAACCGAACCGGACCGACCCCAGGCGAATCCTGGGTGTTTTGTTGAGTAGCACTGCTGAGTGGACAGGATAGGTGGAGGTTTTTGCGTAGTCTCCGGTTCGGTTACATGAAGATTAATAAATAAATTCGGTAATTTTGCGAGGTTAGGAAACCTCGCCAGCAGAGATACACACCTGCTGCTGGCGAGGTTTCCTAACCTCGCAAAATTACCGAATTAATAACTTAAACTTCATCAAACCGAACCTACCGGCCTGGGCATTCAGTGCATAATTCTTTTCTTAAATTGACGCCTATGGTGCGGTTTCCTAACCGCACCGATGCTGAGTGTCCAAGTAATTACAGAATCTACTAAATCTAAATTAACACATTAGATAAGAATGTGCAAGTTTTATATCGGATGTGTCCAGTTTTTGGTCCTAACTTTTCCATCTTTCTTGTTGGAGAGTTCCAACCCGATTTCATTTTGTCTGAATCGCGGACTATGCGGATTTCACGGATTTCACGGATTATTAAGTTTGGGACTCCTAAACGCCTATTCAAAGTTTGCCTAAATCTCTTGAAAAGGAACTTATCTTGCCAACCTACCTCCGCGTCTTCCGCGTCCTCCGTGAAATCCGCGATTCAGATACACATGCCAAAAACTTTACACATCCCCGCTGCTGGCGAGGCGGGGAATGCCTAAAGGGCATTCATACCGTTGATTTCTTCCTAACCTCGCCAATCTCCAGATAATTGTGAATTTCACTATAACTGACCGCTGATAGCCGACAGCCATTTCCCCGCAAACCTATTGGATATCTATGGGATATCTATTGTGCGCCGCATCGGTTTACCTTCAAATGCGATGCCAGTATCAGATAAAATATAACGTATGAAAAACACAGAAAAACCTACTCCATCAGAACATGATACGCGTACCGAAAAAGATAACAAACGCACTATCAATCGCCTCCTCAACCTATACGATACAGTGCTGAATGAATGCACCAGCCTCATGCAAGAACCTGAACCCGAGCAGAACCTCACGTACGCAGAGAAACTTGACCTGCTCAAGAAACTCACTACTATCGCAAATCCGCTCATGCAACGCTGGAATATCACACATCAAGGATACGACAGCAGCGTTCGCATGGCACAAACCAAGCAAGACGACAGTAGCACTCCCACGCCACAAACCAAACCCGCTGAGCAAAACGAGACAAACGAACTTCTCCATGTAAGAGAAATCGAACCCGGTGTGATGGAAGCATTTACCCTATCCCCATCTGGGGAAGAACAGAACAACGAAATTATCAAAGTAAAAGAAATTGAACCCGATGTGTTTGAGGTAATAGACCCACCTGGGCAAAACGGCCCCATAAATCTTCGGATAGTCCAACGTTACCACCCAGACATGTTAGATATACTGAAAACAATGATGGTCCCGTTCCCAGAGGAAGAGGACGAATCCGAATCGACCACCCCAGTTGATACCCCAGCTATCAACCCAAACACCCCAGATACTTGACGTAGCACATAGTCCAGCGAGGCGATCTGAAAGTCCTGAGCTATCTCTTGATACAACAAGTGAGCCGTTCTACTCGGAAACTTTTCAGGAAATAAAACTTGAACTTTCTGGACAAAGGCAGATGCTGTCTACTCTCAGCGCACATTTTCATGAACAAACACAAAGAAAACACTCATGGACATTCATTTCTGAATACAAGTGAGAAATATCAGTTCTTATGTTTTCTTTAGATTCTCGGTGTTTGTAGTCGCGTAATTCATTGAGTCTCTTCCTGTCCGAGCGACAATGTCCAAATATTAAGAAAAATACGAAAACTGAATGATTCTGGGACATTAACCAAAAACACCTTGAAAAAAATGAAAAAATATGACATAATTCTTAAACAATGGAATTATTTTATCTTGTGTGTTGATATATCGCAGATTGTAGCATGCATAAGTTATCGCACACCGAATATAAGGAATGGATACGCAATATGCCACTTGGAAGGAAAATACGTTATGGAATGGTAGGCGGTGGACCGGATGCATTCATTGGGGCTGTGCATCGCAAAGCTGCTGCACTTGATGGAGAAATTGATCTGGTCGCTGGAGCATTTTCATCCTCTCCAGAAAAATCGAGACAACAAGGCGCAGAACTCTTTCTCGATGAAAACCGTGTTTACGGTTCGTATAAGGAGATGGCAGAAAAAGAGACCCAACTCCCCGAAGGTGAACGCATAGATTTTGTCTCAATTGTTACCCCCAATCACGTTCATTTTGATGTCGCCAAAACCTTCATAGAAGCCGGATTCCACGTTGTCTGTGATAAACCGATGACAACAACAGTTGAAGATGCCGAATCCCTCTGTCATCTCGTTAAATCACATGATATAATTTTCGCATTAACCCATAATTATACAGGTTACCCGATGGTCAAGCAAGCACGCGAACTTGTCCAAGATGGAAAACTCGGAACAATCCGCAAAATTGTGGTTGAATATCCGCAAGGGTGGCTCTCCACATTTTTGGAAAATGAAGGGGCAAAACAAGCGGTATGGCGGACAGACCCAAAACAGGCTGGCGCCTCATCTTGTATCGGGGACATCGGCTCACACGCGGAAAATTTGGCACACTATATCACTGGGCTTGAAATGGAAGAAATCTGCGCGGACATGACCACTTTTGTCCAAGGACGTCTATTAGAGGACGATGGAAATCTGTTAGTTCATTATGAAAGCGGCGTGCGTGGAGTCTTGTTTGCTTCACAAATCTCCGTAGGTGAAGAAAACAATCTTCGTATTCGCGTTTATGGAACAGATGCATCATTGGAATGGCATCAAGAAAATCCGAATTATCTCTCTGTCCGTTTTCCTGACGGCCCTGAACAGGTCTACAAACGTGGTAATGATTACCTTGCAGAAATTACGCAACATAATTCTCGTATTCCGTTTGGACATCCAGAGGCGTTCATTGAAGCATTCGCGAACATATATGTCAATGCTGCCCGCACAATGGCAGCAAAAATTGCTGGTGAGTCCCCAGGTGAATTTGATACCGATTTTCCAACTGTGCAAGATGGCGCGCGCGGTGTCCATTTCATCAATACTGCAGTGGAAAGTGGGAAACAGCGCGGCTGGATTGATGCAAGATATACACCGCCAGCTTAAGACAAGGATTAAGATTTTGGGGTTGAAACCGCACACGGATTGATAGATTAAGGTTGAAATCCTACTATATGGTGAACTTTGAAATTATTGGGACACTTTGACAAATCTTTTTTGGAAACATAACGGACAACAGTACTTGTAGCACAATCTGTTAGATTGTGCCTGTGAGAACGCAAACTAAATGAAGATTAAGTTTTTAATTGGGTAATTCTAATTTTCCCCAAACCCGGTAGGTGCGGTTTCTAACCGCACTGGATATTTCCACGAATTACCTAATTTATTTTTTAATCTGCATACAGTTTGCGCTACAGAAATGTCCCATTAATTGTAAGTTTTATTATAAACAATAAAGGAGAAGTAATATGGCAAGACCTGTGACTCTGTTTACAGGACAATGGGCAGATTTAACATTAGAAGACTTAGCAAAAAAAGCCAGCGAGTGGGACTACGACGGTTTAGAACTTGCTTGCTGGGGTGACCACTTTGAGGTGGACAAAGCACTTTCTGACGATAGTTACTGCCAAGGTAGACATGATCTGCTCGCAAAATACGGATTGAAAGTCTGGTCAATCAGTAACCACCTCGTTGGGCAAGCAGTTTGTGATAATATTGATAGTCGACATCAAGGAATTCTATCAGAACAAATCTGGGGCGATGGTGATCCGGCAGGTGTGCAAGAACGCGCTGCAGAAGAGATGAAAAACACAGCACGCGCCGCAGCGAAACTTGGCGTTAATGTCGTAAACGGCTTTACAGGCAGTTCTATCTGGCATCTACTTTACTCATTTCCACCGGTAGACCCTGCGCAAATTGACGCTGGCTTTGAAGATTTTGCTGCCCGTTGGAATCCGATCTTTGATGTTTTTGATGAAGTCGGTGTTAAGTTCGGGCTTGAAGTCCATCCCACTGAAATCGCATTTGACATTGTTACCGCCGAGCGCGCTATTGAAGCACTTGATGGTAGAGAAACCTTTGGTTTCAACTATGACCCAAGCCACCTCGGATATCAAGGCGTTGATTATGTGGCGTTTATTGAGCGCCTAAGTGATCGTATCTATCACGTTCATATGAAGGATGTTTGGTGGGCAGAGACGCCACGTTTATCGGGTGTGTTCGGTGGACATCTCGGTTTCGGTGATTCAAAACGTTTCTGGGATTTCCGCTCGATCGGACGCGGGAGTATAAATTTTGAAGAGATCATCCGTGCCTTGAACAATATTGGTTACGATGGACCGCTCTCTATTGAATGGGAAGACAGCGGGATGGATCGTGAACATGGCGCACGTGAAGCATGTGGGGCAGTAAAAGGCTATGATTTTGAACCTTCTGCTGTTGCTTTTGATGCTGCTTTTGAAGAATAAAACTGAAATGGGCAGATAGATGGCGAAAGGTTCTGTTTCTTCATCTGAATCTCGTACTTTTTACGATAGACGTACCGGTACGCGCATTCGTCAAGTAACCACTGCCTCTGCCCATCACCATCATCCGTTCTTTTTTATTCCTGCGTATGATGATGTGATGCAGCGGTTGATTTTTATATCAAACCGGACCGGCACACCGCAGATTTTTGCTGAAGAACGTGATACAAGTGAACTCAGGCAACTAACCGATAGAACCGACCTCAGTGAATGGTCAGTGCATCCTTCACATAATGGTAAAGCGGTGTTTTTTACCGCTGGTACAAGTGGTTGGCGACTTGACTTAGAAACTTTGGAAGAGCGGGAATTGGTTAACTTCAAAGCAACTGAAATGCGTGATGAGGGAATGGTCGCAGCTGCGATGGGAACAACTGCCCTCAGCCATGATGACAAATGGTGGGCAGTCAGATTTGGGGTTGGGAATGAGTCAGCACTCGCTATTGTGAATACAGATACGGGGGATCATGAGATTATTCTTCGTAGGGATAGTATTGCACACCTCCAATTCTGTCCCGACGATTCAAATCTGCTCTATTATGCTGGTCCCCTAACCGACCGCGTGTGGGTTATTCATCGGGATGGCACAGGAAACCGAAGACTTTATGCTCGTAATGTTGAAAAAAATGAATGGATTACGCATGAGTCATGGATCCCGGGCACGCGTGAACTTGCTTTTGTGGATTGGCCCAACGGAGTGAGATGTGTTAACGTTGACACTGAAGAAGAACGGCAAGTAACAACATTTAACGCATGGCACGCAATCTGCAATAGAGATGGAACATCAATGGTTGCAGACACAAATTTTCCTGACATCGGTATCCAAACTTATGATCCGCGTGATGGAATAGGTCAACCGAAAACACTCTGTTATCCGAGCGCTTCTTCTATCGGTGAACATTGGAACGGACCTTTTCCTTATGCAAATGGACCTGTTACAGTGTATGCACCACAGCATACCCATCCGCATCCCTCATTTAGCCCTGATGGAAAGCATGTTGTGTTTACCTCAGATAGAAGTGGATTCGCTCAAGTCTATGAAGCAACTCTTGAATAGGAGATATGTCGGGTTTCGCGTTGCTCTGCCCGACCTACAAGATTAAAGTATAAAAACAGTAAGTAGAAAACCCAATTAACATATACCAACGAATAGGAGAAAAAAATGCCAGTTGTAATACCCCGCCTCATCGTTGAGGTTTTTCAACATTTAAACTTTCGTGGTAGGATGGGATATGTTTTAGAACCGACTCCACATACAGGACGAATCGGATTTCAAGACAATATCTCCTCTCTTCGCGTTTTCAAAGGCCCGAATTTTTCGGGAAGTCCAAATTATAAAGCCCTCCTTTATCAACATGTTAACTATAAAGGAAAGAAATTGGCTCTCGGTCCCGGATTTTATCCGAACATACATGATATAGCATTCAACTTTGCTGATAGGATTTCCTCTATCAACTTCGGTTCCACTATAGATGTAGTCGGTCCCGAGTGGGGCACTATTCCAATGATCGTTGAATGTTATGAACATGTTGAATTTAGAGGGAAAAAGATTACGATCCTACGAGATATTGCGAACCTGCGAGACCCGCAGGGAGGCACATGGTTTGAAGACCGAATTTCCTCTATTCGCATGTTTAAAGGCCCTGATTTTCCACCTGATGGGGCAGAAGTTATCTTCTATGAACACCCAGAATTTGAAGGTGACAAATTGCATATTCGTATGGAACCATCAGAATTCAAGAAGGAATTGCCAAACTTACATTTATTGCCGCAAAGTTTTGGCGATTCTATCTCTGCCATAAAAATTGAAGGATGGGCGTCATCCGGTGAATTCACTGAGATGGTGTTTGATGATGAATTTATCGGAAACGATATGCGTCCAGAATGGCAATGGGTAGACCCACAAGGCGGCGGCGCCTGGACGGAACGTCAAGGCTATCTTGAAATGCGGACGGACCCCGGACAAGACTTGTGGCACGGTCCAGACAGCAGAGGCGGTGATATGGATGCTCCCCGCCTCCTGATGGAAGTTACAGAGGATTTCGCAATTGAAACCCGTATGCGTATTTCACCGCAACTCAGAGAACACGGTGGGTTAATAATTTGGAAGAATGAAAATCAGTTCCTACGATTAGAGAAAACCTCCGGACCACACGCTTTCCGAGGGGATGTCCGTTTTGAAAGGCATGTCAATCGACGGTTTGGTCTCGTAGCACGGGGCGGCATGCGGAATGTACGCGAACTGTTTTTACGGCTTGAACGACGTGGCAATCAGTTCTCCGCTTTTGCCAGCCAAGACGGTATACATTGGAGAGGTGTCGGAGTCACCCGAGTTGCAATGGGACCGCGTGTGCAAGTCGGATTGCATTCCCTTTGCCCTGGAAATATACCACCGACTTTAACCAGATTTGATTATTTCCGTCTCTTCAAACGTAGAAGTGAAGTAGCGCAATATCGTCCGATAGTCGCTGAACAGGTTGACGAAGTGTCTGATGAAGAAAGCGTACGCGAACTTGCTGATGAACGCCGTCGCGCTATGCGTGATGTCTTTTAGAATCCCGTTATACTAAGACCACCAGAATTAGTGACTGTAGCACAAACTGTATGAAGTTTAAGTAAATATTTCGGTAATTGGCAAGGTTAGGAAACCTCGCCAGCAGCAGGCGTACATCTCTGCTGGCGAGGCGGGGAATCATGGCGAATACCATACGCGTATTCGCCAAATGGCATTCATACCCGGGGAATGACTAAAGACGAATGCGCGTATGGCATTCGCCATGATTCATACCGTTGATTTCTTGATTTCTTCCTAACCTCGCTAAAGGACCCAATTTATTTTTTAATCTTCATTTAGTTTATGTATTTATAGACAAATATGTCTTCACGGAGCAGACACATTAATAGGGCTTTTCTCCGAAGGCACACCTTGCGGTTCTTGTAGCACAAACTTTCCAGTTTGTGTGCTATGGGCGCAAACTAACAGTTTGTTCTACAAAGACTTGAACCGAGCTCACGTTAAATCTATTAAAATACCGATAACCATAATTCTGAAAGGAGATTAAATCATGAGTGAAAGAAGAGAATTCTCCGAAATGGTATTTGAAGACCAATTTATTGGTAATGATATGCTCCCAGAATGGCGATGGGAAGACCGACAAAATGGCGGCTCATGGGATGCCAACCAAGGCTACCTTGAAATGCAAGCGAACACCGGACAAAATTTGTGGCACGGTCCAGATGGTAAAAACGGTGATATGAGTGCGCCCCGGCTCCTGATGGAAACAACGGATGATTTCGCGATTGAAACCCGTATGCATATCTCACCGCAACTCAGAGAACACGGAGGTTTACTAATTTGGAAAAACGAAAACCAATTCCTACGATTTGAAAAGACCTCCGGACCACAAATATTTCGATGTAATACCCGTTTCGAGAGACATGTTCACCGGCAGTTTCATCTTATGGGACTTGGAAAAATATGGAAAGGACGTGATCTATCCCTGCGAATAGAACGGTGTGGTAATCAGTTCTCTGCTTTCAGCAGCCATGACGGTATTCATTGGAAAGCAGTAGGGGATGCTCGCGTTGCTATGGGACCTCGGGTGCAAGTCGGATTACATGCATTCTGCCCTGACAATTTACCTTCCACTCTAACGAAATTTAACTATTTCCGAGTCTTTAAAACAAAAAACTGAAGTCACACAATAATTAGTTCATTGTTGAACAATTATAAACCTCAGCAAACCTTGCTAATACCCTCCCAGATTATTAGCAAGGCTACTAACCAAAGGAGGCATCACGATGCAAAACATAAAATTATCCTATGCAATTCCAATCCTTTTCCTGCTTCTCATAATATTGGCACATCCTGCCGATGCTGTCATTGGCGCGGTTGAAGACGGTTTAGTCGCCTATTGGTCATTTGATAAAGACACAGTGCAAATCGCAGAACAGGCAGAGGATATATTCTCTGGGCTGAGTGCCATGGTCAAAGGCGATCCTGAACTTGTCCCTGCCGCCGATTGCAAAGTCGGTGAGTGTATCCTATTAGACGGTGTTGACGACAATTTACTCGTTGAGGATTCAGACCCACCGAAAATTGATCGTGATTGGGATGAAATCACGCTGGAGTGCTGGGTTAAAATAAATGCTTTAGACGATAGTTGGAATCGAATCATTTCACTTGATGACCAACCGACTAACACCAAAGTTGTAACGCTGTATTACGATGATGACGACAATCGTCATGGTTTTTTTATCAAAGTAGGTAATCAAGCAACGGAAGCTGCTCAACATCTCATTCAGGAAGATATACCACTTGGAGAATGGCTGCATCTCGTTGGTACTTATGACGGATCTACCGCACATTACTATGTTGATGGAAAACTTGCAATAAAGCATGCTGTAGCAGGTGGAAAAGTTGCAAAAGGTGGACTCAAACTTTGTATTGGAGATAGAACGGATGGCGTTAATGCTGATGCTATCCAAGGGTATGTTGACGAATTCCGTGTCTATGACAGGGCACTCACAGCAGCCGAAGTGAAAAATAATATGAATGCTGAAGGACTTGATGTGAGTCCTACTTCAAATCATTTGAGCGTTACATGGGGACAAATCAAGGCGAGACGGAAATGAAATAGTAGACACACTCATGAAGTTTAAATAAATATTTCGGTAACTTGGCGAGGTTAGGAAACCTCGCCAGCAAAGAGGCCTCTCGCTGGCGAGGTTTCCTAACCTCGCAAAATTACCCAATTTATTTTTTAATCTTCATCCGTGTGTCGTAACCCACATATATTGGAGATAGAGGCAACAAAATGGAATCAATTGGAATCGGTGTCATCGGGTGCGGCGAAATGGGGAGACGGCTTGCAACTGGCGCACATGCTGTTGGCGGTTTAGAGGTTATCTGTGTTAGTGATACGCAAGGTGAATTGGCAGAAAAACTTGCCACTGACATCGGTGTGAACTACACTATAGATTATCACGAATTGCTCGCCGATGAAAAAATTCAAGTTGTGTTAATTGTAACATCGCCAACTATGGAAGAGATAGCGGATGAAGCTGGAAAAACGGGCAAATACCTTTTCTTCGGCATGAATCCAGATGTTTCCATATACGAAATCCAGCACATGCTCATTGAACATTTACTCCCAACATCAGAATGGGACGAAACCCTTAAAATGATGAAAGTGCAGTTGAAGGAATAAAGGTTATCTGGTCAGTCGCGCCCTGTTTTTCGCTGAATATAAAATATGGAGACATTTACTTATAGGCGCGTTTGCAAAGCGCGCCTAATTTTATTGAGATTTTTACAAGTTGCGTATATAGTAAACTTTAGAATTAATTGGACATTATGTTCGGTTCGGTTAGAAAACCGAACCTACCAGGGGTGTTGTAACACAAACTTTATAAAGATTAATTCATTAATTCGGTAATTTTGGTCCGCACGAAACACGCGTACCCCGCTGCTGGCGAGGTTTCCTAACCTCGCTACATTACCGATTTATTTTCTTAATCTTCATTTAGTTTGTGTCCGCATCTGCACAAACTAACAGTTTATGCTACAGAAGTGTCCCATTAATTATAGGTTTTACTATAAAATATGGAGAAATTATGGAAACTATCGGTATTGGCGTTATCGGTTGTGGAGGCATGGGCAGAAGCCTTGCGAATGGCGCAAACGCTGTTGAAGGGATAGAGATTATCTGCGTCAGTGACCTACAAGAGGAATTGGCAAAAACCCTTGCGAATAACCTAAACTCAAACTACACGACAGATTATCACGAGCTGCTGGCTAATGATGATATTCAAGCAGTACTAATTGCTTCACCACCTTTCCTACATGCACAGATGGCAGTTGATGCTGCGAATGCGGGTAAACACGTTTTCTCTGAAAAACCGATGGCACCGACGTTAGAAGATTGTGACGCGATGATCGCTGCGGCGTCAGAAAACGATACTAAACTCACAATTGGTTTAGTTTGTCGTTATCATGCCACGCATTCCAAAGTTCGAGAAATTGTCCATAGTGGTGAATTGGGAGCACCAGTTAACATGATGGTGCATCGGATCGGTGGACCGTGGGGCGGTGGAAACCGTGTGCCGTGGCGTTTGGTCCGTGAAAAATCTGGAGGCAGTCTCATGGAAATAAATGCCCATGAAATTGACTTTATGAGATGGACCTGTGGAGATGTCTCAAAGGTGTACGGCGTTGGTGGACAATACATTCATGAACATACAGACTATCCAGATGTAGTCCTTGCATCTTTAAACTTTAAGAACGGCGCAGTCGGATTACTTCATTCCAGCCATGCCGCAGCGGTTGGGGGTTACGGTGGCCGTGTTGATTGTGAAAAGGGTACCATATACTTCCCACAAATCTGGGGTGGCGATGCCGCTATCCAGATAAAGCCCTTTGAAGGCGAAGGCAGAAGTATCAGGATTAGCGATATTCAGGTGCCGCCGCCTGTCCAACAAGAAATTCGTGTTTTCGTGGAGGCGATCCGAAACGACACACCGCCGCTGATTACCGGTGCTGATGGGCGCGCCGCAGTTGAAATAGCTTTAGCCGCATACAAATCCGTTGAAATCGGACAACCTGTTGCATTACCGCTATAGAGGAGAAAAGAATGAAAATATCTGTATGGGACGGTGGACTTTCGGATACTTATTTGAAACAGGTTACACAACTCGGTGCTGACTGCATTGATTTTGGGAACGGTGGTTCTTTCCCCGGCGTAAAGGAACAGGGCTATCCCGATTTGGATGAACTGTTGAAAATGAAAAAGCAGATTCGTTCTTACGGTTTGGACATCAATCGGGTGACACTTCCGAACATCACAGAAAAGTTTATGAAAGGACAACCCGATGGCGAAAAGGAATTAGAAAACACATGCAACGCACTTAAAGTATTTGCCGAAGCGGGCGTACCTATCGCACGGCAAAGGTTCTGGGGTGATACGTTTGACTACTTGATGACGCGCTATTCTGCTGTGCATCGTGGCGGTTATATTTCACGCGGAGAAAGCCGTGCTGCAACACAGAACCCACCTCCTATACCGACAATGGAAGAACTTGAAGAATGGTGGAAGCGATTCTGTGAGGTTTACGGAGCATTAGTCCCTATTGCTGATGAACACGGCATCAAACTCGCCATTCACCCTTCGGATGTGCCGAATCCTGATACACCTCTTGGGGGTCTCGGATTTCATCGCGTTATTGATGCATTTCCGAGCAGGAATGTCGGTTATCTATACTGCTGCGGCACCCGTGCTGAAGCAGGGGGAAGTACAATTGTGCTTGATGAGATAAACAATTATGGACGTAAGGGGCGAATTTTTATGGTTCATCTGCGGAACGTGCGCGGCAGTCTCGCAACAGCAGGGGCATTTGAGGAAACGCTCCTTGACGATGGCGATATGAATATGTACAAAATTGTTCGTGAACTGCAAAAAGTTGGATTTGATGGGTGTATCAATGCCGACCATATTCCAAGGTTAGAAGGGAACGTTGGGTTAGCATATTCTGTTGGTTACATTAAGGCAATATTTGCAGCGTTGGCAGCATAAATTCAGAATTAGATGATGCTATCTTTCACTTTCAAGCAGTAGTGGTCCTTGATTGGGTGTTTCGCGGAGTGTTTGGACTAAAAGGGATCGCGTCCACGCTAAAGCAGCTGGGAGGTCTATCGCTTCGCCCTGTTGGATATGCCCTTCCTTTTTGTTTTGTCTGCGGAGCGATGTGAGACTCATCGTATTAGATTTTTTGCTATTGCATGGTTGGCATAAGAGCGCGCGATTGTCTATATCATTAGTGCCGCCATCGCTTTTTGGGACGATATGGTCAAGGTGTAAATAGCGTTTGTCAGGTGGGACAAAGTTACATCCCCAACATTGCAGTCCGAAGTGATCAACAAGGATTTGGTGCATCTCGGCATGGCTGTGCAGCGGTTCGAGATGGTGCTGATAGACATGGGATAATTCGGGGACTGTGGGAGCGTCTTGATCGGTGCGGACAGGGGGATCGGTTTGATAGTGGATTTCATATTTCGCTGTTTGTCTATCTAACCAACCTTTATCTGTCGCGTGTTTCTCTATCCGTTCGCGTTCTTTTTTGCTAATGCCCATCAGACGTGTTATGATGTGGTAGCGTGCATCTACGCGACGGTCAATGCCAACCCAACGACGTTTGAGGTTATCTGCTGCAATAATCGTGGTGGCACATCCGCAGAACGGATCTAATACCAGATCACCTTCGTTGCTACTTGCTTTGATAATGCGTTCATAGAGGGCGATCGGTTTTTGGTCGGGCGAGCCCGTCCATTCATCCCCTTTGTTATAATTTGTGAAGCCAGAAATATCTATGAATAGAGATTGAACCGGATTTCCAGTGTCTGCTTCAGCGTATCGCTTAAGCCCAGGCCATCCAGAACGCCCTTTTTTGGGATGGTGAATCAATCCCGCAGAATCAAGTGCATTTAATCTATCATGAACTCCTTTTATAGATCTATAGTTCGGAATGATATTGTCTTCAATCCATTTAGCATAATTTCCAGTTAAAGGAGCTGACCAAACGCGACCCTTAGCTCTTATATCATATCCTGACCAAGGTTGTGAACTTTCACCACCACTGTAACCGTGCGATGGACCTGTCAAGTTATCTGATCTATACCTGCCTCGATCGTCTTCGTCCGGATACGCACGATCCATTTCTTCTTGGGATTTTGGTTTAGCGATGGCAGATCCGTTCCAAGTTGTCCTTCCGCCTCTGGAGTAATACAACAATCTATCTGAGTTATTACCATATTTCTTTGGATCATTGTGAGCAGTAGCTCTACGCCACACGATTTCATTTCTAAAGTTTTTTCTGCCAAAGATGGCATCCATACACATTTTGATGTAGTGGCTTGCGGTGGGGTCACAATGCAAATAGATGCTTCCTGTCTCTTTTAAGATACGGTGCATTTCAATGAGTCTGACACTGAGAAAGCATAAGAACGCGGCGGTATCTTCACCTTGACAGTGTTTAGCAGCGTCTATGGCGTGGTATAGTTCAGTGTGGTTGTCTTTGATTTCTTCAAGCCATTTGGGATGCACTTCGTTCCATTTCCATTGGTCTGGAAGTATACCGGTGTCTCCCCATTTCCAGTTGTCTACATAATGTCCGGCTGTGCCGCTGCGGTTGCGCTTGATGTTGAAGGGTGGGTCGGTGGCGATGAGGTCTACGGTGTCGCTGTTCATGCCGCGTAGCACTTCGAGATTGTCCATTTCGTATAGTGCGTTGTCGGGGAAATTTTGGTGCATTGGTGTTTTCCTGCGGTGTTTTTTGGTAAAGGATAGCATGGGGAGGGTATTGTGTCAAGTGGTGTCTGAACAAGGATTATCGAGGGGTGTCTGTGGCAGTGGATTTGGGCAAGCACGTCCGCAATGAATGAGACGTGCCTCATGCCTGTTTACCAAGAATATCACTATTTCTTGTCTTGGGGTTGTGGTTTCGCCGGTGCAGCTCTTATGTTCTGTAGGAGCGAGCTGTGCTCGCGAACGTTCGTCCGATGTCGCTAGCACAGCTCGCTCCTACAGAAGACATCGGGCTTGAAAAACCCTCCCACAAGAAAATCAGGCGCTAAATTGGCACCTATAGGTTTCGTAAACTCTACCCGACCTACGAAATAAACTATGTGGCAACTTAGATTATTGGAGGCGCGGTTCCAAACCGCGCCTACCGAGCTTGAGAATAACACTTACCACGAATCCGTGCGGAACGGAGAGACGGGTAATCCCTCTTTATTCATCAGATTCGGCTCCGCAGTTTGGTGCCAACCTAATCGCACAGCAACAGGTGCTTGAATCGCATCACTTGATACAACCACTGTCTCACCGTCAACGACTGCAACCGCATCAACAAACTGCTTGTCCTCACCTGCAATTTGAAACCATGTCAGTGCTTCATCATCTCTTGACACCAAGCCACTACCTACATGGTCAAAGCTGATACGAATCTTGTTGCCCTCAACTTCCATTGATTTGTATAGCGGCCCCGAATACACAAGATCGTCTTTATTGTATGTTTTCGCGAGTGCCCATAATGCAAGCCGCAAGCCAACGTCCTGCTTATTTCGGGGATGAATATCTCTGACGTTGCCAATGTCGGTTGTTACCACCATGCCCGTATTTGGGACTGTTAGTGTGGCAGTTTGCGCTTCCCAAATTTTCGGAAGATGAGTCGGATCATTCCTATCATAGCCTCCCCACGGTGCAAGCTGGACAAAATAAAATGGAAAATCACCTTGCCCCCATATTTCGCGCCAGCCATGTATGAGCGCTTTCATCTTCTCATGATACACCATCCCTTCCCGCATGTTTGATTCACCTTGATACCAAAGCGCGCCACGAATTGCATAAGGAACAATCGGATATATCATGTTGTTATAGAGTGCAGTTGGTCTGCCTTGAGGTGTCAACGGATGGAAATTATTTGGCATCTCAAAAATGATGCTATCGTTTTCCAATGCTTCACGTGCTTCTACTATCCAGTCTTCAATTTCCTTGATTTTTTCCGGGAGCCGCATGCGATAGTTTTTGTTAATATCGCGGATTTCCTCAGAAATATTTGAGAGTGCTGGGACCGCATTGAATCCTTCGGGTGCAGTCCACGCCTCAATACGTGTACCTCCCCAGGATGTGTTGATTAAACCTATTGGCACATCAAGTTCTTTGTGGATATGTCTACCGAAAAAATATGCAACAGCCGAGAAATGTCTGACACTATCTGGCGTCGTCGGACGCCATTGTGCATTGACATCCGGCGCTGGTAAACCGGAAGATTCCTTCGGTATATGAAACAAACGGATATTCGGATAATCTGCTGCAGCAATTTCCGCATCTCTGTTATTTGAGGTGTTGACCGACCACGCCATATTCGACTGTCCAGAACAAACCCACACTTCACCAAAGAGGACATTTGAAAGTTCAACGGTGTTACTACCAGCAACCTCAAGTGTATACGGACCGCCTGCTGACGTGGCTGGCAACCTGACTTGCCAATTGCCTTTTTCATCGGCTTTCACTGTTTCTGTGTGAACAACCTCTGCTTCCCCGTTCTGTTTGCTTAGGGTAATAGAGATTTCTTCATCTGCAGCTGCCCACCCCCAAATTGGAACTGGCATATCCCGTTGTAAAACCATGTTGTTGCCGAAAACTCGCGGCAGTTTAACTTCCGCAAACGCAAAAGTTTGCGAAAAGAATAGTAGGGAACTCATAAGAACAATGACAGCAATTTTCATATTTCTCTCCTCCAAATTTTAATTCGTTAGGATTCCACAATTCCAGACCAAGAGAAATCCTATTGATTATAGTGAGCTTTGAAATTATTAGGACACTTGATAAACCTGTTTTGGAAACATAACGGACAATAGAAGTTGAGCATCAAACTGTTAGTTTGTGCATATTGAGACGCAAACTGAATGAAGTTTAAGTAAATATTTCGGTAATTGGCAAGGTTAGGAAACCTTGCCAGCAGCAGGTGTGTATCTCTGCAGGCGAGGTTTCCTAACCTCGCAAAATTACCCAATTTATTTTTTAATCTTCATACAGTTTGCGTTACAGAAGTGTACCATTAATTGTAGGTTTTACTATACGTTGTTGGATACTCCTTTGGAAGCATCGTTGTTAATAAATCTCGCTTCTAACATTTTGAAGACGTTCCGCGAGATAACTGTTGCGTTTCATTACCTGCGTATTATCTATACAGATGCCGAGCGCTTGTATTGTGCCAACAATCACCACCCGTTCCTTTGCCCGGGTGATGCCTGTGTAAAGTAGATTTCGTTGTAGCATGATATAATGTTGCGTGTGTAAAGGTATAACAACTACAGGATACTCGCTGCCCTGCGCCTTGTGGATAGTCGTGGCATACGCTAAAACCAGTTCGTTCAGGTCTGCCATATCATAAACCACTATTTTTTCAGGAAACCGAACCTGCAACGTCTTGTCTATATGATCAATGCTGACAATTCTACCAATATCTCCATTGTATACATCGTAATCGTAGTTATTGCGTATCTGCATAACTTTATCACCAATACGAAAGGTTTGCCATCCTCTTATAGCTTGTTCAGCGCTGGGGTTAAGCACATCCTGTAAACATTTGTTAAGGTCCTCAGCACCAAGAATGCCACGCCGCATCGGACATAGCAGCTGAATGTCATCTATGGGATGATAGTTATAATGGCGAGGTAGCCGTTCAGCAATCAAGGAGGTAATCTGTTGGGCTGCGGATTCAGGTTCTTCCTCCTCAATAAAAAAGAAATCCCGATTGTCTGGACCGGAAAGTATCGGAAATTTTCCGTTGTTAATCCGATGTGCGTTGGTAACAATCATGCTCTCTTGTGCTTGACGGAAAATCTCTGTGAGTCTTACAACTGGGACCTTTCGTGAATCGATCAACGATTTTAGCACATTGCCAGCACCGACAGATGGGAGTTGATCAGTATCACCAATAAGGATAACAGTAGCAGTCAGAGGAATCGCTTGCATTAATCGGTTCATAAGAACGAGATCCACCATTGACATCTCGTCTACAATTACGACATCCGCTTCTAATGGGTTTTCGCGATTGCGTTTGAATCCGTTATCTTGAAAAGAAAATTCAAGTAGTCTATGTATCGTTTTCGCTTCTTTTCCCGTGGTTTCACTGAGTCGTTTCGCAGCACGTCCGGTCGGTGCAGCCAAAACGATACGTCGTCCTACTGCTTCAAACAATCTTATCATGCCGACTGTCGTTGTTGTTTTGCCAGTCCCTGGTCCACCTGTGAGAATCATTGCGCGTTCTGTGAGGGCAGTCCGAATTGCCTCCCGTTGCTGAGGGGCAAATTGAATGTTCATCTCATTTTCCAACTCACTCAAAGATATGTTTATGTCTAATGAACTGGCATTTCGCATTCCATTTGATAACAATCTCAACAACTGGTTTGCCACACCCATTTCAGCATAGTAAAACGGCGCAAGATAGATTGCGCTACTTTCAAGGAGTGTAGACATGCGATTAGAGTGTTGCTTGTCAGGAAGATCCTCTGTTTCCTCACAGATTTCTATATACTCGCTATGGCTTTCGGATACTGTGTTTTTTGCACCACTATTGAGCCAATCATTTATTTCATTTTGTTCCGCAATGATTTCAACTGGCTCGCCTGCTTGTGAAAGAATAATTTCCTCTTTTTGAGTCAACGCGAGGACACCCATCTCAATTGTCCGTGAATCCTGTTCCAGAATGTTTTCACATGCCTCTATCAGTTTATCGGGATATTGAAAGACGTGTCCTTCATCCGTTTTTTGGCTAAGCACATATTTGATACCGGCTTGTATTCGATGTGGATCGTTTTTATCTATCCCCAGTTTTTGTGCAATCGTATCTGCGGTGACAAACCCAATGCCGTAAATATCATCAGCAAGGCGATAGGGATTTTCAGTTACAATCGGAATAGATTCATTTTGGTATGTTTTGTAAATTTTTGCTGCGTGTGAGGCACTAACGTTATGTGATTGCAAAAAAAGCATGACGTTTTTTATTTCGCGTTGTTCTTCCCACGCTTGCTGGATCATTTTAACCCGCTTCTGTCCAATTCCGGGAACTCCTGCTAATTTTTCAGGTGTCTGCTCAATTATATCAATCGTATCCATGCCGAACAGACCGACAATTCGGGCAGCCATCTTAGGACCGATTCCTTTAATCAACCCGGACCCCAGATATTTCCTTATCCCAATAATATTTGCAGGTTGTATAGTTTCAGCCCTCTCAATCTGAAATTGTAGTCCGTATTTTGGATTGTTTACCCATTCTCCGTTGAGTAGCAGACTCTCACCAGGATAAACAGACGCAAGGTTACCGACAATCGTGACAAGTTCAGCGTGACCGCGCGCAGAAAACCTGCCGATAGTCCAACCGGTATCAGGATTTTCAAAAACGATACGTTCAAGAATGCCGTTTAGCGTTTCCATGTTATATCACTACTCAAACAAGAGTTCAACTGGACAAGAAAAACCGGGGACTACATCATCACCAGTAAGTGTGTCTTCACGTGTGAGTGTTTTGATGTCCGTTTCAGATTTATATACTGTTACAGTTTGAGATACAGGGTCAACAATCCAAACACAGTGTGTACCAGCATCTAAATAAGCGAGTGCCTTTCCAATGACACGAGAATGTATATCTGAAGGAGAAACTACTTCGATCGCAAGGTCAGGCGGTATTGGAAAACCTTTGTTTTTGTCTTGATCGTCGTTTAACCTTTCTGCTGAGACAAACGCTAAATCTGGTTTCAGCACCCGTTCTCCAACCTTAAACGATAGTTCTAAGGAATACACGCGTCCAATTTTATTTTCTCGTACATGTATATTCAAGTAATGACTTAGATTCATACCAATCTCACTGTGTCTTATTGATGCGTCTCGCATCTGTACTAATTCTCCTTTAATATATTCATAGCCTTCTACATCGTTCTCAAGGAATTCATTTAACGTCATCGTGGTAGATTTGACGGCGGTAATATCTTGCGCGTGTTCGTGAGTTTCAATTTGTACCATTCTGTTATCCTCCCTGATAAACTTGTAAACGTTGCTTGTTGATATATTTACTCAAACAAGAGTTCAATCGGACAGGAGAAACCCGGGACTACATCATCACCGGTAAGTGTGTCTTTACGCGTGAGTGTCTTGATGTCCGTTTCAGATTTATACACCGTCACAGTTGTCAATATAGGTTCAAGCACCCAAACACAACGCGTGTCTGCATCAAGATAAGCAAAAACTTTCCTTGCGACTTGGTATTGGATATCTATTGGCGAAACTACTTCAATTGCTAAGTCGGGAGGGATTGGGTACCCTTTGTCTGTATCTTCATTTAAACGTTGAGTGGAGACAAATGCAAGATCAGGTTTTAGTACGGAATTTCCAACTTTAAAAGGTGTTAGCATATATAGACGTCCGATTTTATTTTCAACAACAGGAGAATATAAATACCGAATTACATTTACACCTATTCTGCCGTGTCTTTTTGCACCTGTTGTAGTCGGCACTAATTCTCCTTCAATGAATTCATAACCTTCTACATCGTTCTCAAGGAATTCCTCTAATGTCATTGTGGCAGGTTTAACAGAGGCTATATCTTGTACAAATTCGTGGGTTTCCAATTGCTTCATACTATAATCCTCCACAAAGTGCGATAAGTTTATTATACTCAGGAGAAAAAGGCTATTCAATGTTCGCCATTAGTTTGCGAAAAGCGTTCAGTTGTGGTGCAATAATATGCGGTTCATCGGTTTTATTTTCAAGCGCTTCTATTGTTTTGAATCCGTTGCCCGTGATTGCTATTACGATCCGTTCATCGCGACCGATGTCACCACTCTCAATTAATTTTTTGGTTGCAGCAAGCGTTACGCCGCCTGCTGTCTCTGTGAAAATCCCTTCGGTTGCTGCAAGTAGTTTAATCGCTTCAACAATTTCATCGTCATTCGCATGTTCACCTACACCGCCTGAATTCCGAACAGTATCTACAGCATAAATGCCGTCCGCAGGATTCCCTATTGCAAGGGACTTCGCAATCGTATCAGGTTTTACGGGTTTGACAAAATCACTATTTTCTTTGTAAGTGTTTACAATCGGACCACAACCTTCTGCTTGTGCTACGTGTATTTTCGTCCTCGGTTTGTCAATTAATCCCAACAAATGAAATTCTTTAAGTGCCTTGCCAATTTTTGTAATCAGCGAACCGCCAGCAGCAGGCGCAATGATATGGTCGGGGGCTTCCCAACCGAGTTGTTCAATCAATTCAAAGCAGAGCGTCTTTGAACCTTCTGCGTAATACGGGCGGATATTGATGTTGACAAACGCCCACGGATAGACACCTGCAATTTCGCTACATAGACGATTCACATCGTCATAGTTGCCCATAATCCCAACCACTGTTGGTGCGTAAACAAGAGATGCCACCACTTTGCCTAATTCCAGGTCGGCAGGAATAAAAATGTAACAGTTCAGATTAGCGACAGCAGCGTGCGCCGCAACAGCGTTTGCTAAGTTGCCTGTGGATGCACACGATACGGTGTCAAAGTCGAATTCCTTAGATTTACTCAATGCAATTGCTACAACCCGGTCTTTGAATGACAGCGTTGGGTGACACACTGAATCGTCTTTTATATAAATTTCTTTAACACCGAGTGCATCGCCAAGATTTTTCGCCCGGATTAAAGGTGTGAAACCGGAGTTTAGTCCGTCTGTCGGTTCATTATCAATCGGCAATAGATCAATGTATCGCCATAAACTTTCCGGTCCCTGCTCAATTGAGCTTCTTGAGATTGACTTTTGAATAGCCTCGTAATTGTAATTCACCTCTAACGGGCCGAAACAGAACTCGCAAACATGAAGCGGTTCCTTTGGATACTCGCGCTCACATTCGCGGCATTTTAAGCCTAAAACTTTTTCCATATTTGCCTCCAAATATTATGATTTCATTAAGATTTTATGGTACCGTGAATGTAAGAGGCGCAATGAATTGCGCGACTACAAACGCGTTTAGGTTAGTCTATATCGGGCTTAGAAAGTCCTCCTACAAGAGTGTTCAAGAATTATTGAATGACTATGGTGTTAGTTGTTCTGTGCGCTTTTTACTAAAATATTCTGATTTCTTCAAATTGTTAGGACGATTTCAAATTCATTGTTTCCCGGTTCCAATGCAAGGCGGACAAAAAGCAAGTGCTTATCTACCCATGTAACAACTTCAGCATTAGAGTTTTCTAATTGTAAACCGATGTGGTTGCCCCATATTGCTATACCGTAAGGCATCGCTTTAGTAGATTCAATTGCAAAAGTAACGTGCAACCGAGAACGTTTGCGATTAGGTCTAAAATTTGCTATCTTTGGTAAATGATACTCAACACCGTGAACAGAAATCCCCTGATGCGAAATATTACCCTCAAGATTTTCCAGAACCGGGGGCGAGATATAGTTTTTCATGTCAACAGGTTCCATCGTTCCTTCAGAAAAGGTGAATTGGCATTTAGAATCGTAATAGAAAAATACCTTTTCCTCTTTTTGATCTGTTGACGTACCCCCATTAGGGAACTGTGCTGATTCTGACTCCATAGATTCAACATTCTCCTGAGAGTCAATTTTAGTAGCAACTATAAATGTAGGTTCAGTCTGTTGGCAATTTGTCCAATAATCATCAACCATCTCAGAAAGAGGTAACAACTTTGTGCTTTCACTGCTTGCTACATGTGCAAAGTATGTATCCAGTCTTTCTAATGTTTCTTGTCCTAACTGCGCAACCTCTAATGCGTTGACATGTTCCACATAGCTAAGCCACCGATTCCACTTCTCATTTTGGACATATAGATCGTAATTCCTTTGTATTGAGTTGTTTATAAGTGATGCCCGAAGATTATCCGCATTATTGTCAAGGTGTGCTGCCGTCCAGTAAGGAATGCCAGCGATACCCCCTGCAGCAGGTGCGCTAAAATTGTGTTGCTCTGCTGAGGGATAAAAAAATCCGAACGGACTACCACGATCAACCTCTGCTATTGAACCGCGTTCGTCCCAACGATAACCCCACAAACCACGAAAACCGACCTGTTCCAATGCGTGAACTAAAACATGGTTTTTCCACTCTGCGCCTGCCACGTTTGGGGCAGCCCACTCCAACGCACGCTCCATTTTTTTCGACTCAGTCCTGATATAACGCGGAACCGTTTCGCGCATTTTGACGAGATGTTCCGCGATGATTTCAGACGAAGCACCTGCCATTGAAGTATCAATCAGTTCGTTTTCAGTGTTCGGGTCTGGTATGGATTGCCCCGTAAGTTTAGTCCAGTTTGCCTCCCATAACGGCTTGATGTCCAACATCAGCAACGGTTCGTCTCCAAATTCGTTACGCCATTCTGTCAGATCCTTTGCTAAAAATTGTGCTGAATCAGCAACGATTGCCCACGTAATTGGGATATTGTATTTATGCGCCATTTTCGCTAAAAGACGCATGCCCTCTCGCAGTTGCTGTCGATCTTCAGCTATTGCTGTGCTTACAAGTCCATAATATAACATTTTGAGACTATTCTAAAAAGACGGTAACACCCATATCCGCATACTTTTCACGCGTACTCGGATTACCGTTTCTAAAACAGACAGCCGTTGGGCTTCCTTCCAATTCTTTTGCCACATACTGCACGCAGGCATCTACTGTTTGGAGCGCATGATTTGGATGACCTTCCATACTGAACGTTAAATCCGTGGGACCAAAGGAGAGACAATCCACCCCCGTTTTCGCTAACCTCCGTGCATGCGTCACCGCCTCAATTGATTCTATCTGCATCCAGAGCATCCCGTAATTATTCCACCAATCCGCATATTCAAGTCGTTCTCTACCGGCCGAGTTTTTTCGCGCACCGCCTCCCCAACTGCGAATGCCTTGCTGTGGATAGTAAAAGGAAGCAACCGCTTCATCTACCGTTGTTTCCAATTCAACTTGTGGCACCTCAATGCCAGAAGGACCAAGGTCAAGATAGTTGCCGATGAGATAGGCGTTGCGTGTATGTTTTATCCGAAAGTTGACCGGAATATCCAACGCATCTGCCATATTGCAGAATGCAACAAGTCTGTCTTCACTGTAGGCAGAATGTTGGCTATCCACAGCGACAAAATCGTAACCTCCTTTTTCAACCCTTTTTGCAAGACTGTCGTGGTCTATCGTCATTGAAACAGAGGCTCCAAAAACATGTTCTCCATCGCGAATGCGCTGCTTCAAATTTGTTTCTGACATATCTCCCCCTTATAGAGTTGTGTCTAATCCGGACAACAGGACGAATCTGTGTGCGTTCCACGCGCTAAATTTCACAAAATTGATATATCTTTTTATTATATCATATTTCCTTGTTCTATGCCAAACATTTGGAATATTTAGTTATTGTAACCTAAGTTGCGGACTAATATGCACAACCTGTTAGATTGTGCATATTAGTCCGCAAACTAAATGAAGATTAAAAAAATAAATTAGGTAATTCGTGGAAATATCCAGTGCGGTTAGATGAAGTTTAAGTAAATATTTCGGTATTGGCAAGGTTAGGAAACCTCGCCAGCAGCAGGTGTATATCTCTGCTGGCGAGGTTTCCTAACCTCGCTAAATTACCCAATTTATTTTTTAATCTTCATCTAACCGCACCTATCGGGTTTGGGGAAAATTAGAATTACCCAATTAAAAACTTAATCTTCACACAGTTTGCGCTACGAAAACTTGCGAAATATGCATTATTCTCTATTAAAAACGGTGTTTCCATGTCTAAAAACTTATAGGTAGCAACTTGGGTTATTGTACTATAGTTGCCTTGATTTAGTAGATATGATATGATAGAAACATGCGTCAAAACGAGCCAAGTACAATTCAGGACGTTGAGAAACCGTCAACACTCCGTTTTATTGTTGGGACTCTCCTTTTCGGTTCTATCCTTATCATTTTAACCTGTTATTGGATTATCTCTGCAGAAAACCGTGTCGTGTGGGAGCTCACAGATTTCTCAATCTTTCCCACCGTACTTTTCACATTCTTTCTGCTTGCGGTCCTTTCACCTTTTCTAAAAAGGCTGTTCAAACATGCTGCGCCAACCTCAAGGGAACTGGCGTTGACATACATCATGGTTTCAGTCGCAACCGCGCTTGCGGGGCACGACATTGTTCGACAATTAGTGCCGATGATAGCAAACGCAGGTTGGTTTGCTACACCCGAAAACGAATGGGCGGATATCTTCTTTCGCTTTTTGCCAACGTGGTTGACAATTACTGATCGCAAAATACTGCAAGGCTATTTTGAAGGAGATGACACTTTTTGGCAGCCCCGTTACATGGAGGCATGGTTATGGCCGATTGTCGCGTGGAGCGTTTTGGTGATTGTACTACTGTTTATGATGTTATGCATCAATATCATCATCCGTAAACAGTGGATAGACCATGAAAAGTTAAGTTATCCATTGACAACGCTCCCCGTAGAATTACTTGGCAATACATCTAATCTTTTTCGTAATAAACTGATTTGGCTCGGTTTCGGAATTGCATTTGGGCTTGAGATTCTGGCTGGATTGAATTATCTTTTTCCCGTTATTCCCTCGCTAAAGATTAAGTATCAACTCTACTTTGCAGATCGTCCTTGGAACGCAATTGGACGTTTACCGATTTATGTGTATCCATTTGCAATTGGGTTGGGTTACCTAATGCCATTGGATTTAGCACTATCTTTCTGGGGATTTTACCTATTTTGGGGATTGCAGCGCGTCCTTTTTACTGCGACAGGATGGACAACGGCTATCGGTTTTCAAACAGAACAACGGGCAGGTGCATGGATCGGAATAGGATTGCTTGCGCTGTTAACAAGTCGGCGAGAAATTCTGAAGGTGTTAGGAGGCGTATTCTCTTTTAGATCGAAAGATCGTTTATATCAACTGGCTGTATTTGGTTTGATATTTGGATTAGGATTTGTCCTGATATTTTGGTATTTCGCTGGGCTATCACCATGGGTAGCACTCGGATATTTCAGCATTTATTTGGTGTTGTGTATCGGCATGACTCGTATGCGTGCCGAACTCGGCCCACCTACACATGAGTTACACCGTGTGCATCCAGACCGAATAATGCTACTGTTTTTAGGCAGTCGTCCATTGGGAGCACAGAATTTAACAAACACTACTTTACTATCTTGGCTTGCCTACGGCTATCGGTGTCATCCAATGCCGCACCAATTAGAAGCATTTAAGATCGGCAGGCACTTCCGCCTCCGTGAGAATCGGTTAGTTATTGCCTTAATTGTGGCATCAATTGTCGGAGCAGTCATATCCATTATCGGACATGTCGCGCTCTATTACGAATTTCGGTTTGCACGTTGGGGAGTCGGTGAGTTTAACCGCTTACAAAACTGGATTACCGTTCCGCGCGCACCGAACCTCCCCGCTATCCAACACATGACGTTTGGCTTCCTTTTTACCAGCGTGTTGACAATTCTCAAACGACAGTTTTTGTGGTGGCCGTTTTATCCGGTAGGATATGCCGTTGGTAACGGTTGGGCTATCGGATGGATGTGGTTTTCAATTTTCTTAGGATGGCTTTTTAAAAGGTTACTTTTCACAGGAGGCGGTGTGCGTGCTTATCGCAGAGCGTTGCCACTGTTCTTAGGGCTTATTTTCGGTCAATTCCTTGCAGGCAGCCTATGGAGTTTGTTAGGTGTGTTGTTTAACAAGAACATGTACACCCTTTTTCCGTAACAACTTAAAAATCTTCCAGTGCCTCAGCTTCAGAAGCATAAACGCCGATGCTTTGTGTCAAACCGATTGTATTAAAAATTGTTCTCACCTGCATTGCTGGGTGTGCAATGCGCAACGTTTGTCCTTTATCCCGCGTTTTCCAAAGTAATTTGATAATTGTGCCAAACCCGCTACTTGTGATAAAACTTTGCCGTTCGAAGTTAAGCAATAATTTGGTTGCTTCCTGCACGCCGTTGTCGGCATAAGCATCGTTAAGAGCTTCTTCAGATTCGTTAGTTAAGTAACCGGTAATATCAAATATCGCAACGTCGCCTTCGTGTCGAATAGAGACCTGTGGTTGTGCTCTCACATTTTCCTCCTCAAGAATGAAATACTGAATTCGTAAATAAAATCGTCAATCTTCAGTGAAAGTGCGTTGAAGCGGGGTATGTTCTTGTTGCTCACGCACTATAGTGCCGTTTTCAAGATGGAGCCAAGTTTCAAATTGACGCTCACCTTCCCGTAGTTGAATCACTCGTGCCCCGCGCGGAAATCCCTCTTTGCCATAACTATTGAAGCCGGTAGTTCTCCCGTAGCAGAGGCGAATCCCGTGTAAATCTCCCCAGAAATCGTTAATATGTTCGTGACCAACAAAGGTCCCCATAACATCTCCCGCTTCGTGTAGGGCAGCAAAAAAACCCGTATTAATTCGGGGCGGGCAGACATTCTCATACTTTACACCGTAGCAAGTGTGAAAATCCCATACTTCATCATATTCAGGAATTGGGATATGAAAAAAAGCGAGCGCGGGAAGCGGATGCCCTGCGGAAGCTGTGTATTTCGCGGATTCGCTGAGAAACCACTCTATCTGGGCGCGTCTGATCCAATCGTAACCACCAATATCAGTTGGGGCATAACTACCAGAATCAATAAAATAGAGCAGCGCGACAGGTTTTGTTTTGTCTGAACCTTCAACTGTTAAAACATAATTTCCAACACCCGGAATTTCTTCCGGTCCTGGCTCGGCAAGCGACAAATCACTCTCTTGCATGACTTCCATCAATTCGTGACGACTTGCCGTGCCTTCATCATCATGGTTACCGAAAACTGCTGCCCATGGAATGGCGCCCCGCTCAAGAATCTCTATAATCTGTCGAAGCGATTCAGCAGCATCATCACATCCCCCTCCAGACAAAATGTCCCCAGTTAACACAATCAAATCCGGAGATTCTGCGCGGGATACATTTTCCATCAAAGCTGCAGATTTTTGGTCGACAGGTTCACCGTTTTGCCAATGAATATCGGTAAACTGGACAATTTTAAAGCAGCCGTTCTCGCGAAACTTTAATTCGTTTTTCATTCTCTATAATTTCCTCCGTGTAATTCCTATATAACTATATACATAATTCCGAAAAATTGCAAGAAAATTCTAAGGTTATTTTTCACACAATACAAATCTTTGATTCAAGTATAATTCAGAATAGATCGTCCTGCTTGCAGCTCTTTAATAGAGACATTTCATTTGAATGGGTAGCAAAAGCCTTCAAAATCAGATAATAAATCGGTTTTTTCAAAGAAAATATAACTAATTTACAACTAAAATAATTGATTGATACAATCCGATTAAAATAAAATGCAAATGTCAAATATTGTGTAAAAATGGTAACAAATACAAAAAAGAAGCGTTAATTTTCTCAATCAAAACAACACGTTATTTCATAATTGTTTGAAGTTGTGCAATATGATTAAGTTTTGAACACCGATCCTAATCTTTGATTTAGCGACAAGAGACCATTGAGGTTTCCAAAAGATAGGAAACTTACCAAGTCAGGTGATTAATTATGCAAAAAGCACTTCTTATAATCTGCATCTATTTCATTGTATTTGTATTTCTGGGAATTTTATGGTACTATCCCGTGATGCCATTTCTCTTTTATAACACCCTCGCGGACTCTGAAATGAAGCTGCGAATGGAAAAAGATTTGATTGAATTCTACGGGATTGTTAACGAGATCCACGAGTCGGCAAGAAAAGGAGCATCGCTCACTGTTGAAGAAAAAGTTGTATTATTCCTAACACCTTGGAGTGAATACGGATTTTTGCTATGGCCTATCGTAGGGATTCTATGGGGTTTGTGGCGCGGACTATCTACTCGGCACCGTCTGAGAAAACGCGTTCCTGTCTACCCCACTTTTTAATATGACCTAAGTTTGATCTGTTCCATAAGCCGTTCCAATTTCTGTTTGTCTTTTACACCCTTTGATGCTTCTACTCCTGAGCAGAGGTCAATACCGTGGGGTTTAATAGTTTCAATGGCAGCTTTAACGTTCTCTGGACGAATTCCGCCTGCGAAAAAGACTGGTAATGGACTATCAGCAATTAACTCAGCAGCGACGTGCCAATCACAGGTCTTTCCGGTCCCACCGTAACGAGGTGGGTCAATACTGGTGTCAACAGTATCAAATAAGAGAAAATCCGCACCAGCATTACGGTATGCTTGCATCTGCGCCGCAACTTCAGGGACATCCACATTTTCTGGGTTTCCTGCAGGCAGATAGACAGATTTCCAGAGTTGGCAATTCACGGTCTGTTTCAGTTTTTCAACTTGTTGTGGTGTCTCTTGTCCAAGAAGTTGCACTGCATAAGGTTGAATTTGTGATACAGTTTCTTGGATGTCCGGCGTTGTGCGATTGTATAGCAACAACACCGTTGGAATAGGACTTGCCCTGGCGATTTCTACAGCTTGCGTGATAGTGAGTGATCGTTCTGAAGATGCAACGTCAACTAATACGCCAGAGTAATCCGCACCTGTATCAGCAGCAAGGCAAGCATCATGGATTGAGGTTGTACCGCAGATTTTGACTTTGCACCTTGATTCATCGGGCATGGTTCGTAATTCCTGTTTGCCTTATTTCACAAATACGTTTCTTGTTTGGCAACTATTTAATCACAAAAGACTGTTTGTCTATCAGCATCTGAATAACAGATAATCATCGTTACCGGTTGCCAACCCGTATTGACAGCATTGTGTTTGACATTGCGCGGAATACGCAACATCATCCCTTGCTTGAGCGGTATAATTTCGTCTCCTAATTTGTGGTCACATTCACCAGAAAGCACATAGATAAGTTCCTCACAATTTGGGTGATAGTGGGTTGGATTGCCTTCGCCAGCGTTAATGTAAACAATACCGAATGTCATCTCTGCATCCGGATCAATCTGATCGTTACATAGCCATTTGATTGCACCCCACGGAAATTCAAGGGCACCCGTTTCATTGCTATTTGTTAAAGTTATTTCCATATTATGCTCCTTTACTCTTTATATTTCAACCAATTTCTAAAGTGAAACAGGTCAAACTTCGTTCAGCATAGGCCTGCAAACCTTCAGGCGGTTGTTCATGAAGATAACCGATAGGTGCACAGATTGCCTTGATGTTTTTCACTTGTTGATTGATAGCATAATGGACATGTCCAAAAAGGACATGCGTAACAAGCGGTTCCTGTAAACATAACATGCCAAGCCCTTCACTTCCGTAGAACGCGCGAAAATAGTCCCAAGGCAATTCACCACGGTAGCGGATACACTCCCGAAACGGAACATGGTGTGTAACAACAATAATGCGTTGGACCTTGTCCTTCAGGAAAGTGATCTGTTTATCAAGCTCAGTCTCAAAGCGGTGTGCAATTTTCTCGTCTGGACCTGTCCATCTGGCATACTGCTTATCGCTCCAAACTGTTCCCATCAACTGTTTTTTAGCATACTGCTCTGTGGAAAAATCATATTCATCTGATGCAAATGTATAGTCGTACCAACCGATGGTGCCGCAGAAACCTATTTCTTCAGCAATATATGGGGCATCAAGGAGTGAATAAAACCCATGATCTTGACAAATTTCTGCAATTACACCGCATTTCTGTTCGCTCGTCATGTTGGCACTTTTGCTAACCCAAATATCATGATTACCCGGAACAAACAACTTCTGGCAAGCTAAATTAGCGTTCTTAAATTCACCGAGGATTTCGTAGAATTCAGATAAATTGGGGGTTACATCACCTGCAAGGATGAAGATATCAAGTTCAGCTGCTTTGATAGCATCAATTAGAAATGGAATAATAGCTCTGTTAGCTTCGGTCGCTTCCGCATGCAGGTCAGAAATTAGGCCGATTTTCATTAATTTTTTGTGTATAGCAAACTTGTAGTATATAGTAAATTTATAATTAATGGGACATTTCTGTAGCGCAAACTTTTAGTTTGCGACTCATCACAGACATAAGCTAACAGTTTGTGCTACCATTTCTGTTGTTCGTTATGTTTCCAAAACAGGTTTATCAAAGCGTTCCAATACTTTCAAAGTTCACTATAATGTTCATTGAGGAGAAGCCGTTAAGCTGCTAAAAACCTCATCAAGAAAGATACGGATAGCAGAATCGTCTTCTTGAAAACGTTGGCGTTGACGTTCAAGTGCACTGAGTGCGAATTCATCTCCGATTTTTGCGATTGCGTCCACCAACGTTAATTGGACTGCTGGATCAGCAGTGGTTTCTAAGGCATTTATCAGAAAATCGCGCGTCTGTGTTCCACCGATAGTACCAAGGGCTGAAGCAGCGATGTCTTTTGCAGCGGTATCGGCTTCGTTGAATGCAGTGATGAGTGCATCAATAGCGGGAGTGCCGATCTGGCTAAGTGCTAAACCAGCTTGGAAACGGATGCCAGGAATTTCATTTTGGTCTCTCAGTACTTTGGCAAGCGATTCAATTGCGGAGATAGGTTTAAGAGTACCAAGAATGGAGAGACATGCACGGCGAATTTCCTGTTCAGGTTCAGTGTCTATTTGGATATATTGTTCAGCAAGTTCTACCAGTGGGCCTTCGTTCACTTTCTGGTACAGTGCTTCTGAGCGGTGACGAAATTGGATTCCGAAGGGTGCTTCAAGTGTCGCTGTGTTTGCAGCAGGGTCAACAAGGAGTAATCCCAGGATTGCAGCAGATTCGCGCTGTCGGCTATCAAGTGTATCCGCGGGCAGTTGATTTACATCTTCCTGTTGAAACTGCTGAAAGAGTGGATTGAGTTCGCTTAGCGCGACAAGCCGTTCAAGGCTTCGCGCTGCTGCTTTGCGGAGCGATAACTCCTTACTGTTCTTAAGAATCTCTATTAAGGATTCAACAGCACGCGTATCGCCTAAATTACCGAGAGCCGTAACAGCGGCAATTTTCACACCAATAAGTTCAGTTGTCCTGAAAGTCAAGTTTACATTCAATTTTGCAAACTCATTGACTGTTTTCTTATAATCGTTTAGACTGTGAATTTTTCGCTCGTCAACAATTTTTTCAACAACATCACCAACCTGAATTTCATCGCTATTTGCGGCAGGGGTTCCATGGGTAATTTTTTTGATACGAACAGTCCCGTTGCCTTCAACCTCTAAACCGACTTTATCTCCAATTTTTCGGGTTGCAATACGAATAGGTTGTTTATCTTTGAGATACAAAAGCATGTTATTGTCATCAGCCATTGCTTTTTTGACTGCCTGTGTAAAGTCTCGCGGACTTTGAATGGGGTATTCACCAATTATATAAGAAATGAGTTCTCCAGATGTGAGTTTTGCTGCATCGGCAGGCCCATTCGGCATAATAACTTTTACAACGACACCGCTCGTTGACCATCTATTTTCGAGGTCACTATCAAGTTGTTGCACTTCCATTTTTAAGTGTTCATCATAATAGTAGTTATCACATCCAAGTGCAAATGCTAAGATAACAAAAATGAATATTATCGGTATATTTCTAAACATTCACGTTCCTTTCAATCATTCGGATAGCTAATGTGGTTTGTTCCCCATAAGCGTCAATTTAAGAAAAGAATTATGCACTGAATGCCCAGGCCGGTAGGTTCGGTTTGTAACCGAACCGGAGACTACGCAGAACCTCCACCTATCCTGTCCACTCAGCAGTGCTGCTCAACAAACACCCAGGATTCGCCTGGGCTCGGTCCAGTTCGGTTACAAACCGAACCTACCAGGCCTGGATGCACGCTAAATTGACGCTTATAGCTAATGTGGTTTGTTCCCCTACATAACTTTGCAAATTGGATCTAATTTTTAAACTTCACGACAACTTCCCGACTACTTTTCTCTTTCAATGCGTCCAAGAGTGGTTGAACAGCTTTCTCATCACCGAGCGTAGATAGTGCGCGAATTGCATCAACTCGCAGAGAAGACCCTTTGTTTTGGGTGATTTTGACAAGTTCCGGGACAGCTTTGCCTCCAATTTTTCCGAGTGCTGCGACAGCCAACTGCCGCATCTCAGGTTCTTCGCGATCCCGTTTCCGCTTTGCAGAACCCGATTCAACGAGGGCGGCAAGGGTGGGAATAGCATCTTCACTCCCTATTTCACCAAGTGCTTTAACAGCATTTAAACGGGTACCTACCTGATTATGTTTTAGCAATTCAATCAAAATCGGCACCATAGTTGTTGGATCAGATTTACCGAGATTTGCCATGACCCAATGTGCGTCATGCCTGTCACGGTTGTCTTTGGATTTAATCGCTTTTTGTAGTTGTTTGATAAGTTGTTTGCGATCACCTTTTTGGTAAACGAGCGTGAGTGCTTCTAATGCAGCATTTTGCACATTCACGTCATCATCTCGGAGTGTATCAAAAATAAGGATTTCAAGATATTCACGTGGATCTTCTTGATACGCTTTAAACATGTGCTGTCCTCTCTGGGCAATTGATGCCTGATTCCACTCCGATTGGTTGGCTTCATAGAATTCCTGCGAATCGTAAAACCCGAGCAGATAATGTGCCTCAGCGTTATCACTCTGCTGCTTAATAGCAAGTTTAAATTCACGTACAGCCCGTTCTTCTTTTCGCCGTTTGTCGGATTTTATCAATTCTTTCCCTTTGGCAAGGTGTTCGTTCTGATTGCCGCATCCGATGATGAATAAGGCAAGAACCAAAGTAAGAAATACTTTTTGCATATTTGGTTTACCTATGTTGTTGGTTAACTTGACATTTTGAAACATACTGCACAAATGATTGTTTTAATTTAAAAGTGTTTGCTGTTCTGCATCTGTCTCGTTTACTTGAGTCTCTTCGTTCTCTTCTTCAGCAGTATCATCATCTTCTTCTTCAGCATTTAGGTTTTTTTGAAGCGTAACTATCGGTTTTTCTGAGAACCCCCAATCCTTATATCTTTGTATGACCGGGGTATCTGTAGGTGCAAGTTCAATTTCAAGGATTTTCAAGCCGTTTTCTGCTGCAGCAGCTGCAGCAGCTTCAATGAGATGGTCAGCAACGCCTAATAACCGAAAGGGGCCGGATACTGCAAGGTCGCTGATTTGACCGACCTCATCATTTAGCGGATGCTGTTTCACCGTGATGTGTCCAACAGCATAACCGCTTGCATCAGCAACGAGTCGAGACGTTTGGCTATCTGCAGCCAGATCGGCTTTCAGTTCATCAGCCACCTGTTCTCTGGTTTTTTCAGGGAAGCAGTATGTCTGCAAATGATTAGCATCCTCCTCGTTAGCAGATCGAACATTGAGTGTACCTCTTAAATCAAAGTCTTTAGTTGCCATTTTTCTCTCCTTATTATGTTCTAAATGAGCGAGTATTTGCGAAGGGTATCTAAGCCATCCTTCTTTCTATAACCTAAGTTGCCACGTAGTAGCATAAACTTTTAGTTTGTGCATATTAGTCCGCAAACTGAAAGTTTGCGCTACAGGATATGCGGTAGGTGCTGTTCCCAGTCGGACCATAGGCGTCAATTTAAGAAAAGAATTATGCACTGAATGCCCAGGCCGGTAGGTTCGGTTTGTAACCGAACCGGAGCCTATGCAGAAACCTTCACCTATCCTGTCCACTAAGCAGTGCTGCTCAATAAAACATCCAGGATTTGCCTGGGGTCGGTCCGGTTCGGTTACAAACCGAACCTACCAGGCCTGGATGCACGCTAAATTGACGCCTATGGTGCTGTTCCCAGTCGGACCGATAGCAATGTCAAAGTAATTCTAAAATCTACTATATGTAGGTGTTATTGTAGAGAACACACATGTTATGATACAGTGACCAAAGGTTATGTTAAAATTGGATCGGTTTTTGGAGTATCATCTTCCTCATTTGGAGTATCATTTTCCTCATTTGGAGTATTATCTTCCTCATTTGGAGTATCATCTTCCTCATTTGGAGTATCATCTTCCTCTTCAAAAGGTTCTTCCTGTCCAATTCGCAGTTGGCGTTCCGCATCAATAACATCACGATTAATTTTAGCAATGCAAAGATTCAGTTTATCTGTAAGAGCAGTATGTCCTGTCATGGCACGTCGAATTTGGCGCAGTTGGTCAATCACAACTCGGAAACTTCTGATAAAGTCTCCCGGATCAAGTGTGGCATAATCTGTCAATTCATCAAATTCGCACCCGCGGCTCCAAGCTAACATAGCTGAGCACAAACGAGGTTCTAACGGTGGCGTTATTTCGGAGACGTTCAGTTGATTTTCTAACCGTTGAATGTTTAAAATTTCATCCCAAGCTGCTCCCAGAATTGATAAAAATCTCTTATCCTTTATCTTTTTAAAATAACCATCTTTGCGAGGTTCAGATACAATCGATACGACAAGACAATTTATTTCATCTTCAGTCAACCGTTCAAAAAAACCTTGAAAGAGGAGTTGTGTCAATTGAAGTTCGTACCCATAGATATGTGATGCTGTCTTGCCCCGTGGCAGTAGTGCCTGGGGTTCAATATATCCAAGTGTCTCAAGGACATTCAGGCGAGCGGCTATCTGTTCTTGTTGATAATTTTGAATTGATATCTGTTTTTTCTTTAAATTTTGAATATACTGTTCATTTTTACGGATCGCCTGATATTTTTTAGTGCATTGTTTACGCTGGTAACACTCGTGGCAAAGGTTTTCAGAGAGTTCAGCATTAAGTCCTTCCATTTTGTTGTGTATCGGTGACAACTTCTCTTCTTGTTCCTTTTTCCCTGACTTTTTCCACATAGACTTGGATTTAAGAGATGCTAATTGGAACTGCAACCTTTCAAGATTTTTTTCATTTGAGTGTTTAAGTTGATGATAACTTTCAATCTGTTTCACCCCGTCAATGTTGTCATGTATACAAGTCGGCAGCGGGAGTGAAGCACGTTTTTCATCTAATAGGGCAATCTGTTTGTTGAGATCGGCTGTGCGTTTATAATTTTGATGGTTGCTCAGACTCATTGTATAGACATCGTAAATCTCGTCGCCATATTTTTCATACAGATTGAGGATACTGGCATAAGAGAGATTGAACTGGCTTGTGGTGGGTTCAATGGTATCGGAAACGACTTTGCTAACTTCTGCATGCGTTGCAAATTTGGGGTTGACTTGGGCATACACATAACCAACAGTATCAATCCCGCGTCTCCCTGCCCTACCTGCCATTTGGTGATATTCTCGTGTCTTAAGGTAACGATAACGGACACCGTCATATTTTTCCAAACTATCAAACACAACTGTACATGCTGGCATATTGATTCCAACAGCAAATGTCTCAGTGGTATAGAGAAGTTGAATTAATCCCGAAGTAAATAACCTTTCAACTACCTCTTTTAGTGTAGGTAACATACCTGCGTGATGGTAGGCTACGCCGCATCTTATCAACTTACGAAAATCCGTAACTGCTTTCTCTCCAACAATATCAAATTGTATACAAAGTGCGTCAAATTTTTCTAAAATTTGTTCCTGCTGTTCTTTATCAAGCAAATCATGTCGTCTCCGAGCATAGGTATAATAACGGGCGTTGCTTTCACATTTTCTCCGGCTAAAACAGAAATAGAGACAGGGTAGACGGTTTTGCTTTTTTAAGTACGGGATCAATTTCGTGTCAATTATACTCTTTGGTATTTTAGGTATGTCGTTAGCTTGATCTGTATTCTTCCGTTTCTTTTGTTTTGCTATCTGTCGTTGTTTTGCTATCTGTCGAAGATCATAAAGGTGCCCCAATTTACCTATGCCAAAACCCCGAAAGTAGAAGTGATGTTCTAAAGGTACAGGGCGTTCTAATTCTTCGACGACTTTGATGTCAATATCTCGCACGCTTTGCATCCACTCCACAAATGAATTTATGTCCGAAATCGTTGCACTCAAGCATACAAATTTAATATGTTGTGGTGCAAAGATGATGCTTTCTTCCCAGACAGTGCCACGTGAAGTGTCGTTGATATAGTGGATTTCGTCAAAGATAACATAGGAAATGTCATTTAATCTTCCTATATCATCAAAGATGATATTCCGGAATATCTCAGTCGTCATCAATAGTACTTGAGCATAGGGATTTAAGACCACATCGCCAGTTATGATACCAATTTTATCACCATATTCAGCTTGAAAATCTCTATATTTTTGATTACTAAGCGCTTTAATGGGTGCAGTGTAAATAACCCGTTTGTTTGTCTGAAGGCATTTTTCCACTGCATATTCTGCAATGACAGTTTTACCGGCTCCCGTAGGTGCTGCCACTATTACCGAATGGTCTCGATCAATCGCTGCAATTGCTTCTTCTTGGAACTGATCTAACACTAAACCTTTATAAAGCATCTAATCCTCCCTATACTACAGTCTTACATGTTAGTATAACGGATATTTGTTTTTTTGTCAAGTAAAATTAATTGGATTACCTTTTAGACAACTTGCATGAAATGTTCACTTTTGTTAAAATAGTATGACTAACATTTGAAGTGCTACCCCCGTTTAAGCAAATGTGTAATAGACAAAATTGACTGTGTGTTTGCCGAACACTACGGCTTTACAGATGAGAAATTAGATTTTATCATCAACTACGACATCAAATATCGTATGGGTTTGGGGAATTGATGTAAGCAAGGAAATGGCAACATCTCATGCAAGGACGACCAAATATTTTCCAACAGACAATAGAAACAGCAATCACGTTCCTCTATCCTGCACAATGCCGAGTCTGTGAGAAACAACTCGGACTGGAATCTGTGCCTTATATGTGCGATGCATGCTGGGATGATATACCGTTAATTGAGCCGCCTTGGTGTGAAATGTGCGGAATCCCGAATATTATAGGGAAGTGTGATGCATGTGCTACTACACCTCCACCTTACGGAAAACTACGCACGATTACTTTTTATGAAGCAGCACTCCAGCAGGCGATACACCTCTTTAAGTTTGAAAAACGGACCTCACTCGCCAAACCTCTCACCCAATTGACAATGGAACACATCCCTGATGACTGCAACATAACAGATTACGATTTCATTTTACCGATTCCTATTCATAAAAAGCGTTTGCGGGAACGCGGCTTTAACCAAGCCACTTTACTTGCTAAAGGAATTGCAAAGACCACGGGGGTTCAAGTTGTAACAGATGCTCTGGTTCGGTATCGGAATACGTCCCCGCAAAGTAGTTTGGATAGAGAGGCACGCCAAACAAACATTATTGGTGCTTTTGAACTACAAAAAAAAGAGGTCGTGCAAAATAAGCGTATACTTGTTTTGGACGATGTCTATACCACAGGTGCTACCGTTCGTGAAGCAGTAAAAGTTTTATGGGATGCTGACCCCGTTGAAGTTGATGTGTTAACTTTGGCACGGGCTTTAGACCCCGAATGAAACCTTTTCAGCACATTTTGCGTATATTTTATGTATATATGTTGGGTTAAATATGCCATAATAAAACGTTAAGTTATAATAATATGTGATAAAAACGCTCATTGGTAGGAGGTTACCTTTGCATTTAAATAGCATCAAAATCAGTGGATTCAAGAGTTTTGCTGAAGAGGTTGAACTGGTCCTGGAGCCGGGGATTACGACCATAGTGGGTCCAAACGGTTGTGGAAAGAGCAACGTTTCCGATGCCATTCGGTGGGTCCTGGGTGAACAGAGTGCCCGTGCGCTACGGTGTACCAATATGCGTGATCTCCTTTTCAACGGTGGTGCCAATTTTAGTCCTTCTCAAAAAGCAAGCGTTGCGCTTACCTTTACCAACATCTCTGAAAGTCTTTCTATCGGATCGCCTGAAGTAGAGGTGTGTAGACAACTGACTCGTGATGGTGAAAGTAGTTATCTTATCAACCAAACTCCTTGCCGCCTTCGCGATATTAGTGAGCTCTTTATGGATACTGGCGTTGGTGTAGATGCCTATTCCGTTATGGAGCAGAGCAAAATTGACCTGATTCTCAACGTGCGGCCGGAGGAACGTAGATTCCTTTTTGACGAGGTGGCAGGTATTACAAAATATAAAGTTCGTAAGAAAACAGCCCTCCAAAAACTGAAAGATGCAGAACAGAATTTGGTTCGTATCAATGACATAATTCAAGAGTCTCAACGTGAAACTGAATCTCTGAAAGCGCAAGCCGAACAGGCGGAACATTATCAATCGTTAAAAGACCAACTCCAGCAATTAGAACTCGGATTAGCCTATCGGGATTACGAAAAACTTGCTACAGATTATCGTGAAGCGCAAAATAACTTAGAGGCTATTTTAAACGAGGCCTCTGATGCAAATCAACTTATCCAAGAAGCGGAGGAACGGATTGAAAACGCAACCTTCAGACGAAGTGAGTTAGATACTGCAATCACCACCGTTCAAGAGGAAATACGTGAGATTGAAGGACAGCTAGATAAGGTTGAACGGCAAATTGTTATTCATAAAGAAAAGCAGCTAAATATCCAACAACAGAAACAGAGAGCAGAGCAAAGACTGGAATCCTTAAATACAGAGCAAGTCCACTTACAAACACGACACCGGGAACGAACTCAAGAAAAGAAACGAATTGAAGCATCCTACAAAATTGAAGAAAGTCGTTTAACTGCCAAACAGCAACATTTACAAGAGTTAACCTCACGCATTGACAAAACAAAAGAGTCTATTCAAGAGGCACAGCATGTTTTGCAGGAAACCTCTACAGAACTATCCCAACGCGAAAATAAACGTTTAGCAATTGAACATGAACTAACGAGTACACAAAGCAGTCTCAACGATCTTCAAGAAAGTTCCGATGCTTTAAAAACAGAGCTGAAAGCTGCTATGGATGATCGGGACGAAATTCAACGTGGCATGCTCCAATTAGATGCCGAGCTGCTTCAGATTGAGACACAGAAAAAACAGGTTGAAACTACGCTTAACGAAAATCAAAATGCGCTCCGAAAGATTGAGGCTGAAATCCGAGGATTAGAAGAAAACTTAGGTGGTAGTTTTTCCCGTTATAAATCATTGGAGCAATTGCAATCTGTCTATGAAGGTTACTACGCAGGTGTGCGCGCAATTATGCAAGCAAAAACACATTATCCGGATCAGTTTGGTGGAATATGTGGTGTTGTGGCAGAACTTATCCACACAGATGCCGAATTTGAGGTTGCCATAGAGATCGCACTCGGCAGTAGTATACAAAATGTAGTCACCGAAACCGCAGAAGACGTTGTTGCTGGCATCAATTTTCTCAAGAAACATCGTGCTGGCAGAGTCAAATTTTTACCGCTTGACATGTTACGACGTAGAACATTCTCTGATAATAGACTGCTTGATGAACCAGGGGTCATTGGTATTGCGGCAGAATTGGTAGATTATGATGGCAGATACGAGACTGTGGTGCAACAACTGTTGGGGAACACACTTGTCATTGAAGAGATGGATGACGCAGTTGCGCTGAAACGGAAATTCCGACTAAGCGCCCGATTGGTTACCTTAGAAGGTGAACTATTCGATACTTCGGGGGCTATTACTGGCGGACATGCTGATCAGAAAAAAAGTGGACTCCTCACTCGTGCAAGTGAACTTGATGTCCTGAAAACTCAGATTAGCAAACTACAACAAAATGTCAATCAGAAAGATGAAAAGCGCAAAACTTATGCTGCGACCATTGCTGAAACTGAACAAACTCGGAAAAAACTTACTGCTCAGTTGCAAGACAAACAGATTGAAAAAGCCTCAATTACAAAGGATATTGAGCAAACGGTCAAAAACATCACGCGTCTTGAAACACAACTTGCTGAAGTTGAAACTCAAAATAAGCAACTTCAAGAAACGGTTGATCTTTCACGCGAAGATCAACAGACACTTGATGCAGAAATAGCCGAGCTTACCAAGAAACGCACCCAAACGGAAGGGCGGATTCAACGGGTTTCTGAACAGGTTGACAGTGATATGCGTAAACGTGAGGAGGTCGTTGCGGATTGCCAGGCAAGGGAAAACTTTTTGACAGGACAACGACAAAAATTGGAAGGTATAACTGAAGTACTTGAGAACTTTGATGAACAACAACTTCAAATAGAGAAAAATATTGAAGAACAACAGGCAATTTTCGACTCTGATGAACAAACGAAACACGATATCACTGAGCAAATTGAAGAGGCACAACGCAAATTCCTACGAATCGAGGGAGACCGGGCAGAAGCAGAAGCAAGAAAAGACGAGCTAACCGAAGAACGCGAAACACTCAATGGGGAGATTGAAGCGATTCAAAAAGAGATGCGCAGTACTCGGAAGCAATTCGAAAGCCAAAATCGCAAACAGCGTCAACTTGAAGTGAAAACTACGCAACTTGAGATGCAATTAAAATCCATCTCTACCCGTATCCTTGACAAATACCAAGTTTCTATTGATGAAATTCCTAAACCGGCCGTTCAAGATGAGGTTTCTGAGAACGAGGGACAATCTCCGGTTCATGCTATTTTAGAGCTTGACGAAATTGATTTGATGGATAACATTGAAAAATTGAAGGCGGAATTGTCGGCAATGGGCGCAGTCAATCTCAAAGCGATTGAGGCACATAAGGAACACAAGAAACGCTTGGATTTCCTTAACTCCCAACGTGAGGATGTTCAACAATCCATGCACTCTATGCATCAAGCAATTCAGAAAATCAACGAAACTTCGCGAAATGTGTTTCTGAAGACCTTTGAGAAGGTAAGGACGAATTTCCAAGAGGTGTTCACTCAACTCTTTGGTGGCGGTGAAACAGAGTTGCGACTGACAGATGAATCAAATATCCTTGAATCTGGTATTGACATTATCGCTCGCCCACCGGGAAAACGGCCACAAAGCATTACACAACTTTCTGGTGGGGAACGTTCGCTTGTCGCAATTGGGTTGTTATTTGCAGTTTTCAAAATCAAACCGAGTCCTTTCTGTGTTCTTGATGAAGTAGATGCTGCCCTTGACGAAGCAAACGTGCTACGTTTTACAAATCTTATTCGTGCTTATTCAGACAATACGCAGTTTGTGATTATTACGCATAACAGGCGCACTATGGAAATATCCGATGCGATGTACGGCGTGACGATGGAGCAAGCGGGTATGTCTAAAATTGTTACCTACAAGTTTGCAGCATAACATAATATGAAGCCCAGATACCGTAATCTTAACATAATCCGTCCTGACTGTTAGAGGGCCGAGATGAAAAAATCTAAACTTGTCGTTGGACATCTCATGAACGATGAATTACTCGTCAAATCAATTACGACCTCAAAGTCCTTTGATTGACTCACTTGTGGACAGCACGCGGAGCGTGCCTACTACTTTTAAACGCTATTTTCGCACACCCTTCATCGTTCCACATAATCCAAAATAATGCCTCAACTTGATCGTACCTACCTCAAAATCTTGCCACTTTCTGAACGCCAACACAAGATGACCGTGGCGGATATCTATACCCTTGATGCAGAAACCCCACTATATCAAAATGAAAGTCTCAACATCATTGCTGAGCGAATTGTCCAAGCACGCCGAAATGGAAAAGAAGTGATATGGATGATGGGTGCGCATGTAATGCGGCGTGGTAATTCCCGCTACATCATTGACCTAATGGAACGCGGTATGATAACACATATAGCCACTAATGGTGCTTGTGCTATACACGACTTTGAATTGGCGCACATTGGCGCAACGCTTGAAGATGTTGAGATGTATATAAAGGATGGAAAGTTTGGTAACTGGGAAGAAACGGGACGCTACCTGAACGAAGCAATCATTAGAGGCTACCGAGATAAAATCGGTTTTGGGGAGGCAATCGGCAGATTGATTCAGAATGAAGAAAAGGATATCTTTTTTCCACACCTTGACATTAGCATTTTTGCGGCAACGTACCGTTTGGGTATGGGGATGACAGTCCACAAAGGCATCGGTTACGATATTACTGACCAGCACCCCGCTGCTGATTATGCCGCTATCGGTTGGACAACAGGGGAGGATTTTCTCCGATTTGCTTATGCTGTTTCACGATTAGAGGGTGGCGTTTTCCTGAACTTAGGTTCTGCTGTGATGGGACCTGAGGTCTACCTCAAAAGCCTGTCTATGGCGCGGAACATTGCTGCGCAGCGGGATGAAGAAATTCGGCATTTCACCACCGCTAATTTCGATCTGATTGATTTTCCGGATTTTCAGGAGGAAGGCAAACCGACTGACGCACATTACTATCACCGCCCTAAAAAGACAATTCTTATTCGTACTGTCAAGGATGGTGGGGAGAGTTATCATATTTCTGGCGATTTTTCTGTTACCGTGCCACAATTGTATCGGTTGATAACTACCTCTGTTTGATGTTAAGATAAGCATTTATTTGACAGATGTTATCTCTAAATGCCTTGCCAATATGCCTGTAACTTCTGTCTTATTTTTCGAGGTGCCTCTTAGTCCTAATCTATTGGGAACTACTACTCTGTACGGATGCCGTAATAGTTTGCGTAAAATTGCTCGCTCTCTCGACGTAACCATTCTTGATCAATAGATTGAGTATCAAACCGTTGGGGTGAAAACATAGTCAAATCTTCGTCAGGATCCCCGTTGATCACCCAATTCGCCAACCATCGACCAACTGCCGCAGAACCGGCAATCCCCAAAGCAGCACAACCGGTGGCTAAATAGAGTCTATCAATTTCTGGCACAGGACCAATCATATAAGCACCGTCGGGCGCAAATGTGGTCATACCACGTTTATACTCGTCTATTTCAAGATGCTTTAGAATCGGGAAAACTGGGGTGAGTCGTTTTTGAGCCTCTGCCATAACCTCTATAGGTGGTTCAATATCTCCTGTCCTGAAATCAGTAGGCATTGTTTCCAAGTCAATACTGACTGGTCCCGGCTCAAAGTACCCGTAGAGGTAGCCATCTTTTTCAGGTCTCAGATAGCAACTAACATCCGTGACACGCACAACGGGGTGGTGGTCGGGGATTCCAGAAGTTGACACTGTGCGAACGCGTTGATGGCGAATTGGTTGCACCGCTGTGGTCGTGCCAACTTCCTTGGCAAGTGCTGCACTCCACGGTCCGGCAGTGATTACGACATGATTTGATGCAATAAAACCTTTTTCTGTTTCTATGCCAAGAATTTTCCCATTGCGCTGCCGAAATCCTGTTACAGGTGTATTCAATCGGATTTGAACGCCTAAATCTTTTGCTGCTGCGGCATAAGCAAGAGCACACTGTTGAGGATCAACGTATCCATCATTGGGAACGAAATATCCACCCTCAATTTTGGTCATGTCCATTGCAGGTGCCAGGCGAGCCATTTCGGCATGGGAAACAAAGTTGGCCTCAATTCCGGTTAGGTTAGCCCTTTCAATTTGACGTGTGTAAGCCTCCATCCGTTCTGGTGTGAGTGCCACCATTAGGCTCCCGGTTTGACGTAAACCGGTATCATGACCGGTCTCCTTTGGAAACTGAGAGAACAGTTCAAGTGCATACCGGATTGCCTGCAGCATTGTAACAGAGGATCGAATTTGACCGACAAGACCTGCGGCCTGGGGTGTCGTCTCCGCAGCGATTTTCTCATTGCGCTCCAGAACGAGAACACCGTTTTGTCCAAACTTTGCTAAATGATAGGCGGTACTTAGCCCCCAAATACCACCACCTACGATTAAAACTTCTGTTTGTTGTACCATTTTACCTCCAAATGTAAGATGATTGTGTGTTTCTCAATCAACTATCCATAAGCGTCAATTTAGCGTGCATCCAGGCCCGGTGAATCAACGCCAAATGCGCGTTTGGCATTTGGCGGGTTCGGTTTCCTAACCGAACCGGACTGAGCCCAACCGAATCCTTGGTGTCTTGTTGGGCAGCGCTGCTGAGTGGACAGGACAGTTGAAGGTTTTCGTGTCGGATCCGGCAGAATACGCGTTTGGTATTCTGCATTGGTTAGAAACCGCATCTACCGGCCTGGGGCATTCAGCGCAGAACTCTCTTCTTAAATTGACACCTATGGTGTTTCTCAATCAACTATCCAACAGATGCAATCTCCAAATGCCCTTTCCAATGCGCGTTTAACATCTGTTTCATCAGTTGATGCGCAGGGTCATTTAATCGCGGGTCGTCTTTCACTAATTGCATCGCCTCTTTCTTTGCTGTTTCCAAAAGCGCTGCATCACTGATGATATTGGCGATTTTAAAATTTGGAATTCCCGATTGGCGCGTGCCGAAAAATTCACCTGGACCCCGGATATTCAAATCTTCTTCAGCAATTTCAAATCCGTTATTAGAACGCACCATCACCTGAATTCGCTTGTATGCATCATCTGTTTTTGGCGTTGCGACAAGGTAGCAAAATGATTTATCACTACCTCTGCCGACCCTACCCCGCAGCTGATGCAACTGTGCCAATCCAAATCGCTCCGCGTTTTCAATGACCATCAACGTTGCGTTTGGCACATCAATCCCCACTTCAATTACCGTCGTTGCAACTAAGATATCGATCTCACACGCATTGAAACTTGACATAACCTCCTGCTTCTCTATGGACTTCATCTGTCCGTGAAGTAGTCCAACGCGTAGGTGTGGAAAAACATCTTTCTGGATATGTTCTGCCATACTTGTAGCAGCCTTTAATTCCTCAAGTTTTTCGGACTCTTCAACAAGGGGATAGACAATGTACGCCTGTTTTCCACGGCGCACCTCTTTTTCAAGTTTTGCGTAGAATTCCGTTCTGTCTTTCTCTCTTATCCATTCGGTTTCAATCTTCTGCCTTCCCGGTGGCATCTCATCAATTACAGATACGTTCAGATCACCGTAAATTGTCAAGGAGAGAGTTCTCGGAATCGGGGTAGCTGTCATAACAAGCACATCGGGCGACAGCTGTTCTGCAGCACTGTTTGATTTTGCTTTGCCTCGGAGCGTTGCGCGCTGCATTACCCCGAATCGATGTTGTTCATCAACAATAACAAGCCCAAGTTTGTGAAAATCAACGCCCTCCTGTATCAGTGCCTGTGTGCCGATAATGAGGTTTGCAGAACCATCGCTTATTGCAGTCAATGCTTCCTCTCGTTCGGATTTCCGTAGGTCGCTTTTCAGCAGCACAACCTTTACACCCAGCGGCGTTAATAGTGTAGAAAGGTTGTGGTGGTGTTGTTCTGCAAGGATTTCGGTCGGTACCATTAAGGCTCCTTGGTATCCGTTCTCAATTGCACACAAGAGTGCCATTGCAGCGACAGCAGTTTTACCGGAACCGACATCGCCCTGAATCAATCGGTTCATCACTCGCGGACTTTGCATATCTTCTCTGATTTCCTTGAAAACCCGTTTTTGCGCATTGGTTAATTTAAACGATAACGAATTTACGAATTTTCTAATCAGCGAATTGCTGTTTTGCGGTGCATCTTCAATCTCAAATTGGATACCGTTTTGTGACGTTCTGTCATCCTTACGCATCTCCATACCGAGACTAAGTAGGAAGAATTCATCAAACGCAAGCCGCCGCTGCGCTGCTTGCCGATGTGCTTCTGAAGAAGGAAAATGGATCTCGTTAATTGCTTGCTGTCTATCTATCAACTGATGTTTTTGACGGAGTGGAAGTGGTAAAATTTCAGGGATATTATCACCATGTTCATTCAGCGCGTTGCGAACCGCTGTACGCAGCATTTTTGCTGTGAGTTTTGCTGTCAATGGGTATTTCGGAACAATACGTTTCGTGTGAATTAGGTTTTCTTCGTCAAATACCTCAAACTCGTAGTCCGTTGTTTGAATTTCATTGTAGCGACGTGTGAATTTTCCACTAATCACAACTTCTGTATCAACAGGAAGAATAGATTTGATATACCCGATACGGCGTCCGAAGTTGACCAACACAGCAACCCCAGTACCGTCATAAATAGAAACTTTGCCGATGCTTTTGCGACCTTTTGTCACTGGTGGTGTTGTTACATGATTGACAACCCTCCCTTGGACCGTTTCTGGTTCACCGTCTTCTCTTCGACCCACATTATATATTTCAACTGTTTTAGACCTGTCTATGTAATCACGTGGATAGTATTCTAACAATGCCCCTACTGTTTCAATGTCAATTTCATCTTTCAGCGTTTCAGCACGGCGAGGACCAATACCTTTGATATATTGAAGAGGATTATTGAGAAATTCAAGCGATTCAACATCTGTTGAAACAGGTGTATCCCCAAGCATCACGGGTATTTCGTCCGGTTCTCCAACGTTTTCAGAACGTATCGCAGGTGTAGCATCAGACGGAAATAGAGATGTATTACGAGTCTGATCGAGGTTACTTGGTGTCGTTTTTTCAGGAGTCGGGATATCTTCTGAGGTGGCAGTTGTCCCTTGAGAAACATTGACATTTTGAAATAGGGGCAAGTTCTCAACCTGTTTTGGGGGTGTGGAGATAGGCTTTTTGTTTTCCGCGTTCACACTTGTTTCGGTTGTAGAAGGTTCCTGGACATCAATGTTGGTTGTTGCAGACGTTTCGCCAGAGAGCACTGCACTTATCTGTTCTGTGGCAGTTTGAATAGCCTTCTGTCGTTCTGTCGGAGACATACCAGAATAGTTAGCGAAAAGTGTAGTGATTCGATTGATAAATTGTTTTTCATCGGAGGTGAGTTCCAATGCTTTCGCATGGCCTACCCAGAGTTCCACATAAGCACCCATACCATTTATGACAACGTCATCTTGGCAGCCTTTACGGATTTCTTGTTGGAATGGGCGACTGATGGTTGACAGAATTTGCTTAAAATCGTTCATGCTTTTCCTTCGGAATATCTTTTAGGTCAGTATGAATAGTATACGGCATGCCTGCCCAAAAATCAATGTTTTATCTCCAAATGTGATATTGATTTTTAACTCAAATTATGATATATTATAAACATATAACGTAAGAAATCCCTGCAAGTTATCATTATCATAATAGAATGTAGGTTATTAACACTATGCCAGAACAAAACTTCAACGAAAAACTTATCGCACTCCTTAAAAAGAATCCCGACTTTACTGACGAATCAGACGAACTCCTCCCCGCCGCAGTTAAAGACCACGCATGGCAACTTGACCATAACCTCATCAGATTGTTGCTGTCCGACCCAGAAATAAAAACAACCTTCTTTGACGAAATTGATGGGCATTGGGTTTTCAATCATAACAACTTCATTGACTACATCACCGCCAAAAACTTCCTTGCCAATTCTTACACCCAATTCCGTAACAAAATAGGGTTGAACATTGACGGTAAATTTCTCCGAGAACGCGGCGAAGTGTCACTCGTGTGGCCCTACAAAGATTGTGTGCTTGAAGGTGGACAGACAAAAGAAGAGGAAAAACGCAAAGAGATTTTCTTCAACGAAATTCTTGCACAAGACGAAATCAATCGGATGTTTGATCCGAAAGTGCTTACCAATTGGAAACGCCACACCGCCGCAGGTGAAGTGGGCGTTACCGAAATCAAGCGTGACGACAACGGCACGGTCCGCGAAAACCTTATCATCAAGGGTAATAACCTCATTGCACTCCATACCCTCAAACAGCAGTTCCGCGGACAGGTCAAATTGATCTATATTGATCCTCCGTATAATACTGGTGGAGAAGCAAATATTTTCACCTATAACAACACTTTCAATCATTCCGCATGGCTAACTTTTATGAAAAATAGGTTGGATATAGCAAAACAATTTTTAAGAGATGATGGGTTTATTGCAATTTCCATAGATAACTACGAACTCTTGTATTTAGGAACTTTAGCTGACGAAGTTTTTGGAAGAGAGAACCGAATCTCTGTTCTGACTATCGTTCATCATCCTGCAGGTAAGACTAATAACAATTTTTTCGCGACATCAAACGAATTCATGGTAGTTTACGCCAAAAATAAGGAACTTGCAAAGATTAACTTCTTTGAGATGTCCAAAGAAACAGAGAAAACTTATAATGAACAAGATGAAATATCACGATACAAACTGGAAAATCTAATGCGTAAGGGCGAAACAAGGAATGCACGGCGAGAAGATAGACCCAAACAGTTTTATCCGATTTATGTTTCAAAAGACTTAAAACAAATTTCTTTGACAAAGGAGGAAGACTATCATGAAGTGTATCCAATAGAAAATGGCACAGAATGGGTTTGGTCAAATTCCCCATCAACATTCCAACAGAAATTAGACACAAACGAAATTGTCGTCAAAAGGCATAAAGATGGACACATTCAAATCTTTTTTAAGCGAAGAATAACTGAATACAAAGGCTTGCGTCCCAAAACTACTTGGGCTGAAAAGAAGTATAATGCAACACAACATGGCACAAGACTTTTAAAAAAAATACTTGGAAGGAAATCTTTTTCATATCCAAAATCATTATACACAGTTATGGATATAGTGAAAATTACAACGGATCCAGGAGACGTTATCCTTGATTTCTTTGCTGGTTCAGGCACAACAGGACATGCAATATTGGAACTGAATAAACAAGATGGAGAGAAACGTCAGTTTATACTTGTTGAACAATTAGAAGAGCATATAGCAGTTTGTAAGGAACGACTTAAGAAGGTTATCAACCAAGAAGGTATTCTGAGCGGAAATTTTATCTCATGTGAACTAAAAGAATACAACCAAGTCTATATGGACAAAATCCAAGCCGCACAATCCTCCGAAGAACTTGTCGCACTCTGGAAAGACATCGCTGAAAATTCGTTCCTGAACTGGTATGTCAACGCAGAAACGCCCCAAGAAGCAATAGACGATTTCATCGCCATTGATGACCTTGAAGCACAGAAACATCTATTGGTAGAACTGCTGGATAAAAATCAACTTTATGTCAACCTCTCTGAAATAGAGGATGTGGATTTTGGGGTTAGCGAAGCGGATATGGTGTTGAATAGGGCGTTTTATGAAATTTCATGACCTATCACGCCTTTAAGAATATTGAAGTTAATGTTAAAATTAAATCCGAGGATAAACACGAGGTTTAAAATGTATAAGGAACATCCAGATTATAATACTCCACAATCTGACGCAGTATTATGGAGATATATGGATTTTACCAAATTCGTATCTCTTCTCGAAAAAGAATCCTTATTTTTTGCGAGGGCAGACAAACTTGGAGACCCTTTTGAAGGATCTTTCTCCAAAGCTAACGAAGCGTTGCGTCCTATATTGTACAAGGACACACTCTCTGAAGAAGCACTTCAAGGTCTTGTGCAATTTACGAAAGAATTACCTCGATTTACTTTGATCAATTGCTGGCACGAAAACCCTCACGAATCAGCAGCTATGTGGAAACTGTATTCCAGAGAGAATGATGGTATTGCTATCAAAACTAACTTTGAATCGTTCAAAAAGAGTTTCATATGCAGTGAAGATATCAATATCGGAAGTGTTAGTTATGTTGACTATGATAGCCATTTTATTCCTGAAAAGAACGTTATGCTCCCGTTTTTACACAAGCGAAAGAGTTTTGAACATGAAAGAGAGGTCAGAGCAATTGAGTTTACAATTCCTGTAAACGATAAAGGAATTGATACCTCTCGCGATATCTGTGATATTGGCAAATATTACAAAGTTGACCTTTCTTTATTGATCAAGGAAGTTATCATTGCCCCATTTGCTCCAGACTGGTTCCTTGAACTGGTCAAATCAGTTACTACACGTTATAATTTCAATTTCAATGTCATAAGGTCTACCCAAACGGACGAACCTACATGGGGATAATTTTACTGTTTTATCGGAAAAAGGTGTGTGATGCCTGAAAAATTTTTATACGATCTCATATTAGAGGAATTCGGAAAACGGACTATCCAAAACACCGAAATCCCAAAATATCTCACCGATAACCTCAACCCCGTTTTTGAACTCCGTGAATATCAGAAAGAAGCGTTTGCACGGTTCCTCCTCTGTTTTGAAAATAACTTCCCTGGCGAAGGTGCGCCGCTGCATTTTCTATTCAACATGGCAACCGGCAGCGGTAAAACGCTCATCATGGCAGGCTTAATCCTCTACCTCTATGAACAGGGTTACCGCAACTTCCTCTTTTTCGTCAACTCCACCAACATTATAGAAAAGACAAGAGACAACTTCCTCAACCCACGCGCCACAAAATATCTCTTTAGTGAGAACATACATATTGACGGAAAAAAAGTCGCGGTGACAGAAGTAAACAATTTTGACGGTGTCAGCGAAAACGACATCAATATCTGTTTTACAACGATTCAGCAACTCCACACTGATATGACATCGCAAAAAGAGAACGCTTTAACTTATGAAAATTTTACTGAACAGAAAATTGTGTCGTTAGCAGATGAAGCACATCACATGAACGTCAGCACAAGGTCACAACAAGGACAAGCACTATTTGAAAGTTGGGAGAACACGGTAGAACGTATCTTCAAGTCAAATGTAGATAATCTATTATTGGAATTCACTGCCACGCACGATTACGAAAACGATGCGATGGTAGAAAAGTATCGGAATAAGGTTATCAACCGTTATGATCTGGTGAACTTTCGAAACGATAAGTTCTCAAAAGAGGTTGTGCTTGTGCATTCCGATTTAGATCAACAATCACGGATACTACAGGCACTTATTCTCAATCAGTATAAGCAAGAGGTTGCACAGAAAAACGGCATCAACCTAAAGCCAGTCATCTTGTTCAAGGCACAGCGAACAATTGAGCAATCAGAAAAGAACAAGGCAGATTTTCACAAACTTATTGATGAATTAACCGCTACCGATATTGATAAGATTCGCAATTCGGATGTTGAAATTGTTCAACGAGCCTTTGACTTTTTTGATGAAACTGACATCAGTTCTGAGCAGTTAACACAACGTCTAAAATCGGAATTTCGCGAGGAATTCTGCCTTTCGGTTAACGATGAATCAGAGAAGAAGAATTATCAGATAAAAGTAAATACGCTTGAAGATAAGGACAATCCGATCCGTGCTATCTTTGCTGTGCAGAAACTTAACGAAGGGTGGGATGTGCTAAACCTATTCGATATTGTCCGCTGTTATGAAACACGCGATTCAGGGCAGGGCAAGATCGGAACAACGACTACCTCTGAAGCACAACTCATTGGGCGCGGCGCACGTTATTTTCCATTCGTCCTACCAGACTACCCAGATCGGTTTCGCCGCAAGTTTGATGACGATCTTAGCCATAACCTACGCGTGTTAGAGGAACTCCATTACCATAGCGTCAACGATTCTCGCTACATATCCGAAATCAGCAGGGCATTGGTTGATGTAGGAATGAGAGACAGAAAACCGATAACACGTGTGCTAAAGTTAAAAGAAAATTTCAAAGAGACCGACTTTTACAAGTCTGGTATCGTTTGGCTCAACAAACGTGTTGAGAAGAATTACCGATACGTTCAATCATTTGAAGATTTAGGTGTTAAGCAAAAAGATTATCAGTATCATATCGCGACAGGACAAGGCGGCACAATTGCGGCACTCAACAATGAAAACACACCAGCTGTATATGACGAAAACCCGTTAAGTTTGCCAGTGATAGATATTGAAGAAAACATCATTAAATCTGCCATTGCGCGTAATCCGTTTTTTACTTATGCATCAATCAAACGATACTTTCCACAGTTGACCTCCATACGCGAATTTATCACATCCGAAGACTATCTCGGTGGGCTCACAATCAACTTGCAAGGTAGTGTTAACGAGTTGGGTGTGAACCGCGCAGAGAAATTAGCAGCATGTTGTGGCCTCTTATCTCAGATTGAATCCGATGTCCACGAACAGATCACAGAATATGAAGGCACAAAGCATTTTCAGCAACAACAAATCAAGGCTATTTTCAAGGATAAACACATGGAATTCAGTAGTGAAACCGAAGTATCAAGAGAAGATCCCCAATTCAGAAACTTTGTGTCCGTTAGAGATTGGTTCGCTTTTGATACCCTCTACGGTACAAGTGAAGAAAAAGCGTTTGTGCGGTTGTTTGACAGATGGTTGCGGGATTCAGAAACAACTTACGAGACCGTATATCTGCTTCGCAATGAAGGACATTTCTCAATCTATAACTTCTCTGATGGACAAGGATTTCAACCCGACTTTGTGCTGTTCTTACGCGAGAAAAACGGCAACGCGCTATCCTATCAACTTTTCATAGAACCCAAAGGAAAGCATATTGCTAAGGGCGACCGATGGAAGGAGCAATTTCTGCAAGAAATTTGTGCAGAATTCCCCAGTAGAATCCTAACAGAAGATAGGAAATATCGCGTTATCGGTGTGCCTTCATTCTATAATGAGGCACAAGAAAATCAATTCAGAGATGATCTGAATAACGCATTGGAAGCCATTCCTAACAATACTGGAACGACTGAATATGACACGGACGGTGAATAAAAAATGCAATCCCCATACCTAACAGATACACAACAAAAACATTGGCAAGAAGAGGGCTATCTTCTCATAAAACAGGTGCTTTCACCGACAGAAATTGAGACACTACTGACAGCAGTGGATGCGGTAATAGAAACCTACATCCAGCAGACATCGAATCTACAAGGAACACGTTTTGGCAAGGGCGCGTATACGATAATCCGTGCAATTGAGCGGACAGATGCGCTTGACCCACTCACCGACCACCCACGCACCTTCGGCACAATTTTGTCATTGATGGGACCGTATTTGCAAATAATGGGAACGCAAATCTATGTCCGCCATCCAGATGCGGCGGCGTTGATGGGATTTCATACCGATGCTGGACCATCGCTCCAACGGATTCATCCGCACTCTGACAGCCTTCCCTTACAGTTCAAAGTCCAGTTTTTCTTGACCGACCTTTCTGAACCTGACCAAGCCAATTTTATGTGTGTGCCAGGGAGTCATAAAAAGCCGTTTCCTGAGATACGATTTGAAAAAGGCACGTATCCTGAAGGGGCGATACAAGTTCTTGCTGAGGCTGGAGATGCAGTCATTTTTCCGTGGGCATTGTGGCACGGAGTCGGACCGAATCGGACTGATCGCATCCGAAAAAGCGTCACATTCCGTTATGGGCAAATGTGGTGTAGACCCTACGATTACGACAAACTTCCCACACATGTATTAGAGCGGATGACACCGCGCCGCAGAAGGTTATTTGGTGATATGGGAGAGGATTTTCACCCCACCGATTACTACAAACCGAAAGACCAACTGGAGATGATCTGTGGCGATGAATGGTGTTTATCCTTATAGGAAACCCTAACTCGCTTGCTGTAATTTCTGAAACAGGTCCCGGAAGATTGCATCCCGATTTACACTTGTAGCAACACGCATCAGGTGGCGGTTGTTATCAAAACTCCACGTTACAGCATCTGTCAAAATAGGACTATGTACAATTTCTGTTGGCACCCAGCTGCTATTGACCAGATACGCTGTTGCAGATATATCCCAAATAACCTTTGACCAAGCAAAGTGGTCTTTGTGATAGTCTTTGAAGATTTCGACGAGATAATCGCCAATTTTGCCCTGTCCCTGTACGTAACGTTCCATCTCAGCGACTGTTGTGTGTAAATGTGAGACCACACCACGTGCGGGGAGATGCACAAACGGCACGCCACAATCCAGAACTAATCGTGCTGCGTGGATGTCTTGGGCAAGATTGAATTCTCGTGTATGAGACCAATATAACGGGTTACCACCAAGCCACACAACGACTATTCGTTTAATGATTTCAGGTTCAAGTAAAATTGCAGAAGCAACATTCGTAATTGCACCAACAGCGACAACGTAGAGAGGATCATCGGTGCTTACCATTGCGCGTTCAATCATATCAGTTGCTGCTTCGCTCGGCACAGCAGCCTCTCCATTAGATAGAAATGCCTGTGAACCGCGATAAACAAAACCATCAGAATCAACGCCAAGAAAGTCTAATAGTCGCAGAATTTCGTCATAGCTTTTCTCCATGCCGTCTTCCGCATCCGCCGAACGGTTGTTGTGAAAGGGCGCAGCGTATATCGCCTCAACATTGAGCTGATCGGGTGAAAGCAGCGTGTGAACAACTGCAAATTGGTCGTCAATTTCGTTATAGGTGTCCGTATCAAGCACCATTCGAACGCGTTCTTCTGGTGGTTGTAACATCGCTAAACGTCTGGATTCGGATAGGATTGGGAGATTCATTCTATTGCCTTTATTGCTCTGGATTTTTCTATAGTGTATCACATTATCAAGGATGAAAGTCAATTGATTTCTGAAACAGATTTTTAGATATGAATGTTAATAATAACGTGAGATTGGTATTGTGCAAACTCACAAAAAATAGGAACCGTTGAAAACCAACTTGCAACGAACCGAAACTGTCCAAACTATAGGAAAACTTCATAATGAAAAAAACATTGCCCGGGGAATGCCAAAAAGGCATTGGTCCCGTCGATTTGTCGATTACATTACATACTTTAGACTCATACCCCGTTTCTCAAGATTACACACAGTGGAATTTACCTACAGGCGCGATAGCACGTCTCGGGAAAGGTAGGGTAAGCGATGTCCTAAATCCACCGGAAATAGCATACGCTCCTGATGGAAATCTTATAGCAGTAGCGAGTGCAAATGGTATTTGGATATACAATGCACAGTCCGTTAAGGAACTATGCTTTCTTACTGGACATACGCTTGATGTCACTACCGTATCTTTCAGTCCAGATGGGTCCATTTTGGCAAGTGCAAGTGGTGACATGACCATCCGTTTCTGGGATGTGCAAACCTGGACACATATCCGGACGTTGAAAGAGCATGCATGCCGTATCAATAACATTGTGTTTAGTCCCAGTGGGTCTCTGTTGGCAAGTGTAGGTGATGACAATGCCATCTGTCTGTGGGATGTGCCAACAAGTGAAATCATTCGTACACTTACAGGCCATACGGATAGGGTTAATTATGTTGCTTTCAGTCCAGATGAATCTTCTTTGGCAAGTTCGAGTTGGGACTCTGATGTGCGTTTGTGGGATGTGAAAACCGGGACATGTATCCGCACGCTTACAGAACATACATCTGCTGTGAGTAGGGTCACGTTTAGTCCAGATGGAAAAACACTCGCAAGTTCAGGCATGGACAAAACTATTCGTTTGTGGGATGTGCAAACAGGTGAATCTATTCGGACAATCACAGGGCACACGGGAAGGGTTACAAACGTCCTATTTAGTCCCGATGGCGAATTTCTTGTGAGTACTGCAATGGACTTTGATACAGACTTGCGTTTGTGGGATGCGCGGACTGGTACACGGATAAAATTACTAAAAGGACATACGAGGAAAGTCACAAGTCTTGCGTTTAGTCCGGATGGAGCTACACTGGTAACTGGCAGTGGTGACAGTACTGTCCGTCTCTGGGATGTGAAATCTGGGACATGTCGTCAGACAATTACAGATCATACATTTCGTGTTCCGAGTGTTGTGTACAGCCCGGATGGATCTATGTTAGCGTGTTCTGGTTGGGATGAAACTATACTTGTAATTGATATGCATACAGGTGAAGAACTTATCCGCCTCAAAGGGCATAAGGCTGATGTCGTAGACCTTATGTTTAGTCCGGATGGCAAGACCCTTGCAAGTGCAAGTTGGGATAGAACAGCGTGTTTATGGGATGTAAAGACAGGTACAACGCTACAAATACTGTCAGATCATTGTGGCTTTGTCACTTGTGTCTCCTTCAGTCCGGATGGCAAAACTCTCGTAACCGGTAGTAATGACGATAACCTGCGTTTATGGGATGTAGCGACAGGAAAACTTCTATTGACAATGACAGAACATAAGGAAACTATCAATAGCGTTGTATTCAGTCCTGATGGTAAGACCCTTGCGAGTTCAGCTGATGATAAAACTATACGTTTTTGGGATGTTCAAACCGGAACACTTATACGGACACAGAATGATCTTGAGAAGTATGTTAACTGCGTCGTTTTCAGTTCGGATGGTAAGACACTTGTCACTTCAAGTAATGACCATACGGTCCGTTTTTGGGATGTTCAAACCGGAACACTTATACGGACACTCACAGGACATACAGATGGTGTATGGTGCGTTGTCTTCAGTCCGGATGAAAAAACACTCGCAAGTACAAGTAGAGACACTACTGTGCGTTTATGGGATGTGCAAACAGGCGCACACTTAAAAACGTTGAAAGGGCATGCAAGATTGGTTTATACAGCTGTTTTCAGTCCGGATGGCAAGACACTCGCAACCGGGAGTAGTGACGGCACCTTGTTGTTTTGGGATCTCACCCCTGACCAAGTGGATTAGGTATTGCTGCATCAATTCGGATTGCGTGTACACCGACTCCTCGCTTATGAAATTGTTATACCATTTCAAATTGACAAAGTATCATTCCGATTTTTGAGTCTCTTTGTAGGAGCAACCTCCAGGGCGCGACCGGGAGGTCGTTCCTACAGAAGAGCGTGTCGTATTCGGACAACCGATTTATGAAATAATGTCCTATCATTATTTAGAAATGGTATTATGTGCTGCAATATATCGGTTTGTCCTCCCTAATCCACATAACCCGCGCTTCTAAAACACATCCAACCCCTCTTTTAATCCAATAAAAAATCATTTTATACCACAAAACGCCAATTTGTGCATCCACAATTGTGTAACTGTGAATATGCTATTATGAAACGCAGTATACAACTCAAATTTAAAAGGACAAACTTTATGGTAAATTATAAATTGTTTTCGGTTTTAATCTTTTGGCTTTCAATATTCCCTCTAATCCCAAACACCCTCGCTCAAGACTATACACAATGGGGTTTACCCGCAGGCGCGAAAGCACGTCTCGGTAAAGGTTCAATAAGTGATATAACGTACTCTCCTGATGGGAAACGCATAGCAGTAGCAAGTAGTATAGGTATATGGCTATATGACGCACAGACAGGCAAAGAACTTGACCTGCTCACAGGTCACACGTCTTCTGTCAAAAGTGTAGCGTTCAGTCCGGATGGTTTTACATTGGCAAGTGGAAGCTGGGACGCTACCGTCCGTTTATGGGATGCGCGCACAGGTACACATCTTCTGACGATGAAAGGGCATATCTTTGGTGTCAATAGTGTTGTGTTCAGCCCGGATGGGAAGATACTCGCAAGTGGGAGTGATGACAATACCATTCGTCTGTGGGATGTGCGGACGGGAATATCTCTACGGACACTTGCTGGACACACACAAAAGATTTGGAGTGTAGTGTTTAGTCCGGATGGCAAGACGCTGGCAAGTGCAAGTTGGGATAAAACTGCACGGTTATGGGATGTGCGTACGGGTAAATCTCTACGAACTCTTACAGGACATGAAAAGCATCTCTTGGCTGTTGCCTTTAGTCTGGATGGCAAGACAATCGCAAGCACAAGTCGGGATAGAACAGTGCGGCTCTGGGATAAAGAGACTGGTACCCCACTTCATACATTGAAAGGCCACACTGCAGGTGGAGTCATAGATGTTGTATTCAGTCCGGATGGTCAGACACTTGCGAGTGCAGGGATTTGGGACAAAAGAGTATGTTTTTGGGATGTGAAAACCGGTGAATCTCAACGGGTATTGAAGGTGCATACAGATGATACCTTCAGCATAGTATTCAGTCCGGATGGCAAAACCCTTGCAACTGCAAGCACGTCTGAAGGTGTGTGTCTATGGGATGTGAAAACTGGTGCACATCTTCGGGAACTTACAGGACACACAGGTAAAGTCAGGAGCATAGCGTTTAGTGCAGACGGTTCTACACTGGCGAGTGGTGGGAGTGTAGACCATGCTGTGCATTTGTGGGATGTTGAGACAGGCACACCACTTCATGTGTTGAAAGGACATACGTGGGAGGTATCCTGTGTTGCGTTTAGTCCGGATGGTAAAACAGTCGCAAGTGCAAGTTATTCGGCCGATGACGACACTGTGTTTCTATGGGATGTGCAAACAGGTACATCTATTCAGAAACTCAAAGAGGATACGGATGGGATTGATAGCATTGCATTCAGTCCGGACGGGAAGATTCTTGCAAGTCAAGGTGTTGATAATTCATTGCTGCTGTGGGATTTGCATACAGGTACATCTATTCGGACACTCACAGGACATACGGAGTCTATCGTAAGCGTTGCGTTCAGTCCAGATGGAAAGATACTTGCAAGTGGGAGTTGGGACGATACCGTGCGCTTGTGGGATGTACAAACGGGCACATTTATTAAGGAATTGACAAAACACACAGAAAGGGTTGGTGGCGTTGCGTTCAGTCCAGATGGAAAGATACTTGCAAGTGCAAGCTGGGACGATAATACAGTGCGTTTATGGGATGTACAAGCTGGCACATCTATTAGGGAATTGATAGGGCATACGAATAATGTTGTTAGTGTAGTATTCAGTCCGGATGGCAAGGTGCTCGCTACAGGAAGTTGGGACAATACTCTATCTCTATGGGACGTACGAACAGGCACACACCTTTTAACATTGACAGGACATACGAATAATGTTGTTAGTGTAGTATTCAGTCCGGATGGCAAGGTGCTCGCAAGTGGGAGTTGGGATGGCACCGTGCTGCTATGGGAACTCACACATGGAACTATGGATTAGATATGCAGCAGCGATTTAGAAACTTTGCCAAAAAACTAAAATGGCGGTGCAGTCAAACGCACAAACGAACGCGACACCTCATCCAATTCTTCGCGAACAGCCGCATCTAATTCCCAACCGACACCACCGAGCGTGTCATCCAGTTGTTCAATCGTATCGCTACCACTGATAGCAACGGTAACCTCAGAATGTGATACCACCCATGCCACTGCAAGTTGTGCTGGCGTTTTTCCTAACTCGTCTGCAAGCCGTTTGAGCATAGCAATTACCTGTCCAGTTGCGCCGCGCATTCGGCGATCATATTCCTCTCGATATCGTCTTGCCCACAGCGTGCCAGCAGGTGGTGGTTCATCAGGTGAATAAATACCGCTCAATAAGCCAACCGACAACGGACTATAACACATCACGCCAAGTCCTTCTTCACGCACTAACCCAAACATCTCAGTTTCCAAATCTCTATTGAGAAGGTTATACATATTTTGAACACACATATACGGTGTCGCGTTGGTGCTATCGGCAATCCAGAGTGCTTTGCAAACCTGCCATGCCTGATGGTTGCAACACCCAAGGTATCGCACCTTACCTGAACGCACCAGATCGTCTAAAGCACGGATCGTCTCCTCTTGTGGTGTCGTGTCGTCTGCCATGTGAATCAGATAGACATCAATATGATCTGTGCCTAATCGTGTCAGTGAACGGTCTATCTCGCGCATGATGTGGTATCGTGATAACCCGTAGTCGTTTGGTCCCTGCCCGATGTGGCTGCAAACTTTGGAAGTAATCACCACATCATCCCGTTTTCCTTTTATCGCTTTGCCGAGAATAACCTCTGAACGACCAATATTTGCACGGTCGTCCATTGGACCGTAAACGTTGGCACAATCAATGAGGTTAATACCGTTATCAATTGCGTGTTCAATTAACCGTTGGGCAGCACTTTCGTCGCCTTGTCCTCTAAATCCTAAGCCCAATGCAAGTGGACTTACCTTAACACCTGCTTTACCAAAATTGACATATTCCATAATCCTTCTCCTATCTTTTCTGGTCACTAAAAAATAAATGTACACTTTCGACCCTTGGTAGGCGAGGTTTCCTAACCTCGCTGGTGCAGAGTATCCAAGTAATTCTTAAATCTACCATAATATCCACAAAATCCTATAAATGCGCACGACTCAGCGTCCGCAGTGCATCTACAAGCCGCTCCATATCTGCGGATTTCGGTGCAGAAAAGGTTAAACGTTCATGTGTTACCGGATGTTCAAATTGAAGTGTGCGCGCATGCAATGCCTGCCGTTTAAGATGTATAAGTGCATGTTTTATGGGAAGTGTGTCGGCATCGTTCACAGCGCGTTGTTCACCACCATAAATTGGATCGCCTGCAACTGAGTGTCCAATGTGCTGCAGATGTACACGAATTTGATGGAGTCGTCCTGTTTCTAATATAAGTTGAACAAGTGAAAATTTGTTGTAACTCTCTAATACCTGATAATGCGTGACAGCACGCCTTCCACCGTTTTTGACTGTAGTCATTCGGCGGCGGTCACGACGACTGCGGGCAATTTGCGCATCAATCGTTCCTGTAACTTCAGCGGGAATTCCACACACGATTGCAACATACTGCCGCGTGATGGTGTGTCTTTCAAACTGCACGGATAGTTCACGATGCACAACATCTGTTTTCGCGACGACGAGAACCCCTGATGTATCCTTATCTAATCTGTGAACGATACCAGGCCTCTCTATCCCACCGATGCCTGACAAGTCAGTGCAATGCGCAAGCAAAGCGTTGACGAGTGTCCCAGAATTCACACCGCTTGCAGGATGCACAAGCATGCCCGCAGGTTTGTTCAGAACAATTAAGTGGCTATCTTCATATAGAATCTCAAGCGGTATATCCTGAGGCTGCAAGGTTTCCAAAGGGCGGGGATCGGGAAGCGAAAAACAAACTTGGTCACCAGAACGGAGCATGTAACTCGGTTGTTTGGAGACTTTTTCATTTACAGTGACAGCACCGTCGCGAATCAGTTTCTGGAGATAGGTGCGCGATACACCTTCGGTCGCGCTGATGAGAAACCGATCTAACCGTTTTCCTTTGTGTTCTGTTTGGATGTGGTAGATATGCGTCTCGTTTTCCATAATTGTGCGTGGATAGGAATTAGTCTGCGGAAGTTGAGATGCGGAGAGCTGCAGGAGGTGTGTTGGCAGGTCTCTTGTGCAGAACAATCTCTATGTCATGATCCAACTTTCCAAGTAGTGAAAGTATATGATCAATTGTACAACTTTCAAACTGACCCTGCAAAAGATCAGAGAGTTCAGACGGACTAATGCATAGAATTTTGGAGGTTTTGTTTAAACTAAGCTTGCGTTCGGTTATAGTGTCCTGAATTTCCAATACAAGATGTGCCTTTGCTTGCATCTCCTCAGGATTGGGAAATTCCAAATCCTTGTAAACATTGCCGCTGCCTATTTCATATTCAATTTTTTCTTTACTCATTTTGGTACTCCTGCTACGCAGGTTTTTCCCGATTCATAAACGTCTACGCTCGTTTGTCTACCTTATATAAAAATGATAACTGCTGTCTTTATTGCATTCGTAGCCTTCTGAAATCTAACATAATTTTCTATTTAACACGCTTCAGAAAATCCTCTGGAGATGGCCATATTTTGTAGAAATAGGTGAGTAAATTTGTTGCACGTTCCTTAATGTCATCATAATCCCATGTATCATTTTCACAGATTTCTATTCTATTCAGTGTTAGAACGGAATTTTTATATAAAGACTCTTTTTTATCAGGAAACGTATCGTTTGACAGACTGGAATTATGGCGATCCGTGACAAGCGTTAGGTTTCCTATACTATGTAGATAAATTTTTCTTAAAATTGCATGCCATAAGGATTTTTCAAGTAAAGTATCAGTCAATCCTTTTTCCAGAACATCTTCAGACCTTTCGGTTTCCCAATCTGGATTATTTGCTTTATATTCATCCGTAAACATATCTTCGTACATTAGCGGTTCTTTACCTTCCTCACCTGGTGGCAAGTACCGAGGCAGCTCCCAAGTTGTCTCCCATTTCTGAGGCATTATATGCTCAAGAGTTAGTTCTTCAAAATCCAATGTATGTGTCTCAGTTAAATAGTGTTCTTTTTGCTTCAGAAGTTCAATTCTATACAAAATGTAACGAACAAACTTCGGGCTTATATTATCATTTTTCCATCCACCCAATTTCAAATACTCCTTAACAACATCATCAGTTGGCCACTTTGTGGATACCCCTTCTTCATCAGAAAGCAGCTTTGTAAAAGTGGCTAAACTAAAACCGTCTTTTCTCAGTACTCGAATCAATCTAGAAAAGAACTTGTTATAATTCTTAGTTCCTTGTCTTTTGCTACACACTAAACGCCGCATTGTATAAGACTCCAGAATACCTAAGACATAGGAAAGGTCTTTCCCGGATACCGACAATTCGTTTACAATGAAAAGTATAAATGGGTGCAAAGTGGTAAGCTCCAGTGTCTTATAAAATAACATGGCTCGTCCAATTTGAGTATCATCGGGACAATCTGTCATTTCTCGATAACTATCTGAATATCGTTTTAGTTCTGAGAATTCATGTTGGATACTGTCGCTTTCTGTGTCTGCTACCTTTTCCATATATTTATTAAACAATGGTTCCACATTTTCCGATCCGAGTTTTGCCATGAGAAAATGTCGCAAAAATAGTTCAGAGAATGTATCTTCTTTTGTTGGCTTAACTTCTCGGTGCCAGTATGGGTCTTCAAAATGTTTCCAATAATCTTTATACAAACTATCCCTATCTTCTTCAATGCGAGCTCTGAGAAATAGATTGTTCCGTAGCAGATCAAATTGAAGTAGGTTCTTACCTCTCGCGTTGAGCGATTCAAAAATCCTCTCAGGTTGGTCATCTGAACTGAGTCGTATCTGAACTAAGGCAAAGTCTTTACAAATAGAATCAAATAGCGTTCGTATTACTTGTTCATCACCCTTCACATGTTCTTTTATTTTTTTTAGGAAATAATCATAGGCGAGACGAATATGCTCGCTGCTATTGTCTGAAGTTTTATCAATTAACGATATAAATTCAGTTATATCATGCTCTGTTGGGATAAGTTTATATTGTTCATCATTTGAAATATGGTCTTGATTCCGTATGTGCTTCTCTATTTCTCCTTGAATATCATTAAAATCATATTCTTCGCATACGTCTCTGAGGGCACAAAGGATGATTTGAAAAGTCGTCAAGCGTTGCTGTCCATCAATAATCTCAATCTTTCTAACTTCGTTTACATTTACGTCCTTGGGCTGTATAATGATAACCCCTGTAAAATGAAAATGCTGTCCATCGGGTTCATCTGAAACTTTTTGGCAAGTTTTTTTTATATCTTCCCATAACGGTTCCCATTGATCATCTTCTTCCCAGACGTAATGCCGTTGAAAAAGTGGTATTATGTACTGTTTCTCACCACTAAACAAAGAACCTACCGAAATATATGTTAAACGTTTATTCAACTCTTTTAATGCTTTCATCTATAAATCTCCTCCAGCCTATAATCTTTCGCGAAATATCCTCACGCTTTGATACACAGAATTATCGTTGTGTCGCACTTAAATTCTACAACCGTTTCATGAATATATCGTTATCCTGTACCCATTGTTCGTCCAATTTGAAATGCGGGATTTTTCGTTTCCTTGCAGGACATAAATTTGTAATGAAAAATCATTTATTATCTGTCTTCCCAAGTACGCATTAAGTTAATTTTATCGTATTTTCCAAACGAAATCAATCATAATTTATATTGACTTAAATTAACTACAGATATAATTCTGTTTATTATATTTCACTATGAATTGTTAACAACGTAGGGGCAGGTCCAGAAACCTACCCCTACAAATAGAAACAATTAAATTGGTTAAGATCGGACAGACTTTACCCTGTTACAGCACCTTCAGATGCAGACGAAACAGAGTTTGCATATTTCGCCATAACACCGCGTGTATAACGAGGTTCGGGAGGGGTCCACTTCTCAAAACGTGCTTGAATTTCAGTATCGGGGAGTGTGACGTCAAGTCGGCGTGCCTTCGCATCGATTACGATTTCGTCACCTTCTTGGAGGATAGCGATAGGCCCACCTGTTGCTGCCTCTGGAGCAACATGACAAATCATAAAGCCGTGTGTTGCACCAGAGAATCTACCATCGGTTAGCAGTGCCACATCTTCGCTTAAGCCTGCACCGACAATTGCCGCTGTAACGCCTAACATCTCACGCATACCAGGACCGCCGATAGGCCCCTCATAACGGATAACAACAACATCACCGGGCTTAATTTCTCCGCCTTTGATGGCGGCAAAAGTGTCCTCTTCACGTTCAAAAATACGTGCTGGACCACGATGAAGCGTTTTGTCCTGACCGGCTAACTTAATAACACACCCATCTGGTGCAAGATTACCTCTTAAGATGGCAAAACCGCCTGTCGGTTTGAGTGGCTCGTCTGCTGGTAAGACAACTCTCTGTCCATCAGTTTCGGTAGCTGCGTTCGCCTCTTCACCGATGGTTTTTCCTGTAACGGTGAGTTCATCAGTATGGATTAACCCTGCTTCTGCCAACCGTTTGGCTAAAAATTGAATTCCACCTGCTTCATACAGATCCGTAGCGACAAACTGCCCACCGGGTTTCAGGTCTGCTAATACGGGTGTTCTTTGGCTAATAGTGTGGAAATCCTCAAGTGTCAACGGGATTTGTGCTTCGTGTGCAATAGCGAGGAGGTGCAGAACACCGTTTGTAGAACCACCAGTTGCTGCAACAGAGGTAATCGCATTTTCAAGAGACTTGCGCGTGATAATCTGACTGGGACGACGGTCGGCGGCAAGCATACCCATAACAAGTTGTCCCGCTTTATACGCTTCGTTGTCTTTCTCCTCTACCACAGCAGGTACACTGCCACTTCCCATCGGTGCAATGCCCAGCATTTCAACGGCAGTTGCCATCGTGTTAGCGGTAAACTGTCCACCGCATGCGCCGGGGCCAGGGCACCCTTTGCTTATCAGATCGTCTAACTCTTCTACTGTGATAGTGCCTTCAGCATGCTGGCCGACCGCTTCAAACACGTCCTGGATAGTAACATCACGTCCTTGGAAGTTGCCCGGCATAATTGAACCACCGTAAAGCGTAAGTGATGGAATATCTAACCGTGCCAACGCCATCACAGTACCGGGAACAGTCTTGTCGCATCCGCATAGCGCGACAACAGCATCAAACATGTTGCCGATGGAAACTAACTCTATTGAGTCGGCTACAATCTCCCGACTGATAAGCGATGTTTTCATGCCCTCTGTTCCCATTGTAATACCATCAGAGATGCTGACGGTATTGAATTCAAGGGGCGTTCCACCCGCATCGCGAATTCCCGCTTTGACCTTCGCAGCGAGGCGTCTTAAGTGGAAGTTACAAGGTCCGATCTCAATCCATGTATTTGCAACCCCGATAATCGGTTTGTCAAGGTCCTCAGGGGACAGTCCGCCATCGCCGAACATAAGCATCGTGCGTGCAGCGGCGCGGTCAGGTCCATCGGTAATCACATAACTTCGGGGTTTCAGTTTATTGGACATTGGCTGGGTTCTCCTACAAATGCGATAGGCAGAAACAAGGGAAGCGGTTTCCCTATCATGCCGAGATTTGATGATTATGGTTACATTGTGAATTCATAGACAAGGTCTGTGTTCGGTGCGTTTTTGATCCGTAAAATAATCGTCCCTGCTTGCTGTTGGTATGCCTCTTGATACATAGTTTTGATAGGTGTAAGATCAAAGTTATGGTCTTCAGTTAGCCACGCTTCACAGGCGTCCCCGTTAGCATTGTGTGCAACGGAAACATGGAGTTGAACAGGAAAAGACTCCAGAAATAATTCCGATACAACGAGTGTCATTTCATGTTTTTCACATCCGCCACTATAGGATACGTTTATTGTCAATGTATCCGCATTTATTGAAGCGGTATTTAAGGTATATTCATCCGTACCGAATCTGCCATTGGCATCGCCAATGAAAACCTTACCGATGGACGGTTCAATGTCAGGTATATCGTCATCAACTGAAACAGATACGGTAGTATCATCGGGATCCGTCTTCATCTGATTCTGTATCTGCTGACACCCTATTGTGAAGATGATAAGCAAACTTAAGATAATACCAAAGGGCGTGTAGTGTTTCATGGTTGTTTCCTTCTTAGAATGTAAGCTATGGTTTGTGATTTTTGTATACCTATTGGTATCAAATTAAAGAATTTTGCAATTTCAAGCATGTTCTTCAGTCCCGTAGGGACGATATGTTTATAGTAAAAATGCGTGTAACCCATCTTGAGTTCCGTAGGAACGATATGTTTGTCGTTGTTGTTATACACATATCGTTCCTACGGAACTCAAGAAAGATAGGACAATCTTTTTCTATAAACATATCGTCCCTACGGGACTAAAGATAGTTTACCATTCTATTGCATCCCAAGCCAACTACTAAGCACACCACCATATTTTGCGATGAGACCCGCAAACACAACAGAAACCATAGACATCAACTTAATCAGGATATTAAGAGAAGGTCCTGAAGTATCTTTGAAGGGATCGCCAACGGTATCACCTACAACTGTAGCTTTGTGCTGTTCTGATCCCTTTTCACCGTATTCGTCCTTGTGGCTACCTTCTTCAATGAACTTTTTCGCGTTGTCCCATGCGCCACCGGCGTTTGCCATCATAATTGCTAAGACAAAACCTGTGGCTAATCCACCTGCAAGCAAACCTAATACGCCAGCGACATTAAAAATCAGTCCGACAGCGACAGGTACAACAATAGCAATAAGCGATGGAAAAATCATCTCGCGTTGTGCGCCAACGGTAGAGATAGCGACACATCGGGCGTAATCCGGCTTTTCCTCACCTTTCATAATGCCGGGTTTTTCTCGAAATTGACGGCGAACCTCGTCTACCATAGCACTTGCAGCACGACCAACAGCTTTCATCGTCAACGCGCAGAAATAGAATGCCATGACCGCACCGATGAATAAACCAATAAGTACCTGTGGATTCATTAAGGTGACGTTATAATAATCCATGAATTGGCTTACCGTTACTTTCAATGTTTCTACTGTATTTCCATCAATAAGCAAAGTCTCTTTTTCTGCTAAATGGATAAGACCGTGCCGAATTTCCTCAAGATAGGCTGCCAAGAGAGCAAGCGCTGTTAGCGCTGCAGAACCGATTGCAAAACCTTTACCTGTTGCGGCGGTTGTATTACCGAGCGCGTCTAACTGATCCGTACGTCCGCGAACGCTTTCATCCAGTTTTGCCATCTCAGCGTTTCCGCCAGCGTTATCTGCGATGGGTCCATAAGCATCAGTAGCAAGCGTAATACCGAGTGTGGCAAGCATACCAACCGCAGCGATGCCGACACCGTAGAGTCCCATCAACGGTTCGCTTGCACCACCGGGCAGATAATAACTAACGGCAACCGCGGCAATAATCGTTATGACCGGAATGGCGGTTGATTCCATGCCAACAGCAACACCTTCAATAATGACCGTTGCAGGGCCGGTTTGTGCCTGCTTTGCGATGGCACGGGTCGGTTTATACTCGTGAGAGGTGAAAATTTCAGTTACCTTACCGATAACTAATCCTGCGACAAGTCCAGCGATAATTGCACCCCAAACCTGCCACTTGTTGGGAAGATCAAGGTAAATCAGTACCGGGAGTGACACAATAGCGATACCTAAGGCACTTCCATTGATACCAAGATTCAAGGAACCCATCAACTGTTTCATTGAAGCACCCTCTTTTGTGCGTACCATATAGATACCCAAAATAGAGAGAATTACACCGATACCAGCGATAATCATTGGGGCAGAGAGGTATTTAAGCTGAAGGGCAAGATTATCATAGTCATTCGCAGCAACAGCAGCAACACCAAGGGCAGCAGTTGCAAGGATTGAGCCTGCGTAAGATTCGTAAAGATCAGCACCCATGCCAGCAACATCACCAACGTTATCACCGACGTTATCTGCAATCACAGCGGGATTGCGCGGATCGTCTTCAGGGATGCCTGCTTCTACTTTTCCCACAAGATCAGCACCGACATCAGCTGCTTTGGTATAAATACCACCGCCGACGCGGGCAAAGAGTGCCTGTGTTGAAGCACCCATACCGAAGCTCAGCATAATCACAGTAATCTGAGGTAGCGGATTTTCGCCTAAAAATTCGGTGCCTATCCAAGGGATCTTAGGAAAAACGTAATAGAGAATGAGAAACCATCCGGTAATATCAAGTAGTGCGAATCCGACAACTATCAATCCCATGACAGCGCCAGCGCGGAACGAAACTCTTAGCCCGGCATTAAGTCCTTGCATCGCCGCACTTGTCGTACGCGCAGATGCGTTAGTCGCAGTTTTCATGCCGAGGAAACCGCAAAGTCCTGAGAAAAAACCGCCAGTGAGAAAGGCAAAGGGGACAACTTTGTTTTGGGCATCAAGAACAAAAGCCATGAAGATAAAAATGAAACAAAGTACAGCGAAAACAATGCCTACCACTTTATATTGTTGTCTAAGATACGCCATCGCACCTTCACGCACAGATTGTGCGATTTCACGCATTGTGTCATTCCCTTCGTCCTGTTTCATCACAGAGCGATAGAAGTGGAATGCAAAACCTAAAGCAATAAGTGAACCGACTGGGGCAATCCACCATATCAGTGGTACAGCAGGGGCAGGTTCTGTTTGGGCAAAAGCCGTAGTGGCTAAATTCAAAATAGGTAAACATGTCAGAAATACCTTCCAATTTAACCACCGTCTTTTGCAAGTGATTTCACGCATTAAAAACCTCTCTTTTATATTTATTTGTAATCCCAATTAAAAAATTTTAGGGCTTCTCCAACAAGATAGAGTGAACCTGTCACACAGATCAAATCTGTAGGAGATGCGGACGATAAACCTTTCTTGATTGCTAATTCTGGGGTTGGACATGTTGTGATCTTCGGACATACACCCGACCAAGCATCTTGTATTGTTTCTGCAGGCAGGACGCGCGGATTATCGGAAACTTGCGTTGCAATCACGTGATCAGCGGTTTTTGAAATGATCTCGCCAATTGCGGTTAAATCCTTATCTTTCATAATACTAACGATAAAAATCACCTGTGTGTAACGAAAATTTTCACGAATAGCACAACATAACGCTTCCATTGAAATAGATGAATGTGCCCCATCCAGCACAACAAGCGGTGAAGACATTACTTGCTGGATTCGTCCGGGCCATTGTACGTTCTTGAAGCCATTATAAACGCTGTCTTTCGAAATTACATATCCTTTCTGTTTCAGACATTCAATTGCTGCAATAGCAGTCGTCCCATTCACATACTGATGGTATCCGAGTAGGGGCAACGTGAGTTGTGAATAACTCTCTACATCAAATTGTTGTGCCACTGGGCCGCCTTCAGAATTCAAAATAACCTGTGAAGCTGAAATATCAGGGTCTTGTGCTACAAAATTTTTGACTTCAATAATCGGTGCGTTCCGTTCGCTTGATACCTTTTCAATAACGGCACGTGCTTCAGGGTGTTGCGGTGCAAGTGCAACGAGACACCCTTGTTTTATTATTTCTGCTTTTTCGTTTGCTATCTCGGTGTATGTTTCTCCTAATATAGCCGTGTGTTCTAAACCAATTGGTGTGATAACAGATGTTACGGGTGTCACAACATTCGTTGCGTCAAGTCGTCCTCCTAAACCAACTTCAATCACAGCAAAATCGGTTGTTTTGCCAGCAAAATAGGTAAACGCAAGTGCAGTGTATATTTCAAAAAATGAAACACGCCCAAATTCCGAAGCAGAGACGGTTTCAATCGCAGGTTTAAGTTTATCAATGTAATAGGCAACTTCAGCTTCTGAAATAAGTTTACCGTCAATACGACACCTTTCCCGGGGTGTAATAAGATGCGGTGACGTAAATAAACCCGTTTTATAACCTGCCTGTGTTAACACGGATGCAATGAGTGCAGCAGTTGATCCTTTCCCTTTACTCCCGGCGACATGGATTACTTTTAATCTATCGTGCGGATTTCCAAGCAGTTCTAACAGCTGCGAGATGCGATTCAGATTATAGAATCGTGCCTGCCGCGAAAAGTCCGGACTTCTTTCATAGTCAATGAACTGCTCAATATAGGCAAGTGCCGTTTTGTAGTCCAAATTTGTAGATATTATCGGTTACAGCACACGGAATGTGCCTAATTTAGATATTCATAAATCGGGAATTGCGCGCAGAATTCTTGAACCTTTTCTCGGATTCGCCGTTTAATTGACGCTTTCTGTCTATTTTCAAGAGTCTCAGTAATAAAATCCGCAATCTGAACCACCTCATCTTCTTTCATGCCGCGCGTCGTAACCATTGGTGTGCCAAGCCTTATACCGCTTGTCGTTTTCGGTTTCCTTTTGTCAAACGGAATTGTGTTCTTATTAACAATGATTCCTGCATCTTCAAGGTGATCCGCTGCCTGTCTACCACTCAATTTCTCATATTTTGAAGTCAAGTCTAACAACATTAGGTGATTATCTGTACCACCACTCACTAATCGGAACCCATTCTCCATTAATCTCTCGGCAAGTGCTTTAGCATTTTTAACAATTTGTGCTTGATATGTTTTAAACTCAGGTTCGCTTGCTTCCTTGAAAGCGACAGCTCTTGCAGCGATTGTGTGTAGGAAAGGTCCGCCTTGTAAACCGGGAAAAACGGCTCGGTCTATTTGGGCTGCATGTTCTTCCTTACACATAATCATCGCACCACGAGGACCGCGTAAGGTTTTGTGTGTTGTTGTCGTAACCACATCGCTATATGGGACCGGGTCAGGGTGAACGCCGCCCGCGATCAGACCAGCAATGTGCGCTATGTCTGCAAGCAGATATGCGCCAACGGAGTCGGCAACCTGCCGCCACGTAGCGAAATCAAAGTGCCGTGGATACGCTGTTGCACCGACAACAATGAGCTTTGGACGATGCTGCTCTGCAAGACTCGCTACCGCTTCCATGTCAATTAACTCATTTTCAGCATCTACACCATAAGCCACAACATTGTAATAACGACCAGAAAAGTTCACTTTATCGCCATGACTCAGATGCCCACCGTGACTAAGTGACATCGCTAAGATTGTGTCACCCGGGTCAAGTAGTGCATGATATGCCGCCATATTTGCTTGTGTGCCAGCATGTGGTTGCACATTCACATGCTCAGCACCGAAGAGTGCTTTCGCACGTTCAATTGCAAGTGATTCCACGTCATCCATAAACTCGCAGCCGTTATAGTAACGTTCACCAGGATATCCTTCTGCGTATTTATTCGCTAAGATACTCCCCTGAATTTCCATAACAGCACGACTGGCGTAGTTCTCTGATGGAATCAGCATGAGAGAACTTTGCTGGCGTGCCAAGTCGTTGGCGGTAATTTCTACGATTTGTGGGTCTACCTCTGCCAATAATTTATTCATTTCTTTTCACCGTTTTTAACTTGACATCAGGTTGTGTTGTAAAATTGGAATTTTATCACATATTTGACACAATTACAAGAAAAGTTGACATCATAGTGTTCACATGTTATGTTAGTGGTAACGGATTTTCGTTACTTTTGTTTAATAGAATTTTTGGGATGGGTTTTGTGAGTTGTGAGGAACGATTCATTTTGAAGTTTTTGGTGTTTGGAAGGGTGTTTTTGGTTTGATAGGAGGACATCTTGTTTCCCGATTATTCTAAAAAATCAATTTTAGAAGGGATAGCCAAATTAGAATTCATCTTGTTCTTTATAGGACCTGTGTAGGAAATAAACTGTAGAGATGCCGAGAGCAATTAGGATAAAAAGAAGAACAATCGCAGTACCAAGGCGACTCTTTGACTCAGTGTTCGCTTGGGTTTCAGGTAATCATGCTATAAATTTTGTTTGAATCGGTAAATTATTTAACTGATTAAGCGAACCGCAAGCGTCAGACATACCTAAATCCAGATAGAGATATAGTGAGACGTTTCACAGTCTGTAGTCTACATCAAATAATTATAACCACTCTTATTTAAAAAAAGATTCAATCTTCCTTCTCACAGGGCGCCCCTGTTTAATAAAGTCGGTATCCTTAATACCCATTGATTTTAACCATGTTTTCCAATATTCCCTGATAATATTAAAATCTATTTGATAAGGAACATCAGAGTTTCTTTCACTACGTAGTGCTATTTCAAGCATCAAGAATTTCACATCGTAGTGACTAAAATCTTCCTCGATTGGTGATAAGCCTCCACCACTTTGGATTTTTTGTTTCCAATCAGGTTTGTTTCGATACTTTTCGACTTCCATATATGTGCCTTTATTACGCCCTCTTTTAATTTTCTCTTCAAAATCAAGATAGCCATCGGAAATACAAATGATCAGGTTCTGATGATTTTCTAATAAATAATCCTTTGCTTCTAAATCAAACCAACTCCAAATATCGGATCCTGGGTGGGGTTCGTGTTTCTGAACATCTTTGAACAAATTAGGCATTTCATCAAGTAATACTTTTTTCTGGTTATCCAAATCAGTAAAAATACCAGATGCCCCTTCCAGGCTGGCAAATTCTCTTCCTAGCGGATGCTCAATTTTCAGTTTCTTCATAATACTCGGTGGAATCGAATCCACGCCTGGTTGATCTGGAACAACGACCTCTAAACGGTCTTCATACTCAAGATTATCAGCTTGGTCAATATGACCTATTACAACCTCTTGAAACTGTTTGACAATTTCTTCTACAATATATCTATCTCTTTCCATCTGACCCGGATGTTTCTTTTTCGATATACGATCTGATGTGTCAAGAATTACAATGATATTTACAGGTTTAAACAAGGGTGATTTTAATGTTTCACCATCTGATGTTTTCACGTTCAAAAAACTAAAAAATATTACACATAATACAACTACAAAAACCTTCATTTTTACCATATAAAAACTCCTAAATTGCGGGAAGGGTTGCTTTGTAAGCTTCAAGCGTTTCGTTTGCTAAAGACTGAATGTCTTTAATTTGTTCTGTAACATCAGAAGACAACTCATTTCTGCTTTGTGCCACATATTTGCACCATCCACTCACGAATTCGTGTGCGTTTGCTTCTAACTTTTTTAAATCAATACCTTTTGAGCGTTGACGTTTGAGTAAAGACTCAATTTCAGTTTCACACTGATTTATCTCCATTTGAAGACTCTCAACTTGTTCATTCAGATCGTTAATCTGACTTTGTAACTTATCTTTTTGTGTATCCAAGCGAGCGATTTTCACCTGAATCTGTTGCTTGGAAGTTTCTTTAACCTGTCTTCCATAGTTCTCCTTCTCCTGTATAAGGGTGTTGATATTAACCTCCAAGTGTTGAATCTCAGTAGTTAATGCGTTTAATTGGACCAAGTTATCATTTTGCTCAAATCTTTTCACCCTATCCAACTGTTCAGATTCGTCTTGGTGTGGTTTTTCACCTCTCCAGATTTTCATAACCCATAACAAACCGAACCCCAGAAGCAGTGAAGCCCCGAAACCTAATAAAAGAACAGAAAGAATTTCTATCCAATTCCCCCCGAATGTATACGGGACATCTTCACCTTTTGTAAACTCATGCATCTGTTTTGAGATTTTCACTGCAATGATGCAGTCAATTAGAAAAGTTGCCACTAATAGTCCTGAAAACATCCACCATTTTTTATGTTCGTGACAAAAATAGACAAGAAATGCAAGTGTAAGGAAAATAGACGGAAACATGATAACAAACCAATTTTGGGGTGATTTCCACGCCTCAAAAAATGCCCTGTGAATAATTATCTGCCGCTTTTCTGCGACGGTTCCGATACCTTCCGTGAAAGTCCTATCTCCCACTGAACCATAAAAGATCATGAGGTAAAAAGCCAATCCGAGAACAACGATGGTGAGAAAACCAGCCAAAATCCATTCAGGAATAGATAATCCTCGTTTAGAAGAAACCAAATCCACTCCAATAGAGGACGGGTTTAATTCTACTTCTGTTGGTGCTTCTAAATCGGTTTCAAGTTTAGCTTGTGCTACCTTTTTCTCACTTAATTCTGAAGTCCTTTCTTCTATTTCCTTTTGCAACTCCTCAATACGCGGGGATGATGGTGTTACATCCGCGTTTAAGGGATTTTCCAATTTTGCGTTTAGTTCAGATAATTTAATGTCTTTTTCCGCTAGTTCCTCTCTCAACGTCTGGATGTTGTCTAATCTATCAAGCTTCTGTTGTTCAAGACGTTCCTTATCTTCAACCAAGTCATTTATTTCTGCTTGAATCCGAGAGTCACTAATTTCAAATTCCAGTTCCTCATTACGGACAATGACATTCAGATGTTCTTGCAATGCTTCGGTGATACCTCTACCCGCTGCTGCACAAGCAAATCCATTGTCAGCACTATGATAAGGCGTCGTGTTCATATACATCCTCCTGTTGAGTGTCAGTCTTTCTTTTGTAACGCGTCAAAAAATGTGATGTCCACCTTCTCCAAACATCTTTATCTGATGTTTTTGGAATTTGAGATGTTTCATCCCCCGGACGCTCAATATTTTCCGTCTCCTGAGAACCTACGCATGCTGCGTGTGTTGGATGACGCTTATGTATTTCTTTAAGCTTTTGAATAGCTTCAGAAGGTTCTGAAAACTCAAAAAACTCTCGCTTTGTGTTAAACCGGAACTCTTTTAACTCGTTATGCACTAGGGTTTCAAGTTCCTTAGGATTTTCGCAAAATTCTTCGTGTGCTACCTCAAAATTTGTGGGAACTCCCGTTACGGCGTTACCGTTTATGTCCTTATAGAGTTCTTCTGCTCGCTCTTGGGCAGTTCTTGTAGTAAAACCAATTTTCACTAAGTTCGGCATACCCTTGTTTGTTAAGATATAAACACTTCCCATAAAAGTTCCTTTGAAATAATATCCAAATCTTCGTATCCTGCTTGCAAGTAGGTGTCTCTATCAATAGGTCTAACCTATTCACCAAAACGGAAAATCTGCTTTACCATTCCGCCAACCACTTGTAATAACGCTTTCTAAAAGACGGAAATATGGATTAATTCTTTAGAAGATTGCCTCAATTCCGTTTTTATACAATATCTTTGAATTACGAATTGTAATATAATAATAATTTGTCAATAAATTTTATTATCAATTTACTAAAATAAATAGTCCAAATATTGCCAAATTTAGGAACGCTTTGACGATAAAATAGCATTTAGTTTGCTACGGTTTTTCTTCAAGCGTGTGTATTGTGCCGTGCAGGTAACAATCCAGCGGAACACCATCTGTAAAGTTGCCCTTGATGTCAACATGGAACTGCATGGTAGGTGTCAGAGTCGGTATTTTGAGGAAAACTGTTTTGCCATCTTCGGAGAGTGTTATAGATTGGATAGCGTGTTCATCTCTGCCTTCCTCACCAGAACGTTTCAACTGTGGGGAACCGTAGTCTTTAGACCAGCGATACTCCCAACTTTGCACGCGCCAGTTTTCTGGGTTTGTCGTAGATTTTGCCTCAAGCGGGGCATAAAAATCAATGATTAAGCCATCCTTAACAGCGCGAAACGATTTCGGTGTACGGAGGGGTGCGCCTGTCATGCGTACCCGGTAAAACCCAGTATCTCCCTGTTTGTTGGACGACCAACCGAATAGCCCCGCAAGATAAAGGTCTCCACTGATTGGGTGGAATCGTCCACGCATCACACCTGTGGGAAACTCCAACCCCATTTCGGTAACAGCACCTTGCACAGACTCCCCTATTTGTTGTTGAAGTACGGCGTATACTTTTCCTGTGCCGTAACTGACGGAGAGCAGAGAATCCGCCATTTTTCCCCATGTGTCTGTTGGAATCCAGACTAATGTTGCAGGAGAACGGTCAACAAAAGGAGCAACCCAGCAGAGAGGCGGTTCGTAAGTAGTTGGAGGGTTATCGGGTGGGTACCATCCCAGCAAATTTCCGTAGAATTTGCCGGGGGCAGTGATTCGGTTCAGTCGGTTTGCAGGCATCCAATAGCCTTCCTGATCAGTGCCGTAGAATATCGGTCCAGGACTAATGCCAAGCCCATTTGATGCGCGAAATCCATAAGCAATCACGGTGGATTGTTTTCCATCTGGTGATACTTTGATGAGTGTACCGTGGTGTGGATGTTGGGCAGGTAATGCGTGACGCCCCGACTTCATATAGTAGAAGTTCCCCGCTGCATCGGTCTGCAGATCCATGCACTGCTCGTGAAAGTGTTCACTGTTGTAAACGTCATTGTTAAAATTCTCGTAGAAATCGGTTTCGCCATCTCCGTTAAGATCGACGAGTCGGGTTATCTGGTCGCGTCCGAGAACGTATATTTGCTGGTTGACAATTTTCAGTCCGAGCGGTTGATTCAATCCGGTGGCGGTCCGTTGCCATACCAGTTTGTCCAAAGTATCATTGAGTCCGGTGACTGTCCAGACATCTCCGTTCCAGGTGGAAAGCGCAGCACGATTGCCATCAGGGAAGAAGTCGAACCCACCGAAACGTATCCACGATTCCCATGGGTTTTGTGCGGGCCAATCTATCTTGTCAATTGCGAACGGTTGGCTGGGGTCACGTCCATCATTTGCTGCTAACTTTGCAAAATCAGAGAGTTTTGGTTCGCTTCCTTCCCATTTAATAACCGTTGCGGTTGCCCCTGCGGGAAGGTGAAGAGAAACACGTTCGGAGTCGGCGATCCATTTCGCACCTTCAATCGGTTCTACCAGGGCTGCAGCAATTAGAGGTGGTTCTTGAAGACGTTTGTAGAGAGTTTGCATTTCATCGGGAGAAAGGACGCGACTGTATAGATGCATTTCATCAAGTTTTCCTTCAAACCATGGGGATTCTTCAGGGAAATTTTCTGCGGTGAATCCGAGTCGCCAAATATCATCTTCCAATTCATCATTTGGCTTGAGAGTGCCTTTTCCGACAATCTCGCCATCCAAAAACATGGTCACTTCTCCACTTTGATGTCGCCACGTCAATCCGACATGATGCCAAGCACCATCAACGACTGATTTACCTTTTCCAGTAGCACTGGTAACGACACCGACCCAACCGACATCAAATGCCAATTGTCCATTTCTAATAAAAAAGGTTTTACCGTTGGGTACCCACTCTGGATCCTCAAGTGCTTCAGAGATGATTGAACCGTCATCCTCAGTCGCAATCCACACAGCAAAGGTTAGGTCATTAGTGTCAAAATCAAAAGCAAAGTTTTCGTCAAAGCGCGCTTCCGCATCACCACTGAATACAAGACATTTGTCCCGTCGTCCATCTTCCCAGCGAACGCCATCAAAGGTAATTATTGATTCTTCAGGTGTTTCACTTGCTGTGTGTGAACCGTTGCCCTCGTCAAAACGCCAATGACCGACCAAAGCGGGATCGTTTTTGTTTCCTTGTGTTATCCCGGTTTGTGCGGTTTTGTCAGAGGGGAGTAGGACAGCGATATATTGGTCTGCACTGTCGGCATTGCCAGAAGCGGGTGTTAGATTGTCCATTGATAGCAATTTTGGTAAGTATCCATCTCTTTGAAAATGCCAAGTCGCAGTTTCCTCATCGATTTTTAATGTTTCCAGTTTGATTCGTCGCTGTATATTGGTGTGTCCAGTCGTGACCAGCTTTTCCGACCAGCGTTGGGGTCCGCCTTGTATCAGTTTCGTCAGATCCGCCACGGGAGGCGAGGTCTTAACAAATTCTCTCCATGTGTCTAAGTCAAGTGTATCATGGACTGCTGGGGTGATCAGAATTTTAGCTGAGACTGCTTCCTTAGATGCTGGGAATCGGATGCGGATCTCGCCCTGTGTAGTCTCCCACTGTGTGCCTTCCGGTGCGTCAATCAATGCAGCGAGTAGGCTGCCTGGTTGTCCATGTTCTGCCCCAGGTGGACACAGAGCGACCCCGGTACCGCGTGAAAATTCAGGTAAAGCGGATGTCTCTCCGCCAGTCATTGTTGCGATGCGGACAAGTGTGCTTGATATGGAGGGGCCGAGGTGGAAAGTTCGGGCAAAGGCGAGTCCCTTTTCTCCACTTTCAAGCGATGGGGTTTCCAACACAGTGCGCGTTCCTACAGTATATGACAAAATAACGTTGTTTGCATGAAGATACAAACCTTTCCAATGTGCCCAATCTTTAGGTAAAGGACCAAAGGGAACGGATCGTGTGTCCTCAAAGCTGCCATCCTTCGCCCATCCTGGACCGACAGGATTTTGCCACAGCAGTTTTCCTTCTATTGATGGATAACTTTGATGCCAACCGTTGAATTCAACATCTGCGAAGTCAATCAATCCATCTATCCAACCCGCTGAGTAGCGCAATAGGTCTGTGTCAAACACCACTGCACCACCTGTGAGTTCCGGCGTAAGCGGAATAATAATACCTTTGTAGGTTAGGTTATCGGCATTCGCTGCGACGGCTGTGGACAGGAATGGGCCGTAGTCCATATCTCGCCACGGCTGTCCAGTTTTCATATACCAACCCGGAACATATCGTCGCGGTGCTTCACTTTCAAGACACCAATAGACACCGTTGACAATGAGGCGCCGAAAATCGCTTACTTTGAAATCTTCTGGATGTCCCATTGTGGTTGTGAAGACACGTCCGCCACCAGAATGGGTGTGTGTCCAAGCAATGGGATTGACAGTCTCATCACCACCCCGTTCACCTTCTGGAAGTACGGGTCGTCCTTGCACCAAGACCTGGGCATCTTTCGGTGGATAATTGGGACGCACATGGTAGGTCCAGGATCGGACGTGGAAGGTAGGGTTCACTCCTGCAAGGATTGGGTGATCACCAACGATTGTGGCATCGGTGCTTGCCCCGTGTCCGTAGTGGTATATCCACGGTGCGCCGAGTTCGCGTGCACCGAAATTGTTCCATTTTGTAGCACGCTCGTCTTCCTCTTCGTAGGCAAAGGCGTGCGTCGTTGTGCGGAAGGCGAGGATAGGACCGCCACGGTCAATGTATTTTTGTAACAGCTCCAGTTGGTCATCTGGAAGTTGGCGGAATCGCAGGTACAAAACAAGTAGGTCTGCGGTTTCAAGAGTGTCAAGCCCATTTATGTTATTCTCTTCACCGCCCTGTAGTACGTCGTCAATGAGAACTGTGGTACGGAAGGCATACTGTTCTTCCAATACCTGAGCTAACGCGGGCATCGTTACTTCAGAACGATATTCATTCTCACCTACAACAAAGACAATATGGGGTTGTGCATAACCGATGGATGCAAATATACTAAACGCGAGCGAGATACATAGAAGATAAATTGAGATATGTTTGCCACATTGGGTAGAGAGTGTGTTTGGGTAATCTAATTTTGACAAATTTTGTTCTCCCGGATCAATAGATTAAGTTTGCTATGCAATGGTACTTCATAGCGTAGCTATCCGACAATTGTAAAGTAGCAAAATTATAATAGGTATTAGAAAAAATGTCAATAAACAACCAGTTAAGGATATATCCCATTGTTGGAGGGCTTTGTCCGCTCAATTTATTACCCAAAGTAGGCGCGTTTTGTAAACGCGCCGTTTATAGCGTCTGATGTCTGGACTCGGCGCGTGGACAAAACGCCAAATCAACGGTATGAATGCGCGTATGGTATTCGCCATGATTCCCCACCTACTGAGAATTATAGCGTCAATTTGGTGTTTGATAGCCACACCTGATTAGAAACTTGTTGTAAGGTGTTTTGTAAAATTACTGGATTTTCATATCTGCCCAAATAGTTGTTAGTTTATTTGTATCAGGAGCAACATCGTAAACTCCCTCGGTATCCAATGCGATACCGCGAACAGTGTTTAATCCTGAAAAAATAGTTGTAACATCCGTTCCATCAAAGTTTACACATCGGATCATACCCTTAGCTGTTTCGTTATTCCTTTCAACAAAGTATATCTTGTGAGAACGAACATCCAAAGCAATATAGGTAGGAGCGTTGAGATCCGAAAGAAAGGTTTCAATATTCTTCCCATCAAGTGACGCTGTTCTTATTATCCCCATGATAGCTTTAGTCCAATACATTTTTTTGTTAACCAAATCAAGTGCAATTTTGTCATGAAGTATCATACTGGGAGGAAGATTCTCATAATTTGATCCGTCCATATCCACACGGGCGATATTATCATTTAATGAATCTTGGAAATATATCTTACCGGCTTTCACATCAAGTTGAATGTCTTCTGCATCCACTCTTATATTAAAAACACCACCATCCACAGGTAATATTGTAATATCTTCAATATTTGAACCGTCAATATCTGATCGCGTCATTCCCCATGGTGGCCACATATTACCCCAATATATTTTTTGGGCACTTGTATCTAATGTGATTGTGATTGGAGAATGTATCCGCTCAACTTTATCCGCATTTAAAGCTTGTGGATCGTAGATAGTTTCAACTTCCGTTCCATCAAGGTTTGCACGTTTGATGTTATGTTCCCAGCCAATCCAGTAAATCTTATGGTCCTGAATGTCCAAAGCGATATCCCTTATCAAATCATCATCTGTTAAGACACTTTCTACATTAGTACCATTGAGGTTAGCCCGTCTTATTTTATCAGATTCTGTCCAATATATTTTAGCGCTTCCTTGCCCGTAACTTATATTTTGGACAACAGTAGTCAGCAAAATTGCAACGAAAATAAATACAATCCATTTTTGCGTCAAAACACGATTTTTCATGTCAGTACTCCTGCTTTGTAAACATTATTGGGTTTTCATATTTGCCCAAGTGGTTGTCAGTTTATTTGTATCGGGTGTAATATCGTAAAATCCGTTGGGGTCCAAAGCGATATCAAATGGATAAGCCAATCCCGTGAGTATATCTCGAACGTTAGATCCGTCAAGATTTGCGCGTTGGATTTTCCCTGTCTCGGTATCCTCGTCAATGTCTATCCAGTACATCTTACGTGCCCGTAAGTCCAAGACAATATCAGATGGAAAACGCAATCCTGTAACAAGGTCTTCAACCTTATTACCATTAAGAAAAGCACGCTGGATTTTCCCTGTAACAGTGTTCGTCCAGTACATCTGACGCGCGCTTAGGTCTAATGCTAAACCATACGCTGTACGCATATTGGTAACAAGGTCTTCAGGGTCAGATCCATCAAGATTTGCGCGTTGGATTTTGCTACCATGCGCGTCAGTCCAATAAATCTTACCCGCTTTTAAATCCAATTCAATATTCAGCGGATAAAGCCACTGTTTCATCTTAATATCAATAGGTAAAATCCGTTCTTCAATAATAATATCTTCAATATCGGATCCATCAAAATTGGAACGCTGAAATATATCTAAGTGCCCGTTTCCCCAATATATTTTATTTGCGTCAGTATCTATGGCGATGCAGTTTGGGTCAATTAGTTGTTCATGCGTTAGATTAATCGGGGCTCCATCTTTTGGGGTCGCCGTGCCCTCACATTTTCTATTAAAGCATCGTATACTCATCCCTCCACCTTCGGGTGGCAGATTGTATCCTGTGACGATGTTTTCTATATTCGAACCATCAAGGTTTGCACGTTGGATTTTAGCAGTATAGTTTTCCGACCAAAATATCTTACGGTTGCGTAAATCCAAAGCAAAATCTACTATTGGAGGTGTTTCCGTTAGAACATCTTCAATTGCGGACCCATTAAGATTAGATCGTCTGATTTTACCTGTTTTCGTATTCGAATCATATTCTGTCCAGTATATATTACCTTTTCCCTGCCCGTAACTAATACTTTGAATGACAAAAACTATCAAAACCGTTACTAAAATGAACAAGATCCGCTTTTGGGTAAAAACTTGATTTTTCATTTCATAAACTCCTTATATGTGAAAGTTTGCAACGCTGTCAAAATCGCCTCATTTGCTGATAAGCATTTTGCGCGTAGCGGAGAAATCGCCGGCATTGATCGTATAGAGATATACACCGCTACTTACTTTCTCCCCTTTATCATTACGTCCATCCCAGTGAATTGCTTGCGATTGTGAGGAATAATCTCCCGCAGACATTGTCCCTGGTGATAGAGATCGAACCAACTGACCTATTGGCGTATAAATGCGAATCGTAACATCACTTTTGTCCACAAGTTTAAACGGAATCCATGTTTCTGGATTAAAAGGATTAGGAAAGTTCTGTAGTAGTTGATTTTTCTTTATCTGTCCGAGTGTGACAAACTTTTTGCCTTTAAGTTCAACTGGATAGGGTAGGAATGATAACAAGTTATTTAAATCCCATAATTGATACTCTCGCTGTGAATTATGCGTAAGTAACAATGAGCCATCCTGACTCATGTTCAGAAACCATGGCAGAGACGGTTGATTGATTAGTCTACTCCTCCGCCAGTCCCAGATTTGGAAGTTTTCATCTCGGTATGCAAATAGATAACGGCCATCGGGACTAAATTGTATAGGATACTCTCCATCCAACGTTGTTAATAGTTGAGGAGTATCTGGCAAGAGTTTCCAGATATGTATACCGTTTTTTCCGTTTCCTGCTAACACTGTAGAACCATCTGCATCGGTCATAAATGCAGGTGATGAATCAAATGCTCCTTCCCATGCATATTGAAAGACGAAAGTATTTTCCTCGCGTTTCCACAACAGAATCCAATATTTATCGTTATTATCATCTATCTTTGTTTTCCCCGATGTTACAAAATATTCCTCATTTTCACTGAAACCTATCTGATAGCTGCTGGATGCTCCCACTCCAAATGGTAGAATAAGTCGCTGTTTGTTTTCAGGAAATTCAACGTTGAAGATATCTGTTCTACCCCAATGACCTTTAACAGCAACCCATTTTCCAGAAGAACTAAAGGTAATCTTCTCAGGAAGTTGGACGTAATGCGGAAATTGTGTTTCAACTTTACCCGTTTGAATGTCACGTATTTCAACAAAAGGTTCTTTACCGACTGCGAATTTTTGACTGTCAGGAGAGATAGTGACCGTGTTAAATCGATAGTCTTCTGCTGAAATAAGTAGCCGCATCTGTTGAGAAGCAATATCCCACGATTTAATAAAGTGTGAAGATATGGCAATTACGGTTTTACCGTCAGGGCTTAACGCAACACCTTTATTATCAGTATAAGGCCACCAAGCAGCGATGAAATCTGTCCACATCCGGTGTATCCGTTTATTTTCAATGTCCCACATTATTTCGCCATCCGTATATAATAAAAGTGCCTTTTTACCGTCGGGTGAAATTGTGATAGTTTGTAAACCTTTGAATTCTGTCTCAAACATATCAATCTGTTGTCCTGAATTGACATCCCACACGCGTACTCTCTCATCCCAACCTACCCATGGATTAGTACCAGTCATACTTATACCACCTGTTCTTGATGCGACATACAGTCGTTGGCTGTCCGGACTGAATGTCACCATTGTAACGCTTCCGATTGCACTTTTCGCCTTCCATAATAAGTGTTGTGCCTTCGTGTGCCACACATAGACAAAACCAGCTATCCTATCAAAGGACGCGATATATTTTCCATCAGGACTGATAACCACACCATCGACCCAGTTTCCGGTATGTCCTTCAAGGTGACCTTCTAATTGCCGTGTCTCAACATTCCACAATTCAATATCTGGCCGCATTGAGGAGACAATGAGATACCGACCGTCCGGGCTAAAAACTGATGCAAAATCACGGATAGGACTCCGGCAAGTCCGCCAACGACCGTTGACGTAGTAACATGTGTCCGCGGGTCGACGATCTCCTATCATCGTTTCAATAAACTCACCGGTTTGCCAATTCCATAGATGAATCTCGCCGTCAATAGAAATAGCAAGCAATGGTTGTGTAGGACTAAATGCTGCGACATCAAAATTGTCTTCGATTTCCCAATCAGCTATCTGTTCTTTGGTGTTAACATCCCAAATTTCGACCTTTGTTTTCTGTGGATTGCCGGAAGAATTTAAAATTGTAAGATGTGTACCATCTGGACTAAACACAACATCGCTGTAATATGTCAGATTGCCAAATTCATCTATGACCTCACCTGTATTAGCATCAACAACCTGAATGTGAGTAGGCACAACGCGTAGGATAGTCCCATTGTTAAGGAAGGCATGTTGCTTTGGACGCGGTTGCCCAATCGTGGCAATAGGTTCAATTGCAAACGCAATATAGGGCATGCAGAAAAAGAAAATTAGTGTGATATAAGTTTTCAAACTCTGCCTTAAGAGAAGGATAAATGTTTTCATAACGGGTCTCCAATTTTTAAAAAGTACATTAACACAGTCCAAAAGTAATCACAAAAAATACATTGAATTATAAATTTCTATGACAGAGGTATTATCCATCATATATTCGTCATGGGAGCAATTTTGATGCCAAAGACAATTTGGGGTAAATAGGCAGTAATTCAAATACAAGGAGGCATTCAATACAAAAAACCTGCACGTTCTCGTGCAGGTTTTGCTGACGTTGCACGATTTTGGGCATTCACTAACCAAAATCGTTGATGCGCTATCAACTAATTAAGTGAGGAAGCATTCATCAGTCAGTCATCTCATTTATAGTTTGTATCATCTGTCACAACCTTCTCAAAAATGATAACATGTTGCTGTGGCGAATCATCAAGCATCTCAATCCAAGACAACGGGGGCAGTGTCGCCTCTTTAATCACCTGCAATTCACTCATCTTGTGCAGACGTTTGATTGGCACATAAGGTTAAAATGATTATCCATTCTTAACTGAGATGGCATTTTTGTCAAATATTTTGATTTAGATTATAGTTTTTGTTGAAGGTGTATCAAAAAAGTGGTATAATCTCAATTAGGAGAGGTGCAACAGCATGGCATTTAGCGATTTCAAAGCAATCCCTGAAGTTCAGGAGAGATTTAGAATCCGTCACGTAGAAAATGACTTTATAGAGGCTAAAAACGGCACGAGTCCTTCGGAGCAATTTCTACAAGAGTTTGATTTTAACCGAGAATATATTAATATTCTCACCTCTGAAGGTGCGCGGTGTGAGGCAATTATCTTTCCTGTTTTGCGTGAAGTCTATAAAGGGTATGCTGAAGATTATGCACTTTGGATAAAAAAGCCAATTGCCTATGATGATGTGCTGAGCGGTACGCCTGATTATTTCATTTCAACACGATCTGAGTTGGGTAAACTGGTTGTCGGCACGCCGTTGATAATGTTGGTTGAGGCAAAGAAGAACGATTTTGAGGTAGGTTGGGGGCAATGTTTAGCGGAGTTAGTCGCTGCGCAAAAGATAAACGAGGATACGGAACACCCTGTGTACGGTATTGTCAGCGATGGAACGTTCTGGCAGATCGGACACCTTGTCGGCGAAACCTTCACCCAAAATCGAACGAGTTTTAGTGTGGATAATTTGCCTGTCCTGTTTGGTGCTATTGATTCTGTCTTTAAAGCGGCAAAAAACTCCTACCCGTAAGCATTTTACCGATTTGTGCCAAGCCTACCTACTCTGTCGCTACCTTCTCAAAAATGATAACATGCTGCCACGGCAGGCCATCAAGCGTCTCAATCCAAGACAACGGGTGCGGTGTCGCCTCCTTAATCACTTGTAATTCGCTCATCTTGTGCAGACGTTTAATCGGCACACTGTCATCCTCCAGGCGATATTCTACAAAAGCCACTCGACCACCGACTTTGAGGGCACGACAGATATTCTGCATCATCTCATACGGATGCGAAAATTCGTGGTAAACATCTACCATAATGGCGAGATCGACCGAATTCGGAGGCAGTTTTGGGTCGGTAATCGTGCCTAACACCCCTTTGATATTGGTAATACCTTCTTCCGCCATTTTTTGGGCAAGGATGTCAAGCATCTCCTGTTGAATTTCAACACCGTAGATAGTGCCTGTATTACCGATTATAGGTGAAATACGCCGAGCAATGTAACCCGTCCCGACTCCAATATCCGCGACAACATCTCCCTCTTTTAGTTTCAACATTTCAATGAGTTTATTCGGCATCTCTTCGCGTTCACGTTCTGGGCGTTCTAACCATCCCGCAGCGAGGTGTCCCATCACCTGCGATATTTCGCGCCCCATATAGATTTTGCCGATACCATCTCGGCTCGGCGTGCGTTGTTTGTAACGAGTGCTTGCCGGGCGTGTCTGGTCGGTTTTTGAGTGCGAGTCACCTTTCAGTGAAATTGTTGCATAGCTAAACAGAAACAGTCCGCCAACAAAGATAACACAAATTTTTATAAGTTTTCGGGGTTGCAAACCCCTCCTACAAGAGTTCAGGAATTTTGTAATCATCGGTTACCACCTTCCGAGATAGAGTCCTCGGTTTTCCATCGGTATCGGCACACGCATGCCCTTTTGCCGTTGCGAGTCTACGATGGCGAAGACCATTTCAGTGCTACGATGCGCAAGTCGAATGTTACCTTGCGTTTCAGTATCGGTGTCGAGCGCTTCTACGATGTCTTCAATACACCCTACGGTGCCGCTTTTTCGTTCAAAAACGGGGAATTGTGCGTCTAAAATTTCATTAAACTGCCCTTGCCGTTTGCGGAGTTGAAAACCGAGTCCATTGTTGAGAGAACGGACTGTACCTTCACTGCAATTCACTTCAAATTCGTAAGCAGTGCCAAGAATACTGATGCCGTTGATACCGTTCTGAAAACGGATGAATCCCATCACAATTCCTGGATCCGAATCGGTGCGGTTATCCTCAAAGTCGGCATCATCAACAGCGACATTGCCTTGGACGTATTCTATCGGAGAATCGCTTGCTAAAAAGAGAATCAGATCGGCGGCGTGTGTGTAACCCCATAAGGCAGAACCCCCCGAATAAGCGATGATAGAACGCCGTTCACCTAATTCTCCACTCTCAAGGATTTCGCGCATCTTGATATAGCCCGGTGTAAAACGTCGCTGCGTGCCGAGATTGAATTTGATGTTGTATTCCTCACACACCGCAAGCATAGCGTCCGCCTCTTCCATAGAGGCACAGAGTGGTTTGTCGCAATAGATGCCTTTTACGCCATTTTCTGCGGCAAATTGTGTGATGTCGGCGTGGTTTCCCGGACGCGTGGCAATGCTGATAATATCCGGTTCCTCTTGCACTATCATTTCTTGATAGTCAAGGTAATATTTAGGGATGTCCCATTTGTCACAAACAGACTGCGCTTTTGCCTCGACCACATCTGCGGCGGCGACAATTGTTGTTCGTTCAAAAGCGGTATAACCCGCAGCATGTGAATACGGTAGGGCACCGTGTGGCGTTCCTTGCACCTCTTCATCAATGGTGCCTCCCATCCGTCCGCAGCCAACAATACAGACGCGATATTGTGTAGTTTCCATTGGATTCCTCCTATATGTTCGTCTTGAATGTTCATTTTGTTAAGCGGTTAATTGGACAATATCCTGTTTGACAACTTCCTTTACATGTCCATAAAATGCGGTTTGTGTCAATTCTTGTACCTCTGGTGACAAGCGATTGACAATAGCCTCTGGCAATCCGGACCTACCTTCATATTGGGGACGGTATCGCAGAATAAGGAATCGCCTATCTCGGTCTTTCGGTCTCCACTGCAAAACACCGTGTGTCAAAAGTTCAGAGATAACAACAAAGTCGCCTGCTTTCGGTGTGATATTGGTAAAAACGTCGTCTGGTATCGGATCAATGCCATCTGGTCCAGGTGTCAGCAGGTCTTCAGGCCGTTCAAATTGACTCTTATGTGAACCCGGAATAACAATGAGTCCGCCATCACCAGGGTTCACATCTGTCAAGTAGAAAAACGCTACGAAATCGTTGCAGTAGATTTGACTATTCTTAACTTCATACCGGGTAAGCCAGTGGCGCCCCTCGCGCGCGCAATGCAGCCCTGCAGGATTTGTTCCCATCGGTTGCCTATCAGGATTGTGCTGTTCCAGTGTGAGCGTTCCTGTTACAAACCGTGGTTTATCAAAGGTAAATTCTTTGACAAGGGGCCAAATAGTGGGATGCACCGTCATCGCTTCAAGGGATCGATCAAACGCGAATCCGTGTTCATATCTACCGCCTTTGCCGGGTTCTAATTCGCGTGGACGCGTCGTAAATCCTTCGGGGCGTTCATCAAGTGGCATGTGGATATATCTATCAACAGCCGCTTGTGCCGCTTTCAATGCATCTCCTGTAACAGCATTTTTAATATGTAGATAACCTGTAACGTCAAAAAGATAGCGTTGTTCTGGTGTCATTCTCTGTTCCCTTGTAGCACAAACTGGGAAGTTTGTGCTATATTAACTCAACTTACCACCTATAAGTTTTTAGACATGGAAACATCGTCTTTATAGTAAACTTTAGAATTAATTGGACATTAGGATCGGTTCGGTCAGAAAACCGAAACTACCGCAGGCACTGTCCCATAACCTATTAGGTTGTGTTCCGTTTCTGCACAACCTAACAGGTTATGCTACAAAATGTCCTTTTAATTCTAAATGTCACTATAATGAAAAAAATGCTAATAATTAGCTAATATTTGTAGCGTGAACTTCCAGTTTGTGCATATCAGTGCGCAAACTGGAAGTTTACGCTACCATGTGGCAACTTAGGTTATATTAGGTTAACTGAACATGTTCCTGTTTAACAATATCCTTGATATGTGTATAATGTGCATGTTGTGCAAGTTCACGGGTTTCTGGGGAAAGTCTTTCCATCACTTCAGGCGGAAATGGGTCTCTGTTCCCTCTACTGTCTTGAAAAAACTGCGTCTTATAACGTAAGATGAGAAATCGGCGATACCGTTCCTTCGGTTTCCACTGCAAAACACCGTGTGTCAAAAGTTCGGACATGACAATTGCATCACCTGCGCGTGCTGTAATATTAACGAGGGCCGGATGGAGTTCATCCGGTGGATTCTCTGGGTCTGGAAAGAAAATCCCTTCTGGTCGTTCAAAAGCTGCTTTATGAGAACCTGGTAACACCACTAACCCGCCATCACCCGGATAGACATCGGTGAAATAGAAAAAGATGGCAAAGTCGTTGTTATGAATTTTCCCATTTTTGACGACATATCTCCGCGTCTGCCACCCGCAATCTTCACGGGCGCAGTGTAACTTGCCGATAACCTGATCATGCTCAGGACCTTTTGCCACCAAAGAACCTCTATTAAAACGTGGCCTGTTGCTGGTCAGTTCCTTTACAATGCCCCACGTTTTCGGGTGAAGTGTGAGTGCCTCAAGCGATTTATCATAAGAAAAGCCGTTAGAGAACCCACCACCGCCATAACTGATTCCCAGCGGGAGTTCATCTGGGGGTGTTTGAACACATCGTTCAACAGCATCTTGTGCATTTTGCAATTCTTCCTCACTGAGAACGTTTTTTAGGTGGAGATAGCCTGTTAAATCAAATAGGTATCGTTGTTTAGGAGTCATTATGTTCCATCCCTTATGTTTATGCGATGAATTAAACCATATTTTATCTCAAGAAATAAAAAATACAGGTTCAAGCGGTTGCATCTTTGACACAACGAAAACCGCTACAATTCTCTGTGTTCACAGGAGGATAGTTAGTGCGATATGTTACTTGCAAGAATCGCGCATCAGCACCCCATCCACCACCGCGCAAAACGCGTTCAGTTCTTATCTCTCTATGATTTTCTACTACATCGGCAATTCTCTCAGCACCACCTATCGGATTACTTTTTGATGAATTGGTTAACGGATAGTGAAAAGCGTCCAGACACCACTCCCACACGTTACCCGCCATATCATATAAACCGTATGCATTAGCAGGATAACTTCCTACAGGGGCAGTATATTGATATCCATCATCTGCATTTATATTTGACCACTTAAAGTCGGTGTTTTTGTCAGCGAAATTGCACTGTGTTCCATCTGGTAAGGTGTCGCCCCACGGAAACTGTTTGCCTTCCAAACCGCCACGTGCAGCCTTCTCCCATTCTGCTTCCGTAGGCAAACGTTTCCCCACCCATTTTGCGTAAGCCATCGCAGCATACCAACTTACAAAAACAACAGGATGCTCCGCGTGTCCTTCTGGATAATTGTTATCTCGCCAAATCGTTAAATATCCCTCACTGTATCCTTGGTAGACGTTCTCCTTACGCCACTCTGGGTTTGCCTCTACGAATACTTTGTATTCTGCATTTGTCACTTCATGCACATCCATATAAAATGCATCTGTGTAAACAGTGTGTACTGAGTGTTCATAATCTTCTGGATCGGCATCAGGACTTCCCATTTGGAATTCACCTGCTGGAATTAGCACCATTCCATCTAAAACGGATTCATTATTATTCGCGAGATCAATCTTTTCGGAATGTCCCATTTTCTTTCGATTCCTTCAATTTTTCTCTATTCTAAATCTTTTGGCAAAGCTTGTCAAGTTAATGATACGGAATGAGTGTGTAAAGTTTTTGGCATGTGTGTCTGAATCGCGGATTGCCACCAAATCAACGGTATGAATGCCTATTATGGGGATTGAAAAATCTCCCAAAATTGTCCGATGCGTAGTATAATGTATGAAAAGCATTATGGAGGTTGTAGTATGAAACTCGGATTTGTAAGTGCGATTTTACTTGATCAAACATTGGCAGAGGTTGTGCAATTTGCGGCTGATACAGGCTATGATTGCGTTGAACTGATGTGCTGGCCGAAAGGAAAAGCGGAAAGACGTTATGCAGGCGTTACACATATTGATGTAGCAGCACTTTCGGAATCAGAGATAGACCAAATTTTGAAATGTGTATCGGATGCGGGGATAACAATTAGCGGCTTAGGCTACTATCCGAATCCGCTGACACCTAACGAAACAGAAGCAAAAATCTATAGTGAACATCTAAAACAACTGATTCTTGCGGCGAAACGTCTATCGGTAGACATTGTAAATACATTCATCGGTAGAGATCAAACACGCACAATAGATGACAATTGGCAGCGGTTCAAACAAGTATGGAAGCCGTTAATCCAATTTGCCGCAGACCATGGTATCCGTATCGGTATTGAGAATTGTCCGATGTTTTTCACTGAAGACGAATGGCCCGCTGGACAAAACCTTGCCTATTGTCCAGCGATTTGGGAACGTATGTTTGAGGAAATTCCGTCTGATAATTTTGGGATTAACTTTGACCCTTCCCATTTTATATGGCTTCAGATGGACTACTTGAAACCGCTTGTCACTTTCGCTAATCGCATTTTCCATGTGCATGCTAAAGATGTCCGATTAGATAGAGAACGGCTTGATGAGGTTGGAATTCTCGCAACGCCGCTGGCGTATCATACACCGAAACTGCCGGGGCTTGGCGATGTTGATTGGGGACGTTTCTTCTCGGTCTTGAACGATACCGGTTATGACGGTTCAGTCTGCGTTGAGGTTGAGGATCGTGCTTATGAAGAGACGTTGGGAACACGGCAACGCGCCTTAAGACAGAGCCATATCTTCCTGAGACAGTTCATTGGGTAACGGAATGAACTACTACGATTGGCTACAAACAGAATACGCGGAACTTGAAGAAGCAGGGTTGGTGCGCCACCTCCGCACTGTGATGAGTCCTCCGGCAAATACAATCACGCTTGATGGAAACTATGTAGTGAACCTCGGTTCAAACAACTATTTGGGGTTAAGCACACATCCCAGAGTAATTTCCGCAGCAGCCTCTGCAGCAATGGTATATGGTGCTGGTGCAAGCGGCTCCCGTCTGCTTTCGGGCAACATTGAAAAATATACAACTTTGGAAACTAACCTCGCAGAAGCAAAAGGCACTGAAGCAGCACTTGTTTTTAGCTCGGGGTATGCAGCGAATACAAGCATCATTCCTGTGCTTGCAGGGGAAGGTGACCTTATTTTGAGTGATGCCCTCAACCATGCAAGTATTATTGACGGATGTCGCCTCAGCCGTGCCACCAAAAAGATATATCAACATTGTGATGTGGAGCACCTAAAGACACTATTAGCAGAGTCTTCGGATTTTAAGCGGCGACTCATTGTAACAGACGGTGTTTTCAGCATGGATGGCGATATTGCACCGCTCAAAGATATATACGAAGTTGCCTTGAATTATAATGCGATGCTGTTGGTAGATGATGCACACGGATTTGGCGTTTTAGGGAAAAATGGGAGTGGCACAGTGTCACATTGTGGATTAGAAGAACGAGATATTATTCAGATGGGAACGCTCAGTAAAGCGATTGGTGGACTGGGAGGGTATGTCGCTGGGAGTCGTGTATTGATTGATTTACTCATCAATCGCGCGCGTGGTTTCATTTTTACGACAGGACTTCCGCCCGCAACGTTATCTGCAGCAGATGCGGCACTCAAGGTCATGCGTTCTTCACGAAATTTGCGGCAACAACTACTGAACCATGCAGAGACCATGAAAGCAGCGTTAACAAATTTAGGATATACCCTATTACCGAGTGAAACACAGATTTTGCCAGTGATATTAGGGGAACCGCAACGCGCAACAGACGTCGCTGAAGCATTGCTTGCAGCGGATGTGTTTGCACCTGCAATTCGCCCACCGGCTGTGCCAGCAGGGACAAGTCGTTTACGTGTTACCGTGATGGCAACGCATACAGATTCTGATATAGAGCATGCGTTGTATGGATTTGAAAATGTGCGCCACCTTGCTTGTGGTGAATGAAATAACCTGTCTCATAAAATCATTTAGTCCTACAATAAGAGATGGACAGTTTTGTCAAAAACATAACATACTCACGGCACAATAACTTGTTGAAATTATTGTGTATTTATGTGAAACTATGGCAAATCTAAACTGAAAGAGACCTACCAAAATGAGCACAAAAGCACATGTAATTGATTTTGATAAGCAAATCCCTATTGACCGCGGCACAGGTGTCCAAACAGTGCCGTTAGCAGGTAAGTGGTTGGATTCTACATCACTCACTAACGGTATAACGTTATTTGAACCCGGTGCAGCAATTGCCCGCCACTACCACAATTGCGATGAATCCGTGACAATTCTTGAAGGTAAAGCTACTTGTGAAGTTGATGGTGAAATCTTTACCATGAATGCCTACGACACAACGTTTGTTCCCGCTGGCATTCCACACAGGTTTTGGAATGAAAGTGAAGCACCGATGAAGATTTTGTGGACTTATGCCTCTGTTGACGTAACCCGCACCTTTACAGAGACAGGTGAAACGGTTGGGCATTTGTCTGCTGGTGACCAAGCGGTTGTATCGTAAGAAGGAGATATGATAAATGTCCGTACAAACCTATATTAAGGACAATCAGGATTCGTTGTGTGAACTACTACAAGAACTCGTCAGAATTCCGACTGTTAATCCCCCAGGTGAAAATTATGCTGAGATTGTTGCGCTACTTGAAGCAAAATGTCAGGCGTTGGAAATGAAGACAAAAGTCGTGAAGGTGTCAAAACGGCGTGCTGAACAAATTATTTCAAACGCCTCAAGCCATCCGCGGCTGAACCTGATTGCACGCTGGGATGTCGGTGCAGAAAAGACGGTGCATTTCAACGCACACTACGATGTGGTGCCAGTTTCGGGGGAGTGGCGTTTCAATGATCCGTTCAGTGGAAAGATTGAAGCGGAGTGGCTTTATGGGCGCGGTTCGGATGATATGAAGGATGCCATCGCTGCACTACTATTTGCAATTCAGGCTGTTCAGGAAACTGAGACTGAACCGCTTTTTAACATTGAATGCTCGTTCACTTGTGATGAGGAAACTGGCGGGCAGTTAGGCGCGGGATATATCGTAGAGAAGGGATTGGTCAACGCGGATTATGTCGTCAGCTGCGAAGGCGGGTCAGAAATGAACATCGGTAACGGACATAACGGCGTGCTTTGGTTGGAGATTGATGTACACGGAAAAGCAGCACACGGGTCTCAACCGGACAAAGGGATAAATGCCTTTGAAAAAACAGCCGAACTTGTATTAGCGTTGCAAAGGGTAAAACGTGATTTGAAATCGCCGGAACGTGCATTTAAACTGTCTGATGGCGGAGAACGTTTTCCGACTATGAACATTGGTGGAACGTTCCGTGGTACTGAAGGGGATAAAGTCAATACTGTGCCTGCACATCTCACATTTTCAATTGATCGACGGGTTACACCGAATGAAAATCTTGAGTTTGCAGAGCTTGACCTACGTGAGGCAATTTCAGGTGCATGTGAGTACTATCCAGATTTAAAAGCAGAAGTGCAAGCAATCTTGCGAATTGAGCCGTGTTTAACGGATACTGATTCTGCTTTAGCACAAGGTTTTGCTGATGCGGTGCGTACTGTCCGTTTTAATCAACCGAAATTTAAAAGCACTGCTGGATTTACTGATTTGCACTATTTTGTCGGGACAGGTTTGCCAGGAATTGGTTACGGACCAAGCGGTGAGGGTGGACATGCAATAAATGAACGTGTGTATATTCCCGATTTAGTACGGACTTCTGCTATCTATGCAACCTTTATGACGCGCGCTCAGCTGTAGTCAAGGAACAATACTATGCAAAACCCAAAACCAGCACCATTTAATGGTGTGCCAGGGGATACTACAGGAACAACGTGGGCATTGCCAGAAGGCGCAATAGCGCGGTTTGGTAGAGGATACCAAGACAATAGCGGTAATAATGAGATAGCACTTTCTCCTGATAACACATATTTCACCGTTGGCACACGCATAGGACTTTGGTGGTACGACGTATCTTCAATGTCTCCTATTGCGTTATGGGAAACGGAACGGGGAATGATTTCTGCCGTGGATATTTCACCTGATGGTAAATTCATTGCAATTGCTAATTGGGACGGTTTCATTAAAGTACGGGATATTCAGGGTGGTAATTGTATAACACAGATAAAGCGGACAGAAAACCATGTTGTTTATAAACATTTAAGATTTTCTCCAGACAGTTGCCGGATTGCCATCGTAAATCGGGACGGTATTGTTGAAGTATTAGATATCCAAAGCGGTGAATGCATCGCTCAAATGGAACAAGAATCAAATGATAGGCAGACAAACCGTATTTCCAAACTCCGATTTTCTCCGGATGGACAGCACGTCGCCGCCACAATAGGAAATCAAACTTATTTATGGAATCCAATGGCAGGATCAATCACCGCTAAGTTTACTGGGAGGAATTTTGCTTTCTCCCCGGACAGTCGCTTGTTGGCGTGTGAGAATCTATATAAAATACCTGATACTACTCCCGTTCGCGGTGCAAGCAATGTTTCTATGTGGGATATAGGCACAGGTGAACGCGTCGCTCACTTTACGGAACATGAGGAATGGGTGAGGATGATTAGATTTTCACCTTGTGGTCAGTTCTTGGCATCAAGTGATAGGAGTAGTACACTAAACGTATGGGATCTAACAAACAGGGTGCTCAAGGAAGCTTATGCAGACTATGGGCAGCCTTATTATTTGCCTGATGGGACGCTACTTACGACCGTGTTTATCCATGGAACTATTGAGGTGTGGGACGTAGAACAGCATGAAAAATTACAGACTTATGAACAGCAAGTTGAAAGTATTGGTTATAAATGGTTTTCAAAATGTCCGAAGTTAGTGGTTGCCCACACCTTATCTCACAAGCGGACAATATCTAAAAAAACACACACCTTTTCAACGCTTAGCGAACCGATCTGTTTTCCACGTAATGCCCAATTTACTAATGGAGAGGCACTTGCGATCCGAGGTATTAGAGGAGATATTGTGTTGTGGAATATAAAAAGCAATCAGACACAGAGAATATCAATTCAGAATGAATTTAATGATAGTATCAAGTCTTTTACTATTTTACCCGGAGGCGACATACTTGCTGTTAACTGGACTCCCAACATCTACAAGGTGTATAAAATAAATAAAATAGACGAGATTCTGATCGCTGAATTCGCGCCTCCTACGCAGTTAGGGAATGATACATTTGCAATTTCAGAAGAACGTATTGCTTTTGCGGGAAAAGGGGGTATAATCTATCTCTGGGATCTTAAGAACAGTGAAATACCAAAGCTATTTACAGGACATACAGATCACGTCTGGGCGTTGGCATTTTCACCAGATGGAAGAAGACTCGTGAGTGGATCGAGTGATAAAACCGTTCGTCTTTGGGACGTTGAGAGAGATGTAGAAATAGCTCAGTTACCCTTAGAAAAACCATTTATAACTATGGCATTAGCTTTTTCTCCAGGTGGTAGCGTGATTGCTGGTGGAATGTTTGGTAAACTTCTCTTGTGGTGTGCTGAAAAATTGACACTGCTACACACAATTCCACAACCCGAGGACAGTCTAAAACCTTTTGCACTTTCCTTTTCACCTTGTGGACGTTATCTTGCATCAGGAGCTTGGTGGCAAAAAGGTATGGAAAAGATGGCAATTCGTTTATGGGATGTTGCCACCGGTGAAAATATCCATACTTTCTGGGGACATACAACAGATATTGAAATACTGACGTTTTCAGCGGATGGCACGATCCTTGCGAGCGGTAGCTTTGATGGAACCGCTCAGCTCTGGGATTTAAAGCCTGTCATTGATTCGCAAGGTTAATAGGCACTGGATGTTAATTTGTAAAGAATTTGCTAAACGAATTATCTGATTGTACCACCATTCTGTAGGAAATGTTATGAGTGTTTTAGGTTGGAATCTATCCGCTGAACATGTTATCATTTTCTTATGACATTCACTGACAATCTATTGTAGAGGAAATTTACCATCATGATTATCAATCGACTTATTGCCAAAAACTGGCGAAATTTTCAGCAGATAAATGTTCCGCTTAGAGAGCGGCAATTTATCGTTGGACCAAATGCTTCGGGCAAGTCGAATCTGCTGGACATTTTTCGTTTCCTCCGAGATATTGTCAAAGTGGATGGTGGTGGATTGCAGAAAGCAGTTAAAGATCGGGGTGGTATCTCCAAAATTCGGTGTTTAGCCGCTCGACACGACCCTGAAGTTGCGATTGAAATTCACATCGCTGATGCCTCAGACGCACCTACAACATGGCAATATGCACTGGGATTTCGTCAAGAACCTCGCGGGCACCGCCGAACCTATCTTACACATGAAAAGGTTTGGAAAAACAAAAGATTGATTCTGAATAGGCCGGATAAAGATGACAACGAAGATCCAGATCGCCTCACTCAAACTGCTCTTGAACAGAGTGCTACTAACGCAAAGTTCCGGGAAATTGGCAAATTCCTCCGAAATGTTGCTTATCTCCATCTGATCCCACAATTTATCCGATTTGCTGATGCGATTCAGGGCAAAATCATTGAAGACGACCCATTTGGACAAGGATTTCTTGAAAGAGTTGCAAGTGTACATCCAAGTACCCGTCGCTCGCGCCTCAAAAAGATTGAACATGCCCTTAAAATCGCACTCCCGCAGTTTGAAAAATTGGAGTTTGTACGTGACAAAAACACAGGATACCCACATTTACAGGCGCATTATTCACACTGGTGTGCAAATCAAGAGGGACAGCGCGAAGACCAATTTTCGGATGGGACACTACGTCTTATCGGACTTTTGTGGTCACTTCTTGAAAGTGATTCAATAGTTTTGTTAGAAGAACCCGAACTATCTTTAAATATAGGTATTATCTCTAAGCTCGCTCCTTCTATTTCTCGGCTGCGAAGAAGTCAAGGATCTCAGGTATTGATTAGCACCCAAAGCGATGTGCTGCTTATAGATCAAGGGATTGATGGTAGTGAAGTGCTTTTGCTAATGCCTACAAAGGAAGGAACAACGGTCAGGGTCTCGTCCGACATAGATGATATTCGCATTCTTCTTGAGAATGGGTTCACTGTGGGTGAAGTCGTACTCTCGCAAACCCGCCCCAAACATATTGGAGGATTGGTTCTATCAGAATGAGCATAACCGATGTAATCCTTGCAGTTGAGGATGAACTCAGCGAAGCAATTTCAACACAAATACTCAGCGAATTTGACATTGAAATCCGGTATACAATTCGAGGTAAAGGAAATGTGTTGCTGAAACAAAAAGCACCTGAACTCAACAGATCCGCAAACGCTATAGACATATTTCTCTTAACAGATTTAGATTCGCCTCAAAATTGCCCGCCAGGACTCATTCACTCATGGATTAAAGCGCCTCTCAATCCCAGATTCTTATTTCGCGTGGCAGTCATGGAAGTTGAATCTTGGGTTATGGCAGATAGAGTAGGTTTTTCTAATTTCCTATCTATACCTTCACATCGAATTCCGTCGCCGACAGACGATATATCGAATCCTAAAGAATTTCTTGTATCTTTAGCACGAAGAAGTCAAAAGAAAAGAATACGAGAAGCGTTAGTACCGACACGGGAAACAAACTTAACGGTTGGAATTGAATATAACATACTTTTGAGTGAATTTGTGCAGGACCATTGGGATTTGCAACGCGCTGCTTCTGTATCTCCAAGTCTAAAACGGACATTAGACCGACTCAGTCAAGAAAAGGCTGTAAATGCTGATCAATGAACAAAAAATTCCAACGCCACATTGAAGATTTTACATGCGGGAATTGCGGTGTGTTTGTAGAGGGAGATGGCTATACCAATCACTGCCCAGAATGCTTATGGAGTCAGCATGTAGATGTAAAACCTGGTGATCGCGCTGAGACTTGTAAAGGGCTTATGGAACCAGTGGGGTTCACCATGAAACAGGGTAATTATGTCCTAATCCACCGTTGCACCGTATGCGGTATAACGAAAAAGAATAAGACATCAAAAGACGATAAGTTTGATGTCATACTCAACCTACAAGGAGGATAAAATGGGTACAAAAGAGATCATTTCAATCATATCTATAGTTGCTGCTGTTGTTGCTGCCACTGTTTTGGCGGTTCTGCTCAATTCAACTACTGACGAACTCAAGCAAACACAAGCAGACCTGTCTACTACTCAGACGACATTACAGACAACTGAAACTGCAAAGACAGGTTTAGAAAAGAAGTTAGCCGAAACTGAAAAAACACTAAAAGAGACGCAAACCGAACTAAATCAAACAAAAGAGATATTGGAAAATGCAAGTGAAGCCGCTCGGAAAATTGCTACTGAACGGAACAAACTCCAGCAGGACAAAACCAGCCTTGAACAGGAAAAGGAGAATCTCCGCGCAAAACTGACCGAGATTGAATCGGAATTACAGCGGATTCGCGATCAGTCGCAACGTTCAATTGCAGCTATCCAAGAAAGATTTAAGGATACAGTTGGGGCTGTGCTGGATGAAGCAGGACGGTTAACGCTTGATGTCAAAGGCAAAATTCTGTTCGAAACGGGTAGTGCAACCCTGAGTAAAGAGGGAAAAGCACTCCTTGACGCAATTTCAGAAGAGGTACTGCTAAACCCCAATTATACAGATTACGCGATTCGCATTGAAGGACACACGGACAACAACCCGATTGCGGGTTCAGCACTACGGAACTGGGACCTCTCAACACAACGGTCAATCTCCGCAGTCAAGTACTTGCAGGAAAATGCTAAAATTGATCCAGAACGTTTATCCGGAACAGGATACGCTTTCTACCAGCCAATAGACACGGCAGAAACAGACGCAGCGAAGGCAAAAAATCGCAGGATTGAAATTATCCTCGTACCGCCGCAGGATTTCTCGGCGGAATTACTTAAATCGTTACAAAGTGTGATGGAATCTATTGAGGCAAAGTAGTAGATGAAAAAATGTGTCTACTGCTCTGATGTTTCTTCTTGTTTCGATGGTGTTCGTTTAGCTTGGTTTGCAAGTTTTGCTGCTTGTCGGGCAAGCCGCTTTGCAGCATCAATCTGTTCCAGCATCTGTGCATTCGTCCAGGAAACTGAGACAAGATAGCGCATATCTTCAGGTTTGTTCAAAGTCTCAACACCGAGAGCGATCTGAAGTCCACTATCGGCAGTGTACCGCAGGCCAGCATTTGCACCCTTTCCATCAAATTCCAGACTGAGTGCTATATCACCTCTTGCAAAAGCAGGATGCAGCTCTGTGCTTACACCTGCAAACAATCCGATTGGACGTTCATCAAACGCGAAACGGTGATTACCGACACCGATATGTCCTGAAATAAGGTGAATTCGCGGCAGATTAAAAGTCTTACTGATTACAAGATATGCCGAATTAGCATGATAGGTATCCCACTTTTGTCCAACATTATCTCCGAGATTGTCAATACCGATTGCTATATTCGGTATTTTTCCTGTTTCATTTAAAAGTTGTGCTTTTACGTGTCCTAAGAAGGAACGCGAGGCATCGTTGTCCTGCGGGAGTATGTGTGATGCGCCAAGCTCAATTCTATCAAACATCCCGAAATTGACACGGAACGCAACAGGATACCGTTTGAAATATGTGGTATTTTGGAAAGGGGCATATACCCCTACTCCGAATATACCGTGCTTAAGCACCTCACCTGTTGGGATATCCATCAATCCACTGTCCGTAAATATCTCACTGGCAATAGGAACGGATAGCGTTAAGAAAGCAGTGAATAGGAAAGAGAACAAGATTAGATTTCGTCCCATTGATGCTACTCCATGTATTTGATGCCGGTAGGTGTGCCGATAATAATTTTGTCCGCGCGGTTCACAAAAATACCGTTCTCAACGACACCAGGGATATTATTCAGTTGCAGCTCAATCTTTTCGGGTTCAGGGATTCCATCAAAGTGGCAGTCCAAAATATAGTTTCCGTTATCTGTAATTAGCGGGTTTTCTATTCCACCTCGTAAATCTGATTTTCCACAGACGTTATTAACTTCCCGTTGTGTTGCCTCCCACCCAAACCGCACAATTTCCACCGGTAGTGCAAACGAGGTGCCAAGCACACGAGAAACCTTGCTTTTGTCAACAATAATCAAGATGCGTTTGGAAGCGTTTGCGATAATCTTTTCCCTAACAAGTGCTGCACCGCCACCCTTAATCAAGTTGAGATGTGCATCTACCTCGTCAGCACCATCAATTGTTAATTCTATTACGGGATGTGATGCAAGCGTTGAGAGGGGAATGTTTTGTTCTGTGGCAATCTTCTCTGTACCATCGGAGGTTGGAATTCCAACGATATTGAGACCATCTCGAACCATAGCTCCAAGCTTTAAGAGAGCGTAGTAGACGGTAGAGCCAGTCCCTAATCCGACAACTGTACCGTCTTGGACCTCCTCAGTGGCTTTTTCTGCAGCAATTTTCTTTAGGTGTTCTGTGTTCATGCCCAGCCTTGACTTTCACCACCGACGCGCGTTTTACTAATCTTCTCGTAGTAACCGCTCTTTCGGTATGCTGTTAATGGATGTGGGTCTCGTCCCATCTCCAAGCGCACCTGCTCAAGCAGAGGATTTACGTCTGTTTCGGACGCTCGTTGAAGGATACTCTCTGCTTCAACCAAATCCGCTGCGTCTTGTGCTGCTGCCAAAGCATCTCGGTCAACTAACAGTGCCTTTGCATACGCTTTTTGCAAGTTGCATACCGATTGAATGCTCGCTTCCACCTTCGGTTTCAAATTATGGCTTTGGTCAATCATATAGGCAATGTCGGTTTCTGTTTCAGGATCAAGCTCTGCAGCGACAAGTTCGGTATAGATTAGAAAAAGTTCCTGTGGATTGATAGAACCCACCGTCAGGTCATCGTCCGCGTATTTTCGGCAGTTGAAGTGGAATCCGCCAAGTTTACCTTCGTCAATTAAATATGCAACAATGAATTCAATATTTGTGCCTTGCGGATGATGTCCCAGATCAACAAGGACTTGTGCTTTCGGTCCCAATTTTGTTGCCATCATGTAAGCGGTGCCCCAATCCGCTAAATCGGTATGATAGAATGCTGGCTCAAAGAACTTATATTCAATCAGCATACGGGTAGCATCAGGGAGTGCATCGTAAACTTCACCTAACGCTTCTGTCATCCATTGCTTACGTTTTCTGAAGTTGGCTTGACCGGGGAAGTTCGTGCCATCGGCAAACCACAAACTGAGTAAATCTGCCCCTGTTTTCTGCATTATCTCAACACATTCTAACATGTGATCAATTGCAAGACGGCGGACCTCTGCCTCCGGATTGCAGACGCTACCGAGTTTATACACTTGGTCTTGAAAAACGTTCGGGTTAATTGCACCGATCCCAATACCAACATCTGCAGCATACTGTTTCAATGCCTCCCAGTCATCGGTTTTATCCCATGGAATGTGAAGTGCTACGGTAGGCGCGACACCAGTGAATTTGTGTACAGTGGCTGCGTCTTCTAAACGTTCAGCAGCATTTCTTGCTGCACCGGGCTGTTCAAATACGCCGAATCGGGTTCCAGAATTCCCATAACCCCATGAAGGTGTTTCAATATGTTGCTGTTTGAGGTGTGCTTTAATTGTCTCTATCTGAATTCCCTGTTTTTCTAATGTTTCGGCTAACAAGTTATAAGCTGGACTGCTGCTCATATATGTCTCCTGATTACAGTTCATATTTTGGGAACAATTATATCATATTCCCGATTTTTATGTAAAGATCATCATGCAATGAGCAGGGTTATTTAGTTTTAAGAGTTTTCCGTTATTGAGGTTACTCAAAGTTAATACCCCAGGCCGGTAGGTGCGGTTTCTAACCGCACCGCATCCGACAGGGAAAGTCGCTATAAGGGTTTTTGAGCTAAATCCGGTGCGGTTTCTAACCGCACCTACCGTCAGAAAAAAGATAAATTCTGTTAATTTGGTATAAGTCCTGTCAAATTCACAAGAATTACTTGCCCATCTCTTTTAATGCTTTTAGGCAACGTTCCACTGCTTCTAAAGGTGGGAACGCATCACTTTCATATTCAACGATATACCATTGTGTACCGCCTGTTGTTTCACAGACACGGAAAATTTCTTGCCACGGCACGCTATCCTCACCAATAATAGGGCGAAAACCGGCATGCCCATCTTCTTCATTCTCTGATAGAGTATACGGTTTGAGATGCACCGTACCAGCTCGCCCTGGATATTTCTCCAAAATGGCAACAAGATCGGCACCTCCATTGAGGGCATTCCCCATATCCAGTTGCATCACAACCCCATCGTTTGTGTTACCGAAGAAAGTATCCCACTGAATTTCGCCATCCATAGGTGAGAATTCGACGTGATGGTTATGATAGCCTGTTACCATGCCGTGTGGTTCCAGTTTGTCAGCAAGTTCATTGAAGAAATCTGCTAATTTCAACCAATCTGCCCGCGATTGACGCAGTTCCCCAGGAATGCCCGGAACAATAACATAACGATTTTCAAGGACCTTGTTAAATTCAATCGTGTCAGCGAGGGTGTTCTCTTGAACAAGGTTAAACGGTGTATGCCATCCACAACAGACTAACCCGAATTCATCAAGGTAACCTTTCAACTCTTCCGCGGAATGTTGGGGTGGACCTGCGAATTCTACGCCTTCGTATCCCATTTCTGCGACTGCCTTTATTGTGCCGCGGGCATCTTCTGCTAACTCATTGCGGACAGAAAATAATTCTAAACCAATTGGTACTCTTGCCATAATTTTTCCTTTCCTGTTTTGTCTGTGGCATACATTCATGCCGATAAAATTTGTTTCGCAACGGACAATATGCTATCATTGAAACATTACATTGTCAAGTAAGGATATTATGAATCCCAACTATAGTAAACTTTAGAATTAATTGGACATTATGTTCGGTTAGGAAACCAAACCTACCGGGGGTGTTGAGCATCAACCTGTTAGTTTTTGCTACAGAAGTGTCACAATAATTTCAAAGTTCACTATATAACCTAAGTTGCCACATAGTAGCACAAACTTCATGAAGATTAAAAAATAAATTGTAATGTAGCGAGGTTAGGAAACCTCGCCAGCAGAGATGTACACTTGCTGCTGGCAAGGTTTCCTAACCTTGCCAATTACCGAAATATTTACTTAAACTTCATCCAGTTTGTGTCATAAAAGGCGCAAACTGACAGTTTGCGCTACAAATATTGGCTAATTATCAACATTCTTCCATTAAAGACGGTATTTACGTGTCTAAAATCTTATAGGTAGCAACTTGGGTTATATAATATATTGCCTTTTCAGGATAGACTTATTACCAACTTTACTTTATAGGAGCGATTGATGCAAATAGGACTCATGGAGGGAACAATTCGACGGGAAACGCTGGAAGAAACCCTTGATGTTGTGGCAACGCACGGTATTCGTCACTTACAATTTCATGTTTCTGCAGGTAACCCACCGCTTGCCAAAATTCGGAAGGAGTTGGATGCTCGGCAGATTAAAATTTCAGCTCTTTCTGGTACTTACAACATGATTGACCCTGACGTAGAGAAACGCCGCGCGGGATTACATAAATTACGCTACGTTGCAAAGCAGTGTGAGGCACTTGGTACATCTGTCATTACACTTTGCACCGGTTCTCGTGACCCACATAGTATGTGGCGCGCTCATCCTGACAACAACACCGCGTCTGCATGGAAAGACCTCGTTGAATCTATGGAAAAGGCGTTGGTAATTGCTCAGGAATACGAGGTGACGTTGGCGTTTGAACCGGAAGTTTCAAACGTGATTGACTCGGCACAGAAAGCGCGTTCCCTGCTTGATGAGATGCAGTCTCCTTACCTGAAAGTTTGTATGGATGGCGCGAATATCTTTCACAAAGGTGAGTTGCCAAAGATGCGCGAAATGCTTGATGAGGCGTTTGCGTTGCTTGGCGAAGATATCGCGCTTGCACACGCGAAGGATTTGGATAGGGATGGGCAAGCTGGGCATCTTGCTGCTGGCACAGGATTGCTGGATTACGATCAATATCTCGGTTTGTTAAAGAGGTGTGGCTATGAGGGAGCGGTAGTTCTGCATGGGCTTTCTGAAGAGCAGGTGCCTTTCTGTGTAAAATTTTTGCAGGAGAGGATTGACGCGTTGTAGAAATTGTCTGCACCAGGATGGACAGTAATATCGTATAATGTGAGCTTGGTATAAGAAATATGAAGTTCTTAATTTTTTGAATTCTATTTACATAACCGCGGTAGGTGCGGTTAGGAAACCGCCCCATAGGCGTCAATTTAGCGGACCTTCACCCTGGTAGATGCGGTTTCCTAACCAATGCAGAATACCATACGGGGAATGCTATATAGCATTCATACCGTTGATTTGGCGTATTCAGCGTTAATTCACTCCCCCAAGAGCATATTGGGATAATACGGAGCGGTTGGATGAAGTTTAAGTTATTAATTCGGTAATTTGGCGAGGTTAGGAAACCTCGCCAGCAGCAGGTATACATCTCTGCTGGCGAGGTTTTCTAACCGAACCTATCGGCCTGGGGTATATAGCAGGTGTTAAAAGTTGGTACGAAAAACTAAATAACCCTGTAAACAACAAACTTTCCTTGCAATCTCGCTTTAATTATGGTATCCTATCTATAATAAAAATACACAATTGGGGATAAAACAATGAAATTAGGTTTATGCTCCATCGCTTTTCAAGATAAACCGTTAGAAGAGGTTATTGAAATTGCGGCAGATTACGGCTTTGATGGCGTTGAAGTTTGGGGTAAACCGCCGCACATGCCAGTGGAATACGATAAAACACATCTCAAAAACATTCGGGATTTAGCACAACAAAAAGGATTGGAGATTTCTGCTTTTGGGTCCTACGTTGATCCTTTGATGACTTTCCACCAAAAGCATTTAGAGGAAGCGTTTAAAATTGCGCACGAACTCGGCACTGATCTGATTAGAATCTGGTCAGGTGGAGGTCCTTCAAAATCCATTGCTCCTGCAGATAAACGACTTATCCTTTTTCGGTTGGTCACTTTAGCGCAGTGGGCGAATTTCCGAAGTATTAAATTGGGCATGGAGATGCACAATAACCATCTTACAGACACTGTTGATAGTATCTTAGAGATAATTGAGACGACGAATCAACCTTCTCTGAAAACTTACTATCAACCGCTTGCCCGGTTTGATGCGGATGAACCTCATGCCGCTGCACAAAAACTTGCATCTCACGTTGTGAACGTGCATGCGCAAAACTTTGATGAAAACGGAAAAGCATGTGCAATCGCGGATGGTATCGTTGACTATAGTCAGGTTGTTGAGACGCTCAGTGGTGCCGGTTATGATGGCTACATTCAGGTAGAATTTGTACACGGCGATAACAAATTAGAGGCACTACAACGTGACAGAGATTACCTTGCAAGTTTAACGAGACCTTTAGCCGAACGTGCCTTGAAAGATTTAGACACCGAATCTGTATAAACAAAGTATGCGATTAGAAGTCGGTATTATCGCACTTGTGGAAGAGGTTTTGGGAGTTAAAGCAGAAAGACGCGCGCGGTTTGATTGGCTTTGTAACAAACCGAGTCGTGAGCATTTTGGTGATTATTACGACATTTTGATGGAACTTTATGATGAACTGAGAGGGGACTGGGAGGGAACATCAGCAAAAGCAGATGGATTCCTTACACCGGATGCCTATTTTCCAGAACCCTATCACTTTATCTTTGAGTTTGATGAACTGCAGCACTTCACCCAGTTTCGAGAACAGACATTTAGGTTTTATCCGGAGGATGCCCCGCTTGCTTATGCACCGGAGAAATACCTAAAGTTTTGCCAGCAATACCACGCTGAAGCACTGGCAAAAGGGCCTGATCGTTTTCGCCGCGCTACCGCAGATTTTCCTTACGTAAACGGTCGCGCCGCGCAACGTGCTTTTTTTGATACGTTCCGAGATTGGTTGCCGCCACAACACGGGCTTAATCCAACAGTAAGACTCGCTGAATTTGAGGTGAAACCTATTCTTGATGGAGAATTAACTGGAGATGCCGCGAGAGGCTACATCAAAAAGTTAATATGTGAGCGGCGTGCAACTCCTGATAGCGAGTTAGAATAATCCATGTTGCTACCGATAAGTTTTTAGATATAGAAACACCGTCTTAGTAGCGCAAACTGTTAGTTTGCGTTTTCACAGGCACAATCTGGATGAAGATTAAAAAATAAATTAGGTAATTTAGCGAGGTTAGGAAACCTCGCCAGCAGCGGGGTACGCGTGTTTCGTGCGGACCAAAATTACCGAATTAATAAATTAATCTTCATGAAGATTGTGCTACAAGGTGGCAACTTATGTTAGAATAATAAAAAAGGTAGGGTACATAACGCTACATGAACAACCGAACTGATTCAACAGTGGATTTATCAGACTTTCCGCTACTCCAACTGATTGGACAAACCCCCCTCGCTAAAATTGATATTTTTGCTAATGAATTGCCGAATGTCCAAATCTATGCAAAAGTAGAGACCTATAACCCCGGTGGCTCTATCAAAGACCGGCCCGTTTTACGAATGCTAACTGAGGCGATTGCTTCAGGCGAACTCACACGGGAAAAAGTTATATTAGATTCCACCTCGGGTAATGCGGGGATCGCTTACGCAATGATCGGTGCAGCGCTCGGATATAAAGTTGAACTCGTGATTCCGGACAATGCCACCGAAGAACGCAAAAAACGTATCAGTTCACACGGGGCAAAGATTGTCTACACAGATGCAATCCTTGGCTATGATGAAGCGTTGCGAGAGGTTGACCGAAGATATGAAGCACAACCGGATAAGTATTTTTTCAAGTCTCAATACGAAAATGCAAATAACTGGCGTGCACATTATGATACAACGGGTGTGGAGATATGGAAGCAGACAGATGGAAAACTGACGCATTTTGTTGCGGGTGTAGGTACAGGCGGCACTATTACAGGCGTAGGAAGACGGCTCAAAGACTACAATTCTGATGTACAGGTATGTTCTATTGCGCCAGAGAGGTTCCCCGGAATTGAAGGGTTAAAACCGCTCGGAGATCCGGATGACATTGTACCGGAAATTCTTGATGAGACTGTGATTGATTACCGAATACCTACGTCAATTGAGAATGCACACGAAATGTGCAGCCGTCTTGCGCGACAAGGTTGGTTTGTTGGCACATCATCGGGCGGATACCTTTACGGCGCATATAAACTTGCACAACAGATCCAGGAAGGTGTTATTGTTACAGTGTTTAATGACCTCGGAGAAAGGTACTTTAGTATGAGGTTATGGGATTGACGTATTTTTTAATAGAGAACAGTTCGTTATTGGTGAAATATCGTAGCGCAAACTTTCAGTTTGCGGACTAATATGCACAAACTAAAAGTTTGTGCTACTATGCGGCAACTTAGGTAAAGATAGGAATTCTATGGAAACGACAGTTATTCCGTTTCGCGGTTTACGCTACAATCTTGAGAAGGTGGGAGAAATTGCTGATGTTATCGCACCACCTTATGATGTGATAAAACCTGAGGAACGAATTGGTTTGGAAAATCGGCATCCAGCCAATATCATTCACTTAATATTGAGCGAGCCACATGACGACGACACTGAAAACGGTAATCAATACACCCGCGCAGCCGCACGAATGAACGGATGGATTTCCGATAATACCTTCGTCCGAGATACAACTCCCCGTTATTATATTTACGATCAATCGTTTCATGCTCCCGATGGAAAGCACTATACACGCCGCGCTTTAATTGCCCTCGTCAAACTTGAACCTTTTAAAAATAAGGTTATCCTTCCTCACGAAAAAACACATGCAGGACCGAAAATAGATCGTCTCAATCTCATGCGTGCATGTCATGCAAACCTTAGTCCGATTTTTCTGCTGTATCAAGATCAAAATGGTGATATTGAACAGATTATGCAGGATTTTACCGATGAGAACGCGCCTCAGATTGATTGCGCAGAGACGTTTGGAAGCACGCATCAATTGTGGTGTTTAGATAATCCTGAATCTAATAGCGAAATTCAGGAACTTTTTACCGCAAGACCGCTACTGATTGCAGATGGACATCACCGCTATGAAACAGCCCTTGCATTTCGCGAAGAGATGGCGCCGCAAAGAGGAAATAACACACCGTCAGGATACGACTATATGATGATGAATCTTGTCCGTATGGAATCGCCCGGATTAGCGGTTTTGGCAATTCACCGCTTACTCAGCCATCTCACGACTGATCAAATAAATCATGCTATTGCTGGATTGCCTGAAGTGTTTACGGTACACGAAATTGATTCGCTTTCTAACTTGATGGCAAAATTGGATACGTTTAAAGGGAAATCATCTGCTGTTGGGATGTCCACGTCTGACAATAAATATCGTTTGTTAATTCCGCATTCATCTCCTGCTGGACAATTAGATGTTACCCTCGTGCAAGATACCATCATCAACAAGCTGTTTAAGGTTGAAACATTAGCAGACCATATCAGTTATACTGCTTACGCTGATGATGCTGTGGCACATGTGAAAGAGAGTTCAGACCGTGTCGCGTTATTGATGAATCCGACTCCTGTTGAGCAGGTTTTGGATGTGGCAATGGCAGGGTCGGTGATGCCGCAGAAATCAACCTATTTTTATCCGAAAATGGCGACTGGGTTTGTTTTGAATTTATTGAATAAATGAGATTATCAAGAAATCCATCAGAGGAGAATCATGAGAAAAAAATTAGACGCAAGAACTGAGTATATCTATAACCATTTTGTTTCAAAGTTTTATTTACGCTATTTTACATTTGACGATAAGCGAAGTATTACCTATGTAACAGACTTATCACGCAACAAAACATATCCAAAAAACGTCGAAAATATTGCTGGAGAGGACTATCTAAACACCGAAGACTACGAAAAATTCCTCGGTAGACAATATGAAAGCAGGTACGCTGAAACCCTCCGTAAAATTCAAGAAATGGACACTATGATAAAACAAGGTCTTCAATTCTCAAGTGGTTATCTGGACGATTTTTTTGATTTTATAGCGTTTATATATTCACACAATCTTTACAGTCGACAAAATTTAGCAGAGGCAGTATCAAATTCAATTTCAGAAAAATCAAATGTGGAGTATCAAAACATTGATTGTCACAGTCAGGACATCATACCCCGACAATTATTTAATTTTTGGAAAGAAGAATTATCTAAATGGAAATTTATTTTTTCTTATTGTAGTGAAATCCCATTAAACTACATAACATCAGACTTGCCTATAACATTTTACTCCGTATCTTCTGATTTGTTAACAATCCAACCGTTAAAACAAAATTTCAATGGAACTTTATTATATGACAAAGATAAAAAACTCATAGAATTTCCGAAAACTGATATAACTGACAATAATGCCTCATTTCTAATGCCAGTTACAAATAACGCTTTTATTTTTGGTTTTAAAAATCATTCAACATCTGGCAAATTTAGATCTAAATTGCACGAATTAGGTTACACTGTAGAATTTAGAAGGGCTACTAATGCTATGATTTTATCTAACGCACAGAAGTATATATATTCGAAATCCAAAAACGATATTAGAGAACTAAATAAATACTTGAGGAGCAACTATAATGAGTTTAACCACGATACGTATGATCCCTTTAATGATCCATAGTTTCCACTAATAAAGAGATAAACCGTCTATGTCCAACTACCACATACTTGATAAAAAAGGTCTTCTTTATGAATATAGCGAATAAAACGATATTTACGGGTGACAATCTGCCTATTCTGCGTGGGATCAATTCTGAATGCATTGACTTAATATATCTTGACCCGCCTTTCAATAGCAATGCAAACTATGCTGCACCTATTGGATCACAAGCAGCAGGTGCAGAATTTAAGGATACATGGTCACTGAGTGATTTAGATGTTGCATGGCTTGACTTGATTGAGACAAAATATCCTGCCGTTAATCGCGTAATTCAAGCAGCAATGACAGATTCCGATAAATCATATCTGATTTACATGGCAGCAAGACTACTGGAAATGCACCGTATCTTGAAATCGGATGGGAGTATATATTTACATTGTGATCCAACAATGTCGCATTATCTAAAACTGCTAATGGACGCGATATTTGGTAGAAAGATGTTTCGGAATGAGGTTGTGTGGCATTATAGGAGATGGACTGCAGCATCAAAAAGGTTTCAAAAACTACATGATATAGTTTTGTTCTATTCAAAATCAAAAGAATATACATTTAATCAACTATATACGACATATACACCCGGTTCAATATCTCGAAAGGAGCAAGGTGTATTACATCGTTTTAAGAAGGGTGAAAAACCTACATTAGTGAGCAATAGAAGTAAGAATGAAAAAGGGGTTGCCGAAAATGATGTATGGCAAATACCATTTATCGCCCCATCATCTAAAGAACGTGTTGGTTATCCAACACAAAAACCCTTGAAACTACTTGAGCGAATCGTATCTGCCAGTAGCAACAAAGATGACGTTGTCTTTGACCCGTTCTGTGGGTGTGCTACAACATGCGTAGCAGCCGACCGTTTGCATCGGAATTGGATTGGCATTGATATATCATCAAAAGCAGTAGAATTAGTTATTGAGCGTATCAAAAAGGATCAAGGACTATTTCAGAACATTATTCATCGCGAGGATATACCACAGAGAACAGATTTAGGAGATATACCGCCTTACAACACACCCGCTAACAAAACAGTGTTATATGGCGAACAAAGCGGTAACTGCAACGGATGCAACACCCATTTTGAAACTCAACATCTGGAAATAGACCATATTATCGCAAAATCGGTTGGCGGCACTGACCACATTGACAATCTTCAATTGCTATGTGGTAATTGCAACCGAATAAAAGGAAACCGCGGACAAGAATATTTGATCGCAAAACTGGCAGAACGATAAATCAACTTCTTGCAAGACCGAAACTACTTATTGCAAATATAAATTACCAATCTAAATGCAATTCGTAGTTTGGAATTCAGAGAAATTTGCAAATTAGTAAGATTACTTCTAAACCCATAATTGATAATGTGAAGAAATCTAAAAAAGAGGTGTATAATATATGACCCCTGAAGAAATATTAATGTCAACCCTAAATAATATAGGATATGATTTTATAAAACATATAGGAAACGACTTATACAGTAAGCTCATATCTTGTTTAGAAGGAAATACTAATAGAAGGCAAATTAACAACACTGTCAAAATTATAAAGCATTATGCAGACCAAAGACAAAAACAACAATCTGGTTATAATAAAATCGAAGAGAAAATAGATGATGATTGGTTTGTATATTGGCATGAAAAATCAAAACTCATATCTGATGAACAAACACAGCAAATATGGGCAAAAATTCTAAATAGTGAGGTAGATTCTCAAGGAAGTATTAGTAAAAGAACATTAGATTTTCTATCAAAAGTAGAAAAATCAGAATTAAAAGTGTTTGGTAAATTATGCCAATTTGAAGTACAAATAGCTGATAGTTTATATCAACCTATGATTTTAGAAGATTATTATGATGGAGATAATGTTTGTATAGAAAATACTCCTGATGCGTTAGGTATACCGTTTGATCAGAATATACCTGATATTTATATTCAACATGGCATAGATAGACATAAATTAAAATATTTAGAGGAAATAGAATTAATTAAAACCAACAAAGTTGCAGGAGGAATACGTAATAGTGGAATTAAAGACGTTTCATATTTTAATACGTATATCGCAATGAAAAAACTGACTGAAAATCAAACTATATGGTTAGGTTTTATAGAATATACTAAAATAGGAGCTGAATTATCTTTAAGTATAAGAAACAATAATTTACCTATTGAAGAATTTATGGAATTTCTAATAGAAAAATGGAAACATTTCATAGATTTCCCTAGAATGAAATTAATCAATTAAGGAATCTCAGTCCCAACCAACTTAAAATATTAATCAAATGGGTTGTAGTGCATACGCTTATTTAGACCACAATTTGCTCGGTGCAGTTTCTCCATCTGATATATAAGAATCCAATCAAGTTGAATTTATCAAAGATATTCCAAAACGCGCAGGCGGTGACAGCAGAGCTCAATAAACCCGATTTTACCGTTAGAAAGAAGTGATAAAGATGCACAACGAACAGTACTTAGACACCCTAACATTTTCGCATCAGCTATACGCTGAGTTGCCACGCGAATTAGAATTCCGAGCAACGACCGCACAAGAAGCGGAAGCATGGCAGCAGGTTCTACGCGAAAAACTTGTCGAATTAGTAGGCGGTTTTCCGTCAACAAAGTGCGACTTACAACCTGAGACTTTGGAGACACGCGAATTTGAGAATTATACCCGTGAAACAGTGCTGTTCCAGAGTCGTCCGAATATGACGACTTACGGCTATTTCCTAACACCAACACACGTGGACATCAACACGCCAAACGCCACAATCCTCTGTTTAGCAGGGCATGGGCGCGGCGTAGACGACATTGTTGGCATTGAAGAAGATGGCAGCATGCGTGAGGAATGGGGTGGGTATCAAAACGATTTTGCGCTCCAATGTTTAGCGCACGGTTACACTGTGCTTGCTATTGAACAGTTTGGGTTTGGTCATAGGAGGGATGCGGTTGCACGTGAGAGAGGCGGCGGGAGTTCATCGTGTCAACCGAGTGCTGGTGCAGCTTTACTGCTTGGGCAGACGATGGTCGGATGGCGAGTCTATGATGCGATGCGTGCCTACGATTATTTGGCGACTCGTTCTGAAGTCGATATGGATAGACTCGGTATCATGGGAATCTCTGGTGGCGGAACAACCTCATTTTATACTGCAGCAATTGACCAACGTGTGAAAGCCGCAGTTATAAGCGGTTATTTCAATACATTCAAGGATAGCATCTTGAGTATTAGTCATTGTATAGACAATTATATACCAAATGTGTTACAATATGCGGAGATGTACGATATTGCCGGATTAATTGCGCCACGCGCACTGTTTGTTGAGTCTGGTACGGAAGACACAATTTTTCCAATTGCGGCTACCCGCGCGTCTGTTGAACGTGCCAAAGCGATCTTCAAGCACTTCAATGCTGAAGATAAATTGGGTTTTGAGGTATTTGAAGCGGGACATAGTTTTTACGGTGTCGGCGCGTTTGAATTTCTTAAACAGGTTTTATAAGATAACCTAAGTTGCCACATAGTAGCACAAACTGTTAGTTTGTGCATATTAGTACGCAAACTGAATGAAGTTTAAGTAAATATTTCGGTAATTGGCAAGGTTAGGAAACCTTGCCAGCAGCAGGTGTGTATCTCTGCTGGCAAGGTTTCCTAACCTGGCTAAATTACCCAATTTATTTTTTAATCTTCATAAAGTTTGCGCTACAATATTTCACGAATAACGAACTGTTCTCTATAAAAAATGGCATTTGTGTGTCTAAAATCTTATAGGTAGCAACTTAGGTTAAGATAGTGAATTTTGAGATTATTGGGACACTTTGATAAACCTATTTTGGAACATACCGGACAACGGTAGTTGAGCATCAACCTGTTAGTTTGTGCCATAAGGACGCAAACTAACAGGTTGCGCTACAGAAGTGTCCCAATAATTATAGGTTTACTATAAGGAGAATTAGGTGGCAATAGAACTGTTTTCAATCGGAACGGAGTTAGTTCTGGGACAAATTCAGGATACGAATGCCCACTGGATTGCACAGCAGATACTGCAACTCGGTGGCGAATTACGCAGGGTAACAATGCTCCGCGATGATTCTGATGAGATGACTGATGCGTTAGGTGCTGCCATTCAACGTGAAACAGCACTTATCCTAATGACAGGCGGACTCGGTCCGACACCGGACGATATGACGGTGGCAGTTGTCGCATCCCTGATTGGTACAAAACCTGTTGTGAGCGAGGAGACCATCGCAGAATTCCGCAAACGCCGGGAGATGTCTGAAAACGACCCGTTGAATGAAGCACTTACCAAGATGGCAACTGTGCCTGAAACAGCAAAAGTGCTTCAGAATCCGGCGGGATGGGCACCGTGTATCAGTGTTTCTCATCAGCAATCCACGCTAATGATGATGCCCGGTCCACCGCGCGAGATGAAAGCAGTTTTTGAAACACATATCCAACCCCTTATCGTTGAACGTTACCGTGCTGAGATTAGTACTGCACGGGTTTTTGTAAATATGTTTGAAGCGGAAGTTTCACCACTGATGCAAAAGGTGATGGAACGCCATCCAGAAGTTTATCTAAAGGCGTATGTTGCCCTCCGCGAAGTTGGCGGCAACATGATGCCTGTTGATTTTGTTTCCACAAGTAGCGATAAAGAGGAGTCTGAAAATCAGCTCCAACTCGCTATAGATTTTTTTCAGGAACTTGTTCTTGAAGCAGGAAAATCTTTTAGTTATGAAGATCAATCTTAATTTACTTTAGTAAGGAGAACTATATTTTGAATCGTAGACCTTCAGGAAATAGGAGAAAATCGAAGCCTCGATTTACAAAACAGCGAGGTTCAAATCGAAAGCAACAGCCGAAGAAGCGACAAGATGATTCTATAGAGAATGATTTTGAAAACGAAGTTACAGAACAAGCCCCTTCAAAAAAAGATAAAATCGAGGTAGAAGGTGTGGTTGTTGAACCTTTACCAAATGCAATGTTTCGTGTGGAATTAGAAAACAAACATGAAATTCTTGCACATATTTCTGGTAGAATGCGGAAATTTTTTATCAAAATTTTACCGGGAGATAAGGTAACCGTAGAACTTTCACCTTATGATTTGACACGTGGGCGTATCACTTATCGTAAGCCATGAAACCGACTACCTTAGTTCATATCAATAGTAATGAAGAAAAGGAGATTAATCGACTTATTCAAGCTATTGAAGAAAAGCGGGGGCAAGTTGAAGAACTCACTGTAGCAAAGGAACACCTGAAAGCAGAAGTTGATCTGTTTCAGCACAGGTATAATGCTCAGATTGGGCATTTTTATCTCGAACTCGATAAGGTTGATCTTGAAACAAAGGAGTACCGTCTTCGCTTGCAATTACGCCGAGAAGATGTGAGCGAAGATGAAATTGAAACGCGGGTTGAATCGTGTTTTAGAGAAAACCGGGCACGAATCAATGCCTGTGAAACAGAAAAAGAAGGTGAACAGAAATCTGAAAAAAACGAACTTCCAGATAAGGAAGCGAAATTCCTGCAAAATCTTTACCGTAAACTTGCCAAGAGATTTCATCCTGATAAAGCGGAGCATCCTGAAGAGCAAAACCGACGAGAACAGTTAATGCCGCTCATTAATCGCGCATATCATGAACAAGATATTCAAATTCTGGAGCGGTTAAGCATCGGTGAAACTGACTTTGCAATTGATACTGAGCATACAACAGCAGAAAAAAGAAAACGGCTACAGGCAGAATTGCGAGGTCTCAACCGAGCAACAGCGGAATTGCGCTCAGAGATAAATCGGGTTAAGGCAGGACGCACCTATCGGTTGAAAGAACAAGTAGAAAGCGCCGAAAAAAGTGGGACTGACCTCCTAACGACTCTCGCCGCTGATTTGAAACGTAAAGTTCAATCAAGCCGCGCGCAATTGGAGCGTTTGATGAATATGTGGAGTCGTTCAAAAAAATCCTAGCTATTCATTAATCAAATCCAACAATTGATTTTACGTAAATATGGAAGGAATCATCCATGCAACTCAAAGACAAAGTCGCTATCATTACAGGTGGCGGTCGCGGCATTGGCAGAGCAATTGCCATTGCTTACGCGGCTGAAGGGGCATCCGTTGTAATCGCAGCACGAAGCGAGGACCAACTTAATGAGGTCGCAGATGAGATTTCAGCAAATGGTGGAAATGTCCTCGTAGTATCCACTGATTTACAGAACCGTACTGAAGTTGAAAATCTTGTTGAAAAGACGATGGATCAGTACGAAAGAATAGACATCCTCGTCAATAATGCTGGTATCAATCCAAGGGGTTTGTTTTTAGACACAACCGATCAGGAATGGGATGAGGTATGGAAGATCAACGTCATGGGTGTTGTTCACTGTTGCCGTGCAGTGTTGCCTATAATGCAGCAGCAGAATAGTGGAAATATCATCAACATAGGTTCTGGATTGGGGATGGTTGGTCACGCAAACTTGAGCATTTATAGTGCATCTAAAGCGGCTTTGCACGGGTTGACTCAAGCAATTGCAGAAGAGGTATGGCAGGACGGTATCATTGCAAATGTCCTGATACCCGGTCCCGTAAAAACAGAACTTTCAAAACCTGCTTGGGAGAGTACTGATACTTTTAGAGGACAGAGCGACCCGTGGAAAGAGCCAGAACAGGTTGTACCATCCGCGCTTTTCCTTGCAACGCAACCCACTGACAGCGGTATGACGGGACAAATCTTGAGTATTATGCGTAGAAATAGTCCATAGAACTACATTTTGCAGGTGAATGTGGAGTAATACATTCCTTTATATAACTCAAGTTGCTACCTACAAGATTTTAGACATGGAAACACGTCTTTAATGAAAAAATGCTGATAATTAGTCAGTATTTTGTAGCACGAGGAATGCCTAAAGGCGAATGCGCCAAATCAACGGTATGAATGCGCGTGGCAGCATGCGCCAAATCAACGGTATGAATGCCTTAATGGCATTCCCCGTGTGGCATGCTGCATGATTCCCCGTATGGCATTCGCCATGATTCATACCGTTGATTTCTTCCTAACCTCGCAAAATTACCGAAATATTTATTTACACTTCATACAGTTTGCGATACAGAAATGTCCCATTAATTGCAAGTTTTACTATACATTCCTTTATAGTGGAAACGAAACCCGCCTACCTTCTTGTGCTGAACGATATGCGCCCAAAACCATTTCTACAGAAACCCTACCATCTTCTACTGTTACATCGGATTCAATATCATTCTTTATACAATCAATAAATGGACGAGGGACACCCGCAATTCGTTCTCCATGGTTATTTGGAATCGGGATTCCCATGTCTTTCCATGAGGGCTCATTTCGCGTATACAGTTTTAACGCCACCGCGTCATCAGGGCGTGGCATGTTACACGAAGGTCCATCACCATAGTTTTGAATGACAACGCCTTCATCTCCATAGATTTCAGTGGTATTTTCACCTGCAAGCGTCACGGATGTGTTAATCAGAATAGCCATTACACCATCCGGAAATCGATAGACTGCAACCCCTGTGTCGTCTGGTGCGACATCTGTCAGAACATTATCAATTTCGGCAATCACACTGGTCGGTTTACCGAGCATCCAATAGATAAAATCGGTTGCATGGGATGCATCATCCATGAACATGCCCATATTCTTCACTGGGTCAATGTGCCAACGACTCGGTCCTGTTACAAATGCCTCGTTAAAGAGAACATTGATGCAGTGCCGCCTCCGCAGCATCCCTATTTTACCTAATACGCCACTCTCAATAAGTTCTTTCATTGCGATGTTAGCAGGATCGCGGCGCATCTGATGTGCCATCATAAACTTAACGCCTGATTTTTGCACGGCATCGGCAATCTTATCACAATCTTCTAAGGTGAGTGCCATCGGTTTTTGACAAAGGATGTGTTTGCCTTCTGATGCCGCAGCCTCTACCATCTCCGCGTGCCGATTTGTTTCACACGTTACAATCACAGCGTCTATTTCAGAATGATTAACCACATCCTCAAGGTGCGGTGAAAAGTCCATCCCGAATTGTGAAGCAGCATTTTCGCCGCGTTCAACGTTATCATCCCAACATGCAATGAGTTTAACATCATCAAACGTCTGCATCTTGTGGCAGTATGCGTTCGCGTGTCCATGCGCAAAACTTATTATCCCGATACCAATTTTTGTATTCATATATGTGTAATCCAATCTGTAAGAGTCTGTTGCGAATCAATTTCTGGGTTAAAGACAAGCAATCCTTCATCTTGCGCAGATCTGAGGAGACGTTGATCGGAGGCAACGAGTACTAACCTATTATCTGTATTGTGAAGTTCTGTTGAGATGTCTAACGCAGAACGCAAGACAATCGCATCAACGGAATTGATGGAATGGTTTTCAATCAAAGACATTGAGTTTAAAATAAGCATATCAGGAACAGAAATCGTTTTGAATTCTGATTGTCTATTGATCACTTCACTTTTCAAATGGGTGACAGCACGGACAAATTCACTCTTTGTGATGCGACCATCGTTTCCTTTACGGACACAAATCCAAAAGACTTCCATAGCTCCAAGTATTAAGCACTGCATGTGCGTCAATGGCACATTAGCAAAGAGAAAATTAATTGTGTCACTCCCAGCTTCCCTTGTGTACCGCTTAACTAATGCGCTTGCATCAAAATAGAAATAGTACATACTTATTTCTCACGCTCTTCAATAATAGCGCGACTAAACTCATTATTTTCAGCACAAATGCCTCTTTTTACCATGCGTGCTTGCAGCTCTTCGTCTGGAATTGGTTTACCAGAAATATCTATTTTTTCAAACACTTCTTGGACAATATCAGCATTTTGTTTTTTGTTACGTCCGTAAAATGCCATCACCTCTTCCCCTGTTTTAAAGTTTTTCTGCTTGCTTGTTACTACGGCATCTACGAGCAAAGAAAGTTGTTGATTCAACTTAGCGATACTCTTTTCAAGTCGATCTAAGTGTCCTATGACTTGACTAAGTGTTTGTGTTTCTTTTTTCATCGTAAGCCCCTCTATTTTCTCGTTCTTCAATAATGGCGCGGCTAAACTCATTATCTTCAGCACGGATTCCGTGTTGCCTCATACTTTCATGAAGTTTCTCAATCGGACCGGGGTCAAAATCAGGCGGATATCCCATCCGTTCTAATATTTCCTCAATTATTTTCACACCAATATCAACATCTTCCTTCTCACCTTGTGTGTTTGTTATAGTTGCTTCTTCACTCGTTGTGCAAATTTCTGAATCATTTGACACTAATTTCTTGACCAGCAAGGAAAGCTGCAAATTTATATCCACAACTACTTTTTCCAATCTATCTAAGCGTTCAATAACACCTTCAAGTGTAACATTTTCCATCATCAATCCTCCTTTATTTCTCGTGTAAAGTATTATTTTCCAAAACAATGCGCACCTCTGCAGCCACTCCATCTTTACCAAAATGCACATCAGCAGTAATCGGACCGAGAGACTCCAACGGAAACAGATTATCTCTGATATGCTGCATTAAAACAGCATCCAATTTTTGTCCCGAAAGAGAAGCAAATAATGTTGCGATTGGTATAAAACGTCTTACTTCTGGTACTAACAAATTCGGTTGGATGAACATCTGCATACTTTTGTTAGAAAAGTGCACGTCTTTTAATGTTGGGACATCCCCTGAATTCGTATCAAGCACAGCTTTTAACCCTGCAAGCGTTGTGCTAAAGAAAAAATGGTTGTCCACAATAGCATATCCGCCAATAAATGAGAATAAGAAATTTAAGCGTAACTGGACAGGTTGTACCGTCACGCCTTTATAATTTTGTGTTTCAAGGAATTCAAGCGGTGTCCCAGCTATAGAAATTTTCGTGTTTTTTAACTTTTCAATTTTTTCAACAAATGCGTCCCTCTCTTGAATTGGCGCGTGTAGAACTAACGAAGGAATTTTAGATGCCTCTCCTTCACTATGCGTAATCAATGCAGCAGTCATTTCTGATGCCAAATTTTGAGAAAGATTAAGTGTTTCTGAAGCAACCTTAATCGCCAAGTTACCCTTCAACATTTTCCACGTTTTATCCCAATTGTTGTCTGGATTGAATGCGGCCATGGCAGTTTGCCCCGGAAGAAATGAAGGTTTGTGTTGTACCGCTGATTGAGACGAAACAGGTTTTTTAGGGTTTCCAATACGATACTGCGATATAATTACACCGTCTTCATATCGGTTGCCAAATGTCCAGAATCCCCTATTCTCAGAAGATGTAGAAATCTGTTCAACAAGTGAATTGGAATTGTCCGCCAAACCTTTTAACATAGCAACAAGACGAGGAACGTCTAAGTATCCTGTATTCGTATCATTATTGTAACTGTCCTGAATTCTCTCTTTTATAGGATGTCGAACAAGGAAACCATCTTTTTTCCCAGCATAAATATCAATTAGCTCTGCTAAAAGCAATGGGTTGAGACTTAAAACACCTATTTTTCCGATGAAAGTATAACTAAAATCAAGCGGATATCCGATAATAGTATTGATCGTTAGTCCGTTGTATTCGGTTTGGATTCTTTCGTATTTGGGGTTGATTGCGTCTGTAGCGGTAATTGCTTCAATGGCGAGTTTCTCCGGCCCGCCCAGTTCGGTGATAAGCAGGAACGAAAGTTCGCCTTCACGTTGATATAGTGCAAGTATCGCTTCTTTTCCGAAATGTCCCTTGACCGCCCGCATATCAAGCTTGCCCCCCATTTCGGCTTCCCACACCCACTTCTGATATACCAGTTGTTGCCACCAGAGTTGCCTTTTGACATGGCTGAGGATCGGCATTTGTGCAGCTTGTTTGCCCAATTCACTGCGATTAAACGTCTTAACAAGACCATCTAATTCCTTGAGCGTTAGGTAACAAATTGGGGATTCCGGGAGTAGTGTAATAAGACTCTGTTCAGGTTTCCAAAGTGAGGTATGTTGGTATATAACGGTGGACAAAACAATGATGCCTATCAAGACGATTAGGATTATGAAGATGAGTTTTTTTCTTGAAATTCGCATAGGTTTGAAACCTGCTCTCATACTTCAAGTTTTCAGTACTATTGATTATAGCACATCTGGTGCCAGTAAACAATGCAAAAAATGTATTGTGTAATAGGGGAAACTGTTGTAAAATTGGCAAAGTTATTATGAAACAAGGCGAACAAATTCCAACAAATATCCCCAAAATCCGTCCATTTACTATCCTCTTAATTTGTGTGTTGGTGCCGCTGAATTGTTGGTGGGTCTCTGCCTCAATTCTGCGCGGTGGTGGCAGTCCAACGCAGGTTTCCCTTTTTTACAACGCTGTCATAACGATCTTAATTCTATTTGGGATTGGCCTCCTTTTACGTCGGTTGAATCGTATCCTCGCGCTAAATCGCGGTGAGTTGCTTGTAATTTACACATGTATTTCAATAGGTGCTGGACTTGCTGGTGTTGATAGATTCCTCGTGCTGATGCCGCTCATCGGGCATGCACATTGGTTTGCTACACCGGAAAATGATTGGATAAACCTATTTCATCTGCATATTCCACAATGGTTAGTTGTTAGCAATAAACGAGCTCTTGAAGGATATTATTATGGCTTTTCCAGTATCTATGAATCGCAGAATTTAATTGCTTGGTTACCCAAAATTTTTTGGTGGACACTCTTTATTGTGGCTGTCCACCTTGTTATGCTATGTTTGAGTCTGATTTTTCGGAAGCAGTGGGTAGAATCCGAGCGACTCAGTTATCCGATTATCCAACTACCGTATGAGATGACGACACCTAAGGGTAGATTCTTCCGATCCCCATGGATGTGGATAGGTCTGGCAATCGGTGTGACAATAGATATTATCAACGGCTTAAACTATCTGTTTCCTGCGGTGCCAAGTCTTGGTGGTAAACTCTATGACCTCCGCCGAATTTTCACTGAACGTCCATGGAATGGTATTGGGTGGAGTCCTATCGGTGTTTTTCCGTTTGGAGTTGGGTTATCGTTCTTCATACCACTTGATCTCTCATTCTCGTGCTGGGCATTCTGGCTTATTTGGCGCGCAGAGAGATTGTTAGGAACAATTGCAGGTTGGCGCGGTCTACCGCGTTTTCCTTATGAAGCGGAGCAATCTCATGGTGCATATCTGGGATTATGTGTTCTTGCCATCTGGATGAGTCGGCAGTATTTGAAACAAATTGGGCAAAGTATTTTCACAAGGAATTACAAACTTAATGATCGAACTGCACCGAGTCGAGATGAACCGATTTCATATCGGCTTATCCTTTTCGCGCTCATCGCGGGTTCTGTCTTTATCGTTGGATTTTGTCTTAAGATGGGGATGAGTCTTTGGATAATCGTTGTCTATTTCGCAATCTGGTTTGCGATTGCGATTGCAATTACGAGACTCCGTGCGGAACTCGGATCGCCTGTTCATGATTTACACTTTATCGGACCTGATGAGATGTTGCCGAGATTAGTCGGTATCCGTAGGCTGGGGGCAGTGAATTTGACTGGCTTTGCCTATCTCTATTTCCTCAACCGTGCGCACCGTTCGCACGCGATGCCGCATCAGCTTGAGGGATTCAAACTCGCGGAGGGTGCAAATATCCCAATACGAAGGTTTGCAATGCTGATGATGTTAGCATCTGTTTTGGGCGCGCTCGGTTCATTTTGGGCATTTCTTTCAATGTACTATGCTGAAGGTGGCGGTCCCGGTTTCGGTAGAGAATCCTTTGGCAGGTTAGAGTCTTGGTTAACCTACGCTGCGCCGCCTGATGTGCCAGCGATTGGTTTCGCTACGTTTGGATTTGTTGTAACACTGGTTCTCGCAGCAATGCGGATGCGGTTTATCTGGTGGAATCTACATCCTGTTGGCTACGCCATATCGGGCAGTTGGGCAATAAACCCGATGATCGGATCAATTTTTGTCGGATGGCTACTCAAATGGCTTGTGTTGAAATACGGTGGTATTCGTTTGCATCGAAAAGCGATACCGTTTTTCCTCGGAATTGTGCTGGGTGAATTTGTAATTGGCGCGTTCTGGAGTCTATTGGCAGTTGCACTTGATCAACCGATGTACCGCTTCCTGTTTTAGTTTTGTTCTTATAAAAGCGTTGCCATTTTTTCTTTTTGTGGTATAATATATTGAAAACGCAAGGCACGGTAGAAAATTGAAATTACAGCAGAAAGCAAAAATCATATCAGATACACTTGAGAAATTGTTCGGTGTTCCAACATGGGATGGCACGGAAGATGTTTTGGAATGCCTGATCTTAACCATTTTGTCCCAAAATACAACTGATGTCAGCCGTGACAAAGGATATGCTCAGCTTAGAGAACAATTTCCAACTTGGGAAGATGTTCTGAAAGCGGATGCTGATGCTGTTGAGGCTACGATAAAGATTGTCGGGTTAGGCAAACAGAAAACTGAGACGATTAAAAACTTTCTCGCGTGGCTCAAAGCGGAATATGGCGAATTATCGTTAGAGTTTATCCACGATATGAAAACAGAAGATGCGTTAGACTTCCTCATTCAACATAAAGGAATCGGTATCAAAACTGCTTCTGTTACACTCTCTTTTGCATGTGGTAGAGAGGTTTTTCCCGTTGATACACATATCATACGAATATCTAAACGTCTCGGATTGGTTCAACCGAATTGCAGTGCAGAGAAGGCACATTACGAGTTACCACCGATTGTCCCGAAGGGAAAATCATATCCGTTTCACATGAACCTGATCTATTTCGGCAGACAAATATGTAATGCCCGAAAACCGTTGTGTGAACAGTGCCCTTTGACGGAGCACTGTCTTTACTATAAAGAGAACTTACAAGCTTAGATTGTACTTTTATTGATCGGAGATAGGATATGTTTAATTGGAGAAATTTATCATGGAAACACCTATTTGTTGTGTTGTTGATATTACATATCCTTCCGCTCTGGATTTTTGCGTATTTCCCCTCTCAAGACGGGCCAAGTCACGTATACAACGCATTGGTGCTGAAAGAATATAATAAGCACGAAAACTATAAGATGCGAGATGCGTGGAAACTTAATATCACCATCTTCCCGAACTGGTTATCCCACATTGCACTTGCTGCACTTCTCTATATTTTCCCGCCTGTCATGGCAGAGAAAGTTTTTTTAACATTCGCAATTGGGGCGATACCGATTGCGTTTTTCTATTTTATTAATGCTGTCCATAAAGATCATAAAGATAAGTTTCTGTTCGCTTGGCTCGGTTTTCCATTTGCCTATAACTATCTTCTCTACATGGGATTTTACAATTTCACCCTTAGCATCTCATTTTTCTTTTTTAGTTTCGGATTCTGGTGGAAACACAAGGACAACATGCAGGTTAAACATATCTATGTCCTGTATATACTGTTCCTGCTTACCTATTTGTCTCACATTGCATCTTATGGTCTTGTCGTATTAGGTATATCTGTTGCAGCTGGGTGTATATGGGGATGTGGAGCATTAGCAGAAGCATGGCGAGTTCGGCATGAGCGCGTCACTGCAATCATTAAACAATTCATTTATAGTCTCAAACCTTTTTTCCGTTTCCTTCTCTACATGGTGCCGATCTATTTTGTATTGATGGAATACTACCTAAAGAGTCTCAAACTGCATCCTACAGGCAATCATAGAGGTATCGAATGGATTTGGGACTACTTTTGGGGCGTTAAGTCAATCGTCTATTTTACTGATTGGCACGTGCCTGTCAACTACTTTTTGCTTGTCATTTTAAGCATCACAGTTGTTATCTCTATCATATATAGGGTCATCCAAAGGCAGTGGATAAAACAGACCGATGCATTTTTGCTAATTGCTATCCTATTCACTTATATGTTTATCAAAGCACCGTGGAGTTACGGACCGGGAGGTTGGATTAATGACCGCATCCATATCTACATCCTACTTATGTTAGCACCATGGATTGTTATGGATATGCACAAATTCATTCGCTACGGTATCACGACGGGTCTTATTATTTTTACCTTATTTCATTTTGGAAGAACCACTTATGACCACGGACGTATCTCTACTGAGATTGCTGAACTTGTATCAGGGGCTAAGTTGATAGAACCTCATTCTACTTTTAATCATCGGTCCGCAGGTTGGCACAAATCAGAGTTCGAATTTGAACATTACAATAAAACCGAGAAAAAAATGGAAAAGCGGAATGAAATTAGATATGTTACACCATTTGTTCATTCCACTGCTTTCTATGGCGTATATTCGGATGATGTTGTTCACATGGCAAACTATGAGGCAAACTATTACTACTTTCCGGTAAATCGGAACAACAAAGATAGCGTAGGATTAGGCTATATTCGCGCGGATTATGTTGTTGCATGGTACTATCCAGAAACCGAACCGTTTGCGGATCTTAAACCTAATTACGATATTATTCATGAAACGAAACACCTTAAACTATTCAAAAGAAAAACACAAAAACCGGTGCTTGACCTCTGGGATAAGACAGAAGCGGGTAATCTGATAATCCGTTTTGATATGCAGCCTGACAATGCTGAAGCCGAAAAGAACTACTACATCGTCGGTCCGAAAACAATGTATGTGAGCGGAAAATATGGTTGGGATACGGAGTGGAATCCCAGAGAACAGACGAACACAACAAACTGGAGGATTTCGCCACGTGCAGCGTATCTCGGACCACCAGAAGATTCCACGCCACTCACAAGAGATGCAGTCTTTGGCAAAGAAGATGCTGCTTTCAGAATTGACCTACCAAATGGTACATATCGTATAACGAACATTTTTCAATCAGCGGAAGAAGCAACACACGAAGTCAATATGTTGGCAAACGGAAAGCGGATAATAAAAAAACTCATTGTGCCGCCTCACAACGAAAAAGTTGAAAAAGAAGCCACAGTTGAAGTGGAAAACGGCTATCTTGCTCTTGTAATTTACACGCCAAAAAAGCGGATACAGACTGATAAGAAACATATCCATTGGATATGGAACGGATGTATCGTTGAACAGATCACTGCTGAGAAAGAATAACCTCCATATTTAATATTTCATTGTGGATCTTTATAGATTTTATGTGAATTTTAAATTTACGGATACACACTAACCAATGTGATTCCTATAATTTCAGAATTAAATGTACAGGACTTACGCAATTTTTCCGATTTTTGCAGTAATTATAGCTAAAATGGTGTAATTTTCAGCAAAATTCTGAATTATCAGCGCGTTTACAAAACGCGCCTACCACTTGTGCGTAAGTCCTAATGTACTAAGGAGAATTGAATGATTAAACCACATGGAGCTGAAACCTTAACACCGCTTTACGTGTCGGATGATGCGCAACGCGCCGAACTGACGAAGGAAGCAGAACAACTTCCATCTGTCCTTCTCTCTTCAGGTGCAGCTGCATCAGCCGTTATGCTTGCATCAGGATACTTCACCCCGCTAACGGGATATATGAATATTGATGAGGCAACAAAAGTTGCTAATGATATGAAACTGCCGAACGGACTTTTTTGGCCAGTGCCTATCCTGAACATTGTCCCTGATGATCAACTCACAGATGCGGTGAGAAATGCTGACCAAATTGCACTACGCGATCCAAACGTTGATGGCAATCCACCGTTAGCTATTATGAGGGTTTCAGCTATTGAGAGTCTCACCCCAGAAAAGAAACATCTCATTATTGAAAAAACCTTTGGCACAACCGATCCCGAACATCCTGGCGTTCCTGCTTTTGCCGATGTCGGAGACAACGTCCTCTCTGGTTCTATTGAAATACTGAACTACTCCTATTTTCCCGAAGACTTCCCTGACACATTCCGCACAGCCGTTGAAATTCGTGATGACATTGCTGCACGTGGATGGGAAACAGTTGTCGCTTTTCAGACGCGTAACCCTATGCACCGTGCCCACGAAGGACTCTGCAAAATCGCACAAGAGGCAGTCAATGCCGATGGTATTCTAATTCATATGCTTCTCGGTAAGCTAAAGCCCGGGGACATTCCCGCTGCTGTTCGTGATGCTTGCATCCGTACGATGGTAGAACACTATTTTCCCGAAAATACTGTCTCTATCACCGGTTATGGGTTCGATATGCTCTACGCCGGACCGCGGGAGGCACTCCTCCACGCCGTTTTCCGTCAGAATTGTGGTGCATCGCACTTCATCGTCGGACGCGACCATGCTGGTGCTGGTGATTTCTATGGACCGTTTGATGCACAAAAGATTTTTGATGCAATTCCTGAAGATGCACTCGAAATCGGTATCTTCCGTGGTAATTTCACCGTATGGAGCAAAAAGCGCAATGAAATCGTCATGATGAGCGACTCCCCGCACGATGCAGACGACTACTTCAGCATCTCTGGGACAAAATTGCGTGAGATGCTCGCCGCTGGCGAACCACCCCCACCAGAAATCGCACGCCCCGAAGTTGCTGAGATTTTGATGGCGTATTATCAAAACAAAGTAATCGTCTAAACTATCCACCTCAAGGTGGGATCTCCTGATCCCACCTACGATGTAGTGCAGCTGTCCTCAATTGAAATAAAACATAAAAAATAAGGAGATAAGAATGAGTAATTTTAAGAGTGACAAGGATCCTCTCAGGGAAATACTGAAAAAAATAAAGCGAGGAGCGATACAACTTCCCATCTTTCAACGGGGTTGGATATGGCCTGATGACCATGTCCAAAAGATTATCGCTAGTGTATCGCAGTCATTTCCTATCGGAGCAATCTTGATGTTGGTAAATGGCGGACCTGTTCGTTTGGCAACTCGTCCGATTGAAGGAACTGAATCAGGAATTGACAAAGTAGAACCCGAAACGTTAATTTTAGACGGTCAGCAGCGGTTGACAGCGTTGTTCCAATCCCTGACATCTGATCAAGCAGTTTATACTTTAGATACTAAGGAAAATAAGACGAATCGCTGGTACTATCTAGACATGAAGGCTTGTGTCACAGTCGGAACAGATCGGGTAGAGTCAGTCATCTCGGTCCCAGAGAACCGTATAGTGAGAAAATTCCAAGAGAAGGCTCAACTTGACCTCTCCTCCTCGGAGAAAGAATATGCCGCGGATATGTTCCCTGTAAATCAAATCTTCAATGCCAACCAATGGGAACGAGGTTACCTTGAGTACTGGAAAAATCAGGCTGGTGACTATGATGAAAAGTGGGATTTATTTAAAGATTTTGATAGTAAAGTCATAGACCTCTTTAAGACATATCAAGTGCCCACTATTACCCTTGATAAGGAAACTTCAAAGGAAGAAGTGTGTCTAATCTTTGAGAGGGTAAACAGCCAAGGTATAGAACTCACAGTGTTTGAACTGCTTACTGCTTTTTTCGCTGCCGGCAGCACTGATGATGGTTCCGAAACTGATGGTATCGATCTCCGGGATGACTGGGAAATAAGAAATGAGCGGATGAAGGAAAAATATCCACTTCTGGATGGAATTGATAAGGTCAATTTTCTACAAGCACTTACACTGCTTATCGCGGGTAGTTGCAGGCGAAAAGAAATGCTGGATTTGACAGCAGCAAAATATCAAGAATTAGCAGATCAAGTTGAGACAGGATTTGAGAAAGCTGCCTACCTTCTAGACAAACAGAATATATTAACCGCTCGCGATCTCCCGTACCCGCCTCAGTTAGTTCCGCTTGCCGCAATTCTTACTAAACTGGGGGATGCTGCGGAAACAGAAGAAGCCCAGCAAAAAATTGCACGCTGGTTCTGGTGCGGTGTATTTGGCGAAATGTACGGTAGTGCTACTGAGACGCGATTTGCCAGCGATTTTTCTGAGGTCCCTCCTTGGATAACCGGGGATGAATCTAACGAACCAAGGACAATTCGGGATGCTAACTTTCAAGCTAATCGGCTCCTTGATCTTCGAGATTACAACAGTGCTGCGTATAAGGGCATATTTGCGTTGCTCATGCAAGCTTATGATTTTCAAACCGGTTGTACTATCAGATCACATACACTTAGTAATGAAAAAATCGAAGCACATCACATATTTCCTAGGGCTTGGTGTTGTAAAAAGTATGAGATTCCTCAAAGCAAATTCAGGACGAGTAAATTCAATAGTATCGTCAATAAAACACCACTTTTGGCCCGTACAAATCGCACAATAGGTGGGGAAGCTCCTTCAAAATATTTGGAGAGTATAGAAGCATGGGGTCAACAACTTACTCTATTTCTAGAGAGCGATCAAGTCACTACTCCAGAAGATAAACTTAATTCCCATCATATTTCTACTGATGCACTTCAAGCTGACGATTTTGATGGCTTCTTTGAAACTCGCAAAGAAGCACTACTAAAAGTAATCGCTAAAGCAATGGGAAAACCCGTAACCTACGAAAGCGATGACCCGTCAGATACATTGACTTAATTGAGGCAAGATAGCACAGTGCAAGCCATTCAATACACCAAAAACATCCCTCGTTATCTTGCACTGCGCTACCTTGGAAAAAGGTGGCGCAGTCTCTACACGTCCCAATTCTCCTGCATCGACCTCGTTGATATTCCGGAACCACAACTCCCAACGCAACAATGGGTCAAAATCAGAACCCGACTCAGCGGCATCTGTGGTTCCGATTTAGCAACGATTACTGCAAAGGGAAGTCCCTATTTTTCGCCTTTCACATCAACACCGTTTGTTTTAGGACATGAAATCGTCGGTGAAATCGTAGAGATCGGTGATGCAGTCAAAGATTGGTCTATCGGTGAAAGAGTGGTTATTGAACCTGCACTTTCATGTGTAGTCAGAGAAATTGATCCGCCGTGCCATCAGTGCCAAAACTTTCGTTTTGCCAACTGTGAAAATATCACAAAGGGGAGCATCTCTGCTGGCATTCAAACAGGGTATTGTCGGGATACGGGGGGCGGATGGAGTCAATATGTGCTTGCACATCAATCACAACTGCATCTTATCCCCGATGATATGTCGGACGAAATTGCTGTACTGCTTGAACCTTTTGCCTGTGCGGTCCACGGTGTTTTGCAGATAGAATTAGACAGTAAAAGCGATATATGCGTAGTTGGGGGCGGTACCATCGGGTTGCTTACCATTGCTGCACTGCGGATGCTCGGATATCAAAACCGAATCGTCGTTTTTGCCAAACATTCACATCAACAGCAATTCGCTCGTGATCTCGGTGCAAATGTTGTGATACCTGTAAACAACAGTCGTTACACTGTTTTCTCTGAATTAATTGATGCAAAATCTTATCAACCTGAACTTGGCCAACAGGTTTTGCTGGGGGGTGTGGATTTAACCTTTGACTGTGTCGGTTCCAGCGTTACAATAGACGACGCGTTACGTTTCACACGGGCAGGTGGCGAAGTCATCTTACTCGGTATGCCAGGAATACCGAAAAATATAGATTGGACATCTATCTGGTATAAGCAGTTACGTGTAAAAGGGGCATACACGTATGGACTTGAAATATACAACGGAAAACAGATTCACACATTTCAGCTCGGTCTGTATCTCTTGCAGCTGTATGGCGATCAATTGCTGCCGCTGGTCGGCACGCCATTTTCCATACGAGACTATCAGCGCGCCATTCAGACTGCGCTCAACACAGGACAAACTTCTACCGTCAAAACCGTTTTTGACTTGCGGTTAGAGTAGTAGGCACGCAGACTTATAGTAAAGCATATAATTATTTGGACATTTTGTAGCACAAACTGTTAGTTTGTGCAGATGCGGACACAAACTAACAGTTTGATGCTCAACACCCCTGGTAGGTTCGGTTTCCTAACCGAACCGATTAAGTGGTTTGAACATTGGCGTGTAAAAGTTTTTCAGTGTCCTTCGTCCCTAAAACTGCGTCTTGTATGAAAGTACTTGCATTGAGAATCTCAATACCGATAAGTTCGCCGTTATCATTCAATTCAGCCGTAATATTAGGACTCAACTCTAAACTACCGTTTTGGGGTTCGTCAGAAATCACAAGATGTAATATATCTTCTTTGTCAAAATATTTCAATTTTGGTTTATTCAAGGGTATACCTCCGTGTCCTAATCCTAAAGCGAATCTGCCGCCGTGTTGTCGCATGAATCGTTATAGGTGTGATTGAAGTTTCATCTGACTCATAGGCAATCATAACCAATTTTTGGTCATGATTGCCAATAACAACCCTCCGACCTGTTTCAGTATCAAAGTAATGCTCTGTAGAATATCTTACAATATTTTCAATTTTAGCCCGATCAAATCCTCGTAAAGCCACCCTATATTTCATATAATCGGTCCATACGAGTTGCATGGAGTCACCGTATTCCTCTGAAAATTTTTATTACATCAACGGTCCTGTGCCGAATCCTTTATTGCTGGCGTTACTTGATTAGTCTCTGTGTCACTTTCCATTTTGTCATTCTCAGAATCATTTAAGCGATAGACCCCAGATTTTACTCTCCAATATTTATTCTCGCCAGAACTTGGAAAAGCGGGATCATTATTTACAGTATCTGAAACCAAAATACCTCCTACGGTATTTGGATTAAAATTGGGATGTTTCTTTAAAACGGAATCCCTGACGTCTTTCAAGTCAAATTCAACGTTAACATGTCCCTCCGTTAATTCCAGTACTGTCTCCCATACTATCTGTCGCTCAGTTTCCCTGGACCATTGTGAGAAATGGGATGCAGCCCTTTTTTGTGTTTTCAGTGCTGAAACGTCTTCATCTCCAACTACTGTTTGCATACTAACAATAACTTCATCAGATTCCGTTTGAAACGTTGAAACTGTTATGCAGATGACATCCATTCTATGCGAAGTTCGAAGAAATCGACAAACACGTGCAATCCGTGTTGGAATTTCTTCTGCAACTATAAATAAACGCAAACCTTGATTCAGCGAGGGAAGTTCATCGTTTTCAAGTACCTCAAACATTTTTCTGAAAGTATCTTGAAAAGTTTTATCCTTAAATTCATCACGAGTTTCAAAGTAGGTTTTAGCTATCTCATGAATTTGTTGCTCTGATAGTTCGTTTGCCCACACTGCGTACTCAAGTAGTTGTGCCACAACCTCACGTGGGGCACGATTCTTTTTTAGTTCAACAATAACGAGATTTCCTTCCGCATCAACTCCGAGCAAGTCAGGAAAAATAGTTCCTTCTTCGTCTCCAGCACTCGTTTGTCTCCCAATCCAGAGAATAGGTTCTTGAGCAAGTGCCCAAGGACTACTTTCAAGCCAATCCTCAAGATGACTTTCAAGTTCCAGATCCGTTTCTTGTGCAATCACAAGTTTAGCGTTAGATATATCGTCACCTTCTAATCTAAAAATAGGCATTATTTCTCCAAGAAATTAAAATGTTAGAGAATTAGCAATACAGACTAAAGCAACGTGAGTTTGATAATAATACTAAAGATAGTTTGACTCAGTAATTTAGAGGAATCTTACACGATATATCCTGGCTATCCAACTTTGATGCCGAATAAATTGCAGCACTTCAGCGGAGTGCTATGTATACTGAAACCACATACCGCACCTACGGAGCGGAGTGCTGCGTCCGATAGCTGCTATAAACATATTGCTTCTAATGAAGATTAAAAAATAAATTGGGTAATTTAGCGAGGTTTCCTAACCTCGCAAAATTACCGAATTAATAACTTAAACATCATACGGAGCAAAGGTATTTGCTTTGGTTTTTGTGTCCGATTTCCATACCAAGATGAATGTAAATGAAATACAAGGTTCAAAATTGAATTCTTTTATCAAACTCACGTTAAAGAAAGTATGTAATTACCGCACAAAGCAGGAAAGAAATTCGTGAGAACGGAGTAGCCCATCCGATTCTGCTTCCCATGTCCGCCAATAACGGTAATCTTCTAATTCAACACTAAAGATGCCATCAAACCCTTCATCTTCAAGACGTTGCACCACCTTTAGCCAATCCACAACACCATCGCCGGGAATAGTGTATCGCCACCAATCTTCACCGAACCCGCGTGGTCCGTGAAAACTCGGTCCCAAATTGCCGTGCAGGTACATCGCTTCCTCATCAAATGCGGTATCTTTTCCGTGAACGTGTTTCACATAAGAAGCAAATTCATTGAGTGCGCGAATGTGGTCAATACCTATTCGGACAAGGTGTGAGGGGTCATAGTTGAGACCTAAGCCAGGGGAAGGACATTCAGCAAACATTGCACGCCACATTTCAGGCGTACATCCGAGCGCAGGATACGCAGGGGCACCACCGGGCCAGCCTTCTACTGCAATCGTTACCCCTTTAGACTCAGCGAATTCTGCAATAGGTGGCACGGTGTCTTTCCATATATCAAAGTTTTTTGCACGTCCGAGGCTTGCATCTTCAGGGACAAAAACGCAGAACATGATGTGAACATCGTTGTCTGCGGCGGCTTGGATAGCTGCTTTTGCTTTTTCTGCACCTGATTTCTGTGTAGACTTTTTAGCGCTGAGAAGTTCGCGAGTACCGGGCAAATCTGCTGTCCCAATTTCTAAGCCTGCGTCCCGGGCAGTTTTGACGACTTCGGGGGTTGCTTCTCCAATATCAATTGCTTCAAATCCGTTATCGGCACACCACTTGCAGAAATCTGTAAACGGCATTTGTCGGGCTGTGCCGGGAATACGTAAACCTATTTTCATATAATCTTCCTATTGTATGTAATCAATCTAAAATAACGGGAGTTCCATATTTGTAGTGCAAACTGTTAGTTTGCTCCTTATGGAACAATCTAACAGATTGTGCTACAAAACCCGTCGAATCTGAAAAATAAACGCGATAAGTTACGGCACGCGGAGCGTGCCTACTACTTTAAACGCATATCCAACTTAAATTATTTACAAACCGCCTTCAATTAAAATCCCATTAGTCCACAACAGCGGCGACATACCGGCATCGGACCATCTGTGCTAATGGATTGACGGAATTTTATTGCTTTCTGATTATTCCACATATCAACCACCTTGTCATCTTTGATGTTACCGATGATATAGTCGTGGTAGTCTCTGCAGAGACTCACATCGCCATTGCTGTCAATTTCCAAAGTCATGAAAATACTCACACATTGGTTGTAGCCGAAGGTTTGCTCATGATCAGTATAGTAGGTTTGAATTTCACCTTTTGAGTTTAGACGTGGCATCATGACGGGTGGGCATCGCTTCTGCTTTTCAGAAAGATTCTCCATCTCTTCGAACCGATCCAGAATTACACCGTGATCAAAGTCGTGCCAAGTGCCAATCCACCCATAATGTGTTTGTGGTTTGAACCCGAAACGTCTCTCAAAATCCTCTGTATGTTCTTGTGCAGATTCAGCATCTATCCACCATGTCAAATAGAAAATTTGTGCATCTGCATATTGGCTTGTGAACTTATAGAGGTCAACCACAACATCAATGTTATACATCGTAACACAGCTGAGCGGGATAATGTAAGGAAACGTAAGATTTCGGCGTTCTTTCTCCGCATTGAGGGTTTCCAATGCTGCTTTAACATCCTTGAAGTTGTCATAGTTTTCCGAAACACCGGGGCGTTGTGTATTGTGGATTTCTTCATTGGGTCCATCAACACTTAGATAGATGATTTTGCATGTTTCCAAGATGTCGTCAGCACGTCTTGCGATGTTCGTCGCATTACTGACGAGAGAGATAGGCATCCCTTTTTCTTTGATGTAGTGCATCAATTCAATGATACCTGGATAAAGCATCGGCTCACCACCCCAGATGTACCACACAGGTGACCAACCCGCATCCACAACCTGGTCAACGAGATTTTTATACACTTCTACAGGCACTTCACGTTGTTTTAATTCTTTGAGTGATTTGTCAAGAAGATACCCGTTATCCCCCCACTGCCCGCAGGAATGACAACGCAGATTACACATATCCGTAATCCGCAGACTCACTAACTGAACATCATCGCCCTTGCCATGTTTCGCACCAAATGGATGACGTAAATTAAATGATTCCTTCGCAAGTTGATAGCGCATGAATTTGCGCGATGTACGCCAGTCTTCTGAAAAAGCGGTTGCAAGCTGGTTGACCAGGAACCGCGATGAAATTCTACTTCTTAATGCCATTAATACTCCTTTTAAACTGATAGGATTTACGCAATTTTCTTTATTTTTGCATTGATTTGGCTAAATTGGTGTAATTTTCAGCAAAATCCTGAATTATCGGCGCGTTTACAAAACGCGCCTACCGTTTGTGCGTAAGTCCTGAACTGATTAGGGTTCGTCGTCTAACTTTTTGAGCGTAAGTGCAGCTGAATTGAGACAGTACCGTTTGCCTGTCGGTTCTGGACCATCATTAAAGACATGCCCAAGATGTGCATCACAACGACTACAAACCACCTCCGTGCGCGGCATAAAAAAGATGCTAAAATCCGATTTTGTCTCAATGCTATCAGGCGAAACTGGCTCCCAAAAACTGGGCCATCCTGTTCCAGACTCGTATTTAGTGTCAGATGTAAAAAGTGGGCTTCCACAGCAGATACAGTGATAAGTCCCTTGTTCTTTGCAATCGTGATATTTACCTGTAAATGCGCGCTCAGTCCCTTTTTTTCGTGTTATTTTAAATTCTTCAGGTGAAAGTTGTTCCTTCCATTCCTTGTCTGATTTCGTTATTTTTTCTGTCCCCATTGTTTGCTCCTCAATTTACTTGGTGTATATTATCACATATTTTAGGAAAAATGCAAGAATGTTTAAAGTTCTAAATTTGTAGGTATTAGCAATAGTCGGGAATCAGAGTTCCCTCCTTCAATAATGCTGTGTAAGAATTAGATGGATAAAATCCTGATATACCTAATTTTCATCCTTGACCCGCCCCAAAACTCTACATGTAGTGGCAGAAAGGATTTCATATCGGACACCGCCCCATACAATCTTTCGTTGAAATGCAGCGTACAAAGCGTTGATACCCGCAAGGAAAATGGAAAACGGTGCTGCGTATTTACTGATACGGAGTGTGTCTTGGACTCTCGGCATCTCGCGAAGCCACTGCGGAAGGTTTCGGCAACAAAGCTTGTAACTTATCACCTCAAAAAATGGTATAAAAACGACCGGTAGGAGTCCTGGCTGAGCCCCTACAAAAGGAATTGTTCCAACAATTAGGACTGCTTTGGGGAGAAAGAGCATCAGGCTACCGAACCACTGTGCCCACAACCCCATGTGTCGCGTCATAATCATTTGCCGATTTGTAAATTCAAAAATTTCCCCCCAAGTACGATTTGCTGTGCGTGTCACTGCAACGCAATCAGGCACAAAATGAATCTTACGTTTAACGTCTCGGACAGCGCGAGTCGTGTTGAGGTCTTCAATTGTTGCTTGTTCCCAACGTTGCAGGATCTGTCCTTTTTCGAGGAATTCACGTCGAAAGGCGTTAGAACCGCCCCATACCATTGCGAGTCGATGGTCCCCTTGTAATGCCATTTGGAAGTTGACCCATGTAGCTTCAACAAGCGATGGAAAGTTCCAAGTTTGTGGGAAATAGAATCTACCACCGACGGTAGCACCGATTTGATTATCCTGGAGTGGCGTAACAAGAAGTTTGAGCCAATCTTTTTGAATTGCCACATCAGCGTCAACAAATGCGATTACCTCAACATCGTCCGGCAAACTTTCTATCACAGTCATGAGGTTTTGTACTTTTTGAGAACGTGGCAAGTTGTTATCAACGATGTTAGGTGCCAAAAAGACATCTGCATGGGGAACATCTTCTACAAGTTCTTGAAGATAGGGATAGGAGACATCGTACCCTGAATTATCTTTTTCGTGGGTCACAAAGCAAATTCGATACTCACCTTCGTAATCCTGATTTAGCAGGCTCTTTGCGTGCTCAGCAGTGTCGTCATCCCAACCGTAGTGTGGAGCGACTATAACCACTTTGGGTGTATATGCGGGTCTCTCAGTCTTTCGCTCGCGGCGTGTATAGAAAAAGGATTGACTAATCAATAACAACTCAAGGATGAAAAAAAAGTAGGTGGTTAGAATAATAAAAGATGTGTTCATAACTTTTAATGTAAACCGATAAATTAACTTGTAGATATTGAGACATATCTTCAAAAGTTGGCTTTTCTTTCCTTCTGTCAATTGTGTGATGTATAATTAACGCCAGTTTGATAATAAATGACATCAGCTTAATAACATGTTTTTTCTCTGAAGGCACACCTTGCGGTTCTTGTAGCACAAACTGTCCAGTTTGTGTGCTATGGGCGCAAACTGGAAAGTTTGTGCTACAATAGGCTTTTATCAAACTCACGTTATAATTAATGAATTGTCCGATGTTACTCTTCTTCTTTGGTACGGAGCCACTCAACCTTCGTTTTCAGTTTTGGAATTATCTCTGCATCAAGCAGAAAAATTTGATCTGGTTTGTTTTGAAGCCTTGCATAATAACGTCCAGATGGCTCTACTTTTCCGACTTGCAAGGTAAAAACTTCCTGAACACGTAATTCTACAGTAATCTGTATTTGCGGCAAATTGAAACCGGTTGTAGCGTTTGGCAATTCATTTTTTCCACCGCCGAAGGGTTCACCAACAAATTCTTCCGCTCTTAAATCTATCAGTGCATATAAGATTGCATTGACTTCAGGGTTACTTGCATTTTCTTGGACGGGTGAAGTCAATCGCCAATTTGTCCCAAGACGCTGACAGGTGAATTGGACACCATTATATTCCTGTGAACCGTCGTTATATTTTACAGTAACCCGAATTGGATCATCAATACTAAATTTGAAAATATGCTTGTTTCTTAACCACATTTCACCTTTTGCTATTTTATCAATCAAGTCACGTTTAACCCTGGTAATCTGCTCTGAATTGTTGGCCTTGACGTATACGCTATTTTCCTTAGTATTTTTACCAATAAGCAAGACTGCCGGTTTATCTTCACCTCGGATAGTAAATAACACCCGCATTTTGGGATGGTCTAAACCGTACAGGGCAAGATTATTGGTAGAATTAGTAACAAATGCTACAGCCTCCAGTGAATCGACACCAAAAATCAGATCGCTTACTGCTTGTGAATCAGCTAACGTTTTTTGGGTGTTTTGTAGTTGCCATGTATCTTTATCCAGCTTAATGCCAACAATTTTTTGCATGCCGCGTTGGATCTCAAATTTGGTTGTATCTTCTCTTTGAAAATCAAGGACCCGTTTATCACGTAGGTCAAACATCGATTTATTGAGAAGTCGGATAATGTCATCTGTAACTGTGTATATTCCGCCTTGATGAATGGATTGGACATAAACGCGCTCTGTTTCTGCCCTATCTTCATCCGAAGTCGACGGCACTGGTGCCCCGATACCAAGCCCATATTCTTTATTTTGATCTTTAAAAGTAAGTTGGATGCGTGGTTTTTCTAATCCGGACTTTTCTAAAAGCGGCGTAACGTTTTCACCATCTGCTTCAAAGGTAGACACTTGTAAGGCCTGCAATTCCGATAATATGTATTCAATTTCCTCCGTATCAGCATTCACTGATAGCGGATGTGTCATCTTCCAGATGTCTCCATCTTTCTGACATGAAAACGCCTCAGGTTTCTGAAACTGGATTTCTGTGATTGAATTAGGATTAAACTTAATAACTGACTTGTCTCGAAGATCTGCTGGTGACTTTGACAGATCGTCAAGTGCACTCGATTCAATCAAAAAGATATGCGCCTCTGATTTCTCTTTGGTATAAACAGAATAGTTAATACCCTTTTTGCCTATGAGAAACGTTTTGGGTCTACTCTCTTTGCTTTTCCAAAGTTCAACTGTGATTGTAGGCTCTTCTAACCCGTACTGATCATATTCCGTTACATCAAGGGTCTGTCTGATCCGTTTGTTAACGAAATCATCTAACATTTCGTTAACTTTTGCACTATTTGCGTCCGCTACAAAAGGTGTTGTTAACTGCCAGATATTACCATTATCTTTCACTACAGTCAAAGTTTGATATGCATCATCTGCATAAGATAGTCTAACTTTCTGAATCTCTTCGCGTGGCAAGTCGTAAGTTTCAGCGATTCTGGGTTTGTCATCCTTTGAAGTATTCTCAGCAGGTTCATTGAAAAAGAGGAAATATGTTGCTGTAATTCCTATTAATATAACGATAATGGTGAGGGTTGTTCGGAAACTCATGCAGCCCCTCCTTCACGACGTCGCCACCACACAACCATGCCTGCAATAAACACAATTAGAGGGATAAGAAAAACGGAGGTAATCTGGACAAGACGTATTTGGTGGCTATTCATCGTCCGTAAGATTCTCCCACTGGGATCAGGCGGAGCGATAGCGATAAGGTCTTTGTCTAATGTGAGCCAATTAATAATGGAAGGAAAAAGGGGAGCATACGCAGGTATCTCTGGATTACCTGTTGCAAAATAGGTATCGGTTGCAAAATCCGAATCTCCAAATACAACAATGCGGGTTGGTGTTGATTCCTTTTCATTTATAATATTTGGATCATTTTTCTCTTCAACCGCAACTGCGATAGGTACAGGCCCAGGTATATCTGCGGCTGCTGTATAACCATTACTGCTGAAGGTTCCATCTGCTCCTCGTTCTGTTTCTGCCCAACTGACTCCTTTAGGCCCTATCGTTTTTGCTATCGGTTTAACGGTGAGGTGATTAGGTATATCATCCGAAGGTGTGACCGAACGACAAAAAACAAAAGGAATTTGTTCTTGAAAAAAATAACGGGTAATATCATGCGGTTCAAACTGTAAATGCAGCGCGTTATGACCACCTAACAAAAGGTAAAAATTTACACGATCATATACTAAATCATTTCCTATCTTCACTCCCCATTTTTCCATAAGTTGAACAAGTTCATGATTTACATCTTCTGCGGAATTAGGTAAAGGGTCGAGCAGCAAAAGGAGTTTTCCGTTCTTTGCTAAGTATTTTTCAATTATCTTTACTTCTTGAGGGACTAAAGGTTTTGTGGGACCGGCAATGACAAGAACGTTACAATCTTTTGGGATTCGAGGTTCCCTTAATAGAGAATGTGAAAGCACCTCATAATTTTGTTTCTCCAATTCGGTTTTTACCTGCCAATACCTATTATTAGTCGTGTCACCAACCCCATGTTCCCCATGACCACTTAGGAAGTACACCTTTTTAGTTTTATTTTGAATGATTTTGAGAAGTGCACTCGTAAATTTTTGTTCTTCAACAATTGTCACCTTTTCTATCCGATCCTTACTGTCAAAGACAACCGTTCCATCAAACTGGAGATTATATTTTTGGTGAAGTGCTGGGTCAATATTAGGATTTTTGAATGAGACGGTAATTAAATCTGATTCACGTTGATACAATTCTAACTTTTCCTTAGCGTAGGCTGCCAATTGAGTGGTTTCATTACTAAAAAATGCTATAATATCCACTTTCTTATTAAGGTTTTTAAGTATCTGTTTCGTTTGTTCAGAAAGCGAGTAATGCCGTAATTCGGTCAAATCGACCCTTTTATCAAACCGCTGCACTACAATAACATTGATGAAAACTGCTATCCCTATAACACCAAGTATACTGAGCGCGACATTTGCTCCATAACGAAGCTGCCTGCTCACAAAAAAGTGGGCAAATTCTTTATAACGCAGCCGAGCAAAAATTGCAAGTGATATTAGACAGAGAATCAAACAAATTGCAAAAGCCAACCACGCCTTTAAGAACAGACTTGCGATTGAGATAAAACAAAAAATTAGGGCAAGAAATCCAAGAAGCGGTCCTGCAACGTCTTTTTTTGCCATTCCTTATCTCCATTTTGACGACTCAATTGACTTGAACGTTGCAAAAAGACAGATACCTGTGAAACTTACGTAGTAGATAACATCTTTTAGTTGGATAACGCCTCGGGCAAAATTGTTGTAGTGCTCAAGAAATGATAGATAACTTAGAAATTGTCCAATTGACCCAGAGCGCGCAGATAGAAAACCTATCACCCACAATGTTAAAAAAAATCCAAAACTTGTCAGCGCAGCAACAATTTGATTCTTGCTCATTGAGGACATCAGTAAACCGAATGCCAGAAAGCATGAACTGATCAGGATAAGACCAAGGTAACCACTCAGTAAAACCCCACCATCTAAGGCGCCGAAACGCTGTGTTAAAAACGGAAAAAGAAGCGTTAAGAAAAGCATAATAATGAGCAGTGTCCAACTTGCAAGAAATTTGCCAAGCACTACCTGCACATCAGTAATTGGAGAGGTGAGAAGCAATTCAATAGTTCCAGATTTACGCTCTTCGGCGAACAGTTTCATCGTTAACACTGGCGTAAAAAAGAGAAGGATGGTTGCCAGATTACCGAAGGTTGCCTGCATCACAGCAGCGCCAGAGCTGCTTCCGCTTGCGGTGATTAACCAACCAGAAAAAAGAAACCCTGAAATTGCTGAAAATACAATACAGACAAAATAGGCAATCGGTGAAACGAAATACGTATAAAGTTCTTTAGTGCAGACTGCAAGTATGTTTCTCATTTTTCAGTTTTATGTTTCGGATAAATGCTTATTAAACTGCTTCCGAACTTTTCCAACAAAGAAGGGACCAAGCGATTCTATGTATTTAGTTGTCTGCTCAGTTTTGCGCATATCCTGTATCAGTCGTGATAACGGATATAATTCCCGTCCTACCAACCCAATAACAAATTCGTTGTCATTGGTATCTAATCCGAAGCATGCCAAGCGGATGTCGCTTGCGTAGCCTCCAGCTGCATAACTACGCCCGAGTCTCGCGTGTTCTCCTAAGATTTTTCCTTGATCGCGTCTATCAAGTTGATAGAATTCGGGTTTTCGTCTTAACGGGTACCAAATTGCCCAAGGAAAGTCGGGATTAAGGACATTATTACGCGGTTTGTTGAGAAGCCACTCTTCCAAATTAGGTTCTCTACCGCTTGAATATGTTCTGCCAATCATTGTCATTTCAGGACGATAAATTAGGTTAGAAGTCTCTTGTGTCTTTTTCAATAAGGAATGGGTTTCTGTAATTAACGCCGCTGGGTTTTCCGTCAGAAAAAGCACACCGATACCTGTTGGATGATTCAGATCGTTGTACAGGACTGCGTTCAGATTACTATTTTCAAGCGTTTCAATGATGAATGCGGGGTCGTGGCACTCTTCAAAGACATGGAGTTGTAAGAACAACCGACGGTCACTATATTGCGGTTCTCCATCAATAGGAGTCCCTATCTCTCGAATGTCTAACGGTTCTGGTCGTGTGGGTCTCTCGGTTTGCATAATATGATTTTTCTATGAGTTCCTTCGGTTCAACGTTTGGCGGTGTAGGACTCACGAATCCATTCTTCAAGTATTGGATCGGGATTTTGGACAACTTCCTTTGGAAAGGTAAATGATGATTCGCCTGTATTCTGCTTAATGAGGTTCAACCCGTGCTGATAACTTTTTAGAATATCATCACAGACCTGTGATATAGATTTTTCTTCTGTTGAAGCGCGCACACAAATGGCTTCAGTTGCTTCTGCGTCAAATGCAATCTTCAAATCGTGATCGGCACAGAATTGTGCTTCATATCTGCGAATCTGTTCATGCATTACTGCTTTTCGATTGTAATCCGTATCTTCCGTAATCCGTTTGAGTTCGGCATCAGGATCATCAACAACCTCTGCTGTAACAACAAATTCCGAAACACCTGTAGACGGAAGTTCAAACTTATAGTTGCGCAAGACTTTCTCACAGACAGTCATCAAGGCACGCGCACCGGTTTTCTGTTCAATCGCTTTTTCAGCGACTCGGCGCAATCCACAGTTGGAAAACAGCACGGTAATGCCGTAAGCACGGAAGGCGTTTTCATATTGCCGAATGATAGAACCTTCTGAATGTTTCAAAATATGGAACAGATCGTCAACAGCCAATTCACTACATACAACATGCACAGGCAGCCTGCCGATAAACTCAGGTTCAAAACCGAAATCGATAAAGTCTTTTGGGGTTACGTGTTCAAAATACTGTGCGGCGTCATCTTTTTGGCTTACTACTTCGGCATTAAAACCGATTCTGCTTTGGTGCATGCGTTTCTTGATAATCTTTTCCATATCGGTAAACGCACCACTGATAATAAACAGGATATGGCGGGTATTTATCACCTCTTTTTCCACCTTGCCACTTTTCTGGAATTCCATTGCCGCGCGCATCTGCGACGCGACATCGTTGCCGCCTCGCAGGTCAACTTCTGTTTCTTCCATCAATTTGAGAAGTCCAATCTGTACACCGCGCCCACTGACATCGCGTCCGATGATATTCGGTGGTGTCGCAATCTTATCTGCTTCATCAAGATAGATTATGCCGTATTGTGCCAATTCAAGGTTATCATCTGCTTGTGCAACAAGTTCACGAATTAAGTCGTCTACATTAGCACCAACATAACCTGTTTCACTAAATCGAGTAGCATCTGCTTTAACAAACGGTACACCGATTAACTTGGCGATGTGTCTGATGAGGTAAGTTTTGCCAACACCGGTTGGACCGAGCATGACAATATTTTGTTTAGAATAGTCTGTATCCGCAGCATCAGGATTTTCATGGCATTCTCGGACGTGGTTATAGTGATCACAAACAGCAATAGCAAGTGCTTTTTTTGCCTCATCCTGCTTTATGACATACCGATCCAAGTATTTCTTTATGTCCTTCGGTTTGAGATCAAACTTCAAGTCAAAGGTTTTCTGTGGCTCAGGTTCCGCATCCACTGTTTGATCCGGTGAAACATGGGGTCCAACCACACGACCTAAACTGACGGTTAAACCGTCACCATACTTCTTTCGAATTAATTCCTGAAATTCCTTTTGAAGTTCTTCTTCAGTTGGGATTTTTTTATTTGTTATCATAGTATTTCAATTGGTTTTTAGTCTCAATTTCAGTTATCAGCTCATTACATTTGCATAGAAAAACGGTGGCATTGTCAAGGCTACAACATCATCTTCACCGGAAATTCCGCGTGCCATTGCAAGCGCATCATCCAAGTTCTTTGCCCACTCAACGCCTAATCGCTGCGCCACCCGCGGTTCTTTTGGACCTACCAAAATCACCTTTGATAGATATTTCAGCGGATACGTTGCCCAATACCACACTGTAAATGGATGAAAACCGTGATGCGCAAATTTGTTCCGATAGCACTCAATTAAATACTCGTCCTTCGCGTATTTTTCCTGATACTTCTGTTGCATCTCAAACGGTTCAGCTGTATCCGCAAGTACTTCATCATAAAACATCTTATATGCCACGTGATACTCCTCATGAAATATCTCATAAGTCGGGTTCATGATGATGACAACACCGTTCTCTTTGATTAGCGGTTTGTTATAGAACCAGTTGAAAACATAGCCTAATATGTCGCTTACGACTAAAACTGGATTTATACGCGCATCAACTGCATAAGGACTCATATCGGGCAGCCCAAACACTAAGGTACTGTACTGCCGTGGAATATCAATTGCTAATTGTTCCTTCATTGATGCCAACGTTTTTGCATGAACAGCATCAATGTCGCCTGCGTTCACTTCTATCGGTTCATAGTCTGTCCGCACACTTTTGAGTATATTATATCGGACAGATTCAGGTAAAAGCGATAAAGTTGCGGGTGTAAATGTTTTGATAATCTTTTCAGCGATGTTGCAGTCTCGATTGGGTTTTCCAACATAACGGAGATGGAACGGATATATTGCGCCATTCATCGCCGCTTCAAGCACTAAAATCGGTGTCTCTTTTTGAATAAGACGACTCATCCGTTCAATACAGGCATGCATGTGTGAGCCTTCTGGCTGCATGACATGCGGACTCTCCGATGTCATGTGCGGTGAGTGATGCGGTGCAATAGAGTTATATGTACCAAGACCCACTGCAACAGATTTGTGTCCACCGTTAAGGGGAATCTGGATCATATCAACATAAATGATTAGATCAGCATCCAGTGCAGCTCTGTCTGTCTCAACGATTTCATCATGTTCTGTTCTCCCTACTTCAACAATCTGTTCGGTATCTTCAGCGTCAAAATTTCGGAGTTGGTGCGGATAGAACTCGTCCATAATGTCTTTGCCTAACATATAAGCGAGTTCATGTTCTTTCATCTTGCGGTGGAGGGCGACTGCACAGATCAGTTGGATATTCTTTTTCTCTACCCCATACTCATTTAGCATTTTCAGGAGTGTTTCGATCATAATCTGTCGCATATCCGGCTTCTTGGTTAGCGGAAAAGGTTGACAGTTATCATCAAAGAGGATCAGCACCTTTGAATTGCCGTTAACAAGTTCACGTAGCGGCGGCATTTCAAGGGGGTTTTCAAAGGCGCGCTGCGTATGTTCACTGAGTGCTGCACGTTTTATGCCCGGCAGCGGCGGTTTGGCATAGAACACCTCTGAATTGTCCGGTATTTTCGCATTGATGAGGTGATTTCCGAAGTAGGTGAAATATTTCATTAACTAAAAACCCAATATCTCAATATGTCTGGCTATAGCTTAGAATTTATAGTATTTTAGCATAGTTAGAGGGATAGTGCAAGTTTTTTATCAGATTAGGTGTGTAAAGTTTTTGGCATGTGTGTTGTCTGAATCGCGGATTACACCAAAATGAATACTCTCAATTCACCAAAAATAGCATGACATTCAACTCTTTCTATGATATACTTTTAAGCGAAACGTTATGGTAGGCATGAGATGGAGGTTTGAGTGGGTGAATGCAGCCGAAAATTTGGTATTAGAACACATCCTACCTGCTATAGCTGTGGTTGGGGGAGCGGGATGGGAGATGCATAGGTGTAAAGTTAAGAAAACGTTTATGATTCTATCAGTGCTTCTCAATCCGCATGGTGATTGAAACTATCCTATATTTAGTCCCGTAGGGACGCTATGTTTATAGAAAAAATGTGTCCCCTCTCTTGAGTTCCGTAGGAACGACATAGAAAAACGGACATATCGTCCCTACGGGACTAAAGAGAAGGGTAGAACGCTTAGCTATAAACATATCGTCCCTAATGAAGATTAAAAAATAAATTGGGTAATGTAGCGAGGTTAGGAAACCTCGCCAGCAGAGATGTACACCTGCTGCTGGCAAGGTTTCCTAACCTTGCCAATTACCGAAATATTTATTTAAACTTCATACGGGACTAAAGAGCCTTTCATATATGCCGAAAATTCCTTAACTTTACACCTATGGGGGAGCGGGAAGGGAGATGTGACAAGGATAATAGAGCGGGGAGTTTTTGCCCCTACATGTCGTGCTGAAAACTTCACACCCCGTGGAAGATTCTTTTGACTTTTCCTACCCAAATGTGCTACCATTTTAACAGCGGCAGACCGTAGCAGGTTTATCTAATGCCTGCAGCTATTTTGCTATAACACATCTAAAACTGATTAAACAGATTCCATTTTGCAGTTGAGGTTAATTAATGGCGCATGCATATACCCCCGGACTTAAAGTCACGGAGGGGATGACAATTGAGAAAGAACGTCGACTTCCACTTGAGGGTGAGGTTCTTGTTGAAACTGGCGCCACGGTTAAAGCAGAAGACATCGTGGCAAAGGCAGATTTGCCGGGCAACGTGCAGTTGTTGAACGTGGCAAACCTACTCAGTGTGCCACCAGAAGAAATCGCAGAATATATGCTCAAACCTATAGGTGAAACCGTTTCAGAAGACGAAATCATCGCCACAACAAAGGGGCTTTTCGGACTTTTCAAATCACAGGCACGTTCACCTATTGATGGCACGATTGAGTCTATATCCGATGTTACAGGACAGGTGATCCTACGTGAACCCCCTATCCCTGTTGAACTCAAGGCTTACACAGATGGCACGATAACTGAGACTATCCCGAATGAAGGTGTCACTGTGGAAACCTACGGAACGTATATCCAAGGCATCTTCGGCGTGGGTGGTGAGACGGTCGGAAACTTAGTTGTCGTAGCAAATTCACCCAATGAGGAGTTGACTGCAGAACATATCCTACCTGAACATAAAGAGGACATACTCGTTGGGGGTGCGTTGGTCACAACCGATGCAATTCAGAAAGCGATCCAACTGGGTGTCCACGGTATCATCGCTGGTGGTATTGATGATGCAGACCTGCGACAACTTCTCGGCTATGAGCTTGGTGTCGCAATTACCGGTTCTGAAAAACTCGGCATTACACTGGTTATCACCGAAGGATTTGGCAGCATCGCCATGGCGGAACGCACTTTTGCACTGCTAAAGCAGCGCGAAGGCATGAAAACTGCTATCAACGGTGCCACCCAAATTCGCGCAGGTGTTGTTCGACCAGAGATACTTATTCCGTTGGTTACAGAAACCGAAAACACGGGGACTGATGTACCTGCTGGGACGTTAGAAATTGGTAGTCCTGTCCGTGTTATTCGTGAACCGCACTTTGGCAAATTGGGACACGTCACCGACTTACCGATTGAACTACAGAAATTGGAAACTGAAGCAGAGGTGCGTGTGCTGCAAGTTGAATTTGAAGATGGCAAAAAAACGACTCTGCCCCGCGCTAACGTTGAAGCAATTGAAGATTGATAGTTCCTCTTTGTAGGAGGGATTTGTAATCCCGATGCATAGTAGCAGGCACGCTCCGCGTGCCGTTCGCTCGCGAAAAGGTTACGGCACACGGCGTGTGCCTACTACTATGCAATGCGCAACCATCCTTAATTTTTCATCTATAGGTAGAGTGGACGAAACCGGACAGGATTCACTGGAGACACACTATGCCAGACACAAACGAAAACACACAGGACGCACAACAGCAAATCAATAGACATTTCTTACGCTATCTCCGTGAAAATGCCAAACTTACACAAGAACAACTTGCAGAAGAAATAGATGTCGAAATCGAGTTAGTCCAGCACTGGGAGACAGGCAGACGACAACCGAGCCAAAGACATCAATTTGATCTGGAAAAATTATTCGGCATTGAAGCGGGCGCACTCTGCCTCGAAATACAAGAACTCCTCATTGAAGATTTTAATGCCGCATATTTTGGTGATGAAAACGCACGCGCAAGAATTGATTGGATAGATGAGAAAAAAAGATTAGCGCAAGTCCTTTCTATAATTCCGAACTCGAAAAAATTACCAGCCGCAGAACTTATCACAGCATTAATCGAAGAACTTCTATAGTGGGAATATTCTCACTACAACACTGTTTTCTCCTTTTTAAGTAAATTTCGCAGATTTTTATTTAAGGAGTCTTAATCCTTAAAAATTCTCCTTTAAACGCAAATTTTTAGGATATTTTGCATAATTATTGCTAAAAACCTATAATTTATTGTTAATTATTTGACATTTATTGATTTTTTGTGTATAATTATTGTTAATATGATGCAATTCAGTATTAATTATTTGACATTTGATTGCATTTACTATATAATTATTGTTAATCACTGAGAGATAGATGCATCGACGGACATGACGCGCAGGGTGCGCGCCACCCATTAACAAGTAGAAAACCTCGATGCATATAGAAACTCTCATAACAGACATGCCATAGTGGCGTGTCACACAACAATCGGAGGTTATAGATGATTAGAGACATCATCACTAATAAATGGTTTATTGGTGCGATAGCCTTCCTTGTAATATTTGCCGGTGCGTGTTATTTGTGGTATCAACACGATACCGCACCTGATAGAAAAGCGGCAGCCGATGCCCTCAAGCTACTCCGCCAACATGAAACAACCCAAAAAGCGGAGACTGAAAGCAAAACAGGGCAGGCAGCCGATACACTTGCGGAAAGTAACATGCAATCTGTAGAGAAACCTATACCCGAAGACATACTTGAAGTGTCACCTACAGACGAAATAGTGTTAGACCAAGACAAATCCAGAAAAACTATCATTATAGACGGTAGGGAGATAGTGATTCCAGAGGTTCCCAAAACTTCTCCTTTTGGGTTTGGACCTTTCCCTAAAGTTCCAGAGGATTATCGAGGAGGTGCCGTATGGTTGCAGACAAACTACTATGATCTTCCTCCCGACAGGCAAAGAAATTGGGAACTTTTTGATAGGGTTTTAATCAAACTCTGGTCTGAAGGTGAAAAAAACTTTAAGGGTGGCAAATACGACAAAAATAATGGCAAAGTTTATCCAAACTATTTTAATAAGATTTATATCACTGTGGAGGAGCGCAAGTCAGCAGATGGTAGCTTGGAGCCAATTATAACACATCAATTAGGTGCTGCTCCCGAAGATATAGATCTTTTAAACCCTCCAACTCACATAGAAGTTTTAGATTATGAATCTTCAGGTATTGATCCGTATGAATACCTGAATTTACCTTAAAGGAGATAAAAATGTTAAATCGAAAAGGCTTAACGATAACCGTAACCGTTTTTATTATGATTATAACGTTTCACAGCACTTTTGCACATGTAAACGAAATAGTAGGAACCCACGATCAAGGTCTTGTAACTGGAAGTGCTTGGGCTTCGGTTTACAGATTCGACGATAGCTATATTGCAAGTGCAAATTGCGATGTAAGTGCATATTTTGCCCCGCTGCTGATAAATTCATAAGAGGGGGTTATGACCTTAAAGTTCAGGTTGGTAAACCTGGTCTTATTAAAGATCCAGTAGAGAAAAGTAATGATTACCAAGGCAATATATATGAATGGATATTTGATGCCATTGGTCAAAAAATTACCAAAACAGGGTTAGGGGCAAAATCAAATGGTGGTGGAGACGGAGCGGTATTTCTAATTATGGAAATAGAAGGTGAAGAGCGGCATATCCCACTTTATCACGTGCACCAAAATTCCGTTTGGGAAGGTGTTCCTCATAATAAATGGGAGGATTCTGCTCCATAAACCAACAATAGGCAGGTAGCTCCGTGTTACCTGCCTTTACTTTTTCATCTACCTTTCAGTCTTTTATGACGCTTTTGTTTCTTATATTTTGCTATAAAAAGTCAAACGTTTTCACCCGCCTCACAATATCAGAGAAATAACACACCGCTCATGACACCCCATCCCCCGCTTCACATAAATTTATTGTTAATTGCTTGAGCATTTTGTTTCAATTCTTGTATGATTGTTGTGAATTACAGAGAACATCAATGTTGAAAACGAAACACACATGATGCGCGTCATCCATTAACAAATAGAAAATCTTGGTGCATATAGAAACTCTCATAACAGACATGCCATTGTGGCGTGTCACACAACAATCGGAGGTTATAGATGATTAGAGACATCATCACTAATAAATGGTTTATTGGTGCGATAGCCTTCCTTGTAATATTTGCCGGTGCGTGTTATTTGTGGTATCAACACGATACCGCACCGGATAGGAAAGCGGCAGCCGATGCCCTCAAGCTACTCCGTCAACATGAAGCAACCCAAAAAGCGGAGGCTGAAAGCAAAACAGGGCAGGCAGCCGATACACCTGTGGAAGGCAGTACGCCAACCACAGAGAAATCTATCACAAACGAAGTAACCGCTGAAGTGGAAAACAACACCGAAGGGGAGACGCAACAACCATCCGACATGCCAGCGGCAAACGCCGAGGCAAAGGATGTGCCTATGTCACCATTTGGGTTTGGGCCCTATCCTGAGGTCCCTCCCGGCTTTGCCGAAACCCTTGGTCTCCCTATTTGGACGCAAGATCCGGAAAAATATAGTGGATATCCTATAGCCAGCAGGCGAAACTTTGAACTTATGCATCGGGTTCTCATCAAATTATGGAGTGAAGGAGACCATGATGTCATGGGGGCTACTGCCGAAAATGGTAAAATTTATCCTATCTATAGAAATGTCCTATATTTAACGGAAAAAATAGAAACAGGGCCAGACGGTATCATCCGAGGACGTAGATCCGGTCTTTCCGGACAACCTGTTCAGCTCATTCCTGAAAAAATCATTCCCGAGGGAATGCAAATTATAGATAGAGAAACTGGTGGGATTGATCCCTACCAATTTTTGAATCTCAACCGATAAGGAGCATACAATGCAAAAGAAAGTCGTTTTTACATTAACCTTTATCTTTGTTGTATTTTTAACAGTGAGTATTGTTTATAAGGTGTATTCGTGCCACATTTGCCATGCAGACTCAAGGGCCGGGAGAGTCGAGGCGAGTACGATAGCTCCTAACCAAACTGGGTGGATGGCATACGCCACAGGGACTGTCGTTGCCCCTGGTATTATGTACATGGGACAGTGGCTGACATCCGGCAGCTACGACCTCTATGTAAAACTCGAAGAACACTATGCGGATTCCCCCAATTTCGTCCGAGAGACAGGTCCAGAAAAATGGATGGTGGATTATACTGGTGGTGCTTATGATACAGATGGTTATTTTTCCACCGATCCAAATGCCAATAACATTCAAGCCTTGGATCACATCTCAGGTTATTCAGATACCTGGATATGGTGGGAAAGAAAAGAAGAAATAAGCCATAAAGGGCATCAAGGTGCCGTGTGGCTCCCTTTTGACACGCACGATATAGATGAGGATAATGCTCGATTTGATTTAATAAAAGAACTTCCCTAACTCGGCTATTTATAGCATAATAGGCAGGTTTCCATCTTGGATACCTGCCTTTACTTTTGACCCACCTTCGCTTTTTTATCACGCTTTATTTTCTTATGTTTTGCTATAAACGGACAAACGTTTTCACCCGCTGCACAATATCAGAGAAATAACACAACCGCTCATAATAGCCCATCCCCTGCTTCACATAAATTTATTGTTAATTGCTTGAGCATTTTGTTTCAATTCTTGTATAATTGTTGTGAATTACAGAGAACATCAATATTGAAAACGAAACGCGCACGGTGCGTGTCATCCATTATTATAGTAAAACTTATAATTATTGGGACACTTCTGTAGTGCAAACTATTTATTGAAATATAGTAAGTATAGCCCGTTCATAGAGTATCCTGCTATGCCTCATACCATTATCTAATCAAATACTTCTAAAAGGAGTTACCATGAAATCCCTTCTCAAATCCCTCTGTTTATGTTTGGTTTGCTTACTGCCGCTTACTATACAAGCAGACCCCACCGGCACCGTCATATTCCAACATCCAGAGAAACTCAACGAATTATGGGAAACAAATTTAGAAAACACAAAAAAAGCACGTCTTATTTATAGACACACAGAAGAGATTTGGGAATTTGCTGCCCAAGAAGACGGTCCCCTCATCGTCTTTGTTGCCGAGTCCGATGACGATCAACCGCCTTTTACAGCTGATGTTTATCTCTTCAACAGAGATCGGCCTCACGTTAAAGCGCGCGACCTCACACAAAAACGTTTTGATGACATCTGGCATATTGATATATCAAAATCGGGGGATGTTATCTTTACAAACGTGTTTATGAACGCGCATCCGTGGCCCATCAAGGAAGGCATCTATCTCATACCAAATCATGAATTAGATATACTGGTTCCAAAAGCCACACTGTTAGTGGAAGATGGCGTAGGTCGTGTTGCCTGGTCACCAGTGGGCAAAATGATAACCTTCGTTAGCAGTGAGACGCGAAAAGGAGTTTACACCTTCGATATTGAAGCTCCAAAGTTTTCAGATATAGGTTTTGGTGGGAGGAGCTCTACCTTCTCACCTGATGGTAAAAAAGTTGCTTATTACAGCAGACTTGGAGTTATTGTTATAGTTTTACTCTCGGATCTGGATGATGAAGATAACATAGTCCTTGAAGAAAAGAGAACGGTATGGGAACTTAAATGGTCTCCCGATGGACAATATATCTTTTGCAAAACCTTTAAAAACACCTTCGGCGTGCCTGTTAACGGTGGGGATCCTGTCAAAATATTTGAACAGTTTGATAGAGGGGTGTCATTTGATTGGACTGACTGGACAAACAGTAGAGGGTACTCTGTTGAACCCAAAGACAAATTGACCACACTTTGGGGAGAACTGAAACAGTGAGTATGAGGTGTCTGCTTTACCAAAAGTTCTAATAGGAGTTACCATGAAGTCTCTTCTCAAATGCCTCTGTTTATTTCTTGCTTTCCTTCTTCCACTAATAGCACATGCCAAACCCTCCGACCAAGTCATATTTAGACATCCAGGGAGTGGCAAAACCGAATTATGGACGACAGATATATGGGACATACGCAGTGCATTCCGGATTTTCAAACATCCCCGTGGAATTTGGGAGTTCGCTGTCCAAAAAGATGGACCTTATGTCGTTTTTATTGCCGGACACGATGGAGAGGTTGTTGAAAATGATGTTTACCTGATTAATAGAAACCAGTCTGACGAAAAAGCGCGTAACCTAACACAGAAACAATTTGAGGAGGTGTGGGACCTTGACATCTCAATAAATGGAGATATTATCTTCACAAACGTCCCAACTGGTGAAAATCCACTTGCGAAGACAGGCCTCTTCCTTATTCCAAATAATGAGATAAAAAAACAGGTTCCCAAAATAAAACTGTTAAAAGAAATTGAGGCACGAGAACTGGTCTGGGCACCGGATGGAGATCAGATTGTTTACAGCACCCGTGAAGGTATTTTTACTCTTGATATTGCAACTCGAAGGATTAAACGTATCAGCAAGTTCGGGTGGTACCCTACCTTTTCGCCAGATGGTAAAAAACTTGCATTTGTTAAAACGTCTTTAGTTCACGTTATCTCACTTGAGATTCCACACGGTCGGGAGAAGATCATACCACTTAGAGGTGGTGTAAGTTTCGGAGGTCTCAAATGGTCCCTTGATGGAGAGTACATCTTTTACGCAACATCTAAAAACAATTTCGCAGCACCCGTGAACGGTGGTGTCCATGTAGAAGTTTTTGAACAGTTTGAGAACGGTGTGTCGTTTGGTTGGACAAACAGTAGAGGGTACTCTGTTGAACCCAAAGACAAATTGACCACACTTTGGGGAGAACTGAAACAGTGAGTTTGGGGTACTTGTTCTGGATACACCGTTCCATGCTGTATACGAAGCAGCTCTTTTAACCCCTTCACGTTTTTGTTTTTTATGTTTTGCTATAAACAGACAAACGTTTTCACCCGCCATACAATATAGAAAATAGTACAGTCAATCATTCATAATATCCCATCCCCGCTTCACATAAGTCATTGTTAATTGCTTGAGCATTTTGTTTCAATTCTTGTATAATTGTTGTTATAGTAAAACCTACAATTAATGGAACACTTCTGTAGCGCAAACTTTTAGTTTGCGTTCTATGGATGCACAAACTAACTGAAGTTTAAGTTATTAATTCGGTAATTTGGCGAGGTTAGGAAACCTCGCCAGCAGCAGGTGTACATCTCTGATGGCGAGGTTTCCTAACCTCGCTATATTACCCAATTTATTTTTTTATCTTCATAAAGTTTGATGCTCAACTACCGTTGTTCGTTATGTTTCCGAAGCAAGTTTATCAAAATGTCCCAATAATTTCAAAGTTCACTATATGCAAATAACAACACATTTGAGTGGGAACGTCAATCAGGGTATGTAAATTTTTGTCACTTATATGTCTGAATCACGGATTATCGCGGATGACGCAGATTACGCGGATTTTAATTCATTGTCCGATCAGCTATTTTGATCGGATTAGCGTCCCGGTGTCCTGTGGACGAATGATGCCATTCTGTTGTCGGAAAAGTCTGTCATTACCATAACAATAATCCGCGCAATCTGCGTCATCCGCGATAATCCGCGATTCAGACAAAAACTTTACACACCCGTCAATCAAAACATTTGACATAAAATGCCTAACATGTTAAAATATAATTGACAAAAGATTAATTGTCGTATATCCGTAACAATCGAAGACTAAAAATTTGATATACCGATTGAAATGTGTTATAATTATGTCACGTTAAACAATTAGAACATTTTAATAAATCAATTCTCTGCTCCCTGATTTACGCAGCGGAGCCGTGAGTCCATAGAGAGGGCATACATTGAAAACGTACGAACTTATGCTTATCATTACCCCTGACCATGAGGAAAATGAGGCAGAAGCACTTATTGAAAACGTCAAGGGTATTATAGAAAATAGTGGAAATATCATCCATACAGATGTTTGGGGAAAGAGACGACTCGCCTATCCGATACGGAAGCGCAGCGAAGGTTATTACGTGGTTTATGTGTTTGAATGCGAGCCCAATTTTGTTGCGCAGTTGAACCAATCACTCCGTGTTATTGAAGCGATTTTACGACACATGATTGTGCTCTATGAAGACGATGTTGAGAAGTTGAAAGCAGCGCAAACAGAGGCAGCAGCCCCCGAAGCATCAGATGTAGAAACGGCTGAAGATACAGATGAAGTTGTAGAAGATTCAGCAGAATCACACGTAGATACTGAAGAACCCGCAGAAGATAGTGAAGAGTCTGAATAAAATAACATCATACCAAACCTGCGCCCTAATATATACTATTTTGGGACATTCAACAGAGAAAGGAGTAAATCATGGCAAGTTATAACAAAGTTATTCTGATGGGCAACCTCACCCGTGATCCAGAAATGAAGTACCTGCCGAGCGGAACCGCTGTTGCGAATTTTGGAATCGCCGTGAGTGAACGTTACACAGACCGACAAACTGGCGAACAGAAGGAAAATGTTTGTTTTGTTGATGTAGAAGCATGGGATAGACAAGCCGAAATCGTAAATGAATATTTAAGTAAAGGCAGTCCTGTTTTTATTGATGGTGCGCTCAAATTTGAATCTTGGGAAACCGAGGATGGTACAAAACGTAACAAACTGAAAGTCCGACTTCTAAGGTTTCAATTTGTCGGTGGCAGGCGGGATGAAGATGACGGTGGTGGCGGCTATGCAGATGCTACACCTTCAGGTGGTTCAACGCAAGGATCGTCTGATCAGACGTCCGCACCTTCAGCAAGTGAAAGCGACACATCATCCACAGAAGATGATATCCCGTTCTAAATAAACACAAACTAAATGAAGATAAAAAAATAAATTAGGTAATTCGTGGAAATATCCAGCAGAATACGCGTATGGTATTCTGCATTGGTTAGAAACCGCACCTACCGGGTTTGGGAAAAATTAGAATTACCCAATTAAAAACTTAATCTTCATAAAGTTTGTGCTACTTAGGTTAATATAATACGGTATTATGACCTTTTTGCATCTAACCGTTGTGGAAATGCAATATGGTACTAAAACACCGATATCAAGACTGAAAGGAGTTAGATTAATATGGCATATCGTCGGAGATCCCGTTTTAGTAAACTGGAAACCGTAGATTATAAAGATGTAGATACGTTAAGAAAGTTTGTTAATGAACGTGGGAAGATAGTAAGCCGCCGGGCTTCTGGACTTTCGGCAAAACAACAGCGAATGATAACCCGTGCGATTAAACGTGCGCGAAATATGGCTTTATTGCCTTTTACGCGATAAACTTTGGAATATAATCACATAACTGCAGCACAAATCAGTGTCAAATGTACTAACGGGATTGCTAAGTTTTTTATCTATGAGATAACCTTAGATAATCTCAATGGTTCAGTGCTGCAAGGATGAAAGAAAGATATGGAAGTCATACTAAAAAAAAGAATTGATGGACTCGGAGCACCCGGGGATGTCCTGAAAGTCGCAGATGGTTACGCTCGAAACTATCTGCTCCCGAAACAGTTAGCAGTGCATGCAACGGAACGAAATCGGCAACATCTTGAACATCAGATTCGGGTAATTGAACAGCAAGAATCAAAGGATAAGGAACACGCGCAGGAAATTGCAGCGCAAATTGCTGATGTCACCTGCCATCTTACCAGACGTGCAGGCGAAAATGACCGTTTATTCGGTTCTGTAACCCCCGCAGATATTGTAGAATCAGTACGGGCATCCGCTAACGTTGAATTGGACCGGCGCGTCATAGAACTCTCTGAACCGATACGCGAACTCGGCGCTTTTACAGTCTCTGTTAAACTACACGCAGATGTGACAGCAGAACTTCGCGTTGTTGTTGAGAGGGAAGACTAAAAGACCTTCTATAAAAACTCAAATTGCTACCTATAAGATTTAAGATCTGCAAACACCGTTTTTTATAGAGGATGATTCATTTTTGGCAAGATTCTGTAGCGCAAACTGTTAGTTTGCGTTTTCATAGGCACAATCTAAATGAAGTTTAAATAAATATTTCGGTAAGGGGCGAGGTTAGGAAGAAATCAACGGTATGAATCATGGCGAATGCCATACGCGCATTCGTCTTTAGGCATTCCCCGCCTTGCCAGCAGCAGGTGTACATCTCTGATGGCGAGGTTTCCTAACCTCGCAAAATTACCCAATTTATTTTTTAATTTTCGGACAGATTGTGCTACTATGTGGCAACTTAGGTATAAAAAAGAGACAATGTTAAAGTTGTCTCCTCATGTGAGACACAGCCATGCAAACGCAAGCAGTCGACTCCCTCATGGATAAAGAAGCAGAACGAGCGGTACTTGGGGCAATGATGACCGAAAAATCGGTTATTCCAAACGTAGAGGCATTGCTCGGTCCCACCTCCGATGCTTTTTTCACAACCGATCATCAACTTATCTATACTGCAATTCTTTCTGTCTTTAACCGTGATAACAACGTAGACCCGATTCTTGTCGCGAACGAATTGAATCGGGTAGAGCAGTTGAACCGTGTCGGCGGGTCAGATTATCTTTATGAATTGCAGGCGCCGATTGTTGAAACCGAAAGCACTGAGTTCTATGCAGAAATTTTACGAGAAAAGGCGACACGGCGACGGTTAATTCGAACCGCTACTCAGATTCGTGAGCTCGCTCAGGATGAAAGCATAGAAATTAGTGAAGTCCTTGATCAATCACAAGAGGCAGTCTTTGAAATTGGGCAAACCGGTAGCAAACGCGGGTTTGAACATATTCGCTCGTTGCTAAAACAGGGCATTGAGATAATTGAAAAACTCTATCATAAGAAAGATAAAAAAGATCGGTTTTTAGGGGTGCCTACAGGGTTCATAGATTTTGATAACCTGACATCCGGGTTGCAGCCAGGGAACTTTATTATTATTGCCGCTCGACCGAGTATGGGAAAAACTACCTTGGTGCTAAATGTGGCACAAAACATAGCGATTGAACAAAAACGATCCGTCGCAATTTTTAGCCTTGAGATGCCTGCACAAGACATAGCTATGCGTATGCTCTCTGCTGAATCACAAATTGATTTCGGGCGTTTGCGGGTAGGCAATTTCAGTGAGGAATATTGGGCGCCTTTGGGTCAAAGTATCGGTCATCTCAGCGAAGCGCCTATCCTAATTAATGATAACCGGGGCATGACTGTGCAAGGACTTCGGGCAGAAGCGAGACGTTTGAAAGGCGAACACGAAGATCTCGCCTTGATTATCGTTGATTATCTGCAACTACTGAGAGGTTCTGGACGCTACAGTGTGCGTGAACAGGAAATTTCTGAAATTTCACGTGCATTGAAAATTCTCGCCTGGGAATTGAACATTCCTGTGCTTGCTTGCGCGCAGATGAGCAGAGAAGTTGAACGACGTCCTAATAAACTACCACAACTCTCTGATTTGCGAGAATCTGGCGCAATTGAGCAGGATGCCGATTTGGTAGCCTTTCTATACCGAGAGGATGTTTACGACGAAGAGAATGATTACACAGATGAAACCGTTGAAGCGCACTTAATAATAAAAAAACAACGCAACGGGCCCACTGGAACAATTACGCTGTATTTTAACAAGAGACAGATGCGTTTTGAAAATCCGAGTTAAGTGAGAATTCTCTGCCTGGTACATTTTTTATGCGCAATCCACCTTCTGAGTCAGCATCTTCAAATGGGTTCGCGTTTTTAATAAAAAATAGAATCTATCACGCACTTACAGAAATAGGGGATGCCTTTCGTCTGCTTGCCGAAACCATTTTCCAAATTTTCAGGCCGCCGTTGCAATTTGACCTGTTAATGAAGCAACTACTATTTATCGGTTTCAACTCATTGACAGTTGTTTTAGTATCTGGGTTTTTTACCGGCATGGTATTGGGTGTTCAAGGTTATGTCCAATTGAAACCGTACGCTGTTGAAGGTTCGGTTGCTCAATTCGTCAGTGTCTCTGTTGTGAAAGAACTGGGGCCCATGATAACAGCTTTTGTGCTTTCTGGGCGCATAGGCGCATCTATTACAGCCGAACTTTCTACGATGAAGGTGACCGAACAAATTGACGCGTTGGAAGTGATGGGAACAAACCCTGTTAAATATCTGGTGGTCCCCCGTTTTCTCGCCTGTTCATTTATGCTCCCAACCCTTACCATTTTTTCAACGTTTGCTGGTATTTTCGGTGGTTACGTCGCAGTGGTTTCCCTGTTCGGTTTCAATGGCGATTTTTACATCTTACAGGTCCAAAATAATTTGTATGTTGGAAGTGTATTAATTAGTTTAATTAAAGCAACCTCCTTTGGAATGGCTATTGCCGCAGTCGGATGCTACAAGGGGTTTAGCATTTCAACAGCAGGCGGTGCAGAAGGTGTCGGAACAGCAACAACTGGTTCAGCCGTTATATCTCTGATAACTATCCTTGTTCTTGACTTTGTTTTAAACCATATACTGTTTAATATCCTGGGTATGATTTAAAGGTAATATTTTTGTGTTTACGGATTAAAAGCAGCGAATACCGAACTATAGTAAAACCTATAATTAATGGGACACTTCTGTAGCGCAAACTAACAGTTTGCGACACATTATGGCACAAACTAAAAGTTTGATGCTCAACTACTGTTGTCGGTTGTGTTTCCAAATAGGTTTATCAAGTGTTCCAATAATTTCAAAGTTCACTATATTCTTATGATTTCAATTAAAAATGTACGAAAAACATTCGGTGAAAAAAAAGTTTTAAACGGATTTGACCTTGAGATTCCACGCGGGGAGACCCTTGTCATTATGGGACGAAGCGGTTGCGGGAAAAGCGTTCTGCTCAAGATTATCGCTGGACTTCTTGCCGTGGATACAGGTGAAGTGTGGATCAACGGGACAGAAATTACCAAACTAAAAAAGAAACCGTTGAACCAAATTCGTCGAAAAATCGGAATGCTTTTTCAGTCTGCAGCATTATTTGATTCAATGTCAGTGGCGGAAAACATCGCTTTTATGCTTGACCAACATACCGATTTAAGCCAGCAAGAGATGCGTAAGATCGTAGATGAAAAGCTTAAATTAGTTGATTTACACGGTGTTCAGGAGCTAAGACCTGCACAACTGAGCGGCGGTATGCGAAAACGAGTAGGGCTCGCTCGCGCCCTCGCTTTCAATCCTGAGATCATTTTATACGATGAACCAACAACCGGACTTGACCCAGTGACCTGCACCGAAATTAATGAACTGATTCGCGACCTGAACCAGAAGCTGCAAGTCACCTCTGTTGTTGTTACACATGATATGCACAGTGCTTTCAGTGTTGGAACGCTTATGGTGATGCTCCACGAAGGAAAACGACTTGCTTACGGAACACCAGAGGCTTTGATTAATGAAGAGAATCCGGTGTTACAGCAATTTATCCTTTTTGGCGCACCAAACCAGATTCTTAACATTGACAATCCAACTTTAAAGACATTTACGGGAAGGGAGACGCAATGAAATTTTGGACCCCATCTGTGAAAGTAGGACTGATGGTTGTTGTAGCCATTGTCCTGCTTGCGATCCTCCTTATCAATGCCGGAAACTGGCCCTGGGCAACACGCGGAGACGATTTATACTTCCAGTTCCGTGCTGTTAATGGGCTCTATGTAGGTTCCGGTGTTTATCTATCTGGTGTTTCTATCGGGAAGGTGACAAATATTGACCTCAAACCTGAAACTAATACTGTTGAAATCCGAGCCCGTGTCAGAAACGCATTTCAGTGGCTAAGACAAGGTTGTGACGCGCGCATTTCCATGAGCGGTTTTGTTGGGGAGACATACATCACACTGAATAATGGAGACATTGGGGCTCCGCCGCTTCAACCATCTGACCTCCCAATTATCGGAATTGACCCTGTAAACCCACTGGAATTACTTGAACAAACCAGCTCAGGGTTGAGTAAAGCTATTGAATTAACTTCAGCAGCAAATGAGGTACTACAAGCGAGTCAGGAAGAAATTCAACAAGGTATTAAAGAAACACGGAAATTGGTCGAATTGACGAGTAAGACACTTACAAAGTTCAGTGAACATATAGACACAACAGTCGAGACTTTGCAGGACCTTACTTCCGATTATGATAAACGTTTTCAAACGACTCTTTCAAAGACGAACGAGTTGTTAGATCAACTCGGTACTGATTCCTTGATACTCAGTAGTCGAATTACGGATGTGAGTCATTCCCTGTTGAGATTGATTGACCAAAATTCGCCAAAGGTGAATTCTATGCTAACGGATTTGCAGCGAAGTACTTCCGATTTTCGCCGTTTAGCAACGCAATCCCGCCAAAATTTAAGTGTTTTGACAACCGAAATATCTAATCTCATTGCTCAAGGAACCACATTCATTGAAAAGAGCAGCACAGATGCCGCACCAATTATAGAAAACCTGCAGACTGCAACAGCCTCACTTACCACTTTAGAAAAAAATATTAGTAAACTATTAAATACCATGCAACATGGCGATGGGACCGTCGCGCAACTATTGAATAATCCGGAACCATTTGCAGAAGCAAAACAAACTCTAAACAGTATGAATGAAATGTTCACTGGATTGAAGGATTTTTATCAACAGACCGACAGACAATTAAGAGGTTTTAAACTTCCTAAATATTCATGGGATACTGAACTCCAGTATCTAAGCCGAGAGGAAAATCTACATACCGAATTCGGTTTTTCGCTTATACCGTCGCCCCCTTCAAAAAATCTCTACCATTTTGGGCTCAGTATTCGGGAAGAGACAATTGGTGTTGATTTTCAATATGCCTATAATTTTACAGATTATCTCCGAGGTAGGTTCGGTTTCATGCGTTCCAAGATTGGTGCTGGTTTTGACCTATGGTTGTTATCACGGCGGTTAGGTATCGGTGTTGAAGGTATAAGTTTAACAAAGGACAGGCCTGAACTGAACGCAGAGATGAGTTTCCGTTTTTACCGTGGTGGACATATTCTGTTCGGCGTAGAAAATTGGTGGAGCCAAAATAGACGTTGGACAACTGGACTTAAGTTAATCACAAGCGATTGGTAAAACGGCTTTCAGCATAAGAAGTTTAGCGGCAGACGTATCTTGGGTTGGAAAACCCATATCAGAAAGTGGGTTGTTATGGCACGAGCAAAACGTAAATTTGTCTGTCAAGAATGTGGGTACACAACACCGAGAGCACTTGGCAAATGTCCTGGCTGTGAAGCATGGGATAGTTTCGCAGAAGAGACAGAACTTGTGACCACATCTCCATTACATCGGAGTATCAACCAACCTGCTAACCGACCAGCGTTAATTTCTGACGTTACAGCGGAGGATGTAGAACGGCAACTCACAGATATGCCCGAATTTGACAGAGTCCTCGGCGGCGGAACTGTACCAGGCTCCGTGATTTTAATTGGAGGAGACCCAGGAATAGGGAAATCTACGCTCCTGCTACAAGCAAGCGATGCATTAAGCCGCAAATATGGCAGCGTGCTATATGTCACCGGTGAAGAATCGGTGAGTCAGACAAAAATTCGTTCAAATCGACTCGGGCTGAATTCCGACACCCTCTACGTATTGTGCGAAAATAACTTAGGGGAAATTGAAAGACATATTGAAAAATTGCAACCCCAGGCAGTGGTTATTGACTCTATTCAAGCGGTCTATCTATCTGATTTTGAATCCGCACCGGGCAGTATTACGCAGATACGTGAATGCGCTGCACATCTTTTAATTTGTGCCAAAAATCAGAACATACCAATGTTTCTTGTTGGACATGTGACAAAAGAAGGGACGCTGGCAGGCCCCAGAGTTTTAGAACACATCGTAGATACAGTCCTTTATTTTGAAGGAGAACGGCATCACATATATCGTGTGCTGCGTGCAGTCAAGAATCGGTTCGGATCAACAAATGAACTCGGTATCTTTGAGATGCAAAATACAGGACTTGTTGATGTCAAAAATCCGTCACAACTCTTTTTGAGCGACAGAGAGGAAGAAATTTCAGGTTCCGTTATCGTGTCAAGTATGGAAGGCACACGTCCCTTGCTGTTAGAGGTACAAGCATTAGTCGTTTCGACTCACTACGGAACACCGCGCAACACCGCAACTGGAATTGACCGAAACCGTGTCGCACTCCTCACGGCAGTTTTGAATAAACGCATCGGGTTGGATATAGGCGACTCGGATATCTTTGTGAATATTACAGGGGGGTTGCGGGTTGATGAACCTGGGATAGACCTGGGCGTCTTGATGGCGATTATTTCTAACCATCGAAATATCCCGATTGACCGACGAACAGTGGTAATTGGTGAAGTCGGGTTAGGCGGCGAAATTCGACCAGTTCCGCATATTGAAAAACGCATCCGAGAAGCCGCAAAACTCGGATTCACGCGAGCTGTCTTTCCAGCTTACCATCAGAAAGGTTTAGAGATTAATGACACAATCGAACTTATTGGTGTGAAAAACATCTATGACTGTCTAAGTATATTACTATAACGTGAGTTTGATAAAAGCCTATTGTAGCGCAAACTTTCCAGTTTGCGCCATAGCACACAAACTGGAAAGTTTGTGCTACAAGAACCGCAAGGTGGGCCTTCGGAGAAAAGACTTGGTATTGAGATGATGTCATTTATTATCAAACTCACGTTACTATAACCAGGAGGTGAGTTCGAACAGAAAGATTCAAGTGCATCCATAGTTGAGTTAGTGGTAAATCAAATTCTACGAATACAATGTTTTTCCGTATGAAATTCATATAGGTAGACATAGCGAAACCCATCAACCCAAAAATAAATAAAGTTCCTGTTGATTAACAAACATAGTTAGTAAGTGTTGTCTTCGTAAGACAATGTTTAATAATCGCCGATCAATACATGGTTCAAACTATAAATCATATATATTTCATTATTTCTACTTGGCGCGGAGAAAAAACTATGCAAATTTGGGGAATTCGTCTCTTTTTTATATTCGCAAGTACTGTCGCCTTTTATTTTTCAAATAAGGATCTTACTGAAGCATTAATAGGGTTTGCTATTGCATGTATTCTCGTTGCAGGTGAAATATCTCTTCATTTACCGCACACACGCAGGGTTGTCTCAAGTGGTGTAGGGCTTGCATTCGGTTTATTGATTTCTCAAGGGTTGCTCCAACTCCTCAATCAATCCGACTCTGTCTTTCAAAACTCTACTGTAAAGATTGCTGTTACTCTCGGATTTAGTTATATTGGCATGGTGTGTGGTTACTACATATCAGAAAGTTTACCTGTAACGAAATTGCTAAATTCGTATCGCTATAGCCAAACGGGGACACCATTTGCAATAAACGATTCTAATGGATTTAAAATTTTGGATACAAGCGTTATTATTGATGGACGTATCCTTGAAATTTGTGAGACGCAATTTATTGATGGAACGTTGTTAATTCCACGATTTGTTTTAAATGAATTGCAAAATATCGCGGATTCAACTGATTTGCTTCGAAGAAATAAGGGGCGGCGCGGTTTTGATATTCTACGTTCCCTGCAAAATAGTCCGTCTATTGCTGTTGAAATTATAGAAGAAGATGTAACACACATACCTGAGGTGGATGCGAAACTTGTACACCTCGCTCGAAAATATTTCGCCAAAATAATTACTAATGATTTAAACCTTAACAAAGTGGCAGAATTGCAGGGTATCACAGTACTAAATATAAATGAATTAGCTAATGCTATTCGTCCCATTGTGGTTGCTGGAGAAATTATTCAGGTTTACCTACAGAAAGTTGGCAAAGAACCGAATCAAGGCGTAGGCTATCTTGATGATGGAACGATGGTTATCGTTGAAGATGGCAAAACGTATATCGGACAAACACTTGACGTTGTCGTCACACAGATGTTACGTACAAGCACTGGACAGATGATTTTCGCACGAAACGCCGATGAATCTTCAGGAGAAAAAGGGTTGCAATGAGATGGGCACAGATGAACAGCAAAATATCTGTTCTTATCCCTGCTGCGGGGCAAGGGAAAAGAATGGGGTCATCGGTTAAAAAGCCATATTTAATGTTAGCCGATAAACCGATCTTATCGCATACGATAGACCGCTTTGAACAAAACAGTGTTATTGACGAAATTTTTGTGATTGTTGACGAATCAGATTTTATGCTGTGCCGCGAAAACGCACTTGAACCTTTCCGCTTTCGGAAGGTGCAAGAATTGGTGCCCGGTGGTGAAACTCGACAGGTTTCTGTGTTCAACGGGCTCCGCGCGCTTTCAGACGATGTTGATTTTGTGATTGTCCATGATGGTGTGCGTCCATTTATAAATGATACAATTATTTTTGAATGTCTTGAAGCAACAGCGGAATGGGGTGCTGCAGTCTCTGCTGTGCCAGTAAAAGAGACTATTAAAATAGCAAACGAAGAAGCCTTCATCGTTGATACGCCCAAACGAGATCGGTTATGGCGCGTCCAAACACCACAAGTTTTTCGGAAATCGCTATTGGTAGAAGCACACAAAAAGGCAATCCATGACGGAATTGACACACCTGATGATGCTGCATTGGTCGAAAAACTCGGTTTCCCTGTTAAATTAGTTATGGGGAGTTACAAAAATATGAAATTAACAACTCCAGAAGATTTACGAGTTGCCGAAACTTTGCTTAATGATGAAATATAGGGTATAATATTAAATTAACGGAATTTGTCTTTTCCGACGGTGAATCAACGCCAAATGAGCTTTTGGCATTTGGCCAAATCAACGCAGAATACGCCAAATCAACGGTATGAATGCCATTGGCAGAATGCGCGTGTGGCATTCGCCATGATTCCCCGTGTGGTATTCTGCGGGTGCGGTTTCCTAACCAATGCAGAATACCATACGCGTATTCTGCCTGACTTCAATAAAACAAGATAAATCCTGTTAATTTGGTCTCATAGGGATTTCTGAAGAAACTTGCAAAATGAGAGTAGGGATCGGTTACGACGTTCATAGGCTTATTGAAAATAGAAAATTGATTTTGGGCGGCGTAGAAATCCCTTATCGTTTAGGATTGTTGGGGCATTCAGATGCGGATGTGTTGACACATGCTATCTGTGATGCGATTTTAGGCGCAGCAGCATTAGGCGATATTGGAACACATTTTCCAGATACTGACCCAAGTTACGCTGGGATGGACAGTCAAGTTTTTCTACACACTATCGGAATGAGGGTTAAGGAGCAAGGTTACACAATTGAAAATGTTGACAGCACAGTAATCGCACAACAACCGAAATTAGCACCTTATATTGGACAAATGCGTCGCGTGCTTGCCAAAACTTTGGATATCTCTGAAGCACAAATAAGCGTTAAAGCCACAACCGCAGAAGGTTTAGGTATTATTGGAAAAGAAAAGGCAATCGTTGCCCAAGCAATTGCGTGCCTCGCTAAAGCCTAATTTCTAAGCGTTGTAAACGTAAACAAAATGAAGGAATAGTGAATGGGGTTAAAGATATATAATTCCCTTAGCCGACAACTTGAAGAATTTTCACCACTGACAGAAGGACATGTCTCAATGTACAGTTGTGGTCCCACCGTCTACGACTATATCCATATTGGTAATGCCCGCACGGCACTTGTCACCGATATTATACGTCGGTATCTCACCTACAAAGGTTATACTGTTAAGTTAGTTCAAAATTTGACAGACATTGATGACAAGATTATCGCTCGTGCGCAAACACTTGGAACCAGTCCCATCCAACTTGCACAGACGAACGGTGAAGCATACTTTGAAGATACGCAACGCCTCGGTATCCAACCTGCAGATGTGCATCCCAAAGCAACGGAACATATTCCAGAGATGATCAACTTGATTCAAACGCTCATGGACAAAGGTGCGGCTTACATTGTTGATGGGAGTGTCTATTATCGCGTCAATTCGTTTAATGAATATGGAAAATTGTCACGCCGCAAGCCTGAAGACCTATTGGCAGGCGCGCGTGTTGAAGTTGATGAACGCAAAGAAGACCCTCGCGATTTCGATATGTGGAAAGCAGCGAAACCCGGTGAACCTTATTGGGATAGCCCTTGGGGACGCGGCAGACCTGGCTGGCACATTGAATGTTCATGTATGGCAATGAAACATCTGGGGGAAACGATTGATATTCATGCTGGCGGTGAAGACCTGTTATTTCCGCACCATGAAAATGAGATTGCACAGAGTGAATTGGCAACAGGTAAACCTTTCGCCCGTTACTGGGTTCATGTTGCTTTTCTGAAAATAGACGGTGCGCGAATGGGCAAATCGGAAAAAAACTTTATTTTTTTGCGGGATGCTTTAGACAAATACCCTGCCGAAGTTATCCGTCATTTTCTCATTTCTGCCCACTACCGACATCCACTTGATTACAGTTTGGAAAGTTTACAAAAATCAGAATCTGCGCTCAAACGTTTGAGAAATTGTTTAGAAGCATTAAAAAAATATGAACAGGAGACACCTGAAATTACTGATGAACACAGCTCAACATCACAAGATGTTGCTGAGGCAGACACACACCTTCTTTCTGCAATTAAAACTATGCAGGCGCAATTTACCGATGCAATGGATACGGACTTCAATACCGCACAAGCAATGGGTTCAATTTTCTCACTTGTCAGCCAAGTTAATAGATCTCTGGGTACATCCAATGGAATATCCGATCAAATTTTCGCACAAGCTTATAAAGTTTTAAGCGAAACTTGTCAAGTACTCGGTATTTATACAATGAACGAACAGGATGTTGCAGATAATACCGCTGAAATTCTCAATCCATTGCTTGAACTTCTGTTAGAAATAAGGCAAAACGCTCGGGATCAGAAAGATTGGGATACATCCGATAAGATTCGTGACCAACTGAAACAACTTAACATTGAAATCCAAGACACCCGTGAGGGGTCTACGTGGAAGTTTGTGTCGTAATAACAGTACAGCTCGCAAACTGTCCGGGATAATCTAAAAAGAGAGTTTGTAGTTACCCATAGATGTTACAATATTTGAATGTCAGGTTTCAAAGGAAAAAGATAGTCAATCTTATAAAAAAGTGGTATAATGTTTAAAGGAGTTCTTTTTAAATCGGGCTATTAGACTATGCCAGAAAGATTTCCTTTGTCGCACAAGATTATTTTCGCACACTGCTATTTCTTATGCCAAACCCATGTTGTGTAAGAAAGCAATACATTAACACTGAAAATTATGGAGGAAACCGTGAAAACCAACAAATATCCTTTAGATGTCAATGGCGTGAAAACAATTCGACTTTTACGCCATATAATAAAACTGTTTTTAGTTCTCATTGTGGGCTGTCTCCTTTTCAACGGTTGTGCTGCATTGGAGGAGGCACAGCGAGTGCGAGAGGCGCGCGAAAAGAAACAAAGACATGAAGAATATTTAATGCTGACACCGTCTAAAGGCGAGATCAAAATTGCTAAGGATGCACAAACAGCGGAAAGCGATCACTACACAATTACTTTCGGTCCGGATTTGGAAGATCACGAGGATTTTGACGAAGATTCGGAGCGGGGACCATTCATGCAAAGTGCTCTCAGCTATATGGAAAGTCTATACAAAGAAATGAATGCGATTTTCGGATTTCAACCTGAACATAAAATTCATGTAACGCTGCATGATGTCTATAATCAATCAAGAAGTGTCGCAACCACAACTACTCAATATCGTTATGAGAGTCAAGGAGACACCTCGCTGAAATACGTTACCGGTATCAAGATGGATTTTCCATTGAGGATGTATGAAAAGCACGATGTACGTGTCCATGAATTAACGCACGCTTTCACAAATATTTATTTCCTGCCAACGTGGTTTAACGAAGGGATTGCTGTTCTCATGCAAACAGAATGGGCTAAGGGCGGATCGCATCCAAAGTTTGATAATCTTGAGGCAAATGTGAAGCGAAATTTAGATGGTGTTAATGACCTTGAGGACTGGGAATTCCACGGAGGGACCTCAAAACTCCTCCAATGGCGATATAGTTATGCTTATTCTATCGTTTCAGAACTCCGAAAAAGATTTGGCCCTGATTACTACATCAAAGTTTTTCAATTGATGGAAGCTGATCAATTGCACAATAAATTACCCAGTAAGATGTCAACGAGTTTTCTAATCTATTATCTTAACCAAGCTGCTCAAACAGACTTGATACCTTTCTTTGAGAGTCTTCATTTTAAAGTTCGTAGATTAACAAAAGAGGATATCCTTCAAAATATCAGGCAGGCAAACCGATAAGTTTGTAATTTGTGGGGTTATCTGTATATTAGTATTAGTCTATACGCTATTCTTCTTGAGAGGATTAGCATCATTTTACAAAAAAGGAGTAAAATAATGTTTTATCGAATTACAACTTACTTTTCACTACTTTGTTGCTCTATCATCCTAATAGGATGTAGTGTGCTCTTTGCACCGCAGGAATGGAGCGACAACTATGCACTTATGGATGGGGCACGATCGACGAGCCCACAAATGATTGATGGGAACCTTGAGACCGTAGGCGAAACAATTTTCGGCTCGTCGGGAGGAGGACCGAGAGCCGGCGGTTTCGGATACGCCCATTTCAAAGGTTCTGAAGTCATTGTTACGTTACCTGAAAAGCAAAGGGTCCATAGGATTGTTCTGCACGCGGATAACTTAAAACATTTTATTATCTATGCGGATAGAGGTGGCGGAATAATAGACGGTGCGGATTGGCAATTTGTTAAAGAGATGCAAAGCGTCAAAACAAAAACGGTAGATCTTAAGATTACAATACCGTATCTCACCGATAGAATCAGGATACTGGTCCTAAAGACAACTGAAGATGCTCAATTGCTACGAGAAACAAGTGTAAATCTGGGTGGAATGAGGATTATCGGCTCCAGAGGTGCCCCTGGTAAAATTCGAGAAATTGAACTTTACGGTTTTAAAACTGCTGAGCAAGTTGAAGCCGATGACGTCGTTGAAACACGTGAAAAAGAACTTGATGAGTTACTTGAATTTGAGTAATATTCGTTAGAGATCAAGGCGGATATTATAGTAAAACCTGCAATAAATGAGACACTTCTGTAGCGCAAACTGTCAGTAAATCAACGGTATGAATGCCTTATGGCATTCCCCGTGTCTCATCGGCACAAACTGTATGAAGATTAATTTATTAATTTGGTAATTTTCGGTCCACACGAGACACACGTATCCCGCTGCTGGCGAGGTTTCCGAACCTCGCCACATTACCGAAATATTTTCTTAATTTTCGGACAGTTTGTGGGACAACTAATGTTGTCCGTTATGTTTCCAAAATAGGTTTATCAAGTGTTCCAATAATTTCTAAAGTTCACTATACAACAATGCCGCCTCAATTTCGTCCTATCTGGAGTAGTTCCTGTTCTGCTTCATGCTACAAGGAGACATATATGCGTACTGGATTATTCGTTATATTTTTCTGTTGGATGCTTGGGTTGTCAGGATGTATCCTTTCATCAACCCCATCGCTCAACTGGAGTAAAAACGTTGCTGTTACAGCTGCAAGTGACGACCCAAAGTTACATGATGACAATATATACACGGAAGGGGCAACCACGACTATACAAGAAGATGAAAGGGATATCGCCTCACAACGAGAAGCCGATAAGTTCACCGAGGCAGTCTTAAGCTGGAACATCCCACAAACTATCCAACACGTTGTTATCAAGGCAAAAGAGGGACAACTGGAATTCTTTGAGATTCAATATATGGATGACGATGGAGAGTGGGTCACAGTTAAAGAGGTACGTGATAATTTACGTTCTGAATACAAACATACTCTCAAAGAGCCAATTGTAACCCAAAAGTTCCGCTTAAAAGTTCCACGCAGATGGGACTCGAGACGCGTCGGCGGTGAAAGCCGTTCAAGACGATCTGAAACTGGTGCCCCTACTGCCGCAGAATATAGGAAAATTCAAGAGATAGAACTCTATTACGCACTACCTACACCTGCTGCTGAAGACGCACCGATGCAGTGAACACAACTGGCCCCAGTTCGTTTTCCAAAATCCGCGGAATTGCTTAAACCATATACTACGGTTCTTTAGGAGCATAATTAGGCGATGTTATCTCAGGAAACAACAAATCTCCTTCATCTCAGTCTAATTCAAGGTATAGGAACAAAAACCGTTCAATTCTTAATCAAAATTTTGGGCAGCGCTGAAAAGGTTCTGAACGCTTCTCCGCAAGAATTAGTGAAAATTGATGGCCTTCCTCCAACAGCACGCGAGCGTTTAGTCCAAAGAAGACTTGGATGTCCGTTAGAACGCGAACTGGAATTGATAGACGAATATGAATGTCAAATTGTAACGCTCTATGACGCAGCGTACCCACCGCTGTTGAAGGAAATTGATACACCACCGCTTTTACTTTACATCAGAGGTGAGTTTAAACCAGAAGACACACTTAGCATCGCTATTGTCGGTTCCCGAGATGCAAAAGATTATGGGCGACGCGTCAGTTACCAGCTGAGCTATCAAGTTGCCAAGCGTGGTCTGACAGTGGTAAGCGGTTTTGCGAAGGGAATAGATACCTGTGCACACCGAGGTGCCCTTGAAGCAAGCGGCAGAACAATTGCTGTTATGGGGAATGGGTTAAGTTTAATCTATCCCGCTGGGAATAGTGAATGGGTTGAGAAAATTATAGAGTCCGGTGCGTTAATTTCTGAATTCCCGATGGGTATGAAACCGAGAGCGGAAAACTTTCCAAGACGGAACCGCATTATAAGTGGATTAACATTCGGAACCGTTGTCGTAGAAGCATCAAACCGAAGTGGTGCACTTATTACCGCACGACTCGCAAGTGAACAAGGCAGGGAAGTGTTTGCTGTCCCTGGAGAAATTTTCTCTGAATTATCAACCGGCACCCATAAATTAATTGATAACGGCGCGAAACTTATAAGCACTGTGGATGATTTGTTAGAAGCACTACCGCAATATGCCTTACGCCAAATTTCTACCCTTACACCAACACAAGAGTCAAACAAAAACATAGAAAGTTCTGAAACACCACCTGTTATAAAGGGAGCACTTGAACAAAAAAGCAGTACCACTTCTACAGAAAAGAAAGATACTGCCTTTGTCGCTCCACCCCCCGATTTAACATCTGATGAAAAAACAGTGTTCAATGCGATTGAAGTCCCTTCATCTCATATTGATACTATAGTCCGAACAACGCAGTTGCCTATTAGTCAAGTTTCAAGTTTGCTCTTGATGCTGGAACTCAAAGGTGCCATTCAGCAGTTGCCAGGAAAACAATTTACCAAAGGCCCGGTATGAAATCCGCAATTACCTTTACGCTGGCGAGGTTTCCCAACCTTGCCAGCGTATTGGATTTAGAAAACTCAACAATTGAGTGCCTCTCTTAACGAAATCGCCAGAGTTGCAGCGCAGTTTTTCCGAACACCCATTCTCTATCTTCTGACGTGAAGAAATCCATTTCATCACGGACAACAGATAGCGTTTGCGCATAAGTTGCACGGCTTAAACAGACGGGCCAATCTGTTCCCCACATTATCCGCGCCCCGCCGAAGGTGTGGTATACTTTCTTTACCTGTTCATGTGTGTCTGCCCACGGATAACTCATCTTGGAAATTGACCACGTATGGCTAATTTTGACATAGACACGAGGAAACTGAGCGAGATTCAGCAACAACTGCAGTTTTTCTGGATCGTCAGGTGAACAGTCTGCCATGTGGTCAATCACAACATCAAGATCAGGATGCTGTTCTAATAGTGGCACAAGGTCAACTAATCTTTCAGCTTTGGTAAGAATCAGCATCGGCACGCCAAGAGATTCTGCGCGGCTAAAGATAGGCGGCATCAATGGACCGGTAAACCAATCACCATCAGCACCGACTGAAGGACTCAAACGGACACCGTGAAAGCCGTGCTCTGCTGTCCAACGACTGAGGTGATCTGGGGCATCTGGATCTTCAGGGTTAATTCTACACACACCCATAAATTTGTCAGGATACCTTCTCATAGCGTCTGCAGCGTAACTATTATCCCAAAGATAGTGGATAACCTGTACGAGTACAGTTTTTTCTACGCCGTTCGCTTCCATTAATTCAAGTAACATTTCCGGTGTAGCATCCTCGGCTGGATGGTTTCTCCTTTCGGATGCCCACGGAAACCGAGGATCGTTTTTCCAAACATGCACATGCGGGTCGATAATTCTCATATTATTGCTCCTTTGGTTTGCTGAAGAATCCATAAGCGCCTAAAGGCAGACAGTAAAGTAAAATCAAAATGTGTAAACTGAACCCTGTAACAGTGGCAATCTCAATTGATGTGCCAAAATAGTTCAAGAACCATGCAAATGGAAATTCTGTTGTCCCGAAGTTGCCAACGGTTTGGACAGGCAAGAGATTAAACCCGTTTGTGAATGCAAGCGCGAAAAGCACCTCAGTCAACGGAATATCAACACCCATTTCGGCAACAAGATAACACTGAAACCCGAAGCGGATTATGAGACATAATAAAGAATATCCCCAAACTTTCAAAAAGCGTATATTGAATCGAAACGCAGTGATTTCATTAAAGATAGAGATGATTTTGTTGACAATCCATGTGAGTGAAGATTTTTCCAAGCGCAGTAGTGGTTTAACACATCTCTGGACAAGGTTATTACAAAAGTTTGGGGCAGCGCACGCCAAAATCATCAGGACTATTAATCCCGTGCCGATGAGCAATGGCGTTAGAAAAAGCACCGTCCAAGAAAGTTTCCCACTCAATTTGGAAAGCAGTAGTGTAGCAGTGGTAACCATCAAGCCAATTAACAACACTAAGTCAATGATACTTGCCACTATTAGCGAGGCAATTCCCTGCGTTGCCTCTACCTTTTGCCGGCGTTGCATGAGATAGAGATATGAAATATCCCCTGTTCGCATCGGCAGAAAATTACCCCAAAATGTGTGCAGAGCAAGAATTGGGTAAATCTGATGTACACTGGAATCTAAACCGAGTAAAGTTCGGAACCTTAGGGTCTTTGCTAACACAAGCAGACAATAGCAGCTAAACCCTATTAAAACCGCCTTGATTGGAATTTTGCTAAGTGTTTCAGGTATCTTTTTTAGGTCAATCTCTTTTAACAGTAGATAGGAAATAACAACCGCCAAAACAGTTGGCAAAACATATCTGGCAATCCGCTGCAGACGCTTCTTGTTCAAAATATCCCTACCGTCGCGACTATACATCAAAATGGTCCGAGTAAACTTTCACAAGGTCGCCTTTTCGAAAACCGGGAACAGCAGTACCACATTCTCTGGCTAAGTGTTCGTAATCAATGCGTTTCAATCGCGCTAAAACAGCAGGTGTGTTCGCTTTTAGCAGGATCCACTGTTTGTTTCGTTCACACAACTTTTCGTCTGTTTCTTTGCGGGAATAATCTTGCCATCCTTGACACGGCACGGCAAAATCAAAACTGTTCTGAAAGACTTTTAGCGCGGCGGGCGTGTTGTTGTATTGCCACATTTGAAAATCTGTATGGCGTATCGGTAAGGGTTTATATTCTCGCATGTCTTGATGCGTACTCAGCAAACGCGTCCATATCTGAAATTCCGTATTAACCGAAAATGATTTACCAGAATCCAGGTGAAAAGCATCTCTTGGCAATGCTAATTTGCGAATAAATCGCATGCTTGTTTCAAGCTGCTTATGAACAATATATTTCCTGAAATTGACGGGGACAATATAAGCCACAATATCTGCTAAAGCGGCAGCGTGGTTAAAGAAGGCTATTGCCAATTTTCCGCGCTTGCCAAATGGAGGATTGCCGATAATAGCAGTATCTTTAGGAGCATAAGGTAGACTGGTAACCGTAAAGAAGTCTTGCGTTATGATATTTTCGCATTTAGGGAGAATGTCTATGCCCAGCCTGCGGTGTGGCGGCAAGCAATTGTAAAATGCACCCGTACCAGCGGAAGGTTCCACAAAGAACATTTTATCTACTGTTCGGTTGACAGACGAAAGCGTTTGTAAGAAGTATTCCCAACACGATGCTGCTACTTCTTGCTTGGTGTAAAATGGATTTAATGATGTCCCCATAAATCGATTCCTTTAATGAATTGATTTATGATACCTATTTATGAACTAATTGTCAAGTAATACCAAATTAACGCGATTCGTCTCGGTAGGTGGGGAATGCCTAAAGACGAATACGCCAAATCAACGGTATGAATGCCATTTAGGCATTCCCCGTATGGTATTCGCCCTGATTCCCCGCCTTGCCAGCCAGAGCGTGGCGGGATTGTTATTCATTGAAATGTGAACATATTTTTGGATTTTACTATAATATGGAATTACTTCAACGTGTTCACGTTGTTTTCGGGTTTGGTATAATTTACAAACTCCGTAGGATCAGTTCCGTTAAGATATTCCTCAATATTAGTGTATCCATCGTTGTCCTTATCCTGTGATGTATTGGAAGCATCACGCGGATCAAAACCGTACTGTTTTTCCCATACGTCAGGCATGCCGTCACTGTCGCTGTCAAGCGGCGCAGGCAGACTTTTGAGTTCTGGCCACCCACCGACATCTTTCTGTGAGTCAATAATACCGCATTTTTTCGATATATCAGGCACGGGCCACCTATTTTTGTATGTTTCCCCTTCATAAGTTGCATAGCCATTACGGGTTTCGTCAATAATGCGCACGTCTATGGCATCGCGTTTGGGCAATGAAGCACCTACACGCTCAAGAACAGCATGGTATGCTTCTTCAGCGGTTTGCTGGTTGATAGGGACAGCGTCAAAAGGTTTGTCAAGTTTTAATTTGGGAATATGTGAATTGCCACCCGCAGGCTGCACCCCACCGTCCCAGTTGTTAGCAGTAACTGTAGGATTGCCATGGACAACATTATCAGCAACGAACCATTTGCCAAAATTGTCGTCTGAATCTTCCGAGAATGGATTAACAATGCGGTAAGACCACTTACCAGGGCGAGTCGCGGGACCCGGCTTGTAGTAATTTGCCACCATGTTGATAACGGTAAAGTTAAACCTCTCATCGTCTGCGTGTTGCTTCCCGCCACCGTAGGCACTGTTGTAACCCCAATTGTATATCACATTATTTCTGAAATCGTTATATCCGCAACCTTGAGCAAAAGCAGGATTGCGACTGCTGTGGTGCGCAAACAGGTTATGGTGATACGTGCTACGGTTTGACCCCCATATTCCACCAAACCCATGCGCACCTTTGGCATGCCCAGCAAAACGTAAACTTTCTGATATCAGACACCATTGAATCGTTACATTTTCGCAATAGTAGATAGATACTGTCTCATCTATACTCCAGCTTGCAGAGACATGGTCAAGGATAATGTTCTTGCGCTGATCACTCGATATAGAATCTGAATCATCATCCGTTTCATCTCCCAATCTCACCCTTATATACCTGACAATAACCTCGTTTGTATTTATTAAGAGGGGATATCTCCTAAGGCAAATACCATCTCCCGGTGCTGTTTGTCCTGCAATAGTGATATAGGGATGGGAGATTCTCAATTTACTTTCAAGCGTAATCGTGCCCGAAACTGTGAATACGACTATGCGCGCTCCTTCAGTTTCCACTGCTTCTCGCAAGCTGCCTGGTCCGGAGTCGTTTAGATTGGTCACCAGGCTCACTTTTCCACCTCTACCGCCGCGAGTGATTGCGCCGTAACCCTCCGCGCCCGGAAATGCGGGAATTTGTGGTGTATCTGCTGCATTGGTGTTTGGAATTAGCATGAGGATGCCAGCATATATAAGGAGTAAACATCTGTGAAGGTGTGTCTTATAATTTAGTGTGTGCATTTGGCATGATGAGGGTTTAACGTTTTCGCGCATGATTTCAAGGTTGTCACCACAGTAAAGTTTATTCATAGTTATTTCTTGGGGTTATCAAAGTTGTTCCCTCAACTCGCTTAAATCACTTAATAGGCGTTTCTCTAATCGGTCCCATTCTTTGCTATCAAGTTGTTCATTAGAGTTGTCAAGTTGCTCCTCCAACTCGCTTAATACCCGCTTTAGTATCTCTTGACCATGATTGTCAAGTTGTTCCTTTAACTCGCTTAAATCATCTACTCTCTTTAATGTTTGCAGTTCTACCTGTTCTTGGCTGTCCAGTTGTTCCTTGAACTTAGGGATTATCTGATAGATTTTATCCCCCAGCGGACCGAGTTGTTGCTTGGCAAGTCGAATTTTTAGCTGGTTCAAAGGTTCACCCTCAACCAGTATATACTCACCTCTTCTGGGTTTTTCAAGTAGGCCGGTAGAGACGAGGTATGCTAACCTCTGACTTACAGCACTCTTTTTTCTTGACAATGTTGATAGTTCATCAAATCCCTTGGTGCAAAAACTTCACCAGGTAATTTTTTCCCATTCTTATACATTCCATAAATAATCTCATCAAATCTGTTTTCCCATTTTATACGTGCCATGTTTTCGTGTAAAAAACGCCGCAATATATCCATTGTTTCACCTTTCTAAATAGTGTGCTGATTTACGTCTCCGCGCAGGGCGTAATTCATCGTTTCACTCAATATGCATATCTTGGTTTTCTTTTGCCAGAGATACAACTTGATTCGCAAAATCATCATGGACCATCAAGTCAGAAATTTTAACCGCTATTCGGTTAGCTCGTTTATTTAGTCCGGTTATTCCTATTCATGTAGCATTTGGACAAAAGCATCAAGACTTTGTACCTTCGCAGCAGCAAGATGCAGCTCTTCAAGTCGTCGCAAATCAGTAATGTTTTGAAGTGATGGTGTTAGGGCACTCACTGCCTCTGCATGGAATTCTGACTTCAATAATGTCAAGATGTGTTTGATGGTAGTTTCTCTGGTAATTTTTTCTACTTGGTATTGATAAGTCTTAGATTCTCGCATAAATTCCTCCGGTATGAGTCGTCCAAACAACTCAGTATCATACACTATTCCACCAAAGAGGTAGATTCCGTAAAGTAAATCCGCCTGTGTCCGCTGATCGACGGGAGCAGCAAACGTTACGTCAACGCATTCTTGCACCCACTGTTCCAGGTCCATCCCTGCGGGTGGTTTCATGAGCGGCGTAAAGGGCAATAGGCCGGGTGCCTGCATCTCCAAAACCGCTTGTCCCTCTATCTCAATGAGCCGTATCACCTTATAATGTAACGTGTATTTATAACCGTGCCAGCTATATTCGTAGACTCCTGTATCATTCCTTCCAGCATTCGGATGGAAATAGATGACATTGGAGTAGACAGGTATCTGATATTCCACCGACAAGGTATCCGTGATAATTGCGTTTCGTGCCCACATCGGCTTACGTGTGCTATCGCGAAGTTGCAATTCAATGTGCAAGATAGCTACATGATTGTTGACACGGATAGGTTTTGTGCTATCGGTGCGTTGTGCTATAACGATCTGTTGTTCAGTGTCGATATTTTCGAGTACTTCAACATCGTTTACGTTGAGTACAAACTGTGAGATTTCGGTGGCATAATCTGTCAACAGGCTTTTTGCCATATTATCGTAGTCTTGCGCCATATATTACCAATTTTACGTGATTAGTTGTCTTCTGATAAAGTCAGCATTGTGAAGCATAAAGCCCCGCGCCACAAATCGGACTAATTAGGTATTTGTGTTTTCACTCAATATGCATATCTTGGTTTTCTTTTACCAAAGATATAACATAATTTGCAAAATCATCATGGACCATCAAGTCAGAAATTTTAACCGCTATTCGGTTAAAGTCTACATCAGGATTAATATGACTGATGAAATTCCAAAGATCTTCGGTGGCATATCCTACTGCAATTTTATAGCAAAATCCACAATTACCTGCATAGCGACGAGGTTAGGAAGAAATCAACGGTATGAATCATGGCGAATGCCATACGGGGAATGCCATACGCGCATTCATACCGTTGATTTGGCGCATTCGTCCTTAGGCATTCCCCGCCTTGCCAGCAGCGGGATATATCGGTAACGGGGCGAGGTTAGGAAGAAATCAACGGTATGAATCATGGCGAATGCCATACGGGGAATGCCATTGATTTGGCGCATTCGTCTTTAGGCATTCCCCGCCTCGCCAACAGCGGGGCCCGCGTGTTCGTGTGGACCAAAAATTTCCGAATTAATAAATTAATCTTCATCTAACCGCACTATTTCGCGTTGATTTGTGGTGTGCAAATAATTATGGGTTTGACTATAAAAATCCTATACTGCACCAGTTAACGCCTCATTAATTGGGCATTTTTGAGATATTTATAGAGTTCACTATCAGTTGTCAAAATCAGTTTCGTACTTTCGTTAGTTGACTTTCGGTACGTTTCTAAAGTCTGGAGGAAGGCAAAAAACTCGGGGTCTTTGCCGTGTGCATTAGCATAAATTTGAATAGCTTGTGCATCAGCTTCCCCTTTAATCTGTTCTGCTTGCTTATATGCCTCAGATTGGATACGTTCCAGTTCCTTCTGTTTTTGCCCGCTGATGTTTGCCGCTTCACCCTCACCTTCCGATTTGTATTTCTCGGAGATACGTTGACGTTCAGAAATCATTTGGTCAAAAACTTTCTGTCGGACTTCGTCTACATAGTTGATCCGTTTTATGCGTACATCAACAAGTTCTATGCCGAATCGTAGTACTGTCTCACGTGCTTTTTCAAGGATCTTTTGTGTAATTTCTTCTCTGCCAATCTGTATCTCTTCTAACTGTTCTTTGGTTTGACCTTCCTCTTCTCCAAGCATTTCCGCATCAAGTTCTAACACTCTGTTTGAATTTCGCACAACTTCAATTAACATATGTGCTGTTACTAAATCTCGTGCGGCGGAATCGATAATGTCATCAAGGCGTGATTGTGCAAGTACTTCTGTTCCGAGTGCTTGATAGAAGATGAGGGCATCTTTTATCTGCCATCGCGCTGTAGTATCAAGCCAGATGAATCTCTTGTCTTTGGTTGGTATTTGATTGGGGGAGCCGTCCCATTCCATGATGCGTTTCTCAAAGCGATGTACCTGTTGAATGAACGGTGTTTTTATCTGTAAACCCGCATTTACAATGGGTTCACCCACGGGGCGACCGAATTCAGTAATGACAACTTGTTCACCTTCTTGGATGATGTAAAATGCTCCGGAAGCAAATATGACGATCAGAATGGCAACGATAATCAACGGTATCAGTATCTTGAATTTCATTCGTAATCTCCTTTTGTATTGATATGGTAATCTCATGTAAATTATTCTTTCAGCTGCAGGATCGGTATTGGTGTATTTGCTTTATCGTCAATGATATAAATCTCTTTAACTTTTGGCAAAACGTCCTGCATCGCTTCCAGATAGAGTCGTTGGCGTGTTACCTCTTTCGCTTTTTGGTACTCTGCGCGGATTGCATTGAATTTATCCGCGTCGCCTTGTGCTTGGTTAACTCGCTTTAGGGCGTAACCTTCAGCTTCTGAAATTTGTTGTTGCGCTAAACCTTTGGATTTCGGGACAGATTGGTTGTAATCCCGCCAGGCTTCGTTAATGAGACGTTCTTTTTCCTGCTTTGCCTCGTTAACCGCGTTAAATGCGGATTTCACCTTTTCTGGTGGATTTACATCCTGCAAGGTCACAGTTGTTACATCCAATCCCGTTTCATATAAATCCAGCAGTGTCTGCAGATGTTGTTCAACCTTTCCTGCAATTTCTATACGTCCGATGGTCAGAACTTCTGTAACAGTGTGGTCGCCGATTACCCAACTCATGACAGATTCTGATAAGTCCCGCAAAGTACGTTGAGGATTTCGGACAGAAAACAGAAACTTTTGAGGGTCTTTTATTTTATATTGAACGACCCATTCCACATCAGCGATGCTCAGGTCACCTGTTAACAATAAAGATTCTTCGGAATAATCTCGTGTATCATATTGGGTCCGTACACCTGCTTTGAGTGTTCGAAATCCAAATTCTTCTTTAAATACTTTTCGGACTGGGACACTTATGGCTTTTTCAATGCCATAAGGTAACTTAAAGTGGAGTCCGGGTTCGGTCTGTCGAACAGATTTTCCGAACATCAAGACAACAGCGATTTCGTCTGCTTCAACAGTGTAAAAGCTGGTTGCTAAACTCGCTAAAACAGCCACGCCAATAATTACAAATAAAACCCGTTTGGGGGTAATAAGATGCATGTAGTCGGAAAGTTCCATGTTATTTCTCCTTTTTTAATTTTAACGATGCCTTTTATCGCATGAGAACCCATCCTAATTATAGGTTTGAATACTCCTAATTATAGGTTTGAATACTTATGAGGACATCTCAGGCTAATTCAGCTTATCAAATCTACAGACTTTTTTCAACTACTTCTGTTTTCACAGTTTCGCAGTTTGCAAAAGTGTGTTGTGGATACCTTAGTGTTTTTACGCCATTCGGATGCCGCCATTCACATCGAGTGTGGCGCCAGTGATGTACTGCCCTTCTTCCGAGGCGAGGAAGAGGATAACGTTTGCAACCTCTGCGGGATCTGCTACGCGGCCAAGTGGAATTTGGTCAGTCATATCTGGGTGGTTTTTTGCCATCTCCGTTGCTGCAATGCCTGGCGCGATAGAGTTAACCGTAATTCCATACTCGCCTAAAACCCTTGCGAACGATTTTGTCAGGCACATCACACCTGCTTTTGAAGCAGAATAAGGCGCTGATGCTACTAAACCTCCCACCTGTCCTGCTAACGAACCGAGATTGATGATACGTCCAAACTTTTGTGTTTTCATTGTCTCCATAACCGCCTGTGAACAGAGAAAGGGGCCTTTGAGATTGACAGCCATCATTCTATCCCACTCCGCTTCGGTGCAAGCGTCTATGCGGGTATAACTGAAAATGCCCGCGTTGTTCACTAAAATATCAATTCGTCCAAATTCTTCAAGTGTCTTATTCACCATTGCACGCACGGATTCACCTTCAGCAACATCCGTTTCAATTATAACGCATCGCCTATCAAGTGCCACTATCTCTTTTGAAACCGCCTCAGCATTCGCCATATTGACTTCGGGGATAACAATATCTGCCCCTTCTTGTGCGAATGCGAGGCAGGTTGCTTTTCCAATGCCTCCACCACCACCTGTAACAATTGCAACGCGCCCATCCAACCGCATTTTGCTTCTCCTTTGCCGGTTTTTATGCTTTTGAGTGCAAACCCTATTGAATAAATTTGTCTTATACTCTTTTTACTTGAAAATCTATTATGAATGTTGTAACATGTGAATATTATCACACGTATTCTGCAAAAGTCAATATACACAGTGGAAAAGGATATGGAATCTTCAATTATGAAAACAACCACATTTTGGATTTTACTAAAGTTTTTTTTAGTGTTCGGTTTTGTTTGTGCCCTTGTTTCTACAGCATCAGCACAGAATTATTATCCCGCTAATATAGGTAACGAATGGGTTTTAGAAAGTACTGACGGTAAGGAGAGACGTACTTATTCACTGGAACAACCTAAAAACGCTGCAGATCAAAAATTTGTTCTTCTGAAAATTGAAACGGAGAATCTTCGCAACAACAAGGTTATTGACACAGACAATTACTTTTTGACAGATGAGGATGAAGGGATCAAACTTCATAAGACTGTCCTTGAACAAGCGCCCTACGGTAATGTGACGGCGGATTTTCCAACACCGGTTATTTTTTTCCCTAAAGTATTAGTGTTAGGAGAAAAATGGGACATAGTGGCAAATGCGGAACTTCTTGGAATACCTATAAAAAGCACCACCAATTTAGAGGTTGTTGAATTTGAGGATGTTGTAACACCAGTTGGAACGTTTAGAAACTGCGCTAAAATTGAGTTAGTATTGAAAACTTCTGCTGCAGGGGGTGTCATAAATATCGATCCGACAACCTCTTATCAGTGGTTAGCACCTGATGTGGGCCCCATCAAATTTGAGAATAGTGACGGTCTTGTCTATGAGATCACAAGCTTCAAATTATCCGGCCCACCTGTCAGAGAAGCGCAGGGGCCTCCCGTATGGCAACTACCATCTCTTGAGTTTCAAGTCACTGGTTCGCGTCTCGGTGGGATACTCAATGCCAAGATACTTGAAAATGTTGAAGATTATGCGTCTGAAGTGCACAATTTAGGAATTGTAGCCGTAACTGGCGGAATTGTGCCGCCTGGAGATGGTACTGGTTTCGTAACGAACTTGCAAAGAAGACAAGACCTATGGGTTGCTGGAATCTTTGGGAATGCACCTATCATCGGCACAGTAACGCTTTTTGCAGAAAATGATAAAGGTAGAGCTACAGTAACTATTAAAGTCACTATTATTCAATGACTTTTACGGCGTTGTGATTGCTTTGTAGCACAGGCGGTAGGTGAGGTTTTCCAACCTCGCCAGCGCGATGGTGTGGATTGTTGTTCATTGAAATGTGAACATATTTTCGGATTTTTACTATAATTTTGCACTCATTTGGAGGAAACAACAAACAATGAATTCAGGACGGTTCCTTTACTCAAAATGGGTAGGAACCTTTTTACTACTATTGGTAACTTGCTCAGCGTCCGCTGAAAAAGTTAAAGTCTTAAACCTTGAAAATAGCCTACAAATTGCCAAAGAGAACAATCTCACTATTCAGTCAGCTGAACAAAATCTGAAATCTGCCGAGGCACAAATTCGCACTGCCCGTGCTGCAATGCTACCCCGACTCGCAGCAAGCGGTAATTATACCTACTTCAAAGACGTACAAAAATCTGTAATTTATGCACAAGGAGGTTTTGGATTCCCTATACCGGGTGAAGATACGAATGGCATGTCAACACCAAGTGTAGACAATGAGGCAGATTTGATTGAATTGGAGTTTGGCGCACACCATAATGTTCAAGGCACAGTCAATTTGACACAACCTGTCTTTGCTTGGGGACGCTACTATTACGGTTACCAAGCCGCCAAACTCAGATACGAAGCAGAAAAAAAAGAATTAGCAGCTGCTTATGAAAAACTACGTTTGAATGTCCATGAGGCTTTCTATCGTGTTTTAATAGCACAAGAATTTGTGAAAGTTGCTGAACAAAGTGTTGCGTTAGTTCAAAAGCAACTCGGTATTGCGCAAACATCCTTTGATGCTGGGGCAACCACCAATTTTGACGTGCTTCGTGCGAAGGTGCAACTCGCAAATTCAGAATCACAATTGATTCGTGCCAAAAACGGTGTTAAAGCAGCACAAAATGCATACAAAACGTTGCTGAACCTACCGCTCTCTGAACAAATTTCAGTAGAAGGTTCGTTTGAGATTCCCGAAATCCAAATTCAATTGGATGAATTAATTAAATTAGCGTCTGAAACGCGTCCAGAAATTAGTCAATCTCAACTCAACGAACAAGCTGGAGAAAAACAACTCAGTGTTGCCAAGACACGAAACCTACCTGATCTTGCTTTTTTTTCTAATTATCAAATATCCCATAACGAAAGACTTACACAAATGAACCGTATCTGGAGCCTTGGGTTGCAAGTTAATATCCCAATTTTTGATGGGTTTGCTTCTCGTGCGGGTGTCCAACAAAGTGAATCGGTTCTGAAACAACTTCAATTAGGCACAAAACAGGTCAGGTCAACCATTGAATTTGAGGTACGCAACGCCTATCTCGCTTTGCTTGAAGCGAAAACGCTGATCAACGTTCAGCGTGAAACCGTAGCACAGGCACAAGAAAGCGTTAGGATTGCCACACTTCAATTTGAAAACGGCATGATTACGAGTGTTGGACTTACGGACACACAACTTGCACTGATGCAAGCAAAAGTCAACCGTCTTCAAGCACTACACGATTATGTCGTTGGCTTAGCAAAACTTGAAAAAGCAATAGGACAAAGAATACAATAAACAACATTACACAAAAAGAAATAGACCATATTTATAGATGGAGTTTCTTTCCATCCACTGAAGGAGTATTATAAATTGAAAAGAATTTGGATCCCCATCATAATTGTAGTTGTCGCTGTAATCGCAATGTTCCGATTTTTGAAACCCGAAAAACCGGAAATTGAAGCGACAGATCAAACAGAGGTTTCAAAACCTGTGGAAATAACTAAGGCTAAACGTGGCGAAATTCGTTCAGAACTCCAACTTTCAGGAACAATTGAAGCGCAATCTCGTGTGAGTGTAGTTCCCAAAATTGCTGGCCGCATCATAAACCTTCCTGTAACCGAAGGGACCCGTGTGAAAAAAGGAGTTACACTTGCAGTCATTGAGCATGAGGAGTTAAAACTTGCTGTGGAACAAGCTGCAGCGACACTGGAATCAGCTGAATCTGCATACTCTCAGGCACAGCAACTCGCTGAAGTCCGCGTCCATTCGCAGGTTGCACAAGCAAAAGCACTGCTCAATGCTGCTGAAGTGTCGATGCAACAGGTCAAAGAGCTTGCTGAAATTCGCACTGTCACACAAATAGATCAAGCAGAAGCAGGGTTAAAGTCTCTTATAGCAAATCTGGAAAAAATAAAAACAGGTGCCCGTGATGAAGACCGACGGCAAGCGGAAGCAGGCTTGAATCAGGCAAAGGCGAACCTACTTAATGCGCAAAACAACTATGCCCGCATGGAGCAACTCTTCAAAAACGGCGCAATTAGTCAGCAATCGCTGGAAAACAGTCAGACACAGTTGGATGTTGTAAAAGCACAGCATAAAATTGCAACTGAACAGCTTCAACTTATTGATAACGGTGCGCGAGAAGAAGATATTCAGGCGATGGCAGCACAAGTAGAACAAGCAAAGGCTGGTCTAAGACTTGCACAAGCGCAGGCATCAACAAAAACATGGGAAAAAGATATCGCACTTGCACAATCGCAGGTTGAAACCGCACGGGCAGGATTTACATCCGCACACGCCTTAGAAAAAGCGAAAAGTTGGGAAGCAGAAATTACCGCTGCGAAAACTGCACGCACACAGGCAGACATTGCCCTTGAACTCGCAAAAAAACGGCTAAGAGATGCCACAATTAAAGCACCTATTGATGGTATTGTGTCACAAAGGTTCTTAGATTTAGGCGGTATGGCAGTACCAACGGCACCGTTATTTGAAATTGTAGACATTGATACAGTCAAAGCCTCTGCAGATGTGATAGAAGCACACCTGAGCCAATTGACATTGGCTCAACAAGCTGTAATCAACATTGATGGAATCAACACCCCAATATCAGGGAAGATCGCATATATCAGCCCAACGCTGCAGCCGATGCAGCGTACCGCAAGAGTAGAAATTCATATTGATAACCCTGAAGGCACGCTCAAACCGGGAATGTTCGCCAAAGTTACTGTGCCTGTTGAGGTGCGCACAGGGACCATTCTTGTCCCTCGCGTTTCACTTATTGAAGATACTGACACAAAAACCCAGAACGTTTTTGTCGTGGAAGCAGGTGTGAGTCAACGCCGTCCTGTAGAAATCGGGCTTTCTCGTGGTGGAGAGGTAGAAATAGTCAGCGGATTGAATGAAGGCGATTCCGTTGTTATCGCTGGGCAGCACTCTCTTAAAGTCGGTGAAAGCGTAACGGTTGTCAGCCCCTAAGACAAATCGAACAGGGTTATTTAGTTTTAAGAATTGTCAGTTGATACGTGTTCCTGATGGTTGATTTCGTAGGTTGGGTAGAGCGTTATCAAAACCTATAGGTGTCAATTTAGGGATTTTCTAAACATATCGTCCCTACGGGACTAAAATGGGACAGCCTCAATGATAATGGGTATTGAACTATGTTCAAAAATGCAATCGTTTTCTTAAATTGACACCTATGGTTAAAATTCCGATAGACCTGCTGAACGAGACAAACCAAAATAAAAAAGTGACAACTAATTCTCCGCGCAACCAGAAGATACAAAATGAAAGTAGAGCAACTCTGCGGTCCCAAAGAAAAAACGCTTCAGGTTATTGAACTTGAATATCTTTTACAAAGCGATTCTCCCGAAGTTTTTTGTCCATACGGATTACAAAAGCATGGAAACGTGATAGTCGCTCGCGCGCCGGCAAGGCTTGACATCATGGGGGGCATCGCGGATTACTGTGGGTCAAATGTTTTCGAAATGACATTAAACCGTGCGGCAGTTGCAGCATGTCAAGCACGGGAAGATAGAAATGTTTATGCATTGACACTACAAGCGGATAGTCGACTAAAACCCAGTTTTCAGATGTCGCTTGATGATTTCTACATTGACGGCAATCTCAAATCGTCCACCCAGGTCAGAGATATCTTTAGCAAGGAGATGCGGACAACCTGGGTTGGATATGTACTTGGCTGTTTTTGGACGCTGCTAAAAGAAAAAAAGATTGAGAATTTTCCACACGGTGCTGCAATAGTTATCAGAAGTGATATTCCGATGGGTGCAGGTATCGCTTCGTCCGCAGCAGTTGAAGTTGCAACCTTGACGGTCCTCAATCAACTCTACGATTTGAAATTAGAAACGATGGAAATCGCGCGACTTGCGCAAATTGTAGAAAATCAAATTGTTGGTGCGCCTTGTGGCATTATGGACCAGATAACTTCTGCAGCTGGCACAAGAAAAAAGATGCTCTCTATTCTCTGTCAACCGGACCAAATCCTTGAATTCGTTGAATGTCCACAAAATGTTAGTTTTATCGGCATCCATACCAAAGCACCTCGAAGCACAAAAAGCGATGCTTACATAGACACACGCACCGCAGCATTTATGGGGTTATCAATCTTAAAAAGAGAACTCGGATGGGAAAAACTAAAAGATAACTATCTGTGTAATCTTTCTGTCCAAGAATTTCGTGAGCATTGTGACCCGATTTTACCTCAACAAATGCAAGGCAATGAATTTCTCAATAAATATGGTGAGACCGTCGATCCCGTCACACAGGTTGATTCCGATAAAATATATGCTGTCAGAGACTGCGTCCAACATCCGGTTTATGAAAACGCACGGGTTAAGCAATTTATAGATGCTATTAAAAATGTTAGTAAATACCCGGACCGCGCAAGCGATTTTCTAAAAGTGGCAGGAAATCTCATGTACCAATCAAATGCAAGTTATCGTGATTTAGTCGGACTCGGTTCTCCCGAAATAGATGGAATCGTCAATATCGCGCAAAAAATCGGCGAACAAGGTGGGATTTATGGGGCAAAAATTACCGGTGGTGGGGGCGGCGGTACTGCGGCCATCCTTTGCTATGGCGATGTCTCCACTTCGTTGACACAAATTATCGCCGCCTATAAATTAGCGTGGGGAATTCAAACAGAAACCTTTAGCGGATCGTCATCTGGTGCTTGTGAATTCGGGCATATTGTATGGGAATTAAAAGAGAGTGAACCGTTGACGCACTTTTGACTTAAGAAAAACTGCTGGTCAAACTATAGTAACGCCAGTTTGATAACAGGTCTTTTCTCTGAAGGACCACCTTGCGGTTCTTATAGCACAAACTTTCCAGTTTGTGTGCTATGGCGCAAACTGGAAAGTTTGCGCTACAATAGGTTTTTATCAAACTTACGTTATAGTAGATTTTAGAATTATTTGGACACTCTGCATCGGTGAGGTTAGGAAACCTCGCCTACCGGGTGGCGAAAATGTCAATTTATTTTTATAATTCACCATAAAAATATGGAATCATCAGTACAAAACCTCAGCGAACTCAACCAACGCCGTGAGTCCGGTGTCACATGGCGTGCTATCCTCATTGCGATTTTTTTAATTCCACCCAACGTGTTTTGGGTCATTGAAGTTGAGTGTGTGTGGCACTCTGGACATCCAACCACTATTTCTCTGTTTTGGAATGTTGTTCTTAACATTTTTTTCTTAATCCTCATTAACCTTTTCATAAAGCGCGTGGCCCCAAGAGCAGCATTAACACAAGGTGAGATGATTACCATCTACGCGATGCTCTCTATCGCCTCTGGTTTGGCTGGCCATGATATGTTGGCATTAACAATTCCTGCGCTGCCACACGCGTTTTGGTTCGCTACGATAGAGAACGATTGGGCTGGCACATTCCACAGTTATATTCCACAACATCTCGTTGTGTCCGATAAAGAAATCATACGCGGATTCTACGAAGGTGATACACCGTTTTATAACGCACAGATCGGCGGCGCATGGATAATGCCAACTTTGTGGTGGACATCATTTATCCTTGCACTCGGCGCCATCATGATCTGCCTAAATGTGCTTATCCGTAAGCAGTGGACGGAACACGAAAAACTTGCATACCCTATTATCCAACTCCCAATGGCAATTACAGAAGGTGGGGGCAGAGCCCAACTTTTTAAAAACCGGATTTTGTGGTATGGTTTTATTGCTGCCGCTATACTGAATATCTGGCACGGATTAGCACATTTCTTCCCAGTCCTGCCAGATTTTAGTGTGCGCCATAACGCACGTAATTGGGGAACGTTTTTCACCGAAAAGCCGTGGAATGCTGTCGGGAATATCCCTGTTCCCTTATATCCATTTGTAATTGGATTAGGGTTTCTTTTACCACTTGATCTATCTTTTTCCTTATGGTTCTTCTATCTGTTTGAAAAGCTGCAACGGGTATTTGGCAGTGCAGTCGGAATTCCTGCGCCTTTTCCGTATGGGAGTGAGCAATCCATAGGCGGTTGGATGGCAATTTTTATCATCGCACTGTTGGTAACGCGTAGACACATCGCAAACGTTGTCCGAACCATATTAGGTATGCGGGGAGGCATTGATGATTCACAAGAGCCGATTCGGTATCGGACAGCATTTCTTTTGATTATCCTTGCAAGTCTCTATATTATCTGGTTCTGTCTGAAGGCGGGGATGACGCTTCCAATTATTCTTCCGTTTTTCGGATTTTTCTATGCTATTTCAATCGGTATCACGCGCGTTCGTGCTGAACTTGGACCACCTGCCCATGAGATGGCAGGGATGTGTAACGCGCAACAATTTTTAGTGAATATTTTGGGGACGCGACGCATCGGACCAAACAACCTGACAGTGTTTCCATATTTTTGGTTTTTTAGTGGCCGCGGGTATCGTGAACACATCATGCCACATCAACTTGAGGCATTCAAGATGGCAGAACGCGCAAATATGAACACAAAAAAGTTGGTGTTGGCAATGATTATTGCCGTTGTCCTTGGATCAATCTCAGCGTTTTGGGCAACGCTGAGTGAACTTTATCGCCTCGGTGGTGCAATCACGGGCGCAGGCGGTGGAATTGGTCCGTCTGTTGGGCATATCGGTCAATTCGGATGGCTTGCGGGTTTATTTGCTTTCCCGCGCGATCCAAACGTTCCTGCAATGAGTTTTATGGCTGGTGGCATGGGGTTCACCTTTTTACTAATGTTTATGCGCATGCGTTTTATTTGGTGGCCTCTGCATCCAGCAGGTTACCCTATCTCTATGACATTCGGTGTCGGTTATTTTTGGAGTTGTCTTGTTATTAGTACATTTCTTAAGTGGATGGCACTTCGATTCGGAGGTCCTACCACATATAGAAGAATGATTTTCTTCTTCTTTGGAGTTATCCTCGGTGAGTACTGTGTAGGCGCGTTCTGGAGTGTCTTAAGTGTCATTATCCGTGAACCGATCTACGACTTTGCACCGGGCTAAAAATTTATCATGAAATTAATAAAAATCTCTCTTTTTTTATTCATAATAGGTATTTTCTCATCCTTAACCTTATTTGCTGCCGATGAAGGCTCACACGCTGCCGAATTTCTCAGCCACGGCGTTGGTGCGCGTGCGCTCGGAATGGGGAGTGCATTTGTTGCAATCGCTGACGATGCTACCGCAACTTACTGGAATCCCGCTGGGCTAACAAAAGTCAAAAAACATAGTTTCTCGGCAATGTATTCCGATACTTTTAGCACTGGCGATGGTAGTTTTTTGAGCAAAGGTTTGGTCAGCTACAATTTTGTTAACTACGTGCATCAGCTTGAGGGAATTGGCAGCCTCGGGCTGAGTTGGATTCGTCTCGGAATTGACGACATACCCCGTACTACTTTCATTGATGTTGATAACAACGGTTTTCTCGGTGATTTTCAGGACATAAATGGCAACGGCACTAAAGATGAAGGCGAACCTTACATTGACAGACCCACAGTTGCAGAATATTTTAGTAATACCGACAACGCGCTGCTCATCTCCTATGCACGTCAGATTCACCCGATTGCTGCTGTGGGTGGCAACCTCAAACTTCTGAGTCAATCCATTTTTGAGAACAGCGGAAGAGGTTTCGGCATTGATATTGGTATTATTTTGACGCCCTATAAAGGCTTGCGGCTCGGCACAATGTTGCTTGATGCGACTGGCACACAAATTCGGTGGGATACTGCGGATAAACCGGTATTTACTCGCGGACGGCGGCTACGTTTTGGTGGTGCATACCAATTTACCTTTCCAAGTTTCGGCCAAGGGAGTATCGGTGCAGACTTTGAAACCGATCAAGCGGATTTAGAAGAAGGCACAGACTCAGGCGGTGGACTTCTGTTTCGCACAGGCGCGGAATACTGGCTTTTCAGGACGCTTGCTTTGCGTTGCGGTTGGAACGGACATGGGTTTTCTGCTGGCACAGGACTTCAATTGCGTGTTAGCACGATGACGTTTTTTGTAGATTATGCTTTCAATACGCATACACTTGGCGGTTCGCAACGGATTTCTGTCTCTGGACAATTTTAGCCGTCCAACGCCTTTTGTAATATTTTTAGGACTTACGCATTTCCTCTTAAAGTCCCCTTGATAAGGGGATTTAAGGGTTAAAAACATCTAAATGACTATTTTTGGATAAATATGCTCTATCTCTGCTCAATTTACGTCTGTCCTAAAAGGTTAAAAATAGGATATATCCACTTTTTTATAAAAAATCCAGGTAATATTCTAAAGTATTCTGTAATTTTTTGCGTAAAACCAACAATTTGTTGTTTTTAAAAGCACCTTATAATATAGTTACATATAGACTTATTTATTATTTTCTTTACTATTATTTTATTATGTCGTATAATAATCAACAGAATGGATGCCTTTTGTTTGTTTTCAGGCGTTACGGCGTTTAATGTGAATGCCACACGGGGAATCATGACGAATACCACACGCGTATTCGCCCAAAGGCATTCATACCGTTGATTTGGCGCATTCACCAAGCACAATTCATTGTGCTTTTTTTGTGACATATCTCAATTTTGCTGATTGTTTCGGACTTTTGCGTAAGTCCTGATTTTATATCATTTTTTAAAATGGAAGGATGAAAGAAGATAACACTACCTTCCAATAACAATCCGATTAGATATTGTAATAGAAAATCAATCAAAGGAGTTTTTATGAAATCACAAGTTCTAAAACAGAAAAGTTTTGTATTTATTCTGGTATCCATTTTGATGGTTACCTTTGGAACGCTAAATATTAGCTATGCACAGGAAGGAAACCCGACATTAACAGCATCCGTTGAAGCACCGTTAACGGAGGCAACCTTGAATGGCAGTGTCGTGAAGCTTACACTCGGTGAAAGTGTTTATACACGATCTGAATATACTATTTCGCGTGCATTAACGGTCTCTGGCATTGAGGGTGTCACTTATGATTCGTGGGATGTGGATCGTGTCAGCGATACGGAGGTAACTGTAGAACTCACATTCTCTGGCAACATAGATACAAATACAAACCTTGTCTTTACAGTGGCAGCAGGGGCAATAGCAGATTACGATGGTGCTGCACTTACTGCCCAAGTTCCTGTCACTGCGGTAGCGGAGTCACTGGTTGCATCAACGGAGACCCCCTTGACAGAGGTAACACTTAGCGGGAGTGTGGTGACACTGACACTCAGTGGGCGTAGTTTCGCCAGTGAATACAATGTCTATAATGCTTTGACAATTTCCGGCATTGAAGGCGCATCATTTGACAAGTATGATGTAGAACGCATAAGTGACACGAAGGTGACCGTGCCATTGACATTCTCTGGCAACATAGACACAGATGCGACGCTCACTCTCACCGTAGGTGCGGATGCCATTATAGGTTACAATGAGGCGTTCACTGCCCAAGTTCCTGTCACAGCAGTAGCGGAATCATTGGTAGCATTAACGGCAGCACCTTTGACAGAAGCAGTCCTTAGTGGAAGTGTAGTGACACTCGCGCTCAGTGGGCGTTCTTTCGATTCATCGCGTTATGACATTGAGCGTGCTTTGACAGTATCCGGCATTGATGGTGTAACCGCGAGTAGTGTAAGGCGTTTGAGCGACACGGAAGTGACAATTACACTGGGTTTCTCTGGGAACATAGACGCAGATACGACACTCACTATTACAGTCGGTGCGGATGCGATAGCAGGCTACAATGAAGGATTTTCCTTTGAATTACCTGTCATGGCAGTAGCAGAGTCATTGGTTGCGACAACAGAGGCACCCTTGACAGAGGCAACACTGCACAGTAGTGTTGTGACACTGACGCTCAGCGGGCGTTCTTTCACAAGCTCTGAATATGACATTGAAAGAGCCTTGACGCTATCTGGTATTGAAGGTGTCGCTGTTGATCAATATGATGTGGAACGCGTTAGTAACACACAGGTGACCGTTCCACTGGTATTTTCCGGCAATATAGACGCAAACGCAATGCTCACAATCACCGTAGGCGCGAATGTTATCATAGGCTACAATCAAGCGTTGACTGTCCAAGTTCCTGTTACTGCTGTTGAGGAGTCACTCGTTGCAACAACAGAGGCACCTTTGACAGAGGCAACGCTTAGCGGAAGTGTAGTGACACTCACACTGAGCGGTCGTGTTTTTAACACCTCTGGCACCGTGTCTGTATCTGGCATAGAGGGGGTAGGAATAATAAGCCGCGGAATAAGACGGGTCAGTAACACAGAAATGACAGTCCAACTTGCCTTTTCCGGGAATATTGACACGGATAGCACGCTTACAATCACCGTAAGTGCAGCTCTTATAGCAGGCTATAATCAGGATCTCACTGTCCAAGTTCCTGTCACGGCAGTAGCAGAGTCACTGGTTGCAACAACGGAGGCACCTTTGACAGAGGCAACACTGAGCGGGAGTGTGGTAACACTCACACTCAGTGGCCGTTCTTTCACCCGATCAGTATCAGATATCAGAGAAGCGAGGACGATATCCGGCATTGAAGGTGTCACAGTTTATAGAACAAGTCGCATGAGCGACACGGAAGTGACAATTACACTGAGTTTCTCCGGCAACATAGATACAGATGGGACACTTACTATTGATATAGGCGCGGATGCCATAGCGGGATATAATCAGGGGTTCACTGTGCAGCTGCCTGTTACGGCTGTTGAGGAGTCATTAGTAGCAACAACAGCGGCACCTTTGACAGAAGCAACACTTAGTGGGAGTGTGGTAACACTCACGCTCAGCGGGCGTTCTTTCGATTCGTCGAGTTATGACATTGAGCGTGCGTTGACGCTATCTGGTATTGAAGGCGTGACCGTATACGATGTTGATCGCAACAGTAATACGGAGGCAACTGTTGATATAAGGTTCTCTGGGAACATAGACGTAGATGCTACACTCACTCTCACCGTGGGTGCGGATGCTATCACAGGCTACAATCAGGCGTTTACTGTTCAAGTTCCTGTGACTGCTGTTAAGGAGTCATTGGTTGCAACAACGGAGGCACCTTTGACAGAGGCAACACTGAGTGGGAGCGTTGTGACTCTTACCCTGAGCGGGCGTTCTTTTGTTCGTTATTCTTCTGACATTGCGCGTGTTTCAGCAATATCTGGTATTGAAGGCGTAACAGGTAGCGTCAGACGCGTAAGTAATACAGAGGCTACAATTACACTGGGTTTCTCTGGGAACATTGACGCAGATGCTACACTCACTATTACAGTCGGCGCAGATGCGATAGCAGGCTACAATGAAGGATTTTCTTTTGAATTTCCTGTCACGGCAGTAGCGGAGTCGTTAGTCGCAACAACGACGGTACCTCTAACAGAGGCAACACTGCACGGAAACGTTGTGACACTGACACTCAGTGGCCGTTCTTTCGTTAGATCGGAATTTGACATAAGTGATGCGGTTTCAGTCTCTGGTATTGAGGGAGTTAGTTATGACGACTTCTTTGACTTGGATCGGGAGAACAATACCCAAGTGACAATAGAACTTACGTTCTCTGGGAACATTGACACGGATGCTACACTCACTATTACAGTCGGCGCAGATGCGATAGCAGGCTACAATGAAGGATTTACCATCCAACTCCCCGTCCCAGCGGTAGAGGAGTCACTGGTTGCAACAACAGAGACACCTCTAACAGAGGCAACACTTAGCGGGAGTGTAGTGACACTCACTCTCAGTGGGCGTTCTTTCGTCCGGTCAGAATATGACATCAGGAGGGCTTTGACAGTATCTGGTGTTGAAGGTGTGACGATTGTCAGTGGAAGTTATATAGATCGCGTCAGTGCTACAAAGGTGAACGTTCCTTTGATATTTTCTGGCAACATTGATGCCGATGCGACACTGACTATCACCGTAGGTGCGAATGCGATTGTAGGCTACAATGAAGGATTTACTTTTCAACTGCCTGTTACTGCGGTAGCGGAGTCGTTAGTCGCAACAACAGCAGCACCTTTGACAGAGGAAACCCTTAGCGGAAGTGTGGTGACACTCACGCTCAGCGGGCGTAACTTTACCAGTTGGGAATCGGACATTAGAGATGCGTTATCGGTTACCGGCATTGAAGGTGTTTCTGTCAGTAGATACGGTGTTGATCGTGTGAGCAACACAGAAGTGACGGTTGTGTTGATTTCTACCGAAGATTTTGACATAGATAGTGTGCTGACTCTTACCGTAGATGCGGATGCGATAGCAGGCTACAATGAAGGATTTTCCTTTGAATTCCCCGTTACGGCTGTGGAGGAATCGATGACTGCAACAACAGAGGAACCTTTATCAGAAGCTACCCTTAGTGGAAATGTTGTGACACTCACGCTCAGCGGGCGTAACTTCACAGACGAATGGGACATCGCAGATGCGTTGACGTTCTCTGGTATTGAAGGTGTTTTTGTTCCAAGGGACGGCGTGGAACGTGTAAGTAACACAGAAGCAAAGGTTGTCCTTTTCTTTTCTGGTAATATAGACGCAGATGACACATTCACTCTCACCGTAGGTGCAGATGCTATAACCAGCTACAATCAATCATTTTCCTTTGAATTCCCTGTTACGGCTGTTGAGGAGTCGTTAGTCGTATCAACGCAGTCCCCTTTAACAGAGGCAACCCTCTACGGTAATTCTGTCATATTGACACTGAATGGGCGTAATTTCACATGGTGGACAAAAGATGTTCAAGATGCAGTGACGGTTTCTGGCATTGAAGGCGTAACTGTTGGGAGCGAAGGCTTTTATCCTGATGACGATTCGCAGGTCGCCGTGCCGCTTTTCTTCTCTGGTGACATTGCCGAGGATGCTACACTTACCTTCACCGTGGAGGCGGGTGCCATAGCTGGCTACGATGAGGTGTTCACCACAGAGTTTTCCGTTCCGGCGGTAGAGGAATCACTGGATTTATCATCCAAGTTTGACTTAACAGAGGCAACGTTGTCCGGAACCGCTGTGTCACTTACACTAAATGGTCGTCAATTTACCACGTGGGAATCGGACATATTTGAAGTCTTGACAGTATCTGGCATTGAGGGTGTATCAATTGAACGTTACGATATTGACCGCGTGAGCAACACAGAGATTGAGGTTGATCTCAGCTATGACGGAACCGACTTTGACATAGATGGCGTGCTTACTTTTACTGTTGGTGCAGATGCTATTGCTGGCTACGAAGAGGCGTTGACTGCGAATATCAACGTCACAGCGATTAAGCAATCCGAAGCAACAGTCAGCATATCGCCAAACCCAATTGTATCTCCACCACTTTCTGAACAGTTGACTTTCAAAATAAATATTATAGGTGGGAAAGGTGTTGCTGGATTTCAAGCTGTCGTTTGGTATGATAATGAGACGCTTGAGTACGTGGAAAGTACTAAAGGCAACTATCTGCCAGCGGATGCGTTCTTTGTTGCTCCAACCGTCCAGGAGTATGAATATTATCGATATCCTTATGTGCCAGTTGCTGCAACTGCTATTAATGGCGTAAGCAACGGCAATGGCACCCTCGCCACCCTCACCTTTGAAGTTTATAATGATGTTAAAGAATCTAAGATAACCTTGACGAATGTCTACATTGTAGACCGTGACGGTGTTCGGTGGGAAGTTGAAATTGAAGGGGCTGAGGTGACTGAACCGAGACACGACATCGTTGGAGATATCAATCGTGACGGTATCGTGAACATCCGTGATTTGGTCCTCGCTGGAAACCGTTTTGGACTATCCGGAGAAAACCGTGCGGATATTAACGGGGATGGCATCGTTGACATTGCTGACCTTGTGCTCGTTGCTAATGCACTCGGTGCGGATGCAGCTGCACCATCGTTGAATCCACAGGTATTGGAACAACTCACCGCCACAGATGTCAAGGATTGGCTAACACAAGCACAGCAACTATCGCTCACCGATCCTGCATACCTGCGCGGCATTAGCGTGCTGGAACAACTCCATAAGGCACTGACTCCCAAAGAGACGGTTCTCTTGCCAAACTACCCGAATCCCTTCAATCCTGAAACGTGGATACCTTACCACTTGGCAAAAGATGCGGATGTTACATTGCATATCTATGCTGTAAATGGCTCGTTGGTGCGGACGTTAACGCTCGGACATCAGGCTGCGGGTGTGTATCAAAGCCGCAGTCGTGCTGCATATTGGGATGGTAAAAACGAGTTTGGTGAACCTGTTGCAAGTGGTGTCTATTTCTATACGCTTGAAGCAGGCGATTTCACCGCTACGCGCAAGATGTTAATACGGAAGTAATTATCCTTCCAAAGTTTCTGTAGGCGAGGCACACAAGCCTCGCCTATACAAGGTATCTCTTTCATGATAAAGAAAAATAAATTTTCAGTCATTAATTTTCTAATCTTATTAACTATTGTGTTAGGTGGATCCTTTGTTTTTATTGGTTGTGGTGAGAACGATCAACCGTTCATTGAAACTATAGACAATCAGACAATTGCTATTGATGCCAGGAAAACGCTGGAAATCTACATAGAAGATTCAGATAAAAAGGATATGCATACAGTCAGCGCATTTTCTGAAGATAGTAATATTGCCACCGTATCTGTAAGTCGAAGAAGCGTCAATCCCGAAGGCACAGTAGACCTTTTCATTGAAGGTGTAGCGGAAGGAAGCGCATTTATTACAGTCTCTGCGACAGACAGTAGTGGGCAAGACAACGCAACTTTTGACCAAGTGTTTGTGGTCACTGTCGTTGAGCCAGAAATAATCGTATCCACACCTTCACCGTTGAAAGAGTCTACTTTAGATGTAAGCGTTATCACACTCAATGTGAAAGGTCTTACATTCGCTCCGTATTTAACGAATGCCAGCGTGAACGTATCTGGAATTGACGGTGTTTATTCCAGCACAACACGTATAAGTGATACTGAAGTTTCGGTTAAGCTTAGTTATGATTACACCGACTTCCACACGGATAGTATCTTGACCTTCACTATAAGTCCTGATGCATTTGAAGAAGACTATAGAGGTCCCTCCTTCACCTCGGAATTACCTGTTCTTTCAGACTTGCGAGGGCATGTAGAAGGCCCCTGGCTCTGGATGATTGCGCCCGGTGGAAATATAGATGTTGATAATCTCTCCGCAGCAAGTGATGGCGTAATTACGGAGGCACAGATCGCACAAAGTGGTGTCAGTGAGGGGGAACACTTTAACTCACTGCAATGGACACGCGGACGTTTACTTCCTACGACCGTTTGCGGTATATTCTTATGCTCGTCAGATAATGTCATCAACGTAGTCAGATCGATCGGACTTACCAATAGGAATCAACTCACTCAATATTCTGCTTATGCATTGATTAACATAAACTCGCCTCACGATCAGAACAATGTTTTAATGGGTGTAGGAAGCGATGATTCTGTCAAAGTATGGCTGAATGGCGAAGTTGTTTACAATATTTTTGCTCAAAGAAGGACAACAGGCATACAAAACCAGTTCCATGTAAATCTGAATGCTGGTAACAATCTACTGTTGGTTAAAGTATGCAACCACGGTTCTTGGGTCGGCAATGATGATTGGGGTATGTTTTTTAGAATATACATTAGCACTAAGGATTATACCCTATCTCTTCCAAAGTAATTGGAGATGTTTTTTATCAACCTAAACGCGCAGGATTTCATCACAACTCTTCCAACTGAGGAACTATCCAAATCCGTTCAATTCTGAAACGTGGATACCCTACCACTTAGCGAAGGTGCCGCGAGTTGGGAATATACGCAGAAAGAAGCATTAAAAAACTTGCAAGATGCTGTTAACCTGCTTTTGGAGTATTTGTTGGAACATGGAGCAAAGCTTCCTTCTGAATCCTCCCTACAAATTCAAGTAAGTGATATTCCTTTAATTATTGTAAATGTTTAATTCCACTTAGGAAAATGAAATTGCCTACTACATTCTCAATTCCACCCATAATAATTACCGGTGCCGGCGCATCCGAAAAAGTCGGTGAGCAAGCCAAACGACTCGGTGCTACAAACGCGCTCATCGTGACAGATCCGGGAATTGCAAAAATCGGATACGCGGACCAGATAGCCAAAAACCTGCATAATGCTGGAATAGCTACATCTATCTTCTCTAATGTCACACCTGATCCAACATTACAAAACGTTACTGACGGACTCAAGCAATACCGTGCTGAAAACTGCAATCTGGTTGTGAGTATTGGTGGTGGCAGTGCAATTGACTGCGGCAAAGGCATCGCCATGAAACTTACCAACGATGGCGAATTTGCTGACTATATGGGCGTGGACAAAGTCCCAAATCCAGGTGCGCCATTGATTGCAATCCCTACTACTGCGGGTACAGGAAGCGAAGTTACAAAAGTCACCGTTATCACTGACACTGAACGCAATGTAAAGATGATGCTGAGTAGTGCGTGTTTACTTGCATCTGTTGCATTGGTCGATCCGCTGCTATCGCTCACAACGCCGCCCCATTTGACTGCGGCTGTTGGTGTTGACGCGCTGACGCATGCAATAGAGGCGTACATCTCAAAACGTGCGCAACCACTCACAGATGCACTCGCTTTGAAAGCAATTAGATTGATTTCGGATTCACTGCGACAAGCGTGGGCAGATGGAGAAAATATCTCTGCACGAACAGATATGATGCTCGGCGCATCAATTGCAGGTATGGCGTTTAGTAATTCATCTGTCGCTTTAGTTCACGGCATGTCCCGACCAATTGGTGCATATTTTCATATCCATCACGGATTGTCAAACGCTGTGCTGCTCCTTGATGTGATGGAGTTTAGCGTTGTTGGTGCTCCAAAACGTTTTGCCGATATTGCGCAAGCAATGGGTGAACCTATTGACGGACTGTCTCCGATGAAGCAGGCGGATGCGGCAATTTCTGCGGTGGAACGGCTTGTTAACGATATTCAGATGCCGCGTCTCGGAGAAATCGGTATTGATAAAGAGAAATTTGAACAAGTTATTGATCAAATGGCAGTTGACGCAATTGCAAGTGGGAGTCCAGCGAATAATCCACGCCAAGCTTCAGCAGAAGATATAATTGCTTTATATCGGAAATGTTTTTCCCCGCGCAATACATAACATACAACGTTGGCACATATTAGCCGAAGTCTATAGTAAAACTTATAATTAATGAGACACTTCTGAGCATCAACACCCGCGGTATGTTCGGTTTCCTAACCGAACCGAACATAATGTCTAATTAATTCTAAAGTTTACTAACGTGAGTTTGATAAAAGTCTATTGTAGCGCAAACTTTCCAGTTTGCGCCATAGCACACAAACTGGAAAGTTTGTGCTACAAGAACCGCAAGGTGGGCCTGCGGAGAAAAGCCCTATTATTGAGCTGATGTCATTTATTATCAAACTGGCGTTTTACTATAAAACTGATGACGTGTAGAGGTAAACAATGACACAAACACCAATTATTGAAATGTGCAATATCAGCAAAAGATTTGGACAGGTGCGGGCAAATGTTGCTGTGGATTTTTCTTTAAAGCAAGGCGAAATTCACGCTATCGTTGGTGAAAACGGCGCCGGTAAATCAACGTTAATGAAAATTCTCTACGGTCTCTATCAACTGGATGAAGGCGAAATCCTTGTTGATGGACAATTAGTGACTATCTCGTCACCGCGGCAAGCAATGCGTCTTGGTTTAGGCATGATTCAGCAACACTTCACATTAATTCCCGCCTTCACTGCCCTGCAAAACATTATCCTCGCAAAAGAGAAGCGTAAATTCGGCGCCCTCCTTGATTACCAAAAGGCTGAAACTGAAATCGCTAAACTCGCTGAACAAGTTGGGTTTAATGTCCCTTTGAATACCCCTATAGAATCGCTATCAATCGGTGCACAACAACATACGGAAATATTGAAAGTTCTGCATCATGGTGCCGACATCTTAATTATGGATGAACCGACTGCTGTGCTTGTTCCACAAGAGATTGAGGGACTGTTTGAATGCATGCGTAGTCTTAAACGGGAAGGCAGAAGTATCATCATTATCACCCATAAACTTGATGAAGTGATGGCGATAGCTGATACTGTCACGGTGATGCGCAGCGGGAAAAATGTTGCAACTTGCCCTATTTCTGAAACAAATCCACATCAATTGGCAGAACAGATCCTTGGTGAGCCAGTCCTTCAAAGTTCTATAGAGCGCAAGGAAACCGACCAAGAAAGCCCTATGTTACACTTGGAAGATGTATCTGTAAAATCTGGAACTGGTAAAAGCCTTCTGGACAGAATTAATCTTGATGTCTTCCCGGGCGAAATTGTTGGAATAGCAGGTGTAGAAGGGAACGGTCAAACGGAATTAGTTGAAGTGCTCACAGGATTACGGAAAGTTCAGCAGGGCAAGTTGACTTTAAATGGAGAATCCGTTATCAATTGTTCTACTTCAGAATTCCGCAAAAAATCCGTCGCGCATCTGCCCTCCGATAGACACCGCCACGGTATTAGTCTGAATAACCGAATTGATGAGAATTTCATCATTGGGAAGCATAAACAAAAAATGTTCTCTCGCAACGCAATGCTATACTCTAAAAATATCCAAAGATTTACTTTTAATGCCCTGGATAAATATCAAATTCGGGTTGGAGATGTTAGAGATCCGATCAAAACACTTTCCGGTGGGAATCAACAGAAGGTGGTTGTTGCACGTGAATTGTCCGGTGAGCCTGCGCTGATTATCGCTGCGCATCCAACGCGCGGATTAGACATTCATGCTGCCAAATTTGTCCACACCCGTCTTATTCAGGCGCGGAACCGTGGAAAAGCTGTTTTACTTGTGTCTTCTGAACTGGAGGAATTGCTTAACCTCAGTGATAGGATAGCAGTCCTATATAATGGTAAAATTACTGGAATTGTCAAGCCAGATGAGACAAATCAGCAGGAATTGGGCACTTTGATGCTCGGTTTGCAAAACAGGACTTACGCATTCTCCCTTGATAAGGGGGTTAGGGGTGGGTAAAAGTCGTTATTTGTGCTTTTATCTCCCCTATAGGGGCCCACCCCCTAATCTCCTTATCAGTGGGACTTTAAGAGAAAATGAGCAAGCTGATCTAAATTTCCATTAAAGTACCAGACAAGTTTAACAGATATTTCTCATCAAATTGACAAAAGCCCGTTGATTGTTAATCGCCCTTTCATCTTTTCTGCCCATATAGGAATCTTGAAACGCCATGCCCATACCAGATACAAAAACCGATCCTTGTCCATAACCCTGTTTGACTAACAGATGTTCTCCAGTGGCAGCACTGCCTAAAACGTCATAGGTTTTACCGACAATCTCAGCAGGACACTGAAGGGCTATTTCGTTAACATCATGGAAAATCTCTGGGTCAAGATTCTCTGCCTTTCTAAATTTAGGGTCCGGTATCGGTTTTAGTTCTATACCAAAGTCCTTCAACACTGGATTATAGAAATCAGGATCATCAACACCACCGCCGCTGCCCCAACACAAGACAAATAGGGTCCCACCTTTGGTTACGTAATCCGTGATCGCATCAATTTCACTGGGAGCAAAAGGATCAATTGGTCCAGCATATTTACTATGCAGCATAAGTACATCATAACTGGAAAGCAGGGCTTTTGATAACTTTCTATCCGGATTTGTTCCAACCTTAGAAACGTGTTTCCGCAGCAGCGAGTAGGCTGTATACTGTGAAAAGCCATATACACCGAGGCCTTGTATATTAGACTCGTTATGGGAAAAATCGAGTAAGATCCATTGATCAGTAGGTGATGTGAATTCTGGTTTGGAGGGTTGGACTAAAAAAGTAGATATCGGTGTACCACAACCGCCCCTCGTTGTTGCTATTGTATGCCCAACACTATCAAGCGCTTCAAGATGCCAGCGGTAACATTCATTTACCTCCAAATCTGTTTCTTCAAGTTGGATTTGTGTTTCTTTTATTTCCTTCACGCAAACCGATCTATTTTCTCTAATTTCATCAATTACAATAACATATTTATATGCGTTTTCTAAGGGTTCCCACTGAAAGACATAGGGTAATGTAATTTCTTCTTCGTTAATCGGAGACAACCGAACAAGTTCTTTAGCTAAAGAATTATTAGGATTGGAGCAACCACATTTCATTGTAGTTAAAGAATTATCAGGACTGGAGCAACTACATTTCATACCGGAGCAACCACATTTCATTGTTTATCCCTCCATAATGTTTGTAATCAATATCGATTTTTCAAACCTTTACAATTAGTATAACCTTTCTATTAAAAATCACAAGAAAATATTTGATGTTAGATATGTAAAGTTTTTTTGCATGAGCGTTACGCAGTTTTTGTGTCTGGATACCAATATTTATTCTAATCCTTATTTTGGACAAACATCTAAACTTCAGCCTGGCATTATAGTAAAATCCGCAATTATCTTTACATTGGCAAGGTTAGGAAACCTTGCCAGCGGCTATGGTGTGGGAGATCGGTGTTCATTAAGATGTAAACATATTTTCGGATTTTACTATAATATCTGGTTTTCCATCTCATTGATGCTTGTTTACATCTTTGACTCACAACATGTTTGCAAGTGCTCTCAATCACGCCACTCCCAATCTGATACCCTTTTTCTCTAAACTATTTAGCAGATACTTCTCATCAAATTGACAAAAGCTTTTTGGTTGTTAATTGCCCTTTCATCTTTTCTACCCATATAGGAATCCATAAATGCCATGCCCATACCAGATACAAAAACCGATCCTTGTCCATAACCCTGTTTGACTAACAGATGTTCTCCAGTGGCAGCACTGCCTAAAACGTCATAGGTTTTACCGACAATCTCAGCAGGACACTGAAGGGCTATTTCGTTAACATCATGGAAAATCTCTGGATCAAGATTCTCAGCCTTTCTGAATTCTGGTTCCGGTATAGGTTTTAGTTCAATGCCAAAGTCCTTCAACACTGGATTATAGAAATCAGGACCATCAGCACCACCGCCGCTGCCCCAGCACAAGACAAATAGGGTCCCACCATTAGCCACATATTCTGAAATTGCCTCAATTTCACTGGGAACGAAAGGATCAATAGGACCAGCATATTTGCTATGCAGAATTAACACATCATAACCAGAAAGTAGGTCTTTCCATAATTTTTTGTCGGCATTTGTTCCGACTTCAAAACCGTTCTTTTGGAGTAATGTGTAGGCGGTATACTGGGAGAAGTTATAGACACCAAGTCCTCTTATGTCAGATTCGTTATGAGAAAAATCGAGTAAGGTTCGTCGATCAGTAGTGGGTAAATCTTCTGTTTCGGTAGATTTGACTGCGAAGGTAGAAATCGGTGTGCCGCAACCACCCTTCGTTGTTGCAATCATCTGTCCGGCACTATCAAGCACTTCCAGATGCCAGAGATAATTTCTGTTAACATCTAAATCTGTTTCTTCAAGTTGGATTTGTGTTTCTTTTGTTTCCTTGATATAAACAGCGTCTTTTCCTCTAATTTCATCAATTAGAAGAACATACGCGTGCGCTTCATCAAACGGTTCCCACTGGAAAATATGGGGTAATGATATGTGTTCTTCATTGTTTGGGGACAACCGCACAATTTCTTTCGTTGGTGTATTATCTGAACAACCGCAACCTGAATTCATTGTTTATTCCTCCATAATGTATCTTTTCAACATGTATAATGTATCTTTTCAACATGTATTTTGTGAAATCTTTACAATTAGTATAACCTTTCTTTTAGAAAATCACAAGAAATATTTTATGTTTGGTAACATACAAACCTATGACGCTAAATCATCAAGCATCTGACGTATATTATGTTCACCACTGTCAATAAACAACGGTGCTAAAGGACCTCTACCGTGCAACGTCTGCAGTAAGGAATCTATCTGAATCATGCGTTGTTGTGGTGTGTAGCATCTGAGCCATTTTTGAATAAATTCACGGGCAGGCCTTGGGTTTCCTGTTCTCAGTGAACGGGTACTTTTACGCCATGCCTGCCACCAAAACGAATATCCACAGTCCGTGCAAGTAAGTTTTTCATCTTTTTTCTTCAGGCTTTTGCGATAATCCCTCCATCTACGTTTGTAATCGCACACTGTACACTCAATATTGCCAGAGACATGCAGTGCTGTTTCTTGACACTTTGGGCATTGTAATTCAGGTTTAGAGTGCCGATGTTTGGACGTTTGCGTTATAGGAAGTTTCTCTGGTCTGCGGACAAGGTTTTGACAATGTGGACACGGTAAACGAACACGGGTTCTGACTGACTGATTATAGGCTACTTGAGACCAAGTTTTACCGCAAGCACATTGCAAGTCATCACTTTGCTGCAAGACAGAATGACATGTAAAACATCGTGGTGTGTCGCGCAATGCTTGGCGGCAATCACGCCATAGCAACCGCGCTCCACAGTGTAGACAATGAAACCATGTCTCGCTCGTCCCACCTTCACCAGCACTAAAGAGTGGGTCAATTCGTCTCGTTATTTTTGTGCTGCACTGTGGACACGGCACGCATCCCTCTCGATAAACATCAGCAACCGTTGCTATATCAGAACAGCGAGCATAAAGTTCCCAACCGACATCGTGTAGTAACATATCATCATAGATGCCAAGCCGTGCGAATCGGTATAAACGCCGTATTTTGATAGGTTTTACTCGTGGTGCCCAATTCATAAATGTTTCTTTGAATTCAATTTACAAGATAGGTAAACGACGAACACGCACCTTACGATCATCAATAGTTACAGCGCAACCTTCTGCTAATCTATTCGTGATTTGAGGCAAGAATTCTAACAACTTCTGCGTAATTATCTCAGGGTCAGGAACAGATAAACGAAAGGTGATCAAACTGGGTTTTTCATGACCACCCAACGCCAGTAAGGAGGAAAAGTCTAAATCTTGTGTAATAATTACACGGTTGTGTTGTCGGGCGAATTCAAGAATTTCGGAATCTTCTGCATCCATTGGCAAAACTTGTGATACTCTAAGAATATCCCAACCGTGTTGCTGCAAATTAGTAACTGTTTTTGGCGAAAGGTTCATATCAACAAGAAAACGAAGCGAGGTCATTTGTAACTCCTACTGCCTCGCTTGCATCTCTAAAAGTTGATCTGAAACCACCCAAGCAGCATACTTCATCGCCTCTTGGACATCAGGAACCTCTAACTCTGGATATATCTCAATAATATCATCAATTGACTTATCGTTGGCTAACAACTTGAGAATTACACTTACTGTGATTCGCGTACCTCGAACCACAGGTTGTCCAAGACAAATCTTAGGATTAACCTGGATCCGATCTAATTTTTCCATTTCTGCCTCCACTATATTGATATTTGAACAACTTCACCGGTTTCAATACTACGACTAATCGCTTCCAAAACGCGCATATTCTGATAGGAATCTTCAAGACTTGAATGCGGTTGTGTTCCCGCTTGCAAGGAGTGTGCCCAGTGCCGCATCTCTTCCAGATAACCCGGTCTGCTGATACCATGGTATGCAGTATTAAGATTCCATTCCTCTGTAGGAGTGTCAGCATAACCGCCACCACTACCGAGCCATGTCGGGACACGGTAACGGCGCAACTTCCGTGTCTCAAACACCTGAATTGCCTGATTATTTGTGCCTTTGATAAAAACCATCGCTTCTAAAACCGGACCGGTGCCGAGCGTCATCGTGCCGATACCACCGTTTTCGTAACGTAGATTTACGGACATTGAAACGGTAGATGATGCTGAATCAACCTCGCCGGTCGCGTACACTTCGCTGACCTGCCCCATAAAGAAACGCATGCAATCTGTCGGATGAATAACTTGGTCAAGCATGAAGGGCCAGGCAAATGGCGATCCTGCTGCATTAAGGCGCGGCCCTGGTGCAAGATAGCGCGTATGATATTGGCACGCCGTTCCAAAATCGTCTTCGTCAATCAAACGTTTTGCAATCTGATGTGCAGGGGCATGCCGCCACATTGTACCGACCATACCTGTCTTGCCGGTCTCAACAGACGCATCTACCAACATCTTCGCGCCTTCTGCAGTGGTTGCAGGCGGCTTTTCGGTATAAATATGATAACCCTGTTGGAGACACACAATGCCGATGTCGCGATGCAGTTTATCCTCTGGCCTCCCGACTACTGCTACCGCATAGAGGTCTTCATTTTTGAACATCTCATTGTAATCGGTGTAGTGACGGAGTGCACCAAACCGCCGCGCATTCGATTTCGCCTTATCCTCTACAAGGTCACATGTAGCAACAAATTCAAACTCAGGGACCATCGGAATGCACTGTTGTAAAATCGATGACATCCCACCACAACCGATAAAAGCAACTCTAATTTTCTCCATAAATATCAACTCCAAATCAAATTATGAATGATTGTTAAGTAAAACTATCAAAATATTATAGAAAGGGATTGTGTGCAACTTCCCAATAAAATCCATCTGGGTCTTTGAAATAACCTGAATAACCACCCCAAAATACCTTTTGTCCCGGTTTCACAAGTTCTGCTCCAGCTGCAACCGCTTCTGCTAAGGTGTTGTCTACCTCTTCTGGCGAATCAACGTTGTGGGCAAGTGTAAATCCTTGAAAGCCTGTTCCTTCAGGCGAGATCGTAATATCTTCAGCCAGTTTATCTCTCGGATAGAGTCCAAATATTATCCCTTCCATCTTAAAAAATGCGATACTATCCGAGTCACCCATTAGGGGAAAACCTAACCCGTTCTGATAAAAATCAACGGAACGTTGTAGGTCTTCAACACCGAGCGTAACGATAGTGATATGCGGTTTCATTTATCTCCTTAGAAATATAATTGGTGAGTCAAAGTATATGACCCGCGCTTACACGAATTTTACGCAGGTCGTTTTTGTTCTGTTTTGATATCCTTAATCATCTCCTAACGAATCGGATTGTGGTTCTTGTCTGCTATTTTGTCGCGCTAACCATTCAACAGAATCTGCGAGTTTTTCGTGCGCCCGCATCGCACGCCAACCGACAACCATCCAAAAAATTGCGGTAAACACTGCCCACAAAATCGCAAGTATCGCAAGACCTTCAAAGTTATCTATCATTTTTCCTCCATTTATGAGTATGGTAATAGATTATCTTCATGATATTCAAGATATAGTAAATCTGAAATTATTTGAACACTGATGTAGCGCAAACAACATAAATTAAAAGTTTGTGCTACCGGATATGCGGTAGGTGCTGTTTCCAGCCGGACCGATAGAAATGTCAAAGTAATTCTAAAATCTACTATATATGATAGTTCTAATTAAGTCCAGAAAAAACTTGAAAATACGTCGTGTCGATAGTGTAAACAAACATATCAAAATCAGTGGTATTAGCAATGAGCGAAGGAAGGTTTTTGCTGTTTACTGGAGGTTCCTTATGTCGCAGTGGGAGCGAAAGGTTCAAGTGAGAGCGAAGTCTGTCCTGTCGTTAGCAGTTCAGCAATGAGTTGACCTGTAATCGGGGCAAGTAGAATACCATTTTTAAAGTGCCCAGACGCTAAGACTACATTGTCATAACCTGGGAGATATCCAAGACACGGACCATTTTTGTAATATGGTCGTAAGCCTGCCCATGTCTGTACAAATGTGCTTTGCGCGAGCTCCGGTGAAATTACAACCGCAGCGTCAATCATCTGTTTAACTCCATCTACTGATGGGGTTTTATCATAACCGACAAACTCCACCGTCGCACCAAGTAAAATCTTTCCATCTGCACGTGGGACGATATAAATGCCGAGACCATCAATTGTCCGTTGAATGAGCGGCGGCATCGTTTCAAGCAGAACAATTTGACCCTTTGCTGGAGAAATTGAAATCGGTAAATCAAGTAAGACTGTCAAGTTACCTGCCCAACACCCTGCAGCAATGACAAATGAATCAGCATAAATTGTTTCACCGTTGACTAATGTTCCGACAACTCGTCCATTCTCTCTTTGGAATCCAGTAACTGGATTACCTAACAGATATTTTGCACCGAATTTTGCTGCACCTTTTGCTAAGGCAGTAACCATTTTGGGGTTACGTACATGTCCATCTTTAGGGAACAGTACTGCCCCCGCAATAGATTTTGAAACAGCAGGTTCTAATTTCCATGTCTGTTCAGGAGATAAAACTTCTGCTGAAAATCCCCGGTTTACCCGTCGTTGTGCTAAACCTATCAGACCTGCTGCTTCCGCTTCGTCAAAAAATACCGAGAGCGTCCCTGAACGGATAAATTCAATATCTATATCTGTCTCGGCTTTCAATTCTGTCGCTAATGAAGGATACAAAGCAAGACTTGCACGGCATAATTCTGGATACGGTTCATGCGTTGATGCGTGCGAAGTTAAAATCCCCGCACCTGCCCAAGATGCTTCCGTGCCAACGCGTGATGCTTTCTCAATTAAGATGACATCCACCTGCCTTTTGGCAAGTTGGTATGCAATGGCACATCCGATAATACCGCCACCAATTATAGCAACATCTGCCTTATTCTGGTTCAAATTTTTCTCCATTCACGAGAAGAAGTCGCAAAGAAAATTGCCACAACTACAGATTATGGATAGTTTAGCATATTATATGTAGGTTGTCAATTGGTTCAGACAGATGGGGGGACTATTTAATTTTTATAGACTTACGCAATTTACTTTATTGAGAATGAGATCTTCTTTTCGCAGCTAACAACCGTGTCATTGTCCCTTCTGCTGGTTGTACTAACTCCGGGGCGTCATCGTTTATATTAGTTTCATGTGCAGAGACAGTTCCAATTTGAGCATAGATATCGGGATTAGGACTTGTAACCATGCCAGATTTTTTCTGGCTGAGGCGTGTTAACGTATCAGGCATAACTACTTCAGATTGCCTGCGGAGTTGTGCGCGAAGTTCCGCGAAGTATCCGCTCGCTACGCTAAACCGTCGGAGAATCATCTCTAACACAAACAAGACTACTGCTATAATTAACAACGTATGAGAGAGCGATACCCGTTTTTCAATTAAGGCACCCGCAGGCGTGGCGATTTGAGATGCTGTCGGTTTATAAATACCGCCTGTTTCCTCAGCAAGCTTCTTTAGCATAACGTGATTAACATAGAAGTTCGCATATTCGACTGGATAAGAATGCGTTACCGTTTCTGTCAGTTTGCTGTCATCAGTTTCACGTTTTGCAGTGACAATATAAGAACCGCTGTTGTTCATCTGGAATGTTCCGACGTAACGCCCTGTACTTTCGTGCTGCATGTCAACAGATTGACTTTTACCATTCGGACCTGCAACTTGAACTGTATAAGATGTTGGGAACACTTGTTGTGTATTAATAACAACTTCAGCACTGCCATTACGAGGCGAAATGATAAGATCAAAATCCACATATGTCCCTTCAGTCGGTCCAGCCCAATTGACGACTTGTCCCCAAAACTTGCCAAAGTTTGACCACGGAATCCAATCTTTATTCCACGCAGGTTTAACATCCGATGTCCATGCGACCGATTTGCCCAATCCGTAGTGCCAACCGGCCAGAAGAGGTTCGTCTTTATGTGAACTGATGAAAACCTGCGCTGTTGTTTTTTCTGATGTTGCAACATATCCGTAGAGAGGCGGTAACATATCTATATCATTTAAAATTGAAGTTGTTGACTTTACTATTTTTGGATCAAACTGTTCCTGAACAATATAATTTTGGGTTTCTCTAACGGCATCCATCAAGACCTTTGGCAATTCCTGCACATTTTGAACAGGTATATACCGTCCATTGCCATCTTTCGCTATCGTTTCAAGTAGATCTCTTGCAGCATCGCCTATCGCGATTGTTGTGATACCGATATGTGCCCCAGTCAACTCTTTCACTGTGTTTTTAAACGTAGTGGGTTCTCCCTCAGATTTACCGTCCGATAAAAGAATGATGTGTTTCCGTTTTGCATCGGCTGCTTTGAGTGTCTCGCCAGCCTTTTCGAGTGCGGCTTTCATCGCGGTAGTGCCGCCTGTCGCCTTAAGTCTCCCTACTGCCTTAATCAGCGTATCATGGTCTGATGTGAGAGGTGAAATATCACGCCGTTCAACGTCGAAACCGAGAACCGCAGCCTGATCCTCCGTTTCTAAATTTCGAATACCCGCGCGTATCGCCTCAATGGCAAGTTCAATTTTTTTCTGTGCGCCAACATAGTTCGCCATGCTTCCCGATGTATCAATTACAAAAACAAGTGCAACGGAATCTTTTTGCTTTCGCGGTGTCATCTCCACAGGGAGAACACGTTCTAACGCAGTATCCGTATATCCTCCAGGACCAAAAGCATGGTCACCACCAATAACTACTAACCCGTGTCCAAGATCACGCACATAAGTTTCTATAATGTCCATCTGCTTTGGTGAAAGCAGATCAGTGGAAATGTTGCTAAGTATCAATAAATCGTTGTGTTGAAGTGTTACCAGTTCTGTTGGTATTTCGGCAGCAGAAATCACGTTTACAACAAAACCGTTTTCTTCAAGCACTTCTTTGAGGCTGTCGGCATGTTCCAAATCACCTTCTGCGTACAACACATGAGGTTTATCCTGAATTTGCACAACACCGTGAGCCTGATTATTCTCAAGGATTTCGTCACGAACGTTTAACTTCAGTTGGTATGTATGCGGGCGGTCTTCAAAAACCTTTTGTGTTGGTAACGCCAATACATTTCGACCTTTTTGGAGGGCGAATTCAAGATCAGGGATTGGAACACTATTGTGATAAAGCGTGGCTGGCACAGTTGGGATGCTACCATCTGTTTCAATGATCGCCCGTATCACAAAGGATTGTCCTTTTCGAACCTTGTTCGGCATCTGCAACTCTTGCACACGAATTGCATCTTGCACGGTGTTTAAAGGAATTGTCATGATTTCCACGTCACTCGCAGCAAACAGCGGCATATAATCTCTGGTTTCGAAATTACCCGCGTTATGGATTCCATCGCTAAAGATCACTATCCGGCGATGGTAATTTTCTGGCAAGAGTTCAAATGATCTTTTGAGGTTTGTGAGAATATCTGTGGAATCTTGCCCGACAGATGATTCTGTCATGATTGATGTTAGCGATGGTTGTTCACGTACTGTTCCCATTCCAATTAAGACGGATGACTCCTGTGCAAAACTGGTAACTCCAAATTGGTCAGCCGGTTTCAAATTTGCTATTGCAGTATTAATCTGATTAATCGCATTTTCTTTTTGAGATGGTGCTATGCTGTCAGATATATCCAGTAAAAATATGACTGCAAGGCGTTGTTCTGTACGAGTTTGTTGAAGATTTGCTAAAGCAAAGATCGCACATAAAAGGGCACCGCATCTGAGAAGAAAAGTAATTCGTTTTCGCCACTTTGCTGCAACAACACTTGTACGTAATTGGATAAGTAGTGAAATCGGTATTGCCGCGAGCAGGATTAAGTAGAGCGGAGAATGGAAATCAAACATCTGTTTATTCTCCCGATGCCTCCCAAGAGACTCTACGCGCTATTAAGAAAACCAAATGTGGGGTTTTGGTTATCACACATCTTTTACTGTTTTGGTACAAGAGACAGTGGCAAGATAGGAGAGATGTGTGGTGGGAAGTTCCATAACAAATGTCTCAAAAACCTGATCAATTATTATTTTCCGCTTGAAGGCGTTCGAGTTTCGCTAAAGCGTCGGCAAGTGCTGCCTCAGCGTTTTCGGCGCGTGTTTCAGCATGCTGCCGTGCGGAGGCTTCTTGTCGTGCGTGTGTTTCGGCATTCTCAGCACGGGTTTCGGCATTCTCAGCACGTTCAGGGGATGTTTGCAACCACTGTGAGGTATTAGGGTTATATAACCTCAACACACCTCTATGTTCACCTAATTCCAAACCTAACATTGCCGATGGAAGTCGATCATTTACAAATTCGATCTCTTGATATACGCCATCAATCAACCGATAACCGATAAAACTCGGAACGATTTGACCAAACGGGTCGTAAATGTAGTATTCTTTCACCGCAAGCACGGATGCATAGAGTTCTTTCTTTTTGCCCATATCCTCTGTAAAGGTACCAGGACTTGCAACTTCCAGCACAAAATCGGGTGTGTTTGCTTCATCCCACGTCCGATAGGTTCGCCGCTGTTTCTTTTCAACGCCAAAAACCACGAATACGTCGGGTGATATAGATTTTCTTGGGTTTGCCTCTTCATAATATATGAAAAGGTTGCCAGATACATAAACATCGTTAGCAGACTCGAAATGGTGTTTTAGCATCTGAATGAAATCAATCATTAAGTCTCTATGTTTCTCTGTTTCTGCCATCGGTTCGCCGTCCGATTCCGGATAGACTATTGTCGGCGCAGACTGTATTTTTCTCTGCATCGTTCCATCTCCCAGTATCAAGCTATGATGATTCAGTGTGTTGTTTTAAGTATATTATTAAATAGCGTTCATGTCAAGGGTAAGATTGGTATAGTAGCTATCTCACCTCTATTGCTTGTGCAATTCCTCAAAATAAGCTTCAGCTTGTTGCGTTTCTGCTGTATGTGTCAATCCGTAGCGTTTACATAAAGCGATATACTCAGCGATCAAAGCACGCCGCCGTTGCGATGCAATTTCGCCGCCCGCTACCAACATTGCCTTGTAAGCAGGAATAGAGGCTTTTTCAACACGTGCTTGGATCTCTGAATTCGCAGCAAGTGCCAACGCTTCTTGGAAATAGTCAAACACACGTTGGGCACTCTCAGCGTCCAAGCCGACATCCTCTGGACTCGGAAAACATCGCGGGTGTAGGTTTTTCGCTTCAACATTTTCGTGGAGAAAATTGATGTAATCCAGGATAGCAGATGCAGCCGTTCCGTAATGAAGTTCCACAAATTCGGTTAAAATTTCCTGATCGTCAAGATGTGGATTCCAGAGGAGACGTGAAATTAGATAATTTCGTAAATCGGAAAATTCACCCGTCAACCCGTTGCCATTTGCCTGCATAAAGACACCTTTTGCATTGTTACGCAAAAAGTAACGGACGTTAGCCCCAATACTCCGAAGATTTGGAAATGGCAAATCGTAGGATCTAAAATTGGTATTGTAATTCCAAATCCAGATGTCATTACAGATTTTGCCCCACTCGTTTGTATCCGCGCAAAATGCTTGATTCTGTTCACAATCTGGGTTGTCAATAGCATGGAGCGTGCAACATTCAATGCTACAGAGTTGAATTTGCACATTGTGCCGCGGCGTAACAGTCTTAGGCGGTTTGCGCGTATACCAATATGCAAGTGTGCCAACTTTGACATTTGGATGGACTTTTTCAATCCGTTCCGCCACAGCGTTGACAAATGTCAACTGTGAACCCATCGGTGTCCCTTCCGCTTCGTTTAGCTCCTCACACCGTTCACACCGGCAATATGCGGCAGTATCTGCTTGACTTACACTGATGTTCGCAACATTGGGATTATCAGTGAGACGTTGAATCGCTGTCGCAGCAGCAACCTCAATCACTTCGGGGTTGGTAACACACAACTGCGGTCCACCTCCGTGGGTATTGGTGTCTCTTTTGCCATCAACTAAAGCGTAATACTCTGGGTGACTTTCTCCGTATGTGCTGTATGGAACGAGCACATGAAACGAATGGTTGATAAGTTGTTGAGCAGTTTTTCCACCGAGATTTTCAGCATCTGTGACAGTGTTGATTTTGCGTTTCGCAGCAAATTCTGGAGCGTTTGAGTTCTCGCGATAATAACTCCAACGAAATAAAAACGGGGGATTGTAGGTATAATCACCACAAGGTATTTTCAGTTCACTCACATCTGGAATATATGTATGGTCAGCAGTTAAAAATCGGATACCTACTAATTCCTCAAGAAATTGATGAACAGCATAAAGGATACCCCGCGGTAAACCTCCGCGAATCTGAATTTGGTTGTTTTCAACCGTGATATGGATTTCTTCTTCAGCCATTGTTGTGGATGCGCTGATATTGATCTGCGCTTCATTGTGGTTGGTCCTTTCTTGGGCTGTCTCAAGTGGTAACGTAAACTGGGATGCTTGATTAAACCATCTTTGGAATTCTTCGGCGGCATATTTTTCTGAAGCTGCTGCATCATCAAAAATAGTAATACGCCAATTCTGCATCGCGGGGACCGCTAACGCCCCTTCAGTAGAATGAATCTTGAATGTTCTGTCAGTTGACATAAATTGCTCCTTCAAACCCGAATGTGGTGGTGTTATTCTTTGCTGATCGTGGCAAAATCCAAACGATGTTGTATTGGTAAACCTTTCTTTTTCCAATCTTGAATTATTATACCATAATCTGGTTTCGGAAATGTGTACAAAATTCATATCTTCACGCTCGAACACATCGGACATCGTTCCTCCTGTTAGGACAGACTCTATCCGCTATCAGTGGTTGAAGGGAAAATGTGACAAGGGGTGGTGATTGGGTAGGAAGACCCGTCCCTACGTGTAGCACTGAAAACTGGATACAATCTCTTCCAACCTCTGCCAATTTTAATTTGGTTTTCGTTTTGATATGTGGTATCATTTATAAAGAAAATTATTTAGCATTTCACAAACTATTTTAGGAGGTTTTTAATGACAGAAATAGGAAAAGCTGCTCCAGATTTTAGTTTATCAGGATCAACAGATCAAGAAGATACAGATGTTACGTTGGCTGATTTTGAAGGGAAAAAACTGGTAATTCTATTTTACCCGCTTGATTTCTCACCTGTGTGTTCAGAACAAGTTCCAGATTTTAATGAAAACTTAGATGCTATCCGTGCAAAAGGTGCGGATGTGATTGCTATCAATCGCGACTCAACATTTGCACACAAAGCGTGGAGTGAAGCACTTGGGGGTATCGGTTTTCCGCTGCTCTCAGATATGAATCTTGAAGTTTCAAAACAGTATGGGATGGCACTTGAAGAAGTCGGCATAACAACACGCGGTGTTTTTATTCTTGATGCAGCCGGTAAGATTGCTTTCAAACACGTTGAAGATGCACCGCCGGACAATACTTTGACTGCAGAACAAGTTTTAAGTGAACTTGACAAACTGTAAGCGACATTTTGACATCATAACGACTACAAAGACGGGTAACAGACTGCCCGTCTTTGTAGTCGTTATCTTAAACCATTTATGTTTCCTTTTGCATCTTTATCTTGACAACCCCTATTAGATATGATATAATTGTCTATAAGGGGCGGGTGTAGCTCAGCGGTAGAGCGTCAGCTTCCCAAGCTGAGGGTCGCGGGTTCAATTCCCGTCACCCGCTTGAATGCAAACAAAACACCGAGGAAATTATGGCACAAAACACTCGATTGACTAAAGAAGAAATCCAAGAAGATAAATTTATTGATTTAGTTCTGCAGTGTTATGCTTTTCTGAAGAATAATGTCATAACCATCAGTATAACACTTGCAATTATGATTGTTGGCGTAGTCGGTTATTTAGTCTATACTCAAAATCAGGAAAGAATATACGCTGAAGCGGCTGCGAACTTTACTGAAGCTACTGAAACTTATAAAGAAGCTGAAACGAATTTTTTAGATGTGTCTGCACCGAATGAAAATGAAGATGGCAGCGAGGAGGAAGTAAAACCTGAAAAAGCAACCTTTCAAAATGCTGAGGGAAAATTACAGTCAGTTTTTGAGAAATATCCGAATACTCACCTAGCTGACAAAGCACGGTATAATTTCGCTAAAAGTCTCTATTATCAAGGCAAATATCCGGAAGCGCGGTCACAATTTGAAAAGGTCGTTGAAACACATCAACCTGAAAATCAGATTTACGCTTTGTACGCGCAAAAAGCAGTAGGCAACTGTTATGAACAAGAGGGAAACTACGCTGAAGCGATTTCAGCTTACGAGGCGCGGGCATTTCCGACTACACCTCAACTGGCACCAGAAATTCGTCAGTTTGTTCTTACCAGCGCTAAATTCCATCAAGCACTTTGTCATGAAAAATTGAATGCAATCGAAGGTGCCCAGGCATCTTATAAGGAAATTATTGACGAATTTCAGAACACGATTAATGCTGGAATTGAGCAGAAAAGTTCAGACTTAATTAAAGAGGCAAAAGAGTTACTTACATCAATTGAAGAACCTTTAGACCTCACAAAAGCGGAAAGTAAGGAAACGGAAGAACTATATTTTGAATCTCTTGTTACATATACTGATGTAATTCGTACGTATAAAGTAAAAAAGGATGTCAGCGGCGGGTTGTTATCGGATGTGCGAAAACGAATTCGACGTTTTGAAGAAGCGGCAACAACAGTTATTAATAACGTGCAATTAGCGCGAAAGTTTGAAAAATCTGGGAACCAAAGTGGTGCGCTGGATAGTTATAAACGGGTAGTGGCATTTGATGTGTACGGTTTAAATAGCAAACTTTATGAGAAAGCGGTTCTGAATTATGACCGACTCGCCATTGCTGAAAACGGGGTGTCAAATGAAAAATAAAAATTGTCTCTTGCGTGTTTGTAATGTTGAAATAGGAAAAAGGTTATGTTTTGGATTAATTTTAGTTCTTCTGTGTATACCTTTTACGGTGGAGGCTGCGCCCACGGGACGTATCGCCTATGCAGTTTCTGGATTTAACCCAAAATTGGGAAGATTAGATTTCAATCTTCACATGACAACCTTCACCGAAGATGGGGACTTCAAGACAACCCCTTTAAATCAATCTGGCATGTATCCGGCCTGGGGACCGAAAGACGACACGCTCTATTTTATTCAGCGTGCCGACACAGAATCACATATCTTTTCAATTAATATTAACAATCCCAGAAATAAAACACAGCTTACACAGATAAGCGGCACCTATCGATTCTTGGCTGTTTCACCGAATGGAAAGAAACTTGCTTTCAACGGATGGACACGGGAACAGCAGCAACAAGAGAACCAAATTTGGGTACTTGATATTGATACAGGTGAAATGGAGGCGGTGACTGCTATACCACACTTTGGAAGAACCTTCTTTTTTGATGGAATCACTTGGGCATCAAACAGTAAACAACTTGCGTTCTCGCTCGAAAGACCAGGTGGATTAGAACAACTTTACCTCTTAGATCTTGAAACAAAAGAGATAGAAATATTAACCGAACTCAATATCGATTACTATCCTGTTTGGTCGCCTGATGGTCAGAAAATCATGTTCCGTAGATGGAACAGAGAATTCGACACAATGTACACAATTGATGTTGAAACGAGAGTAATATCTCCTTTATTTGACGTGGATAAACAGACCGGAAGGTGGACAGACTGGTCATTCGACGGTCAATCAATTATCTACTCTCGCTGGGGGGGATTCTACCTATACGATCTTGTTGCTGGCAAAGCTGAACAGTTGTTTGAAGTGGATGGGGGCATTTTTGGAATTTCTTGGTGGAGGCATGAAATACTTCCGGTAGCACCTAAACAGAAATTAACTACAACTTGGGGGGACGTCAAACGCACTTTGAGATAACATGTTGCACTTGGTGCTTTTGCATCGCAGAATCTTTATATTCTCCTTTCTATTTTAATACATCTCATATTCATTTGGCAAACTCCTAATAGCGTAGCGAGAAGTTTGTATATCCGCAGCTTCTCCTTTATGAGATAATTTTATATAGTAGATTTTGGAATTATTTGGACACTTTGTGCCAGCGAGGTTGGGAAATTTCGCCTGCTGCTGTAGCACAAACTGTCAGTTTGTGTTCCGTAGCTGTGCAAGCTGGCAGTTTGCGCTACAGTCGTGTCCAAGTAATTATAGGTTTTACTATAATATAGACTTGTTGATAGAAAAAAAGAAGGTTAGACCAATGTTGTTGCCTAACGTAGAAAAAGCATTAGAATACGATAAACTTAAAATCTTATTAAAAAGGCACACTGCTTCTGAGTTAGGAAATGCGCGGGTGGACAAACTTGTTCCCTCTGATTCACTTGACACAGTTCATTACTTACAAAAGTTGTGTTCTGAAGCGAAAATCTTTCAACAGCAGTTTGGCGAGATACCATTAAATGGATTAACGGATATTGGTCAGACACTTCGGCAAGCTTCTAAAACAGGCGCTATCTTAGAACCGAATGAGTTCCTAAATATTGCAAAAGTAGCACAACTCCCATCGGCTATCAAAAAGAAATTCAAGAATCAGGATCGTGATGAGTTTCCCCGGCTGCTATCCATCATTGAGTCACTTCCTGTCTTTGACGAAATCGTAGAATCTATTTGGTCCTGCATTAGTCCTGAAGGGACTATCTTAGACCGCGCAAGTTCCGAGTTACGTGCGATTCGCCGCAAACTTATCAAAATTCGTGAGAATATTCATCAAAAACTTGAGGCGATCCTCCGTTCCCCAGACCACCAAAAATCGATCCAGGAATCGGTTATCACTTCTCGTAATAACCGTTATGTGATACCCATCAAACAAGATGCCAAAGCATTTTTTAGTGGTGTTGTTCAGGGTCAATCTACCAGCGGTGCTACGTATTTTATGGAACCGTTGGGAATAGTTGAAATGAACAACGCACTTCATGAAGCAGTTGAAGCAGAGCATCGTGAGATCCGTAAGATTCTGTTAGAACTCACAGACCAACTCCGTGAACGTATTGTTGATTTTGAATGTGCGCTTGAGCTGCTCGCTGAACTTGACTTTTTAAATGCAAAAGTCCAATTCAGTTTTGAACTGAATGCAGTTGAACCTAAATTGAATACGCGAGGTATAGTGAACCTGTTAAAAGCAAGACATCCTTTACTGGAATTCCAAACCCGCGCCAACATTCAATCCCAAAAACAAAAAACTGATGAGCTTGATAAAACCGAAGAGTCTTCAGAACAAAAAATTACACACAGACTACCAACGAAAGTTGTTCCTACAGATGTCCGTGTTGGAAAAGATTTCAAAACACTTGTTATTACGGGACCGAACACTGGCGGAAAAACTGTTGTGCTTAAAACAGTTGGATTATTGTGTTTGATGGCACAATCTGGCTTACATATTCCGACAGCATCCGGTAGCAAACTGCCCATCTTTCATCGCGTCTTTGCCGATATTGGTGACGACCAAAATATAGAGCAGAGTCTTAGCACTTTCTCCTCACACATCACAAAAATTGCTGAGATGCTGAAATCGATTGAAGATTCTAAATCCGCACACTCGCTTGTCCTATTAGACGAGATTGGCGCAGGAACTGACCCGACTGAAGGCACTGCTCTCGGTATGGCAATTTTAGCTTGGCTGAGTGAACGGAATGTCAATACGATCGTTACGACCCATTATGGCGCGCTTAAGGCGTATACCCATACACAGAATAACATGGAAAACGCTTCCATGGAATTTGATTGGAACACGTTGCAACCGACTTACCGCTTAAAAATAGGTGTTCCTGGTAGTAGTAATGCGATAAAAATTGCTGAGCAGTTAGGACTTCCTTATCAGATTCTTGCAGATGCGGAAACTAACTTGGGCAACAATAATGTCGCCGTGGAAGACCTACTGATCCAACTACAACAAACGCAACAGGAATTAGATACAGAACGCGAGCAACTCCATGAAAAGATCCGCCTCGCTGAAACAGAGTACCAGAAACATAGAGAGCTTATTGAAACATTTGAGGCAGAACAACAAACACGTCTCCAAAACGCTGAAAAAGAAGCACTTGAAATAGTTACTACTGCCCGCCGAACCGTAGACAATGTAGTTGCAGACATTCGTCGAGAACAAGCCTCCAAAGCCAGTATCCGCGATGCCTTTTCAAAAATCGAAACCGCCAAAAAACAACTCAAACCCGCCCCACCCATAGAGCAACCAAAAAAAGTAAAACTTGACATCAATGTTGGTGACAAAGTACGAATCAAGCAATTAAATCGGTTTGGAGAGATCACTGCAATTACTAAACAGGGCAGTACACCCCTACAGATTCGGGTCGGAAGTATGCAGATGCAGCTTTCCCACGATGATATCGACTCAGTGCTTTCAAAGAAAGAGTCTCAGCATCTTTCAACATCTGTCTTAGACATTCAGCATAGCAAAGCGAATTCAGTTAAATCTGAACTCTGTATTCACGGAATGCTTGTTAAAGAAGGATTAGACATTACGGACAAATATCTGGATGATGCCTACCTTGCAGGCTTATTAACTGTGAGGATTCTGCACGGAAAAGGGACTGGGGCATTACGGAGTGCAGTTCACAAGGTATTAGACGCTAACCCACACGTTGCCAATTATCAATACGCTCACCCCAATGAAGGGGGAGAGGGTGTTACAGTTGTTAAATTTAAGGAATAGGACGATAATTTTCACACCGCAACAGTAGGATATTGATTTAGAGTGGAGGTGCCTCATGGCAGCAAATCACTATATTCCGCGTGAAACAATTGACGAAATTCAGAGTCAGAACAGCATTGTGGACGTGATATCTGAATGTGGCGTCGCTCTTAAACAAGCGGGACGGAATTATCAAGCACTCTGCCCATTTCACGAAGAAAAGACACCTTCTTTTTCTGTGTCACCAGAAAAACAGATTTTCTACTGTTTCGGTTGCCAAACTGGGGGTAATGTCATCTCTTTCCTCCAAAAACATGAAGGCAAGACTTTCATGGAAGCGATTGAATGGCTTGCAGAACGGGCGAATATCTCATTGCCAACGCGAGATGCAAAATCCAGTGCCCGACAAAAACTCATCAACGACTTAAGTGAACTTAATAAGTTTGCTGTGAAATACTACTATGAACTCCTTCGCACTGGACAGCATAGCCAGCAAGCACGCGAATATCTAAAAAACCGCGGTGTGCTTTCACAAACTAATCAACTTTTCCAACTCGGTTACGCAAAATCGCAGCGGCGTGATTTGGTGAAAGCAGCAACGCATCAGGGGTGGACAGTTCAGCAAATGGTTGATGCAGGATTGATTAAGAACGAAGAACAGGGACCTCAAGACCGTTTTTGGAATCGGATTCTATTTCCGATTTATAATGCTCGAGGTGTCCCTGTAGGTTTTGGTGGGCGTGCGTTATCCGATGAACATCAACCGAAATATCTAAATTCACCCACAACCGTTCTATACGACAAAAGCAGAATCCTTTTCAATCTTGACAAAGCGAGGCAATCTATATCCCGAAAGCAGGCTACTATTCTTGTAGAAGGATATATGGATGTTTTGATGCTCTATCAACATGGGATTGAAAACGTAATAGCCGCGTCTGGCACATCTTTAAGCGAGGAACATGCAAGACTGTTAAAACGGTATACGCCTGAGGTTGTCATTGTTTTTGATGGTGACGCTTCCGGTTTACAAGCTGCGCAGCGCGGTCTGCATAGGCTCATTGGCGAAGATATCCGTGTGCGTATTGCCCTTATGCCGAAAGGTGACGATCCAGATTCGTTCGTTAAGCAAAATGGCTCCGATGCTTTCAGCGAGTTAATTGACAAAGCGATTAACCTAATTGAGTTTCAAATTCAATCAGCGATTCAGGATAATAATATCCGCCGCCCTGATGTCAAAACCCAAGTCGTCAAAGACATTAGCACGGTCCTTGTGAATATCAAAAACCGAGTCGAACGGACAGAATATGTAAAATACGCTGTTAGAGAACTTGATATTGACGAAGGATTACTGTGGCGGGAATTGCGAGAATTAGGACTAAAAGAAAGTCCGACTCAACGTCCTGCTGCAAACCGAAAGGCGACATCAAAAAAGTTATCACCACGTGAACAAATTGAATTACAACTCGTCCAATCTTTAATCCAAACACCAGAACTGATTTCCGATATTAAAACGCTATTGGATTATCAAGAATTAACAAATCCTCACTTCGCAAAAATAGTCCAAATGCTTTGGGACGTCAGCGAAGACGAAGAAAACGTTGATATTCAAAACATCCTGAATACTTGTGAGGATGAGACCGTGAAAAGCATTATCTCGAATGCACTGATCAACAAAGCAAGCATTCCAAATCACCACGCAAGAATAAAGGGATGTCTTAAGAAACTGAAAAGTTTTATTTTACAAGATGTTGAACAGCGTATCCGATCAAACGCGCTCTCAGAAGGGATTGATGATCTTGAAACACTCAAGGAACTCGTTGATCTTTCAAATGAAAGGCGTGCCTTTGCTCAGAAAGAAATTTTAGAATCGACACAAATTACCCCACAGGCTGACGAAGAAACAGGTAACCCTCAAATTACTGGTAATATTGAGAAGGAGAACTAAATGATGACTTTAGAAAATGCACATTCGCTCGATTTTCAGTTTAAAGAAGTTGAACGTAGTATCAATGAACGCGAACAGGAAATTTCGCGCCTCATGAATCAATACAACATCCCCGTAGAATGGTTTGATAGAGAGTTCAACGCCGAAACCCATAATTTCGAAACGGATGTTGTTAAGGAGGCGTATCTCAATATCGTCCGTTATCAGCATGAAATTAAACAATACATTAATACTTTCTGCATCTCTCGCGATAAGCTACAAGCTATTACGAAGCAGATTGACGCCAGCGTAATTAATGCCCAAGATGCCAAAATAGCGATTGTCAAAGCAAATCTCAGGTTGGTCGTTAGCATCGTTAAGAAATTTAGGCAGGAAACTCACGGTCGTGAATTTTTCGATCTGATTCAGGAAGGCAACATCGGTTTAATGAAAGCTATTGACAAGTTTGATTATCAAAAAGGTTATCAGTTTAGCACTTACGCTACTTGGTGGGTACGTCAAAGTATTTCCCGTGCTATCGCTTCAGCAGAAGAAAACGATAATCTTGACACTTAGTAAACTCGAAAACCTGTCAAATTGAAGTCTTGGTTTTGTATAGAAAATTTTTCGAACTGTTACAACAGTCTAACGAAGAACAGGATAACCCCGACATTACTAATGACATCAAAAGGAGAACTAACTGATGGATTTAGGAAATACACATCTACTTGATTTTAATGAATCTGATAATGCGGATCAAGCCGAATTTGATGACTTTATGGAATTCGCTCCAGGGGCAATCAGTGAACGTGAGGACATGATTAAAGTCTATCTGCGCGACATGGGAAAAGTTCCGCTGATTGATAAAGAAAAGGAAATTGAATTATCTCAGCAAATTGAAATGGGAATCCGCCAGGCCCAAGTTGCTACGTTTTCAACTCGCCTTGCTGTCGCAGAGGTCCGGAAACTTCTGTATAAAGTTATCGTTGCTAAAAGGCGGGCTTCTGATATTATTGATATGGCAGTTTCAAGCAGCTCTACCCGTGATAAAGAGCGAAAGCTGCGTGGAAAAGTAGAAAAAATGATGCAAGTCATTGAAACTTTAGAACTGGAATATCTTGCTGCTGCCAAGGAAGCCGCTAAGAATAATGCAGTCGTGGAATTTGATACAGTTGGAAGCCATGCTACCTTTATTCAACATCTGGAACAACTCAAAATTGACCGCGAAGAAATTAGCAAGATTTCAGGGCAAATCAAAGAGGTTGAACGGAATATTAGTGTACGAGAACAAGAAATCACACGGCTCCAAAAGCAACATAACATTCCCCCTGAATGGATGAACGGAAGGCTTAACGCCAAAGTTAATAATTTCAAAACAGTTGCTGCCAAAGAAGCGTATATTAATATTGTCCGCTACCAACGTGAAATCCAACAGTATCTATACTCAGCCGGTATCTCCCGTGACTCTCTTCAAGCAATTACTAAGCGAATTTGTGTCGGTGAAGCCAATGCGCAAGATGCCAAAATGGCAATCGTTGAAGCGAATCTCAGGTTAGTTGTTAGTATCGCTAAAAAATATCGGCATCAGGCGCCTGGACTTGATTTTCTCGATCTGATTCAGGAAGGGAACATCGGTCTCATGAGAGCTGTTGACAAATTTGATTATCACCGCGGTTATAAGTTTAGCACTTACGCCACTTGGTGGATAAAACAGAGTATTAGTCGTGCGATTGCAGACCAGGGGCGTACTATCCGTATTCCGGTTCACATGCATGAAAGAATAAATAAAATGAGGCGATCAGAACGCTCACTCATTCAGGAATTGGGACGTCGCCCTACACCTGAAGAGCTCGCTACCGATATGGGACTTCCAGCGGAAAAAGTCAGAGAAGTTCTGAAGATTGTGCCGGAAACTGTCTCATTAGAAACACCAATCGGAGACGATGATGATGACAGCCAATTGGCGGATTTCATTGAAGATACGAGTGTGCTGTCACCAGCCACAGAAGCTGAACTTAGCATCCTCAAAGAACGTATTCAAGAGGCACTCGCCGATCTGACTGAACGGGAACGAGAAGTGATTATGCTCCGATTCGGTATTGAAGACGATTCCGTTAATCCACTATTGTCTGAACCAACTCGTGAACGGATTGCATCACTTTCCATTACGACCGGTTACCCAAAAACGCTTGAAGAGGTAGGTGTCGTTTTTGGTGTTACTCGAGAACGGATCCGCCAAATTGAGGCGAAAGCTCTCCGCAAACTTCGCCATCCAGTTAGAAGCCATCGCCTACGCGGTTTCATAGAAGAATAACGATTGCTACATAAAAAACCAACGGCAGCGGATACCGATGATACAAAAAACTGTAATTATCCTACTCATACTTGCTTTGCCATTAGCAGCACACGCACAACCAGACTATACTATACCTAAAAAACATCGTGTTATCCAAGAGAAATCGTCACAATCGCGAACTGTGCCGCTCGGTAGCAAAATCTCGGATATTACATTTACAACACTACAGAACAAGACACACACTTTATCCTCATTAGTGCAGCAGGGGCCGATTGTCTTTGTGTTTCTTTCTACAGAATGTCCTGTTGCACAACGATACGCGATGCGGTTGAAGCGAATGCACACCGAATTTGCTGACAAACATGTCACTTTTGTCGGTGTCTATTCCAATGAAAATGACTCTGTGGAAGATGTCAAGGCGTATCTCGCGAAAGCAGAATACCTATTCCCGATTGTGAAGGATAAAGATGGTAGTTTAGCACGCCATATCGGTGCTACGATGACCCCGCAAGCACATCTAATTGATACGTCTGGTGTTCTTCGCTACCGTGGCTCAATTGATGATAATCGCTATGAAACACGGATAAAACATCATTACTTGAAAGACGCCCTCGTTGCAATCGTTAGTGGAAAGCCTGTGCCTATGGAGGAGACAGCGGCATTCGGATGCACAATCCATCTCCCCGACCTGCCCACCGAAAAGCAGATTACCTATAGCGAACACATCGCACCTATACTCCAAAAAAATTGTCAAACTTGTCACCATCAGAATGGAATTGCGCCATTCACATTTACGGATTATGATGATGTGAAGGTGCACGCAGCTAAAATTGCTGAACAGACACAAAAGCGCCTGATGCCGCCGTGGAAACCGGTACGTGGTTATGGCGAGTTCAAGAACGAACGATACCTCTCGGACACACACATTAATATGATTCTACAATGGGTGAAAAATGGAACACCAGCCGGTCCCCAAGTCAATGATAAACCTGAAGTGGAATCATCACGAACATGGAAACTCGGAAAACCAGATACGATCACAAAAATTGTTATCAAATTGAATAAACGATCCTATAATCCTGATAATATTCAAACAATCAATATCCAAAATGACTTTCCGAAAAATATGTATATCCGAGCGATAGACTATCAAATCGAAAATAAAAAATCTGTGCATGGGATAATCGCAAAACACGATCTATCAACATCATCACAGACGACTGTGTCACCTGATGGAAGATTGGTAAATAAATTAAATTGGACGAAACCTACTATTATGGATAATAATACTCTCAACGTATGGACACCAAGCACTACACCGTCCTTATTACCCCAGGGAACCGGTTTTTTGTTACCTCAAGGTGCCGGACTTACTTTACTCTTGAGTTATAATCCAATAGAAAGTTCAGACACAATCAATATGCGAATCGGAATGTATTTTTCCAATGCTCCCAAATCTGCAAAGGTTCGTTTAGCAACACTGTCAAAAAATTCGAATCAGAAGATAGATATGTTATCATATCAGTTCAAATCGGATGTTTATGTGTTGGGAGTATTTCCGTTGATGCAACCAAATTTAGAAGATATGAGAATTATTGCTAAAACTCCAACAGGGGAAGAAGTAAAAATGCTCTGGATTAAGTCTTCAGACATTATTTGGAATGAAATTTACCATTACCACGCCCCTATATACATACCAATCGGTTCACGATTAGAATTTGATGTTGTGGATAATTCAGAAAATCAGAGCAATCCGAAGTCAAACAATCAAAAAAATAAAAAAGTAATATGCCAATTCTATTATGTGTTAGCGTCTGAGTATGCTCCGGATTAATGATTCCACTACAGCTATTTTTAGGGCAAGGTATCTGCGTTGCGCTAAACCTTTGCTACATAAAAGCACGCGGATTTTACGTCCCCGTGCAGCCGGTTAAGAGTTTTTGAACACGGATATTTATATTCGCCTCCGTTGGCAAGGTTTACACTCGTAAACTACTTATGATAGACAATCTACTTGATTCTATTTAGCAAGAAGATAGTTGATGATTATCTCTGCTGCAACTTCTCCATTTAGAAGACCTATATGATATTGGGTAGCGTGAACAATTGCGAGTCTCCCAAGATTTCCATCTCGAACAATGACGGGATCTGCGTAAGCCGCCTGAGCAGTACCTGTATCGCTTGCAAAGACCTTTTCAGCAAACCATTCCCCTTGGAGTTGATTTAAAGAAATAGGTCTGAAAGATTCAAAATTGACGACACTTGGTGTTAACTCAGTTCCATCGGATGTGACAATCATTGACACGGGGCCTCCGCTTGTAGCCCCTTGGTATCGTGGATCCGGAACATTAGGAGCTAAAAGAGATATGTCAGGATTGTCCATAAGGTTTTGTAACCCTCCTTCTAAGTTAGATCCTACACCTGCTGAAGTATCCAGTCCCAGCTCTGTGATTTTGTTTACATCCTGGTCAGTATTATAGGCGATATAATCTGCATGATTCAGAATAGTATCTCCATCCATCGTTTCAATCCAATTTTCTGCAATTGAACCGTTCGGTTGTGAATTTCCAGTTCCATAGACAGAATCTGGTAAAACACCATATAGGACGATGACATTAACATTGCCATCGTCGGTAGTCAAACGCATCCATTCCCGGACATATACATCATCTTTTGTAATTTGTACGTTGATATCTTCGGCATCCAAAAGATTTTTTGTCATCTCTGCTGCTATTTCTGCATTTTCTATGCTTATCCAAAAACTCCTATTTGTAAAAATGAGGACATCAACTAAGTGTAACGGCACCTCTTCTGGCATTTCCGGTGTCGGTGTATCCATTTCTGGCGGTTTGGGATCAGGTGGAACAGTTTCCGGCATTCGTTGTTCCCGTTTGCAGGCAATAAACGTAACCGTGCAGCTAATTAAAACGAGAATAAATACCCACTTAAATTTTTGCATTGCTTATACTCCTTTTTGTATAACGTAAGTTTGATAAAAGCCTATAGTAGCGCAAGCGCAAACTTTCCAGTTTGCGCCATAGCACACAAACTGGACAGTTGTGCTACAAGAACCGCAAGGTGGGCCTTCGGAGAAAAGACCTATTATTGAGCTGATGTCATTTATTATCAAACTGGCGTTTTTGCATAAGATGTACTTGCACAGAATACCTGCCAAAATGTTAATGATTAAAAGGTATTATAACTCAAAATGCTATTGTGTCAAATACTTTTCTGTACGTTCAAACTTTCTACACTAAATGACCTGTCACATTTACGTTGAAACGCTTTACAATTTGTGCTAAACTAAACAGAAATAGACGATAAGGAGAACAACAAAAAATGCCAAAGTTTGGTGTAAATTTATTACTGTGGGCAGATAAATTTGATAGAGAAACAGCTGATCTCATTCCAAAGGTTGCAGAAATGGGGTTTGATGGAGTCGAAATCCCGATCTTTGATCCAGAAACGGTGGACATCCGCTACACGCAAGCATTATTAAAGGATACCGGTTTAGAAACTGTCGGGTGTAATATCATGGCAGGGGATAGGAATCCGATTGACGAAGACCCTGCTATCCGCGAAAACGGTGTAAATTATCTCAAACGCACAATTGAGGTTATCGCGGAGTTAGGTGCTGATACGCTTGTTGGACCGATGTATAGTGCTGTCGGTAAACTTGTAGGGCGTGGTAGGAACGAACAGGAGTGGGAATGGTGTGTTGAAGGATTACAGGACGTTGCAGAATTCGGAGGCAAACACAATGTCACGCTTGCGAGTGAACCACTCAACCGCTTTGAAACCTATTTTGTCAACATTGCGGAAGATGCTGTAAAACTTTGTCAAGCGGTGGATAGTCCATATTTTAAGGTGCATTTGGATACCTTTCACATGAATATTGAAGAGAAGAATCAGGCAGACGCAATTGTTAGTACAGGGGATTACTTGCATCACATGCATTGCTGTGAAAATGATAGAGGGACTCCGGGCACTGGACTTGTTGATTGGGATGGCGTGTTTGGGGCGCTGGCAAAAGTAAACTACGATAGATGGCTCGTGATTGAGTCATTTACGCCTGCTGTTGAGGAAATTGCCGCTGCTACATGTATTTGGCGCGATATTGCACCGAGTGCTGAAAGTCTTGCTACGGATGGACTCGCTTTTCTCAAACAGAAGGCAGCTGAGTACCTATAGTCCGCGCAATTACCCAACTCAATAAAAATTCTATATGAAGCAAGTAGGTTAGGTCGAAACGAAGTGAAACCCATAACTGTCAACTTAGCGGGGCACCACCTTGGTAGGTGGGGAATGCCTAAAGACGAATGCGCGCATGGCATTCGCCATGATTCATACCGTTGATTTGGCGTTTTGTAAACGCGCCGAGACCAAACACAAGAAGATATGAACAGCGCGTTTACATGAAGATTAAGAAAATAAATCGGTAATGTAGCGAGGTTCGGAAGAAATCAACGGTATGAATGCCATTGGGCGAATACGCGTGTGGTATTCGCCATGATTCCCCGCCTTGCCAGCAGTGGGGTATCCGTGCCTCGTGCGGACATAAAATTACCGAATTAATAAATTAATTTTCATCAAAACGCGCCTACTATGAGGGCAGAAGGTGGAAATGCAATAACACTTTGTTTTACCGCTCTGCCCAATCTACGACATACTGCACGATTACCGAACCTTGATAAAATTCTATAGAAGTTACGTCAAAATGGGAGGGATTGAGATGCACCGCATCAAATGGATCAGTCTACTATGTGTGATATTTACTGCTTTTTCTCTAACGAGTAACGCGGAATTACCCAACGCTACGGAAGATAAAGTAGAGACTAAGCCTGCTGGAGAGGAACGATTTTTAAATAATATCCGACAACTTACCTATGATGGAAAACGCGCTGGAGAAGGATATTTTTCCGAAGACGGAAACGCGCTGATCTTCCAAAGTGAACGCGAACCCGACAACCCGTTTTATCAAATTTATCTCCTGAACCTATTGACAGGAGATACACATCGAGTTTCTCCCGGTGTTGGCAAAACAACATGCGCTTTCTTCCGTCCCGGCACTGATGAAGTGCTTTACGCTTCTACGCATCATGATGTTTTTGCTGAGGCGAAGCAGACAGAGGAACTCAAATTTCGAACATCCGGTAAAGAACGCCGCTATAGTTGGGATTATGATGAGGCGATGGACATCTTCTCTGCAAATCGCGATGGAAGCAACCTGATGCAGTTAACAGATGCACACGGCTATGATGCGGAGGGTTCCTATTCACCTGATGGAAAATTCATCGTTTTCTGCTCGCTGCGAGACGCATACCCGAAAAGTGAACTCTCCCCAAAGGACCTCAAGCAGCTTGAAGTTGATCCATCCTATTTCGGCGAAATTTATATCATGAATGCAGATGGTTCAGATCAGAAGCGTTTGACAGATTCGCCTGGATACGATGGTGGTCCCTTCTTCACACCCGATGGACAACATATCGTTTGGCGACATTTTTCAAAAGATGGCAACACAGCTGACATTTATACGATGCGTATAGACGGATCAGGGGTAAAAAGGTTAACAGATTTTGGTAGTATGTCGTGGGCGCCCTATTTTCATCCGAGTGGTGCTTACGTCATTTTTGCTTCTAACAAACTCGGTTATTCCAATTTTGAGTTATATCTCGTAGATTCAATGGGCAGACATGAACCGATTCAAGTCACCTCAACTGATGGGTTTGATGGGCTCCCCGTTTTTTCGCCTGATGGAAATCGCTTGTGCTGGACATCTACACGCAACAATCAAAAGGTTTCACAACTCTATCTTGCATCGTGGAATCACAAAGCTGCGCTTGAAGCAATTGCGATTTCACCAAGACGTCAAATCTCAAGAATTCCAGAGCCGGTTGAGGAGACAACCGAACCCGACGCGTCTTTTACCGACTATGCTGATGAAATCAAAGGCAGTATCCAGCAGCATGTTGAATTCCTTGCTGACGATGCTTTAGAAGGCAGAATGACCGGTTCTAAAGGTTCAAAACGCGCTGCGGATTACATCGTTGAACAATTTTCCAAACTTAATCTACAACCTGCTGGTGAGGAAGGTGGTTATTTCCAAACTTTTGAATTTAATGCTGGGAGTAAGATTATACCAGAAGAGAATCACTTTTTTCTCACACGCAAGATAGAAGGTACTGAGGAACAACTTGAATTCAAGGTAGATCAGGATTTTTTACCGTTCTCTTTCTCAAGTAACGGTGTTGTTGAGGGGGAGGTCGTCTTTGTTGGATATGGGTTAATAGCTCCTGGAGAGGCGGGCGAAGGTTATAATTCTTACGCTGGTATAGATGTGAAAGATAAGATTGTTGTTGCACTTCGGTACGTTCCAGAAGGCGTGACAGCTGAACGCCGACAGCAATTGATTCGGTATGCTGGAATCCGTTATAAGGCAGTGCAAGCACGGGAAAACGGTGCCAAAGCGTTCCTTACCGTTGCCGGCCCGAACTCACCAAACGCCGGCAAGATAATCCCACTTACTTTTGATAGTGGTAGCGCTGATTCTGGGATTATCGCTGGTTCTATTACCGATAATGTTGCAAATACCCTTTTAGCACAAGCAGGCAAAAACTTAAAAGAGGTTCAAACTGGACTTGACGATGAGAATCCGCACTTTGTCGGACACTTTCCGTTGCCCGATGTCAAAATCAAGATAGCCGCCGCCATTGAAAAGCTTAAGAAAACGGATAATAATGTCCTCGCGATGCTTCCACCAAGCAATGATATTGAGAACAGCGAATATATCATTGTCGGTGCACACTACGATCATATCGGTTACGGTGAGATCGGATCACTCGCGAAAGGAGAAGAAAAAAGACAAATCCATAACGGTGCTGATGACAACGCTTCAGGCACTGCCGTTGTCCTAAAATTAGCAGAGATGTTCAGTGAAGAACGTCAAAATCAGCCAGAAAAATTTAAGAGAGGTGTTATCTTTGCGTTATGGTCGGGGGAAGAACTCGGACTCATCGGGTCTACACATTTTGTAAATGATCCTGTGCTTCCTTTAAAGAACGTTGCAGCCTATATCAACTTTGATATGGTGGGACGTCTCCGCAACAACAAACTCGTCTTGCAAGGTATCGGGTCTTCACCTATTTGGACAAAGTTAATTGAAAAACGGAATGTGCTTGTCGGTTTTAATCTGTCACTAAAATCCGATCCATATATGCCAACAGATGTGACAGCCTTCTATCCGAAAAACGTTCCTGTTCTCAGTTTTTTCACCGGTTTACACAAGAACTACAACCGGCCGACAGATGACGCTGAAACCCTCAACTATGCGGGTTTAGAACGCATCTCAAGTCTCGCTTATGGGATTGTTTCAGACCTAATCAGTGCGGATACGCGACCAGAGTACGTTAAGGTGGAACGGAACAAACCTGAGCAGGGAAGTCGTGGCACGTTACGTGCATATTTAGGGACTATTCCTGATTATACCACCGAAGACACTGGTGTGAAACTCTCTGGTGTTGTTGCTGGCGGCCCAGCCGATAAAGCAGGTTTAAAGGACGGTGATGTCATCATTAAATTCGGAACTAAAAAGATCGAGAATATCTATGATTTTACCTACGCACTGGATGCTGTAAAAATTGGGGAACCTGTTGAAGTTGTGGTCCTGCGTGATGGGAAAGAGGTAAAGTTGAAAGTTATCCCTGAAGCGCGGAAATAGTCGCATTTGGTAAAATTGTTCTATGTAATATCTCAAAATAGATTTGCCCTGCCAACAACTTTCGCACTTAATACAAGGTACATAGTTTTTTCAAGCTTGCAGATAATATTTGTCCGTCACTTGAATAATTTAAGGAGATGTATGAAGCAAAAAATTTTTACTTTAACGTTGTGTGTCTGGATTTCTCTCCCATTTACACTACTTTCTGGGTGTGAAAAGATGAGTGAGATGATTGGTCCGTTCGACACAACTATGACCACACTGAAAGTTGGGGTGCTTCAACCATTAGAATATTATGATGGATATAGCCTGGCCTTCCCGCTTCCACATGAGATTTATGCAAGTTTTGCCAAAGGTGCTGAACTCGCTCGAGACGAACTTAATCAAAGTGGTGGCGTTCTTAATATGCAAATTGAGTTTATATACAAATATAATCAAAATGATCCTGATATGTTCCCTGATCTCGAAACAAGTGTGCAGGTGGCAAAAGAACTTGTTGAAGAGGAAAACGTTATCGCGCTTTTGGACCCTATCTTCTTAACTAATGCTGTACAAGATACGAAGATAATTGAAAGCCCAATATTTACTACTTTATCTGCCTTAAGAGATATTGCCTTTAATCAATACAACGATTCTCTTTTTCTTCTTGCGGGTTCCTCCAATTTGCAGGTACAACATTTAGCGCAATTCGTCAAAAATAAACTCTCTGCTGAAAGAGCAACCATAATTTACGAGGCGGACGATTTTGACTCAATGGATTTCACCGAAGGATTCAGCGCGATTTTTCAAAACCTCGGGGGTGTGATAAGTACTGATGTCTATGTAAACGGTCAGACCAATTTTCGTGATGAGATCCGTAGAATTGAAATTCGATTTGGAAAACCACATGTCCTACTTCTCCCTAGTTTCGGTTCAGAAATTTCCTTATTGATGGAACAGATATTAGAGAATAACTTCTACGACTGTGGTTACTGTACCCGCGGGCTTCCATCAGATGGGTCGGTAGTTTGTCCCTCTGATTGTGCCAATGTGCCGCCGCCATTACTTTTGGCAGGTTATAGTTGGCATGAAAACAGCGAAGTTCTCGATTTTTTGGAAGGCTCCCACTATATCGCCAACTTTTATAAGTCAATGAATGCCACAGATTCCGCTCAGCTCAATGACATTGCGGAATCAGGTTATTATGCTGTGAAACACTTGGCGCTGGCAATTGAAAAGGCACAGTCTGTTGAACCGGCTGCGGTTCATAATGCATTAGCAAGTATAGAGAATGTTGCTCAAATAATAATACTTGAACGGGATGATTTTAAATAGTTCAGAAATATCTTATTAGACTTGATTAAAAAAACAGAAAAGCCGTTATCAGCAGAAGTAACTGATAACGGCTTTTCGTTATGTTAATTCAACGTTAAGGATTACTAAAAGTTTTGCAGGACTCCGTCCTTGACGGTGAGCACAATTGTTTCTATATCTTCATAGATAGCCTCTCCGTAGGGATCAAAAGAGAAAGGCCCTAAAATCGTTGGAAAATGCGAAGTCTGTGCCAGAGCATCCCGAATAGCAGCTGAATCTGTGGATCCTGCTTTGGCAATCGCATTGGCGAGAATATTCAGGGTTGCAAACGCTTGTGCTGCCCAAGGTCCAGGAGTAAATCCATGTTCATCCATATAACTCTGGACGAAAGCTTGGTTCTTAGGTGTATCAGTTAGACTTGACCACCCTGCAAAAGTAATCGCATTCTCGGCTGCTTCACCTACTGCTTCCACTTCTGAATTGGTCAAATCAGGAACAATCAACCTTGAAGATGCAGGAATTCCGAGGGTACCAGCTTGAGTGATTATCTGTTTCATCTCTCGTGAAAGAGACGCAACAAAAAGTGCATCAGGTTCCATGCTCTTTATATTGGTTAATTGCATATTAAAATTGGTTTCACCTGTTTTATATTTTTCTACGGTTAGAATGTTAACATTGGCCGCAGCAAGTGCTTTCTCCAACTCTTCCTTTAGGCTTGTGGAGTAGGTATCAGCTTCATCATATATAAGCGCTACATTTTCATAATTCAGCGCCGCATGAGTCTTCGCTACACCTCCTGGAACCAGTATATTTGTGGCGATGCCAGCGCGAAAGACATAATCTCCAACCTCCTTACTCAAACCAGCAGCGGAAGAAATTGGACTAAAAGCGACTACTCCAGCCTCCTGTGCAATCGGAAAAGCCTGTTTGAGATGCGTTGAGATTCCAATTCCAACGATGGCAGGTACACCTTTATTCACCAATTCCTGAACGGCTGCTTTCCCACCGTCTATGGTACTCATAGCGTCCACATACACAAACTGTATATTTGCTCCTTGCATATTCAACTGATCTCTTGCTAATTCAAGTCCACGTTTCATTGGAAGCCCATACGGTTCGGCGTTTTCCCCTGTCTGTGCTACGGCAACACCGATGGTAACCTCTGGTACTGCCATTGACGGCATCTCGTCATCAGGCATCGCAGAAAAGAGTTGAAGTTCACCGTCCTTGACCATAAGTACAATCGGGTCATACACTGCTTCACCGTTGGGGTCAAAAGAGAAATTCCCTAAAATCGTGGGGAAATCCATCGTCTGCGCAAGAGCATCTCGGATCGCATCTGATTCTGTGGATTGTGCTTTCGCAATTGCATTGGCAAGAATATAGAGCGTTGCATACGATTGCGCTGCCCACGGTTCAGCATCAATATCGTATTTCGCTCGATACTTCTTGATAAAGTCTTGGTTTCCGGGAATGTTAGACAGACTCGTCCAACCAGAAAAAGCTATCGCGCCTTCGGCGGCAGCACCCGCTTTTTGAATTTCTGCTGCTGTCAAATCAGGAACAATAAGTTGGACAGTGTCAGGGATACCCAGTTCACCAGCTTGAATGATAACTTGCGTCATCTCTACTGACAGCGCAGAGATAAAGAGGGCATCAGGTTTCATATCTTTTATGCTGGTTAATTGTGTGCGAAAATCTATATCTTTGGTTTTAAAGGTTTGCTCAGTCAGAATGGTGACACCGTTTGCCTCAAGTGCTGTCTTCAACTCATCGTTGCTACTTACGGAGTAGGTGTCAGCGGCATCGTATATCAGTGCAACTTTCTTATAGCCAAGTTGCTCGTGAGTGAGCATCACACCACTGGGGTTCACTATATCTACAGCGAGACCGGTGCGGAAGACAAAATCCCCAATGCTGCTCAAACCCGCAGCGGTAGAAACCGAACTAAAAGCGACCACCCCCGCATCTTGAGCAATCGGAAAAGCATCTTCAAGGTAATCTGAGATAGCAATCCCAACAATAGCAGATACATTTCTATCAACCAATCTTTGGACAGCAGCAATCGCCCCTTCTTCGGAACTCTTATCGTCCTCAAGGATAAACTTTATGCTCCCGCTACCGTGCATTGCGTTGTTAATCTCATCTCGTGCCACGATAAAGCCGCGCTTCATTGGAAGACCATACGGTTGGGCATCTTTTCCTGTCAGAGACACAACAACACCAACGGTAATGTCTTCATCCATCATCTGTGGCATGTCATCAGGCATCATCGGTGCGATCCTTTCGCAACCGGAAAACCCTACAGCTAAAGCAATGATTGCCAAAACAGATGTATATATTGTAATTTTTCTGATATTCATCTTGAATCTCCTGTTTTTAATAAATTTTAGAATAACCAATAAACAAAACGCTTACGCCCTCAGTTTGAAATTAATTATTGTTAAAACCGAATTTTGTATCAAGCCTTTCTTGATAGTCAACCCACTTAGGCGAAGCATTTAAACATAGAGTATGAAAAAACGTAATCTTGATACATTTTTTCATAGTTAGAAGCTATTGTCAATAAAAAACTGAAAATGATTGTGTCGATGTTTTGTAGTTGACATTGAGTCATTTCTTTCCTATAATCAAAACTGCAATGTGTGGAAATTCATTGTAGGTGCGTTTAGAAGCGTGTTGTCAATGATGAATACACAATTTATTAATCAGCCTGTAGGTTGGTTGAACATGTGAAAACCAATAGAATTATATTTCTGAGGCACACTCTATAAACCCGATTAGGGAAGGAGAAATATCATGGATGCCCTCAAGAAAGTTATAGGCGTTGTTCTCATCATCATTGCGGTGATAGTCGCAATCCACACGGTCATTGAACCTTTATACCATACTTCCACTGAAGATAATCCTTATAATCAGCCCGTTTGGGCTTACATTAATATCCTCTCTGCAATTTCGATAGTGCTGGGGGTGATATTTAGTTACGCTCGTATGAGTCGAAGCGGGGAGAATTCAAGCGTTCAAGAATTTATTGCAGCAAACACGTTATTCTACGGATTCATGTTTGCAGCCATTTTTTTCTTCTGGAACTGGTTCGGTATCCTCAAAGCTGATAGTTTTACTGCTGTTGGAACCGAAACCCGGTCAATGGTATGGATTATAGTTGATGCGCTACTTCCGTTGTTGAATGGTGCATTGGGTGCACACTTGCTGCGATCCAATGCCAGTGAATAGGAAATGGTCTGTGGGAGGCTTTTGCGTTCGCGTTGTTGGACGCGGAAGTTTTCCTCTGCGCGAATTTGTTTAAGATAACCTAAGTTGCCACCTTGTAGCACAAACTTTATGAAGATTAAAAAATAAATTAGGTAATTCGTGGAAATATCCAGCAGAATACGCGTATGGTATTCTGCATTGGTTAGAAACCGCACCTACCGGGTTTGGGGAAAATTAGAATTGCCCAATTAAAAACTTAATCTTCATAAAGTTTGTGCATATTAGTTCGCAAACTGAAAGTTTGCTCTACACTATTTCACCAATAACAAACTGTTCTCTCTTAAAAATGGCGTTTGTGTGTCTAAAATCTTATAGGTAGCAACTTGGGTTAAGATAGTGTAACTTTCTACATAAACTAATGTTATAATTCCAATTGTACAATAAAAATATGAAATATAAGCTACTTGACATAGTAACATTAGTCTACGAAACAGGAGAAGTTTATGAATACGAAAATTTTTAGGTTTACGTTATGCATTTTACTCACATTCTCAGTCGCATGGTTGTCCGGGTGTGAAAAAATGATGGATATGGCTCCTCCGCCGGATGGCGAAACAACGCTTAAAGTGGGGTTGATTCATCCATATCCCAATTATACCAGTTTTGGCAAAGGTGCAGAGCTTGCCCAAGCGGAAATCAACGCAGCAGGGGGTGTCCTCGGCATGCAGGTTGAGTTAATTTTTAAGGAAGAAACGACTGATACCGTCGTTCAATCTGCAACAGAATTAGTTGAGGTGGACAATGTTGTTGCGATATTAGGTCCCCTATTTTCGAGCCATGCAGTAAAAGTTGGTCCGGTTGCAACTGTGCCTGTGCTTTTGGGAGCAACAAGGGCAGAGGTAACGGCAGACGCGACTGACCCAAACGATCTTATGTTTCTCGTTGCTGGTTCCAATATTCTGCAGGCAAATCTTTTGGCAAAAGTTGCTGTAGAGCAACTCAATGCAATATCTGCCTCTATGATTTGGCAGAATAAGGATGTGTATTCTGCAGGTTTTATAGCAGCATTTGAGGCTAGCTTCCAAGTATTCCTCACTAAAAAACTTTACGAAGAATTAGCGGAATTAGGACTAGACTTGGGAGAGCTACAAGAGCTAGAGACCCGTGCTGGTATCCTTGATAAAGAAGTCTATGAAAGTGGCGATACGATGTTTGATGCGCAACTTGCGAACATCAAAATGGCGTATAGTCCCCCTTTGCTCCATCCTTTAGCCAGTTTTCCATCTGAGAATCGACTCATAATGAAACTGAAGCAACCAGTGGACATAGGACCTGATGTCCTTCTTCTCGCCAGTTTTCCGCCAGCGAACCCCCTCATAATGAAACAAGCACGGGAGATGGGAATTAAATCTATCTTTATCGGTAGTGATGGTTGGGACGATCCACTAATGTCTACGACTTTGGAAGATAATGAACCTGTTGACGGTTACTATTGTACCAACTTAGATCCGGATGCTGTCCAATTTAATTCTGCTTATACGGCAAAATATGGCTCCGTTGATGGCATTGCAGCAACAGGTTACGATGCCATGAAAATTTTGGCAATCGCAATTGAGACAGTGGGATCAACCGATGATCCGGTTGCAATTCGAGATGCCATCGCAAATATTACAAACTATGAAGGTGCGACAACCATCTTTCGTTTTGATGAAAACCGTAACCCTGTCAAAAGTGTTGGTGTGCGCCAAATTCTTAATGGCGTGCCGCAGGATGATATAATTGAAGCATCACCTGAGTAGGCATATAGTAGACTTTAGAATTAATCGGACATTCGGTTAGGAAACCGCATCTACCAACGGTGTTGTAGCATAAACTTCCAGTTTGTGCATATCCGTGCGCAAACTGGAAGTGAAATCAACGGTATGAATGCCTTAATGGCATTCCCCGTGCTACAAAAATGACCCTTTAATTCTAAATGTCCCTATAATACGAATCAATGCAACCTATTCAAAACAAAAGACGGGTTTCTCATGTGAGAAACCCGTCTTTGTTAAACAACCAAATAGGTTTGTCCTACTCAAATGTAAACTGTGCAACAACGCCAGCATGATCCGATGGCCATAAGCCAGAAGCTAATCGATCTTCCGATTTATCACCTACAGTTTGCGTTATAACAGAAGTAGGAAGTTGTAGGTTACGAACAAAAATTTGGTCAATCCGGACAGTGAGATCGCTCATCTCGTTTAGGATGTCATCATCTTGACAACAAGTATTGCCAGTTCCCTCAGAATCCATCTGCCAAACGTCAATATATCCCGCCTCCAATATAATTTGGTATCCGGTGCCATCAGTTGCTCTCGTGTTGAAATCTCCCAACAGAATAATCGGCTTGGTTTCGTTGCTAAGAATGTCCACAAGTTCCTGTGTTTGTGCCACCCTGCTTTCTTCTATAAATGCCTCAAGATGTGTATTGACAACGCGGTAAGTGACACCAGACACAGTGACATCTACGGCTGCATAACCTCTTTTTACTACGAGTCCAAGCATTTCAATTGTCAGCGCATTTTCGTAGTTAGCACTCATCGGATTTGATATTTCAACATCGCTACGAGAAAGGATTACATCATAATCGGTTAATCGGACATCAATAAGATCAGTACCCATAACCATCGGCATTTCAATATCCAAATTTTCCACTTGAGCAGCAACTTGATAACTTAAACCCTCTGCTTGAAGTGCATTCATCAAAATATCAAGATAATCCAAGACAACCTCTTCAGCAGAAACTGTTCCGCCTAAGATGAGGTCCCCCGGATTTTGGCTCCGAATTAGTGAAATTTCTTGTAATCCGACAATGTGTGGTTGATGTGCATTTATTGATTTAGCAATTGCTACAGCACGGCTTGGAAAATCAGATGCCATGACGTTATTGTACATTGTAGCAACTTCCCCTGGTACTTGCCCCAGATTCTCTACGGACAAAAGCGGGGCTGCACTGCTGCCAACGTAAACATTATAGGTCATCACTGTAAGAGGTTGCATATCTGTCGGTGTCGTATCGGGCGGCAATATTACTTTATCCGCAATTCTTTCGCATCCCGACACAGCAAAGAGTATGATAAATAATACAAAAATAATTTTTAATTTTGACAAAATGTTTTCCTCCAAGGAAAAGATAATATATGGTGAACTTTGAAATTATTGGGACACTTTGATAACCTGCTTCGGAAACATAACGGACAACAGCAGTTGTAACACAATCTGTTAGATTGTGCATATTTGACGCAAACTAAATGAAGATTAAAAAATAAATTGGGTAATTTAGCGAGGTTAGGAAGAAATCAACGGTATGAATCATGGCGAATGCCATACGGGGAATGCCATACGCGCATTCATACCGTTGATTTGGCGCATTCGTCTTTAGGCATTCCCCGCCTCGCCAGCAGAGATACACACGTGCTGCTGGCAAGGTTTCCTAACCTTGCCAATTACCGAAATATTTACTTAAACTTCATTTAGTTTGCGCTACAGAAGTGTCCCATTAATTATAGGTTTTGCTATAAAATGAGGTTTATCCCTCAGTCTTTATTGTAACAGGCGTCACTAACATACTCCATAGACGAATTCGTCATCTAAAGTTGTTAACTTAACCTGAAGAATTTGATTAATCGCAGAATTTGGGACATCTAAAAGTACGCGGAGATAATTATCCGTAAATCCTGCCAGAAGGTTTTTCTCACCCGCCCTGCTTTCTTCAACTAACACGTTCTTTTGTTTACCCAGCATCCGTTTGCGAAACGCTATACTGAGTTGGTTTCCCAATTCAATCATTGCGGTGCTTCGTTCTGCGGAAACATGAGGGGGAACTTGATCCGGATAAGTCGCTGCGGGAGTGCCTTTTCGCGGGGAGTACCGAAACACATGCAGTTGACTGAATCCTATTTTTTTAACGAACTGCAGTGAATCCTTGAAATCTGTATCTGTCTCACCGGGAAATCCTACCATTATGTCAGTCGTAACACCTACATCATCGGTAAAACGTGAACGTAGGGTATCAACAAGATGTGTGAATTGGGCAGTCGTATAACGGCGGCGCATTCGACGTAACACATTATCAGACCCAGATTGGATCGGAAGGTGAAAGTGGGGCATACACTTCGGAAGATCGGACATCCGCTCCGAGAGAATATCGGGAAAATACATCGGTTCAATTGAACTGAAGCGGATACGTTCTATTCCATCAATGCCGTGTATTCTTTCTAATATATCAGCAATATCCTTATCTCTACCCGTGTCCTGTCCATACGCTCCAAGATGCACACCGGTAATCACAATTTCTTTGATACCGCTGTCGGCAATGCGATGCGTTTCGTCCACGATCTCTGAAAGAGGGCGGCTTGTCATTCTACCGCGCACATAAGGAATGATACAGTACGTGCAAAAAGCACTACAACCATCTTGAACCTTTATAAGGGCGCGTGTCCGTTTTCCTGAATTGCTAACGCCGCTACTAAAACGGGCATGCTCCCGAATCGCATCGTGCTGAATAGGTTGAATCTGAAGTGGTGTCTCAGCGTGCAACTTATCAAGATAGGTTTGAAAGTCTGCTTTCTCACGGTTCCCGAAGACAAATGTAACACCTGGAATCTTCCCAATTGCCTTTCGATCACTTTCAGCATAACATCCGGTAACCAGCACATCTGCATTCGGGTTCTGTCGGATAGCCTTCCGAATTGCTTGGCGTGCTTTCTGATCAGCAGCGTTTGTTACCGTGCAGGTGTTAATGAGATATAGGTCTGCAGGCTGCGCCTCGTCTACAACAGTATAACCGTTGCGGACGAGTGATTCCCGCATTGATTGTGTGTCGTATTGATTAACCTTACATCCCATTGTGATGAGTTTTGCTGTTTTCATAGTATTGGTATTGAATCAAATTTGGTATTCGTAAGCGGCAATGGTAATTCCCGCAATTGCGGCAGTTTCTGTTCTCAAGATATTTGAACCAATTGTCACTGGGATACATCTGTTTTCAATTGCAGCGTCAACCTCTTTATCGGTAAAACCACCTTCTGGTCCCACTAAAAACGCGATGGATTCTACCTCTGGTGCTTCTCTCAACACTCCTTTAAGATGTTGTTCCTTCTCATTTTCCCAAAAAATTAAGCTGAGCGCGTATTTTTGGAGCGTGTTCAGGCAGTTTTCAAATTGTTGCATTTCACATAGGTCAGGTAACCACGCGCGTTTGCACTGCTTTGTTGCTGAGAGGACGACCCGATGCCAACGTTCACAACGACTTTCGCTCAGTTTCTGTAATGAACGTTCTGTGGACATAGGAACAATCTGCGTTACGCCAAGTTCAGTTGTCTTTTGCAGGATCATCTCCATTTTATCGTTTTTCGGTAAACCTTGGAAGAGAGTCAGGGATGGTGTATTTCTCTCGTAAAAGTTGCGGCTTAAAATCGTTGCCTCCGTTGCCTCTGTATTTATTTTATATATTTCGCCTATACAGATAGATCCTTTTCCATCAACAATTCGGATTGTATCACCAAGTTTTAAACGAAGCACATTTCGGAGGTGGTGTTGCTCTGAACCTTTAACCGTTGCAATCTTTTCATTGATCTGAATTGAAGGAACATAGAACGTATGCATCTTTTCCTATGTCTATTATCAGGCACTCAAGTTTATGCCACAGTTCGCAATTTTTCTATTACTGCTTTAGGATGTTCGCTCCGAAAAATTGCTGTGCCTGCGACAAGGATTGTTGCCCCTTGACGAACAGCGTCTGGAGCTATATCTACTGTTACACCACCATCAACCGAAATGTCAGGCGAATTATCTATTTTCTGAATTTCGTTATGCAAATTTTCAATTTTATCCAAAGTATCTGGTAAAAACGCTTGTCCTCCAAATCCAGGCTCAACGCTCATCGGTAACACGAGGTCAATATCCGACAAGTAAGGTGTAACTGCTTCAGTCGGTGTATTTGGTGAAAATGCTAAGCCGGCTTTTATGTTGTGTGCTTTAATTGTAGAGATTACCTCATAAGGGGCATCGTTGCTTTCAATATGGAAGGTAATCATATCTGCCCCTGCATCAGCTAAAGCATCAATATAGCGGAGCGGATGTGTTACCATGATATGGACATCAAAAGGCACATCCGTATTTTCGCGAACGGCAGCAATTAATGGTGGACTTATACCGAAGTTTGGCACAAATTCGCCATCCATTACATCAAAATGGAGTAAGTCAGCACCTGCAGTAACAACTCGCTCTACTTCTTCACCGAAACGGCTGAAGTCAGCTGCTAAAAGGGACGGAGCAATTTTGGGTACTTTATAAATTTGACACACCTCCAATTTTCGGTAGAACGGTTATTTCTACGTAACGTGAACTCGGCATTAGCAATTTTTGAGAATTAGTGCGGTTAGGAAACCTCATCATAGGCATCAATTTAGCGGACCTTCACCCTGGTAGATGCGGTTTCCTAACCAATGCAGAATACCATACGGAGAATGCTATATAGCATTCATACCGTTGATTTGGCGTATTCAGCGTTAATTCACTCCCACAAGAGCATATTGGATAATACGGAGCGGTTGGATGAAGAGAAAAAAATAAATTGGGTAATTTAGCGAGGTTAGGAAACCTCGCCAGCAGAGATTTACACTTGCTGCTGGCAAGGTGGGGAATGCCTAAAGACGAATGCGCCAAATCAACGGTATGAATGCGCGTATGGCATTCCCCGTATGGCATTCGCCATGATTCATACCGTTGATTTCTTCCTAACCTTGCCAATTACCGAAATATTTATTTAAACTTCATGAAACCGCTCCTACCATGTAGTAGATACTCACAAATGCAGATTCATTTCTTAAATTGACGCATAAGGTGCGGTTAGGAAACAGCACCTACCGCGGTTATGTGAGTGGGATTCAAAGCATTAAGAACTTCATATCCCAGACACCGAATTCACGTTCTAATTACCAGCGTCCATTGCAAAGTTATTGATAGCGACGTTCATGCAATTTTTTGCCATCTTCAAACACAATTACCAGTGCCGGACCAAAGACCTTGACTCTTCTCTTTTCTAAGTCGATAACTGTTCCTGGCGCATAAGAAGCATTATTGATTAAAATGCGTTCACCGTAGTCATCAACGATAACAATTTTAACCTGTCGTGCCCGATTCCCTTCTTCACTGACGGTATGTTTGTGCGTTAACCATCTGCCCCTATTTTCAGTTTTATCACGTTCTCCGCTAACTTCAAGTGTAATCAGGTCGCCGCTATGTACAAGTTTCTCATGGGTAATAATCCCACCTTGTCCAATTGTTGGGTGTGGGATATTTTTGATTTCAACATTCAAACCGATTCCTTCAAGTATGGGCAATACCTCTTTGACAAGCTGCTTCCGAAGGTCTGGTAATTTAATGTTTTGTGGTTTTCTCCCAAGACTAACTAATAGGTTTACAGAGGTGCGGCGTTTTTTAAGAGTCCCTTCAGGTGGACTCTGAGCAATCACAGTATCCGGTAAATAATTTGTAGAATGAACACGAGCAACTGTATTTGCGCGGAAATCCGCTGTTTCAAGTGTTTCGCGTGCTGCATCCAGTGATTTGCCAACGACTGAGGGGATAGGTGTAAGATCTGCTCCAGTACTGACTGTGATTTTGACCTTATGATGCGGTTTGATTCCTATATTTGCAAGTGGAAATTGTTCAACGACATTTCCTATCGGTTCGCTGCTGCTTGCTTGGCGAATTGTCTTTTCTGGCTCTAAACCGGCATTAGCGAGGGAGTGTACAGCTTGATAATAGTTTTTACCGATAAGGTTAGGAACCAAAATCTCCGTTGACTTAACCCACTGTGGAATAATAATAAAAACCGTCAACAAACCGACAATTCCCATCACAATCAAGCAATAAATTGCGGTTTTGACCATTCCCCATAAAGTTTTATTAACTGTGTTCATCTCAGAATCCCAATACAATCATTTACGATGAAATCAAAGTGGAAAAACGTTCCCCATTTTTTAGTTGATATCCGTTGACAAAATCTTGAACTTTTATTACTTTCTTGGTTGCGGGTTGAACTTGCAGCAATTGAAGTTCTCCTTTACCAGTTTTTACAAACAACTGTTGTTCAGTAGTGATTTTAATCGTGCCGGGGAGTTTTTTTCGTCCATCTTGCTTTAATGTGTGCTTACTTTCATGCGGCAGAGATTGAATTATCTTTAGGAGCATATCTTCTCGAAAAAAGGTATATGCGCCTGGCCATCCTGCTGTGCCTCTAATCAGATTATGAATTGTACTTGCAGATTCGCTCCAATCAATTTGCCCTACTGCTTTCGTCAAGCGCGGGGCATGTGTCGCATCAGCGTGGTTCTGTGGCGTTGCTTTCGGCGGTTGTCCTTGCGGCAAATCAGTCAATACTTTCACCAAAAGGTGTGCACCAATATTTGCTAATTGATTATGTAACGTTTCAGCTGTATCTTTAGGTTCAATGGGTATTCGCTCCATGCAGATAATATCACCCGTATCTTCGCCAGCGTCCAACAACATGAGCGTTATACCTGTCTCGTTCTCCCCCTTAATTAATGCCCATTGAATCGGAGCTGCACCTCTATATTTCGGCAAGAGAGACGGATGCAAGTTTAGGACACCACAAGGTGGAATATCCAACACCGTTTGCGGCAAAAGTTGACCGAAAGCTGCAACGACAATAACGTCTGGTGAAAGTTGTTTAAGAGTTTCAACAAATTCTGATTTTCTCACTTTCTCAGGTTGGAAAACCTTGAGTTTATATTCTATGGCGATCTGCTTTATGGGCGGTGGACTTAACTTTTTGCCTCTGCCACTGGGGCGATCAGGTTGCGTAACAACGGCTATAATTTCAAAATCGTGGGCAATAAGTTCTTTCAGCGCTGGAATCGCGAATTCACTGGTACCCATAAAGAGAACACGCATTTTTTTGTATAGTCCTATCTTCCGTCAGTTATTGCGTAATAAAAATATGATTAAAATCGTATTTCAAGTAGCGGGATGACGAAACCGGCAGGCGGATCCGTTGCCCACCTATTCAACCCAGTATGTACTGAGTAAGGTTGCAGTTGTCTTAAATGTGTTGAGATACCATATCTATTTGCATGTGGACCGAAAATAGGAGCACGAGCAATACTGCCATCAGGAGGAATACCGTCATCAGTGGGAGGCGAAGGCGGTTTTCGTCCTGGGACACTTGGTGCTGACCTATCCACATTACGTGTATGCAACCAGTCCCAAATACCGATAAATAGTGAAAACGAAACAGCAGTGATACCCATTACGCGGTAATTCTGTGATGTCAATTCCGGTGCAATTTTATTCGTCTGTATCATTTTTACACCACGAACTCCCAAATAACTATGGACTGCCGTAAATGGGAGTGAGCTTAACGTAATAATCTCAAATCGACGTAAGGCACTTTCGCTATACTCTTCTTGTTGTGTTTCTTGAGGCTGCTGTGTAGGCGGAACACTCTGGTTTTGTGCTTCTGATTGCGGTCCTAACGCGAAAATAGTTGCTAAAGTGACCACAAATATATGAATTCTAAATTTGAACATAGTATCAACCCTTACTTTATGTGGAGGTCTTTATGAAAAGGAGACAGATTTTCTATCTCACACAACCCAAACAAATATTGTAGCGCAAACTGTCAGTTTGCGTCCTCACAGGCACAATCTAAATGAAGATTAAAAAATAAATTGGGTAATTTAGCGAGGTTAGGAAACCTCGCCAGCAGAGATACACACCTGCTGCTGGCGAGGTTTCCTAACCTCGCCAAAATACCGAATTAATAACTTAAACTTCATACAGATTGTGCTACATAGTGCTTTAATTGCCAGTTCAACTAACACTCCGATTCTGAATCCGAAAGAGGTAAAAAATGAGCATCCCCGCCCCTATACATACTGACACATCTGCCACGTTAAAAGTAGGCCAAAACAGATTCTTGCTTTTTATGCCAAACTGCAAAAAATCAACGACTTCACCTAAGTAAATACGGTCAATAAAATTCCCAACTGCTCCCCCAAGTAAAAAACCTAATGCAGTTTGCATCCATCGACTGTTGCGAAATCTGAAAGAATAGATAAAAATAAAGATTAATGCAGCGATTGTTATGATAACTAACAACATCCGCTGATCTGAAAAAATTCCGAAAGCTGCACCTGAGTTTCTATGATGTTGTAAATAAAAAAAGCCTTCAATAACCGGATATCCAAGATGCCCTTCAGGAATATGCATGCGCACAAGCCATTTAGTGACAATATCAAGCAATAATGCGGGGATAGCTACCACTATTAACGGTAAAACATTTTTGAAATATTGAAATGGAGAACTCACTGTCTGATTTATCCTATTGATATTAGTTTGTTGATTGATAGATTTTCTTCAATGATTCCCATTCACTCTTCGTATCAAATTGCTGAGAGATTTTTGGTAACTTGTTCCATTTATCTTGAAATATACTACCTATAGAGGAATTTGTCTGAGCAAAAATCTCTTCGGCTAAGAAAGGGTGAAGCGGGGCAAGACGTTGTAAAATAGCTTTGAATATTGATGAAACAGAAAGCTGCGCGGACTCTAACCCCTTTTCTGTAACTTCAGATCCACGAAGTTTAATATAAAATTGAAGGTCCGTCCGACAGAAATCGTACAATAATTGCCATATTCTGTAGAAATCTCTTTTCTGATATGCTGCCTCAATATCAATCAAAAGTTTATTGGTTAACGAAACTGCAAGCGCATCTGGTTTTAACAGTACGTCAGAAACTTTCGCGCCATGTTCATTTGACAAAATGGTATGTGTATCAGAATATCCTTTCTTCTCAAAGTCTGTCAACAGTTCGGCAGTCTGATATAATATCTTTTTAAGCTGAGCATATTTGTGATTGTACGCCTCTAACAACGTTTCAAGCTGTTTGGTTCCGTCTCCTTCAAGCTGAACTTGATGTAATTCTGGGGCTATCGAAATTAACCGTAAAACATCTGCGGGATATTTTTTCAGGAATTTTTCCTGTATCTCAGTGTTCCAAACCTCCTCAGCAATTCTGTTCAGTTTTAAGAATTTAAATGGTTGGCTTGCTTTAGTAGATCTACCTATCTGAAGTGATGTTGCAAGCATACTTAACTCCCCTAACCATTTAAAAAAAGCAGTTGGTGGTGCAAAAGCGACACTCGTGGAAGCATCATCGGGAGATTTCTTAAAATCTGAAATGTCAAGCATTTGAAGTAAGTTTGCAAAATGACTTTCAATGTAGGCGGACTCCTTACGGAAGTCCTTTGAATGACAATTCATGCAGACCGTATCTGCGGGCAATAGATCTTCTACACTTAAACGGAACCAATGTTCGGAACCACGACGAATAGAACTACGAACAACACGAAGGATCTTTTTATCTGTAATTAGGTTGTTGCAATTATCACATCTTAGTATGGGAAGTGGTATGCCCCATTGACGCTGTGATGAAACAGGTATATCGGAGGTACGCATCATTTCACTTTGAATATCGTCCCGTATTTCGTCATCGAAATGTTCCCAATACTCAGATGATCTTGCAACCGCCTCTCTGACACCACTGGAAGTAACGGAAAACATCCAATGACGGTAAGGACGGGAGACTGACAAACCATTACAGTGTTGACATTCAAGTTGTTTTATTTTCTGTTTTCTCGCTTTCATTAAGCATCCACGATTTTCCAATTCATCACTAATAAACTGAATTGCCTCAAACAAATTTAATCCACACAAGGCATCTGCATCTTCTGTAAACCTGCCGATTTCGTCAAAAATGGAAGTTATTGGTGTGGATGTTACAAATTTTGCGTTGGTAGAATTGTATATCTCCGGTAATGTATTGAAGATACTATAACTCAACGAATGGTGTGCAGGATTTAGAGGGATGATGCCCGCTAACAATTCCTTTTTTTGCAATGGATCAGAAATGCTCCCTACTATTTTATTCGGTATTTCAAAAAAAGGTAAGTCACTTAGTGAAAAAAGTGGATGTGAAATAGTGCAATTATTAAACTGCGTTGCTTTTATTTTGGCAATAGGGACTGGATATTTCTTATGTTTCGTGTTTGGATCAACAAATTTCTTAAATTGTGGTTCAGAAAAAATTAGATATTGGTTTTCAAATTCAGTCAGCAAAAAGGTGGTACTTCCATAAATTCCGACTGCAATTGTTCCGGCGACTTCCCACAATTGAGAAAATGGGAAACGGACAACGAAAAAGACATCTTTACCAAATTCTTCAAAACCGTTGTTGAATGGAAACTTCACATAGGTATCTAAAACGCTATTAGAAACCGGTGTAACTGTTTTGTCGGTTTCCAACGGGGAAACACATTTTGGACACCAATCGCTAAGTTTCAGTTCATCACGTAGGAATTCAGTTTCCCGTAGCCGGTCAAAAAAATTAAAAAGTTTAGTTTCGTTGCGTGCCTCCAATGTTTTTTCAGCAGAACTCCAATCTGCAAAAATTCCGAGTTTTTGCAATTTCTGCTGTTGCGCTTTCAATTGTTGGCTGTAAAATTGTTGGCACTGTTTTCGGAAATTGATGATATTTTCCGCAGCAGTAGCCGCTTTTTCCCTAATTACGTTCGCCTCAATACCGAAAGGAAAGGTTTCCCAAAGTGGTGAATAAGCGACAGTATGCCCCTGCATTATTTCATATTTCAGAAAAATATCTTGACAAATTTTACTGCGCAGTGTGTCAATGCTCAATGTATGGACAGGGATTGGCATTTCTCGGATCACGTAAGTCGGTAATTCCGTAGTTTTTTCATCAACCTTGTAGACATTTTGAGTTGTCCACAATTTGAGAATTTCCGCTTCGTCGGAACTGTTTAAAACATTCTCAGTTGGGGCAGATGTTAAGTTTTCTTTTTTAGATTTACCCCGAGAATGTTTTGGAGAAGTGTTTCCTGATGAAGGATTTGCCTTTTTCATAAAACCAATAGTTGTGCCCTAATAGATAGCACGAAGTTACGAAATAGTTGATATATACCAGACGCAAGATAGTTTACGGATACAACAATGACCTGAGAACTTGCAAGAGAACGAGTAAAATTATCGGAGAAAAGTCAATTCCCAAATTCCGAGTCATCGGATAAAGTAGGTTTCGAATAGGTTGTAATAGCGGATCAACGATTTTACCTGTCATCAAATAAATTCGCCGGACAGTTAAATTTTGTGTTCCGAACACCACCCACGATAGCAAGACGTTTACCAATACAATCAATGAGTACAGATCCAGTACTTTACTGAGAAGATATGCAAGATACGGCATTAAGGTGAATACCTTTCCTACTTTTCCGTGCCAAGTTGTTTTGCCCGTTCTGTTGCAGCAAGGATTGCCTCGGCAAGCGTCGCGCGCAAACCACCTTGTTCAAGTGCATGGAGTCCCGCGGCCGTTGTTCCACCCGGTGTTGTGACTCGGTTCTTGAGAACAGCGGGGTGTTCTTCAGACTGCGCTAACATCGTTGCGGCCCCTAAAACCGTATGTATCGCCAAAGTTTGCGCATCTTGTCGTGGTAAACCGACATGTACACCGGCGTCTGCTAATGCTTCTATGAAAAGCGCAACATAAGCAGGACCGCTACCACTAACGCCTGTAACCGCATTCAAATGACGTTCCTCCATAACTAATGTAGTACCACAAGTGTTAAATATTTGCTGTGCTATGGCAATATGTTTTTCATCTGCAACACTCCCAGCTGTTAATACAGAAATTGCTGCTTCAACGGAAGCCGCAATATTTGGCATCACACGGACAACTGGGGCCGGATTTTCAAAGTATGATTCAAGTGTTTCAGTTGTAACACCAGCAGCAATGCTAATAATCCATTGCGGAGATGAGAGGCTGTGTGCTACTTGTGGTAGGATGTGGGGCACTGCTACGGGCGGAACTGCACATAGGATAACATCTGTTTTTTTTATGAGTTCGTCAATGTCTGATGCAGCGTTCACATTTTTTTCTTTACAGAGTTGGGTAACCAATTTTTTATCCAGATCGGTAATCCAAACCTGTTGTGATGGAAGCAGGCGGTCAGCAATACTTCTTGCAATAATACCGCCCATTTTTCCCACACCGATTACACCCAATTTTAGGTTATCTACCACCATTTTACTCCTACAAAAAAGACACTTTAGAACTCACGCTCAAATTCAAGATAACTTGTATTAAATCGTGGTTTCAAAAATTGCCCTACCTATTCTAACAAGGTTTGCACCTTCTTCGATTGCAACCTCAAAATCATTTGTCATCCCCATGGAGAGATACTGCATTGTTATGCTGGAAAATTTCTCAGCCTTTATTTTTTCTGAAAGCGTTCTCAACGATGCAAAAGCTGGGCGATTTACCTCTGGGGAAGAACTTAGCATCCCCATTGTCATTAACCCGACAATGCATACGCCTGAATACATTTGGGACTTTTCTAAAAAACCGAACACATCCTCCGGATCTAAGCCGAACTTACTTGCTTCACCAGTTGTATTGATTTGAATTAATATATCCGCTTGTTGCTTGCGTCCTTCTGCGCGGCGTGCTATCTCAGCTAAAAGTCGCAAACTATCTACTGAATGGATTAACCTAAACATCTCTAAAGCAGATTTCACTTTGTTCCTCTGCAGATGTCCGACAAGGTGCCATTCACACATTGGCAAGCCTGATGCTGCGAGAGAGGAATGAATTGGCTCGTATTTCTGCTGTGCTTCCTGCACGCGGTTTTCTCCAATATCGGTTGCACCAGCTGCAAGGACTGTCTGAATCTCTGTTATTGAACGTCCTTTCGTAACTGTAACGAGTTTTATTGAATCCGGGGCACGGCCACTCCGTATTGCAGCTGCTGCAATCCGTTCCTGGACGCTTGTAAAGTTGTCAGGAATCTGATTCAATCCCATTTTCCTCACGTTGTAATGTTTCTTCGGGGTTATCCGTAACTTTTGACTTCTTCTCTGTTTTACCAGTTAAACGTGAATATAGATTTTTCCACTCATCGGTGTCTATTTGTGTGCCGATAAAGGTTATCAATATACCTAAGCTAACAATTCCGATACCGACTATCACAAAATGATTAGCCTCTGTGTAAACTTGCGTTACTCTAACTGCAGTCGTAGTTTTCTTAGACAACTCCTTTTGATATTTAGCAGGATGGAAATAACCCCGCATAATGAAGATGAGTCCGAGAATACACGTTAAAGTTGATAACGATACAAATAAAGGACGCATTTTCAATTCTCACTTTAGTCTCAGGCCGACGACTAAAATCGGACACTTAAATGATACCATTTTTTTTTCAGCAATGCAAATTTGTTTCAGACCAAAATCTATTGTAGCAACTTGAGTTATATTATTTGTGTTAATTAATGAGTTGTATAAATGAAAGCATTCTACCTGTTTGTCCACCTTCAGCTCGATATGAATAAAACTTATCTGTGTGACAAGCGGTACAAAAAGGAGATATTAAAATTGATTCGGAATTTACGCCGATATCAACTAATTGGCAAAAGATAGCTGCTTGCAAACTCAGATTTAGTCCATTGTGTACAGTGTCACCGAAGTGTTCCACAAACTGAGAAATTAAATTTGAACTAACGGTATAACAACACTTTTGAATAGAAGGCCCCAAATAGATAAGGCAATTTTCTGCAAGAGTGCCAAAATTGTTTTTCATTTGTACCAGCGTTTTGGCAGCGATTTGTGCCAAGGTGCCGCGCCATCCGGCATGTGCAATCCCGATGGCTGGCGTGGGTATGTCTAAAATAAAAATTGGGACACAATCCGCAGTAAAAATACCAAGAGTATCACCTTGCTGAGATGAAATCAGGGCATCCCCTGTTTTTTTACGAACATTTTGGCTTTTTACGTTCCAAGATGAAGCTGCGACAGCATCAGCATTTATGACGGTATCACTATGAATTTGGTGGCAATATTTTAATGTCTTGATACCAGTTTCGGTTGAGAAGATTTGTTGATTTTGAGAAACAGCAGCGGGGTTGTCTTCTACATGGAAAGCTAAATTAAGTGAGGCATAAGGTGCTTTGCTTACGCCTCCACAACGTAGACTTATTCCTGCATTGACAAAACCTATATCTGCTAATTCATTAATTGTGTGATACATATTATTGTCAAGATATATAATCTTCCCGGGGCGGGCTAAAAATATCAAGGGCTATTGCCATTTGGTCGAATGCTTTGGCACTATGTTTCACATGAGAAGGAATAATATAGGTATCACCTTTTTTCAGCGTTTGCGATTCTCCGTCAATGGTCAATTCAAAAGTGCCTTCTAAAACCATACCCATCTGTTCATGCAAGTGACTATGCTCCGCAACCGTACTGTGAGGTTGTAGATGGACATAAGACATCATAAGTTTTTCGCCATGGATTGTCCGAATTGTAACCCCATCAAAAACCTGTTTTTCAGGTTGGGCAATAATATCAATAAATGGCATAGAGACAACTCCATTACTATTTTCCTATGCGCAAACCACTTATAAAACTTCGCTATGGAAAAGATATGTTTGGATCAGCAGGCTCAACGTAAAGCAACCGTTTACAATTGGAACAATAAACCAATTTTTCATATTTTTGTGCTTCTTTGAGATTTTGAGGCTGAATTGTGAGCCGACAACTTTCACAAGTTCCATTTTTGCCCAATGCTATAAAATTGGTTTTGTGCCGTTCTCTCCATCGATGGTACTGTGTGCTAAGTTTCTTGTCAATTTTCGGGAGAAATGAGTTCCGCTGTTCTAATTTTTTATTTATCTGTGCTTCCAAATTTTTCTGTTCAGATCGGAATTCAGATATTTTCTCTGAAGTTTTCTCGTTTTCGCGAACAATATCTGCTTCCAGCTCTTCCAATTCTGCTTTCAACTGATCGCTCTTTTCCATCAGTTCTAATATTTCCTCTTCCGTTTCCGAGTCCTTCTTATCAAGGAATTCAATCTGATTTTCAAGTGCAATATAGGCTTCATTTGTGGTAACTTCGCGTTGTTCATTTTTATATTTTTCGCGTTGAACCTCGTTCATTTCTAATTCTGCATTTTTAGAGCGCTGTCCTTTCTCAACTTCGGCAAGTTCATCAGATTTTGCCGTTATATCTTCCCTATATTTTGTAACGCTTGCTTCTAACTGTTCAATATGACGAGGAATAGTTTGTAGTCGTTGGTGAAAAGACAACAGCTCCCTATCATGCTCCTGCAACTGATAAAGCAAAGTGAGCTGCTGCCGCAAAGATTCGTTAACCATTATGTTTCTGCCTCCTGTTCAACGAGGAACGCGAAAAAAATACCGAGTTGATACAAAACAAAGAGCGGAATCGCCATCAGCAGCATTGAACCTGGGTCAGCAGGCGTTAGCAAAGCTGATATTATACAGATACCCAACAAAGCAAAACGTTGTTTCCCGCGAAAACCTTTCGAATCTATGACGCCGATACGCGCGAGAAATGCCATTACGATAGGTAATTCAAAGGCAACTCCGAACCCTAAAATTAACTGTGTTACAAAGGTAATATAAAATTTCAAATCCCAAAGATTTTTTAACTGAAAAAGACCTGCTGCGAATTGCAGGACGACTGGAACAACAACAAAATAGGCAAAAACCGCGCCAAGAATAAAAAAGAAGATGATGGTGAAGAAAAGCGGCACAGCCAATCGCTGCTCAGACCTATTCAATGCGGGAAACACAAACATCCAAATCTGATAAAGAATTATCGGTAATGAGAGTAATATGCCAGTCGTTATGCCAATTGTTAGGAATGCCATGATACTTTGAAATGGGCCTGTTAGGATGAGTTCAGCTTCGATTCTTGATGTGCCGCTGCGCAGTGCAAGTGCCAAAAAACCGAGGGTTGATCCTTCTGACCCTGCACTTGCATCAATCGCGTTGGCGACCATATTCATCATAGGACTCTTCATCGGGAGTTCAAGTACATATTTTATTGGCTTCGTAAAGGACAGACATAGTACTGTAAAAACACCTAAAGCCACGAGAGAAATTATAATGCGCCGCCGGAGTTCTTCCAGATGCTCCCAGAAGCTCATTCCTATATCTTTAGATTCCATAGTGATACTTTGCTAATAGAGTTATGTTGATTTAGGGGGTTTGATTGTTTTATCCGGATCAATGTCAATTTCATCTGTAGCTTTTGTAATTTCATCTTGGATCTCGCTCCCGACACTTTTAAATTCCCGAATAGCTTTTCCCAAAGACCTTCCCATCTCTGGTAATTTTTGCGGTCCGAAAATTACCAATGCAATCACAAGAACAAAAAGAACTTCCATTGGCCCTATTCCCATTCCCATGTTCTTAGTTCCTCCTTTGATGAGATGCTGCAAAATGGTATAAATTATAGTATATCATGAATGATACGCATTGACAACAAATTTGGCGGGGTTATTTAGTTTTCAGTTTTTCGGACGATTTTTTTACACCTGTTATATATCCGAGAACGGTAGGTGCGGTTAGAAAACAGCACCATAGGTGTCAATTTAGCGGACCTTCACCCTGGTAGATGCGGTTTCCTAACCAATGCAGAAAATACCATACGGGGAATGCTATATAGCATTCATACCGTTGATTTGGCGTATTCTGCGGGCTTATATGAGTTCGCGGACAACAATCAGCGTTAATTCACTCCCACAAGAGCATATTGGGATAATACGGAGCGGTTGAAAACCGCTCCTACCGTGTAGTAGATACTCATAAAAGCAGATTCATTTCTTAAATTGACGCATAAGGTGCGGTTAGGAAATCGCACCTACCGCCCTTGGGTATTAACTTTGAGTAACCTCAATAACGGAAAACTCTTAAAACTAAATGATCTTGCCCAAATTCAGTTGACCAGCCATGTTGAACATGCTATTATGTTAGTGCCGGGGGAAGAAGGTATCAATTCCAGCCTCAACATCTTCAATCGGATGTCCATACTGTTTTTGATATTTTTCGTTGGCGGCGCGCTCAGTTTCGGTGAGTTCAGTCAGCGGGAAAAGGAGCGTTTCCCGGCTGCGTTTGCCAGATTCGCTCATTGCGATATTCATTTCCTGGTCCTGTCTTGCAAGTGCTGCCCCGTATTCCGGTTCTGTATCATTGAGCACGGCTGTGGCAATGCTGAGAAGTTCATCTGCAATAGCAACCTGTCTTTCAGGAAGCGGGTAGTGTTTGAACGGGTTTTCCCAAGTTACCGTTTGATCTGGGAGTTCCAATTCAATTTTGTCTATGACCTCAACACCGTTCACGTCAATCGTGGAACGTTTGGCACGGTGAGCGACACCTTTTGCGCCAGATTGCAGGGCGGATTCGGGGGTTACATAGATATCTTCCCCTACAATGGTGCCTTTGCTACCGTCAATCTGGGAGATACCGTTCTGTCCACGACCGAGGGAACGCGCGTGGATAACATTAGAATATATCATTATCGCAGTTGCATTGTTGTCAAATTCAATAAAGCCCAGACTCCACCTTTCATTGGTATGGTTCCGTTTCATCTGGTCAATAATGGGAATCACAGGTGTTGATTGTGTTATGCCGAGCGCTGATTTTGGTTCACCCCCAGCGCGTAGCCGAAGCATACTCATACCGTGGTAGCCGCCTTCATGGAAAATTCGGTAAATTCGAGCGACATCGCCTATGACGCCTGCTTCAATAACCTTTGATAGAAATCGTTCCCGCGGTGCACGATAATAGTTTTCTGCAATTTCAAGTTTTACATTGTTCACTTTGGCGCGCTCAATTATCATATCAGATGTTGGGAGTGTCATCGCAATAGGGGTTTCACAAAGGATATGTACACCTGCATCAGCCATAAAACATGCGATCGCGTGGTGTGCTACTCCCGGCACAGTAATGTCTACGACGTCAAGCTCTTCATGCTCAATAAGATCACGTACGTTTGTGTAAGGATTCACGCCGTATTTTTCGGCGCAGCGCGTTGCTGCTGCTTCGTCTATATCGCAAATCGCGACGAGATTGTATACATCTTTGAGTTTTGCAATAACGGAGAGATGCGTGCCAGCACCCCGGCGCCCAGCACCAATTAAAGCGATATTGAGTTTGGACATTGAAAGACTCCTTAGCTTGAATTTCACTCAAAATCAGTTTTGTATTCAACGTTCTTACTTGTATTAAAATAACCTAAGTTACCACCTATTTGCGAATGCTCTTGTAGGAGGGGTTTCTAACCCCGATTTATAACAGAAAACGTAAAAATCAGCGGAAATGCCTTGTTCTTTTCGTAAAAAGCAGTATCCGCTAGATCGAAATCTTGTAAGTAGCAACTTGGATTAAAATAACACTTTTCTAAAAAAGAGTCAATCAAAATCAGCTTATTAACAGGACTATTACATCTTAAGAATTATCAGCTAATGAGTTAAGTCTTGAACGGTAGATGCGGTAAGGAAACCGCATTTACCAGAGAGTATTTATGTGTGGGGTGTGCATAATTATTTGACGCATCAACACAGAAAAGGAAATCCTCTATGTCAAACCTGATTGAGCATGCCAAAACATTAGAATCTGATGGACACATAGCCGAAGCCATCCAAACCTATGATGACGTTATCCGCAGCCGAAGTGACTCGGATATGCTTGCCTACGCAAACTTTCGTCTTGGACATATTTACCAAGATTGGGGTGAACTCTTTGCGGCACAGAGGTTTTTGTCGCAGGCACACCAATTCGATCCTGAAAATACTGACATCCGAAATGCAATTGATAATCTCAACCAACACTTTTCTGAAAACAGAGAACAGATTGCCGACCAAATGTCTCGACAAAATAGCGATCAAATCGTTTCGCTCTTTCGCATTGCGACCGGCATCAAACTAATAGCAATGGATAAGCCGGTGCAGGCGTATCCGTTAATGAAAAGTCGGACAAAAATTTTCCCAAACGCTGCTGTCGCAAAACATCTCCTGACTGATATCAGCATTACAGACGAAGAGCGTAATTCTGCCATTGAGTTTCTGATAGAAAGGGAGTGGCTTGTCAACACCGGAGTCGAACTATATACCATCGCTGATAGCGGGTTATACGCTTTTTATACTGAGCTTGCTCAACTACATATTGACAATTCCGCGTATTCGGATGCCATCACCTGCTATGAGCAAGCGTATAGGCTTGACAATTCGCAACGCGCGCCGCTATATCAAAAAGTTATCTGCTATGCTGCCCTTGAGGAATGGAATGATGCGATTACAGTCATCTCTGAACTGCCTTCTGAAGTACCTGCAGAAATTAATCAAGTAACATATTACACCGCTATTGCAGAAAGTTATCATCACACTTATCAAGAGACAGAGGCTGATTCCGATAAACAAAAGGTGATTGAAGCGTGTGAGAAAGTGTTGCATTTGGACAAAAAAGAGAAAGCGGTTTCAAAGCTCCTTGCATCTTATCAAGACAAAAAAAGTTGGTGGCGTAGAGAATGAGTTTAAGACATTTACCCGAAGGTGCTAAAGCACGTTTCGGAAAAGGTATCATCTATCAGATTCAGTTTTCTCCCGATAGTGCTATCCTTGCAGTTGCAAGTAGCATCGGTATTTGGATATATGATACCGAAACCTATCAAGAGATAGCACTACTCATGGAACATACAGATGCTGTCACAAGTCTTGCATTTAGTCCTGATAATAGGGTGCTTGCAAGTGGCGGCGAATCGGACGGCACAACTATCCATCTGTGGGATGCGACCTCTGGACAGCACCAAAAAACGTTCAAAGGACATACAGGCGCAGTCATGGGCATTGCATTCAGTTCTAATGGCATAACGCTCGCAACTGGCAGTTCGGACAAAACAATCTGTATTTGGGATATAGAGTCAGATCAGCTTAAAAAACGCATACACTGTCCGGGATATAGAGTCCGCATTGCGTTTAGTTCCGATGGTAGAATGCTCGCAACCGGTGAAAAGAATCTTCAACACGGAGGTGCTATCCATCTATGGGACGCTATCACAGGAGAGCATCGCAAAACCCTTATGTCGAATACAGAAGAGTGGATTCGAGAGATTAGTGTTGCATTCAGTCCTGACAGTACAACGTTGGGTGGAAGTTGGAACGACACCATCCGTCTATGGGATGCCACAACAGGAGAAACACGAAAAACGATTACTGGGCATGGGCGCGTGGAAAGCATTGCATTTAGCTCTGATGGCACACTGCTCGCCAGCGCAGGAGAAAAAATTATTCTATGGGATGCAACCACTGGACAGCACCGCGAAACATTTGGCGGGAGTGCTGAGTATGTTGCATTCAATGGGGATAGCGCAATTCTCGCAAGTGGTGATAATTATAGTGGGATTAGCCTATGGAACGTTAACACAGGACAGAAGCTTAAAGCAATCACGGAACATTTCGGTAGCGTGAATTGTGTTGCGTTCAGTGATGATGGTAAAACGCTTGCAGCAGGAAGTTACAACGGCATTCACCTATGGGATACGAATACAGGTAATCCTCGGAAAACATGGTTGACCTATTACGTTGAGAGCATCGCGTTCAGTCCAGATGGTAAAACACTTGCCTGTGGGTACTATGATGGTGCTATCTACTTATGCGATACTGCTACAGGGCAAGAGTATAAAACACTCAAGGGACATAGGGATTCTGCTTCCGATCATAAAGAAGTTGCGAGTCTTGCTTTCAGTCCGGATGGCACAATGTTTGCAAGTGGGAGCTGGGATAACACAATTCGTCTCTGGGATGCTAACACAGGTACACACCTCAAGACACTCATAGGACATAATTCTTCAGTCAATAGTATTGCTATTAGTCCGGATGGTAAAACACTTGCGAGTGGAAGCCAGGACGAAACAATTCGTCTCTGGGATGCTAACACAGGACAGCATCTGAAAACACTTATAAGACACACAGGCGAAGTATATAGTGTCGTATTCAGTCCCGATGGAAAAATGCTCGCAAGTGGCGGTCATGCCAACACAATCTGTCTCTGGGACGCTGCTACAAGTCAGCAGCTAAAAATACTTGTAGGGCATACCGCTTCTGTTTCGAGCGTTGCGTTCAGTCCTGATGGACTGATACTTGCGAGTGGAAGTGATGACAACTCGATCCGTCTTTGGGATATTGCTACAGGCGAGCAACTTAAGACGTTCACTGGACATACAACATTTGTCAAGAGCGTGTTCTTCAATTCTGATGGGGAGACGCTTGTGAGCGGGAGTTGGGACGGCACAGTGCTGCTATGGGATCTTACTACAGACAAGGACAAGGTTATTTAATTGAGGTGTGTGCATAAATATTTGGCGCATCAGTATAGACAGGGACAGACTTAGGTGCGGCCTTATTTCACAAAGTGCTGTTTGTCGTCGCGCAATTCATTGCGCCTCTTTAAACTTGTGGACGGCACACGGATGAAGATTTAAAAATAAATTGGGTAATTTTGCGAGGTTAGGAAGAAATCAACGGTATGAATGCCATTTAGGCATTCCCGCCTCGCCAGCAGAGATGTACACCTGCTGCTGGCGAGGCGGGGAATGCCTAAATGGCATTCATACCGTTGATTTCTTCCTAACCTCGCCACTTACCGAAATATTTATTTAAACTTCATGCGTGTGCCTACTACCTTTAAACGCATATTTAATATCGGAATTATTTATGCACACCCTCAAATACTTAGACTTGTTTATAACACAAAGCACTTATGTATTCCTGAGCGCGTTGTGCAGCGTCTATCGGTGACATAACGCCTGACATCACTGCAACACCTGATGCCCCCGCTCCCAAGCACTCACCAACACGCGCTGGCGTTATCCCACCAAGTGCAAACACAGGCAAGTTTACCTGTTTTACCAACTTTTCAAGGTTTTTTATACCAACTGCCGGACCATATTGTGGTTTGTTTACTGTCGGATAGATTGGACTATAAGTGATGAAATCTGCCCCTTGAATCTCTCGTTTTTTGGCAGCATCAACACCGTGTATTGAACACCCGATAAGAACATCGGAGCCTAATTCTACTTTCACTTTGTCTACAGACACATCGGTATCGGGTAGATGAATACCTGCAGCACCTATATCTATCGCAACTTTGACATTCGTGTTAATGAATAGGTGGACGTTTTGTGTTTGACACAAATCAGAGATGGGTTTTGCCAGTTTGAACAAAGCAACATCAGCTAAATCCTTTTCGCGTAACTGGATTGCTTTTACCCCGACATCTAAAATTTCTGAGACCACTGTGAGTAAAGATTTTGGTGCACACAAATGTCTGTTTGTAATGACATACAGATTAAAATCAATCATTTTGTTACGGTTAGATACGACGGAGTCTCGCAGCGAACGTACCATCAACTCCATGCTCGTGGGGAAAAGTTTGCAGAAAACCCTCTGACGCTACGGCACTCTGCGGAATATCAGGTAAGAATTCACTTGCCTGTTCCAAGGTAAACATCGGAAAATTCTGCAAAAACCGATTGATGATTTCCTCATTTTCTCTCGGCTCAATTGTACAAGTGCTGTAAACCAAAACGCCACCGGGTTTGATATGTGGCGCAGCATTTTCCAAGAGGCGATCCTGTAGGTTGCTAAGAGAACGTAGTTGGTCTGAGGTCTTATTCCAACGGATGTCAGGATGCCGTCGAAGTGTGCCGAATCCTGAACAAGGTGCATCAATAAGCACAGCATCTGCAGTATTGATAAAACTGAGATCCGATTTTGTAGCATCTATTGTTCGGGTTTCTACGTTCTGAACACCGATGCGTTTGCAATTTTCTTGCAATACATTAAGCTTCTTCTCAGAAATATCAGCGGCGATGATTTTCCCCGAATTTTGCATCATGCAAGCGATATGTGTCGTTTTACCGCCTGGCGCTGCACATAGGTCCACAACTAACTGGGGAGATTCTGGCATGAGAAGGGATGGGACTAACATGGCACTCTCATCTTGCACATACACATCCGGGCGGTTCATCAAATCTATTAAAGATATTTCATCTTTAGAACCGGAAACTTTATCGTCTGCAGTAATTGATGGATTTTCAACGACAATTCCATCTGAAGCAATTTTAGAAAGTCTGGTAGAAAAACCATTTGCGTTAAGGGATTGACAAAGCTTGTCTCGGTCTGTTAGGAGGGAATTTGCACGGAAAGTGAGCGGTGCCACCTGATTACTTGCTTGACAAAACCCCAAAGTCCACGATAGTCCGCGCGTATTTAACCATCTTTTCACTAACCATTTCGGATATGATAAGGTATAAGCTATATGTTCTATGGGATGAGTTTCCAGTGCAGGATAAGTTAATTCTGTGCCTTTGCGTTGCACTGAACGCAAAACTGCATTGATAAAACCAGCTGTCTTTTTTCTATTTTTTACAAGTTGGACGGTTTCAAAAATTGCGGCGTGCGGAGGAATACCGTCAAGGTGTAACAACTGAAAAGCACCGAGCCGAAGGATAGCACGATGCTTCACATCTAATCGAAATCGTGGATTGATAAAATGTTCCAGCACCCAATCCAGTTGCTGTTGCCACCGAACAACGCCATAAACAAGCGCGTTTGTTAATCGGCGCTCGCGACCATTTAGTGTAGCCTGCTTGAATGCATTGTCAACGACAGACGCGATCGATACATCGGTTTCAGAGAGTTCTAACAAGCATGCCAATGCGACTTCGCGTACGTTCATATTCATCTTCCCTATATGCCAAGGTTTATTATAGGGCAATTATGCAGTGAGCGCGTTCAATTTGCGCATGATACGCGATTTTTGGCGATTTGCAGTGCCTTTTTTAATGACACCTTTACTTGCTGCTCTATCAAGCAAGCTTGTGGTGGTTTTGCACAATTGTTGTGCCTTTTCCACATCACCTGCTTGCAATGCTAATTCGGTAGCTTTCAGCGTAGTTCTGAGACTCACTTTACGGTGTCTGTTCCGCGTGCGTTTTTTCGCATCCGCGCGTGCATGTTTCTTTGCTGATTGTCTATGCAAAACGAAAACTCCTTAGTTTAAAGTTTAACTGACTTCTCTATATAATAATCATCATAAAATTATACCACATGAAGCCCGGTTTGTCTAATTTTTTTACAATTAACGTATAATAGCCAACTTCTTTATGATAGTGTATGTTTCACCTTTTGAAACAACAGAAATGTGGCAGATATATATCCCTCCCGATACTGCTAACCCATAAGATGTCTGCTGATTCCACCACGTCCGCCATATCCGTTTATCAAGTCTATCATCTACTCCTTCGATTCTTTTAATTAAGCTGCCGCGAACATCGTAGATGTTCACTTTCATCTCAGAGATTTCAAGATTTCCCTCAACCCGGAATTCTGTCCGATTGTTAAAACGCACAGGATTTGGCGATACAATTACATCTTTCCAGACGAATCCCTCTTCTAAAATAACAGACTGCTTCACTGATACTGCACCGAGCGGATACCGTACGACCACCATAAGGGTATTTGCACCGGGAGAAAGTGGAATTGATGCTGTGTAGGTTTGCTTTTCTCTATCTAACTTTGCCTCTATACCGCTCGGATGCACAATTATGTCAATCGGAAAATCTGAACGAAATGTGCCTGTGATTTGCAGCGGATTCTGTTTGACAATATCTGGTAATTCAAGCATAACCTGCGGCATCTGTCGCTTCGGTTGAAACATATCTGTGAGGAGACTATCTATCGTAACTAAAACCAATTGGGTAACCTTTGTCACTAAACGGAAGTTTATTTTATCAATTGTATCACTGAATGTCCAATAGAACGGGTTAGCGTGATAGTTTTGCGAGTCTCGCCACGGTGTTGAACTTTCAATTAAGGTGACTGCCGGATACCCTACATCCCAAAAAGATTTGTGTGATGAGATGTCAATAAATTCGTCATGTGTTCGGCGTATTTTCAAACCGATGTCGTACCATGTGTTAGAAATTGCGAGGGCGCGACTTATCCACGTTGAGTCTCTATTGGAAATCACTTCAACTAAGTCGCTTTTCCAGTTGAACCCAAGCATGTCTAAATTGAAAACTGCTGCAATTTTTTCGGAGTCTGGCGTGCGCTTTGGCGTTGAAACATCATTTTGAGAGCTGCCATGTCCAACTGCCTTACGGACATAGTTGCGACTCCCCAGAAAACCGATCTCCTCACCACCTAATGCAATAAATCTTATTTCATGGTCATACTCATACTGACTTAAGATATTGGCAATTTCCAACATTGCCGCTATGCCTGTGCCGTTTTTGTTTGCGCCTGGGGCACTTGATGCCAACGGATTCCAACTCGGTTCTCGTGACGCTTGCGTGTCGTAGTGCGCACAAATAATAAAGATGCGTTTACTTAATGAAGTCGGCTTAGGGGGTAGCACTGCAACAACGTTTCGAATGCCTCCCACAACCTGTTCACTTACCAGTAACCGTCCGTAACTCAGAAACTTGGTTTTAATATAATCCACCACGTTATTGGTTGCTTCACGATGATGCGCGCTGCGTGTGCGATATGCCAGCACATTCCGAGAATATGCGATATTTTCCTGTAGCGCCGTAACGTGTGAAACCAGCGAATCGGATTGCACTTTTGTGATGAGTTCATCTCCACGATCAGCATGTGCAAAAGTTGAAGGAAAAAATAGTAATAAACAAGTAGCGTAGATTAAAACTATAGAGAGTGTATTGGACAGACACTTAGGAAATGTAAAGTTTTTGACAAAAATGCTTCTTACCCTTGTTGGAGGGGTTTTCAACCCCGATAAATCGGGCTTACAAAGCCCTCCAACAAGAAAGATGACATAGTTAATGCCAAAATATTTACACACCCGACACTTAAAACAACTTGACATAAGAATGTATTTTTGATATTATGTTAAGACAAATTAGCAATGCCATAAACTCGTTTTGCACAAAAACACTTTATTTGACGCGTATATTTATTAGCGTTTATCACTCCGCATTTCAGACAATAACCTCCTTGATTTTATCAGTTTTTGGGAGAGATTGCAAACAAAGAATCGGAGTACAATTATGCCAGCGAATCTACCTCCAACATACTATAAACTCAAACATCAACATGAAGCAGCGAAAACAGATGAGGAACGACTTAGCCTGTTAGAGGAAATGTTGCGCATAGTTCCGAAACACAAAGGCACAGAGAAAGTTGTATCTGATCTTCGCAAACGTATTGCTGTCATAAAAAAAGGGTCGTCTGCAAAAGGGAGCAAGGGGTCGGGAAAAAAGAGATATAGCGAGCATATTCCGAAGCAGGGGGCTGGACAAATTGTTCTATTGGGGCCACCAAATAGCGGTAAGTCGCTTATGCTCTCCAATTTCACAAAAGCAAAATCTGAGGTATCCGCCACTCCCTACACGACCACCATGCCTGTTGTCGGAATGCTCCAATATGAAAATATCCAATTCCAACTTATTGATACACCTTCTATTATGCAGGATTTCATTTCTCCAACGGTGTTGACGTTAGTTAGAAATGCTGATTTACGTTTAGGGGTCGTGAGTCTTGCCAGCGATAGTCTATTAGACGAATTAGATGTAGTGTTAACAGTGTTTAACGATCAAAGAGACGATGTTGAGGATGACGAGGTCGGATACCTTGTTGTGGCTAATCAATTGGACGCACCGGGGGCACCAGACAGGTTAGAGATTCTGACAGAGTTTTATGGAGACGAGTTACAAATCTATCCCATCTCTGCGGAAACAGGCGAAGGTAAAGATAAATTATTCCAAGCAATTTACAACACGTTAAACATTGTCCGAATTTATCCGAAAGCACCCGGTAAATCGATAGAACGCGATGCCCCGATTGTTCTTCCAAACGGTTCAACTGTCCTTGATGCTGCCCTTGGCTTACACAAAGATTTTGCCGAATTCAAATTTGCTCGGATATGGGGACCCGAATGGCTTGATGGTCAACCTGTTAGCCGGAATGATGTGATTTATGATGGAGATGTTGTTGAATTTCATTTATAGTAAACTCACAATTAATGAGACACTTCTGTAGCACAAACTGTTAGTTTGTGCATCTGTGGAACACGGGGAATGCCATTAAGGCATTCATACCGTTGATTTACTAACAGTTTGCTCTACAAAGACTTGAACTGAGTTTACGTTAATTTTTAAAATACGGAGAAAAGTTGTGATAATCAAGATCCAAAAATCAGAAGAAAGTGATAGTATCTACCTTACGAAAAATATGTTAGAAGCAGCACATATAAGCGTAGGGGACGAGGTGCATGTTACAATTCAGGACGGCAGGATTGTCGTTGAAACTGCTGGTCATGCCCGTAGACGAGCTGATTTTCAAACATTACTCACCAAAATGCCGAAGGATTACGAACCTGAAGAAATAGATTGGGGAAAACCTATTGGTAAAGAGGTATGGTAGATACCTAAATATACGACTTGTGCTAAAATGAAATATAGAAAAAATAAACATCCATATCTGATATATTCACTATTTATCCATATTGTGCTGTTACTTTGTCTCTGGTGGTTTTCTCCGACAGATGAATCGCAGCTACTTTACGGAAAGTGGCCTATTATTGACATTTTTGAGATGCCCCGTGCTGCAGTTGCAAAACCGCCAGAAGTATTTAAAAAACCGCCTTCGTCTGAACTTAAAACATCTATTGTAGAAGAAGACGAAAAACCGCCAACACCAAAACCGAGCATTGATTTGAACACCGATTGGCTAACAGCTGAAAGTGATCAAGAATATATTCCTACCGATCAAATGCGTAGGCAAAGCAGCTTGAGTGATTCTCGAAAACCTGGAGGCACTGTCGTTGATGGTGTTTCCACCGTTCGGAACACAGAAATAGCACAAAAACTGAACACGCAAACAACTATTAAAATAAATCGTGAGCTATTTGCTATATCAGCAGTATCTGATACGACACCTGCGGCACCGCAAGCAGATACAGGGCGGATTGTTTTGGACGCGAATGGCACACTAAACGGTGCATCGCTAAAAGTCGGCACTCCGAAAATTAATTATGGAAGTCAGCGTGGAGAAGCACTCCGAGTAACAGGGATGGGTAATACATGGGGAGGTGGCAGCTATGCGGGTGAAGGTAAAGTTAGCGGAATCTATATCAAAATGATGCAGGATATCGCGCACGAACTGACAGCAGCAACGACAAGAAAAAAGGTTGATGTCGTTTTTGTTCTTGATGAAACTGCAAGTATGGTCGACAACATACGCGGTATCCGCGCATATTTTGAATTCATTTTTGATGCCTTCGAACGGGATGGTCGTGATGCTACTTATGGATTGGTAACATTTACGGATAAAGCTAAAACACATGGACGAACAGATGATCTCGGCACCTTCAAAAACTGGCTTTTCAAGATAGACGTTGATCGCGGCGGAGACATTTCGGAGGCAGGATTAGATGCGCTCATGGCAGCATTGAAAAAGATAAAATTTCGCCGAAACGCACAACGTTTTTTCATTCTTGCGAGCGATGCTGCATTTCATGATGCCGATTTTGACGGTAGGTCTGCTTATAGCTTAGATGGAGTTATTGCGACCTTGCAAAAGGAACGGGTTCGCGTTGATGTGATTGGACTTGATTACCTGCCTATCAAGCAGATTGCACTTGCTACAGGTGGCACTTGGCGCGCAATTCCCGGAAAAGGCTATCTCGAATATGTGCCGACGTTAACATTAACAGTGAAGATGTTATCAAAATTGGGAATACTTAGTATTGATGGTAGCACTGTTGGTGATAAAATCACAGTATACGTTAACAACCCGCCGCGTCCGAAGCAACTGACGTTGACGTGGAAGGTGCTTAACCCTTTAGGTGAAAGATGCTATGGCCCATTCACAGAAAAAAGAGAAATCCCGGATACTTCAACAGAAATTGAATTAACACCTGTGCTTAATAGTAACGCATTTCAAACTATCCCCGGCATCTACACCATCATTTATCGTCTTGAAAATGATCGGGGACACAAAAGTATTTTACGTAGAACTCTAACATATCAATAATCGTAATGAAAGATAAAATTTTTGAACAGTGTCATCAGCATTATAATGACATTGTGACCATTCGACGTGATATTCACCAACATCCTGAACTCAGGTTTGATGTTGAGCGTACAGCTGGGATTGCAGCAGATGCCCTTAATACCCTCGGCATATCAGTCAAAACCGGCATTGGAAAAACTGGGGTTGTCGGTGATTTAGAAGTTTCTGGGGCAACAAAACGGATTGCACTACGGGCAGATATGGACGCCCTTCCAATTCAGGAACAAACTGATGTTCCCTATAAATCAAAAATTGATGGTAAAGCACATCTATGTGGACACGATGCACACACCGCTATGCTTATTGGCACGGCCAGAATTCTATCGCATCTTAAAAGTAGTCTCAAAGTAAATATCCGATTTATCTTTCAACCTTGTGAAGAAGCGTTCCCCGGTGGTGCACCAGCAATGATAGAAGATGGAGTGCTTGATGGTGTAGACGAAATCTACGGCATCCATGTTTTTCCGCTCTATTCGGTGGGGCAATATGCTACGTGTATAGGTCCCATGCTTGCACAATCGGATACATTTGAGATTACAATCACAGGAAGGGGTGGACACGCTGCTTTTCCACATCTCACTGTTGACCCAATTGTTGTTGGTACACAATTTGTAAATGCTGCACAATCAATTGTCTCAAGAACTGTGGATCCGCTTGACTCCGCGGTTGTTAGTATTACACAGTTTCATGGAGGAGATGCCAAAAACGTTATTCCACCTTATGTAACACTTGGCGGTACAGTGCGGACTTTGGACAAAGCGGTGCAGATGCGCGTTAGGTCACAGTTAGAAAATCTGCTTGCCGGAATCGCAAATGCACATGAGGCAACTTACACATTTGCCTATCAGGAAGGGTGTCCAGTTACATATAACCATGAACCTTGTGTGGACACGGTAATCTCATCTGCAGAAGCGTTAGTTGGCAAAGAGAATGTTCTATTTCCGATACCGCCAATCCTCGGTGGGGAGGATTTTGCGTGCTATTCGCAGAAGATTCCTGCATGTTTCGTGATGGTCGGCGCAGGAAATGAACAGAAAGGCATTGTCAACATGTGCCATCACCCACAGTTTGATATAGACGAAACCAGTATGATTTACGGCATGGCACTCACTACAAGCATCGGCTTAATGGGAAATAGGTAACAAGAAAAGATTATGAATATAAAAATACTCCAATCAATTATCTACTTAAAGCAGATTTCAATATCAGTTCGAATTATAACGGTATTCCTCTTTATCTGCATAGGTACATCTACTAATGTCTTTGCACAAGTGCAACCTAAAGATAACCCAGCAGTAAGGCTACAAACATTAAACGCTATTCAGGACGCAAACGATCACTATTATGAACGTAGGTACGCCGAAGCGATTAAAGCATATCAAGCACTGCTTAAAATTAAACTTACGCAGCCCCAAAAAGATTCTATGCGGCTTATGTTAGGGCAAAGCTACGCAAAACTCGGTGAAGATGCAGAAGCGCGCCGCATCTTTAAGGAAATTATTGATGCCAATCCTGATGGGACTTATGCAACGCAGGCTGTCCATCAACTTTCTAACCTCTATAGCCAACGCTATCAGTTTAAAGAGGCGATAGTGTTATGCAAACATATTGTGAAACAACATCCTAACAGTTCCGCGGCTGCTATTGCTGCCTACCTCACTGCCTACTATGAATACGTAGAAGGAAGACATGAAGAAGCAATGGCAAGTTACAAGTCCTTTCTTGATAATTTTCCGAATTCCATCTACCGCTCATCTGCAATAAGCAGTCTTGTCCGTTTATATACTGAAAATGAACGTTATGCAGAAGCAGAAAAACTCATCACGGAACGGATGAAACTAAATCCAAGTGATACCACTCTTTTGGAAGAACTTGCAAAGTTATATCAACAGCAGGGGAAATATCAACAAGCATTGGAACTTTACAAGGGCGTGCTTGAAAAAAATCCTGCAAATACTTCTATTCGCCGAAAACTCGGTTCTCTCTATATTGAACTTGGCAACAAGGAACAGGCGATAGCTGAATGGAAAAAATTGGTCGCAGGAGAAACTGATCAATATCAACAACTTGGGACAATTTATCTCTCTCACAAGATGTACCCTGAAGCGATAGCAGCATTTCAACAGGCAATAAATGCGAACCCACGATACGGGTATCTCTATACGCAGCTTGCGGCAGCACATAAAATTCAGGGTGATATTGAAAAGGCAGCTGCTACTTGTCTTGATGGGTTGGAAAGTGTTGGCCCCAGTGGCAGTCAACGTGAATCTATATGGACAGCGATGCTTGAGATTTACCAAGGTGACAGACAAAAACCGCTTCGTGAAAAATTGATAGCACAGTTCCAAAAGTTATATCAGGCTGCACCGCGAAATCTCAACATCGCGCTGACTTTAGGCGAACTTTTTTTCTATGCCGGACAACTTGACGAAGCACTGAAAACATTCACGCAACTCCACAGAAACTATCCTACTTACATTGACGCAACATTAGAGAGATTTGGAAATACGTTAGAACGCAACCAAAACCAATTTGCGATAAATTTCTATAAAAAACTGTTGCAGTTGTCTACAAACATGCGGGTACTCACAAATACACGGTATAAACTTGTAAAGCTGTTTCAAAATGCTGAGCAGTGGGGAGAGGCAGTCAGTATCCTCCAAGAAATGAATAAGAACAGTGCTGCTCCTATTGACAGTCAGCTGCTGCTGGCACAGATACGATTGCATGGTCTTCATGATCCGAAAGCCGCGCAAATTGCCATTCAACCTTTGCTTAGACGCCGTTTAATATCCAATCAATTTAGTGAGGCACAGTTGATTTTAGGTGAATGTCATCTTCTGCTAAAGAGATATACCCTTGCAAGAGAGGTTTTAACACCAATTGCCGACAGCACTAATCGCGCAAGTGCAACTGCACGAAAGCTGATAGGAGACTCATACTTTTTTGCAGCGGATTTCGGCAACGCTGTTACGAATTATAAAAAGGTCATCCATATCTCTAAATCAGATAAACTCACGAACAACGCGTTAGAACGAATTGCCTTGATTCAGGAGAATACAGACTATTTCTCTATACCACTAACCGATTACGCGAACGCTCTTCAACTCTATTTAATGGGTGATATTGAAGCCGCAATTACACAGTGTGAAGATACGATTACACTTTATCCAAAATCTCTGATTGTTGATGATGTGTGGATGCTTCTCGGTTCAGTGTACCGTTCCCAAAACGCTTACGGCGATGCGCTGCATTCATACCGACAAATCGTTTCACAAGAAGGTCCGTTAGCAGCTGAAGCATTAACGCAAATTGCGGAAATTTATCAAAAAAAGAATGATTTCGCGAATGCTTTGGATACCTACACAACGCTGCTCACCACATATCCTGACAGCAGTATTGTGCCGCATGCACGCCAACAGTTGGACAAAATCACAAAGTTAATGAAGAATCCACCCCTCAATTCTCCGTGATAGTACTTGCTGCAATCATTCTATTTGATGAAAAAAGCCCTTCATCTACTACTTTTCTGCGTGTTATTCTCCACATCCTATCTGCCTTTAAGCGCAGATGAAACAACTATCCACTTTTCCGATCAAACCGAAGCAGCTGGAATCCGTTTTAGACACATCAATGGCGTATCCGAACAGAAGTATTTACCTGAAACAATGGGTGCTGGTTGTCTATTCTTTGACTATGACAACGACGGTTTTCTTGATATTTATATTGTAAATAGTGGACGTTCTTGTGAGAATACTTCTCAACCACGCTCCCAACCTGATCAGATGAACGTTCTTTACCGCAACAATGGTGATGGCACTTTCACCGATGTCACCAAACACGCAGGATTTCAGAAAAATAACGGCTACGGCATGGGATGTCTCTCCGCTGATTACGATAACGATGGGGACGCAGACCTATATCTCACAAATTTTGGGAGAAATCAACTCTACCGCAATAATGGTGATGGCACTTTTACCGATGTTACATCCCATGCTGGTGTTGGCGATTCCCACTGGAGCGTCAGTGCATCCTTTGGTGACTACAACCTTGATGGACACCTTGATCTATATGTGGTGAACTACCTTGATTATCATATTGAAACTGCTCACGCGTGTTCGCTTGAAGGTGTACATATTTACTGTGGCCCACACGAATATCCAGGCGCAAGAGACACACTCTACCGCAACAATGGTGATGGCACTTTCACCGATGTCACTGCACGGTCAGGCGTGCGCAATGCGGGAAAAGGATTAGGCGTTCTTTGGACAGATTACAACAACGACGGTTCTCCCGACATTTTCGTAGCTAACGATGCTGTTCAAGATTTTCTTTATCGGAACAACGGGAATGGCACATTTACTGATGATGCGATTACAGCCGGGATTGCTTTTAATTCGGAGGGACGCGCCACAGCAAGTATGGGCATTGCAAATGGCGATTATGATAACGATGGGATGTTAGATCTTTTTGTCACAAATTTCTCGTTGGAAGTAAATAGCCTTTTTCACAACGATGGAGGTGGGCTTTACACAATGACCACGTTTGAATCAGGACTTGCTGAACCCAGTTTTTCACAACTCGGTTTTGGCACACAATTTCTTGACGCGGACAATAACGGCACGTTGGAGCTCTTTGTCGCAAATGGGCATGTGTGGGACAACGTCTCGCAAATCACACCTTCCCTCTCTTACAAACAAACGTGTCAATTGTTTTATAATACTGGAAAAGGTGGTTTCAAGGAAATATCTAAGTTAGCAGGCACGTTTTTCACACGTCCCGTTGTAGCGCGCGGCACAGCTATCGGTGACTATGATAACGATGGTGACGCGGATATTCTGATCTCATGTTGTGGCGGAAGTCCTATACTGCTGCGAAATGATTCTAAAATAGTGGGCAATTGGCTGAAAATCCAATTAGTTGGCACTAAAAGCAACCGCGATGGAATTGGTGCTAAAGTGCAAGTGCAGACAGGTCAAAAAACACAAATCAAAGAAGTAACCTGCGGCGGCAGCTACGCATCTGGAAGCGAACGCGCCTTACTTTTTGGGCTTGGCACACATTCAAAAGTGCAGACAATTGAAGTGAGATGGCAGGGAGGGCATATCCAAAGACTTGAAAATCTTTCAGCGAATCAAGTCATCCGAATTGAAGAAAATCGCTAATTCAGGTGAGGCAGGGAATCATGGCGAATACCATACGGGGAATCATGGCGAATACCATACGCGTATTCGCCTAAAGCAGCATGCACTTATGGCATGCTCCATGATTCATACCGTTGATTTCTTCCTAACCTCGCCAAAACAACGTGTGGACAGCTGGACACCTCTATCTGTAGCATAAACTTTCCAGTTTGTGCCACAAAACGCAATCTGGAAGAGGAGGCTACAAAATAGGACATCCGCCCCAACACTCCCCGCCTCAATGCAGACAAAAGAAAAGGCAGGGCCCCGTTTTGGGTCCCTGCCTGCAAGGTGAGGTTCCAATTTAGCGTCCGCTTCAATCTGGCTGCTTGAGGTGTGCCCAGCGAATAGTGAGTTTATCCAATGGAAACACAGCAAGCGTCCCACTTATCCAATCTGGGCGATTATCATCTTCAGGATGTTTCGTCAGGTTTGTTAATTTTCTGCTGGTAAGGTCATACCGATAAATCTCCCAATTAGCTTCTGGTTCACCTACCCCTGCTTTTATAGCTAAAAGCACTTTGTGGTCATTTATCCAACATCCATTGTTGATCGCATAATCTCGCGGAAAGTTGTGTATATCGGTCTGTCTTGTCCTCACACTCTGGAAAATGAGCCGTGTAGGGCCTACCTTCTCGAAATTAGGCGTTAGGGTAACTTCTGAATACATGATGAATTGACCCGATGGTGACCAACTCGGTGGATACTTCAAAACTCTATTGACTCCTCCCCCAACCGGATGACTGAGGCGTCTGGGACTACTACCATCAGCATTCATGATCCATATCTGTGCTCCCAGATCATTTTCCCCGTGTATATAAACAAGCTGTTTCCCATCGGGGGACCAATTCATGTAGTTGGGGAAACCTAAATCACGGTGTTTCGCAGTGATAGCCGTTTCCGCACCGCTCTCTAAGTCTGCCACATGAATATGCCAATCTTTTAAGCGGTTGCTGTAAAATGTGAGCTGTTTCCCATCAGGAGATACTCTCGGAAACATATCTGTCCGGTGATTTTCCATAAAATGGTATTCTTTGCGAGGTTTGAGGTCAACGATCACAAATTCGGCATTGAAGTTCGTCCCATCTCCGCGTGACAGGTCTCTTTCAAACACAACCCGTTGTCCATCAGGGAACCAGTGCGGGCGATTGTCATAAAACGCGAGGTCTGTGATTCTTTGGACATTACTACCGTTGTCTTCCATCACGTAGATATGCGGAATATTTCCCTCACGATCAGACATGAAGACAATTTTTGCGTCCGCACTTTGCAAGATGGAGAAACCGAAAAGAAGTAGAATAACGAGAGTTATACTTTTCTGGTAACGTGCCTGAAAAGGTTTATATTTCATGAGAAAACTCCTTTTATAGTAAAAAGCATAATTACTTGCACACAATTGTAGAGCAAACTGTTAGTTTGCGTACTGCGATACACAAACTAACAGTTTATGCTACAGCACAGTTCAATAGGACGGTTTAAGTCCCACAGGCCAAAAGTGCACACATATTTTGGGATTTTTCTATAAAACACAGGTGCCTTGTATAAAGACACCTGTGTAAGAAAACGTGTTGAATAATCAATTATTGTCTGGAAATACTATGTCGACGCATCCCCATGCGAACCATACGTCGACCAGTTGTCCACGTTTTCCTCCTCTTGCTTCAGTCTGGATCATCGTCTCAGTGCGTGCTACTATACCTTGCAGCCAATCACCGCCAGGAACCATCAGGCCGTTCGTGTAAGAAGAAGGCATAAGAGTTTCACCTGGATCGAGTTGGTCCGCAACTACGGTAATAGGAGGAACGTACCACTGAGCTTTAAAATTGAAATTCGGGGTCAGTTCAATAACCCGAAAATCATACAGAACGGACGCAGATATTTTTTCAAGACTGACGTTCTCAACGTATCCCCATAACGTTACATTGGCATAGTAATCATTGCCACGCTTATACCATCCCAAGCCAACAACTTCTGCATGCCCGAAGGTACCAGTGTTTGGGCGAACACCGCTGTCAACGTCGGTAGATCTGTTGCAAGGTTCACCACTATGAACGGTTAAATTAATTATCATGAATGCAGCAAAAATTACTGCAATTTGAAAGACTCTCTGTTTCAACATTAGAAAACTCCTTTTCTAAAAGTAATCTTTCCGCTGTCCTCAGCGAAAATGTTATTCATTTTTCTGATTTTGACAGTCCCGAAAGGAGAAAAAGTGAAAAGGAACGGTTCCTAATGCCTCTAACCTTTCGGGCCCGCTGGTTTCCATCTTTCAATAGTCACAGACCCTGTGCCTGTGCTAAAATGAAAACCAGCCCTGTCATACTACTTCTATGACACGGCTACGCGCTGGAGTGCGCGAACACTATCAGCGCGCCCCCCTTGGGGTGAAACGTGCCCAGGTGCCACACACGCACACCCGTGCATGCTGAACACCTTATGATTTATGGATATCCATCAGCTGCTTTAGCGGTAGGACTACCCGCTCCTTAAAAAAATCCGGGCACCCCTGCCTACTAAAGCAAAATACCTAACATATTTTAGATAAGAGATACCCATAACGGTATTTTGTTTTAGTAGTATAAGTATTATATAACATAAATAATAAAATGTCAAATTAAATTTAAAAAAATGTAAATTAACTGAAATTGGCATATTTTTCGGTACGTGTTGTCTGAATCGCGGAAAGCACGGGTTTTGTATCGCAAACTTTTAGTTTGCGGTTTGTGGCACAAACTGGAAAGTTTGTGCCACAGGTTCAAAGTGTGCCGTAATCCCTTGAAAGCAACTTATTTCAACAAACCCCTTCCGCGTAATCCGCGATTCAGACGACACGCACAAGCGGACGGCACCAAATCAACGGTATGAATGCCATTTAGGCATTCCCCGCAGCGTGTGCCTGCTACTATGCAATTTATATGCCAATGCCTAAACCGATATTCTACCGATTTGTTGCACAAAAATGTGCAGCTGCCAGTTGCTGCTGCACAATATCGGGCATGCAGTGCAGTGAGTGGGTGAGTGAGTGTCTGAATCGCGGATTACGCGGAAGGGTGCTGGTAAAATGAGTTGCTTTTCAAGAAATTACGGTAAACTTTGCATGGGCGTTGGGACATCCCCAACACTGCCTTCCCTGTATGGCATGCTCCATGATTCGGACCGTTGATTTGGTGTTTTCCGAGATTCTGAGAAAAAAAGGGTGACAAAAACTTTACACCCCCCCTTGCAGACCTTTCTGTTGACATCCAATTGAAATCATGTGATAATAAAACAATATCTGAATTTAAATAAATACGAATATGGCAACAGTAAAACTGGAAAATGTAACAAAACGGTTCGGTGAACTTACCGCCCTGGACGACATCACACTTGATGTAAAAGATGAAGAATTCTTTGTACTACTTGGTCAGACAGGTGCTGGAAAAACAACAACGCTCCGCTGTGTCGCTGGATTAGACAAACCTGAAGAAGGCAGCATCTATTTAGATGATGCTCGCGTTAACGACAAAACACCTGCTGAGCGCGATGTAGCTTTTGTCTTCCAATCTCATATTCTCTATCCGCACCTCACCGTTTATGAGAATATGGCATTTCCCTTACATCCTCGAAAACTTTCTGCCGAAGAAATTGATCGTCGCGTCAAAGATATTGCACAGATGCTACACATTGAGCATCTGTTGATGCGGACACCGAATCAGTTGAGCGGCGGTGAAACACAACGCGTTGGACTCGGTAGAGCCATGGTACGTCGCCCACAAGTATTCCTTATGGATGAACCGATTTCTAACCTTGATGCGAAACTGCGCGCTGAAATGCGTGTTGAAATTAGGTGGCGGCAACGCGATCTCGGTACTACTACATTTTATGTGACACACGATCAAGTGGAAGCGATGTCTATGGCAGACCGTATCGCCGTGCTTGACTCTGGTAAGATTCAACAGCTGGGGACACCTTCCGATATTTACAATCATCCTGCGAATCTTTTTGTTGCAGGTTTCATCGGTAGTCCAAGTATGAACTGTATTCCGTGTGAAATCTCCAGCAATAACGGCAATCTTCAGTTAACCTTGTCTGGCGGTGAAAACGATGTGAATACCTTTGCAATTGAGGATGAGCGTATTGCTAAAGCGGTAAGTGAAGCCAATGCAGATCGGGACTTAGTATTCGGCGCTCACCCAGAAGATGTCCTCGTTAACCACAAACCTGTTCCGAATGCTTTTCCGGCTGAAGTGTATAGCGTTGAACCGCTTGGTGCTGAAACAATAGTTGAGTTAACACTTGGAACAGACGCATCTGGTACACATACGATTCTAAAATCTCGCACTACACCCAACTTTGAAGCTGAAATCGGACAACACCTCTATGTTTCTTTCGTGCCTGAACGTATTCATCTGTTCGACAAGGTTGCAGGTGAAGCATTACTGACTTAACTTAAATTTTTCCATTATATTATTATGAATTGGCAGCTAAGACTTTTTAATCTACTTCCGAATTTTGTTAAGAAAATTGGATGTCAGTTTCTGCGGAAACTTGGACGTGATCCAGATGCTTGGTTGGAAAATTTCCTCAAAAAACATAAAGGAGAGTAAGTGTGAACGGCGGCGATATTCTGATTGAATGTTTGAAAGCACAGGGTGTTTCGGCAATATTCGGGATGCCCGGCACGCAAAATATTCATATCTACGATTCTTTGCTTCGTAGAGGATCCGGGGCAATTAACCACTATCTTGTTCGGCATGAGTATGCTGCAACGCAAATGGCAGATGGGTTCGCCCGCGCAACTGGAGAGGTCGGTGTTGCTATCACTGTGCCAGGTCCGGGAGCAAGCAATGCTTCTACTGGGATTTTGGAGGCCTTCACTGATTGTGTTCCCGTTTTATTGATTACTGGACAGAGCCATTCCGATTCTTATAGTAGACATCCGAGTAAGATGTTTCATGGCTTAGATCAGATGCGGTTTTTTGAGCCAATCACCAAGTATTGTGCTATTGCCCACACTGTCTCTGAAATTCCTGTTGTAGTTGAAAACGCCTTTAGAGCAATGCGCAACGGTAGACCGGGACCAACGGTGTTGGAATTCCCGATGGATGTAACCACTCAAGATGGAGAAGTCCAAATACCCCCCTATGTTGAACGTGAAGATTTGTCTCCACCTGACAATTCTGCGCTCAGCCGAACAGTTGATGCGATACACAATGCAAAATTACCACTGATTTTTGCTGGTTCCGCTGTTATTCATGCCAATGCCAGAAATGAATTAAAGCTGCTTGCAGAAAAATTGAATGCGCCTGTAATTGTTTCTCGTTGTGCAAAAGGTGCTTTGTCAGAAGACCATCCGTTAGCGTTGCAAGTCTGCTACGGCTATTTGGGGCAAGAAGCACTTAAACACGCCGACTGTTTAATCGGAATTGGCCCGCGGTTTACATCCATTGATACACGCAGTTGGAGTATGAAGCTGCCGCAGCCTTTCATCCAAATTGACGAAGATGAGAACGAAATTGGACGGGAATATCCGTGCGAAATAGGGTTAGTAGGTGATTTGAAACTTACCTTACAAGCACTGATTGAGGATATTTCCACGGATGAAAGCGGTTGGGATAAAGTATTGCCGCAACTTCGCGCTAAGTTTGATACGCAGCCACCTCTACCTATCATTCATGAACTCCAAGATGTTCTGCCAAGAAATACCATCTATTCGATTGATGTTCATTCCCTCGGCTATGCTTCTTTTGCTGAGTTTCCTATTTACGATCCGCGGACTTTCCTCTATCCAAATATCGGTGTGGCGTTAGGATATGCGTATCCTGCAGCGATCGGTGCTAAGGTTGCGTCCCCTGACCGTCCAGTTGTATGCTTTAGCGGCGATGGCGGTTTTCTAATGGGGGCAATGGAAATGGCAACAGCGGTGAAATACGGCATCAACGTTATTGCAATTGTGATAAATGATGATGCATTGTCAGCGATTAAGGGGTCTCAATTGAAAGGTTTTGACGGACGGACTATTGACACGGACCTGCATAATCCTGATTTTGTCGAATTTGCTCAGTCTTTCGGTGCTTATGCAAGGAAAGTTGAAAATTTGGAGGACTTTAAGCCGATCCTGAGGGACGCGCTCGCTGCTGAAAAACCGGCACTCGTTGAAGTGATGATGCGGGAACATCAAGACGAAATTATTGATTCTATCGGTTGGCTGAAAGCTGATGCTCTCCGAAAAACCTCTTTTTAACGGCTTTCTTGGTAGCAATTATATGTTTTATAGTAAAACATATAATTACTTGAACACTATTGGTGGCGCGCTTACAAAGCGTGCCTACCTGTGAATATCCAAGGCGCAATGAATTGCGCGACTACAAACGCCGCTAACCTAATAAATAAAATGTAAAGATATATTTAGATTTCACTATAATACTCTCCCCGTGCATTCCAACCGGGATACTGCTCTTCCAGCGCCTGAAGCGTTTGTGGCGTGTAGTATGGATGACCAGCAGGCGGAAACCGAAAAACCTCGCGCTCTGCTGCTGTCAACGTGCCGATGAATTTCGAGAACATCTCGTGTCGTCCTTTATCTGTGTAGTGTCGAAAACCTTCCCAATAGTGATCCGCGCGTCCTAAACCAAATCCCCATGTAAAACGTTGTCCATCTTCCCGCCGGTAATCGCTTGCTGAATGCAATGTATAGTTAGAGAAGATACAGAGGGTTCCACCTTTGCAAACAAGCGGTTCACATTTAGACATATCCCGTCCGTACTCGGTAGCGAGCAATCTAAGCGGCGCTTGATCTGCCGCAACATCTTCAAGGTGTACCCAAAAGACAAGTTGTCCAAATTCCGGAGCGGACTGTGACTGCGGTAGCAATGAGTTGTTGCCGTTATCAATATGCAAGCCGCTTGCATCGCTACCAATGCCACCACCTTTAAAACCTGGGTAACGTGCAATCATACACCCTGCACGGAAATGGATGTGCTCTGTCTTGAACCATTTACGGGCAAACCCCCACGCTTCATAGTCCACAATCCCGCGCAGTAACGCCATCTCAGACGATGGAAATTCGGTCAAAATCGCTCTGCCTGGCGGTGGATCTTCTTTGACCGCCTCCCACGTCGGTAGCACGCGACGTTGGGCAGCTTGCATCTCAGCGAGCTGTTCCCCCGAATAGTAGTCAGGAACGATTAGATAACCTTTCACAGCGAATTCGTCAAGACAGGCATCGGTAAGTTTTATAGGCATGTTACCCTCCACTGAAAAGTAAAAAAATCTGAACAGGAAAGCGTTAAAAAATTTTGCTGACGAACCTTCAACGCCAAGCCCGCCAGCAAACCTAAAACTCCCCCAGACGGACTCGAACCGCCGACACGGTGGTTAACAGCCACCTGCTCTACCGACTGAGCTATGGGGGAATAAAATTGTTTAACATGTTAATTATACACCATCGTACATCTAATTGCAAATTAAAATGCACTTACTGACAAATTATTTATATCCGACGCGCAATTTTACTACAATTTACGATGTAACAACTTATCTCAAAATCGCAGGCGGGGCATAATACCATTTCTGATATATAATGTCTCTTTTTTGTAGCATAAACTTCATAGTTTGTGCCACATTCCGCTTCATTTCTAACAACCGCTAATGCACAAAAATTGATAGAAATGGTATAAGTCCTGTTAAATTTAAGTTGACAGCATAACCGAGATTCAGGTAAAATGAATTGTAGATTTATCTGTTCTTCTTCAGAATTTTCTAAAAGGATTTGAGAAATGGATGCAAATCGACACCAGATGCAGATTGATGCCAACAGGGATGCTCAAATTGACGTTAACAAAATTGTTTGGCTTGCAGTTGGGTTTGCCTTAAACGTAATCGGAATACTTATTGCATATATCTATCAACCGTCACCTCCTGCATCACGATTTTTCGAAAAATCGGAAGAATATACGGTTTTTTATACGGATGCTTATATAGCCAAAGTGCGAGGGATCCAACTTACCTATGCTATCATTGGGTGTATTATCCCTATCGGTCTTGTTATTGTAACTTGGATATGCATAGCAACTTTTTTTACGAGTAGTTTTCTATTTTTTTAGGTTAGATTTAACGTTGAACTTGTAATAGAGCGACTTAATTTTACAGGGTTGCAACCTTCATCTACATAAACACATACAGGATGGATCTATTAGCAGTTTGCCAATGTGTTTTCATCACTACAGATTTTAACAGTGTTTTTGCTCAAAACTACATTAAGAAGGAGACTCGAAAATGAATAACGATCAACACCAAGCACGCATTGACGCCGAACAGGATGCCGAAACTGATATCAGTAAAATTTTATGGGTTGTTGTCGGTTTTTTCGCAACCATAATAGGGCTTCTCATAGCATACATCTATCAACCGACACCACCAGCAACACGTTTGTTTGAGAAGCCGCATGAGTACACAATGTTTTACACGGAGGCATATCACGCCAAGGCAAGAAGTATTCAACTTACCTATGCCGCTATAGGATTTGCCATTGGTGCTGGGATCGGTATTTTATTCTTCATCACTTCAGTGGCTATGATCGGGAGTATTAGCAAAATGCCATATTAAAACTATTCTTAAGATGTGTAAAAAACACTTTGAAGGATGCCAATCTACGCTATAGGTAATCATTGCTACACAAACGTCCTACAGATACTAAAGGAGAACCGATAAGTGAATAACGAACACTATCAAGGACAGATTTCTGCTGAACACGATGCTCAAACCGATATCAACAAATTTTTATGGCTCGTTGTAGGTTTTTTCGCAACCATAATAGGAATTCTTATCGCTATTATCTATCAACCGACACCACCAGCAACACGTTTATTGGAAAAATCACAGGAGTATACCGCGTATTATACAGATGCATATAAAGCGAAGGCAAGAGGTATTCAGCTCACTTATGCTATCATAGGTTCTGTCCTCCCATTTGCTCTAATTTTCTTACTTTTGATAAGTGGAGGTTAATTGGATATCTGATATTAAGAACTTACTATTAAGATGCGTGAAAGAACAATGAATAGAGATGAAAAATGAATGCTAACTGACACAAAATACACGTTACCGCTGAACAAGACGCACAATCCGATACCAACAAACTACTCTGGTTGGTTGCAGGTTTAGTATTAAATGTAATAGGACTTATTATCGCTTATGTTTACGAATCTTCTCCACCATCTACTCGGTTACTGGAAAAATCGGAAGAAGAAATCCTGTTTTACACAGAGGCTTATAAAGCCAAAACTCGTCAGATTCAGCTGACTTCTGTTCTTATCGGTTTTATCATAAGTGTTGTTTTGATTATTATTCTCGTACTCGTCCTTTTCAGTTTTTTCTTTTCCACATACTTTGAATTTATGAGGGAGATAGAAATACCTTGAGTTTATGAGGGAGGTAGAACGGCACATACAATGGTAGACTCAATTTAATTTTTTAAAGAAAACATAACTGAATTATCACTAACATATACAAAATCTCGTTATAATTACATTGAAATTTATAATTACATTGAAATAATTGTATTTGTCCAGAAGTTAAAAAGGAGAAAAAATGAAAATTAATCCGATGGCTTATATTTTAGTCTTTTTCATATCATCAATCCTAACCTGTGTTTTACCCTTTACAACCTACGCTCAACAAGGCGCATCATCCGCGTCTGCTGAAGTCAGAAATGCTGTTTTATTGGTTGGAGACCATGCCGGCATTAATGAAGTTGATGCACATAGCGCGGCTGTGTTAGTAGCTGCAGAATTCCGAAAACTCGGTATCTCTGTTGGTGATCCCGTTTATAAAACTCCTAAATCAGGAAATGTATACCGAATTACTTTCCTCCGTTTAGGTGAAAAGATCATGGTTCATCTGAGTCAAGAAAATCCGCCCGGAACGGTTACTCTTGAGAAACAACTTTGGATTGACAATATAGAGGAGATGATTAAGGCAGCTCCCAGATTGGTTGATGCAATTGTTCATAACAAACCCATTGACTCTACTGTGGACATGGAAACTGTTACTGGACAAGAAGCAGCCGAGGTGAAAAAGATAACGGGTGAATCACTTTGGAATATCGGAATATTTGGCGCTGCCATACCTGGGGCAGATGTGTTTGGTGAACCCGGTTGGGAGTTTGGGTGGTCTTATGAGACACCAAAGTATGCTGTAGGAACAGAGTTTCGCGGCAGTGGAAACGACGATTTTATGTTTGCATCTTGGTCTATTGGTGGGCGTTACTTTTTCAATAATAAAAACATTTCACCCTATGTAGGCGGAGGGGTTTCCATATTCGGAGGCAGCTCTACAACCATAACCGAAAGAAAAGAAAAAGATTATTGGTCCGATGACGAATACTATTACTATGATTATCATGATACAGAAGGCGATAGTGGGTTAGGTGCTTATGTTGTCGGTGGAATCTCAATGCTCCGTCTCACGAAGAGTCGGCTCAAACTTGAATTGCGAGTGGATAGACCTTTCTTTTCATTGCCAAACCAAGATATGATGCCTATCACTGTCGGAATTTTCTTCTCTCAACATTATGTTCCCGGTAGAGCAGGATGTTGGTTGTTTTGATTTTGAGGCTATTTAGATAGCGTTGTGGTTTACCTTAGTATTTACCACGGTATACCATTTCTGATATATAATGTCTCTTTTGTAGCATAAACTTCCAGTTTGTGCCGCATTCCGCTTTATTTTTAACAACCGGTAATGAGACAAAAATTAATAGAAATGGTAGTAGTTGATGGAGTAATCACATGGTTAGTAGACAAGAGATTCAAGCGACGTGTGATGACATCGTGCGCGAATTTGCCCCGCTCCAAGTTATTCTCTTTGGCTCCTATGCTTACGGCACACCTACGGAAGACTCAGATGTAGACCTGCTTGTTGTGATGCCTATTCCGAAATCAGAGTTTCGCAATAAAGCTGTGGAGATACGTCAACGGATTCCATATCGTTTTAGCATGGATCTCTTGGTGCGATCACCAGAAGAAATCGCTTATCGTGTCTCTTATAACGATTGGTTTCTCCGAGAAATTACTGAAAAAGGTGAGCTGCTTCACGGTTCTAATGCAAACTACAATATAGAAAACCCTAAAAGTATACCGAACCTTGTTAAAGAAGAGAAGAGATGTATGAATCCGTTGACGCTGGAATGGATAGAAAAAGCCGAAGAGGATTATAATTCAGCAAAATGGCTTCAGCAATCTCCGAACCCTGTTCATAACTCTATCTGTTTCCATGTCCAACAGTGTATTGAAAAGTATCTAAAAGCGTGGTTGCAAGAGGCAAACATCCCTTTTTCAAAAACGCATAACCTTCAAGAATTGCTGGATCTGATTACACCGACTGTGTCTATTTGGCAAGTTTGGCAACCAGATTTTAAAATCATATCCACTTATGCAGTGGATGCGCGTTACCCTGGTGATTCCGCTACAGCTGAAAATACACACCATGCAATGCAAATCTGCAATGGGGTGCGTCAGGCCATCCGCACACAATTGGAACTATAGTAAAACCTATAATTAATGGGACACTTCTGAGCATCAAACTTTTAGTTTGTGCAGATGCGGACACAAACTAAAAGGTTGTGTTACAACACCCCGGTAGGTTCGGTTTCCTAACCGAACCGAACATAATGTCCAATTAATTCTAAAGTCTACCATAAAATAAAATGTCTTTTTCACAAAGAAAGTAATCTAATATTTTGTAATTCCATATAAGGAGAAATCGAATGAAAAAAAATTTAATATTCTATATTTTAGTTTTTTGGGTAGTCTTGCTAACTTTTAGTATGCCTTTTACCGCGCTTGCTCAGCAAAATTTAGTGGTGGCACAAGCTGAGGCAGACGCAACAGCTGATGCGAATAAAGACGTTAACAAACCGCTATGGTTTGGCACGGGATGTCTGCTTTCGGGCCTCGTATTTTTGCCTTTGCCTGGTGGTTGGACCAGCTGTCTTTTACCGCCAGCAGGTCTGACGGGCACCTATTTTTATCGACCCGCCCCACCAGTTTCGCGACTGATTGGGAGAACGCCGGAATATGTATCCGTTTACACGTCAACCTACAAATCAAAAAGGGGAAGTGTTCAAGCCAACTGGGCATCTGCAGGATGTCTCAGTGGTGGTGCAGCAGTTGGATTGATAGTCGTTGGTATTGGAGTTGGACTCGGGTTAGAGGAAGCACTACAATCAACAGAGTAATAATTTTAGATGTTTACCGTTCCATCGTTTGAAAAGTTGATGTCAAAAAACATCGGATTCGCAACACTTTTTTTATTTTCGTTCCTTTTAACACTTCCGCTTCACGCAGCACCACTAAAAACGCTGTCTTTAGATTTTACGCGTGAACTTTCTGAAAAAGGTAAAACTGAACATATAGCAGGCACGCTCCACTACGATGTAAAAGCATTGCGGGTTGTCGTTGAAGTCACAAAACCTGTTCAGCAAATTATGGTTGTAAAGGAGAATGTGTTAGAGATTTACTATCCAATAGAGAAACAAGCATTTCGTTTTATCGCTAAAGGACGCATTCCGCTTCCCTTTATTGAATCCATAATTCAATCTACACAAGCAGAGTACGGATTGACAGCCATTGGGTATTCTCTAGACAAGCATGACATTGTGGATAAAGTACTCTATACTTACTGGAAGCCGCCAGAAAAAGCTAAAGAGCAGCTGGGAACTACCATCTTAGGGATGCGCGAGGACAAACTCATCTCTGCTGAAGTGAAGAACCCTAAAGGGCACATTATCGCAAGATCGCTGTATCAGAACCATAAAAAGATTGGTATTAACTATATTCCAATGACAGTTACATCCAGCACTTATGGTCCCAAATCTGAAGTACTGCAACGTGAAAAAATTGTCTATAGTAATCCGCAAGTGAACGCGAAACCGCAAAATTCAATACTCAATTTTACAATCCCCGAATCTGTAAAGGTCAAAGTAGTCAAATGGTAAATCATACTCTTAACTCTAAAATTATTTCTTTCTGGACTGTGTGTTTAATTATTATTACGCTTTCCACATCTTCTTATGCAGGAGAAGCAACCGACCTCTCCTTTATCCTAAAAGTCAATCCCATTACAAAAGAGAGCCCGCAAAAAGTTAGCCACTTTAAGTTTCAGGAAACCTCGGAGTTGAAACTCGCTGCGACAGGACTAATTCGGTTGTATCAAAAATTCATCTCCAGTCAAGATGGTGCAACGTGCAATTTCACACCGACTTGTTCCCGTTTCGGCACGGCCTGTATACAAGAGTATGGAATGTTGCGCGGTATACTCCTTACTGCTGACAGACTAATCCGATGCAACGGTTTGCAATCAACGCACTACCATAAAGACCTACAAACTGGCAAAAATATTGATCCAATTTCAGATTATGACCACTAAATGGATTTCGGGCTTCCTGCTTCTAATCCTCTTTAATATTACGTTAGTGTCCATTGCAGATTCCGAGGAGTCGTTTGACTACTACAGTCCTGAAAATGTCCTCAAATTTGCTGATTTTTTATATGAGCAAGGGGATTATCTTCGCGCTGCGGGTGAATATCAACGTTATCTATTTTATAAACCGCAGGACAGCGAAATAATTCGCTATCGCATTGCCCTTTGTCATCGTTTCAGTGGCAAAACTGAACAAGCTATCCAAATATTTGAAACATTTCTACAGGAATCTCCGAATAGCAAATTGGCGAGCAGCGCTTATTTTCAAATTGGTGTTTCCTATTTTCTCATGGAACAGTATCGGAAATCGATAAATTATCTTGGGACATCCCTGCCACACATAACAGATATTCGCTACCGAGCTGAATCGCAGCAACTAATAGGACTCTCTTATCTAATGCAAAAGCAGTGGTTTGAGGCAGAAAAACTATTCGCTGGACTACAAGAATCAGAGGTATTGGAGGTGCGGGAAAAAGCAGCAATGTACAGCAGATATGCTGCACAAGGTGCAAAACTACCTACCCGTAGTCCCTTATTAGCTGGCTTTCTCTCTACAATTGTGCCGGGAGCAGGACGGGTCTATACGGGACGTGTTGGCGATGCGTTAAACTCTCTACTTACCGTAGGCATAACAGGCTGGCAAGCTTATGATGGCTTCCGTAGAGATGGGTTTTCATCCGTCAAAGGATGGACACTTGGCACACTCAGCGGTATATTTTATCTGGGGAATATTTACGGTTCCGTAATTTCCGCACGAGTTCACAATCGGCATGTAGTAGATGAATTTTTGACGGAGATAACGATCGAACTTCCGTATTAAAACTTGGCTACCGTGTATCAACACGCGATTTGAGTTGTCCCCACGTTGTTGCTAACTTATCGCGTGGTGTTACCGCAAGTACACCGTCAATTCCAATATCCATCAGCTGCTGTATTTCTTGCTGTGAACGCGCGATATTGGAGATTCGCACTTCGTCCATGCGACCATCCAGAAACGGGCCAGCACCGCGCCCGAGCCAAAGTTTATCGTTATTCGGAACAATATCACCACCGATGTCGCCTTCGTTATCTATTTCGCCATCAATGTAAATCTTACCTTCACCGGACTCCGCATCGTAAGTTCCAGCGATATGTATCCATTTATCAAGAGCTAACACCTTATTACTGATAACGACAGCACTGCCCCACGCTTTTGAAGTCGTTGTCATGCGGAGTAGCACTTTCTGGTCACTCCGAGGACCTACTTTATAGGTTGTCTCTTTAGTTGCACCTGTACCGCCAGCAGTTGATGGAGAATTCAGGAAAACCCACATCTCCACAGTGAGTCCTTCAACTAAATCAAGACTGTCGCTATCGGGAATTTCCACAAAGTCTCTCGGTCCGTTTCCACCCAAAACAAGCCCGCTACCAGGTTTACCGTCCCCCCACTTCGCGCTACCCATTAGCTTACCATCATTCCCGTTTCCAGAGAGGTCTTTGACGGTATCTCCTTCACCAGTTTCAAATGTATAGAGCAGAACAGTGTTTTCGTCTTGGGCAAAACTGGGAAGACTAATGACAGATGTTAAAAGGAGGGTTAGTATGAACCAATATGTTGAATTATTAAAGTTGGACATGATAAAATCTCCTTACCTAAGTATCTTGAAATCTAAACTGTACTGCATATCATATCACAAAATCACCAATTTGAAAATAAAAACCAAGTTTCATCTGTGGAAGTTTTCACATTCAAAGATGGATGTTTTTTCTGAACAAATTCGGCTCCTAATTTGCCTAACCTAATAAGAAAGGACTGATTGTATTTTACCCAAATTTCAATGTTTATAGTAAAACCTATAATTAATGGGATACTTCTGTATCGCAAACTGTTAGTTTGCGGACTCATAAGCACAAACTAACAGTTTGATGCTCAACTTCTGTTGCCCGTTATGTTTCCAAAACAGATTTATTAAAGTGTTCCAATAATTTCAAAGTTCACCTATATTGAGGAAAACCATGAAACATAAAATCAACATAATTTTTCCCATTTTAATAACAATATTTTCATTAGTTGTTATCCAAAACACTTGGGCGCAAGAAACACTCTCAAAAGATGAAAAGCGATTCGACCTTGATGCAAATGGCGAACTGAGTACATCTGAAAAGGAACTTATGGTAAGAGTCATGAGGATTGAAAATGCCAGAGGTGTCCAATTCAGTGAAAACGAGATTCGCCAAATGCAAAGCGGTAGGAATGAACGCTCTCGTGGAAGAGGTGGATTTAGCAGAGGACGTGATTCAAGAGAACCTTCAGGACCGCGCCTAACCCCTGAACAAGTTGAATTCAGAGATGGAGCAGCTACAATCCCTGACCGGGAAACCTTCAAGAAGTTATCATATCAGGGCACAGATGTGCGTATTGACACTCAACTTGCTGGAATTGAATTTGTAAAAATTCAGGTTGAAAATACGAATACACAAAACCCACAACTTTATTTTATGAACACAAAGACACATCGTTCTCATGGAAGTTTCATGCGGGCTGTGGGTTTAGACAGAGGACAAGGACAGATGCGCGGTGTGCTCAGCTACCGCCCACTTTTTACTGCACCGAACGGTGAACCCGGGGTTTACACTTTTGAGTTTAATCCAAACGATGCGTTTCCATTTGAAAAAATTAAACTTGTGCACGACTTGCTTGTTGCGAAGATGCCGATACTCAAGAACAGGCTTGGCTATTGCCCGTTATGGGGGGCTATTGGTATTTATAGACGTGAAAAGGCACTATATGATAAAGCTGAATTTCCCGTTTACTTTGAAGATGACCTTTACGCTCACATCGGTTATCTCCCACTGAATCAGGCAGAGTCGTATGGTCGGCTGCGTCTACTGGGGGCAAACGAGCGTCCAACACTACGCGATATCGTCATTTGCAAGACGTTACCGAACGAAATGCCGCGGGTTGCAGGGATAATCACAGGTGTGCGGCAAACACCACTTTCACACGTGAACTTGCGTGCTATTCAAGATAAAGTTCCAAACGCATTTATTACCAAAGCGTGGGAACATAAATTGATTGCACCGCTTATTGGAAAGTCCGTTTACTATAGGGTAAACGCGGATGGTTTTGAAATTAAGGAAGCGACACGTGAAGAGGTAGAAACTCATTTTGCTGATTTACGTCCAACAAAAACGCAGAAACCTAAACGCAATCTTTCTGCTAAAAAGATTTTGCCACTCGACGACATCAAGTTCGCGGACTCATCCAGCTTCGGCGTTAAAACAGCTAACGTTGCAACACTAAGGACATTTGGATTTCCTAAAGGCACAGTACCAGACGGATTTGGGGTGCCGTTCTATTTTTATGACGAATTCATGAAGCATAACGGCTTTTATAAAAAAATTGAAGCTCTACTTAATGATCCTGATTTTGAGAATTCGCATGACGCAAAAACAGCCGAACTAACAAAATTTAGATCAGAAATAGAGAAGGGAAAAATGCCAGCGTGGATGATGCAGGCACTTTCAGATTTACAAAATTCATTTCCAAACGGAACTTCTCTTCGGTGCCGATCCAGCACGAACAGTGAGGACCTGCCCGGTTTTAGTGGCGCGGGGTTATACGATTCCTTTACGCACAATCCTGATGAAGGACATTTGTCAAAATCGATTAAGCAGGTTTTTGCGAGTCTATGGAATTTCCGTGCGTTTGAGGCACGGGACTTTTTTCGCATTGACCATTTAACGACAGCAATGGGCGTACTTGTCCATCCCAATTTTGAGAACGAATTAGCAAACGGTGTTGCTGTATCTGATGATGTTGTTTATCAGACTGAAGGAAATTACTATCTCAACACCCAAATTGGGGAAAACCTCGTGACAAATCCAGAAGAACAGTCCATTCCAGAAGAAATTTTGTTGGATTGGTGGGATAGCAGTAACTATAGAATTGTGTCAACCTCAAACCGAGTAACAGATAACAAACGAATTCTGTCGGACAAATATCTACGCGAATTGAATTTATATCTTGGCACAGTACACAACAAGTTTAGTCAGTTGTATGGTGGCGCATCGCAAACAACAGATTTTGCTATGGAAATTGAGTTCAAAATTACAAAGGATGGGAAAATTTCAATCAAGCAAGCACGACCATGGGGACAGTAACGGGACTTACGCATTCCCCCTTGAATGAAGTTTAAGTAAATATTTCGGTAATTGGCAAGGTTAGGAAACCTTGCCAGCAGCAACTGTACATCTCTGCTGGCGAGGCGGGGAATGCCTAAAGACGAATGCGCGTATGGCATTCGCCATGATTCATACCGTTGATTTCTTGATTTCTTCCTAACCTCGTCAATGTAAAGATAATTATGGATTTCTCTATAATTCTATGAATTGTCAACGGGAAATCTTTCGGTGATCAACATAAGTGGATTTCCGTTAGCAACGATTCTATAGGTTCGACTGAGAAGCGGTTTTCCTTCGAAATACGCGAGGCTACTTGGCAAACCGGTTGCCTGTTCAATCCCCCACCAAAGCAAATCACGACGGGTTTCTAATTGACTGTTTTGCAGTAGCATCCCTAACCCATCTATTCCTGCTTCAAGTCCTTTTACAACAGTTTGGGGTAGGCGTTCGTGGACAATTTGAGACACTGCATAAGCGTGGATTTTGGGCGTTTGATTTTCTGTTGATGGTGTCTGTAGAACGACTTCTCGCGCGATAATATTACCGCCTGTTGGAAGATCAAGCCAGAAGTGTTTGTTATGGAGTGTCCGTCTTGCTTGGTATAAAAGGACCACCTGCACCGGTGACAGCTTATACGCTTCAATAAAACGTGTGACAGTTCCATCTGCAACAAGTAAAGATCGGTGGAATGGTGTTAATCGTGAAAGATTTATGTCCTTCAAAGCGGCAGGTCTATTAGATTGCGCAACAAATAACTCTTTTACGCGTTTATTGACGAAAGTATCAAGATTGGAAAGGGAATCTATATTCATTTTGCTATTAAAATTGTGTTATTGTAGTTTAAATTTTTAGTTTTTTGATGTGTTTTACTGGAAATAGTCGTTCAAGTCAGACATCAGAGTGTATCTATAGGATACCATGAATGTGTGTAGTAGTGCAACTGGAAAACTATACTATACCACAATCCTTCAATTTGTTAGATTCTCAATAGGCAAGTGTAATCTAAAACAATCCCTATGCTAACTTACTTTAGTCCGACAACTATAAATTGGACATATTCAAGCCAAAAATGTTCGGAATTGTGGTTGGACTGAATATCTCTTATCAATCTATGTCAGATACCATGATTGCAAAGTATTGACGACGAACGAGATTTGCATGCAAATGATTCTCGAACTCGAATGCACGCTCGAGACACATTATTTAAGTTGCAATCTCAATAGTGAGTGTGTTTTTGGCAGATAAAGTCTAAAATTCTATCAACGCACAGAATAAACATTCACACTAACCTCTCAACTTTTTTATAGCTTAAACGTCTAAAATCATAAGTAATACCATTTCTAATATAGAATGTGTCATTTGCTGGGATTTCTTGTAGGAGCGACCAGGAGGTCGCTCCTACAGAAGAAAGGTCCCTTCAGCAAACAATAAATGTTGAATCTCTTAATGGAATAATATTTATTAGAAATGGTATAACTATTTACCAAAGATATGTTAAAGGCACTATTCCAAATCCGTGCCAGAAGAATTTACCCTCTAATAAATTTGGCAGACCAATTCATAAACCAGTAAACCCAAATTTTAAACATACGTTTTAAATAGTTACGTATCGTTTTATTAGAATTTATAAGCCCCATTGATGTAAATTATTTACATATCTAAAGGAGATTCCAAATGACAAGACTGAATTTCCACGCAGCGTTGTTAATTCTGTTCTTTATGGGATTTATCCAATTTGTGCATGCGCAAGGTATTATTGTCACAAGTCAATCCCGCATTCCGCAAATTGAAACGCTAAGAATTGAAAAACACCATGTGAACGTCTCTATTGATAACCAACTCGCAACGACAAAAATTGACCAGATTTTCGCAAACCCGAACGACTTTCAACTGGAAGGCACCTATCTTTTTCCACTTCCTGATGACGTGGCTGTTTCAGATTTTGTGTTATACATTGATGGAAAACCGGTAAAAGGGGAACTGCTCGCAAAAGATAGAGCACGAAGTATTTATGAAGGCATTGTCCGTTCTATGCAAGACCCCGCACTTTTGGAATATATCGGAACTCGCGCTTTTCAGGCGCGCGTGTTTCCGATCCCACCTAATGGCGAAAGACGGATTCAACTTGAATACTCACAAGTTATTAGCGTAGATTCCGGTCTTGCAAAGTATACATACCCACTACGAACCGACAAATATACCCATCAACCCGTAGGTAGTCTTGCTGTTTCAATTGACCTAAAAAGCAAACATGCGCTCAAAACTATCTATTCACCTTCACATGAGATAGCTGTCAATCGCAAGAATAATCATCGCGCAAATATCAGTTACGAAGGAACAGATGTCCACGTAAAACGTGATTTTGTATGCTACTATTCACTTTCAGACAAAGATTTTGGCATTGACCTGATTGCCCATCGGGATAATATAGACGAAGATGGCTTTTTTATGCTCCTGATTTCACCAAAATATGAGGTGAAGAAGTCAGAAGTTATTGAGAAAGATTTTATCTTTATTCTCGATCGTTCTGGGAGTATGAAAGGACCGAAAATAGAACAGGCGAAAGAGGCACTTCGCTTTTGCGTGAACAGTTTAAACGATGGAGACCGTTTTAACCTCATTCTATTTAATACTGATGTTGAACCGTTCTCTGAAAAGTTGGTTTCAGTAAAAGAGGAACGTGAAAATGCCCTCGCTTTTGTTGACGATATTGTTGGAAACGGTGGTACAAATATCAATGATGCATTACTCGCTGCCTTGGACGATGAACTGGATCCGAAGCGACCGCGCATCATTGTTTTCTTAACGGATGGCGAAGCAACCGTCGGTGAAACAGATACAACGCGAATTCTCAAGAACGTTACTGGTGAAAACAGTGATAAATCCCGTATCTTTGTGTTTGGCGTTGGTTACGATGTAAACGTCAATTTGCTTGATAAAATGGCAGAACAAAATGGCGGCACCCGTCAATATGTCAAACCGAAAGAGAATTTAGAAGTTGCTGTTTCCTCTTTCTTTACAAAGGTAAGTGAACCTATCCTCGTCAATTTGGCTTTGGATATCAAGAACATCAAAACCAAAAACCTCTATCCACAGAAGCTGCCACATCTATTTCGTGGTTCACAGTTGACTGTGCTTGGCAGGTATGCTGGTACTGGTAAGACAAAACTTACTCTACGCGGAGACATCAACGGCAAGCAACATGAATTTTCTAATGCAGCAAAGTTCCCGAAACAGGAAGCGGATCATCAATTTCTACCAAAGCTATGGGCACAACGTAAGGTTGCATATCTCGTTGATGAGATAAGACTGAATGGTGAAAACAAGGAATTGATTGAGGAAATTACACGTCTCAGTGATAAATATGGAATTATGACTCCGTATACTTCATTTCTTGTTACAGAAGACGAAGCACAGCGAAGACAATTGTCGAGGGCGAGAAGAGATCAATCAGTTCCACTGTCTGCAGTTCAAATTCGTCCGTTAAAAGACGCGCCGAGCGTAGCAAAACAAGTTGAAGAGAGCGAAACATTGCAAGCACTTCAGAGGCAAGCGCAAGTAGCCGAAACGGCTGTCACTGTTCAGCAGGTCAAGAACAAGACTTTTCATCTTCGCGAAAAAGTGTGGGTGGATAGTACACACAAACCTGAAACCGAAACAAAGAAAATTGAATTTGGCAGTGATGCTTATTTTGAGTTGCTTAAAAAAGAACCTGAATTAACGAAATATCTTGCGATTGGAAAACATGTCATCGTTTGTCATAAGGCAACATGTTATGAAATTCATCCGCCTAAGCAGCCGCAAGTCAATCCATAACCCGTTTCATTATAGTAAAACATGTTCTCGCTAATGTCCAGGTAATTGTGGTTTTTACTCTAAACGCGTTTAACTGTGTAAATGTTAATTAAGGTTGTCTTTTGATCCAACGAAATAGAGCAGGTGGATTTTTGGTACGTAAATCTGTTTTCACGTAAACTTATGAAAAATCCATCTGCATTTTTTCTATTCGGCTCAGAAAAGATTGCGATACCGTTATCACTCAGCAAGCTCCGAAGTAAACATAAAATTGGTTGCCAATTCTGTTCCTCATATATCACATCAGAGGCGAGAATAACATCAAATTTATAATGAAAGCACGGCGCGCTCCAATCCATCTCAATAAAAATAGCCGAATCAACGCTGTTTAGTTGTGCATTGTGCTTTGCAAACAGTAGTGCATCATGCTCAAAATCGGTAAAAACAACTTTAGCATCTGCTTGAGATGCGGCAATCCCCGCCAATCCAAAACCGCATCCGATTTCTAAAATATGTCGATCAGTGAACGCTTCCGTCTTCTCAGATACGTGGCGTGCTAAAGCGATAGCAGACTCCCACAGATAAATCCAATAGGGTAAAAAGAGCCTACCTTCACTATCTTCTTTGCTCAATTCATCCAAGAAATGGTCAGGGTCATCTACAATAGTGAATTGAATCTCTCTGTCACTCAACTGGATAGTAGTGTTTGTAACCGGATAATCATTTAGATTGCTTTTCATCGGATTTATAATTCCAAAATCGATAACGTTCATTAATCAACTTTTGCAGCAAAATAGGGAGTCCACTGTAAGGATTATACCATTGTACGCTACTTTATTCACACTTATCTGCAAACCTTGCCATCTCCAATAGTAAACTTCTGTAGCACAAACTTTATGAAGTTTAAGTTATTAATTCGGTAATTTGGCGAGGTTAGGAAGAAATCAACGGTATGAATGCCATCTAGGCATTCCCCGCCTCGCCAGCAGCAGGTGTACATCTCTGCTGGTGAGGTTTCCTAACCTCGCTATATTACCCAATTTATTTTTTAATCTTCATTTAGTTTGTGCAGATGCGGACACAAACTGAAAGTTTGATGCTCAACACCCTGGTAGGTTCGGTTTCCTAACCGAACCGAACATAATGTCCAATTAATTCTAAAGTCTACTATAACATTTTTCTTGACAATTCCGCTTGTCAAAATGAGGTGAATTTGCTACTATAAACGATAATTATTATAGTATTTCCAACTGAAAAACCGTAGGTTGTGATTGATTTCCAAATAATATAGTGAACTTTAAAAGTATTGGGGCACCTTGATAAACCTGTTTTGAAAACATAACGGGCAACAGAAGTTGAGCATCAAACTTTTAGTTTGTGCTTATGAGTCCGCAAACTAACAGTTTGCGCTACAAAAGTGTCCCATTAATTATAGGTTTTACTATAAAATACACCATTTTTAGAAAACAAAATACTGCTTTTAGGAGGAATTATGGCAAAATATGCAAAAGGCTCCGTTCATCCATCAGAACTACAAGAATTCGAAGACAGTCAAACAGGCGCACATATCTATCAACTCACAAACGATACTACAATTAACCATAACCTCTATTTTCTCACCCCATCCTTTACACCTGACCAAAGCCACTTGATTTTTACCTCCTACCGTTCAGAAAATGCGAATTTTTTCAAACTTGAATTTCCGAATGGCGATATTGTGCAGTTGACCAATGGTGAAGAAGTGCATGGATATTCTGGCATCATTGCGAAAGATGGGAAAGAACTCTTTTACACAGAAGGCGATTCTATTAAGGCGATTCATCTTGACACATTGGCGGAACGGGTGCTTGCGGAATTTCCAGGGGGCAGCCTTGGTGAATGCAGTGTGAGTGCAGATGAGCAGTTTATCGTCACAGCGATGAAACGTGATGATAAATCGCACATCACTGTCACCGCTACCGATGGGAGCGGTGGTGATATTATCTATACTTCACCTAATCAGACGATTATTCACCCGCAATTCCATCCAAAATATGCTGATTTAATTGCCTATTCTGGTGACCCCGCACCGCGTATGTGGACTATTAAACGTGACGGCACTGAAAACCGATCACTCTACCAGCATGATAATAACGAATTCCTTGTCCATGAAACCTTTCTTGGTTCTCAGGACGAATTGATTGTAACGCATTGGCCTTACGCCCTGCGCCGCATATCTTTGGATACACTTGAGATGCAGACAATCTCAGATTTTAATGCGTGGCACATTGCGAGTAATCGCGCGGGTACAAAAGTATTATGCGACACCGTTCATCCTGATATTGGGTTGCGATTGGTTGACGTGGAAACGGGTGAACATGTGCCTGTCTGTTATCCACAGAGTTCGTCGAGTGGTAGTCAATGGAAAAAGGATCGGTATGCAGTCGCTGAAGATTGGGCGGCAGCACAACAAGCAGGAGATAGAGAGAAATCGTTGAGTTGGATGGAAATGAAAGTGGACACCGTTTACGGTCCGCAGTGGACACATCCGCACCCTTCTTTCAGTCCAGATGAAACGGCTGTGGTGTATACGTCGGATGTTTCGGGGCATTCACAGGTTTATGTTGCGGTGATTCCGTGAGGTGAGGATAATGAGGCAAGTTTATAAATACTTTTTATTTATTTTCATTCTGCTTAGTGTTTCATGCATTGCTTCGGCCCAAGAAGATCACTGGATGCCGGACGAGAACCTGCGCGCGGCAGTGGTAAAACAACTCAAACTGCCAGACGATGTACCACTGACCAAAGAACATCTAAAATCGTTAAAGACGTTGAGCATTAACGATGGCGAAATAAGCGATTTAACAGGATTGGAACATGCATTGTCTTTAAACTATGTGAGTGCATGTCGTAATTCAATAAAGGACTTACAACCGTTAGCGGATTTAGTTTATCTACAGAACTTGTTTCTCTGTGAGAATAGCATCTCTGATATTTCACCCCTCACAAATCTGAAGCGGCTGATTCAGCTTGATTTAAGTAAAAATCAAATTCGTGATATTACGCCCCTCAGAAATCTGACGAAATTGACGGAATTAGTGATCTCTCACAATTTGGTTGAAGATATAACTGTATTAGGAAATTTAAAGGATTTGAGAGAGCTACGACTTCAACATAACCGTATTTCCGACATTCGTCCGTTGGTGAACTTGCCAAAATTAGGAAGGCTCTATATCCAAGGTAATTCGGTGGAAGACATCACACCACTGTTGACTTTAGACTTCGTTGTATTCATATATGATGAGCCAACACAGGAGACAGGTACGCCTACGAATGTCGATGAAGAAGATATTGTGAACAAGGACACCGCGGAATGGATGCCAAATGCGAACCTGCGCGCAGCGGTCCGAGAAGTACTTGAATTACCGGAGGGGGCATCACTCACGAGAGAACATCTCAAATCGTTGGATAAATTAATCATTAACAATCGCGAAATAAGCGATCTAACAGGCTTAGAACATGCGGTGTTTCTACAGCATCTCAATGCTTGTGGTAATAAACTAAAAGACTTAAAACCGTTAGCCAACCTGGTAAATTTGACGCACTTGAATCTTTGCGTGAATCGCATTTCCGATATTTCACCGCTTGCGAATCTGGTGAACCTAAGACAACTCATTTTAGATGAGAATCGGATTCGTGATATTACTGCTATCAGAAATCTAACGCAATTAACAAAATTGGTTCTCGCTCACAATGTAGTTGAGGATATAACAGTCGTAGCCAATTTGAAGAATTTAGAGGAGCTGCAACTGCAACATAACCGTGTTTCAGATATAAGTCCACTATTGAATTTACCTGCTTTAGAGGGCCTCTACATACAAGGTAATCCGGTAGACGATATTACACCACTATTGGCTTTGAACCTTGTTGGGCTTAGTTACGATGAAGTGTGTAAGATTGAACCATATCTACCATCCATCAAAGAACGTATCACAACACGAACATATCCATCGGTTTTTGGTCGAGGGAGTACTGTCAGAATTGAGGGTAAATCCAAAGACGAACGTTTTGCACTTTTCGACCTCCAACTTGATGGAACCTATACACACTTTCCGATGCGGTGGTCTACTGCTGTGAGCGGTTCTGAAACAAGTTTCTGGCTCCGTGGTAATATGGGGGAACTGAAAGCGAGCAAGGAACGTCGTCTTGAAATCAACCCGAACATGCTGCTTTTATACCCGACAGCCTTCAATGCCCCGAATGATGCTTACCCGATGGATGAGGATTCTGAGTATTGGTTAAGAGATGCCGATGGTAACATCGTTACTGAGTATGCAGACGGTAACTACGAACCGCAGGTGAATTTTATGCTGCCAGCGGTGCAAGAGCTCATCATAAAATGGGCTGTGGGCGTAGCTGAATGTGGTCTATATGATGGAATTCTCCTTGATAATGTCCCCGGCAATGATGGTGGTTTCATAGGAAGTGATCTCTTTATTACATCAACAGGAGAAGAAAGAGTAGCGGTCACCAAGTATATTTTGCGAGAGATACGCAAACGCGTTCCGGACGATTTTTTGATTATGATAAGTGCTGGTCGAAATAAACTGTTTCATTATAAAGAATATGTGAACGGTTCTTATATAGAAAACGCTCGGAATTATCCGGGCGGATACAATTATCAGGGTCTTGCTCTGGTTGAAGATGTGTTAACTTGGGATGAAGCAAATCTGCGGCATCCACAAATCAACTGTTTACAGGGGGTAGGTATTGGAGGAGAACCGCCAGATAGCCCAGAAAACCAGCGTATTATGCGGGTTATTACCACATTAGTCCTGACACATTCTAATGGCTATGTGACTATAGACGCAGCCCGCAGACACATCTGGTATGATTTTTGGAATGCGGATTTAGGACAACCGATCAGTGAAAAGCGCGATACTGCGGCAACTGTGAAGGGTTTTTTATCCGAGAGTTCACGAATGGATGGGCAGTCTATAATCGCAGTGGCAGACCGCAAACCATCCAATTGCCGATGCAAGCCACTGGTGTTGCAAGCGGATTCACCAGCACTCAACACACAGTGCCAGATTTAGACGGTGAGATTTTACTAAAACAGGATCCGGGCATACCTGCGAATAGCGTTGTCAAAGTATTAGATCCTACAATAGTGGACCCACAAGAATCCGCATCGGAATGGATGCCAGACGCAAACCTGCGGGCAGCGATCATAGAACAACTTGAACTACCAGCAGGAACACCACTCAGAAAGGATCATGTGAGATTGATACTCAACTTGAGCGTTGGCAGGCGAGAAATAAGCGATTTAACAGGCTTAGAACATGCAGTATTTTTAAAGAGTCTTGGTGCTGTTCGAAATCAAATCACGAGCTTACAACCGTTAGCGAATTTGATTCATCTGAGGGGTTTAACTCTTTACGGAAATCGTATTTCTGATATTTCACCAATCAAGAATCTGCTGAACTTGACTTCAATAGATTTAAGTGAAAATCAAATTCGTCATATTACCCCGCTCAAAAATCTCACGAAATTGAAGAAGTTGTCTATCGCCGGTAATTTAATTGAGGATATAAGCGTCGTAGAAAATTTGATAAATCTTCAGGAGCTGCGGTTTAACAGTAACCGTGTTACAGACATTACTCCGATATTGAGTTTACCTGCTTTAGAAGCACTTAATATCAGAGAGAATCCAATAGAAAACATTACGCCGCTATTTGCGTTGGATTTGGTTGAGTTTGAATACGATGAATCGCAATTGGAAACTGAACCCTCTGCGGATGTCAACGATGATGGTGAAGTCAACATCCTGGATTTAGTTGCAGTGGCGAATGCGTTGGGCGAAGCGGAACCCGATCTCAATGGTGATGGTGTTGTAAATGTCCAAGATTTAGTTATTGTTGCGAATGCGTTGGGCAAAAAACCTTAATTCAAGGAAGTGCAGGTACAATGTGTTTTAGTGCACCTTCCTGTTCTGCGAAATTTCTGAGTTCTGGGTTAAGGTCTACTGCTTGTCTGAGTGAGTTTAAAGATTTTTTCGGTTCATTCGTAAGTGCGTAAGCACACGCAAGGTTATAGTGGAGGAGTGGTGCTTCAGGAAATTTTTGAAGCGCATGCAGGCATATTACACGGGCATTTGTAGGTTCATTTTTCTGAAGATAGACGGTTGCTAAATTAATAAAACCTTCTGCCATATCCGGCGCCATCTGTATCGCTTTCTTGAAGGTTTCAATGGCTTGTGGGAACTGTTCAGCAGACAAGTAAGCATGTCCAAGATTATTGTACGCAGAAGGAGCTTTTGTAAAGAAAATGGTGCGACCTTTGTTTTTAATAGCTTTTTGATACGCCTCAATTGCCTGTTCTGGTTCATCATTACGCATGTGGAAGGATGCTTTTCTATAGTTGTCGTTGAATTGGGATTGGTGATGCCAAACCCATAGAAATAACACAAACACTGCAAGGCAGAACGTCATACAACCGATCCTGAACACTTTGTTTGTCGATGCTTGTTCAGTATCAGAATTTTCTATAGGTTCATTTTCCTGAGTTTGATTTTCGTCAGAAGCCATAATTTTTACTAAAGTTTGGACAATTTTACTATTTTTTTAGTGGCAAAAACAGAAAAGCAGGTATCCTTTTTAGAATAAAATATTTTTTAAATAAGAATCTAAAAATGGACCTCCTTCTCTACTTACAAAAGATATTATCAGATTTTCGTTTTTTATTCAACCCACAATATTTGCAGAGGAGAAAACCGTAATGTATAACGCAGAAAAACATTTTGAAAACCTATACGCCACTGTGCCCCGGAAATATGAATTTCATGAAACAACACGAGAAGGATTGGTCGCATGGCAAGCGAATTTTCGTCCAGAGTTGCGGGAAGTTCTTGGTTTAGACAACATGGAATCTGACCTTGCTGGTTATGTCCCGAAAGCGGAACAGTTAGAAGTCTTGGATATGGACAACCATATTCGGGAAAGTTGGTATTTGTGGGTAGAGCCAACGGTGCCGCTGCCGTTTTATCTGCTGCGTCCGAAAACAATTGAGGGGAACGTTCCGCTTATTCTTGCACCGCATGGACATAACCATCCGCATATCTACGCTGGGATTGCTCACTCTGAAAAAGAGGAGCAGGAGATGATAGAAGGTGAACGCGACATTGCTCGGCAAGCTGCTGTGGAGGAAGGGTATATCGCTATTGCGCCGACAACACGTGCATTCGGTGAAACGCGCACCGAAGCGGATAAGCAGAACAATAACACACATTCATGTCGTCATCAGTTAGTTCATAGCATACTTGTTGGTCGGACTCCAATTGGTGAGCGGGTGTGGGATATGTCGCGCCTGATTGATTGGGCAATAGAAAATTTACCTATAGATGCTGATCGAATAGCGATTACTGGCAATTCGGGTGGAGGGACGGTATCGCTTTTCGCGGCAGCATGTGAAACGCGTATCGCTGTGGCAGTACCGAGTTGCTACTATTGCACGTTTGAAGGAAGCATCGGAACAATTCGCCATTGTGATTGCAACTATGTGCCGGGTGTGATGCGGTTAGGCGAGATGTATGATGTTGCTGGATTAATTGCACCGCGTCCGTTCTGTGCGGTTGCAGGACGAGACGATGGCATTTTTCCGATTGAGCACGTCAAGTTTGCATACCAACGTTTGAAAGAAATCTATACGGTGGCTGGTGTTGCGGATAGGTGTGAACTATTTGTCGGTGATGGCGGACACCGTTATTACAAAGCCGGGGCATGGCCTTTTGTAAGACGCTATTTTGGGCAATAGACTACCGTGAACCTTTTTTGATTGCCCATAGCGTTTTCAAAATAATCTTTATGTCCAAAGCGAGTGACCAGTTTTCAATATAGTAACGGTCATAGTTAACCCGATCTTCAAGAGACGTGTTGCCACGCAAACCGTTGACTTGTGCCCAACCTGTCATGCCAGATTTGACGCGCTGCCGTGCAAGATAGTGTGGGACTGATTCTTGGAATGTCCCAATTAGTCCTGACATCTCTGGACGCGGTCCTACAAGGCTCATATCACCTTTAAGCACATTGAAAAATTGGGGCAACTCGTCCAGACTCCAACGTCTGAGGAATTTTCCAAGCGCAGTTTGGCGTGGATCATCGTTTTTTGCCCACGTATGCCCAACGTTTTCTTCAGCATCTGCACGCATAGAGCGGAATTTATAAATGTTAAACCTTTTTCCTGCTCTGCCGACGCGTTCTTGCTGGAAAATTGCTCTACCAGGTGATGTCAAGCGGATTGTCGCCGCGATAATTAGCATAAGCGGACTTAACACTACTAACGCCAAAAAACTAAAAACGATGTCTATCAGCCGTTTTATGATGCCGCTCACCCCTTGCATCGGTGTCTCGCGTAGTTGAAGTACCGGTATACCGTCAAAAAACGTAACTGCTGTTCCTCCACTGATGAATTCGGAAAGTTCGGGCAGTACATTGATCTGAACAGGAACGCCTTCACAAGCATGCAAAATCTGTAGGATAACATCATTTGACACCCCTGGAGATGCGATAAAGAGCATGTCAAGACGTTGCATTTGCACAATTTCAAGTATCTCTTCACTTTTGCCCAAATGTGGCACACGGTTTATCTCAACGTTTGCGTCAATTATACCTATTAATTCGTATCCGCTATTCGGTTTCGCATTCAAAGCATTGATAATATTTTCGCCGCGTTCATCGTATCCAACAAGTGCTACACGACTTACGCCGACTCCTTGCGCTTGAACTGCCTGACGAAAACGGGACAAGACAAGTCGTCCGAGAAACAACCAAACGAGGCTAAACCCTGTGGCAAGAAGCATGACCCAACGTGAATACGCATCGTGGTGATAGACGAAAAAGAGCGCAGCTAACGTGGCGATGAGTGCGATGACTGAGGCTTTACAAAGCACCCAAAACGCTGAAAGTGTTGCGTTGTTTTCTGGGCGGTAGAGTTTGAAACCTTTTAGCACCAATAACCAGATAATTGCCGTTACAGGAATAAGCCGTAAATAGTCATCAAAGGGGGGTGTGCCGCCTTTGTGTAATGCTAAAACGTCGAGCCAACCTGATTCAAATCGCAGCCAATATGCGATGACGATTGCGGTAGCGATGAAACAGAGATCACATAAAACTGTGAGTGTTATTAGCAGATGGTCAAGTGTTTTTTTGCTCATGAGTGGTGTTTGAAGGTCCCGCAATTTGTTGCGTTAAGCCTGCCTCGTATATGTCATGGAATGCTTTATTATACCGTGTTCTATTTTAGAAATCAACTGAAGTCTTTTAAACGGGACAAGGTTATTTAGTTTTAAGAATTTTCAGTTAATGAGTAGGACTGATAATTATATCGTCTGTCGAGTTTCGCTTGTGCCCTACCCTTATGTCCCAACTTAGCGTTGATTTAAAGGTAGCAGGCACGCTCCGCGTGCTGTCCGCTTTACATTTTGGGTGGACGGCACACGGAGTGTGCCTACTACTTTGCATACGTATTAGTTATATTAAAATGTGAAAAATATAGGAGAAAAACCGAAAACTAAATAACCCTGCCCGTAGTAGGAACTTTGCTGAAAAATTGTTGATGATGTGTTATGCTATTTCTATATTTAGAAAGGAGGAACATACATGGCGAAGAAAATAAAGGTGGGGATTGTTGGGGCACATCGGGGAAGTTCTTATTTTCAACCGTTTAACACAATAGCCGAAACCGATGTCACAGCAGTATGTGACATCAATGAAGCGACACTTCAAAGTGTTGCAGAACGGTTTAATGTTCCACATCAATTCACAGATTACACAGAGATGTTAGATGCGGTTGACCTTGTTGTGTTGGCGACACCGGAGAATCTGCATGTGCCGCAATCTATAGAAGCATTGGAAGCAGGAAAACACGTCATCAGCGAAGTGACGGCTGCTGTTAAGTTAGAAGAGTGCTATGACCTTGTTCGGGCAGTTCGGAAGTCATCTGCTAAGTACACAATGGCTGAAAATACCTGCTATTCCAAGCATAATGTGTTAATACGCAATATGGTAGAGGCAGGCATGTTTGGTGATGTGTATTTTGGAGAGGGAGAATATGTCCATAACGTCAAATCACTTCATCACGATGCGGGTGGTAATCCGACATGGCGTTACTATTGGCAGGTAGGCATCAATCGGTGTAACTATGCGACACATAGCCTCGGCCCCGTGCTACAGTGGTTCGGTGAGCGCGTTGTGAGTGTCTGTTGTCTCGGCACAGGGGTTAATACTGATCCAGAGCATGCGATGGAAGATACTGTAATGATGCTTTGTAAAACAGAGGGCGCCGGGTTAATCAAGATTCGGATTGACATGCTCTCTAATCGTCCTGCGAATTCCTATTTTAGTCTGCAAGGGACAAAAGGGTGCTATGAGAGTTCGCGTGGGCTGGGTGCTGCACCGAAAATTTGGTTGAGTGAGTTTGGCATAAGCGAGCAGTGGAGACCGCTTTCCCAATTTGATGATTTGCTGCCTGAACGGTGGAAAAATCCGCCTGCTGAAGCGCAGAATGTTGGTGACCTTGGGGAGTATTTTAAGGTGCGTGATTTTGTTGATAGCATCCTCAATAATACTACGCCACCGTTAGATGTCTATGCAGCGATGGATTTCACGGTGCCGGGGTTGGTTTCGGAGGAATCTATTGCGGACGGCGGTGCACCGGTGGAAGTTCCAAATTTTCGGGAGATTGAATAATCTGATTGAATTCCAGCTTAATCGGAAACGACCTTAGACTCTTCCTCTACAGGTTTAAAGACGAGTCCGCAGCTGCTGCATCGGTATCCACTTTCCGGTTTCGACTCTACAGCAGGGAAAAGCATCCCACAGCAGGTTGGACAGGGTTCGTCAATTTCCATTTCTGCCTGTTCCATTTCACCAGAGCGGTTTTCAAATTCAACGAGCATGTTTTAATATCTCCTTAGCGTTGGGTCAATTTGGACTGCCCACTGGTCAATCCCACCAGCGAGGTTTTTTGTATCGGTAAATCCATTTTGGTGAAGATAGGCGGTCGCATAAAGACTACGTTGTCCATGATGGCAGTAGACAACAATTTCTTGGTCTGATGGGAGGCTGTCTATGTGATGCGGCAATGTGTTGAGCGGGACTAACCGCGCACCTTCAAGATGCACGATGTCGTATTCGCTTTGTTCACGTACGTCCAATAAAAACAGAGACTCATTTTCGTCTAATTTCTGTTTCAGTTCTTGTGGTGAGATTTCAGGGAGTGAAGGTTTCGTATGCATTACTCGGTTTCTTCCTCGTTTTGGATAGGTGGCAACGGTGCGCATTCTGGGCACGGACACGTCTCACGCAGGATTTCAAAGGGATAGATGCCAGTATTGTGCCCATCGTCCCAACTGAATTGGAGCGCGTACCGACCAACTAACTGAATATCAAGCGGTTGAATATCATCTGAAACCTCTATCAGCGTTATGTCGCCATCGCCTTGTGGTGAAAAGAGGGAATGGACATCTTTACCTTCATGTCTTATGATAGCACATTCTGCACACGGACACATCTGCCTGAGATAACGATACGGATACCAACTGGCGTGTCCATCTTTCCATTCAATTTGAAAGGCGTTTTCATGTTTTTTGAGGGTTTTCGGACTTTTGCTAACTGTAGTCATTATTTCATTGCCCAACGACTGATTCAGCGATTCTAAGCGTCTTGGAAATCTTGCCAATCAATTCCCAATTGTCGAACAGCAGCACGAATCGTTCCTAATTTCAGGTCACGACTACCCCAATCTGGCACAACGGTACCTTGTTGGGTATTGGGATTAAACCATTTCCGATGTGATCCGCCGCTTCTTCTCTTTCGTTCTTGACAACCGAGAGCTGTTAATTTTCGAGAAACTTCTCTGTATTTCACGAGGCAGATACCACAGTTTCCAACCACACGAGGCTCTTCTCATCAGGAATCTGGATATTTTCTGGCAATGAACGTCCTAACTCTTCATAGAGTTCCATGACTGCTCTAAAAGCGTCTTTAACGTTCTCTAAGGACTCGTCTAACGAATCACCCTCAGTAACCAACTCAGGCAACAGCGGAGAAGTCACAGTATACCCGCCTTCAGGTTGTGGTGTCAGAACAAGGGGTATTTTGTATTCCATCAGAACCTCATAAACTTTTTAGAAAATGCCGAGTTCGTCTCTCGCTTCTTCGCTCATCATTTCGGGGGTCCAACGCGGTGTCCAGACGACACTTACGTTGACCTCTTCAACGCCATTCATCTGCTGCGTGACGTGCTGTGTGCCGTTGACAATTTGTCCACCAGCGGGACATCCAGGGCTTGTTAGGGTCATGGTAATACCAACAGTTGTGTCGTCAATGTCAACGCCGTAGATAAGTCCCATATCAACAATGTTAATACCGATTTCAGGGTCAATAATTTCTTTGATAGATTCTAATACAGATTCTTCTGTTACCATTTCTTTTCCTCCTATAGTGACTGTGGTAATTCACTCTGATGGGGTAGTGTGGTTAATCAATACTAACCAATATTTCGTCGTCCTCTATTTTGACAGGAAAACATTCAATATCTTCAACGGCAGGCATGCAGAGTGCTTTTCCGGTTTTGACACAAAATCGTGCGCCGTGCCGTGGACATTCTATCTCATTCCCATCCAAAAAGCCTTCACCTAAAGGACCTCCGTCATGTGTGCAGACATCCTCCATCGCGTAAAACTCACCTTCCACGTTAAAGAGTAGCACAGGGACGAAATCTACTTCAACCAATTTTTTCGTGCCGGATGGCACTTCATTTACTTTCGCAACCTTATAGTATTCTGCCATTTGTTCCTTTCTTATTCATCTTCTTCGCCGGGCCAGCCTTTAATGCCATAAGCACCCGCTTTGAGAACTTTGAGTGCTAATAAAGCGCATTTTACACGGACAGGTCCCAACGGGATACCAACCATATCCAAGATGTCGTCTCTGGAGAGTTTTTTCACTTCTGTGAGTGATTTTCCTACAATCTCTTCGGTTAACATAGAGGCGGCGGCTAAACTGATGGTACAACCGTGTCCAGAAAAACGCACCTCTTTGATAATGTCATCCTCAACAATTAGGTCAATCCGAATCTTGTCTCCACATAGTGGATTATCCTCTTCGTGTGAAATATCGGGGTTCGGGAGTGTCCCGTAGTTGCTGGGATTTTCGTAATGGTCCAATAGTTCTTCCTGATATACGTTCATTTATTTCTCCGGATCATGAGAGTCTGTGCTTTTTGCAGTCCTTCACATAAGCGGTCCACGTCTTCAATCGTGTTGTATAGGTAAAAACTGGCGCGGGCAGTGGCGATAACGTCTAATTTTTTCATCAGCGGTTGCGCGCAGTGATGCCCCGCACGGATAGCAACATTATGCGTGTCCAAAATGCCTGCCACATCATGCGGATGGATACCCTCTATATTAAACGAGATAACGCCTGCTTTCTGATGTGGTGCCGGTCCATATATTGTAATACCTTCAATTTCTTGCAGCCGTTCATGTGCGTATTTAAGCAGTTCCTGTTCATGCACATGAATTGATGCTAAACCTGCTTGCGTAATATAATCTATGGTAGCACCGAGTCCGATTGCCTCAGCGATGCTTGGCGTGCCTGCTTCAAACTTCGCGGGTACGTCTGCGTAGGTTGATATATCGCGTTCCACAGAGCGAATCATTGACCCGCCGCCGAGAAACGGTGGCATCTCCTCAAGCAGTTCCAATTTGCCGTATAGCACACCGACACCGGTGGGACCGCACATCTTATGCCCAGAAAATGCAAGAAAATCGCAATCCAACTGTTGTACGTCAACGTGAAAATGTGGTACCGATTGCGCTGCATCTACGATGACCTTTGCACCTGCAGCGTGTGCAGCGTCTGTAATAGACTGAATCGGGTTAATTGTGCCGAGAACGTTAGAGACATGTGTTATCGCAACCAATTTGGTTTTTTCGGACAACACATCGCGCAGTTGTGTGAAGTCAAGCAAACCTTCATCGGTTATCTCAAGAAATCGGAGCGTTGCGCCTGTGCGTTGTGCGAGCAGCTGCCACGGAACAAGGTTGCTATGATGCTCAAGGTCGGTGAGAACGATTTCATCACCTTGTCGGATATTCAGACTTCCCCAACTGTATGCGACAAGATTGATGGACTCCGTTGTATTCCGCGTAAAAACAATTTGGCTTGTCCGCGGTGCGTTAATGAGTTGTGCGACTTTCTGCCGCGCTTTTTCGTACTGTTCTGTCGCCTCTTCTGAAATCCGATAGATGCCGCGGTGGATATTGGAACGGTATGTATCATAATACGAGTCCATTGCCTCAACGACAGGGCGCGGTGTTTGTGTTGACGCAGCACTGTCGAGAAATGCTAACGGCGGCGTGTCCGCAAAGATTGGAAAATCTTCGCGAATGGCTTGGACATCAAGTGGACGAAAGTCGGAGGTGTGCATTGTTTTTTGTGTCATATTATATCCAAACAGATTTAATTATTGTTTTGACGGTTTGCAAGTTGTGCTCGGAGTCGTTCTAACTCTGCTTCTGCCTCTTTTCGGCGTTGCATTTCTTCTGCTCGAAGTTGTGCCTCTTGTGCTGCCAATGTTTCAGCTTCTTGTCGTCGTTGTATTTCTTCTGCTGCGATTGCTTCTGCTGCCTCCCGGCGGTGTTTTTCTTCGATTCGGAGGTATTTTTCTTCCCTCGAAGTTGTAATCGGGGTGCCATCAGGGAGGGATGGCCGTAAAAGTCTGACGCGGTTGTGTTGTTGGTCATCCCACCGAAACCAGAGATTTAACGCTTCACTAAACAAACCACCTTCCGTATCCGGTTCTATCTCAACGATTTCACCTGATGGACTCCGCCGCCACCCCCGAAACTCCGGTGGTTTCTTCATCTCGGGTTGATGAATAAAGTATTCTTGAGCACCTATATCGTTCAGATACAATTCAACTTTTTGATTCCGATCCTGATGTGCTGTAGAATCAGAGAGAAACTCGAATATTGCTACAGGAACCGCGCCTTCTGACCACGTATAAAAACTGCGACGCTCGGGATCTTTAGCAACACCGGGGACTACGTAAACATCAGGGGCAACAGACTTTGTGATGTCCCCCTCGCTATAATAGATAAAACTATCAACGCCGATGTATATTTGTTCATCGATATCGAAATATCGAGAGAGTTGGTCATAAAAGGTATTAATCTGTACGCCATGAAATCCGGTTGCTGACATAGGTTCGTCGTCCTCACACGGATAACCTTTAATATAGACAGTCGGTTTGCCACTCGCTTTTGGGAAGACGGGCATATATTTTCGCTGTTTGATTTCAAAGTCTTTTATGGTATCCATGATTTTCTCCATTTGCTGGTATCAGTTATACTCTCACACTTTATCAACGAGTTCTACTTCTAAGTCAACCCCTAAACCATCGGCAATCCGATCAAGAGTCGTTTTTTTATTTTGCGCAGATAGCCCAGACACTATATAATACCTGCCGCATTGATGTTGTGCCCGTTCGGGGTCTTTAGTAGTTGAAATGAGAGGAATAGAATTACGGATTATGTCAAGGTCTTTTACTCGCTCTATTCCTAACTTTTCAATAACATCAATAAAGGTATCTATTCCAGTTTCGCGTTCAATTACTTCTCCATCGTCCATTGTAACACGTAGACGTTGTGGTAGTTTATTCTTACGTTGCGATGGTTTCGTATCGGGAACAACTTTTGGAACAGTGGAAGGCTTTACTGATGGAACAGATAAGTTTTTCAGAAAAGTTACTACTTGTTCTTCTGTAGGTTCGTGTCCGACTTTATCTTTTGCTTTCTCCATCACGGCAAGCAGCAAATACTCATTTTTCTCCTGTACCAATTCGCTCCAAACCTCTGGCAACCTTTCCTCAATTTGTCTCTGATTGACAATATTCCGATAATCCTCTGCGATAACTTTAGCAGCTTTGCCTGTCTTTACTGACTCGTAGTTCAAGTACTTGTTGAGACGTTTGGCACTTTCCTCGCTATTTTCTACAATGAAATCCAATTCTGTTACCTTACGGTCTTCATAAGAACCTTCTCCCGCGGGGTGGTAAAATCGCCACTTTTGACCATCAGTAAGAATGAGAATGGTTACACCTATACGATAAGCATAGTCAAAGAGTTGTTCAGTTCCTTTATCTATGTTTCCAACACGCTTCACTTCAATGAAGACACGTGGGGTTGATACTGGATGACAAAGAGCGTAGTCTACGTTTCCTCTGTCAACCCCATATTCCGGAAAAACAATCTTAATATCATACGTTGGCCACTCCAAGGCGCCGAGTAGTCTATCTATAATACCCTGGCGAACTGCCGCCTCACTTGTAAATTCCTTATGCTCTAAACGTTTACGTATATCGTCAATGTGTTCCTTAAGTGTCATTCTATACTATATACCTCCTATTCTATGCTAATGCCCTCCTTGAAATATGTATATAATGATTCATAGCAGGAAGTAGCGCGCTATAGAAGCGCGCATACCAGTGTTTATAAGATAGGTTTTACCTGCTTGGGAAGCCGATATTGACAGGAGCTGTATCATGACTTTCACATGCCTGATCAGTCGGCACATCCGTTTCAGCATCGTTAGCTGCGACAATACCCTCCTCAAGCAGATATGCTTCCACCTCATCGCCGCTGACATCGGCAAGCATGATGTTGTCAATTTGGACACACGGCTGATAAGGTTGCCGTGTCTTCTGCACCATTTCACGATAGTTGTCTTCGTTGTTGATAATGTCTCTGTCTTCATATTCCAAATTATATTTGGCGAAAATGGCACGGACACCGTTGCTCCAGCCACAGACAGGTTTCATGTAAGCGATAATTTTGGGTTGATTCATTGTAGTGACTCCTTTCTATTGTAGCAACGTCTTATGACGTGCTTCATATTACAAATCCAAATCAATATCAAATGCGCCAAATCAACGGTATGAATGCCTTTTGGCATTCCCCGTATGGCATTTGTCGGGCTTACAAAGCCCTCCTACAACTATGGGATAGGTTGTACTATGTTTCTAATTTACGTGAGACGAATTCTTGTAGTTCTTCTCGTACCGATTCCATCGGTACGCGTTCCATGACGGGTTCAAAAAATCCGTCAACAATTAATTTTTCTGCTTGTGCGTAGGGAACACCCCGACTCATCAAGTAGAATATCTGATCTGCGTCAATCGGACCTGCAGTTGCCCCGTGTGTGCATCGGACTTCATGCGCTTCAATCTCTAATCCAGGCAAGGTATCTGCATGTGCGCGTTCACTGAGCAACAGATTATCATTTTTTTGATACGCATCGGTATAGTTCGCCGCAGGATACACATAGATATTGCCACCCCAAGCCGTCTGTGATCTATCCTTCAGGACAGTGCGATATAGCAGATCGCTTGAGGTATGCGGTGAAACGTGTTCCTGTGCGGTGCTTACATCTAAATGTTGTCGTGCATCGGTAAAAGCCAATCCCAACAGCTGCGCGTTTGCTCCGTTGCCTTCTAACACAATCGCTTGGTTCAGTTTACTTAAACGACTACCAAACGTAGCAGTGACCCAGCAGAGCTGCGCATCTTTGCTAATAACAGCGCGCTGTGACGCGAAATTCCAGACTTGACGATTCCAATGCTGCACCTGTACATAAGTAACATTGGCGTTCTGTCCAGCGAAAATCTCAACCGCGCCACAGTGTAAACCACCAACATCTGGATTCGCAGACGCATTATCTTCCAAGATAACAACTTGGCTATCCTCTTCAGCAATTAGGAGGACATGCGACAAATCCGCGTGCTGATCTTCAGAGAGTCGGATATAAACTCGTAGAGGGTCTTCTATCCTGACCCCTTTCGGAACGTGGAGTACGTATCCACCCCGCCAAAATGCTCCGTGAAGCGCATCAAACGTGTTGCGACTGGCGATATTTCCGCTTTTTAACGTTGCCTCTAATGTGACTGCCCTTGTCATAAAGTAATCACGGATGAGATCGCCGCGTTCCTTTAGCGCCGTGTGCAGATCAGCGAAATAGATACCCTTTTTTTCTAATTCAGGAGACAAGTAGGTGTGTTGAGGATTCCCATCAACTTGGACAAGCACCCCCGCCCCATCTTCTACTTCAGGCAATGCACCACCATTCGTTTCGGCAGCGGGATGATAATTGTCAACTGCGAAGCCGCGGAGATGCCGCCGAGTTCGCCGCCAGTAGTCTTGCGTCCGCATATCAACAGTGCGGCGCCACGTATCATCTTCAGTGGTATGTGGCATCGGCAACGATTCGTAAAGCGAGTATGCCTCTAACCGTTTGTCGCGCATCCACTGCGGCTCACTACGGGCTATATGTTCAACAAAATCTTTTGAAAAATCACTTGTTTGCAATTCGACACCTTTCCCTATCCAATTGAGCCTTCCATCTGAAGTTGGATGAGGCGGTTCATCTCAACAGCATATTCCATCGGGAGTTCTTTGACAAGTGGTTCAATAAACCCGTTGACAATCATAGTGGATGCCTCTTCTTCAGATAATCCACGACTCATCAGGTAGAAGAGCTGCTCTTCACCGATTTTGCTGACACGCGCTTCGTGTTCAATGTTGGTATCGTTTTCATTAATTTCAATGACCGGATAGGTATCTGAACGTGAATCCTTGTCAAGCAGAAGCGCATCACAAACGACGTGAGATTTACATCCCTTTGCACCTTTTGCAACATCAACCCACCCCCGATAACTTGAACGTCCGCCATCTTTACTGATGGACTTCGACGTAATCTGTGAGGTAGTGTGTGGTGCGCAATGGTAGACTTTAGCACCCGCATCCTGATGTTGCCCTTTGCTTGCAAACGCAATGGAGAGGATTTCACCCCGTGCACCGGGTTCCATCATATAGACACTCGGATACTTCATCGTCAACTTACTGCCGAGATTGCCATCAACCCATTCCATCTGTGCATCTTGGTAAGCCACCGCACGTTTGGTGACGAGATTGTAGACATTTCCCGCCCAGTTCTGGATAGTTGTGTAGCGCACCCGCGAACCTTTCATGCAGACGATTTCAACGACAGCACTATGCAGGGATTCACTGCTGAACGTTGGTGCAGTGCAACCTTCAACGTAATGCACTTGTGAACCTTCGTCAGCGATAATGAGTGTGCGTTCAAACTGCCCCATGTTTTCGCTGTTGATGCGGAAATATGCCTGTAACGGATATTCAACCGTTACACCGGGCGGCACATAAATGAAACTACCACCACTCCAGACAGCACTGTTCAGTGCGGCGAATTGGTTATCGGCAGATGGAATAATAGTACCGAAGTACTTCTTCACGAGGTCAGGATATTCTTTGACAGCCGTATCCGTATCAACGAAAATGACGCCAATTTTATCCAATTCTTCAACGAGGTTGTGATAGACGACCTCAGAATCGTATTGTGCGCCGACACCCGCGAGGAACTTCCGTTCCGCTTCCGGTATGCCGAGTCGGTCAAAGGTTTTCTTAATATCTTCTGGCACATCGTCCCAACTCCGTTCACTTCGGTCAGAGGCTTTGACATAATAATAAATATCGTCAAAATCGAGTTGGGAAAGATCGCCTCCCCATTTTGTCATCGGCTTCTGCTTAAAGATTTCGTAAGCCTTAAGCCGATACTCACGCATCCAATCCGGTTCCTCTTTGATGTCGCACATCTGATTGATGATCTCTTCGTCCAATCCTTTTCGGGATTTGAACGTCGGCTTAACATCATCGTGGAATCCGTATTGATAGTCTTTACTAATTCCGATTTCGTCAAGTTGTTGTGTTTCAGGGGTTGCCATTTGTATTCCTCCTCTAAATTGTATTTTCTTGAACGGTTTCAACAATACCATATTTTTCACGAATAGGATCGTAGCCTTCTGCTTCTAACAACTGTGTAAGTTCCCATCCACCCGATTCCACAATCTTACCGTCAAGCAGTATATGCACAAACTGCGGGCGGATGTAGTCTAACAATCGAGGATAGTGTGTGATAATCAGGACACCGAGTTCAGGTCCAACCAAACTACTCACACTTTCACCGACAATGCGCACAGCGTCAATATCAAGTCCGGAATCTGTTTCGTCAAGGATAGCGATTTTCGGTTCAAGCATCGCCATTTGTAAGATTTCAGCACGTTTTTTCTCACCACCGGAAAACCCATCGTTGAGATAACGTCTCGCGAAAGAATCGTCCACACCGAGTTGTGTCATCTTTTCACGTAGTTCTTTACGGAATTCGCGCATCGGTATCAGTTCGCTGTTTTCGGAACCGTTTGTTTCTGCAGAACGAACCGCACTAACAGCGATCCGTAAGAAATTCGCCATACTCACGCCTGGAATCGCTGTCGGATATTGAAAAGCGAGAAAAAGTCCCAATTTTGCGCGTTCATTCGGTTCCAATTCCAGTACATCAACGCCGTTAAAAATCACCTCACCAGAATCAATTTCATATAGCGGATGTCCCATCAATCCGTTTGCGAGTGTGCTTTTGCCGGACCCGTTCGGTCCCATAAGGGCATGCACCTCTCCCTGTTTGACAGTTAAATTTAATCCTTTGATAATCGGATTTCCTTGCACACTGATATGTAGGTCTTTAATTATTAGGTCGTTGCTCATCTCTTGGCTTCGGACTCCTTTTTAAATTTAGATTTGTTATTTTTACGAGTTGTGCTAAATAACTAATAAGATGATATATTCTTTAGTCCCGTAGGTAGGTATTTGCCATAATATTTCTTTCTTTAATTTTATGTCTATAAACATATCGTCCCCGCCAAATACCACACGCGTATTTGGCGTTGATTCACGGGACTAAGAAAAGTAGGGATGACACGCGCTACTATAAACATATCGTCCCTACGGGACTGAAGAGCAGGAATCATATTCGGAAATCCTTAAGTTGACATTTATAGATTTCGCTACCGCTCTACCAAACCTACGGGACTATGAAAGATACCTTATCCACCAATTCTTGACATATTCCGCTCAGGTTTGACAAAATCTGTAGCATTAATTTTATGTCCTGCCTCTTTTTTCGCCACTGCATCAATTATTAAGTTTTCAATCACTTCATCGTCTGCACCTTCGCGTAGTGGCGTGAGTAGGTCGATTTCTGTGAGTGAGAAGAGACACGTTCGGAACTTGCCATCCGCAGTAAGACGGATACGGTTGCAGCTTTCGCAAAACGGTTCACTCACAGAAGGTATAACGCCAAGCTCAGTGCCGTTATCTGCAAAACGGAAACGTTGTGCCGTATCGCTCTTTGCATCTCCATTCAGCGTCATTCTCTCCAATGGATAAACGTTGCTAATTTTATCTATAATTTCTTTGCCGGGGATGAACATGTTGCGTCCCCAAATATCGTCGGCATCAAGCGGCATAAACTCTATGAACCGCAGCTGATAACTGTTTTGGCGTGCAAAGGTGGCTAAATCCACGATTTCATCATCGGTAAACCCGCGCATTGCAACGGCATTAACTTTAATCGGATTGAACCCACAATCATGCGCGGCTTTAAGCCCTGCAATTACACGCGAGAGGACTTTGCGTCGCGTCATCTGTTCAAACTTCTCTTCGTTGAGCGTATCCAAACTGACATTGATACGTCTCAGTCCGGCATCGTAAAGTGCTTGTGCTTGATTAATGAGTCCAATGCCGTTAGTTGTCAAACTGATGTCTTTCAACGCATCTATCTGTCCAAGTTGTTCAATGAGTTCTGGCACCCCAGGACGCACAAGCGGTTCGCCTCCCGTGATACGAATTTTGTTAACCCCTAACCCGACAAAGATACGTGTGAAATGCAAAATCTCGTCGTACGTCATCAGTGCCGAATCTGGCATAAATACCATGTCTTCAGGCATACAGTAGATGCACCGAAAGTTACACACATCTGTAACGGAGATTCTGAGGTTCGTATGGATACGTCCAAAACTGTCAAGCAGTTGCTGTTTCATTGTTAAATAAACCGATTTCATTTTTTAATAGTATAGCATGTTGTTATCTGGTTTGCAAGTATTTTTTATAGTATTTACTATAAAAAAGATTTTGGTGTTTACCGACTCCGTGAAATCCGCAATAATTCGTGATTCTAACAGGAGAGAAGGACACTAAATTGACACTTATGGGTAGAGAGTGATAGCGAAACCCGAGATATACCAGACATGTCGAGGTTCGTTTACTATACCCAACGGACAACAGAAGTGTTGAGTGTGTCCAGTTTTTGTTACTCTTTTTTGTCTGAATCGCGGATTATCGCGGATGACGCGGATTGCGCGGATTATTGTTATGATAATGACAGACTATTTTGAGAATAGAATTCGTCCACAAGACACCGAGACGCTAATCCGATCAAAATATCTGATCGGGCAATGAATTAAAACCCGAGAAACCTGTGAAATCCGCGATGCAGACAACACACATGCCAAAACTTTACATACTCCTATTTTTTCTTATTGTTTACGACATGCATTTATGCTATTATAATCGCTAAAAATATTTTGGGAGAACGCTTATGAGACTCACACAAGAACAGAAAGAAACTTATCGTACGAAGGGAGTCTTGATAGTCAAAAATGCTTTGACAGATGAAGATACCCAACCGGTTATAGACGAAATTGAGGATTGGATTTCGGAACGCGCGAACACATTACATCAGGCGGGGAAGATTGAAACCCTTTTTGAAGATGAACCGTTTGATAGAAGGTTCGGAAAACTCCTTGCCCAGTCCGGTGAAATCGGAAGTGGAATGGATATTATGCATTATCGAGGCAAAGCCATCTTTGATTTCATGAGAAACGACAATCTGCTTGATGTCATTGAAGGAATTGTCGGGTCCGAGATAACATGCAACCCGATTCAGCATGTGCGCGCGAAACCACCAGTAATTGATGGAAACGCAAGTTGGGCAGGTGGCGTGCCGTGGCATCAAGACGCTGGCGTTATGATGGAAGAGGCAGAAGGTTCAAATATTGTCACCTGTTGGTTACCATTAGGCGACAGCACAATTGAAATGGGATGCCTTGAAGCATTACCCGGTATTACTGAAGATATTGGATACCTTACGCATCAAAAAGAGGGGGGAACTATGATTGTCCCAGATATGATGCCGGATGTTGAACCGATGATGTTGGAATGTTATCGAGGTGACATCATCTTGCTAAGTCGTTTTACGCCGCACCGTTCGCAACCGAACAAATCAGCCCGGTGCCGTTGGTCATTAGATTTGCGTTTTCAGACCACAGGACACCACACAGGTAGAACAGCGCATCCAGATTTTATTGTCCGCAGTCGTAAGAATCCTGAATCTGTTCTGACAGATCATGCAGAATGGTGTCATCTGTGGGTAGACGCATTTGAAAACCCACGCGGTGTCGCTAAACATCGATCCATATAGCCATAGATTAAGATATTCAGACACCTTGACACAATTTTGTTGCATTTAATTCGTCTTCGTGATAAAATCAATCAAAGTCGGTATTAATTAAGCAGTGTAGAACAAGGATTAGAGAACACTAATGGTTCTCTTTTCTACAACGCAGAGGAGGTCAATTTTGTTTAGAATTATCATATTTGCTCTAAGTCTACTACTCATCTTAGGTTTCAACATGCTTGGTTCGGCAGAGATTACAAATGACATGATTGTCGCGGCATGGCTTTTTGATGGCGATGCTAAAGATATTTCTGGGAACGGATTCGACGGTGAACCTCAAGGTGGGAAATATGTTGAAGGCAAGATCGGCAAAGCGATTGAGTTGAACGGTTCAAGCGAATGGGTTGCTATTGGCAAAAGGATGGGTTCGTTTGAGGAGATCACATTCACACACTGGGTCAAATCTACAGGTAGAGAAAACGGATGGCGCGTCTTCTTCAACGTCAATGGTTGGAAAGGCGGTGATATTCACTATCAGCTGCATCCCAACAATAAAGTGGAATTTTCCATTAACGGCAATCCCGGTGGAAACGATAGATTCGCTAATTTTGCAGTGGTAGGTGGTGAAATGAACAAGTGGATCCATATTGTAACCGCTTACAGCGCGAAGGAAGGGAAGATACGTTTTTACATCAATGGCGAATTAGACGCAGAGCTCGACTGGGGTAATAACCCTGGTGTGCTTGATCCCGGTAAAATTGGCGCATGGACAAATGCCGGCGGACAACATTCACGATTCTGGCAAGGTTTGATTGATGAATTTGCCATCTTCAAAACCGTGTTAAGCGAGGCAGATATCAAATCTGTCATGAACGACGGTCTGGAAAGCGGACTTGCTGTTGATCCCAAGGAAAAATTGGCTATCACATGGGGGAGTCTTAAAAAATAAGTATAACGTTCAAGCATTATCTATTGACGCTGCAGGGAGAAGCACCATGTCTGTTAAACTCAAGTCTGCACGCTACTAATCCACAAACTTAGGTATGAGCGGATTTACATCCGCTCATAACATTGGAAGATACCAATAAATTGTATTATAGACACTCAAGGGACTTCATGCCCTTTCATACCGATTTATGAATAAAGTTCTACTGACTATCTTAGGGATAATCGTTGTTGCAGTTTGTGTCGTGATTCTTGTTGAAATTTTGAAGACACTTTTACAAATTGTAATTTTCGTCTCGTTTTTCATCGTTATTGTTGGCGGGGCCTTCTTAATTCTTAGAAAAATTTTCAATAAATAGAAAATGCTAAACTATTTTGGGACAACCACCACATTTTATAGTAAAACCCATAATTACCTGGACATTGGCGAGGTTCGGAAACCTCGCCAGCTCTATGGTGTGGAGGTTGTTCACTGAGGTGTCCACATATTTTCGGATTTTACGATAAAACAACGGAGGACTACCATGAAAAAATATTTCAAATCTTTAATCTATACTAAGAATTTAATTGCAATTCTAATAGGATTTGTTCTGATAATCTGTTCAACAAGTCCAATTTTCGCCGCGAAACGTAATGAGGAGTACATTGCCAAACAGATTTCTAACTTAAAAGTAGACGGTGACATGAGTGAATGGGAACGCGCTGAAGCTGTTGCCTTTGATCAACTCAAAGATGCTGGAGCAGCTCTTCCCAAAGCAAATGATTTTACAGGAAAGGGACGCGTCGCATGGAGTGCCAAAGACCCTACCCGTATCTACTTTCTCGTTGAAATTACAGATGATGAACTCCAAGACATTCACCCGCCAGATAGTAAGTGGTGGGAGGATGATAGCGTTGAATTTATGTTTGATTTTGACAACGATGTGGTGAGGGAGGCACTTGTTCAGTGGACTCTCGGTGCAAATGGAGAAGACCTCTCCGCAGCAGCTTCACCAGACAATACGGAATGGGCACTTTCTAAGAATGGCAACAATTATATCTATGAAGTCGCTCTTGACCCGACAAAACCACGCGGCCCAAACCCAGGTAACCCAGATGCTGGAATGGACTTTAAGGCAAAAGACGGGTTAACTATTGGATTCAGTTTCCACATGAATGATTGTGAGAACGGAGTCCGGGAACATCAGATTGGATGGATCGCGGGGAATGCATGGGATGCACTTGCCTTTGGCGATCTCACTTTTGACAGAGAATTCTTAGATGTAGAACCGGCAGGTAAGCTGGCATTAACATGGGCGGCAATTAAGCAGTAATTTTCTGGCACTATCAATTTCCAAACAGAATGGTTCCCTTGCCTTAATTCAATCCTTCCAATTGAATTACTTGCCGCTTGTCTGCTCAAACCTGCCGACTTCTATGATAAATAGAAACCTATAACGAAAGTATTTCCGAATGTATAATCTAAATGGAAAAGTCGCTTTAGTGACAGGTGCGGGTGGCAAAAACGGAATAGGACGCGCTATCGCTACGCGTTTAGCGAAAGAGGGGGCAGATGTAGCGGTTAACGATATAACTGAACACCCTTACGCCGCTGACGACACAGAGTGGTGCGGGTTGCCAGATGTTGTCCACGAAATTGAGACGATGGGACAACGAGCTATCAGCGTTGTTGCAGATGTATCAGATGCAAAGCAAGTTAGCGAAATGGTAGATAAAACCGTTGCTCATTTTGGGAAGATCAACATCCTCGTCAACAATGCGGGAACAAAAGCTGGAAAAGATCGCGTACCCGTCGTTGACCTTGCTGAAGAAGATTGGGATAGAGTGCAAAGTGTCAACGTGAAAGGAGTGTTCCTTTGCTGCCAAGCGGTGGCACGTCATCTAATTGCGCAGGGAACCGGTGGAAAAATCATCAACATCTCCTCCATCACAGGCAAACGGGGATCGGCACGTTATGCTGCATACTGTGCTTCCAAATTTGCTGTCCTCGGTTTAACGCAGTCCCTTGCCCACGAACTTGCACCGTATCAGGTTAATGTCAACGCCATCTGTCCAAGCCTTGTAGATACGGAGCGCGTTGGACATTTAGCTGCTGCGATGATGCCTGAAGACATCTCAGCTGATAAGCAACGGACAGAATTTGTTAGTCGTTTTGAGGCATCTGTGCCGTTAGGGAGGCTTGCTGAGAGTAGCGATGTAGCAAATATGGCAGCCTTTCTCGCCTCAGACGAAGCTGCCTATTTGACTGGGGTGTCTGTCACTGTATCAGGTGGTTTAGTCATGGATTAAGTTTAGAATCCACGGGATTTTCAGATACTTCTTACATCTTGAAGTCATATTCTTTCCACTGCACATCCACATTTACTTTGAATATAACCCAAGTTGCTACCTATAAGATTTTAGACACACAGACGCCATTTTTAAGAGAGAACAGTTTGTTATTGGTGAAATATTGTAGAGCAAACTTTCAGTTTGCGTACTAATATGCACAAACTAAAAGTTTGTGCTACTATGTGGCAACTTAGGTAAATATAGATAAAGGGGTGTATTAAGTCAAGTTAAAGGTTAACGAGTCGTTAAGGATGTCATTTTTCTTCGGTAGGATATAACAACCGATGTTTTGTCTGCAGATCAGCAAGGCATTGAGATCACGTTGTTCGGACAACTGTGTAGGTAGACATCGGCAAATCGTGAACGGTGTGATTATCTCCAAAGTTGCGTTTATTAATCAGCTTTAGCTTGGAACATTGACATATCCCATAATAGTACCGTTCCATCAGCGCTGCCACTTGCCAACATCTTCCCATCCGGAGAAAACGCAACTGATAAAACATATCCGGTATGTCCAACGAATCCTGTTTTGTGCTTCCCTGTATCCGCGTCCCAACAACGGATCATCTTGTCCCAGCTGCAGCTTGCAATTACATCGCCTTGAGGGCAGTAGGCAACCGATAAAACATACCATGTATGACCTTTTAACATCTTTTTGTTTCTCATCGTCCGGGCATTCCATAAACCGATAGTTCTGTCATCGCTTGCACTTGCTAATGTTCCACCATCTGGACTGAAAGCGAGTCCTGTAATTTCGTTGGTATGCACAATTGGTTTGTTAAGTATGCGTTGAATTGAGGTCTTTTGCTGCTGGACGCCGGTGTTGGGGTTCCAAAAAAGAATTTTGTTGAGACCATCGCCACTTGCGAGTGTGTTCCCATCAGGTGAAAAGGCAACAGCCCTGACTCTATCTGTATGTCCATTGAGTGTATGTAAGTGTTCACCCGTTTGCGCGTTCCATAAACGGACTGTGTTGTCATAACTGCCACTGGCGAGCAAACTCCCATCCGCCGAAAAAGCTACAGATGCTACATTATTCCGATGTTCCGTGAGTGTTTGTTTCTCTTTCCCTGTGTGAGGATCCCACAGACGAATTGTCCCATCCCAACTACCACTTGCAAGCGTTTTTCCATCAGTCGAAAAGGCAACAGTGCCAACTGTTTGGGTGTGTCCGAAAAGGGTGTTTTTATATGCACCTGTGCGAGGGTTCCATAGGTGGACAGTGTTACCCGAATTCCCACTTGCAAGTGTTTCTCCATCAGGCGAAAAGGCAACAGCCTTGACATCGCGAGTATGTCCAACAAATATGTTTGTTTCGCGTCCTGTACGGGAATGCCACAAACGCACTGTGCCATCATAACTCCCACTTGCAATTGTCCTACCTTTTGGGGAATATGCAACTGATACAACATAAGATGTATGTCCAGAAAGTGTTTTCAATCGCTCTCCGGTTTGGGCGTCCCATATATAGATATTGTTGTCCCAGCTTGCACTTGCGAATGTCTTTCCATCGGGGGAATACGCAACCGATACGACATACCACGTGTGACCGGTGAGGATATGCTTGTTTGTGCCTGAAGATGTATCCCACAAACCAACTGTCCCATTATCGCAACCACTGACAATTGTTTTACCATCCGGACTAAAAGCAACAGAAGTTACAGCGCGCTCATGTCCAAAAAGCGTCTTCAAATGCTGTCCAGTGTCCGCATCCCATAGTCGGATCGTCGTATCGTGATTTCCACTCGCGAGGATAGTTCCATCCGGACTGAAGGCGACAGTTCTCCCCCATTCGGTATGTCCGGTGAGCGTTTTTTTGTGAGTTCCTGCTTGAATGTCCCAGAGACAAACGGTTGCGTCTTCACTCGTACTTGCAAGTGTCTTTCCATCGGGACTGAAGGCAAGAGATCTTACATCGTCTATATGTCTAACGAGAGTAGTTTTCCGTGTGCGTGTTTGTACGTCCCATAACCGAATGGTGTTGTCGTTGCTTCCTGTTGCTAATAATTTGCCGTCTGGACTGAAGGCAATACACTCAATAGCATCAGTATGACCCGTAATCAGAGCCAATTCAGCACCTGTGTCTGAGTCGTATAACCAAACACCTATTCCAGTGGATACTGCGATAAGGTTACCATCTGGGGCATACTTAATCTCAAACAATTTTCCTTTCCCCAAACGTGCAACAGCGCCTTGCGGGAGTTGCCATCGGGTGTAATCTTGTGCAAAACTGTGTAATAAGGAAAACTGAAAAATAACGAGGATAAGTATCACAAACCTGCTAAGTTTTTTCATAGTCGCCTCATTTTTCAGTTTATGGTGCGTTGCAGTGCAAGTAACGTACCATCGGTACCCGCATTGTTAAATATTTGTTCCTTCACTTTCAGGAATCATGATTTTGTGAGTGGTAATACCCAATTAAAGTAGCAGGCATACTCCGTATGCTGTCCGCCTTATCTTTTTACGGTACACGGAATGTGCCTACTACTTTGCATCCAGATTTATTAGGATTGAAAACCCGCAGCATGCTACACGCGCATGCTGCGGGTTTTCAACCCTACCAGAGGATATACCCTTAAATTGACAGTCATAGGTTAGGTTTAGAAACCTAACCATAAGCGTCAATTTAAGAAAAGAATTATGTACTGAATGCCCAGGCCGGTAGGTTCGGTTTGATGAAGATTAAAAAATAAATTGGGTAATTTGGCGAGGTTAGGAAACCTCGCCAGCAGAGATGTACACCTGCTGCTGACGAGGTTTCCTAACCTCGTCCCTTACCGAAATATTTATTTAAACTTCATACGGGACTAAAGGGACCGCATTGGACAAATCAAAATTCCTTAAATTGACGCCTATGGTTCGGTTTCCTAACCGAACCTGTGTAAAATCGTGCGGTTAGATGAAGATTAAAAAATAAATTGGGTAATTCGTGGAAATATCCAGTGCGGTTAGAAACCGCACCTACCGGGTTTGGGGAAAATTAGAATTACCCAATTAATAACTTAAACTTCATCAAACCGAACCTACCGGGCCTGGAGGCACGCTAAATTGACGCTTATAGTTAGGTTTAGAACCTACCCAACAATCAAATTAGTCGGCTACAAATTGCGATGTTAGAAACTTTCTCGACCTGTAGCTACGTTTTGCGCTCTGTCGGTCACCCGAATTGTAATGCTATGTGCACCTTCGGGCAGTTTGCCAGTTTTCAATAGCAGCTGTTCCTCTTTAGAATCAAAGATACCATCTTCAGGGAATATAACTTTCCACTGTTCGTCGTTGTCAATCTTGTAAACTGCTTTTTGGACAATGTTCATCTTATCGGAAACATCACAAGTAATATTAAATGTCCCATCCTCGTTTGGTTTAACAAGGATGTCGCCAACATCAGGATCAGTATTATCCACATTAACCGGCATGCTGGTTTTTTCAGATGATTTTTCCCATCCTACTGGATTGCTCAACTTGTCGGTAGCAACTACCTTGACTTCATATCTCCCATCAGCAATAGAGGTAATATCCCAATCATAGCTGGGCGTTGAGAGTTCCTTTTTGAGGAGCTTCCAATTTTCTTCATCAACAGCTTTGTAATAAACGGTAAACTGCAATACATCCTTATTAGGATCTTCAACTTTCCACTCAATTTTCCATCTTTTAGCCGAAGAAGATGCGGATGAACTTCTACTTGAACTGCTTGGTGAGGGTGGGCCACTTGAAGACCGTTGTGTGCTGCTCCTACCTGCTGCCCCGATACTGATCCCAGTAAACCGGGGTTCAATATTTGTCTGTGCAGATGCAAGTGTGACCTTTTTCAAAATGGGTGTTTTGGCTGGGTCAGTGGTAGTGAACTTCGCTCGCCATTGGATGTATTGTCCATCAGCATTCGGAATTTGCGAACCTTCTGGGACAGTAAGTTCCTCTGACCATTTGTTCCACGTATCATCCGGTTTTCGGGTATTACCTGAACGGGTTGCAAAGGTAAGAGAAGTGCCATCTTCAACCTGAGCTTCCCACGAGAGTTTACCCCAGCGTGACAAACTTTGTGTATTATGCACAGAAGATTCAAGCGTGCCTTCCTCAACATGTGCTGTTGTCAGCGTAAAGAGTTTACCGGGATTCCCTGCGGCGAGGATCGTTTTCATGCTATCCCCATGTTTTGTCTGGTGTATTGCTAAGATGTCCTTTCCTGAACACTTTCCGATTGCTTCAAAATCACCTGTTTCTGTGTTTACGCGATACAATTTGCCGTTACTCCCGGTTCCCACTAAAATCTGCTCATCATTTTCCAAAACGGTAGCTAAGATGAGTGATTCTGGCGAACTCCATACAAGTGCTGTAGTCCCATCAGGATGTAACTTATAGATATATGATTTGTTTTCTCTTGGAGGGCCGCTGCCTGGTGCCTGTGGGGCAGGAACAGAGGGGCCTCTACTCGGACGGCTACTACTTCTGTCAATCGGGACTGATGTAATAGCAGTAATATAAACATTGCCTTCACTATCCATGACAAGATTACGTATCTCTTTCTCTTTTGCCTGGTAGATCACGTTTGCTGTCCCGTCTTCTGTGATTTTGTAGATAATTCCGTTACCACTACTGCCAGCGTAAAATCCACCTTCATAGGCAACCAAGGACCTAATGTTTTTTTCTTCGGCATCAAAGAGAACAGTAGATTCACCTTCAGGCGTAATTTTGTAAACTTTACCTTCGGTACCCGTTACGGCATAGAGGTTCCCTGCTTCGTCCAGATGCATTGCCCACACGTATTTGTCGCCTTTACTGAGAATTGTTTGTGGCGGAGTGTTTTGATCGGTAATTTTATAAATCAAACCATCAGGGCCTGTCCCCGCATAAAGTGTGTCGTCTGGTGCGATAACGAGACTATAAATTTCAACTTCTGGTGAATCGTAATAGAGCGTAGATGTTTCGTCATCTGCGCTAATTTTATAGATTTTACCTTCGTTGCCTGTTCCAACATAGATGTTTCCCTCAGAATCTTCAGCGATTGCCCATACTCGAGCGGCATCAATTTTTGAGAAATCATCTATTTTGAAAGATAAACTGGCATCCCCTTTGCTTGTGACAGAAATATCTTTAATTTCACCTGCTTCAAAATCTGCTCTTTGATGTTGTTCCCACAACGAAGTTGTTACAGCAGAAGCGAGACTTGTGTAAATGAGGGTAGTTGCCATCAGGCTCCAAAAGAAAAAGAAACGGCGCATAAAACATTTCCTCCTGTTAATTGCGCAAAATATGATATAAGAAAATCCTACTTTAAAGTTATTCAGCATTTCTGTTAACGGCTATCGGCATTGACGCGCTGTTGGTGAGAATGTAATTTGTCTCAACCTTATCGGTATGTAAAACTGTCCCGAATGTATATCCACTTTCTCCGATTCGCATAGGTGTGTTCATCACAGCCATCACCGAAATAGGCAGATCGGGGAATTCTTTACCTTGAACAGTTAATCCGGGTTGTTGTGCAGAGAGTTCTAAGATGAGATTTGTATTCGGTTCGCCTTCCTGCAATAAGTTGACCAACTGATTGATATTTTTCGGCACGAAATTAAATGGGGCACGGCTCCGGCGCCATCCTTGATATGAACTTGAACTCATCGCGCGAAGCAAAACGATCCCATCAGATGTGTCCTTTGGAATTGTAATTGTGCCTGTCAACGTTTTCGGTTGCTCAAGATAGGGGCGAACTGTAAACGTCATCTTAACTTCTTCACCAGGCCGGTAGGCAAGTTTATCAAGCCGCGCTGTAAGTATTGAGGCTGTTTTTCGCTTATCCTCAATTTTTATGTCAAAGTCAACAGACTCTATTTTCAGTTTAGCGTGGGGGTTAGATATCAAATCCCGCATTGGATTCACGACTATCCGCGAAACATTAGAACCAGGAGAGCCGCTTGAAGAAAATATGTTTTTTAAAACAATTTCCCGAGTATCCAAGTCTGGGTGGTCCTTAAGGGTAATTGTTGCCTTTGCGTTGACTGTATGGTCATTAAAAAAGAATTCCAGCCCGTTCACTATATTGGAAATACCAAGGCCCGTATATAATGGTGAGTAAAACGGTTCTCGGATTACTTCATAGTAGACATCATGCACTTTCTTATCAGAAGTTTGAACTTTTGCTGTTACCGGAATATAATGGTGGGAATTCGGAAGTTTCTTAATCAGTCCCGCGATTGCTGGGTCTCTATCTTGCACCAAAGTGCCAATCGGTTGTGTTGCAGACGCGATTTTGGATGATCTGGAAGTGCTGGGGAGAATAAAATGCACAAAACCACCGGAAAGCGGCATGTTTACATTCCCTTCCCCACTGGCTGAATGTCCATACGCCAACAATTCGTTGCCATCAATGTAGGTGATAGTTCCATAACCGAAAGAGGTATAGTCACCCCGCACAAACTCTGTACCGACTATCTGCCCCTTTTCTACGGGTGATTTTTTGACGCCCCCACTTCCGCCAGCTGCCTGGACAGGGACCATGTTATATCTATCAAAAATCGGTTTAAGTAGTTGTCTCGTTGTTGCATCAAGTCTTGGGAGTGCAACAGGGATTGCTAACCGCAAAGAATACTCAGGTGTATTCAGGTTGGATATTGATGGATGCACATTGTTGTCAAGAGAATTTTGCCTCAGCGCTCTATCACCTTCATGAATAGGTGACGGCACCATATTAAGACCTTCCGATACATATTCGGATCCGAGATCAAAGTATTTCGCCCCGGCATATCTCAGATTGGGTTTCATGCCGCGCTCAGCAACTTTTACCATTTGTTGGATGGGTGTTACACCAAAGAGATTTGCATGTTCGCGCTGATTGTAAGCACCAAGTGATAGTGCGCCCATGAGTCTACCATCAATATAAATTGGACTGCCGCTCATACCGCCTGCGACACCGGTGCGTTTAAAGTTATCACTGGTACCTTTCATCCATACAACATGCCAATTCGGGGAAAAATTGTACTCAATACTAACAACTTCACAATCAAATTCTTCAACCGTTGTTCCAGAAAAAACAGTGTAACCTTTTGCTTTCATGCCCTGTTTCACTTGGGACAGCGGCATAAACTCTTTAACGTCCCATTTAATCTGTGCATTCGCGTGGAGTGCAGCCAAGCAAATTATCACAAATGCACAAAGCAAAACCTTTTTCACTACGTTACTCCTCTTTGATTTATTTGAAGATTGATTATCGTGTAGGCAAAACTAATGATTCAGCAAGTAAAACTGAGTGATTTTCTTAATAGTCGGGTATGTAATGTTTTACCACACAAAAATGATTTACGTTTCAAAAAATCAGTTTAATTTGTTTAATTGATTTAAGATAACATATTGCCTGAACCGTGTCAACTAAAAAGTATTACTATTGACGAAATATTTCAGTGTAAAAATATCATCCCAAAACTTTCTGGCAAAATGTTATAGTAACTTTTTAATCGCTGATAGTTGATAATACCCGTGTACAATATAAGAAGTATCATCCCTTTTCTATCAACTCTGGATTAAATTATACCAGATTTTTTATTGAATTCCCAATGTTTTTTGAGAGTATCTGTTTCCTCTTTGGAGCAAAAATTATACACACCCCAAACCAAATGAGTTTTTACTGGACATTCTTTTTCGAATGTGGTATTATGATTAATATGAATTCGATAGTAGAGTTTAAGCAATAGAGGGTTGTGTAGGTTTTCCGCTCAACATATCTATTTGGCAAAATCATTTTTATCGTACAAGTTAATAAGGAGAAAATTAATGTTTTATTCTGTTTTTCACCGTTACTCTCCCTATTTGGCTGGACTGACTGTCCTCTTGCTGATGGCAGTATCGATTCCTGTCCTTGCAGAAGACGAAAAAGTCCAATGGGGAAAATCCATTGAGGATGCTACGAAACAAGCCTCTGAAACCGGTAAACCGATTATGATGGACTTCTATACAGATAGGTGAGGTTGGTGTGATCGGCTGGATGCCGATACATTTACCGATGCAAAAGTCATCACTCTTTCTGAAAAGTTCATCAATGTCAAGGTAAATCCACAAAACACGGACTTGCCTATAAACGAAGAAGCGCGGAAAAAATATGGAATTACAGGCTATCCGACAATTATGTTCATCAGTCCGGATGGCGGTGTCATCACTAAAAAAGTGGGATACGCTCCACCTGCTCAATTTACACCTGTTATGGAAGAAGCACTCAAAAAAGAGGCGGAATTCCAAGAAAAGTTGGTAAAATTGAAGAAGATGCCAGAGGATGTCGCACTAAACCGCGAGATTGGGATTCTTTACCTACAACGTCAACAGATCGAAAAAGCGTTGCCGATCAGTCAAAAGATGCCTGATGATGTTGAACTGAACCGCGAATTTGGTATCTATTATCTCAGCAAGAATGAATTTGACAAAGCACTTCTGATTAGTGAAAAGATGCCAGACGATATTAAATTGAACAATGAATTTGCTATCGCCTACCTAAATCAGAGAGATATAGAAAAAGCGCTCCCGTTCAGTAAAAAGGTTGTTGAAGGTGATCCTGAAAACACTTCGGGGCTTATCCCTGGTCTACATATAAAACTCGGAATCGCTTACGGCAATCAGATTCGGAACACAGCTGAAGATGTTGCAGCAGAAAATACCAAAATGGCTGTGATGCATTTTCAAAAGGTGATTGACACCTATCCAAAAAGCGATGTTTTCGAACCTGCTCAACTTTATCTCGGTATAACCTATTCAATTTCAAAACAGTACGACAAAGCAATTGAAGTGCTTGAGAAATTGGTGAATCATGCAACCGATGACCGGATGAAGCAAAATGCTGAAGCGAACTTGAAACGCGTCAAGGAATTGGCTGCGGAAGCAGCCCCTAAAAGTGATAATTAAGCCCGCAATTTAGCAATTTCCGCAGGGGTCAGAAATCGATGCTGCCCCTGCGGGAGATTGCCTAATCCTAATGTGCCGATACGTGTCCGCTTCAAGCGGATGACTCTATGTCCTATCGCTTTAAACATTAGACGTACCTGCCGTTTTTTCCCTTCGTGGATAACGACCCTAAATTTCGCAACTGCACCATTTTTATATTTTTTGCTATTAGCAGTTTTGACATTGAGTTGTTTGATTTTCGCTGGTGCAGTTTTGCCACTGGAAATTGCAATCCCGCTCCGAAAACGTTCGAGTGCACGTTGGCTCGGAACGCCTTCTACCCATGCAAGATATGTCTTATCAATCTCATGACTCGGATGCATCAATCGATTCGCGAAAATTCCATCGTTTGTAAATAACAGAAGGCCTTCAGTCTCTAAATCTAAACGTCCCACTGGATAAATAGATTTCGGTAGGTCCGTTAAAAGATCCATCACGGTAGGACGACCACGTTCATCACGGCGGGTTGTCAAATAACCAGCAGGTTTATTCAACATGAGATATATCCGTTCTGTGAGCGGTTCAACGCGTTTCCCTTCAAACTCAATAAAATCTCTTTCCGCGTCAATCGGGTGTCCAGGGATAAGGGTCTTTGTTCCGTTAACGGTGACGCGCCCCTCACGAATTGCCCGTTTTACTGCGCGTCGAGAGGCGATACCTGAGGTTGCGATATATTTTTCAAGCCGCACTGTTTATCCTACCCATTACTAAAATTCTATTTGCCAATTCCGCTTTGTTGCTATTCGGCGGAGTTCCCTATCCGGGTTTACCGCAACTGGATTTCCAAACAATTCCAGTTTGTATACATCTGATCGGTGGTTACCATACGCATAAGAAGCGCTTAGATCAAACCCATGTGTTGTAGCGAGTTCTTTTGCAAGGGAGGCTTTATTTTCGGCATAAGGACGTAATCCAACACGCTTCCCAGTGAACTTCCCATTCGCCACTTCCAGTTCATCCGCAACCATGATATCAGTCCGAAAATGTTCATGAAAGAGTTCTACCAGAAACGATAACGAACCAGACATTATAATTACTGTTCGTCCCTCATTGCGGTGGGTCTGGATGAGTGTTGAAATGTGGGGCGTTATGCTGTCACGAAGTGAATTGACAAAGCAGTCACGCGCAAGCCCACAAAGGTGACGCTGCTCTAAACCGGAAAGGTGTATTTTGTTTGATTTTGCCTCGGTATACGATCTAACCTTTAAAAAATGGGATGTCCACGCAAACAGATTTGAAATAGGAATTTCGCCATGTTTTAGCAGATGCTTCAGAAAAACTTTCTCTGATGATTGACTAATCAGCGTTCCATCAAGGTCGAAAATAGCACATGTTTTTTTCATTATATTTTTTGTCCTAACGCGGTCCGATAAGCCTTGACCGCGGCTTCCAAGCCGATATAGAGCGCATCCGCCATTAAATGATGTCCTATAGAAACTTCAAGTAACCCGGGCAACTGCTGCATTAAAGGAAGATTATCAAGATTGAGATCATGTCCAGCGTTAGTGCCAAGGCCTACATTAAGTGCTTTTTCACCAGCTTTCTTCAAGAGCGAAAATTCGTGATTAATTTCTGCTTCTGTCTCTGCCATCGCATAAGGGGCTGTATAGAGTTCAATTCTATCTGCACCTATGTCAACTGTTCTTTCTATCTGTTCTAAGTCTGTGCCGCTAAACAGACTAACGCGTATGCCAGCATTTTTCAGAGAGGTTATGATGGGTTTCAACATATCGCCATCTTTTTGGATATCCCATACGGTGTGGCTGGTGATTTCTCCACTCACAACAGGGACGAGTGTGCATTGTGTTGGGCACACATCTAACACCATTTCAATAAGTTCTGGGCGTGGATCACCTTCAATGTTATATTCAATGTGATTGTTTTTTACTGAGTTTATATCTTTTAACCGTTGGGCAATTTCATAAACATCTGTTGGTCTAATGTGGCGCTGATCTTCGCGAGGATGTACCGTAATGCCTTGACATCCTGCATCAATACAGGTGTCAACAGCAGTTAGGACATCCGGGATATCACCGCCTCTCGAATTTCGTAATGTTGCAACTTTGTTTACATTAACGCTCAGACAAGTCATCTTTTCTCCTTTATAGTAAATTTGAAAATGTTAACACACATAGTAGGTGCGGTTTCAAACCACACCATAGGCGTCAATTTAAAGGGTAAATCCATTTGGCAGTATCTTCAGTCCCGTAGGGACGGTATGTTTATAGATATGAAATGTATATATGTCTTTAGTCCCGTGAATCAACGCCAAATACGCGTTTGGTATTTGTCGGGGACGATATGTGTATCCCAACGACATATTTTTTACATATCGTCCCTACGGGACTAAAGAGGCGTTGTTCAACGTTTTTCTATAAACATATCGTCCCTACGGGACTAAGATGTGGACAGTTCCAATCGTCATGCCTATTCAGAAGGGCTTTTAGAACAAGAAATATTTTCTAAAATTGACGCCTATGGTGCGGTTACAAACCGCACTTACAAATGGAACTATGGAAAAATTCCAAGTTGCATATAGGATTGCGCAATTTTATGGATAGCATTGATAAAAGCAGCTGTTCTACTATCCACAACATCCCTTCCGTGTTTCAATCGAATTTCGCGAATCTCTTGATATGCGTTTATCATTGTATCTTGAAGTCCAGAGTTGACCAAATCTGTTTCATCGGCACCGTGCACTGTCTGCCGTTCATCGTCCGAAAATTGGTAGCCAGTTGCTTTTTCAACAGCACGGAACATTGCATTGTAAGTGCTTTCTTCGAATCGTCTGGCAAGTCTACCGAATCCAACGTGTGAAAGGTTTCGCAGCCACTCAAAATAGGAAACGGTAACCCCTCCTGCGTTTAGATAGGTATCGGGAATAATCAGGGCACCACGTTCTTGGAGGATTTCATCAGCTTTCGTAGTTGTAGGCCCATTCGCGGCTTCACCGATAATACGCGCTTTAATATGCGGCGCGTTCTCTGCTGTCAGCTGGTTTTCTAAGGCAGCAGGAACAAGGATATCACATTCTAATTCTAAACTAAAGTTCGGATTCTCAATAAATGTTGCGTCAGGATAATCCCGAATTGAACCGGTTTCTTCGCGAAACGTGGATACCTTTTCAAAATCTAATCCGTCTGGGTTATAGATAGCACCACCTGTCTCGGCGATGCCGATGACTATGGCTTCAGCCTCAGCTAAGTACTTTGCGGCATGATACCCGACGTTGCCAAAGCCTTGAAGGACAACAGTTTTTCCCGGGAGTCCGGGATCAAGTCCAACCTGTTTCATGTCATCTTCATAACTACATGCCTCTTCTAAACCGAAAACAACACCCCGTCCAGTAGCCTCTTTTCGTCCTTGAATTCCGTTCTGCTCGATCGGTTTTCCCGTCACACACGCGATGGCATCAAGCTTGTCTGTAGACATTGTGAGATATGTATCAAGAATCCACGCCATCTCATTTTCGCTGGTGCCGAAGTCAGGTGCTGGTACATCTACACCAGGGCCGATATAGTTCTTCTGGATCAGTTCATAGGTATAGCGGCGTGTGATTCGCTCTAATTCACTCTCGGAGTATTCATTTCTATCAAGCTGAATCCCCCCTTTAGCGCCACCAAACGGAACGTCTACCAGCGCGCATTTATAGGTCATCAAGGCAGCGAGCGCCACTATTTCGTCTTCGTTAACGAGTGTGCTGTAGCGGAGACCGCCTTTGGTTGGTAGGTTATGGTGACTATGTTCAGCACGCCAGCCATGAATGGTTTGAATTGTACCATCGTCGCGTTTAATCGGAAAGGTAAAATGACAGGAGTTGTTGCAAATCTTAATCTGGTCCAAAAGTCCCTGCGGATATTCTGTGAACCGCGCTGCTTTGTCAAAATTTTGGTTCACTTTTTGGAAAAATGAGAGGTTTTCTGCCATTGTGTCAACCTTTAGAGCAATTAGCGAAATTATTTGTAACGAGATGCTTCAAGATAAATTAGGTTAATCTTCTATATCAAAAGGAAAATGAAGGACTTACCTTTGTCTAATATATTTTTGTAACCTTGCGTCCGCTTGAACCTCTCCAACGTAAATGTCACCGTGAGAATCAGCCCAAATACCGTGTGGGCAAGCGAGAAATTCACCGGGAACAGTACTACCGCGCTCACTACCCCATTGGGATACTACCTCACCATCCAATGTCATGATTGTTACCCGTTGGTCCAGTTCAGCAACATACACCAAGTTGTCTTCGCCAATAAAGATAGTGTCTGGTTGCAGAAGATCTCCCCACTCCTCAATATATTCTCCGTCTAACGTGAAAAACTGAATCCGATTGTTGCTTCTATCTGCTACCATTACACGATTGCGAGGGTCAACTCGGACACAGTGAGGCAGGTCAAATTCGCAGGGTCCTGTTCCGGGTTTCCCCCATGATTTAATCAACTCTCCATCGGGTGAATATTTGTGAATACGTGCGTTACCGTAGCCGTCACTGATGAACATTTCTCCATCAGGTCCGAGTGCGAAGTCTGTTGGTAGATTGAAAGGTTCGCCCTCTGCACCCGGTTTATCCATTGTACCGAGGGTCATGAGTAGTTCGCCATCCGTTGTAAACTTGTGCATGACGTGTGTTTCACGTTCAACACAGTAGATATTATCCTCTGCGTCAATAAAAATGCCGTGTGCATCCTTAAGAATGTCATCCCCCCAAGCGGTTAGGAAATTGCCATCCCGATCAAAAACAATCATCGGATGTTCGCTTCGGCTATAGACATAGACGCGGTCATGAGAATCAACCGCGACAGCTGGAATCCATCCAAATTCATAGCCATCGGGTAGTGTCCACCAATCTTCCTGCACCGTATACTGATGTGTTCCTTGTCCAAAAATCATTAGCGTCTCCCTGTTTAAAAGAATTGTGAGTTATTTTAACAGATATATTGGCATATATCAAGGGAATTTAACTGGGTGTCAGAGACATTCAATTGTCGATTTTCGCTATTGCCTGAAAATCGGGGTTACAAACCCCTCCAACAAAAATGTTTTGCGACAATTTAGCGTTCTTCTCTCCTGTCTGAATCGCAGAAAGCGCGGAGGGCGGTTTTGGGAGTCCCAAACTCAATAATCCGCGTCCTCCGTGTCCTCCGTGTCCTCCGCGATTCAAAAAATAAAAAATGTAGCACAAACTTTCCAGTTTGTGCCAAAAAACGCAAACTAAATGAAGTTTAAGTTATTAATTCGGTAATTTTGCGAGGTTAGGAAGAAATCAACGGTATGAATGCCATTTAGGCATTCCCCGCCTTGCCAGCAGCAAGTGTACATCTCTGCTGGAGAGGTTTCCTAACCTCGCTAAATTTCCCAATTTATTTTTTTATCTTCATAAAGTTTGCGATACAAAAGACAAAAGAAAAAGGCAGATACGCAAAACGGATACCTGCCTGTAAAGATGATGATAAAGACTCCATATCTCACACTTAAAACAGATTAGGGTTGACCTGTTTTAGTGTTCCCCACAGGATTTTTTTTTTGTCCTTCGGGGCAACAGGCAACGCCCCTTCTATCCAGTCCGGATACGCCTCACTTTCTTCTCCATCTGTCAACCGCGTGAGGGTCTGCGTGTTGAGATCATAGCGATAAATATCAAAACTCGTGTTCGATTCATCAAGCACTATGTCTAAAAGCAATGATTTGTCATTATGTATCCAAACCCCATTGCCGATACGCAGATTGTCGCCGAGTTTGTCATAAATGCCCTGGACTACGTGTATTCTGCCACCCAGTGTCGCAATGCTCAGGCGGCACCGCGGTTTACCTTCCGGCCACGCGCAATCGTTAAACACAATCCTTTTCCCATCCGCAGACCACCTCGGAAAGAACCGCTGCATACCTTCAACATCCTTCGGAGCAAGAAGCGGGCGCTGATTCGTGCCATCCGCAGACATCACATAAATATTTTTACCCGCGTCTGTAAACTTTTCGTAAACGATCTGGCGACCATCTGGCGACCAGTCGGGCGTAGCTGCAGCTTCACCTTCTACACCGTCAAGCCCTGTGAGCTGCGTGACATCCCGCGTCGCAAGGTCCATCACATGCACCTGCCATGTTCCGCTGCGCGTACTCGTAAAAGCGAGCCTTGTCCCATCCGGCGACCAAGACGAATCGATATCATAACCTTTGTAATCAGTGAGCCGTTGCACATTCGTTCCGTCTGCGTTCATAATGAACAGATCATCCGAGTCATGCCGCTTCTCCATTTGCCGAACAAAAGCGATCCTCTCGCCATCCGGCGACCATCGAGGATAACTGTGATATATTGGATCCGTGGTTTTTGTAAGCCTGCGCCGCTTCGTACCATCATCCTCCATCACATAAATGTCACCGTCTATAACGAAAACAATCTTCGCATCAACAACGGATGTGTCTACCAAGAGCAGACAACAGCTGAACAGAATAGCAATCAAAAGGCTTAGACGTTTCATGTATAAATACCTCCTATTTTAGAAAAGCGATGCGGATACACCGCACCGCTTATGCTTCTATCAGCGTTGCCGTCGTTTGACATCAAATTCGAGTTCGGCGGACGAGCTGACCGATGCAGTGTCATCCCACACGTTATCACCATTGAAATCGAATTTTAACTCTAAGCTCACATCGCTATATGCAAAGTATTTCCCAAATAGCGCGCCTGACATATTGATCGTGAATTCGGGGTAAAAGGTTTTAGAATCACCCGGATTGACCGATGAGTTTTCCCAGTCAGAGACGGCCTTATACGGATTTTTCGCCCCTTTCCGATACACAGCGAGTTCGTCGTGCCAATAGTACCGGACCGGTATATTACTGGAATTCCAAATGCCCGCATACGAACCGCAGACGACATCAGGGTGATTATAAGTAATACTTGTCATGGTCACTGCTGCAACATCGTGGATATGTAGACTGTCCATGTCAGAGGCACTCTTAGCGGACAGGTTCATTGGAAATAGACAGCTTGTAGTAAAAAGCACTATCAGTGCGAAAATAGAAGCGTTTTGAAATAAACGTTTATACAACATGATTTTCTCCTTCAAATATAGGGTTGATATACTCTCTTGAGCATATCTGATAATTTCTCCGGTGAACGCACTTTACGTCCAGCGGTCATTGTTGATTTTGACAGTCCCGAAAGGAGAAAAAGTGAAAAGGAACGGTTCCTCATGCCTCTAACCTTTCGGGCCCGCTGGTTTCCATCTTTCAATAGTCACAGACCCTGTGCCTGTGCTAAAATGAAAACCAGCCCTATCATACTATGGTTATGACACGGCTACGCGCTGGAGTGCACCAACACTATCAGCGCGCGCCCCAAGGGGGTTGCGTGCCCAGGTGTAACACACGCACACCCGTGCATGCTAAACACCTTATGATTTATGGATACCCATCAGTTGCTTTAGCGGTAGGACTACCCACTCTTAAAAAAACTCGGGCACCCCTGCCGTCTAAAGCAATTTACCTAATACATCTTAGATAAGAGATACCCACATTGGTAAATTGTTTTAGACGTTATAAGTATTATATAACATAAATAATAAAATGTCAAATTAAATTTTAAAAAATTGCGAATTAACTGAAATTGGCATGTTTTTTTCGGTTCTTGCTGTCAGCATCGGTAATATAGCGAGGTTAGGAAACCTCGCCAGCAAGAACCCCCGCTGCTGGCGAGGCGGGGAATCATGGCGAATACCACACGCGTATTCGTCATGATTCATACCGTTGATTTCTTCCTAACCTCGCCACATTTGAACATCACATGTGCGTCCGGCATGCGAATTGGGAGAACACGTATACACGTGAAAAACAACTCCGTAGTGCCAAAAACCCCTTCCGCGTAATCCGCGATTCAGACAACACGCGCGGGCAGATACCCACAGCGCGTGCGGACTACTATGCAATGTGCAATTTATATGCCAACGCCTAAACCGATATTCTACCGATTTGCTGCACAAAAATGTGCAGCTGCAACGGCAGCTGCACAATATAGGGCATGTCTTTTGTATCGCAAACTAAATGAAGATTAAGTTATTAATTGGGTAATTCTAATTTACCCCAAACCCGGTAGGTGCGGTTTCTAACCAATGCAGAATACCATACGCGTATTCTGCTGGATATTTCCACGAATTACCTAATTTATTTTTTAATCTTCATTTAGTTTGCGGTTTGTAGCACAAACTGGAAAGTTTGTGCTACATTTTTTGGTGTCATCCGCGATTCAGACAACACGCGCGGGCGGACAGCACACGGCGTGTGCCTGCTACTGCAACAAACTCCACCCTCCGCGTCATTCGCGATTCTGATAGCAAATCGGTCCTTTTGCGAGATTAGGAAGAAATCAACGGTATGAATGCGCTTGGCAGCATGCGCCAAATCAACGGCATGAATGCGCTTGGGCGAATACGCGTATGGTATTCGCCATGATTCCCCGTATGGTATTCGCCATGATTCCCCGCCTTGCCAGCGAGAGAGAGCGTGTCGGGATTGTTGTTCACTGAGATGTCCACATATTTTTGGGTTTACTATAAAAAAATGTGTAAGTCATAGTTAATGACAAACCACTATTTAGAAATAGTATTACAATTGTTTGGTATATAAAAAGGCGATTGCTTGTCCAAAACAATTGGACAAGCAATCGCCTTATCTTCATTTTACGATATTGCGAAACCTATAAATGCCGTTCTAAACCCTATTCACCTTTTCGAATCGTAAGGCGGTAGTGTTTTCCGATCTTCTTGGTGTCAAGAATATCATGCCCATCGTTGGTGAGGCTTTTCGGTACGTTCTCAATCGGTTCACCATCATCAATGGTGATCTCTAAGAGTTGACCGACTTGCATCGTTTCCAACCGAACCTTCGCTTGAACGTAGTTGAACGGGCATGCGACACCCTTCAGATCAAGGCTATCAGTGATTTCCTCAACAGGTTTTGTTTCCTTGACAACTTTCGGTTTCGGTGCCGAGCGCGATCTACGTGTCTTGCGTTTACTGGCTTCCTCTTCCTCTTGTTTAATACGCATGCGCCCGTAGATGTGATGCGATTCTTCAACAAAGAGGGTCGCTTCTTCTACGCGTCGGTGTGCCAATTCTTGATCAAACGTAGAAGCGTCTTCTTCCGTGGCTTTAAACAGGTGTGCCCCGTATCCTGCAAAGAAGTTGCCGGTATCAAAGAAATGGGTTTTGAATTCATTGACAGTCGTTGCATCGTCAATGTATTGCAAACCAACAGTCGTCAGGAGTCCATCGGCAGCTCGGATCATTGCCTCAAATGCCTTATCCGCACAAACTTGGTAAGTCCCTTTTTCCAAACTCAAGCCGGATTCATAGATAAGACGATCTGCTTCTTCTAATTTCATGGAGACAAGTGCTATCACCTCTCCGGCACACTCACCGACACCAGTTTTGAGTTGGTAATCTTTCGTGTCGCCTGTGTCCACGTAAAATTCCGGTGCTTCTTCATAAGAAGGGATTTTATCGTATTTGGACAACATGGTTTTGATTTCCGCTTTACCGAGTCGTCCGACGTAATCAGTGAAGGATTCCTCATCTTGCTTTTCATTAACATATTTTCCAGTCAATTCTTCAATGAATGCAGGAATAAAATTGCCATGAATTTTACCAGTAGCAAGTCCGTAAGAGCTGGCGTTTTCTACCATGTGTCCACCGAGTAGCACCTGGTATATGGGTGCGTTCCGTCCCTCTATTCGTTTAGTAGAACCGAAGAACCCAATGTTAGCAATGTGGTGCTGTCCACATGAGTTTGGGCATCCACTAATCTTGATTCGGAAGTCCTCAATCTCATTATGCATGCCTGCTTCAATGAAGTGGTTTCGCAGATGTGCTGCCAGGCCACGCGAAGAAGAAACACCGAGTTTGCATGAATCAGTACCAGGGCAAGCCACAATATCTACTAATGATTCAGCGCCTGGATCTCCCAGCCCGATTGCTTTTAATTCCTTATAGAGTGCTGGTAAATCTGTCATCGTCACCCAGCGGAGTACAATGTTCTGTTCCACTGTTGCACGGATCGTGTCTTTCACATATTTACGGGAAATGTCTGCCAAAGCACGTGTTTGGTCAGCAGTAATATCTCCCAGTGGAAGCGTGATTGTTACAAATGCGTATCCGGGCTGTTTCTGTAAGCGGATATTAGATTGATACCACTCATCGAACCCTTCAGGTTTTGAAGCACCGTTCAACTGTGTCGGAGGTTTGAGTGGACTTTCATTGAAAGCATCTAAATTGTCAAGATATGCGGTCCATTGTGGATCGTGGCGAAGAGTTTCACGTTCTTCATAGACCATTTTGCGAAATTCTTCAATTCCATATTTTGCAACTACAAACTTCAGACGTGCCTTATTTCGATTTCTGCGTTCGCCTAAACGTGTGAAAACTCTGCAGATTGCCTGTGAAATGGGTAGGAGTTCTTCTGCGGGGAGGAATTCATCAAGAACCTTCGCTTGATGTGGTACCGCACCGAGTCCACCGCCGACATAGAATCTAAAGCCCTTTTTGACTTCACCGTCAACTTCTTTGACAGCAGCAACCGCGCCGATATCGTGCATGCTTGCTAAACCGCAAGCGTGTTCTTCACATCCAGAAAATGCGATTTTGAACTTTCGTCCGAAATTTTCTGCGTCTGGGTGTCCTAATAGGAACGCAGACAGAGCCTTAGAATAAGGCGTTACGTCAAACGTTTCATCTTCGCAAACACCACTGATGGGGCATGCTGTGACGTTCCGCACGACATTACCGCATGCTTCCTTTGTTGTGATGCCTACACTTGCGAGGCGCCGCATCAACTCAGCGGTGGTGTTGATGTCTACGTAATGATATTGCACATCTTGACGCGTCGTAATGTGAATGATGTTATCCGAAAATTCTTCAGCCACATCTGCGAGCATTTCGAGTTGTGCCGCTGTAAGCCCCCCGAACGGGATTTTGACACGGATCATCTGCGACCGGTCATCGCGCTGTCCATAAACGCCGCGCCGGAGTCTAAATTCAGTAAAGGTTGCCTCTTCCACTTGACCGGCTTGGAACCGACCGAGTTGAATCTCATAAATTTCAATTTCGCGGGCAACATCAGCGGGAATGGCTGATGCATCATAAGCCCCCGCGTATTCAATAGCCATTCTATACTCCTTAAAATAACCTCATATTCATTGGTGTATTAATCAATGTCCGACAAACTATTATTTGGGTAAAACTTGAAAGACAACAGTGATAAAGCGTTGTGTACTGTTAGAAACCTTTTATTAAATTAAATAGTATACTTTAAAAAGCAATTAAAATCAAGTGTAATTTTATATTTAATCCCGAGGCATTCAATTGTAGAGTTTTCTAATCTAAAAGTAAAATAGTGTTTTCAAAGATTAAAAGAGGCGCAATAAACTATGCGACTACAAACACACCCGTTTGTCGAATGTTTACAACACATCTGACTACTCCGAAACCTGTGACAGTTTGATATTTATAAAAATAATTAGGAAAGTTTAATTATGGAAATATTGCTGAGTTAATTATGGCGTTGGAATTGCTTCTTTTCTTTTACAGATTCTAATGTAATTTTTATCAAAGTTAATACACAAATTATAGGCAGTTAGAAAATCTAATCCCAGAACACCATGTATATTTATTACATCAAAATTTTTATTGCATGATATTTGAGGTTTCTCAATCTTTATTCCATGAATATTAATCATACTTACTTCAATTACAGGCATTTTCTCTTCAATTCCACCAGCAGTATCCATGTCGTCAAAGTATAATGGATCTGATGGATCATAGCCGAGTTGTATTGCTACATCTTCACTAATTCCACTCATTGTTGCGCCAGTATCTACTACGAAGTCAAATATTCTGAGATATCTATTATCAATAGCCCATATTTCACATTCAACCTTAATCTGTTCATTTATCACACCTTTATATTTGATAGGTATTTCTTGGATGTTTATCAAAATTTCACCTTTTTTACTAATAAACCCTTATTGCATCATAGATTATTAAATGCAATAAGAGTTTATTTGCAATTTAATTCGGATTTCTCGGTTTATACGAGGTCATTTTAGATGTTTGCTTTTGATCTGTGTCATCTCCCGTAAACCTTACAGCTGCGTTTCCTTTGAATTTTCTTGATGCCTCGTATATCTTATCTCTCGAATCGCTATAAACTTGAACTATTCCAGATTTAAGTTTGGTGGTTCCTTCGTGAGTTTCAGGTTCAATAATAAACAACCATTTATTTGGATATTCCTTTTCCATTCGCTCTACTGTCATTCTTTCGGCAGACATTCTCCATCCTCCTTTGATTGATCTCATGTTTTCAGGACATTAGAATTACCGAATTAAAAACTAAATTTCATGAAGTTTGTGCTACATAACTTTTGGAACTCAGGTTTATAGTAAACCGTAAAACGCAATTAAAATCAAGAAAAAATTTACATTTAATCTTTTGGTGCATCTCCCCAATCCGGAATTTGGAGTAGTTCACCATCTTTAAGAGCCGATTCATGTGCTACAAGTCCCGGTGCACAGTACCGAACCGCCTCCCAAACATTGATGCGCGGTAATCGCTGTTTATTGACTGAATCCACAAATTCATGCACTAAATAAGCATGTGAACCACCGTGCCCACCTAAATTATTTACAAGTTCTTCTGGGAGGTGTTCGTGCATCTGTGTATGTTGGACGATCTCCCTTTCATTTTTACTTGCCCAAACACATCCCGCAAGATTCTGCTCGTAACTCCCTTCTGTTCCATAAATGCCGCTAACGCGTTCACTCCCTGGATGACCAATCCGCCTAAACTCACAGATTTGCATTGTCGCGCCGTTGCTCATCGTGAACAAACCGACCTCATTGGAGAACGGGTTTTTGTAGATTGTGTCTAACCGAAACCAATCATCGTTGGGATAGATATATCCTTGTGCGGAAACCGAAGTGGCGTGTGCATTCATAACAGAGATTGGAAAACAGGTTGAGTGCGTTGGATAATACATCGGGATAAAACCTGTTTTATCTCTACCCCATTGGTCACCCCATCGGTTCTTTAGCACATTATATAGTCCATGCTCCATATCGTGGAAATACTCGGCACGACAGTGAACAAATTCGCCAAACGCGCCCTCCGCTGCTTTCTGACGACAGAAGGCAGTTTCCGGACGGAAATAACTTGTTTCACCGTTCATGTAGATCATTCCCGTCTTTTCTACAGTTCTGATCAACTGCTCACATTCATCTAACGATACTGCAGCTGGCACAGCGGTGTAGACATGTTTTCCTGCTTCCATCGCTTGGATTGCCTGTGGTGCGTGCATCCAATGCTGTGTGATGATGACAAGCGCATCTAAATCTGATTCGCAGATTTCGTCAAGACTTGAATACGTCTCCGAAATCTCAAACTGCTTTGCCCATTTTGACAACCGGTCTTCATGTAAATCGCATAGGGCAAGTCGATGTACATCTGGATGTGCTTTATAAGATTGGATAAACGAGGGACCGAACATCCCTAAGCCGACCATTCCGACACTAATACTCATTTGATTATTCCTTTTTCTATAGTATAAAACTTATAGGTGCAACTTGGGTTATCATAGGTCAGTTGATTAGAAGATGGTAACGCTATTTTTTCTGTAGAGTCGTTTTTCTTTTTCTGATTAGTACGGTGCCGTTTTGACTCACCTGTGCAGTAGTCGTGCCATCGGGGGAATGCAACAATCTCTTGGAGCCACTTGGAATGTCAGCAGCTGTTGGTGTAAGTTCCTTTCCTGTATCAGCATGCCACACCCGTATCTCATTTTTCCAATCCCCAGTAGCAATTGTTTTTTCACTATCTTCCGAAAATACTGCAGTCCTAACACCACCTTTCCCTTTATATAAAACTCTTTTGCGTCTTCCTGTTTTTGCATTCCACAAATACAGTGTCCCTTTTTCATGAGTATAACAATCTAACCCTGTGACGATTGTTTTGCCATCAGGGGAATACGCCAGGGAACTAATACTATATTCTCGATCTTGAATTACGTTAATAATAGCATCAACCAAACTGAAATGCTTGAGGGCTGCTTTACGTTTGCCAGTTTGCGCATCTAACAAGAAAACCGCATCATAAGGTCTTGCCACAGCGATTGTTTTGCCATCAGGGGAATATGCTATTCTACCAATCCTACCGTTCTTATCCACAGTGAAGGCGGTTTTTATTTTTCCTGTTTGTGCATCCCACAATCGCAACTTATCATCTTCGCTTGCTGTAACGATTATTTTTCCATCAGGAGAATACACTGCAGAATTGATTTGCATAAATCCTGTGAGTATAGCTTTGGTTTTACCTGTAGCAGCATCCCATAATCGCACGGTATTATCTGAACTGGCAGTAGCGATAGTCTTTCCATCGGGAGAATAAACGACATATCTGACTCTCTCTGTGTGGCCAGTGAGGGTGGATATAAGTTTGGTTGTCTGTGTATCCCACAATTGCACGTTACCGTTAAATGTTCCGCAGACAATGGTGTTTCCATCAGGAGAATATCCAATAGATGATATACTTTCTTTGTTTGACGTAAGTATAGTTTTGTGAGTGCCTGTGAGAGTATCCCACAACCGAATCGTTTCATCGTAGGTGGACGTAGCGATAGTCTTGCTATCTGGAGAATATGCCGCGGCGAAAACGTGTTTTGTATGTCCAGTAAGTGTGATTTTGTGTTCTCCAGTTTTTCCATTCCACAAGTGTACCAGGTTATCATCTCCCGCAGCAGCGTAAGTTGTCCCATCCGGAGAAAATATAACAAAAGTTCCCCATTTCGTCTGCATTCTACTTGTGGAAATGTTTTGCCCTGTCTGTGCGTGCCATAAGCGGACCGTGTTGTCATAATGCCATCCACCAGTAGCGATAGACTCTCCATCTGGAGAATACGCGATTGAATTCACACGCATTCTATGCCCAATGAGAATTGTTTTATCTTCTCCAGTACTTACGTCCCAAACCTCCACTCCATTTATACCCCGTCCACTTGTCCGTTTAGGTTTCCCCCAACTTGTACTTGCAATTGTCTTGCCATCAGGAGAAAATGCAAAAATATACGGACGGGCGATGTGTGAACGCCTTAACAGCTCCAATTCTTTGCCTGTTTGTGGATCGTAGAACCAGATACCGATAGAAGTTGAAACTGCAAGTTTACTACCATCTGGAGAAAAGTGGATTTGTCCAAGAGAACCTCTGCCAATACGTGCTATTGCATCTTCAGGCAAACCGATTTGTACGTTATCCTGTGCTGCTAAATGAAAACAGAAAATTGATAGTATGAAAAGTGTACATGTCGAAAAAAGGGAAGTTTTCATGGTAGGTGTGCTCCTTTGTAATTGCAACAGTTTATTTTTAAAAACCCGTTAATCTGTTTCTGACACTGTTTTGTTGAAAACTATTTCGGTTTTCTTCAAAAAGAAGTTACTCAATACCCACGAAAACTTCCTCTTCAAAATCTGCATAAAAAATTACGGCACACGGCGTGTGCCTACTACTATTAAGGGTCAATCTGTTGATAAAACAGCTTCTGACCATCTTTGATAGTGAAAATCACCGCACTTTTAGTAGGTTGACGGTTTTCATTATAGCGAGTGATACTCGTTGCACCAATATAATTTTTAGTCGCAGCGAGTTGATCACGTATTGCATCTGGATCCAGACTACCTGCACGTTCTATCGCTTCAAAAAGCAATTTGACTGCATCATAACTTACAGCGACACCGCCAGTAGGTGTTGCTTCATAGATAGACATGTAAGTATCAACAAAAGCGCGTGCATTTGGCTCATCTGTTTCGGGCGAAAAATGACCACTGAAGTAACTACCTTCTATCTCAGCATTTTCGTCAGCAAACAGCAGTTGACTATCCCATGAATCTGCGCCGAGGAAAACTGTCGGTTCACCGTTAGCATTTTGCAACGGAATTGCCCGTGCCTGCTGTGTAATATCGGCAATGTTTTGAACAAAACCGGCAGTAAAGAGCGCATCAGGTTTCATTTCAGCGATTTGTGCCAACTGTTCTGTAAAGTCTGTTGTACCACTTTCAAAGAACACATGAGCAACCACATTTCCACCGAGGCCGTTGAAATTGGAAGAAAAGAAGTCGGATATTCCTTCCGTATAGAGGTCGCCTTTTCGTGTGATAATCGCAGCGGTTGAGATACCGAGTTCCATTTTGGCAAATTGTGCCATAACAGCACCTTGAAAGCTATCCGTGAAGGATGCCATAAACACAAAATCCCCGGCTTGTGTGACATTTGGATTTGTTGCAGTGGTGGTAACCATCGGTATCCGATGTTTTTGTGCGACTGGGCCTACCACAGCAGCGTGAGAAGAACGGTTCGGTCCGATCAACGCGACGACCTCATCTTCAACAATCAGTGACTCAGCAAGTTGAACAGAGACCTCTGGTATCGCCTCTTCGTTAATATGACCAATCAATTCAACAGGCATACCAAATAGTCCGCCTTGCTGATTAATTTCTGTTACTGCCATTTCCGCACCGTACGGATAGGTGATACGTTGCCCAGCAACGATAAAACCGATTTTCACCGTCGGTTCAGGTGCGGGTGCCAGAACCTTTTTGACGTTGTCACATCCAATGAATATTAACACTAATAAACTTAAACAAAATGTTGCTATTGATTTCTGCATATAAAGTTCCTTTGTTTACCGACCAAAAATTAAGGGTCGATCTGTTTGTAAAATTGCTTTTCTCCATCTTTGATGGTGAAAATTACAACACTCTTCGTTGGGTGTCGTTTTTCGTTATAATTGGCAATCGTTGTTGGGCCGATGTAGTTTTCTGTCGCTGCTAACTGTGCCCGGATCGCTTCACCGTCAAAACTTCCCGCCCTCTCAATGGCCTCAAAGAGGACTTTCGCCGCATCGTAACTGACAGCGTGACCCCCGAATGGTAATTCCTTGTACGCTTCTTGATAGGCTTCTACAAATGCTTTCACGCTTGGTCTATCGGATGCATGAAAAAAATGCCCAGTAAAAAAGCATCCATCGATTTCAACATCTTCGTTATTGAGCAAAATCGGGTTATCCCATGTATCTGTACCCAGAAGAAGTGTCGGCTCACCAACAGCATTGCGTAACGGGAAGGCTCTCGCCTGTTGTGTTATATGCACAAGTTCTGCGACCCATCCGGCGATGAAAAGAGCTTCAGGGTTCATCGCTGCGATGGCGTTCAGGTGGTCAGTAAAGTCAGTCTCCTTAATTTCATAGAACTCGCTTGCAACAATTCTACCGCCAGCGTCAGTGAAACTGCTAATAAAGAATTCAGATAGTCCTTCAGTATAGATTTCACCACTTTGGGTGAGCACCGCAACAGAAGTCAAACCGAGCTCCTCTCTCGCAAACCGTGCAATCATAGCCCCTTGATATTCGTCGGTGAAGGATGCCATGAACATGAAATCGCTCCCCTCTGTTAAGGCAGGGTTTGTTGCTGTTGTGGTAATCATCGGCAGTCTATGTTCTTGGACTAATGGTCCTATCGGAATAGCTTGTGCAGAACGGTTGGGACCGAGAAGCGCAACAATGCCATCGTCGAAAATCATTGTTGATGCCGCTGCAACCGCAGCGTCAGGTGTAAGGATTCCAACCTCGGTTACCAGACTAACAGGCATACCGAGTAAACCACCACTTCCGTTTATTTCGGACACCGCTATTTGGGCACCGTTTGGATATGTCACCCGGCTCCCCGAGGCGAGGAACCCAATTTTAACCGTGTTGATGGGCTCTGGGGCAACGACTGTTTCTGGGACAACCACCTTTTGAACTCTTTCACACCCTACAAGTGTGACTAACAGGACGAAAAAACTCGTTACTGTCAAAAATTTGTGCATGATATAAGTCCTTTCTAAAAATAATTTGCTTTGTTTTAGATTTTTGCTACAATGTTATCAAGCAATTAAAAATAATTGGACAAGTATCTGAGGACAACGCATATCCTCGTTTATAACTATTATCCTTTAATTTTTTAAAATAAACAAGTTTTTTTATATAATATATATCTCTACTATGGAAAGTTTGATCACAGTGATTGGTCGTGGGCATTCGGGGACACGCGCCATTTCACATACGTTGTACGCCAGCGGTGTTTATATGGGTAACCAACTCAATCCGTCTGGTGATAAGATTCCGCCGCACGCAATGTACGATGCATGCCGCGTGATGGCGAAATATGTTAAGTGGAAAGGCGAGTTATCGTGGAATTTCGATCCGTTGTGGACGATGCCGATTGACCCAGAGTTTGAACAGCTCATCAATACTTATTTATCGGATGTGCTGCGCGACAAGTCCGAAAATAAAGGATGGAAGATACCAGAGACGACCCTTGTGTATCCCTGGATAGCGCGTATGTTTCCAGAAATTCGTTTTATCCATTGGATTCGTGACCCAAGGGATTGTATCTTGGGCAGCCACAAAACAGATAATTTACGCGACTTTGGTATTGATTATCAACAGACTGATGATATTTACGAAAGGCGTGCGATTTCTTGGTATTATCAATACCAATTGATGAAAGCAACACCGAAACCGAAACATGTTATCCACGTACGTTTTGAGGATTTTGTGCTAAAACAGGAGGAAACACTCAAACGGCTTGAAGTATATTTAGGCATTCCGTTAGGACGGATTATAGTGCGTCCGGAGGCGGTTGCACGTTGGAAAAAGGTTGATGAACCATGTGTGCTTCCATTTGAGTTTTTACGTGAACCGATTGTTGAAAACGGTTATTCATTAACAGCAGATTAACCATAAAGAAAATCAGTGAGGAACTATTATGCCCAAAAATGGAATTTACCAAGTTGGACTCGTTGGCACTGGCGGAATTGCCCGTGCCCATGGCGGTGCGTGCCAAGCAGCACCGAGTGCTGAATTAGCGGCAATCCATGATGTATCGGAAGGTGCATTAGCCGGTTTTGGTGAGCAGTTCAATGTTGCTCCCGAAAATCGTTATCTCTCTTTAGAAGAGATGTTAGAATCTGAAGATTTGGATATTGCGGTCATCTGCACGTGGGGTGCATTCCACGCCGAGGTTGGTATAAAAATATGCGAATCTCGTCAAGTGAAAGCGGTTCTGTGTGAAAAGCCCTTCACATCAACAGCTGCAGAAGCGGAAGCGTTTGTCGGTGCTGCTCAAGAAAACGGTATTCTCGTCGCAGAAGCGTTTAAATTTCGCCACCATCCGATGCACATAAAGGCAAAAGAATTGATCGACTCTGGTGCAATCGGAGAATTCATGACGCTTCGCAGCACTTTCTGCACAGGTGGCGGCGGGGGCGGTCCCGAAACACGGAAACCTGAAGCAAATTGGCGGTTTAACAAAGCGAAGGGTGGTGGGAGTATTTACGATTTGGCGTGCTACAATATCCACCATGCGCGATTTATGTTCGGTGCTGAACCGATTCGAGTCTCCGGTGCCTCTCAAGCAGGATTAGAAGTTGATGATGCCTCCTATCTATTGTTGGTTTTCCCAAATGAAAAAACCGCACAGATTTCTACCGGCTTTAATTGTGCTGGTGGACAGTATGCAGAAATGACAGGGCTGGGTGGCATGCTTCGAATTGATGCTGCATGGAATAATGGAGGTTCTCCTGTTAATATTGTGCTACAGAATAGGGATGGTCGTGAAGTGATTGATATTGATCCTGTTAATCAGTTTGCATTGCAGCTTGAGCACATGTGTGAATGTCTGAAAACAGGTCAACCGCACCGTATTTCACCGGAAAGCTGCGTAAATCAGATGCGCGTCATTGATGCTGCTTTTGAAGCTATGGCAACTGGGCGAACGGTTGAATTGGGATAGAATCTTTTATAGTAAACCTGTAATTAATGGGACACTTCTGTAGCATAAACTTTTAGTTTGTGCTACAACACCCCCGGTAGGTGCAGTTTCCTAACCGAACCATAGGCGTCAATTTAAGAAAAGAATTATGCACTGAATGCCCAGGCCGGTAGGTTCGGTTTGTAACCGAACCGGAGCCTACGCAGAAACCTCTACCTATCCTGTCCACTAAGCAGTGCTGCTCAACAAAACACCCAGGATTCGCCTGGGCTCGGTCCGGTTCGGTTACAAACCGAACCTACCGGGCCTGGATGCACGCTAAATTGACGCTTATAGTTCGGTTTCCTAACCGAACCTAACATAATGTCCAATTAATTGAGGGTGTGCATAAATAATTCCGATGTTAAATATGCGTTTATAGGTAGTAGGCACACGGCGTGTGCCGTCCACAAGTTTAAAGAGGCGCAATGAATTGCGATTAAACAGCACTTTGTAAAATAATGCCACACCTAAAGTCCGTCCCTGTCTGTGCTGATGCGCCAAATATTTATGCACACCCTCATTTATTAATTCGGTCCTTTTCGGTCCGCACGAAACACGCTTCTCCTGCTGCTGGCGAGGCGGGGAATCATGGCGAATACCTTATGCGTATTCGCCATGATTCATACCCGGGGAATGCCTAAAGACGAATGCGCCAAATCAACGGTATGAATGCGCTTGGCAGCATGCGCCAAATCAACGGTATGAATGCCTTAATGGCATTCCCCGGGTGGCATGCTGCATGATTCCCCGTATGGCATTCGCCATGATTCATACCGTTGATTTCTTGATTTCTTCCTAACCTCACTTCATTACCGAATTGATTTTTTAATCTTCGGACAGTTTGTGCTACAATTGCTGTTGTCCGTTATGTTTCCAAAACAAGTTTATCAAAGTGTTCCAATACTTTCAAAGTTCACTATAAATAGATTTACAAATAAACCTCAAATAGATTTACAAATAAACCTCCCTGAATAAGGGAGGCAAGGCAGGTTTATTTTGGAAAAAATGAACACTTGATGAAAAATTATTCATTTTTATTAAAAAACTTTACTATTTTTCTTGACATTTCTTTGTAAATTTTATATAATTATATTGTTTTATATTGTTCATGGTAGTCTCCTATAGTTTTATAGGTGCGCCGACGGTGGAGTGAACACCGATCGACGCGGCACTGCCATAAATACGGTATGACAGTGTTAATCTAATTGTAGCATGAAATCTCGTATTTTGTGTAGTTTTTAGGTTAACACCTTATATTCAACTATTATGACAGTGTTAACCTAAGTGCAGCATGAAATCTTGTATTTTGTGTAGTTTTTAGGTTAACACCTTACACAAAAAAGGAGAACTTCAATGAAACAGTGTAAGTTGCCTATCATTACCGTATTCCTCGGTATCCTCATAATATTTACAACAAGTCAGTCAATTTATGCACAGAATGCAGCAGAGTTACGTGCGCAAATTGATGTCTTAGAAGACAGACTTGCCGTATTGCATGCTGAGGAGATACAACTTGAAATAGATTTAGGGTACGCAGAGGCCAACTTGAAGAGGGTCAATGCTACTCTTGACTATGCAACTTATTGGTTTTGGGAAGCTCAAAAAGAACTAACACGAGCAAAACTTGACCTTATCAATGCTCTAAGGGAAAACGACGCAGCCGCAATAGAGGACGCAAGATTTTGGAAAGCCTATTGGGAACGTGTTGTTAACGAGTTAGCTGATTATTTATACAAGGTGATTAAGGAACATCAACATGCGACTGATCACCTTTATTTTGTACAACGGGAAATGAAAGTGAATGCGTACAATATCAAGTCTGTTGTGCGTGCGCTTTTTGAAGCACGTGAAGCGTTAGCGGCACTTGATTAGACGCATCTAATTCAGTTATTTTTACCAAGTTTACCTTCATAATGTTGATGGTAAATTCCTTACATTTCTTGAAAATTTATTTTTTCTTGAAAAATGTTTGTTTATATTTTATAATAATTTTCGTTCATGGTAGTCTCCTATAATGTTTATAGGTGCGGCGACGGTGGAGTGAACACTGATCGACGTGAAACTGCCATAAATACGGTATGACAGCGCTAACCTAATTGTGGCATGAAATCATCGATTTTGTGTTACTTTTAGGTTAGCATCTTACAAAGGAGATTTTACAATGACTTTCGTAACGAAACGGAACACTTTTACTGTTTTACTCTGTTGTCTTTTGATTGTTAGTTTTATTGGTATAACGCAGGCGTTGAAGGTGCCTACGTGGTTAGTTTCTTTATGGAACTTTATAACGGGTCTCAAAGACGCGTTAGAAGGCATTGATGCTCTCATTTCCGCACTGCAAACGGATATAGATGAGGCGAAAGACAAAATTGCGGGGTTAGAAAGGCGTAAGCTGGGTCATCTGAGGCACCGCAACAAGATCAAAGAGAGAATCGCCGCGGATGAGCAGGAAGAGAGAGCAGCAATAGAAGCAGCTAACGCAGCTGCAGAAGCGTATGATGCTGCGAGCAAGCGTGCCGCTGCATTGCGTCGGGAAATCGCTGCGCTTGAGGCGGAATTGCGTAGACTCTCTGCTTCGCATCAAGAGAGAGCTGACGCAATATTGGCAGAGCTGGCAATGAAAAACAGCGCTCTCGCTGCTGAGGTGGCCAAAATGGCCGAAGCAGAGAGAGAGTATAACGCTGCACGCGCCAAAATCAAGCGTCTCGGAATCAAACTTCGCAAATGGCGGCGTCTCATCGCCACCTTAAATGGACACATTGCTTGGTGCAACCGAAAGATTGGTGAGTTAAATGCTAAAATTGCGAAGTTGGAAAAGCGGATAGAGGCAGAAAAGAAACGTCGTGAGAGGGTGAGAGAGCAGATTCGGCAAGAGGAAGCCAAGTATGAGGAACTCAAAAAGGCGGGCCAACAACCCGCACATTAAAGGAGGACACCGACTATGCGAACCCGAATTGTCAAAGGAGTGATAGCCGTTTGTGTGCTGTTGTTCCTAACAGGTGGGTTATTCTATATGAGAAGCAACCAGAAACATGAACGCGTCAAAAAACGCTATGATACCTACATGGCACAATTAGACGAGTTTTCCTTCGATGAAGATGGATACCTTCTGCCTATAACAGAGGATTTACTGGATAATCCAGAATATGATGCAATCCTTGAGAAAGCAGAGGAAGCGCATAGGTATTTGATGAAACATGCACCGCATCTGCTGCCAGAAGAGGAATCCGACGACTACTCCTATTTTGAGGAGCTGCGAAAAAGCGATCCCGAAACTGCGGCAAAGATAGAATCAGAACTTGCTGCGGAGCTTGCTGCGTATAAACAAGAGCTTGTTGACTTTGAAGCAGAGATGGCAGAAAATGCCAAACGTCGTGAGGCGTGGAAAGCGGAGAGGCGGGCGTCTGAGCGCGAAGCGGCGGCCTTTCGTGAACGTGTTGATAAGTTCATAGAGCGGATGCGCGCGGATCTGATATTTGATGAAAGCGGTACCCCCATCGGTTTCAAAGACGGGGTTGTTGCGAGTCACTTTGAGGATACCGAAGCAGCTCCCGTTGATGATCCACCGTCTTTAGATGAGCCAGTGCCTTTAGCGGAGCCACCAGAAGCGGATCGGAGTGCATCGCCCGTTGCGGATGCCCCTGCCGTTGTGCCACAAGCTACGGTTGATCCGCGCGTGTGGCGTGAAACGATCAAAGGGGAGATGGCACGTCTGGACATCGGTTTTTATGAAAAGTATCCAGATGTTGTGATCTGTCCGCATCTCAGCGAAGCCGAGTATCAACTCTTTTTCCCAACCGAAGAATCCCGTCGTACCCTGCAACGGCGCACCGAGTCGGTGCAGCGTGCGTATGCGCGTGAGATTTCGGTGCTGCTGCAAAAGGCGCCGCGTGAAAGTCGCGCGGGACTGCGGGAAGGGGTTCGGGATGATCTGACGCAAAAGTGGGATGCCGATTTTGCGGAGTCTGTGCTGCGTCAGTTGAACGGTGCCGACAAATAGCGGTCCGTATACGGATAACCACTTATTTACAGGCAGGTAACCGATGTGTTACCTGCCTTCTTTATTATAAAACTTTACACGCGATTGCCTGAAACAAACATTTTCATCCAATGAAACCTATCTGATAAAACTGGATATACCCTTTAAACAACAATTTGCTTGCATACTTTATGTATTATATGTTAGAATTAGGGGTATTGTGAAAGATAAAAAGAAATCCCCGCAGAACCCAACGATTACCGTCAATAGGAAAGCACGGTACGACTATCATCTACGTGACCGATATGAGGTAGGCATTGTTTTGCAGGGAACAGAAGTAAAAGCGATTCGGAACGGACAGTTTAACCTGACCGACAGTTACGCGCAAATAACAGACGGAGAAGTGTTTCTCATTGATGCGTTTATCGGTTTATATGATCAGGCAAATCGGATGAATCATGAACCGAAGCGTCCCCGTAAACTTTTGCTGCATCGTAACGAAATAAGGAAACTGACACGATCAATACGATCAAACGGAATGACCTTGATTCCGACCCGCGCCTACTTCAGTGGTGGCAAAGTAAAGTTAGAATTAGCGGTCGCACAAGGAAAGCGAGTCTACGATAAACGCGATAAAATTGAGCGCGAACACGCTAACCGAGAAATACGAGCACATACATAAATTCACAAAACAAATTTGGGGGTGACCTTGGTTTCGACGGAGGTAATTGCGATACAGGTTGCATGTCGAGGTCTCCGCAGGCCTCGTTAAATAGGCGGAACAATTATAATTGCTGATCAAGAATTAGCACTAGCTGCTTAGTACGCAGCTACGCTTGGCCAACCTGTTTCCCGTCAGGGAAGCTAAAGCGCCGCAATACGGGATAGCGGTTTGATTGTTCTCAAGGGGCATTCCGTGAACCTAAACTTGAGATAGCCTTTCTTGAATCCTGCACAGGGGAGCTTGAATGGCAAAACTCAAAACCTGTGATAAGCATGTAGTAGCCTTTATCAATATGCTTTCGGACGCGGGTTCAATTCCCGCCACCTCCATCACTACTCTGCACAATGAGTCTAACGTGAGCTTGGTGTCCAAATATGAGATTCTTAATGTTTTGAATTTTCATTAAATAACAACAGTAGGTGAGGCTTCTTAACCAATGCAGAATATCATACGCGTATTCTGCTTATAGCACAAACTTTAGTTTGTGCATCCATGTGACACAAACTAAATGAAGTTTAAGAAAATAAATCGGTAATGTGGCGAGGTTAGGAAGAAATCAACGGTATGAATCATGGCGAATGCTATACGCGCATTCGTCTTTAGGCATTCCCCGCCTCGCCAGCAGGGGGGTATACGTGCCTTGTGTAGACCAAAAATTACCGAATTAATAAATTAATCTTCATTAGTTTGTGCATCCGTGTGACACAAACTAAAGTTTGCTCTACAAAAATTGCTTGGACTGAGTTCACGTTGAGTATAAAAAATTAGCTTGTTCGTGTTGTGTCGTTTGTAGTAGCATATTCATTCTATATTTTGATTTTTCTGCATACATTTACCATAAGATCCAAAAAAGTGAATTTTTTACTATCTTTCCGCTGACAAATGTCTCAATATAAGAGGACGAAGAACGATGGCTGATTTTGAAAATCTGCCGATCCGCGTTCAACGGATTGCTAAAGCGGAACTACAGACAGATGAGGAGATCCGTTTATGTGCCCTCGGACGTTCCTCGTTGCTGCACCCTGATTTTGTGCTGATTACTACGTTAAGGGTGCTTATCTTAAACGAAAGATATATGGGAAGTCTCGCTATTTCTTACGCCAATATCCGATGTAATGTGTTTTTGAGCGAGATTCGCACTGTGAAACTCGCCCGATTTTTGAAACATCGGATTTTTGGACAAGCGCGACTCGAAATTAATGTCAAACGTAATAGTTTTTGGATTGACAACATGAGTTTTCGTGAGGCGCGGCGCGCCCATCAATTTATTACTAAACAGATACGGAGGTAAATATGGGTTTTTGGACTTACCTAACCGTAACATATAATGTGTGGTTTACTGCACCACTTGCTGTCGTGTTCCTGTTCGCAATTTTCCGGCTCATCCTCGGCGGACTGAGTTTTGGTGGGGATGCCGATGTAGATGCGGATGTGGATATGGATGTAGATGCAGACTTTGACGTTGATGCCGATGTAGACTTTGATGTAGATGCGGATGTGGACTTTGACGTTGATGCCGATGTAGATATGGATGTAGATGCGGATATGGATGTAGATGCAGACGTTGATGCTGACACAGATATAAGCACGGCTTCCGACATAAGTGGCAACATTTTCGTTGATGTATTAGGATTCCTGAACGTGGGAAGAGTTCCCTTTATGGTTGTGGTGATGACGCTGTTCACGACGTGGGGGTTCACCGGTTTAATTGTCAATGAAATCCTGGGTGTTGAAGCTGCCCCAAGCATATTCTTCTGGGTATCTTGCTCGGCTGCGTTTGTATGTAGTGTTTTAGGTACTCGCTACCTCTCGCTGACACTCTCAAAGATTTTTCCTGAAAGTGATCCACCTACAAAGGATATTCACCTACTTGGGTTGCGGGGCAGAGTCATCAGTGGTCAAATAACGACAACCTTTGGCACCGCAAGAGTCGAAGTTCCAGATGGACATACATTAACAGTGAAATGTCGCATCAACCCCGATGAACCAAATCCAGTAAAGGGAGATACCGTAATTCTTGTAAACTATGATTCCGAAAAACGGATTTTTGATGTAAAACCAGTGGAAGCGGAATTGTCATAAATCCGCAAATGCTAATATTAACCGAAGTTAGTAAAGGAGATATGAAAAATGGAAGGACAACAACTATTTGTACTTATTGTGGGCAGTCTTATTGCCTTGTTTGTTATTTTTGTCTTAATTTACAAATCTTTCTACAAAAAAGCCCCAGCTGATGCAGCATTAGTGATCTCAGGAGGCAGTAAAAAACGTGTCGTATTTGGTGGAACACTCGTTAACCCGATCACGAATGTGACGCAGATCATTTCTTTAAATACGTTACAACTCCCTGTTGAACGTGAGGGGCAAGCAGCCTTAATTACGAAGGACAGCTTACGGGTTGACATCCAAGCGGAGTTCTACGTAAAAATTGAACCGAATGAACAAGATGTGCTGAAAGCTGTAGCCAGTCTCGGTGATAAAACTTTAACACCCCAAGCGGTGAATTCGTTGCTGGAAGGTAAACTCGTTGGTGTTCTACGAAGTGTTGCTGCGACTATGGATTTGCAGGAACTTCACGAAAAACGCCAAGAATTTTCCGACCAGGTTCAGGAGGCATGCCTTGAGGATTTGGAACAGAACGGTTTTAAGCTTGAAACGGTTGCAGTAACGAACCTTGATCAAACCCCACTTGAATCGCTTGATGAAAACAACCGATTTGATGTCGTTGCAATTATGACGATTAAGAAGGAAGTGGAAGAAAAGCAGACTGACACTGCTAAGATTGAGCATGAAAACAAGGTCAAACGTGAAGAAGATCGTCTCCTTGCAGAGCTTGAGATTAAGCAAAAGGAAGAGGAGACAGAAACAAAAGCTTTAGAAGTTGAACAGCGCCTTGAATTCGCACAAGAAGAGCAGCGCAAGGAAATCGCTACCAATAAGGCTGAACAGGAACGCGCGGTTGAGGCACATAAGTTTGAACAGCTGCAAGCGGTTGAGGAAGCACGTATTAAACAAGAACAGGCTGTAAAATCCGCTGAAATCGCACAGACTCAAAAAATTGAGATGGAACGGATTGAACAGGAACGACAAGTTGAAGAAAGTGAAATCTCACAAAAACAGACTGTTGAGATCGCCCGCGTGCAACAACAGCAAATGGTTGAAGAGGCAGAAATTCAGCGTAACCTCAGTATCGAAAAAGCTAAAATTGACCAAGAGGCAACTGTCAAAGAAACTGACATTGAACGCAGAATTGTTCTGTTAGACAAAGAACGTGAAGAAAAAGAAGCTGAGGCACAAAACACTATTTTGGTTTCAATAAAAGAAAAAGAACGTGAGGCTGCCCTCATTGAGCTTTTGGAAATTTCAGCTGAAAAAGCACGGGCTGAAGCTGCAGTTGATACAGCTGAAGCAATTGAAAAAGCGGAACGTGAAAGCAAAATAGAACTGATTCGTGCCGAACAGGAAGCGGACGAAGAAAGAATTGCGAAAGAAAAGACCGCTGACGCGGAAGTGTATACTATTATTGAAACCGCAAAAGCGGAACTTGAAGCAGCGCAAGTCAAGGCTGAGGCTACAAAAATCCTTGCAGAGGCACTCCTTGTAGAGGCAAAAGCTGAGGCAGACGGTGAGGAAGCATTAATTACCGCTAAAAATCAGGCTGAGCCGCAGGTGCTTGTCAGTGATGCTGTGCTTGCACTCGTAGAAGCACTGCCTGAAGTCACAAATGAGTTGATGAAGCCCGCCGAGCGCATCGAAAGTATTCGCGTGCTTGACTTAGGCGGTAATGGCGGTGGTAATGGTAGTTCTGGTGGGATGAACCGAATTCTTGGGTCTATCATCAATGCTGGCGCAGCGATGCCACTTCTCAAGGAACTTGTAAACTTTAGCGGCATTGATACCGCAAAGATCGGACAGACAATTCAGGATTATGCAAAGGGGTTAAATCGAAGTCCTGTTTCTGATTTGGAATCTGATTCTGAGCCTGAGTCTGCTCCTGTTTCTGAGTAATTATGGTGAATTAAAAATAAGTAGACACTTTCGCCCCCTGGTAGGCGCGGTTTCCTAACAGCGCCAGTGCAAAGTGGACAAGTAATTTTACCATATTTGTAGCGCAAACTGTTAGTTTGCGCATTCACAGGCATAATCTAAATGAAGATTAAAAAACAACTTGGGTAATTCGTGGAAATATCCAGCAGAATACGCGTATGGTATTCTGCATTGGTTAGAAACCGCACCTACCGGGTTTGGGGGAAATTAGAATTACCCAATTAAAAACTTAATCTTCGGACAGATTGTGCTACTATGTGACAACTTAGGTTAATTTATAGATAATTTACGTCGCAAACCTAATTACCAGTGTAATCTTCTAACACAAAGGGAGAGAACAATGGTTGAAGTTAAAATCGACAGCATCACAGCAGACAAGAATAATGGAACACCAGTAGTCATTTTGGAAGAGGTAGACAGTGATCCGAAACGAAAATTGTTGATATGGATCGGTGAAAGTGAAGCGGCCGCAATCAAAGCAGGTTTAGAAAATATCTCTTTTCCACGTCCAATGACTCACGATCTGCTGAAAAATATTGTTGATGCGTTCTCGGCGACGGTAACGGCTATCTATATCAATGCCGTTGAAAAGCAAACCTTTTATGCTAAAGTTAAACTCAAATCCAACATTCAAGACCTCAACATAGATTCGCGACCGAGCGACGCACTTGCCCTCGCAATCCGATGTGAAGTGCCGATCTATGTTGAAGAGAAAGTCATTGAAGAAAACGGTTTCCTTGAAAAGGAGAAATAACATGGTAGAAGTTAAGATTGAATTTCTGTTCTTTGATCAAAACGCAGGCGCACCGGTTGTCGTCTTAAAAGAAAAAGACGTCGAATCTAAACGGATATTGTTGATATGGATAGGCGAAGCAGAGGCATCGGCTATAGAGTACCGTTTGAAAAAAGTTGAGCTGCCACGCCCGATGACACATGACCTGCTGAAGAACGTTATTGACACGATTTCTGGTGAGGTAATTTCTATCTGTATCAGTGCGGTTGAAAAGCAAACCTTTTTTGCCCAAGTAAAACTTGAAGTGAACGGGCAAGAATACGATATAGATTCGCGACCGAGTGATGCCCTCGCCCTCGCAATCCGATGTGAAGTGCCGATCTATGTTGAGGAGAAAGTCATTGAAGAAAACGGTTTCCTTGAGGCGGAAGTGAAAAAAGAGAAACCGATACAACGCGATGCTAAAGATGTTTTAGAAAATCTGGATGAAGAGATTGTAAAAAATTATACGGTTTAGCCAGCAATCTGTAAAACGAAAAATTGATCGTGCTTAAACACGTCCAGATGACTTTTGCTCTGAACTCCATCAATGTGGGAATATAGCCGCATGGAAAACGCATTTAGCAAAAACTATATTGTACTCCATGATAGTTGCACAACAGCTTTGGATACCAGCAACTTTGTCTCAAAGATAGACCTATCCTTTCTTGATCCGCCTTTCAATCAAGACAAAGCATACAATCAATGGGATGATAACCTGCCGCCTGAAGAATATTGGGAATGGATGCAAGAGGTATGTTCAAAAATCTATGCGTTGACTTCCGATGGCGGCGCTATCTATTTTATGCAACGCGAAAAAAATACAGAATTCGTTTTGCAATGCTTACGCGATAGTGGGTGGACTTTTCAAAATCTGATTGTCTGGAAAAAGAAAACCTCTGCAGTTCCAGGGATGAAGCGATTTGGAAAACACTATCAAATAATTGGGTTTGCAACAAAAGGCAAAACACCACGCATTTTCAATCGTCTACGTATTGATCCGCCGCTACCAGCAGATTACAAGTATACGCGTGAAAACGGTATGTTCGTTACCGATGTCTGGGATGATATTCGCGAGTTAACATCAGGCTATTTTGCAGGCGATGAAGCACTGCGCGATGCGGAGGGAAATCGCTTACATAAACAACAAACTCCTATTCAACTCCTTCTTCGGATTATCCTCTCTTCCACAAATCCCGGTGATGTCGTCCTTGATCCGTTTGCAGGTTCTGGAACAACATTGGTAGTGTCAGAGCAATTGGCACGAAAATCCATAGGCATTGAAATTGACGCATTCAACGTAGAACTCATTCAAAACAGACTTGCAGAACAAAGAGAATCAGACGATGCCTCGCGCTTTTTCAAGGATTATGCCTGCACCTCTGATTTAGAAGTAATTTTGGGAAACGGACAACCAGCGTCCATTAATCCAGTTTTTTGCAAACAAAAGCCATTTTTTGCGTTAACGTTATAAATGTTAAAAATATTTTAGCTGCTTTATTGTCACCATTTAAACACGGGACTATCAAATGTCAAATCTCAGTGATTATTATAAAGACTTGTTACGCTGGGAAAGGCAGCAATATCGTCAACTCGTTCATAAATGGCCTCAGGATTTACGCGATGCAATTGTGTTGGCATTTGTTGATGCTGTTTCAGAAACTTCAATAAAAGATTCAGTTTGTCCGGTAAAACCTGGTAGTACAAACCAATCCATAGGAAATCAAGTAGAGAAGTATACTATTGCAATGCTTAATACTGATATTTTAGGCTTTTCGATTTTGAATTGTTCTGGCGCGGGTTATCCTGACAAAATGTTAATTCAGCAAATTACGAAACATAGAATTCCTCTTGAAGTGAAAGCAACAAGCGATTGGAATCCAAAAGATGTTAATCGACGTGTGTTAACGTCTTCATCTAAAAAACTTCGCGATCAATTCTCTAAACCTATTCATCATCTTCTTCTGACAGTGCTTTATTCACAAAGCCAAAATTCGGCCACGATTAACACGATTCGACTTGATTTTCTTGAACCGACAACTACTGTAAATGTCAGATTTGAAGCTTCTGTTAACCACAAAATCCTCGCGAACGGTCCACATCACAGCAAAATGATTTAAGTATATTTTGCAGGCAAAGGAAATTACACATGGCTAAGTTACAGCTGGCCTTTGATTTTAATCGACCCGACAGTTTCACGGTTCATGTTCCTACCGAGGTAGATGAATTTTGGACAGCAAAACAACGTGCTGGTCATTCTATCCACGAGATTTCATATCGTGCCTGTTACAAACCGCAATTGCCAGCATATTTTATTGAAAAGTTTTGCGAACCAGAATCTGTCGTTTACGATCCGTTTATGGGGCGCGGAACAACGCTAATAGAGGCGCAGCTCCACGGACATAGGGCGATTGGCAATGATATAAATCCTCTGTCAATAATCCTTACATCTCCCCGTCTCAACCCGCCTACGTTACTGGATATTGAAAAGAGATTATATGAGGTTGACCTATCAAATGATACTGAAATTGATCCTGACCTATTAGCCTTTTTCCACGAAGGGACACTCAGAGAGATTTACGGATGGAGAACCTATTTCCAACAGAAACAACTCGACACGGTTGACGCATGGTTACAGATGGTAGCGTGTAGTCGTCTTACAGGACATTCTACCGGTTTCTTCTCTGTTTTCACTCTTCCACCAAATCTCGCAGCCTCGGTTACTTCCCAAAAGAAAATTAATGAAAAACGGAATCAGTCACCAGAATACCGTAACACGAAGGAATTAATACTCCGCAAATCTAAGCAGTTGTTACGCCATAGTTTTCCTGATCATTTTTGGCGGGATGATGCTGCCCTATTCACCGAATCTGCTGATAACACGCCCCAAATCGCAGACAAATCAGTTGATTTAGTGGTAACCTCACCTCCTTTTCTTGATACTGTTGACTATGAACAGGACAACTGGCTGCGGATGTGGTTTTGTGATATAGAAATTGAAGCGGGTAAAATCTGGCAAATAAAATCGCTGGAGGATTGGGTTTCTCGGATGACAGATGTTTTTGTGGAACTGCATCGGATATTAAAACGGACTGGCAGAATCGCTTTTGAGGTAGGAGAGGTTCGGAAAGGGGCGGTCTTGTTAGAAAATGCCGTTGCAAAAGCAGCTCTGGATGCTGGATTTGTGCCTGAAAAATTGATGATTAACGCGCAGCATTTTACGAAAACGGCAAATTGTTGGGGTGTTTCCAATAACAGCAAAGGCACAAACAGCAACCGTATTGTTATTTTAAAGAAAGATACTTAATTATAACGTGAGTTTGATAAAAGCCTCTTGTAGCACAAACTTTCCAGTTTGCGCCCATAGCACACAAACTGGAAAGTTGTGCTACAAGAACCGCAAGGTGGGCCTGCGGAGAAAAGCCCTGTTATTGAGTTGATGTCATTTATTATCAAACTGGCGTTAATCATAGTAAATTATAAAAATATGTTGACACATTTTCTGTCTAAGCGATCTCCTAATCGCGATGGACAATAATATGCTGACGAAGCAGTAGAGTGAATTTCCGCGTTGAGCACAAGGGAGACTTTAGGATGGATAAAATAAAAGAGACTTTTGACTTTGTGAAACATCAGATTTCAATTTCAAATTGCTATGATGCTAACGAGGACGTTGTTCTGTTTGATGGAGATTGTCAGGAACTACTAACACAGATTCCATCAAACTCGGTGGATTTGGTTATTACTTCCCCACCATACAATGTAGGCAAAAAATATGAGAAAAAAATGTCCTTGCAGGCATATCTTAAAAATCAGGAACCTGTAATAGCGGAACTCGTTCGAGTGCTTGCCGACACTGGAAATCTTTGCTGGCAGGTAGGCAATTACGTTGAGAAGGGCGAGGTCTTTCCGCTTGATATTTACTTTTATGAAATTTTTAAACGGTTTGGCTTGAAATTACGGAATAGGATCATCTGGCGATTTAATCACGGTTTGCACTGCAAAAATCGGTTTTCGGGACGCTACGAAGTCATCTTATGGTTTTCCAAAAGCGATGAATACATTTTTAATCTTGATCCGGTCCGTGTTCCATCCAAATATCCAGGCAAACGCCATTTCAAAGGACCAAAACGCGGTCAACTTTCAGGAAATCCGCTCGGCAAAAATCCATCCGATATTTGGGATATTGTCACACATGACTGGGAGGATGGTGTATGGGATATTCCAAACGTGAAAGCGAACCATCCAGAAAAAACCGAACATCCGTGCCAGTTTCCTGTGGAATTAGTTCAACGATGTGTGTTAGCACTCACGGAGCCAGAGGGAGTCGTTTTTGACCCGTATTGTGGTGTTGGCTCGACGATTATCGCTGCCTTACAGCATGACCGCAAAGCAATTGCCGCAGAACTTGATTCAAACTATATTACGATTACGCGTGAACGGATACAGAAGTTTGCAGATGGGGAATTGCCGCTACGTCCGCTTGGTAAACCGATCCACGAACCGTCAGGAAAAGAACGTGTTGTTCAAATGCCTTTGGAATGGAATAAAGGATCATGATTATTGCTGCCGAGTATTCTTTCAATGGTGGAGATGCTATTCAAAAGAAATGCTCCCACCTTTTACAAGAAATTGAAGATGTGATTACATCCGTCAATGCCTCAGAATTTAAAACGAAAGAAAGCAAGGAGAAAACAATGATGGGCAAAATGCTATACAGTCCCAAAGCTCTAAATCATGCTTTTGCTCAAGGCTTTGAACCTAAAGGATGGGAAAAGAAAAGCGTAAAATGCGAATATTCTACAAAATACTATCGCAATGGGTATGTACCTAAAAAAGTGGGCAAGTGATCGCCAAACCGAGAAATAGACTTTCTAAAAGAGAGGCTTGGAGTAGAGATACAGTTTGGAAAATACGCGTTTATGGTTTACAACGTTTGTGCAAAAATGACCATTTTCCACAACTTAGGCTACATTGATGCTGGTATTGAGATCGTTCCTGTAAAGTCTTTTGCTGATGAGATGTCTACCGGCGTTTCATATTTTGAGCAGTTCGTGTGGGATTTAGATCAACGTGGCGTTGCTGACATTGATATTCCTGTCCTCATCTATGGTATTGATGCGAAAGCAACTCTTGCTTGAATTAGGCGACAAGACCATGTAAAATTTAAACATGCGTAATTACAGATTTTAGGTGTCGTTTCAAATCACAACTATCAGAACCAACAAGGAGAATCATTTATGAAAACAACTGACATAAAAGCAACAGCAACAAAATATATTATTAACACTTACGGAGACAGAAGTCTTGCATTCGTTAAGGGTGAAGGCCCCTATCTATGGGATGCAGAAGGCAAAAAATATCTCGATTTTTTAGGAGGGTTAGCAGTCAACGGGTTAGGACATGCACACCCCAAAGTTGTCGCCGCAATTCGTGAACAAGCAGGTAATCTGCTGCACACCTCTAACCTCTACTATATACAACCACAGGCAGAATTAGCGAAACTATTAATTGAAAATTCGGATATGGATCAGTGTTTCTTCTGTAACAGCGGTGCGGAGGCGAATGAAGCAGCGATTAAAATAGCGCGAAAATTTGCCAAAGACAGTGGTAGAACAGACGCTTATGAAATCATCACAATGGATAATTCGTTTCACGGCAGAACAATGGCAACGATTACTGCCACAGCACAGACGAAATATCACGTTGGGTTTGAACCGATGCTTGAAGGCTTTAAATACGTTCCATTTGATGATCTTAATGCGACAGAAGCCGCTATCAGTGCTAAAACCTGTGCCATTTTAGTTGAGCCTATCCAGTCCGAAGGCGGTGTAAATATCCCAAGCGATGGATACCTACAAGGATTACGAGAACTTTGCGACAAACATAATTTTCTGCTTATTTTTGATGAAGTGCAAACAGCGATGGGTAGATTAGGGACGTTCTTCGGATACCAGAGTTATGGTGTTGTGCCAGATGTGATTACAATGGCAAAGGCACTCGGTAGCGGTGTACCAATCGGTGCAATGTTGGCAAAACAACACGTAGCCGAAAGTTTTGTCCCTGGTACTCATGCAGCGACATTCGGTGGTAATTTCTTATCCAGTGCAGCAGCAGTTGCAACGATAGAAACTATCCTTGAAGAAAATCTCGCGGTAAATGCCGTTAAAATGGGGAACTATCTTGCAGGTGGACTTATGGAACTCAAGGGCGAGTATCCAATCAAAGAGGTCCGCGGTAAAGGTTTGTTACGGGGGCTTGTGATGGAAGAGGATGCTAAACCGCTTGCAGCCAAATGTATAGAAAACGGGTTAGTCACGATCTGCACCAACGATTATGTCCTCCGATTTCTGCCACCGCTCAATATCAATGCCAATCATGTTGAAGAAGCGGTAAATATCGTTGAAAAATCAATGTCAGAGGTCTTCTAAATGAGAAGTCATCTTACTCCCGGTTTCGCTCTGTTTCTATTAGTGTTGATAATGATTATAGGCTGTGCGCCTAAAACCCCTGACATTGACCTCCCTCTTGTGGACATGTCGCAATTTTCTCCACACTTAGAAACGCTTCAAGAGAGATACTACCTAACCGATTCCTTAAAAACCACCAAAATGATGGTCACGATTCAGGAAGCAGATCGCAAACCTGAAGAACTCCGCGAATTACTATGGTATAAGAAATCTGAGGATGGCGGTGAACTCCTACACATTCAAGCCTTAGGGGCGTTCAACGATACAAAAGGGATTGCAATTGCAAACCGAGATCAATTCCTACTTGTTTTACCTGATGAACGAGAAGGGTATTCAGGTGAGTTATCTGACGGTATCTTGCAAAAAATCTTCGGTATTGACCTACGTGTTTCTGATGTGCTTAGTGCGATCTTTGCAAATCCGTTTCTTGATGGACGGACCGAAAAGTTAAAAATCATGAATTCTGGGCAGAAGTTTGTCGTTAACCGCCTCGGTGTTGAAGATGGACACACAGAGACTATCACGCTTCTTGTGAAAGAGGGTGAGCCGCGTGTGACAGAGTGGCATATCAATGACAAAGACAAGGTGTTGCAACAAAGTGTCGTTTTCTCAGACTATCGCGAAGTTGACGGCATTCTGAGACCTCATAAGGTCGAAATTGAACGACCACTTGAAAAAACGCGCGTTGTTGTGAAAATGACAAAAGTCCAGCTGAACGTTGAAATTCCGGACAGTAAATTTGATTTTGAACCGTTTCTGACTGAAGGTATGGAAATTATACCTTTATCGGAACTTGAGGAGACAGATGTCCCTGAATGAACAAACCCAAAACGTTACGGGTTCGCGCCCATGCCAAGATCAACCTTTATCTGGACGTTGTCGGCAAACGGGAAGATGGGTATCATAACCTTGAAACCGTTTTTCATTCAATCGGTTTGCATGATGAGGTGCTTCTTCGTGAACGCTCAAAGATGGGGATTACAGTTCATTGTGACCGTCCTGATGTCCCATCCGATTCCCGAAACCTCGCCTATCGTGCAGCGCAATCTCTGAGCGATGTCGTCGATGGATTCGGCGGGCTGGAGATACAGATTCACAAACAGATTCCCATAGCAGCTGGATTAGCAGGTGGCAGTGCAAATGCAGCTGCCGTTCTCTACGGTGTAAATGAACTGTATAAATTAGGGTTGTCAGAAAATGCACTCATGGAAATCGGCGCGCAATTGGGAGCAGACGTACCATTCTGCTTGCATGGCGGCGCAGCTTTCGGCACCGGTATAGGAAATATTTTAACCCCATTACCCGCGTTATCTGAGGTCCCACTCGTCCTTATCAACACGGGGACCGCCATTTCAACTGCCGATATTTTCAAAAATTTAGATATTAGCTTGACAAAGCAAAAAAATGAAAGTATAATTATAAAAACTTGTGTGGAGAAGAATGATTTAGTCGGCATAGGAAAAAACTTGTACAACCTTCTTGAAGTGCCAGCTTTTTTCAAACATCCCGAATTAGCCGTGCTAAAAACGCGGTTGTCTACACAGGCGGGGTGCTATGGTGCCCTCATGTCGGGAAGTGGGGCTACGTTGTTTGCTTTGATGGAAAACATTACGGCAGCTCAGCAGTGCGAATCAGTCTTCAAAAACAGCGTCAGTTTTTGCACAACTACAGTAACTAATTCTGTTGGTGTGCGTATTCAATAATTGAAGGGCGGTGGCCAAGCGGTAAGGCACAGGTCTTTGGAACCTGCATGCGTAGGTTCGAATCCTACCCGCCCTGTTTTATTTTCAGAGAAAAGGTTTAGAAGAGCAAATGCAGCAAGCAAAATTAGATGTTCAACAACGTAGCAGTTTCGGCAAGAAAAACGCAAGAGCAATTAGACGAGCAGGTGATGTGCCTGCCGTGCTATATGGACGCAAACAGGATGCCGTTCCCCTGCAAATCAATGAGCGGGCGTTTAAACAATTCCTTAGAACTTATGGTGAAAATGTTATCGTTAATATGGAAATCACCGAAGGCAATCCCGAACCTGCTATTATCAAAGAAATTCAACGGGATCCAGTTGAAAAGCGGGTCTTGCTCCATGCAGATTTCATTCGGATCTCTTTAGATGAACCGGTGACATCAACTGTTCCGATAATTTTGGTAGGAACACCTGCTGGGATCCAGGAAGGCGGTGTGATTGAATTTCCACTCCGTGCCCTAACACTTAATTGTCTACCCGCACTGATGCCAAATGAAATTACTGTAGACGTGGGCAACTTAGAGATAGGCGACATCATCTATGTCCAAAACATAGAACTCGCTGATGAAATTGAAGTATTAGATGACCTTCAACGAATGATAGTCTCTGTCAGCCAGCCGCGTCTTCAAATCGAAGAAGTTGAGGAACCTGAAGAAGGTGAAGAAGGCGAAGAAGGTGAAGAAGGCGAAGCTGCGGAAGGTGACGCTGAAGATGATGCCGCCGAAGAACGCACCGAACCTGAGGTAATTTCACGCAGACGCGGTAATGACGAAGACGCGGAATAACTTAAAGCATGTGGTTACGCCCATTTGAAACCATACTCCCCTTACTGCTCATTGTCATATTGGTCTTTACAACGCACGGTATTGCACAAGCATCCACCGTGCGTTTTGTTGATGGTGAAAGTAAAACTCTCACGGATGTAGAATTCACGCTTCATCAAGGAATAATTTACTTCCCTGTTGAAACACTCAAAATTGTCTTTGATCCGGAGATGACGCACCCATACCATCATCCTAAAAAACAACTTACCTTGAAAACTAAGGGTAAGGAACTCCGATTACAGATGGGAGAGACCACAGTCAATATTGATTCTGGAAAAGAACCCCTCATCCTCAACTCACCCCCACGTGTAATTCAAGGGCAACCTATGTTGCCTATTGAATTTTTTCAAAAGGTCCTACCCCGTCTTGATGACGTTGAGGTACTATACAACCGTACCCTTCAACGGGTTCGGATAATGCCGAAAACTGTATGGGCACCTGAAATAACTGATGACACTCACGAGTGGGTAATCATAATTGACCCCGGCCATGGAGGAGAGGACGACTTCGGCTGTAAAAGTCAAAATGGGGTTACTGAAAAGGATGTTGTTCTGGTTGTTGGAAAAGAAATCCAAAGACTCGGTAATCAACAGGGACTTTCAATCCGTCTGACCCGCGACCAAGATGTTAAAAAATCTCGGATTCAACGGGTCCAAACCACCAATCGGAATCAAGGTCAATTGTTCCTTAGCCTACATTGCAATGCTTCGTTTTCCCCTAATCACAAAGGAATGCGTCTTTACATCAATAATCCAAACGGACAACTCCGAGTTAAAGCTACTCCAATACCGGTTTTTGGAAAAAAACGTCTCAATATTCTTACCCAAGCCAATTTTTTAAAGCAGAGCCAGAATTTTGCATCTGTCCTTCAGAAAGAATTGAATTTTTTGGCAGAAGACCCAATTGTTATCTCTGAATTTCCGATAATAACCTTAGCAGATGTCTACATGCCTGCAGTTCTGTTAGAACTCGGCTACCTATCAAATGTAGATGATGCGACTCGACTCTCTAACCCGAACCACACTGTCCAGGTAGCGGAGACCATTGTTCGCGCTATTCAGATTTATTCTGTTTCTGTTAATCAATCAGCCAATCCAAATGGCCTCTAAGAAATATCCTAACCAACTGATACGCATTTTCTTGTAAGTCATATCTCATTTTCTAACAGTGAGAACAGAAGGATAAGTAATCTATTGGAGCAAAACCGTGGAGTATTTCCGAAAAATTGTCCATTCAAGACTCTTTGTGATATGGGGTATTACTTTGGTTGCCCTCATAATCTGTCTTGCTGTTACACTTGTGCTAATTTCCCATTCAAAGCGAATAAGGATTGTAGATGCTCCGCCGAAGTTGCCCGACGCGCCAAATCCAGATGTTTTACCAGCACCTGAACAGGTAAACATATTCCTATTAAACCCAACATCACTGGAAATTACGCCTGTTAAAGCCGAACTTCGGCTCTATCCCGAACCAACCGAACGGTTGAAGCAGATAGTTTCAGCGCTTGTTCAAGAAACACCTCCGAACTACAGAAATCCTATACCGAGGGGAACGTTACTTAACGAAGTCTATATAGATAGTCAAAAGACCGCATATTTGGATTTTTCACACCATCTCGCAGACGGACATATCGGCGGAACAACAGCTGAATTGTTAACCGTTACTGCTATTCTTAAAACTGTCTTTGACGCTTTTCCCAATGATATAAAACATGTTCAGATTCTAATTGATGGTAGGGAGAGGGAGACTCTCGCTGGACATTTAAACCTATCTCAACCCTTGCGGTTTTAAGGTGGCATAACACCCTCATTGAATCATGGAATGTCAGAACCGTCCAGATAAAACTGTAAAACTTATTGTCGGCCTCGGTAATCCTGGGATGCGCTATGAGCAGACTAAACACAATATCGGTTTTCGGGTGATTGATGCAATCTATGACAAGACGCTATCAGCACAGAACACCGGAAGCGTCTCTACGAAGCGCGTAACTTCTATTTGTAAATCGCTGATAATACCTGTTACATTACACGATTCACCTATCATCCTTGCCAAACCCATGACATACATGAACAATAGCGGTTTCGCTGTCACTGCCCTTGTCAATCGGTTTGAGGTATCCCTTACGGATCTCTGTATCATCTACGATGATATTCACTTGGACATCGGGACAATTCGGATACGGCAAAAGGGAAGTGACGGCGGACAGAAAGGTATGCAATCTATTATCCATCACCTCGGTACAACTGAATTTCCACGTTTACGGATCGGTATCGGTGAACCTGTCGGAGGTTTAACAGATTACGTCCTCTCTGAATTTTCAAGTGAAGGAAAAACTGAGATAAGGCATACCGTTGAACGCGCAGTTGAAGCGGTAGAAACTTTTGTCCAAGATGGTATTCTAACAGCAATGAATCGGTTCAATGGCCGCTAAATAGAAAAGAGAGGTTATGAAATGGATAAAAAATATCTTATACAGAACGTTGAAAATATACCGAGTCCCGCCCTTGTTGTCTATCTCCCACTGGTTCAACAGAATATAAAGCACGCTATCGCTACTGTGGATGGGGATGTCTCAAAACTCAGGCCGCATGCGAAAACTCACAAAACAGCAGAAATAATCCAGATGGAACGGGAGGCGGGTATCCTCAAGCATAAATGTGCCACATTGCGAGAGGCAGAAATGCTCGCGCAAAACGGAATAGAGGATATTTTAATCGCCTACCAAATGGTAGGTCCTAATATCAACCGCTTTCTTTCACTACAGCAACGATATCAAAGTGCAGATTTCAAAATCCTCGTTGACCATCAAGAAGCAGTAACTGCCCTCTCTACAGCAGGGGAGAAGCTTGGATTGAGCGTTAAAGTTATGCTGGACTTGGATGTAGGCATGCAGCGAACGGGTATATCTGTTGGTGAAACTGCTGTGGAGATTTACGAATCTATTGACCAATCAGATAGTTTACAACCGTGGGGTTTGCATGTATACGATGGACATATCCACGATGAAGATTTAACGGCACGCAGAACCGCTTGCAATCAAAGCCTGGCACAAGTTGAGAAGATGCAAGACATGCTTTCTGCTAAAGGGCTTACCGTGCCATTGATTGTGATGGGCGGCACACCGACATTTCCTATCTATGCTAAAACGCCGGGGGTAGAAGCATCTCCAGGCACTTTTGTTTTTCATGATTACGGGTACACTACGCATTATCCCGACCTCGGTTTTTCACCCGCAGCACTCCTACTCAGCCGCGTCATTAGCATACCTATCCCGAACCGCATCACACTTGATTTAGGACACAAAGCAATTGCAGCCGATCCTGACGGCGTGCGCGGAATTATCCTAAATATTAATAATGCTGAAGTGGACAAACAACACGAGGAACATTGGGCAGTGAATATCCCTGAAGACACACCGGTACAAATCGGGCAAGAGGTTTACGTCTGTCCGACACATATCTGTCCATGTGTTGCGTTGCATCCGTTTTACTATGTGATTGATGCCGATGGATATTGTCAGGGAACGTGGGAGGTTACCGCGCGAAATCGAACTGTATTGTGAGACGCTTATGTGGACATTTCAACGAACAACAATTCCCGCACCATCACGCTGGCGAGGCGGGGAATCATACCGTTGATTTCTTCCGAACCTCGCCATATTGCCCAATTTATTTTAATTTCATCTGGAGCAAAGATATTTTGTCCGTTAAGATTTCGTTTGGCTTTACCTCAACCTGCAGCAATCACATTGGATATCCTCTTGCACTAATTATCAACTTTTGGTAAAATACTATAGTGAAATCCAAAAATATGTTTACATTTCAATCAACAACAATCCCTACACACGCTCTCGCTGGCGAGGTTTCCTAACCTCGTCAACGTAAATGTAATTATAGATTTTACTATAATAACGTGAGTTTGATAAAAGCCCATTGTAGCGCAAACTTTCCAGTTTGCGCCCATAGCACACAAACTGGAAAGTTTGATGCTCAAGAACCGCAAGGTGGGCCTTCGGAGAAAAGACCTGTTATTGAGCTAATGTCATTTATTATCAAACTGGCGTTATAATACCAAATCAGATATCATTTAAGATTCGGAAGTCGCACAACTGATTCAACGCATTACACAAAAGACAATAATTATCGGAGGAAATAATGGCTGAAACCGTTTTTGTGGGAGATCACGAAGTTGCATTTCCAGGACCGCACCTCGGTGTGCTGCGGGACTGCAATGCTGTGGTGGATTCGGCAGAAGGCTTGCATCAACAGATAGCAGAGGATGGGTACTTACTGGTTCGCGGTTTGATTGACAAGAACAAGGTAATCGCAGCGCGGCGCGCTATCCTTGAATATGCCGAAGGCAATGGAAAAGATGAAGTTTTTAAGCCGGACACTGAAATGATGGAGGCTATCGCCGGTCCGGGCAGTCCGGGGCGAACTATGGGCGCACCTGCTGTTACACATCACCCTGATGTGCTGTCCGTTTTGGAGGGTAATGAACTCTTTACCTTTTTCCGAAACTTCTTTGGTGGCGATACCCGTACGTTTGATTACAAATGGCTTCGGTTTGTCCGTCCTGATGGTTGGTCGGGCCCCCATTTTGATTTCGTCTATATGGGTAGAGGCTCACAGCAGTTGCATACCTGCTGGATTCCTTTCGGAGATGTGCCTGCAACGATGGGCACACTCACTGTGCTTGTCGGTTCGCATAATTTGGATAGTTTTGCGCGCATTCGTGATACTTACGGCAAAACTGATGTAGATAAAGACGGCACACCAGGGCATTTTGGACGCGACCCCATGGAAATCAGTGAAAAATACGGTGGGAAATGGCAGACAGCAGATTTTGAGATGGGCGATGTGATTGTTTTTACTATGCACACGATGCACACCTCTACTAAAAATCTTTCGGATCGGTGGCGCATCAGTTGTGATATCCGATTCCAACCCGCGGAACACCCGATTGATGAGCGGTGGGTCGGTAAAAATCCGATTTCGCACACGGGAAGTCAGAAGATTTCATTTGAGGAAGCGAAGAAGCAGTGGGGATTGGAATAGAGAGATAGGATATTTTCACGATAGGCGCGGTAACAAATCGTGCCTATCAAGCATTTTCACAGTTTGTACTTCAAAACCATTCTCTTTCACCAATGACATAAATCTGTTCAAATTCTTCATCAGACTTTACCAAATACAAGATACCCTCAATAATCCCTATTACAAAAACTACATAATTTGGGATGAAAAATAAGAACATGGTTATCAAAAATCCAACGGTATTAATGACTAAAACAATTATCCCTGGGGTTTTGTAACCGAGATAGAATTTGTGGATACCGAATGCTCCCAAGAAAATAGCAAGGAGTCCTGCAAGAATTTTATCTTTTTCACCTAAAGTTGACCCCCCAACGGCTATGTAAATTTCCTTAGCTTGATGATCTTCAACAACAAAATCCACGGACATACCGCGGATCGGGTGACGCTCACTTTTCCAATCCGCGCCACTAAAATTGTATCGCTCGCCATCATCTCCAGAAATCGCACCAGAGTTGGACTGAATAGAAAAATCGAGAATTTTCCCTTTCATTAGCAAATTTTTCCTTGGATGCGTTGTAATAATTTATCGCGGGGCAAGTCGGAGATCTTTCTGACTGTATCTCCATCATCAATATAGGTATCAGTGTATCAAGTCCCACAAAAATGTCAAATTTATTTTTCTTTGCGAGTGTGTAAAGTTTTTGGCAATTTTTATACATATCCATCCGGACATGTATACTTTTTGGTGATTTTTATACATATCGGTGTTGATATGTATAATTTGTATACATATCCACCTAATATTTGGTATTTAGTGTGTCCTTACAATTAACCGAACAGTGCTCGCCGAATCTGCCGTACTGCCTGCCGGATTCGATCCTCATTTTCTACAAGAGCTATTCTGATATACCCCTCACCGTTGTGTCCAAATCCAGCACCCGGAGAGACACAAACCTCTGCCTCATTCAGAAGTTTCATTGAAAAGTCCATAGAATTGAGGTGTTTCCATGTATCAGGGATTGGTGCCCACACGAACATTGAGGCCTGTGGTTTCGGCACTTTCCAACCAATTCGGTTTAACCCATCAACTAACACGTCACGCCGTTTGCAATAAACATCTGCATTTTCCATAACCACATCTTCAGGTGTACGCAGTGCCATAATTGCAGCAATCTGGATCGGAGGAAAAATGCCGTAATCGTAATACCCTTTAATTCGGGCGAGTGCTTCAATGATGTCGCGGTTACCAGCGGCGAACCCACATCGCCATCCTGCCATGTTATACGATTTGGACAGCGATATAAATTCAACACCAACATCTTTCGCACCTTTTGCCTGCAGAAAACTCGGTGCCTTATATCCGTCGAAAACGATATCCGCATAAGCTAAATCGTGGATTACCAGTATATCCTGTTGTTTAGCGAATTGGACAACCTCCTCAAAGAAATCTAACTCTACGACTGCGCCAGTCGGATTGTGTGGAAAACTTAATATCAACACCTTCGGCCTCGGCCATATATCCCGCGTGATTTCTGCAAGGGAGGGAACAAAATCGTTTTCTTCAGAGAGCGGAATACTCACGACGCTTCCGCCTGCAAGCACAACGCTATACATGTGAATAGGAAAAGTTGGGTTCGGTACCATTGCCAAATCACCATCATCAAGCAGTGCTAAAGCCAGATGTCCAAGCCCCTCTTTTGTTCCGATGACAGCTATCGCTTCTTCATTCGGGTCAATGTCTACACCGAATCGGCGTTCATAGTGCCAGCTAACTTCCCTTCGCAGATTGTATATACCGCGAGATGCGGAATAACGGTGGTTTCGGAGTTCTTGTGCTGCTTCCGTTAGCTTATCAATAATGGGTTGTGGAGTCGGCTGATTCGGATTCCCCATCCCCAAATCAATAATATCTATTCCCTGTTGCCGCCGTTCATGCGTCAACTGCTTGAGTTTGCCAAACATGTATGGCGGTAGTCGGTTTAAACGTTTTGAATGTATAGTCATCTTTTCGAGTCCTGATTTATTATTTTATTTTACCATGTTCCCAATATTCCCGCAAACGTTTACCCCAATTTAATATAATTCTTTGCGGACCTCGGTGAATAATTTGTTGCCTATTGAGTTCACTTTCTTGTGCGAGGAGCCTTTCTCGGCACGTCTTAATGATTTCCTGATATTCTGTATCATCAGCAAGGTTTTCCGTTTCCCACGGATCATTGTGTTTGTCAAATAATTGTGCAAGTCCAAGCCGCTCAGTATCTGGTCCGGGTGGCACAAAATCCTCCACTACTTTTGGTTTATATTCTGTAACGTATTTATACTGGTCAGTGACAATCGCGCGTCCCCAATAATTACTCTCTATGTAAGCATATTTCCGCCAAGCAACGTCTTTTCCTTCAGCAAGAGGTCGGAGACTGGTCCCTTGTACATCTTCAGGCGGGTCAATGCCCGCGTAATCACAGATTGTAGGAAATAGGTCTACTCCAGAGACGAAATGCGTTTCGTCAAACCGATCTTTTTTCACAGAAACGTTTTCCCCTAAACATGCGATAATAAATGGAACCCGTACGCTTTCCTCATAAAGCGAAAATTTCTGAAACATCTGATGGCTTCCGCACGCTTCACCGTGGTCAGCACTAAAGAGGATCAACGTGTTGTCATAGAAAGATGTTTGCTTTAGTAGAGAAAGTACCCGTCCAATCTCGGCGTCAACTTTTTCAATAAATCTGTAATAGTTCCACCGCAAATATCGCCAGTGAAGTTCGTCCCAATTCCGTACCGCTTTTAAGATACGTGCATGGATAAGTGCGTCATCAACCCTCCTACAAACACGATGCAATACCGTTTCCCGTTCATCATAATCAAAGTTTTCGGGAAGTGGTGGCAATTCATCTTCTGTAAGAATGCCCTGTTCCACCGGATTTGGAATATGTTTTTCCTCATGGTTGTGTAGATATTCGCACACATCATGCGGATCAACGTAACCAATTTGCAGATAGAACGGTTCATTACCATCGTAATTCGTTAGGAAATCTGCTACCGCGTGTGTAGATGCTGAATCGTAATATGCAGCACCGCCTGCGCCTATATCGTGTCCTCCGTAATAAAGCACCTCAAAACTTTCGCGTACATTTCTGCCGGGAACATGCCATTTTCCACAATGGAATACCCGATAGCCATCAGACCTAAGGATCTGCCCGATATCAGGAATTTCTGTGTGGAGTTGTCCACCGTTGAAAGGCACACCTGTCTCGGATGTATATAATCCTGTTGCCCAACTTGACCGTGCAGCAGCACAGACAGGATCAGTACAATACGATTTCTTAAAGGAAGTTCCATTGCGGTGAAGTAGGTCGATATTAGGCGTGTGGAGATACGGATTTCCGTAAGCCGATAGGGCGTTCCAGGAATGCTGGTCAGTGTTAATGAAGAGAATATTGGGACGTTTGTTCATGAAGTGTCCCCCATCTTCTCTTTAAGGACTAACGTCTCAAAAGTACTGGAAACAATAACGATGTTCCCATTTGCATCAACCCACCAATATGATGGCAAAACACCTGTGCCATAAAGGTAATAACCATCAAGTGGGATTGGGGAGTGGACTGAATCAAGAAAACCGAGTTTGTTTTTGGGTCTGAATTGCTCAAGGTCATCAAGTAAAGCGATATCTACATTATCACCTAACTCTTTCAGCCTTTCAGCAAGTGTGGGAATCACGTCAAAAAGTGCCCAATTGCACGTCAATGGAAAGGAGTTGTTCGCTGTTCCTGCCGTGATTTCTGTTCCATTAATGCAAAGTAGAATTTCTGGGTCTGAGGTAAGCTGTCCATCCCACTTCAGTGTGGAATATATGTCATTACAACTATTTTGAGCATCAACCCGCCAACTACCATAAAGAGGAAGGTAGCATTCATTCTGGCAACGGAATTGGAAACGTAAATCTTCGCCATTCGTTGTATTTTGGTATTGGACATTATATTCCCAAATATCATCGTTGCGCTTCTGGCGTTCAATAATAACTGTTCCAATACTTAATGTCTCTTCCTGATTACCCCTTCTTTTATAGCCTTGCCAGAAATTCGGCAAAATCTGATAAACATGCTTTTTAAAATGTTCAGTATCCGCGCTTACACTATCAGCAGCAGATTTAACTTCAGATTCCTGAAGTAATTTGATCAATTCTTGTGCAAAGTCAGGGTTTTGTGCACCATGATTATAGTCAAACGACCAATGTAGTGGGTTGCTATCGTCCATGATTTTACGGGGGTTTGGGTTTAAGTGATAAAGTGCTTGGGCAAGCGTTCTATGTAATATTTTTTGCTTTGTGTTTTAGCATACTCCACACATTTGTTTAGATATTTATTTGTCCTCCTGAACAAATATCACCCCCTCAGGTATTTTGCCAGATGCGGCTTTATGAGCATATCGGGTTGTTTCGGGTAAGCGGTATCCTTTGCAACATGCCAATGTTAGCATTCGTGCTGAATCAAGCGAAATACGGTGTCCAATTGATACGTATACAATGCTAACGTTTGTACGTGTTCGGAGAGCAGTCCCGATAATCTCGTCTTTGTCCAAAAGGTTCGTATAGGCACCCTTTTCTGTGTCTGGTTCAGCGTATTGCCCGCACAAACGAGACTTTGCACATCCAATTGTCGGTTTATCCAAAATTAGCCCTAAGTGACATGCAAGTCCAAACCGTCTTGGGTGCGCAATTCCTTGACCGTCTACTATTACTAAGTCTGGTTCTGTTTTTAAATGCGCGAAAGCCACCAGAAGTGGCGGTATTTCGCGAAATGATAAATATCCTGGTATATACGGGAAATTGACACGACTTTCAGCAACCACACCGTCTACTACCAGTAAATCAGGAAAACTAAGGATAACAACAGACGCAAGAGCGGTGTTGTTTTTGAACCCAATATCTACACCGGCGACCGTCTTAATTGTTTCAAACCGATCTATCCGGACTACCTGCTTGTATAACTCGTTCTGGAGTTGCTGCGCTTGTTTAGTTGTGACATTCCATGAGTGGAGGTCTTGATACTGCATATTGCTGCTCGTGCGACTCCTCAAAAAATGTCACATCCATTTACCTTAGTTTGTACAATATTATATGATAGCGGGAACTGTGTCAGTTGTCAAGCATTTTTTGTGTTGCTTTTTTGATATCAGCGATTCGAGGTTTGGCGATATGTCGGACTCCCGCAAAAAAAGCGTTTAGGATTAAGTACCCAGCACCAATTCCCATCAAGGCACATAAAACACCAAGAACGATTACGTTAAACATCAATTCTGCCCCCTGAAACTAAAATAATTACGTGAGGTGCTCTAATGAGCAACTTACCTTTTCTGTCTATGTTAAAGTTTTCAATTTTTTGTAGATAGAATTGTAAGACCAAACGTATTTGACTAATTTATTTTTTTATTAAGATTATGTTTCAATTCCATTACTAAACACTTTCACCACATCTGACCATTTTGGTAAAATGCATAATTGTTACAAAAGTGTTGCAATACAAAACGATATTTCTTTTGCCTGGTTTCAAATCAGTTATGAATTTATACTATGCAAAAATGATGCCATTTCGAAAATTACGGATTCATTTTGCTATTCTTAACGAAGCAGACTTGTGGGTGATGTGGAGTTTTATGGGTATTGGGTGAGATATTATGTGGAAGTTTATGGAAGTACGGTGAGACATTTTCCGAACCAAAAATAGTGAAAAAGTGTGTCAAAATTGAGACATGCTTGTAGTAAATTACATTAAGACTTTAATTGCCTTTACATTGCCGAGGTTAGGAAACCTCGCCAAAGGACAGATTTATTTTTTTAAACTTCGGACAGTTTGCGCTACAGCAGTGTCCAAGTAATTATAACGTGAGTTTGATAAAAGCCTATTGTAGCGCAAACTTTCCAGTTTGCGCCTATAGCACACAAACTGGAAAGTTTGTGCTACAAGAACCGCAAGGTGGGCCTTCGGAGAAAAGACCGGTTATTGAGCTGATGTCACTTATTATCAAACTGGCGTTAATTATAGACTTTACTATACATGCAATTTCTATATCACTCCGTTTTATAAACATCTTCCTGTGAGTGAAATCCATCTTTTATAACAACCTCATCAAGGTTATCCTTGTCTACTTGGATAGGTGTAAGAATAATAGATGGCACATCAAATTTGCCGTTATTAACAGTCTGATCTGCTTTTGGGATAGTTTCTCCCTTAGCGAGTGCCACTGCAGCATGTGCAGCTTCTGTTGCAATTAGGCGAATAGGTTTGTATACTGTCATCGTTTGTGTGCCTTTAACAATCCGTTGGCATGCCTCAAGGTCGGCATCTTGCCCAGAAACGAGAACATTTCCCGCGAGGTTTTGTCCTTCAAGTGCTTGAACAACACCTCCTGCTGTTCCGTCATTGGAAGCAACAACAGCATCTATCTGGTTATTTGTTAGTGTGAGTACCTGTTCTGCTTTGTTAAGCGCGTCCAGCGGATCCCAACCAACTGCCCAATGTTTTCCATCAGCGACTAACCGAATATCACCGTTATCAATTGCGGGTTGCAATGCGCGAAGCTGTCCCTCCCTAAGCAGTTGTGCGTTATTGTCGCCTGGGTCACCACCAAGTAGAAAGAAATTACCCTTGGGCTTTTTGCGTAGCAAATATTCGGCTTGCAAAAAACCTACCTGCTTATTATCAAAAGAGATGTAGAGGTCCGGTTCACTTTCTTGGATTAAGCGGTCATAAGCAATTACTTTGATTCCCTCAGCATGAGCGGATTTGACAATTTGGGAGGAGGCCACACTGTCATTGGGAATTACAACGAGAACATCTACGCCTTGCGTAATCATGTTTTCTGCTTGTTCATTCTGCTTAAGTGGGTCTTCATCTGCAGATTGCACAATAACCTCGGCACCCAGTTTTTCTGCCTCCGCTTTGAAAATATCCCGATCTTTTTGCCACCGTTCGACCCGTAAAGAATCCATGGATAATCCGATTTTTATTTTCTTCTTTGAAGTGTCTGCACAACTGAATAACATCGTTGTGCAACATATCAGGATTATGAACAGAGGCAACAACGTACTCAGCGATACACGCTTCTGTTTTTGGTTGATTTTACAAATCATTGATAATTCCTCCACATTACTGTTTTTTTGTAACTTCACTTGTAGGGATCGATTTTAGTAGATCACCTCTTTTTAGGTCATCTGTCTTTTCAATAATCTTAACGACAGAAAGTCTATCGTTGCGAATTTCCACCACAGTAACAGTTGCGATTTTCTTCGGTATGTAATCAAGAATTTCACCTGTGTCAATATCGTGAATTGCCTTGCCCTTTGTGTAAACCTCAAACTTCTGATCTATGGCTAAACCCTGGGCGGAACCCGCATTAATGTAAATCATATCTGGATTTTCACTGTCAACATACGTAATTTTTATTGGACGCTTCAGCGCTTCTTCATCTACTTTCTTTTTCTGTTCGCTTTCATCGTTTGGTATTTCCCAAGGTGTTATGAAGTTTGGACCGAAGTTATCTCTAAGCGCAAGCACTGTCTTAATCAGAGCTTCATTTGTGACCATACCGAGAAGAGTTCTGTCATATTCCGGACTGGCAAATTTAACTTTATTGAGTTCTGTCGGCTTAACTATCGGACGTAGCTTTTTACCTTGTTGTTGTGAAATTTGCCCGAACCGTAGATGCGTTCCGGCTTCAGTAACACTTGCTTCTAAGCCAGCGACCTGCGTACCAGCAAGACTATGGTAACGAATAACTGAGATAGGGACAGTTGCAATTTCGCTGCCGGATGATTCGTAAAATTTCATGTTTAGTTTTACTTTAGCCTGGTATCGATAGCCGGTGACTTGCACACCGGTCCTATAACTTGCAGCAATAGGGACGGCTTCTGCTTCTCTGCCACCCTCCATCAATTCACGCGAGGCATTGGCTTTCATGCGTGATTGGCCGAATTTCGTGATTTCCCCCATTACAATCACGTCTGCGTTGAGATGTTTCGCCAGTTCTACTATTTGTGCTTTATTAAGTTTTTTTAAATTGTGACGAGAAAGTGACATCTTAGCCATTGCATCCAACAACTCATCGCGCGACACCGGTTGGTACACAACGGTTTCCGCGAGTCTTCGATTGAGTAATGTAGGAAATCCTGCTTCCAAATCCCACTTTTTCTTCGTGCCGAAAATTTTCCCCATAAAATTTGGCACACAACCGCATCCTGTTGATGAATCAAAACGACTCTTGTCCTCAAATTGTAGGACTGCAATGCGTTTTGCTGAAGGGTGTGGTTCGGTAGTGGCCGCTTCACCAAAGGAAACAGCAGGAAAAACAAAACATACACTTAGTCCTATTAAAAATATGAATGAAATGAAACGTTTCACCGTTTTTTACCTCTTTGTTCTTAATTTATCGTTTTTATCAGTTTATCAACTTTCGAAACATTAATCAAGAAAAATCGTGTCTGTTCTGGGTTATACCAAATTAACTTGAAACGTTCCAAAACGTGTGATACTATCTTTTTATCTTTATCCGAAATACAAAGGAATATTATGCGAAAAAATATACGCTGTTTTTTATATCCATGGGTATACGTTGTTTCTGTTGTCCTTGTCTTGTGTAGCTGCGGTGACAAACAGAACAAGAAATGGTTTACAATTTATGGAGGAGCGATCGGAGGGAGTTTTTCACAATTTGCTGGCGGCATTGATCAAATTGTCAAACACAGTGAAGCAAATCTGAAAATATCTATTGTTGCATCTGCGGGTTCAGTTGAAAATACGCGTCGCGTCAACGAGGATCAGAACGCGCTTGGTGTCGTTTTTGCATCGGAAAGCTCCTTGGGGTACCATGGTCAAGAGGTTTTTGCTGAAGGAGAACCAAAATCAAATATCCGGATGGTAACACTGCTTTATTTCGCTTATGGCCAATTCTCAACGCTTAAGAATAGTGATGTTCATGAGTTTGAAGATATTGTCGGTAAAAAGGTTGCTTGCGGAGCACCTGGATCCGGAACAGCACAAACATTAGAACGCCTTGCGAGGTCCGCAGGCATTTGGGACACATTTACGCCAATTTATAGGGGTGGCACAGCCGGGGTACAAGCACTTCAAGATGGACAAGTGAAAGGATTTATGTGGTTAGTCAGTGTACCGAACTCAGCTATAATTGAGTTAACAACGATTAAATCCATCCGAATGCTTGATCTGGACACACCTGCTAAACAATACGGTTTCTATGAAAAATATCCCTTTTATTTTTCAGGGAAGTTGCCAGAAGGTGCTTATGAGGGTAAAGTTGAACCTGTAAAGACAATTGTGATGCCAACCGTTCTAATTGCCAACAAAGCGGTACCAGAAGAGACCATCTATACTATCCTAAAGCATGTTTATACACCAGATGGACATCAAACAATGCTTAAAACAAACCAAGCGGCTGCCGCTATGACAAATGAAAATGCGCCGCGGGCTTTTGTAATTCCGCTGCACAGTGGGGCTTACAAGTTTTGGAGCGAACAAGGGGTAGAGATCCCTGAGCATGCGATGCCGGTGAACTAAGTCGAAAATGAAAAATTGTTGTGTTTCCAAAACTTGCTTTTTTAAAGATGGAGAATAGGGAATAATGAAAAAAAAGAATGTTATCATAATTGGTGGCGGTGTGATTGGACTTGGTATCGGGTGGCAGCTGGCGAAAGCGGGTGCCGCTGTCACCATTCATGAGCGCGGACAAGCCGGGCGCGGTGCCTCTTGGGCAGCCGGCGGTATGCTCGGTCCAATTGCTGAAGCACATATTGACGAACTCGACCTACTCAAACTCAGCAATCAAAGTTTAGCACGCTACCCAGAATGGGTCGATGAGTTAGAGACAGAAACAGAAATGCGAATCGGTTATCGAGCAGAAGGCACGCTCATTATAGGAATTCAACCTGATGATTCATATCAACTCAAGCATGCTTTTACCTTATATCAAGATTTAGGGCTGAATGTCGAATGGTTGAGCGGACAAGAAGCACGTGAAATTGAAGGTGCACTCTCACCTTATGTAACAGCAGCTATTCGTTGTGAAACTGACCATCAGGTCGATAACCGACTGATGGTCCAGGCACTCCAGCGTGCTTATGAGTCACGCGGAGGTGTGTTGCATCAAAATAGCACTGTTGAAAGAATTGTCATAGAAAATGGAACCGCAACTGGTATTCAAACACAAGACGGTTTTCAAGGCGCAGATGTGTGTATTCTCGCCGCAGGATGCTGGTCTGGGCAGATCAACGGGTTACCGGATACTATTATCCCTCCCGTGCGTCCCGTGAAGGGACAGATGTTGGCGTTGCAAATGCGGGAGGACATTATGATCAAAAACGTCATCCGTACCGTCAAGGCGAGGTATCCGATGCCTGTATATTTAGTGCCGAGGTCCGATGGTAGACTTGTCGTCGGTGCAACAACCGAGGAACTGGGGTTTGACACGGATCTAATCGTTGGTGGTATATATGAACTCCTCCACGGTGCGTTTGAAGCTGTACCGGGTGTTTATGAATTGCCACTTATTGAAACTTGGACAGGTTTACGTCCCGGTAGCAGAGACAATGCGCCTATACTCGGCAAAACTCCTGTTGAGAATCTAATATACGCAACAGGGCACTATCGCAACGGCATCTTACTCACACCCATCACAGCTTACGAAATCTCTAAACTGATTCTGACGGGCGAGACTTCAGAGACAATCGCCCCGTTTCACTTGGACAGGTTTTCAAAGGAGCAGGGTCTTTAGAAAATCTAAGCGCTTTCTTTCGCCGTGTACTTTAACCAGTGGATTAACAAAAATTGCTATGGGGTGCGTAAAGTTTTTGTCACTTTTTTGTCAGAATCGCGGAAATAGCGGAACACACGGAGAACGCGGAAGGTGTTGCTTTCTGGATCAGCAATATTTTCAAAGCATTGGAATATACATGAACATTAACTGGAATAAAAGTGGACCTTTCCGTGTTTTCCGCGTTCTCCGTGCTATCCGCGATTCTGACAAAATGAAATCGGGCTTCCAAAACCCTCCAACAAGATATATGGTTAATAACAAAAACTTTACACACTCATTGTTATGACATAATATTTGCATTAAAATAGAAAATATTGTATAATAAGATATAGAAGAATTATGGGGTGCTCTTAACTGATTGAGAGCTGAGAAAACACCCTTTGAACCTGATCTGGGTCATGCCAGCGTAGGGAAATACAAAAACGAATTGCGCGCCTCTCGTAATGAGGTTCTCAGCCGCTTCCTTTTTGGTACTGCCACGGCAGTAGATAGCCCCCTGGCATGTTCCCTGTACCGAAAATAGAAGACGGCTTTTTGCTGTTAAGGCAATGTAGATGTTCAGCAAAATTGTGGTACCAGTGGCTATCCTATTGGCTGTGTTGGGAATATGGGAAGCAATCGTTTATTTTAGAGATATGCCGCACTATATTCTACCGCCACCTTCAAAAATTGTGGTGACACTATTTGTAGAACGTGAACAATTGCTGCAACATTCGCTCGTAACACTACAGGAAATGTTTTTTGGATTTGCACTTGCCGTTAGCATCGGTATTCCGTTAGCCGTGCTGATGTTTGAGTTCCCGGTGCTTGAGAAAGCGTTCTATCCGTATGTCATTGGCTCACAAACGGTGCCTGTGTTTGCGGTTGCCCCGCTTTTAGTGCTTTGGTTCGGTTTTGGGATCGCTTCAAAGGTCGTTATGGCGGCAATAATTGTGTTTTTTGCAATTGTGCTGAATACGTTGGATGGCTTAAAGTCCACCGATCCCGATACAGTAAACCTATTTCGTATTTTGCGGGCAAGTCGGTGGCAGATTTTATGGAAAGTGCGTCTTCCGTCAGCACTGCCATTTATTTTTTCTGGTGCGAAAATTGGCATATCAATTTCTACGATTGGGGCAGTGATCGGCGAATGGGTTGGCGCAAGCGCAGGACTTGGATTTCTCATGTTGTATGCGAATGGGAAAATGCAGATTTCACTCGTTTTTGCTGCAATTTTCTGCCTTGCATTTTTAGGTTTAAGTCTTTTTACCCTGATGACGTTGCTGGAACGCTATGCAATGCCGTGGCGACGGCATCAGAAAAACATATCAGATGTCCGATAAGTGTATTCAAATCACTGCGGAGAAATTTTACATGAAAAATACAGGATTTAAGATACTATCAACACTATTTTCGTTTCAATAAATAGGAGGAATTTCTGATGAAAGCGAAATTATGTTCTATTCTTCTTTTGACACTGTTTTTGGTTTCAGTGTTCTGTCTATCTCCTTGCATCGCCCAAGAATATATTGCCGGCCCATGGCTTTGGATGATCGCGCCAACCGAACCAGATATGGGTGGCGCCGCTTCCACCGATGTGGATTCACTTGCAGTCGCCAGTGACGGTGACATCACAGAGATAGATGTTGCGACTAACGGAGCACACGCTGGTGACTTCATAGGCAATTATGCGTGGACACTCGATGAACTGCGCTTTAATGACATTGAAAACACCTATAATTTCGTCGGTGATATTGATAACCTTACTGATCTTTTCCAGAAATTGGGATGGGCAGATGGTGAAGTGTTTGACCATTCTGCTTACGCTTTGATTACACTTGAATCTGCGTTCGCTCGGAATGGTGTGATGATGGCAGTCGGCAGTGATGACTCTGTGAAAGTGTGGCTCAACGGTGAAGTAGTTCATAAAAACCCAGTCGACCGAGGCTCAGGGGGCTATCAAGATACATTTCAAGTTAACCTAAAACAGGGCGATAACTTGTTGTTGGTGAAGGTAAGCCAGGCTTGGGGAAATTGGAGTATGTTCGTCGGTGTGGATGCCGATGTAAAAGCAGCCTATAAAGCGCCACTGACCGAAATGGAGCAAGTCACGCTGCTGCTTGACTGGTTTCCCAACGTAGATCATGCTCCGCTTTATGTTGCGCAAGAGAACAAAATCTTTGCTAAACATGGATTAGCGGTCGAATTACGCTGGGGTGGTGATCCAGATGCCCCTTTAAAACTTGTAGCAGCGGAAAAAGCTCCGTTTGCAGTGAGTTACCAACAGAGTGTGACAATCGCACGTGCAAGCGAAGAAGAATTACCGGTCAAATCAATTGGACTACTCGTGGAGCATCCGCTCAACACAATCACTTTTCTGAAGAAGTCAGGTATTAAAACGCCAGCAGATTTCAAAGGGAAGAAGATCGGATACACGGTTGCACCGTTGGATGTACTTCTGTTTCATGCAATCGCTGCAAACGCCGGATTAACGGAAGATGAATATGAATTGATAAGCATAGGTACAAACATTATAGCACCACTTCTGAGCGGTAAAATTGATGCTGTTATCGGCCCTTTTCGTAACTATGAAATTAATATGTTGAAACTTGAAGGGGCAGAAGCCGATTTTTTCGCGCTTGAGAAACACGGTATTCCGGATTATTACGAATTAGTGATTATCACTAATGATACCTATTTGGAAAAACACCCAAAAACTGCTAAAAAACTGATAATGGCTATTCAGGAGGCAATTCAATTCACGAAAAAAAATCCTGACAAGGCGCTGCAACTCTTTTTTCAGGCAAACCCTAAAGCACCTAAAGAATTAGAAAAACTTGCTTTTCGGGATACATTGGATTTATTCGCAACAACACAGGTGCAGTCTAAAGAAAAGTGGGATGCCTTCACGAAGTTCGCACTTGAAAAAGGGTTGATCTCTAAATCAGTCAAGGTAGAAGACCTTTTCATCAATCTATTAGAAGAAAAAACACGGACTCCGAGCGATAATGAGAAATAAAAACATTATCATCATCGGCGGCGGTGTGATAGGGCTCGGTATCGGATGGCAGCTTGCTAAGGCGGATGCTTCAGTCACCATCTATGAACGTGACCGAGCTGGACACGCCGCTTCTTGGGCTGCTGCTGGCATGCTTGCTCCTCTTGCCGAAGCACACACAGAAGAACCGGAGCTACTGAATTTAGGTTGTGAAAGTTTATCTCTCTATCCGCAATGGGTTGAGGAGCTGGAAACAGATGCGGGAATGTCCATCGGTTATCGGGTGGAAGGGACACTCATTGTCGGATTGGAGGCGGACGATACTGATCAACTCCGTCATCTTTATGAGGCACAGCAGCACTTGGGTTTGGATGTCGATTGGTTATCTGGGCGAGAGGCACGTGAAATTGAACCCGCCCTTTCGCCTCGTGTTACCACGGCGATTCACTGTGCAACTGATCATCAAGTTGACAATAGGCTAATGGTTGAGGCACTCCAACGTGCTTTTCAAACGTGTGGTGGTGTGTTACATGAAAATTGTCCTATTGAAAGAATTGTCATAGAAAACGGTGTTGCAACTGGTGTTCAGACACAAAACGGTTTCCATGAAACTGATGTAGTTGTTCTCTCAGCAGGGTGTTGGTCGGGACAGATTGACGGGTTACCAGATGCAATTATGCCGCCTGTCCGTCCTGTCAAAGGGCAAATGTTGGCGTTGCAGATGGAAGAAGGTATTGATATAAAAGCTGTCATTCGCACTGTCAGGGCAAGATATCCGACCTCAGTATATCTGGTGCCTCGGTCCGATGGTAGGCTTATCGTTGGTGCCACAAGTGAAGAGATGGGATTTGACACCCGATTAACCTTAGGTGGGATGTTTGAATTGCTTCGTGGTGCATGGGAAGCAGTGCCAGGAGTTTATGAACTTCCTATTTTAGAAACTTGGGCAGGATTGCGCCCCGGTAGTAGAGACAATGCTCCGATACTTGGCAAAACACCTGTTGAGAATCTTGTATACGCTACAGGGCATTATCGGAATGGTATCTTACTTACTCCTATCACGGCTTATGAAATTACTACACTGATTTTAAGCGGTGAAACTCCAAAAACAATCGCTCCGTTTCAATTAGATAGGTTTTTAAGGTAGTAGGCACGCTCCGTGTGCCGTAACCATACAAAAAAAAAAATGAAAATACATGTTAATGGCGAAAACAGAGAAGTCCGCCTCAATTTGAATATCTATGAGTTACTCATTGATTTGAAACTGGATCCGGATCAGTCTGGCATCGCAGTTGCTGTGGGCAGAGAGGTTATCCCGAAGACTGCGTGGAAAGAGATAGAACTCCTCGAAAATAGTGAGGTTGAGATTATTCGAGCTGTTCAGGGTGGATAAAGTGGATTTAGGGTAATTACAAAATACTAAGCAGTTTATGGCTAAGAAAATATTTGATAAAGAGGTCTTGAATCAGTTATACTAAAAACATGAAATACGGTTTATCTGAACAAACACGCCAAAAAATCTGCGATGTTTTCGTGCAATACCCACAGGTAGAAGAAGTAGTGTTGTACGGTTCACGTGCCAAAGGTGACTATAAAAACGGTTCCGACATTGACCTAACACTTCACGGCGGAGACTCACTAACACATACAATCCTCTTTCTAAGATAGCAAATGACCTTGACGATCAGTTGCTTCCCTATACGATTGATCTGTCTATTTTCAAGAATATCAAGAATCCAGATATGGTTGAGCAGATTGAACGTATTGGGGTGATATTTTACAAGAAATAGGCTCAGGACAAAAACAAATGCAAGAACTCAAAATCGCTCATAAAACATATACATCAAGGCTACTTATCGGAACAGCGGGATATCCGAATTTTCATATTTTGGCGAAAGCTATTGCGGCAAGCGGGGCAGAAATTGCCACAGTATCGATGCGGCGCGTGAAATTTACGGATACATCTGGGGAAAATCTGTTCGCATTGCTACGTGAACGCAGCATAACGATTCTACCGAATACTGCGGGATGTTTTACAGCAAAGGATGCTATTTTAACAGCGCAGCTTGCACGGGAGGCACTGGAAACATCACTCATCAAATTGGAAGTTATCGGAGATGAACAGACGTTGTTTCCTGACGTGGAGCAACTCCTCAATGCTGCGGAAACACTTGTTAAAGATAACTTCATTGTGCTACCGTATTGTAACGACGACCCGATCACCTGTAAGAAATTAGAAGATATTGGTTGTGCTGCTGTGATGCCGTTAGGTGCACCGATAGGTTCTGGAATGGGAATTCGTAATCCGTATAATATTCAGATTATCCGAGATTTAGTTGAGGTGCCGCTTATCGTTGATGCTGGGGTTGGCACTGCGTCAGATGCAGCGATTGCAATGGAATTGGGATGTGATGGTGTTCTGCTAAACACAGCAGTTGCAAAGGCGCATCGTCCTGTGCTAATGGCAGAAGCGATGAAAAAAGCGGTTGAAGCAGGCAGAGCAGCCTATTTAGCTGGACGGATCCCTCGGAAACTCTATGCAACTGCTTCAAGCCCACAAGACGACATAATTGAATAAGGAACATAATCAAGACTTACGCAAATTGAGCAAAAAAGAAGATGTTTTATTTAAAAAGTCAGGTATTTCGGTGTTTTTGCTCTTTTTTTATTCTTAACCCCTTATCAGGGGACTTTAAGAAAACGCGTAAGTCCTGCATAATATCCTCACTTTCAATACTAAAAAATTGTTAATTCGCTGAAACAGCTTTCTCTAAGATCTCTTGAATATAAACATCTATCTCTAATTGACTGCGCGCGGCATTCATAGCTATCCGACCGTACAACTCAGGACTTGTTTGAATCGTCAACTCTCCTGAGAAAGGTTTGTCTGGGGCTTTTCCTTGTTCCTCACAAACTTCAAAGTAAACCTCAAGTGATTTCTGCATTTCCTCTCGAAGTTCTGTTACAGAAGCACCGTAGAACGTAATAACATCCTGTGTATTTATTACTGTTCCGTGAAAGAGGTCTATTTCCGGATCGAAATCGACTACTCCAATATAACCTTTGAATTCAATCATAACTAAAACCCAAGCTGCTTATCCACAACATTCTTCAGTTCTTCACCATTTAGATATCGCTCAAGATTATCCAAGAAAAATTCGGTGATACGCCGCATACGGTGTTGCGACCCACCCGCCGCGTGTGGTGTAATAATAACGTTATCCATATCCCACAACGGACTCTCCTTATCCAGAGGTTCGACTTCTGTTACGTCTAACCCCGCACCCGCAATTTTGCCAGCTTGTAAAACCTCAATTAAATCGTCTTCCTTAACAATCGGGCCACGGGCAACATTGATAAGATATGCTGTCGGTTGCATCACAGATAAGTTTTCGGCATTAATCAGTCCACGTGTCTCCTCAGTCAACGGACAAGCAATCATCACAACATCCACCCGACCCATCATGTCTGCAAGTTTATCCATCGGCATCAGTTCGTCTACGTTATCGGGTTTTTCGGTACGGTAAGCATCTACAGCAATAACGTACATGTCAAAGCCTTTTGCGCGTTTTACCATCTGCATGCCGATACCGCCTAATCCGACAATGCCGATTTTGAATCCATCAATCTCAATCATCGGTGATTTGCTACCACCCCACTGATGCTTATCTTGGTTGCGCGCAAAATGATGAATACCACGTGTTATACCGAGCAGGAGTGCAAACGCTTGATCTGCGACATGCGTTCCGTAAAGCCCTGCAGCATTCGTCAAAATCACATCGCTCTCACGCATTGCAGGATACACGTGTTTGTCCATACCCGCGCTGGATGCCTGAATCCATTTGATATTGGGCAGGAGCGGGAAAATATCCTCACTACAAAAACCAAAGAAAATATCTGTATCTTTACCCTCTTCAGCGATTTCCTCGCGTGAACCCGGCGCAATGTAGGTATGTTCATCACCGATAATGTCTTCTAACCGTTTTAACTGTTCACCTTCAACTCTATGTTGTAACAAAATCTTCATACAAAATCCTTTCGTTAACGACTTGTGTTAATTAACTTTTTGTTTTTGTAATTTTCACACATATCGTCCCTACGGGACTAAAGATAGGATATTCAACGTTTTTCTATAAACATATCGTCCCTACGGGACTAAAGAACATACCATCTTATGAAGTCCACGGGCAACAAATTTACTAATGTGAAAAAAAATCGGACAATTAGTTATTTAGCACAACTCGTTTCGTTAATCAGTTTTCTATGTCGTTTACCACGGTGGGGTTTCTGGTAGTAATTCTTGGAATTTGCCAAGCAATTCCTCTTCGTAGCTGCCTGCATATTGTCCGTTGAAGAATCTATCTATGCCTTCGTCAAGGAAGTTTGCCCAAGATGTATCTTCTGCCCCAGGATTGACAGGAAAAAACAGTGCGTCTACACTACGACCCGCCTTTAGATCTCCGGGCGAATCGCCAATCATCAGTACGTGGTTTTCAGGATATTTGTCCTTTGTTGTGATGGTGAGATGTTCCGTTTTCGTTCCCATCTCCTGTCCAGCAATCAGTGCCACATATTGGTCAATATCGTGTTCATCCCATTCCCGTTTGAGTGCCTCATCTGGTGTAGCAGAGACGACTATAACATCCGCTTTTCCTTGCAGTCTTTGCAGTGCTTCGCGTACACCGGGAAACGGCGGAAGGTTATAGACAATCTCTGCAACACTTTTGTTCACACCAAGACTCCATCGCATCACATGACTCAATTCATCGTGCCTCTCACCGCTTGCGGCATCAATCGCTTCCTGCAGTGCGGGATTTCCAAGTTTCGTTTCGGTTTCAGTCCATTCTCGCAAGTGTGGTAGTTGCGGTATTTCTAAACCCATCTTCTGCACAAGGGACATTTCACGTAGATAATCAAAAACGAGCAAGACTGCTTTAAACCGATTCGTGCCACGCATCGTGGAATAGAGATTGACGAAATCCCATGCTTGATGCACCTGCCGTGAAATGGATGCCAATCCAAAATGCTTGACAACGTTCACACTAAAGCAGTCGTTGTGTTTTACCTCCATGCTATTGAAAACGCAGCCGTCTGAATCAATCCCGACAAAAAAATCGTGCTGTGGTTTAAAATCATATAATGCTTGTTGTGGTTCTTGAGCCATAAATTCTCCTTTATTCTACAATAACTTCTGGGCGGTTCTCCAGCATCCATTCTGTATGGAATACTGTTGGTTCACCATCATCTCCGACAACCGTGTTGCCCTCAGCATCCAATTTATGATAGGTATGCGCACCGAAGTAATCTCGCATCGCTTGGATAAGGTTAGCAGAAAGTCTACTACTGCGATAGCTATCAAAATAGGCTAATGCTGAACTAAATGCTGGAATTGGGACACCGAGCTGCGTAGCAGTGCTAATGACATTTCGCCAATGGGGTTGTGCTGCTTCTATGACACCGCGAAAGTAGGAATCAAGCAACAGATTCGGCAGGTCTGGATTCCGATCAAATGCTTCGGCAATGCGGTGTAGGAATTTTGCCCGAATGATACAACCACCACGCCAACCCAAAGCGATCTTACCAAGATCCAAATTCCAATCATATTCTGTACTTGCTTCCCGCATCAGTGCGAAGCCTTGTGCATAAGAGCAAATTTTGGCGGCATAAAGCGCGTCGTGAATAGCTTGTAAGGCTGCCTCTCGGTCACCGTCGAAAGTGCCAACTGGTCCTTTAATTACTTCAGATGCATCAACACGTTCGCTTTTGATAGCAGAGATGCAGCGAGCAAAAACTGCTTCAGCAATAGTGGGAGCAGATATACCGAGGTCCAGTGCCGAAATGCTTGTCCATTTGCCAGTGCCTTTTTGTCCCGCTTTATCAAGCACAACATCAACAAAAGGTGTACCGCTTTCATTGCGTTGTGTGAAGATGTCAGCAGTAATTTCGATGAGATAGGAATTCAGTTCTCCTTGATTCCATTCGTTAAAAACCTTGTGCATTTCGTCCGCGTTCATCCCCAGAACACCTTTCATTAAGGAGTAAGCCTCGCAAATCAGCTGCATATCGCCATATTCAATACCGTTATGCACCATTTTGACGTAATGCCCCGCCCCGTTCGGTCCGATATATGAACAACAAGGCGTGTTTTCTACTTGTGCGGCAATCTTCGTAAAGATCGGTTCCACGAGCGTGTATGCTTCCTCTGACCCGCCGGGCATCATTGCAGGCCCCTTTAATGCACCTTCCTCACCACCAGAGATTCCTGTTCCAATAAACAGAATACCCTGTTCTGCAAGCTCTGCATGTCGACGGATAGTATCGTTGAAATTGGAGTTGCCGCCATCAATAATCAGATCGCCTTTTGAGAGATGTGGAACGAGTAACGCAATAAACGCATCAACGGGTTCTCCTGCTTTCACCATCAAGATAATTTTTCGAGGTGTCCCTAATTTTCCGATAAATTCCGGAATCGAGTGTGCGCCAGCGATGTTTTTTCCGTTCGCTGCACCTGCAATGAAATCATCAACTCGCGAAACGGTTCGGTTAAAAACCGCTACCTCAAAGCCTTTACTTTCTATATTCAACGCGAGGTTTTCACCCATCACGGCTAATCCGATAAGTCCGATATCTGCTGCCAAATTTGTTTCCTCCTACGGTCTTATGTGTTTTGTATATCATACACTGTAAGCGGTGATAATGTCAACAGCAAAATAAATAGATGACCAGAGGCATTCAATTGTCGATTTTCGCTATTGCCTGAAAATCGGGGTTACGAACCCCTCCAACAAAGATGTTTTGTGACAATTGAATGCCTCTGAATAGATGACAGATGCTGAACATTATTAATATCCGCAGGATCGTGTCTGGTATGAAGTATTTAGGATTGAGTCAAAATATTTACACATTTTTATCATTTTTCCCTTGACTTAAGTTTTTTAATAGGATATAATTAAATAATTTCATATCGTGAAGTGCGGTTAGGAAGGTTTCCGCTCCGAATTTTGCATCATTACCAAGGTAAAACCCTCCGATGTAATATGCAACAACGTTAGTATAAAGAAAAGTTCAACTTGTCCGTGATATTTTTGATCTAAAAACAGGAAACATATTGAAACTTATCTCATAAGTGGTAATAGATATAAATTTCGAGCGTACTATTCCGAATTATGAGATAATTGCTAACCCAAATATTAGGAGGACAATTATGCCTCGAAAAGACTGCACAAACACAGACTGCGAAGGTTTTTATCGCAGGGACTTAATTAAAGCTGGTGTCTTAGGTTTTTTTGGCTTCGGTCTGACTGACTTTTTCCGTCTGAAAGCGTTAGCCGAACCGACTGTCAAACCAGGCTCCGCTAAATCAGTTATTCTTGTATGGTTAGGCGGTGGTCCAAGCCATCTTGATATGTGGGACCTCAAGCCTGATGCTCCTGAAGAGATCCGTGGTCTGTTCAAACCCATTTCCACAAACGTTAACGGTATTCAGATTAGTGAACACATGCCAAGGCTTGCACAACAAACAGATAAGCTGTGTATCATCCGTTCCATGACTTCTCCAGAAGCTGCACATGAGCGTGGCACACATTACATGATAACAGGTTATCAACCGTTGCCCGGCTTTGCTGTTCCTGGGCACGGTGCTGTTGTTTCCAAACTCAAAGAACAGCGTAGTGCTTTACCGCCTTACATTGCTATTCCGTCACCTGTAGCTTATGCAGGTGGAGGGTTCTTAGGTGCTTCGCTGGCGCCATTCTCTCCAGATGGCAACCCAGCAAGTAATAATTTCAAAGTGCGCGATTTAGAACCTCCAAGAGGTGTTACTTACGAACGCGTTGAAGACCGAAAGAACCTACGGCAAGCCGTTGATAATGCCTTCAAGAAATACGAAGCAGGGAATCCACGGGTTGAAGCCATGGATAATTTCTATAATGCAGCTTACAACTTGATGAGTTCTGAAGATGCGCGTGCCGCATTTGATCTCAAAAATGAACCGAAACAGATGCGCGATGCATATCGACGCGACACATTTGGACAAAGTTGCTTGCTTGCACGAAGGCTTGTTGAAGCTGGAGTTAACTTCGTTACTGTCAGCAATGGCGGTTGGGATAACCACAACAACATTTTCTCATCCCTGCCGGGGAAACTCAATGCCTTTGATCAAACAATGGCGGCTCTGATTAACGACCTCTCCCAACGTGGACTACTTGAAAGCACATTGGTTATCGCAATGGGCGAATTCGGTAGAACCCCCGTTATCAACCGAAACGGTGGACGTGACCATCACCCCCGCGTTTTCTCCATTATGTTAGCGGGCGGCGGTGTTCAAGGTGGACAGGTTGTCGGTGCATCCGATCCGTTCGGGATAGAACCCGCTGAAACACCCGTCCGACCTGAAGACTTGTCAGCCACCATCTACCAGAGTCTCGGTATTGATTATAATCAGAGCATTGAATCGCCTGATGGTGTTCGTATCGTGCTTTCACGTGGTGGACGACCCATCCGCGGCGTTTTGGCTTAGGCAGAATAACAAGCGTAACGGTAGGTGCGGTTTCTAACCGCACCGATCCGGGATGTTTTAGCTTAGATAGGATAATATATTGATATTGATGTAGCGCGAGGTCAATAGAGTTGATCGTTGACCTCACGCTACTTGCTGCTAATCAGTTTAGCGCGTAATTCCTATCTAAATTATAGATGACGCGGGAAACCTTGTAGTAGCCGAATCAATGGGTGTTTTCTGGCAGTCAAATTCCACTATAACCTTTCCCGTTATCTACACATTTATCAACTTAAAACAAAGCCATGAAAAATCGCAATTACAACATTCTTCCATTATTTGCTGTCTTGTTACTTACATTCTCCACACTGTTCGGGAATATAGTTCAAGGAGATGAGCATTCACAGGAAAAAGAGAAAACTTTATCACCTATTTGGGCACTTGACTTTAGTCCGGATGGAAAAACACTTGCAGTTGGAAAATATCAGTGGATAGAACTCTGGGACCTTGAGACCCAGCAAATAATTCATGAATATGAACCACACGCGGGCCGGGTTCGATGTCTCAAGTTTTCAACAGATGGAAAAATGTTATACGCTGGCGGGGGACAGGCAGCACAAAGGGGTGAAATCCGCCTATGGGATGTTGCTTCAGAAGAACTCATCAAAACGTTTGAAATCCACGGGGATACCATTGAATCTATCGCCATCAGTCCCGATAATGCTAAATTACTCACCGCGAGCATGGACGAATTTAGTGCTGTCATTGACTTAGAGAAACTTGATGAAGACACACCTATAGATGAACAAGCAAAATGGTTAACACAACACGTTGGCAGAGTACTTTGTACGCTGTACCATCCAAACGGCAACTACTTTGTCACTGGTAGTGAAGATAAAACCCTAAAAGTATGGAACCCGGAAGACTACACGGTGCTTGTAAGTTTTGATGGAAACGATGATTCAGTTTATTCGCTCGCCTACGCAACGCAAGAAAACCTTATTATTTCCGGTTCTGCTGATAACGTAGTCCGATCCTGGAGAGTCACACAGAACAACAATGGTAATACCCGCGGTGTGCTTGTTCGACAATACGGCGGACATCAGGGACCTGTTTATAGTGTTGACTGTGGTGTTTGGAACAACCAGGAAGTTATTGTGTCCGGTGGTGCCGACACTTCCGTGATTGTGTGGAACATCGGCAGTGGCAACCGCATCCGAACCTTTAACCAGGCTACAGAGGCTGTCTATGTTGTTCGGATAAGTCGGGACGGTAATCACGTCGCCGCTGGCAGCCGTGATGGAAAAGTTCGAATCTGGAATATCAGAAATAATAGATTAACCCACGAATTCTAAAATTGTTATTGTAGAGACGTTGTGCCTGAATTCAGCCTATTATAGTTGTCAATAATCAGTTTTCGAACTGGAAAAAGTTCCCTTAACTGAACTGAATGCTGACGGTTACTTTGGAGGTAACATGCCATGCGTATCAATAAAAAAAATATCCTTTTATATCTAAATCAGCACCTTGATTCGCGATCAAGGTGGAATTTAAAACTTTTTCTGTGTTTACTGTTTATCGGCGCAATGTTTGCACCGATTTCTATATTTGCGCAAGCAACACCACGACTGAATTCTCTCTTTCCGGCTGGCGCGCAGACTGGAAAGACCGTTGAAGTAAAAATTCAAGGTTCAGACTTAGATGGTGCACATACCATCATTGTAGAAGGGGATCCCGGTATTACCGGCACACTCAACGCAGGCGGGGGTGCTGTTGATGAAACCCATAAACCTGTTTTTGAAGCAAATTGTGGTCAGTGCCATGAACTCCGTTCCCCAAGTAACCGCTCCATGACTGCAACACAGTGGCAGGCTGTCGTCAAACGGATGGTCACAGACAAAGGTGCGGAAATCAGTGAGGACGATCAAACCAAAATCGTCCACTACCTTAAATCTGCTGCCAGGGCAAGTGGTGGAATGACCGCTGAGTTAGCCATCGCAGCCGATGCACCAATCGGTGTACGTGAAATTCGTATCGTTGGAAAAAATGGAGCATCTACTGCGTGGCCCTTTGAAATAACCGACGTTCCCGACACTTTTGAAACCGAATCTAATAACCTCAGCGAATCCGCTACTACTATAGATTTGCCTATTATCATCAACGGCGTAGTGAATCCAGGCGGTGATGAAGATTTTTACACCTTTAAGGGGGCTAAAGGCGATCGCTGCGTTTTCAATGTGAAAGCGTACCGCTATAACAACATCAGCCAACAGTTCTTCAATCCAACGATCTCACTTTTTGACGCAGAAGGCAAGGAACTTGCGCGGAGCAACGGATTCTATAGCCTTGACCCGCTTATTGATTTCACGCTACCTGAAGATGGTACCTATTTTCTACGGATCCGAGACCTGCTTTATCGGGGAAATCCAGATTCTGTTTACCGCTTGACAAGCGGTGTTGTCCCTTATAACACCTATATTTTTCCAACAGGTGGCGAAATCGGAAGTGTAATTCAAACCACAATAGGTGGCGAAAATCTTCCAAAAACTAATTGGGAAGTCAAACTACCGAGTGACCAACAACCAGGGGTTATGCTCATCCGCACACCCTACGGTATTTTCCCATTTATCGCCAACGAGTACTCTGAAGAAATTGAACTTTCACTGGAGAAAGCCGTACACAACGAAAATGCTGATAATTCAGCAGAAAATGAAAGTCAGGCAAAAAATGCTGAGTCCGAAATTATCTTCCAAACCAAATGCACAGCATGCCACGAACTTCGTTCACCGAATAACCGTGCCCTAACCGCTGAGCAGTGGGAAAACACTATCACGCGCATGTCGGAGAAAGAAAACGCGGATATTACATCGACTGAGCGCGATCGAATTATTGCCTTTGTTGCTGAGGAAGTCGTCCGCATGGGACAGCTTATTGCGAAACAGATCGAAGGTTCGCAACATATTACGACTCCCGGCGCGATCAGTGGGCGTATCGCTAAACCGGGTGAAGTAGACTATTACCGCTTTAAAATTGAAGAAGGTTCTCGTCTCGGACCGTGGTGGGTTATCCACCCGTTTGATAATACAGACGAAAAAGGGTTTGAAACCGTCTATCCGCCTGAACTGGAAATTGATCTTGAAAAAGATTACATTGGCAAAGACGGACGAAAAATAAGATGGTATAGGACTAACCGCAGAGGCGAAAACGTCTTCTCAAATGTACCAGAAGACGATGTAACCGGATACGCTTTAACCTACTTTGAATCTGAACGCGACCAAAAATTTCTCTTGTCTCTCGGTTCAGACGATACAATTAAAATATGGGTGAACGATCAATTGATCTTTAGCAAATACGTACATCGAGCACTTAGGCGCGGAGACGATGTGATTGAATTACCGGTTTCCAAAGGCAGAAACAAAATTCTGTTTAAAATCACAAACGGTTACGGTCCCTGGGGATTTTTCGCTGACATTGGGGGGTATTCCATTGCTCTATCCGCAGAAAACCTGAATTCACCATTGAGTCCTTCCTTAACCTTGTTGGACGCCGAAGGTAGGGTGTTACGAAATAACGCAGGCAGAGGTGGAAGACGGGATGCGGTTATTGATTACAGTTTCGCACGACCAGGTATTTATGGTCTCCGTGTTGAAGATATTTCCGGTAAAGGTGGAGATGGATATGTCTATCATTTAGACGTACGCCCAACCGCACCTGACTTTGCTATCTCAGTGACCCCTGATAATCCAAATATCGGTCGCAATGGCACAGTACTTTTGGATGTTACATTACAACGAAGGGTTGGGTTTACGGAACCGATACTGCTCTCTGTTGAAAATCTTCCCCCTGGTATTACAGCAAGCCAAAGTGCAATTCTTTCTGAAGGTGGAAATAACCAAGGATATCTCACCCTCACCGCTGCGCCAGACGCCGAATTAGCACACAGTGTTGTTCAGGTAGTCGGCACCGTTACAACAACAGCCGGACATCAGATACGGCGCGCCGCTACGCCAGTGGAGATATACCAAATTCGGAACAATAATCAGACCGTTCAACGGAAAAACATTGTCGTCAGTGTGACAGAGGCTTCGCCTATCACTGTTTCTGCTACGCCTGACGAAGTTGTGGTAACGCCGGATGGACCGGTTAACATCACCGTAAAAGTTGATAGACGGAGAGGCAACCGACAAAACATGAACTTGACGGTAGTCGGTTTACCTACTGGTGTGAGACTCCAGCGTCAGACAACCGTACTCCGAAGAGGTGCATCCGAGGCAACATTAACGCTTGTTCCGAATATCGTCTCCAGTGGAAGAGAAGAATTAAGACGAAATCCATTCATCGGAAATAGGCAGACACGCCCGTACACCTTTGTTATTAATGCTTCCGTTGGCAACCGTCGTATTGCAAGCAGTCCTGCTGTGAAACTCTGGCTCGGAAACCCATCAAGTTCTGATGAGCAGGCAAAATTAGAAGGAAATTGATTTTTTCCTTCTATTTCGTACAATGCTCCAAAAACTTTAAGGCGAGGTCTGTGCCTCGCCTTTTACATTTTTTAATCTTGTTTACGCAATTACTGTGAATTTTAAAATATAGATACCTACTGGTAGGCGAGCTCTATAAGCACGCCGAATTGACAGGGTATCATTAATTGCAAAATCTATATTCTAACTGTATCTATGGAGGTGTGAATGTCAGGATACTATCGATTCCCAACTATTTCTAATGAAATTATTGTTTTTGTTTGTGAAGATGATTTATGGACAGTTCCTATCAGCGGCGGCGTGGCACGAAGGCTTACCTCAAATCTTGGTGCAACAGGTTCCCCGCAGCTATCTCCGAATGGCGAACGTCTTGCATTTGCAGGTCGTGAGGAAGGACCGTCAGAAGTTTATGTTATGCCAGCACTCGGTGGCGAAGCGAAAAGGCTTACCTATCAAGGAAGCAATGCCAGCATTGTCGGTTGGGATGCCGAAGGAGAAAACATCCTCTATTCCAGCGGCGCAGGGTCAGCATTTGGCGCATGGGTATGGAGCATTTCTCCTGATGGTGGCGAACCGCAACGTTTACCTTATGGCCCCGCGAACCATATCGCATTCGGAGAAAACGGTGGCGTTATCCTCGGTAGGTTGACACGCGAACCCGCACGCTGGAAACGCTATCGTGGCGGCACTGCTGGACAACTCTGGATAGATACAGATGGAGATGGGCAGTTTCAACCGCTTGCGCCTGTTGATACTAACTTCACCACACCGATGTGGATTGGAGATCGTATCTACTTTATCTCTGACCACGAAGGTGTTGGAAACATCTACTCTTGCCTCACCTCTGGTGAGGACATGCAACGTCATACACATCAAGAGACCTATTACTGCCGTTCCGCACAAACGGATGGCACACATATCGTCTACCACGCAGGTGCAGACCTTTGGATATACAATATTAAAGAAGGGACCAATAACCAAGTTAACGTTGAATTCCGTAGTCCGCGTATTCAGCGACAACGCAAATTTGTAAACGCCTCACAGTACCTGCAAGAGTCTTCACTATCTGCCGATGGTAGATCTATTGCATTGACTGCACGCGGTAAACTTTTCACGATGGCAAATTGGGATGGAGCTGTTCTCCAGCACGGCAACCGCAACGGCACCCGCTACCGGATGGCACAATGGCTGAACGATGGAAAACACATCCTGACTCTCTCCGATGCTGGTGGGGAAGAAGTTCTGGAAATCCATACCTGCGACGGTAGTGAAGAGGTGCGCCGTTTTGATGAACTTGACATCGGGCACGTTAGGCAACTCGCTGTGTGTCCGCAAGGGGATAACTTAAAAGACCAACTTCTTATTGTCAATCAACGTTTTGAACTTCTGCATATTGAACTGGAAACACCAGAACTGAGAGTGCTTGACAAAAGCCTATATAATCGTATCCAAGGAGCGAGTTGGTCACACGATGGAAAATGGATTGCATACAGTTTTCCTGCGACAGAAACCACATCTTCTATAAAATTATGCAATGTTGAATCTGGAGAATTGACATACATCACCCAGCCTGAATTCAGCGATTTTGCGCCTGCTTGGGATCCTGATGGAAAATATCTATATTTTCTCTCTCAACGTGAATTCGATCCTGTCGGTGATGCGCTGCACTTTGACCTCGGATTTCCTACTGCAACCCGTCCTATGTTGGTAACATTGCAGAAAGAATTACGAAATCCGTTTTTACCAGCTACACCATCACCTGAAGATGAGAAAGAAAAAGATGACAAGGAAAAAGATGATAAGGATACCGAAGAAAAATCTAACGAAAAAGACGGTGATTCTAAGAAGAAAGAGGAAGAAAAAAAGAAAAAACCGATTGTTATTGAGTTAGATGGTATCGACCAACGTATTATCGCTTTTCCGTATTCACATGGACGTTACAGGCAGATTGCAGGTGTTGAAGGTAAGGCGATTTTCACGTCTTTTCCTGTTCAACATGCAACTAACGCTCCCGGCGAAGACAAGGCAAGTGCTAAAGGTAAACTTCACGCTTACGATTTCAAAGAGCAGAAAAAAGAGGTACTCGTACCAAACATTGACTCTTTCCAACTTTCGCGTGATTACAAAAACCTTTTATATCGCACTGCAAATCGGTTGCGTGTTATCAAAGCTGGGAAAAAAGCTGAAGATGACCAAAAATCCGAAAACAAAGGCGGCACTAACCGTCACAGTGGTTGGATAGATGTCAATCGCGTGAGACCCTCCGTTATCCCCTCAGCCGAATGGAAACAGATGTATCGTGAAGCGTGGCGATTGCAACGTGACTATTTCTGGACTGAAGATATGTCTGATGTTGATTGGGAAGATGTATACCAACGTTACCTTCCTTTGCTTGAGCGCGTTGCAACCCGTGCGGAATTTTCCGATCTGATGTGGGAGATGCAAGGCGAACTCGGTACCTCACACGCGTATGAATCTGGTGGCGATTATCGCAGTTCGCCAAACTACTCGCAAGGGTTTCTCGGTGCCGACTTTGCTTACGATTCAGAGAATGACGGCTACCGCATTACACACATCGTGCGCGGTGATACATGGCATGAGAGAAGGGATTCACCGCTCAACGCACCGGGAATCAACGTCCAAGAGGGAGATATACTTCTTTCTATCGGCGGGCAACAGGTCAGTGAAAATGTGTCTCCGGGAGAACTATTAGTCAATCTGGCAGGACAAGAGGTGCAAACCACGTTTAAAAATGCCAGCGACGGTGAAAAACGCGTTGTCACAATCAAAGTACTCGGCGGTGAAAGCGAATTACGATACCGCGAATGGGTCGCGCAAAATCGCAAGTATGTCCACGAAAAAACGGATGGGAAGGTAGGATACGTCCACATTCCTGACATGGGAAGACGCGGATATGCAGAGTTCCATCGTGGTTACCTCGCTGAAGTGAGTTATCCTGCACTACTCATTGATGTCCGTTACAATGGAGGCGGAAATGTATCGCAACTGATTTTAGAGAAATTGTCTCGGCACCGCATTGGATATGCTGTTCCACGGTGGGGCACGCCACACCCATATCCCGATGCGTCCGTGTTAGGTCCAATGGTCACTGTCACTAATGAAAACGCAGGGTCTGATGGCGACATCTTTTCTCACTGCTTCAAATTGATGGAGTTAGGAAAACTTATCGGTAAGCGAACGTGGGGTGGTGTTATCGGTATTTCACCGCATCAAGGTTTTGTAGATGGTGGTTCAACTACGCAACCGGAGTACTCTTTCTGGTTCGTTGATGTCGGGTGGAGTGTTGAGAACTACGGCACTGACCCGGATATTGAAGTAGATTATCGTCCGCAAGATTATATAGCAGAAGGGGATCCACAACTTGATAAAGCGATTGAGATTCTCCTGCAAGAGATGGAAGAGAATCCGCCGCAACTCCCCGATTTCGGTGAGCGTCCACGCCTCACACTGCCAACTTTGCCGAAAGTGGAATAGGGAATATTGACAATTTGGTAGGCGCCGAATGCCATACGCGCATTCGGCGTTGATTTGGCGCTTTGTAAGCGCGCCTTTTCTGTTTAATGTTTACAGACAATTCGGTATTAGATTTGCTGTATAATCCGATTTCTCATTTCATCTGTAACCACACCTCATAGAGTATTATAAACCCGATTCATAGGATAGAATCCAGAAAACGAAAACTGAACGGGGCTAAATAAAAAACGATTTGACGTCCAGTTTCTTATGCGTTAAAATGCTATGAGAGCACTTGCAGAAAGTTGCTTACTTTATAAGCACAGTAAGGCACATAAACCAATTTGTTGATTTAACAAGAGGACAGTAATATGATTCCCGCTATCACAAAACTACTCATAAAAATTGAACAACTTGAATGGGATTTAGCAGAGGTGAAAAAGGAGTTGGAAAAACTTCAAGCACCGGTCATGAAATCACTTACACCTGAGGAGCGTCAAGCTGCGCGCTCCGCACGAATCCGGGCACAAAATAAAAGACGGCGTTCGTTACACAGAAAACGTGATCCTGAAGCTAAAACCCTCACCGCTGAGGAGCTTCAGCAGCTTTCTCTGGAGGATGGAATAAATCCGGAGGATAATCTTTTTAGCAGCGCCATCATTGAGGAACGGGAGAAACGGAGACCGTGAATTTTTTCTGGTTAGATGCAAGCGCGTATGCCAAAAGGTACGTTGCAGAAAAAGGAACACAATTGGTAAATCACCTCTTCTCGCTTATTCCATTAGAACGTATGGTATGTTTGTTTGAGGGAGGAGGTGAGATGATTTTCGTCTTCGTGCGTAGGAGAAATGAGGGTAAAATCACCGCAACGCGTTACAATCAGCTCCGAGAACACTTTAAAACCGAATTCATCGATCGCGACAAAATGGAACAAATATTCCCAACCGAAGATCAAATAACCGATTCGTGGGATCTTATCGAAAAGCATTCTCTCAACAGCACTGACGCTATTCTACTACAGTGTGCGCTTGATAGAGTTAACGAACTGCAAATAGATGGAGATAATCTGGTTCTCGTAAGTTCTGACAAACGCCTTATGAGAGCAGCAATGATTGAAGGATTGTTCACATTCAATCCTGAAACCGATAGTCAAGCAGCCTTAGATGTCCTCATCGGCCCACCGTAGGAAACCACCATGCGAATACTCTGTGCAAACGTAGGAAGCACCTCGTTCAAATACCAAATCATTGATATGGAAACAACCACCTCCCTTGTCAAGGGAGGTGTAGAACGTATCGGCAATTCACCATCTGCTTTTACACATGCAGTACCGGACAAACCGTCCCGCGAAGGCGAAATTGATGCACCATCACACATTGATGCAATTGCCCATGCCATGCAACTCATCACCGATCCTGAAGTCGGTTGTCTGACAGACCTAAACCAATTGGAAGGTGTCGGATTCAAAACTATCCTTGCCAAAGGATACTGGCGCTCAGCGCGGATTACGGATGCCGTTATTGCAGCATTGGAGACATCCACACCGCTTGCACCGATGCACAATCCTGCCTATATCGCTTCCATCCGTGCCTTTCAGAAACTTCTCCCAAACACACCGCTTGTCGCTGTTTTTGAGACATGGTTTCACCAAACCATCCCCGATTATGCCTACGAATTCGGTGTGCCACGTTTCTGGGTAAAAAAACATGGCATCCGTAAATACGGATTTCACGGTGCATCACACCGCTACATTTCAGAACGTGTGCCACAAATGCTTGGACACCAAAACGGAGAAGAACTTCGGATTATCTCTTGTCATCTCGGTGGTAGTTCCTCCATCTGCGCCATCAAAGACGGTAAATCTATTGATACCTCAATGGGCGCATCAACACAATACGGCATGGTGCAATCTACGCGTTGTGGAGATTTAGACGCTTTTGCTGTTCTGTATCTAATGGACAAAGAAGGTTTCTCTACTGATGAAATTCGCCGTCAGTTGATTGAGGAATCGGGCGTAAAAGGCATCTCTGGCACCAGCGGTGATATGCGTGATGTAGAAGCAGCTATAAAAGCCGGTAATGACAATGCCCGCTTAGCCTTGGAAACATACATTTACGGTGTGAAAAAATATATCGGTGCGTATATTGCGGCACTTGGTGGGGTTGACGTTATCGCCTTTGCGGGTGGAATCGGCGAGAAAAGCGCTACGGCACGCGCTCAAATCTGCAAGGGACTTGAATGGTGCGGTATCCACTTAGACGTTGAAAAAAATGCGAAATCAACTGGCGAGGCTGACCTCTCAGCAGATAACAGCCGCACTAAAATTCTTGTCGTTGCTACGAATGAGGAGCTTATTGTATCACGTGAAACTGCACGGGTGCTTTCTACATAGAGTTTCTACATCAAATACTCCCGCTCCCGAAAAATCTGGATAGCAAGCCACATCGTTCCTGCCGTTAGCAAACAGATAACTAACACTGCTACCCATACTTCGGGTGGTGTTTTGCCTAACATATCATCAAGCATGTCACGCCGTAAATTGAACTCAGGAAATAACGTCATAAGGTAATGTGTTAATGAAATTCGCTTGATTCCTATCGGCATCGGCGGAAAAATCGTAATCCGTTCCCAACCGAACACAAAAAGCAATCCCCATAGGACTGGATGTTTAAATCGCACAGACAGAAGGACCGCGAAAGCACCGTAGGCTAACAATCCCAGTGACAGTGAACCGGTGTAATAGAAACTCATCCCTACCACCAGCAAACGATCCTTTAGTTTCGGATGTGTCTCCATAATACCCGTTAGCAGTAAATGAGATATGCCGATGAGGACAACAGTTCCTATCATGTACGCCGCGAATTTACTGAGCAGAATTAATGATTTACGGAGTGGTCGCATCTGTAGATACGTCAAACCTCTACCATCAATCTCATCTGAAACGATTGCTGAACCGTAAAATATAGCGCATAAATTCGTCAAAAATCCATAAAAAATAAACGTAATGTACGGAATAAAAGTGTTTACACTTGTTGTGCCTCGCACCTTGAACCGAAACACAAGCGCGATGACAAGTGGTACCAGCCCGCCAATCACAATCAGCAGACCACGGCGGCTCCAGAACAGTTGACGAAGCGTTAATTTAAAAAGCGCAAAATAGGTAGGAAACGAATTAGGATTGACAGCCATTTATAGCCTTTCAATAGTTGATTTTTTCTACGTCCTATAGTAACATAAAAACGTAGAATTTACAATCTATTGTTTTAGAAGGACACACATGCTTAAAATCATTGACACCCATCAACACCTCTGGGATACATCTAACTTGGAATATCCTTGGTTAGACGGATTCGACCTACTCAAACAACAATATACGCCACAGGATTATCGGGACGCGATCGGAGACATAAATGTTGTCAAATCAGTTCACGTGGAAGGCGACCCCGCTGAAACACACGTTGTCCAGGAGGTGGAATGGCTAACACATGTCGCAGAAACAGATGGAATGATAGGCGCAATTGCCGCTGCTGCACCACTGGAAAAGCCAAACGCTGAAGCTATCCTTGAACAACTCGCGGCGTTTGACCTTGTTGTAGGTATCCGTCGAATGGCATGGCATCTACCGGACAATCAATTCTACGCCACTCCTGAATTGATTAACGGTGTAAAATTGTTAGCGAAATATAACCTCTCTTTTGAGCTCTGCGCTAAACATGACCAACTCTCTGCCGCCATCAAATTGGTCCAAGCCACCCCTGACATCACGCATGCTGTCAACCATTGCGGCGGTCCAAATATAAAAGGCGGAGAGTTTGAGCCGTGGGCAACCCACATGCGCGAACTCTCCGCCTTTGATAATGTTCACTGTAAAGTATCAGGTATTGTGACAACCGCCAGCGAAAACTGGACATCTGAGGAACTAAAACCTTACATCCGACATCTCGTTGAAGTATTTGGTTTTGACCGACTCATGTTTGGCAGCGATTGGCCCGTCTGCACCTTAGCTGCGAAATATCATGAGTGGTTAGAAGCACTACTCTCCGCTATTGACGATGCGTCCGATGCAGAGAAAAACCGGCTCTTCTACCAGAATGCTTTAGAATTCTATAGAATATAGTAGAATCTATAATCAATGGGACACTTGTGTAGCGTAAACTTCCAGTTTGCGTCTCGTAAGGCGCAAACTGGAAGTTTACGCTACAATTTCTGTTGTCCGTTATGTTTTCATAGTAGATAGATCGAAGTGTCCCAATAATTTCAAAGTTCACTATATAAGGAATTACTCTCTATTGCGGTGTAATCAGAATAGGTTCAACGTCTTGTGACTCCTGAATTTGCTGCTTGAGTCCTGATGCTTCTGAACGGACCGCGAATTCCCCAATCGTTACCCGATGCAGTGTCCTTCCATTAACCGTTGCAGTGTATATTTTCACCTTCTCATTCGGGTATAAACGTTGTAGATTCTCAGCCAACAGATTAGCATTGCGCCGCTCAGCAAAGGAGCCAACCATTAATGTCATGTTAGGTTTTTCATTTGTTTTCTGAGTTCCACTCCCGAATTGTAACTGTGCTTGCTGAACACTCTGATTTCCGGCAATATCTTTAACGCTCAATGCAAATTTGTACGTTGTTGATGCCAACTGAGGGACCTTTGTCAAAACTATCGTTTCTGGCGGTGAACCTCTACCTTCACTCCTTTCAACCAGTTTGTCATTCATATTAAAAATCTCAAGTTTCCAGTTGGCAATCGAATTGATGTCCCACGTTTTTATGTCAACGCTTGCGGGAGTTTTTTTAGAGATTTCTACCGTTGCGGGTATCAGATCAACCGTTACTTTTTTGCTGTTTTTGAGATGGAAAGCACCTTTTTCATCAATGATATATAGATGTGCAACGTAGTCTCCATCTGGCACCAATTTGTCATCACTTCCCATTCCGTTCCACACAACGCCCTCTGCGGAAGAACCGGTTCCAGATCTTTCCCAAACCTGTTCTGTATATGCATCATGGAGTGTCAATTTCCATTTGTCATTCGCTCCCACATTAAAACGGAATGTGAGAGTATCTGCAACGTCGTCACTGTTCGGTGAAATTGCGGGGACAGAGAGTTGCAATTCATTTGAAGACACCTCAGTCTCTACATCAGGCTCAAGCATTTTCGGCATCAAAATCGGTGATGTTGTGTCTGTTTCGGGAATATCTTTACGTTTTGCTACCGTGTCAGGTGTCCTCTGTTCGGGAGTAGCAACGGAATGCTTTCCTTTTCCACCCCACCGCAACGTTGCTGAAATCCAATGTAGACTTTGATCTAATTCACCACCCCTAACGTGAGCGTAGTCCAACTGTCCTGCTGAATTCTGAAAACTAATGCCTTGTGTCCATTCACCCGCACTGAACTTGTCGGATGAAGTTAAAGCAGTATACCCTACACGCACGCCAAAATGGTTGTTCAAAAACCAACGTTCTGCCCCGAAATGTAACCGAAGTCGTTCACCCCAACTCACATCATTCTGTCCGCGAATAGCAATATCTGCTGATAACAAAGTCGCGATGTCCGGACGATATGTTGTCCCGAAACGTGCAGCCAAAGGCAAACTTTCAATAAGGGCTCCATTTTCCCGAATTCCATTGCTTAGTTCCGACAGATTCATGCCTACTGTGACCGAATCACCTAATTTCTCTAACGGATAGGTGAATTGCGTCCCGATATCTAAACTCCAAAGATAATTCGTCCTAATGGGTGTGCTGTTTTGATAGTAGCGTAAATTCGCTCCTGCTGATGCTTGTTCACCTAATGCCAAACCATATCCTAATAGCACAATCTGGGTAGATTCATTGTTAGCATTGTTCCAACCATTAAACCAAGATGCTACAGACAGATTCCCTACATTTTTATCGGTTAAACCCAATGTATTAGGACTCGCCGCTAACGAAAACGCTTGATCAGGCCCTGACGGTTCACCCGAAAACGGAATCCCACCCATGTTTACTTCCAATCCATTCATAAATCCCAGCGAAGACGGATTCCACAAAAAACCGTTATTTGCGGAAGGACCAGCGGTAAAGGCACTGCCCATACCAACTGCACGCGCACTTGCTCCTACAAAGATATCGCGATGGTCTATTCCAGAAGATCCTTCTGCAACCATCATATTTCCTAACATAATCACTACAAAACTGATAAGACCGAGAGTTTTCGATTTCATTTTTATAAACTCCATCTATTTTCTATTTTCTTATGGTAAATTTTAAAGGTAAATTGCCTCTGCAATCTTAACGTCTAAACTGCAAACTTGGGTACAATCTGAAAAACGACTTAGAATTTCACAAATCACATGTTATGCCATTTCTAATAGATTATATTGCATTATTTCGCACGCTCTATCCATAAATCAACGCTATGAATGCCTTTTGGCATTCAGCGGGTGTAAACTTAAAAAACGTCTGAATCATTATGACCCTTCTCAATACCCATTGTTATTGGGATTGTCCCTCTTCAGTCCCGTAGGGACGATATGTTTATAGATCATGGTCGAACAAGGTCTCTTTAGTCCCGTAGGGACGATATGCTTATCTAATGTCTTTGTTTTCCACATATCGTCCCTACGGGACTGGAGAGGGTCGAGTCAACGTTTATCTATAAACATATCGTCCCTACGGGACTGGAGAGGTTTTCTGCATGGAAAAATCCTTAACTTTACATCCGCTGAATGTCGTACGCGCATTCATAGCATTGATTTATGGGTTTCGCTTCGCTCTACCCGACCTATAGGCGGTTATATTGAAATGTGAAAAATATAGTAGAAAACCGGAAACTAAATAACCCTCTATGGTGGCAGAATTTTTGGATTTGCTATAAAATCTATAAAATAATGCAACCTTTTGCAATTTAAAACTCGTCACTTAAATTAAGTAGTGGTACCACTCTGGAGTACTTTTTATGCAAAATAACGATACTGAACTGATTCAGCGGACATTGGACGGTGATCAAACGGCATTTACCGAGCTCGTTGAAAAATACCAAAAGGGAATTCACGCGCTTGCATGGCGCAAAATCGGGGATTTTCATATCGCGCAAGAAATTACGCAGGACGCTTTTCTCAGAGCTTATCAAAGACTCAGAACTTTGAAAGACTACAGCTTGTTCCCAGGATGGGTATATGTGATTGCGTCTCACCTATGCACTGAATGGCACCGAAAGAAGAAATTTCCGATCCAATCTTTAGAAGCTACTGACGTTGCGGAGATTGATCAAGTGTCACATTCGCATTATATGGCAGAAAAACGAGACACTGAAGCGGCAGAAGCCCGGCGCGAAGTTGTCCAAAAACTGCTCCAAAAATTGCCTGAGAGCGAACGCACAGTCATGGCACTCCACTATCTCGGTGAAATGACATGTGAGGCGATTAGCAAGATGCTCGGTGTGTCCCCGAATACGATTAAAAGCCGACTCAGTCGTGCGCGCAACCGTTTAAAGAAAGAGGAAGCGATAATTCGCGAAAACCTCAGTAGTTTCCAACTCCCAACGCAATTGACGCAAGACATTATGAAGGAAATTGCACGCGTTAATCCTATTGTTCCGCCAAGTAGCAAACCTTTTGTGCCGTGGGTTGTTTCTGCCGCCTCTGCTATTTTAGTTCTATTACTAATAGGTATTGGAGTCCAACACCTTTCCCTTTCTTTCCAACCGTACGATCTCGATTCTGAATCAGTGTTAACAGTTGAAATCGTTGATACACCTGTTCCTGCTGTCCGAAAAATAAAACCTGATTCGCGTAATCAACTCGGAACTACTGATATTTCCAGTAAAAGTCAAGGCACTGGCGAAAAAGCGGATACTTCTCAAAACGTAAACTTTACCAATGTTATTCCAACAATTGAAACAGAGTTACCACTCTCAACGGAACGGTGGACTCAACTTGACAGCCCTGATCCGGTAAAAATATCTACGCTATTTGCCACTAAAACAAACGACCTTTATGCAATGACGCCAATAGGGCTTTATCGATTGACAAGTGCTAACAAAGGGTGGCACTTAATCAACAGGAACCTTCCTATCACGCACACCAAGATGCCGATAGCTGAGCAAGATGAGACCCTCTATATTGTGACTGATGAGGCAGTCCTCGCTTCAAAAGATAAAGGTGAAACGTGGAAATCTCTCGGTCCCCGCCCGAAAGGACATGCTATCGACTTGATCGTAAGGGATAATGCACAAGGTGCTATTGAGATTTACCTCGCCCTACTACAAGGGATATTCTTCTCTGATGATGCAGGAGTCTCTTGGACACCGCTAAACAACGGTTTAGCAAGGAGAAAGATCTATGCGTTAACATCCGTTGAAAATGTACTATTTGCTGGAACTGATCGAGGACTCTTCCGCCTCAATTTGGAGTCGAGTTCGGAAGATGGTCTTGATAGATCAGATGTGTGGGAACAATTACCGGTAGCAGAATCTAAATTTATTCATGTATGCACAGTGGCAGGTCACCGTCTTTATATTGTTGCGATACTCTTTCCGTCTAATATGACTGGTATGAATTTAGGAGGAATAATAAAAAACGCAGTAAAGATGATACGAAGTAAACAACCTTTATGGTCAGTTTTTAGATCAACTGATCAAGGTGACTCGTGGACAGATATTACACCAAAAAACTTTTATCAAAAAGATGAAATATCTCCGACTCTTGAGATTGTTGCTGCAGGAAAAACGGTGGTGTTAATAGGTTCCCAGGACATTTCGCGTTCAACGGATGAGGGGAAAACATGGACACTTGTAGATAAAGCAGCATCTTACAAAAGGTTTCCAGGCCAGAGTGTTGCTGCTGCTTTGAAAGTCCAAAGTAGTAATGAATCTTCTCATCAACAACAATCCACAGATGTCAAGTCCCAATTTTACATAGGGGATAATAACGGAATCCGCCGGTCAACCGATGGCGGCAATTCGTGGAAACGATTTAATGCCGGATTGGGTGGCAAAATACAAAATCTAACTGTCTTTAAAAATAAACTCTACGCAGTAGCAGATGAAAAGCTTATTACATCAACCAACGGTGGTCAGTCATGGAAAGCAATTCCTGTGAATGCAGATGAGACGAATATGATTTTTTTTAATACTAAGATGCCGCTGTCCAAGGCAAGAGCACAACAAATAGCAATAATATTACAAATAGTAGAAGCAGATGGAATCCTTTACGCAAAAGGACTCATAGCACTCCAACCAAAGTTTTTCCGTTTAGACGAACAAAGTGAGACACTTATCCCGGTCCAAGGTGTTCCGTCCTTTGGTGAAAGGGATATCGTGCCAGCATTTATGGAGGCAGTACAGACATTTGTGGAGGATGACGATAAGGCGGAAGAGGATAATAAGGAAAATGCCGAAGAGGATAATAAGGAAAATGCCAATAATTTTATAAATAATTTCCTTAGCATGGGGACAGATGTCTTTGGCGGATTTGCTGTCAGTGGTAACACCTTCTATGTTGAACACAGACGGAAACTTTTAATCTGGCACTCTGAATCCCAAGTGAACAACAATACAAGTTGGTACGATACCAAGATAGAAGATACTCGCGACATAGACATAGCGACCCCTATTTCTTATGATGGTTTCAAGTTCAAATTTGGTGTTTCTGATGACACTGTCTACGTTGGTAAATCTGATGGTATTTTACTTCGCTCTGTTGATAGAGGAAGTAATTGGAAGACCGTGCCGCTACCAATAAATGTTGATTTTTTCAAACAAATTCTCATCAATGACAAAACTGTTTATGTAGCAACTGACAAAGGTGCTTTGTCCTCAAACGATGGCACTAATTGGAACATCATCACCGATTTGGAAGGTCAACAACTCATGATTGACCGTTTTGCTTTGGATGACACAACTTTATATGCAGTAAGTTCTTCAAAAAATGCTCAAGGTGGGGTTTATAGATTGATAAGTACGGATAGCACTTGGGAACGGATAGCGCCAGAGATTCCAGACGATGCTACTTCTATCGCTGTTGCGAATGGCATACTTTATGTTGGCACAGAAAACAGAGGTTTACAGCTGATTGGACTTGAAGACTCTTCACATACGTCTTTGACCAAAGCAGAAAAATAATGCTCAGTCCGCGCTTACGGAATTCTGCGTTTACAAGTGAGTTGCGTGCATATTTCTTGTAAAGACTTTGAAAGCCTCGCGACAGGTGGACGCGTGTAGAGAAAGAATCCACCGTATAAGAAGTTATAGTAAAGCATATAATTACTTGGACGTTTTATTTCTGTAGCACAACCTGTTAGGTTGTGCAGAAACGGAACACAACCTAACAGGTTGTGCTACAACACACGCAGTCCGTTAGGTTTGCTAAACGCATAGATCAAAAGTGTGCAGGTAATTATAAAATCTACTATAAGTATGACTTAAAGAATATCCTCGTTGTACGAGGGTATGAGGCACGAAATATGCCCAATGTTTTCAGTTCACAAACTCATAGGGCACCTGAAGTTTACCCAGATATTATTTATTTGGAGGACCCGAGGCAAGGGCATATCTCTTCTATTGAATGAACGAAGTCTCCAAAATGGAGAAGAAATTAACCAAAACCGCCAAATTCTGGCGAAAGAAAGGAAAGATTCAAAATGTACAAAAATTTAGCGTCCTTTTTTGGCGCACAAAACGTCCTTACGTTAAAACATAAGACGTTATCCGTGTTAACTATTTTTATCTTCGCAGCGTGTTGTTTTACTATAGGTTGTGAAAGTGATTCATCAACACGTTTTTCAACAAGGTTGCTTGAAGCTTTTGACGAAGGTTTTCTTGATCTAAATAGAACAATTACGGTAACACTTGATGAAAAGGATGGAAGTGGGATCACCGGCACAGCGATTTTTACGGAATATGTACCATCAGATACAGAATTCGCGGGATCAGCGACAATTCGGAACTTTGATGTTGAGATTCAGAATGCGGGCCCCGGCCGCAAGTACGCAGCATATATCTATTCTGGAGATAGTTGCGATGCACCCGGTAGTATCTGGCAAGTGGACGGTTTCGCTTCATATTCATTTACAACTGATGAACAGGGTGTAGGGTTCAGTAGTTATACCATAGATCTTACTATTGACACCAATCCTGCAACGGATATACTCGGTAAAGTCTTGGTTATCCACGAACAGGTTGGAGATGGTGATTTAGCAGATGGCACACAAGTGAGTTGTGGTGTCATAACCCTCACGGAATAATCTATTTTATAGTAAATTCGAAAATATGTTCACATTTCAATGAACAACAATCTCCACACGCTCGCGCTGGCGAGGTTTCCGAACCTCGCCATGTCCAGGTAATTGTGGATTTTGCTATAAAATTAAGCACTCAATGTTTGCGTTCAGTATCACGCTTGCATTGAGTGCTTTTATTTTTTTACCTAAGTTGTCACCTTTGTAGCACAATCTGTATGAAGATTAAAAAATAAAATGGGTAATTGGCAAGGTTAGGAAACCTTGCCAGCAGAGATGTACACCTGCTGCTGGTGAGGTTTCCGAACCTCGCCACTGTCCAGGTAATTGTGGATTTCACCATAATTCGCTTGCCTGCAGGCAGAAAATATGAGAAAATAGACTTAAATTTCTACGAACAGAGGGCAACTATGGAACAGATACGAGAACTCGCAAAATTACTGGAATCAGGCATTTCAGACTACGACACACAACTGAAAGTTTTACAATCAGAACGACTAAAATATATTCGCCTTTCAATGACTGATGGATTCGGGACTGAAGAGGGCCAATCCAAAGACTCGTGGCTACTACACCTCAAACAACTTGAAGATTCACTGGAAGTGCGATTAAAGGCATTAAAACAAGCGATTCAGGAATCCGCTGCATCTTTTGAAGAACCAACGGCAGATACCTCAAAAGCGGAGGCATAATCAACAATGCTATTCCGTTTACTTTATTCAAAAAAACTCATAGCGTGCTTCATATTTGCAATTTTCCTTTTTGCTGTTATAAGCGCGATTGCGCAAGAAACTGATAGTACCAAGACTATTCAAGAGGCGGTCCGACACCAGAATCTTGGGTTGGCATATCTTGAAGAATCACAACCTGCTAAAGCAGTTACCGCTTTTACCGCCCTCATTGACCTACTCCCTGATGAAGCAATCGGTTACGGCAACCTCGCTGTTGCACACCTGCGGTTACAACAGGCGGATACTGCGGAAGAATGGGTTAAGCGCGGTATCAAAGTGGCACCGATGGATAGTCAACTACATTTTATCTTATCCGAGGTCTATCAGAAAAAAGGGGAAGCCGCACAAGCAGTAGAAGCAATGAAAGAGGCAGTACGGTTAGCTCCAGATAAATTGGAATACCGATATAAACTTGTCCGCCACTATCTGGGACAGCGGAACAACGCAGAAGCGCAGCGAGAGGCAACACTACACTTACAAGAACTTCATTTTCGATCCCCCGTAAACGTTGTAATTCTAATGAAGTTAACACAAGCATTGCTGAGGGAAGAAAAACTTAGCGATGCTGATAAACTTTGCCAAGACTTGATGATTCTTTTAGGAGATACCGATGCGGAAAAATTGGAACTTCTAACAAAAGGGATAGACGCAATAAAGAAAGGCGATTTAAAGTTAGCTTCACGAAATATTCGTTTTTTTGAGAATGTGCATCTGGCAAGTCCACGCTATCAGCAAGGTATTGGGGAATTAGTAACCAACATCCTTGGACATCCGATAGAAACGTTTCGTCCTGGATTCAAAGCGCGAATTGCAGCAAAACAGAGTCCATTGATTGATGTGGAATTTGTGGACGTTACCGAACAACTCGGATTACATAACTTAATATTAGAAAAACTTCGTACTGTGTTTCTTATGGACTACGATAATGACGGAAACCTTGATCTGTGTATAGTAGTATCAAACGGTGTGATGATATATCGGAATGCGGGCGAGTCGTTTGTACCAGAGCAGGTGTTTACCGAGGATGAAAAGCGACATATTGTCGTCGCAGTTGCAGATGTGAATAAGGATGGTGTCCAAGATTTGCTACTGCAATCCCCTCGTATAGGAATAGTTCGTTACAAGCAGGTAACTGATACGGTTCTGGAGGTCTATACCCTCGTTGAGGCCAAGCCAGTAGTAGAGCAAACGCATCTGCTTTTTCCCGTTGATTTTGACCACGATGGCGATCTGGATCTTCTGTCCGGACAATCCAATATTACAATGTATCGGAATAACGGTGATGAGGCAAAAGAACCGTTTACTGATGTAAGCGAACAAACTTTCGTGAAAACAGACGACACACAGCATATACCTGACGCAGCATTCTCCGCAGACTTCGACGACGACGGAGACATTGACATCTTCATGACACATCGAAAAACTGGATGCACACTTTACGATAACCTCCGCCAAGGACGTCTCCGTGCCATTACTACCGAGACAGGTATTCCACAGGATACACATTACACTGCAGCTGCTATCGGTGATTATGATAACGACGGAGACATTGATATTTTCTTAGCAACAGAGGAACGGACCCACCTTTACCTAAATAGAGGAGATGCAAGTTTTGTAGACGATCCGCGCTTAGTAGCGGGTGTGCAAGGCATATCCCCTACACTATTAAAAAACATAGATTATGATAACGACGGATTTGTTGATCTTTGGGTGAGTGGCAAAGATGGGATGTCTATGTTCAGAAACGATGGAACTGGCCGCTTCACCGAAACTGACGGGATAATACCGACAGAAAAAGGGATCGCAGGTGCCGTAGGTGACTATGATAACGATGGTGATTTAGACCTGTTTTTTATTAACGACAAAGGACAACTACGTGCTCTCCAAAACAACGGGGGCAACCAAAACAACTGGATACAGGTGCGGTTAGAAGGTATTATCACAGGAAATAACAAAGTCAATAGGAATGGTATCGGTTCAAAATTAGAGGTGAAAGTCAGTGACCTATATCAATTGCAATATGTATCACAGCAAGTAGCACATTTTGGATTAGGCGCGTTTGATGCAGCCGATGTGGTTCGTGTTGTGTGGACAAACGGTGTGCCACAGAACGTCATTGAACCGAAGGCAAAACAACGGATTCTGGAAAAACAGATACTGAAAGGTTCGTGTCCGTTCCTATATGTCTATGATGGCGAGAAATATCAATTTGTTACTGATCTGCTTTGGCGTGCTCCACTCGGACTAGTCACTGCTATGGGCTTTGTCGCTCCCGATGAGACAAAAGATTTTATAAAAATATCCGCATCTCAGATACAACCCAAATCGGGTAAATATTCTATTCAAATTACAGAAGAGTTGTGGGAAGCTGCTTATTTTGATATGGTAAAACTGATAGCCGTTGACCATCCTGTTAACACCGATATTTTCGTGAATGAACAGTATACACCGCCTCCGTTTGCAGAATTCAAGATATACGGTATTTCAAAGAAACTATACCCGAAGTCAGCTGTAAATCATAAAGGTGAAGATGTATCTGATGCCTTAAAAGAGATAGATTATGATTACGCGGTTGAACATGCACCGGGTCCCTACCAAGGTGTTGTGGAACCGCATGCCATCATCCTTGATTTAGGTAATGTTTCTGATGATGCTTCTGTGACACTTTTCCTCAACGGTTGGATTTTCCCAACGGATACCAGCATCAACGTTGCCCTGTCCCAAAATCCCACAATCGCACCACGTTTTCCTTCGGTTGCTGTGAAAGACAAAACAGGAAAGTGGAAAAACGTTATTGATATGATCGGTATCCCCGCTGGGAAAAATAAGACTATTACTATTGATTTGACAGGCAAATTTTTGTCCGATGACCGACACGTGCGGATTGAAACCGATATGCAGATTTATTGGGATGCTGTATTTTTTATTGTTGGCGAGCAGAATGTACCTATGAAAATAACAGAAATGAAGCCTGACAGTGCAGACTTACACTATCGCGGTTTTTCGGAGATGTACCGTCCGAATCCACATGCACCGCATCTGTTTGACTATCAAAAGGTGACAAAAGTCAGGCAGTGGCGTGACCTTGCAGGATTTTATACCCGCTATGGCGATGTCAACCCTTTATTGCAAGCAGTTGATGATATGTATGTTATCCTCAATGCGGGCGATGAAATCACAGTTGAATTTGATGCAGCGCGATTACCGCCACTAAATTCGGGTTGGACTCGGGACTTTATCCTCTATAGCGATGGGTGGGACAAAGACGGTGACATCAATACGCTCACATCACAGACGGTTGAACCGCTACCTTTTCACGGTATGTCTGCTTATCCGTATCCGAAAACCGAACATTATCCGGATGACGAAGCACATCAGCGGTATCGCATTGAATACAACACACGGCGCGTAACGCATCAGCTCCCGCCATTGCCGAAAGAATGAGAAACGCTCAAACTTGTGTCCTACGTTCAACCCGCCGCAAGGGAACATATAGAAAAAAGGTGGCAATTATCAAAATTCCCGCCAAAACAACGTAAGAATAAGCATTATTTTCATATAACCAGTTTCCAAAGACTCCGCTAAAACCCGTTTTTACAAATTCTGGATGTGCTGATTTTTCATAGAGCCAACCACCAAGAAGCGGTCCCAAGATACGTCCTAAACTCAAAAAAGCATCCATAATACCGATGGCCGCACCTTGCCCAATTTGGGTTTGTTTAGAAATCCATGATGTATTCGTTGGACGTATTAGTTGATTGCCAATTCCGGTAATTGTGAGATAAATCGTTAATGTTGCGAAGTTAAACGCGTAGAGCAAAAGCACCATGCCGAGAGCATTCAGAAATAAACCTGTTATAATTATCCGCCGTTCTCCTAACCTGTTAATCAATTTTCCGAGCAATCCTCCCTGTAGCGGTACGACAATCGCACCCATGACCATAAACATCCATCCCATCTCTCTTTGCTTATACTCCCAACCTGCTTCAATGAACAGTGGAAAAGTCGCCTCCAATCCAGCGAAACTGAAGGTAGTGAAAAAGGCAACAAGGAATAGAGGAGTGAGCGGAGATTGCAATGTTGACCTCCGGAATAGATCGCGTGGTGAGATCCAATCATGTTGCTCTACAACAACATCTTTCTGAAGCGATTCAGGAAGAAGGATAAATGCAAACAGAAAAGTTAACAACGACAATCCACCTGCTACAAAAAAAGGCACATCATGTCGTCCCATCACACCGCCAATTGCCGGTCCAAGAATGAAACCGAGCCCCATTGCTGCACCCATCAACCCCATGCCTTTACCGCGTTCCTCTGATGTGGTAACATCCGCAACATAAGCCATTACACTTGGTAACACTGCCGCTGAAGCGATGCCGGCTGCACTCCGAGCTGTGAAAAGCCATACATACTCCTTTGCTAATCCAAAAGCGGCTAAGGCAACGGCATTTCCGAGCAATCCAAGCAGAATTGCGGGTCTCCTGCCGTGTTTGTCTGATAATCGCCCCCAAAGCGGCGCGAACAACAGTTGCATCCCAGAATATGTAGAAAGTAATATAGCAATTTGGGTGGCGGTTGCCCCGATATCTTCTGCGTAATAAGCGAGATTTGGAATGATGATACCAAACCCAAGCATCACAAAAAATAGGGTTAAGAACAGGAGGAGAAGTCTTGATTTTTGCATTCGTAAGTTTTGAAAATGGATTCTGCACACTTGGAAAAGCTGCAAGTTAGCAGTATTGACTATTATAGCAAGACATAAGCGATATGTCAAATATTAAACTGAATCTCGACCTGGTAAAGCGGATTCTTTTCTAATTTTGCTGTGCAAATTCACCTCTTTATTTGGTATAATTACGTCTGTAAAATAGTTGAAATCTAAACCGATTTTTAATCGTAAATTCTATAAAACGCAAAACAGGAGAGTCCATGTCTTCCGAATTTGTCCATCTACACAACCACAGCGAATACAGTATGCTTGACGGTGCATGCCGTATTTCAGATATGATTCAGTGGGCAGTTGAGAATAGCACCCCCGCAGTCGCACTCACCGACCACGGCAATATGTTCGGTGCATGGGAGTTTTACACGAAAGCACAAGAAGCTGGTGTAAACTCTATTGTCGGGTGTGAAGTATATGTTGCCCCAGGCGCTCGAACAAAACGCGGAAAAGACCAGGGCAGTCCCTACCATCTGACACTTCTTGTAGAAAATGCAACTGGGTACCGGAATCTACTTGAATTGGTATCGCGAGGGTATACGGAAGGTTTCTATAGTAAACCGCGCATTGACATGGAAATCTTACGGGAATACCGTGAGGGAATTATTGCACTGACGGGGTGTATCCAAGGGCAGGTACCACAACTTCTCATCTCAGATAAACGGGAAGAAGGCATCCAAAACTTTAAAACCCTGATAGATGTAATGGGTCCCCGGAATCTGTACGTTGAGGTCCAAAATCACTATATTGACAAGGAACTTGAGGCATACCCGATAATGGTGGATTTAGCAAAAGAATTCGATCTACCTCTCGTCGGCACAAATGATTGTCACTATCTTCGCAAATCCGATCATCACATGCACGATGTACTTCTCTGTATCCAAACAAAGAAAACCGTCAACGATCCAGATCGGATGCGATTTGATAATCATTTCTATTTTAAAGACGTTAACGAAATGCGGGAGGTGCTTAAGGATTACCCGCCAGAAGCCATCAGTAACACACTTGAAATTGCCAAACGGTGTAATCTCAAACTTGATTACGGCAAGAGCGTGATGCCGAAATATGAAGTGCCAGAAGGACATACAAATGAGAGTTATTTAAAAGAACTTTGCTATCAAGGGTTACGTGAAAAATTGGGCGGTGAACTCGCCTCGAATGTTCTTCAAAGGTTGAATCATGAACTTGACATTATAAATAAAACCGGTTACCCAGGATATTTCCTGATTGTATGGGACTATGTTAAATACGCTAACGAACAGGGATATCCGCTCACCGCTCGCGGTTCCGCTGCCAGTAGTCTTGTGCTTTATGCGCTTGGTGTTATTACCTTCAATCCACTGGATTACGACTGCCTGTTCGAAAGGTTTTTGAATCTTGAACGGATTAGTCCGCCTGATATTGATATTGACTTTGCAGATCGCGCGCGTGACCACGTAATTGAGTATCTTGTTAATAAATACGGCCATGACTCTGTTGGTAAAGTCGCCACGTTTTCGACTATGGGCGCAAAAGCCGCTATCAAAGATGTTGGACGCACGCTTGATGTGCCGCTTGAAAATGTCAACAAGTTAACACAGTTGATCCCCAGCATTCCTGGTATTACACTTGATGATGCATTGGAACAGGTACCCGAATTTCAAATCCTTGCAGAGCAACCGGAAAATAGAGAATTGATGGATATGAGCAAAGCCGTGGAAGGTATGAAACGGCACGTCTCTTGCCATGCTTCTGCGATCGTTGTTTCAAACGGGCCACTGACAGATTTCGCTCCGTTGTTTAAGGATAAACACGACCAGGTCGCAACACAGTTTGAAGGCAAAACCGTTGAAAATGTCGGTATTGTCAAATTTGATTTCCTCGGTGTTCGAAGTCTCACTGAGACTTACGACTGTCTTCAAATGATTAAGGTAAACCACGGTAAGGATATCAAGTTAGAGGATATCCCCTTTGACGACGAGAAGACCTTTTCACTCATCAGTAGAGGTCTAATTGCGGGCTTGTTCCAACTGGAAACCTCCTCTGGCATGTATCGGGTTGTGACGCAACTCAAAGCAGATAACTTTGAGGATTTCGCTGCAATTCCTGCGCTCTATCGTCCCGGTCCATTAGAAAGCGGTATGATGCAGCAGTTCATTGATCGTAAAAATGGACTGGAAAAGGTGGAATATATACATCCATCGCTTGAGAATGCACTCAAAAACACTTACGGGGTGTGTGTCTATCAGGAGCAGGTGATGCAGATCGCGCGTGATATGGCAGGTTTTACACTCGGTGAGGCGGATATCCTCCGCGATGCGATGGGAAAAAAGAAATTAGATTTGCTGAAATCGCAGCGGGAGAAATTTGTAGAAGGTGCTGTTAAAAATGATATTCCTAAAAAAGAGGCTGAAAAAGTGTATGACCTGCTTGAACCGTTTGGGGGATACGCCTTTAATAAATCACACTCTGTCGCTTATGCGATGTTAGCTTACCGCATGGCATACCTGAAAACGCACTACCCCCATGAATTCATGGCATCAATGATGACCGGAGAAGCAGGCGACACCTCTAAAATTACCCGTTATCGAGCTGAATGTGCAAAACTTGCTGACTTTCTTGGTGTTGAAATCAACCTGCTTCCACCAGATGTTAACAGCAGTAATAAAGATTTTACGGTGGAAGGCAATGATATCTGCTTCGGACTTGTGGCAGTGAAAAACGTTGGTGACAACGCAATAGATGCAATTGTGGCAGCACGAAAAGAGGGCGGTTCATTTACATCACTACAAGATTTCTGTGAACGCGTGGATACCAAAGTAGTCAATAAACGTGCTGTTGAAGGGCTCATTTTGAGCGGTGCGTTTGATAGCCTTGAAGGACATCGGTCACAACTCCTTGCTAACTTGGAAAGTATCATGAAAGCGGCACAAAGCGCACAAGCAGTACGTGAACGCGGACAGATGAACCTCTTTGAAGATGCAGAGGATATCCCGACAACAGTTGTGACGCTCGCGGAGGCAGAGGAGTATGACCCTTTGGAACGGCTTAAGCTGGAAAAAGAGCAACTCGGTTTTTATGTTTCCGGACACCCACTCCAACAATACACAGACATAATTGAAAACTATACATCAGCAAGTACCCAAACCCTCGGCGGACACCCGATTGAGTCTACAGTTTCTGTAGCAGGCATGATTACCAGTGTCACACATCGAACCACCAGGAAAGGGGACTCCATGGCAATACTTGAGTTTGAGGACCTTGAAGGATCAATAGAGGTTGTTGTTTTTCCAGAGGCATATAAAAAGGCAGGAGACCTCTTTGAAGATAGAATGGTGTGGATTGAGGGAACAGTCAGAATTAATCAGAACGGTAGCAAAAACCGAAATTCTGATGATGAAGCCGAAGTGGAAGAGCGGCAGATACAAGCAAACGAAATTGTAGATTTAGACACTGTTCCTGAACAACAAACATCTGCCATTGAGGTTACAATATCGGAATCCGATCTTGATAACCTTGACAAACTAAAAACCCTCAAAGACATTGCACTTGCCAACAAGGGAGAATTACACTTAATTCTTCGTCTTATGAGTCCGCGTTTCGGTGAAGTCATCACGCGATGTGGTTCTAACTACAAGATTACAGATAAGGAAGATGTCTTCAAACAGGTGGAAAATCTATTCGGAGAGAATTGTATCAAACGGAGCAATAGAACAAAACCTAAAAACGGAAACCGATCTACTCGAAACAGTTTTGTTTAAAAACAATTCGTTGTTCGTATAGACGTTTTGCAGCGCATTCCATCAAATTGTGCAGAAGGAGATTCACTTTTATGCAATATCGCACCCTCGGTAAAACAGGACTCCAAGTTTCGGAAATAGGCTACGGCGGCGGTAGAGTCCGTCCAGAGCATGATGTAAAATCGCTTGTCAATATGATTCATTACGCTATAGATTGTGGAGTCAACTACATAGACACAGCGCCCAACTATGGTGGAGGCTATAGTGAAACAGTTATCGGCAAAGCAATAACAGATCGCCGGGACACATGCATCGTTGCAACGAAGACAGAGGCGTTTGACCCGGATGGTATCGCAGCGGATATGGAAGGCAGCCTACAACGCCTCGGCACTGATTATATTGATGTGCTTCAATTTCATGGCGGTTGGTTTTATGCGAAAGAGACAGAACAGATTCTGAACAGTGGCGGCTTGGAAAAATACCTCAAACTGAAGCAAGAGGGGAAGGTGCGGTTTATCGGTTTTTCTGCAGATGGTCCATCGGGTGGTACAGAAGAACTGATTGCCACCGGCGCGTTTGATATGATGCAGATCCACTACAACTTGATGTATCAGAGCACCTGTGATACATTTGGCGGGCGCGGTGTTATTCCCGATGCTGTGGCACAAGAGATGGGTATTGTGCTGATGCGCTCTACGACAAGCAACGTCTTCCAAAACCTTATGAAGCACTGCTTCCCCAACGAAATGGCGGAAGTTGATGTGGACAGTTTTCTGCTCAACTATTCACTGTCAAATCCGATGGTTAATGTTGCGCTCATGAGTCTGCAAAGCACTGACGATGTGGACTGGACTAATGCTGTGTCGGATAATGTTGATGCGCGGTTAGATCTGCGAAAGATTCATGGACGGTAAGTGGTACCCTTAAGGATTTGTCCATTCTGTCGGTGGTTTTCGCGGAGGTTTTTCATCAACTGATGCCGCCTCCTTGCTCAACACCTCTATAAGACGATATTCGTACCGTCCCACATCCTGAATTCCTTCATCCCGCTCATGAAGGCTAACTTTCAATCTATAGATAAACCCTGGTTCAAAGTTAAACCCTCGTATACCTTCATAGAAAAAATGCCACCGCTCTTCTTCCTCGTTGTATTCAAGGTAACATTCCTGTGGAAAAGCCCCTACGCAGTCGGTTTTATAGGGACCTATTATGAGAATCTCTGTATTCGCGGCGCATCGTGAAATCCATGATCCCTTGCAAGGGTTTTTGAATTCCGAGTCAGGACCACATCCAGTGGTGAGAGATAAGAGGATTAGCGTGATTGAGAGTGTCAGTTTTGTTGGAAATTGCATGTTATCTACTCCATCAATCTTTTCAGTTGATGGACATTTCAGCTCTACACGGACAAGAAATTCCGAATCACATAATCCAAAATCCCACCGTGCTTGTAGTATTCTACCTCAATGGGTGAATCAATTCGGATAAGCAATTCCGTTGTGTGCGTTTCACCGTTTGCCCGAACAATCTTCATTGTTGCCATTTGCCCCGGTTGTAAATCATCAGCAAATCCTGTGATGCTGATAATCTCGCTACCGTCAAGGTTGAACGTCTGTGCATTTTCTTTGTTCTTAAACTGCAACGGCAAAACGCCCATACCGATGAGATTGCTACGGTGGATTCGCTCATAACTTTCTACAACAACTGCCTTAACCCCAAGCAGCTTAGGTCCCTTTGCAGCCCAATCGCGTGAACTGCCCATACCGTAATCCTGTCCGGCAAAAATAACCGTGGAAATATCGTTTTCGCTGTAGTGGAGTGCTGCTTCGTAAATAGTCGTCTGTGTTCCTTCTGGATACTGAAGCGTGTATCCGCCTTCAACATCGGGCGTCATCAAGTTTCGGACGCGGCGGTTGGCAAACGTGCCGCGACTCATCACCTGATCATTACCGCGCCTTGCCCCGTAGGTATTGAAATCTCGCGTCTCAACACCGCGTTCCTGCAAATAACTGCCTGCAGGACTCGCTGCTGCGATTGCTCCTGCAGGAGAGATATGGTCAGTGGTAACAGAATCTCCGAAGATGCCGAGGATGCGCGCATCAGTAATATCGGAAATCGGTGCGGGTTCGCGTGAAAATCCTTCAAAGAAAGGTGGGTGCTGGATATAGGTGCTTCTTTCGTTCCACGGATAAAGCACACCTGTTGTGCCAGCGAGTTCTTCCCATTCCGGCGCTTGATTGCCAATCGATTCATACATCTCCTTAAACGTTTTTCGATTAACAGCAGTGCTAATCATCTCAGCAATTTCTTGGCGTGTAGGCCAAATATCCCGCAGGTAAACTGCCTCACCAGCATCATTATGCCTGATCGGTTCTGTCGCGAGGTCAATGTCAATTCGTCCTGCAAGGCCGTAAGCAACGACAAGTGGTGGCGACATGAGAAAATTAGCTTTTATCTCTGGATGCACACGCGCTTCAAAATTCCTGTTCCCGCTCAAAACGCTGGCAGTTACGAGGTTTTCTACGTCAATCGCCTCTTGAACCACTTCGTTTAGCGGTCCGCTGTTCCCGATACAGGTTGTGCAGCCATAACCTACTACGTTATATCCCAGTTTTTCCAAATAGGGTAATAATCCTGTGTTCCGCAGATATTCCGTTACGACGCGCGACCCCGGGGCTAAACTTGTTTTGACATAATCGGGAACGCGTAAACCTTTCTCAACCGCTTTTTTGGCGAGTAGTCCTGCCCCAATCATTACGGAAGGGTTACTTGTATTCGTGCAACTGGTAATTGCAGAGATCACCACGGAACCGTGTGTAATGCCATTTTGGCCAGCATTTTCAACATCTACGCCAAATCCATCTTCCACTACTGGCTTCGTCAGAAGTTCGTTAAAGGTTTCTTTTACATCTGATAACGCGATTCGGTCTTGCGGTCGTTTCGGTCCGGCGATACTCGGTTCAATATCGCTGAGGTCGATCTCTAACACATCGGAGTATTCAACTTCTCCAAGTCGCGGAATACCGAACAATCCTTGTGCTTTGAGATATGCTTCCACAAAGTCAACATGTGCTTCATCTCGACCGGTGAGACGAAGGTAATTCATCGTCTCAGCATCGGGCGGGAAAAACCCGATAGTCGCCCCATATTCGGGACACATGTTAGAGAGCGTTGCCCGGTCAGGCAGTGCAAGTGCTTCCACACCTTCACCAAAAAATTCAACGAATTTACCGACAACCGCTGCTGCTCTAAGACGTTGTGTTACAGTCAATACCAAGTCAGTTGCGGTTACGCCTTCTTGGAGTTCACCTTTCATGTGAACGCCGAGTACTTCAGGAGTCAAAATGTAAACTGGCTGTCCCAACATCGCCGCTTCAGCTTCAATACCGCCAACGCCCCAACCGACTATACCTAATCCGTTAATCATGGTCGTATGTGAGTCTGTGCCGACAACAGTATCAGGATAAGCAACCGATTCTTCTGTCATCACGACCTGCGCGAGGTATTCCAAATTCACCTGATGCACAATGCCGATAGATGGTGGAATGATATTAAACTTTTCAAACGCCTGCTGTCCCCACTTCAGAAATTCATAACGTTCCTTATTACGTTCAAATTCTTTGCGAGTATTGAATTGAAAAGCATTTTCTGTGCCGTACGCATCAACTTGGATAGAGTGATCAATCACTAAATCAACAGGGACGAGTGGTTCAATCATTTGAGCATTACCACCGAGTTCTGCAACAGCAGACCGCATCGCAGCAATATCAACAACAAGTGGAACACCAGTGAAATCTTGTGCTACCACGCGGGCAGGTTTGAACGGAATTTCCGCTGTTTTCGGGGAATGCGCATCCCAATTCGCTAAGTTGACAACATCCTGTTCGGTGATTTGATGTTCATCATAATTCCGTAATAACGATTCAAGTAGAATGCGAATACTAACAGGTAAGGTTTGAATTAAACCTTTGCCTGCTTCTGCTAAGGCAGGAAGCGAATAATAGGAGCATCCAAACCCTTTGCTTTCAAGGGTTCGACGCGTATTAAATAGATTGTGAGAGGGGTCGGGCATTTGCAAACTCCTTCATATCAGTAGATGTCTTTTAAGTTATTTTACCACAATAGGTGTTGGAATTCAATTATTTTCGAGGGGTAGGTGTGTAAGTTTTTGGCAAAGGTTGCCTCGCGTTCAGACACATCGGACATCGTTGCCTCGTTAGCACCCATCCTGTCCACCAGCAGTCGCTGGGAGGGATGTGACAAAGATGGTAATTAGGCGGGAAAACCTCATAAGTGTAAACTTAAGGATATATCTTCTTGTGGACGGGGTTTTATAGATTAAGAAAATAAATCGGTAATGTGGCGAGGTTAGGAAGAAATCAACGGTATGAATCATGGCGAATACGCATAAGGTATTCGCCATGATTCCCCGCCTCGCCAGCAATGGGTATCCATACTTCGTGCGGATATTGATCCCGCCACTGCATACCATATCTGCGTATCGGCCCTATTAATTATCTAAAAGTTTTGCTTTAAGTGTCTGTACATAATTTTCCGTGATCTCACGTGAGGGGTGCGCAACGTTTTGATGTGGTTCGGGAAAATCAGCGATTAGTTTTTCGTACGCTTCTATCGCTTGTTCCATCTCCTCATTCTCTTGATAGATCTTACCTATTCGATATTGAGCCTGGAGGCGATGATCATAACTATGTGTGGGATCTTCGGCAAATTGTTGATACACTTCAATTGCCCGGTCAGTATCCTTTTTGTCTTCAGCAATCTGACCGATATAAAATTTCGCTGTCGTAGTGATCGCGTTATCTGGGTAGCTCTCTATTGCAGCCTCAAGACGATTGATAGCTTCGTCATAATCTTTGAGCATGTGGTATGCCCACCCGATATAAAAATGTGCATCTTGGCCGACCTGGGAATCGGGATATAGATCAATAACTTTTTGATAGTTAGTGACAGCTTCCTTATATTTCGCCTCTGCTTCTTTATATTTCGCCTCTGCTTCCTTCGGTTTGTCATCTGATTCCTTGTATTTTGCTTGCGCTTCTTCAATTTTGCCTTCATTAAAGTAGGTCTGCGCAATACCAAAGCTGGCAGCGGGTGCATACTTCGGATCCCCAACATCTACTACATTTTTGAATTCAACTCGCGCATTTTCATAGTCCTGTTGCTCAAAGTTTATCCTACCAATATTGTATAAAATCTGATAAATAATCGGACTATTGCGAAGTTCCATTTTGAGGCTTTCCAGCTGATTGAGAGCAATACTGACATCCCCTCTCCCGTAATAACACATCGCTGCGTTAAACTGAGCATCTTCTTGAAGCACACTACCAGGATAAGTCGCGATTAATTGGTTGAATAGTGCAAGTGCCCTGTCGTAGTAAGCTGTCAATGATTCAAGTGTACCCGTCTTTTTTAAATCTTCCGCTATCTCGTAAGTTGCGATAGCGATAGCATACATTGAATCGTCAGCCCATTCGCTGTCTGGGTAATCGCGTATTAATCGGCGAAATAGCGCGAACCCCTCTTCATCTGTTCGGGGAAGTAAGGCGAGTTGATAGAGCGCATCATCGGCCCATCGGCTGTCGGGATAATTTTCAAAAACCGCCCGGTACGCTGCGCGCACTTTTCGCAAGCGGTCTTTATCCGGTTCATCGTACGTTACTGGCGGATTGTTCATTTCTTGGCTTTTACTCCAAGTTTTATCGGCATTTTCGTAATACTTTGCATAATCATTAAAAGGACTTGTAATCCGTCCAATCCAAAAACCAGCAGCGATCGCTATGATAACACAGATTTCCAGGATTATGAACTTTTTCATTTATTTTCTCCTTTCGGACTACTCAATACGTGAAACTAATCAGAATTATAACTACGTATTGAGTAGTTGTCAAGTATGTAAATTGAGGAACACAGGATTATTACTTTTCAAATAACTAATAAGCAAATTATATGCCAAATATGATGCCAGTAATATACCTAAAAATCAATTTAATGCACAAAAATGTGCAATTTTACTTGAAGATGCACAATTTGGGGCATTTCCAAACCTAAATCGCTATATTTTCCAGAATTCCAGCTACGCTGCAAATTTTAAGTGACAATTAAACTAATTAATGCTATACTTGTTATTGCTATTGAAAACTGCAAACCGTTGCAACAGGATTAAACACGTCATTATGAATCTCTCATCTATTTTATTCAGCACTGTCATTGCATCAACGAGTTTATCTACATCTGCCAATACCATAGAGAAACCAGTCGCTCCCCCGCCGACTATCCGTGAAAACTTTGAGTTGCCCTCGTTTTACCAACAGTGGGTTGATGTAGGTGGATTTCCCATCGTAGCATCAGAAAAGGTGAATCCGTTTGCTATGCAGGAGGCAGCTTGGCTTATCCAGCAAATGATAGGACACCGTCCAGATTTACTACAAGCACTTGCAGAAAACAGTGTTCGTTTCTCTATTATGGCTTACGACGAGATGACGACACAGATTCCTGAACATAACGACCTCAAACCCGATTTCTATTGGGATAGACGGGCTCGTGGTTTGGGGGCAACATCTGCACGCCCATCGGTAAGTTGTGGTGAAGAAAATTTGCTTAATTATCCGGGGGACCCTTATGGGACTGAAAATATCCTTGTTCACGAGTTCGCTCATGCAATACACCAAATGGGACTCAGTACCGTTGATCCGGATTTTGACAAGCGACTTAAGGCTTTATATGAGGTCGCGATGGAAAAAGGGTTATGGAAAGGCACTTACGCCTCCACAAACAAAGAGGAGTATTGGGCTGAAGGCACACAATCATGGTTCAATACGAATCGAGAAAACGATGCACAGCATAATCATGTCAGTAAACGCGGAATATTGAAAGATTATGATCCAGAGTTGGCAATGCTGCTTACTGAAATCTATGGTGATGAAGATTGGCGTTATACAAATGCTATAGCCCGGACACATTTACCGCATCTGGATGGATTCAATCCTGCTAATTCACCAAAGTTTGAATGGCCCGCTGAACTATCTGCCTGCTATGAACAATTGTTTGATCCGAACTGCGATGACGGTGACAAATGGGTGAATTTAAAACATCACGAACCGAGTCAACTTTCAACGTTAAAATCAAACGACGGTGAGCATACTGCAATTCTTTTCGTGAACAAAACCGAAACTGATATTACTTACTATTGGATAGATGCTGATGGCAATGAGTCTTACCGCGGCCGTGCTGCCGTCGATGCGTTCAGCATTCAACATACCCATGCTGGTCATATCTGGCTTGTTAAAGACCAAAGTGGAGAAAACATCGCTGTTTTTCAAGCAAAAGAAATAACAGGACGAGCCTTAATTGGAGAGCAATACGATTATCAGTAAACTTATTTGGTGTTAACGGTGTTTAATTTACCAAATCAAGTGAAGTTTGATATCGTATCATAATAACTTTATTAATGAAGTTTAAGAAAATAAGTCGGTCCTTTGGCGAGGTTAGGAAACCTCGCCAGCAGGTGGGTAGACTTGCCTCGTATGGACATAAAATTACCGAATTAATAAATTAATCTTCATCAATAAACTAACAATCTATATAACTGTTTAAAATGAATCATTGGACAAAATGTATTCATCTAAACTATTAATTCTATTTATTTGAAAGGAAAAGAAAATGAAAAAATTATGTTTTCGCATTTCAGTATTGGTATTGGCGTTATTAATGGTTTCCCCGATGTTTGCAGACAAGCATGAGGGGAGTATTCTTGACAAAGTGAAGAAAAGGGGAAGACTGATTTGTGGTGTCAACAAAGAATTACCGGGGTTCGGTTTTCTCGGTCAGGATGGAAAATATAAAGGATTTGACGTAGATTTTGGTCGTGCAATTGCAGCTGCAGTTCTCGGGGATCCGGATAAAGTTGAGTTCCGTTCCTTAAAGGCAGCTGACAGATTTCCTGCTCTTCAGACAGGTGAAGTAGATGTGCTAATTCGCAACACCACTTGGACGTTAACGCGTGACACTGTAAACGGTGCAGACTTCTGTCCACCTAACTTTTATGATGGTCAAGGGTTTATGTTACGTAAAGATCTGGAAATAACATCACTGAAGGAACTCGACGGCGCTACTATTGGTGTTACTGCGGGTAGTACTACCGAGTTAAATCTTGCAGATAAAATGCGAACATTAGGGATCAAAGTCAAGTCTGTTGTTTTTGAGGAAACTGAAACGCTTTATCAAAGCTACGACCAAGGGCGTTGTGATGCAGTGACAAGCGATAAGTCTCAACTTATTTCACGCCGACAATCTTTGAAAAATCCTGATGACCATATCATTCTTGATGTGACGATTTCCAAGGAACCATTAGCCCCCGTTACCGTTCATGGAGACAACCAGTGGAATGATATTGTCAGTTGGGTTATTTATGCGACGTTCTTTGCAGAGGAACACGATATTACACAAGCTAAGGCGAAGAACCTTAAATCCAACAACCCAGAAATTCAGCGTTTTCTTGGAGATACTGGGAATATTGGCGAGTCACTTGGTTTACCAGCAGATTGGGCGCGCCATGCCATTGGTGCAGCCGGTCACTATGGTGAAATCTTCGACCGTAACCTCACCCCTCTCGGACTTCCACGCGGTGTTAATAAACCTTGGACAGAAGGTGGATTACTTTACGCAATGCCGTTTCGTTAGAATTACACTACACATAGGAAGTGAAAGATGCATGGGGCATTTCTATGTACCATGCATCAAATACAATGCAACAAAATCCAACAAAAATCCCTTTCTATCGAGACGTTCGCGTTCTTAAAGTATTATTCCAAATCCTTTTTCTGCTTGGCGTATTACTGTTAGCGGGGATTCTCTACGCGAATATGGTTAGAGGGTTAGACAAACTCGGCTTGAATCTCAGTCTTAATTTTTTTATGGATGAAGCGGGGTTTCCTGTATCCGATACCATCATAGAATATGATCCGTCAGATTCCTACCTAAGGGCGTTTTATGTCGGCGTGCTGAACACTGTAACGGTTAGTTTGGAGGGGATATTGTGTGCGACAGTGCTTGGTCTCTTTTTTGGGATTGCTCGTTTATCAACCAATTGGTTGGTGCGAAACATTGCGGCTACATATATTGAGATGTTCCGTAATGTTCCGCTACTGCTTCAGATAGTGTTTTGGTTTGCCGTATTTGGCTCACTGCCTGCAGTGAACGATAGCATTGAACTATTCAATGCTGTCTACATTAATGACCGGGGGATATATTTCCCCTCTCTTCAACAGACAGCAGGATTCAGCAGCTGGGTTGGGTATCTTTATGCTGCAGCTATTTTGGCAATTATCTCTATATTTGTCTTGGCATTGATTTTTCATCGCAAGCAGGTGCAAAGGATGGAAGAAGGAGATGACATTGGCTATTTCACACATATATCCAAAGCTGCGAAGTGGAGTGCTGCCCCCGTTTTCTTGATAGTCGCTATTATAGGGTGGTTTCTTGCACCAGAGAGTCCATTCGTATTAGTACGGCCGGAACTTCAGAGGTTCAACTTCGTTGGTGGGATACCTTTTTCAGCAGGTTCCATTTCTGTCCTAATAGGGATAAGTGTCTATACCAGTGCATTTATTGCTGAAGTGGTGCGAAGTGGTATACAAGCAGTCTCAAAGGGACAACGGGAAGCAGCGCGGGCAGTCGGTTTGAGTGCGGGACAAACGTTACGTTTAATTATTTTACCACAAGCAATTCCAATTATTATTCCACCACTTACCAGCCAGTATCTTAATCTTGCAAAAAACACAAGTTTGGCAGCAGCAGCGGGTTATGACGACCTATTTCAAATTGTAAAGAGGATCGGGCTTCAAGCTGGGAAAGTAATCCCTGTTCTTGGTATGGCCATGGCACATTACCTGGCAATGAGTCTCATAACATCAGCAGCAATGAATTGGTATAATAGTTGGGTTAACCGCTTTAAACGGTGATGTATATGTATGTGATTTTTACTGTAGTTCAACGCGTATCAACATGAAGGATGTCACATAGTGGAAGAACAAGTAGATATTCAACAAATTAAACCACCAAATTCTGCGAAAGGACCCGTAGGGTGGCTTAGAGAGAATCTATTTAATACTTGGTATAACGCAATTCTGACTTGTGTTGCCTTGTTGTTTCTCTATTTTGTTTTTAAGGGAATAATAACATGGGCATTCACTGAAGCAGAATGGAACGTTATTCCTGCAAACCTACAACTTTTTGCTATCGGCCCCTACCCACGGGATCAAGTCTATCGTATATGGATTTGCCTCTATATATTGACTGGCCTCTTAGGTTTGAGTGCAGGAGTCTGGCGTGGTATAGTCCAACGATGGACAATTGTTGTTGGGGGTATTTTTCTTGCATTTCTCGTTATACCTTTTGAGATCGTCCAGTTACCAGACACTCACTTAGTATCAATCGAATTTAGGCTAAATATATTTGCTCTAATTTTTGAGTCACGGCGATGGTTATTAGGTAATATAGTATTACTTATAGGGGCATTTTTTCTCGGACAACGTATTACCAGATTGCGTCCTTGGATATTGGGTGGATGGGTACTTTCCTTTCCTATAACCATGTTTGTCCTTCACGGGTTTGGTGAGAATGCTGTTCAGACAAGTTTGTGGGGTGGATTGCTGCTCACATTAATTCTTGCTGTAGTGGGAATTGTCGTTTCATTTCCACTTGGTGTGTTTTTAGCTCTCTGTAGACAGAGCAAACTACCAGCTATCAAATGGGTTTCAATATTTTATATTGAAACGGTACGTGGTGTGCCGTTGATAACAATTTTATTCATGGGAGGTTACTTGATTACCATCTTTATACCTTTTAACATAGACCTGGTTATAAAGATGATGATTGCTATAACTTTATTCTCCGCTGCCTACATGGCAGAGAATGTCCGTGGTGGTCTGCAGGCAATACCCAGAGGACAACATGAGGCTGCACAAGCTGTAGGACTCAACTACGTTCAAAGTATGTTGTTTATTGTCTTACCACAGGCACTACGTTCTGTCATCCCAGCGATTGTTGGACAATTTATAGCACTCTTTAAGGATACATCTTTAGTGTATATCATTGGCCTCGTTGAGCTGTTAGGTGTCGCCAAAAGTATAATCAATAATCCTGATTGGTTAGGACTTTACGTTGAGGTATATTCATTCATCGCCCTTATCTACTTTATTTTTTGTTTTGCAATGTCTAAAGTCAGTCAGGAAATTGAAACAGATTTAGGAGTTGGAAAGCATTAGGAGTTATTTAAGGTCAATACCACTCACTAAAACCTCGGTAGGTGTGGTTTCCTAACAGCACCGCTTTTCAATAACCGGATTTACCGAACCACATCAAATTAAGGAATCAGAAAATGACTGAAAACGAAAATGCCACGAATGACCCAATTATTATATGTGAAGACGTACACAAATGGTTTGACGATTTCCATGTCCTCAAAGGGATTACAACGTCTTTCAGGAAAGGTGAAAGGGCAGTCATCTGCGGTCCCTCAGGCTCCGGGAAATCCACGTTTATTCGCACCATCAACAGACTTGAGGAACATCAACGCGGTACAATCATTGTTGATGGCATTGAACTCACCAACGATCTCCGGAATATCAATCTTATCCGTCAGGAAGTCGGTATGGTGTTCCAGCAGTTCAACTTGTTTCCTCATTTGTCGAACCTAAAGAATATAACCTTAGGTCCTATGAGAGTGAGAAAGCTGTCAAAACGTGAAGCTGAAGAAGAAGCGTTAGCTTTACTTGAACGGATGGACATTGCCGATCAAGCGTATAAATATCCATCAGAGGTTTCTGGTGGACAGCAGCAACGAGTCGCCATTGCAAGAGCCTTGGCAATGGAACCAAAGATAATGCTCTTTGATGAACCGACAAGTGCGCTTGACCCAGAGATGATCTCAGAAGTGCTTGATGTGATGCGTGAACTTGCACATTCAGGGATGACAATGTTGGTTGTTACGCATGAGATGGGATTTGCACGCGAAGTCGCTGATCGCATTATGTTCTTTGATGAAGGAGTGGTAGTAGAGGAAGCAGCACCCGCCGATTTCTTTGATAACCCGAAGCACGAACGCACGAAACTTTTTATTTCCCAAACGCTGCAACATTAGGATGTGTCAGGAAACATTGTTGGGGTATAATCAGTTAGTAAGCGGTTTGCAGAAGCATAATCGGAATCGTTTCAGAAATTGATGGTGTGTAAGATGAGAGCAAAAGTACGTCACTGACCGGGGGGCGTTGAAGAACATCTATAACAATGTCTCGCAGATCGTCGGACAATTCGGATAAACCTGTGAGTGGGAAACTCCGAGGTCCCATGTCAGTTTTTTGGGCAAGTAAAGAGTATTCCAAAAAGGTCATCCCAATGGCTCTACGATCTTGTTTGTTAAGTCGAAGTAAGATGTGAGATGTCAACTCAATACCTGTTGCTTGTTCGCCGGGGGCAAATGATATGTAAAGTGTATCGCTTACTTCATCGTAATTAAAAATTGGTTGATCCATTGCTGTTTTCACCTAATCTGTTTTTGGTAAGCTGTGACAATGTAGTTATTTGAAATCGGTTTGCCATCCGAATTTTCACGAAATCGAAACAGAACAATTGCAATTATGTGGGTATTATCTTCTGGCAAATCATTGAAGACATTAGCATAACGATACTTTTGCGGGTTTAACGAATCTTGTGTTCTTGTTCCGTGGCGAATTGTTGCTTTTAGATGCTCCTCATAATTAGTCATATCTGGATGGTTAATTGAAGCAATAATATGCTGCCAACGTTCATGTGTTAGATAGATTTCGTTTCTATATCGATCATGTGTTGTCCAGCGGATGCCAGTTAATATCATTATTTTTGTTTCAATGTTATAAGGACTCGCTTCAATTTGCTTTTTATTATACCACACAAATGAAAAAAAGAATACGAAAAACTACATCATGCGGTTAAAAGATAAAATAGCCATTGTCACAGGCGCAGGACGCGGTATCGGCAGAGCAATCGCCATTCGGTTTGCTGAAGAAGGGGCAAAAGTTGTCGTTGATGATGTAAACGATGCCCTTGGCACAGCCACTGTTTCCACTATCACCGATGCAGGCGGCGAAGCACTATTTATCAAAGCTGATGTCTCTGATACTGCAGATGCAGGAAAACTTATAAACAAGACTGTGGACACCTACGGAACAGTTGACGTCCTTATAAATAACGCTATCTGTTCTACAGAAGATGTCCTAAACAACAACTGGGAAGCGAACTTAGCCGTTGCACTGCAAGGCACGAGTCATTGTAGTAACGCTGTGATACCGATTATGCAAAAAGGGGGTGGCGGGAGTATTGTCAACATCGCATCTGTCAACGGTCTTATCGGGTTGCAGGGAATTCACGCCTATTCTGCTGCGAAGGGGGGTGTAATTGCGTTGACTCGGTCTATGGCAGTCGCACACGGTAAAGATAACATCCGTATCAACTGTATCTGCCCCGGCACCGTGCAAACTGAAGTCTGGGAACCGATGCTTGAACGCAACCCAAATATATTAGATGAAATCACGCCATGGTATCCGCTGGGACGCATCGGAAAACCGGTGGACATAGCAAACGCCGCGCTGTTCCTTGCATCTGATGAGGCGAGTTTTGCAACAGGTGCGGTTTTTGTCATTGATGGTGGATTGACTGCTGGTAACCATCAGTTCCCGATTTAGATAGGATTGTGTGAATAACGATTGAACACCCTTCCATCAAATCCCCATGCTTTAGCTTGCGGGATGTCCACGGCTAATCCAAATTAACGCGATCCCTCTCGGTAGGCGTGTTTTGTCCACGCGCCTAATGCCAAAAAAACAAGATAAATCCTGTTAATTGGGTATAAGATGTTTATATTTATCAAAAATGGTTGACATTCTCTAAAACGGAAGGGTGTTAAAAGTTGGCAGAAATTCTGATACGTGATATAATTCCACTAAATTATAACACGATTACTCAAGGAATGCAACAATGAACGAAACCTCAATAGAACTACTTAAATCACTCACACAAGCAGATGGGATCCCTGGTTATGAGGCAGAAGTGCGAGATATTTTTCGCGAAGCTGTCGCTGATGTCGGTCCAATTGAGACAGACAGACTTGGGAGTATTTTCTGTACACGCGCTGGAAATGCTGAACACCCACGTATTGTTTTAGATTCACATTTAGATGAAATCGGTTTTGTTGTGACAAATGTGACAGATAATGGATACGTCAAGTTTCTACCGCTCGGTGGATGGTGGGCACATACACTATTGGCACAGCGGGTCAATATCACAACAAAGTTAGGCAAAGTGCCGGGTGTTATCGGTTCAACGCCGCCGCACCTGCTTTCAGGTTCTCGTGATAAAGTATTAGACATAAAAGACCTTTTTATTGATGTAGGTGCAGAGAATGAAGAGCAAGCGGTAGAGGAATATGGAATCTTACCCGGATGTCCAATTGCACCTTACGGTCCCTTTATGCAGTTGAAAAATGAGAAACTGCTTACTGCTAAAGCGTTTGATAATCGCGTTGGCGTTGCGCTTGTGATTGAAGCACTTTTACGGTTGGAAGAGCATCCGAACACCGTTATCGGCGCAGGAAGCGTGCAGGAGGAGATAGGGTTGCGCGGTGCCAAGACAATGGTAGCAAGTGTGGAACCTGACCTCGCAATTGTGCTTGAAGGCCCCCCTGGCGATGATACCCCAGGTTTAAGCGTTGGAAATTCACAAGGGAAACTCGGTGGTGGTGTGCAAATTCGGATAATTGATTCCTCAATGATTGTCAATCCGAAGTTGGCGGATTTTGTGGTTGAAACAGCAAAGAAACATGAAATACCGTATCAACTTGGGGTGCGTCAATCTGGCGGAACAGATGGTGGCGCAATTCATCAATTCGGCAGAGGTGTGCCCTCCGTAGTGCTCGGGGTGCCATCGCGTTATATCCATAGTCATGTCTCAATTATTAACATTGACGACTATAACGCCGCTTTAGATTTGACGATGCATCTTGTGCGTGAAATTGACGCATCTGTTCTGGAAGGATTTCTATTTGGTTAGACGTGTTTACTTGGAGGATAAACAGTGGAAACGACCTTACCGAAAGTCTCATTTTGTAATCATCAAATCAGTAAGTTGTTGATTGGAGATAATCCGATTTACGGCTACTCACACTTTAATCAACTACTTTCACAGCATCAGAAGGAATATCATACACCAGAACGGGTTGTGGCAACGCTCAAACGGGCAGAGGAGGTTGGAATTAATGGTTGGCAGAACAGTATGACGGACCGCTCAATGTCCGATCTACAATTGTACCGAGAAGCGGGTGGCACGATAAACTGGTTCTGTCTCAGCCAAGGTTCCCGTTGGTACGAGGATCCCGACCATGTTTTTGAAGCCGCGAAATACGATCCGATTGGTATGGCACCGCACGGCGGCGGTGTCGGTCAGAGATGTTTGCGCGAAAATAGGCTTGATTATTTGAAGGATATCCTCAAACGGATTCGTGATACTGGAGTACTTGTCGGTTTATCGGTGCATGACCCGAAACTTGTGCATATTGCTGAAGACGAAGGGTGGGATATAGACTATTATATGACAGCACTTTATAACCTACACGGTGGGAGTGAAAAGTTTAGAGAAAAGTTTGGCTATGCGCCTTTAGGTGAAATCTACGCACGCGAAGACCGTGATGAGATGAGTAAGGCGATACAACGGACAGATAAACCGTGCATCATCTTCAAAGTGCTTGCGGCAGGCAGAACAATCGGAAGTCCCCAACAGATTCGTGAGGAAGTAAAATTCGCCTTAGAGAATTCTAAACCGATTGATGTGTTGTTGTTGGGTATGTATCAACAATTTGGTGACCAGATTGGTGAAAATGCTGCGTTGATTTCCGAACTTTGTGCAGAATTAGGATAAATTGTGTAATACTTATCCCGATGCAATATGGAGATTGAAAATGGAGATGCGGACGTGTGGTAAATCTGGTATTGAGATTTCACCGATGGGAATCGGTTGCTGGTCGTATGGTGGTGGCGATTACTGGGGACCGCAGGCACAATCGGATGTTACCGTTGTAGTGCATGCAGCATTAGATACTGGTATCAACTTCTTTGATACGGCAGAAGGATATAACGAGGGACGGAGTGAGGAAGCACTCGGTGTTGCGCTGAAAGGCAGACGACACGAAGCAATTATCGGCACGAAGGTAAGCAGGCCAGATCCTAACTCGATACGTGAACATTGCGAAGCAAGTCTTCACCGATTGCAAACGGATTATGTTGATATTTATATGATCCACTGGCCCCACGATGAGATTGCCATTGAAGAGAGCATGGCAGAATTAACACGACTGCGGGAAGATGGTCTTGTTCGTGCTATCGGCGTAAGCAACTTCGGTGTGTCTCAACTCACAGCGGCACTCGAAACAGGAACAGAACTTGCCGTAAACCAACTCTGCTATAACCTGTTATCTCGTGCAATTGAGATGGAACTCCTGCCGTTGTGTCAAGAACATAACACCGGTATTTTGGGTTATATGCCGCTACTACAAGGTCTATTGACAGGTAAATATAGGAGTGCCGACGAGATGCTACCGGTGCATTCTCGTTTTCGCCATTTTCGTGATGACCGACCAATGGCTACACACGGTGAGGAAGGCGCAGAGAAGGAGGTTTTTGAAACACTGGAAGGCATCAGGAATATCACAGAGGATGAGCAGATTCCGATGAGTCGGCTCGCAATTGCCTGGGCGATGGCAAAACCGGGAATTACATGTATGCTTGTCGGCACCCGAAATATAGATGAATTGACAGAAAACTTGCGTGTTATTGAATGGACACCGTCTGCTGATGTGATTGAGCGTCTTGATATATTGACAACGCCACTTTTAGAGAAGATGGGAGCAAATCCGGACTACTTTACTGGCGGGCGCATTCGTTAGTTTTAAATAAGTCGGGTTAGAAACCCCTCCTACAAGAGAAGAAAAGAGGAATGGACTTATGGCAGAACAGATAGGTATAAGATTTAACAAAGATTTCGGTAACCCGATGACGACAAATGCCAGTGACATTACGACAACAAACGCTGATGGCAAACCTATCGTTCCCTTGACTCAGGAACAGAAATATCTCTTTGATAAGAACGGTTGGCTCTTAATTCCGGGCGTGCTGACGGATTTAGAGATAGAGGAGATGCGAGATTTCTGCTATCGGTTAAAACGTGATCCTGAAACGATTAATCCTGGGTGCCACCGCAATACCTACGGGGGTCCATTGGAAGCACTGATAGATCATCCAGTTGTTGTGGCATTCGGAAATGAATTTCTTGCATCTCCGTATTTAGCATCAGAAGATTGCTACGGATTTCGGATGGAGATGAGTTTTATGGCGTTGCGTTCTGCATCGGATGATCCGCCCTTCGCATTTGGTCCGCATAACGGAAACGGTATGTTTCGGATGCCGGGAGATTGCCATCAATACCAATGTCAACCCGGACAGGCATATAGCGGTTTGACGCGTGTCGTCTGGGAACTTAACCCTGTCGAGAAAGGGGACGGTGGTACGATGTTTATTACAAGTAGTCATAAGGCTGCGTATACTGCACCAGAGGTGGCACAGACACAAGAATGGATGTTCTGGGATACCTATTCCTGTCCTGCTGGGTCTGTCATTATATTCACAGAAGCGATTACGCATAGTGGTCAAGCGTGGCAAAACTCTGATACTGATCGAGTTGCTATTTTCAACGCATATAACTCGGTTGACAAACGGTGGACCCTCTCGCAACCACCGCAAGCATTGCTTGAAACGATGCCATCTAAACGCCAAACACTTTTCCGTGATGCCTTTGTAAAGGGCAACGTGACAGGAAAAACGTTTGATATGGCATTATAAATTTCAACGAAGGAACAATATGACACCGAAACAACGTTATCTATTTGATGTTACCGGCTACCTTCACTTGAAAAACGTGATCACTGGTGATGCATTAACAAGGGCTGCTGAGGCAGTTGATAGATATATCAACACACCGCCTGATGAATTGCCACCAGGATTTGAACAACGGGGACTGCATCAACATGGATTCGCTTTTGACAAATCGCTGGAATGCTTGACGATGCATGCAGCACTATGGCCGATTATCAAGGAGTTGACCGACAATCAACCTCGGTTTGGTAGGGGTTCACTCAAGCATGATAAACATGATTTATGGAAAGCGGGAGAAAACGCACATGTAAACCCGGGTGGATTGCACTGCGCCCGTGATGATTACGGATGGTATAGCACTCGCTATGAAGCGAGTAACGGACGTATCTACTGTGATAACTTTGTCTGTTTTCCCTATTTTACGGATGTCTATCCAGGCGATGGTGGACTCATCGTGATTCCCGGTTCGCATAAAAGTGAGTTTGATCGTCCGAAGGAGTTGTTGACACTTGACGAAGCGGATGGTATTGATCCGATTGATGACCCCGTTTTTGTGAATATCACACCGAAGGCAGGGGATATCGTGATTATTTCAGAGTTGCTAACGCACGGGGTGTTGCGTTGGAAACCGAAAGATAGAGATAGGCGGTTTCTCGTTTTGCGGTATTTCCCACAATTCGCTGGCACGCATGGTTTGCCGCAACCTATTCTGGACCGGTTATCGCCTGAGACATTGGAATTGGTAGCGTCTAAACCTTATGGGCATATCAAGGAGATTGTGAAGCAGGATGAGGTTACTTTGACGGTGTAGAAGTGCCTTGTAAACGTTTAAGTTCCTCTCGGAGTCGTTCTACTTCTGCCTCTGCTTTTTGTCGTGCTTCAGCTTCTTGTTCAGCTCTTTCCTCTGCTGATAGCAGCCACTTCTCTGTAGTCGGATCGTAAACACCAATAGTATCATCCTGCAAATGGATCGTCAAGTTCAACGTTTCTGAGAAAAACCCACCATCAGGTTGTTGCAAGATTTCAACATATTTCCCATCAACAAGTCGATAATCCATCAAGTATGAGGGTAGATAACGTCTTTCCGCATCATAGAGAAAGTATTCCGATATTCCAATCCTGGCATATAACTCCACTTTGTTATCTAAATCATCTTTATTGGTGCCTCTACTTGAGAACTCCATTACAAAGTCAGGCGGTTTCCCCTCTTCCCAAGTCTTATAGGTGCGGCGGCGTTTTTTCCCAATACCGAAAGTGACAAGTATATCGGGGGAGACAGACGATTGGATAACACCCTCTTCGTAATACATCATAATATTGCCAGAAAGATAGACATTTGGGTTTTCAGCGAAATGTGATTTAAGGATATGTCGCATGCGGATGATTTCATCTATATGCAGGTCGGTTTCAGCTATGGGTTTTCCATCCGATTCAGGATATATCATATCCGCTGTGTCTGTCGGCGCATACAGGAGGGGCGTATATTTTTAGTTCCTATCGGTGGTTCTCCTTAAAATAGGTGTTGTGTTTGTTCATGCTGTCGTCTGTTTTCACGCGCGTTTGGGTTAATATACCTGAAAAATTTGTGCGTGTCAAGGCTTATAGTGAAATCCACAATTATCTTTACATTGGCAAGGTTAGGAAGAAATCAACGGTGTGAATCATGGCGAATACCATACGCGCATTCTGCCAAGCGCATTTGGCGCCTCGGACATTCTATAGGAGCGACCTCCCGGTCGCGACATCGGACGAAAGGTTGCTCCTACCAGAAGAAAATCAGGATTATAAGCCCTAACAAGAAAATCAGGCACTAAATTGATACCTACGGATCCTTTTTTAAAATGCCCCAACTTGTTAAAGCACGATTCTTTGCGGTGTGAATACCTTTCAGACGTTGTGTTGCAAGCGTTTGTTTGGTGCCTGCAAAAGAAACATCTTCAATCTGATAGTAGTATTCAATGTTTGGGTTCGCAGCTGTATCTGTCCAAGTGTATTCATTGCGTTCACCAGTTGTGCCAGCACCTTGAATAAGTTTCGGATTAACCCGGACAAACGGACCATTCTTAGCGTTGCTTCGCAGGATATTAAACCCTGCATTATCCACTTCTGATTCAGTAATCCAACTTATCACAACCGAACCATCTTGATTTATTTGAGGATTAAACTGAGATAGCGTAACAGGTAGTATTTCTCCACCTTCTGTTCTATATCCAGGCGAACCTATATCAGTCAGCCTGCCGTAATAATACTGGCTTCTACCCTTAGCTAAACGTTCTACCTCATTTGCAGGAAACCATCCGAATTCTTTTATACCGAAAGTAAAATTATATTCTTCTGATCCAATAGACTTAAGTCTTCTAATCAAAGAAACCCTTTCATCCCTAACAATCGAAGGTATCTCCCAAACAATTTCATTCTGATCGTTTAGATTTCCAATACGGTCAACAGGATTTCCTTCAGCATCTTGTAATTCCAGGACAAGCCCTTCATAATTCCAGAAGTTTTTGCTGTTCGAACCTAAAGCGTCCGTTTTATCTGCTAAACCTATTGAAATTCTGTCTCTGGAGTTTATCGTTGCATAACTGACGATGAGAACTGTTTCTTTCCCTTTTATTGTCAAAGATTTTGAAATCATTTGAGATTCTAATATGTTCATTGTGTTTGAATCATCTAAATATCTACCGACAATTTTCCATCCTTTGATATCAATATCTTGATTTGTCGTATTGTAAAGCTCTATCCACTGAGGTAAATCATCTCTTTGAACAGCTTTATTCATTTGAGATAACATTATCTCACTAAACACAATTCGTCCAACACCTTCCTTCTCATAATCAAAAGGAATTATGGTATAATTCGGTTCAGGTTGCGGTAGTGGATTAGACTGTGGTTGAGGGTCGGGTTGAGACTGTTGCGGTTGTGGATCAGGTTGAGGCTGTTGATCTTGCGGTTCAGGTTGTGACTCAACTTGCAGGTTGGGTTGAGACTGTTGCGGTTGCGGATCAGGCTGCGGTTGTGGATTAGGTTGTGGCTGCTGCACAGGCGGGGGCGTTACCGTTTCGTTTACATCTGTAACATTGATAGTGACATCAATATCGGTTTTTGCCCCACTTGCGTCAGTCGCAGTAATTGTCAGGTTGTAAACTTTTTTGGTTTCATAGTCTAAAGCTGCAGCCGTGCGCAACTGTCCTGTGCTACTATCAATACTGAATGATGCGGCATCGGTTCCACTGAGACTATAGGTAAGAATATCACCGGTATCTGCATCTGTAGCAGATATAGGACTGCCAATATCGGTGCCTGTAGCAGTGTTTTCTGCAACGCTCCGTATCGTTGAGGTGCCATCAGAGAACACTGGCGGATTATTCTGCTGAACAGGCGGGGGCGGTGGTTGTGGATTAGACTGTGATTGCGGTTGTGGCTGCTGCACAGGTGGAGGCGTTACCGTTTCGTTTACATCTGTAACATTGATAGTGACATCAATATCGGTTTTTGCACCACTTGCGTCAGTCGCAGTAATTGTCAGGTTGTAAACTTTTTTCGTTTCATAGTCTAAAGCTGCAGCCGTGCGCAACTGTCCTGTGCTACTATCAATACTGAATGATGCTGCGTCAGTTCCACTCAGACTATACGTAAGAATATCACCGGTATCTGCATCTGTAGCAGTGACAGGACTGCCAATATCTGTGCCTGAAGCAGTGTTTTCTGCAATGCTCCGTATTGTAGATGCACCGTCCGAGAACACTGGCGGATTATTCTGATTTGACCTACTTTCAGCTCTTTCAGCTCTCGGTATCTGTATCACCTCTGGCGGTGATACTTCAACTGGTGGTAGCGATGCGTCAACTGTCACAGTTCCACTTATAGAGAGCCGGCGGCCACCCGACGAGGAGGCTTTGGCTGTGACCGTGTACGATCCGGATGAATCGCTTCCCGTAGTCAACGTGGTACTCGCCTCTCCGTTGCTATCCGTTGTTGCGCTTGTTGTACTCAGCGATACAGTCCCATCGTCCGGACTCACGCTAAACGTCACCGTTTTACCTGATACATAGTTCAGATCTTTCTCCGCAATAGCAGTAAAGGTTCTGCTCTCGCCTGGACTGAGAGGAATCGCACCACGAGGAATACTCATACTAAGGAAAAAATCGAGCGGTGTTGGGTTATAAACTGTCGGAATTCCGTTGCTTTTAGATGTACCATCGTCCAATGTCGCCGTGACTGTGTATGTACCGGAGGCACCATTCCCTAATACCAGGGTCGTCCGGGCACTTCCGTTGCTATCGGTCGTCGCGCTTGTTGGACTTACCGACGCGGTCCCATCGTCCGGACTCACGCTAAACGTCACTGTTTTACCTGATACGCCCGTCCCATCTTCAACTTTAAAAAGGTAGAAAGTAAATCCAGCCGATTCACCAGGCCTGTAGGTGCGCAGATTATTTATGGCCAGACTTAGCTCGGCACCATCTGACACGACCCCAACTGGCACCGAATTACCATCACTTTGGCCGTTGTCAAGCTTCGCCCAGACTACATACTGGTAGGCTGATGTATTACCCGTAAGCGATAGCGTCGTTTGTGCCTGCCCGTTGCTATCGGTTGTTGCGCTTGTTGGACTTACCGACGCAAACTCATCGGCCGTAAACTCACCGTTTGGTGTCACGCTAAATGTTACTGTTTGACCTGATACTGGTCTCCCATCCTTTTGAACTTCAACAGTAAATGTTTTGTTTCTACCGGGGACGATGGTCAAGTGAGAATTAGATTCCGACAGGTTGATGTCGAAGTCTGCCATTACTACTGATGGCATCAATACACAAACAAAAAATAGAAAAATAAAATAAATCCGTTGTTTTTTCATAGATTTAACTCCATACTATAGTTTAACCCAAGTTGCCACCTATTTGCGAATGCTCTTGTAGGAGGGGTTTCTAACCCCGATTTATAACAAAAAACATAAGTATCAGCGGAAATGCCTTGTTTTTTCGTAAAAAGCAGTGTCCGCTATCTCGAAATCTTGTCCGTAGCAACTTAGGTTAGTTTAGAAAGTTTTAAGATTTTTAGAGACAAAAAGTAAAAAAGAGATTATCCTTCAGTGTAAATGTTTTTTTTGCAATAAGTAGTTTGCAAAACCGCTAATACTTCCACAGTTAATTCATCGCAATGTGTTATATTTAGCGGTCTGTTTAATGAATGTGGCGGGGGACTCAAAACCGGATGTTAAAAGAGAATCAGCAAGCAGAGTGTCAACCCTATCTCCGCGCAGGCAATAGATATCTGACGCGTTTATTTTTATTAAATGATGGTACATCTGTTAGTTTTTCATTGTCCCGAAACCCAAGTCTGAACATTAAAATGGGCGGTAACGCAATTTTTTTCTTTGTACTGTTTATTTACACCGTTATTATGTCTATTTTAGACTTTGACAGTACGTTCTGATGAACGGCACTGGAACTATAATAACATATATAGTTATATAAGTCAAACTTTTTTGTGTTAAGTCAATCATTTATAAAGTCTATGCGTAACTATAACGTGAGTTCGGTATACGAAATTTAATGTAACGTCCACTTCCAGTTTGCGTCATAAAGACACACAAACTGTATGAAGATTAAGTTTTTAATTCGGCAATTTGGTGAGGTTAGGAAACTTCACCAGCAGCAGGTGTACATCTTTGCTGGCGAGGTGGGGAATCATGGCGAATACCATACGCATATTCGCCTAAAGACGAATGCGCCAAATTACCCAATTTATTTTTAATCTTCATACAGTTTGCGCTACAGAAATGCCCCATTAATTGTAAGTTTTACTATAATATCCTGTTTCTTCAGTATTTTCTTTCTGAATCGCAGATTGCGCGCAGGACGCGGATTTTGATTCCTCAATACAGCACATTTGTGAATTCTAAGGTTCATAGATAGTCAGGCACATCGGCAGTTCCAGCGGGGCGAAATGTGTATATTATTTTTATAAATATTTGACACTATTTCACGGTAAAACCTTGACATCTTCTGCAGAATAGATTATCATATTGTTAACAACTTGAAATTTAATCACATCTTCGTTTAATATCAATGATAAAAGAAAACAAATGGATATTACCGATACACAAAAGAAGCAATTAGATGAACAGGGATGCATCGTCATTCCAGATGTGCTTTCCGATGAAGAGATCGAAATGTACAGAGCCGATATTCTTCGGTTAGCAGAGCAGGAGAAGCAGGACGGTTCTGCCCTACGGCACACTAACGATTTTGGTCAGCATGTGCGTTGGTTGATGAACAAGGGCAAAATATACGAGAAACTCGTTGCACACGCCAAGGTAATGCCTTTTTTTGAACATCTACTTGGCACGGATTATACGTTGAGCACGCTAACATCCAATATCATTGATCCGGGTGCGCCCGATGGAGGATACCACGTTGATAGTGTTTTAGGCGGCATGCCTGAACCGCTGCCGAGTTTTCCTGTGGTTGCTAACAGTCTGTGGTTGCTTGACGATTTTACACCGGAAAACGGCGGGACACGCCATGTCCCTGGTATTCATCGTCAACAGATAAAACCGCCACCCGGTACGACACACCATCCAGACGAAGTGCGTCTCTCTGCCCCGAAAGGTTCTGTATTTCTGTTTAACGGTGCAGTTTGGCATTCAGCAGGTGCCAACCAAACAGATCAACAACGGATTGCACTTATCTGTTTCTGCTGTCGGTCCTACATCAAACCGATGTTTGATTTTGTGCATTATCTCAAACCAGAAGTAATTGAACGCGCTACCCCAACAATGCGTAGAATTTATGGGTTCGATTCCCAGCCAAGACCGCCAGATAAACCTCAACAGTAATATGAGCCCTGTGTCCGAGATGTGCTGTTCTTAATGCTTTGAATTCTACCACTATACCCAGGCAGGTGCGGTGTCCCGCTGAATATCATATCAACAAAATCAGCGAAAATCCGAAATTCAGACAGAAAGCGGAAGAGGCGCAACGAATTGCGCGACTACAAACGCTGATAACCAAAGTTCCTATTCAGACAGTAACATCGCTGGCAGGACAAATCTTCCCCGTCCGCGATGTGTTAAAAGTATCTCACAGATTTACTAAAATGTCAAGTTTTTTGATACAAAAAAGGCGCGCTTACATGAAGTTTAAGTAAATATTTCGGTAATTGGCAAGGTTAGGAAACCTTGCCAGCAGCAGGTATGTATCTCTGCTGGCGAGGTTTCCTAACCTCGAAAAATTACCCAATTTATTTTTTAATCTTCATCAAACCGCACCTACCAGGGATAATCACATATTTTGTGCTTAACCATCCAAATGGAAGATAGCCATCTTCAATTCAGTCATCTCTTCAATAGCGTATTTCGGCCCCTCTTTGCCCATACCGCTCTCTTTAACGCCGCCATACGGCATCAAATCTGCACGCCACTGCGTACCCCAGTTCACCATTAGATTACCAGACTCAACTTCACGGACAAACCGCATTGCCCAATCGACGTTCTGTGTGAAAATAGCGGCACTCAATCCATAATTCGTATCGTTTGCAAGGGTGATCGCTTCGTCAATGTCGTTGACACGCGTCACACCAACAGCGGGTCCGAACACTTCATCACATGAGATTTTCATTGCAGGTTTCACGTTAGCCAGGATAGCAGGCGTAACAAACTGATCCTGCTTTTCGCCGCCTGTGAGCAGTTCCGCACCGTCTGACACGGCTTCCTTGATCCATTCAGTGACACGGGTAGCATCTCCTTCACGAATCATCGGTCCCATCCGCACACCAGATTCCAGTGGATTGCCGATACCGATTTGAGAGACTTCTGCTTGGAACGCATCTAAAAAATCACCGTAGATTTTTTCGTGAGCGATGACGCGTTGTGTTGAAATACACACCTGTCCCGCATTAGAATAACCGGATGCTGCCGCTGCACGTGCCACCTTCTCAGGATCCGCATCGGGCATAACGATAAGCGGTGAATTCGAACCGAGTTCCATTGTGACGCGCTTCAATCCAGCAACCTTACAGATATGTTCGCCGACATCACGACTACCGGTAAAGGTAATCTTTCGGACACGGCGATCTGCGCAGAGCGTATCCCCGATTTCACCACCGGGGCCCGTCACACACTGAATCGCTTCAGGCGGCGTGCCTGCTTCTAAAAAGAGTTCCACCAATTTCAGGGCAGAGAGCGGCGTATCTGTAGCGGGTTTGATGATAATAGCGTTCCCACCAGCAATCGCAGGACCCGCTTTATGGCAAACAAGGTGCAATGGAAAGTTAAAAGGACTAATGCCAGCGACAATACCGCATGGTACGCGTACTGTAAACCCGAGTCTGTTTTTAACACCGGGTGCACCTTCAAGTGGGATTGTTTCCCCGGTTAATCGTTTCGCTTCCTCTGCAGAGAGCGCAATGATTTCAGAAGCACGGGTCGCTTCAACAGTCGCTTCAGCTAATATCTTCCCTTCTTCACGGGTAATTATTTCCGCAAGCTCTTCTGCTCGTTCTACCATCAAGTCCGCGACTTTCCGCAAGATTTCATAACGTTCATAACCTGTCAACCCCGCCATGATTTTTGCGCCGCGTTCTGCGGTTTGAATAGCGGTTTCAACGTCTTCAGCATCCCCTTTCGGCACGGTATCAACAACCGTACCGTCAAAAGGACTCAGTACATCAATTTTATTAGATTTATCAACCCATTCTCCACCCACGTGCATTCGCATAGTGTGTTTTCTCCATTTCTGTTTCGGCACACAGACGTGCCTGCTAATTTTACTTTTTGGACTTTAGCAACCCCCAAGTGATAGTTGCTTTTCCTGCTGCTTCAACAGCAGCATAATCTACTAAACCAGTATCCATGACATCGTTGACTTGTTCCTCAGTAAGTGCTTTTGTGAAAAAACCTACTTCATCAAAGAGGCCTGTTGCGGCGACATTACCGGGACGCGCACCTATCCAAATTGGTGATTGGCTGGTATCAAGTTTTCCACCACTCGCCTTTTCAACTTCTAACTTGCCATCAACAAACATTTGAACCTTGCTGCCATCATAAACTTTCGCGATATGATGCCACTTACCATCTGCAACGATAGTTTTACCCGGCATACGAGTCTCCACGCCCTTGACGTGCCACATGAACACCGGATAGTCATCTTGATGAATCCATATATCAAGATGACGTACAAGGTTGGGCTCGGGCCAAACCTCTCCATTTCGCCAAACGACATACTGCCATGAGGCTGCTTGTAACTTAATCCAAACGACAAATGTATATGGATCGGAGTTGAAAACATCGTCATGGTCAATGCGGACGTAACTATCACCCTTACCGGAAAATTCCAATGCCCTGCCGATTTTACCGTTTTCTACCCATTTCAAGGCACCTTTGATTTCGCCATCGTGTCCACTAACTATATCTTTGACTATATTTCCGCCATTCTCTTCGAATAACCATGCACTTGCTAAGCCCAGTTTCGCTGCATGAGCAGAAAAAACTGCTCCAATGAAAAGTATTGTCAAACTTAAAATAGTTTTTTTCATCATGTGTCTCCTTTTTATTCAAACAGTAGGATAAGCATTTTACGGGAAAGAATAGTTCGTTCTACGTGCTATTTAAAAAACGTGTCAATTGTGTGTTACCGCTACCATGAATGTGGCGTAATCTTACTTTTTTTAATCAACCCCCAAGTTGTTGTTGCTTTTCCTGCTGCCTCAACGGCGGCATAATCTGCTAAGCCCGTATCCATGACATCGTTGACTTGTGCTTCAGTAAGTGCTTTTGTAAAAAAACCCACTTCATCAAAGAGGCCTGTTGCAGCAACGTTGCCAGGGCGTGCGCCTATCCAGATGGGTGATTTATTGGTATCAAGTTTGCCACCACTTGGTTCTTCTCCATCTAACTTGCCATCAACAAACATCTGAACCTTGCTACCATCATAGACCTTTGCGATATGATGCCAATTACCATCTGCAACGATGGTCTTACCATCAATACGACCCTGTCCTTGTGCAGCATTCCACATGAAAACGGGATAGTCATCCTGATGAATCCATATATCCAGATGGCGAATCTCTTTGGGTTCAGGCCAGGTATCTCCATTCCGCCAGACAACGTACTGCCATGAAGCAGCTTCCAGCTTTACCCAAGCGACAAAAGTATACGGGTCTGCGTTGAAAAGATCGTCATGGTCAATGCGGACGTAACTATCACCTTTACCGGGGAATTGCAAAGCACCGCCAAATTTGCCATCACCCACCCATTTCAAGGAACCTTTAATGTCACCATCGTGTCCGCCAACAACATCCTTAACCACTTTTCCACCATTTTCTTCAAATAACCACGCACTTGCTAAACCGAGTTTCGCTGCATGTGCAGAAAAAACTGCTCCGATAATAAGTATTGTCAAACACAAAATAGCCGTTTTCATTATGTTTCTCCTTGGAGGTTGTTAAAACGGTTTTAGACGCGGCAATTCTCAAGCGCGTCCTCATCTAATTCAACACCTAATCCGGGTTTGTCCGGTATAGTCGCATATCCTTCAACAAGCGGAATAGTTGAAGGTGTTACAATGTCGAAGGCACGCAGCGCATTTAAGGTAATCGCGGGCATAGTCGCATTCCGCATCACTGCAGCGAGGTGCATCACATAAGTAGTTGTGATACCGAGACCAACAATCTGTATCCATACGGGGAGATGCGCCGCGTCTGAAATTGTCGCTTCACGTTTCGCGTTCGCAGCACGCGAGTCAGGGTAAGCGATAATAAATGAATCATTCATTTTCGCTCGAATCGCTTCAACTGGATCCGGATTTCCGAAGTGAATCGTTATCGGCATGTCAGTATGCCGTTTGATTTCTTGGTATCCAGCTATATCTGACTGTGGAATAGGTGTTTCAAACGATTCTATATTATAATCTTTGAGGTGTCGGACAACTTCAAGCGTGTGTTCTGGCGTTTCAAAAGAATCATTGGCATCTACGCGGAGTTGAAAATCATCTGGTACGACCTCAGTGATCGCCTCTACCTGTTCTTGCACTTCAAACCACGGACGCGCCTTGATTTTATGAAGCCGATAACCGAGTGAATATGCATGTTTTGCCTCTGCAGCCCATTCCTCCGGTGTCATATCAATAGACCAATATCCGAACGATGTTTTATCGTTCACCTTTTCACCTAAAAGTTGATGCACTGGTACACCAAGGGACTTACCCATGATGTCGTAAAAGGCTTGCTGTAGTGGTGTCGGTGCCCACCCACTCATAAACTCAAACGGATTTCTACCGATATATCGCTGAACAGCTTCGTCCGATTGAAACGAGCCGTCGCCAATGCCGGTAATTCCAGCATCCGTATGCACTTTGTAAACATGGTCAATCTGGTAAAGATTTCGACGCGTCATCAGTTCATAAATACCATCATGGTAAGGCACTTTGACCTTGATGACTTCAATTTGGGTAATTTTCATGATTCTGCCTCCCTTATCTGCGTAACAATTTTCTATTTGCCTCGTGTTGATATTTAACGTTGTTTTACATTTACGAATTATTATTCATCACGCCGAATCCAACTGACAACATCTTCCGCTTCACCTGTTCCACCTTCCACACCATCACTCCCAAATGAGATCAGGTCGTAACCGTATCGGTCATGCACACCGGGGCGGACATAGATATATGGGTTGCCCCACGGGTCTTCTGTAATTGGGATTTGAATATATGGACCGAGCCAGTTTATTGGAAGTGGCGGTTCTTCAGGTCTCTCCCAAAGTGCTTTCAAGCCTTGTTCCGTTGAGGGATAATCTCCGCTATCTTTCGCATATCTGTCAAGAGCAATACCGAGCGTTTCAATGTCTTCTGCGGCGCGTGTTTGCAATGCACGCCCTGCTTGTCCGAGCAACCGTGGTGCCAAAATCACAGCAGCAATCACACCCAGAACTACAACGACAACTAATATCTGGACGAGCGTTAACCCAGATTGTTTAGAATCGAATTGTTTCACGTATGCGCCTCCGCGCTTTCCAATATCAAGATAACTTTAGAATATTTGCAAAGTTTAGCACATGCTGCTGATTGTGTCAACAATAACTATTTCAACTTCATGGTTATTTCGTTTTCGATTTTTCGGACGAATTTTTAACACCTGCTATATACCCCAGGCCGGTGAATCAACGCCAAATACGCGTTTGGCATTTGGCCAAATCAACGCAGAATACACGTGTGGTATTCTGCGGGTGCGGTTTCCTAACCGCACACTTAGCAAGACGAATCACGTTAATTGGGTATTAGTCCCGTAGGGACTAAAGAGCATTTCTCATATTTGAAAATCCCTAAATTGACACATAAGGTGCGGTTAGGAAACCACATCATAGGCATCAATTTAGTGCCTGATTTTCTTGTTGGAGGGCTTTGGAAGCCCAATTTATTCCCCAAAGGTAGGCGCGTTTTGCAAACGCGCCGTTTATATCGCCTGCTGTCTGGGCTCGGCGCGTTTACAAAACGCGCCTACCAGGGTGGCGAACCGCTAAATTGACACATAAGGTGCGGTTAGGAAACCGCACCTACCGCGATTGACACATAAGGGTAAAGCGCAAGCGAACCTCAACGTTACCTGAATGAAACTTAAGTATTCTCTCTTTGAGAATAGATTTCCCATAATTTCTTCGGATTCTCAACAGAAAGACCTACGTTGCCACATTCACCGCAAACAGTTGCTTTCAACGCTTCCCTATGAGCACCCTTGAGAATCAAGGCACCAGGATTTGCTTCTACCACAACTTCTAAGTCATCTCCTTCAAATGCGTCATAACGATCGCGAATCCGCAAATTGGGCATGATATTTTCAGAACCGCACCGTGGGCATTTCATTATAGCCATTTGAATTTCTCCTTATCTCAATATTGAATGTTCAACTGCTTACATCCTTCTGCCATCTTTCCAGCGGATGGGCGCGTGGTGTTAACGGCATGGACACCCTGCCTTTTTGACGATGTGATTCCCACGTTGCATGGATCATCTCAAGGCAATCACGACCATCTTTGCCACTCGCGAATGGGGCACGGTTTTCTTCAATCGCTGAAATGAGATCGCGCAGCATGAGACGTTGCAAATATAATCTCCTTGATCCTTTGTCGCGTTGATTTCCTTTTTCATCAGTGTCTTCATCAGGCAGATGCACAGGTTCCCACGCTTGTGCAGGTGTTTGATGTTGCCCTCTATAGATGAACATTGTAGTGCCAACACTCTCTCGGATAGCGATACGTCCTTCAGTGCCGATAATATCAATACCATAAGCGTTATCATTGGTTTGGGGTTGCGCAAGGAATTGCACATCCGCATGAATGCCGTTTTTAAACCGAAAGGAGACATGCCCACGTTCACCAATCACAAGTCCAGAATCGCGATCGTGCGGATGTACTTCTTGCGTATGCTTAATATCATCAATGGTTGCCTCGCGCCCATCCATCTGCATAAGGTGTGCGTGTGTCCACTCAACATCCCCACCGAAAAGTCGTATCCAATCGTAGAGATGTGTGCCCATCTCCATTAGCGAGTTGCCTGCTTTGCGTCCGCCTTTGTCCGTTGCCTTCATCAGCACGACATCACCGATTTCCCCTTTTTCAATTAAGGAAAGCACATAACGGTTGTAAAGGCTGGCGCGTTTGATGTGGTTAATGGCAAACTTGACGTTATGTTTATCACAGGTTTCAACCATCTCATCAGCTTGAATCAGATTGAGCGCGATCGGTTTTTCGCAGAAGACGTGGATACCACGTTGTGCAGCCGCAATCGTAGGCGGATGATGCATCGGTGCTTGCGTTGGCACAATAACAATGTCCGGTTCTTGTTCATCAAGCATCTTTTCATAATCGTCGTAGATGGCATTGACACCGAATCGTTCTGCCCATGCTTTTGCTCGTTCCGGATTGATTTCTGCACCTGCAACGATTTCACAGTTCGTCTCTAACTTTGCTGCCTGAGCATGGTGTCCCCCCATACCTCCCAAACCGATAATCGCAATACGGTAGTGTTTCATGTATGTCTCCGAGCTATCAAAAGAAAACCAGTTTTCCGACTATCATATCAACTTCAAAATGATAGTGCAATAAAAAACGGTACGGTTTTAGCACCGTACCGGATTAATACCATTTCTCACATAACGTGAGTTCGGCATAAGAAATTGGCAAATTCAAGTAATGGTGATTGTTTATATTTCTCCTGAAGTACCATCACATCTAAAAAGGTTTCTTTTTAGATGTGTAGGCGCAATCAACACAATAAGCAATTTTGCAAAACTTGCAGAATACGCGAGTGGGCCTCTGCATTGGTTAGAAATTGCACCTACCGTGGCCGTGAGAGTAAAATATAAAGCATTAAGAACTTCATATAGTAGATCTTAGAATTACTTTGACATTGCTATTGGTCCAGTTGGGAAACAGCTCCTACTGTACATCCTGTAGCACAAACTTCATGAAGATTAAATAAATATTTCGGTAATTGGCAAGGTTAGGAAGAAATCATCGGTATGAATCATGGCGAATGCCATACGGGGAATGCCATACGCGCATTCATACCGTTGATTTGGCGCATTCGTCTTTAGGCATTCCCCGCCTTGCCAGCAGCAGGTGTACATCTCTGCTGGCGAGGCGGGGAATGCCTAAATGGCATTCATACCGTTGATTTCTTCCTAACCTCGCAAAATTACCCAATTTATTTTTTAATCTTCATACAGTTTGTGTCGTATTGGGCAAACTGAAAGTTTGCGCTACATCAGTGTCCAGATAATTGCAAATTTTACTATATTTCGGATACCGAACTCACGTTAGATTAAAAACTTCGGATAGAGATACCGAGTAAAACCAGCAAAACAAAAATAATGATGCCTAACAACATAATATATAATCCTAATAGTTATTTGAAAATGCTTTGACAGCTGCATCTTCTGTGCTGAAATGTTCAAAAATGTTGATGAGACGACTTTGCACAATCAAGTTTTTGATGTGTTTGCCAACATTGATGATTGCGATACGTCCCTTTTTCTGCTTTGTCATAGCATACATATTGACAAGTAATCCGAGTCCTGCACTGTCCATTTTATAAACGTGTTCAAAGTTAATAAGGAAACGCGGGGTTTCAGAAGCATCTATTTGTCTTATCATAATTCCTCGTAACTCTGGTATGGCCTCACCAATAATTTTACCAGTCAGTTCTAAAATTATGACTCCGTTCTTTTGCTGAATTTTCGTTTGCATGGACTTTCTCCTATAGATTGTATGTCATTAAATTAGACATTATATAGATTTTAAAAAACGTGTTGTGATAGTTAACACTTTGTAGGTTAATATTTCACGTTGTTGTCTCTTTAGTGATAATTCTGCATTACAAAGTTCACACATCAACGTGAATCTGGCAAAAATGGGTAATTGTCGCATTGTTCGGCTGGAATTCCCCATTATGTGAGTAAGGTGGACATTTTACACCTACCAATTGACATTTCAATTTCATGAGAGCTTTCCTTCAAACACAAAAAGTTAATAGCAAATTGCAATTTTTTCTAAATTTGTGTATTTTCCAAATTAGAACAAACATAAATTCGGATATTGCTTGCTATTATACGAGCAAGTTTTGTGCCAATTTTCACAATCAACGCAAATTTCGTATGAAAACCGCTGGAATTGTCCGGATATTTCTCATTTTTGTGCGTCTAAACATAGGCACAGATTGAATTTCTGAAAAAAAGAAAATAAGTCGTAACTTTATGACATGGTGACAGAAAATGGAATTTATTTTTAATACTGGTTCTTGTTGATATACAAAAATTGTATATCGAGCGGCAAAAATTGTATATCGAGCGGCAAAAGGTTGACAGTTTCTTTTAGTTGCAACGATTTCACGTTGATCCAAATTCCGTGCTAATTGGACTTTTTCCATGGGTATGTAAAACTTTTGTACAGAGCATATTGTCCGTTGAGTTTCGCTCTGTTCTACCCGATCTACAGATTGAATTAGGACGTTTACACGTCACATTTAGGCTATTTTAGGACGTTTTGCACGTCCTTGGGACGTGCAGAAGTCAATCAGGGAAAGGATTGGGACGTGATTTTCAGTTTTTTTTATTTTCCTTTTCTTTATTCTTTAAAAATTTTGAGTATATTGAGAACACTATTTATTATGTGATAATAATATTAACATAAATATATTGGTTTGTCAAATTAATTTCTAAAAAATCAGTGACAAGAACTTTACACACCTGATAAACATGGATTAAGAACAGTAAGAGTGCTATAATCTCTAATATAGGGGATTGTCCTTGCTAAATAATTGAAAGTATAGAGGAATGTAAAATGTATGCACCAAAATATCCCGGTCCTAACGAGGAGCTGCTTGAAGCACAAGCGCGAGTCTGCACAGGTCCGCACCAAACACGACCTTTGGGGAAGAAAACTAACGATGGACCACAACCGGATGTTGTCCTTGAAACCATCTTAAAATCTTTGGAAGGTGAGTTAAGAGGAAAAGCAGCCGTTTCGGAAGCACAGATGGGGGCGTTTTTCGTAGCAATGACCCTCCGCAAATATTTTCCAGAAGCAACGCAGTGGTCTCAAGCTGAGAAAGCAGCATTTCAGAAATACCAATCTACACTGTTATCTGGCCTTCCCAAAGAAATTCAATTTCTTATGAACCCTGGCCTTGGGTATGTTCCAAGAAACCCAACAGAAACGATTGTTGTCAGTGCCTTAGAAAAGATATTAAGAGCAAAACATTTAAGTTACGCTGAAACCCGTCGAGTGTGTGAGGCTATCCTCACCGATGACGTTAAACCTGCCCTCAAAGCTGCTGCGCTTATAGGACAACGCATGAATAGGGAAACCTACGAAGAGGTGCGGGGATACCTTGATGCTTATTTCGGCCCCGAACAGGTCTGTCCAATTGATGTGGGAACGCTTACGCATTTTGGACAACCTTACGATGGTGCAACGCGTTATTTTCGTCCAACACTTTTTGTTGCAGCTGTCCGTGCAGCGTTAGGTGAACCTTCGCTTCTGCATAGCGTTGATATGATGCCACCGAAGAATGGTGTAACCGAAGAATCGATTTTGCATGCACTCGGCGCAAAGACTGACCTATCTCTTGAACAGACTGCTTCGCTCATCACAAACAAATCGGTCAGATTTGGCTATATCAGTCAGCGTGAGTATTCGCCTGGGGCTTATGGTGTCCGTGAGTTACGCGTGCATATCAAAAAACGTCCGCCGTGGGCAGCAACAGAGAAGGCACAACAATTCTTTTCTGCCCGAAAAGCAAACTATATGGTGCTTGGTTATTATCATATTGGTTATGAAAAACCCTTACTCCAATTGGCGCAGGAACGGGGTTTTCAAGCGGCAGTTGCTGTTAAAGGAGAGGAAGGCACGAGCCATTACGCACTCCGACTTGGCAAACCCTCTACTCCTGATAGGATGGCAGTCAACTATTCTCAAGGATTCCGTTGTGTCAATGGACAACGTGAAGATTTTGCTTTGGATATTGATCCTAAAAACTATGGGTTTGAATATGCTCTAAATCCACGACCAGAAATTGTAAGTGCGGATGCCTTCGCAGAGGTAGGAATTGCAGCGTTATCAGGTGAGAAAGGACATATTTACGATAGGATTCTTCTTAACACGGCTATGGTGAATTATCTATTAGGGATATGCCCTAATCCTCACGATGCTATTAAGCGCGCAAGATCAGTGATGGATGATGGGAGTGCGCTGAAACATCTAAAGGCGTATGTTGTGACAAGTCAAGAATTATAATAATTAGTATGGGTAAAACATTAAGGAATCTGGTATAATATTTAAACGAAACTTGAACAGGAGGCATTCCATGAATAAAACGATTTCGGTGGACCAGCTGCCTACTCAGATTGAAAACTTACTGCGAGCAAGTTGGGAAGAACATGAGAGTCTTGTGCTTGAACATAATGGAAAACCAGTCGCAGCGATCGTTCCAATGGCTGAGTATCGAAAATGGCATCCGGTTGAAGATGAAAATGCATTTGATTATGAACTTCCTGTGGATATCCTTAAGGCTTACCATGAATTGCAAGATAAAAAGTTTTCTACTGGCCTAACACCTGAAGAGGAAGCCAAATTAGCACAGTTAGATAAAGAACTGGATGATGCGGAAGCTGCACAACCGCTCATACAATCAATGCAGAACCGATCCTTGACCCAAGAGGAAAATTGGGAGGAAAGATTTAAGGATGCAATTACCAAATTGCGCGAGTTAAAGGAAGTAATGTGAATCAAAGGATGTCACCTCGAATCCTTCGACAGGAATCACCACCTGTGATGCAAGGCAGAGATGGTTACCGGAATTAGGAGAGCCAAGATGTTAGATACTACGTCTTCTGATAAACAAATGACTGAGATTGAAACCCCTCAAATAATTAAAGAAGATTCAGAATTCTACGGACAAAAATTACCTTTAAATTTTGAACGTCTGTGTTCGTGCAAACCAAACCACTTGAGTTGTATTACTGCAAAAGAATGGTTGAAGTGTCAAATCGGAGTGTGGCAATTTAATTATGAAGGCAGAGACATTCGAGACAAAAAAGTTCATCCTGCTACGTTTCCTATTTCTTTAGCTCGTAAAGTAATTGAGTTATTTACGCATGAAGGTGAATTAGTGCTTGATCCATTCGTTGGAAGTGGAACAACACTTGTTGCAGCAAATGATACGAATCGAAACGCCGTTGGTTTTGACTTAAAAGCGGAATATATCCAATTATGTAAAGAAAGATTAGCAGCGGAGAAATTATTTAATGCTACACACCGGCTTGCAGTTCAGGACGATGCTCGAAACATAAGTCAGTATTTATCAGAAGAGTCCCTTTCTCTAATTTTTACATCACCACCATATGCTAACCTTCTGAATCGTAAAAGAAAAAATAAATCAAGACGTGACCGGAAAAACGAGCAACTTGGTAAGGTAGAACAGTATTCCCAAGACTCAAGGGACTTGGGGATATTGGAATTAGAAAGTTATACTATGGCAATGGGTGATATTTATGAGGAACTGCTTCCGTTATTAAAACCCAAAGCCCATTGTGTTATCAATGTTCCTGATATGTGGTTGGAGAATCAAAGAATAACAATCCATGTTTCTCTGATAGAGGAACTCAGAAAAAGAGGGTATGAACTGAGAAATACTATCATTTGGGATAGGACAAATATTGTAAACAGAATCGGTATATTTGGTTGGCCGAGTAATTATATTACAATGGGTGTGACTTTTGAATACTTGCTTGATTTCTGGCGTCCACCAAAACCGTAGGATTCATTGAAAATTCTGTACAACGGAACGTTTTTTAGATAATTTTAAAAAATGGAGGTTTTTATGTTGCGTTATACTAAGACAGAGCTGGTCACAAAGTTACAAAAAATCAGAGATGGGGGTTGGGTTGAAAATGTGCGACCAGGTAGTGATGGAGGGATTGGTCATACATTAGAGGCATTGTTAGGAATTGAAGAAAATAATTTACCAATTCCTAACGCTGCTGAGTGGGAGCTAAAAACACAGCGAATTCCAAAAAAATCCCTAACGACACTTTTCCATTTTGAACCATCACCTCGCGGCATGAAAATTGTTCCTCAAATTCTCTTACCTTTGTATGGGTGGAAGCACAAAGAAGCTGGCAAAAAGTATCCAGTTGGTGAGAAAAGTTTTCGCCAAACTATAGATGTGTTGAAGAGAAGCGATAGGGGATTCAAAGTAGAAATTAACTTTGCGGAGAAAAAAGTAGAAATTTCATTTGATGCCAAGTCTGTTTCTTCGGAACACACGGATTGGTTAGACTCTGTAAACCAAAGAATTAATCTTGAGGAGCTTGACCCTAAACCATACTGGGGTTTTGACGATTTGTTTCATAAAGCGGGCACAAAACTGTTAAACTGTTTCTATGTAACTGCATCAACCAAGCAAATCAATAAAATTGGTCATGTTCATTATCATGACATTTTTATTTTAGAAAAATTTAGTACCGAAAAGTTTATTGAGGCAATAGTTAAAGGTTTTATTCTCATAGATTTTGATGCGAGAACAGGTCACAATCACGGAACAAAATTCAGAATTAAACCGAAAGACTTTCAAAAGCTGTATGAAAAAGCGGCAATAGCATAATCCTCTCCAGATTATTATCACAATATATGACTTTATTAGGAATTATGAAAGAATTGTATACATTTTAAAATTTCATTAAAACTTGGAATTAAGACTTACCATGATCAACTTATCATATCATGCAGGTGGGATGAAAGACCTCCCACTCCAAGAAGTCATTACGATCCTCTCCGAAGTCGGCTATGACGCGATTGAGATGATGTGTGGACCAGAAGCACACATCCCTTCAGGCGAAGTAACGGACAACCTACTCAAAGAAGTCAAAACGATGATAACCGACCACGGTTTAGAAGTTTCTGTTATCAACCCGTTTACTGGCAAGGGATTGTATCACCTGGCATTAGAGGACAAGCAGTCAGCGATAGATCATTATGCGCTTCTACAGGATGTAGCGGTTGCGCTTAATGCACACGGTGTCAACTTTCTCACTGGCTACGGTGGCGACAAAGGTGATGCGTTTGCTTGGAAATTGCTTGTTGATGTACTAAAGCCAATTTGTCGGCGTGCAGAGGAACTTGGGATTACAATGAATATCCATAACCACGAAGCAACGACTATAGACTCATCACCTAAGGTAACACTTCTGATTGAACATGTTGGGTCCGATGCCTTGAAATCACTCAACGATATTACTAACTTCTATCACTTGGGAGAAGATATTGCTGAAGTTACCGAAAAATTGGGACCGCTTACGGCACACTGCCATGTCAAAGGTGTAACAGGCATGTATCCTTACAGCACATTCCTAATTCCCGGTGAGGCAGGCGATGAGTTAGACTTTAGAACTTTCGCTGAGAGTTTAGGAAAAGTCGGTTACGAAAAGTATATCTCTGTTGAGACCTTTCCCCACATGCGGATGGAAAAGGCACAAATCGCTTATGATATGATGGCAGGAACATTGAAGGAATTAGGACTTCGTTAAAAGACGGTAGGTGTCTCTGAAATGGTAGAAAGGGGTATCCCCTTTGATATAGTGACATTTAGAATTAAAGGGACATTTTTGTAGCACGGGGAATGCCTAAGGACGAATGCGCGTATGGCATTCGCCATGATTCATACCGTTGATTTCACTTCCAGTTTGCGCACGGATATGCACAAACTGGAAGTTTATGCTACAACACCGCTGGTAGATGCGGTTTCCTAACCGAATGTCCGATTAATTCTAAAGTCTACTATAAATGGTGCGGTTAAGGAACCGCACCTTATGCACATAATTGTTAGCGAGTTCTAAGGCTGAGACTTTTCCAATGCCTTGATGCCGGGCCAATCCCGCCACATATCTTCGTTAGGTGGTTCCTCTTGTGTCTCTGATAATTCCGTTTTTCGAAAATCGTATAGCACTGCTTGGCGAATTTGGCGTGAATAGTTGTGTCCAGCGGCATGCCCGATCCGATGATGCCAAAAGACAATATCCCCCGCATTGCCGTAACAATCAACCCCCGTTTCTCTACTCAGACGTTCTCTATCAACATCGTATTGTGGCGTTGGCTCGTTCTTATATTGCGATTTGTAGTCGTAATAGAATACTTTGTGGCTTCCCGGCCAGACAGTAAATCCACCACCTTCGGGTGGAACATCATCAATATAACCGACAACACCAAGATGAAATGGATGTGCATCTACGTGACATCCAGTTGACTTTTTTGGAACATCCCCATAGGGTAATGTGCAATAAATACCGCGCACGCGTTCGGGTACCACCAAGTTTCCTTCACCTAAGAACTGTTCTGCCATTCGCCAGACGTTTGGATCGGTAGCAAGCAGTTTGACCATCCATTCTTCGCCGCCAGGTTCACGGTAGTTCCAGCGAAATCCTTTGCGTCGATTTGAATTATCTTCGTTTTCTTCTTCTGGTTTGAAAGGACCGACCCAAGTTTCTGGGTCTTTGCGCAGTCTTCCGTCTGGCGCTCCTTCCCATAACTTCGTCCGTGCCCGTTCCATGAGTTCAGGGTTTAGCACATTCCGTTTAATCAAATAACCGTTGTCTCTGAAAAATTCGATATCTTCTGATGTCAGTTCAACCATAATCTCCTCCTTAACTAAAATTTTAACGATTTCTTAAGCAAAAAGCAACAGAAATTTGAATGGTTCTGAATTTCCCCCTGCAAAATTGCAAAACACTTCTACATGTGGTATAATAGTGATATGAAAGACTATATATTGCTATTTTTTAATGTTTTATTAACAGTCATGGGACAGATCTTGCTTAAACAAGGGGTCAGTAAGGTCGGAGTTATTAACTTTCGTGAATTAGTGCCAAAACTCACACAGGTAATATTAAATCCTTATGTTATCGGAGGCATTTCAATCTACGGTTTCACAACATTTGTGTGGCTTGTCATTCTCTCACGTGTTAAGCTGAGTATCGCTTATCCGATGTTGAGTTTGGGATATGTTCTGACAATACCATTTTCATGGTTGTTCTTCAAAGAATCAATTCCAAGAGTGCGTATAATCGGAGCCATCATTATCTGTATCGGTGTATATCTCGTTGCACAAGGAGAAGCTTAATTGATGCAAGAATCTGCTACTGATCTCCATCCAGATTTCGATATGACTGCCAATAGACAAAGTCCGCCTCCGCCACCGCGTTCTTATGCCGCGATGATATTGTCGGCACTTCTTCCTGGACTTGGACAGATATACTTAGGGCGATTCGTGAAGGGGTGTGTAATCTTTTTTATATTTGCTTCGGCAATTAGTATTTTTTATATCAATTCATATCCTGTGCAAGGCTGGCGCGATTTAATACCCTTTGGACCCGATACCCAATCTGAAACTTCAACAAATGACAAGGCTGATGCTGAAACAGATTCCGATGGTTCAATTCATCTTTGGACACTTGATAATGGAAAACAGTTGATGTTTCGCCCTTCTTGGATTCTAAAAGTCACTTCATCAATCCAAGCAATAATCTGTTGGATCTATGCGGTGAGGGACGGATTACGCGGTAGGCGTAAATCGCTCATAGATCAATTAGAAATATATTAAAAAATACGGAATTTCTTAAACACACATCTTCATTTGAGGAAACCTGATTTTAACGTGAGTTTGATAAAAGCCTATTGTAGCGCAAACTTTTCAGTTTGCGCCATAGCACACAAACTGGAAAGTTTGTGCTACAAGAACCACAAGATAGGCCTTCGGAGAAAAGACCTGTTATTGAGCTGATGTCATTTATTATCAAACTGGCGTTGATTTTAGAATTATACTGAAGTACCACTATAGATCGGCTTGATATGTTAAGGGCAAAACAAAACGCAAAACTAAATTGCACATTTATTTTTTGCTGCAGTCTATCTCTTGCTATATTGGTGGGGTGTCAAAATAACACCTTAGACAAAATCGAAGTACTTATCCATTCGGGAAAGGCGCGAGAAGCCCTGGTAAAATTAGAGAGTTTTATAGAAACAGAACCTAAAAATCCAAGAGCACGAATGTTGCTTGGAAAAGCGTATAATGAAGTAGGGCGTAATAATGATGCGATTGAGCAGTTCCAAAAAGCCTCGCAGCTTTTCAGTGGACAACCAGAAAAACGGATAGCTGCGCGTTTGGAATTGGCCCGCACATATCTCATATCGGGAATGGAGCGAGAAGCCCTGGTAAAATTAGAGAGTTTTATAGAAACAGAACCTAAAAATCCAAGAGCACGAATGTTGCTTGGAAAAGCGTATAATGAAATAGGGCGTAATAATGATGCGATTGAGCAGTTCCAAAAAGCCTCACAGCTTTTCAGTAGGCAACCAGAAAAATGGACAGCTGCGCGTTTGGAATTGGCCCGCACATATCTCATATTTGGTGATAGGGATTCTGCTTTTCGTATACTTAACACCGTCCAAAAAGGCACTTCAGACTCCAAAGTATTGCAAAAAATTATCGAACTTGTAGGAGATAGTTATAAGACAAAACAACTTACACACGGTAATTTCGATAACTATTCGCCTATCTTTTCACCAGATGGCACTCAAATTGCGTTTGCCTCTTTTCGTCTTGATAATAGTGATATTTATTTGATGAATTTAGAGGGACAGATTCAACGCCGTGTAACGTATACGACAGATTTTAATGACAGCTCGCCTGCATTCCTCAAGACTCCTAATTATATTTTTTATAGCAGTGAACCGAAAGCGTCACGGGAAGTCAAAATAGTCCTTCAAAGTAGTGGTTCAACCCCGATTTATACAGGTTTTAACATAACACATATTCACAGTAAAATTACGCGTTCCGTTATACCCATCAGTTTTGGCGCACGCGTGCCACGAGTTTCTCCTTCAGGCAATCAGATAGTTTATGAATCAAATATTGACAAGAATCTGGAATTATATCTTCTTGATTTAAATGAACTCAATTTCACACAAATCACACCTAAGAAAATCAGACCCAAACGTATTACACACAATGAAACAGACGAAGGCAGTCCTACCTTCTTTCCAGATGGGAAACGTATTGTTTTTGTTTCTTCACGAAATGACGTGCATCAACTCTATACTATGAATATTGATGGACAAAATGAAAAACATTTCAACCCAAACCGTTATGATTGTTACAGTCCCACAGTTTCACCAGATGGAAAAACAATTGCGTATGTGTCAGCCAGAGATAGTGATTGGGAAATTTACCTGATCGATGCTAATGGAAAAAATGAACGTAAGATTACAAGTGACATCGGTAGATCTATCCAACCTACTTTTTCGCCGGATGGACGCTATATCGCGTTTGTTTCCGATAGGAGCGATAACTTTCACATTTATTTAATGGATCTAAATAAACCCACTACTCGTGAGGATTTAGTGAAGCGTTTGCAACGGTAAACTTAATGCTTTATTCGGTGTCCTAAGAGGATAGACGAGGAGGTTAGAAAACATGATTCGGGTAACCAAACCAGAAGGCTTCGGCAATATCCAATTAGAAGAGGTGCCGATTCCAGAAATAAACGCAAACCAGATTCGGGTTAAAACAGATACAACTTTAATTAGCCGTGGTTCCGAACTTTTTAGGCGATACATCCTTGAAGAGGCGGTTTCACCTTCAATCATGGGGTATTCTCTCACAGGTGCTGTGGATGCGATTGGAAGTCAAGTTGCCGATTATCATGTTGGTGATCGGGTGATGGTTGTAGCACCGCACGCCGAATACGTCGTCGCTGAACCCAACGCAACTGATGGGCGGATCGTACATCTTCCTGAAAATGTCAGTTTTGAAGAAGGAACTTTTCTACCACTTGCAACCAGCTCTGTCGCTTGGGCAGACTCATCAGGTGTCCAAGATGGAGACACAGTCGTTGTTTTAGGACAAGGTTTGGTTGGCAGTTTGATGATGCAGGTCGTCCGTAGTTATTCACCTGAACGGATTATAACTATAGATGCGTTATCGTTGCGATGTGAGTTATCACTTCAACTCGGTGCGGATGTAGCAATAAACGCTGCAGAGGAAGACCCTATCCAAGCGGTTCGTAGACTTACCGATGGAAAAGGCGCGAATTTGGTCATAGATTGTGTCGGTGGACATGCAGGCGTTAAGTCTTTTGAACAAGCACAGGATATGGTGCGTCAATATGGAATTATCCAGCTCATTGCACTCTATCAACAAAAACCGCTCCCTTTATATTCGTCAAAGATGATGAGTAAAAGACTTGTCGCTGGCATTCTCACTGATGAGCCACGTTCAAATATCGCTGCCCGCGCGTTGCAGAAAATACAGAACGGTGAGATTCGTGCATCTGAAATGATAACACACCGTTTTCACTATACAGAAGCGAAAGCCGCTTTTGATCTATTATGGAATACACCTGGGGATACACTCGGTGTATTGATAAAGTGGTAAAACGAAATTCCTAATAGTATGACACCAGACACCCAATCCGAACTTACCTTTCAGACAAAATTGCGCGGATTTGACCTCACCTTTACTACCACGTGGGGACTATTTTCACCAAAAGCGGTTGATGCGGGAACACAACTGTTGATAGAACAGTTGGAAATTGAAGAAGGAGACACTTGTCTCGATCTTGGATGTGGGTACGGTGCAATTGGTGTGACTATGGCAAAATGTCCACAAACAGCAGGTGTCTACATGGTGGACAAAGATTTTGTCGCTATAGAGTATGCTCGTACAAATGTTACACAGAATCAACTCTCAAATTGTCATGTCCTTTTAAGCAACGGATTCAGCCATCTACCCGACATCCAATTTGATGTTATCGCTTCTAACTTACCAGCCAATGTTGGCAAAGAACTCCTGCGGATATTTTTTATTGATGCAAAGCGACACCTCAAACAAAATGGAAGGATGTATGTCGTAACAATTTCTGGGTTGCGAGAATTTATCAAACGCAATTTTTTGAAAGTTTTTGGAAACTATCGTAAGGTTAAACAACGGAACACACATACAGTTGCAATGGCAACTGTATCTTAATTGAGGGAAATATAGGAATAAATTTGAAAATCAAATTCAATCTGTTTATGGGGTATGACTATGAAATTATCAAAATTTGTCTGGATATCTGCGCTACTGTTGGTAGCTATAGTTTTGATTTGCGAAGCATCGGAGACTGACCAATTGAAATTTGAAGAAATGTTAAAACAGCCCGAAGAACACTGGTATGACTTGACCATGATGGGCATGAAAATAGGATATATGTATATATATCTTGAAAAAACTGAGTATCAAGGCGAGGAAATGCTTCGAAGTAGAACAGACATGGTCATGCAATTTAAAGGTTTTGGGAATAACATGAAAATTGAGATGAACCGTATTGAGTATTCGGATTCCAATTTCAAACCTCGCTATTTTGTCCTAACTTCTAATGAATCTGAGAAGAAAAAAGTTGAAGGAAAAATTAAAGACAACGTAGCATATATGAAGACGACTCTTAACGGTCAAACAACAGAATCAGAAATTGCTGTTCCCGAAGACACGATCTCCGATACTGTTGCTGTGAACTATCTCTTATCTAAAGACCAATTGAAAATCGGTGAAAAACTCAACTATAACACGTTCAGCTTCGACCTACTTCAATCCATAAAAACAGAACTTAGCGTTGTAGATGAAGCGAGTTTAACGTATCAATCCGAAGAAAAACAGGTCTATATTTTAAAACAAGAACTGGACATTATGGGCGGCATTACCGCACGTTTATGGATTACTCCTGATGGCACAACCTACAAATCTACAACAGATATGATGGGATTGTCTATGGTGGCAACGAAAACAGATAGGGAAACTGCCCTGGATGCAGTTGAAGAAGTTGATCTTGTGTTAAACACTCGTATTATCCCGACAGGTAAAAAACCGAAACGGAACGCAGCGCGGTTTGTTGCAAGTGTACAACTATCAGAAGGTAGTCTCAAGGAAGCTATTATGACCAGAGACCACCAAAAACTTGCGTTGAATTCCGAACGGTCTGGAACGCTTTCTATTGAAATTCCAGAGATAGAAGACGGAAATTGTGTTGATTTACCGGTTGAGGATTCTGAACTTCAAACTTTTCTTTCTCCAACTGTCTTTATTGAAGCTGCCCATCCAAACATACACGCAAAAGCAGTGGAAATCTTAGATGGCGAAGTTAATTCATGGCGAGCAGCAAAAAAACTAAGCACCTGGGTCTACAAATCTATTCGCAATAAAAAATTAAGTGGCGGTTTCAATTCATCACTGAAAACACTTGAATCGCTTTCTGGGGATTGCACAGAACATACTGTGCTGCTGATAGCGATGGCACGTTCAGTCGGAATTCCAGCACGTATCTGTTCAGGATTAGTGTTTTCAAAAGATGCGTTCTATTACCATTTCTGGCCGGAAGTGTACGTAGGGACATGGGTTCAAATGGATCCTACATTAGGACAAATTATCGCTGATGCGAATCACATTCAACTCCAAGGGAATATATTAGAATCGGGCACTATGGTTGAATTTACGGAAGGGGTTTTCCGCACTCTCAATCAACTTGAAATTGACATTGTTGAATGACGGATTATAGAAGATTTTAGAACTAATTGGACATAGTTAATGGTGCGGTTGGGAAACCGCCCCATAGGTGTAAACTTAAGAAAACGTCTGAATCATTATGACCCCTTCTCAATACCGACTGTTATTGGGATTGTCCACTCTTCAGTCCCTACGGGACTGAAGAGACGCAAAATGGATTTAATTTCCTTAACTTTACACCTATGGGTATTCGCCATGATTCCCCGCCTCGCCAGCAGCAGGGTACGCGTGTTTTGTGCGGACCGAAAATTACCGAATTAATAAATTAATTTTCATAAAGTTTGCGCTATAGAAGTATCTCATTAATTATTGGTTTTACTATAAATGAATAAAAATCCCTTCTGCAGGTGATACAAGCAACAGGAGCAGATTACGATTGGCTTTTCTTAACCCACTTTTTCTTTTTGGTTTATTGGCTGCCACTATTCCACTACTTATCCATCTATGGAGCCGCCGCCAGGCGGTAACTGTAGACTTTAGCAGTTTAATGTTCTTGGTTGCAGCACATCGCCAAAATGCCCGCAGGCTACAACTCAAACAACTGCTGATCCTACTTTTACGGATGTTAATTGTGGCACTTATCGCCCTCGCTTTGGCGCGTCCCTTCCTCACACTTGGTCTTCCGCTTGCTGCTGTGCGCGCCAAAACTGACGTGGTAATCGTTTTGGATAATTCTTACAGTATGGGGTACCAAGATGTTGATGGTATCTGGTTTGAAAAAGGAAAAACTTTGGGGACTGACGTACTCCGTTCTCTTCGTCATGGAGATTCCGCCAGCCTAATTTTAATGTCGGATGCTCCGAAACCTATTTTCCGACAACTTACGCCTGATGTTGATAGTGTTATAGAAGCGATTCAAAACGCAGAAGTATCTTATCGCGCTACAAACGTCCAACCAAGCATTGAACTTGCACACGAAATTCTTTCTGAGTCAACCCAACAGAATAAAGAACTCTATCTCATCTCCGATTTTGCCCAAAACGGTTGGGATAATTGGGAAACAGTTGCGAATCGATCTGGTTCTCGAATTGTGCTACTGCCTGTTAATGAAAATATCTCACATAATACAAATATTGAAGAAATTCTACCTTCTCATCAACTAATAGGTGTTGATTTACCATTCCATTTGAACACTACAATTAAAAATAATTCTGATGCCCCAGTAGCACAAACGACGCTGACGTTCTTTGCGGGAAATGAGAAAAAGAAAACACACACTTTTTCGGCTACAGCAGATGAATCAATAATAACCACTTTAACACATACATTTTCGGCACCAGGGACACATATTGGATACTTTGCATTAACTGATGATCGATTAAATATAGATAACCGCCGATATTTCGCGCTTGAAGCACTCGGTGAAGTTCGGGTGCTTTGTGTCGGTGAACAGACAGAATATCTAAAATTGGCACTGAATCCGTTGGAAAGCAAGCAAACTGTGGAAGTGCCTATGATACAACCGACTGCGTGTACTCCTGCTGAATTTGATACGTTTCCTCTTGAAGAGTTTGACATCATCCTTCTTGCAGATGGGCCAGAGATTTCTACCGGAGGAGAAGCACAGTTAGGTGAGTTCATCCGCCAAGGGAAAAGTATAATTGTTTTCGGCTCTGCCAGTCACAATCTATCGTGGGCACCTGCTCAATTTGGTCAACCGATTAGATGGCAGGTCCCGCAACAGGTCAGCAAATATGAAGAGACACATCCTATCTTTGAGATTTTTCCAGAGAATGTCCTTTCAGGTCAATATGGACCGCAATTTTATGAAGGTATGACGGTAACTCCGGCGCCTGATGCCACTGTTATCGCACGTTTTGGCGATGAAACACCTTTTCTCATAGAACGGCGTGAAGGTAAAAGCCATATCCTATTCTTTAACTGTAGTCTCCAACAGCAACCTAATAGTAGTGAACTACTTGTTAATCCATATTTCTTACCGCTCCTTCAACATAGTGTGCTTTATGTAATACGGAGTGACGTGCGAAAAAATATAAACGTTGGCGAAGCCTACATAGCCAGTTATCCGCAGAATTATGGCGGGCAGGCGTGGATTAAAAGACTTGAATCACCAGATGAGGATACCATGACTGCAGTTCCAATTGGTGAAGATGGAGAAATACGTTTTGAGTCTACAGAACTCCCCGGTATCTATCAAGTAGATGTGAAAGCAGAAGATAGGCTGTTCAGAGACTTTTTTGCTGTCAATGTCTCATCTGCTGAAGCGGATTTGACTTCCATTTCTCTGCAGCAAGCATCTGAACGTGTCAACGCACAAGCTGGTTCAACTAACGAGACGGGTGAATTGGACACTGAAGCATTAGACATCAAAAGACATGGCAGGGAAATTTGGGGTGAATTGCTTGTTTTAGCAGTTTGCCTTTTGCTCCTTGAAGGTTTTCTTTCCAACCGTGAAAGCACATTAACTGCAGGTGAAGCATAATGTCAGATTGCAAAAGGACGTTTAGTTTTTACAGTCTTGTCTGTCCTACTATACGCCTGTGTGCTACTTGTCTACACTGTCCTTTTTTATATTTAATTGTGATATTTTGCCTCAATCCACAACCTATTTTTTGTAATCAAGCGAATGTTGTCCGTAGTCTTATAATAGAGGGAAATCACTCATTTTCCACAGAACAAATTAAGAATCTGATGCAAACAAGCATTGGTGAACCCTATGATGCTGAGATATTGAAAAAGGATGTTGAAAAGATTACCCGTTTTTTACACAATAAAGGCATCAAGTACGCAAGAGTCACTGAAGACCCTAAAAAATTGGACGATGGTTTTTATATTGGAATAGAGATTGCTGAAGGGAAAATTGGGGAAATCACGGTATCTGGAAATACGAAAACCAGAGATAATGTAATTTTACGGGAACTCCTATTTCAGAAAGGTGATGTCTACATAGAAGCAGATAAAAAAGAGAGTGAACGGATTTTAAGACAGAAACGTTATATCGGTGCCGCAAAGATTGAGTCCAAATGGGATACAGAATTGGAAAATGTCACAATTCATGTTACCGTTACAGAACTTTTTTCTATCACCGGTGCACTTGACCCAGGAATTAACAATCAGAGCGGGTATTTTCTTGCTCAAGTAAGGGAATCTAATATTTTTGGGTCTGGGCAAGCAGGACAAATTAGATATGAACGGATTACGGAAGCGGGTGAAAAAACGCGTGGGTTCTTTACTTGGAGATATAGGATGCCCCGTCTTGTCAATTCTCACTGGAATTTTGACAGTGAATACGTTCAGAAACGTGAGGGGGATTCATGGCGTGTTTTATTAGAACGACCTCAATATACCTTAAAAAGCCGTTGGAGTGCAAGTTTTAGCATCTCTGAGCTGATAAATCAAGTCCGTTGGTACGAAAATGGAAAAAAAACAGATATTTTTGAGCAAACTCTTCACAAAACATCCGGCAATATACTACAGTACTTTGGAGACCGGCACCATCAAAACTACTTAGGATTCTGGTTTGACTCACATCGCACAATCTACCTACCAATTGAGTCTATCAGGGTTTCAGACGCGTCACCATCTAATCGTGACATCAAACGTGTAGGGATTACTGTTGGGCGTAGAAATGTCGGTTTTCATCAAACACGATTCCTCAGAGGCATGGGGGGAGAGGAAGATTTTATCACAGGCTCTCACTTCAGCACTTCCTTTGGATATGCTTCGCCGTTATACGGTTCTGAGCGCACCGAATATTATGCATCCCTCGGTATTAATGGTGGTTGGATAAGTCGAGATCGTTTTTTTGGCACAGCACTTATTGATTTTTCAACAAGTTTTACTGATCGGGTTGAACGTTCTGTTCTGCAGGCACGAAGTGCGTTATATTTTCGTGATGTATTTAACACCGGCGACATTTATAGAGTAGATACAGGATTCCGTGAAAACGGTTTATTTGATTTGCAACAGACGTTTGTCGCACAATTTAAAACGGAGATGCAGTTCGGATGGCGCGGTGAAAGCCAAGTTACCTTAGGGGCTGCCAACGGTTTGCGTGGATACGGACTGAGACAGTTTAACGGTGAAAAAATGATGGTGCTAAGTTTAGAAAGCCGGACCCTTTGCGGCGGTGATTTCTTTAGAAAGATTAATGACGGTCTAACAAAGGTTGCGACATTCTTTGCTAAGCCTTTTATTAAAGACCGTATCGTTGACCTTGGCCTTGTTCTGAGTGCAACCGCTTTCACAGATATTGGTTACATCTGGGATAGTTATAATACATTTGATATAAAAAAAGTTAAACCGAGCGTAGGGTTTGGGGTGCGCGGTAGTGTTTCTCAGGTAAGCGATGCAGGCATCTTTCGGATTGAACTCGCGTTTCCGCTTGATCCATCATTCACACCTCCATTGCAGCCGCAGCTTTTTTTCGGTGTTGAACGAGCTTTCTAAATTTCATTATAGTAAAATCCAAAAATATATGTACACTTTTGATCTGTGGGACTTAAACCGCCCTATTGGACTGTGCCGTAGCATAAACTTCCAGTTTGTGCAGTAGTGTACGCAAACTAAAAGTTTACGCTACAAATGTGTGCAAGTAATTATAGATTTTACTATAAAAACAGTGATGCAGATTTATGGACAAACCGCCTCGCCTATCAACTGAAAATATCACGTGGCGTGCCATAATTATCGGTCTGCTATCACTTCCCCTCAATATATACCTTGTTGTTCAAACAGAAACCGTATGGACAACACAATATCCCACCACGATGGCGATCTTTTTCAACGCCGTCTTTACGCTATTCCTTGTTGCAATCTGTAACCTATTCTTAACACGATACCTTCCGAAATGGCAGCTTACACAAGCAGAAATGCTTACAACATACCTCATGGTAACACTTGCTTGTGTCGTATGTGGTCATGATTTGTTGCAGGCGACAATGTGCATCTTGGGACATGCCAGTTGGTTTGCTACACCGGAAAATGAATGGCAATCTCTCTTTTTTCGATACATTCCGGACTGGATTGCAGTGATGGACCGCGGTGCTCTAACAGGCTATTATGAGGGGACATCTAACCTATTTGAAATAGAACATATTCGGGCATGGCTCACGCCTGTCCTATTCTGGTTGCTTTTCTTTTCTGCGCTCGCTTTTTCTATGATAATGCTGAGCGCGATTCTCCGAAAACAGTGGATTGAACATGAAAAACTAAGTTACCCGATCATATTACTCCCTTTTGAAATGACAAAAGGGAGTGTTTTCTACCGCAATCGTCTCCTCTGGATAGGTTTTGGTGTCGGATTAGGACTTGACCTATTGAACGGGCTCAATTTCCTATTTCCTTTTGTCCCTGGGATTCCGATTCGGCACGATATTGGTCGGATGTTCACAGAAAAACCTCTCAATGCTATCGGTTCGACTCCTATTCATCTAAATCCTTACGCCATCGGCATCGGTTTTTTAATGCCGCTTGATTTGTCATTATCTTGTTGGGTTTTCTATCTATTTTGGAAGGTGCAACTCATATTTGGGTCTATGTCAGGTTTCAATCAGACACCCGGTTATCCACACATTGATATGCAATCGCTCGGTGCATACTTCGGGCTGTGCTTCTTTGCACTCTGGATAACACATAAGCACTTATGGAAGGTATTCCGCAATATTTTAGGTTTGAAAACTGACCTTGACTCGTCGGGTGAGCCAATTGGGTATCGCGGTGCGTTTTTCGGTTTTCTGATTAGTATTGCTATTGTGTTCGGATTTTGCGTGAAAGCAGGCATGTCGTGGTGGGGCATACTTGGATTTTTCAGTATCCATTTCATATTGGTTTTGGCGTTTACTCGGATGCGGGCGGAACTTGGAACGCCGACACAGGATTTTTATAGGGCAGGTCCCAGCTTTTTTCTAACTTCACTCTTTGGGTCCAGAAAGATTGGAGCGCAAACGTTAACAGGGTTCGCCTTCCTATATGGATTTACACGCAACTACCGTTCGCAACCGATGCCGAACCAACTTGAAGGTTTTAAGCTTGCTGAAAAAGGTGCGATCAACAGTCGCCAACTGCTTTGGGTGATGTGGGGATCATCAGTTATTGGTCTGGCTATTGGGTTTGTGGCTTTCCTACACGCAGGTTATCTACATGGCAGTTTAGGTACATGGCGCGGACAAGAGGCATTTAATGACCTTCAACGTTGGTTGACGTTTCCGAGTGAAACAGAATGGCGACATCTCGGTTTCTTTGGCTTTGGTATTGTTCTGACACTAAGCACCCTCTTTATGCGGTTAAGGTTTATCTGGTGGCAATTGCACCCGCTTGCCTATCCACTTGCTGGCAATTGGAACTTCGGTAGACTTTGGTTTCCCGTTTTTCTGGCGTGGGTGATAAAGTCTATACTTGTTCGACACGGCGGGATTGGCGCGTACCGTAAGGCACTCCCACTGTTTTTTGGTGCAATGCTGGGCGAATTTGTTATGGGTAGTTTATGGGCTATTTTGGGTTTGTCTTTTGGGCAACGGATGTATTCTTTCAAGCATTGGTAAAATGTTAATACCTCTTGAGAACTCTACTTGGATAGAGCTATATTTTACTTCTTTCTTTGTACAATAGATAGCGTTTGCATGCGATTGGATTCATTCGTAAGACTAAAATCGTAGCGTTTCTTCTCAAATATCCATACGGAAGAATTTTAAGAACGCGACAGTTGTAAACCCACCTATAAAGAAGCAAAGCAGTAGCAAATCCATGACAGCATGCTTAAGCGTCTCTTCCAAGCTCAACTCCGCGAGTGGCGGGGGTGGCATTGGGGACGAAATTTCTTCTGTTTGGATAAGAGCAGCCTCTGATATTTTGCTAAATATTTCTGCATCAAGTGCCTCATAGTAGCGAGTCCCCGTTTGGAAGTAAGTATTTCTTTTTACCTGACCGGTTTGCGTAGCATCTGTCGCCAGAAAAATGAAGGAAGCCGTAGGCGTGATTCTGGAAAAGTTTATGCCGATTTCATCTTGCCGTTTTCTTTCTTGCTCATAACGTTTGTCAAGTTCTGTTGCGAAGTCTTGGTATTTTAAGCGTGCTTCTTCTTCAAGGGGGACCATCTTCTCGTTCATTTTTGCGACGAATTCTTCATCTAATCTAAAGAAACCAGTTGTTTTCTCGTTTTGTGAAGCATTAGATTCCTGTATCATTTTACCCATAACTTCGCCTCTTTTCGTTTCAAGAGTGACACGTAATTCTTCACGTCTCAATGCCTTTTCCCTGTAGACGCTTTCCGCTGTTGAAGTAGGTGCTACGATTTGTGCCGCGAGAAACCCAACTCGGGGTAAGATTAGGACAGCGAACACCCAGACAGTAAATGCGACGATGAGTGCTGTCTTGGAACCGTCAAAATAAATTGAGATCATCGCGCCCATAGCAAAAAAGACTGCAATATAGAGCAGTGAAACGAGGAAAAGATAAAGGATGCGCGGAAAAACGTCCAGTTCTGCGAGTGGGAATCCTTGCCAGACGAGCACAAGTAAACCGGTAATTAACGAGATTAAGAACGGAAGGATGAATACGATATATCCACCAATGAGTTTGCTCCACAAATAGATATCACGTGGCAGCGCGTTGGCGAGGGTTATCCGAAGTGTTCCAGCTTCTCTTTCCCCTGCAACTGCATCAAAGGTAAATAGGAGTGCCAACAGGCTAAAGACGGTGCTAACGACGAACACAAAGTCGAGATGACCTAAAAGAAAAGCGATCGGTGCGGTAGACAGAGCTGCTTCCCCTCGCTTAATTCCGTTGCGTGTCATCCCGAGGGAACTCGGGAGGGCGGATTCTAAACCAGTCGCGAATACACTTAAAGGCGCGGGCTTAAGAATCAGTTTGGAAACTTCAAGATTCGGGTCTGTCGTCTTTCTCTGTTTCCAAGGTTGTCCCGCCGAGTCTTTATTGTTTTCCTTTTCAAGAGTTTCTTGATAGATAACTTGGCGCTGAAGGTAACGATGGTAATTTATATGGAAATTGAGCGGGATGAGTAATACACACATCAGAAGTAGGGCAACAAATCGGGCACTTAGGATATGATTCATAATCTCTTTTTGAATTAAGGTTACTAACATTAAAGTGCCTCCATACCAAGGAAATATCGTAAAATGGGATGTGATATTATCTGTTTAATTTGCCTCAAGATGTTTTGGTGTATGTGGAGTGGACAAAGCGTATTACAACTATGGTATTGAAGACGCGCTACACCTCACAGGATCCACTTTCAAACCGATTCGGAAGAAGAACCTTAAATCAACTTCCATCTTGGGAAGTTTACATGCTCTTTTTCATAGAAAATGGGTTGAGGTGACAAATTGTCTTATTACACAACTTTTATCAAAGTCAATGCACGCAGTGACAACGATAGGTTTTGAGTTGAAAGTATGTTTACAATTACAACGAATATAAAACAACTTGGCTCATGTAAAAAGTGTGTGCGGTTATTTTTATGGAAGGAATGGCCACACGGGTTAAACTTTTCATTAGCACACATTCTTTACATGAGCCAACAACTTTATGGTGAAAGGTAGCAACTTGGGTTAGAATACCAACTTACCGTGATTTCTCTCGGTAAGCGCGCCTAAGTTGGCTTAGGCATTATTTGGTAGACTCATAATGCTCCATCAGAACTTTTTCAAAGTCATCCGGCGGATTTGCCATTATCTCGGACAAATTAACTTCTTCGTAGCCTTTACTTTTGGCATATTGTGCCAAGTTGCGGTAAAACGTTGCAGGACCGGTCATGAATTCGCCAAGTTCACCGGGAACTGATTCGTGGTAATCTGCCAGTTTTAAGAGATCGGAAGTACGCACATTACCGTTTGTGTCCACATATTTTTGGAGCATCGTTGCTAAATTATTCATGTCGGTAAGTATGGTGGGGCCTCCTGCGGCTTCTTCAAAAAGGCGAACCAACTCTTGCATTTTTTCTGGGTCCGTAGAACTGTGTATACCTCCGCCTATTGTTTTCCTGATTTTGTCCCAGAGTTCCCGCGCTTTTCGCCGCTCTTCTCGTTTTGCCAATTCTTCAGGTGAGAGCGTTTTTTCCTCCACCTCTTCTTCCTCCGCAGCAACATCCTCAAGTAATTTCTCTACGTCTGCCTCAGAGACTTTCCCTTCCGCAGCAAGTTCCTTGAGAAATTTCTCTATATCTGCATCAGAGACTTTTACTGAATCAACTGCTCCAGCGTTGACACGGTCAACGTTTACCTCCTCTGGCGTTTCTTTTTTCTTCATGCTTTCCTCTAACAGTTTTTCTGCCTCATCAGCTTCTTGTTGATACTGGCGGATATCTAAAAGTTCGTGTCGAATATAAAATACGGCGGCTCCGGTCAGTATAATAATGAAAGCAGCAACTCCCCAAAATTGTTTACGTGTCATGATGTCCTCCTATGTGCAAGTGATATTATACCATTTCTAAAAATAATTTCTCATTACTGAATTTCATGAATTGCAGTGTTGGAAGGCACAAACTAACAGTTTGTGCTACACAAGAGAGATACATTATCAGAATGGTATTAACACTGCATCTAATCATCCTTTTTATCCTTCTTATTTTTTTTCACGCGGAGTTCTTGAAGAATTTCAACAACAGTTTCCATCTGTTCCTCTAATTTATCAAGACGCGGTTCAACAGGATCAGATTTATCTTCCTCTACTTCAACAACTTCAATTGTAGATTCAGAAGATTCACTATCCTCGGGATCTGCTTCCCTCGCGCTGAAGACAGCACGAGTTACAACTTCACCAACATCTTTCATCACGTTGCCAATAGTTTCCTTCTCTTTTTTAAAATCGAAGTCGAAATCAAATCCCATCCCTTCTTTGAGATAGGTTGCAACTTGATGGTATGCCTGTCCAATATCCCCGACAGACGCTCCCTCGTCTAAGGGTTCAAACAACCCTTCTGGCAGTGCTTCTAAATCATGTAGTCGTGCCAGGGCATTGTTGAATTGTCGGATGCACCTTGCTTCTCCGCTGGATAAATCGTCTAATATAGAAGCTTTTTCAAGATGCCTTGTTGTTGCTTCTAACATTCGGACAATTCGCCGAATTTCCTTTTGGGTTTCACGTTCATTACTCATTTTAAATTCTCCTTTTATGGACGCATTTGGTATTATAGAGTCTTTGATATATAAAAAGGATAGTAAAATTTCAGAAAAATCTGATTTTGTCTGTTTTTTAGTGTAATTGACGACTTTTTATAGTAAAATCCAAAAATATATGCACATTGGCGAGGTTCGGAAGAAATCAACGGTATGAATGCGCGTGGCAGAATGCGCGTGTGGCATTCTGCATGATTCCCCGTGTGGTATTCGCCATGATTCCCTATAGGTGTAAAGTTAAGAAAACGTCTGAATCATTGTGCCCTTTCTCAATACGCATGGTTATTGGATTGTCCACTCTTCAGTCCCGTAGGGACGATATGTTTATAGAGCAGGGTCGAACAAGGTCTCTTTAGTCCCGTAGGGACGATATGTTTATCTAATGCCTTGTTCTACACATATCGTCCCTACGGGACTGAAGAGGGTCAAGTCAACGTTTTTCTATAAACATTGCGTCCCTACGGGACTGAAGACACGCAAAAATGGATTTAATTTCCTTAACAGGACTTACGCAATTTTCTATATTTTTGCAATAATTACGGCTAAAATGGTGTAATTTTCAGTAAAATTCTGCATTATCAGCGCGTTTACAAAACGCGCCTACCGCTTGTGCGTAAGTCCTGCTTAACTTTACACCTATGGGTATTCGCCATGATTCCCCGCCTTGCCAGCATAAAGATAATTGTGATTTTTACTATAATTCACCTACATTACGTCTGATTTTTATTGCTGCCTTAATAATATCTTCCATATCCTCTTCTGTTCCCATTAATACATTCTGACTGAAGGCGAGTCCTGATTGACATATTTTTTCTGTTTCAGGACAGTGGACATCTGAAAAATCAAGGTCAGAACCGAAAAGGTTAGAGGAAAGAAACGAAGCACGATACATCGGTGTGTTATACCAATATCCGATAGGTATACCTTCTGCACGCATTGCACTGATAAACGTTCCCCGTGATATGTCTTCAAACTCTTCGGAATCAAAAATCGCTTTATACCCGTGCGAACCGCAGCGGGTTGCGCGGGGATCCAGGGGTGTTACCTTGATACCGGGAATCTCACCAAACCAACCATCTAACCAGCGCATATTCATGTGTCTATGATTAGTTTCGGCTTCAAGTCGTGTTAAGCGTGAAAGGAGGAGTCCAGCTTGCCATTCTGTCATTCGAAAATTTCCACCGAACGGTTCTATATTACCGGATTCTGTCCCTGGCGGGGTGCGTCCGCAGTTGTGAAGTGCCCAGGCGCGTTCATAGAGTTCTCGATCATTCATCAAAACGATTCCGCCTTCACCAGCACAAAGATTTTTGGAAGATTGAAAACTGAAGCACCCGAAATCCCCCCAACTCCCTACACCTCTGCCACGCCATTCTGCTCCATGCGCTTGCGCACAATCCTCAATAATTTTTAGATTATGCCGATTGCCAATATCTACAAGCGCGTCAAGATCAGCGGGATAACCCGCTATGTGGACAGGGAGGATCGCTTTCGTCCTTTCAGTGATCGCTGCTTCCACTTTGGAAACGTCCAACAGAAAACTATCGGGTGCAGTATCCACAAAAACTGGCACAGCATGTGTCATTAGAATAGCGACGATGGTGGCTTGAAAGGTATACGGTGTGGTAATCACCTCATCACCCGGCCCAACCTCCGCGGCTTTTAAGGCAATATAGAGTGCAGTCGTGCCGCTATTGACGCAAACACCATAATTTGCGCCTTGGAATTCAGCGAATTGTTTTGCAAATTCAGGAACTTTTGTGCCGCCGACTCCCCACTGTCTGCTGTTATAGATACTTTCAAACGCTTCTATGTCTGCTGGATCAAGTGTTGGCCATGTAGGATAAGGCTTGGTGCGGATGGACTCACCGCCATTTATTGCTAAAATAGACATGTCAAGTCTCCAATGGTTTATTGAGATACGAAATTTTTTACAAATTCGGGTGGAAATTTTCCTGACACTACTTCACCGATTAAGTTATCTAACGCATTTCGCGCTTTTTCTGCCAATTCAGTGCTTATAGTCCCTTCTTCAAGCGCATTTTCAAATTCGTCCTCATCCTGAATTTCATAACTACCATTAGGTGAAACCCACAAATCAAGAAATAGATCGACGATTTCAAATTGATCTGGACTCCGCTTAACAGGTTTCATAATATCGCAATAATAGCCTGTCCATTCGTCATTAAGATTGTAGATTTTGCCGATGTCGTACCACAATCCTGTGAATACGAACCAAATCGCAGTGAAGTTGTCCCCTAAAACTGTCTCACCGTTCAAGACGATTGGCGAAGAAGGTTTAATCTTTTGGGATGTGACGATAACGTTTTTATCTTCATAGAGCAGTTGCTGCTGAAAGTAATTAACACGGTCTGGTAGTCTTTTATAGGTTAGGGTTATTGTTTCCATCTTTCCGTTCTTGCTTCATCAGCTTGTCTAACAGCGCTGATGAATGCCTTAATTTTATTTGGATCCTTGTAGCGTTTCTTACATTCAACGCCGCTGGCAACATCAACAGCGTACGGCTTAACATATCGAATCGCATCTGCAACATTATCTGGGGTTAAACCGCCTGCAAGGATCAACTTTTTTGTGTGGTCTCGCGCCTTTAGTGCCAATTCCAAATTGATTGTCCCATCTGATACTGATTTTGGTTTATCTACAAGGTATGCATTTACATTATAATCGCCTAAGGTTTGCAAATCCTCTTCGTTCTGTAATTCAAAAACTTTAATAACAGGTAATGATATTTGTGTGCAAAATTCGGGTGATTCTGTGCCGTGTAATTGAATAGATGTGATGCCAGTGCGGATCGCAATATTCTCAATTACCTTATGTTCAGTATTTCTGAAAACGCCAACTGTTGTAATAAACGGAGGTAACGCTCGGATGATTTCAACTGCATTATTTGGTGTAATGTAACGTGGTGTCTGTGGCACAAAAATAAATCCGAGGGCATCAGCACCTGCCGTTACTGATATTTCCGCATCTTCAAGATTGGTGATGCCACAAATTTTAACACGGGTTCGCATCAATCGCCTCACGGAAAGCCTTTATATGTGCAGGTGTCGTGCCACAACACCCACCGATTAAGTATGCACCCGCTTCAATGAGCGCAGGGACATGACATGCCATCTCAGTCGGTGTTTGTGTATAGACAGTTTTATGGTTCTCATCAAGCTGGGGCATACCAGCGTTTGGATATGCCATCATGCGTTTACCATTAATACCTATTTCTGACAGTGCTGCATGTAGTTGTTCGGTCCCAGTGATGGCGTAAGGCATGCCCGAATGTTCTGTGCGCTTTGATTCTGCACCACAGTTAAGACCGATAATATCAACACAGTCTAATAGTGAATCACCACCCGAAAACTCTCTGCTGGCAAGCATTTGAAGTAAGTCGGCAGCAGAATGTCCCCAATCGGTTTTATAGATCACTTTGCCCGTGCTGCGTTCCTTCGTCCATTTGTATGTCATGTTTACGGCTATAGGGAGTTCGGTCTCGCGGGCAATATCAGCAGCAATTGCAGCTTCCTTCGCGGAAAACATTGTTTCAAGGCAGAGAAAATCTACACCTTCTTCTGCGAGTGTCCGAATAACAAGTTTATGTGCCTCTCTTACTTCATCATTTGGAATGCCGAATGTTGTGTCACCGCTGTCCGCTTCAATAGCACCCGGTGATGGACCAACAGAACCGGCTATGTAAATATCTTTTCCACTCTTTTCAACAGCCTGCTTTGCATGCTGAACACCGAGTCGGATGAGTCGTTGTGCATCCGATTTATCTTGCCCTGCCATTTGCAGGTGGAGTGGTGACACGACAAACGTATTCGTGCCGATTGCCTCTGCACCAGCACTGATATAATCTGAATGAATATCAACAACATCAGTAGGATGCAATTCGTTAGCAAGCGCACTATTGGCAAGTTCTATATTACGAGCAAACAGTTGCGACCCGAATCCACCATCATATAGAATTGGTTTATCAGACGTTAAACGTTCACGAAATTCTATCACCTATTGAGTTCCTCTGCTATCGGATAATGGCTTTTCAACCACACTAAGTGCGAATGTAAGAGGCGCAATGAATTGCGCGACTACAAACGCCACAATTCCAAATGATGTCTTTTTTTATGTTCCCCATATATCAATTGACATTGGCTTGAATTGACACCCTTCAACAAAAATTTCAAAAAAATCAGGAGTTGTTTCAAGTTCTATATGTTCAATGTTTTTAACAAACTTCTCAATCTCCGCACGTTTTTCCCTTGAAAGTAGTACTGCTTTTGCACCACCTACTGCCGCGTTCCCAATTTTGACAATCCGATCTTGAGGGACAGGTGCAAGAAAACCTATGTCAATGGCATCTTGTAGGTTAACGTAGTTCGCAAATCCCCCTGCTAAATAGAGTTTAGTGATCTCTTGTGGGGAACAACCAAAATGGCGTAGAACAATGTATTGCCCACAGTAGTTTGCCGCCTTTGCTTGTGCTAAGTTGCTTGCGTCATCGCGTGAGAAGGTAATGCCGTGTTCAGGTAAAAGTGGCATAATTCGCTGTTTTCTATCAGCAAAAACCCCTTTTGCACTCATCTGATTGTGCCTGCAAAGTTCAGCAAGTAGGGAAATTAGCCCCGAACCACATAATCCTTGCGGATTCTCTCCACCGATTGTTTCGTAGTCAATTTGACCATCAACCCATTTCACCGCCTCAATTGCCCCCGGATAGGCGGGCATTCCATATTCTATCCCGCCGCCTTCAAATGCTGGACCTGCGGGGCATGAAGCAGCAACCATCCGCTTTGCATTGCCAACAATGACCTCCGTGTTCGTGCCGACATCAACTAACATAATAACTTCATCTTGGGATTGCATGTCAACTGCCACCAAATCTGCTGCGACATCCGCTCCAACGTGGCTTGCAATCAGTGGCAAACTATACACCATCGCTTTCGGATTGGAACGGATACCGAGTCGACGGGACTTTTCGGTGAGAGAAGTCGTTGAACGAATACCCTCACGATATTCGTATTCTATAATAGATTTATACGGCTTTTGTCCAATACTCTGGACATCCTGCCTGAAGAGGATATCGCGCATCGTTGTATTACCAGCAACAACGATTTCATAAATTTCTTGCCGAACAAAGTCATGCCTTTCACACATTTCCATAATTTGGCTGTTTAACGCTGCAATCAACGATTTACGTAACTCACCTTCAAACTCACCGTCATAAGAAATTCGGTGCATAATATCACTTCCACCGAAACGTTGCGGATTTTCAAAGGAACTTACTGAAACTGTTTCACCGCTTTCTAAATCCACCAGATTTGCTACCACAGTGGTTGTCCCAATGTCTAAAGCGAGTCCAAAAATATGCCCCCGAAAGCGATCAATGGGTTCGTTGTCGTAATAGACAATTCCATCACGATGTGTGACCAGCGGATTCAGAGATAGGGGGCTATTATCTCCTGTGTTAGTGTGTGTCAGAATTTTCGGTGTACGCCGCAGTGGTGTGAATTCAATATTTTCGTCTACATTCAGAACAATAGCTTGGCAAGCAAGGCGGTAGTTATCTTGGAGGAATGCCTCTGCCTCGTTAGGTGGACGTAAGCTATCCATACCTTGTTTGATTTCAACAATGCACTCGTGGCATTGCCCTGTCCGAAAGCAGGAGGTGGGAACTTGCACGGCTAAATCGTCAGCGTAGTCAAAGACGGTTTTTCCGGGAGAGAGTTGATAAACCTTACCATCACACGTAATTGTGCCTTCTGCTTTCTTGTGCGGTTGTCCTGTGTCATCAGTTTCATCTATTTCCCATGCACTGCGATAATCTAACTTATCATCTCCAACACAGAGAAGTCCAGTACCTTCACTGATTTTGCGTTGGTTTCGGCATCCAAATTTTGCTGTGCAGTGGTCAAAGCGATTTTTGTAGGGGCAGCGGTAGGTTGACTGTTCGTCAGCGTGGACGACCAAGTCCTCAAAAATTTGTGTTATTTTATTGAGTCGTTTTTCGTATTCGTTTTTATCTATTTTTTTCATAAAAATACAACGAAGAATTACCATTCTTCGTCTGTTTGTTCAAGGAACTGTTTGGCTAATGCGACACATGCCAATGCATCCTTGCCGTATCCATCAGCCCCCATATCATCAGCGAATGTTTGTGTAACTGGCGCACCGCCGACCATAATTTTTACTTCTTCACGCAGGTCTTCGTCAATAAACGCATCAATCGTTTTGCCCATGTTCGGCATTGTTGTCGTTAGTAACGCAGACATTCCTAAGATCGGTGCTTCAAATTCTTCTACTGCCTCAATGAATTCGTCTTCGGAGGTATCCACGCCTAAATCGTGGACGACAAAACCTGCCCCCCGCAGCATCATAATGCACAAGTTTTTGCCAATATCATGGAGGTCGCCTTTGACGGTACCCATAATCACCGTGCCAACAGGTTCAATCCCTGAATCGGAAAGGATGGGCTCAATATGTGCCATGCCCGCTTTCATTGCGCGTGCACATGCAAGCACTTCGGGGACAAAGATAAAGTTCTCGCGAAACTTAATACCGACAATGCCCATCCCTGAAATTAGCCCATCGTCCATAATTTCCAGTGCTTCTGTGCCTGCTCCGAGTGCTTCTTCTGTCAATTCATCAACGGTATGATGATCGCCATCAATCAGTGCGGCAGCAATGTCCTGCATTTCAGGTGTCGTTTGCGAAAACATTTCAATGAAAAACTCAATCTCATCGGGGCGTTCAAGATATTCTTCTATTTCTTCTCGGATAAATTCGTTCGCGATGTCATTTATAGATGCCACAGGTTGCGTATCCTCCTTGAAGATATAGGATACCACACCCAGTAAAAAATGGCAAATAAATTGAGGGAGTGATACCATTTCTATCAATTTTGTCCATTACTGGTCGTTAGAAATGAAGCGGAATGTGGCACAAATTGGAAGTTTATGCTACAAAAGAGAGACATAATATACCAGAAATGGTATAAATTGGGGGAGAGAATTGAATAGAGATATTTAGTTTCAAAATTGCAGTTGATTTACCAACGCATTGCTGCTTCACGATACAACTGAATCTGTTCCATGTTGCGAGGCACAGCAACTTGGAAAGATTTGCGTTTCCGATTTATATCCTTTAGCACAATCGGCGCGCGAAGCATGTTAGTCAACGTTACGATACCGGACTCATAATAAACCCACATGCGCTGTTCAGTATACGGATTGAGAACATAAGCAGAATTGAGGTTTTCAGATTGCGCAACGATTTCTGAAAATGAATCGTATTTGGGATAAGTGAGTTCAATGGTTTTATCATATCCTTCTAAAAAAAGCCGATCTGGTGGCGGTTTTGGGGCGTAACCACTTAATTTACATCTGGAAAACTGAATTGGTGCGCCAGATTTATTGATGAGGTGGAGCGAAACCACAATCGCTAAGCGATTATTATCATCACGATTGATAAACCATGTATCATCGCGTATCAGTTCAACCGTTAATCCGGGAATTTGCCTCCATCTGTGGTAAACAACCGCCAATATAATAATACACGCCAACCCAAGCAGAACCCAATGTCCGGTTGGCGTTGTGAGAAATTTTAGGAGTTGTTTGAAAGTCTGTTGTAACACATCAACTCCTTAGCAAGGGTTTCGGCAGAAATCACGCCCTCTCGGCGAACTTGTGGTGGTGATATAGATATATCGTAGACTGTGGATGGGGTGGGGCCAGGCGTTTGTCCATCGTCTACAATAAAATCAATTTTTGAAGAAAGGTCGCTTCCAAATTCTTGGGGAGAGGTTGCTGCAGGTTGCCCTGAGAGATTTGCACTTGTTATCGCAATAGGTCCGCCAAACGCCTGAAGTATTTGTAATAGTAGGGGTTGGTTTGGAATACGTAGCCCAACGGTTGTTCGCCCTGCGGTAAGCTGCGGCAGCAGGTTTTTTGACTCAACAATGATTGTTAGTCCGCCAGGCCAAAACTTGTCTGTGAGATGAAAAAAGAAATTTGGTAAGTTTTGTGCAACCTGTTGGACATCTTCAACAGAACCGAGAACCAAAGGAATCGGTTTTTCTTCGGGTCTGCCTTTTAATGTATAAAGTTTTTGCACTGCATCCGTATTAAATGGATCAGCGCCTATCCCATAGACCGTATCGGTCGGAATAGCAATAATCCCGCCAGATTTGAGACAATCCACTGCTGCTTTAACGCGTAAATCAGACTCCAAATGTATTTCTCCATTTAGACATCAACGATAGACCCATTTGCTGCAGCATTGAGAGAAAGTCCATCGCGAAGTCCTTGCTGATATTTTTCGTAAGCGATTCCAGCAATCATCGCACCGTTATCTGTGCATAGATTTATCGGTGGATAGTAGACATCTGCGTCAATTTCCTTAGCAGCATCTTTGAGAGAAGATCGTAAGTGACTGTTCGCGGCGACTCCCCCAGTCAATGTAATAGTCCGAGCATCAGTGGTTTCCGTTGCATGCACGGTTTTTGCCACAAGCACATCAACGACTGCTGCTTGAAAACTGGCAGCAATGTCTTCAATGCTGATTTCTCCGTTTTCCATCGTTCCTGCACGTTCTGCCTTCTCTACAAAATATCGCACAGACGTTTTAACCCCGCTAAAACTGAACTGATAATCGCCGCTACGGAGCATAGGACGTGGAAAGTCTATCGCTGTTGGATTGCCTTTTTGTGCCAGTTCATCAATAATCCGACCACCGGGAAAACCGAGTCCGAGATACTTCGCGACCTTATCGTAGACTTCACCTGCTGCATCGTCCTGCGTTGTTCCCAGGACTTTATATTTCCACCCTTCATGCACTTCTACGAGTAAAGTATGTCCACCAGAAACAGTCAAACAGATGTGCGGAAAGGTTAGGGCATCGTGTACCATGTGGTTTGCATAGATATGCCCTTCAATATGATTAATGCCAAGTAAAGGGAGATTATGGCAGTAAGCGAGGCTTTTTGCTGCTGTCACACCAACGAGCAATGCTCCAATTAATCCAGGGCGATTTGTCACGGCAATAGCATCTACATCATCAAATGTAACTGCTGCTTCATTCAACGATTTATTGACGATATAGTTGATTGCTTCAATGTGTTTGCGCGATGCCAATTCTGGCACAACGCCACCATATTCTTGATGCACTTTTATTTGTGAGGCAACTACGTTTGATAGGACTTCACGCCCATCAACGACGACAGCTGCGGCAGTTTCATCACAAGATGTATCAATTCCAAGTATTGTGATACTCACGACGACTAAAGCCGTGTGCTTCTTTTGCACACAACTCTCCTTTGTGATTCCTGCTTCATCACCCACTGCTTCGGCACAAATCCGCCACGGAATCAGTTTTCTCATTGTATCACATAAAACATCAAAAAGCAAATCTTTTTCTCACAAAATAACGGGGTTGGCCCCACAGCTAAAACAGTGGGATTGTTAAGAAAGTCCCTTCATAATATTAATGTTCGTGATAAAAATCGCAAGAAAACCGAAAACTAAATAATCCTGCCGATTCCGTAGGAAATTTGCATCAAAGTTGCTTGACTGCTATAATGAGGATTGCTCACGAAAAGAAATTAATTCAAGATATAGGATGCGCGAGAATATGGAAATACTTAACTATTTTTTACCACCACGCATTGAATTTGGAGAAGGTGCAATCGCAAACTTGGCTGAGCATGTCAATGCATTCGGAGGCAAAAAACCGCTTATTGTCAGTGATGCAGGTATCCGAAAGGTGGGGATATTGCGCCAAGCGGTCACACCGTTAGAAGATGCTAATTTGCCTTATGTCACATACTTAGATATTGAACCGAATCCCACTGATATAAGCGTCGTGCAGGGTGTGGAAGTCTATCAAAAAGAAAATTGCGATGTTGTGGTTGCTGTTGGCGGTGGTAGTGTGATGGATGCTGCGAAAGCCATCCGTCTCCTAACAACCCATACACCACCACTGGAACCTTACTATGTAGACTCGGGTGGAGTTGATAAGATTCGTGGCGATATGCCACCGCTGATATGCGTGCCAACGACAGCTGGGACCGGTAGTGAAGTATCTCAAGGCGCAATCATTACGGATACTTCGTTACAGACAACTAACCGATGGCGAAAGCGCGCCATTATCACCCGTTTCAACATGTCAAATCTTGCGCTGCTTGACCCAGCGTTGACTGTGGGAATGCCGCAGGCATTGACTGCAGCAACGGGGATGGATGCTATCACACACGGCATTGAGGCATACGTGGCAACAAAATATCACCCAATTTCAGAAGGTGTGGCTTTGCAGGCATTGAAAATATTAGGGGCAAACATCCGAACAGCATATCATCAGAGGGAGGATATTGATGCGAGAGGTAAAATGTTGTTAGGATCATGTATGGCAGCGTTTGCGTTTCAGAAAGGACTTGGTGCTGTTCACTCCATTGCCCACCAGTTATCAACAGACGCGCCTATCCCGCACGGTGTCGCTAATGCGATACTCCTACCTCCTGTGATGGAATTTAACCTACCCCATGTGATTGAGAAGTATGCAGATGTTGCTGACGCGTTAGGTGTTAACGTTGAGGGTATGTCTAAAGGTGAGGCAGCATGCGCTGCAATTGATGAGATTCGCGAATTGAACAAAGAATTTAATATGCCCGTAGGACTCGGAGATGCCGGATTAGACAAAGAAAAAATTCCAAAACTTGCAGCCGATTCTATGCTTGACCACTGTCATAAGCTCAATCCGAGGCAGTGTTCGGAACAGGATATGCTAAGCTTATTTGAAGCTGCCTTCTAAGATCTCCATAGGCGTCAATTTAAGAAAATATTTCTTGTTCTAAAAACCCTTCTGAATAGGCATGACGATTGGGATTGTCCACATTTCAGTCCCTACGGGACTGAAGACACTGCTATAACAGATTTATCCCTTAAATTGACGCTTATGAAGCGGCTTTCTAAATGCTCCAATGCAATTGCAAAACAGAGTATGTTAGGTTTATTTTTCATTTAATTGATGATACACTGTTGTTAGGTGCGTTTACAAAGCATTTTGCAGTTCAAGCACAAAGTCGCGACCTGGAGGTCGCTCCTACACAAGAAAAGAGGCGCAATAAATTGCGCGACTATAGACGCGTTTTTAGTTAATGAAAAGTCATCATTCAGAAAAGGTATTATTTTCCAGTAGGTGTTGTAAGCGGAATATCTACAAGAATTCTTTTGTTCTCATTATCAAACATGGTGTTTCCCAAATAATAATTTGAAATACATATCCAGTTTTGTCTGCACCCGTTCCTTGTCAATCGGATCTATCTGAAAATGCTTTTGTAAAAAAGGGTGGTGTCGAATAGTATCACTAATGAAATAATGTTTGGACTGCTTGAAAAGCCCATCATCTATAGGAACATCACAGTTTCCAAAATAGAAGGGTAACCTATCAAGGTTTCTTTTAAACACATCTACATAGGCATAATAATCCAGTTTACTCTTGTCAATTACAATAGTGTTAGTGCTATAGTTTTTAACAAACGTCCGATTCCTTCTTAATGCGTTAATATCTCTCATTGTCCAGAAAAATAGTGAATCATCAGGTATCGGTTGCTGCTGCTTACTTGGATATTTGCGAATATAACCTGGAATATAATCAAAACCATTTAGACAGAAACAAAGATTTTCTCCTATTTTAAATGGGAAAGAACGGATAAAACTGTATTCCATCCCTCTGGTGTCGAGCTGATAAAAGGCAATTATGATTGGAAAAGGTGTAAGTTTTGCAGATTCCGGAAATACCCCACTACTAATAAGTAAGCCATCTATCAATTTATAATTTGCAGCAAATTCCTTTAATTGTTTAAAATTGGTTGGTTTAATTAAATAAGATAACGGATGCAAAACACAGATAAAATCCGCTTCAAGTTTATTATATGAACGGAGAAATGATATGCCTAAATCTCTACTTACTAAATCTTCATCAACATCAAATTCAGCATTTTTAATCTTTTGGCGAATAAGAGAGGTCTTGTCATTATAGGGTGGGTTTCCGACGACTATCAATCTTTTGCACTGCTGAGGAATACCAAATTTTTCTCTTGAAACGTTGGATAAAGAGTTCGTCTGAAAGAAATGGACATTATCTGTGTTCTTTTTTGCTACATCAATTGCAGCTTCGTCTATATCACATCCGATTGTGAGAGACTGCCCACAATTTTTTAGAAAATCGCCGTATCCACAAGCACTGTCAATTACGGTAGTCTGTGAATCTATGTGTGATCCAATAAATTCCCATGCCTGCTCCACAAATGTAGCAGGGGTATAATAACTACCTAAGTTGACCCTATCTTTATATTCTAAATGTTCTTGACTCATGAGACTATTGTAGATTTTAGAATTAATTGGACACTCTACAACGGTGAGGTTAGGAAACCTCACCATAGGCGTCAATTTAAGAAATGAATCTGCTTTTGTGAGTATCTACTACACGGTAGGAGCGGTTGGAAACCGCTCCGTATTATCCTAATATGCTCTTGTGGGAGTGAATTAACGCTGAATACGCCAAATCAACGGTATGAATCATGGCGTATGCCATACGGGGAATGCCATACGCGCATTCATACCGTTGATTTGGCGCATTCGTCTTTAGGCATTCCCCGTATGGTATTCAGCGGGTTTTCAACGCCGATATATAGCGCTTACAAATGCTCCCATAAAGAACTTTACCACTTGTTGTCCACAGCTCATATAAGCCCGATGCGGTTGGAAACCGCATCTACCAGGGTGAAGGTCCGCTAAATTGACGCCTATGGTGAGGTTAGGAAACCTCACCTACCATGGGGTAAAAGTGTTTACCTGTTTTTCTAATTCATCATAAAGTGTTTCCACTACGGAGATAGGTTAATAGACACTATCCACCCCTTTGTATCTGCAGGTTGATAGACATTATTCCGCAAATAATCTGAAGTGTGCCATAAACATAAGTTTTTACCGTCCGGCATCCAGACAATAGAGGCGAGTTTCATAGATGTACGGGCAATCGGATATCTCTTACCAGTATCCAAGTCATATACCCAAATTTTCCAGCGGAGACCTACACAATCTTCACGTTCTAAGTACGCTAACCGATTTCCTGTTGGGGACCACGCGGGGGCAGTGTGTTTCAATATCCGATGCTTCACCGATTCGTCAGTGATTCCAGCAATGTGAAGACGTTTATCCAGAACCGGATCCTGTCGATTACTACCAGAAAGCACATAGGCAAGTCGTGTTCCATCGGGTGACCACCGCATTTGCCTTGTCCGTTGGTGTTGCGTTGGAATCTGTTTCAAACGTTCTCCTTTAACACTCTGGATACGGATCGCCGCATATGGAACTGTTCCGTTGCCGACTTTATGACTCTGTGTCACCTCAAAAGCGAGTTGGTTTCCATCTGGGGACCAGGAAGGTGCGTGCAAATAGAGGGGCGTTTGCCCAAGTCGTTTATATAGGACTCGCGCAACGGCTCTACCGCCGCTGCCATCACTGTTAATCCGATAAACTAAATCATAACCTTTTTCGCGGCGTCTAAATGCCAATTGATTAGCAGTAGGTGACCATGCAGGCCCCGCCCCTTTTACCAGTTTTTTGATATGTCCCAAGTCCCAATCGGCAGTAAAAACAAAACGGTCATCATCTACTTCGGCTTCAAATGCTATTAGACGACTATCCAGTGACCAAGAAACATGTGGGTTGTAAAACTGACCGGTATAGAGTTTTCGCGCTTGTTCTCCTTTTTTGTCCATAATCCAGAGTTCACTCGCCTTCCAATAACTGCCACTCAGATCAGTTCTCTTTAGCATGGCAATACGTTCGCCATCAGGGCTCCAGTACGGATATTCTGCACCTTTGATCAGATGGACTATCCGAGGTTCCCCACAAAAGTTGGTGTTCAACAGCATCCCATCTGTCTCTTTAAATTGTCCAAAAGCGAATTTATCTATCCATACTTTTTCCTTGTTCGGTAGTTCGACCTGATACCCATCCTGTGTTGTCTGCAGGATGGGTAAGTTCGTGCCATCATTGAGATGTAACAATGGAGACGTCCCGTCTTTTTCTGCATAAACAGGGGCATTATCACGCGTAACAACACCGTGTTGTCGGGTATCAATTTCAGAGGGGCCGCTTTCAGTTGCATTAGTAAAGGCATAGATTGATCCATCAGTAGATGCGGCATATAAAACACCGTCGGCAATTGCAGGCGCAGCATTAACAGCCCCTGCAACTTGATGAGACCAAACTTCTGTTTTGGACGCAACATCAATAGCATGTATCTTTCCATTTCCCGCACCGATATAGACGAAACCGTTTGCGGTAATAGGATAGCTTTCACTTCCTGCTGTATATTTACGCCATAAATTCGTGTTGTACTGTGGGAAAACGGGACGAAACTCTGCATTCACGCATCCATATTCGATGCCGTTGATGGTAACTGCGCGTCGTCGTTCCGATTTTAGTTTGCCAGTAATTGCATCCAGCATGTATATACGTGCAGGGTATGCGCCAGTATAAACAGTCCTATTAAAAACAACGGGCGGTGAGTCCATCCAACCTTTAGTCTTGAATTCCCAAAGCAGGTCTCCTGTTTTGGCATCAAGTGCATAAAACATATTATCCCGTGTACTGAAATAGACGCGTCCCCCCCAAACAGCAGCAGAATATCGGACAGCACTTTTCGCATTGAAAACCCATTTAATTTCCCATTCCTTGGCATTTAAAGCATAAAGTTTGCCATCTGCGGAACCGATATACAGAATCCCATTCGCTATCACTGGAGATGCACTTATAGGACCGCCAGTTTTAAATTGCCACAACAACTGTAGTGGAGGCTCAATAGTTTTGTCCGGGCTCTTTCCAGATAACTGCAAGTCGTGCATGAACATGTGCCAATCTTCTGCACGAAGAGGAGTGATGGGCGGCGTAATGACTTCAGGCGAATCAGTTTTTGGGGTTGATGCGGGTGACTTCTGAGGTTTTTCTTCGGAATTACAACCCAACAGAAGCAGTAAAGAAACAAACAGAGAAATAAATAGTAAAACCGTTCTGAATTTTGTGATTTGAAGCATGGTTTGCAAAATAGTCGGAAACGTGCAGAATTTGTGTAATAACGAAAATCCGTTACTACTTAATATAACATGTGAGCAGTTATATGTCAACTTCTGATTGACCTACGATCCTGATGTCCTGATCATACAATTTTATCCCTTCACAACCCCAATCGGGCGGAGGCGCGCAACGCGACGCGAGAGCCCTGCTTCATCCACAACGCGGACAACCTCATCAACATCTTTGTAAGCCTCTGGAACCTCTTCCTGTAGCGTTCGCTTACCTTCTGCACGGACGAAAATACCTTGTGCCTCAAGGTCCTTTTGAACAGAACGACCTTCGGTTAAAGCTATCGCCTTTCGCCGTGAAAGTACTCTGCCAGCGCCGTGGCAGGTTGTCCCCCATGTCTCTGCCATTGCCCCTGGATTGCCAACCAACACATAAGAAGCAGTCCCCATATCGCCTGGAATAAGAACCGGTTGCCCTACCTTCTGATATTTTTCGGGGATTTCCGGATGCCCAGCAGGAAAAGCGCGTGTTGCGCCTTTGCGATGGATAAAAAGTTCGCGTTCCTTGCCATCAACTTTATGTTTTTCAAACTTTCCGATGTTATGTGCTACATCGTAGACGAGTTCTAAACCGAGTTCATCTTCAGTTGTGTCAAAAAACTTCATAAAGGTCTGGCGAACGAGATGCATTATGCATTGCCGATTGTTCCATGCATAATTTGCACTGCACGCCATAGCAGTGATGTAATCTTGTCCCTCTGGTGAACTAATCGGTGCAGAAGCGAGTTGACGGTCAGGAAGATTGATACCATATCTTTCTGCAACTTGCACCCAACTTTTGACATGCTCATCACAAATCTGATAGCCGAACCCTCGCGAACCGGTATGAATCATGACACAGACATTGCCTTCATTCAACCCCATTGCATCAGCTGCTTCCCGATAAAAAATACGGTCAACGATTTGTACTTCAAGAAAATGATTGCCAGAACCGAGTGTGCCGAGCTGATTTTTTCCGCGTTCTAAAGCACGTTGGCTTGCAGCGTCAGCATTGGCATGTTGAAGAAATCCTGTTGCCTCAGTAAATTGTAGGTCATGTGGATGACCATATTCACGTTCGATTGCCCAACGCGCGCCCTGTTCCAACATGTAACGTTCTTCATTAAGTGAGAGTCGTATCTTGCCTTTGGACCCAACACCGCAAGGAACATTATCAAAGAGTTCGCCAATGAGTCCTTTTGTCTTGCCTTCTAATTGTTTAACATCAAGGTTAGTGCGGATCAACCGCACACCACAATTAATATCGTATCCGATGCCGCCGGGAGAAACGACTCCATCTGCTTTCGGATCCGTAGCAGCAACACCACCGATGACGAAACCGTAACCCCAATGCAAATCGGGCATTGCAAGAGAGTGTTTAACAATGCCAGGAAGATGTGCAACGTTTGCCACCTGTTGCAAAGCCTCATCACTTTTGGCTTGGTTAAGGAGTTTTTCATTAGCATAGACAATACCATCAACACGCATTCCCTTCATGTAGCTTTTTGGAATGCGCCAACGGTATTCATCAATTTTTTGGAGTGTTACGTTTTGTGCCATCTTTTTCGCTCCTTTAGGTATAAAGTGAAATCACGAAATTGGTGATAGTTTTGGTAAATCAGCCCATCTACGGGTTTTCCAAGATTCCATTCCCTTTTCTGCTAACTGTACTCCTTTTGCGCCTTCAAGCAGTGTCCACGGAAACGGTTCATCTATTACGACATGTCGGAGGAACGACTCCCATTGCGCTCTAAAAGCGTTCTCGTAGGTTTCCTGTTCCGGAATCTTGAGCCATCCATCAAAAAATTTGATCGGTTGTTCAATGTCAGGATTCCAAACAGGGCGCGGCGTACCAGAGAGCGGTTGAATCCAACAATCTCTCAATCCAGCAACAGCGGATCCGTTCAAGCCATCTACATGTATTGTCAACAAATCATCACGGCGGACACGAACTGCCCAAGATGAGTTAAAGTGAGCGATAATCCCATCTTCTAATTCAAAGGTCGCATACGCAGCATCTTCTGCGGTACATTGATACGGTTTGTTCTCCTCATCCCATCGTTGCGGAAGATGTGTTGTTGCAATACAGGATACTCCCTTGACAGCACCGAAAAGGTTATCTAATACATATCGCCAGTGGCTAAACATATCGAGGATAATGCCACCACCATCTTCTGAACGATAGTTCCATGATGGACGTTGCGTTGGAATAGCATCGCCTTGAAAAACCCAATAGCCGAATTCACCGCGCACAGCGATAATTTTTCCAAAAAAGTTAGCCTCAATCAAACGTTTCAGTTTTCGGATACCGGGCAACCAGAGTTTATCTTGAACGACACCATTTTTAAGTCCTGATTTTGCCGCTTGTTCATAGAGACTGTAAGCATCTGCAGTTGTAGTTGCGGTCGGTTTTTCACAATAGATATGCTTTCCTGCTGAGATCGCTGCTTGAACCGCGTCAACTCTACGTGATGTAACTTGCGCGTCAAAATAGACTGTGTATGCGTCATCAGCGAGGGCAGCGTCAAGGTCTGTACTCCACTTTTCAACACCAGTAGATTCAGATAATTTCTCTAATTTCGCAGGATTTCTACCAACAAGAAACGGGTCAGGCATAATCACTTCGCCTTCACCAATTGGGATGCCGCCATCTTCAGCTATTGCTAATAATGAGCGGATAAGATGTTGGTTTGTTCCCATTCTACCGGTGACACCGTTCATGATGATACCGACACGATGTGTTTTTTGCGTTTGATTTGTCATTTACAATCCTTATTTATATTTATAACGTAAGTTCGGAAAAGTCTTTGTAGCGTAAACTGTTAGTAAATCAACGGTATGAATGCCTTTGGACGAATACGCGTTTGGTATTCGCCATGATTCCCCGTGTTGGACAGATGTACAAACTAACAGTTTGTACTACAGGACTGAGGTTACTTCCGTATCAACTTCTTGCGCTCGGCTGAGAAATCGCCTGCGGTGAGTGAATAGAAATACACGTCACTTGGCATGACTTCTCCATCTCAGTTTTCAAGGTTCAAGAGGACCTGTGTAAACGCATCTACATCTAATGCTTGGGCAGCGACTCGGTGTAAATGATCCAGGCGTTGCAGATCATCAATTGCCTTGATAAAAGGTTTTAGTTTCTCAGCGACATCGGTCTGAAACCTGACCTCTAACACCGTGAGGATTGCTTCAACGGCTTGTTCTTTTTTACCTTGTTCAATCCCTTGCTCAATCCCTTGCTGTATACCGCGTTGTATCACGCTTTCGTAAAAAGGTGATTCTTTCATAAGTGCCTCCAATATACCATCCTGAAAAAGTTCAGGTGGATGAATTAAACCCCCAAATATAGAGAGGGCATATAATAACGTGCCCCGGGTGCGACTGTCTACTGGTGCCGTCTTCGTCGTTTCTATACACCTCTCAACCCATGCTTCTGGTGCGGTCCCTGTAGAGGGTCTCATCAAAGGTGTAAATGGTAACAAACCAACAGTACCCGGATCCAAATATGACTCGCCTTCTAACTCGTAGACCCTAATCACATTATAGGTAAACCGCAATCCTCCGATAACCTCATCTCCATACGTATAATGTCCGGGGTCGTTTTGTCCCGCAGGTGGCCGGAGGTAAAAGACCTTGGAATAGACGTTCATCTCATGCTGGTGGACGAGAAAACTCACATACGCCAGCATCCGTAACGGCATCGGTTTATCCCGACTCTCCTCGGTTTGTGCCTCTATATGCAGGATTGCCTCTTCACCTCTATCAGGCAGCGAGACCCGAAACGTTAGATCACTGTGATGTAACTTCACCGTGGGTTGCTCGGTGTTCAGAGAGTCTCTCACTCTCACCTGTTCTGTATTCAGAGCCAACGCTGCGAGTTGGTCGGGCGAGTATCTCCTAAATGTTTGAATAGTTCATCATAATGTGCCATGATGAGTATAATACCATTTCTATCAATTTTTGTCCATTAGCGGTTGTTAGAAATGAAGCGGAATGTGGCACAAACTGGAAAGTTTATGCTACAAAAAAGAGACATTATATATCAGAAATGGCATTATACACACCGCTAAGGTAAATATCAAGGAGCTGCTTTGCGAATGCTCGGCTGACGTTGTCTGAATTGCCAGAAAACAGAAACCCGTGTCCTCCGCGATTTAGACATCACACATAGCAATCTAATTATATCTTACATTTACGAAGCGGTCTATTTTCGTATCAACATCTTCCGCGTTGCAGAAAAATCGCCTGCGGTAAATGTATAAAAATACACACCACTTGCCACAGGTTCACCGAACTCATTTTTACCATCCCAGGAGGCCGCACGGCTACGCGTTTGATAAATACCAATAGGTTGATGTCCGACGTCAAGTGTCCGAATGTGTGTTCCATCTACCGCATGGATAGATATAGTTACATCTGCGGGGGCTGCTAATTGATAAGGTATCCACGTTTCTGGGTTGAACGGGTTGGGGAAGTTCGCGAGCAGCGCGTTATTGTCGGGTAAGGTAACTTGGGCGGTGGGGGCTGCTTGTGTTTCTTCAATGACTTCAAAGCGCGTGATTTCGGTAAAATCCTGGTAAATGGTATTTCTTGCTTTGTCAGCAACCGATATTCCGATAACACCCCAAACGCCGGGAAAACTGCCTTCCGGCAAGTGGATAGAACTCGTATATTTCCGATAAACAGTTGGGTCCCCTTGAAAATAGATTTCCTTTGTATTTATATAATTATATGGTCCCCAAATATCATATCTGCGTTCTCCCCCCAACGGGTCTCTGATAACGATATTCCCGTTTTCAAACCCGCTTATATCGTCTTTCACATAATACGCTACTGTGACGAGCGTCTCCCCATCTGGATTTACCGGATTTGCGGGTTCGGCATCAACAGTGATCCTGTTAACATCGAGTGTAGGCGGTGTCGTATCCGGGGTCTTCGTTTCTACTGTTACTTTTTGTATCTGTTCAATACTGGGTAAGTGCACACTTACCGTATTTTCAGCATCCTGAAAATCGAGTAACCTTAATTGACGATCCCCTCCGGGCATATAATGTGGGATGAAAAAAGTTGATTTCAATGTCCAAATATCTCCTTCTCGACTGACTATATTAGCCCTCACGAAACGTCGAAGAAGAGTATTAGCATGATATGCCTCCCAGTATGGCGGTAGGTGGTAGGCAATAGAACTGTATTCTTCTGGTCGTATATAAGCATACCCGCTAAGTGTCCTATCCTCTTTTACTTGCCACGTTGCGGTTACGGCATAGAAATGCTCGTTTCTATCGGTGTATGCGTCTGATACCGACAACTTTGCGGAATTCGGCACATATTCCGGTGGGTATAAGTCTTCTTCAAATATCTTATTGATATGGATTTGCAAACCGAAGCCACCCGAATTGTATCTTGTGAGTCCATTCGCATCGTATGTTAACAGTTGTGTTATTGTGTAATCCCCTTTAAGTTTAGGCAGATGCTGTGTCTTTCCGCGCAATATATTGCTCTGCCACCGACGAAAATATCTGCCTTTTGCATCTATAGGGCGTAATTCAACAAAGAAGTATGCAGGACGATCTTGATCCTCATTTAACAATCTGAAGTACACAACACCCCCTGTTGAGTAATCCAATTCGTTTTCTGTATGGGTTTCTATTTCAATCTCAACGCTTTCAGACCTTTCTGGTGTCCCTTCCACTGTCACATCAACCCGGACGACTTCTCCAGGGTATACATAATCGGGATATAAGTTATAGACAACAAAGGTGAGATCTTCGCGTATGAGTGAAATATAGCGTGTGCCGTGCATAATCCTGTTCTGTATGAACTCATATTTGGCAGGCGATCTTGACCTGAGTTTATCTGGGGTAACGATATAGTAAGCGATACTTTCTGCCATATCTTCATTGGGGTTTTCTCCGTGTGCGTAGTCGGATACAAACTCGGTCTGGTTGGTTGTTTTCCACCTTTCTTCTTCATCTTCATAATACCACCCGCCCAATTCTATCCAGTCTGCTTTGAGTTGCTCATCAAATAGATAAGCCCACAAGAAGTGTGCTATTTCATGAAGAATGATCCGTTGTGTTTCGTGTGTGATCCCATCTATAAAAGCCTTATCTGTGAACTCAATATAGCCCGCACCCGTATTTGCGGCTGCGGCGTATTTAACATAGGGATCGGATGCCCGTCTGATAAGATATTTCAATCCGGGCGTTACATGCATGCCTGATGGATATTCTTCAAACATTATCATGATCCCCAGGATTTCTTCGTAGCTAAATTGACTAAACTTATGGGCAGGTTCCCCAGTTAGGACTTCATAGTCGGGGACATGCACCGTAACACCATAGTTTCTCTGCAGCATGTGGTCTATCGCACGGTGTTGGATTCCTATTCCTGGTATGTCCGTAGCAAATCTGAGGACGGCTCGCCAAAGTCGCTTGGAAAAATATCGTCCTTGAACACCCTCTATTTTTGCCACAAACGGATGTGCATACGTGAAAGCATCGGATGCAATTGTTATCGTCCGAAGACTACCTGGGTCAACATCGGTACCCAGATCAATATCTTGTACCACATGAGCATCACTCAATATCCAATACGTGGGGTTCTGCTTCCAAGCTGAAGAATATCGACTCATATCTTGTAATGCCTGTAGCAGCAGGTATGCTTTATCTTCATCCCATTCAGACGATAAATACACTTTATACCAATCTGCTAATCTCAAACTTGCACTATCTGATATAGATGTTTTTATGCCAGTTCCTTCGATTTCCACCTCTATCGGTTGAGGAACAAAGACTGTTTCTTGCCCTGAAGGCACTTCACCTATTTCCCAGTGATATGTAGCAGTTTCTGCAATCCCCTGCCCTACTGCGGATACACCGATGAGGATGATGAGAGTAACTACCCATTGTACGATTTTCTTATTCATGAGGATGTTCCTATTTGAAGTTTTGTACCACAATAATGAGATCCAATATATTGACAACACCATCGCCATTCAAGTCTGGTTCTGCTGCTTCAAAGGCATTTGCGACAATCACTAAATCTTGTATATTGACAACACCATCCGTATTGACATCTGCTGCGATATATTTTGTTTCTGTAGTGAGTTGTGGGAGTTCCCACAAAAGTACGGTGCCGTCATCACTTCCACTTGCGATTGTTTTTCCATCCGGACTGAACGATATACTTAAGACAGCATCGGTATGCCCCCGAAGTATAGATATTTCTGTTCGTGTATGCACATCCCATATACGCACCGTGCGGTCATTACTCCCACTTGCGATTGTATTGCCATCCGGACTGAACGATACACTCAAGACAGCATCGGTATGTCCCTCAAGTGCAACTATTTCTGTTCGTGTATGCACATCCCATATACGCACCGTGCGGTCATTACTCCCACTTACAATTGTTTTGCCATCCGGACTGAACGATACACCATTGATCCAACCGGTATGTCCCCTAAGTATAGCTATTTCTGTCTGTGTATCCACACTCCACAGACGTACAGTACCATCAATACTCCCCGCACTTACGAGGGTGCGTCCATCGGGACTGAAAGATACACTTTTGACATCCCCGATATGTCCCAAATGTCTGCCTATTTCTGTCTGCGTAACAACGTCCCACAGACTTACAATGTCGAAATCTTTCCCTATGGCGAGGGTGCGTCCATCCGGACTGAAAACAACACTATTGACATTCGATATATAAAGTGTGCCTCTTTTCGTCTGCGTAGCAACATCCCACAAACGCACGGTGCCGCCATAACTCCCACTTGCTAATGTGCCTCCATCGGGACTGAACGATACGCTCTTGATACCCCAAATATCAAGTGTGCTTATTTTTGTCTGCGTAGCAACATCCCACAAAACAGTACCACCGTCAACACTCCCGGTTGCAATTGTTTTGCCATCCGGACTGAACGATACACTTTTGACATCCCCGATATGTCCTTCAAGTATAGTGCGTATATTTTTTCTTTGTGCATCAACAAGCGCATCAATAACCCACAAGACTTCCCATGTATGTGCGACAAACCCGAACTGATTTCTGATTTTTGGTGTCTGCGTATTTACATCCCAGAAACGCACATCTTCGGAGGTCCACCACCTCTTACCTGCAATTGTTTTGCCATCTGGACTGAACGATACAACCGTGAAGACATTAGCGATAGTCACCTCAAGTATTCCTATTTCTGTCTGCGTAGCAACATCCCACAGACGCACGTCGCCATCAGAACTCCCACTTGCTAATGTGCCTCCATCGGGACTGAAAACAACATTGAAAACAACACTTCTGACCCACTCGGTATGTCCCTCAAGAGTGCCTATTTCTGCCAGCGTAGCAACATCCCACAAAAGTATAGTGCCGTACACACTCCCCGTTGCGATTGTATTTCCATCTGGACTGAATGATACACTACTGACATATCCGGTATGCCCTTCCAGTGTGCCTATTTCTGTTCGCGTGGACACATTCCATAAACGCACAATGTCGTCCTGACCACCAGTTGCGATTGTATTTCCATCTGGACTGAATGATACACTTTCTAACGACCCGGTATATGCTTCAAGGGTGTGTATTTGCATCTGTGTATCCACGTCCCATAAACGCAGCTTGTTATCATCATCCCTGCTTGCAAGAGTGCGTCCATCCGGACTGAACCATATACTATCCGGTCCCCCGGTATATCCCTCAAGAGTTCCTATTTCCCTCCGCGTATCCACTTCCCACAAACGCACGGTGTTATCCTGACCACCACTTGCGAGGATGCGTCCATCTGGACTGAACGCCACACGATCTACCGCCCCGGTATGTCCCGTGAGCAGAGCAAGTGCTTCGCGTGTCTGTACATCATAAATCCATATACCGATCTGACTCGCTACAGCAAGCAACGCCCCATCTGATGAACACGTTATATCATTTATCCAACTTTTGCCAAGCCGTGCTTTAGCTCCTTCCGGCAAACCCCATTTTGTAATGTCTGCCGTAGCAGCCTGCGGTAGACAAGTGAAAAGTGAAACTACTAATAGAAATAAACTAAAAATTAAAGTTATTCTTATCATATAGTTCCTTTATATGTTAATCAGAAGAATCAGGTGGATTTGCTCGACTAAAAAAGTAGTGTAGGAGCAACTTTTTAACCCCTTATCAAGGGGAATGCGTCCGTTTTTCTACCCCTTATCAAGGGATACGAGCTACGCCTTAGGTTTGTCAGTGCATTGCGGTGCTGCACCTTCGGGGAGTGGAGGCACATCTATACCGGCTTTTGGCAGTGTGCCAGCAAGTTCCTGTTTCCAATGGTCAACATCTCCTGCCGGACCATAGCAGTAGACCATTTTCATCGGTGTGTCACTGGTATTTGTCAATTGATGGAAAACCCATGACGGAATAAAAACGGTTTGCCCTGTGGAGATCGTTTGCCGTTCCTCACCGATACACATTTCGCCTTCGCCTTCAACGATAAAGTATATCTCTTCCTGTTCGTGATTGTGCCACGGCACCTGTCCACCGTTTGGTTCTAAAACAACGAACCCCATACAAAATTCGTCTATCTGAATTGGGGATGCACCGCCAACAAGATTTCTGGTTAGTCTACGTGCAGGGTATGTTCTACCTTCTATTTCATTTACATCTGCGATTAACATTGTATTGTCCTTTCCAAGAAATTTAATGAGACTCTATTCAAAAAGTTCTGCCACCTGACAAGAAAATCCTTCGACAACTTCCTCACCGCTGAGTGTATTGTTCCGCGTAAGTGTTGTGATTTCTGTTTCAGAACGATAGACAGTTACTGTTTTGGATGTGGGACTGAGTAGCCATACCAACTGTGTACCTGCCTCAAGATATGCAAATACTTTATCATCTATCTGTCCAATTGTATCTGTTTGAGAAACGACTTCTGCAGCAAGGTCTGGAGGGACTGAAGACGCTTTGCTACTGTCAGATGGGATATGATCGGTTGAAATAAAGGCAATATCTGGTATCAGCACGCGTTCACCAACCCTGAAACCTGTATTTGATATAAGGACACGTCCCAGATGATTTTCACGAACATACAAGTGTAACAGAGAACTTAGGTTGGCACTAATGTAACCGTGTTCTAATGGGGTATATGCCATCGGAAATAATTCTTCTTTAATATATTCATATCCTTCTAAATCGCTTTCTAAGAATTCATCCAAAGTCATCTTCAGAAGCTCAGCAGGTAGGCTATCTGGCGTGATTTGATGAACTTCTTGTGCATCCATTGTTTCTCCTCCTACTATCGTTGTCTTGTGATTTTCTACATGCTATAGACAATTTACCACAATTCGCTTACGGAATTCAACTGCTTTTTATCTTTAAAGTTGCAATAATATAGGCGTGCGCGCTTATGAAACACACACGCCTATATCAAAACAATACAATTACTTCCCTTATGCCTTTTCTTCAATGACGGCTTGCGCTGCAGCAAGACGGGCAATCGGCACACGGAACGGAGAACAAGAGACGTAATTGAACCCTAATCCGTAGCAGAACTTCACAGAATTCGGTTCGCCGCCGTGCTCACCGCAAATACCAACTTTCAGGTCAGGACGTGCAGAACGTCCTTTTTCACACCCGATTTGCAATAGGCTACCGACACCTTCTTGATCAAGCACCTGGAACGGATCGTATTCAAGAACACCGTTTCTAACATAGTCGTCAAGGAATTTCACAGCATCATCCCGACTCATGCCAAACGTTGTTTGGGTGAGGTCGTTTGTCCCATAAGAGAAAAATTCTGCCTCTGCGGCGATTTTGTCAGCAGTAAGCGCTGCGCGGGGCAGCTCAATCATCGTGCCAACAAGATATTCAACGCGAGTCCCTGTTTCTTTAAAAACTTCCTCTGCTGTCGCTACAACAACTTTACGTTGTAATGAAAGTTCATTGATATGTCCAACAAGCGGGATCATAATCTCAGGCAGAACTTTGATACCGCGTTTTGCAACGTCAACAGCAGCTTCAAAGATAGCACGCGCCTGCATCTCCGTTATCTCTGGATAAACAATACCGAGTCTGCATCCACGATGACCAAGCATTGGGTTAAATTCGTGTAATTCTTCAACACGCTCACGAAGTTTTTGCGGGTCAACGTTAATTCTATTAGCAAGATCCGAGATTTCAGACGCGTTTTTCGGCAGGAATTCGTGCAGAGGCGGATCAAGCGTGCGAATGGTTACGGGATAGCCAGCCATTGCCTCAAAAATTCCGATGAAATCTGTGCGTTGGTGTGAGAGAAGTTTCGCCAATGCTTGTTTTCGTTCTAATGTTTCATCTGCAAGGATCATTTCTCGAACAGCATCAATCCCTGTTCCAAAGAACATGTGCTCAGTGCGGCAGAGGCCGATACCTTCTGCGCCAAACCCTCTTGCATTTTTGGCATCTTCCGGTGTATCCGCGTTGGTGCGAACGTTCAGAGTACGCACCTCATCCGCCCATTCCATAAGCGTTCCGAATTGTCCACTTAGTTCTGGTTGGATAAGTGAAACTTGCCCGTTTAGCACATCGCCTGTGGAACCGTTGAGCGTGATGTAATCGCCTTCAGCGTAACGTTTGCCACCAGCATAGAATTCCAATGCTTCTTCATTGATAAACAGATCTGAACACCCAGCAACACAGCTTTTTCCCATACCGCGTGCGACAACAGCGGCGTGGCTTGTCATCCCACCACGCGCAGTAAGGATACCTTCAGCAGCATCCATCCCACCAATATCTTCTGGCGATGTTTCGGTACGGACAAGAATAACTTTCTCACCTTCGGCTGCGAGTTCCTCTGCGCGTAGTGCCGTGAAGACTACCTTACCGACAGCGGCACCAGGAGAGGCTGGCAAACCTTGTGTGATGACTTCAACAGACGCGTCCGGGTCTACACTCGGATGCAACAATTGGTCAAGATCATTAGCAGGGACACGTGTCAAAGCGGTCTCTTTGTCAATCAAACCTTCTTCAACCATCTCTACGGCAATTCGCACAGCAGCTTGACCGGTGCGTTTTCCATTACGGGTTTGGAGCATATAGAGTTTACTATCCTGAATTGTGAACTCTACATCCTGCATGTCACTGTAATGCTTTTCAAGTCTCAATCCAATGTCAACCAATTCCTTATAGGCATCGGGCAAAATGTTTCTCAATTCGGCGACAGGAAGAGGCGTGCGGATACCAGCGACCACGTCTTCACCCTGCGCGTTAATGAGGAATTCACCGTAAAATTGGTTCGCGCCGGTCGAAGGGTTACGAGTAAAGGCAACTCCTGATCCGGAAGTTCCGCCCATATTTCCGAACACCATGGCTTGCACGTTAACAGCCGTGCGCCCGAGTTCTTCAGTAATATCGTTGAGACGACGATAGGTAATCGCACGTTGGTTGCCAGAAGATTCAAACACAGCGTCGCGCGCCATGTCTAACTGGCGGCGAGGTTCATCAGGAAAGTCGTTTCCTGTGTGTTGTTTGACGGCGTTCTTGAATTCATGGACAAGAGCAACTAAATCGTCTGCTTCTAACTCGGTATCTAATGTAACACCTTTCGCCTTTTTCTTCTCTTCAAGTAAATGCTCAAATTCATCGTGATCGACATTGAGCACAACGCTTCCGAACATTTGGACGAAACGCCTATATGAATCGTAAGCAAAACGTTCATTTTTAGATCTGGCGATAAGTCCTTTAACGGCATCATCATTTAAACCGAGGTTGAGAATGGTATCCATCATCCCTGGCATTGAAACCGCCGCACCGGAGCGAACCGCAAGAAGGAGCGGGTTTTCAGTATCTCCGAATTTTGCGCCGAGTGCGTCTTCTAATTTCTGCAGGTTTTCGGTAATCTGTTGGTCAAGACCGCTGGGGTACTTCTTATCGTTATCGTAGTAGAATTTGCATACTTCAGTAGAGATTGTGAAGCCTGGGGGTACTGGCACTCCGAGATTCGTCATCTCTGCGAGATTTGCACCTTTACCACCGAGTAGCGTGCGCATTGTTGCGTCGCCTTCGCCTTCACCTGCTCCAAAGAAGTAAACATACTTCGGTTGTGTCATTAAAATTCTCCTGTTATCGTTTGTCAGTTATCAGTAGTGGGTCAAAGAAATTATTGATTAAACCAGAAATCTTTTACCGATAACCGACTACTGACTGCTGATAGCCATTTAAATTGAATAAATCATTCGACTCGCCTCTTCAAATTCTGGTTCAAGTGGGTCAGTAGACAAGTACAGCTTTTGATAAGGTTCATACAGTTGGATATAACTCCAATTCACACCACACAGGACTTTTCCATTATTGACGAGTTTGATAAATCGCCCTCGAAACTTTGCGCGGGTACGCTGAGGGGGCGCATGCATCGCATGCCGAATCTGGGCATCATCTAAAATCCGTTCTGTCAAACCCCGTTTTTCGGCTTTGTAGAAAATGCCATCATCTTGTCGAATGTTGTGATATTCTAAGTCTAAACGTTTCACTTCTGCGGAATCCCAGTTTAGGGAGCGGTGATTGACATAAGTCTCAATCCATTTTCGTTTAATGACCCAGTCCAGTTCACGTTCCAATTGCATTGGATCATCTTCCAGACAAGTCATGACGTATTCCCAACGCGCCATTACCTCGTCGGTCGTTGGATCAGATTCTGCTTGTTCAAGATACCGTTTTGCACATTCAAAGTATTGCCATTGAAGTTCGACAGCAGAAAGTCGCTTTCCGTTTTCAAGTTCAATAAGTCGCTTGCAGGCGATGTCCTCAGAGATTTCGTGTATCGCTTGCACAGAATTGCGCAGGGCAAAACGTTCATTGATAAAATGATCTTCAATCATGCGTAGAATGATTCCAGTTGTGCCGACTTTCAAAAACGTTGAAAATTCGGACATATTGGAATCACCGACAATAACATGCAATCGTCTATATTTTTCTCGGTCAGCGTGAGGTTCGTCGCGCGTGTTGATAATGCCGCGTGCTGTTGTTGTAGCGATAGAAATTTCTTCTCGGATGTGTTGGGCACGTTGTGAAATCTCATAGAAGCCTTGATCGCTTCGTTTGACTTTACCCGCGCCCGAGTATATTTGTCGGGTGACAAAAAAAGGAATGAGTTGTGATGCTAACTGTCGAAAACTAACCTTTTCGCGCTCCATAAGATAGTTTTCATGACAGCCGTAAGTATTTCCGACTGTATCCAAGTTATTTTTAAAAATGGTGATCTTGCCGCGAAAACCGTCCGCGCGCATTCTTCGCTCAGCAGTGGTAGCAAGCCGTGTTACGATTCGTTCCCCTGCTTTATCGTGTGCAACCAATTCTATAACGTCGTCACATTCTGGCGTTGCATATTCAGGATGACATCCAATATCTTGGTAAAACCGTGCGCCGTTTTCCAGAAATACATCGGGATACATCCGCCCAGAAATAATTTCGCGAAACAGATACATAACAACATTCTGAACGGTTAGTTTTTTGCTTCTGTTCTTCTCTGGGGTACAGATTATCCCGTACTCGGTTTCCAATCCGTATATTCTACGATGCATGATCAAAAATCTCGGTTATCTCTTCAACGGAAAACCGGTGAAATTTACGGCGTCCAGCAGTTGCATCAAGACATGCAACTTCTATGGTATATGGCGTTATCTGATATGGTTCCGACTCTTCCGCTTCAATGTTTTCAAAAGTTTGTGATGCAAGTTGCAACGCTTCGGCTAATTTCAAACCCTCTGTGAAAGTATCATTTAATATCTGCGTGATAGAATTGGCTCTGCCGCCTATAACCGCAAATCTTTCTTCTTCGTGATATGTCCCGTCGAAGTCAATGTAATAAATCTGGTTACCGACAGCAGGATTTCCATCCACTTCACATACAAGCAGTTCAATCTCTAACGGTTTTGCGTCCCATGCTTGAGCGATCGCCCCCATGTGTTGTGAATATAGATTTGTCAACCATTTTGCGGTAACATCTTCCCGATAGTAGGTATAACCTTTCACTTCAGATTCACGGATACCAGCTACCCGAAGTGCCTCATATTCAGCAACTCGGCCAGTTGAAACAAGTGCTATTTTGTCATAAATTTCTGAAATTTTAAAGGTTGTTCTGCGCGGGTTTTCGGCAACCATTAAGAGTCCATCCTTATATGTTAAGGCAATTACCTCTTTCGCTTGCTCAATCCCGCGGCGGACAAAATCCTTTTTATCTTCCCAAATCTGTTCAGGCGACACGTAATAAGGCGTCGACATTCATAACTCCTCTAATGTATGAAAAGGACACTACGGTTGTTCCAAGCGAGCAACTAACTCCCGGTACAACTCAGCAACGGTCTCATCCGGAACTTCGGATACGCCTGCTTCTGTAATTAATGTCAAGGTCGGAAAGATTTTCCGAATCAAATCAGGGCCACCAGTCGCAATATCCTCATCTGCTGCATCCCAGAGTGCTTCTACCACAGCTTTTAATGCCGATTCTTTGGACATATCCGATTGATACAACTTTTTTAGAGTTGAACGCGCATCTTTCCCGCCGGAACCGATAGCATAATAAGAATCTTCCTCGTAACGTCCGCCAAGCGCATCGTATTTAAAAATCCGCCCACTCCCACGTTTTAAATCGTAGCCAGCAAAAAGCGGTAAAACAATAAGTCCTTGCATAGCTAAACTTAAATTCGCTCTCACGAGACTGGACAAATAATTTGCTTGTCCATCTAAACTTAAGGGTGAACCTTCTATCTTTTCATAAAATTCGACTTGAACTTGGAAAAGTTTAGCTGTTTCAATACAAGGGCCCGCAACTCCGGCAACTGCTATTGCAGAGTATCTATCAATTTTGAAAACCTTTTGAATTCGCCGTTCTCCGACTTGGTAGCCTTCTGTTGCTTGACGATCACCTGCGATAATCACACCTTCGTTATACACAAGCGCGAGGACCGTAGTGCCTTCCAAATAATTGTGCGGAAGAGCATCTTGCAATCCATCTAATCGGTGCCAGCTACCTACTTGATCGGGGTATTTGTTCTTTAGAATTTGTAAAAAATCGGTAGTTCCATAATCATGGAGTTTGAGCAATCCTACTGCCCTCCCCGCTGGATGTAGTTTTCGACGAATTCCTCGGAGTCTTCTTCCAGAATTTCGTCGATTTCATCAAGGAGCGCATCTAAATCTTCAGTCAACTCATTTACGTCTTCATTGAATTCAGAATTGGGTTGTATCTCCGCAGTCTCATTCGCGGGATGCTCTCTGTATTCTTGCTGTTTTTCGCTTGGCATGTTGTACTCCTTTTTCAAAATTACGGGCAACGGAAACTCCGTATACCTATGTTATTAGACATTATTCCATCAGGGGAAACCCTAATCAACAAGATTATTTGCAGTTAACTCGGATTTGGTTCACAAGTTCAGCGACTGTACAAGTGTTCAGCAGTTCACCAACAATTTCTTGTGTGCCAAAATGTGGACGTTCCATCATAATTTTATCAAAACCGGTTGGACCGTTGAAAATAATTGAATTCCAACTCGCGCTGTGAATATCATTCGGGAATTTTCGTAAACATGTTCCTCGAAAATATGCACGGGTATCTAAAGGTGGATGCTGAATTGCATGAACGATTTCTTCATGCGTTAATATACGTTCAACATGCCCATTTTTCAGCAACCGTGCATAAAGCCCTTTATCAGGTCGCAGGTCATGATACTGAAGGTCCATCATCCGGACACGCGGATCAGTCCATTTGAAATTGTGACGTGCGACATAAGCACCAATTAGCCGTTTTTTGATGATCCAATCTAAATGCTGTCCCAAAGACATCGGATCAGTTTGTAAACCTTTTAAAACAAAATCCCACTTTTCCAAAACATCTTCAACGATAGGCGTTCGATCTTCATCCGAAAGATGTTGATGTGCAAGTTCGAGATACGCCTGTTGAACCTCTATTGCTGTCCATTTGCGACCGTCTTTCAGCTCAATCTCGTTTTTGCAGGATAGATCGCGTGATACCGATTTTACCACCGCAACAGGTTCTTGTAAAGCAAATTGTTTACCGATAACACCTTTTTCAATTAATTGCAAGACGATAGCCGTAATCCCGACTTTGAGATAGATAGCGAATTCGGACATGTTTGAATCGCCCACAATCACATGCAATCGCCGATAAAGTTTAGAATCAGCGTGCGGTTCATCACGGGTGTTTATCAGCGGCCGTTCAACCATTGTGCTAAGTCCGACCTCTTTTTCAAAGAAATCTGCCCGTTGTGAGATTTGGAAATCGGTATCGTCCGCGCCGTTTTCTGATCCTACCTTACCACTTCCGGTAATAATTTGGCGTGTTACGAGAAAAGGCGTTAATCCGTCAACAATATCCGAAAATGGCACTTTACGTGACATCAAGTAATTTTCATGTGCTCCGTAACTATGTCCTTTATAATCAGTGTTGTTTTTATAGATAATAATTTCTTGATTATCCAATAGCAACTGCTCTGCAGCGAGTCGGCTTAAATCTAAAATGAGTTCGCCAGCTTTTTCGTATTTAACCAGATCACGGGCGTTTGAACATTCCGGTGTGCAGTATTCCGGGTGTGCGTGGTCAACATAATATCTGCCACCGTTTATCAAAATATCGTTAATAACATTATGGTTCTCATCCTCAACAGATAGATTTTGACTCTCCTCCATAAATCCACGGGCATCCATCAACGGGTTTTCTTGCGCATAATCCCACGAAATCGTTGGAATGTTTGGGCTTTTATAGGCGTTTACGACTAATGTTGAAGCCGCAATCGGGTCTTGATCTCGCGCATTTTTGACAGAGATGCCGAACTCTGTTTCGGTTCCGATAATTGTTGGTATTGACATATTCTCTTTCGTTATCAAATAGACACTGCAGATATAAAAACAATATTAGACCACATACGTGGAAAATCTAAATGTTGGGTATCGCTACGTTCTCCGACATTGCTGCTACAGGTACGTTCCACCTTTACTGACTCGGACTTCTGGTTTCCTACGCGGCTCCGGTTGATTAATCAATGCCCGAATGTTGACGATTTTTTCACCTTTTCTACCAGAAATCTTTGCCCAATCATCTGGATTCGTGGTATTCGGTAGGTCTTCGTTTTCACGGTATTCCTCTCGGATAGCGGTTTTCAAGTCGTCAAGCGAAATTCCCTTTTCCTTCCCTTCTGAATCGATTAAGCGTTTAATTGCCATCTTTTTAGCGCGTGAGACGATGTTTCTAATCATCGCTCCGCTCACAAAATCCTTAAAGAAGAGGGTTTCGCGTTCGCCACGGGTGTATGTTACCTCAATAAACCTATTTTCATCTGTGGTCGCGTACATTTCGTCCACAGCCGCGGAGATAAGATGTTCCGAAATGCTATCAGTATCACCATCAAATTTATCTATTTCTTCCTTAGCGAAAGGTAGATCTGCGGTTAAGTAGATAGCAAAAATATCCTTGGCACCGTCAATATTGGGACGATCAATCTTTATTTTAATGTCAAGTCTACCCGGTCTCAAAACAGCAGGGTCAAGGAGGTCTTGTCGATTACTGGCACCGATAACAATTACATCGCGTAAATTTTCTACGCCATCTATTTCTGCAAGGAACTGTGGCACCAGTGTAGACTCCATGTCTGATGAAATTCCCATGCCGCGCGAGCGGAACAGTGAATCCATTTCGTCAAAAAAGATGACAACAGGATAACCCTCTTTCGACTTGTCACGTGCTTTTTGGAAGACTTCTCGTATCTTTCTTTCGGTTTCACCGACATATTTATTGAGCAGCTCAGGGCCCTTGATATTTATAAAATACCCTCTGACGTCATCTCTGCCGGTCTTTTGTCGGATACTTTCAGCGAGGTTATTCGCTACCGCACGGGCTATCAATGTTTTTCCGCATCCTGGAGGTCCATACAGCAACACACCTTTGGGGGGAGTTAAATCAAATTCGCGGTACTCATTTGGGTAAAGGTATGGCATTTCAATGGCATCCCGAATCGCCTCTATCTGTGTATCCAGACCACCGATGTCAGCATAACTTATGTCTGGCACTTCCTCAAGAAGTAGGTCATCAAGTTCACGTTTGGGAAGTTTTTCAAGGAGCATGCCGCTGGTATGATTCAGCAAGACGCTATCCCCTGTCTTCAAAGTTTCGTCTTTTAAAGCGGAGGAAACACGTACAACCTGTTCCTCATCTGTGCGAAGACTGACAACAGCGCGGTCAGATTCAAGCACTTCTTTTATCTTAACAACATCCCCGTGCTTCTCAGGCGGTTTGATTGCAACAACATTTAAACCACTATTAACAATAACCTCTTGTCCTACCTGTATTTGGTCAGCTTTGATGGCAGGATCAAGATTCACACGCCATTTTTTTCCGCTGATGTCAACATCAATTGTGTTATCATCATTTGTGCCGAGAAAAATACCGTAGTTGTTCGGAGGCGCGCTGAGCTGCTTGACCTTTTCTTTTAGGAGTTCAAGTTTTTCCTTCGCCTCTTGAAGCGTAGTCGTCAGTTTCCGATTGCGCCTATGTGCCTGCATCAGCTCTCGCGTCATTTCATACAAGCGCGCGTCCACATCTTCATCAGGGGCAGTACTGAGCTGTCTTCGCAGATCACTGACTTCGTTTTCAAGCATCTCTATCTGCCAGTTTAACTCACGAATCCGCTGTGGATAGTCAACTGTGTTATCTGATTCGATCCCTTCAATATCAGAATCTTTGAATAATTCAGATGAAGTTTCTCTTTTACCAGCCATACAAGAAGTTCTCACTTTCCATTGAAAAGATTGTGGTATAGTAGACAAAAGTCGGTTTATCATAACCGACTCTTACGCATAGAAGTATAACATGTTGTAATTTTTACATCAAGAAAAAACAAAGTAAATGTTAAACATTCTTTTTGTTCTCTGTTCCATTGAAAACAAACGATTTATTACGATTATCCAAAATCTTAAATTTCATCACCGTCATCAGACGTATCCTCAAATTCAGTATCAACTTCCTCATCAACAATATCAACACCCGGAATTTCACCTATTGCTTCTTGAGACAGGGACCCGAGGTTTTCCCGAATCTTTTTATCAAGCTCATCTACGACTTCAGGATTTTGTTCCAAAAAAGTTTTTACATTATTTCGTCCTTGACCTATCCGTTCATTATTATATGAGAACCATGAACCTCTTTTATCAATTAACCCCGCATCAACAGCAATGTCTAAAAGGGTACCCTCTTTGGAAATACCTTTGCCAAAAGTCACATCAAATTCCGCTTCTCTGAATGGCGGCGCGACCTTGTTTTTCACCACCCTGACCTGAACTCTGTTTCCAAGTACCTCTTGTCCTTCTTTTATCTGTTGGGGACGCCGAATTTCTAAACGGACAGAGGCATGAAACTTCAGTGCAAGTCCGCCAGGGGTTGTATCCGGGTTACCGAACATGATACCGATCTTTTGGCGAATCTGGTTGGTGAAAATCACACACGTTTTGGATTTATTTGTCACACCCGATAGTTTTCTCAATGCCTTAGACATCAAACGTGGGAGCAACCCGACATGCGCATCACCCATTTCACCTTCGACTTCTGCTTGCGGTGTTAAAGCAGCCACCGAATCTATAATCACAACATCAATGGCACCGCTTCGAATAAGCGTTTCCACAATCTCTAACGCTTGTTCTCCAGCATCCGGCTGCGAAATTAATAGATTTTCAAGGTTGACACCGATGCTGCGCGCGTAAGTGGTATCCAAAGCATGTTCAACGTCAATAAACGCTGCGATTCCGCCCATTTTCTGCGCTTCAGCAACAATATGGAGTGCCAACGTGGTTTTTCCTGTGCCTTCATGCCCAAAAATTTCTATAATTCTACCGCGCGGGACACCACCAACACCTAATGCCATATCAAGCGAAAGGGCTCCAGTCGGAATTACTTCTACTGGGACAACTTCGTTATCAGTAAAACGCATAATTGCCCCTTTTCCATAGGCACGTTCTACTTGAGAAATAGCTTGGTCCACTGCCTTCTTTTTCTCATCAGCAGCTTTCTTATCTTCTGGATTCTCTCCATTTTCCTTTTTTTTCTGATCGTCATTTGCCATTATCGGCTTTCTCCTTATTGAATTCACAGATTTTTAACGGGGTATAGACTGCACCACTGGGATGCAACTCACTTTTGACAAGCGTAATTTTTTCGACTATCAGCGATGTCCTGTTAAGAACTTCAAATTTCGTAAATAGATTGATAAGAGGTTTCAAATTCACTCGGTTTTTGAACCGTGCAAGTGTAAAATGCGGGTGAAAACGAGTATCTTTCGGATAACCCGACTCGGCCAGTTCAAGGTTTATTGCATTCGCTAACTTTTTTGTTGGCGCAGAACCCTGTTTTAAACCCACCCATAAAACACGCGGACGTTCCAAATTTGGAAACGCTCCTATTCCACCAATCTCGATTGAAAACGGGTTTTGACTTATTGCTATCCTTTGTAAGGCTGCACCAAGCTCGTCTACATTTCGGTTCTCTACTTCACCAAAAAACTTCAAGGTCAGATGGAAATTTCCGTGTTTTGTCCACGATGCCCTCTCAATCTTTGGGCGAAACGCTTTCTGAACATCTACCAATAAAGCCTGAATTTTTTCTGGTATCTCAATAGCAGCAAAACACCGGATTGAATCAGATTTCATTATGACCACCCAAATAACAAACCACCCGTATTTTCTAAGTTAACATGAGTTCGGTTTAAGCAATCTTTTGTAGCGCAAACTTTTAGTTTACGTTCCACGGATGCACAAACTAAATGAAGTTTAAGTTTTTAATTGGGTAATTCTAATTTTCCCCAAACCCGGTAGATGCGGTTTCTAACCAATGCAGAATACCATACGCGTATTCTGCTGGATATTTCCACGAATTACTTAATTTATTTTTTAATCTTCATAAAGTTTGTGCTACAAAGTGCGGTTATGAGAGTAGAATTAAGCATAAAGAATCGCATATCTTTTATTCTGAACTCACGTTAAGTTAAGAACATTTTTCGGTTGCCATATAAAATTTCCAAACCGGAGGCAACCGTCAACAACAAGGGCAGAAACATCATAAAGAAAATCGGTCCGTGCCGTTGAATAACAACTTGAGAATCCTGAAAAAAGATAAGTAAAACCAAACTTATCAATATCACAACAACTTGGGTGACGGTTTTATATTTTCCCCATCGATTAGCCGATATTACCACACCCTGTTTTACAACACACAGGCTTCGGAACACAGTGATAACAGTTTCACGGCCTATTATAACCAACACCATCCAAATCGGAATTAGAGTGATCTTATTGTCGAGATGTTCGGGTTGAAAAAGATAAAAACTGATTAAAGCAGCACCAATTAAAATTTTATCTACGATAGAATCCATGAAACTGCCCAATTGAGTTACTCCCTGTTTCCTTGCAATCTTCCCGTCCAAGTGGTCAGTCAAAGCTGCCAATCCGAAAAAGACTGTTGCAAGGACCATGGCGTTCGCGCGAAAAAAAAGAATAAAGGGCAGTGTCAGCAATAACCGTGAAAGCGTAAGGATATTTGCTAACCGAAAAAAAGGGCGAAAATTCATAAGTCCTTATGTCATAGTACCCACACGCTAAAGCGTGGGGCTTGTGCTTCCTTGATAATAGCGTTTATCTCTAAGAGATAACCCGTCTTACATCGTCTTCACTTTAGGCAGCTAAGCCTGCCTGTTTGATATTGATAGCCGCGTTGATGTCTCTATCATGGTCCGTGCCACAGTGAGAACATCTCCACCGTCTATCTGCAAGAGTTATTTCTGCGTTTCTGTACCCACACTCACTACAGGGTTTTGTCGTAGCTGTCCATAGCTCTAGTGGACATTTTCACAGGAAAAGCGTATCCAATAGTCCCCGCACATATCACGTTTGAGCGTTATCGTTTTTATTTCACCTTTGATTTCTCTATGTTTGTGAAAGAATACCACGTGTCAATACAATTGATCTTGATACAGTTCCCTTCAAGTTTGTAGCCTGCCTGCGTGAAAGTCATTGAGTTATATTTGTGTTGTGGTTTGATATGAGGTCTGCCGACTTTCTTTGTCGTTTTGCCAGCTTTACGTTCTTCACTTGAGGGTGTTAGATTGATTTTGTATCTTGTATTTATATGTTTTTCTCATGATGGACCTTTTCAGTGAAGACCCCTTTCCCATCGTTAGTGGTGTGGCAGATGCTAACGACATCCACCACTGAAAAGGTTTCTATATTACACCATGTCTCACATACAATGTCAAGTTTTTTGCCCGTCTACATATCCCGCAAGCTAAAACATAGGGATTTGACGGGAAGAATGTTAATCAGAAAGATCAATCACCTCTGCGCCTTTGGGAATAACAAACTTAAACACGTTTCGGGGTAACTTTTTATCTCGTTGTATTTTAGATAATTTTACAATTACGTTTCGGCGACTTCCATCTTCATACTGCATTACATGACCAAATTGGACGGGAAGCCACTCACCTTCTTTAACCCAAATTTCGAGTATTTCCTTTACATTACCATCAGCTCTATTCACCAAACGGTCTTTTGGGGTTAAGTGAATTTGATACACGCCTTTGGCGTTTGCAGCTTCATCAGGAACTAATTTCATATTCCAATTCTCTGATAATCCCTCAAGAGATTTTCCAATTCCAGGTAAGAGCTCACGCCGCTGTGTTTCATCTAACTTCTGTTTATTGACCTGATTAATTACTTGTGCGTAAGACCATGCGTAAGCACCATCTAAAACAATGGATTTTACAATTTTTTGGGAGTCTTTGGAGTCTAAATATTCTTTACGGAGGAGATTAGGTTTGCCAAAAGTAAATCGTCCGTGAGCAACACTTTTTCTCGTTTTGTATAAAGTTATCTCCTCAAATTCTGCACTAAAGTTTTTCGACTTTTCATAAGCTGTCTTAAAATTCGCGTAAATTTCATCAACTGTATAGGTATACCCGCTGGTAACAAAACATAACGAAAAGCAGAGTAGGGTAAAACTCCAACACAAGCGTTTCATGGTGATTCTCCTATTTTCCAAAATGAATTGTATCTATTTTGAATAAATAGTATAGCATAGCCAATTTTACCTGTCAATGTATTTTTTACCTTTTTCGATCTGGATTGCTTTTTCAACGTCTGCTTCTAAAGCATGTAACCGTGTCCAATCAGTTAGTTCTATCTCCGCAGCATCTGGGTCATCTAAAGCACAACCGACAAGACGTTCTAATGTTTCGGCAACTTGTGCTTCACGAAATATCGCTTGGAACCAGATGCTAAATGTTTTGAGCGCATCGGACGACTCCGAAAACACCCAGAAAACCACACGACAAAAATCAAGTCCTTCGTCAATTGATTGCTGTGAAATCCGCACATCTTCGGGAAAATGATGTAGAATTGGCAATAGTTCCGCAATTATAATAGGTATCTCCTGATTGAGATATGAAATTTCGGGCAAAATATCGAAATGGATCGCATATTTGTGAGCTTCAAGTGCCCTCTCATTATCTTGATTCTGTGTAAATTCTTCTATTGTGTTTGACACCATGTTGTCTCCGTAATTTGTGTTTTCTACGTTCTTATCGTTGATTACATGTGAAATGAAATGGACATAATGCCTCACTCGTGGTATAATATAGGGCATAATTACCTAAGAAACAAGGGAAAAGTATGGCAGATTCTGAACGGATAACCCAATTAAAAAATGAACTAAAGAAAAGGATTTTAGTCCTTGATGGTGCGATGGGTTCGCTGTTGCAAACCTATCGACTCACGGAAGAAGACTTCCGAGGCGAACAGTTTGCCAATCACCCGTGTGAGCTTAAAGGATATAATGATCTACTTTCTATTACCCAACCCGATATTGTGCGGGAAATACACACAAATTACTGCCAAGCAGGCGCAGACATCATTGAAACAAATACATTTACCAGTACATCTGTGTCAATGGCAGATTACCAACTTCAGGATCAAGCGTATCAGGTAAACTTTTCGGCAGCGCAAATCGCTCGCGAGGTAGCAGACGAGTGGTCATCGTCAGAAAAACCCCGATTTGTTGCGGGAAGTATGGGACCTACCAATCGCAGCTGTTCCATCTCACCAAACGTAAACGATCCCGGATACCGAAATATCACATTTGCGCAACTTGTATCTACCTATACCACGCAAGCCGAAGGTTTAATTGATGGCGGTGCTGATTTTCTTCTCGTTGAAACTGTCATGGATACACTGAATTGTAAAGCAGCGCTCTTTGCAATACAAACGCTTGCTGAAACAAGAAACATCAATATTCCCGTGATTGTCTCATCAGACAGAAGTGGCGGCGGCGGACGCAACCTGTCAGGGCAAACAGTTGAAGCTTTCTGGAATTCCGTTCGACATGCTGACCTACTCGCTGTTGGCTTAAACTGCGGATTCGGTTCAAAACAGATTCGCCCCTACTTAGCGGAAATCGCAAAACTTGCCGATGTCCCTGTCATCTGCTATCCCAACGCTGGACTTCCTAATGAACTCGGACATTATACACAAACACCGGAAGAAATGGGAAATTGGATGCACGAATTTGCTCAAAATGGATTTGTCAATATCGTGGGTAGCTGTTGTGGTAGTCAACCTGAGCATATTGAAACCATTGTCAAAGTTGCCGCTGAATATCCTCCCCGACACCCCAAACCGCAAGAACGTGCTTGCCGATTGAGCGGTTTAGAGTCATTCAACATCACTGCCGATTCTCTCTTTGTTAACGTAGGTGAACGGACAAACGTAACAGGATCACGGCGCTTTGCAACCCTTATCAAAAACGAAGATTATGAAACTGCATTAGAGGTAGCGCGTGATCAGGTAGAAAACGGCGCACAACTGATTGACATCAATATGGATGCTGGCATGTTAGATGCAAAAACTGCAATTGTCAAGTTCTTAAACCTAATTGCAGCTGAACCGGATATCAGTCGCGTGCCTATTATGTTGGATTCAAGCAAATGGGAAGTAATTGAGGCTGGCTTAGCATGCGTTCAGGGGAAAGGCGTTGTCAACTCAATCAGTTTAAAAGAGGGTGAAAACGACTTTTTAGATAAGGCACGGTTTATTAGAAAATACGGGGCAGCGGTTATCGTGATGGCATTTGACGAAGAGGGGCAAGCAGACACTTTTGAACGTAAAGTGGAGATTTGCCAAAAGGCTTATAAGCTTTTGACAAAAGAGGTTGGATTTCCACCTGAAGATATTATTTTCGATCCGAATATCTTTGCTGTTGCTACCGGTATTGAAGAACATAACGAATATGCACACGCGTTTATAAAGGCGTGCAAAAAGATTAAAGAAACTTGCCCACATGCGTTGGTCAGCGGCGGTGTGAGCAATATTTCTTTCGCATTTCGTGGTAACGACACTGTACGGGAAGCGATGCACGCTGCGTTTCTCTACCATGCTATCAATGCAGGCATGGATATGGGGATTGTGAACGCAGGTCAACTTGCAGTATATGACGATTTACCTAAACCATTGTTAGAAGCAGTAGAAGATGTGCTGTTTAATCGGCGTGAAGACGCTACAGACCGACTCGTTAACCTTGCAAGCACGCTGCAAACCAAAGGAAAGAAGAAGCGCGTCAACAAGAAATGGCGGAAATTGTCTGTTGAAAAACGCTTAAGTCATGCACTCGTAGAAGGCATTATTGAGTATATTGAAGACGATACGGAGGAAGCACGCTTAAAGTATGAACGTCCCATACAGGTGATTGAAGGTCCTTTGATGGATGGCATGGATCGCGTAGGTGAACTTTTTGGTGATGGAAAAATGTTCCTACCACAAGTTGTTAAAAGTGCACGCGTGATGAAAAAAGCTGTTGCACATCTGATCCCTTATATTGAAAAGGAACAAATTGATGGCGGTATTCAATCCAGAGGAAAGATTGTGATGGCTACAGTGAAAGGTGATGTTCACGACATCGGCAAAAACATTGTGGGCGTGGTACTTGGGTGCAACAATTATGATATTATTGACCTTGGCGTGATGGTGGCAGCAGAAGACATTTTGGAAATGGCACGGAAAGTGAACGCTGATATGATCGGTTTGAGCGGACTCATTACGCCATCGTTAGATGAAATGGTGAATGTCGCAGAAGAGATGGAACGTGAAGGTTTCCGCATTCCACTTCTTATCGGCGGCGCGACCACTTCTAAGGTACATACTGCCGTGCAGATTGAACCTGCTTATGGTGGTGCTACGATACACGTCAAAGATGCTTCTCGCAGCGTAGGCGTTGTTGGTAATCTAATGAATGATGAAAAACAGCAAGTTTTTGTTGAGCAGACGCGCGAAGAATATGCTGAAATTAGGGAACGGCGCGAAAAAAATAAAAAACAGACAAAGTTGTTGCCATTTGCTACCGCACAGCAACGTAAATTTATTCCTGACTGGAAAAATTATCTTCCGTCCAAACCACATACAATAGGTATTAAGGTCTTTGATGATTATCCGTTGGCACAACTTGTAGACTACATTGATTGGACACCTTTCTTTACGACATGGGGACTCAAAGGAAAATATCCGAATATCTTAGATAATTCTGATATGGGAGGAGAAGCGCGTAAACTTTTTGCGGATGGCAAAACACTTCTCAATAAAATCGTTGAACAGAAAAGATTTTGTGCCCGTGCTGTTGTTGGTATCTTTCCTGCGAACGGTGTCGGTGAAGGGACGGAGATATATGCTGACGAAGATAGGACTAAGATTATTGGTACGCTAAATCATTTGCGTCAACAGACAGAGCAACCTTTCGCCAGACCTAACCTCAGCCTTGGCGATTTCATCGCGCCGAAGAGCACATCTCTCCCCGACTATATTGGCGCATTTGCGGTGACAACAGGTATTGGTGTTGCTGAACTCTGTGAAGCGTTTGAGCAGAAACAGGACGATTACAATAGCATTATGGCAAAGGCGTTAGCAGATCGGTTAGCTGAGGCTTTTGCTGAGTGTCTGCATCAGCACGTGCGTACAACACTTTGGGGTTATGCAGCTGACGAGGCGTTAGCTAACGATGCATTGATTGCAGAAAAATACCGTGGGATTCGCCCCGCACCAGGGTACCCTGCTTGTCCCGACCATAATCAAAAACGGGTTTTGTTTGATCTGCTAAACGGGACAGAAAATACAGGAATTTCTCTCACGGAGAGCCTTGCGATGTCACCTGCAGCTTCTGTCAGTGGTTGGTATTTTTCGCATCCGGATGCACGGTATTTCAGTATCGCCAGAATTGGAGATGACCAAGTTGTAGATTATGCAGAACGAACAGGCATGGATTTGGAAACAGCAAAACGCTGGTTAAAACCATTACTTACATAAATGCTGTAATCTTAGTAGGTTTGGTTTATAGTAAATCCACAATTACCTGGATATTGGCAAGGTTAGGAAACCTTGCCAGCGAGAGCGTGTGGTAGGCGTGGTTTATAGTGAATCCACAATTACCTGGATATTGGCAAGGTCAGGAGAAATCAAGAAATCAACGGTATGAATCATGGCGAATACGCATAAGGTATTCGTCATGATTTCCCGCCTCACCAGTGGGCAGCTTTTTGCTGGCGAGGCGGGGAATGCCTAAACGGCATTCATACCGTTGATTTCTTCCTAACCTCGCCAAAACAACGCGTGGACAGCTGGACACCTCTATCTGTAGCATAAACTTTCCAGTTTGTGCCACAAAACGCAATCTGGAAGAGGACGCTACAAAATAGGACATCCGCCCCAACACCCCCGCCACGATGCGGATTTTTGTAGCATAAACTGGAAAGTTTGTGCAAAAAAAGCGCAAACTAAATGAAGATTAAAAAATAAATTGGGTGATTTGGCGAGGTTAGGAAACCTCGCCAGCAGAGATGTACACCTGCTGCTGGCGAGGCGGGGAATGCCTAAAGGGCATTCATACCGTTGATTTCTTCCTAACCTCGCTCCCTTACCGAAATATTTATTTAAACTTCATAAAGTTTGCGGTACAAAAGAAAAAACAAAAGAACAGGCAGATACTCAGAACGGATACCTGCCTCGCTGAAACTCGACCTCGGTAGGTGCTAACGTTTTGTCTTCAAAGCACCCCAGACCGTTGATAACTTCTGGATAGGTTCAACACTGAGACCGATAGCAGATTGATAATTGCGAATCACTTCTTCTTCCGTCAGTGCACGATCATAAATCCGGACTTCATCAAAAACGCCTTGAAAAAAGCCGAATGCTTTTCCCTGATCGTTCATTGCACCCAGATAAATAGGTTCTGTATAGGGACGAATCTCGTCAAGTAATGTACAAGCAGGGCCCCCACTAATCAGCTCCATATCAAAATAAGCGTGAGGTGATACACAGCCCTTTGGATTTCGAGCGAACGGCGTATTTCTTAATTTCTCTTTCTCTAACTCTACTTTGTTAAGTGGTCGAGAAGTCCAAACAATGTGGTGCCACTCACCATCTGAAATTACCTTCTCCCTACCACGGATAGAGTTAAAACACCCATTGCCTCCCTTTTTTATACTTATCTGAGTCAAAATTCCATCTTTTGCAGTCACAAACCCGTGATTGATCCGTCTATCCAGCGTAGCATTGATAAGAATTCCATGACCCGCGCTATTTCTGTCACACGGTCGCTCAATGACATTAAAAATCGCACTCCAACGTTCCTTGTAGCTTGTTTTGAACCACGCTTCAAAAGTATACGGACCAATTTGACTTCCAAAATTGCCGACATTTGGCAAACTGACATAATCCCTGCCATCTAATTTTATTCCGTGCTTTAGGTATCCACCGGTTATTGTGGGATTTCCTACAATGGTCGCATCGTTTTCACCCCAAACATCCGCAACTGTTCTGCCGTTAATAGTGTTCCTATCAAAAGTCCAATAACTCACAAGTCCATCTGTTACGATAGTCTTTGCAGATGCGTTGACAGTGAGCATAATACCGAGGACCGTGAATGTTAGTCGCAACATGAGCCTTTTCATAACAATACCTCCTTCTATTCTTTTTAGCCGCTACTGATTAAAACAGATTAGGGTTTACCTGTTTTAGCGTTCCCCACTGAATTTTTTTTTTATCCTTCGGTGCAACAGGCAACGGACCTTCTATCCAGTGCGGATCCCTCTCATTTGCTTCTCCATCTGTCAACCGTATGAGTTTTTGCGTGTTGAGATCGTAGCGATAAATATCGTAATTCGCGTTCGGCTCATCAGGCAACTTTATGTCTAAAAGCAACGATTTGTCATCGTTCATCCAAACCGCCCTGCCGACATGTATATCGTCGCCGAGTTTGTCATGAATGCCCTGGACGATGCTTATTCTGCCCCCAATGGTCGCAATGCTCAGTTGGCACTCCTGTTTGTTGTCTTCTGGCCACGCGCAATCGTCAAACACAATCCTTTTCCCATCCGCAGACCACCGCGGAATGAACCGCTGCATCCCCCTAACCGGTTTCGGATCAAGAAGCGGGCGCTGATTTGTGCCATCTGCAGACATCACATAAATATTTCTACCCGCTTCTGTAATCCTTTCATACACGATCTGGCTGCCATCGGGCGACCAGTCGGGATAAAGTGCAGCTTCAAATCCTACATCTTCATGCCCTGTGAGCTGCGTGACATCCCGCGTCGCAAGGTCCATCACAAACACCTGCGAGGGTTTGTTGCGCCCACTCGTAAAAGCGAGCTTTGTCCCATCCGGTGACCAAGAGGGATAGGTATTACGAAAGTTATCAGTGAGCTGTTGCACATTCGTTCCGTCTGCGTTCATGATAAACAGCTTCGGCGATTTTTGATCGTTCTCAATCCATCGGACAAAAACGATCCTCTCGCCATCCGGCGACCATCGGGGGTCAACGTAAAACATTGGCTTTTGGGTTTTTGTAAGCCTGCGCCGCTTCGTGCCATCGTCCTCCATCACGTAAATGTCACGATATATAACGCAAACAATCTTCGCATCCACAATAGACACATCTACCAAGAACAGACAACAGCTGAACAAAATAGCAATCAAAAGGTTTAGATGTTTCATTTAGAAATACCTCCTATTTTAACCTAAGTTGCCACCTTGTAGCACAATCTGTTAGATTATGCAGATTAGTCCGCAAACTGACAGTTTGCGCTACAAATATTGGCTAATTATCAGCGTATTTTCATTAAAGACGGTGTTTGCATGTCTAAAAACTTATAGGTAGCAACTTGGGTTATTTTAGAAAAGCGATGCGGATACACCGCACCGCTTATACTTCTATCTGCGTTACTGTCGTTCGACCCTAAATTCGAGTTCGGCGGACGCGCTGACCAATGCAGTGTCATCCCAAACGTTATCGCCATTGAAATCGAATTTCAACTCTAAACTCACATCACTATATGCAAAGTATATCCCAAATGGCGCGCCTGCCATGTTGATCGTGAATTCGGGGTAAAAGGTTTTAGAATCACCCGGATTGACCGATGAGTTTTCCCAGTCAGAGTCTGTATCAAACGGATTTTTCGACCCTTTCCGATACACTTTGAGTTCGTCGTGCCAATAGTACCGGACGGGTATATTACTGGAATTCCAAATGCCCGCATACGAACCGCAGATGACATCAGGGTGATAATAAGTAATACTTGTCATGGTCACTGCGTCAACATCGTGTCTATGTAGACTGTCCATGTCAGAGGCACTTTTAGCGGACATATCCATCGGAAACAGACAGAGTATCGCAAAAAGTGCTATGGGTGTGAAGAGAGAAGCGTTTTGGGTTAAAAGTTTGTAAAACATGATTTCTCCTTTATAGGTTGATATACTCTCTTGAGCATATCTGATAATTTCTCCGTTGAACGCACTTTACGTCCATCGGTTATTCTTGATTTTGACAGTCCCGAAAGGAGAAAAAGTGAAAAGGAACGGTTCCTCATGCCTCTAACCTTTCGGGCCCGCTGGTTTTCATCTTTCAATAGTCACAGACCCTGTGCCTGTGCTAAAATGAAAACCAGCCGTGTCATACTCGTCTATGACACGGCTACGCGCTGGAGTGCGCGAACACTCTCAGCGCGCCCCCCAAGGGGTTGCGTGCCCCGGTGCCACACACGCACATCCGTGCATGCGAAACACCTTGTCTTCATCGGACATGACGACACAAAAGTGTCAATCATGTTACAACGTGATTTCTCACATTTTCATGCGTTATAGCATGTTGTTAGGTTTTATGGGATCCCATCAGTTGCTTTAGCGGTAGGATTACCCGCTCCTTAAAAAAATCCGGGCACCCCTGCCGTCTAAAGCAAGTAACTAAAAGTATATTTTTAAGTATATTTTAGTGAGAGGATACCCATAAATTAGTTACTTGTTTTAGACGTTAAGTATTGTACAATATAAATAGTAAAAAGTCAAATTAAATTACAAAAAAATTACAATTAACTGAAATTGGCATGTTTTTTTCGGTTCTTGTTGTCTGAATCGCGGAAAGCGCGGGTTTTGTATCGCAAACTTTTAGTTTGCGGTTTGTGGCACAAACTGGAAAGTTTGTGCCACAGGTTCAAAGTATGCCGTAATCCCTTGAAAAGCAACTTATTTCAACAAACCCTTTTCCGCGTCTTCCGCGTAATCCGCGCTCTCTGCGATTCAGACAACGCGCGGGCAGATACCTACAGCGCGTGCCTACTCCTATGCAATACGCAATTTATATGCCAACTTCAAAACCGTTATTCTACCAATTTCTGCACAAAAATGTGCAGCTGCCGCTGCAGCTGCACAATATAGGGCAGGTCTTTTGTATCGCAAACTTTTAGTTTGCGGTTTGTGGCACAAACTGGAAAGTTTGTGCTACAGTTTTTACTGTCCGAATCACGGATTACGCCGATTACGCGGAAGGGGTGCTGGTAAAATGAGTTACTTTTCAAGAAATTACGGTAAACTTTGCATGGGCGTTGTGACATCCCCAACACCGCCTTCCCCGTATGGCATGCTCCATGATTCGGACCGTTGATTTGGTGTTTTCCGCGATTCTGACAAAAAAGGGGGACAAAAACTGGACACACCGCATAACATACAACTTCCTTGAAATTAACAATAATATCTGATATAATCATAATAGTAACTTCAACGATATAAAAAAGTAACCTTCAAGATAGAAAGCCCAGGAGAAAACATCATGAATCGTTTTGAAAGAAAACAACGTTCGCTGAATGCCTGCCTGATTGCCGGGATTGCTCATCTCTGCTTTGCAATACTTTTAACATTTTTCCATTACGCACGAGTTGCTAATGACTCTGAAGATGCTGTCGGCGTGGAATTTATAGATATGGAAGACCCTGAAAGGCAGAAACGTCGACTTAAACGAACACCTCCAAAGCAGTTGCGGACCCCAAAGCAGACAGAATCGTTGAGTACAGGCCGTCCGAGACATGTAACTTCATCTGCCACTTCTAATTTAATTGATGAAACCGTTCGTCCTTCCGAGAAGATCCTGATGCATAGCGCTACAGAATCGGTATCCAAGACTGCAACAAACCTGCCTGAACTCACAACACAAACGGAACAATTGAATAGCCGAACAGCGGCACTTCCGAAAAATGTTACAAGCCCTTTTGAAATAACCTCTGGCGCAGGGAAAGAAAGCTTACGGCAACGGGTTAAAGGCGATGGCAAAGATGGACTTAACAGATTTGAATCAACGGGAGTTGCTGATATTGGAACTATTGGTGAGGGAATCGGAGACGGTGGCAGCGGAAAGAAAATAGGCAACAAGGGTGCTTCTAACCCATTTGCCAAAGCACTCGAGCAAATTGCTAACCATATTATTGCTACTCGGACACTTGATAAAGTCAACATAGTCTTTGTGCTTGATACAAGTGCAAGCATGGGGGATAACATCCAACAGGTTGCCGAAAACTTATATAGTATGACAGATGCATTTGATCTTGTTAACATAGAATATCATTTGGGTATGTCTGAATTCAGCGTTAGGGAAAAGGGGCAAAAAGTTGAAACCCGATCTCTTGCTCCTGATGTAGGTTACCTCCGTCGTCGTATGCAAAAAGTCCGGCTGAGTGGAGATGAAAATGCGCTTGATGCAATTTTAGACACATTGAATTATATGGATTTTCACACGGATGCAGATAAACACTTGATCTTGGTCACAGATGAACCCGCAACAACAAGTTTCAGAGAAAAGAATGGTCTCGGGACGATGCGAGCGAGAGTGATTAATGAATCTCAAATGGAGGAAATTCGCGTTAACGTCCTCGGATTTCCTGAAGCTTTTCAACAGGAATTAGCTACTACTACAGGTGGTGTATGGGAACAAATTCCAGGTAGCGTCTATAACGCCGCTGCTCTCCCTAACAATCGCGTTGGAAACCAGAAATTTCTCAAAGTGTTTAGAGATATTGCTACTGATATTCGGAAGAGTGGTGTCAAAGCATATTTTAGTCTTGAATTGAAGTTTGATATACTTGTTGAAGATGGAGAGATTCCTGCTAATAGATTACAACAAACATTCAAGGAGAACGAGATTTGGTTGAAAAATTATGTTTTTCTCGGTGAAAATTCAACAGTTTTAGAGAAGAATCATAACGGTTTGTGGATACTTACTGACAGAGAGAGCGAGCAAATTTTTGCTACCTATAGGATTGAAAATAGATTACACGTTTATGAAAGTAGCTACCCCAAAAACTGGAATTTAGATGCGAATCTTACTGCACGGACACAGCAACAAGGTAAAAGATGGATACTCACTGATTCTCGGAATAACCAAATATATTCATTCGTTAAAGATAAAAACCTCCTTAAAGTTTACACTGGAGGACAACCAGGCACGGCTACTCATAATGCTGCGGAACCGATTGTAGACATTATGGTCATGTTAGACTACAGCAGGAGTATGGGCGGAAAGTCGCAAGCGATTATGCTTGGATTAAGCACTCTGATTGGTAGACTATCAATTTTACCGATTAAATATCGAATTGGCCTCATCCGTTTTGCTGAAGCAAAAGATGCTATTAAGGCTGTCGATGGTGTTGATGTGGCTCAGATGCCGCTTAATGAAGTTCTGATAAAAAGTCTTATGGAGGATCCATTTGGTGGAGACGAACAGCTTATTGATGCCGTTGTTGAAGGACTACCGGAAGTAAAATTTAGTCCTTACGCAAGGCGATTCCTGCTTATTTTAACTGATGAACCAACTACAGGAAAATATCCTGCCGAGCAAGCACTGGAGTTATGCCAATCGTTAGGTATCACTGCTTATGTCATTGGTCATCCGGACCCCACTGATTTTCAAACGACTCTTGCGACACAAACCGGAGGTGTCTTTTTCACAATGCCTAAGCATTTAGAGAAGACGTATCCAAATCAATAATTTGACGAAAAAAGGAAATTCATGACAAAATCAACAAGCACACAACAACATCGGGAGATTGCAGCAGAAGAGGGCCCCGTATCAGTTGCTATTGTGACTGTAAGCGATTCGCGCACGCCAGAAACAGACACAAATGCTGCATTTCTCTGCGAACAACTTGAAGCAGAAGGAAACAGCGTAACAGCTTATCAAATTATAAAAGACGAACCTGACCAAGTCTCTGATGTTTTGGACAAAATGGCGGAGACTGATGCACAGGTCATTTTATTCAATGGTGGCACAGGAATCGCACCGCGAGACACAACTTTTGACGTACTCAATCGCAAATTAGAAAAGACGTTGCCGGGATTTGGCGAACTTTTTCGGATGTTTAGTTACGATCAAGTTGGTGCTGCTGCGATGTTATCGCGTGCAACGGCAGGAGTCTATCGCGGAAAGGTGGTTATCTCTACGCCCGGTTCAAATGCTGCTGTGCGGTTGGCGTGGGAAAAACTCATCGGCCCAGAATTACAGCATTTGGCATGGGAGGTTGGTCGTTAAAACCTTGGAGCAGAAGTCAGGAATAAGACTATGGCGGAGCTACTTTCCCTTTTTGATGAACCGGCACTTTATGTGCCATCCACAGAAGGCATAAAGTACGCAGGATCCAAACTAAAACTTATCCCGCAAATACTCGAACTCACCAAGAAAGTTGATGCCAAGACAATATTAGACGGTTTTTCAGGCACAACCCGTGTTTCACAAGCATTCGCCAAACTCGGCTATACCGTTATCTGCAACGACATCGCCCCATGGTCAAAAGTTTTCGGAACTTGCTATCTTCTCAACACAAAACACCCATCAGAATATCAGCCGCTTATTGACCACTTAAACGCTGTGCCACCGATTGATGGGTGGTTCACAGAACATTACGGTGGACATGTCAACGACGGGTGTGCAATCCAAACAGATGGACTTAAGAAACCGTGGCAGTTACACAATACCCGTAAATTAGATGCGATTCGACAGGAAATTGAAAATCTTAATCTTGATTCAGTTGATAAGGCTGTCGCACTGACAAGCCTAATTTTTGGGTTAGATCGTGTTGACAGTACGCTTGGACATTTCTCTGCCTATCTCAAAAATTGGGCGCCTCGCGCCTATAAAGAATTGGTGCTTGAAGTGCCAAAAGTCTTTACATCAGAGGGAAACCACGAAGTTTGCCAAACTGACATCTTTGATCTTGTTTCACGGATTTCTGTAGACCTTGCCTACTTCGATCCACCCTACGGTTCAAACAACGAAAAGATGCCGCCATCTCGTGTGAGGTACGCGGCATATTACCATCTCTGGAAAAGCGTTATCCTTTTCGACAAACCGCCGCTTTTCGGTAAGGCGAAACGGCGCGAGGATACGTCTGATCAACTTTCTGCATCCGTATTTGAGGAGTTCCGCCGTAACACAAACGGCCGTTTTATCGCTGTTGAGGCAATAGCAAAACTGATTGATGCCACACATGCACGTTGGATTATCCTGTCTTACAGTTCTGGTGGTCGTGCTACTGCCGAAGAACTCAACGAAGTGATGCAAGAAAACGGGAAACTCCTCGCTGTCGTTGAAATGAATTACAAACGGAACGTCATGGCAGGTATGAGATGGACACTTGAATGGGTGAGCGCAGCTGAAAAACCGAACCGAGAATTTCTTTTCTTGCTTGAGAAAATTAACGACTAATATGGACGCTGGAACTATTGTACGCCTATCAGGTGTCTCGGAATACGGCGTAGATCAGCATGTGGGTCGCGCCGTAAGGCGCGTGGCATCTCTAATTCAGGCATTTTAAGTTCATTGAAAGCAACTTTTTGCTCAGCAGTAAGTTCAGCGTGAATTTCTTGCAAGAGTTTTTCAATTTCTTTGAGCAATGTGCTTCTTTGTGAAAGGAATTTCCTAACTTTGGTGCGAATTTGGTTGAGGTTACGTTGCCTTTGTGTAGTGCTCAGTCCGCCATCGTAACGGTAAAGTCTCCTATCACTTGCCATGGCACGATATTCTCGCAAATCTCCTTCCATCTGCTTCTTCTCAAAGTCGTAATCGTCAACAATATCACGAATAAGTTTGAGTTTAGGTTGGATTGTTTTCTTCTGTTGATCGGTGAGTTGAAGCGCAGAACTGCTTTTCGGAATATCAATCAGTCTGGTTGCCCCACATCCTGCAAGCAAGCAGCTTATGAAAGAAAGAAACAAAATGTGTCGAAATACCATAACAGTCGTCCTGTTTTTTAATTTTTTGTCCAATTCAAAAATACGTGGACATCTCAATGAACAACAATATTATTGGGACACTTCTGAGCATCAACCTGTTAGTTTGTGCAGATGCGGACACAAACTAACAGGTTGATGCCCAACACCCCGGTAGGTTCGGCTTCCTAACCGAACCGAACATAATGTCCAATTAATTCTAAAGTTTACTATAACGTGTATAATCCGCTATACTTTGTTCGTAAATAGTCAATATAAGGCGCAATCGTCATAGATTTCCCCGTTGCATGTTCAATAATTTCAGGTGCGGTGTACTTTGATCCGTGTTGGTAAACATTGTTTTTCAACCAATTGTGCAGTGTGCTGAATTCACCATTTTCGATTTCAGTCGTGATTTCAGGATGTGCTGCAAGCGCAGACGAGAAGAATTGCGCACCCAAAATGTTGCCCAATGTATATCCTTGAAATGAACCACCGATAAGTCCAAAATACCAATGTACATCTTGCAGAACACCGTCTTTGTCGTCTGGCGGTACAATACCAAAATCATCTTCAAATCTTTCGCGCCAAGCGTTAGGTAGGTCTTTGATCTCCATTTCACCCTCTAACAATGCCAACTCAAAATCAAAACGTAGCATTACATGTAGGTTGTAGGTAACCTCATCCGCCTCTGTGCGGATGAGTGAACGTTCAACCTTATTTATCGCACGGTGAAATGTATCAAGGGACACAGAACCGAGCTGCTCAGGAAAAGTATTTTGCAGTTGTGGATAAAAGCATCTCCAAAATCCTTTGCTTCTCCCAACAATGTTTTCCCAAAGCCGCGATTGGCTTTCATGAACACCCGCTGAAGTGCCGCGGGCAAGCGGTGTGCCTTCATATTCCATGCGGATTCCTTGTTCATAGAGCGCGTGGCCCGTTTCGTGCAGTGTACAAAAAAGTGCTTCACCCAAACTATCCTCTTTCGAACGGGTTGTAATTCGAACATCTCCCAATGAAAACTTTGTCATAAACGGATGGTGTGTTTTATCTTGTCGCCCACGATTGAGGTCATAGCCAAACTTTTTGGCAACCTCCATACCGAATGCCAACTGCTTCTCTTCTGGATAATGTTTATGTAGGCATGAATCGTCAGCGATGGGTTGTGATGTAATAGCAGAAGCAACAGGTACAAGTTCTTTGCGGAGTTCACCAAAGACACGACTGACATCTGCTGCCTTCATACCGTAATCCCTCGGTTCAATCAACGGATCTGCGATGTGATCGTATCCAGGAAAGAAATTGGCGGATTGACGACTATACGCAAGCGTCTTTTCAAGGTAAGGACGCACTCTCTTAAAGTCATTTGCAGGACGCGCTTCTGTCCAAACTTGATACGATTCTGATGTATGGGTTGCTACCTCTGCCATGAATTCTGCCGGAATTTTTATTGCACGTTCATATTTTCTTCTGGTGACACGAAGCAAGCTGGCTTCGTCAGAGTCGTAACCGAGGCTCTCTCCATAAGGTGTGAGGGTATCAAGCAGTTTTCCGATGGCGGGGTCAGTAAATTTTTCGTGTGCTATACGGCTAAGTGTCGCAGTTTGCCGGGCGCGCGCTGCAGCACCACCGGGTGGCATATAGGTGGATTGATCCCAGTGCAAAAGTCCTGATGCTGATCGGACATCATTTACTTCAATCAGACGGGTTTTAAGTTCTTGAAATTTGGATTGCAATGTAAAACTCCTCAAAAATAAGGCGTAGAATGGGACATTTTAACCTACATCTTATCATAATTGGGTTAGGTGTTCAAACAAAATTAGGAATTGAAGAGATATTCAGTTTTCAGTTATGGAATACGTTTACAATAGTTGTGGTCGGTTAGAACGTAGCGAAACCCTTATGCGTCAATTTAGCGGTTTGCCACCCCGGTAGGCGCGTTTTGATGAAGATTAAAAAATAAATTGGGTAATGTAGCGAGGTTAGGAAACCTCGCCAGCAGAGATACACACCTGCTGCTGGCAAGGTTTCCTAACCTTGCCAATTACCGAAATATTTACTTAAACTTCATGTAAACGCGCTGAACCCAGACATTAGACACTATAAACGGCGCGTTTACAAAACGCCAAATCAACGGTATGAATCATGGCGAATGCCATGCGCGCATTCGTCTTTAGGCATTCCCCGCCTACCTTTGGGTAATAAATCGGGCTTACAAAGCCCTTCAACAATGGGATGTATCCTTAAGTTGACGCTTATGGTTAGAGCGTAGCGAAACCCATAACTGTCAATTTAGTGATTTTGTTCATCTCGTATACGACTTTTAATCCACTGACACCGTTCTATCCAATATCGGGCAGAAAGCTGAGTTCCCATCGGTTGTGTTTGATCGGTTGCTACGGATGAAAATATTTCTTCTGCGATTCTATAATCCGTCATGTGAAAAGCGTTCAACCCCAATAACCATCGCGATTTCAATGCAATTTGAGGCGGCATTGTTTGTTTATCCTTTTCTTTATCCAAGGCAATGGTATGGTGCAGATATTGTGTACTCAATTCCCACGTTCGCTCTTTATGAAGTAATTCACCTGCTAAAAAATAGGCTAACCACTCATCAGGTTCAGTTTCAATGACTTGCAATAGAAGTGCCATTTTCGTCCCGCTCCCCATACGACCTGCTGAACTTTTAGGTAGTATAACAGTGCGCAGCCGTTCTCTGGATTGAGGTGTATAATTTTCCGAAAGTGCTGCAATACGTTTGAGAAGACGTTGTTCAACAGTTTCACGGGTGGCAAACAAAACCGCTTCCTTATATTGATTCAACGCTTTTTTTGCGTCCTCCTGCAGCCAGTAGATATCTCCCAGCAACCGCGCTGCCTCGGATCTGTATTGCGAGTTTACATCTGCGATCATACGTTTAGCCAGTGAGGTCGTTAGCTTGTAATCCCCCATTTTAAATGCACTGTACATCAATTCCAATAACGTTCTTGAATTTTCTGGTTCATCTGATAGCATTTGCTGAAAAGTGTCTGTTGCAAATTTAAAATCATTTCGGTAATACGCTTCCCACGCTTTACTGCGCAACGAAGCCATTTCATGAGCACATACCTGTTCAAAGATTCCACCACGTTTCAAGCTACGTTCAGCATAGGCGATGTCTGTCTCTTGTAAAGGCACTTCATTTGATAAGAATTTAATCCACTCTGCTTCTAAAACGATCAAATCTTTCGTGTAGCTTTTCGATAAGTTCCCAAATGGAAAAGCCTGTTTTAACTTCTCTAACCCATAAGTGTCAACAAGGAAACGGATAAAAGAACCTGCAAGTAAGTAACTTCGTGAACTTGCATGTCTCCAAAACCCGATGCCCATAACACTGGAAAGACGTGGAGCTACCTTTAATTGACGCATCGCTTTCGCCCATTGATGCACTGTCAGCTGCCCTTCATCCCAATCTGCAGCAACGGCAATGCCTTCATGCACCCCTACGTTCAAGCTAACCTTCCACGGTGACCAATCGGCAGTCAATACGTGTGCAAGTTCATGTTTTAAAACAGGATGCGGGAAACCTGCTGAATGGATGTGAAAACCGTAACCAAACGGGTCTTCAACATACGTGCTACCAGCCCCGATTAACCTCTTTTTTTGTTCAGGGGATGCATACAAATACGCACGAACTTTCCTCGAAATTGTTGTCTGTAAATATTCAGACAGCTGCACATAACGAAACTCACAATCGTCAGCAAATAAATCTATTTCATCTTCAAGTTCTCGCGCATAGAAGATTTCAAAATGCTCTGTCTCCCTATAACCGCCTAATGCTTGGGCAATATCACCTCGCGTTGGACGAATCCTTAACTTTCCTGAGAAAAATTCCAAACTGACTAATGCTACAATCAATATGCATACTGTTATGATGCGCCAAAGCGAATTCTTAGCGGAGAATTGAATAAGATTACGCCATCGAAGTTTTGGAACAAAACTTGTCTCCCGACTAATTTCACACGCATAAATGGAAATTGTTAGAAATAACAGTGCCCATATCAGTGTCTCACCACGTGCAATGAGCAAGGTGCTTGTGATTGAAATGACGAAATCGTATATAGGTCCAGGGAAATATCCGAAAATAGGATGAAAAGCAAACACTGGCGGATGGAAAATCAAATTTACGGCAACAGGCACACATGAAATAAGAAGAAACGCCAAATATGCCAGATACGCTAACCATCTCTTTTGAATCCACACATTGAAGAATAAACCGGCTGCGGTTGCAGTCAGGCAGCTAAGTGTGGGCAAAAGCAGAAAAAAGAGAAATCCTTCGCCGAAATTGCAGTTTTTTATTCGGAAGGCATTTAGCAGAATTATAATGAGCGCTGCTATTAGTACTACAACATTCGCTAAAAATGCGCGCCAAAAACATCCAAAAATAACCTGCCTCGGTGAGCCAATCAGATTATCAGGATTGCGTTTCATTGTTTGGAATTCGGTCATTGCAACGTGAGAACAAGCAAAAGCAACACAGAGGGTAATAATCGCACAAAACTCAAAAGCGAGTATATTGAACAGAGGTTTTGTGGCAAGCCCTAATGCTAAAATCCCAAAAATTGCGAACCACATCCAATATGAAAAGGTTTTATAGATCATAAGATTTATGGTGAACTTTGAAATTATTGAGACACATTTTTTGTAGGAGCGATCTCCGAATCGCGATCCAGCCACTGATAGGCGGGAATCGGAGTTCCATTAACTGAAAATGTGCTGTTAATTCTATGGTTTATTATAAACGTGTGCAGACAATATCGGTTGGCTATCTCTAAAATTTATAGTGCGTTTAAACTATGTATTTGCTTAATCTTGCTGTCGTCCTTACTATTTTAACCAATCCTCAGTCAGATTGTCAAAAGAATTAAGGCATATCTTTAACTTTGGAAAACGCGATTTACTTTTGAATTAGAAAACGCGACTATTGAATCACTTTGTCTCCACACCCTGAAAGCGAATACTAATTTTCACTTTTCAATTCGCATAATTTGTGATAAACTAATTTCATACATGCTAAACTAACGTGAGTTGATCCAAGCAATCTTTTGTAGAGCAAACTTTTAGTTTGATCTACACGGAGGCACAATCTAACAGATCGTGCTACAAAGATGACAACTTAGGTAAAAATAAAAGTGAATTCAGAGAGAATCCGCGCTTGGCAACGTTAAATCAGAAAACGGAAGCGCGGTTATTACGAAATAATGGCACATATCGAATTACAAAATATAGAAAAACGATTTGGCGATGTTGTCGCAGTCAGAGATTTTAACTTGGAAATTCAAGATAAAGAGTTTGTCGTATTCTTAGGTCCATCGGGCTGTGGGAAAACGACAACGCTGCGATTGATCGCTGGATTAGAACAACCTGAAGAAGGTGATATTCTGATCGATGGGCATCGTGTCAACGATTTGTCTCCAGCGGATCGGGATATCGCATTTGTATTTCAATTCTATGCACTTTATCCGCATCTAAATGTATATGATAATATTGCATTTCCGCTTAAAGCAGTGAAGGTCGCAAAATCAGAGATTGATGCACGCGTTAAAAGGGTCGCGAAAATTTTGCAAATAACTGATATTTTAAATCGAAAACCGAGTGTTTTGAGTGGAGGTGAGATGCAACGCGTTGCCCTTGGACGCGCAATGGTCCGTCAACCCTTAGCCTACCTGCTTGATGAACCGATGGCAAATTTAGATGCGAAACTTCGAATTGATACACGGGCAGAAATTAAACGGCTCCAACACGAAATCGGGGCAACCACTATTTTTGTTACACATGATCAGGTTGAAGCGATGTCTCTCGCGGATCGAATCGCTGTTATACACCAAGGCGTGCTACAGCAAATTGGCACTCCTCACGCGGTATATAACAAACCGAAAAGTCTTTTCGTTGCAGGATTTATGGGAATGCCAGCTATGAATCTAATTGATGCAGCGTTTACTTCTCAGGAAGGGAAAACCGTGTTGCAACTAAGTCATACTGATGTGCAGTTAGAACTTGCGCCACAACAGCAGTCTCACCGAAACAGCAATACTGAAAATAATGGTTATGTCTTCGGTATTCGACCTGAACATATTACGGTATCCAGGGAACCGGTCAGGCGTAAAATTGCCGCCGATGTCCATCTCATTGAACCCCTTGGTTCAGTTAACATTCTTGACTTAACGCTCGGAACACATCGGGATACACAAGAACCTATCCTTCTCCGAGTTAGAACACATCCAACTTTTCATGTTGAAGTAGGAGATAAAATCTGGTTGGATTTTGATGACGATCAGATGCACCTTTTTGACCGGAAAACGGAGCGGGCAATCTGGTAAACCTGGAATATAAAAATAGATATGAAAATACCTTGTCGTTTAGCGGCTTTCGATTTAGACGGAACACTATTGAGTAGTAATCACGAGTTATCGCCTGAAAACTGCAAAGCACTTCAACAACTTGCGGAAAACGGAATTCTGGTCGTCTTAGTTTCAGGAAGGATGCACCGATCTATTAAACCGATAAGCGATCAAATTGGTTTAGAAAACCCAATAATTTCGTATAATGGGGGGATGGTAAAGCATACAATTACTGGAGATGTATACCATCATACGCCGGTTCCCCCAGATTATGCTATGGCGATAGTTGACGACTGCATTAAACAAAATTTGCATCTCAATTTTTGCTTGAACGATGAACTCTTTGTTGTAAAAAGAAACGAGTGGAGTGATCTATACGAAACTCGCACGGGGGTTCCTGCCACACCGATAGGCGATCTTCGGCAATTAGCTGGTGAGACACCGACAAAACTGCTCATCATTCACCCGTCAGAAAAACTGCCCTCGCTTTTAGACAGTTTCAAAACACAATATGCAGGCAAACTTTACGTAACGCAGACACAACCAGAATATATTGAATTCATGAATCCGGAGGTTACTAAGGGGCGGGCACTGACTGCACTTGCCCAACAGTACAACATTCCGATAGATGCGGTTGTCGCCTTTGGTGACAGCTATAACGACGAAAGTCTACTCAAAACCGCAGGCTTCGGTATAGCGATGGGAAACGCAGTTGCTCCGATTAAAGACTGCGCGGATCACATCACCACGACAAACGATGAAAACGGGGTCGCCAAAGCTATTTCGGAATTAATTCTTTAATATGAGATAAGGATTACTATTCGTAAGAAACAACTACGAAGTTAACGAAGTTTTTTAGATTGATTATATGGAAAATCTGCCATCAACACGTAGGAATTACCTTCACGTTTTAAGGACATCTTGACAGAATTCATAGTAAATTCAAAGTATTTCGCCAACACTTCGGTTAATTCAAATTGTAACTTTTTCATAGAATCCTCGCCCACCTCAAATCGATCTTGTGTAAGAACGAGCTGTAAACGCTGCGTAGCAATACTGCTTGATTTTGATTTACGAGTGAATAAACTTCTAAAATTCATAGTATCCTCTACTTATTTCTTGCAAACCAGTTTAATAGATTAGACATAAAGTTTTCTTCTCGCATTTCAGGGATGGGGACACGTTGTCCAGTCATGCGTCGTGCGATTCGCATATATGCAGCCGCGCCGGGGGACCCATCATTATGTACAAGGGGCACACCACGATTTGTAGATGCGATAACACCGGTATCTTCAGGAACAACGCCAAGAAGATCGATATTAAGATGGTCTAATACATCATTCTTACTCATCATATTTCCATTTTTGACGAGTGTTGGCGATAATCTATTCAGCACAAGATTGATTGAATTAATCCCTTGGTGTTGCAAGAGTCCGATGATGCGGTCCGCATCTCGAATGGCTGATACATCAGGGGTCGTGATAATGATCGCTTCATCTGCTCCAGCAGCGGCATTATGAAACCCTTGTTCAATCCCCGCTGGGGAGTCAATGAGCACAAAATCATATTCTTGTTTTAGTTTTTCACAAATTACCTGCATCTGTTCCGGTTTTATATCGTCCTTTCTATTTCGTTGCGAAGCAGCAAGTAACATCAAATCTTCGACACGTCGGTCTTTTACAAGGGCTTTATCAAGATCGCATCGTTTTTCAATTACATCCATAGATGTATAAACGACTCGACTTTCTAAGCCCATCACGACATCGAGGTTCCGCAACCCAATATCCGCGTCAACCATAACCACCGTTTTGCGGATCATCGCTAATGCGGTGCCGAGATTTGCAGTTGATGTCGTTTTGCCGACTCCTCCCTTCCCAGAAGTAATTACGATAACCTTACCCATAGTCAAACCTTCCTTTTTTTAGAATTTAATAAATTCCTCCACGATGATAATATCTTCAGCTCCAACACGAGCAATTTCAGGATATCCCCTTGGCTTTTGGTCTATCGGGGGACGATTCACATACGAACCAATTTGAAGTTGTAATGGGACTAACTCCATAGCGATAATAACGGAAGAAAGCTTCCCGTGAACCCCAGCATGAGCATTACCGCGTAAAGCGCCAAGGACAATGATGTCTCCCGCAGCAACAACTTCACCTCCAGGATTAACATCTCCATAGACAATAACACTTCCAGCTAAACAGGATATTATCTGTCCTGATCGAATCATTTGGCGGACGACTTGAGCTTGTTCAAAATCCGGATGATTGTCCGTCGCCAAACTCGGTGAAATACTATGCGTTGCAGGTGCCGCCAAAATTGGGGATTCGTTCTTTTCATCATATATGTTGACACCACTGACAACAAGATCGTAGTTTTCTGTCAGGTGCGTTTCCAAATCTTTCAGATCGTCAGATGTCAAAGGAGATGTCGTCATATCAATATGAATAGAAGTCCCCGCTAACGGTTGGTTCATCCCGTTTAGCAAGTCTCGGATTGCGGATTCAACCTCAGTAAGCGAGACTTTAGGATTGATAATCAGATGCAGACCATCCTTATATCCTCTAAGTTTCACGATTGGATTTTCCATTTTTTCACACCCAAACTATAGTAGACTTTAGAATTAATCGGACATTAGGAAACCGCATCTACCAGCAGTGTTGTAGCATAAACTTCCAGTTTGTGCATATTAGTGCGCAAACTGGAAGTTTACGCTACAAAAATGTCCCTTTAATTCTAAATGCCACTATATTTTGTCTTATGAGGCTATGCTCATTGTATAATTTAAAATGTTCTTATGCTGTGGCACCCTCTACTTTAGCTAAGACATAAGGTCCTTCAGGGATCGCAGCAATTTGTACATTCTCACCGTAACGTGCAAAAAACTCCTGAATTCCTTCCTGTGGCGTTCTCAACGGATGCACAAAAAGTTTAGATCTTTGTTGATACGGGATGCCATCAGTATAAAAATAGATATCGGCTTTACGCGCAACCTTTGCTAATTCTTCCAACTGCCATTGATCGATAACGAAGTTCGCGGGATTGTAAAGACCTTGAACAAAGGCAGTTAGGTCATCAGTTTTAAATAATAGATCTGTGAATGGTTTGCTCCCAATGCCCTCACTGCAAGCAGCTACAAGCAAAATACTACCCCCCTGTTTGACGATTTCAACTGCAGTTAGTAAACCTTTTATTGCCTGATAAAAGGTAGTATCCAAAGGATATCCCGCGCTGGAAACAATAACCGCATCTACAGGGGTTGGAATCGCAACTTTAGCGTATTTTTCCACGAATTGTGTGCCAGCAAGGTGAGATTCAACCATAGCCCCCGCAAAAACACCGGTTATCTGTCTCTGTTTATCAATTGCGACATTCAGGTTAAAATCTACACCTGCCATCAGAGCAATCTCGGTCGCTTCCATGTGAAATGGATTTCCATCCAAAATGCCGACAGCAGATTTAGGATGTTCCATTAGTTCAGGACCATGCATAACCTTCATTGTTTCAATAGATGCAAGTCCTGGGCAGATAGCTTTCCGTCCACCGGAATATCCTGCCATCAAGTGGGGTTCAATCAACCCGGTTATAATTTTCAAATCCGCCGCGAGGTATGTCTTATCAATGTAAACCGGTGTGCCTTTGTCTGTCTCGCCCAAATATGTATGTGTCTCTGGCTTTTGAGAAAAATGATTAACAATCCGGTACGAGTCCATAATTGAACTACCAACCATTTCCTCAAGTTCTTTCCCTTCATTGGGACGGTGAATGCCTGTGGCGATAAGGATAGTAATCTTCTCGCGCGGTATTCCTGCTCGTTCAAGTGTTTCTAATATCGGCGGCAGAATCACTTGATTCGGTACAGGGCGCGTTATATCAGAAATCACAATGCAAGCAGAGTCGCGCCGCTTCGCTACTTCTGCTAAGGGGGGTGAAGCAATAGGGTGGGAAATCGCTTGCCGCACCACTTTGTCGGCATCGGCTAACGGAGTGCTTTGCGCAGTTTCCAAGATAGCTGCCAAATTTTTGTCAGGTATCTCTACCGCAACTGTACTGTGCCCATATTTCATTTCGACTTGCATGTGTAAATTTCCTAAAACGAGGGAATTGGTAAAGTAAAATAATTATGATGCCATATTTAAATATATCATGAAACTCGCAATATGTTAATTTAAAAACACCCAAATCTTACGTACCACACGTAAGTTAACTTGATTTTTCTTATTCTGCATGCTAAAATTTACATGTTTTATATTGGAATTCCCAAACGGAGAATTAAAATCATGCAACGCATTGAAGTTACCACGAAACCTAACGGAGCTGGTCGCAATTGGCTTGAGGTCGGAACTTTTGAAATTGACTCACTCGGGCGTAAACAGTGGATCAAGAAAAACGTGCCACATCAAGAAACAAAACTTACGGTAGATAGGCAATATTCTGCACGAGGTGAAACGATTGATTGGATTGTCCTCATTCCTGAAAATTACCCGCTCACTCTTGTCAAAATTACTTATGACCGTTTAAATCCAAAAGACCTTGAAGTGCTTTGGGAACCGGATGCCGCTAACCAACCGGAAGACTCACGAGAAAGTAAAAAGAAACGTGCTTTTGAACTTGCTGCTGGAAACGCAGAATTAACATCTCTGCTGCAGGAACTTCTTACAGATTAACTTTTGCACACTGTAAAAGTATTGCAGCAACCATTTCTCACCATCCATAACGTTCTGGTCCCCACGGCTTTGTTATCAATTCCTGTTTTGCCATAACCATAGTTTTGCTGGGAACATCCTCGTATAGAATCACTCCCGGACCTACAACACTATAAGAGCCGATACGTCTTCCCGGCATTATCATCGCATTCACTCCGGTGCGGCAGTAGTCCCCCATATAGGTAGCGTTTGCGCCGTAAGTTGGCACTTCATACCGTCCTTCTACCTGAATTGGTGTATCACGGTCATCAAAACGTAGTGTTCCGCATACTGTAGCAGCACCGATATCTGTTGCGCATCCAAAAACACCGGACATTTCACAGTAGTGATACAGATAAACCTTGTCAAACATGACGCCGGACATTTCGGCGCCGTGTCCTACGATGCACCGGTTTCCGATGGCACTGCTCTGAATATCACAATAATCACTGATGCGGCAATGATCGCCGATGTATATGTTTCCGTGTAAAATTGCGCCGTTGGTGATGTTATTATTTCCACCAGCTATAAGTGTTCCATTTACAACAACACGCGGACCAATTACTGTGTTTTCTCCTAATATTACGCGTCCATTAATTTCCGCAGCATCGGATATTTTAGCACCCGTTGCTATGGAGTTTTCATCAATCTGTTTTGCGAGATAATCTACTAACCGACGGTTTGCTTCTAAAACGTGCCAAGGTTTATCAACGTCAACAAAAAAGTCGGTTGTTTCGACTGCTAAGACCTCTATCCCGTCATCAATCATGAGTTGGAGAGATTGTGCAACTTCAGCCTCAGGCGGTGGCATGCCACCGACAGGTACTTGGGTAACGATGCCGGGGTTCCTTAAAAAATAAGGTATTGCAGTCGGTTTAAAAGCATAAATCCCGCATAGACGATATGAACCGCCCCGCGGATGCCCTTCAATACCTGACAAACATCCATCAGTCGTTTTGGCACAGAGCCAATTGCTCGCGTCCTCACCGCTAAGTGACTGAATTAACGCAGCTGCTTCTGCATCTTGATTATTGAACTCTTTAACTAAATTACGAATATTTTCAGATATGGTTACAACATCCCCGTAAATTATGAGAAAATTTTCATCATTTAGTTCTTTTAGCGCAGTTAAAACTGCATCTGCAGTACCATGAAGAGAGTGTTGGGTTACAAATTCAACATTTGGAATATCCGCAATCGCACCACGTACCTGCTGCGCATAATGCCCTACCACGACAATAATCCTTGAGCATCCTACTTCAACGAGATTCTCTACTATTCGGCGAATTATCGGTTTATTTGCGACAGGGATTGTGCATTTCTGACGATATTCTCCATACGGCCAAACTTTACGCCCTAATCCTGCTGCTAAAACTATAGCACTCTTCATAATTTGTCTGTTATAGATATCCTTTTAAAGCTACATTTAATTGAGGGGTGTGCATAAATAATTTCGATGTTAAATATGCGTTTAAAGGTAGTAGGCACACGCCGTGTGCCGTCCACAAGTTTAAAGAGGCGCAATGAATTGCGATTAAACAGCACTTTGTGAAATAATGCCGCACCTAAAGTCCGTCCCTGTCTGTGCTGATGCGCCAAATATTTATGCACACCCTTCATTTAATTTGTCCAATTCCACGTGTTGATTTATAAAATCTGCTAAAAACTTTATATCAGGATTTAGTGTTTCTAAATGTTGTTCATAAGGAACCACACCGACCACTGGCACTTGTGTTAACCGCTCAATTTCTGCAGGATTGGTCTGTTCAACAAGTCCCGCCGTTTCGGGACAATACAGGTTTAGCACAATTCCAGCAATTTGGAGATCGAACTGTTGGGCAAACGCAACGGTTAGCACTGTATGATTTATAGTACCTAAGCCTGCATCAGCAACGATTAATATTGGCAATTTGAGTTGACTGATGAGATGTGCTACAAGAAAATTGTCCTTAATTGGTACAGCAATACCGCCAACGCCTTCCACTATCAAAAAATCATATTTCTGTTTCAGTTTAGTGAATGTTGCCTCAATTGCCAATAGGTCTATTTGTTTGCCTTCTAATCTTGCTGATACAGAAGGTGCTAATGGGTGAAGGAGTTGAATCGGATTAATTAACATAAGTGGATCATCCACTTGCGCGGCATGTTTTAGAAATTGGGCGTCAGTTGTATCACCTGTGCTGATTGGCTTCATAACACCAACATTGACTCCGGCATGTTTAAGTGACGCTGCGATACCTCCTCCAATCACTGTTTTTCCTATTTCTGTGCTTGTTCCCGTAATGAAGATTCCATCTACACAGTTGTCTAAATTCACAAAATATTATCCGCAAATATGGTTCGTAATAAATCTTTTATATGTTAACAAATATATGAGATTGACGTTAAATGTTGAAAGACTTAAATATATTCCGCATTTACATTTTAATTTAAAACTTGACATAAGTCAAAATTATTTTTAGATTATAGTAAAATCCACAATTACCTGGACATTGGTGAGGTTAGGAAGAAATCAACGGTAGTCTCCCCACACGCTATCGCTATGAGGGCCCTTGCCATTGGACGAATACGCCAAATCAACGGTATGAATGCGCGTATGGCATTCCCCGTGTGGTATTCGCCATGATTCCCCGCCTCGCCAGCAAGAACGTGTCGGGATTGCTATTCGTTGAAATGTCCACATATTTTTGGATTTACTATAAAGAAAAAACCGAATAAGGTTGCTTTTTTTACTTGAACATGGAAGAATGGTAGTTAAGAATTTCTTAGTCTTAAGGGGAAGTAATCATGAATTCAGAAAATCTACGCTTGGCTTTATCAAAATCTAAGGATATTACACTCAATTTTCTTGGTCGTGTTGTTTCAAGTACGCGTGTTGAACCGATTCGTGAGGAAGATGGTGCTAAAGGGATTAAAGCATGCTGGATCGGTGAACAAGGTAAGAGCAGCATTGAAATGGATACTGGCGAATGGCGCGCGAATGTTGAAATGGAGGCAGATGAACCACCCACTGTAGAATATGTGCAACATGGCGAAACACGTAGTGTCGCTATAAAAAATATCAATAACATCTCTTGTGCGGTAGACCGAGAGACGTTAGACCAGTTTGCAACACCAAGAGGTGCTGCGATTGCTGTTTGTGCGGGTGCTGCTGCGGGTTTAGTCGGTTGGTTTGTCGTTTCTGTCATGCGGGCACTTACTGTTTCAAATAGCGAAGATGATGAGCCTTCGGTGGATGCCATTTCTTCTGAGGATGTTGAAACCGCAGCGGAAAATCCATCCACAGAAGAATGAAAATCGTAGCGGTAGATCCTTTTTATTTTCGGATGCCAGACGTAACAACTGCAGCCGATGGAACACAAGATACGCTCTTAGTCCGAATCCGCACAGATGCAGGGATTGAAGGATGGGGAGAGTGTGATGCTTCGCCTTTGGTTAGCATTGCTGTTTATTGCTGCCCGATGTCACACGGAAATATCATCAACATTCGTACTTCACTAATTGGTGAAACGCTTGATGGTCCCGATGATGTGCTTCGCCTCAGTGAAAAGGTACTGCGGAATGGGCTGGACATTCAGCAGATACAGCATGCTTATAGCGGCGCAGAAATCGCGTTGTGGGATATTATCGGCAAGAAGTTTGAAAAACCTGTTTACCTTCTTCTCGCGGAGATATCTGGCACATCTGACATTGCACATCCGAAACTCCCCTATGCGTCCGTGCTATTTGACGACACACCGGAAGATACATACCATATTGCAAAAGGATTACGTGAACAAGGGTATCGCGCTGCGAAGTTCGGTTGGGGACCGATGGGAAAATTCGGTGAGGAAAACGATATTGCACTTGTACGTGCGGCGCGTGAAGGTATGGGCTCCGACACGCAGCTTATGATTGATGCAGGGGTGGTTTGGGGAACTGATTACGAAACGGCTTATAAGCGCGCTGAAGCATTTGCTGAATTTTCTCCCGCGTGGTTGGAAGAACCGCTTGCTCCCGATGCCATTGATGCTTACGGTTCGCTAACTGCCAAAAATCCGCGTGTTCCTATCGCAGCGGGGGAGGGTTCAAATACGTACCGCATGGCAGAAGACTTAATCGTGCATGGCGGAATCCGGTTTGTGCAAATTGACACCGGACGCATCGGCGGTATTATGCCATCTTTTCAGGTGCGCCAACTTGCTGAACAGCACGGTATTCAATATGTTAATCATACCTTCAAAAGTCATCTGAGTCTTGCCGCCTCACTCCACGTTTTTGCCACAAATCCAGATTTCAACCTATTAGAATATCCGGCTGCCGGTTCTGAACTATCACAACGACTTGTAAAGGATCCGTTTCCAATTGATCCAGATGGAGTGGTTCGCGTTAATAATTTGCCTGGACTTGGTGTGCAGGTGGATACGGAAGCAATTCGTTCGTATTTAGCTCCAGTAAATATCCATGTTGGGACTGAAACGGTTTTCCAAAATGCATTTCTTTAGTCAGGATTCTTACTTATTCCGATCCGTTCACTATATTTCTGACCAATTTATTTAACTCTGTACTTCTGAATTCGTAAGATATTATATTACCATCTTTGTCAATTAACCACTTAGATGGCATACCACTAACACGGTACAGATTTTTTAGAGGGCCATCCTTTCCATCAAAAATCTGCCGCCAAGGTAAGCTGCACACATTTAGGTATTCGGACATATCTGATTCGTCCGTATCTCTGTTAATACCGATAACATCAAAACCGAAATCTCTATTAGCATCATATACCTTTTTCACGATTGGCATATTACCAATACAGGGTCCGCACCAAGTTGCCCAAAAATAGAGTAACACCACTTTTCCTCTATAATCTTTAAGAGAAATTGGATTACCGTCAATATCTGTCAATGAGAAATCAGGTGCTGGCTTTCCAACCATCTCCAACTTTGAATCTGCCTTGATAAAATACGCTTTTGCCAGTTCAATGTCGCCTTTTTCTTCATGAATCATAGCAATTTCCCTGAAGATACCTTTTATGAAAGGATTCTTCTGTTCGGTTTTTTCAAGATGTTGTAAAAGTTGAAGTGCCTCTTGATGCTTATCAACTACCTTAAGCATGTCAACAAAGGTCCAATAGTCTCGAAATCGCATAATATCTTCATCATGCGGTTTCATGATGGATTTGAAACTTTCAATCAGGCTTTCCGCATCTTTTTCTTGTTCGGCTCTAACATAGAGACGAATTAGCTCAGAATAGAGATTGAAGAAATTTGGATCTTCAGGCACGAGTTGGAGTGCTCTTTCATACTCTGATATAGCTGCTTTAAGACTGCCGTACATTTTTATTGGATGCTTGGACCAAAAAGCATCCGATATGTAAACATTATTGGAAAAGCTTAAGTTTAAATGCAAATTTGACAATAATGTAGAATCTGAATAGGGGTTTGCGTGGTGTGGACATCGGACAATCGGATTGGCACCGTTGTAGACATGTCGTTCTAACCACTGCTGATAATATTCTGAATCGCAATCATAGTTGTAACTTACAGGTAGGTTCGGGTCTGTGTCATAAGGTAAAATTGGCACACCTTGATCTTCGTCAGCAGGACAGATTAAATGATTTTCGTCAGTCAAATACTTGGGATATAGCTCAGAAAGCCACTCAGGAAAATTGTCATGTTCCTTTTCATAAGTATGTAGTGCCTTACCAATTGCTGCCAAGTTTTGTGTGCATATTTTCAGGTTTTGGGATTCCTGTTCTGTAATAAGGGATTCATTCTCAAAATCTACGCGGATTTTAGGTGCATCCGTTTCGTTTTCTGTTACTGCAGCTATTGCAGAAGTAAACAATAAACTCAAAGACATTAATTCCTCCGTTTACGATGTTTTTCGTTGAAATAAAATGTACATTCTTATTGTTACACATCAATGGATGCACTTCTGGACACAAAAATAGGGAAAGACTGACAGTCTTTCCCTATGCAGAAAGATTAGGTAAAAGCGTTGTTATGAAAACTACTGCACCTGCTTTCAAGCTCGTTGAAAGGAAGTCACGGCGAGTAAAGAACGTTTCGGAGTTGGTTGTTCAGGTGTGTGTATAATTGATTCTTTGTGCATAGTGTAAATGATCCCTATGGAAATACAATGGAAATTTCTCTATCATTCACAGATTCTCTGAATAGCGTAAGAAGTTCCTTCTCACTCTTTTCTGGAAAATCAAATGACAAACGAAGATATTCAATGATTATTTCATCAAACGAACTGATGTACTCAAAGTAAAACATACCAAGTGTGCCATCTTTCAGTTTTTCCGCAAAGGCATCTTGTAGGTTCTCAAAACCTTCCAATATCTCAGCATTTTCAAGGTTTTCCTGGCGATATATATCTACCAAATCAACCCAAAACCCCTTTCTAAAATCGAGTTCTTCGCTGAAGATGTTCTCAGAAGCCGTGAACACGGTAGAAAAGTCACCTGTTTTTTCTGCCTTTTGGTGAGCCTCTCTCCGTCTTTCATTAACCCTTTTCATTGCTGCTTTTGCTTTTTCTAAAGAATTCTCTGATGGTTTAACAATCTCCCTGATGGGCTGTTCCATCCGTTGGTTGCATCCGATGAATAATGCGGATACACAGAGCATTATCATAACCAACAATATCAGTAATCTCATATTTATAGTGAAATCGAAAATATGTTCACACTCCCTGGTGAATCAACGCCTCATGCGCTTGGCAGAATACACGTATGGTATTCTGCATGATTCGGCGGGTGCGGTTTCTAACCAATGCAGAATACCATACGGGGAATGCTATATAGCATTCACACCGTTGATTTGGCGTATTCTGCCGTATTTACATAGGTTCGGTTAAATGAAGATTAAATAAATGAGGGTGTTTCATAAATAATAGTTGCCAAAAGTCAGGATAACGGGTACTCTTTGAATTAAATTTTTTAGCACTAAGAAATTAGTTTCAAGGAGATACCCATGAAATATCCTGACACGATAGAGTATATCACATTTCTTTTTTTGGTGTTAGATGAGTTTTTAATGACTCAAGAAAACGTCTCAAAAAGAAGGTGACCCGAAACGTATCCGGATGCTTCTCTCATTGTCTTTTACGCGGTTATGACACTCAAGGGGATTACCGCTATGCGTGCACAACAAGATTACTTATTTCACCATCCGCTTTGGCTCGAAAGATGTCGACTGCCGAGGTGCCCGTCTCACGTGACACTCGGGCGTAGATACAAAGCGTTGACACCGACACTTGAAGCCTTCACGGAATATGTCGCATCATGGCATTTGGCTCAGGGTGGATACTTCCTCCAAGAAGTCGTTTATGAAGATAAGAGCCTGTTCAAAGCAGCCGGCCCCGTCTGGCATCAGAAGGATCGCCTCAATAATGAGATACCCAAAGGCTTACGGGGTGTTGATACAACTGCCACTTGGTCTAAAAGCGGGTATCACGGATGGGGCTATGGCTACGGACTCCATCTCACCGCAACTCACAGTGGGTTTCCCGTGATGTTTCACGTTGAACCTGCCAGCGTCAATGAACGTGTCGTATTGGACATCAAGAAAGAGAAACTTATTGACCGAGGCACGTGGTGTATCGCGGTTGATAACGGGTATGTTGATAAAAAACGCGCCACGACTTTTGCTGAATCCGATGTGCTATTGTTGACACCCAAGACAACCTTAGAGGAAGCTAACACACTCTTAGGAGCAGACCCCCTCTATACAGCGACACAAATCGAGACATACCAAGGGACACGAAAAACCGCGATTGAACCTGTCTTTGATTTGTTGAGCAAACTCTTGTCAATCACAGGGAAGCATAAACCTTTACCCTTGCGAAACTTGGCATATGTTTCTACCTTTTTGGGACTCGGTATCCTACTTTTGCAGGTATCAATGTTAATGAATGTCCAATACGGGATACCTACCCGAAATGTTTCTTACATTAAAACCTGTTTTCGATAAAAAATAAACATTTATGAAACACCCTCAGGTACTTAACCCCCTTAATTAGGGGACTTTAAAAAATGCGTAAGTCCTGGAGGATGATAGCGATCCTAACTCAACCTACGTATCAACGATGGTTGCGAAACTAATAAACATCAGCGTTCCGGCTATCATAAGGTCATTTGATACTATTTCCGTATCAACATCTTGCGTGTTGCTGTATAATTACCTGCTGTTAACGTATAGAAATAGACTCCGCTTGCCACAGGTTCACCGACCTCATTCTTACCGTTCCAATACGCAGCACGATTCCGCTGCTGATAGAGTCCAGCAGGTTGATCTCCAACACCTAAAGTGCGAATCAACTGTCCATCGGAAGCATAAATCTGGATTGTTACGTCTACAGCCTCCGCCAACTGATACGGTATCCACGTTTCTGGATTGAAGGGGTTCGGATAGTTTGGAAGGAGTACTGTCTTCTTAGGGGTTAATGCAAGCAAGAGTTGCTCAAGAAAACGGATATCTTTTTGTGACGTTATATCTGTAAGGTTTAATTGTTGTGCTTGGGTAAGCCACTTTTGCACATCTGCTCTTGTAGGGGCAAACTTTAAATTACGACTTAACGCTAAAGGGGCAGCGGCTGCATTGTCTATCGCTGCGGCAACTTTGATAAGATCCGCAATATTAACAACACCATCACCATTCACATCTGCAGGATTTGGACCTGTTTGTCCGAAGTTTGCAGCGACAATCGCTAAATCAAGCGTATCCACTAAACCATCACTATTCACATCTGCTTCATGAGGTGGTGGATTGATTAAGGCAGCATAGTCCCACAATAGTATTGTTCCACCATTCCCTAATGTCGCGAGGGTGCTACCATCAGGGCTGAAAACAGGGTTAAAAACACCATCAGGTGTCCCCATCAGCGTTAATTTGAGTTCGCCACTTTCTGGATCCCAAAACCGCACTGTTCCATCTTCCCAATCTCCTGTAGTTACGAGCGTTTGCCCATCCGGACTGAATATTACATTTTTGAATCTGCCAACATCTCCAGTGATAATTGTGTTTCTCTCGCCGGTGTAAATGTTCCACAAATGCACTTCCTGACCACTACCTCCTGTCGCGATGATACTTCCATCCGGACTGAAAACGATATTGCTGGATTCGGATATGGAACCAGTGAATGTTGTAATAAGTTTTCTACTTGCGATATCCCACAGATGTATTCCTGCACTATCTTCAAATGCGAACTTCCGACTATCCGGACTGAATGTTATACGCGAAACACCTTGCTCATTTCTAATGAGCGTCCAAAGAGGATTGCCTGAGGCAGCATCCCAAAATATAGTTTTTTTATCTCCACCGCTACTGGCTATAGTACGCCCATCTGGACTGAAGGTGACATAATAGACGCCACGCTCATGTCCAAACAAGATGGCTTTTTCCTTACCAGAGTTTACATCCCATAACCTTACCGAGTAGTCATCGGCAAACCATCTATTCTCATAAATTACGCCACCGCTACTAGCTATAGTACGCCCATCTGGACTAAAGGCGATCCATTCAACAGGTCCTATATGTCCTATAAAGGTCTCAGTGTTTTTGCCGGTTGTCGTATCCCAGAGTCGCACTGTTTTATCTCTACTACCGCTTACTATTGTACGTCCATCGGGACTAAACGCAATATTGGAAAAATCATGCACATGCCCGACTATTGTTGCTCTCTGCTCAAGACTTGCTGCATCCCACAGAATGATAGTTCCATCCTTACTACCACTCACCAAAGTAGTTCCGTCTGGACTAAACGCAACGCTTACGATATCGTCAGAATGTGCTATGAGGGTCGTGTTATAACTACCTGTAGAAGCATCCCACAGGCACACCGTCTTATCCGTGCTACCAGTCGCAATAGTGCTGCCATCGGGACTAAAAGCGACACTGTTGACACCCCCCATGTGTCCAATGAGGGAGGTTTTCAGTGTGCCAGTCTCAATATCCCAAAGATAGACTTGTGCGGCCCAGCGACCACCACAAGTTGCTAATGTGCTACCGTCTGGACTAAATGTGATTCTCGCGCCATAAGGAGACCTATCTTCTGCCAATTTGATAGTTGTTATGAGTTCACCAGTAGCAACATCCCATAATTTCATTGTAGTGTCTTCCCCTTCATAACCAACACTAACGAACACCGTTCCGTCTGGACTGAAGGCGATGGTTTTTACACTCCTCTCACTCACTGTAAGGGTGTTTTTCAGTTCTCCGGTTGAAACATCCCAAAACTCGACTGTTCCATCTCTATAATACCCACTACTTGTCGCTATCATTTTTCCATTCGGGTTGAATGCTATACTTGAGATAGATCTTGTGTGCGCAGATATAGTTAGCTTGAGATTACCAGTGTCAACATCCCACAAAAAAAGTTCGGAGGTATTATTACCTGCAAGTGTTTTACCATCAGGACTGAATGCTATTTTGGAGTAATAGTCTAAATTACTTGATAGTAAATTGAGTGTCTTACCAGTGAATCCATCATAGATCCAAATCCCAATAGGAGTTGGGACTGCAAGCAAAGAACTATCTGGAGAAAAAGTGATATTACCAGTTATCTCTCCTTTCCCGATGCGCATTTTGGCACCCTCAGGCAAACCCCATTGCGTGTAATCTTGGGAAAACGCACTCGGTAAAAACAGAATTGAAACAAGAAACAGAATAAGTATCGAAAGTCGTATGATTTTCATGAGTTTAGTCTCCTATTTTTGTATTACCATTCGCCGTGTTGCTGTGAACTTGCCGGTAGACAGTGTGTAAAAATAGACACCACTTGCTACGGGTTCACCAAGCTCATTTTTTCCATCCCAATATGCGGCCCTATTTCGATTTTGATAGATTCCTGGAGATTGATTGCCTAATACCAATGTCCGAACCAACTGGCCATCTGTAGCATAGATGCGGAGTTTGACATCAGCCGGTTTTGCTAACTGATACGGTATCCAAGTTTCAGGGTTAAACGGGTTCGGGTAGTTAGGAAGAAGCATAGTCTTTTTTGGGGTTAACACGACCAAGAGCTGTTCAAGGGCAGCTATACCTTTCTGAAAAGCAGATATACGATTGTTAACCTGTCCTGCTTGCGTTAACCACTGTTGTACATCTGCAGCGGTGAGAAATTCTATGGCTTGCGAATATCTTGATGGTGCACCATTTACATTTTCCAATGCAGCAGCAACTAACAAAATATCCGCGATGTTGATAACACCATCCTCGTTGACATCGGCTGCATTTTTATCTCCAGGCTGTCCAAATTGTGACGCTACAAAGATTAGGTCTTGCAGGTCTACACTACCATCACGGTTCGTATCCTCAGCAAGTTGTTGTATTTCATTTTTAGAGTCTAAAAAGACAGTGTAATCCCATAAGAGAACCGTTCCATCCCAACTTCCGGTAGCAAGGATGCTACCATCAGGACTAAAATTTATGTTGTAAACACTACCCGTATGGTCTGTGATGGTTTTTATCTGCTCACCAGTAGCAACATCCCAAATTTGAGCGGTGTTGTCCCGCCAATATCCGCTACTAATAAGTGAATTACCATCAATACTGAACGTCAGACTATGTACCCCTTTAACATGTTCAGTATGTACAATCCTCGATTCACTAGTAGCAACATCCCATAGAATAATGGTATTATCCTCGCTACCGCTGGCAACGATGCTCGCGTCAGCATTAACAGCAACACTTAACACTTTTTCCGTATGACCTGCGAAAGTTGCTAAGTTTGATCCGGTAGCGAAATCCCATAAACGCACCGTCTGGTCATTACTTCCACTGACAAGGAGACGGTTATTACGACTAAACGCAATTGAAGTTACTTCTTCCGTATGTCCTATAAGCGCGTTTATATAGGTGCGTCCCCTATACCATAAATGTACAGTTTTATCATTATTTCCTGCGGCGAGGATCTGACCATCTGGACTGAAGGCAATGGAAGTATAGCCTGCAGTCAAAGAGCTGCCTCCCCCTACTCCATACCACTTATAGAGTGCAGCGGTATGAGTTGCACTTGTAATGTCCCAAAGATGTATTTGTAACCCTTCTAGACTTGCAAGAGTGTTGCCATCCGGGCTAAACGCTAAATCAAAAATCAATGACCAATCCCCTGCATATATCAGTTTTCTGTATTCACCTGTGGTAGCATCCCATAGATGGATTTTATGTCGGCGCGAAGTAGCAAGGATATTACCATCAGGACTGAATGCCATTCCTGCAACGCCCGTTGTATGCCCAAAAATAGACATTTTACGCGCACCGGTTTCAACATCCCACAGAAACAACTCATCTCCTCCCCCACTCGCGAGGGTGCTACCGTCAGGACTGAATGCTACAGAATTTATTCCCCACCAATGATGTCCACTGAGTACCGTCTTGAGAGTGCCAGTAGCAAGTTCCCATAGATATAAACCGTCAGAACCACCGGTTGCAATTGTTTTTCCATCCGGACTTATAGCAAAACTTTTGACGGATAGAGTGTTGAAATCTTTTATCTTCTCTCCGGTATTAATATCCCATATCTTTATTTTGTCGGACGAATTCCCAGATATTAGCGTGTTTCCATCTGGACTGAACACAAAATTTCCGAGGCGTGCCCTCTTGGATAAAGTACTCACATGTGAACCTGTGGCAACATCCCAGAATTGTAACAAACCCTCTGCATTTGAACTAAGAAGTCTTTTACCATCAGGGCTGAATTCAACAGACCTTATACTATCTGTTTCTAATTGGATTGTAATTGTTTGTTCTCCAGTAGAAATATCCCAGATACTAATTACATTACCAATGTCAGTCGCGAGTGCGTTCTCATCAGGACTAAAGATGACATAGCGGATATCTAATATGTCTCCTTTTAGTGTGCTTTTTACAGTGCCATCTGACATGTTTCGTACACTTGCTATGTTGTCTTTATTCATACTAACAAAGATATCGGTATAAGGACTTACACCCAATAAATTTGCAGGATTCTCAGCAATTAAATTCAATTCCGTACCTGTGTGTATATCATATACCCAAATTCCTATGGAACTTTCAACGATCAAACGATTGCCATCAGGTGAGAAGGATAAATTTTCTACACTTCCCTTGCCAAGGCGTAATTTAGCACCTTCAGGTAAATCCCATCGTGTATAGTCCTGCCCAAAACTGTTCGATTGAAAAAGCGTCAAAATTAACAGTAGCGTTAAAAGTGGGAGTTGTATCCTTTTCATTGTTTTTCTCCTATTTGCGTATGACCATTCGTCGTGTCGTAGTGAACTGTCCGGTAGAGAGTTTGTAGAAATAGACGCCACTTGCAACAGGTTCTCCATGCTCGTTTTTTCCATTCCAATATGCTGCGCGATTCCGCTCCTGATAAAGTCCTGCAGGTTGATGTCCTACACTTAAAATGCGAATCAACTGTCCATCGGAAGTATAAATCTGGATTGTTACGTCTGCAGACTCCGCCAACTGATACGGTATCCACGTTTCTGGATTGAAGGGATTAGGATAATTAGGCAACAGAGTAGTCTTTTGCGGTGTCAAAACTACTAACAACTGTTCAAGAAAACGGATACCTCTTTGTGAGGTTGTATTTTTCAGGCTCAATTGTTGTGCTTGGGTAAGCCATTTCTGTACATCCGCCCTTGTAGGAGCAAACTTCAGGTTATAACGCAATGCCATAGGCGCTGCGGCGTCATTATCCAACGCTGCAGCAACTTTGATAAGATCCGAAATATTAACAACACCATCACCATTCACATCCGCAGGATTTGGGCCTGTTTGTCCGAAGTTCGCGGCGACAACAACCAAATCATAAACATCCTCAACACCATCACCATTGACGTCTACTTCTAAAGATAGGGGTTTAATTATAGAGGTAAAATCCCACAGAAGAATTGTGCCATCACTGCTTGCAGTTGCAAGGAGACTACCATCCCGACTTATTGCAACGTCCGGAACTCTGCTCTTATGTCCTGGGAAAACAGCAATCTGTTCCCCATTATTAGGATTCCACAGATGCACTGTTGAGTTACCATAACTTCCTCCGCTCACAAGAGTCTTGCCGTCAGGACTGAACGCGATACTACTGAAACTGACAGAATGATCACCAATAGTTGTTTTTAGTTCACCGGTAAGAATATCCCAGAGACGGATTTGTCTACCACCCGCACCTGCAAGTGTTCTCCCATCTGGACTAAAAGCAATGCTTGAAATAGCATAAGTGTGGTTGAAATATGTTTCTTGACTGTATCTACTGTTAATATTCCAAAGGTGGACTTTATAGTCGCCTCCTCCAAATGCGAGTGTCCTCCCATCCGGACTGAAAGCGAGGCTATGGACACTTTCTGTATGACCGGGATATGTCGCCAGGTGATAGCCTGTCGTAGCGTCCCACAGACACACTCTATTATCAGAGCTTCCTGTAGCCAATGTTCGCCCATCCGGACTGAAGGCAATGCTATTGACACTTCTATTATGCCCAAGGATTGTTGTAATATGTGTTTCAGAGACTACATCCCATAATTTTACCGTGTAATCATCCGAAAATATACTGGTTATAGAACTAAAGCCAGCACCACTCGCGAGGGTGCGTCCATTGGAACTAAAGGCTACTGATTCAATACCACCTACATGTCCTATTAGAGTTGCTTTGTTTTTACCGGTGGTAGTATCCCACAGTTGTACGTTTCTATCCCACCCGCCGCTTACAAGGGTGCGTCCATCGGGGCTGAAGGCAATACTGGAGAAATCCACAATATGTCCATTGATAGTTTTTATCGGTTCAAAACTCTCCGCATCCCACAGTATTAAGTTGCCATCCCAACTACCACTGGCGAAGGTACGCCCATCGGGACTAAACGCAACACTCACGACGCCACCTTTGTGTGCAAACAGAGCAGTCTTGAACCTTTCACTCGCTACATCCCATAGACATACGACACCATCTTCACCGGCACTGGCAAGTGTGGCCCCATCAGGGCTGAACGCAACGCTTCTTACATCTTCAAAATGTCCGTAGAAGGTTACTTTCAGCTCTTCTGTAGCGACATCCCAGAGTCGCACTGTTTCATCTAACCAGCCTCCAGCACTTGCGAGGATTTGCCCATCAGGACTGAACGCAATGTCGGAAACATCGTCTGTATGTCCTATCAAAGTTGTTATGAGTGTTTCTGTAGCAACGTCCCAGAGTTCGATTGTGTGATCATCAGTTGCTCCACCACTTGCTAAGATTTTGCCATTAGGACTATACGCAACAGTGGTAATCTTTCCAGCAATCCCATCTATGGAAGATTTGAGTGTTCCCGTTTCAATGTCCCAAAACTTTATTGTGTCATCCTTATAGTATCCACTACTCGCGAGTGTGGTTTTATCAGGACTGAACGCAATGCCAGAGACATAGCCTGTATGCTCTGTTAAGGTTGTTTTGAGTGTTCCTGTTTCAACATTCCAGAGATGCACCTCCCCAGAACTACCAGCGGCTACGTAACGTCCATCTATGCTAAAAGCAATGCTTCTAATTGTAGTTGTATTCCCTGTCAGCAATCTCAACTCCTCACCTGTACGTCCATCATAAATCCATATACCGATAGAACTTCCAACGGCGAGTAACGTATTGTCGGGAGAAAATACTATATTGCCATTTATTCTACCTTTCCCGATACGCATCTTTGCTCCATCGGGAAGTCCCCATTGATTGTAATCTTGTGCAAATGTGGTCGGTAGAAATAGCGTTGAAGTGATCAATAATATTAAAATCGAGAACCGCATCGTTTTCATCAATTTTCCTCCTATTTACGTATGATCATACGCTGTGTTGCTGAGAACTTCCCAGTAGACAGTGTATAGAAATAGATTCCACTCGCTACAAGTTCACCCAATTCATTTTTTCCATCCCAATATGCTGCTCGATTCCGACTCTGATAAAGTCCTGCAGGTTGATGTCCTAACGATAGTGTTCGAATCAACTTTCCGTCAGCAGAATAGATGCGGAGTTTCACATCCGCGTTTTCAGCTAACTGATAAGGTATCCATGTTTCTGGATTGAACGGGTTCGGATAATTATTCAATAGCATCGTCTTTTTCGGTGTCAACACGGCTAAAAGCTGTTCAAGCATAGCAATACCTCTTTTGATAGAAGGAGTTTTGCTGTTAACCTGTCGCGCTTGACTTATCCATTGTTGCACTTCCGCAGCGGTAAGCAATTCTACGGATTGAGAATATTTTGCCGGTGCGCCATTTGCATTTTGAAGTGCAGCTACAACTGTTAAAATATCTGTAATGTCGACAACACCGTCTCCGTTGACATCAGCAGCATTGTCAGCTCCCGGCTGCCCGAATTGCGAAGCAACAAAAATAAGGTCCTGAAGGTCTACTATTCCATCCTCATTAACATCCTCTGCTAACTTTGAAGTGTTATCTAAAGTTTCAGATGTGAAATCCCATAAGAGCACCGTTCCATCCGTACTTCCACTGGCAAGGGTTTTACCATCTGGACTGAAGGCGATATCGTAGACACTACCCGTATGTCCGTAGAGAACATCTTTCCTTTGACCAGTTGCAACATCCCAAAGATACACGGTATTATCATACCACCATCCACTACTTGCGAGTGTTTTACCATCCACACTGAATGCAACATTATTCACGCCTTCTGGATGTCCAGTGAGTGAAGCTAAAAGTTCACCTGTTCCAACATCCCACAATATTATGGTACCATCCTTACTACCACTTGCAAGGATGCTTGCATCAGGACTAAATTTTACACTATGAACTTCATCTGTATGTCCTTTGAAGGTGTCAATGAGTGTATCAGTTACTACATCCCAAAGACGTACCGTGTGATCGTCACTTCCACTGGCAAGGATGCGACTGTGGTAACTAAAGTCAACTGAATTAACACTGTCAGTATGTCCATCAAGCTCGCTTTTGAATATACGACCAGAATACCATAGTAGAATCGTTGAATAACTACTTGCACTTGCGAAATATTCACCATTAGGACTGAAGGCTATTGAACTGACGCCTGAACCCGATGCGCTATTGCCCCGATATCCATTGATTGTAGTTCGGTGTATTCCAGTAGTTATATTCCACAGACGTATCTGCCAACCGACTTCACTTGCGAGGATTCTACTGTCTGGACTAAATGCCAAGCTGAAATTATGCGACCAATCATCATCAAAGAGTTCGGTTTTGTGTGTTCCTGTGGCAACATCCCAAAGGTTGATTTCGCCTCGGCTACCTGTGGCAAGAATGCCATTATCTGGACTAAAAGCAATTGCATATATGCTTTTAGTATGCCCAGAAATAGACATCTTCTGTTCACCACTTCTCCAATCCCACAGATACAATTGATCTGCACTGCAACTCGCAAGCGTATTACCATCGGGACTGAAGGCAACTGATGAAACACGTGACACATGCCCGGTAAGTTCTGTTTTCAGCGTTCCAGAAGCAATATCCCACAGATATAATCTCCCCCACGACCCCTTAGTGATAAGGCTTTTACCGTCAGGACTGAAGGTGACATAAGACCCCGAATGCAAATTTAATGTGCCTTTCGGTTCCCACGTGTCCACATCCCAAAATACCACTTTCCTATTGTTAAAACTTGAACTAGCTAATGTCTTTCCATCAGGACTAAAGGTAATTGAGGAAAGTGATCCGGTATAGGGCATTAAAGATGTTTGATAAGCACCTGTGGCAGCATTCCATATATGAATATTACCATCCCAACTTGCACTCGCAAACGCTGCTCCATCGGGGCTAAAGGTGAACGAGGTTATTGATCGATTATGTGCAGTAAGTATAGCTTTTTGCTCGCCAGTAGCAATATCCCAAAGATAAATCTCTTTTCTGGTACTACCAGCAAGCGTGCGACCATCCGGACTAAAACTGACAACTTGTATTTCAGAGGCATCTCCTTGTAGGGTTATTTTAAGATTACCATCTGGGAAACTACGGAGCTGCAACGTATTATCTGAACCTAAACTGGCAAACGTCTGCGTATCTCGACTCAAGCCGAGAATGTCAGTGTCATTCTCAGCGATAAAATCCAGTTCAACACCTGTGTGTGCATCATAGATCCAAATACCGATCGCACTTCTAACAATTAATTGATTCCCATCGGGGGAATATCTTACACTTCCAAGCGCTCCTTTGCCGAGACGGGCTATTGCTCCTTCAGGCAAATCCCAATTAGAAGCGTCTTGCCCAAAGGCACTTGGAAGAAAAAGGGTTGATATGAACAGGAATATTAAAATCAAAAGTTGTATAGTTTTCATTTTTTCATCTCCTATTTTTGTATGACCATGCGCCGCGTTGCTGTGAACTGTCCTGCTGAAAGTTTATAGAAATAGATCCCACTCGCAACAGGTTCACCGATCTCATTTTTTCCATCCCAATATGCTGCACGGTTACGTTTCTGATAGATACCTGCAGATTGATGCCCTATACCTAAAGTGCGAATCAACTGTCCATTAGAAGCATAAATCTGGATTGTTACATCCGCAGACTCCGCCAATTGATACGGTATCCAAGTTTCTGGGTTGAATGGGTTCGGATAGTTTGGGAGAAGTGCTGTCTTTTTCGGTGTTAATATAAGCAAGAGTTGCTCAAGAAAACGGATGCCTTTTTGTGATGTTATATCTATCGGGTTCAATTGTTGTGCTTGAGTAAGCCATTTCTGTACATCCGCTCTTGTAGGAGCAAACTTCAGGTTATAACGCAATGCCATAGGCGCTGCGGCGTCATTATCCAACGCTGCAGCAACTTTGATAAGATCCGCAATATTAACAACACCATCACCATTGACATCTGCAGGATTTGTCCCAGTTTGTCCGAAGTTTGCGGCAACAACCACCAAATCATAAATATCAACAACACCGTCACCGTTGACATCAGCTTCATGAGGTGGTGGATTGAATAAGGCGGCATAGTCCCACAATAGTATTATACCCATATCGACCGATAGTGCGAGTGTTTTGCCATCGGGACTAATTGCAAGGGTATAAAAACCTTCTGGTATATCCCTGAACATTAATTTGAGTGCTCCACTTTCCGGATCCCAAAACCCCAATGTTTTATCTTCCCAACCTCCTGCAGTTACGAGCGTTCGCCCATCCGAACTGAAAATAACATGTTTAAACTTGCCAACATGCCCAGTGATAATTGTGTTTCTCTCGCCAGTGTAGACATTCCACAAATGTACTTCCTGACCACTCCCACCAGCCGCAATAGTGTTCCCATCCGGACTGAATACGATGGTGCTGGTTTTAGGTATGGAACCAGTGAATGTTGTAATATGTTTTCTACTTGCGAAATCCCACAAATGTATACCGGCACTATCCCCATATACGAACTTGCGACTATCCGGGCTGAACGTAATGTCCCCAACTCCTTTCTCAATTCCAGTAAACGTCCAAAGAAAATCACCTGTAGCAGCATCCCAAAAAATGGGTTTTAAGTTAGTAGCATAAGTTGTGAGAACCTGTCCATCCGGGCTAAAGGTTAAACGATGGATGTCCCGTTCATGTCCAATAATTATTGCTTTCTGCGATCCAGACGGAACATCCCATAACCTTATAGGATAGTCATCGGCAAACCATCTATCCTCATAAATTACGCCACCGCTACTGGCTATAGTACGCCCATCTGGACTAAAGGCAACCCATTCAACAGGTCCTATATGTCCTATGAAAGTCTTTATGTTTTTGCCGGTTGTCGTATCCCACAGTCGCACCTTTGTATCCCTACTTCCACTCACAATTGTGTGTCCATCTGGACTGAACGCTATCTGTGAGAAACCGGAAATATGTCCAGTGATTGTAGTTCTTCGCTCAAGTTTCTCCGCATCCCATAGAATGATAGTCCCATCCTTACTATAACTCGCAAAAGTAGTTCCATCTGGACTATACGCAACATTCGCTACATCGTCAGTATGTGCTATGAGAGTCGTCTTATAATTGCCTGTAGAAACATCCCACAGACACACCGTATTATCCATGCTACCACTCGCAAGGGTGCTGCTATCCGGACTAAACGCTACATCGTTGACGCCGCCTATGTGTCCTATAAGGGTGTTTTTCAGGGTGCCACTTGCAATATCCCAAAGTAAGATACGCGCGGCATATCGACCGCCACAACTTGCTATTGTGCTGCCGTCTGGACTAAATGCGATATTCGTGTCGTACGCCCTCCTATTTTTTAAAGTTGCTTTGAATTCACCAGTAGCAACATCCCATAATTTCATTGTAGTGTCTTCCCCTTCATAACCAACACTAACGAACACCGTTCCGTCTGGACTGAAGGCGATGGTTTTTACACTCCTCTCACTCACTGTAAGGGTGTTTTTCAGTTCTCCGGTTGAAACATCCCAAAACTTGACTGTTCCATCTTTATAATACCCACTACATGTCGCGATCGTTTTTCCATTCGGGTTGAATGCTATACTTGAGATAGATCTGGTGTGCGCAGATATAGTTAACTTGAGATTACCAGTGTCAACATCCCACAGATAGAGTTCGGAGGTATTATTACATGCAAGTGTTTTACCATCAGGACTGAATGCTATTTTGGAGTAATAGTCTAAATTACTTGATAGCAAATTGAGTGTCTTACCAGTGAATCCATCATAGATCCAAATCCCAATAGGAGTTGGGACTGCAAGCAAAGAACTATCTGGAGAAAAAGTGATATTACCAGTTATCTCTCCTTTCCCGATGCGCATTTTGGCACCCTCAGGCAAGCCCCATTGCATGTAATCTTGTGAAGAAGCACTTGGTGAAAAGCAAGTTGAAATAAGTCCAAGCAGTAAAATGGTGGATCGTATTGTCTTCATTTTTTACCTCCTATTTTCGTATGACCATGCGCCGTGTTGCTGTGAAGTTTCCAGCAGAGAGGGTATAAAAATAGACACCGCTCGCGACGGGTTCACCAAACTCATTTTTACCGTCCCAATATGCTGCCTTATTCCGGTTCTGATAGTTTCCTGCAGGCTGATTGCCTAATACCAATGTCCGAACTAACTGTCCATCTGTAGCATAGATGCGGAGTTTGACATCAGCCGGTTTTGCTAACTGATACGGTATCCAAGTTTCAGGGTTAAACGGATTCGGATAATTGGATAAGAGCATCGTCTTTTCTGGAGTCAATACTGCTAAGAGTCCTTCAAGCACTGCGATGCCTTTCCGGTATTTTGGTATATTGGTGTTGACTTGCCACGTTTGACTTACCCACTGTTCTACTTCTGTAGCGGAGATCAATTCTATAGATGCCGGCTCTAATGACGGAACACCATTCTCATTAGTAAGTGCAGCAGCAACTAATAAGATATCCGCGATATTGATAACACCATCGCCGTTGACATCGGCAGCATTACCATCTCCCGACTGCCCAAATTGTGACGCTACAAAGATTAGGTCCTGAAGATCTACACTACTATCACGATTCACATCCTCAGCGAGTTGTAGTATTTCATTTTCAGTGCCTACAATTGCAGTGTAATCCCATAAAAGAATCGTTCCGTCCCTACTCCCACTGATAAGTGTTCTGCCATCAGGACTAAAGACAACGTTGGGATCACCACGCGTATGTGCTGTAATATTGGTTATCAAATCACCTGTAGCAACATCCCATATCTGTATAATTGGATCTTTCCAATTTCCACAACTTACGAGTGTTTTACCATCAATACTGAATGTAAGTTTATGTACCCCGTTGGTATGTTCAGTATGGATTACACTCGGATTACCAGTTGCCACATCCCATAGAATAATCGTGTTATCTTCACTTCCACTGGCGACTATGCTTTCATCCGGTTTAAATGCGACACTATGGACTTTGTCTGTATGTCCGGAGAAAGTTTCTATATTTGATCGGGAAGTAAAGTCCCAGAAACGCACTGTACCATCATAACTTCCACTGACAAGGGTGCGATTATCACGACTAAAGGCAATTGAAGTTACCTCATCTGTATGCCCCTTAAGCGCGTCTATATAGGTACGTCCCTTATACCACAAATGTACTGTTGAATCCTCATGTGATGCAGCGAGGAGATTGCCATCTGGACTGAAAGCAATGGAACTATATTTTTGTGTCGAAGTTGTTGTGTTTTCTATTCCATGACCATACCATTTAGTAAGCGCAGCAATATGTGTGTAATTGGAAACGTCCCAAAGATGAATTGCCCCAAAATCTAAACTTGCAAGTGTGTTACCATCCGGCCTGAAAACTAAATCAAAATGGAGTGAGTGCCTTCCTCGTCCATATATCATCTGTTTGTATTCACCTGTGCTAGGATTCCACAAATGGATATTATCCCAACTGGAAGTGGCAAGGAGATTGCCATTTGGACTGATTGCCATTCCAGCAACGCCTCTTGTATGTCCAGTAATAGACAATTTGCGCTCACCACTTTCGACATCCCATAGATGCAGATCTTCGCCTTCACCACTCGCGAGCGTTTTACCATCAGGACTGAATGCGACATAACCGCCCCCCAGTCCTTCTCCGAGTTCGGTTAAGTGTATTCCTGTAGCAAGATCCCATAAATGTACACCTGTTCCGCGACCTGTTGCAAGCGTTTTACCATTTGGACTGACGGCAATATTATAGAAGTATGGAGTACTAAATTTGAGTTTCCTTTTCCCTGTAGAAACTTCCCAAAGTCCTATTGAGTTTTCACTCCCACTTATAATCGTATTGCCATCCGGAGCGTACACAATATCACGTATATTGTATGCATACGTGGATAAAGTGGTTATGTGTGAACCCGTGGCAACATCCCACAATTGGAACAATCGTTTGTCGGGAGCCCTACTTAAACTTGCAAGTGTTGTACCGTCTGGACTGAAGATAACAGTACTTATCCATCTTGTATCTATATCTAGTACGATTGTCCTTTTTAGTTCTCCAGTGCTAATATCCCAGACATGTATCTCATTTCCAATGTCACTGGCGATTGTGTTCTGCTCAAGACTAAAGACAACGTAGTACATATCTGTTGCGTCTCCTTTTAGGGTTGATATGATACTACGATCTGTTAAGTTTCGCACATTTATTGTATTGTCCGAGTCCTTACTTACATACATGCTGGCATCCGGACTTATTCCCAATATGTTATTTGAGTCAACAGCAATTAAATCCAACTCAACACCCGTGTGTGCATCATAGATCCAAAAACCTATGGAACTTTCAACGATCAAACGATTGCCATCGGGTGAAAACGTGATACTACCAACACTTCCCTTGCCAATACGTAATTTAGCCCCTTCAGGTAAATCCCATCGTGTATAGTCCTGGGCAAAAGTATTTTGTAGAAATTGGTTTGAAATCACCAGGATTGATAAGATCAGAATTTTTATCTGAAGTTCAAAAAAGCCTTTGTGCCGCAACTTATTTTTTTCGCATTTTGTCCGAATGTTCTGGAATTTAGTAGATGTCATGGTTTGGGCTCCTATCTATTTTGTTTGCTACTACTTATGTAGTAGCAAATTTGATGCCAATTTTGAGTCATTGTTAACAACACAAAAATGTTTCGTTTGATAGGAAGTTGAACATTCAAATTAGGTTATATTGTCAAAAAGTAACATCATTGTCTATAATTTGAACACTCAAGCGTTATATTCAAATATTCCAGGCGTTTAGTGTCAAAGGACAATCTGCACGAAAATGAACAATTTATTTTTCAGGTGCACATTTTGGGGCAGATAAAGGAAGGAGGATTTTATACAGTTAATGTGATATGAGAATTTATAGTGAACTTTGAAAGTATTGGGACACTTTAATAAATCTGTTTTGGAACATAACGGGCAACAGAAGTTGAGCATCAACCTGTTAGTTTGGGCATATTAGTCCGCAAACTAAATGAAGATTTAGGGAGTTAAAAAGTCGTCATTTCAGTTATTTGAGGGGTGTGCATAAATAATTCCGATGTTAAATATGCGCTTAAAGGTAGTAGGCACACGCCGTGTGCCGTCCACAAGTTTAAAGAGGCGCAATGAATTGCGCGACTACAAACAGCACTTTGTGAAATAATGCTGCACCTAAAGTCCGTCCCTGTCTGTGCTGATGCTCCAAATATTTATGCACACTCCTCACTTATTTAACCCCCTAAATCCCCTTATCAGGGGGACTTTAAGAGGAAATGTGGAAGTCCTAACTATTTATCAAACTCACGTTATTTTAGAATAACGAGTCGCCGTGTCTGCTGGAAGGATGGTGTTGTCAACTGGTAAAAATAGATACCACTTGCAACGCGTTCCCCAAGGGCGTTACGCCCATCCCAATAAGCAGCACGTTCCCGACTATTATAGAAACCTGTAGATTGCAAGCCGAGGGAAAGAGTACGAATCAACTTACCTGTTGTATCATAGATGGATACCGATACAGGACTGGCTTCAGAAAGTTGGTATGGAATCCACGTCTCCGGGTTGAACGGATTCGGGTAGTTCTGCAACAACTGATTCTGCTTCGGTTTGCCAATATTATCAAGATTGACAGACAAAACCGCGTTTGCAAGGCTCTCAGGAGTCACTTTAAAGCTGAGGGTTTGAGATTCAACATTTCCACCCGGACCGATGACGCGTAATTCAATCATATCTCCAACTTGAACAACGCTGCGTAGCGACAAGTCGGCAGTTGCAGCAGCGAAGTAATCGCCTTCCACTGAGGCGGCTATTGTGCTGTTTGTTCTCAGGTTCCGGACGATGACTTGATAACCGTCAAACTTTGATTTACCTTTCAGATGCCCGCTGATAACGAATGCCCATGCTTCCTGGGGCCCCCTTGTCAATGGGGTAATATCAGGTGCTGCCGCAGCACCCTCCGTTTGATTTGTCCACCGTGATCCGACGAAGGCAAAGTTGCGTGTTTGTGGAACATTTACGATATAACCTTTTCCACCTTCAATTGGGAAACCGTTATCAGGTGCACCTGGTGTCCAACCGGTGAAACGTTGATTTTCAGCATCAAGTGCTATTACCATCGTTGCCCCCGCAATCCCAGCCAGAGATTTTGCAGTCATCGGTTTTGGCGATGCTAAAGGTAAAGAAAGCATGTTCAAACCTTTCGTCAACGTGACATTGTAGATATTGCCAAAATGATCGCCCTCTGCTTTGGCAACGAGTCTGGCGATGAACCCGTGTCTGCGCCCATCGGCTGAGTCATAGTGTCCGACTACAGAGCCGTCCTCATTGATATTCCAACCTTCTGTGCTAACAGCGCCCGGAAACTGCAATTCTTGTAAGTTGAGGGGGCTGCCGACATAGGTGCGCGGGACATCACCCACCGCTTTAGCTCGACCAACGACAGTCCTTGCCCTGTTGAGACCGTGCAGAAAAAAGTATTCCAGATTTGTTGCGTTTGGAAGGTCAATATATAAAAATCTGCCCACCGAGCTACGCATGTATGCATGATATATGCCTTCAGTATCCACATAGCTGCCCACAATATGACCTGTCCAACTCACAAAATCGGCGTAAGTTTCCGGTGCCCCAGGAGACTCGACTATTGTATCTCCTGAAAACCCACGGCGAACACCAGAGGTATCTACAAAACTGCCCGTCAATGCTCCTGTCGAATCGCTATACCCGTAGATCTCCGTTTCGACGGAACCCGGGAAATCGTATTCCCGCAACTCACCATTTTCTAAGATAACACCGTGAAAAAGACCATCGCTATCCTTGTAGTGTCCGGCAGCGACCCCATTATTACCCAGCGCATAGAAATAGGTGCCTTGCGAGCCGGGAAAATCGTAGGTCCTAAAAACGCCATCAATGAGGGTAAAGGCTACATCTTTTTCACCATCAGGACCCCGCATGTTGCCAGCGTAATCAAAAAAGTCGCTACTCGCCGTCACTGCTAAAAAATCTACTCCCGGAACATCAATACTCTCAAAAGTATAACTGAGGTCAGGAGGTGGTCGTGGAGTAGTCTCCTGTATAGGTCTCGCGATGAACCCGTGTCTGCGTCCATCCGCTGTGTCGTAGTGTCCGACGACAGAACCGTCCTGATTGACATTCCAGCCTTCCGTGCTAACGCTGTCCGGAACCTTCAATTCTTGTAGCCTGAGAGGGTTGCCGACATAGGTGAGCGGGACACCATCCACCGCTTTTGCTCGCCCAACGGCAATCAGTGCATCGTTGATACCATGCAGAAAAAAGTATTCCTGATTTGGTATTTCTGGAATATCGAGAGTTGCGAAACTACCTCCAGGTCCACGCAGGTATGCATGATATGTGCCTTCAGTATCTACATAGCTCCCCACGACATTGCCTAATCCACTCACAAAATCGGCATAAGTTTGCGATGCGCCGGGGAACTCAACTATTGTCTCCCCTGAGAACCCACGACGAATGCCAGACGCATCTGTAAAATTACCCGTTAGTGCCCCGGTTGAATCACTATACCCGTAAATCTCCGTTTCGACAGAATTCGGAAAATCGTATTGCCGCAACTCACCATTCTCTAAGATGACACCGTGGAAAAGCCCCGCGCTATCCTCGTAGTGCCCCGCAGCAAGTCCATTATTGCCGAGTGCATAGAAATAAGTGTTCTTTGAACCCGGGAAATCGTGGGTCGTAAAAACGCCATCAATCAGCGTAAAGGCGACCATCTTTTTGCCATCGGCACTCGGCGTGTTGCCGGCGTAATCCTGAAAGTCGCTACTCGCCGTCACTGCTAAAAAATCTACACCCGGAACAGTGATCGTCTCAAATGTATAGTTGTCACTGAAGGATGTAGTGCCGCCTTGTGCAGCAGCATTCATTAGGAAAAAGGAATTGAGACACATGAACAATGTAAACATGAAAAACAAAAAACTGATTCTAATCTGATTTTGCATAACGAGAACTCCCTAAAATATTTTTTTTAAAGATCAAAAACAATGTGTGGATACCCGTCCTGAGGGATGACACCTGTATATTTAATGTATTGCAAGTGTAAATTTAACAATACGGTAAGAGCGAGGACTGGATATGCTGGTACATTTAGATTTTTTAGAAATTATGTAACATTTTCTAAAAAAAGGCAAGAAAAATTACATCTATCTCATGATTTTTCTTTCTTCTATGGAGATATGGGTTTATTCATCCCAAGGCAGTGGTACGCCAAGACGTTCACTTGCAGATCGTGCGGATGCCTGTTCCATTTCACCGTAGCGGATACCTTCTTTGCGATGTAACGCTGTCCGTTCCTCTTCAATTGCCCCCGGTAACAATGCTTTATCGGTACCTGGCATCGGTTCGTAGGTTTCGCGTACATCACGTACCAATCGATCAACTTCAGCATGGAAAAGATCGGGTGGTACAACGGATTCAACATGTATAGCGAGGACCATGCCGCCATGACGTGCACCGCTCCATTTTGCAGTGTCTTCCGGTGCAGGTTCAGTGAAACCGGTCAACGCACCACCGAGTAGACACGCCACAGCAGTATAACCGATACTCTTAAAGAAGGCAGCGGGAATGATGGAAAGTAGTTCATCAAATTCTGGACCGCGTTGGTAATCCGCCATGATACACGTTGCTGCGTCAAGAACGACTGGTGGTTCATCGCCAGAAGGTATTGCAAAGCAGATAGGGGGGTTACCGTAATAACCGAGTTGCGGTTTTGAATCACGACCTCTTGCGTTACCATGGTTTTGATACCCTTGTACCGAAAAACCGACACAACCCGCTTCGTTACATAAGCGCGCATAGTGTCCAGCTGAGCCGTAATGTCCGATGTAGCGGACGAGTCCCATGCCGATGCCTACCGCTTTCGCTTTGGTGATGGCACGTTCGGTTGCGCGTACCATCGGAAGATAGCCAAGTGTGCCGTTGCCATCAAGAACAACGGTTGTAGGTGTTTCATGGATAACACGGATATTCGGGTTGGGATTGAGACTTCCGTTTTCAAAACCGCCGCAGTAACCGCTTAACGTCCGCGTACCGTGGCTACGGACACCACGCAAATCAGAATTTACGAGTAGACGACTGATAAGTGCGGCATGTTCGTGTGTTATACCCGCTTTTTCAAAACAAGCAGTGCTAAAGTTGAGAAGGCGTTCTTCGTCTACGCGGATAAACTCTTCTGGTGGTCTATTCATTATTTTCTCCTATGATAAACGTTACTAATAGGTTATATCGTCTGTTGTGTAGAGCGATAGTCTATATATGGAATTATAGCATTTTTACTGTTCTGAATCCATGTTTATCTACAACAGATTGGTCTGGGTGTGTAAAGTTTTTGCATGTGTGTTGTCTGAATCGGGTTAAAAACCCTCGGACAAGAAAGAGCAACGGTTAGTGACAAAAACTTTACATACCCATTGTTCTGAGATCGTTGACAAATTCTTTAGATTTGCTATAATATACTAAAGTTTGGACAATTTATGTGCATATCGAGTTAAAAGGAAAAAACAATGAAATTAAATAAGTTTTTCAGTTGGCCTGCCCTCGTCTTTCTATTTGCGTTACCTTTTCTTATAGGTTGTGGTGAAGGCCGTGAAATGCATTGCCCGGATCTCGATCTACCAGACAGTGTTACTGTGACGGTAGAGGTTCCCACAGGCGCAGCATTTGATCTTGCCGTTTCCGGTGACTTCAGAGAAGAATATAACTTTCGCGGGGAAAGATCCATCGTTCACAATAAAGAACAGAAGTACTCTTTTACAGAAAATTTCAGCCAGACATTTTCGTTAGTAGATTCTTCTGAAGTCTTTCCGTTAGTCGACCCTAATGAACGGTCCTTTTCTGTCAAACTCAAATGCACTGCACTTGAATCTGAAAGCGACGAAGACACTGACTCGTCCCGTCTAATTATCAAGTTTAACGGCGATGGAAATTTTGACAAAGGGAATTTCAATAAAACACTTTTCCTGGAAACTTCAAATACACTGACAAAAGATGAATTGGAGAAGGATGTATCGGAGGAGGATTTCGAAGATCATCTAAAAGATCAGCCTATCTACCTTAGACTCGGTCAAATAATAAGCGTCCCAATCACTTTCAGTAGGTACGATTGCCTGAGTGGAGGTTATACTATTCGTAGTAGTGACAGTAGTTTCTCCGGTGAGTAATAACTTAATCCTATTTTGTGAGGAATTATCAATGATCAAACATCTTTTCTTTGGACTATTGGTTTTCGCGCTTCCGTTATCTGCCCTTGCCCAAACCGGAACAATTGAAGGAACAGTTTTGCATGAAAGTACTGGTGAACCCTTATCAGGTGCAGAGGTCCGAATCATTGAAATTGATCAACAGCAAACAACTGATGTAAGTGGAAAATTTGTGTTCACAGATATTGCGCCGGGAACTTGGACAGTATCCGTAAGCCACGAGGCGTTTACAACACGGACGAAAACATTAATTGAGGTCCAAGCAGATGAAACCACAAAGGTAAAAATGTTCCTTAGGGAGGTCATTGAACTCGAAACGGTCATTGTAAAGGAGGATCGTCCTCCACCAACAGTGAGTCGAAAACGGATTCGCGGAAGCGAACTGCTACGTATTCCCGGTACTGCTAACGACATTCTCCGTGGACTTACCACGTTACCGGGCATTGGCATACCAAACGATCTACTCGGTATCCTTTATATTCGCGGAAGTGAACCAGATTCTAATCTCTACTATTTTGACAGAACACCTTTAGGTTATCCTTTCCACGGTGGAGGGCTGCTTTCAACTATCAGCTCGGAAATTATTGAGGATGTTGATATCTATGCAGGTGGATACGGTGCCGAATTTGGGTTGGATTCGCAAAGTGTCTTAGATATCCACTCCCGCAACCGGCTTGATAAAAGGTGGCGTGGGAAATTTAATCTCAATTTTCTGTATTCGGAGGGAATACTTGAAGGCAAAATCGGCAAGAAAGGGTACGCTTATGTCGCCGCACGACGGAGTTATTTTGACCTCATCGTTGGACTGTTCCTTGACGATGAATTCCCTTATTTTTCAGATGCTCAGTTCAAATTTGTTCAAGCTTTCGGTAAAAAACATTTCCTTACATTGAATGCCTTTGCTGCAACGGACCATTTTAACACTGTGGAAGAAGGAACAAACATTTCGCCTGGAAAGATCCCGGGAACGGAGATTGCAGAAGTTGAGGTATGGAGCCCGACTACCTACTTCAAGAACGGATTTGAAGGGCAAGGCATCCATCTCCGCTCCAATTTCTCTGATAATCTTACCTCCTATTTTTCTTTGACCCGTTCTGTCAATTTCCTCAATGTAGAATTCCGCAATCCTATAGACACGAGGTACGATCAGGGCGTTGCACGAAGCGATGTACATATTTGGGATGAACAGCCGTTGAAGCTTTTTACAAGATTTGATACTTACACAGTCCGAGTTAATGTGCCGGTATGGACACTTAGAGAGGATGTGACTTTCCGTTTAAATCCGAGGTTCCAAATAGAACCTGGTCTCCTTTTTTCTTTTAGTCCTGCCATTAGTTTTGAAGAAAGTAAAAGACCACAGCTCGAGTCAATCGGTAGAATAAATACTGTGGTTCATGTTATTCAAACTACAGAGGATGGAGAGATCTATGCTGATTATGACAGGGAAAGAGAACGAGAAAAATTTATAGTCACTGGTATAAAAGAGACACGCGATGAATTTGGACACGATTTTTTCCGTGCTGAGGGATACCTCCAAGGACGATATAACCTCTTCTCCTTCATGTCTGTGGCACTTGGGGCCAGGCTTGATTATCTGGATATGACAGAAGAGGTCTCAATTCAACCCAGGGGCAGCGTTAATTTTGAACTGCCGATCGGTTCTAATCTCCGATTCGGATATGGACATTATGAACAGAGTCCGAAACCGTTCCAAGTCCTGTCGCAGGATGGGAATCCTGCGTTGAAATCCAGCGTTGCGCAGCACTATATTTTGGAAATTGACCATAAAATCTCACCGCAAACAGAAGTTAAACTCGCCACCTATTACAAAAACTCGGACAAGTTGGTGACAAAGAATAAGGCTGGGAACTATCTGAATCAAGGGGCAGGATATGTTGGCGGGGCAGAGGTTTTCGTGCGGCACCGTGTTTTAGATAAGTTTTTCGGCTGGGTTTCATATAGCTGGACACATGCGGAGCGTCGCAAAAACCCTGACGCAAACTATAAACCACATCTCTTTGATAGGACACGCATTGTTAGCATCGTTGCCAACTATAATTTTACACAGAATTTTGAGATAGGTGCAAAGTGGCAGTATCTAAGCGGAACGTCAGAAGCGCCGGTCAATTCAATTACGCTGGTTCAAGATCCGATAACTCGTGGTTTGAATCCACTGCTCGCTGCCGCTGAAGAGAACATGACTGTTAAGCTCGAAACGTTCCACAAGTTGGACCTGCGGGTGAGTCGCAAATGGAAGTTATGGGGAACACAGATTGGTGGATTCCTTGATATTTTGAATGTATATAACCGAAAAAATAAGATAAAACTTTTTGTTAAAGAACCACAGGATATTCCAGGTACAGGTAATGATACCTCTGATGCCTTTGATGTCGTAGAGGAGGGGGTAGGTGAATTGCCACAACTGCCATTAATCGTTTATCTTGGATTAACACTTGATTTCTGATTTAGCACTATTACTTTCCCTTGGTTCTAATCTTTTTTAGGACACTAACTAACAATGGAGGAATTTTTATCATGGAAAATACTCAAATATCTCTGTTTAATGGTAACAACATGGACGGTTGGCATGCGAGAGGCGGTGCTTCGGAACACGCATGGTCTGCTATCGGTGATGTCGCCCTCAACCCAGATAATCGTAAGTTGTTGGCGGCAACTCCCGGCGAAGGCGTTTTTTATAACGGTCCCACAGGACGGACAGCTGACCTCTACACAGAATATGAACACGGTGACTGTGAACTGCACGTTGAATTTATGGTGTCACAAGGTTCAAACTCAGGTGTTTACGTTATGGGTAGATACGAAATTCAAATATTGGATAGTTGGGGGGCAACAGAACTCCACTATGGCACGTGTGGCGGTGTTTATTGTCGTTGGATTAATAATAAACCTGTTGATGGCGTGCCACCACGTGTGAATGCAAGCAAACCTCCTGGTGAATGGCAAACGTACGACATAACCTTCCGCGCACCAAAATTTGATGCAAATAATAATAAAACTGCCAACGCAATTTTCGTCAAAGTTGTGTGGAACGGACAAATAGTTCATGAGAACGTTGAAGTGGTAGGTGTTACGCGTGGTGCGATGTTAGCAGATGAAGCGGCTACAGGCCCTTTATTGTTGCAGGGTGATCACGGGCCTGTTGCTTATCGCAACGTTGTTTTGACACCAATTGATACCTAAAAGAAAAGTAAATCAATTCTTGATTTGCGATTATAAGTTATAGTAAATCCAAAATATGTCTACACTCCCTGGTGAATTGACGTCTCATGGGCTTTTGGCATTCATACCGTTGATGTGGCATCCTCTACTTGTAGCACAAACTAATGAAGGTTAAGAAAATAAATCGGTAATGTGGTGAGGTTTCCTAACCTCGCCAGCAGGGACGCGTGTTTCGTGCGGACCGAAAAGGACCGAATTAATAAATTAATCTTCATTAGTTGTGTATCCGTGTAGCGCAAACTGGAAAGTTTGCGCTACAAAAATTGATTATACCCAACTCACGAGTCGCGTTGATAAGGTGCGGTTAGGAAACCTTCCCTACCGTGAGAAATTACCAATTAGAAATGATATATAACCTACGGACTAAAATTTTTTAGGAGAGAATTGAAAATGTTTATAATAGACTTAGACGATACAAAATATAGCTCAGTTGCCTCTGCACTTAATGTTGATATGTGTTTGCAAATACTTATTGTTCCTGACGGTGATTATTATACACTTGCGGCATTAGTTCCAATACAGAATGAAAAGGTTAGAAGAGTAAATATAGCAAGATTCTCGGAGGAGAATGAAGCAATCACTGTATATAGAGATTTGATGCAGAAAATAGAAGAACAACATGGTATTTGGAGTCCTTTGGATGTCCTAAATCCTCTTAAATAGATTTTGAATCGGTTAAAGCAAAATATCTATGCTGTTTTTACTCCGGATTTACGCAAAAGCAGTTGACGCTACCTCTCCAAAATGCTAATATACGCACAAGGAGGATGGGTACGTTCTTATTGATGCAGAATATGATACGTTGCTACTGCCAATGCGACGTGTACGTTTAACGAACCAACTTTACCGTACATCGGAAGGTAAATTGCCATATCGCAAACATCAAAAGTGCGTCGCGAAATGCCGCGGTATTCGTTTCCAACAATCAGACACACTTTTTCAGGATATTCAACCGTATGATACGGCACAGCATCTGATGCAACTTCTAAGGCACACGCGAGATAGCCTTCTTCTTTATATTTTTCGACGGCATCAGCAGCATATTTTGTTGTGTGCCACGGAACTCGACGATGTGTGCCGCGCCCGATACCTGCGATAGTCGGGTGCGGCGGGTGAGCACTAATACCGGCTAACACAATCTCGTGAACGCCGCACGCATCGGCAATTCTGAAGGTTGCCCCGACATTAACAGGGTCTTCAACGTCTTGCAGAACAAAAACGAGTTCGACTGTTGGAGAACCTGCCTGTTTTAGAAAGTGTTTAAGAGCTTTATTTCTTAACTGTTTCATTATTAAGGAATTATTAAAACTATGGATAAATTTAAACTCGGTGTTATTGGTGCTGGCGGTATTGTCTGCCGCATGCATCTACCTGATTTGACAAGAGGCGAAGATTTTGAAGTCGTTGTTATTGGCGGTAGACGCGAACACCGTCTTAAACATCAGTGTCAAGAATTTGATATTCCACGCTGGACACAGGACTATGATGCAATTATAGCAGACGACACACTTGATGCTATTCTTGTCGGCACCCCGCACCCGTTACATGTTTCCTGGGGTGTTAAAGCATTGGAAGCGGGCAAGCATGTGTTGATGCAAAAACCGCTCTGCGGCGAGATGGATGAAGCAAATCAATTTGTTGCCGCAGCCGAAGCAAGCGGTAAAACAGTCATGTGTCTACCACATTTCAGTGCTGCCATTTATAAAGTCCGTCAACTTATTGCAGATAGTGCCATTGGGCGCGTGTCAGGTGCAAGAATGCGGAGTAGCCATGGTGGTCCCGAGATATACTATGCTGAAATTCGGGACATTTTCGGCGAATCTGGTGACGATTTGTGGTTTTTTGATGCCAAACAAGCAAGCGTTGGTGCACTTTTTGATATGGGTGTTTACGCTGTCTCCGGACTTGTCGCAATGCTCGGCACTTTCAAACGCGTAACAGGCTTCGTTTCCACCTTTGATAAACCGACAGCATTAGAAGATGTCGCAACGCTCGTACTTGAGACGCAATCGGGCGGTATTGTTACTGCTGAGACGAGTTGGTGTGATCCTGCACGCACAGGTGAATCAAGTGTCCACGGGACCGCTGGCAAGTTCACAATGCCCGGTAAAGATGGTGCTGCTCTGACGCAATGGACACCGACCTCTTATACCCGCGAACATGCTCCTGTTGATACAAAAGCGATTGACTGCAGCGATGTTGCACCGAGTGGAATGCATGCACACTTCGCTGAACATATCCGATCAGGAACGCAACCACCTCTCTCCAATGCCTACACAGCGCGGCATGTTACCGAAATCTTGCTTGCAGGTCTCAAATCCTCTGAAACGGGCGAGGCAATCGAACTAACGACAGAAGCAGACAAGTAATTAGAAAAACAGACATCTCCATGCGGGTATGCTTTCTGCGCCTACATGGAGATGTCTAAACATTTAATCTAAACTTGCATGAAATTCTGACCAATCGTCAAGATTATTTAGATTTACAGCATCTAAAATACTGCCATCGTCTTCGATTCCGCTTGCACCGAGAATGCTTTTGCGGGTATCGTCATCGTGATGGTACCCCTCAATTGCGGCGTTCAACTCAGCAACAGCGTTAGCATCAAGGCTACCGCCGCTCTGCTCCAAAACCCACGCTTCAAATTGCGGATAGGTAGGTGAATTGTCTCGGATATACGCCAGTGTTGCGTCTTTATCAAGTCCCAGCCCGTCTAACACCATCTGATCGTACCCCGCTCCACATGCGGGATAATCTGCGTGGAGTACCCCTTTGGCATCCATCAGGACTTTAGACCAAAATCGAGGTAAATGTAACACGCCAAGAGGACCTGATACCCCAGAACTAATTGTGGGAATCATTGTCGCTTTCTTTTTTCTTCCAAACATAACAAGCCTCCTTGCCCATTATGGGTGAATTTAAGTCGTAACTTGCAAGTCCATCTTGCAAGTTTTCTCATTATAGCAAAAATCAAAAAAATGAGAAACAATATTTTCAGAAGGATTTACTGCTATACCTGAAAACATGGATTAAAACGACTTGTACCAGTTAACTTATTGTTTTTGTTGTTTTCACGGATTTTGGGTTTTGCGCTATAAACATATCGTCCCTAATGAAGATTAAAAAATAAATTGGGTAATTTGGCGAGGTTAGGAAACCTCGCCAGCAGAGATGTACACCTGCTGCTGACGAGGTTTCCTAACCTCGTCCCTTACCGAAATATTTATTTAAATTTCATACGGGACTAAAGGGACCGCATTGGACAAATCAAAATTCCTTAAATTGACGCCTATGGTTCGGTTTCCTAACCGAACCTGTGTAAATACGGCAGAATACGCGTATGGTATTCTGCATTGGTTAGAAACCGCACCCGCCGAATCATGCAGAATACCATACGGGGAATGCTATATAGCATTCATACCGTTGATGTGGTGTATTCTGCCAAGCGCATGAGGCGTTGATTCACCAGGGAGTGTAAACATATTTTTGGATTTTACTATAATGTATACAACTGAAACTTTTGTTGATTGCCTTGACATTGGCTAAAAATGATGGTATTCTATATTAAGCGTTTCGCAGTACAGTGATGTGAGCAAACGGCTTATGGTATTTAGACAAAGAGGTTTTTCTTATGACTCCTGATCTTGCAATTGCATGGCTAATTTTCAATGTAATTCTTGTTACGATCACGCTGGTATGGGGTATCTCTCGGTATCGGCGCGGGATTTGGTATCGGAGACTTTCGCTGAAAATCCAGGCATATCTACTTTGGGGGATAGGTGGTATTGCCTTGCTCAGCAGTATTTCTCCCTTTGCCTATCTCTATACGGAACACCTTTTTTTCTTTGAAGAAGTTGGTTATGCAAATGTCTTTTGGAAAATCATAAAAATACGGTGGGGCCTCTTCTTTGCATTTTTCTTTGTTGCGTTAGTGTTTATGAATTTGAACGCAGTAATAGCGAAACGACTCTGCCCGGAACCACGAGAGTTTTCCCGTTGGACCCACCAACGCACTGTTTCATTTCATCGCACCTTCTTTGTCGGCACAGTGTTCCTTGCTATTCTCTTCGCAATCCCAATGATGCCGCTACATGATGAATACCTTCGCTACATGGATCAACCCGTAGAACCGGAACTCGTTCTTACCAATCCTGAAGAAAACCAGAATCCGACAACAGAACCTCTCTTCTTTGGAAAAGATACAAATTTTTATCTTTTTTCTCTTCCCTTGCATAAAGCAGTAAGTCTGTGGGTATGGATTTTACTATGGGCAACTTGTTGCGTCGTAGGTCTACTCTACAACTTTTACTATCGTCGTGATGCTCGTTCTATGGGATTCGTAAAGAGAAATATTGTTTTTCACGGTTCTTTGCTATGGCTATTGTTATTAGTTGCAGGCATTTGGCGAAGTTATACATATTTATGGGGAAAAGTGTACACAAGATCTGCCACGCCGACCCTGAGTAAATGGCACGGTTTGTTTTATATGGATGCCCAGTTGACAGGAACAACAATCATCTATTGTGGGATCCTTATTGGTATTGGCGTGTTTGTGGTGTTAAACCTATTCTGGCGTAAACGGATATTGTGGTATATTTCATTAGTAATATGGTGTGTCAGTTATGTTGCACTTATACAAGTTTACCCGCGTGTCTCACATTTTTTGAATGTCCAAGGGGATGAACTGACTTTAGAAGAAACTTACTTAGAGAAACATATTGCATCCACGCGCGCTGCTTTTGATCTAAATGGCATTATCAAAAAGAACTACACGGCAGGTTCAGCAACATTGGAGTTAGTAAATAAACCAGAAAATAAGGAAGTTTTAGCAAATGTTCAACTTTGGGATCGACGAGTACTCTATGATGTCTTACGTGCAGAACACAATGTCAAACACCATAACTTTTATCCATATACAGATATTGACAGATATCATGTCAATGGTGTCATTGATACAACTGATGGGAAAACAGACATTTCTATGTCACAATATAGGCAGGTACTAATTGCTGCACGAGAAATTGAACCGGATCCTGAAGTTCAGGGGCGTAGAGGAAATTGGCGAAGGCGAAAACTCTATTATACACATGGGTATGGTGTATATGTTGTGCCAGCCAATGCAGTCGAAACTGTTGGTGAAGAGATGGCACCGGTTTTTTGGACAGAGGTAAAGTTGAACACAGAAAATGCAAAAAATGAAAATAGTTACACTTATCCAGAATTACAAGTAACATCACCCAGAATATACTATGGCGAGATGACATACGATTATGTTCTCGTCAACACAAAAACAAGTGAATATGACTTTGAAACCGATGTAACTGAAGTTGCCGATGAGGGGGAAATAACACAAAACGGAAACGATGCAAAAGAAAAAAATGGTTACCACTATAGTGGCAATGGCGGTGTTCAATTAAGTAGCTGGCTTCGTAGACTGTTTTTTGGAATTCGTTTTCTGGACTTTCAAATAATCTACAATAAAGACTCTGTTCTGTCCCCGGAAAGCCGTATAATGTTTAGGCGAAAAATTGGAACTCGACGTGGGCAAAAAGTCGTATCCGACAGAATTTCCCACATCGCGCCGTTCCTTGAGTACGATCCAGATCCATATATTGTTATCGCTAACGGACAACTTTGGTGGATTGTGGATTTTTATGTCACAAGTCAATGGTACCCAAGTGCTCAATTTTACAAAGATGATACGGCAGTAGTTCCAGACAGCTTGCAGGATGCTGAACCACGGTATAGGAAATTTAATTACATTAGGAATTCTGGTGTAGCAATAGCCAATGCTTATTCTGGAGAGGTTACTTTTTATGCGGTTAAGGACAAGGAGAGTATAATGAGTACTTACCAAAAGTCTTTTCCCAATCTATTTAAGGGTATTGATGAAATGCCTTTTAAGTTGCGTGCACACCTACGTTTCCCAGACTATTTGACACGCATTCAAGCCAAGATGTATAAGGAGTATTATGTTGAAGATGCTGAGAAATTTCATGGAACAAGCAGACAAATGAGAATACCTAAAGAGGTATATGGGGATGGAGAAAAGACAAAAGAAGGTAAACCGATATGGAAAGATAACCAAGAAATGATGCCATATTATGCAATGATGAGGTTACCTGGAGAAGAACGAATGGAATTTGTAAACATGATTCCGTTTACGCCTCAGAAGAAAGAGTTTGATATGAAGGCATGGTTAGTTGCACGTTGTGACCAACCCAATTACGGGGAACGCATCGTCTATACCATTACCAATATACCTGAAGTCAAAGGTCCAAAGCATGTGGAAAATTTAATCACGCTCAAAAAATCTCAGGATTTCTTGGGTTGGTTTACAGGGAGTATTGTAATGCGTGGAAGTCTACAATTTATTCCCCTTGATCAAGGTATTTTCTTTGTTGAAGCAATCTACCAAAAACCAGATGCAGGTATTATCGCTGAAAATAAAGAAGAAGAACAACCTAATAGGCCGTTGCTCAAAGATATAGCGGTTGTGGCGAATGACTCACTTGCTTCAGATCCAAATTTTATTAATGCCGTTAGAAAAGCAGTTGAGGTAGGACAGAAGATTGATGAATCCCAAACCGATGAAACAATAGGTGAAGAAAAAGAACCCACCCTTGTAGATCAGATCAAAGAACTTATGAAAACTTATCAAGAAACCGGAAAAGCACTTGAAGAAATAATTAAAACACTTGAGGCTACGGAAAACAAACAAAACACTCTTGTAAAAGCAGCTGAAAAGAAAAAGAATAACAAATAAAAAGCGATAGGCATTATTCGATTCGAGAACCAAATAACGCCTATCACTTTAGTTAATTTACTATCCTGAAATTATCGAGGCAAGAAACGTTGTTTCCACTTCTGATTACCTATCCACTTAACAGAGAAATGTAGTAGATTCTCCATCAATTTATTATTTATTTCCACATCCCTCTCAGTATCATTCTTCAAACTTGTGACAATATATAACCCTTTCTGAAACGGAAGCGTGAGCAGTGCTGAAGCATCCTGCTCAGTAGACTTCGCGAGTGAATTCCATTTGCCGAGCGGGTCTACCCACATATCGTCAAGCTTAACTAACGGAATTTCTTTGGTATCTGGTGTGGTGTTGAGCATATTGGGAGTATGAAAGATACGGCTCCTTCTGCCTTGAGCGGTTGGCAAAAGTTCATCTGTTTCGTCATATTCCACACCGGTGAGTGGTTCTGGAATCCATCCTGCACCGCGCCTCTGTCTGGAGTTTGTTTTGACATCTTGTCCCGAAACGATGACTACACCTCCTTGGCTAACAAAATTTTTGATTCGGTGCTCAGCGTCTATATTAAGACGGTAGCCCCCCCTATAAATTTCACCAGCGCCTATCCATAATATGTCCATTTTGGCAAGACGTTCATTTCGCAGATTGCCAACAGATTCATAAAGCATGTGATGTTCGTAAACGTATTCAAAACGCTCAAGGACACGGAATTCTTCATTCGCACCATTGCTTGTGAATGCCATTACCTTAAGGGGTAGACGCAATCCGTTTTTTGAAGGCAACAACTTCATGAATGGAATTTTTAACTGTCTTTTGGTGAGTTTCGGATACGCTAATTGAGAAAATGCTTCTTTTTGAAGTGGATTCTCACGTATCTGTTCAACAAGTGCGTTTTGTGTAACAAGACGGTTCGCGAAATACGGAATCAACTTACGATGCACAGGGACTCGATGGCGTAAGGAGTTATCAAAATGCGTATATGCACCTTCAACTTCCCAACGTCGGCTATAGCTGGAATCAACCGATTTTAGATCAATTCGTTCTTCATTCACATTGGTGACATATCCATGAACGAGGTTCATACCGTGAATTGGTCGACCTCCAGCGTCCTGAATAGCAATTTCTTCAATTTCACTACGGTCGATTAGTGCATCTGTTAAGGCAGATATACTGAACGTTTCTTGTTGACGTTTTTCAGCACTTTCAATTATGGTGCAAAGATCACCACGCGGAAAAATTACATCTGCCTCCCGAAAAGACCGAAAATCAAGTCTTATTTTTTTATAGTTCCTCGGTGTTTTAGTTTCAAGTGTTTTAACACGTTGAAACGGACCAACATTATGTTGTGCTACCGGGTTGAGGCGAATCCTCCTTACGCTGAGTGGTTCGATGTGCCACTTAAACTCAAGGTTTCTCTCCCAGGTGGGTGATCCATCATGTAATGTGATCTTACCGACTTGGATAGAATAAGCTGTATTGTTTTCAAGGACTAAAAAGTATCTTCCTTCCTTGTCCTCAACCATGCGACATCTAAGTCCTCGATCATCGCGTCGGTTAAAGTTATTAATGTTGTGTTTGTATTCGTGGTCGTAATTCCATTGATCTCTGAATCCCTTATTATCCTTATCTCTTACATTCATGAAGACTATATGTTCCTTGTTATAATCCTTTAACAGTCCTATATATTCGCCGTCAACATTTGCTACCCCCTTAATCCTAAACTTGACACGTGTCCCAACAAGGCGTTCAATAATTCTTTCATAACTTTCTTCTGCCATAAAACCTTTGGATTCATCCAAAATGGTATCCACTTTCTGTGATGCTGAACCTTCCCCACCGTATTCTGAAGCAGCCGTATCAATCCGTTCCAACTGTTGTTGTATCGGTTTCGCTGCACGTTTGATTCCAGTCACCATCATGTTCATAGCATTTTTGACCGCCTCACCCAATTCAATGAACATATTTCTAATTTTTCTGAGTATGCGCTGATGTAATGGCGGATTGAGTAAACGCTCAAGATCCCACACACGTTCGCGTTTTTCGCGCTCATTCATCGTGTCATGGTAACGGATATATGCTCCAATGCTATTCTTTAATTGTTGTCCTTTAAAAATATAACTTGGTGCCTGTCCACGTTGTCTGGATTCTTCGGATATAATTTCTGCCCCTTTCATGTCAATACGCATTGTACCGTGATAACGGTGTCCGTTCTTCATATGAAAGACTACATACTTGTTCAGAAGCGTTTTTTGTAATCTATCTTTTTTAAACAAACGTATAAGATATGCGACCCCATGGATAACAAACATTGCAACAGCTACAAAAACAGGGAATAATATCTTGTCCCAAAGACTTCTGGCACTACCCTCTGCATCATCAACGTTACCACCTTCCTGACCTATCACCGAATAGGTTGTAAATATCATAGCTAAAATGAGAATTAGCAATACGATTTGTCTTTTCTTTAACATGGTGCAAGTCCTCCCATTAATAAATATTCACTCCATTTTCCGCTGCAATTTTACGTACGTTTGTGTTTGCAAGCGGAATTTTCTCTAAAGGTAGATGTTCTATCAATCCGTAGCCATCTGGATAGAGCGCGTCAAACCGTTTTAACGCTACTCCGATATCCAATTCTCCCTCACCGGGTACTTCTTCATTAAGGTGTAAAACTAATCCGTTTTCAACGCGAATGTCTTTAATATGTGCCATAGGTGCAACCGGTCCCATCACGTCAAAGATATGATTGAGTCTCGCTTTACTTTCATAGACCTGACGAAGGGATTGGAAATGGTTAACAAAATCCATCACGATGCGTAACCTATCAGAACCGACTCTCTCAACAACCTCTCTGCATGTTTCAGGCGAATCCATAATAGAAACAGCATGTGTCTCCATCACAAGTGTTAAGGCTTCGCGCTCAGCATTCTCCGCTATAGGTTTCAGTGTCTCAATTAAGCGTTCCATTGATTCCGGCAGATGGTTATCTCGGTGGGATGTCCATGCGCCATCCGGATTCAAACTGCCTGGTCGGAAAAGGTAGTGAAACGCTCCAAGTTCTTTCGCCACTGGCATTCCACAATTCACTGCTTCAATTGCTGCTTCGCGGACTGAAGAACGCGGATCAAATAGACACTCCCCATAAGTGATACCAAATTGTACCAGATCAAGTTGTGCTTTTTCAAGGAGAAAACGACATTGCGTAATTTCATCTGGGGAAACAAGCGGAATATTTGAACTGGCGAAATGGTAACTGACCCCAGTGAACTGTAATTTATGGATCGCTTCAATCTCTTGCTGATTCAGCGTTCGAAAATCGCTGCACATGCCAACGACACCAAGTCTCATAGCGTTTCGCCTCCACTTAAGCTGTGCAATAGATCGCGTGCTTCTGTTAAGTCAATAGTTTCAAATCCTTCAGTGAACCATTCATAGATCGGTTTTAGCAGTGCGTGCGCGGTGTCCTGTCGATTTTGTGTTATCATGAGTTTGCTTAAACTGATAGCAGTTCGGAGTTCCCACGATTTAGCCTCTTGGTGACGTGCAATAGTTAATGCTTTCTGAAAACATTTTTCTGCTTCCCTTTGAAGTGCGGATGAACAGTTGTTTTGCTCTACTGTTTTTACAGATTTCAGCAAAAACTCACCTTTAAGGCGATAGAGTTCAGCTTCATTGGTACGTTCACCACTCTCAGCAACAGCTTCAAACGCTATTTCCAGAGTCTGAAGTCCTTCTTGAACCTTGCCTGCTTGTCCATAAGCATGTGTTAACATACCTAAGTAGATAGGCCGTAGGACCCGTGATCTGTTAGCTTCCCACTCGGCGATTCCTTCTCGAATCAAAGCGATTCCTTCTTCGTGTGAATTATCAGCGTCTTGTTGGAGTGCCCAACCTTTCATAATTTTACCCGTTGGTTCCCATACAGAAAAACCGTGTTCTCTGCAGATTGCAAGCATCTCCGTAGCATAAGCGTTTACTTTTTCAACATCTTGACGTAAGTGATACATTAATGCGCCAAAATGTAGAGAGACCACCTGACTAAACGGATGGGGTCGTTCCTCCCCCATCTGTTGCGAAGCTTGCAGCTGTTCTACTGCTTGTTCAGGGTATCCTAAACACCATACCAATGGGGCAGCATAAGCGTGCAAGGTCATGCCTGGGTCAGCAAGATAGTGGAAAAAGGCATGGACTGGGTGTTGGTGTGGGTTATAGCGTGCAATCCCTGCTTCAATGTGTGTGTGCGCCATCTTTAACTCACCAAGATAGTAAAGTGTCGCACCTAATGCCCGATGTGCTTCTACTTCCAATACTGTGTTCGCCTGTTGTTGCGCCATGACAAGACACTGTTCTCCGAGTTCTCGTGCCGTTTGTAATTTTGCCCGTACTAAATAGGAAAGCCATAATCCAAATAAAATGGGGAATCGGAGCAGCATGCGTTCGTTATTAGGCATGGTTTCCAATAATGCTTTTGCGCGTGTATATGTTTCCTCTACTTCAAGCGCCGCATACCCCATCGTTGCAATGAGCGCGGGGCCCAAAGTTGTTTGAATTACCAATTCGCGTGCTGCACGTGCAGGAGTTTCAGGCAGTGTATCTAACAAAGTCAATCCTTTCGTCAAATGCCGAACTCCTTCAACATTTGCGGATCGTTCTACTGCACGTTGTCCTGCTTGTTGCCAGTATTCAATTGCCCGTTCAGGCCGTTCGCCCTCCGTGTAATGATATGCGACCAACTCCGGTTGTGCCCGCACGACATCTCCGAATGCCTGGCGTAGGACAGTTGCAATCCGACGGTGATATGCGTGTCGCGTGCTTTTAAGTAAGGCTTGATATGCTGTCTCTCGGACCAACGGATGCTTGAAAGTATAAATTTGTTTATTCTCATGGGTTTGTCGACACCTCAGAATTTCTGCTTCAACAAGCTGCTGTAATTCTCTTTCAAGCCATGTAAGCTCGTTGTTCTGTTGTGGAAATGGAGAAAAAGCTGCGAACTGGTCAGGATGTGTGAGAAACTCATCCGTTTTAGGTTCTTCAGTCAGACTCATGATCACCTTATACAGAAGTTCCGCTGTCCACTCCCTACCAAGTGTAGCACCAAGTTGAACAAGTTCTTTTCGCGAGCCGAGTCGGTCAAGTCTTGCTGTCAACGATGCTTGCAGCGTTGCAGGTATCTCTGTTGAAACATCAATATTTTGCAGGTCGGATTCAAGTGCCATGCGTGTTAATTCCTCTACAAACAGTGGCACACCTTCTGTTTTAGCTGCAATTTGCTTAGAGACATCCGCAGGTACTGCTTGTTCACCCGCTACTTCCGTAATCATCTGTGAGACCTGTCTTCTATTTAAACGTTTCAACGATATTTGAGTTCCCCACGCTAATTCAGTAAGTGTTTTCAGTTTTGCTCTCGCCTCCGCTTGTGTGCTATCCTGATTAACGTCCATTTCAGCACGCGATGTCAAAATTGCAAGGATAGGTGCGGTTTCTACCTGTGAAATTAAAAGATGTAAAAATTCCAATGTAGACGGATCAGCCCAATGTAAGTCTTCAGCAATCAATAAAAGCGATTTTTGCTCAGCAGTTTTCAAGAAAATCTGAACGAGTGCTTGTAAGGTAAGGCGTCGCCGTTGTGCTGGTTTTAATTCTACGGTTCGGTAATCCGCCTCTATCTCTAAAAGTTGAGCTAAAAGTGGGAGCAAATTTAAAGAAAGTTCATAGGTATTTAGAAATTGCTCCAGTTTTTTCAGGCGTGTACTTCCGTCATCCATTTCACCGAATCTTAAGAGTTGTTGCCGCAAAAGCGACAGAATCGGGTAAAGCGGACTATTTTGTGAATCTGGTGAGCCTCGACATTCCAATATTTGAGCATCAACCTCAGTCACTTGTTCAGCAATAACAGCGACAATGCGAGACTTGCCAATGCCAGCTTCACCTTCAATCAGGACGACTTGCCCCGCAGACGCTGCAGCGAGTTTCCACCGTGCCTTTAGCGTTGCAACTTGTCGGGTTCTTCCAATTATTGGAGTCATCCCACTTTGTAGTGGAAGTTTTGTTTGCTCACGTCTAAAAGCTGGAAGGGCACTATCTGGGTGTTCCTCAAGTATCTGATAAATCGGAACCGGCTGTGAAATGCCTTTCAGTGTTATGGTACCCATGTCTTGATATGTAAAAAACCCTTCAATTAGTCTGAGTGTAGTATCACCAATTACGATACCGTTCGGAGGCGCAACTTGCTGCATGCGAGCGGCTATATTCGGAGTTTTTCCAACAATGTCTATTGCATCTCCGTGATAACGTTCAAGAACAGAGATATGTTGGTGGGACTTGCTAATGGGCATCCCTACTTCCCACACGACGACCAAACCGGTGTCAATACTTAGACGTACCTGTATTTGAATACCAAACGTTTCTGTCAAACGCGAATTCAGCTCTTCTAATCCGGCAACAATACCTAATCCTGCTTGTACAGCGCGACGCGTTGCGTCTTCATGCGCAATCGGGTACCCGAAGTATACTAAGATACCGTCACCAAAATAACGTGCGATGTGCCCATCATACTCTAAAACGACCTCTGCGACAGATGCCCGATATGCATCTAACACTTGCCGTAAATCTTCGGGGTCCAGCTGTTCTGTTAATGCCGTTGAATCTATGACATCGCAGAATAGAACTGTGAGTTGTCGTCTTTCTGCCTTGCTCATAGAAGTTGCACTGAGCGGTGTGTCTATATCATCGAGTGCGCGACCACATTCGCCGCAAAACTTGACTGCTGGATTCATAAAACCACAGTCAGTGCAACGTTTTTGCGTTAGACTTTTCATAATTAATATCTTATATATCTATAATATGTACTCCGTCAAGTCTTGTAAGTGTTTCTTCTCCTAAGATGTGAAGTTCGTTCACCATGACACCTGTCAAATATGGTAAATTTTAGAATTATTTGAAACCTTTGTGCTGTAGCATAAACCGTATGAAGATTATAGTGAAATTCACAATTACCTTTACATTGGCGAGGTTCGGAAACCTCGCCAGCAGGAAACACCTGCCTGCTTCGGTAATGTGCTGAGGTCCGGAAACCTCGCCAGCAGGGGAAATCTACATTGGACAGAAAAGGACCGAATTAAATAAATTAATCTTCATTCAGTTTGCGGGCAGCAGTGTCCAAGTAATTATATGTTTCCTATATATTCGACATCTAAAATTCACTTGGAAATTGTTGCAGGTATTCCGCGAGTTCCTCATCACTCGGTTCACGTTTATATGCTTCTCGCAAAAAATTGATAGCCTTATCCGTAATGCCGATTTTCACATAGAACGAACCGAGATTGCGATAGGGCGCGGCATAGGTAGACTTCAATTCTATAGCCTTTTGATACAGCCAACGTGCCTGTAAGAGGTGTTCTTTTGTAGAACCGACAAGAATATTAAGTGTCGTTTGCATGTTTCCATGGTAAGGAAAAACCTCAGCACCTTCTGCCTTTGCCTTTTCTTCAACTGCTTTCGCTATTTCTGTAGAACTTGTTGTGAAAACGATATACCCAGATTCTATTGTTTGAATAGCAAGATCGAGGTCGGCAAGTACATCTTCAAGCGATTCTTTCAAGATTCGCCATGAGGGCCATTTTGGTCCGGCATATTTCAGGCCAAGATCATAATGAACGGACCCGAGATCGTTATATATCTCAGCATTTTCAGGGCGTAACTCTAATGCACGTTCAAAAAGTTCGATCGCATTATTGAAATTTTTTGCATTGTAAGCATTCTCAGCATCAAACCGAACTGTTCGAAACTCTTCAGTTTCCTCGCTGATTTCTTGAGTGGACTTCGTGTTGTTCCCTCCCAAGAAGTGTATCGTGAGAATCAATACAACGGACAAACAGACGATAATGATTGTGGGCAGCTGCAATTTCATTTTTATTCTCCAATGTCGTAATTTGATGAAATTAACGTGAGTTCAGTATAAGTAATTTTTTGTAGCGCAAACTGTTAGTTTGCGTGCCACGGATGCACAAACTAACAGTTTGTGCTACAAGCAGAATACGCCAAATCAACGGTATGAATCATGGCGAATGCCATACGGGGAATCATGCAGAATGCCACACGCGCATTCATACCGTTGATTTGGCGCATTCGCCTTTAGGCATCCCCTTATGGTATTCTGCATTGGTTAGGAAACCCACCTACCGTTGTTATTAGAGTAATTCAAAGCAATAAAAACTATATGTCCTTATACCGAACCCACGTTGGAATTAGTATCTCATTCTGATGTTTAGGTTCTATCTCTGTGCCTTATTATTTCTTTTGAAGAACGGACTCACTGTGTCCGCTTTTTACCATCTTAAAACACCTATCACCAACGATTGTTCCTATTAAAAGTCGATAAGAATAGACTTCCGCTCGCCATTTCTCTTAAAGTAAAGTCGAATACTTCTGAATGTCTGAATCTGTTCGTCCACAATTTTAAAGATTTCGAGAGTATGAATTTCAATATCGTTTATTTGGTAGATGAGGTCGCCTTTCTTGAGGACTTCCGCTAATCTATTTCCTTTTTCAATATGCGAAATGAGGACACCCCGGTGTTTATATCTTTTTGCTTTATTCTTGTCAGGCTGTGTAAGTGTAAGTCCCAATTTTCGCGATGTGTATTCCCATTCCAGCGTCTTTAGTTTTAAGTTTGCCTCTCTTTTTTTGCCGCGACGGATAAATTCACACTGTATGTTTTGATTGAGTGGAAGCAAACGTACAACCGCCTTAAAATTGTTTTCATCCTTTATTCGATGTCCTGAGATAGAGCTGATAATATCACCGCGTTTAACACCCGCCGCAGCAATAGGACTCTGTTTTTCCAGTTCCGATACTAAAACACCTCGCGAAAAGATAGATTTTTGTGAAGCTTCTTTCCCCAAAAGTTTTGCAGCCATTTCTTCTGTTACAGATTGTATTTCCACACCAAGATAAGGCGGAACAATATGCCCGTGTTCGGTAATCTTTTCAATGACCTTTTTTGCTTTATTGGCAGGAATAGCAAAGCCAACGCCTTGTGACCCGCCGCTCGTTGAACGGATAACGGTGTTTATCCCGATAAGTTCTCCATGTGCATTGACTAAAGCACCACCGCTATTCCCAGGGTTAACAGATGCGTCTGTCTGTATCAGTGCTTCATAGAAACGGTTGTCTACTGCCAGAGAACGTTGCGTTGCGCTGACAATACCAACTGTCACTGTAGGTTGAGCCGTGCCGATTGAAAGTCCAAAAGGATTTCCAATTGCAAGTGCCCATTCACCAATGAGTATATCATCAGAGTTGCCCCATTTAATTTCAGGTAAATCTTCTTTCGTATTAACTTTTAAAAGCGCGAGGTCTGAAAAAAAGTCGTAGCCAAGTATATTTGCATCAAATTCACGTCCGTCCGCGGTGGCTACTTTGATCTTTTCGGCATCCTGAATGACGTGATGATTGGTAAGGATATAACCGTCTTCACTAATAATTACACCTGAACCGACTTCACGCAGTGAACGTTTAGGGATAGATGGAACTTCCCCAAAAAATTCCCTAAAAACCCATTCATCATAGGTTGATAGCTGCGAAACACTTCGTATAGCACTGATATTGACAACTGCGGGGCTGGCACGTTCTACTGCTGTGACGATCGCTGTCCGTCTCGATTGCGTAACAGCGCGTTGTAATTCCTGTTCAGCAAATACATCCACTAAAAGCGAAAAATTGAACAGTGATGAGACTATCACAAAAAGCACAATTGCAGTCCATGTGCGCTTACAATACAGTGAAATCCGGACAGTCCATGAAAAAGAGTTGTTTAGCATTTTTTTCTCTATTCGTCCTGACACAATTACGAAAATTCCTTTGTCTTAATTCGGTTAGTTTATGCTTTCAATTTCAGGGAGATACGGTACCCTTCCAATCCTGGGTCTGTATCAACAATTTTCTGTACATCTTCTTGAGAACGGCGTTTTGCGGGAAATTTCTCTGCGTTTGCGCATCGGAGTGCTACCCTTGCCCCAACCGAACTTGCACGCCTAAGGTTTTCCAACTCAACCTTTTCCAATGTGTCGTAAGCTGTATGTCCAAAACCGCGTCCAGACGGAGCAGAAGTAGGATCACCCATGTGGCATGATGGGACACCTTCAAGAAAAAACGGAAAATGGTCGGAGTAGGAATGCACCTTCTGTCCTACGGGCATATCTGCATGCATCTGTTGCTGCACTATTTTAAAAAACGGTTCTAACGTATCCCATTGATGTAAGACAATTCCCTTTCGGCTTGTGCCACCCGCTGCATCCATATTCAACATGAATCGGATATTATCTAACTCTTTTGCATGTGCTTCAAGGTAACGAAATGCGCCGGTCAGTCCAATTTCCTCCGTTCCAAAGGCGATAAATCGGACAGTTCGTTTTAGCATGTCCGCTGTGTAGGTTGCTAAGACACGTGCCACTTCAATAACAGATACCATCCCTGAGGCAGGGTCATGTGCACCTTGCGAGATGTCGTGTCCATCGTAATGGCATCCCAGAACAATCATCTCTTCAGGAATTTCTTTCCCCGGCAGGTCAGCAACAACATTCCATGAGGTGCGAGGTTCGTTTATGTCTGTCGTTTGCAGACGCATTGTCACCTTTCCGTAGCGATCGATACATCGTGTAAGAAAATCACCATCTTCCTTGCAAACAGAGATACCAGGGATAGGCGCGGGTCTATTATTTTGGAGGCTACCGGTTTCAGGTCCAACGCCAGGATGTTCACTTACAAAAATGAAAGCACTTGCGCCACCGAGCACCGCGCGTTCATACTTTTCTTTGCGATGCACCCATCTTCCAAGGTTTCTCGGTGATGAACTCTTTGCCATTACAAGTCTACTGCGGGCCGTTTCACCGAGTTCACTGTATTCCGGCGGGCTTCCATGTCCCACAGAAACGAGTTCACCAGTAATATTACCTGCAGGACAGTAAGGTAACGAAATACAGTGTAAAGATCGTTCGATAGGTTCAGTGATTGTAAGCGTAGCTGCCCCGCGCGTCCAACCAGCATAGGGGTATTCCTCTAACCTAACGTTTTTGAGTCCGTAACGGGTAAATGTTTCAGAGATAAAATTAGCAGCCTTATATTCTTCAGGGGTTCCTGCAAAACGGGACCCGAAATCATCACATAAAACGGTCAGATTGTCCATGACTTCGCTGCTTGTGTAAATATCACCGACCATTTGTTGGTCAACGTGTAAATAAGGGTTTTTATTTTCCATAATTTAAAACTTCAGTATCTATTGTTGTATTCGTGACGTAAACAAACTTTACGTTGAGGATGCAGTGGAACTGGTTTGATTATTGTTCACATCCCTAAGACCAGTAAGCGTTTCAAAATCAAGATTATCATCAGAAGTAGTAGCAGGCACTTGGAGTGGCGATAACGTTTTCATTCGCGCATCCGCAATTTTCTTTAACTGCCACGGATTTAAAATCTGAATCTGCCTGCGCCGTGTATCAATTATATTATGTTGTTTGAACGTTTTCAAGAGTATTTCAATTGTTTCCGTTGAACTTCCAATTAGTTTTGACATGCGCTTGATTGACAGGCGGGGCACCGACACAATGCCTTTACTATCTGGGACCAAAGCAAGATTTTGTAATAATAGTGCCAGACGAGAAGATGCACATCGGAACATAATGTTCCTGAATAGGTTGGCGCGCTGACAATTTGGAACAACGGATGTTTTCAATATGTTATGTGAATTAAACCGTCCCGTTTGTTTCTTATTCCCATATCCTAAAAAAGAGTTAGTGGATACTCCAAACACGTTAGAGAAATCTGTCTGTCTATCACGAGACAGTGGTAATGTTAGGTGCGGTTTCCGTTTGAGAAAAAACGTGAAGTCACGATTTGCCACAATGCCGATACAAACTTCAGTCAGAGTTTCAGCGAAGGTGGCTCGATTTTGATCCGAAATCTCGGTATCTTCAGAAATTACTCCAAATATCTCTCCCTGTTCTAACACCTCTTTTGTTCCCGAATTGGTATCTTTGTCTTTATCCGAGTCTGAGTTAACAGAACTATTTTCTGTCTTCTTAGGATTGGTGTCTGGTAAATTATCAGAAATTTTAACGCGTCCCTCTTTAATCAGATAAACTCCTTCTCCACAGATGCGTTCTTCGTGTTTTAGGTTTTTGAACGTGACTATCTGTGCTAATGCGCGCGCATCTTCTTCGGAGAGGTCTCGAAAAACATGAATTTGTTTGACACACCAGAATTGTTCTGTAACAAGATTTTTCATTCCTTACCTACTGCAAACGGCTTGTCCCAGAAGATAATTGAAGGGTGTGCCTATAGTAAAACCCACAATTATTGGGACACTTCTGTAGAGCAAACTGTTAGTAAATCAACGGTATGAATACCTTATGGCATTCCCCGTGTCTCATCGGCACAATCTAACAGATTGTGCTTCTATATAGCAACTTATGTTATTTATGTGCATTTTCCATCCTTTCTTGTGAAATTTTTACATAATTATCGTCTATATCACACCCCATAAAACTTCGGAGATTTCTCAAAGCGGCAACGCCGGTCGTGCCAGCTCCGAGGAATGGATCGACAACAAGATCGCCTTGGTTACTATGTTTACGGACTAAATCCTCAAACAGTAAAAATGGTTTTTGTGTTGGGTGTTGTCTTTTACCTTTGTGTCGAGGGATTGGATACTCATAGATACCTGAGTCATATTCGCTATTAAAAGTAGGTTTTCCACCTTTGACACCTACAACCGCCATTTCTCGGCTGTTAGAGAGATACGTTGCGCGCATATTCAATGGTACAGGATTGGTTTTCTGCCATATAATCTGACGGATCATTTTGAATCCTGCCGATTCCAATGCAGCCTTCACTTTACCTATTTTCCAAAGGTCATACCATACAATAGCAGTTCCGCCTCGGCGTAAGGCTTTGTAAAATACTTTTGCCATATCGTCAAGATTTACCGCAACATGATCCCAGGGACCGAAGTCCATGCTAACAGCAAATCTCTCTACCCCGTTCACGACATTCGAAAACCCAGTTTTTTTGCTAATACAGTATGGTGGGTCTGTTAAGATAAGATCCACTGATCCAGTGGACAACGAATCCATAAACTCCAGATAATCAGCTACCTTGACGGTAAACTCATTAAACATTTTTGTTATACCTTTTCTTATGCAGTTTATAGTAAAATCCACAATTTCTTCACTGACTTCACGTAAATGAGGGATGTGCATAAATATTTGGCGCAGCAGCACAGACAGGGACAGACTTTAGGTGCAGCATTATTTCACAAAGTGCTGTTTAATCGCAATTCATTGCGCCTCTTTAAACTTGTGGATGGCACACGGCCTGTGCCTACTACCTTTAAACACATATTTAACATCGGAATTATTTTTGCACACCCCTCACGTAAATGATGCACTCGCTTTCCCATCTCAATTTTCCTGTTCATTTAATTCAATAGATAGAAGAAGTATACCATAAATAAACAAATTATGACATAAAATCTTGACGAGTCAACCGCTTAGCCCAAACTTTTGCCCAAATATTTACACACTCTTATATCCAGGGTTATTTAGTTTTAAGAGCTTTCCGTTATTGAGATTTTCTGAAAGTTAAGCCCCAAGTGTGGTAGGTGCGGTTCCCCAACCGCACTGCCTCTAACAAGGCAAGTCGTTATGAAGGTTTTGATCCAAATTCGGTGCGGTTAGGAAACCGCACCTACCGTTCTGGGTGTATAGCAGGTGTTTAAAAATCGCAAGAAAAACTGAAAACTAAATACCCTTACCTTATATTGCATTTCCCTTGACACTCTGTCAAAAAATCCGTATAATATAACACATTGCAACTCTATTAAAATAATTGGAACTCCGATGTCCTCTCGTAGAAAGTCTCGCGTCATCGCGATGCAAATACTATATCAGATTCACCTCACCGCCGAACCGACACAGGTTGTTATAAAAAAGTTTTGGCAGAGCCAAGATATATCCGCCGAACTCAGACCTTTCACAGTACAACTCGTCGAAGGCACCGCTTCAAATCTTGAAACGATTGACGCGGAACTCCAAGCAGTCTCCAAAAATTGGAGACTCCATCGAATGCCTGTTGTAGACCTATCTATTTTGCGGATTGCAACTTATGAAATCCTCTATATCAACGAAATTGACCCCGTAATTTCAATCAACGAAGCGGTTGAAATTGCCAAATCTTACAGCACATCAAATTCTCCTAAATTTATCAACGGCATCCTTGATAACATCCGGAAAAAACATCAGGAGTCGTCATCGTCTTAAATCTTTCTGATCCAAAACCTCTTCTTTTAGCAGTTCGAGACATGAATAAACTACTTCTTAAAATGTTAAAATTAAAATCCCTAACGTTTTTCATATTATACCTAATCCCGTTTAGTCTCAATGCTGCACACGAGTTTAAATTCGTTGGCGAATTCGGTGAGAAAGGCGAGGGAGAAGCACAATTTGCAAAAACTTTGTTTACAGCATTCGGAGCTGATGGGTCTATCTACATCACAGATACAGATAACTTCAAAATTCACAAGTTCACTGAGATGGGCGAATTCGTTTTTGACATTGAGGTGACGGATTCTTCGGAGTTTCGATTTATCAAGCCTACTGCTATCGCTATTGGAATCGACAATTCTATTTATGTGATGGATTGGGTCCTGAAACACATCTCAGGAACTGACAATCCGAAAATTTTCAACTACGGTCCTTGTGTCCACAAATTTGATGCTCAAGGTCAATTTGTCGCTACTTATCCGATACAGGATTTCAGTAAAAGACTTAATAACCTTGAAGCAGCCGCACCTGGTCTGGATAGCGATGGTAAATACGCACTCATTATCCCACATGGTGACACAAAGCGCGAATTCCTACTCTCAGTAGATGGCCAGAATAACCTCTATGTTTATGATGACGGTTTAATTTACAAACTTGATGTGAGCGGTAAACCGATTGCCCGTTACGCCATTGCCCAACCGGGAGCTGGGCAAGCAATTCATGCAGTTGATATGACTGTGGACAAAGCAGGAAACCTCTATATTGTTGATGAAAAGGGACATCGGGTAGTAAAATATAGTTCGGAAGGAAAGTTTTTGCGCGCCTTCGGTGAATACGGCGATGCAGGCGGCCAATTTACTGCGCCATTCCGAATTGCAGCGCTAACGGATGGAACGCTCCTTGTTGCTGATAAAGCAAAGTACATAAAAGATTTTATTTCTACACTTCCAAAGCGGCTTGACGATCCAACCCCCCGTTATGATGGCTTTGCAAGGTCGTTTCGCTATCGGCTCCGCAGAATTCAACGATTTACAACTGATGGCGCATATACTCAAAAGTTGCTCGTGCCTTTTCAACGAGAGGTTGAAACAGATGTCCCACTTCAACTCAAAGGAATTGATCTAAATGGGAACTTATACTATCTCGATCCAATAGCGTTACGATTCAGGAAATACGCGCCAACGACATCCTTGTTCTCCTCAATGTTTCAAACTGAACTGAAGCTCCGCTATACGCGCGATCTACACGACATTGAAATTGATAATCAGGACGACCTTGACGCGGATCTATACACAAAATCCGATTTTGACGAACAGATAATTCAGGACTCAGCAGGGGCAAACTTAACTTTTTCTTATGATCTAAACGAAAACTACCGAATAGCACTCTCTAACCGACTTAGGTATGTCCGTATGACTGATACGAGTTATTACCGTACGCAGGATTTTGAGGACTTCCGTGGCACTTTCAATCAAGATGATAGATCAACGGAATCATCTTGGGATAACCGGGTTCAGTTAGATTTTACTTGGATACGCGACCATAGTATCTACAATTATCGTGAGGCACGGGCTTATGCGTACTTCAGCACAATCCGCCTGGATTTCATCAACGATGCACTTGATGCAAGTAACCCCAGATTTTTTGATTTTTACGCAAAACTTTCCGACTGGGGCGGTGGCATCTATTATGACTTAAGCCGAACGTTCCGCCTAAACTTTGAAATCACGCACTTCTTTGGAAAAAATGAATACACCTATATTGATGAAACAAACGACCTCTACGCTACAGGATTTCAGCAAGCGGATACAATACGCGCTGTTTTGTTCATCAATGGCTTCTTTTAAGGCAAATTTGACATCTTCGATCCGCACAAGACACGTGCATCCTACCGCTGGTGAGGCGGGGAATGCCTAAAGGCGAATGCGCCAAATCAACGGTATGAATGCCCTAATGGCATTCCCCGTGTGGCATTCTGCATGATTCCCCGTATGGCATTCGCCATGATTCATACCCGGGGAATGACTAAACGTCATTCATACCGTTGATTTCTTGATTTCTTCCTAACCTCGCTAAATTACCGATTCATTTTCTTAACTTCAGAAAGTTTGTGGAATAATACCAAATTAACAGGATTTATCTTGTTTTTTTCTCATTAGGCGCGTTTACATAAAGATAAAAAAATAAATTGGGTAATTTAGCGAGGTTAGGAAACATCGCCAGCAGAGATGTACACCTGCTGCTGGCGAGGTGGGGAATGCCATACGCGCATTCATACCGTTGATTTCTTCCTAACCTCGCCCCTTACCGAAATATTTATTTTAACTTCATATAAACGCGCCTACCAAGAATTATCGCGTTAATTTGGTATAACTTCTATTGTCCGTCATGTTTCCAAAATAGGTTTATCAAAATGTCTCAATAATTTCAAAGCTTACTATATTTACTTCAATTTAACACAAAAATTGCTGAAAAACAGTATAAATTTCCCAATTAGGCGTAATAAAACTATATGTACATTGAATTTTTGCTAAAAAAAACTTGCAATCTTAATAAAAATGACGTATGATTATACTTAACTATTGTGCAAGAATAGGTATATTCAAAACACAAATCTTGAAATATCTGTTTTTGATAGCAGGTTTTTTAAAATATAAACATCCGTTTTGATGCTAAAATCTATTGTTAACGCCAGTTTGATAATAAGTGACATCAACTCAATAACAGGTCTTTTCTCCGAAGGCCCACCTTGCGGTTCTTGTAGCGCAAACTGTCCAGTTTGTGTGCTGTGGGCGCAAACTGGAAAGTTTGCGCTACAATAGACTTTTATCAAACTCACGTTATTGTTAGAAATAAATGCGCAACTGGATAGGAGAAACACGCTATGGCAACTTTTGGCACTGACAATTACCAATATGAGGTAGTAGAAGGGTGGGGTATGATTCCGCAACTCGGACTCGTGTCTGGCGTCGCATGTGACTCAAATGACCGGGTCTATGTCTACAATCGCAGTCCACAACCTGCCATATTCGTATTTGAAGCAGATGGAACTTTCGTTGCAGAATGGGGTAAGGATATATTCCAAAAACCGCACGGTATTTGGATTAGTCCGGAAGATGAAATCTACACAACAGACACCATCGACCACACTGTACGGAAATTCGCACTTGATGGAGAATTACTACAGACATTCGGTACCGTCAATGAACCGGGAGCATCCGGAACTCCCTTTAATCAACCGACACGTGCTGTCCTCTCTGCATCCGGGGAGATGTATGTCTCTGATGGCTACGGACAATCGCGGGTTCACAGAATGACTGCCGATGGTGAAGTTATCGTTTCGTGGGGTGCCCCCGGAACAGGTCCCAGAGAATTTAACCTGCCACACGATGTTACTGTAGATCACAATGATAGGGTCTACATCCTTGATAGAGGCAACCTAAGATGCCAGATTTTTAACAATGATGGTGAATTTCTAACCGAGTGGACTGACCTTGGTTCACCTAACGACCTATTTATTGATGCTGATAATATTATTCACATTGCCGAGGCACGGCAATGTATTTGCATCATGACACTTGATGGTGATATAATCGGAAGGTGGGGAGAAAAAGGCACCGCACCGGGCCAATTTAGTGATTCCCCCCACGGTATTTGGATTGATTCAAAAGGAGACATCTATGTCAGCGAAGTGATCGCTGAAAGACGTTTCCAAAAGTTCGCGAGGGTTTAATAGTTTTGAAAAAGCAGTACCTTTACATATTCAGTTTGATTGTTATCGTCGCTGTTGTATGCACCTTTGCTTTTGCTGGTGAGGGACATGAACACACTGGCGATCAGATAAAAAAACTAATTACGCAACCGCTCACATTCTCGTTTGCAATTATCGCCTTAGTTGTCTCTTTTGTGTTCGGCGGTTTACATGCGTTGACACCAGGGCACGGCAAAGCTGTTGTGGCAGCGTATCTCGTTGGCACAAGAGGAAGAATAATTGACGCAATTTTTCTCGGTCTTGTCGTCACATTTACACACACCTTCAGTGTCATTACACTCGGTGTCGTCCTGCTATTTGCAAAAGATCGTTTTGCACAAGAAGATGTTGTCATGTGGCTAAGTCTGATCTCCGGTCTATTGATTGTCGGGATCGGGGGATGGCTACTTACGAAAAATATGAAGCAGTATTACAGTGGGCGTTTAAAAAGCACCACAGACGACGACCGTCATACGCATGACCATGCCCATTCACACAGCCACGGTGGACATACACATAACCATAGCCACGGTGGACATACACATACACACAGCCACGGTGGACGGACACATAGCCACGTTCCTTCAAAACGGACGGGTTTCTGGGCATTGCTATCGCTCGGCATTTCTGGCGGCATTGTGCCGTGTGTAGACGCACTCATCGGACTCTTATTTGCCATTAGCCTTAACAAACTTACATGGGGTGTGATTATCCTATGTGCTTTTTCTCTTGGGCTTGCAGCAGTGTTGGTTACCATCGGCATCCTAATGGTCCTGGCAAAACCGGTTATTGAACGTTTTACAGGTAGAGGTGTCTGGCTGCAACGCCTGCCGATTATCAGTGCTACTGTTGTTATCGTGCTTGGGGCGGTGTTGGTATTCAAAGCTCTCAACGATGTAGGCATCCATATTTAATAACCTAAGTTGCTACCTTGTAGCACAATCTGTATGAAGATCAAAAAATAAATTGGGTAATTCGTGGAAATATCCAGTGCGGTTAGAAACCGCACCTACCGGGTTTGGGGAAATTAGAATTACCCAATTAAAAACTTAATCTTCATTTAGATTGTGCCTGTGAAAACGCAAACTGACAGTTTGCGCTACAAATATTGACTAATTATCAGCATTTTTTCATTAAAGACGGTGTTTCCATGTCTAAAACTTATAGGTAGCAACTTAGGTTTTAACCGAATTTGAGGCAACTATGTCTAACACTATCGGAATTTTAAGCCCTGGCGATATGGGGCACACCGTCGGAGACGTCCTCTGTCAAAACGGCTTACGTGTTATTACCTGTCTTGAAGGTAGAAGTCAACGCACACATGACCTTGCACAGAAAGCAGGTATTGTAGATGTACCGACATATCTACAACTCGTCACCGAAGCGGATCTTATCCTATCAATTATGGTGCCAGCACAGGCGATGAATGCTGCTGAGGCAGTCGCAGATGCGCTGCAGCAGACTGACACGACATTAACATACTCAGACTGCAATGCCATTTCACCACAGACGGCACGCAAATTAGGGGAGATTATTACATCAGCAGGCGGGTTTTTTGTTGATGCGTCTATCATCGGTCCGCCGCCACGAAGACCGGGGGCAACCCGCTTCTATACATCCGGCCCAGAACTGAACGTTTTCGCTGATTTGAATAATTATGGGTTAGATGTACGGGTACTCGGTGATGAGATTGGACTCGCTTCTGCGATTAAGATGTGTTATGCTTCCTTGACAAAAGGATTAACTGCACTCTGCACCGAATTGCTCACCGCAGCAGAGGTGTTAGGCGTTTCAGATGCACTTACAGAAGAATTTAAATTGAGTCAGGCAGCGTTGTATGAAAGGATGGAAAGAGGATTACCCGGTATGCCACCAAAAGCAAGACGTTGGATTGGCGAAATGGAGGAAATTGCAGATACGTTTGCACATGTCGGATTGACACCAAATATCTTGACGGGTGCAGTAGATATGTATCGTCTCGTTAGTGAAACTCACCTTGCAGACCTGTCGCCTGAGGCACGAGACCAGTTCCCTACATTAGCAGAATTGATTGCAGTCTTGGCGGAACAGATAGAGAAAAAATAGTTTGGTAATAGAAGGCATCGATCTACTCATTCTCTTGTCCTTCAGTATCTTCCTCTACCCTATACGGTTCTGTCATCCACTTTTCGAAAGTGGCAGCATCCTCAAAAAATGAACGCATTAAGGCAAATTCAGCTGGTGTTGCGATTGCACACCGCAAATACCCCTCTTGTGTTCCGTAATTCTGCAAACGCCTACGCCATGCGTGGTGAAACACTTCATTATCTTCTATAAAAAAGGTAGAAATTATTCCCATCTTTACAATTTTAGTCGTTAATCCTTTCGTCCCAGAAACTTGATCCATTATGGGTTTCACCAAATGTGTTTGCAGAAGTTCGTCAAATTCCTTTTTGTTATCAAGTACGTCTTCCCCTGTCTTGCTCCAATCACGCATTATGTAATAAAAATCTGCCCAGATTTCTTGTTCTGCTGGTTCTACTTCTGTTCCCAAAAAATCTTTAAGCCTTGCCAGTACAACGTTTCTGTGCGTTGATGTAGGCATTGCGGCGACATAAGCCGGAAAATCCGCATAGTCTTCCCCATTTTGTGTTTTAATGTAAGTTAGATAGGGTTCAGTGGACAAAATTGCTTCTAAATCCTCTGGGCTTTGGGGTTCGGAAGTTTCTCCTGCTACTTCAAGTAGTTGTGGTAGTAATTTTTCCTGTTCTGCAGTTAGTGGTTCATTGACATATTGTCTTAAAGTACGCTTGTACTCTGCATGTTTCTCGCTCATTTGCTGCATCTCTTGAAACATATCAACAAATATAGGCACTACAAAGACTAAAACGCCTATTAAAAGCAAAACGCCTATGCCGACAAGAATTAGACACGTAGGTTTTTTCATTTGACACTCCGTTACGATTTTTTCCTATCGTAGCATTTTTCAAAATAGATTGCAATCTTTATTGTAGACTCTGGGTGTATAAAGTTTTTTGCATGTGTGTCTGAATCGCGAATTACACGGATTACACGGAGTACGCGGATGGGAGGTTGGCAATATTAGTTTCTTTTCAAAAGATTTTCGGCAAACTTTGAATAGGAATTTGGGAGTCCTAAACTCAATAATCCGCGAAATCCGTGTTATCCGCCATTCAGACAGTAAAATGGGAAACGTCTCAGACAATACATCTTATCCCAAACTTGCCAAAATATTTACACACCCGTAGACTCTTAAGACGCTCAGCCCCACATTGATTTAAAATAAATCGGTGTCACAATCAATAATCGTGACACCGATCAAGCTTCCGCATCGCGTAATTCTGGAACCTGCTACATCTATTGCGCGCCGAAAAGCATGCCAAGCATTTGAAAAAGCGGCTCGAAATCACCAAGCGTAAGAAGGAGTTTCGCATCAATTCCATCATCTTGTGCTTTGGCAGAAAAACCAACGCTATAATTATCAGGAAGATTCGCAAACAGGACCGAAAACATTTGTAATGGCACAGCCTCATCAGGTTCTGTCTTGGCGAACAACGGGATAAAGTTTTTAACGGCGACAATTGGGGAAACCGCCACAAAGACATTGTTGTCCGTTCCTAAACTGTCTACAAGTTTCTGGTAACTCGGATTGCCAGAAAACCTATCCTCTGTTCCAGCTTGCCTATCCAACGCCATAATAATCGATTCTGCACTGGTCCCCGTTGTCCAAAAAAGCTGCCCTTCTGAAAAAGCGTAATGCCAATGCCATTCTGAAGGTACCAACTCAGCATCTTCAGGTAACTTTTCCGCAGAAACCTCTCTGAAATTGGGAAAGATGTAACTTTTAATCTCAACACCGTTGTGTATCAATGGCTTACCTGCATAAGCTTGTTTAAAGTCGTGGAGTTTTTTCAATAACGCCTCATCCATATAATTTTTGGCATTTTGTTCATCATTTAGTTCATAGACAAACAGGTAATTAGGTACGATGGAGTTCTCAAAATTCACAGAGACACTCCACCGATCCGCCAATGATTCATAAAAGCCTTTTACTTCTTGGAAAAGAGGGTGTAAATATTTCTCTTGTTCCGGTGTCTCTTTTTTAAAAGTATCAAACCAAAAAGTGCTGATCTCAACTAACAGGTCTGGGATGCCTTGAAAACCGGCGTTTAGTACGTTACGATTTGGAAATTCGTCAAGGTTCGCTAAATCAGTAGAAACCGATTTGAATCCATCCAAGAATTTGCTATCTTTTTTGAATTTCAAGAATGGCTTGAGTTGTACATCCATATCCTGTACTTGTAAGGAAGCACTTATAAACTCTAAATGTTCAATCTGTTTTCCCCACCTGCCAAACAGATTTGTGAAGAGTGACGATGTTCCTATAGACAACGGATCGTTCTCACCTTCAAGATCCTTGGTTATTGACTCCAACCCTTTTTCCAATGAATCGCCAAGCTTATTCATGATTGCTTCAATGTCAAAGAAAGCTCCCAACTGGTCTGTGCCTTTTAAAATATTGCTCAAAAACATGCTACAATCTGAGTCATGTGTGATCGCTTGCAGTGTCCCGTTATGCGTATCAATTACGTTTTTACAGGCCTCTATCTGTTGTGAAAAGACAAGAATTTTATCGAAAATAATAAAATTACTGCCGCCTTCAGTAGAACTCCAGAAAGTTACACCTTTATATTCCGCGACGGAACTTCCTTCGGCTTCTGCCGCAATCACCTGTTTTATTGCCGCAGGGTCTGTTAGATGCACAGCTGCAGAAACTTGCATTGGCGCAAAGTTCGTGAAAAATACCGCAAAATCTTTGTCCAAATTAAGTCCGATCTCTTCCAGTTCAGCTAAACTTTGAAACCCTGCTCCGAAGGCACTCGCCAAAACCTTCGCGAGCAATTCTATTCCATCAGCTTGCGGCATTAAGCCTGATGTGGTTATATTAATCCTGTGATTGAGTTCACTTAAACTGGGACAATAAATTAGTCCTAAGGAATTTTTCGGGATTAAACGGAGAACACTCTCTTTGGGAACAGTAATTGGTTTTGCGTCAGATTTTTGGACAGAAATGTTTGTGGATGCCGGTTCAGATTCTGCCATTAAATAGGTGAATGAAATCGTACTCAGGAATGTTAACGTGATGATTATGGAAAAACATCTTTTTATCATTTTTTTCCTCCTTGCTATAGTTTGGAAATTTGCTTGGTATTCAAGTAAGTTTCTTATGACAGAACTTACGCAATTTTGGACTCTACACGGTAGGAGCGGTTTCCTAACCGCTCCATAAATGTCAATTTAAGAAAATCACTTCTTGTTGGAGGGGTTTCTAACCCCGATTTTAGCCCATCCATTTTCTCAAAACTTCGGTACAAATCCATGGTCACGAAGCATCTCTAAATGCCTTTTCGCGCCTGCTTCTGAAGCAAAGTTCTGTATCTGTTGTTTAAAAAGTTCAAGGACTTCATCTATTGTTTCCTCTGAATGTCCTTTTGATCGCATATTTACCTTTGCTGATTCATAAAAATTAGGTGGCATTTCTTCAAGTACTTTACCACTTCGGATATTTTCAAAATATGCTTGCTGTTCTTCAGCAGAAAGAGAGTTTAAATGATTTGCAATTTCTTTATTTCGTATTTCTGAATGCTTCTTGCCTTCATTTATCCTAACTCTAAATTCATTTATCTTGTTGTCGACAGTCTCCAAATACTTTCTTTTCTTATCCATTTCCTCGGCACTTAAGTCTTTATGATTATGACCATTAGAATCATCTGGATGATGTGTGTGCTGATTTAATACTTCTGACACAGAGTCTGGTAATGTGTTTACTGACCCCTCACTTTCTGCATGTGTATCAGTAGTGTCATCATCATCTTCTTCTTGAGATATTTTCTGCCCTTGAGATGTTTCTACAGACGCTGCGTCTGACGTGTTTTCCATTGTTGTTTGGGATTCGGTGTTGTAACGCATAACCGGTTCCGCTATAAGTTTAGGACGGACAATAGTGAAATACCATGTTGTCCACCCTATTATGACAATAAGAAACAGAAATCCTAAACTGAGAAATAAACGTTTCCATGTAAACATCATGCACCTCTTTGGTTTTTAGACAATACTATATAGTGAAAAATCAATGTTTGCCTCATGTTTAATTATAATAGATTTTACAATTATGATATACTTTGGCAGCGTGCCTATAAGTTCATGTCTACTTATTTTACATACTATAATACCAAATTAACGCGATTCCTTTCGGTAGGCGCGTTTTGTCCACGCGCCTAATGCTAATAAAACAAGATAAATCCAATTAATTTGGTATAAATGCCTCTTAGGGTTTTGTTTCAGGCGGCACCGGTGGCGTAAGTGTTTTCGTTCCCTGTTCAGAGAGCCACGCCTCTACTTTGGCAGGCGTTCCAAACTGTTTCAATAACCAATCCGCTGCTTCCTTATCGTTTTCAAGTAGATGCAACATCCCTGCCTTAGTACCGTGAAGCGATAGAGTCTCCCTGATAGCAGCAACTCGTGCAGGGGGTAGCGGAGGAAATATCCCTTCCGCTGGTAGAGCCTTTGCGTCTCTGTTTTTGTTCAAAAGGGTGGATAAAACATCCACAAGCTCACGCTTTGATGTTGTGTCTTGGGGCGTTTGTGTCGGTGTTGTGGATTTTTGCGTTCCTGCTTTGGTAAGTGGATTCACAAATTTAGACATGTCTTCAGGAACAGTGTACTCAATACCTTCCATCTGTCCTGCTACAATGATTTCCCCTTTCATCCACTCTATTTGTTGACCAATCTTGCCTTGAAATTGTCCCATTGTCCACGCAGTAAAATCTTTGTCTGTCATGAGTTTCATCATCACTTGCATCATCACTTCCTCAAAGCCACCGGATGTTGTAGTGACTATTTCATGAATTCGCTGTGCCATTTGCGGTTCATAATCCGCAGGTTCACCTTCAGGGAATTGCCCCCGGAATACTTCCATTGCGATTTCAGAGAAATTTATCTCTGCTCCGAATGCAGGACCGAGAATATCATAGAGTTCCTGCATATCCATATCCGGCATTTTGTCACTTGCCGTTAAACCATCAGTTCCAAATCCATCGAACCAATTTTTTGCTGCTTGTTGAGCCTCCTCTATCTTCGCCAATTGTTCTGGACTCATGGATGATTTAAATTTGTCCAAGAACTTCTGCGCGTCTTCAGCATTTTCAAAACCTTTAAACTTTTCAAAGTCCTCCGAATTTAGAAGTTCTTTAGCTTTCTCTATATCCATACCGAATATGGTCTTTTCTGATTCGGATGCTTGAGGTGTAGTTGTTTCAGCAGCGATTGCCACATCTTCGGTTTCAGACACTTCAGCTGGTTTGGCACTTTCCTGAACTGAATCCGTTTTGACCGGTGTTTCATTTTGTGGTCCTGATGCCAGTAAAAACGCCAGGCCAACTATCAAAATAAAGCCTATCCCCATTACAATGGGAAACAAACGATTTTTCATAAGAAATCTCCTCCGTTTTGATGTAAAATTGTTATTCAAAATCCACGCCTTCGGGTAGCGTATATCCTGCTCCTTCCAGCATAGTTAAAAAGCCGTTCCATAGATCCCCTAACTCCTCAGGTGTGTCTTCACCCGGATATAAACGCGGAATTTCAGTGTATACCATGGTTTTCAAAGCATTCAATATATTACGTTGTTCTTCTAAAGACTGTGTGCTGAGAAAATGTACCGCCTCTGACGACATTCTCATGAGATTATTTTTTCCTTCACGCAGAAACGCAAGATTTTCCTCGCGTTTTGCATCCATTTCTGCTTTTCTCATTTTCTGCTTTTCATCTTCGGAGGCAACCTTTTTCTCAGTCGGAGAATCATGATGTGATTCCATCTGTTCAAAAGATGCATTAATGTCTTTTTCCGACAACGCTGTTTGACGTTGTGCTTCAATGGTTGCTGATTCAGGATGTAGATCTGTTGTTATATTCCCCTGTTTAGAGGATCCCATAGAATTTCTACTATTAGATTTTTCTTCTGTATGTGATCGTGTAGTACTCTCTTCAGAACGTTGTGAGAGTTTTAATGTATCTGGTAACTTTGTCCTATAAACTTTCTTGGGTTCAGCCTTCAGTATTTCCTGTGCTGGACGATGATGTCCAAAATACCATAGAGCGACTGCACCTATTAGGAAAAGAGAAAAATAGGTTGGAACTGAATATTTTTTCATTTTTTATTCCTTATTCAAAGTCTTTGTATGTCGTAAAACTTGTTCAAGATAGTGTTATTATTTGAAATCTACACCATCTGGTAGTGTATATCCTGCGTCAATATGCCACTGTAGGCGTTTATTCCATTCGCGATCTCTATATCCAGGCTCATAGATTTCCATTCGTTTCCGGCTTGGATAGTTATAGAAGTCTGTTTCCTTCTTTTTAAAATAAGCACGTTGTTCTTCTAAAGACATTGCATTTAAACGTTTGACGAATTTTGCGATATATGCCTTCTGAGATCTTTCAGCCTCCCCTTTCATAACCTTTATCCGTTTACTCAATTCTTCATGCCTTGGTTTAAGCACATTCTCAACATATTCATCTACCGCTTTTTGTTTGGAAGTTATGTCTTTTTGTGACAACCCCCTGAAATAATCAGCAATCTCTTTTTTTGTTATAGAATCTACGTTTTTCATTTCTATGTTGGAGTCGGTTGTATTTGTTTCAGTGGAAATCGGTGTATCAACAGGTTCGTTTAGAGCTTCAGTAGGCTTTTGGTTCTGATTGCTGGTCTCTAATGTATCCGTTGTTGATTGTTGTTTTTCCACATGTTTTGTAGTAGTTTCAGCATTTAGGGTTTTTACATCTTTATATTGCCAATACCCTATACCTACAATTAGAAATGCACCGAAAATTAATATGATTACAACGCGAAATACTTTATTCATTTTTTTATCCTTTGTATATGATATAAAATTATCTATCTACTTTAAGTGGAATGTGAAACATCCCACGATTATTGGTTACAATGTAAAACTTGTCGTTATGAATAACAAGGTCACGAACGCTATCTGGGACTTCTGGAGAGACGCTCCGCCATTCGTCATGATTACCTAATTGGTAAATTCCGGCATCGCCGACACCATAAACGGTGTCTCCATCAACTGCCAAACTGGCAATGACAATATTTGAACCTGAACTATCGGTCAACACGCGCCAATGTTTCCCAGATTCTGAAGTTAGAACACCGTTGTCAGTTGCAACATAGACCGTTGAACCCACAAAGACGATCTTGTTGAAGCGTTCAAATTCAAGAGGAAGGTTTGAAGTAATGTCTTTCCAATTTTCCCCCGCATCAAGTGACTGAAAGAGTTTGCGATCATCTGCTCCAACGTAGACATTTTTCCCTGAAACAGCAAGATTGGATCCTCTTAATTTACAATCTATACCTATATTTAGTCTTGTATCCATCCACTTCGGGAATCCGGGTCTCCATTTGAAAAGTCTGCGGGCATAAGCCACATAAAACGTCTCACCAGTAACTGCTACCCCCTCAATTTCACTGATACTGAGTGCTGTCCGCAAATCTCGTATTTGCTCTTCCAGTGCTTGAGCTTTTTCACGGTTGTTAGTGTCATTGGCACCTTCACTCTCTCCAATGTGTTTACTAAACTCATTGGACATGACATCTCCATTTATAGCAGGTATCCCTTCTATAGGAACTAATAGATGTCCATTGGAAGATAGTTGGCAAATGCGCGTTCTGTCTTTTGCATCACGGGAAATCGTATAAAAAGTATCGTTAGCAACTGTTACGCTCCTCGGAAATAAATAGGGAAAATCCGTTTTTCCAGCCTCATTCAGAACGGTTGTCCATGTATCACCACCGTCAGAAGAGCAGACAATCTTTTGATCAGAGTATACGTAGAGATGGTCTTTGAACGCGACTAAGTTATCAAGCTTGCTGCCGACCATCCCTTTCATAAATGTATCCCATGATTCACCTGCATCAATTGTACGTTGAAGTTTGTAAAAACTCTCTATATAAAAAGTATTTTCATTGAGTGCAAAAGTGGAAGAAACGGACATTATGGGGGAATTCCTATTTATTCCAAGGTCTGTCCATGTTTCTCCGCCATCTTTTGAGCGATAAGCCTGAATAGTTCCCAACACCAAAATAGTTTTACCGGAAACTAAAATTTTCACATCCCATGGGGCAACATCAGCCAAAGACTTATTTTTTGGTGTTATTTTTGTCCATGAATTACCTAAATCGTTTGAACGAAAAATCTCCCAACTATTAGAATTTTCATTCCGCATCATCTCCCGTACAAACTTTGTTTTCAACTCGGATGGTGTCAATGTAGAATCATTTGGAATCATGCTAACATACAGCGTATTTTCAGAGATGGCTAACGAATTAATTGTTCTAAACGTACCTACTGGCAATTGTTTCCAGATACCTGAATTGAGTCGGTAAAGTCCTCGGTTCGTTCCAACAAATACCGTGTTGCCAATAGCAGCCGCTGCGGTTATTTCTCTATCTTTCAAACCATTGTTAAAAAGTTGCCACTGTTTACCGGCATCAGTAGACCTAAAAATTTCATCATCCATTACGAGATAAAATGCTTCGTCAGCTGTTAGCAATTCAATAACAGATCCTCTTGGACATGGCCCAACAGAATTCCAAGTTATGCCGCCATCGTTTGAAGCAAAAGTTTGATCAGTAGAGACGATATAGAGGGTGTCATCATGTTCCGCCATTGGCATTTCAGCGTAAGTTTCAGTTGGCACAGTGTTGTTGATTAGCACCCATCCGCTCTCATCTTCTGTCATTTGGTAAATACCCGTTGGTGAAGCAGTGAGAAGTTTCCCTTTAGATGTTAGAAAAATTTCGTGTACATTTCCACCTTGCGGGCCAATTGCCTGTGTCCACTGTTGAGTTGAGACAGAAACCTTGGCCGAATCTTCTTGGGTTTCAGATGCTGAAGCATTGTCGGATATTTGTTGGCCTGCCCCACTATTTTTTTGCGCAAGAACAGCACTCCCTATCTGACGCAGTGTCTCAGGTTCTGACTGGATATCAAGGATGATAGACGTGTCCACGATTTCAATAGCCGTTTCCGATTGCGCCTCTAAACTGTAAGGTTTCTGAAAGCGGGAAAGAAGTTGATTACTGGCACCCAATAATAAAATAATCAGAACAGCAGCTGAGCCCAAAGCTGCCCACGGCACCAGAGGTCTACCACTTGAAACAGGTGTCGGTTTAATGTGTGCGATCTGCTCCATGATGTTTTCGGTTAAGTTAGCAGGTAATTGGATGCTGCCAAGCGTTTCGCGAATCATCGGTTCTTCTTTTTGCAAACGTTTCCGTGCGCGGCGCAGCCGACTTTTAATCGTATTTACTGAAACACCCATAAATTTACTGATCGCTTCAGATGTCATTTCACCGAGATAGTGTAACGTTACCACTGTACGTTCACTTTCTGGTAATTTGTCGAGAAGGTTTTTAACAAGCTCACGGCGATGTTCAGCCGCTGCCTTTTCACGTTCTTCTGCTAAATAACGTTCGTAAGCGGTCTTCTCCAAGGTCTTCGTTTTGGTGGCTTCTAATGATTGCATAGTTGGTTTCTTCCTTCTGTGCCAATCCGAGCAAAGATTACTGGCGATTACATAAAGCCATCCGGCAAATTGATTCGGATTCTTTAACGTGGCGAGTTTTTTATATGCCTGGAGGAAAGCATCTTGGGTGATTTCCTCGGCTACCTGAAAATCACCTACTTTACGCCAAGCAAGCGCATGAACACTCTTTTGGTATTTTTGCACTAATTCACTGAAAGCTGAATCGTCACCAGACAAGATACTGTGAATTAGTTCAACGTCGCTTTTTTCCATCGGAGTCCTCCACAAAAGATTGGTTTACGATTATTAATGACGTTATTCTGATATGAAAAAGGTGCATAATTTCAAAAAAATTGTAAAAATTCTGAAATTTAGTTCAATTTTTCGCTAAATACCTTTTAATATTCCATTTGAGTTTATATAGTAGACTTTAGAATTAATCGGACATTCGGTTAGGAAACCGAACCTACCAGCGATGTTGTAGCATAAACTTCCAGTTTGTGCATATCCGTGCGCAAACCGGAAGTTTATGCTACAAATTGTGCATATCCGTGCGCAAACTGGAAGTTTACGCTACAAATTGTGCATATCCGTGCGCAAACTGGAAGTGAAATCAACGGTATGAATGCCTTAATGGCATTCCCCGTGCTACAAAAATGTCCCTTTAATTCTAAATGTCACTATACTTTTCGCAAACCATTATACACGTAATTCACAACTTTAACTTGAAAATGTTCAGCTGCGCATGCAATAATTACATACGCGTTGATGTCAAGTCCAACATTCTGAACGTTCTATAGTAGACTTTAGAATTAATTGGACATTAGGATCGGTTCGGTTAGGAAACCGATCCTACCAGGGGTGTTGAGCATCAACCTGTTAGTTTGTGTCCGCATCTGCACAAACTAACAGGTTGATGCTCAGAAGTGTCCCATTACATTAATTATAGGTTTTACTATAAGCAGTCTATAGAATCTCTGTTTTTATTTGCTGAGTTATGCGCCTCCAGAAAAATGAGGATGTGTGGTATGAAGCCTAAAATTACAAAAAGCATTTATTTTGCCCTCGTCCTCTCTATCGGTCTGCATCTCGCGCTGGTTTCTGCCCTGAGAGTCTTACATCATAGAGAACCAAGTTCGGAAAAAGACATAACATACCTTCAAATATCACCGATCCTTTCGCAGCGTGATTTGCGCCCATTAAAACGCAAACAGTACGTTCCTCCAAGATTAACGCCCGTAAAACAGCAGCAGCTTGAAAAAGCGGTGTCACTTCCCGTAGTTTCCTTAACTGCAACTGCCCCAATTGTACATCAAAATCCGGTAACCCATGTCCGCGGTTTTTCTCTGCCTACATCCCACACTTTAGGAATTGCCAAATCCGGTATAAATTCTACCGTGTCATCCGCTAATCGAGATATTGGAAGCTTACCAGGGACAAGCAAGTTCGATTCACAAAACGTGCTTAGAGGCACAAAATACCCGTCTTTCAAAACACCTATAGATGATGTGCATCCAGGTGTTAGCGATCTCTCACTGCCAACAGCAATACTAACACGAATCGGGCAACACATCGTAGCAAACCGAACCACTGATATAGTGGACATCGTCTTCATCGTTGATGCCAGCGGTAGTATGAAAGATAATATTAACGCCGTTCGAAATCATCTAAACCGTATGACCAACCTATTTTATACTGCTAAGCTTGATTTTACGCTCGGAATCGTGATCTTTCGAGAAAATATGTTCGGATGGGATTTTGATATTATTCCCCAAACCCGTTCTCTCTCTCAAATCAAAAGATCACTTACGCAAATCAAATGCCGTGGTGGTGAAAATGCCAAAGATGCACTGATCCGCGCTGCAGACGAAGTCGTCTTCAGGCAGAATGCAGATGTACATTTTATCTTGATTACTGACGAATATGTCAGCGGCAACTATTCTGCGAAAGATGTCTTGACTAAAGTGAGTCGCGCAAAAATCAAGGTAGATGTCATAGGACGCGATGAACCTTTCCAAAAATTCATTGCACGCAGCACCGGCGGGTTATGGTTTCCGATCGCAAGTTTAGGTGCACATTAACAACAATCCATGTTCTTCCAGAATTTCCTTCAAACCCCACAAATTGAAAATCCGGAATCTGATCCACGGACTCCAGAGACAAAAAAAGATTTCTATTATGCATTCTGGGTAACTGCTGTTTTCCTGCTTGTGTGTGGTTATGGTGCGGTACATCATGAAATGTGGCGGGACGAAATCCAAGCATGGCTCCTCGCAAGGGATAGTGCATCTGTTTTTGAACTCTTTGCTAATATGAAATATGAGGGGCATCCAGCTTTTTGGCATCTGTGTCTAATGCCGCTCAGTCGCATCAGCGCATCACCTATTATGATGCAGGTGTTTCACCTTCTTATTGCTGCCACAACTGTATTTCTGTTTACGCGCTACGCCCCTTTTAATCGACTACACAAGTTTCTCTTCGCTTTTGGATATTTCGCCCTTTATGAATACGCAATCGTTGCCCGAAATTATGCGCTCGGAGTCTTGCTGATTACCATCTTTTGTGTGCTTTATAGGGAACGTTACAAAAGATTTCTGTGGATCGGTATTGTTCTAATCCTGCTGGCACACACAAGCGTCCATGCCCTCATCGTAACTATCGCCATCGGGTTTGCTCTCATGTGTGAATACCTCTATTTCTATTGCTGCAAGGAAGAGGCACTCGCCGTAGAAAGACGACAAATCTGGATCGGTTTTGCTCTCATCGGTTTTGGTATTGTCACCTCTGTCCTGCAACTCAATCCTCCCGCCGATACCGGATTCGCTGTTGGATGGAACTTCGATTTTACAGTCCAACGTATGAACAACATCACCAAAATCATTACACAAGCCATGCTACCATCTCCAAGAGCAACAATGGGATTTTGGGGTAGTCATCAACTCAACAGTTACGAGTTCTTTCAGTCAATCCGATTACCGCTCTGTTATTTCATCGTCCTTTGGTGTGTGATTCGTTTCTTGAAACGCCCGACTGCGCTCCTTATCTATCTGATAGCCACCGTCGGACTCCTTGCTTTTTTCTATGTCAAGTACGGTGGCAGTATACGTCATCATGGGTTCCTGTTTTTCACATTTGTCCTGTCAAGTTGGATTTACTATGATTGCCCTGACATAAACTTCCCATTCAGTAGTATTAGCCGATTAGCCCAATGGTTCTTTGGTCCCATTTTCATTGTCATCCTTGTTGTTCATTTTCTCGGTGGCATCACTGCTATCCGTATGGATACAGAACATATCTTCTCTAACGGTAAAAGAACTGCTGAATATATTAAGGCACAAGGCAGGCAAGATATGCTGATGGTCGGGGACACAGATTATGCTGTCAGCACAGTTGTTGGATATTTAGAAAAAAAGGAAGTTTACTATCCCAAAGGCAGCCGATTCGGTTCATTTGTCAGATGGGACAAAGCCAGAACACACGGTGTTTCTAACGAAGACATCATTAAAGAGGCACAAACACTAAGCACTCAAAACTCCGAAGATGTGCTAATTATCATGAATCGCGCATTGGAAACACCACTGGTTGAACAGTATCAACTCACACTGTTGGAAAAATTTACAGGTTCTACAATTGGTGATGAAGGTTTTCACCTATATCTTATGGAAACTCCTTAAATATAGAGTCATTCAGTTCTCGCAAAAATTCCCGCGTTCACGCCTTGACGGGTGTGTAAAGTTTTTTGCATGTGTGTCTGAATCGCGGATTTTCGCGAAGGACACGGATGACGCGGAAGACGCGGATTTTGTCTTTTGTACCACGGGGAATGCCATTAAGGCATTCATACCGTTGATTTTACTTTTAGTTTGCGTTTTTTGGCACAAACTGGAAAGTTTATGCTACATTTTTTATTGTCTGAATCGCGGAATGCACGGAGAACACAGAGAACGCGGAATTAAGAGATTTTTTGTTACCGGCCTGTCTCTTGCGAAGGGAAATATCCGAGATACAAAGCATTTTCCGCGTCCTCTGTGTTCTCCGCGCACTCCGCGATTCAGGCAACCAGATAATGTGGCGAGGTTAGGAAACCGAACCTACCAGGGGTGTTGTAGCACAAACTGTTAGTTTGTGCAGATGTGGACACAAACTAAATGAAGATAAAAAAATAAATTGGGTAATTTAGCGAGGTTAGGAAACCTCGCCAGCAGCAGGTGTACATCACTGCTGGCGAGGTTTCCTAACCTCGCCACATTACCCAATTAATAACTTAAACTTCATGAAGATTGTGCTACAAAATGTCACTATAGAAGCGACCACTTCAAAAATATTGAGAAAGACCTGACAGTAAAATGCCGCTGAGTATTCCCGCGTTCACGCCTTGACATATACTCTCGGTTATGCTATAATCAAAATATCATTGAATTAACGGAGGAACTCATGGCAACTTCTGCAGCACCAACTTACCTCACACCCGAAGAATATATCACTTTAGAACGCAAGGCGATACCGGACGCAGAAACGGTTAGAAGTGAATACGTTAGGGGGAAAATAATCCCAATGTCCGGAGCAAGTCGCGCGCATAACCTTATCACGATGAATATATCAACTATGCTCCATGTCAGTTTAAAGGGGCAAGGATGCGAAACTTACGCTAACGAAATGCGGGTCAGCACACCCAGCACTTCATCCTATTTCTACCCCGATGTTGTTGTCGTTTGTGAAGAGCCACGTTTTGAAGATGATGTCTTTGATATACTCCTCAATCCAATTATTCTCGTGGAAGTTTTGTCGCCTTCTACAGAGGCTTATGACCGCGGTGAAAAATTTATGCACTACCGAGAGCTCCCATCTTTACAGGAATATATCCTTGTTGCACAAGATAAGATTTGCGTTGAACGCTTCAGTCGTCAAGAGAACAATTGGATGCTTACCGATTTTCAAAACATTGAAGAACACCTGCCCCTTATTTCAGTTCAATGTGAACTGCCTTTGCGTGAAATTTATGATCGCGTCACATTTCCTGAGTAAAGCAGCTTAACCATTAAGTTGTATTGCAGCTGATTTCAGAAATACCGCTATGCCGAACCTCAACCTCAAACCCACCCATAAAGCAATTCGTGATTACTACGCCACATTACAACAATACGAACAGCACGATGTGACACACGAAGGCGCGGTTAGCGCGCCTTTTGAAACACTGCTCAACACCTGCGCCCGACAGGCGAACGCAACGCTCATCCCACAATACGCTATGCGCACCGCAACAGGTGACCGCATCGTAATTGACGGTGCTGTCTTAAACGAATACGGAATCCCCATCGCCTATTGGGAAGCGAAAGATACCGATGACGACCTTAACATAGCCTTGCAAGAAAAACGAGAAGCAGGCTACCCTTTCGACAATATCCTGTTTCAAACACCAGAACGCGGTATCCTGGTACAGAACGAACAGGTAGCACTGGATTTGGATATATCCGATCCTGCAAACCTGATCGAGTCTCTCAAATATCTGTTCGCATACACAGCACCCGCACTTGACAATTGGCAGACAGCCGTTACCGACTTCAGAGCACACGTCCCCGATCTTGCAAACCAACTTATGGAGCTCATTGAGCAGCGGTATGAGACGGACCCAACGTTCAAAAAAGCGTTTGCCGACTTTTACGAAATCTGCCGTACCGCTATAAACCCCGACCTCTCACGTGCCGCTGTTGAGGAGATGCTTATTCAGCATATTCTCACCGAACGCATCTTCCGAACAGTCTTTAACAATTCCGCCTTCACCCGCAGAAACATCATCGCACGTGAGATAGAAAATGTCGTTGATGAACTCATCCGTCATGCGTTCAGTCGCGAGGAGTTTCTCAAACCTTTAGATCGCTTCTATATTGCCATTGAACAGGCAGCCATGCTCTGCAGAGATTTCTCGCAAAAACAGCACTTTCTCAATACCTTCTATGAGAAGTTTTTTCAGGGATTTTCAGAGGATGTTGCAGATACACACGGCATCGTCTATACGCCACAACCGATTGTGGATTTTATGGTAAAAAGCGTTTCGCATATCCTTGAAACCGAGTTCGGACGCTCACTTTCGGACACGGGCGTGCATATCATTGACCCGTTTGTTGGCACGGGCAACTTTATTGTCCGACTGATGCAGGACATTCAAGGTACAGCGTTAGAGGAGAAATATCGGCACGAGTTGCATTGCAACGAGGTGATGCTTCTGCCTTACTACATCGCGAGTCTTAACATTGAGCAGGAGTTTTTTCAACGCACACAGACCTATCTGCCGTTTGAGGGCATTACACTTGCGGATACCTTTGAGTTGCTTGAAGATCGGCAAATGCAACTTTTTACGAAGGAAAACACAGAACGGGTAGAGCAGCAGAAAAAAGCGGATATGTTTGTCGTTATCGGCAATCCACCCTATAATGCAGGTCAAGTCAATGAGAATGACAATAATAAGAATCGCAAATATGAAACGATGGATAAAATGTTGCAGGAGACGTATACGCAGGATTCAAAAGCGACAAATAAAAACGCTCTTTCAGACCCTTATGTAAAAGCGATATTGTGGGCATCAAGACGAATCGGAGAAGAGGGAGTCGTCGCGTTTGTAACAAACAACAGTTTTCTTGATGGAATCGCGTTTGATGGCATGCGAAAACATCTTTATCAGGATTTTAACCGTATCTATATTTTAGATTTGAAAGGCAATGTTCGTAAAGATTCAATGCGAGAGGGGATTCCCATTGGAGAGAAGCATACCGTCTTTGGACTTGCGGCGATGGTTGGGATTACCGTGACCTTCTTTGTGAAAAGTCGTGGCCATCATGACCACAAGATTTACTATAGTGGTATGGATTGGAAAGCCACAAGACAAGAAAAGTTCAACCGAGTCGAAAATGCGGGTTCAATCAACGGAATTGAGTGGAAAGAAATCGTACCAGATAACCGCCATACATGGCTAACAGAAGGTCTAAACCCTGATTTTGACACCTTTATTCCGATGGGGACTAAGGAAGCGAAAGCAGCAAAAGGTACGGTAGTAGATGTCCTTTTCAAAACTTATAGTCGTGGTATCAATACGAGTCGTGACGCATGGGTTTACAACTTCAACCGAAACACTCTTACTGAAAATGTTACTCGAATGATAGAAACATATAACACAGAAGTGGCACGTTGGACACAACGCACAGATCGCGAAACAAATCTTGACGATTTTGTTGAGGCTGATGACACAAAAATCAGTTGGAGTGAGGGACTAAAGCGAAACTTACAAAGTGGTAAAACTGTTGATTCTTCTCAAGAAAATGTTAAATCGGCTCTTTACCGTCCATTTACGAAATCAAACCTTTACTTTGACCGAATGATAAATGAACGTGTATATGTTTTCCCCTCCATATTTCCAACACATGAGACAGAAACCGAAAATTATGTAATTTGTCTTACAACCCTTGGAAGTAAAAAGCCGTTTCACTGCTTGGTGGTTCAGCAATTAGCAGATGTTCATCTTAATGGTGATTCTCAATGCTTCCCCTTCTACACCTACAACGAGGACGGCACAAACCGCCAAGAGAACATCACCGATTGGGCATTGGCAGCATTCCGCAAACACTACAGCGATGACACCATCAGCAAATGGGACATCTTCCACTACACTTATGGCATTTTGCACCATCATAAGTATCGTGAAAAGTATCAGGCGAACCTCAAGCGCGACCTACCGCACATCCCGTTTGCAGAAGATTTCTGGGGGTTTGCCAACGCAGGCGCACAGTTAGCAGATATTCACGTTAACTATGAGTCGCAACCGACATACAACAGGCTAAAATATATTGAAACACCAGATATGCCGATAGATTGGCGCGTGGAGAAGATGAAATTGTCTAAAGACAAAACACAGTTGGTATACAACGATTTTTTGACAATAGACGGTATCCCTGCAGAGGTTTATGAATACCGACTCGGCACACGTTCTGCGTTGGAGTGGGTGATTGACCAATATCGCGTTAAGGTGGACAAACGCAGCGGTATTGTGAACGACCCGAATCGTGCGGATGCACCGCGGTATATTGTGGATTTGATTGGGCGGGTTATTGGTGTGAGTTTACGGACGGTTGAGATTGTGAATGGATTGCCAGGATTGGGTGTGTGATTGTCTGAATCGCGGAAATCGCGGATTACACAGAGGACGCGGATTATTCCTATCCAGACACATAGCCAAAAAATAAACAAACCTGTCCACGTGTCCTCTGAAAAATAACACAGCAACAACAAAAACCCCCTTCCGCGAAATCCGTGAAATCCGCGCACATCCGAGATTCAGACAACACACATGCGAAAATATTTTCATACCCGCAACTAACGAAAAAACTTGCATCTTTTCGTATATATGGTATAATCTAATTAAAAATGCCAGAAAACCCAAATCAAAATGAAAGGAGACTGTTGCCATGCAAGCATTTGAATATATTGCAGCACAAACGGTATCCGAAGCAGTCACACTGCTTGATGAAAAGGGAGAACAAGCCAAAATCCTTGCGGGCGGCACTGATCTGATCGTCCAAGCAAGAGAAGGCAGAAGAGCGCTTGACTGGATGATAGACATCAAATCCATTCCCGAAGTCAACGTATTAGACTATGACGCAGAAGCAGGATTAACCCTCGGCGCAGCGGTGCCGTGTTATCAGGTTTACACTGTTGAGGCAATTTGCGAGGCATACCCCGGTTTAGTAGATGCAACCCAGATTATCGGTGGTACTGCTATTCAAGGACGCGCTGCTGTCGGTGGAAACCTCTGTAACGCCTCACCTGCTGCAGATTGTATACCGCCACTAATTGTCCTAAACGCCACTTGTGTCATTGCTGGGCCAAACGGTGAACGCGAAGTGTCTGTTGAAGATTTTTGTACCGGTCCCGGACAGACTGTACTCGGAAAAGGTGAGATGCTTGTCTCTATAAAAGTCCCGGTGCCGCAGCAAAATTCGAGTTCTTATTACCTTCGGTTTATTCCGCGCAACGAAATGGATATCGCAGTTGTTGGTGCAGGTGCCGCTGTCGTGTTAGATGAAGCAAAACAATGTATTATCTCTGCCCGGATCGCACTCGCTGCTGTAGCACCCACACCCCTCTTTGCTGAAGAGGCAAGCGCGTTACTTGCAGGAAAAGAAATTTCTGATGCTACTATAGACGAGGCAGCACAAGCCGCACAAGCCATCGCTCGCCCGATTAGCGACATGCGCGGTACTGCCGAACAACGCACACACCTTGTTGGCGTACTGACGCGACGTGCGCTCAACGGGGCAATCCAAAGAGTCAGAGATGCAGCGTGATTTTGCCAATTATCTTCATCACCGATTATTTTATTATAGTAAAATCCATAATTACTTGGACACAACGGTAGATTCGGTTTTCTAACCGAACCTATGTCCAATCGTGCGGTTAGAAACCGCACCCGCCGAATCATGCAGAATACCATACGGGGAATGCTATATAGCATTCATACCGTTGATTTGGTGTATTCTGCCAAGCGCATGAAGCGTTGATTCACCAGGGAGTGTAAACATATTTTTGGATTTCACTATAAGAGTTCGAAACCGAATTCATGAACTTATATCTCTATCGGAAAGAAAAAGTTTTTCCGGCTTACTAAACACGAAAGGAAACCGATACTATGGCGAGAAAATCACACGTTCAAACCACAATCAATGGTGAAGCGGTGGAATTTCTCTGCGAACCTCGGCAAAGCCTACTGGAAGTCCTCAGAGATGAACTCCACCTCACTGGTGCAAAAGAGGGATGTAACAACGGGAACTGTGGTGCATGCAGTGTCATTCTTGATGGGAGACTTGTCAATTCATGCCTTGTTCTCGGTGTAGAAACAGATGGAAAATCTGTGGAAACCATTGAGGGACTTGCTGATCCAGATAAATTACACCCGATTCAAGATGCCTTCCTCGAAAATGCCGCCCTTCAATGCGGTATTTGCACACCCGGTTTTATTATGAGTGCAAAAGCCTTGTTAGATACAAACCCGAACCCGACAGAGCACGAAGTCCGATATTGGTTAGCTGGGAATTTGTGCCGCTGTACCGGTTACGACAAAATCGTTCGCGCTGTACTTGATGCAGCCGCAGCTACGTAAAAGGAGCGTCCTTATGTCTAAAAAGAAAGAATATAAAGTTATCGGAACTCGCCCTATTCGGCATGATGGCGTGGATAAAGTCACCGGTAGGGCAATTTATGGGGCAGATTTTCAGATTACTGGTCTCCTGCACGGTAGGGTGCTACGGAGTCCACATGCCCACGCACGAATCGTCTCAATTGACACAAGCCGCGCCGAAGCACATCCTGGTGTTAAAGGTGTTGTCACTGCGCAAGACCTGCCCACAGCAGAAGACAAAATGGCAGACCTTGGAGAAGGTGCTGTTAATCTCAAATATCTCTGCGATAATATTTTGGCAAGCGATAAAGTGCTTTATAAAGGGCATGCTATCGCCGCTGTCGCTGCAACGGATCCGCACATTGCCGAAGAAGCATGTGAACTCATTGATGTTGAATATGAGGTGCTGCCGCCTGTGTTAGAGGTGCGCGCAGCGATGGAATCAGATGCGCCTATATTACATGAGAACTTGAGAACATCTTCACTTGGTGAAACAGGGGAAAAACCGAGCAACGTAGCCAGTCACATCCAGTTTAAAAAAGGAGACATTGAAAAAGGCTTTGACGAGGCAGATATCGTTATTGAACGCGAATTTGTTACAGGTACTGTTCATCAAGGTTATATTGAACCACACAACGCTACTGCGCTTTACAATCCTGATGGGCAGCTGACGGTATGGTGCAGCACGCAAGGTGCGTTTACCGTCCGCGAACAACTCGCAGAGATTCTCCAATATCCCATTTCTAAAATCAAAGTTGTTCCATTAGAGATTGGCGGCGGTTTTGGCGGTAAGATCAACGTCTACATTAAACCTGTTGCCGCACTACTTGCAAAGAAAACGGGTAAACCTGTTAAAGTCCTCATGAACCGTGCGGATGTATTTGAAGGCACAGGTCCCACACCCGCATCTTATATCACAGTTAAAATGGGAGCAACTAAAGACGGTAAGATTACGGCTGCCCAGACATCTATGGTTTTTGAAGCGGGCGCATATCCCGGCTCTCCTGTCGGTGCAGGTGCAATGTGTATCTTCGCACCCTACAATACTGAAAACGTCTTGATTGATGGTTACGATGTTGTCGTCAATAAACCAAAAACCGCGCCTTATCGGGCACCAGGTGCAACAAACGCAGCCTTTGGATCGGAAACAGTTATTGACGAACTTGCAGAAAAGCTCAACATTGATCCGCTTGAGATTCGTCTAATGAATGGGGCAAAAGAGGGAGACCACCGAGCAGATGGCCCTGTTTTCCCGCGTATCGGTTTTATAGAAACAGTCGAAGCAGCGAAAACACATCCGCATTACGCCGCACCAAATGGCAAAAAACACCATGGACGCGGTGTTGCTTCAGGTTTCTGGTTTAACATCGGTTTGGAATCCAGCGTTACAATTAACGTTAACCCCGATGGCACGGTTAACCTTGTTGAAGGTTCTACAGACATCGGCGGCACCCGTGCTTCAATTGCAATGCAAGCAGCAGAAGTGCTCGGTATTCCCGCCGAATCGGTTAATCCAACCGTTGTTGATACTAACTCCATCGGTTACACTGCTGTGACGGGTGGAAGTCGTACAACTTACGCAACCGGCTATGCCGCCTATGAAGCAGCACAAGATGTCGTCAAACAGATGATTGGTCGTGCTGCGAAACTCTGGGACGTTGATGAAGCGAATGTGCAGTTCGCTGATGGCGAGTTCTCATCTATTAACGGTAAAGAGGAACAAATCAGTTTTCGTGACCTATCTGCAAGGCTTGGTGAAACTGGCGGTCCCGTTGTTGGTAGAGCTACAATGAATCCTGCGGGTGCTGGTGGTGCATTTGCAACGCACGTCGTTGATGTGGCAGTGGACGAAGAAACCGGTAAAGTTGAAATTCTACGTTACACCGCAACACAAGACGCTGGAAAAGCTATCCATCCGAGTTACGTTGAGGGACAGATACAAGGTGGTGTTGTTCAAGGTATCGGTTGGGCATTGAATGAGGAATATATCTACAACGCTGAAGGCGCAATGACAAACGCCAGTTTCCTTGATTACCGTATGCCGACCTGTTTAGACTTGCCGATGATTGACGCTGTTATCGTAGAGGTACCGAATCCGGGGCATCCGTATGGTGTGCGTGGTGTTGGTGAAGTGCCGATTGTTCCGCCACCTGCTGCGATTGCCAACGCTATTTATGATGCTGTCGGTGTCCGCATGACCGAACTTCCTATGTCGCCTGATCGACTCTTAAAAGCGATGGGCAAAATATAAACCATCGCATTTCTCGGTTTCTACATATCTGTAGGCGCGGTTTCAAACCGCGCCTACTTAATCAGGAATTACCTCAATGCCAGTTGTCGCCATTCCCGCCCTCATGCGTAACCTAACAGACGGTGAAGATAGTGTCACTATCCCTGGCACCACCATCCGTGAGGTTATTGACAACCTTGAAACCCGTTACCCAGGTACAAAAGCGAAACTCTGTGACGGTGACCGTATCCATCCCAGCATCGGTGTTTATATCAACGGAGTTGTCACGAGAGTCGGCATGCACGCACACGTTGACGCAGACGCTGAACTCCATTTTCTCCCTGCCATCAGCGGAGGTGTTGTATCAAAATGAATTTTCAAACACATTGTGACCACTATCTACAGCAAATAAACGAAACACAATCCGACCCGAATGCAACCCCTGAACTCTCTTTGCTGCCACACTTACAAGCATTCCTGCAAGGGATTACCGTTGAACATTTTGACAGACCTAAAATAAGATTCACACTGGAACCCAGAACAATCAACCAGATCGGACGACCCGACATCATCGCAACAGATGGATTGTTACCCTTCGGCTATATTGAAGCGGAGGAATACGACACAAACCTAAACAACCTCACAGGGCATGCCGCTGAACAAAATGAGCGTTTTAAGGAAAACCTTGATAACTTCATACTCACCAACTTCACCAATTTTGAGTTGTGGATAGATGGGAAATGCAACACAACAGCACAAATTACAGACAACACTGATAATTTAGAGATTTTATTAGAGCGATTCCTGAACGCATCTATCCAAATCCGCACACCGGAAGCACTCGCAAAATACCTCGCAAGACGGACACGAGAACTCCAAACACAGATTACTGCAACGCTTAATGACCAAAACAGCGAAACCTACCAGTTGTATAAGGCATTCAGAGAAACGCATCTCTTTACACTAACACCCAGAAATTTTGCTGACATGTATGCGCAAACGCTCTCTTACGGATTATTCGCCGCGCGCTGCACATTAACGAATGAACTTTATTTTTTACGGCAAACCGCTGCTGAGACACTTCCGGAATCTAATCCATTCCTTAAAGATCTTTTCTATCAGATTGCATCTCCAAAACTCACAAAAAACATTAAATTTATTCTGGATGACATTGCAAGACTATTACGTAACGTTCCAACAGAGATGCTCCAAACGTCATTAGCACCCACAGATGCCTTTGAAGACCATGTTATCCATTTCTATGAACCATTCCTAAGAGAATATAATCCGAAACTCAAGGCTGATCGCGGGGTTTTTTATACGCCGCGTCAGGTGATCTCTTACATCGTGCGTTCTGTGGACGCACTGCTCAAATCGGAACTCAACAGACCCGACGGACTGGCAGATGACAACACGCTCATCCTTGATCCCGCAACAGGCACTGGTGGATTCCTGCTGTCCGTGCTTGACCACATCCGAGAATACGTTACGGAAGAATATGGCACGGGAGAGTGGCAGCAATATGTCAACGCGCAGCTTGTCAAACGGATCTTTGGATTTGAACTGCTTGTTGCTCCCTATACAATTGCACATCTCAAGTTGAGTCAATTCTTACAAAAGCATGGATGGCACGACAATGAACGTCTTCGTATCTATCTTACCAATGCTTTGGAACTACCAGCAGGAATGGTAGAGGCACAACCTTTTGCTCCGTTTCTCTCAGATGAAGCGAATGAAGCACTCTCTGTAAAACGAGACAAACCTATCCTTGTCATCCTCGGCAATCCTCCCTATTCACGTCATTCTGCTAACCCAAGTCGTGATAGCAAAGGTGAGTTAACTTTCATCGGCAAACTCATTGAGGATTACAAAGAGATAGATGGTGAACTAATTGATGAACCAACCCTAAAAGCACTTCAGGATGACTATGTGAAGTTTATCCGATGGGCACAGTGGCGAATCGATAGAAATGGTGAAGGAGTTCTCGGTTATATTGTCAACAATAGTTTCCTATGCGGTCCGACTTTTCGCGGTATGCGGCATAGTCTATTAGGTAGTTTCAATACTATTTACATACTCAATTTACACGGTAGTATTAGAATACAGGAAAGAGTACCGGATGGCGAGAAAGATAAAAATGTGTTTGATATTTCACAAGGCGTTTGTATTCTGTTGTGTGTCAAAGAACGGGATAATCCAGAACCAGCAATGGTCTATTATTTTGATATGTGGGGAAATCGATCAGAAAAATATAGAAAACTTTTTGAAAACGATGTCCGATCTACTGAATGGTCTAAATTAAAGCCCGAATCACACCAATACTTTTTTGTACCGTATCCAACAGGCTATAGTGCTGAATACGATTCTGGATGGAAAATTACTGACATCTTCCAAACTAGTTCTATTGGAATTGTCACCGCGCGAGATAAATTAACAATTCATCGGACTGCTGAAGCAATTCGTGAAACGGTAACAGATTTTGTCTCACTCTCAGTAGAAGATGCCCGGGTAAAGTATAATTTAGGAGACGATACCAGAGATTGGAAGGTACATTTTGCACAAGTGGATCTCCGTAACCATCCCAACGCAAACCAACATATTAAACCTATAAATTACCGTCCGTATGACACACGTTGGACCTACTACACCGGAGGAACCAAAGGCTTTCATTGTATGCCCCGTCCTACTAATATGCCTAATCTCCTAAGTGAAAATATTGCCCTATGCATTTGCCGAATTGTCACAAGTAAGAATTGGCAACATGCTCTGGTGACCGATAATATTACAGAAAACTGCTATGTCTCAAATAGAGGAAGTGAATCCGGGCATGTGTTTCCGCTCTATCTATATCCTGATTCAGAGGTGTTATTAGGTTCAACAGAACGCGAACTCAATTTCAAACCTGCTTTTCTTACCACACTTGCGGAGACGTTGGGGTTGCCGCAAATTACACCGTTAAACCTTCCCGAAGGTATTGCACCAGAGGAGATTCTCGCTTATATCTATGCTGTGCTTTATAGTCCAACCTATCGCGAACGATATTTTGAATTTTTGAGATACGATTTTCCGCGTGTTCCTTTGCCGAAGAATATCGACTACTTCCGCAATCTTGCAGCGTTAGGGCAAGAATTGATTAATTGGCATCTGTTAACGGATGTACAAATTCCGAATCGTCATCGGTTTGAAGGTGAAGGTGAAGGCGTTGTCGAAACGCCTCATCATGAAGATGGCAGTGTTTGGATAAATGCTACACAGCATTTCACGGATGTGCCTGCGGAGGTGTGGGAATATGAGATCGGCGCGTATCAAGTGTGTAAGAAGTGGTTGGAGGATAGAGAGAAAGAAAATAAAACGTTAAGTCATACGGAGGTGCGGCAGTATCGTTCTATTTTAGTTGCGGTTGCGGAGACGCTGCGGGTGATGGCGGAGATTGATGAAGAAAGTTAAATCAACATTTTGCATCAGTAAGTTTAACTTTTGGAATCTTTATTATGACGGAGAAATATATGAACGAAAGAAAGATGTTATTCACTTTGGATTACGAGCAATTCAATGAAGCTGTGAGCCAGCAGAATTTGTATAATCTACAAAACGAATTTAAAACACAGCAAGAATTCTTATCTCAAAGTTTGTTGATTTGGAAGGATGAATCGGAACCTACATGGATACTTGCAGACTTCGGAACGGAGAAAACCTATGATATCGCAAGGGTAACAGAATCAGACGAACCACCAATAGTTCAAATATGGGAACCGTCAAGTCAAACAGAACAACTGAGCGATCTAAAGGATCCCGAAGCAATCCTTGCCCATTTCCAGAAAATTACCCAAGGAACTCACGAAGGACAAATCGATTTTCTAAAGAAAATCGATTTGTCTGAAGTCAATTTAGAAAAATCAAACCGTTCTGATTTATCAGGAGCAGGTTTTAGTTTTGAGTTGGTGTATCGAGATTTATCCACTACACTAAATATGTTTCAGGAAATTTTGGCTTCTCCACATGAATCACTTCTTGATTTGCCATACAAAAACCTTAAGCAATTTGCGAGTTATTTGAAAGACTTTATTGATAAAATAGACCAGATTGAAAATTTTAAGATTCCCGAAGAAAATGCAAGAAAGGAACATGGCAATCTATTACAAACAATTTCCAATACATGTGAGAATGCGAAAGTAAATTTAAGTCAGACTATAACCTATTTGAAGTCAAACCAAATTGAGCAACTTGAGTCTCGGATTAACGCTACCATTGCCGATGCTATGGGAAATTTTGATGCCGAGGTCAGTCGGGCAAAGAAGAATAACGATGACTCTGAGGCTAAAGAAGTAGAAAGACAAGAGACGTTCAGTCAACTTGAACGTGATGTAGAAGACCTAATAAGAAAAAAGTCAATCTCATCATATGAGAAGATTTTTGCCGATCAAGCAGAAGAACATGGGAAGGGTGCCCGTCTTTGGCTAATAATCACTAGCTCGTTAACTCTTGGATTTAGTTTCATTTTTTGGTGGTTGTTAAAGGATTTAGCACCTGCAGGAAGTCAGTTGCCTGTGATTCTACAAAATTTGGTTGCAAAAGGATTTTTTCTCTCCTTGATTTATCTATTACTTAACCGTTCTATTAAGAATTATACCGCGGAGAAACATTTACAAACTGTCAACCGTCATCGTCAGAATGCTTTAGCAACTTTTGAAGAGTTTGAAAAAGCAGCTGGGAAAAATCAGGAAACACGAGATGCAGTGCTATTGGCATGCACAGATGCGATTTTTGACGCTAATCAAAGTGGATATCTTTCTGTGAAAACAAGTCGTTCTGAAAGTGGTGCTCCAATACAAATGGTTAAGGGAATTGTTCCTACCAAACCACCTGCAGGCGATGATTAAGCGTTTGTAGTCGCGCAATTCATTGCGCCTCTTACATTTTCATTAACAGATCAGGTAAAATTGTTAGGTGTAAAATGCCAAAACAGAATCAAGAATTATCTGAGGTTGAAAACCCACAACCTATCCCTGACAGATTAGTTGTCCTTACTTTTGATGACGGGAACAAATCAGATTATACTTATGTTGCACCGTTGTTGAAGCGTTACGGTTTTGGGGCAACTTTTTTCATTACAGAAGGTCTCGGTTTTCTGAACAACAAAGATCACTATGTTACATGGGAAGAGATCCGTCAATTGCACGAGGATGGTTTTGAGATAGGTAACCATACCCGTCATCACACACATGCCAACACACAATCGAAAGAAGAGTTGTTGGCAGACTTGATACATATTGATGAACGGTGCGAAGAACACGGTATTCCTGTGCCTGAGACCTTCGCCTATCCTGCGAGTTGTCGCAGTCCAGAATCGATAGAGGCGTTGTCAGAAAAAGGGTATCGTTTCGCACGGCGAGGTGTTGCCCCTGATTTTCCCCATCATCGAGAGGGTGGACGTGGACCGATTTACGATCCGGATGTCCATCACCCGTTGGTCGTTCCATCAAGTATTCCAGGTCCGAACTATAAATTTGAGGATTTAGTTTGGGCAGTTGACCAAGCAAAAGACGGCAAAATCACCGTCCTGACGTTTCACGGTGTGCCTGCCCTTGAACATCCATGGGTTGATGTTCCCCCGGAGGTGTTTAAGACCTACATGGATTATCTTCGTAAAAAAAACTGTACCGTCATTGCATTTCGTGATTTGGCTAAATACGTTGATCCATCAAAATCAAGTGGAAAGAGCATAACTTATTGGCCGTAAAAAGCTTCAGTGGAGCGATAGCGTAAGGACAATCGCACTTATCCGACGTAGGTGTTTGCGTCAACAGTATTTTCATCAGAAAGACATGCCCGAACATGTTGACGCAGACGCTGAACTCCATTTCCTCCCTGCTATCAGTGGCGGTGTATAATACCATTTCTGATATATAATGTCTCTCTTTTGTAGCATAAACTTCCAGTTTGTGCCGTCCTGCATTTCAGTTAAACCTTATTGGAACATTTTGGTGTATCAAGTGTGTATTTTTAAATACGGCACTTTGCTATATTTTTTGATGTCTCAAAAGTGTCTATCATAGATTAACCATTTTAGAAAAAGGAGAAACAATGTTCAAACAACTCGATCTCAAGGTAATTGGTGGGATAGTAATTATCGCCGTCCTACTCCTTGCCGGCACCCATTTTTACTCAAAATGGAGTTATGAACGTTTCGCATCAGAAATCGGGGCATCTCCCGAATCTACTACACCATCTAAAGCAACCTCCGAAAGTGATAAAACCAAGTCCGTCGAACAGTCTAAGGCAACACAAACGCCAAAATCAGGGAACGAAAATGTTAAGGTTAAACCAAAATCTATAGTGAAATCTGAACTGGCTAACACCGCAAAAGAAAACGAAGCATCTGCTGAAAAAACAGAGACACCTCAATTTGATGCTTCATCGCTAATGTCCACATTTGGCATACCTGAAGAAGTTACCTCGCTGCTTGACGAAGATGCAGAAGAGGCAGACATCGAAAAGGCACAGGCTTATCTCGCTGAAAAATACGGTCAATCTCCCAAAGTTGACGCAATAATGGATAGACTGAAGCAGATGTCCGGTGGTCCTGTTGAGCTTGAAGATCTGACCGCGCTTTTTGAGGACTGGATTGAGATTTTACCTGAGGAACAACAAGAAAATCGCCGACAATTGATGGGTGTGCTTACACTGCTCAATCAGGCAAAAGCTCAGGGAGATGGCAGCCCAGTTCAAGTCATCGTTGGCACGGATTTAGATTTAGATCCGTCTCTGCTTGAAGGTGATAATGTAAAGAGCTTTAAAATAGAAACGACTGAAACAGAGATAATCAACGATTAAAGGGCCGCGTTAGAAACTCTCGAATACTAACATGTAACCACTAAAATTGATCGAAAAACAGAAAAAAACGCTTAAATTCCTTAAAAAAGCATATTTTTTGTAAAAAATATGCTTTTTTTTACAATTTTATTTGACAAACCTATTTTTAGGGTGTATAATTAAGATTACCTTTCAATTTTAGGAAGGTAAAGTTGTTCTTTGAAAGTTAAATAGTGAACGTGACGTGCCTATTATATAGCTTGTGAGTGCGCTTCAATTATTTGAAGATGTACTTCAATACTTTTGTGGAGAGTATGATACCGGCTCAGGACGAACGCTGGCGGCGTGGATTAGGCATGCAAGCCGAACGAGAAACCGTGCTTCGGTACGGTGGAAAGTGGCGAAAGGGTGAGTAACGCGTGGGTAATTTGCCTCTGAGATGGGGACAACAACTCGAAAGGGTTGCTAATACCAAATACGATTCGGTTGACTTTGGTCGGCCGAATGAAAGGTGGCTTCGGCTGCCGCTCGGAGATAAGCCCGCGTCCTATTAGCTTGTTGGTGTGGTAACGGCACACCAAGGCAACGATGGGTAGCTGGTCTGAGAGGATGGTCAGCCACATTGGGACTGAGACACTGCCCAAACTCCTACGGGAGGCTGCAGTCGAGAATATTTCGCAATGGGGGAAACCCTGACGATGCGACGCCGCGTGAGGGATGAAGGCCTTTGGGTCGTAAACCTCTGTGTTACGGGATGAATTGGTCGTTGCTGATAACGCAACGGTTTTGACGTTACCGTAGTAGAAAGCCCCGGCTAACTACGTGCCAGCAGCTGCGGTAATACGTAGGGGGCAAGCGTTGTCCGGAATCACTGGGCGTAAAGCGCGCGCAGGCGGTGGAGTAAGTCAGACGTGAAAGGGTTCGGCTCAACCGAGCCACTGCGTTTGATACTGCTTTACTTGAGTCTGGAAGAGGAAAGTGGAATGTACGGTGTAGCGGTGAAATGCTCAGATATCGTATAGAACACCCGTGGCGAAGGCGGCTTTCTGGTCTAAGACTGACGCTCATGCGCGAAAGTTTGGGGAGCAACCGGGATTAGATACCCCGCTAGTCCTTACTGTAAACGATGGGTACTAAGTGTAGGGGGTATCGATTCCCTCTGTGCTGTAGCTAACGCATTAAGTACCCCGCCTGGGGAGTACGGCCGCAAGGTTAAAACTCAAGGTAATTGACGGGGGGCCGCACAAGCGGTGGAGCATGTCGCTTAATTCGAAGCAACGCGAAGAACCTTATTTCAGGGCTTGACATCTGAGTGACCGCTATAGAAATATAGTTTTCCTTCGGGACACTCTGACAGGTGCTGCATGGCTGTCGTCAGCTCGTGTCGTGAGATGTTGGGTTAAGTCCCGCAACGAGCGCAACCCCTGTCTTTAGTTGCCATCAGGTAATGCTGGGGACTCTAAAGAGACCGCTGGTGACGAGCCAGAGGAAGGTGGGGACGACGTCAAGTCCGCATGGCCCTTATGCCCTGGGCTGCACACGTGCTACAATGGCCGGTACAGAGGGACGCCAAACCGCGAGGTGGAGCAAATCCCAAAAAGCCGGCCCCAGTTCGGATTGTAGTCTGAAACTCGACTGCATGAATGTTGGAATCGCTAGTAATCGCGGATCAGCATGCCGCGGTGAATCCGTTCCCGGCCCTTGTACACACCGCCCGTCACGCCATGGGAGTTGGTAGCATTCAAAGACGGTGACCCAACCTTCGGGAGGGAGCTGTTTAAAATGAGACTGATGACCGGGGCGAAGTCGTAACAAGGTAGCCGTAGGGGAACCTGCGGCTGGATCACCTCCTTTCTAAGGAGCCTTAACAAGGATATTCTCACACAATCTCCTTGTTCAGAACGCTCTAAATTTTACAAGGCATATACGACTTCCTATTTAACTTTCAAAGAACACACTTTTTTCTTCTGTCAGGGGCTTATAGCTCAGAAGGTTAGAGCGCGCGCCTGATAAGCGCGAGGTCCCTGGTTCGATTCCAGGTAAGCCCATTTTTTTTGTAAACCATCCGATCACTTCAACAAATTAACATCCAACCCAACATTTTAATCAGGTTTTGTATAGTTTTGTGATTATCCACCCAACAATATCCTTTAAAGGAAATACCTCAACTTGTGTTTAGTTTCATCACACCGAATGTCGCCCCAACAGAGAAACAGATGTATAGTTGCGAGTAGACTTTTCACTCTATTGACTAATATTTATGCCGCCACGGCGTTACTGAGATTAGCGTGCAGTTGATTACCTTATTCACCTGATTTCAACATAAAGAATAACTTTCTTATACCATTTCTAAATGATTGATCATTATTAACAAAACTCGTTCAATCGCAATTCATTGCCAAATCAACGCCAAATGCGCGTGGCAGAATGCGCCAAATCAACGGTATGAATCATGGCGAATGCCGTACGCGCATTCGCCATGATTCCCCGTGTGGTATTCTGCATGATTTGGGGCCTCTTACATGCTTCATTTCAACGGTAAATTCAAAATCTTATAATGTAATTTTTTTTAGAAATGGGATTACTACTCATTTCCTGTTTCTTTGCCGCGCGAGTTACCTGTAAGTTTTTAGACATGGGAACACCTTCTAAAATGAAAATATGCTGATAATTAGCCAATATTTGTAGCGCAAACTGTTAGTTTGCGGACTAATATGTACAATCTAAATGAAGATAAAAAAATAAATTGGGTAATTTTGCGAGGTTAGGAAACCTCGCCAGCAGAGATGTACACTTGCTGCTGGCAAGGCGGGGAATGCCTAAAGACGAATGCGCATAAGGCATTCGCCATGATTCATACCGTTGATTTCTTCCTAACCTTGCCAATTACCGAAATATTTATTTAAACTTCATACAGATTGTGCTACATAAGTAGCAACTTAGGTTACTATAAATGCTGCGTACTGTAAATCAAACTTACGATTTATTAGATAGACTATAGAAGATTTGCAATAAAGGAGATTTAATGGAATCCACAAAAACACAAACACCCAGTCCGTATAATTTTGACGATAGCGAAGTTTCTAAACGGGCGCTTCCTGAAGGCGCGATTACTCGATTAGGGCGCGGCTGTGTCCGGGATATGGCGTTCTCACCCGATGGACAGTACTTCGCTGTGGGAACAAAAATAGGACTCTGGATATATGATTTCTCCACGCTATCCCCGATCGCGCTGTGGGAAACGGATAGGGGGTATATTGACAGTGTTACATTCTCGCCTGATAGTCGATGGGTTGCTTCATATACATATAACGAAGCACTCAGGGTATGGGACATCCATAATCAGGTGTGTGTTGCGGAGATGGAGTTACCGAAAAGACCGAAAGGACGGATTGGTTTGTCTTCTTTAAAACCGATCTTTTCTCAAGATGGAGAACAACTCGTCGCTTTCAATTATCCCACCAGAAGGGTTTATATCTGGTGTCCGCGCACCGGCACACTAAAAAATGAAATAGAAATGAAATTAAGTGATACTGACATCAAATCCATAAATGCTATCTATCCAAGCTGCTTTTCTCCAGATTTGAGTTTGTTGGCAGGCACTTGTTATGATCATAACAACCGTACCGCTGAATTCATTGCAGTGTGGCAGGTAGAAACGGGAGAACAAATCACTCGTCTTGATTGGACTGAAAGGTGGGGGCGCCACTGCTTTTCGCCATGTGGACGATTTTTTGCTGCCACTGGTTCAGAAGGAAGGTTACACGTGTGGAACGTGGAGACTGGAAACCTTGAGGAAACCTATACTGATCACGAGGATGCTCAAATGCATCCATATTATACACCGGAAGGTAAATTAATAGCCGCGGTAGTCTTTCCATCTCAGTCTAAGCTTGAAATCTGGAATTTAGAAAAAGGCGAAAGAATCGATACATGTGAACATCAGAGCCAGGGAAGTTTTGTTCGTTTTTCGGAGAGCGGCGCACAATTGGCTTATACCGATAGTGGTGAAATCAAAATCTGGACGAAAGGCAGACCCACGGATCAAGCACTTCCGACCATTCAAGGACACACTGGGACTGTCGGTTCATTAGTCTTCGCGTCGGACGAAAAGACTTTGGTGACCGCGTACTGGGGCAGGAACCCGTTTTTATGGGACATTTCAACTCAGTGTGGGCGACATCCAACTAAAAAAGAACTGCCACATAGAATACGTGATGTTTACCCGACTTCAATCGGTAAAATCCTTGCTGTTGGCGGAGATGAAAACATCTTAGAGGTATACGAATTTGGAAGCGGTGAATCCATCGCTGAAATCCTTATCCCTGAACCCGGGTTGTCATCGGGGACGGGGACCGATGCGTTAGCACTGGCAGGTCAACGGTTGGCACGCGCTGGCAGAGACCGTAACATCTATGTGTGGGAGTACACACCTTCATCAAATGAAATAGACTACGGAGGAAACTGGGAAAAATGTGCTGTCCTCGCAGGACACGAAGAATATATTAGGGCGTTGGCATTGAGTCCCGATGGAAAACGGCTTGCAAGCATCCCTATAGCACGTGTACCAGAAAAACGAATCCCCATATTATGGGATGTTGATGCTGAAGAACAGATTACCCAGTTACCCCTAACTACGCCGGAACGGGGAGGATATAACAGTTCCAATGCGGGGATAACGTTTTCACCAGATGGTAACATAATCGCTGGTGGATTCTGGAACGAGATTATCTTGTGGGATGCGACAGAAGGAAAAACGCTCATGACAATTCCACAATCGGAGGAAAATCAGCGACCAATTACACTGCGCTTCACGCCATGCGGCCGATATTTGGTTGCGGGAGCTTGGTGGAAAGGTGGATTAAAAAAGACATCCATCTGTTTATGGGAAGTCGCAACAGGGAAGAATATCGCCACGTTCAAGGGACATACCACTGATGTTCAGTGCTTCGCATTTTCACAGGACGGCACTGTCCTCGCAAGCGGGGGGCATGATGGTGCGATTTACCTCTGGGATCTGAAACCTTATCTGTAGAATACAAGGAGATGTTTTGATGGAAGATAAAAAATTAAGGATTCCTGCGCCAGTGAGTGCAAACACAGATGATGTGATAACCTGGGAACTCCCCGATGGCGCAATTGCCCGATTGGGACGAGGCGTTATAAGCGATATTGCAATTTCCTCTGAAAAAAGGATTTTTGCTGTTGCTACTCACATCGGAACATGGATATATGAACTTGATACAAAGCAACCTATCGCATTATTGGACACTGAACGTGGTATGGTCAATACCGTTACCCTTTCTAACAATGGGAAATGGATCGCCACTAATAACTCGGACGGTATTATAAATGTACACGAAACCGAAACGTTTCAGTGTGTCGCGAAAATACAAGGATGGTACAAAAGCACTTCCAGTCTCGCTTTCTCACCAGACAATCAATATATAGCCGCAGCTGGTAGTGGATATGGAGACATATACGTGTGGGACACACAATCTGGGAAACATGTCGCAAGTTTCAGATTAGAGGGTAGGATAGAAAGGGGACGGAGGAAAGGTGAAGAAAAGTTCCCTGCCCGTTATCCTATCTGCTTTTCACCTGATGGGCAGCTGCTCGCGTATGCTTCTGACAAGTTCACCATCACTGTCCGGCACCTAAAATCGAAGAAACGCATTGCATCTTTGCCTACAACTCTCCATTTATCTTGTCCCTGTTATGTATATAGCCTCGTTTTTTCACCATGTAACCAGTTTCTTGCAGCAAGTATTCAAGACCTTGAGACACAAAAAAACATAGATTTGCAAGTGTGGAATATCAATAAAGAGGTCTTAGAGACAACTTACACAGACCTTTGCGGAGGTCGAGTGCTGCCTGCACATACTCCAGAAAGTACCTTGCAAGTAGCCGATATCTATAGAAATAAGGTCGTCATGTTAGATGTGACTCAAGGAGAGAAACTTGACTCCATTGAATACCAAACTCCTACTAAGGTGGTAAATGTTTCTTCTGATGCACAACTGTGGGTGATCATTACTTCGCGTGAGATTAATGTATGGCAGGCAGATTCCTCCATCACAGAAATTCCAATCCAAGAACCTTCTTCTCCAACCGATTCTATGATTTTCTCACAATCGGATAATATGCTGATATGCAAATACTGGCGTGAACCTAATATCGTTTTTTGGGATATAAAACAGAAACAGGTGATGCCTCCACCGATCCAACCAAAAAGCAATGGCAAAAAATGTGCCCTGTCACCTTGTGAAGAATTACTCGCTATCATTGGAGAAAATAGACAAACCATTGAAGTCTGGAATATTACATCAGGAACGCAAATAGCAGAACGCTCCGAACATAAGAGTTCTGTTTCTGCCATGGTCTTTTCACCTTCAGGGGAACACCTCATCAGCGGAGATATAGATGGAAAAATCATTGTGTGGAATGTCCAAGGTTGGGAAAAGCAGCACGCATTCATCGCTCATACAGATGTGGTTAAAGCAATAGCCATTCACCCAAATTGTCAGAAATATGCAACTGCCGCATGGAATGGTCCTATCCACTTGTGGGACATTGTAAGTGGAGAACAGCTTGGATCTCCATCGGTAGATTTCATTCTTTCAGATACATCTCTGTATAGAGGAGATGAACGAGAAATCCATCGTCCTTTTAATCAAAGTTCAAAAACGGAATGGGTCAATTCCATTGCATTTTCTCCCTGCGGTACATTTCTTGCTGGCGGTCTATTTGGAGAGATACGTTTGTGGGATTCAGCAACTTTAGAGCCTCACATGGGGTGGATTCTACCCGAAAGTTGCTGGCGTGTCGGAGATGTAGTTTTTTCCCCATGTGGAAGGTATCTTGCATCAGGTACTTGGTGGAACAGAACAGACAAAGTCTCTATCCGAATATGGGAAGTTGCTACTGGGGAAAACATCCATACCTTCTGGGGACATACCTCAGATGTTCAAAATCTCGCTTTTTCAAAGGATGGTGAACTCCTGGCAAGTAGCAGCTATGATGGCACCATTTTGCTCTGGGATATGAAACCGTACATTAACACTTAGAAATTTCTCGTCAATTCATTTATTACATAGCGATGCTGCTTGCATCGCACAACATCTTGACGCGCGAGGTTACGGACCTCACGCATCCATTCACAAAAAAAGGAGATAGTTATATGGAAAATCAAAAACCCTTAAACCTCACATTGAAACCACTTGACGACACGGATGTAACAACATGGAAACTCCCTGAAGGTGCGATCGGTAGATTGGCACGGGGGCGCGTGTCGGATATGTCCTTTTCAGCTGATGGTAAGTATCTTGCCGTCGCAACCCCCATCGGCTGTTGGTTGTATGACCGACCTTCGTTGAAACCGCTTGCGCTATTTGAAACAGAACGCGGGATGCTTAATACCATTGTCTTTTCACACGATGCACAGTTGATTGCCACCAGCAACGCGGATGGCATCGTTAAGGTATGGGACACACAAACCCTGCAGTGCATCACTAAGATAGACTCCCGGGCTAGTACGCTCCATTTTTCGCAGGATGGGCAATATCTTGCCATGTCAAACCACCGACGAAGTGCTATCTATTCTTGGCGTACAAATACTGACGAACCCATCCTGCGGTTTCCCATTGATGCAGAGGATACGAAGGGGCATAGCTTTCCTATCTGCTTCTCACCCAACGGGAATCTACTCGCGTATGTGTCTTCTATATTTCCCCAAGCAACAATAACGATTTCAGATGTAGACACCGGCGAACACATTACAGACTTTAGTTGCCCCGCCCCTTTGGGATTTCGAGGTCTTGTATTTTCTCCGTGTGGTCAATATCTTGCATCAGCACATCGGAACGGCGATGTGCAAGTGTGTAACGTTCACAACGCCACCTCAGAAATAGTGCATACCGTATCCGGCGCGACTTCTGTGAAACTTGCTTATACGCCTGATGGGACATTGCATGTTGCAGAAGTCCATAAGGGAAAGGTTGTGATTTGGGATAATGTGCAGCAGGATAAGATGGACACTTTGGAATTTGAGGGAAATAGGGCTATTTGTTGCTTTTCAGGCGACAGCACACAATTTGCGATCGCTAATTCACGCGAATTCCGAGTATGGACAGCAGACAAATCAATTAGAGTCATGCCTATGCCTGATGCACATCCAAGCATCGTCAGGTGGTTGCGTTTTTCTCAAAAAGAAAAGACACTAATTAGTGGGCACAGCGGACATTATACTTTGTTCTGGTCTGTTGTGAATCATCAGGCACAACGAATCTTCCGTCCCGATACAGAGGGGTACTCTTTGGGTCTTAGAAGTGTCTTATCCCCTTGTGAAGAATTTCTTGCTGCATCTGTCTTTGGCAGCCGCCATAACACTGATATTGGTATCGTAGTCTGGCATATTACATCTGGCACCCTAATTGCTGAACTGACTGGACATGAAAAACGTGTTCTACAGATGGCTTACTCACCGACAGGGGACTGTTTGGTCAGTGGCTCTCTGTCCGGTGAGCTCTATGTATGGGACACGCAGCAATGGGAAAAGCGACACAAACTCATAGGACACACTGATGACATTAGAAGTGCGGTATTTCACCCTGATGGTAAACAGCTCGTCACCGCATCCCATGACAAAACGGCACGGGTATGGAATGTTGAAAATGGTGAACAGGTGGGTTCACTCCCTTTAGACGCACTCTTAGAAGATGCATCCCTATATAAAGGGCGATCCCAAGAAATCCAACAATTCATTGATTGGAAACAGAAGTTGGGGACTCAGCAGCCAATTTTCTTAAATGTTGGTAGTATAAAGTTTTCTCCGGGCGGTACCCTCATCGCCGGCAGGTTGTCTCGGGAACGGAGATGGAAAGGAATAGCTAATGAGATTAGACTGTGGGATGCAGAAACCTTAGAAACACGAATGGCGATACTGCTGCCCGTAGATGCTTCTAGTACCTATGCGCTTGCATTTTCCTCTTGTGGACGGTATCTCGCTTCTGGTACTTGGTGGAAAAAAGGTTTAGAGAAGATGTCCATACATTTATGGGAGGTAGCCACAGGCGAAAACATCCATACCTTCTGGGGACATCCCACAGATATTCATGATCTCGCGTTTTCTCCGGATGGTAAACTTCTTGCCAGCGGCAGTTATGACGGCACTATTCTACTTTGGGATATGAAACCGTTTATCAACACTTAAACATTTTTCGTCAATTTATCTATTACATAGCGATGCTGCTTGCATCGCACAACATCTTGACGCGCGAGGTTACGGACCTCACGCATCCATTCACAAAAAAAGGAGATAGTTATATGGAAAATCAAAAACCCTTAAACCTCACATTGAAACCACTTGATGACACGGATGTAACAACATGGAAACTCCCTGAAGGTGCGATCGGTAGATTAGCGCGAGGACGAGTAGTGGATATGTCCTTTTCAGCTGATGGTAAATATCTTGCTGTGGCAACGCCGATCGGTTGTTGGTTGTATGACCGCTCATCGCTGAAACCGCTCGCGTTGTTTGAAACAGAACGCGGGATGCTTCATACCATTGTCTTCTCACACGATGCGCAGTTGATTGCCACCAGTAACCGTGATGGCGTTTTGAAGGTATGGGATATACAGACGCTAAGGTGTCTCGCAAAGATAAACCACCGCAAGAATGTAGAAGCAAGGTCAACGTCAGGATTTTTTTGGTCCCTCCATTTTTCTCGGGACAATGCCTACTTAGCAGCATCTTGTTTTGACAAACAAAATGTTGTCTACGCCTGGCAAAAAAACACTGATGAACCTGCGATTTACTTCCCAATTGACTTAAAAAAAGAAAGTGGACACGGTTTTCCTATCTGTTTCTCGCCGATAGGTAATCTACTTGCATACGTGTCCGCTGGAAACCCGCAGTACACTCTCACCATTTCCGATATAGAAACCGATGAACACATCGCACAACTCAATTGCTTAGCACCATTGGCTTACCAAGGGCTCGTCTTTTCACCCTGTGGGCAATATCTTGCTGCTGTCAATCAGGACAAAGAGGTATTAGTGTGGGATGTCTACAAAGGAACCTTAGAAACGGAACCTATCACATACCATCATGATGCATGGTTAATCCCTGCCTATACACCTGATGGCACATTACGTATTGCCGAAATTCGCAATAATAAAGTTGTGGTATGGGATGCTATCCGAAAAGAAAAAATTGATACATTGTATCGTCAGAAACCCAGAAATGATCATTATTTTAGCGGTCATCAGGAACGCTTTTCAACCGATGGAGCGTACATCGCAACGATCCTCTCGCGTAGCGATCTTTGTGTGTGGACAGTCGGCACACCGTCAAGTAAAGTGTCAAGTCCCGCTGATCATAAACCTGTTGCGCATTCGGTTGCTTTTTCTAACAATGGTAAGACATTAGCAAGCGGACATGGGTTTGGCATGTATCAAGTGTTCTGGAATGTGGAACAAAGACAAACAGAACAGATATTTCCAACACCAAAGATGCAAGCACAACGCACAATTCTAACTGAAAACCTAACAGAAGAAGAAAAAAATCTGTGGTACCGTGTCAGTGCTGTGTCGCCATGTGGACAACGACTGGCACTTCGCGACCTACCAAGAGGGTCAGTTGAAATCTGGGATATTACGTCTGAGACCCTTATAACAAAACTTTCCGATAGTAATTATAGATCTTGGCGTGTAACGAGTTTTTCATCTACAGGTGAACACTTTATCAGCTCAGCACCTACATGTGCTATTAATATCTGGGATACACAGACCGGAGAGAAAGTCAATACCCTTGCAGGAGATAACCGAATGATTTTGACAACTGCGTTTCACCCGGATGGTAAACAACTTGCTGCAGCGTCAAAAGGGAGTGCTGGAAAACTCTGGGATATTGTCAATGGTGAACTAATCGGCTTGTTCCCTACAGAACTGCCAGAAGATACCTCCCTCTATAGCGGTGATCCAGAACAGATACACCAATATATTGAAAAAAATGGAAAAAGAAGTCGCTATAAGTATGTTCCCTACAAACTCGCCTTCTCACCTTGTGGGACGACTATCGCCTGTGGGATACAAGATCATATTCTGTTGCGGGATGCAGTAACCTTAGAAACGCGCAGGTTCATACTGCTACCCGAAACGTGCAGCCAACCGTATGCGCTTACATTTTCTCCCTGCGGAAAATATCTCGTCTCCGGTGCGTGGTGGATAAGGGGATTGGACAGAGTATCCATACAAATATGGGAGGTCGCAACAGGGGAAAACATACACACTTTCTGGGGGCATACAACGGATGTACAGGATTTAGCTTTTTCACCAGATGGTAAGATTTTGGCAAGTGCCAGTTATGACGGCACTATCCTACTTTGGGATATGAAACCGTTTATCAACTCTTAAGCATTTCTTGTCAATTCATTTATTACATAGCGATGCTGTTTGCATTGCACAACATCTCAACGTGCGAGGTTACCGGACCTCGCACGTACATTCACAAAAAAAGGAGATAGTTATATGGAAAATCAAAAACCCTTAAACCTCGCATTGAAACCACTTGACAACACGGATGTGACAACTTGGCAACTACCTGAAGGTGCGATCGGTAGATTAGCGCGAGGACGAGTAGTGGATATGTCTTTTTCTGCTGATGGTAAGTATCTTGCAGTCGCAACCCCCATCGGCTGTTGGTTGTATGACCGACCTTCGTTGAAACCGCTTGCGCTATTTGAAACCGAACGCGGGATGCTTAATACCATTGTCTTTTCACACGATGCACAGTGGATTGCTACCGGCAACGCGGATGGCATCGTTAAGGTATGGGACACACAAACCCTGCAGTGCATCACTAAGATAGACTCCCGGGCTAGTACGCTCCACTTTTCGCAGGATGGGCAATATCTTGCCATGTCAAACCACCGACGAAGTGCTATCTATTCTTGGCGTACAAATACTGACGAACCCATCCTGCGGTTTCCCATTGATGCAGAGGATACGAAGGGACACAGATTTCCTATCTGCTTTTCACCTAATGGGAATCTATTCGCGTATGTGTCTTCTGTGTCTCCCCAGGCAACAATAACGATTTCAGATGTAGACACCGGCGAACACATTACAGACTTTAGTTGCCCCGCCCCTTTGGGATTTCAAGGTCTCGTATTTTCTCCGTGTGGTCAATACCTCGCATCGGCGCACAGGAATGGCGATGTGCAGGTGTGTAATGTTCACAGCGCCACCTCAGAAATAGTACATACCGTATCTGGCGTAACTTATGTGAAACTTGCTTATACGCCTGATGGGACATTGCATGTTGCAGAAGTCCATAAGGGAAAGGTTGTGATGTGGGATACGGTGCAGCGTGAGAAGATAGACACTTTGGAATTTGGGACACGCAGGGCAGTATGTCGCTTTTCAGACGATGGGACACAATTCGCAATCGCTAACTCACAAGAATTCCGAGTATGGGCAACAGACAAATCAATTAGAGCTGTGCCTATGCCTGATGCACATACAGACATCGTTGAATGGTTGCGTTTTTCTCAAAAAGGAAAGACGCTAATTAGTGGGCACCGACCTGGAACTCTGGACTGGTCTGTAGTGAATCATCAGTTACAACGAATCTTCCGTCCCGATACAGAGGGGTACTCTTTGGGCCTTAGAAGTGTTTTGTCCCCTTGTGAAGAATTTTTTGCTGCATCTGTCTTAGGAGTCCGCCATAGCAACGACATCGCTATCACAGTCTGGCATATTACATCTGGCACCCTAATTGCCCAACTGACTGGACATGAGAAACGTGTCGTCCAGATGGCTTACTCACCGACAGGGAACTGTTTGGTCAGTGGGTCTCTGTCCGGTGAGCTCTATGTATGGGACACGCATCAATGGGAAAAGCGGCACGAACTCATAGGGCACACTGATGAGATTAGAAGTGCGGTATTTCACCCTGATGGTAAGCAGCTCGTCACCGCATCCCATGATAAAACTGCACGGGTCTGGAATGTTGAGAATGGTGAACAGGTAGGTTCACTCCCTTTAGACGCACTCTTAGAAGATACATCCCTATATAAAGGGCGCCCCCAAGAAATCCAACAATTCATTGATTGGAAACAGCAGTTGGGGACTCAGCAGCCAACTATTTTAAATGTTAGTAATATAAAGATTTCTCCGTGCGGCACCCTCATCACCGGCAGGTTGAATCGGGAACGGAGATGGAAAGGAATAGCTAATGAGATTAGACTGTGGGATGCAGCAACCTTAGAAACACGGATGGCGATACTGCTACCCCTGGACGCTTCTCGTACCTATGTGCTTGCATTTTCACCTTGTGGGCGGTATCTCGCTTCCGGCACCTGGTGGAAAAAAGGATTAGAGCAGATGTCCATCCATTTATGGGAGGTCGCCACAGGTGAAAACGTCCATACCTTCTGGGGGCATCCCACAGACATTCATGATCTTGCATTTTCACCAGATGGGGAATTGCTGGCAAGTGGTAGTTTCGACGGCACTATCCTTCTGTGGGATATGAAACCATTTATAAACTCCTAAGTTTGCCATCTCAATTCATCTATAATATAGCAATGCTGCTTGCATTGCACAACATCTTGACGCGCGAGGTTACCGGACCTCGCGCGTACATTCGCAATAATAGGAGACACCTCTATGGAAAACAGAAAACTTGTAAACCCAGCATTTAGACCTATCGACGACACGGATGTAACAACTTGGGAACTCCCTGATGGCGCAATTGCCCGATTCGGACACGGCTTACACCTTGATCTCGAATTTTCACATGATACCGCATATCTGTCTGTTGCAACAAAAATCGGATTTTGGTTATACGATATGGAAACACTTGCCCCCCGCGCACTGTGGGGCACCGAACGTGGCATGATGAATGTCGCTACCTTCTCGCATGATGCACGCTGGATTGCCACTGGTGACCAAGACGGCATTCTTAAAGTTTGGGACACACAAAACGGGCAGTGTGTTACAAGAACAGACTGGGGAGGTACTGAGAGACGCAATGTCATCCTTCATGTCCAGTTTTCTCCAGACGATCAATATCTCGCTGCTTCCGGTTTTGGGCATAGTGCTGTTTATGCATGGAACACAGAACTCAACGCACCCATCAGAAATTTTAAAATTGAAAATCCAAAATCACGCGATTATAGGAAAGAAGGGACTTCTTATGACAGATATTTTCCGATCGCTTTCTCACCAAACAGTAAATTATTTGCTTATGTGACTTCACCGGAAACAGTAACGGTTTCAGATATAAACACAGGTGAAGACATAGCGCACCTCACGGAACATACTGCCCCATTACATACCCTCCTGTTTTCACCTTGTGGGCAATACCTTGCCAGTGCAAGCCTTGGTGCTACCGTTCAAGTGTGGGAGATTCAGAGTGAATCTCTTGTTATGATGCCCAAAACTTATGAAGGTAACCGGGTAAGACTCGCTTATACACCTGATGAGACATTACGAGTTGCCGACATCTATAACGATAAAGTATTAATATGGGATGCTTCACAGCATAATAAGTTGGATACCTTCAACACAATTGGTGCCACCGCAGAAAACGCAAGGTTTTCAAACGACGGAACAAAATTCGCTATTGCCTGTTGGAACCATAAAATTCAGATATGGCAGACAGATACCTCTGACACAAGATCGTTCTTTTCTGGATTTGGAAGTGTTCCCTATTTGGTGGCATTCATGCAAGATAACAAGACATTGGTCGGTGGTAATTGGGGAAGTACTGGTAAGATATTTTGGAATATTAATAGACGAGAAGTCCAGCGGATACTTCCACCTTCAGGTAAACGCAGTTCTTTAAGAAAATGCATGACGTTGTCTCCAGATGATCAACTCTTGGCTATTGATACGGGAAACAATAATATACAGATCTGGCATATTGAAACTGAAGAATTAGTTGCAGAACTGACCAAGCATGAAAACCGTATCTATTCGCTGATGTTTTCTCCTACCGGGAAATATCTCATCAGCGGAGGATGGGCAGACGAAGTCTACGTATGGGATACTGCGCTTTGGGAAAAACAGCATCAACTTACAGAACACACAGGTTCGATTGAGGCAATCGCATTTCATCCCGATGGAGAGTTGTTTGTTACTTCTTCAAGGGATGGAACTGCTCGACTCTGGAATGTTGAAACAGGAGAACAAATCTCACCACTTCCTTTACCTGAAACCTTAGAGGATGCCTCTTTATATAGAGGCGAACCACAGGAAATTGAGCGAGTCATCAATGGTGGAAATCTTCAATATAAGGAATATCAACACATGCAATCTATCGTTTTTTCGCCTTGCGGTAACTGGATTGCTGGTGGACTCGGCACTTGGAATGCTGATGCATTAATCAATGAAATCCGATTGTGGGACACAGAAACGTTAGAAACACGCATGATATTCCTTCAACCTCATGGGTGTATTCGTCCGTGGGCACTAACATTTTCTCCTTGTGGAAAGTATCTCATTTCCGGTGCTTGGTGGAAATGGGGGTTGGATAAAGCACCTATCCACTTGTGGGAAATGTCGACTGGTGAAAACATCCATACTTTCTGGGGACATTCTTCGGATGTCCAAGATTTAGCCTATTCACCAGATGGCAAATATCTGGTGAGTGGGAGTTATGATGGCACTATTCTATTGTGGGATATGACACCTTATATGTAGTGGTTAGTCAAGTGTTAATTGATGGGTCTTGAAAGTAGTCGGGAATCGGAGTTCCCTCCTACAAAGAGCAGACGGTATTGGTAGGAGCGATCTCCGAATCGCGACCTATATCCATAAATTTTGGGTAGACAAAGCAGTAGATTGAATGATATTCAATGATGTAATATCTCAGACATTGTGAAAAGGTGAAGGGGTCGAGTCATTTACCTTCCCGCTGAAATAAAAAAGGAGATAACCTTAGATGTACACAAATCAGACTGATGGCACAGATATAACAACTTGGAATCTGCCAGAGGGAGCAACTACCCGATTAGGTAGAGGTTGGATAACCGGCGGTATGGCGTTTTCACCCGACGTTGAGGCACTTGTGATTGCATCTACTATCGGATGCTGGTGGTACGACCTAAATGCAATGAAACTCAGCACTGCGTGGGATACCGAACAAGGCATTCTATGTGCCATCACCTTTTCACAAGATGGCAAGTGGCTGGCTACTGGAAGCTGGAACGGTACAGTGAAGGTTTGGGACACACAAAACCTTGAATGTGCTGCCAACATAGATTTACCTAAAATTACTAAAGCAGTGAGTGCACATTCCCGAAATCTCCTGTTTTCACAAGATGGGAAATACATAACACGTTCCAACTTAATTTCACGAGATAGTGGCGGTGGAACACATTTTACCGTTTACGATTGGCAGTCAAATACTGAATCGCCCATAAAAAGTTTTTCTGTTCAGCCGGAACCAGGAAAACGGCACGCCCTTCCTATTGCTCTTTCACCCGATGGAAGTTTTGTTGCATATACGCCTGAAGCGAATATCACATCCGTGATGCATGTAGAAACTGGTGAACATATCGCTAAACTACGTGATGATTACACCGAAACGCCGGGCGAAGGCTGCTACAAACTCGTGTTTTCTCCGTGTGGAAAATATCTTGCCGCTTGCAATCGGGGTAACAAGTTCCACGTTTGGAATATTCAAAACGGCACCTTGGAAATAGCTCCAACAGTCCATAGCAACAATCGAGTTTTAGAGATAAGTGTTCCTGCATATACAACCGATGGAAACTTACAAGTTGCTGGGTTCTCCCGCAGGGACGTGGTAATCTGGGATGCAAAGCAGCAGGAAACAGTGGATACCATTGAATTTCCAAGGCCCATATATGGGTCGTTTTCATCAGATGGAACACGATATGCCGCAACAAATAGATGCGGAGATATGCACGTGTGGACAAAAGGCAATCCACCAACAGTTCAGTCACTTCCCACACATATATCAAGAGGCGTAGTTTATGTTAGGTTTTTCAAAGACAGTCGTAAACTACTCTGTGCTAATGATATATCGGGAGGAGCTAGGTTAGCTAATGATTTTTCGGGATATAGGTTATGGGATGTTATGAACCGACAGGTGAAACAAAAAATCTACCTTGCAGGTCCGAATTATCCTGGTCCGATTACTATGTCCAGAAGTAAGGAACTCATGGCCGCCTTAGAAGAAAATCGAGTTATTAGAGTTTGGAATCTCACTACAGATAAACAGGTCGCAGAACTCACTGAAAAATATAAAGGGGTGACTCGGATGACGTTTTCACCGACAGAAGAATACCTTGTCACTACCAATATACGAAAAATCATTAATATCTGGCATCTTGCGTCTAACACACAGATCGCTGAATTATCCCAAAACCCATCAAGAGTCAATAGGATGGGCTTCTCGCGAACAGGGGAATACTTCGTCAGTCTCTATGGAGAAAGTTTTACAATATGGGATACCACGCGGTGGGAAAAACGACATGACGTGCCGCTTCCAGTGGTACAGAGACCTAAACGTTGGAAACTACTATTTCACCCGAACGGTAATCATCTCATCACCAAAGTTCTTGATGGACCAACTCTTGTATGGGATCTTAATAGCGGCGAACAAATCGGTGCACTTGATACAACAGTGTGTTTAGATACATCTTTATATAAGGCGACACAACAGGATATCCAAAAACTCTACGAACAACCAGAAACGTCCCAACCACGACTCTGGACACTAAGATTCTCGCGTTGCGGTACTCTTATTGCCGGTGGGATACGGCATGGGAAAATGGGTGAAATTCGATTCTGGGATGCTACGACCTTAGAATCACGTATGGTCATAATTCCACCTACAGGATGTCAGCAACCCCAAACTCTTAGGTTTTCGCCTTGTGGAAAATACCTCGCTGTAGGCGCGCAATGGCAAGATAAACAGGAAAGAGTATCTATCCGTTTGTGGGATGTCAATACAGGCGAAAACATCCATACCTTCTGGGGACATCCCACTGATGTTTGGGCACTCGATTTTTCACCGGATGGGGAACTGCTGGCGAGTGGCAGTTATGATGGCACTATTCTATTATGGGATATGAAACCTTATCTGTAGAATACAAGGAGATATTTTATGGAATACAAAAAACTTATAACCCCTGCATTTAGACCTATCCACGACACGGACGTGACAACATGGAAACTCCCCGATGGCGCTATCGCACGTTTAGGTAGAGGTCAGATCGGTAGAATGGCGTTTTCACCTGATAGGACGCACCTTGCTGTTCCAACACGTATCGGTTGCTGGTTGTATAATCTTGACACGATGACAGATCAAGCGTTGTGGGCAACCGAACGGGGCATGGTAGCTACCATCGCGTTTTCTGACAATGCAAAATGGGTTGCTACGAGTGATTGGGACGGTGTAGTGAAAATATGGGACACACAAAACCTACAATGTATCGCAGAAATAGATGTGCCCAAAGATTCAGGAGTAGAGAGAGGAGGGGTTAGCAGTCTCACCTTTTTGCCTGATGGGCAACACTTAGCTATGTCCTATCTTGAAATATTTCCCGAACAGACTCCCAGATTCTACGACAGAAAGTGTGCTGTTTATGCTTGGCGTGCAGACACTGATACCCCTATCACAAACTACACACTAAAGTCTAAACGAGTAAGAGATGAAGTTAGTCCTATAGCATTTTCATCAGATGGCAGCCTCTTTGCATACACGCCTGATGCAAACATGACATCCGTCATCTGTATGGAAACTAAGGAACAGATTGCAGAACTTCACGACGACTACACCGAAGAATCTGTAAGGGGATGTCACAGACTCGTTTTTTCTCCCTGTGGACAGTATCTCGCCGCCTGTAACAAGGGAAACAAAGTGCATGTGTGGAATATACATAACAGCACCTTGGAAATGGCACCTACCACTTTTGGTGAAAATCACTACATAAGGTTTGGCATACCTTTTTATACGTCAGATGGCGATTTACGAGTTGCTGGTATCGGTGGCATTGAAGTAGTGTTATGGGACGCAGTTCAACAGGAGACAATAGATAAATTTCAAACTTGGAATCCATCTCAGCGAAGTGCCTGTTTTTCAGCAGATGGCACACGGTTTGCTATCACTAATGGACGTGGTGAACTACACGTTTGGACAGAAGGGACACCGTCAACACTTGTATCTCTTCCTGAACATCATCAGAACGTTAGTCCCGTAAGTTTTTCTAATGATAGCCATAGATTGGTAAGTACCCACAAAACCCGCTCTGCTGTCTGTGTATGGAATGTTACGAACCGACAGGTGAAACACACATTCCACTTCGAAAACAGTAATCCCAATATATCCGGTGCCATCGTTACCTCACCCGGTGGGGAACTATTGGCAACCAACGAAGAAAAGGAAGATACTATTAGTGTTTGGCATCTTCCATCTGACACACAAGTCGCAGAATTCACCGGAAAGAAATTGAGAGTGAGAAAAATGGTGTTCTCACCGACTGGAGAATATCTTGTGAGTGCAAACAACCTTACCCCTATTAAAGTTTGGCATGTTGCATCCGGCACACAAGTCACTGAACTTCCCAAAAGTCCTTCTTCACGTGTGTCCAAGATAGGGTTCTCACCTACAGGGGCATACTTCGTTATCATCTATGGGGATAGTATCGCTGTGTGGGATGTGCAGCAATGGGAAAAACAGCACCACGTGCCACTAACACCACAAACATATCCAGGCTGGAAGTTGCATTTTGATTCGAATGGCAAGCAATTTTTTACTCGTCCACCAAGAGGTGCTGCTATTGTATGGGATTTCAAAAGCGGCGAACAAATCGGATTGCTTGATATTGAACCATGTATAGATACTTCCATATATAAAGGCATGCTACAAGACCTTCAACGTGCCCAAGAGCGCCAGAAGGGAGGCTCCCGTCGCATTAGAGCACTCAAGACTTCTACTTGTGATAACATTATCGCTGGTGGAATGTGGGGAGAAATTAGACTTTGGGACGCAACTACCTTCAAAGTGCGAATGGCATTAATTCAACCTACAGGATGTCAAGCACCCTACGCGCTTGCATTTTCACCGTGTGGTAACTACCTTGCTTCGGGTTCTCGATGGGATCCGCAATGGGAAAAGAACCGGGAAAAGACCTCCATCCGTTTGTGGGATATTGCCACCGGTGAAAACATTCATACCTTCTGGGCACACCCTACTGATATACTATCGATCAATTTTTCACCAGATGGGGAACTTCTGGCAAGTGGCAGTTATGATGGCACTATTCTCCTTTGGAATATGAAACCGTTTATAGGCACTTAAGACATCTCACGCCACAATAAATTTGGAGGTTTTTTATAGTGACATTTTTGTAGCGTAAACTTCCAGTTTGCGCACTGATATGCACAAACTGGAAGTTTATGCTACAACACCGTTGGTAGATGCGGTTTCCTAACCGAATGTCCGATTAATTCTAAAGTCTACTATATAAAAAATCGACGATCACAGACAATCTCATAATCTACTCAGAAACAGCGATGTAACAACTTGGCAACTTCCCGATGGTGCAATTGCTCAATTGGAATGGAGTGGCCTGTGGGCTATCTCATTTTTACCCGATGGGAAGTATTTTGCTGTCGCAACTACCATCGGATGCTGGTTGCATGACCAACTGCCATTGAAACCGCTCGCGCTGTTTGAAACAGAACGGGGAAAGGTAACGCAAATAGAAAGACGAGAAAAGTAAATCTAAAAACTTTTTTAATTTCATCGGTCTTTCCTTTTAGGCTTGATATACACATAAATTACCTAAACTTTGGCATATTATAGTAAGATTTAAGAAATATTTCCCACAACTTTTCATTGACAAATTTTGGAAAATGGCATATCCTATATGAATAATACCAAATTAACGGAATTTATCTTTTCCCCGACGGTAAATGCGTTTTCCTAACCGCACACTTAGCAAGACGAATCACGTTAATTGGGTATAATTGGTAATTTGAAAGGACAATTAGAGTCTATGAAACAAGCATTTTTATTTTTAACTTTATCCATGTTGATGGGATCGCTCGTTGTTTTTAAAATTGCTACACTACAAGCGGATACTACGGATACACAGGAAAGCACTTCGGAAAATACAAAAACGCCTTTTGCTGAAGGATGTAACAAGTGTCATGGAGATGAAGATGCTTACAAAGAATGGACGCAGGCGGGTCATTCGCATGCACTTGTCAATCTGCTTGAAGGACCGTATGAGGTAAAAACGTCTTGTCTGAGTTGCCACTCTTCTGGGTATACCCTATTTGCCGAGAGAGGCATTCCAGGACACCCGTATAACGAAAATACGGCAGTCAATGCTGTTGCTTGTTCTTCATGCCATTCCCATGCCAGTAAAGAGGAACATCTGTTAGTAGTACCAGCCAAAAAATTATGTGTCACCTGCCACAAGATGGACTGCGGGTGTGCTGGTGCTGGTATTGTGCACCAATCGCAAACAGAGATGTTTTTAGGGCGTGAAGGGGCAGGCGTTAAACGGATGCCGTCACCGCATGTGCGCGCCATGAAAAAACGGTGTGTCCATTGCCACATGGCAAAAAAAGACGACCAAGAAGCTATTACAAAACATGGCGGGCATACCTTTAAAGCAGACTTCTCAACTTGTGGTAGTGCCGGATGTCATGATAGTGCTGACAACGATATGGCGACCAAACTCCCTCTCTATCGCGCTGAAATTGAGGCAAAGATGAAGGAAGTCAAAACAATGCTGGACAACGCAGAAGATAAAACCTCACAAACCTATAAAGATGCGAAACTAAACTATGACATGGTGAAAGGAGACAGCGGTTACGGTTTACACAATATCCCTTATGCCCGGGCACTTTTAGAGCAGAGTCTTTCTCTAAAACCGCAATTAAGTCCTGCCAAAGATCAGTAAACGCTTTTGTTAATGATTTGGCAGAAACAGAATTCTAACTGCCACCATTCAGAGCCGATTTCAACGGAACATCTTTATCTTGCGGAATATAGAAACTCATCGGGTCGGTGACAACACCGATCAGTTGCTTCTGAATCGGGTTACATTTGGCAACCAATTCATCAGGCATTTGTATATAATCCATCGGTTTAACCCAACGATAGGCATATCCCATAAAGATAGTTTTACGCGGCAAACCTGACCAGTTATGTCCGATGCCATGATACGTCCGTTGTTCAAAAAGAAAGGCATCACCAGCATTGACGTTCATAGAAATCGCACCACGTGCCCAACCTGTTTCTGGATCACGGGCAGGTGTCCCTGTTAATCGGTTACTTCCGGGCACTAACACCGTTGCACCTGAGGCAGGATCAGACTGGTCACTGATAGCGTAAGCAATCTTTAGTAGAATGCGCGGATGCGGTTCCTGCATCTCACGATATGATGTTCCACCATCACGATGAAGTCCAATCTTGGTCTTGACATCGTCCGGTGGTTCTTCTTTTGAAGGGAGCACAATCAGGTGTGACGTTATCATCTGAATATTCCAATTTAAAACGCCACAAGCATAGGGAAAAGTCTTGTGCCAGTCGAGAAGTTGAAGGAACGCTTCATGATGCGTAATGCAATTACGTAGGTTCAGCTTGCCGTCTGGGTCCAGATTTTCTGCTGCTGATTCCTTCTCGAAAACTTCATCAACTGCTGCATTAATTTCTGCTACAACATCTGAAGGTAGAGCGTTCTTAATTAAAAGATAACCATTGTTTTCAACAAACTGTTTTTGCTCGGAGGTAAGGACTACCGCTTCAGACAAATCGTTCATCGTTTCCATTTTTTATATCCTTTTTAGACATGTCTAAATTCAATTTATGTAACTCCTATTTTGGACGTTAATCGTCCTATAGTTTTAAAGTATACAAGGATTCACTGAAAATCTCAAGAAAATTTTAGGCAATGACGGTGTGTAAAGTCTTTGTCTTGATAAGACAATTAAATTTTTATTGATATTTATTATTGAAAATTATGACGAGTGTTTGGAAAAGCGTAGAATACTCATAGCGAAGAAAATACGCAAAAATAGTGAACTTTGAAATTATTGGGACACTTTAATAAATCTGTTTTGGAAACATAACAGACAACAAAAGTTGAGCATCAAACTGTTAGTTTGTGCATATTAGTCCGCAAACTAACAGTTTGCGATACAGAAGTGTCCCATTAATTATAGGTTTTACTATACTACGAATCTTTGTAGCATTGGTGAGAAACCTAATAGGTAACTAAATGAAAATAGCAAATGCCCCATGTTCCTGGGGAGTACTTGAATTCGAACCGAAAGACCGATACCCTGACTATACCGAAGTCCTAAACGAAATGCAAATGATCGGTTATCGCGGCACCGAATTGGGAGATTGGGGCTTCATGCCAACGGATTCCGAAAAACTCCGCGCCGAACTGGCAGCACGTGAGTTAATGTTAGTAGGTGCTTTTGTGCCGGTCCCGTTTGTGTATCCTGGGACACACCAACAAGGTGAGGCAAGTGCATTAAAACATGCGCGTTTATTAGCAGATGCTGGGTTTGACACAGCGTTCATCGTGCTTTCAGATGATAACACTGCTGAAAAGGACCGCACAGACAACGTAGGACGCATCCGCCCTGAACACGGCTTAACGCAAGATCAGTGGGATACTTTTGTGGCGGGTGTGCATCGTATTGCCCAATCGGTGCGAGATGACACAGGACTCCGCACCGTTTTTCATCATCACTGTGCTGGATATGTAGAAACACCAGCAGAAGTGGACACATTGATGCAACGCACCGATCCGAATCTGGTCGGATTGTGTTTTGATACAGGGCATTACCGATTCGGTGGGGGCGATCCGCTTGACATATTTGATCGGCACGCTGAACGTATCTGGCACGTGCATTTCAAAGATTGCCACCCTGAAATTGCTGCGCAGGCTCTTAAGGAAGACTGGGATTATTATATGGCAATTAACGGTGGCGTTTTTTGCGAATTAGGCAAGGGCGATGTTGATTTTCCAGCGTTCATAGCGGAATTGCGTAATCGGAACTACGATGGATGGGTAGTTGTTGAGCAGGATATCTTACCGGGCATGGGTAGTCCATATCAGAGTGCCAAACGGAATTTTCAATATCTGAATTCAATTTGAACTACCGGGCATCATGCAGGCAAACCTGATTTCAATTTTTTCTTTCTGCGCGAAGACGTTCAATTTCTGCTAAAGCCCTGGCAAGTTCTGCTTCAGCGGTTTGCCGTGCGTTTGCTTCTTGTTGTGCGCGTGCTTCAGCGGTTTGCCGTGCGTTTGCTTCTTGTTGTGCGCGTGCTTCAGCGGTTTCAGCGCGTTCCGATGGCGTTTGTAACCACTGCAATGTGTTAGGGTCATACAATCTTAACATCCCTTCATGCTCCCCTAACTCCAAACCTAACACTGTTGAAGGTAAACGCTCGTTCACAAAATCGATCTCTTGATATACGCCATCAATCAACCGATAACCGATAAAACTCGGCACAATTTGACCAAGCGGGTCGTAAATGTAGTATTCTTTCACCGCAAGCACAGCAGCGTAAATATCTTTCTTCGGTCCCATATCCTCCGTAAAGGTGCTCGGACTTGCGATCTCCAGCACAAAGTCGGGCGTATTTGCTTCTGCCCACGTCAAATAAGTTCGCCGCAGTTTCTTTTCAACCCCAAAAACAACGAACACATCCGGAGATATAGATTTTCTCGGGTTCCCCTCTTCGTAGTACATGAGCAGATTTCCGGATACATAAACCTCATCATCATTCTGGAAATGGTTTTCAAGCATCAGAATGTAATTCATCATTAACTTCCGGTGTACATCTGTTTCTGCCATAGGTTTACCGTCCGATTCCGGATAGACTATTGTCGGCGCAGCTTGGATTTTTTTCTGCATTGTGTCATCTCCCAACATCAAGTTATTAAGGTTCAACATATTGACATCAAGTAGACTGTATATTTTTTAACTCCTGATAAGCAAACCTTCGAATCAATAAAATTGTGTATCACTCATGCCCTCCAACTTCCCCAACCTCAATTTCAATCTCATCGCGATTCCGAATCCGTTCCACAAGACCGTCGCGTATATCCACAATACGATCAGAAACATCAAGCATCTTCAGGTCATGCGTTGCTGAAATCACTGTCACTCCCTGCTCGGTATTCAGTTGTTTGATAAGGTCAATAATCTCGCGTCCTGTAATCGTATCAAGGTTTGCCGTGGGTTCATCAGCAAGGATAATGCTGGGGTCATTCGCAAGTGCTCTGGCGATAGCAACCCGTTGACGTTGTCCACCAGAGAGTTCATCGGGAAGGTGATACATCCTGTCACCTAAACCGACCTTATCCAGCAGTTTTTCCGCCTTTTCATTTCGTTGTTTTTCGGGGATGCCAGCAAAAATCATCGGCAAAGTAACATTACCGTGTGCGGTGCGCACGTTCAACAAGTTGTAACTCTGAAAGATATAGCCAACGCGGTGGCACCGAAACGCTGCGATCTGTCGTTGTGAGAGGTGAGACATATTTTGCCCATCAATGTAAACCTCTCCCTCAGTTGGTCGGTCAAGCGCACCGATCATGTTAAACAGAGTTGATTTTCCAGACCCGGAGGGTCCCATCAACGAGATATATTCTCCGCGTTGGATTTCAATATTGATACCGTCCAAAGCGCGGAGAACATTTGAACCCATTCGGTATTCTTTGACAACATCTTCAGTTTTTACAACAATGTCAGGCATAACAGTCCTTGTTTGGTTTGGATAGTCTGTAGGAGGGCTTTGTAAGCCCGATACTGAATAATTTTGATTGGATTAAACCTCAGTCCGCATAGCCTCTGCAGGTGGAAGTTTTGCCGCACGCCACGCAGGGAACGATGAGCCGATAACAGCTAAAATCATACCGAGCACGCACCCAAATAAAATCAACAACAACACACCCAATTGAAATGGCCCGTTTTCTGGGCGCGCAGGTAGCAACGGAAAGTAAAAGAACAGATCCAGTCCATAGTTTTTCAAGCCTAAAATTACAGCCCCCAACAGACCGATGAGTGCCCCGATGAGTGCCCCTGCGAATCCTTGGAAACCCGACTCCAATAAAAACAGCCGCACGACAAACCCATCTAATGCCCCAAGGCATTTCATTGTCCCGATTTCACGGAACCGTTCGGTCACAGCCATCAACATAGAGTTGGCAATCCCAACAACACAAACAATCAAGGACATAATAATAAGCCAAATATCCTTGGTTGAAATGCCTTGTTCAGCTGCTTCGTCTATATTGGTGATCTCGGAACTGCGTCCGCTTTCCTGAAGTGCAAACTCAATTTCGTTGTTTGTCCAAACAGAAACGAGAAATGCAATGCCAAGCGTAATGCCAGCAGTCGTAATAATAGAACGGCCAAAGCGAATTTTTAAGCTTTGAAAACTTATCCGTAGTGATTCTAAAAACGGAAGATCAATCTGTTCCTCAATAGGTCTTTGCTGCTCCAATTTTTGTCTCCTGCGTATTTTGTTTATAGTAGTATTATATCAAATTTTCAATTTAAGGTCAAGTTTTGTTGAATGCCTCTGGTCTCACTATTTTAAATTATTGACAAAAAACATTAAAATTTGGTATTATAGTTTAAGTGTATAGTTATGATTATCCACGTCCCTCAGTAACTGTTGATATTGTGTTATTTACGGATGCTTTTCCGCGGCGCGAGGTATTGTTGATTCGCCGCAAGAATCCGCCATTCGAAGGTTTGTGGGCACTACCGGGCGGTTTTTTAGAAATAAATGAAACGCTTGAAGAAAGCGCATTACGTGAATTACACGAAGAGACGAACATATCAGATGTTCAACTGCAACAAATAGCAGCTTTCGGACATCCTGATCGTGATCCACGTGGACGTGTTATCACTGTTGCCTACGTTGGCATCATTAAATCGGAACAGCAGAAGGTTGTAGCAGGTTCCGATGCTGCTGAAGTTGCTTGGTTTCCCGTATTGGATTTGCCACAACTTGCATTTGATCATAACGATATAATCGAAAAGGCATTAGAAGGATTAAAATGAAACATTTCGGTTTAACCTTGAACTTGAAAAACGATCCAGCAATTATTGAAAAATATAAGGCATATCATAGAGATGCTTGGCCGGAGACGTTAGCTGGGCTGAAAGCTGTTGGCATCACAAAAATGAATATTTATCTGTTAGGCAGGCGCCTGTTTATGGCGATGGAAACCGTGGATACGTTTGACATCAAACGTGATTTTCCACGCTATCTTGAAGAACATCCAAAGTGTAAAGAATGGGATGAATTAATGCGGACTTTTCAAGAACCGGTTGAAGATGCACAAGCAGGTGAATGGTGGGCACAGATGGAAATAGTGTTTGAGTTATAAGCGGTAAAAGCATGAACATGTGAGATATCCACAATCTTGTTTGTGTGATCATAAAGTTAAGTAATAAGGCTGAAAAATGACTATTAGTTATGACTTCGTGGCATTCAGTGGTAGGCTTTCAGAAAATAGTTGGACTCTTGGGATGAAAGCGATTCAAGGCGAAGTGCCTCTGGATATCGTCATACCGAATTTGCAAACACCATCAGATTCCGAAGATTCCGATGATAAAGATATAATTGGGGTTTTGACAAAAGAAGGTATCTCGCGAGAAAGCACCGATGTGATGGAACTTTACCGATACCTCCGACAGCTAAACCCGAAATATAATCAAGCGTTTGGATACAATGAGGTTGCTATCCGAAACATCCATACCCGCCTCAATTCGTTGAAGATTGATGAAGAGCTTCGTGTTCAAATTACTTATACTGAACGCAAAGAGAGCTATATCCCCGCTTCATATAGTATCAAACTGTTAGGTATTTTTCATATTACAGATGCCGATCCGTCAGTTCCTGCCTCTGATTCTACTGAAAACATTGATATAGATCCCTCCGAAAAAGAAGCACAAGACGAGGATCCTATAATCCCAAAAGATTTTCCCCGAATAGATCCAGATGTGCCAGTTTATAAAACGACAAATACCTTGGAAAAATTAATCGTTTTTACGCGAACGTTGCAATCTGAATTGAAAGAAACTCAGCAAAATCTCGCGTTAATGACAGAAAGACTGAGACTATTAGAAGAAGAGCGGCAGCACTACCAAGAACAAGAAAACCTATTACAAGAGATTTTCGAACGGCTTAATCATCTGGAAAGTTTTGAAAAACGGATTCACTCTCTTGAAGATACTCGGCATCAACTGAACAAGTTACAACAGACCTTAGTAACGTATTTTAGAACATCAAATCGGCAAACGGGAACATTACTCAGTGAAGTTAATGATGAAACGGAAAATATTAATTCTGATACATAAACATCTCAATTAAAACAAAACCGATATACAGCAAGGAGAACCGTTTCATGATGAAAATTGGCACAATGTCTTTGAATGTTAAAGGCACTACGGCAACCGATTTTGCACAGATCGTATACGATCTCGGCTTTGATGTGATTGAACTCCATTATAGGGCATTTGAATCAACTGATGTAAACTATCTGCGGGAACTCAAGATGAACTTAATGCGGAAGGGGCTGCCGTTAGGTTACATCGGCATTAGCAATAACTTTGGCAAACCCGTTGCCGAACACCCTGAAGAGATAGCACTGATAAAAAAATGGATTGACGTTGCAGCTTTTATGAGTTGTCCCATAGTACGGGTCTTTGCAGCTTATGTGCCTGCAGACTGCGATGATGAGGAAACGTTATGGCCCCCGATGATTGAAGGTTTCAAAGAGGTTGCTGAATATGGATATGAGTCCGGAATTCTGGTCGGTCTGCAAAATCACAACCACAATAACGTTACACGCGATGGGGATGCGGTTTTACGCGCGTTGAATGAAACCGACCATCCCTATTTCACACACATCTTGGATACGGGACAATATGCCGGATCACCTGGGGCAAGTGGACATCGCGGCTCGCCACATCCGGATTATGATTGCTATGCAAGTATTGAACAGACAGCCCCACACGCAGTTTATGTCCGGACTAAGTTTTATGAAATTGATAGTGGTGTAGAGGAATGGTTGGATTATCCACGGGTTTTAGATATTTTGCGTGGTGTTGGGTATAACGGTTGCCTCTCTGTTGTCTATGAAGGTCAATCCGATCCGATTGAATCGATGCGCAAAGCGAGAAATTATTTGGAATCCTTACTGTAAAATCACTACATCGTAGAGGATAAGATGAAAACACGTGCTGCTGTTATGTATGAACATAATCAACCTGTAGTTGTTGAGGAACTGGAATTAGAGGATCCAAAAGCAAATGAAGTCCTCGTCCGGACTGCTGCAAGTGGTGTGTGTCACTCTGACCTGTCGGTTGTTACAGGTGCGATTTACTACGATGCAGCTGTTGTTCTTGGACATGAAGGAGCAGGTATAATCGAATATGTTGGAACCGATGTAACAGACTTTCGTGTGGGTGACCATGTTATCTTGTCCTTTGTCAGTTATTGCGGTGATTGTCACATGTGTCAGATGGAAAAAGTGTGTCTGTGCGAAAGTTACAATGTGCCGCGCGGGTTTCAATTAGATGGTACTTATCGCCTATATAACAAATCGGGTGAAGGTATCCTACAGATGGCGCGGATCGCAACGATGTCAGAATATATGGTTGTGCCGCAACAAAACCTTGTAAGAATTGACGATCATTTTTCTTTAGAAAAAGCCGCACTGGTAGGGTGTGGCGTAACAACAGGCGTTGGTGCTGTCCTCAACACAGCGAAAGTGGAACCCGGCAGTTCAGTCGCAGTTATCGGAACAGGCGGAGTCGGTTTAAACGCCATTCAAGGTGCAGTACTTGCACAAGCGGAGAAGATTATCGCCGTTGATATTGCAGAGAAAAAACTTGATTTTGCGAAAGGTTTTGGTGCGACAGATGTCGTCAACGCTGCTGATAATGATCCAGTCAAAGCGGTTCGTGAGTTAACAGATGGGCGAGGCGTAGATTATGCCTTTGAAGTAATCGGCAACCCGCAAACAATCGTTCAAGCGTATCAAATGGTTCGTGCTGCTGGTACTGCTGTGATTGTAGGAATAACACATCATGAAAAGGAATTCAGTATACCTGCGCAACACTTTGTCACATCTGAAAAACAGATCGTTGGGTCATTCTACGGTTCGTGTCAACCACGGGTGGATATGCCGAAACTTCTCAATCTTTACACGGAAGGGAAGTTGAAATTAGATGAGCTAATTACCCGTCACTATTCGCTTGATCAAATTAATGAGGCTTTTGCCGATATGGAAGCCGGTGAAAATGCGCGTGGTGTTATCCTTTTTAATTAACATCCTTTCTTTTCACACAAAATAGTGAACACAATACAATGAAATCCGTACACGCATCTGTCCGTGAACAGTTTAGCCAACATGCCGATTATTATGCCCAGAGCAGCGCGCATGCAAAAGGCGATACCCTTGATGTTATCCTTGACTTTGCGGATCCAAAAGGCACAGAAAAGACACTTGATATTGCAACAGGCACAGGTTTTACGGCTTTCGCGCTTGCACCTAAGGTGGCGCATGTAGTTGCCACAGACCTAACACCGGAGATGGTTGTTAAGGCATCCGAATTAGCACAAGAACAAGCGATAGACAATGTTACGTTTTCTGTTGCTGCTGCGGAGTCTCTACCTTTTACGACTGCTTCAATAGATTTAGTGACTTGTCGACTTGCCCCACACCATTTTCAAGATGTCCCCAAATTCTTGAGTGAAGTACATCGCGTTCTACGCACAGATGGGCTTTTTTGCCTTGTAGATTCCGTATCCCCTGAATCAGAAAAGTTAATAGCATGGCAGAACCACGTTGAAACATTACGCGATGATTCTCACGTATTCGGGTATCCGCCTTCCCAGTGGGATGCGATGGTAACGGATGCTGGATTTGAAATTGAGAAGACAGCACATACGCGAAATGCACTTATGTCGTTTTTGTGGTGGGTCCGTCCACAGAAAAATCCGCCAGAAGTAGTGCAAGAAATCCGCGATGCGTTTGCGCAACTTACTCCTGATGAAGCAAAAAAGTATTACACAGTTGAACCTGCAGACGATGATTTTTATTTTTCTTGGCCGATGTATGCTGTTAAGGCACGGCGGGGATAGTTGTGTTTCGCGTCTCCACAGATTGTGTTACTACATGGCAACTTAGGTTATTAGAGAATAACCTGCTTAACGAAATCAATCTTTTTCTGTGCTGCAATCGTTTTTATAACGCTACGTGGCACCAAACTATCCACGTTTATAAGTGTCAGTGCGACTTCTCCGATGCGTGAACGACCAACTGTCATATCCGCAATGTTGATATTATGCTCACCCAAAATAGTACCGATGAGTCCGATCATTCCCGGTTGATCGCTATTGTAAATGAGAAGTATGTACCCTTTCGGGGTCGCGTTGAGATGCAGTTGGTTTATGCGCACAATACGGATATCTTTTTTCCCGAAGGTTGTCCCCGCAAGGATTGTCTCCCCCCTATCTGTTACAACAGTAACAGTCATTAGGTTCGCAAAATCGGCTTCAGCGTCGCTCTTAGTTTCTGTGATCGAAATGCCGCGTTGCTTGATTAAAAAAGGTGCGTTCACATAATTGACCTCTGTGAGTACTGGTGATAACAGTCCCTTCTGCAAAGCGACAGTGATAGGTGTTACATCTTCTTTCTGAAAGAGGGCACCGCTATAATGAATTTTGATTGCCGAGATTTGTCCTTCAACGATTTGGGCATGAAAGCTTCCGATCTTTTCAGCAAGTTGAAGGTAAGGCCCCAAGAGGTCAAACATTCTTGGATCAATCTTGGGTTGATTTACTGCATTGGCAACGGGTTTGCCTCGTAGAGCGTTTATTACTTGTTGTGCTACTTCAATAGCAACATGTTCTTGCGCTTCAGTCGTTGAGGCACCGAGGTGCGGTAGGGCAAGAAAATTATCCAATTCAAGTAGTGGACTATCCGTTGCGGGTTCATCTTCAAAAACATCAAGCGCAGCCCCGGCTATCTGTTCCTCTTTCAGCGCGTGATAGAGCGCTTTTTCGTCAATAATACCACCGCGTGCGCAGTTAATCAGACGCCCTGTCGGTTTCATCAGTTGGAATTCGGATGCACCGATGCTGTGGTATGTCTCCGCATTGAGATGCGTATGAATTGAGATATAATCAGATTCTCGGAATAAGGTCTCTCGATCAACAAGGCGTACCCCCATCTTTTCTGCAGCGTTTGCGGTGATAAAAGGATCATAGGCAAGAAGTTGCATGCCGAAAGCACGCGCTCGCTTTGTAACTTCACGCCCAATTCTACCGAGTCCAACAGTACCGAAAACTTTACCGTATAGTTCAACGCCGATAAAGTTATTCCGTTCCCAAGTTCCGTTTTTAAGGGAAATACCAGCAGGGACAATGTTACGTGCTATGGCTAATAACAGCGCGATGGTATGTTCCGCCGCTGCAATCGTATTCCCTGTCGGCGTATTGACGACCAATATACCGTTTCGCGTGGCAGCTGCTACGTCAATGTTATCTACGCCGACTCCAGCACGTCCGATAACTTTCAACCGCTTTGCGGCATCAATGACATCTGCTGTTACTTTCGTCTCACTTCTAATCAATAGGGCATCATAATCGGCAATACGTTCCAACAATTCCTCATGGGTTAACGCTAATACAACGTCAACCTTGAAATCACCGCTTTTGATGAGAACATCTAAACCCTGCTGTGATAGCAAATCGCTAACCAGCACTTTGTCCATAGTTGAATTCTCCCTGCTAACGTATAAAACGTTTAAGATTGTAGCACCTTAATCCTGCCCTTGTCAATAAAAAGAATTGTGGCGGATAAATTAGTAATCCTGCCTACTAATATGTTAAGATATACGTAACCTTAGTCCTTGTGGTTACTTCTGTCTATAGTAAACTTTCAAATTATTGAGACACTTTGACAAACCTGCTTCAAAAACATAACGGACAACAGAAGTTGTCCGCAAACATTTATGGTAGATTTTAGAATTATTTATACACTTTGCACCAGCGAGGTTAGGAAGAAATCAACGGTATGAATGCCATTTAGGCATTCCCCGCCTCGCCAGCAGAGGGAGAAAGTGTGTATTTATTTGTATTTTTCACCATAGTTTGTGCTATGAGACGCAAACTAAATGAAGTTTAAGAAAATAAACATGAAAATGTGCCATGATTTCAACTAACATCTGTTTTTGACCCGTGAGTTGTAGTTGTATGTGATGAAATGCGCGGCACTTTATAGTAAAATCCATAATTACTTGGACACAACGGTAGGTTCGGTTAAATGAAGTTTAAGTTATTAATTGGGTAATTTGGCGAGGTTTCCTAACCTCGCCAGCAGCAGGTGTACATCTCTGCTGGCGAGGTTTCCCAACCTCGCTATATTACCCAATTTATTTTTTAATCTTCATAAAACCGAACCTACCGTTGTGTCCAAGTAATTATGGATTTTACTATAACTTTCCTTCAAGCAAACTATGTTATGATAGATAGTTTGTTTTTACAGTTTGACCATATTAATAAAGTTTACCTACGTATTATACCCTAATCTTGTCATCGTGTCATAGAAAATCGGTGCTACCTTCGGATTTAACTCAAAAGGTTCTCTCGGCGGCAGCGGGTTTAGCGTATGTCGCGCATAATTTACAAATGTTTTGTCAGTTGGCAATTCGCAGAACTCACATAGCGGTGAAAGTGTTTCTTCAGGTTTTGATGTTAATTCTTCAAAATGAATTTTATAGGTAGAATCGGGAAAGTTTTTCATTAGATGTAGCCCTTCACGCATGGTCAATACCCATTCAACAGCTGCTCTATCTAAGTGCCGATCAAAATTTTGGACATCTTCAATAATATTTTTCAAGTCAGCATCTGTAGTAACCAACTGATCCACTAACAACTTCCATTTGCGGTCATCCACTCCCCACCAATCATGTTTCTCACCATTGACTTGAACACCCAGTCGTTTTGACCAATTGGCAATTGAATGACACGTATCCCATCCATTTCGTACGAGAAAGATAAACCGCGCATCAGGAAATAGGGAGTGGACAAAATCTATTCTGAAGATAAGTTCAGGATATTTATCAACCAAACGTTTCGATCCAGTTACTGACAAGTATGCCCCAAACATCTGGGCAGCACGTTCACACATTTCGTCCGTTGCATCTTCGGCAGTGAGACGGTACTTAGCGGCCCCTTGACTGTAGTTCCCGATGATGTCTTCCTGCGGATGAATGAGATGCCATATCGCCTTTGGCTCATTTAAATACCCCACATCTTTATGCATAGAAAGTACAATCCCTAAGACTGTTGTTCCACTTCGCCCCGTGCCAAGAATGAAGATAGGTTTTTCAATAGGTGTAAATCGTCTACTACTTCTTGCTGCCGATTTCAGGATAGAAAATACGATCGGATTTATCCATCTACCTTTTGTTGTTACAGGTCGTCCTTCAAAGAAAGCATAACTCATGAGACGAGTTAGTGCTTTTGTTGGTCGCGTTTTGATATAATCAGAATTAATTTGAGCAATCATGTTCTTCGTACAGGTCAATATTAGGGCTACAAACGTCTTTTTAAAGTTTCGCGGATGTTCTTAATCCTATCCAAGTTAGAAAAAAATGCCGCTGTTAATTTCATTGGAAATGAGAGAACATTAACAACCAAACTAAGGATATTTGGACGAATTGAAATGGGAACATAGTTATGCTTTGCCATTAGTGTTCTATTTATTTTTTGGGATATATAAATTTCAGTACTACTGAGTGTTCGTTGATTTTTGGGCGAAGGAAGATCGGGACTTTTTTTTATATTTTGCCTAATTTGCCAGTTGTTTGCACGAGTTGGGTTTATACCGAGTTGCTCAGGTTTATCAGTGTTAACAGAAGAACCAACTTGCGGCACCTGCAGCATTGCAGTAGCGTAATCAATACCGATAAATTGACAAACATCAGAGACCGTGGTTTCAGGATGTGCCAGAAGTTTTTCAAAGTAGATTGAAATGACGCGCTCATTATCAACAAATCTATCTGCGGCGGTAACAGCGGTCCGCCAGATTCGACTGATAGTGATAGGATGATAATTAATCCAGTCACGAAACGTTTCTTTCATTGGCATATCAGTCCCGCCGAGGAAGCGGCGTTTCCACTTTTGCTTTTGGGATAGGAGGACATCCCGTGGATCCCGAATCATATTAATAATCTTTGCCTGTGGATAAAATCGTAGAATGTCGTGAATATAAAATACATTGCGAGGTGTTTGATCACACGGGATGGTTTTACTGTTTTGCTCTGTCACGTATTGGAGAAACGCTGAAAAGAGACGGTCAGGCGTTGCAGGAAATTCGGCTAATTCACTGAGAAAATTCCGAGATTCTTTCAGAAAATTACTTGGTTTACCGTGTGTGCGGTAACCTTCACGTTGGATACAAAATAACTGCGTAGCCAATTTTTCTGCTTCCTGTTTATGTAATTCAGATGCGGATGCAGGAGACCATAACTGTCCAAAAAAATGGAGTTCACCAAAAGTATAGACGTCAGAATGTTTACCCAAAATACGTCCCATCATTGTAGTTCCACTTCTACTATTCCCGACAACAAAAAGCATTTTTTCTAATTTCACTTTTTGACCTCTACCACACCAAAACTGTTCTTAGGAATTATGAGTTCAGCAGAATTTCCTGTCCATTCCTGAATTTGCACCTCAATCTTGCCAGAACCTTCCATTTCAGCATTCCCACCGTTAGTTGCTGTAAGACTCTCATTTGCAACATAACGAAATCGGACTTCACCTTTGAGTCGTTTTCCATCAAAAAGAAGTTGTGGAGTCAGTTCATCAGCGGAACGATTGCTCACCATAATATAGACGGTTTCAGTGTTTCCAATCGCTTGAACTTGAATTCCCGACATCTGTTTCCCTTTATATTCTAATTGTCCTTCAAGCATTGGCATATTTTGTAGCGAAACAGCATATTGCGTATCTGCCTCTGCGAATGTTTCACCAATTAATTGAAAAGAAGAGTAGACAGTGCGGCGAATTGTGTCCCCGTAGTCTGATTCTGGTTCACCACCATATTTCCAAAAGGTGCGTTTTGATGCAGGCGTAATCCGTGAAAAAACTGGAAATCCTTTGCCCGGACCAGTAATCACGTGAAAGTTTGCTTGTGTTATGTTTGGTATACTAAGCAATTTGAGAAAAAAATCACCAGCGTACATTGCATGGAGTTGTGTGTTGGCAACGCGGTTCGCGGGATTAGCAATGTTCCATTCGGTTACCCACATCTCCTTATTCGGAAATAATTGCTCATAGTATTCCATCGCTTCATCTATGCCGAAGTGAATCCAACCGAAGAGGTAACCTCGCATCATCTCAATATCTGTATTTCGCACCGCTTTATAGGCGTAGACATGAACAGTATAAGCATCATACCAACTGTTTGTTGAGGGATAAGTGTTCTCAGCGAGTTTTTCATCCCATTTACGTTGTGCGGTTTTTATTAACCAACCCTCTTTGTGGAAAGCTACAGGCGTTGCACATACAGATACTTTTATATCAGGATTAACTGCTTTCATTGCTAAAGCATGTTTTTTGGCTTCCTTCATATAGATTTCAGCAGTACGGAATTTGTTTGCATAATGCGGGAGATAATACTCATTGCCAAGCTCCCAATGCGTAATCTTGTATCCTTTCGTTTTAGCATAACGCACCCATTCAGCACTCTCTTCGGGAGTACCCGTCCACAAATTGACAACGATAATAGGCGTAATATCTAATTTTTCGCACAACTGCATAAAATCATCAAAAGAAATAATACCATTCCGCCGCTTTTGGAGCTTAACATAATTCCCTTTGTTCCGTTTATTAAGTTGAGGACTGAGAGTTGAACCCATTTCATCTTTGAGAAACCCTTCGGTTTTCCAATGATAGAAATTGCCGACTGTCCCACCGGGAAATCTTAATGTTTTTGGTTGAAGTGCCTTTGTTAAAGCAATAAAATCTTCATCAAGATAACCGTAATCTCCACTTATCATGTTTGTATTGAAGCCAAAAAGTTCCTTTCTCAAACGCGTTTGGGCTTGTGTGTTAACCTCAAAGCGGACTCCCTCGGAAATTAGCGATTTATTTTCACAGCCACGAATTACCACTAAGAGTAGCAGACATACCGCTAAAACAATGCAAAATAGGAATGATAGTGATGAAAATAATTTTCGTTTCGCAGTTAGATCCTGGTTAATATGTCTCATAAAGTGATCCTTAGCGGTTTATAAGTCTGGAGGGAAGCGTCACTGGCAAACATTAGTCCTGCACATAGCCAAAAGTAGAAACCGTAGCCCCGAAATTCGAGGGTGCGATTGAAAAAGAGTAGGAACACGGTAACTGTAACAAGGCAAAGCATTACCATTGCGATTTCCTTGGTGTATTTACTAACTGAACGTTTGTAAAGACTTAACGCCGCCATAAAAAGACGGAGAAAGATTAAGCTGAATAAACCTAATCCTAATACCCCATAGAAACAGAGGATAGCGACCCAATACACATCTTTAAATCCTCTTTTACTGAGTACTTTTAAAAGAAATGAACGTTTACTCATATTCAGTTTTTCAATCGTGCTGTTCTGATCTGCACCGTATCCTAAAATCGGTTTGTTCGCAAGTACTGTGGGCACATTCCCAATTAAGGCACCGAGTCTCTGCTTTTGGGCAACACGCACATAAGAACCAGAAAATACACCTGTTAGATTTCCTACCAAACCAACTTTTGCTTTGCGCGGATTAACGTAATCTAAGCCAAATGGGTTCACTATCGCTAAAACAATTCCGAAAACGAGCAGAATCGCTAACGATAAGCGGAGCGTTTTTTTCCAACCGTATTGAAAGAAGTACCATGCAGCACAAGCAAGAATTGCCGAAAAAGTGGCAGCGCGCGAGTAAGAACGCGCAATAAACATTAATAGGACAGCTATACCAAGCAGATTTAGATACTCTAACCGCTTTACACGTGAAAGAAAAATTACAAGTATAAGAATCATAAACACGCCATAGATAACCGTGTCTCCTAAAGTGCCATAAATGCTTCCAATTTCTCTACCGAGTTCAAGCAATCTGTACTCTTTTGTGAACCCACCCACTTCAAGCGTTGATGCACGCGGGAGGAAGAAGTCAAATGCACTTCTACCACCAGCCCATTGAATCATACCTGTAAAGAGTTGCGCTATCCCAACGATCAAAATTATCCTGAGAAGAGTCGCAATACGTTTTTCAGACAAAGGGGAATTAGCAATAAGATAAAAGAGAACAATATATCGCGCGAAGGGACGGATATTATAAACACTTCCAATCAAAGGTGAACGGTTTAGTACCATTGAAATAAAGACCACAATATAAAAACCAATAACGGGGATATCTATTGCTGTTTTGACGAAAGGTATTCCTTTGTAGAGTTTGTGGATTACAAGTTTGGCAAATGCTGTATAGATAAGTAGTTCTCCTAAGAATCTTAGGTAGGAATAAACAGCATCACTGACAGGTAGAAATTTCAGTACAAACTCTTCAAAAGCGACGTATCCTGTGAGAAAATAGATTATTAACATTTTCAGACACAACCGGATGAGATCAGTTTTGACCTCTAATAGAGACATTGTGAGTGTCCCAATGTGTTAAATCTTGTCCTAATAATTCTGATAATTGTTGATTAAAAGGTTTAAAATAGTTTTCCAATTGTTCGCGTGTCTTCGGGGTCATTGACGGCGGTGTAAAAGGCTTATCGTTTAAGTTCAGAATTGTTTTCCGCAATTTGTAAGCAGCAGCATCCGGCACAAGTTTGCGAATCGCACGTTTCAATCGGTTGTGAGATGATAGAAATTGTGTAAACAGAAAACTAAACTTTTCAGACCGAGGCATTGCTGCTTGGTTGTGGCGTTCTTCTGCTAAAGGTTCAAAATCGGATTGGATATTAAGAAGCTTAAAAAGGCGTTGACAAACAGGTTGGGGATTCTCTCTTAATTCATCGGTCAAAATGCAATGAACGTGGCTTTCTCCAAATCGGCTAATTAAATTCTTGACGTGTGGGTAATAAGTGCTGTTATTGAGATAACCACACTGTCGCCATTTAAACCAATCTTCCTTTAGACGCGCTTCCTCAGCAGTGAGTGCTTCTTCAAATGTTTTGATGTTTTCCCAACCCCTGCGTCTTGCCCACCAATAAGCAGAATACGCCCGTGCTACCGGTTCCCGCAGAAGGACAATGAGATGTATCTCTGGATTGTGCTGATAAATTCGTTGCATGATTTCCGGTGAGTGCATCACCATCACATTTTTGGCAATAAGTTTCTTGTCTTCCGGGCACTGAGAGAAGTATTTTGCGAATGCTGATTCGTACCCGCGTATATACTCATGGTCTTGGAGGAAAAAAGTCATTTCAGGTTGTGGGTGCGTATAGATATCGGGATGTTGTGCTAAATAACGCAGCAACGAAGACGTGCCTGACTTCTGTGTCCCCACAATCATGAGTTCTATTAACTTATTTGCCAAAACGAATCTCCTCAAACAGGATAAATTGTTTTACGACACCGAAGAAAACGGTTCCCAAGGCGGCACTTTGCCGATTAATTCTGCAAGGTCATTAACATCGCCCTTGTAGTAATTTATCAATTGGTTTCGCGTCCCTCCTGACATGTGGACGTTCTCAGTAGGACGTGTGTTTAATCGAAGATAGAGAGGTTCAATTGTGCGTCTCAATAATCTTAACGGATTGTGAATTATCGGTTTATTATGTGTCCACTGACGTATACGAAATCGGACATCTCTATACTTTTTATGAAACTCAGTATTTTTCATCGTTTCGGTACGGTTTGTGACTTTAAACACGTAGTCTTCGTAAAATTTAGCATCTATACCAACGAAGTGGCATAAGTTCGTAAGAATTTTTAAAGGGTATGCAGCAAGGTCTTCATAAAAGAGGATATAGAGACGATTTGCCCCGAATTTTTTAACATAATCCTTCAGGTAGGTAGCATAACACCCCTGCCTCAGTGCTTGCATGTACTGTTCATAAATAGGTTTTTCATCTGTAGGCGTGCTGTCCATCTGAAACTGTTCTTCTACATCAAAAAGCATTTCTACGTAAGCATCAAAACTAAGGTCTTGCGGCAATTTTCCGATTTGTTTCGCGAACCGATACCACGAGATTAACCGTGAAATTGGTTCGCGAAGACTAAAGACTAACTTGGCATGCGGTAAAAATTTCGCAATGCGTTCAAGCGCATGTCTGCAATACAGATAATCCGGTGTTGAATCGAGGCGGACTTGATCTTCATCACAAAGCGGAAACAAAAGATTGTATTCCTCTAAATCTCCACTGTAGCGATATTTTGAGGGTAGTGGATAATCACTGTGGAGAAAAAATCGTGTTTCTTTATATGTAGCCCCACAAATTGTGGGATGGTCTACAAGATATGCAAACAAGGACGTAGTAGCTGCTTTAGTTGTCCCACCTACAATTAGATACTGGTAATCACTGACTTTTTTTGTAGGAATGCTCATAAATTCGCCTGCATTTTGCAATCGTTTAGGTTTAAGTCAACTAAATCATGCTTTAATCTCGTTGTAGCAAGACAATTCTGGTTTTTCGAAGTAAATATGTCAAATTTACAACAGCAAGAACTGCAGTGACTGAAACGGCTAAAGCAATACCAAGAAGCTCCCATACTTTAACAAATCCATAAGCCAAAGCAAAGTTTAAAACTGCCATCGTTACCATGTTTCTAAAAATGAGACGATATACTTTTTGGGCATAGAGTCCAGCATTTAGTACCGGTATTAAACACGAAAATATCAAACCTGTGCTGAGCCAGAAGAGCACTTGCGCTATCTGTTGAATTGATGCCTGATCAAATTTATTTCCCGTATACAAAAGCGAGACTATTTTTGTATGGTTCAAAAGAAGTAGCAATGTCACTGGAAGCGCGATGCAAAATGCTACGGCTATGTTTCGCTTAAGTGTACGTCTCAATTTGAGTTGGTTATCTTCCACATCTTGAGTAGACATTTCGGGTAAACCAGTTGTAGCAATACTAATCCCGATGAGTGTCTGTAATGCAGAGAAAATTCTAAAAGCGCACTCATAGAGTGTGATTGCCCCACTTCCAAGTTGTGAGACAAGGGATACTTCAACCAATAAGCGATTCGTAATTTGTCGGACAGTGAAACCGAGTGTTGGTAAAGTAACCGTGTTTTTCAAAGAACGCAGCGTCCCCAAAGAGATTCCTTCAAACCGAAACTGATATCCTGTTCGGGACATTCCGATACACAACCATCCAAAGTATAAGATAAAACCGCCCGTGTATGCGGCTGCAATCCAGTTTTCCAAGTTCTCTATGTTCCATAGCAATAGAAAAACAACCGCGGCGGCACCAGGGGGCAGTGCGTTTCGGAGGGCAACAGTTTTAAAATGTTGCCGACTGTTCAGCAACGCGCCGAGCACTGTACTGCCGAATCCAAAGATAATCAATGGAGCACATAATCGCAACAGGACCGTCGTCTTCTGCACATCAATAGTTGACGATAGTGCCCTCACAATCCAAGGGGCGCAAAGTTCAATTAGGATAAAAACGCCTAAACCTACACAGATCAAAAAATTGAGGAGACTATTCGTAAAACGCTGGTATTCTGTTTTCGTCATCTCCCTTTCACATGTGATAAAGAGCGGAACAAGACTAAACTTAGCACCTTCTCGTACCACTGTATCGGCTAACAGGACAACTTTTAATGCGGTGATGAGTGCGTCCGACGTTATTCCGATATCGAACCTTTTCGGAATCAAGATAGCACGGACGAGAAGACTCAAGCCCATTCCAGCGCAGGTAATCACCATCACCCAAAAGGTATTGTGCCGTAGGAATTTTTTCACCATGGCAATTTCAAGTCAGAGGCGAAGATTATTTCCAACCTTCAGGTAGGTTTTTGCGGATTTCAATGTCCTTAAATAAGGTAGAATCCCGCGGACCGACAGATTTTGCCCATGCTGCCATTCTACCTAAACCTTCTGGAAGTGAAACCTGTGACGACTCCCCGAAAACCTTGTGAAATTTTTCGTGTGTGCAATAGGCATGCTTCACCTCTTCCCTCTCTCTAAGAAATTTTACAGGCACTTCCTTTTCCATGGCTGTCATGACGAGATGTGCTAATTCATTGACAGAAACATGTTTATCCGAACCGACATTGAAAACTTCACATGAGGTTTCCGGTATTTCTACGCAGCGCGCGATATGCGGAGCGACATCTGCAATATGTGTAAAGGCGCGTGTCTGTTCTCCATCACCAAATATGATTAAAGGTTCATTTTGCATAATTTTATTCATGAAAATGCCGATAACATTTCTATATTTATCACTAATATTCTGAAGTTCTCCGTAAACATTGTGTGGTCGAAAAATGGTGTAATCCAAGCCAAAGAGGCGTTTAGAAACGTTCAATTCCTGTTCCACAGCATATTTGGCGATACCGTAGGAATCTTCAGGCATCGGTATGAGTCCTTCGTGCATTGGAAGTTGGTTTTCACCATAAACAGCGATGGAAGAAGTAAATACAAAACGTTCAACATTATAGTTCACAGCGGCATTTATCAAGTTAACGCTACCAATAAGGTTATTTTGATAGTTAAATCGTTTGATGAAATGGCTTAATCCTTCTGCTGCATACGCCGCGAGATGGTAGATATAGTTAAACTTATACTGCTCACAGAGTCGGTTTATGAGTGGCACATCAAGTATACTTCCTTCGACAAATGTTGCTTTAGGGCTTACATTTTCACGAAATCCGCCACTTATGTCATCAAGCACAACAACTGTATGGTCACCGTCGCGAAGCAATTCATTAACGACGTGGGCACCCATAAAACCTGCTCCACCAGTAACCAGTGAGGTTTTTTTCATATTTTTGCCTTTTATTTTAAGACTACAAGTCGTTTTGTTAATTTAGATTTTGGTGTCACCAGTTCGTAGATATAGACACCACTCGCCACAGCTTCACCGAATTCGTTCTGACCATCCCAATATGCAGCTTTACTTCGACTGATATAATATCCTGATGCCTGATGTCCAGAAAAAATCGTTCGGACAATCTTACCTGAGGTGTCATAAATGCGTATAGTAATTTCAGCGTCCTCCGCAAGTTGGTAAGGAATCCACGTCTCAGGATTAAAGGGATTAGGGTAATTCGCATGGAGTTGTGTTTTCATGGGACCATTGACCGGCATCAAGAGACGTCTTAAAAATTGTTTCACCAATTCTATTTGTGTGGAGTCATTCTGTATTTCTTCAATTTTTAGATAAAAAGAATAGAGAAGCTCAATATCGTTTTCTGTCAGCGAGGGGAAACGATTTAACATTGTGCTTGAAATTACAACACTTTGATCTTTCAGTGACGGCGCGGCGGCGTTGTTCTGGTTACCCTCGATTATCTGGACAATCCAAGTCACATCATCAAGGTTTACCTCCCCATCTTTGTTAGCATCAATTCGCTCGTTTGGAGGAGGATCCTCTCCAAAGTGAGATATAACGACAAGAAGGTCGAGTATATCTACTTGTCCATCTTGATTAACATCGCCTGGAAGCTGCGTTTGAACCCCTTCCTCAACGACGTGCAACACTTGATTAACTTTTATGTCAGTTAATTTTTGGAGTATTCCGCTGGGCCAATAGATTGCCAGTTCACTCACTTTATCGTTCTGTCCGAGTCCAAAATGAATCCGTTTTTGGTCTTGCTGGGACCAACGGATGCCGCCACCGTTTTCGCGCAATTGGGTTTTGCCATCAGGAGTCGTAGCAAACAGTCGTGCTCCGATACCGTCTCGATTAGAGACAGTGCCTTCCAAGTCAATTTGCAGCCAGTTGTTACCACTCCCGATATTACGAAAAAGCTGATCGGGACCATTATTAAAAGGATATCCTCCTCGACCATTAGTGACAAACAAATCAAGATATCCATCTTGATCGTAGTCTGCCATTGTAGCGCTTTGCCCTTTACCCTCCATGCTGCCTTCGGCACCACCTGCATTAGGGTGCTGGATAAAAGTACCATTCCCTTGGTTTTCATAGAGCCGATTTATCAGGTTTCCAGCACTACTTGAACGAACAAGATAGAGGTCAATGTCCATGTCGTTATCGAAATCACCCGCGGCGACTGAGCGTCCTTCAGAAAAATTAACGGATTTTACAAACTTGTTAGTTTTATTAATTAACAGTATTGATTGCGGATTTGCTGTCAAGTCAAACTGTGTAAAATTGATATATTCTATCTCTGAAATTGGATGTTCTGATTCAATACGCGCCTCTAATCCGGTCCAATTGGTATCTATTGTTGGATTTGTGTGGTATAGCAGAGTCCAGACTTCCTGTTGTGGGTTATAGCCAACGTAAATTCCATAGTTCTCCACTTCAGGCCGTGGTTTCAAACCAGCAATTCTTGGATCATTAGGAGACAATACAAAAATGAAAGAAGACACATTTCGTACCGGATCGGTTGGAATATGTTCGCCTCCAAACTCTCTTAATGTGTGTCCCTCATTTCCGATAAACAACTGCCAAATTCGCGTCGTCCAAACTGAATGGATTTCAAAACGGACATCTCCTTCCGTTTTAAAACTCACTCCTTTTTCTCCCCGATTTGTTTGCATCTGTATTTTTATCTGTTTGGGTGTATTAGTGTCAATATAGGAGCGATATATACCGCGCGCAAGGAAGAGGTCTGGTAATAAATCTCCATTAAAATCGGCAAAAACAGAATCTTGGACGTTGTATATTCTGGGGAAATTAATTGTTTCTGTTAGTGCCCTAAAGGAGAATGATGATATATCATATACCACTTGTGGATAAGGACTGCCATCAACAACAATCTCCATAACACTATCTCCGGTTAGATCGGTTATTTGAGCCAAAGATGAATCTTTATCAATTTGGCACCCCGCAGCATCATTCATATTTTCAAATCGGTTTTGCGTTTGTTCAAACAGAGAAGATTTTACCAATCCACCGTCTCCATCGGGGCGGACCCTTCCTGTCAGAAGGAGATCAAGACGACCATCCCGATTCCAATCTAACCAAAGCGGTGCTCTGCCACGTAATTTTGGAAAATCAATCCCGAACTCACCTGCACTTTCAACCAGTATGCCATTTTGATTGACATAGAAGTGATTGTCATGTTTCGGGTTTGTTGGGTTAGTTCCACCACCACTCCCACACAGAACGATCAAATCTTGGTCACCATCATTGTCAAAGTCTGCCCATGCAACACCGTGCGTGTCTGCATGCGGATTTGCATTCCATACGTCGTCAATAATGTCAGTAAATGTCCCATCGCGATTGTTACGATACAGGCTCGGTTTGTGTTTATGGTTGGTTGCCCATAAATCCAAATACCCGTCACCATTAAAATCTCCCCACGCGTTTCCCCAACTCTCGCCTATACGCGTAATTCCTGCCTGATGGGATACTTCTTGAAATTGGATGTCACTGAATGCTGCAGACAGCAGGCAGAAAATGAACAATAACGTTATTAAAACTCTCATTTTTCTCCTTGTAGTATAGTCATATAATAAATATCCTTACAAAAATAAGAACGTTTGAGATAGCACGATTCTGTTTTACTTACGTATCAGCATCTTACGCGTTGATTTAAACTCTCCTGCGGTGAGTGTATAAAAATAGATACCACTTGCAACTGATTCACCTGCGTCATTTTTTCCATCCCAATAGACAGCGCGGCTTTTACTGTGATAAATTCCTGCTGGTTGATGTCCCAAAGCCAAAGTCCGCACCACTGTCCCATTCACAGAATAGATACGTAGTGTAACATCAGCCCGTTTGGATAACTGATACGGGATCCACGTCTCAGGGTTGAACGGGTTTGGATAATTTCGCAGTAGTTTTGTTTTTCCGGGCAATGATGCATCAAGAATAGATTCCAAAACGGATATTCCTTCACGAAAAATTGAAGACCCATCATCTGCTAAGTATGCCTCAGAAAGGCGTTTTGCTAAAATATCAAGTTGACGTTGAGGGATGTTGGCACGAATTTGTGGCGCCGAAGAATTACTTGCTTCACCAAAATGTGCTGCTACAATAAGTAAATCAATAATGTTTACACTTCCATCTCGGTTTACGTCCACTTTAGGATTTTCCAATTTTTCTAAGCCGAAACTTTCTGATACGAGTAGTAGGTCTTGAGTATCAACAATTCCGTCCTCGTTTATATCCCATGGTAATTTTTTATGGGAAACGGAGATTGAACCATCTATTTCAGACAATACTTCTTGCCATCCTAATTGGAGTTTTTTGCTAAGTTGTGATACAAGTTCGGTATTTTCGGGTAGATTCGCAATATTGACAGTTTCATCAGGATCAGTTAGATAATTATAGAGTTCAACACTTAAATCAGCGAATTTCTCTCCGTGTTCAGTATATGCCCCCCACTCGGTGTATCGATATCCGTTTGTCCGCATAGAGTAACCATCTACAGTATCTTTCTCAGTAAGTTCAATACCAGTCATTTTTTTCAAAGATTCTTTTCTATAGTAAACCTGCCCAAGTCTACGTCTGAGTTGACTAAACACTGCGGATTTCCATTGCAGGTCAGGCTGTTTAATAACAGGCAGCATGGAGTGTCCTTCAAGTTCAAATGGAATAGAAATGTTACATGCATCACATAAAGTTGGAAAAACATCTACAAGTTCAACTAACGCATTAGTTCTTACGCCAACTTGTGTCTGTCCAGGCACACTAACAATCAATGGTGTACGTAGACCCACCTCAAATAACGTACCTTTTTCCCACTTTGCATGTTCCCCAAGATGAAATCCATGATCACTCATAAAAACTAATATGGTCTTTTCAGTCAGCTCTAACTTTTCAAGATGATCCAGTAACAAACCTACCTGAGCGTCTACATAACTTATGCATGCCGCATACGCATGTGTAAGTTGTAATATTAACTCTTCAGAGAACTTTTGTAGGTCAGCAGACAATGAATAGCCAGGTGCATTCTTGGGAAGACTTCTATGATTGGGAGGTAAAGAGAAATCCTTGGTTGAATATAAGTCGTAATATTTTCGGGGTGCATGGAATGGAACATGTGGTCTATCAAAACCGACTGCAAGGAAAAAGGGCATATCTTTTATTGTAGACATCTCTTCAATTGCTTTACGAGCAGCCATACCATCTCTCAGCTCTTCATCAGCGACATCAAGAATTTTCCATTCGGTGGGCCTTGCATTATAATATTCCTCTTCAAAAGGTATTTTCCATATACGTTTGCTCCAGGAAACTTTGTCGGTCCAAGCGTACCACCCATGTGCAATTTTTCCAACTGAACATGTGTAATAACCGTTATCTTTGAATTGCTGCGGGATCGTAGTACCAGGAAGCGTATCTTTGTTAGTAGAGGTGTTATCTTTTATTTCTGTCGTATTCGGGCGTAACCCAGTCAGAAGAGAGCCCCTTGAAGGATTACATAATGGAAATTGGCAATATGCCCTGTTAAAGACGGTACCTTGTTGTGCGATCCTATCAATGTTAGGTGTTTGCATCTCTGAGTATCCATAACATCCTAACATAGGACGGAGATCGTCAACCATGATGAATAACACATTGTATTGTTCCTGAGCTTCTGTCCGGAGTTTGGGTAAAAGAGCCGTTGTGAATGCAGCAGCACCTGCCTTCATACTGGTTGATAGAAAATCACGTCGACTGAACGGACGTGTTTCATTAAATTTCCATTCATACATATCATGACCTAATTTATTATTGATTTTTATTTAACTTATCCAATAGACCAAAGATTAAACACGCTGTTTGTGTCAAAACCTGTGGATTTTCTATAGGTAGCAATTGGCGTTAATATAGATGCTATTTCACACAAAATTGCTGTATTACAAGAATTTTTGATACACCTTCATAATCTTTTCATAGTGAATATCAGCATTAAACTCGGTTTCCATTTTTTTACGGCCGGCTTTTCCCATCTCCGCTGCTTCAGTTTTATGCTCAAACATCCATAGTAATTTCTCTCGTAGTGCTTCTGTTCCAGCAGAAGGAACGAGAAAACCGTCAACTTCGTTATCAATTAATTCAGGGATACCCCCTATATCCGCACCGATCACAGGTTTTCCGTAAGCAAAGGATTCCAAAACGGACATAGGACAATTTTCATACCATTCGGAGGGCAAAACAGTACAGATGCTATTCAGAATCAGTTGCTGGAGTTCATCACCCTGTTTAAAGCCTAAGAGATGAATATGTTCACACCCATTTTGCTCTACAATTTGCTGAACTTCAGGCATTGCTTCTCCGTCACCGACGATATAGAGTGGTACCTGCTTCAACGGCGCTGCAGCCTCTATTAGTGTCAGAATACCTTTACTTTTATGCACCCGCCCGAAATAAAGCACGTATTCACCAACCGAGAAATTCGGGGTTATGTGGGAGACATCTGTAAAATTGTGAACCGTTGATATTTTTTCTTTAGGAATTCCGTACTGGATCATTTTTTTTCTCAGAAAATGAGACACTGAAATGAAATGATCAAACTTATCTACTGAACCGAGAAAACGAGAGACATAAGATTCGGTAACGCTTAGAGCAGTGCGTGCGAGTGAACCTCTATTGCACCGCTTTGGAACCGCACGCCAAAAGTGTTTGCCTTCACAGTCTTCACAAATCACATCGTTTGACAAATGATTATAGACAGGACAAGTTAATTTATATTCGTGCAACGTCTGAATAAGGGGTATACCTGCTTTTTTTAGAGGTTCTAAAATTGAGGCAGTTAACTTGCCATAGTAGATATGAAAGTGTGCCATATCCACGTCTGTATTGTTCAATAGTCTTTGGATTGATTTAACAGCATCGCGTGAATACAAAAAACGGAGCAGGTCAATTGGTTTCGGATTTTCAAAATCTGCCGCACGCGGAAAATACTGTTCCCATTCAGTCGGTTCATTATTCGGATTCGCTGCTGTGAACGGAATTACCCTATGTCCATGTTTTTGTAGCAGTTCTCCCATCGTAAAAAAGTACCTGTCGGAACCGCCGCGAACATAATGATTTTGGGAGATATTCAGAATAGTCAACATAATCTTTACTCCCGAGGACCAGCATCCTGGAAACGCACTTCGGCAATCGGCTCATAATCTACCGTTCCGAGAGGTTTCGTAATAATGTTTATGTCATGAACATCAAGAATAGTCTTGTCAATTTCTTCATGGAGAACTGTTCCCCACCAATTGTTAGGAATTCCAAGATCAAATTTGACATTTAACTTGAGCGCGTAATCATTGTTTTCCAGGTTATTATCCTGAATGATAGACTGTACATTCTCACAAAAAATTCCAGTCTCATTTTTTGTAATGTTATTTCTTTCAATTCGTGGGCGGGTTTGTCGACCAATAGTATAAATGCCGATGTCGTTATCATGAATAGCACTGTTTTGAATTTTTGCGTTACTTCCATCTAAAGCAATTGAAGTTTCGTTATAGCGAAATGTACAATCTATCAATGTAGGGGAGGTCGTTTTAATGTCAAGCGCAACTGTCGCATATTCTATTACTGTGTTTCTCAGGAAACTCTCTGAATCATGTGTGTGGTCAAATAGTATACCATTCCAATCGCCAGATTGTGGATTGGGACTATTTGAGGTTAAATACACAGGTTCACTTAACTCAACCTTAACTAATGGGGTTCCTATTTTCAGTTTTCCCCGGACCTCAATGTGTGCATCACGGCCAAATTTAACAACCGTTCCAGGTAATATTTCAAGCACACTGTTAGGTAAAATCTCTAATGTTCCGTGTATAATATAGGTTTTCTCAGGTTCCCAAGTTTCGTCTTCTGAAAGTAGATAGTCTCTTAGGACTACTTCAGAATCGTTTTTGCCCCCATTAACTGAAGTAGAATCTTGGCATCCGTAAACTAATAAACTAATACAAAAAGAAATTATACAAAAGTATAATGGAAAACGCTTAATATCCATGTGTTGATTTTGTTGTTTTACTTTCAATTTTTCTTCAAATTTACGCGATTCTAATACATTGTAATCTTATTGTAAATCTAAAGAATATCATAAGCGCAACCTTCATTGGTTTGGGTTTATGAGGTCCGTTATAGCTGTCTGTAGAGATACCCAAACGGATTTCCTTCATGCAGACTATCCCCAGAAATTTGGGTTATCGGACTTTGCCTATATTGTTTCAGTCAAAGCAATGTTTGTTAGGGGCATAATCCTAATTTTCTCGCAATAGTGGTTGTGGTTCCGGTGCCCCTATCTGCTCATAAAGCAAATCAGGTAGATTCGCATGTAAGTTGGCATGTTCGATTGTTATTGCCACAGGATTACCCTCAGAATCCAGGTCTATATAAATGTTCTCATTGATTTCTTTTGTTTCGGCAATAGGATGTGTTGAAAATTCAATGAGTGCTGTGCCAGTGTCATAAAAATATTTCACTTTCATTGTGGTATTCCTTTAAAATTCTATCAAAAAAAGCATTATGAACTGTTTCTTCATCTTCCAGCAAAATCACTCTGAGAAACTTACCTTCTTCGGATATAAATTTCCATTTTCTTACTCTACCATCAACTTGCATTTCTGTATAGACAGGATTCCTAATGGTCTCTTTAATCCATTCAGTTTTGATTTTTGCTCGGTCAGGTCTCTGACGCATATACTGAAAATATTCCGTCGATTTCAAATTTTGAAACAACCTCAATAAGAATATGAATTCTACCCAAAAGGGTTGATGGATAAAAGTGTAAACCTACAGCAGCAAAGACATTTGAAATGCGCGCTGCCTGTAGAGATGCTCGAACAAATTTCCTTCATGCGGACTATCCCAAGAAATTTGGGTTGTCGGAATTGCTCCTAAATTCAGTCGGTCAACAAAGGGTGTTAATAGCAAATCCTGAGTTAATTTCTCATTTTCAGTAAAAACGGTGGCAACCAACGTAGCGCCAATAGATTCGACAAGCTGCGCTGTTGGCACTTCTACGACACTCACAAACGGGAATGGAAATTCGGTGTTTGCCAAGGGGTGTTCAGGGTCTTCACACCAAATAACCGTTGGTCTAAGGAAGGTGCAACCATCTAATTCAACAACTCGCTCATCTTCTGTCAATTCTGTTGCCCCGGGTTCTTTGAGATGTCGATCAATCAGTGAAGAGATACTATGGGCAGCTTTCGGATTTGCCCATGCCGCGATCCCCGCCTCTGGATGATCAAGTGGTTTCGGTTCAATTCGTCCTAAACACGTCGCTAACGCTTCGGCAATATCGTTGCCATGTGCCGTTACCCACACGCCAGAGGCATTAATGCATGACCTACCACCGTTTTTAGAAACTGATTCTACGATGAGATCAAGATATTTTTCCCAGTTTTTTTGCTGGCCTTCATGAATGATAATTTTGCTGCGCCCAGGTCCATGAATTTCAACGCGTGGGTCATTTAGCCAAGGAGCAACAGTTGAACCACCACCAAAAAGCATGGATCTACCACAGCGGAATAGAATTTCGTTAGCACCGGGATAATCTGTAGGATAGAAGCTGAACGCTTCTGGTGGTGCACCTGCTTCCATAAATGCCTGCGCTATCCGATACGGAGTCCACGGTTCCTCACGTCCCGGTTTTAACACAAGCGGCACTTTTAGGGCAACAGCAGGAATCCATAGAGAGTGGACACCAGGAGAATTGCTCGGCAACACAGCACCAAGCGCATCCGTTTCGCAAACGTAACTCAACGTACGCTCATTTTGGACATCCCAACCGGTGTCCAAAATTTGTAAATCAAGCCCGCGTGTTAAACCGTCTAAAACGGTTTCTATATTTTCTAAAACACCCTGTATCTTTCCCATGTTTTGTTGACAAAGTGTCTCGGGTAAACCGGTTGTTCCAGAAACTTGTTTGATATAGTCTGTCGGCGATTGCATGCCACCATCAAGCGGGAGGTCTGCAGTAGTAAATAGGCGTGCAGCAGCGTTGCACATCCCAATCAACTCTGAAACGGAATGTTGTGAAAGTGTTTGTTTGTGAAGTGGTAAGTCGCGCAGATCCTTGGCTATCAAACCAGTGTTCGCTTGGCTAATTTCAACCAGCGGTTCACCTGTTTTGATATGGGAAACGCTAACGGTTTTCAAACTTCTATAAGAACGCCCGGCGCGTAGAATGGGGATGTGTACCATGTTTTCGACTACCTTGTAATCTTTGCAACCCACCCAGAAGATGCATCGCAATAGAGAAAATCATCACCATAGATGGATAAACCGTGCGGCTCAGGATAATCTTCTGACACTTCAATTTTATCCAATATTGTTCCATCTTTAAGGTCAAGTTTGACAATAACTCTGTCAGAGGTATGTGTCACCCAAAGTCCGTCTTCAACTCGGACAGTGCCGTGTGCCCTACCGTAAGGTAAGGGTAACGTGTGTTGGATTGACCAATCGGAAATTCTAACCTTGTGTATCTCCTGATTTTTTAGTGTTTGTACCCAGAGATGTCCCTCATCGTAATTGTCATATTCCACGCCATGTGTGCCGCCACCCTCTGGGACAGGATAGCGTCCGAGTGTTTCACCAGTGGCAGGATCAACTTGGAAAATCTCGCCTGTCCGGGCGTCTGTTTCTCGGACGGGACGCCAGCGTTCCCCTGATCCGTTCGCGGCTAACCAGAGTGCACCTCCACCGAACGCCATGCCGCTGGTGTTAGAGGATTCGCTTGGAATATCACGGATATGTTTCGGCACATGATACTCTGGATCACAACTGATTTCAACCAAAGCGACTCGGTCCGTGATTTGGTCTACTATCCACAAACCTTCGTCTGTAACCTGTAAACCGTTCGGGACTGCATAGGGTGAACGAAACACTTTTTCAATTTTTGTTATCATATTTGGACTCCTCTTCAGTGTCTATCTACTTGCGCTAAAGACGACTTTAACCACCTAAAATATTCGGATTTTCGCTCATTACCGGGAAAAGATTTGAGAAACTCATTCGTGGGCAGATGTTGGATAAACTCCAATTCTGATGTCAGAATCAGAGAGTCCACGGGATATACAAAATGCTCTTGGAGTTTTGTCGCTAACATAGCGGCGGCAGCTCCCTTGGTACCGTCCTGCAGTTTGGGTAATTCTTGCAGTAGAACCCAAACATTGACAAAGTACGTGTTGAGTAACTTGATAACTTTCAATGAAGAGAGCGGACCCGCTCTCAAAGTTTTACCCGACCCTCAGCATGATTCATCATCAAGGACACCAAATAAAACTAACGCATGGATAGGACGACTTGTTACTTTCGCGAGTTCAACGGCATCTTCAATTGGTCCCCACTCAATTTTAGCAAACTTGTAGAACGCAGTCGCTAACTTTTTGCGGGCTTCTTCCTCAGTGATGGCTGTTTCCCATGCTATCTCGCGTACAGGTGTACTTGATAAAGTGGAGAGTTCCATGCGAGGAATAAAAGCTACGTCTGCTGCTCTGAAAGCGTTAACATCTACATTACTATTGCGTGGTGGGAGTAACAGAGAAAACTCTACAACTGCTTCTTCCTTTCGATTCAGTAACAGTCGTCCTACAAATTGTGCTGGCAACAAACGGACACCGAATGTATCCAGCGCGAACTGTGCATGAATTCGGAAAACAACTTCGGCGTAATTGGGCGAAATTGCCCGTAAACACGCTTTTGTCCCTTCAGATCTATGTGTTCTGCGGGAAAAAACGGTGATCTCCGTTGTTGCTCCCGGGTGAAACTGGCAGAGGAAAGGGAGAATCCCTTTCGGGTCAAGTTCCCAAATATCCCCTACGTTAGCAGTCGAAGACGGTAGAAAAACTTGAAAGTCGGTTTGGCTGTAATCCTTCAATGGGTGCGCAGGTTTGGGATTGAAAAGTTCCAACGCTTGTTCCCACTCCATATTCGCTAATTCTGGACATTTTGCTTTTGCCCGAACAAACTGTTCCTCTGTTAATTGATGCAAGTTATAAGTGGCATCCGTGATTGGCTCCCAATGTGCTTGCACTTGTACACTCGCTGTATTACTAAGAGCATTGCTAAAGTCAACCACCACTTACTTATTCTCCTGCTGTTAAGGACAATTTAGTAGACACCTACTACGATACACTCTTGGAGTTCAAAAATAAACAGAGATTCTAATATCTACACCAGGAATTGGTTCGGTTTGATCTGTTTCGTCAATTTTCTCGGATCCGTCTCATGTATTCGTCATGTTTTCCGATCCAAAACCAGTCGAACACCCCATCCTTTTTCCGTGCTAAAGCTCTGTATCCCTTACCGATTCGAATTGCCCAAAGAATCCCAACTTTTTTGAAACGAAGAGAAGGATGTTTTGGATTTTGTCTTAGCAGTTGAAATTTCTGCGGAACACGTCTCTGAATTTCTGGGGGCAGTCTCGCGCAAAATATCCAAAAATCTGCATTCAGAATATGATTCATGTAACAAACTACTTCTCCAATAATTTTTGGAGGTCTTCTATCTTGTAGTATCTGCCGGCTTTGAAATTCTTTTCTGCATTTTTTAAGAGATGATCAAGGTGCCCTGCTTTTACATTTTCTTCAAGCTGCTTTTCCCATGCTTCTTGCTCAGCTTCTAAGGCCTGATGCAAGTCTTTTACAAGCGTTTGTAGCAATTCTTCTTGTGTGTTTTCTTCACATTTTACCTTGGGAACTTCTGGGACCCATCCGATCCACGTTGCACCATTTTTTTGAATATGGGCAGTATAGGTTTCTTCATATACCGGATCTTCTATTTCAATAATCTGTATTTTTTCCATGATTATCTCCTTTGATTAAGAGAGTTCAATAGACACCGACCACGACACTCTCTTGCAGTTCAGAAAGCAGACGTAGGTTTTCAACGCCATCCCAAGGGTACTCTGAGATAGGTTCAGCACGTTCTGCTTCGTCACGCTCAAGGAATCTCGGTATAAAAAATTCCTTTGTTAATGTTGTAAGCATGACACGCCCGGTTTCACCATAATCTACAAGTTGCTCTGGATTTTCTGGGTTAACCAACTCTATAACAGCGCGCGGTTGCGGTGGATAATAGACAATCGCGTAGTTATCCTCCGGATCGAAAGGTTTACAAGTCGCTAATCCCATAAGGGTATTGCCATAAGTTGGCACAAAATCGATTCCCGGTACGAGTTCTTCCCTGGCAAAGCGGTGAAATTGTGCATCCATTTCAGTACCGCCACAAAAGATGCCTTTAATCCCAACTTTTTCCAGTGAAATCTTCTCACACAATGCCTCAAGCAGTTTTGGTGTAGTAAAAAGACACTGAACGTTTTCGTGTGCTTTTAGAACGTTAAGTGCCTGTGAGATGACATGGCTCTTATATGCGTCCAATTCCTGATGTTTTCCATATCGGACAAGTTGGTTCACCCAGCGCGGGTCAAGGTCAACAAGGAAACAGATACCGCCGCGATGTTGTGCAAGATGTTCAACAGCAAGCCGTAATCGACGTGGTCCGGTGGGACCTAACATCAACCAATCACTACCGGGCGGGAAACTTTCATCGGAAAGCGTTTTACTGAATATTTCATAATCAATATGGAAATCCCGGATGCTGATTCGACATTTCGGGACGCCCGTTGAACCACCGGTTTCAAAAACATAGATCGGTTTGTCTGTGTATGCTTTTGGCACCCATCGTCGAACGGGGCCACCACGGAGCCATTCATCTTGGAAATGTGCAAGACATTTGAGATCAGCATAGCCACCGATCTCTTTTCGTGGGTCAAAATCTAAGTTCTCTGCGAATTCTAACCAAAAGGGACATCCAGTTTCTGGACTAAAGTGCCAGTTGACAATCTCCCGAACATGTGCATCAAGTGCAGTACGGGCATTTTCAACTTTTTGAGAAAAGGTCATTTTTGCTCTTCTTATGCAATTTGTTTGTTACAGTTAGACAGTTCAGGCTTTTTGTGCAACCATACTTGAAAGGATACCGAGGACCTTGTCGCATCGCTCAATTTGGTAGGGTAGCATGTCAATGTCAAGTTTTTTACCCTCCAATTTTAGGAATCGCCATTCTGTACCTGAAGTTGTAGCACCATAAACGCGTGGGATATCATTTCCTTGTTCAGCATTAAAGTATTGGGCAGCAACCATCTCTGCTACACACTGCCCAAGTCCCACTTCAAGGTTGTCGTTCTTTGCCTCAACAAGGACAATGATCGGAGCTTGTAAGTCAAATTGGACAGGCGATAGGCTAATCACAAAGTCACACACACTTGTCAATCCAAGCTCATCATTAACGTTGAAATCAATCCCGGAAAAAAGACTAATTTTACGGTCTAATTGTTCACGGAGTTCCACAAGAACATCTGCGACAATCATTTCAGACTTTGCTTTCTCAGTCCCGATTGCAGTCGCTAAAGGTATTTTTCGATCTAATATAGATATAAGTAACTCACTGGGGGCGACTGGTTCAATATCAGAAAATAGGCCAGCAGTATCTACCTCTTCTAATTCAAACGCGGCCCGCGCAGCTGGCAAAGTAAAGTTGCTATACGACATGCGATCATCCCTAAATACATGAATAAAATGGGGTATTATTTGAGGTTAAGAGGCATCTATTCAGAAATTGCAATCAGCTGATTACGGGTTACGATGTAAAGCACACCATCCTTTGCTACAGGTGTTGTATAAACCGAACTCCCCATATTAGTTTCAAACAGCACTTCTTTGACTTTACCTGTTTTTAAGATGACAACATCACCATCTTCATCACCGAGGTAGACCTTGCCGTCTACAACATAGGCTGATCCCCAGATAGCAGCAAACGTGTCATGTGTCCAAAAAAGGTCGCCTGTTTTCGCATCCAAGCAGTAGAGGAATCCGCTTAAGTCAGCGATGTAGAGAAGTCCCTCATGGATAGCAACGGTTGACATTGTCCGATTAAATTGTTCGTTACCAAAGTGCCAAACCGCAGCGGTTGAGGTAACATCACCCTTTTGTGATGCATCAATGCACCAGAGGTGTCCGACACCTTCGCCGTGCTCCGGGTCTTGTCCAACTGCAAGATAGACTTTGTCGTCATGAATGACTGGGGTTGAGATTATATTGTTCCGTGTGCCACGCCCTCCAAGTTCCCATTCAGAATCTTTCGGGTTACAGTCAAACTGCCAAATTATCTTGCCCGTTTCCGGTTCAAACGAGTAGACCCAACCATCACCGCCAGGAATAATTACCTGTGGAACACCTTTGATAACACCGTAAGCAGGATTTGACCACTGCCCGTGCAGTATATTTTCGCCAGGGGAAGCATCTTCCCAAACAAGTTCACCTGTGTTTTTATTTAGGGCAATAAAACTCGGAGCATCGGGAACAGGAATGTGGATATGTGTTTCATCAACGCCGTTGCTTGTTTCCAAGAAAAGCAGGTCACCTACAGCAAGTGGAGAACAGGTAGCAAGGTTGTGCGGAAAAACATCTAACTCATCCATCATATCGTAAATCCAGATAATGTCCCCGTCAATTTCGCTCGTCTCAGTTTCATCTTTAAAGGGTCCGTCATTTTCACCATCCAGAAAACCTTCCGTGTCAACACAAACAACTTCACAGCGGTTAGAGATGTAGTAGAGCCGATCCCCTTCAATATAAGGCGTTGAACAGATTCCCTGCAGTGGCCAATCGTTAACGCGCCCAGCAAGGAGTTTTGTGTGTGTAATTTGCCACAGAAATTCGCCATCGGATTCACGAAACGCCATGATATTTCCACGGTCACCTGTCAATTTCGGATTTTTCAACGCATCATTATTAGTTCCAACAAACACTTTGCCGCCGCTGATTAGAGGCCCCGCATAACTTTGTGAACCGAGTTCGGCTACCCATTTGATATTTTCGCCTGTTGCCAGATCCCACTTTGCGAGGATGTTTTTCTCATCCGAAACCATGTTACGGCTTAAAGAACCACCCCACAACGCAATTTCTTTTTCAGCAGACTTATGGGAATCTGCCAAACTATTTGGCACTTGAAATATACTGAGAAGACCAAATAAAAAAATGAAAAGGACGTAAGAATAAGAACGTACTCCGTAGCTATGCTTTTCTGCAGAAGTGCGTCTGTGTAATAAATTGCCTGTACTTGGCGTGTAATCTAATTTGCGAAAAAATTTAGTTAAGACACCTGAAAACATAGCGATGTACTTGACATCGCTTCTAAATTCATAAATCATAAATCACCATACCTTAAGATTATCATAATAGATGTCAGTCGCGGAATAGGCATAAATACCTGGGCTACCTTCCCGATTCGGAAGCGGGTCTTCAGCAGTGATAGTCCATTCATCTGGCTCCGATTCACTGGCGCGCCACACCTTGCCACTGATTATCGCTTTATCGTCAATAACTTCTACCTTCATTTTCATGGTATACCAGACATCTGGCTCCCATGCGAAGTCAATCGTTTTTGCCATGCGCAAATCGGATGCCCAAGACCGAATTTGAAGACGTTGCTGTCTACCTTGCATGTCCAACGTATAGCGGTTTGCAATTAATCCCATATCGGGCATACGGCGTTTGTCTCTTGTTCCCATCAGGTCAACTTGAATCTGATAGTCTTTCATTGTTGGCGGACCGATATAGACATTAGACTTGTTCAAACCGCGCTGAACAGGCGTCTTGACTAAAACCTTGTTACCATCTTTTTCACGAACAAAATATTTGTTTGTAGCGGCAATCCAATGTGAAGGTGCTTTTTCAAGCTCAACCTTTTCAAAGTCTTCTGTCCACGGTAGGGGTGGAATAACCCGAATGCGAGCAGTCGCCTTTAACTCTCCCGATTCAGCAGTGACTGTACCCGCATGTGGACCTGCACTTTTTTCAGGCGTAAATTTGGAATCTTCAACTGCACCACTTAAACCTGTGAGTGACCATTCCACTGTGCCTATTGCATTTGTCTGTATTCCATTCTCATCAAAACCGATAACTTTAAGTTCGACTGGTTCACCTGATGTCACTGTTTCGGCAGGTGTGAGTAGAAGCGCAACTGCAGGGTCAGTACTCATCTTTGGCGCTTCAATTTCTTTGGTAGCACATCCGATAGCAAAAAGGCAGATAATCAAGCTTGTATAAAGAACACAATGCCCAAAAACAAACGCTTTTTGCTTTGTCGTAAAACAAATTTTCTTCATTATTTCCCTCCTACACAGTAGAGACGTTCCTCTGTAGTGAAATAGATACGTCCGTTGGCAATAGCGGGTGAACCGAAGATTTCAACATAGTGCTCATCTTCTTCTCGGCTTATTTCTTGTACATTGAGCGACTCACACGTATCCGTACTGGGTTGAAGGATATGAAATTTTCCGTTGACTTCGGTAACAAACAATTTTCCGTCAGCCCACACAGGTGAACCTTTTCCAACGGTGCCGATGCTGTGTTGCCATAACACTTCACCAGTTTCAGCATTGAGACAATGCATATTTGCTGAGTTATCAACCACATAAAGCTGCCCGTTTTTGAGTGTAGGCGAAGCATAGCCAACCCCCACGCCATCATAGCGCCATACTTCATGGGTAGCGGTAACATCTCCGGTCCCGGTAGCGTCAATACAGACGACACGTCCCATTGCCGTAGTGTCAAAATTTTCTTCGCTATGGGAAGCGTAAACCTTTGTGCCAGCGACAAGGACAGAGGTATTGATACCGCGCTTACTCAGCTTGAAACCCCACACCATTTCGCCAGTGGTCTGTTTCATCGCGTAAATGCCTCCATCAGCATTGCCACCAATAATAAGCGATTGTCCATTGATCGTTGTGACAACGGGCGTAGAATAGGTCGTATCGAGCGGCCTGCCGCCAGGAGTAGATACCCATATTAGGTCGCCGTTTCGTTTGTCAAAAGCAAAATAACGGTGGCGTGGAACAGCTTGTGCGCCCCAACTTACATTTAGATAACTGATTACTACAAGATTACCTGCAATAATTGGGGTGTGAACACGTCCACCGTAGCCCGAAATCCGTCCATATTCTTCTGTAAGAGATCGAGACCATACAATGTCTCCATCCTTATTGAAGCAGATGAAAAGCCCTTGGACTCCGTGGACGTAGATATCACCGGTTTCCGTATCACCAACAGGATTTGTCCAACCGACACGGTTGAAGGTGATAGTGGTATGAAAAACGTTCATTTGATGATTCCACAACAGATCACCGGTTTTCGCATCAAAACAAGCGATGCGTTCCTGTTCGGTTATATCCTTGCCAATTCGTCCGAGGACATAGACTCTGTCGTTGAGCACAACAGGTGTGGAACGTCCAATAAAATCTACCTGCCAAAGAAGATTTTCGCCTTCAACAGACCAATTAGATATAAGTCCTGTTTCCGCAGATGTGCCATCTTGATTAGGTCCACGCCAACTTGGCCAATCGCTCGCAGCTGCGGACATCGGCATAGTAATTAAAAGAAAAATGATGAATAGCCGACAAAAGGTCGGTTTACAATAGCGCAAATTTTTATTCCTCCTACCCTTTTTTATAGGTATTTTGTAGTTTTAAGACGATAAAAGAGATTTTATGTTTAAGACGAGGCACCTAACACAATTCAAGACAAAAGTGATAATCAACTTTTTACAATGTCTTCTTCAAAAATCCCCATACAAGCGGCAGCTTATCATCAGGTTCAACAGCAAGTCCGATTTTGGATTTAAAATTACGAGTCACTTCCTCTGCTGTGAGGGCACGGTCATAAATACGGACTTCATCAATCACACCAGGAAAGTGCCTTTCAACCTTGCCACGATTGTTCGCAGCACCGATGTAGACAGGTCGCACAAACGGTACAAAGTTGTCTAATTTTGATTCTTTCCCAACAATTACTTCTTGTGGATTGCCATCCATATAGATACTAATTTTTGGTTCACCCGCATCCTCAATTGCAAAAACGACGTGATGCCACTTTCCATCTGATAGTTCGAACTCAATTTCAACAGCATTATCAATACACCCTCCGGCAGCTTGATGGCGGACATAGTAATGAACAATATCTTGTGCCAGCGGAAATCCGGCTTTCGCGCTCCGGTTGACATCAATTGCCCACGCCATATTGCAACCGTCATCAAGTACTTTGAAAAGCGTTGTCCAGTCCTGCTTGAAGTCTGTTTTGACCCACGCCTCAAATGTTGATGTGCCGACTTTACTGCCGAAATCGCCAAGGTTTGTGAGGTTAACATAATCGTCAGAACCGTCAAACTCAAGGGCATCGCCTACCTTTCCAGCAACAACTTTTGGCTCACCAACAATTGTACCACTGTTTTTACCCCAGACATCTTTGACTGTTTTACCCGTAATATCTTGTTCGTCAAACGTCCAATAACTCACCAAACCATCAGTTACGATAGTTTCCGCTGTAGCGTAGAAAGCAATCGTAACACTAATTATCGTAATTGTAACAGAATAGATCAGTTTTTTCATTGTTATACTCCTTAAAAATAAAAATGGGAATAGAGGTTTGCACACTTGCGTAAAATGGTTAACGTGATCATCATAACATTTTTGGAGAATTTACACAAATTTAATTTGAAGGATGTGTCGTGCCATTTGATTCTCCTTTCAATTAGATATGGCACTATATATTTGACCGCGACTGACATCCATCAACATTAATACACGCCCCGGTAACAAGACTTGCCCGTTCAGATGCAAGAAAAACAGCAACATTCGCGATCTCTTCCGGTTTTCCGAATCGTCCGAGTGGCATCTCGCTTTCGACAAACGCTTTCATGCGTTCAGGGTCCGCTTTAATGCGGCGATCCCAACCGCCGCCGGGAAACAGGATAGACCCTGGGGCAATACTATTGACACGTATATTATCGGGGGCAAGTTCTTTTGCCAACGACTTTGCCATACTAATTTCTGCGGCTTTCGCTGCATTGTAGGTGATGTGTCCGCCACCTTCTCTACCGTAAATAGAGGCGATCATTAGAATTACACCGCCACCCTGTTTTTGCATTGCAGGGATAACAAGCCGATTAATACGCGCTGCTGAAACAAGATTCAGATCGAGAATCTCGTGCCATTCGTCATCAGAAATCTCATTTAAAGGTGTCCATCGGCTCCCACCGACATTATTAACGACAACATCAATTCTACCGAAACGATGCAATGTTTCCGTTATAAACACATCTACTTGAGCAGTATCAGTTACATCGGTAGGTTTTGAAAACACCTTTATACCGTGTGCACTGAGTTCTTCGGTTGCAGCTTGTAAGGTATCTGGGTCTCTCCCACAGATACTGAGGCGTGCGCCCTCTTCAGCAAAACCGTTTGCTATTGCTCTCCCTATGCCACGACTTGCACCTGTTACAACGACAACTTTATCTCTTAATCTTAAATTCATAAAATGGCTCCATGTTCATTTCGGTCTTTTATAAACACTGTTTATCATACTGCGGTATCAAATGCTCTATATAGTGAACTTTGAGATTATTGAGACACTTTGACAAAACTACTTTGGAAACATAACGGACAACAGTACTTGAGCATCAATCTGTTAGATTGTGCCTGTGAGAATGCAAACTAACAGTTTGCGATACAGAATGTCCCATTAATTGTAAGTTTTACTATAAGCAAATTATTTCTCTTCTTTAAGCCGATAACCAACGCCGTACACCGTTTCAATATGTTTTCCTAAATCACCGAGTTTACGTCTGAGACGGCTGACGTGTGTGTCAACTGTCCTATCAATGCCGTAATACTCCTGTCCCCAAATAGCATCCATCAGGATATTGCGAGAGAAAACGCGTCCGGGGGAACGGGCAAACAGTGTAATGAGTTTAAACTCAGTCGCAGTGAGATCAATTGCGCCATCTTCGGTCAATACTTGATGTCGAGCTAAATCAATTGTCACACCGTGCGTTTCGATCTGGTTCTCCTCATCATCCTGCTCGCTTGCCCTGAGTCTCCGTAGCACAGCATTGATACGCAAGACGACCTCGCGTGGACTAAAAGGTTTTGTAATATAATCATCAGCGCCCAATTCAAGTCCAGTAACGCGATCCTGTTCCTCAGTTTTTGCGGTTAGCATCACGATAGGAATGTTTTTAGTGCGGGGGTCATTCTTTAAGAGTCGACAGACAATTAATCCGTCAACTTCAGGCAGCATGAGGTCCAACAAAATGAGGTCGGGTGCGTTATCTACTGCACGCTGTAATGCGTCGGCACCATTCCGCACAGTATCAACTTTAAAATCTGCTTCTCGCAGATTATATCTTAGCAACTCTACGATATCGCGTTCATCCTCTACAATCAATATTTTTGCTTCCATCAGAATTTCCTTGCATTTCATGTTGAAAATGTCAAAAATGGGCTAAGACTTATCTTTTTTATTACAGTTTGGACAGGTTTAATATTTTTTGAGACAAAAAGCAGATCAGTATATACTAATACTTATTTTGAAAGGATATTCAAAACGTTTCCTCTTTCCCGCTTAGATATATGTTATCAGACTATCAACATCTTTTCAAGTATAAATGCCCTATCAGGTGTGTAAATATCTTATCAATTTCTGAATCGCGGATTTCGCAGATTTCGCGGATTATCCCTTCATACACGCTACAATCATTTTCCAAGAGAGGCTGTTGTCACAAGACACCTCTTCAATCCGTGTCCATCCGCGTCATCTGTGATAATCCGCTTGGTATTAGAAAACCTTCCTACAAGAGAAATAAGGTGGACAATGCCAAAAACTGGAAACATCCTTATAAAAAGAGAAGACAGGTAACCGCAAGGCTACCTGCCTGTTGTTATTCGGGCTGATAAGTGCTGCATGATTTTACTCTAACGACACATGGGATCGGGAATGGGAGAATACCCTGGCGGTGAATCTTGAGCGTGGTTGTGTGGTGTAAATATGAGTGCTATCAACAGTTCTGTCAAAATTGAAAGAGATCTATTTTTCATCGGTAAGTTTCGAATCTGTACCTTTCTAACTTGATCCTATGGAGATGTTTTCCCGTTTCCGCATCCCACAGTTCTATTTCTTTACGAATTGTAACGCCATTGCTTTTGGGAACTATTTGCTCAGCTTCATAACTTCTACAGATCGCGATAGTCCTACCATCTGGACTAAACGCCACTACAGTAGGACCGCTGCCTGAGTTTTGGTCTCTGAATTTGCAGAGGAGTCGTCCCCGTTTTACATCCCATAGCCGAGCCCGCGTTATACTGGAACTTACAAGTGTGCTGCCATCTGGACTAAATGCGATACTATCTGCCGAGTCAAGCGACGGCATATCTTGATATAGAGCCTTTGGGTTTCTTGTCCTATCACTTCCGAGTGTTCTGACTTGTTGTCCGGTGTTCACATTCCATAGGCGAATAGGGTCATGATTTCCACCACTTGCGATCAGTTTCCCATCCGGACCAAACGCCACGCTTTGGATATGATACCTATGCCCCTTTAAAGTCCGAAGAAGTTTTCCCGTCTTTGCGTCCCACAAATGGACTGTGGCGTTTCTCCCCTGACTATCTGCGGTGAGAGTTAAGGAGTCACCCGCAGCGATAGTTGTACCATCCGGACTAAATGCCACACTATTTACTTTTTCTGCCTGTCCTGTTAGGGTTCGGATGTGCTCGCCCGTCTGCGTATCCCACAAACGCACTATGCCATCCCTTATCCAACCATCCATAGTGATAGATACGTTATTCACTATACCTTTTCTTGCCGGACCATCCTTAGTGATAACCTTGGACCCGCCCGTAGCGATAATCCTTCCATCCGGACTAAACGCTATACATCCGAAAGATGAATATTTTGGTTCTTCTTCGATTGTACGAAGGAGTTTTTCCGTTTTCGCATCCCATAGGTAAAGGGTACCTGTAGCATTTACACTTGCGATAATCTTGCCATCTGGACTAAACGCTACCCGCCAGCCTCTCCCCTGATGTTCCCTTAATTTGATAGGTTTGTAACTTACCTGAACGTCTTTGCGACTTCTCTGAATGTCGTAGATCAAAATACCGTAGTTCCCCGCCAACGCGAGACGTTTGCCATCGTGGGAAAAACTTATATCATTGGTTGAATAAATAAGTTTGTTGACCTTGCCCGCTTTCTCAGCATCCCGTAAATCCTCTAATATCTCTCGCACTTTCTCCTTTAAATCCTCAATATCCTCTTGCTGTGAATCTTGGGCGAGACTGTTAAATGTAAATGTGAATGCTATCAACAGTACTATTAAAATTAAACACAATCTGTTTTCCATGAGGTGTTCTCCTTTTGTGTTGTTCTCCAAATACATGTCTGGGTAGGAAGGCGTGGATTAGATACAAAATTATTTTAATATTGCGTTTATTCTACTATGTGTTGGATAAAATGTCAATCGTTCTGTCTGAATCGCTGATTTATCGGATTTCGCAGATTTCGCGGATTATCCCTTCATATAGTAGATTTTAGAATTACTTTGACATTGTTATCGGTGCTGTAACACAAACTTCATGAAGATTAAAAAATAAATTGGGTAATTTGGCGAGGTTAGGAAGAAATCAACGGTATGAATGCCATTTAGGCATTCATACCGTTGATTTCTTCCTAACCTCGTCCCTTACCGAAATATTTATTTAAACTTCATCCAGTTTGTGTCAAAGGGGCGCAAACTGGAAGTGGACGCTACATCCGTGTTCAGATAATTTCAGATTTCACTATACACGCCATAATCAGTTTCCAAAAGACGCTGTTGCCACTAGATACCTCTTCAATCCGTGTCCACCCGCGTTATCTGTGATAATCCGCTTGGTATTAGAAAACCTTCCTACAAGAGAAATAAGGTGGACAGTACCAAAAACTGGACACATCCGTGTAGGAATTTGTACTTGCCTAATCTGTTAAAGTTGTGCTAAACTATAGCAAAAATCGAATTGAGAAATAGATGTCATCTATAACAGACCCATCTAAAGTGTTATCAGAGATATTGACGACAGAAAAGCCGTGGGGACGTTTTATTCAGTACGTCCTGAACCAACCAGTAACCGTCAAAATTTTAGAGATCCACGCTGGCGAACAGGTAAGTTATCAATATCACTACCATCGGAGCGAACTGTGGATCCCGCTTGACGAAGGCGCATGTATTCGGATTGAGGATAAAGTGCTACATCCTGACCCGATGGAGCCTGTTTTTATCCCGCAAGGTGCAAAACATCAACTCATTGGTGAATCTCAAAATTACAGAATACTGGAAATCGCTTTCGGGCATTTTGATGAGGAAGATATTGTGCGACTTGACGATAAATATGGTAGGATTTAAAAAAGGTGTATAGTCCACTTTAAAAAAAACGATATGTTTTTTAAGGAGACAACATGAATCATCTGATACGTTTTCGCTTATGGATATGTGTTGTTCTGTTTTTTAACTTGGTTATGTTAGGGTTTGGACAAGGAGAAAAAGCAGAAACCCTTGTAGGACATTGGACGTTTGAGAAAGGTGTTGAACTGGAAGATATAACAGGTAACTTTGCTGATATTACACTCATGGATGCTGAAATAAAGGATGGACAATTGAACGTTGATGTCGGCAAATGGGCAATCGCCAGTGGTTATGATGGGCCGGATATTGAGGAAAAAACGCTGGTGTCGTGGGTTATCATGGATGATCTTGATGTGCAGGCAGGTTCAATATTAACCATTGATCGTCTCTCCGATCCGACATTTGACGGAATTGTTTTTGGGGAACGCCAGCATCATCGTTGGATGGCAGGGAGCGGATGGTTTCACCGTACCCAAGACCCTGAACCCGGTTTTGAAGAAAAGGAAACAGGGGTGTTGATTATGATGGCGATCTCGTATGAAAATGATAACGGCACTGCACACATGAGGATATACCGTAACGGAGACAAAATTGGTGACTACAAACTTGGCCAATTCGTGTCCTTTGCAAACAACGATGCTGAGGCTATTTGGGGTAAACGCCATGGCGGTATAGCTGGAGGTCCTGGCGATCTTGACGTTCACATCGAAGATTCACGAATCTATGCTGCTGTCCTCAGTCAGGCAGAGATTAAGAAGTTGTTGCCAGACACACTTGAAGTGGAAGCACATGGCAAACTCACCATTACTTGGGCAAGGCTAAAGATAAGGTAAACGTTTGTAAACGCGGTTTTCAAATCGATCCTACAAGAGGACATTCACATATTTTGGGATTTTACTGTAAAAGAAATCGGATTTTGGAGGTAAAAAGGAACAATATCAATGAATTCAAGTGTAAAACAGATAGAATTGGGTAACGATTCAGGTTTGAGACTCAAAATGCTTGTCTGCGCTGGGACAGAGGAGCAAGATGAAGGGGGTGGAGTTGATGAACGTTTGGACAATATACAAACACTCTTCAAAGAGGAGGTGGACGCGCCGCTCTCTGTCTTAGAACAACACCTGCGTGCATGGACTCGCAGCCATCTTCAAAAAGAACATATTCAACAGGTACTTGCCTTGTCTACCAAAGCGAGAGACGACTTTTCTGTTTTTGTAACTGTCGGCATAGGTGGGTCTGATTTAAGCGCACGTGTGTTTCACGAAATCGCCAATCATCCGTATCACAATTTATTGTCAACTTCTGAACGAGGTGGAGCACCAGAGGTCTACTTTATAGGTGATACGTTTGATCCTTTTCGGTTGAAAGCATTGCTTGAGATGTTGAAATCGCGCAACCTGTTACACAAAACGCTTTTCAATGTCATCAGCAAATCAGGTAAAACAGGTGAACCCCTCGCGACGTTAATGATTATTCGGGATAGACTTCAACAAGAATTTGGGGAGTGGCGAAACCAGATTATCGCAACTACAGGGTTAACTAAAAAAAGTATTCTCTATCAATTCCATCAGGAATCCCCGTTTTACGGTATCCTTCCTGTTCCTGAAGGTGTCGGTGGTCGTTTTTCCGCTTTTTCACCTGTCGGTTTATTCTTTTTGGCGATGACAGCAGGAATTGAGGAGACTCCAGAGGATAGAATAAACGCTGCGATTGACGGTGTCCAACGCGCAGCTGAAAGTTTTCAGCTGCCTTATGCGCATCCCAATAACACTGCATACCACTTTGCTCTATGGCTTGACTCCGTTGAGAAATATTATGGGGCAAGTAACATTGTTTTCTATAATTACGCTGACAACAGTCGGCTCGGTGAATGGTTTGTCCAGCTTTATACCGAATCGATTCAGGAACGAGGTATCGGTTCTAACGTTATTACTGCAAAAGGTCCCACGAGCAATCATTCAATCCTCAACGGTATCCTTGCTGGTCCGAGAGAGAAGGCAGTTATGTTTATTCATTGGGAGGACCTCGGCACTGACTTAACAATTCCGTGTGAAAATGAAGAAAGTGGATTAGAGGCATTTGAAGGACTTTCAATGAACGAGAGTCAGACGGCCTCCTATCGTGGAACAGAGATGGATTTTACCGAGAAGGGAATTCCGACTGTGACGTTAACGCTCCCCAAACGAAATATCAGCAATGTGTGTCAATTGATGCGAACCTTAATGGATACCGTCGCTGTAAAAGGCAGATTACAGGAACTTCATCTTACCGATGGTGTCCCAATGCTCGCGGAAGAGTTAACTTACCATCAATCAGCTGTTGAAGGATATAAACAGCGCACTGAACAAATCGCACGCGAGATGAAAAGGCATTAACGGTATTTATAGTCAAATCCAAAAATGTCTGTCCGTTTTGTTCGAAATAACCGCGTTCGTAGTGGTTCAATTCATTGTGTCTTTCGGGGACATAAGTATGAGATATGCGGAAAAAGTCCTCAACAAATTATCCTCCCTACGGCTCCAGAACAAGATTTTTTTTACGTATTGTCTGGTGTTTCTACTTGTGTTTACCGTTATCTTTGGGATTGCCAGTTTTCTGGTTGACCGTACGTTTAATGCACAACTTGGTAAAAACCTAATAGAGCTGAAAACAAAAATTTCCAATGGATATGTTCTGTTCGTTGAATCTATTAGAAATGAGGTAAAAGCGAAAGGTGAAGATAAAGATATCCGCAATGCCTTACAGAGAGCGGAAAGAGGCGGCGGTAGAGACATTCCCGCGACTAATTTTGATGTTTTTGAATGCGGTAACACCGAGGGGATATTGGTATTGAGTAAACGCGGAGATGACCCCCGCATCGGACGTAAAGATACTGATATTGCCAATGCAAAATCAGACGAAGCGTTTAAAGTAGGAAAAGACACAATTCGTGAGCGGATCATCGCAATAGGTGAGGAACCGCAGTTGATCGTTGAAGTTACACAGTGGTTAGGCTGGGGTTTTGTTACTGGAGGGAGATCGCTCCGAAAATGGTTAGAAGGATACATGCTAAGCCAACCTGCGGAACACCCCACTTTTCTCGTTAAAAGGAAGGTTGAACAGGAGGAATGGATACCTCTAAATAACGCTGCAAGAAAGACACCAACTTTAAAAGATAAATGGATACAGCAGATGCAGGCAAATCAGACGGAAGGAGAACCGATAGAAGAGTTAGTTGTTACTTTGAACGATATTCAGCGATCAAATGAAACAGAATCTACAGATGCTGAGCTACGTCCGTCTACCTTTACAGTCGTTCGTGCTGACATCCTAAATACCCCTTTTGTGGAATTGATCATCGCCTACTCACATGAAAATCGGATCCAATGGCAGAGTCAAATGAGGGTGATATTATTGTTGAGTATAGGCGGCGGTGCTGTTCTTGTATACTGCAGCAGCTACCTCGTAAGCCGGCGTATCACCCGGCCAATAGCACAACTTCAGCAAGGGGTAAATGAGATCGGCGCGGGGAATCTTACTTATCAGATCGCGGTTCAATCTAAGGGCGAAGTTGGCACACTTGCTGATGGATTTAACCAGATGGCACTCGCGTTGAAGCAGAGCTTAGAAGAGCATAAGGCAGCTGAAAGGATCGCTGTGTGGCAGGATGTCGCGCGCCAACTCGCGCATGAAGTCAAAAATCCACTATTTCCGATTCGCCTCTCTGTTGAGAACCTGCAAGCAGCGAAAGATCAACCGGAAATTTTTGAGAAAATTTTTGATGAATGCACAGAAACAATTATTGAAGAAGTTGACCGTATTCGTGGACTAATAGATGAGTTTCACCAATATGCAAGATTACCTGCTCCTGCTCGGCACCCCGTTAATTTGAACGATGTTGTCCATGCTGTTTTGAAATTATATATGGAGTTGTCTCAAGCTCAGAATATTAAGGTTGAAAAACATTTGAGTCCGCTGCCACTACTCTCATTAGATCAAGAACAGATGGAACGCGCAGTCGGAAATCTTGTGAAAAATGCAATTGAAGCGATGCCAGACGGGGGAACGCTCACCCTTGGAACTTTTTCTGCACCATTTGAAAAGGACAGAAATATCTCCCTTGAAGTCAAAGATACAGGACACGGCATGTCCGAAGAAACCCAACAAAACCTTTTTGCTGCTGATTATACAACAAAATCTTATGGAACGGGTCTCGGGATGGCAATCGTACGCCGTATTATCACTGTCCACGGCGGAGAGATAACAGTTGAATCAGAAGAAAACGTTGGAACAACGATACGGATTGCCTTTAACGAATCATCATATCTCACCGAGAGTACACCTGCTCTGATGCTGCCTGAAACTGAACCAACAACTGACGTGTAAGCGGGTTAATACATGGATAACTTACGAACTACCCTGATTTAGAGGCGAAGAATATGAATACTATTCTGATTGTAGATGACGAAAAGAATATTCTGAAAATGCTTTCCCAAGGACTAAGCATCAAAGGTTACAATGCCTTGACTGCCTCAAGTGGAGAAGAAGCACTACAACTATGTATGTCTGAGGATATTGATCTTGTACTGTTAGACATTATGATGGAAAACGGCATAGATGGTGTTGAAACGTTGACAAAATTACTTGAGCAGCACCCGCATCTCAATGTCGTAATGATGTCCGCACAGCAGGATATTGAAATTGCCGTTAAAACGATGGCACTCGGCGCGAAGCAATACGTCACAAAACCGGCGACTTTGGATAAAATTCTATCCAATATAGAACCGTTTTTAGAACTCTCGCGTTTAGCAAAAGAAAATGAGATTCTCAAGTCACAAGTTGTTGTTGATGATGAGATGGTGGGGGAAAGTGCTGCTGTCTTCAAACTCCGCTCCGAAATTCGTCAAGTTGCTGAAAGTGATCTTGGCGTACTTATCTCTGGCGAAAACGGCACAGGTAAACAACTTGTGGCAAATGCAATCCATAGACATAGCAAACGTGCTGACAACCCATTTATCCCCTTAAACTGTGCAGCCCTGCCTGAAGAACTTGTTGAAAGTGAACTTTTTGGACATGAACGCGGCGCGTTTACAGGTGCTGATTCTATGCGGCAAGGACGATTTGAACTCGCTGATGGCGGCACACTTTTCCTTGATGAAATAGGCGATATGAGTTTAAAAGCGCAAGCAAAAGTGCTACGCGTGCTTGAATATGGAGAAGTGGAAAGACTCGGAAGCCAACAGATTCGGAATGTTGATGTCCGAATCATCGCTGCAACAAACAAAAATCTTCCTTTGGAAATTGAGCGCGGGCAATTCCGAACGGACCTCTATTATCGCCTCAAAATTGTACCTATTGAGGTGCCACCACTGCGGGAACGGAGTGAGGATATCCCAATACTCGCAAAATACTTTGCTGAACGGTTACAGATGAATATGGCATCTACACCGAAAGTTTTTGCCTCAGAAGCATATCCTATTTTCCAATCTTACCGCTGGCCCGGCAACATTCGTGAGCTCAAAAACATCGTTGAACGTCTACTCATTATGGTGAATAGGGAAATTATTCTGCCAACTGATGTCACTGATGTTTTACCGATAGAAAAGGATGAAACACAAATATTAGACACTACAGCAGCTTATCAGTCCAATACACCGCTAAGTACAATGGTTGATTCAGTAGAGGCACAATGTATTCTGGCAGCTTTAAAAGAGAACGATTGGAATATCCGACGTACTGCTGAAGTGTTGGAAGTTGAGCGAAGCAATCTTTATAAAAAGATGAGTAAATATAGTATCGCCCGCCCCGATTCTGACTAATTACTTAGGATTGTAGAGGTCTCTGTGCCTGCCCATGCTCCAAAACTGATAACTGACTGCTAATAACTGATAGGCACATTGAAAATATGGACAAAAACAGCGGTATGACTCGCATTCAACTTCTTATCTTAGTTGCAATAGTAATTATCATTGGGGTGCTTTCGTATCCACCTTGGGCAGAATATCGCAAAGTTGGTCAAGCAGATGTTGATGTTGAAATGCTTGCCGTAGCAATAAAGAAATACTACAAACACACCCAGACATATCCAACAAGTTTGGATCAACTTGTAACCGATCCTGATGTAGAAGGGTGGCGCGGTCCCTATCTGAAATCCATTCCAAAAACGCCTTGGGGTGGAAACTATGCTTTGGTCCAAGAAAACTATAAAGTCGGAATTGCGAAAGATCATCCGCGTGTACCAACAAAATATCGCATAGGTGGCATTGCAGAAATCAGTAGGGTTTATCACGCGGACGCTGCACATGGCGAAAAATACTGGTGGTAATCTGTGGACGACATCTGGATACAAATCACTATTTTTATCTTAGGTTTAGCAATCGGCAGCTTTCTCAATGTGTGTATCTACCGAATTCCCCGCTCAGATATGTCGATTTACTCGCCTCGCCGCTCCTTTTGTCCTGAATGTAATCAAACGATAAAGTTTTATGACAATATTCCGCTTTTGAGTTACTTACTTTTACGCGGAAAGTGTCGGCATTGCAAAGCAAAAATATCTGTCCTCTATCCGATAGTTGAACTGTTAACAGCAGTGCTATTCCTCGTGATGTATTACTATTTCGGCCAATTTGGAAAAACACTTGAGTTTGTGCATGCACTCATTTTTGTGTCTGTACTGATACCGATTGCTTTCATTGACGCACAACACTATATTATTCCGAATGTTATAAGCCTTACGGGATTGATACTTGGGTTAGGGATTGTATGTACAATAGCATATCAGAATCAAGATTTAGATTATCTAAAGATGCGACTTATCGGGTTTGTAGCAGGGGGATTGGGGTTATGGTTAATAGCACTTATTGGTAGTGCAATCATGCGTAAAAAGGCGATGGGCGGCGGAGACGTGAAACTCATGGCGATCATCGGATTGTATCTCGGTGCGTGGCCCGCGCTGCCGATGGTGATAGCGTTGTCTGCTTTCAGTGGTGCTGTTATCGGGACGCTGCTCATCGCAACTGGCAAAAAAAGTCGACAGAGTCCGATCCCTTATGGTCCCTTCCTCGCTGGTGCTGCTGTGGTTGTGTTACTGTGGAGCGATCCACTCTGGGAAAAGTACTTACAATTGGCTGGATGGAATTAACAAGGTAGCAGGCACACTCCACGTGCCGTAGGCATCTTACTATAAGTTGATATTCTAACCCTATAATGTGTTGTATTCCTGCGGTGTATATAGTACAATACTATGCAAACAGACAAGAGGTAAGACAAATGCATATTGATATACATGAACAGACAGAAGATTATTTAGCACAGTTAGTCAAGCGGGCTGTGGCAGGAGAAGAGATTATATTTGATAGCAACGACACCTCCGTTGCCAAACTGGTCCCTTTAAAACAAGATGACAAGAAACCTCGCCGGGGTGGACAGTGGAAGGGAAAAGTGAAAATTGCTGAAGATTTTGATGAACTGCCTGAATCGTTTATGGCTGCTTTTCGCGGGACAAAGGAATGAATCTGCTATTGGAATTAACATGGTAGCAGGCACACTCCGTGTGCCGTTACCATAAGGTGCGAAGGAGAAAACATGAACAGAAAACTAAGGACGTTTATAATCATTTATGGACTGATACTTGTTTTTAGTCATCAAATCACACATGCACAACAGAATATTGCACAGCAGGCGTTCACTATCTTTGAACAATACTGCCTCGACTGCCACGGTGAATTCGGGTCTTATGCAGATGTCCTTACGATTAAGCATTCCAATTTAATCGAAGATAAATCAGTCCTTCCGCGTCAACCTGATGCCTCCGAATTCTATTTACGCTTACTTGGCGATACCGATAACGGTTCGCAAATGCCGTTAGGACAAGACCCGTTAGACACTGAGTCAATTGCCACCATTCGCCGCTGGATTGAGGCAGGTGCGCCAGATTGGGAAGCAATTCCTAAACCCAAACGCAATTTCATCACCACCGAGTCGATGCTCAAAGCTATCCATACCCATGTAACATCGCTTTCTGACTTTGACCGTTCCTTTGCACGCTATTTTACACTTACACACCTTTACAACGCTGGCGCAACAGATGCCAACCTTCGCGCCTATCGGATCGCTTTATCAAAACTCATTAATAGTCTCTCTTGGGGTGCCGAGGTAATCAAGCCGAAACCGATTGACCGAGAGGAGACCATCTTTTACATTGACCTCCGCAACTATGAGTGGGACATCAAAACTGATAAGTGGTATAAAATTGAGCAAGCATACCCCTATGGTGTTCAGTTAAAGTCTGCAACATACACAACGTTATGTGAAGAGACAGATTGCGATTTGCCGTTTATCCGTGCCGATTGGTTTATCGCCACTGCTTCACTACCACCGCTCTACCATGAAATTCTTGACCTACCAAAAACAGACCGAGAATTAGAGGCACAACTTGAGGTGAACATTGCCGAAAACCTTAAGAATGCACCGGGTGTTCGCGTCTGGCGAGCAGGTTTTAGCGAATCTGGTGTATCAGTCAACAATCGCATTGTGGAACGGCATAAATCGCGGTACGGTGCATATTGGAAATCTTACGACTTTGCGGGGAATGTGGGTAAACAGAATATCTTCACGCATCCGCTTGATTTTACACACGATGGCGGTGAGATTATCTTCAACCTACCTAACGGGTTGCAGGCATACTATCTGTCCACTGCCACAGGTGAGAGGCTTGACGAAGCACCGATTAACATCGTCTCAGACGCAGGCGCGAGAGACCCTGTTGTTCGTAATGGGTTATCGTGCATGGGATGCCACACAGAAGGAATGAAGACGTTTGCAGATGGAATACGCACGGTTATTGAGCAGAATCTAAACCCGCCTTATGACAAAGCACAAGCGTTACGTCTCTATGCAGAAAAGTCAACGATGGATGCGCTTGTCCGTGAAGATATTGCGCGGTATCGGCAAGCAATTGCAGCGGCTGGTGGTGTCTTCGGTGGAAGCGAACCGATACAGCAGCTCGTTAAGCAGTTTGAGGGACCGCTTGATGCTGCACATGCTGCAGCAGAGGTTGGCATGCAAACTGATGATTTTCTAAAAAAGATTCGTGAGAATAGTACACTGCAGAATGCGGGGTTGTTGGTACTTGGGGTTGAGAATGGGAGTGTTAAGCGGGATGCATGGGAGTCGGAATTTGGGAAAGTAGTCTACGCATTGGCTCTATTAGATCCGAATTCGGCTAAAGCACACATGATTCGTGGTAATATAAAGTATCGCAAAGGGCAATATGAAGCTGCTATTCGTGATTATAATGAGGCACTTCGTATAAAACCTGATGATTTTAGGGTTTACATCAATCGCGGAAGTGCGAAAACTATGTTAGGGCAGTATTCTGCTGCTATTTCTGATTACGATATGGTGATCAGCATCAAACCAAATGAAGTTGAAGCATACTACAATCGTGGAAATGCAAAGTCAGGTTTAGGGGAATTTGAGGCTGCTATTTCTGATTATGATATGGTGATCAGTATCAAACCAGATCACGCCAGTGCCTATAACAATCGAGGGATGGCGAAACGTTCACTTGAAATGTATGAAAGCGCCATATCTGATTTTGATGAGACAGTCCGTATCAGACCAGATCATGTTGGTTCGTTCTACAATCGTGGAAATGCAAAGTTAGATTTGGGGCAATTTGAGGCTGCTATTTCCGACTTTGATGTGGCACGGCACCTAGAACCAGATTTCCCCGATGTCTATTACAGTCTGGCAGCTGCAAAAGAAAGTCTTGGCCGGTATAAAGAAGCCATCTTGGAACTTGATAAGTTCCTACGACTGCAACCTGATAATGCCGATGCTTACTACAACCGAGGACGTCTAAAAGGTAATGTAGGACAACATAAGGCATCCATCTCCGATTTTGATGAAGCAATCCGCCTACAGACTGATTTCGCTGAAGCCTACTACAGTCGAGGAGTTTCAAAGGGTGAACTAGAACAATATTCCGATGCCATCCCGGACTATGATGAGGCAATTCGCCTACAACCGGATTTTGTTAATGCCTACCTTAATCGAGGAGTTGCCAAGCATATGTTAGGGCGGCATTCAGATGCTATATTGGACTATGATGAGGTAATTCGTCTACAACCGGATTTTGCCGGTGCTTACTATAACCGAGGAGAGGCGAAAGGCGATTTGGGCCAGTATAACGATGCTATCACTGATTTTGATGAAGCAATTCGCTTGGAATCAGATTTTTCTGAAGCCTATTTCCTTCGAGGAGCTGCAAAGATTCAGTTAGGAAAGATTGAACAAGCAAAGTCGGATCTCCACACTGCTTTAAAATTTGCTGAGAAGTCAAAAAATATAAACCTCCAAGTCTATATAATGGCGATACTTCAGGATCTTGAATAGAGATTGAAACGCAGCGAGTCCTTAGACATTTTAGGGATCCGCATAAAGTAGTTAACATGAGTTCAATTTAAGGATTTGGAGAAACCTGCCACGATATATAACGACTATTGCACGCCAGAGGGGTGCTATGTATTGAGGAGAAGAAAATAATGAGCAAGGCTCTAAAAATATTTATTACCTATTCGCATAAAGATACAACATCAAAGGGCGAATTAATAACATGCCTTGATGTAATGAAGAGTGAAGGCTTGATAAAAGTCTGGCATGACAACGAAATTCTACCTGGTGATAAATGGCGTGATGCTATTTTCAGCAACCTTGCCAATTCAGATATTCTGCTTTACCTCACTTCTTCTTCCAGTCTTGCTTCTGAAAGCTGCAACGAAGAATTGTCGGAGGCGTTAAATGCTAAAATAAGAGTTATTCCAGTTATCCTTGAATCTTGCGATTGGCTACATCATCAACTCAGTGATTTTCAGGCTCTTCCTGACAAAGGTAAACCTATTACGGAATGGGAACATGAAAGTGATGGCTGGCAAAATGTGGTAGAAGGTATACGGAAATCCGTCACCGAAATGCAATCTCATGTCTCTGAGAGTACTCAAAAAGGGATATTATCTGATAGGGTATTCCAACGCGGTAACTTTCTGCTAATGCTAGGACAAACAGAGATGGCAATAGAAACCTACTCAGATGCAATTGAACTGACCCAGTTCCACCCGGCTTACTATAATAATCGCGGTGTTGCTTACCGTGAAATAGACGATTTGCCGAAAGCTCTTGAAGATTATAACACGGCAATACGACTCAAACCGGATTTTGCCGAAGCCTATAACAACCGTGGCAATGTCTATGACAACAAAGGTGATTTTAACAAAGCGATTCATGACTTTGACATTGCGATAGAACTTAAATCTGACTTTGTTGATGCGTATGTCAATCGAGGGGTGGCTTATGGCAAAAGAGATAAATTTGACGAGGCAATCAATAGTTTGATTGATGCGATAGATATAAATCAATATCATGCAGGAGCCTATTATAATCTCGGTAATGTTTACCTCCTCACAGGTGAATTTGAGAAGGCCATTGTAAATTATGATATGTCCCTAAAACTGGATCCTGAGGATAGTATATCCTATTGTCATCGCGGTCTTGCACGGTTAAATATGAAAGAATGGAGTAAAGCTAAATCTGATTTGGAGGCTGCCAGAGACAAAGGGAAAGATATTTTCACCGTGTTTCATAACAAATACGGTAGTATAATAGGTTTTGAGCAAATAATTGGTACTAAGTTACCGGAAGACATCGCTGCAATGTTAACGCGGCCATAAATGTAAATTACTATAATTCAAAAAGGAGGGATTTTCATGGACGTAAAAGACGCAATACTTTCAAGACGAACCATTTTCAAATTCAAACAGGAACCCGTGCCAAACGACGTAATTGCACAAATCTTCAGTTACGGAATATGGGCACCGAACCATCATGTCACAGAACCGTGGCGGTTTACCGTCCTCGGTGAAAAAACGAAGCTGATACTTGCACAACGTTACCGAGAAATCAAGATGGAGGACACACCAGACCACGTGGATGCCGAGAATCTGGCAAAGATAGGCGAATTGGCTTATGAAAAATTCATGTCTAAGCCAACGATTATTGCTGTGTCTTGTGTCCAAGATGGCGATGAACAGAGGCAGCGCGAAGATTACGCTGCTGCCTGTTGTGCAATGCAGAACGTGCAACTTGCTGCGTGGGATGCAGGTGTCGGCATGCAGTGGAGCACGGGCAGAATCACGATGGAAGAAAAGACCTATCAGTTGCTTGGGATAGATTCATCACAGGAATACATCATCGGTTTTTTTTATACCGGTTATCCCGCAGAGATAAAAGAACCGAAACGCAAACCCGCAGCGGAGTTTATCCGCTGGGTGGCTTAAACCGAAGATGCACAAACTGGAAAGTTTATGCTACATTAGACGCACAAACTGGAAAGTTTATGCTACATTTAACTGATATGCTGCTTTAGCATTTTGCCAGAAGAACTTTGCCGTAATTTCATCGCCTTTCGGATTGAAATAGTCATCAACAATCTTTTGTACGACTTTATACTGTGCGAAACGTTCAGATACAGGCCAGTTGCTTCCGTAGATGAGTCTATCTTCACCGAACGTTTTCCATAAAACATCTATTGTTGGGGTGTAGTAGGCGACGTTTTCAGGCGCGGGAGTTTGCCCTGTATGTTCCGCTAAACCCGATACCTTGCAGTAGACATTCGGATAGCGAGCAACTTCTTGGATTGCTGAAACCCATGCTGCATCAGGGGGATTACCGTCAACCCGTACACCAGCGATATGGTTAATCACAACCCGCATTGTCGGTGTATGTTCAACTAAGGCAGGCACGTTGCGTAGCGCATCAGGGTTTATGAGGAGATCTAAGGTCAGTTCCTTTTCTGCCAATTTCTCAATGTTTTTCAAAAAATCTGTATTACCGAGTGCTTGCAAATAACCACCACCGAGACGTATCCCTCGGAAAAGCGGATTGGCAGAAAATCGGTTCAGATTATCTTCAAAATCGGCATCGTTTGGGTTTAAATTGCCAACGAATCCGACAATAAACGGTTCATTTGCTGCAAGGTCAAGAATCCACTGGTTGTCTTCAACCCACTTGCTTGCCTCAACGACTACAGTTCCCGTTACGCCTTCAGGCACAGCGAGTTTTTTATAGTCATCTGGCATAACGGTGCGGTAGAGCAGTTCATCATTGGGGTTTGGCCACGGCACGCCTTCTGGACGTGTCGGGTCATAAAAATGCGTATGTGTATCAATAATCATCAATACTCCTCCTCTAAAATTGTAAGGAAACCAGACCGCTTTTCCCGCCTGATAAGGGGAATAGGGGGGTTACCAAGTGTCTCAACGCTGCTATTCATTCTACTGCTAACCTGTTTTCTGTCCGGATGTCCTGCTCCCGATGAAGCACAACAGCAGCGGAGAGAACTCCAGCGCGAGGCTTTAAAACTTGAAATGGGGCAAGAACTCAATCCCATTGATCCGGAAGGGTATGTTGCATTAGGAAAAATCTATCATCAGTTAGGTGAACATGAGAAGGCGATAGAATCCTTTCAAGCAGCACTTTCGCTGGACGACAAACATCAACATGCATATAACAATCTGGGTTTAGTTTACATTGATCTCCGTCTATTTCTCCTTGCGATAGAAATGTTTAGGGCTGCGCTTGAAATAGAACCAGAAAACCCCGCCTTTTATAATAATCTCGGTTACGCTTACGATCTGTCGGACAGATTTGCCGAAGCATTGGAGGCTTATCGCAATGCCTTAGATTCTGACCCAGCATTCGTGGATACCTATTACAATCTTGCGGATGCCTTTCTAAACCGTGAATCTTATCAGGAGGCTATTCAGTATTACAAAGCAGGGATAGAACTTGATGGCGGTGATGCTACGGTCTATTTTAACCTTGGCCTTGCATACCAAGAAACCGATGAACTGCTCAATGCTATCCGAGCCTATGAAAAGGGTGTATCTCTGGATGCTGATGAAGTAGAAGCATATTATCGTCTTGCGCTGGCATACCAGAAAAAAGGCGATCACGTCATGATGCACCGTTATTTAGATACTTTTCTTGAAAAGGCTGAAGGTATAGCCCGATTTGAAAAACAATATATCACTGCAAAACGGATGCGTCAACAAACATCGGGCGATAGGTAAACCTACGAACTGAACCCTGCAACCTAAAGAATATATCTACTCAAGTCCTGATCTTTCACGATTTCTACCAATTCATCCCTGACATAATCTGCATCAACAGTAACGCTCTTCTCCTCAAGATCAGGCGCATCAAAAAACAGATTTTCAAACAGTTTTTCCATAATGGTGTGTAGACGACGAGCACCGATATCTTCCACAGATTCGTTTACCTGAAACGCGAGCGCAGCAATTTCGTCAATCGCATCTTCTGTAATATCTGCTTCTATTCCTTCCGTCTGTAGGAGTGCCGTATACTGCTTAACTAAAGCGTTTTTCGGTTCCGTTAAAATAGACTGAAAGTCGCTTTTATTTAGGCTTTTGAGTTCAACCCGGATAGGAAACCTGCCCTGAAGTTCAGGGATGAGGTCTGATGGATTAGAAACATGAAAGGCACCCGCAGCGATGAACAAGATGTGATGTGTCCGCACCGCACCATATTTCGTTGTAACGGTGCTGCCTTCAATGATCGGCAGAATATCGCGTTGCACACCTTCGCGTGATACATCAGGGCCTTGTCGAGATTCGCGCCCTGCAATTTTATCAATTTCATCCAAGAAGACGATCCCAGAGTTTTCAACACGTTCAATCGCTTCACTGATGACAGTATCCATATCAATCAGTTTTTCCGCTTCCTCTTGCATCAGAATTTGTCGTGCTTCGGATACCTTCACCCGCCGTTTTTTTGTCTGGTTCGGGAGAATGTTGCTGAACATATCTTTAAAATTAATGTCCATCTCCTCAATGCCACCTGGTGAAAATATCTCAACAAACGGCATACTTCGACTTTTCATGTTGATTTCAACGTCTTTGTCTTCGAATTTACCATCCTTCAGTTGCTGTCGTAACTTTTCACGCGTCTTGAGGTGTCGTTCGCGCTGTCTCTCTAAAGCTTCATTTTGCTCGTCAGTTGTGTCTACTAAATCAAACGGAAATGGGATGTCGTCATCATCCACATCATCCACATCGTCTATATCGTCTATATCATCTATATCATCTATATCTATATCAAGGTCATCGGGCGGTTCTTGATTGCGTTGATTTTTTAAAGACCGAGGCATCGGGAATAAGGAGTCTAATAAACGTTCTTCGGCTAATTCTAATGCTTCTTCTTCAAAAGCGGTAGTCTGTTCTGCTTTCACTCTACTGACTGAAAGTTCTGTCAGATCGCGAATCATTGATTCAACATCACGCCCAACGTAACCGATTTCCGTATATTTAGATGCTTCAACTTTGATAAACGGCGCATCAACAAGGCGCGCAAGCCGCCGTGCAATTTCTGTTTTACCCACACCCGTTGAGCCGATCATAATGATATTTTTCGGTGAAACTTCATCTTGCATATCGTCCGCAAGCATCTGCCGACGGGATCGATTACGCAGCGCAATCGCAACGCTCCGTTTCGCTTCAAACTGCCCAATAATATACTTATCAAGTTCTTCAACAATTTGTCGAGGGGTTAACGCGTCTGCCAAGATTTTCGTTTCAACAGTTGATTTCTCCAATGTAACCTCCTAAAAAGGTGGGTGGCACACTCCTCTGTGCCGTAACCAAAATACCAGAATTTTGAGTATTCTATTCTTCAATTTCAATTGATTCAATTTCAATCTGCGCGTTTGTGTAGATGCAGATTTCACTCGTAATTTTTAATGCTTCAGCGACAACCTCAGCGGCGGTCAGTTTTGAATATTTGAGTAGTGCTCTGGAAGCAGAGATCGCAATAGAACCACCTGAACCGATAGCGAGAATGTCGTCATCAGGAACGATGAGATCACCGTTGCCTGAAATCAGATAGCTATCGTTTTCATTGATCGCTATCATCAAAGCATCCGCACGTCTAAGAATACGATCACTACGCCAATCCCTTGCAAGTTCTACCGAAGCTTTCTGCAGGTTGCCTCGGTACTGTTCCAATTTCTTCTCTAAATTTTCATAGAGAGTAAGGGCATCTGAAGCAGAACCCGCGAACCCGATAAGAACGCTATCTTGATAAATCTTACGAATTTTACGAGCACTGTGTTTAATAGCAGTATCGCCTAACGTAACCTGACCGTCCCCGCCAATAGCGATTTGCCCGTTTCGACGCACCGCCAATATCGTTGTTGAACGTATCCTTTTCTTTTCAAGTAAGTTCATGTCTTTTCCTAATATTATAGTCTCCAATTAATTTAATTAACATGATCCGTCTTGTTAAATGTGCGGTTAGGAAACCGCACCTACCGTCGGGAAAAAATAAATCCCGTATGTCTCATCTGTAATTTATTAAACGTTAACTATACTTATCTTTTTTGCTTATAGTCTCGAAAAGATGAGAAAACTCGAAAACATCACTATTCCTATGAAAAGTCCACACCGTATTCCAGCTATCAATGCATGTTGCTTACGGTAAAAGTAGTAAGGACATAGGGTATAGATAAACAAAAATGTAATCGGTATAAAGATCGGCACTGATGCGATATTCGGAATATTATTCACACGCAAAACGTTCCATTCCCATAACTCTTTGCCAAGTCCGTAGATAGCGATGCTTCCAATCGCAGCGGCAATCCCTGTTATTCCTGAAGCAGCGAGACAGTGCAAACCGAACATTTCAAGCCGATGGTAGCAGTAAACGGCTAATGTCCCGAAAAGCACCCAAGTCATTATCAAGCCAATAGGTGTCGTTAGATTTACCCCAAAATCGTAACTGGTGTAGACGATAAACTGCAATTTTCTTGAAAATAACCAGTCCATCGGCAGGTATGTTGCTGTAGCTGCAGATCCAAATAAAACACTATGGAATAGTAGCTGGGACGATCCATCCTCAGCAGTATTTCGATTTAATTGAATGAGATAACCGAACCATCCGATTGCAAATAATAAATTTGGGTAAAGCCACCAAATAGCTCCAATTCCAAACGACCTGATCGGCAATAAAAACAGTAATAAGAACGTTAAAAATGTGGTAAAGACTACAGTAAGTACGGCTTTATCTGTGAGGGTATTAACTAAGTAATGACGTGGTGAAGTTGGTTCGTTACTAAATGGTTTACCTTTTTTTCTTGTTGGAATTGGAAATATCATCATTTGGTTAATACGCTCTTATCTGTATTGAGATTCATTCCTTAAAGCGCAATTTGAGACGTATGAATTTTCAAAAAGTTTATTGGAAGGTGATAACAAGTCGCTGTTCCATAAGTTTTGCACCTGTGGCTTTAGTGTTTGCAAGGCTGCGTGGTAAGGCAACATGTCGCTTGAAACCGCCAATTGTAACGATTAACTCATCGCCATGCTTCGCAAGGTTAACTTCTTGTTTCGTTAAAAATGGAAGTTGCATCACAAGTTGATAAATACCGTCAACTTTCCGAAATTGATACGGACTCTGTTCAGAAAATCTTTCTGCGGGATCAATGTCAGGATAGAGGACATCTCCCAACCTGCGGAGTCCCGTTTCCCCAACAATCTGATCGTCAAAAAGGTTCACCTTCCAAATCGGCACATCCGAAAAATAGTTCTCGGCTTCTGCAATATACTGATGTTGTGTCTGTTTCCAAGCTTCAAAAAACTTTACATCAATCCCTTCAGGGAAAATACGGTTGATAATGATCGCGTCAATACATAATCCGTAAAGACAGAAGTACATAAATGCCCGTTGTGTCTCTTTGATAACGATTTTTTCTGGATTTGTTACTAAACGCACTGTCGTGATTTTTGGGTCCGTTAGCACTGTGTCTATACCTTCCAGTTTATCAAAGAGGTTCTGGATATTTTGGAAATATGCGTCCTTGGGTATCGGGACAGAACTGACCTTTTCAATCACAGGTCCTGCGATTCTTGCAAGATTCCGTTCTAATTTGAAGATACGATTCATATACCATTCAAGTGTAGTGGGGATGCTAACAAACCGCAACGATTCACCAGTCGGCGCACAGTCAAGGATAATAACATCGTACGTGTTTTCACGGACATACTGGTTGATGTAAAGCAGCGCACAAATCTCTTCCATCCCCGGAAATACAGCTATCTCCTCTGCAACGAGGCTTTCCAAACCAGAACGGTTCAGTAATGAATGGATATAGTTGTAAACCTCATCCCAATATTCAACAATTGCGTCTTGAACGTTAATTTCCTGTATCCAAAGATTGTCGCTGATTTGTATCTGTTTTTCGGTAGGTTGTGCTATAAGGTATGCTTCACTATCAAACGAGTCGCGGAGCGAATGTGCCACGTCAAGTGAGATGACAAGCGTCTTATACCCAAGTGATGCCAGCTTCATGCCTGTCGCAGCAGAGATAGTCGTTTTGCCGACACCTCCTTTACCCGTATAAAAAATAATTCGCACTGTTCAAAATCCAATTTATCTGTTATTTTTTCTTAAGTATATCTTATAATATAGCGGATTTGCAATAAGTTATTGATCGGGATATAAATATAGTGAAGAATGGCGTAGTCCAATCGCAAGTAAACATCTTATAGTAAAATCCGAGAATATGTGGACATCTCAATGAACAACAATCCCCCCACCATCTCGCTTTCGAATTCACGTTATTTAGGTGTGTTTATAGCGTTTGCCTCGGACGTGATGTCCCATAAAAGTATCGTGTTGTCACCACCTAAACTTGCAAGTGTTTTACCATCTGGACTGAACGATATGTTTTCAACAATATGTGTATGTCCAACAAGAACTCGCTTTTGCTTTCCTGTTACAACATCCCACAGATGGATTTTCATATCAATGCCACCACTTGCAAGTATTTGTCCGTCTGGACTAAACGATACACACAAAACCCAATTTTGAACATTGATAGTTTTCTTGTGTTTACCAGTAGCAACATCCCACATACGGACTACTCCCCCCTCCACTGAAAACTTTGGCTTCAATCCCTCCGCGCTGGCGATTGTTTTTCCATCCGGACTAAACGCGATTTTACGGATAACACGCGTAACGTCTTGATTCATAAGAATTTGCCTATGTCTACCTGTTGCAACATTCCATAAACGGATGTTACTATCCTTTGACCCGCCAACACTGGCGATAGTTTTTCCATCCGGACTAAACACCACATGCTTGATATAATCCGTATGTCCTGTGAAGGTTTGCTTGTGTTTGCCTGTGATTGCATCCCAGAGACGAATAGTAGTGTCTCCAGTTGCGAGCGTTTTCCCATCCGGACTGAACGATAGACTGCTGACTGAAGATTCATGTCCTTTGAGCGTTTTCTCATGTTTACCGGTGGTGGCATCCCATAAACGGCTGGTTTTGTTCCAACTTCCGGTTGCGATTGTTTTTCCATCCGAACTGAACGATAGACTTGAAACATAACGCTTATGTGCCTTAAAGGTTTGTGTGTGCTTACCTGTAACTGAATCCCATAAGAGAACTCTACCGTCTTGACTTCCAGTTGCGATAGTCTTGCTATCTGGGCTAAAAGACATGCTTGAGAGATTTACGCTATGCCTTATGATTGTGTTCTTCTGTTTCCCAGTGGTTATATCCCACAAATGGATAACATTACCTACTGAATAGTTCCACCCTACACTTGCGAGCGTCATCCCATCTGGACTGAACGCGACTCCTGAGATATATAATTTATGTCCTTTGATTGTTTTCTTACGTTTGCCTGTTTCTGTATCCCATAAGCAGATAGTTTTATCACCGCTTCCACTTGCAAGTATTCTCCCATCCGGACTGAATGCCATGCTGGAGATAAGTCTTTTATGTCCTATAAGTGTTTGCTTTTGTTTTCCAGAATTAACATCCCATAAGTAGATAGTATCTCCGAAATCAGAGCTTGCGAGCGTTTGTCCGTCTGGACTAAACGAAACGCTTCTACTTCTAATAGATTCATCATGTTCCGTTAGCGTTTGCTTTTTCTCACCTGTGGCAACATCCCACAGGATGATGTTTTTGCCTCCCCGCGGACATGCAAGGATTTTTCCATCCTGACTGAAAGCACTGCAACCGTCCATGGCACGATACTGCCCTACAATTGTTTTTCTATTCGTGCTTGTAGCAATATCCCATAGATTAATCTCTCTAAAACCCACACTTGCAATTGTTTTCCCATCTGGACTAAATGATACACTGTCGAATCCCCACCGATCTCCTATGAAAGATTTCTTGTGCTCACCAGTGGCAACATCCCATAAGCGAATGCTCCCATCCTCACTTGCACTGGCAAGTGTTTCCCCATCCAAGCTGAACGTCACATTATTAATTTTATATGTATGTCCAGCGAGCAAGGCATGTGCTTTGCCACTTTGCACATCATAGAGCCAAACACCGATGGAACTAATACCTGCTAACAACGTACCATCTGGAGAAAACTTTATTTTATTGATTTGACCTTTGCCGAGACGTGCCTTTGCTCCTTCGGGCAAGTGCCATTGCGGAGAGTCATAGGAAAAGATATCTGGTTGATTTCGCATCAAAACGAGACTAAAAATCAATACAATTGAAACAATAATGAGAAGTAAAATGATAAGATTTCGTCTGGTTTTCATTGTGTAAGACTCCTTTAAAGTTTCAATGCGGTGGCAACTTGGATTATTTTAACCCAAATTGTTACCTATAAGTTTTTAGATACAAAAACACCGTCTTAATAAAAAAATGCTGATAATTAGCCAATATTTGTAGCGTAAACTGTTAGTTTGCGTTTTCACAGACACAATCTAACAGATTGTGCTACAAGGTGGCAACTTGGACTATTTTACTGTGTTTTTGTAGCTATTATAGGTGTAAGATCCCATAGGATGACTCGTCTATTACTAAACCCAGTGGCGAGTGTCAGGCCATCCGGACTGAACGCCAAACTATAGATACCAGATCCTTCTCTGAGAAAAGTTTGAACGCGCTGTCCTGTAAGAACATCCCAGATTCGGATCATAAAGTGGTCATTATCACACGCAAAAATGCGTCCAGTAGTATTGAACGACACACTCCAGTTAGTGCCTTTACGTCCAGCAAGTATATTTTTTTGTTTACCTGATGTTATGTCCCACACGCGGACGGTACCGTCTATACCAGCACTCACAAGCATAGTCCCATCCTGACTAAACACTATTGTAAAGATTCCGCCGGTATGTCCTGTGAATGTTTTTTGATGCTTGCCTGTTGCGGCTTCCCACAGACGAATAGTGCCGTCCCCGCTTCCACTGACGAGGGTTTTACCGTCAGGACTAAAAGTTACGCTTGAAACATAATCTGTATGTCCTGTTATCGTTTTCTTTTGTTTTCTTGTGGCAGCATCCCATAGACGGATAGTTTTATCTACACTTCCACTTGCGAGCGTCTTCCCATCTGGACTGAAGGCTACGCTTGAAACATAATTTGTATGACCCGTAAAATATTTAGGGATTCCTGTGGTGGTGTCCCATACGCGGATAGCTTTGTCCTTACCGCCATTCGCGAACTTTTCTCCATCCGGACTGAACGCTAAATTAGAACCGAAAGGTTTATCATCAAAAGATGTTCGTGTGCTCCACGCCCAGCTTCTTTCCGAATATAAGTTAACAATATCAGCAGTATGTTTTCTGAGGGTTTGCTTGTACTCCCCAGTGATTGCATCCCACAGATGGATAGGTGAACGATCACTTGCTGTCGCGAGCGTTTTTCCATCTGGACTGAACACTACACCTCCAACAGCGTCCAGAGATTCATAAAAGGGTTCCTCTGTTCTATGTTTGATGACATCCGCACTGAGAATGATAAGCGTTTTAGCACCTGCAGGGAGATCCTGAGTCTGGTATGAGGAATCTTGGGCAAAACTGCAAGGTAAATAGAACGTTGAAACAACGAATAGAAGGAACATAATAAGAAACAGCGTCTTTTTCATCTGAAAAACTCTCCTGTTGACATTTAACAACTATACTGTATTGGTATTACTTTGCCCCATCTGTTGTGCTTTTTAAGGACGCGATGTCCCACACAAGGACTGTACCATCCCAACTTGCACTTGTAAGTATCTGACCGTCTGCGCTAAATGATAAGTTGGTTACCTGTTTGGTATGTCCTTTGAGTATTTTCTTTTGTTGCCCCGTGACCGTATCCCATAAATAGATCGTACCGTTGCTAACCGCATTCACAAGTAACTTCCCATCCGGACTAAAAGAGATAACTTTAAAATCCTCTGTCCCATACCTCTCACGAATCCATGTTTGATCTGTGAGAATATGCTTCTGCTCACCAGTGGCAACATCCCACAAGCGGATAGTTTTATCCCTACTTCCAGTCGCAAGTATTTTTCCATCCGGACTGAAAGTGGATACTTCGACATCATCTGCATGACCTATAAAAGTATGTTCGTGCTGTGCTTTTGCAACATCCCACAACTCTATCTCATGAGACCTCTTTGCATCTTCTGCAGATACACTTTTAAATGTTATCGCGAATGTGTTCCCATCTGGACTAAAGGACACATTAGACACACCTTCTATCTGGGTTGAGAGCATCTCATTTTGTTTTCCTGTAGCGACATCCCACACATAGAAATCACCGTTCCTACTCCAACTGACAAGATGTTTTCCATCCGAACTATACATCATAAATATCTGGAAGAAATTTTGTGTGTGTCCAGTGAGGATTCTCTTATGTTTTCCCGTGGACACCTCCCATAGATGGATTTGCTCATCTCTGTCCGCACCCGCAAGCGTTTTGCCATCCGGGCTGAATAACATACTAAAAATAGGTTCCTCCTTTCCCTTAATCGTTCTTACCCGTTTTCCTGTAGCGACATCCCATAAACGGATTGTCCTGTCGGCACTGCTACTTGCGATTATCGTTCCATCCGGACTAAATTCCGTATCAAGAACCTCTCTTTTATGTCCTGTGAGTATTCCTATGCGTTTTCCCGTTGTAATATCCCGTAGACGGATATTTTTACTCACCCAACTCCTACGATATGCAAGGGTCTGACCATCTGAACTGAGTGATTTAATATGAATCCCTTGCAGATGCCCTACAATTATTTTTTCTTGTTCTTCTGACATAATATCCCGTAGACAAAAGGTAGCGTTATTTCCCCAAATCGCGAGCAACCTACCATCAGGACTGAATGACATGTTATGGGATAATTGGAGTGGATTTTTGATAGTTTTCAAGTGATTTCCTGTAGCGATATCCCACAATTGCAGCGTATTGTCTGCACTCGAACTTGTGAGTGTTTTTCCATCTGGGCTAAATACTAAACCAAAAACATCTTCCGTATCAATTGTAATTAATTTTTCTCGTTTTCCTGTGGCAACATTCCACAAACTGATAGCGTTTTCAGTACTCACATTTGCTAAGGTTTTTCCATCCGGACTGAAATCCAAACAACCAATACCCCCTTTGTGTTCTTCGTGTATCTTCTTCTGTTCTTCGTGCATCCTCTTTTGTTCTTCGGAGAAAAGATAGGTAAGTTCAATTGTTTGATTCTTGACATGAGCAACCACTATTCTCTCACCATTGAATGACATTCGAGCAGCGGAGGGCGTAAATCGCCTGAATATTTGCTTATGTGTGCTTGTGCTAATATCCCATAGATTGATCTCATGAGGACTTGCACTTGCGAGCGTTTTCCCATCAAGACTGAACACAAGACTAAAGATTCCTCCTCTGTGTCCTGTGAATATTTGCTTATGTGTGCCTTCTGGCATGTTCCATAGACGGACTGTTTTGTCGTCACTTCCAGTTGCGAGTGTTTTTCCATCTGGACTGAAGGCGATAGAGTTAACGCTGGTATGTGGTAACAATAAAGCGGACTCTTTACCGCTTTGTATATCATATAACCAAACTCCGATGTTGGTAGCGACCACTAAAATAGTGTTATCATGAGAATATGCTATGTCATTAATTCCACCTTTGCCGAGGCGCACTTTCGCACTATCTGGTAAATGCCATTGTGGGGAATCGTCAGGAAAGATATCCAGATCAGGCAATTCTTGCCTTGGAACAATATTTAGCACAACCAAAATGGAAACGATACCAAGAAAGATTAAAATAGTAAATAGTAACGCTTTCTTCATGTGAAATATTTCCTTTTGATACTTTTATAGTATAGGATCAAGTTCCGTAAGCGTTCATTTGCACAATTTCAATGTTACTTTGCCGTTTCTGAAGTGTTAAGTATAGATGTGATGTCCCACAACAGTACCACACAGTCCCTCGCTCCAGTTGCAATTGTCTTTCCATCAGGACTGAACGCTACAGCCGAGACCACAGAGATATGCCCTTCGAATATCTTCTTGTGTTGCCCTTTGACGACATCCCATAAACGGATTTTCTGCCATAGATGGGTGTTCACGAAGTTGCCTCCGGATTCACTCGCGAGTACTTGCCCATCAGTACCAAAAAATACATGCCAGTTGGTTCCTTTAGTACCCGTAAGTGCCTGCTTTTGTTTACCTGTTTTTAAGTCCCACAAACGGAGGGTACTGTCCTTACTTGTGCTTGCGATTATTTTTCCATTCGAGCTGAACGAAAAACTCTTAATCTCGTCAGTATGCCCTATGAGTGTTTGTATGTGTTCGCCGGTGTTTGCGTTCCACAAGCGAATAGTGCCTTTGAGACTCCCGCTCACAATTATTTCCCCGTCTGAGCTGAACAATAGACTTGTGACACTTTCTGTATGTCCTGTGAGTGTTTTCACTTGTTCGCCAGTATTTGTGTTCCACAGGCGAATAGTGCCTTTCTGACTGCCACTTGCAAGCATCTGACCATCGGGACTGAATGAGATACTCTCAACATAACTTTTATGTCCTCTAAATGTTTTTATCTGTTTCCCGGTCTGTGTGTGCCATAAATAAATGATTCGGCTCCCACTCGGGTTTTTGGAAGTATCTATTATGATATCCGGAGGGGCAGTTTTCTCTCCACTTGCACACGCCAATAATTTCCCATCAGGGCTGAACGCCATACTTTCAACATAATCTTTATGTTCCGCTTGATTGCTAACCAAGTGTTGATTCATCAGGAGAACTTTTTTGCGCTGTCTTGTGTTTGTATCCGATAAGAGAATGTTCTTGTCAGTATTCGTAATAGCAAGTGTTTCACCATCCGGGCTAAACAAGATACCGGTAACACTGTAAGCATGTTCATTGAGCGTCTTCTTTCGTTTTCCAGTTTTAGCATCCCATAAATGGATACTATGATGCGAATTTGCGCTTGCGATTGTTTTTCCATCCGGACTAAACGCGACATGACCAATATGATCCGCATGGTTTAGTATTTTCTTTTGTTTTCCACTGTGGACATCCCACAAGCGTACAGTTTCATCTGAACTTGCGCTTGCGATTGTTTTTCCATCCGGACTAACTGAGATACTGTGGACAGATTTTGTATGTCCTTTGAGCGTGTTCTTGAGTTTTCCAGTTTCTGTATTCCATAATTGGATGGTATGATCGTAACCCTCACTTGCGAGTGTTTTTCCATCTGGACTGAAAGAGATGCTATAGCCAGTTTTCGTATGTCCTGTAAGTTCTTGTTTTATTTCTGCAGTGTTAACATCAAAAATACGGATAATACCATCTCGACTTCCACTTGCGAGCATTTTCCCATCTGGACTGAACGTCATGCTGGAGATATAATCTGGATGTTCAACAGTCGTTCTTATTTTAGTACCAGTTTCAGCATCCCACAAGTGAATTTTTTTACCGACTTCACTTGCGAGTATGAGTCCATCTGGACTAAACAAGATTATATCGTATGCTGTTACCCTTCCTATGGGCATTTTCTTTATTTTTTTTGTCGTAATGTCCCAGAATGAGGTACCATAAAGCATACCAGTACTTGCAATAGTTTTTCCATCTGGACTGAACGATATGCTTTTTAAATAATCTGGGTTTTTTCCAAGTAGTGCAATCTCTTGCAGGGTTTTCGCGTTATAGAGCCAAATACCGACAGAACTGCATACTGCAAGTATCGTACCATCTGGGGAATATTGCATATCACGTATGAGACCTTTACCAAGCCGTACTTTCGCACCTTCTGGCAAACTCCATTGTGTGTAGTTTTGAGCGAAACTGCAAGGTAGATGGAACGTTGAAATAGCAAATAACAATAAGAAGGTAGAAAACAGTATTTTTTTCATCTGCGGATCTCCTATTGAAATACTATCTTCGGAGTATTAACATTACTGTGTGCTATCTGTTGCATTTGTTATGGATGCGGTATCCCATAACAGCACTGTACCATCCCAGCTGCTGCTTGCCAATGTATGTCCATTTGGGCTAAACACAAGACTGTTGACACCTCCCGTATGACCTCTAAGTGTTAGTTTGTGTTCACCTGAAACCACATCCCAAAGTATAATATTTCTGTAAGAGTCACTACCAATTGCGAGTGTATGTCCATCTGGACTGAACCTAAGGGTACTGATCTTGGTCGTACATCCTCTGAAGGTTTTTTGATGTTCCCCGGTTAAAGCATTCCACAAATGCCCGGTGCCATCGCTATTTCCGCTTGCCATGATCTGTCCGTTTGGACTGAACGTCACACATTCAACCTTTGTTGTATGCCCTGTGAGTGTCTGTTTACGTGTCCCCGTGTTTACATCCCACAAACAGATTGTTTTATCAGCACTCCCACTGGCAAGTGTTTTCCCATCTGGACTAAACGCTATACTTGAAACAGATCCTATATGTTCAGTGAGCGTTTGTTTGTGTGTTCCTGTGGTAATATCCCACAGACGAATTGTTTTGTCAACACTTCCACTGGCAAGTGTGATTCTGTCTGGGCTGAACGCTATGCTCGAAACAGAAGACGTATGACTAATGAGGGTACGTTTATGTGTTCCCGCTGTAGTATTCCATAAGTGAACGGTCATATCACGACTACCACTTGCGAGTGTGCTTCCATCTGGACTGAACGCAACACTCCAAACCACATCTGTATGTCCCGAAAATTCACTTTTTCTTACACCACTTTTGGCATCCCAAAGTTTGTTGGTATTATCACTCCAGCCGCCACTACTGACAAGTGTGCTCCCATCTGGGCTAAACGCAACACTTTTTATTCCTTCAGTATGTCCTGCGAGTGTGCCCTTGTGTTTTTTTGTTCTGACATCCCACAAGCGGATAGCACCATCTTCACTTGGACTAACAAGTGTGTTCCCATCCGGACTGAATGCAAGACTATTGACGGAACCTATATGTCCTTTGAGTACGTCCTTGAGTTTTCTTGTGTTTACTTGTGTCAACATCCCACAGGCGGATGGTTTTATCGATGCTTGCTGTAGTCAGAGATTCTCCATCCGGACTGAAAACAATGCCCGCTATTCCTCCATCGTGTCCCTTGAGTGTGCGCTTATGTTCACCTGTGTCTACATCCCACAGATGGATAGTTTTGTCTATCCAACTCCCACCGGTAGCCAAAGTTTGACCATCTGAACTAAAAACAGGGTTACCGATTCCTACTGTATGCCCTTTGAGTGTGCGTTTATGTGTGCTTGTTTCAATATCCCACAGTTCAATTCCATAGTTACCTGTACTCACCAATGTTTTCCCGTCCGGGCTAAAAGTCACACCCCATGTCCAACCTTTTCCCGTAAATAAGCCTTCTTCTTGAAGTGTTGCTGTGTTGTAGAGCCAAATACCGATAGAACTCGCCACTGCAAGAAGAGTGCCATCTGGGGAATATGTGATGTCATTTACTCTACCTTTACCAAGTCTAAACTTAGCACTCTCAGGTAAACTCCAACGTGTATAATCTTGTGCAAAACCTTCAGGTAGATAGGGTATTGAAACAACAAAAACCGATAAAAAGAAGGAAAACAACACTTTTTTCATCTAAAAATTTTCCTTTTAACACTTCTATATTGTAGTGACGTGCTTGAACTCTGTGTGGTTAGGAAACCGCACCTACCAAATAATGGTTCTATAATCTGTAGAAACGATGTTTCGTTCCTACAGATTATCAGGAGTCAGCTAATCAATAGACACCTTCGTCTTCTCTTTCGCTGATTCATAAGTAGCTAACACAATTGCAACTGCATGTTTGCCGCCTCTACCGTCAATCATCGGAGTTTTGTTGTCTCGGATACATTCGACAAAATGGGTCAGTTCACCAACGACATGACTCGGACCAGAACGGTCAGGGACAATTTCTTCCCAATCGCCACCACGTTTTTTAAGATACGCAATGTCCGCTGCCATATCAAGACGGAGCGATCCTTCAGTGCCGTCAATGATCGTTTCGTTTGTGCCGCGGGCACCGAGGAAACCTCCCCAACGAAGAATACCGACGGTGCCGGTATCGTAACGAATCAGTGAGACGGTATAGTCCTCCCAATCGTCATGCCCAGAGAAGCTTCCAACTTCCGCTGCAACGGTGAGTGCCGTACCTCCGAACCAATTAATCAAATCAGATTTATGGATACCATTTTCTAACAATCCGCCGACTGTGCCGTACCAACTGTCGGGTCTACCGCGTGGCGCATTATAAGGACCGGTATAATCAGTTTCAATATAGACAACATCACCAATGTCACCGTTATCCACCATCTTTCTGCCGAGTTCGTGCACAGGATAGAAGCGGAGGACTTGACCCACCATCAGGTGTGTACCAGCTTTGTCTGACGCTTCGATCATTTCGTCCGCCTCTTCAAGTGTTAAAGAGAGCGGTTTTTCACAGAAGGCGTGTACACCTGCTTCTGCCGCGTCAACGACAACTTTGGTATGTGCCACAGGTGGCGTTGCAACGACGACACCGTCAACGAGTGGGAAAAGTTCTTGATAGTCTTGGAATGCGCGGATGTTATGTCTTTCGGCGACAGCTTTTGCCGCGTCGAGCCGTAGATCCGCTACACCTACAAATTCACAATTTTCTACATTGGGGAGTGCGTTACAGTGGCCATTGCCCATGCCACCTACTCCGATAACACCTATCCGGATCATAATTTTATTTCCTTTTTCAGGTCAATATGTTGTTGTGTGGAGAATTTACCTTAAAGTGGGATTGATGTCAATTGGTTTATGACTGTTGGTATTTCGTTGTGTCTGATGTGCCAAACAAAGGATAGGCATGTAGCCTTGCTCTTGCGTTATTGGGGAGGCTTCCGTCCTTTCACTAACCATACTACAATCGAAACAGATATCACAACACCGAAACCGAATAACATTAAATTTGTGTGAGTAGATATTCTATTACCAAGGTAGGTGTAAACAGCGGTTGCAGGAAGTTGGCCGATGCCAGTGGCAAGCCAGAAACCGATGAATCGTATCCGCGTTAAACCTACAGCATAACTAACAACATCAAATGGGATATACGGGATAAGGCGGGCAATCAAAATCGCATAGTTACCGTACTTTTGAATGAACTGGTCGGTTTTGTTTACAACGGGTTGACTAACGATTCGCGCCACATGTTTAGCACCGAGAAAACGGGCGATATAGAAGCAGAGGGCAGCCCCAAGCATCGCGCTGCTCCACGATAGCAACATACCCCACCAGAATCCAAAAAGCGCACCGTTCGCTATTGTTATTAGGAATGCAGGCAGCGGCGCGATGACGCTCTGGAAAATCATGAGAATTGCCGAGATGAACGGGGCAAATAAACCGTAACCTGCAATGTATTCACGTACCGTTTCAATACTTTGGAACGCGGCGATAAATTCAAGAAAAAATTCTTGAATCTGCCTAAAGAATAGGACCAAGCAGAGAATTACGATTCCGACTATGAGGAATGTTAACGTGTTACTGGAGAGTTTTTTGGACATTTATTGATAGTCCAGAAATGTCGCAGATCAGGTAGCAAACTTGTTCACAAGGGCAACCACTTAGCCAATAGAAACGCTACCAATTATCCATCTTGCTGAATAGCACGAATCAATGCCTGATTCATTCGATCGCGAAGTGCTTGCTGTCGCTCTTCAGACCATTCATAAAAACCTTCGCCTGATTTCACCCCAAGCTTATCAGATTCAACCATTTCTCGAAGGAGCGGATTGATGTCGGAGGCACTGTTCAAGTCTTTGTAAAGTTCTTCAAAAGCATCAAGGACCAAATCCCATCCGGCAAGTTCGAAAACTTCAAATGGGCCTGCAACGCTGAGTCGCCTCCCGAAACTGTTGCGTACAACAAGGTCAACCGTCTCGGCGCTTGCGATGCCCCGCTCCACGATGGCAAACGCTTCTCGGATAAGTGCAGCTTGCAGCCTCGGCCCCACAAAACCGAGTGCCTCTTTTTCTATAAGCGCAGGTGTTTTGCCGATAGCCGTTAGGAGGTCAAACGTCACGGACACGGTTTCATCGGATGTATCCGGACTACGGATCAGTTCAACGAGTGGAATCAGGTAAGGTGGATTAAAATAATGAGTATTGAGTATCTTGTCGGTGCGTTTTGCGTTTGCACCGATCTGGCTGGGCATCAGTGCTGTTGTGTTGCTTGCCAGAATTGCGTGCGGTTGGCATAGAGAATCTAACTTTTCAAAAATCTGCTGTTTTAGCGGTAGATTCTCAGAGACAGCCTCAACGACAAAATCAGCGGTTTCTGCGGCTTCGGTGAGTTCGATTGTGGTCTGAACGCGCTGAATTGTTTCTGGGATGTTTGTCTTTTGAATAACACTGTTTTCTGCAAGGAGTGTTAGGTTTTTGCCAATCTGGACAAGCGCATTATTCAGTTTTTCGTCGGTGATGTCGTGGAGATGGACACGGTAGCCTGCACATGCGAATTCTTGTGCAATACCGTGTCCCATCAGCCCCGCACCGATTACGGTAATGTTTTCAATTTTGTTGTCTGACAATTTTATACTCCAATCACAATAGTAAATTCCCCGCGTGGTTCGGTAGATCGAAATTTTTCCAGTGCTTGGCTGATATTTCCACGGAATATCTCTTCAAACTGTTTTGTGAGTTCACGGGCGATAACTATCTCGCGTTCTCCCATCACAGCAAGTGCATCCTCAAGAAAACGGCAGAGCCGATGTGGTGATTCAAAAAGAATTAACGTTCGTTCTTCATCCGCAAGTTGTGTTAATTGACGTTTCCGTTTACCCGATTTGGGAGAGAGAAAACCTTCAAAGATAAAGTTGTGTAGCGGTAAACCTGAAACTGCTGCCGCTGCGAGGATAGCTGACGGGCCGGGTATTGGAACGATCAGCACAGCTTCAGTAATACACTCTTGTAGAAGTGGATAGCCTGGGTCAGAAATTGTAGGGGTGCCAGCATCTGATACAAGTGCAACGGATTCTCCTGCCTTCAACCGTGCAACAAGTTTTTCGGATTTTGCCTGTTGATTGCCTTCAAAATAACTCGTGAGTGGGGTTTTGATTTCGTAATGTGTTAACAATCTGCGTGTTTGTCGGGTGTCTTCAGCAGCGATAAGGTCTACCTCTTTGAGAATGCGTAGTGCGCGTAGTGTAATATCCTCTAAATTCCCGATCGGTGTGCTGACGAGGTAAAGGGTGCCAGGGTCAATGTTATGCATTGTTTTTTTATCAGATTTAAAGTATTAGGATATTGCCTTTGTTATTGCTTGGGTATTTTAGCAAAAGTTGTGGATTTTGGCAAGAAGTGTGGGAATGTCTGTACTGCAGGACTTACGCAATATCCATTTTCAAAGTAGGTGATTTTATCTGTTGGCGTAGAAAATCAGAATACGGTTCATTTTTGACTTGATAAAGCGTTTGTCCGATTTCATTTGCTTTTTGCATCAGGTAAGTCCTGTTCTTGATCCCGCCAACTTATTGAAGTTTCGGATTTTTGATGTGCCGTTCCTTATCCCGGTCTGTTTTTTTAACATTGACTTTTTGAACGCTTCCTCAAGCTGAACTCCTGTTTGATTTGCCAAACAGAGCAGGACAAACAGAATGTTCGCCATTTCTTCAGCCAGGTCCAAATCTGTCTCATTCTCTTTAAAACTCTGTTCTCCATATTGGCGCGCCATAATCCTTGCTAACTCGCCCACCTCTTCCATAAGAATAGCAGTATTGGTCAATTCAGAAAAATAACGCACACCGAGCGTGTTAACCCATTCGTCTACAATTTTTGGCAGTTTTCAAGTGTATAGTCCATTAAGTTGTCCATTTCATTCATAGCGTCTGTTGGTATTTTAGCAGCATTCACAACAGAAGTAAACTATTTTTGGTTCTAAAACGTTTAGTTAACGTGAGTTTCTCGTACAGGTTTTTCAATTTCTATTCAAGCCAACCTACAGCAACGGGTGTGTGAATATTTTGTTACATAGGTGTCAATTTAACATAAAAAACTCATTGTTCTCTGTAGGCGCGAACTCCGATTCCCAACGATCTGTCGCGATTCGGAAATCGCTCCTACGGATATGTGGTTAATGTTGAAAACTTTAAACACCCTACAGAACCAAATTTGAGTCCTTATTTTGAAATCCCGTTTTTTAGATAACACTTTTAAATGTATGACGTTATATTTAAATGTATGACGTTATATTTAAATGTATGACGTTATATTGAAGATTATTCGTAATCTTAACGCATCGAAACTTTATTTAAGAACTCTTCAGTTGATTTACGTTAGGTGAGAATGCTTAAAACGTTTGCAAGAGGGAACTATGAAAAAGTTACGTATCGGAATTATCGACCTTGCTGCCAAAGGTCAGACAAAAACATGGTGGAACCGTGTTGTTTACCCTAATTATGCAAGTATTATGCCACAAGCTATCGGCGTGTGGTGTGAAGAACAAGGTCATCATGTCACACTCGTGTGTTACACTGGTTTTGAGAATCTGGTTGAGGAGTTACCCAACGATGTTGATGTTGTCTTTATCGGTTCGTTTACACATACAGCACAACTGGCATACGCATTAAGCAATATGTTCCAAGAAAAGGGTGCTGTTACGGTGCTCGGTGGACCACATGCTCGATGCTTTCCGCAGGACGCACAACAGTATTTTAACTACGTTTTGGGATTCACTGACAAGGAGATAATCTGCGATGTGTTGAATGATTGCACACCGCACCGCCCAATTGGTGTACACCTTTCTGCCAAACAGCAACCTGCAGCACTTCCGGGTGTAAGGGAACGCTGGAAATTCATTGAACCGACACTTAATAAAGCACTCTTTATTAGATGTGTCCCGATGCTTAACAGTTTGGGGTGTCCCTATACTTGTAATTTTTGTATTGACTCAGTTGTCCCGTATCAACCGTTGCCATTTGATGCAATCAAGGAAGACCTACGATTTCTCTTAAGTAAGTTTAAACGACCTCATGTGAGTTGGCATGACCCGAACTTTGGTATCCGATTCAATGATATCATGTCAGCCATTGAGGAAGCGGTGCCTCCAGATAGGATCAGTTTCATTGCCGAAAGTAGTCTGTCGGTACTAACGGAACCCCACCTGAAGCGGCTACAAAGAAATGGCTTCAAGGCAATCCTACCCGGGATTGAATCGTGGTATGACATGGGTAATAAGTCAAAATCTGGAAAGAACGTAGGTATCCACAAAGTTCGCCAGGTCTCTGAACATGTCAACACGGTTCTCAGATATATTCCTTTTGTTCAAACGAATTTCGTGTTTGGTCTTGATTTTGAAGAGGGACCTGAACCGTTTGAACTCACGAAAAAGTTTGTAGATCTCACACCTGGTGTATATCCATCCTATCTGCTCCTCACAGCCTACGGAGAAGCGGCACCTTTGAATCTCGAATACCAACGTAATAATCGTGTTTTATCTGTTCCTTTTCATTTTCTGAACAACCAACATGCTACAAACGTGGTGCCGAATCAATATTCATGGTTAGAGCTTTACGACAATTATATTGATCTGTCAAAGTATTCTTTGTCAGGGCGTGTTGCCCGCCGCCGTTTTATGGCTAACAAAGTAGCTATTGTCCGTTGGATGAATCTGTTGCGGGCAATGTCAGCAGGTCCTGAAGTGATTAATCACCATATAAAGATCCGTAATCTACTTAAGACCGACAAACAGTTCCGTAGTTTTTATGAGCAAGAAACCACGGAACTACCGTCGTTTTATACTGATTGGATCCGCAAGGACTTGGGTCCCTTATGGGAGTGGCTGCCTCCTGGCGCCATGCACCACGACCCACTAGCTTATCTGAAGTCAACACTTGAAAAACCAACTGTGTTGGACTCAATACCGATCAATACAACAGCGGGCAAAAAGCAGGTTGAGAATCCAGAAGGGACAGAAGCAGTTTCAACAGCCGGTTCTGATTAAGCATACGAGAGTTTTACCAAAATAATGATACCTTCAAAGTTTCAAAACGCGAATCATTGTTGGGTGCAGGTTCTTAATCAGAAGAAGTACCTCATATCATTAGTATGAACTCATAGCGAGTAAGAACTAAAAACTCAAAGTAAATAGGTATCTGAAGTGGAAAGAATGGGACATAAACTATCTTCTTTTCTTTCCTTATTTTATCACATCCTTATGTTTTACTCAATATGAGTTCATATACTAAAACGTGTCCTGAATTTTAAATTTTGGTGTTGAGAATGAAGCGATGCCAAAGAATATAGCCTGTGCCAACATCGGATTGTAAACTTATGGCAGAATAGGATTTCCAGCGCAACATGAGATAGGTTTCATGCATGTATTTAAATACCATCACTGAGATAACGATGATTGAATTGAGGTTATCGGGACGCTATATCCAGAAACCTCGCGTCTCTGTTTTCGCTGTCTGTTTCCTTTTGCTTATAGGACCAGCATTGGGACAGACAGAATTTCCGTTTGAAACTGCGCGTCCGCTTTATGTAGGCGCCCGCGCCTTAGCGATGGGGAACGCTTTTACTGCTGTCGTTGACGATGCAACCGCTGGTTTTTGGAACCCTGCTGGACTAATTCAGTGGCAAGGTGTTAAGCTTTTTGGTGTTACCAAATTTCATGATCAACACTCTTATCGATTCGACCCGAAAGGCATCGGTTATAGTTGGCGCGGCTACAGTCTTTATTGGGGAAACAAGATTGCTCTTGACGTGGGAAGTGGTGTTCCTGACTTTAATTACTACAGTTTTGCACGTCAACTCGGTGCGTATCTTGCTGCAGGATTAAGCCTCAAATTCAAACGACGGCACCCTTCCGATTACTACCAATTCTTCGGCTATCATACCTCGTATGACATTGGTTTGCTTTTCAAACCGCGTCCGGAACTCAAATTCGGGTGTTTGTTGCAAAACCTTGATGGACGCGGTATTCAGTGGATAACGCTCGGCACCGCTTACCGTCATGCATCCTATCAATTCTCCGCAGATATTGCACTCTCTACCGAGGGTGCCGCGCCAGAGTTATATTTCGGTGTTGAATGGGCTCCAACACCGTTTTTTTCTATACGAGCTGGCAGTTCAAACGGTGCGTTAACAGGCGGTGTTGGTCTGCGGATCATTGATGTCTATATCAATTATGCCCGAATTTATGAAAAACGTTTTGCATCGGATTTTATCTCTGCCGAATTGTGGTTTTAAAGGCAAACGTACTACAGGAGAACCCCTCTGATGTTCACTAAACCTGCTTACTCAACCACTTTCTCCCAATCTAACTTCTCAGAATCCCATTCAAATTGCTGCAATGGACCAAATTTAAGGTTGACCGTTAAGCTTTTCGGTGTGGGTGAGCTATCAAACAAATTAAAATCTCGGATAACGACGTAGGTGTGTTGACCGTCGGTAATGGTTTCGCACGCCTCAATAAAATCGTCCAGATTCCGAATTTGCTTTCCATTTATATTAAGAATAACCACTTTTGAGTTTCCATTTCGTTCTTGTACACCGACCCGCGAAAAACTACTACCGGCTGCAGCATGGGGCAGATAAACACCGTCCGCTTCAAGATAAAGTAGCCGACGTAACTGGGGTGTAATGTCATGAAACACAGCCCCACCAAACCGAACAAATCTTTGAACTTTCTTTTTTTCTAAATTTTCCACAGGCACCTGAAGACTAAGATTTTCACCATTACGGTAGATGTCCAAGGTTACCTCCTTGCCGACATTTTGATTTAGAATAGCGTCAAAGGTGTATAAATCATCGCGGATGAGTTTATCGTTGATGCGATAGATAATATCAGATGCTCGAAGGGCGGTTTCACCTGTTGTCCTCGGCACCATGGATTCAATTTGAATAACCTTAGGTGTCCCAGCTTTGGAAGGACCGATCTCTTTGCGTAGTGCCTCGGGAAAATTGAAGTGTTTTATCGCTTCTCCAATAGAGATGAGTTCCAGATCAACACCGATTTCCCCACGTTGAATAGGCATCTCGTCTTGAATTAATTTCAACGCATCAATGAGATAATCAATAGGCAGTTCAAAGCTGGAAGTATCTGTGCCACGCGCATGGATAGCGATAACCTCCCCAGCCGTGTTCCACACAGGACTGCCGCTTGACCCGCCTGTTCTGTCAAACGTGGTATGGATGTAGCTTGAATGTCTATCACCTTTATTGACATTAAGGTTCGCAATTGTTCCAAATTTGATGGAATATTCCTCTTTCTCGTTGTTGCCAATCAGCAGCAGTTCATCACCGAGAGAAAGTTTACCCCATTCACCCAGTTCAACGGCTTGCAGTTCAAAGTCAACTTCCGTAGGATCAATCTTGTAAAATCCAAAGTCGTGTGTCGGATCGTAGTAAAGAATATGTGCTTCGGTGAAACTGCCATCGTGAAAGTTGATTTTAACATAGGCAGGGCTGCTACCTGTAACATGCCGGTTTGTAGCGATTATCCCACGTTCAGCATCAACAACGAAACCGGTCGCGAAACTTGTGCCTTTTGATTCTGTTTCAAAGACGACCTCAGAGGCAGTTTCAACATTTACTACCATTGGTTTAAAACTGGCAATCTGTTCTGTCCAGTTGTGTGCTGCATTAACGTTTGCTGTAATAAATGTGAAAAGCAGTAAAAGGATGGATGTTTTTTGAAGAATATGTTTCATGATGCTCCTTTAAGAAATAAAATAAATTTGTTGTAAATTTATTCAAATATTTTAGCATTTTAGGATAAGGAGTGTCAACTTTTTTGCAGGGTTATTTAGTTTTCGGGCGAAGTTTAACACCTGCTATATACCCAGGCCGGTTGGTATAGTTTCTAACTGCATTATAAGCGTCAATTTAGTGCCTGATTTTCTTGTTGGAGGGCTTTGGAAGCCCGATTTTGTGAAACCTAATCCGTTAAATCGGGGTTTCAAACCCCTCCAACAATAGGATATTTCCTTAAATTGACGCCTATGGTGTAGTTTCCTAACTACATCTACCGGATTTGGGTATAGGGGAAATATACCAGATTCGGGAGCAGTTTAGGATTTGTTCATCCCTAATTCCGCCATAGACCTGAGATTCAGCAACGGTGTCATCACACCGCCAGAAGCAGGCAGGACAACCCCAGTATCGTAAAGCCGCATCGCAGCAACCGTCGCATGTGCAACATCTTCGGGCGTGCCAGGACGCACCATAAAGATATACCCTTTCTCTGCTGCTTCTTCGTAATCAGGAATACGGACACGTGACAAGTCAGTATCAATGACGCCTGCAGCGATTCCATTCACCTTAATACCGTGCATCGCTAACCTTCCAGCATAAGCACGCATGCTCATCTCTAATCCTGCTTTTGAAATACAGTAGGCGGTCCGATTGTCAGATGCCATCGTGTCCGAAATGGAAAGGGTGTAGATAATACAGCCGCGAATCTCATTCTCTACCATGTAATTTGCAACGCGCTGCGTGAGGAAATGAGGCGCTTTGAGATTTGTGTTCAGCAGTAGGTCAAACTGTTCAGGTGTCTCTTCAAGAATGTCTGCAATACGGGTAATACCAGCATTGTTAATAAGGATATTTACCTTTCCGAATGCATCATGTGCTGCTTTGAGCAATTTCGCGTGGGCATCTAAGTCGCTGATATCTGCTTGGATAATAACCGCTTTTCTACCGAGTGACTCAACTTCGCGCTGTACGGCTGCCGCTGCGTCCCGGTTCTGATTATAGTTGATGAGGACATCGGCGCCTTGGCGTGCCAATTCAATAGCGATTGCGCGTCCAATACCGCGACTGGAACCTGTTACGATTGCAGAGCTATCTTCAAATGAAACATCTGTCGCAAAAAAACCGAGGTCTGTGTATGTTGGCATATTGTTTATTCCTTTCAAGCATCCTCTTGATGCTGCGCAAGAGAATTGGTAAATATATTGAGGTCATCAGAAAAACTTTTAAGAAGTTTTTCGATGTTTTTTGCATGCTCCTCTGTCCTTTCATAAATGAGTTCGTCTGCATAGATGTTATTCACTTTATGGCGAAATTCTAAGAGAGCTTCTAAAAGTAGAAACGTTTCCTGCAAAATTACAGGTGGTCTTTCGGGACGACGTTCTGTCATCTGTTCAAGTAAGCGTTTATGCCACCGACTCCCGCGTGGTAGGTGTGCATCCACTTCGTTGGCAATCCGTTCAAAAATCCGTTCCATACCACGATAAACGTCCGCAAGTTTATTCGCAATTGTTTCCTCTATATATTGTTTGTAGTTAGCAGGTACTACCTTAATATCTTCCAGAGCTTTTACAATTGTGTCAACAGTCGTTTCAATTTTTGCAGATTCGTCGCTGATACGCTGAGTGAGTTTTTTTCTATTCATTTCGTAAATTTCTTCCTCTACGATAGGAAAAACGTGGCGGTTTAGATGCCGATAAAGTGTTTTCCATAATGTAGGTTGTTCCCCCTTTTTTATAGGAATTGCTTGCTTCTGGATTCTTTCTTGGAAAAGCCCCTTCGTTATATCAAAATTGATCAGGTCTATTTTGAACTCCGTATCAATATCCCATACTTTGCGATTTGCCCTTGTGTGTACTTTGTCTGTGAGTCCCCACACTGCAATATCAATATCCGATGACTTTGTGAAATTGATTGGTTCCGCAAGGGATCCGAAAACAGCAACCCGTGTTGCCCCGAATTCGTCATAGAGTAGTGTCGCAATCTTATAAACGGCATGCCACGCATGTTCCAGCAACGCCTCATCAACTTTTCGGTTCTTCCATCGGCGTTCAAGCTGCTTCCTACAAGATGCAAGTTCTTCTGGTGACATCTCTTTAGCTGTTCGCTGTGTGTTTGTCGCATGTTGCATTTCAAATGTCCTCCTCATGCTGCGCAAGAGAATCAGTGAAGATATTGAAATCCTGTGAAACTGCTGCAAACAATTCATGGATTGTCTGTGCATGCACTAATGTGTTATCATACTTCAATTCCCGCCCGTAGATGTTGGTTACTTTGTGACGAAACGCTAAAAGTTCTCCTAATTGGAGAAATGTATTCTCAGAAATTACAGGCGGTCTTTCAGGACGCTGTTTCGTCATCTGTTCAAGCAGGTTTTTATGCCATCTACTTCCTCTCGGTAAGTGTCCATCCACTTCGTTGGCAATGCGCTCAAAAATCCGTTCAATCCCACTATAAATATCGGCAAGGTCTGTCGCAATCGTATTTTCGATAAATTCTTTGACATCAACAGAGACCACTTGGATTTTTTCTAATCCTCTCTGTATTCTTGCAAGTGTATCCTCTATCTTTACAAGTTCATCTTTGATACGTTGGGTGAGTTTTTTTCTATTCATTTCGTATATTTCTTCCGCTACGGTAGGGAAAACTTGACGGTGTAAATGTTTGTAAAGTGTCTTCCATAATGTAGGTTGCTCCCCTTTTTTAATAGGAATCGCTTGTTGCTGGATTCTTTCTTGAAAAAGTCCCTTTGTCATGTCAAAATTGATCAGGTCTATTTTGAACTCCGTATCAATATCCCATACTTTGTGATTTGCCTTTGTGTGTATTTTGTCTGTGAGTCCCCACACTGCAATATCAATATCTGATGACTTTGTGAAATTGATTGGTTCCGCAAGGGATCCGAAAACAGCAACTTGTGTTGCCCCGAATTCGTCATAGAGCAGTGTCGCAATCTCATAAACGACATGCCATGCCCGTTCCAGCAACGCCTCATCAACTTTTCGGCTTTTCCAACGGCGTTCAAGCTGCTTCCTGCAAGATGCAAGTTTTTCTGGTGATATCTGATTTGATCTTGGCATCACGAGACTCCTTGTAATTCCAACGTTTCGCTCAAATGACACGCAACTTTGACACCAGGTGTGATCTCACGAAGTTCTGGTGTTTCCTGTTTACAAATATCTGTTGCATAGCGGCACCTCGGATGGAAATAGCATCCAGTTGGCGGCTGAGACGGATCGGGCACATCCCCTTCAAGATGGATCAGTTCACGCTTACGTTGCACCTTCGGATCCGGCAACGGTACAGCAGATATTAACGCTTCTGTATAGGGATGTTTCGGTAATTGATAGAGTGTTTTTGCATCGCTAATTTCTACGATTTTGCCGAGATACATAACTGCTACGCGGTCACTAATATGCTTAACAACGCTCAAATCATGTGCGATAAAGATATAGGAAAGTTGGAATTTCTCCCGCAATTCTGCCAGAAGGTTAAGAATTTGTGCTTGCACGGAGACATCAAGTGCCGACACCGGTTCATCTGCTACGACCAGCTCGGGGTTAAGTGCTAACGCACGTGCGATGCCGATACGTTGGCGTTGTCCACCACTGAAGGCATGTGGGTAACGCCGCATGTCCTGCGGTTTCAATCCGACAGATTCCAAAAGCTCTACAATTTGATCCTGCAGTTCATTTCTTTTTACGATTCGATTAACCCGTAGCGGCTCACCAACAATATCTCCCACCGTTTTTCGTGGGTTAAGGGATGATTGTGGGTCTTGAAAAACCATCTGGATACGTCGACGAAAAGGACGCATCTGTTGAGGCGTTAACTTTACTAAGTTTACCTGTTCATCACCGAAAGTAAAACTACCATCTGTAGGTGAAATTAAACGGAGGAGACACCGGCTCGCAGTCGTCTTTCCACAACCACTTTCACCAACCAAACCGAGTGTTTCACCGCGTTCCACGTCAAAGCTAATGCCGTCCACCGCTTTCACATGTCCAATAATGCGCCGAAAAATTCCTTTTCGTATCGGAAAATATTTTCGAAGATTTGTGACCTCAAGCAGTTTTGGCATCGGTTTTTTCCTGATAGAGCCAGCATCTCACCGCGTGCTTTCTGTTCTCGTCAGTGATATTTTTTGAGGTGTCAATTGTGTTAAGTGCAGGCATTTGTTCACAAGTCGGCATTCGTTCAGCACAACGCGGCTGAAACGAACACCCGATAGGAAGTGCCAACGGGTGAGGGACTGTTCCCGGAATAGAAGGAAGCGTTTTTTGCTGGCTATCACCGAGTGTTGGAATTGAGTTGAGCAATCCTCGCGTATAAGGATGCAAAGGAGTATAAAAGATATCGTCTACACTTCCTTTTTCAACAACGCGTCCGGCGTACATAACAACAACCTCGTCCGCCATGTCAGCGATAACCCCTAAGTCGTGTGTAATCAACATAATCGCCATCCCAATTTCCGCTTGCAATTCCTGCATGAGTGCAAGCACTTGTGCCTGAATCGTAACGTCAAGTGCCGTAGTCGGTTCATCCGCGATAAGAAGCGCGGGCGCACAACAAAGTGCCATCGCAATCATAACGCGTTGCCGCATCCCCCCAGAGAGTTGGTGTGGATATTCATCAATGCGTTGTTCAGGTGCGGGGAGCCCGACGCGTGAGAGCATCTCAATAGTGCGTTCGCGTGCCCATTTCGGTGGTGTTTGTAAACCAAAACGGGCAAGAGACGAGCGCTCCCCTTCTTGGTGTAACACAATTGCCTCAGCAATTTGATCTCCAACGGTAAAAACAGGATTAAGCGATGTCATCGGTTCCTGAAAGATTATAGCAATTTCGTTGCCACGGATCTGACGCATCAACTCACTTCGCGGTGATACTTGCGTAATATCTAAAGGTGCATTTACGCCATCACGATAGAACAGAATCTCACCCGCTTCGATCCTACCCGGATTCGGCACAAGTTGGAGAAGGGATAACCCTGTAACACTTTTTCCACAACCACTTTCTCCAACAATACCGACCGTTTTGCCGCGTTCAATCGAAAAACTGACATCGTTTACTGCATTTACAACACCACTATCTGTATGGAATACGGTTTTCAAATTAGAAATTTCAAGTAAGGGTTGTGTCAATTTTTTGTCCGATATTTGTAGGTGTGTGTATATATTTTACCGCAAAAAAGACTGCTGGTCAACTTTTTTAGATTGGAAGGGGCGCAGCTACAAAAGCCTACATTATTATAACCCAAGTTGCTACCTATAAGATTTTAGACACACAGACGTCATTTTTAAGAGAGAACAGTTCGTTATTGGTGAAATAGTGTAGCACAAACTTTCAGTTTGCGTACTAATATGCACAAACTAAAAGTTTGTGCTACTACGTGGCAACTTAGGTTATTATAGTAAAACTATAATAATTTACACACTACGAATCAACGCTAAATGCGCTTGGCAGAATACGTCAAATCAACGGTATGAATCATGGCGAATGCCATACGCGCATTCGTCTTTAGGCATTCCCGTGTGGTATTCTACATGATTTAGCGGGTTCGGTTTCCTAACCGAACTGGTGTTTATTCAATCTCATAGATGCGGTTAGGAAACCGCATCTACCGGGGAGTGTAAACATATTTTCGGATTTTACTATAAAAACGGTATCAGCCTGTCTAAAAACTTATAGGTAGCAACCTGGGTTAAAATAAAAAAGAGGCACAACCAATTGTGCCTCTTTTATGAATTACTCTCATATATTTGAATATCAGATAAATACACATCCTCCTCACAGTTTTGTTTTGATGTCACTCCAAAATAGGGTGAGTTTTTCGCTTGCTGTTTTCGCAAAATGTCCATCAACCTCTTCTGTGACTTTATTAGTAGCGCGGGCATGCCACATATCTGCTGACTCATTGCCAACAAATAGACTAATAGGGTTCACATGACTCTCTCTCAGTGCTTCTGTAGAAAGTGGTTTCTCAACCTTCTCGCTACCGTGTTTCAGTGATGCCCAAGGTGATGGAGAAATTCGTGCGTTGCGGAGACGCGCTTCTTCCATTGCGGTCAAACCGAACTCCTGTTTTGGGGCATCTGTAAAGAACGCAAATTTGACCAAGAAGACTGATGCAATCAGATAGCAAAGCAACGCAACACAATTCACAAACACCGGAGATATATCTAACTTAAATTTACCGAAAAGCCAGGTGATCGGAGCCGCGAAAAAGGCGGTGCTATCTGTTCTATGGACTTCTCGGATTTGACGTTGGATATTTCCCAGCAATTCTGGGGACGGTTCCGGTGCTTCAAGACTACTGAGCACCGTTGCAGTATGCCATAATCCTTCATATTCGACTTGGCACGCCTTGCAACCACGCAGATGTTGTAAAAATTCGCGCCGCTCCGCCCCTTTTAAAATGGGATCCTGACGGTGTAAAACCAAGTTTTCACGAGTCTGTTTACAATTCATTTTAACAATCCTCGCTTTATAGGGTAAAATTTATTCACATAGCAACAAGTAATCTCTCAAAAGTAGTATTTTCCTAACTTCGTTTTGAGATTCTGTATTGCTTTATTTAACCGTGAGGCGACAGTTCCGAGAGAACAATTAAGGATCTCAGCAATCTCTTTGTATTTGAGTTGTTGCATATAATACAACGTCACAACCTCACGTTGCTTCGGTGGCAAACGATCAATAGCAGCTTGAATAACCTCACGTTGTTCAGCCTTAATTGCTATCCGATCAGGAATTTCCTGTTCCTCTGCCAAGCCGTGAGACGCTGTCTCTTCAGTGTAAGCATCCAACATTCTGTTACGGGCTTTGCTTTTGCGGATATATTGATTGCAAGTGTTTAGACCGACCCTATACAGCCACGTTCCGAATTGTGACTGGAATCGAAACGTTTTAATTGACTTATAAGCCTCTAAAAATGTCTCTTGCGTAGCATCCTCGGCATCCTCGGCATTGCCGAGCATCCGGTATGCAAGCCCATATATTTTGGTATGATGGCGATTGACCAATTCGTTAAATGCCTCAACATCGCCTTCTACTGTTTTGTGCACATAAACATCATCTGGAATCATAAAATGTCCACCTTGTGCAGATGTTACTAAGTTAGTTGCCTCGGAATTATAATTTCTTCATTTTTTTATTTTTTATTGTAGTGAAAATGGTACGGTGTCACATGCTCTACAGACCAGCGCGAAACGTTATTTTCTATCTGCAGGTCTATTAGCATGACACCATAAAAAACTCCTCACCAAAGAGTGAGATTTGATTCAGAGAGTAGTCCACTAATGTGCCTGACCGGGATGGCTGCAGCATTCTTGTTTTAAAGAGTAGTCTAAATTTTTGATGGTAGTACAAACGGTCACTTAATCATGGCGTAGTGCTTCTGTGGGAGCGAGACTTGCAGCCTTGTTTGCCGGATAAATTCCAAAAAATATACCAATGAACGCGGAAACACAAAAAGCAACCACTGCTGCCTGAACAGATACAACGGCAGGCCAAGCTGCATCTTTAATCATGAATTTTGAGATAACCCAACCAGAGCCGGTAGCAAGTGCACTACCGATAAAAATACCGATAAGTCCACCACATACGCTTAAAACAATCGATTCAATCAAAAATTGGATTAAGATGTCGGTGCGTCTTGCGCCGATGGCTTTACGTAAACCGATTTCACGAGTTCTCTCTGTTACAGAAACTAACATGATATTCATGATACCGATACCACCGACGAATAGGGCAATACTGGCGACAGCACCGAGGAGTATCTGAACAATTCGACTGACATTGCCTACCTGCTTTATTATTTCCTTAGCGGTGAAAAAATCAAAGTATTTTTCATCACCGTGTTGCTGTCTGAAGGCAACTTTGATTTCAGCGACAGCTTGCTCAACTTTTTCATAACTTTCCGCTACCGCAAACAGCATGATCCAACCTTTTCTTTTGCCGATAAAATGGGTGCCCATTGTAGAGATCGGCATAATTACTCTATTATCCCACCCCTCGCTTGCCATCTTATTGCCTTTTGCTTCCATGACTCCGACAACGGTGAAACGTTTCCTATCAATTCTCAATTCACGTCCAATTGGATCCTCCATCTCAAAAAAGTCTTTATGTACTTCAGAACCGATCAAACAGATAGGGTCTCCCCGTTCCATGTCGTCTTCAGTAAAAAAACGCCCTTCTTTAACGTACCAGTTATTAACATCTTGAAAATAAGGGGTAACACCATGCACTTGGAGTGATTGATTTACGTGTCTGTGTGATACGCGGCGTACCATACCGGATTGTGCAGCCGCCGTTTTAATAGATGGACATGTTTCAAGTATAAAGGCGAGGTCTTGATACTCAATGTATTCGGGATGCTTATTTTCCGTATACGAACCATCTGCTTTACGAATATGTTCTTTCCGGAAGCAGACGATCATGCCTGCACCACCGACCCGCTCCAATTCTATCAGAATGAGGTGTTCGGCACCACCACCAACCGAAACAACGGCCACAACAGCCGCAATACCGATGATGATTCCAAGCGTTGTAAGCACGGAACGTAACTTGTTTCGTCTGAGTGCTGCTAAGCCAACACTGATGCCTTGTGTAATCTGCATGGTTTTCAAATTCGCGTAAAAGATTACTGCTACTGAGGTTTCATGGATTCGCCGTGCAGCAAAAACGCTCGTATATCATACCTTCCTGGACGTTCAACGGGTAAATCACCGTTTTCAATCATCAGATCCAATGGATTTGCATGTGTTCGCAGCGGTAATTGTACCACTTCATGCATACGCGCGGATTCATAGATCGCCATGATAATTTCAACAGCAGCGCGCCCGTGTTTCGCTTCTCCACGGTGTTCCGGCCCACCATCAAGCCACTCAACTAATTCTTGTGCTTGCGCAACGTGTTGATTAGTCCCATCAGAAGGGCGTTCTTCCCAATCCGTAGATTTATTGTTTAGGAGGCGAACGCGTCCTTCTGTTACGTCTGCAATGCCATCTGAACCGTAGACGATACCACCTTGATAGTTAGGTCTGCCAATTTCTTGAAGTAACATTCCGATACATCCATTTGAAAATTCCACAATACCTGCACTTCGATCTTCAATTTGAATATCGCGTTCGTAACGTTCGGTTTTGCGTTCAACGTTGCCAATGACCCATTGTGGGGCGGGGTCACTTAGCACATACCGCATCATATCAAAGAGGTGGGAACAGTCATTCAACAACCCTTGTCCACCGTGGCAGATAATTTGCCGTGGTTCACCAATAGCGCCGTCAGCGATAAGATTGCGTGCATCTGTCCATGCGGAATTAAACCGACGTTGATGGCCGATTACAACCTTGACACCGTTTCGGTTTGCAGCGATTAACATCTCATCACACTCACCGAGACTGACACCCATCGGTTTTTCACATAGAACAGCTTTCGGACTTCGGGCACACGCTGCAATTGTCATCGGTGCGTGAAGTTTGTGCCATGTAGCAACACTGATAATATCAAGATTTTCGTTATCCAGCATCTCACGAGGATCCAAATAACAGTTTTCCTTCGCTACATCGTAGGTATTTGCGAACTTGTCGAGAGCAGCTGGGACAGGATCGGCGAGTGCAACAATTTCTGCCTGTTCAACACCCTCATAACCGCGAGCATGGGCATTGGCAATTCCACCACATCCAATAATACCAACCCGATATTTTGACGCCATTTTCTTCTCCATAAGGATAGGCAGGCTAAAAGCGCGCCTATCCGATTGTTTCTAAAGTGAAACTATTGATTCGCTTGGACAATTTCTGCTTGTGTTTTACCGAAATAGGAGGTAACCTGAACGAGGTCAAGGATATTTACCTCTCCATCCATGTTCACATCACCGGAAAGTCCTTCACCAGATTTGCCGATTTGGTTTGCAACCAATACTAAATCCTGAATATTCACCGTGCCATCGGCATTGATATCCCATGGTACTGGTTTTATCGCAGTTACGGTTGTGATTTCAGCAGTTTTTGTGTTATCGCCTTGTGAGGTAGCCGTAACTTTGATTTCATATTCACCCGGTTTTGTAAAAAAATCACCTGCGGCTGTAAATGTTATCTCAGCAGAAGCACCAGCGGCAAGTTCAATCTCTAACTGACCCATTGGCACTTGATCGTCTGATTGACGGAACGATCCGAGAACACTCCCTTCAATCCCAACTTCGGCAGAAGAACCAAGCATTATTGTATCGTCAGTATTACCGGTATTTGTGATTGTCAATGTATAATCGACACCTGCAAGTGTATCCATGGTTGTACCTTTCAGGTCATCTTTACCTATCAACGTAACCCCATAAACCGGCAAAATAGTTGTCGTAGTTATAATTTCAGCAGTTTTCGTGCTATCTGTCTGCGAAGTTGCCGTAACTTTGATTTCATATTCACCCGGTTTTGTGAGAAGATCACCTGAAGCAGTAAACATCACATTCGCTGATGTGCCTGCGCCAAGCATAATCTCTAACTGGCCTGTAGCAGGTTCTTCAGTGTCAGGTAGCCTGAACGAACCGAGAACACTACCACCAATTCCCACTTCCGCAGAAGAACTGAGACTAATCGTATCATCCGTGTTGCCAGTGTTTGTCACTATGAGGGTATAAGTGACACCTGCCACCGTATCCATCGTTGCACCAGTGAGTGCCCCTTCACCTGTTAACATCACACCGTAAACCGGCAGAATAGTTGTGGTTGTAGAAACTTCAGCAGTTTTTGTGTTATCGCCTTGTGAGGTAGCCGTAACCTTGACTTCGTAATTACCCGCGTTTGCAAGCATATCACCAGCGATTGTCAGTACTACTTCTGCTGAAGCACCTGAGGCAAGCGACACAGAAGACTGACTTAAGGTTGCAGCTTCGTCTGATAAGGCTAAGTCTATCAGATCATCCGTGTTGCTTGTGTTTGTAACCTTAAGCGTGTAACTAACGCCTGCATTTGCATCCGCAGTTTCGGTTGTCAAATCGCCTACACCTGCTAACATCACACCGTAAGCAGGCAGAATAGTTGTAGTTGTTGTAATCTCAACAGTTTTTGTGCTATCCCCTTGTGAGGTTGCTGCAGCTTTGACTTCGTAATCACCCGCGTTTGCAAGCACATCACCCGCGATTGTCAATGTCACTTCTGCTGAAGCACCTGAGGCAAGCGACACTGAGGTTTGACTCAAAGTGGCTGCTTCGTCTGATAAGGTTAAGTCTATCACATCATCCGTGTTGCCAGTGTTTGTGATTGTGAGCGTATAAGTGACACCTTCGCTTGCATCTGTTGTTTCGGTTGTCAAATCGCCTACACCTGTTAACATCACACCGTAAACCGGTAGATTAGTAGTTATAGCAGTAATCTGGGCAGTTTTTGTGTTATCGCCTTGTGAGGTCGCTGTAACTGTGGCATCATATTTTCCAGCAGTAGCAAGGACATCACTCGATACTGTCAATATCACTTCTGCTGAAGCACCTGAGGTAAGCGATATAGAGGTTTGACTCAGTGTAGCATTATCATCTGATGTCGCTAAATCTATTATGTCGTCGGTGTTGCCTGTATTTATAACGCGAAGTGTATAATTGATACCATCATCCGCATCGACTGTACTCTTAGCCAATGCACCAACGCCATTTAACATTACGCCATAGACTGGCAGGATAGTTGTCTTTGTAGAAACTTCAGCAGTTTTTATGTTATCGCCTTGCGAGGTAGCCGTAACCTTGACTTCGTAATCACCTGCGTTAGTAAGCACATCCGCAGCGATTGTCAATGTCACTTCTGCTGAAGCACCTGAGGTAAGCGATATAGAGGTTTGACTCAGTGTAGCATTATCATCTGATGTCGCTAAATCTATTATGTCATCAGTGTTACCTGCATTCGTAACATTGAGCGTATAAGTAACACCTTCCGATGCATCCGCAGTTTCGGTTGTCAAATTACCGACACCTGCTAACATTACACCATAAACTGGGGTAATAGTTGTAGTTGTTGTAATCTCAGCAGTTTTTGTGCTATCTCCCTGTGAAGTTGCGGTGATTATGACATCATATTTGCCTGCGATCGTAAGTGCATCAGCGGAGATAGTCAAAGTGACTTCTACTGAAGCACCTGAGGCAAGTGATACTGATGTTTGACTCAAGGTGGCTGCTTCATCTGATGCGGCTAAGTCTATCACATCATCCGTGTTGCTTGTGTTAGTAACCTTGAGCGTGTAACTAACGCCCGCGCTGGCATCTGCAGTTTCGGTTGTCAAATTACCGACACCTGCTAACGACACACCATAGACTGGCAGGATAGTCGTAGTCGTAGAAACTTCAGCAGTTTTTGTGTTATCCCCTTGCGAGATAGCAGTAACCTTGACTTCGTAATCACCCGCGTTAGTAAGCACATCCGCAGCGATTGTCAATGTCACTTCTACTGAAGCACCTGAGGCAAGTGATACTGATGTTTGACTCAAGGTAGCATTATCTGATGTCGCTAAATCTATTATGTCGTCAGTGTTACCTGTATTCGTAACATTGAGCGTATAAGTGACGCCTTCCGATGCATCTGCAGTTTCGGTTGTCAAACTACCGACACCTGCTAACGACACACCATAGACTGGCAGGATAGTCGTAGTCGTAGAAACTTCAGCAGTTTTTATGTTATCCCCTTGCGAGATAGCAGTAACCTTGACTTCGTAATCACCTGCGTTAGTAAGCACATCCGCAGCGATTGTCAATGTCACTTCTACTGAAGCACCTGAGGCAAGTGATACTGATGTTTGACTCAAGGTAGCTGCTTCATCTGATGCGGCTAAGTCTATCACATCATCCGTGTTGCTTGTGTTAGTAACCTTGAGCGTGTAACTAACGCCCGCGCTGGCATCTGCAGTTTCGGTTGTCAAATTACCGACACCTGCTAACGACACACCATAGACTGGCAGGATAGTTGTCTTTGTAGAAACTTCAGCAGTTTTTATGTTATCCCCTTGCGAGATAGCAGTAACCTTGACTTCGTAATCACCTGCGTTAGTAAGCACATCCGCAGCGATTGTCAATGTCACTTCTGCTGAAGCACCTGAGGCAAGTGATACTGATGTTTGACTCAAGGTGGCTGCTTCATCTGATGCGGCTAAGTCTATCACATCATCCGTGTTGCTTGTGTTAGTAACCTTGAGCGTGTAACTAACGCCCGCACTTGCATCCGCAGTTTCGGTTGTCAAACTACCGACACCTGCTAACATCACATCATAGACTGGGGTAATAGTTGTAGTTGTTGTAATCTCAGCAGTTTTTGTGTTATCCCCTTGCGAGATGGCAGTAACCTTGACTTCGTAATCACCTGCGTTAGTAAGCACATCCGCAGCGATTGTCAATATCACTTCTGCTGAAGCACCTGAGGCAAGCGACACAGAAGACTGGTTCAAGGTAGCATTATCTGATGTCGCTAAATCTATTATGTCGTCAGTGTTACCTGTATTCGTAACATTGAGCGTATAAGTGACGCCTTCCGATGCATCTGCAGTTTCGGTTGTCAAACTACCGACACCTGCCAACGACACACCATAGACTGGCAGAATAGTCGTAGTCGTGGAAACTTCAGCAGTTTTTGTCTTATCTCCTTGTGAAGTTGCCGTAGCTTTGACTTCGTAATTACCCGCGTTTGCAAGCACATCACCCGCGATTGTCAATACTACTTCTGCTGAAGCACCTGAGGCAAGCGACACAGAAGACTGACTTAAGGTTGCAGCTTCGTCTGATGCGGTTAAATCTATTACATCATCTGTATTCCCATTATTTGTTACATTCAGCGTATAAGTGACACCTTCCGATGCATCCGATGTTTCGGTTGTCAAATCACCTACACCTGCTAACATCACATCATAGACTGGCAGAATAGTCGTAGTCGTGGAAACTTCAGCAGTTTTTGTGTTATCCCCTTGTGAAGTGGCTGTAACCGTGACTCCATACTCACCTGCTGTTGCTAAAGCAGTGCCGGGAATCGTCAAAGTTATATTGGTAGAAGCCCTCGATGCGAGGGATACAGAGGTTTGGCTCAAGGTGGCAGCCTCTTCTGACGTTGCTAAGTTTATCGTGTCACTTGTGTTGCCTGTGTTTGTGATTGTGAATGTATAAGTAACACCTTCGCTGGCATCTGCAGTTTCGGTTGTCAAATCGCCTATACCTACCAAAGTAATTCCATAAACCGGTAGAATAGTCGTAGTCGTGGAAACTTCAGCAGTTTTTGTGCTATCCCCTTGTGAGGTGGCTTTGACTTTCACAGCGTAATCACCCGCTTGCGCGAGGGCAGCATCAGAAACCCTTAACGTCACTGTGCGTGAACTCCCTCGGTTAAGAAATACAGAAGTCGGGTTGACTGTAGCAGTCGCATCACCTGAAGTTGTTAAACGAATTGTATCATTTGTGTTGCCAGTATTTGTTACGCGGAGCGTATATCTCACACCCGCGCTGGCATCTGTTGTGCTTCTGGTCAATGTGCCTACACCTGCTAACGACACACCATACACAGGTAGAATAGTTGTAGTCGTGGAAACTTCAGCAGTTTTTGTGCTATCCCCTTGTGAGGTGGCTGTAACTTTAATCTTATAGTCACCCGCTGCCGCTAAAGCAGTGCCGGGAATCGTCAATCTTACGTTTGCTGAAGCACCTGCAGCAAGTGAGACAGATGTTTGGCTTAATGTCGCACTTGCACTGCCTGAAGTTGTTAAACGAATTGTATCATTTGTGTTGCCAATATTTGTTACGCGGAGCGTATATCTCACACCCGCGCTGGCATCTGTTGTGCTTCTGGTCAATGTACCCACACCTGTTAACGTAACACCGTAAATTATGGGGACGTCTGATGTTGCTTTTTGGGTATAAATGTAATCTCCTGAGGTGCCAAAATCGTTATTGGCAGCGTTCCCGGCCGCGTAGAATGTAATAGGTCCTATATTGGTAGATGGGGCAGTCCATTTAAACGTCCAGCTATTTGCATTTCTTTTGCCTCGGGCAGTTCCAGTTGACGTATGCTTAATGTATTGTTTGCTATTTTCTTCTGATAATTGTGTATTTGCATTCGCCGTGGCAAAGGTACCAGCACGTGCTCCATTACTATTCAAAGCGGTCATCTCAAATCCCCATCGACTTTGTCCTGTGCGCGATAAATTAACAATAATATCATATTCCACACCCGGCGAATAGTTTTCTGGGACTGTCAACATCAATGAACCACCCGAAGCGTTCAGGGTATTACCAACGTGGCAATCTCTGCAAGTTCCTTCATTAGGAGCACCTGTCTTCTCGTCTGGTGGATCAAAAGAAAAAGCAAGGACATTACTGCTGCTTGCAGCGAGGATAAGTAAAAGTATTACCGAAATAGACAATGTGTTTTTTAGGTAAGCCATAGAGTATCTCCTTTAGGTATACGCGAAAAAAACGCCCCGCCGCCGACGCTAATCAGCGTTGATTTGCAATCGGATGAACCGGCAGTCGGGGCGTTTTTTATTATTGCGTTTTAGTTGCTAAGCCTACTTGAGAATGACCATTCTGCGGGTAGCAGAGAAATTCTCTGTTTGGAGGGCATAGAAATAGATACCACTCGCAACATGTTCACCCGCGTCATTCTTACCATCCCAATAAGCCGCAGCCGAACTCGTCATATAAGAACCTGTCGACTTATGACCTAAGTTGAGCGTCCGAACCGTATGACCGGAAACATTATAAATCTGAATCGTTACGTTGGAATCACGACTCAATTGATAAGGTATCCAAGTTTCAGGGTTGAACGGGTTCGGGAAGTTTTGTCCCAGAATTGTTTCTTTCGGACGCACATCGCCAACGCGCATTTGCACACTTAGATATGCATTGTTAATATCCGACGTTTGGACTGTACGCTCAAACGGACCGGACACAATCGTGCCATTCTCGTCAATGAGTGTGATCTCAATTTTATCACCAGCTGCAACGACGCTCTTATAACTCATATCTACCCAAACGGCAGAGGCGCGCCCTTTATCGCTGGTGGCTTTCTTTGTAGTCACAACTCCTGTGCGGAGGTTTTTGGCAACCATGGTATAAGAAGCACCCGTTATTTCATCCTGCAAGCCGCTTGTGATGACAAATGCCCAAGCATCTTTAGCAGTGGAAAGTTGGGGTGCAGCAGCGGCTTCTTCCATAGGCATTTCAGTCATTTCTGCCGGTGCGTTAGACCACGCATTACCACTGAATGTTACCATGCCGCCTGCAGGTGTATTGACAATATATCCTTTTCCACCTTCAATAGCGAAACCATCGTCATCTTCAGCAACGACATAGCCCACAAAGTCCTGTGCAGCTGCATCTAACTTGATAACAACTGTGGACCCAACCATTTCAGCAAGTGATTTTGCCGTATAGGGTTCGGTTGGCATCAACGGAATAGAAATCAGGTTTAATCCCGCTTGAAGCATTATATCATAAGTGGGCAGAGGGGGTGGAAGTACTGGCTCCGGTTCTGGCACATAAGGTTCTATGGTCAACATTGCTGTCGGCTCTGTCCACGCAAATGCTGCGGTTACATCACCAACTTCCATGATACCAGGGTGCGGTGTAATTACGCCACCTTCTGTGGGAACACGTGCATTGCTGCCTTCTGGATCATCCGCAGGTGCTAAACCGACTGGACCGGGAATATCAGTCCCACGCTCAGTATTTTGTTCACTACCTGCATCATAAGCCATCAAGTCTCGCGTTATGGATACAGGCATACCCTCTGCATCAAAGAGTGCTAAGTCAGCGACACCGATAAACGCATCATTTGTGGAGACTAACATTGTTGCGAGAGAGAGCGAAGAATTCATTGCATCGGCTGTCAGCACTACAGAAACAGATGCACCGGGGACAACAAAACCCGTTGGAGGGGTTAGTGCCTCAACGTTTGCACCTGCAGCGGCTGCGAGCGCGGCGAGACCTGAGGTGTCTCCATTTTCAGCAAGGAGGACAAGCGCCTGATTGGCAGGTTGACCGACTTCGTAGACTTTGACACCAGCAGCATGTGTTGCAAAGATTGGAGGTGAGAAAATCTGTCCACCCATTCCCGGTGCACCTGTGGTGAGGTTGGTCAGGGTAATCTTGAACATTTGAGGCTCAGGAACAACAGGTGTTGGTTCAGGATCTGGTGTTGGTTCAGGATCCGGAGTTGGTTCAGGATCCGGTGTTGGTTCAGGATCTGGTGTTGGTTCAGGATCCGGAGTTGGTTCAGGATCCGGTGTTGGTTCAGGATCCGGAGTTGGTTCAGGATCCGGTGGAGCCGGAACAGTGATTGAACCATCTGTGATTGTGGTTTCGATCTCGGGATTATCAGGACCAGAGATGATAACATCTGTCAAAGTAATAGCGGACGCTTTTACTTCAACCACCTCAAATGTTACCGTAATGAGCATGCCATCACCATCTACCGTAGTGGATTCAAGTGCACTTTTTAAAGCGACACCAAAAACACTGAAACTACCATCAGCAGCGTCATCAACTGATCCTGAAGAGGTCAATGACGCAGCGGGGAAATAACTCCCAGCAGCACTGGAAACATATTTGAGGACAGATGTGTCAAAGTTAACAGTTAACTGGTAACCACCGACACCTATGCCACCCGTGATATTAATATTCACCGTGAGTTGTTCCCCGACCGCTGGGGATTCAATTGTAGTGGGATCAACCGAAACGGTGGCTGCACCGTAACTCATCGCTGTCCATCCCAAACACATTACAACAGCTAATAGAGAAAACAAAATTTTCCTATTGAAAAGCTGATTTTTCATAAAATACTCCTTACTAAATTCATTTACTATATTGTGACGTTTTCTGTCCCTTTCGGTACAGGTTTAATTTTCGTTTGAGGAAAGATTTTACCAGAAATATAGGGAAATCCTTCACATCGGCATCCTGCTGTTAGATGTACGGGGTAGAATCGCTCAAACATGACTTCAACTTACTTTACTTTACTAAAACTATTAAAACTTAAGTTGACACCTTGTAGGACAATCGATATGAGGATTAATTTATTAATTCGGCAATTTTCGGTCTGCACGAAACACGCGTCCCCTACTGCTGGCAAGGTTTCCTAACCTCACTACATTACCGAGTTTACTTTCTTAATCTTCATTTAGATTGTGCCTGTGAGTGCGCAAACTAACAGTTTGCGCTACAAAACTTTCGCAAATAATTCACTATTTTCTATTAAAACGGTGTCTACATGTCTAAATCTTGTCCGTGGCAACAACTTAGGTTATTAAAAAGTTCGTCAAAAACTATTTGATTAAAGTAAAGTTTATACTAATATCAATAACGTTGTCAAGTTAAATACAAATATAATAGGATTATTTTCGGCAAGAAACATCCTAAATCTGTTGTTTAATTTATTATACTACAAATCTTACAAGTTAAGCAAATTAAAAAGTGCCTCTTATTGAGATAAGCGCGGCGCGAGTTGATTCCAAACACCACCTAATTCTGAAACGGTTTTGTAAACAGGATAGAGTGCTTCCCATATCGCCTTTCGGGCTGCAATAGCACGATCCTCATCACCTTCGGCAATGGCGGTTGTCAGTTGATGCCCCATTTCCTCTTGGATCGCTGCACATGTTTGTGCAAGTTCCGCAAGTCGCTGCGCTGCGTGTATTTGGCGCGTAACCAATTCCGACACAGATATCTCCATATCCGGTTCCACGTCATAAGCACTGGATGGGGCGAAATTATGCGGTAACCGTTCACCATCTTCTGTTCGTGGTGTATGTGTCGGGTGGATATGCGGTGTAACGGACAGATACATCGTCATCGGTTCGTCACCAAGCACACGTACTTTGTGTGGTTGATCTGCCAATGCAACGCACATTTGCCCTGGTCCCAACTCTTCTGTTTCACCGTCGATTTCAAATTCAACACGTCCTTCCAAAATCAAGAAGATTTCATGTCCAAGATCATGGCTATGGAGTTGGGCGGTTTGCCCGGGTTCCATCGTTAAAAAACGTGACCGAATCTGTGGTGTTACCAGAACGTTTCGAACATCTGTGCGATAATCGTAAACTGGAAATCCCATTGTGTTCTCCGAATTTGCTTTTGACGTAAATTTGCCATATTTCCGAAAAAATGTCAAGTTAAAATATTTAGCTGCAGGGTTATTCAGTTTTCGGTTTTTCGGACAAATTTTTAACACCTGCTATATACCCAGGCCGGTGAATCAACGCCAAATGCGCGTTTGGCATTTGGCGGGTGCGGTTTCTAACCAATGCAGAATACTACACGCGTATTCTGCCGGATTTGGCTCAAAAACCCTTATAGCGACTTTCTTTGTCGGATGCGGTGCGGTTAGATGAAGATTAAAAATAAATTGGGTAATTTTGCGAGGTTAGGAAACCTCGCCAGCAGAGATGTACACCTGCTGCTGGCGAGGCGGGGAATGCCTAAAGGGCATTCATACCGTTGATTTCTTCCTAACCTCGCAAAATTACCGAAATATTTATTTAAACTTCATGAAACCGCACCTACCGGCCTGGGGCATTAACTTTGAGTAAACCTAAATAACGGGAAACTCTTAAAACTGAATAACCCTGATTTAGCTGGGTGTGTAAAGTTTTTGACATTGACTTTGCCGCCCTTCGGTAAAAAAAATTGACTTACGCTCTTAGATAGGGTATAATATATCAGAAATTAATTTTATACCAAAAACGTTATGTTAATGCAATTTTTCTGTCCCCATCATCATCATTCAGTCCATTCCTGAGTAGGGCGGATTAGAATGATGAGGTGATTATCCCATACATCATAGTGGAAATGTAGCAAGTGGAACTTGCTACAACCCTGGTAAACTAACCGCTCTCCTCCGTGCCGGTTCATCGGCATGTTGAGCCAACAGAGCACTTTGTTTACCGGGTTTTTTGTTTAAGATATATCTTGTGAAACGGATAGAAATCTGTTAGCATCTTACTTTATAGGAGAGACGCATAATGGAAAAGTTTATGAAACCTATCGGGACGAACGATTTTCTACCTGAACAGATGATTCAACGAAACTTTGTTGAGAATATCGTTCGTGAGACCTTTGAAAGTTACGGATATGCACAGATTCAGACGCCGCTGTTTGAATCCTTCACACTCTTATCCGCACAATCCGGCGAAGAGATACGTCACAAAATGTTCACGTTTGTCGGCCCAGATCGGGTAGACTATGCGTTGAGACCAGAACTAACTGCCCCAGTTTGCCGCCTCATTGCCAATGGAGATCTAAAACACCTCCCTTATCCCTATAAACTTTACTATATCGGACAGTGCGTAAGGCAGGAACCGAAAACAGACAATCCAAATATTCGGCGTGAATTTCGACAGGCAGGGGTTGAACTGATTGGGCCCGCATCAGCACTCGCAGACGCAGAGATTATTACGATTCCTGTTCGAATTATTGAGAAACTCAATATCTCGGAGGCGACATTGAAAATCGGTAATACTGGTGTTTTCCGTGAGATTTTTAGACAGGTCGCACTGGACCCAAAAGATCACAGTGAAGTAATATTAGATATCGATCATCTTTCTCGGCTGCGGGCAGAAAGCCAACTTTTGGAGATAGGAACGCTTCGCGATGAACTGAATATGTTGAGACGTTTACAAGGAGCTGATTATCAAGGTAAACACAAGATAGAAATTACCGAAGTTCAAGAGTTAACAGAAAGCACTACCGGTACTTGGGTTGAGAAACTACCAATGATTGCTGAGGAAACCTATAAAGCAAGATGGCACCGATATTTCAACATCTCGGAAAAGGTTGCGCAGCGTTGTATTGACGTCTCAAAAATTAGTGGTAATAAGGATGAGGTTATGGCAGCGTGGGAAAGAAGTCTCGGCGATACAGCTCAGGATGTTCGTCGGGATTTGATCACACTATGTGCATGCTTGGAAAACCACGGGATTACTGACTTTGAAATCAATTTGGGGATTACGCGCGGATTTGATTTCTATACCGGGACGGTTTTTCAGATTGTATTATCGGAGAAAAACTTACCAATTTGTGGTGGGGGAAGGTACGATAGATTGATCGAAAACTTTGGCGGACCATCACTTCCAGGGGCAGGTTTTGCGTTCCAATTTGATTCGCTCGTTGAAGCCTTTGCTGAAATGCAGCGTAAACCTATTCAAGCGAAAAAGGATTATTTTATTGCAGCAATATCCGATGATCTTATCCTCAAAGCCCAACGCCTCGCGGAAAAATTAAGAAGGTCAGATAAGATCGTAGAGGTAGATTTGATGGAGCGCGACCTACAAGAGCAACATGACTATGCTGTTAAAGCGAACTACGATTACGTGATTAACTTAATCCAAAATCAACCGATACAACGGATTGATTTAAAAACTGGAAACACAGAGGTGGTTACCCTCAAAGACCTTGATAAATGGTTATAGGTGGATACCGAATACTACACCATACTTTATAGAATTGAGGAAACTAAATTATGCAAGCAGAAAGGATATTAAATCTACTTTTACCGAAAGGCACTATACAGTCTGAAACACTTGAAACGTTTCAGCGTGCAGGCTACGAAATCAACGGCTACAAGTCAACTGACCGGTCTTATCGTGCTACTTTTCACAACAATAGCGAGTTTCAAATAAAGATATCTCGTCCTCAAGAGATACCGGTCTATGTTGGGATGGATGATTTTTATGATTTAGGAATTACTGGGCAAGATTGGGTTGAAGAGACCGATGCGGATGTAGAGGAGATTCTACCGTTGGAATATGGATACGTTAGTATAGTTCTGGCAGTGCGCGAAGAACGGGAGGAAATCAATACATTTACAGATTTGGTAAACCTCGCGGATAGAAACATCCGTATCTCTACAGAGTATCTAAACATAGCGGAGAAATATATCCTTGAAAAGACTGAAAACCGTGTCGCACCAGCTATCTTAACCCCATGGAAAAGGTTGAACACCCTCGGCACTTACCAGTCCCCTATTACGCTTATGCTCTCTTTCGGCGCAACAGAGGGAAAGCCGCCTGAAGAAGCTGATGCTATCATTGACAATTGTAGTTCGGCACGCACGCTCAAGGCAAACCACCTTAAAATAATTGAAGTGCTGCGAGAATCTGAATCTACGCTGATCGCGAATCCGAAATCACTCAAAGATTCTTGGAAACGCGAAAAGATTGACGAACTGAAGCAGACCTTAGAGAAAGGGTTGCGGAGACGAAGAAGTCAAGCACTTCCGGGTCACATTTAAGGAGCAGAACTTATGGCAACTTTTATAAAACCGCGCGTTCCTCGCGGCATGCGTGACATTTTACCTGAACAGATGATTCGTAGGCAATATGTCATAGATGTTATTCGCGATGTATTTGAAGAATTTGGGTTTGAACCGTTACAGACTCCCGCGATGGAATTATCTGAAGTGCTTACAGGAAAATATGGACCAGATGCGGAAAAACTGATATATCAAGCAGGGCACACAGGGGGTAAGGAGGATATTTCGCTTCGTTACGATCTTTCTGTCCCGCTCTGCCGTGTTATCGCGATGTATCCACAACTACCGAAACCTTTTAAACGCTACCAAATTGACCCTGTGTGGCGTGCAGAACGTCCGCAAAAGGGCCGTTATCGCCAATTTTTCCAGTGTGATGCGGATACCGTTGGCAGCGATAGCATGTTAGCGGACGCTGAAAATGTTAATCTAATCTACCAAGTGTTGTCTCGCCTCGGATTCAAGCAATTTGAGATTAATATCAACGATAGAAAACTGATTACAGGGATAGGGCAATTTTCAGGTGTTCCTACTGCGCAGCTTGGTGGGCTCTATCGTTCTATTGATAAATTGGATAAGATCGGGTTAAACGGTGTTACCGCAGAATTAAGGGAAAATGAGATACCGGAAGATGTTATTAAAAAATTGCTCACACTACTGCAAATTGAAGGTGATTCTACAACGGTGCTTAATGAAATGCAGGAACAACTTGGTGATTTAGAAATTGCCCGTGAAGGGACTGCTGAATTGAAGGAATTGATTGGCTATCTCACTACGCTTGGTGTTCCAGAAGAATGTTATAAAGTGAACGTGGCTATGGTGCGCGGATTGGAATACTATACGGGACCGATTTATGAAACGGTCGTTGAAGAGCCAAAGATCGGTAGTATCACAGGTGGTGGTCGATATGACGAACTCATCGGGAGTTTTAGCAAACAGAGTTTTCCCGCAACAGGCACAAGTTTCGGTATTGAACGGATTATCGACGTAATGGAAGAATTTGATATGTTTCCGTCTACTGTGGGAAAAACGGTAACGCAGGTCCTAATGACTGTTTTTGATGATGAGTTAATGAAAGAATCTCTTAAATTGGCTACGCAGCTACGTCAAGGCGGTATTCGAACAGAGGTCTATTTCCGTCCTGCCCGTCTCAGCGCACAGATGAAATATGCCGATGCAAAAGGAATCCCTTATGCTGTTATCCTCGGATCGGATGAGTTGGCTGCGGGCAATGCTGCTGTCCGGGATTTGGCAAGTAGAGAACAAGAAAATGTTCCATTGGATAGAGTTGTTGAACGCATTAAGCAATTGATTAAAACATAAGGAGAGGGCAAACATTCTAAACAGATGAGGGCTGCTCTTGTATCACAGGAATAACGTAACTCCGAATAGTAAAACCGTCCAATGTCTCTGTTTCTGCGCGGGGCTCAGGAACTGTGCGGTGGTCAAAAACAACGTAATATCCTTCTACTGCACCTTCCGATTTGAGGTACGCAGCGAGCTGCCGTTTGCCAGACTGATAACGACGAGCACTTTCCCAAATTTTAGTTTCAACGATGTATTTCTGTGTGTTGTACAAGATAAGTAGGTCTATCCTACCACGTCCGGTTTGGACTTCAAGATACATTGTCCCGCGCACGATTCGAACAAACTGATCAAGGTAAGCGTAGAGGAGATATTGTCCAACAAACTCTTTTGGGGTCTCTGGCACATGTAGAATTTTAAATCCCACGCGTCTTATAAAATCCTGAAAGTTATCAAGCAGTGGTTCCATTTCAATTTTTCCATCAGACGAGAGATAATCTGAAAATTCGGTATCTGTATTTTCGGGAAAATAATCTCTTTCAAGTCCGTTAATAAGGGGTTGGAATGCTTGAATAATGCAGTGTTGATATATCGGATTGACTATTTTACACATGCCGTCGGTACTTTTCGCAATAACACCGTAAGTTGTGAGTTGATTGATAAGATCACTACGTTGGTTGTACTGCATGCCTTTGTCATAAGAAACAATTTTCATAAGTAGACTTTCAAAACGAGGGTCTCTACGGATATTCGTGAGTAAATGTCTAATGTTAACGTTATCTTCCCCAAGTAGTAATGTTAGTCCGTTAGCAAAATGTGACATTGTAATCGTTTCAGTTTTAGGGATGTCTAATTCTTCTGTTAGAATCTGTGCGAATCGGTTCACAAGGAACGGTTGGCCTGCTGTTTGTTTATGGAGTGCTTCAATAACTTCTGGTGAGAAGGGTTGTCCGGTTTCATCTGTATACTGCGCAAATAATTCTTGCACTTGTTGAAGCGTAAAGTTAGGCAAGTGAAACTCATCTTGAATATTGAATGGAGAAACGGACCTGTCGTAGTTAAGTTGCGCGATGCTCTTGACTCCGATAATGCCAACACTGTAAGGGCAGCGCGTATCATCGGACAAATAGATATTGCGAAGTGAATGCAGAAAATCGCTTAGAACAAGCTGAGGGATTCCGTCAAACTCATCTATAATAACAACAACTTTCTGATTATTATATTGGCTATTCAGAACACTTGAAAGTTGTTCAAAGAACCCTATCATTGAAATGTGGTTTGTAATCTTAGCGTTTTCAAGGAATTGTGTGAGTATGCCAGAAGGGGCGTGTGCGCGTTTTTCAAAAACTTGTTCAATTTCTTTACGAACCCTTTTGCAGAAGTCTTCGTAAAAATCGGCGGGGGAGAGGTTTTTATACGCTTCAAAATTGAGCTGAATTGGGAAATAGATTGACGACTCAGTCGCGAGTGTGTCAAGTGCCATTCGGAAAAAGGTTGTCTTGCCAGTCTGCCGTGGCGCAAAGAGAACAATGTACCGTCCCTCTTTAACACGTGTAAGAAAATCGGAAATCTCCTTGCTTCGAGAAACAACATAATGTCGACTTGGATAGACACGACCCTGAGTCCAAAAACGTCTCATATTTCGCCTCGTTACGTAAAATCCTCAATGATTTATTTTATCACATCATTTTTTGAAAATCTATAGTTAATTTGGTGATCATAGAAATAGTAAACAATCGAATTTATAGTAAAATCCATAATTACCTGGACATTGGCGAGGTTAGGAAGAAATCAAGAAATCAACGGTATGAATGACGTTTAGTCATTCCCCGGGTATGAATGCGCGTATGGCATTCCCCGCCTCGCCAGCAACGATGGTGTGGGGATTGTTGTTCATTGAGATGTCCACATATTTCGGATTTTACTATAAAACATAACTGAATCGTACCGCTAAACATAGTGTCAAAATAGAACAAAAATAAAGAGAGAAAAAGATGATGAAATTCAACAAACGTTCACGGATCCTTTGGAGTATTTTTATACTCGGTTTGATTGTTCAGGTGGTGCAACTGACAATCATTGGGTGTAGCCATACTTCGCCATACTATCACCCTGATATACCTACCAGCGCAAAACAGAATATTGTAACGGAGAATACGCTCCATTACCGTATCTTGCTACTTGGGGATGGGGGACAGCCGAAACAAGATGAACCTGTACTAAAAATGCTCAAAGCATGGGCGCAAAAAACACCTGAGAAGACCAGCATAGTTTTTTTAGGCGACAATATGTACCCTGATGGGATGACAGAACAAAGGCAGCACGAAGCGTCTATGAGACTCGGTCCACAAATAGAGGTTGTAAAATCTACGAACACACACGGTCTATTTATTCCCGGTAACCATGATTGGACAAATGGTAAAAAGGAAGGGTATCGGGCACTTCTTGCCCAAGAAAAACATATCAATAATGCACTATCATACTCACCAAAATTCTTACCGCAGGGTGGCTCCCCGGGGCCGGTTGTGTTGGAACTGCCAAAGTCGACACCTGCTGTGCGGATAATTGCGCTTGATACGCAGTGGTGGTTACATCAACACGAAAAACCGCAAAAATCTACAGAGAAGATTATAGCAGAACTCAAAGCCGCATTGGATACCGAATTACCCATCATCGTTGTTGGACACCACCCTTTGCAAAGTTACGGAATACACGGCGGTTTCTATGATTGGAAGTCTCACCTTTTTCCCGGCAGAGTATCAAAAAAATGGCTTTGGGTGCCGGTGCCAATCGTCGGGTCTCTCTACCCATTGGTGCGATGGCATCTGGTAAGGTCTGATCAAGACCTCAACGGTGCACGCAACAAAAATATGGTATCACAACTCAATGCTGCTTTTTCAACCGAAAAAAGGACATCTCTTTTAATATATGCCTCCGGACATGAACATTCTCTACAAGTTTTAAAAGGAGATGTTACAGATTACTTACTCGTAAGTGGGCTTGCCTCAAGTGAAAAGGCGACAGAGGTTAGCCATGGGGATAATACGTTGTTTGCGCACCAACACACTGGGTTTATGGTAGTAGATTTTCTTACAAACGGAAAAGTTTTGCTACGAGTGGTTGAACCTGGAAGCAAAGAGGTATTGTTTCATCATTGGTTAAAATAACTTTTACTCAGATTTGTCATTTTGACGAGCATATTTCAGGAATTCCATCTCCTTCAGGTGTGGTTCAACATCATCTAATTGTAAACGAATATCAGTTAAATCATCAGAAACCTGCTTCAAATCTGTTTGGACCTGTTGATATGCCACTTTGGCTCTGTTGGAACGATAGCCTCTTTTCCTAAGTAGTTGAGCGGTAATCAGCTTCACAGCAACGAGGACTGTAAAGGTTACGCTCACTGCTACAATTACCGTAAGTGTCGCAGCAAAAAATACGAATTTAGGCATTACTTTCTCCTCTACTCAGCGATACCTTTAGCGATTTGGATAAGTTCTTGTAAATGTTTTTTCACGGTATCAACTTCGTTCCGCATTTCGGTTACTTGTTGCTGTAGCGCGTCTATCTCACGTTGCGATGCGCCTTGTTGAAGTCCGCGCTTCTTTTCGGCGTATGATGTGCCCATTGAGACACAACCAAGCACTGTTACTGTAAAACAGCCACACACGATCAACGCTACGATTATGAATCCTGTCATTTCAAAGTTCTCCATATCTATTGTGTTATTGGGTATTAGAGTATGTTCAATCCTAATAGGATAGTTAAATTTGAAAATTAGAAGTATTAAGTCTAATTTACTGAAATACTTGAAAGGCGTCAATTGCTTTTTCTAAAAGCAAAAAAAAGACATATTCCACCAATAAATAGCAGTTTGGAAGAAGGGTAAATTCTATTAAACTTTTTAGATAATATAAAGTCTAAAAGCAAAATATGAACTATACTTGCAAATAACTGCTGAGAGATTGAGGCGAAAATATGCTTACACAAAAACAGAAGTTAGAATTCTATGAAAACGGTTATATTAAAGTTCCGGGTGTTGTACCGAAGTTGATGGTAGATGCCGCTCGTAAGATGATCAATCATTCTATCGGTGCTGTAGGACTACACGAAGGTGACTTAGAAAAGTTTCGGGCGCAATCGTATTGCAATGAAATCCGAAACGCCCCGCAGATTGTAGATATTTTCAGTAAAACGCCTATCCATAATATTGCTGAATTGTTGTTAGGTGAAGGCAACGTGCAAGTGCCAGGTTCAGCACAGGTAGCACTTCGGTTTCCGATGCCATTGGATCGTGATGCAAAAGAACCTGGTGGACATCTGGATGGGTTAGGCAGCGGAACAAACGGTATGGCAAAAGGCATTTATCGGCGCGGTTTTACAGCATTAGCAGTCGTTTATTTGGCAGATGTACCAGAACCGTATAGTGGGAATTTCACGGTATGGCCCAAATCGCACAGTTTCTTCGCAGATTACTTTAAAAAGGAGGGACATGAGATTTTAGCAAACGGCATGCCGCGTCCAGAACTTCCTGAAGGACCAACGCAGATTGTTGGCAATGCTGGAGACGTAGTTCTGACACATCACCAGATTGTCCACTCTGCAGCACCGAATGCATCCGCAGACATCCGTTACGCAGTGATTTTCCGTTTACGGCATGTCGACTGTGAGAAAAACGGCTACGACGGTTACACCGACATTTGGCGTGAGTGGCCGGGTATACAAGAAGCAATAGAAAACGGTAATGCCTAAAAGAAATGAAAAGTAAGAAACGGGCGATTCAATTGAATCACCCGTTTAGTTTTATTTTTTGCTCTTGATTTCTGCCCATGTAATGCTCAATTTATCAATAGGTTCAACAGCAAATGGATCCCCATTGGACCTATACAGACTTTCTATTTCATCTTCAGAAAGTGCTCGGTGAAACATTAGGAATTCATCCATCAATCCTTTGAATGTCCACGTGGGACTCGCATTGCCATTAAATTCTGCGGCTTCAGAGCCAATGCCGATAAATCCGTACCTTTGTGCCTTTGGTCCGATCATATTAGTAGCAGTGGCAGCTTTAACATCTACTTTACCATCAACATAGATCCGTTTCATCTCGCCATCAAAAGTTGCAGCGACATGATGCCACTTGTCATCGCTAACTTTTATTTTTCCGTGCCAATCTTCTATCGGACAACAAAAATCAAAAGCGACAAAGTCTGTGTGAGCAATTGCAGCATCTCCAGCTGCAAAACGAAAATAATCGCTACGATCCCATGAGGCAATCATCCCTCTTTCAGCGGTCTTAATCCATACCGCAAGGGTCAGCGCCGGTATGCCTTCAGTATAATTTAGGTTTCGCACTGCAATATATTCGGTTGCCCCACCAGGAAATTCCATGCATTCGTTAACTTTACCATCATTTACAATCTTCAGGTTGTTACCGTTGAGAAAACCGTCATTCCCATTTCCGGACCCATCCAAGATATCTTTGCCCTTAAGGGAAGCAGCGTCAAAACTATAATAGATAACCAACTCTTTATCGCTTATACCTCCAGCTTGGACGGTCAATGCATTTCCTGTTAGAAATAGCATTAGCGTCAAGAATCGTAAAATAAAAGTGATTTTCATTTTAGCTCTCCTTTAATTATAGACACCTTTACAGTTGCATTGGTTAAGGTTCCGTAGGTTGTTTTGAACAAACCTATCTCATGTGATATTTAATGGTATAAAAGTTCTACGCCAATAACGATATACCTCTTTAGGTAGTAATTTGGGTTATTCTATAGTGAACTTTGAAATTATTGGGGCACTTTGATAACCTATTATGGAACACAATGGACAATAGAAGTGGTAGCATAAACTTTCAGTTTGTGCCACAAAACGCAATCTGGATGAAGATTAATTTATTAATTCGGTAATTTTTCATTATGCATATTCGGAACATTTTAAGTGCTCTTTAGTCCCGTAGGGACGATATGTTTATAGCAGCGCGGACGACCTCATCCCCTTAGTCCCGTAGGGACGATATGTGTCCGCCAACGACATATTTTCTACATATCGTCCCTACGGGACTAAAGAGGAGTTGTCCAACGTTTTTCTATAAACATATCGTCCCTACGGGACTAAAGAAATTACCGAAATATTTATTTAATCTTCATGAAGATTGCGGTACAGAAGTGTCCCATTAATTGTAAGTTTTACTATATTTCGTGCTTTTAATCTTTGCCCATGTAATGCTCAATTTGCTGTTCGGTTCAACAGAAAGTGGATTCTCATGGCCTGCAGCAAGACGCGTGACCTCCTCTGCAGAAAGTGCTCGATGGTACATGAGGAATTCATCCATCAATCCATTGAAAGCCCAATTGGGACCGACCGCACCATCAAAAGTGGCGGCTTCCGAACCAATTCCAAGGAATCCGTAACGTGTTACCGCCTTTCCAATCATTTTGTTGTTTGTATTTGTGGGTGTCTCCGCATCTAATTCTCCGTCAACATATATCCGTCTCATTTCAGCATCAAAAGTTGCAACGACATGATGCCACTTGTCATCAGTCACTTCAATGGTACCATGCCAATCCCCTGCAGGGACTGGGCAACAGACATCAAAACCTACAAAGGTCAAATTGCCGAGCACATCATCACCAGCACCAAAACGGAAAAATTCGCTACGATCCCATGAGGCAATCATCCCTCTTTCAGCGGTCTTAATCCATACTGCGATCGAAAGTTCTGGAAATAGGCCGGTATAATGGTGATTTCGCACCGAAATATAATTGGCTGCGCCCCCTGGGAATTCCATACATTCGTTAACTTTACCCTCCACAACCTTGAGATTACCACGTAGTAAACCGTGATTCTCATTTCCTGACTCATCCAAGACATCACCATCTTCAAGTGTGTCTTCGTCAAAACTATAATAGATGACCAAGTCCCTTGCACTGACACCCTGCGCGCGGGCAATTAACGCTGGAACTGTTAAAATTAGTGTTAACGCTAAAAGTTTAAAAATAAGAGAGATTTTCATTATAAGACTCCTTAATATAGTAGGCGCGTTAAAAACACATCCGTTATAGGTGTTTAGGAATATCCACCTACGCCTAACAACATCCGTTCCTCCATATCTGCTTCTTTGAGGAAGGTTTGAGTTAGCCCGTCTGCAGGTGGTTCGCCTCCATGTGGCGATCTACGCAACCACGTTGGCGTGTAACCAAGAATTAACATCCTTCGCTTAGAGCGCAACGTTGGCAACGCACGATGCCAGAGATTGCCGTGGATAAGGACTGCCCCTCCAGCTTTCACCTGTAGTTGGACTTCACCATCTATCGGTTGGTATGTATTTGGTGTTGCCTTGTCTAACCAGTCGTGAGAGCCAGGGACAACTGCAACTACACCCGTATCTTCGTTTAAATCATCAAGATAGATAAGACAATCAATGCAGTGTGGTCGTGAAAACCAAGGCGGTATCGGATTAGAGACAACGCGCATGTGTTGATGCCATGGTGTTTGATGCTGCCTATCATCACCAGGATATGTGATTCGCGCGCTCAATCCGCGTAGCCGAACAAGCGGCCCCATCATCGCCCGGACAATTGACAAAACCGGCTGGAATTTCAGGAGTTCCAAGAACGCTTCATCTTTATCCATCAAATGACGTGGAATGAATCCCCATCCACGTTTTGAATTGACCGCTTTGTCCCGTTTTTCCCATTCTCGTGCTTCTAATCGGTCAAGTGCATCTCTTAGCTTTTGGAGTGCTTCTCCTTTAAAAAGACTGTCGCGAATAAGATAACCTGTCTTAGCAAATGTTTGCAATTCTTCGGGAGTAGCATGGACTTTCACATCCCAGTGTTGTCCAGTTTCGCCGGGATTATGCACATTTAAGACTTTGTAATGAAGTGTGTGTTGTTCCATACTTGTCTCGTTATATTCTGTTTTGGTGTAACGCGGCATGAAGATTTATGTAGCACTACCATTTCAAAAAATCCCCTGGAAGACGCGAACCAGGGTAGTTTCCATTTTCATCCCGATTTGCAATAGATTCAGGAATCTCGTCATCCCAATAGTCAGGAACAGTGTTTGGGCGGCTGTGCCATGCCAGAATCAAGGTGCGGCGTTTGTCAGTCTGATTTTTGTGGGCAGCGTGTAAAAGCCTTGCATCTGCCATCACTAATGAACCTGCTTTGGCACACACATCCACCTGATCTGGGTGGTCACTGAACATGACAGGATGGTCTTCAGCAATAAATCGTGCGCCCTGTTCATGTGCTGGCACAAGCTGGTCATGGAAATCAATACGTTTAAGATGTGTGCCGGGTATTACTTTTAAACATCCATTTTCAAGAGTAGTATCTGTTAGATAGTAATTGAGAAAAATGGTCTGGGGCCACGGAGAACAGCTGAGCGGGTCATTCCAACGCATCCAATCTTGGTGCCAATAGAGTGGTGGACCACCAGCTTCTTTCGTTAGAATAATAATCCCGCCTGATGCGGCGAAATCTCCGAAACCGAGCTGCTCCAGCGCGTCCCGTGACGGCTGCCACTCCAACAGTTTCTTAATATATGGATTGTCTTCTCCGCGCACATTTACGTGCTGTCCCTGATAGATCATTTCATCTGGTTCCACGTGTCCTGCGATGAGGCGTTCTGATTCATCGTGCAGTTCCTGCAAGAATTCCGCTGTCAATACATCGTCAACAATGCAAAATCCATCGCGCAGCATTTGATTTCGTTTTTGTAAGGCAACTTCAGGTGTCATCCTGTTTGCTCCTAAAGGTTTGGAATTTAACCAATTTTACACAAAATTACTTAAGAACACAACAATTTTTTGTGATTGCTAAGTTTTCAAAACGGCTTGATGTAAATTTTAGGTGAAATTATTTGCTTAATATGGTAATATGTACTTAAAGTATTGACGTGAATCTTTTTAAGACACAATAACATTGAGATATGGAGGAAGAAATATGGGTCCCCCTGGCGCGTTGGAATTGATACTTATATTGGTAATCGTGCTACTCCTGTTTGGATCAAAGAAGTTACCCGAGTTAGCTCGCGGACTTGGCAAAAGTATTACGAACTTTAAGTCCGGCCTCAACGAAGAGCAGACGGGCGAAACCGAAACTACGGCACAACAAGAAAAAGAAACACCACAAAAAGAGGAAGTTAGCTAAATTTTTACCCAACAATGAAAGAGAAATTACCTGATTTTCTTCAGGATGTCATAGAAGAATATCCCGAAGTATGGAAGGCGTATCAAGCATTAGGCGAAGCGTGCGGCACTGCCGGACCGCTTGACCCCAAAACCTTGCGACTTGTTAAGCTTGCGTTGGCTATCGGTGCAAAATCTGAAGGCGCAGTGCATTCGCATACTCGGCGCGCACTTCGCGAAGGTATTACGCGCGAGGAGGTCCAACAAGTCGCACTGCTCGCGGTAACTTCTATCGGTTGGTCCTCAAGTATGGCAGCCTTATCTTGGATTCAGGATGTCGTAGATAAACAGTCACAATCTGATTGAGAAATTAACATGGAAGTTGATCAAATACGCCAACGTTTCATGATCACAAAACGAACCTGCGGAGTTTTAATTTTTACTACTGTTTTATTGCTCGCTCCGTCTGTTAGTAGAACTGAAACAACAGTATCAGAAATGCAGCAAGGCGTGGCATACGTCAAGTTAAGGCTCTACCCGAAGGCAGTTGATATTTTTAAATCAATTTTATCACGCAATCCGACAGATATTAACGCACTCTTTCAATTGGCGAATGTCTATAAATTGCAAGATGAATTAGAGTTAGCGATAGAGACGTTCAACAAAATTTTCTCAATCGCTGAGTCTAAAAATATATCTACAAACGAGCGAATATACGGATTTACTCACCTTGCACTTTCGGAAATATACTGCAAACAGAGTAAATTAAATATTGCTGAGCAGCATGCGATGACAGCGGTGCAGATATGTTCTACGGATGCGGATACGTATTACCGCCTCGGTTATATCTACACACACCAAGCGAAATTTAACAAAGCACTTGCAGCGTTTAAACAGACGCTTACACTCAAACGTGATTTTGCCGAAGTTTATGAATGGCTCGGTTTGATTGCGCTGATGCAGCACGAACCGAAGCAAGCGATAGCATACTATAAGATCGCAATTCAGAAAAAGCCGTACATCCAGAGTGCTTACTATAATCTTGCCAAGGCATACCGTCTTATCGGAGATATGGAATCAGCAACGGAACAACTGAAGTTATTCCAGCAGATGAAAACCTACTACGACAAGACTTACGCAATTGAAGGCACTTTGGCAGAAGACCCATCAAACACGGCACTTCGACTGAAATTGGCGGAAATCCATGTTGCACATAGGCATATCTCAGCCGCAATTGCCACATACCAAGCAGTGATTCAGTTGAATCCAAAGTTTGTGGCAGGATATGACAAGTTAGGAAGATTGTATATGGAGATTAACATGCCGCAACGCGCTATACCGCTTTTCCATAAGGTGCTTGAATTGAATCCTGATGCTGTAGAGGCACATGTTCGGTTAGGATGGCTCTATACCACTCAAAAAACTTATGACAAAGCAGAAGCACATCTGCAGAAGGCAATAGAAAAAATGCCTAAGCTTGCTTTAGCATATCACGGACTGGCTGAGATTTATATACAACAGGGACACATTGAAAAAGCAATTAACACCTATCAACATATCACACAAATTGAACCTGACGATAAAGAGGCTTGGTCAGCATTGCACAAATTAGAACGTCTGAAAAAGGAGGGTAGAACGAAGCGGTAAATTCTATAGGTTATCGGTTATTTTTATGCTAAAGATTAACCATTTTCGCACTCTGTCCTTTTATCTCCTATTTATATTAGCAATCATCACTAATCTCGTAGGTTCTCAATACTGTGTCCTCGCTTCAGCAGAATCAATTTTTGCTGATGTTACCGAGTCTGTAGGTATCGTCTTTGAACATACCGATGGCAGAAGCGGTTTAAGGCTTTTCAATGAATTTCTCGGTTCTGGCGGTGGTTTTTTTGATTATGATAATGATGGTGACTTGGATATCTACCTCGTCAACGGTGCAGTTCAAATAGATAAAGCACACGACAAAACGCCACATAATGTCCTCTATCGTAACAATGGCGATGGCACTTTCACAGATATAACCAAAGATGCTGGCGTGGGTAGCACCGCCTACGGTACCGGGGCAACTGTCGGTGATTATGATAACGACGGTGACCTTGATCTTTACGTTACTAACTTTGGCGAAGATCAACTTTATCGCAACAATGGTGATGGCACTTTTACAGATGTAACAAAACAAGCGAAAGTCGGAAACCTAAACTGGGGAACGAGTTGTGCTTTTGCCGATATCGATAACGATGGGGATTTAGACCTGTATGTAGCGAATTACGCTGTGTATGACCCGAAGAATGATAACCGTTGTGAGGAGCGAGGTGTTCACGTTTATTGTGGTCCTCACGCCTATCCCGCGGTTCACGATACTTTTTACAAAAATAACGGAGATGGCACGTTCACCGATATTTCAACTTTTTATCGCCCTTTGGACCTGATCCCACAGCACGGATTAGGTGTGACATTCGGTGATTACGACGGTGATGGTGATGTTGACTTATATGTGGCGAACGATCAAGATCCAAACTTTCTATTTCAAAATGACGGAAAAGGTAAATTTTTAGAAGTTGCATTAATTTCTGGTGTTTGCTACAATGATATGGGTAAAGAAGAAGCTGGCATGGGAACCGATTTCGGTGACTATGACAACGATGGGAAACCTGACATTACTGTCAGCAACTATCAGACAGAGACAAATACCCTTTACCATAACTATGATGCGAATTTTTTTGTTGACAATACGATTACGTCAGGCATAGCCGAAGTAACACACGGTTACCTCGGATGGGGAATAAAGTTTTTTGATTATGACAATGACGGGTACCAAGACATCTTTGTGGCGAATGGGCATCTGATGGATAATATCTCGGTGCTTGAAAAGCACGTGACCTATCCACAAAGGAATCTATTGTTTAGGAATTTGGGTGATGGCACATTTGCCAATGTCATGCCACAGACAGGCGGGTTAGCCTTAAAAAAGGTCAGTCGTGGTGCTGCTATCGGTGATTACGATAATGATGGTGACCTTGATATCCTTGTTACCAATTGCAATCAACGTCCAGATTTGCTTCAAAACGTTATCGGTAATCAAAACAATTGGGTCCAAATTCAGGTTGTCGGGCAGAAAAGCAACCGTTCTGGGATTGGTGCAAAAATAAAAGTTGTGACCGGCACACACGTTCAGTACCGAGAGGTACAAAGCGGTGGGAGTTATCTCTCTTTTCATGACTTACGTGCCCATTTTGGTGTGGGAAAAGCGGAACAGATTGATCTGCTTGAGATTCGATGGCCTAACGGTCAAATTGACAAAGGCACATACCTTTCTGTTAACCACATATACATGGCTATTGAAGGAGAGAAAATCATTCCGATTCAACAATCTATTTTAAAATAAGGGCTACTTAGGCAAATTTTATAGAGGCACATAATGAAACACTTAATTATTGTGTTAACGCTTTTTACGTTTGTTGTATCTTTCGTGCATGCAGCAAATGAACCGGAGGAATCGCTCATCCTTTACATGTCTTTTGATACAGTTGATGGCAAAAGCACAATTGACCATTCACTGTATAAAAACCATGGTGAAATGAAGGGTGATCCGAAACATGTTGCAGGGAAATTTGGGAAAGCTCTCAAATTTAATGGCGTATCCGAATTTATTGAAATCCCACACCATGAATCGCTTACTGTGGATCAAGATGTCACCGTCATGGCTTGGATTCATACTGAGAGACATACAGGACCAGATGAGGCACGATGGCAAGGTATCATGGCAAAAAGTAACAACCCACGTTCATATAGTTTATGGACTGATTCAAACAATAAGTGTTTACACTTCAGTGTTGGACCTCCGCAAGGTGGTGGTAGTGTTTGTCAAGGTGAAGTCAAGCTAAACGAATGGCAACATATTGTGGCTCAATTTAATAATGGAACACACCGTTATTGGATTAATGGGCAACAAGTTGGAGAAACCGGTAACAAACCGAACCCTCCTGGCTTAGAGGATACATCCCCTGTTGTCATTGGCACTGCGGGTGGAGGGAATCAACGATATTTCCTCGGTATGATTGACGAGGTTCGTATCTGGAATCGCGCGCTCTCTGAAGAAGAGATTAATAAACATAAGGATAAAGGTCATTTTGAACTTTTTCCTGTTGCCCCTCAGCAAAAATTAACAACCATTTGGGGTAATCTGAAGGTAAAATATTGATAAAACGGACGATTATTTTCGACTCGTTCTTTACATGGTTTCAGATGAGACAAGAAAGAGATGTTTGCGAAACCTATTATCTATATGAAAAGAGAATATGAAATCACTTTTGGTTATACTAACACTTTTTACATTTATAGTTTCTTCCGCTTATGCGTCAAATGAGCTGGAAGATTCGCTCATCCTTTACTTATCCTTTGATGAAATAGAGGGGAACAACACGATTGATCATTCTAAGTATGAGAACCATGGGGAACTAAAAGGTGCCCCAAAACTGGTTAATGGTAAATTCGGTAAGGCACTCCAACTTAATGGCCAAAGTGACTGGGTTGAAGTCCCACATCATGAAATACTCACTGTTGATAAGGATGTTACTGTTATGGCTTGGATTCACACGGAACGTCATGAGGGTCCCAACAACCAAAGGTGGCAAGGTATAATCGCAAAAAGCAACAATCCGCGCTCTTACAGCCTCTATACCGAAATTCCAAGTAAATGTATGGCTTTCAGTGTCAACAGTGGTACAAGTGTTTGTACCGGGGAAGTCCAGTTAAATACGTGGCAACATGTCGTTGCACAAGTGGATGGCACTACCCACCGGTATTGGCTGAACGGCAAAAAAGCAGGCGAATTTGGCGGTAAAAAACCTCCACCAGGCAAGGCCGATACACAAAATGTTATGATTGGAAGGACACACGAAGGACAACGTGAGTTTTTAGGGATGATGGATGAAGTTCGGGTTTGGAATCGCGCACTTAGTGAAGAAGAGGTTATTGAACAGATGGGGAAGGGATATTTTGAGTTTTTCGCTGTTGACCCAAAACTAAAATTAGCTACCACTTGGGGTGACTTGAAGGTACAACGGCGATAAAATGGACAATCACATTGATTTGTCCGCAAAGGGTTTCTGCTATATATGCAACGGATGCTTGTGGAAACTCTTTAAATCTATAAATTAAGGAGGAAAATATGAAAACTCTATTTGTAATGTTAACAATTATAGCGTTTGTGGCTTCTTTTGCTCACGCAGCAAATGAACCAGAGGATTCGCTTATTCTCTACATGTCTTTTGATACAGTTGATGGCAAAAACACTATTGACCATTCACTGTATGGGAATAATGGTGAAATGAAGGGTGCCCCTAAACATGTTGAAGGTAAATTTGGTAAAGCATTAGAATTTAACGGCACATCTGATTGGATTGAAATCCCACATCATGAGACGCTCACCGTTGATAAGGATGTTACCGTCATGGCTTGGATTCATACTGAGAGACATACGGGGCCTAATAACGCACGTTGGCAAGGTATTCTTGCGAAAAGTAATAATCCCCGTTCCTACAGTTTCTATACCGAATCACCGAGTAAATGTATGCACTTCGTTGCTGGGGGTGGTAGTGTCTGCCAGGAGGGTGAGGTCAAGTTAAACGAATGGCAACACGTGGCTGCGCAGGCGGATAATGGTACCCATCGGTATTGGATTAACGGTCAGAATGTCGGTGAATATGGTGGCAAAGGGAATCCACCGGGCAATGCAGACACCTCCCCTGTCTTTATCGGAACTACCGCGGAAGGGGCTGGTCGTTTGTTCCTTGGTTTAATTGACGAGGTCCGCATCTGGAACCGTGCGCTAACCGAAGAAGAGGTTATTGAACAGATGGAAAAAGGGCATTTAGAACTTTTACCTGTTGACCCACGCCACAAATTGACAACGACGTGGGGAACGCTAAAAACTCAAAAATGATAGTTAATTAGGAGGAAATAATAACTATGAGGTTTATGTTTGTTATATTAATTCTTACCGCGTTTGTTGCATCTTTCGCTAACGCAGCAGACGAATCGGATGATTCGCTTATTCTCTATTTCTCTTTTGATGAATTAGATGGTGATATGACAATTGACCATTCGCAATACGGGAATAACGGCAATATAAATGGTGCCCCCGAATTGGTAGATGGTAAGTTCGGAAAAGCACTTAAATTTAACGGCACAAGTGATTGGATTGAAGTGCCACATGACCCTATCCTTACCGTTACGGAGAGTGTAACCGTGATGGCATGGATAAATGCTGAAAGACACATGGGACCGAATAACCAACGTTGGCAAGGTATCCTCGCAAAAGGGAACAGTCCACGTTCTTATAGTTTCTACACCGAATCACCGAGTGAATGTATGCACTTCGTTGCTGGAGGTGGTAGTGTCTGTGAAACTAAAATTCCACTTAATGAGTGGCAACATGTCGTAGCGCAATTAGATAGTGACACGCATCGGTATTGGCTCAATGGGGAAAACATTTATGAATCTGGCGGTAAGAGTGCTTCGCCCGGAGCAGCGGATACCTCTAACGTCTTCGTTGGAACTACAGCGGAAGGTGCTAATCGAAGGTTCCTCGGTCTGATTGACGAAGTCCGTATCTGGAATCGCGCGCTCACTGAAGAAGAAGTTATTGCGGAGATGGAATCTGGCTATCAATCGGGAACTGCTGTTGATCCACGTGCAAAATTAGCTACGACGTGGGGCACCTTAAAATCCCATAGATAATGGATAGACAGTGATTATCCATTATTTCTTGTAGGTGAGCTTAATACGCTCACCTTATACGTCAATTTAGCGGTTCACCATCCTGGTAAGCGGGGAATGCCTAAAGACGAATGCGCGCATGGCATTCGCCATGATTCATACCGTTGATTTGGCGTTTTGTAAACGCGCCGAGCCCAGACAGCAGACGCTATAAACCGCGCGTTTCCAAAACGCGCCTACCTTCGGGTAATAAATCGGGCGGACAAATCCTCCCACAAGAGATAATCCGCATTTTTGTTCTTAAATTGACACATAAGGTGAGCTTAATACGCTCACCTACACACTTTCAAAAGAAACAGAAATTGAGGTTGGAAAATCCTCTAATAAGATAAAGGAGAATACAAACAACGTGAATGGAAAATTTATAGCATCTTCAGAAGTCGAAAGGGATAATTTAGATTGGGGAACAGTCGGGTGGCTTAGCCGTCCGGAAACGACAGGCGCGAAAGATATAGTCGCAATGGAAGTTAGTCTCTCCCCTGGATATGGGCATGATTTTCATAAACACCCCGAGCAGGAAGAGGTTATCTACGTTATAGAAGGGAGCGTAGAGCAGTGGCTTGAAGATAAGAAGCAAACGCTAAATGCTGGTGACTCTGTGTTCATCGCAGCGGATATTGTTCACGCATCTTTTAATGTCTCAAATCAGCCAGCAAAGTTGTTTGTTACGTTGAGTCCAAGCAAAGGCGAAGAAGGATACCAACTCATTGATGTTTTTGATGAGGCACCGTGGAATACCTTGCGCTCATAATACTCGCTAAATCCTGTTTGATTTTCACTTTTTCTTGTTATCCTACAACCAAATGGAATATAATTTATTAAACCTTTTGGAAATTGGACAAATATGTTTGACACATCGGTATCTGAAACACCATTGCAACTCCGTCAGCGAATGCGCGAGTTCTACGAAACGTCAGAGACCTACAAGGAGCTTTTAGCAGCACACGATGAGGCTTATCTGCGACACTACGTAACGTTAGTAATCCGTTATGCGCCATCTAACGCTAAAATCCTTGATCTCGGATGTGGAAACGGTATCTCCGCACACCTGCTAAATCAAGCAAACTACGATGTTGTCGGGACCGACATCTCCCCGCTTTTTCTGGAAGAAGCGCGGAACTGGGAAAATCCGAAATTACGATATCAGGTATGTGACGTTTTAGAGCTGCCGTTTGATAACGAGTCTTTTGATGTTATCTGTTCAAATGAGTTAATAGAACATCTGCCTGACGTGGAGACAGCATTAAAAGAGATGATTCGGGTCGTCCGCAAAGGTGGCAAAGTTGTGCTTTCCGGTCCAAATCTCTGTTCGCCCCTAACGCCTGCTTTTGATTGGGTTCGTCTGATGTGTGGTAAATCCGGTAGACCCGTTTGGGGAGAAACAAAACGGCAAGCATTGCAACAGTTTAAGCGAAACTGCGGACTCTACATAAAAAAGCGTTTCTTTACAAAAACACCACACTTTATTTATCGTGATCCGGATTTACAGGCAGATGCTATCGGGGGCGATGCGGACAGTGCGTATTACGCAAACCCGATTGATCTTGCGCATTTTTTTAAACTGAACGGGTTCAGCATAGTCAAAAAAGCCGTTGGTTTTGGCATAAAAGGTAGAATTGTTGCAAACGTGTTTCCATATATAAGCCCTTATATCACTATGGTTGTCCAAAAATGAACATTCGTGCAGACGATTTTGTTTTAGAAATTGGAAGCGGTCATAACCCAAATATACGCTCGGATGTTTTATGTGATAAATTCATAGACGATGACGAACAACGTGGTGGGACGATTGTCGCGGATCGACCAATGGTGGAAGCGGATGGGCAGTTTCTCCCTTTTGCAGATGGTGCGTTTGACTACGTTATCTGTTCACATGTTTTGGAACATGTTGAGGATCCAAATTTACTTGTTTCCGAATTGATGCGTGTAGCACCTCGCGGTTATATTGAAACCCCCTCTGAGATTGGAGAACGTATCTACGGATGGCATTATCACAACTGGGTAGTTAACCTGATTGATGGTCGTTTGGTGCTACAAAAGAACGATAAACGATCCGAATTTGGACAACTTTTTCATACATTAGCAGCAAAAGACAAATATTGGAGACGGTTCCATATCATGCACCACCGCCTCTTCCTTGTCCAGTATGAATGGGAAGGTAAAATTGATTATGAGATATTGGATGAGAAAGAGTCATCTTTGGACTTGCAATCTCCGCAGACTATTGAAAAACTTCTGACACCTACGTTTTCGAATCAAACGCAGAACGGTTTTTGGTTAATGCTTAAAAGTGCGGTACCGCGCGGTATTGTGTCTCATGCAAAATCGCTTTTAGCAAAAAGGAGAAACCGCCAAACGAAAACTCTAAAGGAAATTCTCGTATGTCCACGGTGTAAAGGTGAAATGAGATGGGAAGCAGAGAACCTACACTGTAATACATGTGATCGGTCGTATCCAATTACGGATGGAATTCCAAGATTTTTCTAAACACAATTGAATGGACAAAATGGAAACTAAAACAAATAATATTGAAAATAGAAACATAGTAATAATTGGCGGCGGGACTGCTGGTTTTGCCGCAGGTGTCTATACCTCTCGTGCGATGCTGGAACCTGTGCTAATCACAGGTGATGCACTCGGCGGGCAGCTCTCCTTAACACTTGATCTTGAGAACTATCCGGGATTTTTCGGCAATGAGGCATCAGTCTTCATTCAAGGCATGCAGGAGCAAGCGGAACGGTTCGGCACTGAGGTCAAATTTGACACAGTAACAGCAGTTAATTTCGCGCAACACCCGTTTGTTGTGAACACCTACGAAAAAGAATATCACGCGAAATCTGTGATTATCTGCACTGGTGCGTCCCCACGTACGCTCAATATTCCTGGAGAAGAGGGGTATGGGGGCCGCGGTGTCTCCTACTGTGCTACGTGTGATGGGTTTTTCTTTCAAGATCAACGACTCATCGTTGTCGGCGGTGGTGATGCAGCATTGGAGGAAGGCATTTTCCTGACTAAATACGCATCCGAGGTTTATATCGTCCACCGACGCGATCAACTCCGCGCAAGTCAAATTATGCAGGAACGCGCATTCAAAAACGATAAAATCAAGTTTATTTGGGATACCGTTGTTGAAGAAATCTGCGGAGATGACGAAAAAGTCACAGGTGCTAAACTTAAAAACGTCAAAACCAATGAAACAGTACTTTTTCCGATTGACGGTGTATTTATCTTTATAGGTCATATCCCGAACACAGAACTGTTCACAGATGTCATTAATATGGATGAACAAAGGTACATCATCGTGGACGACATGCAACGGACAAATATTGATGGCGTTTTTGCCGCGGGTGATGTACATGACCACGTATTTCGTCAAGCAATTACAGCTGCAGGGGCAGGTGCAGCAGCGGCGATTGCCTCTGAAAAATTTATTGCTGAATTGGAAAACCGCGCATATCCAGGGAATTAAATGGTGCAAACTGCTAATTTGCGATCAGAACTCACGATATAAACGTCCTAAATATCTGAATCGTGCATAAAACAGAAATAGTTTGATATTCCACGCAATTTTGTGATAAACTTTTGAGAGACATACTCAAAATTTCTTATTTTTAAGTTTTCTCAATTTCACATCGAATTTTAAGTGAGTTTTGAGTGATAGCGTTTGCACATCCAAGAAGGAGAGAATCTGTGCCTTGGACAAACGGTTCCCTTACCCTTTACCACGGTACTACTGATACTGCGGTATCAGCTCTGTGCAAGCCTTCAGGGGCCCTGCCGCATAACATTGACATTTCACTCTGTAGAGCGCACACAGATTTCGGTCAAGGTTTCTACCTAACTACGTTTTTACAACAAGCAGAAGGTTGGGCAGATAAGCAATTCAGGGATCTGCGCAGGCGTCGTAGGGTTGAGTTGTCAACGCGTGCAGTGGTACTTAGATTTGAAGTAGATAGAAACCAGTTAGCATCTTTATTGAGTTTGTGCTTCGTGACAGATAGATCAAACCCTGACTATTGGAATTTTATTGAGCATTGTCGGACTGAAATGGGCTCACACTTGCTACATGGCAATAAGAATTATGATGTTGTGTTTGGGCCCGTTACGCTTTGGCCACAGAGGTTAGTTATCAAAGATGCGGACCAGATTAGTTTTCATACGAAAACCGCGCTGGAAATACTTCCCGCACCTGTGCTGCATAGCCAAGGAACACCAACCTATACTTTGTAACTTTGTAATGGAGGCTTGCAAAGCCAAGTCTTATATGGAGGTAAAATGGCACCTGTGAAAGAACCTACCGTCTCCTTGCCCCGCAGTCACGTAGATGTTTATTGGGAGTTAGTTCGCAGATCTCTGAGCGATATCTTTGATAGATCGCCAAGTGAAGCGGATGACTACCAACAAGAAATTGAAAATCTACCTCTGCCACAGCAAGATTTCTTTTATAACGGCGAGGCATTGTATGTTGCCGCTGCCCTTGCTGATGAAGAGCCAACTAAACAACAACACGCCCACTACCAACGCTTACAAGCAAAGATATACCGTCTTTCCGAACGAGAGGAGTGATGCAATGTCCCTCAATGATGTTCACAGCCTTAAGCAGTTGCATGATGCGGCACTACAGGCACAAAACTTTAAAGCGTTCGCCCACACTTTGGATATGAACGGAAACGAGCAATAGATTACGGAAACGATTGAGCTGGATAGTTGATATAGACTGCAGATATCCATATCCATCGGAATTGAGAGGAAATTGTTTCAGTGACAAAAAATAAAAATCAACGCCTTGCCCTCGGCTTAGACTCCAGCACACAGAGTTTATCGGCAATCGTTATCAATATAGACACAGCAGAGAAGTGTTTTGAACACGCAATTGACTACCGCGCAGATGAACGCACCAACTGCTTCGGTATTGGGGAGGACTATATCTTACCACCGAAGTCTGAAGGTGAAGCAGAACAACCGCCGTTGATGTATCTTGCGTCACTCAATGCCATGTTCGCCGACATGCGCGAAGCGGGTGTCGCGTTAGAGAATATCGTTGCTATCAACACATCGGGACAACAGCACGGGCATGTTTATCTGAACCGAAACGCTACGATTATATTTTTCAACCTACAGAGGCCAGAAAGTAGCAGATTAGATTTAAACACACTTTTAGCAGGTGTCTTCTCGTATTCCACTGCACCGATATGGATGACTGCTAATACCTTTATGCAGACAAATCATGTCCGAGAAGCAGTCGGTGGAAAAACAGAGATGATTGAACGTTCTGGCTCGGATGCACCACTACGGTTCACAGGTGCAGTGATCCGTCGCGTTGCCGAACAATCATCACGTAACTACGAGGCGACAGAAAAGATCCAACTTATCAGCAGTTTTATCCCCACCGTATTATCGGCAAACCCGTTAGTGCCGATTGACACAGGCAACGGATGCGGCATGTCGCTTATGAATTATCGGAACAAGGTATGGGATACCGAACTGATAGCAGCAACCGCCGATGGTTTGCCCGGAGGTTCGGAAGCATTGTTGGGTAAATTGCCAGAACTTGCTCCCCCAGATTCTGTTGTAGGTAATATCGCTGCATATTTTGTAGAAAGATATGGGTTCTCTGAAGAATGTTCAATTATAGCAGGATCTGGAGATAATCCGCAGGCGAAAGTGCCGGTTGCAGGAGACCTTCTCAGTCTTGGCACAAGTTTTGTGAATATGGTGTCAACAGATGGAAACATGTTAGATCCAGAAGGATTTGCTAATGCAATGTATGATGGCATTGGGCGTCCGTTTATGTTCGGATGCCGCACCAATGGGGCTATGGTGTGGGATGCCGTTAGAAATCAGTATAGACTTTCAAAAGAGGAATACGAACCCGCAGAATCTGCTTTACAAGCCGTTTCACCCGGACAGTTTATGACATTTTGGCAACCAAAAACAGAATCTTTTCCTGTTTCTGATGCTTTTGACTTTGTACGCTTAGCAGAATCGGGAACTCCAAATTTAGCGAAGGATTATACGGGTATAATTGAGACCAGTCTTGCAGCTGTTTATGTTTATTCCGAGGTCTTTACAAAACCATCACAAGACCCTTTATATGTTACAGGAGGCGCGACTGGGAGTCCACAAATTATGCGGCGGGTCGCAGGAATTTGGAACAGACCAGTCGTCCCCGTAGAAAAGGGCGGTGCCGCACTCGGTGCTGCTGTAGCAGGTGTGAAAGCATATTGTGATCTTATGGATGAACCGTTTGATGTGGAGGCATTTAGTGCTGCTGTCCTAAAACGCGGTGAACTTATTCAACCCAATCCGACTGATGTTGAAGCGTATCATGGAGAAGGAAATTATCTCCAACAATTCCATGAAATGTATGAAAGAATTATGAGAGAAAACCCTCTATAGCCAAAAACAACTAACGGCAAGCTTGAGAATAGATGAATACGTCAAATACTCTTACCGGCAGCGAATAGCCACTATGAACAAACTAACACACTTTGATGAAAAAGGCAACACACGGATGGTTGATGTCGGTGGAAAACCGGAAACGTTGCGCGTTGCTATTGCCAAAGGGCATGTGACGGCTCAACCTGAAACGCTCCACCGCATCTCTGAACAGCAGATGAAGAAGGGTAATGTTTTGGAAGTCGCTCGACTTGCAGGTTATATGGCAGCAAAACGGACGAGTGAACTCATACCGCTATGCCATCCTCTTAATCTTACCTCTATTCGTGTGGATGTGGTGATTGTCGCAGACAAGATAGAGATTGAAGCAGAAGTGCAAACCGTCGGTCAGACAGGTGTAGAGATGGAAGCACTCACAGCCGTATCCATCGCAGGTTTAACTGTTTACGACATGTGTAAAGCCGTTGACCGAGAGATGTGTATCTCCGAAATAAGATTAGTCAAGAAAACTGGCGGTACAAGTGGCGACTTCAATTTATAATAACGAATGTATTAACAACAGACACTATGCTAAAGCGGAGAAATAAAAAATGCGTCGAATTATCATAACAATTCTTGCTGTTTTCCTATCAGTTTCCACAACAACTTTTGCAACAGATTACGTCCTAATTCTCGGTGGCGTTGGCGGTGAGAAATCCTACTATGACCAATTTTGGAGTGCGACTTCCCGATTCCATCAGCTGCTTACACAGGAATACGGATTAGATTCGGAGCAGATTGCCTTTCTTTTTGAAGATGAAGGTAACCTCCCAGGACTCGTCACGGGTGAAGCAAAGCGAGAACCTATTTTAGAGGTATTCGCACAACTTTCAGAGAAGGTCCAACCGACAGATAGATTTATTCTTTTCATGGTAGGGCATGCATCGCGAACCGCATCAGGTGTAAAATTTAATTTGCCGGGGCGAGACATCAGTCAACAAGAATACACCGACAGTATTAACAACATCCGCGCAGAACAGCAACTCCTTGTATTTGGATTTCCTTATAGTGCAAGGATAGTACAAGGCATCAGCACATCGGGGCGAATAATTATTACATCAAGTTCTTCACGTGAAGGTTATGCCTCTCAAGCCGGTTTCGGGGACATTTTCGTTGATGTTTTCTCTGAACCTTATGCGGATACAAACGATGACGGTGCAATATCGCTTTTAGAGGCATTCCTCTGGGTGCAAACTCGCGTTGATGAATGGTATACAGAAGATGGGGCAATCCAAGCAGAACACCCGTATCTGGATGATAATGGTGATGGACGCGCCTCGCGTAAGAATTTAGAAGCAAATGGTGAAGGGGCACTCGCTGATAAAACGTTTTTAGGAACACGCCGGACACCTCTGCCGCCAAAAGAGCAAAGCACCATAGAAAACCCACAAGAGGCGCAAAACGAATCACCAGTCCCACATGCAAACGAAAATGGCCATAGCCATGGCGAGGCCCCTCCAGGGTTAAGAGAACAGGGAGAAATGAAGGGGAAATCGTCACTGCCATATAATTTTATTAGCGAAGCAGACGAACAAACTATCCAAGAGAGCGTTGAAAACGCCCCTGCCGAACCGAATAATACGGAGGAAAGTGCCGTTGTGCTGTGGGAAGCAGAGGTGTATGACGTTGACGAAGATAGCAGGCACGTCTATTCCACACGACGGGTCGTCAAAATATTCAATGAAGATGGATATCACTTCGGTGAAATTAGAATTCCTTATACGCAAAATGCAGACGATGTTACTATCCATCATGCGCGAACGTTTAAACCTGACGGCACTCAAGTAGAATTGGATGAGCGTAAAATTGTTCGCGGGCTTACACCAGCCAGTTTTGCTGAAGCAGGATTGCTCGTTGATACCCGCTTGATGTATTTTGAATTGCCGGATATATCTGACGGTTGTATTATTGACTATGCCTATTCTACCAGAAACCCGCGAGGTGCCATGAAAGGCGAATTTTGGCGACAAGTCTACTTTCAGGTTGACGTGCCTGTTCAGTCCTATCGCCTCACGGCGCGTATTCCGAAGAAAACACCACTATTTTACCAAGTGGACGGACCGCCGATTGAACCAACTATCACAGAGAACAATTATACCCGCGCTTATACATTTGAAACGAAAGATGTGCCAGCTTTGCATAGAGAACCCTTGATGCCTGCTGTTTCAGATTTTGCCTATAACATTAGTCTCTCCTCAATTGATTCATGGGATAAACTGATCACGTGGTATGCTACATTAATTCGTGAACAGGATAGAATTACAAAGGAAATTAAGGCGAAAACGAAAGAGATACTCACCGGGGCATTGTCAAGAGAAGAAAAAATCAAAAGGCTCTACGAATTTGTTGCGACAAACATCCAATATGCTGGAGATGAACGTGGAATATGGGGTATCAAACCGATTGCTGCCGCTAAGGTGTTAGAGGGAGAATGGGGAGATTGTAAGGGGAAATCAACACTACTTTCAACGATGCTTCGCGTGGTTGGGATTGATTCTTATCCAGTCCTTATCTCAGCGGGCAAACCGAGCGGAATTGTTCCAGAAGTTCCATCCCTTGCATATTTTAACCACATGATCCTTGCAGTAGATGGCGGGAAGGGTAAAGACCTGATATGGCTTGACCCGACTGCACAAACATGTGCTTTCGGTGATTTTCCTGTCAGTGACCAAAATCGGTGGGCATTGATTGTCAATACTGATGCGCCAACAACAGATGGAATTGATGTAGGGACTGCAGACACACCTGCCCAAGATCAGAAAAAACTGGATGGAAAAAAAGTCAAAAGTCTCCTCTACGCTTTTCAAAAGAGTCCAGCACTTCCAGCAGATTCAAATGTGAGACATACAAAAACTCATGTTATAATCAAAAAAGATTTGAGTGTAGAAGTTACACATGAATTACGGGTTTCTGGAGATTTCAACGCAAGATTGCGAGCGCATCTTTTAGGTGCTGATCATCGTGAAGAACGAATCCGATTTCTGCGACGTACTTTGGAATTAGATGAACGTGCCAAAGTAGAACACTTTGAAATCTCGGATGTCAAGCAGTTGGGACCTGAATTAAAGATTAGCCTCACATGGTCGTGTGGCGAATACCTATACAAAATGGGGGACCAATTTATTTTGGAACTTCCTTTCGTTGAACATCCGTATGCCGAGTTGTTGAGAGAAGACGAACGCGACCATCCGGCTGTTCTTGGTAAGGCACTTACTTTTGAAGACCAAATCTCTGTGGAGGCAGAGGCTCCATTTACGGTGGAGATGGTGCCTGATCCGCAAAAACTTAAAACGGATGTCGCTGAAATCCATATAGATTATACAAAATCCGGACAGAAAGCAGGGATGAAACAAACGATTCGTTTCCATGCACCGAAAGTGGAAGCTTCTCAAATCTCGAATCTCACAAATGTCGTTAGAATTGCTTCAAGCCAAAGCACAAAACGATTTATCTTAATTCAAAAACCGTAGATAGCAGCGTATTTCCGTAAAAGAAAGCGTTGATATTATATTTTATAGTGAAATCCAAAAATATGTTTACACTCCCTGGTAGGTGCGGTTTCTAACCAATGCAGAATACCATACGCGTATTCTGCCGTATTTACATAGATTCGGTTAGAAAACTGAACCTACCGTAGTGTCCAAGTAATTATGGATTTTACTATATAACTTTATTGTCTATAAAGGAGTGAATAGATGCCAGCAACTGAAGAAGTCCAAGCTATTGAAGAGTTAATGAAAAGCCAAGAATCAATTGTGGAGCAGCTGAAAAAAGTGATTATCGGTCAGGAGGAAGTGATCAATCAGATGTTGATGGCACTCTTTGCCGGTGGGCACTGCCTTGTGGAAGGTGTGCCAGGATTAGCGAAAACGTTAATGATTAAAACGCTCGCTCAGATTCTCAATCTCAAATTTAAGCGAATTCAGTTCACACCGGATTTGATGCCTGCCGACATTATCGGCACCGATGTACTTGAGGAAGATCGCACCACAGGGCATAGAACGATTCGGTTCATTCAGGGACCTATCTTCGCGAATATCCTTCTCGCCGATGAGATTAACCGAACCCCTCCGAAAACACAAGCAGCACTTCTGGAGGCAATGCAGGAACATAATGTTACGGCCGGCGGAGAAGAATACCAATTAACAGAGCCCTTTTTTGTGCTTGCAACACAGAATCCAATTGAACAGGAAGGCACATATCCATTGCCTGAGGCGCAACTTGACCGGTTCATGTTCAAAATCGTTATAGACTATCCAGCAGAGGAAGAGGAGGTAAATATTATCTCCGCAACTACAGGTGCAGATGAACCTGAATTAGAGACTGCACTTTCAGGTGAAGCCATTGTTGCATTACACCAAATCGTCCGCAGAGTTCCCGCTGCAGATAACGTTGTTCAATATGCTGTAAAACTTGCACGGGCAACCCGCCCTAAAGAAAAGGATGCCCCCGATTTTATCCAGCAATGGGTGCGATGGGGAGCAGGACCACGTGCAGGTCAGTACCTGATATTAGGTGCGAAAGCCAGAGCTATCCTCAGAGGACGTTACAATGCTTCTTGCGAAGATGTGAAAGTAGTTGCGCCAGCAGTGCTGCGACACCGAGTTCTAACAAACTTCCATGCTGAAGCTGAGGGTGTTGATACGGATATAGTTATTGAACGTCTTCTTGAAACAGTGCAAGAGCCTTCGGTCAACATGTAATTCTGTACGCAAAGGATGTGACCGATTATTTTCGATTTCACTTGTGGAGCATAGAAACCGTGAAAGTTTCGGTCATCATTCCTGTTTTGAATGAAGAAAAAGCAATTGCGAATGTCATTAACGATATTCCGAAATCATTGGTTCAAGAAATTATCGTTGTTGACAACGGATGCACTGATCAGACCGTAGAAATTGCGCTGAAACACGGGGCAAAAGTTGTAACCGAACCACAGAGAGGTTACGGAAGTGCATGTCTTGCTGGAATCGATGCTATTCAAACCACAGATATTGTCGTTTTTTTAGATGGTGATTATAGCGATGACCCAACAGAGATGCCATCGCTTGTGCAACCGATCCAAGATGGTCTCACAGAGTTTGTTATCGGTACGCGTGTGCCAAGTGAAAAGGGGGCATTGCTACCGCAGGCACAGTTCGGAAACAAACTTGCTACATTCTTAATGCGTATCTTTTTCGGCGTCCAGTATACGGATTTAGGACCCTTTCGTGCTATCCGTTTTGAACAACTCAAAACATTGGACATGCAGGATAAAAACTTCGGATGGACAATAGAGATGCAACTTAAAGCTGCCAAAATGGGTATGAATGTACGTGAAGTGCCAGTCAGTTATCGAAAACGTATCGGCACATCAAAAATCAGTGGAACTTTTATAGGTAGCCTCAAAGCCGGAGTTAAGATATTGACAACGCTCTTTCGCTATAGAATTCTGCGCTGATTATTTGCTAAAGTAACATCAGTTGCCACCTTGTAGCACAATCTATATGAAGATTAATTTATTAATTCGGTAATTTTCATTATGCATATTCGGAACATTTTAAGTGTTCTTTAGTCCCGTAGGGACGATATGTTTATAGCAGCGCAGACAACTCATCCGCTTAGTCCCGTAGGGACGATATGTGTATGCCAACGACATATTTTTTACATATCGTCCCTACGGGACTAAAGAGGAGTTATCCAACGTTTTTCTATAAACATATCGTCCCTACGGGACTAAAGAAATTACCGAAATATTTATTTAATCTTCATTTAGATTGTGCCTGTGAGGACGCAAACTAACAGTCTGCTCTACAAATATTGGCTAATTATCAGCATATTTTCATTAAAGACGGTGTTTCCATGTCTAAAAACTTATAGGTAGCAACTTGGGTTATAAAAGTTGCATCTCCAAACGAATTTGCTATTTGGAAGAAATATGTTTTTTTCAGCAAAGTTAAGGAAATTTATATCCCTCTTGACTTTTTTGTAAATGTGTTATAGTGAAATCCAAAATATGTTCACACATGCCCGTCAAAACCGCAAGATCATGAAAACGAAGAGGAAATATGAACAGAAAAACCGATAGACCGAACATTCTCTTTATTATGTCAGACCAGCACAGATACGACTATCTGGAAACACATGAGAATGCCCCCGATGCGCTCAACACACCGAACCTACGTAGATTAGCAGAAATGGGCGTAAATTTCCCAAACTGCACAGTGAATGCCCCAGTCTGCGCGCCATCACGGATCGGTTTAGCATCGGGAATACAACCCTCGCGTTTAGGTTCACTGGGAAACGGTAGCTTTTACCCAACATCAGTCCCAACATATTATCAGCAGCTCCGAGACCATGGATATCGCGTAGGATGTGTGGGCAAACTTGACCTTGCCAAACCGGATGGTTATAACGGTCGATACGGCGACCGCCCTCGTACTTATAACTGGGGATTTACACATCCTGAAGAATGTGAAGGCAAGATGCATGCTGGCGGCTCCGCAACACCCATTGGACCCTATACACATTATCTACAAGAAAAAGGGCTGTTAGCGAAATTTCATCAAGATTATCGGAATCGCCGTTCTTCTGGTGGTTGGATAAAAAACGGTTCTTATGACTCTGTGCTTCCGACTGAGGATTTTGAGGATTCATATATCGGCAGGCGTTCAACAGAATTTATAGAAAACATTCCTGACGATTTTCCGTGGCACCTATTTGTGAGTTTTGTAGGACCGCACGATCCATTTGATCCGCCTACTGAATACGGAGACAAATATCGAAATGCAGATATGCCTGTTCCCATTACAGATAATATGGAAGGCAAACCAGACTGGGTGAAAAAACGCACCGTTAATATCAGTCCCGAAGAAATTAAGGTTACACGGCAACAGTATTGTGCAGCTACGGAACTGATTGACGACCAGATTGGCAATATGTTGCATGCGCTGGAAGCGCGTGGTATGCTTGAGAACACCTATATCATCTATTCAAGCGACCATGGCGAAATGCTTGGCGACCATGGGCTTTATACCAAAAGTTTGGCTTATGAGGCATCGCTGCGGGTTCCGCTCATTGTAGCAGGACCGGGAATAGAAGGCAATCGCGTCTCATACGAGTTGGTAGAACTCATTGACATCAATCCTACAATTTGTGATTTAGTAGGAGTGCCGATTTTAGAGAATATTGATGGACAATCAATTGGACCGGTGGTGCGCGGAGAAACTGAAACGCATCGTTCAGAAACGGTGAGTCGACTGGGAAGCTTCACTTGCATTCGGACACAGACACATAAACTCATAGAAAGTAGTGATGGATTCGTGGAACTCTATAACCTTGAAGAGGCTCCAGATGAATTACACAATATCGCTGAGTCCGAAAAGGAGCTTGTTGAAGACTTACGTTCTCTGATGAACAGTCGATATGGTCCCAGTCTTGTTGATTAGAATGTGGCACAAACTGGAAAGTTTATGCGGCAAAAAAAGAAAGAAAATAGATGGTAACAGGCGTTATCTTGGCAGGTGGAAAAAGTCGACGAATGGGAGAAAATAAGGCGCTGCTACGCCTCGGCAACGGGACAATCATCGGTCAGGTTATCCGCCGCATGCAACCCATCACGGATGAACTCCTGCTTATCACGAACAGTCCTGATGAATATACACATCTCGGTATTACAATGCACAAGGATATTGTCCCAAATGCAGGGGCATTAGGCGGTATTCACACAGGTTTGACGTATGCTTCCCATCACACAGTGATTTGTGTTGGCTGCGACAATCCCTTCCTAATGCCTAACCTGCTTACCTATCTTGTCTCTGTTTTAGGCGAATATGATGCTGTGATGCCCCACACTTACAAAGAACCTTCCGCTGACAACGCGGACGCGCAGATTATTTCCCAAACATTGTGCGCTGTGTATTCAAAACGTTGCTTGCCGATTATTGAACAGATGCTGAATGAACCTGACCTGCGTGTTCATGCGCTACAGGAACGCGCAAATATCCTTACCCTCGCTCCAGAAATTTGGAAAACGTTTGATGCTGAAGGACTCTCGTTTTTCAATGTCAACACTCCAGAAGATTTTGAAAAAGCACAGACTATGGTGAAATACACAAAAAAGTAGGTGTCTACCCGCGGTGGCGGATCACCCAATTGACGCTTATGACATAGTTTCTAACCACACTAATTCTCAAAAAATACTTTTGCTGAACTCAATAATATTTGACAAAGATAATTCTATGTGGTATTATTGAAGTTAGAATAACCCTACGTTCATGAGGTTGTCACTTGAAGCACGTGTCGAATGTGCTGCAAATTGACATCCTGTTCGACTTCAAATGCAGGAATATCAACCTACCGAAATCAAACGTTTACCGCATAGCTTAGCTATTCAATGGAAAGATGGACATCGGAGTGAACACACATACCGGTTACTTCGAGAAAGATGTCCGTGCGCACGGTGTGATGCAGTGAGACAAGAAAATGACCCGTTTAGAGTGATACCATCGGAAGAATATTGGGAAAAATTACATGTGGTGGGAATTCAACGTGTTGGACGTTATGCTATTCAGTTAATGTGGAGCGATGGGCACAAGACTGGAATTTACACATTTACTTTCCTACGCGAACTTTCTGACTCAGAGGTTAATTATAGTGAACCTTAAAATTATTGGGACACTTAATAGACCTGTTTTGGAAACACAGCGGACAGTAGAGGTTGTAGCGCAAACTTTTAGTAAATCAACGGTATGAATCATGGTGAATGCCATACGGGGAATCATGCAGCATGCCACACGGGGAATCATGGCGAATACCATACGCGTATTCGCCCAATAGCATTCATACCTTTGATTTGGCGCATGCTGCCACGCGCATTCATACCGTTGATTTGGTGCATTCGTCTTTAGGCATTCCCCGTGTTCCACAGATGCACAAACTAAATGAAGTTTAAATAAATATTTCGGTAATTGGCAAGGTTAGGAAACCTTGCCAGCAGCAAGTGTACATCTCTGATGGCGAGGCGGGGAATGCCTAAATGGCATTCATACCGTTGATTTCTTCCTAACCTCGCTAAATTACCCAATTTATTTTTTAATCTTCATAAAGTTTGTGCTACTATGTGGCAACTTAGGTCAAGCTACTTTTCTCGCTTCTTTCAAACTGCCAAAGTTTAAATAGCGGTCAATCCGCATTACGCCCCTAACAACTGAATAACCAAATAACAGTTTGGTGTTTTCTGAACAGCACCGAGTGCTTCGCTAAGTTTTTTACACCGCTGCCAATAATCTGCATATTTCACAGGTTCATAGTTTTTATGCTGACCGATGAAAGTCTTTTTGCAGCAAGCCAATTCCTTACCGTTATCGATCGGATAACCCCATACACGGCAAATCACTGGGCGGTGTTCATAAACAGAACACACCCCACCGATAAGCATCGGACATTCGCCAAAAGGTTTTCCCTTGACCACTTCAATCGCTTCCATTCCTGAATCTTTTGCCATATTTTCAGGAGTATAGCCCTTTGCTTCCAATATCTGAATCGTGCGCTGCGCTTTTTGACGAATATGTTCGCGTATCTCTTGTGGGAGTGCATCCAAAGCAATTTTGAGATCGCGTGCTTCTACTTCGCCAATCGGAATTACTGAGGTATTACGACAACATTGAAAACAATTCGTTGGACAAGGAACACGGCCGTATTCTTCACGAACCCGTTTTACATCTTGGTCTATTTCCGCTACAAGTTCTTGATACGCCTTCATTACATGCTCAGTGACATGTTCAGGTTGGGTTGTCATTTGATTTCTCCTCTTCAACAACAGAAAACTCACAAATAGCATGTCGAAAAACAACGACCTTAGAACCGTTTTTTAATACCATTTTGATTTCATAAGGACTGATCCAGTCAACTGTCCCCTGGAAAATTTCGCCTTCACGGAGAATTATTTCAATTGCGTTCCCATCTTTACGAGCATCTCGGACTGTTTCTGCATCAATTGCGTACACCTCATCTTGAGAGCGTGCAGGTTTAAGTTGCTTTGTTTTAATATCTTCATTATAGTGAAGCAGTGCCATTACATTTTCTGCGTCAACTTCCTTATAACAATACTTAATCTCAGTTTTCGGCACGACTTTTTCCTTACCGTTGCAACTGAGCGTTAATCCAGCAAGTGTCATTTCCAACACGATGGCAGGTAATTGCTCATGGCGATAAAGTGCAAAAAACATCGGTGTTTCAAAATTAATTTGCTTGAGAATGTAGAGGTCACCGAAACTTAGCTGTCTGGAAGTTTGTTCCTTTCCTTCTGCGCCGCTTTCGGGTTGTGGTGCGGAATCGCTCTTTTGAGATTTTTTTCGCCACCGTTCTTGTGTGTGTTTAGAGTTCGTTCCTGAGTTTTCGTCGGCTGCTTCATCTTCATCAAAAAACTGATCTTGATTTTGGGCTGGAAACCCAGAGTAGCCGCGTGGAATAATAGTTTTGCCTTGTCGCAACCACCGTCGTTCTGTCGGTGTTAACAACACTTCAACGTTTTTAGCAACTAATCCTTTTTCGCCTTCAACAACGGTATACTTGACTCGTTGTCCAACTCGAAGTTCCTCGTATTCTGCGTATTTAATCGCGGAATTATGTAGAAAAACATCCTCTTCGCTGCTATCTTGTGCAATAAATCCGAATCCTTTATTCAAATTGTAATATTTAATTCGTCCTGTAGGCATTATCTGCTCCTGGGCTTTTCCTCCGCATCGGGAAGATGCATATCACCATTCGCGCCCCCTGCGCGAGCATTTATGATTGCGGTTACCTCAAAAAGGGCAACAACAAAATGGTACGCCACGAGAATTTGCTTCGCAGCTGCATTGGACGTTTCCTTTGACATAATAACACTTTTTCTCTATAATGTAAATATAAGCGTTTTGAATATTAGACCTAAACGCCAAATACGCGTTTGGTATTTGTCCAAATCAACGACAAATACGCGTTTGGTATTTGTTCAAATCAACGACAAATACGCGTTTGGTATTTGTCGGGTTTCGCAAGCTCTACCCGACCTACAACTCACTGTATCAATCTCGCTGAAACAGAAAACATTCCAAAGTATACTTATAGTACATCATAATCTAATGTATTTGTCAAGTATGATTTTCTATTTTACACAATTTGTCCATATTTTCAAGCATTTTAGGTAAACATCTTTCTACTTCGCCCGTGCCGCTGCATCTTACGAAACAACAAACTAACGACTATTACCCAAAAAATCTACATAAGGAGAATTTATATGGCAACAGATTTGACACATCATATTCAATCTATCCGTTTAGTTGATACACATGAACACATGCGACGTGAAAATGACTGGGTTGAAAATGGTCCTGATATCTTACAGGATCTGTTCGGGAATTATGTGCCTGCTGACCTCCATACTGCAGGTGCTACCTCTGAAGCGATGCGTGATTTAATGGATTCATCTAAAGATATCAAGTCACGGTTTGAAGGTATCCGAGAAGCATGGGAAGCGACACAATTTACGGGGTACGGTGAAGCAGTCAGCCTTATTGCTAAACATATTTATGGACTTGACGAACTGACTGGTGACGGACTCGCGCAAGCACAAGATAAATTGAAAACAATTCGCACTCCAGGCAAACGCTATCATATCCTACACGATCTTGCGAAACTTGATCATATCCAAACAGACGACTTTAGTTGGCCGTGTACTCCCGACACCTCCGGTCCCGATTTTTTCCTATACGATCTTTCATGGGCGACTTTCTGCAATGGACAAGTTGGTCCGAGTGCTATCCATGCTGAAACAGGTATTGAAGTCAAAGACCTCGCCTCTTTGAAAAGCAGCATGGAGGCGATTTTTGCCAAACATGCCCCCTGTGCAATTGCGGTGAAGGCACAACACGCTTATAATCGTACACTTAACTGGATTGAACGAAGCGATGCTGACGCATCTGCCGCACTCAATGCTGTGCTAACAAAACCCGCAGAAGAAATTGATGAAGCGACACGCCTCTGCCTTGGTGATTGGTGCTGGGCACGCGGCGTTGAACTCACAATTGAACATAATCTCCCGTTTAAAATTCACACCGGTTACTATGCCGGTAATGACCGAATGCCGGTCCGCCGTATCCCCGCCGGAAATATGTGCGCCTTATTCGCTCGCTATCTGGATGCAAAGTTTGTTCTGATGCACATCTCCTATCCTTACAATGATGAATTGGTAGCACTTGCAAAGCATTATCGCAACATCTGGGTTGACTTTTGCTGGGCATGGAGTATAGACCCATACAGTTCGCGTGATTTTCTGCGACGGTGCATTCATGCTGTGCCATCAAACAAATTATTCGCATTTGGCGGCGACACGGGCTGGCCCACAAGTGCAATGGCGTACGCTATTCAAGCACGAAACGAAATCCGACGTGCCCTTGAGGCAGAAATAGCAGACGGATACCTTACCGAGAAGCAAGCGATGACCTTTGCTACGCAGATTATGCACACAAATCAGTACGCATGCTTTGATGTCAACGGCACCCGCGCTAACATTGCAAAAGCAGCATAACGCTTGATTTATACATCGCGTAATGCCTTCAAACTCTCCGTATAAGGTGCATGTGCTACGCCTTTTTCGGTAATAATTGCTGTGACCAATGAAGCAGGTGTAACGTCAAAAGCAGGACTATAAACTTTTACGCCTTTGGGCGCAGTAAGTTTGCCGAACCCTTCTGTCACCTCTTCTGCTGAACGTTGCTCAATCGGAATCTCAGTGCCAGTTGCCAGCGCAAAGTCTAACGTTGATGTCGGCGCAGCGACATAAAAGGGGATTTCGTGTGCTTGTGCAAGAATGGCAACATTATAAGTGCCGATTTTGTTTGCTGTGTCTCCATTTGCAGCAATTCGATCAGCACCAACAATAACACACTGAATTTTGCCCTCTTTCATGACTTGCGCTGCCATATTATCACAGATAAGCGTTACGTCAATGCCTGCCTGCATTAGTTCCCACGTAGTGAGGCGTGCACCTTGTAACAAGGGGCGAGTCTCATCAGCAAAAACCTTAATCTGCTTACCAGCTTCGTGTGCGCTGAACATTACGGCTAACGCTGTGCCATAATCAGACGTGGCTAATCCGCCAGCGTTGCAATGCGTCAAAATCGTATCGTTTTCATTGAGCAACGCCATGCCGTGTTGCCCAATAGCACGACACATCGCTTTATCCTCTTCAATGATCTCTTCCGCCTCCGCAAGCAATACCTCTTTGAGTTCGGGAACAGAAAGGTGCTTATTCTCTTCCGCAGTTCTCGTGATTCTTTCAAGTGCCCAAAAGAGATTAACTGCCGTTGGACGTGATGTGGCAAGATAATCAGTTGCGGATTTGAGTTCAGCTGCAAATGCCTCGTACGTTTTCGCAGTAGAATCCCAAATGCCGATCACTGCGCCTAATGCCCCCGCAATACCGATTGCAGGCGCACCCCGCACACGCAAGGATTTAATCGCCTCCCAGATTGATGGAAGGTCATCACAATAAATCTGTTTGAATTCATTGGGCAGCAATGTTTGATCTATTAACTTTATCCGACCATCTGCCCACTCAATTGTTGAAACTGCCATTTTAAGTAAAGTATCCTCCTTTTTATAGTCAAATCTAAAAATTTTTATACATTTTTTCGGATTTACGTGTTTTATAGTCGCGCAATTCATTGCGTAAGTCCAAACTAATTTACAACACAGTCCGCTCTCCAAGAGGCAGGTTTGGCAAAACGTCTCGGAAATAGTCCTGAATTTCATATATCTGCAAGACAGGAGCTTCCATATTAAAAAGCGGGTGACGATATGTACCTGCTCGGCTCGCCTCTGTTCGCATCCCGCTTGACGGTGGTGATGTAACGACAAAAACGCCTAAATCTGCATCCTGGTTCTGCATAGCAGTACGAAAGTCCCGGATATGTCCAAGCGTATAGTTGCCACCTTTCACCTGTGCAACCGCCCTGCCATAAGCCTGCTTACCCTTTACCCGACCAAGCGGAAATCTGAATGTGCCATCAATCCCACCATCCGCAACCTTTTTGGCATTGGATTTGAAGTGCAGAACGTGCGTAACGCACCACTCCTCAAACCCTTGCGGGTCAGTGCGAGCGAGTTCTAATGCTTGATCCGAATTCTCAGGTGTACCAGCGATGGTGACATTGTCCCGATGTTGCGGGAACAACCGATCGAATTGCTGCCGCACTGCACCGATGGCGAGATAAGTTAAGTCTATCCCAACCCAATGTCTGTCAAGTGCTTCAGATGCCATAAGCGTTGTGCCGCAACCGCAGAATGGGTCAAGGATAAGGTCTTCCTCATTTGATGACGCTGCGATGATACGTTTGTAGAGTTCTATCGGTTTTTGTGTGGGATAACCGGTGCGTTCAGATGCCATCGCATTTAATGCTTGAATGTTCCAAACATCAAACGGAAGTCTTTCCGTATCGTTTGCACGAGTAGCACTTTCGTTTCCTGTTTCAAGTCGTCGAATAACTTCCGGTGTTCTGCTTTCTTTTATACGTGTTAAATCTATAAAGTATTTGTCTGTTTTGCTGTAGAAAAGTATTACATCATGCTTCCGTCCAAACCACCTTTTACTGACACCACCGGTTTGGTAACACCACACAATCTCATTTCTAAAATTCTGAGGTCCGAACACGGCATCCAAAATAATTTTGAGGTAATGGCTTGCTGTCGGATCACAGTGGAGGTATAGGCTACCGGTATCTTTGAGGATGCGGTGCATCTCCATAATCCTAATGCCCATCATCACGAGATACGCCATCATGGGTGTCTCATTGAGGAATTGGCGTAAGCCTTGAATTGTGTCACCCACCTGTCCGCCGATATTAACAAGTAGTATGTTGTATGCATCTTCGGCTGCGTCTCCCCATGTCCACGTGTCTGTGAAGGCTCTGACGAGGGTCTCGGGTTCGCGTCCGTGTTCGTCTCGAAACGGCACAAAATAGTCGCGTTTTGAGTTAAAAGGTGGGTCGGTGGCGATCAGGTCAACAGATTCGTCTGGGAATTCGCGCATCGCCTCAAGGTTATCACCACGTATAAGGGTTCGGTTTTTGTGCATTTAATGCTCCGTGCTTATTTATAATCATTCAACCATGTTATTATATTATCACTATTTATTTTTTCAATCAGTATTTCTTTATTAATTCCTAATTCTATAAGTAGGTTAAATTCAAATATTTTCTGTAAAATGTAAATTTTTTTATTTAAACTTACCCTATCATCACTGATATTAAAATTTGCAAAATCATCATCTGTTTGAAATTTAACATCGAATTTGTCCCTCGTAAATCCATGATACATCCAGTTCCTAATTGGAATAGAATCTCTTATTTCAGGCTCAATTTTACTTTCGTATAATTCCACAAAATGTTCTGACAGTCGCCCAATTTTATCCTTGAGTGACATTCTATTCAAGGTATGTATCCTTTCTAATATCGGACTGTCTTCTGGTAAAGCATTTTTTATTCTCTGTTTTGTATCGTCCCACACATCTGCTTGATGTATATTTTTTAATTCATTTGGTTCTGTTCTATCAAAAAGTGAATCTAAAGAGGTAATTATATATCCAAGTCTACGTTCAATTGAATTATTGAGATTGCGACTATTCTTATATAATTCAAAAGGTATTTTGTATTTTTCGTAATTATTGACCCAATTAATAATCAATTGATTAATATTTATTGCTTCATTATGTAGTATGTCATACTCATCAATAATCAATTGATTCGTTTCTGTAAATTTACTCATACTATTATAATTATTCTTGATTTCAAATAGATTATTATCTTGTAAAAATCTAAATTGTAATGGAAAATTAAAATCGGATAAGATAAAATTAAAGAAGTAAACTATACATTTTGCTCTATTAAAAGCCTTATCAATTGATATATGCTCATCGAATCTTAATGAGAACTCAACATCGCAATCTAACGGAAGTCTACCTATATTTGTCTGTTCTTTTCTGAGTTTCCAAGCATCAATACTTAAGTTTCCAAAACATGATAGATCATATTTTTTGATGTTCGGATCAAATTGAAAATCATCGTCAGATATTTTATATACTTCTTGAAGATAACCCCTAAATATCATCTGAGAATGTCTTTTAAATATACTTCTCAAATCCATATTTTCTCTTCTGAAAAAATTTTGTTGATATTTGAAATCATAATTCCAACTTATTTCAGATACAATACTATTGCATAATACTTCATCTGTATCTACATTATCATAATATCCAGGCAGATGTTCAATACTTTCCAATAAAATTATAATAGAATCAAATGAGAATATATAATCAACTCTATGCTTATTGAATGTTTGAGAAACTCTATACGGATTAATTATAAAAGTCTTTTTACCATGCATGATACCATTATCTGATGATATACTGTTTATGATATGTCCTTCAATTTTATTATTTCCGTAAAATAATTCATTATATCTATCCCAATATTCACTATAATACCTTAATCCTTCTTCCATACTTTCTTTATCAATTTGTTGATTGAATGGAATAGTTTCAACCAAATTTAATCTAAATGATTCTGAATCAAGAATTAAATTACCTTGAAACTCTTTCTTATCTCCAACTATATTGAATCTACATAAGTATTCCATAATGTATACACCTCTTTATTTCATATCTCATATGGGTTGTAAATATTTTGGCATTCTGAATTGCGGATTATGTGGATTTCGCAGATGGCGCGGATTTTAAGAATATCCATGTTTAATCACAATTCAATGCCAAATCAACGTCCAAATAGGCTTGGCATTGTGCCTCGGACATTTGTGTACGGCACGCGGAGCGTGCCTACTACCTTTAAATCGGGCATGTCAACTGGCCAAGTTCATTCGTTAATCGTAGATTCTCGGCATAATTCACAGGACAATCAATAACCGAAGGAACATCCTGACTGAACGCATCATTTAGTATTGGCACAAGTTCATCACTACCTTCAACCCGATATCCCTTAGCTCCAAAAGCTTCAGCGTATTTCACAAAATCAGGGTTCGTGAAATCGATATGCGCAGGTCTACCAAAACCGTTCATCTGTTTCCATTCAATCAGACCATACGCCTCATCATTGAAAATAAGCGTAACAAACGGCACACCGACTCGCGTAGCGGTTTCAAGCTCCTGTGAATTCATCAGAAAACCGCCATCTCCACAAACAGCAAGACATTTACGCTCGGGATAGATCAGTTTAGCCACAAAAGCCCCCGGAACTGCAATGCCCATAGACGCAAACCCATTTGAAATGATGCATGTATTCGGTTGATAACACGGATACATACGGGCAATCCACATTTTATGTGCGCCAACATCGGAAATAAGTATATCGTCTTCGGCAAGTACGGAACGGATATCACTTAAGATTTTTTGCGGTTTTATCGGAAATTCTTTGTCATCACGATGCTCAGAAAGTTGATCGAGGATAATCTTTCGCAAGGTATTTGAAGCATATTCTGCATCTTTGGGAAAAATCTCTTGTGCCATCAAATGTCTGAGACTCTGTCTAATGTTCCCTACCATTTCAACATCCGTAACATAGGATGCATCACTTTCACTCGGTTCTGTGTCAATGTGGATTAGTTTTTTGTCTCGATTAGGATTCCATAAGCGCGGATGGTATTCAACAATATCGTAACCGATAGCGATAACGAGGTCTGCGCGGTCAAACCCACAAGAGACAAAATCGTTTGCTTGAAGCCCAACGCTGAGGAGGGAGAGCCGATGCGTCCACGGAATACTCCCTTTGCCCATGAAGGTGTGTGCTACAGGGATATTTGTCATCTCTGCAAATTGTGTTAGAATCCGAGAAGCGTTTTGGCGAACAACGCCATTGCCCGCCAGGATAATCGGTTGTTTGGCATCGTTAATCAGTTGTGCAGCGCGTTGGAGGCAGGATGCTACAGGTTCCGCTTCACTGGGAAAATCGTGCCGCATCGGTTCGGCATCAATTTGCATCTTTGCCACGTCTTCTGGTAAATCAATGTGTGTTGCGCCAGGTTTTTCACCTACTGCCGTCTTAAAAGCTTTGCTGATAGATTCCGGAATAATTTCAGGTAAATGTACAAGCGTATTCCATTTTGTCATCGGTTTGAAGACTGAGACCACATCCATGTATTGATGCGATTCTTTGTGCATTCTGTCTAAACTCGCTTGCCCTGTGATAGCAACAAGCGGTGCTCTATCCATATTCGCATCAGCAACGCCAGTGACAAGGTTCATCGCACCGGGACCGAGCGTAGCAAGACACACCCCTGCCCTACCTGTCAATCGCCCGTACACATCTGCCATAAATGCGGCGCCCCGTTCATCGCGTGTTTGAATAAATTGGATATTAGATTCTAACAATGCATCCAACATATCCATGTTTTCTTCCCCCGGTAACCCAAAAATATAGTCAACGTCCTCATTTTCCAAACATTTCACAACCAGTTCTGATGCTTTCATTGTGTTACTCCTCAGCACAACGATAAATGTTGTTTTTCCTACGCGGATTCAATACAATTAACTATAGCAGATTATATGCGAAATTGCAATTTTATTGATTGTATCAACGCATTCATAACTATTCAAGATTATAGTGAATCCACAATTATTTTTACATTGGCGAGGTTAGGAAACCTCGCCAGCATGATGGTGTGGGATTGTTGTTCATTGAAATGTGAACATATTTTCGGATTTTACTATAAATTTTACTTTTCTGAAGAAAAAACAGTAGATTTACAACAAAAATTTAAAACGGAAGGTTACGTCTAAAATTAATGAGAAATTATCGTATCTATTTTTATCTTTTCATACTCCTAATATCTTTGCTGGGTAGTGTCACGACTGAGGCTTCAGAACAAATTCAATCCTTTTCACAATCACACAGTCGCACCGAAATGACAAGCACACCGGGAGAGCTCATTGTCCGTTTGCATTCAAACGGCACTTTTGCACAACTCAGTGCATTCAGCAAGAAATTGGGAGCAGAATCCGTCTTACCTGTTTTCTCACCGATCACATCAGCCGGACAACACCCATTACTCAGTCGTACCTATCTCGTCCGATTCCCTGTCACTTCACAGTTAGAACAGTTGAAGCAAAGGTATGCCGAAAATGCTTCAATTGTAAACGTTGAATTGAACCGCCTCAATCGGTTCTTTGCAGAGACGACCCCCAACGATCCACGATACAGTGATCAGTGGAATCTAAAGGCGATGAATTTACCAAAAGCGTGGGGCATTGAGCAAGGAAAACCGTTTGTCATCGTAGCAGTTGTGGATAGCGGTATTATGAGGGAACATCCTGAGTTTCGTAATCAACTTTGGCAGAATACTGGTGAAATTCCTGATAACGGAATTGATGATGATAAAAACGGCTACATTGACGATATAAACGGATGGGATTTTAGTGATGCGCCCACACTACAAGGCATCGGCGATTCGACAGAGCGTGATAACGAACCTGATGATGAAACAGAGCATGGTACGCATGTTTCAGGCATTATCGCCGCTGGAGCGAATAACGGAATCGGTATTGCTGGGATTGCTTGGGGATGCCGTCTCATGCCGTTGCGGGCAGGATTTCGGATAGGTGCAGGTGCGTTCCTACAAAATGACGATGTGGCAGCAGCTATTGTTTATGCTGCTGATAACGGTGCCGACGTCATCAATCTCAGCCTTGGAGACACAGTAAACGCATTCTTGATTCAAGATGCAGTGGAATACGCCTACAATCGTGGATGTATTTTGGTAGCTGCAGCAGGAAATTCACCAGAACCGGGAGCGTATTATCCCGCGGCATTAAATACGGTGCTATCTGTTGCCTCACTGGACAAAAATCTCCAATTGGGAAACTCCAATTTCGGTGCATCAATAGATATTGCTGCACCGGGCGAAGATATTTTAAGCACGGCTTTCAACACGGATCAATCTTCTCCTGGGTACGGATATAATTACCGATCTGGTACATCAATGGCTGCTGCCCATATCTCTGGTGTTGCAGCGTTGTTGATTTCTGCGAATCCATCGTGTAGCAACAAAGAAATTCAGCAGTGGTTGACTGGGACAGCAAGGGAGCTGTCTATAACACATCTGGTTGGAGCTGGTCTTGTTGATGCCTATGCTGCATTGACTGAACATATCGGGCTCACCGCGCATATTGCTGTTATACCCACCCTGCAAACTGAAGTATCAGAGAAAAGCAGCACGATTGAAATTTTTGGCAGTGCTGGTGGAACCGGATTTGTTCAATATCGGCTTGAATACGGTATCTCTGAAACCCCCAATCTTTGGTTTCCTATAGGATTTTCTCAAACAGAACCGAAGTATAACACCGTTCTCCACGAGTGGGACACCTCAGCATTGGCGGAAGGCATTTACACGTTGCGGCTCAGTGTTAAAGATAGAGATGGAAAAACTATCAGAGACAAAGTAGTTGTTGAAATACGTCGGACGCTACCCCGAATTTCCAAACATGAAGCAGGGGTATGGCTATCAGGAAATCTCTACGATTCTACTATTACTTGGCAAACAGACGTGCTAACCACCGGAGCAGTCGAAATCTTTCCAAAAACAGAAAATCGACCACTCATATCCAATAACGCTCCGCTGCGAGTCGCGCATTCAGATTCAGTGCATCTTCAGCATATCGTTTATCTATCCGGGTTAGGGCTACCGTCAGGTGAATATTTGTATCGTCTGAAGGCACAAAATCGGGCTGGTCTTGTCCAGATTGATGATAATGAGGAACAATTATATCCGATTACAGTGCGCAATGACCTAATTCAATCATTCCATCTACACCAAACAGCATCTGCACAGCTCGGGTTACATCCAATTGTTACACCTAAAGATATAAATGGAAACGGAAAATTAGAACTAATTGGAGTCGAAGCTGCCACAACTGCCGCGCATATATTTGAGACAGACAACAACGGAAATCTCATGATGATCTCTTCACTCGACGAATCTATATCACGACTCTGGGCAACCGCAGATACTGATGGCGATGGACTCATAGAACTTTTATGTAATGCATCAACAAAGGAATCAACATTTACGTTTTTACTTGAACAACCCGCACACGGACAATTCCCCTCTCAGCATATCTGGAAAGTGGAAGGCATTTGGGGTGGAACGATTGCGGATATGGATTTAGATGGAACCCCTGAAATTATTTCACGTCATGACGATACCAATTCTATCTGGATTTACGAATCAAACGAAAATAACAGCTATAGCAACATTGCTATACTTGAAAACCCTACGCAAGGAAAAAACGGAATCGATACCAGATTCGCTATAGGCGACTTTGACGCAGATGGACAGATAGAAATTTTAGCAGGCGACAATGACGGCGAATTATTTATCTATGAAAATGTGGGAATTGACCTATACCAACAAACATGGATAGGCACACTTCCTGATGGTATACCACATCTATTTGCCACTGGAGATATGGATGGCGATGCGATACCAGAATTCGCTGTCGGTGCAAAAGTCTGGACAACAGAATTTGATCTGCCCCGTCAACATTGGCTTTTTACTATTTTTACATCAAACGGCAACAATTCCTATCATGTCGTATGGCACCAACGAATTCGGCAGTTACGTGATGAAGAAAGCGGAATAACTATTGCGGACGCAAACAACGACGGTAAAAACGAATTGTGTATTGCCGCTTCTCCAAACTTCTACCTTGTGCAATACGATGGAGTATCCTACCGTCCTATTTGGCACCATCCTGCAACTGCTACTTTCAATCCGATTGTTGCAGATATTGATAACGATGATACCAATGAATTACTGTTTAATACTGAAAACGTGTTAACCATTTTTAAGAATCCTCACGCTACTGTCTCAAAAAGTGAAAGCGGAGAGGTTTCAAGTCAATCTGATTCAGTCCCTGTCATTCCGACCATCCCCCCGCAAATGATTTCAGCCGTCTATTCTCCACCACAACAAATTCTATTAACATTTGACAAACCGATGGATACTACTGCAGCAATCCCTTCGCGTTATCGCTTGCACCGACAAAAGACACAGAACGACGGTGAAACGGGACTTAGTAACACGGAATACTATGCACCTCGATCCGCTATTTTTGATAGATCACGCAAAAGAGTCGTGCTAACCTTTTCCACTAACGTTTTTAATGAAGAAAACTATTATGAGATTGAAACGTTCCAACTTTCTGACATATATGGAGCTGACATTCCTGAAAATGAGAGAACATTAGCGGTAGAATTTCCAAAGAACTCTCACTCGGGGATGATTGTCTATCCAAATCCAGCGCGTGGTAATCAGGTTACATTTGATAGATTACCTGCATCAAGCCAAATTTATATATACGATGTTTCGGGCAACCACGTTGCGTCCTTCGTTCCAGCTGAAGATGGGATTGCAACGGATAGGTGCAGAAAAGTCTGGTCGTTAGATGGGATCAGCAGTGGTGTTTATATCTATGTATTAGAAACTGAAACGGGGCAACAGGTTGGCAAGATATCTGTCATTCGATAAGTTTTCGTATTATAACTCAAGTTGCTACCTACAAGATTTTAGACATGCAGACACCGTCTTTAATGAAAAATGTTGATAATTTGTCAATATTTGTAGCGTGAACTTCCAATTAGCGCCTTTATGACACAAACTGAATGAAGATTAAAAAATTAATTGGGTAATATAGCGAGGTTAGGAAACCTCGCCAGCAGAGATACACACCTGCTGCTGGCGAGGTTTCCTAACCTCGCCAAATTACCTAATTAATAACTTAAACTTCATAAAGTTTGTGCTACTTACAAGATTTCGAGATGGCAGACACTGCTTTTTACGAAAAAAACAAGGCATTTCCGCTGATACTTATGTTTTCTATTATAAATCGGGGTTAGAAACCCCTCCTACAAGGGCATTCGCAAATAGGTGGCAACTTAGGTTAAAATAGGAGAATTAGCACACGAAACAGTTTGGCTATTTCTTTATCCCGCGTAGATATAGGAATGAAGTACAAAAACGAGGAATTTTCTGAGAGTCTGTCTCATAAATATGAGATAGGACTCCTACGATACCTGGATGTGGTTTCCTGGTGCGGCGTATCTTTTTTGTCAGTGCGTTTTGAATGACTTTCGTAACTTTATCTGGATACTTAGATTTTTGGGCTATTTCTGCCAGATGGTAGTGCGCTGGAACATAATCGCTTTGTAGGCGAGTCGCTTGTTGTAAAGCGTCTGTAGCCTTGTTTAATTGCCCACTCTTGCTGAGAACCCAACCCAACGTATCATGGTAAGGAGCAACATCCGAATTAAGCCTAACTGCGGTGTATGCCAGTGCTTCGGTCAAGAGATGTTTCTGTTGATACCCATCTGAATAGAGTTGCGCGAGATTATTGTAAGCTTCCGCCTCGTTAGGAGCAATATTTATGGCAGCTTCATACGCAAGTCGTGCTTTGTCAAGATGTCCAAGCCGTTTGTACGCTGTCCCCAGAATGTTATAAGTTTTATAATCGTTTTTATCGTTAATACCGATATAAGATGGGTATGATGCTTCTGCAACAAAGGGTTGGTATGATTCTTTCTTCCGTGCCTGCAGATAAAACTCATAAGCCTCCACAGCAAGGGCGTATTGGTTCTCCTGAAAATGTGCAAACCCCAGATTCTTATATAAAACAAGGTCTGTCGAATCAATTCCGCGAATAAGTTCATACATTTCAATCGCGCTGCGGTAGTCTGCTTGTTGGATAAAGAAATTCCCCGCATCAAGATATTGTTGAGGTGCGTCCACAATAGCCATCTCAGGGCTGAGAGGGTAAGGGGATCGAGGGCGGCGTTGTACCTGCGAATAGACCAGGGCAATTGTTGCAGCAGCCAGTAAACAGAACAGGACCATGTAGAGACGTGTACGGGAGACCCATTGCTTTGAGAGATATGAACTTGGGCGCAGCATTATAGCGAAAACACTCGGCTTAAACTTTCGTTCCTCTGGTTCATAAATGACAACAGAAGTATTGGGAACAAGTACCGGTAGCGCAGGTGTAGATCCGTGCTGCTGACGCGTTTCTACTCTCGCCTCTGAATCTTCGCGGCGATCCGGACCATCTTTTACTTCGGTTTCCGAAGATGCTACGAAGCTAGCAGATTCTTCATAGGTCGTTTCATCACTCTGTAGCTCTTCTTCGATTGTTAAATCGATTATCTGTGTTTCAGTATCATCATGAGGAAGGATATTTTCTTCAGTGCTCGCCGAGGTATCTTCAATAATAATTACTTCATCAGAATCCAGGGACAAATCGTCAGGATAGTCTTCGCTGGGAGTCGCTTGGCTCAACTCCAGTTGCTCCGCTTCCAAAGAGGGCAATTCACTTAAATCTGACGCATCCGTAGATGTAGCAAAAGGTTCTCTATTTTCGGATGTTGTTTCAGTAGCGTCAGTCCCTGGATATCTGGCGGTAATAAGGTCAATGCTCTTCTGTACTTCCTTGCGAGTTAACGGTGACACTTCTGTGCTTAAGAGTGATTCCAACACAGGAAGTGCATCTGTAGTTCCGATACTTCCAAGTGCCTCAATGAGTGTCCAGCGGGTTAAATCGCTATCTTCATCCTTTAAAGCATCAACAAGCGCAGATGTCGCTTCCGGAAAATCACATTTCTGTAGCGCGTTCGCTGCTTCACGACGCACACCGGGGGCAATATCGGATAATGCTTTTAGCAGAAAAGGTAAAGCTTGCGTGCCACCTACATTGCCAATCTCTATAACCGCTGCCCTACGAGTCGCTATCGGCTGCGAGATATCTGTTAAATTCTGTGTAAGCTGTTTAAATGATGGCATAATTCATTCACGAATAAAATTGTTCACACCCCGTTTCTCCAACCTCGTGGATGAAGCGAGGACGGTTTTCACGATAATTTCGATTTTGCATCTCAAATAGGTCACACTATATTCAATTTGTGTAAACCTTATCCCTAATAAAACGATTTCTTAGCGGAAAAGATACACCTTTTGTCTGAAGAATGAATGTGAGTTAATGTTAAAACTGGACAGGCATTCTTTTATGGGTGTGTAAAGTTTTTGTCCCCTTTTTTGTCAGAATCTCAGCCACTCACTGCACTGCATGCCCTATATTGTGCAGCTGCAAACGGCAGCTGCACATTTTTGTGCAGAAATCGGCAGAATATCGGTTTAGGCATTGGCATATAAATTGCACATTTGCCTGTGTGGACAGATATTTTTTAGCTATGTGTATAGACAGAGAGTAGGAGTAATCCGAGATTCAGACAAAACAAACTAAATATAGCGAGGTTAGGAAACCTCGCCAGCAAAGAGCCGCCGCTGGCGAGGTTTCCTAACCTCGCTATATTACCGATGCTGACAACAAGAACCGAAAAAACATGCTAATTTCAGTTAATTTACATTTTTTTGAAATTTAATTTGACTTTTTATTGTTTATATTATATAATACTTACACGACTAAAAGTTACACTTTAAAGATGGGTGCCCATCTTTCTAAATTGAACTTTTAGAGTGTAGCTTTAGTCGGCAGGGGTGCCCGGATTTTTTTAAGGAGCGGGTAAACTTGCCACTAAGCAACTGATGGGTATCCATAAATTATAAGGTGTTTAGCATGCACGGGTTCGCGTGTGTGGCACCGGGGCACGCAACCCCCTTGGGGGGCGCGCTGAAAGTGTACGCGCACTCCAGCGCGTAGCCGTGTCATAGAAGTAGTATGACAGGGCTGGTTTTCATTTTAGCACAGGCACAGGGTCTGTGACTATTGAAAGATGGAAACCAGCGGGCCCGAAAGGTTAGAGACATGAGGAACCGTTCCTTTTCACTTTTTCTCCTTTCGGGACTGTCAATATCAAAATAACCGCTGGACGTAAAGTGCGTTCAACGGAGAAATTATCAGATATGCTCAAGAGAGTATATCAACCTTATATTTGAAGGAGAAATTATGTTTACGAAACTTTCATTCCGAAACGCTTCTATTTTCGCACTGATAGTGCTTTTTGCTACAATCAGTCTATTTCCAATGGGTCTGTCCGCTGACCATGACAATTTGATTATCAACGATGTTTACGCACAGACCTCGCTGGGTCTTCTTTATATTCACCCTTATGTCAAATCCGGTTCGTATGCGAACATTTGGAATGCCAGTAATATACCTGTCCGCTACTATTGGTCGGACCAACTCGCTGTGTATCGGAAAGGGTCTGTAATTCCGTTTCGGTTCCTCCCTGACTCAGACAAAGGATCGGTAAATCCGGGTGATTGGAAATCCTTTCTCCCCGGCTTCTTGATCGATATGTCAGACGCGAAAGCTGGGGAGTACACTGCAAGCGGCAGTGTTGAATTGGGCTTGAAATTCGATTTCAATGGCGATAACGTTTGGGATGACGGGGGAATGGTCAGTTCGTCTGAAGTACTCAAATTTGAGATTGAGGACGACTAACCTGCTCTCTGAAATAGAAGCACAAGCGGTGCGGTGTATCCGCATCGCTTCTCTAAAATGCTCCCGGACTGGAGGTATTTATACATGAAACGTCTAATCCCTTTGATCACTATTTTGTTTAGCTGTTTTCTGTTCTTGGTAAACACATCTATTATTGATGCGAAAATTGTTTTCGTTATAAATGGTGACATTTATGTGATGGAGGATGATGGCACCAACAGGCGCAGCCTCACCAAAAACACGGCGCCAACAAGAGACAGGTACCCCCGATGGTCGCCAGATGGCGAAAGGATCGCTTTTTACCGATACATGGAGAAGAGGCAAACCTCGGGGGAGCTGTTTATCATGAATGCAGACGGAACGAACGTGCAACGGCTCACTGACAACAACGTTAGTGATCACTATCCGTCTTGGTCGCCCGATGGGACAAGGCTCGCTTTTACCAGTCGGCGAAGTGGAAGATCACAGGTGCATGTGATGGACCTTGCGACGCTGCATGTCACGCAGCTCACAGGGCTTGAAGACGGAGGCGAAAGAGGTTCCACTGCTCCCGACTGGTCGCCAGATGGTAGCCAGATCGTGTACGAAAAGTTTACAGAGTTTGGCAAAAATATTTATGTGATGTCTGCGGATGGTGCGGATCAGCGCGAACTTCTTGATCCGAAACCGGTTGAAGGTATGCAGCGGTTCTTTCCGCGGTGGTCTGCGGATGGGAAAAGGATTGTGTTTGACGATTGCGCGTGGCCGGAAGGTAAACAGCGGTGCCGCCTGAGCGTTGCGACACTTGGTGGCAGACACCATGGTGGCAGAATAAGCGTCGTCCAGGGGCTTTATGACAAACTCGGCGATAATCTGCTTGTCCGCACTGCGCGTTGGATGCACAATGACAAATCGTTGCTTTTAGACATAAGGTTTCTTGGTGAACCGAACTCTAATTATGATATTTATCGCTACGATCTCAACATGCAAACCCTCAAACGCTTGACAGATGGAGAAGTAAGTGAGGGGGCTGCGGACTGGATAGAAGGGGCGTTGCCCGTTGCACCGAAGGATAAAAAAAAATCCTGTGGGGAACGCTAAAACAGGTCAACCCTAATCTGTTTTAAGTGTGAGATATAGGGTCTTATCATCATCTTGCAGGGCAGGTATCCGTTTTGGGTATCTGCCTTTTTCTTTTGTTTTTTGTATCGCAAACTTTATGAAGATTAAAAAATAAATTGGGTAATTTGACGAGGTTAGGAAACCTCGCCAGCAGAGATACACACCTGCTGCTGGCGAGGTTTCCTAACCTCGCCAAATTACCTAATTAATAACTTAAACTTCATTTAGTTTACGTTTTTTGGCACAAACTGGAAAGTTTGTGCTACATTTTTTAGTGTCTGCATCGCGGAGGGCGCGGAGGACACAGAAGACGCGGAGGAGGTGTGAGGGACTCCCAAACGCCTCTTCAAAGTGTGCCGCAATTTTTTGAAAAGGCACTTATTTTGCCAAGTCCCTTTCCGTGTCTTCTGTGTCCTCCGCGCCCTCCGCGATGCAGACAAGTGGCGAGGCGGGGAATCATGGCGAATACCTTATGCGTATTCGCCATGATTCATACCCGGGGAATGACTAAAGACGAATGCGCCAAATCAACGGTATGAATGCGCGTATGGCATTCCCCGTATGGCATTCGCCATGATTCATACCGTTGATTTCTTGGTTTCTTTCTAACCTTGCAAAATTACCGATTTATTATTTTTTTTCATTCAAGGGGAATGCGTAAGTCCTGTACCAAAACTTTACACGTCTTCTATAATTGACTTGACATTTCAAAAAAATACCTATATCATGAAACATATCTTTTAGATCATTGGAGAGATTTATGACAAAGAAACTTTTTAAGTGTTTTTTCAATCAAAGGCTTATAATAAATAACGACATTACGCATCTGTTGTCACAATTGTCCCTGGTAATTTTCCTGTTATCAACGTTGGTGTTCCCGATCAGTTTACTATCTTTACCTGTAGAGGCCGATTCCCACGCAAAGGGAGGCACATTTATTTTTGGTCGTGGTGGGGACTCTGTCGGATTAGATCCGGCATTGGAAGAAGATGGAGAATCCTTCAAAGTTTGTGATAACATCTACGATACACTCATTCAATACAAAGATGGAAGTACTGAAATTGAACCGGGACTCGCGACGAGTTGGGAAAGTTCAGAAAACGGTTTAGTTTGGACTTTTTACCTTCGGAAAGGCGTAACCTTCCATGACGGCACCCCTTTCAATGCTGAAGCGGTTCTTTTTTCGCTTAACCGACAACATGATAAAACACATCCCTTTCACAATGTTGGTGGTAGCTATGTTTATTGGATTGCTACCGGGTTAGCAGGGATTGTGGATAAAATTATCGCTGTTGACGAGTTTACAATCCAAATTCACCTTAAGACAGCATATAGCCCTTTTATTTATACTATTGCGATAACTCCCTTTTCTATTGTGAGTCCTACAGCGGTTAAAGAATTCGGAGATGAATATTCTAACAATCCAGTCGGTACAGGTCCCTTCAAGTTTGTTCAGTGGGATAGAGGCGATAAAATTGTGCTTCAGGCAAACGAAAACTATTGGGGTGGACGACCAAAGTTAGATAGAGTTATCTTCCGTTCCATTCCAGATAACGCTGTGCGACTCATTGAACTTCAGAGAGGCGGTCTCCATGCGATGGAGTTCCCAAATCCAGACGATTTGCAACAAATTCAGGATGATGACTCGCTTGTGTTGTTATCTCAGCCGGGAACGAATATCGGTTATTTAGCAATGAACATGGACAAACCACCGTTAGATAACCTAAAAGTCAGACTTGCAATTAACCATGCCATTGACAAATCCAAGATTATTAAGCATCTTTATCAGGGACTTGGCATCCCAGCGAAAAATCCAATTCCCCCGACAATGTGGAGTTATGACGACACAATTGAGGATTTCGACTACAATCCGAAATTGGCAAAACAACTTCTCACTGAGGCAGGATATCCCGACGGATTTGAAACGACACTCTGGGCACTTCCTGTGCCGCGTCCCTATATTCCTGATGGGCGTGCACTTGCAGAGGTGCTTCAGTCTGAACTCCGAAATGTTGGGATTAAGACGAAAATCGTTACTTATGACTGGGGCACCTATCTTGAGAAAACCAAAAATGGTGAGCACGATATGGCGATGCTTGGATGGAGTGCTGACCTCGGTGATCCAGATAACTTCTTCTATTTTCTCTTGAGTAAATCGTCAGCGGAAAAACCAGCAGGCAATATCGCTTTTTATCGTAGTGATGCGATGCAAAATGTGTTAGAACAGGCAAGAGCAATCTCAGATAAAGACAAGCGCACCGCCCTCTACAAACAAGCACAACAAATTTTTCACGAAGATGTGCCGTGGGTACCATTAGCACACGCAAAACAGATTTTGGTTATTAACAAAAAGGTGAAGAATCTTAAACTTCATCCGTTGAATTGGAAATACTTCCGTAATGTTTCACTTGAAAGGTAAGTTATGAATAAAATATTTTTTGTAGCGATAGTACTCGTTTTTTCATTTTTGTTAATAGCAGGAATCAATGCACAAAACGGAACTGTCGCAGGCGATGTTAACGATGACGGTGTTGTAAACATCCTTGATTTGACCTACGTCGCTTCACATTTCGGTGAAAGCATTGATCAAGCACAGACACCGAACCCGGATGTCAACGGTGATGGTGTTGTTGACATAAGAGACTTAGTCATTGTTGCCAGTAGAATAGGCGATAGCGAACCCGAAATGAGCACCTTAATCTTTGGGCGCGGTGGTGATTCTGTTACGCTTGACCCATCACAAATGCTTGATGGGGAATCAGCGAAAGTTTGTGATATGGTCTACGATACACTTGTTCAATACAGAGGGGCTACAACTGACATTGAACCTGCTTTAGCGGAAACATGGGAAAGCTCCGCAGATGGATTAACTTGGACCCTTCACTTACGACAAGGAGTGAAATTCCACGATGGCACGCTGCTAAACGCTAACGCAGTCGTCTTTTCATTAAGTCGCCCAAATGCACTGGCTCGTAGTTTTTACGAAGAATTTATAGATCGGATTACTGCTTTAGATGATTTTACCGTTCAGATTGATCTCAAAACACCGTACGCCCCGTTTCTGAGCACAATGGCTTCTTCTGAAAATGCAATTGTCAGTCCGGCAGCAGTTGCACACTTTGGTGAAAATTTTGGCAACAACCCTGTAGGAACTGGCCCTTTCAAGTTTGTCCAATGGGATAGGAGCGATCAAATTGTGCTTACTGCAAACGATACACATTGGGCAGGAAAACCAGAGATTGATAGACTTATCTTCCGTTCTATACCTAATAATTCTGAACGATATATGGAACTTCAGGAAGGTAATATCCATATTATGGAATTTCCGAACGCGGATGACTTGGCAATGATTCACGGTGACACACGACTTGAACTCTTAATGCAACCGAGTCTGAATGTAGGTTATTTAGCGATGAATATGGACAAACCACCTTTTGGCAATTTGAAGGTACGCCTTGCGATTAACCATGCAATCAACAAAGCAGACATAATTGAAAGATTATATCAAGGCACTGGAATTCCCGCAAAAGGTCCAATTCCACCCACCTTATGGAGTTACGATGATTCGATAGAAGATTACACCTACAATCCTGAACTCGCGAAGCAACTCCTTGCTGAAGCAGGTTATCCCAATGGATTTGAGACGACACTCTGGGCATTGCCGATTCCGCGTCCCTACATTCCTGATGGGCAAGCACTCGCAGCGGCGTTGCAATCTGATCTCCGAAACATCGGCATTGAGGCAAGAATCGTAACCTATGACTGGTATACCTATCTTAAAAAAACAGAAACCGGCGAGCATGATATGGCAATGCTTGGATGGAGTGCTGGAGGGGATCCAGATAGTTTCTTCTATTACCTTTTGAGTAAAACCACAGCAAAGAAACCTGCACTTAATATCGCTTTCTATAAAAGTGATGAGATGCAAGGTGTGTTGGATCGTGCAAGGATGAGCACAGATAGAAGTGAACGTATTGAACTTTATCAGCAAGCACAAGCGATTTTTCATCGGGACGTGCCGTGGGTGCCGTTAGTACACGCACAACGCCTTTTGGTGATTGATAGAAGTGTTCAAAATATCAAACTTGCGCCTGTCGGTTGGAAATATCTACGCAGAGTATCGCTTGAAACGGAATAAGAATTTTCCAAAGTATTCTAACAGATTAAATAGGTATAATGAATGCAAAAACCCGAATTTCGCGTGGGTATCACGCGCGACTTCCTGAAACCTGACGGAAGTTCTGATTTAGACAACATCGCCGCCCCGTTATTTGATGCAGCAGGTTTGAACTGGGAATATATTGCAGAAAACACACCAGCATTAACCGCTGCGCAGGTAAATAATTACGATGCACTTTTGGTCCTGGGTACGAGCATCACAGCGGAAACGTTCACAGGTGTTGACAAATTGGCTATCATCGCAAGGTTTGGTGTAGGATACGATAAGGTAGATGTGGAAGCCTGCACTGAAAACGGGGTTTTACTGACAATCGCACCGGATGGTGTGCGCCGACCTGTTGCCACCTCTATTCTTACTTTTGTCCTGTCCCTAAGCCATCAGTTACTCATAAAAGACCGACTCACCCGAACTGGTAGATGGACAGATACCAAAGATTATATGGGCATGGGTTTAGTCGGGAGAACACTCGGTCTTGTCGGGATGGGCAATATCGGAAAAGAAACATTCAAACTGGCAAAGCCTTTCGGCATGCGTCATATTACCTTTGATCCATACATCAAACCAGCTGATGCTGCTGAAGCCAATGCAGAAATAGTAGACTTGGGGACCTTAATGCGAACGGCTGATTTTGTCTGTGTCTGTTGTCCGTTGACTGAAGAAACACGGGGACTCGTTGATGCGAGATGTATCGGTCTGATGAAACCGACCGCTTACCTGATAAACACTGCACGCGGTCCGATTGTTGACCAAAAGGCACTTACTGAGGCACTTCAAAACGGACGCATTCAAGGCGCAGGACTTGATGTCTTTGAGCAGGAGCCAATTAGTGATGATGATCCACTTTTAAGTTTGGACAACGTTATCGTTACCCCGCACAGTATTTGCTGGACAGATGAGTGTTTTGAAGGTAACGGTAGGAGCGCATGTGAAAGTATCATCGCCGTTGCTTCTGGAGAAATGCCAACGTGGATTGTGAACCGATCAGTCCAGGATAGCCCGAAGCTTCATAAAAAAATGCAGCGATGGATGTGAAGGAGTTTGCGTGAACTGATATCTAACTTTAATTGACAATAGACTTGCAAATATACTACAGTAACCCAAGTTGCTACCTATAAGATTATAGACACACAGATGCCATTTTTAATAGAGGACAGTTCATTATTCGTGAAATATCGTAGCGCAAACTTTCAGTTTGCGTCCTAATATGCACAAACTAAATGAAGATTAATTTATTAATTCGGTAATGCGTGGAAATATCCAGTGCGGTTAGAAACCGCACCTACCGGGTTTGGGGAAAATTAGAATTACCCAATTAAAAACTTAATCTTCATAAAGTTTGTGCTACATAAGTGGCAACTTAGGTTACAGTAGATAGAAAGGGGAATTTTATGAGAAAAGCATTGAAGGTAACAGGTTTAGCTGTTTTGGCACTTCTGGTTTTAGCTGCTGCCACTATAGTGTTTGCAGTTATCGGGGTTCTATTTGTTGTTATTGCAGCTTCAGGTATTATTGTATTCGCTATTATAGGTATAATCACGCCAAGAGAAAAGATAAAAAAGATTGCCCGAGCAATCGAAATTTCAATTGAAGATGATGACTAATACCAAATTAACGGGATTTATCTTTTTCCGACGGTGAATCAACGCTGAATATGCGTATGGTATTCAGCCAAATCAACTACTCCTCAGAAGTTCCTCGCAGGATATGTTACTATCTGTGAATTTGCTATTAATATCAAGTCTGCCACTTTTGAGTTTATATCAAAACTTGTCCAATGCACTTATTCTTGACATGAGCCATCGGAGTTTCACATGTCCAATCAATTAGCAATTTCAGGCGGTGAGCCTGTACGAAATATAAAAACGCACCCGTGGCCGTCCTGGCCGATACGGACATCGGATGAATGGGAATCTAAGATTGAGCCACTACTTCACGATGTGTATATGAGTGGTAGCGAAGGCAGCGGTGGCGCAATGATACCGCGTTTTTGTGAGCAGTATGCCCAATATTCTGGCACAAATTACGCCCTTTTTATGCCGCACGGGACGGATTCTATTAGTGCTGCTTTGGCAGGCGCACTTGACCTTGACGGGTTCAGCGATGGGGGAGAAGTCATCGTCCCGAACTATACATTCGTAGCGACTGCAAGTGCAGTCTTAGAACGTAGATGCACCGTAGCGTTTGTAGATGTTTGCCCTGATACGTTTACGATTGATACTAAAGCAGTGGAGACTGCGATTAGTCCAGAAACCCGCGCGATTCTTCCTGTACACCTCGGTGGACATCCTGCTGATATGGGGGCATTACAAGAAATTGCGAAGCGGCATCAACTCAAGATTATTGAAGATTGTGCGCAAGCACACGGTGCCGAATACCAGACAAAAAAGGTTGGTAGTCTTAGCGATGTTGGTGCGTTTAGTTTTCAAGCATCCAAAAACCTTACTTCGGGTGAAGGTGGCATGGTTACCACAGACGACAAAGACATTCACGACCGAGTTTGTGCCTTTATGAATGTGGGTCGTGCGCCCGGTGGGGCAAGATGGGAATACCCTCGACTCGGCTGGAATTATCGCCCCTCTGAATATCTTGCAGCGATACTGTCGGTGAGATTGGAACTTTTGGAAGCACAAACAGACCTCAGAAATCGGAATGCTGCCTACCTTTCGAACGCGTTGGAAGCCATACCCGGCATTACACCTCCCAAACTTGCTACGTGGGTTACAAAACATGGGTATCACTTGTACTGCATGAAGTATAGTCCAGCAGGTTTCGGAGGAAAATCCCGACAGGAATTTGTCAATGCATTGTCAGCAGAAGGAATACCGTGTTCTATCGGTTATCGTTCTCCGCTTTCGAAGGAACCCGGCATGGCACACGTCGCTGAGAAATATCCGCACCTGATAAGGTTATTACCGTGTCCAAATGCTGAATTAATTTGTGAACAGAGCGTGTGGCTTTTCCAAAATCTTCTCCTCAGTTCTGAATCGGATATGGATCAGGTGGTCGATGCGATATCCAAAATTCATCGGGCATGGAACTGATCCCTTTATACAGATGCAATCACAAGTTAGCAAACCGCTTCTTGTTTACGATAACGACTGCGATTTTTGCCGATATTGGATTGCTCGGTGGCGCCATATCACGAAAGATCGTATAGACTATGCTCCCTATCAAGAAGTGGCTCCGCAATTTCCAGAGATTCCACTTTCAGCTTTCCAATCTTCCGTGCAGTTTATATTAGAAAGCGGACAGGTTTTTTCTGGTGCGGTGGCAGTCTTACGCGCTCTAAATAACCGCTTCCTTCTTTGGTGTTACTATACTCTTCCGGGGTTCGCTCCCTTGTCTGAAGCAGTCTATCGGTTTGTGGCAAAATATCGTTCGTTTTTCTCTAAGATGACACGATGGATATGGAAAAACGATTAGACTGAGCTTACCGAAAATATCCGAGATATCTACTCCATTTGCGAGGTTAGGAAGAAATCAACGGTATGAATGCCATTTAGGCATTCCCCGCCTCGCCAGCGGGAGCGTGTCGAAGCCTGGACATTGGCGCGGTTCGGAAATCTCGCCAGTGGGAGCGTGTCGGGATTGTTTTCATTGAGATGTCCACATATTTTCGGATTTCACTAAAAATCGTTATGCATGTCCTTATAGATTGGCGTTAAAGTTCTACCAGTTTTGGAATGTGCTCATTTTCATAATTTTTAATGAGTGTACCAATGAAATGCATCAAGGGTGCCAAGGGATGATTTTCTTCTCCATCAACGATATCCAATAAATCGTCTAACCGTGAAGCAAGTTGTTGATATTCTATCTCTCTTAATGGAACTGGCATGTGGTTTGCGTTTTGGCTCATGAAGTCGATTAAATCACATAATACTTTGACAAAATGTAAATTCTTATGCATAGTTCTCCCAAAACTACCGTGTTATCTGTTGCCAAGACATCAAAGTTGTATCGTTGTTAGTCTGAGGTGCTAACGGCCGCTTCCGATAATTCACGGCATTCTTTCAAATGAGGACTCGCAGCCATCATTAGAATTAAAAAGTTCCGCTTAAATCCCCCTTTTTGTTTAAATAGATCAAATCCTCGTTCAACCCCAATAATAGCATGTTGTGTTTCCAAGAACCGCGCGTGAAAGTCATTTTCAGGATCACTCTTTACAATCAATTCTATAGGCCAAGGAAATTTTTCTTTTAGTGGATTTATTAGGCTTTGGACGATTTCTTGATAACTCTCTTGATTTTGCTTTAACTTGCTTTCTTTAGCATGTTCTGTTTCATCATCTCGAATCCAGGCTGCACTACAAGTGTATATTTTTACATCTCCAAATCCTTGTTGAGAAGCAAAAAAACCATGGTCTTTCCAAAGAGATAAAATATACTCAATACCTTTTCGGAAACGGCTTGTATTGTTTCCTTTTCCAATCTGTGGATCATAAAATCGCAACCATTTTGTGAAACGGACCGTGCAAATGATGAGATCGTCTACTTCAGTTTTTGGCAACGTGTCTATTGGTCCAATTCGGTTCTCGTACCTCTGCCGGGTTTTCTCAAAATCGCTATCTCGGTAGTCGGATAACGGGATAATACGCGTATCAACTTTTTGTGCAGATTTTAATGTTTGCAGACTATCGTCACCAACGATCAATGCATCAGTTTGGGTATTCATTTTCAGATGAAATGCCAAATCTAATAGGTTTGGAGGTGAAGCGTTATTTGGCAAACTTGCAATCGCTATGGTTCTTCTTGTTTTCTTTTTGAGTAAGATCTCTTCTAACCTGATTTGCAATTGTTGTCTATATTTGATTGGAAGGGACATAATCCGATCAATTATGGCATTTTGTATTCTTCTTCCTGAGTCAACAATCAGTAAACCGTTTCTTTCAATACCTCTTAAGAAATCTTCTGCTTGTATCCTATAAACCGCATCAAAATAACTCACATCAAACGCAGAAGGATCGGGGACTGCACTAACCAGCATATATGCAACTCCTTCCACTATCTTAGTTCACGAAGACGCTCTGGAAAAAATCCATCAGGCCATTCATCAATAAAATCACCTTCTTCGTCCAGGTGTAAGCGTTGTACTTCTGCACCTTCAGGTCCACGGCTGACATAGATAACCGAAACATCCTCTGGTTTAATTTTATTTTCACGGACTAAGCGCTGCAAGCGTAAAATTAGATGCTCACTGTGGGTTTCAATAATGAATCGGTTCCAGCGTGGTTCTTTGATGGCTTCCACTAAGAGGTCTCCAAGATCCGCTTGTAATCTCGGATGCACATGCACTTCGGGTTGTTCAATAGAAATTATTCGCCCTTCTGAGACTAAACTCTGCACAATGAAAGGAAGAAGTTGACTAATACCGAAACCGACATCTGGCAGTGCTACATTTATGAGATCTTTCCGACGGGTATCTCCGAGTCTTACTGCAAAAGGATATCCTGGATCTGTTCCGACTGCCTTCACCTCAAGCATGTAATCGATGTCAAGTCGTTTGAGCCATTCGTTTGTTTGCTTAACCAATTCAGGATGACCGAAGAGTAGATCCGGAAGCAGGTGCCCCCAATATCCGACATGCCAGGGGCTTATCCCTGTGGGAATATAATATCTTTGTGGAAGACTTCGAAAGGGTCTAATTGGGAAAAGAGTCTCTAAAGTTTGTTCTAATGCCTTACCTGCTTCTACAACAAGTTCGGCAATATGAAAGACCTTGATGCCATCAGTTCTCGCGTACAACTGTGAGCGAGATCTTTCTATGAAAGAATAATCTTCCCTAGATATGCTCCGAACTGGAAGAGGTCCTTCCAATCCCAGAACCGTGTTCATCTCCTCCTTACACCTCTTAGAAATGTAGGTTTTCAAATCAAAATTCGATGAGAGAAACTCAAGTGCACCACTTAATGATTTAATTTGTCTCTGATCCCACGCGTTAAATTGTTGAATTACCTCTCTACTATTCTCTTTTTCCTCATCCATTTCGCGATGTAGTAATTGATCCTTTAAATGCGATTTTTGGGCTTTAAGTTGTTTACGTATTTCCTCCTCATTCTTTTTACACCACGCAAATTCTGACTCCCAGTATTCAGGTTCCTCTGTTAACCAAACACATTCTACAGCAGATGATTTTGAAGGCACTGGTACATGACCATCTATCATATAATCAGGAAAACCCATCCTCCTCCAAAATTCGTCTGGTTCTTCAGTTGTATTCAATGGCTGAAACTTAGCAATGCATCTGGAGGATTGCCTGTCGTAAATACCAATTTCATTTAAAAGAACATCTTCCTCAATGTAAGGATACTTGAAACGAAATTCCATAGTTATTGTGTTTTCCTTATATGGTAATTGAGATGTTTCATAACTCCTATTCATTGTAGCTTCAACACAAATCGAAAGTGTTCGTTCTAGATTATGGTCGAAAAGCATTTCCTTGAAATTACCAAGATCGACTATTCCGTTGTAGGTATGCGGTAGTAACGATTCTCCGGTACCTCGGCTCTCTAACGTCTGCTTGAGAAGATAAAGCACCTGTAGGATTGTGCTTTTTCCCGCGCTGTTTTCACCGAAAATGAGCGTAATTGGTGCAAATGGGATGCGTGCACGTTCCCCGAATGCTTTGAAATTTTCTAATTCAAGTGCGTGAAGCATCAGATTTCTCCTATGTACATCCCTTAATAGATTATTCCTTCACATACGGTATAGTATACCATGAAATGTTGTTATCTTGAAGAATAAAACAGTATAGGTACAGAAATCCAATTGAAGATTATAGGTAGGCTATCGCCTTTGAGAGCCGCTTTAAAACTTCGTCTTTACCGAGCAGCAGGACAATATCAAAGAGACTCGGGCCGAACGATGTTCCCGTCAGCGCAATCCGCAATGCCTGCATTGCCGCGACGCGCTTGATGTCGTTTTCATCTGTATATTTCCAAATCTCGGATTCAACTGTTTCCACATCAAACGTAGGGATTTTTTCTAAAATCTGCCCGAGATTTGTAAGTATCTCACGGGTTTTTTGCTTCTTTTCGTCTGAACCTCCCCACCATTTCTTAACGGCTTTCGACTCATACTCAAAATCATCCGTAAAGAAATAGCGAGTTTGTGGAACAATATCTTGGAATGTTGTAAGACGTTCACCTACAGCTTCCACGATGTTTTCCAACCAGTCGCGGTTTGTAGTAGAATCTACCAAACCTTCTTGTTTCCAGAACGGTATTACTGCGTCTGTGCGTGCTGGTACATCAAGCTGGTTAATATAGTGAGAGTTAAGCCATTCTAATTTCTTAATATCAAATACACTACCACTTTTGCCAACCCGTGCAAGGTCAAATTTTTCAATCAATTCATCAACAGAGAAAATTTCCTGTTTATCATCGTAAGACCAACCGAGTCTTGCAACGAAGTTGAGCATCGCTTCAGGGAGATACCCCTGCTCACGATAACGGTTGACTGCGACAAGATCACCGTGGTGACGTTTGCTGAGTTTTCTTCCAGTATCATCAAGCACGAGTGGTATGTGTGCGAATTGGGGAAGTTTCAGATCAAGTGCATTCGCAATCGCAATCTGTTTCGGAGTGTTGTTGAGATGCTCTGTTCCTCGGATGACATGCGTTATCTGCATCTCTGCATCGTCAATGATAGAGGTGAGATTATAGTTCGGCATGCCATTTGAACGGACAATCACCTCGTCTTCAAGGGTAGCTGGATCAATGTTACGTGAACCGAGAATAAGGTCGTTGACGTGGATTGGTGTGTCGGGCATTTTTATGCGCACGGTCGGTTTTCTGCCTTCCGCTACAAAGCGGTCTACGTCTTCAGGAGTCAAATTTCGGCACCTTCCATCGTAGGAACGGGTCTGTTTATCGGCACGAGCTTGTGCGCGGATCTTTTCAAGTTCTTCGGGTGTGCAGTAGCAGTGATAGGCATTGCCGCTTTCAAGCAGTTGCTTGACGCACCTGTCATAGACATTTCTCCGTTCTGACTGGACATAGTGTTCGTCCCAACTGATGCCCAACCACTGCAACGCATCGTAAATCTTGTGCATGGACTCATCAGTGGAACGTGCCGTGTCTGTATCGTCAATACGGAGGATAAATTTGCCGTTGTGGTGTTTGGCAAACAGCCAATTGAAGAGAGCCGTTCGCGCGCCGCCGATGTGTAAGTAGCCGGTGGGAGACGGTGCCATACGCACTCTAACGTGATCATTTGGAATAGGTGTTTCGTTCATTTCTGTCCTTTCTGAATTTTTGCCCAGGAATCCCGCAGTGGTACTGTGCGATTGAATACTAATTTGTCTGCCGTTGTGTCTGGATCTACGCAAAAGTATCCTATCCGTAGAAACTGAAATCGACTTTCAGATGGGGCATCAACAAGACTCGGTTCAACTTTACAATTACCAAGAATCTCTAATGAATCTGGATTGAGGAATTGAATCCAGTCGGTGCCATCCGCAGCATTTTCAGGTTCGCGTTCCGTAAAGAGCGAATCGTATAGGCGGACTTCAGCATCAACGGCATGTACAGCAGAGACCCAGTGGAGTGTGCCTTGCACTCGCCGTCCGTCATCCGACCACCCGCCACGCGTTTTTGGATCATAGGTGCAGTGAATCTCAACGATTTCCCCTGTGTTTGCATCTTTCACAACGTTTTCGCAGGTGATATAGTAGGCATGCTTTAGTCGAACTTCTCGACCGGGTGCTAATCTATAGAATTTTCGTGGTGGGTCTTCCATAAAATCTTCCCGTTCAATATAGATTTCTCGTGAAAATGGAATCTCCCTTGTCCCTGCATCTTCATCTTCCGGATTATTGTCAGCATCCAGCATCTCAACCTGCCCTTCCGGATAGTTGTCAATAATCACCTTCACTGGATTGAGAACTGCCATGACACGAGGCGCACGTCTGTTCAGATCATCGCGAATAGAGTATTCAAGTTGTCCGATTTCGATGAGATTATCGGCTTTTGACACACCGATGCGATTGCAAAAATTTCGGATAGATTCAGAGGTATAACCTCGGCGGCGCATACCTGCAAGTGTGGGAAGCCTTGGATCGTCCCATCCATTCACATGTCCTTCCTCAACAAGAACTTTGAGCTTTCGTTTGCCGAGTACAGTGTATGTGAGGTTCAGGCGCGCAAATTCAATTTGTCGTGGTTGATAAATTTCCAACGATTCCAAAAACCAGTCGTATAACGGACGATGATCTTCAAATTGAACATCACACAAGGAGTGCGTAACGCCCTCAATGGAATCAGATTGACCGTGTGTAAAATCGTAGGTGGGATAGATGCACCAACTCGTTCCGTGTCGGTAGTGTGGGGCGCGGAGAACACGATACATCACTGGATCGCGCATGTTTAGGTTTGGGCTTGTCATATCAATTTTTGCACGGAGGGTGCGGGAACCGTCTGGAAATTCGCCATTGCGCATCCCACTGAACAACGTTAGATTCTCTTCAACAGAACGGTTGCGGTAGGGACTATCTTTGCCGGGCTCCACTAAAGTGCCACGATAGGTGCGCATCTCGTCTGACGTTAGATCACAGACATAAGCCTTCTCTTTTTTTATCAGTTTGACTGCATATTCATAGAGTGTTTCAAAATAGTCAGAGGCGTAAAATTCGCGTTCCTCCCAATCAAACCCGAGCCAATGAACATCGCGTTTGATTGCCTCAACGTATTCGTGCTCTTCGGTGATGGGATTGCTGTCGTCAAAACGGAGGTTGTAAAGCCCGTCATAGTCTTCGGCGATACCGAAACTGATGCAGATAGCTTTGGCATGACCGATATGGAGGTATCCACTCGGTTCTGGGGGAAAGCGAGTATGGACCCTACCGTCAAATCTATTTGCTGCTATATCTTCTTCAATTCCTTGTCGGATAAAGTTTGTATCAGATGGACTGTTGTCGTTCTCTCGTGTATTCGTTTTGCTTTTGGTATTTTTTAAATCAGATTTTGGATGATTCATGTAGACCTCCTGGAATAATAAATTATACCTTCAAAATGTGCTAAAGTCAAAAATTTTGAGTTGGATGCAAGGGTAATCAGTGTTAGTTTGGCGAAAAAAAAATGAAACCTCGTTTTTACGGATGACGTTAAAGATTTAGGAGGGATAATCTTTAACCATTAGGGGGTACATGATGTATAAAGATTCAAAACAAAGGACTGCTGATACACAACCGTTAAATGATAGAAAATTGGGTTATTACGAATTAGCGGTATATTTTGCAGCATCAAAAGCACAAGAAGAAGACTTTCGCTGGGATAATTTTATTGATAACCTTTCATTTATTTGCGACAAATTTGCGTCTCATATTAAGTCTAACAACACATCTCATTCAGGATTGTAATGTTATAGTAAAACGTTAGTGCAATACCACAAATTCTATTTTCCAAGAAGGGTAGTGTTTCTTGAAACCTACCCTTAAAATTTTTTTAAATTAACGTAAGATCGGCATGAGTAATTTTTGTAGAGCAGACTGTTAGTTTGCGTTCAGGAATGCACAATCTAACAGATTGTGCTACAAATTAAATTGCTTCGCTCAGTTTTGGATGATTTTTAAAGATATTTACGAGGTTCATGGCTAATTTTTCGGGATCATGGCGAATAACATTCATCTGGGCTCCCCCCAACCACGTTCCAATTTCGGTAACAACCATATCTCTAATAAGGTCTGCTTCAACAACAGTAATGCCTGCATCTTCAAGTCTCTCCTGTTCTCGGTTATAGGAAACCTGTACTTTTGAAGCGTCCGCGACTTGCATGGTTTCAGCAGAGAGCGTCGAAATATCCTTTGCAAGGTCAAGCACCTCCATCAGATGTTCGGTATTTTCAGCAAGTTTTGAAAGCCCTTCTTCAGACAACGAACGAATTCGGGTAAGTTGTGAAACTAATTCATTGCGTACATATCCTTGCATAATTTCTTGCGGCGCGGGTTGATTATTAGCTAAGACGTAATCGATAGGGATTTTTGCGTGGTCAAGAATGGCATTGACGTGGTCAGTGACAGCGTATCCGTCGGTTTCACCGGGTTGTGTCATTACATTGCAGACATAGATTTTTACAGCGTTGGAACGTTGAATTGTCTCTACGATGCCTTTTATCACAAGATTTGGCATGATGCTGGTATAAAGGCTCCCGGGTCCGATGATTATTGCATCGGCGTTAACGAGTGCATCTATTGCGGTATCGTGTGCCTGACATTCATAAGCTTCGTCAGGAGAATGATGGATTTTACCGTTCTCACGGGGTTCAAAAAAGACGCGTTTAATCGGTTCTCGGTTTTCGCGTATCGGGATAGTTGATTCGCCTCGGACGATTTCACCATCTGCAAGTTCGGCGCAGAGAACGGTGTAATCTAAGGTAACAGGAATAATTTGTCCACGGACTGAGAGAAGGCGCGATGCAGCTTGGATCGCTCTTGGAAAGTTGCCTTGGATTTCCGTCAGAGCTGTTAATAATAGATTTCCGATTGTATGTCCACCGAGATCACCATTGCTTGAAAATCGATATTCAAAAAGCCCCGCAAGTTCATCTGCGTCGGATAGCGTATACAGTAGCCTGCGAATATCACCTGGCGGAAGTACATCAAATTCTTCAACGAGACGTCCGGAACTGCCTCCGTCATCAGAAACAGTAACGATTGCTGCCAAACTGTCCAGATCAATAATTTTTTTCTTGTCTGTTTCCAGATCAGCATAGTACTTAATCCCACTGAGTAGTGCGGATAATCCACTTCCACCGCCGATGCAGGCAATTTTCAAAGACATAATTTCTCCAAACCACCAAGATGGTAGTTGTTATTCTATAGGTAAACTCTAAAGAATATATTTGTGACAAATAACGTAGTTAAAGGTTTATCTGTTTCATTAACCAATTTAGATTTTCAAGCGTATCATCACAAAGTGTTTCTGCTTCTGATGCTGTCGGCGCCTCACTAAAAATCCGAATTACGGGTTCCGTTCCTGATTTTCGGACATTTACCCATCGATCCTCCCAAACACGCTTGATGCCATCTGTTAACTCAAGATGCGGTACAGATTGGATAGTTGATGTACTCTCTTTCTTATACATTTTCATTGCAAGTTCAAGGAGTTGTGTTGCAACCTCTTGGGATGGAATCTCCAATTTTTTGCGACACATCTCGTAGTGTGGCATGGCCTCAACATGTGTTGTCACTTTGTTATTCGATTCAGCAAGATGTTGAACAATTGCTGCAATAGAGGCAATACCGTCTGTGGTATAATTAATGGATGGATAAATTACCCCACCCGTGCCTTCACCTCCGATAACAGCGTTGACCTCATGCATTTTCTCAACCACCCATCCTACACCGACTTTCGTTCGATGTAGTGTTACACCGTGTTTCGCAGCAATATCGTCCATCATTCGGCTTGTTGATACTGTGACGACTATGTCTCCTTTTGTTTTACTTAAAATAAAATCTGCAACGAAAGCGAGAGTCCATTCTCCGCTTAATGCTATGCCATCATCCGTAACAATTACCACTCTATCTGCATCGCCATCGTGGGCAAACCCTATATCTGCACGTGTTTCACGCACCTTTTCACACAGTTCATCTAAGGCGTCAGGTGTAGGTTCTGCGGAACGGCGGAAATCGCCGTCTGGCTCGCAATTAATTTCCACTACCTGACAACCGAGTTCCCGTAATAGAACTGGGCTAATTACACATCCAGCACCGTTGCCACAATCAAGTGCTACCTTTAATTTAGCATTTCGGATTAAATCTATGTCAATCCACTGAGAACTGAAAATTTGCTTAAGATGGTGTTTGGTAGCATCCTTGAATTCTTCAAGTGTCCCTTGCTTATTCCATGGTGCAAGTGCAAAATCCTCTGTTTCGTAGATTCGCATTAATTCATCGCGTTCGATCTGTGTTAGCAGTTTTCCTGATTCAGATGCAAATTCGATGCCATTCCATTCTACAGGATTATGACTTGCTGTAATGGTAATGCTGCCTTGCGCATCAAGCGTTTTCGCTGTCAAAAGGACAGTCGGTGTGGGGCATAAACCTACATCAATAACGCGACACCCTGTTGCAAAAAGTCCAGCAAGTACTGCATGTCGAATCATCGGGCTTGAGGTGCGCGAATCTCGTCCGACTACCACAGTTTTTCCGCCAACAAAGGTGCCAAATGCAAGCGCAAAACGTGTAATGGTACGCGCATCAAGCGAAATGCCAACTTGCCCGCGCACTCCTGAAACGCTTATGATTGGGTCGTTTGTTTTAGCCATAAAGCCTCTTGGCAGTAATCGTTGCGAACTTAAATATATAGATACAAACTTTGCGGATTATACATATCAACCATGCACAGAAAAAACAGTATCCGGTTATCAAAAGTTGGCAGAAACTGATAACATACCAAGATGGATACGAGAAATCATAATCCGTAATCGGTGTTCGTTCATAGAACAAAGGATTTCTAAAAACGTCCATGCCATCAAAGATGTTAAACACTGCAATAATAGGATTCAGATGTAGCACCGGTTGAATAATCGGTTGTAGGTCATAAATATATCGCTTCAACGGCATCATTAAGAAGGGACTACTAATCAAAATACAGAATAAAAAATAGGTAACCGCTGTTCCAAAAATGTTGTCACGCAACAGATATGCGCCCAACATACCAACTGCTCCTGCTGAAAAACTATAAAGCCCTAACACACCCAACATTTTCACTGCTTTTTCGATGAGCATGTCAGTAACAAAAAGCGCGAAACACGTTGATAAAAATATCCAACATAGGAGAGTGAGCTGACTGATGGCAAGCCGCATCAAGAGGGACTTGCCAAAAGAGATAGGACTTAGCGATAGTAAATGTGCTGAAGAATCATCAATGCTCTGAGACTGCGTACTATATGCTGCCAAATAAGGTGCTACCAAAAGCACAACGAATGTCTGTGCAAGCGCAAAACATTCCGCAGATGAACCGAGTTTTGCGTGCGTTAACAATTGATATGTTAACCACTGGAAAAAACTCGCAGTCCCAATACAAACGAAGAATGCTTTTATATTCTGCAGCTTCACCTTGATAACAGCGTTCATAGTTGCTACCTATAGCTGCGCTTATTCTTCTTGAAACGCGCGGCGAATCTGCATAAGCGCATCGGCAATGGAAACAAGATTCGGATTGATAACCAATGCCTGTTTATAAGCTGTGATCGCTTTACCTATGTCACCTAATCTGAGATAAACGTGTCCCATGCCTGCAAATGCTCCAAAATGATTCGGATTAAGTTTTATTGCCTGTTTACAGTCTTCAAGGGAATTTTTCCATTTTTCCAACATAAAATATGCAATTGCGCGTTGGTTATAGCCCTCAGCGAAATTAGGTGCTGCTTGAATTACTGCGGTAAATTGTTCAACTGCCTCTGAAAAGTTCTCATTCTTTACGGCTCTTTTTCCTGCTTTGAGCATTTTGTCAACAGATTCGTTTCCTGAGCGGGACCATACGTTCCACAAAGCGATTTCCGTGTTAAGACATGCGCGCAGATCATCATTCTTAAGGTTTTCCACTAATGCGGGAACTACGTTTAGGCTACCTATCAATCCGAGTGCGGTGGCTGCGGCACGCCCGACCAATGGATCACCGCTTTGAAGATAGTTCACCAGATCGTCTTCAGCATATTTTGATGTGAGAAGTTCTTTAAGGCTTTCCTCATCGGCTGCGTTTTTGAACATCTGTGCTGCTAATTCGGAAAATCCGTTGCGTGTTAGCATGGTTCCCTCCTTATTGAACTTGATTATAACACATTTTTGTTAAGAATGACAATTCCAAAGTCTGCCGGACTTGGATCTATGGGGAGCTACTTTTAATATATTTCCACCCATCAACAAGCACAGGCACCCCGCGAATGAAATTGATTGCAACAGCAATTATGGCAATTATGAGGGTAGTCGTTGAGAAGATTTTCAAGAAGTCGGCATTAAGTTGCATCTTTTCAAAAACGGGCACGGCGGGGAGAAAGGTGAAGGAAAGTATCTTAGATAAACCAGACAATGCGCGCGATATACGTGAACTTGTTAACGCACGTGTCCAAGGGATAGTCATCATTTCAAAAGGCGTTTTTCCATCTGTCAGTGCAATACCACGGATACCGTCAGTCAGAATTCCGCGCGTCACCACTACAATAGGCATCCACAACGGAATGAAGTCAGTAATAAACGCAAAGTAAATCCAGAATACATTTTCAACGATCCTGTCAGCAGCAATATCAAAAACAGCACCGAATGTGGAGGTTTGATTATGTTTACGGGCAACAATACCGTCTACAGAATCAAGGATAAAAATGATAAGGATGGTTACAATGCATGCAATATCTATATAGGTGTGCTGTTTAAAGATGGCAATGACAATAAAAGTTAGAAAGAGGCGGAAAAGGGTTATTGCGTTTGCTGTCATGCTTGCTTATTCTCCAAGTAATTTTCACGCATGGTGATATTACGGTTCATGTTTCTTACTGCTTCACTACAGAATGTGCGAATGGTGTGTACTTTAGCCGTGTATTGCCTTTTTTTTTGTATTTTAGCAGAATCTGTTTTGAATATCAAGGTTTTTATATGAACATTATCTGATGTACTCATTAAAAACTCCTTACTTATACGACTTGTGCCAGTTAACTAAATGTTTTTGTTGTTTTCACGGGTTCTGGGTTCTATACTTAAACATATCGTCCCTACCAAATCAACGCTATGAATCATGGCGAATACGCCAAATCAACGGTATGAATGCGCGTGGCAGCATGCGCCAAATCAACGGTATGAATGCCATTGGGCGAATACGCGTATGGTATTCGCCATGATTCCCCGTGTGGCATGCTGCATGATTCCCCGTATGGTATTCGCCATGATTCCCCACCTACCGAGAATTATCGCGTTAATTTGGTATTAGAAGGAACCCAATCCATAATTCGTGTGAGGCGTTAACGAAATTGACTTGAGACGCCTATTGTGATATAATTCGGTTACTAAAAAATGCGGACCAAATGAAATAACTCAAGTTGCTACTTACAAGATTTCGAAATAGCGGACACTGCTTTTTACGAAAAAACAAGGCATTTCCGCTGATTCTTGTGTTTTCTGTTATAAATCGGGGTTAGAAACCCCTCCTACAAGAGCATTCGCAAATAGGTGGCAACTTAGGTTAGGTTAAAATAATACATAAATGGAAGTTTCGTGGATATGGATGAAATCAAATCAGAAATATGCGATATATTAAAAGGTGCAATCAGTGCTGCAATTGAGGTAGGGGAACTTCCGATACCGGACGTTCCTGAAATCCCTTTTTCTCCGACTAAAACACCTGAACATGGCGATATTGCGACCCCGATTGCGTTGGGATTGGCAAAAAGTGCAAAGATGGCACCACGGACAATAGCCGAAATAATTGTTAAACATGTTAATCAGAATAAACACCCGCGTATCCGTGATCTTGAAATCGCTGGACCGGGTTTTATTAATGTCTATCTCTCTAATGAGTGGCTATATGATACACTTAGGACAATTGTGGAGGCAAAGGACGCTTATGGACGCAGTGAAGTAGGCGTTGGTAAGCAGATTCAAATTGAGTTTGTCAGTGCAAATCCGACAGGTCCACTTAACATTGTGAGTGGGCGCGCTGCAGCGGTTGGCGATACACTCGTCAACCTGTTAAACGCTGTCGGTTATGAGGCTATCCGAGAGTTTTACGTCAACGATGCAGGCGGACAGGTTGAACGACTCGGAGAATCAATTGACGTACGCTATCAGCAAGAATTAGGTAAAAAAAACTTAGAGATTCCAGAGGGTGGCTACCAAGGAGAATATTTGAAAGAGTTTGCAGAGATGATCGTTGCCGAAGAGGCGGATGCCTATCTAAAACTTAGCCAAGAAGAACGGGTTGCCCTTTTTCGAGATAAAGGAGTGGCACACCTTCTTGGACAACAAGAAACTTCTTTGGAACGTTTTGGTGTTAACTTTGATGTGTGGACAAGCGAAAAAGCAATCCGAGCTAGCGGAAAGCCAGACCAAATTGTAGACATGTTTCGTGAAAAGGGTTATCTCTACGAAGCAGAGGGGGCAACATGGTTTCGAATGACAGATTTTGGAGACGATAAGGATTGTGTCGTAATCCGTAGTAATGGTGAATACACCTATTTTGTTCCAGATGCAGCTTATCATTACGATAAATTTGATCGCGGATTTGATAAAGTGATTGACCTGCTTGGACCTGACCATCAAGGACATGTGACAAGATTAAAAAACTTTGTAAAAGCACTCGGTTTGGCAGATGACTGGTTGGAAATTGATATTATTCAACAGGTGAACCTTGTTGATTCAGATGGTACTCGCCGGGATATGTCAAAACGGCAGGGACAATTTTTGACGCTCGATTCACTCATTGACGAACTTGCAGATGCCGTAGGTGAAAGGTTTGCTGTAGATGTAGCACGATACTTTTTCTTGATGCGTGCTAATAATACACATCTGGATTTCAACCTTGAATTAGCAGTTACGCAAGCGAATGAAAACCCTGTTTTTTACATACAATATGCACACGCGAGGTGCTGTAGCATTTTCCAGCAAGGAGAAGAACAACAAATTAAGGTAAAACCGATTGATGAAGTTTCTCTGGAGATGCTTACAGAACCATCTGAGCACGAACTGATACGGAAATTGGCAGATTTTCCAGCAATTGTCCTGTCCAGTGCGGAGGAACGGGAAGCACACCGTGTGCCACATTATCTTCATGAATTAGCAGGTATGTTCCATCCATATTACAATCAGCATCGGGTACTTGATGCCTCAAATATGAAGCAGACTTATGCAAGACTCATCCTTATTCAAGGTGTGCGAACAGTGTTGGCAAATGGGTTGAGATTGTTAGGTATTTCAGCACCGGAATCAATGTGACTTTAACGGAGGTTTCTAAAATGGAAAAGAAATATAAAGAAATTGACAAAGCCCATGTGTGGCATCCACTGTTCCAACACCAACGTCTTGACGAAACGGATCTGTTGGTTTTTAAATCGGCACATGGCACAACTCTGATAGATGCAGAGGGAAATGAATATTTAGATGCGTATTCGGCACTGTGGAATGTCAATGTCGGTTACGGTAGACAAGAAATTGCGGATGCGGTCTATGCACAGATACAGGAATTGTGCTACTATCCACACTCACAGATTAATGTGCCTGCGACTGAATTAGCAGAACAGTTGGCTGCTTGTCTTCCAGGTGATTTGAATCATGTCTATTTTTGCAACAGTGGATCCGAAGCGAACGAAACCGCGATCAAAATTGCGCGTCAGTATGGTAGACAGACCTACCCTGGAGAGAATCGCTACAAGATAATTACCCGATATCGTGGCTATCATGGATTTACGTATGGCGCAATGTCAGCCACAGGACAGGCACGCAGACGTAAAGCATTTGAACCGTTGGTCCCAGGATTCCATCATGCGCCTCCACCCTATTGCTATAGATGTCCACTCGGATTAGATGAAAAATCGTGCAATGATGCGTGCGTAAACGACATTGAACGGATAATTCAGTCGGAAGGCCCCGAAACCGTGATTGCAGTGATAGCAGAACCTATCATCGGCGGCGGCGGTGTAATTGTGCCATCTGATGATTATTTTCCTAAATTACGAAAAATTTGTGATGATTACGGTTTGTTGCTGATTCTTGATGAAGTTATTACGGGCTTCGGACGGACAGGAAAAATGTTTGCTTGTGAGCATTGGGACGTACAGCCAGACCTCATCACGCTTGCGAAAGGGCTAACGAGTGGTTATATTCCACTCGGTGCATGTGTTGCTTCCACTTCTGTATTCAACACATTTCTTGGGGATTCTGATGAAAATCGGGAATTTTCACAAGTTTGTACGTATGGTGGACACCCTGTTGCCTGTGCCGCTGGTGTAGCAAATCTGAACATTTTACAATCAGAACGTCTCTGGGAAAACGCTGAAAAGGTCGGTAATTACCTACTTGAAAAACTAAAGACGTTAAAATCACTACCAATTGTTGGTGATGTGCGTGGTAAAGGTTTAATGCTTGCTGTAGAACTCATTCAAACTGATGGCTCACATCTTGAAACTGCAAAAACGAACAAAATTGTAGGACAATTAAAAGAAAAAGGGGTTATTGTTGGGAAAATTGGTCACGCTGTTGATGAACCTGAAAATATCATATATATCGCGCCTCCGCTTATTCTTACTGAATCGGAAGCAGATAGGATTTTTAACACGTTACGCCAGGTACTTATCCAATAGAAGTTTTAGTTCATGTCGTTTAGCAATCGAAATCTTGTCTTGTTGTGTAGCGATGGCGAATTGAAGGGCGCTGCCGCAAGCACAATCGCGTTGTTCATCTCGTAGTTTTGACACTAAATTCCGGACAGTCTTCTTAGAGGTTTCTACGTTAGAGCGAAGGTTATCCAAAATCATCTCAGTGGTAACGTTATCATGTTCAGGGTGCCAGCAATCGTAGTCGGTAGAACATGCAAGGACTGCATAACAGATTTCTGCCTCGCGTGCAAGTTTGGCTTCCGGTGCTGCAGTCATGCCGATAATATCAAAACCGAGGTGTCTGTAAACATTGGATTCTGCTTGTGTAGAAAACGCGGGGCCTTCCATACAAATATAGGTTCCACCATTGTGAACGGTTGCCCCAACTTCTGTCGCAGCACTGTATAGAAGTGAGCTTAGGTGTCCGCAAAACGGGTGTGCAAGGCTAATATGTGCGGCAATACCGTCACCGAAAAAAGTTGATTCTCGGTTTTTGGTGTGGTCGTAAAGTTGATCCGGCACAACAAAGTGACGTGGTTCAATTTCTTGCTTGAGACTACCTACTGCGCTGACGGAGATGAGCCATTCTACACCTAACGACTTTAAAGCATAAATATTGGCGCGAACATTAATATCAGAAGGAAGAAGTGGGTGTCCTACACCATGACGCGGTAGAAAAGCTACTGGTCGTCCATCAAGATTACCGATAATTAATTTATCACTCGGTTTGCCGAAAGGAGTTTCTATCTCGATTGTTTCAATGTCGGCCAAACCGTCCATTTGATAAAACCCGCTACCACCGATTATGCCGATTTTGATATGCATCTATTTTATTCTCCAAAGGAAAAGCAAAAAAGAATTGTGCTTTTGATTAATTATGCCATTGCTACAATGTGGAAATTGGGTACTTGAAGGAAGATCAAGTTCAGCTGTTGCGACTTACATCAGGATAAAGGAACTGGATCTAATTTTTGATTTGGGCAGGTGCCCAATACATTTTATCGGGACGAACCATGTTTTTATTTCGCATTTCCACCTTGACCACTATTTTGGATTACCCATCTATATAAGTCAACGTTGGCTTGCCGAAATACCGCCAGGAAATATCTATGTTCCGTTAAGCGGTTTCAAGCAATTGAAGAACATCCTTGACAAGATTTCTACGTTAGATGGGGGGCGAAATTGGGGTTATCAACTTACACCAGTAGAAGCGGGTGATTCTATTTCGTTTCGGCAAAATTTAATTGCCCACATTCTACCGGGTAACCATAGTGTTCCGGCTGTATCCTATCTAATTTGTGAAGTTCGCAAAAAACTGAAACCCGAATACCACGATTTATCAAGTAGAGAAATCGTGGCACTCAAGCGTTCAGGTGTTGAAATTACAAATGAGGTACAGTTACCTTTAGTTGCTTATTTAGGTGATACACATGGCATAACGCTTGACGCGCATCCGCTTCTCACCCAGTGTAAATTGCTGATTTGTGAATGTACCTTTATTACACCTGAACATCGTGAGCGGGCTAAGAAAACGAAACATTTGCATCTGGAAATGTTACCGTCTCTGTTAGAGCATTTTGAGAGCGAATGTGTTGTCTTACATCACTTCTCGCGCCGTTATACACATGAGTTAATCCAGCAAGAAGTTTTCAAAAGGTTGCCAACTTCAGAACATTCTCGTGTTCACTTATTTTTGTGACAATGCGTTTATAGTAAAGTCTATAATTAATGGGACACTTCTGTAGCACAAACTTTTAGTTTGCGTACACTACTGCACAAACTAAAAGTTTGTGCTACAATTGTGTGCAAGTAATTATAGAATTCACTATAATAAATTAATCTTCATACAGTTTGTGCTACCCCTTCTGTTCAATCCTCACAGAAGTTTCAATCACCAAAATCGTTAATTTTTTACGACAGGGTATGAGTTTGGGTCTTGATCCGAGGTGCCACTTTCCTGTTCTTCATAGAACTTATAACCGTCTTGGTCTTGGTCAAGCTCATACTGACGGATAATTTGCTCCGCTTCTCGGAAGTAGGGTGTGTCACCTTTTGTGAGACTCAAATATGTTTTGAACCCTTTGTAAGCGGAACCAAATTCACGAATAGCGCGATAGCAGACTGCTTGTTGATATATAGATTCATTTAGCCAAGTGGATTGTGGTGCCTCTTCAAGCAGATCATCATAAGCTTGAATTGCACGTTCGTATTGACCACTTTGCTGGTAAAGTACACCAACTTGGTATAGCGCATCAGAAACAGCAAACTTTTTGTGTGAAAGATCGCGTATTAACTCCTTATACGTTTCGATAGCGTACGGATAGTGACGGAGTTTTTTCCAATTCCGTGCGATTTGTTGATAAAGCTGAACAACAAGTTCGACTTTTCCCATCAACCATTTTTCGGATGGCCGCACATATCTCCCAAGTTTTTCAAATTCCTCTGCTTTTTTGCTCCTGTAGCGCCGAATTTCATCTTGGTACTTTTTGATGTCAGTTAAGAGATCTTTAGCTTCGATCAACTTACTTTTTACCTGTTGAGCTTCGAAAGTGTCAGGAAATTTATCGTTAACTGCTATAAAAGCACCCCAACCACCAGAATTCGTGTAATCATACAATTTATAAAAATAGATGTTTCCCACTTGAAATTGCGCTTGTGGTGCTTGGGGATGCTCTGCAAATTCTTTGGCCATTCTCTCAAAAGTTGTGATGGCTTCGGGAAAATTTTCTAATGTTTCATACGCCTGGGCAACTTTATAGAGCGACTTTGCGGCAATATCATAGGTTTCATCACTTTTTTCAATGTCATAAAGGGCTTTATAGTTTTGATAATTCGCGAGTTCCTGTGCAATTAATTCACGGTTTTTGCGAATATTCGAAAGGCTACTTTTTGCTTCACTTGCATAGTATCCTGTTGGATCAAGTTCAATAATTGCTTGATAATGCTCATTTGCTTTATCCCACTCATAATGCTTCTTGTAGATTTTTGCGATTTGATAGTGGGCTCGCTGAGCGTATTTTCCTTTAACGTCTTTTGCAATCACTTCAAGGTAAAGGGACATCGCTCTATCATAAGCTTTTTGCTGCCTGGCGCGTATCTTCCGTTTTTCTTCTGGGTCATCTGACCGGGTAGAAACGGCTTCCGCTTCATCAAAGGCATTATCAGCGTTTTGAATTTTCGCACTCAGCGGTACGATGTCAACGCCGCCTACGCAACCGATATATGTTATCGCAAACATGCCGAGTATGAGAATAATAAGATAGCTTCGGTTTATGCTTAGAGCGAAATCAAGGGTGTAACGGGTCATCGTTGTTAGTCCTCCTCAGGAATGATAATGAAAACCTACCAGTAAGTTTATAAAGTTACTGGTTTGTGATTTATAATTTTAGTATAGCAGCTACACAAAAATTGTCAAGAAAAAAGTACTGTTTTATAATTTTTAGTAAGTGACGGAGTCATTTGTTTACTGTTGCAACAAACCTGTTGACAAATCAACGTAAAATTTATACAATAATTTAACAACAAACTTATAGTAACGTGAGTTTGATAAAAACCTATTGTAGCGCAAACTTTCCAGTTTGCGCCCATAGCACACAAACTGGAAAGTTTGTGCTACAAGAACCGCAAGGTGGGCCTGCGGAGAAAAGACCTATTATTGAGCTGATGTCATTTATTATCAAACTGGCGTTATAGCAGATTGTATTTCCTTTTATAAATCTTGATTATAGAGTACGGAGGCGAATATGGCAAACGCAGATTATAAAATTGGTGTCGTAGGTGTCGGCAGAATGGGAGCGAACATCGCCCGACACCTTAATGACGAAGGGTTTAAAGTGGTTGTTGTGTCCGATGTGGCAAGTGAACGGGCACAGGAATTGGCGACAGAACTTGGGGCAACGGCTACAGATAAATTAGCACAGGTCACTGAACTTGCAGATTATATCATTACTGTTGTGACAGATGACGATGCAATGCGGCAAATCTATTCCGATGATGCAGATGATAGTTTGCTAAAAGGCGCATCAGGAAAAGTATTTATTAATTGTGCTACAATTAGTCCACAAGTTCATGTTGATATTGAGAGTCTTGCAGAGAAACATGGTGCGGAAAGTCTTGAGGGGTGTATGGCGAGCAGCATTACACAGGCGCGCGAAGGCACACTTTATTTAATGTGTGGTGGTAAAAAAGAGACTTTTGATAAAGCGCGCACAATTTTGGATTCAATGAGTGTTTCCCTCCGTTATATCGGTGAAGCAGGCAAGGCTGCGCAAGTAAAAGCATTGGTCAACATGGTAATGAACATCAACACTGCGGGTCTCGCGGAGGGACTTGGATTAGGTGCTGCGCTTGGTCTGGATTTGGAAATGTTGCAGGAAGTGTTCGCACAAACTGGCGCAAACTCTCGCGTCTTAGAGACAGACGGTGAGGATATGCAAATACGCGATCATGAATGTTATTTTTCAGCTGCCCATGCCTCAAAAGATTCGGGGATCGCGCTTGACCTTGCGGATGATGCGGGCATTGCACTTCCACTGGCGCAAGCAACGAAAGATCAGTATGATCGGATGATTGAACTCGGCTTGGGTGATTTAGATAAGTCTGGTGTTGCAGAGTTAACATTCCCCGGGCGTGGAAAAAATGCATAATGAGGTGCTGACGTGATTCCATGTAGTGAATCGCGTTCGAAACTGACTAATGTCGAAAACCACAAAAGAAACAATACTAAGAGGGGTAATCCTTGCAGGAGGTTTAGGCACCCGTTTATATCCGCTGACGAAGGTTACCAGCAAACATCTGCTGCCCGTTGGCAATGAACCGATGGTTTTTCACTGTGTCAGACAACTTACAGAAGCAGGAATTACTGATATTCTTATTGTTACAAATCCGGGTTACGTAGGGGATTTTGTAAACGCGTTGGGGAGTGGAAAAGATTTCGGGTGCGAATTCACCTATAGAGTGCAGGAGGAGGCGAAAGGTATTGCGAATGCTCTTGCCTTAGCTGAAGGGTTCGCTGCAGGAGGTAGAATAGCAGTCTTATTGGGAGACAATATTTTTGAGTCCTCAATTCAACAAGCCGTTTCTGACTTTCACGCGCAACAGACAGGTGCCCGTGTTCTCCTGAAAAAAGTTGATGACCCTGAACGTTATGGGGTGGCAACCTTAAATGCGAACCGAATTGTAGAAATTGAAGAAAAACCGGAGCAACCCAAAAGTAATTACGCGGTAGTGGGTATCTATTTTTACGACTCATTCGTATTTGATGTTATCCGAACAATTGAACCGTCGGCACGTGGAGAATACGAAATTACTGCGGTTAACAATGTTTATATTAATCGCGGGCAACTTGAATATAGTTTTTTACAGGGTGAATGGGTTGATGCAGGCACCTTTGATTCGCTTGCTGAAGCACATCAGATTCTTTTAAATCGGAAGGAGTCGCATTGAACGCTACACAAAAACCGTATCTATCAATTGTTGTCCCGGTTTACAACGAGGAGGAAAACGTAGTTCCACTGTATAAGCAGATTCGGGCGGTATGTGAGTCAATTGGTGAAACGTATGAAGTGCTTTTTGTAGACGACGGGAGTCATGATAACACCTTTGAGGTGCTTTCTAAATTGCGTAATCAGGAACCGCACTTAGCTGTAATCCGATTTCAAGAGAATGCTGGTCAGACAGCTGCGATGGCAGCGGGTTTTGAATTCGCTCAAGGCGAGCGTATTATCAGCATGGATGGTGATTTACAAAATGACCCTGCAGATATTCCGAATCTACTTGAAAAACTTGACGAAGATTATGATCTGGTGTGTGGATGGCGAAAAGAACGGCAGGACAAATTTTGGACAAGGCGAGTTCCCTCTGTCATTGCTAATTGGATAATTAGTAAGGTGACAGGCGTTGCGATTCATGACAACGGTTGTTCCCTCAAAGCATATCGTGCTGAAGTGATCAAACAGGTGCCCCTTTATGGAGAGATGCATCGATTTATCCCAGCTATGTCTACGGTCGTAGGTGCGCGTATTGCAGAAATTGTTGTGATGCATCACCCGCGTCGTTTCGGGACAAGCAAATACGGTCTCGGTAGAATTTGGCGTGTTATATTAGATATTTTAGCATTTAAGTTGATTCTCTCCGTTTTCGCGCGGCACTCGAATCTAAATAGGCAACCACTCACGCAACACGCATATCACAACGAAGTGAAAGCAAAATTTAATGTCTTTCGAGTCGCTGCGTTTCTAAGTCTTCCTTTCTTCATTATAGGAGGGATCCTGATCAATATTTCTATTATTGCTGCTTTCAGTTGCATTGGATTAGGGAGTTCTCTGATAGGAATTAGTTTAATAACAGGATGGTCACTTGCCAAAGCACAACGTGAAGCTGCGGATCTAAGTCCGCTCGCCTCTTTTTTTATTTATCGGTGTGCAAGGCGCCCCATTCGAAGTTTCGGTCCTGCAGGTGCAGTTTTATCTGCATTGGGCAGTATTCTAACGATAGGATTTCCAAACGTTGGGCCCATTCTGATAAATATTGGTATTTTGGTATTTTGTTGCGGTTTGTTTGGCGAGACTATCACCTATGCAAATGCTAAACGTGTAATAGATTACACAGTTGAGATTTTTTTGAACGCTAAGGACAGTGTAAAACGCTTTGAAGATGTTTCTTGATAAATGGCGAACCGAATTTCCGGTTACCCAATCTTATGTTTATATGAACCATGCTGGTGTTGCCCCTTTATCAAATCGGGTGAGGAATGCCATGATTGGTTTTGCAGAAGATGCCACAGTGAACGGTGCTGTGAACGTTGAAGCCTGGGTTGAAACGATTGAAAGCTGTCGGTCCGTTGCAGCGCAGCTGATCAATGCTGATGCAACGGAAATAGCTTTTATGAAAAATACAACGCAAGGCATACTCATCGCGGCAAACGGCATTGATTGGCGAGCAGGAGATAACGTTGTTACCACGGCTGTCGAATTTCCAGCGAATGTTTATCCCTGGTGGAGTTTGAAGGAACGCTACGGCGTTGAAACACGCATGGTGCCTGAGCGCGAAGGGCGTATTTATCTTGAAGATATTGTAGCCGCACTTGATGAACGTACACGGGTCGTAACAATTAGTCACGTGGAATTTGCGTCTGGTTTCCGAAATGACATAAAAGCAATTGGTGAGATGTGTCGCGAACGCGATATCTGGTTTGTCGTGGATGCAATCCAAAGCCTCGGTGCGATTGAAGTAGATGTGAAGTCAAGTCATGTTGATATCCTCGCGGCAGACGGGCACAAGTGGCTGCTGGCACCAGAAGGTGCAGCGATTTTCTATTGTGCTAATCACAAACTGGAACAACTTATTAATACCAACGTTGGGTGGGCAAGTGTTGTGAATCCTCGCGAATTTCTTGATTATGACCTCACGCAGAAACCGGATGCTACACGTTTTGAAGAGGGATCTTATAATAGCATCGGTTTATATGGACTCAAGGCTGCGATTGAACTATTACTTGAAATTGGTGTTTCGAACATTGAGAATTCTATTTTGGAACTTACAGCAGGCTTAATTAAGGGATTGGACTCCAAAGGGTATCGCGTCATTACCCCTCAGTCGGATTCTGAACGCGCAGGGATCGTGGTTTTTGAAAGCGATCACCATACACCTGCTGAACTCTATGCGCTGCTCAATGAAAGAAACATAATTACTGCCGAGCGTGGGAGTGGTGTCAGAGTTTCACCGCATTTCTATAATACAGAATCAGAAATTGCAGATTTGCTTGAAATTCTGCCTTAACATTAGAGTAAAAACCACAATTACCTTTACATTGGCGAGGTTAGGAAACCTCGCCAGCGGGATGGTGTGGGGATTGCTGTTCATTGAAATGTCCACATATTTTCGGATTTTACTATAAGGGCAATTTTTTCATAAGGCTTTCGATTGGTAGTGAAAATTGATGATATATAAGAATAAGAGAATCCAAATTCAAAAAGTGAAATGTTGGCACTGGTTTATTGCAGCTTTTTTGGTAGTTTTTGTTGGTTGTACGTTTCCTGGTGGCAAACAAAAAACTAACCGCACTCGGTTTACTATTCAAAATACACTTGCAATTGATCGAGAAAATGTTCCAATTGTACTCACCATAGAGCAGCTTCAAAAGGTTAGTGCAGATTTTACCCTTAATGCGTATTCTGTTGTTACCGGTAAAGCACCACGAGAAGCAATGATCCCTGCCCAGGCGGATGACTTAGACTATGACGGTGAACGTGATCAATTGGTTTTTCTTTTAGATCTTGCCGCTGAGGAGACGAAAGAGATTTCAGTGCTTTACGATCCAAATGTTAAGGCGACATTTACGCTTGATGTAAAAAAACAGACGCGTGCGGGGATTTTCCCTGAACTGAATGCTGTGGCAGCGATGGAATCCGATTTAATTGCCTATCTGTTGAAGCCGAACGGGGCTGTAGCTGCGTATGGCAAAAAACGGAAAGAACTTTTCAGCGTTGATAAGATGTATTTGGTGGAATTAGAGGGTAACAGCCCAATTTCACCAGATTTTAGACATCATTTTGAAAGGAGCAAGATTTCACTGACCCAAAATCCGCAGGCGTTAAAAATAGAAGTTGCAAAACCTGAACAAAGGTGGGTAATGCACGACTTGGAGAATCAGGAGGATTACTTTATCCGAAAATCTGAGGAGCAGCTCAATTTTTCCAAATCAATTGGCTTGTCCCTGAATGCACTTCTTGACCCAGAAAACACTACAATGGTTCTGTTGACGCCTCCGGATGAATTGGTCGGATGTGGTGGATTTGCACTATGGCATAAAGAAAAAAAGGAATTGATTCCACTGCCAAATGAAGGAGATTATGTTCGGATTCTTGCCGATGGCGGTATGCGTTCGGTCGTTCAACGAATACTGCCGAGCTGGGACATTAACGGCCAGACATATCAACTTACGTCAACAACTTTTATTTATGGTGGAAATCTGTGGATTGAACACTTTATCCAATTAGATAGAGAATTACCTGCGGATTACGCTATCGTCGTAGGCATTCCCAAACTTACTGACTCATCAGGGAGCGATGAAGAACACGGTTTGTTGTGGAGTTGGGGAACAGACCTTGATGGAACATATCCGCTTGGCGTTGCATTATTTTATCCAACAGCGCAGGCGAGCAGTTTGCTTGACACAGACGCATCTCGTTTGTCTATTGTCCTAAACCTCGATGATGAAGGGCGGATCAGTTATCGGGCATTGGCTATATGGGAAGGCGGCATTAATGGGATAGAAACTCAATCAGAATTTTTGCAACATCTCCAAATTATGACAACAACGATGAAAAATCCACCAACAATCAAGTTCTTACCGTTAGAGGAAGGTAAAAAGTAAGACTTTTTACTTGAAGATTATGCTTATCAAAGAAGAGTGTCTAAAATTTATTGCATCGCAGCGAACAGACGAAATCGTTATCACCACGATGGGGATGAGTGTGCCGTGGGCTAAAATATCAACACATCCATTGGACTACGCCTCTGTTGGGAGTGCTATGGGACACGCTGCGGATTTCGCACTCGGTATTGCGTTGGCAAAACCTAAAAAGAAGGTTGTTGTGCTTAACGGGGACGGAAGCATGCTGATGTGTTTAGGCACACTTGCAACGATTACAGGTTTGCCAAAACCGCCTGCAAACTATCTTCTTTTTCTTTGTGATAATGGCACTTATGAAGTTACTGGTAATCAACCTGTTCCGCGGAACGCTGGCTTTAGTTGGACAACAATTGCGAAGGGGACAGGTTTTGAGCAGGTTTATGAATTTGATGACATAGGGACACTTGAAACTGATCTACCCAAAATCTGGAATGAAATCGGTCCCATTTTTGTCAATCTCAAAATTGCACAAGCACATGAACCACCACCTGACCGATGGGGAGGTTTTCCATACGCTTATCTACAAGAGTCGCTTGCTACATCTACACATAAGTTGCGAAGGACACTTGAAGATCAATAGCAGTAATTTTCAAGGAATTTCATTATGACACAAAAATTAGAAACTCGCCGAATGGGACGGACTGAAATGCGACCAAATGCATTAGCACTTGGTGCAGCATGGCTGTCCTCAAAACCGGATGAAGAGGTTATTAGTGCAATCAGAAAGGCAATTGGACTCGGTATCAACTATATTGACACCTACCCTGGACACAGGGAGCATCTTTGGGGTGAAGCACTTTCTGACGGTTTGAGAGAAAAAGTGTATCTGCAGGCAAAAGTCGGCACACACCCTGAACGTAGGAAAGATTTCTCCGCAGACGGCACACGGTGGAGTGTGACAAATAGTCTTAAAGACATGCAAACAGACTATCTTGATGCAGTGTTGATCCATGACCCGTTGGATATGGAAAGTGTATTAGATAAAGGACGCGCTTTGGATACGCTTCTGGAGATGAAAGATGAAGGCTTAATCCGACATATCGGTGCGGGGGTACGTTCCCACGATTTCCACAAGCAACTGATCGAAACAGGGCATATAGATATTATTCTCACCTTTTTGGATTATACATTGTTATCGCAATCTGTAGCGGAAACTACGTTACCATTAGCACGCGAACACGATGTCGGCATTATCCTCGCCAGCCCATTGGGGATGGGAAGCCTCACTGGTGCGGAACCGAACATTGAAGATGAACGGAGACGTAACCCTGATGCTGAACCTAAAGCATACTCTATGTGGAAATGGTGTCAGGAACGTGATGTTAATATCCGACACTTAGCGATGCAGTTTTGCCTCGCTGCACCGATAGATGGTGTTGTGATGTTCGGTCCAGCGGACAAAGCACAAGTGGAAGATGGGTTTGAAGCTGCAACGGCTGACATACCGGAAGAAATATGGGAAGCGTTTGAAGCGGAATTTGGCATCAAGCGTGGAATGTAGTTATTCTTTTTTGAATTCCAGATTACACAAATTAACGCGGATACAAGGAAAAGGTTCTCACAGCTAATACCATTTCTATCAATTTTTGTCCATTAGCGGTTGTTAGAAATGAAGCGGAATGTAGCACAAACTGGAAAGTTTATGCTACAAAAAAGAGACATTATATATCAGAAATGGTATAAGTTGTGGACTTCATACTTTTTGTGCTACCATGCTTGCAAGAATACCGAGAATTCTGTCACATCGTTCAAGCATGTAGGTAGACATATCAATGTGAAGTTGCTTCCCTTCCAATTTGAGAAAGAGCCAATTTATCCCGGTCGTCGTAGCCCCATAAACACAAGGAATGTTATTCCCTTTTTCGTTATTAAAACGTTGAGCAGCTATCATTTCCGCCACGCACTGGCCAAGTCCGGTTGTCAGGTCATCCTTTTTCGCTTCAACAAGAATAATGATTGGTGCCTCCAAGTAGTACTGTTCTGGCGACAGACTCACCAAAAAATCGCATACCCCCGTCAAATCATTTTCGGTATCAACATTGAAATCAATACCCGAAAAGAGACTGATACGGTGCTCAAAGTGCTCTCGGAGTTCAACAAGTATATCGGCGACTATCATCTCCGACTTGGCTTTCTCTGTGCCTATCGCTACGGCTAATGGCACCTTCTTTTTTAACGCTTTGGTAAGTTCCACACTCGGTTGGACGCAGTCTGTTTCAGAAAAGATGCCTATGGACTGAAATGTTTCAAGTTGAAATGTCTCTCTCACTGATTCTAAGGTGAAGTTGCTATAAGCCATTGTGATAGAATCCTCCATCTGTTAAATTCGAGAGATTCTTTACTACTTTACACCAGTTGCCAATTCTAATGCAAACTGTTTTACCGCAGTAAGCAATTTTGATTCGTCATCCTTATGTTCTTCAATCACATTGATAATAGCACTTCCCACAATAACCCCATCAGCGACTTCTGCCACCTGTTTTGCTTGCTTGGGGGTGGACACACCGAAACCGACGCTGATCGGTTTGTTTGTGTGCTTGCGGAGTTCTGTTATCATCGGTGCTACTTCGTTTGATAACGTTGCCCGAACCCCTGTTACGCCAGTTAACGAAACACAGTAGACAAATCCAGTACTGACTGATGCGATACTTTGCATCCGTTCTGATGGACTTATCGGTGCAACAAGGAAGATAGTAGCGAGGTTATGTTGTGGTGCAACTTCTAAAAGTGGTTGTGCTTCCTCTGGCGGTAGGTCTGGCACGATTATTCCGTCAACGCCTGCATCTTGTGCTGCTTGGCAAAATGTTGATTCCCCCATACTAAAGATCGGATTATAGTAACTCATCAACGCGATGGGAATGTCTGTTTGCTGGCGGAGTGTTTTCACTATCTCAAGAATCTGTTGGAGAGAGATACGATGTTTGAGCGCACGTTCGCTGGCACGTTGAATAGTTGGACCGTCTGCTATTGGGTCAGAGAAGGGGACACCGAGTTCTATGAGGTCAGCACCTGCTTGTTCAAGCGTAAGGAGGAGTTTCGCGGTTAACTCAGGTGTTGGATCTCCTGCACAGAGATAAGGCATAAACGCGCTGACACCTTGCTGTCGGAGTTGCTGAAATTTTTTGTCAATTCGATTCATTATATATGATTGGGTTTCGACTTTCTGATATTGAGTTTTTTCAATTATACTCTGTCCGAATTGAATTGTCAAGGTAAGTTTGTCGGTGCGTTGAAATCTATTTTCGTTGCAATTTCTTTCAAAATTAGGTACAATATTGGAAACAATTAATTCAAAGGAACTAAAAGATGTCAGCGATTAGAATTCTCCAAGATGGTCAGGTTACTATCCCTAAGCACATCCGTGATACTTTGGATCTCAAAGAAGGCGATATTGCGGATGTGAGGCTTGAGAATGGACAGATTGTGATTACGCCACACTTTTCCAGGAAAGAAACCTCCAAACTACGCTCAGAACCGGCGGTGTCGGCTTGGGATGAACTTCAACGTGTCATGAGCAGCGTCCATGAAAAAAATAGAGGTGTGAGTGAATCAGAAGTCGTCTCGGATGTACAATGTGCAGTTGCCGAATTACGTCAGGAAGAATATGAACGGAAAACTTCATGTTGTCCTTGATAGCGTTGTCGCGGTAAGTGCTTTTCTTACCACAGGTTTAGCCTCTGAATTGGTGTTTCAGTGTCGGGAAAAGGTTCATCTTTACACCACTGAAGAAATTTTACAAGAAATCCACGATGTCTTGTTGGAAAAACACCATATACGGAAACGTTACGACTATTCACAAGCAGATGTGGACATTTTTCTCAATAGACTGAGAGAAATTAGCGTAATAGTGAAGCAGTTGCCGGAAATTCAAGTCATAGAACGCGATCCCAAAGATGACATAATCATCGCTTGTGCTGTAGCCAGCTCTGCTGACTATATTGTAAGTCGTGACAAGGACTTGTTGGATTTAGGAAAATATCAAGGTATACAAATCGTCACACCAGAAAATTTCATGCAGATGTTGAGAGAAATTTAGTGTCTTCCAGGCCTTTGCCGTTCACTTAGCACTCTCCGTTCCTCAAAATCAGTCAAATCCTCTACATCGGCGATGTCCACCCAATATGCGAGAATATTTGCATAACTCCATCTGCAGCGCAGCCAATTCGTTGCGAAAAACGGCACGTTCAGTTTCAACTTCAAAGTCGCCAGCCAAACTTTTTCATACATAAATCTAACACGTTATCATTTTGATGTCAATTCAAATTTCTAATCTCATTACCACTGAAGAATGACTAAACTTTTTTACTTCATTTGCGTCAAAATTGCCGATATACTTTATCAAAAAAAATAACGAAAATTTATGCTGAACTTTTACAATTCGTTATTGTCAAAAAATTTAAAGGCTTGTTTAAGATTACAATCTTCCATAATATAAGTTTAAGGAGATGCTAATGCTTCGATGGGGAATTGGGTTTACGTTTATTCTGTTTAGCCTTCAGTTTATGGTAATTCTTTGTGCGGATGCACAAGAGCCAATAGAAATTGACTTGTCTCAACCGTTAACACTTGAACAGTGTATCCAAATGGGGTTAGAAAAAGCAACGAGTATGCGAAATGCACGGTTGAGTCTTGCTATTCAGGAGTTACGTTTAAAAAATGCACGTGCAGGTTATTTTCCGACAATTACTTCCTCTGGTCGATACGACTTCTCTGACCGTTTAGATTTCGGTTTTGAACGAGAAAACTACGATTTAGGATTGACAGGACGTTACACGCTTTGGGATAATGGACAACGTGAAGTAAATCACGCACAGGCAAAAGAGAGTTTGATAGTTACAACGAACCGAAATGAAGGGATTAAACAGGGTCTAATTCTACAGATTACACAAGCGTACTATGATGTCCTTAAAGATACAGAACTCGTTAAGGTGAGTGAAGATGTATTAGAGCGATCCAGAGATAATACAAAACAGATCCAAGCTTTAGAAGAAGCAGGTGTACTTATCCCCGCAGATGTTGCAACTGCCAGAGTCCGTGAAACAAGTGACGAATTGGGATTACTCAATAGCCAAAATTCGCTCCAGATTTCACAAGCGACTTTACCACGCCTTATGGGCTTAGACCCTGGACTGCTAATTACCGTAGCAGTAGATGAATCCTTCCAATTGTATCTGAAACGTGGGACTATTGAGAAGATAGACATCACTGTTGAAGAAGCGATACAGATAGCCCTTGAAAATCGCCCAGAATTTAAGGAAACTGAAGCACAAATTAAACAACAAGAATGGAGTTTGACACTTTCAAAATTACGGCGTTGGCCGCAGTTGAGCGCAAACGTAAACTATAATGTCAACCTTGATGATTACCTGCATGAACGTCAAAATTTTTCGGATTTTCGGAGTTGGAGTGTTGGTGCATCGCTCAACTTTACGCTTTTTGATGGGGGTATCTTGGGTAATCGCGTCAAGGAACTTAATATGCAGTTGGAACAAACACGCGAAAATGCAAGCGACTTGGAACGCTCCGTTGCGCTTGGGGTACGACAAAGTTATCTGAACCTAAAACGCAGTGAAGCCGCCGTGGAAATCTCTAATACACAAGTAGTTAACGCTAAACTCAGTTTAGATGTCGTTCAAGGTCGTCTTAAAGTCGGAAAAGCGATTCCACTTGAGGCGCTTGACGCACAAACAAGTTACGCGCGAGCATTGACAAATCGGGTGAATACGTTTTACGATTACAAAATTGCGCGAACACGGTTACAGGATGCAATGGGGGTCCTTGAGTAATTATGAAAATCAGCAAAAAATGGGTGATTATCGGCACAAGTACTATTATTGTCATTGCAGTAGCGATAATAGGTGCAACCCGAATGAACTTTGGACAGCAGAAAGAAGATGACGAAGATAAGCGCGAGGTTGTACGCCGCGGACAATTCCTTGTAAAAGTCCAAGAATCTGGTACGCTTCGCTCCTTTATTGAAGTAGATGTTCGGTCGAACGTAGAGGGCGAAATAAAGGAAATTTACGTTGAGGAGAGTGACACAGTTGAAGAAGGGGATCGACTCCTCAAAATTGACGATGAGCAGATTTTAGAGGATATGAAGCAAGCAAAGGCAAACCGAGATGCGCGAAGCGCTGAACGTGAACAAGCAGACCTCCGAATAAAGATAGCTGAACAACGCGAAAAAAGTGACATGTCACAGGCGCAAAATTCTGTCGCTAAAGCTGAGGCTAACCTCCAATCCTTTGCCGCGAACAAACAACAACGGATTACTGAAGCGGAAACCCTCGTGGCAACTACGCAGAACTTGCTGGACCGAGACCAAATCTCACTGAAGCGGGCGGAAATCTCTCTAACACAGGCAAACTTGACACTTGATCGGGCAAAGGCAAGTGTCACATCCGCAAAAATTTCCTTTGAGACAACCCAGTCCGAACACGAACGTAACAAAGAATTATTTGAAAAAGAATTAATTTCAAAGCAAACATTAGAGCAATCCCAAAAACAACTCGCTTCAACTAAATCCCAATATGAAACTGCACTGAAAGCGGTTGAATCCCAAAATGAAACAATTAAATCCGAAGAAGAAAACATCAAACGGGAAAAAGTGGCAATTCAGAGTAGAGAAGCAACACTTGCCCTGAATAAAAAGAATGTGAAAACGGTGAAAGAATCTCAAGACGCACAAGAAAAGCAATTGAAAGCGGATTTAGAAAACGCACGCACCCGCCTCAAACAAACTGAAGAGACTACTGAGGAAGAGAAAGATCTCACAAAACATGCTAAAGTTAGCGCAGAAGCAAACCTACTGCAAGCGGACAGCCGCCTCAAATCTCAGCAGGATCGCTACGAGTGGACAACGGTTAAAGCACCGATGTCTGGCACAATTACGCGTATTTCTGTAGAAGAGGGGGAGATTATCACTTCAGGCCGGTCGGCATTTTCACGAGGGGAAGCAATCATGCGCATCGCTGATCTTTCGCAGATGATTGTCAAAACCCAAATCAATCAGGTCGAAATCGGCAGGATAAAAGAGGGACAACGCGTAGAAATACGTGTGGATAGCTTTCGCAATAAAATTTTTAATGGGAAAGTGAGCGAAATTTCACCAAGCTCTACCCCACGTGGTCAAGGCGGCGGCGGTGTGATTACCTTTGAGGTTGACATAGAGGTTGAGATACCAGATCCAGAAGAATTTAAACTACTGCCCGGCATGTCTGCAGACGTAGATATTATTGTCTTTGAAAAACCTGATATTCTTCAGATTCCGATTGCAGCGGTTTTAAGTCCGGAAGTGTTTACTGTAAAAGCTACAGTAAATTCAAACGATCTTGGACAGTTTAAGCAAGGACAAAAACTGAAAGTCCAAAACCTGATTGGCAAGCAGTTTGGTGGACAAGTTACAAAAATTTCCGCATCGGAAACACGCGGCAATCTTGAAATTTTGTTTGACGAACCCCCGAAAGGTATGCGTCCCGGCCCGACAGAAATAGCTATTGTAATTTCTGAAAATAAACGAATAACTAAAATAGAAGCAGAAATTAGGAGTGAACGCCAGCATTTTGTTAAGCTTGACACAGGCGAACCCCAAAAAAATAAAGATGGAGAAAAAGGTGTTAAAACGCATATTAAAGTTGGTAGACGCAACAAAACACACTTTGAAATTACGCACGGTCTAAAGGAAGGCGATCGCGTTTTTGTGCCTTCTATGATGGAATTGACAAAGGGAGAAGAAAATAAGAATAACAGATAATAGATGAATATGGCAGGTTGACTACTTATACCATTTCTAAAAAAATAGCCGTGGTAACATAATTCAAGTATTTTTGGTAAAGGAACGATCAACAGAGTAGGATGGAGGGTTTATGAACGTTCCTCAATTAGATCGGTGGATTGGTAGAAACCAATTGAGTCCTGGTGAAATAGATAGTAACCGCTTCTTAAAAGTGGCGAGTCTCTTTGCAGACACGGCTATTCAATGTGGGCGGGATAGGGACAGTGGCAAAGATATGCCGCTCTTTGCCGACTGCCTACATATCGACCATCTCAAGGCACCCAGATCTATGACATCACACCGCTCAGGCACCGAGCCGAAACCGGCGGTCTGGAGTTTCTTCCAAAATCAGCAGAACTTGATGCGGTTGCTTGCCTCTTTAAGCCAGTTCACAGGAGATGGCAAATATGTCCATGCCGCAGGAGAAGCCACCGAATATATGTTTAACAACTATTGGTATCCAGAGAGCGGCGTTCTGCATTGGGGCGGACACGGTTATGTAGACTTGGCAACTGGTAATACTTACGGCATGAAGGGTGTTGTCCACGAAATAGAGGACGTATACCCCTACTGGGAATTGCTGAGAGCCGTAGATGCAGACCGGGGCGAGATGCTGATGAAAGGTATCTGGGAAGTAAATATGAAGGATTGGGATGCCTTACACTACAACCGACACGGTGATTTCAAAAAGCAGGTTGATCATGCTAATACCTGGAACAGGCCTTGGAACGGATACAAAGAACCCAAAATTAGTGGAGATCTCTCGTTTATCAGTGTAGCACTGGATATGGCTTACGCTGGTTACAGTTTGGGTTACCAAAAGCATGAGGAAGCACCACGGATTTGGGCAGAACGCCTCTTAAATCTGATTATAAAACAGCGGGATCCAGAGACAGGCATCTGGCCCAACCTTGTTCATCCGCAAAGTGCCAAACGCGGGTTGAACGTATTCGGTAGAAAATATCCGCAGGCAACCGAACCGAGGGTCTATGTAGGAAATCAGTTGAACCACACCATTACGCAGATGATGGGTATGCTGACAATCGTAGAAAATGCCGAAAAGTACGGTCGCGTCGGTGAAATAGGGCACATCAAAGAAGCGGTTACGCAGCACATCATCGGTTTCCTAAATGCCTCCTACGATCCGAAAAACAACACACTGAAAAGCATTGTTATTGACGGGACGGATCTCACAGATTTTCGGATACAGGGACCTTTCAGAGATGCAAAGTTATACTTTGGTGCGAAAGAGGGCGGTGCATTCCTGCCGCAAAACATTACACCGCTTTTTACCTCTGTCTGTGCGCGTGGGTATCGGGTCTCCGAGGATAGAACTGAATTCAGAAACTATCTACGCACGATGTTTAAAACCTTCGGGATCGGTGACATCGGTGCTGACAAAAACTCACCACCGTCGTTGAATTTTGAGACAACTGCTCTGGAACCCGCCTATATATTTGCATTGGTAGATTTGTACCGAGCGGAACCGAAGGCAGAATTTCTGGCAATGGCAGAACGAATCGGGGACAACCTGCTGCAAAGTAGACAGCATGCCGATAGTGGTCTTTTCACGCTTGAAGATGACTTTATATTCCACAGCAAGGTCATGGATAAACCCGAGTTACAGGACGGACATGAAGGGAAAACCGTAGCTGAGCTTCTGCAGGACACCCATAGAATCGCAAACCTCGACGCGATGGAGCCACTTGCACTTCTCAGCATTTACGCCGCGCAAACAGGACAGTACACCATCTTGCCCGAATGGACAGCTGGTGGGCTTTACCTTAAGGTGAGCAGTGTGGGTCATATTGTTGGCAAAGAGATGCAGCTATGGTTTGATAAACCTGCACTCAAGCAATTTTACAAGGACAGTAATATCGACTGTACTTGGGATATAGATGAAGATTGAGCCAAACAGTCATTGCTTAACAATACCAAATGTGCCAAATACAACGCTCGTATTTAGCATTGATTAGGCACATGCGGTGTTGATTCTGCTTAAGGTATTTTGTGCCTTCTAACATTCACACCCCGTCCCTACTAATATGAGGATGGATTTTGTCAAAACCTTGCACACGATTTGTTGACTTCTTCTTGCACTTATGTTAATTGATATTATCTGCTGAGAATGCAAACTAACAGTTTGCGCTACAAAATGAAATTTTATTTTTTAGAATTGGTATTACATCACAAGTGCTGAATTCAGAAAAGCCGGCCTGTAACAACGGCAGAGGTTAATAATATATGTTAATAGATGTTAAAGACATAACAAAAGTTTATGAGATGGGCGATGTGCAAGTCCATGCGTTACGAGGGGTGACTTTCACTGTAGAATCAGGTGAGTTTATCGCAATTATGGGTCCCTCCGGTTCTGGAAAATCAACCATGATGGATATCTTAGGATGCCTTGCCACACCAACAGCAGGTGAATATTACTTTGAAGGTGAAGAGGTGGGCAAACTCTCGGATAACCGCTTAGCAGACATTCGAAATAAGAAGATCGGTTTCGTATTTCAATCATTCAACCTGCTTCCGAGAACAACCGCGCTCCACAACGTTGAACTTCCGCTTATTTATTCAGGTTTGGGGCGTAAAGAACGTAAGCGAAGAGCATTTGAGTCTTTGGAGGCAGTCGGATTAGCGGACCGAGTCGATCATAAATCTACTGAACTGTCCGGTGGACAAGTTCAACGCGTCGCTATTGCTCGTGCCCTTGTGAACAACCCATCGCTCGTTTTCGCAGATGAACCGACAGGAAACTTGGACACTCGCTCTGGTGCCGAAATTCTAGCCATTTTTGACCGCCTTAATGAGGAAGGAAATACTATCATCATGGTTACGCATGAACCGGAGGTTGCCGAACATGCCAGACGTGTCCTCCACATTCGGGACGGCCTCATCGAGCGAGATGAAAGACGAGACTAATCCTACAATAAACCGCATTAAAATTACCACCCCTGCTCGGCTGCACTTTTCACTGATAGATTTGAACGGACAACTCGGTCGAATTGATGGCGGGTTCGGGTTAGCTGTCACTGAACCGAAGTTTGAGATTGTTGCCGAACCTTCAAAAGTAATTCACGTTGAATCTGCTGCCTATCATGAACGTGCTTGTGCAATTCTGACACAGCTTCAAACAACCTATCAGTTTCCGGGAATCAAGCTAAAATTTAACACTGAAATTCCAACACATAGTGGCTTCGGTTCAGGCACACAACTCTCCCTCGGTATTGCTTCTGCTGTAAACACGCTATACGATCTAAAATTAAGTGTTTTGGAACTCGCTCATGCTGTGGGACGTGGCGGCACATCTGGTATCGGGGTAGCAGCATTTAATACAGGCGGTTTTATCGTTGATGGCGGCCATCGTTATCCTGAACAGAAATCTTCTTTTCTTCCGTCCTCTGTTGCAGCCGATATTTCACCACCCCCCATCCTACTTCGATATGCGTTTCCAAATTGGCCCCTTCTTATTGTCTTGCCCAATTGTTCACGTATCTACGGAGATGCTGAATTGGAACTGTTCCAGACACTGTGTCCACAACCCGCATCTGTTGCACCAAAGTTGTCACATCTTCTGCTGTTACAAATATTACCTGCAATCCTTGAAGACAATATACATAGTTTCGGTAAAGCATTAAACCAGATTCAGACATTCGGATGGAAAAAGGTAGAAATTGACGCACAGGGTTCTGAATTGCAGCAAACACTTGAGTTTTTACAAGCGCATGGCGCATTGGGTGCTGGCGTGAGTAGTTGGGGGCCAGCAATTTGTGCTGTGAGTGAGGAAATTGAGGTATTGAAACAGAAAACAGAAGAATATCTAACGACTTTACCGAATGGCGGCACCTGCTTTATTACATCCGCTAACAATACGGGTGCACAAACACAAAAAATTGGCTAAAGCACTATTGCTCCAGCCAACCTAATTGTTTTTGTATTCAATTTATAGTGAAATCTATAATTACTTGCACACAATTGTAGCGCAAACTTTTAGTTTGCGTACACTACTGCACAAACTAAAGGTTTGTGCTACAGCACAGTCCAGTCTGTCGGTTTAAATCCCACGTACCAAAAGTGGGCATATATCATTATATTTCATTATAAAATCTTTTGTGCAAACCAACTTCTGAAATACAGGGTGTTTCTTCTACCCTTTTCCAGAAGAATAGTAAGGATTAGTTCCCGATGCATGGTCAGTTGTATCAATAACCTGCTTAATTTCTGGGAACACTTCCTGGATCATCGCTTCAATGCCATGTTTGAGCGTGACATTCGCCATCCCACATCCTTGGCATCCACCACCCATGTGAATATAGATAGCATCGTCTTCAACGTTCAAAAGTTCAATTTGTCCACCGTGTGCTGCGACAGCCGGATTAATTCGTTCATCAATCAGTTCTTGAATCTTCTGAGCTTTCGGATTATCCCACGCTGGTTTATTCGGGTTCTCAACCTTAAAGCCACTTGAGTTGAGGTCTTCAACATAGTCAATGACAGCGCCTTTAAGGTCCGGGGCACTTTTTGCATCGACCAAAACCTTAAAAGTCTCCATTTCAATGACGATGTCGTCTTCTTCAGCTTCTGTAGCTAAGCCAAGGCTATATTGGAAATCGGAAGCACTACGTCCTGCAATACTAATGCGTAGTCCTTCCACTTCCACCTCTTCATTTTCAATAACAGCTTGGATCTTTTCTTGTGCGGTTTTTGTAACTTCCAATAAAGCTGCTTCAGTTCCCGCGAGTTTTTTAAACAAATTCTTCATAAGTGCCTTTCGCTAATCCGGCTCAAGCAGCCGTTTGATCAGTGTTGTATTCTGAGCGGAATTCGCCCATTTCGTTGTAAAGGTTGCTTAACTGAGAAATTGCATAGATTTCCAACTGTCGGATACGTTCACGAGTTACATCCAGAACGTCGCCAATTTCGCGGAGTGTTTTGCGTTCACCATCTTCAAGCCCGAAACGCATTTTTAAAACCTTTTGCTCCCGTTCAGGGAGTTTACTAAGAAATTGTTCTACCAAATCCTGTGTGATCAATTTTTCAATTGGTCCATCTTCGGAAGAAGATGCTGGGTCTTCGATCAAATCTCCGAGTGTTGCAGAGTTACGTGAAGTCCGTTCTTCACCAACCGGTAGATCCATTGACAAGGTATCCGCATTAAATGCAAGCAGTTCTTCTACCTGCTTTACGGTTAAGTCAAGTGCTTCAGCGATTTCAGCTCGTGTCGGTTCACGCTGAAGTTCTTGGCAAAGTGCCGCATACGTCGCATCAAACTTATTCATTTTTGCAACGATATATGCTGGTAAACGAATAGACCGGGCAAAGTTATCAAGCGTCCGCATAATTGATTGCTTAATCCACCAGATAGCATAAGTGCTAAACTTAAAGCCCTTCCGATAATCAAACTTACCCGCTGCTTTGATTAACCCGATGTTTCCTTCTTGAATTAAATCTTCAAGAGGGACTCTATTTCCTTGATACTTAACTGCAATAGAAATGACGAGCCGTAAATTAGCTTGAACCAGCTCATCACGTGCAGCCGTATCACCAGCCTCGATTCGTTTCGCTAACTCAACTTCTTCCTCTCGAGACAATAAACGATGCCCCGCAACATCACGTAACCAGCTCGTTAAAGCACTCCTTTCACTACCTTTGTAGTCGTTTGCATACTCTGTTTCTTCCGAAGGATACACTTCATCTATATATGTGTCAACACCTTCGATGTCTTCTTTTTCACCGAAAAACTCGGTTTCCATTCTTCTCCTCTCCTTATGATAAATTTCTATAAAAATCTGCCAAAAATATATGATACATTATACTATAACGTTTTGTCAAGCAAATTGTTTAAAAAAAGTGACTTTATTTGTAAAATTTCGCGAAAAACCTTAAAAAAACGCTCTCTCGCTCTTTTTTATAGTAAAATCTGAAATTATCTGAACACTGATTTAGCGCAAACTTTTAGTTTGCGCTACAGAATATGCGGCAGGTGCTGTTCCAGCCGGACCGATAGCAATGTCAAAGTAATTCTAATCTCTACTATTACGTAAGTTTAATAAAAGCCTATTGTAGCACAAACTGGAAAGTTTGTGCTACAAGAACCGCAAGATGGGTCTGCGGAGAAAAGACCTATTATTGAGCTGATGTCATTTATTATCAAACTGGCGTTACTATAAAGTCCGAACTTTTAGATAGTATTTTAGTCTAATAGAATAATACGACAATTCATAACAACGATTTACCGAAACATGTTTTATACGTATTTTCTGGGAAATGGTTACAATTTTGGGAGAATGTTTGAATAGAAAAATAAAACTTTAAACCAAGTTTATGTTGATTCCGCAGGACTGTAAAGAGTTAGGTAATATGGATTAAAGGGGTTGTGAGCTGGTATAATTTATGTTGCTGAGGATAAAACGTTCCTTAGACGTATTAAACTTTTCACAATTTCTTTCGTCTTAAAATGGCAGTTACAGTACAGATTGAAAACTAAAACGCTCACTTTTTGCTTTTTCAAGATACCGATTTAGGAAGTTCGAAAATTCCCGACAAGGTATCAATCCCCGCAGGTGTTATGTTTCTTTATGCAAACCACAACCGTGGTGATTAAGATTAGATACGCCAGAAAACAAACAATTTTTAAAAGTGTTTTGAGCAGTTGAATTTTAAACCGATTAACTTATACTGCGTCAAAAAATTCCAATTAATCTGAAAATCAATGAGGAACTATTATACTATGTACGGTGTGCCCACTAAAAAATCACTCGTTGAAGTGCTACGAGAAGCTGGACTGATTTCGGAACAGGAATACCATGAAATTCATGAGAAAATACTTAAAGGTTGGGTAAATAAACCTATTCAACCTGAGGATGCGACAAACGAAACCTCTGAGTCACAAAGTTATCGGCAAATTTTGAGCGAAATTGAAAAGGCCGGGGAATCGGAAGAAGAAATTGTTGTTGAATACGTGTCCCCCAGAATTCTTGAACTTGCAAAGAAAGGGCGTGAATTTGGAACGCCTATCGTCCAATTAGAAGACGTAAATCCTGAACAAGAAGTACTTGAAAAGGTGTCTGCAAGTTTTGCCTATCGTAATAAGGTCGTGCCAGTGCGGCTTGAAGGTAAAGTTCTTACTGTCGCAATTGCAGATGTTGAAGATGTGATGCTAATTGATCAAATACAATATGTTACTGAGTGTGAGATTAACCCTGTTCTTGCTGATGAAGACGAAATATCAGAAGCGATTGTTCGCCTCTACGGACAAACTGCTGCCTCTCTACTGAGTGCAGGTATTAAAGGACCTGTTGGTGCTGCTGCAACAATCGAACGTACAAGTATTGATGACTTTGGTATTGATGAAAAGGACCTCAGTGAAGACCCAACAGTTGTTGATGCAGTTTACCAGATGATTATTGATGCGGTTCGCGCAGGCGCCAGTGACATTCACATTGAACCTTATCCAGAAGAGTTGAAGATTCGATATCGAATTGATGGTGTGTTGGAAGACCAGGAACAACCACCTTCTTATCTACAGTCAGCAATCATATCCCGTGTCAAAATTATGGCTGATATGGATGTAGCGGAGCGTCGTCGTCCACAAGATGGTAAAATTAATATGAAAATTGATAGCCTCGGTGGCCGTCAGATTGACCTGCGTGTTTCCACAGTGCCTACCGTCGCAACGCAGCATAGTGAAAGCGTGGTGCTCCGTATTCTCGACCGTCAATCTATTGAATTCGGATTGACGGAGCTTGGATTAACTGATGATAATTTTGAACTTTTCCAACGAATGATTCACAAACCGCACGGTATTATCCTTGCAACAGGCCCCACTGGAAGTGGTAAAACTACATCACTTTACGCTTGTTTGAAAGAGATCAACACGCCTGATGTCAAAATTATTACGCTTGAAGACCCGGTTGAATATGAATTGGAAGGGATAAACCAAATTCAAGTTAACCCTGATATTGATTTCACATTTGCGGATGGATTAAGACATATTTTACGGCAAGACCCTGATAAGGTACTGGTTGGTGAGATTCGTGATTACGAAACAGCTGAGATGGCTATTCATACTTCACTTACAGGTCACCTTGTTTTTAGTACACTGCACACAAATGATGCGCCGGGTGCTATCACACGACTTATTGATATGAAGGTAGAACCTTATTTAGTTGCCTCTACGGTGGAAGGGATTATTGCTCAGCGATTAGCGAGGCGTGTCTGCAAAGCTTGCTGCGAAATGTATCAGCCAAGTGCGGAGGAAATTGCCGGAATCTTTGGAAACAACGGTGTCCATGTGGAGTCTAATCTTGAAATCCCACGCGCAAACGATGATGGATGTAAAGAGTGCCGCAGAGGTTACAGAGGAAGAGTCGGAATTTTTGAAGTCATTTTTATGAATGAAGAACTACGGTCGTTAACACTTCAACATGTCTCTACCAGTGAACTGCGCAGGCTTGCAGTAAAAATGGGTATGAAAAGTTTACGCGAAGACGGATGGCAAAAGGTTACTTCCGGATTAACCACTATTTATGAAATTCTCCGGCTCACCCAAGAAGATGTATTCGATTTTGATGAAGATACTCAGGATGCGGCTGCATAAGAGTTTAGTGGTAAACTGATAAATAGCACTGTTGTAACGTTTTTACAAATATAGGAAGTTCGTAGATTGGGTAGAGCAAAAGCAGAACCCAATTTTGTGGTTATATTATCGGTTTTACGCCGTTCAATACAACATACATTACGAGAGATTAACTATGCCAAGATTTCAATATGAAGCTATCACCCATTCCGGGCAAACTGTTAATAGCACTTTAGAAGCTGCTTCCAAAACGGAGCTCATCGCACAATTACAGCAGATGGGATACTGGCCGACACAAGTTGTGGAGGAAGGTGAAGCACTTGAAACTAAAGCGAAACGATTTTTTAGTTTCGGAACGCGTAAAATCAAATCGGCGGAAGTAGAATTTTTCACTTACCAGTTAGCAGCGTTAGTGAACGCCCATGTAGCACTTCCTCGCGCTTTAGAGGTGACATTAGAACAGATTGCGAATCCGGAATTACACAGCGTTATTTCACAGGTAAAACAGGATGTTGAACAAGGCGCGACATTTAACATTGCGTTAGAGCAACACCCAAAGGTCTTTTCCGAACTCTACATTAACATGGTCAAAGCAGGCGAAGCAGGAGGTGTATTAGGAGAGGTCTTGGAACGGTTGGCGGAGTTCGCTGAGCGGCAGCGTGTTCTCAAAAATCAAGTCGTTTCAGCACTGTTCTACCCTGCAATTCTGTTTGGATTGATGATAACCGCAGTCATAATTCTAATGATACTCGTTATTCCTAAATTCACGGAGATGTTCCTTGAATTTGATGCAGATCTACCGCTTCCGACTCAAATCCTGATTTCAATATCAGAAGCTTTTGCAAGTTTTTGGTGGTTAGGATTGCTCGTCATTAGTCTGATTGCAACGGGCCTCCGGCAATATCTTCGTACGGAAACAGGAAAAATATTGCTTGATCGGATTAAACTTAAAATCCCACTTGTTGGACCCGTTTTTAGTACATTTGCTATTGTTCGGTTTACACGCACGATGGCGACTCTCTTGGAAAACGGGGTGCGGATGCTTCCTGCCCTGCAAGTAGTGAAAGATACGATTGGAAATAAAGTTTATAGTAATGCTATCACCGAAGCAGAGAGAGAAGTGGAACAGGGGTCAACACTTTCGCGCGAATTAGGACAGAGCAAAGACTTTCCCAGCCTCGTTACCCACATGATTGCTGTAGGTGAAGAATCCGGAGAACCAGTCACCATGTTGTCAAAACTGTCTGAATATTACGACATGGAAATCAGGAAGAGTCTTGAACGGTTGACGAGCTCGATTAGTCCCTTGGTGATTTTGATTATGGGCCTGCTCATCGGATTTATCGCTGTTGCAATGATTCTGCCGATCTTTGAAGCACAACAAGCACTAAGTGGTTAATGCTAAACGCCAATTCTTGAAAGTAAATTTTTTAAACTATCACGGGAGATATTTGTCTAAATAGACACAAGTTCCATTTATACAGTCAGAAAAAAACAGAACTTCAAGTTCTACACAATAATAAGGAGCTAAACTAAATGTTTAAACAACTGAGAACAGACGAATCAGGGTTAACCCTCATTGAATTGACAATCGTTATCGTTATCTTAGGGATTTTGGCAGCGTTCATCGCACCCAGAATAATGGATGCTCCCCAAAAGGCAAAAGTTTCTAAAGCAGGTTTGGAAATTAACAATCTATCAACAGCATTGCAGCTGTATGCAACCGAGGTTGGGGAATATCCATCCACAGAACAGGGCTTGAATGCTTTGTGGCGTTCTCCGAATCCAGCACCTCTAAATTGGAGTGGGCCTTATCTTCAGAAGCAGCTGACGAATGACCCTTGGGGTAATCCGTACGTCTACCGCAACCCGGGTACCCAGTATGGCTACGATTTTGACCTGCTGTCGTATGGGAGAGATGGCAAACAGGGAGGTGTTGGTTTTGACAAGGACATCACCAACTATATTGAAGAGACCACTGCACAGTAAAAAACTATCCTTTGATAGTAGGAAAACCAGCATTTTTAAGTATTTCAGAAACCGAATCGCTCTGTCCAGTGAGATGGGTTTTAGTCTTATAGAAATTATGCTGGTATTCGCTATTATCGCTGTTTTATCTTCAATATCTATGCCCGCGATGCGAGGATTTGCCGCATCACGCAGGTTAAAAACCTCCGCACAGGCAATTGCTGATACGTTTGCCTTTGCACGAGATATGGCAATTACAGAGCGAAATACGCATCTCGTCGTCTTTGACGTTGGTAACAATAGATATTGGTTGGCTTCAAGCGAAACTTTTGATGTCCAAAATCCTGTTGCCTCAGCGGGTAGAGCTTCTAACACTGCAACTACAACGAATGGGCAAGCTGTGATATCCCGGACGAGCGGAATCATGGGAATTCCGCGGCCGCTCAGTCACGGTATTACCATAGCAGCTGTAGTTACAACACGTAACGGTGTGACTCAACAACTTACTTCCGGTGTGGATTACGTTTATTTTTCTCCGACTTCAACATCAGTGGATACCTCCCTGTATCTTCGAAACGTTAAAGGGAACGTGACAGCAATCGTTGTTGAAGCAACAACCGGACGGGCCAGCATTCGCGAGATGTCACCAGAAGAGATTCAAACGTTGAATTTAGGGAATGATTTGTAAAATGACAAAGCTATCAATTTTCTCTCGTGAAGATGGATTCACTTTTGCCGAAATCCTTGTAACCGTAGCAATTATGGCAGCGGTATTCCCTGTGCTTTTAAAGGTATTTAGTGATACTTCTCGGAACGTATCTCTTTTAGATAATCGCATCACAGCGATCTATCTGCTCAAATCTAAGATGGAAGAAATAGAAATGACCGGTTACCCAGAAGTTGGACAACAGAATGATGTATTTGGCGGAAATTCTATCTTTGAATGGACATCTGATGTAACAGACATAGAATCGGAAGAAATAGTTGGACTCCGAAGGGTTCAGATAACTGTCTCTTGGGAGCATTTGAGAAGGTTACGATCAATCAGTATGTTTACCTATATAGCTGCAAGGGAAATCCAACAACAGCAAAACCAATAAAACGTTCGCTGCATAAAAAGACAGTTGATTTGGAACACTGAACTATGAGAAATTTAATAAAAAAGTGTGAAAGTGGTCTTACGCTTGTTGAAATGCTAACAGCTGTTAGTATTATCGTGATTATGGGCGGTTCCACCTACGCTGTCTTCAATACAGCAATAAAAGCGTATCATCGCACCCAATCGAAATTGCTTCAATCACAACGTTGCCGTGTAGCTATGAACCAATTAGTCACAGATCTAAGGCAGATACAGGCGGATACATCTGACGAAATGTTGGCACTCTATTCCGAAGACCGTCCGATTGCTATTGATAGGAGTACAGATATACTCAGCTTTGTGACGTTGGTAAGAACTGATCCTGATCTGTTTGTTACACAGATAGATCCTTCGAGTATTTCACTGACGCCTCCTTTTAGTGATGTCCGTCGCGTCGCTTATTATGTCGGACCAAAGATTCAGAATCCTATAGGGGAGCTGCAGGACGACACTGTTGTTCCAGCACCTTATATTGCATCGCAAGTGCCAGAACAAAACATTACCGAGCAGGAAGAAACCCTTACCCTCTATCGCATTGTGACTACAGCACTGAACCCAGAATTGGTAGTCGATTCATTTATGAATACAGGCATAGTTCCTACAGTAGATGAAAATGGGATGCCTATTGAGTTTGAGCCGAAAGCGTTAATTGATGGAATTATTAATTTTGACCTTAAGTATATTGATGGAGAATCAGAATCGGTTTATGAATCTTGGGATCAAACAGACGCAATTCCGATCGGTGTGTTAGCCATGATTTCCGTAATAGATGAAGATAGACAGGAATCAACGGCAAGCCAAACTTTGGCACAAAATCCAGGCGTTACGACACAAGGCGCATTAACACAGGCAACTACGGTGTTCCTACCGCCAAGTGCAGATACCGCCAGAGAGTAAACAGCTAACTTCAATACAGAATTATAGTCATTTTGCTACCAATACACTTCACTTTTGCAGAGGAAATCTTAAGGACAACTGATGAGAGCATGTCATAGTAACCGACTCGGATATAGAAACAGAAATACCAATCGGCAGGTGGACAAGTCGGTATCAACGACTTGTCGCGTAAGCGATTCGGACGGGTTATCGCTTGTTTCAACGCTTTGGATCCTGACGATTCTTTCTGTCTTAGCAATGCAGCTGCTCTATTCATTTCGCCTTGAAAATGGGGCGCGAAACAACTTTGTGGACAGAATCAAGTATCATTACGCAGCCAAAGCAGGGTTTGAATGGGGAATCGCAAAGTTGGGGCTTGATGAAACTAATTTTGATTCGCTTGGGGAAACATGGGCTGTACCTGCTCAACAACAGATTGATGATGGAGTACAACAGGGTAGATTCTTAAATTACCAAGTAACTATTACCGATGAGGGATCAAAAATTAATATTAACGCTGCTGGAGAAGGGACCATCCGCAACTTTCTCGCGTTTTTAGGTGCTCAACCCGAAAACAGTGAGACTGGCGATCTCGCTGCTCGAATCGTTGAAGGGCGTCCATATCGAACTGTCCGCGATGTGGCACGTGTTGAAGGTATGACGCCAGAAATCCTTTATGGCATACAACAGCAGGCTGCAGCAACGGAACAAGCAACAAGTGGTGCCGAAAATATTCCACAGCAACCACAGATAACAATGGGAACCAATAGTCTTGTTAATTTGGCAACAATCTATTCCGTTGACGCAAACACTGATTCTAATGGACAGCAAAGAGTTAATATCAATACTGCAAACGCACAACAGTTGAGACAAATTCGTGGGAATAATAATCAGACTGTTTTTTCACAAGGTGAGGCAAATGCGATCATTCAGAATCGTAGCTCTAACCAATTTGGGGAAATTTCCGCGCTGTTAGATGTCCCGGCTGTATCGGATAGTGTTTTTAATAATATAAGCGGTCAAATCACTGTTCAAGCTCCCTCTGTCCAAAATACCAGTTTTGAAGATAACAACGATCAATTTGGTGGGAATAGAAATAACCAAGGTGACGGTGGGGACAATAATGGAGGTAATGAAAACTCATTGACTAATATCAATACCGCTGACTCAGATGAACTCCAAGAACTTCAAGGAATTGATAGCGGGATTGCTGATCGGATTATAGAGCATCGCAACTCACAAGGAAACTTCCAAAACATTAACGCCATTAGAGACGTGAAGTTAATGACAGTCCGAGAACTTGCAGGAATTGCTGATAAAATTACAGTAAAAGATGGGCAAACTGTAAATGGATTAATCAACATAAATACTGCCCCTTTACAAATATTACAACTGTTACCAGGGATGGATCAAACAAAAGCACAGGCAATCATTGCTCGCCGTGAAGAAGAAAGCCAAGAAGCACAACAGGGCACATTAGGAGAACCTGTCCGGGGTACCCCTTTCAACGACATCGGGCAACTATTGGATATTGAAGAGATTGATGATCAGACTTTCAGACAAGTTGTAGATTGGGTGACCTACCGTTCACGCGGGTATCGCATTGAATCTATTGGCGTTGCGGCGGATGGTAAAACTATTGCGAAGTGCGTTGGTATTGTTGTGCGAAACGGCGACCAATTTTCTATTCCCTATTGGCGACAGGATTAACAAAAGAAACTACTAAAAGATAAATGAGGCTTTAACAAATGGCGAAAAATCAGGTTGTAGCAATTGATATCGGTTCAGCCACAGCGAAAATAGTATATATCGAAAAAACTTCAGACGCATTACATTTGATTAACGCGGGGGTTATCGCTTATACAGATCCGAACAATCCGCAAAATATCTCTGAAGCAGTCCAGAAGTTGTGGAATGAACTTGGGATCAAGCATACCTTTTTTAACAAACATCGGATGGAAGTAGGAATTGCGCTGCCGCGTAGGTTTGTTGTCACGAAACGTTTACCCAGCTTGCCACCAGCAACAACAGATGCCCTGTTACCTTCCGTGGTAGAAATGGCTGCAGAGACAGAGCTGCCATTTCAAACTGAAGAGTCTGTTTTTACATACCACGATGTTCAGCGGACAACAGAATCACTCTCTGTTGAATTAGTTTCGACTCGGCGCGATACCGTGTCACGATATATGGAGTTCCTTGATGAAACAGGGGCTACACCTTCAGCAGTAATTCCGTCAATGTTTGCCATAGCGACCTTAGCGCGTAACGCACTCTCCAGTCCAACTGCCCGGACAATCATCGTTGACATTGGGGCGGAACATACAGATTTCTGTTTAATGCATGGAACTACTTTGGAATTTTCTCGAGCATTTTCTGTTAGTGGTAATCAATTGACACGGACCTTGATGACGGAAATGGACTTAGATACCGAGACAGCAGAACACGAAAAACAACATATTCCGGCACATCAAACACCGACACGTACCTGGACAAGACGTTTCGTTGGAGAGTTAGAACGTTCTATCGCTGCAGCCGAAAGGGAAATAAGCCAGGATGCGTCTGAAGAGATCTCGGAAATATTGTTATGTGGTGGCGGGTCACGCGTACCAGAATTGGTAGAGACATGTCAGGAACAACTTCAAATCGCGACCAGGCTTTGGGACCCTCTCCAGGCGAGTGCGTTAGACACAAGCAGCGCGCCAGCACTTGAAATATCGGGTGACACTTTCGCTATTCCTTTAGGTGTAGGCATACATCTTTTAAATGTTGAAGAACCTGTTTCGTTGTTACCGACCGAAGTCGGTGTGAAACGGGTTGAATCTACTCGTAAACATCAACAACTGATCGCAGCGGGTATTGCCGGGTTTGTCCTGCTCGTTCTTGTTCTCAGCGGTATTGCCTGGAGCAGATCACTAAAATCCAAAAAAGATTTATTAGACAATCAGGTAGCTACCTTTGGAAGGTTAGAAGCTGATGCTAATAAACAGCTTGCCCTTGAACTGATTTTAGCGGACAAATTAACACATCGAATCTCTCCAATGGATATTTTACATGCTCTCAGTACGCTTTTTAAAGATAGAACAAAAGTTGCATGGAAAACTTTTGAGGTTAACAATTTGGATGATCTCCAAAAAACACGTATAACATTTAGTCTACAAGCAAATTCGTATGATGCTATTAACTCTATGGACGGGACACTAAATAGTTCGGAACTATTCAGCAACATTGAGCTGGGAGAGATCACAACGACAGGTGATGAACGTAGACCAACATACGAGGTCAAAGTAAACTGTCGATTGAATCGTGAAGCAGTCCAAATGTTTGCACAAAAACGGTATCCAAAACCTGTCTTTGAAACGAAAACGATAGCAGATGAAGATGTAAACATCTCTCTACCATCGGAAAATTTAGAAGCTTTAGAAAAAATATCAAAAGAAGAAAACAAAGAAAACGAAAAATAGACACAATTACAACGAACCTACTTATACCATTTCTATCAATTTTTGTCCATTAGCGGTTGTTAGAAATGAAGCGGAATGCGGCACAAACTATGAAGTTTATGCTATAAAAAAGAGACATCATATATCAGAAATGGTATTACATTCTGCACGAGTCGTGCAGATAAACCTACAAAAGTAGGTAAGGAAACAAAAAGTGGAATTAAATCTTCAACTTACAACGCAAACCAAAATATTAATTGGAGTTTTAGTAGTTGTACTGATTGCTGCTGTTGCAACACAATGGGGACCGGGACTCTACGGTTTGATTTCCAATCCTGATATGGAAATCAAGCGGCAAACACTCCAGACGTCCAAGGATTTGGTGGCGGCATCAAAAATTCTGAAACCTATTGAAGTTGATCTGTACCAGAAAACCGGCCTCACCGAGAAGGATAAAACTACGACCATTTTTGATGAAAGTTATCCTCAAACGGTCATCCGAGAGAAAATTCACGCAATTGTCAAAGAAGCCGGTATTCCCCAGAATTATCAATTGGATATGGATCCAGTCCCAGGTAAAAAATCGGAGAAAATATCACCGCAGGCACGGCGAAACCTTGTTGTTTATCTTTATCAGAAGAAATTAGAAATTGAGCGAGATACGCTCAACGCCGAAATTGCGGCTGAATTTCAAGCGCAAGATGAAGCTGATTTTCAAGTGGACATTGAAGCTGAACAGGCATCTATGGATATGTTAATGGATGCGTGGCTGGACGAAACAGATGTGGATGTTCTGGACGAAACCACAGACGTGGATGTTGAAGAACCGAAAGCATCTGAAAAGTCTAATGAGAAACAAGAAGTTTCTGAGGATCCATCCGATGCCAAAAACCAAGAAAAACCGCAAGAGTCCAACGAAATTCAAACCGAGACAGAGAATTCGGTGGATACTAATTCCCAATGGGGGTTTGCATCATTTCCAAAAACTATACCGAGTTCAATACAAGTTGAGCTGATTGAACTCATTATTTCAATGACAGAGCAACACCTTGTAGGTGCTGAAAAGACACTGTTTGAAAATCAATACGATAAAACACAAACCACGGCAACCTCCGGTTTTTTTGGCATCGGTGCTAAAGAACCTAAAACCGAGGTTTACTTTCGTCCGAATAGCCAAATTTTAGCCGCGTTCACACAACTCATTGACACTTATGGGGAAGAAGGGCTGAACAAGGACGCACTCACGCAGGAACTCCTTGAATACCTTGCACAAATTCAATTGCAAATTGAAGAACTTGCGCAGAAGTTGACAAAGGCTCCTGCTTCCTATTTGCCCGAAAGTTATAATATAAAAATGAAGTTTAAAGCGGAGATTGATAAACTTGTTAATTTAAATAGACTCATTGAAACCAGAACTAAATGGTTAATGGTCCGAGACCTCCAAATTTCCGCTGATAACAAAGACAATAAAATAAATATAGATGTGCTTATGATTGCGAGGGTTTACCAATAATGAAAATGCACAGAAATGATGTTTGTCCGATGTGGGTCCAGAAACTGAATATTTACTTGATCGTACTGATGTGTTTCGGATTATTCGCACTTATTCCGGGAGATCTGTTGGCACAGCAGCGGGGCGAGCAAGGCACGATGGAAGTTGCTGAACGGGATGAGGAAACTGGCGAAGCACTCCTGTTTAACTTTGACTTTACCAGTAACGAACTCAAAAACGTGTTTGAATGGTTGTCTCGAGAAACGAACCTTGCTATTCTCGCCAGCGAAAGTGATATCCAAGGCAAAAAGTTCGCATTGATAAATCTTAACAATGTGACGCTTGACGATATCATTGAGAAGATCAAGACGGTGCTCGCACAATATAACTTAACCTTTGTAAAAAGGGATAGTGTCCTCATCGTAACAACCTTTGAAAAAGCTACTGTAATGAATGTGCCAGTCAAGATTATTGGAGCTGATCCTGGACAGGTTGAAATGACCGATGAGATTCAGACTTACATTGTCCAGTTAGAAAACGCCTCCGCCTCGGAGCAAGCAAATGTTTTGAAACCTTTATTGAATAAACAGGCTAACATCTTTGCTGATGCGATGACTAACGCACTCGTTATTACTGATGTCGCTTCAAGCATACATAGAGTTGTTACCATTTTGCAATTTGCTGATGAAGGTGAGAGATTCCCATTAAAGATTGCTGTTATCCCCTTAACTTACGCTGACGCTGAATCTTTAAAACAGACACTTCAAAGTGTATTTGAAGATAACGAAGAAGATGGCAAACCACCACAAAGGCAAACTGCTATGGAGCCTGAGGAGATCAGAGAGATTATTGAACAAGGCTTAGGAGTGCCATTGGTTGAGGGAATGGTTAAGGTGGAAGCAGATAGCAACTCAAATTCTCTGATAATCAAAACCACCGAAGAAAACTTGACTATACTAAAGGAGATCATCCTTTTTCTGGATAAAGCGCCAACACTTTCAACAGAAATTCGTACTTATCATCTTCAATATGCTATAGCTGAGGATGTTGTCACAACGCTTGAAGAGATCGTCACGGGTGAAAATATCCAAGGCGGTGGCAGAAGAAGTTTTGACAGAGAAGATATTTTGGAAATGATGACGTACCGGCGGAATCGAGGGGACACAGGTGATCTTTTCCAAGGTATTGTCGGTTTGGTAAACTTCTCACGAGATGATAGATTAAACGTTGTTATTGTTTCTTCTGACCCGCGCAATTTTCCTATTATTGAGAAGATTATTGAAGTGCTTGATCAAAAACAGACAGAAAATGAGTTCAAGATGTATTTACTTGAGTTCGCAGATGCTACAACCCTCAAAGAGAATCTAACTGCACTCTTTGAAGGCGAGGATACAGGTGGTGATCGCAGCCGGTATTATTGGTGGGATCGGGATAGTAGATCCTCAAACCAAGATAGCGGTTTTGGGGTACAAGGAACAGTTAACATCGTTGAAGATGTTAGGCTCAATGCGTTGCTGATTTCTACTTCCGCTCAGAACTTTCCGATGATTGACGACCTCATTAAAAAACTTGATGTCAACCTACCCGACCAAGAATGGGGTTCAAGGATCTTTTATCTGAAATATGCCGATGCGGAAAATATCGCAAATCTGATTAACACGCATTATCAAGGCAACCAAGATGATTTTAGTGGTGGAGATAGCTACTATTATTACCGTTATTATCTTCCGCGACGGCAATCAACCCCGCAAGCACAAGGCTCTCTTGCAGGTAACGTTGCTGCCCAACCTTTAGCCAGCCACAATGCGCTTATTGTGTCTACAGGCACAAAACGTAACTTTGAGATGATAGAAAACTTTATTAAGCAGCTTGATATACCTACACCCGAATCACAGACAGAAATCACCGAAATAATTCGCCTTGAATATGCAACAGCGGACGCTATTGCGCAGGTACTCTCACAAGTTTGGCAAGACCCGCAAAATGAGGATGAGGGGTTTGGTTTTCGCAGATTTTTCAGTTCAAGATTCGATGAGGAAGAACCGACAGACATTAATTCGCTGTACGGTAAGGTTACTGTCTATGCTGATCCGGATACAAACTCGCTTATTGTTACAACGCGACGCCGCTATCTTGAGCAGGTTAGAGCACTCATCAAAAGGCTTGATTTCGTGCGAGGACAGGTGCGGATTGATATTAAAATCCTTGAAGTGACCCTTGATGAAACGACAAAACTCGGCATTGAAGTCGCTGCCAACGAAAAGAAACTTGGTGGGATTGAACTCAGCCCAATTAACCCACTTATCGGTGATACAAACGCAGAACTTGGTCTTGCTCAAGAGATTTCAGGGTTCAACTATAGTTTGGTAACGAAAGAATATATGGCACTTCTCCACACACTCATCCGTGAAAATAAGGTCAAAACACTTTCAACACCAACAATTACAACACGGGACAGTCGCCCTGCGACATGGAGCAGTGGACGCCGCATTCCATATCTCCAAAGTGTTGATACCAATAGTATCCTTGGGGATACCGCCACACAACCGCTCTTCAACTACGATTTTATTGATCCGCCTGTTGGCATAAACATATCACTCACACCTTATATCGCAAGATCACAGGCGGGGGAAGATGGGAAACGGACAATCGGCTTAGATATTACAAATATCAGTGCCAGCAACTTTATTGAGTTTACCGATTTTAATGCGCCGATAACAGACGATAACTCTCTCAGTGCCTATGTTGACGTTGAAGATGGACAGCAACTGATCGTCGGTGGCATTATCCGCAAGAAACAGAAACAGGTGGAAAACAAAGTGCCTATCCTTGGCGATATTCCTTTACTTGGGAGACTCTTCAAAAGCACCGAAACTGAAGTCCAAGATACGGAGATCGTTTTCATTATTACGCCGCATATCTTTGACATAAAGCAGCCAGATGACATCAAAAAGCAGAAAGAAATCGCTGATGACTGGCAGAAAAATGGGAAATCAAATTTAGAGGAATCAATTAAGTAATTGCAGAATTCTATTACACCCTTTGCCTTTGTATACTACTCAGCTGGTCGTCTAAACTTAGACTTGAAGCGAAGAGACCTGTTTCCAGATGATGTCATAAGTGCTAATGCTGCGGTGTATAACCTCATCTTGACACGCCAACGCACATTAGAATTATATAGCTGTAGAAGAGGAATTGTCTATGATTTTGAAATGTAGTAATTTGTTGAATATGTTATCGCAACAACACTGCAAATTATTCATAATTTTTTTGGTGTGTTTCGGATTATTCGCACTTATTCCGGGAGATCTGTTGGCACAGCAGCGGGGCGAGCAAGGCACGATGGAAGTTGCTGAACGGGATGAGGAAACTGGCGAAGCACTCCTGTTTAACTTTGACTTTACCAGTAACGAACTCAAAAACGTGTTTGAATGGTTGTCTCGAGAAACGAACCTTGCTATTCTCGCCAGCGAAAGTGATATCCAAGGCAAAAAGTTCGCATTGATAAATCTTAACAATGTGACGCTTGACGATATCATTGAGAAGATCAAGACGGTGCTCGCACAATATAACTTAACCTTTGTAAAAAGGGATAGTGTCCTCATCGTAACAACCTTTGAAAAAGCTACTGTAATGAATGTGCCAGTCAAGATTATTGGAGCTGATCCTGGACAGGTTGAAATGACCGATGAGATTCAGACTTACATTGTCCAGTTAGAAAACGCCTCCGCCTCGGAGCAAGCAAATGTTTTGAAACCTTTATTGAATAAACAGGCTAACATCTTTGCTGATGCGATGACTAACGCACTCGTTATTACTGATGTCGCTTCAAGCATACATAGAGTTGTTACCATTTTGCAATTTGCTGATGAAGGTGAGAGATTCCCATTAAAGATTGCTGTTATCCCCTTAACTTACGCTGACGCCGAATCTTTAAAACAGACATTTGAAAGTGTATTTGAAGATAACGAAGAAGATGACAAACCACCACAAAGGCAAACTGCTATGGAGCCTGAGGAGATCAGAGAGATTATTGAACAAGGCTTAGGAGTGCCATTGGTTGAGGGAATGGTTAAGGTGGAAGCAGATAGCAACTCAAATTCTCTGATAATCAAAACTACCGAAGAAAACTTGACTATACTAAAGGAGATCATCCTTTTTCTGGATAAAGCGCCAACACTTTCAACAGAAATTCGCACCTATCGTCTCCAATATGCTATAGCTGAGGATGTTGCCACAACGCTTGAAGAGATCGTCACGGGTGAAAGTATCCAAGGCGGTGGCAGAAGAAGTTTAGACAGATGGTCTGCTGAGAAGATGCGTGCTGCCCGACGTGACCGTGGCGAATCAGGTTATCTCTATCAAGGCATTGTCGGAACAGTAAACTTTTCGCGGGATGATAGGTTGAACGTCGTGATTGTTTCTTCTGACCCGCGCAATTTTCCTATTATTGAGAAGATTATTGAAGTGCTTGATCAAAAGCAGACAGAAAATGAGTTCAAGATGTATTTACTTGAGTTCGCAGATGCTACAACCCTCAAAGAGAATCTAACTGCACTCTTTGAAGGCGAGGATACGGGCGGTGATGACGACTGGTATTGGTGGGACCGGGGTAGAAGCGACTCAAACCAAGATAGCGGTTTTGGTGTGCAAGGAACAGTTCACATCGTTGAAGATATTAGGCTCAATGCGTTGCTGATTTCTACTTCCGCTCAGAACTTTCCGATGATTGACGACCTCATTAAAAAACTTGATGTTAACCTACCCGACCAAGAATGGGGTTCGAGAATCTTTTATCTGAAATATGCTGATGCGGAAAATATCGCAAATCTGATTAACACACATTATCAAGGCAACCAAGATGATTTTAGAGGGGGAAGTAGTTACTCTTATTACCGCTACTATCTTCCGCAACGTCAAAACATCCCGCAAGCACAAGGTGCCCTTTCAGGTAACGTTGCTGCCCAACCTTTAGCCAGCCACAATGCGCTTATTGTGTCTACAGGCACAAAACGTAACTTTGAAATGATAGAAAACTTTATTAAGCAGCTTGATATACCTACACCCGAATCACAGACAGAAATCACCGAAATAATTCGCCTTGAATATGCAACAGCGGATGCTATTGCGCAGGTACTATCACAAGTCTGGCAAGACCCGCAAGCCCAAGATGACGAGTTTGGTTTTTTCTTTTATTGGGACGATGACGGACGCAATCAGGATGAATCTACAGACATTAATTCACTATTTGGTAAGGTTACTGTCTATGCTGATCCGGATACAAACTCGCTTATTGTCACCACCCGACGCCGCTATCTTGAGCAAGTTAGGGCACTCATCAAACAACTCGATTTCGTGCGAGGACAGGTGCGGATTGATATTAAAATCCTTGAAGTGACCCTTGATGAAAAAACAAAACTCGGTATTGAAGTGGCTGCGAATGAAAAGAAACTTGGTGGGATTGAACTCAGCCCGAATAACCCGCTAATCGGTGATACAAACGCAGAACTTGGTCTCGCTCAAGAGATTTCAGGGTTCAACTATAGTTTGGTAACGAAAGAATATATGGCACTTCTCCACACGCTCATCCGTGAAAATAAGGTCAAAACACTTTCAACACCAACAATTACGACACGGGACAGTCGCCCTGCGACATGGAGCAGTGGACGCCGCATTCCATATCTCCAAAGTGTTGATACCAATAGCATTCTTGGGGATACCGCCACACAACCCCTCTTCAACTACGATTTTATTGATCCGCCTGTTGGCATAAACATATCACTCACGCCTTATATCGCAAAATCACAGGCGGGGGAAGATGGAAAACGGACAATCGGCTTAGATATTACAAATATCAGTGCCAGCAACTTTATTGAGTTTACCGATTTTAATGCGCCGATAACAGACGATAACTCTCTCAGTGCCTATGTTGATGTTGAAGATGGCCAGCAACTTATCGTCGGTGGCATCATTCGCAAGAAACAGAAGCAGGTGGAAAACAAAGTGCCTATCCTTGGCGATATTCCTTTACTTGGGAGACTCTTCAAAAGCACCGAAACTGAAGTCCAGGATACGGAAATTGTTTTTATCATTACGCCTCATATCTATGATATTAAGAATCCGGAGGACAGTGGAAAGTTAAAGCAGAAAGAGGAAGATTGGCGAAAAAATGGAATGAAGGATTTAGAGGATTCAAGTAACTAATCTTTTGTCAGAAAACTTGCTAATATTTCCAATTTGATATGTCCGCAAACTGTTAGTTGCGTTGTCCTAACCCCAAATTAACGCGATTCGTCTCGGTAGGTTCGGTTTCCTAACCGCACTATAGGTGTCAATTTAAGAACAAAAATGCTGGATTACCTCTTGTAGGAGGGCTTTGTCCGCCCGATTTATTACCCAAAGGTAGGCGCGTTTTGATGAAGATTAAAAAATAAATTGGGTAATTTAGCGAGGTTAGGAAACCTCGCCAGCAGAGATACACACCTGCTGCTGGCAAGGCGGGGAATGCCTAAAGACGAATGCGCCAAATCAACGGTATGAATGCCTTAATGGCATTCCCCGTGTGGCATGCTGCATGATTCCCCGTATGGTATTCGCCATGATTCCCCATAGGTGTAAAGTTAAGGAATTTCCGGCATATATGAAAGGCTCTTTAGTCCCGTAGGGACGATATGTTTATAGCTAAGCGTTCTACCCTTCTCATTAGTCCCGTAGGGACGATATGTCCGTTTTTCTATGTCGTTCCTACGGAACTCAAGAGAGGGGACACATTTTTTCTATAAACATAGCGTCCCTACGGGACTAATATAGGATAGTTTCAATCACCATGCGGATTGAGAAGCACTGATAGAATCATAAACGTTTTCTTAACTTTACACCCGCTGAATGCCAAAAGGCATTCATAGCGTTGATTTATGGGTATTCGCCATGATTCCCCGCCTACCAGGGTGGCGAACCGCTAAATTGACGCATAAAGTGCGGTTTCCTAACCGCACCGAGTATCTCCACAAATTTCCTAATTTATTTTATATCTTCATCTGGCAATAGTTCTCGTGTTTCTTTTATCGGATATTCCGATATAATTTCGCAAGTCGTTCCAATGAGAAACCCAAAAAGTAGAGAAAAGTGATAAGCCAATTTTTAGTTGTCGTTCGGATAATCCCATTCGCCTCCCACCGTCGTGCTGATATATGAATGCGGGGCTTAACCATTTTTGTTTTTCCTAACTTGCGCAATGCCTTGGAAAATCCCATCTCCTCCATAATCGGAACTTCTGGAAAACCGCCGATACGTTCAAAGTCGGTTCGTTTCACATAAATCCCGCTATCCCCATAAAAAACTTTTAGATACTTGCCGCGCATGTCTGCGGTCTTCTCAATAATGCGATATAGGATACTCCGACCATCAATCTTTTGAAGAAATCCGCCACCGACGTAGCCAGACAGTAGGGCAGACTCTACGGCTTTGCATGCTCCTTGCTCAAGCCACACATCTGCATGTAGAAATATTAAGATTTCACCTGTCGCTGCCGCTGCACCAGCATTCAACTGTTTAGCACGCCCCCGTTCGGACTTAATTATTTTCCCATATTTTTCTGCTATGTTGATGGAACCGTCGGTACTGCCCCCATCTACAATAATGAGTTCATGGTTTTTCAACTCAGGTTGAAGTCGAGAGAGCGTTTTTTCCAAAATCTTTTCTTCGTTCAGAATCGGAATTATGACTGAGATCATATCTTTTCAACACTACAACATGGCTTTTTTAACGTATTGATTCAATGCCAAGATCGGAAAAACAGCGGCATAAATCGGATCGCTGTATCCGCCAATTACTTCCCAATAAATTCCGACACAACTTTCTTGCCATGAACCATTTTCCCGTTGATTCTCCAAAAGAAACTGAATTCCTTTTTCAGCAGCCTGGTTTTTACCATCAGCAAGTCCAAGGGCATAAGAGCACCATGCCGTCTGTTCCACGGTGCTATCCGTTAGATTACCAAACATATCTTCTCCCCATCCACCATCTGTATTCTGTGTCTGTTCCAACCAACGAATACCACGTGTAATTTCCGGCGCATCTCCGAATCCTGCTTTGACAAGTGCAACAATAGCACATGCTGTTCCGTAAGTGCGTTTTGCTAACCAAAGATCGTTCCAGTAACCATCACGATGAATAGCATCGCGAAGCCATTGAATACCACGGTTTACAAACATTTCATTGTCCCCATCCGCCAATAATGCTTCAATGGCATGGGCAGTAATGCTAACACATCCAACATCACCTTCTCCGGGTTGATACGTGCTCCAACTCCCATCTATCCCTTGATTCTGTTTCAACCATTCAATCCCACGTTGAATAGCACTGTTTGCATCTGCAGATGTCAGTTTTGTACGAATTAAAGCCAGGGTTGCCAAAGCCGTGTCATCCGCATCGCTGGGAAGAGAACTATCACGCATACCAGAAAATGCCCACCCACCATTCTCATTTTGATGATTAACAAGCCATTGTGCTGCTTTACTGTTAGAATGGCTTGCATCGACTTCTGTTAAGGCGATGATGCTCAGGGCGGTATCCCACACATTCAGATTTACTGCTTCTCGGCATCCACCATCTGGATTCTGTGTAGTACGCAGCCATTCAATACCTTTCTCTATTAATGCATGAACTTCGGAGTCGGCACTTCCATTTTTATGCACTTCAATCAGTGCTAATACTGACAGAGCAGTGATATAATTCACGCGAAACCAACTCCCATCGCCCAAAACACGTGCTTTTAACCATGCCACCAGCGAATTTATGATGTCGGGTCGTTTTGTTGTGTTTAACTCGATTATAATAAAGACAGGAACTAATGTGTGCTGTTCAGCAATAAACAACTCTTGGAAAAGAGAAGTGTTGAAAAGGTCAACGGGCGGGAGTTTGCTTCTTGGTGGTTTTAACAACGCACGAAACATTGGAATGCGCGTTAGGAATTTGACGAGTCTCATCAATGGCAAGGCATTTTTAGAAACGGTCAATTTCTGCCAGTCAAACTGATTGAAAGCTGCATAAGCGAGCTTAACCAAGGCAAGGTCAAGCGGATACTGCGGAATGCGAGAGAGTGTTTCTTGAATCTGCGGAGTTGGAGAATGTTCATATACCTGTTCCAAAATCAATCGGACAAACAACGTGGCATCCGAATTTGATTGATTTGCAGTATCCAATCCCCACGCGCCATCTTCCTTCTGGTTTTTTATGAACCAATCAATCAACGTTTTTTCTGGTGTTTGTCCTTGCGCGAGTCGAATCCAAGCATAAGCACAAGATGGAAACGTACTTGAGGAGAGTTGTCCTTCAAAGTTTCCATCCGCACGCTGCTGTGCAAGCAAAAAATCAATAGCACGTGTTAAGGCAGATGTAGTCTGTGCCTTATTGTGTTGGGATGTTCGGTTTAGTGTCATCGTTTAAGACTACCCCATAAAAGCGGTAAGGTCAGTTTGGTAAATTCAACTGCCTGTGGTGCATCAAAGTTCGGGCTAAGTTCATCTGCCTCACGCGCAATATCACTCATTTTCCTCCATAAATAATACGCTATGAGATTTGAAAAGTATAGCATATTATAGTAAAATCCGCAATTATCTTACATTGGCGAGGTTCGGAAACCTCGCCAGCGGCTATGGTGTGGAAGATTGTTGTTCATTGAGATGTCCACATATTTTCGGATTGGACTATAAAGCGAACCAAACAACCCCATTGGGTGTGTAAATATTTAGATCTCAAAAAATTATTGACTTTCAAAAAAATATGTGATATACTTAAAATTAGAATTTAATGTGCCGGTGTAGCTCAGTGGTAGAGCACACGACTCATAATCGTGCTGTCCGGAGTTCGACTCTCCGCACCGGCATTGTTCTTTGAAGGCCTACCGCATGGAAACCCGTTTTGTGCAAGAGATGTACCGCTTCATTTCACAGCACACGATGATTGAGGATGGAGAAACGGTCCTTGTTGCAGTCTCAGGCGGTGCTGATTCCCTTGCCCTACTTTACGGATTGCATGCACTACATAAACATCTAAACTGCCGTCTCTATCCTGTTCACCTTGATCATGGGCTCAGAGATGATTCTGACGTAGACGCTGAATTTGTCCGTGAACACGCTGTGCATTTATCGTTGCCTTTTATTGAGCATTCCGTCGATTTACCACGTTTAGCAAAACAGTGGAAACTTTCTGTAGAGGCTGCAGGTCGTCGGGCGCGTTACGAATTTTATGAATCTGTCCGTGTAGAAGTAGGCGCAACTAAAGTTGCCCTTGGGCACCACCGAGATGATATTGCCGAAACAGTTTTGATGAATTTACTACGTGGCACAGGTACAAATGGTTTAAAAGGGATCGCACCTATCAGAGACGGCAAGTTTATCCGGCCTCTCGCAGCGTTCACCCGTCAAGAAATTGAATCATTTCTCAAGTCAATGGATCTTGTGCCAAGATGGGACTCAACGAATACAGATAAACGTTATTTCCGCAACCGAATTCGTCATGAGTTAATACCGCTGCTTGAACAGGGCTATAATCCAAATATCAGAACAGGATTAAGTCGGACCGCTGAAGTCCTAAGTGCCGAATCCGACTTTTTGGACGCAATTGCGCAGGAGGCTTTTGACGCATGTAGACTTTCGTTACCTCAATCTAAAGGCGTTGTGTTAGATAGAGAAAAATTTCTACAGAATCACATTGCATTGCAAAGACGAATTCTTAGACATGGCATCGCTGAAATCTTCGGACAGGTAGATGATTTCTATTTCGAACATCTTCAAGCAGTTCTTGGTCTTATCAACAGAGATAATCCAAATGCTGTCCTAAAACTACCAAACAATATCCAATTCAGACGTGCATACCAACAACTTATCTTTGAGAAAATACCCGTTGAGACCACAGATTTTACATATCCTTTAAATGTGCCAGGAAAAACATTAATTTCCGCACTAAATGCAGAAATCACGGCATATTTAAAGGATACGCCACAAAACAGTGTTCAGTCTATACCTGATGGTACTTTTGAGGCAGTGTTCGATTTTAGTAAAATCCAATTGCCGTTGACAGTCCGTAATCGCCGACAGGGGGATAGATTTCAACCCCACGGCATGCAAGGAACAAAAAAGATTAAAGATTTCTTAATTGATGCAAAGGTAGCGCGTTGTGAACGCAATCGCATCCCACTGCTCGTTGACGGTGATGAAATTTTATGGGTCATTGGGTTTACCACCAATGAGAGATTCAAAATCCAACCGCAAACACAAAGATGCCTTTACTTACATTATGGAAAAAATGAAACCGTTTCCTAAATCTGTTCTGATTTCTGAACCACAGATTCGGAAGCGAATTCAGGAACTTGGTAAGCAAATATCCGAAGACTACGAAAATCAAGAACTTGTCCTTGTCTGCGTACTCAGGGGGGCAACGTTGTTTTTCGCGGATCTCGCGCGTGAAATATCTTTACCACTTCGCTTTGAGTTCTTACAAACGTCAAGTTACCATGATAGTACAGAATCATCTAAAAAGATACAATTTATCCGAGCGGGAAGCGATTATGTTAAACACAGACATGTCCTTATTGTAGAGGATATTATTGACACTGGGCACACCTTAAAATTCCTCATGGAACATCTCAGTCCATTAAATCCAAAAACGATTAAAATATGTACCCTTCTGGATAAACCCTCTCGGCGCGAAGTTTCAGTGCCGGTAGATTATTTGGGTTTTGAGATTCCAAACGTCTTTGTCGTTGGATATGGACTTGACCATGGACAATTATATCGGAATTTGCCATACATTGCTGTTTTGGAAGACATTTAGTATTGTGAATTAAATTTCGAATTACCCTGAAAACTATTGGAATCAACAATAATTACTGCTTAAATTAAGCAATTTTTCTTGACAATTTATTTTACATTTGATACAATTTTTAAAATACACATTTTAGGAAAAAAACATAAAGGAGATTTTTGATGCGTAAAATCGTATCGCTTTCAATTTGCATACTGCTGATAGCAGCAGTAGTCTATTTTACACAAGCACAACAGTTGGGGGACAAGGCGCAACTTGGACGCGAACTTTTCCATGATCCAACATTTAAAGGGACCATTGCTCCAAAGACTGCTACTGGTCTTTCTTGTGCAGATTGCCACGCTGATTTTGATGAAGCCGCAAAACCGGACGGTTTAATTCGGGCTGGACATAGTGTAATCGGTGTTCCGAGCCGCGGAGAGGCAAAAGGTGGAATGATTTCAGGTGCTAATTTCGCGCGTGCTGCCGGTGGCGGTGGTTTCTGTTACGAGCACTTTTTACAAAAGGTCCGTCCCGACAGAGTTAACCCTACTGCGATTCCAGCCGAGCATGCAGAAGCACTCATGGCATATTTTGAAGCAATTTCGGGAGACAACAAAGGGCCACAGTTTGAAATGGAAATGTTAGATGACGATGCCAAAGAGGCAGCCGGTGAGAAAATCGCTGCGATGCCTGGTGATACAAAAAAAGGATGGCAACTTTTCGGACGCGCCTGCGTCGTTTGCCATACGACACCTTTCAAAGGTGGTGTTGGTCCTCAGCTTATCAGACCCGGCGGCAGATTGCCACGGGATGTCGATAAAACAACGGTTCGCTGGGCGAAAACGATCCGTGGCGGTGGTGCTACACTAATGCCTTTCTATGCCTCTGATATTCTCAGTGACCAAGATATCGCGGATATTGTTGCATTTCTGCGCGAGCAGCTAGAAAAATCAGCAAGATAACCTATAGATTTGGCAGGGAGCCACTTCACCCTGCCAATTTTGTCAGTGTCCGCATCCATTTTGTAACTGTATTTCTGCTTAATCCGTTTTATTTTAAAATACGTTTAAAAGCAGATTGCCTTCCAAGTTTTGAGTTGTGTATACTTAAAACCAGGAACCTTTTTATCCGTGGAATGCATATTTGGACAGACAATAGCAAACGTCTTGTCCAAAATACAAAAGTGGATGGAGTCATGAAGATATATCAATTTCTTGTATTTTTTTTAGGCATTTTCATTCTTGGATTAGTTCTTAATATTTCAGGATGCGGTGGTAGCAATATGAAAAATCCCGTATCTGATACTGATGTAGTGGAAGATGATGTAGAAGAAGCGGGTGAACTTGATGTAACAGTCACTGTTACAAAAGAAGTGGTTGAGCCGGGAGAACAAGTAGAGTTAACTGCTTCGGTTGAAGGAATTAGAGGAACGAATGTCGTTATCAATTGGCTAAACATTACCGGATATGGAACGCTCTCCGCCACCAACGATTATACAGTCACATGGACAGCACCCGATACATTAGGTGAAGTAAATACTCGCGTTGAAGTTCTCCAACTTGTTGTGACAGTGATTAGTGAGATCGTTTCAGTTGGTGATTCCGGAGTTCAAACCGTCAAACAAATTTATTCTGATACGAAAGAAATATTGCTGAAAGTTACTCGCGAATAACCCTATCAGTTATTAGCAAACGCACTGTCGTTTTAGATGTAAAGGAACGGAAATTCTTTAAAACAACCAAATTTTTTGCTTGTTTAGGTGGCAATTTACAATAATTAGGTTCTAGCTGGCATAACCTCAAATTAGATATAAAATGAAGAAAAAAAATATTCAAATAGTTATAGGCGTTTTATCCATAATTTTTGTTTCAGCATCATGGACATCTTCATGTATTGGGATGCTTCATAAGGTCAAGGCAGGAGAGACATTATCGGGGATTGCTAAAAAATATGATGTGCCTATGAAATCTATTGCCCGGAGCAATAGCTTGAAGTCTATAGACCACCTGCAAATCGGCGAAAAGTTGGTAATTCCAATCGGAACCAAACCCGTAAATTCAGGAAATACATCTGATGGAACTTGGTATGTTGTTAAAGATGGAGATTCGTTATACAGTATTGCCCGAAAGCATAATATTAAGGATTGGAAAAAACTTCAACGAATAAATGACATCTCCAATCCCAAAAAACTTAGAATCGGCCAAAAAATCTTTATCCCAGGTGAAACAAGTATCGGTTTTACAAAACCTATGGCTGTTCCTTTGATTGTAACATCCCGATACGGCTATCGCCACCACCCAATTACAGGTATCTACAGTCTGCACGAAGGCGTAGATTTCCGGGCAGCAACCGGCACACGGGTGTATGCTTCAAAAACAGGAAAAGTTACCTATGCTGCCAGAAAAGGCGGCTATGGAAAGACAATTGTCATGCAACACGAAGACGATTTCTCCACAGCGTATGGACACTTGTCAAGGATTTATGTATCCGTTGGCGACATCATCCTACAAGGACAAGTTATTGGTTTGTCAGGAAACACCGGTAGATCAACAGGTCCTCACCTACATTTTGAAATCAGATATAAAGGTAAAAGTGAAAACCCAGCTCGCCACCTTGATCTTCCGTGAACGAAAATGGTTGTTCATAATCGTTTTACTCCTCTTATTCACGGGTTTTCCCAGTGGAAAATACATCTTTTCAGATTCACGCAACAATAACAACGAAATTGGAGCATCTGAACGCAGACCTGCCATCGGAACGCGTGGACTCGGTTTAAGCCGCGCATTTATTACCAGTGCGGATGACGCAACGAGCCCGCTTTGGAATCCAGCGGGGCTTGCATCCCTTAACCATGGAAATTTAATTTATGATTTCTCACAAGGTGCGTTTTCCATTGCATATCCGATTAAACCGCTCGGAACTTTCGGCGTAAGCCTTCTTGATCTCAACGCTTCTGACCGTTTCCTTGTGAATCATACTGCTAACCCTATCGGTACGTTTGAATTCGGTTACAATCAAGCCCTACTCTCTTATGCAAGGAAATTCGGTCCTGTACAACTTGGTGTTAGCACAGGGTATAGTCGCGCCCCTAATGCGAACAGTCTTTGGGCTCCCAATTATGATGTCGGAACACTAATGACTCTTGCCCCTTATGCTATCGTAGGCATGCAGCTTCGCGATATCAGGGGTGTATCCATTCAAGACGAAAATGGAACACTTTTGAAAACTTTTGACCCACAAGTTGCTTTCGGCACAACCCTAATACCTCACCAATCCGTTAGGTGGCATACCTGCTTTAATGCTGCGCAACCAGGTTTCGGCACAAGTTTCGAAATCGTCACCGGCTCACTTTCAGCAAATGTTGGTTCGCATTTCTCCTTTCATACAGGAAAACCTGCTCAATCGTGGAGTTTAGGCCTCTCATTCAAACAGTGGGGAAAGCAAACCTATTATGCTTTTTTGAATGAAGATAATCTTAAGTATAAGCATCTGCTTTCAATTGGACTGACTTTTGGTGAAACACAACACACCCCTGAAAAACCTAAGATAAAAAAAGTTGAACCTATACCTAATTCTACACAAAAGAAGAGCGTTCAACAAATTGCCAAAAAACACGACATTTCTATAGAACTGATGTTAGCCATCATCTATGTAGAATCAAAATTTGATCCTGTGGCTGTGTCAAAAACGGGGGCAGGAGGTTTAATGCAGATGGTGCCTGGAACCGCAAGAGAATACGGCTTGAAGGTTCCAAAATACTCGAATAAACTGAAACCAAACTTAGATAGAAAAGTAGATGAGCGATTTGACGCTGAGAAAAACCTCAACGCTGGATTGAGATATTTCAACTACCTTTTAGAGAAATATCTTAATAATTCAACTTTGGCACTCGGTGCATATAATGTCGGCCCTGGCAAAGTGAGGATAAGAGGGCCTCTTGTCGGGAGAGGGAAAAAATACGCACAGACGGTGCTAAACCGTCGGGATCTTTATCAAAGCAACGCGGAACTACTGCAAACAGATATGGAAAGGTTAGAAATTATACTTAAAAATTGAGGACGAGACATGGATACTATTCGATTGGCAATAGTTGGATGTGGCGGTATGGGACATCGGCACATGTACGGGTTGGCAGAACTCCATCGAGCAGGATGGGAGCGGTTTGAGCTTGTCGGTGCATGCGATCCTGTTCTTGCTAATGCGGAATCACTTGCTGCACAAGCGGAAGAACGTTTCGGCAAGAAACCAACTGTTGTTGGAAACCTTGAAGAGCTGGCTAAAGTCGACATTGATGCCGTAGACGTAACAACTACACCGCCTTATCACCATACCGTTGCAGTTGAGACACTTGAACGTGGATGGCATACAATGGTCGAAAAACCGATGGGGCTAACCGTTCGCGCATGTAACTTAATTCGTCATGCTGCGGAAAAATCCGATGCCGTGCTGAGCGTTGCAGAAAACTATCGGCGCGATCCTATTAACCGATTGGCAAAAGCACTGCTTGATGCGGAAGTCATCGGAAAACCCCGTTTTCTTGTTCATCATGCAATTGGGGGTTCAAATCGCATGCTTATCTCTGTCTGGCGGCATCAGAAAAATCAAAGTGGTGTTCTGCTTGATGTTGGCGTCCATTATGCCGATATGATTGAGTATCTACTCGGTGAAGTTGAAACTGTCTACGCGCAAACCCGACTCCATGAACCGATCCGACACAACCCTGCTGCTGTGAGTGGCGAATCCGGATCAAACCCCACGGGTGTTTATACTGAATGGCAACGTAAAATGCCAGCTGAATTTGAGGCAACTGCGGAAGATGCTGCTTATGCAACGTTGACTTTCAAAAACGGAGTCGTTGGGCAGTATATTGAAGACCACGGGGCGTGGGGACAAGGTAGCTGGGTTAGGCAAATTCACGGTTCGCAAGGTTCAATGACGCTCCCCGGTGATCGAAGCGGTGGAGTTATATCCCTACAAATTGATGGACAAGGAACGATTAACGATGAAAAATTATTAGACCTTGTGCCGGATTTTCGCCTTGATGCGGTTACGTCCGATCTGTTTGGTGATGATCGCCTATGGAAATATGATTTTCCTTTTCCCGACACTGACGCAAAGATCATTGCAATTGAGTATGGTGATTTCGCCGAAGCAATTGCTGGCAACCACCCTATTGAAGTGAATGCGTATCAAGGCACGCGTTCCGTTGCAATATCCTACGCCATGCTGGAATCCGGGGCAACTGAACAAATCGTTCACTTGGATAAGATGATAGACGAATCCATCAGGACCTATCAACAAGAAATTGATGACGAGTTAGGAATTTGAAATTTCATATTCACTTCGTAAGATAGGCTGTTCATTACCCACAAAATACAAAAACACATGACAAACTTACAAGACCTCGGCATCGGACTAATAGGCTTAGGGATAGGACAGCAGCATCTACTCGGTTATCAACGTAAGAACTTACGGGTCAGTGCAATTTGCGATAAAAACGAAGAACGCTTGCATGAGGTAGGCAATAAATTTAACATCCACACAAGGTATACTCGTATTGCAGACCTGATTGCCGATGCAGACGTGGATATCGTAGACATGGCTGTTCATCCGTGGATACGTTCTCCTATCGTGAATGCCGCAGCACAAGCAGGAAAACACATTTTCTGCCAAAAACCCTTTTCAATGACAATGCCCCAAGCCGTTGAGATGGTAGACTTATGCGAGAAGCACAACGTGCAACTCATGATAAACCAAAACTCATGTTTTGTTCCCGGATTTCTCACCATTGAACCTTATATAAACGCTGAACACCTGGGCGAAATCTACCACATTTCCATTACCTGCAACGGATTTTACACTGACTACCCCGGTAAACATCTTATTCCCGTGATGCAAGTACATCATATCAGTCTTGTCCACAAGTGGTTTGGTGAGTTTGAAAGTGTTTATTGTCAAGCACATGGGCATGACCGCTTTGTTGAAGAAGGCGAAACAATGTCTGTGGCGCTTTTCAAATGCCGCAGCGGAATAAAAGGATTGCTTTCATGTAATTGGGCATTCCTCGCGAATTCTGGGCACAACCTCCAACATCCACACGAAGAAATCCGAATTCAAGGCACTAAAGGGGCTATCTACGGAAATAGTGCAGATATGACTGTTCATCTCATAGAACCTGAGACACAAGAGATAAAACCCGAAATAGCGGGAACATGGTTTCCTGATGCTTTCGGCAACGCAATGGTTCACTTTCTTGAATGCTTGCAAACAGGCAATAAGCCGCTTACAGATGGACGCAGCAACCTACACATCATTCAAACTATTTTCGCAATGCACCAATCCGCGCTGTTAGACAAAATTGTTATGGTTGACGATATTCCGCTGGATAGCAACTACAATATTAGCCCGTATCCAGTGCATGCTCCCGATGATGTAAGTGTCTTGCACTAACCCGATTACTATTATCCATCCCATAAACATCTATAGAGAAGAATCAACGCCTCTTACAAATTACAGATAGGCGGTGCACTTCGTAAACGTGCCTATCAAGATGGATCGTTAATTGAAGTGGGAAAAATTTGCGAGGAAAAAAGATTGCAGGGGTGGGATTTGAACCCACGTCCTCCGGGTTATGAGCCCGACGAGCTACCAGACTGCTCTACCCTGCGCTAAGAAATCAATATGGTCGAGGAGGGACTTGAACCCTCACGCCTGTTTATGGGCGATGGATTTTAAGTCCATTGTGTCTACCGATTCCACCACTCGACCTAATGGATAATATAATAGTATACACAATATAATAGATGTTGTCAACTTTTTTTCAAGATCCCTAAAGTTTTTCGCATAAATATTACATATTTCCTGTTGTCGGGGTTTTCAAGTCCGCCAAGTGCCATACGCACATTCTGCATTGGTTAGGAAACCGTACCTACCATAGGTTAACTTTTTCAATTACGAAGTATCCTCACTACCACTCAATATCATCAAGTTTTTGTGCGGTTGCGACCTGTTCTAAAAGAATGTCCAGACGAGAACGACTCCTTATCCTTGAGATTCTATGGATAACCGTGTCAGGAACAGCACCGATGCGTAGGTCAAGTAGTTTCAAGAGAAACTCCCGTTTGGCTTGTATCTCACCGCGTTTTTCACCTTGTTCAATACCTTGTTCAATACCTTGTTCAATACCCTGTTGTATAAGAGCTTCTGCACCTGTCATGATGATGTTTTCTACCTCCTTATCATGAGTTTGAGATTGTATGAGTTGCCTCAATTGTGCTTGTTCCGCTTCGGGACGTCTAAAAAATACAAGAAAATGTAAATAGAGGAGCGCGTGGTTGTGGAGTTCAGGATTTTCAGATGCTAACGCCTTCAAATGTGTAAGGGATGCTGCCAATGCCTCCTGCATTGATGTTTCATCTGCGTTTTCTTGTCGCAACACTGCCATTAACCATCCGAAAGGGTGATCAACTTCAGTAAATTTATCTATGTCTTCATCCTTCACACCAAGAAATAGTGTCTTAAAAGTTGGGACAAAAGCTGCCATCAACGCGGGTATATCCATCACAGCGGCAAGAGATATCGGTATCTCCCATCGTTGTGTCCCCGTATAAAAGACGATGGGGAGGATGGGACGCAAACGCCATTCTCTTATCGGAACTTTAGCCTTTTTTGCTCCGCCAGTTGCCCGTGCCATATTTGGCACATATAAGATAACAATCGGTATCCCATCAAATGGTCAACGGTAGACTGATGCTCTATGAGGATATAGATAGTTAGTTCGTCTGCTTCGGTTGTGTTCCGAAATGGCACAGTAAACACCATATCAGCAACTAAATCTCGCAACGTGTCATCAACAATACTCCTGTTTTCTATCCTTGCCTGAGTGAAGTCAAGCTGTTCTGCCAGTTCACTGGCAAGGATCAGGACTAATCCGTGTAAATGCTCCGTTTTTTTGAATAACCACCTTGCACTTTTGTCTGCAAAATGTCCTACTTTCGTATTAAATAGTGTGCGTATTTCTTCTATATCTGCTATTTTAGTATCTGTTTGCAATTTGTCTCCTGCCGTCCTATCTTTATCGTATAGGATAACATAATTCGATGGGGATGTCAAAGGTTTCGTTGGAACTGCAGGGTTATTTAGTTTTCGGTTTTTCGGACGAATTTTTACACCTGCTATACTCCAGAACGGTAGATGCGGTTTCCTAACTGCACTGAATTTGAATCAAAAACCTTCATAACGACTTGCCTTGTAGGATGCGGTGCGGTTGGGAAACCGTACCTATCAGAGTGTTGTAGCATAAATTTCCAGTTTGTGAAATAAAAAAGAGACATTATATGTTAAAAATGGTATTAGCACATCACATGCCTCTTTTTAATTTGATACCTATGTGACAAAAATTCTACACACGGTAAAAAATTAAAATTATTTTTCTTGACAATTTTTTGAAGATTTTATATAATCAAAACAAGTTCAGAAATTTGTGTTGTGAAACTTTAGGCAAACATAAGAGGTAATTTTGTCCGCTAAATATCAGGGCAAATGCTTAAATAGGACAAAGGGTGTCCAAAAATGCAAAATGATAGCGCCGACCACAGTATTAAAAAAGCAAATAGGGTAAATCAACACCACAGTTGGTTTGTCCGCACCCCTTCTGCGTCTTCGCCTATCACTCACATTATTAACTTTAAGTTATTACCCCCCCCTCAATGCATTAACAATTGTAATAATATTTCAGATAACGAACAGACGAATATCTATAGTGTTCGTCAATCTTTCATCGCGCCCGTACGTTCTCTATTTCGAATGGAGAATGTGTGGGCTATTTTATTTGCAAAAGGAGGGATATTTTATCCTCAAGTTTATTAACTTAACGTGTTAAGGTCCTAAATGTTGTTTTAGGAACTTTATCATAAACTTTTATAAAGGAGTATAACATGAAAAATGTAATTATTTTTGCGACATTCGCTTTGGGCTATTTTCTTACTATTGCTGCTACCCCGCTTCTCGGTGTTGCTGCGCCCCTTGGAGAAGTCGCAATCTATACTGAACGAGCTGGCTGGATGGGACAACCCGCCGCAGTAAGAGAAGGAGAAGAATTGGCTGACCTTCTCAAGAAAGCTAAAGACGTTGTCATACTAACAGGGGAAGAGATCGCTCCATGGGCGGAAAAACATACTGACAATGGGCAATCCGATATTATCGTTACTTTCGGTGATTTTCCAGAGACACTTTACACTCCAGGAAATGCTGAGCCTGATGATTCTGTTGCTGAAAAGTTTCTTGAAGGCGGAAATATCTTCCTCAATACTGCGGATTATATCTTTTACGTGGTGAATGGTGCTGGTACCAACGGCGTAGACGGGTTAAAAAATATGATGGATATCAACGCCGATATGTGGGCAGATGGTACCGCTATCAAACCGACAGACGACGGTAAGAAATATACACCGACTCTTGCTGCCTTTACCTCAGCACGAACTTTTAAGCGAGCCCAAATTGTTAATCCATGGGAGGTAGAGGTCGTTTTTGGAGATAATGGATCGGGGTTTCTGGATCCGGTAATTGTGCACGATACCCAAACCGATGGACGAATCGGCATCGCTTATCAAGTATCTGGTAATGATGGACTTCCACGCGGTGAGGTCTTCGCCGAAATGATTGATAATTATCTTGCTGATGCGCTCGGTGGTGCAGCTGTTGATCCGAATGAAAAGGTTACTACAACGTGGGCACATATCAAATCTGATTTATAACTTTTACTTATAGGGACGTGTCTATCGTCACGTCCCACAAACTACTGATCTAATATGATTCATTGAATCAAATATAAAAGGAGAAACTAATGAAAATTAGACAATTGTTAATTCTATTCACAATCCTGTTTGCCTTTACTGTTACAGCATCAAGTTGGGCAGATCTCGGTGATGTTGCGATTTTTAGTGAAGGCGTGGGATGGATTTCACAAGAAAATGCTGACATTCAACGTGCAATCGTGTTTGATAACCTAAAAAACGACGTTCCGTCTGTTGATGAAGTGGTTTACAAAACCGATGCGGAAATTGGGCCCTGGGCAGAAGAACGAATTGACGATGATATAGCAGACATTATCATCCTTTTCGGATGGGTCCCACCAACGCTTTACACACCCGGAAATGTGCAAGTTGACGACTCTATCATGGAACGTTTCATCTATGGTGGTAACGTTGTCTTGAACTGCGCTGATTACATCTTCTATGTTACTGAAGGTGGCGGTGCAAACGGTGTGGATGGATTGAAGAATATTATCAATCTTGAAGTGGATATGTGGGGTGATGGAACTCAGATTACACCGACTGACGTAGGAAAAGAATACACCCCTTCATTGGTGGATTATACCTCTAACCGACCGTTCAAAGCCAACCAGATCGTTGAGCCGTGGAGCGTTGAAGCCGCTTTTGGTGATAATGGTGCAGATTTCTTTGATCCTGGGCTCATTAAGTTGGACAACAGCAGTGGTCGTGTCGGTATATGTATGCAGGTGAGTAATGACGACCTTCCGCGTGGTCAAGTCCTGATTGAGATGATTGACTTTATCTCTCAACAAGCGGATGTGGTTACGCCGGTTGAACCTGCTGGAAAAGCAGCAACAACTTGGGGACATCTCAAAGCTGTACGTTAACTTTCTATTCACTTGTTAAAAATAACGAAAAAGAGCATCTTCCTATTCGAAGGTGCTCTTTTTCTTGTATTAAAGTGTAAGTAATGTTCCTCTTTTGTAGCACAAACTGTCAGTTTGTGCCATCCCCGTTGCTTTTCTCACAACCTATAATGAGATAAAAATAAATAGAAACAGTATTTAGCATCCGCATTTAATTTCCTTGCCCTGAACGCCTTGCTTTCCCTTCGTCTCGTAACCATCACGTTTCCACCAATCCAAACCGCCAAGCAATTCTTTGACATTAAAGCCTAATTTCGCCATGTTCAAAGCACCTTTGGTAGATGCGTTGCAACCGATACCGTCACAATAAGTGACGTACAACTTTGATTTGTCAAGATCACGTGTAGTTACCTCACACATTGTTCGATGTGGGATATTTATTGAGATTGGTATATGTTCAAGTGCGTACGCTTCAGGAGAACGGGCATCTATTACAACAATATCTTCTCCATTATTAAGTGCTTCGCTGAGATCCCAAGAATCTGTCTCAAATTCCAACTTTGCATGATAAAATTCAAGTTGATTCATTTTATTGATATGGCTCCTTCATCCGTGCCCAAGTGGTTGCTATTTTATCTATGGGTGATACGAACAATGCTTCTTCCAATCCGTTATTCATAATATCATTGATGTCATCTTCTGATAGCGGTTTGTTAAAGACACCGACTTCATCAATGACACCTGTGAAATCCCAACCTGCTGTTCGCCATGATGCTAATCGTATTTCAGACCCCACTTTTTCATCTGCTTTTCCAACGGCTTTTTCACCGACAAATTCTCCATCAACAAACAATTTGAGAGTATTCCCATCATAAGTGATTGCAACAAAATTCCACTCATCCAGTTCCCAAGTACCACCGCGTACATTGGTTTGTGCTTGGTCCGCGTTGGCAGCAATACTTCCGTAATAATCATTTGCTCCTATCTGAATTGTAGGATTATGCCAATCATGTTCAATAACACGTGTGTTGGCATTAGGTGGATTTCCGGTCGGTTTTACCCATAACAGATAAGTAAAACCGTTGAGATAATCATCTATTGTTTTACTTCCAGGTATCTCGGCTCGAGAAGCCCCATCAAACTCAAGACCTTTTCCTATTTTTCCATCTGTCCACTTTGCACCAATAATTTTTCCATCATTTCCATTTCCAGAAGTATCTTTGATTTCTTTTCCTTGTCCCTCTTCAAGAAGCCAGATGCCAACTATTGATTCTGGGTCAATTGCAGCATCAATATGCTGAAAAGAGATTATCATCATACTCGTAAGGCAAAATAGTATTATACTTTTCATCTTGGTAATTTCTCCTTGAAAATTAATTATCTATTTAGTTCTTCCCATAATGCGCGATAGAAATTCATCACTCGCACTGGGTCAGAACTGCCTGCGATTTCTGCCAAAGTATAGCCTGAATATCCAGACTCTCTCAGTAAGGTAAACAGTTCACGCCACGGATACTCTCGCCGATGTAGTTCTGTGATATGAACCAATCCGATTCTACCTTTGACGTAATTGAAATTTTTTAGAATTGATCCGTTTTCCACTTCGCCAAAGTTAGAATTCCAGCATACATATACGTTTTCGTGGTCGGCAACATCAATAATAGTCCGTATATGCCGGAGTTCGGAGGTACCGCCACCGTGCACTTCCAGTCGAATCTGTACACCAAGATCAGCAGCGAATTCTCCACATTCTCGTAATGCCAACCCAATTTGTTCTAACGTTTTTTCGACAGAAACTTCACTCGGCAGTCCGTTTGGACGCACCTTTACACCCGGTGCGCCGACATCTGCTGCTAACTGTGAGTATTCCTTTGTCCCTTCTATATTCTGTCGAACAGCATCTTGATCAGCTGAATGATAATCGAAAGCAGAACCTAAACCTGCAAGTTCAATGGGTGAATCCTCAAACTGCTGCTTGACCGCTGCACGTTCGCTTGCTGATAAGTTGACTTCAACGCCGTGCGCGTGAGTTGTCCGTAACTCTACACCTGAAAATCCTGTTTCCGAACACCGTTCAATGATAGTCGGAACGTCCCAATCTTTTGCCATATTGTAAGTAACTAAACCAAGCTTCATAAATTCTCCTTATTCAAAAAGTTGTGCTACTGGACAAGAAAATCCTTCAACGACGTCTTCTCCTGTGAGCGTGTCTTTGCGTGTGAGTGTTGTAATATCTGTTTCTGAGCGAAACACCGTTACTGTTTGCGATTTGGGTTCGATCACCCACACTATTTGTGTTCCAGCTTCCAGATAAGCGAATGCTTTGTCAATCACACGTTGGAAAGCATCTGATGGTGAAATAACCTCAACAGCAAGGTCTGGCGGTACTGGACATGCTCGACTATGATCGTCAGGCAGTCTGTCTGTTGAAAGAAACGCAACGTCTGGTTTCAGCACGCGTTCACCTACCTGAAAGCCTGTATCTGGCGTAACCACAATCCCCAGTTGATTTTCCTGTACGTACAAAACTAAACTTAAATATACCTTGGAACATATAATTCCATGCTCCAATGAGGCAGCTGGCATCGGTATTATTTCTCCTTTAACGTACTCATATCCCTCTAAATCGCTCTCAAGAAATTCCTCCAAAGTCATTGAATAGTTTTCTGGTAGATGAGATTCTTGTGGAAATTCATTTATATTTTGGGGATTCATTTTTATGCCTCCGCAGTTTTTATGGTATTGGCATCGTGTTATCTATTCAAAAAGTTGTGCTACTGGACAAGAAAATCCTTCAACGACATCCTCTCCTGTGAGCGTATCCCTGCGTGTGAGTGTTGTAATATCTGTTTCTGAACGATAGACCGTTACCGTTTTGCCAATAGGTTCAATAATCCAAACAAGGCGAGTTCCTGCTTCCAGATAGGCAAGCGCTTTTTCAACAACCTTAGATTGAGAATCTGTCAGAGAAACCACTTCAACTGCAAGGTCTGGAGGTATTGGGGATCCCTGACGCCTGTTTTCTGGCAATCGTTCTGTTGAAACAAACGCAATATCAGGTTTTACCAATCTGTCATCCAACTTAAATGTTGTATCTGCAGGGTACAGACGACCCAACTGCTTTTCACGAACATAAGCACCTAAAGGTAAAATAAGGCTCATACTTATTTCACCGTGTTCCATCGTTGGTGGGGACATCGGCACTAATTCTCCTTGAATATACTCATATCCCTCTATGTCATTTTGAAGGAATTCTTCCAACGTCATATCAGTTTTTATTGGAGCAAGGGATATCTCAGCTTGTTCATAAATATTTTTTGGAACTTGCATAAGATTACTCCTTCTTCTGTTTTTCTATTTTGAATTGCCATATACCGATTTTTTTGCTATAATTTCTCTAACCCTACAATAAAGGAGAACACATTCATGGCATACGCACTTGAAGACGAATTTGGCGATATTATTGGTAAAGCCCGACGCGGGCAACATAAGTCCCAAAGTGAAACAGCCACAGCCGCTGGTATCACAGAACCAGATTTGTCACGTATGGAACAGTATACCTTAAAACCGACAGAAGCGCAAGTCTATAAACTGGCAGAGGTCCTTAATTTAGATGGTGCAAAACTACTTGCAATTGCTACAGAACAGTGGGAACCTAATCCTGTTCAGCAATCTAAAGATGCAAGCCTTGATGTAATAACGATAAGCGCATCTGTTGGCGGGTGGCCGGTCAACGCATACCTTTTAATCTGCAAAGCTACAGATGAAGCCGCAATTATTGATACCGCAGCACACCCTGACCTTATTTTGGAACAACTTGACACGCATAAGGTTAACCCAACCGCTATCCTATTGACTCATTCACATAAAGACCATACCGATGGGTTACCACAACTCGAAAATGCTACCGGATGTCAAGCTTATATCCATAAGAAAGAACCGAAACCTCGTAGTGCTGGCAAATTGCGGGAACTCGTCCATTCGGATGTTGTAGAAATTGGCGCGCTTATGGTGACTGTGCTTGATACGCCAGGACATACTCCTGGTGGTTGTAGCTTCCTAACGCAAACAGCAGCTTTCGTGGGCGATGCAATTTTTGCAGGTTCGGTCGGCGGACCAAACATCTCCTATCAAGACGAAATTAATAGTGTTCGCGACAATTTGCTAACGCTTCCTGATGATGTCAGACTTTTTCCTGGTCATGGTCCTGCGACAACCGTTGGCGAAGAGAAGTTACACAACCCGTTTTTCTAAGTTCACGCCGCTGTAAGGGACTATATGATCGTTTTCTGTGCCGTGTGAGGCTTGAATATTGCTCTCGTATCTAATCCAACGTTTTCTCTCCATCGGTTTATCACTTCTTGGGGTATCCCTCCTCGTTTTTTTGATGGTACATCTTATCCCCGGTGATGCAGCGCTTACGATTGCGGGTGAACGCGCCACTGAAGAAGTACTCACTCAACTCCGAGAAGATATGGGTCTTGACAAGCCGCTATATCACCAATACGCGAAATTCCTTTGGGACCTCGTGCACCTTGACTTAGGACGTTCCTTCAAAACAAAGCAGCCCGTTTTAGAAGAAATCAAACGTTATTTTCCTGCAACTGCTGAATTAACGCTCGCAGCGATGGCATTTTCAATCTTTTTCGGTATTGCAGCAGGTATCATTGCTGCTGTTTATCGTGGTAAATTTTGGGATTATTTCTCAATGTCCACATCTCTTGCAGGTATCTCTATGCCGATCTTCTGGCTTGGGTTGATGTTAATTCTACTTTTTTCCTATTATTTAAAGATACTGCCTGCCACGGGACGTTTAGATACCGTTTTGAGTTTGGATATTGAATCCCACACCGGTTTTTACTTAATTGATACTTTACTTGCGGGCAACTTTGCTGCATTTAAAGATGCAGTTGCACACCTTATACTTCCTGCAATTACTTTAGGGACAATTCCGTTAGCGATTATTGCGCGAATGACTCGCTCAAGTCTGCTTGAAGTTTTAAATGAACCATACATAACTACGGCCTATGCAAAAGGGTTGTCAAAATGGGTAGTGATTATCAAACATGCATTGAAAAATAGTATGGTGCCTGTTTTGACTGTGATTGGTCTTGAATTCGGATACTTGATGGGCGGGGCGATTTTAACCGAACACATTTTCTCTTGGCCCGGACTCGGTTCATGGTTGCGTGGTGCTGTGGAGGCTCGCGATGTCCGCGCTGTACAAGGGGGTGTGCTTTTCGTTTCGTTTCTATTTATGTTTGTCAATCTCATTGTTGATCTTTTGTATGCTTACTTTGATCCACGCATCCGAGTGGGAGATGAAGCGAAATGAAGGACACCCCAATATCAATAGGTCAACCCAATGTCTTCCGAAAGCTTCTGCGGCATCCATCTGCAACTATTGGGGCATCTATAATCCTCTTTTTTGTTATCGTAGCAATCTTCGCACCCTTTATTGCAACGCATGATCCAATGCAAGCTGAAATCGCAAAACGTCTCAAAGGGCAGTCTGGTGAACACTACCTTGGCACGGATGGGACTGGCCGTGATGTTTTTAGCCGAATTGTTTACGGTTCGCGTATCTCACTGAAGGTAGGTTTGATTGCGATCACCTTCTCACTCGGGTTCGGCACGCTGTTCGGTGCAATTGCTGGCTATTTTGGCGGATGGTTAGATAACCTAATTATGCGTGTGATGGATATGATGCTTGCGATGCCGAGTATTCTGCTTGCGATGGTGATTGTCACTATTTTGGGACAGAGTCTAACAAATGCAATTATCGCTGTTTCTATTGTTTATATTCCGCAGTATGCGCGGATTTTACGTGCCTCTGTTCTCAAAGTCCGTGAGTTAGACTATGTCACCGCTGCCAAAGTAATTGGTGCAAGTGATATTCGTATACTAATCACAACCGTTTTACCGAACTGCCTTGCGCCGTTGATTGTTCAAGCTACTTTAGGCATCGGTGCTGCTATTTTAGACGCTGCTGGACTCAGTTTTCTCGGACTCGGCGCGGAGGTGGGTGAACCTGAATGGGGGGCGATGCTGAATGAAAATACAAAGCATATTCGCAAGGCACCATTGGCTGTTACGGCTCCCGGCATGGCAATCTTTCTTATTGTCTTAGGTTTCAACCTCCTCGGAGATGCACTGCGTGACGCGCTTGACCCGCAGATAGATTGAGGCAACATCATGTTATAGTGAAATCCACAATTAGCTGGACATTGGTAAGGTTAGGAAGAAATCAACGGTATGAATGCCATTGGCAGAATGCGCCAAATCAACGGTATGAATGCCTTAATGGCATTCCCCGTGTGGCATTCTGCATGATTCCCCGCCTCGCCAGCGTGATGGTGTCGGCTTGGCAAGGTTAGGAAACCGAACCTACCAGGGGGTGTTGTAGCACAAACTGTATGAAGTTTAAATAAATATTTCGGTAATTGGTAAGGTTAGGAAGAAATCAAGAAATCAACGGTATGAATCATGGCGAATGCCATACGCGCATTCGTCTTTAGTCATTCCCCGGGTATGAATGCCATTTAGGCATTCCCCGCCTTGCCAGCAGCAAGTGTACATCTCTGATGGCGAGGCGGGGAATGCCTAAATGGCATTCATACCGTTGATTTCTTCCTAACCTCGCTACATTACCTAATTTATTTTTTAATCTTCATTTAATTTGTGCATATTAGGACGCAAACTGAAAGTTTGCGCTACATTATTTCACCAATAACGAACTGTTCTCTCTTAAAAATGGCGTCTGTGTGTCTAAAATCTTATAGGTAGCAACTTGAGTTATATTATTTGTTTATTGGATCAAATTATTTGCGGCACGGACAGGTCTAAAAAGCGTTTGCCGTTTAGCAGGCATTTCTTCCAACAACTTCGGATGTGGATTCCAATCGTGCCACTTGCTATTCACAGTGTTATAACAACTGAAAATTGCTAACCTGTTGTTATCCTCATTTGTCCATCGGTGCGTGCTGTGTGTCAACGCCTCTGTGAAAAAGAGCAGCGATCCCGCAGGGCATTCGTAGGTATCCCAAATCGGAGAATCTGGAGTCCGAATACTATCAGGTGCGGTGTAAACTGCCTTATGGCTGCCTGGTATAAATAGCGTGCCGCCCTGTCTGTATTTGACAGGGTTGAGTTCCCAAACAATACGCGTTAAACCGCTGTAGGCTCTACCTGGGATACACCGATAGAGGTGGGAATCACCAGGAAAACGGAGCATACCGTTGCCATTGTGTGGTCCAAAGTTACCATCTCCGACAGTTCGATAGAACATGTGGCACGACTCCATGCGGAAGCCGTAACATTCTTGGCTTGAAAGTGCTGGATGTGCCAGAAACTCGTTTAGAAATCCGACAACGTTTGGGTGATCAGATAATTTTTCCATCGGTCCACCGAGAGGAGAACGTTCATGTTCCGGGATAGACTCCGGTTCATGACGAAGACGATGACCAAATTCCTGTATCTCTTCCAGTTCATCACCTGATAACACGCCAGGGACTAAGAGCCAGCCGCGCATGTCAAATAGATATTTCTGTTCCTGCGTAGGTGGCACGACTGGCGTACCATCGGAGGTCGTTTGTGGGAGTTCGGTATTGTCTATATCAAGTGCCGCCCCCAAGTTTTTGTCAACAATAAAAGGTTTTGTGTAGTTTGTTGCTTGTTCCATAAAAATCTTCCTATTCTATTGGATTATTATCACAAAATCCATAATTACTTAAGCATTATTGTAGCACAAACTAACAGTTTGTGCTACTTATACCAATTAACGCGATTCATCTCGGTAGGTGCGGTTTTCTAACCGCACCATAGGCGTCAATTTAATAAGACAAGCGTTCGTAGTCGCGAATTCATTGCCAAACGCGCGTTTGGAATTTGGCACTTCGGACATTCTGTAGGAGCGAGTTGTACTCGCGACCGTTCGGCCGATGTCACGAGCAAAACTCGATCCTACAAGAAGAAAATCGGGCTTCTAAAGCCCTCCAACAAGAAAATCAAGCACTAAATTGACGCCTATAGTGCGGTTTTCTAACCGCATCTACCGCCCTTGGGTGTTACCTTTGAGTAAACCTCAATAACGGGAAACTCCAAAAACTAAATAATCCTGCCAAAATGATTTTTAGCTTGTTTTTAAAATGCAAGTATGTTATTATATTATTAATGTCCGCCATCAAACTATGCGATAGCTGAGGTAAGCAGCATACGTGAAGATGGATTGGGACGTATAAGTGTTTACCGAAAAATGTTTTTTAATCGTAAAAAGAGAGCAATTGGAGCAGAAATATTTTACACACTGACAGCGTCAGAAATTGACACCTATCCCGCAGGTGTAGATATTATCTTGGCGCTTTTGTAGCGGGCATATTAAGGAGAAGCATCCGCTGGCATAAATGCTGGCGTTCAAATGCTTAAAAAAATAATGAGATCAGGATTGTGGATCCCCGAATATGATAACCCTGAATTGTGGCATAAAGAAATTTCCCGACGCAGCTTTTTCAAGTATGGGGTCAGTAGTTTTCTTGGGCTGGTTGCAATGCAACACTTTGGTGCCACAGGTAACGCACAGTTAGAACAAGTGATCCCACGTGCGAAACATTGCATTGTAATGTTTATGAGTGGGGGACCGAGTCAGTTAGACACCTTTGACCCAAAAGACCCCTCAGTAGAAAATAGTGGGCCTTTTAAACCGATTCCGACAAGTGTTAGAGGTATTCAGTTTTCTGAACATCTTCCACTTGTTGCTGAACAAGCACATCACCTTTCCGTTATCCGATCAATGGTATCTCGTGAAGGCAACCATGAACGCGCACGTTATTTACTACATACTGGATACGCACCCGGCGGGGCAGTTCGGCACCCGACTTTGGGTTCGTTGACCTCTTACTATCTTGATGACGATGAATCTCATTTGCCCAGTTGTGTTAATATCAATTCTCCCACATATTCTGGGGGTTTCCTGGGTGCTTCACATGATCCATTTGTTGTGAATAACCCGTTGGAAAAGGTAGATGATATTGAATATCCACCACAAATGGATACACACCGTTTTCGTGAACGTCTCAAAATGCTAAACACCCTTGAGAAAGATTTTATTTCTAAACGTACTGGGCGAGGGACAGAAGCGCATGAGGCTATCTACAAAAAAGCCGATGAACTTATTAACTCCCCCAATATCAAAGCGTTTGAACTCAAAGAAGAACCGGCCGAAATACGCCAAGCTTATGGTATGAACCGCTTCGGGCAAGGCTGTTTGATGGCAAGACGACTTATTGAAGCGGGTGTTAATTTTGTTGAAATCACGCTTGATGGGTGGGACACACACGAAAATAACTTTGAAAGAACGAAAGAACTCCTTAATGTAGTTGACCCGGCGTTTGCTATGCTTGTCAAAGACCTGAGCGAACGCGATTTACTTGACGAAACCGTTGTGCTATGGCTCGGAGAATTCGGACGAACACCGAAAATCAATATGAACGATGGACGCGACCACCATCCGAACGGTTGGTCAGCTGTGATAGCTGGTGGCGGTACCCATGGTGGACAAGTCATTGGAAGCACCAACGAAGACGGAATGAAAGTTGTCACTGATCCTATCACTGTGCCGGACCTGTTTGCCTCGCTCTGTTTCGCTTTGGGGATCAACTATGAAGAAGAAAATTATTCTCGTTCTGGTCGCCCGATACGGGTTGTGAATGAGGGTACAGTTATCAAGGATTTATTTGTATAAATTGAGTTGAATGTGAGATTCAAATGTAGGAATTAACTTCAAGTGCGCGTATAGTATTGCTATGTGGCATTCTGCATGATGTGTCGCGGGAACACATAGCGAAACATAACAAATACTATAAGCGCATTTGACGTTGATTCACTATAGTTTCAGTCGGGCTCACGCTTATATTAAAAATAGTGTCAGTCAGGTGTCTATCAGATAATTCATCATAATAACATTTCAGTGGCAGACACTTTGCACAGGTGTGCAAAATGCGTGTTATTGCAGGCAAATTTAAGGGCAGACGCTTGGCTACACCTAAAAGTATGACTGTCCGACCCACAACTGATAGAGTCAAAGAATCTGTTTTTAGTATTTTACAAGAAAAAGTAGTTAATACCAGATTTCTTGACCTATGTGCTGGCACAGGCAATATCGGTATTGAGGCGCTGAGTCGTGGAGCAAAACAGGTAACCTTCTTGGAACAAAATCTGAAGTGCCTTCGATTGATTGAACAGAATCTTCAGACATGTGGTTTAAAAATCAGCAATCCACAGGTTCAGCTGATGCAAGCAGATGTTTCAAAAGGTATTAATACGCTGCATAAACGAGCAGAAACGTTTGAACTTGTTTATTTTGATCCACCTTACGATGCGGAACTTTACAATAAATGCCTCTCACACATTTCAGACACATGCATACTTGAATCTACAGGGATGCTTCTCGTAGAACATCGTAAACATACCGTACTACCATTACTTTTTGGACAATTAACATGCGATAGACAAAAGCAGTACGGGAACACATGTTTAAGTTTCTACCGTTATCTGTAGGTTCTATGTATTCTGTGTGTTCTTGTATAAAAATCGTGTTCACTTGCTTGAAAAAGGAAAACGTGCATGAAACTTGAGGACCTAGCCATTTCACGGCGAGGAAAACTCGTCGTAATCAACCATCAAAAATACCAAATCGAATTTAATCTGTCAAAAGGAACATGGAATTATAATGATAAAAACGACAAGACAATTATCAAGAATGCATTTACGCAGATTGCGCTTAAAAATGATGCAGTTCTGAAAACCTCAGATGCTGGGTTTCGGGAATTTACCACGGGGCCATTGGAAACTGATGCGTTTGGAAAGCACCAAACCTTACGGTTTTCTTATGAAACTGCAAAAACCAATGAACAACGTTTGAATAGCGATCTTGGCAGTTTGCAACAGTCATCTAATTCTGAAAAAAAAAATAACGCATCTGGCGGAACCGGTATACGTATACATACCTACCTTACCTGCTACGTTGACCAGCCGTATATTTTACTTAAAGTTGGCGTTGAAAACTTAAACCTAACGCCAATTGGCTTGAAAAATATCACATTAATTGATATTTCTGCAAAGCAGGGTGGAATCCAATTAGGTGGGCATCCATCCCAATACCAGCTTTTTCTAAAGATACCCCCGATTGTCCTTGCACCAGGTACCCCACGTAAAATCTATGATGGATTTAGTTTGAATCCAGATAATACCTCACAGCCTTGTCAAGACGGTATCCTACACGATACCGATGACAAAAGTTCCCTCGTATTTGGGTTTATCACTACGAACAAGTGGTGGCCCCGCATGCAGATCGGTTACCAAGCTTCTAAACGGAAATCTCAGCAAGGTTTAACGTCTTGGGCACTTTATCATGACTGTGAACAGGAAGCGTGTCAAACAGGTGAGGAAGTCACATCGGAAATCGGTTATCTTGATTTTTCAGATAATGCTTCTTCAGCTTATATGCGTTATACCGAGCGGCTTGCCGCTGAAAACGGTGCGGACACACTCCCAAATTTACCAGAAAACAACTTCTACAACGACCAAAAAACTTACTCCAGTTGGAGTTTATCATCGGAAAACATTCAGGAAGACCTGGATGCGAAAAACATCATTGAACAAACCCGATCAATTGCCCAAAGTCCCTTATTTAAGCCTGAACTCCTTGGTGGAATAGACTGTATCCATCTGGAAGCGGGATGGCAAGCAAATCCAGGGTATTTGTCATTGGACGCAGATCGTTTTCCCAAGGGTATGATGCCAGTGGTTGAAGAGATCCACGCGAAAGGGTTTAAAGCCAGTATCTGTATTGATCCATTTATCATTGATCGGAATTCAGAATTAGTCCAAAAGTACCCCGAAGTTTGCCTGCAACCTAAAAACAGTGAACAAACACCATCAGAAGATGATAAGCATCGAAAGGGTGTTGTTGATAAACCCGTTGAAGTTCATCTTCCCGGTAGAGCAGGACCTGTTGCTATATTAGATGTTTCACATCCAGAAACACAGCTCCACGTACAGAAAGTAATAAAACAAATAGTTGATGAATGGGGATATGACTTAATTAAAGCGGATCTGTCAAGTTATACAAGTGGTATGATGTCAGTTGCTCCAAATGTGACTTGGCACGACAGTTCCTTGACTTCGGCACAGTTGTATCGCTTAGCTGTTCGTTTGCTAAAAGAAGCAGTTGAGGCGACTGAAAATGAGGTGGTCCTTGCAGGTTACAACGTAGTTGAGAGTGTCAGTATCGGGAGTTTTACACTTAATTATCCACTTTTGCGCCAAAAGTATGTAGAAAACAGTGATTCATGGCATCAACAAAATGGGACAAAACATCGGTTTAGCCGCTACATTGGCCATCTTAATGCGCATAAAATACTTTGGCACCATGCGTCCGGGGATTTAATTGTTGATGAACCGCGTCCTATAAATGAGGCAATTGTTGAAATGACCGCCGCCGCATTGAGCGGTGCTGCAGTTTCATGTGCGAATCCGCCATCAACTTTTTCTATGCCACGTGCTAAATTAGTAGCAAAGTTATTCCCTCTTTCCAGAGAGGCAGCGACCCCGATTGACCACTATGATGAGGTTTTTCCACGAATTTTGCACCTACCGGTTGAAACACCTCACGAATCTTGGAATATTGTTGGTATTTTTAATTGGAAAGATCAACAGGACGATCTCTATTTGAATTTAGAAGCAGTTGGTCTTAATCCTGAAAAAGACTATCTTGTCCACGATTTTTGGATGCGTCAATACTTAGGGATTGTATCTAAAAATGTTACGCTCCTAAATATTGCACCGCGTTCAGCCAAATTGCTCTGTTTCCGAGAAGAACAAAAGATACCACAATTGCTCTCTACAGACATGCATTACACACAGGGCAGCGTAGAGATTTTGTCAGCGGGATGGGATAACCACAGCCAAAGTTTTCTGCTTATCTGTCAACCGCCTCGGCAGGCGGAAGGAACTTTTTTTATTCATGTACCAGAGAATTATATCCCGATAGGCGTATCTGCTTACGGAAGTGATTATCGATACGAGTGGAACAAACCGATTTATCAGTTGACTTTTGGTGCGAGCGAGTCGTTAATCCACGCGAGTATTCAATTTACGACAACTTCTGGTAGTTCCACAAAACCCTGATGCATAATATTCCACATTGACAATTTCTAAATGGACAATTTGGGTTATGGAAAGCATTTCTACTTGCTATACACAGATGCAACGTCTCAAGAAACAGACCCGTGTTTGTACGGATTGTGCTTTAGCGAAAACCCGAGTTAATGTTGTCTGTGGTAGTGGAGATGTTAATGCAAAATTAGTGCTTGTCGGGGAAGGTCCGTCTGCAGCCGACAATCACACAGGATTCCCGTTCTCAGGTCCCGCAGGCAACATGTTGGATGAAGTCCTTGTTGCAAGCGGATTAACACGCAGCGAGATTTGGTTAACGAACATTATTAAATGCCGAGCAGTAGGATCGCAAGATGGTGAACTGAAAAACCGTCCACCGAAGGCAAGCGAAATAAAAGCATGTTCAAAATGGCTTGATAGTGAATTAACCTTAATGCAGCCTTCGGTGATTTTATGTTTAGGTGCCCCTGCTGCAAAAACACTCATTCATTCGCGCTTCCGCATGACAGAGGAACGCGGTGTCTGGTTTACAGATACTCGTTATGCTCCCTTTGCTATGGCAACGTTTAACCCCGCGTACGTACTACGGCAAAAAGGGGACAATTTTTGGACAACCCGTCGAACTATCATTGACGATATTGGTGAAGCAAAACGCAAACTACATGAAGCAAAAGATATACCGAAATTAACACTCTTTTGAAATTAAAATTTGGACGATTCATGCCAATTACCTGTTGTGTTTTCATGCGTTCTGCTTATGTTATCAAATTAAGACACAACGGGAGTTTAGTACATCCCAATGATTTTTTTCAAGCCCTTATTGGCGGCAATCATGCAAGAATCTCCTTTTTACGAACATGTGATCCAACGAGGCATCGCACAAGGTGCTGAGCCGCGTCTTTCATGACCGATTAGTGCGTATTTTAAACGTGACATTTTCTTTACTTGTTCCATTACCACAGACGCGTTTACAAGGCGCAACTACAAGCAAATGCGCCTATTTTTAGATTACAGTAAAATCTGAAAATATGTTCGACTATAGTTATCGCTGGTTCATCAGTTCCTCAATAGCATCAATCTCTTTCGGCACAGCATCCGTTAGGATTTCGCAACCAGCTTCCGTAACAAGAATATCGTCCTCAATACGCACGCCGATGCCAAGATAATCGGTAGGCACCTTTTTCGTGCCTTCCGCAACGTAGAGTCCAGGTTCAATTGTGATTACCATCCCCGGCTCAAACGTTTTGAACTCACCCTCTGCATCGCGTACACAATTAACATCATGCACGTCCAAACCGATCATGTGACCGACACGATACATATAAAATTGTTTGTACGCCTCTTTCTTTATTAATTTTTTCGTTTTACCCTTTAAAAGACCGAGACTAAGCATGCCTTCTGTCAATAGCTCAATAGATTTTTGATGGGGTTCGTCAATAGAGACACCGGGACGAATAGTGTCAATAATCGCATAGTGCGCGTCAAGAACAAGTTGATATATTTCTCTTTGTGCATTGGTAAAGGTGCCGTTAGCAGGAAAGGTCCGGGTTACGTCACCGCAGTAGCGTTTGTATTCTGCTCCCGCATCAATGAGAACGAGCATATTATCTTCAATTCGACAATCGTTCGTTCTATAGTGGAGTGTCGTAGCATTTCCACCGCTTGCCACAATAGTCGGAAAAGCGGTTCCGTTTGCTCCGCTGCTACGGAAGGTTGCGTCTACAATTGCTTCCAATTCGTATTCGTACATCCCTGCACGCGCTGCGGCCATTGCAGCGATATGACCGTCTTCCGTAATTTCTGCTGCCTTTTTTATACGATCCAGTTCTGCTTCGTTTTTGATTAATCGCATCTCACTGAGAATCGGACTGGGATCAACAAGCGTATGAATTCCTTTCCCCGTGCGAATGCGCGATTTAACATTCTGTTTAAAACGGGCAAGCATTTCAGCATCAATATGTGAATCGGAACCGAGCGTGTAATAGAGTCGTTCAGCATCTGCTAAGTATCTGCCTATCTTTTCCTGAAATTTATCTATCGGAAACGCTTTGTCTGCTCCGTAGTGTGCGCAAGCATCTTTGACACCAACCCGTTTACCATCCCAAATTTCGGCTTTTTTGTCTTTGGGAAGCACAAACAAGATATATTGATGTTTCGGATGGTCAGGTGCAATCACACAAATTGACTCAGGTTCTTCAAAACCTGTGAGATAATAAAAATTCGGATCAGGATTATAAATGTGTTCTGTATCGTGGTTCCGCATTGCAGCTGGGGCATTGACAAAGATTGCCACGCTCCCGGAATCCATCTGCTCTATGAAGTTTTCTCTATTTTTTTTATGCATACGTTCTCTTGTAGAAGGACTTTGTCCGCCCAGATTAAATCAACTATCTAAAAATATGTTAATAATTAGCCAATATTTGTAGCGCAAACTGTCAGTTTGCGCACTTGCAGGCACAATCTAACAGATTGTGCTATAAGGTGGCAACTTAGGTTATTATAGTAAAATCCGAAAATATATGGACATTTCAATGAACAACAATCCCCACACCATCAGCGCTGGTGAGGCGGGAATCATGGCGAATATCGCACGCGTATTCGCCATGATTCATACCGTTGATTTCTTCCTAACCTTGCCAATGCAAAGGTAATTGTGGGTTTGCTATATTTAACGGTCACTCTCTGCTTTTGCATGGATGGCAATCAGTACGAAACAGGTAGATTGTAAGTTCGCGACAGGCGTTTTGAGTTCTATCGGGAGATCACTAACAAAACTACCATCCGCTTTTTGTACTTTTGTAAAATAGGACATTGCGATACGGCGCGTATTGAGTAGGTCATTATTAGCGGCAAGTGCCATAACAGCAGCAGCAGTGACCTCTGGATCACTCGGTTTTCCTTTGAATCTGGGAAATCCGCCATCATCATTCTGAAATTGCTTTAACCAAGCGATCTCTTTATCTACATTGTAGGCGCGTGATATCCCATGAAGCACCCAAGAGGTGATAAAAATGTCTGACTGAGTTCCACTGGGCAGCATCCAATAGCCCTCGTGATTTCTTTGCTCAAAATTTTCAAGCCACGCCGCGCCCGGAAGAACAGGACTAAAACGTTTCCATATAAGCTTACCAAAACCAGCAAGTGTTACGGAGGTATAAAGGATATGTCCGGGCCCTTTGCTTTTACGTCCCCAACTTCCACTCGGATTCTGAGCGTTCTTGAGCCATTGAAGTCCATCAAGCCGTGCATCAGGGTCTGTTTTAGCGTTTGCTAAGGCGATAAGTGCGAAGGTAGTGTGAGCAGTATTGTTGTTCCAACTACCATCTTCATGCTGCTTGTTCCTCAAATATCTGACTCCTTGACGGATGACTCTCGAACCAGTTCCCCACCCCGATTCAGTTAATGCCCAGATAGCGAGGGCGGTGATTTCTACATCGCTTTTTTCACCGGGGACCAGAGGCCAGCCACCGTCTTGATTTTGATGCTTCACGATATAGTCTCTTGTTTTTATGATCGTTTTGAAAAGCGCGGTCTCTTCCGGTTTTTTTGGTGGGGCATCGTCAGCAAAAACCTTCGTAATGTTAAAGCAGAAAAGAGAGAATACTATCTGCCAACATAGTAAAATAAATATACGTCTATGATTTTTCATTTTTATACCTATGTATTGAGTTTTGTTTGGTGGTTTGATAAGGATTATCGTGTTACTAAACACCTTGAGATCCAGGTTCAATTACTACCTTGTAAACACCTTCTTTTCCAAGCATGTCAATGCCGACCTCTAATTGATTCAGTGGGAGATGATGTGTTATTAGTTTGTGTAATGGTGCGCGCGTTCGCTGGAGAAAATCTAACGCTGTCTGAAATTGGATTTGTGGGTACGCCCATACACCGCAAACATCAAGGTCTTTGTTACAAATTTGATGCGGTCTCACTTGAGTATCTCCTGAATCGGTGTAATGCCCGACTTCAATGACTTTCCCGCCACGTCTCACAACGTCTAACGCTTCAGCGAAAACAGCCGGTATGCCTGCACACTCAATCGCTATGTCTACACCGACACCGTTTGTAAGTGCTTGAATCTGTTTAACCCGTTCTTCGGGAGTAGTTTTTCCGACATTTATGACGACATCTGCTCCCATCTGCTGTGCCATTTCTAAACGGCTATCTACGAGGTCGGTGGCAATGATAGTGCCTGCACCACTATCCCGCAATACAGCAATGACAAGGAGGCCAATTGGACCACATCCAAGAACGGCAACGCTGCTTCCAATGCTATAGCCATCACCGACCTGCGGCAATCCAGGGGCACATGCGCGTTCAACAGCACGCGTCGCTACCGCTACAGGCTCTGTCAGGACAGAAATCTCTTCAGGAATATCTGCGGGTATTTTGTAAACCCAAGAATTTTCGTGGATATAGGTATATTCAGAAAATTCTCCGGTCAGATACGGAGGTGTTTCACTGTTGCTAAATCCATAAATAGTCCGTCCAGAACATAAAGTCGGCCGTCCAGGGACATGTAAACAGTAGTAGCACCTACCACAGTTTTTTGAACCTGGCACCACAGTGATTCTGTCGCCTGCTTTAATAGGACCCCCCATCACATTCATAACCTGATTGGCATTTTTGCCGATTTCCGCGACTGTGCCGACAACTTCATGCCCAGGAATAACAGGAAATTTCAGTGCTGTGTGTCCGAGGTACATGTGTTTATCACTACCACAGATACCGACCTTATCAACTTGTAGCAGAAGGGCATCATCTGCAGGTGTCGGTTTCTCAAATTCGCGGATTTCTATCTGCCCCGGTTGGAGCATCACCGCTGCTTGAACTTGCATAGTTAGAATTCCTTGCTTATAGTAAAACCTATAATTAATGAGACACTTCTGTAGCGCAAACTGTTAGTTTGCGGACTCATAAGCACAAACTAAATGAAGTTTAAATAAATATTTCGGTAATTTTGCGAGGTTAGGAAACCTCGCCAGCATCAGGTGTACATCTCTGCTGGTGAGGCGGGGGATGCCTAAATGGCATTCATACCGTTGATTTCTTCCTAACCTCACCAAATTACCCAATTTATTTTTTAATCTTCATAAAGTTTGATGCTCAACTTCTATGACCCGTTATGTTTCCCAAATAGGTTTATCAAAGTGTCCCAATAATTTTAAAATTCACTATATTTTCTATAGTTTACGGATACCACTCACTTTGTCCACAGCGGAATCAATACCTTCGTTAACTGTGCCAAACTCTCCAAATTGTGTGCAGGAAGAAAATAGTCTACATAAGGCAGTGCAGTACGGATACCTCTACAAATCGGTTGATAGGTGTCGCTACCAAGCAATGGATTGAGCCATAAGAGTTTATACGCATGCCGATGTAGCATCTCCATAGATCGGCGGAGCAGATCTGCATCTCCTCTATCCCAACCATCACTGATGAGAATTACTACCGTACGATACGCAGAAAAAGACGTTGCAAACTGGCGATAGAATTCTAAAAGACTTTCACCTATCTTTGTTCCACCCGACCAGTCTGGTACAACGTTCGCTACCTCATTCAGACCTTCCGCCAGCCCTTTACGTTGAAGTAGTCCTGTAATGTTTGTCAAATGTGTGCTGAAAACTGCAACTTCTACTTCTTTCAATTCCTGTTGCATACCGTAGATAAATTGGATTAAAAATTTGGCATAGCAGTCCATAGATCCGCTTACATCACAGAGGAGCAAAATCTTTGTCTTTTTGATTTTCTGTTGTTTCCGCATGAGTTCAATCGGTTCGCCGCCGTATGCGAGACTCTTACGCCAACTTCTTCGAAAATCAATAGTCTTTCCTTTTTTGCAGACAACCTTTCGTCTACTTAATCTTGTAGCCAATACCGCTGCCAGTTTTGCGACAATTTCCCGTGCCTTCTCCATATCTTCTGGAGTAAACTCGCTAAAATCCTTTCGGGTGAGGACTTCCTCTACACTATAAGCGATAGGGTCGTCTTCTTGTCCTTCTGCATCCTCCTCTTCCTCAAAATCCAGCCACTGATCAAGTATGTTCTCTTCATTTTCTGCATCGTATAGGTCTTGTAATGCTGAAGGTTCAGGTTCATCGCCTTCGGTATCAACAGCTTGGAATTCGGGGCGTGGATATCGCCAAAACAGGTTGAAAGCCAAATCAAACGTGTCTTTATCTGCTTGGTTAGCAATTAGATTTGTGCGTGCTGTGTGATAAAACGTTTCCCGCTCGCCGATGTCTATCAACTGAACACTGTTACACCAACTGAGTTGATTAGTTGTGGTAACTTTTATGTTCATCTTTCGGAGTAGTCGGCAGAAATCGTTGATCTGTTGGAGGAGGGTGTGTTCAGTCATTTTCCTGTTTCTTTAGGCAAGCTATGAAAACTTCTAATTCTTCAGAGAGATTAGAAAACATTTCGTTTACTCGCATAGCATTCTCCAGCATTTTTGTGTAATCCAGTTCATCTCCGTATATATATATAAAAACATGACGAAATCCGAGTAGTTTTTGTAACTCCGAATAAGTTTTTTGGGAAAGGACAGGCGCTCGTATTGTTCTTGGTTCTGCCATCTGTTGTAAGAGGGCTTTGTGCCACTCTTTTCCCGCAGGCACCGCTTGGTCTACCTCTTGAGCGATTCGCTCAAAAATGTTTTCCAATTGCTTATAGAAATCATAGAGATATCTGGCAATTTCAATTTCTATGCTGCGTCTGTACCGGGCGGGCGCGTCTTCAATGTTTTGCAATGCTTGGTCAATGAGCTGAACTGCGCCTTTTACTTTTGTATATCCATCAGAAATACGCTGTATTAATTCTTCGCGATCCAATGTATTTATTACCTTTCTTTGGATAGTTGCTTGACAATTTTTGTGGAGTCCTGTTTCACCTTTCTGAATTGGAATCGCTTGGTTCTGAACGCGTTCACGAAACAGTCCTTTACAGTTTTCAAAATAAATCAAATCAATTTTAAATTCTTGGCTAAAGCCAATTATTTCCGCAACGGCGCGCAAATATAGGTCGGACGAAAGTCCCCAGACAACAATATCAATATCCGACCTTTTGGAAAACCATTTTTGTTGTGCAAGCGACCCGAATACTGCGACTTGTGTTGCCCCAAAGTCTTCATAGAGCATGTTTGCTACTTGATGTGCCGTTTGCCAGGCGCGTTGCAGCAACGCCTCATCCACCTTGCGATTTCGGAAATGCTCATCAAGGCGGCGACTGTATTCTGCTAACTCTTCTGGTGATAGGTCTTTTGCTGTGCGATAGGTGTCTGTGGGTTGAGGCATGTCAAAACCTATAATTGGCTAATCTTCATCTGACTTCTGCTTTTCTAAACAAGTAATAAACACATCCAATTCAGTCGAGAGATTATCAAATACTTTGTGCACCCGTTTTGCGTTCTTTAGTACTTTTTGGGTATTTAGTTCAAAGACATAAATATTTCTAAAACGGTGCCGGAATTTCAAAATTCGTTTTAAACACACAAATGTTTTTTGAGAAATCACTGGTGGACGCAACCCATGTGATGATACCATTTGTTGTAATAGGTCTTTATGCCAACCATCATCTGTAGGTATGTGCATGTCAATATCTTGGGCGATACGCTTAAATATGTTTTCAAGACCAGTATAGAAATTAACGACGTTTTGGGCTAACAAGGCTTCTTGTCCTTTCCGATATTTAACAGGTACTTCATCAATGTCCTGCAAACTCTCCGTAATTTCTTTAGCAACACGTTCTATTTTCTCGCGTTCATCGGTGATTCGCGTGATCAGTTTTCGCTTATTTACTTTGTAGGTTTCCTTTCTCTTTGTAGACAGAGAAATCTGCACGGTGTTTTCCAATATGGTAAAATCTATTTTCTCCTTTTGGATAAAAATGGCTTGAGTTTGAAGTCTTTTTCGAAAACGTCCTTTAGTCTCACCAAAATTGACTAAATCGATTTTGAACTCTGAACTAAAACCAACCGTTTTCCAGAGTGCGTCAAGATACGTATCCCCTGAAAGTCCCCAGACAGCAATATCTATATCTGACCCTTTTGAGAACCAATCTCGCTCAGCAAGCGACCCGAATACTGCGACTTGTGTTGCCCCAAAGTCTTCATAGAGCATATTTGCTACTTGATGTGCCGTTTGCCAGGCGCGTTGCAGTAACGCCTCATCCACCTTCCGATTTCGGAAATGCTCATCAAGGCGGCGGCTGTATTCTGCTAACTCTTCTGGTGATAGGTCTTTTGCTGTGCGATAGGTGTCTGTGGGTTGAAACATATCAAAACTCCATCCAACCGCCGCATCGGGTATTACTCGGTACTTTCAGGGAACGGAAGCTGACTTACCATCCAGTTCCCTCTCGGTTTGACGGTGGCAGCAAAACATTTTTTACCCGCACATACTCTTGCAACGACAGGGTTAATCTCTATTTTCAAATCAAACATGCTAATTTGTATGTTCCCTCCAACTATTGACCAAGAGCCACCTTCGTGGACATAATTTACAGTAGGCGATTTTACTGCAATACGTTTAAAACTTGCTTCGCCTTTTTTAGTGACATGAAAAGTCAAATCAAAGCTGTAACCTTCACCTTTAGCAGTATAATGGCAACTCTCTCCTGGTTGCAGCTTCAACCCTACAACAGCAGGTTGTGGGGGTCTGGGTTTCTGTCCTAACACCGTTGAAAGACAGCCTATAAAGCAAAATGATGTGAATAATAGAATCGGTAAGGCAAAGCTAACAAATTTTAGGAGATGTTTATTGAGTCTCATGGGTTTCTCCTTATTGCAGATGGATTGTGTTTATAGCTTAATTGGGTATTTTGTTCTGTATTCCTATGTAATAGGATACCAGAAAAGCACTATAAATTCAAGCAAAGAAAAGAAACTTTGGTTGGAAAGATAAAGTGATAGAATTTGATTGTATTCGTCATGATTTTACTATTTTGACATAAGTTGCCACGTAGTAGCACAAACTTTATGAAGATTAAAAAATAAATTGGGTAATGTAGCGAGGTTAGGAAACCTCGCCAGCAGAGATGTACACTTGCTGCTGGCGAGGCGGGGAATGCCTAAACGGCATTCATACCGTTGATTTCTTCCTAACCTTGCCAATTACCGAAATATTTACTTAAACTTCATCCAGTTTGTGCATATTAGGACGCAAACTGAAAGTTTGCGCTACACTATTTCACCAATAACGAACTGTTCTCTCTTAAAAAATGGCGTCTGTGTGTCTAAAGTCTTATAGGTAGCAACTTGGGTTATTTTATGTGCATGCAGATTTGTTGTTAGAGGTCGTAATCGAGAGGTCGCTCCTACAAGAAAAGGGTTGATGCGAACAATAGGGTCCGTGTTTTAAATAATTCTATACATAATCGTTGTCAGATTATTTTGCTTTGATGACAACAAGCGTTACATCGTCCTCCTGCGGTTTTCCATCTGCCCACGAAGTGCTGCCTTCAATAATGTGTCTAATAATTGCTTTTGGAGATTTGTCAGCAATTTCAGCAAATAGTTCCTTCGTTTTTGGATAATCTAACATCTCGTTTTGAGGATTCAACATTTCTGGTAAGCCGTCACTCATCAGCAGGATGGTATCACCGGACTGAAGTTCAAACGATGCTTCTTCTCGCTCGGCTCCAATAATCCCGCCCAACGGCATTCCTTCAAGAAGTATCTCCTCTACCATATTTTCGTCTGATCGATAGATGAGAGGCGGTGGCATTCCCGCGGATGCAAGCGTTAGTGTATTGTCATTGAAAGTAGCGAGCGTCATTGCCATGTATAGCCGTTTCAGATTCATGCTCTTTATACCTTGCGAGATACGTTCAAGAATTTGTAAATTCCCTGCTCCTGGTGCGGATGTTTTGAAAAGACTCTTGACGGCGGAAACGACAAGTCCTGCGTTCATACCGTGACCAGTGGCATCTCCGATTGCAATAGTGAGTTGACCGTCGTCAGTGAGATTAAAGTCGTAGTAGTCGCCACCGACCTCTGTTGCGGGGCGCATCTCAAAAGCCACATCAAGATTCGGAAGTTCAGGTGGAGCATCTGGTAGCATTGACATTTGGAGTTTACGCGCTTCTTCCAATTCCTCCGTTTTGCGGGTGTTTTCAACTTCTAAGAGTTGGCGTTCAAGCTCCTCTGTTTCAAGTTTTCGTCTGGTTCTGGAGACGTTGCGAGCAAGGTAAATCGACATTGAAAAAAATGGCGCAAGGAATAAGATGATTGCTCCCAATTCCCAGTTAATTCTGAATCCTGTTCGCGCCGCAATAAAACCGAAAACGAATGGCAGGATTATAGGGGAGAGTGAGCCAAGTCCAAATATCCACGCGCCATCTTTTCTCTTAAAGATAGCAACAATTATCACTCGGACCATTTCTAAAGACGTTAAAATCGTAAACCAAAATAAAAGAGGAAATATTGATACTTTGCCGATGCTAAATGAATTGACACTCGTAATATCAAAGATAATTTTATCTATATCAAATAGACCAACAAAAAGGGTAATAACCCATCCAGTTAGAAAGAGCCAAAAGAGTTTGGGCAACTTCAAATAAAAAAGCGTATACAGAAACAACATTCCTGATAGAGAGATTAGTACATAAACGCTAATAAGTAACCGAAGCAGGTATAAAAGTTGTGTCGCACTTATTGCTGATATGGTAAATTGGAAGATAATAAAAACAAATGCACCGATACTTCCTGTTAATATAGCAAAATAGAGGTTTTCTCTGGCACGGGGATAAAAGAAAAACAGTAATAAATGCTGCAACATCAGAAAGACGGGAATCGCTGTCCATACCATCTGCAAAGTGGTGCCTTGGCGAACCATAGTGACACGCGATTTGATGCTTTTATTCAGTGGGGCAACAACAAGCCCAAAGCCAAGAACAGGTGTTGTCTGATAAGAAGAGAAGTTGGAATACCGAACTGCGATGACATGGTCAGTTTTACCGGAAAACGTGATGACCTGTGGGTTACGCTCCCAATAGTGTTCCTCTTCCTCTTTCCGCGTTCCCACTTTACCGATGGAATAAAGCAACTCACCATCAAGATAGATTTCAGAAGCACCCGCCTGATATGCCGTATAGAGTGCCAAAGGCATATTCTTGAGTTTTTCATCCTGAACAGTAAGATGTAGTCTAAACCAACCGATGCCCTCCCATCCGCTTTTGGGCAGTTCCTTTTGGGATAGCAAGGTGCTAACGGATTCCCAATCGGTATCGTCGTAAGTTGGATTCGCCCATTCTGGGTTATCACCTGGATGATACTTCCATGAGGATTTGAGCCAATTCGTTGTCACTGAGCGCACAACGTCTAATGTTAGTACAAGTTTGCCGGTGACAGGTGTAGGTTCGGTGTCTTGCGCAGATACTTGAGGTATAAATCCTGACACCACTAAAATGAGATGGAATATAAGAATAAACTTGTGTTTCATTAAAACGCACGCTTTCATACGATGTTTTATAACGGACTGCTTCTATTAACATTAAAAATATAACAAATTTTGTCCAAAGATAGCAAGCGTATTTTGAGGTAGATAGGACAGAGAAATTCAGTTGTCAAATGTAAATGGTGCGGTTAGATGAGGATTAATTTATTAATTCGGTAATTTGGAGAAATATCCGGCAGAATACGCCAAATCAACGGTATGAATGCTATATAGCATTCCCCGTATGGTATTCTGCATTGGTTGGAAACCGCACCTACAGGGTTTGGGGAAAATTAGAATTACCGAAATATTTACTTAATCTTCATGAAACCGCACCTACCGGGCATGTGTAAACATATTTTTGGATTTCACTATAATATCGAATGCGCGTTTGTGCTGTAGGAGTGAGCTTTGCTCGCGACATCGGACGAACGGTCGCGAGCAAAACTCGCTCCTACAGAAGACATCGGGCTTGAAAGCCCTCCCACAAGAAAATTTGGCACTAAATTGACAGTTTAAGATTAATTTGTTAATTCGGTCCTTTTCTGTTCAATGCAGGTGTACCCCGCTGCTGGCGAGATTTCTTATCTCGCCACATTACCGAATCGTGGCGGTTTGTTGATCTTTTAATCTTTGTTGGTAGGCTTCGCACTGAACTCAAGCACTTTCGTAGGGTCTGCAACTTCCATCCGATAATCCCACCACCCATTATAATCACCGGACAGGATTGTCAAAGTGTTCCAACCTTCCTTCAGAGGTAATTCAAAATGTGCCCACCAAGAATATAGGTGTTTGCCGGGGATGGCAGCACCAGGAACCTCAACTCCATTAAGGTAGATTTTTCCAAGATTACCTCCCCAACCGATCTGTGCAAAAACACGGCGTGCATCAGGACTTTTAATATAGGAAATGCCAAAACCGTAAGCCATCTCAGCGTTTCCAAATATCTTGTCTAATTTGATACGTTCTATTTCAGAGTTGTGTTCTTGCCAAGTGATCTCTTCTGATTTCCCTTGATAGGTTTCATCAAAATTGAGTTCAGGTATAGGTATTTCAAGAAAACTTTGTGGAACGTCGTTTGTATTAGCGGGTATTTTTTTTATACCGAGGTCAAAGGGACCGAGAAGCATCCAATTTTTAAGGACGCGCATAAATACTCTGTCAATAGGATGAAACAACTGTCTACCGCTTAACAATTGTTCACCACCGTATAACACCGAATACTTGTAAATGGGAAATGGGAGGAAGTTATCCGATGGGACTGAAAGGGTAACAGTTGTTTTTGAGGTCTGGCCTGGTTTAGCCTCAAAAGAGAGTTTATTTGGAGAAATCTGCCAATTCTGATTTGGTTCAAAAACTAATTCGACCTGAATTCGTTTTTCAAGTGTGTTTTCAAGGTTGATTTCAAGATTTCCACTGGAAGAAGACTCATTTCTGTTGAGATTGAAATCGGGGTTAAATTTGAGTAGGTTGGAAACTTTGTCTTTGAACGCTGCAGTTGAAAGGTCTGCTGGGTGAATGTTACCCGGTTCAATAATTGCGATGTTGACATCTTTGTTGTCTACAGTTACAAGACTATAATGATCAAATGCGCCGATTTCCCGCACTGCTTGCGGCGAAAACCCGCCGCCAGTAGCACCAAGCACAAAGTATCGGCGGTCATTACGTGTATGAAGTGTAAGTTTATGGTAGTGTCCTGCAAAGACTGTATATGGCCGTTCACCGAGTGCTGTTTCAATTTCTTCCCAACCGGAATGTTTCTGCAGCCATAAGGGGCGATGTAACAAAACAAACGTATGCCGCACATCTGCGTGTTGTGTCAATTGAGATTTGACATATTCAATTTGTTCTTCTCCAAACCAGTTTGTCCATTCACCGCTGTTTGTATGCCATTCCTCTGTATTCAGCAATAGAAATAGACAATTTTTGTAGGTAAATGCCGAATAGGTGCGTCCGATGTGCTTTTCCCAGTAGTCATACATCACGCGATTGGTAATATCATGATTTCCGGGCAGTGGCAGGAACGGAACAATTAAATCGGATTGGTGCTCCCAAAATTCTTTCCATTCTGCTGCGAGTTGTTCTGGGTCTGTCGTATCTCCCTGTATTAAGTCGCCGACCATGATGGCAAAGTCAGGTTTCAATATGTTGATTTCATCTATTGCGCGATCAAACACTGGCCACTTATCTAACCCTCCGCCAGTTTTATCACCGATGATGGCAAAAGTGAACTTGTCGGGGTCATCAGAAAAGGGACGTTCCACAATTGGCATCCGTTCCGGAAAATCGGGTTTTTGGGCAGTGGCGGTAGGAATTATTGAAAAGCATAGAACAAGTATCACGACGTTTTTCAATATATGGTAGGAATTGGGCATATTATGCTCCTGATATTTGTGAGTATGATGACATATTTTCAATCGGATTCTGGGATAGGTAAAACATCACGATAGACAGGTTCCATCTTCTCTGAGTATGTCCCACCCCGCACCCACATAACGGGACGGACATTCTTGGTGTCCTTTTTCGGTATCCGTTCTGCATCCGCACTGATATAGTGTGCGACATTACAACGGCGGAAGCGGTTACTGTGGTTATCCGTGCTTTTATGAAGGAGTTGGTTGTTAAACCAAACGACTGCCCCAGGTGGTGCTTCAACGGCAACGCCATCTTCGTCCTTAGCATCGCGTGCTATCTTAAACTCTGCTTGTTGTGAACCTTCAAGGTCCTCATGCGCAAGAATACCAAATTTGTGGCTGCCGGGGATCACATATAGACATCCATTTTCTTTGTCTGCTGCATCAATAGCTGTCCACGTTCCGACTGTCATTTCAGTTTTATATTGATGGTTAAAATACCATTTATCTTGATGCCACGGGAAACCTAAACCGATCTTTGGTGCTTTCCAAATATATAGGTTATTGAGACCCAACAGGTTTGAACCGAGTAGGTCAACAATCGGATCCGTTAGACGCGCGTCACGTACACGAGCAAGGAATTCAGGAATATAACAACTTACATGATGGATTTTGTGTATGGCGTTGACACCGGCTGCTTCAACTTTTCCGTCTCTGACCAATGCGTTCTGATTAATATTTTTTGTGGGGAACGGCCGTTTTCCTACTGCTATGTCGTCTGCGACTTGGCGTAGCACATCATTTTCTTCTTCAGTGAAGACGTTAAGTCGGATAAAGTATCCGTTTTCTTCCCAAGATGATTTTTCTTCAGGAGTCAATCTAAACTTCTGTGCTTCGGGTGTTGTCTTTGTGTTCATTAATTCTCCTATTCTTCTGGGATAAGTAAAACGTCATGATGAACTGGTTCCATCTTCTCTGAATATGTCCCACCCCGCACCCACATGACAGGGTGAACATTCTTTATATTCTTATTAGGAACACGTTCTGAATCTGCACTGATATAATGCGCAACGTTACATCTACGAAAGCGCCCACTGTGGTTATCGGTGCTTTTATGGAGCAGTTTGTTGTTGAAAAAGATTACACTTCCCGGTTGTACTTCAACCGCGACACCATCTTCATCTCTTGCGCCGAGTGCCAGTTTAAATTCATTCTGTTGTGAGCCTTCAAGCGCAACGTGCTCATACACTTCATTTTTGTGACTACCGGGGATAACGTATAGACACCCATTATCTATGTCTGCAGCATCAAAAGCAGTCCACGTGCCGACTGTCTTTTCGGTCTTATAGTTCCGGTTAAAATACCATCTATCTTGATGCCATGGAAAACCTAAGCCGATTTCTGGCGGTTTCCAAATATACAGATTGTTGAGGCCGAGTATATTTGGACCTATTAAGTCAACAACGGGGTCTGTTAGACGTGGATCACGTGTGCGTGCAAGGAATTCAGGTGAATATTTGTTTATATGATGAATACAGTGCATCGCGTTGACACCGGCTGCTTCAACTTTTCCGTCTCTGACCAATGCGTTCTGATTAATATTTTTTGCGGGGAAAGGTCGTTTTCCGATAGCGATATCGTCTGCGATTTGGCGTAGCACATTATTTTCTCCTTCAGTGAAGACGTTAAGTCGGATAAAGTATCCGTTTTCTTCCCAAGATGATTTTTCTTCAGGAGTCAATCTAAACTCCCGTTCTTCGGGTGTTGTCTTTGTGTTCATTAATTCTCCTATTACGGTGAATTCTAAAAAAATTGCACCTTTGCTGGTAGGCGTGGTTAGGAAACCTCACCGTAGGCGTCAATTTAAGAAAACGATTGCATTTTTAAATATGGTTCAATATCCATTATCATTGAGACTGTCCCATATTTAGTTCCGTAGGGACGATATGTTTATCTTTTTATGCCGTTCCTACGGAACTCAAGAGAGGGAGGACAACATTTTTTCTATAAATATATCGTCCCTACGGGACTGAAGACACTGCTACAACGGATTTATCCTTAAATTGACGCCGGTAGGCGTGGTGAAACCTCACCTATGCAAAGTGTTCAAATAATTCTAAAATCTACCATAAATAGTGCTTCAAGGTAAAAATTTTCCTATTATCTCGTTGTAACACTCTTTATCGAAATCAGTATCTTGACGAATAGCCCAAACTTTAGGTTCATTCGGGGTTTCATCAATACTAAGAAAATCCAATACTTTCTTGAAGGTTTCTTTTTGCTGAGTTTCGGTTTCTAAGTCTTTATACCAAATTGTTAAGGGACTAATCTGATTTTCTTTAAAGAAATGTGCCCACGACATATCTTCTGCAGTAAATTTAAATGTATGGTGGACGATTTCATCGTGTGCAATTTGGAGTTGATTGAGACCGTCATTTTTTCGCGTTTCATCTGTCTCGTAAAAGCGATTACGTTTAATCGCCTTCAAAAGCGAGATAGCTTGTTTTATTTTGTTTTCTCTGCGCAGCCAGATGCATTTTGACTTTTTGAAATCTATAAACTTTTCAACGATATGCTTTTTTTCATGCATCACTTGTATACCGCAAACAGCATTAGGTGAAGTACTAACTGATACGTATTTTTGATATGTTACAGGATCGGCTATATCCAAACCTTTTAAACTTTCGTGTGCTTCATGGTATTCTCTCGGATATCCTGCCACATCTGATGAAACCAATAAGTCACATAAAACAGTGCTGCGTGTGCGGGGTGTTGTACAGATGACGTAGTTCATTTACTTTCTCCTATCGGTCATTCCTTTGGGAACTTGTGCTTTTTTCTCCACCGTGGGTACTCATCTGCAAGGAGCTTGGATGCCCAGCTCCCATAGTAGGCGTATCCGGTGCGGCGTTCCTGCCCGATCTCAGAAAACGAGTAACGGACCACCGAGTCGCGGTCGAGAAAGATTGGTCGGTTGCTGCCGATCTCGTAGAAACGCGCCCAGAGGGGGCCCGCGTCGGGATCCGCTACGATTCGTTTATCGTCCTGTCCCTCTGCATTGATGAACTTTTCTTGGCGTATGCCGTTGATAGCGACGCTCCTGAACCACTCGACGGATCCTTTGACAGCGGCGATGATCTCTGGCGTGGGTTCTTCAGCTGACATAAGGAATCGCACGACACCGACGCTTTCGGCACCAGAGATCGACGGCGGCTCATAGGAACGTGCCCACGCAGGTTCAAGCGTTTTCTCGTCATGTTGTGCGCACCAAGCTGTGAGTTTGCCATTCTGCTTAATCTGCGTGCGTAGGATGCAGTCAATACCCTTGGTTACAGCAGCTTCAGCCTTAGTGCGGTACTCCGTTTTCATGAACCGATAGTCGGAAGATTCAGAGACATCTCGGAGAAGTTCGAGAATGCGAACCATAGCATTGTCGTTGAACGTGATGTGACGATGGTAACCTTTGCTTAGCGGATAAAACTGAGGCCACCCGCCATTCGGGTATTGTGCTTCAAGGATATGAGAAAGCCCTTTGAGAAATGCATGTTCGTAGCGAGGCTCGTTTGTTGCACGAAACGCGCGGGCAAGAAACCTTAGTTCGTCAATGGTCGCACTGTTGTCGAACGTTGCGCGCAGATCCTCAATTTTGCCATCAAACGGTTCAGATGCCGTGTCTCTATTTTTGGGCCAACCGCCGTGCGGCGTCTGCCAAGTGAGGACGTTGTCGGCAATACGGCGACCTTCCTCGCTCTGGAACCATTCGGTGGATTGCTTCGCATATCGGGAAGGAACGGTTGCTTCGGAAGATGACACAAGCAAAAGAAGTAAGACATAGATGGTCGTAAGTTGTAGTTTCATGATAGCACCCTTTCGTTAGTTAGTACTCTAATCGGATTCTAAAATTGGTATAACATCATGTTGAACTTCATTTGCCATGCCAGGGTAGGTTTTACCCCGAATCCACATGGGAGGTCGTTTTTTATTTACAGCCTCAGGACGCGTCCATTCTGCTTTTGCACTGATATAATGTGCGATGTTAGCACGTCGAAAACGGGGACTGTGGTTATCCGTGCTTTTATGCAGGACTTGGCTATTAAACCAGATGACCGCTCCAGCGGGGACTTCTACCGCGACACCGTCTTCATCGCGAGCACCTTCTGCCTGTTTAAACTCTCCTTGTTGTGAACCTTCAAGTTCCTTATGTTCACGAACACCATGCTTATGGCTACCGGGGATGACATATAAACACCCGTTTTCTTTATCGGCATCATCAATTGCTGTCCATGTTGCAACTGTCGTTCCGGTTTTATACTGATGGTTAAAATACCACTTATCTTGATGCCACGGAAAACCTAAACCGATTTTTGGCGGTTTCCAAATATACAGATTGTTGAGACCGAGGAGATCTGGGCCAAGTATGTCAACAGCGGGATCGGTTAGACGTGGATCTCGGGTACGCGCAAGGAATTCTTTGCAATTACAACTCACATATTGGATGTTGTGCATTGCGTGGATGCCTTGTGCTTCAACTTTACCGTCTCTGACTAAAGCGTTTTGAAAGATATGGTAGTCTGGGAAGGATCGTTTGCCGAGGGCGATGTCATCAGCGATTTGACGTATCACGTCGTTTTCTTCTTTTGTAAAAACATCGTAACGGACAAAATATCCGTTTTCCTCCCACGCTGATTCTTCTTCAGGGGTTAGTTTAAACTCTCTTTCCTCGGATGTTGTATTTTTGTTCATGAATTCTCTCATACAGGTAACTAAAAACGTCTGTAGCTGCCAGTAATCGGTTGGCAACTACAGACACCAATGCATTACATCGAAAAACTACCAACGAAGACGTTGTTGGCTGCATCGCCTTGCTGCCAGTTTACCGATAGATGTTTATCTTTATAACGATAGACTTCAGATTTGCCGACAATAGCATTCTTAATTTCTGTCAGCGGTTCGTACCAAATTTGATGTGGTTGAGTGCAATGCACACACGGGTAGCGATTAGCTGATAGTGTCAACACTTTCCCAACAGTCACATCGTATTTTGTTCCCTTTTTAGCAAATGTGATGGGTGCGATTTGCGTTGTAACGACTTTGCCGAGAACGTCAGCACGTTTGGTGGCAAGCATATTGCTAAGCGCGGCGCGCTGTTCTGGCGTAGCTTTTGTGTCCACATACAACACACTTTTACGTGTCTTTGTATCAATCGCTAAATTGTTTTTGGCACTGACAACAGCAACAGCGGTTAATCCATCTAACGAAACGTTGTTCCAACTTCCACGATGGATATTCCAAACAAGTGTTGCCTCTTTACCGCCTTCCACAAATTCCGCACCGAAATGGCATGCACCAACATAGACACTTGCTGAACGTGCTTCAATATACTCACCTTGTACTGCTGTGGTTTCTGTAGCAAAAGCAAACCCAGATACCAAGATAAGTGTTAGTGTTGTAAAAACAAAGATTCTTTTCATCTTAATTCTCCCTACTATTTCAGATTCGTTTTATCCAACGCAAACTTAAGAATTGCGTCTCTTAATTTATTATACCAACTTTTGCAAGAAAAATCTTATAAAAATTCATATTCTCCCTAAAAAGTAGCATTTTTTTACGAAAAGTGCAATTTCTAATCAAAAAATCGCGTTTTTAATTATAAAGGGTTCTTTATGTGCTTTATGCTATAATTGTATTTATTTTTTGTATGAAGGTGTACGATGAAAAACGATGATGCTGAATTAATTCAACGCACATTAGAAGGTGATCAACACGCTTTTACTCAACTTGTAGAAAAATATCAAGAGCAGGTACACACCCTTGCATGGCAGAAAATCGGTGATTTTCACATTGCACAAGAAATTACGCAAGATGTATTTATCACTGCATATCAGAAGTTCTCTACCTTCACACACTACAGACAATTTGCGGGGTGGCTTTATGTGGTTACAAATCGCAAATGCATTGCGTGGCACCGAAAGAAAAAAATAGAAACGCAATCAATTGACGAGACAAATCCTACCGAGTTAGACGAGGTATATTATTCAGAATATATGACTCAACAACGCGAAGAAGCGGCAAAAGAGAAACGGCGTACTATAGTTCAAAAACTACTCAGTAAGCTACAAGAAAGTGACCGCACAGTGATGAACCTCTATTATATCGCAGAAATGTCGTGTGAAGAAATTGCTGAGTTTTTAGGTGTAGCTCCCAACACCGTTAGGAGTCGACTGCACCGTGCCCGTAACCGATTAAAGAAGGAGGAAGCAATGATTAAAGAAAACCTTAGCAGTTTCCAACTGCCGACACAAATGACAGAAAACATCATGAAGGAAATTTCACGTCTTAATCCGGTAGCACCTTCAGGCAGTAAGCCACTGATCCCCTTAGCAGTGTCTGCGGCCACTGCTATTTTAGTTCTATTGCTAATCGGATCTGGTACGCAATACCTAAATCGTTTTCAGAAACCGTATAGTTTAAATGCACAATCAGATCCGACGATTGAAATAACAGACACACAACTCGTTATTGACACGCCAGCAAAACCAGCAGTGCGGACTCAAGTCGGGAAATCTGATGTAACTGGTAGTCCCGAAGGAATAGGGCAAAAACCGGACGCTCCACTATTCGCTGCAGCACAAGCGGATGAAGATGAGATTTCAAAACCGAAACGGCAATGGAGTAATCCCAAAGGACCAGAGGGTGGTAGAGTTGCCACCTTATTCACAACAAACCGTGGTGACGTGTATGCAACGGCAAAAAACGGTCTCTACAGACTCGCAGATAATGGACAGTCGTGGAAACTCATAAACGCTATCAACCATTCCTGGCGTGATGTAGCGTTAGGAAGGAATGTATTTCGGCATGTAGCAGAGTGGCAGGATACGCTCTACCGTGCTATTGATACAGAGATTTTTGCTTCTACAGATAGGGGTGAAACTTGGAAAGTTTTTTGTGAATGTATAAAAGGTGAACTTGTCGGCATGGTGATAACGGATAAAATACCAGGTGGACAAAGTGGTATGACGATTTACCTTGCTTACAGGAAAGGCGTATTTCGATCAGATAACGCTGGCAAATCGTGGACACCATTGCCCGAAGGTATCAACGATAGACAAATTGGCGTAATCACTAATATAGGAAATACTGTTTTTGTCGGTACTGACAAAGGACTTTATCGTCTTAACGCCGATAAATGGAAACAATTGTCCATCGCTCAAGCAGATACGAAAGAAAACACGCTACCTATTATTGCAATGTCAGTTACAGATAACCGTCTATATGTTGTAACAAGGAACAGGATTTATGGAGGAGATCATGATCCATATAAAACTAACCCTATGGTTAGAATAAGAACGAAGAATTCTCCATTACAGGGATTGGAAACGCTAAAACTATTCGTGTGGTCTCTTTTTCGTACAGATGACCGAGGCGATTCATGGCATGCAATAACGCCAGACGAGAAAAATATAAAGAAAAGTATGTTACTTGACGAACACCAATTGCGTGATATTTTGGAAAGCGACACAACGGAAAGTCCACCGCAGCAGAAAGTTAAATTTTCCACTATATCTCTACCACGTAAGAATGAAGGCGATGTTCCCTTTGCAACACTAGTGACTACAACCTTCAAAATGTCTGCAGTGGGGGAAAAGGTGATATTGATTGACGGTGAGGAATACTTCTATTCTATCAATGCAGGTGAAACTTGGAGCACCGTAGACAAAACGGCTAATATAGGTGAGACTTCTGGTTTGGCATCGTTAAATGAGAATACTTCCTATGTATCTGGAAGATTCGGAATTTATCGCACCACAGATGGCGGAAAAACGTGGCATCAATTCAATACTGGATTCGTAAATACATATATCCAGGAATTGATTGCTGTTAACGGTGTGCTCTACGCGCATACACATGGCGGACTTCTCAGTTCAACTGATGGTGGAGAATCGTGGACACCTGTTCCAGGCGATACAGGTTATATCACACGTATTGCGCAATCTAATGGGCAACTCTATGCGAGAGACGATAAAATCGGGACACCTCGGTTTTACCGTTTATCTACCAAAGATAATAGACTCATTGACGTTTCCAAAGTACCCGCCTTTTTGAATGTGTATGACCCAAACAAAGCACTGGAAGAATTGCGTGAAATGAATACTACTCATAGGAGATCTATAACATCTGTGCATCACAGAAAGGTTAGTTTTTATACTTCAATGCTTGGATGTTTTGCTGTTAACGACAGAACGTACTATGTGGAATACATGCACAAACTCTTCAAATGGGAACCAAGTTTAGATGATGAATGGTTAGATATAGGCATATTAGATGAAGGTGATAATTCTGATATCGGTTTTAAAATTGCTGTTTTGGGAAGGACTGTTTACGTCGGGAAATCAGATGGTCATCTCATGCGATCTGTTGATCAAGGAAACACCTGGAGCTATGTCACCGCAAAACTTCCATTTTCCGTAGACCATTTCAGGACAATAGTATTCGCGGGAAACTCTGTTTATGTGGCAACTGACAAAGGCGTAGTCCAGTCAGGCAACGGTGCTGATTGGCACATAATTACCAATGCAAAAGGGAGACCTCTCGTTATGAATAGACTGGCAGCGGATGGCACAACGGTTTACGGTGAATCCGATCAGAAAATATATCAATTGAACAGTATTAGAGGCACGTGGCGGAAAACGTGGAAGCAGGTCACACCAAAAATCTCACATCATGTTACCTGTCTTGCTGTTGATGGGGGTACGCTTTATGTCGGAACAGATGGAACCGGGGTACTCCGCTTTACGCTTGATAATTAACTTTAGCATTGAATTGATTAAATCTACAGCGTATCTCATAAATAGCAAAAAACATTATACTATTTCTATCAATTTTTGTCCATTAGCGGTTGTTAGCAATGAAGCGGAATGTGGCACAAACTGGAAGTTTATGCTACAAAAAAGAGACATTATATATCAGAAATGGTATTAGATTGTTTTTAATTATGAATCATTTCTGTTGTGAAGTAATAATCCAACGTCTTGTATCGCCACCCCAAACTTTATTATTTAGGTTTGGGTGCGCAGGTCTTGATAGTGATTTTTCAGGAAATAAAAAAATGAAACGCACCTATATATTGTTTGGAATGACGTTACTGTTCAGTTCTTTTATACTTACCGTAAACGCTTGGGGAGCTCCGTATATTTCTTTCAATTCTATCAAGATAGGGGAAGCTGGCATCCACACCGACATCGACATCATTGATACAAACGGGAAGAATCTACGCAACCTAACAAACCATCCCGCATTAGACTGTTGCGCAGCGTGGGCACCAGATGGGCGTTCTTTTGCTTTTGTATCGCGCCGTGATGGAAAATCCGAAATCTATATTAAGACATTCAATGTAGTTGAGGCACGTCGGTTGACAAATCATCCAGAGAGCAATGCTAATCCTGCCTGGTCACCTGATGGAAATTGGATCGCTTTTGTATCCATAGGAAAAGAGGAACGTCATATTTACAAAATAGATATCAACGGCAATAATCTAAAGAGGCTTACTCACCAGGGAAAATCCAACATTAACCCAGCCTGGTCTCCAGATGGGCAATCAATTGCTTTCGAATCTATTGGGAATGATGGCAACGGTATCTTTGTGATGGACGCAGATGGAAAAAATCCCAGACAGATTATAAACCCGCTACATGTAGGGGGATTTCTTAGGTCTCCTGCTTGGTCGCCTGATGGAAAACAGATTGCTTGTACTGTCGATAAAGATGGGGTTGGTATCTACATCATGGATACAGATGGACAAAACGCCCGCCGCATCTCACCTCTTGGAACTCTGAGCGGCAATCCTGCGTGGTCACTTGATGGTAAGTGGATTGCCTACGATGCCTTCGATGGAGGTGCGAATCCTTTCCAAAACCTGAATGCAGATGGAGGTGCGAATCCTTTCCAAAACCGGATTGGAGAGAGACACATTTTTATCGTTTCTGTCGAAGGGGGCGAGCCACGGCAAATCACACAAAATACTGGGCAACATTATTCTCCCGCATGGGTTCCCGAAAGTTTTTTCTCAGTTTCTCCGACTGTGGACACCCAGACGACCCTCTGGGGTTGGTTGAAACAAGATGAACGTATCACGCAATAAAGATAATCAAGGTTCACCACGCAGAAAATCCAAATTAGCGCGATTTGTCTCGGTAAGTGCGGTTTCCTAACCAATGCAGAATACCATACGGGGAATGCCTAAAGCAGCAGGCGCGTGGTAGAAGACGCCAAATCAACGGTATGAATCATGGCGAATACGCGTATGGTATTCGCCATGATTCCCCGTGTGGCATGCTGCATGATTCCCCGCCTCACCAGCGAGAGTGTGTCGGGATTATTGTTAATTGAGATGTCTATATATTTTCGGATTGGACTATAAAGAACATCAATTTCTTCCTTTTTACGTCCTCTTTCCGTTTTTTTCCATTAAAAATTGCATTTTTTCCAAGAAAGTGCAATTATTGACCTCAAAATTGTGTCTATATATTAAAAGATCAATTTGTTTTTGGAGTGTGCGATGAAAGATAATGATGCTGACCTGATTCAGCGAACCTTAGAGGGTGATCAACAAGCTTTTACAACACTTGTGCAAAAGTACCAAAAACAGGTCCACGCGTTAGCGTGGCAGAAAATTGGTGATTTTCACATCGCGCAAGAAATTGCACAGGATACTTTTCTCACTGCGTATCAAAAGCTGGCAACACTGACACATCATAACCGATTTGTAGGATGGCTCTATGTCATTACCAACAACAAGTGTAAGAATTGGCACCGAAAAAAACGATTAGCACTGCAATCGTTGGAAGGAACGGACCCTGTTGAATTAGAGGAGGTGTACTATTCAGAGTATATGATCCAACAACGCGAAGAAGCAGCAAATCAAAAACGACGTGCAGTAGTGCAGAAGTTACTCAGCAAGCTGCAAGAGAGTGACCGCACAATCGTAAATCTGTATTATATTGCAGAAATGACATGTGAGGATATTGGCAAGTTTTTGGGCGTATCTCCGAATACGGTTCGTAGTAGATTACACCGAGCTCGCAATAGATTAAAAAAGGAAGAAAACATGATCAAAGAAAACATTAGCAGTTTCCAACTGCCAACACAATTTACAGAAAACATTAGCAAAGAGATTTCACGTCTCAATCCTATAGCTCCGTCTGGAAACAAACCGTTGATACCGTTAGCAGTTTCTGCTGTCTCTGCTATTTTAGTTCTATTACTTATGGGAATTGGGTCGCAGAACTTTTATCGTTTTCAAAAGCCGTATAGCTTAAATGCACAATCCGAGCCAACAATTGAAATAACAGATACACAACTTGTCATTGACTCGTCAGCAAAACCGGCTGTACGGACTCAAGTTGGGAAATCTGATGTAACTGGTAGACCCGAAGGAGTAGGACAAAAACCGGACGCGCCACTGTTCGCTGCAGCACATGCTGATGAAACTGAAATCTCAAAACCGATACGGCAATGGAGTAATCCCAAAGGACCAGAAGGCGGCGCTGTTGGGACCTTATTTACAACAAACCGTGGTGACGTGTATGCAACGTCACAAAACGGTCTCTACAGACTCACAGATGATGGGCAGTCGTGGAAACTCATAAACACTATCAAATATTCCGTCCGTGATGCACTAACAGGAAGGAATGTATTTCGGTATATGGCAGAGTGGCAGAATACACTCTACCGCGCTGTTGATACAAAGATTCTTGCTTCTACAGATGGAGGAGTAACTTGGAAAGTTTTTTGTGAATGTATCAAAGGTGAACTTGTTGGCATGGTGATAACGGATCAGATACCAGGTGGACAAAGCGATATGACAATCTACCTTGCTTATAAAAAAGGTGTATTTCGATCAGATAATGCGGGTAAATCGTGGACACCGCTGCCTGAAGGTATAAAAGACAGGACAATTCGCGCATTCACCGCTGTTGGAAATACCGTTTTTGCCGGCACCTATAAAGGACTCTACCGCCTCAATGGAGATATTTGGGAACAAATGTTTTACGATCAAACAAATCGAAGAAGTAACACTTACCCTATACTTACTTTAGCATCTTCAGAAAATAATCTCTATGTCGCAAGACCTAATAGCAATTTGAGTCAATCTCAACTTAGGTTTGGAATTTTTTCGAGAATGAGATTCGATTCTCGATTGACAAGAAGAGCACAGGAAACGGCATTCGGCGGATGGTCACTATTCCGTTCTACCGATCACGGTGATTCATGGAATACAATTACACCGACACAGGCCAATATAGAGAAAAAAGCCATTTCCATGAGCAAATTATTGAATACAATTACACGGAGCGAGAAAGATAATAAATTACCCTATAATCATAGAATTAGAATATTTATCAGTATTGCTGTATCCGGAAAACAGGTGTTGGTGGTAAGTGATAGGGAACACTTCTATTCAACGAACATAGGTAAAACTTGGAAAACGTTGGGCAATACTAACAATATGGGGAGTGCTTTTGCTTCGGTATTGTTAAATGAGAATACTATTTATAGATCTGGAAAATTCGGAATTTATCGCACAACTGATGGCGGAAAAACGTGGCATCAATTCAATACTGGATTCGTAAATACACATATTAAGAAATTGATTGCTGTTAACGGTGTCCTCTACGCGCATACGCCAAGCGGACTTCTCAGTTCAACTGATGGCGGAGAAACATGGACACCTGTTCCCGACGATACAGGTTATCTAACGCGTATGACAGAATCTAACGGAGAACTCTATGTGAGAGACGATAAAATCGGGACACCTCGGTTTTACTGTTTATCTACTAAAGATAATAGACTCATTGACGTTTCCAAAGTGCCTGCCTTTAATGTTTATGACCCAAACAAAGCAAGGGAAGAATTGTCCGAAATGAATACTACTCATAGAAGACCAATAACAATTATGGGAAGTTTTTATACTTCAATGCTTGGCAGTCTTGCTGTTAACGAGGAGACGTACTATGTGGAATACATACACAAACTCTTTAAATGGAAACCTGGTCTTTCTGAATGGATGGATACAGGCATATTAGATGAAGGTGATAGTGATGACACTATGTTGTATACTCTCAACTGGTCTGAAACTATCGGTTTTAAACTTGCTGTTTCAGGAAATACTGTTTACGTCGGAAAACAAGATGATCATCTCATGCGGTCTGTTGATGGAGGAAACACGTGGAACGATGTCACCGCAAATCTTCCATTTCTTGTAGACCGTTTTAGGGCAATAGTTTTCGCTGGAAACTTTGTTTATGTGGCAACCGACAAAGGCGTTGTGTTGTCAGGCAACGGCACTGATTGGCACACAATTACCACTGCAAAAGGAAGACCTCTCGTTATGAATAGACTGGCAGTGGATAACACAACGGTTTACGGTGAATCTAAGCAAAAAATATATCAATTTAACAGGGACATTGGCACATGGCAACAAGTCACGCCAAAAATCTCACATCATGTTACCTGTCTTGCTGTTGATGATAACACCCTCTATGTCGGGACGCATGGACAGGGTGTGCTTCGCTTTTTACTTGATAATTAATTTCGGTTCGGAAACCGCACCTACCGGGGTGTTGTAGCATAAACTTTCAGTTTGTGCTACAAAATGCCCAAATAATTATATGCTTTACTATAATAACCCAAGTTGCTACCTTGTAGCACAATCTGTTAGATTGTGCCTGTGAGAACGCAAACTAACAGTTTGCGCTACGAATTCTTGCGTAATATGCATTATTCTCTATTAAAAACGGTGTTTGCATGTCTAAAATCTTATAGGTAGCAACTTGGGTTATAATAGATTCAAAAGTGCCCATCATCAACTCATACCACCACTCAAGTCTGTCTGGCGTTTGTCCAAAATAGCCATAGTAGAAAATCAAGGTAAACCTTGATTTTTTTGTTCTTTTATGATATTTTATCTAAATCAAAACGACCCAACATTTCTTGAGGTAATCTTTGAGTTACAAACAAAAAGCCCTGATATGCGTGCCAATCTTTTTATTGATATGCTTTGCCCTGATGTGGCAATTTCCCAATATCGCATCTGATGACGGGAAAGTTGTGTGGTGGTATAGCGTTATTCCGCCGCTACTTGCTATCACTTTGGCAGTTATAACAACACGCCTATTTCTAAGTCTTGGTGTGGCAGTAGGTGCGGGACTCCTCTTAGCCTGGTGGGACCAAGGGTTATCATTAAATACATTTTTTTCGGAAGTTGTATGGTTTGCGCGTGCTGTAACCGTTGGTAATGACGGAATTGATCTTTTCAACCTCTGGGTACTCCTTTTTGTCCTTTTTATGATGTCTATGATCTCCGTAGTCATAGCGTCAGGCGGAATTGCCAGCACCATTTCACTTTTATCTCACCTTGCGCGGGGACCCCGTTCTACCCAATTTATCACCGCTGTAATGGGAACAGTTATCTTTATAGGTGACTATAGTAATGCGATGCTTGTTGGTCCTACGATGCGACCTATCACTGATCGGTATAAGGTAAGTCGTGAAAAGTTAGCGTATATTGTGGATTCTACAAGTGCCCCGATTGCTGGGCTTGCGTTTGTTAGCACATGGATCGGCTATGAGGTGGGTCTTTTTAACGCGGTCGCTGAAAATATCGGTTTAGCTAAAGATGGCTATTCAATGTTTTTTGATGCACTGCCGTTCCGTTTCTACTGTATTTTGACCATCATATTTGTTCTTATAAATACGCTTAGCGGACGGGATTACGGTATGATGCGGCGTGCGCAAACGCGCGCTCGGGATACAGGGGATGTTGCAGCACCCGATGCAAAAGTGATGGGTAATATTGCTGCAGACATTGGAACAGAAAACAGCAGAACCCAAATCCTTTCAGCAGTAATTCCGCTTACCCTACTTTTTGGCTTGATTCTTGGTGGATTATGGATAGATGGTAAAGGAACAGGCTCTATTTTCTCGCTAACTTCATGGCGTGATGCGCTCTCAAATGCAAATAACGTCAAAATACTTGCATCTGCCGCCGTCACCGCGTTTGTCGCATCGATTATATGTGCGCGTGTGTTCTCTAAATTGTCCTTTCCAGAAATTGGCAAAGCTGTCAAGGAAGGGCTTTCAGGAACACTTTTACCGATAGGAATTATTTTATGTGCATGGGGTATAAAGGCAAGTTGTCACAAATTATTAACGGATGAGTATATCGCTTCAATACTCAGTAATGTCGTTTCGCCACTCTGGTTTCCGGCACTTGTTTTTGTTGTTGCATCGCTTACCTCATTTGCAACCGGCACCAGTTGGGGAACAATGGCTATTCTTATCCCGACAGCGATTCCCGTTGCATTTCTGCTTGACAACAATAGTTATGGGATTACCACAATCATCTGTCTCGGTGCGGTATTAGACGGTGCCATCTTCGGCGATCACTGTTCGCCAATTTCGGATACGACTATCCTCAGTGCAATTGTGAGTAGTTGCGATCCGATGCATCATGTGAGAACACAAATGCCTTATGCGCTGACTGTTGCAGTAATTGCTTTAATATGTGGTTATCTTCCTGCTGCGTTAGGTTTGCCATCATGGATCGGGATAGTAATCGGAACAGGAATTACTATTCTACTGTTTTTAGGGTTACATCGTCTGCGAGCTGATTAATAGTAAAACCCTCAATTATTTATACACTGCGAATCAACGCCAAATGGTTTATGGCATTCGGTGGGTTTACATAAAAAATCGGTAATATTGCAGAAATCTGGTGCGGTTAGAAACCGCACCTACCGGGGAGTATGCACATATTTTCGCAAATTCTACGTTCTATTGGGAAACCGTAAAAACCGCTTGGCATTCCCACCCATAATATCGGCTAATTCTGATTCTGATAGGTTAGGTAACAATTTCTCTATAATAGTTGTGAGTTCTCCGTAGCCTGGTTCTTCCAAAATCCACGGAAAATCAGTCGCCCACATCAATCGTTTTACTCCAAAATCATTTAGCAAATTCCCGTGCCATCCAGCTAAATTTTTGTATGGATATGCCTCCCTACTGAACGCGTACTGACCGGATAGATGTACGGTAACGTTTTCAAATCGCGCCATCCGATATGTTGTGTGCATATTGAGATTGTAGCCTGATACTTGGATTTGTGGTCTGCCAAGTTCGTCTAAAGTGAATTTGCCCTTGCCCGGTGTCATGCCGAGATGATTGAGAACCACCCGAACTTGTGGAAACGCTTGGACTAAATACGGAAGCAGATGTGCATCAATCGAACGCGGGTATAACCATAAAACGTAATCTTTTTCAGCGGCACACTTCCAAATAGGGTATGTCTTAAACTCTCTCACATCCGTCATTGCAAAAATATTCCTTGGTCCACCGAGTTCAAAGAGGCGAAATCCGATTATGCCTGTTCCATCTGCCAATTCAGCCATGTGTTCTGCAGGATTGGGATGATCAAGGGGAACAAGCCCTATCCCAAGAAACCTATCCGGATAACTTTTGAGACAATGCAGCAGATAACTGTGGTGTTCTATACTTGTGCCGCCGATTTGAACGAGTACTGCTTGGTCAATCTGGTGTTTTTCCATTTCACCTAACAGTTTTTCGGCAGGTTCTTCTCGTTCAGCAGGACAAATAGAGGTAACTTCTCGTGGAAATTCGGGTGAAACCTTTGTAAATACGTGGACATGTGCATCAATTCTTGGCATAAGATTATTTCCTTTGTGGGCAGATTTTCAACGCACGTGCTTTTAAGAGTTCAGTCAGCCAGGCTAAACAACTTACGACGTTCAGGTGTTGTGCAATATTCGGAGATAGCGGCGAACTGCTCAGGCCCAATCCGCCCTGGTGTGCGTTTCTCATAAATCAGAATAATTGATTTTCGTGGCACATCCGAAGCATTGTCCATTGAGGTATGCCAACCACACGAATTGAACATAATAGCAGTGCCAGCTTTTCCCGGGAAAGTTTTATGTCCCGGCATACTCTCTTGTAGCAACGGACGTTTATAAGGACCTGAATTAGGCTTGTGACTGCGCGGAACAAAGCCGAATTCACCGCTTCCTATGGGGACATCGTTGACGTAGATTTGCACTTTAATATGAAGTGGATTGCTTTGTCCCACATCGGGATGCCATCCTGTGTAGCTGACGGGCCACGGTGCAACCGTTCTGACTTGTGGTCCTAACAAAATTAGGTCATCATCTGTGAATTCCATCAACGCGCCGTAGTAGCTTGGGTGATCAATCAGGTCAATGAATATTGGGTCTTTTTCAAGTGGGCTTGGAATGTCGTAAAAGGTCGCAGCGGCTTCACCTGCTTCAACTCTATCTAACCATTCTTCCTTACATTCTGCTGCCCAATAATCAAAGACTGATTGTAGCCGTTTCAACTGATCGCCTTGAATCGCGTTTTCAAAAACGAGATACCCTTCTTGTTCCCATTGTGTTTTCTGTTCTGGTGTTGGTCGAATCATTATTTTACCTTCCCCCTACCTGCAATTTTCCATATAGTTTCAACTGTCTGTCCGCGTACGCATATAAGTTCATCGTGAAGATTGCTTGTCATTCCCTGGTGCAGCGGAATTACAGAGAGTCTTTCACCGACCCGAAATTGATGTGAACATTCGCTAACATTTATATGCCCATGTTCAACGGACATACCGTAGATTTTCGCTTCTGGAAATTCAATGATGTGTCCATAAGGCGATGGTGGATAACTGGTAAACGTTTTTTGTCCGCCATCAACGATTATTCTGTCGGATGTTGGCGTGCTGACGACTGTTACGAGAACGCGAAGCACACATCGCTCTGGCGACAACATCTCCGAATTACCGATGCGTGTCATGCCTTCATAAACATAAGAACCACTGCGTGTTTCCGTGCAGCCAAGTTCTTTTGATGCTGCTTCTGAACCTGTTCCACCACCACTGATTATTTTTGCAGGAATACCATCGTTCTTCAATAGATCCACTGTTTCGGCGATGAACGGCTTTGCGTTTATGTTACTCGGATAGGTCATTACGCCCTGAAAATCGATTCCTGGCATTTTTGCCACTTTTTGAGCAAGACGATGCGCTTGTTGTGGTGAACCGACACCACATCGTCCACCACCTGTATCCAATTCCAGCACAACGGGGATGACACACCCATCCGCATTCACTTGCTGCGAAATACTTGTTGCCGTCACTTCAGAATCGAGGGCAACTATAATCCGTGCACGTTTTGATAACGTTGTTAACCGCTCCAATTTCGGTTTGCCAACGATGTTATACGGAATAAGGATGTCGTCAATTCCTGCTTCTACCATCGCCTCTGCTTCACCTAATTTTTGACACGTAATTCCTTGAGAACCAGCGCCAAGTTGTAATTTGGCGATTTCTGGCACCTTATGTGTTTTGGTATGAACGCGTAGCGGAATGTCAATGTTACGGCAGAGGGTTGCCATTCCATTGATATTTCGCTCAAGCACATCTAAATCAGCGATTAAGGCAGGCGTGTCTAAATCGTTGATGTGCATAGATATTCCTCCAACAGAATTCTATCTTTATAGTAGATTTACAATTGTTTAGACATTGCGTCCGGTACAGTTTATTATGCGTACACTCTATTTTACCCTAATTTCCATTTTTTTCCAATTGATACTTAGGATAATTTAATTTTAAGTGTTTTCATTTTTGAAGCATAAAAATGGGTTGCGTCTGTGATTTTAGTCAGTCCTTTGAGTGTTGTATTTCGTTTACGTTCATCTTGGCACCGAAATCAGAATGAGCAACGGAAACCTTTGATTTTCCAACAAATTTGTGGTATACTTGAAAACGCTTTGTTGAAGTTAGTTATGAGCATCACTATTCAAGAATCGTGGTTCGTAATTACGAAAAGACTGGACAAACTGAATTTATGTTACAAGGGCATAAAAAGTTACATCATCAATGCGTTATAGAGGTCCGAGAGAACTAAAATTTTACCGCACACCTACCGGGAGAGCACCTTTTTCCGAATGGTATGATTCAATTCAAGATTTAAACCTGCAAAGCAGAATTGATAAAAGGCTTGAGCGGGTTGCCAATGGCAATTTTGGCGATTGTAGGTCTGTTGGGGAAGGTGTTTCCGAACTACGTTTTCATTTTGGTCCCGGCTATCGTATCTATTTTGGTGAAGTGGATAACACGATTGTTCTTCTTCTCTGCGCAGGTGATAAGTCGTCACAAACAAGAGACATTAGGCGTGCAAAGGACTATTGGCTACAATACAAGGAGGCACAATAATGGAAAAACTAACAACATGGCACGAGTTTTTAATAGAAAAACTCACTAATCCAAAAAAAGCATTAAGTTACCTCCAAGTTTCACTTGAAGAATATCTGATTGATGGGGACACACCGTTTTTTCTGAGAGGAGTCCGGAATGTAGTAGAAGCACAAGGAGGTATTCCTAAGGTTGCGAAGCAAGCTGGCATCTCTCCAGAAGCACTTTCAGAATTTTTATTCAGCGAAGAATCACTACATCTTGGTACCTTTAGTATTATCCTCAAAGCTTTCGGGTGGCAGCTTTCAATTGAACCTTTAACGGCGGCAGGGCATAGCGATGCCTCCGTAAGCCAACAATTAGCCACATCAAACAAACAATTAGAGACAGGCACACAGCAGGTAGTTGAAACGCCGTCCACTTAATACACAACGGAGAGAATCATGGATACCTTAAACGACTTTGAATTTAAGCAAAAAAAGTATATGCCCGTCTTTCCAAAAGCGATTGGAAAACCGACCATTTACATTGAGGGCTATCCGTGTGAGGACGATGAACCTATGGCCGCAACCGAATTTCACGGTTTACAGATTAACATTTTTTTCGACCAACTTTTCCGATATTTCTCAGTTAATGAGCACATTCACATTGGAGTTGATAATTTCATCTATTACGAGGAAGGCGATATCACAAAATGTGTTGCTCCCGATATTTTCGTTGTATTTGGTGTAGATAAATACCCACTACGGCGCAGTTTTTACACGTGGTCAGAAGGTGCAGCGCCAGTAACCGTATTTGAATTTTTGTCCGATACAACAGCAGATAAGGATCGGCATAAAAAAGTGCGAGTATATCTGAAAGATATGGGAGCTCGTGAATACTTTATCCATCAACCTGAGATGGAAAAACCAGCGGAGTTTCGCGGGTGGCAGCGGAGTCCATCGGGAGACATTGTAGAGATTGAACCGGATACTGAAGGTGGATTGTTCAGCGAAGCTTTGAATCTTTGGTTGCGTTGGGAAAACGATCAGACTACCCAGGTGAGACTCATGCGTCCATACCTGCCTGATGGCACACCAATAACCACATCTATGGAAGAGAAAATCCTGCGAGAACAAGAGCAACAACTTCGCGAAGAAGCAGAAGCAAGGGTAAATGAATTAGAAGCTGAGATAGATCGGTTACGCGCGCAAATCGAAAACACAAATAACGAAAGTAAATAACATAGCAGAGATACAGTAGTATTCAAAGAGGAAATATGAACCTTAACAAACAAATTTGTGTTTTAGTTTTTTTAGTGATACTGTCCACATCTTTATTAGTCGCTGCTGAAGAAGAAACCGAAGAGGTATATACATTAGAAGAGGTTGTAGTCACTGCCCGCAAGCGTGAGCAGCTATCTTTTGAAGTGCCGCTTTCTGTCTCAACTATCCGTGGTGATAAATCCGATACTTTGCGCGCATCAGGTTTGGATTTGCGGTTTCTGTCCAATCGCACACCGAGTTTACAGATGGAGTCGTCGTTTGGACGCGTGTTTCCGCGTTTTTATATACGTGGACTCGGCAATACGGATTTTGACCTCAACGCTTCGCAACCAGTTTCGGTTCTTTACGATGGCGTTGTCCTCGAAAATACGATGTTGAAAGGATTCCCTGCCTTTGATTTAGAAAGGATTGAGGTGCTACGGGGCCCGCAAGGCACGTTATTCGGACGCAATACACCAGCAGGTGCTATAAAGCTTGAATCTGCAAGACCTACACAGACATTGGAGGGATATGGACGAGTAAGTTACGGACGGTTCAACAGTGTTAATTTTGAGGGGGCAGTGTCCGTTCCGCTTGTGCCTTCAGTGCTTTCCGCGCGGTTATCTCTACTGGCACAAGAGCGAGGCGATTGGATAGATAACGCACAGACAACTGAAGAAAATATCCTCGGTGGCCATCGTGACTTAGCAGGACGTTTGCAGTTGTTGTGGACACCGATGCCAGAACTGGAAGCGTGGCTCAAACTCCATGCACGCGATCTTGATGGAACATCACGCCTATTTCGTGCCAATATCTTAGCATCGGGTGAGGGCGGTCTGGTCCAAGATTTTACTCGCGACAGTATCGCACACGACGGGCGTAATGAACAAACGATGCGTTCGGGGGGTTTAAGTGCCGAAGTGCGCTACGATATTGGAAACTTCCAATTAGTTTCACTGACAGGTTTAGAGCGACTTGCTAATTTTTCACGTGGAGATATTGACGGTGGATACGGTGCTGTGTTCACCCCGTCAAGTGGTCCCGGTGTAATTCCTTTTCCTTCCGAAACGGCATCTGGCATTCCCTTGCTGAACCAGTTTAGCCAAGAAGTTCGCTTGATGACTATTGGAGAGAGTCGTCTCGCTTATCAGTTTGGGTTGTACTATTTCCGCGAGTTCGTGAGAATGGAGGATTTCAACTACGATACTTTGGCTGGTGGCGTTCAAGATGGATATGTGCGTCAAGAACAGACAGCTACGGCACGCGCAGCTTTTGCATCAGCGACCTTCCAACTATTTGACGATATAGAATTAGGTGCTGGTGTCCGACTGTCTAACGATGCAAAGGACTATACCGCCTGGCAAGACGAAGCACCTGCTGTTACCGAGGCAGGACTACTCGGACCCATTCATCAGAATCCACAGGACACGGTGTGGAGTGGGGATCTTAGTCTGCGCTATGAGGTTTCACCCAGCGTGCAGACATACTTACGCGCAGCGCGAGGATTCCGTGCCCCCAGCATTCAAGGACGTTTGCTCTTTGGCAACGAGGTCACGGTAGCAGGGACAGAGACTATTCTATCCTTTGAAGGTGGCACAAAACTGCGTTTATGGGAACAACGTTTGCACCTGAATCTGGCAGCGTTCAACTACTTGATGCAGGATCAACAACTCACTGCGGTGGGTGGAGAAGCCAACTTTAATCGTTTAGTGAACGCTGATAACACGATTGGGCGCGGTGTTGAGGCAGAATTGATTTTTCTCCCGATAACCTCATTTGAGGTGTCAGCAGGACTTAGCTACAACCAGGCACGTATTGACGATCCAAATTTGGCAGTGCAGGGCTGCGGTGCACCGTGTAAGGTGCTGGATCCGCCCGCTTCTGCTGAAGGCACTTTTTCTATTGACGGCAACAGTCTACCACAAGCACCTGCTTGGATTGCAGATGTGACGTTACGTTACATGCTTGATCTGCCAGCAGGTTTTCGCCTTGTCGCGGCTACGGATTGGGCATATCGCAGCCGAGTGCACTTCTTCCTTTACGACTCTGTGGAATTCAGCGATGATTGGCTGTTGGAGGGAGGGCTCCGCTTTGCTTGCCAATTGCCTGATGGCAACACAGAAGTGGCACTTATCGGACGTAATATCCTCAACGATACGTCTCCCACCGGAGGTATCGATTTTAACAATCTAACCGGTTATGTTAACGAACCTCGGTTTTGGAGTTTGGAATTGGTGCGGCGGTTTTGAATATTGAGGAAGGGATAACTACCTTACTTTTCAGATTTTGAGTCTAATTCCTTCGCCTTCGCGAAATCTGCTTCCGCTGCTTCTTGTTGTCCGAGTGCTTTTTTCGCAATTCCCCGATTACAGTAGGCATAAGCATGTTCAGGGTTAAGCTGTATAGCCATATTATAATCTTCTATTGCCCCTTTGGTGTCACCGAGATCATCCTTTGCATTACCACGATTACAGTATGTGTTTGCAAATTCAGGATTTAGTCTTATAGCAATATCATAATCTTCTATAGCACCTTTGGTGTCCCCAAGGTACTCCTTTGCATTACCACGATTATAATAGACGTCAGCCAAATCAGGGTTCCGCCGTAGTGCATCGTCATAACGAATTATTGCCTTTTCGTATTTCCCCGCCGCACATTCCCAGTTCCCAAGTTTTCCTTTGGAATATGCCCGGACTCGTGGATGGTTTCGCCATTCCTCAAAAGATTCAATCTGTCCAGTATTTTCCATTAACCTTCTGAGCACTGTGAGTGGAATTGCCCCAATCATTGAATAGGTATCAATGTCACTGTCACTTGGCAGTCTTCCACCAGCATCAACAACTCCAATGACTTCACCTTTGCTGTTTAGCACGGGACCGCCACTAAGCCCTTCACAATCCTTTGGCGAAATTTTTGCTTTTATTAGGAGTTGATAGTCACTATTATGTCCGCTAAGTATGTTGCCTATTATACCTTTGTATTTTTTGCTTTTGTAACCGACAATAGAAACAGGATCTCCTCTCTGAAGCTCGTCGCTGTTTCCAAGGGGAAGCGGCACACCTGTTTCAGCAACCTTAAGAAGCACAAGGTCGTTCTTGTCATCACATGCTGCCACACCTTCAATTGTGTACATTGCTGTTTCATCACAATTACGTGATACTTCAGGTACTCGGTTTTCTTGCTTCCTTAAGTGCTTAGGATACCCTTGAAGAGGCAGTTTTTTCACTGCCTCATAAACACGATTGTGAATAGGTGTCTTTTCGATCTCATACTGCTTTGCGGTGACTACCTTGTATTTGACAATTGGCAAACTAATAACGTGAATGTTCGTTACAATCTTATCTGGTTGAGCGAAGAAGCCAATTCCAACCCCGCTTGTCAACCCAAATTTTTTACCTTTTATGAAGACAATAGATTGTTTACTGCTTTTAACTATATCTTGGAATTGGTCATCTCTTTTCTCTTGCATAATACGGTTCTCTTTCAATTATTCGTAGCGTCAATTCGGAACTCTTATTTTTCGATTTTTGGATCTAATTCTTTCGCTTTTGCAAAATCTGTTTCCGCTGTTTCATGTTGTCCGAGTGCTTCTTTTGACAGTCCGCGATCACGATAGTATAGTGCCTTCTTCGGTCTGAGTCGGATGGATTCATTGAAATCTTTAATTGCCTCGTTATGATCTCCAAGACCGGCTTTTGCAGCACCGCGGGTGTGATAGGTAGCAGATCGAAACTTATCATTCTTTAACTCTAACTGTAGAGCCTCATCCGCGTCAGATATTGCTGCTTGAAATAGTTTTTTGCTTTTTTTCCTGTTTCCTTTTTGAGTTTCAACCTGTCCGAGAAGATACTTTGTCCATCCTCTGAGATTATAGTATTTAGCCATTTCAGGATTTAGATTAATCGCCTCAGTTAAATCGCTTATAGCATCTTGAAAACGACTTCGGGACTTTTTCAACTTTCCTTGATCCGCTTTGTATTTCGCATACAGTAGGTTTACACGTCCTCGGCTGAAGTATCCAGTGCCAGAGTCTGGATCAAGAAAAATGGCCTCGTTAGCATCTTCTATTGCATCTTGGTAGTTTCCCAATCCACCCTTAGCTATTCCGCGTGCAGCATAGGCCATCTTCAAAAAGGGAATGAGTTTACTCACAATAATTTTGTCATAGATTGCTATCGCTGATTTATAGTTTCCTGATGTGTGCTTTATATTTGCGCGTATACCGTAGAACGTGCCTTTAACAACATGCCAGACGAATCGGAGTATAGAAAGTGTTCGCTTATACCACCTTCCACACTCATACAAATTATACACAGTAAGCATAAGAACATTGAGTCGTTTTTGCCATGTCGACAAAGGTTCAACTTCAACATTTCCTGCCTCAGCGAGTAATGCCTTAAGTGTATTTGAAGGTATAGCGATACCATCATCACCAGATTTGTTTTTGCTTCCTCGAATAACGGCTATGACTTCTCCTTTACTGTTCAACATGGGGCCACCACTGTACCCTGGTCCAACAGGTGCTTTAAACCGTATGTGTCTCCCATGATTCAGGAAACCGATCAGGGTGCCATCTGCTCGGCTCCGCTCTTCTTCCTCTGGGTAGCCCAGTACACAAATCGGTTCACCAGATTTCACCATGTCACTATCACCAAGTTGGAAGGATGTGCCTTTATCAGCGGTCTTTAGAACCACGAGATCATTTTTAGTATCAAAGGCTATGATACCTTCAATAATGTAGGTAGTATCTGCTTCAATATGCTTTGCAATGACCTTTGTAGCTCCTAAGAGCACGTGACAATTCGTCGCGATTTTATCATGTGCTACAAAGAAACCAGTACCTTGACTTGTGATACTCTCATCTGCATATTCCATTTCCAAGAGAAGCGTCATGCCCCTGATTTCTTCAATAGGCTGTAGGTTTTTGTTATTTTTCGGAGCTGCCACTACACAATCTCCTCTTTTACTATATCTCGTATGGCATCTATATCCATTATACACAAAATTCAGAATTCATACTAAAAAGATTTGACATCACGCCATGGCATGTAGTATTATATATTGCAAAAGATACACTATCCAATTATAGTTTCCAAACGAGATTATCAGATGTTTTATCAATCGCTTACCACACAGACATCGCAATACAAAAAACCTGCGCGTAACACTGCCTCGCGTCAAGACTCCCTTCGCGCCATACACATTATTATTGCAATTCGTCGTGTTGTGGTGGGCTAATCGCAAGCAGATAAAAGGACTATCGACACGCCTATCACTGAAACACACAATTTCGGTGGGGCGTTTTGTTTTTTGCAATAGTAGATAGAAAACTAAACCTTTGACATGGAGATTGAGACAACATGAGGAACTAAACATGTTAGAGTCAATCGTGCACCTTTAGTAGAAAAGCCTCATGATGTCAACCCAGTACCCGTTTACCAAATAACCTGTTTCGGACAACGGACGAAACAGACCAGGAGGCTAAAAGTTAAAAATGTTTGAAGAGGTATCACCGCAATTCACCTTTGCTGAAAAGGAGAAACAGACCCTTGCGTTCTGGCGTGAAAACGACATCTTTCAGAAAAGTATGGAGATGTACAAAGACGCGCCCCCCTTTGTTTTTCTTGAGGGACCGCCATTTGCAAATGCACCGCCCGGTGTGCATCACGTCCTTGCACGCATCATGAAAGATGCCGTTTGCCGATATAAGACGATGACGGGACATTACGTCCATAGAAAAGCGGGGTGGGACACACACGGACTTCCCGTTGAATACCAAGTCGAAAAGCAACTCAATATTACCAATAAAGCGGAATTAGAGGCTTACGGTGTTCAGAATTTCATTGAAAAGTGCAAAGAAAATGTATTCCAATATGAACAAGATTGGCGGCAGATGACGGAACGTATCGGGTTCTGGGTGAACTTAGATGAGGCGTATATCACGTTGTCAAACGATTATATTGAGAGCGTCTGGTGGGTGTTGCGGCAAGCGTGGGATAAAAAACTGCTGTATCAGGGACATAAGGTACAACCCTATTGCTATCGGTGTGGCACAACCTTGGCAAGCCACGAAGTCGCGCTCGGTTACGAAGAGGTTGCTGACCCATCCATCTTTGTACGATTTCCACTCAAAAACAGAGAAAATACCTATTTGCTTGTTTGGACAACGACTCCTTGGACGTTGCCCTCCAACGTTGCTGTGGCTGTCGGTGAAGATTATGATTACGTTGCCGTTGAACACAATGGTCAGAACCTGATTCTTGCGAAAGAGTGTATGTCAAGTTTATTTGATGATGAACTCACCCCCCTTGATAAGGGAGACATTGAGGGGTTGAAAATCGTTGAAAACTATAAGGGCAGTGACCTCTGCGATTGGGAATACGAACCGTTTTTTGACAGTGGACAACATACAGAAAGATCGCATTATGTCGTCCCTGGTGATTTTGTGACGACAACAGAAGGAAGCGGTTTGGTCCACATCGCGCCCGCCTTCGGACAAGACGACTATGATATTGGGCAGAAACATAATCTACCGTTCGTGCAGTTGGTGGGTGCCGATGGCAAGTTTGTCCCTGAAGTTAAAGATGTGTGGGCAGGTGAATACGTCAAAGATGCCGACCCGAAAATCATTGAGAACTTGAACGAACGCGGGTTATTGTTCAAAGCTGCTGAGTATACACACCAATATCCGTTCTGTTGGCGATGCGATAACCCACTGCTCTATTATGCGCGCGAATCGTGGTTTATCCGAACAACCGCCATCAGAGACCAGATGCTTGAACATAATAAAGAGATTAACTGGTATCCTGAACATATCAAAGACGGCAGGTTTGGAAATTGGTTAGAAAACAACATCGATTGGGGATTAAGTCGTGAACGTTATTGGGGAACACCATTACCTGTCTGGATATGTGATGATTGTGGACATCAGCATTGCATCGGTAGCATTGCCGAATTGAAGGAACTCGGCACCAATGTGCCAGATGATATTGAATTGCACCGCCCATACATGGATGACGTTGTGCTTGCTTGTGAAAAATGCAGCGGCACAATGCATCGCGTGCAAGATGTGATTGACTGCTGGTTTGACTCAGGCTGTGCACACACTGCACAATGGCATTACCCTTTTGAAAACAAAGAACTTTTTGAACAAGCTTATCCCGCAGATTTCATCTCTGAGGCAATTGACCAGACCCGCGGGTGGTTTTATAGTCTTTTAGCCACTGGCACACTCCTCTACGACAAACCTGCTTACAAAAACTGCCTCTGTCTTGAGTTGATTCTCGCTTCCGATGGGCAAAAGATGAGTAAAAGTCGCGGCAACACAGTTGACCCGTGGACAATTTTAAACAAGCAAGGGGCAGATGCAATGCGGTGGTATATGTTCACAGCCTCACCACCTTGGGCGCAACGAACTTTTAAACTTGAAGGTGTTGACGAAGCATTAAAGAAATTTATGGGAACGCTTCAAAACGTTTACAGTTTTTTCGTGATGTATGCTAACTTAGAACAGGTTGATGTGCTACAAGATGCCCCTCCGATTGCAGAACGGGCTACAATAGATAGATGGATTCTGTCCCGCCTGCATACTTTGATTAACAAGGTGCGTGATGATATGGAGAATTACCAACTCACAAATGCACCGCGCGCGATTGAGGCGTTTGTAGATGACCTGAGCAATTGGTATGTTCGCCGTTCTCGTGATCGTTTCTGGGGTGCGGAGGCAGGACAGGATAAGCAGGCAGCTTACGCCACTTTGTATGAGGTACTTGTCACCGTAGCGAAACTCGCCGCGCCGTTTATTCCGTTTTTAGCAGATGAACTCTATCGTAATTTAGTCGGTTCACTTGCCCTTGATGCCCCACTCAGTGTTCACCTCGCAGAATATCCAGCTGCAAGTGATGCGCTGATAGATGCCACTTTAGAAAACGACATGACTTTCACACGTGAGGTAATCAGCATGGGGCATGCGGCTCGGAATCGATCTGGCATTAAGACGCGCCAACCGCTTGCTGAAATTACGCTTGGTGGACTATCCGATGTAGAAAAAGAGACCATCAATCGGCTATCATCCTTTGTTCACGATGAATTGAATGTTAAGGAAATCATCTTTACAGAGGAATTAAACGCATTTGCACAGGTCACGCTCAAACCGAACTTCAAGGTGCTGGGACCGAAGTACGGCAAAGGCGTGCAGGCAATCGCAAAGGCACTCGCTACTGCAGATGCTACGCAGTTGAAAGCAGAATTGGAAGCAAATGGAAGTCTACAGGTTGAAGCAGCAGGTGAGACATGGACGCTTGATCAATCAGAAATTGACGTACAAACACAAAATCGGGAAGGCTTTTTTGTAGAGGTGGATGCGAAGAAATTTGTCGCATTGTCAACGGAGTTGACGCATGAATTAATGCTTGAAGGGATGGCACGCGAACTTGTGAACAAAATCCAAAATATGCGGAAGGATGCCGATTTTAATGTGTCCGATAGAATTAAGCTAAGTGTGAACACATCATCCGAACTTGTAGCAGAGGCGTTTGAAACACATCAAGATTATATCCTCACCGAGACGTTGACGACTGAGGTCGTTGAATCTCCAAGTGAAAAGGCATTTAGTCTTGACCAAAAACTCAACGGTGAACCTGCAACGCTTAGCGTTGAGCAGGTTTAGAATTGCATTATATGTAGTTCAGGACTTACGCAATTATGAGTCCTTCCATTGAACCCCAATTTGTTGGAAATCAAGGAGAATATTATGAATCAAAACGATTTGAAAATTGCATTTATTGGTGTTGGTGGTATTGCAGGAAACTACCGCGGAAGTTTAAAACGGTTACAACGTCCGATTGCAGCCGTATGTGATATAAATGCAGATCGCGCAGCAGCTATTGCCGCCGAAGAAAAGGCTACAGCATACACAGACCATCAAGAAATGTTACAGAAAGAAAATCCAGACGTAGTCTTTACCTGTATCCCACCAGGAGCACATACGACACAAGTTGCTGATGCTGCAAAATCTGATGCTGCGGTTTTTGTTGCGAAACCTGTCGCACAAGATTTGAATACTGCTCAAATTGCTTGTGATGCCATTAAAAATGCAAGCGTTATTAACCAAGTTGGTTATATGGCACGGTATAGCGACATCACTGATAAAGCGAAGGAATTGGTAGGCGATCAGAAACTGACCATGGGAATCGGAAGATTTTTAGCGAGAATGGGAGCGTCCCATCCATGGTGGGGAAAATTTGAAGTGTCCCGTGGACAAATGGTTGAGCAGACTACACACGTTTTTGACTTGATCCGCTATTTCCTTGGCGATGTTGAGTGTGTTCACGCTTACGGTATCAAAGACGTCTCTGCAGATATTGCAGATTTTGAGGAGTGCACCGTTTGCAATCTGAAGTTTGAGAACGGTGCGGTAGGCAGCATTACCAGCACCTGTATTGCTCGCGCGCACGAGAATTTCGCTACCGAATTGGTCGGAGATGACATCTATCTCAAACTTACGCACGATCTCGGTTTACGCGGTCAAATCAGAGGCGAAGGCGTTGAATTTACTGGTGCAGAAGCCGGTTATTTCCGACAAGTTGAGCAGTTCATCAAAGCAGTTGAAGCAAACGATCAAGAATTAGTACGTTCATCTTATGCAGATGCATTCAAAACACTTGCTGTTACACTTGCTGCGAATCGATCATTAGAGACAGGACAGGTTGAGGCAGTTGTGGGATAATAAATTTAATACCCAGAAACATAGTTGAAGTGTAACTTTAGCTAAACAATACACCTGCAAGATTCCGTGTTCTACCACAATGACCGATTGCGTGCATTTCGTTTAGGACTTCGGTGTAGTCGGGGGATTTGCCTTGTAGGTCAAATGCAAGGATGCCCCAGGAACATGGGGCATTTGCGATTTTCATTTGGTTGTCTGTTTTACTTCCTTTAGTATAAAACGAAACTTTGCCAACTACTTTTCTATCTAATCAAACTTAAAATTACCGTTAATGACATCTTTGATAATTTTTCCTCTTTTGATGCGGTTCGTCCTACTATTGGTTCCCTGAAGAGTAGCAATATAATATTCCTGTATTCTGTCATTTTCTGTTCCAAAATCCTCATCTGCTTTAGCGGATTTTTCTACTAATTCATAGAACTGTAGAAGTCGTTTTCCAACATCTATTGGTTTAAAGTTATTTTTTTCTTTAAATAATGCCCTATGAATCTCTACAAGCAATGTGAATAAATCTGACTTTTTCCAAGCGCGACTATCTTCAGGAAGACTACACTCATCTATAAACTGAAAAACCTTTTCAAATTCGGTTTCTAATCTCTGTTTTTCTTCAAATTCATCGTTATAGTGGTTAAGAAAACTTTCAAATTCACTTTCTAAACTAAAATATGTTGACATTACCGTAATTGTTATAGATAAGGCATAAGCAACATCATTCATACGCCTAATATCAGTAAAACTAAAGACATTATGGTATGCAAAAAAAGGATCTTGTGAAAGTTGTTCAGCAAATCTTTTTATTTCTCCATCAAATCTTGCATTGTTAATCTCCATAGCATTTAGAGAATAATTCGTTGAGTTAATCCGTTGAAAGACATCTATTATTTCAGACATATCAATGCTGCCTAAGTCTCGTATAACTACATCATACTCCAAAAAGGCTAATTGTTCCTCGGGAGTTAACTCTGAATAAGGAGATATCCCTTTCGATAATATTAAATCTTTCGATCCTTCAAAATACTGTCGCAATGTAGCCAATCTTTGTTGTCCGTCTACTAACATCACTGTCCGCTTACCAGTATCAAGATCTACCTCGCCAGCAGCGACATATATTTCAGGAAAAGGATATCCATCTAAAACTGTTTTTATAAAAGCACTCTTATGCTTATTTGACCATACTAAACGTCTCTGAAAATCGGGGTTCGGGATCAGAGTTTTTTCCCGCATATCTGTCAATAGATCCCCTATTCTCTTACTTGTCGGTGATGTTTTCATCGCGTGCCTCCAAATTACTCATTTGTATATGATCTTTACATTGTTGAACACAATCCTCTTGATAATTCTCAATAAAGAAATAAGATTTATATAACGCGCCGGAAATTTTGTAATCGCCATATCTTTGACTATCTGTCAACCTCAAGAAGAAATCCCACCATTTTTTGCCAAAAGGAAATACTGGCGATCGAGGGAACATATCAGGCCTTATCCACCCTTGGAAGAGATGATCGGCAAACTCACCATATTCAGGCCAATCCCCTGCTTCTTGTTTATAACTAAAAATATCTTCACTAACTTGATCGAATAACTTTGAAGATACTAAGGCAACATCAATATCAGATTCATCACTGAATAGCTCGTACTCTTTCTCTGGAGCAATACTAAACCCTAATTTGGCTGATCCGACAACTAATACTTCATTTGGATGTAACCCAAATTTCTTAGCGACCTTTGATCGCAAATCAAAATAGTCTTGCTGAGATAATTCACAACATTCTCCAAAAATAATATGTTTTCTCACAATCTGAATTGGTGATAGGTCGCTTTCTAAGTCTTTCTTAAACTTCTTAAGTCTTTCCTCAACTCCATTATTCATTAGATTTGTTCCTCAGAGAAAAAATTTAACTGCAAAATAGTGTCTCAAACATGAATTTACGTAGAATCTTGTTTCAACTCTGAAATCTTGTCAAAATCCTGCATTGCAGACTCCAAATTGTCCATTCTTAAGTAAGTCATAGCGCGTTCAAAATAAGCATCTGTGAAGGTTGGAATTAGTTTTATCGCCTCAGAAAAGTCAGCAATTGCTCTGTCATACTCCCCCTTTTTGACATAAATTCTACCGCGTTCTTCGTAGGTTTCGGCATCATCGGGTCGGAGTTCTATCTCCCTGCTAAATCCTTCAATTGCTTTGTCGTACTCACCTTGTTCACCGTATACGGTAGCACAATAACCAGATGCATCGGCATGCTCAGGGTCAAGTTTTATCGCCATGCTAAAGTCAGCGATTGCCTTGTCATACTCACCGCTCTCAACGTAAAGTTTTCCCCGCGTGTAATAGGTATCAACATCTTGTGGATTGAGTTCTATTGCCTTGGTATAGTCTTCAATAGCTTTGTCAAAATCAACTTTTTTGAGATAAACTTTTGCGCGACTGCTGTATGCTTCAGCATAATCAGGTTTGAGTTTTATTGCTTCACTATAATCCGCGATGGCTTTGTCATATTCTCCGATGTAACTATAGGCATTGCCCCGTTTGATATAACTCTCAACCATTTTCGGATTAAGTGTTATGCCTGCCGTGTAAAGTGCAATTTCTTTTTCGGCATCTTCTTTATTTTGAATGTGTTCAATAGGATAACCTCTGTTAATCTCTTGATGCTTTTGGAAAAATCGCCAGTACCCAGCGACTCCAAGTTTATCAACAAGAACTTTAACTCCGATTTCAAAAATTTCAATATCCGTCATTTTTCGGATTTCGCCTTGAGGTACATTGAATCTTTCAGCACGTTTCCGTTCTTCTACTTTTCTTGCTCTGCGTCTCTCTTGGATACGTTCTACAATTGTGTCAATATCTCCCTGATTTGCTAACAGCTTATGGCGATCGACGGAGTAGTCACCCTCACCCGGTTTGCATTGGCGAATAAACCGCTCAACCTGATCGGCTCCAAGTTTTTCCGCAAGTGCTTTTTGACCGAGTTTATATAGTTCTTTATCTGTCATCTCAAGTATGTTCATTTTTTCTCACCTTCTGTAACCATTCCAGAGGATTATCAACTTCAATGTTAAGTTGAGTTTGCACGCTTCTCGCCTTATTGAGTAACCTGTCGTCTGTTGTTAACAAAACATCTGCCGATCCGCTCTCAGCACAAGCAAGATGTAAAGCATCCTTAGCTTGAAACGTCAATGTTTCTAACTGTCTGCCTCTTGAAATTTCACTCGTTTCAACAGCAATATCTTGGTCAACATGAATTAGCCACCTTTTGATTTGAATCCGTTCTGTTTCATTAGGATTGTTTTCAATTTCATCAACTAAAACGTCGCTGGATATCCAGAGCCAATGTCCATCTTGAAAATAATCAAGTATCTGTCTGATTGCTTCAGTTTCTCTATAAATTCGAGTTTGCGTTTGATCGTCAAAACGCCGACTCAAACAGCAGGTATCAAGATAAATTTTCAAAGTTCTCGAATCGGCTTGCACACGTATATCTAAACTCCATCAAAATCATATTAAGAGGTAGATTATAGTCCTTGTTTTCTGTTTCTTGGTTCCTACATAAGTATAGCATAACACCCACCCCATCGCAAATTGTTTCATATGAAGATTAAAAAATAAATTGGGTAATTTGGCGAGGTTAGGAAACCTCGCCAGCAGAGATGTACACATGCTGCTGGCGAGGTTTCCTAACCTCGCCAAATTACCGAAATATTTATTTAAATTTCATATTAAACAAAACGGACATAAAAATGCAAAAATGTGCTATACTGCAACAAACCGAAGTCCAAACGTTCAACGTCTTTAGTGGAGGTAATCAACTATGTTTCCAACAATTGCAGCACAAACATCTATCCAAACACCACCGACGTGGGCAGTGCTTGAACGTGAACTAATTGACAAAATCAATGACGCAGCACCGAAGGTTTTGAAGAAATATACGCGTCCAGATGGGACGTTGTTCTGGCCAACACACCCAGATTTTCAAAGTTTTGATGGATTAGACGATGCTTATGAGAGTTTCCATAACTGGCCGCTGTTCTACATGCTTGGTGGAGATGCGCAGTTCTTAGTAGATGCGCAAAACGAATTTGAAGTTATCACGATAGACATGACGCGCTACGGTTCTGGACACGACTATCCGATGGTCTATAAGGAGTATCAACCGGGATATGATTGGTTTCACCAAAGCGAAGGGAACTATCTGTTTTATATGCTGTGCATGGCGGATCCGTCACATACAAAGAATATTGAACGTGCGATACGGTTCGCAGGATTCTTTATGAACGAAGACCCTGATGCACAGAATTACGACCCGGAACACAAAATCATCAAGTGTGTAATGAACGGCAGTAAAGGACCGGCATTCTGGATACTTGAAAGAGAATCTTTTTATCCCTCAATGGGTTACAATTTGCCGTTTATTGATGTTCCAGGCTGCACAAGTCGTGATGTGATGCTGGAAAGTGAAGAATTGCGTGATCTGATGGGACGGGTCATCTATGAACGGCAAGGAAAAGGGGACGCAGTCGGCAACCTCGCGGCAACGACGCTTGCTACCAATGCTTATATGTTCACAGGTGAGGAGAAATATCAAGCGTGGGTTCAGGAATATGTTGATGCATGGATTAGCCGCACAGAAGAAAACGAAGGGATCGTCCCTGATAACGTTGGGCTTTCAGGCATAATCGGTGAACACATGGAAGGTAAGTGGTATGGTTCTCGCTATGGTTGGAGTTGGCCTCACGGCTGGCATAGCGTTGGACAAGCAGTGAGTGTTGCGGGACAGAACGCTGCACTCCTTCACAGAGATTTAACTTATATGGACTTTCCGCGTTCCCAGATTGATGTGCTAATACAGCAAGGTATAGAACACAACGACCAACTCTATGTGCCGCAGAAGTATGGTGATCCCGGTATTGCTAACTATACGCCTGGTCCGTGGATGCAGTACCCAATAAAAAACGAGGATGACACTACGCTACAGATTGATGGTTGGTTTGAATTCGCGCCGATGCATCCATCCGATGTCGCACATCTTTGGGCAATGTCAATGAATGATGCTGACCAACGTCGTGCGGTGCAGATTGCTAAAAAAACAGGATCGAAATTTGACATCAACGCATGGCATCACACGAAAGACCAAGGTGGACGTGATGGGGGTTGGTTAGCATATATGCGAGGAGATTATCCCGAATATCCAGAATCAATCCTCAATCATAACTTATCACAAGTTGAACAACGACTTAACTTCATGGAAAATGATGAAGAAGATCCAGCAGGATATGGAGATGCGTATTTCCAGAGACGTAACCCCGTTACCTGTGAAGGTTTAGTTGAGCTCACATGTGGTGGTCCGTTGCCACACTATAATGGCGGATTGCTTGTGACACGGGTACGGCACTTTGATCCACAAGAGAAACGGCCGGGGCTGCCAGCAGATGTTGCAGCGTTGGTCTCTAAACTGACTGACGATTTCACTGAATTGGAGTTGGTAAACCTAAATGCAAACGAAGCACGCGATGTGATTATCCAAGCAGGATCAATGGGTGAGCATAATTTCACTACTGCCCGTGCCAAAGATGGTAACGGTGAGAACAGTGTTGAGGTTAACGGCACGTATCTTCAAGTTCATCTGCCGCCGAATACGCATATTGCGTTAGCGGTGGGGATGGAACGTTTTGTTAATACGCCATCGTATCAGCAGCCATGGTAAGCATTCTTTATCAAACGCGAGGGAAATTTGTTTTATTTCTTAATTTTTCTCTTTGCATGAGAATAGAATCAGGAATTAATTAACCTCTCATATTCATCATGCTTGCCAATCCAAACCCAAGTGAAATCATTTCCATCTTTAATGGCAAGTGCTCTATAATCTTGCCCTACGCGAGCAGACCAATAATTGCCAACTTTCTTGAAATGTAGAGATGGGTGTCGTGGATTAACTTTGAGAAGTTCGAAATTCTGTTTTGCAGTTCTTTGCACTGGTTCGGAAAGTTGCTGAAAAAATCTCCAGAATCGGGAGGTAGTTGTATGCACCTAAAGGTCCTTAAGTGTTCCCTTTTCTTTTTCTTCAAGAGCTTCGGCAATCAAAAAATCCAATTTCCCAGCTTCTGAATCTGCTTCAATCTCTTGGTCCCATTTTTCCCAATCCAATTCACTGAACCACTGTCGCAATTGTTTGTATTCTGCCTCAGGTAGCGCGAGAATCTCTTGTTGAATTTTTTCGAGACGTGACATTGTGCTTTCTCCTCTCGTTAGTTATTCTGGTAGTCAATATTTTATCATAACTGACTATGCGTAATTATAACATAAATTGCCTTTGCCATCAAACCTTTTCGTGCTAAAATACCCACACGTTATGAAAACGCAGCACAATAGGAGACACAGTTTATGGCAACAGAGAGATTTTTGACAGCAGAACAGAGTGTTCAACACCTTCTGAAAACAACGCCACCGCTTTACTTCAACGGTACTACCAAAACAGAGTGGCAAGAATGGCGGCGTAAATTCAGGCGCAATATCGCTCGGTACTTAGGCCCAAAACCTGAACCAGTGCCGTTGGAAGTAGAAACATTAGAGCGGATACAACAAGATGGATATACAAGAGAAAAGATAATTTTTAATCCCGATGCTTTTTCGTCAATTCCAGCGTACGTCTTAATTCCAGATAGTGCAAGCGTGGACAATCCTGCACCTGCGGTACTATGCGCGCATGGGCATGGAATCGGAAAAGACGGGGCGGTTGGCATCGTAGACGATTATCAGAAACAGTATGCAGCAGAACTTGCACAACGCGGGTTTGTTACCCTTGCACCAGATTGGCGATGCTTCGGTGAACGTAAAGACAGAGATGAATGGGTTCGCCGCCCAGGTAGAGATGGATGTAACGCTGCCTATTTTGCACTCGGATATTTCGGTTATCAGCTGCTGCAACTCAACATTGCGGATGGACAACGGTGCTTGGACTATTTGCAATCCCGTCCTGAAGTGGACGGTAGGCGGTTAGGTTGTATGGGATGCTCATTTGGTGGCACAATGACGACCTATATTTCTGCTTTTGATCGGCGGATTAAGGTGGCTGTCATTGTCTGTTATCTTAGCACTTTGATGGATGCATTAGGTGATCGCGGGCGCGGGAACACATGTGGCTCGCAATTCATGTTTGGACTACGCGCAGCGGGTGATATTGCAGACGTGGCAGGGCTGATCGCACCGCGTTCGTGTATGGTACAAATCGGTTCTGATGACCGATGCTTTATTGAGTCTGATGCTTTAGCAGCGTTTGAACATCTTGAAAAGATATACACCGCATGTGGAAAACGCGATCGGTTAGTGTTGGATCATTTTCAAGGGGAGCATGAGATTGATTTGGAGCCTGGGATTGCGTTTTTGGAGGAGCGATTATAAGGTGTCAGTGCGATGATTGAAGCATACCTTGAACTAAACAGCAACCTCCCGCTGCTGTCTTTCTCTATCCTCTGAAGGAATAATCCGAATTTCAATATCGCGATTTATAGTAAAATCCGAATGCGGAAAATCTCGGCTCCTAACTGCGCTATTAGAAGTTCTTTTGCCGAGACTTCATCAGAAAAACCCAAATCCTTGAAGATATTCCTGCTGTCTTCTTCAACTTTAATGTTACTGCTCATCATTCTTTCTCCATTTCCTGAGATTGTCTTAATCTTCATTTAATCAAGCCAATGTCAATAATCTTGACAAATCTATGACACCATGATATACTTAAAATTGATGAATTTTATGGGCAAGGAGATGTGATGTCAAAAAAAAATAATGTCTTGTTAACGCTAAGCCAAATCGCTATCGGAGGTGTGATAACGGTTGCTGGCAGTTTAATATATTTCCTAATTTTCAAGAAATTTCTTTGGCAAGTGCTCATTGATGACCGAATAATGCACGGATTTTGGGTCGGATTGTTTTTATTAATATCAATAGGAGGCACTTACGGTTTAATCGTAGTAGGAGTAAGTGAAGGAATTAGATATGTTGGACGGAAATTCGGAGTTGATATTCCTTTCAAACCAGTGTGCTCAGGTGCTTTTTTGGGTGCACCCGCAATCGTTGGTCCACTTGAGTTACTAAATTTACTATCGGATATTGCTGGAATACAAAATATTATTTTTGTCTTAATTTTTCCGATATTTAAAACCCTTGTCTTCCTTTTGTCTTTGCCTGTTCAAGCTTGGTTGATGCTTCGGTTGCCAATTGAAATTTTATATGTTATAGCGATACCTATTGGTGCGATTTTGGGGTACCGGTTAGCGAACATAGAAACGGCAGAAGTTAACGTCCAAGAAACGTAAAAGATTATACGTATCCGTTCCGATTGGTTCATTTTTAGTGTCATGAAGGTTTTGTCATTAAATGAAGGGTAGCACTGTGAATTACGCGGATTCACGCGCGTGCCGGAGGTATCGTTAGACACATGCAGTATGATAAACCCAAGGACGAATGTGGTGTATTCGGTGTTTTTGGACATCCAAGAGCGGTAGAATTAACCTATTTAGGGTTACGCGCGCTTCAACACCGAGGCCAAGAAAGCAGCGGAATTGTCGCGTCTGATGGTGAGAAATTATCAAGTCATCATGGGATGGGACTTGTAGATTCTGTCTTTAATACCGATATTTTAGCGAAACTTACAGGACATATTGCTATTGGACATAATCGATATTCAACAGCAGGTGAAAGCACACTTGAAAATGCTCAACCTTTGGTGCGTAATTATAAGCAGGGACAGCTTGCGCTTGGACATAACGGCAACTTAGTCAATGCACCTCACATCCAGGATCATCTTGAAAATATTGGGTCAATTTTTAGCACAAGTTTGGATACGGAAGTTGTCTTCCATCTCATAGCACATTCCCGCCAAAACAGTTTAGAAGATAGAATTTTTGATGCGTTTCGGGCTGTTGAGGGTGCATATTCGTTCATTGTCATGGACAAGACAACCCTGATGGGTGCGCGTGATCCGTATGGGTTCCGCCCTCTGTGGATCGGTAAATTAGGTGAAGCTTATGTGTTAGCTTCTGAAACGTGTGCCCTCGACGTTGTTGAAGCAAAACCGATACGCGAAGTTGAACCCGGCGAATTGGTCACTTTGCGTTCAAAACATCTCGGTATAGAATCTTTCCGTTTTTCTCCACAACAACCGAAACTATCTCAGTGCATCTTTGAACATATCTACCTTGCACGGCCAGACGGTATGATGTTTGGACAAGGTGTGAACAGCACACGGCGTGAGTTCGGTAAGCAGCTTGCACGTGAACACCCCGTCAAAGCTGATGTCGTCATTCCCGTTCCCGATTCAGCTACGATAGCAGCTCTTGGTTATGCCCAGGAATCTGGCATCCCTTTTGATCTGGGATTATCAAGGAATGCCTTCGTAGGCCGTTCATTCATGAATCCTACACAAAATATCCGTGAACTCATGGTAAAAGTGAAGCAGAATCCGATTCGCGAAGTTCTCAAAGGAAAACGGGTTGTAATGGTTGATGATTCTATCATGCGTGGCACAAATAGTCGCAAACTCGTCAGAATTGTACGTCAAGGTGGCGCAACCGCGGTACATGTCCGTATTGCATCACCCCCCAATAAATATCCGTGTTTTTATGGTGTTGATACCCCTACCCAATCAGAATTGATAGCAAGTAAACATTCTACTGAAGAAATCCGTAAATATATTCGTGCTGATAGCTTAGGATATGTCAGTATTGAAGGTATGCTAAAAGCAGTGAAAGCACCCGACAATTTTTGCACTGCATGTTTTGATGGAAATTATCCTATTACCTTGCATGAAAGGATACCGCGCCAATTGCCATTAATCGGAGATTAACTTTTTGTCAACATGCATAGAAGTTGTGACCGCGATGCAAGAAGACTAACTGAAAACAGATAACGTAGAAAAACAGAGCTGTTTCTACTTTGGATAAGGAAATACTATGGTATTTATTTCCCCACCACACGTACCACCAAACCAAAATACGAAGAAGAATTCCCCGAAAAAAACGCTGCAAGACCGCCGCAATTTAATACGGACAAGAAATAGAATGGGAATAGGGCGAGTAATGAGAACTTCGCTCGGTACATCACAAGGTATGTCCACGTTGAAAATTGTCCTAAAGTGCTCTATCCTCGGTATGGTTCTGCATTGGTTGCTGCCTACCGTTCTTCTGAAGATGAACCCCGATATGCTAAAGGAAGAAGCGCAGTACTTTGGAACGCTTGGGGCTATAGTGATAACCGGCTTCTTTTTAATAGTGAGTCTTTTGAGAGGACTAATACTACGCAGCAGATCGCATCAAAAGGAATCAGAATCGCGTCATCAAGATACCTAACTTTTGAAAAAAGACGATAAAGAGGTCGCTGTTCCTGGTAATTTCGTAGTTCTTTCATAAGCACAGCATATCAAATTAGAGTTTGTGCAGCATTCCTTTAAAAACTGCACAAAGGAGGAAAAATGAGGGGTAGACCCAAAAAAGACCCTGAAACTCTGAAAATCTTTGCGGAGAATCTCAACAGATTTCTCCACAAACCACAGCACACACAAAAATCAATTGCTGACGCACTCGGCGTTTCCAAACAATCTGTTTCGAATTGGTGCAGAGGTAAAGATTTTCCATCATACAAAAATATCTACTGCCTTGCCGACCACCTTGGCGTAGCAGTAGGTGAATTAACAGACGAAAGCTTTGGAAATAAGGAGAATAAGGGGGTAGATAAAAAACCGTTGACCTATGCCGATGCGGGTGTTTCATTTGAAGCTGAATCCAAGGCTATGCAACGAATAAAGGGAATCATGGAAACTACGTACCGATCCGAAGTTCTGAGCAACGTAGGAAGTTTCGGTGGCTTATTCGCACTCGGTACATATAAAAAACCTGTTCTTGTTTCAAGCACGGACAGTGTTGGCACAAAGTTGAAGGTAGCCTTCCGAGCTGACAAACACGATACCGTAGGATATGATATTGTCACACATTGCGGCAATGATATAGTTGTACAGGGTGCCGAGCCACTTTTCTTTTTAGATTACATCGGCATCGGAAAACTGGAACCGTTGGTATTTGAACAGATTATAATAGGGCTTACATCAGGATGCCGTGAGATTGGTTGTGCTTTAATTGGTGGAGAAACAGCTGAACTCCCCGGTTTCTATTCACTTGGTGAATACGACTTGGTTGGAACAATCGTAGGGGTAGTGGAAAGAGATACTTTGATTACAGGTGAGAATATCGCTCCTGGTGATAAGTTAATTGGCTTAGGGGCAACGGGGTTACATACAAATGGGTATTCACTTGCACGGCGCATTTTATTTAACCGTTGTAACTACAATGTGGATACTTATCTGCCGGAACTTTCATCAACAGTTGGTGAAGAGCTGCTCAAAACCCACAAAAGTTATGTCAAATCCATCTTGAAACTCCGCAAGGTGTGTGAAATCAAAGGCATTGCGCATATCACAGGAGGCGGATTGCCCGGAAACCTTAGGCGGATCCTGCCTGAAGGGTGTCGTGCAGTAATTCAAAAGCAAAGTTGGGAAGTACCACCAATTTTCAAGCTCCTCCAACAAGAAGGAAATGTGGAAGAAACAGAAATGTATAAAGTTTTCAATATGGGAGTTGGAATGGTCTTGGTTCTTGCCCCTGATTCAGTTGCTGAGGCTTCGGAATTGCTAAACGCCTCAGGTGAGTCAGCGTTTCTGTTAGGGGATGTGGTTTCAGGTGACAAAGGAGTAGAGTTGTGTCCACATCATTCTTAAATAAAGACTCGCTGCAAGAACTAACAAACCTCTTTGAAAAAGCACCGTTGCCTGTAGTTATGCGAGCATTTGAGCAGGTGGATGATACAGATATCGCTGCCTTTTTGTTACTATTAGATGTAGCAGCTGGCAAAGTTCCATCAGAGAGTTCCGATGAGATACGTAGGACATTAGCGCGCGCTGAAGATGATATACCTAAAGGAGAGACAAAAGGAACACTTACCGCTTATGCGCAGCAGATCTTTGCGCAATTTCCGATTCAAAGACAGATTCGCATAGCAGAGCACTTGGCAACTACAGAGATGATTGAGACCTCACAAGCGGAACAAGTTTGGGAGAACCTTATTGAGAAAATAAACGAAGTGCTGCAAAGTACACTATTTTTTGGCGACGGAGCGAAAAACCTCGCGAAATTCCTTGCACAAGTTGATATTGAACGGCAGAATCAACTGATGCAGGCATTAGAAAAAAATCAACCTGAGTTAGCAAACACTGTAGTTGATCGTTTGTTTACCTTTGAAGACCTTGTTGATGTACCTGACGAGGCGATTTTGACACTCCTACAAGTTTTAGAACCAAACACCTTAGCCCTTGCTCTGCACGAGGCATCCCCCGCAATTCAGGATAAATTCTTTGAAAATATGTCACATGAACAAGCAGAAACTCTTGGCGAAGAAAGTGCGCAGCTCACTTTTGAGCAAAAGCAACTAAGCGAGACTGCGCGGCAATCTGTCGTGAATTTGGTTCGCAATTTTGCAGCAAAAGGATTGTTAAAAATACGGTAGATAAAAGAATTTCTATCTATCCGACTGACCTCAAAAACTAAATTAGTCGTCCAATGTAAACTCTATCTTAATTTTGACGGTCATTTCAGTCTCTTTGCCTTTTTTCTTACCCGGAATAAACCTCCACTTTTTCATCGCTTTAAGCGCTGCTTCTTCAAAACCGAATCCATGCTTTGTCAAAGCAACAACATTTCGTGGAATCCCATCAGTCCCAACAGTTGCTTGTAACTCCACGATGCCTTCTTTCCCCGCCCGTTTGGCATCTTCAGGATAAATCGGATCCGGTGCTTTTGTTGGCTTAGGATGCGATGTGCCTGCTTGTGAGATATCAATATCAGGTGCCTTTAAAATTGGACCCTTGTCTAATGTCTCAGTGTTTTTAAAGTCGGGGGGCGGAGGGTTCTCTTGAGGCGGTCTCTCAGGTTTAGGTTTTGGGGCTGGTTGTTTCGATTGAACCGGTCCCTTCACCCCAGGAATTGGCTTGAATTTTGGCCCCTCGCCGAGGGCAGGCCCTGCGGTGCCAAGATCCGGATCAGACAGAGACGGTAACGGAAAATCACTTGGTGTCTGTGGAATATCTGGATTCGTGACTGGCGTTTGTTGAGGCAGTGCCTCTATTTCCTGCGGTTTAGTATCAATTTCCGGACGAGGGGGTGGTTTATTTATAGGGCGTTCCCTTTGGGGCGGCTCTTGAGGGACGAACGCGACCGCAAAGTCTCCAACTTCCGATGTAAGTTGCTGCGTAATATAAAAGAAACCTAATAATAACGCTAAACTTACATGTAACCCTATAGAAAATGTTAAAGCAAGAGAATTGCGTCCACCTGTTTTTTGCACGGTTAACGGCGGCGGTTTATTCTCTTGTGCGGCGGCAATTCCATCTTTCTGGCTCTCATCAATGCTAACTTTCTTCAATTTCGCATTGATTTTGGGTTTTTTCCGTTCAGCTCGATGCTGTTGTATTTGGTGGACAATATCGGAACTTCTACTCATCTCTTTTCCTCCCAGAAATTATCTCGTGATGTCAATAGCGAGCGTTCAACACACGTACCGGAGTTTATGAGATAGTATCGTAAAAATTTAAAGATTCGCTAAAGATAATCACTTGATATCTTGGATTTACTTTACAGAATATCAATATCGAAAACTTACTTAACGCCAGTTTGATAATAAATGACATCAACTCAATAATAGGGCTTTTCTCCGAAGGCCCACCTTGCAGTTCTTGTAGCACAAACTTTCCAGTTTGTGTGCTATGGGCGCAAACTGGAAAGTTTGCACTACAATAGGCTTTTATCAAACTCACGTTACTTATCTTCTAACTTGAATTCAAAAGGTATCTTGACATCAAATTCAATTTCTACACCATTTTTCTTTGCTGGCATAAACTTAAATCTCTTTAATGCCGCAATCGCTGCTTCCTCAAAACCGAATCCAAGATTAGTTAATTTTCTAATATTTTTCGCAACTCCATCTTTTGTAATAGTTGCCAATAAAATTACGGTACCTTCTTTTTCTGCCCTTCTGGCATTCTTCGGATATTCAGGCTTCCGCGAAATTTTTGTCTTTGGCGGTGTTACACCAGCTTGCGTAGTATCAATTTCGGGAATTAGTAAAGATGGTCCTTCAGATGGCTTAGCGGTGTCAAGATCCGCGATGGATGTGGTCTCTTGGGTTGGTCTATCAAATGTAGGTTTTACAACAGGTTGTGTCGGTTGAACCGGTCCCTTCAAACCTCCCGGAATTGCCTTGATTTTTAGTCCTGTGTCAAGGCCAGGTCCTGCGGGGGCAAGATCCGTATCAGACGGAGACGGCAGCTCAAAATCGCCGGGTGTCCGTCGAATATTTGGATTCCTGACTGGTGTCCGTTGAACCGGTACATCTATTTCCTGCGGCTTAGCATCAAATGTCACACGAGGTCGCGGTTTGATAGTAGAGCGTTCTGTCAGTGGCGGCTCTTGGGGGACCAACGCGACCGCAAGGTCTTCAACTTCCGATGCAATTTGCTGCTTAATATAAAAGAAACCTAATAATAACGCTAAACTTACATGTAGTCCTACAGAAAATGTTAAAGCAAGAGAATTGCGCCCACCTGTTTTCTGCACGGTTAACGGCGGCGGTTTATTCTCTTGTGCAGCGGTAATCCCACCTTTCTGGTTCTCATCAATACTAACTGTCTTCAATTTCGCATTGATTTTGGGTTTTTTCCGTTCAGCTCGACGGTGTTGTATTTGGTGGACAATATCGGAACTTCTACTCATCTCTTTCCTCCCAGAAATTATCTCGTGATGTCGATAGCGCGCGTTCAACACACGTACCGGAGTTTATGAGATAGTATCGTAAAATTTAAGTTGTCGTTACAACATTAATTTACGCATAAATGGTCTGTTAACATCAGTGCAAGTCTTTAATTAACAACTGAATTCTTAATCTACAGACTGATTTAAAACAAAATTATAACATATTTCAAAGTATATGTCAACTTTTTTTAAGTTGAAAGTATTTTTTAAGGATTTTCTTTTCTTCGGTGGTGAAGTTTGATTACGGATTCCACCAAAACGTCATTTTGGCAACGACTGTAGAATTCTGAAGTCTTGCCTTTGTTGTCTTGTCTGTATTGTATGTTTGGTTGAAAACAAAATAGAAATCGCTGCCTGGGCGATAGATATAATTGATCAGGAAATTGGTAGACACAAGGTCAGTTTCTGTATTCCATTGTGCAAAGAGTTTCGCAAATAGGGTTGTTGAAAACGAATAGTTTAACCTACCTGAGAAGAGGTTGGCATCAAAATCACCTGCTGGCAGGTTGACACGATTAAATTGGTAATCCGCGTGTAGGCTGATTTTCCCGCTCGGTTTCAGGCTTCCATCAATATAAAATTTGTGAATTTGTCCGTTATAAAAGTTTCCCAATTCAAATCCGGTTGTCGCGCTGATAACACGACTATCACTGGTTGAGAATCGCCCGCCAACTATACTGTATTGGTAATCCCCGATTGGGATAACTACATCCTCTCGAATTTCAAAATCTTCGTCAAGTCGTTCAAAAGCACTTCTCAGAAACATCATAATTGAGTCGTCTGTGGCAAATGATGTCCAATGGGTATAAGAGAAATTCCAACGTTCTAATTCATTTTCTTGATTGAGAATATAGTTTAGTTCTGGCCCCGACCACATTTCACGAATTCCATATTTTTGTGGTCTGGGTGCCCAGCGAAAATCACCCCGAAGTTGCCGTATCCCTGTTTGTTGGACATATCCTACTGCAGGATCAAAATCTTCATCAATATCGGTATAAGATACGCCGGATCGAAAGATGTCGTTTCGCCATTTAGTCCCGAAGTACCATGCGTTATTTTTTCCTGACATATCAGGTGCAAAAGTGCGCGCCCACATCCCGCGCACATCAAATCTATCGTTTGGACGAAATTCAAAGTCGAACCCACCTGCGCGGTTATAGTTCCCAATTTCGTCTTTGTTGATAGCAATCACACCGAAGCGGGTTCCTGCTGCAGCATCCTTTGTAACTCGGATAACAGAATAGTTGGTCCGTGGAATATCAATTGGGTCGTCTTCTGCGGGTTCGTCATAGAATTCGTCTGTAAGCACATTGAGAACACCGACTCCATAAGACCCGATTTTGCCACTGGCTTTTCCACCGAAAATAATCGGAATAGCGTTTCCCTCGGCTAATCCGATGCGCCGACTGTAGAAAAGTAGCATTGGCGGAGGTCTTCGAAAACTTTGCCTCGGTATTCCGAAATCGAAAAGTCCCGCTCCTTCTAAAAAGAATGGGCGTTTTTCCGGAAAGAAGAGACTAAATCGGGTGAGGTTAACCTGCTCCTGGTCTGCCTCAACTTGTGCAAAGTCAGTATTATAGGTGATGTCCGCAATTAGGTTAGATGTGATGCCGTATTTTGCGTCAAAACCGATTTTAAATTCGTGCGTAGTTTCTTGCACCGCATCGTCATCGTTGACTTGTGTAATACCGGGCAGAAAATACGGAAGAAATTCTATATTCCGTGAAGGGGCAATGCCTTTAAGACCAACAAGTGTACCAAGGTTTGTTGTGCGATATTTTGCCAAACCGCCATAGGAAGCAGGCACAGGCGCCCATATCGCCTCTTCCTGATTGCGTATAAGTTCACGCCCAACATTTATACCCCAACTCATTGGATCACTTTTATTAAAACGTAATTGACTAAAGGGTATACTGAGTTCCGTTGTCCAAGATTTGTCGTTAATTTTTGATTTACATGCTACAACAGCATCCCAGTCGTCGTTGAGTGTATCCCCATTATTCGTTATTGCTCTATCTTGGACTGCGCCTAAGGCATTTGCACGAAAGAAAAAACCGCTCCGTTTGTCGTTATACGTATCCAATAAAATAAAAACGTTGTCATTTTCGTGTATGTCGCGTGCGTCTCGCCGCATTTCGTTTGCAACAAGTTTTGACATATCTGAGTCGAAACAGATAAAACCGAAATAGATGTTTTCATCGTCATATAGAATTCGCACCTCCATCGGTTCAGTGCTGACTTCACCCTCATGGGGTTCAATTTGGATGAACCTGTCCATAACTTCAGCTTTTTGCCAATCCGCTTCAGTGAGATCACCGTCTATCTCAATACTTTCGTAGGTGCGGTATGCTGTAATCTGGTTAACTGGTGTTTCGGCACTAACACTGAAAACAACGATGGACAAAAATGTAATAACAAGCAAGAAAATTCGGATTTTGGGAAACGATAGGAAAGAAAATAATAGGTAGTGGTCCAAAAGCGTTGCCTCCTTTGCGCCAAAATTAAACATTATAGTGAAATCTATAATTACTTGCACACAATTGTAGCGCAAACTTTATGAAGTTTAAATAAAAATTAGGTAATGCGTGGAAATATCCGGCAGAATACGCGTATGGTATTCTGCATTGGTTAGAAACCGCACCTACCGGGTTTGGGGAAAATTAGAATTACCCAATTAAAAACTTAATCTTCATAAAGTTTGTGCTACAGCACAGTCTGGCGGTTTAGGTCCCGCGTACCAAAAGTGTGCATATATCTTTGGATTTTACTATAATATTTTAAAGACGAAAAAGGAGGCTAATTGGATTATACAAATTTTACCGATATGTTAATCAAAATTCTAAGGTCCCCGTCACCGCAAAGAAGGGAACAATCGGCAATTGGGCAATCGGCACCTCTTCTGTAAAGTGCTTGCCATAACGAACCTGGAGGATATTTCTACGATTATAAGCGTTCCAAAGTTCTAAACTGAATCCTGCCTTCGCTTTGTCCAAACGAATGAAGTACCAATGAACACGTAGGTCCAAACGGTGATAGGGGGCTGTGCGTTTTTGGACACCCCAAATCGGCAGCCATGTTTCGTTTTTCGTGAACGGATTGGTATACGGTTCCCTGCCTTCCAATGTAGAATAGAGAATACCGCTCTTGTATTGCCAATTTGCTCCGAATTCCCACGACTCAAAGGTGTAGTTCAGATTAACTGCGAAAACATGAGGCGTGCCAAACATAAAATCCCTCTCTTTTTCCCAGGACGAATCTTGGCGTTTGGAAACGGTATAGGAATAGGCAACCCACCCTCGGAACGTATCTTCGATTTCATGTTCCAGTGAAACTTCAATGCCCTTTACATTTCCACTCTTCTGATTTTCGTAGCGTCTATCCAAAAGATCAAAGGTAATCATATCGCGAAGGTTTTTGTAATAGCCTGCAACTTCAATTTTGGTTTCTGGCGTTAGCCTTTTTTCTATCGCAACAACATAATGTCTCGCTAAACTCGGTGCAATCTCAGGATTTTCGTCTCCAAGCACAACTTGGTAAAGCCGTGGGTTTTGAACATAATTTCCATACATGAACCGTAAGTCTATCGGTAGAAGGGATAATCCCACAGTGTTTGTTTGCTCAGGGCCAAGTGTTAAGCCGAGTAACCCGCGTGGTTGCAGCGAGAAGGAGTCAATCAGACTAAAGTAATTTGCACGCATTCCTATAGTGGCATAGAGGGCAGCGTAGCGAGATGAAACGAGATCCTGCGTTGCTTGCACATATCCTTCAAGGCGATGCAGGGTTTTAGATGTGACGGTCTGGACTTTCTCACCCTGTGCTTTTAACCTAAAGTCATAGTCCCAATCCCCTTCTTCAAGGGGTCGTGCGCCGATGCTGGTAAGACTTGAAGGGAGGCTTGAAAAATCAAAACCTGCTTCTAACAATGTCTTTGGAAATTTGACCCAGTACTGAAGATCGCCACGGAGTGAATAGACACTATCCGTGTTTCCATAGAAGTATCCGTCACCGTATTGTAGGTCTCTCCGAGAAAATGACCGTGTCAATGATATGATAGACTTATACGTTTTTTCTTTTTCCGAATAGAGATGAATGCCTTGTGAATCGAAAGGGTTTTCCGACTTGGACGGACCGAGTAAGTCACTATCAGAGACTTCATCGGGACCGAGGCGAAATTCTGCTGAATCGTCTGCTGCAATGGCGTTAACCACCAGCCTGTGACTTTTAGTTAATTGGTAAACAGCCTTTCCTTGATAGCTTGAGAAACTTGGCACCTGCGTTACCAAATCGTCCTCAACCTTCACCAAACGCGGTAACAATTCAAAAAGGGGTCCCATATAGCTATGTCGGTAAAAAGTGTACCAATATCCCCGTTTCCCAATATTTCCTTCAAGAAAAGCTTGGGAATACACCAGATTGGAATTGAGTTTACCTCTCAAGGGAGTATCGGTGATACTGCGGGAATAGATGTCAATGACTGCTTGAGAATCGGAACCGAATTCTGCCCCGTACCCGCCTGGGTACACTTCAACATTTTGAATTACCTCTGCATTGACAGTAGAGATGATTCCGAAGAGGTGGTAAGGATATCCTAAAGGTAAGCGATCGAAATAGTAAAGGTTATCTTCAGGGTCACCGCCACGCACGGAAAGAATGCCGACAAAATCATTCAGAACACCAACGCTTGGGAGTTGGTTTAGAAGGCGCAACGGATCGCCACCTGTTCCAATAGCATTTCTAAATGAATGTGCTTTAAAAGTGTGTCTCGGTTTCTTTTCTATCCGTTCTGTTTTGACTTCTACTGGCGGTAAGGTGATGACATCATCCGATGATTGGTCCTCTATAGGTTCATCGGTTTGTCCGAAAGCTAAAATTGGCAATAGGAAGATTAAGAGGAGCAATATCAGTTTTAAGGTTCTGTTCATGAGAATAACCATTTAGAATGTTGCCGTAATACCTAAGTATGGGAGAATAGGAAACTGATAAATCGGGTTTTTATCTTTGTAGTCCTCCTCATATTGATAATCAAGGAGGTTTTTACGATTATAGGCGTTAAGTAGTTCTAAAAATATTCCTAATTCCCAACTATTAAAACGGAAGACTTTACTCACGCGTAGATCTAATCTGTGATATGGAGGTAATCTTTCTGAGTTCTTTTCACCATAAATTGGTAAGTAGATGAGTTTTCCGTTCCTAGGATCGGGTATGCGTGTAGCGTCTACAACAGGTGTATACGGATTCCCCGTTCGGTACTGCCATTTTGCCCCGAACTCCCAGGTAGATGTAAGATTATAACTTGCTGCGAGGGTAGCGACATGTGTTTGGTCAAAAGAATAGTAGCGATACGGCTCACCTAAACGGTCACGCCGTTTTGAGAGTGCGTACGCGTAAGAAACCCAGCCAAAAAACCGATCGCCGCTTTGGTGTCGAAGAAATATCTCCGTGCCTTGTGCATAACCGACACCTTGATTAAGAAATACTGATAATTCGTCAGATGTCACCAAATTTACAAGGTCTTTGTAGTAAGCAGCTATTTTGATCTCTGTATCTTGTGAAAGTTGGCGTTTAAGTTCAACAATGAAATGGCTTGCCTGACTGGATTTTAATTCTGGGTTGCCAACACTGGTAGAGAGTTGTGCGGGGATAGGAGTCTGGTTGTAAATTCCGTAAGCGAATTGGAGTTCAGAACTGTTGGGAAGCTCAACACGTAGACTACCACGCGGTTGAATAGAAAGCTCATCAATTTGATTAAAATAGTCAAATCGTAACCCATATACGACCGATAAAAAAGGTAACAGATTATATCTGTCTTGCAAGTAACCTTCAATCCGTTGTCCACGAACGGTTTCGTCTATGACCTGTTTTTCTTCAAATCGGATGTCATACTCAATTTCGCCCTCATCTGGTATACGTGTGAATGTACCAGAAACTTCTCCAGGTTCAAGTCCAAGGATAAGCCCTGATTCCAATTGATGTTTTTCATTTATCTCGTAAGTGAGGTCTTCACGTAGTGTATAAGTTGGTGCATCAATATTAAGAGAGAGTGTGGGACCGAAATTGACATCAAATAAGAAATTTGAGCGAGTTAACGATAAAAATGAGGTAAGACGTTCTGTCAGGACAGAACGTAGGTGAAATCCTCCCCCCTCAAAGCCGCTATCAAAACTTGTATTTCCCCTAAAATCTTCGTCTACGTTTTCACCGTCTAATGTGATTGCAAACTTATCCCCCGATGCGAAGAGATTGAAAAAAAGTTGATGTTTTTCGCTGAGGTCGTAACCTGCTTTCAGTTGATAATCCCAGAAACGAGGAAAAGCAGTAAATGCTCCTGCTGCAAACGAAAGGTTTCCGATGAATAGGTCAATGTAACTTCTACGCCCGGCAGCATACCAATATCCTTTTTCACCGAGTTTGCCTTGAAGTAATCCCTCTGAGTAAAGCAGATTGAGATTAAATTTTCCACGTAGATTCTTTGGACTGCTGTTTTGTGAATAGATGTCTATCACGGCTTGAGAGTCCACACCGTATTCTACACCATAACCGCCTGCGTAGACATCAATCCGATCAATGATTTCAGAACTCAATGACGAAACAAGCCCGCCAAAGTGGTAGGGATACCCGACAGGCACACGGTCAAAATAGTAGAGGTTATCTTCATCGGAACCGCCACGGATATAGAGCGCCCCGCTAAAATCGTTCGCGACACCAATACCTGGGATGGCAGGTAGCGCACGCAGTGCATCGCCCGCAGTACCGGGGATACGTGTTATTTCTTTGGATTCAATGCTCTTTTTGATAATAGTTTTTGGATCACGTTTTGTCTTTACCTCTACCCTTTCAAGCTGATATGCATCTGCACTGACATAAATTTTAGAGATAAGGACTTTTCCCTCTTCAACGACAATAGCGGTTTTTTCAGTTAATTCCGTATTTGGAAAAGATATAGATAAAGTATATTTACCAGCTGGGATTTCGTTGAAAGAGAATTTTCCGTTTTCGTCTGTCTCTATGCGTTTGTCGAGTTCAATGATATAGACCTCTGCGCCTGCTAACGGTTCGTCCGTATTTCTGCTATATACAGTGCCATCAATAGCCCCTGTTTGGGAAAAAGCAATAGTGGGGATCATTAGAACTATTAGTAGGCAGATGAAACTTTTCATGATAGGTAACTCCAATCCAAAATGTGTTAAAAATCAGTATGTAGGAAAGACCGTTAAATTATACAATTACTTTCACCAGAATTGCCAGAAAATGTATGTAATTTAGTAAAATTAAAATTCAATTGTTAAACCGAAATAGGGGAGCAGAGGAAACTGATTACCTTCCTCTTCCTCAGTCTCATGTTCTTCAACTGTGATTTCTTCACCCAGAACTTCAAATGTTCCCGCTTGCTGAATAAACTGAATAGTATTTTTGCGATTGTAAACATTTAATATCTCAATGAAGCCACCGATCTTCGTTCCAAAAAGACTCCATTTTTTGCTAATTCTGAAATCTAATCTGTGGTACGGTGTTAGTTTCACCCTTACAATTCGGTCAAAACCTGCAAAGAGTGGGTTTAATCCACGCGTCACTGGGTCTTGAATAGGAATCATTGTGCTAAAAGGTGCCCCAGATGTTCCGCTTAAATACTGCCACTTCGCACCTATCTCAAAATCGGGACTGAAGTTATAGTTTGCCACAATGCTAACGATGTGTGTATTATTAAAAATATACGGTTCATACACGACATTCGGACTTTCTTGTCGTTCTGCGTGTGTGTATGAATAGGATATCCAACCGAAGAATTTATCGGGCACTCGGTGCCGTAAGAACGCTTCAACACCGCCAACAAAAGCATTTCCTTGATTGAGAAAATTTGACACCTCATTCTCAGTTACCAATTTTTGCACATTTTTATAATATGTGGCAAACTTGAATTCCGTTTGAGATGAGAGTTCATGTTCTATCTCCATGATATAATGTTGTGCAAGACTGGATTTTAACGTAGCGTTCCCATTTTCTGAGAGCAACTGAGAAAGTTGCGGACTCTGTTCATAGTGTCCGTAAGCGAAACGGAGGTTAGAACCGATTGGTAGTTCTATACTTACACTGCCACGAGGTTGAATAGAAAGCTGCTCTATCAAATCAAGGTAATCAAGCCGAACACCGAAGGCGACTGAAAGCGCAGGCAACGGATCGTATCGTGTTTGTAGATAACTTTCAACACGTTGTAAATCGTGTCCAAATTCATAGTCTCTGATTTCAGTTGTGCGTATCCGAGCATTTCCATCATCGTCATATCTTATTTTCTCTGGATTTGTTTGAATTAGTTCCTGCAGTGTCTCTTCATCAGGCACTTCTTCTTCAAATGTTGGAAAACTGAGAAATTCAGTACTATTCGCGGGACTGAAAGCGAAAAGAAAACCCGGTTCAAGTTGGAGCTTAGGTGATAATCTGTAATATAAATCTTCGCGGAGGGTGTAAACCGGAACGTTAACCTTTAATTCTAAATCAAATGAATCTGTAGATTTTGAGATCAATTCACCGCTTTCATCTCGGACAGTGGTCTCACTAACAATTGTATTCATGTCGATATCAAGGAAATTGAAGGATCGTGTCAATGATAGATGTGATCTAAGATTTTCGGTGAACTTTGAACGGAGATGTATTCCTTGCCCGTTAAAACCGTTTTTGAAAAAGAAAGAAGCCTGAAAAGGTTGGGTTTCTGTTTCACCATCTGTTGCCTCTATCTCATTATCTGTTATCTCTGTTTCATTAACTTCTTCCTCTAACTCAAAATCAAAGTGATCAGTCGCAGCGAATGCATTAACGGTAAGATCGTGGTTTTCAGTGATCGGATAGGCAAGTTTGAGCTGATAATCTGAAAAATACGGAAATTGCTGTTCTCGTCCTGTCAGCCTTTCAGCAATCGGTCCAACAATAAGATCAAAGTAGCTTCTCCGTCCGGATGCGGATAAATACCCCTTCTCGCCGATTTTACCTTCAAGTAAACCTTCAGAATACCAAATATTCAGATTAAATTTTCCATCTAATCGTTCTTCAATATTGTCGCGTGCGTGGATGTCAATCACGGATTGCGAATCTAACCCAAATTGTGCTCCGTATCCGCCTGCGTAGATGTCTATCTTATCAATAGTCTCTGAACTGATAGTTGAAAGCAAACCGCCCCAATGAAATGGATATCCGAGAGGTGTTCGATCAAGATAGTAGAGATTGGATCCAGGATCACTACCACGTATATAAAGCACACCAAAAAAGTCGTTTGGAATACCGATACTGGGTAGGGTTGTCAATCCCTTTAAAGCATCTGTTCCTACCCCTGCAATACGGAGAAGTTCACTTCCACGAATATCTTTACGGCTTACTGTGGGGGGGACGCGTTCACCCTCAACAACTATCGTTTTTAACTCAAATACTTCGCCGAGGGACATTCTTGCTTGTGTAGTATGCCCTGCGGTTACTTCAACGGAGGTTGTGGTTGGTGTGGTAAAAGTGGGATGCGTGATTGTGAGAGTGTATGTGCCGGACGGGACACCTGTGAACCAAACTTTACCGTCTGCATCACTTTTTTGGCGTTCGTTAGTTTCGAGGATGTGGACTTCTGCACCTGCAAGCGGTTTTCCAGTAGTTTGGTCATAGACAGTGCCTTCAATGGTGCCTGTTTGTGCGAATGCTGATATTGGAAATAAGAAAACGAGTAATAGCCAGAAAAAACTTTTTTTCAATTTAATAACTCCTATTGCGGATAAGTGATTGATTTACATCAATTAATTCTACAATATGTTGTTGCAAGATTGCTACTAAAATTCATAGATAAAACCACCATAAATTAAAATGGGGATTTGTGGGATTTCAATAGACTCCAAGGTTGCTGGATCAAAATCTTCGGGCAAATCTTCTGGGGCAATATTTTCAAGAACATCTAAAAGCTGATTGGAAATACCTAACCTCATACTGTTTCTATGAAAAAAGAAAGAGATATTCCATATCTCAAAAAACCGGGTAACTGGCAAGCCCCACAACCTTGCCTTTTCGCTCACCCTTAAATCTAATCTATGGTAAGGAGGGAGTTCAGCGTGGAGAAAAGCATCCAGATTGTCAGAGATATTTTTGTTCATGCCAAGCGTCACAGGGTCTTGAATTTGGAAAAACGTGCCTATTGGTGCTGCAGCTGTTCCACTTAAATACTGCCATTTCACTCCTATTTCAGAATTACGGGTGAGGTTATAGTTTGCAACAACACTAACAATATGACTATTATCAAAAATATAAGGTTTATAGGAATCGTTTAGATGGTTGCGTCGTTCTGAATGCGTATATGCATAAGAAATCCATCCAAAGAATCTATCCTTGATTCGATGTCGCAAGAAAAATTCCACTCCACCTACAAAACCGTCACCTTGATTGAGATAATCAAAAGAAGGAACATCTATAGTTGCATCTTCAAGCGAATCAATAAGTGCATTAAGATCAATGTGCTGTGTGACCAATTTCTGGAGGTCTTTATAATAGGTGGCAAATTTAAGTTCTGTATGCGGTGAAAAATTGTGTTCCAATTCCATAATATAATGCTGTGCTACACTGGATTTTAATGATCGGTTTCCACCGTCCTTTAATACTTGATATGCTAAAGGACTTTGCTCGTACTGACCATAAGCGAGACGGATGTTAGAACCGATCGGCAGTTTGAGGCTCATGCTTGCTCTCGGCTGCGTTGAGAGTTCGTCTGTCATATTGAGATAGTCGAACCGTACGCCAAGCGCGAGTGATAGAAATGAAAATGGGTCATACCGTCCTTGAAGATAACCCTCTGCACGTTGAAACAGGTAACTGAACTCGTCAAGTGACCTACTCCCAACCAGTTCACCGTCATCAGAATCTTCATCCTCAAATGCACGGGTGGAATAAGAAATATTATCAGCTGGACTGTAGGATAAAAGAAAACCTGGCTCAAATTGGAAATTGTCTATTATTTTATAGGCAATATCTGTACGAAGTTGATATGCTGGAACCTTAGTCTTTGTATCTGTAAATACTCCTTCTCGCGTTGGACCTTCATCAGGATTAAAAGGAGAGCCAAACTGCATATTGAGAAAGTTGAAAGAACGGGTTAGGGACAAATGAGATGTGAGTTTTTCTGTAAATTCTGATCGGAGATGAATGCCTGCACCTTCAAAACCGTTCTTGTAATATGCAGCTAAATTACTATCTTCTTCTGTGTAACCAAATGTCAAATTAGAGAAATCGAAATGGTCTGTCGCCCCCAAAACATTGAGCGTAAGTTGGTGCCTGTTGGTGAGTGGGTAAACAAACTTGAGTTGATAATCTGAAAAGTTGGGCAATTTGGTATTATAGATGGGATTAAAGATGTAATGGAACACGGAACGACGAGCAGCAGCGGAGGCGTACCCTTTCTTACCAATCCTTGTTTGAATGTAAGCTTGAGGGTATAAGATGTTCATATCAATTACGCCAGCTCTCTTTTTATCTATCCAATCTGGTGAATGAATGTCAATAACCGATTGCGAATCCAAGCCGAATTCCGCACCGTAACCACCCGCGTAAATGTGAATATCGTCAATGGCAGCCGAATAAATTGTTGAACTAAGTCCACCAAAATGAAACGGATACCCTAACGGTGTGCGGTCAAAATAGTAGAGAGTGGATCCCGGTTCGCTTCCGCGAATATAGAGAATTCCAAAGAGATCGTACGGAATACCGATGCTTGGAAGTGTTGTCAACGCTTTGAGCGGATCAGCACCGATACCTGCGATCCGTCTTATTTCTGATCCACGTATCTGTTTTCGACTGATAGTTGGTGGCAGGCGTTTTCCTTCTACGATTATTGTTTCCAGTTTGAAAACCGGTCCCAAATATACTTTAACTTGGGTTGTATCGCCCGCGCTAATCTCAATAGTAGTTGGCGTTGGTGTGTCAAAAGCGAGATGTTTTATTGAAACGGTATAAGTTCCGGGTGGAATGTCGGTGAACCGAAACTTTCCATCCCTTTTGGTTTCCTGCCGTTGCTTGGTTTCAACAATGCTCACCTCCGCGCCTGCTAATAGCGCACCGGTATCCCGATCATAGACGGTGCCTTCAATGTTCCCTGTCGCAGTATCTTTTTCCAATTGGAACGCTGGTCCAAGGTAGATTTTGCCTTGAATTGTCCTGTTCGCGCTTACTTCAATTGTGGTTTTTTCGGGTATTTTATGATCTGGGTGAGATACGGATAGCGTATAAGTGCCTCTGGGAATTCCGGTGAACTGAAATTTTCCATTTGCGTCCGTTTTTTGGCGGTGGTCTGTTTCAAGGATGTGGACTTCTGCACCTGTGAGTGGTTTTCCGGTGGTTTGGTCATAGACAGTGCCTTCAATGGTGCCTGTTTGTGCGAATGCTGATATTGGATATAAGAAAACGAGTAATAGCCAGAGAAAACTTCGTTTCAATTTAATAACTCCTATACGGATAGGTGGTAGATTTCATTAACTAATTTTACAATATGTTGTTGCAAGATTGCTAACTAAAATTCATAGATAACGTCAGCAGAAAATACGGTCGGCTCATGTAAAGAATGAGTGGAAATAAAAAAGTCTAACCCGTGTGGCCGTTGCCTTCATCAAAAACAATCGCGCATATTTTATTACATGACAGGACTTACGCATTCCCCTCGCTTGCGGGGGAGGGGGGTAAATAGTCCGGTATTCAGTGTTTTTAGTCTTTTTAACCCCCTAAATCCCCCTTATCAGTGGGACTTTTGAATACATTGCATAAGTCCTGTTTTAAATAAATTAGATGTTCCTTAGATATTCGATTACCACGATTTGTAATTGAGGTTTTCAGAAACATCTTGAATCAACTATTAAAGATGTGGCAAATTCCGTGCCAATGCCAGGATTGCAGAATTATCGCAATTCTTATGTGCGGAGGAGGGTAAGTGTCTAAATTGTGGACAGGACTGTTCAGAATTTGAACACTTAACAGGACTTACGCATTTTCTCTTTGAAAGTCCCCTTGATAAGGTGGAATGCGTAAGTCTTGGTGGAAATAAAAAAGTCTAACCCGCGTGGCCGTTGCCTTCATCAAAAACAACCGCACATATTTTATTGTAAAATCCACAATTATCTTTACATTAGCGAGGTTCGGAAACCTCGCCAGCGAAAGCGTGTGGGGATTGTTGTTCAATGAAATGTGAACATATTTTCGGATTTTACTATATTCATGAGTCAAATATTTTATTCCACAGCAACAATTGAAATTTTCCAACGGTCTGCTTGTTCAAAAAGGGTTTCTGGCTCCATAACAAAGGTTCGCCTTGCTTCAACTGCTAAAACGCTCCCTTTGACAGCTTGTAGCGTCTGAAGCGTTTGCATGCCTACAGTTGGAACATCAGTACGAAAATCGTGGTTTTCAGATGCAGCTTTTGCCACGACAACGCCTTTTCCACCTAAGTGCCCACCTCTCTGAATTGTGGTGTCTGTGCCTTCAATAGCCTCAATTGCAAGGATAATCTGATTTTTGATTACCACAGTCTGTCCGATGTCCAGGTTTGCTATCTGCCGTGCTGTTGCTATGCCGGTCTTTATATCGTTCCACTGCGCAGCGTTCGGTTCGCGTTTTGTGAGTACACCGGGTTGGGGTAATAGGTGGGATAAAAAATGATCCTGTCTTAGGATAGAAAGTCCTGCGTTTTGAAAATGGGTAAGGACTGCTGAAACGAGTGAGGCGGGTTTTTGGCTACGGTTCTGTGCTAAAATCTTGAGGGCAGTTGCATCAACTTGGAAAGGACGCAACAAGATACTGGGTTCAATTTTCCCTATGATGACGAGTTCTTTTACGTTTAAATCGAGAAATTTCTGCGTGATTTTCTGAATCTGTCCGACACCGTAAGAATAAACTTCACACTGGATCTCAGTAAAACGTTGCTCATCTGTTTTAGTGATTTGAACGATTACCGGTTTTCGTCCTTGTGCAGTTGCGCTTTTTGCAACAAGGGTTGGAAGTTCACCTGCTCCTGCTATAATGCCGAGTTTTTCCACGTCGTATGTTCCGTTCATGCAACTGTTGTATAGTAAAACCTAATAATTAATGAGACACTTCTGTAGCGCAAACTGTCAGTTTGCGTCCACACAGGCACAATCTAAATCAAGAGTAAGTTATTAATTCGGTGTGTAAAGTTTTTGTTACTTATCTGTCTGAATCACGGATTATCGCGGATTTCACCGATTACGCGGATTATTGGGTTTGGTACTCCCAAGTTCCTATTCACAAATATGCCGCAATATTTTGAAAAGGATCGTCTTTTGTCCCCCTTCCGTGTCATCCGCGTTCTCCGTGCTTTCCGCGATTCTGACAAAACTTTACACGCCCTTATTAATTCGGTCCTTTTCGGTCCGCACGAAACACACAAACCCCGCTGCTGGCGAGGCGGGGAATCATGGCGAATACCATACGGGGAATCATGCAGCATGCCACACGCGCATGCTGCCACGCGCATTCATACCGTTGATTTCTTGATTTCTTCCTAACCTCGCTACATTTCCGATTTATTTTTTAATCTTCATTCAGTTTGCGTCCACACAGGCACAATCTAACAGATTGTGCTACATAGTAGCAACTTAGGTTATGTATGGCGAATTGCCTCAATTGGACTTAATTTTGCTGCTTGGCTGGCGGGATAGTAGCCGAAAAATATGCCAACAGCGGTGCCTGCTGCGACAGACGTCAATACAGATTTTATGGTAATGACCGAAGGCCATCCGATCATGCCTTTCAGGAATTTGCCAACTGCCCACGCGAATCCTTGTCCGACTAACGCCCCTAATGCAATACCGAGCACACTTCCAATGAGACACAAAAGGATTGATTCGGTCAGAAATTGGAATCGAATTTGGTAGTTTTTCGCACCGACAGCTTTACGTAACCCGATCTCTGGTATCCGTTCTGTTACTGAAACGAGCATAATATTTAGAATGCCGATGCCGCCGACAATCAATGAAACAGACGCAATGATAACTAACACCAACTCTATAATAAAAATAGTCTTTTTAGCGCTTTCAATACCTTTCTGTGCTTGCCATGTTCTGAAAAAAGTGTCGTCCCCGCCGTGGTTGCGCCTAATTATAGTTTGCACCTCTTTAACTGCTTGGTCAACCACAAGCGGACTTTTCGCCCGGACCATAATATGTCCGACGTTGTCGTGTCCCCAAAACCGGGTTTGGGCAGTCGTAATCGGAATAAAGATCATATTATCGTCACTTTTGCCTGCCTCTAAACCGGGCCCGCGGCTTTCCATGATTCCGATAACAGTGAAACGTTTGTTATTGATTCCAACTTCCTTGCCAATCGGATCCATTCCTTTGAACTGTTCTTTCCAAACTTGTGAACCGATGACACAAACTTTATTCCAGAAGTCCATGTCCGTATCCGCAAGAAACCTGCCATATTCAGCATGCCACTGTCGGACTCCTTGATATTCAACTGTGGTCGCACGCATGTAGGTTGGCCGGTGTTTCCCTTCAACGTCAAAGTTGATGTAATAACTTCCTTCTACGGTGGCTATTTCGACGGATGGGCACTGCTCTAAAACATCACGCAGATCCGCCATATTTAGATAATGCGGACTTGTGTTTCGTTGCCATCGGTGATTGCGACGGACATATCCTGGACGGTAGACTCCAAACATACTGGGACCACCAATTTTTTCAAATTCCGACATCACGAGTTTTTCAGCACCCGCACCTAAAGACATCATTGCGATCACACCTGCAATTCCGATTGTAATTCCTAAGAGTGTTAGGATTGTTCGGAGTTTGCTTGCATGAAGTGCTGAAAATGCTGTGATTAAGTTCTCAAGAATTCTCATTTTCTTCTACCTACAGTGTATCTCATAAATGCGATTTTGCCAAATTCGCTGGATCGCGTGTCCAGTGGTTCGGGGTTAGAAACCCCTCCTACGATTTATGAGATAGGTTGTAATAAATATACGACTATAAAACGTGATGCAGAATTGCCAGATAGGGCAACCAACGCATTGCATCTGTCAACGAAACGTGATAACATGGCAAAACAAGTATCTAATCAATACATTTCTTAAAGTATACTACAAAACCGTTATAACATGCAAATTTCCTGGAGAAATATCAGTTGTGGCAACGAATTTGACCTATATTCCAAATAGCTCTCTGCTATCCTATCCGGATATGGAAAAATCTACAGCGCATCAAGCGGAGCTGGCAAAACTTGCTCAGTTTAGCAAGCAGGCGTGGATACAATTGGATTCTGCGAAAATTCAGACGCGGGACCGACTGAAAGTTGTAGCGTTAGATTTCAGGGCATCGGAAACAGCCACATCTATCCAGGGAAACTTGCGAAATGTTTATGAGAAAGATAAGCCACTATTTAATCAATTCTATCTGGTCGCACAGCCACATACAGACGCATTATTCTATAATATCACTGATTACATTCAACGTTGTATAGCATCGGATCTTGCAGTTGCAGAACGGTTACGTGGTAGGACACTTCTTTACATCTATCAGTCTGAAGTAAATGCGGATGATTTACTGAGTGATTCTGGTGTTAACGCTTTTATAAAACGGATTTTAACGCGTTATGTAGAGTTTTATGGTGCAGATGCCATTTTAGGTTTTGCTATTGAATTGCCACGTTTCTTATCTGTGTTTGAGGCGGATGGAACATCAGTGCCCTGGAGTGGTACGTTACTGGAGCAAATTCGCGAAGACGATTACGAGAATAGCCATAGAACTTCTACCAATGCCCGTGGAAGTTTTCTGCCTTTTCTTTTTTATGACACGTACGATTCGTCAGTGATCAGAAGTGTTTTCTGGCAGAAATTAACATCGCAATTCGCGCAGTGTTTCCTGGGTGGGCTCAGAGATTTCTGTCATCAGCACCACTTAAAATTGGCGGTAACACTACGAGAAAGTGCAAGGTCATTGCAATATGAACTGGGATCACTTTTGGAGCAGGTGGATTGTCCAATCCTCACTGCTTCAGAGTCGGATACGACGCGGCGTTTTATTGTTGCCAAGTCAGTGTGTAGCAGTACGCGGCATGTTGGGATCTTCAGAAAAAAGACACACACCCTTTCACAATGCCTCAGTGATGCTACTTTTGGATTCAATCAATGGATATTAAACAACGGCAAGGGTAACCATTTTGATTCCTATCCACATGAATCTTTAGGACAACTGTTACAGGCAGGATATCCCAAACGTCCTATTTTAATGTTGTCACCAGCCCAAAGTCTATGGATGAAACCTGAGGAGAAACAGTGGAATAACATAACAAAAGCATGGGGATGGTTGTGTGAGGCAGTGTGGAATATAGGTTATGATTTTGATATTGCCTCTGAAGCACAGCTCGCTGGAGCTACAGTGGAAGAGAAGGAAGGAATGATTTGTCTGAATGGAAAGAAATATCGTCTGGTCCTGCTGCCGAGTTGTTTATCCCTGCATGAAACAACCGTGCAACGTTTAACAGAATTTATGAAAGCAAAGGGAAGGTTCATTGTTAACGCGCCTGTCCCCTATCTGCTGAATGGGCGGGTTGGACTTGAACCGTATCTGTTGGAACGTCTAATTTACAAACTCCGCACTACTATATTAGACGGACCGCAAGGGGAGAGGGAGACGGATCTCAGAAAATTACTCAGTAAATGGATCGTCCCGTCTATTTCTATTTATATAGGACAGGAGAATCAACTAACGGAAGTAGTGCAGGTGCACCACAGAACGCATGGGAAATATCAAACATTCTATCTGTTCAATACAACTGAAAAACGGATAGAAACTTTGGTTGAGATATTAGGTGAAGCAGAGGTAGTTGAAGAACGACTTTTGCAGACAGGGAAACATGCGCCGTTGACCTTTTGGCATGCAAATGAGAACACATATCTGAATTGCACGTTTGACCCGCGACAAGGGAGACTATTAGTTGTCTCTTAAAACACGATAACAACATCATAGGGCAATAAGGAGACGGTTCTTAAGGTTAGTTGCTTGTCAATGTAATAATAACAGATGTTATTACAACAGTAGTAGAGGATATATTTAAAATCAATCCCCAATTCACTTGAAACCGCTTATGGACCTCTAAGATGTCACCAGGATGGAGTAAAGTGGTGTCTCTGCCAGGTTTAAAAAGATGTTCTGTAGTCGTGCCATCCTTACGGTGGATATGAACTTTCTTACGGTTTGCTACATTCTCAAATCCACCTGCAACTGCAATAGCTTTCTGGAGTGTGAGTGGACCACGAACGCTGTGTGCACCCGGTATACGAACATACCCAGTAACGTAGATAGGTTCTACTTTAAACGCATTCGGAACAAAAAGCGTATCACCATCGGATAAAGAGATTTCTGTCCCGTTTTTATCAGTCGGTTTCCAAAATTGTTCGGATACACTTAATTCAGTGAGGGTGCCATCTTTGGCAACCTTCACCAGTGCAGTCAAATCACCTTTCTCAGTAGGTCCTCCTGCTCTTGCTAACGCATTGGCGATGCTAATTTTGTCGCGAATGAACAATTTTCCTGGTACCTTTACTTCTCCCTGTACCTCAATCACGCTGAGCGGCATTACAAACACGAAATCGTTGGCATTTACACGGATATCGCGATAAGACTGGTTTGTTGATAAATCGTAAGTTTCAACTTGTGTGATTGGTTTTTTCGGTATGAGAGAACTTGATTGTATCTGCTTTGATGCATCACTTGACTGAGTAATAGCATTATATCGGATCAATTGGACCTTTTGTAAATCGGCGTTCTCTTTCATTCCACCAGCGAGCTGGATTACACGGTATATACCAATATCAGTTTCTGGGGATATGACGTAGCGACCAGGAGTGGTCACAGCACCACCGACATAAACACTATCCTCTTGTGATGCTACAGACACCATAATCACAGGATTATTAACAAGTTTCTCGCTCAACAAAAACTCACGAATAACCGCGTTGATCTCTTCAGAGGTCTTACCGACTACCTCAAGATCACCACCAAAGTAACTAATCCTACCGTCATCGCGTACATGCACAGAATATGTATATTCTGGTTGTCCTATCACAGCTATCAGCAGCCTATCTCCTTTCCTGATGCGGTAAACATCGCCCAAAAGTGTTGTGCTTGTAAACAAAAACAAGAAAATAATAAAAGCCTGCAAGCGACACGAAGTGATATAGGAAACTCGCAAGCTTCGTAAAAAACAGGTCATAACTTATCCTAAAAAATTTACAGCGTATCTCATAAATGCGATTTTGTCCAAATTCGCAGGATCGCGTGTCCAGTGGATTAGGGTTAGAAACCCCTCCTACGATTTATGAGATAGGTTGTAGTTGCGGCAGAAAAATTTTGGTATATTACAATATTTGTTATTCTATTAGGACTTACGCACAAACGGTAGGCGCGTTTTGATGAAGATTAAAAAATAAATTGGGTAATGTAGCGAGGTTAGGAAACCTCGCCAGCAGAGATGTACACCTGCTGCTGGCAGGGCGGGGAATGCCTAAAGACGAATGCGCCAAATCAACGGTATGAATGCGCGTATGGCATTCGCCATGATTCATACCGTTGATTTCTTCCTAACCTTGCCAATTACCGAAATATTTACTTAAACTTCATGTAAACGCGCTGAAAATTCAGAATTCAGCTGAAAATTACACCATTTTAGCCGTAATTCTTGCAAAAACAGTGAAAATTGCGTAGTTCATATCTATTTGAAGAGTGGAAGTTGTTCTTTGTTCACAGGAACATGCTGACCAGCACCAACTTGTCTACTTGGAGGTTTTCGCCAATACGGTTTGACGTAAGTGCCACTGCTTCGGCGGTATCCATTCACATAAACTTTTCCACTTGTATCAGTATGCGTTTTCATTGTCCTAAAAAGGTAGATTTGCTTCGCCTTCATGGCAGTCTACTTACGAATGCTAATCTTCTTTTAGCGAATCAAGATATGCTTTAAGACATTCTCGCGCTCGTTGCACACTAAAACCGGGGACAAGAATATCGCCCCATTCAGATTTTCCGATGTTCCCTTTTATTGCCCCGTGAGCAGGCATTTCATGAGTGCGCAAATAGACATGAATTCCTTCATCCTCTAACACACTTTTGAGGATATGTCCGGCAACTTCATTCGGCACAGATTGGACAACGAACCAGTCAACTGACTCCGGGACTTGAGCAGGAACTAAGCCGGGAAGCAGGTCCTCCTGACACTTTGGACAGGTCAAAACATCTTCTTTATATTCAGTTTTACATTGTGGACAAAACGGCATAGCCTTCTCCTCATCGGTTGTGTTATTGATTGCATTATAACAGATGAGAAAAAATTAATCAAGGTTGCGAAGCAGAATCCAGGGATATTTAATTATAAGTATAGTAAAACCTATAATTAATGGGACACTTCTGTAGCATAACCTGTTAGTTTGTGCAGATGCGGACACAAACTAAATGAAGATTAAAAAATAAATTAGGTAATGTAGCGAGGTTAGGAAACCTCGCCAGCAGAGATACACCTGCTGCTGGCAAGGCGGGGAATGCCTAAAGACGAATGCGCCAAATCAACGGTATGAATGCGCGTATGGTATTCCCCGTATGGTATTCGCCATGATTTCCCGCCTACCGAGAGTTACCGCGTTAATTTGGTATTAGTAGTATCGGGTTTTTGCTGAATAAGCTGGAACTCTCCAAAAAATAGAATGTTTCTTTATGGTATAGGCCAACCTGGTGTCGGTTCAGTGCGGAGTGCTTCTATTTCGTAGAGTTCTTCTACACTGATTTCACGCTTCAGTTTTGCCGACAGAAGCGCGCCGCTCATAATCTCAGTAACTTTCTGACCGATATCGCCATTACTGACAGGTTGTGCATCGCTATTGCAAGCGTTGAGAAAATCACGAAACTTGTCAGGAAAATGTTTATCCGGAAGTTCTAACGGTGTTTCAACGAGATTACCTTGATAACGTCTACGGTTGCCCTTATCATCGGTCTGCCATTGTCCTTTCTCAAGAAAAAGTTTATTTCCACTGAATGCCCCTTTTGAACCGAAGATGAAGATGCCTTGTGGTTGTCCTGCCATATTGCATGACCAGCCGTGTTCGTAAGTAAATGACATGCCGTTTGTAAATCGGACAAACACAGAAACGAATTCTTCAACATCGTTAATTTCTTCACCTGTGTATTCCGGAGGCATGCCACGATATGCAATGCCGCTAATTGTTGCGGGTTGTGGTGAACCGAGTAGATAGATAGAACGGTTGATATCGTAGACACCTGTGTCATATATTGTACCGCCACCGCTGTAAACCGAATTGAGGAACCATTTGCCGAAACCGAACATATCTACATTAGGTCTACCTCGGAGACGGTAACTGGTCAACCTACCATAGTGCACATCTCCGATTTTTCCTGTAGTGACATATTCTCGGATGGTGTGACTTGTTGGGTCTAAACATGTGCCGCCGCTTTGGTATGCAAGTTTAACGCCAGCTTTGTCGCATGCATTGCGCATGTTTCGTGCTTCAGTGGCGGTGCGTGCCATCGGTTTTTCACAGAAGACGTGTTTTCCAGCATTTGCAGCTGCCACTGTAGGCGCTTCATGAACAAAAGGCGGTGTAGCAAGACTGACTGCGTCTAACTCACATCCTTTCAACATCTCGTTGAAATCACTGAAGATTTCAACGCCATTATCTTTATATTCTGCCCAGCGTGCAGCGTTTTCTTCCAAACGTTCGCGTGCTTCGGCGTTATCTGCCTTTTCTGCGTCAGCAGTTGCTGTGTTGGCGCGTGCTTCCGCACCAGAAAGCACTTCTGCAGCTCTCCGTTGTGCGTTTGCGTCAACTGTATCGCAAACAGCAACGATTTCAGCATGCTGTGGATGTGCTAAATATCCGTTGACGTGTGAACCGGATATCATACCACATCCGATGAGACCGATTTTTATCCGTTTTGGCATTCTAATGCTCCTTAGAGATGTTCAAAATTTTGCTATAGATAAATTGTTTTCTTATGCTAATCTTTTGGGTATGCTCTGCAACTATTTCTTTGGGATCAACCAGATAGTGTAGATTATTTCTATTATAGATGATTTTAGATTTTTGTCAAGTGAATAGTAAAATCGGAGTAGTAGAGTTTTTGGCATGTGTGTCTGAATCGCGGATTTCACGGAAAACGCTGATTATGCCTACTCTCTGCCTGAATCGCGGATTACACAGATTGCGCGGAGGACGCGGAAGGGGTTTGTTGAAATAAGTTGCTTTTCAAGGGATTGCGGTAAACTTTGAATAGGCGTTTGGGAGTCCCAAACTCAATACTCCGCGTCTTCCGCGCAATCCATGTCTTCCGCTATTTAGACAAAGAATGTAGCACAAACTTTCCAGTTTGTGCCACAAAACGCAAACTAAAAGTAAATCAACGGTATGAATGCCTTAATGGCATTCCCCGTGGTACAAAAGACAAAAGAAAAAGGCAGGCACCCAAAAGGATACCTGCCTGTGTGAAGTTTTGAAGGTTGTTGTCGACTTATGGTAAATCGTGATACCTGTATTCCGTGCCATTGCTGAAACAACCACCACCACCCGTGTTTTGACACTTAGTGAGTGAAACACTACACCCCGACCGCTGACACGTCAGCGGCGTTGCATGCCAGGCAACACCACTTGTACTACACGTCCAATAACTCTCTGGACAATTGCGACACGCGGTTTGATGCTCTGTGCGTGAGGAAATAGACGCGGTACACCCTGTCCAAGACGCCGCACCACACACAATTGCAGGATACACATGCGTATGCGACGAACATGCATAGGAAGAACCAGCGGTGCAACTATCACCATTGCTGTTAGGTGGACATGACTCCAAACGATGCGTATAGGCATTGGCAGTCAAATCCGTATGCCCACATACAAATGCCTGATGCGGTTGACACTCATAAAATGTGCCACTCCACCCAGAAATCGTGATGCTATGATCCGATGAGGCTTGACACAAATACCCGACGTGTGTCGCATCGCCACAAGCAAAAGTGCCCCACGTATGATCGCCACTCACAGAAGTCGCGTGAATACCACATGCATGGTAAGAGGGCGTAGACGGTGTCTCTTGGGTGCCACCGGTATCCCCCTCGTCTGCCTCATCCGCACTGCTGCCGGACGACGGGGCACACGTCACACACGGACCATCAGCAGCCGTGCCATCTATCTCACACGGCGGTGAAAAGACTGCTTCATCTGGCGGAGGCCAACTCGATCGAGATGTCCAATCCGCATGTGTGTGTTGTGAAGTATAATCTTTCCAAGAAGCTGTATACTTCGCACCAGCAGCCTCGGCGGCTTCTTGCATAGCAACACCATCGTCGCTTAGAGACTCGTCTCCATGGACCTGCTCAATACCATTGGGGCCCAGGCCATCACCATCAACATCTAAAGTCTGAATATCTAACGCATCGCCATACGGATGACGGCTATGAAACGCGTTTGACCCTACATGAAAACGCTGATGATACGGATTGCGATACCCACTGTTCACCTGAAAATCAGTGTCTGTAAAATCTGGCAGATCGGGTAATTTCGTGCCATCTGATGCAACTCTATTCCTACGGTAAAGTTCATTCACTTTCGCAAGCCAAGACGACTTTTTATTCTTCAAGCCATCGTCTATCATATAGCTGCTGTAGTGCCCAGTATTCCAGCTATCTACACCATTATCCGTTGAGATTGTATCAACAAATGAATCTTTGCTTGGTACGGGGAGCTCGGCTCTTATTTTATTTGTACGCGGCCGCAAAGTCGGTGTCATATCCACGTATTCCTGCCGTATCATATCTTTTGTATCTTGATACCACTTACCCTCAACCGTAACGGTCTTTGGGTTATCGGGTTCCGAACCGTAGTAGCCAATGAACTTCGCATTAAACACTATCGGTTTGTTATCACGACCATTCTGCGCGCAAGCGAGCCCTTCTGTATCTTGAGGCCCCTTAAACTTCGCTTTCACAGAAAATCCTGTGGACGGATCAAACAACGAAGCATCCGGACCGCTTACACTATACACCATCTTCTCCACTACAAATCCATGACTCATAGACAACTGAAACTCAAATGAAGTAATTGGATACATAATGTTTAGCGGCGAAGGTTGATCATCACAATAACCCACCGACACCTCTATACAATTCGTCTCCTCCGAGTTCGTAATAAACGACCCCATGTTGAGTGGGCGCTTTGCTTTACCCCAGTAACCCGAACTTTGTCCCACTGTCCACGACTTAATACAAATACAAGGTGTCGTGTTGAGAAGCGTTATTTCTGTGGAACTCTGACGAAACGGAACAAACGCACATATCAGAATCAATAAACCGTAAAAACAGTAACGAACTTTCATCGTATTTCTCCTTTCATAAATAGATGTTGATTATTTCAAATTCGCAAGGGCTTCTTTTGCAAAATACCTTACCACATATTGGTGTCTATAATCCGTCACGAGTTCTTCAAGTTTTGGAATAATGATATGGTCTACAATCCCAGGTATTTTCTCACGATGCTTAACAGCAAGTTTACCTAAAGCAGAAACGGGTCTACTTGGCACCCCCAAAGTATCGTCAAACAGATAATTTAGCAAGAGTGGCACGGCTGGAGGGCCTATCTCTGCCAACGCATCTCCCGGGTCATTGCCTCCGATAATACCCTCACAGTAATAAGTCGCCACAACTTCTGCAGCGCGTGGGTCGCCACTCCATGCGAGTTCGCCCAGTAAGTTTATTGTTTCTTCGGCATCGCCGTGTGCGCTGGGTCCTGAAAATCCATCAGGCGGTGGCATCAATTGGTCTATCAGTTGGACAGCACGGTTTGATGGCACGCCGCCCCATTCCCAGATATTGTTTGCGATATACTCCACCCGTTCCCACGCTTTTTTGACTTCTGGATCGGTAATACCTTCTGGTATCTCCACCTGTGCCGGTTTGTAGTCTCGCGACGGTTCAGGTTCGTCTGCTATCCCGTTGTTTGGTTCTATCGGGTCTTCAGGAGCGCCTTCATGAAAGGTGCCATCTTCATGAAAGTGTCCAGGAGCGGAGTGTGCCTCTTGTGGCACCTGTTGCGCGTTACGCTGCTGCAGCTGCTTTTGCACTGCGGCGGCTTCTCTTTTCATCTCCTGTATCTCTGCTTGGTTTCTGACAATCAGAAACACGAAAGCACCGATAATCAGGAGCATGAGGACACCGAGTCCCCAGTAAAGTTTCTTATACATTTTCAACCTCCGGAGAGTGAATACAGTTATCCCCTGCTATTCCGCTGCCTCCAGCGGGCAAAGGACTCGGTTTGGACAAATTTTGTGTGTTCCGACTGGTCGAATCGCTTCACAGCCAGCCGCCTCATACCGATCTGGACAAATCCGTCCAGGTTCAGGGAGCTGTCCATCTGTGACACAGTCAACAACTTCATAAGGCGGTAATACTTCTGTCGCGTTCAACTTTTTATCGGTATGAAACAACAGAATGCCCGCAATTGCAACGATAATAATAAGTGTGAGAAGAACTTTGTAGTCTCGTCTCATCTTGTGCCTCCTCTTTATAGTGAGCAGGTTACAGTCCAAATCACGCTGGCGAGGTTTCCTAACCTCGCTATAGATTGGACTCTAATTATTTTTGACAGACTACAGAAATAGGTAGGTTTTAACTATTCCCGCAGAGGCCGCCGGTCTCTATGATATGCATTGCCCTATCATCAGGTCTCTGATAAAATAGAGACCAGCGCTGTCAGGTACATGCTGGCAGTGTCCCGCATCGACGGTGTTATCAGGCTTAAAACACTGTCGGTGCATTGAGAAACACCTCCACCCGTTAAGAATTATCCATAAATCCTTAACAGGACACATTATAATAAAATTATGACAAAATGTCAACTATTTTTATAATATGTCTTTATTCGGTGCATTAAAAAGCACCTCTGACGCAATCCGCGCGAGCGCGAATTTTTCGTCTACATGTAACTTTACACTATTGTGCAACGAATGTCAAGAAAAAATTTGAAATTTTAATGTTTTTTTCGGAAAAAAGTCCGAATTTAAGTGAATTATGGCGATTTTACCCCTTAAACAAATTTTAATACGCTGAAATTCCCACCAACCATCCTTCCAATTTGAGATAGACTCTTGTGTCCAGCGTTGAATTTTCTGAATCGCGGATTTCACGGAAAACGCGGATTATGCCTACTCTCTGTCTGAATCGCGGATTTCACGGATTGCGCGGAGGACGCGGATAGTGTTTGGGGCTGATAAGTTGTTTTTCAAGGGATTGCGGTAAACTTTGAATAGGCGTTTGGAAGTCCCAAACTCAATAATCCGTGTCATCCGCGATGCAGACAATAAAAATGTAGCACAAACTTTCCAGTTTGTGCTACAAAACGCAAACTAAATGAAGTTTAAGTAAATATTTCGGTAATTGGCAAGGTTAGGAAACCTTGCCAGCAGCAGGTGTACATCTCTGCTGGCGAGGTTTCCTAACCTCGCTAAATTACCCAATTTATTTTTTAATCTTCATAAAGTTTGCGGTACACAAGACAAAAGCTGCATCCTCCATGTCTTCCGCGATTCAAACAATACACATGCCAAAAACTGGACACACCCGTAAATTGTTAAATCTCAACAACCAGTCCTTGTAAATTTTGAGTAATTTTGATAACCTATTATTTAACACAACCAGTAACTGTGGAGAAATTAATGTATACTATTCATTCCACTTTAACCGAGGAGGAAAAGTGGTATTTTGATTTACACGGTTTCCTTGTCTTGCGAAATGTTCTCCCGAAGGATGAAATTGAGGAGATGGTGGCGGTGCTTCAGCATTGGCTCACAATTGATGAATCTGACATCCCGCCGCCGTTGCACCGTGGGAGACAAGAACCGTGTAAAACACATATAGGACATATTCAATATGGACATCGCTTGTTTCAAGACCTTGCCATGAACCCGGAGATTATGCGGGTTGTAGCAGGACTCACTATGAACGCCCCGCGCCTCTTTCACAACAATTTCACGATGATGACAAAACATGACTATCCGCAACACTTTCATCGTGATGATAGCGGATTTAAGTTTCCACCAGGATTCCGCAATCCGCATAACGATTATCAAGCTGCCGCTGGACATATCTATTGTAACCATATTGCGACGTGGGTTGCATTGGTAGACGTGCCACCGGGAACAGGATTTTGCCTTGTCCCCGGTAGTCATAAATCCCTATTTCAGACACCGGCACACCTACCTGTTCGGCACGATCCGCCGACCTCAATTACGTTACCGATGCAAGCAGGTGATGTCGCTATCTTCTCAACGAACCTGCTGCACGATGCAAGCCCATGGACAGAAGAGTATCCCCGCATGAATATTTTTCAACGGTATCAACTGAGCGTTTATTTTAATGAAAATGGAAAGGGAGGGTATCCATTTGAAGAACATCGTGATAAGATTTCGGAAGAACAGTATGAGCTGGAATCGTTTTCAAAAGAGGTGAAGGCGGCTGTCCAACGTATTTTACCAAATGGAGGTGAAGCATGAAATTGAAGGAACAGGTATGTATTATCACAGGTGGTGGCAGCGGAATTGGTCGTGATGCCGCCATCAAAATGGCACAAGAGGGTGCTCAAGTTGTGATTGTTGGAAGAACAGAATCGAAATTAGATGCCGTAAAATCTGAAATTAGTGAAACGGGTGGCACTGCAGTGAGTTATGCAGTTGATGTCGCGGACTATGATGCTGTTCAACAGATGGTTGACAGCGTGCTTGAGAAATTTGGACAGATTGATGTGCTTGTGAATAATGCAGGACACAGTTCGCATAACCGGCGTCTTCTCAATACGACACCAGAAGAGACACGCTCAGTTATCGATTCAAACCTAATCGGCACATTTTTCTGTACGCAGGCGGTTGTACCTGCGATGTTAAAAGCGAAATCAGGAACGATTATCAACATCTCATCGCTTGCAGCGGTTACGCCTGGTCCTTTTAGTGGATTTGCTTACGGCGCAGCGAAGGCTGGCGTAATCAATTTTACTGAATTTCTTAATAACGATTTAAAGAATACAGGTATTCGAGCAAGCGCCATAATCCCCGGTGAAGTGGCAACGCCAATTTTGGACAAACGCCCAATTCCACCCGATGCTGATGCACGCACAACGATGGTTGATGTTGCTGAAACTTCAGCGGCAATTCTGCTTATTGCCACCCTACCGCAACGAAGCAATATACCAGAATTGGTTATCCGTCCGACAATGCATCGCGATATGGCAGGCGAAGTCGTTGAATTAGACGATTGATAGATTACGGTTTGTAAATTGTCGTTTCAGGATAGTAGCGTGCCCACGCGAACCAGTAGATATTGACAGCGGGCAACCGTTCCAGCCGCTTCCCTTTATCTTTCCCTGATGTTGCCTCACCTGTGACCAGATTCCAGCGTGTTCCGGTGTTATCCTTTACAAAATGCCCATCTTGAGAGCGAAAGGTACGCACACTATTTGCTATGTTCCGCTTAAAAACAGCTGTTGCGAACGATACTTTATCGTGAAAAATTAACAGCGGCACCTCACCAACCCTATCGTTAATTACGGTAGTTTTGGCAAAATGTGTCAATGGATACGCGCGAAACTGTGTGTTATAGGGATCGTAATTACCACTCCGTCCATCAGCACCGTCTTGTCCATCAGTGCCGTCTTGTCCATCAGCACCATTACGTCCATCAGCGCCGGCTCTGCCAGGAGCACCATCTTTAGTCTGTACTTGGACACCAATCACGAGAGATTTATTAGGCAATCTTTTATCGGTGTAATTCATTCGACTCACACCCGCGCGTTGGCTTCTATGATAGTCTGCGTAATTATCGCGCTTTAGACTTTCACGCTTACCCACAGACAGCACTTTTGTCTTAGGATAATTTGTCTGCCATGTTTTCCATGCGATCTGTGGCATGGAAGCGAGTGGTTTCAATTGCTTACCTTTAAGTGTACCCTCTATCGCTTCCCCAGTGATGTGCGACCAAAGGGAACGTGTTTGGTGGTCGTACATCAACAGCGCATCCCGCCACAATTTTCCGCTGACACCGAAAGTATAGGTCTTGCCATCAAGTTCCCGGCTATACACGATAGCCGTTTTGCAGAGCGGTCACCATGTGGTAGCGATATTGTTTCCACCGACAACATCGTTGACAATCTCGTGTCCGTTCAACAGATAGAGTGAGTAGGCGTGACTTTCATCGTTAAAGGTTACACCGATGACAGGTGCATCTGCGTCTAATTTTGCTTTGGCAGCAGGCACGAATTGCGGCTTTGTGATAGCGGGGATTGCATCAAAGGGTAACAGGGTTCGGATTGGGTCATTGTTGTCCTCTGCTGCAGATGGACAGAGAACGGCAAAACATAGTGTGAGTATTATGCAGTTTTGCAGATAATGAAACATCTTTTTCTCCACGTTAGGTATTAGTTCTATAGAATTTATAGGTTATTTTGCTATTAGGATTTCTTCTTTATGATAGTATCAAGTAAAATTTTAAATAGATGCTACGTAACGTTGTCAACATATACTTTGACATGTTTTTGCCGTTAAGTATTAGTATAGCATACTAATAGGCGTATGTCAAATAGAGAAGAAGGAGTTTCGGAAGTTTCCCGCGGCAATTTAGTTCTCCCTACTTGGAATACAGAAGTATTGAAAAAACTTGGTAGATTTGATAAGATGTTGGTGCATGAGATAGACTCCCAATGTGTAAATATTAGGGTTTTACTAATTAGAATGTTAACCCATGCATTATAAGGCAAGAGATAACAGCAAAACAAATTGCATTTTCATGGCGATATGTCTTGTGTGTAGGATTGTTAGATTACTAACCTTTGTTAGGAAATATCAGTATAAATTACAACATATTCGTGGAGATATTAGAAATGTCATCAATACTGATTGTAGAAGACGATTCAGAACAACGCCGCCAATATCAACTTATCTTACAACGGGAAGGATACGATGTTGAAACGGCTAAAGATAGTACATCGGCACTTGAAAAGATTAAAGAACAGATGTTTGATGTCGTCATTAGTGACATGCGGATGTCCTCGCGGTTTGAAGGACTTGAACTACTTCGAGAAATAAAGAAGATGGATCCTGGATTGCCGGTGTTGATTATAACTGCATTCGCTGAACTAAATGATGCCGTTAACCTCGTCGCGCATGAAGGGGCATTCTACTATCTTGAAAAACCGATTCAGATTGATGTGCTTAAGCGAGAGGTCAGTCGAGCATTGCAAAGTCGCGGTGCTATAACTATAGGTGAACCTGATTCGGATGACACTTTTCCAGAAATTAAGATCGATTTTATTGTTGGGGAAAGTGAGAAAATGCAACAGCTTTTTAAAAATATGTCGAGAGTTATTCACCGAGAGGTCAGGCAGGTTCTCATCACAGGTGAAACAGGGAGTGGTAAAAGCCTTGTCGCGCGCGCGCTCCATGAATATGGCAATCGCAAAGATAAACCCTTCGTTTCAATAAATTGCGGGGCAATCGCAGAAACCTTAATTGAAAGTGAACTTTTTGGTCATGAAAAAGGAGCATTTACAGACGCAGTTCGGCAGAAGAAAGGCATTTTTGAAGTTGCTGATACTGGTACCCTCTTTCTCGATGAAATTGGGGATATTTCTGCCCAAATGCAAAGTACGCTGCTACATGTATTAGAAAAACATGAGATACGGCGGATTGGCGGTAGCCAGGATATAAAAGTTGATGTCTGCGTAATTGCTGCAACAAATAAAAATTTGGTCAAAGCAGTAAAAGATGGTGCTTTTCGTTCTGATCTCTACTTTCGTTTGAACGTCATTCCGCTCCATCTTCCGCCCCTTCGCGAACGTGTGGAAGATATTGATCCACTTGTAAAATTTTTGATCCAAAAGTTCAGCGATGAATACGTGGACGCTGTGCCAAAACAGGTTACGCAGCGTGCTATGTCTGCACTTTGTCGCTATTATTGGCCCGGGAATGTGCGCCAATTGGAAAACTATCTGCATCGTATTTATGTTTTGTCCGAAAACACTTCCATTGATTTAGACGAATTGCCACCAGAAATTTTAGATACCTCCCTGCCATCTACATATTTTGAGATTGATATTCCTGCGGGCGGAGTTTCGTTGGAAGAAATTGAAAAGAAATATGTGTCCGCAGCTTTAGCAAAAACGAATGGCACACAAACGAGGGCAGCGGAATTGTTGGGCATCTCTCGTCGTCAGCTTCAACATCGCATGCAGAGTTATGGACTGCAAAGTCAGGATTTTAAAGAAGATGAAAATGAATAACTGAAAACTTCAGTCTAAGCGGTTTTTGGGCAAAAAGTGAAGAAATAAAATTCGTGCTTATAAATTTCACAAATTTTTGAAAAAGCCCAGAATGAAAATAAATTTGCAAGAAATCGGGCAATAGGATATAATATATAAAATACAATTGAATAAATGAACGGTTCAGGTGCCGAATCACGGAGAATAGGGAAGCGCGGTGAGAATCCGCCACGGCCCCGCCACTGTGAACGATAATTAGAAATTTCCGTTGTAAAACCACTGTCAAAGGTTGATGGGAAGGGACAACGGACTTTTGTAGCACAAGGTTGACTTGAAGTTACACTAAAATCGGAAGTCAGGAGACCTGCCTGAGTCGTGTTTCACGCATCTGCTTTCGCGGGAAAGCGGTGGAACAGAGCACAGCAGTATCCTGTCAACATAGAATACATATAGCAATATAAAGTATTCAACCTTTTATAGAATTACAGGATCAGATTTTACGAAGTGTCGCCTTTCCCCTTCTTTCCAATGAAAGTAGGGGTTTCTTGTTTCATTACGGAGGTTTTAATGAACAAAGTATTTTTCTTCAGGCGACTTTTCTCGTTCCACTTAAATTACAAACTGCATTCGTTCCTGTTTATTGGTGCGATGTTTTTCACTTTCCTTATTAGTTCCACGCTTGCCCAAACAGATGTCCAAAATCTTGCCGTTGTTGTGAATGCGTTGGATAATGACGAATTTAATATCACTTCTTCCCTCTCAATAATTGATCTTGATGAACCAAATCTGAAACGTGCTGTTGACAAAGACGTCATTACTATTGGTGATGTGCCAACTGATATTCTCATTCATGGACATATCGCATACATATCGCGTTTCGATTGGCTTTCCGGTATGTTTTCCGACAGCATCCTAATTATCAATTTGGAACGGCGAGAAATTATTGGCATTATTCCGATTCAACCCGGTGCTTATCCACAGAGCCTCGCGCTTATCAACCCGAATAAAATGTATGTTACTTGTGATAATGCCCATCAGGTGCATGTCGTTGACATTGGTAGCCGCAGTGTGACCAAAATTATTACGGATGCCTCTTTCAACAAAACAACTGGCATCACGGTGCTCAACGGAAAGGCTTATGTGACCAATCCCGCGTGGGAGTGGGATGCGGCAGCAGGTAAATCTATCTACTACCAAAGCAGTGTCACTGTTATAGACACGAAGACAGACTCGGTATTGAGGTCTATCCCTATGCCTATCAATGCGGGGGGAATTCTCAACGATGGTGACTCCACTGTTATTGTAAAGACAACAGGGGATCGCAATCAGATTACGGGTAAGCTAGTTCTAATTGATGCAACTACTGATGAAATTATCAAGACGGTTGACCTTAGGATGACTCCTGGGTCTTTTGCAATCAATTCACAGAAACAGTTGTTTATTCAGGGAGGTTGGGCGAACATCGGCCTATTGATCTACGATGTGCCAACCCAAAAATGGATTCGAGACAAGAATGAGACACTTGCTGAATTCGGGGGTGGGTCTGGAATGGCTTTCGGACCGGATGGGAATCTGTATATCACTCAACCTGATTGGGCAGGTGGACTCTCTACTATGCTTGTCATGGGCCCAGATAAGACGCTCATCAAAACATACCAACTCGGGCACGGCACCGATAAGGTGGCACTCGTACAAATTGTGCCACGGAATGAAGATATTAACGACGACGGGTTTGTTGATATAGCAGATCTTGTAATTGTCAGTCAGAATTTCGGTCAAAGAGGACCCGGAATAGCTGGGGATGTTAACGAGGATGGTGAGGTTAACGTCCTTGACTTGATACGTGTTGTTCAGTATTTCTAAGGGCGAGGCGTACGGGTCGCTCTTACAGAAAGAGGGCGCGCTTGCAAAGCGCGCCTACAAAGATCTATCAAATCCGACATATAGTAAAACTTATAATTTTTGGAACACTTCTGTAGCGCAAACTTTTAGTTTGCGTCCTATGGATGCACAAACTTTATGAAGATTAAAAAATAAATTGGGTAATGTAGCGAGGTTAGGAAACCTCGCTAGCAGAGATGTACACTTGCTGCTGGCAAGGTTTCCTAACCTTGCCAATTACCGAAATATTTATTTAATCTTCATAAAGTTTGATGCTCAATTACCGTTGTCCGTTATGTTTCCGAAACAAGTTTTATCAAAGTGTCCCAATAATTTCAAAGTTTACTATAAGAAGGTTTTTGTTATGGGTAAATGGGGATTTTTGCTTTTTCTACCGATACTTTTCATCGGTTGCACACCTGAAGCAAAAAAAGATGCATTATCCTGGCAAGTTGCCTTTTTTCCACTCGGTGCTAAGGTACAATTTGCAAATGATGCGCCGATTAAACAGATTTCTGCATATAATTCCGATGGAACAATGGTTGCACAACTTATTTTCCCTGTGCCGCCTCGTCACATAGAGTCGCTTTATTTTCAGTGGCAGGAAGGGGAAACGTATAGATTTGAGGCGACCTCGTCCAGGGAACATGTGAGCGTGCAAACGTTGATGGCACCGCGCACATATATCCGCGGTAGCTTAGGAATTGCTATCCCTTACGGTGCTGCAATACAGTCGGACGCACAAAATCTAATAAACAACAATCAGAAAGCACTTATCCTACAGGGAAGCGAAATGACAGCCACAGTCATGGTCAAAAACGGAAATGCACCTGCTACCTTTGAACTTGAGCTTTGCTTGCCATCAACCTTACTTGTAACCGATATGCCTAAAGATTGGAAGGTAGAGACAAGGGATACGGTAACCTGCCTTTCCACTACAGGCGCATTTAGTGTTGCATCAGAAGACTGGTATAGACAATTAGTTTTGAAAACATCTGATATTTCAATAGAAGCATCAGACCAATCGGAGACACAAGAAATTTTGGGTGTTGTTCGCTTTTCGTCAGCAGAAGGTAAGCAATGGGAACAAGCTGCAACGGTGCAGTTACGGATAGCTTCTATTCCTGAAATTGTTGAACATCTTTCCATCGCAGCAATTGATATGCCGACAGATGCAGGCGGCATAACTGATCCGAGACAGCGAGAAGGGACCATTTACCATCCACGTCCTTTGTTGAGTTGGCTTGGAACACAGCCGACTGATGCATACACCCCTGTAACCTATCAAGCAGTCCGTATTCATAATAGAGGTAAAGAAACTATCCACGTGGTTGTTTCATCAATCAATCGTGATGTGAGAAGTGGTGAGGCAGTGGCTTTTCTTGCACCACCAGATGCAGTCAATGCTGGCACAGATCGGAGTATCAGTTTTGCCAGTTTGCCGGGAGGAGAGTTGACCTCTATCGCTTTGCCCATCTATTTTCATCCACAATTTGCCGAAGCTGGTGAATATGAACGTGAAATTGCGGTAAAGATTTGGGGAAGTGATACGACAGTCCTGCGTGCAAAAAGACCGCTTTACATCGTAGTTCCGAATCGACATGCGCTATTTGTGAGTGGATTGGCAGTTATTGCCAGCTGTATTGGACTTATTGTGTTGCTACGGTTTCATAGACAATTCTTTGTCCGTTTCTCGACCAAGCAACTCATTGTTATCGCACTATTTGGTACAACAATATTTGTGGCAATTGTTGTGCCGTCAACCCTGTTTTTGAATCTCATCCGTGCGATCTTCGGTCCCTTTTCTGTGCTTCTGACGGGTTTGGTTAATGAGACGCTTTATTATGCGCTCCTTACTGCATTACTAATTTACATCTCCGGGGCCCCTGGTGATAATGCTTCGCAAGTTTCCGATGTATCACAAACATACCGTAAAGGCGGTGTTATCCTACTTGTTTCTGCAGTGCGTTTACTTCTCGGTGCAGTCACGTTCGGGCTTTTCACACCGATGACGATTATCTATACAGGTACAAGTGTTCTGCTGTTGGAAACAGGGTTTTTTCTTGTTCGGAAGCGCGGTCTGCTTGCATGGGCACTTGTGCTTGGTGTCTGTGATGCGATTGCTGTTTATATCGATTTTCAACTCTCTATTCTATTTTACCGCCTCTTTTTCGCAGATTGGTATATTTTGCTCCGAATTTTGGTTGAAGGGTTAGTATATACGTTTATTGGTGTCCTTCTTGGTGCGAAATTGGGGCAAGGATTGTGGAAAGTAGCGGATTAGTTATGTTTAATGTGAGCTTGGTAAAAATATTTGTAGCGTAAACTGTTAGTTTGCATTCCACAGATGCACAAACTAAATGAAGATTAAATAAATATTTCGGTAATTTCTTTAGTCCCGTAGGGACGATATGTTTATAGAAAAACGTTGGACAACTCCTCTTTAGTCCCGTGAATCAACGCCAAATACGCGTTTGGTATTTGTCGTTGATTCACGGGACTAAAGAGCACTTAAAATGTTCCGAATATGCATAATGAAAAATTACCGAATTAATAAATTAATCTTCATACAGTTTGTGCTACATATCTTAGATATTTCGGAATAATAACATATATTACATTTATTGTGAGGACATATATCAATGAAACATATTCTATTTTTCTGTCTGGTCCTATTGCTTATTGCGCTGCCGCTTAGGTCAGTGATGGCTGAATTAAATGTCGTTTGGGTTCGTACAGGCATAGTGCTTGAAGCCGAAACGAAAGGTGAACTTGGTTCGCAAGTTGAAGTTTCAGTTGGACAACAAGGCGCAAGTTTTGTAACTGTACCCTCTCTAAAACTTGATGAGAAACGTGTTCTGCTGCAATTGGCATGGCATCCGAATAAAAGTTATCGGTTTCGTTTGGAGAAGAACATAACAGAAGTCACTTCACCATTGAAACCTATTCTTTATCTCATCCGAACAATTGAATTAGATGGGCTTTTATCGTTGATGGAAAATCTACGGCAGCCTGCAAAACCGACAGCGATAGCAGTTGGACATGGAACTAATGCAGATAAACTTGCAGTCGCAACGGATAGAGGACATCTCGCCATTGTTCACCCCATAACAGGTGAAACTGTATGGAAAACTCGTATCTCGGAAGGTTATGTTAGGCACATCGCTTTTAGTCCTGATAATACACTGCTCTATATCGGTGAGCAAGCAGCAGATGGATTTATCTATTGCTATGAATTGACAGGTGCAAAGCCGAAACTTCGTTGGAAATACCGAACGGCAGATGATATTGAAACTTCAACACCGAGTAATCCAGAGAGTGTGTATGCGTGGGTGAGTTATCCCGGACAGTCGTGCCTGCAAACGATGCCGAAAGGTGATCTGTTAGTTGCAGGCGTGCATTCTTGGACACACAACGAAATGCCGCAAAGGCGATCTCTACTCTATCGGTTTGACGCTGAAACAGGAAATGTGAAATGGAAATGGCCGCGTGAGGGGACTACACAGAAAATATTTCGCTGGTTTGATGTAGATGCTGAAAGTAAGACACTTGCGCTTATAATGGATGAGAGTGGTAAGGGCAACGGAACACTGTCTGTGCTTGATGTGGAGTCGGGAACAGAAAAGTGGCACACAGATTTTGAACCGTTTGCTCCGTATTTTAAGGGGGTTACTTTTTGGCGTGGTGTCAGCATGTCGCCTGATGGGAAGTTTATTAACGTTACAACGGATGACGGCCGTGCCTACATTTTTGATGTGAACACTCCTGAGCCAATATGGAATGGAAATTTGGCAACGCCGCTGGAAGTAAGTGATGTGCCAATTATCGCCACAACTGGTACCATTGGCGCAACAGATGCTGCTGCCCTTTTTATCACCGGCGATACCTATATCCCTTACCATCTCCAAAAAGGGGCACAACGTCCTTCTACTATGCATCCCAACGGCATGACACTATTTGCCTATTCATGGGGTGGTGAAAAGATTTGGCAGTGGAAACTTGAAAATATGCCGCAGGGGTTACGGATTGATGCTAATGGACGATATGCTGCGTTGGCTGTGTCCAAGCGGAGCCAAGACCCAAACGAGAGTCTCCACGGTGTTTCAGTGTTTGATTTAACGATTAAAGGTAGTGGGTTGACAAAATATCTCTATACCTACCGCACGGAGGGGCAACTCCCTTACGATACGCTTGCTATTAGTGCTGACGGCTCGTTCATTGCTATCGTTGAAATACCGATTGTCATGCCTGATGAGACACTACGTAGTAAAAATCGGGTGCATGTGTTGTATTGAATTTTGTTACTCGAAGATGAGTCTTAGGGTAATTTACGAGTTGTGCTAAATAACTTTTCGCAATAATCCGTTTTGGACATTTAACATTTGTAAGATTAAAACTCACGATATTTTTTGTTGTTTCGGTTGTGAAAATATGATATAATATGGATATGAAAGTGGGAGGCGGTCACCTCCCAATGATAGAAAAACCGAAATTGTCTTTTCTGATTTTTCAAACACACTGACATTATACACGAATTCATCAGAAAAGGCAACAATAAATAGGGAGTTTCTGATGGATTTGATTGAAGTGATGAAAAGATTCCCCGATCAAGATTCTTGTATAACCCACCTTGAAAAAATTAGATGGAATGATAGTCCGCAGTGTCCGCACTGTGAAAGTGAGGACGTTTACAAACGAGTGCATGAAACTGAAGCAGGCCGCATCGGAAGATGGAATTGCCAAGAATGCAAAGCAACTTTTAAGGTCACATGTGGCACAGTATTTCATGGGACTAAGATTGAACTGCAAAAGTGGTTTTTAGCTATATCTTTGATGCTGAATGCCAAGAAAAGTTTATCTAGCCATCAATTAGCACGCGATTTGAAGTTGAATCAGTCAACTGCATGGTCTATGATGCATAAAATCCGTGCGGAGATGGCAGTGGAAACTAACGGTTTATTTTTGCAGGGCATTATAGAGGCAGACGAAACTTATATCGGGGGTAAGCCTCGCAAGGAAAACAAGAAGGAAGACAGAGAACCTGTGAAACGCGGACGTGGAACTGATAAAGACGCTATTATAGGCGTAGTTGAAAGAGGCGGCAAAGTAGTTGCAAAATTAGCAACTGAATTGACAGGTCGTGCTTTACTGGATTTTATAAAGAAACATGTTGAGATGGCAAAGTCGGAATTGATGACTGATGAATTTAGATCATATCAACGTGTCGGTAAAGAAATGAAACATAGCATCGTCAATCATCAAGAGCAATATGTAGATGGAGATGTCCATACTAATACAATTGAAGGATTTTGGAGTTTATTGAAACGGGCGTGGTATGGATCTCATCATCATTATAGGACAGCGTATACACCTTTATATGTAGCAGAGGCGTGCTATAAGTATAACAATAGAGACAACGAGAATATATTATATAAGTTTTTAGAAGATATGGTTATGGTTTAGAATTTGCTGTTAATTATTACCAGCTTGCTAATTTTTTCGTATCAGCCAGTAGCAGTCTGTCTTCATTAGTAACACTTTTAGTAATATTTCCGTTTAATACCTCAAGCAGTTTTATCATATTTTTTTCTTCAGAAACAGAAGGAAAATCGATATTATTGTTTTTAATCACATCATTTAATCCGATATTGTTGCATTCTTCAATTACCTTTTGCATAGATAATTTTTCTAAATTTTTAGATTTTTTTAGTTTAATAAAAAGTCTGCGTATAGATTTATCGCAGTTTTCAGCAATATTATCTTTGTCTGCACATGAAATTACATCAGCGTTCAAAAGTTTTATTATATCTTTCTTTGAACTTTCGTGGTAAGCACCTTCTAAAAAAAGAATCTTATTAGCATGTTGAAAATTTCTGAGTACCAGCTTTTTATTATGATTGGGTTTATCATGCGGATATATTGCAGTTAATACGTTGTTCATTATTAGAAGGTGCCTTGGATCTATTTGATCATATTCCTGTCTTAATGAAATTATATCTTTTACACCTTTTTTAGATGATAAAACCTGAGACTGTGTAAAATTTTGGAATAATAGAATTTCGTTACCTAAGTCATCTATTGCAAATGCAACAAAAGCTTTAATAGTTCGTTTATCTATGTTATAATCTACTTGTATTTTTCTTGCCACATTTTGGCTATTCAGCCCTTGCAGATAAGCAGGTATATTATAGGGTTGTAGTGAGAAATATTGTTTATCTGAATTTATATCATATTCCTCACCATATTCTACTTCAGCCTTTGTTTCTGTAAATTTGGTTATCTGTTCAGACCATTCTTCTGCCATATTATTTTGCTTATTTTTACTTAATGGTGCTCGTTTAATTTGAAGGTTTTTTGGCTGACTTATGTATTTTGAAACTATGACGGCAAGGTGAAAGTTATTTAACATAATTAGTTTTTACCTTTAGTATCTATAAATATATCTTGAGCTATCTGTTTGACAGTAAATTCCTCATTATCATATATAGTCCTTTTTGTTATTAATAAACTTTTTAGATTATCTTCATCGGTTACTAAATAGAATTTATACCTAATAAATCTTAATAAAGGATTATATTGATATTTTCCGATTTCTGACATAGTGCCTACAATAGTTATAATCACAATTGCGTATAATATATATTGCCATATTGTAAGTGAGTTTGTCATCCTAATAATTGGCAGTATGTAGACTACCATAAATCCGAGCATTCCACCATCTTTCCTATCGTATGATTTGGTTATTAATTTAGATGTTTGGCCTGTTTTTACAACTCTCCACATTATAATAGAGCATAATCCTATGGATATTGCGAAAATTATAATACTGCCAATTAAAACTGATACAGCTTGATTAAATACATCTGTATTTCTATTGCAGTTTGCAATAACTTCATTTATTCCGAATACAATTATAATAGGAGAAAATGAGGTTAATATCAAAGCAATTTTAGCTTTTTTATATAACATTAGAATGTACCTGGAATTATTATAGTATTTTTGAAAAATTCATTGGTATTGATTAATATATTCCATGTTCACAACTGATGTTATATCATTTACCTCAAATAATGTCAAATATTTTCAATAACTCTGGTGTGTTAAATTGAAATAGTCATGTAAGTATTTTTTACATTGGTTGAAAGTTTATGATACTTCTCAATATCATCAATGTATATAAATAGGAATTACATCTACCTTCTTGTCCAAGATACTTCTCAGCGTATTCATCAGGTATACTTATTTCTATTAACCCTCCAGTCATATCATCTATAGTATCTGTCATTGCTTCTACTCCGCCATCGGCTAGTTCAATGTTATCTTTACTATAGTATTCCATTTTTTTACCTATATCCACAATAGCGTCTATAATACCTTTTGCACAGTTTTTATTCCATTCTTTATGATAGTTATCTACTTGCATATTAATCAACCTTTCATTATTTTTCAAAAATTTCGCTGAAGCGTGTTATAAATACAATTACAGAAATCATGACAGCATATTTGACAAGTTTATGTCCGAAAGCATGATTTTAGCTTGACAATCAAGCAGCATACTGATATAGTATGTCTGGAATTCTTATGATTTTTGAAAGATGATTCAACTTCGCTCTTGCATCTTTATCGTTAAGTGAAAATCCGAGATGGTTCTCAATTTTGATGATATAACGCTGTTCTGCAACTGAGCGAAAACGGCTTTTAGCTGCTATTGAATGATCATTCATCTCATCTAATTCCATCTGTTCAAGAATAAGATCTTTAGTTAGGGTTTTCATTAGGGTTCTCCTTAATTTTAGTCTTATTATAGCAAGCGTAGGATTTGGTAGATCCTGCGCTTGCTGCGCTCTTATTGAATTAAGTATAGCATTAAAAGAATTTTATTGCAAATTTAGTTTATGCCATTAGCAACTAATACAAGGTCTTGTATATTGACAACACCATCTCCATTTATATCTGCGTTATTAAATGTTCCTTTCTCACCAAAACTTGAGGCGACTATGACAAGATCTAAGATGTTCACTTGTCCGTCCTCGTTTATATCAAGATATTGATCTTTAATAGTATCCCAAATTATTGGAAGATTGCCAGCTATGCCAGCTGTTTGAACAGTAAGAACTGCATCTGGTGTGCATTCATCAGCTGTTTCGCAGATCATCCAGTTATCAAATGATACAACTGTAAGTCCAGGCAGCCCCGTGCTTGAGCCGCCATTTAGCCCGACTTGTCCGCTTTTGGGTCTAATTCTTCCAAAATCAAGTGGACTTTCCAGAAGCCAATCTTTTGGTTCTGGTTCACCAGCCTCCCAAATTTTACCTGCCAAACCATCATCAAATATTTCAGCCTTCATCCAGTACCAAGTGCCTATTTTTACAGCACCAAATAGAGGTTCTGTATCATTCTGCTTCCAAGCATGATGATCATTTAGAAAATCCATGTTATTCAGATAATGGTGAATAAGAAATGCATACCCTGAGCCATCGCCTGGATCAAGTCTAAATCCAAGACCGCATCGTGCTAAGTCAGAATCTCCCCACTTATCCACTCGGATTTTTACTAATGCAGTATGTGGTTCTTCAAATCCGCCATTCAGGACAAGATACGTATGGTCGCCAGGTGTTTCCTGAGTCTGGGTAATAACGCCATCTTTTTCTATCCATTTACCTTTATGGAATTTGAATTCATATTTCTCATCAATTTTTCCATCTTCAAAATCATCATAGTATAAAATCTTGCTGAAACTACTTGAAGTCCAAGCGAAAGTAATGATAATAAAAAAACCTAAAACAACCAGAATATTTATACGGTTACTATTTTTATTCCTACGTTCTTTATCCTTTAAATATTTCTTTCCACTGAGATTCTTGCTTTTCAAAGATTCAGATGTACCTGTTATTAAAGCACCTATGAAAATTACTAAAGCAACAACACCAGCTCCAAAAAAACATATACAGACTAAAAAAACTGTAAAAATAATGAAATCTAACACGGCAACTACTCCTTATCTGATAAGATGAAGAATGGTTGCCACCCCCCGCCAGAGAAACTATGAACATATTTTAAAGCAAAAATGCCAGCAAAAAAGCATTTTAAATACATCACGTACTAAAAACGTACTGCAACATGTACTTAAACGTACTAATTTTGTTGACAAACTTTCTAAGAAATGCTATAATTAGGATGACGGGGAATGGCAAACTACTCTTCAATGTTTATTTCCTTAGTCAATAACAAGGTTTGCACTGATACTGCTGACCTTGTTAACCTCAAAGACTCTATGTGATTCGTCTCAATTTTGAGATGACTCGCATAGAGTCATCCACATATACATGATAACACACAAAGAGATTGAGTGCAAGTTTTTTTAAGATTTAAAGTATGGGTAAAGTATAATTAGGTAGGAATTTAAGGATTTTTTATTATTCCCATTTGACAAAAAATGTAAAACGTGATAAAATATATCACAATTGTAAATGTCCAAAACCGATTATTGCGTAACTTTTTGAAAATATTGTTTCACAATTACTGGCGTTTTGTTAGTTTTTATCATTAGTTGATACTTTCTTTAGTTCCGTAGGGACGATATGTTTATATGACAATATCTAATATCTGTGAAAACAACTAAAACAATTAGTAAACTGGTACAACTCGTGTAATTTAGTTTTAAGTATTTTCATTTTATGAGGTTAACTGCAAGTTTAGGTATTGAGGTAGATTCGATTAGGAAACCGCACCAGAGGTGTCAATTTAAGGAACACAACCTCTTGCGGTAGGCGTTTTCAACGCCGATAAATCGGTATGCAAAGTAGTAGGCACACGCCGTGTGCCGTATATATTCCTAAAGAATGTGTGGCGGACGGCCCGCGGAGTGTGCCTGCTACCTTTAAATCAACACAAAATTAACATCTATGGTGCGATTAGGAAACCGTACCTGCCGAGACGAATCGCGTTAATTTGGTATAATTTAGTTTTGATTAGGACTGCCTTCGCAGATCTAATGTATATGGATATTCAGCATTTGTCTCTTCTGGAGGGATTTGCATTGTTCCGAGAGCATGCCCATCGGGGAGAAAGGTTCCGGGAGCTGCGCGAAGGGGTTTTGGTTGAATCACGCCCGGCGTATGTCCGTCCTGCGCGAAACGGCTCACGCGACGGGATTCCGCTTCGTAGGCATTGACTGGGAAGGTCTCATAGTTTCGTCCGCCTGGGTGGGCAACGTGATAGGTACATCCGCCAATTGACCGCTCGTTCCATGTGTCAATGATGTCAAATACAAGGGGTGAATGGGCACCAATTGTAGGGTGCAATGCTGATGGTGGTTGCCACGCGCGGTAACGAACCCCACCCACATATTCACCTTGTGTACCAGTGCTATGGAGAATTAAACGGCGTCCGTTGCACGCAACAACATAGCGAGCGTCTGTCAGTCCACGGATTTTAATCTGAAGCCTTTCAACTGAAGAATCTACGAAACGAGATGTTCCTGTCTGAGTAACCTCTTCTCCAAGCACATGCCACGGTTCAATCGCCATCCGCAGTTCCAGTTCAATATCTTGGACATTCACCGTGCCTAAAATCGGAAATCGGAATTCAAAGAATGGATCCAGCCACGCCATATCGAACGGATATCCGGCAGTTTGAAGATCTGTGACAACTTCTTGTATGTCAGAACGAACATAGTGATGAAGCATAAATCGGTCATGTAATTCTGTTCCCCACCGTACCAGTTTACCTTTGTAAGGCGTGCTCCAAAATTTAGCGATCAATGCCCGAATCAGTAGCATCTGCACAACACTCATCTGCGCGTGCGGCGGCATCTCAAATGCACGCATTTCCAGCAATCCGAGTCGACCTCTCGCTGAATCCGGGGAATAAAGTTTATCAATACAGAATTCTGCACGGTGCGTGTTGCCTGTCAAATCAACTAATAAATGCCGCAACAATCGGTCTACAAGCCAAAGCGGTGATTCGTCCGTATTGCCCTTCGACTCCATAGATGTCGCATCGGGTATCTGTTCAAATGCTACCTCAAGTTCATAAAGTTGTTCATCGCGTCCTTCATCTACACGGGGTGCTTGGCTTGTGGGACCAATGAATGCACTGGAAAAAAGATAAGACAAACCGGGGTGGTGCTGCCAATAAGTGATCAGGCTACGCAATAGATGCGGTTGTCGTAAAAGCGGACTGTCAGCAGGTGTCGGTCCGCCGATAATGATGTGATTGCCACCGCCTGTTCCTGTGTGCCGACCGTCTAACATAAATTTTTCTGCACTGAGCCCTGATAACCGTGCTTGTTCATAGAGAGTTGTGATGTTGTGGACTACTTCATCCCAATTTTCTGCTGGATGGATATTTACTTCAATCACGCCGGGATCCGGTGTCACACTCAACGATTGAATTCGCCAATCGTGTGGCACTTCATACCCTTCAAAAATTACGGGCATTTCTAATGCTTTGGCAGTTGCTTCGATTACTTCAAGAAGCGGAAGATAGTGTTCTAAGTGCGTTAAAGGCGGCATGAAAATGTGCAACCGCCCCTCGCGAGGTTCAATACAGAGGGCCGTGCGGATAAATGTATTCTGTTGGTTTGTCTTTTTACTTGCCGCGTCACGTTCTTCCACAGCATTGCGAAGGTTGATATTTACATCGCGAGGCTCAAACGGATCACGTTCTAAAAAAGGCACTTCCTGTTCGGGATCAACCCACGGCAAAGACTCAAGTGGAAGACGGTATCCCATCGCTGAATCGCCAGGTAGTAAGAACATGTGTTTACCCCTGAAATTCCATGCAGAACTCTCCCATGAATCGTTTTCAAAATTCCAACCTAACGGAAGCACATAACCGATCGGTTCGCCGATTTTATCTTTTTGTAGAAGTTGCATCAATTTTTGTCGTTCTGATGTTTCTTTGAAGTCAAATGCATTGGGATCCATGTTGATAGGGAGTTTGCCTTCTGTCCATAGAAAAAAGATAATATCTTCATAAGCAGGTCTGATATAGTCTGATGGTACGTTTAACTGATCTGCTAAATGACGTATAAATTTTTCCGCATGCTTAACGTCAAACCCGTAGTCTTTATAAGGCTCCGCGAGTAGTGTATCGTCTCGCCATACGGGACTACCGTCTTTTCGCCAAAAACAACCGAATTTCCAACGTGGTAACGGTTCACCCGGATACCATTTTCCTTGACCGTAAGACAAAACGCCACCAGGGCCGAAACTATCACGTAATCGCTTCAATAAGTCTGCTGCTAACCTCTGTTTTTTGAGGCTATCCGCTTCTGTGTTCCATTCAGGGCTTTCTGTGTCTTCAACGGATACAAAAGTGGGTTCACCCCCCATTGTTAGTCGGATGTCGTTTTGAATTATATCTGCGTCTACCTGATAACCGAGTGTGTTAATTGCTGTCCACTGTTTATCGGTATACGGTTTGGTAACGCGCGGGTCTTCGTAAATGCGTTGAACGGTATTGCTATACGTGAATTCTGTCTCACATGGGTCAGTGTAGCCGGTAACAGGTGCAGCACTCACTGGATCCGGAACACATGCCAACGGAATATGTCCTTCGCCAGCAAATAATCCGGACGTTGGGTCAAGACCTATCCAGCCTGCTCCTGGTGCATATACTTCACACCACGCATGTAAATCGGTGAAATCCTGCAGTGGACCAGCTGGTCCGTCTACAGGTTTCTGATCCGCCACAAGTTGAACCAGATAACCTGAGACAAAACGCGCTGCTAACCCAAGATGCCTTAGAATCTGAACAAGCAACCATCCACTATCCCGACAAGACCCCGTCTGTCTTTCTAAGGTATCATCGCAGGACTGCACCCCCGGTTCCATCCGTATCGTGTATTTTATATCTTCCCACAAGCGATGATTGATTCCAACAAGAAAATCAATTAATTTCTGCTGTGATCTATCAATACCTGTCAACCACGATGTCAGTAAAGGACCATTCTCTTTCACTTCCAGAAATGGTGCTAATTCTTTTTTAAGTTGTGGTTCATAACTAAATGGAAAGTGTTCAGCACTCTCCTCAAGAAAAAAGTCAAATGGGTTGATGATGGTCATATTTGCCACCAGATCCACTTCAACAGACAGTGCACGGGTAGGTTCTGCAAAAACGACGCGGGCTTGATAATTGCCGAACGGATCTTGTTGCCAATTGATGAAGTAGTTCTCAGGCTCAATTTTGAACGAATACGCCTCAATCGGTGTTCGGCAATGGGCAGCAGGTTTCAAACGGAAAATATGGGGAGAAAGCGATACTAACTGATCGTATTGGTATAAAGATTTGTGATTGATTGCTACACGAATTGCCATATCTGTTTCCTTAGATACATATTCTCTTTACATTATGCAACGGTAGGTTCGGTTTCCTAACCGCTCCATAGGTGTTAATTTAAGAAAAAATCTGTGTTATTGTGAACACCTCTAAATACGCATGATTATGGAGATTAGCCCTCTTTAGTCCCGTAGGGACTAAGAGCATTTCTCATATTTGAAAATCCTAAATTGACACATAAGGTTCGGTTTCCTAACCGCCTGATCATCCACGTAAATCTATCATTTATCGCATTCGTGTAAGCCCTGCTTCATTGCATTTGGGATTGTGTTTGTGAAGATTCTTCATTCACTGGACGCAGCGCGAAAAAGGTTTTGTAAATATTACCTCCGACATCGTTGAGTTTTGTTTGAAATGCGTCAAGAAACTCATGCAAACCGGTGCGAAGAATCTGATCAACTTGTGCATAAGCAAACTCAGAACGGAGTTGTCCTAAACCCTGCTCGGCTGAGTTTGAAAAACTTTCTAACGGTGTTCCAGAGATAGCGTGCAGCGATTCTTCAGCCTTAGAAAGACAGTAGAGCACTGAACGTGGGAATTCGCGGTCAAGCAGCAGAAAAGCAACAACGTTGTTTGGTGAAATGAGTCCATAAGTTCGACGATACATCTCAAACGCACTTGCAGAATGAAGTAGCGCACCCCACTGAATATCATCAAAAGGCGTATTTACATCTCCTACAGATGGCAGCAAAATAAAGTATTTTACATCAACGATACGCGATGTTTTGTCAGCGCGTTCAATCAGCCGCCCTAATTGGCAGAAGTGCCATCCTTCACTGTGCGACATAATGTTATCCGTTTGTCCCATAAACAGGTGTGATGCAACCTTGATATCTGTAAAGAATTGATGCGGTTCTGTCATCACCCATTCTTCAGGGGTCTCTGTCACCATCAGATATGCATCGTTTAATTGTTCCCACATCTCGGAGGAGATATTTTCACGAATAGAGCGCGCATTTTCGCGAGCAGCGCGTAGACAGGATATAATTGAATTTGGATTTTCAGTGTCAAAGGTCAAAAACTTGATAACCGATTCCCGCGATGTTTCTCCGTAGCGTTCTTCAAATTCCGCGTCATCTCCAGTAGTGGCGACCAAAGGTTCCCATTGTGCCTGCATGCCAACAGGTTGGTCCAGAATAAGCTGCAGATTGACATCCACAAAACGCGCGACGTTTTCTGCACGTTCAATATAGCGACTCATCCAGTACATTGATTCTGCAACACGACTGAGCATGGCTTCCTCCTATGTCGGATCCGATAATACCCAAGTATCCTTGCTGCCGCCCCCTTGCGATGAATTCACAACCAACGACCCTTTTTTAAGGGCAACCCGTGTCAATCCTCCGGGGAGGACATAAATATCCTCACCATAAAGGATAAACGGACGCAGATCAACATGCCTACCTTCAAAGTGGTCATCAATTAACACAGGCACCCGCGAGAGTGCAAGCGTGGGTTGCGCGATATAGTTGCGTGGATTCGCTTTTATTCGATCAGCAAAATCTTCATGTTCGGCGCGTGTCGCGTGCGGACCGATCAGCATGCCGTAACCACCCGATTGGTTTGCTTCTTTCACAACAAGTTCGTCAATATGTTCCAATACATATTTTCGGTCATCCTCCTCCCAACACATATAGGTAGGGACGTTTGGCACAATTATATCTTGGTCAAGATAGTATTTAATTATCTGCGGGACATAAGCACACACAACTTTGTCATCTGCTACACAGGTGCCAGGAGCGTTAATCAACGCAATTCGACCAGCCTTGTAAACTTCCATGAGTCCAGGCACACCTAATAGTGATTCTGGATTAAACACTTCTGGATCAAGAAAATCATCGTTAATTCGACGGTAGATAACATCAACACGTTCAAAGCCTTTTGTTGTTCGCATGTGGACATATCCGTCCATCACGACCAGATCACGCCCTTCAACTAATTCGACCCCCATCTGTTGTGCAAGGAAAGAATGCTCAAAATAGGCAGAATTGTAAATGCCAGGTGTCAGCAACGCAACTTCCGGAGACAGCACCCTATCACTTACAAGGTATTGCAGCATATCCAGCAATCGACTCGGATAATCCTCCACAGGTTCAATCTGCGCCATGCCAAATAGCTGCGGAAATGTCCGCTTCATCAACTGCCGGTTTTCCACTACATAAGACACACCTGACGGACAACCGAGATTATCTTCTAATACATAAATTTGTCCATCCCCATCCCGCACCAGATCGGTGCCAGTGATGTGGCACCAGATACCGCGCGGTGGGTCTAAGCCGATGCACTGTTCAAGGTAACGCTCCGATGAGAGCACGACTTCAGCAGGAACGACTCCGTCTTTGATTATTTTCTGTTCGTGGTACACGTCATCAATAAACAGATTAAGAGCTTGAATCCGTTGTTTGAGCCCACTTTCTATCCATTCCCATTCGGCAGCATCTATAATACGCGGGATAAGGTCAAATGGAAAGATTCTTTCAACTCCCTGTTCATCTGCGTAAACGTTGAAAGTTATTCCCATTCGAAGCAAAGCATATTCAGCGGTGATTTGACGGCGTATTAACTCCCCATTCGGAAAGTTTGCAATCCGTTCAACGAGCATTTGGACAGCTGGGCGTGCTTTCCCATCAGGAGAAAACATCTCATCAAAAAATCCTTCGGTATTGTATCCATCAAATCTTGCCATTGCGATGAGCCTCCCTGCTTATGCCGCTGTTAAGGATATGAATTCCGAAACCAATATGTAAAGACGCTTAGAGCGGCGGTTCTACTGTAGTAGATTTTGGAATTACTTTGATATTCTGCACCCAACGAGGTTAGGATACCTCATCTACCGTATCAATTTATGATACTTCAACCATCTAAAAGTATGACATAGCATCAGAAATTCGTCAAGTATTTTGACTTTTTTTGCAAAATATGTTATCATGCTAACGATTGCATATTCTGAATGTCCACAAGTTTCTGCAGACTAACCGATCATTTTCTCACAAACTTTCATCTTCATTTTAGTATGGATTGTCAAGTAAAATGTTTTTGTTAGCCCAAAACTACTTGTTGCATAATTTTATAGTTGACGTTTTCTGTGACTTTTGATATTATATGGAGTGTCAGAAAAAGTTGTGAAAAAACGATAAAATTTCTGATAACTTGGCAAAAGTATGTTTTTTGCTGAATTTAATTTGACAAATAGTTTTTTTCAGTGTATAATTTATTCTGAGAATTGTCCTTTCAATTAAAAAGGGTGATTTTTGCATTAGACGTTTAAATCATTATAATATCTACTCAATGTTTCCTTCTCAATTTTGTTTTTGTACACTTCGCGTGACGGCAAAAGAAGGGAATTTGTAGTAGTGCTTACGGGACTTTGTGAAGTCTAGTTAGTATATTTTGTATATAATTAATGTTGACTATCTTACATAGAAAAGGAGATTTTAAAACATGATAAAATTTGTGACTTGGACAACAACGATTGTTTTCTTAATTACACTTTTCGCCTCTCTACTTTTTTTAGTTAAGGATGGGCGGAGTGGTGAGGAGTGGATACACTATAAAAACTATTATCAGTTGATCATTGATAATAAAGGAATTCAGTGTGACTTGAAATTGGTTGATCAAGAGGCTGTTGACTCGGGTGGTAAGAAGCACCGGTTAGATTATCACATCGGTGCTGCTTCTAATGTGAGTGATGCCTCACAACCCAATAACACCCATGAGGATCACGATACTGAAGAAACGGTTGTAGCTGCTGAGACAGAGACACTCATAGTTGATGAATGTGAAGAGGAAGAAGAGCCGCCTGATGAAGTTGATACCACTGGCAACAACGATGATACCACTGGCAACAACGATGATACCAGCGGCAACAACGATGATACCAGCGGCAATAACGATGACTCTTGTAGCACTTGCGGATAGGAACCCGTAAAAAGCATGTGCTATTGACTAATCTCAGTAATAACATGTAAAACTTTAATAGGTGGACAGAAGTTTCCGCTTCAGTTCACCTATCCATTATGAAGGAGTTCTAATTAATTATGAAAGCCTTTTATATAATATCAGTTACTATAATTGTTGTTGGCATTGCATTTATTTTCTATGTCCAGTATGATATGAAGATTTTTCGCGAAAGTTTACCGAAAATGCCAGAAGAAGTTTCCAGAGAAGATACCCGTAAAGACGTTCAACCGCAAACCAAGACTGAACGAGGACTTACCGAACAAACCGAAACGACAGACATGCAACACGATAATATAGAAAGTGAACCTTCCCAAGCAGCAGGTATTCCGGAAGACGAAAATGATCCTGGGAAAAATAACATTAACAGCACACAAGAAGACACAGTTGTCAACAATCCACAGACGGTCGAAATACCGAAAAGGAGGCTTCGTTATTCTGAATTGCAAATAGACCAAAAAATAGCGAAGTTAAGACGTTGGCTAATCAAGAATCATGACGACCATGGTGAAATCGAAGAATTTTTAGCATTAGAAAAAGAAAGACATGAGAGCACTGTCTATTTCAGAGACGATTTCGTAGTATTGTACATGCCCATAGAGATGCAGATAAGACGTGCGGAACTTCTCGTTAAACTCTATCCAGGTTACGGAAACGAAAGAGTATTGCGTAGTCTAATACAAAGAAAAGCTCGATACGATTCAGGTGAAGCAATACCTCGCTATATTTACCCTTTAGAACATTGGGAGAAGGCAGCTCAAAGACGTTAACAGTTTTATGTTATTATATCAGAAAACCATAAGAAGTCTTATTCTTTTATGCTTATTAATGTTCCTAACTTTCTGGATTCGGATTCAAGGGGTGGAAAGGTTTCCAAACGGGCAGTTTTCCGAAAATGATGCCTATCTTTACCATTGGCAGTCTGATATTATAGCTAAACAGGGTGTTTTACCTGAAAAGGATATGCATCGTTGGCTCCCTGATGGCAGAGACAACCAACAGATGCTCTCTCTCTACCCCTATACCATAGCATATATTCATAAAGCGTTCCCTTGGTTAACCCTTTATCATATTCAACTGTACCTGCCTGTCCTATGTTTTACACTTGGAGTGGGTGTTTTATTCCTTTTCTTGGCGCGTACACACGGTATCTTGTTTGCCATCATCGTCGGTGTCCTACTCGCTACTTTACCCGGAAGCATCGAACGTAGTGCCGCAGGGTTTGGTGACCGGGATGCATGGTGCTGGACGTTCGGAATGCTTGCCACTATAAGTTACCTTTGGAAAGAGCAAATACCGTTCAATCCCTCTGATAAGGAGAACCAATGGGTTAGAAATTGGCGCAGATATCTTTTAACGGTCATCGCCGGATCCGTAGTCTTACTCGGTGGACTTTCTTGGAAAGGCTTCGGTTTTTTTGTTTTAATTATACTTACCACAGAACTTTGGAAATTTTGTACCACTGATACAGAAGAAAACTTGGAAGAATATCTAATATGGATGTTGATGTTCGTTCCGTGCCTTTATCTCATCAGTCCTGCGTATCGTGAGGGTTACGGTTCTTCTAAACATGCCGCTGCGCTTATGTTATTACCACCTCTCGCGGTGTTTGCTCTACGCGGCATGAGATACTTACTTCTGAAGTTTTACGAACCGATGCGTGAACATGGTCGAAAACTGGCATGGGGGTTAACCTTCTTGGGCATTGCAGCGGGTGTTGGCTATATTTCTTTTCAATACAGCACGTTTACGGCAACTGCCTTTACGGTCTTTGAAAACCAGCTTATGAAAAATGTTGGGGAATTAGCTGATCCAAGTTTCAGGTTTTGGCATCGCCGTTACGGTGGTATTTTTATATTAGGCAGCATTGGATTGATTGTAGCTTGCTTTCAGTTATGGAAACGGAAAGGAATACCACTTGCCATATCGCTTTCTCTCTTCACAGCAACCACCTTTTTCCGATGGCAGGTCAGCGGATGGATCGGAGAGGAAAGGTGTAATACTTTATTCATCATGTCATTGGTCCTCGGCATTATCAGCATCTGTATCGCATGTCGACGAAAAGAGGTTATGAAAAACGAATTGGTCGCTCTCGCTACGTATGCATGGTTTTTGTTATGGGTTGCACTTGCGCGCGGAGGCAAACGTTATGACTTCTTCATCAGTTTTCCGCTAGCTTATGGTGCAGCATGGCTTGTCGGACTCGCTCCTACCTACCTCATACAATGGCTTAAAGACGTAAAAATTCTATATCCGCATATAAAGGAAAAGTTTGCCACTGGCATTGTCGCAGGTGTCGTATTAATACCCGTGCTCTTTCTAAATCCGTTTGGCGGACACGTCAACCGTTCCGGATATGCCGCAGCAGGAATGCAGCGACCTTCACCCGGTATAGCAACTTCGCTTTCTCATGTGTTGGGATGGATCAAAACGACACTTCCAGAAAACAGTGTTGTCGCTGCGAACTGGGGATACGGCATTCAACTGAACGTGCTTGGAGATGTCAAGACAATCACAGACTCGGACCATTTTCTGCCTCACCGGATACATCTTTATTACCGACACGTTTTTTGTGCTCAAAACACACGTGAAGCACTTGAATACCTTAAAACCTACGGAGTGACACATCTAATGTTAACAGAACGGGGTATCACAACCCGAATTGAAAGTTATTCAGCGTTGGGCAGTAAGCAGAATGATAGGAGGTTCAATCTGATTAATCTTCAGTTATTGTCAAAAAATCGTCTGTCAAATTACATAAATACACCGCTAATTTACATAAATACACCACAAAACGTGACGTTGGATCCACCAGATTTTTTAACTGCACTTTTGAAAGACGGAAGCAATGTACAGCTGCCTTATGTTGCCTTCACAGGTGCAAAACGTGAGGTCTACAAAGCGTTAGACAACGAACACCAACATGGCGGAGTCATCTTCCATTATGATGATTTCGAACGTCTTAAAAAAGCCTATTACCTTCCATCTGTTGGGTGGCGAAGTTTTGCTGTTCGTCTCTACTTCTTTGGTGAAGAGTCCGATATTTTCGAACCTGTTTATGCCACAAATGAAGAAGATATCGCAGACTTTAAAATCTGGAAAATTAACTATCCACCAGATATACAAACGGATAACAAATACCTCACAACAGATTGATTTTGTCATGAGTGGCAGTGCTGAGATTGCAAGTGTACTGCGTTCTTACCACTTTAATTAGGTGCTCAAAATTCAAAATTTCGGTAACCACTCTTTTCATTCTTCACTGTGATGTGTATCTAATTCCTCTATTTCCTCTAAAACGAGTGGCAGACGTTTGAAATACTCACGAATCTTGTTAGCAGCTAAGTAGACCGCACGTGTACGGATAAGTCGGCGTGCTAACCGTTTTTTCCCAGGAAAATCACTGATAATCAACCCTGAAAAAATCGTTAATAATCCCTGCCCTGGTATACCGGGAACTGACATGAGTGCGCCTACTATAATAAGCACCCCTCCTACTATATTTTTGAGTAAAGACACAAAAAAACGTAGAATCGGATTTTTGATATGTTGTCCCTGTTTTGTTGCAGTAAAATAGTCATGTGGTAAGAAGGTTATCAACGTAGTACATCCAGCAATACTCAACACTAAACTTGTTATTGAGAAAATTAGGACAAATGACTTATACGTTACTAATAACTGCCAAAGAACTACAAACCACCCACTGATTTCCTGCCAACAAGTTTTTAGAGCCCCAATCAACCACAAGAGATTCTTCTCCTAACACCTTATCGGCGCGAGATGGCTCCACCATCAATTGTCATAATGTCACCGCTAATGTAAGCGGCATCATCAGAAGCGAGGAACAACACTGCTCCAATATAGTCCCATACTGTTGCGCCACGGTCAAGCGGTGCATCCGGTGAAGCAGGCAGTAATTCAGGAAGACTATCATCAGTAGGAAGATTTTGCGGTGCGTTCATACCTGTCGGGGCACCCCCGCCAGGGGCAACAGCATTCACAGTGATGCCGTGCGGCCGGAGTTCCAACGCGAGACTGCGCGTTAAACGATTGACTGCTGCTTTGCTTACACAGTAACTTAAAACTCCAGCATGCGATTCCTCAGCAAAGATAGACGAATTATTTATGATCCGTCCCCGTATCTTTTCTGCTACCATGACCTTTGCAACCGCCTGCGCACACAGTAAACATCCTTTGACATTAACCGCCATTACGTTGTCAAATCCTTCTGGCGTTAATTCAAAAAGTGTTTGACGATTGATAATTCCTGCGTTGTTAAAAAGAATGTCAATCCGTTTAAATGTATCCATTGCTGTATCAACGGCTGCTTGAACTTGTGCAGGATCGGTAACATCTAACGGCACAGCAATAGCATTTCCGCCTTCGGTGCGAATTTCCGCGGCGACAGCATCTGCATTCCTACCACCTGCGACAACTACTGACGCACCTTCTCGTGCAAATGCTAAGCATGCAGCTCTGCCGATACCTAACGGCCCGCCACCGCCCGTTACAAATGCTACTCGATTTTTAAAACGCATTTACTTCCTCATGCAAAGTTTTCTGTAATTCATTATAGCACAATATGCGATAGATATGAAATGAAAATTGTAAGGGAGCTTAATGTATGGATGTACGGGATAGATATCTTGTAGGGGGTTTTGTAAACCCGATTGCCGTTCAAACGAGAGGATGGGAGCAGAGAGCTACTCACAAGATGGTGGGAACAGTTAGGGAGGGCTTATAACCGAGTTTTCAAAACGCAATAAGTAGTTTTGGGATGGGTTAAATTGGGTATAACGAATTAAAGGGTAAGGCGTTGGAACAAATCAACGCCTTTTGTTGTTAGCGAAAAATAGGCAAATCGTGCAGTAGAGTATAAACCAATTCTGATCTTAACCCATTGGTATTCCTTCGTCTATTTGCCTCATACTTCTGTAAATGCCCTTGCTGGTGGAAGTATTTGAGTACCCGAACATCAAGAATAACATAGTCAGTGATATGCTTGCAGTTAAACCACCCATAGCAGAAGTAATCAGGAAAGACTTGCAAGTTCAATTCAAAGGGTTCTGCGCGAACACAAGCACCTCTTCCAGTCTTCCTATTTTTCCACCCTCACTCAATTTCTACGATCTGAATATTGTTTCCGCAAGTATCATTGAAAACAGCAAAAATTGTTGTTCCTATATCAGTAGGTTTTACACTGAATTCGACACCAAGGTTGATTAATCGCTCATATTCTTTCTGAACGTTTTCTACACTGAATTGGGTATAGGGAAGTCCTGCATCAAATAAAGCCTTTTGATACGTTTTGGCGGGTTCAAAATGATTACCAAATAATGGTTCTAACAAAAGTTCAGTCCCGTCTTGTTCTTCTTTTGATACTACTGTAAGCCATCTGTCACCATTTCCTAAGGGAATGTCCCTCTTCTTAACAAATTCCAATTTTTCAGTATAAAATTTTAACGCACTTTCTTGATCTTGAACCAAAACGCTGGTTACTCTAATTTTCATGATGTTATTTACCTCAATATTGCTTATTTGGTAAAAAATTATAAATAAAAATTTCTGTTCCGTCATGGAAAATCATTTTTTTCTATGAGTTCATACAACGAATTGGGTTATTCTTGTGTAGGGCATGCCATAATGTCCCAAGTGATCCCAAATTTATCAGTACATTTGCCGTAGTAGGAACCCCAGAACACGTCGCCCATCGGCATCATGACTTTGCCGCCATTAGATAGTTTTGCAAACACTTCGTTTGCATGCGATCTTTCACCCGTCTCAAAGCAGAGCGAAAAGTTGTTCCCTGGGACACGTGGCGGCCCTAACGATGAACAAGTATCGCTGCCCATCAGGACACTGGAACCAATTGGAAGGGAAACGTGCATAATACGATCTAAATCTTCTTCTGCAACGCCAAGGTCTTCTGGTGCCTCACGGAATGTTGAAATGTTCAGAAACTCTCCGCCAAAAACGGAGCGATAGAATTCAAACGCTTCGCGACATTCATTGTTGAAGGTTAAGTAAGTGTTGAGTGTCATAATCTTCTCCTAAAAATGTGGATGTATTAATTATTGCAGGTCGTTAAACCTATCCATACATAACACGTTTAGGAGGTGATTTTGGTTTCAATTTTGATTGAGCGTTTATGTTAGGATTATACAGCACCGTTTGCACGTAGGAATTCGGCTATCTTCCGTTTACTCTTTTCCATTTTTATTCCACCTTGCAACATTTTTGGACATCAGTGTTGCTACAAAAACTTTATACACTCAAACAACATTCATCAGGGTTATTTAGTTTTCAATATTTTTGATGGTTTTTTATGACGTTAATTTTATGTGTTGCCATCTTGTCCGTGTCTTTAGTCTCGTATTTTGGCGAGGTTAGGAAACCTCGCCAGCAGTAGGTGTACATCTTTGCTGGCGAGGTTTCCTAACCTCGCAAAATTACCGAAATATTTATTTAAACTTCATTAGGGACTAAAGAACAATGTTCATGTTTCTGGGTATTAACTTTCAGTCAGTAAATCTCAATATCAGAAAACTCTTAAAACTAAATAACCCTGCAATATTCACACTTTCTCCTTGACATACTGCTCGAAAATTGTGTATACTTCATGAGATAGTTTGAACTTGTATATGAACCGTTAGGCTGCTTGAATTTAGGAATGCTGCAAAATGATGCCTCTTTTCTTAAGAAAAAATAACGCTATTATCCCTCTGATTTGGTTATTTATCTATTTTGCCATAATTCCGATGCAATTGTCCAACTATGTCCTCTGTATTGGTGAGGATGGACACATTGAATTTGAATTTGCAGTCAACGGATGCTGTGCGGATGCCCCTTCTCATGATTTGGATCACCCTAAAACAACTGCTGCAGCAGATAAAAACCACTGCGGTGAATGCATTGACCTACCTATCTTTGCTTCTTTAAACAGTGAGTTGTACGTTATTTCTGTTCAAGAAAATTTGTTATCAACACACGATACTGTTTCTTCAACTTCATCAATTTCACATGAAGTCCCTGATTTTTTTATTCCAACAACCACCCCATTTTCAGTCATTCCGCCATTAATTGATCCTACGCTTATTTCTCTTCGTACCGTAACACTCCTCATTTAATCCTTCCTATGGTGCTATTAAGCACTCTCCTTGTACTGAATTCTGTATATTTTAATTTCTTTATGAGAAGGCATTAGGTTGTTCTAAAATGATGCCTATCTAAATACTATTGTGTAACCCATGTTATATGGTATACGCGGAGCAGTCCAATTACTATTTGATTGGTACCTATTTGCGTGTAACCTTCTATACCATCTAACTTGTGAGGAGCAAGATACTTATGAAAATCAGATTGAGCTTTACCATCACAACCGTAGGAATGTACATTGTAATCTTCAATTTTTTTCCAATAACTGTTTCCGCAGTTCAAAACGATGAAATCAACCTTGAAACCGCAATCCAAACTGCGTTGCGCGAAAACCCGACACTCAAAGCGATTCGCGAAAAAATTAAGGTCGCACAAGTCCAGCTTGATGGCATTGCTTTGCTAAGCAATCCTGAATTGGAATCTGAATTTATCGGTGGTTCTCATGCGGAACAGGTATTTGAATTAACGAAAACCTTTGAACTTGGCGGTCAACGTCGCCATCGAAAACAGATAGCGAAAATAAATCTCGAAAAAGTAAACCTTGAACTAACAGATGAATCTCGGAAACTCATTAAATCTGTCAAACTCGCCTTTTATCAGCTTATTCTTGTACAAGAAAAGCTTAAGTTGGCACAAGAGATTATTAAACACAATCAACAGATGCTCGACATGGCACGCATTCAGTTTGATGCTGGCGATATTTCTGTTACACAGGTAGGCCTTGCAAATATTCAGTTGCAATCTGCGTTGCGTGAGGCTGCCACGTTAGAAAGTGATCTGCAGTTAGCACAACTTGAATTGAACGGTTTGATGGGAACATCGCTTGATGCGACACCGACTGCAACTGGAGGGTTACCCAAAAAGGTTCCTGCGAATTTGAAACTTGATACTTTAAAATCACACGCACTTTCACACCGTGCCGACCTGAAGTCGCTCCGATTGAACGTGAATCAGATCGAAAGCATTCACAGGCTTGCAAAAGCAGCAAACATTCCTGATCTAAGTATTGGCGGTATTGCAGAACGTAGTTTCGGGTCTACAGGATTCGGGGTAAAGTTCTCAATACCTTTGCCGTTGTTCGATTGGAATCGTGCTGAGATAAATGCTGCAAAGGCACAAAAGCAGGTTGGTGCAGTAGAAATCACTAATACTGAGAAACAAATTGTTCGTGAAGTGATGGCAGCATTTCTGTCTGTAAATGCTGCACAAAAAAATCTTAAGTTTTATGATAGCAATTTATTAAAGTTGCTTAACGAAAACCTAACCCTCACACGTTCTGCTTATGAATTAGGGGAAGCAGAACTCTTGGAAGTGATTTTGATGCAGAACGAATATGTCAAAACACAATTTGCCTATTTTGACGCACTCGCAGCGTACCACAAGGCATTCATAGAACTTGAATCTGCAATTGGCACATCTATTGAATTAGGGCAGTAGGTTTTAACAACTCATGAAGCGTGCCTATATCTATAAGGAGACATAAAATGCAACGCTATTTTCATTTGACACTACTATTTTTCGCAATTTATGTGATAGCGACAGGCGGTTTGTTTTCATCAAACCCTTGTCTCACATTCACTTGGGCTGAAGAAGAACAGATAAACAATGAAGACGAAGGAAATAAGCAAGACGACGCGCATGCACACGCCGCGGAAAACGCGGTTACTCTCACCGATAAAGCGAAAGCCAATATCGGGTTGAAAACCGCTGAAGCAGACCTTCGTGCTATTGAAAAGGTAGTCCAGGTTACCGGCAACATAATTGCCCATCCGGGAAAACAGGCAATCGTTACACCAAGAATCGGCGGTATTGTAAAACACATCTATTTCAATCTTGGCGACTCGGTAAAAGAAGGCGATGTACTACTTGAATTGGAAAGCGTAGACTTGCAATTGGTTGAGATTGACCTGATTGAAGCAGTACAGCAGCAGAAATCGTTAAACGCCAAATTAACTAAGCAGAAATCGGCTTTTGCTAAGCAGATACGATTAGAATTGCAAACTCGACAAATTGACTATCTGGAATCACTTGCTGAGATGCAAGAGCAGAAAGCAGCTTATCTGAAGCATAAAGCATTAGCTACTGCCAAGACCATTTCGGCATTAGAACAGATGCGTGTTGATCTTGTTAAGGCTGATGTTGAACGCAAACTACTTGCAAATACGCTTGAACGTATTGAAACGCTTACTGAGAAACGTATCTCAGCACAGAAAGAGCTGATTGCCAAAAAAGCAGAATACACAAAAGCGACTAACGCATTTACTGGTGCGAAGCGGCAATTTCATATACTCGGCGTCAGTGAACAAACGCTTAAAAAAATACTCAGTGATGATGGCACAACGCCAATTCTCATCCTGCTGAATGCGGATGGCAAATTACAGTCAACATCAACACAAACGGTTGATAGTGTTGATGCTTTGAAATATGTTACTTTGATTGAAGAAGCGTCAGGATTGGTTGATGCAGAAACTGCCTACAAATCTGCTGTTGTCAAAGTTAAAGCGAACAAGCAACGTGCTTTAGCTGCAGGTTTGACTAAAACGCATCTTGAAACTATCGCTAAAACGGATGTAATTGTCCCATTTAAGGATTTATCTGCCGATAAACTCATCGAAAATTACGCGCCTTTTATGACGAGCTCAGAGGCATTAGAGGCACTACTTCAAACAGAAGAAGCACAACGTAATGCTGCTATCGTGTTAGCGAAAGTTCGGCAGAAACTTGCAGTATTCGGTATGACCTCTAATGAAATAGATAAGGTTGTTGAAACAGGAAAATCTCACGCCCGATTCCACGTTACAGCACCGGCATCTGGGCAGATCATCAAGCAAGATGTAACGCTTGGTGCAACTGTTGATAAAAGCGATTCACTGTACGCAATACTTGACACTGATGTCGTCTGGGTTGAAGGTGAAGTTTACGAAGATACGCTTGCCCTTTTGCAAGGTAAGTGGAAGGTTGACAGCGAAGTGCGAATTCGCGTCCCCGCTTATCCCGGAACGGTTTTCACGGGTAAGATTTCTCAAATTTCTGCCGTTGTGAACCCTGAGAAACGCACCGTCCATTTTTGGACAGCAGTTGATAATTCCTCACATCAATTGAAACCGGGAATGTTTGCTGAACAGACACTTATCATTGAAAAATTGGATGATGTCTTGAGCGTACCTCTGAATGCTGTCCTTGAAGATGGGGCAACTAAGTTTGTCTTTGTTGAGTCGGATAACACTTACCTCAAGCATGAAGTTGTAGTAGGAGCAAAAGATGACCAATATATTGAAATCAAAGACGGTTTGCTTGCGGGTGAACTTGTGGTCGTTCAAGGGACCCATCAACTTATGAGAGCTACAGCAGGTTCCACAGCCGTTACTGACCCGCATGCAGGACATGCACATTAGTTATAGTTTCAAGGAGGAAAATCAATGTGGTCAAAAATCACTGAAACTTCACTGAGGAACAGACTTCTTGTTATATGTGGAGTTATCGCGGCAGTCATTATCGGCTTTAGGATGTTCCAAACAGCACCAATTGACGTTTACCCAGATATCAATCCACCCCGTATTACTGTCTTAACAGAAGCACATGGGTGGTCTCCTGAAGAGATGGAAACTCTTGTCACATTACCGATCGAGAGTTCCATGAACGGTGCGCCAGATGTTACACGGGTTCGCTCTTCATCAGCAATCGGTTTATCCCTCGTTTTCGTTGAATTTGAGTGGGGACTGGATATCTATTTGGCACGGCAGATGGTTTCTGAACGGCTCCTACTTGTTGCACCGAATTTACCGGAAGGCGTTGATGCCCCAATTATCTTACCTACTTCCTCCCTTTTGGGAGAGATAATGGAATACGCGCTGATTGATGAATCAGAAGAAAACAAAAAACTGGATCCGATGGAAATGCGCGACATAGCAGATTGGGTGATACGGTATCGCTTGCAATCACAAGGTGGTATTGCCAATGTTATAAACATTGGAGGATATATCAAACAATTCCAGGTATTTGTTAATCCCGAACGATTAGTAAGCTACGGTATTTCACTCAAAGATGTTGCACATGCCCTCAAAAAGAGCAACGATAATGCTGCGGGCGGATTTCTTATTAAGGATGCGCGTGAATTGATGATTAGAGGGTTAGGGCGAATTTCTTCAGTTACTGACATTGAAAATGTTGTGATTGATGTCCGGGAACATAACACGCCTGTCCTTATCAAAGATGTTGCGACAGTCAAAATCGGATCGCTTCCTGAGATCCGCAGGGGGGCGGGGAGCCGCAATGGAGAAGAAACCGTATTAGGTAAGATCATCAAACAACCTGGTGAAAATACGCTTGAGCTTAGCGATAAAGTAGCTGCCGAATTGGACTCGCTTGAGAAGACGTTGCCGGAAGGGGTCAAGCTTGAAGTTGAATACGCACAAGCCGATTTAATTCGACGTGCTGTGGATACTGTCAAAGAGGCATTACGGGATGGAGCAATTCTCGTTGTGATTATCCTCATCATTTTTCTCTTTAATATCCGCACAGCACTGATTACACTCACCGCTATCCCGTTATCACTAATTATCGCTATCATTGTACTGCTTTCACAAGGTGGCACACTCAACATCATGACACTTGCAGGATTGGCAATTGCTGTTGGCATGGTGGTTGACGATGCGATTGTATATGTAGAAAACATCTTTCGGCGATTGCAGGAATATTTTCATCTGCGTGATTTAGGAGATGAGACTGACGAAACACCGACACAAGTTGTGACACGCGCAAGCGATGAGATGCGGGTATCCATTGTTTTTGCAACCTTGATTATCATTCTTGTGTTCTTACCGTTATTTAGTCTGAGTGGTATTGAGGGAAAAATGTTTCGTCCACTCGGTTGGGCTGTTGTGATTTCAATGGCAGCATCGTTACTCGTGGCTTTAACAGTGGTTCCTGTTTTAAGCGATTTACTGTTGGGACGCGTTAGAGATATACCGTTACATGAACCCATTCCAGGAGTTGATTCATCGGGGAAACGAATTTCTAACTTTTTTCGCAACCTTGTGGTGCGATGGCGGCTGTTTGTCGTTAGATTAGCCCCCGATTCGGATGTAGAAACTGCCTTGACGTTGCAGCCGGTTGTCATGTGGATTAAGCGAGCGTATCGTCCCATTCTCTCATTCGTCATGCGTTTACGTTGGGTAGTTGTAACAGTTGCGCTCCTATTAGTGATATTGACTATAGCAGCAGTTCCGCGTTTAGGACAAGAATTTTTACCTGTGATGGATGAAGCTACGTTTACAATCAGCGTTTTTTCACCACCTGGCACCTCTCTTGGAGAATCCACTCGTATTGGTCGTGAAATGGAACGGGAGTTATTAAAAATTAAAGAGGTAACAAGCGTCAGCAGTCGCACCGGACGCGCCGAAGCGGATGAACACGCGCACGATGTGAATTCCCATGAAATCGTCCTGAATTTCATTCCACCAGATGAACGTGACAAAACACGGGAAGAACTCCTTGCTGAAGTACGCGAACTGCTTTCCACCGAAAACTTTCCAGGCGTCCAAGTATCCGTTGGTCAACCGATACAGCACCGTCTTGACTATCTTTTGTCAGGTGTTAGCGCGCAAGTTGCATTGAAACTATTCGGACCCGATCTTGACACGCTAAGGCAAAAAGCAGAAGAAATTAAAGTAGTTATGTCTGATATTAATGGTGTCGCTGATTTGCAAGTTGAACAACAGGTACAGGTTGAACAACTACAAATCAAAGTAAAGCGTTTTGAGGCAGCGCGTTACGGTTTAAGCGTTCAAGACATAACACACTTTGCTGAAGCGGCTTTCAAAGGTGAAACAGTCAGCCAAATTATTCGAGGACAACGTCAGTATGACCTCGTTGTTCGGATTGACCCAACACTTGTCAAAACCGTTGAATCATTTGGCAATCTAAAACTCCGAACACCTTCAGGTGCATTCATTCCATTGAAACAGGTTGCTGATGTGAGTTTTGGCTTCGGACCGAATACCATCAACCGTGAGAACATCTCACGACGTATCGTGATTCAATGCAACGTCCAGAATAGGGACCTCGGCAATTTTATTACTGAAGTTGAAAAAGAAATTGAGGCACATGTTGACATGCCTGAAGAATATTTCCTTACTTATGGCGGGCAGTTTGAAAGTCAACAGCGCGCGCAAAGACGAATTCTAATTCAGACATGCTTTGTTTTTATCGGTATCTTTATTTTGTTGTATCTCGCGATGGGCTCAATGCGGCTTTCAATATTAGTGATATTGAATCTGCCGCTGGCGTTAATCGGTGGGGTTGTCAGTGTTTTCCTCACGGGCGGTGTGTTGAGTATTCCGTCTATGGTGGGTTTCATTCTACTATTTGGCATTGCTGTACGCAACGGAATCATCTTGGTCTCACACATCAATGCATTGCGTTCAGAAGGCATGTCGCTATATGACGCTGTAGTGAAGGGAGCATCTGAACGGATTAGTCCGGTACTAATGACGGCCTTGACAACAGGATTAGGGATGCTACCCCTCGCGCTCGCACACGGTTCAGGTGCAGAACTTCAGAAACCGCTTGCTATTGTTATTAGCGGCGGCATGATAACTGCAACTTTTTTGACGCTGCTTGTTTTACCAGCGTTATATTATCTGGTTGAAAAACGCAACGCAGATCAATAAAGTGTATGTAATAGTAAAATTCAAAATACGTTCACATTTCAGTGAATAGCAATCCCGATACGCTCTCGCTGGCGAGGCGGGGAATCATGCAGAATGCCACATGGGGAATCATGGCGAATACCATACGGGGAATCATGCAGCATGCCACACGGGGAATGCCATTAAGGCATTCATACCGTTGATTTGGCGCATGCTGCCACGCGCATTCATACCCGGGGAACGCCTACAGGCGTTCATACCGTTGATTTCTTGATTCCTTCCTAACCTCGCCAAGTCCAGGTAATTGTGGATTTTACAATAACTAAAGGTTGCTGAAGATGTTGTATTTTAGCACCATATCTCAATACATGCCCTTACAGAAGGGTGTGTAAATATTTTCGCAAAAGTTTGGTCTAAGTTACGGTGTCTGAATCACGGATTTTCGCGGATGACACAAAGGACGCGGATTGTCTGTTCGCTGTGTGCCAACGCTAATCACAAGGACAACATTTTGAGGGACCAAGTCAAAATTCGCGCAATCTGCGAAATCCGATAAATCCGAGATTCAGACAACGGACATGCAAAAAACTCTACACACCCTTTCTGAAATTATTCATTGCAACTTTTCGTTAAATAGTGTATAATGGAAATAACGGATGTTAAATGTAAAATTCAAGCGGAGGAACACATTCTATGAAACGCACATATTTCAGCAGTATCATCTGTGTGACGATGCTTCTGTTTCTGCTGAGTAGCATTGGCACACAGAGTGTAGCAGAATTACAAACCCTGAAGATAGAAATTACAGATGTTGTTAGCCATGCGGATGCCATCCAAATCCGAAGACTATTGACACCGTGGGCAGACGCAAAAGATATTACCTTCCATACCCCCGTAGACAAGAATGGTAAAGAAAGACTTTTCACAACTGTTGTAGAAGTAAAACCGAGACAAGGCGTTTCAAAATACAGTAGGACGCATACCTTTGACGCCTACGACATTATGCGACAGTTGAAAGATTCGCGCTATCGCGGGCGACATGGACTCGGACAGGTCCGTCTGCTAAAAACTGAAGCCACAATTACAGGCACACTATTTGCGCACCCCGGCTTCACACGGAGTAGTATACGTGATGTTCCTGCGTGGGCACGGTGGAGACCACAAACTTCTGAAATTCACCATGCACTCAATGCCGGAAACAACGGACAGAAATTTGTTTTCAAGGCGTCTCCAGAATTCGACCAGTTGCGAATTGATGCGTCAAAGGGCAATAATGAGGTAGAGGTACAAGGGGAAATCGTCGGATTTGATGGTCCATATCCGATTGTAAAAGTTCACACCTATAAATTCGGGACTCGTGTCAACCGTAGAAACACACCTATGAAAGGGGAGAAACCTGCCGAGGGGCAGAAACCGAAATACGATTACATTGAACAAGATCGATAATTGAGGATTTTCGTGGGTGCGTTTAGATGGCGTGCCTACGGAGACACCATCTATGCCTGATAGCCGCCGGTGTTAAATAACACAATTTGCTCTGATGGTGTAATAATGCCGTTCGCTATGAGCGGTTTTAGTGCAGCAACTGTAGCTGCGCCTTCAGGACACGTTAAAATCCCTTCTGTCGTTGGTAGCAGCTGCATCGCTTCGTCAATAGCGTCATCAGTAACAGCAATTGCAGCACCCTGACTTTTCCGAATCGCATCTAAAATAAGAAAATCACCGATAGCTTGCGGTACCCGCAAACCGCTTGCGACTGTGTGCGCATCCTGCCACGGTTCAGCCTCCGACTTGCCTTTGTCCCATGCCTTTACAATTGGAGCGCAGCCCGCCGCCTGAACTGAGATAAATCGTGGTCTTTTCGGACCAATCCACCCGATTGTCTCTAATTCAGCGAAGCCTTTCCACATTCCCACAATACCTGTTCCACCGCCTGTTGGATAAAGTATTACATCTGGTAGTTTCCAACCGAACTGTTCCGCAAGTTCAAACCCCATTGTCTTTTTGCCTTCCACGCGATAAGGTTCTTTGAGGGTGGAAACATCAAACCATCCTTCATCCGCTTTTCGTTCAGCAACAATTTTACCAGCGTCTGTAATTAATCCATCAATCAGTGTGACGTTTGCACCTGCAAGTTGGCAAGTCTCACGATTAAAGGCAGGCGTATCTTTTGGCATAAAGATGTGAGCAGGAATACCGGCACACGCAGCATATACCGACAATGCTGTTGCTGCATTTCCCGCAGATGGAATAGCCAATTTGCTAATACCAAGTTCTTTCGCTTTGGAAACAGCCATCGCTAAACCGCGTGCCTTGAAACTTCCAGTTGGTAAACGTGATTCATCTTTTATCCAGAGTTCAGGCAATCCAAGTTGCTCACCAAGTCTTTTCGCATGGATAAGCGGGGTCATGGTCTCTCCAAGTGAGACGATATGCTCATCATCACAGATAGGTAGCAGTTCCCTATATCGCCAGAATGATGACGGTCTTGACTCAAGATGTTCAGGTTCCCAAATATCAGCCAGTTTTTCAAGAGCATAACGCGCAAACAACGGTTTTCCACATGAATGACAGACATTCTGTGGAATTTCGTGTGGGTAGGTTTCACAACATTTGCTGCATTCAAGATGTCGTAGATAGTTTTTCATGTTTTAATCCAACACAATGACTTTTACGAACGCCCAAGCAATTCGAGGATAATAGCTTTCATGCTGTGAAGACGGTTTTCGGATTGTTCAAAAATAATTGTCCGTGGGTCATCAAGAAGTTCACCCGCAATTTCATAGCCGCGATGTGCAGGCAGACAGTGCATAATCTTGCACTCAATCCCCTTCAGAAGGGCAGGGTTCAGTTGATATGGCATCATTTTTTTTATGCGCCGTTCGCGTTCTTCCGCAAAATCTGGGTCCGTAAAAAATTCCATATCTATCCACGTATCCGTATAGACAACATCATTTTGCGCAATGATTTCCTGTAGTCCTAAGGTACCGTCAATCGAATCTGTTGAAACAGATTTATAGCATCTTTTTTGTGCTGCTTCTGACCATAACGCCTTATCAACTGCAGCAGGGTTTACCTCTGGCGCGACGACAGTCACTTCTAACCCCACCTTCATTCCCGCGGCGATGAGTGAATTGCAAACATTGTTATGAACACCGATAAAACAAACCTTTACACCCTCTAACCTGCCGAGATGTTCCTGTATTGTCATTAAGTCACCGACCGCTTGTGTTGGATGGTATCTGTCGCAACAACCGTTGATGATAGAAACGGATGATGCTCCCGCTGCCTCACAGATATCCTCATGTTTCAAAAATCGAGCTAAAATCACATCCGTGTATGCAGAAAGCACGCGAATTTCATCGCTGAGGTCCGCCAAGCCGAAGTTGGTCGTCCGCCAGTCTAAATAGTGTGCATGTCCACCAACTTGCACGATGCCAATTTCTCCTGCACATCGCGTTCGGGTAGAGGTTTTTTGGAAAAGCAATGCAAGACTCAACCCGCCAGCAGCGTGTCTATATTTTTCAGGGTATTTTTTGATTTTCAGACAGTCTTCTATAGTTTTGAGAATCTTCGTTTCTGACCAGCTTTTCAGTGTAATTAAGTGCATAATTGCCTCCACAAAGGTCATATTCGCTATTTTTATGTGAGAATTTCAGAAAAAGAAATGATAATTATAATAGATTTTCTATAGGATGTCAAATATTTTCTTTTGAGCCAAGGTTATTCAGTTTTCCTTTATTGTTGCGTAGGTCAGGAATTTCTACTAAAATAAACTAAGTTGCCACTATGTAGCACAATCTGTTAGATTGTGCCTATGCGGACGCAAACTGACAGTTTACGCTACAAATGTGTAAACTGGAAGCTTATGTTACAGAAATATTTGTATCACAATCTTCCAGATTGTGTCTTGTGTAAAGTTCTCTTTTGCACAAACTGGAAGATTATGTTGCAGAAATATTAACGATTGTGATACAAAACAACCAAAATGCCTAAAACTAAATAACCTTGCAAAAATCCTTGCTATTTTTACATAAATTTGTTATATTAATTAATAGCCTATTTGTTACATTACAAAATTCTTAACCGACAAAGATATTCAAGATATAGGTAGACATCTGGAAGTTACATCAAATCTGCGTTTTCGGTAGATAGATGAAGGAGAAAAATTAATGAGCACCAGAGAAGATTATGCAGAATTACAGACAAGAATTTTAGAAGCGCGCCGTGTGTGGAAGCGCAGCCTCTTCTGGACAGGGGCTGCCATTGTACTGATAGGATTTTTAGCGATCCTGGTTGGAGAATCGATCGTTGATTGGTTGATGCCGATGCCAAGTGCTGTCCGTATTGCCCTGCTTGCAGGTATCATCGGAGCAACGCTATACCTGCTTTACAAATACCTTATTCAACCGATGCAAGCCTCACTTACTCTTCACGATGTTGCGCTGAACGTAGAAAAAAACCATCCAAACCTTGAAGATAGGCTTGTCAGTGCCGTGCAATTCGGTGACCGCGAATCTGATGACCCTGTTGAGAAACACATGCTTCAACGATTGCTTGAAGATACAACGCAACGGGTAAAGGGTATTGATTTCAAAGCAACGATTGACCATAGTCGCACGCGGAAGTATGTCGGTATAGCAACTTTAGTTATTGCAGCGTGTGGCTTGCTTACGCTCCTGTTTCCAACAGAGACCCGGACAAGTCTTATGCGAGTACTTGTACCATGGGAAAAAACTGATCCCATTTTGACAACCAAGGTTAATGTTACACCTGGTGATGCTCGTATCCTACGCGGAAAAAGTCTACCTATTGAAGTTACTGTTACTGGCAAGGATGCGGAAAAGGTTGTCTTGACGTATTATGACAAGGATACACCGCCTACTGCAGAAAACGAAGGCAGTAAACAAGAAATCAATATGGTGCAAAATCCTGAAGATAAACGCGGATTTGCGTATGAAATTTTTAATATTGAAACAGACATGGAATACTATGTTGTAGCTAATGAAACAACGTCTGAACGCTACAATGTAGAGGTATTCGAGATGCCGCGGATAGAAGATGTCTCTGTTTCTTATAGCTATCCTGAATATACGCAGCTAAAACCGGTTGTACAGCAAGGAACGGGTGATATTCAGGCAGTTGTCGGCACAACCGCTGAAATTAGACTCACTGCTAATAAGGCTATCCAGAACGCAACGTTCACACACCAAAGTTCAGAAACGACTACTATAACCGAGGTAAGCGGCGCGGAGGATGAAACCGTTGCTCCAAAATCCTCAGAAATGGTTATTGCTGATGGTAATATACTCACGAAAACCTTGGAAGTTACTGAAGATGGAAAATATACCGTTGAACTCCTCTGTATTGATGGGTTCAATAATGAGGTGCCGATTGAGTATACTATCAAAGCCATGCCAGATAATGCCCCTGAAGTGGTTATCAAAGAACCCGGTCGTGATGTAAAGGCAACAATACTGGAAGAGGTCAAAATCGTTGCTGAGGCTACGGATGACTTTGGTGTTGAAAAGTTTAATTTAATGTATCGAATCGGTGCTGGCGAATTGAAGGAACTTGCCCTGGAACCTATCAGTGAACCTGTTACGGAAAAGGCTAATGCTGAATACGATAAACACCTCCGAACCGGGACCTATACCTTCTACCTTGAAGAATTTGATGTTGAACCGGGTGAGGTTATCTCTTATTATGCTCATGCCACTGATAACAACACGCTTACAGGACCGGGTGAAGCGAGTAGTGAGATTTATTTCATAGAGGTCAAACCCTTTAATCAAAGGTTAGAAGATGGCGGTCAAATGGAAGGAAATATGCCGAATCCGTTTCTGGGATTAATTGCTTCTCAGAAACAGGTTATCCGAGAAACGTGGAAACATATCAACGCACAGCCTCCAACACTTACTCAAGAATACAAATCTGCAGTTAAGAAAACGGGTGAAAAACAATCCGAGGTAAAGGATAAAACGCAGCAGGCGGCAGACGATCTGAGCATGGCGATGCAAGAAATGCAAGTTGACCCAGAGATCATGATGAACCTTGAAGAGGCAATTGAAAAAATGGGCGAAGCAACAGATAAATTGAATGCTATCCAACCGACAGATGCAATTCCCCCGGAACAGGCTGCACTTGAACTGCTCATTAAAGTCAATCTTGCGATCCCTAAAGTACTTATGCAAGCGAGGCAAAGTGAGCCTCAACTTGCGGAGAACTTTGAATTGGAATTAGAAGATTTGCAAAATGAGCTTGAACAGGATCAAGAGGAACTTGAACGTGAGCTGCAGGAACAGACGCAGCAGGTGTTAGACCAAGCGCGCGAAATGCTGGCACAACAACAGAATCTGAATCAACAGAGCCAGCAAATGAGTAAGGAAGATCAACCGTCTCCGAGTGATATGCAACAGAACAGTCAACAGCAGGGACAGTTATCACAACAAGCGCAGCAGATGTCACAACAACTCAGTCAAATGCAAGGCAATGCGCAAGGCACGCAAGAACAACGCTTAGGTCAAGCGGGGCAAGCCATGCAACAGGCAGGTGAACAGATGCAACAAGCCTCACAAGGAATGCAACAGCAGCAACCGCAAATGAGTGCTGCTAAAGGCGAAAAGGCGGAAGAAAGGCTTGAAGAAGCCATCGATCAACTTGAAAGAGCCGCCGCTGAATTCACAGATAATGCGTTAGAGAGAGCTTCTCAACAACTCCAACAATTGACTGCTGAACAATCTAACGTTCAACAGCAGACCCAAGAAATGAGAAATCGGTCTCAGCAATCTGGCATGCGTCCCGAAGATTATCGTCAAGCCTCTGAACTTGCAAATCAGCAGCGCCAACTTCAACGGGATTTGGAGTCGCTTCAAAATGATTTAGGCAATCTTCAGCAGCAACTCAGCGAAGACAATCCGGAGGCTGCTCAAAATGTTTCTGATGCTTCAAACAGGCTTACTGAAGAACAGACTGCGGAAGATATGGCAACAGCACAACGTGCGTTACAGTGGCGCAGCTTACAGTCCGCAGACCTGAATCAGCAAGAAGTGATTGAAACATTAGAGGAAGCACAAGCCGATCTGCAACAGGCAAGAGCTAATATGGCACAAACTGAAGAGGAACAACTTGAAGCTGCCCTTGATCAACTTCAAAACTTTGAAGAACAGATGCAAGATATGAATCGTGAACTTCAAGCGATGGAGGGACAGGAGCAAACAGAGGAACAACAACAACGAGAGCAGCAACTCGCTGAACAGCAGCAGCAACTTGCCGAAAGAATGCAGCAGGCGCAACAAGTTATGCAGAATGCCCAGGAAGGACAAGAAGGGCAACAACCTGGACAAGAGGGGCAACAGCCTGGACAACAAGGGCAAGGTGAAAATGAAAATGACCTGGCGCGCGGCGGTGCTGAATCCTATCAGGAGATTAAAGAGTTGTGGCTTGGTATGCTTGATGCTATGCAGACCCCGCCGGGAAATCGGACTCGTCCCTTCCCGAAATATGAACTCGTTATCCGTGACCTGAAAAAACTGGAATCTGCTATAGAAGACCGACTCAATATGCTGCAAGAGTTGAAACAGTTGGCACAGGTTGCAAAAGAGGATGTCCCTCCTGAATATCGTAGACTTGTTGATAACTACTACGAGTCTTTGGCGAAATAGGTAATTCTATAACACACTAACCGTTTAATAGGGGCAATGCGGAGAGTATCCGGTTGTCCCTACATAATTTTAGTAGAAATAATGGAGGAGGACTATGGAACAACCTTTTATTGTTAAGCCTGGAGATAATATTAGTTTGAACGGGGTAGGAGATAGTTGCAACCTTGAACGCACCCCAGAATATATAGGGTCTTACCAAAAAAAGGGTGAAACGAAAAAACCTTTGAAGAAACTTCAGAAACAGATGTTTAAACTTCAGGAGTTGCTTTACGCTGAAAGCCAACATGCGTTTCTGATTATCCTGCAAGGCATGGATACATGCGGAAAGGATGGTACTATCCGGAAGGTGATGGCTGGTATCAACGTACAGGGTTGTGATGTAGTTAATTTCAAAGTGCCTTCAGCGGATGAAATTTCCCGTGATTTTTTGTGGCGCGCACACAAAGCTGTTCCACAGAAAGGAAAGATTGGGATTTTCAACCGTTCGCATTATGAGGATGTGCTTGTTGTTCGCGTGCATGATCTTGTGCCAAAATCGATTTGGAAACAACGTTACCAGCAGATTAACGATTTTGAAAAAATGCTCGTGGAAAACGGCACGGTTGTGCTAAAATTTTTCCTACATATCTCAAAAGACGAACAGAAAGAACGGCTTGAAGCCCGGATCAACGATCCTTCAAAGCATTGGAAAATCACCGAAGCAGACATTCGGGAACGTGCCTATTGGGATGATTACATGCAGGCGTACGAGGCAGTTCTCCAAAAATGTAGTACCGATTGGGCACCTTGGTATATAATCCCCGCGAATAAGAAATGGTATCGGAATCTTGTTATCACAGAACGGATTGTTGAAACGCTTGAGGGGTTAGACATGAAATTTCCCAAACCTACTTCTGATGTGTCAATACTTTCAGTAGATTAACCCAAGTTGCTATCTATAAGATTTTAGACACACAGACGCCATTTTTAAAAGAAAACAGTTCGTTATTGGTGAAATAGTGTAGCGCAACTTTCAGTTTGCGGACTAATATGCACAAACTAAATGAAGTTTAAGTAAATATTTCGGTAATTGGCAAGGTTAGGAAGAAATCAACGGTATGAATGCCATTTAGGCATTCCCCGCCTTGCCAGCAGCAGGTATACATCTCTGCTGGCGAGGTTTCCTAACCTCGCTAAATTACCCAATTTATTTTTTAATCTTCATAAAGTTTGTGCTACTATGTGGCAACTTAGATTAGTAGAATTGAGAACCTACTGCTTTGTCACGCCAAAGTTGAAGGGTATAGAAGTCGCGAGCAAAACTCGCTCCTACAAGAAGATCCGCGGACAGCGGAGTATCCTAACGCGTTCTAAATACTTTTTACCTATCATTTTGATATGGACGTAACACTACTATGAAATTCAACCTTTTGAGTGATAATAGAAGAATCGTAGAGGTAGCAATGCTGGTAGGAATAATATTGGTATGTGTGGGAGTATTTATGCAAATTGGTAGTGTTGCGGAAAGATATTCTCTGTTTGTTTTAGCCCTTGGATCCCTCGGAACATTATGGAGTGGTTTTTCACACAATATCGTGAAAACTAAAGAGTCTGGTATAATACCAACATATTCAAAGATTATCGGAAATATCTCATTTTTGATCTTGGCTGTTTTCTGGAGTATATTTTTGACGTGGATATATGTGAAAACACAGTAATTTTCTAACTGTTACGAGTTGTGCTAAATAACTATTTGTTCAATATCATTTCACAATTACCTAACGTTTTGTAAGTTTTTATCATGGGTTGATTCTTTCTTTAGTCCCGTAGGGACGATATGTTTATAGAAAAACGTTGAATACCCCCTCTTTAGTCCCGTAGGGACGATATGTTTATGTTTTTTGTCCAATATCTGTGAAAATTACAAAAACAAAGAGTTAACTAACACAAGTCGTAACTGTTACATTCATGTATTGTTGATATTGAAGCAATAAGGGACATTTGATGCTTTCAGTCGAACAGTTTAAGCAATTTGAAGAGCAGGGATATCTGTTACTCTCTGGGCTGATTCCGAAGGAAACTATCCTCCAAGCAGAACAAGCAATGTGGCATTCGATGGGAATGGATGCGGACGATCCTGACTCATGGGTACATTTCCAACGCCCATTTCTCACCGGTTTTTACATAGAAAACATGTCTAATGAAAACCGTATTGAGCTTTTCGGTCTAACGCATCCAGATATATTGGCATGTTGTACGTCAGATTATCTTACTGTGCTTAACCAACTTGCTAAAAGATATCCGACTATTCCACACTGTAAAAGCGAACAGCCAGATGGTATCTGGGCGATGAATCAATTCCCTATTTCTGCTGAGTGGAATATGCCTTCCCCTCACCTTGATGGATACTCCAGGGATTTACGACTGGATCCGGGCACTTTTCGGGTATCAAGTTTAACATATCTCACTGATGTCAATTCTCATCAAGGAGCGACGATGGTATGGCCCGAAGGTTTACAAAGGATTCGGGAATTCCGTAAAAAGAATCCGAATTCTTCAAGCCATGTCCGATCTATGCTGACACAGTTACCACAGATAGATTTGGGTGAACCGATGGAAGTTGTTGCGAAACAAGGGGATGTGCTGCTGTTCCATCATCTGCTACCGCATGCCAATACATTAAATGTTGGTACTTCTCCGCGTTTTGCAATTCGGTTTATGTGTTTATGTTTTGATTGCCGTGCATGGCAGAAAAGAGGTGAGTGGAATATCTGGATGCCATAATAGCCAATAAACACAATAGTATTTTAGATTCACTTATTAAGTATCTGTTTATGTGACGTTAAAACCTTACGTTTCAATTTAACTAATCTAACACTAAAAAGGTCGCGAACCTTCATAAATTCGCAATCAAGGAGAAAATAATGAACCAAAACCTATACGACACCAAGTCAAAATCAATAAGAATGAATATTACGCATCTTATTATGCCGTTTATGTTAGTTTTTGCACTTACCTTTACCCTCTTTTCAGTACAAACCGCAATAGCGCAAGAGGTCTTAGTACATACTGGATTTGAGGAATTCACTCTCGGTGAACCCCCAACAGATTGGGAAGTCCGAGGCAATCAGATGCAAGTAACAGACGACACAGTCAAAATCGGTGATAAATCGCTCGGTATATTAGGTGGCGCGAATGACGATAGGGTTGGCATAGCCATAGAAACCGAAAATCCTGTTATCTCTGTTGAGTTCTGGGTATATGTCAAGGGAGCTGGGCGTTCCTTCAATCTCAAAGTTGTTTCTGATGATAACATTGCCCAAAACGATGGCGGAGTCTATCTCAATTGGAATGCAAATGCGACCCGCCTTTTCAACGGTTCCGCTTGGGTACCGGTGGATGACTTCCCGTTTGAAACTTGGAAATACGTCCGAGTTGTGGCGGATGTTGGGAATAGTGTCTTTGACTATTACGTCGGAGATGACAGGGATCAAGCACTAACGGCTGAACCGAAAACGGATCTCGCTTTTCGGAAAGCTGCGACAAACCCCGTCGCGCAGTGGGTCGTTTTTCACGTTTATTCCACAGTCGCACAAGGCTTTGTAGATGATTTACTTATCTACGAAGGTGCTGAACCAGTGAACCCCGCCCCCGTGGATCCAAAGGGAAAACTGGCAACATTCTGGGGACAGGTCAAGAAAAATTCCGCTTTGCGATAAACCATTCCTGTGAAATAGCGTAATTTGTTAATAGGGTTTCTTGTATATATAAAACGTGTGCTTGGTATAAGAAATATGAAGTTCTTAATGTTTTGAATTCTATTCACATAACCGCGGTCGGTGCGGTTTCCTAACCGCACCATAGGCGTCAATTTAGTGGGTATAATGTCCGTTTAACATTGAAAGGTAAGGTTTTCAATTCAAATTTCTTCTGTAGGAGCGACCTCCTGGTCGCGACCAGGAGGTCGCTCCTACAAATGTAAGAGGCGCCCTGAATTGCGCGACTACAAACGTAAATATCCTAAAAATCTGACATTTGTTCTTAAATTGACGCTTATGGTGCGGTTTCCTAACCGCACCGATTCCTCAAAATTGCTTATACCGAGCTCACATTATACAAAACATAATTTGAAGGAGGACTTATGAACCATAAGCAGCGTCGTATCAATTCAGTATCAGTAACTGCAGAAACTACTCATCCTATTCTGTGCGCTGTGTTAGTTATTGCTCTTGTATTCAGTTCCTTTTTAGTCCAGACAGCAATAGCACAGAAAATGCTTGTCCAAACAGGATTTGAGAAAGAAACGCTTGGAAAACCGCCAAAAGATTGGGAAGTGAGAGGAGATGGGTTTGAAGTGACAAATGATACGGTCAAAACCGATAAAAAATCACTCGCTATTTTAGGGGGTGCCAATGATGATAGGGTTGGAATTGCTATAGAAACCGACAATCCCATTATTTCTGTTGAATTTTGGGTATATATAAAAAGCGGAGGCAGATCTTTTAATTTCAAAGTTGTCTCCTCTGACAACATTAACCAAAACGATGGTGGTGTTTACGTTAATTGGAATGCCAACACTGTCCGTCTCTTTGATGGTGCCGCGTGGCAACTCATTGACGACTTTGATACGGATGAATGGAAGTATGTCCGTGTTGTCGCGGATGTTAGTAAAAGTGAATTTGACTTTTATGCGGGTGACGACAGAAACGAGACACTGAAAGCTAAAGGCAAGAAAGGACTACCTTTTCGGAACGCTGCCGTAAATCCTGTCACTAAATGGGTTGTTTTCCATGTCTATTCTATCGCTGCCCCAGGTTATGTAGACGATTTACTCGTCTATGAAGGCGATGAACCGATAAACCTGGCAGTTGAACCAACCGATAAACTCGCGACTGTGTGGGGACATATCAAAAAGCATTCTTCAGTTCAATAGATTTGGTTTAGATATAGGCTTTGTTGAAGCGTGTTCAAAGGAGGATTACTATGGACAACGGAACAGTTCACCTAACACCAGCCCAAAGGTTACATTTTGACATCTACGGTTATGTCCTATTGGAAAAGGTTCTGACTACTGATGAAATCAATCGGATGAAAGAAGCGCTTTACAGAATTAGAGATGATCAAAACCTTGATGGCACAAGAGTTTACCTCAATTGGCGAGGTGAACACCACGCGCACATGGGAAATCTTGTTGAATACGATACAGCGTTGTTGGAATATGCAGCACATCCAAAACTTGTTCCGTTGGTTGAGGAGGTAGTCGGTGGCGCAATACGACTTGAGGAAACAGAGGCTATCATCAATAAGCGAAGTGCTGATGCTGATTTAGATGAGCTCAACAATCGCCGTTACAACCCAACCGGTTTTCATCGTGGCACGCAGCACGGTTGGGGTACCTATATGGAGCAGGATAAGTTCCACTGTATCTTTGTAAAGACGCTTGCATATCTAACTGATGTTGGTCCTGACGATGGGGGAACGTGTGTGATACCGGGGAGCCACCGCTTGACATGGAAACAGAACGAGATGATTGACGCAGCTTTGTCTGATGACAAACTTATCTATCAAGTTGAAGCCTCTGCTGGTTCAGTATTATTATTCGCTGAAGCACTCATACATAGCACCACTGCCATCCGTAGCGACAAAGAACGTGTTATTCTCATCGCAGGCTATACGCCTCCGATGGTACGAGAATGGCCAGGCAACGAGGTTAGCCCAGAATTTATTGAGACGCTCCCAGAAGAAATACGTCCCCTCATCTCTGGTAGTGACAGTTGGCATTGGAGACGTCGATACTAACCTATGGCACCGTAGGAAATTGTAACGCCTGACCTATTTCTACAGAGATGAATAGATTTCGCAGAACCTATATTCAATTCTCATACTTTGCCCGCAGTTGTTCAATTTCCAATAGTGCCTTGGCGAGTTCAGTTTCAACGTTTTGGCGGGAAACTGATTCCTGCTGTGCGCGTTCTTCAGCGTATTGTGCGCGTTCTTCAGCGTATTGTGCGCGTTCTTCAGCGTATTGTGCGCGTTCTTCAGCGTATTGTGCGCGTTCTTCAGCATGCTCTACTCTTTCTGGAGGTGGTTGCAGCCATTGTTCAGTGTGAGGATTGTAAAGCCTTAAAACACCTTCATGTTCACCGAGTTCCAAATCCAACACGGTGGAGGGTAGACGCTCATTAACAAAATCTATCTCTTGATACACACCGTCTATGAGTCGAAACCCGATAAAAACTGGGTGTATCTCACCGTACGGATCGTAAATATAATATTCCTTCACCGTAAGAATCGACGCATAAAGTGCCTTCTTTTTCCGTATGTCATCTCTAAAAGTACTGGGACTTGCCAATTCCAGAACAAAATCGGGTGTGTTACCTTCTTCCCACGTTAGATAGGTACGACGTGGTTTTTTAGAAACACCAAAAACCACGAATACATCCGGTGCAACAGATTTCTTTGGGTTTCCTTGTTCGTAATACATCAACAAGTTTCCCGAAACATAAACTGGGGCATCCCGGAAATGGTGTTGCAGCATCTGAATGAAATCCACCATTAAATCGCGATGTTTGTCTGTTTCTGCCATAGGTTTACCGTCCGATTCGGGATAGGCTATTGTCGGTGCAGACTGTATTTTTGGTTTCATCGTGCCATCTCCTAAAAGCGGCAAGGATTTTGACTGAAATGCAGATTAATATTGCCTCATATTTTATATTTACTTCCATTAAAGTATATCACACTACCTATTGAATGTCCCGTTTTTAAAATTTACAGTTCGCTGTATTGAGGAGTGTTAATGTAGTATTTCGTGAATGAATTTCTACTTATTATAGTAAACCCCATAATTATTTATACACTACGGTAGGTTCAGTTTCCTAACCGAACCGTGTTTATTCAGTCCCATAGATGCGGTTAGGAAACCGCATCTACCGGGGAATGTTCACATATTTTTAGATTTCACTATAATATTATTATGCTCCTGAAGTCCGCGGCATCCACAAAGGTTCTTTTCCCATTTCTGCAAATAACAGTTTCATTACTAACTCCGCCTTTAATTCAGTATGCTCAGGTGAATTCCAAAGATTATTGATTTCACCTGGATCCTTATGCATGTCAAACAACTCACCATATTCACGGTTGTAGTAGACGGTAAGTTTGTAACGGTCGTCAACATAGGTTTTTACATGAACGGTCGTTGGTTCATGATGATTTTCAACAATGATATGGTCACGTGCGTGTGCTTCTTGCCCGGACCAGACTGGCATCTGATCTACACCTGTCATCGGAAGCGGTATATCAATCCCTGCGGCACTGAGGAACGAAGGCGCTAAGTCAACTAAGGTTTGCAGCGCATCAGATTGTTTTCCAGCAGGTACAACCCCAGGATACCGAACGATAAACGGAACTTTAATAACATCTTCGTAGTGAAACGCCCCTTTGGCAATGAGACCGTGTTGTCCGTAAAAATGTCCGTGATCTGAAGTGAAGGCAACCAAAGTATTATCAGCGAGTCCGAGTTCATCAAGTTTACCCAAGATATTGCCGATATACTTGTCCATCAGACTCACCATGCCGTAATAGACAGCAATGTCTTTTGCAAGTTCAGCTCGATCGCGTAGATGCGACCTAAATCCGTGAACACCCTTTCCACTCTCGCGCCATTCAGAGAAATCAGGTTTTTGTTGCTGCGTCATTTGGAAATGTGGTGGGTTGTTGTCATGTTCCCCCTCTGTTACGGCTGGCACCGTCAATGCTTCTGGATCGTACATCGTATCCCACGGTTCAGGAACAAGATATTTTGGATGCGGATCGAAGAAACTTGCCCATAGAAAAAAGTTCTCACCGTTTTGCTGATAAGTCTCCATCAATGCATTAGTGCGTTCAGCGATCCAGGTATCGTAATGAAATTCTTCAGGAATCGGCCATTTTCTATACTGCCCCTTAGCGTTTCCTGTCGGTGGAGAGAAGTAATCACGCCAATTTGCGAGACCTTTTTCCTCCATCCAGATAGCATAATGCTGCCCGACGTGTGCTTCATCAGCATGATTACGCGCTAATTCAACATGCTCAAACCCGTAAAATGTTTCATTGAAGTTTCGCCAGAAGTCTAAGTCTTGTAAAATCGGGTAGGATTCCAGTGATGGGAATTCGTCTGTTCCGTGTAAGGGTTGGAAGTGTGCTTTTCCGACTAAGGCAGTTCGGTAGCCAGCATCTGTGAAATCTTCACCGACGGTCCGTTCATCTTCAGACAGTTTTGTTCCGAGAGACCATGCTCCGTGTTGGCTCGGATATTTGCCCGTAATGATGGAGGCGCGTGTTGGCGTGCAGGTTGGATTCGGGCAGTAGGCTCTATGAAAAAGTGTGCCATCTTGCGCTAAAACGTCTAAATGAGGTGTCTGAATTTCGGGGTTAAGGCAACCCAAAGTGTTCCAATGTTGTTGGTCACTTGTGATGAGCAATATATTTGGTCTGGATTTATCCATATATCTCCTTTATGTCTTTCGCAAAATCAGAAAACAGGATCCGTTTTATAAGACGATTTATTTTAAGTTCATACATTCTTCCCTAAACAGCACTGCTTATACTTCCGTCCGCTCCCGCATGGACAAGGCGAGTTCCGTCCAATTTTCTGTGATGACGTTGAAATGGTCTGAGTTTTCAAATTATTGCTTTTACCCTTTGCTTGCCGACGTTCCCGTATTATGGGTATAATGCTATTAGCAGGTTTTCCCGCTTGGAGAGCTGAAGCCATCAGTTTCATCGGTTCGTCAATGTGGTTGAAAAAATGCTTATATCCCGCACAGAGGAAGTTCAAGCCATCTTCACCATCTGGAGTTTTGATAATTCGGTTTTTTGGACAGCCACCATTGCAGACGAATTTCACCTCGCAATTACGGCAGTATTCCGGTAGCGTATCCCGTTTATCTGTGCCAAATTTGCGTTGAAACGGTGAATCAACCATGTCTTCTATTGAGGTTTCTTCTATGTTGCCGATGTAGTAGTCAGGTGTGACGTAATGATCACAAGAATAGAAATCGCCATTATGTTCAATTGCCATTGCATCGCCGCAGGTCTCATTGAAAATACACAAACTCGGGTTATAACCTAACCACGCTTCAAGGGCGACATCAAAAATCTGGACAAATATTTTCCCAATATCGTTAACGACCCATTCATCAAAAATCGTAGAGAGGAATTTGCCATACTGCTTTCCCGTGACCGAGCGTGGGGATACATTTTTTCCATCAAAATGCTCAACCGCCGGAATAAACTGCATGAACTCCGCGCCAAGTTCTTTGAAATAGTTGTATATCTCCTTCGGATATTCGGCATTATGGCTGTTCACAACACAAAGTATATTGTAGTCAACGTTATGCTTCTGTAAAATCCGCAATCCTCGAATCACCTGTTCTGATGATGGACGACCCCGTTTATCATAACGATACTTATCATGAATTTCCGGTGGACCGTCAATACTTATTCCGATTAGAAATTTATTTTGCTTGAAAAATTGACCCCATTCATCGTCCAATAGCGTGGCATTCGTCTGAAACGTATTTTGTATTGTCATGCCGGTGCGTCTATACTTTTGTTGATATCGGATTGCTTGTCGAAAAAAATCCACACCCATTAGTGTCGGTTCGCCGCCTTGCCACGCAAACGTAACTTCGTTAACTTGTTGTGCCTCAATATATTGCTTGACGTAATTCTCCAAAGTTTCGTCGCCCATCCGGAAAGAGCGGGTTTCGGGGTAGAGTTCTTCTTTTTCCAAATAAAAGCAGTATTCACAATCCAAATTGCAAATTGGCCCTATCGGTTTTGTCATCACATGAAAAGCGCGTGTAGCTTTAGGTTGAACCATTCGATTTTCCTCCTGCTTGAGTTTGCGTTAAAGTGTAGCACATACCCCCTGAATCTACAAGTAAAAAGTAGCGCAAACTGTTAGTTTGCGTCTCATTATGCACAATCTAAATGAAGATTAAAAAATAAATTGGGTAATGTAGCGAGGTTAGGAAGAAATCAACGGTATGAATCATGGTGAATGCCATACGCGCATTCATACCGTTGATTTGGCGCATTCCTCTTTAGGCATTCCCCGCCTTGCCAACAGAGATGTACACCTGCTGCTGGCAAGGTTTCCTAACCTTGCCAAATTACCGAAATATTTATTTAAACTTCATACAGATTGTGCTACAGCTTATCAGGTTTATCAAAGTGTCCTAATAATTTCAAAGTACACTATACCTATGCTATAATAGGATAATCTGCAGGCTGAAATGATTAGCAGAAAGTCAGAGGAATTAAGAAATGGCACGACAACTTAGAATGGTGCGTCCCAACCTAAAAGATTTACCGAAATTAGAACTTCCCACAGGCTACAGTTTACGGACCTACCGAGACGGGGATGAGGTCCATTGGGCAAACATCATCAGCGATTCATTCGGTGGAAGAGAACGCACCGCCCAAGATACGCGCAATGAAATTACTGGCCGAGACGTATTTGTCCCAGATGGATTCTATTTCGTAACACATCACGATATCCCTGTCGGCACAGCCTGTGCATGGCGACAATCCGTTGACGAAGCAGAGGTGGGATACGTGCACATGGTAGGTGTTTTAGGCAAACATACAGGGCAAAAACTGGGTAAATGGGTATCGCTTGCTGTTCTCTACTATTTTCGCGATAATAGGTTTTCTTGTTCTATGCTCGACACAGATGATTTTCGCCTCCCTGCTATCAAAACCTATCTAAATCTCGGATTTGTGCCTGTCTACGTTGACGACACGCAACCTGAGCGGTGGGAAAAGATATTGAAAAAATTAGAACACCCACTTATGACTACGCAGATTGCGCAAGTGCAGGAGTCACTTTCTACTGAATTGTGGGTTAAAGTGTCGCGTTAGCGTTGAAAAATGAAATTATCGATTTCGCTAAGAAATAGCACATACAATCTCCATCTCTTGATAATGCCTGTTATCCTTGCTATCGGTTTTGGACTTCGCATTCTTGGTATAGGTGTCGGTTTACCGAATACACCCGATCCTCGCGAACCCCTGATTGCACAAGATATTTTAAATCTCATTAATTTCACTGCCCCTCCAGAAATCTACAACTGGCCCGGCACAGCATGGTTTTATTTCATTGCTGTGGTAGGCAAAGTGCTTTCTATTTTCGGATTGCCTTTGACCGAAGCGCGTGTGATCTGGATAGCACGGTTTATGAATGTCCTATTGTCAACAGGCACGATATGGTTGACGTATTGCCTCGGAACGAGAGTTCGTAACAAACGTGTAGGTCAGATTGCAGCAGGTTTCTTAGCTGTCGCAATGTTACATGCCACAAACGAATCGCGTTTCGCACTTGTTGACATTCCTGCAACCTTTTGTGTAACCTTATTCCTCTGGTTAGCTGCGCGAGATACCCACCTCATGTTCCGAACTTGTCTCTGGTTAGGTGTTATTGCCGGAATCAGTATTGCGGTTAAGTTCCCAACCGTCTTTGTTGGTTTCTCTCTTCTTATTTTTTTTAAAACCGAAAACTTTTATCGGAAATTTGTTACGGTAGTTGGTGTTGCTGCCGTTACCTTTACACTAATCTGTCCATATTGGCTGATTGATCTAATGTCATCAGAATGGAATCTCTTTTATGATGATTTTTGGTATGAAACTATGCACTATCATCGCGGGCACTTCGGACTTTTCTCGGCTGGTGAGACAGATTGGGGACATCGGTTTCTGTCCTTATGGACACTCTTGAAGTGGGGAATGGGATTGCCACTTGCTCTGCTTGTAGGTTTTGGTGTAGTGTCTACACTCGTTAAGTCGATAACATCATCGGCTACAAATCTACTTACCGATGAAAAAAGACAGAAGGAATTGATGATATTGGCTTTTGTTATCCCGTATCTATTGTTTATTGGGACGTTTAAAGTGTCCTTCACGCGCCACCTACTGCTTCTCTATCCTGCTCTTACAGTTCTTGTTGCTGCATTTCTTGTTGCACTTGACAAGCGGCTTAGTATCCTCTTCGCAAGTACAGTTTGGCTCTATTCTTATGTTTACACCGCTGCATTTGCCGCTGTAATGTTATCCCAACCTACTATCCAAGAAGCATCTGAATGGATATCAGCAAACGTCCCACACGACAGTTCAATTGCCCGTGCCCCAGAAATTTTATTTGATTGGCTTATACCTGAATTAGATAGGGATATGGTCCATCCAGATGAGGAATCAGAATGGGTTGTGATTATCCAACCGAATAGGGAAGTCTTTGAAAAATATGAACAGAATCCGAAAGCTTATGAAGAGGTTGATTGGTATCCGCTGAAAGAAATTGAAATTGAGGAGACGCTGGAATTTTACAGAAGGATTTTTGGTGAAGACACCCGCTACGAATTACATAAAACATTTCAACGCACCCCACAATTTCTTGGAATCCAAATATCCGATAATGGAGCACCTTTTCCAATGCGAGCGCTTATCCATCCAGAGATACGTTTATATCGCCAGATTAAATAATACCATTTCTATATGATAACCTAAGTTGTCATATAGTAGCACAATCTGTATGAAGTTTAAGTAAATATTTCGGTAATTGGCAAGGTTAGGAAACCTTGCCAGCAGCAGGTGTACATCTCTGCTGGCGAGGCGGGGAATGCCTAAAGGGCATTCATACCGTTGATTTCTTCCTAACCTCGCTACATTACCCAATTTATTTTTTAATCTTCATTTAGATTGTGCTTGTGAGAACGCAAACTAATAGATTGCGGGACCAAAAATTGCTCATGCCGAGCTCACGTTAATATAATGTGAGCTTGACAAAAGTCTATTGTAGCGCAAACTTTCCAGTTTGCGCCATAGCACACAAACTGGAAAGTTTGTGCTACAAGAACCGCAAGATGGGCCTTCGGAGAAAAGACCTATTATTGAACTGATGTCATTTATTATCAAACTGGCGTTAATATAAACTATCAGTAACATCCAATCACTGATAATACTTAAACTAAATTTTACAGTTGACACAAAAGGGGATTTAATGTATAATTGCGAAATATCTCTAAAACAAGGAGAGAAATCATGGAAGAAAAAGTATTCCACGCGGGTGGTGTTGAATTCCACGTGGATAACCGCAATTTTGGTGAAGATGGCGGTCCTTCTGTACGTGTTTTCGGGGAAGCAGATGGCAAAAACATCCAACTACTACGTTTTGACTGCTTCCGCAAGAACCCCCACTATCATTACGACCCTTCTGGGAAAAACGACCACCGTAATCTTGATAAAGCAGAAGTGCCAGATTCGGTTACATGGACAATTGAACAGCTCGGACAAAATCTCGCTGAGATGATAGATACTGCAGGTTATGGGAGTATCGCTGAACAGGTAGACCAAGCTGCGGTGGCAGAAGTCCTACCTGAAATAGAATCTCTCATGCGAGGAGAAAGTTAATCATATAAAGCGTAAAAGGAGGAATTTACGTGCGTAGAGTTATTGTTGTATATGTAGTCTTAATGATAGTGCTAATAAGGTTTAGTGCGTTTGCAGGTACTGTTCAAGAATTAGGGAAATGGGAAGAGGGAGAACTACTCCTTGAAAACCATAGTTTTGAAGATGATTTAGCCGCCTGGGAATTAGAGGATGGCACATGTTGTGATCGAGGTGGAGAGTATAAGATGGAAATTGACAAGAAAAACCCACAGCACGGAAATAAATGTCTAAAAGTCATCGGTATTAAAGCCACCGGCACAAATTGGCACGCAAAGGTTAAGCAACGGAATGTCTCAATGAAAGCGGGTGAAACATACACCGTCATCTTTTGGGCACGTTCCGAAAAACCACGTCAAGTGAGTTTAAATATTCAAGAGCAACAGGACCCGTGGACATTCTGGCAAGGTGGCGATATCAACCTTACAGGCCCGGAATGGGAAGAATACTTTGTCACCTTCACAGCAAAAGAAAATGTTGCCAGAAACATGTGGGTAGGTTTATCTATTGCCCAATCAGATGTCGACTTCTGGATTGATAACTTCCGCTATTTTGAAGGCGAACCTGAAGATGATTTGACACGTGATGAACCGTTTCCCGTTGATGCAAAAGAAAAATTGGCTACGCAATGGGCATCTGTTAAGACGGAACGTTTCTAACTAATCTTGGTTTTATGTGGCGCGGTCAAGGTGCCGCGCTTTATCTACTAACGGAACATAACCAGAGTTAGAAATTTTTTCTTTATAGTGTTTTTCTTTTTCTATAATCACCCTTCTAAAAGTTAGTGATACCCGTCGCTGCCTTTCATATTTACGTCCATCCCATTCATCCCATTTTCTGGGAGCAATACTGTGTAACCATTCATATCTCGCTTCTCCACTCAGGACGACAATACTTCGTGGTGAAAGCCAAACTGGAATCCTTTTCGCCTTATTATATTTGCTTGTAAAATTCATTACACAACTTGACCCTAAACTTAAGGAGATTATCGTGCTCTCAAAACAAGGTTCACAATCAACATGTCCTGAAATGCCTTGCCCTGGCTTGTATTCATTGACAATTACTTGATCTGCACCTTCTGGCATATAACCCGCTTGTTGTAATCTGGACCTTAGTTCTTTCAACCAGATTGGTAACTCACCAATACGCATATCACGGCTTACCTTCCGCGCTTTGTAGTCATACTTAAAACCGTAATGCTGAACGCGACGCTTTAGGTCGTTAAGCCATAGTTGTTTGTCAATCTGCGCTAATAACCAATTATGTTGGAACTCAGTAATATAGCCTGGTATATACTTTAATCCACTGATCACGTCAATTGTCAACTCTTCTTTGGATTTAGACTGTGGTTGAGAACTTTGCTGATCTGGGTCAAATAGAGGTAGTTGTTGCATGGTTAGTGCTCCATTGATCAATTTACTCGTTGTAAAGTATATCACAATAGACCTCACAATATCCGCCTCGTCAAGGAAATTAGTCATCCTTTATATTCTATTATCGCCCGTCTAAACGTCAGCGATATTCTTCGCTGCCGTGGAAACTTCCGCCCATCCCACACATCCGATTTTCTGGCAGGAATGCCGTGCATCCACGTATACCTCGCTGCCTCCCTCAGGACAGCAACACTTCGCCGCGCAAGCCAAACTGGAACCTTTTTCGTTTTATTGTATCGGTTTGTGAATTCCATAATACAACTTGATCCCAAACTCAAATTGACAATTGTATCCTTAAACCAAGGTTCTTTATCAATATGCCCACCAATGCCTTGTCCAGGTTCATATTCATTGATTAGCACCTGATTTGGCACCTCTGGTATGTGTCCATCTCTGTGTAATTTGTTCGCAAGTCTTTTTAGCCATTCCGGTAAATCGCTCATTTGCATATCATCTTTCAACTTTCCCGTTTCGTAGTCAAACTTAGGTCCGTAATGTTGATAGCGGCGCTTGGAAAAGTAGCGCCACTCTTGTTTGTCAATCTGATCTAACAACCAATCATGTTGGAACTCATTGATATAGTCGGATATATATCGTAACCCGCGGATTTTGTTCACCGCTTCCTTATTTTTTGGCGGTGGTTGGGGTTGAGAAAATTGCTGTTCTAATAAAGGAAATAAGACTAACTGTTTCATTGATAATTTCGGAAATCGGAATTACTCTGGACTATATGAGGGATCTGCTTCCAATTCACTGTGATAGGCGAGAAGAATTACTACTGCAATACACGTCCCGACAATACCTACTGGGGAGAAGTTTCCGACACTGTCTACTAACCATCCGAGCAGCGGTGCAAGAAGAATTGTTGCTAACGATTTAGCTTGTGCTTCGATAGATAGGACCGTAGCTCCCATGTCTGGCGTAGACTGTGCATCGAACCTACTAATCAAACCCGGTCTCCAGAAATTCTGGAGAATTGCCAATCCGACAAAAAGTGCTATAATTGCGGGATACCAGCCGAACCAAAGTGCCGGAATCAAGAACGCAAAAAGTACTAAATCTATCCACCACATAAATTGCGCTGCCCCTTCATCTCCGCCTCGCCAATCCGAAACCCGGTGAGAGTTTCGTGAAGCAAAAGACGATAGGAAATAAAGTACAAAATAGACACCTCCCACGAGCAGTGCTGACCGCTTCGATTCACTCCATGTTACAAGAAAGGGCAACGCAAGAGCAGTTTGTTTGAGTATCGGCTGCAGATAGTCTTTACTTGCTTTATACATTCCTTCAAACCCCATCCCTTCGAAAACTAAGCGGCGGAGCGGGGGAAATTGCACTGACCGTTTCAAGGCGCTACCGAGAAGGCGGGCAACTGCTTTCAAGGAAAATTCGCTTTGTCTGTCTCCATCCAGTTCCTTCGGATAACCGAGGAAATTGAGGATGTTTAATAAATAGGGGATAATTGAAAACCAGAAGATGTCTGTAAAATTGCCGCGATAAAATACTAAAACACCTGCAATAAGAACGGAGACAGCTGAGCCCATCTGTGACCAAGAACGGGTAAAGCCATAAACTTTCGTCTTCTCGTCCAACCTATCTTGTAGCCGGAGCCAGTCAAAAATCATTGCTTTGTGCGTGCCGGTGCGGAACGCATCGCCTAAACCAAAGAAGAACATAGCACCGAACAGCATCGGCAGCGATTTACTGATAGCAAATGTGGCAAAAGAGACAATATAAGCACAAAATGAAAAAATCATGGCTCGCCGTCTACCGTAAAGGTCAGCGAGCGCGCCAGAGGGAATTTCAAATAGATTGGTGCAGACCTCCCGAAATCCGTACAGGATTCCAATTTGGAAGAAGGACAGACCTTTTTCCCGAAACGCTAAAATCAGAAACGGATCGTAGTAGCGTTGATTTTTTAGGAATCCGTAGAGCGAAAAACGGAAAAGCATCGGTATGCGCATAAATTAACTTTCACAATCTTACTGTTTCTCCCAGATTTGCACGTTATGCCGCGGCAAATCAAAAGGATACTCACCGTATTCAAGAATTGGGATTCCGTTATCATCTACGGTGACAATAGCGTGGAGTTGATGGGGAGAAACACTCGTGTCTACACGTTCAAGAAATTGCCACTTATCTCCTTCAGCGGTTATAAGCCTTATTTTCGTCCAGAGTATACCTTCACCATCAGTGTATGTTCCGTCTGATGTTTGTAGAATAGGTTGAGGATCTGCTGGTAAGGTAAAACTTTCACCGATTGTAGATGTTGAATTTAGGTGTGTATGTGATACTAACACCCATGTTCCAGGGACAGGCACTTCAATACCGTTCTGATCAACAGGCCATACATGGTCGCGTTCCTCAATTGGAGTTTCTGTCTGAGAATCTAATACTTGTGGGATACGTTCACAGCTGGAAAAACCGATAACTAAAACAGTGATAGCCAATATAAACGTAAGTTTTGTGATTGTTTTCATAAGCACGTTGAATTCCTTTGTTTTTGAATAATTATAGTGGTTGGTAGGGTATATCTGTTTGAGAATTTATAAACTTATTGTAGAATTTTCATTTGCATACGCAAGACAAGCTCGGATGTCAGTCTCGGTTAAATAGGGAAAATCATCAAGAATTTCGTCTACTGTCATATCCGAAGCAAGATAGTCTAAGGCATCGTAAACGGTGATTCGCATTCCCCGAATACAAGGTTTCCCTCCACGTTTACCAGGTTCAATGGTAATAATGTCTCGGTAATTCATCTATACGCCTCCCCAGTAGTTTTACAATTCCAAGTTTATGTCGTTCTATATTTCCCTCGATCAATTTTATTGTAAAAAATACAATTAATTAGTCGTCTTCAAGACTCCTGAACAATTCGCGATATACCGGTAAGGCAAGCTCCAGTTTTAATGCTTCCTTGATTTCAAACCAACCGATCATTGAGTGTTCTTCTGGTTGTAGGCACTCTGCTTCGCCTTTCCAATCCGTTACCACAAATACGTGATAAGTGTGATTGTTATTGGAGTCAAATAGGGTCTCAATGTGTTCAAATTGAACGGGTGTAACACCGATCTCTTCTTGCAATTCTCTTGTGAGGGTCTGTATTAGTGTTTCGCCATTTTCGCAATGTCCACCAATCATATCCCAGACGTTCGGATAAGAGATTCGGTGTTTAGTCCTTTTGCCTAACAGAATCTCTCCGTTCCTGAACAAAATTCCGAGCGCGCAAACTTTTAATTCCATGGTTTGTTCCTACATAGGGAATAATCTGGAACACAATAGATTTCATAATATATCCACCTTTTGCACTGCTGGGACTTGAATAAACCGATGAAATGAATTGCTTCTCTTCAGCCGACACATAAAGGAATGTTATCTGTCCTTTGGATGTGTTCAGCCCCAGGAATTCACGTCAAATGTGCGTTTGGGCATCTCATATATTCTGTAGGAGCGAGTTATGCTCGCGACCGTTCGTCCGATGTCGCGAGCATAACTCGCTCCTACAGGCAGAGAATCGGACGGACAAGGTTTCCCCAACAAGAGGATATACCCTTAAGTTGACAGTTATGGTTTCAACACCACTCTACCCGATGGACGATACTATAAAACATTAACTTTTGTAATCGAGGACATAAAAAAATGGAAAACTAAATTATCCTATCCAAATTAACTTTTTATTTCCACAATTTAGAGGCATTGCCTTACTGCGATGATATTTGAAGTCTTACATCTAACTCATGCTATATTATACCACAATTTACGCGAATTGTAAATAAAAAATTAATCATTCGTTTAAATCAAGCTTTTTGCTATCCACAAAAAACGCTAAGCCAATCATGTTTATCCAACAGTCTTATCTTTTCGTTGATGGACGATAACACGGTTACCATCGGGGTCTGACACAATAGCCCAAAAGCATACTGCGGATTCTCCCACTGGCGAATGTATATGGATTCCTGCTTGTTCTAATTCTTCTACGGTAGTCTTTACGTTTTCAACAGCAAGTGCGACTGTACCACCACCGGGAGACGTAAAATCATAACCTTGTCCTAATACAAGTGTGCCGGGATTTATCTCAAATTCTGCCCATGTGCCTTCATGCACTAAACATGCCAGTGGAATCCCAAGTACATCACGATAAAAGGCAATCGATTTCTGCATATCGCTCACAGCAAAGAAAGTAAAGTCAATACCTAAGACATTCACGGCTATCACCTTTTTAACACCAACCTGAATGATGGGCTAACCAGCGAGCGTTTGGATCGGATATTCGTTATCGGATTCGGGGGCTGTCCAGAACGGGCTCCAATTTGTGGCTCGCTCCTTTCCGATGTAAAGCGTCTTTCCGATAACTGCCCACGCCGTTCCATCGGATGCAAACGCAATACAGCCCGTGCGAATCCGATCAGTGGATTCTGTAAGTTGATCGTTGAGTTGAGTCCACGTCTCACCGCCATTCTCCGAACGGCAGAGCCAAGCGCCACCGCCTCTTGGTCCGTTTTGGACTGTGGCGATCAGTAGGTCTGGGTCTACTGGATGTACAGCAATACCGGTGCCATAGCGACGCGGTAACCCTTCAATCCGGTTTACCCACGAGTCCCCTCGGTCAGGACTGACATAGACACCGTTTTGGGTATTCGCATAAACTTGATGATCATCTGCGGGACACGTGGCAACCTGATGGACATCTTTATGAAGTTCTGGCGTGACAGGTTCCCACGAAATGCCTTCATCGGGGGAACGCATGATACTCCCAACATGGATATCTGCGTAACAAAAACCGTCTTGCGTTTTAGCAAAAGTACGTACGGCTGGTGGACCACCCCACGGCGTATACCAATCTTTTCGACATTCTAATTCGTCAAACGCGACGACTCGTTCAGCCGGTCCTTTTTCTCCAACAAGGCGATAGACATAAGCCCCCTCATCCGTACCGATGAGCAGTGTCAACGGATCCTCACGAACAACGAGCAACGAAGCGATTGGATCCTCTATGCCTGTTGGAATTCGTTTCTCATCACTCTCTGATAAAACCAATAGCGTTCCATCCGACAAGGCAGACACCACGGCTTGACCGTTTGACAGTGAAACCATTGCACCGTGCTCTTGATGGTCTGTCCCTTTGTAAACTTGGACAGGTTCGCCATCTCCGTTATCTTCAATTGCATAGATAGCATTATAAGTAGCAATAAACATTATGTATTCTCCTCTGCTGTGTAGCGTTTGAATATCTTCGTACCGAAGCGAAAGTGTGGATCAAGTTGTGCCGCTTTTTCAACCGCTTCTTGTTCCGTATAAGTAGTCGTTGAGTAATCGCGGTCCACACCATCCATCAGATAATAGAAAAAACTGGTGAAAAAGACTAATGATGAATCAAGATCAACATATATTTCCTCTGGGTCATCGGGATGAAAGGGCGCAATATAGGATTGATAGCCGGATTTTAGAAATGCCTCTGCTATCGGTTCTCTTCCTGAACCACACGCTGTAGAGAGCAGCGTACCATCTCGATTTTGGACGTATTCGGTAATTTTCGTAGGTGTCAGTTCAACAACGACGTCATCCCAACCCTTATCGCCAGGGGTATCGTAATCCCCATCTTCCTGATCAACTACTTCAAGTCTTAGGTGCATATTTGCTGGTGTTTCACCTGAGCCGTGGCAAAAGATTATTGTATACGCATAGTTGCGCGGTTGTGAAAAGAAATCAAGAATTTGACGTTTTTGGACAAAATAGTGGAAATCGACATGTAACCTGAAACTTTCAAGTACGCCACGGAGCGCGTCTGCTTCCCTAAGCATTGTACGATCACAGATAATTGCGACAGGTGTAAATAATCTTAACATCTGAAATTTCCTTCATTACAATTTACAATGTTGTGTAGATCAAAATGGAATCTATTTACCCGAATTGTTCCCATCTGAGCAATTCCACTTATCGTTATCAATCAGGCGGTAGTAATTAAACAGGTCTCCAGATTTATAAGTTTCAACCTTATCTGGTGTAATCTCATCCTCGGTTACTGCAATCTGCCACGGATCAATTTCTATTTTCTTATCCTCTGGTATTTTTGTGGGGTCTACAAAATAGATATAAATTGTCTCGTCTGGTTGAAACTGGTCGGGATTTTCAAAGGAAATGGTTCGGTTTGTGATATCTATATTTGAGACCCCTGATGGTCTTGCCGCGCAAGCCAATGCAAACAGAAAGTCGGGGGTGAGATAGATCGCTTCTAAAGCTTCTTCAGGAGGTCTCCCAGGTGGCGCGTGCGCTTTACGTTTTCTCAATTTTGGAAAAGACTGCTTGCTTCCGTGATATAGATACATTGCTTGTTCTTTATTATCAACGCGCTATAAACAGCACGGTTTCTTTCTTAGGCATGTAGCATTTTCAGGAATGTATCATGACTTGAAAAGTTTTCGACCCAAAATTCGCACTTACCCTTTAATCGCGCGCCGACTCCTATGAAGTGCCATCCGAGTGTTTTGGTCGCCTGCATATCCCATTCAGCATCACCCACATATACGATGCGTTGAAAGCAGTTCCCTAAAGCAAATAAGCATTTTTGCATAATCACCACGCGTTCATCACCATCATCACTGGAAGTTAAAACCGTATGCTTCAAGTTAAATCCTGCGTACTGAAGTTTCATTTTGGCGGTATGTCTCCAACCGCCTGTTGCAAATCCAACTTCGTAGTCCTCTGCAGCGAGTAGTTTATTAATCAAATGAATAGCCCCTGCTTTTGGACAGCATTTGCCGCCATTTTGAAGGTACTGCTTAATCAATTCACCGAATTTCGTGCGAACTTCCTTAATTTGTTTCTTTTCTTGAATCTTATTTTCTTCCATGATTTGTCGCAAACTACCTGTGTCGGTTACATTCTTGTATTTGCTCCAATCATTATGAATGTAAACTTCACCCAAGACCTCTCTTACTGCGGAAATGTAACAGGCATCATCAAAGCCGAAACTTTCGACCAAGGTGCCATCAATATCAAATATTATAGCAATCATCAGCTCCCTCTTGATCCGTTTTGGTCGACAAATTGTCCCAGAAAGCCTAATTATTGTTCGTCCCCGGCAGAATTCACGAACAGTTTTCGTCCATTCAAGGGTTGTACCGGGCGGTTGTTGTCATGAATAATCGCTTTAAACGCTGTGATTTGTGCTTCAGACATCTCGATCGGGGTTATCAGCACAATCCATTTGACGTCTTCCGAACAAGGCGGGGTTGTCAACGAACCGTCGTAACGATAGTAATTCCCGAAAAGTGACGGAGCCACATCCTCTACCTGATCATTTGGTGAAAACATAAAACGCGGATTGATTATCAAGCTGCCGTCCTCAGCAACATTCTCAATGCGTTGCGCCTCACTTGGAACTGCGGGTAAATGGGACCAGATAGGGTCAAATGCGGAGTTGTGACGACCTCTCTTAATTAGCAATCCAACAACTGCCAACATGCCATCCTCACTTTTGTGAACGAAATGTACCTCCATATCAAAAGATTTACCAGCCACCGTGTGTTCGCTCGGTGCATGGAAATGGAATTGGAGCAGCTGATACCGCGTGCCATCAACCTCAATCCAGCTCCCTTCCGGGCATGCGACTTCAATTGTATGACCAGTGTTGCGGATGTTCATGCTTGTTGGATAGTAGTTGTACGGAATAGGGGGAAGTTCTACTGGTATAGGGTTTACAAGATCAATAGGCGATTGGTGCTTCCCCTCAGCACACAAGACGTATTCGGGACTGAGCTGCGCCCAGACCCCGGGACCATTTTCTGCTTCGTAGCCCCACTCCACCTTCGCGGTGGTGGATGTGACACTCCGTGCCTTTCCACAGCCTGTTATACACATAAGCACACACATAATAATCATCAATGAATTTGCAATATGATGCAAACCACGTCCTAAAATTAACTTTGCATAGTTATCCATTTTAATATTCCTTGCGGAGTAGATGCCTTTCTGCTGTAATCAGCATCCACTGAAAATCTTGCCGGAGCCACCGCAGTAGTCATTATGTCTAAATCTCACCCTTGCTTCACCTATACGTCATTTCTGGAAGTTGCCGAGGATGCACAGCAGACGTCCATCAGTACCTTCTAATATGAGACAGATTTACATCCTATTCATACGCCTTAACGATCAGAGAAAGTTTCTCGCTGTCTTTACCTAACTCGGCACGGACACCGTTTGGGTTCAACACATTTATTGTTCCCGTGGTGTCGTGAAGCGGAAAATCACTGTCTTGTTGCGTATAGGCAACGGCAGGACGATCATAATTGTCCTCAACGAAACAATCAATGAAATCAATCCCTCCCATCGTTTGAACTATATTCGTTTGCGGTAGGGATAACGAAATAGGTGACCATTCACCACCGAACTCTCGATCAGTCGCAGCGTTGATAACAGCACAATCCGTAAACGTCACGCGTGCACCATTAACTGATTTTTCCTGAACCTTTATGCCGTAAGTAATGGTATTTTCAACTGTGCAGTTATTAAATTCGATGTGCCCACCCGGACCTTTGTCTCTGATTTTGGATACGCGGATACCCGCTCCGTGCTGACTGCTAATGTAGCAATTATCAAAGCAAATCGTCACATCTTCAGTCTCATCTGTGGTATGTGCCAAAAAAATTTCAATTCCGTCACCAGCGTTGTCAACGAACTGGCAACCTGAGAATTTCACATTTTTAATCCGCTGATCACTTAGGTCGGGTTCAATGTCTACACCGGATGATGGCGGTGTTCCCCACGTATTTGAAAACGTGCAGTTTTCAACTGTCAGGTTTTCAGCACTAATAACGCTGATTCCCTGCCGATAATGGTTTTCACAGACGATGTCGCGTAGCAGCACATTTTCAGAGTGCCTGAGTTCCTTACTCCCATTAACATAAATCCCATCTCCGCCGCTATCTTTGAGCGTCAAACCAAAGACCTGGACGTTTTTTGAGCCACGAATAGATAAGGTCATTCGCCACTCCGCCTTTGGATACTGTCCATACCACCGATGCCATTCCATCTGTTCCAGCACGAGTCCCGTTATGTAGTCCTGTTTCCACATACGGAAAGTTGCCCCATATCCGCGTATGGTAAGGTTCTCCACATCCTGCGCGGTGAACATTGAATCGCCTTTGCCGCGATATTCACCCCGTTTTGCCGAGATGACCGTCCCTCGCTCAAAAATCAGTTCCTGATTGCTGGCAAGTTTAATCGGTCGAATTATCCAATCGGCACGCATATTTGGGACAATCAACCGCTTAGCGCCGGAGTCGATTGCGGCTTGCAATTCATCTGTCGCATCTTCCGAGTCAAATCCCCACCATGCGGCATTTGCATCTGTCCTTTTTCCTGATTGAACGTCTGCAATCGCTTCAAGATTTTTCATCGTTTATGCTCCAATAAGATCGCTTGTTATTTAAAAACGGCGACCTCAACGAGACGTTTTGTCGCGAGATTTTCTGGGGAACGTTTAATGTGTTCAATTTGATCCAATGTCTGTGCAGTCAAATATCTCTCACCACAATGAGGACAACAGATTACAGGTACATCCTCAATAACTAAGAGCGATTCCCCTTTTCCGTAACTGCGAGTAAGATAACGTTGACGCGCTCCTTCTTTTTCACACACATCGCAAGTCATGGTTTGCCCCTTGCTATCGGAAAATCTATTGCAACGCAAACGTCTTCTCATCATCAAGATCCATCATCGTGAACCAAGTATTGATTTCCGAAGGATCAACACCAAGTTTTTTTAGCATTTTCGCCATCATCGCCTTATGTCGTTCGGTTTCAGGACCCATTTGTGTCATCTTTTCATTAAATGCTTTGATGTCTGCCTCGCTCTTTGGATAGTTCTCTTTCAACCATGCCTCAACCTCTGCATCGGTTGACAACGTTTTTAGTGCTTCAGTAAAATCAGCTGGAGATACTCCCAAAAATCCAAGCGTCATCCTGTCAATTCCTGACTCCTCTCCGTAAAAATAGGCCCCTAAAGTATCGCCAATAAATGCCCTGCCTTTGTCAATCAATCGTGCAAGTTGCACCATGCCGCAGACATCAGTATTATTAGGGCTGCGGGGTGCGCGGCGATTAAGATCAACGATACCGAAACTCAACTCATCATCTAAATCTTGGAGTGCAACCCACGTAGTGATGTCTGTACGGGTCGCGTCTACTTCTTGTCGGCGTGCTTCAAAACGTTCCCGTGTCGTTTCATCAGGACCACGATTGACCATAGCCTGATTGAACGCATCGATTTCCTCTTGCGATTTATCACAGTTTTCCTGCACCCATTCACCTATCTCAATATCGTTCGGATTGTTAACCGCTGCTTCCTGAAAATCATCGGCAGAAACACCAAGGAACGTCAAAATGCGAACATCCTGCCCGGAAATATCGCCATATTTATAGTCACCGATTTTTCCTGCGCGTTCCGCGCGTGCTTTATCTGCCATGCGTGCCACACCGCAGATACCAGCAACGTCTCTTGCACGCGCACTGCGTGGTGGGCGTGTGGTGAGATCCACTTGCCAAAAACATCCCCAATCATCCAACTCGATAGACTGCAGCACTGTCTTAATATCGGTGCGATCTGGGGCAAACTTTGCAAGCCTTTCTTTCAGAAGTTGTTGATGTTTTTTATCAGTTGGTAGCCGTTCCAGTTCAGTTTGGTTGAATGCTGCAATTTCTTCATCTGCCTTTTTGCCTTGTTCGAGCATCCATGCACTGAGTGCAGCATCATCGGACTCGTCAGCTGCCTCCGCAAATGCGTCTGCTGAAATACCCAAAAACGCTAATATGCGCCGATCTAAACCTGAATGGTTTCCATAGACAAAATCGCCGAGGGTCTCCTCGTTATGGGCGCGTGCCTTGTCTGTCATACGTGCCGCACCGACAATCCCCGCAACGCCGAGATTTGATGGGCGACGCGGCGGTTGGCGTGTTAAATCCATAATTCGTTTCCTTTCAATTTATTTAAAAACGTGGTATCATATCTGCTAATAATATTGTATCATATTTAAAGCGTGTGTCAAACAAAAACAGGAAATTCACATCTTATGAAATACAACATCAAATCTTTATTGATAGGACTGGTAACCTTAGGGTTTATCCTATCATGTGCACAGGCACCCCAGCAGATTACTGAAAAAACCTTAGCGCCAACAGAAAAAGCAAGAGAATCTACCGTCCAATTAGTGAGCACAGATAGCAATTCAAAAACGCTTGGTAGCGGATTCTTTGTGGATAAGGACAAGATTGCAACGAATATCCATGTTGTCGCACAACCCGGACCGATTTTCGCTGAACTTAACGGTAAAGAGAAAACCCTAAAAATTGTAGGTGTTGCAGCGTATGATGTTAAAAACAATCTTGTCATCCTAAAACTTGCTGGTGAAGGCACACCGCTTCCTCTTGGAGACAGTGACACAATTCAAAGTGGTGACTCTGTCTCTATTGTAGGATATCCTTACGGGAAATACAATGTCACAACAAGATCCATAGACAGCATTTACAAAAGTAACAAATGGTTTTGGATGAAAGCTTTTACTGCTAAAGGGGTTAGTGGCGGCGCAGCGTTAAACGCAAAAGGAGAAGTCACCGGAGTTTACATGGGGTATGGTAACGATTCTCACAGCTACATTATTCCCTCAAACATCCTTAAAGCATTACTTACCAAGTCTGCGCTAATAGAGTCATTGTCGGAGTGGCAAAAGCAAGAATCCATCCGTTCCTATGCCTACTTAGTACAGGGATACAGCAAGGCTAAGGCAGGACATTATGATGAAGCGATATCCGATTTAAATAAAGCCATAGAACTTTATTCCGAGTTTCCTGCTGCCTACTACAAGCGAGCACTCATCTATTCTGAACAAAAGGAGTTTGAGAAGGCAATAGTTGATTTTACAAATGTAATTAAACAAAATCCTGAGGATGCTACTGCTTATCAGAAAAGAGGGCGCGTAAAACGTCGTCTTGGCTCATCCAAGAGCGATATCATCCAAAAACTTGATTTGTTTACTGCAGCAATTGATGACTATACACATGCTGTTCGATTATACCCCCAATATGTGACTGCTTACAATAATCGGGGATGGGTGAAGTATCTCATTGGAAAATATGGAGCGGATGGAACGATAGCACGGCAACTGTATGAATCAGCGATAGATGATTACACACAAGCCATCAAGATTGACCCTAAATATATGCCTGCTCATAAGAATCGAGGACGTGCGAAAGCAGCAGTTGGAGACATAGAATCTGCAAACGGAAATCCAAAGGCCGCTCGAATCTTATATAAGGAAGGGATTGCTGAATATTACAAATCTGCAGATGTTGGTTTACAGAAAACGCAATTGGAATCTGTAAAAGGTAGAGAATCTACGGTACGTGTCATGTGTTGGGCTGGAACCTCAAGTGGATTTTCCTATGGTAGTGGCTTTTTTGTAGATTACGACAAGATTGTAACGAATATTCATGTTGTTGACAAGTCGGGGCCTGTTTTCGTCAAGTTACTTGACGAAAACACAATCTGGGCAGTTGAAGGTGTCATTGCTTTTGATGTGGAAAACGACCTTGTTGTCCTAAAAATTGAAGGCGAAGGTTCACCACTCACCCTGGGGGATAGTGATGTAGTTGAAATCGGTGAGTCTGTTATTTCTGTGGGATATCCTAGTAGAAGATATGAGGTTTTGGCAGGAACGGTACACGGGACGAAAAATGGAGGCAAACTTTTACTTACAACGATAGATTCTTCTCCAGGAAGCAGCGGTGGTCCTGTCTTAAACAGTAAGAATGAAGTTGTCGGGATTCATGTAAGGAGTGACAATTTCACCAGTTCCGCTATTCCTTCAAACGCACTTAAACACCTGCTTAACCAGTCAGAACTCATGGAGCCTTTGGAAGAGTGGCAGAAGCTCGATAGTATACTTGCCTATGCTTACTTCGGGAAAGCAAAAAACAAATCCAGCGCAAAAGAGTACAAGCAGGCAATAATTGACTTCAATAAAGCCATCCAACTTAACCCTGAATTTACTCGCGCCTATTTTGAACGTGGGTTTGCCAAGTATAAGATTAGAGACTATATAGGAGCGATAGACGATTACACACAAGCAATTAAATTTAACCCTCAGTACGCTATGGCATACAACAATCGCGGGAATCGGATACGCAGCCTTGCCACATCTAAAGCAGATCAAGGGAATATAGAAAAAGCACATGAAATGTTTGAAGCGGCAATTGAAGACTATACCCGTGCGATACAATCATACTGTAAGTATGCGAAAGCGTACAACAATATGGGAAAGTGTCGATATTTCTTTGGCAAATCTAAAGAAGATCAAGGCAATGTCGTAGAAGCACAACGACTCTATGAAGCAGCTATAGATGATTATACGCACGCAATCAACATTAATCCGGAATATACCACTGCCTATTTCAATCGCGGTATTCAGAGACGACGTCTTGGCGCATCTAAAGCAGACCAAGGAAATATAAAAGAAGCACAGCAACTCTATCAAGCAGCTATTGATGACTATACACAAGCAATAAAACTATCACCTAAATATGCCATGGCATACAACAATCGCGGATGGGCGAAGTATACCTTTGGTCAATCTAAAGCAGGTCAAGGGAATGTAACGGAAGCACAAGACTTCTATCAAGAAGCGATAGATGACTACACACAAGCAATTACGATTGATCTTGAGCATCCTCATGCCTACTATAATCTTGGATGGGCAAAGGCTGCTCTTGGTGACATAGTATTTGCTCAAGGGAATCCGGAGAAAGCACGCAGCTTGTATCAATCAGGTATCGCTGACTATTTCAAATTAGCGGATACAAATGCACAGAAATCAGGATTGGATTCCGAAAAAGGTAGAGAATCTACAGTGCGTGTCATGTGTTGGACTGGACTCTCAAATGGTTTTCCCTATGGTAGCGGGTTCTTTGTAGATAAGGATAAGATTGTAACTAACATCCACGTTGTTGCAAGACCCGGTCCCGTATTCGCAAAACTAAATGATAAAAAGACAATCTGGGCAGTTGAAGGTGTAACTGCGTATGATGTGGAATATGATATCGTTGTTCTGAAACTCTCAGGTGAAGGCACACCATTGCCTTTGGGAAACAGCGATACAGTTCAAAGAGGTGAACCTGTTGTTGCTGTGGGATATCCTGATAGAAAATACAAGGTCAGTACTGGAAATGTACACGGCATACGAAATAGGGACAAATTGCTTGGAACCACGGCTGAATCTGCCAAAGGAAGCAGTGGCGGTCCTGTGTTAAATGGTAAAGGAGAAGTTATCGGAATTACCACTCGATCAGACTATTACAATTTCTCTGTTCCATCAAATAGACTTAAGGCATTGCTTACTCAGTCTGGACCACCGGTACCTTTGGCACAGTGGCAAAAACACCCTTATATTCGCGCTTACGCTTACCACCATGAAGGAGAAAGTAGATTCAATGCTGGAGACTATGCCAAGGCGATAGTTTGCTTTGATAACGCTATCCTGCAAAACCCTAAACATATTCTTGCATACATCTGGCGTGGACGAGCGAAAACTAGTCTCGGTCAATCTAAAGCGGATCAAGGGAATGTAGCGGCAGCACAGAGCCTATATCAAGCAGCTATTGACGATAACACACTTACAATTAAGATAAACCCTGAGTTTGCCCTTGCCTACAATAATCGAGGATGGACACAGCACAAATTTGGAAAATCTAAAGCAAGTCAAGGTGATGTAGCGGCAGCTCAACAACTCTATCAAGCAGCCATTGACAACTGTACGCGCTCAATTAAGATTGATCCTAAGTATACCTTTCCTTATTTCCAAAGAGGTTTAACCAGAACAGCCCTTGGTAGATCAAAAGCAGATCAAGGAAATATAACAGAAGCACAGCAACTCTATCATGAAGCGATAGATGACTATACACGGGCAATACAACTTATCCCTAAATATGCTATGGCATACAACAATCGCGGATGGACGAAGTATAATCTTGGTAAATCTAAAGAAGATCAAGGGAATGTAGCAGAAGCACAACTACGCTACCAAGCGGCTATAGACGATTATACACAAGCAATCGAGGTTGACCCGAAGCATGTGCTTGCTCACTATAATCGCGGGAATGCAAAGAAAGCACTTGGGCAGGATGAGGCGGCGGAAAAAGATTTTGCGAAGGCAAAAGATCTTGAATCAAAATAAATGGATACCACACATGAATGCCTACAAGCAGGTATAAATACACATAACATGAAAAACAAAGCTATTCTGATTATCTCTATCCTCGGTGTGCTGCTATCAATAATCCTAAGCGGAATCTATCTCAACTTTTCCTATTTTGAACCCGACACTGTATCATATTTATTCCAAGCGAAATTATTTGCTGAGGGCAAAATCTCATTGCCCGCACCCCCCGAATATGGATTCTCGTCTTCACCGCATATTAACATCTTAAACGGCAAATGGTATTCCAAATATCCGTTTGGCAATGCCTTAATGCTGATGTTTGGCGTATTTGTAAACGCCCCGTGGCTTATTCCTGCGCTTGCAACAGGCGGTGCATTGTTTCTGCTTTTTCTCCTTGTGAAAGAAACTTATGGGAAACCGATTGCGCTCATCGCTGCAGTGATCGCGCTCATTTCGCCAGCAACTGCAGGTATGGGATCAACATGGTTTAGCGAACCGGTAAGTCGATTTTACCTTACCCTCTATCTTTTCGCGCTGATCCGCACCTTAAACGGTACAGGTAATGTCCTCTATCCGCTTATATCAGGGTTTGCGTTAGGGTACGCTTTCAATACGAGACCACTTTCCGCTATCGTCTTTGGTGTTGTTGGTGCAGGCTTCGCACTTTATCATCTGTATAAACCTAAAATGACAATTGAGTCCAACGCAACCGATACACAAAATCAGACCAATTCACCGACACGCAAGCAATTAATTTCTCGGTTAGGAATTTTCTTGATTCCGTTTGCTGTCATGATCTTCATATGTATGGCATGGAATCACCATTTTACAGGTAATCCATTCACGTTTACGCATACCGCCGCGCAACCTTACGATAAAATCGGGTTTGGTAAACGCACGGAAGGCTACGAACCGAACCTTGATCATGCCTTTGATTTTAAACCCGAATGGGCAATTAAAAGAACGTGGCGACACATTCTCCCGTGTATCAGTTTCAACGCGTTTGGTTGGGGTAACTATCATCCTAACCTACTTGTAGAACCTAAAGCGTCCTTCGGTTTCATTCTTGACTTCTTGCCGCTACTTTTACCGTGGTTTTTCGTCCTGATACCGTTTTTTCATACATCACGAAATAGGTATGATGTATTATCTCTTGCTTTTATTGTGGGGAGTTTGTTACTTTATGCCTTTTTCTATTTTGAAGGGTCAACTTGGGGATTTACGCCGGTCAATGCTCGCTACTACACAGAGGCAATATTCCTCGGTTTCATTCCGCTGGCAGCAAAAGGGATGTTTATCCTTTACGAGCGGTTCAAATTGCCTCAGAGGCGCGGACTTTCGATTGCTGTTGGAATATGTCTTCTGCTACTCAGTGTGAACACTGTGTGGAGTTATGTCCGCATCGGAAAAGTGTATCAGAATTGGGGGCATGTCTACCAGAAGCTGCCATCGATGGTAGAGAAGCAAAACATTCACAATGCCGTCATCTTCGTGTCTCGACACCGAGGCGCGCCGATTGGGGATTATCCTTTTCAGAGTATGGAAGAAGCGGATATTATTTACTTTAAACTCGGTCCTGCACCACGGTGGCGGTTGACAAATAGTGATTGGAAAGCGGTTTACGCGGAGTATTTTGCTAATAGTGGTAGAAAAGCGTATCTATATGAACCGGGACAGAATGAACTAAAGTCTTTATCTTTTGATCCATAAGAATGCTTATGAACCATTCGGTTTTTGTTGCTCCACTTAAGACTGTATCATCTCTCGAAATTTCTGGGTAAATTCGCAACTACGTTTGATGCTTGCCACATCTTCCATCTTATATTGAACGACAAGCGGCCCTGAAAAATTGATCTCCTTCAAACCTTTCGCAAAAGTTTCAAAATCGAAGACACCGCCACCCGGTTCCCCGCGATCACTTCCTGACACATGCACATCGCCTAAACATTCTTTCATCGCAAGTGCTGCCGTATACGGTTCCGCGCCATCGTTGTTAAGATGATAGGTATCACACGTCAAATATACAGGTAAACCTGTGTCCGATATAAATGCAACACCTTCGCGATAGTTATCAAGCGGGCATCCGTTCTCAAACTCAAGAGCGATTTTTATGCCATGCGCATCGCAAGGCGGTATCATGTTCGACAGGTTATCCGCAAGTGCATCCAGAGAATCTTGGCGCGATACGTCTGCTGATGGATTTACCCACACTCCGATAAACGCCGCATCAAATTGGCGTGCAACTTCAAGTACAATCTCAAAGTGCTGTAACGCCTCATCTTTTCGGGTAGGTGTTGTCAATATGTGATTACCGAAACCTATTGTTGGTGCAACGAGGTTGTGTTTCTCAGCAAGTTTCACTGCATCCTCTATTTCTGCAGTTGAAAGTTCACCAAGAAAAGCAGAATTCACGGGAATGTTGATGCCTTCGTAACCTGCATCAGCAACAAGATCGAAAATCTCGGCACGGGTAAATCTTCCCAGTGTGCCAGCGTAGGGATCGTAACAGATTGTTAACATAGTACTTTATCCATTCCAATTTGTGATTTTCAGGTCGCGATTCGGAGATCGCTCCTACAATGTATGGTGTTAATAAACGATGCCTATCTCTTCACGCCAAGTGTCTAATAGCTGCATGTTACCGAGCGTATCGTCCCACGACATCGCGGGTGCTTGCCGATCAGCAATATGGTTTGCAACCATATCTGCTTCGTAAGTAAAGAGATCACGGTCCGCCTCAACGGTTATCTCGGATGATTCTCCGCGCTGATACGAGTTTAGGACAATTTGGCTCGGAGGGATAGAGGTATCGGGCGGTATCGGTGTCCTGGCACCACGACAGGGTGATGAGGGCAGCCAAGGACTCGGAATCGTTATAATCCCGCCAGACCCGTAGATAGTGACACTACTCCCAATATTACACTCAACTGCACACGTTATCTGCGCAACAATGTCGTTTTCAAATTTGAGTGTTGCCGCCGCAATATGGTCGACACCTGTTGGCCCCACTTTTCCATTTGCCTTCACAGAAATCGGATCCAAAAAAAGTTCGCCGGCAGCAGCACCCGCCACTTTGCGTGCCATTGAAGCAGTATAACACCCAATATCAAGGATACCACCGCCACCCATTTCACGGTTGAAAAGTCGGCTCTGCGGATTGAAATTTGATTGAAAACCGAACGTTGTATGAATGAAACGCACCTCACCGATTTCCCCATCCTGAATTAAATCAACCATTTTCTGTATCTGTGGATGGCAACGGTACATAAACGCTTCCATCAGAAACACATCGTTTTCACGCGCTGCTTCCACCATTGCTGCAGCCTCCGCGTGATTCATACTGATCGGTTTTTCAACCAGAATATGTTTCTTTGCCTCAGCGGCTTTTATTGCCCACTCTGCATGAAATGGATGAATTGTTGCAATATAAACAGCATCAATATCATCGTCTGCTAACAGTTCTTCATACCTACTGTATTGGCGTGGAATTTCAAAATCGTTAACAAATCTCTCTGCTTTTGATTCAGTGCGGCTGGCAACGGCAAAAATCTGTCCTGTGTCTGTAAAACGCATTCCGTTACAAAATACATAGGCGATGCCACCAGCACCGATAACGCCCCAATTTAACATCTGTTGTTACTATCTCCTTCTAACAAATTTGTCCTCTTACGACCTCAATTTATCATAATCTCTCTTTTTTGGCAATAGTCAACCTTTTCAGTCCATGGCAATTTATAGAAATGGTATAATACCAAATTAACACGATTCGTCTCGGTAGGTGCGGTTTCCTAACCGCACCATAAGCGTCAATTTAGCGTGCATCCAGGCACGGTGAATCAACGCCAAATGCGCGTTTGGCATTTGGCGGGTTCGGTTTGTAACCGAACCCGACCGACCCCAGGCGAATCCTGGGTGTTTTGTTGAGCAGCACTGCTTAGTGGACAGGATAGGTGGAGGTTTCTGCGTAGGCTCCGGTTCGGTTACAAACCGAACCTACCGGCCTGGGCATTCAGTGCATAATTCTTTTCTTAAATTGACGCCTATGGTGCAGTTTCCTAACCGCACCGAATTTGGATCAAAAACCTTTATAGCGACTTCCCCTGTCGAATACAGTGCGGTTAGAAAACCACACATATCGGGGTGTTGTAGCATTATATATCAGAAATGGTATAAGAAAGGGCAGGCACAGTGACCTGCCTATAAAGGTAGGAAAGATGGACTATGCAGGAAGAGCGTTAAATGCGCCTGATGTGATGAGACTTTCAATAACTTGTTCGTCTATCTCTGTCGAATCAAAACGATCGCGAAAATCTTGAATAGATGTAAACAAACCTCCGCTATTTCTTTCTGTTAGGATAGAACCAATTGCATCATCACTAATACCTTTGACAGCAATAAACCCGAAACGGATATCGTTGCCATCTACGGTGAAGTTCTTTTCACTGGCATTGATATCAAGCGGTAACAAGTTTATTTCTACATCCAAAAAGTCTGCGAGTCTCACACATTCAAATTGGTAACGTTTGATCTTTTCCTTATCTGCCGCCTCTCCTGTCTTGATCGCCGCCATAAATTCATGGGGATAATGTGTTTTCAGATACGCCATACGGTAGGCTAATAAAGCATAAGTGATAGAGTGCGATTTGTTGAAAGCATATCTCCCAACCTGTTCAAGATAGTCGTATATCTCCTCTGCTTCTTTAGGAGAGATATCCTTTTCAACTGCCCCTTTGATGAATTTTGCACGCTGCTCTTTGAGCGCATCTACTTTCCTTTTACCCATTGCATCGCGGAGGATGTCTGCCTCACTAAGCGTGAACCCAGCAACATCACATGCAATCTGCATCACCTGTTCTTGATAAATACAGACACCGAAAGTGCTTTTGAGCGCATTTTCAAGTACGGGATGGCTATATTCTATCGGTTGTACCCTGTTTTTCCGATCAATGAACTGCTGCATCATGCCGCTTTCGATAGGACCAGGACGGTAGAGTGCAGGAATAGCGGAGAAATCCTCAAAGTTATCCGCTTTGAGTTGTGCAACAACCGTATACATGCCGGAGGTTTCCAGCTGGAATAAACCAGCAATCAGACCTCTACTGATGAGTGAATAGGTCTGTTTATCGTCAAATGGAATGTCTTCAAGTGCGATCTTACGACCATGGTTTTCCTGAATCATATTGAGACAGTCCGCAGTCTCTGAAAGACTTTGCACACCGAGCGTATCAAATCTAATAATGCCGACATCTTCAACCGTTTTTCCTTCAAACTGCGTTGCGACTTGACCATGTCTATCTTTGAAAATTGGAGCATAATCAGTAAGCGGTCCGTTTGAAATGACAATTGCAGATGCATGACATGAAACATGCCGTTTCATACCTACTACGGCTTTGCTAATTTCGATTAACTCTCTGTTTTCAGGAAGTTCTGCAAGTGTCTGAAATTCAGGCACTTGTTCCAAAGCATCATCAAGTGTAACACCCGGATGGGATGGAATTAGCTTTGTCAACTTTTGAATGTTATCAAGAGGGATTTCAAGTGCACGCCCAACATCTTTGATAGCCGCTTTTGTCCTCAACGTAGTAAAGGTAGCAACTTTACCGACAGAATCATGACCGTACTTTCTCACAAGGTAATCAATCACATCGTCACGGGCATGATCGGCAAAATCTATATCAATATCTGGAGGATTCATTCTGTCAAGATTTAAAAACCTCTCGAACAGGCATCCATGATCCATCGGATTGAAACTGATTACACCGAGCGCATAAAGCACGAGGCTGCTTGCAGCAGAACCGCGAGCAGAGAGTAAATATCCCTGTTGGTTCGCGTAGTTGACGTAATCCGCAACAATCAGGAAATAGTTGGCGTAGCCGGTTTGTTGAATAATATCCAGTTCGTATTCCAATCGTTTTTGAATCGATTCGGAGAGATGCCCTCCAAATTTTTCATGCAAACTTTCGTAGCACTGTTCTTTCAGATAACTGTCATGTGTCCGTCCTTCTGGAATATCAAAAATTGGTATTGCCCCTTTGTCGTAGTCCAAATTTAGATTACATCGATTGGCAATTTCAACTGTATTGATAATCGCTTCAGGTGGATAATCCTTCAGTGCTTCCCGCATTTCGTCAACATTCTTAAAATAGAAATGATTGTTAAATCTTATCCGTTCTGGATCGTTGACGGTTTTCTTTGTTTGGATACAGAGAAGAATGTCGTGCATTCGGTGGTCAGATTTTCGGAGGTAGTGACAATCGTTTGTCCCCACAATAGGCAGATTAAATTCGTTTGCGAGCTCCACCATCACCGGATATGCCGCTAACTCCTCATCAATATAGTGGTTTTGAAGTTCGACAAAGAGATTGTCCGGTCCCATGATGTCTCTCAATTCTAACAAATTTCGGACCGCTTCATCTCTTTGATTTGAACAGATAAGCTTCGGTACTATCCCATTGATGCACCCTGTCAATGCAATTATACCACCATGATATTCACGCAGCATTTCCATGTTGATACGCGGTTTTCTATCAAAACCTTGAGTATACCCAAGTGATACTAATTCCAAAAGATTGTGATAGCCTACAACGTCTTCAGCGAGCAGTGTTAGATGGGACGGTGAACCTTGGTAATTACCTTCTGTCATTGTATTTTCCGTTTCAACATATACCTCACATCCGACAATGGGGTTCACATCTGCAGCTTTTGCAGTGTTGTAAAATTCCCATGCACCGAACATGTTACCATGGTCTGTAAGTGCAACAGCAGGTGAACTGTTTTCAATTGCCCACTGCACCATATCCGGAATTCGACATGCACCATCCAGCAGGCTATATTCACTGTGGTTGTGTAGATGAACAAATTCTGAACCGCTTGAAGCCGAAATAACATTGCTTTGTCCAGTAGATATATCGCGTTCGGTGTTAGAGACAGTCCCACTCTGTCCGCTTGATGAATCAATCCCGCTCGCAAGTAAAGTCACTAACACTTCATCGCTTAATTCCAACTCATCTTTGTAGACTAATCCGAAAATAGGGCGAGCATTCTCACATGTTTCTACAATTACTTTCATGGCTTCATCAAGTTCGTGCATCGTGAAATTCGGTGGAGAAGCGATATTAACAATCATTACTGCGTCTCCTGCGATGCTGTTTTCTTCAAGTAAAGGTGAAGTAATTGCGTTTTCTGCAGCGATTTTTGCACGATTTTCACCTTTCGCTTTTCCGATGCCCATGAGAATAGTCCCTTGGTCGCGCAACGTTTTCTGGATATCGTCAAAGTCAAGATTAATTTCACCAGATTCTTCAAGGATTTCTGCAATTGCATTAACGCCTTGTGCCAGGATTTCATCGCTTTTTTGATACGCTTCGGGCATTGATAACTCTTGGTCAGCCAATTCCAGTATACGCTGGTTCGACACAACGATAACTGCATCTGACTGAGGTTGTAAACCACCCTGCAGTTGCTGTAGTCCATATTCCGCTTTTTCAGTACGGTGCTCGCCTTCAGCATCGAACGGTCGTGTTACAAAGCAGACTGTTAATGCGCCGTGTTCTCGTACAAGAGATGCAAGCACTGGAGCGACACAAGTACCCGTTCCACCTCCCATACCAGCCACAACGATAACCATCTTGGCATCTGATACAATAGATCGGAGCGCATCTATGCTCTCCGCAGCCGCTCTTTTTCCCAGTTCCAGACTCCCCTCCGTACTTTGTCCTTGAACGGTGTTAATGCCTATTTGCACCTGTGTTGCACCGTTGCATGTGTTAAGTGTGTTTATATCGGTATCAACAACACAGAATTCAATGTCTGTCAAACCGTCTTCTACCATGTGTTTAACAGCATTGCAACCCGCTCCACCGATTCCAATAACTTTAAATTTGGTTCGTAAACTTTCAGATTTTTTCTGTTCCTGTGACATCGTTTTCCCCCTTGTAGGTTCTATCTCAAACTCTTGGCGTAAAAGGCGTCTGATTTCACTTAACTTCGTCTTGACTGTGCCGATTGCTAAGTCGAGTTCTTCAGCAATTTCTTTTACATTCCACAATTCGAGATAGTACAATATTGCGACAGAACGTACCCTTTGTGGAAGGTTATGCACAGCTTCTCTTGCCTCTGATAGAAGCCTTGCATCTTGAAAACGTTGCTCTGCTTCTCTATCAATCTGCAAAGCTAAATCTTCGTAACTCAGTATAATTTCACTGTGCCGATGCAAGTTAGAGGCATAGTATCTGTTGCAAGCGGTGAAAGCAATTCGCCGCAACCATCCGCCAAAACTTTCTGCTTTTCGTAACCCGATTATGTTTTCCCAAACAGCCAACCAAACATCCATTAAAATCTCTTCTGCATCCCGTCTTTGTCTTGAATTTTCGACAACGATGTTCCAAATTCGTGGACTATAACGAGATACCAATTCCGCGAAAGCTGATTCATCACGTGCTTGAACAAGCCGAACCAATTCTGCATCTGTTAAGTTGTTTGGGATGACAAAATTGTAATGCATAAGTAGATTCCCAAATAGATTTGCTTATAAAGAGGGGGAATTTTGGGGAAACGGTTTAAAAAATATGGAAAAATCGTAGTTGAAGAATTTATTATCGCAATGAGTAGTTTTGGACTTGCAAAAGTAATTTTAAATTTCCTGTCTAAAAACTTGACAACATTCCAAATAATAAAGTATACTTAAAACGTCACGAACTCGGTAGAGAATACCAGCCGCGTCGCAAGGCGCGGTCTCTACCGATAACAGACTGGTATCTGGGGGTTCGTGATGCATGGTTCGTGAACCATATTGTTTAATATATCTAATAAGTTTAAAGTGTCAAAACCTCTTTGTATTTAAGGGAGTTCTGAAGCTATGTACTTGTTTTGTTCTAAAAAACTTGGACTCTATCTCTATTGAGTTCGTGACTCGTGAGGGGGAATCCCCTCACACAAAATCTATAAATATTGAAAGGAAACAAAAATGGTTACAAAATTAAGGATTACCATTTTAAGTTTAACGATATTATCACTAATAAGTATTATCGGGTGCAGCTCTAAATATGCAGTGAAAACTCATAATGAAAAAGATTTGTCTAATTCTGTAGACTCACAAAAATTGATTAGTCACACAGACTTAGATACATTCCAATTTATTATCACTTTTTCATCTGACAATATTTTACTATTAAGAGAAGCCTCAATCAAATATAACCAAAAAGCTGATTCAATTCGACGCACTGATAAGCAGTATTATAGTAATGTTCTCTATAAACGTTATAGAGAATGGTCAACCTTATTAAACCAGAAAGCTAATATGGTTGAAATGGGACATCTCAACCATAGACAGTAAATTTATATTACCAAAATACCAAAAGGAAATAGCAATGGCATCTAAAGATATAGATAAGGATATAAAATCTGATAGAAGGTTCGCATTAACAAACACTTATCTAAATGTATCCTTTTTAATTGTATGGTTAATCTTGTTTTCTATCTGTATCATAGAGAAAATTGAGGACGGTATAATTATCAGCTTTATTGGTATAATCACAAGTTCAATTTTTATAAACCAGGTCAAACACAATGTATTCAAAAGTTCCCCTGATAAGAGGGGTTTAGGGGGCGGGCCCCATAGCGATAGCGTGTGGGAAGATAAACCACTGAAATAACGACTTTTTACCCGTTCCGCCTTAATCAAGGGGAATGCGTAAGCCCTGAAAGTTTTGGTATCTGAAAGACTAATTGAAGGAAATAGAGATCATTTTCGCGATGCTATATCAAACCCGACTGCTGCAACAAGGACTATCCCTTTGATAATATCTTGTCCTGCAGTGCCCATATTTGCCATCTCCATTCCATTGCTGAGACTCGCCATGACGAATGCACCTAAGATTGCACCGAGAATACTTCCACGCCCACCCATTAAACTGGCACCACCGATAACACACGCTGCAATTGCATCTAACTCGCGTAACCGTCCTGCATCTGGGCCGGCACTTCCGAGGCGAGCTGTCATGACAATGCCTGCGATCGCCATCAATGCCCCCATTATTGCAAACACCCGTAATGTGATGCTCCGCACGTTAATCCCGGAGAGATAGGCTGCTTCGGCATTGCCACCAACAGCGTAAACATATCTTCCGAAACGGGTGCGGTTTGCGATGAAGTGAAACACAAATACCAATCCAAATAAAATGCATGCTGAAAATGGAATTCCTTTATAGTTATTCATCACAGCAACAAATGCAATAATACAACTCCACGTGCCAACAATTTTTAAAATTGTGGGTAAATATGCTCTTTCAGTGCGCGTCGACTGCAAAGTTGAGAGTTGTCGAAAAAATACATACCCACTTACCCCAAGTCCAATTAGCATTATAGTCCATCCAATAGCACGTGGAAGGTAGGCGTTGCCAATAGCTTTTAGCCAATTATCGTGCAAAAGGATCGTTTTACCTTTTGTAAATGCTAACATCAGTCCTCGAAATACTAAAAATCCCCCAAGTGTGACGATAAACGCTGGGATGTGCTGATATGCAACGAGGTAACCTTGCATCAAGCCTATTAGAATTCCGAGGCAGATTACAATGAATAGTGTTAGGATTATTGGCTGCCCCAATTGAACATGCAGGATTGCAGTGATAGCACCAAGCAAACCAGCACCAAAACCGACAGATAGGTCAATGTTAGCAGAAACGATGACAAACGTCATACCGATTGCAAGAATGGCTGTTACTGTTGCTCGGCGGGAGAGATTGGAAAGGTTTCGTGAGCTAAGGAAGGTGCCTTCTAACAGTGAAAAAATGATCCAGATACAGACAAGAGCAATTACCATCACATACGTGCGAAGATTCAGATGCTTCATACCTGATGTTTGTCCTTCTGCTAATGAGTTTTGAACAGTGAATTGAAATTCTTGGTTGTAATTTCACCAATTGTCCCTACGGAAGTCTCGCGAAGTTCTGCGATTTTTTCTGCCACAGCACGTACATACGCTGGCTCATTCCGTTTACCGCGCCAAGATTGCGGTGCCAACCACGGACAATCGGTTTCTATCAATAACCGTTCTAAAGGTACTTCCCTTGCAACGGCTTGCACATCTTTAGCGTTTGGGTATGTCACTATACCACCGATACCGATATAGAATCCGATTTCAAGACTGCTGTGCATTAACTCAACATCTCCCGTAAAGCAATGTAGGACACCTTGGATTTGTCCCCGTCGTGCCTCTAAGATGGGAAGGATGTCCACATAAGCGTCGCGGTTATGGACAATTATCGGTATTTCCATCTCTTCGGCAAGGTCTAATTGTTTTTCAAATGCTTCTTTTTGCACAGCATGTGGTGAAAGGTTTCGATAGTAATCCAATCCTATTTCACCGAGGGCAATTACCTTCGGATGATTTAAAAGCTCACGAAAAGTTTTTAGCACATCGGGGGTTAAGTCTTTTGCATCGTGGGGGTGCATGCCTACCGTAGCAAATAGATTTTCATATTTTTCTGCAAGTTCAACCGCACCGAGACTGGTTTCTAAATCAAATCCGATAACAAGGATAGAAGAGATTTCAGCTTCTAATGCACGTTTTAGGACAGCATCTCGATCAGGATCAAATTGTGATATCTGAATATGTGTGTGTGAATCGATAAACATGTTTCGTATATGCTGAACAAGCTACATTAACGGGGTTCGGATAACAGTTTCAAGCGTATGTGCGCGGGGAGATTGCGATACAAGGAAAAGAATCAGGTCAGCGACATCTTCTGGGAGTGTTAGATGCTCAATTACATCGTCAGGATGATTATCACGGCGCATCTTCGTATCAACTGGACCAGGACAGACAACCGAGGACTTTACACCATGCGGTCTCCCTTCATTGTTCGTTGTTTCAGTGAAACCGACAACAGCGAATTTGGAAGCGCAATACGCACCGCCGTTCACATGACCATATTTGCCTGATACCGAAGAGACATTGACAATATGTCCATATTTCTGTTCACACATGTGGCTAAAAACGGCTTGCGTACACAGAAAAACACCTTTGAGGTTCACTGCGATTGTCAAATCCCAATCCTCTTCCCGTATCTTTGGAATCGGATTATGGATCGCTACACCTGCGTTATTGACGAGAATATCCACTTTACCGAATGTGTCCAGCGTTTTGCTAACCATCGCGTCAACATCGGATTTCAGTTGAACATCGGTTTTGATAGGGAGTGCGCGTCTGCCGAGTTGTTTCACCTCATCGGCAACTGCAGTGATCTCATTTTCAGTTCGTGCAGCCAGAACGATATCTGCACCTTCTTTGGCAAACGCTAAGGCAGTCGCACGACCAATGCCGCGTCCGCCACCTGTAATAATAGCGATGCAATTCTCAAGTTTCATGGGTTCCCTCATGGTAGTAGGCACACTCCATGTGCCGTTTACAACAAGTATTATATCGCGTTATATCGTAGGTTGGTAGAGTGCTGCGAAACCCATAACTGTCAATTTAGCGGTTCGCCACACCAGTAGGCGCGTTTTGATGAAGTTTAAATAAATATTTCGGTAATTTTGCGAGGTTAGGAAACCTCGCCAGCAGAGATGTACACCTGCTGCTGGCGAGGTTTCCTAACCTCGCCACATTACCCAATTTAATTTTTTAATCTTCATGTAAACGCGCCCGATCCCAGACCTTAGACGCTATAAACGGCGCGTTTACAAAACGCGCCTATCTTTGGTAATAAATTGGGCGGACAAAACCGTCCCACAAGAACGGAAATCGCATTTACGATATTTGATATTGCTTCAATTTTTCTTTATTAAACAAGATGCCGTGCCCCGGACGATCAGGTGGAGAAAAATGCCCACCTTTGAGTGTCAAGGTATCACTCAGCACAAGGTCAAGCGAGGGAATATACTCCACAAAGAGTGAATGCGGCACCGCAGCAGAGAGATGAACGTGCAAATCCATCAAAAAATGCGGTGAGACAGAAAGACCGAAACATTCAGCGGTATGTGCCACCTTCATCCATTCTGAAATACCACCTACCCTAACTGCATCGGGTTGTAAGATGTCAGCTGCACCTTGTGCGATGTATTCCTTAAACACAAATTTATTGTAGATCGTTTCGCCAATTGCGATTGGAATCGTAGTTTTTTCTCGGAGTGCAACGTGGCTTTCAACATCATCTGCTTCAATCGGTTCTTCAAACCAGAAAAGGTCTGCTTCTTCCACACGGCAAGCAAGTTGAATAGCCTCGCGTGCGTTCCATTTCATATTCGCATCAATCATGAGATAGGGTTCTTGTCCGATTGCTTTTCTAACAGCAAATATCCGCGCTACGTCTTCGTGTAGACTGTCGCGTCCTACCTTAATTTTTATCCCTTTAAAACCTTGCTCCACAAATTCTACGGATTGTCTCACAAGTTCGTCTTCCGACAGGTGTAGCCAACCACCATCAGTGTTATACACAGGAACAGCAGCTCTTGCACCACCAAGTAACTGATATAAAGGCAATTCTGCACGTTTTGCCATTAGATCCCACAGAGCGATATCCACAGCCGCCATTCCCAATCCGACGATTCCACCTCTGCCGACCCAGTGCGTCTCCATCCACATCCGATTCCAGATGCGGTCAATATTGGCAGCATCCTCTTCAAGAAGGATAGGCGTGAGATAGGCATCCATAATCTGTTTAATCGCTTCACCACCTTTGCCGATAGTATAGGAAAAGCCAGTACCTATCACTCCATCTGCATCTTCAACTTCAATAAACGGAAATTCCATTGAGACAAATGCTTGAATAGCATCGGTGCGTTCGACTTGTGGTGGAATGTCGTAAAGCGAGGTGCGAACTGCTTTAATTTTCATATTTCTGCTGTTCCTCTTTCAATCGTTCTATTTCAGCTTTGAGACGTGCCACTTCTGCTTCAGCTCGCTGTGCTTTCTCAGCAGGTGTTTGCAGCCACTGCTTTGAAGTCGGAACGTAAAGTCCTACATCATCACCTTGAATGCTAAACTCTATTCCCAGAACAGCAGAGAGTATCCCGTTATCTTGTGAAGATGGAATTGCATCATATTTTCCTTCTTCATTTAGCCGAAAACCGATCAATGAATCAGATAAATAAGATCGCTCTGGGTCATAAAGAAAATATTCCCGAACACCGATGTGAGCGTATCGGGTTTTCTTTTTCCTCAGATCATTCTTATAGGTGCTTCTGCTGGTAACTTCCATTACGAAGTCCGGTGCTTTCCCTTCCTCCCAAATTTTATAGGTGCGGCGCATCTTTTTTTCTATGCCGAACACAACCATCACATCAGGTGAAATGGAACGCCGCGTTTTACCGGGCACATCATAGATGAGCAGGTTTCCAGAAACATATACATCGTCTCTATCTTCATAGTATGCCTCAAGTTTCTGGTAGGTGTTGACAATTACGATACGATGTAGGTCTGTTTCCGCAAGCGGCTTCCCATCAGATTCGGGATAATAGATACCGTCGTCATCTGTGGGGGCATACTGAATAGGTTTTGTGGATTTTTTGGATGCCATAATGAACTAATTCCTATCGGGGTTGAAAACCCCTCCTACAAGAGAGCGTCCCACACAAATGTAAGAGGCGCAATAAATTGCGCGACTACAAACGCTGCAAATCCTAAGCGAATCTATAGATATTTTAGATTCACTTTATTTTTTTCATCATTGCCTGCAATTTTTCGATGCAAATCCGTGAGGCTTCTTCTCCAGCTTCAGAGAACGCTTTTCCACCTGGTCTATTGAGCAAATCATCATCAATTTTGAGAGAGGGTCTCCAATGCGTTTCAAGACAGAGGTGTCCTTCATATCCCTCATCAACAAAGGCTTGTAGTTGCCCTTGCCAATCGATAATTCCATCCCCGACAGGAACGGATTCTATTTCCCCAGTATCAGCGTTTGGCGCAGCATCTTTGAGATGTGCATGTATCATTGTCGGTTTCATCTGGTTGTATGCGTCAGGATATGGTGTCACACCGCCCTTTGCATGTGCCTCATTGGCGGGGTCCCAAATACCGCGGATATTTGGAGAATCAATTTCTTCAATGAATTGTGCTGTGAGTTTTGCAGTGCTCAGAGATGTCGTAGATTCGTTTTCCATGCCGAGCACAATGCCTTCACCGTCTATTATTTGGCGCGGTTCATCGTAAGCAGCAATAATTTCGTCCCAACGTTCTTCAGTCTTTCCTGTATCCCAAAAAACGAAGGTGCGGATCAGATTAGTGTCAAATGCTTTTGCTGTGCGAATACACCCTCGCAAAATGTCAAGATGTTCTCTGCGTTCTTCTGCGTTGTCCATATCGCATTTGAAAAACGGGGATGCGACACCGATAATCTCTATATCTGTACCATCAAGTAGACGTTTCATCTCGTCTATGTCGGTATCGGTGAGTTGATGTGGTAGTTTATCCCATACGGAACGAATTTCAATGGAATCCAAGTTGAATTCTTGGACAAAATTGACTACGGTGGCGAAGTCCTGTGAAACCTCGTCTCCGATAACGCCGATTTTAAACATATTTTATGTCTCCTTTAGAACTTTTATGACATATTAGCATAGGAGAGCATAATTCGCAAGCGGGATTTTAATGTGTGTATACCAGGCACAAGCAGAAACGTCTATTTCTCAATATCCATAATCCGCGTAATCCGATAAATCCGCGATTCAGACAATTAAGCGCGGACACAAAACGCACCTACCGGCCTTGGGTATTAACTTTGACTAAACCTTAATAACGGAAAATTCGTAAAATTAAATAACCCTGCAATTTGGGTTATATTAGAGATACAGACCCCGCATCAAGATACACTGTACAATCCGGATGCCTTTGTAGAATAGAGGCAGGATGCATCGGTGTTATCGCACCTTGTAAACAATTCCGCACCGCCTCTGCTTTACGTTCATCTGGCACTGTGCAGATAATTGTTTTTGCCTTCATAATCTGACTTATAGACATTGAGATCGCGTGAGTCGGCACATCATCTAACCCGTTGAACCATCCTTCTCCAACCTGCTGTAGCCGACATGCTTCATCTAATTCAACCACAATATAAGGGTCTTCTGTCTCAAAATCTGCGGGCGGATCGTTGAACGCAAGGTGCCCATTTTCGCCGATACCCACAAATGCCACATCTATTGGGTGTTGTGAGATAATCTGATTGAGTCTATTACATTCAGCTTGAGGGTCGTCAGCTTCGCCGTTCAGAAAATGCACCCTTCCCGGTTGAACAATATCCACTAACCGCTCCTGTAGATATTTGCAAAAACTGGTAGGATGTGTATCTGAAATCCCAATATATTCGTCCAAGTGAAACATCGTGGTTTTTGCCCAGTCAATTTTAGTATCAGCGGTTAATGCGCTCAGAAAATCGAATTGCGATGCACCCGTTGCCACAATGAAACGCGCATGCCCATTGGTAGTAATTGCCTCGCGCAACTTCGCGCTTGCGGCTTCCGCTGCTGCTCTACTCGTTTCCTTTTTCGTATCTGCTTTGTGTATATTCATTTCTCTATATTAATCTAAGTTGCTACTATGTAGCACAATCTGTATGAAGTTTAAGTAAATATTTCGGTAATTGGCAAGGTTAGGAAACCTTGCCAGCAGCAGGTATACATCACTGCTGGCGAGGTTTCCTAACCTCGCTAAATTACCCAATTTATTTTTTAATCTTCATTTAGATTGTACCTGTGAAGACGCAAACTGACAGTTTGCTCTACGGAAGCTTGCGAAAAATGGATCATTCACTCTAAAAACTGTGTTTGCAAGTCTAAAATCTTATAGATAGCACTTTGAGTTATAGTAAGTTTTTCGCCTGTAAAATGCGGTTAAAATCTTTTTTCCAACTCGGTGAGAGGGCAGGTAGTTTCCTTGCCCTTGCTATCTTTTCGTGGTTGTTTGTATCAAAATAGCGTAGATTGAGAATCTCTTTGACGCTCATCGGTTCCGATGCAACTTCAATTCGGGAAATTGTATCACCTGCAGTAATTTCGCCTTCTGCAAGTACGCGAAAATAGAAACCGACGCGCTGACTCTCCAAAAACTGTTTTGGAAATTCTGGTAGTCCCATTTTATATCCCAGTTTAAAACAGGGAACACGCGGTTGTGTAATTTGAAGTTGGACTGTTGTCCCTATCTGAAAGACATCCCCAATATGTACTTCATCTTCCAGCATCCCTTCAACAGTGAGATTTTCACCGAATTGTCCGTACGACAAGTCATCTCTGTTTAATTCCTGTTGCCAGTGTGAATAGTGTTCAATCGGGTAGCCGTATATTGCTTTATAGGTGCCGCCATGCACCTTCAGATCGCCTTGACCGTCGCCATCAATGTTCTTTTCTCTAAGCATAACAGTGCCGGATATTGGATCTTTAAAAATCCCCGTTTGAATAATTTTACCGTTGTATGTGATAGGTTTCGGCTGCGAAACGTTTATGGATAAGAGTTTCATCATGCGGTTTAATATATATTTTTCCAGAGCTTCTGTCAAGGAAATTTCGTTTAGGTTTTACAGCATCATCTTAAGAATTTACAAAATTCACCAATTATCTCTATAGTTGTGCTAAAATATAGATAGAGTACAAGCATCCCCATAAACAAAAACCAGAGGAGTACAACATGAACGAACTACTTTTTATCAGCCAAGAATTTACACCCGTCAACGGATTTACGTCTGGAATTGAAGGGCCTGCTTGCGATGCCGATGGCAACTTATATGCCGTTAACTTTGAACGCCAACACACTATCGGAAAGGTAACACCTGATGGTGAAGCAAGCGTGTTTGTTGAGCTACCGACAGGCAGCATCGGCAACGGCATCCGTTTCAACAGTGAAGGCTTCATGTTTATTGCAGACTATACGAACCACAATGTCCTTAAAGTGGATATGCAAACACGCGAAATCAGTGTACACGCACACGAACCGACAATGAATCAGCCGAATGACCTTGCTATTGGTGCGAATGATATTCTCTATGCAAGCGATCCGAATTGGGGTGAGTCAACCGGACAGATTTGGCGAGTGGGGACCGATGGGCAAGTTACGCTATTGGAAGCGGACATGGGCACTACAAACGGCATTGAAGTCAGTCCTGATGAAAAGGTGCTTTATGTTAACGAATCTGCACAGCGAAACGTCTGGGCTTATGACTTGTCACCTCAAGGTGAGGTTAGCAATAAACGGTTATTGATTCAGTTTCCAGATTTCGGTATGGACGGCATGCGCTGTGATGTTGAAGGTAATCTTTATATTACTCGGCATGGCAAAGGCACAGTGGCAAAACTTTCACCGGAAGGGGAAGTGCAATTAGAGGTTGAATTAACAGGCAAACACTGCACTAATATCGCTTTCGGCGGTTCAGATGGATGCACGTGTTATGTCACGATGGCTGACCGCGGAAACGTAGAGGTATTTCGTGCCGACAGTCCTGGTAGGAATTGGCAGCTATTCCAACGATAAACTTCTTGACAGCTGATAGAGTCCATGATATTATTCCTACATTATCAATAGTATGGGCGGTATCCAATCTGGTAATGGAAAAATACAAATCTGTTTTAAAACGGCTTGAAAGAACAGCAAAACAGTATACCAATATCGCGCCCGAAAACGGGCAATTTCTTTCTATCCTCATCCGTTCTATTCAAGCGCAAAACGTCCTTGAAATTGGGACAAGTAATGGATATTCCACAATATGGCTTGCTGCTGCACTGAAAGAAACTGGCGGCAAACTCATCACATTAGAGTTTGATCCAAAACGTGCAACTGAGGCACAGGCACATCTTAAAGAAGTTCAGTTAGACGATATTGTTGAAGTCAGGGTTGGAAACGCACTTGACGAAATCCCAAAGTGTGATGCCATTTTTGATCTTGTATTCCTTGATGCTGATAAAGGCGAGTATCGGAGATATTTAGAATTAGCGTTGCCCAACATCCGTAAGGGCGGTTTAATCGTAGCTGATGATACCGTGACAATGCGCGATGAGATGTTAGATTATGTGGAATACGTTTTTAACACACCGTTATTGAATTCTGTTGACATTCCTTTGGACGATGGTATAATTTTAAGTTATAGAACTGAAGTGTAGAATGTTGACGACACATTTTTATCACGATCTGCGATACAATCGAATTCGTGGATTTACCAAGTTTTTAGAAATTTATAACCGACAACTTAAGGAGGAACATAATGGGACGCTTAACAATTAGTTTTATAACTTTATGTTTCATGCTTGTACAACTCAGCATCGCTGAAATTGATCCGGATACTATTGTCGGTGCGTGGCTGTTTGATGAATCAAACGGAAAAGTCGCTGCAGATTCATCCGCCAATGGTTATGATGGCAACCTCGTCGGCGGCGCGAAGTGGGTAGAGGGAAAATTTGGCAACGCTATTGAACTCAATGGCACAGACGCTTGGGTCACCGTTCCAGCGATCGGGCCGCTTAAAGAATTTACACTGCTAAAGTGGTTCAATTCGACAGGTAGGGTTGGGACGTGGAGATGTTTTTTTAACCATGATGGTTGGGATCGAGGGTTCGTCCATTACCAATTTCGTCCGGACAATAAGATGGAATTCGGTATTCATTCCAACAATCCTGCGCGACACCCAGGGTATGCAGATTCGGATTTCACAGCAGACCAAAGCACCTTGAATAAATGGTTCCATCTTGCAGTTGCATACAGCAGTACCGAAAAATCGATTCGTGTCTACTTTGATGGGAAACTTGATGCCGAAGGAAAATGGGAGGAAGCTCTGCCCGGTGAATTTGGACCTGGCCGCATCGGTTCATGGTCTAACGGTGGCAGAGAGTGGCAAGGGATGTTTGATGAAATGTTACTCTTTGATGTCGTATTAGAGGAAGACGACATTCAGATGTTAATGAAAAATGGCTTAGAAAAAGCACTCGCGGTTGAAGCAGCGGATAAAGCTGCGACAATTTGGGGAAAAATTAAGGTAGGATTTACCGAAAATAGATAGTCACGATCAGTAAATAGACACGCTTCGATAAGCATTTTGCGAGGGTTATTTATAGATTCCACATAGTAACATGTCCCTTCAATCCAAACTCTCAGACAAATCCACCCGTTTTACCGAATCTGTTATCCGTGGCATGACGCAGTTATGCTTACGCTACAATGCGATTAATCTGTCGCAAGGCACACCTGCCTATCAACCGCCAGAGGCTGTCAAAGCAGCAGCTGTTGAAGCAATTCAAGAAGGGTATAACCAATATAGCATTACCTGGGGAGCACCTGATTTTCGCGAAGCAATCGCACATAAAATGACGACTTTCAACCGCATTCCTACCGATACTGCTAAAAATATTACTGTTACTTGTGGTTCAACGGAAGGCATGCTGTCCGCGCTGCTCGCAATTATCAACCCTGGGGATGAGGTAATCATCTTTGAACCCTTTTATGAGAACTATGGACCGGATACGATTATCTCTGGTGCGAAACCTGTCTATGTCGCACTACATGAGACACAATCTTCAGATGGCACAATGCGGTTTACTTACGACCCTGCCGAACTCCGAAATGCTTTCTCTCTCAACACAAAGGCGATAATTATAAACACTCCCAACAATCCGCTTGGCAAGGTTTTTACGAAAGACGAACTCCAACAGATAGCTGACCTCTGCTGTGAATATGACTGCCTTGCTGTAACGGATGAGATATATGAGCACATGATCTATGACGACAAATCGCATCTTAGCATCGGATCATTGCCGTATATGCAGGATCGGACGATTACAGTATCCGGATTGAGCAAAACGTATTCCATGACAGGATGGCGTTTAGGATATGTCGTAGCGCCAGAAGTTTTAACGAATGCAATCCGAAAAATGCACGATTTCTTAACAGTTGGTGCGCCGCATCCGTTACAACGTGCAGGTATCGCTGCACTCAACTTGCCACCGAGTTATTATCAAGAATTAGTCGAAAAATATAACATAAATCGCAAAAGACTCGTTAATACACTTAGAGAGGCTGGATTTCGCTGCCATCCACCAGAGGCTGCTTATTACATTATGACAGACATCTCCGATTTTGGATTTTCTGATGACACAGCATTTGCACACTGGTTGGTCAAAGAAATTGGAGTAGGTGGCGTGCCAGGTTCCAGTTTCTATAGCCGTCCACACCTTGGCAAAACAAAGTTTAGGTTTATGTTTAGCATGGCAGATGATATACTTGTTGAAGCGGGTGAACGGTTGATGAGGATAAAATCGAAAATTTAATCTGCAGTAACTGATTCGTTCAATTTTTCACCTTCGGGCAAAGATTCTTCTTGTAGGAGCGAGCTCCAGCTCGCGACCTGTCTAATATTTTGGCGAAAAACTCTAAAACAGAATGGATCTACTAACAGTAACGGGTTATGACACGATAATATCATAGAGGAACAATATTATGGATACTGTTCTTGAAAATGAAACACGAGAAATCTATAAAGCAGAGATAGAAGCGATCATCCAACACGACCCGAAATATATTACTCTTGGCCCTGATGAGTTTGAAGCAATTGTGAGTGCCTTTGAATTCACTTTGAAAAACGGGCGTGAGAAGGTTAGAGCGCAAATGATATATGACCTCATCCAAGAGAAACGAGATAATTAATATGCGGTTAGAGCGGATTCGCCTCAAAACATTCGGTTGTTTTCAACAGCAAGATTTTGAACTTTCTGATGGCATCAATCTCATTTTTGGTCCCAACTTCAGCGGTAAAAGCACGCTTGTTAACGCCATCTTTTTCACTTTAACTGGTAAACCAATCGTGCCACGGGTTGATGCTGCAGCAATAAAAAGCGCAAAATCGTATAGTGGAACAGCTGGGCTTCAATTTGTAGAAGATAGCGAACGCTACATGCTTTTCCGAGGGACAGGTAAACGTTTCCAACTCAGACAGGAAAAAGAGGGTGAATGGCATATTGTCTTTGATGAGAAACGTATCACAGTCGTTGAAGCAACCTTGAAAGAACGATTTGGGATTATGCATGACCGACTTGCTTTGACGACATTCCTGCGCGAAGGTGAGATTTTCGAATTTCTTGCTCGACAACCCGCAACCCGCCGCGATATCTTATTCGCGCTCCTCGGTATTGATAGATTGATTGAAGTCCGTGAACGATTCATCGACGCACGTCGTCTTGCAAAACGCGAACGGAGTAGGATTCAAGCACATCAAAATAGTCTGCGGTTTAGCGCACAGAATGCACACAAAACAGAAATTGAAAAAATAGAAGCAAAATTGAAAGAACTTGAAGTGGCGGACAGCATGGAAACAGGAGATGCAGAATTAATCGCTGAATGGAAACAGAACCGCGAACAGACACAAACACAATTAAATAATCTAACGCAAGAGCGCACAGAAACATTGAGCGGTTTTAACAATATTTCCCACCTACGTGAAATGATAACTACCATTGAAACAGCGGTTAAAGAAGCCGTTGGATTAGAAAAGGAACGTGAAGAACTTATCCAAAAAATAGGTAGTATGGATTCTCAAATTGCAGCATTAACGAAGGTCCGCGACACGCTGCGTACACTGATTGAGAATGGCGATGGACACTGTCCCACCTGCCATCAGAAGATCGAACAAGAAATCGTTCAGAAAATTATTGAAGAAAAGGATACCGAAAAATCGCAACTATCTACAGAATTAGATGTCCATAGGAAAACGTTGACCGAAAAAACTGACAATTTAGAAAGTCGGCAGGAACTTGAACAGCGGCTACGAACCCTACAGACGAAAGCGACTCGGTTAGAACAACTTGAGCAGGATATTGCTAAAATCCAAGCTGAACTTGACACGATCAAAACACGGTTAAGTGAGAAAGGTGTATCAGAAGGGGACAAAACAGATGAATCATTCAATAACGATGTGCAATCTGCAGAATCTATCACCGAAAATTTAGACAAACGTCAATTGAAAGCGCAAATTGCCAGTGAACGCAAAAAACTTGAAAAACTTAAGCAGGAAGAAGCAGTGCAATTAGATAGACTTGAGCGACTTCAGAAGGTAAATGCTGAAGCAGAACAGGTTGAAAGAACAACGCTCAGTCTTGAACTCGCTTGTGCTGGGGTTGACAAAACCATAGAAACACTTCAACGCCAAATTCTTAAACCTGCGGAGGAGGAACTTCATCGCCGCCTTGAACAGATGGAACTTTTTGGACGAACTCGTATTGACTTACAGAAACAACATCTGCTCCCTTCAGTAAAAATTGATGGTGTCGATCGGAGTTTGATGTTGCTCAGTGGTAGTGAAAAGATGTTCCTCTATCTCTGTTTTAAGGTGGCACTCGCCAAAGTTTTAGGCAACCCCGGTTTCTTTGTATTTGATGATCCTACGCTCCATTTAGATGAGCAACGAAAAGCGTTAATGGTGGATTTTATCCGACAACTTGCTGAAGAACATCAAGTGGTTGTGACAAGTTACGATGAAGAGGTGCGTGCTGGGTTAGAAGGTGCACATTTGATTGAGATGAAGCGGGAACAATAACAACGTTTGACTCCAAGCTTTTCTTACATAACAGTGTCTCATGATATTACTGAAATCAAAAAAGATTGAAAGGATTTTTATGAAAACACAATTTATAAATTATAATTTTTTTGTTTTCACTTTAGTTATTATCTTTATAATTTTCGGCGTGCAAGATATTAGTTATGCACAGAATTTGGACGTAGGTGAACCGCGCACTGTGCGGATGATCTACTTTCTGCCCAATGACCTGCCATATCGAGCCGACGTGGTTCAGAAGATGAAAGATGAGATCCGCACCGTTCAAAATTTTTATGCGGAACAGATGCAAGCACACGGCTACGGTAACAAAACTTTCCGCTTTGAAACTGATGACCAAAGCAACCCCAGGGTGCATCGCGTAAATGGGAAACATCCCTTTAGTCATTATGACAACACCCTTGGCACTGCTGTGATTGCTGAGCTTGAACAAACCTTTGATCTTGATGCAAACATTTACTTCATTGTGCTTGGTGCAGAAGCACTTCGTCAGGGAAATGGTCTGCCTGCGGGAGGTGTTGCAAACCAGCGAGGAAAAAATGGAGGAACAGTGTTGGTGCCTAATGGATTTGGACGGTTTACGGTGGCACATGAATTGGGACACACCTTCGGACTGGGACACGATTTCAGGGATAATTCGTATATCATGTCGTATGGTCATCGTCAGGATGTTTCACTATCTGCTTGCGCTGCCGAATTTCTGACAGTGTCCCCCCACATTAATCCTCGTATTCCAATTACAGAGGGACAATCGCCGACCATTGAACTCATTTCCTCGCCTACATATCCGGCAGGTTCAAAAAGTGTACCAGTTCGGCTCAAAGTCAAAGATTCAGAAGGAATCCATCAAGTGCAACTATTGGCTTGGGGTGGACTCCAGGAGTGTCGTGGTTTGGCAGGGAAGAAAGAAGCTGTCGTTGAATTTGAGTATGACGGGGGTTTTGGAGTGAATGGATTCACAAGCCTCCCTGATACTGTTGTGCATTCTATTTATGTTCGAGGTGTTGACAGAGCCGGTAATATGAGCGGGGCTTCTTTTTCTCTTGCCGAAATTTTACCAAACCATATAGCACCCCTTGAAGGACATACAGATAGAGTGCTTTCTGTAGCGTTTTCGCCTGATCGAAAAATCCTTGCATCCGGGTCGTGGGATAACACTGTCAAACTGTGGGACGTGACAACAAAAGAAAAAATTGACACCTTCAGACATGTGCGTCGGGTTAAATCTGTAGCGTTTTCACCGAATGGAATAATCCTTGCATCCGGGGGAAATGATGCGATTAATCTGTGGGATATGACAACAAAAGAAAAAATTACGACGCTAAGGCATGGCGATTTTGTCAACTCTGTGTCGTTTTCACGTGATGGAACAATCCTCGCCTCTGGTGGCGATGATTGGACAATCAAGTTGTGGAATGTAGCAACAAGAAAAAAGATCGCAACGCTACGGCACGGATATTATGTCAAGTCTGTGTCATTTTCACGTGATGGAACAATCCTCGCCTCTGGTGCGTGGGATGGCACTATCAAGCTCTGGGATGTCCAGGCTGAAACTGAGATCACAACTTTAAAGAATCTGGATGGCATTAACGCTGTGTTATTTTCCCCTGATGGGACAACCTTCGTTTCTGTATCAACACATGGCACTATCAAGCTCTGGGATGTCCAGGATATCCAAGCAGAAACTGAGATCACAACTTTTGAGCATCCGGGCAGTTTTCCTTCTGTAGCGTTTTCACACGATGGGGCAACCCTTGCATCCGGGACGTTGAATGGTTCTATTAAACTGTGGGACATTGAAAAAGAAACTGAGATTGCAACTTTCGGGTATCCGAGTGGTATCACATCGTTAGCGTTTTCATACGATGGGACAACCCTTGCTACTGGAACGGAGTTTGGCAAGGTCAAACTATGGGATGTCACTTTGCCAGATCGGGATGTCGTAATTTCAATACCGGATCCAAATTTGGCATCAGAGATTAGAAAAAACCTCGGTGTACCACCTGGTGTCGCTATCACACGATTAGATATGCTCAAGTTAAAAGTGGTTGATTTCACCAATGGCCAAATAACAGACCTTACAGGACTGGAACATGCAATCAATCTACGGAGTTTAGCACTGTCGAATCAACAGATCCGAGATATCACACCACTGACAGAATTATCCAAATTGAACCATTTATTTCTCGCGGAAAATCTAATTAACAATATAGCACCACTCGCAGGATTAACAAGCTTGCAGAGATTAGATCTACGCCATAATCAGATCAACGACATCACACCTCTTGCAGGATTAACAAAATTGAGGCACTTAGATATTAGTGGCAATCAGCCCGAAATCAACGACATCACGCCACTTGCCGGATTAACAAACTTGGAGAACCTGTGTTTATACCAGAATAAGATTAATGATATCACACCTCTTATGAAAATGACCAAGCTTAGGCTGTTAAATCTCTGGCTTAATCAAATCAACGACATCACACCCCTCGCAGGATTAACAAACTTGTGGTTCTTAGATATCGTAGGTAATCAAATCAACGACATCACACCCCTCGCAGGATTAACAAACTTGCAGCACTTAGCTATTAGTGGTAAGTCAATTAGCGATATAAGTCTAATTACTAAGTTTACACAACTAAAATCTTTATCTCTTGGAGGCATTCCTATCAAAGATGCAACCTTTCTTACTGAGATGACAGAATTGGAAACCTTAAGACTCCCTAATTGTCAAATCAATGAAATAGGTCTGATCGCAAGACTCACGCAATTGCAGTTCTTAGATCTACAAGACAATCAGATTAGTAATGTCAGACCTCTTGCCAATCTATTAAACCTAAAAAGTTTATGGCTTGGAGGAAATCCTATAAAAAACAGAGGACCGCTCCTCACTCTATTGCGCAAAAACCCTGACGTAAAAATATATCTTAAACATGGCGGCGATCCATTACCTGTCACCTTATCCGATTTTCAGGCAAAGTATACTGATACTGGTGTTATTCTCAAATGGACAACTGAATCGGAGTTAAACAACGCAGGTTTTTACATCTACCGCAGTGAAACGAAGGATGGTGAATTCAAGGTTCTCAATTCCAAACTAATTCAAGGGGCAGGCACAACAGGTGAACGCAATAATTACACCTGGACAGATACAACTGCTAAACCCAATACCGTCTATTATTATCGGATAGAAGATGTCTCACATGCGGGGGTTCGGCAGCAGTTAGCAACCGTTCGCTTGAGAGGGCTTGTGTCAGCAAGCGGTAAGCTTATAACCTCGTGGGGTGATGTAAAGATGCAAGAGTAATTACGCCAGAGAGTGCGAGGTTCTTATGCCTTGCCATTTCCTTATACTGAACAAGAAAATTGCCTAAAATCGCTTAAGGAATATATCCCCATTATCCCGCTGATTGTTGCTCCAGACGACCACACACTGCCCTTCTGCAACAGGGACCACAAACGGTGGATGATGTTCCCCTTTGCTGGTAGAGACAGGCACACCATCTTTTTTCCACAACAGGTTTCCGTCTAAATCAATCTTCTGACAGTAGATAGCATCAACACTCTTTTCACCGAAATCACCTCGGTAATCAATCCATGCAACAAAGAACTGATTGTCAGTTGTTCTCACGATGAAAGGTCTATCCTGATGACCGCCAACAGTACAAAGCGGGATACCATCTTTTTCCCAAACCAACGTGCCGTCTGCACGGATACGCTGCGCATACAGGTCACTGTAAATATCGCGTTCGTCTCGCCACACAGCAATAATACCACCTTTTCCATCAAAGACAATCGCAGCGTTTTTTTGAATTCCGTCCGCTGTACAGACAGGGACACCTGTATCCTGCCATAATGTCTTTCCGTCAGGAGAAATGCGTTGTGCATAAAATTGGTCATTAATGAAATTTTCGTATATCTGCCACACAACGATAAGACCGCCTTTACCATCTGCCACTACACGCGGTTCACCTTGCATGCCATCTTCTGGAGTAATGAAAAGCGGTGTATCCCATAAAGGCTTCCCGTCAAGACTGAGTCGATGTGCCATAATTGACCACGTATCAATTCCTATAACGTCCCACCACACGACATAAAATCCGTCTAATCCATCTGCAACAAGGATGGGAGTGCTCTGTGAAGACTCCGAAGGAAAAACTGGGATGCCATCCTGCTGCCACATCATTGTTCCATCAGCATTGATACGTTGGATATAGAGGTCTTGGAATTCGGAGCTCCTACGCTCATCTTCCCATACAACGATAGCACCGCCCGTGCCATCACTCAAAATTGCTTGTGTGGACTGGTCTGCAGCGTTTGTGCAGATAGGGACACCATCCGTTTGCCAAAGCATTTTGCCTTCAAAATTCATCGCTTGTGCATAAATATCCCAACTGCCTCTACCTCTTCGGTCATTCCAAACAACGATTGCATGTTTATTGTGTCGAATCATACGTAAACGGCGTTGATTTCTATTTGCGATGGATATAGGGAGTCCATTCGGATTCCACATCAACGTATTTGCGCTATCCACACGTTGAGCGTACACATCCCAATCTTTACCAGTGCGATAATCCTCCCATACCACAATAACGCCACCTTTACCATCGTCTACACTCGACGGAAAAAATTGTCCGTCTTTAGCAGTAGAAATAGGGACTTCTGCGAATGTTGTTATGTATTGCGACGGTGAAAATATCCCAATTAGGCAGAGAAATATTAACTTTACCGTTAGCGGATTCAGTCGGTGAAAAGCGTTTTTGGTGTCCATAGGTTGGCCAACGTTCCTTTGGTATACATGTCAAGTGCTTCCCAATTCTGGATAAGGAGTTCAATATGGGCAAGTGCAGCGGTGGGCATCCGTTCAATTTCTCCCGTGAGGTGCCGGACAAGTTGTTCCATCGTAGGATTATGTCCAACAACCATCACACGTTCATATTTATCGGATAATGCTTGTAATTTTTCCAAGTAAACGCCTGGTGGGGCAAGATAAAAATCTTCCAACCGCTTTATTTTTGCGGTATAACCGCATGCTTTGGCAACTTTGGTGGCGGTTTTACGGGCGCGTTTGGCTGATGAGGTAAGAATACGATCTGGAATTAACCTTTGTTCGCGCAGATGTTTTCCCATGCGCGGCGCATCACGTTTACCGCGTTTGTTGAGGGGACGGTCATAATCGGAAAGTTGCGGATTATCCCAACTGGATTTTGCATGTCGTAGTATAAGAAGAGTTTTCATTGTAATTCTCGTTATGATTATAACACACAAGTTGTGTTTATAGTAAATTTTAGAATTATTTGGGCACTTTGTGCCAGCGAGGTTGGGAAACCTCCAAATCAACGGTATGAATGCGCTTGGCTGAATGCGCTTTTGGCATTCAGCATGATTCACCGCCTACCGCTTGTGCTGTAGCGTCTAAGTAATTATAGGCTTTACTATACTAACGTGAGTTTGAAAAAGAATTCAATATTGAATGTCGTGTTGTTTACACGCATCTTGGCACGGAAACCAACACGAATATCAGAACAAATCTTTTGCTCCGTAGGAGCAATATGTTTATAGCAGCATCCTACGCATCACTCCGCTCCGTAGGAGCGGTATGTGATCCAGCACACATAGCACTCCGCTGGAGTGCGAGAACTTGACAATCTGGCATTCTATAAACATAGCACTCCGCTGGAGTGCTGCAATATATTGGGGATCAAAATTTGGATAGCCCTAATATATCGTGTTGGATCTCTTTAAATCATTGAGCCAAATTCACTTTATTAAAGTATTCTCAAACTCACGTTATACTACTTTTAAATTTGTGTCCAATCCATGATGACACCTAAGTATTTATCCTTATGATCAGTCAAGCCATCATAAGCGGATTGCGCATCTTCGGGATTTATTACATGTGTTAGCAATTCTTCAACCTTGAATTTACCTTCCTTGATGAGAGAATAAACTATTTGTGAATTCCGTTCAAGCGAATGTTTTGACTCACCTGAATGCATTGTCGGATACACCCATTCATGTGCGCTTCGGAGCGTTATCGCACCTAAACCGATGAGATGTGTATAATTGAGTATCGCTGTAACATTTGTGACATACTCGCCGCGCGGCGAACCGAGTAGGATAACTTCTCCTTTAGTGCGAGTCAGCTGATATGCTAATTCAACAAGCCGTGGATTACCAATTGCTTCAACAGTAACCTCCGCTTTTTGTCCGTTAGTTAAAGCTTGGACACGTTCTAAAACATTCTCTTCGTCAGGATTAATCAGGTGTTCAATACCACACTTTCGCGCGATTTCTATCCGTTCTGGTACCCGTTCGACACTAATTACCTTCATCCCTGCCAAATTGAAAAGTTGTGATGCAGAGTTGCCAACTAACCCTAAACCGATAATGACTGCAGTATCACCAAACTCTGCCGAGGACACACGCAAAGAAGTCATGGCTACCGTTGCCATTCGTACAAACGGTATCAGTTTCGGATCTACCTCCAATGGCGGTTTGAACGTCAGCATCACCGAGGCGGTTTTGACGATAGAAGCGTGTGAACTATAGCAGAAAGCGAAATCTCCAACAGCACACTTTGTTACGTGTTCTCCAACTTTTAGTACTTCACCAATAGCCGTGTAACCCGACCCGTGCGGAAACCGAGTACCGCTCTCCAAACCGGTATATCCCGCCCCTTCGGTTCCAGGGCTAATCAAACTGTAATGTGTTTTGAGTAATATCTGGTTCGGTGCCAGCGTTTCATCAAGTTCAAAATCCTCTAACGTTGCTGAACGTTTTGCTGGCATGATTATCTGTTTGCCTTTCATGGCGTGGTTCCTCATCAAATTTTGTTATTTTTGTTTGCATGTTCGCTTAATAATAGCAAGGATAGGTTTGCAAGTCAATATAAATTAGGTCGCTCATGTAAAAGTATGTGCGATTGCTTGTGATTAAGTCAATGACCACGCGGATTAAACTTTTTATTTTTACGCATTTTTTATCTGAGCCAAGTTGGACAGTTTTGTCAAAAACTTTGCATATCCGTTGACATCTGTTCAAGAGATATGTTATCATTTCAAGCAAGGTGGGAAGTACTTTGTAGCCTTAAAGTTATTGATGGAGGTAGTCAGTGGCTCAGATACCACAACGAACACTTTTTGATCTGACACAGGATGGCTTGATTATCGGTGAAAAACTTCAACGCATCTATCCTGAATTTGACGTGTCTACCTTCGTTATAGATGTTCGGACAGAGATGGAAGGTCAGACGATTTACAACGTGACAAAAGCCATCGGACGCGTCCTGCGCCAGCACCTACCCCAAAATTATTCTGACGCACTTGCCATCTTAATGAAATATGTAAACGCCGAAGCCGTATCAAAGGCGAGTTTGCACCCCTCCGCTGAGACTGAGACAAGCCTGAGCCCGATTTGCCACTTTGTTAGTTTATATGGACTTGCGGATTTTGAAGCATCTCTGGATGCTTTCTGTAAACTTGCAAAATACCGATGCCCCCGCGGCGGAGAAATACGTGAATTTGTTATTAAAGACCCGAATCGGTGTTTCCAACGTTTTGGTGAATGGATTAAAGACGAAAATGCAAATCTCCGATTGTTTGTCGCTGCTGCGCTTTGCACACGTGGCACATGGCAAAAATGGTTGCGCCCATTCATCCAAGACCCACAACCGATTTTGGAACTTTTAGAAACACTTAAAGATGACCCTGATGCACGCGTTCGAGAACACGTTGCGAAAGACATGCGGGACATTGTGAAAGACTTTCCAGAAGTAGGGTATGCTACGTTGGAAAGATGGAATCAGGATGGTACGGCAGAAACTCAGAAAATCCTTCAACAAGCGCTCAAATATCAAATCAAGATAGGGGATAAACGTGCTTATAAATTACTCGGTTTAGAAACACCAACAAAATTACGCACGGCAGAAATCACTTTAATTGCGTTGCGGTCTGAATGTAAAAACCATCCAATTAATAAACCTTTTTGCTTTTTGTTCAGCCTTCAGAGTGAATCTGATGATCCTCAAACGATTCTTACCCACTATGTAATTGCCTATAAACGCCCAACAGGACACATTACTCGCAAACGCTATCGTTTTAGTCAACGGAAGTTGAAACCGAAACAACGTGTTGCTTACGAAAAATCCCTTTTCCCTCTACCCTCGCTGAAGCAGTATCACGACGGGAAAGCGTGTCTCGGCTGGCATCGTCTTGAACTCGAGGTAAACGGAGATGTGATTGAAGGTTTTGATTTTGAAGTTACAGCACCAAAGGATCGGAAACATAGTTAAACCTGTAACTATTGAACTAGTGAAAATGTCTTGAATTAAGAGGAGTTTTGTAAATGACAGGTGAAGAAAAATTTAAGGTAGACCTTGAAGGCTATCTCGTCATTAAGAACGTTTTAACTGAAGATGAAGTCGCAGAAATGAACGCCTTTATTGATAAAGGTGAAATGGATAGGCGACCGAGTCTTTGGGGAGAATCGTTTAAAAACCTGATTGACCATCCAAAAATACTTCCGTACCTTATTGAGTTATTGGGACCGCATGTCCGCCTCGATCATGATTACGCAATCTTGATGAACGCAGGCGAAAAAAGGGGTGGATTGCACGGTGGCGAAGATGGTGGACGTGCAGGTGGAAATGTAGGGGATCACTGGTATAAATATCGCGATGGCGTGATGCGAAATGGATTGTGTGTGATGACCTACAATTTGGCAGATGCACCTGAAGAGGCAGGCGGGTTTGCATGTATCCCAGCGAGCCACAAAAGCAACTTCGCACCAGAAATTCCGAGAGAGGTCCGCAGTTTTGATCGTCCAGCACACTATGTCGTCCAACCACCACTTGAAGCAGGAGATGTGCTGTTTTTCACCGAAGCACTCATCCACGGCACAATGCCGTGGACAGCAACACATCAGCGGCGTACTTTGTTATACAAATATAGCCCAGGACATTCCGCGTGGTCGGGGAATTACTATGATATTAGCCAGTATAACGACTTGACTGAGCAGCAGAAACGGATGCTCTTGCCACCATCTATAGGCAGGAGGCCGCGCGTTGTAGAAGCGAATTGAGATTGACTGTTAACGCATAGAATCAATTAAGAATCTGGTGCTAAAACTGATAACCACTACATAGAAAGGAAATTAATATCCATGACAGGTGAAGAGAAATTTGCCGTAGACCTTGAGGGGTATCTGATAATTAAGAACGTCTTAACTGACGACGAAGTCGCTGAGATGAACACCTTTATTGACAGAGGTGAGATGCAAGGACCTCCGAGTCTTTGGGGTGAACCCTTTAAACGTCTCATTGATCACCCGAAAATTTTGCCCTACCTGATTGATTTGTTAGGTCCAAACGTCCGTCTTGATCACGATTATCCTATTTTCATGAAAGGTGGTGAAGGACGCGGTGGGCTGCATGGTGGTGAAGATGGTGGGCGTCCCGGAGGCCCCGAAGGTGATCACTGGTACAAATATCGTGACGGTGTGATGCGGAATGGATTATGTGTAATGACCTATAATCTTGCAGATGCTCCCGAAGGTGCTGGCGGATTTGCATGCATTCCAGGAAGCCATAAAAGCAATTTTTTGAGAGAAATACCACCAGACGTTCGCAATTTTGAACGTCCAGTCCACTATGTTGTTCAGCCGGCGCTGGGAGCAGGAGATGTGTTGTTTTTCACTGAGGCACTCGTTCATGGTACAATGCCGTGGAAAGCGGAACATCAACGTCGTTCCTTGTTATACAAGTATAGTCCGGGACATTCCGCGTGGTCGGGAAATTACTACGACATTAGCAAATATGGAGAGTTAACCGAGCAACAGAAACGGATGCTGATGGCACCTTCAATTGGTGGAAGACCTCGCGTCGTAGATACGAATAAAAAATAAAGCTCAACTGTTTTAGCATCCTTTAAGTATTAGTAGGCGCGTTTTGTAAACGCGCCTATCCAAACGAATTAGGTATAAGGAATAATAAGTGCCAAAAACCCAACTTACTGGAAAGCAGAGCGACTTCCTTAAAGTCGTAGTTGCTGCGGCAGGTCGTGGCGACCTTGAAGCAGTACGACAATTTTTAGAAGACAGACCTGAATGGCTTCATACCATCGGTTCACACGGTAGGACAATGTTGTGGGAAGCAGCATTTCGTGGGAAATTAGAGGTCGTTAAATTTCTGGTAGAACAAGGTGCTGATATGAATCTTCCCGGCTGCCATCTCAGTCAACACGATCTTGAGATAACACCATACTGCGTTGCACGACATGAAGGACGTGACGAGGTGGCGGATTATCTGTTACAGCAAGGCGCAATTGTGGATATTCATACCGCTGCCTATCTCGGTGACTATGAAACGGCACTTTCGCTCCTTGATAACGATCCCAACCTTGTCAATAGTGGATATCTTCAATCCGTGATGCTGCCATCAGGTGAACCGCATACCGTTGAACATCGAGATGCGGAATGGGCAACGCCGCTCTGTTATGCCATCGTTGGTGGTAATATACGCATTGTTGAACTGCTTATTTTAAGAGGTGCTATAATTGAAGCACACAGTAAACTATTGTTGGATCACGCTGTATCTGCAGATAGAGTAGACATAGTTAAATTGCTATTCGAAAATGGTGCTGATCCAAGTAACGCACCGAAAATTTATGATGATAATTCTGAGATGAGTGTGCTGCTCAAGTCTCATGGTGTCCCGTCCAAGGACATAAACGCCTTTGACTGGATGGGTTGGCCTCCACTTCCTTATGCATGCCGTGGAGATAAAGGAGAACATCCTGAAGCAGTTCTGAGACTTTTGGAACTGGGTGCAGATATAAATGTCCAAAGTAGCAAAGGGAAAACAGCACTGCACTGTGCTGCGAAAGCAGGGTTTCTCAAAGTAATTGATGTTTTGATGGAAAATGGTGCGAATATTGATGCAACTGACAACAACGGTGAAACGCCTCTGTATGAGGCGATCCGATCCACAATAAAGAATCGTGAAAAGCAGCGTGCTGCTTTAGAAGCGTTGCTCATCAAGGGTGCAAACCCGAATGCTAAGAATCGTAGAGGGTTGACACCGCTACAAGTTGCTCAGCAGATGCGAAGAGCAGATGCGGAAGAAGTTGTTAAGTTATTAAAAAAGTATGGTGCCGCCTAATTTATACCATTTCAGGTATATAAAATTCCATTATGAGATTATAATTTCACACAGAAATGAAAAATGTAAGAGGCGCAATGAATTGCGCGACTACAAACACATGTTTTGTAAATGAAAAACCATCATTCAGAAATGAGATTACCAATTACTCTTTTTCTTTTTTGTCACCTTGACATGTAAAAATGAAAACTCCTTATACGCGCGAAAAACTCATCCAAGATTTTTCATATCTCGGTATTGAAAAAGCAGATACCCTTTTTATCCATTCCTCCTTCAAGAGTTTAGGGAAGGTTGAAGGCGGTGCTGGTACCGTCATCTCTGCCCTTGAAGCGGTCATCGGGCAAGAGGGGTTGATTTTGATGCCCTCATTTAACCTTCTGCCGAGTAGAGAAGAACGCACTGAATCGTGGGATGTTGAGAAGACACCGTCCACTGTAGGATGGCTGACAGAGTTTTTTCGGCAAATGCCCGGCACCTATCGTTCCGATCACTATTCACACTCTGTTGCTGCTCGCGGAAAAGGTGCGAAAGCGTTTGTCGCTGATCATCTCCGATGTGACGGCTATCAATCCCCGTGGGATTATCCGCCTTGGGGAAAGACTTATGGCACACACTCGCCAATGTTTCGTGCGTATAAGGCGGGTGCTAAACTCCTCATGATCGGTGTTGACTATCAAACTTCAACGTATATTCATCTGGTTGAAGTGATTCATTGGAATAAACGCCTTGCTGACAATGCCGAAGCTAATTTTCTTGGACTGAATCGTCCAAAACTTGGGGCTTTTTGGGATGGGCTCGGAAATTTGAAACGGGGTAAGGTCGGAGATTCAAACTGTCGTCTGTCCAGTATTAAGAGCTATGTAGATACCCTTCTCGTAGAGGTCGAACAGAACCCTAATCCTTATGTCGCATAAGCGAACAGCAGAAATGAATTATTTGCCCAAAGGATTTTTTGATGACCGATAAAGAGATTATTGCCCTTTCGCGTTCCCTGCGGAACGAAGCAAGCAATTTGCTTAATCACGAAGGATTGCTGCCACTGCTAAAATCTTTCGGGACAACTCGTGTTATCGGTAGTTATACGTTGGATACAATGACGTGGCGTGATATTGACATCAGCATGAAACTTCCAGATGAGCAGAATATCGGGTTATTCTTTGAGATAGGGAGAAGAATTGCAACAAAGTTTCACGTTACAAAAATGTCGTATTCAAATCATTTTATTCGTAATTTTCCAGGGTTTGATCACGGGCTTTATTGGGGTATTCGGCTTTGCTACGCTGAACGGGAATGGAAGATAGACCTCTGGGGATATGGCGAAACAGATTATGAAACACACATGGCTGACTTTGATGTGTTGCACAACCAGCTGCAGCATGTTGATCGCACTACGATCCTTCGTCTTAAACACGCTATATCTCAACGTCCTGACTATCGGGGAGATGTCTATAATAGCATGGCAATCTACCAAGCAGTACTTACGGGAAATGTAACATCTTTAGAAGAGTTTTATGCATGGATTGAAAGGAATTCAGATGCTAACACCTGAAGAGAAATGGTTTTTTGACCACCACGGATTTATCATTCTTCGCAATGTCGTACCGTCCGAAGATATTCAATTGATGATTGAATTGGGAAACAAATGGCACGACATGACGTTAGAAGAATTGTCCCCACCTCTTACTTCTACTTCGCGCAACAGTCCCTATTCTTCAACGATTGCGCACTGGATAAATAATGTCCAATATGGTGATGTAGTTTTCCAGAGATTAGTGCTTAATCTTGAGATTATGCGCGTCGTTATTGCACTAACGCGAGCAGCACCTTGCCTCGTAGACTGCGCCTTGACCAAAAACTATACAACCTCTGATGACATCAACTTTCATGCATCTGGGCAGGATTACGGCGTGGAGAATGGTGAACCGCACGCTGGTTTTATCAATGCTGGCACATCTTTAGTTGATGTCCCTGAAGGAACCGGTTTTGTCTGCCTACCCGGAAGTCACAAACGAAACTTTGACCCTCCTGATAATCTGTCAATTTATGACGGTCCCCCCACAGTAAGCAATGTTCCTGTCAATGCTGGTGATTGTGTTATCTTCACAGAAGCACTCTACCACGGTGCCAGACGTTGGACAGAAGATTATCCCCGCTTTACTGTTTTCAACCGATACATTGATAATGGATCGCATGGTGGGTTGCCTAAAGAGGATCATAAACATCTGATTTCTGATGAAGTTTATGAATTAGAGCAGCCAGCGATTCGTGGGCAGCAGAAACAAGTTGTGAAACGTATTTTAGATGATTTGGACTCGGATTAAAACTTCCCTCCTATAGATAAACCACAAATTGCGGCCTCTAACCAAAAGCAAATTGCACCATATTGTGCAGCAAAAATAAAAACTGTCCATTTTTTGTTCAGTTTTTCAATTTTAGGATTGCGGAATCTGTATATATCAAGGTTTTTTCGTTGGCATAAAAATTGCATATGATTATAAACAGTAAGCACAATTTTGTATATGTGAGCTGGCAATAGGAGTACTAAAATGAGAAGATTGACCATTTTCTTATCATGTATGATAGTTAGCGTAGCGTTGTCTCTACAAGTTTTAGCAAATACCTTTATCACTGATGGGCTTGTGAGTTATTGGACCTTTGATAAAAAAGATATTAGGAACAACGAGATCAAAGATGTTTGGGGTGACAATGATGGAAAAAGTGGTGGTAATCCAAAAGTTATTTCTGGTCATATAGGGGAAGCACTTGAATTCGATGGAACCGATGATTACGTGAACCTCACTAATCTCGGTGATTTTGGCAGTCAACTCGGTTCATCAACATTTGAAGCATGGATCAATGTAAGTCATAAGAATGATCCGATGACACTATTTAGAATTCAAGACGCATGTATCCGCTGGAGTTTTATAATCAATAATGTTATGAAAGGCGCTAATGATCAACTTCAACATACTATCGCCCATAAAGTAGGAAATTCATGTCACGGCTACAGTATGGGACTAAAACCGACCAAGTTTTCTGATGGCAAGTGGCATCATTTCGTAAATACAATTGATATTGTAGTTGGAGATGCTCCAGCTAAAGAGAAGAAGTTACAAGCCCGTTTTTATAGAGACGGTAAACTTTTTAACTCTATAGCGTTACCATTGAGACAACCCGCTATCTTTGTTCCTTTTGTGAAACCTTTCTATCTCGGTTCTGAAGGAAAACACGGAAATCAAACGCGCTTTTTCAAGGGAATGATTGATGAAGTCCGCATTTACAATCGACCTCTCACCGAAGCTGAAGTAATGCAGAACTATGAATCCAGAATTGTGTACAGCGTTGAACCTATCAATAAGCTGCCAATCACGTGGGCAACTTTGAAGTCAAAATATTAAATTTAATAGCATTCTACAAAAGTGCAAGATTTGCCTACTTAATTCTATACCTTTCAATTGCATCCATATCCAAATGAATTCCCAATCCGGGTTCGTCTGACAAGTGTATAGCGCCATTCGTAAGGTTCATGCTTCCACCTGAGAGATCGTCAACGCGAATGTGTGGCAATTCGTCAATTGGCATTGTGCAGTTTGGAATAGTGGATACCATGTGCGCAGCAAAGGTTGATGCAACACAACAGCCGAATGCAAAGCACTGCACCCAAATTGGCAGATCTGCTGCTTCAGCAACGGCAGCACTCTTGCGGAGGCCTGAGACATTTCCTTGTGTGTTTATTGCATCCACGGCATCTGCACGGATGTTCTTTAATATCTCTGCCAAACCGCCTACATGCCTTGCGACTGGCACATCTGTATGTTCTCTAAGTTCACGGTACCAAGATAAATCTTCAAATTTGATTGGGTCTTCGTAGACTTCAATGTTATACGGTAACAATTCATTTGCAAGCCGTATCCCTGTTTCCAAGTCTCCAAACTCCGTGTTGGGGTCAACCCGAATCTCAAAATCGGGACCGCATGCTTCTTTGATTAAACGGGCAGTTTCAACGATATTTGCACTTCGAGCTTTGAGTTTATGAACTCGAAAACCTAAGTTTGCTGCGCGTTCTGCTTCTGCTGCTGTTGCTTCAGGCGGCATCGGCGGCGACCAATAGGCAAGTTCAACGCTATCCCTATGTTTTCGCCCGATCAACTTATGCGCTGGCACGCCTAACGCTTGTCCAGCTATGTCATAAAATGCACTTTGGAAGGTAAAACCTTCGTCGGCAAAATCAAAATCCCATATATTCTTGCCGACATATCTTTCAGCAATCTGGTCCGCTTGCTCTGTAATATCGCTATGAACAGCATTGCTTTCGCCTAAACCTGTTATACCTTCATCCGTGTGCACCCAAACCAAGGTAGTTGGATAGACCATTCCCCAATGTTCCTGTATTGCCGGAAGAAACGGGATGGAAACGGTACGGTATTCTATATTTGTAATTTTCATGGGGTTGCAGCTCCTTAAATCTCCATTGAACATAAGGATTCGATACTTATATTTTTTTTGGTTAGTTCAATAATATTGGATTACATTATTCATCAAGGTTATCAGAAAACAGCACTGTTTGTCAAGTCTTGGCGATAGTGATTGTATTGAAAAAAGATTGTAAATTTGATAATATGAGATTACAAAAGATGTCCCTTAATCCAGTTCAAATGTTCTTACCTTAACAGTTAGTACAGAGGTAAACAGATGAAATTTTTAATTCCAATTCTAATTATTCTTTATGTTTCAAGCGGTTTTACACAGGCGCAAAAAGTAGATACTGGTTATACATACTTGGGTTTACCTGACGGTGCTAAAGCCCGTCTTGGCAAAAGTACTATAGCATGGGGTAATAGTATAGCACTTTCACCGGATGGAACCCAGCTGGCTGTAGCAACGACTATTGGCGTATGGATCTATAATACCGACACATCTAAAGAACTCGCGCTTCTTACAGGACATACAGATACGGTTACTTCCGTAGCATTCTCTACAGATGGCAAAACACTTGCGACTGGGAGCGCGGACACAACTATTCGGTTGTGGGATCCCATAACGGTAGCACACAGAAGCACTCTTAAAGGACATGTAGATATAGTTTCTCTGGTATTGTTTTTGCCTGATGGTGAAACGCTCGTAAGCGGCAGCTGGGATGATACAATACGATTATGGGACTTGAGAACTGGACAACATAAAGCTACGCTCTCCGGACATTCTGGCGGTGTTCATTCTATAGCGGTTTCTCCAGATGGGAGTATGTTGGCGAGTGGTGGTTGGCAAAAAAATATGTTGTGGGACGCGAAAACGGGAAAACACCTTGATACGTTTATAGAGAACGCTCATGGAATTACCAATGTCGCATTTTCACCAGATGGAAAAACGCTGGCGAGTTGGCGGAGTAGATATGATCGTGGAATACCAAGGAGTAGAGAAAACGAAGTTTCTACGATTCGATTATGGGATATAAAATCCAGAAAACACCGCACACTTCCTAAACTCAATAAGGCGCCTGTACCATTGCCAGCACCTCTAAATCTGCGTCCTACTACTAAATCTCACCTGGAGCGAGGATATTGCGTTGCATTTTCGCCTGATGGAAAAAGACTTGTTGATGGCCTGGGACGCTTGTGGGATATTGAAACGGGAAAAATCGTCACCTCCCTTCGAAGAGGTAACACTGATCCTTTTATGATCGTTTACCATCCAGACGGACAAACGCTCGCTGGAACATTTAAAAAATCAGTGCAACTATGGGATGCAAAAACAGGAAAGCTTAAGGCAACCCTCACTGCACCGACTGGTCCCATTTATGCTCTCTCCAACATTGTTTTTTCTGCTGATGGACAGACACTTGTCGGTCATAATTGGGCGGAAATTTGGATGTGGAATATGGAAACAAGACAATCCAAAGCCCCTCTCATGCAGCATCACCAAACAGGTGACTCCGTTCTATTTTTGGCAGGTGGACATACAATTGCAAGTTGGAGATACAACAAAATTCAGTTGTGGGATATGAAAACAGGAAAACTACGGACGGATATCTTACTACAACAGTCTCCAATATTTTCACCTGAACAGTCTCCAATATTTTCACCTGATGGTGAAATGTTGGCAGTCCAACAGCCAAAGCTGGTTGAGTTATGGGATACAAAAACTGGTGTCATCCGTGCCCGTGCAAAGCTACCAAATGAATTAGAAAACCTCTCTTTCACAGTATTTTCTCCGGCCAGCCAAGTCCTTGTAGGTGTAAGTAAAAACGGAACAATTCTCATTTGGGATGTGAACACTGGTGAAACCAAACAAAACCTCATAACACAGATCCAAAACCCACGCGCAATATACCTACTCTTTGATGGAAAAACACTCATTAGTCATAGTCAAATTGGTGCCGTTCAATTGTGGGATCTGCATTCCGGTGAATTACAGGAAACACTTATTAAGGATACAGAAGGTATTTATTCAATTACACTTTCTCCGAATAATCAAGTGCTCGCTGCGAAAAGTTATGATGGAAGAATTTTACTGTGGAATATGAAAACAGGGATTCTCCTAACAACGCTAAATGGAAACCCAAACAGCAGTATAGTTGAATTTTCTTGGGACGGAAAAACATTAGTAACACGAAGGCAGGATAACACTATTCTGCTGTGGGACGTGGAAACTGGAACTCTCCACACCACGATCACCCAACATCCGAGTGGAAGGTTTGCTGCTAAGTTGTCACCAAACGGGAAGACGTTAGCAACCCGCGGGAAAGATAACACTATACTTTTGTGGGATGCAGAAACAGGCATCCTTCGCACCACGCTGCCTGGGCATACCGATGAAATTAAGTCTTTCTCATTTTCACCGGATGGGTTCACACTTGCAAGCGTTAGTGAGGATAACACAATCCTACTCTGGAATCTTAAACAGTAACGTGAGTTTGATAAAAACCTATTGTAGCGCAAACTTTCCAGTTTGCACCCATAGCACACAAACTGGAAAGTTTGATGCTCAAGAACCGCAAGGTGGGCCTTCGGAAAAAAGACCTATTATTGAGAGGATGTCATTTATTATCAAACTAGCGTTAAATAGTAATAAAAATAATGGTTAGTGCTTAATGACTTGAAAGGGGTGAGATTTATGAATATGTTTCGTTTCTTAGTAATTGCGGCTGGCCTGATGAATATGTTTTTATACAATGCAGTTACTCAAGATCAAATCGGTTTACCTAAAAGTGCCAAAGCCCGTATAGGCAACGGCACAGCGCTCACTATTGCATTTTCACCAGATGGAACTCAGCTCGCCGTGGGAACCACCATCGGAATTTGGATATACGATGCCCAAACCTATAAAATTCGTTCATTCCTTACTGCTTATGCAGGGTATGTAACTGCGATTGAATACTCACCAGACGGACAGATTCTTGCAAGTGGAAATAGTGATGGCACAATTCGGCTTTGGAATCCTAAGACAGGCAGAAACTTCGCTGTACTCAGAGGACATAAGGGGGATGTCAACGAAATCGCATTTTTGCCTAACGGTGAAATGCTTGTGAGTAACAGTTCACAGGATAAAAAGATACATTTCTGGAATCTGAAAATTGACCCGACTAAAGAACATGGAGCTATAGCACCCGAAAAAAGTTATCCGGGGAGTGCGTATTCAATGGCTCTTTCGCCAGACGGTGAAACGGTAGCAATTGGAAAAGACCATCCAAGAATAATTCTGTGGAACTGGAAATTAGGATTCACCAAAGCAGTCCTGAAAGGACATACATGGGTTCGAAGTGATACACAATATGCTGATCCTGGTGTAATTTATTCATTAGCATTTTCGCCAGATGGCGAAACATTAGCCAGCAGCAGTAGTGACATCACAATTAGACTGTGGGACACAAAAACAGCGAAACACAAAGTGACACTGAAACGAAATGGAAGATATGCTCCGAATCTCATGTTTTCGCCCGATGGAAAAACACTTGCGAATACAGCAACTGGTTACTGGGGAGCGAGTCCCATGATCCGGTTACGAGATGCTGCAACCGGTAGGCTTATAACTACCATTAACAACTACACTGCCCATGTGTTAGCGTTTGCTCCCGATAATATAACACTTGCAGGCATAGATGGTGGTGTAATTTGGATTTTGAATACTCAGACAGGAAAACAGAAAACAATTCTCACAAAACATCATAGTATGCGAAGTTCTACAAGAGTTTCTCCTGACGGTTCAACAATAGCTAATTACAATCGGGATGGTACAATTTTGCTGCAGGATTTGGTAAATGAAGAACAGAGAGTAATTCTCAAAGATTTTCAGTTTCGAATCAATTCCAATCGTTATTTCTCTCAAGGTGCTTTCCTTCAGTATTCACCAAACTGGAAAACGCTCGCAATTACAGAGGGTAACATCATCCGGTTGTGGGATATGGAAACAGGGCAGCAAAATGCAACCCTCACAGGACACACGGAACGTGTCTTAGACATCGCGTTTTCACCTAACGGGGAATTGCTTGCGAGTAGAACCAAAGATGAAACTATCCGTTTGTGGAATGCCGAAACAGGTAAACAGAAAGCGGTTTATCCAATAGAAAGAAGAAATCGGCAGTTCATGGTGTTTTCACCGGATGGTAAAACATTCGCTGCACCCGCGCCGGAATCGGATATGATTCAATTATATCATACGGATACCGGACATCCCAAGTTTTTGCTTATAGGACACAAGAGAGGCGCGACTTCTATCCTATTTTCGCCAGATGGAAACAGTATTGTCAGCAATAGTTATGGAGAAACGCTCTTGTGGGATGCAAAAACTGGACAACTAATAGTTCGTATTGATAGGCCTGAAAATTATAACTTTTCTTTCATGTTTTCCCCGAATGGAAAAATACTGGTCGGTTTTGCCAAACCGTGGGGTCAAGAAAAAGTTGACAATGCAATTTGGGTGTGGGACGCAAAAACTGGGCAACACAAAACTAAGCTTGAAGGACATAAAGGCAGGATAACACGCACTCTGTTTGCTTCAGATAGCAAAACGCTTGTCAGTACAGGTTCGGATACAATAATTCGATTGTGGGACTTGGAAACTGGACAACAGAAAGCCATGCTCGTAAGGGATCAAGAACGTGCTAAACAACCCATGTCCAAAACAAACGGCAGCAAGGCTACCACTACCACTGGAAATGTACCTACGCGGTTTTGGGATGTGGAAAGCGGGCAAATTAGCACAACAAGCTTAGGATATGCTTCTTCATCCTTATTGATACTCTTCGCTCCAGATGGTAAAACACTTGTCAGTGGTGGTGTTGATGCCACAATTCGGTTCTGGGATATAGAAACCGGACAACAAAAGTCAAGTTTCACAGGGTATACACCGGTTAAGTCAATAGTTTTCACACCAGATGAAAAAACCATGATAACTAAAGGAGATGATGGAACCGTTGTACTGTGGGATTTACTACAGTTATTCTCACATTAATTCGTTAGGAACAATGTATGTCCAAAAATGCTCTATAGGAAAAATTATGAAATACTCGTTTGTAATATTATTCTCAATGCTACAATTTCTGCCAATCGGTTTTACAGATGACTATACGCAATGGGAATTACCTGAGGGTACCATCGCGCGTATCGGCAAAGGCACCAGAACCGCACCTGTAGTAATTTCCAAGGAGGCGACTCGGCTCGCGATCGCAAGTACTATCGGTGTTTGGCTTTACGATTCGGAAACGTATCAAGAAATTGCATTATTGGATGCACATAAACCCCCTTGCTCGTCATTGGCGTTTTCACCGGACGGTAAAACGCTTGCTGCGGGAACATGGGATGGTAAAATTCGGTTATGGAATTCAGAAACTGGCGTAAGCAAAGGAACACTTACCGGACAACATACGGACTGGGTTAATAGATTAATTTTTACACCTGATGGTGAAACGCTTATCAGTGCAGGGTCGTATTGGCAGGGCGATGGAACAATTCAGTTGTGGGATACAAAAACATGGAGACATAGAGCGACACTTCCGCAAAAGATTATGGATAGTGCCATAACGCTTTCTCCTGATGGGAGTGTACTCGCAAGCGGACATTCTAATGAGATCGGATTATGGGACGTTAAAACAGGTAAACAGATTGCACACGTTAGACATAAGAAAATCTCTTATACTTCAGTATATCTATTAGCATTTTCTCCAAATGGCGAATTACTTGCTATTGGAAACAGTAATGATATTTATTTATGGGATACTAAAACGCAGCAGTTTCACGCAACACTCATAGGACATGAATCAATGGTGAGTTCCCTAAAATTCTCACCTGATTCCAAAATCCTTGCGTCTACAAGCAGATGGCATGCGGACCAAGGAACATCAATCTGGTTGTGGGATACCGAAACAGGTCAATATATAACGACTCTTCTGGGGCATATAGAGGGTGTTCAGTCATTCGTGTTTTCTCCGGACGGTAACACATTGGTCAGTAAAAGCGGTGATTTGACGATTCGGGCGTGGGACATCAATGCTGGACAGCTCAATGCCTCCCTCACAGAACACAAAACAGATATTTTCTCTCTTGAATTTACACCAGCCGGAACAACCCTGATTGCAAGAGATTGGGACGCAAATATTTTTTCTTGGGATTTAAAAACAGGTGAATACAAAAACGTTTCCACTGGGAAAAAACATCCGAGAATCACAAAATTCACACAGCAAAAATATGACCTATTTACATGGTACTCACCAGCGATTTTCTCTGCTGATGGGAAAACCTTGTACTGCGCAAATGCTAATAATACAGTCTGGGTATGCGATGTAAGCACGGGAAAACTAATTAGGAAACTTACTGGATACACGTTTCAACCTTATAATGTTGTGTTTTCACCAGATAGACAAACATTGGCAAATGCAGAATCGGATTACACAATCCACTTATGGGATATGAACACCGGTAAGATCAAAGTAACTCTCAAGATAGATATTGAGGATTTTAAACCTATGGCGTTTTCATCAGACGGAAAAGTACTTGCAAGTCGGGGACAAAACAATATTCAATTGTGGGATGTCAAAGCGGATACCTTCAATGCGGTTTTTAAAAGGTCCCTCTTAAAACAGACAATCCACTTAATTAGTTTTATTCAAGATCGAGCACCACTTCGATATCAAAGGCAGCTGGCGAACTTTGCGCGCACTGTTCAGAACAAGGACGGGCGCTCCGAACAATATCGTGCAACTCTTAAAGGACACACCGGTCATGTTGGTGCTGCTGCTTTTTCACCGGATGGAAAAACGCTTGCGAGTGGCGGTAGTTGGAACAATACTACACAAAAGTCCGATACTACAATCCGGTTATGGGATTTACAAACAGCGCAATCCAAAGCAATTCTCACTGGACACACCTCTGGAATCAGATGTCTCAGTTTCTCTCCCGATGGAAAAATACTTGCAAGTGGGAGTCATGACAATAGTATCAGGTTGTGGAATACATCAACACACGAGACCATATCAATCCTCAGGGGACATTCCAAAGTCGCTGCAACTGTTACATTTTCCCCAGACGGAAAAACACTTGCAAGTGGGAGTTATGATAACACAATCCGATTATGGGATGTCCAATCTGGTAAACATAAGAGAACTCTGAATGGACACGCAGGAACAATATTTGATCTCACGTTTTCACCAGATGGTGATATACTTGCCAGCGTCAGTCGTGACGGCACAATCCTTTTATGGAATATGGAGGGAACAAACGAATGAGAGTTATCATCACATTCCTATTTTTACTTTTGCCATTTAGCCAAAATGGGTGGACCGATGACTTCCGCCAATGGTATCTACCTGAAGGTGCGACCAAGCGCCTCGGAAAAGGCACGGTATCTGATATTGCATTTTCACCAAATGGCAAACATTTTGCTGTGGCAAGTTCTATCGGGATATGGATATACGATGCCCACACCTACAAAGAAATTGCACTGATGACAGAAGATTGGGAAAACATATCGCCAATAGAAATGACCAAAATTACTTTCTCACAGGATGGGAGTACACTTGCTACAATAAGTCCAACATACGGTAGTAGTCCCGATTTCAGAATTCGGATTTGGAATGCTCACACCGGAAGAATAAAAACATACATCAAGGCAGGACATTCTACTGCCATTGCCGCTTTTGTCCTGTCACCGAATGGCAAAACACTCGTGACTTGGAACTATGACAAAAAAATACGATTTTGGGATACACAAACGGGTGAACATAAAGCAACTCTTACGGGGCAGGTAAACTCAGCATTGGCTATTTCGCCCGATGGAAATATGCTGGCAAGTACTGGTGCAAATGCAACTTCAATTCAACTTCGGGATATGGAAACAACACAACTGATAAAAACTATCCCAATAGGAGGCGCACATAAAGTCAATTGGTTAGCGTTTTTTTCTGATGCAGTACTTGTAACGGGAAACTTGTATGAGACAGTTCGGTTTTGGAATTTAAATACACTTGATCACACTGAAATAAACCTCTCTGGGAATAGAGAGTATCTTCAAGCATCTGCATTTTCTCCTACTACAAGAATGTTGGCGAGTGCTACGCTGGATAAGGTCGTTCAGTTGTGGGATTTGCAAACACAACAATCAACAGTAGTACCTACAGGCAATACGCGGACCTCATCATTAGCCTTTTCTCCAGACGGTCTTCGTCTCGCATGTGTTGGAATTGATGGGATTATTCGGTTCTATGACGTTAAAACACAACGGGATATCGCAAACATCACCGGTCATTCAGGACACGGAAGATCATCACTGGCATTCTCACAAGATGGAAAAATATTGGCTGGTAACGGGCAATTGTGGGAGCTGAAAACCGGACTTCCACAACGTTCATTGATTTCGAATTTTGCCGGTCCTTCTTATTATACTTATGATAGATTGTCACCTGATGGAAAAAAAATGGTGAGTACAAATTACGAAAACATCCTTCTTTCGCACGTACATACCGGTGTCCCCATTACTATACTCACAGGTCATTTTAATAATGTCGGATGTGTCGCATTTTCACCGGATGGAAAAACACTCGCAAGTGGAAGCTCTGGCTATTCAGGCGGCACCAGTAGGAAGGATTTCACAATTCGCTTGTGGAACGTACTAACAGGTAAGCATAAAGCCGTTTTGAATGGGCATACAAGCAGAATTAAATGCATAGCATTTTCACCGGATGGAAAAACACTCGCAAGTAGTGGAGCAGATAGGACGATTCGATTATGGGATCCTCACACCGGACAACCTAAAGCAACACTAATCGGGCATAAAGGTGCTGTCGAATGTATTGCGTTTTCCCCTGATGCAAAAACACTCGCAAGTGCAAGTTACGTACCCAGAGATCAGTATAACAAAAACCCAAACTATGCTATTTGGCTATGGGATCTGCAAACTGGAAAACAGAAGGCACAACTTTCTGGACATACGGAACATGTTCTTGCTGTCGCATTTTCACCGGATGGAAAAACACTCGCAAGTGCAAGTTGGGATACGACAATTCGGCTATGGGACATCCAAACAGGTAAACATTTGATGACTTTCACAGGAGATGGCAAGGAATATTCTTCTGTCGCTTTTTCACCTGATGGAAAGATTTTGGCGAGTAGTCATCGAAGCGGCACAATTCTTTTGTGGGACCTTTCAGAAAAGTGAGGTAAAGCATGAAAAAATTAATTCCAATTCTAATTATTCTTTGTGTTTCAAGCGGTTTTGCACAAGCGCAAAAAGTTGATTCTGGCTATACGTACTTGGGTTTACCTGACGGTGCTAAAGCCCGTCTTGGCAAAAGTACTATAGCATGGGGTAATGGTATGGCACTTTCACCGGATGGAACCCAGCTGGCTGTAGCAACGACTATTGGCGTGTGGATCTATGATACCAACACATCTAAAGAACTCGCGCTTCTTACAGGACATACAGATACGGTTACTTCCGTAGCATTCTCTACAGATGGCAAAACACTTGCGACTGGGAGCGCGGACACGACTATCTGGTTGTGGGACACGGGAACAAGAAAACACGAAGCGACACTTACCGGTCATGTCGGCGGGATCACTTTACTGCAGTTTTTGCCTGATGGAAAAACGCTTGCAAGTGGGAGTCGGGATGATACTATCAGACTATGGGACTTGAAAACAGGACAACTCAAAGCTACACTTGGTGGACATACTGGCGGTATTCATTCAATCACAATCTCTCAAGATGGAAGCATGTTAGCGAGTAATGGTTGGCAAAAAAATATGTTGTGGGACGTGAAAACGGGAGAACGACTCGCTACTTTTATAGTGGAAATACCTGCTAAAACGGAAAGATTCTATCGACTTGGTAGAGTTATATCTGGTGCGTTGTCACCTGATGCAAGTATACTCGTCAGTTGGAATATAAGACAAGGAATTCGGTTGTGGGACATAAAAACAGAAAAACGTATCACGGATCTCAATCTCAAGGAAAGAACTGGGTTTAATACCGTAGCACTTTCGCCCGATGGCAAAACGCTTGCAAGTGAAGGGAAGGAAAATGAAATACAACTGTGGGATGTGAACACGAGAAAACCGCAGACGACGCTTACAGATCAAATGGGACGTGTGAGCATGGCTTTGTTCTCACCTAAGGGGGACACACTTGTTAGTCAGAGCAGTACGGATTATAGATTTCAGCAGATCTGGTTTTGGGACATAAAAAAGAGGCAGCCAAAAGCAAACTTCACATGGCAGACACGGTCCGTTTATTCACCTATTTTCTCGGACGATGGGAACACATTCGCTGCACATAATCACAGTGAAATCAAGGTATGGAATGTCCAAACGGGACAACTCAAAACGATCTTCACTGGACATAGTGAAATGGGACGCTCAGTGCAGTATTTACCTGATGGAAAAACGCTTGTCAGCAGGACTTATAGTAAGGTTTTCTTACTTGATGTGAAAACAGGAGAACTTCGCGACACAATTAGAGAAAGTAATTACCCTACATTTTCTCCCAACGGAAAAATGTATGCAACAAAACCTTACAAACAACCGATTCATCTGTGGAACACGGAAACCGGAACCCTAAAAATGGCGCTGCCAGAGACCTCCTCAACGGAATATATGTCCATGAAATTTTCTCCTGACAGTCGACTGCTGGCAAGTTATAGTGAAGAGGATAAAAAAATCTTTATCTGTGATCTTCTCTCCGGGAAAATAAGACATACTATCATATTGCAAAGAGGAGGTGCCAACGACGTAATCTTCCTTCCTAACAGAAAAACGCTTGCAACGCTTAGCACAAGTTGGACAGTTCAGTTATGGGATCTAATTAACGGAGAATTGAAGGGGACGCTCACAAAAGAGACAGAAAAGATCACATCTATGATGCTATCGCCGAGTGGTGACATTTTGGCTGGTGTCGGTGATGATGGTAGAGTTCGGCTCTGGGATATGGAAACAGGGACTCTCCACAGCACTCTTAAATTTGATGACAGCTTCATCACCGAAATTAAATTTTTGCCAGATGGCAAAACACTTGTAAGTAATGGCGGACAGGAGGAAAATTCAATCCTACTGTGGGATGTAGCAACAGGAACGATCCGCACCACGTTTGCAGAAGACATCAGAAATTTGTGGTCATCACAATTTTCGCCGGATGGAAATATTCTTGTATCTTTTGATGAAGAACGTAAATCAATTCTCGTGTGGGATATGAAGACAGGTTCGCTAAGTGCTACATTCACAAATAACGCAAATCGGATAGAGGCATTTTCTATTTCAAGAGATGGCAAAACATTAGCAAGTGGACATGAGGACGGTACAATCTTACTTTGGGATCTCACCAAGTATAATAAGTAGGTCGGATAGAGCTTGCGAAACCCAGCATACAATCTACTACACAAGGAGAATAATCCGATGAAACATTTTCGCTTTTTAATGATTTCATGGTTATTGATGCCGCTTTTTTTATTAAACAGTTTCGGCGAGAACGAGACACAAATAGGATTGCCTGAAAACGCAATCAAACGAATCGGAAACGGAACATTCAACGATATTGCATATTCTCCTGATGGAAAGCAACTTGCTTTGGCTGCGTCTATCGGTATCTGGTTCTACGATACAGATACCTACAAACCGCTCTCACTTCTCACTGGACATACAAATAGCGTGCGGTCAGTGGAATACTCCGCTGATGGCAAGATATTAGCAAGTGGTAGCAATAACGGGACGATTAGGCTTTGGGACCCCCAGACCACAAAAAACATCGCTGTGCTAACAGGACATCAGAATGGGGTGACAGACATCGCCATATCAGGAGATAGTCAAACGTTAGCAAGTATCGGTACCGACGAAAAATTTGTCCGCCTATGGAATATCAAAACAGGCAAACCTATAGCAAATTTGATAGATAATCTTACGCGTCCCTATTCATTAGCTTATTCACCGGATAGTAAAATGATTGCAGTGGGAGATTTCAACGGCACAATAACCCTCTTTTCCACAAAAACGAAAAAACGGACCGCTTCTCTTGTTGGACACGACTTGGCTCCCAGCGATATAACAGAGCCAGGCTCAGTCCTTTCGTTAGCGTTCTCGCCGGGTGGCGCAATCCTCGCAAGTGGAAGTAGAGACACCACTATTCGGCTGTGGGACACAAAAACGACACACCATAAAGTAACGCTCACCGGGCATAGTGGATGGGTTACAACAATTGCACTTTCTCCGGATGGGAAAACAATCGCAAGTGGGGCATCATACACTCATTGGGACTCAGATTCTTCAATTCGGTTGTGGGATGCTAAAACCGGGAAAAACTTACGGACAATCGAAACACCCGCCCTCATTCACAAATTAGCTTTTTCACTTGATAATGAAACATTAGCAAGTATTAACGAGTATAACGCCATTCATATTTGGAATATAAAAACAGGTGAATTGAAAGTAAACCTTACAGAACAACGCGTCCAACGTAAACCTATTAGTGTTTTCCTTGATGGTAAAAAGGAAATCTATGCAAATGACGATGGAACATACACGTTAGTGGATGTGGAAACTGGGCATCAAAAACCATTTCTGAAAGCCCTTCGGTCCTTAAGAGAAAAAGGAAAAACTGAAGGTGAAAAACTATTTCTAAGACTCTATCCTCTAACTAAAGAATATTTTGAGTACTCGTCAGACGGGAAAACGTTGGCAATTCAAGAGGACGAATCTGTGTGGTTATGGAATGTTGAAACAGATACCCACAAGGGAACACTTTCTGAAGATTTCAAAAGGTTCTATTCTATGAAGTTTTCACCGGATGGGCAATTTCTCGCAACAGAAGTAGATAAGACAATCTACCTATGGAATACAGAAACTGCAAAACAGATCGCAGCCTATACGAGAGATAAAAGACATCAAAGTCTCCTCTATGTATTCTCACCCGATAGTAAATTACTTGCCACACCTGCGAAAGACCCGAAAATGGTCCAGCTGTGGAGCACAGATACCGGCTATCCAAAGTTCTTGCTTATGGGACATCCATGGGAAGTTAGTTCTGTGATATTCTCACCTGATGGAAACAACATTGTCAGCTATAGTTCTGATAAAGCACTCTTATGGGATGCAAAAACAGGAATACTTAAGGCTACGCTTATCAGTCTAAATGATTCCTTCCTTTCTCTGATGTTCTCGCCAGATGGAAACGCTCTGGTCGGTACTTCTAAACCTTGGGATGACAAAAAAAGTGACAACAGAATTTGGATCTGGGATACAGAAACCGGACAACAAAAATTCATTCTAAAAGAACATAAAGGGCGAATTACACGAACATTGTTTACACCAAATGGGAAAACACTTGTCAGTGGGAGTGCTGATGGGACAATCCGTTTCTGGGATTTGGAAACAGGTGAACTTATTACGACACTTGAGGAATATGACCCGAATTCGCCAATAGCCTTCTCGCTGGATGGGCAAACGTTTGCAAGTGGTGGTGAAAATGCCAAAATTCTTTTATGGGATCTAAATACCGGAAAGCTCAAGACGACTTTCTCATCGTATAATCCTGTCCGGTCTATCGTTTTCTCGGAGGATGGCAAAACACTTACTACTGCAGGAATAGATGGCACAATTCTCTTATGGGATCTAAAGGAGAAAAGCAAATGAGACATATTCTTCTAATTCTTATCACTATACTTTCACTTTGGCAAGTTGGATGGGCAGATGATTATCGGCAATGGCCCCTGCCTGAGGGGCAAAAATGCGCCTCGGAAAAGGTAATGTAATTGATACTGAATTTTCACCTGATGGTAAGTTGTTTGCTGTCGGAAGTTCAGTCGGGGTTTGGCTCTATGATACACAAACCTATCAAGAGGTCAGATTGCTGACAGGAGATGTAGACAACCTTGGTTCAAGAGTATTTGACAATTTGGCTATCTCTCCAGACGGGAAAACGCTTGTGAGTGAAGATTCAACGAGACGTTATTCATCAACAGGCTCCAGAATCATGTTTTGGAACATAGACACAGGCACAAATGAAATAAGAATTACAGAAAACCCTGAGGCGTGTTCATTTAGCATCAGTTCTATGGAATTCTCACCTGATGAAAAAACACTTGTATGTCTTTATTCTCATGGATATGATAAAGGTTCAAGTATTCGGTTATGGGATATCCAAAAAGACGAACTCAAAGGAACTTTCACCGGCACACAGATTTCAATGATCTACGCTTTCTCACCTGATGGGAACACATTTGCAACTGTTAACAAAAAAGGCACTTCAATCATATTCTGGGATGCGGCATCAATACGAAATACAAAAATCGTATTCAAGGATATAGAATTCAAACGAAAAACAAAACGCTTGAGACGGGACATACAAAGAGAGTGAATTGGTTAGCATTTTTGTCTGATACAGAGCTTATCACAGGACACTTACCCGAACAGTTCGGTTTTGAAATATATAGTGACATTTAGAATTATTGATACATATTTTGTTTTGTGATAGAGTGTGTTTATTATGGCACATTCTGCAGGTTTACACAAACGCGTTTTAGATTTTATTGAAGATGGTGGGACAAAAGCCGAAACCTCCCGCCGATTTACCGTTGTCCGCTCAACTATTGATAGATGGTTAGCAGCTGACGACCCGTTTGCCATCCAAAAAACGGTCCCCAAAAAACTGAGAGTGATTGATGAGGAGGCACTCAAAAAACATGCCGCTGATTTCCCGGACTTAATGCAAAAAGAGCGTGCTGCACACTTCGGTGTTTCAGAGTTTTGTATCGGTTATGGATTGCGAAAACTCGGCATCACAGAAAAAAAGACACTCGGGTATAAACAACGCTGTGATGAAAAACGGGCAACCTATCAACAAAACCTCGCCGTGAAAGCAGCTGATGGCAAGTCTACTGTTTATGTAGATGAATGCGGTTTTCGTGCTGAGAGTTTTAGACCTTATGCTTATGCCCGAAAGGCGAATCTGTTCACGGCTTAATCTCAAGTCAAAGATACCGGAAAACCACAATGGTAGCTGCCCGCATAGAAAACACTTTTGATGCGATCTCTCTACTTGAAGGGAGCTGCAATGCGGAACGCTTTAATACTTGGCTTGAAGCGTCTTTATGTCCTCGGCTTTCTTCAAGGCATTTGGTGATAACGGACAACGCACCTTATGCGTCAATTTAAGAAAATATTTCTTGTTCTAAAAACCCTTCTGAATAGGCATGACGATTGGAACTGTCCACATCTTAGTCCCGTGAATCAACGCCAAACGCGCGTTTGGAATTTGGCACTTCGGACATTCTGTAGGAGCGAGCTCCAGCTCGCGACATCGGACGAACGGTCGCAAGCAAAACTCGATCCTACAAGAAGAGATAATCCAGCAATTTCTCTAAAATTGACGCCTATGGGTATTCGCCATGATTCCCCGCCTCGCCAGCGTGATGGTGTGGGGATTATTGTTCATTGAAATGTGAACATATTTTCGGATTTTACTATAAAGTCAATTGAAAATGGAGTAGAATATAATGACTAATAATCAGATTAAAATAGCAGCATGTCAATTACTTACAAGTAAAGATGTTGTCGCAAGCACCACAAAAGTGCTTCAGCAGATAGAAGTTTGTGCAGAAATGGAGGTACAGATAGCTGCATTTCCTGAAGGGTGTCTGTTTGGTTACTGTTGTGATACAGATTATTGGGAACAGATATCGCCGCAAGTGTTTAAAGAAGCAGAAGCAAAGATAGCAGAAGCTGCGCGTCGGCACAAAATGGCAGTCATTGTCGGTTCTGCACATCACGATGGCGAGAATTGGCATAACGACTTAGCGATATTTGATCGGCAAGGCAGCCTTCAATACCGTTATGGAAAAACTTTCCTCGCTGGTGAGAAGTGGTGTACCAATAATCAGGATAAATTGCCGATTGTGCAGTTAGCGGATGTTGCATGCTGTTTTATCATTTGCCACGATGTGCGCTATCCGGAATTAGTCAAATTGCCTGCTGCGATGGGGGCACAAATCTGTTTTTTCTGCTCCTGTGAATCAGGATTACTATCAGAATATAAACTCTCTGCCTACCGTGCAATGCCAATTTCGCGTGCAACGGAAAATGGGATTTATCTTGTGATGGCGAATACACCCGCAAATCCAGATGATATAAGAGCGGCCGGGTCGTCCCATGGAAACTCTAAAATCGTGCATCCGAACGGTAATGTTCTCAAAGAAGCAGGATTTTTCGGAGATGAAATCGTTTCTGCTACAATTGACCTCTCACAAGCCACAGGTTCACAGGCGAAACGTACTTATAATGAAAATACGATACTCAGAGAGTGGTTTCGGGAAGGATGTGAGTTTGTGGAAAAGGTATAGAACCGTAATATGCAGCCAAATATCACTTGCGTTTTTATGTTGAGATATTTGTGCTAAAAATGTAGTATTTCTCTAAGTGTTTTAAGATTAACTATAGTTTGGGCAATTTTAAAAGTTTCCATCCGGTAGATTTAGGTTAGATGAAACGCTGGACAGCTCAGTAAGATGCTGATACACCTTTCGCCCCGCTGGGGCTGCTCTTATCGCATCCGACATAAGCATTTTTGTGAGTCTTCACAAAAATGTAACGCGTAGAAAAATAATTTTCAGTGTTCAACTAACCAATAGCCCCAGCGGGGCGAAAGGTGTATAGCAGCGTGATACATACACAGACAAAGCCCCAGCGGGGCGAAAGGTGTGTGGATAAAAACCGATTCTAATATCCACGTTTTTCCATAAACGATGTTATCAAATAAGGACTCCTAAAATTGTCCAAAGTTTAGTAAGATTAAGGAGATTACAACTATGACTGATGAAGAAAAATTTCGTTTTGATTTATCTGGTTTCCTCGTGCGTCCAGCGATTCTGAGCAAGGACGAAGTGGATTCTATTGTTGATCAACTGGATCGGATTAGACATAACCCTGAATCGTTACCCTCAGAACACCGTGCGGTGCCAGGCGGAGCTTCAAGTATTCTTATTGACCATCCCAAAGTAATTGATGTTTTGCACCAAATCATTGGACCCGAGATCCGAATGGAAAGCACCTTTTTTGTGTGGCGTGAAAAGGGACAAGAACATGGGGGACTCCACGGCGGTGGCCCCCGACAAGCAGATCCGATCTTTGGATATCGGGTGAATAATGGTAGGATACACGCTGGCATGGTCCGCGTTGTCTTTGAACTTACCGATGTTTCCAAAAATGATGGGGGAACGCATTTTATCGTGGGGAGTCATAAGTCAAACTTCCCGATGCATCCAGATCACATGTCGTTGGAAGAAGGTAAACGGAGTCCTTTTTTAACGACCTACGAATGTCCTGCCGGTAGTGCGATATTTTTTACAGAAAACTTGTGTCATGCGGGGCCCGTGTGGCAACGTGACACCCCACGTATCGCGATTCTAAACGCTTATGCACATCTTGCTACACACTGGCATCGCCTGCGTATTCCACCAGAGGTGTTAAATGGACTTTCAAGAGAAAAGCAGGCATACTTCCGCGAACCGTGGATTGCCGATTTTCGGACGCGGCCTGCTACGCATAACACTATAGAACGTTTTTTGGAAAACGACGAATCACCTATTAACACGAACCATCGCCCATAAGATATGTGCTTTGTCTTTTCGTTTGGTATCCGCAAAATCCTGCTTTTAGGAGGAGATGCACCGAATCGGGACAAAAGCAAATGTTACACTTTCTAATTTTTTTAGGGTGTGTAAGTATTTTGTCTCCTTTTTTATCAGAATCGCGGATTACGCGGAGGACACGGAGGACGCGGAAGGTGTTGCTTTCTGGGACAGCAATATTTTCAAAGCATTAGCATATATAGTAGACTTTAGAATTAATTGGACATTATGTTCGGTTCGGTTAGGAAACCGAACCTACCGGTGGTGTTGTATCACAAACTGTATGAAGATAAAAAAATAAATTGGGTAATTTAGCGAGGTTAGGAAACCTCGCCAGCAGCAGGTGTACATCTCTGCTGGCGAGGTTTCCTAACCTCGCCAAATTACCGAATTAATAACTTAAACTTCATTTAGTTTGTGTCCACATCTGCACAAACTAACAGGTTGATGCTCAGAAGTATCCCATTAATTATAGGTTTTACTATATACTGAACTTGACGAATTTAATCATATCTATTAAACTATGTATACAATTTATTAATAAGGTAGCATTCGACAAGCATACAGATATGCTTTTCGGATGCCGGAACTAAAGGAGAATTTAAATGATTTTCAAATCTATAAAAGTGATCTGTATCCTCAGCTTATTACTTATAGCTATATTGTATGTAAACACAGCTGATGCCAAACTTGACGAAGCAACAATTGCAGGAATGTGGACATTTGAAGAAGGTAAAGGCGAAGAGGTCAAAGACCTTTCTGGTAATGGAAGCGATGGTGTATTTGTCGGTGACATCAAATGGGCAAAAGCAAAGTTCGGTGACGGATTGCAATTTAGCGGTGCTGCCGCGCGTAATTTTGTTCAGATTGGTACAAAAGGTGATGCCGCTTCTTTAGCCGCCTTAGATTTTAAGGAAGCTGAAGGGTTTTCGATTCATGCATGGGTGTGGGCTGAAGAACCTCCTGTTGGAAGATGTGTCATATGGAAAGGACTTGGATGCTCAACATGGTCACAATACCTACTTGGAACAGGTGCACATGAAAACGGGGATGGAAACGTCAATAAAGCATCGTTTCATATCCGTGCCGGAAACGGTGGGGCAAGACAAGAGGTACTCGGAGATGAGCTTCCGGCAAAAGAGTGGCTCCATCTTGTTGGAGTATGGGATGGAAAGCAAGCCCATATCTATGTTAATGGTAAATTACAAAACAGTGCAGATGCAGCAGGACCTCCGTGGGCTTCACCAGAAACAGTTAATATAGGAGCTGATCCTGGTTGTGGCAACGGTAACGGACGTTGCCATTGGAACGGTATCATGGACGAAATTGTTATCTTCAACGTTGCACTTTCTGAAGATGAAGTTAAATCCCTTGGTAATGGTATTGAAGGTGCATTAGATGTTGATGCCGCAGGAAAGACAACTACCACTTGGGGCGCACTCAAGCACCAGAGAAACTAAATGGCATAATACAGCTAAATTCAAAAGGCGATTATTCTGATCGCTGGATATGGAACACGCCTCTTTCCCGCAACGAAAGTTCTTTTTTTACTTGATTATTGAGGAAGCGTTAACGGTTGGCGTGGAAGAGGCGTGTTTCGTCTATCAACCGTTGAAATGAAAATGTTGCAATTAATTTTCTATTCTTAGGAGGAACATGTTTTGACAAAAGTATATATGAATTACATGCTCATTACATTTGCCATTATCTCACTCAGTTTCACAATGATAGAGACAGGTGAAGCAAGGTTTGCTGCAGATACAATTCAAGGAATGTGGACCTTTGAAGAGGGTAAAGGTGAAATTGTTAAGGATCTTTCAGGAAATGGTAGTGATGGTGTATTTGTTGGGGATATCAAATGGGTAGATGCCAAATTCGGTGGTGGTATAGAGTTCAGCGGCGTTGAGGCACAAAACTATGTTCGTATCGGGCAGGAAGGTGACCCTGCTACTTTGGCAGCCTTGAATTTTAAGGATTCTAAAGGTTTCTCGATCCATGCATGGGTTTTGTCAACTGTACCACCTAACGGAAAATGTGTTATATGGAAAGGGAAAGGATGTTCAAGTTGGTCACAATATCTACTTGGAACCGGGGCACATGAAAATGTCGGCGGAAGAATTAACCGAGCTTCGTTTCATTTTCGAACGAGAAGCGCACCCGAGAAATTTGAAGCACTCGGAGAAGAACTTCCCGAAAATAAGTGGGTCCATCTTGTCGGTGTATGGGATGGAGCGAAAATCCATATCTATGTTAACGGTGAACTACAAGGCAGTGCAGATGCAGTAGGACAGCCTTGGGATTCTTTTGAAGCGGTTTACATCGGTGCAGATGCCGGTTGTAATGCAGGAAAGGGCAGGTGTCATTGGAGTGGTATCATCGACGAAATTGTCATCTTTAATGTGCCGATTTCCGCGGATGAAGTTAAGTCACTCGGCAATGGCATTGAAGGTGTTTTTGCAGTTGATGCTGCAGGAAAGACAACTACCACTTGGGGCACACTCAAGCGAAAAAGAAGTTAAATAGTCTAATGCAAACAATTCAAAAGGCGATTATTCCGATCGCTGGATACGGAACACGCCTCTTCCCCGCAACGAAAGCTGTACCGAAAGCACTTTTCCCAATTATCGCGCAGGATGGTCTCGCAAAACCGATCATTCAATTGATAATTGAGGAAGCATTAACAGCTGGCGTGGAAGAGGTGTGCCTCGTTGCACAACCGCATCAGGTTGAACCGATTACTGACTATTTTTCAGGAAATGTGCCAGATGCTATTCGTGAAAAACCCGAACTGGCGGTGCAAGCTGATAGGTTGGCAGAGATCGGTGAACGTTTACAATTTGCAATTCAGGCAGAACCGCAAGGATTTGGACATGCTATCTATTGTGCGAAAGATTTTGCTGCAGACAAGCCTGTTATGATCCTGCTCGGTGACCATCTCTATATTTCAGAGACAGATGTATCTTGTGCAAAACAGTTAGCAGATGTCTATACGCAAGTCGGCAAATCTGTGACCAGTCTTGATGTATGTGATGAAAGCGAACTTTCTGTGAACGGTATTGTACAAGGGAGTCCCACTCCTGACAATCCAGACCTCTTCAAATTAGCACGCATTGCGGAAAAACCCGCAGTAGGCTATGCGCGAGAACACATGCGCGTTGAAGGGATATGGGATGCACAGGAAACGCATAAATATCTATGCCATTTCGGGATTGATCTGCTCACCCCTCTCCTATTTGATATATTGGATCACAATTATCGCAACAAAATTCTGACGCATGGTGAGATTCAACTGCGCGACGCAATGGCTGAGATGGTCCGGCAGGAAGGTATGTACGGTTATCGCGTCGCAGGCAAACGTTACGATACTGGCAATCCGCAAGAACTGCTAAAAACTACCTATGCCTTCGGACTTCACGGGCCCTATCAAAACACCTTAATCTAATGTTTCTCCAACCTCTAATTCAACAATTTCCACATCCTGAGGCGCGGTCAATTTACGGAATTCTTCCGGCGTTCCTGTCAACAGCGGAAAAGTACCGTAGTGCATGGGCAGAATTGCTGGCACATTGAGCAATTGTGTTGCATAAGCGGCTTCACGTGGTCCCATCGTGAAATGGTCACCGATAGGAAGCAGTGCCAAGTCAGGTTGATAGATATCTCCGATAATTTGCATATCCCCGAACACATTTGTATCCCCAGCGTGATATATTTTATAGCCGTTTGCGAATTCAAGCACAAAACCAGCAGGTTCGCCCAAATAGACTATCGTTCCATCTTCTTTTGTGAAACTACTGCTATGATTTGCCGTGACCATCGTTGCTTTCACGCCGCCGACTGTAACCGTGCCACCTTTATTCATGCCAATTGTGTTGTCAACACCCTGATTTTCCAACCATTTTGCTATTTCAATCATAGCGACTACTGTGGGAGCGTGTTTTTTCGCAATTGAGGCAGCATCTGCCATGTGATCCCAATGTCCATGCGTTATCAGCATAACGTCAAGGCTATCAAATGTTTTAAGTGCATCGGGACAAACAGGGTTGCTATCAACCCATGGGTCAATTAAGAAGGTTTTTCCGTCTACTTCAATTTTACAGGTGGCATGTCCGAGCCATGTTAGGCGTATACCGTTGTTAAGTTTCATTTATGTTTCCTAATTATTTATGGTGTATAATAACTGATCTAAATGTATCCTTAAAAGTAGTAGGCACGCTCCGCGTGCCGAAACAAATTTCAAAGAGGCGCAATAAATTGCGCGACTACAAACAACTTCATTATAAGTGGAGAATCACAGAGACCTCGCGCTATAACTCAAGTAGAATTTCCTTTAATCTTTGGGCAATAATTTCTATTTCTCCCTGCATCAGGGTTTGCCCATTGATAAGTACGCCGTTTACCCCTGCGCCAGCAATATCTATCGCAGGTTCACCGGTTTGTAGTTGATGGAGAATTTCATCGCGTGTGATGCCGAGTTGATCTTCGTCAAATCGAATTTCGGTGCGTGGCATCGGTTGTCCTGCTTCAGATGGGAAGCTGCGATGCACAGAAACGCCTTGGATGTCCTTAAACACATCTGTGTAGTAGGCAAGTTGGTCTTCATAGGACTGCATTAGTTGCTCGTGGTCTTGATTCAGGTACCACTCCACCGCTGCCAGCAACCCAACCATCTCCTCTTTACCAACCTTCATACCTCTGCCGATGAAGGGATGGGGCGGTCCATTAAACGCTATAGCCTCAATCAGCGATTTTTTGCCAACAATTAGTCCACTACTTTGCGGACCACATAACCCTTTTCCGCCGCTAAACATTGCCAAATCTGCCCCCATTTCTGTAAAACGCCATAAGTTTTCTGGCGGTGGCAACTGTGCAGCAGCATCAACTATCAAGGGAACACCGTGTTTTTTAGCAATTTCAATACCTTTTTCGTAAGAAACCCAAAGATGTTCTCTGCTGGGATTGGCGAAGTAAAAGATTGCAGCGGTCTTGTCGGTGATGACGTTTTCAAGTTCGTCTGGCGTTGTGCCGTTTTCGTCTCCTATCTCTACGAATGTTACACCGACCTGACACACAGCAAAATCGTATCCGACTCTGCCATGGCGATGCACGATAACTTCGCTTTTCATTGAGTTGTCAAGATGGGGCAATTTGGCACGTTTGGTAGCGTCAAGTCCGGTGATACACGCTGCGGTACTAAGCGTCAAGGCAGCTGCAGCACCGTTAGAGACGTACGCTGCTTCGTTATGGGTAAGTTTTGCTAATTCTTCGCCAACTCGTTTTTGGAGTTCAATGATGTCTACAAAATGTTTTGAAGCATCAACCATCGCATCAACCACTTCGGGCGGCATGATGGAGCCGCCGAGTCGTGTTAACGTTGCGTTGCCGTTGATTACTGTTCGAATGCCTAAACGTTTGTAGATTGACATTGAGAAGTTTATCCGACTTCCTGACCGTCCAATTTTCCGACATGCAGGTCAATTTCGTCGCGTGACTCAATTTTGTCAACTTTGCCGTCTACCATGTGGAAAATCCTGTCTGAGACATCAAGCATTTTGTGGTCGTGTGTGGCGGTGATAATGGTGACACCATTTTCGTCATTGAGGCGGCGGAGCAAATCTATGATTTCAAGCCCCGTTTTGGTATCCAAGTTACCTGTCGGTTCATCTGCCAAGACAATGGCGGGGTCGTTAGCAAGAGAACGCGCAATTGCTACGCGCTGTTGCTGTCCACCAGAGAGTTCAAGCGGCTTATGTTGCACGCGGTCACCTAAACCCACAAGGGAGAGTAAATCAACACCTTTTTCCCTGCTTTCATCGGCACTCATGCCAGCAAAAATCATCGGGAGCGAGACGTTTTCAAGGGCTGTCATAACAGGGATAAGATTGAACGATTGGAAGATATACCCGATTTTCCGACAACGCAACCACGCTAACTCATAAGCGTCAAGTTGCGCAATATCTACTTCGTCAATATAGACTCTGCCCTCGGTGGGTTTATCTAACCCGCCAATCATATTAAAAAGCGTAGATTTTCCAGAACCGGAGGGCCCCATAATAGAGATATATTCGCCGCGTTGAATTTGGAAATTGACACCGCGCAGCGCATCTACCGTCGTTGTTCCCATTTCATACCGTTTTATGAGGTTTCTGACTCGGACGGTGTTCTCTTTCGGAATAAGGCGCTGGAATCGTTCTGGCGTTTCAGCGAGATTCGGTTGTACGCCGCCTATTTCTGCTTGCATATCTGTTTTCTCCTTTTCATTGGCTATCGGCAATCGGACTTCCGCTGTAGGAGCGACCTCCTGGTCGCGATTTTTTGAGTAAAAATGCTAAACTTGTTAAGCGAGTTATAAAAAGATCATTTAGCGCTTTGCCAAAAACCCGAAACGTTTCTGTTGTGCCGGTTTTTGTGTTGCTGCTTCATTCGGTTTTTCTTCAGTCGGAATAGCAAATTGGATAAAATTGCGTTTTCCGAGTTGCTGGACAAAAGTAAAAAGTGAAGTTTCTGCCTCTTTTCGCGTCAGTTGATGTTTTTTTTGAAGTGCCTTGATTATCTGTGAAATAGTGTGTTTCCCATCGCACATCTGCCATACGTACGCACCGATGCTGTCCAGCACAACGACACGTTTATCGGGTAACATAAAAAGCTTACTTGTTAGTTTCACCCAAAATTTGTCTTTCTGTGGAATGACGAGTGATGCCTCACCTTTGTCGTCCATTTCCCACGTTATCAGCTGATTGCGTAACGGGAATGCTTTGAGGACCTTACTTCTATCTACATCAGGCCGTTTTTTTAGTTTGAGTGTGTATAGAATTTTGTTAAGCATATTTTAGTAGTGTAAAATCAGAAGTGTCAAATTTAGAAAAATAAACCTCTCAGACCCGGTAGGTTCGGTTTGTAACCGAACCGGATCCTACATAGACACCTTGAAGACTTCATAAACCGATCGAGCCCCGTTTCCTATCAGTATTCCATTTGAAATTTACATCGCCAATGCGGATAATCGCGAGGTGCCTCCACTATGCCAGCTCTCACTGGATTCGCATAACAGTAACGGAGGGTATTATTTAAGGCAGCATCATCTCGAATTCCCCAATCTATATAACCTTTCTGCCAAAAGGCACCCTCTGTGGATAACTGTTTGTTAATTTCACGCGCAGTATAACGTTTTATAGAATGCAAAACTTTCGCAAGCGTCTGCTGTTCTTTGAGTCTAATGACAGCATGTACGTGATCAGACATCACCATAATACATATCCACTCCAAACGTTTTTCTGCTTCCATCCAATCAAAGGTCTGAAAAATGATTGATGCGACCTTGTTATCGGAGAGAATTCGCAGACGCTTGTTGGTGACGATCACAATGTGGTAATATGTACCTGGTATAGAATGCCTCCCTGTGCATAAGGTGTGACTGCGGTGTTTTGGAAAGGTTTTCATGTCTAAAATTCTCAAGAAAGGTTTTCGTGTAAAATCCGGTTCGGTTACAAACCGAACCTACCGGGCCTGGGTATGAGGCGGTTTTTCTTTTCAAATTGACACTTATGGTTGGGTTTTCTAACCGAACCGATGTGGAGTGTCCTATTAATCCTAAACTTTACTATAAATTTAATGGCAGTGAATACTCTCTGCCACCTCTTGTGCAAGCTTCTCAGATGTTTCGTGGCGTCCGATTGATTGCACTACATAGATACGGTTGGTCCGATGGCAGTGCCAAATAAAAAACGTAAGTCTCACCCGTTTTCGGAGTTTATCAAGTACCAACAAAGGTGAAAACGGCATACTGTCGTAAAGCCGTGTCTGTTGTCCGACAAAATTGATGTGTTCGTCTCCGTGCTCTTCATGCGGTGTTACTTCAAACCCATAACCCCGAATCGCTTTTGCGTATCTTGTTCGAAACCATGTTTCCAATTGATTCGGTTCTGCCGAAAATTCGTTTAATAATACCTCCGCAGGCCCGTAACGTTCAACGCTAATTTTACGACTTTTCCCTCTGGCAAATGTAAACAACAGATACCCGCTGAGCAGTTTCTGCTTTTCCAACTTGTAGTTTTTCGGAACAGCAAGCCTAAGGCCATAAGCACTCCAAACGGTGTGCTTTAGGTCTTCTTGGTCCGAAATAGATTGAAAGATGCGGAGCACCGTAGGTCGCCAATTCTCTTTAAGCCTCCCCATGACTTGGACAATGGTAATCCGTTTAGTATCAGGACTATGCACAATCAACCCGTTTGCGCGGATGCCTCCTTTCCAACTGAACCCAAGGACAGTGTGCCCTTTTAGGAAATCCTCATCTTTGATTAGGTCAACGTTCCTACGAAATGAGACGTTACCACCGCGTTTGTAGTTTTTACGAACTAACTTGAAGTATTCGTCGAGTGTTTTGTGTAGGTCAGGTTTCTTCTTCCGTGTCTTTGCCCATTTGAGTTCTAAGCGAGGCATCTCAGCGTCATCTAACCGGAGGTAGCCATTCTTCTCATCGCCGCTGATGCCGCTGATTTCCCAAGTTGTCGGAATCTCTAACTGAATCCCTGCCCAACCAAAAAGATTCCAGTCCATATCTCTTTTCCACCAGACAAGAACTTTGCCTAAAACGGTTTAACAATAACCGCTTTAGAGACAAGGGCAACTGCGACAGTACCCATCCCGACCAAACCTACGCCACAAGCAAAGCCTGCTGCCAACACCGGATTGAACATAAACCAACGTTTCAAACCGAACCGCTTAATCATATAGAATCTACCGATGATCGCACCAAGCAACCGTGCAACCATGCTGCCTGGGTCAGCCCCAATTCCACCGATGATACCATAAAACCACATGGATGGGTATTTAAACACCCAAAGTAGCCCATAGATAGCGAGGCTGGAGGTAAATCCCGCAGCAACATAATCACCCCGAATGGCTTGTATGATCTCACTATTCCCATCGCGCAGTGATGTTTTCATAAGACATTCATTTGTTGCGTTAATCGGCCACATCATCTGAACAAACGGATATTGCGCGCTCGGTATCGGGGCAATCTGCCAAATAAAGTGCTGTACCACAATTCCACTGATAATTAAGATAGGCATAATCAGTAGTGTCGCAGCGAGGTTTGATGTAAAAGTTGTTCCTGTCAATTCAAGCACGCGCCACCCTTGTGTGCCTGCTCCGTAATCTTCGTCAGGTAGCGGGGCAAACCAGATATCAATTTCCTCGTACCGACTGAGAATAAAGGTAATCTCATGCAAATAAGGTATTTCAAACAGATCCCGTCCGAGTACCCCGAAAGTCCGTGCGGTGATATATGAATTAATCGGCGTATACAAGAACGCGAACCCAAGTAGGAAACTCAGTGGGAAATTTGGCACCATCCAATGGATAAGCCAGACAAATCCGCCCATCCCGATAAGCCATAGTATCCCCATAAGCCATAATGGAAAATCACCACGGTTCGGTGGCGTAGCAAGTGAACCCCGTTGTCCCGCCTTTTTCTGGGTGCTGCGAAGTTTGAAAAGCATTGGCACAGAGGCTGCCATGCCAACAAGACCAAGGCTAAACGTTTTACCTATGCCGTAACTCCGCCAGAAATCGAGATCGTTGAAAAGTCCGGTTGCACGTACATCAAGCCCAGGTTCCCATTGATGCAATATCTCGTTTCTGTAAAGGATATGCGGGTTGAGAACAAATTGCGATAGCATCGCGGTGACAAACTCCGACATCACCACAGGGAACGGCAAGACGAATCCGAAGAGCATCTGTCCGAAGTCTGTTCGGAGCGCAAAGACTCCTGTCGGCGCGAATCCCTCAATGCTTTGCGTAAAGTCTATCCACGGTATTTTTAGTATTTGTATCGGCTGACTCATCATCACGCCAGTAAGCGCAGGAATACCGATATAGATGAATCCCCATATTAAGCCCGCCATAGACCCGATAGAAAATACTTGCCATCGCCATGTTTCCTGTTTACCGGTAGTCTCTGCTAAAGCAGTTGCACCTTGTGCAGTAATCGGTGCCATCGGATAGGGGAGACGTTCAAGGTCTGCCGTCAGTCTAAAGAGAATATACTGACCGCTGACAACCCGCAACGTGCCAAGAAACTTCCCCGCGAGGTAGACACCTATAGGCAGCAACCAATCGGGATGTAGCAGACTCCGCGTCAACACTCCTGCCGAATCACCTGCGGGTACGACCCATGCGGGGATTTTATCAGCAATTTCATAAGAGATGGCTTGCGGTGTGTTTACAAAATATGCATACCAGATAAAACTCCGATACTGCATACCGCTGCCGACTGCTGCGCCTGTGAGGCTCAGCAGCATATAGAGTTCTTGACGACGTGCCGTGGTGAAGGAACGTCGGGCTAATTCAGTAAACAGGATAACTGCAACCCAAGGGGCAGCCGCTGCACCGGATTGACCAGATACATAACTCAGATAGATGGAACCGGGCATCATGAGCAATCCAACAAAGAGTGCGCCGAAGAACACTTTGCCGGTCAACCCTGATTCAAAGGTTCGGATGCCGCCTTCTATGTCGTAGCGTTGTGCCCACGTTTGCCATTCATCTGCTTGTGAGATTCTCTCTCTCGCCAATTAATGTTCTCCTTTATGTTAACATTCGGTTTTCAGTTGTCAGCAATCAGTAAATAACTTTGCTGTGGCAAATTAATGTGCATGCCACAGATACTAAGAACCGAATACTATTCAATTATCATCTTTCGGTGTATTTTTGTTCTTTCCTTCGCTGAGCTCTTCCCAAAAATGCGCGATGAAAATGCCGATAGTTAATATAAGTGCTGCCAACATCTGCCACTGCCAACGCCCTCCTAAGAACAGAACGCTGATGAACCAGAAGACAGTCCCAATGATGATGATAACACTTGCTAATTTTTCCATATACAATTCCTTGTTTAGTTAGATTCCATTAACTTAATCAGCTGGTGCTACGACGGGATCTAATCGTGCAGCGCCTTCCTCCGTATCCGTGCTTTCGGTTCTGCCACGTTCATGGAATTCTGAGCGAACATCAACGCTGAAGGTTCGCCATATCAGCAGCTGCTTTCGCAACAGATTGAGAAAACGACGATTAACCCGTTTCCAAGAAGCGATCTCACCACTTTCGCGGTTCACATCTAACGTGATTTTGTATAAGTCTTCCTCTTCTCCGCCAACGGGCGAGGTGATAAACTGGATAGATTGACTTACGCCCAAATCGTAAGGTGCTAACCAGACCATCATCCCGATCTCGTAAGAATCCTCTTCGGGTTTTGTGCTGAAAGTAACATTATCCGTGTAGAAATCGCTGGCAGACTCATCAGCATGTGCATCAAAATAATCGCGCATAAAGACGTTCAAACCGAGTGCTTCTTCTGCTAAAACGGTAAAAGGCAGATTGAAATGCCACACATCGCCTTCAGGTTCAGGCAATTTCCATTTCCGTTCAATATCTGGCACTGCCATGCGCGAGGCTTTAATAGCAGGGTACAGCGTGCTAAGCAGCACTACAATCATCACAACAACCGTTGCTACAACTGTAGACATTGAAGAATAGTTGAGCGTTAAGCCAGCAAGCCAACCGAAATGCACCAACGTTGTTGCGATCACTTGTCCCATCAGATAACCCAAAACAGCCCCAACAATCGCATATACGCACGCTTCGGCAAGGAAGAGGAAAGCGATATGAATAGGAGCAAGTCCTACGGAACTGTAGATACTGATTTCACGCACACGTTCATAAACCGCACCGAGCATCGTATTCAAAACAATCAACGCAGCAATCAGGATTGGCACGAACAGGTTACCCATCCCGCTAAAACTTGTCATACCGATACTGCTATAAAGGTAGGTATCTTTGTCACGACCAACAAAGAAGTCAAGCGCAATGCGGTTCATCAGTGGCGCCATGATGAGATCAAGTTTATCAATTGCGCCTAATAGTTTCGGATCGTCTTCTTGAGGTTCCATGTTGACTGCAACGCTTCTCAGCGTTCCACCTTGGTTCATCACAACTTCATAAGGTAAAACGGCAATGCTATCTGGCGTGAGATGGAGATATTTTTGTAATTCCCCTTCAAGCGTTTCATCGCCTGTGCCACCGCGACTTTGTTGCTGTTGCATTAATTGATAGTCAACAGGTGTCATTTCTTCGCCATCGTTATCGGTCAAATCCTTGAATCCTATTCCCAAAACACCGACGACGGTGAAATCAGCACCGTATACAGAGATTGTGGCTTTCCCCATATCACTTTCGGTTAGTTTCAGGAGATCTGCCATCCCTTTCGGCAGAATGATAGCGTAAGGCCACTCGGTTGGCCAACTGTCGGCATCAGCACGGTTAAACCATTTTCCGTATTGGAGGTAGCGATCAATACCGGTGACTGCAGGCTCTGTCTCACTCATGCCGACAAGCATGTTTGCGGCGAAACGCAACGCTTCACCTGTGAGTGGATGTGTCGGCGGTACTGGGTCTTGCGGGTTTGGACTTCGCGTCAATTGAACAAAAGATTGGTCGCCTGTTCCTGAAGACTGATACCATGCGCGTGGGGCAACAACATTTCGAACGGCAAGAACTGGTTCCTCATCAATGTTTGTGATAAACCCATTTTCCTGTAATCCTGCTATTGCTGCAGGTATATCCAGCGGTGTTTGGCCTCGCTTAGCCAGGAGTAGGTTTTTCTGTTCCAGAAGTCGTTCTAAATCGTCTACAGTAACTTGCGTCTTCTGCATGTCGTTCAGAATTGAGTTAAGGACAGGTTCTTCAAGCGGGCGCCAATACTGGTCTCGGATGAGCAAGCCAGTATAACGCGGTGTAACCTGTGGCAAACTGGTTCGATTCGGACGCATAAATGTCCGCACCGATGTAAACGAAATAACAGTGAACGTAAGGATAACAAGTGTTGCGCAGGTCAGAATGGTCCGTCCTTTCCGTTTCCGCATATTGGAGATACCGAGACTAAATGCTGCAGCACTTGCGCTTAACCTACCGACATCCGCCTTATACACCTTATTGCCTTGTTGACGAATCTTTTCAAGTTGTTCCTCAAATTTCCTAACAATAATACTGATGACAAGCACCGTCAACGCAAGCACAACGAAGGCTATTAAAATTATTATAGGTGTTGTTGTTATTTGGAACGCTGGATGCACTTGACTTAAGAAGTAAAAGACGAGGAGGAAAATACCGAAAGTGGCTAAAATCTGTTTGTGAATGTTCGGGAAACCGAAGATGAGTCGTTCCATAAAGTAAGCAAACGGCATCAGAAGCGCAAGATAGAACATAATACCGTTAACGACATCGTTGCCTGTTCTTTTAACATCTGGATATGCGCGTGATTCGTATCCCCATGCAGCGCGCGCCAACTTGAGTGCTTGTTGATAATCGTTTTGGAAAAGCGCCGTTTCTGCTCGTGAGAGATATTCATTTGCAAATTGGTGTAGTTTGTCGAGTCGATCACTTGAAATACCGAACCGTTTGTAAAGGCGAGATCGGTTTTCATCAAGCCACCACATATCGCGCACAACCACATAAGGCGTAAGACGGATACTGCCGTTTTCTCGCACAACAAACCCTTCGCCAGTGTAAAGCGTTGGGTTTTTCATACCACTTTTGGTCGCTTTAATCAGGAGTAGACGTTTACCGATTTGCCCGTACGCCATTCCGATTTTTATACGGCTTTGCGGTTCGCTATAGACAAGTGCGATAGGTTCAGCGGCAGAAACACCCTCCTGTTGCCACGGTTTAGACACACCGAATTTTTCAGGTGGGCTATCGGACAGCGCATCATATACCTCTAATTCGCGTAAGGTGCGGAGATAGCGTTGGTCAACCAAGTCATAGATAGTTGTGGATACACACGGGAAGGTAACAACTCGGCATCCGCGTCGCCGTGTGTTAATCGGCACTTTATTCGGTAGCAATTTAGCACCGTAATTTCCCAAATCGGGAGCGTAGACAATATCCCCAGAATCGGGGTCAAGGATGTATGCCTCAACTTCCTGTGCACCACCAAGCCTGCGCGTTGCCCTGCCTTCCATTGCCAAGCCTGCAACTTCAAAATTGCCTTTATTATCTCCCATGGCAAACAGATCACCGCGGACCCCCATCATGGTTTTATGTCTACGACGAAGCGTTACAATCGGGTATGGCACGGGTTTATTGGGTAACGCAGATTCGCGCGCATCAAATTCAACCACATCACCGAAAAGGTTACAGTAGAAGTTCCCAACGCGTGCTGCAGTAGGCATCTGTGGGTCCCGTAGTGCCTGTATCAGTAGAGATGCTAATGTTTTTGCTTGTTGATGTAGATTGCCATCTTCACGCAGGTCAACACGATCAATCGTGTCAAGTGGTGTGTCGGTAAGGACGCGCGCATCTTCAATCGTTGCAAAGGCGATACCTGTTTTGCCTACAAGCGTTGCCACTTCACTGTCAAAGGCGATTTTCCCCGGAATGTAGGTTTTCCATGTTTTTCCACCACTTGCAGAGATGGCATTGACAAAGTTGGAACCGCCGCCCAGTCCGACAATTGAAATTAATGTTTTGATATCCTCTATCTCATCTTCTGTGAATGTATCGGGGTTTTCGTGTCGGAGTCTGAGCATGGCGTCTAACTGTTCGCGCATGCGGATGCTGTTTTTTCGGTTTTTCTTTGCGTTACGCACATCGTTTCGGATAAACCGCTCAACTTCCTTGCGGATATAGTCCATATCTTTGAGCATATCCTCAGACGGTTCACCTCGGTTTCGCCACTGTTCAAACTGCATCCTCATGAGTCGACTCACCCCACCTAAACCTGTGAGCTTCCCATAATGTGCGCTGAGAAGTGTTTCAAGCGTTTTCCCTTCAAGGTCAGCTTTATCGGAGATTTGGCTTGCTACTGACCACTGACGTGCCATCACTGCTTGGCGAATTTGATCGTCCGTTGCCCGCCACAACTTTCTCACGCGGACTCCAAAATCGGCATCCGCAGCATAGGATGCAAGTTTATTGCCGATACTCGCGAACTCACGCCGTAACACAAATTCCGGTTGTTGGTCATAAAACCAACCTTTGTTAAATACACCGAATTGATTCGATTGAGAGGAAAGGTCTATGCTACAGAAAAGCGATGTATAATACCGATTGAAAAGGTCTTGTAGCGCGACTGCAGCTTCAATCTGTGTGAGCTTGCGATTATATTCTATTTCGCTTATGCGTGACATCTTCTCAACCCTGCTTTGAATGTTTCGGAATCGCGCATTCCTCAAGGTGAGCATGTTATCACGGAGAAGCACCTTTGTTTGTGCGTCTATATCCCTTGTTAATGATGGGAGCTGCTTGATTAGATTTTCAAGGGCGATCACATCCGAAGCTGCGTTCTGTTTGACCGACTGCAAGATTTCAGACTCAACCAGATACGCTGCAACATGTTTGCGTGCCTCTTTTACCTGTTCAACTTCATCATCTGATAGATAACTGTTCAGAATCAATAGCTCTTCATCAAGAAACTCACGGGTGAGGGTTTCATGGAAATCAAGAAGATACTGGATGCGTGCCTGTTCTAAACGGGCATTCCGCAGCGCAATTTCAAATATACCTTGTTTATCGCGTGTCAAATCTTCAATTAGGATAGATGCGGACGAACCGTCTCCGCCTTCGCCTGCGACAGACGCTGAGACTGCTTCAGTCAAACGTTGCCGGAGTTGATCATCAATTCTGTTTATCCGTTCTTGTGATTCTTCAGTTAGATATTGCGTTAATACTTCATGTGGAAGATCATGCTCACGATCACTGCTCAATTTTGTAATGGCATCTTTAATTTGACTTTCAATGGAAGCAGTGTCCTTGAGATTTTCCTTTATTTTTTCTAAAAGTCCCCGCTCTCGTGATATTGCATCTTCCTTGGACTCAGTAGTATTTGCGAGGGTCTTTCGCGCAGCGCGCGCTTTTCTGAGAGTCGGCAGATCTAAATGACGATCAAGGACCTTATCAGGTGTCCACATTAAAGCAAACTTCCGTGAGTCGCTCATCTCCCAATTGGCAAGGGTCTTGTTCAACTGTTCAATGTCAGCGGACAATTCTGGCGGCAGATCATCAGGCGTTGGCACTTCATAATCGGAGCCGTTCTTGACAGGGAACAGATATGATGCATTCGGATGCGTGCCGTATTGATCAGCTATCTCACCTGAGTCAAGATCTCGCATCAGTCTATCCACTGCCCATGTGTCCAACCGTGCAATGGGCAGAGCAATGGTTTCAATGAGTTCTTGCTGGGAATCCTTACTCGTTTTCAGGGCGGATTTCTGAATCTGTGCAAGTCGTTCAACGATCTGGCGGAGAAAATGCGTAGTTTGCAGTGCTTCTTTTTCAAAGCGGACAAGGTTAGCATTTAGTCTCGATTTTTCTTCCTCTGTGAATCCCTGTTTCTCGCGTTTGCGGTTGCGATCCGCCTGTTTTTTCTGGCGTTCTGAGAAATCGCGTTGTGCTCTGTGTAACCAATCAATTTGAGAACGTGTTGTAGAAAGCCCCGTCAACGTTGTTGCAAGTGATTTAAGGTCTTCCTTTACACCGTGAACGCCGTGGTAGAAATCTGCATCTAAGTCCACCAAAATACTGCGATCAATGGAGAGCAACAGTTTGCGTCCTAATTCCTCAAATTCGATAATATCATTAGATAATCCACGCCTCAATCCGTGCAAAGTGGGTGTCCCTGGGGAATCGGTTGCTGAGCCAACAATATCTTGTCCAATACCTTCCATAAACGCACGCATCCCAGCTAAGCCTTGGAAATGTGCATCAACGGCAACAAATAGAACAGAACGACCGGGACGGTATTCTGGTTGTCCGAACAAACGTGCAAGTTCCATGAGAACAGCAATCCCACAGGTTGGGTCAGCACCGGGAGCGATTGCTGGAACAACAGACATAGAATCGTAGTATGCGGTGACAACGACCAATTCATCGCGTAGGACAGGATCACCGCCTTCTAAGAAGCCACGAATATTTTGACCAACGCGCCGTTCCCAAGTCATTTTACCGCGCAAGCGAACATTGACCTCTTCACCTGTATCAAGGAATCCTTTTAATTGGGCAGCATCTGTATGAGAAATCCAAAATCGGGGGATGTTTGCTGGCACAGTGAGGAATTTGTTTTCTGCTTCACCGCGAATTGTTGTTTCCGGTTCTATAAAAACAACTGCAGATGCACCAAGCATCGCAGCGTTAATCCATCGGGTGCCAGAGTTAAATTCTGTAAGAACGATTGCGCCTTTCGGGATAAAAATATCAGCTTCGCTTGCTGCGATGAATTCACCGGTTTCGTCAATCTGCCCGTCTTTGTTGTTATCAATGCCATCGGAGGCATCACCAGGAATTTCGTCTGTCCAACCATCAGCATTATTGTCAATGCCATCTGTTGCCCATCCGAGAATTTCCGATAAAAGCGGAATTTCACCGTATTCATCAATAACGCCATCTTCATTGTTATCAATGCCATCGGAGGCTTTCTGCAGATGCCCGTTGAGCACATCATCGGTTATACTCGCTTTTGTAACGCGATAACGTCTTGCCAGTGAAGCCAGTGTATCACCTTCTTGGAGTCTGTACCAAAAGCCGCCGACTTTACTTCCGTTGAAATCTGCAAGCTGGGCATCGTCTCCGTAAAATAGGGGACCGGTAAGACCGCCAGTTGGAACGAAAACCGTGTTCCCCTCCACAAGAGGCGTGGGTAAATATTGGTTGTGTGGATTTTCAGCAATGGCTGTTAGGGAAACCGCATAGTTTTCTGCAATTTCTTCAAGGGTTTCGCCAGCTTCAACGGTATGTTTAACGCCATCGGTAAGCAGGGATGTTCGGACAAGGTTCGGCCACAACGGTTTGAGTGAGAATGTGTGTAGCACCGTGCCATCACCGGATAGGATATCAATAGCACTATTACCGTGATCAACGGGGACTGTGACAGTAAATTCACGACTTTCAACATTCTTTAACCCCATATCAACAAAACGGTCAAAAATATATTTACTGCCGTTTGCTGCTTGCGGATAGCCAGTCACGCGGCTTTCCAGACTTGATAAACGTGCGATATCTTTCCGAATGTTGCGAATAGATATCTCATCGCGAATTTGGATTGCAGCCTCCGACAACCCTAATTTTTTACCACCTTCTGCTGCATAACCGAATGAGACGCAGCCCAGAAAAACTAATAAATAGACTATAATATAATTTCGAATTTTCATATAATTCCCCGATTTCTTTTGTTTCGCTTGTTTTTAGTGTAACAAATTTTAAAATTATTGTCAATAATAAAATCAGTTAGAAATTATAGTCCAATCCTAAAATATGCTCACATTTCAATGAACAACAATTCCGACACGCTCTTGCTGGCGAGGTTTCCTAACCTCGCCATTGTCATGTATCGGTAATGTGGCAAGGTTAGGAAGAAATCAACGGTATGAATCATGGAGCATGCCACAGGCGCATGCTTCTTTAACGTGAGTTTGAGAATACTTCAATAAAGTGAATTTGGCTCAATGATTTAAAGAAATCCAACACGATATATTAGGGCTATCCAAATTTTGATCCCAAATATATTGCAGCACTCCAGCGGAGTGCTATGTTTATAGAATGCCAGATTGTCAAGTTCTCGCACTCCAGCGGAGTGCTATGTGTGCTGGATCACATACCGCTCCTAATGAAGTTTAAGTTATTAATTGGGTAATTTGGCGAGGTTAGGAAGAAATCAACGGTATGAATGCGCGTATGGCATTCCCCGCCTCACCAGCAGAGATGTACACCTGCTGCTGGCAAGGTTTCCTAACCTTGCCAATTACCAAAATATTTTCTTAATCTTCATTCAAGGGAAGAATGCGTCCGTCCTGACTATAAGATTATCCACGTAGTAATTGCAGCTGCTGGGTGTCAAAGTGGCGTTCTGACTTTTGGGTTGGACGGATACGCCATGCATCTGGTAATCGGACAAGAGTGTTGATTATATCCGGGTTCTCAAAATACGCATCGTCTATTTGCCAGAACTGAAGGCGGGGGTAGGTTTTGTTGTTATGCTCAAAAGTGCCCATATTCTGTGCCTCTTGCCGCATTTTCGCAGTGACAGGTTCAATAGTGATAAAAATGCCGACTTCTGCTTTGTGTTGATCCATGACATGACAGAACGCACGTACTTGCGTTATCGTAGGTTTGCCAGCTTTGACTTCGGCGAGAATACGTGAATCTGACTCTTTCATCTGTTGCGGGTCCCATAACGTTAGATGCCCGACACCATCAAGACCACCATCGCCCGCGTCTTTTGTCGGTTTCAATCCAAGCCGTGTTACTGCCCAATTCGAGAAATCGTGATATTTGCGTTTGTCCCCTTCTTTTAACAACTTTCGGACTTCCTGCATGTTTGTGGGATACCCTTCAATTTGATAGTCAACAGAAGGCTCTAATCCGTGTCGGTCTGCCAACCGTTCGCGCATCGGGTCCAATGCGAGGATTGTTATGTCAATACCGATCCAATATCGGTTGAGAGTGTGTGCGGCGTCAATCGTTGTGCCACATCCACAGAACGGATCCATCACGATTTCGCCTTCGTTGCTGGAGGCTTTTATCATGCGTTCATAGAGGGCAAGTGGTTTTTGTGTGGGATAACCGAGGCGTTCCTTAGCAGCGCTCGCAAGTGGATTTATATCTGTGATAACATCGTGGACTCTGGCTCCTTTTGATGTAGATAAGTACCGCTTGAACCCTGGGACCTTACCTCTCGGCGGCCAATAAATTAATCCATTTGCATCTAATACTTCTAATTTTTCGTGAACCGAGAGAGATTCATAATTTTCAGGAGGTACAACCCCTTCTGGCCACGCCTCTCTGCGTGGGGCACTCCAGTGCCTGCCTACGTCACTTGGGTTGACACCGCGCCACGGCTTGCCAGAGTCCCCTTCTTGTGTAATCCCTGGTGCATTCAAGGTGACGATTCGGTAAAGACCTCTTTCATCTTCATGCCGATACTGCTGCTTTACGTACTCAGGATCGTGTTCTGTATAGACAGGATTCCATACGACTTTGCTACTTTTGCTATAGAATAATATTGTGTCGTGAACCCTGCCGTATTGCTTGCCATCGTTATGTGCATTAGTGCGTTGCCAGATAACCTCATTCCTGAAATTATCTACGCCAAAGATCGCATCCATAACGCCTTTTAGGTAATGGCTTGCTGTCGGATCGCAGTGCAGATAGACACTACCTTTTTTCGTGAGTATACGGTGCATTTCGACAAGGCGGGGCCCCATAAAAGCAAGGTATGCACGCATCCCACCTTGACTGCCAGATACAGTGTTCTGCAGCACCATGTCGTATCCCTTAAGGCAGGTATCCAATGCTTTGTATGTGTCGCTGGAAATGGCACGCGATTCAATGTCGGCACGTGCGTCTTGTGCGGCGGTGTCCCATGTCCACGTGTCAGTAAATGCTTTCTTTTGTGCAAGGGAATCACCGATAAAGGCGTTGTAGTCGCGTCCGCTGTTGAAAGGTGGGTCGGTGCAGATTAGGTGGACGCGTTCGTCATCCATTTCGCGTAGGATTTGTAGGTTGTCGCCGAAGTAGAGTTTGTTCATTAAATTAAACCTCAGATTTCGAACTCAATACTCTTTCCGTCCCCAAGACCTATACGAAATTTAGTTGGAGATGGAGTAGTTTTTATTGCAGATTTTTTAACTTTAGCATTCACCTTAAATTTACGATTCAAAGATTCTATTTCTGACACATCCACACCTCCATTTCCAAAAGGACTAACAACGACTTCTTTTATCAAAGAATTAACATCCACACGACAACGTACTCCAGGTTCTGACAAAATGCTATTCAATATTGAAGCATGTTTGGCATGGGTCCGCTCAATATCCTCCCAAAATTCTAGGATTAAATCATTCATTTCCACGTGATTATGGATGAAGGGAACATTATTGAATAGATATGGAAAGTTTGGTCTTTGATGAAGTCCCAACTGAAGTTGAAGGACAACCCTCAATTCCTTTTCAGATGCGTACTCAGGTTGTTTATGGAAATATCGATCTAAACCAATAGCTTGGATTTCAGTGCCCAGTGGAAGATATTTAACCTTATCAACCTTTAGTGAAATTTCATACCCATCCGATTTATCAAGGCTATGATCTTGCCAAAATATATCACAATTTTGATACGTGTCAACACTGATCCCCAAAGCATTTTTCAATGAAGATAAATCAGATTTAACCATTATCCCCTTTTGTATTCCCTTTTGTGCATACACTTTCCACATAAGAGATGATTCTTTAGCATTCTTATGCCAGCAGCTCACAAAAGTAAAATCTCGCAAGAAATGATTATAAAATAACGGCTCAAAAGCTTCTAAGAATTCAATTGCCAAAGTTTTTCCCTGTTGAGGCATACTGGTTATTTGTTCTAATTTTTGTATTCGTTGTTCTATCAATTTGTCAGGAGAAACAAAACCCAAAGAACCTTCAAACTTATCCTCAAATTTATCACACCGAGGGAAAAATAGCGTTTGTGTAGATATTAAATCCTTATATTTTTTTAAATCCATGTATCTTGTTAATTTCATCTAGCAACTCCAAAATACCATTTCCATGAAAAATCCTCATTGGGTTATAAGGTGCTAATATTTAGAAAATTTCCTCCAAAATTATTCTTCATTGTCCAGTGACTCATCGTCTTTTCCGGGTACCCATCTCATTACAACGTTTAATGTTTTACTGTCATTTGACGACACGTCATTGTTTGGAAACTCACCATCCTTAGGGGAAATCCGGGCAACTTTACTACGTATAAATTTACGGTACCCTGGTAGAGCAAAAACATTTTGCTGGATTTTAACTGTGCCATCTTTTAAATAGTGTCGTAGTTCGGAAAATGGCAGCTTCAAACATACTTCCACTCCTTGAACAACATCCATTTCTAATATTTCATCTGTGCTATCTGGATAAGTTACTCTCACATTTCTATTTCGATCACTCATAAATTACTCCTTTGCGTAAATACATCCCACCTCGTTTGTCAGTTTTCGGTATAAACTATCTATAAGTTTCGCTTACGCTCTACCCAACCTATGAACTTCCGATAATTGTATACTATAAGTATACTACATATTGACAGAAAAAATCAAATTGATTTTGTATTTACCACACAAAAATAACTCATTAATTTCGTTTTGAAAATTATGGTAAAAAAAGTTTGCATTTAATTAAGTTTTATGTTAAACTATATTTCACGCTTTTATTGGACTTCGTTTATTATTTAGAAATTTATGCTTTTTCTTTACGAATGAAAGGAATTACTTATGAGTGAAAAAGTTACCTCCCGGATAAAACAACGTCGACGTGAACTTAAAATGACACAAACTGAATTAGCAAAAGAAGCGAATCTAACGCCTGCGGCTATTTCTCAATTTGAGTCGGGTAGCCGAAAACCCTCTTTTAAAACGCTTTCCAGTCTGTCTGATGCCCTGAAGGTGTCAACAGATTACCTGCTTGGTAAAAAGGATCTGGGTTTTGAAGACTTATTGGCGGATCCAGCGGTAAGTGTAATGCTGAGGGGAATGATGACGCTTACAGAAAAAAATAAAGAAACGCTCGTTGAGATGTATAAATTTCTCAAGGCACAAGAGCAAGCAACATCAAGTGAAAGTTTCGTTGATGCTGAATAACCGGTTGCAATATGCGAAGGGCAGCCCTGCTGCAGCAGCGTGGGGTATCCTTCGCGATCTTAAAGTCCAAGATTTTCCGATAGACCCAAGGCACATCGCGACACAACTCGGTATCGTAATCTGGGAACGTGAACTGCCCAATACTTGTGACGGTTGTCTGATGCGAGTCGGAGATGCGTGGGGTATTCTTATCAACGCGCAGATTCGATCAGAGTCTCGGCGGAATTTTACCATCGCGCATGAAATCGGGCATTACCTGTTAGAGCGCGATTCCGTCGGTTCTTGTTCACTGGATGAACGCTTAAATGCTGTGATGACAGAGCAGCCTGAGGATGCCGAACAGGGAAAGCCTAATAAACAGGCATATCTACAAAGTGAACAGCGAGCGAATCAATTTGCTGCTGAATTGCTAATGCCTACGCCTATCTTTTCGGCGGATTCATCTTCACATGCACAAGTGGGGTTGCCAGCGATTGCTGCGCTTGCTTCACAGTACGGCACGTCTTTAACAAGCACGGGGATTCATTACACAAGGTTGTCCAAATTTGTTTGCGCGATTGTGTTTTCGGAGGAGGGTGTTATTCGTTACTTCGCCTATTCTGATGGGTTCCGCGAGAACAGGAACTGTTATCTGGTGAGTGGGCAACCGCTTCATCCGAAGGCATTCGCGTCTCAGTTTAATAACAGGGTAAGCGTTGGTGAGTTAATAGGTGAAGTGCCGCTAAATTACTGGTGCAAACCAAAAGAATCGCGAATGAATGAAGGTAAGTCGGAAAGTGCAAACGGCAAGATTTTTGAACATTCACGGCGAATTCCGAGCACGAAACAGGTAATAACTTTTCTCCATCTTCCTTGTTGATTACCAGTGGTAGGTTCGATTTCCTAACTGAACCTTATGTGTCATTTAGTGATTTTCAAATATGAGAAATGCTCTTTAGTCCCGCTGAATGCCATACGGGGAATCATGGCGAATACCATACGGGGAATGCCATACGCGCATTCATACCGTTGATTTGGCGTATTCGCCCAATGGCATTCACACCGTTGATTTGGCGCATTCATAGCGTTGATTTGGTAGGGACGATATGTAATTTGCGAGGTTAGGAAACCTCGCCAGCAGAGATACACACCTGCTGCTGGCAAGGCGGGGAATGCCATACGCGCATTCATACCGTTGATTTCTTCCTAACCTCGCAAATTACCGAAATATTTATTTAAACTTCATTTAGATTGTGCCTGTGAGAACGTAATCTAACAGATTGCGCTACAGAAGTGTCCTATTTATTATAGGTTTTACTATAGACATAGATGATACTCTCTCTAATTGACTGAGCAATATGTGGGTGTCGAATACTTTGGAGTGCATTTTCAGTGAGAAGATCCACCGGTTTCCCAAGAATTTCTTCAAGATAGTCCCCAAGTTCCATGAACTTGAAACCTATGGGACGGTCAAATTCAACGATGATATCAACGTCACTTGTTGGGTTGATAGACGTTCCTTTTGCATAAGCCCCGAACAAACCTATCTTCTTAACGCCGTATTCTGAGGCAAGATATTCTGATTTTTCCGATAGAATCTCTGTGATTTTCTCTCTGGTTAATATCATCAATTTTCTCTTAGATGTTCAAAAAACGCTTCTGCTGTCAAAATCTCCACGTCTAATTCAACTGCTTTGTCATATTTGGAACCCGCGCCTTCACCAGCAATGAGATAATCAGTCTTTCCTGTTACGCTTGATGTAACTTTCCCGCCGCGTGCCTTAATCTGTGTTGATGCCTCCGTGCGCGTCATATCTGTAAGACTGCCCGTAACAACAAACGTTTTACCGCTGAAAAAAGTCTCTTCTAAAATCTTCGGTGCTTTGACAACTTCTTCTGTGAAGCATCGCAATCCCACTGCTTTTAATTTTTCAATTAGCGGACGGTTTTGTGCAAAGAAGGTGAAAACACTCTCCGCTATTTGCGGACCGATCCCCGGAATAGCTTCAATAGCATCAGCATCGGTTTGGCTCAAACCCTCTATAGATAAAAAGTAATCAATTAAAAGTTCTGCGACGGTTTCTCCGACATGAAAGATGCTCAATCCGACCAGGACCTTTGCTGCGGGGGCATCTTTGCTATGCTCAATTTGATGGAGCAAATTGTGAGTCAATCCCGGTCCCATCCGATCCAATTTGCCTACTTCTTCTGCCTTTAAAGTGTAGAGATCAGCGACATCCTGAACAAGTCCATTATTTACTAATTGATTCACTGTTGCGGGACCGAGTCCTTCTATTTCAAGAGCGTTACGCGAAGCAAAGTGTGCAATTCTGCGTTTCAGTTGCGCCGAACACCCCGCATTTACACACCGCACGGCTACTTCAGTTTCAGAACGTTGCACAGGCGTCTCACACGTTGGACACAAATCAGGAAATCGGAAAGCAGCCTCGTCACCCTTCCGTTTTTCTTTCAGGACATCTACAATTTTAGGAATAACATCTCCAGATCGCTGGAGGATAATAGTATCGCCAATGCGAATATCTTTGTTAATAATCTCCTGCTCGTTATGCAATGTGGCATGTGTAATCGTAGCACCTGCGACTTTTACCGGTTCCAAAATTGCAACAGGTGTCAACACACCTGTACGTCCTACCTGCACCTCAATATGTTTAATAGTTGTCATTGCTTGATGCGCAGGAAACTTGTAGGAAGTAGCCCAACGCGGACTTTTCGCGGTTGCACCGAGTTCTTTCTGTTGTGCAATATCGTTAACCTTTACGACAATCCCGTCAACCTCATAAGGTATTTCCTCGCGTTTTTCTACCCATTGATTGTAATATATGATGACATCTTCAAGCGAGTTGTGGAGTTCTGTGTGTGGATTGCATTTGAATCCAAAACTTTTTAATTTCTCAAGTGCCTCCGTGTGCGTTGCAAATTCAAGTCCTTCCACATAATTGAGTGAATAGATAAAAATATCTAACGGGCGTTTCGCAGTAATGCTGGAATCCAACGTTCGCACGGAACCCGCAGCTGCATTTCGCGGATTGGCAAAGGGGGATTCTCCCTCTGCTTCGCGTTGTGCGTTGATGTCGTCAAGCCGATGTTTTGGAATAAAAACCTCACCGCGCACCTCTAATACAGGCGGGACAGGGTTATCCGCTGTGGAAGTGAGACACAACGGAATGGCTCGGATAGTCCGCAAATTGCCAGATACATTCTCACCGAATTCGCCATCGCCGCGCGTTAGCCCGCGCACGAAGACACCGTTTTCATAAAGCAGTGAAACGCCTAATCCATCAATCTTTAACTCTGTAATGTATTCAACGGGTTCGTCTTCCAACAATTTCCGGACCCGCACACCGAAATCCAGCAATTCGTCTCTGCCAAAGGTGTTATCAAGACTTAACATCGGGCTACGGTGCGGTATACGTGAACCTAATGCGACACCCCCGCCAACCCGTTGTGTAGGCGAATCTGGCGGGATGTCTTCTGGTGATGCCTTTTCAAGTTCCTCCAATTGACGCATCAGCGCGTCAAAATCTGCATCTGATATTTCGGGTTGGTCATCAATATAGTATTTACGCTCATGGTAGCGGACCAGTTCTCTGAGTTTGTTTATGTCGGTATTCATTTTTCTTTGGGAAATCTCTCTGTTTTATCGTAATCTAAAATATATGGACACCCTGGTAGGTGCGATTTCTAACCGCACCATAGGCGTCAATTTAAGAAAATATTTCTTGTTCTAAAAGCCCTTCTGAATAGGCATGACGATTGGAACTGTCCACATCTTAGTCCCGTAGGGACGATATGTTTATAGAAAAACATTGAACAACGCCTCTTTAGTCCCGTAGGGACGATATGTAAAAAATATGTCGTTGGGATACACATATCGTCCCTACGGGACTAAAGATATATATACATTTCATATCTATAAACATATCGTCCCTACGGGACTGAAGACACTGCCAAATAGATTTACCCCTTAAATTGACACCTATGGTGCGGTTTCTAACCGCACCATTTATCCAGACACGGGGCGGTTAGGAAACCGCACCTACCACAATATATAAGCATTATGGGTTTACTATATAAACGTCTCATTTTACGGACAGATTACATAAAAAAAGGCGGAGCAACTCCGCCATTGTAATGTTAGGAAAAGGACTAATGAAATCTGAATTAAACTTGACAGCACCAGCGAATTAAGTTTTGTAAAAATCTACATGCGTTTTGATTTGGAAGACCTTATTTTGTAGGATATTTATCAACCAATGTGTAAAGCTGAATCGAGTCAAGACGCCCTCTTCCAACTACAGAATAGTGAGATATTTTGATAGCATCTGTCTCAACCGAAAGTGTAATTTCAAACGGAAACTCAATAGCTCTTTTTATCTGTTTCACCGGTTTCCACTTATTCTTTTTATCACGGACAGAAATCTCGTAATTTTGAACCCTACCCGTACCGAGAAGAACAATCTTATAAATTTTTGCTCTTTCTGGAATAGAATAAACAACACCATAGAATACGGGCTTTTCCGATATTTTTTGATCAATCGGCACATACTCTTGTTTTGTTAATAGCGCGGTGCAGCTTGTGAATGATAAACAGATTATTATCAAGAATAGGTATTTCCATCGACTCATAATTCTCCCTCCATCTTCAAGTTTCTCAAGTTAGTGCGTCAGTGTGTCAAAATCTGCATCTGATATTTCGGATTGGTCATCAATATAGTATTTACGTTTGACAGGAGCAAGGATTTCAGTGGAGTGTGAGTGATTATTTACTCTGAATGACGTTCCACTTCAATCTCAAGCCATGAAGCCCATTTATAGACTTTAGCAATACCTTCAGTGTATTCTACCATCTCGTTTATGATCTTTTCTAATAGTTCAGAACTTATGTCTTTAGGGTGACTGACAATTATTTTTAGTGTCTTTCCATCATGCTTTGGAATATATATCCTATTTATATCGGCATTTTTCACAAGGGTGGCATCCACATACGACATGTGTGAATTTAACATGAGTGCCAGCCATTCTAAACGAGATGGGGTGTAGTTTTCAAAACCAGGTGCTCTTTCTGCCATCTTGATCTCCTTTGTTCATTCCTCTTCCATGCGGATAGGTTTGTTCACAAAAACGCCTTTACGGAATCCTTGGTTACAGAACCGCTTTTCTGATAATAACAATAAATATTCTGAATGTAAAAGAACCAAGGTAATATAGCAATACCCGTCAATATAATAGGCAGGAGATAATGACTCTTATCAGGTTGAAAGAGTGGCATATATTGAGGGAAGAATAAATACATTGCATTAGTAGGTAGTGATAAATGCGATAGACTAAATAAATAGAGTATCGTAAATATAATGATAAATATTAGAGGAGTTACAATCTCGATTAACGCAAGACTTCTATAAGTCTTATTTATTTTATTTATCCCAAGAAGTGCCCATTCATTTATGAAATATTCGTAGTCTAAATGTCTCTCCATATGCTTCAATACTTTATATTTCCGTGTGTTATAACGAAGATTAGATTCAATAGATATTAGCCAAACCCAAGATAACGTTAATCCGATGATCCCAAAAGTCAAAGGTAAATATTTCAGATTACCTGTAGTAATAAATGGAAGTAATTGAGTCTTATCATCTATTTGGAAAAGTGTTGTGTAAACTACTGCGATACCAGACAAGAGTAATATAAAAAAGCGATTCGTCGTTGCACGTCTATTACTCACTTCAGTTGCTTGTAGAGAATGAAATTTATATAACTCAAGGATTCTGGCATTTTTGCTATCTGAATGTTCCAATTGATCGCTCATATAAATAGAACCTTACTTCATCCATTATTTATTTATCCCGTATAATATATCTCGCAATAACGAAAGTTGCTGTTGGTATTATTATCATTTCCAATTCCTTTTTCGTTTTTGGATACTCAAAACATAACACAATCAGATATGTTATAACTAAAAGAGATAATAACCACTTTAGCCATACCTTTGACTCTTCAAGCGAGTAGTCGGAAGAAGATGAATTTGCTTCTATAGCAGTTATTAGAAATATACTTGCCATAGTTAGACAAAATATTATTGATATATGTATCTTAAAAAAATTCGTTTTCCAACCTAAGTATGCTGTGAATAACATACCGTAAAAAGCAATTAAGAAACCAAGGCTAATGTTGTGGCGGGACACTTTTCCAGCATTTACGTCTTTTATCCATTTCGCTGCTGCTAATGATGGAATTATACTCAAAATCTGAATAAATAGGATTAACACCATTAACTTTCTTCGGTTGTATCTTTTCCTGTGGATGAGCTACTGTTTATCTGCTTCTGTTCTAATTCAAGTATTTCTTTTTTCAGTTCTAACTCCTGAATACTTGCTTCTTTTATTTTGAGGTCCGTATCTTTTCTTTTGCTTAACCAATTCAATATTGTGTGCAGATCACCGAATACATAACTCATTAAAACTAAGCAAAAACAGTATACTGGGAAAATCAATTTTGTCCAACTGTCATCACTAGGAAATATAAACTTAATACCAAATATGCCAATCACACCAACGAGTATAAAAATTGACAGTCTACCCAAACAACCGCTTGATGCGCTTATAAACCATTTTTCCCAAAATCTCTTCATTTAAATATCTTTATTATTTAACTTTGTGTATAATTGTGCATGTGCGATTTAATGACGCTTTGCGCGAAGAATGTGAAACTGATTAACGGTTTTGTATAAAACTGCTTATTGATGTGTAATATATCTTCATTTGGAATGTTATGGTGTAACATCAATAATAAACGTTTTACCTTCGTTTTCTTGAGTTTTGGTGTCTATTTGGATCAGGAGGTTAATATTATCATTGTCTTTATCGCGAACCTCTACATCATTAGTTTCATATCTGAGTGCTACGAGAAACCTTTTTACCAGACTATTCAATGCATCTGGCGTAATATTTGTCGCTCGCATTGGACGAACTATTTCATTGTTACTTGCTAAATCTTGGATTACACCATTAACCAGACTATTCCAAGTGCGCACGTTTCGGGATCCTGGACGTGTTGCGTTTCTCTGTTTCTCTGATAAACAGAACTGTGTTGCTAATTGTTCTGCTATTTCTTGATTCGTTAGTGCCCCAGACGTAAAATCAAGGTTGAGAATAGCATTTTTTATAACTCGTTGAGTTGGATAATTTATTTCAGTTTGTTCACCATCATAAATACTTGAACGTGGTTCTAATTCCATTAATGATTCCTCTTTGTTAGTTTATATAGTCTGTTCTTCGTTCATGCAGGTCTTTGTGGCAATATTCGCAAAGGGCGACTAATTCGTATAGCGGTTCGTTGCCGACGTGGTGATACCGTTTATGGTCGACGTTGTCGGCGCGTGATCCGCAGACGCACAAGTAGCCGTCGCGCTTGAGGACTTGCTTCTGCTTTTCTTTCCATTCTGGGAACTGGATGTATTGATGGTGGTTACCAATGTTTGCCTTGATTATAAAATAAACGACACAAACTGGCCGCAAAAAACTTATTTCTTTCACAATGTATGTGCAGATAAGTTGTTAGCAAGGGTTAACCGTCTTTGACGTGTAAATGTACGAGGGCGGGTATATCCTTCACCAGTCGGCCCAGCAATAGTCATCGCTAAAAAGCCTTCACCTTCCAATCCACAACATGCATAAGAGGGGGCATTCACAACAACAACACTACAATTCATTACCTTGTGGTATTGTGTGATGCGCGCGGTGTTATTGGTGTGTAGCATCGCGGTGTGTCCTCTGCCGCCATCTGCTGCGAGCGCACCTTTAAGTGCCTCGTCAAAATCGCGCACCCGAACGACAGGCAGAATCGGCATCAGGTATTCATTGATAACAAAATCGTGGTCAGCTGGCACTTCCACCACAATAGCAACGGTTTGCGCGGGTGCTGAAATACCTGCTGCTTCTAATATGACCTTTGCGTCTTTACCGATGTATTCCTTGTTTGATTCTCCGTTCTCCGTGACAACCGCTTCAAGTGCCTCGCGCTGACTTGCATTGAGTAGATGTCCACCGTTCTTTGTCAATTCTTGGATCGTTTCATTTGCAACAGATTCAACAACAAAAAGCGCTTTTTCACCAATACAGAGGAGGTTATTGTCAAAACTTGTTCCTGCAATTACATCCCTTGCTGCTTTTGGAATATCAGCCGTTTCGTCAATGATCGCGGGAGGATTGCCAGGTCCTGCAGCGATTGCTTTTTTGCCACTTGTTAATGCTGCACGTACAACACTTGCCCCGCCAGTCGCAACGACCATCGCGATGTCGGAATGATCCATAATTTGCTTTGCTGTCCGCAGTGTAGCATTCGCAACGGAGGTGAGTAAATTCGCAGGGCCGCCCGCTTTTACAATTCCTTCGTTAATGACATGCATCGTCTCTTCCGTACATTCACTTGCATTCGGATGCGGACTAAATACAACGGCATTCCCCGCAGCAATCATGATAATCGCATGGTTAATCACTGTAGAAGTCGGATTAGTGGTGGGGGTAATCGAATTTATAATACCAAACGGAACATATTCAATCAAAAGCGTGCCATCATCGCCGGACATAGACTCCGACACAAGGTCTTCCATACCGGGCGACAAGTTCACAGCCCCTTCATTTTTCATCACCTTGTGTTCCACGGTGCCCATTTTTGTATCTTGAACAGCCAATTCCGCGAGTCGTTTTGCGTTTTCAAGTGAGACCTGTTTTATCGCCTCAATAATTTCGCGTCTTTTGGCAAATCCAAGCTTAACGAGTGCTTCTTGTGCTGTTTTCGCTGCGCCGATAGCCTCCTCAACAGTTCCGAAAACACCTGACCGCGAAGAACTCGCCCCAGATGTTACAGGAGAAGGCACAGTTACCGTTCCATCTTTCTGCAGTGTTGTTAATACTTGTGAAACAATCTCTTCAATCTGTTTCTCATCAATTTGTGCCATTCAACCCTCCAATATCTCAAGTAGGCACGCACTTAAACTAAAGTAAATCAGTATTTATAACATAAACACCGATTCGTGTTCAGAAATCCATGCATCGCCACGGTTATGTGTTGATTGGACACCGTAATACCATTTCTATTAATTTTGTCTCATTACCGGTTGTTAGAAATAAAGCAGAATGCGGCACAAACTGGAAGTTTATGCTACAAAAGAGAGACATTATATAATGGTTTAAGTATAGGTTACTTACCCATTCTCGTAGGCGCGATCTTCATATCGCGCCGTGTCCAACACAAACACCGAATTTATTCATCCGAATCGGCAGCTGCAGCTTTTCCAGCAAGAATCGTTTCAACATCCGAATGTGGACGCGGAATGACGTGTACTGATACCAATTCACCGACCGTTTTGGCCGCTTCTGCGCCTGCATCTGTAGCAGCCTGTACTGCGCCGACATCCCCGCGGACCATGACGGTTACAAAACCGCCGCCGACCTGTTCTTTTCCTATTAATTTGACGTTTGCGGCTTTGACCATTGTATCGGCAGCTTCAATTGCACCGACCAACCCACGTGTTTCAACCATTCCTAATGCTTCATTGCTCATATTATTTGCTCCTTATCAGTCTAAAAATAAAATGCAAGGCACTACTCCTATTTGCCCAAAAGACGAATGCAGTACCTTTAATGATAAAATATGCACGTTTATATGATACTATAAATGTATATTTTCTGCAAATCAATTTTATTTGGAAGGTTGCATTGGGCATTGACCTTTCTAAATTAACCCAAGTTGCTACTTATAAGTTTTTAGACACGGGAACACCGTCTTAAATGAAAATATGCTGATAATTAGCCAATATTTGTAGCGCAAACTGTTAGTTTGCGGACTAATATGCACAATCTAAATGAAGATTAAAAAATAAATTGGGTAATTTAGCGAGGTTAGGAAACCTCGCCAGCAGAGATATACACCTGCTGCTGGCAAGGCGGGGAATCATGGCGAATACCACACGGGGAATCATGCAGCATGCCACACGCGCATGCTGCCAAGCGCATTCATACCGTTGATTTGGCGTATTCGCCATGATTCATACCCGGGGAATGACTAAAGACGAATGCGCGTATGGCATTCGCCATGATTCATACCGTTGATTTCTTGATTTCTTCCTAACCTCGCCAATTACCGAAATATTTACTTAAACTTCATACAGATTGTGCTACAGAAGTAGCAACTTTGGTTAAATTAGATCAATACAATAAAAAAAGATGCAATTCAACGCAATACAGGGTATAATTTAAAAGCATTGTAATACGGACTGCTCATTGTAATGTTTGGAGAAAAAGATGTTCAATCGCCAAGAGGCAAAAGATAACCCACACCTAAAACTGACCTTAATTGAAAAAATTAGGCGAAAATACGATTTAACGCCATCCATCACGCTAATCCTCGGACTGATAACACTATTTTTTGTCATATTCCTCATCTATCCCCTTCTCTATGTCTTTAAAGAAGCATTCTGGATTAATAACAGGTTCGACCTAACATATTTCAAACTGATGATAACCGATCCGAACATCCGGAAATTGGTTATCAATAGTTTCAAGATCGGTGTGATGGTTACACTGATGACAAGTATTATAAGCCTTCCGCTTGCATATTTCTTGACACGCTACCGGTATCCAGCCCGGAATCTATTGCGATCTGTCATCCTGATTCCGATGATAATGCCACCTTTCGTTGGTGCTCTCGGCATGCAAAAGTTTTTCGGACAATACGGTAGCATAAATATGCTTCTCGACAAACTTAATCTGATTGATATAACTAAAACTGAACCTATTGACTGGTTTGCGGGGGGTTTTTGGGGCGTAGTTCTATTGTCAACTTTGCACCTTTACCCAATAATGTATCTAAACATTGTTGCTGCACTGTCAAATGTTGATCCGAGCTTGGAGGAAGCCGCAGAAAACCTTGGGGCATCACGGTTTCAGATATTCAGGCGAATCACATTACCTTTAATGATGCCCGGTTATTTCGCTGGTGCAATCCTCGTCTTTATCTGGGCATTCACTGATCTTGGCACACCACTGATTTTTAATTATAACGAAGTAATTGCAGTCAGGATTTTTAGGCAAGTAAATGAGTTGAACGTAAATCCGATGGGTTATGCGCTGGTCGTATTAATTATTGTCCTAACGGCACTCGCTTTTTACGCCTCTAAACGGTGGACCGGCAGCAAGCACTATGAAATGCTTGGACGTGGACACGTGACTTCACGTGAAGTGGACGCAAAGTGGGGCATGCGATGCATCATCTATCTGTTTATCGGTGGATTGACATTTATGGCATTACTACCACACATCAGCGTCATTTTGGTGTCCTTAACACCGGATGCGAGTCAATGGAACTTGACAGTGCTACCGAAATCGTTCACTTTTGCTCACTATGTTGAGACGTTCACGCATTCCGATACATTGCCGAGCATTTTCAACAGTCTGAAATACAGCATCTTCAGCACGTTAATCGCACTGATTGTTGGCGTTGCAATTGCATATCTTCTCACCCGTAAACGCATTCCGTTCCATAATTTGTTAGATGCGCTTGCTATGTTATCCTTGGCACTCCCTGGAGTTGCAATTGCGTTTGGATATATGGGGAGTTTCTCAGGCACTTCATCTCTCCTACGGAATCTGCCAGACGGACTTATTGCTGTTATTGATCCGAGAAAAAACCCGACTTTTCTGCTAATTGTTGGTTACGCTGTACGGCGTTTACCGTATATGTTACGTTCAATATATGCCGGTTTCCAACAGACCAGTATATCCTATGAAGAAGCTTCACAGAACATGGGAGCAACGCCAGTTCGAACCCTCTATAAAATCACGTTACCTTTGGTATTTGCGAATATCCTTGCAGGTGCGATTTTGGTTTTCTCCTTCTCTATGCTTGAGGTAAGTGAAAGCCTGATCTTAGCGACGCAAAATCAACACTACCCCATTACAAAAGCGATTTATTCGCTTTCCCAACGTGTTGGACAAGGTCCATATATCGCAAGCGCACTTGGCGTTGTCGGGATGTTAATTTTAATTGCATGTTTACTCGGTGTGGGGCGTGTTCTCGGTGGAAAGTTAGGCGAAATTTTCCGTATTTAGTATCTGAATTGATGGTGGTCGTGTAAAGGGTGTGTAAAGTTTTTGTCACCTTTTTTGTCAGAATCGCGGATTATCGCGGATTTCACCGATTGCACGGATTTTAACACACTGTCCGATGAAGTGTTTTACTCGAATCAGCGTTCCGATGTCCTATAGACAAACGATGCCCTTTTGCTGGCAGAAAAATCTGTCAGCATCATAGTCATAATCCGAGATTCAGACAACTGACCAACTTTACATACCCCCTCCGAATGATGCAATTGACAACTACTTCAAATTATGGCATAATAAAACTAAATTTGGGGCCCAGAAGGAAATTGTCTCGCTTATATAGTAGACTTTAGAATTAATTGGACATTATGTTCGGTTCGGTTAGGAAACCGAACCTACCGAGGGTGTTGTACTACAGAAGTGTCCCATTAATTATAGGTTTTACTATATTACATCTAATGTGTATGAAAAAGGAAAAGATTATGTATGTAATTATTGCACCGATTCAGATTAAGGAAGGTCACAGAGAAGAATTCATAGAAGCAATGTTAGACGATGCAAGAGGTTCTGTTCGTGATGAACCCGGTTGTCTGAGATTTGATGTAATTCAGGACGGTAATGATCCAAATCGGATTTGGCTTTATGAGGTTTATGTAGACGAAGATGCATTCAAAGCTCATCTACAAACCCCGCACTTCATTAAGTGGCGGGATACCGTCAAAGATTGGTTCGCTGAAAACGATTTTAAAGGCGCTGGGGGTGGAAGTTACAACATTTACCCACCAGACGACGATTGGAAGTAGTCAATTTTTATTGTGAATACGCTGTTTATAAGACATCTGTTTAAGTATTTTGAAACGGAGTTTAGAAATGATAAGAATAGCTTTCTATCTGCTGAGTGTAACATTCATTTTTACATTACCTCTTGTAAGTAGTGCGATTAAGGATAACGCAATGGTGCTTTATCTCTCGTTCGATGAGGGGAAAGACAAAGATGTTGAAGACCTAAGCGGCAAGGGAAATGATGGCACGCTTGAAGGTGATGTCAAGTGGATGCAAAATGGAAAGATTAAATCCGCGGTGTTTTTTAATGAACAAGTTCAGCAGGGAGTCGTTGCGGTCAAAGCGTCAAATAGTCTGGCGATTACCAAGAGTTTAACGATGGAAGTATGGGTATATCCACAAAGTATCGGTGATTATCGCAATGTGCGCGGACAAGCGGATCCCCACACCTATTATCTGAGTATCCATCAAGGTAAACCTTCAGTATAGATTGGAAGCGGTGGCGCCGGTGGACGAACATGGAACAGTGCAAAAAGCAGTATTCCGCTCAATAAATGGTCGCATGTTGCAGCGGTTTATGAGTTTAATAAAGAACTTCGGTTTTATATTAATGGCAAACTTGATCAAACCCATAAACTGGAAGGCGAAATTCCGACTTCTCAAAAAGAGCATTGGTTCGGCAATCGGTTAGACGGTGCGTGGCCCTATAAGGGAATGCTTGATGAATTTGTCATCTATAACCGTGTACTGACTGAAGCTGAGATTCAGCAAGATATGAATCAGGTTTTGAGCGTATCACCGTTAGATAAAGCTGCAACAACTTGGGGGCTGCTCAAAGGTGATAGGGATGTTGACTAAACTGGCTGCCAATCTGTTTACTTGGGCAGAAATTCACGGTGCATCGCGGAATCAAGCATATAATTGGAATAGTTTTTTTGTGCATGATGAGAGTAAGAGTATCCGAGCGTTGATAGATCCGCTTCCACTCTCAGAAAGTGAGATTCAATGGCTTAATAAACTTGGAGGTCCAACACATTTAATGCTGACTTGTACCTATCATGAAAGATGCTTGACTGAATTCAAACATAAATGGGGATGCGAGGTCTTGCTCCATGAAAATCAGGTGCAAGAAGCTGAATTTGCCTTTGATAGGACATTCGCTGACAGAGATGTGCTTTGGGATCTTGTTGAGGTCGTGCGTGTTCCAGATGTCCGTCATGGTGAGGAGGTTAGTTTCTACTTAAGAGCTCACGGAGGTGCATTCATCTTTGGTGATCTGCTCAGTGGCGGTAGAAAAGACAAGGGTATTCCAGATGGAAAGGTTGGAATAAATGCGCCTGAATATCTGGTGGATATCAACAAAGCACGGTTTTCCCTTAGAATGCTGCTACATTTTGAGTTTGATCTTATGTGTTTCGGTCACGGATCACCGGTTGTACGTAGTGCGAAGGAAGTTTTGAGACACTTTATTGAATGTGATGCTACTTGGGAAGACATGGCTCAAAAACGTGAGAAAGGATTTCGTTTAAACCCTGAACTTAGGAAGCTTCACTGTACCTAACAAACGGATGCTGTCTAATTCTAACTATGGAAACATTAAGCAAAAGAAAAGGTATGTCAGATGTCAGATTTGCGTGTCCAGATGACGCGGAAGCAATTCACCTAATATTACAGGAAGTGTGGGGAGATTCGCTTCTCTTTGATGTGTTCACGGATCATATCTCATCACCTGATCATCAGGTCTTTGTTGCAGTTGAGGCTGGCAAAGTGGCAGGTTTCCTTGCTGCTTTTTTGGTATCTAAACCGATACCGCGATGGGAAATAGATACTATCATTGTTCGTGCCACCAGTCGCGGAAAGGGTATAGGTACCTCTCTGATTGAGGAGGCGTTAATTTATGGTTCTCATCTCGGAGTACGTTGGGCGAAGGCATCAATCCGTGTCAATAACCATGCAAGCCAGCGGGCATTTTCCAAGGTTGGTTTTACAACCGATACTCAAGTGCTTAGCCTTCTCCTGTGGGATCCTTTGACTTGTGAATCCGCTACAAACGTAGTGGAGGATGTCCGTTTTATACCTGTCAACGCATTAACCTATCGTGGATTATGGATTGAAGGATTTGTTGAGTCTCAGTTATCCGTTCAGGAACAACATAATGCGATTCGTGCAGCGCAAAGTCGCATTTTTCATGAGAACCGCAAAAACACAAGTATGTTTATTCCAGATAATCTTAAACAGGTTATTGCGCCTGATCTGTTAGCATCCGCCACTGATTACGGATTATTCCACCACTGGCGTCACATATTCAAGTAGAAACTCAATTGGTTTTTCATCCAAGCTAAGAATTAATAGTCTATTGTTAAACAGATTATGCAGATCAAATTCCTGTCCCGCCCAGCAGAAATGGATTTTAGGCTTTCAGTTTTAAGAAGAGTTTTCTTTATCTTATTGAGTCTCACTGTGTTGCTCACTCTTGGATCAGCGGATCCCGCTAAGGCACAACGCAACGGTTCTTTTCATAAAGAAAAAGTGTTCCCAAAAAAGGTCCTTAAAGGAGTTAAACCGGTAGAAGGCGATAGCACTTTTATCGGGACATTACATCCGATGCTTAAAGCTGCTGGAGAGGAGTGGTCAATCCCACGTCTGACTGGTACATTCGGACACGCCTTCAGTTTCAGTATGAAGATAGGTGACGGTGTGGTCTGGCAACAAGCCAACATTGATTGGTGGCTGCTCTGGGAAATGATTGCAAACATCGGTTATGAATTTCAGGAATTTCAAGTCATACTCAAGGGGAAACAGTCCGCCCCAACTCCGAAAGAACTTCAAAATATCAAAGATCAGACATGGGAAAAAGTCAAGGCAAGTATTGACCGAGGCATACCAGCGATTGCGTGGCAACCAATGACAGTTGCGCAACGGGATAATGGTGTGAGTGCTTATGGATGGGCATCACTCGTTGGCTACGATGAAACCCAGCAAACATACACCGTTCGCCATCAGCACTACAAGACTGAGTATACCGTTCCTTACGATCAGTTCGGATATACAGATCCTGTTGGTTGGTATTGTGTTATAGTGCTTGGAAAAAAGAAGCCTTATGATCGGATGGCATTAGAGGTTAAATCACTCAAAAACGCTGTCGCTTTTGCACACGGTACTCGATTTGATTTGGAAGATGCACCTTACAAAATTGATGCCATCGGATTTTCCGCATATCAACTTTGGCAGCAGGCATTGGAGAATGGCGATGTAGATATCGGGTTTATAGAGCATTCAGCTTGGATATTGTGGGAAATGCGAGAGAATGCTGCAGCATATCTCCGTGAAATCGTCGATCACTTTCCAAAACTATCAAGTCAAGCCCTATCCGATGCGGCAGGATTTTATGATCAAGAAATTAAAGCCATCGTGAAACTGATAAACATCTGCAGAGAAAACAAAAGTTTTACGAAATCCACGAGGCAAGAAGCAGTGAAGGCCGTCAAAGCAGCTTTGGATGCCGAGAAAAAAGCGATCAGCAAGATTGAGGCAGCTTTGGCAACTCTACCGCAAAATTAAAATGAAAAATATTTCCGATCCGAGAGGTGCCCGAATAAACGAAGACATCTGTTTCAGTTCAGAAGATCAACAGTTTGTTGATCGAGCTGTAGGTTTTTGCCAACGCATGGGTAAACGTGCTGTCCTCATGCTGATTGGGAGTCGTGCTGCTGGTTTCACCGATGAATGGTCTGACCTTGACCTGTGTATCATTGGCGATAAACGGTGCCTCTCCGATGAAGATCGGGAGACTTATGAGCAAAGTATGCAACTCTTCGTTGATCGGGGTGATTTTGAAGCACACTGGTCGTTTTATGATGAAAGTGACCTGCGGACGTGGTTGGAGACGTGGCCAGATGAAATGATGTGGGTCATTGCCAGCTCAAAAGTTCTCTATGGTTGTTCAAATACTGCTGAAGAGTTGAAGCGTCATTATTGCGTGTATCCGCCAGCGGTCGCGGAGCGCAAGTTAAAGTGGATGTTCGGTAAGTATTATTTCTCGCAGCGCGGTCCCTTGGCTATGGCAGCTCGAAATAAGGTGGAAACGGCATTTGTTGCGGTTGGAAATGTCATTGAGTACCTCTGCAAAGTGTGCTGCGTCGCTGAGAGATACCCGTTTCCCTACGAAAAATGGGTGGTTGAAGCAGCTAAACAGACACAACTGGGCGCAATGATATATCCATCAATTCAACGGGCGGTGGGTGGCATTGGAGACTTTCTCGACCCACCAGCTGACCGGAACTGGCGTGATTGGGCACCAGTGAAGGAATTACGCGGGACATTGCCGATTGTTCAAAGTGGACTAAAGGAACTCGGATGGGTTGGCGATTGGATTGACGATCCGAATGCAACTTACTTCAATGAAACAGCGAGACGACCTGCCCCCTGAGTACTAACAAAAATATAAAACACCGCTCGTAAAAAAACTAACATAAAAAGGATTGCTATGACACAATCGTCTCTCCAAGCTGGAAATATTGTTCATGTTGGTGTGCCTCAAAAAACAGACTACACAGGTAAATTCATTACATTATCGCCAGTCAACCCACAAACCGATGTTGTGGAACTTTATGAATGCTCCCACGGATCAGAGATGAAGGAGCAGCTTTGGACCTATATGAGTTATGGTCCCTTTAAAAACAAATATAGTATGCAAAAATGGCTTGAGGATTGTGCGGAGTCAGATAATCCAATTTTCTTTGCAGTTCATCATCTTAAATCGAAGCAACGAGTAGGAATGGTAAGTTTTCTGAATATCGTTTCAGATATGCATCGATTGGAACTCGGACATATTTGGTATTCGCTACATTCTCAAAGATCAAACGTAAATACAGAGGCAATATATCTAATGCTCTGTGAGGCTTTTGATAAACTTAAATATCGCAAAGTTGAATGGAAATGCGATTCCCTAAATGAACGTTCTCGGTCAGCGGCATTGCGGCTCGGTTTCAAGTTTGAAGGCATTTTCAGACAGCACATGATTATAAAGGGTCGAAACAGAGATACTGCATGGTATTCAATGTTGGACAGTGAGTGGACTGCAGTTAAGAAAAACATGGAAATATGGTTGTATCATAACCCAGATCAAAGGTTATCTTTAACAACACTCAACAATAATAAGTAAGGAGACATATTGATGAGCAAATTAAGATTCGCATGCCATCTCATACAGTTTGGTGGAGAACAGCGAGAAAATCCAGAAAAAGTATTGCGCGAAGTTGCCAATGCTGATTGGGAAGGAGTCGAAAGTGTTCCAATTGAAGGAGCAGAAAGCCTTGTTGAAATGGCAACGTTAGCACGAAGTTTAGGACTCCATATCGTCAACGCTGGTGGCGCGGGCCTTGATAGAATACGGTTTAACATCACGCTTGGCAACAACGCTGCCGAAGTCCCTGCACTACGTCGTGGGGAATGGGGTGGTGCAAATCCAAGCGATGCAGATATCGAAAACGCTGCCCGAACATTAGACGATATTCTCGCTTTCTGCGATGCACACCATATCAAAGGTTTTCACCACGCACATCTCGGCACGTTAATTGAGACGGTTGATGATGCAAAACGTCTCTTATCGGCAGCACCGAGTCTTTGGCTGCTGTTTGATACAGGACACATGCTTGCCGCGGGTAGTGATCCGATGCAGGTTTTTGAAAGCGACCTTTTGCGTAATCGGATTGGACATGTCCATCTCAAAGATTGCCATGCAGACGATCCAGAAACATGGGATTATCGGACACAACGTTTTGGTGAGAAGGCGCGTTTTGCAGAACTCGGTGCAGGCAACCTTGGGCTTGATGTCAAAGCGGTGCTTGAAGGTCTTGAATCTGTCGGTTACGATGGATGGGTTTCTGTCGAACTTGATCGCCCATATCCACCGCGCCCACCAGCCGAAGCTGCGGTAGTAAATAGAGAATATCTGCGGAATTTAGGGTATTGAGTGGAGGAACGCTGCTATGCTGAAGCGACTTCCTTATCAATCCCACTGCTTTAGTTGTGGGTCCAACCCCGTTATTTGAGAGAAAAAGATTTGCTTTTTGATGTTTTATGAATTATGGCGAATGCCATACGGGAATGCCTAAAGCAGCATGCGCGTGTGGCATGCTCCATGATTCATACCGTTGATTTGGCGCATTCGCCATGATTCCCCGTATGGTATTCGCCATGATTCCCCGCCTTACCAGCGTTATGGTGTGCGGATTGTTGTTCATTGAAATGTCCACATATTTTCCGATTTTACTATAATGCCACACCTAAATTGGCCAGTTATAGGTTTAGAAAACCCTTCCACAAAAAACAAAGTAAGTAATGCCAAAAAGTTCACACTCTCTTGTAATTCGGCCCAATTAGCACGTCACATTGAATTGGTCGTAAAGTCCACATCTGACCATACTGTATTTTTAGTAACGAAAACTACAAAATTTCCGTTTTATATCATGCTAAAAATGCAAAAAAGAAAAATCATATTTCCGTACATCACAAGGTGAACCTTCAGGTTACGCCATAATAAATCAGCGCAGGAGTAAAATGCATGAAATCGTGTTCTATCTGGATAGTAATTCTATTATTAGCAGTCCTGTTTTCAGGCTGCGCTACTATGTCAAGTTATAATGAGTTAGCGGTTCAACATTACGAGTACACAAGCGGAGAAAAATACGCGACCCTTGATGAATGGCACAACTTAATTTCAGAACTTGAAAACGTCATTCGCCTGGATGCAGAAAGTGAAACTGCGGATGATGCGCAGTATACTATCGCTTCCAGCTGGGTATGGTGCATTAAAGCAGGCGATTCAGCGGCACCGCAACGTGCCATCGCAGCATTTCGAAGGCTAATTTACACCTATCCCGATTCAGAACACTTACCCCAGGCACACTATTGGATTGCCCGCTGCTACACGTTGATAGGTGATTCCGCTCGCGCAGCGCATCACTACCAGATTGTTACGAACCGATATGCTGAGACAAATATTGCAGCAGAAGCGCAGTTAGAATTAGGGCGCACTTATGCAGAACATGGCTACAAAACACGTGCCGAAACACTCTACGTTGAAATTATTGAATCTGCAGCAAAAAAAGAAATAGTGGCAACAGCATCTGAAGAACTAAAGGAACTGAAAACACCACAGAATCCCAAAAAGATACCCGATGAAACTCCTTCTCAACCGAAGGTTGAACCGAAACCGCAAGCCAAACCCGAACCGGAGCCGCCTGCCGCTGAGCCAGAAACGTTAACCCCCGGATCCCTGACACGTGAATTCGGATTAACTGCTAAAACAATTGTGATAGACGCTGGGCACGGTGGAAAAGACCCAGGCGGAGGCAGCGATGGAGGTATCATAGAAAAACCTATTGTGCTTAGTCTTTCAAAGAAAATCGGTGCGATTTTAAGTGCAAAAGGTTATACAGTCCTGCTTACGCGAGAGACTGACCGTTTTATCCCGTTGAAGGAGCGCACAGCGTTTGCTACGAGGCACAAGGCGGATCTGTTTCTGAGTATTCATGCAAATGCAAGTGAAAACCCGAAAGCCAACGGTATTGAAACCTACTATTTGGATGTAACGAGTACAGATAAAAACGCTGAAATCATCGCTGCCAGAGAAAATGCAAATTCCGGCTATAGTATCCAAGAACTGGAAACGCTATTAAAAGGGTTAATAGTAGAAAGCAAAAGTGAGGATAGCCGTAGATTAGCAGCACACGTGCAGCAGGAATTGATTGCATCAACAGGGGCAGCAGACCGTGGTGTTAAACATGCACGTTTTGTTGTGCTTATCGGCACGAGTGTCCCCGCTATCCTTGTTGAAACAGGGTTTGTAACGAATCCAACAGAGGGTAAGAAACTCACATCGGATGTGTATCAACAAAAAGTAGCAGCTGCTATCGCCCATGGTATTGAGAAGTTTTTACGGAACACAGAGCAAATCAGCGAAAATAGTGCAGATCAATCCGATAGATATTTGGCAACTAAAGAACGTTAGGCAACACATAGGAATATAGGAAACCGGCAAACCATTTGCTAAGGGAACCGGTTATGTTTTTTCAGGTCTTTCATCAAGAAAAGAGACAGTTCAAACCCTTTTCTACGAATATTATTATCCTTGTGTTCGTTCTTGTTGGATGGACAAGCGCGCTAACTGAGGTCGCTGCACAACAAGCAGATATAGCCATCCTGTTACCATCAACAGCGTCTGGCATAGCAGAAGGTGATGTGAACTATGCACGTTCTGTTAGCAGGCGTTTTGTCCGCATGTTGAAAAGCATCGGTTTTTCTGCAGACCAATTGGAAGAAACAGCTGCCGCGACTATTCCTCGCTTACAAGACACATCTTCTAATCCGTATCGGTTGATTATCCTTCCGCTCAATCCAAAAATTTCAACTAAAACTGCCTCTCTCCTGAAAAGTTTTGTCACACGCGGCGGCAAACTGTTTGTAACCTATAACCTCGCGGATGAGGTAGCATCACTTCTGAATTTACGAAGTATAAAATGGATGCGCCAAGAAACCCCTGGACAGTTCGCTTCTATCCAATTTAATACGTCCGACGTATTAGGTATCCCGAAGTCTGTACGGCAGGCATCGTGGAACATAACGGTCGCAGAACCCACAAGTCCACAAACAAAGATTATTGGACATTGGTACAATGCAGCAGGTGAATCGACTGAATATCCCGCGTTTTTTATAGGTGAAGCAGGTGTATTTTTCAGTCACGTTTTCCTGCCAGACGATATCCGAACCAAAACGCAACTTCTCGCAGCACTTCTCGGTCATCTCGTTCCTGATTTTCAACGTGCAATGGCAAAACGTGAATTGGAAGCGATGACAACTGTCGGGCACATAAAAAATCTTGATACCTTAACAAAATTTGTAGGATATGGCGAAATTTCTGAAGCACAACAAGCCTTACAAACGGGAAAGACCTTGACCACGCAAGCACAAACAGAATACGCACGTAAGGAGTATTACAAAGCAATGACCGCAGCGCGGGAGAGTCGAGATGCCCTTTCAAAAGCATATTTTTTATCCCATTTAACCGATGAAACCGAAGGACGTGCATTGTGGAATCATTCTGGACTGGGAGCATATCCCGGCGATTGGGACCGTTCTGCTAATGAGTTGGCTGCTGCTGGCATTAACATGATCTTTCCGAATATGGCATGGGGCGGTTTAGCGCATTATGATAGCAGCGTGTTGCCCCAGAGTGCAAAGTTTGCAAAATATGGAGACCAAATTGCGCAATGTGTTAAGGCAGCGCATAAGCACAATTTGGAAGTTCATGTATGGAAAATAACATGGAATTTGGAAGGTGCACCGAAAGAATTTGTGGATAAAATGCAGACGGATGGACGGACGCAAATCTCATCAACAGGCGACACGATCAATTGGCTTTGTCCTTCAAATCCAGAAAACGTGCTGTTGGAATTGAAGGCTGTCACGGAAATTGTGCGAAACTACGATGTTGACGGTATCCATCTCGATTATATCCGTTATCCGGGAAGTCGAGCTTGCTATTGTGATGAGTGCCATAAAAGATTCATGCTTGCAACAAGGCAGCATATTCAGGAGTGGCCCGCATCTGTGTTGCCAAGAACTGGACAGCACGCGAAAGCGTATATTGAATGGCGCGCGCAACAGATAACCCGATTAGTCCGCTTAATCCACAAACGCACCCGTCAGATAAAGCCGGATATAAAAATTTCAACCGCAGTTTTCGGTGCCTATCCTGACTGTGTTACCTCTATCGGTCAGGATTGGATTGCATGGGCAAAAGCAGGTTATGTTGACTTCGTTTGCCCGATGAACTATACTGAAGATTCCAAATATTTCACTGATCTGTTAGAAAAGCAGCTTGCCCTCATGCCGAAAGGAGTAGCGATTTATCCGGGCATTGGCGCAACTGCATCTAATTCCCTCCTTACACCCGATGCTGTGATTGGACAGATTCACCTTGCGCGCTTCTTGGGCGCTTCTGGTTGGACAATCTTTGACTATACTGTCAATATCTCTGATACCATTCTGCCTGCTATTCAAATGGGTGTCGGTAAGCGAAAAGCAGAACCGCCACATTAAGAAATTGACTATCGGTTTTTGCATTTCATTGTAGAGAAAACTTTACCCAGATTCTACTTGAATATCGTTGAGAATTCGTGTAAACTAAAGCATCAAGACGTCCAATTAGAAAAGTGCATGAGATGAATAACAAAAAAGATGAATTAAAAATTGTTTATGATCAGGAAGCTGATGTACTGTATGTGACGCGAGGTCAACCCGAGCATACCGATTATGTTGAATACGTGGATGATTTAATTCTACGATTTCACCCAAAAACAAAACAGCTCGTTGGATTCACACTCGTCGATTTTTCGCAGCATTTCGCCAAAAAAGAATCGGACATCGCGTTGCCCTTCGGAGTTGATTTCCACATGCACGGTGAACTTACTTATTGAAACAGAGACTAATATAGTAAACTTTAGAATTAATTGGACATTAGGATCAGTCAGAAAACCGAAACTACCGTAGACACTGTAGCATAACCTGTTAGGTTGTGTTCCGTTTCTGCACAACCCATAGGTGTCAATTTAAGAAAAAATCTGTGTTATTGTGAACACCTCTAAATACGCATGATTATAGAGATTAGTCCTCTTTAGTCCCGTACGGACGATATGTTTATAAAAAACGATACCCCAGTTCTTTAGTCCCGTAGGGACGATATGTAGAAAATATGTCGTTGGGATACACATATCGTCCCCGACAAATACCAAACGCGTATTTGGCGTTGATTCACGGGACTAAAGACACTACTACAGCGGGTTTATCCCTTAAATTGACACATAAGGTGTTCCGTTTCTGCACAACCTAAATGAAGATTAATAAATAAATTGGGGAATTTAGCGAGGTTAGGAAACCTCGCCAGCAGCAGGTGTACATCTCTGCTGGCGAGGCGGGGAATGCCTAAATGGCATTCATACCGTTGATTTCTTCCTAACCTCGCCAAATTACCGAATTAATAACTTAAACTTCATACAGGTTGTGCTACAAAATGTTCCTTTCAATTCTAAATGTCACTATATTAAAACAATACGAAGAATAAAAAAGGAGACTATTACAGCATGGCTCAAAAACCGAATATCCTATTTCTCCAAAGCGATGAACACAGCCCTCATGCTATCGGGTGTGAAGGCAACGATATTGTGCAAACGCCGAATCTGGATCGGCTTGCAGAAACGGGAAATTACTTTGATGCGGCATACTGCCAATTCCCGCTTTGCACCCCCTCGCGGATGTGTATGTTAACAGGAAAATACGCACATCGTTGCTCCGCTTGGACTAACGGTTCAATTCTGTACCCTGAACACCTTACAATGCCAGCACATTTTGCAGAACACGGCTACGCGACCGCACTTGTTGGTAAAATGCACTTTGGTGGCAAAGAACAGCACAACGGATTCCAATCGCGTCCCTACGGTGATCTACGTGGACGTGCCGGACATCAACGTGATCCACTCCGTGGGAACAAGAATCGCACAAAGGATGCTGGGGTAACAGAAATTCCATCGAGTCTTCTGCAAGAACGCGTGGTCAACGAAGAAACGATTGAATACTTAAGGTCTCAACCTGATGATCAACCTTGGTTTCTCCTTGCAAGCTATAGTCGCCCGCACTTTCCGCTTACCGCACCAAAACGGCTTCTTGACAAATACTATCCCGATAATGTGGACATGCCGAATATTCCACCGGGGCACTTGGAGGATACGCACCGTTATGCAAAGGGATTACGAAAGACTTTCAACACAGCAGCCATTACAGAGGAAGAGACGCGGAAAGCACGCGCGGCTTACTATGCCTGCTGCGAATTTCTGGATGAATGTGTCGGTGATTTGCTAACAATTTTGGAACGTGACGGTCTGTTAGAAAACACAATTATCGTTTATACCACCGACCACGGTGAAATGGCAGGCGAGCACGGGCAATGGTGGAAATCCAGCTATTATGAAGCTGCAGCAAGAGTGCCACTAATAATATATGATCCGCGAACAGAAGAGACACACGGTAAACATGTGAATTCTCCCGTTGAATTGAATGACCTTTTTCCAACCCTATGTGCAAGAGCAGGTATACCGATACCCGATGACCTGGACGGTTCAGACTTATCAAATCTGATGACTGGAAATTCGGATGGTTGGCGAAACACCGCAATTAGTGAATATTGGGCTAACCAAACAACCGGCCCGATGCGTATGTTGAGAACACCTCGCTATAAATATGTCGCCTTCCCCGAAGATGAATCCATCTTGTTTGATTTAGAAAATGATCCAGGCGAATTTGAGAATCTTGCTGGACATCCTGAACATCGTGAAGTGGAAACATCCCTACATGAACAACTCATGGGCGGATTCTTTTGGGAAGCTGTGCAACAAAAGAAAGATAGTGATAAAGAACGCAGCAAAGATTGGACAGCACCTTGGGGCGGCGGTACCCCGAATCAATATACGTTACCTGATGGTAGAATTGTAGACGCAGAACTCTGTCTCTATAACCCCGTTCTTAGAGATGAGGCTGATGGAGATTAGGAAAAATAATTAGATGGCAGGTGTGCAACGTGGTGAGAAGAATCTGCTTCACACCGCGCCTTGCGGTTCAATCGTTATGAAAGGTTTGAACTGAATATCCATCGTTGGAAACTTAATATATGCCTCGCCGCCTAAAAATCAGATTCTCTGCTATCCTTGTAGGTCTACTTTTAGTAGGGGGAATATGTGCAATCACCCCCTACAACAATTATTTTTTAGAGAATTCAAGAATTGCGGGCAATCACCTCCCTGTTGGCTCAATCTTTGGGCTGCTCCTTCTTGTGTTTGTTGTCAATCTTCCGCTACGTTTTTTGACACGAAGCAGCCGTTTTTCCTTTTCCGCCCTCGAATTAACAGTTATTTGGATGATGCTAATCGTTGCTGTCGGCATCCCTTCAATGGGACTGCTGCAGTTCCTGCTACCCTGCCTTGTTGCGCTACGTTACTTCACAACTCCCGAAAACGATTGGGCAGAGACACTCCAACCACACATCCCAGAGTGGTTAGTCGTTACAGACACACAAGCTGTAACAGATTTCTACGAAGGACTTTCGCCGGGTGGAAACGTTCCGTGGTCACCTTGGGTCAAACCGCTCCTTATTTGGGGACTTTTTGTCCTTGTTTTCTATTTCACAACAATCTGCCTCGCCACGATCCTCCGCAAGCAGTGGATAGAACGCGAGCGGTTTTCATTTCCTTTAGTCCAAATTCCAGTGCAACTTGCAGCAGAACCGGAACATGGAACACTTCTCAACGCATTTTTCAAAAACAAACTATTATGGGTGGGCATGGCACTGCCGGTGCTAATACATTTTCTCAACGGACTGCACGCACATTTTCCAAACGTTCCTCAAATCCCACTGATTTATAATATCCATCGCGCCTTTACAGAAAAGCCGTGGCATGCGCTTGGCATGTGGCCAGCGATGAACATCGCCATCTATTTTTCAGTTATCGGGGTAGCTGCGCTGTTAACGCTTGAAGTGTCGTTTAGTCTGTGGTTTTTCTTTCTGTTTTTCAAACTGCAATATATTATTATGAATGCAACAGGTTTCGGAATCGGTCCGTGGGTGAGTTGTAGTCGTCAAGTGATGGGTGGTTACCTTATCTTTGTGCCTGCTGTTTTTTGGGGTGGACGGGAACATATCGCATCAATTTTTAGGAAAACGTTTGGGTTGTACAACAAACAAACGAATATAGCGGGAGATAGACGTTTGATAGACGATTCTGATGAACCGCTCCCCTATCGCTTGGCACTGCTCGGATTTCTTCTCGGTTTTGTTACCCTTGTCGTGTTCTTTGTGATTGCGGGTATAACTACTTGGGTTGCGATTGTCACACTCCTCTCAATCTTTGTCACTTCAATTGTCCTATCATGGATGGTGGTAAACGGTGGGCTGTTGCTCGTGCAAGCTCCTTTTTTTCCAGCAGATTACATCAATTTTACGCTCGGATCGGGGGCAATGGGACAAAAAAGCTTGGCTGTACTCAGTTTTCAGCGTACTTTTCTGCGAGATTGGGGAGAGTTCATGATGCCGAACTTTCTGCATAGTTTCAAAGCAGCCGATGAAGTTCAACTTGTCCGCCGCCGAATCGGACCGATACTCGGTATTTCAATTGTTATCGCTATTCTTGTATCCGTTTATGCATCGTTGACGCTTGTTTATGACAAAGGCGCGCTGTTTTTACAAGGTAGGTCCTTTATCGGTGCCCCGCGCGGCTATTTCAACCGAATGAACCGACTCATCCAATCGCCGGTTGAAACAAATTGGCTTGAGGTCTACAGCATGATTGCAGGTGCAGGTTTTACAGGTTTTATGTTATGGATGCGTCAAAGTTTTGTCTGGTGGTCATTGCATCCGATAGGTTATCTTTTAGGTGCTACCTATCCTGCATTTCACTTGTGGTCTTCTATTTTTATCGGTTGGCTCATCAAATACATTACACTCAAATTTGGCGGTCCTATGGTATATCGGCGGATCCGTCCTATTACATTCGGATTAATTTTTGGTGAATATGTGATGGTAGGTATCTGGATGGTGGTTGGATTTTTCAGCGGCATAGGTTATCATGCCTTGCCGCGTTAATATTATGCCGCTCTTAACTCTCATGTAGGTGGGCTTTGTCCGCCCGATTTTTATTTCATAGGAATTATACCATGCAAATCAACGAAAACACTCTCTCCACACAATGGAAAACACGTGCCAAAACTCGCCACACTGTAGCAGGCATCCGCACATGGCATGTCAATCTAAACCCGCGCGCAATGCCAACCCTCGGTTTTGCGAAGGGCGATATGCCTGGGCAAACCACCAAAAATGTTCATGTCGATTGGCGTGGTCCTTTCGCAGCACAAGCAGGCGCGTTAATCGTTCAAATCACAACCGATAAAGGATTAAAAGGATACGGGCTTGGTGGGGGTGGACTTGCAGGTGCGATGATTATTGACAAACATCTTCAACACTTCGTCATCGGACGCGATCCGCTTGATGTGGAAGAAATTTGGGAACATCTCTACCACATCACCTCAATTTATGGTAGACGCGGGCTCGTGATCTACGCGCTAAGTGGGATAGAGCTTGCCCTTGTTGATTTGTGTGGCAAGATAGTAGATGCACCTATCTATAGTCTTTTCACGGATAATCCACGCCTTCATATCCCCGCGTATGCTACCGGTGCAGATGTCGGTTATTATGCAGAAAACGGGTTTACTGCATGCAAAATTCCACTCAAAAACGGACTCGCGGAAGGTGAAGATGGCTTTGCACAAAACCTTGAGATGATATACGCCGCACGCGATGCTATCGGATCAGATGTGGACCTGATGACGGATATCTATCTCCGTTGGGATGTGGATTATACCCTCCGTTTTGCTGACGCAGCTAAGGACGCTAACCTCAAATGGATTGAGGAACCGGTACCACTTGATGATTATGCTGGCATGGCGCAGTTAGTGCAAGAGATTGATCCGCCGTGGATTGTTTCAGGTGAACACGAATTCACCCGATACGGATTTCGTGAACTTTTGCGATGGAAGGCAGCAGATATGATTCAGCCAGATGTGAGTTGGGCAGGCGGTTTTACAGAATGCCTGCGTATTGCACGCGAAGCGGCAGAGCTTGGCGTGCCAACATGGCTTCATCAAGCAGGTACACCGTGGGGATTGCACCTGACCGCCTGTTTACCGATGCCGTGCATGGCGGAAACGTTTGGTCCTTCTCGAAATGGTGTTGAAAATGAACTTTATCAACGTTTCCGCCCCTCTCCGCGTAAAGGTTTTTTCACGCTCAATGATGCGCCAGGTTTTGGTGTAGATATCGACGAAAAGTTGTTAGATGCATATACAGTTGATCAGTTTTAGAGTGAACTTTGAAATTATTGGGACACTTCGATCTATCTGTTATGGAAACATGATGGACAGTAGAAGTTGTAGTGTCCCATTATAGTAAAATCCGAAAATATGTTCACATTCCAATCAACAACAATTCCTACACACGCTCTCGCTGGCAAGGTTTCCTAACCTTGCCAGCGTAAAGGTGATTGTGGATTTTACTATAAGAAAATAAAAATGTGGCGAGGTTCGGAAACCTCGCCAGCAGTAAGGTATCCATGCTCCGTGCGGACCGAAAATTACCGAATAAATAAATTAATTTTCGGACAGTTTGCGCTACAGAAGTGCCCCATTAATTATAGTCTCTACTATTGCTGAAACAATTCGGAAAAGTGGATAAGACTACCGATTCGCGCGCTGGAAGCGGAACACCCCGTTCTGCCTTGTACCGATGTAAAACGTATTACCATCAATGGCAAAGGAGGTTGCCGTGTATGGCAATTTTGGGATAATCTGTTTCCATGTGTTTGTCTGCTTATCTGCTTGATAGATACCGCTATCACATACACCGTAAGCAGTTTCGCCATCAACTGCAATTCGGTCAATGAAAATTACATTCCCATCAACATCGGTGAGGTCGTGCCATGTTTGCCATTTTTCGCCATCGCGTGAACTCATGATACCTATATCTGTTGAAATATAGACAGTGGAACCCGCGAACAGTATTTCCTTAATAAATCCATGAAATGGCAGGTTTGCAGTGACATCACGCCAAGTGTCTCCACCATCTTGTGATAAGAAAAGCTCTCCCTCCTGTTTACCGACATAGAAGGTGTTCCCAGAAGCAGCAAGCGTGAAGCCTTCTTGATCTTCTAAATCCAAACCTGTGTCGTGCCACGCCGTTTCGCCGTACCTCCATCTGAACAGTTTATGCCTGTATACCATGAAGACGGTATCGTCAGCAACTGTAAACGTACCATTCTTCCTCTGTTCTTCAGCGATTTTGTTTTGTGTAGCAATAGCAAACCGCTGCTCCATTGCTTTCTCAAGATCAGGATTGTTCCCTACCGTCATAATATTTCCCCCCGATGCTGTCTTACGCATTTTCATCTGTTCAGCCCTAAACTGTTTCATCTCTTTGTCAATGTCAACGTTAGGATTGTCTTTTATTAGCTCCTCACGCTTTTTCTCCCATTCCTTCTTAAACTGTTCTTTTGCTTTATCAGATTCGATCTTTAACTTTTTTTCCAATTCCGTTTGTAAGGTGTCTATTGCAAAATCTGGAACACCTTCAACGGGTAGGAACACATCACCGTCATCAGAGAGGCGTAAGAGTGTGATACCATCAGGTTGACTATTGGTTGCATAAAGTACGCCATTGGCTGCTGCTACTTTCATTCGCGTTTTTTGAAGAAAAAGTGGTGTTTTTTTGTTAGTACTAATTAAGTCAACAGATTCCCATGACTCTCCGCCATCTGTGGATTTAAGCATTTCTGTAGGTGTTTGCGCGAGGAGAACATCTTTGATTTTAATCAGCTTTCGAACGTGGGAATTGACTATTCCGGTCATAAATGGATGCCACGAATCACCGCCATCAGTTGAACGACTTATTCCAATGACGTCGGTGCGGTATAATTTGCTTTTATCTAAAGCGACAGTAGGTGAGACGCTAAATGCCCTTCTTTCCTCTTCAGGAGCCATCCATGTTTCACCACCGTCTTGAGAGCGTAAACCGAGACCAGACAATATCAGCGTGTCTCCGACTGTAACAACTTCAACAGTGCCTATTGAATGTCTGCGGGTCTTTGGCGTAATATCGGTCCAGGTATCGCCAAGGTCAGTGGAAGAGAATACGCCCCCGCGAGGGGGTCCTATCTCCATAGGTACCTGCCCGGCCATAGGGATCCGATGTCCAATGATTGTGCCTGCATAAAGCCTATCTTCTGCGGCTGCCAACGATTTGATCCCTTGTGTTGTGGGCACCGGTAGTTTTTCCCAGTCATCGGTAAATCGGAAAAGCCCCTTGCTTGTTCCAATAAACAGTGTGTTGTCAATGGCAAGTGCGTCCCAAATGCGGAAAGCCATGTTGCTCATGGCGAGTACATCCAAAGGGCCGGTTCTGGGACGAAAATTGGGATTGTCTGCAGCATCACGATTAGGACGGGTTTTGGGATTGACAGCCTCCGGGACGTCGTCGCCTTGTAAGGCACGCAAGGAATCTCCTATAAGTTCCCACGCATGACCCACATTCTCAAAACGAAGACGAAAGACATCTGTTTTGAGAACGAGGTACATCGCCGTATCCGTGGGAACCAATGCAACGGCAGTGCCTTCGGGGCGTCTGCCAAGGTTATCCCATGTCTTACCGTCATCAATTGAGGCTAAGATTTCATTGGAAGTAAGGAGGTAAAGGGTGTCATCGCGTTCCGCCATCACTCCATCAAATACCTGATTCGGATCACTGGAACTGACAAGTGTCCACATGTCTGCTTTCTCTGTGAGTTTATAAAGCTCTGTTTTTGTAATCGCGTAGAGAGTTTGGTCGGACGTAAGAAAAAGTTTTGCGCCTGAACCACCAACACCTGCCGGTCCCTTTGTCTGAATCCATTCGGGTTTTGCTGCTGGAAGGTCGGTATCTTCTGCTTGCGCAGCTGCGAAAAGCAGTGATTCCGCTTGGAATTCAGTTTCACCGTTTCTACCAATTCTATCCAATCTCCCAATTTGGGTCAGCGCGTCGGATTTGCGTTCCAATTCAAGGACAATAGGTGTGTCAACCAATTCTATTTTCATCTCCGGTGCCACACCTAAACTGTAGGGTTTTTGGAAACGCGATAGCGCACGAGGCCCCATCCCCATCATTAAGATAACCAAAAATGCCGATGCGAATGAGAGTCCCCACGGCATCCAAGGCTTGTTTACGGTAGTAGGCGTCGATTTAATGCGTGCAATTTCACGCATGATGTTGTCGGTAAGGGTTGGTGGCAATTGAAAGGCACCTGAGGCATCATGGAGTAGGTGTTCTTGTTTCTCTAATCGCTTGCGGGCGCGGTGGAGCCGACTTTTAACGGTGTTCTGCGAAACGCCCAAGAATTGACTAATTTCTTCGCAAGACATCTCTGCTAAATAGTGCAGCGTTACGACGGTACGCTCGCTCTCTGGGAGTTTCTGAAGAAGACGTTTGACAATTTCACGCTGGCGCTCAATTGAGACTGTTTTTCCCTGTTCTACCTCATAACGCGTATAGCACAATTCCTCAAGTTCCGCAGTCGGCATAGCGTCCAGAGATTTAGTTGATTGCTGCTTTTTTCGGTGCCAGGCAATACAGTGTCGCGAGGCGATGACATATAACCACCCTGGAAAATGTTGCGGAGGTTTCAGGGTAGATAACTTTTTATAAGCTTTTAGGAAGATATCCTGTGTAATCTCTTCTGCAATGTGAAAATCACCAATCTTTCGCCATACAAGGGAGTGTACCCATTTCTGGTATTTGTTTACGAGTTCGGTAAACGCTTTTTGGTCACCATCTAAGGTGCGCTGGATTAGTACAAAATCATTTGTCATCATGTGTCTCCTCAGAATAAAATGTCTTTGTAAGTTAATAACGCGTACCGAAGATAAAAAGGTTGCATAAAATGATTTTTTATACAACTCAAGTTGTTATCTATTGAATATTGATAGGTTGCATCATATTTAAAGTGTTCAAACTTTCGATCCAGATGAAGATTAGAAAATAAATTGGGTCCTTTGGCGAGGTTAGGAAACCGAACCTACCGGGGGTTTTGTAGCACAAACTTTTAGTTTGTGTCCGCATCTGCACAAACTAAAAGTTTATGCTACAGAAGTGTCCCATTAATTATAGGTTTTACTATAAATAACCCTGTTAGCGTGTGAGTGGTCCGACGAACTACCAACCCGCCTGTTTCAAGAATTCCAACGCCATTAAAGTATGCCCTTCTGCATTGGGATGCACGCCATCTTGTGTTGTCCACAACGCACCCGGTCTCGCGGCAACTGCATTATCAAACGCATCATTCGTCTGAATTAATCGCGCATCAAACTCGTCAGCAAGTTTATGGATACTTGCGTTATAAGCATCTACTGCTAATGGACGCGGATTTTCAACATCCTCTTCAATATAAAAAATCTCAAACAGGAAAAGCGGCGCATCCAACTCATTTTTTACACGTGTGAGGATTCTCCGATAGCACGCTTCCCAATCTGGTAGATAGACTTCATTTGAGATGCCTTCTCCAAGCTGACGACTCGCATTGTTGATACCAATTTTCACTGAAAGCCAATCCGGTTTTTCATCAATGACATCGGTATCCCAACGGTTTTCTAACCCCTCAACAATATCCCCACCAATACCTTTGTTGACGTAAGCAATATCGCGTTCAGGGTACTTCGCGGTAATCAGTTCAGTTATTTTGCGGACATACCCATGCCCTAAAGGAGCGTGATCGCCCCTCCTGCCACAATCCGTAATACTATCTCCGATGAAAAGCACCTTATCTCCAGATTGAAATAATAAATTATTCACAAACTATCTCCTTTATGTGATATACTAATAATGGACATTTTGATTTTATTTACGTCGTTGCTCAAGATATGACGTTCCAATTAACTTACCACATTTTCAACAGAATGCCAACATGAAAAACATCGGAGTTCTCCACGTCATTACAGATACAACGTTGCAGTCTCGATTTACACATCCGCAATTGGCAGAACTTGCGATTCAGGGTGGTGCAGATACCATCCAATTCCGACATAAAAACGGAACGACACGCGAACTGGTAGAAATAGCAAGGCAGATGCAGATAGTATGCGCGCAGCACGAGGTGCCGTTGATTGTAAATGACAGAGCAGATATTGCGTTGGCTGTTGACGCTGCGGGAACACATTTTGGGCAAGATGATATGCCTGTCGTTATCGGGAAGGGAATCCTTTCTTCAAAAACCATTATCGGCGCATCGGCACGAACTGAAGAGAAAATACTTGAGGCTATTTCAGAAGGTGCAGACTATATCGGGTTTGGCCCCATCTATCAGACTTCTTCAAAACCGGACGCGGAAACACCTAAAGGGTTAGAACGGTTACGTCGAATGTGTGAAATCGCGAAGTGTCCGGTGATTGCTATTGGCGGAATCACGTTGCAAACCACGGCAGCGGTAATCAGAGCAGGTGCGCACGGAATCGCTGTTATTTCTGCTGTGTGTGCACAGCCAGACCCGCTCACAGCGACACAAAATCTTATGCAAGAAATTCAGCAGGCAAAACAGGCATAAAAAGCTGTTCATGGAATAGACAGGATATGAGTGAATACAGTCAAACTCATGAATCTGACGATCCTAAAAGTGAATTACTGTCAAAAGAATTCAGGGAAGTCGATCAGGTTTACGAACCAGATTTTGATAAAGTTGAAGAAGATTTTGTGCAAAAATTATGGAATGGGCAACGTTTCTTCAACGCGAATCTGATATCAATTGATGGCAGAGAAATTCGCGTGTTAAAACTCGGTGTCTTGAACCGTGAAGAAGGCCCCGATTTTATGCATGCTGAGCTTGAAATTAATGGCAAATTGCAGGTCGGTGATGTCGAAATCCATGTCAAATCTTCGGAATGGTACGCACATAAACATCATCTGAACTCAAGATATAACCGTGTCGTTCTCCACGTGGTTTTCTTTAATGACGACTTCAATCTCCGGACACGACTACAGAACGGCAGACGAATTCCAACATTGGAACTTCTCAAATGGATTGACGCTCCCATCGGAGACCTATTTGACGAAACGGTTCAGACAGAAGCTGACGCAACTAATTTTTGCCGAGTATCAGGAAACCGATTAAACATAGAAAACCTCAAAAATACTTTTGAATCGTTGGGGACGGAACGTTTTTTAGAAAAAGCGGATGCTGTACGCCTTTTAAGAACACGGCTTAATTTTGAGCAAATTCTCTATGAAGGGGTTATGGAAGCGTTGGGATACTCACAAAACAGTAAACCCTTACGCGAGTTGGCACAACGCGTGCCTTTTTCTGATTTCGATCATAAGTCCGAACACGAAATTCAAGCTATCCTATTTGGTATGGCAGGTCTGTTGCCATCGCAATCAGAAAAACCATTGCCTGGTAACGACACAAACGATCCATTCATTGTGGCATTAGAGACACTATGGGAAGCTTCGGCACACGCTGAGTGTCCAGACCGCATGAACGTATCACAATGGCGGTTTGGTAAAATCCGTCCGTATAACTATCCTACACGACGTATTGCAGCAATGAGCCAGTTAATCTATCACTGCCGAGGAAGCCTGATGATGTACTTCCTGCCTACATGTGAAAAGGCAGCAACTGTAAATACACCTAAACTGTTACGAACTATCAGGATTGAACTTCTTAACCTTCTGATGCTTGATCCTATCGGTTATTGGGAAACACACGCCAACTTTGGGAAGGGTAGAACTCAAAAAGCAAAACTAATCGGAGAATCAAGGGCTTTAGACATTATGGTCAACAAAATTCTGCCTGTTGCGTATATTTGGGCAGTAGAATCAGAAAGTAGGAAATTACAGAACGCTATTCTGAGACTTTACAGCGACTATACTAAATTGCAGGAAAACAGTATTATTCGTCAGGTAGACAGACAAATCTTTACTGAAGCGCAACCGATGCGTTTAATTAGTCCTACTGCCAAAATTCAACAAGGCATGATACGACTTTACAAAAATTACTGTGCTGACCAACTGTGCGATCTCTGTCCTATTATTGAGCACAACGCCGTTTTGCCCGAGGAAGGTTAAAATGAACTCAAATGCTTCTCCACTAACCGATGAATCTTATTGGACAGCACTTTGGGACGGACAACAACATAAAGTTCGTCACCTAAGACGGGCTTATGTGGCAAACCGTCAACTTGCGAAGTTGTTTCAACGTACCCTTGCAAACTTCAAACACCCGACACTGATTGAGCTCGGATGTGCCGATTCGCTGTGGTTGCCATATCTCGCAAAAAATTATGAAGCTGAATGCTACGGAATAGATTTTTCGGAATTAGGGTGTCGACTTGCACAACGTAATCTCGCCCTTGCTGGCGTAGAAGGCACAATCCTCTGTGAGGATATCTTTACCTATACACAAACGCATACAGCCGAGTTTGATTTTGTCTATTCAATGGGGTTGATTGAACATTTCACCTCGCCGCAAGCAGTTTTGGCAGAAATGTCCAACCTGCTCAAACCCGGCGGGACAATGCTCACAACAACCCCAAACCTACGGGGCATGTATACACCCATAGCCCGAATTGCGAGTCCAAAACTTCTTGCCACACACAGAGTGATTCCACCAACAACACTTGCAGAGTTGTTACAAAATGCCGGATTTCATGTCATAGAATTTGGATACACAGGCGGTCCGTTAAAGTTGAGCGTAGTTGATTATTCACCGTGGCGTGCAGTCATCGGTAAATGGGGACATGAAGTATTATGCAAATGTGTAAATCTAACAGATATTGTAGTCGGTAATTTTCTGGCAGCACTCCGTGTACCAAATCAACAGTTAACATCGCCTTATGTATATGCGATATGTTCAAAACCCAAATAAGCACGTTCAAATTTCTTTTTTTAACATTGCAAGAGAAACTACTTTAAAAGTCTGCAAACTGGTATAATGTGAATAAATTAGATTGTTGACATCTATTGTTTTATAGATTAAATATGTAATACCATTTCTAAAAAATAATTTCTCATCACTGAATTTCATGAATTGCGGTGTTGGAAGACACAAACTAAATGAAGTTTAAATAAATATTTCGGTAATTGGCAAGGTTAGGAAACCTTGCCAGCAGCAAGTGTACATCTCTGCTGGCGAGGTTTCCTAACCTCGCAAAATTACCCAATTTATTTTTTAATCTTCATACAGTTTGTGCTACAAAGAGAGAGAGATTATCAGAAATGGTATAAGTTCAAATTTGGGAGTAGTATTGGCTTCCATGATATTAAAAGGAGAATATTCCATGAAAACGTTATGTGTTATAACAATTACATTGTTCTGTTTTTCTGTTGCTACAGCAAAAGAAACGTTCTTTTCTGCGCTGGAAAGCAAAGCAGAGGTCGAAAAAGAGGGAGGCACTGTTGATGGAGGCAGTTTTGTCCCCGGTAAATTTGGCAACGGGTTTGTCAGTGAAGAAGTTGGTGATGTTATCCACTTTCCCGTAGAAGATCGTTTTGTCAACCTTGATGAAGGCACAGTTGAATTATGGGTGACAATGGGAATGGATACCAGTACTGTCACGGGCGAACTTTTTATGTTCATGACTTACAAACGCGGCACTGACGCAGTATTTCTACAGTTCAACAATGGTGGAGTCGCACAGATGCGGATTAAAAGCGCAAATTCATGGCATAACGCAACCAGTGCAGCACTCAACTGGAAGAAGGGCGAACATCACCACATGGCAGGAACGTGGGGGCCCGATGGTTTGAAACTCTATTTAGATGGCAAACTTGCAGGTGAAGCAGGTTTTAATAAGGGACCTACCGTCTTTGCAGAAACCTTCGAAATTAACAACGCCTCTCCGCCTGATCCAAAATTTCCAACGAATTGTGTCGTTGATGGGCTTCGGATCTCTGACCATCAAAAGGAGGTGGGTGAATTAGTGCTTGATGATCCTGCACCTGTTGAACCGCTTGGAAAATTGGCGACAACTTGGGGACAACTGAAAACCGTCAAATAACCGATAGGGTGGACTATGGTCCACCTTATTCGCTTCTGTTAGTTGAACTACTCGGATATTATAGTAGATTTTAGAATTTTTTATGCACTCTGCACCAGCGAGGTTAGGAAACCTCGCCTACCGTGGAAGGTAAGTGTATAATTATTTGTATTTTTCACCATATTTATACAACTGAATTGAGGTCTATAGATGTACAAAACTGAAAATCCGCTTTTTATAGCAGGAAATGAAGGATATAATACGTTTCGTATTCCAGCACTCGCTGTTTCAAATGAGGGAACGCTGTTAGCGTTCTGTGAAGGCAGACGAAAAGGTGGTGGTGATTCTGGTGACATAGATATTGTGCTGAAACGAAGTTTTGATAATGGAGACACATGGCAACCGATGCAAGTTGCAGTCTCCACAGGAGCGGATACGGATGGTAACCCTGCGCCAGTGGTTGACCGTGATACAGGTACCATCTGGCTACTTTTCTGCAAAAACTTCGCCGATGGCGGAGAAGGCAAAATTATTGCAGGGGAAGCACCGCGTACCGTTTGGGTAACGTCAAGCACTGACGACGGTGAAACTTGGGCAGACCCTAAAGAAATCACATCAGGGACAAAATTGGACACATGGACATGGTATGCTACAGGCCCGTGTCACGGCATTCAATTGGCAAGCGGCAGGTTGGTGATTCCGTGCGATCATGTGCTTGGACAAAGCCGGAATTATGCCGAGATGGGGTATTCACATCTAATTGTCAGTGATGACCATGGTGAAACGTGGCGTATTGCCGGTGAAGCGCAGCCCGGCACAAATGAATCAGTTGTTGTTGAAACCGTAAACGGCGATCTCTATTTCAACTGCAGAAACTATGTAGCACCGAAACGGCGCGCTTATGCTTGGAGTTCTGACGGCGGCGATACATTCACCGAATTCGGTTACGACGATGACCTAATTGAACCCATTTGTCAAGCCAGTTTAGTCCGTTATACAGATGCAAATACACACGATAAAAACCGAGTGCTGTTCTCCAATCCTGCAAGCACAGGACGCGAAAAGTTGACGGTGCGTATTAGTTACGATGAATGCCGCAGTTGGAACGATGGCAAAATCTTGCATGAAGGTCCCGCTGCTTATTCTGATCTCTGTGTTGATTCAGACATGAATGTATGTTGTCTCTATGAGCGCGGAGAACGGGGCGCGTATGAAACGTTGTCGTTTGCGAAGTTTGATTTAGCGTGGTTGACGGATAGGGAGGATACGTTGGCGTAATGTTTTTGGGTTGTAGTGCAGGGTCTTGTGCCCTGCCAAACTTTTTCAAGTACCCTGATATAGGCGATTTAGATGAAAGAATTCTCCGAAAAGTACATATTTCGGAACGCAACCAAGAATGATTTGGATAAAGTGGCTGCGCTGTACCGCGATTGGGTATCCGAAGCCACAACTCGCGGACTTGTCGCCGACACAACTGACGATTTGCTATGCCGCCTTGGACCTCATTTCATCCTCGCAACAGATAAAGATGATAGTATCGTGGGATTTGCCATCGGTGAGGTATCTTCGGAGCATCTTTGCATCTTTCCTCGCGGCGAGAACTATCTGGTTTTGCATGATTTATATGTCACTCCCGATAGTCGCGGACAAGGCATTGGTTCTGGACTCGTAGCTGCTATCCTGCAATCGGGTAGAACCCACGGTATCCATCGCTTCACCACATATTCTGCAAACAAGCATTGGCAGCCGACTCTTGATTTCTATCGTGAATTTGGCTTTGAAACGTGGTCTTTTTCACTATTTCTCGATGAGACTCCAAAGTACACTTAGTGAATTGGCGAGGTTAGGAAACCTCGCCTACCAAAAGGTAGAGCATTTCGATGCTGGCAGCTCACCGCTGCCTACCTCACAAATTTCTCCCCACGATGCTCTGCAATCCATGTCTTCAACGGCACATCCGCATCTGTGGGTTGCCACCACCCTTTAATATTCACACCGTCCCCTAACAACTGCCGCCGAATTGGATCGCATTTTTCGAGAATCTCAGGTGGCATCAGGTTGTAATCTAAACCGCGCAGCCAACGATAACTATAACCCATAAACAGGACTTTCCGCGTCACATCGGAGAAATTCCAACCCCGTGAATGCCACATCCGCCGATCAAAAAGCACTGCTGTTCCTCGCTTAACAAGCAGGTCTATTGCACCTTCCGGGTCATCATCAGGATTACTCCGTGGAGGTAAGGTGTCAAGTTTGTGGCTCCCCGGAATAAGGCGCATCGCACCGTTATCCCGATGTATAACATCACTTAGCCAATAACTCACTTTGAGTGAAAGGCGTGGATGCGGACGTTCCATCTCTGGAATAGGTCTGCCACCGTCCTGATGCCAACCTGCACCTTTATTGATACGTTGTGTTTCGGGAGGCTCTGGCGGATACATAATGAGGTGTGAAATATAAAGTTGGATATTCCACCCTAAGATATCCCAAAGCAGTGGAAAAACCTTCTTGTTATCAAGCAGTTCCAGCAATATATCATCTTCAATGACTGTGCGGAACTTTGACAGCAATTTATGCGGTGCCAGTCCAGTTTTAGCACGTTCTTCGGCATCAATTCGATCTGCTACTACCTCTAACACATCTACCATCTCAGGACTTATAGCATCCTCAACAACGAGGTAACCGGTATCGTTGAACGTTTTGAGTTGTTCGTCTGTGGCACAGTATTCAAGCCAACTTATGTCCATCATTGCCTTTCCGAATCTTTAATTTCAATCCTCTACTCGCTCAATAATTTCGCCTGTCTCGCGGTCTCTGAAAATGCGTTTCATTCTACCATCCGGCATCCGCTCATCTTTGAGATGGGCATATCGTTCATCCGCGTCTGACTTTCCTGCTTGTGCGTCATCAGTTTCCGCTTCACCACGCCAGTCTGAAAGCTCAACCGCTTCCCACTGCTTTGTTTTTGCAGATTTATAACAGGCATCAATGATAGCGTTCACGACATAGCCATCATAAAAGGTTTCCAGCGGTTCCCTGCCTTCGTCCATTGCGTTGAACATATCGAGGAACATATCCCGGTAACCGAGTTCAGCCACCTCATCACCGACAGGAAAGAGCCAACCTGTATCGCTTTCGGCTTTTTCAGCGACATAACCTCCTTGTCCGACAGCCGTAAACATCTCAAAACCTGTTCGAAGCCAATGATTGAGCCAGATTGTGCCTTCGCTACCGGAAACTTCATCACGCAAATCCATACCACCGCGGAATGCCCAACCAACCTCGAACTGACCCATCGCACCGCTTTCAAATCGTATCAGCGCGATGCCGTGGTCCTCAGCATCAATCGGATGCACAAGCGTGTCTGCCCAACACATTACCTCAAGCGGTTTGTTGTTCTTCCCAACGAAATTTCGGATGATCTCAATGCAATGGCATCCCATATCAACGATTGCGCCACCACCTGCCTGTTCCAAATCCCAAAACCAATCGCTATGGGGACCAGGGTGTGTTTCACGAGAACGCACCCATAAAATCTTTCCAAGCGCACCGTTTTCAACGGATTCTAACGCCTTGAGCGTTTTAGGCGGGTATACCAAGTCTTCCAGGTAACCACCAAACACACCAGCGTCTTCAACGATATCTAACATCGCTTTTGCTTCTTCAGCGGTGCGTCCAAGCGGTTTCGTGCAAAGGATTGCCTTACCTGCTTCTGCTGCAAGTTCAACTGCTTTCAGATGTAAGTTGTTCGGTAATCCAATGACAACAGTATCTGTCTCAGGATGATTGATAGCTTCTGCCAAGTCGGTTGTTGCGTTAGGAATATCCCACTCTTTGGCAAATTCGGTTGCGCGTTCCTCGCGCCGAGAGTAAACAGCATGAACGCGGTCTGCACCGCGCTGATTATGAAGCGTCATCGTGTAAAACATGCCGATGAGTCCTGTGCCGAGCATTGTAACTTTATGGCTTTTCTGTTCTGACATTCATTCCTCCATTAGAAGTGTTTAAAAAAGAAAGATTAGGCAAGGTAACCTCACCGCAAACTATTTCGTTTTATATGTTGAAATCACACCCCAGTCATCAACTGTCCAGCAGTGATCTTTATCTGTAGCATGGACACCTTTGAGAGTTCCGCCGCTCCCGCCAGCTTTTGAAGCACTCCACTTTTTACCGCCATCTACGGTATGTAAAACAGCATTATAATCTCCAACTGTCCAACCTATCATATTATCCACAAACATAATATCATGGAGATTATCATAAGAATCAGTTTTCTGCTGCTTCCATGTTTTGCCGCCATCGCTTGTGTGAAGAATTAATCCCTCTTGCCCACAAATCCATCCAGTCTTTTCATCGAAAAAATGGATACCGAACAAGTTGTTATCGAAACCAGCATTCTGCTTTTCCCATGTTTCACCGCCATCGGTGGTATGCAGGAGCGTTCCATAAGACCCAATAATCCAACCTGTAGTTGGTGAAACAAACCAGATATTTTCCAAGTTATTCCGCGTCTCCCCTACACGTGCACGTTCTGAGCTGCCCACCCATGTTTCACCGCCATCGGTAGTTTTGAGGATAGTGTTCTCTGAACCCACGATGAAACCGACCGTTTCACTGATTATCTGAATTCCCATTAAGTTTGCACGTATTCCACCTCTACGCGGGTTATTACTTTGCCCTGCAGCCGCGCTTCTTGCTATTTTTCGGTTCCATGTTTTTCCACTATCAACAGTTTTTAAAATAGTCCCTCTTGCCCCCGTAATGTAACCTACCTTTTCATTGACAAAATAGATATTATAGAGCGTAGGAGAACCACCGCCTCTGAAGCCTGGCGGAGGACCACCCCCAGCACCAGCGGGTCGCCCAGGTGTCTGTCCTGTAGGTGCCCCAGGAGGACGCATATTGATCTCTTTTTTGCTCCAAGTTTTCCCACCATCTTCTGTCACAAGTATCAAACCTCTATCTCCAACCACTAAACCGTTTTGATTATCCCAAAAATGCACATCATGCAACATCCCTTGAACCCCATCATTACGGATGAAATCGTCTTCTCGTAAGACAGTCCAATTCGTTTCAGCCATCGTGTCCGAAAAAGAGAGCATGATACCGATAAGTAAAATGAAAAAAGTTATAATCGTTCTCAGCATGTTAATCTCCTTTTTATAAACTATAATAACTCAAGTTGCTACTTACAAGATTTCGAGATAGCAGACACTGCTTTTTATTATAGTGAAATCCAAAAATATGTTTACACATGCCCGGTAGGTTCGGTTAGAAACCGAACCATAGGCGTCAATTTAAGAAATGAATCTGCATTTGTGAGTATCTACTACACGGTAGGAGCGGTTTCCAACCGCTCCGTATTATCCCAATATGCTCTTGGGAGAGTGAATTAACGCTGAATACACGTATGGTATTCAGCGGGTTTTCAACGCCGATATATAGCGCTTACAAAGTGCTCCCCTAAAGAACTTTACCGCTTGTTGTCCGCAACTCATATAAGCCCGATGCGGTTGGAAACCGCATCTACCAGGGTGAAGGTCCGCTAAATTGACGCCTATGGAGCGGTTAGAAACCGAACCTACCATGGTGTGCAAATAATTACGGATTTTACTAAAAAAAAACAAGACATTTCCGCTGATTCTTACGTTTTCTGTTATAAATCGGGGTTAGAAATCCCTCCTACAAGAGCATTCGCAAATAGGTGGCAACTTAGGTTATAGTATACACTCTTACTTATGTAAAAAATTCCTCATTATGAGGTCGCACATCCACCTCAAAACTCCACGCACTACGTTCTTGTTGCACAAGTGCCCAATAAGTATCGGCAATAGAGTCAGGTGCAAGCAACGGTTCATCTTCTTCCAACTGATACCGGTCTCTAATACCCGGTGTGTCAATCACACCATCAATAATAACGTGCGCTACGTGGATACCGTTTGGTCCAACTTCACGGGCAAGTGAAGATGCTAAACCACGCATTGCAAATTTCGCACTGCTAAATGCGATTGCGCCTGCTCTGCCACGCACTGCGGATGTCGCACCGGAAAAGAGAATTGTCCCGCTACCCTTTTTAATCATTCCTGGCACTGCCTGTTTAACACACAGAAAAGCACCAAGTGTGCAAACGCGCCATGCGTTTTCGAATGCATCAGGTGTCAATTCTGCCAGGTTACCCCATGCCGCATTTCCTGCGTGGTTTACCAAGATATCTGGATCCCCTAATTCGTCACGAATCTGACTAAAACTCGCGGCAACTTGCTTAGCATCCGTTATATCTGTTGGAATGGGGATAACTGATACGCCTGTTGCTTCCAATTTGTTTGATAAATTGATACTGTATGCGGATGAACGCGACAACAAAGCAAGGTTGCATCCTTCATTCGCGAATTTTCGGGCAATCGCAGCGCCTAAACCTGGGCCTACACCTGCAATCACGGCAATTTTTGACATGTTGATCTCCTCCTTATCAGGAAAATATATAAATATCTTATTCGATTCGCTTCAAGACAACTTAAGTGGCATATTAACCGCATTATCCCGACGTTCATGCATATTCTTTTCCATCGCTTCTGGATATCGGTCTGGCAAATGGGAAACTTCGTTTAGTCTTTGAAGTGCTTCTCTTTCTAACTTCCAACCAGCGGCACCAAGATTGTCCTGCAAATGTGCAGCGTGTCGTGCCCCGACAATCACAGAGGTCATCGCTCGTTGTTCAAGTACCCAGCGAAGTGCTAGCTGTGCGGGACTGTGTCCTAATTGTTCTGCAACCTCAAAGAGAGTTTGTAACGTCTCATCTGCGTTTGCGGCAAAATAACGTTGCGGAAACGCCCAACCTTCTGCTGATCGCGATCCTGTTTGCGTGCGTTCACCGGGTTTGTATTTGCCAGAAAGAAATCCACCTGCTAATGGACTCCACACAACAATTCCTAACCCTTTATATTCACAGAGTGGTACCAACTCCTGCTCTATATCACGCACAACGAGACTATATTGCGGTTGATAGCATACAAACTGCGCTAAGTTAAGCGAATCACTAAGACATAACGCTTCAGATAACCGCCAAGCTTGGTAGTTACTGCATGCCGTGTAACGTACCTTCCCTTGGCGAACAAGGTCGTCCAACGCGCGTAGCATCTCTTCCAAAGGTGTCTGCGCATCAACGTGATGGATATAATAGATGTCCACATATTCCATCTGCAATCGTTTAAGGCTGTCGTCAATCGCCTGCATGATATGCACGCGGGACATTCCAGAATCGTTCGGACCGGAACCCATTGGATTGAAGAACTTAGTGGCTACAATCGCATCCCTGCGTCTGCCTTTAAGTGCCTTACCGAGCAATACTTCCGACTCTCCACCACCATAAGAATTCGCAGTATCAAAAAAGTTCACGCCTGCATCCCACGCGAGATGTACCATGCGTTCGGATTCTGTTTCATCTGCACCGTGACCAAATGTCATTGTGCCTAAACAGATTTCGGAGACCTTCAGACCGCTTTTGCCAAGTCTTCTATATTCCACTATTCTCTCCATCTGATTAACTACTATCTTCTTGAAGAATCAGGTATCTTTCGCCAGAATACCCTTCACCTCTTAATTCATGTTCCCAATCAACAAATCCCAAACCTTCATAGAGTCGCGCGGCAGCCTCATTTTCCCTGACATGACTGGTCGCAATCCGTTCAACTTCTGGATGTAATTTCAATCTTCTTATCACTTCAAGCATAGCTGCCCTACCATAACCCTTCCTTTGAAACTTTTCATCTATCATCAAGCGTAAGATGAAACCGACAGCATCGGTAAGTTCATACATTGTGAATCCTATCATAGATGGATTCGCTTGGTAATGAGCTTTTGAGTCATAGATGCCGAAAGGATGATATGTCGGATTGACAAACGCTTCGGCAAGAGAAAGCACATTGCTGGCAACAAATTTCTTTTGATTATCAGCGACCTTTAGAGAAATACACTCATTAAAATTTGTTTGCGTGATTGGTCTAAGCGATACTGCAACCATTAGCCTCCTCTTGTAGATGGATATTAACAATTTGATCTCTTACAAAACAGTGACGGTTTCACCTTCAGAACGAAGTCCCGCCTCATACACCTTCATGACCTCTAATGCAAACTCAAGCGAACCCTGCTCAGCAGGTTTCCCCTCCAGAATACAATCGCAGAAATATCGCATCTCTTGGTAAAAACCTTGTACGAAAAGCCCCTTGTTTTCAAGCGTGCCGAGACTGTTTTGCGGCTCCCAAACAATGGCACCACTCTCAAAATCTTCTGATACAAAACTTGTGCTGCCGCTGTAGTTGAACTGCATACCGCGTTGTAATAAAACACGTATCCCGTTCCGAATTTCTGCGTGGCATCCATCACCAAAGAATTGGTAAAGCTCGGAGGGTTGACCGTGCCTCGCGCCGTCTGCAAGGTGGAAATTACCAAGCGCGCCGCTGGCAAATTCTAAGATACACACGCCTCCACCGCGCTTACCTTGATGCACTGTCACAGATGATACCTTCCCACCCACTGCCAACAGCAACGATAACGGATGAACCCCATTTTGCAGCCAATTCGTATGCTCACTCTCACGCAGCACACGTTTGCCATCACTTGGAATAGTCATCGGATAGATACCCAATAGGGTCCGTAGAGGTCCGTACTCTTCTGTCCCAAATATTTCAATGATTTTCTGTGTAGCAGGCATGAACGCCTTCTTAAACCCGACAACAACAACGCGGTCTTTTCGGTGGCGAATCATCTCCTCAACTTCACTGGCAAACATTCCCGGTGGTTTTTCTAACCAGACATGGACACCTGCATCTAACGCCTCACAGGTCAATTCTGGATGGAGACGTGGTGGCACACACAGAAATACTGCATCTAATTCCTCGTTCCGAAACATCTCTGCCATGTTTTCATAACACGCCTTCACGCCGTACTGTTCAGCAGTCCGTTTGGCACGTTCAATATTCACATCACAAAATGCTTTTAACCGGATCGGGAGAAATGTCATCGTTGGCAAAACATTCCGATATGCATGCGACCCAACACCAACGACTGCTATGTTTAGTCTCTCTTCAAAGTCTCTTTGGTAACTCATACCTGCTTTCGTATAGTAAAATCTATAATTAATGGGACACTTCTGTAGCGCAAACTTTTAGTTTGCAGACTCATAAGCACAAACTAACAGGTTGATGCTCAACTTCTACTGTCCATTATGTTTCCGAAACAAGTTTATCAGAGTGTCCCAATAATTTCAAAGTTCACTATAATTCCTCATCGTGGACAGCATCTATAAATCGGAAAGTGTAGCATCAAGGTATGCATCCATATCTTTTTTCATCTTTTCCAATTCGTCCATGTCAATATACATCATGTGTCCCGCACCATAATAAGCCATCGTGATGTTATCCTGCAACGATTTGTCCAAACCGAGATGTGTAAACGTGTATTCTGTCGCCAAGAACGGCGTAGCCAAATCGTAATATCCACTTGCAACATAAACTTTCAAGGAGGGATTAGTCGTCATCGCCTTGCGAAGCGTATCTGCAACATTAACGTATTCGTTCTGATGTCCGCCGTAGTCCCACGGATGTACGCGTCTGCTTAGAATTTCATAAGGCAGATCGCTCTCAAACTCAAGGTCACTCCGCACATAGTCGTTTAGCGTTGCAGTATAAGCACCTTGAATAACTGCCGAACTTGGGTCATATTCATAGTTCTCACCAGCTGAATCGCGGTCAATGCCTTTAAAGCGGCTATCAAAACGCCCTACCGTTTGCCCTTCCTCTCGGAGCAACTCTTTACAAAACCGGTTAATTTTTACTCGTAAATCGGTTTTTTCAATGTATTCAGTGGTCAATCCAGTATACATTGCCAATTTCTTAACAATCGCTTGCCTTCTGCGATCCGATAGGGCTGAACCCTGCATCAAAGCAACAGTGTAATCGCCGATTGCGAACTCTCGGACTTCATCTAAAATCTTTTCAAGACTATCCTTTTTTGAAGTTTCCAGATCGCTGAGTTTGTTGTGCCAAAAAGCTGTGGCAGTATAGGTCGGCAGAAAGAGGATATAAGGCAAATCGTTCCCAGCCGCAAACCGAATTGTCTGGAAGTTTAGTACGACAGAAACAAGCATAATACCATTGAGATAAGTGCCGTGTCTATCTTGAAGATAGCCAGACAACCCACACGCACGTGTTGTTCCATAACTTTCACCGATGAGAAACTTGGGTGAACGCCACCGTTTGTAGCGCCCCAAATAGAGTAAAATAAAATCACCGACCGATTCAATATCCCGCTGGAACCCGTGGAACTGTTTCGCTTCTTCTCCGGGTACAGCCCGACTGAAACCGGTACTCACAGGGTCAATAAATACCAGATCAGTCTTATCCAAAATGGAAAACTCGTTATTTGTAAGCTGATATGGCGGTTGCGGTGGATTGCCATCTTCATCCGGTTTGACACGCCGCGGTCCTAACACGCCTAAATGCAACCAAACCGATGACGAACCAGGACCACCGTTGAAGGAAAACGTTATTGGACGTTCAGATGCGTCCTCTACATCGTCTAAAGTATACGCGATGAAGAAGATAGACGCTTTCGGTTTCTCACCCTCTTTTTCGTCTTCCGCTTTCAAAACAAGCGTGCCTGTTGTCGCCGTATAGTTGAGTTCTTTACCATTAATCGCAACGCTATGATGTGTAACAGAGAGTTTATCTTCCGGGATTGACTTGTCTTTTTCCTCAGACGTACTCTCTTCAGAATCCTTTTTTTCCTCTTGACTCATGTGCAATTCCTTTGCTGTTAGATATATGCGGCTATTATAGCATATTTTCAAAACAGGTGTGACAAAATTGTTTGACATAAAAACGAAATATGGTAAACTCTAAAAAAGGAGAAATGTTATGAAAAAACCGATTCGTTTAGGACTTATTGGCTGTGGCGGAATCGTCCAAAAAACACACGCGCGTGCCTACCTTGCCCTTGAAGAAACCGTCAAGATTACTGCCCTTGCAGATGTCGTCCCAGAAAACTTGCAGAACGTTGGCGATCAATTTAATGTGCCAGCACAAAACCGATATACAGATTATCGGGAGATGTTAGCAAAAACCGATATTGATGCGGTGGTAATCGCGACACCACATTCACTGCACGCGGAGCAGGTGATAGAATCTGCAAGTGCGGGAGTAGCGATTATCTCCGAAAAACCGATGGCTACCTCTCTTGAAGAAGCAGATAAAATTATGGAGGCAGTTAATCAAAACGAAGTGCCTTATACAGTAGTGCATAACTACCTCTATACCGCTGGAATGCAGGCGGCAATTGCACTACTGCCCGAAATCGGCAAAACCTATTACGGGCGAAGTACTGGAATGGGATTAAGATCAACTGATTTTACTGCTAACCATCCAAATCCAGCGTTTGCATGGCGCGCAAGTAAGGCAACAGGGGGCGGTTGTATAAGTGATACGAGTTATCATGAAATTTATTCTGCCTGTACCTTAGTGCAATCCCCTGTACGTTATGTTGAGGCACGGGTACGAACAATGGTTCTCGACATTGATGTTGATGATTTTGCGATGCTACTCTGTGAACATGAAAACGGTGCTATTACCACCGTCTCTGGCGCATGGAGTGTTCCTGCAAATGATTTCGGTTGGTGTGAAGTGCATGCTGAAAACGGATCGCTGCGTGTCAAACATCGCTATAATGTTCGCGAAGCACTTCACCGTTTTACCAGAGCAGAAGGATGGAAACAATTAGAACTTCCCGACCTTGATGAAGAAGGACTTAAGGACTCCAGTGGGCATGGCGGTTATTTTACAGCAACCTTTAATGCTCTTGCTGAGGGCAAAGCATTACCTATCAGTGCTGAGAAAGCATACCACAATCTTGCGATTATTGATGCTGCACGGAGAGCCACAACAGAACGCCGCGCTATTGAAATTTGAACCAATTTTGAGAAAATAGTTGCCTCTGCTGTCAGTATTAATTAAAGGTCTTTAAGGATTAATCCGCTCTTTTTGCCGAAAACATCCTTAAGGCAGAGATATGGAAATGAACAATGATCAATACCAAGCGCGAATTACTGCCGAAAACGATGCTAAAACCGATGTTAATAGGATTATTTGGTTTTTTATAGGGTTATTTCTGAACATAATAGGAATTCCTATTGCATACATCTATCAACCCTCTCCTACTATAACCCGTATTCTTGGCAAATCGCAGATGTATGTCTTATTCTACGAAAGAATCTATAAGTCCAAAGTCCGAAAGCTGCAACTCATTTACACCTTCATCGGTTTTGTCATACCATATCTAATTGGCTTAATACTTATTTGGCTTTAATGGTTTACTCACTAAACATTTGTTATATATAGTGACATTTAGAATTAAAGGGACATTTTTGTAGCGTAAACTTTTAGTTTGCGCACTGATATACACAAACTAAAAGTTTATGCTACAACACCGCTCGTAGATGCGGTTTCCTAACCGAATGTCCGATTAATTCTAAAGTCTACTATAGTAAAACTTACAATTAATGGGACATTTCTGTATCGCAAACTGTTAGTTTGCGTCAAATATGCACAATCTAACAGATTGATGCTCAAGTACTGTTGTCCATTATGTTTCCAAAATAGATTTGTCAAAGTGTCCCAATAATTTCAAAGTTCACTATCTATAACGACTTGTGCCAGTTAACTAATTGTTTTTGTTTTTTTACGGATTTTGGTTTTTGTACTATAAACATATCGTCCCTACGGGACTGAAGATATGAGTTGAACATTTTTTGGTTTGAACATTTTGAAAGAAGGGTGGATAATGAATAACGATATACATCAAGCAGTGATTGCAGCGGATCAGGATGCCCAAACGGATGTCAACAAATTTCTATGGATTGTTGTGGGTTGTTTCGGAAGCATAATAGGAATAGTTATTGCGAACGTCTATCAGCCAATACCGCCTGCAACACGTTTGTACGAAAACTCGCAAGAATACATTGCGTTTTATACAGATACGTATAAAATCAAGGCAAGAAGCATTCAACGGAACTATGCCGCCGTGGGTTTTTGTATCCCATTTGTTTTTATTTTCTTATTTTTGTTAAGTGGGGGTTAATTGAATACGGGATATTAAAACTTTGTGTGTCTTTGAACTTGTAGACGGCACACGGCGTGTGCGGACTACCTTTAAGCGCATATTTATTGTAAACTTTAGAATTAATTGGACATTATGTTCAGTTCGGTTAGGAAACCGAACCTACTGGGGGTGTTGAGCATCAACCTGTTAGTTTGTGTCCGCATCTGCACAAACCATAGGCGTCAATTTAGTACCTGATTTTCTTGTTGGAGGGCTTTGGAAGCCCGATTTTCTTCTTGTAGGAGCGAGTTTTGCTCGCGACCCTGCGTCCGATGTCGCGAGCAAAACTCGCTCCTACTGAAGATAAGAATTGCCCAAACGCGCATTCGACATTAATTTCTGGACTGAACACATCCAAAGGACAGATAATATTCCTTAAATTGACAGTTATGGTGCGGTTAGGAAACCGCCAAATCAACGGTATGAATCATGGAGCATGCCACACGTGCATGCTGCTTTAGGCGAATACGCATAAGGTATTCGCCATGATTCCCCGCCTACCGAGAATTATCGCGTTAATTTGGTATTAACGCGAGTTTGATAAAAACCTATTGTAGCACAAACTTTCCAGTTTGCGCCCATAGCACACAAACTGGAAAGTTTGTGCTACAAGAACCGCAAGGTAGGCCTTCAGAGAAAAGACCTATTATTGAGCTGATGTCATTTATTATCAAACTGGCGTTATTAGGTAGTTTAGACTCAAGTGCTTTAAACAAACCCCATATCCTGCAAGGTATCCCATAAGAGTTTTGTAACAGAAGCAATCACAGCGACAACTAAAACGACTTTAATCCATTTGTCACCCATCTTTACTGCAAAATGGCTGCCGATCCATGCCCCTGTAGAATTCCCCACTGCTAAAGTCAGACCTAAGACCCAATTGACCTGCCCTTTGCTAAGAAAAATACCTAAAGCGATGATTGTGTAGAAGAAAATTATAAACACCTTGTGCGCGTTGGTAATGACCAGATCTTCACCATCAAGAATCTGTAAGGTTGCTATAATCAATAAACCTGTACCTATTTGAATAAATCCCCCATAAATTCCTACAAAAAAAAGAGCGATGGTAGTGATGATTTTATACTGTGTCCCACTGGGATTAATTTTTTTGTGTAGCCACTCAGTAGGATTAAAAAATGTTAAAAGTAGCATTGTAACCATGACACCTGCAAGAATAGGTTTGAACGCCTTATCGGGTGTTTCAGTGCCGATGAGTGCGCCAATACTTGCACCTACAACTGCTGGGATTGTAAGCGTAATAGCGTGTCGGAAATTTGAAACACCTTTGCGTCGAAACCCAAAAATTGCACTCAAATTTTGAAAAAAAATTGCCACTCTATTTGTTCCATTTGCTAAATTTGTTGCTTCTGTTCCTATGGGTAGAGACGGAATAGCATAAGGTATTAGGTAAATAAGAGTAGGAACAGTTAACATTGAGCCGCCGAATGCCATAGCGTTTATAAAACCAGCACACATCCCTACACCCATAAGCATAAAGATGTGTAATACATCAAGACCGAAAATATCAATTCCCATCTAAGCCTCCTTCTCTTCGTGATGTTTTGCGTGAACTTTGCAGTGATTTGGTTATCCCAATTAATAAAAAGGCAACAAGATTGCCAACGACAATTGCACTGATGAACCCTGTGATTGCTAAAAAACCTAAGGTCTGAAAAATGCCATCCCCAAATGGGCAGTGCCAACGATGTGTGAATATTGCTATTCCAGGGATAACCGTTCCGAGTACAAATCCTATGCCACCCGCAATACCAGCGATATTTTGATACCTTTTTGATCCGGAGGGACGAATTTCAAACATGTATCCCCTTTCTAAATATTGTTTTTTGTTATGCTAATAAAATAGGTGGTGCGCGTTTGTAAGCACACACCACCAAACACGTGCTTGAAAGCACTCTTACTTTGACGGGTACACATATATCCATCATAGGATGCCTTGAGCAACCTTGGAAATCGTGTTTTGTACTTTTTACGATGTTATGCAATACCGAGGTACTTATCTCTGCCTTTGACAAGTGCTTCTATTTTTCGGTCAACGACGGAACGCTGCAGCATCCAAAAGCCACAATCTGGATGTACCCACCCCACGCGTCCTGAACCTAATATCTTTTCTGCTTTTTCTATGCTTGACGCGACATCATCAGGTGTTTCAACAGGATTAACTTTGACGTCAATTACGCCAATGCCAAGCGTAATCTCTGTAGAAACCTCCTTAAGCGCTTCAAGATCAGCATCAGGACGATGCTGTAACTCCAAAACGAGATGGTCACACCAAAGCATATTCAGGAAGTCAATAAGCGCACTCCAACTCCCTTTTTGGATAACTTGTCCGCCATAGTTGCCAAAGCAGAAATGGACCGCCTTTTCGCCTTCAAATGCATCAAGCACAATATTTATTGCCTCAGCGGCACGGGGACCGTCTTGAGGATTTCCGGGTATATTTGCCTCATCAATTTGAAGGCACGCACAATTGAGTTCCTGCACTTGTGCAGATAGGACTTCTGCCAATGCAGTGAGCAACGCGTCAAAGTCGCCGTAGTGTTTATCCAATAATGTCCGAGCAAGCATGTATGGACTTGTTACCGTGAACTTTATATCTTTGCCAGCAACACCCACAGCGCGTTCACAATCGGAAACGAGGTTTAACGATCCTTCTCCTAATGCACTTTCAACAACGCCTGCAGGTTTTGCCCGAAACGACATCGTTTGCATCTGTCTAAACTCGGACCATTCCTGCCGTCCAACTTCTGATCTCACACCCGAAAGGGGGCGAATAAAATAATCAATCATTCCGTTTGTATCTGGATGGTTGATATCAAAACGGTAGAGTTCACCGTCGGTGGGTAGGTCAATGCCGTGTTGCCGTTGAATATCTACGACGACGCGTGTAGCATCAATTAGAGCTTGTTCTGTTGGTGTTGACTGGAGCCAGGCTGGAATAGGATAAGACCCCACGGTTGTGGTTAAAATCTCAAGGTTGTTTGTTGCGTTTTTCAATTATCAGATCCTTTTCTGCGATCTCAATCATTTACAAGTTCATAAGATTCAAGTTCAAATTCCGTTTCTACCGGTATTCCATCTCGTGTTTGGGATTGTGTAAATTTAATTATACCAATATCCGGGGCAAGCCATTTTTGGACAACGGTAATATCAAGCGAAAAATTCAGAATGTCAGGATCATATACCCAGTGAAACGATTCTTGAACCTGAAACACGTTCTCAAAAGTGCCAGCAGGTACCGTGACCGTCTCCTCAGAAAGCACCTCAAATTCATCAACGCCGCTATCTAATGGAAAAAGTTCAGGAACTAATTTTGCCTCAAAATTGACTCGCCATTTCCAACCGGGAATGAGTGGGAATTTGTACAAAGGTATAAATGGGACAAACATCATTGTGTCCTCTGAACCGGGAGTGATGTTTTGTGCATGCTGAACAACGGCTGAAACCTTACCTTCTTCGTCAATAGTATTTCCCAGATAAGAATAATCAACAACGTTCTCCAAACCTTCCGCTGTGTTGGATTTTTGAAGGACAAAACTCTTGACAGTTTCTCCACCTTTCAGTTGAATCTGTATAGTATCTATGATTTCAAAGATAATTTGAGTGCCTTCTGCATCTCTGTATCGCCAGATATTTCCTACGGCTAAAGGATAATAGTTGCCTGGTCGAGGCCGCCAAACCTGAATATCAAGTGTACTTGTTATCGTTTTTTCACCATCGCTCACTGTAACCTGAATCTGATATTTGCGCTCTGTTTCAGGTGCGTTCCAGATAGCGCCGGAGGCATCTCCCTTTATTTCACTATCAGTTGCTGACCATGAGTAAGTCAAAATATCATTATCAAGGTCGTTAGCTTGTAGCCGGATAGGAACTTGTTCTCCTGGTAAGACTATCTCCGACTCTGCTTCAAAAACTGAGATCACCGGTGCAAAATTTTTATTTTCCATTTCATCGGGACCGCAACCGACTATGACGGTGATAAGACAGAAACAGAGAAAAGTCCAAACACAACATAAGGTTCTCATGCGTTAAATTCCTTGCCGCGTAACACTTCTCGAGATTGTGATGTGCCATTTCCAGTAACGTTATAAGCAAATGTGTTCATCAACCTGTCGTTCTCTGACTCGTTTGGTGCTGAACCGTGAATGATAAGAGCATTAAAAAATACGCCATCTCCCGCTTCCATTTCCACAGCCACAGCATCTTCACGTTCCTGATAATGTCCGGGCAGAAACACTCCAAACGTCTGCTGTTTGCGTTCATGCTCTTGTAAACCCCAATTATGGCTTCCCGGCACAAACTGAATACACCCATTCTCAAGGTTTGCTTCGCTAATCGCCAATTGGCAATTAATCATCACAGGTTTATTGTTATCATTTTTCCAATAAGCATAATCTTGATGCCAGGGGATAGCGGTACCATCACCACCAGCCTTCGGGAGCAGTTTGCTATGATATAGTGAAATATCGGGTCCCATCATCGCTTCCAGCACATCGAGAACAGCATCGGAACGGAGAAGTTTATTAAGTGTAGGGCTTACCAGCTCGCTATGCATTAGTTGCTTTATAAGTGGCGGGTGATCAGGATCATCTTCGTAGACTTCCCACGAAATACCTATGCCTTGGGTAGGGTTTTCTGCCATACGGTTATGGATATCGTCAACGTCTACCAGGATCCGCGAGATGTCTTCTGAGGAAACAAGTCCTTTTTTTAGAAGATAACCGTTCGTTTCATAAAATTGTTTCTCTTTATCTGTAATTCCCATGTGGAGTTCCTTAGAAAATAAGATTTATAGTGAATTATAAACCATATTTTGAAAAAAATCAAGATATTCCTCAAACCCTCTTATGGCAGGGTTTGGAAATACCTCTATTTTAATACTTGCATTCAACATTGAAAACGCAGTACTAAACACCTATTTTACTTTTACGTAACTAAACGTTTTAGAACCAAAAATAGTTTACTTCTATTGTGAATGCTGCTAAAATACCAACAGACGCTATAAATAGAATGGACAACTTAATGGACTATACACTTGAAAACTGCCAAAAAATTGTAGACGAATGGGTTAACACGCTCGGTGTGCGTTATTTTTCTGAATTGACCAATACCGCTATTCTCATGGAAGAGGTGGGCGAGTTGGCAAGGATTATGGCGCGCCAATATGGGGAACAGAGTTTTAAAGAGAATGAGACAGATTTGGACCTGGCTGAAGAAATGGCAGACATTCTATTTGTCCTGCTCTGTTTAGCAAATCAAACAGGAGTTCAGCTTGAGGAAGCGTTCAAAAAGTCAATGTTAAAAAAAACAGAACGGGACAAGGAACGACATATCAAAAATCCGAAACTTCAATAAGTTAACCTAAGTTGCCACCTTGTAGCACAATCTGTATGAAGTTTAAGTAAATATTTCGGTAATTGGCAAGGTTAGGAAGAAATCAAGAAATCAACGGTATGAATGACGTTTAGTCATTCCCCGGGTATGAATGCCATTTAGACATTCCCCGCCTTGCCAGCAGCAGGTGCACATCTCTGCTGGCGAGGTTTCCTAACCTCGCTAAATCACCCAATTTATTTTTTAAACTTCATTTAGATTGTGCCTGTGAAAACGCAAACTAACAGTTTGCGCTACAAATATTGGCTAATTATCACCATATTTTCATTTAAGACAGTGTTTCTATATCTAAAAACTTATAGGTAGCAACTTGGTTAAGTTAGTGGGAATAAAGAAAATGTTTAATAGACGGTTTCAGATATTAGCGGTAACCTTATTTTTTGCGCTCAGCGGTTGTGCTATCTTCCCAAATTCACAGTCCAGTTCACCGGTAATTGTAGATCCGTTGATAGAACGGAATCGGCAATGGCGCGAACATGTTGGGGCAGGCAATACCGCACTGCAACAAGGACATCTACGAAAGGCGCTTGATGCCTATCAAGCCGCTGTCCAAATCCGTCCGAATTCAAACGAAGTCCAGTATAAAATAGCGGAAATTTACTTTCAACTTGAGGAATATGAAAATGCACGGGATGCATTTGTGGCTTTCCTTGCCTTAGAACCAAACCATATTACTGCCCTTAACTATGTTGGATACATTTTTGAGAAACTGAATAACTATGAAAGCGCTGCACAATACTATGAACGAGTCCTTGGCATTTCTGAAAATAATCTTTATGCGTTAAATCACCTCGGTTTAGCGTATAAACAGTTAAACCGACTTGATGAGGCTGAAGCACAACTCCGAAAGGCGTTGGTACTTGACCCAAACTGCAATAGTCCAGATTGCGAAAATTTGCATAATTACTTGGCTTTAATCCATCTGCAGCGGGGCGAAGTCGGCGAGGCGATCGCAGAGCTACGGGAATCAATCCGCTTGTTTCCAAACAAAATCTGGGCGCGGCAACGTCTCGGTTCACTCTATGAGGACCACCAACGTTATTTTGAAGCGCAACTCCAATATCAGCAACTCTTGCAAGTTGACCCTGACAATCTACTTGCTGTGACGCGGTTACAAGCATTAGCACAACTGACTCCTACACCGATTCAAGCTGTAACAGTACCGCCTGTTTCCATCTTCAATCCTGACGTTTCCCAAATCATCGCGAATGCACCTACTGCAAACGATTATCCAAACGCGGATGTTGTTATTCTGTTCAACCATTTCAGCCATGATGTTTTGCCAACTGGGCAATCACGTTATACGACACATCAAGTTGTTAAAATTTTAACCGAAAGAGGAATACAAAAATATGGCGACATTGCTATCCCATACCAACCGAATTCACAAAGTATAGAGGTTAATATTGCGCGAACGATTGCATCCGATGGTACGGTGCTTACACCACCCGATGAAGCGTTCAACGATGTAACCCCACCCGGTCTATTATCTTACAATCTTTACTCAGATATGATGTGGCGAGTGATCTCTATGGTAGGGCTTGCACCAGGGGTTTGTATTGAATATCAGGTAACACTCGAAGATAAATTGGAAAAGGTAGCAGGCAATGAAACTTGGATTACAGGTGGATATAACTTTCAATCATCAGAAGTAACACTTGAGACAATTTACGCACTCAGATTACTGCAAGAACGACACCTTCAATGGAAAGTTGAAAACTTTGAAATTGAACCAGAGGTATCTTATGAGGAAAATGGGATTGTTTTATATATTTGGCGGTCCGGTGAGATGCCTGCGCTCAAGTTAGAAGATGGCATGCCGCATATAAACGACATCGCACCACGTTTAAGTTATTCCTCAATTACGTCTTGGGACGATGTATACAAGTGGTATAAAGACCTCACAAAGGGGCGCTACGCGCCTGACCAAGACATACAGGAAACTGTTGAAGAACTCACAGAAAACCTAACAACCGACGAGGCAATGATCCGGACGATATATTATTTTGTCGCAAAACATATCCGTTACGTAGGTATTGAACTCGGGCAGAGTGCGTATCAACCATCTGCAGCTGCTGAGGTGCTACAGAAACAATATGGCGATTGTAAGGATAAAACAACGCTGCTGATTTCAATGCTTGATCTTGTAGGTATAAAAGCTTATCCGGTTATGCTGAGCACGTTTCCATATCAAAGGGTTGATACTACGTTACCATCTTTAAGTCAATTTAACCATATAATCGCCGCTATCCCCAAAGGCAAAGAAAACTATATATGGTTGGATCCGACCTCAAGCACTTGTAGTTATGGTGATTTGCCGTACAATGACCAAGGGCGAGTAGGATTGCTTATAGGGGATACACGCGGTACTTTTGTAAATATACCTATTTATCCGGCAGAGTCTAACAAGCTCGGATCTACAACGGAATTGTGGGTAAATAGAAACGGAGATGTGCATGGAGAAATTCAAATCCGCATGACCGGACAATATAATATAGATGCACGTTGGGCATATCAGCAGATTCATCCTACTGAATGGAAAAGAACGTTTGCATCTGAACTTAGTCAGCAATTTCCAAACATCCAAGTAGATTCTGTTACCATATCCGAATTAGACAATCTTGACATCCCTATTGAAATAACAGTCAAATTTCATGTTGAAAATTACGCCATACATTTAAAAAAACAGAAACTTTTGCCATTGCCGATTGATGAATTTGCGGATTATGCGGAGATTGTTGCTGCATCGGAACGCACCTATCCACTTGACTTAAGCTATCCCATGGAACTTGAGAAAACAATCCTGATTCACCTGCCAGACGGTTGGACTGCTGTACTGCCCCCTGATTTTGAACACGCCACAAATTTTGCGGCGATGGAGAGACAATATAGTCAACATAAAAACTTAGTTACTTATCACCTTACTTGGACATTAAAACAACGGACAATTCCTGCAACAACTTACGCAAGCGCAAAAAAATTTTTTAATCGACTTGCCAGTGAAGACGGGAGTCGCTTACTACTAAATACGGGCAATGATAATGTTTCTGTCTCAAAATCTCATTAAAATCCTATAGTACCAAATTATCGGAATTTATCTTTTTCAATGGTAGGTGCGGTTTCCTAACCGCACTATAAGTGTCAATTTAGCGGGCATCCAGGCCCGGTGAATCAACGCCAAATGCGCGTTTGGCATTTGGCGGGTTCTGTTTGTAACCGAACCGGACCGAGCCCAGGCGAATCCTGGGTGTTTGTTGAGCAGCACTGCTGAGTGGACAGGATAGGTGGAGGTTTCTGCATAGGCTCCGGTTCGGTTACAAACCGAACCTACCGGCCTGGGCATTCAGTGCATAATTCATTTCTTAAATTGACGCTTATGGTGCGGTTTCCTAACCGCACCCTGAGCGAGACAAATCACGTTAATTGGTATAAGACAGCGTACATATTTGCATAAGGACAATTCGTTATTATCCTATTCTTACTTGAAAAAAGAGGTATCTATTTTATGAGTGAAAACAAAAAACCAAATATAGTTCTTATTCTAAACGATGATATGGGCTTTTCAGATTTAGGATGTTATGGTGGAGAAGTTCAGACACCAAATTTAGACCGTCTCGCCGCGGGTGGGCTGCGGTTCACACAGTTTTACAATACAGCACGGTGTTGTCCCTCGCGTGCGTCAATGCTTACGGGGCTTCATCCACATCAAACTGGTGTAGGACACATGATGGGAGATGATGGCTTAGATGGCTATCGTGGCGATCTAAACGACCGTTGTATCACGATTGCAGATGCTGTCCGTTCAGAAGGCTACGGCACATATATGAGCGGCAAGTGGCATATTTCTCGGCACACCGGTCCCGATGGTCCTAAACATAGTTGGCCCTGTCAACGTGGTTTTGATAATTACTACGGCATTATCACGGGTGCTGCGAATTTTTGGAAGCCGAATACTTTAACCAGAGATAACACGCGCATAGAAAGTGATGAACTTCCCGAAGGTTATTTCCTCACCGATGCTATCAGCGATGAAGCAGTAAAATTTATTCAGAACCACCACGATAAGAAAGCTGATAGTCCGTTCTTCACTTATGTGGCATACACCGCACCACATTGGCCACTCCATGCCCACGAAGAGGACATCGCAGCATACAGTGGGCGATTCGCTGCAGGATGGGATGAGCTGCGAGAAGAACGGTTATCACGGATGCGTGAGATGAAGATTTTGGATGAATCATGGCGATTGACAGACCGCGATCCGTCACAGCGACCGTGGAGCGAAGCTGAATATAAGGAGTGGAATCAAAGGCGTATGGAGGTCTATGCCGCACAAATCACCCGCATGGATGCAGGCATTGGACGAATTATCGATACGCTGGAAGAAACAGGTGAGTTGGACAACACGCTTATCCTGTTTTTAGCAGATAATGGAGGGTGTGCTGAGGAACTCGGAGGCCCACCCGCAAAACGTGATGGCGGTTCACTCATCAGCACGCAAACAACCTCTGATGGAAAACCTGTTTATCGTGGTAACGATCCGAGCATCATGCCTGGGCCGGAAACTACCTATCAAAGTTATGGGGTTCCGTGGGCAAACCTGTCTAATACACCGTTCCGTTTGTATAAGCATTGGGTGCATGAAGGTGGCATCGCTACGCCACTGATCGCACATTGGCCTGATGCCATCAAATCAGAAGGTGAACTACGACATCAACCTGGGCAACTTCCCGATATTATGGCAACGTGTCTTGAGATTTCTGGTGCAACCTATCCTGAAGAACACGATGGCAAACCGATTCTGCCGTTAGAAGGAACAAGTTTAGTACCGATTTTCGATGATAAAGACAACGGTAAAGATATTCTCCTTTGGGAACACGAAGGCAACTGCGCTGTCCGTCAAGGAGATTGGAAACTTGTCTGTAGATTTCCTGGCGATTGGGAACTTTACGATCTGCAAGCAGAACGCACAGAAATTAGCAATATTGCTGACAAGCATCCGAAAAAGGTGAAAGAATTAGATGGTCTGTATCAAGATTGGGCAAACCGCTGTTTTATTTATCCTTGGGACAAACTCCAAGAACACCGTAGACAACGGCGGCAACGGAAATAGCAAGAGGTTTCAAAATGAATTTAGATTTTAGTGGATTAAGTATTCCCGGTTTCTTTGGTATAAGTTTCTTTTGGATAGTTGCGTTTTGGGTTTTAACTATTATAGTCCACGTAACCTTTGCAGTTGCTGTATACCGAGACGCAAAACGCATAGGAACACCAGTTTTTGTAGAGTCTATAATATGGATGTTAGCTACGCTTATCGGGGGCGTGGTCACAGCAGCGATCTACTGGGCACTACACCACTCACGCCTAAATCCATCTATTCGCGGCACGTTCACAGAAACAGATGAAGAGACGATTTTGTAAATTATCGTTTGAACGGCTCCAAGACATATAAAGACAAGCCCGTAACATTTACGTGTTACGGGCTTGTCTGTTAAAGAGATTGTATCGTTGATCTATTTTAAAACCGCCTTTAAATTTCCCCACGTTGTAGTCAATTTTCCATGGGGTTCAACAGCGAGAAACACGGAATTCTCAGCAAGGTAATTCAACACATTGGTCGTGAGTTTTCTGAGGTTATCTGCTTCCGCTGACTTTGTATCGGTGTAAACACCGTTGTGATGTCCAAGTGTAATGATTTTCCCATCTTTCACATCGTATTCAACAAAGGGCCGTTCACCACCGCCAGCACCGCCGCCGCGTGTCTTCGTGCCAAGAATCTTGTCACCTGGAGGAGCAGCTTTGAAGTTAATAAAATCTGCAGTGAAGCCTGCCTGTGCCATGCTTGTAAGAAAAATTGGCCCGTTGGTATCAAATCCTTTGTATACGGGATGGTTTTTAGCAGCATCTGTTGGCTGAATGCCGATTTCAGGTGGGCCTTTGCCAAGAGGTTGAAAAACCCGTGGATTACCGCCATCTTCAACACCAATGTCTACAACGTATCGGAGACCGAGTGCTGAAAGGAATATACCGCCACCTGCCTCTATGTAGTCAAGAATAGCCTTTTTGGTTGCATCTGCAAGCAACGGTTCAGGCAACGCGTTCGTTTCTGTATAGAAGAGCCACAGCACAGCGAATTGATCCAATTTTATTGCTGTGCCGCCACTGTTCTTGAAAGTACCATTGTTGGCTGCCGTAAGTATTGTCGCTTGATAATTTTCGTCTGCCCATTCGTAAGCGGCTTCCTCAACTTCACCGAGTTGGTCACTTCCTGCCAACAACCCGACGGTTATATCTACCGAATGCGCGGGCAAAATCACAACCGCTACAAAAAGTAGGGTTATAAACAAGCAACGAAATGTTATTGAATGTGCCATCATGTCCATCTCCTTCATTCTTTTCTAAAATGATAGCATGAATAATTGATACTTGTCTATGAAATTTAAGGTGTTTGTGAATAAACATACTGATCTATAAGCGTCAATTTAGCGTGCATCCAGGCCCGGTAGGTTCGGTTTGTAACCGAACCGGACCGACCCCAGGCGAATCCTGGGTGTTTTGTTGAGCAGCACTGCTTAGTGGACAGGATAGGTGGAGGTTTCTGCGTAGGCTCCGGTTCGGTTACAAACCGAACCTACCGGCCTGGGCATTCAGTGCATAATTCTTTTCTTAAATTGACGCCTATGGTGAATAAACATACTGATCCCACGGGTAGAAAAAGTTGGTAGGTTCAAATTTTGAAAAGAAAATTTACCTTAATTTGCTTTACAAGAATGGTAATATGTGATATGATATTTAGAAATCTAATAGAAGATCATGTGATTCTATAATCATTATTTTTCAATATAGGAGAAAAAAATGCGTTTCGATTTAATAAAATGGTTTTACGTCAGCATTGCTGTTTTCGTGCTGATGGGAGCAGGCGTGATGTCTGCCAAAGCGGATCTAAGCGATCCAACACTCTCTGTCTACTATAGTTTTGACGGAACAGGAGAGACTGTAAAGGATGGCTCTATCAATGGTAACGACGGTAAAATTGTAGGCGATGTCATGCGAGAAGAGGGCGTTTTTGGTGACGCTATAGCCTTGGAAACCAACACGTGGGTCGACATGAATGGCCCGGAATTTAAGAATTTACCCGTTGATGGGTTTACAATTGCGGTTTGGGTCAACCATACCGGTTCAGGTGATCCGCAGACGCTCCTTGATGCGATTGGCACAGATCATGGAAGTGGGCTTTTCCACATGGAAATTCGTACTGGTGGCTTTAGATTTTTTCACCGAGATGGAACCAATACAACTGTTTTCAACATCAACCCAGGGCCGGTTATTGAAGCAAATAAATGGGTGCATTTTGCCGGAACTTATGACAGCGAAAGCGGTGACGTGAAAACTTTTATTAATGGTGAGGAGACCCACTCTGCCAGTGGTTCCGGTAAACTCGCGACCAACTGGGGTGTTTCTGCAGGGATCGGGCACCATAAGAATGGGCGCTGGTTTGCTGGATTGCTCGATGAGTATTATATATTTAATCGTGCTTTGCCGGTAGATGAAATTATGGATGTGATGAATGGCGCACTGTTGGCTGTGGAACCAGCAGATAAGCTTGCTACCACTTGGGGCAGCATTAAATCGCATCGCTAAGTAAATGGTGTGAATTATCGGCTTGAATTCGGTGTTTTCGGATTCAAGCCAACGTTATTATTTTATAAATAGGAGGTTATAAATGCATTTTGATATTATAAAGTGGCTTCACATATATTTTGCTATATTGGTAATTATGGGGGCGTGTGTGCTCTCAACCCAAGCAGATCTTAAAGATCCGGCTTTATCTGTTTACTATAGTTTTGACAAAGAGGGTGATACCGTCACAGACGGTTCAATCAACGGTAATGATGGAAAAGTTATGGGAAACGCTAAGTGGGAGGACGGTATTTTTGGTAAAGCGATTGCTTTAGCAGCCAACGTGTGGATAGATATGAATGGACCAGAATTTAAAAACCCGCCGATTGATGGCATTACACTTGCGGTTTGGGTTAACCATACCGGTTCAGGCGATCCGCAGACGCTACTTGATGCGCTCGGCGATGAAATTGCAAGTGGACTTTACCACGCGGAAATTCGTCCGGCTGGCTTTAGATGGTTTCATAGGGATGGAACGAACACGGAAGTTTTCAATCTCAACCCCGGTCCCGTTATTGAAGCAAATAAATGGGTGCATTTTGCCGGAACGTACGATAGTGATAGCAGTGATGTGAAAACCTATATTAACGGTGAAGAGACTCATGCGATTAAGGGGAGCGGCAGAAAACTTGAGGAAAACTGGGGAGTCTCTGCGGCAATCGGTCACCATAAGAATGGACGCTGGTATGCTGGTCTAATGGATGAGTATTATCTATTTGCCCGTGCTTTGTCTGCAGATGAAGTTAAGCAGTTAATGGATGGCGAATTTCTGGCTGTGGAGCCGGAAGACAAACTCGCTACCACTTGGGGAAATATAAAATCTCGTTAATAAGCAAAATAGACAGTTTGGTTGTTGGCTTGAGTTCAGTATTTTGCTGGATTCAAGCCTTTTCTTTTTTTATTCCCAATTAACGTGATCCGTCTTGCGAAGTGTGCGGTTAGGATACCGCACTATAACTGTCAATTTAGTGGTTCACCACCCTGGTAGGCGGGGAATGCCTAAAGACGAATGCGCCAAATCAACGGTATGAATGCGCGTGGCAGCATGCACGTGTGGCATGCTGCATGATTCCCTGTATGGCATTCGCCATGATTCATACCGTTGATTTGGCGTTTTGTAAACGCGCCGAGCCCAGAAGCAGGCGCTATAAACGGCGCGTTTACATGAAGATTAAAAAATAAATTGGGTAATATAGCGAGGTTAGGAAACCTCGCCAGCAGAGATGTACACCTGCTGCTGGCGAGGCGGGGAATGCCTAAATGGCATTCATACCGTTGATTTCTTCCTAACCTCGCCAAATTACCGAATTAATAACTTAAACTTCATCAAAACGCGCCTACCCTTGGGTTATAAATCAAGCGGACAAAGCCCTCCCACAAGAGATAATCCAGCATTTTTGTTCTTAAATTGACACATAATGCAGAATACGCGTGTGGTATTCTGCATTGGTTAGGAAATCGCATCTACCAGGGAGTGTGAACATATTTTTGGATTTTACTATAAAGCACCTTATCAATTAGGGGCATAGTCCCAATCGAAACGTTGTCTACCGAAACGGATGCTGTTGATTTCAGTCTGATGGCAGACGAGACATCTGTGAAAATCGGTAACACCGTGTAGTTCATGTGCGGATATAATTTCCGGTGTGTTATGTTCGTGGCAGGTGATGCACGTGTAGCTGCGATATGGAGAATCGGCGTAGAGCGCGAGTTGGTCAGCCTTTTTCTGAACAGGATAGCTGCGGCGATTTTCTTCATCCGTAATTGTCCAAGCGTTACCTATTTCCTTGATAAGGACTTTGGCTGTATCAGGTATCTTTACATCGTGTTGTAAAAACCACCAATGTATATCTTCTGGAATAGTTTTGGACGTATCCATTTCTTGTTGTAATGTAGTTGCTTCGACGTGGAAAAGGAAGGATTCAGATATGTGGCATTTCGCACAAGGGACATCGTGAACATCAGTAAGCGGAAAGAACTCATCATGGTCAAGTTTAGCTTGCCCGTGAAAGACAATGCTAATCAATAGAATTGGTGCAAGGATGAGATGAATCCTGAGCAGCGTCTGACGTGCTTTTCGAGCCGTAAGACTAACAGCAATTCCGGTGCCTAAATTCGACAAGGCGAGTAAAAAGGTCAACCATGAATGCCAGGCAAGCGGTTGGAACGCTGAGTGGAACAACACCAAGCATAATCCTAAGGATGCCAACCGTTGATGGTATTTTAGCCATATTTGTCGACTGCCCCAGCGGACCCAACGGCTTCGAAGCAGATAGAGGCTCGCAATAAAGATAGCGATAGCACCGATGATGCTAATCGTGTGTCGTGCTTCACCAAAACTGCCTGCTTGCCAAATACAGAGAAAGGATATTACAACTGCACCGATGATGCCGTGCCCGATTTGGATAAAGACTTTCATGGTGTCAGTTTAGCATGTATATGCGGCAGAGGCAACTCAAAAGTTTTTACATAAAGGCAGGGTTATTTAGCTCTCCATATTTACGTTACAGGACTTACGCAGTTTCTCTTAAAGTCCCACTGATAAGGGGGATTTAGGGGGTTAGATCACTGAAATATCATTAAAATAACGACTTTTTAACCCCCCTAACCCCCCTTATCAAGGGGGAATGCGTAAGTCCTGTACGTTAATTTGTTCTTTATCCCTCTTCTGTAGGAGCGACCTCATGGTCACGACTTTTGGCTAAAACAGATAAAATGCTTAAAACTAAATAATCCTAACACAAGGGAAATTGTATGGACAGACTAAAATGGATATGTTATAATAATCAAAAGTTAAGGTTGAATCTATAAGGAGATGGAGAAATGAATCTGAAAGCCGCCGTTATACTACTGTTTCTCTTTACAACGGTGACGTTCATTGGTTGTTATACAAAACTTGGTTATTACGAACCAGCGTCTCTCAAAGAGAAACAAGACAAACACGTAGAAAAAAACACAGAAAAGATGGAACATGCTTCTGATTCTGATGCAGAAACGGAAGGTTACTATGGTCGTCGGAAACGTAGTTATAGTTCTTCTTACCCTTATGCAAGTCGTTCCTATTGGACACCTTACGTTCCATATACATATTATCCACCAACCTACTATTATCCATATCCTTGGCATTACGGTTATGGGTATTATGCACCTTATTACCGATATTATAGAGGTTATTATCCGTACAACAGAGGTTATTATGGCAGGTATCACGGCCGTACGTTTTATCCTGCTTCCCGTGGCACCTACAAAAGAGGTGCTGTATTAAGAGAATATCGATCTGAGAACCGTCGGTCACGCGCTTCACGTAGTGTCTCTTCTGCTAATCCGCGATCTGAACGCCCGCAACGGAAAGCAAGGGACAACAATGAGAATTAACATCATGCAAGTATAATAAAAATAAGTGAATACGGAAAATAAAGGAGAAAACAATGAAACGAATAATTTTGGGTGTTTTTATCTGCCTATTTGCCACAGTTTTGTTTACGGTTATGTGTCCGGCACAAATAGAAGAGATAACAATCGGTAATACATTCGGTGTAGGTGCACGGACAATGGGAATGGGTGGTGCTTCTCTGGGACTTGCCGATGATTTCACCGCGCTATATTGGAATCCTGCTGGAATGGCACAGATTCAGAAGTTTGAATTCTTCACAAGCTTTTCGCATAATACTGCAAACACGGATAGTTTTTTCTCAAGCGATGAAGCTACTGGAACAAGTCGTTCACGACTTCGTCCGAATTCAATTGGGTTTGTCTATCCGTTGGACACGCAACAAGGAGGACTTGCAGTAGGGTTCGGCTATAATCGTCCTCAGAATTTCGATTATCAGTCAGTAATTCAAGGTATTGATCCGAGTTCAGGGAACGTTTATAGCGGGCTTTTGGTTGATGAAATCAACATAAATTCAGGCGGTATTGGCATTTGGAGTTTTGGTGGAAGCGTTTATATCAGTAAGAACTTCTTGATTGGCGGTTCAGTAGACTTCTGGAATGGGCGTAGCATATATGAATTGGACGCAACAGCTACCGATACGGCAAATGTAGATAGCGAATTGTCACGTTTCAGATTTGATGATGAAATTGAACGAGAATACTCTGGCATAGGCGGTAGGGTTGGAATTTTGGCTAATCTTACAGACGCTGTCAGTCTTGGTGTAACTTTGGTCGCCCCAACAGAAGTGACAGTTGAAGAACTTTGGCGTGAGTATACCGTCGTATTGTTTGATGATGGTGAGGAGGCATCCGATCCGACAAACGGGGCACAGTCGTATGATATTGAGAGACCTTTTGAGATTGGAACAGGCATTGCTGTCAAACTGTTGGATAACCAATTAATTTTGGCGGGTGATGTCCAGCTAACAGATTGGCGGCAGACACGTTACGATCCCGCACCAGCAGATGACATTCCAACAGATTACTTTGAAGAATTCTATTCTACAACTTTGCAAGCGAGGTTAGGCGCTGAATTCCGGATACCTACCATTGATACATATCTACGTCTCGGCTATTTCCGAGATACAATTCCGTTTGCAGATACCGAAGTTGAAAATGAGCGCGATTTCTTAACATTCGGTATAGGCAAGATTTTTGAGGATTCCGTGAAATTTGATCTTGCATATATGTGGGGTAATTGGCAGCAGCACAGAGATGTTTTGACAACAAAACGCAATACACACCGAGTGTTCGTATCAGGTGCATATCGGTTTTAATTTGTGCGTTTATAGTGAATTCCAAAGTAGAAAAGGGTGGAGTAAAACTCCGCCCTTCTTTTTTACGACTACCTGTTCGCTGGCGAGGTTAGGAAACCTCGCCAGCGAACACGAGACACGCGTACCCCGCTGCTGACGAGGTTTCCTAACCTCGCCACATTACCGATTTATTTTCTTAATCTTCATGAAACCGCACCTACTATGGCATTTATCAAACAAGTTGAATGTAAGCCATTTGCGCGCCATCGCCGCGCCTCAATTCACCCCGGATAATGCGGGTATAACCACCATTTCTATCTTGATATCGGGGGGCTATATCCTCAAAGAGTTTCTGAAGGATAGCGTGCTTTTGCATTGCCCCCGATTCACCTCGACGTGGGGTATGATGTAGGTTTGCTCCGTATAAGAGCCTTGCGGCACGTCGGCGCGTATGCAAAGTGTCCTGTTTCGCGAGGGTAATGAGTTTCTCTGCGACGCGCCTAAGTTCCTTGCATTTGGGTAAGGTTGTCCGAATTTGTTCGTGTTCAAATAGCGCGGTGGCTTGGTTACGGAAAAGAGCGTTTCGGTGGCTTGTGGTACGCCCTAATTTTCTGCCACGTTTTCTATGACGCATTATTCTTGTTCCTCCTCATCCGTGTCGGTATCCTCGTCGCCCTCTAAATCCATGCCAAGGGTCAAGCCCATGTTAGCAAGTTGGTCTTTGATTTCATTCAGAGAAGTTCTACCGAAATTTTTGTATTCTAACATCTCTTTCTCATTTTTGGAGACAAGTTCACGGATAGTTTTGATATTTGCAGTTTCAAGGCAGTTACCAGCTCGGACTGAAAGTTCAAGGTCAGCGACAGGTTTAGAGAGGTATCTGTTTCTCAACTCCTTCGCTTCATCAAACACAGGTTCCGGTTCTATGTAGTTTTCATCGAATTCAGTAAAGATATCAAGTTGACTCCGTAAAATATCTGCAGCTTGTGTAATTGCCTGTTTTGGCGTGATACTGCCATCTGTCCAGATTTCGAGATTGAGTTGATCGAAATTGGTCATGTCCTCAACCCGAGTTTCACTTACCGAGAAGTTCACTTTTTCGACAGGCGAAAATTTGGCATCAACCGGAATCCAGCCGATGGGTAGTTTAGAGTCTCTATGTTCTTCTGCAAGTGAATAACCGCGTCCAGTTTGCACCTGAATTTCCATATCAATCCCCTGACATGCATCAAGTGTTGCGATGTGTTGGTCGGGGTTAATAATTTCAACGAGAGAATTGGGGCGAATATCTGCTGCTGTCAATTCGCCTGATCCACTTGCGTTGAGCTCCAATATCATAGGTTCGTCCTGTAGCAGTCGGAATCGAATTGCCTTGAGGTTGAGAATTATCTGTACTACATCTTCAAGAATTCCTGGAATAGTTGAATATTCATGCTTGACCTGATCAATTTGAATGGTAGTAATGGCGGCTCCTTTAATCGAGGAGAGAAGTACTCGGCGAAGCGAGTTACCCAGCGTAGTGCCGAATCCTCGTTCAAGCGGTTCTGCGGTGTACTTCGCATAATTGGGTTGTAAGGTTTCGGTATCGGCTACCAGACGTTCGGGCATTGTTAAACGCAATCTATCCATCGATTTCCTCCTATTGGCTTAAGTTGTTTTATAAACGGAGTCAAGCAAATTTTGGTCCAGAAACAACTTTCTGTCCACGGATGTTGTACGTGGAAGCGTAGTAATTTTTGGCAACAGTGCATGTTGTTTTTTGCGGTATGGACTCGTTTGAGAGGCGAATTTGTTAGATGTTACCTGGAATACAATTCAATAATTAGTTGTGTATCCAACTCTGCTGCAATATGCTCCACAATTGGGGCACCTTGTACTCTACCTTCAGGTTTATCAGCATCAATTTCAAGCCATTCTGGGGCGCCCCGTTGTTTTGAAAATTCTAACGCTTCTTGAATCGTGACATTTTCGCGGCTTCTTTCGCGTGGGGTGATAACATCTCCGACTTGAACCAGATAGGAAGGGATATTGACGCGCTTCCTATTCACAGTAAAGTGATTGTGCTTCACCAGTTGTCGGGCTTGTTTACGTGATGTCGCGAACCCTAATCGATAAACAACATTGTCTAAGCGGCGTTCAAGAAGGGCTATTAAATTTTCACCCGTGATACCGGTTTGGCGTGCCGCTTTAAAATAGTAGTTGCGAAACTGCTTCTCAAAAATGCCATAGATTCGCTTTGCTTTTTGTTTAGTGCGTAATTGTCGTCGAAACTCACCACGTGCGCGTGTAGGCGGTTTTTGCCCATGGTCGCCAGGTGGATAACTTCGTCGTTCAAAAGAACATTTCGGCCCGATACACCTACGTCCTTTTAGAAAAAGTTTCTCACCCTCTCGACGACATAATTTACAGACAGAATCTAAATATCTACTCATGTGTCTCCTTGGTTTACACTCGTCGTCTTTTCGGGGGACGACACCCGTTGTGTGGGATAGGTGTCATGTCCTTCATTAAAGTAATTTCTAAGCCTGCAGCGGCGAGCGCGCGAATAGACGATTCCCGCCCCGATCCAGGCCCTTTCACTCTCACTTCAACCCGTTTCATACCGTGTTCCATGGCTCTTCTGGCACATGCTTCGGCAGTTTGTTGTGCAGCAAAAGGGGTTGACTTGCGCGAACCGGGGAACGTCATCCCTGCGCTTGCCCAAGCAACCGTATTACCGTTAGGATCAGTGATAGTTACAATTGTATTATTGAATGTAGCCTGGATATGGGCAATGCCCTCCGGCACATTTTTCCGTTCCCGTCTTCGTGAACGCAAACTGTTTCTCCTTTAAAATATATTTTGAATTGAATTCTAAGTGGGTATACGTGAAGATACCTCAGACATATAGTAAAACCTACAATTATTGGAGCACTTCTGTGGCGCAAACTGTTATACCATTTCTGATATATAATGTCTCTTTTTTGTAGCATAAACTTCATAGTTTGTGCCACATTCCGCTTCATTTCTAACAACCGCTAATGGACAAAAATTGATAGAATGGTATTAGTTTGCATCTCATCGGCACAATCTAAAAGTTTGATGCTCAACTTCTATTATCCGTTATGTTTCCAAAATAGGTTAACGAAGTGTCCCAATAATTTCAAAGTTCACTATAATAGGAATCCGAAAATCACTAAACGCTTCTTACCCAGAATCCAAATAACAGCAAGTCCGCAATGTTCGTTTCTTGTGAAAAGAAATTGCGTAGATGCTGAACGTTGGACAAATCAACCAGCTTTGCGGGCTGTTTCTTTGAGTTTCCTACCAACAGAGATCGTCCGGGCTTTACCTTTTCGTGTGCGAGCATTTGTATTTGTACGTTGTCCACGCACAGGTAGCTGCCTTCGGTGGCGGAGTCCACGATAACTGTTAATATCCATAAGCCGTTTGATGTTCTGATCAACTTCGCGGCGTAAGTCACCTTCAACCTTATATTCTTCAGTGATTTTATCTCGCAGTTGGCTGACTTCGTTTTCAGCTAAAGCATCGACCTTTTTGGCTGGATCAATATTAAGATCAATGACGATCTTTGATGCAGTCCAACGCCCAATGCCGTAGATAGCCGTCAACGCAATATCAATCCGTTTATTACGCGGTAAATCCACTCCTGCTATACGTGCCATGGTTTTCTCCTTATAGGGTGTAGCGAGATTATCCCTGTCGTTGTTTGTGCTTCGGATTTGAAGAACAAATAACACGGACAATTCCTTTTCTCTTAACAATCTTGCAACGGTTACACATTTTCTTGACAGATGGTCGGACTTTCATAGTTTTCCTTTCAATTTGTTTGCAATAAGTGCTGTTATCTTCTTGAGCGTCCTTTTAAGCGTCTATCTTTTAAGAATCCGTCATAATGGCGCATCGTTAAGTAAGATTCAATTTGGGACACAGTATCCAATACAACGCCAACAACAATCAAAACGGAAGCACCTTCAACCATACCGCCAACACCAAGCCCACTGGTGATAGAAATGGGAATTACAGCAATCGCGGCCAAGAACAGAGCGCCGGGAAGCGTAATACGGGTTAGCGTTGTGTTAATATAATCTGCTGTCTGTTTTCCAGGACGGAGGCCGGGGATAAAACCGCCGTATTTCTGTAAATCCTCTGCCATTTGAACGGGGTTAATTTGTACTGCTGTGTAGAAATAGGTGAATCCTATGATTAACAAGGCATAAGTAGAAAGATATACAAAGCCCGGATTTCCCGGATCCATCCAACTTGCTAAAATACCAACCCATGCCTGATCTTGTGGCAATAAGTTGATAAGTACCCCTGGGAACGTCATCAACGTAATAGCAAAGATAATCGGAATCATTCCTGCAGTATTGACACGCAGCGGCAGATGCATTGCGCGTCCACCAAACACTTTCCCACCCCGTATCTGTTTACCGTATTGCACCGGAATCTTGCGAACAGAAAGATGGATAAAGATTGTACCTGCCACAGCAATTATAACGAGAGCAAGTAGTGCGGCGAGTTGTGCAAGTCCAAAACGCGGATCAGTAACCAGTTTGTTGGATACTTCAAATACTCCGCCTGGGAAGGCTGCCATAATACCGACAGTGATAATTATTGAGATTCCTTGCCCGATACCGCGTTCGGTAATTTGTTCCCCGAGCCACATCACGAAAGCAGTACCTGCAGTTAGCGTTAAAACCGCTAAGGCGTGCCACCAGATGGTTGGGTTGTTGACTATAGTACCAGCACCACCTCCAATTAGCTGCCCCGGATTTCTCAACAAAACTGTAATCATTATACCTTGAACAATACTGAGTAGGACCGTGCCGTAACGGGTGTACTGGGTGATTTTCTTACGCCCATCCGGTTCCTTTGAAAGCTTTTCAAGAGACGGGACAATGACAGCAAGCAGCTGCATAATAATCGACGCGCTGATATAGGGTTGAATACCGAGTGCAAAGATTGTCATTTGGCTGAATGCCCCACCAGAGAAGACGTTAATCAACGCGATAACGTTTCCTACTGGATTAGAAGAATCACCATCCCCCTTAAGCTGATTAATAAACGCTTCAAGTGCTCTATCATCAAGGCCCGGAAGCGTAATGTGTGCCCCAAGGCGGTAAACGATCAAAAGTAGCACAGTAAAAATAATGCGCTTGCGTAATTCAGGGATTTTAAAAGCGTTTTGAATTGGCTTAATCACTTAAATCACCTCGGCTGTGCCGCCTTTCGCTTCAATCTTTTCAACGGCTGATTTTGAGAAGCGATGTGCGCGCACGTTCAGTCGTTTGTCCAATTCACCGTCACCAAGTATTTTAATGAGCGCGTTTTTCCGTTTGATGATGCCAACTTCTCGGAGAAGTTCAGGATTTACCTCAGCCTCCTCTTCAAATAGATTTAAGGTTTTTATATTGATGACATCGTAAGCTAAGCGTTTGTGTGCGATTCTTCGGGGACCACGTTTTGGGACGCGCCTAACTAACGGCATCTGTCCGCCTTCAAACCATGCGGGGATTGACCCGCCAGAGCGTGATTTCTGTCCTTTATGCCCACGCCCACAAGTGCCGCCGTACCCTGATCCTCTACCACGACCAACACGTTTTCGTTTTCGAGTTGAGCCAGGAGCAGGTTTGAGTTCGTTAAGTTTCATTGAATCTATTGTTCCTTAGATATAACTGAGCAGCCTCAGTCGTTAGATTTTGTAGGTCGTTTATGTAAGAGTTCTTCAACTGTTTTGCCTCGAATCCGTGCGACTTCGTTGACGTCTTTGAGGTTTCTCAAGCCGATCATCGTTGCTTCAGCGATATTCTTGACATTTCTTGAAGAGAGACATTTTGTAAGTGCATCGCGAACACCTGCGTATTCCAAAATTGCACGCGTAGCATGCCCAGCAATGATACCAGTACCTGGGCGGGCCGGTTTAAGCAAAACTTTAGCAGATTTGAATTCACTGATAATTTCATGCGGAAGTGTGCCATCAACCAAAGGGACACGTATCAGGTTTTTCTTCGCATCCGCAATACTTTTTCCTACCGCACCAGCAATTTCACTTGCACTACCAAAACCGATTCCAACAATGCCGTCTCGATTGCCGACAACAGAGAGGGTATTAAAACTCGGAGTTCTCCTCCCTTTACCAACACGCATGACCCGATTTATGGCAATGGGTCGCTCTTCAAATTCAAAATCGTCAGGATTGATTTTCTCTTTTTGCAAAAAAGTCTCCTCTCAAGGGATAAGCATGGACTATTAAAACTTAAGCCCACCTTCCCTTGCAGCTTCAGCGAGGGCTTTGATCCGACCATGATACAGATAACCGCCACGGTCGAAGATAACTCCCTCAATCTGATGTTCCTTTGCCTTTTGTGCGATGAGCTGACCAACGCTTTGAGCAACTTGTACCTTTCCACCCTCAGAGGTATTTCCTTTTAATTCAGGGGATAAACTGGAAGCATGTGCAAGCGTTTTGCCATTCTCATCATCAATTATTTGGGCATAGATATGTTTTAAACTTCTATTGACAGAGAGCCTGGGGCGTTGCCTCGTGCCGCTAATCTTGCGGCGAACTCTTTTCTTTCGTCGGAGATGGCTCATCTGTTTTCTTTTTATCTTTTCCAACGGATTTCCTCCGGCAGCTAAATCTTTAAAGTAGCACTTGATAACACAGTGTCATTGCACGGCTGTACTAAATTAGCCTGCAACCTTTCCTTCTTTGTCGCGGACCCGCTCACCATCGTAACGTATACCTTTACAAGGTTTATAGGTTTCAGGTTTTTTAATTTGACGTATAGAGGCTGCAACTTGCCCAACGACTTGCTTATCGATTCCACTCACTACAATAGGTATGTGTGCCTGACCGTCTATATTTTCTGGAGGTTCCACAGTCAATGTGATTCCTTCTGGTGGCGTGAAGATTACAGAATGTGAATACCCAACATCAAGCGTCAAAACATTTTGACGATTAACCTCAGCACGATAACCTGTACCTACGACGCGCAATTTCTTCTCAAAACCTTCCGAAACACCGGTCACCATGTTCGCAACAAGGCTGCGTGCTAAACCGTGTAACGCTTTTTGTTTTTTCTCATCGTTCAAACGTGTAATATTAATAACGTTTTCTTCTATATTTGCATCAATTCCTTGTGGGATAATCCAATTCAATGAGCCTTTAGGTCCCTCTATCTCTATCTCATTGTTGTTGAAAGCGACTTTCACAGAACTCGGAATTGGAATCGGAATTTGTCCAATGCGTGACATTCTATTTCTCCAATTTTAAATTTTGAACTTGCAGGGACGCTATGAAGTACGCAGTACTTTAATTACCAAACATAGCAAAGGATTTCGCCACCGACTTTGGCACGTCTACACTCTATTGAGGTTTTGACTCCTTGCGATGTTGATAGAATCGCAATCCCCAAGTCACCAAAAACGCGTGGCACCTTGTCTGACTTTGCGTAAACGCGTCTTCCGGGTTTGCTGATTCGCTTCAGATTGGTAATAGCTTTTTCTTTATTATTTGCGCCGTATTTCAGGTAGATACGTATAATCCCCTGTTTCCCGTCCTCAATTAAACGATAGTTTCGGACAAAACCTTCTTCAGACAAGATACGGGCAATCTCTAATTTTACCTTAGATGCTGACACCTCAACGCGCTCATGCCCAGCCATATTAGCATTCCGTATCCGCGTCAACATATCTGCGATCGGGTCAGTCATTGACATTAAAAAATCTCCTTCTTACCAACTTGCCTTTCTTACACCGGGAATTTTTCCCGCTCGCGCAAACAGGCGAAAGCAGATACGACATAATTCAAACTTACGCAGATACCCCCGCGCCCGGCCACAATTTTTGCAGCGGCTATATTTCCGCGTCCGAAAACGAGGGGTTTTTTGATTTCTGGCAATCCATGATTTACTTGCCAACTTAACTACTCCTTTGATCGTAATACCAAGTTAACAGGATTTTCTTATTTTATTGAAGACAAGTGCGGTTAGGAAACCACACCTACCGAGATGAATCGCGTTAATTTGGTATAACTTATTCGTACTAACTTTAAGTAATAACGTGTTACTGACGAAAAGGCATGCCTAATTCACGTAATAGTGCCCGTGCTTCTTCATCACTTGAGGCAGTTGTCACAACTGTTACATTCATGCCGCGGATATCATTCACGTTGTCATAGTCAATTTCCGGGAAGATGAGTTGCTCTGTTAAACCCAACGAGTAATTTCCACGCCCATCAAAAGCATCGGGCGAAACACCGCGAAAATCTCGGATCTGAGGTAACACTACGTTAATCAAACGGTTAAGAAATTCATACATTCGATTCTGCCGAAGCGTGACTTTACACCCGATTGCATCGCCAGGGGTACGCGACATTTTTGACGGACCTCTGATTTTAAAGGCAGAGATAGACTTCTTTGCCCGCGTGATAATTGCGCGCTGCCCAGCAATAAGCGTCAACTCCTCAACAGCATCCTCGAGTGCTTTCGGGTTTTCCTTCGCGTCACCAACCCCAATATTTAACGCAATTTTTTCCAACTTTGGAATCTGCATTACATTTTTGTAACTAAACTCTTTCTGTAATGCAGGGATAACTTCTGTTTGATAAAAAGTTTTAAATTGGCTCATCAACCTTGTATCCTATAGCGTAATGGTTGCATAGTTGATTTTAAACAAAGACGACAAGATAAGTTGCTGATTGATATTTGCAATGTGAATATGAATCTATCTTTCAACCTTTTTCAAGTTAGAGATATGAATCGTACCTTCACGTTCAACAACGCCACCTTGTCCCGTTTGATTTGGGCGCAAATGGCATTTCACAAAATGGATACCTTCAACTACAGCTCTATTTTTCTTTGGAAAAATCTCTAACACAACACCTTGCTTGCCTCGGTCTTGACCGCTCAAGACCAACACTAAATCATCTTTTTTGATATGCAGCTTTTTCTTAGACATAATTTATCCTCCTAAATCACCTCAGGAGCGAGTGAAACAATTTTAGTGAACTTTTTTTCTCGGAGTTCACGAGCAACCGGTCCAAAAATCCGTGTTCCCATTGGATCATTATCGGGATCATCGGGTTTAAGGAGAACTGCTGCATTCTGATCAAATTTGATATAAGAACCGTCTGAACGGCGATATTCTTTAGCTGTACGGACAACAACAGCGCGAACCACTTGCCCTGCTCTGACCTGTGTATTTGGTGCTGCCTCTTTAATACTGGCTACAATTATATCACCGACCCGTGCGTAACGTCGTCGGGTTCCCCCAAGTACGCTAATGCACATTAGATTTCTGGCACCTGTATTATCGGCGCAGGTTAATCGCGTATAATTTTGAACCATTGCCGTCCCTTCCTTCCACTTAATCAGTAGCAGACTGTGCCGCTGATATTATAGATTGCACCCGCCATCGTTTACGCTTACTCAGCGGGCGGCTTTCAACCACCTGTACAACATCGCCTACTTTACAATTATTCTGTTCGTCGTGTGCCAAGATCTTTCTTGTCGCGCGCACAACTTTTTTGTAAAGTGGGTGTTGATAACTCCGAACAATCGCCACGTTGACAGTTTTTTCCATTCGGTCACCTACAACCGTACCGATTCGGATTTTTCGGTGTCTTCGTTTATCCACGTTCAATTTATCCTTATTCTTGGACATTGGTATAAGACATCTTTCTTCTAAACACTTTTCTGATTCCGAACAGATGTGTGTATAGTTGAAACAGTCCCAACGATATTGTCCTATCTCAATTCCTAATCTTGAGATTCTAATTCTCGAGCGCGTAGGACAGTTTTCACACGTGCAATATCTCTCCGAATTTTTCCGGGGAGGCTTGTGTCTTCTAACTGCCCTAAGATACCTCGGGTTCTTTGGTTAAAAAGATTCTCTTTAAGAGATTCTAATTCGTTTTCCAATTCTTGAGTTGAACTGGTTTGTAACTCATGAGCTTTCATACATTACACCTCATCCCGCGCGACAAATTTCGTCTTAATAGGAAATTTGTGAGCTGCACGTTCCATTGCTCCTTTGGCATCTTCGCGGGAAACACCACTTAATTCATATATGATTCGCCCAGGTTTAACAACGGCGACCCAAAATTCTGGAGCACCTTTTCCGCCGCCCATCCGCGTTTCAGCCGGTTTTTTACTAACGGGCTTGTGAGGAAATATCTTGATCCAGATTTTTCCACCGCGACGTACGTGTCGTGTAATGGCAACCCGTCCAGATTCAATCTGGTTGCTTGTTATCCAGCCAGCTTCCATTGCTTGTAACCCGTATTCGCCGAAGCTAATCTGTGAACCTCTGCGCGGTTTTCCTCTACGTTTTCCACGGTGCACCTTCCGATGCATCACCCGTTTCGGCATTAACATTTGCATTACTCCTTAAATCAGTTTGTAAACACACGCGCTAAGTAATCTGATTAGTTTAATTATCTTCTCGCCTGTTGTTTTGTCTTTGCTGTCTCCGTCTACCCCGTTGTCTGCCCGTGGTAGTGCGGTTATTCCGCTGCCGATTTCCAGAACGTTGATCTCCCGTATTGCTTTGCCTACTACTCTGTTGGCGGCGAGATCGAGTCCTTGGTTCCCCACTTAATGCTTCTGGCACACCGAGGATTTCACCCTTGAAAATCCAAGTTTTAACACCGATTTTCCCGTAAGTTGTATTAGCTTCAGTAAACCCATAGTCAACGTTGGCTCTGAGCGTATGCAACGGCACTCGTCCTTCAAGGCTGGATTCGGAACGGGCTATCTCTTTACCGTCAAGCCTACCACTGACCATAATTTTAACGCCTTGCGCCCCAGCTTGCATTGAGTCAGCGATCTTGCGGCGCATAGCCTGCTTAAAACTGATGCGGCGTTCAATTTGGGTTGCAACAGCTTCTGCAAGGAGTTGGGCATCAAGTTCGGGGACTTTTATTTCGGTAACCTCAATTTTTACTGGGCGACCAATAAGTTTTTCAAGTTCCGCTTTTAATCTTTCTGCATCTACCCCTCGACGCCCGATTACAATACCAGGCCTCGCGGTATGTATATAAATGGTGCATTTTTCAGCCACACGTTCAACTTCGATTCGCGAAACCCCAGCACGTTCCAACTGTTCTTTGATATATCGCTGAATCTGAAAATCTTCATGTAGCCATTTCGCATAATCGCGATCGCTATACCACTTTGAATCCCACGTCTCAATTATTCCTAAGCGTAACCCACGCGGGTGAGTTTTTTGTCCCACATAAACCTCCTGTTGGACACTACCCTATATATAATTTCGGAGGACAGGTTGTGGTATTGATTACTCACCATCATCTTCGCTCTCCTCATCCACGACAACAGTGATATGACTCTGACGTTTGAAAATTCGATTTGCCATACCTCGTGCGCGGGGGCGTATCCATTTACGTGTAATTCCTTCATCAACACGGATCTCTTTAACGTACAAATTAGCGATTTCCACTGCAGGCTCCTGGTATTGGATGTTCGCTGCAGCAGATTGAATCAGCTTATAAATTATGGGTGCTGCTGCTTTATGTGTAAAGAGCAGTTGATTCAACGCATCGTCAACATATTGATTCCTAACCAAGTCGGCAACAAGACGCGCTTTTCGCGGTGCTACCGAAGCGTTCCGAATCTTTGCCCTTCCTTCCATTAGTTTCTCCTAACAAAACTTTAGACACAAACTTGTGTGCAATGTTTTGCTTGTATTACTTATAACAATGTATCAGATAGTAAGTGCATCTAATGTCAGAAGCACTCAATTTACAATATGAATATAATATAAAAATTATCTTCTCGTTGAACCGCCTGCGTGAGAACGGAACGTCCGAGTCGGAGCAAATTCCCCGAGTTTATGACCAACCATATTTTCTGTGATATATACAGGAAAAAACTTCTTTCCGTTATGAATCGCGACGGTATGCCCAACAAATTCTGGTGTAATAGTAGAACTTCGTGCCCACGTGCGAATCACACGTTTGCTACCAGATTGCTCCATTTCTGCTATGTGCTTAGCGAGTTTTGCGTCAACATAAGGACCTTTTTTAATAGAACGCGGCATCAATTCTCTCCTTTTAACTGTACCTGTGTATGAGAAGGATAAAGTGCGAAAACCATTATTTACGTCTTCCCATAATATACTGACCAGATTTCTTTTTGGGGTTTCGCGTCTTATACCCTTTCGTCGGCACCCCCCAAGGTGTAACAGGATGTCTACCACCGGAACTTTTGCCTTCACCACCGCCATGTGGATGGTCAACCGGATTCATTGCAACACCTCGAACCTTTGGACGTTTTCCTAACCATCTTGAACGACCCGCTTTGCCGATGACAATAGTCGTAACATTTCCAACTTGTCCGAGAGTTGCCATGGCATTTACAGGGACAAGCCGCACTTCACCCGAAGGCAGACGAATTCGGGCATATTTACCTTCACGATCAACTAACTGTGCTGCGCCACCCGCACTACGGACGAGTTGACCACCCTTCCCCGGCTTCATCTCTATATTATGTATTGAAGAACCCAACGGGATATTCTCAAGGGGTAAAGCATTTCCGACTTTGATTTCTGAGTCCGGTCCAGATGTAACACTGTCGCCAACCTGAAGGCCAACCGGTGCAAGGATATACCGCTTTTCACCGTCCGCGTAGTGAAGCAACGCAATATGCGCAGAACGGTTCGGATCATATTCAATTGCAGCAACCTTCGCTGGAATACCGAATTTATCTCGTTTAAAATCAATAACGCGATATCGGCGTTTGTGCCCGCCGCCCCGCCGCCGCACTGTTATACGACCATTACTGTTACGCCCAGCTTTTTGCTTACCACCCTTGACAAGTGATTTCTCTGGCTTCTGGCGCGTAATTTCTTCAAATGTATACCCAGTCATGAACCGACGACTCGGTGTGATAGGTTTATATGTTTTTGCCACTCTCAATTCCTCTTCTTAAAACATTCTTTCTTGAAACCCAGTGATTCGCACGCGGCGCTACACATGAACGAAAACAAAATTTAGATATTTTCAAAGATTGATATCCGAATTCCCTCTTCCACGGTAATAATCGCCTTTTTCCAATGGGGACGTCGTCCGCGTTGATAGCGGTTCATTCTCCCTTTGATTTTGCCCTGGACCTGCATTGTGTGGACATTCAGAATGTCCCCTTTAATGTCAAACAATTCCTCAGCAGCGCGGCGAATATCTTTTTTTGTTGCGTCTCGACTGACAACAAATGAGTACTTATTATTCTCCCGGAGGAGCGTGCTTTTTTCTGTAATATGAGGTCTTAAAATAATTGAATATTTATCCTTCATAACATTAACCTTCGGAATGGACGAATTTCGCTTCCAATTTTTCTGCGGCACGCTCAGTAATAACAAGCTTGTCATGCCACAACACTTCGTATACATTAAGCATATCCCAGGTACAACTGTTAACCTGTGGAATATTTCTTAGGGAAAGATAGATATTTGGATTGTGTTCGCCGAGAATGAACAGCACCTTTCCCTCTAAGTTCAATGCGTTAAGAACTGACACAATCTCTTTTGTGCGAGGACGTTCAAGTGTGAAATCTTCAATTAGGACACACTGTTCATTTTGAAACCGATCAGCAAGGGCACTTTTTAAACCGAGCCGCCGGACCTGCTTAGGGGTGTGCTGACGATAACTGCGAGGTTTCGGACCAAATGCAACACCACCGTGTACGCGAATGGGAGACCCCGCATCACCTACGCGCGCTCTACCAGTTCCCTTTTGGCGGTACAATTTCCTACCGCTTCCGGCGACTTCACTCCGACTTTTCGTTGAAGCAGTCCCACGCCTCTGGTTAGCAAGATATGCCACCACACATTGGTGTACCACAGCTGTATTTACTTCAGCATGTGTAAATGAGTCTGCAAGGTCTTTTTCGCGAAGCACTTCTCCTGAACGATTGTGTACATTTAAAGTTGCCATATCTTTTAGTATATTCTCCGATGTCTAAACTCGGCCTGAATTACCCCTGCTATCCTCTCGGAGGTGCTGGGGTAGAACAATCTAATTATTCACCAAGTTAGTTCTCTGTACTGTTTGTTTCAGGAGCCTTAACAGCTTTCCTAATTAAAAGGAATCCATTTGGTGGTCCTGGAATTGATCCTTTAACAACCAACAAATTCCGCTCAGCGTCGGCTTGGATAACCTGTAAATTTTGGACAGTGTGTCGTTTGGCACCGTAGCGCCCCGGCATTTTCTTTCCTTTAAAAACACGAGAAGGCGTAGCACTTGCACCGATAGACCCCGGACGCCGCAGGTCTTGCTCACCCCCGTGGCTCTTTCTACCACCTTTAAATCCCCAACGCTTAACAACACCGGTGAATCCGTGTCCTTTTGAAGTACCAGTTACATCTACGAGTTCACCTTCTGAAAACAGACTTGCATCAACAGTATCACCCACTGCCACTCCCTCAAGACTTTCTACGCGAAACTCCCGTAGCACCTGTGTGGGAGGTACATCTGCTTTAGCAAAATGCCCTCGGATTGGACTGTTGAACTTGTTTTCTTTTCGTTTGCCAAATCCCAACTGAACTGCCTGATAACCGTCCCGTTCCTGTGTTTTCACTTGAACAATTGGACAGGGACCGGCTTCAATCACAGTAACCGGAACAGCCTGCCCAGACTCTTGAAAGATTTGGGTCATCCCTACTTTTCTACCGATAATTCCGCTAACCATCTCCTACCTCCCTTAGAGTAATGTGATTTTGACATCAACCCCAGCGGGGAGATCGAGCCGCATCAGCGCATCAACTGTCTTCGGGGCAGTTTCCAGAATATCCAATAACCGCTTGTGGATCCGCATCTCAAACTGTTCTCGCGATTTTTTGTCCTTGAACGTTGAACGTTGAACAGTATAGATGTGTCTCTTTGTCGGCAACGGGATCGGCCCGGAGACTCTCGCCTGCGTTTGTTTCGCGGTGACCGCAATTTGCTTTGCAGACTGATCAAGTAAACGGTGATCAAACGCTTTGAGTCTAATACGTATTTTTTGATTGTCCATCTCTCGGTTCCTTCTTTGAAAAGTAACGATACGTTCCTTTGTGGTTTTATGTTTATCAAGTTTCTTGTCGAAACGTCTTAACTAATTCAGCCATTGCCCTATTAGCAGGACATCCCGACAAGAAACATAAACGCTTTGTTTGCTTAATAACCGAGGAACGGATCCTACAAAGGCCTCCTCGTTACTCAAGGATCTTAGAGACAACGCCAGCTCCGATAGTGTGTCCACCTTCACGGATAGCGAATCGGAGTTGTTCTTCCATTGCGATCGGTTTCGACAACTCAACAGTAATCTGCGCGTTGTCACCCGGCATAATCATTTCAATACCTTCAGCCAGATTCATCTCACCGGTAACATCTGTTGTCCGGAAATAAAATTGCGGACGATACCCACTAAAGAACGGATTCCAGCGTCCACCTTCCTCTTTTGTTAAGATGTATGCTTCCGCTTCAAACTTGGTGTGAGGTTTAACTGTTCCGGGTACTGCCAAAACCTGCCCCCGTTCAACATCTTCTCGTTCAATGCCTCGAAGCAGTGCTCCGATGTTGTCGCCTGCTCTACCTTCATCAAGAAATTTATTGAACATTTCAACACCAGTAACAACGGTATTCGTGGTGTCGCGCAGACCGACGATTTCGACCGTATTTCCGACTTCAACGATACCCCGCTCAACACGACCTGTAACAACAGTGCCACGGCCGCTGATGGTAAAGATATCTTCAATCGGCATCAAGAAAGGTTTTTCTGTATCTCGAACCGGTTGTGGAATAAACTCATCAACAGATGCCATGAGGTCAAGAATCGGTTTACATTGTTCACTCGTTGGATCACCAGCAGATTCCATGGCTTCAAGAGCAGAACCTGAAATGATTGGCGTATCGTCACCGGGAAATTCATATTCGGTCAACAATTCGCGGACTTCCAGATCAACTAACTCAAGCAGTTCCTCGTCATCCACCATGTCTGCTTTATTGAGAAAAACAACCAAGGATGGAACGTTCACCTGCCTTGCAAGTAGCACGTGTTCACGTGTCTGCGGCATAGGACCATCGGCTGCGGAAACAACCAAAATGGCACCGTCCATCTGCGCAGCACCCGTAATCATATTTTTGATATAGTCTGCGTGCCCAGGACAGTCAACGTGCGCATAGTGCCGATTTTCTGTCTCGTATTCAACGTGAGCGGTGTTAATCGTAATACCACGTTCTTTTTCCTCGGGTGCCTTGTCAATGTCCTCATAAGTCATGACATAGTCTTTGTCAGCGAGTTTTGATAAAACCATAGTAATTGCTGCTGTAAGCGTGGTTTTACCATGGTCAACGTGGCCAATAGTACCAATATTAACGTGTGGCTTTGTCCTTTCAAAAGCTTGCTTTGCCATTTCTGTTCAAACTCCAATTATAGGTTATATATAAAGGGTTTTAATATCGCTAAACCCGAGTTGTATCTATATTCTTCATAGGCGCGCTTAATAGGCGCACAACGTGTCTCACTGTGTCCAAATGTTTTCGGACGTTCATTATAGCCGAACAATTATTTCTTAATCGTTTGGCATGCCATTTACTTTTTTGATGTCATATTTGAGATCAAATCCTCCGCAACGCTCGCTGGGACCTCTCTATAATGACCAAACTCCATAGAATAGTTTGCCCGTCCTTGTGTCAGCGAACGGAGTGCCTTAACGTAACCAAACATCTCAGATAGTGGCACATCTACCCGAACGACTTGAATACGGGATTTTGCATGCATCTCTGTATCTCTAATATGAGCACGCCGAGAATTAAGATCGCCAATTACTTTCCCAAGGTACTCATCAGGGACTATAACTTCAACTTCCATGATCGGTTCAAGTAATACCGAGCCTGCTTGTTTTGCAGCTTCTTTGAACGCCATTGAGCCGGCAATTGAAAATGCCATCTCTGACGAGTCTACTTGATGAAAAGAGCCATCTACCAGACGAACACCGACATCCACGACAGGATAACCGGCTAAAGTGCCAACATTCATCGCATTTTCAATGCCTTTTTGAACTGCTGGGACGTATTCTTGCGGGATAACCCCACCTTTAGTCGCATCCGTAAATTCAAACCCAACTCCTTTGTCAAGTGGTGTAACTTCAATAACAACATGCCCGAACTGCCCCTTGCCACCGGACTGTCGGACAAATCTACCTTCCACCTTCACAGGTTTAAGCAGTGTTTCACGATATGCCACTTCAGGTGACCCTACATTGGCAGAAACGTTAAACTCTCGCACTAACCTATCCACAATGATTTCCAGGTGAAGCTCACCCATACCAGATAGGAGTGTTTGCCCTGTGTCTGGGTCTTGATGAATTTTGAAAGTCGGGTCTTCCTCAGCCAATTTTGAGAGAGCAAGATTCAATTTATCAATATCTGATTGTGAACGCGGCTCAACTGCCACCGACATAACAGGTAACGGAAACACCATTGTTTCTAAAGTGATCGGTGCTTTAGGATCACAGATAGTGTCACCAGTACTTAAGTTTTTCAATCCAATCGCTGCAACGATGTCACCAGCACTAACGGATTGATGTTCTTCCCGTTTATTAGCGTGCATCTGCATCAATCTGCCGATGCGTTCGTATTTTTCAGTGTTGCTGTTATAAACAGTATCACCTTTGTTCAAAATCCCAGAGTAAACACGGAGATAGGTAAGTTTCCCAACGTGCGGATCAGTGGTAATTTTGAATGCAAGCGCACAGAATGGTGCATCCTTGTCTGCAGAACGAGTTTCTTCCGCCTCGGTTTTAGGGTTAAACCCATTGACCGATTTGACATCTGTCGGAGCAGGCAAATAAGAGACAATACCATCTAAAAGCGGTTGGACACCTTTGTTTTTTAATGCGCTTCCACAAAGCACTGGAACAACTTTGCTACTGAGAACCGCTTGCCTCAACCCAGTTTTAATTTCTTCGGGCGTAATCTCAACGCCATCAAGGTATTTCTCGCAAAGTTCATCGTCCCATTCTGCGACTGCCGCAAACAATCTATCTCTATATTCATGCACCATTTCTTCCATCTCTGTAGGAATGTCGGTTTCATGAATGACAGCACCGAGGCTACCTTCGTCCCACAACTGGCCTTTCATTGAAATAAGGTCAACAATTCCTCTGAATTGTTCAGCCGACCCAATTGGCAGCTGAATAGGCACAGCTGTTGTGCCTAAGCGCTCACCCATCATTTCAACGGTTCGGAAAAAGTCTGCGCCCGTTCTATCCATCTTATTGATATAAGCAATGCGAGGAATTTCATATTTGTCGGCTTGTCGCCAAACGGTTTCCGATTGCGGTTCAACACCCCCAACTGCACAGAATACGGCAACAGCCCCATCCAGCACTCTCAGTGAACGTTCAACTTCAACTGTAAAGTCAATATGTCCTGGCGTATCAATGATATTAATATGGTGTTCTTTCCAGTTACAGGTAGTTGCTGCAGCGGTAATCGTAATGCCGCGTTCCTGTTCCTGCACCATCCAATCCATTGTGGTCGTGCCATCATCAACCTCACCGATCCGATAAACTCTACCTGTATAATATAGTATCCGTTCGGTTACAGTCGTTTTGCCCGCGTCAATGTGGGCCATAATACCGATGTTTCGTGTATGTGATAGGGCTGACCGGCGTGGCACCCTCTGATTTTTTCCCGACACAGTTTAATAACTCCCTGCTTATTTAGTCTCTATAATATCGTCGTACAATTTTCTCGTATTGTTTTTATGTTATTTCACAAATATAATCTGATTACCATCTATAATGTGCAAAGGCTCTATTCGCTTCCGCCATCCTATGTTGTTCCTGTTTCTTACGAATTGCTTCGCCTTCATTCTGCGATGCATCCAAAAGTTCTCCTGCTAACCGTGCAGGCATACCTTTTTCGCCTCGGTTTCGGGCTGATTGGATAATCCAGTTAATTGCTAATGTTGTTCGCCTTTCAGCTTTTACATCAACCGGCACTTGGTAAGTTTGGCTTCCAACACGCCGTGGACGGATTTCCAGTACGGGTTTTACGTTATTAATAGCCGTACGAAACACGGAAAAACCTTCCTCTTCCGTTCGACCCTCAATAATCTTAAAGCTGGTGTACACAATTCGTTGTGCAGTGCCTTTTTTACCATCCCACATGAGATGGTTAATGAATTTTGAAACTAATTTGCTGTTATGAACAGCATCGGGACTTACGTCCCGCTTTGCGACGTTTCCACGCCTCGGCATGTATCATTCCTCCAGAGAATCACAAGTATAACTCACTCTCTTACCAATGTCAGAATCAATCATATTTTCTTGAACAACGATAGAATTTATAATACCAGTTAATTAACCGGGTTTCCGTGCCCCATATTTAGAGCGACCCTGACGACGGTTTTCAACACCTGCTGTATCTAATTTACCACGTACAATGTGGTACCGCACATTCGATAAATCCTTGACTCGCCCGCCTCTGACTAACACAACTGAGTGCTCCTGCAAATTATGATCAATACCTGGGATATAGCAGGTTGCCTCATCAGAAGAAGAGGTAAACCGGACACGTGCCACCTTCCGTAAAGCTGAGTTCGGTTTGTTTGGCGTTACCGTTTTCACCTGTAAGCAGATACCTCTGCGTTGTGGACACTGCTGCAGAATGGGTGACTTCGTCTTTTTGCGATATTTTTTGCGCGGTTTTTTGATTAACTGATTAATTGTTGGCATCTCCACACCTCACTGACAAACAACAACTTATAGACAAAAGAAAAAGCCCTCACAGGGCTTAGGATTCAACTGAACACATTAACGTTGCTCTGAAAAACGACGTCAGACTGCTTCCAAATTGAATGCCTCCTGTGTTTTTTCGGACAAAACTTAACTATAACACTACAAAACTATAATTATAATATGGTTTCTGGCGTTTGTCAAGTTAATTTAGAAAAATTATGTAAATTATTAGTAATTTATTGCGAAATTGCTAATTTTTTACGATTTAATCACTTTTCCGCGCAGAATTACATTCTGAACGTTTAAATTTTCATCAACAATAACTATATCCGCGGCTTTGTCCGGGGCTATTGAACCAACGTAATCATCAACACCTAAATTTTGTGCGGGTGTTAATGTCGCCATCGTCAAAGCTTCTTCTAAAGAAAACCCCCACTCCACCACGTTACGAACACCATCCATAAGGGTAATAATCGCGCCTGCAAGTCTTTCCGTAGGTTTACCGACATCTAACCACATTGCACCGTTTTTTATATATTTCTGTGTATCCAGATCTGCTGCTGTTCCATTGAGTCGATAAGCATCGTGTTCTGCTTCGTAAACAGCGTCTTTTTGCCATTCTTCTTTTGAAAGCCCCGCATGTTCAGTGCAATCTGTAATCAATCCAACGCCTGAAATTCCTTTATGCTGAATTAAGTGCTTACCCCAAAAAGGGTTAACGTGGTGTTCGTCAACTATCAATTCGGCGTGGACGTTGGGGTGCGCGAAAACTGCCTCAAGTGCACCAAGGTCGCGGTGGTGCATGCCGCTCATGCCGTTATAAGTGTGTGTAGCACGCGTCACGCCTGCATCAATGGCATCCATCGCTTGTTGGTACGTGGCATTTGTGTGCCCCATTGCGATAATAATGTTGTTATAGGCATCTGCCTTGTATTCAGCGAGATGTTTAATAAACTGCAAATTCTCATCGTTTTCTGGGGCAACAGAAATGACTTTTAGGGTGCCATCGGAGGCTGCCCACATTGCGTGGAATTCCTCAAAGTTTGGGGGCGTAATGTATTTGGCGTTTTGTGCGCCATTTTTTGCGAGACTGCCGAATTTCCCTTCAACGTAGGACCCGATAATCCTTGCACCGTCTGCTATCGGTTGGTTGACGACCTGTGCAATTGCTTCTAAAGATGCGTTTATCTGCTCCATGCTCCCGGAGGAAATACCTACGACTAACGAAGTAACACCGTTAACAGCGTGCGCCTGAGCAATTGTTTCAATGTCCTCAGCTTTACCTGTCATGCTGTCGTAGCCGCCGCCGCCGTGGATCAACCCATCAATCAGCCCGGGAAGGACAAGACCCCTTGCAGCATCAATGACTTCCTCTGAAGGTGGAAGCTGTTCTTTTGTTATTGCTGAAATTGTATCACCGTGAATGACGATATTGCCCGGACCGTAATGTGTCGGAGTATAGATGTCGCCATTCACAATCGTTAGTGTTTCCATATCTCCAAAATCTCTTCCCTAAATCTGTTTTGATACCCAAAGAATGTTTTGCGCGAGAAACCGCAAAAAAGGATCTAATTCAAAATCCTTTTGATGCCCTAATGAAGTATAACAGATACGCCCACCATTATGCAAACGTGTCCATGCTACTGGCTCCGAATGTTCGTCTGTGTGTCCCATCAGTAGCACAGATGTATCATCGCGAAGCGATGGATTTTTGTAAAGACTGCCATAACTTTCAAATTTTGGAATGTCGTTTAGAATTGGATGTTCTGTTGCTACGGTTTCTAATTGAACGGTGGGACCGTGCCCATAATGCCCTTGATAATCCCCACCCAATACAGCTTTGTCAAATTCCAACCAATTCTGATATGCATGGCTTGCTGTCCTAACACCCACAAGCGGCCTGCCTCGCTCGCAATATGTCTGAAATTGCCTGAGCGACTCCCCTTCTGTATTGAGACGACGCGTAAATACTAACAAGACATCTGCATCGTCTAATACTGATAAGGATGGATCATCATCCTCTGAATCGTAGACGATCAAATTTGCTTGGATCGAGTAGTTTTTCTCAACAAAGGATTTAAAGATATTTAATGAAGTTTCGGAATCGTATTCAAACGAACCGGAAAGCATGCACAAGTTTAGCATAGATTTACCCATAATAAAATATCAATCTTATCTCTTTTCTAACGCCAGTTTGATAATAAATAACATCAGCTCAATAATAGGGCTTTTTCTCCGAAGACCACCTTGCGGTTCTTGTAGCACAAACTTTCCAGTTTGTGTGCTATGGGCGCAAACTGGAAAGTTTGCGCTACAATAGGTTTTTATCAAACTCACGTTTTTCTAAAAACAGAAAACTGTAGGGATGCGGATTTTTCTCGTCTGCTTCACAGTCAATCCGTTTCACCTCTTCCCACTCATTCCAATCAAATTCAGGAAAATAGACATCACCCTCAAATGTGGCATGAATTTGCGTGAGGTAGAGTCTACTTGCATGGGACAAAAATGCTGCGTAGATAGGTGCGCCCCCACAGATCATAAGTTCCGTCCCATAGCGTTCAGAAAGTGTCTCCGCAATTTTAATGACATCTTCAACTGAGTGCACCACGATACACCCTTTGGGTGCTTTATAGTCACGGTTGCGTGTGAGGATAATGTTCTGCCTTTTTGCTAACGGACGAGGAAGTGTTTCAAAGGTTTTGCGTCCCATGACGACAGGTTTTCCTATTGTCATGTCACGAAAGTGGCGGAGGTCAGCAGGCAGCTGCCATGGGATATATGGTCCGTTACCGATGAGTCGGTTTTTATCTATGGCGGCAATCATTGAGATTTGCAATGTTTTTTAGTACTCCTACAGTTCACAATATGGCTGTATTTACCGATCTTGTTTTTGTTTAGAGACTATTGCAATGGTACTTGTCCACCTTAGTTCATTTCCCCAGAAACTACTACCCTGTCCGCTATCTCCAAACTCCTCATGTGGTTCTAAAAATTCATGAATGGGCAAATTTCGCTTTTCCCTTTTCCCATCAAAATAAAAATGTAATACACCGTTGATAAGTTTAAAGTTGTCAGGTGGATTGATCTTAGGTCGTGAGGGAAAATTGTTGAGAGCAGTTTTTTCAATTGAGAAATGCAACATAAGCCAATTACTTGTCCGGAAAATAGCGTACACCTCACGCGTTCTTAAACCTTTGGAAATTTTGGATTTTGCCAACGGGGGGTTGAACACACTCTTTGAGTCCTCTTCTTTTGTAAAATAGAAGATGACCAACCCGCCTACCCTATTTGTGCCTCTGAATTGAATGTTCTCACTAAGATCCTCAATTGGGAATGAAAGCGGTACACTCTGTTTTTCTATTCTTTTACCTCTATTGAATTCTAATATCAGCTGGTCGGTCTTGAGTTGGGCATCGACTATTTTCCAATTGTCTGGCACACGAACCCGAACCGTAAAACATTCAATATTACCACTATATCCAGAATAAACAAGTTGCTGTTGTTCAACTTTACAACTAATAAACAGCAGTAGGAAACCGATAATGTAAACTATTTGGCTTTTCATTATGTTCTCTGGATTTTACGCAGGAATAGATATTAACGGTCTCTCAAAAAGGGTTGGTTAGTTGGACGACTTTTCTGTGGGACAGCCCTTATGACTTCGTTTTTCTTGGGAACAACCTTCAAATACGCAATATGAATATCGTTGCCAACTTTTTTCTGTTTTTCAACTTCTACTGTTTCATGAGGTTCAAGGGCATCAAGCGGATAGCTCAATTTACGAATTAGTTTGTTAGATTTAGTGTTGTAGGTTTCTATATTTATCATATTCCCTTTAAAGTTGTGAACTGTTGCAGTTTCGGTAGATGTGTGTTTAATATCAAAATTTATCCAAAATAATGAATTCTTCTTGGTCTTTTTTCTAACTTCTGGATGATAACAGTAAGCGGTGATTCTATCTCCAACACGAAAGGCACCGGAATTTTTGAAAGGTCCAGGTTTCTTACGGATACCTTTTATCTCCCAACCCGACCAGTTAAACCACGTCGACACGTTTTTGGGTATAGGAGAGGACACAGTTAAATGGACAACACCGTACCCGATTATTCTATCTGTTCCGTGAATTTTTAGGGTTTCATTGGTTTCAATTACTGGGAATCTTGCTTTCTTTCCGATTGAGGTTACGCTTTTCTCAATCCTTTTACCGGTATTGATATCTACATGTAATTCCGTGTTGTCAAGTGTAGCATCAACAATTTTAGACTTGTTGTTCATAGCCAAAAAGACCAAAAGCGTATCATTAATCCTATAGATTTTGTAACCGGGGGTAGGTTTCCCACACCCACTTAGAACTATTGCGAGACCTATAAAGAGTGTTATAAGACCTTTTATCTTAACCCAAGTTGCCACCTTGTAGCACAATCTGTTAGATTGTGCCTGTGAAGGCGCAAACTGACAGTTTGCGCTACGAAAACTTGCGAAATATGTGCTATTCTCTATTAAAAACGATGTTTCCATGTCTAAAAACTTATAGGGAGCAACTTGGGTTATCTTGGTCATTGAATTCACCCTAATGATATTTAGTTCACAGAAGTTATTTGAAAAATAGAACCCATGATTAGTCTTGATCCTAAAATCAAACTTATACCATTGTTTTGAACTTTTTCATGGGCATTTACGACTTTTTCAAGTGGAAAACTGTGTTTAATTATACGTGTACCTGTATTAAATTCCACATTAAACATATTGTTAGTGAAATCGAATAGGTCTATTGGAACATCGGGGATTTGTTTGAAGTCAATGTCCTTAGGCTGAACAGCCAAAACAAGAGATAACTTGTTTTCACTTCGGAAAGCTCTAAACTTCATGCGATCCCCGTTCTGTGTCGTATAATTTTCAGCTATGACACGACCTAATGGAAAGTGTTGGGGTTGTGGCTGCTTTACGATTGTTTTTTCGAACTGAAGAATAACCGTGTCTTCTACTTTTCCAATACCCGTAAGTAACAAGTTTTCAGACGCTCCCGTAAGTTCTATGGAATCATTACCTATCTGCATGATATTATCCACAATTTCAACAGTAGTGGTTTCGATTCCGCGTTTGGTTTGATTAATTTCTATGTTGAGTCCCATGATAGTGGTTTCAACATTTATGGATTCAACTTGACTCTGCATTATCAAATATACTGACATTAAGTTGCCATGCCCGAAAGTAGCTACATCAGCAAAAGGTTTGATATCTGCCGGTTCGCAGCTTGTAAGCGAAATTGCAATAAGTATCGTGAAGATTATCCGCATCTTCCTTCTTAGACAATCATTTTGGCACGAATCGCATCGTGATGTTGATAGTTCTGTAACTTCAAGTCTTGAATTTTGAAATTGTCAATTGAGGTCACATCGGTGTTTAGGACAAGTTCCGGCAGTGGATAGGGTTGTCGTTGGAGTTGTGTTTTGACTTGATCAAAATGTGCGTGGTAGATATGTGCATCGCCCAAAACATGGATAAATTCACTCGGTTGAAGACCCGTTATCTGAGCTATCATAGATAGCAGTAACGAATAGGATGCAATATTAAATGGAACACCAAGGAACATATCACAACTGCGTTGATACATCTGCAATGACAATTTGCCATCCGCTACAAAGAATTGAAAAAACATGTGACATGGTGCCAATGCCATTTGGTCTAACTCACCTGGATTCCAAGCGGTAACAATATGCCTGCGACTATGTGGATTCACCTGGAGTTGTTCAATTACCTCCGCCAGTTGATCAATTCTGCCGTTTTCTTTTGGCCACCGACGCCATTGCACACCGTAAATACACCCAAGCGCGCCATCACGTCCCCACGCTGCGGCGTTTGCATTCCATATCTGTGTGCCAAGTTTTTGAAATTGTTTGACGTGATCGTAACCGCGCAGAAAACCGAGAAGCTCCGCTTTGACTGATCGGAAAGCGAGTTTTTTTGTGGTTACTGCAGGAAACCCATCTTCCAAATTGTATCGCATCTGCATGCCGAAGAGGGCGCGGGTTTTTCCGTTTCTACCCTCACGGTCAACACCGGTATCTAATATCTGTTGAAGTCCTTCAAGATACTGTTTCATGTTTACTACTATAGTAGACTTTAGAATTAATTGGACATTATGTTCGGTTAGGAAACCGAACCTACCAGGGGTGTTGAGCATCAAACTAACAGGTTGTGCTACAAAATGTCCAAATAATTATCTGCTTTACTACTAAAACTCCCTTAAATAATAATGATGTGTCTTTAAAAACGCAATTGGGAGCATTAAAGTTACTTATCTGTACTGCCGAAACCGCCGCGAGAGGGTGCGGTCATCTGATCTTCCTCACTCCATTCTGCCATCCCTACACGCACAAAAATTGCTTGTGCAATCCGACTGCCTCTTTCTATCTTCACTGGTTCATCGGTGAAGTTGTATACCTGAATTTTTAGTTCATCTTCTTCACCGCAATAATCATTATCAATGATACCTAAACCTTGTGCCATCATCAAACCGATTTTGCGGGGTGTACTGCTGCGCATACATATCATCAGCATGTAGCCGGGGGGTGTTTCCACAATAACGTTCGCTGGAATTAAGGCAATTTCCTGGGGCGCAATTTCAGCTGATTCACGACAGAGCAGATCAAATCCGACAGAACCATCAGTTTCATATTTCGGCAGTGGCAGAGATTTATCAACCCGTTTGATTTTTACCTCCATTACGACACCGCTATCCCTTCTACTTTGCATTCTATACGATAGACAGATGTGCTTGCCGTGATAAAAAGGCTTTTCCAATAATCACCGCCCCATGCCAGATTTGCACAGCGTTCGGGAACAAGAATGATGCCAAGATGTGTTCCGTCTGCCGCGAATATCCAAATCCCGTTCGGTCCCGTTAGATAGACATTTCCATGCACATCTACCTTCATGCCGTCTGGCACGCCATTATCCCCTTTTTCTTCAGCAAAGACACGACCATTTGCGATTGTGCCATCAGGTTGCACATCAAACGCACGCACATGCATCCGTTTGGTGTCGTTAATATAAAGGATGGACTCATCTGGTGAAAAGCAGATGCCGTTGGGTCTATCAAAATCATCAACAAGCAGTGTCAACGTTGCACCATCAGGTGACAAACGGTAGACGCCCTGAAAATCAAGTTCCTTTTCCGATACAGCGCCACCCCGTGCGGATAACCCGTACGGCGGATCGGTAAAATAGATGCTCCGATCTGATTTGACAACAATATCGTTTGGGCTGTTTAGGCGTTTGCCTTCATAGTGTGAAGCAATCGTGAGCACATCTCCATCCGCTGTTGTTCGGGATACTCTACGGTTTGCATGCTCACACGCAATCAGGTGTCCACCTCTATCGTAAGTTAAGCCGTTTGACTTTCCAGACGGGTCTCTGAAAACAGTCATGCCAGATTCTGCATCCCATCGCCGTATTTTGTTTGCAGGAATATCACTAAAAAGCAGATACCTGCCGATAGAGTGCCACAGCGGTCCTTCGGTAAATTGGCATCCGGTAGCCAATTGTTCTACAGTTGCTTCTGAATCTACTAAATCTAATAGACGTGAATCACGTACATCAAGTGCCATATTTTTCCTTTCAATCTCCTTGACACACAATCCTATTCATGATAACATTAATATAATTGCGTAATAGATACAATTTAAAGGTTTTGAACTGATTAGGAATATAAACGTGCCTGGGGCGACTCGAACGCCCGGCCTTCAGCTCCGGAGGCTGACGCTCTATCCAACTGAGCTACAGGCACATATTTTAAATAGGTTTTAATAGTGTAACAAATTTGGATATTTTTGTCAAGTATTTTGTATAAAGCACCAGAGACATTCAATTGTCGGTTTTTCTCAATATTTTAGACACGGTCGCGACCAGGAGGTCGCTCCTACAACAAGAAACCTTTGAAAGAAGTTAAAATTATTGGATAACTGAATGGCTTTGGTAAAGCACTGAGGAGGAATCTCAGTATGAAACGTATATTTCAGCAACTCTCAATCGGTAGTAAATGTAAACGTCTATTGTCATTAGCCGGGATTGTCTTATTTCTATTAACTTTTGTTCCGGATGTGGTAGAAAGCCGCCGCGGTTTCGGTGGGGGTCGCAGTTTTGGGCGTAGCTTTAGTCGCAGCTTCAGCAGAAGTTCAAGCCGTAGTTCAAGAAGTTACAGCAGACCGAAAAGTTCTACGCCGACACGCAGTTCGCGAAGTACAAGCAGCAGCTACGGAAGTCGGACATCAAGAACCACTTCCACACGTGCCAGTACGACAGCACGTCAAAAACAGACCGCTACAACCCGTGCTAAGACGACAAACACAACGTCAACTCGCGGTAGCACTGCTAAGCGTCAAACCACAGCACAGAATCGGAAACAGGTGCGGCAACTAAAATCGGAAAACCGCAGTTTGAAACGTCAGGGCACGAAAGCAAATCGACAAACTGCCACAGCTCGCAGACAACAACGTTCAACTATTACAGTTAACAACTTCGGTGGTTACTATCCCATGGCAGGTTATTCATTATATAGCCTTCACGCCTCCATGGCGTTTAACAATCTCCTATTCGGTATCTATTTCCATGACTACTACAACCATTCGATCCGCCATAGTTATTTGTGGCATTACCATCATCGGGATTATGATCGGTCACATTGGAGTAAAGAAAAGCAGGAAGAGTACGAGTTTTATAAAGAGTACTATGAAAGCCAAGGCGTTGAACCGAACCCGAATTACGTAGATCCTGGCACAAATAAGGATGAGAATTATGTCGCAAGTTATGTAGAAGAGAATCCAGATAAGTTTTATGGGGACGATGTAGAGGTTGTCACGGTTGAAGAGCTTCCAGACGAAGAAGCAATAAAACAGGAACTTCTTGCATCTGCCGAAACGCCGAATGTAACGTCGAATACACAGCGCGCCCCACCGCAGACACAAAGGGTTATCGTCGAAAAGAGAACTTCGGGCGCGACGTGGTTCCTTCTTATATTTGGAAGTCTTCTCGTTGTTGGTGTGATTATGCTTGTGATGTACAATAAAGGTTACTTTTAGGTGGTTGCATGGCACTATTCGGTAGAAAAAACGGGAAATCTCTATTTGGCAGAGAAAAAGAGGATGCGAATAAAAAGCCGCAAAGGCATGAGTTAGTTGACATCCCAATTAACAGTATCATTGAACTTTCTGACATTACGACATACGAGGAGACAGATAATACCTCACATGCTTATACGCTCGCCACGCGAAAAAAATATGCAGGTGATGGTCTCCTCCGATATATGTATCATGTCCGAGATGTAGAGGGAGAGATTGTAGTCGGGGTTGACCACATCGCTGGCACAAAGAATGAGTACGAAATCTCACGCTGGATTGTTGATGGTGAACAAGAACTTGGCGAACCATTGCCAGATGAGATGACGCTCCACTATACTGACCCTGATAATGAGGGCGAGGAAATCGCTGTTGTATATAACCGCCAGGAGATTGTTTCAGCAAAACTCACCGTTACCGATGCACAGGGAAAAGAGGAATTTGCGGCAGAACTCCATGAATATATCAATGATAACGATGGACTGATGTCTATTGAACGCTGCGGGGACTGGCTGACTTTTTACGTTGGTTTTCTCATATCGCGTTCTGATATTGAAATTTATCCTGCCACTGTGAATGAACAGAAACGGAGTTAAACGCTATTTTTTATATCATTTCTGGTATAATGTCTCTTTTGTAGCACAAACTTTATGAAGTTTAAATAAATATTTCGGTAATTTGGCGAGGTTAGGAAGAAATCAAGAAATCAACGGTATGAATAACCTTTAGTCATTCCCCGCCTCACCAGCAGCAGGTGTACATCTATGCTGGCGAGGTTTCCTAACCTCGCTAAATTACCCAATTTGTTTTTTTATCCTCATCAAAACGCGCCTACCATGGGGCGATCCGCTAAATTGACAGTTATGGTGTGTTTGGGAAACCGAACCATAACTGTTAATTTTAGGAACGAGTTATGAGCTGAATGACCCAGGCCGGTAGGTGCGGTTTCTAACCGCACCCATAGGCGTCAATTTAAGAAGACAAGCGTTCGTAGTCGCGAATTCATTGCCAAACGCGCGTTTGGAATTTGGCACTTCGGACATTCTGTAGGAGCGAGTTATGCTCGCAACCCTGCGTCCGATGTCGCGAGCATAGCTCGCTCCTACAAGAAGAAAATCGGGCTTCCAAGCCCTCCAACAAGAAAATCAGGCACTAAATTGACGCTTATGGTACGGTTTCTAACCGCACCATAAGCGTCAATTTAAGAAAAGAGTTATGCGCTGAATGACACAGGCCGGTAGGTTCGGTTTCTAACCGCACCGGAGCCGACACGAAAACCCTCACCTGTCCTGTCCACTAAGTAGTGCTGTTCAACAAGACACCCAGGATTCGGCTGGGATCAGTCCGGTTCGGTTACAAACCGAACCCGCCAAATGCCAAACGCGCATTTGGCGTTGATTCACCGGGCCTGGATGCACGCTAAATTGACAGTTATGGTGTGTTTGGGAAACTGAACCATTGATTAAATAGGAGAATTAGAATGTCTAACACAACCCCGTTACGAACTGTGATTGTTGGATGCGGTATGATTGCAGCGGGAGGCTATCAACCGCGGTGTCAAGCATACCCGAATCAAATTGAATTGGTTGGCTACTATGACCAAGACGAAGTGCGCGCATCCGCACTTGCAGAAAGAGGGGGTGGAAAAGTTTATCCATCACTTGAAGCTGTCCTAAATGACCCCAATGTGGAAGCGATTGTAAATCTGACTATCCATATTTCACACTATCCTATATCATTGGCAGCACTAAAAGCAGGTAAGCATGTCTATTCTGAGAAACCGATTTCTATTAAGACCGATGAAGCGAACGAACTTGTAGAGACAGCAGAAGCTAAAGGCTTAAAACTGGCATGTGCTCCATCGGCAATACTCGGTTATGTGCAACAAAATGTCTGGAACCGTATTCGCGATGGAGAGATAGGGTCCGTAATTTCTGCGCTTGGCAACTTCGGTGGTCCTTTGGAACATTGGCATCCAAATGCGGATGCGTTTTTAATGCACGCGGGCCCCTTCCGAGATGTCGCACCTTATCCTTTGACTGCAATGACAACAATGATTGGTCCAGTCAAAACAGTTCACGGTTTTGCGAGGGTAGCTGTACCTAAGCGAGTATTGACTCAAGGACCACGTCAAGGCACTGCGTTTGAGGTGGCTGAGAAGGATCATGGGTTCGCTGTACTTGAGTTTGATGTGCCACAAGCAGGCGGAGCACACGGTTTTATATATCACAGTTTTACCGTAACGTCCCAGATTCCGCCTTATGAGATACATGGCACAAACGGAGGTTTTTCAATTCAGGCTCATGATGATGGACGAGGTATCAAGAAATTTACACCGCAATCAGGTTGGAAAGATGAACCTTCTCCACCGAAAGCGTTTACCGGTTTAGATTGGGGAAAAGGTGTAGCCGATTTTGCGGATGCGATTAGAAATGACCGCATCCCAAGATGCAACGGCGCGCAAGCGCGGCATGTTTTAGAGGTTTGTGAAAGGGTGATTGAATCGTCAGATTTAGGAAAACCCGTTGATGTATTAAGCCGATTTCCCGCACCACAAACCGTCGGGGAAGTAGCTCCGTGGGAAACGAGCTGAGACGAGGTTCGGAACCTCGCCAGCGCGTCGGATTTTACTATATAACTCAAGTTGCTACGGACAAGATTTTAGAGGTGCAAACACCGTTTTTTATAGAGAATGATCCATTTTTCGCAAGGTTTCGCAGCGCAATCTGTATGAAGATTAAAAAATAAATTGGGTAATTTAGCGAGGTTAGGAAACCTCGCCAGCATAGATGTAAACCTGCTGCTGGCAAGGCGGGGAATGCCTAAATGGCATTCATACCGTTGATTTCTTTCTAACCTTGCCAATTACCGAAATATTTACTTAAACTTCATACAGATTGTGCTACATAAGTAGCAACTTGGGTTATATAGGAATTCATCTTTCCTATGTGGTAATTACACTCCACTTTTGATATTGAAGGCGTTGCGTAGCATTTCTACGCTCTGTGGTACGCCAGTGTGTGCATCCTCTTTACCTTCAAATTCAATAGATATATATCCCTGGAATCCGACATGCAGCAGAATCTCTCCGATTTTAGCATAATCAAGCTCAAGGGTGTACCATTCTCCCCCACCGTAATAGGTTTTGGCATGGACAAGCACTGCTTCAGGCGCAATCTGTGCAAGTTTATCATAAGGATTGGAGAGGAAATTACCGCAATCCATTGTAACCTTCAACCATTCTGAATTAATTGCAGAAACGATGCGATTAACACCATCTGCAGTACATGTCAGTCCCCAGTGGTTTTCCAGCCCAAGGAGGACCCCGTATTTCTCAGCATCTGGCAGGCACTTTTCAATTGAACTAATTACCCAATCAAATGCCTCATCTTCGGTGTGGTCCGGTAAGGTTGGTTCTTTTCCTTCAGTTTTCATTAATTCATTAAATGATTTTATAGTTCCCCATCGTCCAGAGTTGAGTCGTATTGCGGGGATACCGAGTTCATGCGCTAACCGTATGCAGTGTATCGTGTGGTTGATGTTTTTTTGTCGGGTTTCTGTGTCTGGAGAAACGAAACCTTGATGGATGGAGAGTGCGTACAAATCAAGTCCATGAATAAAGGCGAGCCGCTTCAATTTTTGGAGATAAGGAGTGGCTTCGGATGCCATTTGTTGATGTAAGATTTCAATACCATCAAGTTCAAGTTTTGCAGCTTCTTCAATGACATGTTCAATTGGCACCTTTTCAGATGTAAAATGCCAATATGAATAGGTAGATACGCCAAGTTTCAATTTTTTCACCTCAAAATAATTGTTAGTTTTATGATACCATAATTTCGTTAGGGAATCTATATTCTTTGCGTTATAGTTAAAATAACCTAAGTTTGCACTACAAATATTGGCTAATTATAGTGAACTTTAGAACTAATTGGACATTAGGATCGGTTCGGTTAGGAAACCGAACCATAGGCGTCAATTTAAGAAGATGAGCGTTCGTAGTCGCTCAATTCATTACCAAATCAACGCCAAATAGGCGTTTGAATTTGGTACCTCGGACATTCTGTAGGAGCGAGCTTCGCTCGCGACTTTGTCCATCTGCAAAGTAAGATACGGGATCGTAGAGCATTCTGTAGGAGCGAGCTTTGCCGCGACCCTGTGTCCGATGTCGCGAGCGAAGCTCGCTCCTACAAGAAGAAAATCGGGCTTCTAAAGCCCTCCAACAAGAAAATTCAGAAATTTTACTGAAATCGCGAAATACCCTGGGTCTCACCTCCCAAAATTGGAAGTTATATTGCGTTTATTATGCATAGGATATTCGCTCAACTCTTCTTTCCAAAATTTCCATTTCTTTAAGGATAGCACCGATAAGGTGTGCTTTATCAGCTGCATAAGTAGGATTATCCCACTGATTGACTCGTTCGGATGGATCGTTTTCTAAATCGTAGAGTTCTCCATACGGATGTCCACAATACCACGTCAACTTCCGCGTGTCAGTCACAGTGGTTTTGAGGCGTAAACCTTGTGGGTCGTCCACACATTCAATCAATAGTGAATCTCGTACGGACTCCTGTTTTCCAGTAAGCATCGGCATTGCATCTACACCGTCAGTATCTGATGGGATCGGCAATCCCGCAGCTGCAAGCACAGTTGGCACAATATCAACATGGCTGAACAGTGCGTGTGTCCGCTGTCCAGATGGAATCATTGCAGGATACCGCATCAAAGTCGGTACACGGACAAGCTGCTCGTAATGGAATGGTCCTTTCATCCAAAGGCCATGATCCCCAAGCAGTTCACCATGGTCTGTGGTAAACAGAACTAATGTATTATCACGCAATCCACATTCATCAAGGCACGCCAAGATACGCCCCATCTCCTGATCAATAATCTTCACCATATTGTAATAGTATGCTCTTCCGAGTCGTGCGTCGTGTTCCGAAACTTTGCGAAAATCAGCACCGCCACCTTGCCCTGCAATAGCAAACTTACCACGGATTTTTGACTTACTCAGTTGTCCACAACGTGCTTCCATAAAATGAGGCGGTTTGTCAGCCAACTCACCTTCAATAAAATCAGGCAGTGGCACCGCAGCCGGATCAACGCGTTCCTCAAATTCTGTCGGCACACAATGCGGATGGTGCGGGTCTTGAAAACCGACTGCCAATAAAAAGGGCTTATCGGTAGGATGGTTCGTCAAAAAGTCTATCGTACGGTCAGCAGTCCAAACACTGTTGTGGTATTTTAAGGGTATATCCCAATCGTGTGCGCCGCCACCAAATCCTACTTGTGAGAGACGGCTCGCTTTGCTATAACTCGCAAACGTTTGTTCAGAAACTTGAGGTCGCACCCATTCACCGTAATGTCCGGCGATGCCGTAAGTTGCATGACCAAGTGCCAACTCCACCGTCTCAAATCCATAATATGGACCGCGAAATTCGGGATACCGATCTGTATTGTTTCGTGTTTCAATTGATTGCTCTGGAGAGGCTCCGAAAGGTTGAAAATGTGCTTTGCCAATGTAGTGTGTGCGATACCCGACATCCAAGAGACGATGTGAGATCATCGGTTCGTCGTCTGGAACGTTCATGCCAACGTTCCACGCCCCGTGGCGACTCACATACTTTCCCGTAAAGATTGAGGCGCGGGCGGGTGTACACACAGGATTTGCACAGTAGGCTCGTTCAAAACAGATACCTTCTGAAGCAAATTTATCCAAATGTGGTGTATCCGTAAATGTTGAACCGTAGCAGCTGAGACTATCTGTCCGCTGCTGATCTGTCGTGATGATAATTATATTAGGCCGTTGTACGTTCACAAGTATATGTTTTGCAAAATAGATTGAGTGTTTGAGCAAACACTACGCATTATGTTAATAGATATACTTTTGTAGGCACGGTTTACAACCGTGCCTACAAAAGAACACTTCACTAAAATTCTTAATTTTCATATTGGGATTGGGATTCACGTCTTTCCTTGATAAGCCCAACCAAGACGCAAGCACCCATCCCTAACAGCACAATTGCAAAGGGAAAACCTGTTGCGAGCGAGGCAGCTTGTAACGCCTTTAACCCGCCGCCGAGTAGTAGCGCGATTGCAACTAAACCCTCTACAGTACACCAGAACACACGCTGAGGTATTGGTGCATCAACTTTTCCACCAGCTGCGATGATGTCAATGATCAGTGAACCAGAGTCGGATGAGGTAACGAAAAAGATGATTGTCAACAGCATTGCAGCACATGAGAGGAGGATTGACCACGGTAGCGCGCCTAACATTTCGAACAGAGCGATTGGGTAATTATAAGCCTCAACTTGTTCGGTTACGCCGGTGTAGCCATCGGCTAAGAATTGGTGTATGGCAGTGCCACCGAACGCGCCAAACCAGATTAGACATAGCAACGTGGGTAGGAGCAGGACGAAGATAACAAACTCTCGAACGGTTCTCCCTTTTGAAATGCGGGCGATGAACGTGCCGATGAACGGTGCCCATGCAATCCACCATGCCCAATAGAACGTTGTCCAGTCGTGAAAGAAGCTAGTATCTTCGCGTCCGACCCAGTTGCTAAGCGGTACAATCTTCGTGATATAGGTCCCAAGTCCATCTAACATGCTTTGAAATATGTAACGCGTTGGACCGATCACAAAAATAGTTAATAACAACAAAAACGCAAGGATTATGTTGAACTGACTGAGCCGTTTGATACCAACGTTAATACCTGTCATCACTGATATGAGTGCTATGCAGGTAATCCCTACAATCAGCAGGATCATGGTCCAGTTGTTTGCTGGTATGTCAAAGAGATGGTTAAGACCGGTAGTTACCTGTTGCACCCCTAACCCGAGTGAGGTAGCGAGCCCAAAAATCCCAGCAAATATAGCAACCGTATCAATAATGTGTCCTGTCCACCCCCATATTCTATCACCAAATATAGGGTAAAATGCGGATCGTATGAGGAGTGGAAACCCGCGGTTATATGTGTAAAACGCGAGGGCGAGTCCGACAACACCGTAGATCGCCCATCCTTGTAAACCCCAGTGAAAAACTGTTGTTGCTATACTCAAGGAAGCCGCCGTTTTAACTTTGGGATCTGCGATGTTGGGAACATCTTTAACACTGTAATCTGCCCCTGGGTCATAAGCAGGATCGTCGATGGCAGGGATATCTTTAGCGTTGTAAATTGCCTTTGCTTCATAAACCGTTTCTGTCCCGAGCGGAGAATATTCAACAACACCACTATCTCCCTGAAAATAGGTAATCGGCTCCGACACGCCAAAAAAGAGAAGCCCAATACCTACGCCTGCAGCAAAAAGCATGGCAAGCCATGTTAGATAAGAGTATTCGGGTTTTGCATCTGATCCCCCGAGACGCACCTTGCCGAGTGGCGAGATTGCCACAGCCAGACAAAAAAGAAAGACGAGATTGGCAGTGATCATGAACAGCCAATCAAGGTTGGTCGTCAGCCAAACTCGGACATCTCCAAAAAGTTTAGTCGCTTGTTCTTGAAAGATAAGTGATCCAACGATAAAAACAATAACAGTGATACTGGAAATAACAAATACAGGTGTTAAGTAAATATCTAAACCGAAAAGTTTCTTATATCTACCTTCATCAATCTGATGCGGCATCTGTTGGGGTTGTTTTCCTTCTTCGTTCATTTCAAAATTCTCCTTTTGAGAAGTAGGTAAACCAATTAGAAATAGTAACCGAAGTTAAGGTTTAGTCTATAATTCTGCTTCTTATCATCGTAATCTTCGTTTGCAGCGAGATCACCAGCACCATCGTTCCCAACAAAGGGGTTACCATCAGAAATTGCAAAATCACTATAGACATAGAGTGAACCGAATAACGTCCAACTCGCCCCGATTGTTATAAGCGTACTCGGGTTATAGTCCTCTGCTGTTTTTATGACAGAACTCCATTCCACATAAGGTGTGACACTGTCAAGCCATGAGATACCTGATGTTTTAATGCCGTTGTACCGCAGCGATACAGCCGGTACCATTCCGTTAGATGCAACGGGGGATGCGTAATCGTAAGCTCCCATGAGAATTGTATCACCGTTGCCCCAAGGCGTTTCGTCAGCTATAATATGGTCGTAATAGGAGAACTGTGAAAAGAGCGTAAAGTTGGCATACGAGTTTTTCATGTGTGCGGAAAACGCGTAGTGACTTCCGTTCTCATCGTCCCCGACATTCATTGCTTTGAGTAACCCGTATTGAAACGACACACCTACGTCAGCGATATTCTCGATTGCGTAAATTGCACGGAGGTTGAACTGATGTTGCTCATCATATCCTTCTTCATCGTCCCCATCTCCAACTCTCCGTGTTACAACGTCATAAGCATATCGAGAACTTTTGAGGCTAGACCCGTCGGTTTGGAATTCGCTTTGTAAATAGTACGCGACATCATACGTCAACTTGTCAAAAGAACCGGTCCATCTGACCCCTAAATCAGGATCATCTGAGAGACCGACATAAAAATGCTGGTCAAAAAACCAACTTGAAGAAACACCGTAAGGGCCCGGACCAAAAGGCACACGTACAATACCTGCCTTAAGTGAACCTAAGTCTTCCAAATTATAGCCTAACCATGCAGTATGTATCATACTGTATCCACTGGAAGATCCGAACCATCTTGGATACCAACGGTATTCCAATCTACCAATGATGTTATTAAAGTCAAGGTCGGCATTGACACGGAGAATCTCAAGATCGACATCTCCATTATCATCGCCTCTGCCATCTGTGTAAGTTCCGTATACGTAATTGGCCCGCATTGCGCCGCCGATTTTTATAGGGCTTTTCTTGGGTTCTGCTGCCTCAGCTGCTTCTGCAGTTTCTTCGGCAGTATCAGCGAGCGTGAGTGGTGCAAGAATTAGCAAAAACACGATGCCAAACCCGAAGAAGTGTTGATATTTCCGATTTTTCATACTTTCCTCCTTAGGTAAGTAATACACTCTCAGAGGGTTTTGCCTAAATAACGATGCAGAAGCGGACGAACCCTCTCAACCGCGCGCTACCACAAACAATTTTGATATTACCATAAACACCAAAAAAGTTATAGTAAAATCCACAATTACCTGGACAGTGGCGAGGTTCGGAAACCTCGCCAGCAAGAGCATATCGGGATTGTTGTTCATTGAAATGTGAACATATTTTGGATTTTACTACTATAAACAAAAAACTCGTCCACAATCAAGTTGTGGACGAGTTTTTAAGTCCTATTGCATCTGTCCCATTCCAGACATCATTGCAAAGGTTTGAATCAACTGCTTGAAATCGCCAAGGGTGAAAAGTAGTTTAGCACCAATTCCACCATCTTGAACTTTCCCTGAAATGCCGATACTATAGGCTTCGGGAATGCCTCCGAGGATAGCTGTGAACATCTGCATTTGTGCTGCAACGTTGGGATCAGTCTGTGCCGCGATATTCATAATACTTTTCGCTAAGGCTAAGGGGGAAATTCCTAAAAACAAGTTGTTTTCCCTTCCCAACTTTTCAATGAGTTTTTGGTAACTCATGTTTTCAGATAAACTTTCGCCCATTTTCGCTTTGCTATCAAGTGCTGCCTTAACCAGTTCTGGACCACCTACACCGAAGAAGAGATGACCTTCTGAAAAAGCGTAAGACCATTGCCATTCCTGGGGAATAAGATTTACAGTTTCAGGTGGCATATCAACGAAAACAGCACCAAAATTGGGAAAAACCAGTGTTTTAATTTCAACATCGTTATGCATTATTGGGTCTCCAACATAAACCCCGTCGTACATACTAAGCTGCGGCATATCTCCCAATGAATCTCGCATGATTTGCATTGTTTTTTGGAGAAAATTCAGAAACTGGTTTTCATAATAGTCTTTTACCTTTTGCTCATCTTTCAATGAGTAAATAACGAGATAATCGGGAATAAGACTATCTTTAAAGTTGGCGGTGAAACTCCATTCATCCCCCATAGATTCATAAACACTTGTCATCTGTTGAAGAAGGTCCTCAAAATCTTTACCCTGTTCTTCATTTTCTTTCAAAAAGGGCTTTATCCAAGCCAAACTCATGTCTGCCAGTAACTTTTGGTTGCCTTGGAATGCCCCATTAATGAAGGCACCGTTTGGCAAATGATCGAGTAGTACAAATTCATTTGGGGTTAGTTCCTTTAATTTTCCTTGAATTTTTCCATCAGTTTTGAATTGCAGGAACGTTGCAAGCTGCACATCAGTTCCTTCAACTTGAAGTGTGGCACCGATAGATTTTAACTCTTCAATAAAATCTATTACCATACTAAAAATACTTTCCATCATCGGAACTGCATCCATGGATGCTGGATCGCTTTCAATGGTATCAATTGATGAAAATAATTCTTCTTTCAGTTTTTCACTAAAGGGAACGATGATAGATTCGAGATCAAAGTGAACTGCTAATTGATCAGTCTCTTTTTGGATATTAGTTAGAAATGAAGCGTAATGTTGATTCGCTATGATAGACTTCATTGTCCCTTTACGAATATCAATGACGTTTTGACAGATTTCAGGTTGTTGTGAGAAGACAAGTGTGTTCCCCAAAATAGCGAAGCTGTCACTACCTTCAGCGGAACTCCAATAGGTTTCGCCATTATATTGGATAGGTTCACTTCCTTCTGCTTCAGCCTCAATTACTTGCTTCATTGCCTCTGGATCAGTTAGGTGTACGGTTGCGGAAAGGCTGAGCGGGTCCAAACTCGTTAGGAAAACAGCAAAATCTTGGTTTAAATCCAAGCCGATCTCTTCTAATTCGGCTAAACTCTCAAAGCCGGCACCGAAGGAACCCGCCAATATTTGGGCAAGAAGTTCTGGGGATTGACCAGCTTGTGGGACAAGTTCTGATGCAACAGCGTTAATTCTGTCGTCAAAATCAAGCAAACTGGGACAATAGATTACACCTAAGGTGGTTTCAGGTATTAAATGTAGGACACTGTCTTTAGGAATTTCAAGAGGGGCAACCTCGGATTTTTGGGAGGTCGTGCCAGCCTCGTGACCATCAGCCTGTGCAATGTTTATTGGTTGGGTTACAAAATAAGTGCCAAATAAAATAGTTGTCAAGAATGCAACCACAAAAAGTGGTGAAGTGAAACGTTTGTTCATTTCTGTTTTCTCCTTAGAGTCAGACACGCCAATAGCATATCTGCTTCGAATGGGTGTTATTTTAGTTTTTCGAGATTTTTGCTTCAAGTGCGTCAATCTCAGCGTTAGATGTCAGGACACTAATTTCGACTTCATAGTGGCGGCGCCCGCCAGGTTCAATATGTTGTAAGGTGCCGCGTTCACGCTCCGATGCTCTACCGTCAACTCGGCAGTTTGAAGGTTCTAAACCCATCACATAGTTGCCTTGACCACATAGCTTCCATTGGACAAAGTGTGGGAATTGTGTTTTGTGGTATCGCACGGCGATTCCAATGCCTTGACCATCCTTAAAACTCCGGTTGATGAGGGCAACGCGAATGTGATTGTCAACATCAGGTACCATTTCATGATAGTAGACCCGTTCTTGGAAATCAACAGTGGGTGGTTCCCCCAAATTATAATTTGATAAATTGTTTTTAGCGTGTTCATCGCGAGGCGTTACCTGGGAGGAAGGGGCTATGAGTTCACTTCCATCTGCAAGTATTGGGAAACCGATGTTAATATGGAAAAGGTACATGTGTGGACAATCCTGATATCCAAGGTTTTCAACAATATCTTCAATATGCAGCTTATTTGATCCTAATTCTGTCCAGATACGACGCGTACGGCACAAATGCTCACCTAATGCGGCGGTTTCTGTAACCTTTCCTTGCACCCACAGGATGTAACGGTCACCTTCCCAACGGCTATCTACCCAAACATTTTTCGCAGGAATATGAGAAACTCTGCCGTGGAGTCCAAGTTCTATGTCCCCATCTACGTTAGGTGCTCCAGCTTGTGTCATACCACATGTTGTAAGCAATCCGCCATAGAATCCACGCAACCATCCGAGTCCTTCAGGTTCATAATGTGCTGCCGTTACATCACCGGTACCAGAACGCCAACATAATGGGATTCCGTTATAATCGGCATAAGATATATCCAAACCGCGGTTTGGAAGAACAGTAAAATTCAAACCTGAACCTGTTCGAAAACCGATTGCATCCGTGCCCTTTTCATTTCCATCAGTCAGTTGGTATATCTTAGCCTCAGCTACTTGTGATATATCCCCCAAGTGGCGAAGCAGTTGTATTCTCTCATAAGCTTCTCCAAATAGATGTATCAAATCATCATTCTCCTTAGCGTTACAGATGTGTGAATCAGATCAAACTCTCTTAATTGTGAGAATTGTAGCATAAACGCATAGAAAACACAAGCACGGATTCTAACCATATTGAGAAACAACTATGAAAAAAGATAGAAAAAATAGTAGACCTCATACTTCTGAACGCAAAATCTCTGCTGCCTTATGTATCGTTTGTAGCTTTTGGACAGCAATTTCTGTTGTATTTACGGGACGATCAGCAAAGGTACCAAATCCACAATCTGGATTGAGATATATCTGTTCAGGACTCCTATGCTTTAAGAGGTCATGCACCTTGGCTAACACGAAATCAACAGATTCTACCTCAGTTGTACGTGGATCAACAACACCGAGGCCAATCTCTTTGTCCGTAGGAAGTTCACCGAGGACGTCGATACTACCCGCCCGTTCTGTTGCATATTCCAACACAAACTGATTGACGTTCATCTGGCTAAAATATGGAATCAGAAGATCATAAGAGCCACGAAGCAGCACATCTTCCTGTTGACTCCAATTGCCACGGCAGACATGCAGTGCCGTCTTCATTTTTCCATTTATTCCTTCAACGACGCGATTCATTAGTTGGACTGCAAAATCAAGTTCTTCCTCTGGGCTACTTTTTTCTGAAAGTGCGGCACACATAAATGTGTGAGTTTCATGCGGTCCTGTAAAAGCAACTTCAGTCAACACAGGTTCATCAAACTGCACAAATTCGCAGCCTGCCTCCCGTAACTCATGCAATTCTTCTCTTAGAATGGCTACCACATCATCGCCAAGGGATTCTTTATCAGGATAAAATTCGTAGGAGAGCTTCTTAACCCACATTGAACGGGTTAATAGATAGGGACCGGGAAGTGTAACCTTGATAGGTTTTGTTGTGTGCTGTTTGAGGAAAAAATAGTCGTTTCGTACAAGCGGCGAGATACGTTTTAATTTTCCATCAACAACCGGATTTTTTAGCGCAAAAGCAGGTACGTCTAATGCATTGAGTAGTTGTTCAAATGCTGCTTTGTCTTCAACATAGTCAAGCATTTCTGCAAGCGTCATCAATCGGATGCCGTCTATACACTGTGTAATAAAGGAATAAAAGTTGTCGCGCCGTTGTTCTCCATCACTGACGATATCAACGCCGTTTGCTTCTTGCAATTTTAAGCTTTCGATCACCGCATCGTCTGCGATCATATTGAAGTCAGTATCTGTAACACGCCCCTTCTGCCTGTTGCGTAATGCCCGTGCTACCGTTCTTGAACGCGGCATGCTTCCGACAACGGTCACGGGAAACTTTGGTAAATTATTCATGGTGCTTACCTCCTTCCTATTATATGAACTCAAACTAAGTTTGTTGGATAATTACAACCAACAAACTTAGTTTGCAATTGTTTTTAATTTACGTAAGTTCTATTAGATTATCGTTGATTTTCAACGGAAAGGGAAAAAGATTCTAATCGAGTAACAACTAATTCTTCTCTGCTTATCTTCGCCACCTCTTGTAAAACATCCAAAATGTATTGGGGTATATCATTTGGTTCGCGCACAATTTTGAGCTTCTGTCGTTTCAACTTCGGCAGCTCTGAAAGTTTTTCCTTTTCGGGTTTAACTATAATACTCCCATCTGCCCATCCAAGTTCTCTTATAAGATCGTTCCATTCGTAATTGCTATCAAAGAAGGTGATAATCGGTTGTGGTAGCTTTAGTAATTGCAATTTGGTGTTCTGAATTGCGTTTCCCAATGCTAACGAAGTTGGGTGTTGAATCGTTGCGATGTGTATAAGAGGGAGGTTCCACAATAATACTGGTTTTTCAAGGCGTTGCGCAAGGTTGATTAATCGGAGGAAGCGTCTCCAATCAGCAGGTTGTTTAAGACTTTCGGTATTTCCTTTCAATAAAACAATCTTCGCCTCTTTCAACTCAGCAAATCCGGCAAATTCAAAATTACCTTGTCCGCCTGCTCTGTCGCCGTAGAGTTGAATTGTTTTTTCAAACAGAGAATGGTAGTTAAAATTGAGTGATGACATTACTTGATTACTATAAAAAAAGCAGGGCGGCGCTGGTGTGCACCATCCCTGCCTGAATAAATACCTAAAATTACTTACTCGCCGCTACGACCACCGACTGCATTAATAGCAAACCATCCGATACCAGCAGCAATTGTTGTGAGAAATACGAGGGCGCGCTTGGTTGAGGAAACCTCTTCATGCACACCTTTCGCATCTTCTATCATCATTTTCAGCTCACTGATACCCTTCTGGTTCATTTCAATCTGTGTCAAAGCAGTTTTCACGTCCCCTTGAACGCCTTTAATATGATCTTGTGTTGCTTTCAAATCCTTTTGGAGCGCAGCAAGCATCTCATTTGAAGAGTCAAGTTGACCTTTCAGGTTGTCTAATTGCTTTTGAAGAGCATTCCTGCTATTTCTGACGACTTTAGTAACATCGGCAGCTGCATCTTTATTAGCTTTCTTAACAGCCTCAATTACTTTTTCTTGGGATTTCTGGTTGCTTTCAAGAGCCTTAATTTGTTTCTGGAGATTCGCCAAACTTTCATTTAAGCTCTTTATCTCAGCCATTAACTTTTCCCGTGTTGCTTCAGATTCAGCGAGTTCGGTACGTAATTTTTCTAACTCTGCTTGTTGTTCGGCAACGTCTTCCTCAGCCATTTCCACAACATCTTTCGCCATAGCCAAAGGAATACGCAATTTTTCGCCAGGATAGATCAGATGAGGGTTAGTAAAATCGTTATATTTACTAAGTTCTCGCCACCGCAGTGGATCTTTCAAATGTTTTTGACAGAGATCCCAAAGCGTATCGCCTTTTACAATGGTGATAAGCATAGTCTCATCATCACCTTCGTGCGGTGTGATTCTTGCTGAGGCGGATAAAGCGTATATGCCACTGAGTGCTACGCAGATATACAGAACCAGACTCAATTTGAGCGTGGATTTTATCATCTTCATTAGTATTCTCCTCTTAGATGCTAAAATTCATAGGATACGGAAACATAGTGTGTGCTTCCCACCCCATTGATTTCACTTGCCATACCATCTTGGATAGCGTAGTCAAGCTGCAGTCCGGCAATGTTGACACCAACTCCACCGAAAAGGTTCTGAACATCACGTGATGCCCTGACACCTGCGCGTAGCGCGAATTCGGTTGATTTGTTAGTGATAATAGTGTATTCAACACCGCCACGCATGCTAAACGCGCTCTCATCAAGGTTAACGAATTCTTGTTCAATATCTGCTGAGAATGTGACAACATTACCCATATAGAGATCATAAGCCACACCGACATCAACAACCATTGGCACTGTGCCTTCGCCAAGCGAAGCACCGAGGTATTTCGCCACAATACCGTAATGGAATGTGGGTACCTGGATATGCCCATCCTGCGCTTCATTTGAGTGTGTGTGAAGTGCTTGTCCCATCATCCTTTCGGCAACATCTATATGTAGGGCGTGTCCCATGATTCCAATATCTACACCACCGAAACCGCTTTGGTTTTCAACGCTTTCTACACCGAAGTTATCCATTAACATTCGACCTGTTAGACCGATATTGAAGTGTCCAATAGCAATGCCATAAGAGAGAGAGTAAGCACTTGCACTATAGTCAGCCGTGCCTCCATACTCCCCGCTTGCATCATATATATTGTAATCGGACACACCAAAATTTGTAGCGGCTAATCCGATAGCTCCGTAAGAACCGAGCATTTTCGTTAAAGCGATAAAATTATGATTTCTATCAAGAGACAGTCTCTGTGTAGAAAAATTGAGGCTTAGATCTGCCGATGAGCCGAGTCCTGCTGGATTCCAGACAGTGGCTGTGGCATCTTCTGCAATGGCTGTAAAAGCACCGCCTAAGCCGATTGAGCGAGCACCTGCCCCGAGGCGTAAATGGGGCATAGCGTTAACTTCACCCTCAGCAAAACAGACAGGCGACACAGCAAGAATAAGAAGTAAAACGGGTATTACACCGCATAGCAATCTTTGCTTTGTGATAGACATTTATGTCCTCCTTTGTAGCCGCACCATCGGAAATTGGGAACAATCCCCAATTTCCGATTTGCGAACTATCTTTTACTTAGCGCGTCAGAGCGAGCTTAAGAGTGGCGGATTCTGGCTCGAAACCATCTGTTACTTCGATTACGCAGTAATAGATGCCGCGAGCTAAGTCTTCGCCGCCGCTGGTTTTTCCATCCCAACCGATTCCGTTCTGGCCGGTATAGTTACCAGCATTCATTATCACGTTATCCCGTAGTGTTCTCACCGGTCGTCCTGTCACGTCATAAATGACAATACTGACCGTGGACATTCTATTAAGTCCGAAGGAAATACGTGTGTTATCTTTGAACGGATTGGGGAAGTTAAACGGTTTCATCAATATAGGCGCATCCGCGAACTCAACAAAGAAATTGAACTGATAAACAGCCATGTTCGCTTTGCGAGCACCGTCATTCTCTTCAGAAACGTTACCTTCTTGATGTGCATTGTCAGATACTTCAAGTGTCACCGTATACTGTCCTGGTTCTGCAAACCCGTTGGGGAATGCTGGGGCAGCAGGTGTATAAAGTACCTGAGTTGCTGACATCTGCTCATCTGTTAGGTTAATCGGTTGCGCTTGGCTTCCACCACCTGCTTTTGGTGATTCAATCACAAGACGAATCGAATCGGGGTTGACACCGGTTTCAGCATCACCAAAAGTGATCGAAAGAAGCGGTCTCGCGATTTCGTCATGCTTATACATCAGTCTTGCACCATTATGAGGTGAAGACGACGTGATAATCGGTGCAGCGGTATCAAAATCAATTGTGAAACCACCTTTTGCCGTAGAGGAATTTCCAAATGCATCAGTCGCACGAACTTCTATCGCGTAAGTACCTTCAGAGAGAGGGGCTTCAGGATGGAAGTCTAAGCGGGTTATACCTGTGTTGGTTCTATCCTCATCGTCATTCATGGTTTCACCTTTCACCTCTTCGCCATTACTATCCATCACGACGATAGCGATATTTTCTACGCCTGATTCGTCTGTCGCACTCGCCGAAATAATCGGGAGTCCCGCGTGGATAGTGCCAGCAGGAGTAATTGAAGAGATTACCGGCGCAGCCTCATCAACCTCAAGTGTGAATTGCCACTCGAATTCTCTTGTGCCACCTTCACTGGCTGCAATCAACTTAATGGTGTGTGTGCCTGGTGCAAAACTCTCTGTTATCTCGAACTTATTTGTAGCACGTTGAACGGGATAAGAACGAGGTATTCCGTTATTTATAACGTACTGCATATTAGAGATAGAAGATTGCTCCTCAAGGACAACTGCGGAGATGGTTATTGCCATATTCTCTGCAAGTATATCCGCTTTATTGAGTTTAACAACGCCCGCTGGAGACACTTCTGAAATGACAGGAGGTGTTGAATCCAACTTGACATTGAAGACAACAGTTGCCTGCGCTGTCTTTTCATTTGCATCAGTGACTTCAACAAAGACTACGTGTTCACCAGTACCCAATGCATCGGCGGGGGTATAAGCAAATTGATTGTCTTCTGCCTCCACCGCAACATCTTCACCATTGACAGTGAATGTAGTTACCTCAACATCGGTCATGCCAGAAAATTCGACTCTGATAACCGGTTTACCATGGTCATAGGTTTGACCCGAAGCAGGCGAATGAATCGCTACTGACGGACCCGGTATATCTACTGTGAACACCGACGAGGTCTCAGCCATTCTGCCATTCGCATCTGTCACTTTAACAGCTATCATGTGTCCACCATCACTCAGCGCATCTGCCGGTGTATAAGTGAATTGATTGTTGTCGTTGACTTCTGCTACAACAGCTTCGCCATCAACAGAGAGTGATACCTCTATCGGGGCAGCTCCTGAAAACTCACCTGTAATAACAGGTTTGCCGTGGTCATACACTTGACCCGCAGATGGAGTAAGAATCGCTACGGTCGGAACCGGCAACTCTATTGAGAAGATCGTAGTTGCTTCAGCAGTCTTACCATTCGCATCTGTCGCTACAGCAACAAGTGTATACTCGCCATCATCTAACGCATCTGTAGGCGTATATGTAAATTCATTATCGCTTACTTCTGCGGCGACTGCAGCTCCATTCAGCGTCAGACTGAGTTCTACCGGCATAGCAACGCCTGAGAACTCACCTGTGACAGAAGGTTTGCTAATATCATACATCTGCCCTGCAGCAGGTGAATGAATCGCTACTGACGGACCCGGTATATCTACTGTGAACACCGACGAGGTCTCAGCCATTCTGCCATTCGCATCTGTCACTTTAACAGCTATCATGTGATCACCATCACTCAGCGCATCTGCCGGTGTATAAGTGAATTGATTGTTGTCGTTGACTTCTGCTACAACAGCTTCGCCATCAACAGAGAGTGATACCTCTATCGGGGCAGCTCCTGAAAACTCACCTGTGATAACAGGTTTACCATGATCATACACTTGACCCGCTTCAGGCGATACAACTACTACGGTCGGAACCGGCAACTCTATTGAGAAGATCGTAGTTGCTTCAGCAGTCTTACCATTCGCATCTGTCGCTACAGCAACGAGTGTATACTCGCCATCATCTAACGCATCGGTAGGCGTATACATAAATTCGTTATCGCTTACTTCTGCGGCGACAACTTCACCATTCAGCGTCAGGCTGAGTTCTACCGGCATAGCAACGCCTGAGAACTCACCTGTGACAGCAGGTTTGCTAATATCATACATCTGCCCTGCAGCAGGTGAATGAATCGCTACTGACGGACCCGGTATATCTACTGTGAACACCGACGAGGTCTCAGCCATTCTACCATTCGCATCTGTCACTTTAACAGCTATCATGTGATCACCATCACTCAGCGCATCTGCCGGTGTATAAGTGAATTGATTGTTGTCGTTGACTTCTGCTACAACAGCTTCGCCATCAACAGAGAGTGATACCTCTATCGGGGCAGCTCCTGAAAACTCACCTGTGATAACAGGTTTACCATGATCATATACTTGACCCGCTTCAGGCGATACAACTACTACGGTCGGAACCGGCAACTCTATTGAGAAGATCGTAGTTGCTTCAGCAGTCTTACCATTCGCATCTGTCGCTACAGCAACAAGTGTATACTCGCCATCATCTAATGCATCTGTAGGCATATACATAAATTCGTTATCGCTTACTTCTGCGGCGACAACTTCACCATTCAGCGTCAGGCTGAGTTCTACCGGCATAGCAACGCCTGAGAACTCACCTGTGACAGCAGGTTTGCTAATATCATACATCTGCCCTGCAGCAGGTGAATGAATCGCTACTGACGGACCCGGTATATCTACTGTGAACACCGACGAGGTCTCAGCCATTCTACCATTCGCATCTGTCACTTTAACAGCTATCATGTGATCACCATCACTCAGCGCATCTGCCGGTGTATAAGTGAATTGATTGTTGTCGTTGACTTCTGCTACAACAGCTTCGCCATCAACAGAGAGTGATACCTCTATCGGGGCAGCTCCTGAAAACTCACCTGTGATAACAGGTTTACCATGATCATACACTTGACCCGCTTCAGGCGATACAACTACTACGGTCGGAACCGGCAACTCTATTGAGAAGATCGTAGTTGCTTCAGCAGTCTTACCATTCGCATCTGTCGCTACAGCAACAAGTGTATACTCGCCATCATCTAATGCATCTGTAGGCATATACATAAATTCGTTATCGCTTACTTCTGCGGCGACAACTTCACCATTCAGCGTCAGGCTGAGTTCTACCGGCATAGCAACGCCTGAGAACTCACCTGTGACAGCAGGTTTGCTAATATCATACATCTGCCCTGCAGCAGGTGAATGAATCGCTACTGACGGACCCGGTATATCTACTGTGAACACCGACGAGGTCTCAGCCATTCTACCATTCGCATCTGTCACTTTAACAGCTATCATGTGATCACCATCACTCAGCGCATCTGCCGGTGTATAAGTGAATTGATTGTTGTCGTTGACTTCTGCTACAACAGCTTCGCCATCAACAGAGAGTGATACCTCTATCGGGGCAGCTCCTGAAAACTCACCTGTGATAACAGGTTTACCATGATCATACACTTGACCCGCTTCAGGCGATACAACTACTACGGTCGGAACCGGTAATTTCACCGAGAAGATGACAGTTGCATTTGCTGTTTTACCATTCGCATCGGTCGCTACAGCAACGAGTGTGTATTCACCATCGTCTAAAGACAGATCAGGAGTATAGGTGAATTTGTTATCTTCAACCATTGCTTCAACGGTTTCACCGTCAAGGGCGAGGGTGAATACAATATCAGTTTCACCTCCGAATTCACCTCTGACAATTGGCATACCGTGATCATATTCCTGACCCGCAGCAGGTGAAAGAATCGCTACTGTCGGACCCGGTATATCCACGATGAAGTCAGTAGATGTCTCGGCAGTTCTGCCGTTAGCATCCGTAACTTTAACAGCAACCGTATGTGCACCATCACTTAATGCGCCTGCTGGCGTGTAAGTGAACTGATTGTTATCGTTCACGACTGCCTCAACTGCTACACCATCTATAGAAAGTGCAACCATTATAGGTGCAGCTCCAGAGAAACTACCGGCAACAATCGGTTTGCCGTCGTCATATACTTGAGCCGCATGAGGTGATTCAATTGTAGCTGTTGGAACCGGTAATCTTACCGAGAAGATCGCAGTCGCTTCAGCAGTCTTACCATTCGCATCGGTCGCTACAGCAACAAGCGTGTATTCGCCATCCTCTAACGCTCCATCAGCATCTGCATCTTTTGCAGGAAGCGTATACATAAATTCGTTACCGCTTTCTGCTGCCTCAACAAGTTCACCGTTAAGCATGAGGCTTAGCTTTACTGGCATAGCAGCAGCATCACCTGAATACTCACCTTGAATAGTCGGGGTGCTGATATCATACATCTGCCCTGCATCAGGCACATGAATCATAACTGTCGGACCCGGTATATTTACCGTGAAGTCAGTTGATGTTTCAGCAGTTCTACCGTTAGCGTCTGTGACAACAACAGTAACCATGTGTGAACCATCACCCAGCGCATCTGCCGGTGTGTAGGTAAATTGGTTATTGTCGTTCACAACTGCCTCAACTGCTACACCATCAATAGAAAGTGCAACCGCTATAGGTTCAGCGCCTGTGAAATCACCAGCGATAATCGGTTTACCGTTGTCATATACTTGAGCCGCATGAGGTGAGTGAATAGCGACTGTCGGAACTGGTAATTCTACAGTAAAGGTTAAAGATGTTTGAGCAGTTAAACCACTACCATCTGTAACTTCAACCGCCACTGTATAATCGCCGTCACCTAATGCTTCAGCTGGCATATAAGTGAAGTTACCTCCATCTACTTCTGCGGTCATATCCGCATCGTTGATGGTAAACTCCGAAATGCTAACATCACCACCGCCTATAAAGAAACCAGTAACTTTTTCTGGACTATGATCAAAAGTCTGTCCAGAAGCAGGCGCGGTAATTATGACTATTGGGTTAATTCCTTCAATGGCAAACGTTACTGTCTGTTCACCTACGTTACCAAGTCTATCTGCAACTTGGACTGTAAACTGATATGCACCAGCAGCGAGTTTGTCTGTGCGGGTATAGACAACAGAGTCTAAGTCCTGCTCAACCATACTCTGATCAACATTAATAGGAACTGCATCCTGAACAACTTCTTCCGGACGGAGCCGTGCTAATGAAACAGCAGCAGTATCCATCATACTTACACCACTACCGTCGCTTACACCACTACCCAAATCACCATCACCGAAACCGGCAAGAAGCGTTGGCAAGTCATTGACTGTATGCCCTTCTGTGGGTGTTTCAATGGCGATCATCGGACCGGTGTTGTCCAAGTTAATCGTTGCTAATGAGAAGGTTACCGAACCGTTCCGTTTCGTTACGCGGCCTTCCGGTGTATACCATCCATCCACTAATGTTGAAAGTTTGTCTGCCATCAATGAGAAAGCGTTCTCAGCACCGCTGCCAGCAGTAAATGTTACCTCATGTCCATCAACGAGAATACCTGTTAGGTCTTCAACGGCTAATGAACCGTTATTAACATTGAAACTTACAGCGATTGATTCTTTGAGAGGGAACCTTCCTTGAAGTTCTCCAATAGTTTCTTGGAGTACATGTCTGTCTGGCGATTCACCATCAACTGCGGTTACAGTAAGATCACTAATGTCACTTACTCGGAAGTTTAGGACATGGACTGTGACCACTGGCGAAGGCATATCATTTTCACCTTGAACTTGCCAATTACCAAACTCGTCAGCAACAAGCGCATAATACATATATGTACCATTTGCAAGTAAACCGACATCATCCGTGATTTGTCCTTCCGTGACATCGACGGATGGAAGTTCGGTTACTGTTCCATCAGGAGCTGTTCGAACCAGCCTGATCATTCCACCGACATAAGTTTTCGGATCAGCAGTCGGTTCAATTGAAAACATAGCGACTGGTGAGTCAACTGTATCATCAACAATACCACCGACAGTGTAGCTGCCATCTTCATTCGCAGCGATAGAGCCAGCGACATCGGCAACATCTGTAATATTGGTCGGACCGAGTGGCGGCACATCATCATCGTTGTCTAATGAAAAGAATGCTTCTACACCACCCCGTTCCAGATATTCATCACGTTTTGGATATTCGACTTGAACTGGATTTTTCGGTGTGAGTGAATATGCACGCACCACATACCGGTTTTCATCTTTAGATACGTCGCGTTCAGAATCACCATCTCCCCGGTTGATTGTATCATCCAGTTTGATAGTACCTTCTGGGGCGTCAGTATCTTCCAGTGCCAACTTGCGTGTATCTACCTCATAAGACCATTTCATAAGGCTCGCGGGACTTTCCCCTTCCGCCTCAGAAATGCCAACAAGTACACCGATAACACCAGTATTAATAATTCCAGCATTGGCAGCGTCAGTAAGGATATCTGACAAATCTGTAACTGGCACTTCGGATACACTCACAATTTCAGATGGCATCGCAGTACCAGTAATACGTTCCCACGTAGGATCAATCCACTCACCGCTTGCTGTCGATTTTCGTCTAACCTCAACACGAATACCTTCGGTTGGGGCTGAAGTAATACCATAAGTATAGACATCAAAAGTGAGTATACCTTGCGGTGCGCCACTATCCGGATTTACCATTCCATCCGAATTCACAACGCTGATTGCTATCACACCCGGATCGGGTCGATAAGTGTGCTGAACATTGACTGTGATTTTGTTTTCAACAGTGTCAATGATTTCACCACTTTCGGCACGATCATGAGTTTGATAATTCATAGCCGCGTCATAGGCGATAGCGTGAACTTGGAACGTAAAGGCTTCACCTTTTGGATTATAGATAAATTCGTCTGGATTTTCAATATAGACATCTTCAATATATCTATCATTGTGGACTAATTCGTCTTCATCCATAAGTGTGCCGACATCTACGGTTACAGTAATTGGACCACTACCTTCTAAAACATAGGCACCAGTATCTTCCGCAGGTACAATGAGTACTCCGTTAGCGTCTTTGACAATAGCACCTTTAGGTAGACTCGTCATCAATTTGACCCCAGCATAAGTCATAGGATCAGCAGTCGGCGAAATGGTGAAAGTAACCACAGGAGATTTGACATCATCGGCATATTTATCAACGAGTCCACCAACTGTGTAAGTTCCGTCACCATGGTCTATAAAGACACCAGTATCCTCATACGCGTCGGTCATTGTTGCGACAATATTCGTTGGACCGAGCGGACCAACGTCGTCAACGTTGTCTAACGAGAACTTCTCGGTAAACATGTCACCTTCAGCAACTCCATCTACATCATTACCGTCGCTGGTAACTGGATATGCGCGCACCATATAGCGGTTGCCATCCAGATCCACATAAGTCATACCTGCTTTATTAGATGCAGCATGTGCAGCATCAAGATTCTCTTTAGTGATGCTGTCTGCTAACTCCAAAGCAACGGTATCTATAGCAAGAGACCATTGGATGTAGCTGCTGGTTTCATCAATATGGAGCATATCGGCATCATAGACTGCTGCTAAAGTGTTACCTTTAAACATTTTAAGGGCTGTTTCAGCACCATCAATGCCATGTTCAGGATCAGTCATTACTTCAACAGTGCCAACATCTATCCATGTTTCGTTGTCCATGCTTACTTGGACACTAACGGATTCAGTCTCTGGAAATGTGCGACGTGCAGCATATCCGGTAAGCGTAATATCGCCTCTCGGTGCGCCACTATCCGGATTCATATCACCAGTGATAACATCAACGACCAAGACCTTCGGATCAACCGGATGAACATCCGCATCAAGATTAATGATAAATGTATCTGATCTGTCAGTTGATATGTCAGTGAGTTGAAGACCATTAGTTGTTACAGTACGAACCGCGACGGTGTCGCCTGCTGCCAGTAAAGCGTCAAAATCAGTAACGCTCCAAGGAACTTCAAACGTAGCGCCAGCAGCATGTTCTCCTTCCGCTAAATCAACTTTACCGATGTTCTGCCAGTTACCATCCGCGTCCTCATATTCAACCATGATAGTACCAGGATGCACTGTGCGTTCTTTGACTGTAATGGTTAGCGTTACATCCGTAGCATTCCTGAAAATAGTACCGCTTTCATACGGTTCGTCAGCATCACCATCACCATTGAGGTCACCAAGGCTTGCGGCGGTGACACTTGTTCTATCCCATTCAGGCAGAACAACTCTAAGGGGCGTCGGTGCAACATCGGAACCGACATTAAAGAGCGTGTCAATCCCCATAGCACGTATGCCAAAATTACCCGTTAAGAGATCTAAGTTCTCACCTTGAACAGGCATCATCATGACACGTGACGTATCGTAGGTCAACGGTATCAAATTAAGGTCTTGAACCGCAGCACCTATTAAATTCGCTAACAACGCGCTTTGTTCCTCAGTAAGTTTTATTCCGAAGGGTTTCAAAAACGGATTTGCGAACTGCTGAACCAACTGGGCATTTAACAACGGTAACACATCGTCCAATTCTAACGTGGCAGCTGCCTGTAGAGTCGGATCGGACTGTCCTTCTAATTGTCCCCTGACAATCTTCCAGATATCCGATGCTACCATAGAATTCTTAACTGTCAAAGGTAGCCAAGTATCTGCTGGATCCGGCTTACCATTCGCGTCCAATGCAATTATTTGATAAATAAGATATCCCTTACCCTCGCCTACGTCAGAACTTGAACTTGTAATGTTCAAATAAGCAGCACCTGTGTTAGGCGCCGTGGCAACATAGATATCCTCTTTGTTCCGATAACCAGTAACGTTTTCTCCGAAGTTAGTTACACCGTCTCCAAACACAATGTCTGCTGCAGGAGCAGTGGTGTCCACCTCAAAGTCAACCATAATCTGATCCACAAGCTCGGCATTTGCATTATAGACACCAGCTTGTAAGTTAGAAGCACCGTCGGCAATTGAATCAATATTAGCAAACCAAAATGAATCTGTTTCTATATCAACCTCTGGCACACTGAACACAGAAGCTAACAATGGATCGAAATTTCCACCGCGATATACGCCGTTTTCATCAGGTTTGCCTTCAAAGGGACTGGTCAACCTGAAGACATTGCGGAAGAACAAATTCTGCAGTTTAGTAATTTCTTTCCGTGGAATTGCATTTGCAATCGCTGTACCTTCTATCGGTTGGCCAGCATAAGCAGCCTCAATGAGCGGCCTAACTTCAGGTGAAGCCAGAAGTGCGGCCATGGCGGCCTGTAAATCAGGCGTGAACAATGCGTCAATGATACCACGCTGTGCTAATTGAAGATTGCGAGGATCGGGCATTGACCAATTTTCAATTATATATTCCTTTACAGCTGGTGCCGTAGACGTTCCAGCAGCAGCAATTTGGAGAAGCACTTCAGGATTTATCACCTCTAGCTTCACTGGATGGGTAAGTGTTACTTCAAAATAATAAAAGGTATTACCTTTTGCTAAAATTCCGATTTCATCACTTTCCCAAACACCATTGCCTTTTGGATTCATAGTAACGGCAATATAATCTCCGTTTAATCCAGTTTGCGAGTACCGGAGTACAACGCTTGAGAAGATTTGGGTGTCTGAACCTGGCCATGCGGGTAGGTTCGTCGCTGCAAGCGATTCGTCCAGTCGGAAGGTATAAGGAATAGTATCCTGTTGAAATTCGACTGGCGTAATCCTCTCCGCTTCTACTGTCCGGCCATTGAGATTAAATTTAACATTTCCACCTTCAAGCACATCAGGAACGCGTACATAGAGGTTCAGATTATCACTTGTCAGGTATTTCTTAACGTCAAAATCGCCGGTGAAAACATCCGCAAAGTCTGAGATAACAAGACTGGGTGTAATAGCATTCCCAAAGTTCTCAAAATCTAACTGTGACTTCTTTCCCTCAGCAAAAACAGAAACAGGTTGTTCAGAAGCTAAAATCTGTCTAATCGCCTTTTTGGGGAGAATCCCTTGCGGGATTTGCGCTAAAATAAAATCAACTACAGGTTCCACTAACGGATCTGCGCTTGATGCTGGCAATCCGGTTGCTTTAACGATTTCTCTAATGAAAGCCCTTCCAGAAACCCTGTTAAGCGAAAGACCACCAAGCCGTGACTGACCATTTAGGTTTGAGGGGGTAAGATCAGGCGGTGGAACGGGTGGATCCGGTGGACCCGGATCAACTGTCGGTTGCTCCACTGTAGCAAATGTAACCGCAATAGTTGCGGGGGATGAATCCGCAGTACCGTCGTTGGCTACCAACGTTAATGTAACAGTTGCGCCAGGAATGGTAGGCATTGCCGCGGTGGGAGCAGTCTGCATAATCCGCACAACACCGGTGAGCGTTCCGCTTGGGATACTGTAATAACTCGCTGCCTCAGCAGGTACCACCGAAATAGAACCCGTCACGGTAACCGCGTCTCCATTAACATCTGCAGTCGTAAAAGCAACATTAAATGAACCTCTTTGATCAGTTGTCGGGCTCGAGGTTGTAATAGATAGCGTCGGTGGTGCTGGATCCGGTGGTGTTGGATCCGGTGGTGTTGAACTTACATCAAGCAAAACCGCAAGTGCATCAATCGCTGCTGGATCCTGAAGTAGAGAAATCACCAACGTATCTCCGAGCATTCCTCTGAGTTGAGCATCTCCTGTTTCTGGATCTAGAAGTTGGATAAACCGCGGATCTATATCCGGTTTAAAAGTTGCTAATAAACTCGGATTACCAAGGACAAGATTGATAGTCGCAGCGTTCAAAAGTGGTTGAATATCTGGATCTTTCAATCCTACTAAAACCTGCGGCAAAACCGCTTTGATATCCTCACGGTCAAGCGTCGTCCTATATTTGTCATACACCTGTTGGGCGAGTTCTGCGGAAGTTGGTGCCGCATCTTGCCCGAACACAGTGTCTGGAATTGAACTGTGAAATAAACACAATGTAAAAATCAAAAAACAAACAAGTGTTCGTTTTTTCATTAACTTTTCCTCCTCGTTAAGTCCCGCGAAAACGAGACTAAATACTGAAGTTTTAGATGGGCAAGCGGGAAACACAACAAAATGACCGGAGGTAGGTGTCTGCCCATCCAAATTAACAGCCTACTACCAAGTATTAAATTTTCTCCGTATACGTAGATTCACCTTAGGATAGTAATACTACCCGTATGAAGGTCAAAAAGCAAACAAAATTGGGCACCGAAGTTCTGGTATTTGACCACAGGGAATCTCCATGCAAGTATCACATAACAGATTTGAGTGATTACGTAACACATACAATTTTATTGACTTAAAGTTTGATCATAATATAAGAACATCATTATTTTAACACAAAGTGACAAAATTAAGCAAGCACTTTAATCGGCACGCGGCGTTTAATGTTAGAAATTCGGTAAATTTCCCGCCTATTTATATTCTATCGATTAAATTGCAATCGGTAATTAATATAATACTATACTTTTAAAAGTATGTCAAATCAATTTAGCCAATTTTCACCTAAAATATTTACATACTTGGACGAATTCCTTAAAATCTGATTGACATAGTATCAAAAAACGAATAAATTGTCAACAAAAAAGATTTGTGTTGAAGGAAAATCAATTTATGTTGACAATTTCTGATAAATCTCAACTTGACCTAAACGGTTTTTTGCTTTTGGAAAATTTGATTTCCCCGGTTACAACAACGCAACTCCGAAAACGTGCCTTGGAACTTGCCACAGCAGAACAAAAAGCTGGTACAGGGCATACCTATTTGCCAAACAGAAGCGCGCAACGTGTTTGGAATCTAATTGACAAAGACGAAATATTTGAAGACGCTATCCAACAGCCAAAGATGCTTGCTGCTATGGAATATCTCCTTGGTGCAGACTGCACGCTAAGTTCTTTCACAGTAAACATCCTTTATCCAAATGCACCAGATGCAGGTCTCCATATTGACTATCCGTTATCAGGACTTCCAACGCCGCGTCCTAACTTTCCAATGGTTGCAAATAGCGTCTGGTTTTTAGACGACTTTACGCTTGAAAACGGTGCGACCAGCTGTGTTCCGGCAAGCCATCTAAGACTTGAAGCGTTACCTGAAGCTGACATTGAATACGAAGACAAACAGCAAATTTGCGGTTCACGCGGTTCAGTCTTAATTGTCAACGGGGCTGTGTGGCACGGTTCTTCAGAAAATAGGACTGATAAGCCACGAGTTGCACTGCTCGGTTTTTTCTGTCGATCTATTTTAAAACCACAACAAGACCTTATGAAAATTGTATCAGAGGAGGTCATTGAACGCGCAACGCCGACACTAAAACGTCTGCTTGGTTTTAATTCATTGCCAAGTTTAAATACATGAGGGGTGTGCATAAATAATTCCGATGTTAAATATGCGTTTATAGGTAGTAGGCACACGCCGTGTGCCGTCCACAAGTTTAAAGAGGCGCAATGAATTGCGCGACTACAAACAGCACTTTGTGAAATAATGCCGCACTTAAAGTCCGTCCCTGTCTGTGCTGATGCTCCAAATATTTATGCGCACCCCTCAAATACATAGGAAACTATGTTTATCGGCGGTAATGTTTATCCGTTACGGTACAATCTTACTTATTTCTGCCATCTGTATCCATTCAGGCTCAGGTGTTTTTGGTGTAAGTTGATACCTTAAGTCCGCTTTTAGCGTGTCCCTACTGCTAACATCAAAAACAAAAGTCCGCTTTTCATCAGGTTTAAGCCGGTTTTTCGCTTTTTCAGAAATTAAAACCTGTTTTTTCTCACGCTGTGTTCCATCAGGTGCAAGATGCGTTAAATCGAGAACAATAATTCGTAACGTGCCACCTGGCAGGAGATGCCCCGCCTTATTTTGAAGGACCACAGTCGCTTTCTTATCAGCAAATTCAATCTTAAGTGTCGCGGCATTTTTTAGCTGTGTGACGCTGCGGCTGCCTTGCCACGTATGTTTCCTCCCCCTGATACTTTCATAGCTCGCTGTGCTTTGTAACCGATTGACAACCGGCATATGACAGGTTGCACAATTCTTCTTTTCAGTCGCGAACCGACTTTCAAGAAAACTGGATACTTGATCATGTTCAGGCACACTCGGTTGACCATGACACGTAGCACAAAGTTTTGTTGGTGACTGATAGATAGAATTGGTTACATTTGCATGAAAATTGGTTTCAGCACTTGCCGGAGGACCTTGCATTGCACCATCTTTATCAAGGTGACATACAAGACAAGAAACACCAGATTCTCGTTGTACGCTACGCAATTTTGGCATCTTCCCAATCCCGGTCACGAGGATCGGTTCAGGAGCATGACACGGGTCACAACTCTTTTCTCTGTTAGCAATTTGTTTTGCGGCTTCCTGATAAATTTCATCTACCCATGCTTGTGCATGCATGGATTTTTCCCATTCGCGCCAAATTGCAGGATGACAACTCTTACACCTTCCATCCTTAAACGCTTGATACATTTCCTGACGTTGATTTGCATCGCTCTCTACATCGGATATAAAGTTTCCGAAGAACATTACAACGCCTAAGCCTAATAGAGATACACAAAAACCCAAGACACATCGCTGAAAGATTACAGTATAACGCATCTCTATTCCTCTATATTGTATCAAGCAACTTCAATGCGGCTTGTTCGCCACTATGTATACAATCTGGAATACCTATGCCGTGATACGCATTGCCTGCTAAAGCAAGACTGGGAAAGTTTTTTGCAAGTTTTTCAATTTCACTTATAAGCACTTGGTGTCCGACCAGATATTGTGCCATCGCTTGTGAATGTTCACTTACAATAGAAAAAAGAGGTATCTTCTTGATTCCAAGTAAGTTTGATACGTCTTTTAATGCAGTTGACACTAAATCATTTTGAGTCAGGCTTCCATTAACTTTACCTTCAAATGTATTGCCTCCGACAAATGCACGTAGCAATACATTATCTGCTGGTGCCCGATTTTCAAATTTCACACTGCTAAACGAACACCCAATAAGGTTAAGTTGTTCTGTAACAGGGACAACAAACCCCATCCCGTTGAGTGGGTGCTGGATATCCTCTCGACGAAAAGCCAAATTAACCGTGGCAGATGATGTATAAGGAATAGTAGAGAGTTTCTCGGCAAGCGGAGGTGAAACGTTAGCCAAGATTTTACTTGTTTGTGGTGCGGGAAGCGCGATACAGATTAAGTCTGTTTCCAACATCTCACCATCATCAATGCAAACGCGCCAACCTCCTTCACCTTCTTTTTTTTCAATACCATTAACATAGGAATATAAACGGATATATCCCGCGAGATTTTCTGCAAGTGAATCTACCAAAGTTTGCATTCCATCTGTAAAAGATAAGAACAAGCTGTAACGGGGCCCACTTGTCCCACGACTCGTTTGTTTAGCCTTACGTTTTTGTGCTAAAAGTGCTTTGATAATGCTGCCGTGTTCTTTCTCCATTTCCAAAAATCGTGGGAACGTAGCTTTTAGGCTTAGATTTTCTGCATCCGAAGTGTAGATACCACCTATCATCGGTTGTGCCATTCGCTCAAATGCCTCGGTTCCGAGTCTGCGTCTAACGAAATCTGCAACCGATTCATCATCTATATCGCTGCGCCGTGAGATAAAGAGATCAAGGACTATACGGAATTTACCCGCCAAACTGAAAATAGGGCTTTTTAAAAAAGGCCCGAATGATCCCGGTGCCATCATATAAAACCCTTCTGGTACCGGTAGCAGTTTGCCTTTTCGGAGGACAAAACTCCGCCGCACCTTTGGATTAGTGCCTATCAATTGATCCGCTATACCGAGTTCTTCACACAATGCTTTTGCCCAGGGTTTGGTTGAGATGAAGGCATCGGGACCGTGCTCAATGATAAATCCATCTCGGTGTTCGGTCTGAATAACACCGCCTACCCTATTGCTCGCTTCAAGCAGAATAATCTCAAGTGGAATATCCCTTTTTTCTGCTTCACATTTTAAGCGATAGGCAGCAGCTAAACCAGTGATTCCGCCGCCGATAACGATTGCACGTTTCTGTTCCTGCGTCATCAGAGTTTTCCTTAGAATGCCAATAGGTTAGTACTTAACGTAATCCATAGGCATCAATTTAAGAACAAAAATGCTGAATTATCTCTTGTGGGAGGGCTTTGTCCGCCCGATTTATTACCCAAAGTAGGCGCGTTTTGTAAACACGCCGTTTATAGCGTCTGATGTCTGGGCTCGGCGCGTTTACAAAACGCCAAATCAACGGTATGAATCATGGCGAATGCCATGCGCGCATTCGTCTTTAGGCATTCCCCGCCTACCAGGGTAGCGAACCGCTAAATTGACGCTTATGGTTAGTACTTAAAATGTAATCCTATTCCTCAGACTTTTCACAGACAAAATCTGCTAACATACCAATGAATTTCGGATGATCGCCAACAGTGCCTGCCCGAATAAAATCAATTCCACATACTTCCGCTGTTTCTTTTGCCTCTATATCAAGGTCATATAAAACTTCAACGTGGTCACAGAGAAATCCGATGGGGGATGCAACGACGGTATCAACGCCTTCCTCTTTCTTGGCTTTTAGCCAATCGTTAATATCGGGTTGTGTCCATCGGAGTGGACTATTTTCGACCTCACTCTGATATGCAAAGCTAAACCGTTTTTTCCCAATCTCTCGCGCCACTGCTTCCCCTGTCTTTTCATACTGTTGTGAATAGGGTGAGGTATCTGCTGCGACTTGCGGAATTGCATGAGCAGTAAAAACCAGTTCAGCACGGTCTAACCTATCGCCACATGCCGTTTTGATAACCTCTGCGATAGCACCTACATAGCCATCATGGGTATACCATTGTTCAAGATAGTCAATAGTCGGTTTTTCACCTTCAACTGCTTCAATGCCTTTCTTGACGGTTTGTTGGTACCATTCCCAGCTGACTTTGGCTCGGTGGGGTGCCATGATGATACCAAGCATTTTGCGATGCCCCTTTTGTGCCATTTCAGCGATGACATCCTTTAAGTACGGTGCCCAATGCCGAAATCCAGCATAAACGGGTAACGGTAAGTCACGTTGTTGCAATGCATTTTGTAATGCTTTGGCTTGTTTAAAAGTCAATTCGTTGAATGGCGAAAATCCACCTAATTGTACGTAATGGGATGAGATGTCTTGGACGCGTTCTTTTTGAGATTCAGCTTCGCCAGCAATTCCTTCAACAAAACAGTATGCTTCACCAGGACAATTTTCGGTATCATATTTTTTACAGCAGCCCGGAGTTGGACCGCCGAATGCTACAAGTAAAACACTATCGTATTTCATTTTTTCTCCTATGCCATATTAGCAAATTGCGCGGGCATAAAACTCGGATCAACAGCAATTGCTTGTGCAAATGCTTCACGAGCAAGCGTTTCATCACCATTCGTACGATGTGCAAGTCCAATGGAAAAATATGCTTGTGCAAGTTGTGTTCCTTGAATTCCGCTAACTAATGCTTTATAGATTGATTCCATACCGGGTGTGGGATCATCACCGTTCCGGTAAGCTGAGAAGATATAGTTGGATCCGCGTAAAAGATGTGCAGGCGCGTAATCAGGGTCTAATTCAAGTGCGGTATTGAGCGCATTTTTTGCCTCATAGAAAAAATCGCCTTTTTCAAGCACACTCGACACAGTACGAGATGTTTGTGTGAGTAGATTTGCGTATTCTGTCCATGCTTCTGGAAGATTAGAGAATTTTTCGGTTGCAGCTTTCAAAATAGCGATGGCTAATCCGAAGTCGTTTCCTTCTGCGACCTCTTCCGCTGTTTCACGATACGCCTCAAAATCTTTCAGTTCCTGTGTCCGCTGGTTAAGCACCTCGGTATCAGCTATCGGGATAGCCGAAGGTTTGAAGTGTTGCCATCCCGGTTCAGGGTCGTCAATCAATCCACGATATACACGCAGAATAGCATAACGTGGTGTTCCCCAAACTTCAGCAATGTCCCGAATCCAGTTCGGCATGTTAGCCTCCATGTCTGTTAGCAACTCTGCTAAAGACATACCTTGTTCAACCCGTTTTCGGACTTCAATTAAGAAATAGGACTCAATTTTGAGCAACAGGTCAATTTCGGCATCGTGTGCTAAGGGACCGTGGCCGGGTAGCACATGATCTGGTGTGTATGTGCGCAATTCTTTAATTGTATTAATCCAATTGTGGTTTCCCATCAGTCCCTCGTTCATCACAGGCTGGCCAAAAATAGGAAAACTACCCGTCATCACCGTATCACCAGAAACGATACATCCTTCTGCTGGAATTCTGATGGCAGTTGCGTCATCCGTTTCTGCTTTTCCTAAGTGAACGAGATGCAAAGGTTGGTTGCCCAAATCAAGTTCGGTTTCATGCATAAATGTTTTCTGTGGTAGAAATGGCGGATCGCCAAGGGTAAACCCGCGGGAACGGAGAAAATCCTCTTGGCGCGGTGCTCTATTCACCATAAAGTCTTTTGTCATCTCTCGTGCGATAACGGTCGCGCCTTCTTGGCGAAATATAATATTCCCATTTGTATGATCCCAATGATAGTGGGTGTTAATCGCATAGAGAATCGGTTTATCTGTGATGGTTCGGATCGCCTTGAGAAGACGTTTTCCCATCATCTGATTTACTTGTGTATCAATTACGGCAACCCCGTTATCTCCTATTATAATAGAAGAGTTGACAATATTGCGAAACAGATATACTCGATCTGTTACCTTAACAAGTTCTCCGTATTGACGCGGCGCGAACGGGTTTTCTGAAATGTTTTGCATCAACTCTCCTGACATGTTTTTGCTATGTGGACAAAATGTTTAACGTTTTCAAAAGGTGTGTCTCTATGAAGTCCATGGCTGAGGTTTAAAATGTGCCCTGTTTTTCCACCCTGTTTTATGCAAGTGTGTACGGCTTCTGTAATGTCTGAAAATGTACCATCGCGAAGAATATCGTTATCAACATTTCCCTGAAATGCCACGGAATCACCTGTTTCCGTTCTGACTTTTTTAAGGTCTACACATTTGCCTACACTTAATACATCTGCACCACTTTGGTGCATTAAATTAATATAAGGACACTCCTTTGCAAAAAGGATTCCTGGTGCCTCTGAATTGAGTGCAGCGAAAATCCGTTGATGATATGGAAGGGCGAAATCTTCATACATCTGCCATGATAGCACATCTGCGATCGACTCAAATAGTTGCACAATCTGAACACCTTGACTAATTTGGTAATTCAGATAGTTAATCGTCATTTCAGTCAATTTATCTAACAACTGGTGTAGAAGTTCTGGCACATCTTCTATCATTGCAAAAACAGGGTTCGCTTTCTCCGATATGCCAGCACCTCTTTTCATTGGACTTTCCCCTGCTATAAGAAAAAAAGCAAGTGTTAATGGGGCACCCGCAAAACCGATAAGCGGCAGTTCTCCATTCAACGTCTTACGCAATGACCGAATTACTTGTCCAGTGTACTCTAATTGTATGGGTGGATCATTCAACGGTTCAAGTGCATCTACCTGTGATTGTGTTCGTATCGGCTGGCTTAAAACGGGCCCAGGGGAAAATCGGAAGTGTGCCCCCATCGGCGCAAGCGGTGTAAGAATATCTTTATATACAATTATGGCATCTACACCGATACGTTTAGGAAGAAGTGAAATTTTTACTGCCCATTCCACATCGGTGTCCGACATCGGGGTAGGACAAGTTCGGAAAAGGCGCTCTAATGGAAGGTTACATTTTTGTCGAATCTGACGATAAAGCGGGTCTGATCTGCCTGCCTGCCGCATCATCCATACAGGCACCCGTTCCACTGGCAGACATCTTGACGCGCGAAGAAGTAAGTCATTTTTTAATTCTTGTTCCATATTAAAAAAGGAATAATCACTTTACCGTGTTTTTAAGCGGGCAAGTTCCTCTCGGAGTCGTGAGGCTTCTGCTTCCGCCTTCTGTCGTGCTTCAACTTCATGTTGCACACGCGCTTCAGCTTGTTCCGCACGTTCTGTCGCTGCCTCAGCAGGTGTCTGCAGCCATTCCCCCGCACCCGGATCGTAAACCCCAAGACCATTATCACGTAAATGAAAACTCAAGTTTAGAACTTCAGAACGCAACCCACCATCAACATCTGTAGAAACTTCAAGATAAGCACCTTCAACAAGCTGATAGCCCATCAACGGTGAAGGTAAATAACGCCTATCCACATCATAAAGGAAATACTCCGGTATACCCATTGCGGCATAGTGCACCACTTTCCTCTCTAAATCATTTTGATAGGTCCGTCTGCTTGAAAACTCCATTACGAAATCGGGCGCCTTGCCCTCCTCCCATACCTTGTAGGTGCGGCGGTCTTTCTGCCCTATCCCGAAAGAGACAAGAATATCGGGCGACACAGCCGTCCGAAGAGGCCCCTCAATATCGTACATCATGATATTGCCGGAGATATAAACTTCCGGCATCTGTGCAAAATGCCCCTCAAGGACTTGCCGCAGCCAGATTATCCACTGAATGTGGAGATCGGTATCAGCCATAGGTTTTCCATCCGATTCAGGGTAGAGATCTGCCGTTTCTGTCGGAGCGTAAGGCATTTGGCGCACGTTTGGATAATTTTCCATCGGTGTATCTCCTATCCATAAGGTTTCGTGAGTTCATCATAAATATCTATTGAGATATACTTCTCTTCTGACGCCGTTCCAAAAACTGACGTAGTTTCACAAAACTTTTCACGTTTTTCATTATCCTGCCGCTCTCCCGTTCTTCAAGATAGAGTAAAAACCCCATAAGGTAGAGACTCGCCAAAAACAACAAAAAGCCTGTCAAGCACTGTGCAATCGCCCAATAGTTTAGTTTTAAACCGAGGTAAGGGGTGACAACTACTTCGTCAACGGTCGCAGCCGATGGATTCTGCTCAGGCCATTCAACCGATATAAGGTCACCCCACCCAGTTATTCCAATCGATAGGAAAACGATTGATAAGGCAAAAACAATAAAAAATGGGATACCCATGTTAGATACCGACTTAAGAAGAAACTTTTATCAGTCCTTTGGTGCAGCTGTCTTCTCGATTACGAACCTTTGTGATTCCTTCAACAAGCGATTCAAGTGGGAATTCGTGACTAATGATTTTGTCCATATTGACATCGCCACTGGAAATGAGTTGAACAGCCTCTTCCCACGTGTCCGGTGCTAACCAGGAGAACCTAATGGTTTTATCCATAAGGATAGTGTCAAGAATCGGAACCTGCATGACATCTTTATCGCCAGGAAGACCAAAGATAACAACAGTTGCGTGTCTCCCCGTAACTTCGAGCGCTGTATGGATTGCATCAAGTGAACTCGTGGCAGTAATAGCACGGTCAGCTAATTCACCGTTATTGAGTTCCTGAATTGTTGCACCAAGATCCTCAACATAGTGTGGCGAGTTCGTATCGCTGACGTTCACAACTAAGTCTGCACCAAGTTCCTTACCACATTCCAAACGATAGTCGCGAGTACCGACAAGCAAAACGTTTTTCAAACCACGACTTTTCAAAACTTGCACCATCATTAAACCGATGGGACCGGGCCCGAAAACAACGGCAGTTTGCCCTTCTTCAGCATTGAGATTGTTAATAGCATACAATCCACATGCAAGTGGTTCTGTGAGTGCCCCTTGATCATACGTAACATTTTCGGGGAGTTTGACTGTCCAACGGTAATCAGAAACAGCGTATTCTGCAAAACCGCCATCCACACCCACGCCTAAGATACGTTTTTCTGGACACAAGTTGGACAATCCTTTCTTACTCCAAAAAGAATTTGGGTTGGATTGCACTGGATTCACAACAACTCTGTCACCGACTTTAAATCCGCCTGTTTTTCCGGCTTCATTTCCTACTTCAACAACTTCACCAGTAAATTCGTGTCCAAGAATAAGCGGTCCCTTACCATCGTCTGTTTCAAGGGAACTGTTACCGAAATAGTATGCTACATCCGAACCACAGATACCTACTGAACGAACTTGAACTAACAGATCGTTATCACCAGCTGTAGGCACCGGTCGATCTTCAAGACTCATTGATTCAGGTTCATAGAAAATTTGGGATTTCATTATGTGCCTCCTTAACTTTAATGAATATCGTTAGTTTAACGTACCTACGTAAAATTTTCAATGGAATTATATTTCGCCAGATATGAATCCGTTCTACCCAATCTACACGTTACCTCAAGGCAGAACTTTGGCGTGAATATGGTAATTTTTAATAAATAACTCTTTACCTTTAGCAGCTGAATCTTTTCGGTAATTGTTCATTCCGTATTGCAGCGTCCATTCACGAATATCCGCGAAATCAAACAACTTACGAATCTTTGGCGAGTCGTCATAGGTGATAAGCCATTTGTGTTTACACTTTTTCATATTGTCAGCAAACTGATCGTGATCGAAAGTAGTGTGCAAAGTGCCTCTCGTTCCGTATAACTTAGATTCCGTTGCTTTCAAATAGGGTGGATCAAGAAAAATAAAGACATCGTTGTTCTCATCAAAAAGACTTGCTGTGTAATCTTCGTTTGTGATTTTGACACCAGAAAGTGCTCGCGAAATCATTTTTACTCGCTCAATGGACGAGCGCGTGAACCGCTTCTCATAAGCCCCTTGCGAATACCCTCCAGAATCTACGACACCTGAAAAAGTAATACGATTAAGAACAAAAAAACGCACTGCCCGCTCAAATTCGGATAGCATATCTTTGTTATTGCACAGCAAATCTCTATCTTTCGTCAATTCTTCAAATAAAGCGCGACCGTCTTTAGTGGTTGTGTATATTTTTATCAGCTCATCAACGAGTTCTATAACGTTATCTCTTGCCTGCTTCCAAAAACAGTATAGATCATAGTTCAAATCATTGATCCAATATGATTTGATATTGTTCCCAAAAATGCTTCGGACAGCAAAGAAAACGGATCCGCCACCGACAAAAGGTTCGCGGAACTCGGTGATCTTTGCAGGGATAAAAGGGAGAATCTGTTTGATTGCTCTTGATTTCCCGCCAGGGTAGCGCAGTGGACTTTTAACGTTTTTTGTCATCAGATGGTCTCTGAAATTTGTCATAAACCGATGCTGAAAGTATATCACATAGGGCTGCAATTTTCAAAAAAGAAACTGCATTGATAAAAACAGATACCGACTACAGAACTCACCCAAAAACACAGTAATTATTGCAATAAAAAGGAAACCTGTCGCTGCCCGCGTTGCCCCAACTTCATCTTTAGCAACAGATTTTGGACGCAAACAATCCCAAGAAATAAAGTAAAGAATTAGTGTGCCGCCAAACCCAATGCCTAACCGCATCCAAAAAATAAGTTGATAATGAAAATTAAAAGGGGCGACATCTTCTGCTTGCGACCTGAAAAACATATTTATGCAGAAAAGAGAGATTGCTACAACAAGCGTACACAACAAAACAGTGTTAAACCGTCTCAAATAATGGACAGGTAATTCTGGCGTTACAAGATACCAATGTCCAAACCACATCCCAGTATGAACTGTTCCAAGTAGCACTGCTGACACTAAAAATTGGAAAGGTAATAAAAATGTTTCACCGGGAAATTGGACATTTTTGAAGTGCGGAAAAGCACTAAAAACAATCCACATGCTACCACAGAGAATCACACTATAAAATAGGGCCTGGGTAAGTATAGATGATTTGAACCACCAACTCAGTGTATAAGCACAAGTTATAAGAACGAAACTGATTACTAAAACAGATTCGGTGTCCTGCCAAAATCCAAAAAAATTGACAAAGGTAACAGGTTGTTCATGGATATACAGATTAGCACAGCGCGCTAATCCACACACAAGCAGATAGATGCCCCCCATCAGGCGATAAAAGTTCGCACCGACTAAACCTTTCGGTATAAGGAGCATAGTTATAAACCCGCCTACAGCGAGTTGACTGAAAACGAGATAAAAAATTTCTGCGATACTGAACATCTGTTTGTAAAAGAAACCCCATCATAGTTCAACACCATAATGGGGTTTGCTTAAGTTCACTTTTTCAGTCCGCCTCAATGATTTGAAGGCGATGACTCTGATTAGATGATTTCGATGACTGCGCCGACAGCTTCAAGCTGCTCTTTGGCTTTTTCAGCATCTTCTTTGCTGATACCTTCTTGGATAACAACTGGTGCTGATTCAACCTTTTCTTTTGCCTCTTTCAAACCGAGTCCGGTGATGGAGCGAACTTCTTTAATAAGCGGAATTTTCTGTCCACCGATCTCTTTAATCTGGACATCAAATTCGGTTTGCTCTGCTGCTTCCTCAGCTTCTGCTTCTCCAGCTGCGCCTGCCGCTGGGACCGCCCCCGCAACTGCCACCGCTGGCATGGCAGAAGCACTCACACCAAATTTTTCTTCAAGTGCTTTTACTAACTCGGAGAGTTCCAGAACAGTCATCTCACTAATTTCATCAATCAATTTTTCTATATTTGCCATTTTTACAATCCTTTCTTAATAAAAAGTAAAAGTTATGCCTATTCGGCTGCTTTCTTCTGTTCACTAATCTGTGTGAGGACAGATGTCACCTGACCTATTGTCCTACTAAGCACATTAACAAACCGCGTCATGGGAGATCCGTTGTTCAAGACTCCGACAAGCCCATACAGCGGCGCACTGATACCCCCGATAGCCTGACCAATCAAAACCTCTTTTGAAGGCATATCTTGGAGTGCTTTAACGCCATTCGCGTCAACAACCTGTTTCCCAAGGATACCAGCTTTAATTTTTAAGCTTTCATGTTCTTCACTAAACTCAAAGAGGATTTTACTGGAAGTAGCAGGGTCATCGCTCGCCGCAAGTGCGGTATTCCCTTTTAAATATGGCGCAAGCCCTTCAACTTCTCGTTCTTGCGCAACAACGTTAATTAATGTATTCTTGCAGACTTTATAACGAACATTCGCCTCACGTAACTGCTGACGCAAAGCGTTTGCTTCAGCGACGGTGAGTCCTTGAAAATCTGCTAACAGAATTACATCTGAACTTTCAAAAAGTTCACGAATTTGTCCAACCTGCTGAATATTCGCTTCATTCGGCATAGGTTAGCTCCTTTCACATTTTGACAACTCCATCCAGAAATAGAAAAACCCCCAGAGATCTGGAGGCTTGACCTAACTACGGCAGTCAAAAAACTTGCTTCCTTGCATAAGCACGAAGTGTTTTCTAACCTTATCCGAGTCTCGGTAGGTAATTAAGCCAAAAGCCCCTACTTTCTACAACTCTATTCTGTTTACGGAATTTGTCGGTTAGTATCTGATAATTATATTCCGTTCACTTTGTGAAATCGGTATTCCACAATATGTCCGATTTTACGGATTACATAAATTGCTGCGGATCAATTCGGATGCCGATACCCATCGTTGAAGAGATCGCAACACTTCTAATATACCGTCCTTTTGTTGCGGCAGGACGCGCCTTCACAAGAGCATCCATAACAGTCATAAGATTGTCCTTAATTTGCTGTTCTTCAAATGAGACTTTTCCAATTGGAACATGAACGATACCGGAGTCTCGTTCAACCCGATATTCAATCTGTCCCGCTTTAATGTTCTGCAGTGTTTCGGCGACATCCATTGTCACAGTGCCAGCTTTCGGGTTGGGCATCAACCCTCGTGGTCCAAGGATTCTTCCCAACTTTGGCATAATGCTCCGCATTAAATCTGGTGTAGCGATTGTTGCGTCAAATTCAAGCCAACCGTCAGCAATTTTATCAACCAAGTCATCAGTGCCGACAAAGTCTGCGCCTGCTTCTTCAGCCTCACGTGCCTTATCACCTTCAGCAAATACAACAACGCGAACAGATTTTCCGGTCCCGTGCGGAAGCGCAACTGTACCACGGATATTCTGCTCAGCGTTACGCGCATCTATACCGAGACGGGAAGCCAAATCAATAGTTTCATCAAACTTTGTTGTGCCTGTTTTTTTCAAGAGTGAGACAGCTTCGTCGACTGTGTAAAAATTTTGCCTGTCAACATGCTGCTGCATATCACGATAACGTTTTCCTCTTTTCGCCATATTATTCTCCAAATAATATCAAATTCATCTCTTACGTCGCTTCACCAAAGCTGCATACTTATAAAGGTAACCGAAGCATCAATTAATTGTTAAACCCATACTTCGCGCTGTGCCTTCAACCATTCGAATTGCTGCTTCTATGTCCGTAGTATTAAGATCTGGCAATTTTGTTTCAGCAATTTCACGAATCTGAGCCTTACTCACAGCGGCGACCTTATTCCGATTTGGTTCTCCAGACCCTTTGGCAATTTTCGCCGCAGATTTGAGCAGAACCGCAGCTGGTGGCGATTTAACTGTGAAGGTAAAGGACCGATCACTATAACATGTAATGATAGTGGTGACAACCATACCACTTTGTTGCTGAGTCTGCGCGTTGAAGGTTTTTATAAATTCTTGCAGGTTAATCGCATAAGGCGCAAGACTAGGCCCCACTGGTGGTTGTGGAGTAGCCTGCCCTGATACTAACTGAAGTTTGACTTCACCTGCTACTTTTTTTGCCATTTGTCAATATCTCCGTATCTTTACTAAATTTATAGTCTTTCAACTCCAAGGAACCCCAATTCAAGAGGTGTTGAACGCCCAAAGATTGTAATTGAGAGACTTAAGCGTTGGCGTTGCATATCTATTCCAAGAATTTCTGCGGTGAAAGTACTGAAAGGACCTTCAATAACGCGAACTTTATCACCCACAGCAAACGTCACCTCTGGTACCGGCTCCTGTTCCTCAACGGTTGAACTTTCCAACATCCGTTCTACATCTTCTGAACTAAGTGGAATTGGATTGGCATTTCCAAGAAATTGCATTACGCCAGGAGTTTCTTGAATAAAAGCCCAACTTTTTTGTCCAATCGAATTTTCTGAGTGCGGTCCAATTTCATGCCGAGAATTGATAAGAACATACCCTGGATAAGTAGGACTACTTCTCACCTTGCGTTTTCCATCTTCATTCTTTACGGTAGTGGAGATAGGAACGTTAACCTGTAAAATTTCATCCTGAAGTTCCTTATCACTATCCGAATCGGAGGAGAGGCGTCTCTCAAGATTGGACTGTATTTTCTTTTCGTGTCCAGTATAGACCTGAACAATATACCAGTAACCAGTCATGACAATTTCCATTATTTTAATTCCTAAAGTGCCAGAAGTAGAACTATGACAATTTGTTGGTGCTTAATCAAATGAACTATTCTTCGCACGAAACAGGTATGAGAATGACAAGAAATCTCACCGAACATTTAAATTAGTAGCGGAGAAAAATATTCCTTAAAAAAGACATTCCGAACCCTGTGAGTGGATCTTCAGGTTGAATAATGTATTGACTAACAAGGACAACAACTAAAGGAACACATGCTATAGCTGTTGCGAGTAACTGCCGATTCTCTAAGTCTCTACTCAGAAAAAAAACGACGATAGGAATTGCAACGAGGATCAATTCAGCGGGCCATTGCCATGTAGGTTGTCCAGAACTACCGTCAACAAGCCAGATGAAAACACCCAAAATTCCAGAAGCAATCAAAACTACAACTGTACTACCCCGCACCTGTTCCATGTCAGGCTTAGATACCTTCTGCCATTCTAAAAGTATGTTTTGAATGTAATTTTTAATTCGTGCTATCATGATAAAAGGCAGGCCAGGAGGGATTCGAACCCCCAACATCCGGTTTTGGAGACCGGCGCTCTACCAGTTCGAGCTACTGGCCTGTGGACATAAAGTCTATCGCGTCTCCTTATGCAGCGTATGTTTTCGACAGAAACGGCAATATTTTTTGCGCTCATACCGATCCTGCTGTGTCCGTCGATTCCGTGTTGTTACATAATTTCGTTGTTTACATGCATCACATGCTAAAGTTACAATGTCTCTGGGCATAATTTCTTACCTCTCTATTTTAGGTGGAGCCGACGACCGGGATTGAACCGGTGACCTCGTCCTTACCAAGGACGCGCTCTACCGACTGAGCTACGTCGGCAAATCATAAACTCACACAAGCGGGAGACGGGATTCGAACCCGCGACGCATGGCTTGGAAGGCCAATGCTCTACCAGCTGAGCTACTCCCGCACAAAAACGGATGGGGGCGGACGGATTCGAACCGCCGTAGGCATTGCCAACAGATTTACAGTCTGCCCTTTTTGACCGCTCAAGCACACCCCCAAAATAGGAAGCTGACGAGAGGAATCGAACCTCCAACCTAGTGATTACAAATCACTTGCTCTACCATTGAGCCACGTCAGCACGCAACCGTGCCGCTCTTCAATCCTTTTATTTAAAAGTATACACGCTTTAAGACCATTTGTCAAAAAAAACTCCTATAGTAAACTTTAGAATTAATTGGACATTATGTTCGGTTCGGTCAGAAAACCAAACCATAGGCGTCAATTTAGCGGACCTTCACTCTGGTAGAGGTGGTTTCCTAACCGCATCGGGCTTATAAGGAATTTCCGGCATATATGAAAGACTCTTTAGTCCCTACGGGACTAAATATAGGATAGTTTCAATCACCATGTGGATTGAGAAGCACAGATAGAATTATAAACGTTTTCTTAACTTTACACCGCTGAATGCCAAAAGGCATTCATAGCGTTGATTTATGCGTTCTGTTTCTGCACAACCTAACAGGTTATGCTACAAAATGTCCTTTTAATTCTAAATGTCACTATAATCGCGTTTTAGTCTCCATCATCGGTATCTTCATCAATGTCAGTGTCGCTGGTTTCGGCATTCACATCTTCATCGGTGTCAGTGTCGCTGGTTTCGGTAAGACTTTCACCAAAGAGTTCCGCAATCTGTTCATCTCCATCTACTGCATCAAAACCATCAGATTCAGAAGTGAAGATAAGCTCAGCCTCGGGTTCCGAAGCATTTGGATCAACTGTCTTATATGTCAGTTCACCTGAAGCCAATTCTTCTGTTGCCACAGATACGGGTTTCTGCTTTTTGGATAAACCGGCGCCGAGAAGCTCATCATTTAAGGCACGCGCCCGTTTTGCAATAACGTTAACTGCTAAATACTTATTCGACACATGTTTTCCTAATTCTTCTAAGTAGACAATTGCCATCGTTTTTCTCCAAATTTTTCAAGACTCAATTTGTAATTATATCCAATTTCTTCAGCAAAGTCAAATTAATTTTGACATGTCTTTGGTAAAATGGTAAAATTATTCTATTAACGCAACAGAGCATGTGGAGGCCAATAAATTTGATGAATAATACCATTCAACCCATATTAGAAAAGGCACTTGCAGGAGAACGTTTAAACTTTGATGACGGACTAACACTTTTTAAATGTCATGACCTGCTTGCACTGGGACACGCCGCAGATGTTATCCGACACCGAAAACATCCTGAAGGCTACGTAACCTATATTGTAGATAGGAACATTAACTACACAAACTGGTGTTATGTTGATTGCGAATTCTGTGCCTTCTACCGCCACCGAAAAGACCCTGATGCCTATGTAATGGAACGTGAGGTACTCGGGCAAAAAATCCAAGAAACTCTTGATTTAGGCGGTGAGCTTATTCTGATGCAAGGTGGACTACATCCTAAACTCAAACTGGAATGGTATGAAGATTTACTCCGTTGGATAAAAACCAACTACCCAATACACATCCACGGATTTTCGCCCCCCGAACTGGATTGGTTCGCCAAGATCAACCGCATGTCATTGCGAGAAGTCCTTACTCGCCTTCGCGATGCTGGGCTTGACTCTATACCCGGTGGCGGCGCAGAAATCTTAACCGATCACGCCCGGAACAAGATTAGTCCAAAAAAGTGTACAGCGGACGAATGGCTTGAAGTCATGCGGCAGGGGCATGTGGTCGGCCTCAAATCGAGTGCTACCATGATGTATGGACACGTCGAAAGTTATGCTGAACGCGTGGAACATTTAATGCGGTTGCGCGATCTGCAAGATGAAACAGGCGGGTTTACAGCATTTATTTGTTGGTCTTTTCAACCAAGTAACACAGAACTTGAACACATTCCACCCGCTGGTAGCTTTGAGTATCTAAAAACTTTAGCGATCTCCCGCTTGTTTTTAGATAATATTGACAACTTTCAGTCATCGTGGGTAACACAAGGTCCCAAAATTGGCCAACTCTCGCTCAAATTCGGCGCCAACGATATGGGCGGAACGATGATAGAAGAAAACGTGGTCAGCAAAGCTGGCACCGTCTACTGTATGCCGATAGAGGAGATCGAACGAACTATCTCAGAATTAGGATTTGTCCCGAAACGTAGAAACTTTTTCTATGACATTCTTAATTAGCGATAGTCCTCATGAATCCAGACATTTGCATCTTTTTTCCGTGCAGCAAACCAATTATCATAAGCTTCCTGTTTCTTGCTCTGAAGAAGTGTTTGATAACGTTGTGCCTTTTGCACAGGATCCGTTCGGAACAATTCTACATCAGACTCTACGCGTTCGACTAATTCAATGAGGTAAACCGATACGTCTCCTGTGATCGATTCGGTACCTCTAAACGGTCCACCGACATCCCCTACAGACATTTTAAACGCAGCGAACATCACTTCCTTTGAATTACCCATACCAGAAACGTAGTGTCTTCCAGGTGTCCGATTAAAAAGCCCACTTTCTTGAACGGGTTTTTGAGTTATTGTGGTCCCTTCAGGTGCTTTATATTTTTTTACTAAGTCATCCAACGATTCATCGTCTGTCCGTTGATTAAACAGATTTCGCGCATCTGCCAAAGCACTTTCTTTTCCTTTTTTCTTACGTAAATTGTCAATAACTGTTGCTTTAACGTCCTCAAATTCAGGAATAGCAGCAGGTTTTTTGCCCAGAACAGTTGCAACAAAATAGGCTGTGACATCTCCGCTGAAACCTTTTGTTTCAACTGTTTTCGTCACGCCTACTTCCATATCAAAAACTTCCTCATTAAATCCTCGGTAGTTAACTGGCGATCCGACATTCGGAATTTGCCTGGCATCTTCACTGAAAAAATCTGTCTCCCACACTGCAAGTGACAGATCCTTATACCGATCAAGTCCGATGGCAGTTTCATAATCTTCAACTTCAATGTCAAAAAGTAGGTTGTCAGCGATCTCTTTTGCGTTATCCACGCCATTGATCTGAACCAATTTAGTTCTGATCTCGCTTTCTACTTCAAGGAAGGGTTTAAGAGTTGGTGCATGCTTTTCTTCCAATTGAATAATATGATATCCAAATCTTGTTTCAACAAGATCACTTACTTCCCCAGGTTTCAATATATCAAAACACGCTTCTTCAAACGGTTTTACCATTTGCCCGCGCCCAAAATACTTGCCAGGCGGAAGGTCTGGGTTGCTACTTCCTAATGCACCGCCATCTTCACGAGAGGGCCCGTCTGAATGTGTTTTCGCTAAATCTGCAAACGATGCCCCAGCTGCCAATTCAGCTTTGACGGTTTTAAGTAATTCTTCTGCCGCTGTTTTCGTTTCTGCTTTTTGTTCATCAGTAACATTGTTTCGGTCTGGAAACTGTTTCAAGATATGCCGCGCTTTGACAAGCTCTTGAGTCATGAATTCGCTCTGATTCTCAGCATAATACGTTTCAACATCTGAAGTTGAGACGAAGTCCGCAGGATTAATTTTAATGAATTTAATCTTTACCTGCTCTTCGGTTCTATAGTCGTTCTGATTTTCCTGAAAAAACGTTACCGCTTCTGCGTCATCTACATTGACAGTTGAAACATAGTCACTGTCCCGAAATTCAATAAATTTTATTTTTGCCTGCTCTGCTTCAAGTTGGTAAACTTGTTCAGCTTCTGTATCGGTAACCAATTCAAGGTTTTGGACATTATCTCGGAGTGCTGTTGCACTAAGCTGAAACTTATACCAGTTTACTACCTCGGGCCCGATTTGATTATACAGTTGAACTCGGTTTATATCACTCCGAATATAACGTTCAATTTCTGCATCGCTAATTCTTGCACTACCTTCAATTGCCCGTTTGATCAAGGAATTAATAATAACCTTTTCTGTTTCTTTCTGGTCGGATGGACCGCTAAATCTTTGGTTCTGTTGGCGTCGCATCTCGTCCGAGACCATTCTATCAAAATCACCTCTTGTAACTTCTAACGCATCAATTCTAAGGACGACTTCTGCCTCAGTCCCCTCACTGCGTCCACCGCTTGAGCCGCTGTAAAGCATAATTGACCCAATGACGAAGACAACCGCAATTACCCACATAAAGATTTGGGCAATAAATTTTTCCCGTAGAAAGATAATCATCTGTAATCTTCTCTCCTCAATTTGAATTATACTACTTTTAATGATACTCTATAGTAGAGTATTTTTCAATAATTTTTTAGTTTAACACTTGCATTTTGTTGTGTTTTAACATATAATTTCGTTTAAGAGTGCCAATGAAGATAAAGGATGTCACGAATCAACGTCAAATATGCATACAGCATTTGACAGATTTTAACCTGAAATTTACCTTAGAATCTGGACAGTCATTCCGGTGGAACCGAGTGGATGACGCGTATTTTGGTGTCGTTGAAGCACAGATACTCAAAATCCAGCAAAGAGGTGATACCTTAATTATAGATAGCTCAAAAGGTGAACCAACTTCCACATCGCACCTGCATCACTATCTTGATTTACACAGAGATTTGGGATCAATTTTAGCTGCAGTGAACGTTGATGCTTACATTGAGCGAGCAATTAATCAGTTCTGGGGAATGCGTCTTTTGAATCAGGAATTATGGGAAACTATCGCGTCGTTTATCTTATCGCAAAACAATAACATGGCACGTATCCGCAGCATTATCCAATTACTTTCTGAACGTTTCGGGCAGAGGTTGGCGTTTGACGGTTACGTGGATTACACTTTTCCAGTACCACAAACACTCGCGGATGCAGGTGTTGACGAAATTTTTGCCTGCGGCACCGGGTACCGTGCACGTTATTTGTGGAATGCAGCAAGCACCGTAGCCAACGGAGAACTTGAACTTGAGGCACTCAAACGGATGGATTATCCTGAAGCAAAACAGGAATTGATGAAATTGGAAGGAATCGGCGAAAAAGTCGCTGATTGTATCTGTCTCTTTTCTCTTGGACACCTGACAGCATTGCCTGTTGATGTCTGGATAAAACGGATTTTTGAACGTATCTATCTTCGTAAACGCGCAACGTCACGTGAAATTCAAGAATTTGCTAAAAACTATTTCGGTGAATTTGTCGGATACGCACAACAGTATCTATTTCACTATGCCCAAAATCAACCTAACTGGGCAGATGCTGAACATCTGGCATTGCGTTATAAGAAAAGGTAATCAAGCTATGGGTTGGGTTGAACAGAATAACCCTAACAAACCGCATTTACGATATGCGTTGTCAATAAATAATAGAGATTAGTCAAAAGTATATTTAGGAGGATTCAATGTCTGAAACAACAGGGAAAAATGTGGTGTCTCTTCTTGAAGAGCATGTAGACCTTGCCATTTCGACTGTTAAAAAATTAAGAGATGAAAAACTGGGGCTTGAAGCTGAAATTGCTCGGCTCAACAGCGATTTGGTGCAACGTGACGCAAAAATTCAAGAGTTGGAAAATCTTAATAGTGACTTACGAGAAGCATCCGAGCTTGCACGGTTAGCCACTGAAGAGGAACGGGCTGGAATCCGACGGCAGCTTGAAGGACTAATGGATGGTCTCGTTGAACCAGAAGGCGCATCAGCAGGCCCTGATAAAACAGCCGACAGCTCTGAAGATGAAGTGCTGTTTAAGGCTAAAAGTTAACAGCAACATTCTGAAGCCAAAATTGGTGCGTGTCTTAGTTCTTTCCCATTCTTATATAATGAAACCGTATCGGAGGAAGTTCGACCTCATCGCGGCAAAGCCGGATGTCACAATGCGTGTTCTCACGCCTGACCGTTGGTACGAAAGTTTTCAGGAGATAAGTTTTGAACCTGAGTCTGACGTTCATTGTGAAGAGGTCCCTTGCCCGATACGGTTTTCTGGTTATGGTAGCCGCTTTTATTATCGGCGAGGTATAGCACAGCATTTCAAGGACTTCCAACCCGATATTATCCACCTGGAAGAGGAAGCATGGAGTCTAAATGCGTTGCAGACAGTGCGGCTGAAACGGCGCTTTTGTCCAAGCAGCCGCTTCATCTTTCGTACCTCACTTAGTATTCCGTCTAAACAACGGTTTGGTCCTTTACCTGTTTGGATTGAAAAACAAGTTTTCCGCGAAACCGACATCGCCTTTCCGCTTAGTGAGAATGCTGGCAAAATTCTAAAGCAGCGCGGATATATAGGCCCCCAGATTCCGTTTCCAAACGGTGTTGATATTTCGTTATTTCAGAAACGGGATATGAGCCAACTCAAAACATCTCTTGGGCTTGCTGACGACTTTGTCATCGGTTATGTCGGTAGACTAATGCAGATGAAGGGCATTGACACGCTCATTGAAGCGGCAGCGATGCTTGACTTCCCCTTCAAACTTTTAATTGTTGGACAAGGTGAAGATAAGCAAAAATTTCTTGATATTGCTGCAAAGCATCAAATCATAGAAAGAATTGTCTGGATTGATGCTGTCCCTCCCGAAGAAGTTCCCAACTATCTCAACTGTATGGATACCCTGGTTTTACCTTCTCGTACTACTGCCGATTGGGTAGAATTTTTCGGCAGAGTGCTAATTGAAGGCATGGCATGCGAAGTGCCGGTTATCGGCTCAGATTCAGGCGAAATCCCGCAAGTCATCGGTGATGCGGGTTTAGTTTTTCCAGAAGGAGATGCCGATGCATTGGCAGAAAAAATTAGACAGATCGCATCTGATCCAACACTTTGTCAAACACTTCAAAAACAGGGTCTGGCAAGGGTGCAGAATTTTACATGGGAAACAATTGCACAACGCACTTATGAGGTGTATCAGCAACTGTTAGCAGAATAGAATTTATCTCATAAATAGTAAGGTGTTTTTTACGGAGAATAAAATGGAATTAAATCAAACAGCCCTTGAGAATGAAATCGCTCGTTTGGAAGCAGAACTTTTGGAAAAACAAAAAAGATTAAGCGATCTTAGAAGACAGCTTCCACCAGAAGAGGTGCAAGACTACGTTTTAAAGGGATCAAATGAAAAAAAGGTGAGGCTTTCTGATATGTTTGATGACAAAGAAGATTTAATTGTCATTCATAACATGGGGGAGAGTTGTTCTTATTGCACCTTGTGGGCAGATGGGTTTAATGGTGTGCTTCAACATCTGGAAAGCCGCGCGGCATTTGTCGTCGTATCGCCAGACCCTCCTGAGGTACAGGCAACATTTGCTCAAAAAAGAGGTTGGCGGTTCAAGATGTATTCCAGTGAAGGGTCAACATTTACCGAAGATATGGGGTTCAAGCGTGGAAACGGTTGGCTACCGGGTGTTTCAACCTTTTACAAAAAGACGAACGACAAAATTGTTCATATTTCAAAGGCGAATTTTGGTCCGGGAGATTCCTTCTGTGCCTCCTGGCATCTTTTTGATTTGCTCGCTAATGGTGTTAATGGCTGGCAACCTGCATTCAAATATTAGCGGATGGCACAGATTATAGTGAAATCCAAAAATATGTTCACACTCCCTGGTGAATCAACGCCTCATGCGCTTGGCAGAATACACGTATGGTATTCTGCATGATTCGGCGGATGCGGTTTCTAACCAATGCAGAATACCATACGGGGAATGCTATATAGCATCCATACCGTTGATTTGGCGTATTCTGCCGTATTTACATAGGGTCGGTTAAATGAAGATTAAAAAATAAATTGGGTAATTTAGCGAGGTTAGGAAACCTCGCCAGCAGAGATGTACACCTGCTGCTGGCAAGGCAGGGAATGCCTAAATGGCATTCATACCGTTGATTTCTTCCTAACCTCGCCAAATTACCGAATTAATAACTTAAACTTCATAAAACCAAACCTACCGTTGTGTCCAAGTAATTATGATTTTTACCATAAACGGTACAATTTTGGGTTGGAAAACTATAGGGTTCAAATCCGTTTGCAAAAGATAAGATGTTTTAGGAATGCCTCCGACTGGACTCGAACCAGCACGCCAATTAAGGCACAGGTCCTTAGCCTGCCGTGTATACCAAATTCCACCACAGAGGCACTTTAAAAATAGGATGTTTTAGAAATGCCTCCGACTGGACTCGAACCAGCACGCCAATTAAGGCACAGGTCCTTAGCCTGCCGTGTATACCAATTCCACCACAGAGGCATTTTAATTATTATACTTCCAAACCTGCAGAAAGTCAAATTTTTTGCAGAAATCGTGTAGGTTTTACTATACTTGACTTTTAGGTGTATTGGTGTTATCCTCTAATTGTGTTTAGGATTGATAATCGCACTTTTATCAAACTCAATCCAAATTTTTAGCCACTTTTTTACTATTCTGACACAGCAGAATATCACAAGGAATAATCATGGAAAAACTACACGAAAACCCGTTTATTGTCCATGAACTGGAGCGTATTCTAAAAGAAGACTATCCATTCTTGGAATATAGTGATCAGGTGTCTAAAAAATTGTCAGAAGATTTTTTAGAGCGAGTGAGAAATGATGAACTATATGTCCGAGTAAAGCCAAAAATGGAGCGGACAGAACGTAACGGAAGGGTTATTGAAGATATAAGTGATAAGTTATCTAAAGCGATAAATGTTCCGCTTATGTCAGAAGTGTGTCCCCCAGCACGGTGCTACAAAAGCGGTTTTCAAAGTTCTCGGCAAAATTTAGATACCGAGTGGACAGCATTCCGTTTATACAAAGCAATGATAAACCAAGACCCCAACATTCACGGCGGCGAGCCTGTGTTTATGGGCACACGGGTGCCGATAAAGTCGCTGATTGATCATCTAAAAGCAGGAGAGAGTCTTGATGACTTTCTTGATGGGTTCACTTCTGTGTCGCGAGAGCAGGCAATCGCATTTTTAGAGTTCGCGTTGGAAACGGCAATTGAGACATTAAACACGATAAAATCGGAAGACAACCCCACATGCGTGTTCTACTTGACGAAAACTTAAACTGGCGATTGATCCGATATTTTGATCCCGATTACCACGTGACAACTGTGGATTGGCAAGGGTGGAAAGGCAAGCGAAATGGCGAACTCCTTGAGCAAGCCGCAGAAACGTTTGATGTATTGGTGACAATGGACAAGAGCATTGAATATCAACAGAATATTAGCAAATATGCTATCGGTTCAGCACACCCGGACTGTGTGCTGTTTCTCATCTCTGCCAAAAGCAATAAACTACAGCACATTCAACCGGCTATGCTGGAAGTGAATCAAGTGCTCAGAGACGTGCAACCCGGACAAGTTGTCCGCGTGAATGCCAATGTGCCATAACTTTATCAACACTATCGCAATTTTTACACTTTTTCAAAGAGGAAATTTACAATGGATGATTACAATCAATTAGATCAAGATATTTATCTCGAATGTTTAGATTGGAAAGAACCTGAAGAAATAGATTGGAAGCAACCTTACTCTCCTCACGAAGTAAATTGGTGGGATCCTCCGAGAGATGATGCATACGCTATAGAAGACGACAATAGAAAAACCCCCGCACAAATTTGTTCTCGTATACTTAACACACTTGAAAAGCGGTTATGTGAACGGGGAGTAACAGTCACTGATTTTTTTGATTATCTCAAATTCGAGTGCGGACAAGCAGGACAATACCTAAACGAACAACATTGGGGTTTTTTGGTGAGACGATTGAATTTTATCGCAAGCGACCACGAACTTTTTGAAAAACTCTGCGTAGCTACCAAACAACGCAAAGCAAAGGAAATAGATATTATAATTCACATAGCGAACGAATATATGTGTGAACTTTGGAACTGTGGTATCGAATTTGTTGATACCCCAACCTACAATGCCACTTATATACAAGCTATAATGCGTTTTGCTTCGCGGCGGGGAATATCACTTACAAGCGGTGAAATGAAGGTAATAAAAAATAAATATGTTGACGATGATAACGTACAGGAAAATGCACCGGAAGGGACTAGTGCTGTGTCAACAATAGTTTGATAGTTTATTTGGAAAATGGTATCCTTAGACTCAAGACAATTATTCATATACTTTGGAGTCTATTATGCCAGCTAAACGATATCAAGTCAAACTCGATCAATGTCAACGAGATTATCTTATTGATCTGATCTCTTCTCGGACTGAATCGGCACGAAAACTTACGCGTGCCAGGATCTTATTGAAAGCCGATGAAGGCGAGTCTGGTCCCGCTTATGACGATAAATAGATAAAAGAAGCTGTTGAAGTTTCAATACCTACCCTTCAGAGAACCCGTAAAACCTTTGGTCTTGATGGGCTCACAGCTGCGCAGAATGCCAAAAAGCGTTCTGACACACCCAACCTAAAGGTTGATGAAGAAAAAGAAGCACATCTCATCGCTTTAGTTTGTTCTGAACCCCAGAAGGGTGCTCAAGATGGACGCTTCGGTTATTAGCTGAGAAAATGGTAGAGTTGGAACATTTCTCAAGCATATCTCATGAAACCATACGACAAGTGCTAAAAAAAAACGAACTTAGACTTTGGCTAAAAAAGCAATGGTGTATTCCACCAGAAGCATCTGCGGAGTTTGTCGCTGCGATGGAAGATGTCTTAGAAATCTATCAGCGTCCACAAGACATTACAAATCCTATGGTTTGTGTTGATGAAACAAGTAAACAACACATCAAAGAAACTCGAAAGCCTTTACCAATGGTTGAAGGTGCTCCGGGCCGATATGATTGTGAATACCACCGCAACGGAGTTAGTAAGCTATTCATGATTTTCGCACCCCTTGCGGGATTTCGGCAGGTTGAAGTAACCGACACACGCACAAGTATTGATTTTGCTCATATCTGCCGAGACTTGGTTGATATTCATTTCCTTGATGCTCACAAGATCACTCTCGTATGCGACAATCTTAATACCCACAAACCGGCTTCGTTATATAAAGTTTTCCAACCCGATCAAGCCAGACGTATTGCCGAAAAACTTCAGTTCCATTATACACCCAAACAGGGGAGTTGGTTGAATATGGCAGAGATTGAGTTATCAGTGCTATCCCGAAGATGTCTTTCAAGGCGTATTGCTGACCAAGAGACACTAAAGCAGGAGGTTCAAGCTTGGCAACCCCGAAGAAATGAACACCGAACAAGTATGAGTTGGCGATTTACAACAGACGATGCGCGTATAAAACTCAAGCGACTATATCCATCTATTAGCACTTGACTAAGCACTAGTGCTTTGTTAACATATTGTAGGTCGCGATTCGGAGATTGCTCCTACCGATGAACCGCTTATGGTAGGAGGGAACTCCGATTCCCGGTTACTTTCAAGACTCATCAATTACCACTTGACAAAATATAAGGATCAAACGCACAGGAACAGGAAACAGATGCAAAACCCTGAACCAGCACTACAACAACTTCTCACGAAAGAACTTGAGGGAGAAGTGCGCTTTGATGCATACTCAAAGGCACTCTATAGTACAGATGCAAGCCTCTACCAAATTGAACCAATCGGTGTTGTTGTTCCCAAACACAAACAGGACGTAATCAAGACGGTCCAGATTGCCGCTGAACGCAAAATCCCGATTCTCCCACGCGGTGGTGGAACGAGCCTTGCAGGACAAAGCGTTGGCAAAGCAATTGTTTTGGACATGTCCAAATACATGAATCAACTCATTGAAGTAAACGTTGCTGAACATTGGGCGCGCGTTGAACCGGGTATCGTTCTCGATGAATTAAATCACCAACTCAAACCGCACGGACTGATGTATGCCCCCGATGTTGCTACGAGCAGTCGTGCCAACGTCGGTGGCACTATCGGTAATAACTCTGCAGGTTCTCATTCACTTATTTATGGTAAAACGATTGACCATGTGATGTCCCTTGACCTTGTGCTTGCAAATGGTGATGAGGTAACCGCTGCCCCTCTATCATTTCCTGAAGTCGCATCAAAAAAGCAGGGAGATTCTTTAGAAGCACACATTTATAGAGAACTCTGCAGAATCTGTGATGTAAATGCAGATGAAATTCGCAAACGTTATCCCCAAATTTTACGTAGAGTCGCAGGTTATAACCTTGATGAATATGTTTCAGATGCAGGCTCAAAAGAGGTAACGCCTTACCGTCGGGACGGATGCGATGCCCATCGCCCTTTCAATCTCGCAAAAATTGTTGTCGGCTCCGAAGGCACCTTAGCAACCACTGTTGAGGCAAAAATTAATCTTGTTCCCGTTCCCAAAATGACCTGTCTGTGTGTTGTCCATTTTAATTCGCTTATTACTTCTATGGAGGCGATGCAACCCATTTTAGCATGCAACCCAACTGCCGTTGAACTGATTGACAAAACAATACTTGGTATGGCACAAGGATCCTTGGAGTTTTCACGACTGACCAGTTTTATTGAAGGCGAACCGGAAGCACTCCTCGCGGTTGAATTTTACGGTGAAACAGAAACTGAACTACATGAACAGATTGACCATCTTGAAAAAACTTTGAAAGGCGCCGGATTCGGGTATGCGTTTGTGCGGTGTTTTACTACTGAAGAAAAATCACGGGTCTGGGAAACGCGAAAAGCAGGACTCGGCTTACTCATGGGAATGAAAGGGGATGCAAAACCGATTGGATTTGTGGAAGATGCTGCTGTTCCCATAGAGAATTTACCGGAATATGTCCGTCGATTTGATGAAATTGTCACGAGACACGACACAACTGCCTCTTACTATGCACACGCCAGTGTCGGATTACTCCACAACCGCCCAATTATCAATCTTAAATCCGAGGCAGATATACATAAAATGCATAATATCGCACGCGAGGTGCGCGATCTCCTTATGGAACTTGGTGGTGCAATGAGTGGAGAACACGGTGATGGGCTTGTCCGCAGTGAATGGATTGAAAGTATGTTTGGTCCACAGATTTATCAAGCACTTCGCGAAGTTAAAAACGCCTTCGACCCAGACGGTATTATGAACCCCGGTAAAATTATTGACCCTCCCCCGATGACAGAGAATCTTCGATTCGGTGCAAATTACAATACTATTAAAATTGATACCTATTTCGATTTTTCAGCACAAGATGGGTTTGGCAGAGCAATTGAGATGTGTAACGGGGTCGGTGCATGCCGTAAAACTCTAACAGGTACCATGTGTCCCTCCTTCATCGCTACACGAGAAGAGGAACACTCTACACGTGGACGTGCCAACGCGCTCCGTTCAGTAATTTCTGGTGCTTTGCCACACAAAGATTTCACCAGTGAACGTCTCTATGATGTGCTTGATTTGTGCCTCGGTTGTAAAGCTTGTAAGGCAGAATGCCCTTCTAATGTGGACATGGCAAAAATAAAATATGAGATGCTTGCCCATTACCGTAAAGCAAACGGACTTCCACTCCGTAATCGTCTTTTCGGTGAGATTGGGTCACTTGCTGTTTTTGGTTCAGCGTTCGCGCCACTCTCCAATTGGGCAACGAACAACCCACTTTCCAAGTGGATGGCAGAAAAACTACTCGGTGTTGATCGCCGCCGAGATATGCCTACCTTCGTTCACCAATCTTTTGAAAAATGGTTCAAAAAACGTCAATCACCACAAACTTCTAAAAAGAAAGTTGTGCTGTTTCACGATACCTTTATGAATTTCAGTGAACCAAGTATAGGAAAGGCAGCCATTCACGTCTTGGAATCAGTAGGATTTGAGGTAATCTTGCCAAAGAAACGGTGTTGTGCAAGACCGCTTATTTCTGAGGGAATGCTTGACAAAGCCATTGAGTACGCAAATTATAACATTGAACACCTCCATGCTTATGCAGAGGCAGGAATTCCAATTGTCGGATGCGAACCGAGTTGTACCTCTGCATTGACTGACGATTATGTTGAACTTATCAATACAACTAAGGCAAAACAGGTTGCTGAGTCAACTTACTCACTGGAGGAATTTCTACTTCATTTACATGAAAACGGTGAACTCCCACTTACATTTAAGACTGAACCTCGTGAGATTATGTTACATGGACACTGTCATCAAAGAGCACTTGTTGGTATCCAACCTGTGCAGCAAATGCTTGAATTACCAGAAGCGCATGATGTCACAGTGATTGATTCCAGTTGTTGTGGGATGGCAGGTTCATTCGGCTACGAAAAGTCACACTACGATCTATCTATAAATATTGGTGAACTGCGTCTTTTCCCAACTATCCGTGAAAAATCTGGGGAATTTACGTTGGCAGCGTCAGGATTTTCTTGTCGGCATCAGCTTGAACACGGGACCGGCATCTTACCGAAGCACCCAATTGAAGTGTTAAGTGAAGCTGTTAGGTAGGATGCCGAAATATAAGAAATATGTCCGTATCTATTTGAGGAAATAATAAAATGCCTAAATTATTTGAACCGCTTGATGACTTTAAAACTATTGACTTACCTGAAAAGCAATTGCCATTTTGGAAAATAGCAGGGCCTGGGGCAATTTTGGTTGGCTTATCTATTGGGGCAGGCGAAATTGTGATTTGGCCGCTAATCGCCGCAGAATACGGAGCAAGTATGGTATGGGCAGCTGTCCTCGGCGTATTTCTCCAACTCTGGATCAACTTTGAGGTCGGTAGATGGACGATTGCGACTGGTGAAACCGTATATACAGGTTACAGTCGTATTTGGCGAGGCTTTGGTCCGTTGTTTATTCTGCTTACTGTTGTAGGTTGGATAGCACCGGGTTGGGCACGTGCATCAGGTCTTGCACTTAAGGCACTCCTAATCGGCCCCGGCGGTTGGGGTTCAGATACCTTCTGGACAGTAATTACGTTCGCAGCTGTCGCGCTAATTCTCTTCGGACCGAAAATGGTTTATCAATCTGTTGAAAGAACAGTCGAGCTGCTCGTCGCAATTGTCACGATCGGGCTTATCCTTGTCGTCATTGCCGTAGGTTCGCTTGACACATGGAAGGAGTTAGGTTCGGGTATAATAAACGTCGGGCATATTGCAGAAGGAATGAGTGTCAAATCACTGTTTATTGCCATTGTTTTCGCTGGGGCGGGTGGAACTGCTAACCTATTCTATACGTTCTATCTCCGCGACAAAAATATTGGGATGGGCGCACGATTGCCATCGCTACGCAATCCCCTCCGTGGACGAGACGAAACAATTTCTTCTACCGGTTTCCTATTTGAAGAGACAGAAGAAAATAAACGCCGTTTCTCTGCTTGGTGGAAATACATTAAGCAGGACCAAATGATCTTCTTTTGGGCACTCAATACCGTTACTATTCTGCTTTTTATTTTCGGTGCTCTCGCTGTCTTACACCCGCAAGGTATTGTTCCAGAAAAGGGGCAACTCATCTACGACGAAGCAAACATATTGAAAGGTATCTGGGGAATGCCCGGACAGTATATCTTTCTACTCGTCGGCGTGGCAACACTTTTCGGAACACAACTTGCCCTGGTTGATGGTGTCGGACGTTCCATCTCCGACATTATCTATACCAATTTTAAAGGTGCTAAAAAACGGCCTTTGAGTTGGTGGTACCTTCTCATCGCAGGTATCTGGATTGTAGGCGGATGTGTGATAACTTTTGTGATGGAACAGTTAAACGTCAGCGAACTTGGATTCCTTTTCAATGCTGCCTATATGGGTGGTTTTGCGATGGCACTATACGTCCCACTCACTTTGTATATGAACTACCGCTTTTTACCTAAAATTGCTAAACCGAAAACAATATCAACTATAATGATGTTCATCGCTTCAGCCGTTTATATCGGATTTGCTATTTCAAGTATTATATGGGAAATTAAACGACTTATCGGAGGATAAAATGGATAAGAATGCACAAAAAGCCTTTTTTGAGAAGGAAGGCTATCTCATTGTTGAAAACTTAATGTCACCTACAGAGGTGGAAGAATGTCAAGCAGAGATTCAACTGCTGCATCAGTTTGCTGCTGGTCAGGAATCGGAAGCAGAAAAGGAACGGGCAGACGTCGCACGTAGGCACGTACAACGCGAACCTTTCGCGAAAGACGAAACACAAGGCGACAAATTACCTGTGCTGCGGAAAGCAGAAAATACGCGTCAGTATTCAGAGGTGTTTCGGAATTTAGCACAACATCCGAACCTTATTGCAGTACTCCAAAACCTTATCGGAGAAGACCTACTCCTCTTTAGAAGCACCTTAATGTTCAAACCTGCTTTTCACGGTTCATCACATGGACTGCACCAAGATTCAGCATATTGGCCGATGGAACCACCGAGATTGGTTACAGTTAGCATTGCCCTCAACGATGCTACGCCAGAGAACGGTTGTTTTAAAGTCATTCCGCGTAGCCATCTATGGGGCGTTCAAGAATGGGGTGGAATCGCACGACAACAGGATGCTGAACTCACTGATCGCGAGGATGTCGCAAAACAACAGATGGATGTTCCGCTTTCCGCAGGCAGTGCGTTGTTTTTCCATAGCCTGATGGTACACGGTTCCGGTCCGAATGCATCACCGAATGCAAGGAACACAGCACTCTACGCCTATTTTTCACCGGAAGTCAGGTATGTAACCAAAGATGGAACGGGAGAGCGCACCTTCCCTGTCGTGGCAGGACTAAACGGGCAAACAGAGCTTAAGTTCACTGCACAGAAAGCATCTTAAGGCACACATGAAAGTAGCGCTTGAAGGACACGGAGCAATTGTCACTGGTGGTGCAAACGGCATCGGCAAGGCGATTGTGCATGCGCTCATAGAAAACGGCGCGCATGTTGCACTTGTGGATATTGACGCACAAGCTGGCACGCAAACCACTCAAGACATTGAGAAAATAGGTGGCACGTGTATCTTCGTTGAGGCAGATGTTGCAAACCCCGAACAGATGGAAACGGCTGCACATAATATTGCCGCCCAACTTGGTGGAATTCAAATCCTCATCAACAACGCCGGTATTAACACAAAAAGCGACCGCGTCCCAATTCATCAATACACTTTAGACGACTGGCACCGTATCTTACAGGTTGACCTAACTGGCGTATTTGTAACAAGTCGTGCTGTGATACCGCACATGCTTGAAAATGTGCCTGGTCGAATTGTTAATATCAGTTCTATTGCTGGGTTGGTACCGCTTAGACTTCAGAGTGCGTTTGTTGCGGCGAAGGCGGGTGTTGCCAATCTTACACGTTCAATGGCGTTGGAACTTGGACCGCAAGGGATTCTTGTCAACGCAGTTGCACCAGGTTCTACGTTGACACGTGGCACAAAAGCACTTTTTTATGGGCCCGATGGAGAATACACAGAAAAGGCTGCAAGTCTCTTATCACATATCCCACTCGGACGACCAGGGAAAGTTGAAGAGATCGCTGCAGCCGTGCTTTTTTTAGTCGCACCAGAGGCAAGCTACGTCAATGGTACTATTCTCACCGTTGATGGCGGTTGGACTGCAGGTTACACTCGAGACTGGTAAGAAATAATAAGCATTATCCCTTTAGCGATGATTTGGTACAATCCGTGTCATCCAGCAAATAATTTACCCTAATTCCTTAAATTTTACAAAATTTCCACTAATTTCTCCAGGGTTATTTAGTTTTAAGAGTTTTCCTTTATTGAGATTTACTCAAAGTTAATACCCCAGGCCGGTAGGTGCGGTTTCCTAACCGCACCGCATCCGATAGGAAAAGTCGCTATGAGGATTTTTGATCCAAATCCGATGCGGTTAGGAAATCGCACCCGACAAATGCCAAACGCGCATTTGGCGTTGATTCACCGGCCTGTGTATATAGCAGGTGTTAAAAATTCGTCCGAAAAACCGAAAACTAAATAACCTGCTAATTTCTCATTTTTGGCTTGACTCATAAAAAAAGGTAGGTGGTGAAGTACAGATGTAATAAAAATGATTATCCGAATTATCATTTTTATGCTATAATCATAGCTGACCGTGTTCATCCTAAATTCTCGCCCATCGCGCGTTAAGGAGAGTTTATGGCGCATGTCACTTTGAAAGATGTTACCAAAATTTATGACGGTGATGTCCTGGCAGTTGAAAAAGCAGATTTTCAAATCCCGGATGAGTCGTTTACTGTGCTTGTCGGTCCATCGGGATGTGGTAAATCGACAATCTTACGGATGATTGCTGGATTGGAGGAGATTACCGAAGGTGACATCTATATTGATGACGAGCTTGTTAATGAGATTCCACCAAAGGATAGGGATATCGCCATGGTGTTCCAAAACTATGCGCTCTATCCGCACATGACAGTATATAAGAATATGGCGTTCGGGTTGAAACTCCGTAAATATCCGAAAAGTGAGATCGACCAACGCGTCCAGGAAGCAGCAGACATCCTCAGTATTTCCCACCTATTGAATCGCAAACCGAAACATCTTTCCGGAGGTGAACGCCAACGTGTCGCTGTCGGCAGAGCAATTGTTCGGCAGCCCAAGGTGTTTCTATTTGATGAGCCTTTGAGCAACCTTGATGCGAAGTTGCGCGTGCAGATGCGGATGGAAATCAGTCGTTTACATGAGCGACTCAACGCTACTATTATCTATGTTACACACGATCAGGTCGAAGCGATGACGATGGGAGACCAAATAGTCGTTCTCAATGAGGGTAAAATCCAGCAGATTGCTGCCCCAGTAACGCTCTATCACAAACCCGCCAACCAATTTGTCGGAGGTTTCATCGGGACGCCACCGATGAACTTTATAGAGACATATATTGAGAATAGCAGTGGTTCACCGAGACTCATGTTTGAAAATTTTGAGGTACAACTGAACCCTGATTTGCAATCAGTGATCAACGATCTTTCGGGGAAATCGGTAACGCTCGGTATCCGACCAGAAGACATTCATGTCGGCGAAAACGGGAGAAATCAGATATTAACACAGATAGAATTGGTTGAACCGCTTGGAAATAACGCACTGCTGTATCTTCGGACAGAGAAAAACAGTTTTGTTGCGCAATCTAATCTCGCCAATTTGCCACAACACAATACGCCTTTGACAGTTAGTTTTGACATTAACAAAGCACATCTTTTTCACCCAGACACAGGTGAATCATTGACCAACTAACTAACCTAAGTTGCCACGTAGCAGCACAAACTTTATGAAGATTAAGTTTTTAAGTGGGTAATTCTAATTTTCCCCAAACCCGGTAGGTTAGGTGCGGTTTCTAACCGCACTGGATATTTCCATGAATTACCTAATTTTTTTTTAATCTTCATTTAGTTTGTGCTACACTATTTCACCCAATAACGAACTGTTCTCTCTTAAAAATGGCATCTGTGTGTCTAAAATCTTATAGGTAGCAACTTGGGTTAACTAATTGAGCATTATTGTTTTGATCATCTGTTTCAGAGGCTTCGCGTAAATTTATTTGAAATCCGCGCCATTTTATGATATAATTATTCTCAATATGTATGAAATCAACTCATAAAAGAAATTAATGCACGGCAAATCTGTTTTCGTCGTGCTTGGCTTTATGTTTACGACAAAAATACTTACAAAGGGGGTGAGATAGTTTGGCAATTGATGCAGCACAAAAGCAGGAATTGATTCAAAAACACCAAATACATGATCGAGATACCGGTTCGCCAGAGGCGCAGGTCGCGGTTTTAAATGCTCGTATTCAGGAACTAACGCGGCATTTTCAGACCCATAAAAAAGATCATCATTCTCGATACGGACTTTTTCGGTTAGTAGGAAAACAACGCCGTTTGTTAAGATATCTCTATAAGAAGGATGTCCCACGGTATTATCGTTTAATAAATGAACTCGGAATTCGCGACACAATCGGTTCGCTGACAAGTTAAGTATTCCACCGTAAGCATTTTGTGTATGAGTATGAGGAGGAAATTGAGTGAAAGTTGAAATGCAACTCGGAAGTGAAAACCTTTCGATTGAAATGGGGAAAGTTGCTAAGCAGGCAGATGGAGCCGTTTGGGTACAATACGGTGGAACAGTTGTCTTAGTGACAGTAGTCGCAGATGATAGCGAAAATGATTTAGATTTTTTCCCTTTAACAGTAGATTATAGAGAGAGAGCCTACGCTGGCGGACGTATCCCTACCGTATATGGAAGGCGTGAACCACGGCCCGGAACATCAGAACAACTCATTGCACGCCTAATTGACCACTGTATTCGTCCACTTTTTCCAAAGGAATTTCAGGCTGAAGTCCAAGTTTTATGCACTGTCTTGTCTTCAGACGGTGTTCACCCTGCAGATGTACCCGCCCTAATCGGCACGTCCGCAGCCCTATCTGTTTCCGATATCCCATTTAATGGGCCAGTTGCCGCTGTAACCGTTGGGAAAATAAACGGCAAATTAGTTATTAACCCAACTTATGAGGAGTTACACACATCTGAAATAGAACTTTTTGTAAGCGGCACTTCCAATGCTGTCATGTCTGTTGAAGGGAGCGGACATGAGACCCCAGAAGACGAAGTAATTGACACTATCATTGCGGCACACGCAGAGATAAAAGAGATTATCAAACTTCAAGAAGGCATCGTTGCTGTTTGTAACCAGCAAAAACGGGAATATGAAGCAAAAACTGTAGAGGATACACTAAACACACGCATTAGAGAACTTGCCACCTCTCGAATCCGTGAATCCATCGGGATGGCAGACAAACAGTTACGCGCAGACTATCTTGAACAGATCCAATCCGATATCCTCTCCGAAATTCAAGAGGAGGGTGCAGAAGAAATTGATCCAAATGCTGAAAAAGATGCGCGTTCTATCCTTAGTGATATTGAAAAAGAAGAGATGCGGCAAGCAATTCTTGTTGAAGGAAAACGAGTTGACGGCCGCGGCGTAACAGATATACGCGCGATTTCCAGTGAAGTTGCCCTACTCCCGCGAACCCACGGTTCCGCGCTCTTTTCACGAGGACAAACACAGGCACTCTGTGTCACAACACTCGGCACTTCTGGTGATGAAGATGTTCAACGTGGATTAGACGGTGAAGTCCGCCGTCCATTCTTTTTACATTACAACTTCCCACCGTTTAGCACGGGTGAAGTTAAGCGGATGATGGGACCCGGACGCAGAGAAATCGGACACGGTGCACTTGCACAAAAGGCACTTGAACCGGTTATTCCAAGTAAAGAGGATTTCAACTATACGATTCGCGTTGTATCCGAAATATTAGAGTCAAATGCTTCTTCTTCAATGGCTACCGTTTGTGGGGCGACCTTAGCACTCCTGGATGCGGGGGTGCCGATAAAAAGGTCCGTAGCTGGTATTGGGGTTGGACTTATTAAAGAAGGAGAACGCGAAGTTGTGCTGACAGATATGCTCGGTACTGAAGATTTCCTTGGCGATATGGATTTCAAGGTCGCTGGCACTACAGAAGGTATAACGGCAGTCCAAATGGACATAAAAATAGACGGTGTTACGCCTGAACTCATGCGGCGCGCGATACATCAAGCAAGAGAAGCGCGTGTCGCTGTCATTGAGCAAATGAACGCCGTTATTAACAAGCCGCGTGCAGAGTTATCACCTTACGCGCCGCGTATCTACACACTACAGATAGCTCCAGAGAAGATAAAAGACCTCATTGGACCACGAGGTAAAACCATACAAGGTATTCAAGAGGAAACAGGTACTACCATTAATATTCAAGATGATGGTGCCGTTGAAATAGCCTCAACAAGCGCGGAAGATGCCAAAATCGCTGAGGGGAAAATCCGTCAAATTACGGCAATGCCCGAAATCGGAAAAGAGTACACCGGAAAAGTCGTTCGAACAGCGTCTTTCGGGGCATTTGTGGAGATTCTCCCCGGAAAAGATGGGCTTGTACACATCTCACAGATGGGAGACGGTTATGTCCGCAGAGCTGAAGATGTCATGCAGGTCGGAGATGAGGTTACCGTACGAATCTTGACTATAGATGAACAGGGCAGAATTGACCTGTCTCTTATCGCCGCTAACGGTGTGCCTCTTGAAGAACTCAATACCTCTTCAGACTCAGATTGGGAACCAGATCAACGTGAACCACGCGAACAAGACGAGTCAAATTATCGCGAGAATCGTCCGTATCGTGAATCACGAGATAATCGACGAGATAATCGACGAGATAATCGACGAGATAATCGCGACAATCGTGAAAGACGGAACAATCGATATAACCAGCGGGATAACTCACGTGACTCCAGAAATAGAAGATCGCCGCGTATCCCAAAAGGTAGGTTTTAAGAATAGTAATCCATAATTAACGAAGGGGTTTGAACACCTCTTTCGTCCAAATTAACGCCGAATACCCCACGGTATTCGGCTAAATCAACGCTGAATGCACAGGCGGCATGCAGCAGATGAATTTCAAAAAAATGTCTTATCCTCTTCTTTTGAAATTCGCCCTTTATTATTTACACTTTACTTGAAGGTGATCCTCATGAGAACTCGAAACTCCAGGGCAAGGCGACAGATTCAAAAAGCCAAAGGGGATTTGCTCGCCCAGAAATGGATGACCAATCTATTGGCATTAATCCTAATCGTACTTATTGTTGCCTTTGTAATTCTATCAATTCCCGCAGTAAAAAAACAGATTGTTGATTTTGTACGAGTCTTGCGTTATGGAAAAGAACAGAAACCGAAACCGAAACGGCCAGAAATTAGACTTGAAAATCCTTTCCATATCTTTAAATTTTTGCTAAGAGGAAATTCGCATGCGTACCAATTGGATACACTGTAATATAAAATCCTTTCACCTTGGTTCAACGCTTCCCCCAAAGACCGAGAAAACTCGAAAAATTTACCCGTCTTACCTTAACTTCGGTATGATAGCACTGTTGTGCTTTAGTTTTTTGGCACTGTTTAGTGTAATTGCCGGATGTGGATATGTTTCTATCTCATCGTATTTAGAGCATATCAGGACTATCCGTATTGAACCTATTGAAATTGATGATCCAGATTTTACTTATGATAATGTTTCGCAGCGCCCCTATGATGAAGTGGTACGTGAAAAATTGATCCAGCGGTTTAATCGTAAATGGAGTGATGGAAACGATGCCAAATTCACACTGCGAATACAGGATTACGATATAAAGGAACATGGGTTTGGTCCCAGCGGCAATGTGGAATTGTTACGGATGAGTTTGCAAGTTGAATACGAATTTGTTGATAATGTCCGAAACAATATGATTGCCAAGACAGATAATCACGTGCAGATACACGACTTTTATGTTGTAGAAAATAGGGGCGAACCACGAGAAACAGTAGACCAAGCAAAAACCTTGATAATTGACGAACTCATTGAGGACCTTTACAATCAACTTGCAGAACAGTGGTAAATAAACTCTATGAAATTGCCCGACAAAATCTGGCTCGGTTCTTTTTTTATATTGATTTTTCTCTCTTGTCAGCAAGAACAGGGTAACTTGACAGCAGTTAGCCAAGAAAATGTCTACGTCTTCGGCGTATGGAAAGCACCTACAACGAAAAGTGCCAAGCAAACCTTAGCAAATATTTCGCTAAGAATTGATGACTATACCAATATCCAACTGCCTCCTACAATTACGCAGAACAAAGAAAATATAGCACTAAAAGATAGTGATTCTAAGCATACCGAGGCAGAAACAGTTTATCGGACACTCCCATATTCTACTGCTGTTGCGCCAGAAACTCTCTTGCCAAAAGATGACGAAATAGCAGATTGGGGCAGAGCTGGTAAACCGACAACATATAATACGGAAACACTCTATCGGGATCGAGTCGTTCCTACGGAAATTTTCCATCATTATGGATTTCAGAGACAGGCGGAAGTGGAATATCAAAGTCCAAAATTTGGATCCGTTCCCTTTATTTTACTTGAGATTTTCGATATGGGAACTCCTGAAAACGCATTCGGAATCTTTAGCGTCAACAGTTACCCGCATCCAAAATATGAATGGGTAGGGTGTAAAGCGATTATTTCCGGGAAGTCCCTTCGGTTTTGGAAAGGAAAATATTTCATTCAAATAGAAGGATACGCAATTGCCACAGGAATCCGAGAAGGTATGGTTTCCCTTGCCCGAGCCACTGCCAAAAAAATACAGGATCCACCACAAAAAGTCCCTCTACTCGAACTGCTACCTACGCAACATATTCGTGGAAGTGAAAAGTTATTTTATACGAATTGGGCACTTCATGAAGTCTATAAGTCCGCTCCTAAAATTACGCCACAATTAACGGATAAATCAATCGGTATATTAGCGCAATATAAAGGGACTCGTTCTCAAAAATCAGCAAATCCTTATATTGTCTTCGTCATTCGGTTTCCTAATGTTACCGATGCACAATCAGCTTTTGAACAGTATAGTCACGCTTTAATGGCAGAAAAGGCACCTTTTGAAATGGACCCCCAAAATTGGACAATTCTTGTCAATGAGCAGTTTGCTGAACCATAGAATTGTTTTTAACACCCAAGGTGTTCTTCCCAACAATTATTAAAATAGAAATTCAAAGGATAAAAGGAACAGCCTTATGCGCGGTGATTTTGAAGCATATCTCAACGATGAATTTCGCGATGAATCTGGAACGTTAGATTTAAACGCGCTACTTGCATTAGAAGATGAAGCTGCTATGGACGTAGCAGTCGTCATGCCAACTCCTCAACCAAATCCTCGGAATGATGAGCTCGCCGATGTGATTCGCGGCAATCAACGGACCCTCGGTTGCGCCCTCGTGCATCCGACAGAACCAGAACCCGTCCAACAAGTTAAACTGGCTGCAAACAAGTGGGGAATGCACGGTATCAAATTAATGCCCGCGATTCACAATTATAACGTCGACGACCCAATCGTGCGCCCTGTCGTTGAAGCTGCCCGTGACAACGAACTAATTATTTCAATTCATTCTGGACCTAATAATTGTCATCCGAACCGAATCGGCACCGTTGCAAGTTGGGTGCCAGAAACGCCAATTATTATGGACCACATGGGATTTCCAGATGATTTGGATGCTGCGATCTCTGTTGCAAAAGCGAACAAAAACGTCTCACTCGGAACGACAATCCTGCGCTTCCACCGTCGTTGGGGAACTGATCCAGACACGGTTGTACCAACAGAGGTAAAAACTGCTGTTGACATCCTCGGACCAGAGCAGATAGTTTTCGGTTCTAATTTGCCCGAATACCGACCCATTCAGGTTATCAACGCCTTAAAACGTTTGGAACTCGGTGATGACGCTGAAGCATTGATTTTCGGCGATAATCTTGCACGTATTTATGGATTAGCGTAATCAAAACATTAGCAGAAATCTATAAATGCACTATCATGGAACAAAACAGATGAAAAGAACACCACTTTATGAAGTTCATAAATCCCTCTATGCCAAATTCACCCAATTCGGTGGATGGGAGATGCCGCTGCAATATACCAGTATCGTTAAAGAGCATCTCGCTGTCCGTGAAACCGTCGGCTTATTTGACCTGTCGCACATGGGAGAAATTGATGTTGAGGGACAAGGGGCAAACGAATTGGTGCAAAAACTCTGCACAAACGATGTCAGTCGTTTGACCGATGGACAGGTGCAATATACGCTCCTCTGTAATGAAGCCGGCGGTATAGTTGATGATATGCTAATTTATAGGCATGATGATAATGACTATACGCTGGTTGTCAACGCCGCAAACATTGAGAAAGACTTTGCATGGGTAAAAACCCATAATGATACTGATGCAGAAGTGAGTGATACGAGTGATGACACAGCTCTTATTGCCCTACAAGGACCAAGAGCTATGGACGTCCTACACAGATTCACACCTGAAAATCTGGCTTATGAAATCAAGTTTTTTCAGTTTGGTGTAAGTAGAGTTGCTGGAATAAGTACAGCAATTTCTCGAACCGGCTATACCGGTGAAATCGGTTTTGAGTTGTACGTTGAGGCAAGCGATGCGGAAAATTTATGGGATGCGCTCTATCCTGCTGTGATAGAAGAAGGAGGACAACCAGTCGGGCTTGGCGCACGCGATACCTTGAGACTTGAGGCTGGACTCCGCCTATACGGTATGGATATGGATGAAGACACAACACCTCTTGAGGCAGGATTGGGGCGGTTTGTCAAGTTGGATAAAGGGGATTTTATCGGTAAAGATGTTCTCCTTGCACAGAAGGAAAAAGGAGATTTAAAAAAGAAATTAGTCGGTTTTCAAATGTTGGACCGTGCTGTTGCGCGGTGCGGATATGATGTCTATCAAGACGGCAACGTTGTCGGTAAAGTGACAAGCGGCGCGCCTTCACCGAGTCTAAATTGCAATATCGGTTTTGCGTCTATCTCCCCTAATACTGGGAAAAGCATAGAAATTGAGATCCGAGGCAAACTGCACCCTGCGAAAATCGTGAAGGTGCCTTTTATTTAAAAATGAACGCTTAAAAAATGAACGCTTAAAAGTAGTAGGCACACTCCGTGTGCCGTAACCCGTGGAGATAATAAAATGAGACATTGCACAAAATTTTTATTATGCTTCTTAATTCTGACAGTGTTTCTCTCACTTTCTTATGCGCAGGAAACTGCCGAAAATACCGAAAAGCCAACAGAAACTGACTTAATATCCGAAAAAGGAAAAGATTCTATAGTCCTTATCGGTGGAGGAGGTAGCGGGTTCTTCATAACAAAAGACAAGATTGCAACAAATTTTCACATTGCTATGCGATTTAAGCGTGGGCCTGTTTTCGCCAAAAGTTGGGACAAGAAAACAAGTTGGTACATAAAAGGTGTCACTGCCTTTGATATCAAACGCGACATCGCCATCCTCACAGTTGCGCGTGAAGGCACACCGTTGCCTTTAGGTGACAGTGATATGCTCCAGATCGGTGAGTCTGTTTTTCTCGTAGGTTACCCTTATGGAAAATACAAGGGCGCGGCAGGAGTTGTAACTGATATCCGGCAGAACAATGAGGGGATCCAGACAACAATCGAAGCGTACCCAGGAAACAGCGGAAGTCCCTTACTAAACAGTAAAGGAGAAGTCATCGGAATCCACTATGGCCATGACCCTGGCAATAGTCCTGTAAACACAATCAAGACGTTGCTTGCTGGAGCAACTACAACCGAGTCTTTCACGCAGTGGCGGAAGCAAAAACGTGTCCGATCTCATTTCTACATCGAACAAGGCAAAGAAAAATATAAGAATAAAGATGCTAAAGGTGCAATAGACGACTATAATCAAGCAATCGAACTAAACCCTGATAATGCTGAAACTTACAAGCTTAGGGCGAAAGCGAATGCAAGGCTTGGCAATCAAGATAGCGCAATAGAAGACTATAATCAAGCGATCAAACTGAATCCAGACGATGCAGAAATCTACAAGGACAGGGCAAAAGCAAAATCCGACTTTGGCGATCACATGGGTGCGGTTGAGGATTATAATCAAACTATAAAAATTAATCCTGATGATGCTGATGCCTACAAAAAACGCGGAGATGCTAAAGGCAAACTTGGAGATAACGCTGGGAAAATAGCTGACTATTCACAGGCCGTCCAACTCAAATCTGATGTTATCCAACTCAAACCTGACGATGCCAATATGTATAAAGAACTCGCTCGCATGAAAGAATCTGTTGGCGATCACGCGGGTGCAATTGAAGACTATAATCAGGCCATCCAACTCAAACCTAATGATGTTAATGCATACAACCAGCGCGGGTGGGCGAAAAAACATATTGGTGATCGGACAGGTGCGATAGAGGATTTTACGCGGGCAATCAAACTAAAACCTAATGATGCTTATGGATACAACAATCGCGGTTGGGCAAAGCGCGATCTCAATGATCATGCGGGTGCGATAGAGGATTTTACGCAAGCCATCCAACTAAAACCTAATGATGCCTACGGATATAAAAATCGTGCTAATGCAAAGGAGGCACTTGACGACCATATCGGAGCAATAGAGGACTATACACAAGCGATAAAACTCAAACCTGACGACACTAATACATACAACCAGCGCGGGTGGGCAAAACGTAAACTTGAGGATCATTCGGGTGCGATAGAGGATTGGACGCACGTAATCAAACTCAAACCTGACGATACCTACGCTTATAGGAATCGGGCGAGTGCAAAGATATCTCTTGGTGACTATGCTGGCGCAATTGAAGACTATGATAAAGCGATTGAACTTAATCCGAAATATGCTATGGCCTACCACAATCGCGGATATGCAAAGGATAAACTTGGTGACTATGCGGGGGCAATAGAAAACTATAATCAAGCCATTAAATTAAAACCTGACGATTCATTTTCTTACAACGATCGCGGGCATGCAAAGGATAAACTTGGTGATCATGCGGGTGCGATAGAAGATTTTACACACGCAATCAAACTAAAACCTGATGCTTATGCTTACATGAAACGCGGAGATACAAAGCAAAAACTTGGTGACTATGCGGGGGCTATAGAAGACTATAATCAGGCTATAAAACTAAAACCCGATTTTACTTACTATATAATAAACAGTCGTGGGTTTGCCAAGCACGAACATGGTGATCATGCGGGTGCGATAGACGATTTTACGCAAGCCATCCAACTCAAACCCGACGACCCCTACGCTTATCGGAATCGGGGGCGTACAAAAGCTGATATGGATGACTATACTGGCGCCATAGATGATTACAATCAAGCAATAAAAATTAGTTCTGACGACCCTTTTCAAACTTCCTTAGCTTATAAAGGTCGTGGTGATGCCCAGCACAAATTCGGTCATTATGCTGCGGCAATTGAAGACTATAATCAGGCTATAAAACTAAAACCTGAACAAGCTTATATCTACACTGCTCGTGGACTTACAAAAGTTGCGCTCAAGGACTATGCTGGTGCAATTGCAGACTACGATAAGGCAATTGAACTTAACCCAAAATATGCTATGGCCTACCACAATCGTGGAAAAGCAAAAGAAGCACTTGGGCAACATGAAGCAGCGAAAGCTGATTTTGAAAAGGCAAAAGAGTTAAACCCAGAGGTTGACAAATAAAGTAGTAGGCACACTCCGGGGAATGCCAACAGGCATTCATACCGTTGATTTGGTGTGCCGTAACACGTGGAGGCAATAAAATGAAACATATCAAAAAAATTTCATTGTGCATTTTGGTTCTGGCAGTATTTCTCTCACTTTCTTATGCGCAGGAAACTGCCGAAAAGCCAACAGAAATTGACTTAATTTCCGAAAAAGCACAAGAATCTATAGTACGCTTAGTCGGTGGTAACTTTTCAATAGCAGGTATTGGGACAGGTTTTTTCGTAGACAAAGATAAGATTGTTACCAATATACACGTTGTTGCTGTGCCAGGCCTCCATACCGCAAAACTGATTAACAGTAAGACAGTCTGGCGAATTGAAGAGGTAACTGCTTTTGATATAAAGAATGACCTTGTCGTCCTAAAAATTGCAGATGAAGGCACACCACTACCTCTTGGGAACAGTGATAAAGTCCAAATCGGTGACTCTGTATATGCGGTAGGATTTCCAGGTAATTACAAAGTAACCCAAGGGGTTATACATAGCATTCAGAAAAACAATAAATGGTTTCAGATGACAGTTGATGTTACTCACGGAAACAGTGGTGGTCCTATTCTAAACAGTGCAGGTGAAGTCATTGGCGTTGCAGCTGCAGGTTATGATTCTTATAGTTATGCTATTCCCTCAAACACGGTCAAAGCATTACTTACTGAAACTAAAACAGAATCTATACAACAGTGGCATAAGCGCAAAGTTATCCGTTCGGTACAATATTTTATGATTGCACAAGAAAAATATTTTGCTAAGGACTATAACCAAGCGAAAACACATTTAGACAAAGCTATTCAGTTAAATCCAGAGGATACCTTTTATTTCATGAGCCGCGGGGGTGTCAAGGATGTACTCGGCAAGTATGATGATGCAATAGATGACTATAATCAAGCAATAAAACTTGATCCAGAGAATATTCACGCATACAATGCTCGTGGCAGCACAAAAAACCACATCGGAGACTATAAAGGTGCAAAAGACGATTATTCTAAAATCATCAAACTTGACCACAACAACGGTGAAGCATACAAAGCACGCGGTAATATAAATCTTAAACTCAAAAACTATCAAGCAGCATTTGAAGATTTTACTGAAGTGATTAGACTTGACCCACAGGATTTAGATGCTAACCTGAGTATCGCTGCGTATTACCGTGATAAAGGTATGCTTGACAAAGCAGGTGAACATATTCAAAAAACGGGTTTAATTACGGAAGACTCATGGATAGTCCTCGGTCCGTTTGATAATATAGATAAAATCGGTTTTGACACCGCATATATTCCTGAAGATGCAACACATATTGACACAACCGTAAAATACGACACCATAGATGGTCCGGTGGGTTGGCAGCAATGTTCAGATGATAAATTGGATGGCAATATCAGGTTTGGGAAAGATGTTGATTGGCGTGTTGCTTATGCGTGGACAACTGTTACTTCACCTGATGAAAGGGAAGTCCAATTCCGCTTTGATAGCGACGATCAGGGAAAAGTCTGGCTAAACGGGGTAGAAGAATATACAAATACAGAAACGCATAAAGCAATAGTGGACAGATATATTTTTCCGTGACACTTAAGGCAGGTCCGAACAGTATCCTCGTCAAAGTGTGTGAGGAGAAAGAAGGTTGGGGATTTTATCTGCGGATTACAGACAAAAATGGACACGCTTTTGATGATTTGAAAATCAATCGTGCTATGCAGATTGGAGAATGATATAATCGTAATAGATGAGAATTATCCAAACTATAATTAACGCCAGTTTGATAATAAGTGACATCAGCTCAATAACAGGTCTTTTCTCCGAAGGCCTACCTTGCGGTTCTTGTAGCACAAACTTTCCAGTTTGTGTGCTATGGCGCAAACTGGAAAGTTTGCGCTACAACAGGCTTTTATCAAACTTACGTTATAATTAAATAAACGTGAAGGAAAATTAGATGATTCCAGATAATTTAAAATATAATGAAAGTCATGAATGGGTAAAACCAGAAGACGACATTGCCACGATTGGCATAACAGACTATGCGCAATCCGAAATTCAAGATATTGTCTACGTTGAATTGCCGGAAGTAGGCACCCAATTAACACATAAAACAGAATTCGGGGTAATTGAATCTGTCAAAGCTGCATTTGACCTCTACGCACCCATTAGTGGAGAAGTGATTGCGGTAAACGAATCTCTCCTTGACGCTCCCGAACAGGTGAATGAATCTCCTTATGATGACGGATGGTTTCTTAAAATCAAGATAACCGATCCCAGCGAACTTGACAACCTTCTTGATGCTGAAGGTTATCAAGCACATATTGAGGCGGAGCATGCTTGATAAAGAAAACAAAACATCTCCCTTCGTAGAACGACACATTGGTCCCCGACCAGAAGACATTGAACAGATGCTGGAAACGCTCGGTTACGCTTCAATGGATGATTTCATTGAAGACGTTGTGCCAGCAGACATTCGTTTATCATCGCCGCTTACTTTAGATTTCGGCGAGAAAACCACCTGCTCACAAGGTCTTTCAGAGTCTGAGGCACTTGACGCATTAAAACAACTTGCTTCTCAAAATCAGGTGTTCCGTTCCTATATCGGAATGGGGTACTACAACTGCTTTGTGCCGCCAGTTATCCAAAGAAATATCCTTGAAAACCCTGGTTGGTATACGCAATACACCCCCTATCAAGCAGAAATTTCGCAAGGTCGTTTAGAGGCGTTGCTAAACTACCAAACAATGGTTATTGACCTGACAGGACTTCCCGTTGCTAATGCATCTCTTCTTGATGAGGGGACAGCAGCTGCAGAAGCGATGACAATGTGTATAACAAGTTCAACGCAGAAGGAGTGGCACAACTTTTTTGTTTCAGAAACTTGTCATCCGCAAACAATTGCTGTTTTACAAACACGTGCCGAACCTCTCGGCATTAAATTGCACATCGGGGACCACAGGAAAATACATTTTGATGAACCTATCTTAGGTGCAATCGTGCAATATCCCGCGACAGATGGTGTGATCTACGATTATCACCAATTCGCTGAACAGGTGTATGCCGCTGGCGGTTTATTTATTACTGCTACAGACCTTTTGGCACTCATGCTATTAAAGCCTCCTGGTGAATTTGGTGCAGACATTGTCATCGGCAACTCGCAACGGTTCGGTGTTCCGCTTGGATATGGTGGGCCTCATGCTGCCTTCCTATCCACCCGCGAAGAACTCAAACGCAGCATCCCAGGACGGATTGCTGGCGTATCCCACGATGCAAACGACGAACCCGCCATTCGATTAGCACTCCAAACGCGCGAACAACACATCCGTCGTGAAAAGGCTACAAGCAATATATGCACAGCACAGGTACTCCTTGCCGTGATGGCAGGAATGTATGCAGTCTATCACGGTCCTAAAGGACTTAGACAGATTGCTGAACGCGTTCATGTGCTTACCTCCAACCTACGCGCCGAACTTGAAAATCTCGGCTACAACACAGGGGACGCACCCTGTTTTGATACACTCTGTGTTGACGTTGGTGCAGAAGGGATTGCGGAATTGCTGGCTGCTGCGCAGGCCAAACAGATAAATCTTCGCGCTATCGACTCAACACATATCGGCATCTCGCTTGACGAAACTACCACACCCGCCGATGTTGAAGATTTGAAACTGCTCTTTGCAGAAAATAGAATTGAGGGGGCACGTTACCTCCATGACAAGGGGGGCAAGGGGGTTGAGGCCAATTCACAACCTATTGAAATTCCCACAGAATTACAGCGAAAATCCGCATGCCTGACACATCCCGTTTTCAACAGTTATCATTCAGAAACGGAGATGCTCAGATATATCCACAGACTGCAAGCCAAAGACCTTTCTCTTGTAAACGCCATGATACCGCTCGGTTCTTGCACAATGAAACTCAATGCCACGGCAGAAATGGTGCCTGTCACATGGCAAGCGTTTGGTGAGTTACATCCCTTCGTGCCAAGCGATCAAGCACAAGGTTATCACATTCTATTTGATCAATTGGAAAAATGGTTGGCAGAGATAACAGGTTACAGCGCAATTTCACTACAACCGAATGCAGGTTCGCAAGGTGAATATGCTGGACTGTTAGTCATCCGAAAATACCATCAAAGCCGAAACGAGACGCACCGAGATGTGTGTTTAATTCCGACATCTGCACACGGCACAAATCCTGCCAGCGCTGTTATGGCAGGTATGAAAGTTGTTGTTGTAGCATGCGACACAGAAGGTAACATTGACCTTGTTGACTTAAAAGAAAAAGCAAAGATACATAGCGAGACACTTGCCGCGGCAATGGTTACCTATCCCTCAACACACGGTGTTTTTGAAGAAAAGATTCGTGAGATATGCAGTATTGTTCATGAACATGGTGGACAGGTGTATATGGACGGTGCTAATCTCAATGCACTTGTCGGACTAAGTTTTCCAGATGATCTCGGAGCGGATGTCTGTCATCTCAATTTACATAAAACGTTTTGTATACCACACGGTGGTGGTGGTCCAGGAATGGGTCCAATAGGTGTGAAGGCACACCTCACCGATTTTTTACCTAACCACCCGATTGTCACAGTCGGAGGCGCGAACGGTATTGGACCTGTATCCGCGGCACCATGGGGCAGCCCAGGTATTCTGCCTATCTCTTGGGCATACATCGCAATGATGGGAGCGGGAGGACTAAAATTTGCAACAGAAGTCGCCATCCTGAATGCCAATTATATTGCCAAACAACTGGAATCCCATTATCCTGTCCTTTATACAGGCAAAAACGGCTTAGTCGCTCATGAATGTATCATTGATTTGCGCGACTTTAAGAAAACTGCCGGTATAGAAGTGACGGATGTTGCCAAACGTTTAATGGACTACGGTTTTCACGCGCCAACGGTATCCTGGCCAGTTCCCGGAACGATGATGATTGAACCTACTGAAAGTGAGTCCAAAACGGAAATAGATCGGTTCTGTTCAGCACTTATCTCTATCCGTGAAGAAATTGCTGAAATTGAAAACGGGGCCGCATCATCGGATGACAACGTACTAAAAAATGCACCACATACTGTCCAAGCAGTTACACAAACTGACTGGCACCACACCTACTCACGCGAAAAAGCAGCGTTTCCGAAACCATGGGTACGCCAATCTAAATTTTGGCCGCCAGTCGCACGCATTAACGAAGTTCATGGAGACAGAAATCTTGTATGTTCCTGCCCTCCGCTAACAGAATATGAATAGACGGTTATCTGTATTCATTCACAGGAGTATTTTAGAATAACCGAAAAAACCTAAAAACAAATGAAAGCAATCATCATAGGTGCAGGTGAAGTCGGATTTCATACTGCCAAATTGTTAACAGTAGATAATAACGACGTTGTCTTGATTGATGAATCTGAAGAGGCTTGCCAACGCGTCAACGAACAGTTAGACTTGCAAACGCTTCGCGGTTCAGGCGCATCACCGGTACTGCTCAAAGATGCAGGTATCAGTGATGCAGAACTCATCATTGCTGTCACCAACAGCGATGAGATTAACATGCTTGCCTGCCAAATCGCAGATCGCTACGAGGTTGAAACCAAAATTGCTCGCGTTTCGAATCCAGACTATTTTTCGGATGAAAGTGGCCTCACGCCGAAAGATTTTGGAATTGATCTACTTGTTAATCCTGAACAATTATGCGTAGAAGAATTTACACGCCTCTTGAAAACACCCGAAGCACGAGAAATCGTTGAATTTGAAGATGGTAGAATCCAACTTGCTGCTTTGCGGATTAAACAGGCAAATCCTTTCATAGGCAAATCTCTTGCAGAATTGGATAGGAACGGTGTTTTATCAAATATACGGTTTGCAGCAATTAAAAGGCGCGGACAGGAAGATGTTATCATCCCAAAAGGAAAAGACATTCTCAAACAGGAGGATGATATATTTGTAATCGGTAGCGCATTGGCTATAGAACAGTTGTTCAGACTTTTCGGGATATTCTTTAACCCACATCTTGAACGGGTCATCATTGTCGGTGCAAGCGCTATCGGCATTGAACTCGCCCGTGTCCTGGAGGGAAATGGCACCGATGTGAAGCTCATTGAAGCAGATGAAAACTTAGCAGAACTCGCGTCACAATCTTTAAAACGCACAACTGTCCTGCATGGAAATTATCTCCAATTCCAATTATTAGAAGAAGCCGGTATTGAAAAAGTAAACGGTTTTGTTTCGGTAACTGGCGATGATGAAAACGATATTATGGCATGTATGACAGCAAAGGAACACGGTGCACAACGCGCACTCGCTTTAATTCAACAGCCGCGCTATCTTCCGTTGCTGACTCGCATCCACCGTTTAGATGGAGCCGTCAGCAGACATTTGACCGTTGTTAGCAACCTACTACGTCTTATTCGCCGTGGCAATATTATCTCTGTAGCTTCGCTTCATGAAATTGACGCGGAAGTGATTGAGATTGTCGCTGGTATAAACGCAAAAATTGCACACAAAGAACTTAGTTCGTTGAAAACTAAATTTCCCGACAACGCATTTATAGGCGCGATCCTTCGACGCGAAAAACTCATTATTCCCAGTGGTGAAAGTGTCATTCAGCCTGCCGATCGCGTGATTGTCTTCAGCATGCCTGATGCAATCCCCGCCGTAGAAGATATGTTTGCAACCCGTAGAGTATAATAACGTGAGTTTGATAAAAGCCTATTGTAGCGCAAACTTTCCAGTTTGCGCCCATAGCACAAACTGGAAAGTTTGTGCTACAAGAACCGCAAGGTAGGCCTTCGGAGAAAAGACTTATTGTTGAGCTGATGTCATTTATTATCAAACTGGCGTTATAATAATATAATTTTTCGTGCAGACCATACACATACGAAGGAAATTGTTAGGTTGACGTAAGAAAGCAGCCCTTAAGGCACAAAATTGATTAACTTGCGAAAGTAGATTGTAGGACTCCGTGAAATTTTCAGAAAAAGGTCAGGATTGTTATGCAATTTACCTTTGGAATCAAAAGGTTCTGTTCTCCGCCTGCTCGCGTTGAAGTTAATGTCTACAATGCTCACAAAACGGTATTCATAATCATCAAGGAACCCATCTAACTCCCAGAAAGATTTTCCAATACATTTGCAGTAACTGATAAAGCAGTAAGCGCCTTTTAATTGTTGGATAACATGTGATGCCAGTTTAGAATCCATTTCTTGAGTTTCAATACAAATAACCCACTTTCTTTCATTGTCGTCATTGGAAACAATTACGAAATCAGCTCGTTTGCGTTCACCTTTTGACCCATTAAACATAGTAAGAGGATTCTCGAAATCTTCCGCCCTGATAACAATAGAGTTATGAGGTAATCCTTTTATTTCAACAGTTGTGCCAGATTGCAAGTCGGTTAATTCCACAGAAGGTCTGCCTTGTCCTGGTTGTAACACAACTTGAGCATCAGGACTGAGCATTTCCTGCAATATCTGTATATCATTCACGAAGTTACTCTTCTCCCCACACAATTTCGTCCTGAATCCTGTTCATGTCATCAATCGTTTTATCAAAACTGGGAACTTCAATACCGAACTTGGAATGGATTTTAGCGGGCGTGAGTTTATGTCCCCTTCTACGTTTCTTTTGTCCCTCTTCTAATGGCATCAGTCCTTTTTCAGCCACATATAATTTGACCTGATCTGCTTTAATCAACTCACTTTCCTGATAGCCGTTTTCTTCAACAATTGCTTTTAGATGTGGTTTATCCTGGTTGAGCATGATAAGCGTATTCAGTTCTTTGATAATGTAATCACTGTGGGTGGTTATGAACACTTTAATGCCTAAATTTACGAGTCGCGCAAAAAGTTTTGCAATGCGGCGTTGGTTTTCTGGGTGCAAGCTTAATTCTGGTTCGTCAATCATAATCAAGTCCCTTTTTTCAGCGATATGCCGCAAATAAAAGCCGATGTCCAGAAGTGAACGAACAGCACTTGAACTTTCGACCATCGTCAATTTAGTCTGCGTGCCTTTTGGAACAAAATAGAGCTGGTCATGTTGTGTTATGGCATATTCCCCACCAACAATGTCTGTAAAGTCTTCCAACACATCAGGATGTTCTTTAGCAATGAAACTTTTATTTTTTCCAAAGTCGTCAAGTCGGCGAGAAAAGTCTATATTCTCTTTAATCGGAGAAGGATAACTTTGATATACTTTAGACAACAACTGACGCGTATCTATATTTTTATCAGCGTTTGCTACATCATCAAGCAAACGGCTGCGAGCATAATCAAGTTCTTTTCGGAAAATAGAAACCCCAGTCCGTTCAGATGAGAAGATAAAAGGTTTAGGTACAGAATCAAAAAAAGGAGCGTTTTTGATAATGACGTTGATAGCATTTCTCACAATAGTGACATCAATTTCCCTTTCCTTTTCTTTTTCCATTTTCAAAGTTAGTGTAAGTTCTTCACTTCCTTCGCGCTTTGAAAAGAAAAGAAACGACCCGTAACTTCCGTTGTATTCTTCATTGCAAATATCAATCTCATCTGATAAGAAGTGAAATTCACTCTTCTGAAATGTGCCTTTAGAGGCAGCAAAAATTTCATCTAACTGCTTAGTATAATTTTCGCAAGCATCCGCAAGTATCCAATCGCCTGTACGTGATAAATCAATCTTGAGGTTTTTCTCTGTAAATAGGAACTGGATCTGCGCATCACTAATCGTAATAGGGACAAATTCACGCCAAGAACTTAAGAACCCATACAATGCATAAGCAATATAAGTCTTACCGGTGTTATTCTCACCGCAAATAATTGTCAAATCACCCAACGAAAATTCCGCTTGTTTTATGATACCAATGTTTTTTAATTGGACTGTAAGACTCATAATGATACCTCTATAATTGTCATCGTAACATCTCGTAATGTTTGCAAATCGGTGGAACTTTTGCAAGAGTTCCGTTTTGATATGTTTCAATGGATTCTGTATTTATATCTATATCATATTAGAACCATATTAAAATCGTAATCATGGATTCTTTAGATCAGAGTTTACAGGCTTTACACATCGGAATCCGACATCGGCATACTGCTTACTTGGTGGACTTTCGTTACGTTTAGAAACGCGGACCCCGCTGGCACGAGTCGACCGAGAACCACCTCGTTCTAAGCGGGCAGTGAAAATGTTCTTGTAATTTTCAATCGTATTTAATATACTTTCACCTGAAATCGGATTATCACGCGGAGAAGTAGCGTAGAAATTCGGATCGTATTCATCAAGACACCACTCCCATACGTTCCCTGCCATGTCATACAAGCCATAGGCGTTGGGAGGGTAGCTTCCCACAGGCGCGTTACGTTTGTACCCATCATCAATATCTTCATCTGCCCAAGTAATAACTTTTTCCTCTCCATCAAAGCTCCATACTAAACCAGCAACATGTTTATCTGCATAATTACATTGCGTTCCATCCGGTGGGTCGTTGCCCCAAGGGTACTTCTCTCCACTCAAACCTCCACGCGCTGCCTTTTCCCATTCGGCTTCTGTGGGCAAACGTTTACCTGCCCATTGTGCATACGCCATCGCATCGTGCCAACTTACACCTACAACGGGATGTTGATTCGTCGGAGAATCCGTAGGAACCCAAGAGGGTAATGCGCTATATCCCGTTTCTCGAACAAAACGTTTGTATTCACCAACTGTTACTTCGTGGATGTCTATATAGAATGCATCAATGTAGACCGTATGCGGTGGTTTTTCATCGGATGAAGCCGATGGATCATCGCTTCCCATGAGAAATTCACCTTCAGGTATCAGCACCATACCTTTGGGGGTAGCAAGTCTCACTAAATCGGCAGGATCAAGAAGGACTGACTCAGTTTTGTAAGGATCACCTAACTCATACCGAATCAATTCATCATACGAAGATAGCCCAACACCCGTTAACGGGTAATCTGTCTGACTTTTCTCCCAGAAAGGTAAAATTGAAACTTCCCAAGATACAGAACTATCAAGTCGCACAGTAAATGTCAGTGAAGCAGGACCTTTCGGAATCACTTTCCAACTGTGAAACGATTCCTTCTCTTCAGCAACAAATTCAATTAAAACAGCCAAATCATCAAGGCGCGGTTTCGCTGTTAGTTTAAACTGTGCTACGTCTACATTTTTGTAACCCACAAACTCAATAGTGACAACCGGTATCACCGGATCTTCAGTTTCTCCACAGGCAAACAGAAAACAGATCAATAGAATGAATAACATTTGTCGCCATATCAAAAACTTCAATTCTTTTCCCTCCATGTATACAACCCATAGAACGTTTTAAACCCATTTTTGAATAAACATTTATAGAATATTAATAGAGATAGTGCTTGGCAATTCATAGCATCTCTACAAACGCTTCTATCTCAGTTGTAGGTGCTTGGCACACATAATTTTCACAGACATAAACCGTAGCACTGTTATCAATCTGCGATTTGTTCGCAAGAAGTGGTAACGTTGTTTCCTCAGTCGGCTCATTGAAAGCAACGATTTTGTTGGGCAGATACATGCCGTGCAACGCAGCTAACATTGCATCCGTTTTCGCATCACCTTTTTCACCAATTATAGCGATTTCTTTCGGTGTTGACAGCAGAAATACTAATTCACAAAGCAGTTGGCCTGAACCTGAAGGCATTACATCCATCTGATGGAAATACAGTTTTAACGTCTCTACTGCTTTATCGTGGAATTCCGGTTTGTCCAGATGTTTAGCAAGACGCAACAGACTGTGGATTGCCATAGATGCCCCAGCAGGCGTAGCACCATCATAAGCAGATTTGGATTGTACGATAAGTGACTCATGCGCTTTACCTGTAAAGAAAAATCCATCGCCTGACTCATCTCCAAATTGGTCAATCATCAGGTGTGCAAGCCGTTCTGCCTCAGACAGCCATTTCGGGTCAAAACTCGCTTCATAAAGCGCGATTAAACCTGCGATGAAATAGGAATAGTCTTCAAGATAAGCGTTGAGATGACTTTTGCCAGCACGGTAGGTGCGCAACAGAAGTCCATCCTCTTGAGAAAGTGTCGTCAAGACAAACTCAGCAGACTTTTCGCACGCAGTAAGATATTCAGATTTTCCTGTCAATTGGTATCCCATCGCCATTCCGCGGATCATGATACCGTTCCAGCTGGTTAGGATTTTGTCATCAAGCCCAGGTTTGATTCGTTTTTCCCTTTCCGCAAATAGTTTTTGTCTACCATCTGCAAGAAGTGACTCCAATTCATCTTGATCCATTCCCAATTTCCGGGCAAAGATGTCTGGTGGCGTTTGAACGTGGAGGATATTCTCACCTTCAAAGTTTCCGTGCGGTGTAATATCATAATACTCGCAGAAAATATCAGCGTTCTCCTCCTCGATAATATCTTCCACTTCCGGAGGTTCCCAGACGAAAAATTTGCCTTCTATCCCTTCACTATCCGCATCTTGTGTGGAATAGAAACCTCCATTTTCAGCATCGTACATCTCACGCAGTACATAATCTAATGTCTCTGTGGCTATGTCACAATAGAAGGTGTTTTGCGTGGCTTGATATGCTTCAAAATAGGCGACAACAAGTTGTGCGTTGTCATAAAGCATCTTTTCAAAATGTGGGACGAGCCAACGTTCATCAGTAGAATATCGGTGGAAACCGCCGCCGAGTTGGTCATATATACCGCCGCGCGCCATTTTTTGTAAAGTAAGTTCTGCCATCTCTAAGGCATACGCGTTACCGCTATGATGCCAATAACGTAAAAGAAAAGGCAAACCCATGCTCGGCGGGAATTTGGGGGCATTGCCGAATCCACCATATTGCGCATCGAATTGGGAACGGTAATGTTGAAAGGCTTTGTTCATCAGTTCTTCTGTGAGTTCATGCTCATGCGGATCCACGAGATTACTCATCTGATTGAGCTGCGTTGTGATTTGATCTGCCTGTTCCAGCACTTGTGCGTTTTTTTCGTTGAATGCCTCTGCCACGGCGCTCATCACTTTTGGAAACCCCGGTCTGCCATATCGATCTTCTGGTGGATAATAGGTGCCACCATAAAATGGTTTTAAATCAGGTGTTAGAAAAACAGTCATAGGCCAACCACCGTGGCGCGTCATGACTTGGACAGCGTTCATGTAGATTTCATCTAAATCGGGGCGTTCCTCTCTGTCGACCTTAATATTGATAAAAAGTTCATTCATGACCGCCGCGATTTCCTCATTTTCAAATGATTCGCGTTCCATAACGTGGCACCAGTGACAGGCAGAGTAGCCAATACTGAGAAGAATAGGTTTCTGTTCGCGTTTAGCAAGTTCCAACGCTTCCTCACCCCACGGATACCAATCAACGGGGTTATGTGCATGTTGGAGCAGATAAGGACTTGTTTCATGAATTAGGCGATTGGTGTGTTTGGGGGTATCGTGCATGTGTGTATCCTCCAGTGTGTAGGAGTCTGAGTTAAGAAGGATTGACGCGTTAAAACTACAGGCGGGTAGTATACACCCGCCCTTATGGATAAGAAATACCGCTACGGGGATTCGAACCCCGGTTTGATGGCTGAGAACCATCCGTCCTGACCCCTAGACGATAGCGGCTTATTATGTTGAGATTCCTTACTGGTGCAGTTCTACTGTCCGATATTTACGATTCGTTTTCAATTGTTATTCTGCCTGCGTGTTCAATCATCTCACTTAACACATCAAGATTAACATCTGCCAAGTTCCGAAAACTGACGCTACTTTTGCCGGTCTTAACTTTGCCAAGTTGGGATTTGTAAATTTCAGCAAGATATTTTTTCCCTTCAACTGCATTCACATACACGCTGAAGTAATTTTTCTGCCGTGCTAATCCAACGAGAAACCATTCGACTTTCTTTTTATCAGAGCGTACGTAGGAAAAATTGCCGTAGCCGATGATTTGCTGCTCGCTACCGCCCCAAAAAACGCCCTCCCACATACAATAGTCTTGGTTTGGTAAGGCTGTTTTGATTAGCGTATGAAGTTCCGCTAAAACCGTCTTAATCTCTGGTTCTTGGTTTTTGATATAATCTTCAGGTGAGGTTTCTACCCGTTCCATTCTATTTCCTTTCTGGTTGCAATAGACATTGCTCTATTATATAACAAAATGACTGCCCGGGAAGGACTCGAACCTTCACTACATGGTCCAGAGCCATGCGTCCTACCATTAGACGACCGGGCATTGACCTTAGTGTTAAGTATACCCTAATAGACGCTGCTTGTCAATCTATTTGCTGCTATTGCAGTGTTATCTTTTCTGAGAGGGAGTAGAAAATATTAAGCAGTCCGATGAGAAGTGTGGGGACGACAAAAACAGTCAACAGTGCAAAAGTGCCTTTAGAAAAGGAAAAACTATCTGTGTCTTCGGCAGATTCAAGATACATCGCCTTGACAATACGAGCGTAATAGTAAAGCGAAACGACACTATTTAGCAAGCCAACAAACGCAAGCCAATATAAATTACCTTCAATAACGGCAGTAAACAGTACCCATTTTCCAAAGAAACCGGCAAGAGGTGGGATTCCTGTCAACGCGAAGAGGAAAACCGCCATTGCACCAGCGACTAAGGGAGCTCGCGACGAAAGCCCACGGTAGCCTTCAATCATTTCAGTGCCTGCTTCGTTGGCAATTAGAACGACAACATAAAACGCGCCTAAGTTCATAAAAAGGTAGATGACGAGATAAAATAGGATTGCACCAATTCCCTTGTTAACAATTGCTACGTCTCCGTTTGTCAACAGAACTGCGCCCATCAACAAGTAACCGCCATGGGCAATACTTGAATACGCTAACAAGCGTTTGACATTCTGTTGTGGCAGGGCAGCAAGGTTGCCGATAGTCATTGTGAGTGCAGAAACTATCGCTAACAACAATCCTAAGTCAATAGATTGCATAACTTCTGAATTGCCAAATCCTGAGAAGAAAAACCTAAGGAACAGAGCGAATCCCGCGGCTTTTGAAGCAACAGATAAAAACGCTGTTATCGGAATAGGCGCGCCTTCGTAAACATCGGGCGACCACATGTGGAAGGGGACCGAAGCGATTTTATAACCTATACCTGCAAGAATAAAAGTTATAGCAATCAGTACACCGAGTGCGGTAACTTCACCTGAAGCAAGGACCGCTGGAAGCTGCTGACCAATTGTGGTAAGGTCACCTGTTCCTGCCATGCCAAAAATCAAGGACAATCCAAATAGCATCGTTCCAGATGCCACGGCACCATAAGTGATATATTTGAACGCAGCTTCACTTGAACGCGGACTGTGCGTCAAAAACCCAGCAAGAATGTAAGAGGTAAGACTGACCGTTTCCAACGCAATGAATATCATCAACAGATTTGTAGCGGATGCCATGAGGAACATGCCGAAAGTAACGGCTAACAACAAGGCGTAGTATTCGCCTTTCAATCGGACATCAAGTTCCTCAGAACGGATGGAGAAAAGAATCGTAGCAGCAGTTGCCAGTAACAGCAGAACTTTGAAAAATACTGCGAATCCATCCAAGCGAATCATGCCCCAAAAAAGGTTTTTCGATTCGTTAGTGTCCAGAGCGGAATGCGTAATGATAATCGCAACTAAAGAACATCCAAGCCCCACAAGCGCGAGGTATGCTACCTTTTCACTTTCTCTATTTTTAACAACGAGGTCAAGGATAATCACAGCAGCTGCAAAGACGACGAGGAGTATCTCTGGGCTGAAATAGGCAAGGCTTTCAATATTTTCTAAGTAATCCACACCCTTCTCCTATAAATTCGCTTGTAGTGTGCCCATAATTTTAGTAGTCAACTCTACAACAGATTCGCTGAACATTTCAATAGCGAAATGGGGCCAAATACCGAGGATAATGGTTAGAATTCCGAGTGGAACTAAAGTCAGGATTTCACGCCTATTGATTTCTGGAAGGGCTTCATATTTAGGGTTGAGTGTCCCCAAGAAAACACGTTGAAGCGTCCAGAGGAAGTATGCCGCACCTACCACAATACCGATTGTGGATAGGATAGCCAATGTTGGGAATCTCTCATAAGCACCAAGTAGGGAGAACGCTTCACCGATAAATCCGCTTAAACCGGGCAATCCCAGAGATGCCATAAACGCAAGCGTTGTGATGCCTGTATAGATGGGCATTCTATTTCCTAAACCACCAAACCCGTTAATTTCACGATGATGTGCACGGTCATAGAGAACACCAACCAATAGGAAGAGCATTGCACTGATGACACCATGATTGAACATCTGGAGGATCGCCCCAGTGACACCGACTTCATTTCCTGCGGCAAGTCCCAAAATCACAAATCCCATGTGTCCGATACTGGAATATGCGACTAACTTTTTAAAATCAGTTTGCGCTAACGCACAGAAGGACCCGTAGACAATATTAATAAAGCCGAGTAATGCCAGACTATTACCCCAGAAACCAGCGCCATTAGTGAAGAACGCCATCCCTTCTGGTAACATATCCATGTTAATCCGCACCAGTCCGTAAGTTCCCATCTTTAAGAGAACGCCTGCAAGAATAACGCTAATTGCTGTCGGTGCTTCAACGTGTGCATCGGGGAGCCATGTATGGAAGGGAAAGATCGGCACTTTGACAGCAAATCCGATAAAGAAACCGAGAAAAACCCACATTTGGAATGTGCCATTGGCGAGCGCATGCCCTTCAGTTGCTGCTCTTTCAATGAGTGTCGGAATATCAAATGTTCGTGCCCCCGCTGCGATACCGTTGATCACATTACTGTTAAGATAAACCGCTATTATTGCTACCAGCATCAACACACTACCGAATAGCGTATAGAGGAAAAACTTAATAGCAGCATATTCTCTGCGCGGTCCACCCCACACACCGATTAAGAAATACATCGGTAGCAGTGTCAGTTCAAAGAAAACAAAGAACAGGAACAGGTCCAACGCAGCGAAAAAGCCCAACATCCCTGTTTCAAGTAACAGGAACAGTGCCATATACGCTTTAATGCCTTTTTCTATGTTACGCCATGAAGCAAGCACACAGATCGGTCCAAGGAGGGCGGTGAGGAGTATCAGTATTGCACTTAAACCATCAATGCCGACATGATATTGGATATTGAATGTTGCAATCCAAGGAACATTCTGCTTCCAAAGATGCTCAAGATCAGGCTGATTGTACGTTATGTATAAGTATACTGCAAGTATCAGTGGGATAAGTGTAAAACCAAGTGTAACGCGTTTTATGAGTTCTTCCGACTCCCGCGGTAGAAGTAAAACAACGATCATCCCAAGCAACGGGACAAAAATCATTAAAGATAATAACATTTAGTGGGAATCCTCCTTATCCCATCAGACAGTATTTTTATGTATTTTAACTACAATGCCCGGAAAATCAAAATTATCAACACTATCCCGCCAAGAACGACAAAGAGATAGGTTTGTATTGCGCCTGTTTGTATTCTGCGAATTCTGCCGCCAGCTGCCCACGTAACCTCTGCGACGCGGTTGACAATACCATCAACGACACGATTATCAAAAAAGCCGATGAAGGCAGCGAATATTTGACGTGTTATCGTTCCAACACCGTTAACGATTCCATCAACGATAGACCCATCAAATTGGGCAAAAAGCCGAGACTTCCACACCGTCAGCGCAACTAACACGCCATCGTAAAATTCGTCAAAATAGTATTTGTTCCAAAATAGGTTGTAAACGGGACTGAACTTTGTTGCAACAGACTCGGCAGAGAACCTGCGCCTATGGTAAAACAGCCAAGATAGTAATATTCCTAAACTTGCGACAATGATGGACAGTACCATTGCGATGGTATGTGCGGGACCGTGTCCATGATGTGCGTTATCCGCATGTTCTGTGTCGTGTCCACCTTTTTCCTCCGCTGCTTGCGCTTCAGAAATCCCGAAGATTGAAAAACCAAAATTTGTATCGCCTGTTTTTGTATTCGGCCCGACTTGTGCATGTTCTGGTGCATGAAGATGTGCTTGTGATGGTGTTTGGATATAACCTTCTTTGAACCACCATTTATTTACAACAGGAAAACTGAGTATTGCCAAAACGAGAAGTGGCACTACCATCACCCACGGAGATTCATGTGCCATGTCGTGCATCTCTTGATTGCGCGGTTCACCGAAGAAAGTCATAAAGATTAGACGGAACATATAAAACGCTGTAATTCCTGCTGCGCCAAGTGCCATTACGAACAACACGTAATGGTGTACTGAGTTCCATTCCATCGCTCGTTCAAGCACACCACCTAAAATCGCATCTTTACTCCAGAACCCTGAAAAGACGAAAGGCACGCCAGAAATAGACAAAGTCGCGACAAGCATCGTGAGGAACGTCCAGGGCATTTTACGACGGAGGCCCCCCATGTTCCGCATATCCTGGTCAGGTGGGATTTCGGAGCCGTGTGCATGAACTAAATTGTGGTCATCGTGTTCATGTTCGTCACCGTTTGCGTGTTCATCATCATGATGGGCGTGCATTGCATGGAAGGCGTGAATAACGCTTCCAGAACCGAGAAACAGCAACGCTTTGAAAAATGCATGCGTAGTAAGGTGAAACATTCCGGCAACATAACTACCTGCCCCAATTGCCAACATCATGTATCCTAATTGGCTAACCGTAGAGTATGCTAAAACTCGCTTAATGTCAAATCGAACAATCGCAATGGTCGCGGCGACGAGTGCGGTAATTCCACCGACATAAGCGATTACCAGAGACGAACTTGGTGTTAAAATTGGGAACATTCGCGCAGTGAGATAGACCCCAGCGGCAACCATTGTAGCAGCATGAATCAATGCACTAACAGGTGTAGGACCTTCCATTGCGTCTGGCAGCCATGTATGCAACGGCACCTGTGCAGATTTACCAACAGCACCACAAAAGATGAGAATACCGGCAATAGAAAGCCACACGATGTCAGAGGTATCGCCTGTAAACCTTGCAGGATCGGCAATCAGCGTAAAAATACCATCTGTTCCGTAAAGGGAAAGAGTTTCAAATTCTTTGAACAGCATCATCATGCCGATAAACATACCAACATCACCGACGCGGGTTGTCAAAAACGCTTTTTTACACGCATTTGAAGCGGAGTCCTTTTCAAACCAGAAACCGATAAGCAGATAGGAGCAGAGACCGACAAGTTCCCAACCGATATAGATGCCGAGCAGGTTATCCGATACTACCAAAAACAGCATTGAAAAAGAGAAGAGCGAAAGGTAAGCGAAAAACCGTGGATACCTCGGATCCCCATGCATGTAGCCTATTGAGAAAATATGCACAAGACTGCTAACCAGCGTGACAACGATCAGCATAATCACGGTAACGCTGTCCAGATAAAAACCCATTGCGAAGGTGACATCACCAAGCGAAATCCAATTGACTGTATGTGGTTTTGGATCGGGGACTACCTCCCGTAAAAGGAGGAAAGAACAGACAAGTGCAACGAGCATTACTGCTGTTGACAAGAGGTCCTGTCGTGGGAAACTCCGTTTTGCTAAACCCAATAACGCAAAAATAGCGAAGGCTGCAAGCGGACAAAGTAAAATGATACTAATTAAGGGAACAACCATACTTTTTAACTATGGGCCTCCTGCGCCGCTTGCTGCCGTTGTTGCAAGCGGGTTTCTGATAAAATCGACGATATCTGATTGAATAGAACTTTTAACTGCATAAGAATTATTAACCTTTCAGGGTATCTACTTCGTCTGGACGTATGCTACCGAATTCACGGTAGATAGCGAGAATAATTGCAAGGAAAACCGCTGCTTCTGCTGCAGCAAGCACAATACCGAAGATAGCGATTATTTGACCATCAATATTTTCAGGTGGCGTAACAAAACGCGAAAAAGCAACAAAATTAAGATTGCATGAATTGAGAATAAGCTCAATACCCATCAAAATACTGATAGCGTTCTTCCGAGTTAGCACTGCGAAAATGCCGAGTGAAAATAAAATTGCACTGATTACTAAATAGTGTTGTAGACTCATTTTATTCTAAAGGCACAATGGGAATTACTCCCGAACCTCCTTGCGAGAAATAAGGGCAGCACCGATTAAGGCGACTAACAAAAGTACAGACGCAACCTCAAACGGTAGCAGAAACTTTTCATTCAAAATCAATTCGCCAATACGTTTTGTTGTCGGTTCAAATGCCGTTCCGTCATCGGTGAGATTTTCCCATTTGGGTGTGTTAGCAATCACAGTCAAAAGCAACATAAGCAGAGCGAGAGAGATTCCGCCCCCTAATAGAAGTTGACCGCGTTCAATATGGATACGCATCTCTAATCGCCCACTTGTCATCATCACGCCAAAAAGGATAAGTACCAGAATTCCGCCTACGTAGACAATCACCTGTGTTGCTGCAAGAAAATCTGCTTGTAGAAACACGTAAAGTCCTGCAACTCCGAACAGCGTGACCATCAGTGCAAATGCCGCGTGGACTATGTTGCGAACGGTTACCACAGCAAGTGCTGAGGCAATTGTTATGAGTGCGAAACCGTAAAAAATAAATGTTTTGAGTGTAAATTCCATTTATATATAAAACTATTCTTATAAAGACACCGGGCGTAGAACTTTCCTAATCTGCTGCTTCTGTGTTATCCGTTTCGTCTTTATCGTACATCTCCTGCTTGTCAAACTCAAAGATTAAGTCTGTGCGGTCAAAACTTGAATACTCAATTCCTTCAAGTGAATCCTTCATAACGAGGCATTGTGTGGGACAGACTTCGGTGCAAAGACCACAATACATACAGAGAGACATATCAATATCAAACTGGTCAAGATAGAAAACAACGGGGTTACGTGTAACAACGCGCGATATATCCTCTGTTGAAAAGGTTTCGGTTCGACTTTCATCCCCCGATCCTTCCAAACGATCAATGACTTCTTGTGGACCTAAGCGGGTAGTGATATTTGTAATTGTCATTGAGTCTTCTGACATTATTTTTTTGTCGTCGCCTTCAATGATGCCGATAACTTCGCGCCCATCCTTGAGATGCACAACGTTCATGCTATCCCAGAGTTGTTCACCTTTCGGAAGTTTGTCACCTGTAATCGTTATACAATCCACTGGGCAAATCAACTCACATTTTTTGCATCCGATGCAATCCTCAATCCGATTGTAAAGTTGCCCACGATAGCCTTTTGGAATCTCCCGCACGTTCTGCTTCTTTTCAAAATCGTGCTCGTAAGGATATTGGTGCGTCACATTCGGTTCAAAAAACTGCCGAATTGTGACACGCATCCCGACAAGGACTGTATAAACGCCTTTGTAAATGTTGCGGATGTATTTGTCCATAACGAATTTCTCCTTGTAAGTCTACAGTCTTCTCACACAATAGGTATGGTTACCACCAGCTAAATCCGAATTTGAAACAAATTGACAAACACGGAAATATGGAACAATAATCCTAAAAGCCACCACATCCAATCACCTTTGAATTGTTCCCAGAACAACGTGGACATCCACCAACCAATACACATGAAACTTAATCCTAAACCAAGTCCAAAAGTATGCAACCAATGAACGTTAAAGACCAGAACTATTGAATTAGGCACACAAAAAAACACTAATGCGAGAAAGAATGCCCACCTTCGAGAGATCAGAACGATTTTTTTCTTCTCCTTGTCATCAGTGTCAATTCCTTTTCCATCTGCTGGAGAGTGTCTTCTCAAATCTCTCAAAAAGGTGATTTCCCGGAAAATCAAACATGTCAAACCTACACCTAAAACCAATCCCACAAGAGGGAGCCAGCGATCACTAACACTTTGCCCTATGATGAGATAGTCTACGGTAGTAACAAGCACAACAGCAAGTATCAGGAGCAGTGCGGTTAGCAATTTTTTGGCAACCCAAGTGATTTTACCCTGTTTTGTTATTCCCAAAGTATCCATCAACGCACTCATGTTTCACCTCCGTCTGCAACTAAACCTACAACAAAAATAGTTTCCAACACACAACAATTGTTAAACTGAGCTTGTCTGTGGCTCAGGTTTTCGTGCCAGACTTCTCCCAGCAACTGCATAAGCACTGATTAAACCAACATAGATTATAGCACAACTGATTCCGATGCTCCACACATCATCTTGTTTAAAAATTAGTCCCCATATTCCTGTGCCTAATATGTTAAAGAATGAAATCGGTATAAAGTATTTCCAGCACAAATTCATAAGTTGATCGACGCGTAAACGTGGCAGTGTCCATCTCAACCACATCATCATGAAGACGAGTCCTAATGTTTTGATAACGAAACCGGGGAAACCTCCAAGAAAATCGTAACCCGGCAACACACCTTGCCATCCGCCGAGGAAAAGCGTCACTGCGATGGCACTCACCGCGAACATATTTGCATATTCGGCAATAAAGAAAAGCGCAAACCGCATGCCACTATACTCGGTATGGAATCCTGCAACGATTTCAGATTCTGCCTCCGGCAGATCAAATGGTGTTCGGTTGACTTCGGCAATTGAGGAAATAAAAAAAATGAAAAATGCAATAAAGGTAAATGGTGTCCGAAAAATGAGCCAAGTAAAAATACCACCATCTTGACTTTCTACAATCTGCTTCATTCCCAAACTTTCAACGAGCATAACGACGGTTAATATAGAGAGGCCGAGCGGGATTTCATAACTGACAATCTGTGCAGCGGAACGTAAAGAACCTAAAAGGGACCATTTACTGTTTGAAGACCACCCCGCCATAATCACACCCATAACAATCACTGATGAAATAGCCATGATATAGAAGATTCCAATATTAAAGTCGCTCACCAAGATGCCTTGACCGAAGGGAATCGCAGCGAAAACAGCGAAAGAACATGCAAATATGACATAAGGGGCAAGTAGGAAAAGCAGTTTATCGCCTTGTGGTGGGATATAGTCCTCTTTGAATATGAGTTTTATACCATCTGCCAAGGTTTGCAAAGTGCCCCAAGGGCCAACGCGCATAGGACCTGTTCGGTTCTGAAAACGTGCTGCGACTTTTCGCTCAGCAAGCACTAAGACCAACGGAAGTAGTGGCACAACAGCGACAAAAATACCAGCGCATACCAACATCACAAGAATCGTGCCTAATTCCACAGAAAAATGCCCCGCGACTGCTTCTGGCAATCGTGGAATAATAACTTCCTGCACGAAATCTGTTGCCCAATTGGTTTCGTCTTGTAAATTTATATTGGGAAAGAAACCTTGAGAAAAAAAATCTGGCATCTAATCTCCTAACCCACAGGTTAAATCTCGCGTTGCCACAGACTTACCGATCTACTTCTCCCATGACAATATCAATACTTCCAATAATTGCAATAATATCTGCTACCATCAAACCACGACTCAGTTCTTGTAGCGCACTTAACGCACTAAAACAGGGGGAACGGCCTTTAAGGCGTACTGGCTTCGGTGTGCCGTCACTGACGATATAAAATCCGAGTTCCCCACGCGGTGCTTCACTACGGAAATATATCTCACCTTTTGGCGGACGCACAGCCTTCAAATCTGCCATAACAGGACCGTCGGGAAGACCTTCTGCTAAAATTTGTCGGACTATTCGCACGGATTCTTTCATTTCGTCCATACGTACTTTGTAACGACTCCAGCAATCTCCGACAACAGCCCCTAACTCCGGAATATCCTTAGCGACAGGCACATCAAAATCAAACCGATCATAAATAGAATACGGTTCATCTCGTCGTAAATCCCAATCGACACCTGAACCGCGAAGGTTCGGACCGGTAGCACCGTAACTCAGCGCCATTTCTGCAGACATCACAGCGACTCCCATAGTCCGTTCAGAGAAAATACTGTTTGATGTTAAAAGCTCGTTATATTCGTCAATCTTTGGCTCAAAATAGTCAAGAAAGTCTTTAACTTCGTCTAAAAAATTCTGTTCATCAAGCGAACCGGGTTCCATGTGGATGATTTCAGAGACACCACCGATACGGATATAATTATACGTGAGCCGTGCGCCGCAAATCTTCTCAAAAAGTAAGAGAAGTCGTTCTCTATCTCGAAACGCATAGAAAAACGGAGTGACCGCCCCGGTGTCCATCCCATAAGTGCCAAAAGAGAGTAGGTGACTCGCAATCCGATTTAATTCGCAGATAAGCACCCGCAGATATTCTGCCCGTTCTGGCACTGCAAAATCCTTTGTTTCATCTGCTGCCATCAGCTTTTCAACAGCAAGACAAAACCCCCAATTCTGATTCATTGCAGCCACATAATCCATGCGATCCGTAAAAGGTATGATTTGGGGATAAGAGAGATTTTCTGAATGTTTCTCGAAACAGCGATGCAGATAACCGATATGTGGAATCGCTTCCCGCACAACCTCGCCATCCAGTCTTAATTCCAGACGTAACACCCCGTGCGTGCTCGGATGCTGAGGTCCCATGTTCACTACCATTTCGTCAGTAAACGGTTTCAGTTCAATTATTTTTGATTCTGTTTGTTGTGTAGTTTCCATAGTGCAGGTTTTGCGGATTGACTTTATCTATTATGTCTATTTATTCACTTATTACTTTAGTAAGGGACGCGCATGCCACGATAGAAATCAGGTTCTTTGTAATCTTTTCGTAAGGGGTATCCTTCCCAATCATCGGGAAGTAGGATACGGCGAAGGTCAGTATGTCCTTCAAAGAATATACCATATAGATCGTACGCTTCACGTTCATGCCAGTCCGCAGTTTTCCAGATATGTGAAACGCTTGGAAGATGTGCATCATCTTTCGGCATGGATGCTTTCAGAACCACACTATGCCGATGTTGCATGGCATAGAGATGGTAGACGACAGAGAATTCTTCTTCCTTAGCACCCAGATCAACACCGCTGAGACACATCAACGAATCGAACGCCAACGTGTCAGTTTCTGCAAGATACTGGCACACGTCTGCGATAGCTGCAGGCACAATTTGAATGATTGGATCACCAGCGAGTTCGGTGTCAAAACCGAGGATAGATTCACCAAACTTGTCAGTTAATGTCTTATAGATTTCTTCTGAGTTCACGTAATATCTACTCCAGATGAGATAATGTTATACCATTTCTATGTGATAATAGGACATTATTTTGTAGGTCGGGTAGAAGCGATAGCGAAACCCGACTTTTATAGCGCATGTCTAAATCAACGGTATGAATGCCATTGGACGAATACGCGTGTGGTATTCGCCATGATTCCCCGTATGGTATTGTCGGGTTTCGCAAACTCAACCCGACCTACAATCTATTATGATGATTTGTCAATTAGATATAGTATTATTTTATTCCGTGTTTTCGGTACTTTCAGTGCTTCCGTCTTCAGATGTTTCTGCTCCATCCGCTCCTTCGGTCTTTTCCTGTTCGTACCATTCTGTTTTGGTAAAGAGTCTTTTTAGGAACGGAACATTGGCACGTTTTGCGACGGTTTGTGTTTTTATTTTTTCCTGTAATTTCAACAACCCTTCAATGAGTGCCTCTGGTCGTGGTGGACATCCAGGTACATAAACATCAACAGGAATAATTCGATCGATTCCTTTGAGAACATGGTATCCATGCTGCCAATATGGGCCTCCACTGGTAGCGCAGCTCCCCATAGAGATGACATACTTCGGTTCAGGCATCTGTTCATAAAGGCGTTTGATACGCGTTGCCATTTTCAGCGTTACGGTGCCAGAGATCACCATTAAATCGGATTGCCGTGGTGTTGCCCGCGGGACACCTGCTCCGAACCTGTCCAAGTCGTAGTTAGAAGCTCCAGTTGCCATAAATTCAATGGCGCAGCATGCAAGTCCAAATGTCATTGGCCAGAGCGCGGAAGAACGTGCCCAATTCGCGACAGCATCAACTGAAGTAACAATAACGTTTTTATCTAATTTCTCATCAATTATCATAACTTTCCTCCCTTTGGAAGGATTGTACCTCTAATTGCGTAGAGCGGATCCACTCAAGATCGCCTTTTGCCCACACATAAGCGAGACCAACTAACAAGATTGCGATAAAGACAAGCATTTCCAAAAATGCAAAGAGTCCTAACTCTCGGAACACGACTGCCCAGGGAAGAAGGAACACGACTTCCACGTCAAAGATAAGGAAAATGAGAGCAATAACGTAAAAGCGCGTGTTGAACTTAATGCGTGTGTCGCCAATTGGATCTTCCCCGCATTCATAAGGGATATATTTTTCGCCTGAAAATAGTTTTGTATGCAGAAGACGAGAAATAGTAAGATTTAGGACGACAAACAAGCAACCGACAACTAAGAAAATTAGAACATTTGCAAAATTAAAAAGCATCTATCTCACCTTTATTCCAAACTAAGTTTCTGTGTTGTGTTCTTCATTTGTCTATAAAGTATATCCTAAATTAGTCGGAATTTGCAAGGAAAAAATTTGTAACTCACGTATTTCCGTTATCTTAAAAGATCCGATGTTCTTGGAACATTTTGTTTACAGTTTACCGCTCCCGCAATTTTTTCTTGCAATACAGCTAAAAGTCTGCAATAATTTCATAGGAATGAAAATGTTTGAAGGAGTAAGAAATGTTTAGTTGTGACTACCATATTCATACACAACTTTCCGGATGCGCGGATAATGGATTCAGTATAGAAAAAATTATTGAACTTCAACAAGAACGTGGGACTGAAGCAATCGGAATAACAGACCATGATTACAGCTATCAGTCCAAAGTAAAAAGAATTCAAGCCGCGCGGGAGGCAATAAAGGCAGCGAACCCCTCAATTGAAGTGCATTTTGGTGTGGAGTCACAGATGTTAGAATATCAGGTCACTTCAATTAACATTCGTTTGGCATCGTATTTCGATTATGTTCTGATGGCTCCGAATCACTATCATTTGCGTGGTGTAGCACAACCGAGAAGTTTTCGCGATCCGCGGCGCGTGGCACTCCACGAAATCTATATGTTTGAAGCAGCGATTGCATGTCCTATTACCGATGCCGTTGTTCATCCATTTCTTCTCTCTCCAGAGGTTTTCCAGTTTTCCGCAGAGGAACTCGCTGCTTTCGGACAGGAAATGATGCGCAATATTGAACAGAAGCGGTTGATTTATCAGCTTGATCTTGCCTCTCAGCGCGGGTTAGGTATAGAAATTAGCCCGAAGATGGTACGTTACAATCAACGTCATCTCATTGAGTTCTATCAACTTTGCTTGGAACGGGATGTGAAACTGCTCATCGGGAGCGATGCGCATAACCGAAAACAGTTGGAAGAACTATCACTGCTTGCGCCAATTATAGAAGAATTGGGGATAACAGAAGAACATCTTTGGCATCCCAACAGCACATAATTGAGGGATATGCATAAATAATTCCGATGTTAAATATGCGTTTAAAGGTAGTAGGCACACGCCGTGTGCCGTCCACAAGTTTAAAGAGGCGCAATGAATTGCGCGACTACAAACAGCACTTTGTGAAATAATGCCGCACCTAAAGCCTGTCCCTGGCTGTGCTGATGTGCCAAATATTTATGCACACCCTCATTTAAATAGACATTATAATGATTTAATTTGAATTACGGTTTATCGAGCATCTGAGACCTCTTGAGTTCCGTAGGAACGCTATGTTTATAGCAACTCAAGAGGGATGGACAACATTTTTCTATAAACATTCCATCCTCAACAAATACCATGCGCGTATTTGGCGTTGATTTACGGAGCTAAAGACACGGACAAGAGGCTACTAATTAACGGAATAGTAAGAAAACATCGAAAATTTTGAAAACTAAATGAGGGTGTTTCATTATTCGCGGCATCTGCGTATCGTCCAATGTTGTTTGCGGAGACACTGCATTGTAGCATAGGCTGTTAGCCTGTGCCACGTAGCATAAGAAAACGTTAGCATGGGTTCCCATTTAAAAGGCCCTCCGCAAAACCTAAAATTATTTTATTCATAGCATCTTTGAACATCAAGACTCAATGGGTTGTATTCAGGACATATACATTCAACACAAACGCAGATAATTGGCGAAGGCATTGATTAACCCAAATTGCCACTGGTAAGTTTTGAATGTTCAACGAAATTTTTCAGACACTTTCCTTACCCCGTAGGGGTGGTATGTCTATAGAAAAAGGTCTATCCTCTTCCCGCACTCCAGCGGAGTGCTATGTATTCTGAGAGGATATGCCGCTTATGTAGAACCGAAAATTGTCCAAAGTTTAGTAATCTGTAGAATCTCGGAAAAAATGCGAATTTATCACATTTTGTTCATTTTATGCACGAAAAGGCACAAGATCACTTGATAACAAGGAGAAGATCTATGGACCCAGAAGTCGAATACAAAGTATCCTCTCAACAGACCGATCTTGACAAGGTTTTAGAGAAGATCGCTGAGATAACCAATAAATCTGCAGATGGTGACTACATTTACCGAGGCGAGTCCAAAGGATATGAAAAAGTTTCCTCAAGTCTCTATCGCCAGTTTCCTCACATGGAGGGAGTACACTTTGATCTGGAGGGTTTTCAAGATGTTATTCTCACAGAGGCAAAAACGTATGTAGGAAAAACAGACGATATTGACGAAACAGACAATATTGGAATCTTAACCGAACTCCAACACTTTGGTGGTAAAACCAACTTGATTGACTTTACGGAAGATTACCTAATCGCGTTGTTCTTTGCTTGTGACGGTTCACATGAAGAAGATGGGCGGGTTATCTTGCTCAAACAGAAATCAGACGATTACGTAATCGCCCCCCCTCCCCGGAGGACAACTCCCCGCGTTGAATCTCAAAAAAGTGTATTCGTTAAATCGCCTACCGGTTTCGTTGAACCGGACAGTGTGGTTACCATTCCAATAGATCTCAAATTTCCTATGCTAAATTACCTTGAAAAGTACCATAGGATATCTATTGCAACCATCTATAACGACCTGCACGGATTTATCAGACGGAGTGCCTACATAGAGTTTCTAAAAGCCCTGACCTGTCAACGGAAGGCAAACGAAGCGAAAACTCGCGAGGAAGAAGATGAATATAGCAAGACCGCGGTTAGACATTATACCGAAGCTATAAAACTAAAACCCGATTTTGTCAATGTCTATACCAATCGTGGTCTTGCTTATGCTGGGCAAAGCCGTTTTGATGCTGCGATTGAGGACTATAGTAAAGCGATAGACTTAGCCCCTGAAGATGCCGATGTCTATACCAATCGTGGTCTTGCTTATGCTGGGCAAAGCCGTTTTGATGCTGCGATTGAGGACTATAGCAAGGCGATAGACTTAGACCCTGAAAATGCCGATGTCTATACCAATCGTGGCCTTGCTTATGCTGAGAAAGGCGATTTTGGTGCTGCGATTGAGGACTTCAACAAAGCGATAGACTTAGCCCCTGAAGATACCGATGTCTATACCAATCGTGGCCTTGCTTATGTTGCGAAAGGCGATTTTGGTGCTGCGATTGAAGACTTTCGCAAGGTGATAGACTTAGCCCCTGAAGATACCGATGTCTATACCAATCGTGGCCTTGCTTATGCTGGGCAAAGCCGTTTTGATGCTGCGATTAAGGACTATAGCAAGGCGATAGACTTAGACCCTGAAAATGCCCGTGCCTATACCAATCGTGGTCTTGCTTATGCTGCGAAAAAAGATTTTGGTGCTGCGATTGAGGACTATAGCAAGGCGATAGACTTAGCCTCTGAAGATGCCGATGTCTATACCAATCGTGGCCTTGCTTATGCTGGGCAAAGCCGTTTTGATGCTGCGATTAAGGACTATAGCAAAGCGATAGACTTAGACCCTGAAGATGCCCGTGCCTATACCAATCGTGGCCTTGCTTATGTTGCGAAAAGAGATTTTGATGCTGTGATTGAAGACTTCAACAAAGCGATAGACTTAGACCCTGAAGATGCCCGTGCCTATACCAATCGTGGGGTTGCTTATACTGAGCAAGGCAATTTTGGTGCTGCGATTGAAGACTTTCGCAAGGTGATAGACTTAGACCCTGAAATACTGCCCAAAGACATCAGAGCACTGCTTGAGCGAAAGTAACACGGATGCACAGGATTCTACCTCAATAATTGCAACAATTCAGGAACCAAGTTTCCTAACCGCACCGATGCTAAGTGTATTGGGTATCTCATTATTGAGGCGATCCTTCTGATGCCAGACGGGCCCCGCGGCTTTGAACAGACTCTTATCTTCATAAACGACTTCTTGGAGGAAGTATCTGCCGTGAGTTAGATGCCCTACTGCGATATATTCCGTGAAGGCTTCAAGGGTCGGTGTCAACGCTTTGTATCTCCGTCCGAGGGGCACGTGAGACGGACACGCCAGGAGCCGACATCTCGCAAGCCAGAGCGGATGGTGAAATAAGTAATCTTGTTGTGCGCGCATAGCGGTAATCCCTTGAACGTCATAACGGCGCAAAAGACGATCAGCGAAGCATCCGAATACTTCTGGGGTCTCCCTCTTTTTGAGACGTTTTCTTGAGGTGCTAAGAACTCATCTAACAACGAAAAGAAATGTGATATACTCTATCCTGTCAGGGTATTTCATGGGTATCTTCTTGAAACTAATTTCTTAGTGGTAAAAAATTAATTCAAAGAGTACCCTTTATCCTGACTTTTGACAACTATTATTTATGAAACACCCTCAACTAAATAACCCTAACAATTTAGAGGTGAGTGTGGAAACTTCATAAGATAGCCGCGTTTTCGTTAAAACGCGGCTATCTTATGAAAATTCATTCAATGAAAAGTTCAATTGCGATTTTTGATTCTTCCCCATGTTGTTAACAGTGATTCCGAGGGCGAAACAGAAAGTGGCGAAGGTGAAGGATCGAACCAAATCGCGTCAAAATTATGCCCCGCATCTGTAAGCTGATTAATTTTACGAGTCTTTAAATTAACTGTGAAAAGTTGACCAGAATTGTCTATCTTTACCGTCTTCGTATATAGAAGTTCATCACCACTGGGTGACCAAGTCAACGAATAGACCCTTGCATCAGTCTCTGCAACCTGCTGCAGTTCAGTGCCATCGCGGTTCACAATGTAAACACCATTTTGCTCTCCTGTTCTCGCCCAGTAAAAAGCGATTTTTTTACCATCAGGCGCCCAAGTAGGGAGAAGCATCCATGGAGATTCTTTTTGTAAAAGTTTCTCTTGTGTATCGGTTTCAAGGTTATAAATATAGATTTCCCTTTTTTGGAAAGCAGCCATAACAAAAGCTATCTCTGTTCCATTAGGGGACCAGGCAGGATCTCCACCCAGTCTATCCACCGGAATTATCGGTTCAACGGATTGTTCATCTGTTGTAGCGATGTGAATGTGCCAAGCACTTAAAATTTTTGAGTACGCCATATAAGCGATCTGTTTCCCATCAGGCGCCCAAGCAGGTTCTCGCTTATAATTCTGTGCTTTGAACAACGGTTGATCGTTTGTTCCATCTGCTTCCATAATAAAGATGTCATGAAGCCCATTGTTGTTCCGTGCTCCGAAAAGTATCTGTTCTCCTGACGGAGACCAAGTTAACTGGTTAATACTTCCTGTAAATTGGATTATGTTGACGCGATCACTTCCATCAGGATTTATCATATCAATGCCCCAACTACCACCCTCTCTTGATACAAACGCTATTTTCGCCTTTTCTGGTGATTTTGCAAACGCTGGGCATAACAGCATTAGAGCAATAATACATAGGATAATGAGACGTAAAATTTTCATGGGATTACCTCCAATAATTATAGATTTATAGTGAAATTCACAATTACCTTTACATTGGCGAGGTTAGGAAACCTCGCCAGCACAGGGCCCCGCTGACGAGGCGGGGAATGCCTAAACGGCATTCATACCGTTGATTTTTTCCTAACCTCGTCAGCGTTATGGTGTGGGGATTGTTGTTCATTGAAATGTCCACATATTTTCGGATTTCACTATAAATGAAATGTTAAAGTTTCATTGGACCTTTATTTTATCGTCAGAGAAATACTGTTAGATTCAAGAGATGCCTTCCCACGAAGTGATTTGAGAGGTAGATAAATGTTTTGCAGCTCCTCCTTATATTTCTCTTTGATGAGATCAATTTGACCTTGCGTATACTCAATTGCTTCCTTTTTTACCTCTGGAGTAAACTGCGGATTAGTGTTATTCTGATATTTCTGAATTTCACGTTGCAACTCAATTATTTCCGGATGCTGATCTTCCATGAACTCCCGATATACCTCTAATAAAATCGTGACTTTTACTGTGTAACTGCCGGGTCCGAGTTGGTAATGTGTCTGCAGATTTTCCAAAGAAACTGTTTGTGTTGTGTCTGCTTTCAGGTCAAAGCCTTGAACACATCTGACAGATTTTCCATCTTTGTAAAGCGTTTTGAGGGAGCTTCCGAGCGGAACCGGTTTTTTCATCTTGAAAACCTCACCGTTGCTATTTGCCACTGTGAGTTGTTTGAAAGCCCTTTGTGTTGACACACTGGAAATTGGCACAAGTAGATCAAACTTACCGTTTTGAATCGTAAGTTCTAATGGAATTGCTTCTTGTCCTGAATAGGTTGTTTTAGGCGTTGAAAGTTCAAGCACTGCAAGGGCAGACTCTTCTGTTTCAGCAACGGCAGTTTCTGGCTCCATCGTTTGTGTTGCGGTCTGCTGGCTGCCAAGACAACCAAACAAACAAGTAATCAGTAGTAGATTAAAAAGTATAAATAGTCTCATAAGTTTGTCCTCTAAAAAAAAGTTTGTTTATCAGAACTTACGCATTCCCCCTTGAATGAAGATTAAGTTTTTAATTGGGTAATTCTAATTTTCCCCAAACCCGGTAGGTGCGGTTTCTAACCGCACTGGATATTTCCACGAATTACCCAATTTATTTTTTAATCTTCATATAAGGGGGGTTAAATGGTGCTATTTCAGTGATCTAACCCCCTAAATCCCCTTATCAGTGGGACTTTAAGAAAAACTGCGTAAGTCCTGTTTATAATGATTTGAGTGATATACCAAATCCTGATCGTGTTGAAAGTTCAATAAAACCGTCAATAATTTGTTCGGGTGGATCAACAAGTGTACTCCGCCAATCCACTTCTCCCCAAGCATATTCAAGGATACCAAAGTTCGGCACACTTGCCATACAGTGCACGCTCGCAGCTGTGGCGACGGGCCCGCTTGGGTTATGCGGTGTTATCTTGATATTCGTTGTCTCTGCAAGAGTTGCTATTTTTTTTAAACCTAACAGGCCACCAACATGTTTGACATCCGGTAAAATATAGTCAACGCGTCCCCGTTTTAGCAGTTGATCAAAATCAGTGAGTGTTCGCAGGCGTTCCCCTGTTGCAATCGGCATAGAAGTAGATTGGCTTACGTGCGCAACGGCATCAAGGTCAGTCAACGGCACCGGATCTTCAATCCAGAAGAGATTCAGGTCGTCCAACGCTTTAGCCGTTTGAATAATCAAACCAGAATTGAACCGACTATGGCAATCTACCATTAAATCAATTTCAGGACCGATGGCACTACGAATCACACGGATTCGATCAATACCTAAGTGGATAGCGGATGTTAGCGTTCCTTTTGATATATCCGAAACCGAAACACCATCAAACGGAGCGCATTTTATTGCAGTAAAACCCTCAGAAACCGCTTGTTCAGCATTGCGGGCGAAACCGCTTGGACTCCGATCTACTGTTGCCCTATTTATATTCGCATAGAGACGAATCCGATTTCGACATTTGCCACCCAGTAATTGATAACTTGGCACGCCTAACGCCTTGCCTGCCAAATCCCACATCGCCTGTTCGATCCCACTAATTGCGGTATGATAAGCATGTCCCTCACTTTCACGGAAGAACCGATGGCGAAATGTTTCTAATTCAAACACATTCACCCCGATAATATCGGGTTTGAGGGTATCAATTTGGTGTCTAACACGTTCATCTCTACCGTGGGAAGCCTCACCGATACCCGTTGTGCCATCTTCAGCATAGAGCTTAACAAAAAGCCAATTGCCGCGGTGGTTGACATGAACAATTTCGGTCTCTACATTCTTAATTTTTAGCGTGTGCATCTAGCGGACTTTACGATGTCGCAGCCCATTTTACTGCTTGTGTAAGGAATTTCTGCATGCCAGCACGTTCAAAAGTGCCTGGCCCGTGCCCTAACGTCGTGTAAAATACTTTGCCCGAGCCGTAGGATTTAACCCATGCCATCGGATGCGCCTTGCCGAACCATTCTGTAGTTGCTAATACATGGATGTGCGGGTCATGCGCCGAGATATAGATTTCATCTTCAACGTCAAAATCCGCAACACCTTGCGTCGTAGGATGTTCAGTGTCCTCAATATGCACAGTGAAGGTTGAGCCTGGCGGATGCCAGTTTGCATGCCCACCGATGAGATCAACGGCGCGCCCACCAATCCACCACGCGGTACCGTGAATACCGACTAACCCTTTGCCGCTATTCACAAACTGAAATAACCCATCTTCTTGGGCAGCGGTTAAATCTGGGACACGTTTGGAAGTGCCATCTTCCTGACGCTCCGAACGAGTGAAGCCAGTACCGAACACACACGCGTCATAAGTGTTTAAATCCTTAGAAGCTAAGATATCTTTATCGTCGGTTAAAGTCGCTGAAATTTCTGCATCCTCATCCAAAAAACCATGAATGACACTTGCGCTTGCATTAAAACGGTGGTTTTCACCAGATAACACGAGAATTTTTGACATAATTGCCTCCTTTAGAACTGCAATTGAATTCTATGGAAATGTCTTGTGTATCCATAGTATAAGTAAAAATCAAAATTATGTCAATAATACCATCATTAACGCGATTTTCTTTGTAGGCGCGTTTTATAAACGCGGCCTAATGCCAAGAAAACAAGATAAATCCTATTATAGTAAAACCTATAATTAACGGGACACTTCTGAGCATCAACCTGTTAGTTTGTGCAGATGCGGACACAAACTAAATGAAGTTTAAGTAAATATTTCGGTAATTGGCAAGGTTAGGAAACCTTGCCAGCAGCAGGTGTACATCTCTGCTGGCGAGGTTTCCTAACCTCGCTAAATTACTCAATTTATTTTTTAATCTTTAGACAGGTTGATGCTCAACACCCCTGGTAGGTTCGGTTTTCTAACCGAACCGAACATAATGTCCAATTAATTCTAAAGCCTACTATAATATGGTATAAGACAGATTGTAGGGTGTGTAAATATCTTATCAATTTCTGAATCTCGGATTTTCGCGGAGGCCGCAGATTTCGCGGATTATCCTTTCACATACGCCATAATCATTTTCCAAAAGACGATGTTGTCACAAGATACCTCTTCAAAAAGTGGACAATACAAAAAACTTACACATCCGATTGTAGGTAAAAATAAATATTTCTTGATTTTTTTTCACAAAATGTTATCATAGATATAAATGTTTGTAGCAAGCTGCGCTATTTAGAAGGTTATCATGCAGCCTGCTCAAATCATTAGGTATGTAAAACCTTCGATTTTGTTTATGAGGCGGCTCCCTTCAGAAACGTAAGGTTTAGAGTTAAGTGAACATGATGATATACTGAGACTCTATAACCTGAATGCATTACAATGATTGCAAATCCTACGCGAACGCACAGAAACCGCTGAGGCAGAAATTGCCACGGCTTTAGCAGGAATTGAAAGTCTGCGAACGAAAAACTGATTAAAAATACAGTGGAGGTATGACATGAAAAATCAGGCGATTCAGCTCACCGATGAACAGATGCGGGATTTTATCGTTAACGGTTATATTACGGTCAAAACCGACTTCCCTCCGAGTTTTCATGAAAACATTTTCGAGCACCTGGAGGCAATGTTTGAACACACAGGTAACTTGGGAAACAATGTGCTCCCTCTTATTCCTGAAATTCAACAAGTGTTTGACCACCCAGTAGTTGATGGTGCGATGCAAGGTGTACTTGGAAAAAACTATATGATGCATCCACACCGATACTGCCATTACAATCCACAAGGTAGCGGTGGACAGGGATTTCATAAGGATACTTATGAAGGAGACGAACAGATCCGAAGACACAAATGTCGTTGGACTATGGCATTTTATTATCCTCAAGATGTGCCTGAGGACAGAGGACCAACTGCTGTGCTACCCGGTTCTCAATATTACGAGACCAGTGAAAGCGCACACGAACAACCAGATATTTCACTCTGTGGTGAAGCAGGCACTGTAACTATTGTACATTATGACTTGTGGCATCGTGCCACGCCGAATCGAAGTGAACAGAAAAGGTATATGTTGAAATTCCTGTTTTCACGATTTGATGAACCGAGCACACCTTCATGGCAGAGCAATACCAATGATTGGCGTTCTATTGGAAACGATGTAGAACCTGACCATCCAGAACTGTGGGAATCGCAGTGGGATTGGTATTACGGGAAAGACAATGGAGCAGCTAACGGTGTTTCACCTAACGAAGTGGATAACTTGCTTGAAACTTTGCAGCATGAAGATGAAAAGGTGCGGTTGAACGCAGCATATCGCTTGGGGAGAGTTGGCGAAGCAGCAGTACCTACTTTGAATCAGGCATTACATGGGGCTTCTGACTCAATTCGCAGCTATGCAGGATATGCCTTAAGTCTGACCGGTTTACCCGCTGTTCCAACGTTAATTGATGGACTACAAGACACGGATGATTCGGTACGCGCAACTGCAGCCTATGCGTTAGCAGATATGGGAAAAGCAGCAGCGGAAGCCATTCCTGCATTAACACGCGCTGTAAAAGATGAATCTCCGTTGGTTCGTCGACACGCAATTGAAGGTTTAGGCATTATCGGTCAACAGATGGATGAAGAGACTGATTTAGAACAGACGGTACACGTATCAATAGAAGGGCTAAGTGATGAACATTATTGGGTTCGCTATAATGCAACTCGCACGTTAGCAAAACTGGGACCGCTCTCTGAACCTGCATTGCCAGACTTAATCGCTCAACTGGAAGATGAGAATCGATATGTCCGTTTTAATGCTGTATTAGCATTAAAGCAGATTGACACACCAGAAGCGCGAGAGGCAGTATTCAATCATCTGTTTTCTACAAGGTGGTGTGCGCTCACAACACGAGATACACCCTATTAACAGGCATTAAACGCTACAGATTCAAGTTCGTAGTTTCACCATTTTAATATTTTGGTTGTAGACCTTATACCATTTCTATAAGTAAATTTCGCAATAAGTAGTTTTGGACTGGAGAATTACTGGAAAACACCTGAAAATTAGGAGGTCCATAAAGAAATGACAAAAGATGTATGGACACGAGTTTATGAAATGACTGGAAAAGCAGGGACAATCTGTCCGAATGTGCCTGATAATCCAAACCCATCACCCTATAAACTCTGTAGAGGCAATTTTGATGATGATGCACTTATAAGGTTTCTCACAATGTCTCAAGAAGGTTTTGATCTACTGGTTGGAAATAACTACATAGATAAAGATCTTGATATTACTGCAGAAGATACTCTATCCCCGCGTAAGATAACAAATTGGCATGACTACATCATGTGGTATTATGAGGAGTATGAAATTCCAGTGGGGAGTGTGGATAACCCTCGCTATGAACAATATCTACGTTCAGACACATGGCAACGGAAACGGGCTATGGTATTGGAACTGGCGAAACGTCCAGAACCGTCCGTCTCTCCAAAATGGTCTGTTACCTATGATAGCTGTGGCAGGCGTATTGAATTTATGAAGATGGAATGGAAGCCTATTTGCGAAAAAGAAGGTTGTGCACACACAGCTGAAGTTGCGCATCATCTCACTTATGAGAATATAGGAAAGGAAAATCTTGAGGATTTGCAAGCACTTTGTAAAGACTGCCACTATCAAGAACATCCTCAAGGCAGGAAACCCAGGAGTTTTGAAACGTTAGATGGGCGAATAGTCCCGTTTAAGTAAAAATTTTCAAGTTCAAAACTACTTAGTGCGAAAAAATATGCTGATAATTAGCCAATATTTGTAGAGCAAACTGTTAGTTGCGTTTTTTTACTGGCACAATCTAAATGAAGTTTAAGTAAATATTTCGGTAATTGGCAAGGTTAGGAAACCTTGCCAGCAGCAAGTGTACATCTCTGCTGGCGAGGTTTCCTAACCTCGCTAAATTACCCAATTTATTTTCTAATCTTCATACAGATTGTGCTACAAGGTGGCAACTTAAGTTATAATAATACAAAGGTGTTCCTGCTTTACAATACTATTTCATAATTAAAAAATGAATTCTAAAAAACAGATTGCAATAGAAGCAGTCCTCAAAGCCGCAGAACTCTGTCAACAGGTACAGAATGAGATGGTGTCAACAGACACCATTCAAAAAAGTGACCGTAGCCCTGTAACCGTAGCAGATTTTGGCTCACAAGCATTGATATGCAAAGCAATTGGTGATACTTTTCCTGAAGACATTATTGTTGCCGAAGAGGACGCTGAATCCCTTAGACAAAATTCGACACTTCTGGATCGTGTCACAGATTACATTAAACGTTTTGTAAAGGATGAAGTCCTTAATCAAAAAGTTTGTGAGTGGATTGACAGAGGAAGTGGTGAGATTAGCAAAAGTTACTGGACACTTGATCCTATTGACGGTACAAAGGGGTTTCTTCGCAACGATCAGTACGCCATTGCATTAGCATGGATTGTTGATGGTGAAGTAGCGCTTGGTGTTTTAGGATGTCCGAATCTACCACATCGGCTGGACGATCCCGATTCTCAACGCGGTTGTCTTTTTGTCGCTGTTCGTGGAGAAGGCACAACTATCTATACAACAACAGGGAAATTTTTAGGAGAAGCGCGCGTCTCGGAAAACGCATCTCGGTTGGCAGAAAGTTTCGAATCCACACATGGAGACAGCGACACACATACAAAAATTGCGAACGAATTGGGATTTAACAAACCACCACTTCAAATTGACAGCCAAGCGAAATACGGCATTGTCGCACGCGGTAAGGCGTCTTTGTACATCCGCCTTCCGAATCCCGCTTATCCTGATTACCGCGAGTGTATTTGGGACCATGCCGCGGGGCTAATTGTGGTTGAGGAAGCTGGCGGAAAAGTAACTGATGCAAACGGAAAACCCTTGAGTTTTCTCAGCGGTAGACGTATGATTGACAATCGTGGTGTCGTTGCGACCAATGGAACGCTACATGAACAGGTTTTGTCTATCCTATCTTCTATATAAATGGCGGGGTTTGAAATAACCATTCAAGTGAGGTTGGGTAGTGCGAAGCGAAACTCATAACTGTCAATTTAGTGCCTGATTTCCTTGTAGGTCCGATTTTATTACCCAAAGTAGGCGCGTTTTGTAAACGCGCAGTTGTCGCTGTCTTTAGAACCCTCTTGTAGGTTGGGTAGTGCGAAGCGAAACTCAACACGTGTAGATGATGCCTAAAAACAAAGAAAAGGTGTTAGTATGAGAACTAATTTATTCTCCCCCACATTGTCTATCGTACTTCTAATAATCGCGATAATAACATTTGTCCGACCTCATACCGCACTCGGCCAACTGACATCTGATAGTGTTCTTGCAGTGTCTGATGCCCAACGAGAGGCTAAAGCTGATGTGAATACTTTGTTATGGACAGTTGTTGGTTTAATAGGGACTTCCAGTTGCACATTAGGGGGCATCTACGCTGGATTACATATAGGTGATTCAATTTCACAATCGCATAGCGGAGGGAGACATTTTCCCGCTGACGAAGCAATAAATGGGGCATGTATTGGTTCAATGGTTGGTTGGTCAGTTCCATTCATCCCAATTTATATGTATAAGTCAGTTCCAGCCCCCCAACGTCTTATTGGAAAATCACCTGAATATGTCTACAGCTACACGGAAACTTACAAGTCAGAGGTTAGAAAACTTAGGATGATATCGGCAGTAAAAGGGGGTTGTGGCGGATGTTTGTTCACGTTTGCAATTATACGTTTGCAATTACAATAAGATCTAAAATATGTGCACACCCAGTAGGCGCGGTTTTGAAACACTCCTTTTTTCTTGTAGGTCGGGTAGAGTTTGCGAAACCCATAGGTGTAAACTTAAGAAAACGTCTGAATCATTATGACCCCTTCTCAATACCGACTGTCATTGGGATTGTCCTCTCTTCAGTCCCGTAGGGACGATATGTTTATAGCTCATGGCCGAACAAGGTCTCTTTAGTCCCGTAGGGACGATATGTTTATCTAATGCCTTGTTCTACACATATCGTCCCTACGGGACTAAAGAGGGTCAAGTCAACGTTTTTCTATAAACATATCGTCCCTACGGGACTGAAGAGCATTTCTCATATTCAGAAATTCCTTAACTTTACACCTATGGATAGAGTTTGCGAAACCCAACAATTCAAACGTCTTGGCTGTAATAAAGAGTTGGGTTTCACTTACTTTTCTGAAATACCAATCTCAAATGGGTCATGAGTCTCTCTTTAGCGTCTAATTCTATTGTTGATTTCCGTTCTACCCCACCGAATGCCATAAGCGCATTTGGTGTTGATTCCCTACGGGATTTATCAAACTCACATTAAGATATTAATCGAACTCAGTTAAGAAGTAACAAGATTTATCTCGGACAACCAAAGCGAAAAGTTGAAAAGGAGTTTTTATGAAAGCGGGGCAAATCGTTGCACCACATCATATTGAAATTATTGATATAGGTAAACCGAATTTAGCAGACTATCCTGATGGCACAGTGATGATTAAAACAATCCACAGTGCTGTCTGTGGTAGTGATATGCCATCTTTTGTACTTGAACACCCTGCGGAGCGTTACCCACTTGGGCATGGGCTTTCAATTCACGAAGCAATTGGTGTTGTCACTGACAGCAAGTCGGAGAAATTTGAAGTTGGAGACGAAGTGCTTGCGCTGCCGCGCCATATCGGTGGATGTTCAGAATTTTTTCTGTCCCATGAGAGTGTTACTGTACCTTTAGTAGAATACCACCGTAAAGATTGTATCTTAATGTCTCAACCTCTCGGCACCGTTGTTTGGGCATGTCGGAAGTTGGGCAATCTGTTAAATTTGGACACAGTTGTTATTGGACAAGGACCAATGGGATTACTCTTTACGCACATGTTGAGCAACCTCGGTGCAAGAACTATAATCACTACCGATTTAGTAGATTTCCGACTTGAAGTATCTAAACAGATGCGTGCCACACATACTGTCAATTGTGCAAATGAAGACCTTATCGCGGCGGTTAAAGAGATCACTGACGGCAGAATGGCTGACCTTGTGATTGAAGTCGTTGGACATCAAACTGAAACAATCAACACATGCCTACAACTTCTGAAACGCGGCGCAACACTTCTCGCTTTCGGTGTGCCAGACGATGAAGTATACAATTTCAACTTCTCTGAGTTTTTCAGGAACAACATCCGATTCATCGGCTCGGTTGGTCCCGATGTACCTAATGACTTCCCGTTGGCGATGGATATGATTGCACAGGAACGGATTGATGTGTCACCGATTATCACACATCATTTGCCGTTCACCGAAGCACAAAAAGGTTTTGAAATGGCACTGCATAAAAAAGACGAGGCTATCAAGATAGTGTTTGATTATCCGTAAAGTCAGATTACGGCACAGCGGAGTGTGCATATTACTACTATTAAACAGGACTTACGCATTTCTTCATAAAGTCCTTTGATAAGGGGACTGCGTCTGTACTGTCTATTTAGAATTTTATCATAGATTATGCCGTTGCATCAATTTTCTTATTTCTCTCAAAGGTGTTCTGTTTTCAAGTTTTTCTCAACAATTAACACCTGAAAATGAGGAAATTGCGTCTGTCCCACATGCAATACGCAAAAATACCCAAAAAAGTTGTTGCGCAAAAAATTTAAACATTGTATAATACATAAAAATGTGAAATTACGTACTAAAGTAATTGACATTTTTAGTAAAGTACTGTATACTTTACAAAAGGTGTGATAAATAAATACACAAGATGTGTGTGTTGCACCTGGGCACGCTTACCCAGCTTGTTGCTGGGGCGCGCTGATAGTGTTAGTGGCACTCCCAGCGCGCGGCCATGCCATTTACAGAGAATGACAGGGCTGGTTTTCATTATATCACAGATGGCCTGTGATTGGAATATGAAAACCAGCGGGCCCGAAGGAAACAGTTGACAGCAACTTTTCATTTTCCTGCCAACATCTCTCCTTTCGGGACTGTCAGAATCAGAAAGATCGCTGGACAAAAATATCGTCCAGTGTGATAAATTCAACGATATGCTCTCCAAAGCATATTGACACAATCTTAAGGAGATTGAAAAATGTTTAGATTATTTTTATCCAAACAGATCACCCATTTGGTGATGTTTGTTGTTTTTGTATGCCTCTCTTGTTGGATCCCTGCTTCTGTTTTCGCACAGTTAGCGATAGATAGCCATATACCAACGAAATTGCTTGATGATGGGGGTTCGGCTGTTTCTGCCTATGTCTCTATAGACAGTCTCACGTATGATCCCTCTGGTGCGGGCGTTGTCTATCTGGACGGCACTTTTTATCTGCACAACTATCACACAAGACATGGGTGCAACTATTCCGGTGAATTACGCCTGGACATCTCTGACGCAGAAGGTAATACCTTTGAACCTGATGCAAAAGCCCCTATATCTGGCAGCTTAAAAAAGTGGGAGGAGGACGCGCCTTTGAGTGCTATCCAGGTCAGTATACCGAAATCTGTCAACTTATATCTCGATTGTATAAGTGCCGATACTGGAGAGGAGCGTGTACAGCCTGAAGCACGCCAGAGGTACACGATGTCTGCGGCGATAACGCTGCGTGTGACGATTCAGGGGACAAAAGAGGTATGGGCGATAAACGACCCGACCTATACATCTGATTTTACATACTCGCCTCCAGAAGAGGCCGCCGGTCTGGGACCGACTACGGATGGCGAAACCTTTTCTGACAAAATCCTCGGTGATAACTGTACCTGCATTGGTGATCGTGCATGGAAGTCGTTGCTGATCACAGAGATCCCGTATGATGTCGTCTACTGGTATATCAAAGCCCCTGGAGATACCAGTTATTACGGCACAAACGTACAAACGGATTGGGGCGACGATGCCGCAAAGCGTGCGACCATGACCTACACGTTCCCCGATGATGTTGATGATCCGACGACTACGGATGTGAATGAGAGAGGGGTTTACTATGACATTGGTGCCCTTGTTTACAGGTCGGATGATGAGATAGACTGGCATACTTACAAAGTCTGGGTTGTCGATAAAAAATAGAACGGACTTTATCCATTACTTGTCGGGCGGGTCTCTGTGCCTGCCCGACATTACACCAAATGGAGGTAAACACGGATCATGCGTAGAATACCCCTTTATTGCTTGCTACTCTTCTTATTCTTACCAACGCTTACACACGCAAAAATCGTTTTCACATCCAAACGCGATGTAGGTTACCGTCTGTATGTGATGGACGACGATGGGCGCAATGTCCAGCAGATAACACCTTATGATGTCTCGTGGCCTGTTTGGTCTCCCGATGGGAAACAGATCGCTTATATAAAAGAACTTCCCAGAGCACCGAGGGAGCGGCAACAGTTCGCTGTCTTCATTATCAATAGCGATGGTAGTAATGAACAGCGGCTCACCGACGACATACAGGAGAATCTGGATGGGGGCCGTCTTTTTGAGGGGCAGCCTTCGTGGTCTCCGGATGGGCGGCACATCGTCTTTCCCAGTGCCAGAGATACCAAACCGGGAACATCTGGAACAGAGCTCTACACGATGGATTTAACCACCAAGAAGATGCGGCGCCTGACGCGCAGAAAGAGTTTGAAAACGGCCCCGTCCTGGTCGCCTGATGGCAAATATATTGCGTATCGGGACGATGCACTCAACAGGGGGCACCCCACCATCTTTGTGATGCGGGCGGACGGTAGCGGTCAACGCCAACTCGCTGAGGGGGATGTGTCTTGGTTTCGCTATGGTGCGCGCTGGTCTCCCGATAGCCAATCTGTTGTATATGATGAGAATAATGTTGGGCCGGGGCGTCGCGATCAAGTTGTGATTCACAATATCGAAACGGGCAAACGGGAGATTGTCCCGAAACCTGACAACTGGGATGTCCATAGTGTGTGTTTTATGGGCAGCAAGTACCTCTTGATTTCAGCGAGGGGGCGGGATGGCAATCCTCGTAAGTATGAAATATACCGGTATCACCTCGTTACGGGGGAAATCGTCAACTTGACAAACACACCGGGGGACGATTACTTGATGGATTGGATCAGCGATGATGTGTTGCCTGTTACCCCACAGGGTAAAAAAAAAGTAACGTGGGGAGGACTAAAAAAGTTAAGCCATAATACATCTTCAGACAATCCATAATTCCCTGTCGGGCGGGCCTCTGTGCCTGCCCGACATTACACCAAATGGAGATAAACAGTGATCATGCGTAGAATACCCCTTTACTGCTTGCTCTTGTTACTCTTGTTTTTACCGGGGCTGGCACACACAAAAATCGTTTTCAAATCCGTGGTCCGCGGTGCAGGCGCGGGGCTGTATGTGATGGACGATGATGGGCGTAATGTCCAACAGATAACAAAAGGCGGTTGGTGGCCTGTTTGGTCTCCCGATGGGAAGCGGATCGCTTATAGTAAAATGCTCCCCGTGGCACCGAAACAGAACCAACAGTCGGCCATCGTCATCATCAATAGCGATGGCAGCCATGAACAGCGGCTCACCGACGACATACAGGAGAATCTGGATGGAGGTCGTCTTTTTGAGACGAGTTGCTCTTGGGCTCCGGATGGGCGGCACATCGTCTTCAAGAGTGCCAGAGATGCCAAACCGGGAAGAGCTAGAGGAGAGCTCTACACGATGGATTTAACCACCAAAAAGATGCGGCGCCTGACACGCAGAGAAAGTTCGAAAACGCATCCGCGCTGGTCTCCTGATGGCAAATACATTGCGTATCGGGACGATGCACTCAACAGGGGATATCCCACTATCTTTTTGATGCGGGCAGACGGTAGCGGTCAACGCGAACTCGCTGAGGGGGATGTGTCTCGTTTTCGTTCGATGCCGCGCTGGTCTCCCGATAGTCAATCTATTATGTATGTTGAGGAAAATGTTGGGCCGGGTGGTGGCAGGAAAGCTGTGATTCACAATATCAAAACGGACAAACGGGAGATTGTCCAGACGCCTGACAATTGGCGTGTCCATAGTGCATGTTTTATGGGCCGCAAGTACCTCTTGATTTCAGCAAAGGGGCGGAATGGTAATCCTGATAAGTATGACATCTACCGGTATCACCTCGTTACAGGGAAAATCGTCAACTTGACAAACACACCCGGGGATGATTACGCGATGGATTGGATTAGCGATGATGTGTTGCCTGTTACCCCACAGGGTAAAAAAAAAGTAACGTGGGGAGCGATTAAGGAGTAAATCGGTGCTTTAGCGAGGTTAGGAAGAAATCAACGGTATGAATGCGCGTATGGCATTCCCCGTATGGTATTCGCCATGATTCCCCGCCTCGCCAGCAGCGGAGGCCGCTTGTTCGGACTTCATCAATCAATTGTCGGGCGGGCCTCTGTGCCTGCCCGACATTACACCAAATGGAGGTGAACAGTGATCATGCGTAGAATATCCCTTTACTGCTTGCTACTCTTCTTATTCTTACCACCGCTTACACACGCAAAAATCGTTTTCAAATCCGTGGTCCGCGGTGCAGGCGCGGGGCTGTATGTGATGGACGATGATGGGCGTAATGTCCAACAGATAACAAAAGGCGGCTGGTGGCCTGTTTGGTCTCCTGACGGGAAGCGAATTGCTTTTGAAAAAAGTCTCCCCGTGGCACCGAAGCAGAACCAACAGTTCGCCATCTTCATCATCAATAGCGATGGTAGTAATGAACAGCGACTCACCGACGACATACAGGAGAATCTGGATGGGGGCCGTCTTTTTGAGGGGGGACCTTCGTGGTCACCAGATGGGCGGTACATCGTCTTCGAGAGTAGCAGAGATGCCAAACCGGGAAGAGCTAGAAGTGAGCTCTACACGATGGATTTAACCACCAAAAAGATGCGGCGCCTGACGCGCAGAGAAAGTTCGAAAACGCATCCGCGCTGGTCTCCCGATGGCAAATACATTGCGTATCGGGACGATGCACTCAACAGGGGGTATCCCACCATCTTTGTGATGCGGGCGGACGGTAGCGGTCAACGCGAACTCGCTAAGGGGGATGTGTCTCGTTTTCGTTCGATGCCGCGCTGGTCGCCCGATAGTCAATCTATTATGTATGTTGAGGAAAATGTTGGGCCGGGTGGTGGCAGGAAAGCTGTAATTCACAATATCAAAACGGACAAACGGCAGATTGTCCCGAAGCCTGACAACTGGCATGTCCATAGTGCATGTTTTATGGGCAGCAAACACCTCTTGATTTCAGCAAAGGGGCGGAATGGCAATCCCGATAAGTATGACATCTACCGGTATCACCTCGTTACAGGGAAAATCGTCAACTTGACAAACACACCCGGGGATGATTACGCGATGGATTGGATCAGCGATGATGTGTTGCCTGTTACCCCACAGGGTAAAAAAAAAGTGATGTGGGGAGCGATTAAGGAGTAAAGTCGTCCGCTGTAACATCATATTTTGAACAGGCAGGTACCCTTTTTTATGGGTATCTGCCTATTTTCTTTGCGTTGATTGACAGCACTGTCAAAAGTAGTCTTATACCGAATTCACGTTAAGTGGACGAAATACAGAAAAATTTAGCGGGATGGACAACTTTTCCGATATAATAACGTCTAATTTATAGTAAAATTCGAAAATATGTTTACATCTCAATCAACAACAAGCCCGACACACTCTCGCTGGCGAGGTTTCCTAACCTCGCTAATGTAAAGGTAATTGTGGATTTTACTATAAAAATATCAGGACTCACGCATTCCCATGATTGCATGCACCAAATCAACAGGATCAATGCTATTGGCGAACACGTGTCTGGTATTCGCCATGATTCCCCGGGTGGCATGTGAATTAAGGGATAAAGGGGCCAAAGTCGTTATTTTAAGTCCTTATCTCCCCGGACGCTATCGCTATGGGCCCGCCCCCTCAATCCCCTTTATCAGTGGGACTTTAAGAGAAACTGCGTAAGTCCTGTTAAAGAGGCAATTCAACGGGACACCCCTCACGGCTTGACTGATAGATAGCGAGGATAATTTCAACCGCTTTGCGTCCCTCGCGACCGTCAACCAAATGGGACGCATCAGTTTCAAGACCATTGATGAGGTTTTCCATCTGTCGGCGGTGATTTGCATGATTGATCGCACGCGGATCGGAAGCACCGCCACCAGTACCTGTTTGTTGGGCAAATTTTTCCCGAATCTCAGCGTCTTCTGGGAGTTCAGGGTCAAATTCCCATTTCACGATGTCCTCTTCCTCTAAAATAGCGGTACCTTTTGTGCCACAGATTTCGGTTTTCTTGAACATGCCAGGATAAGCAGCGGTTGTTCCTTCAATAACACCTAACGCACCGTTTTCAAACCGAAGTGCTGCAACAGCCACGTCTTCAACCTCAATGCGTTCGTGTGCTAACGTATCGGTAAATGCCTGCACTGATTTGACAGGCCCCATAAAATACTGTAGGAGGTCGATAGCGTGAATGGATTGATTCATCAGGGCACCGCCACCGTCAAGGTCCCACGTGCCGCGCCAACCGCCACTGTCGTAATACTCTTGGGAACGGTACCACTTGATATACGCATCACCTAAGGTTAACTTGCCGAACCGTCCGCTTTCAATCGTTGATTTTACAAGTTGTGAACCTTCGGTAAATCGTGAATTGAAAATGGCACATAGCCGGACGCCTGCTTCATCACAGGTTTGGATAATTTGATCGCACCGTTGCAAAGTGATCTCCAGCGGTTTTTCGACGATAACATGTTTACCCGCTTCTGCTGCGGCAACTGCAGGTTCAAGGTGTGCACCACTTGGCGTGCAAACACAAACAATATCAAGGTCATCCCGTTTCAGCATCTCGTTGTAATCAGCATAACCATCAACATTATATTTATCTGTGAGTCGTTTGGCATTGTCCGCATTACGAGAACTCACACCAACTAATTGACCATGTTCTAATTCAGAAATTGCGGCGGAGTGAAAATCGGAAATCATTCCGCACCCTATAATACCAAAACCGTAAGTTTTCATTTGATGTTTCCTTCTTTGGAACTAAGAACCTATTTCAAGATTACTTCTACAATAAAAGATGTGCTGCAAGTCCGCATTACTCATAAAGTTTTGTGGGTTGAATAAAAAACGAAAATCTGATAATATCTTTTGTAAGCAGAGAAGGATGTCCATTTTAGATTCCTTTAAAAAAATATTTTATTCTAAAAAGGATACCTGCTTTTTTGCTTTTTGTCACTAAAAAAATAGTAAACTGATATTTATCAGAATTGCTGAGAATCCACTTAATTGGGTATTATCTGATGTTGTTACGGGTGAGCATATTAGAGCGGCGCACATTTCATCAAGGACAGCTACAACTCACGGGCAAAGACAGACGTCAGGTGAAATTATGGAACATTTTCATGAACTACACCAAAAGAACCTTGATAATTACTGATATTTGATGCGTTTTGAAAGGAAAAATCATGACAGGTGGTGCTATTTTTGTCGAATGTTTGAAAGCACAAGGTATTGAAGTAATTTTTGGTCTACCGGGAAATCACCTTGACACCGTCTATGAGGCGTTATATGACAACCAAGATAATATTCGACATTATGTAACGCGGCATGAAGGGGGCGCGGCATTTATGGCGGATGGTTATGCGCGCGCGACTGGCGATGTCGGTGTCTGTATGACTGTTCCTGGGCCTGGCTCCAATAACGCTGCTATTGGGATATGTGAGGCATATACAGCGTGTTCACCGGTGCTATTGATTACCGGACAAAATCCATCTTACTTGGCACAAAAAGACCCACGAAAGAGTTTTCACGGATTGGATCAGGAAGCAGCCTTTGCCCCGATGACCAAACACATAGAGATTGTGCATCGTGTTGATCAGATTCCGGTTGCTGTCAATCGTGCCTTTGGTGCATTACGATCTGGACGTCCAGGGCCTGTGTTAATTGAACTTGCTACAGATGCATTACAAGCAGATGCCGATTTGCCAATACCGAAACGAAATAACGGGACCCAGACAATGGCAAGTCCAGAAGATATTGATGCTGCGATGGCATTAATTAGTGTCTCTGAACGTCCGCTGATTGTTTCTGGCGGCGGCATTAACCATACGCGTGCAATTGAAGAACTGCTTGAATTTGCTCATCTGTTGAATGCGCCTATTGCGATGACAGGCATGGGCAAAGGTTCTGTGCCAGAAGATTCACCGTATTCAATTGGGCTATTTCGTGATGGTGTGGCACAAGCAGCAATGAAAGCTGCTGACCTTGTCCTTGCTATTGGCACCCGATTTACCTATCGCGATACAGGCAATTGGTCACTTCAAATCCCGCAACCCTTTATACATATTGAGGCAGATGTAAACGAAATACATAAGGAATATCCGGCAACCGTTGGAATCGGTGCGAATCCGAAATTAGTGCTACAACAGTTGAATGATGCACTTAGCTATGAAAAGCTGACTGGTGGTTGGCGTGAGGATTTACAACAACTTCGGAGTCAATTCGCTTCAATTAAACCGCCGCGTATTTTGAGAGAAATGCGTGATATTATGCCGCGGGATGCAATCTTATCCGTTGATGTGAATATCACCGGTTACGGTGCGCTGTCGCATTTCCCAACATATTCCTGTGGGAGTTATATCTTTTCAGGGATATCGGTTGCGATGGGAATTGGATTGACTGCCGCTATCGGTGCGCAAGTCGCATATCCAAATCGGAAAGTTGTTGCGCTCAGCGGGGATGGCGGGTTTTTGATGACAAGTCCCGATCTTGCCACGGCTGTAATGTATAATCTCCCTATTGTTACGCTTGTGATGAACGATAATCAATACACCTCCATTGAACGAGGGCAGTTACGGCGGTTTGGGAAACGTATCGGTGTAGAATTGGTAAATCCAGATTTTGTGCAGTTTGCTGAATCATTTGGGGCAGTTGGGTTACGCGTTAAAGATATGGACGATTTTAGACCTACACTTGAAAAGGCGCTGGCTTTGAATAAACCTGTAGTTGTTGAAGTCATGAAATAGAGCCAAGTTGCTACAGACAAGATTTTAGACATGCAGACACCGTTTTAATCGAAAATAGCGCATTATTTGAGAAAGTTTTGTACCGCAAACTGTCAGTTTACGGACTAATATGCACAATCTAAATGAAGTTTTAAAAAATATTTCAGTAATTTATTTTTTGTCTTCATACAGACTGTGCTACTATGTAGCAACTTAGGTTGGAATAACATTATAAATCTTATATTTTTTGTCTTGATTGCCTAATAAAAGGGATTAGGAGTTTTATATGCGAAAAAAGATAGGCGTTTTGACGGGGGGCGGTGATACAAGTGCGCTGAACGCCACCCTCAAAGGCATCGCCCTGAAAGCCGAAGAACTCGGCTTTGAACTAATCGGTTTTATGGAGGGGTGGCGAGGTGTTTTGAAAGGCGGACGTTATTTTACCTTGACACCTGACCTAATTGATGAAAATCATGGTGGTACGATTTTAAAAAGTTCGCGCACGAACCTTATCGCGTCGAATAGGTTAGATGAAGCAATTGACAACCTAAAAAAACTAAACATTAGCGGCCTCATCCCTATCGGTGGTGACGATACGCTAACAGTTGGCACAGCACTTTCAGAACAATTCACAACCGTTTTCGTTACAAAGACAATTGATAACGATGTCGGGATGAATCCCCCAGAAGGTGATTCGGTTGATTATTCTAAGATGGTCAATTATTTTTGTCCCGGTTTTCCATCCGCAGCAAGTCGGGTTATCAATGCTGTCCGGGATTTACGGACAACGACCTATTCCCATGACCGTGTGATTATCGTTGAAGCAATGGGTAGAGATGCGGGGTGGTTAACATTATCGGCAGCTTATGGCTTAGCGGACCTTATCGTTGTGCCTGAGGTGCCATATCAACCTGATAGGTTGGCGGAAGCAATCCGAGAAAAACACACTGAGCAAGGTAATGTCATCGCGGTTGTTTCGGAAGGCATCCGAAATGACGCGGGTGAATTAATGATTACCTCTCAGGCAGAACTTGACGCATTCGGACATACAAAACCGGGCGGTTGTTCTGAAATCATCGTTGAAGCGATGAAAAAACGGCTCCCTGAAATTTCAAGTTCCGCGTTCCGTGCGTTGATACTTGGATATATGCAAAGGTGTGGCAGTCCAACAGCGTTGGATAGAGATACCGCAATTAATGCTGGATCGCTTGCAGTGCGCTCGCTTGCTGATGGCATGGTGAATGGTGTGGCAACAATTACACGGACAGATGCTGGCATTGAACCGATAATGTTACCTGTAGAGCAAGTGCTGAAACGCGATGAAACGGGACATGTCATTCGCCGCAGTCTTGATCCGCGGTTTTATGATGAAGAACGTTTTCATCTGTCGCCTGAAGGGGCAGGGTATTTCCGCCCACTTTTTGGTGATCTTCCTCGACGTAGGCGAAACCCAGAAGAGCGCGGTATTGAAATTGGCGAAATCTAAAAGACATGAATGACCCACTGTAGGAGCGCTTACAAAGCGCTCCTTATGCGTCAATTTTAAAAAAATGCATCGGTTTTTGTGCATTATTGGTTTGTGTATTTCTGAATCACGGATTAGGCGGATTACACGGATTTCGCGGATTATTCTATCCTGTGCAGAAACGGACATCCTATAAACCGACCAACAACAGCGACCAGGATATTGCTAACACCTTTATCTGCTAATCTATGCAAACGATTTGTCATCCCCAGGTGTCTACTCCGCGAAATCCGATAAATCCGTGCAAATCCGTGATTCAGACAGGAGAAAAGGACGCTAAATTGACGCTTATGGCGCGCTTACAAAGCGCGCCTACAGAATTATAATTGAATATAGGTAATTCCCTTTACAGTGGTAATGAAATTGGAGTGCCAGTTTGTGACGAGCGATATGTTGCTTCAGCCAATTCAATCCCATCTCTCCCAATACGTCCGTGCGTTGTAGGTTTCGCTTCACCCGTAATACATTGCAGCCAATGATCGATGCTTGCGCCTTTCGCTGCGATGCCCCAATAACGTTGATTCCGTTGTGCTTCTGGCACATTGCGATAGGTGTCATCGTCAGGCACAGGTGCAGTAAATTCCTCTGCTGATGCCATATCGTGCGTTTTCCAGCGCAGCCCGTGTCGAATTAGCGTAGCAGAACCTTTGCTGGTAACGAGCCCGTTCCCACTATTCCCAATTTCAGCTGCCCAACTCTTGATCATCATACCGACTCCACCATTTTTGAAATGGACGGTCAAAACAGCGTTGTTTTCTACTGCTTGTTCAGCAGGCGGGTAGGTGCCACCAAGCGGGACATGGCTTGTGAACCCATAAACGGCGGCGGCTGGACCGTATAACCATAACCAGATATCAAGATTATGAATTGCTTGCTCCACAAGCATTCCGCCAGATTCTGCTTTGACGAAAAGCCAGGGATGTCGTTCCGGTGAAAAATAACCGACTTGATTGGAATATGCCATCTGCAAGGTGCCGAGTGTGCCATCTTCAAGCAGCGATTTTAGTTTCATGTATCCCGGATCAAACCGCATCATATACGCCACCATCAGAAGGACATTTGCATTTTCTGCAGCGGCAACCATTTCGTCACCCTCGGCGACATTACAACACATCGGTTTTTCCATCAAGATATGTTTATCAGCGTCTGCAGCAGCTCGAGTAATTTCAAGGTGTGGACGCGGGTGAACGCATACATCAACAGCATCTATGTCTTGTCTGTCCAGAAGTGCGCGATAATCTATGTATGCGTCAGCACTGAATCGTTCTGCTTGTTCGTTTGCAGATGCTTCATTGATGTCGGCAATAGCAACTATGTCTGCGCGTCGTGTCGGTTCTTGGTAATAAGGGGCGTGGAGGTTTCGAAAGATACCACCACATCCGATAATGCCAACTCTAATTTTGTCCATCAAATTTCTCCTTTCTGCTTACTATTTTTAAGGATAGGAGGCGTTCTCTCATCTTGTAATAGCTCAAGTGCCTCTGCAATAATCGCGTGTTGTAATGTCGGATTGTTCGGTTCACCGAGTGGATGCCCAAAACGATACGGGGCCAGCAATGCACGCGGCGGTTTTACTCGCTTCGCGATGCTTTCCACAAGCGCAATTGAAACCGTGGTAATCCCTACCTCTTCAACGGCGCGTTGAATCAATCCTACAGACTGATTACACATCGGTCACACAGGGGTTAAGAAAGCAACGTTGACTCCATCCGATTTAAGCATCTGTGCAACTTCAGGTGCAGTTTGTGTTATGAGCGGTTGCGGTTTTGTGATGGATCCCATAAAACTGAAGTGCCTGTGATTGAGCAAACCGATTTTTCCTTCACTCTCCAACTCCCTAAATCTATCAAGCGGAAATGCAAGGTTTGCATCTTTTTCAATACCACGTTCATCGTAAGCCTCACTTTTATGTCCACTTTTAAGTTCTTGCGTCTGAATTGAATTAGGGATTTCGCGGTAGGAACAGTCATTGCTATCAAAAAGATTTTGTTCGGGGAGATAAAACCCCGCAGTCGTAATAAGCGCAACTTTACATTCGTTCAACGGCAAGCACAACGGTGCATGAGGTGATGTTTTATAACGCTGAATACGATAAAACTTCATAAAGAATTGAATTATATTATCAATTTTACGTAAAGATGCCATTCACACCTCGTATTATACCAAATTAACGGAATTTATCTTTTTTTCCGATGGCAGGTGCGGTTTCCTAACCAATGCAGAATACCATACGGGGAATGCTATATAGCATTCATACCGTTGATTCGGCGTATTCTGCATTATGCGTCAATTTAAGAAATGAATCTGCTTTTGTGAGTATCTACTACACGGTAGGAGCGGTTTCCAACCGCTCCGTATTATCCTAATATGCTCTTGTAGGAGGGCTTTGTCCGCCCGATTTATTTCCCAAAGGTAGGCGCGTTTACAAAACGCGCCGTTTATAGCTCCTGCTTTCTGGACTCGGCGCGTTTACAAAACGCCAAATCAACGGTATGAATGCCATTTAGGCATTCCCCGCCTACCAGGGTGACGAGCTGCTAAATTGACAGTTATGGTGCGATTTCCTAACCGCACACTTCGCAAAACGAATCACGTTAATTGGGTATTACCCATTTGCGAAGATAAGCCGTTGCCTATTTTGACACGGTAGTTCTATCGTCTGTCCAGTCCTGCCACTTTCAATCGTAGCAAAACCGATTTCGTTGACAGCGGTATAATCATCGCGCGAGCAATCAGGAGGCGATCCGCCATCAAGGTAATCAGTAATCTGTTGATACGCCACTTTGAACGGACCAGCATTTTCAGGCAAATCAAGGGTCGCGTTATCAATCAGTTTGCCCGCTTTATGCACAGTTGTACCACTATAAAACCCCGCTTGGACAGTGCCTTCGCTACCGAGAACATCCACTGAAAATCCGCCTCGGACGCCATGTTTTCCGACATGAAAACCGATAACACCGCTTTCAAATTGGATTGTTGAACCAACAATTGCGGGTTCAGGTTCGTAAGGTTCAGGCACATCACCGCCACCTTCAACATATCCAGTCACCGAAACCGGATCATATCCAGCGAACTGACAGATCATGTCGGTGGTGTGGATAGCGAAGGAGAGTACACCACCCCCGCAATACCCGATCACACTCTGCACCTCACCGATGAGCCCATCCTTAATCAACGATTGAAGCCGTATTAAGTGTGGTCCCCAATGGCGTGTATAGTCAACAACGATGGGGATACCTTTTGCATCCGCACCTGCAGTCATTGTGTCAACTTCTTCAAGTGAGCATCCTGCAGGTTTCTCAAGAAAGATGGCTTTGATGTCTGCCTTCAACACGTTCTGCATTACTTGAAAATGGTGAGGCCCCCGCACACAGACAGCAACGATGTCTAACTTTTCACTTTCCAGCATCTGGACATCTGTTTCGTAGTAATTGATGGAATTGTCTGGAAAACCTGGTCCCCACGTACTTTTGAATTCTGCTTGCCGTTCAGGCGACATATCAGCGACTGCCACTAATTCGGTTGTTTCACAATGACGGATACCACCTGCATGGCAATAGGGATAAGCATCATCTGGGTTTGAATAGCGTGCAGCGATACTGCCTAACCCGATAATTCCGACACGATACATTAGCGTTACTCCTTTTTTAAAGATTGGTTAGAGAATAGCATAAATAGGGTAAATTGGCAAGGGATTATAGGGCAATCCGTTTCCATTTGACAATTCCGATATTTTGTATTACAATTCTGCTACACTATCCGTAAGGAGCAATTCATGGAACAGATAGATGGCGGAATTACCGTTGTACCTGGTGTGCAAGCTGCAGGCATTCACGCTGGCATCAAAAAAGAAGAAGCCAAAGATTTAGCCCTCATCGTTACCGATGTACCTGCTACTGCAGCAGGTGTTTTTACCAAAAACAGTGTTACAGCTGCCCCTGTACTGGTATGTCGTCAGCACTTAAGCGATTCAACAGCGCAAGCCATTATAATCAACAGTGGAAATGCCAACGCCTGCACAGGCGAACTCGGTATGTCGAATGCACAACGGATGGCAACCGCAACAGCTGAACAACTTGGCATAGATGAAAATCTTGTCCTCGTCTCTTCAACGGGTGTTATTGGACAACAATTACCGATGGATAGCATTGAAAACGGAATCCAATTCGCTGTCAACGCACTCAGCACTGATGGTGGGAACGATGCCGCTGAAGCGATTATGACTACGGACACACACCCAAAGTCCGCCGCTGTTGAAATAGAAATTGATGGTAAACCCGTGAGAATCGGTGGGATTGCCAAAGGTTCAGGGATGATTGCACCAAATATGGCGACAATGCTCTCCTACCTAACAACGGATGCCCATATCAATAGTGAAACGCTCCAGTCTGCTTTAACCTATGTTGTAGACAACACATATAACCTCTTGACCGTTGATACTGACCGCAGCACTAATGATACTGTGATAATACTTGCTACAGGCAGGGCAGAAAATTCGAAGTTGACCGACTCCAAAGGCAACAAATATGATACATTCTGTGAAGGATTGCAATTTGTCTGTACTGAATTGGTAAAGATGCTTGCGCGCGATGGCGAAGGCGCAACTAAACTCGTTGAAGTCGTTGTAAAACACGCTAAAAACCGTAGCGACGCAGCAAAAGCTGCACGTGCTGTTGCGGAATCACCCCTCGTCAAAACTGCTGTTTTTGCAAACGATGCCAACTGGGGGCGGATTATGATGGCAATTGGAAAATCAGATGCAGAATTTGACCCGTATCAAGTGGACGTACTGCTCGGAGATTATCTTCTCGTTAAAAACGGAATGGATGCAGGCTATGACGAGGATAAAGCAACCCAATTGTTTGACAACGATCCCGTTCGAATTACAATTGATCTGCGCGCTGGTGATGCTGAAATAACTATGTGGACCTGCGATTATTCTTACGATTATATCCGAATTAATGCCGATTATCGGACGTAAACGAATTTTATAGTAAAATTCGAAGATATGTTCACATTTCAATCAACAACAATCCCACACATGCTCTCGCTGGCGAGGTGGGGAATCATGGCGAATACCATACGGGGAATGCCATACGCGCATTCATACCGTTGATTTGGCGTATTCGCCCAATGGCATTCATACCGTTGATTTCTTGATTTCTTCCTAACCTCGCCAACGTAAAGGTAATTGTGGATTTACTATGACTAAGTTAATTCCTTGATAGAAGCATCAAAAAATTTAATTTGACATTTTCATGATAATATGTTAAAATAAATTCGTTTTTATAGTTTGTGTCAATTCTTTAACACTGATCTCTAAAGATTATGCGGGAGTAGCTCAGCGGTAGAGCTCCACCTTGCCAAGGTGGAGGTCGCGGGTTCAAATCCCGTCTCCCGCTTCTATACCAATATTTTGGGTAGGCGCGCTTTGTAAGCGCGCACATTTCGGTGGCGTAGCCAAGTGGTAAGGCACGAGTCTGCAAAACTCCTATCCGTCGGTTCGATTCCGACCGCCACCTCCATCTCAATATACGGGCGGTTAGCTCAGGTGGCTAGAGCGCTTGCTTGACATGCAAGAGGTCACAGGTTCAAGTCCTGTACTGCCCATCCTTCCTAAGATGGAGATCTAATAGTGGTGTTCTAAACTTGTTAACTAAAACATCAACATATTAGGAGACTTTGTTCATGAAAGCCAATTGTATTTTCATCGTAACAATCTTTTTAATCTCAGCGTTATCAGGATCCAATTTTATTTTAGCATCTACCCCTGAAAGAACGCTCATAGGTCACACTGGTCCTGTGTATAGTGTTGAGTTCAGTCCAAAAGGAAACATGCTCGCAACTAAGGGAAAAGATGAGACTATACGGTTATGGGATACCCACACTGGACAACTCTTGAGAACAATAAACACAAATAGCGGCGGCGGCATTGCATTCAGTCCTGATGGACGTATCCTCGCAAGTACAGCAGGAGACAAAGTTGTTAATTTATGGAACCCGAACACCGGAAAATTTCTAAAAACCTTCAAAAGACACGATGACAGTGTCGTTAATGTTACATTTAATCATGATGGGACAGTGCTCGCAAGTGGAAGTCGTGATGGAAAAATCCATCTTTGGAACGTAGAGACAGGAAAACTTATACGCGTTCTGGACGCCCAAAATCTTGACGGTCTTGCTTTTAGTGCTGATGGTAGTATCATAGCAAATGGTGGCGCTGCAGACGCAAACGTCAAAGTATGGAATTCTGACACAGGACAACTTCTACATACGCTTAAACCAGACGTACAGGAAGTTTTTGATGTTGCATTCAGTCCTGAAGGACACACATTGGCAAGTGCTGGTTGGGGTGGAATAGATTTATGGGATGCCAACACGGGAGAACTATTACGATCTTTTCCCAGACAAAGTGGTAGGTTTATTATATGTGTTGCGTTTAGCCCAGATGGACGCTTGCTTGCAGGCGGAAGAGATGACAAGAAAATAGACTTGTGGGATGTAAATAATGCTCTATTCCTGAAAACACTTACCGGACATGCAGGAGACGGAAGAGATGGTGACACGGCGTTTGTCTATGACGTTATATTTAGTCCTGATGGGGAAATCTTGGCAAGTGCAGGTGGTGATAAAACAGTGCGTCTGTGGGAGATTACGCCACCAAAAGAAATAGCGCCACCGCAGTTTCCTGAAGGTTTAATTGGTCCAAATGTCAAAACATGGACAGAGGATTTCAACGCGGGGCATCTTGATTCATGGACAAAACGTGAACACCAACGGGAAAGAGTCGCTTGGGATGTAAAAAATGGACAGTTGGAAGCGCATACCCAAACTTTTTGCAATGGTCGATTAAATCTCAACAACGAATTGACACTTAACACAAATTATACACTTGAATTTACAGCATTTCCTATAGAGGCGGAACAACTTCGCGTCAAACTGAAAGTTGATTCAACAGACGAAGCGAACGCGGGCATCTTTATTGGTAAAAAACCTGACAGTTCATATCATAAGCTGTTCCAACATGCGTATCTGTTCGCAAACCATACACTCGGGGGGCCAGATAATTGGGGATATAGTAGCGCACCAAAGATTGGCCTCGACTTAACAGAAATAGATATTGTGTTTGACCGTGGACGTTTCTATCTGTATTCTGAGGGTGAATATATTGTTGACTTTCAAGTAAACATCCAAGAGATAGACTACGTTGGCATAGCTGTTTTCCCCAAAAAATGCTTTGAAGATGCTGCCGTGATTTTGGACGACTTTGAAATATCCGGTCCAACTATACCTGATATTAGAATACCAAAAGAGATACCTGATGACAGAATTGAAGATAAGCCAGTTGAAATAGAAGGTGCATGGGTTGAAGATTTCAATGATGGGCATCTCGATTCATGGACAGAAGATAAACACCAAAAGGAACGTAAAAGAGTCACTTGGCAAGCAAAAGATGGACTTCTGGATGTATGGATTCAGCCAGATCCAGACCATGCACTCATACAAACCTACGAGTTGAAATTCACCGGTTTACCTATCAAAGCTGAAAAACTTCGTGTTAAGGTAGATGTGCTTGAAGCACATAACGCAAACGTTGGTATTCTTATCGGACAGTATGACTGGACTGGTGGCATATTCAGGCGGACCTATAAAATCCTTCATAAATCTATATGGGGACCGATAGAATTCCGAGGACAAAATCCAGATGTTAGATACGAAAATCTAAAAGAGATTGAGATTGTTTTTGATAAGGGACATTTTGAATTGTTATCTGAAGGAGAGCACATCCTTGAGTTTGACGAACCGAATCTTCCTACGATTGATTGTCTCGGCATCGTGGCATATACATCTGAGGTGCCACTCGCGCATTTTGTGATGGATAACTTCGTAATTTCGGACCTCGTTGCACCAGAAGAGAAGAGTCTAAATGTCAATGCCAAGGGCAAGACTGCTGTTTTATGGGGAAATTTGAAACAGAAATAAACCTGTCAAAATATTAAATGACATATCCATATAATTTGTCATAACCATAATAGGAGTATATGATGAATAGACAGCACACACTATTTCTGATTATTTGTGCGTTAATAATTGTTCAAGGGCAAATGGTGAACGCTGAGACTTGGGTGGAGAATTTCAATGGGAATAATCTCGATTCATGGAAAGAATATGATGACCACTTCGGTGGAGGCATTTGGGCACCAAAAACAGTCTGGCAAACAAAAAAAGGAAAATTAGATGTATGGATCGATCCACCTCCCTCCCCCGGAATCTTTGAAACATTTCCGCTTGAATTTGTTGGGTTTCCAATTATGGCTAAAGAACTCAATGTCAAAGTTAAGATTCTTGAGGCAACAAAACATGACAATATTGGAATTCTAATAGGACAACATGATGAAAGAGGTGGAATAGGCGATACGTTTCATTTTCTTAACGGTTCTTTTATCGCTTTAAATAGAACTCCTTTTAGAAATGGAGTAATTCAAACACCACCACTCCATACATTTGAAATAACGGAAATCGCCCATCAAGTTGATTCAGATCATTTGCCTCTTGAAGAAATGGAAATTTCATTTAACAATGGACACTTCAAGTTTTTGTCCAAAGGTGATCTATTAACTGAATTCAAGTGTCCACAAATGACAAAAATTGATTGCATTGGGATAATTGCGTATGTATTACGCGGGGCAGGGGCGATTGGAGAATTTGTATTAGATGATTTTATTCTTTCCGCGCCCGCATTCTATGATGTCAGTCCTAAAAGCAAGGCTGCGGTTTTGTGGGGTGAACTAAAACGTCAATAAAGATATTGGATATTCTATCAGTAATCTATCCAGTAACGTGAGTTTGATAAAAGCCCATTGTAGAGCAAACTTTCCAGTTTGCGCCATAGCACACAAACTGGAAAGTTTGTGCTACAAGAACCGCAAGGTGGGCCTTCGGAGAAAAGACTTGTTATTGAGCTAATGTCATTTATTATCAAACTGGCGTTATCCAGTACACCTATGAGTCAAACAGATAGGATATAAGTTTGTTCCCTTCTCGGAAATCGGGAATGATAATATCCGCGCCAGCACGAATCAGACGCTCTCGTTTATCAACATTCATATTGTAAACGTTATCCTCAACTGAAGCGACTCCCACGGCAATTGCCCCTACCGCTTTCGCGTTTTCAATCTCCACATACCCATCGCCAACGATAAGAAGTTCACTACCGCTCAATTTGAAATCTGTGAGAATTTTCTGGATAACCATGGCTTTGGAGAACTTCTTATATTCACGCAACGCTCCAAAAATCCCTCCATCAAAAAACGCCGCAACACCGAGAAGTTCCGCTTCGTTTTTGACGAATTCAACATCAGTTCCACTTGCGAGATAACATTTCACGTCCAATTCATGCAAGCTTTGAAGAAATTCAAGTGCCTTATGAACACGTAGCGTTTCTGCGGCTAACTTCCCTGCTGCAAGATCAGAAATACGTTGTTCAACAATAGGCAGTAAACGTCTATTATACTCATCTTTGTATGCAAGTGGCTCCTTCGGCTTGCCTCCCCGCTTCTCAATTTCCTCACCTAACTGCATCATCTGATAGATCGTCTGTTTACCCGTCAATCTATCAACGAATTCAACTACAACAGCTTCCAATTGTTCTTGGGTTTCAGTGGTATCAGTTTCTGTTTGGAGAAACTCCACCATCATCGGCACCATCACGTTCTGCCATCCGTCTCGAATGAGAGAGAGCGTCCCATCGAAATCAAAAACGACATGACGGATATTTCCCGTCTGGATTTTGTGATGGATTTCAATGCTGGTCCCGTCTAATATATTCTGCATAGGTGTCCTCACTCTGATAAAGACGTTGATTTCTTACTGCTTTTCTGATAATATAAAGGGATATAGAAAATTATGCAACGAAAATTTGCCCTCACCTGGAAATGGTATGGATGAAAAAGAGATTCTCAAAAAGATTCGGCGTATAGACATCTTCACAAATCGGTTAGTGAATACCGTTTTTGCGGGCGAGTATAAGAGCATTTTCAAGGGGCAAGGAATTACATTTGATGAGGTGAGAGAATATCAGGAAGGTGATGAAATCCGAACGATTGATTGGAATGTTACTGCACGCATGGGACACGCTTACGTCAAAAAGTATGTTGAGGAACGTGAGTTAGTGATGATGTTGGTGGTGGACATGAGTGCATCAACTGCATTCGGCAGTATCCCTGAAACGAAAGCGGAGATTGCAGCAGAAATTGCCGCGCTACTTGCGTTTTCCGCCATCAAAAATAATGACAAAGTCGGTTTAATCTGCTTCACCGATACAGTTGAGCATTTTGTCGCGCCACGCAAAGGGAAAAGACATGTCCTGCGTGTTGTTCGGGATATTCTCCGTTTTCAACCGAGTCATTCTGGCACAGACATAGCTGAGGCATTGAAATTTACTGATCAAGTTTTAAAGCCACATAGTGTTGTATTTCTAATATCAGATTTTAAGGATACTGACTACCAGAAGCAGCTCCGCATCACCGGCAAACGGCATTCACTCATCGCTATCACACTACAAGATCAACGGGAGGTAGAGATGCCAAATGTCGGTTTAATTGAGTTTGAGGATGCAGAAACTGGTGAACGAGTGGTAGTAGATACACGCTCTGAACAAGCAAGACGACTATATGCAGAACTCAATCAAAAAACGGATGCAGAACGGCTACAGGCTTTTCGGGGAAGCCAAACAGATTTTATCAATATCCAGACAGATGAGTCTTATGTAGTACCACTGATGCGCTTCTTTCGCCAACGCGCTGCGCGCAGTTAAATGAGGGTATGCATAATACATATAACGAGTTGTACCAAACAACTTTTTGTAAAATATTATTCACATAAGCAGAACGTTTTATCCGTGTTTCCTATTGGTTGATATGCTCTTCAGTCCCGTAGGGACGCAATGTTTATAGAAGGACGGCAATAACGCCCTCTTCAGTCCCGTAGGGACGATATGTTTATATGATAACACCTGATATCTGTGAAAATAATAAAAACAATTAGTTAACTGGCACAAGTCGTACATATAACAAAATAGTCCTTTTTATTCTATCCTTCTATTGAAATAAATGGAAAACTATGATATTCTTACGATCGGGCGCAGCTCCATAGACCTATACTCTAATGATGTCGGAAATCCATTTCCCGAAATCACAAGTTTCGGCGCGTTTGTCGGAGGGTGTCCTACCAATATCAGTGTAGGAACACGACGTCTTGGACTAAAGTCAGTTTTGCTCACAGCAGTTGGTGATGATCCAGTCGGAGAATTCCTACTCAAATTTTTGAATGATGAAGGCGTTGAAACGCAATTCATTGTCAACAAACCAGGGCATCGTACCAGTGCTGTTGTTCTCGGAATTGAGCCGCCTGATCGATTTCCACTTATTTATTACCGTGATAACTGTGCGGATATTGAACTCACCATTGATGACGTTATTGCTTCACCGATTGCTGAAAGTCGCTCCATCCTGATATCCGGAACAGGTCTCAGTAAAGAACCGAGTCGGAGTGCTACAATTTATGCTACGGAACAAGCAAAAGCGATGGAACGCTTGGTGTTCCTGGATTTAGATTTTCGCGCAGACCAATGGCATGATCTCCGCGCTTTCGGTGTAAGTGTTCGATCTGTCCTGCGTAATATTGACATTGCTATCGGAACTGAGGAGGAGATTAAAGCAGCGTCACTTACCGACATCTCACACCTGTCAATAGAACATTCCCAGATCTCAAATCCGAATATTGAAGGGGACAGGGACTCTGCCATTGCAACCATTCTAAATGCTGGACCTGAGGCATTGGTAGTAAAGCGCGGCAGTGACGGAGCAGACGTTTATTTCCAACACGGAGAAGCTATTCATGCAGCCCCTTTTCCAGTTGAAATCTATAATACACTCGGCGCAGGCGATGCATTTGCAAGCGGTTTTATTTATGGTATACTAAACGGATGGGATTGGCGAAAATCGGCTCGTCTTGGTAATGCGACTGGGGCAATTGTTGTGACACGGCACGGGTGCGCAAACTTTATGCCTACGATGGCAGAAGTTGATAACTTTGTCGCACAACGTGGTAAACTATAGTAGACTATGGTTACACAGGTAGTAAAATATGATATTTGAACATAGATCGATATCTGAAATCACTGACCAAGATTTAATAAATCTACTCGGTGATCAAGAAGAAAATTTATGGATTGATTTCAAGCAGATGCAATACCACAGAGATAACACAAATACCGAAGAGTGCAGACATGAGATATGTAAAGATGTTACCGCGATGGCTAATGCTGAGGGAGGATATATTATTATTGGTGTTCAGGAAATAAATAAAATCGCACAAAGTTTTTTTGTCATTCCTGATGCGAAAAGAGAAGCTGAAAGCATCTATGATATTTGTCACCAATATATAGTTCCACGTATTGCAAAATTGGAGGTGGATCAACGTAACTTAAGATGGCAGAACCAAGAGTACAACCTTATAATTGTTCATATTCCCTTTAGTGAAATTCGCCCTCATGGTTTTAATTCGCATGGGACACTCAACTTTGTGAAGCGATATGCAGATGTTACAAAAGAATTTCAAATGGAGGAGTTCATTCCCGAACTTATAACACGACACCATCTACCATCCATGGATGACTTCAGAGAACAGTTGGACAGAATTGAAAGTCAAATAACAACTATTTTTAAGGACGCTGGAGAAAGCGAATGAATTCACATACGTCAAGATATAATTCTTTTGTTAAGGAAATATCCAATCAACCCTATTATAGAATCTTTGCGTCACCCGAAGAATCCATTCGGAATATTGTATCTACTGAAGACCCTTGTATACTTGATATTTTGTACAATCCACCGAATAAACGTTTTGCTGGTTTCGGTGTTACAGGGTTGTTGAAACGGGAAGTTTATCATTTGAAAGATGGCATAAAAGGGAGCAATATAACAGGAGGTAAAATTACCTTACTAAATGATGGATATTTTGAAGTCCAATGTCCTATTAAGACCCAGTTTAATAGAGGATGGGGTTCCCCACAATTCGCAATCCCTAATTCTGTAAAATGGTTGTATCCCTATGTAGTGATTGAGTTCCCTGTCTCATTCATGCGACTAGTAAAGGCGATATACGATGAGTCTGGTATTAATTCTGACATATTCATACAACAGAACTACCATAATATCACAGGGTATGCGTTGCCAGAGGGGCCACCTACCTATCCTACGTTTGGGGCATTCTTGGATGAGAGAGGTGTGTACGGAGGGAAGTCACCTATTCATTCTGTACGATGGACTGGATACAATTTTAACCCTGACCATGTAGCTTACGGTTTAGTGAGAGACGTGTATGCCAAATTTGGATTAGTTGATGCGCGAACAATTCCTGCATTTGATGAAAAAGGCAATTTTATTTTAGAATAGCCGTATGGACAGAATATAAGGTGGATTTCGAATAGATACAAAAAGAGGAGATAATAAAATGAAAACTCAAGAATTGACTATGGGACAAGCCATTATCCAATTTCTCACGCAGCAGTACGTTGAACGTGATGGAATTGAGAGGGCTTTTTTCGCAGGCATGTTCGGTATCTTCGGACACGGGAACGTAGCAGGAATTGGGCAAGCACTGCACCAATATTCCGATGTCTTCCGTTTTTATCAAACGCGTAATGAACAATCTATGGTGCATACTGCTGCCGCTTACGCCAAGATGTCTAACCGGCTCAGTGCCTTTGCTTGCACCACTTCTATCGGACCGGGGGCGACAAACATGCTCACCGGTGCTGCAGGGGCGACAATTAACCGATTACCTGTGCTACTTTTGCCGGGAGATATCTTCTCAACGCGTTTAGTCGCGCCTGTTTTACAGCAACTGGAATCTCCAGATTCACAAGACTTTTCAGTCAACGACTGTTTCAAACCAGTTTCTCGCTACTGGGACCGTATCAATCGTCCTGAACAGATCATCACTGCGCTGCCAGAAGCAATGCGCGTGTTGACCTCACAAGCAGAAACAGGTACCGTTACATTAGCCTTGCCACAAGATGTTCAAGCGGAAGCATTTCCTTATCCTGAACAACTCTTTGAAAAACGGGTTTATACCATTCCGCGACCGCGTGCAGATGCGACCCTGCTAAACCGTGCTGTCCAATGGATTTCAAATAGCGAAAGACCATTAATCATTGCAGGGGGTGGCGTCATCTACAGCGAAGCAACTGGGCAATTAGCAAAATTTGCGGAGCAAACCGGTATCCCTGTCGGTGAAACCTTTGCTGGCAAAGGTTCGCTAAGGTATGATCACCTACAAAACCTTGGCGCAATCGGTGCTACTGGTACACCCGGCGCAAACATCGCTGCGCGTGAAGCCGACTTAGTTATAGCCATCGGAACGCGATTGAGCGACTTTACGACTGCATCAAAAACCGCTTTTCAAAATCCAAATGTTCGGTTTATCGCTATTAACATTGCAGAGTTTGATGCTGCGAAACATGCTGCACTACCGTTAGTAGCAGATGCTCGTGTCACGCTGTCTGAGTTATCAGATGCTATTGGCACCTATAGAATTAATGGCGATTACGCAACACAGATTGAAAATTACCGAGATGCGTGGGAAGAAGAAGTAGAAAGACTCTTCCATCTTGACCATCGCCCGGTGCCAAGCCAAAGTGAAGTTATCGGGGTGGTTAATGAATTTTCAAGACCTGAAGATGTTGTTGTCTGTGCTGCGGGAAGTTTGCCCGGTGATCTACATAAGTTGTGGCGCACGCGTAATCCGAAACAGTTCCATCTGGAATACGGCTATTCCTGCATGGGATATGAAATCGCTGGCGGATTAGGCATTAAAATGGCTGATCCTACGCGTGACGTTTATGTCCTTGTCGGCGATGGTTCATACCTCATGTTAGCACAGGAAATCATCACCTCAATTCAGGAAGGCTATAAGTTGATTATTGTGCTTATCAATAACGATGGACACAGCAGTATCGGTGGATTATCGCAGTCAACAGGCGCACAAGGTTTTGCTACCCGATTCCGATACCGTGATGACACCGGAGAACTGAAGGGAGATATTTTACCCGTTGACCTCGCCGCGAATGCGGAAAGCCTCGGTGCTAACGTCATTGAAGCAACAACGACACAAAGTTTAAAGGCTGCACTACAGGAAGCGCGTGAAAGTGATCGAACAACCGTCGTCAAGATTGATGTGAATTTTGACGTAAGGGTTCCACAGTACGAATCATGGTGGGATGTGCCTGTGGCAGAAGTTTCAGAGGTAGATTCTGCAAAACAAGCATATCAAGAGTATAAAGAAGCAAAGCAGAAAGAGCGATATTTCCTCGGATAGGTGCGGTTACAATCATAGATGTTAATTTAAAGTTTTTTGTTGGACTCCGCTTTACCCAACCTACACGTTAGTCTAAATTAAATTTCAAAAGGAGAATTTTACGTTTATGAAAGCATCAGAATTATTATCCAAACTGAAAAAAGGTGAAGTCATTCCATGTGGTAACTGCGATGGCACAATTCCAGCTGACGAGATGATGAATTTCGTCTTTAAATTAGGCAAACTTGCACCACGCATGGAAAACGCAAACGTCGGTAACATCACTTGTGTTCAATGTCAAGTAGATGATACTGATATTAAGATTACGCCTCGCGGACCTGATGTCAAATTTGTACGCGGAGATTAGATCAACAATTTCTGCTTTTTATTCTCTTCTGAAGAGGAATCTATATGTCGGAACAAATTGTTGGTCGAAATCCCGTTATGGAAGCACTCAGGAGTGGCGCGCGGCAGATAGAAAAAATCTTGATTGTTCAAGGCAGTGAACATGCTCGTCTCCGACAAATAATTGATGCAGCTGAGCGCAAAGGTATCCCCTATCAACGTTGTCCAAAGCATCATCTGGATAGCCTGCAGCCGAATCATCAAGGTGTGATCGCTTTCATCAGTGAGTTTCAGTATACAGAACTGCCAACGCTTTTGAAAAAAATTGAGAATAAAAAAGATGTACCTGCTCTCTTAATAATGTTAGATCAGATTCATGATCCAAGAAATCTTGGTGCGATTCTACGAACTGCCAACGCAACAAGGACGGATGGGGTGCTAATCCCTAAAAATAACGCTGCTGATATTACCGCTGCTGTCCACAAAGCAGCTGCAGGTAGCACAGAATATACCCCAATTACGAAGGTAACAAACCTTGCGCAAACCATTGAAAAACTAAAATCCGTTGGGATGTGGATCGTTGGTACTGCTGAGGACGCAGAACTTACATATAATTCTGCTGATTTTACAGTGCCGTTATGCATCGTTTTGGGAAACGAGGGAAAAGGAATGCGGAGACTCGTCAAGGAAAAATGTGATTATCTCGTGCATCTGCCGATGTTAGGTCAAATTCGTTCGCTAAACGTATCCGTTACGGCGGGAGTATTATTATACGAAGTGCTTCGGCAACGCGGTGTTAAATAACGCCTTCCTCTTTTAAGCTATAGAAGATACCATCACCGATAATAATATGGTCTAATACTTTGATGCCGACATAGTTTCCTGCTTCAATTAATTGCTTGGTAGCACGGATGTCCTCTTGACTCGGCTGTGGGTCGCCAGAAGGATGGTTATGCGCAAGCACAATGGAGTTTGCAGACTCTTCAATTGCAAATCTAAAAATTTCACGCGGATGAAAGACGCTGGCGTTTAACGTACCTTCAAACACTGTATCTTCAGAAAGTAGTTTTTTACCCCACTGAATCTCGTTATCGGCATCACCTGCAATGCCTTGCGTTGTAACGCCGCCTTTCGTGTCAAGGCACATCACACAAACAACTTCCTTTCGGAGGTCACGCATAAGCGGCATTAACATGTCAGCCACATCACTCGGCGAGCCAATTTTAACCCGGTCAGCATGGGAACGCGCTAAACGACGCCCCAATTCAAATGCAGCAACCAATTGTGCAGCTTTTGCAGAACCAACACCTTTAATTGATTCAAACTGCTTCGGTCGGTTCTCTGCCATCCGCTTGAGATCGTTATTATATTCAGTCAGTATCTGTTCACCGAGCTGGACAGCAGTCGTCCCTTTGAAGCCACTTTTGAGAATAAGTGCGAGAAGTTCTGAGGTTTTCAAATGTGAAGGCCCGTGTTTGTAAAGTCGTTCACGAGGGCGTTCATCTTTTGGAAGGTCTTTGATTCGTAATCTGTCAACGGAGTACATCTTGTTCCTTTTATAGTAAAACCTATAATTAATAAGACACTTCTGAGCATCAACCTGTTAGTTTGTGAGATGCGGACACAAACTAAATGAAGTTTAAGTTATTAATTCGGTAATTTGCGAGGTTAGGAAACCTCGTCAGCAGAGATGTACACCTGCTGCTGGCGAGGTTTCCTAACCTCGCTACATTACCCAATTTATTTTTTAATCTTCATACAGTTTGTGCTACAACACCCCCGGTAGGTTCGGTTTCCTAACCGAACATAATGTCCAATTAATTCTAAAGTCTACTATAATCAATAATGAAAATTCTATCTTGGTTTAAAGTATAGTCAGTTTTAATAATAAAGGCAAGTGAAATTTAAAGAATGCTCCATTGTCAACGAGGTTAGGAAACCGAACTTACCGAGAATTATTGCGTTAATTTGGTGTCATATTTTGTTTCTGTTGATTATTATACCGTTTCTAATTGACAAAGTATCATTCCGATTTTTGAGTCTCTTTGTAGGAGCGACCTCCCGGTCGCGACCAGGAGGTCGCTCTTACAGAAGAGAGTGTTGTATTCGGACAACCGATTTATGAAATAATGTAATATCATTATTTAGAAATGGTATTAGATTGAAGACTATTCTGAGAAATATCAGTTAAAATCTAATTTCGCTCTTCTCTAAATCACTTATACATCAAAAAAACACATCTTTTCTGAAAAATGCAATCCTTTTCCTTGCAAATGTCTCTATAACTACAAAGCATATTTTACGTTTAGAACGTTTTCTAAACTTGTTCACTTTCATTTGACATGAAAAGGAGTAAACTCAAAGGTGAAATTATCGTTTCTGAATATATAAAATGGTCGATAATATGGGAACAACAGCAATGGGCGAAATAGCAAAGAGTATACGTGCTTTTGCACAGCACGCTATTGACAATGGACTTGAGGTCATTAAACCTGAGGAGATACAGAGGTTGATGGTACAAGGTAACAACTAATAAATTATGGGCAATAGTTGCATCGTAAAATGAGTTTCACGTAAAAAATGCGTATTTATTGAAAAAATGCACCTTTTTCACCTCAAAAACGCGTCTTTAACTACAGAGAGTTTCAAAAGTAGAAATTCAAGGGATTCAGTTTTCCTGAATATAAAGTTTGTTCACACATCTAACTGTTAACTGAAACAATGAAAAGAATGAAGCATCATCCAATGAATACTGCATGAGTGCACGAATTAGATAGGAGAAAATATGTTTAAAGAAAATTCTGTAGACAACTGGATACTCGGTGGCGCCGTCTTCCTCCTGATTTTCACACTCGGATGTTATTTGTGGTTCCAAAACCAAATGGCTTACCTCCAACCACAAGACACCAACGTGGAAAGACAGCGCTTGGAAAAATCCTCAGAAACTAAGCAAGCAGAAAAACCACACATTGAATTAACTGACACAGCACAACCAGACGTATCTGAAAAAAATAGCAATGATGCAAGAGACAGTGTTAACAGGAATCCAAGTGTCAGTCATAATAATACACCGCAGGAGTACATACAAAGCGGTATCGTGGCTGCTTCATTAGCAGTGATAAATAGTGCCTCAGAAGGACTATAATTGATGAATAAAAAAAGAGACGAAAAATTACAGCAAATCGCAGAAAAAGCACTAACAGATTCCGTTGTCCGTATAGTATGGCAAAAAACTGACGAGGAATCTGGTAAACACCTTATCTGGCCGCGCGCAAGTGGGTTTTTTATTGGCACAAATCTTGTAGTGACAAATATTCATTGTATTGTAGATGCACCGTCTGTTTTTGCTGAGCTCGTTAGTACAAAAACGGAATTCCCTATTGAAGGTGTAGTTGCGTTTGATATTGAGAACGACCTTGTTATCTTAAAAGTAACTGCTGAAGGGATACCACTTGAGTTTGGCAACAGTGATACTGTCCACATTGGCGATAATGTTTGTGCTGTAGGACACCCTCGTGGAGAAAAAGGTGAAGCTACACATGGCACTATTCACGGTATTCGAAAAAGTGACAAACGTTTTCAAATTAAAGAAGCATTAGATCCCGGACATAGTGGTAGTGCCCTGTTAAATAACATGGGTGAGGTTGTAGGTATTGCTGTTGGTGCTTCCCTTGAGATAGCGGTTTTTAGTGGTGGAGCGAAGTCATCTCTTAGCCACGCAATTCCTGTAAACGTTTTGGCTTCCATGCTCGCGGGCATAGAAAAAACGGAACCGTTGGCAGAATGGCAAGAACATCCACGAATACGCGGCTATGCCGAAGGTCTGCAAGGACTGACGCAAATGATGCAGCAAAAACACGAGGAAGCAATGGCAAACTTTGATGCTGCTCTCAGGCATAATCCTGATTTAGTAGAAATATACGTCAATCGTGCAGGCTTAAATATTTTAATGGGTGAAGCAGAAGATGCAATTGTCGACTGTGATTCCGCCATCAAACTTAATCCTGATTTTGTAGAGGCATACATCAACCGAGCTTCCGCGAACTTATCGTTAGATCAACACAAAGAGGCAATTGCTGACTGTGATGCTGCCATCAAACTTAATCCTGATTTCGTTCAAGCCTATGTCGTCAGAGCAACCGCTAAATTTGCTGCCGAATTTGATTCAAAACGACACAAAGAGGCACTTGCAGATTATGATATTGCTTTAAAACTCAATCCAAATACCGCAGAAATCTATTTCGCTCGCGCACATGTGAGAGCTGTATTGAAGGACTATGCTGGGGCAATTGAAGACTATGACAAAATGATCAGTCTAAATCCTGACCCCCACCCTTTATTTAATGTGTATTCACATCGGGGAGATGCAAAACGCCTCAATCGCGATTATGAAGGCGCAATTGACGACTACGACAAAGTCATACAATCCAATCCACAAGACGACGAAGCTTACAACGGTCGCGGGCGCGCAAAGTATTATCTCGGTAAATCTAAGGCGAACAAAGGCGATAAAACAGGTGCTCGTAAATACTACCGAGAGGCGATTGATGACTATTCTGAAGCCATGAGGTTAGATCCTGAGAATAGAAGTTGTTACTTTAATCGTGGTCTTGCAAAACGCGAACTTGGCGACTATGAAGAAGCAATTACGGATTACGATAAAGTAATCCAGTTGAATCCCAAGAGCGATGCTGGCTATTTCCAACGCGCATACGCAAAACACCGACTTGGTATTTCCAATGCAGATCATGGAGATGTAGTTCGTGCTAATGGGTACTTTCAAGGAGCGATTGACGATTATACTGAATCCATCAAACTTGACCCAGATTACGCATTTTCTTATAACAATCGTGGCCTTGCGAAATACAACCTTGGGAAAATAGAAATGGATCAAGGAAATAAAGTAGAAGCCCAAGTCTACTATCAAGAATCTGTAAACGATTATTCGGAAGCCATAAAACTAAAATCAACATATACAGATGCCTATAATGGCAGAGGATGGTCGAAGTATCTCCTTGGACAATTTGAAACAGACAGAGGAAATATAGAAGAAGCCAAGAACCTTTTTCACGCAGCTATAGTAGACAGTGATGAAGGAATTCGTCTAAAACAGAATAATCCAAGTGCTGCTACCTACCACACTCGCGCTACAGCAAAAGCTGCGCTTGGTGAGTATGCTGGCGCAATTGAAGATTTCAATGAAGCTATAAGAATTAAACCCGATGATGCCCTCTATTACTACGAACGAGGACTGGCGAAGCAAGCACTCGGCAAGCATGAAGAAGCAAAAACGGACCTTGCGAAAGCGAAGGAATTAGACCCAGATGTAGAAAATAAGTCATTCTAACGAATATTTGCCTTCATTAGCTGAAGTTCCTGAACACTATGGCTTTTGAAAGGCAATAAAATCTCATAATCATTTAGGCGCGCTTTAATGCGTGCCTTTTTATTTATCGTGGATTTTACAATTAACTTTACACCTGATTTGATAAAATAACGTGAGTTTGATAAAAGTCTATTGTAGCGCAAACTTTCCAGTTTGCGCCATAGCACACAAACTGGAAAGTTTGTGCTACAAAAACCGCAAGGTGGGCCTTCGGGGAAAAGCCCTATTATTGAGCTGATGTTATTTATTATCAAACTGGCGTTAAAATAGTACTCCATTGCATCTAACCATCCATTAAAAAACACAGAATTATGCAACCGTTTTCCTCCTAAGTCGCGTCACAAGGGTTCAGTATGAAAATTGAACCTATCCTTTCTGGAGGCACCTGATGAAAAACGACGATGTTGAACTGATTCAACAAGTTCTTGCTGGTGAGGAAAACGCTTTCGCTGAACTTGTGAAAAAATATCAAATAATTTACTATAACAAAAATCTGCTTGTCAACACGTTCCAAAAAGCTGATTTTATTGACTTTTCTTAAAAAATCACACAAAAATCACTTTTTTATCAAAAAAGTGCAACCTTTTTCCTTACAAGTGTGTCTTTAATTACGAGGGGATCATAAGATAAAAGAAAACAACTAAAATTTCCCATTAAGTCGGGCGATTCAGTTTTCGTGAACACAATGTTTCCTCGTTTGTCTAACTATTAACCGAGATAACGACTATAAGGTAATATAACCCAACACAACCGCAAAAGATACGAACTGCATAGGAGAAAAAGATGATAAAAGAATTTTCCGTAGATAATTGGATTCTTGGCGGCACCTGCTTCATACTGATTTTCACACTTGGATGTTTTTTGTGGTTCCAAAATCAAATGGCTTACCTCCAACCCGTGGATACCGATCAAGGAGTGCAAATACAGCATCTGGAAAAGTCTTCAGAAACAGAACAAGTAAAAATGCCACACATAGAGTTATCAGACACAGCACAACCAGAAACATCTCAGAAAAATAGTTCTGATCCTGAAGAATCTTCTGTCTTCACCTCTAACGCTACCAATGCACAACAGGAAAACACAGAAAATGGTGATCCAAACAGTATACCTGTCATAGTGTAAGCTGCAGCCATCTATAAAATGACACTAACTTTACCGAACCTACTGAGGCACGATTTGCACGCGTGCCTTTTCTCATTTCCAAACACTCCAAAAGATTGCAACAAATTACAAATTGCTATTATACCCAATTAACGCGATTCGTCTTGCTAAGTGTGCGGTTAGGAAACCGCACCCGCTGAATACCATACGGGGAATCATGGCGAATACCATACGGAGAATCATGGCGAATACCATACGCGTATTCGCCATGATTCATACCGTTGATTTGGCGCATTCATAGCGTTGATTTGGTAGGGACGATATGTTTATAGCACAAAACCCAAAATCCGTAAAAACAACAAAAACAAACAGTTAACTGGCACAAGTCGTTAATTTAGTATTATCTACCATAAATGCTCTATCATAATCCAAGTTGCTACCTATAAGATTTTAGACACACAGACGCCATTTTTAAGAGAGAACAGTTCGTTATTGGTGAAATAGTGTAGCGCAAACTTTCAGTTTGCGGACTAACATGCACAAACTAAATGAAGATTAAAAATTAAATTGGGTAATGTAGCGAGGTTAGGAAACCTCGCCAGCAGAGATGTACACCTGCTGCTGGCAAGGTTTCCTAACCTTGCCAATTACCGAAATATTTACTTAAACTTCATTTAGTTTGTGCTACTATGTGGCAACTTAGGTTATCATAGCGAAAGAATCCGCTTGACAAATAGAGACACTTACAAGTATTATTAAATACACATAAAACCGAAGATAATTTAACGAATGTAAATTTTTCTTGACACATATAGGAAAACATGTTACGCTAAAATCACAACATTAAAATTTTTTACGGAGAACAAATACTATGTCTGAAGAAAAAAAGAATGAAATCGCTCCTGTAGATGCTGAATATGAAGTTGTTGACCAAGTTGATGACCAAACGATTGTTGAACTAATGACCGGACAGACAATCCAAGATTATGTTTATTCTTTCAAACAGGGTGGACGTGTCGTTGAAGGGTTAACGTTGGCAGGTATTAACGAAGCAGCGAACCGTCGTGGCGGCATTCAGGTAGAAGAAAAAGATTATGAAGAAACTGAGTACTCTTGGATTGCAACTGTAAAAGCAGTTGATACAATCACCGGTTCATCTCGCTACGGTGCGTGTGAACAACCGAAAATGAACGGGAATCGCCCCGATCCGTTCGCATTTGTCAAAGCAATTCATAAAGCACAACGCAACGCCATCAAACAGTTGTTACCTGTCCCCGTAATTCGTGAAGTGTTGAACTTCTATCTACGTAGTAAAACCGGAAGCGGCGACCCCAAGCAACAACCGCAGCCGCAACAGTCCGGTGACAATATCACCAACGCACAAAAAGCTGCTTTCGCAATTGCAAATCAGTTATCAGAACCGCTTGAAAAGGCAAGCATCAGTAAGACAGACCTCTGGAACTATATCAAACGCAAGTACAGCGTAGAATCCCGAAACGACATGTCCGAACAGCAGTGGACACAACTCTCCGCAGAACTCAAAGCTGCAGAAACGACACCGAAATTGCTTGACGAACTGTGTAAACGTATTAAGCAATTAACCATGGCAAACGAGGAGAGCGAAGTGCCTACCGTCAAAGAAGCAGACGAGACTGAAACTTACAATGAAACCGAGACTGAGCAAGAAGAAACCACCTCCGCTAAATTTTAGCATCCGAGAAAAACGATGTCTCTCAAAGCAGGATCCGCTACATCAAATATCACACCACCACTCGGCACAGCAATTCCGGGTGGGTTTCGTCCGAGATACGCGCAAAACGTTGATGACGAACTGTCCGCTAAAGCACTCGTTATTCAAAACGACTCAACACGTATAGCACTCGTCACCTGTGACCTTATCGCAGTGACACAGCACATGATTGATGTCGCCAAGCAACGTATTGCAGACCGTTGTGGCATCCCACCAGAACATGTGATGGTCAATGCTACGCATACACATACAGCCGTTGCAGTTGCTAACCTACTTGGTGTTAACGAGGATTCTGATTATACGAATTGGGTGCCGCTAAAAATCGCTGATGCCGTTGAACTCGCTCTGTCGAAGCTTGTTCCAGCACGAATCGGGTTTGCAAGTGTCTCTGAAGACCGCATCACTTTCAATCGGCGTTGGCACATGAAGGATGGCACCGTCCGCATGAATCCGGGTATTGAACATCCCGACCTTGTCCAACCGACCGGTCCAATTGACCCTGAACTCACAATGATGCATGTTGCAACGGAAGACAACACGCCAATTTCGGCAGTTGCCAACTTCTCGCTTCACTACATTGGCACGGACAACGGGAGCTCACTTTCCGCCGATTATTTTGGACACTTTGACCGACTCATGCGACGTTATTTAGGGGAGACATGTGTTTCACTGCTTTGGAATGCAGCATCGGGGCAAATTAACAATATTGATTTCAGCGGACAGACAAAGTGGTCAGCAGGAGGACATACACAGGCAGTAAAAATGGCAAATGTCCTTGCGGGGCATTTCATCACTGAGATGCAGTTCATGGAGATGCATGATACCTTACAACTCAGCGGAAAACTTGATACGTTGAAGTTTACGCGAAAACAGATTACCAATAAGGACCTTGAAATCGCAGAAAAAGTTTTATCTGTAGAAACAGGTACTTATGATGGATATGAAACCGGACCCTTCAGTTGGGTAGTCGGACAACCGATTCCGCAAAATCTTGTTGATATCTATGCGCTTGAATGCCAACGCTTAGCCAAATTGCCAGAACAGATGAGTGCCCCGGTTCAAGTGCTGCGTCTTGGTGAAGCTGCGATTGTCGCGTTGCCTGGGGAAGTATTTGTTGAAACAGGGTTGAACATCAAATCAAAATCCGATGCGAAACCGCTTTTTCTTGTCAGCTTGGCAAACGGTTATATCGGCTATATCTGTACGGACGAAGCATTGACACAGCAGGGTGGATACGAGACGTGGGCGGCGATGTCGTCCCTACCTGATGTTGGCACAGCACCTGCTATGGAGGCACTTGTTGCTTCGTTGTTAGACTAAATTTGTTTCATAGGTGTCAATTTAGTGGCACTCTAACACGGTAGGCGCACTTTGATGAAGTTTAATAAAATATTTCGGCAATTCTCCCCAAACTCAGTAGGTGCGGTTTCCCAACCGCACAGGATTTTTCTCTAAAATTACCGAATTAAGAAATTAATCTACATGCAAGCGCGCCATTCAAGTATATCGTTAATTGTAAATTTGCTATAGTCAAATCTACTTTTATTTTACTAACCCTCAAAAGGAGGTTATCATGAAAAGAGTTTTTGTTGTTTTCGCGGTGATTGGTATGTTCATCAGTTTTGCACTGTATAGCAAGGCTAACCCTGTAGATGGATTAGTGTTGTATCTGAGTTTTGATAAAAACACCATTGATGGTAATACTGTGAAAGACTTGTCTGAAAAAGGCAATGACGGAACGATTCACGGCGACGCAAAGACCGCCGCTGGAAAACACGGCGACGCGTTGGAGTTCGATGGTGTGGATGACTATGTTGAAGTACCACTGGTAGATTCAATTACCTTTTCTACTGGTGATTCACTCACAGTACAGGCTTGGATCAAAACCGACGATCAGCCGCCAAAGAACGATGGGATTGTCGGAAACTATAAGCAGGGTACTGTTCCGTTATGGTTGCTGTCTATTAACGGAGACAACGCAGCACTACGCGGTACGATCAGTTTTTCCGTTCGGGATCCGGCACGCACCAGTGCTGGAGTAAGATCTCCGGACTTCCTGAATGATGACGAATGGCATGTCCTCGCTGGTGTCCGAGATCAAGAAGCAAAGAAAGTCCGATTCTACGTGGATGGCACGTTGATTGATGAAGTGGATGACAATACGCAAGACATCAACAGTGGGCAGTCTATATGGATTGGAGAACATCTGAGTCGATTTTACAAGGGCCTGATTGATGAAGTGAAGGTGTGGAATCGTCCCTTAACTGCCGATGAACTTGAGCAGTCAGGAGATCAACCGGCTTCGGTTGATGCTGCTGGAAAGTTGGCGACCACATGGGGAACTATCAAGGCAACTCGCCAATAATACCAAATTAACTTGATTCCACTCGGTAGGCGCGCTTTGATGAAGATAAAAATAAATTGGGTAGTTTAGCGAGGTTAGGAAGAAATCAACGGTATGAATGCGCGTATGGCATTCCCCGCCTCGCCAGCAGAGATGTACACCTGCTGCTGGCGAGGTTTCCTAACCTCGCCCCTTACCGAAATATTTATTTAAACTTCATGTAAGCGCGCCGATCAACAGTGTTTTGTTTTCAGCATTCGAGTAGATATTCTCGGCTATTTAATGCGTCTGCTAACGAATGTGTAGTCGGCGCATTTTCAAGCAACAGATCGTCAGTATAGTTTCCCGGCAGCAAATGTTGTTTTATAGCCTTAAAATCCACATACCCATCGCCTACTTCTGATAATACCCCCGCCTCTGTTTTCTGTTTGAAATGCACCGATGTAAGGTTCTCCATCTTAACATTCCCCCAGAATTCCTCAGGCGGATTTAGAGTCGTTCCATCAGCACGATACGTGTTCGTTTCATCATAAGTGAGTTTTGCGCCACCTGTAACAGCTAACTTTAAGGTTAACGTTGCTGATTGCCGTGCATTTTCCACAGCAAAAATTATCGGATACTCTGGCAAAAGTGAAGCGTACCTTTTTAGATTAGTAATTGCTACATTTTCGTCAATCTCACCTTCAGTATCCAAATCAACAAGACGTAACCTTGCGCGTGAGGGGCACAGCATATATGCAAATTTCTTTGCAATTACAATCTTTTGTGTATCTGCTTCACTATCACTCGGTGCAGAAAGCCACGGGTGTGACATAGCATAGCTCAGCGTTAATTCTGCTGCTTTTCGGGCAAAGTCGACAATCTCTTTAAATAATGCAGGATGTTTAGTTTTATCTGTATTAAACCCATCATTTGAAGCAGTGCTATCCCATACAGCATTACAGAGAGTTTTAAATTCAGCATCAGTATAATCGAGCATTGCTGCTTCAAGTTTTTGAATGAGGTTGCCGAATTCGGAGTTGCGAAGGTAATCACCCTCGCGAACCTCCATATCTCTAAATCCGTTTGCACCGAATTCAACCATCAAATCATCAAACCGCGCACCATTTTCTATCTCTTTCGTCCAGATATTGGTAACAATCCCAAGTCTTTCAAACATTTTGACATCCTCGCGCCGTTAAGGTATGATAAGGTATGATAACGTGAGTTTGATAAAAGCCTATTGTACCGCAAACTTTCCAGTTTGCGCCCATAGCACACAAACTGGAAGTTTGTGCTACAAGAGCCTCAAGGTGGGCCTTCGGAGAAAAGACCTATTATTGAGCTGATGTCATTTATTATCAAACTGGCGTTAAGAAATAAAGAAATCCGTAAATAGATCCTAATACATTTCAAGGAGACATTATGACACAAAATCCCAAATTCACCGATAAGCTGAGACAGTCCGCTGCACCGATCTGGGAAGCAGACCTTAAGCATCCATTCGTTCGCGGAATGGCGGATGGAACGTTAGCCACAGAAAAGTTCAAGTTTTACCTAATCCAAGATTATCTGTTCCTATTGGACTATAGCCGCGTATTCGCGTATGGCGTTATCAAAGCACACGATGAAGCGACAATGGCACTCTTTGCAAAACTGCTCAACGAAACACTAAACACCGAAATGGATTTACATCGTGGGTATTGTGCAAAATTCGGTATCTCTCCCGCTGAGATGGAAGCAGCGCCGATGGCACCAACAACACACGCCTATACGCGACACATGCTTCAGGTTGCACAAATTGGGACGTTAGCAGATGTGATTGCAGGCGTGCTTCCGTGTCAATGGGGTTATGCCGAAATCGGCACGGCCCTTGCAAAACAGGGAGGTTCACCTGAACCGCTCTACCAAGAATGGATAGATATGTACGCTTCTCCTGAATTCCTTGCGTTAGGTGAATGGCTGCGAAACTTGCTGAACGACATCACAACTGATAGTAGCCCCGCCGAAAAAGAGCGCCTTCAGAAAACTTTCCTGCTGAGTAGTCGTTATGAATATTTGTTCTGGGAGATGGCCTGGACAGAACAAGCATGGCAAATTTAACACTATTAAAAGTAGTAGGCACACGCCGTGTGCCGTCCACAAAAGTAGTAGACACACACCGTGTGCCGTCCACAAAAGTAGTCCGCACGCTCCGCGTGCCGTAAAACAAGCTTTAACTTTATTCCTCAACTGGCAACGCAAAATGAAATACGGTGCCTTGCCCTAATTCACTTTCCAACCATATCTGTCCGTTGTGGCACAGCAAAATATGTTTGGTAATTGCCAATCCTAAGCCAGTACCACCCATTTTCCGCGCGCGGCCTTCATCAACACGGTAAAACCGCTCAAAAACGCGCGGTTGCGACTCTAATGGGATACCGATACCAGTATCTTTTATATGAACGATAACTTCATCTGCAGCATCTGAGTCCGTTTCGACTACCTCCGCCGAAACATCAATCACGCCTCCATCAGGCATATATTTAATAGCATTATCAATGAGATTCACAAAAACTTGCATGAAAAGTTGACTATCTACGTTCACTTGAGGCAAATCTTCAGAGACCTCCCACTGCAAGGTCACTCCTGATTCTTCCAACACCGGTTCAAACACATCCAAAATCTGTTCATGGAAATCATTAAGGTGGCACAATGAACGTTTCAACTCAACATCGCCCGATTCAAGCCGTGCCAATTCCAGTAAATCAGAAACCAATCGTGAGAGGCGAGCAGAATGATTTAGTATCTTGACAATAAATTCCTTGCGTTTTTTGCTTTTCGTAGATCCGTTGTTTAACAGTGTTTCAGCGTATCCCTGAATTGTGGTCAAAGGTGTTCGCAGTTCATGCGAAACGTTCGCTACGAAATCCGCGCGAATCCGCTCTAATTGACGCACATGACTCACATCGTGGATAACAATAACATACTCACGCTCAGCGGTAACAGGCACCACCGTTACCTCCGCTTCCGACTCCTGCAGATTCCCAAGACGAATTTCTGAAAAAGCAACAGTCTCTGTCTGCTCTGCTTCTCTGAGCAACGCCTGCAGCTCAGGAATACGGTTAATTTCAATTAACGCTCTACCGATATATATCTCTGGAAGGTTTAACATAACAATCGCGGCTGGATTGGCGTAAGTAATCTCGGATGCTCCGTTTACCATCAACACGCCTTCGCTCATGTTGTTCAAGATAGTTTCTAAACGTTGATTTTCTAACGAAATTCTGTCAATCTGCTCCTGAACTCTGTCTGTCATGAGGTTGAAATTCCGTGAGAGTTGCCCTAACTCATTATCAGATTTAACCTCAACCCGTGAACTGTTTTCGCCCGCAGCAATAGATTGTGTAATCTGCGTCAACTTCTTAATCGGCTTGACAATTGCACCAGTGCTAAATATCCCGAACAAAATCGCGAGAATGGATCCAGCTATGGTCACATAGAGTACAATCCGCCGCTGGCTACCAAGTACCGTATTAATTGTTTCCTTCGGCAGTGCCACACGGCAAATACCTATCAAATCTTCGTCCTGTTTCACCATTATTGCTAAGTAACGGTATTCTGTTTGCGTTGTATCACTAAATCGATCTTCACTACCAATGCCCTCCGTAATAGCTTCCTGTACCTCTGGACGTGTAAGATGGTTATCCATCTCAATTAGCAACTGACCATCTCGTTCTGTATCCCCCCATACGATTCCATCCGCACCTATGAACGTCAAACGCACCTTACCCATCTCGCCAAGTCTATCAACTATGCCATCAATCACCGCATAATCAAAGCTATCTGTTTCAGGCAATTCTTCAAGAAGAAATTCTCTCGTCAACGCTGCCTGAACTTCCAACTCATTGGTGATATGATCGCTAAGCACACCTTCAAGCGCTCTTCCGAGGTAAAAGTCCATTGCAAATAGCACCAGAAGCACGAAGCCTATGTAGCTAAGTGTTAATTGTGTCCGTATATTCATAAGTCTTTTTGTTCGCGCGCTGTTTGGATTATGTAGCGCAAACTGTTAGTTTGCGCACTCACAGGCACAATCTAACAGATTGTGCTACGAGGTGGCAACTTAGGTTATAATAATAGCACATCTGAGAACTTATTGACATTTAAATTGGGCTTTGCTAAACTGCAACTATGCTAAAATATAGTGAACATAAAGGGGCAAACCATGAAAATCCGATATGAAGGTATTTTTTCGCCGACAGTAACACCGCTTGATGAAAAAGAACGTATTGATGAACTCGGATTTGTCAAACAGCTAAACCGATTGATTGACAACGGTGTTCACGGCATTTATCTGTTGGGGTCTTCAGGGGAGTTTACGACTTTGACGAATACGGAACGCGAGCGAGCGATGGATATCGCCACCAAAACTATCGCTGGGCGCGTGCCGATTATCTGTTGTGTGATGGATACAAGCACCCAACGTGTTATCCAAAATATTGAGATAGCGCAACAGTTTCAGATTGACGCTGTCGCAGCCACTCCCGGTTACTATTATCCCTCCACTGATGACGCAGACATCATCCAATTCTATCAGAAAGTCGCCGCAAGCACTGAATTACCCGTACTGATTTACAATATCCCGTCTACTGCAAAAACCGCTATTAAACCCAATATCGTCGCGCAACTGGCAGAGGATTGTGAGAACATCGTTGGCATGAAAGATAGTTCTGGCGATTGGATAAACTGCCTGAATCTTTTGGCACTATTGGGTGAACGTGACGATTTTTCTATTCTGATCGGTTCGCATTTTATTATAGGGGCAGCAGTTTTATTCGGTGCTGATGGCGGGGTTATCTCTATTTCAAACGTTGCACCGAAAGAGGCTGTTGCGCTTTACAACGCCGCAAAAGCACGCGATATTGACGAGGTTGACCGTCTCCAAAAATGGATGATCAAGCTCAGTAAACTCTATACTTATGGGCAAGGTGTTAGTGGTATGAAGGCGTGTTTAGAGATTTTGGGCGTTTGTAAGGCACATACAACCAGTCCGTTGCTGCCGCTTAGTGATGATGCGAAAGCTGAACTCAAAGAATTGCTTACCGAATTAGGACTCTTATCCTAACTCAAATTGCTACGGATTCGTACCGCAAACTGTTAGTTTGCACACTCACAGGCACAATCTGTATGGCAACTTAGATTATCCTAAACGAAAATGATAGAAATACAACCCCTTGCCAACCCACCTAATGCTACAGTAGCGGTGCCTGGCTCTAAAAGTTTTACCAATCGTGCGCTGTTAGTTGCCTCACTTGCCCGCGGGGATTCTACGTTGACAGGCGCGCTTTTCAGCGATGATACGCACTATATGTGCAACGCACTCCGAAAACTCGGTATCCATATTAAAGAAAATAGAGAACAAGCCACCTTTCATATTATCGGAAATGGCGGAAATATCACCGCACACGGTGCGAACCTCTATGTCGGCAACTCAGGCACAACAACACGTTCACTTATCAGTTATGTCTCTCTCGGACACGGTAAATTTGTGGTTGATGGCGATGAACCGATGCAGCGCAGTCGTCCTATGTCAGATTTACTGGATGCACTGACGCAGCTCGGTGTTGATGCGCACTCACAGTTTGAAAATGGGCATCTCCCTGTCATCATTCAAGCAAGCGGGCTTGAAGGCGGAAAAACCAAACTTAATACGAGCAAAAGCAGTCAGTTTTTAACATCGTTGATGCTCATCGCACCTTATGCTAAAAACGGCATGGAGATTGAGGTTGTCGGCGATCTCAAAACACCCTATATTGACATTACATTGGCGGTGATGGCGGCGTTCAATGCACAGGTTAACCACAAAGATTATCAACATTTCCACATTGCAGGGGGACAGCAGTACCAACCGCGTTCTTATCATATTGAACCAGATGCCTCCAGCGCGTCCTACTTTTTCGCTGCTGCTGCACTCACTGGCGGATGTGTCACCGTTAAGCACTTATCCACACGTTCTGCACAAGGCGATGTTCAATTTGTGCATGTTTTAGAGCAGATGGGGTGTCAGGTTTCTGTTTCTGATGCTGGTATTACCGTTCGGGGACCGCATCAGTTGAAGGGAATTGACGTGGATATGAGGACTATCTCGGATACCTCGTTGACCCTCGCTGCCATTGCCCCATTTGCCGATAGTAAAGTTGCTATCCGAAACATTGAGCATACGCGCTGGCAAGAAACCGACAGAATTCACGCGATGGTGACAGAACTGCGAAAATTGGGCGTGTCTGTGGTTGAACACCGAGACGGACTTGAAATCTCGCCTTCCCCCATCACCCCTGCAGCGATTGAGACCTATAACGACCACCGCGTAGCAATGGCGTTTTCACTTATCGGTTTAAAAGCACCTGGCATTCGGATTAACGACCCTGATTGTGTGAGTAAGACGTTCCCAAATTATTTTGAGGTATTGCAAGAGCTGTATGCTTGATTACTACCTCTTCTGTAGGAGCGAGCTCCAGCTCGCGACTTAAAAGTAGTAGGCAAACTGAAAACTAAATAACTCTGATTTGAGTGCGGAAAGTTGGCAATCAATGTGTTTTTGTGGTATCCTTAACTATGACATTCTTACGGAGGATTCACGCATGAATTTTGATAAACAAACAACGCAGACGTTTAAAGACATCATTACCTGCAACCCACGGATTATGAGTGGCACGCCTGTTTTCAAAAATACGCGTGTTCCCATCAAAAACCTCATTGACTATTTAGAAGCAGGTGATAATTTAGACGAATTTTTGGAAGATTTTCCATCTGTCAGTCGTACACAAGCTGTGCAAGCGTTAGAATTGGCAAAGGAAGGACTACTTACACAAGTCCATGCATATTCTGATTGATGAATGCCTACCTGCTTGAATAGAGAAGTAATACCATGGCATTTAGTGATTTTAAAACAATCTCTGAAGTACAAGAAAGGTTCAAAGTCAAATATGCCGAAGATGACTTCGTTGAAGCTGAACCGGCAACCCCTTCAATAGAGTTCCTGCAAGACTTTGAATTTACCCGAGAACATATCAACGTTTTTGCGTCTGAAGCATCACGGTGTGAGACGATTATCTTCCCTGTTTTAAAGGAGAGTTATAAAGCGTATGCTGATCAATACGCACTCTGGATAAAGCAAACCATCACTTACGACGACATCTTGAACGGAACACCCGACTATTTTATCTCTACCAAATCTGAATTAGGCAAAACCGTTGTTGGAAGTCCGCTGATACTGCTCGTTGAGGCGAAGAAAAACGACTTTGAGCAGGGGTGGGGGCAATGCCTGGCAGAGTTAGTCGCCGCCCAAAAAATAAATGCTGAAAAAGTGAACGATGGCGCAACCTTACCCGTGTACGGTATTGTCACCGATGGCACATTGTGGCAGTTTGGACGACTTATCGGTGATATTTTTACGCAAAACAGAACAGACTTTGCATTGGCTAATTTATCAACGCTTTTCGGAGCAGTTGATTCTGTGTTCAAATCTGTAACTGCTATGAACTGAAAAGGCACATGAGAACGTGGCATCAATTGTTGAGGGCGAAAATCTGCATAATCTTGCTGTCGGTTTTTTCTACAAGGAGAAACGTACGCATGAAATCTGGCGAAAAAGCAATGTAGGCATTTAACGACCTTATTACCTGTAATCCGAAACAGCATAAAATTAGTGATTCTGATATTAGCCAAGTGCAGTAAAATCTTATGCAAAAGATGCCTCATCCTGAGCGGGCTATCGTTCCACTTGATAAGATCTTAGATTATTGTTTAAATCCTGAGCATCCGGATGGCAAACATAAAGCAAGAGTCTTTAAGTCCGCTCTGAATTTAGGCATAGAGGACGCTGAAACTTTGAGAAGTGCCTTATTAGATGTGGTTCATCGTGAAATATCTATACCTACAAAACGCAATGTCTACGGACAAAAATATATTATCGACTTCGAAATGAGCCACTCGGGACGAACAGCAGAAGTTAGAACTGTTTGGATTGTACGGGATGATGAAAATTTTCCGAGATTTGTGACTTGCTATATTTTGGACTAAAGGAGAACCTAATGAAATTATTTGATACGGTTGCACTCATAGAAGACCTACCAACGCTCAAATTATACTGCGGGCAGGTCGGTACTATTGTTGAGGTACATGAACCGGACGTATTTGAAGTTGAGTTTTGCGATCTCAAAGGTCGGACGTATGCTTTAGAGACGTTGCAAGCATCGCAACTCATGCTGCTGCGGCATGAACTTTTCGAGAAACGGAAATCTGCTTAATCTTGATGTGATGATTTAAAAGTAGTAGGCACACGCTGTGTGTCGTGGCCAAATTAAAGAGGCGCAATGAATTGCGCGACCACAAACGCTTAATCATCGCCTGCAGGTGGTTTAGTAGGAACAATTCCCCTAACCATTTGTTGTATTGGAGCACCACTTTCAGAACGACTTGTTTTCACAGAAAGATATCCGCTTTGATTAGCATCAAAAATAGCATCAGTGCAAGCCAATAGCACTGCATCTCGTGTTTCCTGATTTTTCCCAGCTGCTTTTTCAAACTCTTCAAAAGTTGCTAAGGCATTCTGGCGACGGCGGTTGACAGTTTGTAAATGTTTTTCCGCAGTATAATTCTTAATAGAACGGTTGAGTAATAGATAAATCAAGGAGAGGAAAAATCCTTTTGCAACCAAATTTTGTAGAATCACAAGCAACTGACTTCCCGCCGGTGCTAAATCCTTTATAAACCACCAAAAAATAATACTAAACCCGATAACCAGCAGACTTGTGATCGAAAGCCAAATCCGAGCACCTTTCCGATGTTCTTCAGTTTGATCTGCAAAAATCTTCTCATACGATGAGATCGACTTTTTCCTTATTAGGCCTTCTACATCGCTTTCAAGTTTGTTGAATGTCTTCTGTCTTTCTTCTTCTTTCTGCTGTGCTTCCTCACCGATCTTTTGCAATCTTTCGGTTTCACTGCTAATTGCTGTATTAACCCTTTCTTCAGCAGCAGTGAGAGTAGTTTTAACGTTATCCTCAAGTTGTTCTACTCTCCCCGACGACAAATAAGTTGCAGCTTGAAGCAAAGACTGTTTCACTGTCTCACGAAAATCGATAATTTTTTGTGAAACTGTATTATGGTCCTCTCTGATATCTTCGCTTTCAACTTCAAAATTTCCAATTTCTATGGTCATATCATAAAATTGTATAACGTGACTTTTAATTTGTTCCACATCGTTGTATGACAAACCAATAAGTGATTCACGAGAAGAGTTCAGAATGTCTCGTAACATTTCATAAACATCTCGTAACTCTGGATATACTGATTCAAAACTTAGTCTTTGGTCTGATAAATCGGAACGTGAAAAGTATTCTATGTTAAATTCAGCAAAATTTAACCTTTTAAAGCATCGATAATTCCTGTTTGAGTGCTTATACCGTTCTGTATACGCTTAAGAATTGGACCAGAACCACGCATGAAATCAGAGCGTTTTTCCATATTAGATCCCTCTGATATTGCGACTGTTGTGTCGTTTTCTTTTCTAATATTGTAAGCCCTTTTATTCTCAAAATCTACTAACAACCAATAAGAGTTCTCGGTCTCTGTAGAGAATAGCAGACTTCGCGAAAGAGAATAATTTCTTGTGCCAAATTCTTCTTGTAGGAACGAGAGAATGCTTTGCCCCCAATTTTTCATGAACTGTTCATGATCTAAAGTGAATAATAATCGTCCTTCAGCCATAATAACCTCCATAAAACAGATCGTCAAAATTTGTCATGTTGACAAACCGCTTACCTGCTTAGTATTAGTGGACTAAAACTCAAGCACCCCATCAATCGCCCCCACAACCCGCAACGTCTCCGCAACAGCAACCAAAAGAGAACGATACTGCCGCACCTCCGCATGACTTAACATTTCGCCCCGCCGATCCTTCAACCACTTCTCACACACCTGATACGCCCCAATCTCATATTCCCATACTTCTGTTGGTACATTTGTAAAATATTGCGTCCCATTTATCCAAACACTACCATCTTCATGACGAGGCTTCCCAACAACACCGTCACCTTCACCCTCAAATCGATGTATCCCTCTTTCCTCTGTAGGAGCAACCTCCGGTCGCGATACATTTTTTAACAAATGCCAATTAATCAATTCCTGCCCTAACGCTGCAAGATTGCGGAATTGGTCAATATTTTGCGGTAAAGGGATACGCGGAAAATCGTATTTTAGAAACTCATAATAACGTTCACGGTAAGTAGGACTATAAAGCACAGCGTAGATATAAGCGAGAATCGCCTCTGGTGCAATGCCTTCGGGGAGTCCAAACGGGGCAGTCTGCGGCAATCCCAACGACTCCGCAAGTGCAGTGAGAAAAGCGGGTTTGAAATTGAGCTCGCGTTCTGTTGCACCTAATAACCCTTCTGAATCAGGATAGAAATAGAGTGGAAACACGTAACTGGATTCACTACCTCTGTTCGAAACATAACACTTTTCTGTGATTTTATCGGTAATCAAAGCGTGTTGCCAATTTGGACTTGTAACAATACGGCAAATACAGAGGGCAAGGTTTTCCGTTAGGAGATGAGACATAACTGCATCACGAGGAGTACAGTGAAATCCACGCGTTTGTCCTGTATAGTAGGTCCAGCGTGTGTCATAGGGACGGTAGTTTATAGATTGGACATGTTGTTCGGTATCAGGATGGCTACGAATATCAGCTTGGGCAAGGTGAACCTGCCAATCTCGAGTATCCCTTCGCAATCCGTACCTTTCTCGCGCCTCGTCTATGGAGAGTAAGACAAAATCTGTTACCGTTTCGCGCACATCTTCAGCGGTCCGATGAATTGTAAAATTATCCCGTGCAGTAGCAATCCCAACTGAATGCACATCAAAGATATTGGTTAGTTTCCATCCACTTTCGTATTCGGCACTGTAATCTGTTTCTTGCGGCACAAAAAGGTAATAGGGTGATGTCGGTTGCAGTTCAGTCCACGCCGTGGACTGAACATCACTTTCCGAAAGTGTACTGTATCTTTCCTCTCGGGATCCCCACATATCAGCATAAAAAACCTTTGCTGGTGCAAGGTTATCGTATTCTTTGACACATAACAAGATGGAAACCCCTTGTTGAATGTCAAAGACGTTTTCATCATTCTGATCTGTTGGGGCAGCTTCCGTTCTTCTGCTGCTACCGTGTAAGTTGAGATGATATATTGCGTTGAAACTGTCTAACAAACTTTTCCGCATGCTGCGAAACATGGGACCGTCCAGAAAACTATTATTCACAATATAACCGAGTGCTCCCTCACCGTTCCTATCGATTCGCCACTGTGCCCACCGAATAAACTTCACATAATCCGCTTGAAGTGCTTTTAAGTTCTTATCATCAAGTGGTTCTCCATCTATCTGTTTGTAATTCTCAATGAGTTCACCAATAAAAGTTAAATTCCTTCCTACACGACTCGGATTAGCAGAGTTGCGCGGATAGGGTGGATTGCCGAGAATGACAAGAATAGGTTCGTCCCTTTTCACAGAAAGCGCTGCGTTTGCTTCATCAGAGATAAACGCAGCAAAAGGCAAAGGAGCCTGCATTTCGTCCGGTTGTTCCAAAGCATTGGTAAGATAAATTCCGAGACGTTCATTCGCGCGCCACCCTTGCGCTTGTAGAAACAGACTCAACTTCAAATGTGCAATCGTATACGGCGCAACAAGCAGTTCAAACCCGAAAATCCGTTTGACAAGTTGCGCGTTGATGTACTGATTCCAATCCCCTGTGCCATAATTGGCTGTAACGTGTTCGCGGATGTGGTCAAGTACTGTCAACAGGAATCCGCCCGTACCTGTGGCAGGGTCAAGGATAAGCGTGTCGTCAGCAGCAAGCCCATCGGGTCTGTTGAGTTCTGTTTTAAGTAAGGAATCCACTGAGCGAACAATGTAGGAGATAACCTGTGGCGGCGTATAAAAAACCCCACGATCAAAGCGGAGTTTCGGATTATATTCCTTTAGGAACGTCTCGTAAAAATGGATAACTGGGTCTTCAAGCGGATTTCTGGCAGTAAACGCCGTGCGAAGCATATCTGTCGGAACATTTTGGAGGAGCGTTGCAATATCATCCAGAATATAGGTGACATTCGTCTCAAGTCTCGGAGAGGCGACATGATAAAAGAGTTCTATGAGGAATGGGTTTGATCTTGGCAGTGCGCCGACTGCGGTGTGCCGTGAAAAATTGGTTGCATTCGGCAGTGTGCAGCGTGCAGCGAACAATCCATACGTGAGAGTTTGCGCGTACATATCCGCAAATTCGTTTGGGGTGAGCGTCGCGAGCAACGTCTCCTTGAACGCAGTAAACATGCCGTAGGTCTCACTGTCCTCATCGGTAAGTGTCGTTGCAATCTGTGTTTGTAGTTCGCGGGTCCGTCTTGCCAGGTACTTTGCAAGTGCTTCTGCAGAGGCGATTTGGATCTGTCCAGCAATTAGAAATAAGTCTAACAGTGTTTCTAAATTATCAGTTTCGTTTTCAATATGTGCAGATTTACGTAGTTGCCCATCCCGCCACAGCTGAAAATCAACGAAATTAGTAAGGATAAAGTTATCAAGGTTTTCCTTAAAACGTTCATTCTGTTCTTTGGCATGTCCTGTGAGGTTGTTAAGGTCTCTGCCGTCCGCTTCTGCCTCAATATAACCGATAGGGAGCAACCCCTCTGATACAATAAAGTCGGGTCGTCCGATCTGGTTAATATTTCTCGGTTCCAGTGTGAATGTAATGCCAGATTTGTCAAAACATTCTGGGGCTGTGGCAATATCTTCCAGGAACGTTTTGAGATGCGGGAGCAAAGAGAGTTCGGGGGTTGCATTCGGGTCGGATAGTGTTTGACGTATTCTCTGCAGATAGCGATCACAGTGTCTTTGAAAATTCATATTCCTATTATATATGCTCTGAATCATAAGTGCAACATTTACTTGTAGTAAAACCAATTTTATACACCACGGTAGGTTCGGTTTCCTAACCGAACCGGTGTTTATTTTATTCCATAGATGCGGTTAGGAAACCGCATCTACCGAGGGATAGAGGTATCTATTTATTTTTATAATTCAACATAGTTGGAAATTATCGCAAAAATTACTTGACAAACAAATTTATATGTGTTATAATATATTTCACGTAATAGTTATATGAAAAATCAACTTTACACCTAACGTCCAAAGCAAACCCAAGGGAAGGCAAAAAATGCAAAATCACGTCCCAATCCTTGTCCTGATTGACTTCTGCACGTCCTTGGGACGTGCAAAACGTCCTAAATGTGACGTGAAACACGTCCTAATTAAAACGTGAGTTTGAAAAAGAATTCAATATTGAATGTCGTGTTGTTTACACGCATCTTGGCATGGAAACCAACACGCATATCAGAACAAATCTTTTGCTCCGTAGGAGCAATATGTTTATAGCAGCATCCTACGCATCACTCCGCTCCGTATGAAGTTTAAATAAATATTTCGGTAATTGGCAAGGTTAGGAAACCTCGCCAGCAGAGATACACACATGCTGCTGGCGAGGTTTCCTAACCTCGCCAAATTACCGAATTAATAACTTAATCTTCATTAGGAGCGGTATGTGATCCAGCACACATAGCACTCCGCTGGAGTGCGAGAACTTGACAATCTGGCATTCTATAAACATAGCCCTCCGCTGGAGTGCTGCAATATATTGGGGATCAAAATTTGGATACCCCTGATATATCGTGTTGGATCTCTTTAAATCATTGAGCCAAATTCACTTATTAAAATATTCTCAAACTCACGTTAATTATAACCCAAGTTGCTCCTTATTTTGTGAACACTCTTGTTAGAGGGGTTTCTAACCCCGATTTCATTCTGACAAAAACTTTACACACCCGTCTTGCCATTACACCGCAAATATGTTAAAATTACTATAAATTAACGTGAGTTTGATAAAAGCCTATTGTAGAGCAAACTTTCCAGTTTGCGCCATAGCACACAAACTGGAAAGTTTGTGCTACAAGAACCACAAGGTGGACCTTCGGAGAAAAGCCCTATTATTGAGTTGATGTCATTTATTATCAAACTGGCGTTATAAATTAGTCTATAGTCCAGAAAAGTTTAGCAAAAGATGGAAAAAGCCTTTAAAAAAGCCTTAATCGTATTCATCGCATTTATTGTGATTTTGCTGGGTATCCTAATCGTTGTCATCCAACGTTATTCACAATACGGTTCAATTCCAGATACGATGGAGATGGTAGACTTTAAAGGGATTCTCTTAGCATTTTTAGGGGCAGCTATCCTGAGCCTGATTAGCGTTGTCCTCACCTTCAACTTAGCGCGAGCATGGGTAAAGGAACAACCGGAATTGGCTGAACGCATCTTTCGGTACGCACTAATAATCAATCTCAGTCTTATCATTATATTTGGCGGTTTAGCAGGAGGGATTATCATTTTACGCACTTTATGGACAATCGGCTATTTTTAGTTTGCATTTATGTTAAAAATGTGATATAATATCATAATTAATATTTTGGACATTGTATTAGCAAGTGTCTACATTTTGTAAGGATTGGTTTATTGAATACAAACGCATGTTTGGTGAAATTTAGTCGTGTGCAGGAAAAGGTGTTGATTTTATTGACAGACCCTGCTTTTTTGTCCCCTGCACAGCCACTAATTGATTAGCAGCACAACTTGGAGGTGTGAAAAATACACTATAGAGGTAGACGTACACAGAAACCACGGGCAAAAAAAAGTCGTTCGAATTATCAGATTCGAGCCAAAGAGATTTTGCTCATTGACCATGAAAACAAGCAGGTCGGTGTGATGACTCCGCGCGAGGCGATGGAACGTGCTGAAGAAGTCGGATTGGACTTGGTTGAAGTATCTCCAAATGCCAACCCGCCCGTATGTAAGATAATGGACTATGGGAAGTATCAGTACGAAAAGAACAAACGTGAACGAGAGGCACGAAAGAAGCAAACAAAGATCGTTCTAAAAGAGATTCAATTTCGTCCAGATACAGCTGAGCATGACTATCAATTCAAGAAACGTCACGTTGAAGACTTCTTGAAAAACGGGTGGAAGGTCCGAGCCACAGTACGTTTCCGAGGTAGGGAAATGCTACATACGGAGTTAGGCAAAAACATGCTTGCCCGATTGGAAGCGGATGTCGCTGAAATTGCAGAGGTCGAACAACCTCCCAAGATGGAAACACGCACCATGTCCATGCTCTTGACGCCGAAATCTTCATAACTATGACGGATTGCAAAATAAATAGACGCTCACCTTCTCTGATAGGCGAGGTTTCCCGACGAATTCCAAACGCGCATTCAGCGTTGATTCCCCTCGCTGGTGCTGAGTATCTAAATAATCTTAAAATCTGCCATAAAGATTTTGTTGCAAGTGAATAGGAAATCGTGTTCTCAACAATTAGACGGCTTTTTGAAAGGGAAGCATCGTTTGTGAGGAGACCGTATTTCTCTTCGTTGATTTTTTGCGTCTATACCTACCTCTCACTCACAGTTCGTAGGTCGGGTAGAGCAAAGCGAAACCCGACAATCAATTTCGGGTAACGGTCTACGATTAATTATAAATCTGCTATAGTTTGAATAAACCATCAATAGAAGGATATTGTAATGCCAAAAATCAAAACACATAAAGGCGCAGCAAAACGTTTTAAATTTACTGCAAAAGGGAAAATCCGTCGAAAGCGTGCGTATGCCGGTCACCTTTTTATCTCAAAATCTGCGAAACGGAAACGCCGTTTAAGACAAAGCACGTTGGTAGACCCGAGTAACGAAAAACGTTTGAAACGTCTAATATATTAGGAGTTCAGAATGGCACGAGTAAAGACAGGGAATGTCCGTCGAAAGCGGCGAAAACGGATATTGAAGCATTCCAAAGGGTATCGCGGGGGACGTAACAACCTGAAGCGTACCGCTATGGAGGCGGTTGAAAAAGGGTGGAACCACGCCTACGCACACAGACGTGCACGCAAACGCGATTTTAGAAAACTTTGGATTATGCGTATTAATGCCGCCGCAAGACTGCACGGACTTACATATAGCCGTTTTATGCACGGACTCAAAACAGCCGGCGTTGAGTTGGATAGAAAAGTTCTTGCTGATATTGCTGTGCATGATGCAGCTGGATTTGAACAACTTGTTGCCCTCGCAAAAGGGTAAGTTATACCGATACATTTGCAAATAAGATATTACACTTGTTAAAAGGCAATGAAGGGACACAGTAGGCAGTTGAGACCTCTCAACAAGAGAGACCGCGTCATCGGTTGGAAGCGCGGTTTTGAGAGCAGCTGCTGAATTTCACCCTGGAGCCAATTAGACAAGAAATAATGAAGCGGGCAGATTTTATCAATCTGTCAAGCGGGGTGGTACCGCGGAAGTAGATGCCTGTCGCTTTCGTCCCCAGAAGGAATTAACCTTTATGGAGCGAAGTGATGGGTATTTTTGTTGACAAATGTAATACATAGGAACGCTCTCTTCCTGTAGGAGCGACCTCCTGGTCGCGAGAGACGGAAAAATCACGTATTGGTATTGATCAACAATAGAATGAAATAGAGGCAACTATGAAAACAGAATTAGAAGCGATTCAAGCAGAAGCACTTGAGGCTTTGAAAGATGTTAATTCGTTGGACACGCTTGAATCGCTCAGAATAGCCTATTTTGGACGTAAGGGAAAGTTGACAGATGTTATGAAAGGCATGGGACAACTTTCTAACGAGGAGCGCCCAATAATTGGAAAACTCGGTAATGAAGTGCGTGCTGCACTAACCGAAGCATTTGAAGCGGCAAAGAATGCTCTGGAGAGTCAACAACAGGAACAGCAGCTGGAAGCAGAATCTATTGACATCACACTTCCCGGACGAAAACCTGCTTACGGCAAAGCGCATCCGGTCATGCAAACATTAGAACGGATTGAAGCGATCTTTATGCAAATGGGTTTTCAAGTGGTGACGGGACCAGAAGTTGAGACAGAGCATTACAATTTCGACGCACTCAATACACCCCCCGACCACCCCGCGCGGGATCTACATGACACATTCTATCTAACGGATGGACACCTATTACGCACCCACACATCCCCTGTGCAAATTCGCGCGATGGAAAACCAAAAACCGCCACTACGCATTATTGTACCGGGAAAAGCGTACCGTGTTGATTACGATGTCTCACATACGCCTATGTTTCATCAGGTTGAAGGATTGCTTGTGGATAAGCATGTTACCTTCAGTGAACTGAAGGGGGTTTTGGTATCTTTCGCGCGGCAGATGTTTGGCGACCAAACGCAGATGCGTTTCCGCCCACATTTCTTTCCTTTCACAGAACCGAGTGCAGAAATGGATATTTCATGCACGGTGTGTCGTGGTAAAGGATGCCGCAGTTGTGGACATACAGGATGGATTGAGATTTTAGGGGCAGGCGCTGTTGACCCAGAGGTATTCCGCGCTGTCAACTATGACCCAGAGGAGGTTACCGGTTTTGCTTTCGGCATGGGTGTAGAACGAATTGCAAACCTACAGTTCCGTATTCCAGATATCCGCACCTTCTATGAAAACGACCTCCGCTTCTTGAAACAATTTTAAAGGTAGTAGGCACACTCCGCTGTGCCGTAACAAAATAGTAGGCACTCTTGTAGGAGCGATTTGTAACCCCGATTTCTTGACACGCTTGTAGGAGGGGTTTGTAACTCCGATTTCTTGACACGCTTGTAGGAGGGGTTTGTAACCCCGATTTTTAAGGACTTATCTATGAATGTAACCCAAAATTGGCTAAAAACCTACATCGATTTTGATTTTTCCCCAAACGAACTCGCGGAAAGATTAACGATGTTAGGCATTGAAGTTGAATCCGTCAAGCAGCTCGGCACAGCGTTAGAAGGCGTAGTTATTGGCAAAGTAGATGCCATCAGACCACATCCCAATGCAGACAAACTTGTGTTGTGTCAGGTAGATATTGGTGAGGCAGATACGCTGCAGATCGTTTGCGGTGCACCGAATGTATATGAAGGCATGTTCGCACCTGTCGCAACAATCGGCACAGCATTGCCTACAGGTATTACAATTAAACGTGCTAAACTGCGCGGCGAAGAATCACACGGCATGCTCTGCTCAGAGAAAGAGTTAGACATCTCTGATGAAGCCGCGGGACTCATGGAATTATCTTCTGATCTATCCATAGGCTCACCACTTACTGAAGCGTTAGGTTTAGACGATGTGATATTTGAATTGGAAATAACCCCGAATCGTCCCGACTGCCTCAGTATGATAGGTGTTGCCCGCGAAATTCGGGCTGAAACTGGAAACGACTTGAAACTTCCACAGGTGAACATACAAGAAGGCGAAGCGGACATACAAGAAATAACATCAGTAACAATTGATGCCCCTGAATCGTGTCCCCGTTATGCTGCACGCGTTATCCGTGGTGTTAAAGTTGGCGAATCTCCTGCATGGCTAAAACAACGTCTTGAATCTATCGGAGTCGGCATTATCAACAATATCGTAGATATTACCAACTTCGTTTTAATGGAATATGGACAGCCGCTGCACGCCTTTGATTATCACAAACTCTCAGAAAACCGTATTGTTGTGCGCTGTGCAGCAGAAAATGAACAGATTACAACGCTTGATGAAGAGGAACGCAACCTGACTCCTGATATGTTAGTTATCGCAGATGCAGAAAAACCTGTGGCACTTGCAGGAATTATGGGTGGCTATGACTCTGAAATCACTGAGACAACGTGTGATGTGCTGCTGGAAAGTGCTAATTTCCAACCGTCAAGCGTCCGTGCAACCGCGAAAAAGTTGGGAATACACACCGAAGCATCTTACAGATTTGAACGTGGCGCGGATCCAGAGGCTGTTATCCCTGCGCTTGACCGTGCAGCACAACTGATCGCAGAGTTAGCAGGCGGCACCTTATGTGAAGGCGTTATTGATGTCTATCCCGGACAACGTAAACCGCTGCAAATTCAACTTCGTGCTGAACGTGTGAATTTCATATTGGGAACTGAACTTGAAACCAGTGAGATAGAGCAGATTTTAAGTCGGTTAGGGTTTGGGATTGAATTGAGGCAAAAAGAGGATCGCGACCGGGAAGTCGCTCCTACAGAAGAGAAAGATGTGTTTCAAGTTACCGTGCCGACGTTCCGCGGGGATATTACACGTGAAATAGATCTGATTGAGGAGATCGCGCGTGTTCACGGTTATGATAACATCCCAACAGCATTACCGAAGGGCGACATCCCTATTCCTGCGCCAAACATCTCAGCAGAAGTTCATAGACGTATAAAACACTTTCTACTTGGTTCTGGTATGATGGAAGCGGTAAACTATAGTTTTTGTCATCCGAACTGTTTTGACAAGATTCGGTTGGCAGCAGACAACCGCCTTCGTGATACTCTAAAATTGCGTAATCCCTTAAGTCCGGAGATGTCAGTGCTTCGGACAACTTTATTGCCGAGTCTACTTGATAATGCACAGCATAACCATAATCATCAGATAGATAATATCGCACTCTTTGAACTGTCTACTGTATTTATCCAAGGAGCAGAACCGGCTCGTGTTGCTGGCATTCTTGCTGGCGAAATTGGTGAAGGTGTTTACGGCAATCCCTATCGTTCTCCAGACTTCTTTGACATTAAGGGGGCTGTTGAAGGGATACTTGACGCCTGCGGGACTACCGATTACACGTTCAAGAAAACGGACGACCCAACCTTCCACCCGGGACGTAACGCTGAGGTGTTGTTGGAAAATAGACGTATCGGTATCCTCGGAGAAGCACACCCAAAAGTGTTGGAAAGTTATGAGTTACCTTACAAAGCATACCTCTTTGAACTTGACCTGGAGGCATTAGCGGACGCAGCCGATTTTTCCAAACGTTTTGAACCGATTCCCATCTATCCCAGCGTCCTGCGCGACCTTGCCATCGTGGTAGATCAAGAGATGCAGTCGGATATGCCAATAGAAATTATCTATTCCACTGGGGGAAAATTGGTTGAATCGGTACGACTGTTTGATGTATATGTCGGGGATCAGGTACCAGAAGATAAAAAGAGTCTTGCTTACACAATTACATATCACTCTGCAACCGAAACCTTGACAGATAAGGCGGTTAACGATCTTCACGACAAGGTTGTTAAACGACTGAACCAAGAACTGGGTGCAGAGTTAAGAATGTAAGGTGTGGAATAAAACCCCTAAATCCCCCTTATTAAGGGGACTTTTAATAGTATATGCAGGCACACCGTATAAAAAACTTGTTTTCAGCTATCGCTCGTCACTACGATTTTCTCAATTCGTTGTTAAGCCTTCGGTTTGACCGTGTTTGGCGGAGAGAAACAGTCAAAGCAAGTAGTGTAACCCCAACAAGCAAGGTGCTTGATGTTTGCACAGGCACAGGCGAACTTGCGCTTGCATACTCGGACAAAATTGGGACAGATGGTTCCGTCATTGGTTCAGATTTCTGTTTTGAGATGCTTGTTATCGGTGATCGAAAACTTCAACAACCGGTAGGTGCGGTTTCTAACCGCACTACAAGTTTTCTGGCAGCGGACACCCTCATCCTGCCTTTTTTAGACAATACTTTTGATATTGTCTCTGTCGGTTTTGGTATCCGAAACGTTGCTGACCTTGAATTGGGCATTCGTGAGATGACACGCGTCGCTGTACCTGGTGGTAGAATAGCAATTTTAGAGTTTACGCAACCTGTCAATCCGCTGTTTCGTAGTCTCTACTATTTCTATTTCACAAAGATTTTACCTTTCATCGGCAATTGTATCTCACGTAGTAAAGACGATGCGTACGGTTATCTTCCCCGTTCTGTTATGCAGTTTCCGAATTGTGATACGTTGAAAGCCGTTATGGAGCAGTGCGGATTGACAGATGTGCAGTATTTTCGAAAAACTTTAGGGATTGTCGCGATTCATGTTGGGAAAAAGATGTGAAGGTTTTGCAAGATGGCAAAAACTCCAGCGCTTACCCAACCAAACATTCCACATGCGCCACAACAGATTCAGAGACACCTTTCAAGCTATATCCACCCTCCAATGCGGAAACAACGTTGCCTGATGCAATTTCATCAGCAATATTCAAAACCAAATCAGTTAACTTCGCAAATCCTTCTGCAGTTATGTCAATGTGGGCGAGTGGGTCAAGATAGTGCGCATCAAATCCTGCAGATATTAGAATAAACTCAGGCGAAAAACCGTGTAATGCGGGGATAAGCACATCTTCAAAGACAGTGATGTATTCACTGTCGCCACTTCCGGGTAGCATCGGCACATTGAGTGTAGTGCCGCGCGCTTTTCCGCTGCCCTGTTCATAACGTGAACCTGTGCCGGGGTAAAGCGGGGATTGATGAATAGAGAAGAAGAAAACCGATGCGTCTTCATAGAAAATGTCTTGTGTGCCGTTGCCGTGATGCACATCCCAATCTACAATTGCCACCTTTCCGACACCGTGTTCACGTTGCAAGTAACGTGCTGTAACGGCTATGTTATTGAATAGGCAAAACCCCATGCTCTGCCCTGGTGTCGCGTGGTGTCCTGGTGGACGCACCATCGCAAAGGCATTTTTCACCTTCTTTGTGGCCACAGCTTCTGCTGCGCACAGGATACCGCCTGTTGAAAGCAGGGCAATATCATAAGATTCATGTCCAACAATTGTGTCGTAGGTTAGTGGGATTTCTGCTTCACAGGACTGGCGGATATGTTCGCTATAACCGGGTTTGTGCGCGTAGGCAATCTGTTCAATGCTCGCGGGTGTTGGGTCAATGTGGTGTAGTTGTTCCCACACATCGCTCTGTTGGAGTGCTGCGAGGCTGGCTCTGAGACGGTCGGGTCTTTCGGGGTGTTCGGGGCCTGTGTCGTGGTTCAGGTAGTCTGGGTGATAGATGAATGCGGTTTTTTGTGGCATGTGTTTTAATTTCTCCTATATCAACCCTGCAACCGTCTAACACGAGCAGGTGTGGTCATAGCCACGAACGTTAAACAACAAACCCCAAGCCAGCAGGACTGGTATAAAAACGGTTCGTCCTGACGAATTACTTTGTCGGATTAATATTCGGAAGGATTCTCCCGCTGTTCAATACCTTTCTTTGCAATTTCGGAAGAATGCACAGATGAATAAGGTAAAGGAATCTCATCGCCATGCTGTTTTGCGGTTTCTATCCAGCAGGAAAGCGCATCCTTTCCATTTGCTATCGCTTTGTCAATTGTTTCCCCATCAGATATACATCCAGGCAAGTCGGGAAATTCAATTAGATAACCTCCACCTTCTTCTGCTGATAGTGCGCTTATATTAAATGGATACTCCAATTTATCCATGATTTTCTCCTAACTGATCAATCATTTCCACAAGTTTTCGAATATACACTGGTTTTATTGGTCGACGGGTTGGAATAGTCAACTTAGCACCTGAATTGTGTCGTAGTGTAACGTGACTACCACCACCTCTCGGACGACTAATTGAAAGACCATATCTATTTGCGATTGTCTGGACATTTTCAATCCGCCAATTGTTTCGCGGATTTTGTCTCATGTTTTCCAGTAATTTATCTCGGCGCATCAAAACAAGATCCCAGACAATATATCTTCTTGTACCACTGTTGTTTATATTTTTTAGTTTTTATTTCTACTTTAAAGCACTTTATGAACTACATTTTTAATCATAACATGTGCCCTGAACATTGTCAAATTAGATTATCAACCCCGCATCCGTCTAATCCGAGCAGGCGTATCATCACCATGAATCTCAGACGAAAGAATACGCAGACTCCGGTCTTCAATCGGCAAGTTCACCTTTACACCACCACGCCGATGTGACTCCCGTAGGGCAATCGCAACCTCTAAAGCCTCACGCCCATCTTCATCAGAACATTTAGGCGAACCTCCGTTTTCAATAGCGTTAATGATGTCGTCAACAATGGTCAATCCCATGCCTTGCATCCGCACAGGATATGGAAACGGACAAGTTGCAGGCACGCCACGTCCACGTCGACCGCCTGGGAGCATCCGAATCAACTCAAACTTCTCAGCATTATTGATTGAGCGGATACGCCCGCTTGTACCGATGACATCTACCTCCCACGACGCAGTACCACACGCAGTACTTCGGAGATATGCACGCACACCGTTATCAAATACAAGGTAGCCGTTGCCCATCAGATCGTTTTCACCTGCTGCGGCTTCGTCAGACTGCATCTCACCGAAAACCCATTCCACATTGCCACCCGCCATATAACGTAGAATATCAATAGCATGGCTACCGTTATGCGAAAGACCACACTGTGCATACACGGTGACCTGCAGCACATTGCCGATCTCACCTTCGTCAATGAGTTTTCTTGCCTCACTAAAGAAAGGATTCCAACGGCGCGCACAATTGATTGCCATGACCACACCGTTTTCCCGACAGACATCGACCATCACATCCGCTTCGGCGAGGCTGAGCGAGATCGGTTTTTCTGCCCAGATACCCTTGACACCAGTACGCGCCACATCTTGCACAATAGCTGATCTAACCCGTGCTGTCGTACAAATACTCACAATATCAAGGTTTTCCTTCTCTAACATTTCGCGATAATCGCTATAGATATGTTCCGAACTGAGTCCCCACCGTTCACCAAAAATTGAGGCTTGTTCGGCATGTAAGTCGGCACCCGCTACCAACTCCGTTTTCGGTGATGCATCATAACTTGGTGCGTGGCAGTAAGGCAGAAAAAGCGATCCGCCCTGTGTAATTTCATCGTCAAAAGTGCTTCCCATCCGTCCTAAACCGATTACGCCTGCACGATAAGTTGACATCTATATCTCCTCCTAAAATGTTCAACTTGAAATTGATTGTTACTACAATTATTCGACAAGTATTTTCTCGTAGACAAAATCCAACCACTTATTTTGTGGGAATACGATCTCGGGTTTCGGTGAAAGTGGTGTCCAAAAAGGTTGAAAAATATGACCTCTATCGCTTTTCAATTCCCACATATCCGCTGTTTCCTCTTGTGTGGATAAATGAAAAAAATGCCTTTTCTTTTGGGCACTTATGTTTTCATTCGGCACCCATCCTGTAATGTTATAGTCAATGCAGACAGGTTTGTGAAATTTGTCATATTCATATTCAATGTACGAAATGTGTGTGAAATATTCTTGTGTGGAATGGTAATTAACAGTGAGTCCTCTTGTAAGTTTATCTTTGTATGGAACTGCATTTAGATCGGGGTTGATATAGACTTTGGTTGTTTGCGTGATAATCCGTTGATGTTGTTCTAACTCATTTTCAAAATAACCGAGATATTTTTCAATTTTTACATGTTGCAGCCCTGTTTCTTCATAAGTTTCACGTATGACTGCTGTTTCAATATCTTCATCTTCTTCCACGCTACCAGCGGGAATTTGAATGCCGGCGGTAGGGTGTTTGAATACAAGTAGCATGTTTACCCTATTTCGTTCTTGCGTAATAAATGCGGTGACTTTTTCTATCGATTTACTCATTTGTATATTCTCGTTTCAAGTTAATATAATTTTATCACTCCCCTTCCCGATACTTCAACTCTTACCAGATAGTACGCATCTACCATATCAAGCACACAGTTTTTAGAGGACGGTTCTTTGATCACTACAGTACTTAATAGCACGTATGGGACAAAGAACCGTAACACGCTAAGCATAGATATTCTGCATCTGCCAAGCATCCAGAGATTTCAGTTCACTGTTTTGCCCTTGAGAACGCAAAGACACACCAACGCTATCTTCTCTATCAGGATAGACGCGCATCGCGACACATTGTCGTCCATTCGCAAATACTTCAACGACACTTTTGTCAACAAACACGCGTAGTTTGAGCGTTTCGTCTCCCAAAATTGACAATCCACCAGTTTCGGGTGCTCGTGAACGCACATCGGGTGCTATAGACGAATATGATGAATCTATCGTTAGCAGACTCTCGCGTACATTTCTATCCGAATTGTGATTATGCATACCACGTTCTCTAAAGAAAGCGATTCTTGTGAATTCCTCCTTCTGTGGGGAACGAAGCACATTCAACTCAACCATCGGGGAACCCTTTGTGTCAATTTCAAGCTCAAGTTCCATGGCATTGCCCTTTATGTTCTCTAATACAACCTCTTCGTTTGCAGGAAGTGTTGTCGCATCAACATGCTGATGGTCGGACCGTAGCGATTCAATATCGCCTGCAGGTTCTACACCGATTTCATCTCTTGAGAGAAGCATCAAACGGCGCGGCAAGGTCATAATCTGATTCCAACCCTTAGTCGGTTTTGCGGGGTTCATGTTATAGATGACAATGAGACCACCCTCACCATCAGGAGTAGCAGAAGGGGCGTGAACACCTGCGGGCGACGCTGCGCCAAAATTGTTTTTTGCACCTGCTGTTACAACGAACTTATCGCGTGCTTTATCGTAATCACCGAGTAGATACTGCCCACCACTCATGTGGCTGAAAAATAGCAGCATGTGCCGGTCACCTATCGGCCAAAAATAGGGACAGGCACCATCATCACCGACCAACGTGTACTGATCATTTTCAACGAAGGGATGCAGATAAACCCAGTTCGCCAAATCTGCTGAACGGAGTAGGAAATTGGCGCGAACGGGTTTACCACCGGGACCGTGCGGTAACGTTCCACCCGATAGCGAATAATACATGTCATCTTTTTTCCAGATGCACGGATCAAAAACACGATAGACAGGGGTTGTGCCATCAGCGTGTCTTGAGGGAATCACTGCTTTACCAGACACCTTTTCCCAATTCAAGAGAAGTGGATCGCTTGACACTGCCACCATGTTACCGACAACCGTACCGTGATACATCGCAATCACGCGGTCTTCTTCCACGAATGTTGAACCGGAAAAACAGCAACGTTCCGGGTTTGGATAAATCGCGTAGGGTAGATCGCGCCAATGGATGAGGTCATCGCTCACTGCGTGTCCCCAATGCTGACGTGTATCTTCTGGCGGATATGCTTGATAGAAGAGATGCCATCGTCCCTGCCAGAAACAGAGACCGTTCGGATCATTGAGCATCGCTTCTGGGTTGATATAGTGATAGATTGGACGGTGTGGGTCACCTTCGTAAGTTTTCCGATACTCGTTCAACCGTTGCATCAACGGATTAGTCTTTAACTGTTCTTCCTGTTCTTCCAACGTTTCCGCGAAGGTATAATGCGGTACTTTAGAGGTAAAATCTTCGTTAGCCATAGTTTCTCCTCTGCGTAATCTCTATAAGATATATGGTGCTTAGCATAGCATGGGATTCGTTGCTTGTCCAGAAAATTTGTGGTCTATACAGAGGATTCGGTTTTAAGCAGGCAAGGTGTTTGTCGGTGGGAAAAGTGAAAAATGGATTGGTTTCTTTGGGGTTAGAGAATAGGAGTTAATTGTGTGGAGATGATTGTGTATTCGGTATCAAACAAAACTTGGAATTGGCTTTCAAGACGGCGTCTCTGTAGAATTAAATTTTACGATTTCTTCCAAAGTATAGTAGTTACTACAACGGATTTTTTTGGCATAAGCACCCACGATAGTGTATACCACTGATAACCCTCTGACACAACCTTTAATACACGCAGCACCCATGCTTTTTAGCGCGCAGGTGTTGACTGCGTCTTCGCGTGTCATGCCGATGTGTTGAATTTCACTTTGCTCAATGAGATGGCAGAAGCGCAGCACATAATCACCGGAATACCGAAAATGTGTTCAATGCCTTAACTTTCGTGTTTTTTGAGTAGGGATTCGCTGATAGTTGGAGGTCCGTTGTGTATGGTTTCACCTCGCTGTGTTTGTTTTAATATCCGATTAGGATAATACCTTTCAGTGGTAACACTAACCGATTGCTGATGTTTGAAGTTCCTTATTACTAAATAAATCCCATTCTGGTTCGTCCTCTGTTTTTTGAATTAGGTATTTCCCTGACTCAAGACGGTCACGTGCGAATTCATAATATGCTGGCCCAATTTCAAATCCTATGTAGTGCCGTCCCTTCATTTTGCTAACGACAGCAACTTGCCCTGAACCCAAAAACGGATCCAAAACAACGTCACCTTTCTGGCTGGAATAATCAAGGATTTTTTCAATAAGTTCAGCGGGTAATTTAGTCGGTGTTTTTACAGCGCCCTGCCAATATTCTCTCTTGATTTCCCAAACATCTTCTTTGTCTTTGTAGTGTGCGGAGCCGCCGTTTTCAGTCTTTGCCTCTTTATCAAAGCGACGGTAAGGATAAAATTGTCGTTTTTTGTCGTTTTTACATAAAAAAAGGCAATGGTAGTGAGAAGTCACATATTTACGTTTGGTAACGACTCCAAACTGATATTTCCAAATGAGATGGTTGACTGTTGTAAGTTTACACTCATCAATGGCAATCAAGAGATCTTTAAGATAATTCCAACCGGAGAAGATATACATGCTCCCAGATTCTTTTAACACTCTTGTTGCTTCTGAAAGCCAATCAAGTGTAAAAGTTAAGTAGTCACTCCCCTCAATTTCATTGTATCCTTGCAGAACACGGTTTCCTTTTCGGTTGTAGTTGTGCCGAGTCGCTTGGAAATCAATGGCAAAAGGCGGATCTGTTATGACAAGATCAACACATTCAGACGGCATTTCGGGCATTAACTCAATACAGTCTCCTTGTTTGATGGTATTAATGTACTCAGCATGTTCCATTTCTTAATTTGCGTGCCATTAGAGGATCGCTTTCCCTTCTTCATTCAAAACTGTTTGTCGCTATCCAGTAGAATGGTGACGGGACCATCGTTGATAAGCTGTACGTCCATCATTGCTTGAAAGGTACCGCCTTGTGTTGGGATGTTTAACTGTTTTAAGGCGGTGATGAACTGCTCATAAAGTGCGTTTGCGACTTCAGGACGCGCAGCATCAATAAAACTTGGACGGCGTCCTTTGCGGCAGTCACCGTAGAGAGTGAATTGTGAGACGACAAGTGCCGATCCGCCGGTATCAAGAAGCGAACAGTTCATTTTGCCATCCGCATCTTCAAATATACGCAGATTGGCGACCTTGTTTGCAATATATTCCAATTCTGTTTCAGTATCGTCATGGGCAATGCCGAGGAATATAAGCAGTCCCGCTCCGATTTCAGAGACAAGTTCACCGTCTACTTTCACACTTGCTGATTGGACGCGTTGGATTACTGCTCTCATTTAGTTGTTTCCGCTGGCAAAACAGGGCGCATCAAATGAACAGATTGGTTGAAAGCTCTGTATACCAGTCCTAAAATAACAATTTACTTTCTTCAACTTCCCGTGCCTTTTCGCCACCTAAAGTTAAACTGAACTGAAATCCGGGTAAGTTGTTGATCCCAATTTGAAATGCTAACGTATTGGAAACTTCATAACGGAATGCGAGTCCAATTATACTGGAAAAGTTGACTCCCGCATGCTGAAGTTCGCGCGAGAAATCAGCTGCGAACCACATGCTATCTGAAATGGCAACTTCACCACCAGCCTGCCAATTGAGCGTAAAAAAATCAGTCGTTCTGAGTAACTTTGATGATAGGAAGATGCCAGCACCCGCATGAACTTTTAAATGCTTACCAAATCTTTGTGTGCCAACAAAATAGGTATTGATACCGACAAAAGGGAAACCATCAATAGGACTGTTATCAAGGAAATTGCTATCAGAATTGAGTCGGTCATCCGCGGTGAACCCGGAATAGAAATCGCTTCCAACTGAAATACTTGGAAACCCATCATTTTTTTCTGGTTTGATGTTATATTTCAGTCCGATAAGTCCTTCATAGAGTGGTTGGTCGTAAACTCGTTTAGAGTTGAGCTCTGGGTCTCCAGTGTTGTAGAAATCGTGAACGACTTTGTGGACACCGCCTGTTGAGGGGGTAGCCCCTAACTGCAAGTCAAGTCTATCGCTTAAGCCGTAAGTAAACCTGACAGGTATGACGAATGTTTCAATTTCGAGTGTAACACGGTGAGATTCTTCAAACCCGCCGATGACGACATTCTGGCTGTGCTCAGGAAGTAATTCTACTATGGAATGCTGGAACAAACCGAAGGATGTAACAGATCCGCCTTTGCCTATCGGTTCAGCAGTTTGAATAGTTATAAGTTGTGAAATGGGTGGTGTTTGTGCGAAACTCGGAAAGTTAATTCCGAAGACAACTAAAATGATTCCAATAATGACTCGGTTTTTAAAGTGCATAATTTCCTCTAATATTTTATTCATCTTCACCTAAGACGAAATCAAGTTCATATTCACCAAAGGCGAAATTAAGGCGTTGTGCTGCAACCATCTCGCTTTCGTCGCGCTTGCCATCGAGTTTAGGCGTATCGTCAAATGCGGTGATGAAGTAGAATCTACCGTGTGGTAGCTGATCAATTAAAATTGGGTCTTCACCAGAAATGGTCAAACTCGTATCTTCTGGGCCAGCTGTCTGACGCAGCAGCAAATTGCCTTCTGCATCTTTTGTATAGATTTGATATCCCGCAAGATCTCTCTCCGTATTGGCATGCCATGAGATTAAAGCATCATACTTCAGGTTCAGGAGAAAAAATGATCGGCGTATGTAAAGAACCGTAACATTTTGGGGTGGGATACTTTGGGGTGGGGCAGGTGGCAAATTGGGAGAAGTGGCATTAATAGTGGTAATGGCTTCTACGCCAAACTCGTCAACAGCCGCAACACGATAAACTTTGGATTCACCGTCCATCTTGAAATTGATATCAAAGTAATAGAGTTGATCGCGCGTAATCTCAGCAATAAGTCTAAAAGCAAGTTGTTTTGCTGTGCTGTCATCTCTTGCTACGTAAACGCGAAAAAGAGAAAAATCGTTTGGGAAATCATAGTTTTCCCAGAACAGTTTAACGGTGAGGTCTGATGGTTCACCAAGTGTAACAACAGGAACAGGAGGTGGGATGCTTGGTATAATAGCAGCCGTTTGCCAAATACGCATAGGTTCTTCTGTAACACTTGGCGGGTTCGTTGGGTCTGGCGTTTCAACATCGTTTATATCAATGTATGAGATGCGGTACTCGTAAGCAATAGGTTGTCCTTGTGCATCTCGACGATCATTTTCAACATTTTGGGTATCTACAAACTCACTTGCTGGCGCGTCGACCATTCCTACTAATTCAAAGGGTTCCTCCGAATTGGCTATTGAACGACGGTAGATTTTGTAAGCTTTGATACCTTCTTGTCCACTCTCTATCCATGTTATACGGACTTGTTGGTCCCCCGGGTAAAGCGTAAGTCCTTTCGGAGACCCGGCCGTCCGTAAATTATCTGAATCAAGTGGGTTCGCGAAATCCTCACTATTAGTGCAAGCTACAAACACCGTAATTATCAGAAACAACGGCAGACAGCTCGCTGATGCCGTTCTAAACAAAAAACGGTGCAATTGCGTTTTAAAAAGACTGTGAAATAAATACATTTAATTTTTCCTCAAGTAGGCAATCTATCTCATATCACGGAATATGGTGACACAGACACGCCTAATGTACAATGGCCAAGAAGCCTTAGAAACGGTGTAAGTATTGCAGACTGACACGTTGTTTTTGAAAATCATAATGGGGACGAAAACCGAACATTTGGGACTCCTTCCAAACCCTGTCCCCCAAAAATATAGGTGTATCGGAAAAGTTAATTGGAAATTGCCTTTTGCTGATAGCACTGTTTTGTAATTGTGTTGATGGCGTAGTTTCAGCTGCGGCATTGTCTAACTGGTTGAAGATGGAAAGGAGGACAGCCAGTCCTATAAATCCGTATCCGGCGCGAGACATGATAACGCTTGCGTTTTCTCTTGCGATCACCTCGCTTTTTTGGCTTTGAATATCCGCTTGGATTGTTGCGGAAAGATATTCTTCATACCGACTTTCTGCAGAGGTATGCATCAGCGTACCGCCAACTTGTAAACCTACTCCAGATACTAACAGGGTTATAGCAAGGCCGTGTGAACGACGGGATGCTTGTACAGGTAGAATCATCAAGCTAAGGATGAAAATACAACATATACATAAAGCAAACCGTTTCTGATTTGAACTATTATGTTTCATTTTAGATTAATCCTTCAAGTTCAATTTAATACGGTTATTATATAGTGACATTTAGAATTAAAGGGCATATTTTGTAGCACAACCTGTTAGGTTGTGCAGAAACGGAACATAACCTAAATGAAGATTAAGTCTTTAATTGGGTAATTCTAATTTTCCCCAAACCCGGTAGGTGCGGTTTCTAACCAATGCAGAATACCATACGCGTATTCTGCTGGATATTTCCACGAATTACCTAATTTATTTTTTTATCCTCATACAGGTTGTACTACAATGTCTGCGTTAGTTTCGGTTTTCTGACCAAACCGAAACTAATGTCCAATTAATTCTAAAGTTTACTATATAAAGTTTACCCAATTTTTCTATGGATGTCAATACTTTTTAAAAATTTTTCAGAGTCATTCAGTTTTTAGTTTGCGTAAATAAAAAGCATGGAATGGGACATCAAAGCTTGTTTAGAGTCAGAATAAAAAGGCGCTGCACAGAAATTTCGATCTACAATGAAAAGATGTATTAGAAACGTGGTAAATATATTTGCAAATCCATAGGAAATATGTTATCCTTTTAATAAAATGCTGTTAAGAAACCCAACCCTATTTTTGGCGTTAACATCAAGGAGTCTACACGATGAACGCGAGGACATTGTCGTTACCGATTAGTACGCTTGATTACAAACAACCTACAACCGTCCAAGTAGGTTCTCCAGTCTCAGATGCTATTGACATTATGCAAGCAGAGGGATTCGGATGTATTCTTGTTGTTGACAGCGAACAACGGCTTGCAGGGATTCTTACTGATCGTGACCTACTTCTGCATGTATGTGGAAAACGATTAGACCCTACAATCCTCAACGTAGAAGATATCATGACATCAAACCCTGAATCGTTGCGTGCAAGTGACCCGATTGCTTTCGCTTTGAATCTAATGCATCTTGGACATTTCAGACATGTCCCACTTTGTATTTGGGATGATCAACAGCAGGAATTTCCGATCGGTTTGATTTCAACACGTGATATTTTAGACCACATGGCAATATTTATTCAGAACCAGCAAGGAGGCGCATAACCATGCTTTACGACAGTGTGATTGATGAAGAATTAGCGCAGATGGATAAAGATGCAGAAGCGTCTCAGAAAGTGTTCGAAGTCATTGAGAGTCAGATACCACTTCGGCATTTGATGCGTCCTTGCATTACGATTGACATTTCAGCAAGCACGCAGCACGCGATTGATCTGCTAATTGGACATCATATTGGTGCAGCGCCTGTTGTAGAAGAGGGTATACTTCGTGGTATTTTTGGCGAACGCGACGTATTGCGCAAAGTTTTAAACAAACAGGTAGGCGATCTGACACAAATTCCTGTCACGCAATTCATGAAAGCTGAACCGCAAACAGCAAGGGCGGAAGATATGTTGAACACAGCGGTTTTATATATGGCACGGGGCGGTTTTCGACACTTACCCATAGTTGATGAACAGCAACACCCAATCGGCATGGTATCAATTCGAGATGTTATCTCTTATCTCGTGGAGTATTTTCCACAAGAGGTATTGACATTGCCCCCCAATCCAGTACGCGATGCTTTGAAAGCACGAGAAGGAGCATAACACATGGACGAGGTCTTTTATAGGTGGACTCTATGGTCTCACCTCTACCAAATAACATATAAAAAGGCTGAACACTGATGCGTAAGCAAGTAGAGCAAATTCAGGCGGCAACAGTTCTGTTTGCTGGGGATTCAGGCGATGGATCCCAAACAATCGGAACGCAAATGACAGAAACCTCCGCTATTGTCGGGAACGACGTTGCCACGTTACCCGATTACCCCGCTGAAATTAAAGCCCCCGCAGGTTCGCTCGCTGGGGTATCAGGATTTCAATTACACTTCTCCAGTGAAACCATACACACGCCCGGTGATACCTGTGATGTTCTTGTAGCGATGAATCCCGCTGCATTAAAAGTCAACTTACATAAATTAAAAGACAACGGCATCCTAATTGTCAATTCTGATAATTTTGCACCCAAAAATCTCCGCCTTGCTGGCTACACAGACAATCCGTTGGAGGATGATTCTCTTACAAAATATCAGGTTTTTCCAGTTGATTTGACCAAACTCACTCGAAGTTCGCTTGAAGACACTGATCTTGATTTCAGCGATCAAGATAAATGTAAAAACTTTTTTGCCCTCGGCATGATCTTATGGTTATACAATCGTCCGATGGACTATACCATTAGATGGATTAAAAGCAAGTTTGCTACCAAATATCCGCAATTCATAGAACCGAATATCTTAGCTCTCCGAGCTGGCAATACCTATTGTGAAGCGACTGAACAATTTGTGACCTCCTATGAAGTGAAACCCGCAAAATTTGCCCCCGGCAAATACCGAAATATTGCAGGCAACACGTCGACTGTTTTAGGACTCGTGGCAGCTGCACATCAATCTGGATTACAGTTGGTTTACGGCAGCTACCCGATTACACCTGCAAGTGATATCCTTCATGGCTTGGCAAATTATAGAAACTTTGGCATTGTGACAATGCAAATGGAAGACGAAATTGCTGCTGTTGGGGTTGCTATCGGTGCTGCTTTTAGTGGTGCACTTGGCGTAACCGGGAGTAGTGGGCCAGGGCTTGCCCTAAAATCTGAAGCGATTAACCTCGCGATGATTACTGAATTACCCCTTGTTATTTGCAATATCCAAAGAGCCGGCCCCTCAACAGGAATGCCGACAAAAACAGAACAAGCAGACCTGCTACAGATGTTTTACGGTAGAAACGGAGAATCACCTATCCCGATTCTATCAGCATGTCGCCCAATTGACTGTTTTGGAACTGTTTTTGAAGCGTGTCGTATCGCTGTGAAATATCGGACTCCTGTTATCTTCCTTTCGGAACTTTATATAGCTCTCGGTGCGGAACCGTGGCAGATTCCCGATGTTACAGATCTTCCTAAAATTGAACCCGATTTCCGAACCGATGTGAACGGTTTTGAACCGTATCTGAGAGATGCAGAGACTCTTGCACGCCCTTGGGCAAAGCCCGGCACTCCAGGACTTGAACACCGCATCGGTGGTTTGGAAAAGTCGAACATTACAGGCAGTGTCAGTTATGATGCTGAAAATCACGAAAGGATGGTTACCATCAGAGCAGAAAAGGTCAAACGCATCGCCGATGAAATCCCACCCACAGAAATTTTTGGCGCACAAGAAGGCGACCTGCTTGTACTCGGATGGGGCGGCACTTTTGGAACAATCAGAACTGTTGTTGAAAACAGAATTGAAGCAGGTTGTGCTATAGGTCATGTTCATTTACGCCACCTTAACCCGTTTCCAAGTGACTTGGGCGAAATTCTTAGCCGATTCAAAACCATTTTAATTCCTGAATTGAATAGTGGACATCTCCGCCAATTAATCCGAAGCGAATATCTTATTGATGCTGTTGGATTCAACAAAATCCAAGGTCAACCGTTCCATGTTTTTGAACTGGAGTCTAAAATTGAAAATTACATCTAACACACAAATATGCCGGGATTTAAAAAAATAAAATTGCCCTTTACCAATAAAGTCTCGGCTCATGTGTAAAAAGGCAGGCATACTTATGAAAAAAGAAAAATCTTCAGGCATTCCAGCTGGGGTGCCTACGTTAAGCAAAAAAGATTTTGAATCCGATCAGGATGTTCGATGGTGTCCCGGTTGCGGTGATTGGTCGGTTCTCGCTCAAACACAACGAATTATGCCCGAATTAGGTATCCCTAAAGAGGATATTGTCTTTATCTCTGGTATTGGGTGTTCAAGCCGTTTCCCGTACTATATGAACACCTACGGATTTCATACGATCCACGGCAGAGCACCGACTATCGCATCTGGCGTAAAAATGGCAAATCCGGACCTCTCGGTTTGGGTTATCACAGGAGATGGAGATGCACTCTCTATTGGTGGAAACCATTTCATCCATCTGCTGCGCCGTAATTTTGACATCAACGTTTTGCTCTTTAACAATCGTATCTACGGACTTACCAAAGGACAATATTCTCCCACTTCGGAACAGGGAAAAGACACAAAATCAAGTCCGTTCGGTTCGCTTGAAGCTCCTTTTAATCCGATTAGTCTGGCTCTCGCTGCGGGAGCGACTTTTGCAGCACGCTCACTTGACAGAGACCCCAACCACTTACGTTCCATTATTAAAGCTGCGTTTGAACATAAAGGCACATCCTTTATAGAAATCTATCAAGATTGTCCTATTTTTAATAAAAATGCTTTCGAACTCTATACGCATAAATCAACCAAAGCAGATAATACCGTCCAACTTGAGCATGGCGAACCGTTACTCTTTGGAAAAGAAAACGAAAAGGGGATTCGACTGAAAAACTTCCAACCTGAAGTCACTACCGTGACAAACGACACAGACGATCTTATTGTCCATGATCAATATGCCGAAAATACCACTTTAGCGAATTTCCTCGCTCGCATGAGCGATATGTCTGAAATGCCCCAACCTATCGGTATCTTCCGAAGCGTTCAGCAGCCTTGCTATGAGGATATGATGGCTAACCAAATTGCCTCTGCAAAACAGCAGCGAGGTGAAGGGGACCTTGAAGCACTCCTCAATGCGGGTGATACGTGGGTCGTGGAGTAAGAAATAGCTTTACACCGTAAAAGACGCCTGGATCACGGATTGGTCGTGGGAATACTCATGATCATCCGTGATTCGGCGTGGGACTTTATTGTTTATAGTAAATCCAAAATATACTCACATTTCAATGAACAACAATCCCTACACCATAGCGCTGGCGAGGTTTCCTAACCTCGCCAACGTAAAGGTAATTGTGGATTTTACTATAAACTACCAAAAGACATCGCCGCAATACTAACTCCTCCGTAGGCATAAATGGGATAGAGAACCATGAATGGAACAGAAAAAGTTGTAAAGCATTTAGAGATGATCCAAGCTGTTATTAAACGCTTGACAATCAAAAGTTTTTTCGTAAAAGGCGCGAGCCTGTTACTCGTCATCACATCACAGGTTTTATTTATCTCTATGGTTTTGTTAAGCTTTCAAAAAGATACCTATGTTCCTGAGGAAAAACCTTTTGTCTTCGCGGTAGCTGCGGTACTTGTTTTTTTCATATTAGAGTTTTGGATTCTGGATGGATTCTTCCTCTGGTTAGAACGACTATTCCGATACCACTACGATGCAGTAAGACAACAAGAGGATACCGATTTTAATATGAATGTCGGTATTCATAATAATAAGTCGTTTAGTAGTTGGGGTTCTGCTATCTTTTCCGTCACACTTGTTATTTTCTACACTATAGAGATAATCTTTGCTCTTTTCGTACCTACTATTCTTTTATTATCTGATTTTTGGTGGTAAAGTTAACCGCTATTCACAGTTTAAACTGCCATAAATTGAATTAAGGTTACCTACTCCTTATACCCCGATCTATCCGTATTCCCACCATACTTCAACGCATAAATCAGCAAATTTGTCATAAACCGATAAACATCAGGAGAACGCCGAAGTCGTAGCATCGTACGGCTTTCAATCTCTGCAGTCTCCATCGCGCACATATAGTCCTTCCTATTGAAAACAACTGCTAAACGATTATCAATAATAATCCCTTTCTGAAAACGGAATCGGGTTGGTTTTGCATTATTTTCGTTTCCCCAGAACACGGCACCACCTGTCGGTGGTTTTGCGAGATGATAATGAATCGTGTAAATCTCATGTTCATGCGGGAGGATTTCAAGCGGATAGTCGGGAAAAATCTGTTGCAACTCTTCAGCGACAACATGGGCAAAAAGACCGTGAAAACCACAATCATCAAAAAAGAGAGTCCCGCCTTCATCTACGATATATTTGCGTAGTGCGGCGCGCTCTGCTTGTGTAAAACGACTTTGTAAGGGACCATCTTTTGCAAGCCCGCGTCCAGCGGTAATATCTCTGTCATGCCCTGTCATCACAATGAGTGGCGCGTCTAAAATTTTTGGATCTGTTAATGGAAGCGAACCACCTTCAAAATTCATATCTGCGCGGATTGTGGTGTGTTTATCCATCCATTTCATGAGGGCGGGCAGTGCTGTGGGGTCTTGCCACCAATCCGAGAGTGCGTGTTTGAGACGGATAATCCGAATATGGCCGCGTAAATTATCGCCCGTGCCTTCAAGAATCGCTCCTAATTGCCCTTGCGGCAACAAGGCAGGATTTTCCAGTGTGACGTTAAGATTCCCCTGTAAGTCCCTATCAGGTAAAGTGCTATCAAGAAACTCAGCGAATCCATCTGTTGTAGGAATGTTCGACTTTGGACTAACAACAGCATTTGAACGCGGTTTTATTTTTACTGCTGTTGATGGTACAGTTGGCACGTCTATAGGAGTTCTCCGCACAGTATTAGCTGCCCGTTGTTGTGTTTCTACTCGGAGGTTTGGAGCTGGAACATCGTCTGGTTTTAACACATCCGTGTCGGACATCTGCGTAGTCATTGGATTTTGAATTGAGGTGTCGCTCTTTGGAATTTGATTGATTGAGGGAATCTCAACTCGCAATGGATTTGCTGTTTGCCGAGTTGTGGGAAGTACTACTGTTCTATGTGTTCGAGGCACTGTATCCCTTATCGGCGTGTTTTTGATAAATCTCACATCGATTGCATCGTCATTCAATGTCCAATGGTGTTCTGATAGAAGCATCCCAATAATTGCAGCAATGATAAGATGAATTACTACTGAGGTGATAACTGCCTGAAGACGTTTATATTTCATTGTTGTTTATAGATGCCGCTGAATTTGATGATAACTCTGTGCATCTAACTCCCGATAATCTGGAATGTCGTAGCGATTTCCCCGCACATCTGTCACAAAAAGCCGTGCTGGTGGAACCTGCTTTATATTCTGGTTCAATCCACGTACCAAAAACGTCACACGCCCGCGCTCCGTTTGGACCTCCCACTCATGGATACCAAATTGTTCCTTCACACGAAAAATTTTTTGGATAATAGGCGTGAAATATCGTTTATCTAATTCCTCATTTAGTATTTTGAGGTTTTCAGGTGCAAGTTCCGATGGGTTCACAAGGATTCCGATTTCAGTGTCCTCATCCGCCGCGAGTGAAATATACTGTTCAGGATGACTAAGCGGCATAAGTCTGCGGACTATTACACGGAGATGGCACACCTCATTACGAATTTCAAGCCGTGCGGTACCTACCTGAGAACGTGTAAACGTCAGCTCAGATGCATTCAGAAAACGTTGTGCAAAATCTTCCTGTTCATGGGACTCAGTACTCTCAGATTTATCCTTCACAGATGTATTTTGTACTCCAGGATTCTTATTTTGCATGTCTATCGCTCCACGATTTGTGCTTCAGCGCGAACATTAGCAGCTTCCCTTTGTGTCTCTACAAGTTTGTAGTAGATACCCTTTTTCTCCATAAGTTCTTCGTGAGAACCGCATTCAACACCTTTACCTTTTTCTATCACAAAAAGCCTATCTGCATTCCGTAGTGTTGAAAGACGGTGTGCAATTGCAAAAGTGGTTCGGTTTTGCACCAACCTGTCAATTGCCTGCTGAATCTTTTTTTCGGTTTCCACATCTACAGAAGAGGTGGCTTCATCAAGAATTAGAATGCGTGGATTATGTAAAATTGCTCGTGCGATCGAGATGCGCTGTCGTTCACCACCAGATAGACTTCCACCTCGTTCACCAACTTCAGTGTCATATCCATCGGGGAATTTGATGATAAATTCGTGCGCATTCGCCGCCTTTGCTGCAGTGATGATTTGCTCCATTGAGATATCAGGATTCGCATAGGCGATGTTTTCTGCAACAGTGCCACTGAACAGATACGGTTCTTGTAGTACGACCCCAATCTGTCTACGCAAATCCTTGAGGTTAATCTGTTTGATGTCTTCACCATCAATCTCTAACCGTCCAGCATCTGGCGTATAAAAGCGACAGATTAAATTGATAAGGGTAGACTTTCCTGCACCTGAGTGCCCAACAAGTCCTATCATTTCACCCGGTTGGACGTGAAGATTTATGTCCCGAAGCACAGGTTTATGTGCATCGTAGCCGAATGTCATGTTGTGAAACTTGACTTCTCCGACAATATTGGGCATCGCTTTAAGATTGCCATCGTCAAACTGTTCCGGTTGTGAGTCTATCACTTCAAAAAGCCGTTCTGCTGCTGTCATGGAGCGAGATGCCCAATTGATAAGCGGACTAACATATCGTAACGGTTCATAGAACATTGCAAGATAAATGTGAAACACCATTAAAGTACCAAGCGTCATCGTTCCACCTAAAACATCAAGGCCACCGACATACCATACAATGAGTGTCCCAAATTGAACAGTAAACATCAGCGGAGGGTAATACGTTGCCCAAATTAACTCAGCTTTAGTTTCATAGTCTCGTGTATCAATGTTTGCACTGCCAAATCTGTTAACTTCACCTCTTTGTTGACCAAATGCGCGAACAACACGTATACCGGATACAGAATCATTGACAACATCAAAAAGTTTTGAGCGGCGTCGCCAGGCGCGATGCCATAAACTTCGCACCTTCCGCCAAAACCAACCTGCACCAAAAACAATTAACGGAATTGGGATCAAAATGAAACAAGCCAATTGCCAATTAAGCATAAATAACACAGTGCCTATTCCGAAAAACATAAATAATTGCACACTCAGGAACGACATCCCTTCTAACATAAAGTCCTGTAGTCGCTCACTATCTTCAGTGATATGTGAGATAACAGTGCCTGTTGTCCGTTTGTCAAAAAATCGGATAGACAGATTGTGCAGATGCTCATAGACGTGTGCACGTATATTCGCTGCAATCCGAAACGTAAGCCACGCCGCTACCCGCGATTGAATGATATTAAATAAAACGCTAATAATTTGTGTAACTAACAGCACACCAACCGCGATAGACAGGGCCACTGCTGCTGGTTGGATCGCTCGGAATATGTTACCTAACCATGTTGTCTGCTCATTAGGTGTAGGTGTTGTAGCATCGTTTAACAATAGTATATCATCAATTAGAATACCTGAAAGATAGGGTGGGATTAAAGTAATCAGGGTGCCAACAATGACGAACAAAATATAGAGTAATGCTTTGCCGCGGTAAGGCTGTATATACGTCAAAATACGTAACATTACCCTATGTTTTTTAGTGCATGCGGGGCACGGAGAGTACTCGTCTGCAAGTGGCAACCCGCAGGTTTTACAGGAATGTTCCTCAACCTTATAGTCCCAAATCGGTGCCTCATCCCGGTTGCCTTCTCGGAATTCTATTTCGTCTCCGATAAAACGGGCGACAAACCCGAACTTCGCCGCACAACTGTTTGAGTAACGTATTAGGTCTACTGTCCCTTCTTGTGTTTCCAGCACAAGAAGACCAGCATCTACCACGGTTTCAGCACGAATACCTAAAACACTCTTATAAGGTATATAGTGAAGCACCTCACCTTCACTTGCTACGGTAAATATCGCAGCATCTGTTAGTACAAACCATTCTTCACCGTAATTCCCTGTTGAGCTTACGTCGCTTCGGACAGCAAAGCGTACCTCTTCAAATTGGATATCCAGCGTTTTTAATGTTTCTTCAATTGATTCGGGCAGCTCATCAAGCGTACCCGTTGGCGTGTCTGCGGTTGACATATCTTCCTTTAAAGTAATGCTGTAGACGCAATTTCAAATCGCGCCTACAAGAAGATTTATAGGTTTCAAAGTTCAATTGAGTGCTTTTCCAGGACCTCATCGTTCAGCTCAATGCCGAGTCCAGGTCCGGTGGGTGGAATGATGTAGCCATTTTCCCACTGTATCGGCTCCTTCAGAATTTCAGCGTGAAAACCGTCCCACATGTGGATCCCTTCTTGTATCAAGAAGTTTGGACTACAAACATCTAATTGTATATTTGCCGCGCCACCGATGGGACCACCGTATAGATGTGGTGCGATTTGGGCGTAGTGTGCCTCACCCATAGACGCAATCTTCTTCGCTTCAAGGATACCGCCTGTTATTGTCAAATCCATCTGCAAGATAGAGGCCGCCTGCTGCTCTAATAGATCAGCGAATTCATATTTGGTTAGCAACCGTTCACCAGTAGCAATCGGGATGCTGGTGGATTGTGCGACGCGTGCCATCTCTTTAATGTTCTCAGGTGGTATAGGTTCTTCAAACCAGAGTGGATCATAAGGTTCAACACGTTTGGCAAAGCGGATAGCGCTATTGGTATTGAATTGTCCATGTGTACCGATAAGAATATCACATCTATCACCTACAGCATCACGAATTCCGCGGATGACACTTTCTGCATAGTTGAGTGTTTCTAATCTGTCCGCAGTATGTGGATGGACAGGATCAAATTTGACAGCAGTAAATCCCTTTTCAACGTAAGAGAGCGCAAGTTCACCAGTTTTTTCTGGTGAATCACCGTGCCGCCAATGTAACAGATAGGAATATGCCCTCAATTTTTCGTGGAACATCCCTCCCAAAAGGTTGTAAATCGGTTGGTTAACTGCTTTCCCAACAATGTCCCAACACGCCATCTCTATTGCACTCATCGCTGGCGTAGCAAGCGGGCCAGGGTGCCGCACACAGGGGCCTTCATAAAGCGTAGACCAAATTTTTTCAATCCGAAACGGATCCGTTCCAATGAGATAACGTTCTCCCCAATCTTTGATCAATTCGATGACGACGTGGTTTAGGCGAGTGTGATAGGTACATTCACCTACGCCTTCAATGCCTTCGTCAGTCACTAATTTGACAAAAATCCAATACCTACCACCCCAATGCGGTGGCGGCACGTCTACCATATAGGTTTTTACTTCAACTATTTTCATTGGGTGTCTCCTACGGACAAGCATATTTTTAACGTAAAAAGATTACTGCTTATTATACCTAATCTGTTAAAATTATGCTATAGTTTGGACAGTTTATAGTAAAATCCGAAAATATGTGGACATCTCAATGAACAGCTATAGGCATCAATTTAAGAAGACAAACGTTCGTAGTCGCGAATTCATTGCCAAACGCGCGTTTGGAATTTGGCACTTCGGATATTCTGTAGGAGCGAGTTTTGCTCGCGACCCTGCGTCCGCTGTCGCGAGCAAAACTCGCTCCGACAAGAAGAAAATCGGGCTTCCAAAGCCCTCCAACAAGAAAATTAGGCACTAAATTGATGCCTATGGGACATTTCAATGAACAACAATCCCACACCATCACGCTGGCAAGGCAGGAAATCATGGTGAATACTATAACTATACGGGGAATCACGCAGAATACCCATAGGCGTCAATTTAAGAGGTAAATCCATTTGGCAGTGTCTTCAGTCCCGTAGGGACGATATGTTTATAGATATGAAATGTATATATGTCCTTAGTCCCGTAGGGACGATATGTGTATCCCAACGACATATTTTTTACATATCGTCCCCGACAAATACCAAACGCGTATTTGGCGTTGATTCACGGGACTAAAGAAGCGTTGTTCAACGTTTTTCTATAAACATATCGTCCCTAATGAAGATTAAAAAATAAATTGGGTAATTTGGCGAGGTTAGGAAACCTCGCCAGCAGAGATGTACACCTGCTGCTGACGAGGTTTCCTAACCTCGTCCCTTACCGAAATATTTATTTAAACTTCATACGGGACTAAGTGATGAGGTTGTCCGCGCTGCTATAAACATATCGTCCCCGACAAATACCAAACGCGTATTTGGCGTTGATTCACGGGACTAAAGAGGCGTTGTCCAACGTTTTTCTATAAACATATCGTCCCTAATGAAGATTAAAAAATAAATTGGGTAATTCTAATTTTCCCCAAACCCGGTAGGTGCGGTTTCTAACCGCACTGGATATTTCCACGAATTACCCAATTTATTTTTTAATCTTCATTTAGTTTGTGCAGTAGTGTACGCAAACTAAAAGTTTGCGCTACAATTGTGTGCAAGTAATTATAGATTTCACTATAAAACCCTAAATTAGTCTTCATTTTCAATCACAACCGCTTCAGTGGGTCTCAATATAACCGCTTCACCGACTTGGAAATGCCGTTGATAATCAGTTTGGACAAAGTAAGATTTACCATCTACCTCAACGCGATAGGTGAAATCATGCCCTTTGAATTCGCGGGCAGTGATGCGACCGATGTTTTTATCACTGGCATCAGTGACATGTTTCTCTATAGTGAAATGTTCTGGACGGATTGAGAGAAGGATATCGTCTGCGTTGGGAGCATCTACAGCCAATGCTCCAAAAGGTGTTTCAGCAATACCGTTTCTGATCTCTGTTTCAACGACATTGGTTTTTCCCAAAAAATTCGCAACATGGACAGTTTTTGGATGTCGGTATACATCTTCAGGTGTGCCAATCTGCTCTATTGTGCCACTATTCATCACAGCAACACGTTCAGCAAAACTTAATGCTTCTTCCTGATCGTGGGTCACCAATACCACACTAATGCCTTCCGCTTTTAGTACCCCGCGTACCTCTTCGCGAGTTGCTCGACGCAGCCCAGTATCAAGACTTGAAAAAGGTTCGTCTAACAGCAGCAGCTTCGGTTGGGTCGCAAGTGAGCGTGCTAAAGCAACCCGTTGCTGTTCACCGCCAGAGAGATGATGCGGCATCCGTGCATGTAGGTGCGCAATACCGACCCGCTCAAGCGTCCCCAAAGCATTCACATGTCTTTCCTTTTTCGGCATTCTGCGACTAAATCCGAATGCAGCGTTTTCCAGCACGTTCTTGTCAGGAAAGAGGGCGTAATCTTGAAAAACAAACCCAATTTTACGCGATTCAGGTGGAATATGTATTCCTTCGTCCGTCAGAACGCGGCCCTCCATAGCAATTACGCCTGTGTCCGCTTTTTCAAACCCCGCAATCAAGCGTAACGTCGTCGTTTTACCACAGCCGCTTGCGCCTAAAAGGGCAAATATTTCCCCTGGATACACTTCAAAACTGACATCCTGTACAATAGGTGTCGCAGCAAACTGTTTTGTTACTGAATTGACGGTAAGTAGTGGTGTCATAATATAATTTCCATTATATCGTACTTCTGATGCTAAAGCGAATGCCCCGCCCCTGAAGATGGCATATAAAGATTCATCAGAAAACTAATTAGACTCAGGACGCTCCGCGGCACAAAATCTCCTAAAACCAATCCGAGGAAAAACGGTATTGCTCTGCGATAGGTTTGCCAACCTGAGAACCGTAGAATCATAAACTTTATAAACCAACTTACCATCACAGGAAACCAAAAGTATATCAAGCCTCCCCAGGAAGCACCAGAAAGGACATATCCGGATGGGTGTAATGTCCACCACAGTAGGCGCGTTCGCAGAAAATTGAGAAGGAAAACAAACCCAAAACCTGCTCCCATAAATACAATCGAACCCAGATTTGCTTCCTTCGGATGTTGCAACCAACTTTGAAGGGGATTAAAACTTTCCCATCCGAAGTGCCCGACATGTCCTTGACATCTTGCCAGCACACCGTAATGGTAAGCAACCTGCAAATATGTCCAAAACGTAGCCACTGCACCAACTCCAATAGCGAGTGCCATGCTTAAAAGCAGGGTTTTACCCGGAATCCGTGCCTGATCGCCGATGCGCAGCGATTCAATCTGGTTTGGCATCGGATGTGAACGGTTACAACGGTTAAAGGCATAGAGGAATGTCATTACGGTGAGGTTTGCTGCCCCTAAGCTACGGGTTCCAAATATGTTCACCATCATTTGGCGCGGATTAATTCCGATTACCTCATGGTAGGGCGGCCCTAATTCAGCGCGAACACGTCCGATTGCTAAAGCAAACGCTACAAATAGCATGTAAAAGATGGCAATCACCCATAACGACATTCCTGCGATATAACAGAAGGCAAACACCGCACCCACGCTGAGAATCGTAAGAATTGCTGTCGTCCGATAGGATAGTGGCTCGTTGCTATCATCGCCTCGTTCAAGTCCGACAACATGCTTGAAAAACCGGATGAGGTGTCTGCGTCCCATCCATAAAGTTAGCACAGCAATACCAACCCAAGCCCCCGACGCGCGGTCGTTAAGGTGAAGTGCACTGATATTTGTTATCCCAACAGCACTTGCGATCACCCGTTCTGCGCGTGTCAGCCAGAAGAAAAACCATGTTGAGAACGCGAGATCAAGCGGCATGAAATAGGTCAGACCAACAATAGCAAGGTTGAAGGACATGGAGACATAACCGACAGCGTTCCAGGGCCTTTCTGTTATATGTCTATCAAGTCGATAGCTGGACGGAAAAGCAGGAATCACAGGAAACAGATCATGCAAACCTGCGATAACGCGGAGCAGTGCGGCAATCCCAAATCCTATCCAAAGTGAACGTGAACTGAAAAAACTGCGGTTCGTTGTCATCTGCAGCGGTAACTGTGTTAATGGAAAGCTTAATTTTTCGCGCTCCATCCACTGTTTTCGAAGCAGTAGTCCCAGACAGAGCAACGAACCGTAGAGGAGAAAGATAAAACTTGACCAAATAAGGACCGGTTTTAGCCATATACGCAGATGTTCCGACAAATAGAAGCTTGATTCACCTTCATAATAGCCAATTAACCATTCGGGTTCATGTGCCGTGAACCATTGAGGGATATGGTGCAAAAAGAGTTGTGCCCATTCATTTTCCGCAGTTGCAAACCAGAACGGATGTGCCAAAGTCCCCATTAGGATTGCCATCATCGCATGCCCAGAGATGGTGGAAACCATTGTCACCATGATATAGATTAATAAGAGTTCGGCAGGAGTGAAAGCGATACGTGTTGAGATTTTACGGAGGAGAACGTTGAGTGCAAGTAACACTACCAACGTAAAGACTGCGTTGGAAAAAGGAGAGACAAGTGTGTAGACTGCATACCAGAGTTCGCTGGCTATTCCGACCCAGTACGCATTGACGATGACGAGGATTAAACCAACAATTATCGCTTTTTTGGTGATAACCTCGGTGGTATTCGAGGATTGCTGATTCATTAATTTTTCTACATGGGATGAAATTCAGTGGAATGTATCAAGTACTACTGAACTATTTTGACGCGTGCAGCAGCGTTTGTAATTCTTGTCCCATAAACTTCAACGCCTGATTAAGAGTTTGGTATAACTGAATAGTGCTTCCAACTTCTTCTGCTTTAATCATGCGAATTGCTTCTTGTAGTTGCGTGTCATATCTTAAATTCACAATCCGTTCAATACCAACGTTAAGGTTAAATAACCGTTCTGCACGCAGTGTCAACCAACGTAGACTAACTCTAAATCCATCGTCTGCAAGTTTTTGCCTAAACTGTGGGAGTTCTGCTTCCAGTAATCTAAAATGTTTAGGGATTTCTCCAGTCCGTTTGATTTCGGCTTCAATCCAATTGGTAACAAAATCTTCAACGGTATTTCTTTCTGTCACAAGCCGCTGCATCATCTGTTCAATTCTATTAGGCACAACCTCAGCGACATGGACTTGTGGCGTAATACCGGATTTGTCAATTGATGTTCCATTAGGCGTATAATATGAGGAAATAGTGAGTGACATTGCACCGACTCCTGTCAGAGGGTAACGTTTTTGGACAACGCCCTTACCGTAAGTTTTCTCTCCGACCAAGATGCCGCGCCCGGTATCTTTTATTGCACCTGCAACGATTTCGGAAGCACTGGCACTATACTCATCAACAAGCACAACAACCGGTATTTCAGGATCACACAGAATGTCAGAATTAGCAGGATATTTCTCATCAAATTCACTTTTTCTACCCCGTGTAGAGACGATAACGCCTTCACTGATAAAAGCGTCAGCAATGTGATACGCGGCATCAAGGAGACCGCCTTGATTGCTTCGAAGATCTAAAATTAATGCCCGCATCCCGGCGCGTTGATGTGCTGCGAGTGCCTTATTGAATTCTTTTTCTGTTCCACCCGCTCGGTCTGTACCAATAAATTTGGTGATCCGAATGTAACCGATTTTGTCTTCAAGCAGGGTTGACATAACACTTGGGATTGAAATTTTCGCGCGTGTTAATTTTACATCAAACGGCTCAAGAAATTTTCGCTGCACAGTTAACGTTACATCTGTATCCACCGCGCCTCTCAGTAAATCGATGACATCGTCGAGTGTCATACCTGTTCTTTCACCTAAATAAATTTGTTTTCCGTTGACTTTTGTGATATAGTCGCCAGCTTTTAATTGAGCAGATTCTGCAGGGGTACCTGACATCGGTTTAGAAATCTTAATAAATCCGCGATGATCAGGGTAAATACTCACACCAAGCCCACCGAATTCCGCATTGTATAGATTTTCAACAGAACGCTGATGATCGCGTTCAGATAAAAGATAGGTGTAAGGATCTCCTATTGCGGCGAGTGCGCCTTTAATTGCCCCTTCCAACATTGCATGTTTGTCTACCGGTTCGTAGTAATTCTGTTCGGCAGTTTGAATCACATCTTTTAAAGCGTCATTTAATTCCTTCAGCGTGATTTGTTCATTATCTCTCGTTGCGTTTTTTTCACTGGAGTGTATGAATAACAACGGAATCCCGATCGCGACAACTAAAACGATGAAGGACAAAGTAAATCTTTTCATGAGGATACCCCACGGCGGTTAATTCGGTTCATACTTCTATAGTAAAACCTATAATTAATGGGACACTTCTGAGCATCAAACTGTTAGTTTGTGCTACAACACCCGCGGTAGCTTCGGTTTCCTAACCGAACCAAACATAATGTCCAATTAATTCTACAGTCTACTATATATTGCATTTTACATCTTATATTGTACCACAATTTCAAGATAAGTGCAATGCAATTTTCACAAAAGTACTTACGATTTCCGATACTATTATTTTTTTACGAATTCGGGCCTGGTTGTGTTTTCCATCGGTTGTGCAGCCAAAGCCATTGGTCTGGATATTCCTGTATGTATTTTTCTAACTGTTTCATAAGATGCCCTATATACAATTCTACATCTTGCTCAAAATTGCCGGAGGATTCTAAATGGATTGGTGGCGAAATATGGATGTGATGCTGGTCATTTGGTTGTCGAATGTCCAAAGAAAAAAGGAGCGGCGCGCCGGTTTTAAGCGCAAGAGATACCGGTCCTTTTGCCGTGGAAGCAGGTTTGCCGAAGAAATCTATGAATATGCCCTGATCACCAGCGTTTTGATCCGCAAAAAACCCGATAGCATCGTTGTTTTTTAAGGCACGTAGGGTCGCGCGAACTGCGTTTTTTCGTGGAATTAATTCTAAACTTAAAAGTTGTCGGTACCGCCAAATTAAATCGTTCAACCGTACGTTTTTCAACGGAAAAGCAATTGCTTTTGCCCTATTTGGAATAAGCACACCGTAAACAAGTGAAAGGAGCTCCCAATTTCCAAAATGTGGTAAAAACACAATCGCACCTTTTCCTTTTTCCAAAGCGGAATTGAGGTGTTCTTTGCCACATACGGTAACTTCACGCCAGATATTCTCGGTGTTCAATTTCGGAAAACGCATGAATTCTATTACGGTTTTCCCAAGGTTAATGAAACTTGCTTTACATATTTCTTGTCGGCGCGTTTCCGCAAAGTTATTTCCGAAAGCTATCTGCAAGTTGTTGAGGGCAATCTGTCTCCGTTTTTTCAGAATCCGATAGAGGAATTTGCCAATAGCACTACCAAGTCCCATCGCCCAATTTTTTGGAAGAATACGGCAAACCCAACTAAAAACTAAAACGATTTGATATACAATATTATCCTTCCATTTGTTTCGTGGCATCGTGTCGCCTCAGCCAGAATTCAGTGAATAAATTGACATTCCCAATGTTTAGAGTATACCACACATAGTTGTTGAAAACAACTATGTGATAGACTGATCAGAGCCATTCAATTTCCTATAAATTCTAACTTTTTCAAAGGGTTCTTCCTGTCCGAGCGACCATGTCTAAAATATTGAGAAAAACCCAACAATTAAACGACTCTGAATTTGCCTCAAATTGATGTTGACATCTCTGACTTGATAACATATACTTTATCAAGCAATAATTGTGCAATAGATACGCAAATTAGATTGCTTGCGTCCTGCAATTGAAAATAAAATAAGGATAAAGATGGCTCACAAAACATTAACCATTTCAGATGTACTGGAAATCAAATCTTTTTCAATAAGTTCTATACTGCAGCTTTCGCCAGATGGTGAATGGCTTGCCTATGCCGTGAAGGATCCCAATCGGAAGATCTCATCTCAACAAGAAATCACAGAATTCTCAGGATCTTTATCTACTGGAGCACCTATTCATGCTTATTGTAGTGAGATTTGGGTTACCAATATCAGGACAAACGAGTCATATAGGCTTGGTTCAGATGTGGGAGTAGACTGGGCACCACGGTGGTCTCCAGATGGACGTTATCTTGCATTTTGTTCTGACCGAATGGGCGCACCACAACTTTGGGTTTGGGATAGGATAGAAAATAAACAGCGGCGAATTAGCGAAAAACCGATTTGTCCAATAGACGATTTTGAAGCACCACAGTGGACATCAGATGGAAAACAACTCATTTCAAGATTACGACCAGATGATATAGATATTTCCACCATAATTTCTACCGATTCCAATGGACAAGCAATAAACGTCTGGCAAACAGAAACCGACGAACAGTCTTCTTTAGAGGATAAACTAAATCCAGTCGCTTATCTCAAGGCGGATTTAGCGGTTTTCAATTTTGAGACGGGTGACGTATCGATTCTGATGCGGGGATTACATTCATTAGACATGTCCCTTTCCCCGAATAACACTACAGTTGCGGTGATGAACTTGACAGGACCAGAAAAATTGACATCTCAGGCTACCCTTTTTGAGTTGTTATTAGTGCCTTTAGATGGAACACCAATTCGACGCTTGGCTACAAAAATCAGACATGGAGCAAGAGTCGTGAGTTGGGCACCAGATGGTGAACAGCTGGTATATGCTGTTCATCCGGATGGACTATTTTTAGCTTCAACACAGAATGAGGAACAGAAAAACCTTACTGCGAACTTTGCAGAGAACCCTCGTTTTTTCACACGTCCGTTATGGAGCGCATCAGGAGATACGATTTTTTGTGGTTTCAATGAAAATGTGTGGGAACTTGCAGCAGATGGGGGCGGGGCGCGGAAACTTACAGAAGATTTGAATCGAGGAATCGTTGGTATCATTGCGAAGGTGGGGACACATACCGTTTGGCAATCAAGCGATGAACGTTCTATCTGTATTCAAACACACGATCATGAATCAAAGAAAGATGGCTTCTATATGTTAAACACTGCTGAAGCAAGTGCTACCTGTCTGTTTGAGGAGCCGATTCACCTATATCGTCCTTGGTCGATTTTAGAGGATTTTGAGGTTATGGGTGATGACACACGGTTTGTTTTCAGAGCAGAAGATAGAACTGGACCAGAAGAAAGCTGGACATTCGATACAGCCACAGGAAAACGACATCAAGTTACTGAGCTCAATCCACATCTGTATGATTTAGACTTTGGTGAAATCCGTATCATCAAATCAGAAACAGTGGAAGATCAATGTTTCCGTCATGTTTTGATGCTACCAGCCAGCTACGAAGCAGGAAAGTGTTATCCTTTAATTGTATGGGTTTATCCCGGTGACAGTTTGTCAAGTTTTGCTTATTGTTTTGGGTTCCAAAAGAGAACGGAGATTAACTTTCAACTGCTTGCTGCCCAAGGTTTTGCAGTTCTCGGTGTTGATATGCCACTTGAATCCAACGAATCGTTAAAAGATATGTCTAAATTCGTGCTATCGGTAGTAGACGAAGTAATTGAAATGGGGATCGCCGATCCAAATCGTCTGGGGTTAATGGGATTCAGTTACGGTGGATACAGTACAGCGGGAGTAATTACGCAAACCACCCGTTTCAAAGCAGCTGCTTGTGGCGGAGGACTCTATAATCTGACCAGCTATTACGGGCAACTTTCTAAACAGGGACATAGTAGCCGCATTGGTTGGGCAGAAGAGGGACAGGGACGTATGCGCGGTTCACTCTGGGAACAACGCCAGCGGTACATTGATAATTCGCCGATATTTCATTTGGATAAGATTGAGACACCTTTATTCATCTATTGCGGTGATGGTTTTGAAGGGGCTGACTACGCGCAATCTGGAGAACTTTTCTCCGGATTACGTAGACTAAATAAAAAAGCAACTTTTGCCTGGTACAAAGGCGAAGGACATCATCCACTTGGTTGGAGACTTGAGGCCCAAGCTGATTGCTGGGAACGTATTATGGATTGGTTTGAAGAACATCTGAATTAAAAAATAGTGAATTATGAAAATCAGTAGACATTTCTTTTAAGTTGATACGTTTGTAGTCGCGCGATTCATTGCGCCTCTTTAAACTTGTGGACGGCACACGGCGTGTGCTTACTACCTTTAAACGCATATTTAACATCGGAATTATTTATGCATACCCCTCAATTAAATGCTGTTTTATTAGTTTTTATGATGAGTTGATTCCTTCTTTAGTCCCGTAGAGACGATATGTTTATAGCACAAAACCCAAAATCCGTCAAAATAAAAAAATAATTAGTTAACTGGTAACGTGAGTTTGATAAATAGTTTTAGAAGTTACATATCATTGGCAACTGATAGTCATTTTCTTGGAGTTCTTTGTGTCTAAGTGAAGGTTTTTCTTCAGACAGGTATAAGCGATCAAGGCAGCAATTGTGTTTACTTGAAAGTTAACACAACTTCTATGGCGTGTGTGCTGTATCTCTGTCTGACTTTTGAGTTCTTTATTTACCGACTCAATGAGCATCCGTTTTCGTAAAAATGCTGCATCAGCATCAGACAAAGGTTCAGGTTCATATTCTTACGCACCTTGTAAATGAGTGCCACACCGTCTTCTTGGAGTATTTCCCGCAGGTTTAAAGAAAAAAGTCGTCAACTTCACAGAAAAGTGTTATCATATCCATCAGAGAACTCCTATGTAAGTATTTGGTATACTTCATAATAACAAAGGGGTTCTCTATTTACCGGTTTTAATTATCAAACTCACGTTTTATCAAGCAATAATTGTGCGATAGATACGCAAATTAGATTGCTTGCGTCCTGCAATTGAAAACAAAATAAGGATAAAGATGGCTCACAAAACACTAACCATTTCAGATGTACTAAAAATGAAATCTCTTTCATTTGCATCAGTTTCGCGATTCCAGCTTTCCCCAGATGGAGAATCTCTTGCCTATGTCGTGAAGGATCCCAGTCGAAAGTCATCATCCGAACAAGAAACGACAGAATACTCAAAACTTTTACCTACCGGAGCACCAGCTTATCATCATTGTGATGAGGTTTGGGTCACCAATATCAAAACAAAGGAATCCCATCAACTCGGTTCTGATGTAGGGGTTGACTGGGCACCACGGTGGTCTCCAGATGGACGTTATGTCGCATTTTGTTCTGACCGAATGGGTGCTCCGCAACTGTGGGTTTGGGATAAAATTGAAAATAAACAGCGGCGAATTAGTGAAAAGCCAATTAGTCCGATAGAAGGTTTTGAAATGCCACAGTGGACATCGGATGGAAAATATATCATTACAAAGCTACGTCCAGAAGATATAGATTTTTCCACAATTATTTCTCCTGATTCCGAGGGACGAGTCATCAATGTCTGGCATACTGATACAGATGAGCAGCTGGGTTCAGATGAAGAACTAAGTCGGTTCGCATGGGTTCAGGGAGACTTAGGTGTTTTTAATGTTGACACTGGTGACATATCATTTCTCACACGTGGATTATATGTAGCAGAAATGTATCTCTCTCCTGATGATACTGCAGTTGCAGTGCTCAACATAATAGGAGCGGAAAGTTTAACTTCTCAAGATGTTTTCTTTGAGTTATTATTAGTGCCTTTGAATGGATCATCAATAAAGTGCTTGGCAACAAATATCAGATTTGGATCGCGATTCGTGAGTTGGGCACCAAATAGCAAACAACTGATATATACCCACCCGGATGGTCTGTTTTTAACATCAACACAAGGTGATGAACAGAAAAACCTCACTACAAACTTTGCTGAGCCTCCTCATTTTTTTACACGACCGTTATGGAACGTATCAGGCACCTCGGTTTTCTGCGGTTTTGATGGACATGTGTGGGAGAT